>NZ_JAGGPT010000008.1 GCF_018613715.1 Chryseobacterium sp. ISL-6 | reverse complement strand
TTTTTGCTGACGATTTACAATGGGAATTTACGATTACTATCAGCACTTACGCATGAAAGAGGCTGCCCGGCTTTTGCGGGATGAAAAACTGTCCGTATCAGAAGCAGGCTATCAAATGGGTTTTGAAAACCTAAGTCATTTCTCAAGGGTATTTGAAAAACATATAGGTCAAAAGCCGAAAAAATACAGTAATAACCTGAAATAAAGGAAGGTAAAATAGCTCAACTATAGTGAAATTTGATCATATACCAGATAGGTTATGCCTATGTTGCTTTCGTGAATGTCGGATTCGTTATGCATTCTTTAATTACAAATTTAAACGAAAACATAATGATAGATCCGAGAAAATAAACCTTACGAATTAATTTACAACTTCAGCAACCACTTTAGTCTCTTTTCCTAACAAATCTTTCCTGTACTTGATCCCCCACTCACCCATCGTATCAATAATCGTATGCAGGCTTTCTCCAAAACAGGTCAGTTCATAATCCACAGAAACGGGCATGGTATTATTCTGCGTTCTTTTGATAAGATTATTCATTTCCAGATCCTTCAATTCCTTTGAAAGGGTTTTTGAGGCGATACCTTCTACCTGCCTTTTTAAATCCATAAAACGCAATTTCCCAATGTAGTATAATTGGCTTATAATAAGGGTTTTCCATTTTCCGTCCAGTAGATCCATGGTATCCTTTACCCCACGGATATGGCTTTTGCATTTTTCACCGATCTCAATTTTATCTTTTTTCATACCCTGAAATTATTACTCAAAATTACAGAATTCTTTTTACAAAAAGTCACCTGGTTACTTTTTAGTAACTGGTTACCAACGGGTAACAGGTGTATTATGGAAACCAAAACACCCTAACTTTGTACCCATAAATGAGATTAAAACCTCAACAGATTTTTAATAAAAAACACGCAACATTATGTCATTACAAGAAACATTACAATGGAGATTTGCCACAAAAAGTTTTAATGGGAAAACAATAGAAAATGAAAAGATCGACCAGATCCTGGAAGCGATCCGTTTGTCGCCTTCGAGTTCAGGCTTACAGCCTTTTAAAGTTTTTGTGATCACCAATCAGGAATTAAAGGAAAAGTTATATCCCGTATCATGGGAACAGAAGCAGATTCTTCAGGCTTCTCACCTGCTGGTTTTTGCCGCGTGGGATGAGTACACCCCGGAAAGAGTGAATACATTTTTTGAATTCAGCAATAAGGAACGTAGCCTGCCTTCCAGTGCTACTGATGACTACCGTTTAAAACTTCTTGGTATCCTGGATCAAAGAAGTAAGGACCAGCATTTTGTAGGTGCCGCCCATCAGGCTTACCTCGCATTGGGATTTGGTCTTCTTGCTGCTGCCCATCTGAAAGTAGATGCCACTCCTCTGGAAGGATTTGACAGTGAAGCTTATGATGAGATCCTTCATCTTCGTGAGCAGGGATTAAAGAGTACAGTTCTTATGGCTTTAGGATACCGAGATGAAGAGAATGACTGGCTGGTGAATCTTAAAAAAGTAAGGCGGTCTAACGAGGAGCTGTTTATTGAACTCAATTAGAATTCAAAACCTTAAGATTTGAAACCCTATTAAATTGACATTAATGGGGTTTTTATTATTTTCATAAGATGGGTTTATTTCTAATATCCTAAAAATTATTTTTAGACACTGTGGATTTCCGTATCAGATAAAAGAATTAAACAACCAAATTTGTCTCACATTAAAAAATAGATAAAATGGTAAAAAAAATACTCTCCATTAGTGCAATCATTTTTATTTCAATAACATCCTATGGACAAGATGTGAAAAAGGAATCAGAACCTGTAAAAACTAAAATGGATGTTTTTGCATCAAAAACAGGAAGCATTACAAAATTTGTAGATACTAAACTCCCTAAATTAAAGGCTACTTATGAGTCCTCTGAAACAAGAGTCAGAAAGATCTCAAATGGTTCGTCAAATGCTTATTTCTATCAAATTGAAAAAACAGGTAAATACAATAATACAACTGCATCTATTGAATATAGTGACTTGATCGAAGTTTTAAAAGCCATAGCCATATTAAAAGCAGAAGTTAATAGTGATATTATCTCCAATCCAGATTATATGGAAAATAAATTTGTAACTGTAGATGGTTTTCAGGTTGGATATTATGTAAGTCAGGGGAAGGCTAAATGGTATATTAAATTAGAAAAGTATGGTTCAGACAACACCTTATTTATCGATAATGGAGATACAATAGAAGCTGCTTTTGTAGAAGCAAAAAATAAGATTGATGATCTTAAAAAATAAGATACTGATTCATTAATCCAAAAAAAGTTCACTGATTATCGGTGAACTTTTTTATTTACTTAAAATAATAACTATTCACTCAAACGTAGATGTACATTAACCAAAATTATTTTATTTTAGCCCTTAGTAAAAACTAAATCCATGAAACCTGAAAACCTCGCAGAATTAAGTAATGAAGAGCTTTTAAAGAAACTAAAAAACTTAAAGACCGATAAATTAATTAATGCTACCATTATTGGAGTTACTATCGGAATTGTAGTGTATAGTGCCGTAAAAAATGGGTTTGGATTTTTCACTTTCTTTACATTGGTAGCAGCAGTTCTGATCGCCAGGAGTTTTGCAAGCAATACAATCTCAGAAAAGGAAGTAAAGCAAGAAATAGCATCCCGAAACCTGCAATAATATCCCTCAACCAAAGACTTCCAGAAACAAATATTTCAAGATACGGCAGACCTCTTTTTACTCAATGAAAAAATTAAACCCTTCGATTAAGCATCATTTACTGATAGGAATTTTCATCAGTACCTGGCTCTTTGTCTTCGCTTTTTTTATAAGGCCATTTGACGATGGGACGGTAAGTTTTAAAGTATGGGTAATTATCAGTATTGGATTTAGCGTGATTGCATTTTTCTGTTATGCATTGCTTTCAGTCATTCAAAAAAGTATTTATCAGAAACTCTCAAAATGGAATATTGGATTTGAAATAGCCAGTCTCTTTTTTTTCCAGCTCCTTTTTTGGGTAAGCACATACTGCTTTTATAAAAGTCCTGTTTTACATGGTGGATATGATTTTTTTAAATTTTTTAAAATGATCATTCTTAAATCAGCCCTGATTTCCACTCCCATAATAATTTTAGCAAGAATTTATGTGGTCTCCTTAATTCCTGCTGAAGACGATATCATCATTATCCGGGGAGAAAATAAACTGGATATTTTAAAAATAAAAAAAGGAGATTTGATCTGTGTTTCAAATTCACAAAATTATGTCGAGATCTTCTTTACCGATGGAAGTCAAATGAAAAAGAAATTAATTCGGAGTACATTAAAAAAAGTCCAGAATGATTTTGATTTTTTAATTCAGGTCCATCGGTCACATTTGATAAATCCATCTCATTTTAAGGCATGGAAAAATCAGGATACTATTTCTCTTACTCAAATTGAATTGCCTGTTTCTAAAAATTACAGGAAAGATCTATTGGCCTTATAATTCTCGTCCCTAAAACGGCTTATTTCGTACCTAATTCCCCTATTCATAACCTCTAAGGATCAATTTCCATTTACTTTTGTCGCAGATAAAAATAAATAATTTATGAAACTTTGGTTAAGAAGAGTTCTGTATTCGGTCATTATATTGTCCGGTATTCTTATGGTCGTTTTTATATGGGCAGATCATGAATTAAATAAGGTTTTGGGTAAGTCTACTGAGGTCATCAATATATCTTCGATCGTTAAACCAGCCAAAATAATTCAGATAAAAAACGTCAGTATTCTTTCAGAAGATTGTACCCATTTTATTAAAAACCAGGATGTACTCATTCAAGATGGTATCATCATTCGTTTAGGCAAAAATCAACCACTAAATAATACCGCTACAATCATTGATGGCACTAACAAATACCTGATTCCAGGTCTTGTAGACAGTCATGTTCATCTAAAAGAAAGTAAGAATGATCTATTTTTGTATTTAGTAAATGGTGTTACCTATGTTAGAGAGATGGCCGGACAGCCTGTCAATTTAGAATGGAGAAAATCAATACAGAAAAATAACATGGGTCCGGGAATGTTTATTGCCTCTCCCCCAATATTTAGTGAGCGCGGATTGGCAGGTTATTATTACAGCTGGACCAGACATTCTATTAATTACGCCAATAAAAAGGATGCTCAAAAAGCAATAAAAAAAATCAAGGAACAAGGCTATGATGCTATTAAAATGTATGGTTTTGTAAATCCAGAAATGTTTAAAACAACCATAGAGATTGCCAAAGAAAATAACATTCCTGTTATTGGTCATATCCCATTAGTGGATTTAGAAACTCTTTATCAGTCAGGTCAAAATGAAGTTGCTCACATTGAAGAATTAACCGTTAAAACGATTGATGATTTTGGAAAATCAATTTCTAAAAACCCTGAAGAATACCTCAATTTTCTAAAAGCACGTGCCCCCGAAATTGCAAAAAAGTTAAAAAAGAATAACATTAGTGTTACCTCAACGGTTTGGTTATGTGAAGGTTTTCTGAGTCAAAAATTTGACTTACGCTCCAAACTTAAAACAATAGAATTAAAATATGTAAATCCTAAAATTATCGAAGGAACACCACTTTACAAATTAGGTTGGTTACCTGGTAAAAATGGATATGAATATTCTGGAAAAGATGAACCAGATGCAAAAGAGGCCTCTAAGGTTTTTTGGAATACCTATACAAAAGCAATTCACATCATGACCAAAGCATTGGTCGATCAAAAAGTAAACATTATGGCTGGTACAGATGCCAATGTAGCAACTGTTGTTCCCGGTTTTTCCCTTCATAATGAACTGGAATCTTTATCTAAATCCGGAATGACCAATTCACAGGCAATCTATTCCGCAACCGTCGCTCCAGGTAATTGGATGAAAAGCAATACGGGAAAAATAAAAAAAGGATATCAGTCTGATTTGGTACTTCTTACAAAAGATCCTTTAGAAAATATTAAAAACACAAAAACGATTGAAGCCGTGTTTTTTGATCAATACATGATCGATAAAATTCAAATCAAAACGATCTTAAAGGCTATAGAAGAGGCCAATAATAAAAACAGGGATATAAGCATTAATGAATATTTACATTGAAAAAGAGATTAGAGATTATAAAAAAGGCTAACCTATTACTGAGTTTCATTTAGTTAATCGCAAAGGCGCAAGGGAATTTCGAATATTATGCTGTTTTTAAGGCGTAAGAAAATCTAAGATTTTCAGCAAGTAGAATATAAATTAATCTCAGAATTAATCGTAAGTTAGCATCATTACAGTTAGCTCCATGAAAAACATTATCCTCATTTTTATCGTAATATTTTCTATACAATCTTGTCATTCACAAGAATTAAAAGTTGACTATAAAACCATAGAAATTAATATTCCCGGAAGTCCTGGACCCTGGTTAAAATATAATTCCAAATATTATTGTTATTTTCAGACTGATAATGATAAATTCAGCTCTGGTTCTAATCACAACTTTTACATTTTAGATGAGGAAGGAAAAGTTAATTCTAAAATAAGTGTTCCTGAAAAGCTCCAAACCTATTACTACGATTTATATATAAAAAATGATTCCATCTTTACCACAGAGTATTATAATCATCATACTTTTTATCTTGATGAAAAAAATAAAGAATGGATTGAAACTAAAAAAGGAATTGATCTTGTATATCAAGATAAAAAATACACCATATATGCTCGCGACTTCGGGGAATGGGGCGGGGTAACTTGGTTCAAAGATAATTTAACTCATAAACAATATGAAATAGCCGCAACAGATCCAATGATCAATAAATTTGATAATGCCTATTATTTAACGACAAGTAAATACATCCTTAGAGTATCAGATCCTAGAAAATTAGCAATAAGTAAAAAAACTTACGATTATAAAAAAGCAGTATTAGCAGAACGTTATTTCAGAGAAGGGAGCGTCTCAATGAAAGGAGGTGAAGTTATATATATTGATACAACTGATGATAAATCTAAACGTTCGATAGCAACCTCTTTTGTAGCGAACAATAAATTTTATCATTTATTTAACGATGGTATTTCAACAAAAATAGGAAGACTCGAGAATAAAAAGTTAATACCAATTTTTGATTTTAAATATGATCTCCGCCCTTTCAAATGGTATTATGATACAAGAAACCCAATACAGAACAATCTATATCAAACTATTCAGTTTGCTACTAACGATAAAAATACTTTTGGGATCATTGAAATTAAAAAAGATCAAATCAATGTGACTTCATTTAAAAATTCTTACAAGGAACCTATTATGGATGAAGACTGGGCAAGGAGCTGGGTTGAAAAAAATTTCGATTACTTCTATTCTAACTTAGATACCTTGTCTTTAGATAAAATTGATGATATTGAGCAAAAGGAAAATGCAAGGGACTTAACCCAGAGTCACAAAATCTCTCACTACCTACTTGACGGAAAAGATATAGAAACTCCTAGAATTTATCGAAAAAAGGAAAGTCCTTCTATTCATCTGATAACAATGTATTATTATACAGCAAAGGAAAAATCAATTGAATTGATAGAATTTGAATGGGGTATTAAATCACATTTTGATAGTGTAGAAGAAGATCGAACTACCTCTAATATCGATACACAAAAGTTATATAAATCAAAATTTGACTGGCTCTTTTCTTTTCTAACGCGAAAACTAGGAAGTCCTATTTTAAATAATCGGGATAAAGAAAATTCAACTGTGAAATGGAAGAATGGCAATAAATCAGTTGAATTATCACTCAGCAAATACATTTTTGAATTAAGGTTATATAAAAATTAAAAGCCTACCGATAAACGGTAAGCTCTTAACCACAAAAACAAAAACTACTCACCTAAAAACGCAACAGCTTTCGCTACAAACGCGTCATGATTCTGGAAGAAAGACGCATGACCTGAATCCGGAAAAACCAGAAGTTCGCCATGTTCTAAATTTTGCTTCATATTTTGTGCATTCTGAACCGATACGGGAAGATCATTTTCTCCATGAACGATAAGCACCGGATTTTTAATCATTTTTATATCTTCAAGTGAATTGGCATCAGGCTGTGCCCAACTTAAAACCGCAGTAAACTGTGAATTGGAAGTGGCATCACTTAATGGAAGATCTCTGTCGGTGGTACGAAGCTGGATTCTGGCATACGACGCTTTTCCGGCTGCAATACTCGCTGCTGATTGAGTAAAACCGAATTTCAGGAAAGATTCTTCAGCACTTAATCCCGCTGTTCCGGCAATGATATTGGGTAAATTGGATAATCCTATTGCTCCTTTTGGTCCCGTACCTGTTAGGATCACTTTGTTGATCAGTGTGGGTTGGGTTAAAACCACTCTTTGCGCTACAAATCCACCCATAGAGAATCCCATGATATTGACTTTAGTAAGGTTTAAAGCTTTGATAAAATCGATGGCATCATCTGCCATAGCCTGTACGGTGTTTGGGGTAGTTCCCTGGGAAGCTGCGACTCCTTGGTTATCGAAGATGATGATCTTATACTTCTGTGCCAGTCCGTCCGTTACTGCAGGATCCCAATCGTCCATAGAACCTCCTAATCCCGGTAACAATACCAAAGGAATTCCGTCTTCTTTTCCCCAGGTACGGTAGGCAAAATCATTACCTTTGACTTTTACAAATTTAGTTTTAGCGTTACGGTGATTTAATACCTGTACTTCCTGGGTGATCACCTCACTCTCCTCTGTGCACGATACGGTAACTACAGTAAAAAGAGTTACACATAAAATACTTGCTGCTGAAATTGTTCTGAATGCTTTCATTATCGTTTATTTTTGTATGATTATGATGCAAACTTAAAAAGTACAGGCAAGCGGATCACGTACAAAGTACTTTAAACAGACATTTTCAGGGGTTAATCAGACATTTCGGAATCTCAAAAATTACGGAGATATTCTTTGGTATTCGCTTTGGTATTTTAGAATGCTCAAAACTTTAATTTTATTTAATTCAACTTACTTTCCGCAATCAGGCTACGTGATCCCTCAATCAGGCTACGTGCAAGTCTTGCGATAAGATGACCTTTGCTTAGTAAACTTTAAATAAGAAAAAATGAAATCAAGAAAATTAAGAGACTTGGAAGTATCGGCAATCGGCTATGGAAGTATGGGACTAAGTCAGGGGTATGGATCAGTACCGGATCGAAAGGAATCTATTGAATTAATTCGAAACACTTATGATCTTGGCTGTACCTTTTTTGATACTGCTGAAGCCTACGCAATGGGAGCCAATGAAGAATTACTTGGTGAAGCCTTAGCAGGTTTTCGAAATAAAGTCAGCATTGCCACTAAGTTCTGGATTCAGGAAAGTATCGAAGATTATTCCACAGAAAAATTAATGAGTATCATTAAAAACAAACTAGAAAACTCATTAAAAAGACTGAAAAAAGACCATATCGAATTGTATTATCAGCATCGGGTCAACAAGGATATTCCCGTTGAAGACATTGCTTATTGCATGGGTGAACTGATCAAAGAAGGAAAAATATTGGGTTGGGGTCAATCACAGTCAACGGAAGAGGAAATCAGAAGGGCTCATGCGGTGACTCCAATCACTGCCATTCAGAGTGAATATTCCATCATGGCGCGACAGTTTGAAAAGGATGTCATTCCAACCTGTGGGGAACTTGGAATTGGTTTTGTTGCCTTTTCACCCCTTGCTAATGGTTTCCTATCTGGCCAGGTGAATGCGGAAACACAGTTTAAGGGAATTGATGCCAGAAGGGTTATTACCCGTTTTGAGAAGGACAATATCATTGCCAACCAGCCTTTGTTAGAAGTATTGCATCAGTTTGCCACCATAAAAGAAGCGACTCCTGCACAGGTTTCCCTGGCGTGGATGCTTCATAAAAATGATTTTATCGTGCCTATTCCTGGTTCAAGAAATATGAAAAGGATTGAGGAGAATATGGGTTCAGCTGAAATTGTACTGAGTGAGGATGAATTTAACCAAATAGAAACTGCATTATCGACCATTCAGATTCACGGTAACCGAAGAGATGAAGATCTTATCAAATTGCGAACATTAAAAGATTAATTTTACAACACAGGAATGGACTGGTAAAAGAGATTTATTCCTAAATTGTCATTAAATTCCCTGAATAAGAAAACAACGTTAATACATTCATTTGAAATGGATAAAAATATTCCACAAAAATTTGAATCTTTATCTGAATTACATAAGGTGTTTGGGCTGAAAAAGCCCTTACATCCTTTGGTGAGTTTTATCAATATCAAAGACATTAAAATTAATCCGGATGAGCTGTCTCCAACCATGATGCTGAATTTTTATAAAGTTGCTTATAAAACAGATCTGTGCAGTCAGGCAAGATATGGACAGAATTATTATGATTTCGGAGAAGGTGGATTGGTGTTCACTGCTCCCAATCAGGTCTTTGAAAGTCCTAATAATAAAGCCAATTCCGGCTATCTCCTGTTTTTCCATCCCGATCTTCTTCTGTCCTATCCTTTGGCTAAAAAAATCAAGGAATATGGGTTCTTTTCTTATACCACCAATGAAGCTTTACACCTTTCTGAAAAAGAAAAGGAAACCATCTTATCAGTTTTTACCATTATTGAGGAAGAATTAAATAACAGAATAGACGATTTTAGTCAGGATGTAATGATCGCACAAATAGAACTTCTGTTAAGTTATAGCAACCGTTTTTATAAACGACAGTTTATTACCCGAAAAGCTGTCAATCACAGTTTACTGGAAAAATTTGAAGAGACTCTGAACGATTACTTCAACAACTCCGCTTTACTGGAACAAGGAATTCCTACCGTGAATTTCCTTGCCGAAAAGTTAAATATTTCGCCCAGCTATCTGAGTGATTTGCTTCGGTCACTAACTGGCCATGGAACCCAACAACATATTCATCAGAAACTAAATACCCTAGCCAAAGAAAAATTGTCAACCACTCAATTATCTATAAGTGAAATTGCTTATGAACTGGGATTTGAACATCCGCAATCTTTTAGTAAATTTTTTAAGAAAATGACGAAGAAGACTCCCCTTGAGTTCAGGGAGTCGTTTAATTAAGTTTTTTAATCAATCTTATCTTCCCAGGTAATTGCTATATCGTCATTGTGAGGTACGAAGCAATCTTAATAAATATTTTTTTATTTTTTATGTCCTTTTGCCTTGAAGCAAAGTGGACCTAAAGTTCAAGACTGGAAGCTTTCGCTAAAAATAAGTTCTCTTCACTAAAAATTCTAAACTTGCGCGGATTTAATGTGAATTTATTATTGAATTTGAGGTCCGCGCTTCGGACAGTAGAATTTTTTTTACGTTCACAGAACTTATTTTCTTAACGCTGCAGCTTCCTAGGTCGTTTAGTGGTGGTGGTTTATGTTTTAAATATTTGTCGTTTTAATCTGCTTGATCTGCATAATCTGCGAGTGATAAACCCCACCGTCATTGCGAGGCACGAAGCAATCTCAATAAACACTATTCTTTTTTATTCTTATCTGTCCTTTTGCCTTGAAGCAAAATGGACCAAAAGTTCAAAACTGGAAGCTTTCGCTAAAAATAAGGTCTGTTCACTAAAAATTCTAAACTTGCGCGGATTCGATCTTGAGTTTTTCGATTCAATGTTTTTGTCGCGCTTCGGACAGTAGAATTTTTTTGACGTTCACAGAACTTATTTTTTTAACGCTGCAGCTTCCTAGGTCGTTTTGTGGTGGTGGTTTATGTTTTAAATATTTGTCGTTTTAATCTGCGTAATCTGCATAATCTGCGAGAGATAAACATTCCGTCATTGCGAGGCACGAAGCAATCTCAATAAACACTATTCTTTTTTATTTTTATCTGTCCTTTTGCCTTGAAGCAAAATGGACCAAAAGTTCAAGACTGGAAGCTTTCGCTAAAAATAAGTTCTGTTCACTAAAAATTCTAAAACTTGCGCGGATTTAATGTGAATTTATTATTGAATTTGAGGTCCCGCGCTTCGGACAGTAGATTTTTTTTTACGTTCACAGAACTTATTTTTTTAACGCTGCAGCTTCCTAGGTCGTTTAGTGGTGGTGGTTTATGTTTTAAATATTTTTCGTTTTAATCTGCGTAATCTGCGTAATCTGCGAGTGATAAACATTCCGTCCTTGCGAGGAACGAAGCAATTTCAATAAATCGTATTATTGAACTAAACCTTAGATAACTAATTTTTTTTCTAAAATTATCATCAATATAAAACATTTTCCTATTTTTGTATCGATCATTACAAAAATAAAATGAGAGGAAGACCTAATATTCACGCGAGCTTAGAATTGATAGAAAAAGCCCAGGACATATTCTGGAAAAAGGGCTATACTGCTACTTCTTTAAGTGACTTATTAACCATCACAGGAACAGGAAGCGGAAGTTTTTACAATACTTTTAAAGGAGGGAAAAAACAGGTTTTTCAGGAAGCCATCCAACAAAGAAGGGAGGCTTTCGCTGAATTTAAAACCAAACTGGAAAAAAGTGATTCTCCCATCGAACTGATCAAAGACTTTTTCAGAAGTATCGCCTACGAAGGCAAGATCTCTCACCTAAAAGGCTGTATCATCGCCAATACGGTTGTGGAAATGACCTACATCGATGAAGAGCTGGAAAACGACTCGATACAGATCCTTAAAGAAGTTGAAGAAATGTACACGGAAAACATTCGTAAAGCACAGGAAAAAGGAGAAATTAAAAATCAGACCGATGCTTCGATATTAGGAAAATACCTCATCACCTTCTGGTGCGGTCTGAATACGCTGAGAAGAATGTACCCTGACAAAAAAATACTGTCTCAACAAATAGAAATGCAATTAGCTGTGCTCAGCTAATTTTTTTATCTATTTATGGATCGATCATTACAAAAATAAACAAGAAACAAAATGAATTTAGAATTGACATCAAAAAGAGCGTTTATCAGTGGTTCAACACAGGGAATCGGTTTTGCAATCGCTCAGCAATTATTGGAAGAAGGAGCTGAAGTGATTATCAATGGTAGACAAAAAGAGAAAACTGAGAATGCAGTTTCCCAACTCAAACAACAATTTCCCAATGCAAAGGTATCAAGCCTTGTCGCTGATTTTTCAAACAAAGAAGAAGTGAATTTTTTGCTCCAGGAATTAAATGACATCGATATTCTAATCAATAACGTAGGTGTATTTGAATTGAAAGATTTTGAAGCAATCTCCGATGAAGACTGGTACACTATTTTTGAAATCAATGTCATGAGTTCAGTCAGGTTATCGCGCCACCTCTTCTCCACGATGTTAGAGAAAAAATGGGGCAGAATTATTTTCATCAGCAGTGAATCGGGAGTCAATATTCCGGGCAATATGATCCACTATGGAATGACGAAAGCTTCAATGCTGGCCATTAGCAACGGTTTATCAAAACTCACCAAAGGAACTGAGGTAACAGTCAATACTATTCTTGGTGGCCCTACGTATTCAGAAGGTGTGGCTACCAATATTGAACACATTGCAGCCCATCAAAACATCAGCGTTGAGCAGATGAAAACAGCGATCATTCAGCAAACCAATCCTGATTCTTTATTGCAAAGATTTATTAAGCCTAAGGAAATTGCCAGTCTCGCTACCTATCTTTCAAGTCCGTTGTCTGGTGCTACGAATGGAGCTAGTTTAAGGGCAGATGGTGGCGTTTTAAAACAGTGTAAATTATTAATTAAAGCCTAAAAAATATAGAAAAATACTCCGAAAATAAATTCCGGAGTATTTTTTTACTGCATGTCTGATAATATACTTCTCAATTGTTTTAAGTACTTTCCAAAATACAGGTTAAATGTATATTTACTTATTAAATAATGCATTCCTAATATTCCCACATACATACACAATCTCAAGAGAAAACTAACTTTTGAAAGTAAGGCAAGCTCAGGAACTAAATCAAATCTGTTATACCTCAATAATACCTCAGAAAAAATAATCAAAATCAGAAAGAGCAGTCTGGTAATGTTAAGATATATAACATTGCTCTTTATCAGTTTCCTGATCTTAATTTCGATATCATTTTTTACTGAGCCATTAAACATTTCCAGTTGTCCTATTAACCTTAAATTGAAATAATAATATATCATTAGTAAGGGTAGAATAATTAAGGCCATATAGATCAAAAAGTTATTATTATCCTTGGCTACAGTAATTGCCATTACAACTAAAAAGATAAAAAGAAGCGGTAAAATTATTATTTGCTTTTTCGATCTTTTCTTAAGCTCCTCTAAAGGAGATTTCATTTGTTTTCTCGTTGCAGAAATGATGTCGAATTCATTGCTGTCTACATCCACGGAAATTTTTTTCCAGCTATTTTTTAATAGGTCCAGTTCCATTTTATTTATTGTTGGTTAAGGTTCTTAATTTTTCCTTGATTCTGTTCATTTTTACCCTTAAGGTAGCATTACTAATACCCAATATATCTTCCATCTCATCATAAGACTTGTCTTCCAGGTAAAGCATCACAATAGATTTTTCTATGTCATTTAACTGCTGTATCGCCAGATATAGCTGTTCCTGCTGCTCGTCTTTTAATCCAATATCATCTTCGTCGGGTATCTCTACATTGTGTAATTCGACATCACTATACTGAAGAGATCGTTTTGGTTTAGAAAAACTCGTTAATGCAGTGTTAATAGCGATTCGATAGAGCCATGTACTGAATTTTGACTCTGCTCTGAATTTTGGATATGATTTCCACAATTGAATGATAATGTCCTGGTACAATTCCTGAATATTATTTGGATCGTTGGCATATATCCTACAAACTTTATAAATCAAAAGTTTATATTCTTTTAGCTTTAATTCGAACTCTAATTCTAAATCTGTCTTTTTCAAATCTATTAACTTTAGCTATTTGTTCCCGGTTGCAAAAAAAAGTTACAAGATCTAACCTACTAAAAAATATAAACAACTAAAGCTTTCTCGGCTTAATCTGAAATGTGTTTTCCGGCTACAACAAAGTGTGTTTTGACTACATGGAAAAAATGCTTTCTTTTCACCTTTGTATTGTTAAAAACAAACATAAAAATGAAAGTATTTGTAACAGGAGCCACAGGCTTTATAGGCTCTGCAACGGTTAAAGAATTACAAGCTGGTGGACATAAGGTTTTAGGACTGGCACGTTCAGAAGAATCTGCCCAAAAATTAAGAGAGTCTGGTGTTGAAGTATATTACGGCGACCTCAGTCAACCCAAAACATTGATAGAGGCGGTGGAGATGTCAGATGCGATAGTTCACCTAGGTTTTATTCATGATTTTAGTAAATTTAAGGAAATGTGTATTTTGGATGGAGAAATCATCGAAACGATCGGCTCTGCTTTGAAAGGAACACAAAAACCATTTATTATTACTTCTGGGATCGGTGTTATTCAAAAAGAAGGAATGGTAACAGAAAATGATCAGCCGGAAGGTGACGGAATTCCACGTATTATAACGGAACGCGCTGCAGATAAAGTCGCTGATATGGGTGTACAGGTAGCTGTGGTACGACTTCCACCCCTGGTTCATGACCTTGGAGATAAAATAGGTTTTGCCCCTTCCCTGATCGGGATTGCAAAAGCTAAAG
This sequence comes from Chryseobacterium sp. ISL-6, assembly GCF_018613715.1. Classification (GTDB taxonomy): domain Bacteria; phylum Bacteroidota; class Bacteroidia; order Flavobacteriales; family Weeksellaceae; genus Chryseobacterium; species Chryseobacterium paludis. Next base: position 25,464 of record NZ_JAGGPT010000008.1, on the reverse strand, counting down.
GATTTTCTGCATTTATTGAAAGCGGAACGAATCTATGGCCAGCTGTACATCGTCGAGATGCCGCAAAATTATTCCGTTTGGCAGTGGAAAAGCACTCCGGAACTGGAACACGCTATCATGGCGTAGCTGAAGAGGGAATCGAGTTTAAGAAGATCGCTGAAACAATAGGTTCAAAATTGGGTCTTCCTACACGTTCAATAGCAGCTGCTGATGTGGCAGAACATTTTACTTGGTTTGCCCATTTTGCGAAGTTTAATATTTTAGCATCAAGTGCAGCAACACGTGAAACCCTAAGCTGGTCTCCCGATCAAATCGATCTATTATCAGATTTGCAGAGTGAAGCTTATTTTCCAGCTGAATAAATCGTAAATTTAATTATCAAAATCAATGAAAAATAGGCAGACCTCAGCCTGCCTATTTTTCTCTTTTATCAGAAAATTATGGCATCAAAGGAACCCATCAGAATTAAAACCATTTCAGAATTTCACAACCTTCGAGGCTTACCCAAACCTAAGCATCCTCTTATCAGTGTTGTTAATTTTTCCGAAATGCAAAACCGTCCCCAAATAGGAGATGAAAGCCTGATATTCGATTTTTATTCATTGTCTGTGAAAAGAAATATGAATCATAAATACAAATACGGTCAGAAGGATTATGATTTTGACGAAGGGATTCTTTTCTTTATCGCACCCAATCAGGTCTTACGTATTGAAACAGAAGAAAACTCACAGCCTCCATCAGGCTGGATGCTCTTGATACATCCAGATTTTTTATGGAATAAAAACCTTGCTAAAACGATCTCCCAATATGAATTCTTTGATTATTCCCTCCATGAAGCCCTATTTCTTTCCGATGATGAGGAACAGATCCTTGTGCAATTGATTGAAAATATCCGACAGGAATACAATACCAATACGGATAAATTCAGCAGTGATATTATGGCTTCTTTACTGGAAACACTTTTCAATTATTCGAATCGTTTTTATCAACGTCAGTTTATCACCCGTGATAAAGCACATCATGAGATCCTTGAACGTCTAGAGATGATCCTTAATCAATATCTGAACAGCGATCTTATTGTTAATAATGGGATTCCCACAGTTCAATATATTTCCGAACAGCTTAATATTTCACCTGGATATTTAAGGACCCTTCTTCAAAACCTTACGGGACAAAGTACCCAGCATTTTATTCATCAGAAATTAATTGAAAAAGCTAAAGAAAAATTAAGCACAACCAGCAATAGCGTGAGTGAAATAGCTTACGAACTGGGCTTTGAGCATCCACAGTCCTTCAGTAAATTTTTTAAGAAAATGACGAGTACGACTCCCCTGGCGTTTAGGGAATTGTTTAACTAATTACTTTTTTTCCGTCCAGATATATTGATATTTAGCTACTTTACTTTGAAATTATAGAGCAAATGAAATTATACTGTATCTTTAAAAAAAAATCATAACTATGTCTTATAATAGAAGTCTACTTCTTTTTATTACTCTATTTCTATTGGGAATCCAAACATTCGCTCAAAAAAATAAAGCCACACTCATCAATGCCTATTTAGATAAAACACACCAGTCAGGTCTTTTCAATGGAAATATATTAATAGCTGATCATGGTAAAATAATCGTAAAAAAAGCAATCGGTTATGCAGATGCATCTAAAAAAAATCTACTGACCACAGAATATCGTTTTCATATCGGATCTATTGCGAAAGAATTCGATGCAGTTGGAATGATGATGCTTCAGGAGCAAGGTAAATTGAACATTAATGACAAGGTATCTAAATTTTTCCCCAACCTACCTTCATGGGCTGATCGCATCAGTATCAAAAATTTACTTCAATATACAAGCGGATTACCAGATATAAACTGGAAAACAGTACATAGCGATGCAGACCATTGGAAAGATTTAGAATCTCTTCAAAAACTTGATTTCGAGCCTGGAACTAATTATGCTTATAATAATAACAATACCTTTTTGCGCCGAAGGATTATCGAAAAAGTAACAGGAATACCTTTTAATAAATTTGTTTTACAAAACATTCTTAATAAAGTAGGCATTAACAATGGATTAGTAGATCCAACGGATAAAGATCCATTAATGGCCAGATCATTTGACAATAATTTTAAACAGGACGGATTGGAAGTTCCCATTTCCGGATGGACTTGCCTAAACCTGGACGATTTTTACAAATGGGCACAATGCATAGACAACTTTTGTTTAATCAACCCGGCTTCAACCCGCGAAATAATTATACATTTTGGCCCTGATCAACAAGCTGGTTTGGGGAATGGAAGTATGGAAGCTGACAAGGTAATCAGCCATATACATGATGGCAGTGCCATACATTATCAGGCCCTTTTACAGACCAACACAAAAAAAGGCAGAACGATCATCATTTTATCCAATCAAAAACAAGGAAATGTATATGAGATCGCTGAAGCTATCGAAAACATTTTAGACGGTAAATAAAAATGAATGGTAAATAAGTGATAATTTTTAGACCCATCAAAATATTGAATAGTAGGTGAAGTTAAAACCTTTGCCTTCATCTCTAATTTTATCAATAATTTAGAATTAAAATCAAGGTCCAGTATAACCAGATCCAGGTTCTATAACAAAAAAAGCGATGATAAAAACAAATATAACAATGATCATAATGACCATAGATATGTGATATTCATTTTTCTCAAGAAACTCTTTGAGCCTGTTGTAATATTGATTTTTCATATTTCATGTGCTTAGTATGGACTTGATTTATTAAAAGATGAAATCAATGATCAAAGATAAATAACTTTACCTACTTAGCATTACTAAAGCTGACATTGCCTTTTCAGCATCTTCTTTAGCTACAAAAATATGATCGTGATAATAGGCTGCCACGACATTACAGCTTATATTTTCATGCTTCAATGTATTGGCAAAAGCAGCCGTCAATCCTACAGCTTCCAGTGAAGAATGGACATTAAGAGTAATCCATGATGAAATATAACTGTATTCTAACTCCCATTCATCCGCAACTGATGTTTCTAAAACTACTGTAACAGCTTCCGTTTCACGAAAGAAAAACAGGAGCTTTTCCAAATCCGGGATTTCGCTCAAGCTTTCTACTTTGCAGAAAACATATTCCCCTGAATTCAATACAGGTTTCATATTTTGCAACAATGTTTTCAAATCTTTTTCTCCAGACATCTTTTTTATACAAAACTAAGGGTTATGGTTCTGGATTCATTTATCAATTGATAAAAACGTTCTATGTTGTTGCGAAGAACGAAACAATCTCAATAAATATTTTCTTATTTTTTTATGTCCTTTTGCCTTGAAGCAAAATGGACCAAAAGTTCAAGACTGGAAGCTTTCGCTAAAAATAAGGTCTGTTCACTAAAAATTCTAAACTTGCGCGAATTCGATCTTGAGTTCTTCGATTCAACATTCTTGTCGCGCTTCAGACAGTAGAATTTTTTTAACGTTCACAGAAATTATTTTTTTAACGCTACAGCTTCCTAGGTCGATTAATGATTCTCTTCAATTTTTAAATTTTTGCCATTTTAAATCTACGTAATCTGCGAGAGACAAACCCCACCGTCATTGCGAGGTACGAAGCAATCTCAATAAATATTTTCTTATTTTTTTATGTCCTTTTGCCTTGAAGCAAAATGGACCAAAAGTTCAAGACTGGAAGCTTTCGCTAAAAATAAGTTCTGTTCACTAAAAATTCTAAACTTGCGCGAATTCGATCTTGAGTTCTTCGATTCAACATTCTTGTCCCGCTTCAGACAGTAGAATTTTTTTAACGTTCACAGAAATTATTTTTTAACGCTACAGCTTCCTAGGTCGATTAATGATTCTCTTCAATTTTTAAATTTTTGTCATTTTAAATCTACGTAATCTGCGAGAGACAAACCCCACCGTCATTGCGACGGTACGAAGCAATCTCAATAAATATTTTCTTATTTTTTTATGTCCTTTTGCCTTGAAGCAAAATGGACCAAAAGTTCAAGACTGGAAGCTTTCGCTAAAAATAAGGTCTGTTCACTAAAAATCTAAACTTGCGCGGATTTGATCTTGAGTTCTTCGATTCGACAATGGTGTCGCGCTTCGGACAGTAGAATTTTTTTAACGTTTACAGAAATTATTTTTTTTTCGCTACAGCTTCCTAGGTCGATTAATGACTATCAACACCGTTTCGAATCTTAACTTATTAATTTACTCAACCGACTTGATCTGCTTGAGTATTAATTAAAGACCTATTTGTAGAAGAATTGAAGAGATTGCTTCGTACCTCGCAATGACAGCTTAAAAAAAATATTTTCATTAAATAGACCGACTTGTATATTTAATGATTAACTTTGCATCATGAAAAAACAAAGAGGTCAGACTGTAACTGACAAAATCATAGATACCGCCGAAAGGCTTTTTTATAAACAAGGCTATAATATAACAGGTATAAACCAGGTAATTGCAGAGGCTGATATTGCTAAAGCCTCTCTATATAAACATTTTGACTCTAAAGCTGATTTATTACTGGCTTATATGCAGCGTTTTCATAAAGATTGGCTTAATCGCCTGGAAATTAGAATTAATAAAGAATCGGATCCCAAACAAAAGCTTTTAGCCATTTTTGATCATATGACAGAGCGACAATTATACAGGGAATACCGGGGATGTGCCTTTGTTAAAGCAAACAACGAAGCTGGAGACAGCAATGAGCGGGTTTTGGCTGAGATACAAAATGCTAAAAAGCATTTTAAAGAGATTATAGAAAAGCTGGTCATCAATTCTGATCACAAAAAACTACTGACCGATCAGGAACTCACCGAAATGATCTTTCTGATGACTGAAGGTGGAATCGTCGCAGCCTCCATATTTAAACAGGCAGAAGACCTCCAATCTGCAAAAAAAATCATTCAAAAACTAATCTAAATGAACGACATAAAAAATAAATGGCTGGAACTTATCATCGTCCTGTCCGCACCGTTACTTTCTGTAATAGACGTATTCATCATTAATATCGCTATTCCATCAATTAAAACAGGAGTCCATGCTACGGATGCAGAAGTTCAGCTTGTCATAGCCGGATATCTATTGGGCTATGCCGCTTTCCTGATTACCGGAGGCAGAGCTGGAGATCATTTCGGACGCAAAAAAGTATTTTTCTGGGGAATGCTTGCTTTTACCATCGCCTCCTGTCTGTGCGGCCTATCAATGACCCCGCTGCAACTCAACATTACCAGATTCCTTCAGGGGCTCAGTGCTTCATTTATGGTTCCACAAACCATTGCGTTCATTCAAATACTTTTCACAGAAAAAAAGGAAAGAGCCAAAGCAGTTGGTTTATTCGGTATAACGTTAGGACTCGCTGCCATTATCGGACAGGTTTTAGGTGGCTATTTATCGGATACACATTGGATCATTGCGGGATGGCGATTGATTTTCTTCATCAACCTTCCCATTGGCATCGTAACTCTATGGGCAACGCATCGTTATGTAACTGAAACTAAAAGCAACCAAGGAAGTAAGTTTGACTATGAAGGCGTGCTTATTTTAACCCTGGCTTTAGTTTGTCTGATTTATCCTTTAACTCAAGGTCGTGAAGCAGGATGGCCATTATGGAGTATTGCACTGATTATTTTATCATTTGTGTTGTTCATTTATTTTATTTATAATCAAAAAAAGAAATTAACAACTAATAAAGTTCCTCTTATTGATGTCCGGTTATTTGAAATCAAGGATTTTAATATTGGATTAATTGCCGTATTATTTCATTTTATGCTACACACTTCCTATTTGCTTCTCAGCGCTGTATATCTGCAAAATGGACTTAAAGTATCTGCACTTCACAGTGGACTATATTTTATTTTCCCTGGAATTTTATTTATTTTCTCCTCCATTATAGCTTCAAAACTAATCGTCCGATTCGGAAAACGCGTTCTACAAGTTGGAGTTGTCATTTTAGCCATGAGCTTTTTTCTTCAGATTCAATTATGGAAACCTGGAGTAGATAGCTGGCTCATCATTGCACTCATGGGGATTTGGGGACTGGGAAACGGATTGGTCTTACCATCGTTATTAAACATTGTACTTAAAAGTGTACCTGCAGAACATGCCGGAGCTGCAGCAGGAATCTACTCAACTTTTCAACAAACCGCCTCAGCCTTAGGAGTCAGTATTATTGGAGGGATATTCTTCTATTTTTCGCAGGAAAGCTGGCAGGAAGCTTATAAAGCAGGTATCATTGCTATTTTAATTTGTGTGGTTTTTGTAGGGGTTATGCTTTTTATTCTGCCGGAAGAAAAGAATGCGACATCAAGTAGTCCTAAAAACAACTTACGGTCATTGCGAGGTACGAAGCAGTCTTAATAAATATTTTTTTATGTCCTTTTGCCTTGAAGCAAAATGGACCAAAAGTTCAAGACTGGAAGCTTCCGCTAAAAATAAGTTCTGCTCACTAAAAATTCTAAACTTGCGCGAATTCGATCTTGAGTTCTTCGATTCGAGATTGGTGTCACGCTTCGGACAGTAGAATGTTTTTAACGTTCACAGAACTTATTTTTTTAACACTGCAGCTTCCTAGGTCGGTTAATGGTTGTCAACAAAGTTTGAAACTTAGCCTTTTACTCTGCTCGATCTTATCTATTAACTATTACTACTCTTCATCATTGTCATTGCGAGGAACGAAGCAATCTCTGAAGCCCTTTTCTACTCCTTAGCCACAAACCAGTCACAATATTGAATTTCAATACGTTAAGCCTGTTCAATCCGGTTGATCTGCTGTATATAAAAGAAAAAGGACAAATCAATGATTTGTCCTTTTTAATTTTTAATTGTTCAATTGCTGTTGCTCAATAGTAGCTTTAGGTCTGTACTTTTTATCTAATTCATGAATAAGATCCATCGTGGTCGATGACAGAATATAAGCATCCTTAACTTTTCTCGACGCTTTATCATATAGATATACAAATTGAAAAGGGTCATCGATATACTTGATCAATTCTTTTTTATATCCACCCTTATCTATAATGTTAGACATATAAAATCCCGGGATATGACCATTCCTGTTGCCATTATTGATCAGCTTATTCATTTTTAGCTTGGATCGGTCTAATTGTTTTACAGATAATAGAGAATCAATATTTTTAATCACTTTCGCTCCATCTGCTATGAATTCTGGACCAGTTCCTCTCTGATATTCCAATAGCTTTATTGCATCTTTCCCTTCATAAATTTTATCTGTTAAATCAGCACTTCCTTCGTTTAGTATTTTTTGAAGCAGACTGATAATGACTGCATCCTGATCATCAGTTTTAAATACAAGTTGGGGCCTAAGCAAATGATGAAACTCATGACCTCCCATTGCCCCCATTTTGTTGGCATCGTGAAAGTATGCTGAAATAAGTGTATATATGATCCATCCGTTCTCAACATGGGCGTCATTATGTATCGGAATAATTGTCACTTTATAATTGGGTGCTTTTTTCTGATATTTCTTGGGAAGCATATTATAGGTATACTGATAACAAGTATCAAAATAACCTTTAGAATCTTTTTTGATATCTGTAAGGTATTTTTTCATCTGATCTTCGTTTACCTTACACTCATTGATGTTATAAATCCACCAATTGCTCATCGGCTTTTTTAGTTTTTCCTGTAAAATCGCACTGTTTTTTGGCATATATACAATTTCCATTGATCTTCTGTAACTCTCCGTGTAGGTGCTGTCAACTCCCTGATCGTTCAGATAAACTTGTATGGCTTCATTTTTTAAAAATTGATCCCATGTTTTTTTGTCCAGAGGCTTATCCTGTTTCAAGTCTGCGGTCAATTTAAAATATTCCCAGCATGAACTGTCATCGAAGGTTTGTGCTGACACGATTTGCGAAGCAAGAAAGACGAACAAAGCAAGTATAATTTTTTGCATTATTGATACATTTTTTATGAAGTTATTTTATGGCTAAAGTATTAATATGGATTGGTAATTTGAGTTTTTATGTTTCAATTTTGAACATAAAAAATTTAGGTTGTTGTTAAATGCGGCATATTAGAAATTCTCAGGTGCTCTTTAGCATTAATTTGTTTACTAATAAAAACAACTATGTCGATGATTCCATTACATCAGAAGTTCGGTAATTCTGTATTACGAGCTGATTAGCTTAAAAACATTGCCCACTTATTTGATTTAATATCTATATTTACAAATAACCACAACAATGTATTATGAAAAATTTATTTTTAGTTTTCTTTCTTTTCGTTCAGATGATACATGGTCAAAATAAAAGGTTCATATATCAATATAAATACGTTCCTGACTCTACCAATAGGTCTAATGTGGTCAAAGAACTGATGTTTTTAGATATTACCAATGCCAAATCTTCGTTCTATAGCCACCGTAAGAATGTTGAAGATTCAACCTCCATTGCTCAAGCTAAGAAGGGGCAATTTTACATACCAAATGCAGACCTTTTATACCGTATTGAAAAAAACTATCCTGATAAAGTATTTTTTAAAACTACAGATTATGGTCTTGGAAAAATAAAAGTGGAAGACGATCGAAAAATGGAGTGGAAAATTTTTCCGGATAAGCAGAAAATAGGTGAATATAATACTCAAAAAGCAATTACAAATTTTGGAGGCAGACAATGGACTGCCTGGTTTTCTTCTGATATTACAATTCAGGATGGCCCTTACAAATTTAAAGGTTTACCAGGACTTATTATAAAAATCGAAGATAACACTCATAGTCATGCGTTTGAATTGGTGGGGGTAAAGAATATCAACAGTGACTTGCAATATCCGGAATTAAATCCTCAGGCAAAAGTAATTTCTTTAACTCAGGAGAAATTCATAGAATTATTTACCAACTATCGAAAAGATCCTGCAGCAAGTACAAGACAGCTCTATATGCAGGGAAAAATAATAGACCAGAAAGATAGCTCCGGAAATTTCCGTACAGGAACCGAAGTTGTACGTGAGGTCGAAAAACTGACAAAAGAAAGATTAAAGAAAGATAATAATATCATCGAAATTGATTGGTTGCAGGGTTTGTAAATATAATTGGCAATAAAAAATTCTGTTATAGAAGCTTTTCGGAGCATATTAAAAAAAGCTACCCTCATTTCTGAAGGCAGTTTCTTTTATAATGTTTTTAGAGCTTTTGCAGCACTTTCATTATTGGGATTAATTTCCAATACCTTTTGATAATTCTGTTTCGCTTTATCTTTTTGTCCGGCTTTCAGATAGGCTTCTCCCAAACTGTCATAAACATTATCACTGTTAGGATACAATATGGTATTTACGCGGAATACATCAATAGCTTTCTTGAAATCTTTTTGTCCAAGCAATGCATAACCTGTTCCGTTCACAGAACCTTCAGAAAGCTGCTCATTAGCAGGATCTTCAGTTTTAGCTTTCTTATATGCCTCCAGACCTTTCTCAAATTGCCCTTCAAGAATCAATTCTAAAGGTGTTTTTTCATCCTTGTTCATTTGATCACCTCTTTGTCTAATAGCAGCATTGTCGAGTAAGATCTGCACAAGTTCTTTCTTGCCTGTTTTAGGATTTTTCGCAAATGTCACTTTATAGTCCCAATCCCTTAGGGCGTAAGTGTTCTCTCCTACTTTAATAAGTTCTTTAGGAGTTTCTACATTATTGATCGCCATTAGTTTTCCTTTTTCGTGATAGATTTTGCAAAAACTATATTTATCAAGTCGGTAACGACCTATATTATTATTTAAGTCACTTGCCGTTAAGGGTAGAATTTTATCGACTGGATTCATAAAATTCGGCCATTGATAAACAGTTGCAACTGATCGAAGCAGCTCATTGATAAATTCGGGCTTATTCGTATTCGTAAAAATAACAACGCCATCACCGCTGGTTGTGTTTCCTGTAAAGTCGCTGCTGAAACCCTCATTCCAGCCACCGTGATGAAAGTAAACCTGTCCGTTTTTATTAGCAAGAAAAATACCCAATCCTACGAATGGTTCGATAAAAGGACTTGTAAACTCTTCTGCCATTTTTTGAGAAATGATAGTATGGCTTTTTCCACTTAGTGTATTTTGGATGTCAATGACAAATTTTGCATAATCTTCAGCGGTCGTCCATAAACCGGCAGGTGCCTGTTCTGGATAGGTATGATATCTTCCTTGAACCCTGGCTCCGCTCTCATTGTAAGCTGTAGCGGCCAACGATGCCAAAGCTTCCGGTAAAGGCTGGTTAAACGTGCTGTTTTTCATTCCCAGTGGTAAAAGTACTTTTTCATTCATAATCGTTGCAAAGTCTTTACCTTCAATATCAATGAGCATTTGCTGCATCACACAATATCCACCACCGGAATATCGCAATGGTTTTCCTGGTATTTTATCAACAAAAATAGCTGGGGTATTAGCCGGACCTTGCCCGTTCAAAAGCTGAATCAGTGTTGGCACAGGTTTACCTACTTCATATCCCGGAAAACCACTCACCGTAAGCCCTGCGGTATGACTGACAATATGTTTAAGACTTACTTTTTTCTCATTTGTGAATTCATTTTCCGGAATTTTCCATGATTTCAAATAAGCATTCACATCAGCATCTGGATTTATTTTTCCAAGCTCCACTTCTTTTAATGCGGCGTATGCACTTACCGGCTTACTCATGGATGCTGCCTGAAACCTTGTCTCAGTAGTTACTGGAATTTTAGATTCTACATCTGCTAATCCGTAGGCTTTGCTCCAAATCACCTTAGAGTTTTTGATAACTGCTATACTTACTCCCGGAACATTATAATATTTCATTCGAGACTCCATAGTCCAAAGAGGCTCACCCTCAAAACGAACTGCAGGCATTAATCCTGATTCTACTTTAGCAATTTCATTTTTTAACTGAGTGTCTGTTTGGGCAAATAGTTGATTTGCTACCATTCCGAACAGAAATATCATATAAAAAGGAGCTTTGGTTTTCATATTAGTTTAAATTTGATTGGTTAAAAATAGACAACTTTTGTGAATATCAGATACTACTTCAAATGAATAAAACAATCTTATGAAGGATATTATTTACAAAAAATAAGTCTCGTGTAACCAAATTACAATAGTAGTTGTCTTACTAATAAGAAAATTCAAACTTTAACCTAATTAAAAGTAATATGAGAAAGTTCAATATTTGTAATCTATTCATCATCGCTCTTATCTCCCAAAATATATCTGCTCAGATAAAAACCGTGAGAGGGGTAAATGTTTCCGGCCAAGAAATGGATGCCTTTATCAGAAAAGAAGTAGATTCACTTCAGATTTCAGCATTATCAATTGCCGTAATTAAAGGTAACAAAGTAGTCTATTCAAAAGCTATAGGAACCAAAAATACCAAACAGGAACCTATTGATGAGAATACCATTTTTGAAGCTGCATCCATGACTAAACCAATGTTTTCCTATACAGTCCTCCAACTTGTTAAGGAAGGTATTCTTAATTTAGACACTCCACTTTACCAATATTTCCCTTATCCCGATATTGCTTATGATGACCGTTATAAATTAATTACAGCAAGAATGGTTCTTGATCATACTACAGGGTTTCCGAACTGGAGAGAAAATAATAAACTGACCATAAATTTTACTCCAGGCACCAAATTTGGCTACTCAGGGGAAGGATACGGATATCTTGCCTTTGTTGTAGAACACCTAACGGGTAAAACCATAGATCAACTTGTTGAAAAATATGTCATGAAACCCATGTCTATCAAAAACTCTTACCTGGTCTTCAATGATTATATAAACAAGCATTTAGCAGATGGGATAAAGGACAATAATGAAAGAGGCAGAAATGAACCTTATATAAAACCACATGCCGCTTACAGTTTATATACGGAGTCTAAAAAATACGCTAAATTCATCATTGAATTAATCAGGGAAAGCTATATTCTAAATAGTACTTTCCAGTCTATGGTTGGTTCACAGGTAGAAATTCATGAAGAGGATATGGATCCAAACTTAAAAATCAATATGGGATTGGGCGTTTATGTTCAAGAGACCCCCTATGGCTTAAAATATTCTCACGGTGGGAGTAACGGCAATTGCTACAATTCTTTGTTTCAATTTTACAAGGATTCAAAAGTTGGATTTGTTTATTTTATTGCCGGATGTAAACAGGGGGAATTTGCTAAAAGATTGGATCAATTTATGATGATTGGAAAATAAAATTATTCGTCCTTTCCACGACTCTTTAGTAAAAGAAGTAAGATACTATCCGCTATTTCTTTTTGGTCTTCTGAACAACTTTATTGTACTCCAGACAAAGGTTTACATAATAATGGAAATCGCTATTGTGTTGGTATCCCTCTTCACTGATGAAAATGTATCCTTTCATCATCTTTCCGCCATGCATCATAGGCCGGCAATAGTTTTTTTCCAATTCGAGTTCTGCTTTTTCAGGATCAATTCTGCATAGGATTTCGTTATCACGGACTCCTATACATAATTTATCATCAACCATAAAGCTCAAACCCTGAAACATCTTTTTCTCAACAACATTCTTTTCACCGATCAATGTTTCCCGTATGCGATTTACCAATGTTTCGTTGTACATAATATTGCTTTAATTTATTTGATTCTAAAGAAATTATCATTTATCAGGCATCGTTTTCCATGTGTGCTCAATATTTGTCATTAATAGAGCGTTATCAAATACTATGGAACCTTTTGGGAAAACGTGCTCATTTTCGTAAAAGGTTGATTTTACTTCCAATACATCAAGAGGTTGCATTTCCCATTTGTAGGTATTAAGTTGCAGCCCCTCAAATTTATCTTGATTGGGGGAATATCCAAGACTTCCTTTTTCAAAAAAACCTGAAGCCTCTTCTAAGGTTCCGAATATAGAACGGGTATTGAATGTTTCGGTTTCTCTTGCATCGATTGAAGTTTCCAACTGATCCGAACTCTTAAAATCAATATGATATTTTTTATTTTTTTCTTCTACATTAAACTTTGCATGATAGTGTTTACCTGGAAAAATGCGTCCACCCACCAGTGCATTTATTTTTGACGAAGTATCTCGCCGTGGAATATAAACTCCGGTCTTTACTTCACCATCTTCGTCCCATTCTACCGCAATCCGGTGTGCCCCATTTTCAGAACCTATCCCCATGAAATCCGGCAAACCTAAAGTTTTTATACTTTTAAGCCTGATCAGGCAGATTCCAACGATAGCCTTATTTTTATAAAGATGTGGTCTGAATGGAAAAGGAATAATTTTCTCTACAACTTTTGGATCAGCTGTGAAATTTATGAGTATCCTCCGGTCTATATATCCGTGTATTGCTGGTAGTTTCATCTTTTGTTACAACTTATTTAAATGCTGAAAATGATGTTTCGTTGTAATGACAAATGTAATTCATTTCGATTAAAATCATTTACATATAGAGATCAGCATAAGTCCATCACAGAAAAAAGGCGAAGATGTTAATCTCGTTCTATTTTTCTACCTTTTTTTTCGTCAGATTTGTACCCATATATAACATCTACTCCGTGAAAAATTCAATTTTAATATTTATCATTTTTTTTGCATTTGTTAAACAGGCAAGTGCTCAAAACAATTCACTTCTAAAATCAGACTATAATGATGAGTTCTATTCTAAAAACATTGGAAAAATAGTATTTCTTCCAGCTTTTAAAAATTCACATCAGATTAAGGAAAATGATCTGGTCAAAAAATATACATTAACCAATAAAAGTGACCTTTCCTTTGTTGCATTTTTTGATAAATCACTTACAGACTACAAATCTGAACTTTCTCCGAATATAGAGAAAGACTCCTTATTCAGAAAAGGCAATTATCAATTTACACTTTGGATAGATGATAAGGAAATCTATCGAAGTAATCTTTCACCCGGTGCACCTTATCAAAAAGTACAGGATACGGCATTGGTACTCAACAGACCTTTAATTAATAATACAAATGGTCAGGGAACATGGAGTGAATCTTTCTGGAACAGATTTATAGCGAATGGCGGGGACAAAGCATTACAGGACGGACAACATAAACTTCGTTTGGAAATCCGTGCTTATGTCAACATAAATAATGAAATTAAAGTAAGTCCTCTGTTAGCAAAAGGTGAATTGGCTTTAGATGTTTCACAAAATCCAAAAATTGATATCAACCCTATTAAACTCAATAAACCAATGACTTATGTGGGTTTTGAGATTTCCTCTAAAAAATTCAATGAAGACAAAATAAAGGAATTGAAGGGATCTATTGATGAAGGAATTTTTAAACAGATCAACAGCATTATCGTTATTAATGAAGGTAAACTGCAGATAGAAGAATATTTTAACGGGGAAGACAGAAATACACTGCATGATCCAAGATCTGTTGGAAAATCTTTTGCCTCAACTTTATTAGGAATTGCTATTGGTAATAACCTCATTAAAGACGAAAATCAAGAACTCGGTGCTTTTTATAATATCCAGTCCTATCAGCATCCTCAGGGTAAAGATCATGCAGCTATTAAAGAGCTTATAACCATGTCATCTGGATTTGATGCCGATGATAGCGATGAAAATTCTCCCGGAAATGAAGAGAATATGTATCCTACCAGTAATTGGGTTGACTTTACTTTGAATCTACCATATGATCAGACCTTTAAAAATAAATGGCATTACTTTACAGCGGGTACCATCATTATAGGAGATATCATCAACAAATCGGTACCAATGGGCTTAGAAAAATTTGCTGAAGAAAAGCTCTTTCATCCATTGGGTATTAAAAATTACAAATGGCAATATACTCCACAGAATATTCCCAATACAGCAGGAAGTATTCGTATGAATGCATTGGATTTTGCTAAATATGGACAGCTTTATAAAAACAATGGGATGTGGAATAAAAAACAGATCATTCCTCAAAGCTGGGTGTTAAAAACACTCACCAGACAGATTCAAATACCGGATAGAAAAGATGAATATTACAGCTATTTTTTCTGGAACAAAAGTTTCAGTGTGGGCAACAAAAAGGCTGAAGCATTTTACTGTGCAGGAAATGGTGGGAATTATATTCTTATTTTTAAAGACCAACCTTTAGTTATCGTTATTACAGCTAGCGCATACAATCAAAGTTATGCTCACCCTCAGGTAACCAAAATACTGGAAAATTTTATTCTTCCGGCTGTTTTATAGCCCCGATAGAAACGGTTACCCCGCAGCAGGAATGGGAAATGGTTTGGAGCGAGGAGTATGAGTGGATAGCGGGAAAAAGCTCCTGATTACAGTCTAAAAAAATATAAACTGTAGTACAATTGATGTATTAGCAGAATAAAGTTACTATTCCATTAACTGTTTAATGTTCCCACAAATCTCATCCAGCTCTTCCCGCTTTGGAAGTTCGTAATAAGTTTTGTGAAATTTCAGCCCAAAACCATCATTTTGAAACCTTGGAATAATATGTAAGTGCGTATGGAAGACCTCCTGGCCAGCCGCTTCCCCATCGGCCAGGAAATAATTAATACCTTCAGATTTTATATTTGATTTTCTGATCGCCAGATTAATTTTAGCCCCTACATTAAACAGTCTGGAAGTCAGATCCTCATCCAGCTCCGCGATAAGTTCTTTGTGAATTTTAGGTACTACCAATATATGTCCTGGATTTACAGGTTGTATATCCATGAAGGCAATGACATGATCATCTTCATAAATGAGACTTGCCGGTAGTTCACTATTTATTATTTTACAAAAAATGCAATCGGTCATAAAGTTTTTTTATAAAAATAATAAAATGATATGAGATGCCAGGCTCAAAATATTTCCATAACATGGTTAAGGCGAATTAACTTAGGTTATACCAACTCAAAAAAGA
Source organism: Chryseobacterium sp. ISL-6 (assembly GCF_018613715.1). Taxonomy (GTDB): domain Bacteria; phylum Bacteroidota; class Bacteroidia; order Flavobacteriales; family Weeksellaceae; genus Chryseobacterium; species Chryseobacterium paludis. The sequence goes on along the minus strand of NZ_JAGGPT010000008.1, from coordinate 9,643 downwards.
TCGTGCAATAACAGATTAATCTTTTTAAAAATCGTTTTCTAAATTTAGATTATAATTGCATTAGATATTATCAACATTTATCATGAAAACAATAACCTTAGCCTTAATTAGTTTTTGCCTCCTGTTTATCTTATCAGGATGTGAAAATACTAAGAAATCAAATGAACGCTTACCATCCGATATAACGAAAAAATCAGTTAAAAACGAGGCCTCTAAAATACAAGAATTAACTATTTATCAGTCTGCCGATTGGTCGATCATTAACAATGGTATAACTGGAAAATGCATCACTCCCTATTTAGTAGAACATAAAATTTCAATTGACTGTACTCCTTGTCGAAAATTACGATGGGTTTATACCTTTCACATCAATGGAAGTGGTCAATTATTAAAAATGGAAAAGGATGATAAAGTCATGGAATGCAATTTAAATAAAGAACAAATTAAAGAACTGGAAAATTTAATTGAGACTTATTTAAAAAAGCAAATAATGCCTCTATCTCTGCACAATACAATTTTTAAAGCAGGGATCGGTTTTACGTTAAAATGCTAAAATTCCTTTTTTCCATTAAAAAATAATATAGGACACCATCAATTGCGATTACCGGATTTAGCCTGTCGAACGGACTGATTATCTTTTAAATTAAGTCGATAAACAAGTGTTAACCGGTAACGGGCTGCATTGGGAATATTGGTCTGACTGATCAGGTAATCTGCTCCTTTGGTCGTACTGGATAATTTTCTTAATTCAAACAGGTTACTTACATCAAAGGAGACTGTTGCTTTGTCTTTTAAGAAAGTTTTACTGCACCCAAAATCAATACTGTGCAAAGCGTTTGAGTGAGTTTGGGCAGTTGCATTGGCACCCCTGAAATTATATAACGTCTGGAAAGCAAGTTTGTCCTTCAGTTTCACCTGAGCACTTAAACGGGCCGTAAGTGTATTTCCTGAATAGTCGAAGGTCTGATTTTGATAACTTCCCTGTTTATCATAATGAAATATATTAAGTTCGGTATTTAACTGCAACCATTTGATGGGGTTATATAGTACCGAAAGCTCTAAACCACTGCGTATTTCTTTACTGATATTAACCGGCATGGTAATAAACAAACCATCCCCATTCCGATATGTATAATCTTCAATAACCCCATTATTTTTTTGATAATAAAGAGATGGATTAAAAGTAAGCGTCTTCCAGTTCTTCAGGAAAGCAAATTCAAAAACATGAGCGTAAGATGGGTTTAGGTTCGGGTTACCAACATAGCGACTATTCAGGTCGGTTAACTCATTGAAAGGATAGATCATGTTCAGCGATGGCCTATTGATTCGTTTACTGTAGCTCCCCTGTAAGGTCGTTCCTGTATCAAAGCGGTAATTGACATTTAATGTTGGAAATAACCTGCTATAATTCTTATCATTGGTATAATTTCCTATACGGTCTTCAATACCTATACGGGTCAGTTCGCCACGTACGCCGCCCTGATAACTAAACTTCCCCATCTTTCCCACAAACTGCACATAGGCACTCCCAATCAGTTCTTTGTACAATAGATGATTGTCGATCTGATCAATGATCTCCCAACCTGCAGTATTTTGCTGCTCCGCAATAAAATCAGTATTTACCCTCCTATCCTCAAACTTCAGTCCAAACTCTAACGTTGAGGTATTGTCCAGTGGCTGTACCATATCCGTTTTAATCATAAAGTCCTTGCTTCCTCCTATTGAACCTGTCCTGATCGTAGGAAAAATAATGGGTATAAGAGAAACTCTATTGGTTGCAAGATTCCATTCTTTATCACTATTCCAGAAATCGTATTGCATATCCACTGTAAATTTTTTACCAGTCTGGTTAAAAGTTTTGGTATAATTAAATTCCAGTTGATTATAGCTTCGTTTTTCCCATGATTCACCGTTGCGGCTCAGCGTACTGTCGATGGCGCCATTTTTTCCTGAATATAAATAGTTCAGTCGCGTCTTATCATGGTCATGGGTAGAATTCCTAAGGAAAGCTGCAGTAATCGTGTTGTGATCATTAATCTGATAATCTGCACCAAAATAAAGTAATTTGGCATTATCATGGCGGTTCTCATCCTGTCGTTGGTTCAGATAAACAGGAGTACCTGAAAGTCCGGTCGACTGTTCTGTTTTATAGAGACCTACATAATCCGACAATCGCAAACCATAGGTCGCAAAAAGGTTGAGTTTATTTGATTTATAATTCAAGCTGGGGCTAACCCGTGTTTCATTGGGAATACCACCAACTACCCTTAACTGTCCACTGAAACCTGCTTTCTTATTTTTTTTAAGGATGATATTAATAATTCCTGCTGAACCTCCGGCATCAAACCTTGAAGAAGGGTTGGTGATTACTTCTACGCGCTCCACCTGGTCAGCAGGCAATTGTTCCAGAGCATTCCCCTGAGTTAGTCCGGTTCGTCGTCCATTGATTAATACCAATACATTAGCATTACCCCGAAGGCTGATCGCACCAGTAGGACTGACACTGACTGATGGAACAATGTTCAATAAATCAGTTGCTGCTCCTGACTGAGAAAGCACATCCTTACCTACTTCAAAAACTTTCTTATCAAGTTTTAAACTGACTGATCCGCGCTGTCCGGTTAATGCTACCTCCTCTAAAAGTTTTGAGTCAGGCTCCAAAGTTATTGTTCCAATATTTACCGTACCAGAACTAACTTCTATAGGTTTATTGACGGTTTTAAAGCCTATCAGGTTGTAGGTGATATGGTAACTTCCGGCCGGAATTTTTTTCATGGTGAATGTTCCCTTAGCATCAGAAGTACTGGTCGTAATTAATTTTCCCACATTATCTTTTAGTGTTATATTGACATACTGGATAGGAACAGAAGGGTTTTCATGAATGACACCCGTTATTTGAGCTTGCTGTGCAAAGGAATTTTGAACAGCCAACATGATCAGAAAAAAGAGCAGTATTTGTTTCATGATGTAAAATTAGATCCCGTACATAGTCATTTTGAGTAAAAACATCTGAACGGCTCTACAGACTTTCAAACAGCCTTCAGCTTTTTCAAATTACCTTGTATATTTACATGATGCATAATTTTATGTTTTTGCTGGTTTTACTCAGCATACTGAACCCATCTGTTATTCGTAATGAAGATCCTATACCTGTTTACAAAATAGGTGATGATATAGCTTGGGCATCTAAGGACTATAATGACAAGAATTGGTCACAGGAGCGAGGCAACACCTCTGGTAAAATCTTCTGGTCCCGAACTCATTTAGATCTGCGTCAGGTTGAAAGTGAGGTATTGCCGCTTGGCCTTCAGATTGAATCCTTTGGATCTTTTGAAGTATACTGGGATGGAGTATTGATCGGTAATAACGGTCAAATCCCACAAAATGGCAAACCGGAAATACCCGGTACTGAAAGCAGTTATTACAGGATTCCGGACCACCTAATGTCACCTGGTCTTCATACAGTTGCTCTACGCAGTTCGCAATCATCACTTCCGCATGTGCAACGCAGCATTGGATTTAAAGTTGATCCTTACAACTCCTTGCTGACAAGACCTTTGGTTACGATGTCTTATATGAATCTCATGGCAGGAGCTTTTCTTATCGCAGCAGTTTATTACTTTTTTCTTTATGTAAACAGCAAGCGAAAACAATGGGATATCCTAATCTTCGGTACCATCTGTTTTCTGTTTTTTGCCCTGCTGATTATGGAATACCTTAAATTCCATGTGGTGATCCCCTATTCTCAATTTTTCGTACGCCTTGAGATTATTGGATGGCTGACCTTTGCCAATGCATTACTGGTTCCATTGTATTTTATCATCCAGTTCAATTTTAAAAAGGGAAAATGGCTAATGGCTGCCCTGCTAACAGCATTGATATTCCTTTACTGGTCTAATTACGGACACTATGATCTGACTGCCCGGCTTTATAGTTTAGCAATGCTTGTTGCTGCTTTCATTGTAGTATTGAATGGTATTATTCAAAAGGAAAAAGGGGGATTTATCGCTATGGTCGCCCTTTTAATGAGTGCTCTGGTCAATAATTTAGTGGTTTATGATTTTGGGCTGTTTATTAGTTTTACCATAATTGTTCTGAGTATGCTTTATCTACATTCCATCCGTACAAGCATGATGGAGGCAGAGCATCAGAATGCTGTTTTACTTTCCTCAAGGCTACAGTTGGAACTGCTCAAAAAAAATATTCAACCTCACTTTTTAAGAAATACCCTGACTTCTATGATGGATTGGGTTGAAGAATCACCAAAAGAAGGTTCTCGTTTTATACAGGCACTCGCTGCAGAATTTGACATTATGAACGAAATCTCAGAGCAAACCCTGATTCCCATAACAAAAGAACTGGAACTTTGCCGTCAACACCTTTCTGTAATGGGTTTTCGTAAGGAGATTAATTATGTATGGGAACAAAACGGAATAGATGAAACTCAACTGATACCACCCGCTGTTATTCATACATTGCTGGAAAATGGTATTACCCACAGTGAGCCATTACCCGGAAATACTGTTAAATTTGTGCTTCGTTATTTTGTAACGAAAGAAAGTCATCAATATGTATTTGAGACCATCGCAAAGAACCGACAGATACTCACAGACCGTACAGGTGGTAATGGACTTAAATATATCCGGGCACGTCTGACTGAAAGCTATGGACAAAACTGGACATTCGATTCGCATGCGACAGAAAACGGTTGGATATCTACTATTCAAATTTTAAAACAATGAATATACTGATCATTGAGGACGAGGCTAGGATCGCCCATCGTTTGCAGCGTATGACTGCTGAATTCTTTGGGAACAAGCCTGCCCAAATTACAATCTGTGATTCTCTTCAAAAAGGTCTTGATCAAGTTGCCAGTCAGCTTCCCGATTTACTTCTTCTGGACCTGAATCTCAATGGAGACAATGGTTTTGAAGTGTTGGAACATATGGTAGCTGCTTCTTTTCATACGATCATTGTTTCAGCCAATATCGATAAAGCAATTACCGCTTTTACCTATGGTGTTCTTGATTTTGTTCCCAAACCTTTTGATAAGGAAAGACTTTTTCAGGCTCTGAACCGGTTTATAAGTCCATCCATAAAATCAGATGATGGCATGAAATACCTTGCGGTAAAGAGATCGGGGCAGATTCGCCTGATCAATATTGCTGAAATAATTTACATCAAAGGGGCAGGTATCTATACAGAACTGCATCTTAGAAATGGACAACAGGAACTGCACGATAAATCACTTGAGCTTTTGCAACAACTTCTTCCGGACGGATTTGAGCGGATTCATAAGTCTTACCTCGTTAACCTCCAACAGGCTGAAAAAATACTGATCAACCCCGGCACAAGATATGGACTGCAGCTTAAAACCGGGGAAACATTGCCAATAGGACGCTCAAAATATAAGGATCTTAAAAATAAGATGATCTGATATTATTTTATCCAGCCTACCTTCTTTTTCCATTCATCGCTATCATTTTTCCTTTGATTAAAATCTTTTGGGGGTGTTTGATTTTCGTTTTTTACCCGATGCTGGATTAAAACAATCTGATCTTCCAGGGTATTTAAGCCTATAAGTTTCCTTCTTTGATTTACTTTTATTAAGTCATCAAAGGAATTGGGAACTAATTCTCCATTTTCATTCCAATCAAATTGAGTTCCGTAAAGCTGTGGCTTTCCTTCAAACACAGCTATCCGATCGGTTAGATAAGCCAAGTTTTTCGGATCTGCTTTATTTTCATCCACTGCTTTTTTTAATAGCTCCGCACATTTTTTCATAAAAACGGGTTTCCCAATTGAATGCTGTATGATCAGCCAAGCTGCTTCACTGGCTTCCTTACCTACTTTATCAATAGTCGGGTAGCCGATGGAATCTACTATATCATTTAATATTTCTGCATTCTTATTATGCAGTTTTTCCATTTCTTCATTATACCCTTCCCCAAACTGCCCTTTTTGAATAAGTTGATTCCGAAATTCCAGATCTACATCTTTTAAAAGAATTATTTTTTGTGCAAAAATTTTATAGTCCATGATGCTGTTATTATAAATTAACCAGAAGATATCGTTTAAAATTACACAAACTTTCTATCAATATAAACTCGTGTCTCTTTTTTTAGCTTGCATCAAAAAATGTCCGAAGAATCAATTGATTCTTCGGACATTTTTGTACTTAACATATTGTTACTGACAATCAAATAAAATGTATTATTTTTTTATTGTTTTAATTGTTTTTGTAGTGCCGTCATTTAATTTTAAAGAAATTAAATATACCCCTTCTTTTAAATCACCCAAGTAAATCGATGATGATACTTTTTCAATTTTTCTGACTAATCTTCCTGAGATATCAATAACAGAAATTGATCTTACATCAGATATATCAGAAATACTGATAAAATCACTGAAAGGATTAGGAGATACTTTAAGCTTGTCTTTTTTAGTAGTTTCGTTAGTAGATAAAACGGTACTGTCATAAGCTGAAATCTGGAATTCTCCCATACTTATGCTTGAATCATATTTCCAGGCACTTATATACAGTGTAGATCCCGGAGTTTGTCCTGTAAGAGAGACTAGTGAAAATAAACTATCTCCACTGTCATCATCACAGGCAATTTCAGTTAAAGTTCCACAGCTACCACTGTAAACGGTGAGAACAGAATCATCAAATGGCGATCCGGAAGCTTCATTTGTTTCTATAGTGATATTCCCGCTTGGAGGAACAACTACACTAAACCATGTATTATCAACCGCATCTCCGTTACAGGAAGGAAGGGTTCCATCGGTAGTGGCTCCGCCATTATTAGTAACAATTGAACCGGACGCAAAATCAGTTCCTATTGTCAGTGGCATTGCCTGTGAGCAGATATTGTTCGTTGATACAAGCTCATATGCTGAAATCTGAAAAGTTCCACTGTCGATCGTGTCATCATATTTCCATACACTCACATATAAAGTTGTTCCCGGAGTTTGTCCTGTTAATGATATCAACGAAAATAGATCTGCGTTTGTATCATCATTACAATCAATTTCAGTTAAAGTACCACATGTTCCTGTGTACACAGTAAGCACTGAATCGTCAAATAAAGATCCGGCAGCTTCCCTGGTTTCTATAGTCAGGTTTCCACTTGCTGGAACAACTACAGTAAACCATACATTATCTACGGCATCAGAATTACATGAAGGAAGAGCACCATCTATAGTACTTCCAACATTGGAAGAGGTAACCGCTCCTGAAGCAAAGCTTGTTCCTACTACCAATGGTATTGCACCTGAACAATTATCATTTTGAGCATTCACAAATGTAATTGTTAATAAAAAAAAACAGAGTAATAATTTTTTCATAAAATCTTCATTTTAATTAATAATTTACGGATATAATTGCATTTTTAAATTTATTTTTCGCAATAAATATAATCACGTATTCTTTTTGTAAATATATTATATTAATTAAGCACTTAGGCAATTATTTTATTATGTTAAAAGAGTGTATTGAAATTCAATTAATTATTGATTTCCTTGCTTTTATATACATTTAAAATGAACTTCAGAAGTTTTGTTAGTCTTATGTAAAAGTATTTTAAGAATTTAGAGGCCTTTTAATATTTTAATACCACAAATTAACACAACTTTAACTTCAATTATAAAGTACCGGACTATTTAAATCAATCCATAAAGCCGTACTTTGCAGTCTAATAAAACAATGAAAAGATGGGGCTATTTGACATGTTTACGCAAGAGATCGCAATGGATCTTGGGACTGCTAACACTTTGATCATACATAATAACAAGATTGTTATTGATCAGCCCTCCATTGTTGCTATTGACCGTACTACAGGAAAACCTATTGCGGTTGGAGAACAAGCTAAACTTATGCAGGGGAAAACCCATGAAAATATCAAAACAGTACGTCCATTAAAAGATGGTGTCATTGCAGATTTTCATGCGTCTGAACATATGATCAAGGAATTCATTAAACAAATACCGGGAATCAGAGGTAGATTTATCCAACCGGCATTAAGAATCGTAATATGTATTCCTTCAGGAATTACAGAAGTTGAAAAAAGAGCGGTTAAAGATTCGGCATTAAAAGTAAATGCTAAGGAAGTAAAATTGATCTATGAGCCAATGGCAGCGGCAATTGGAGCAGGGATTGACGTTCAAAGCCCTGAAGGGAATATGATCATTGATATAGGTGGTGGAACGACTGAAATTGCGGTGGTCGCACTGGGTGGTATTGTCTGCGACAAATCATTAAAAATCGCTGGTGATGTTTTTACAAATGATATTGCATACTTCCTGAGATCATACTACAATTTGTACGTTGGGGAAAGAACTGCCGAAAGGATAAAAATCGAAATAGGTTCTGCATTGGAAGAGCTTGAATATCCTTTAGAAGATATTCCTGTACAGGGAAGAGACCTGATCACTGGTAAGCCAAAAGAAATTATGGTGAACTATAAGGAAATTTTCAAAGCATTGGACAAGTCCATTATGAGGATTGAAGATGCTGTTTTGGAAACCCTTTCTCTTACTCCACCTGAGCTTGCAGCGGATATTTACAAAACTGGAATTTATCTTGCAGGAGGGGGTGCCCTTCTCAATGGATTGGCTGATAGAATACACAGAAAAACAGGATTACCTGTTTGCGTGGCTGAAGACCCTTTAAGAGCCGTTGTTCGTGGAACGGGCATTGCCCTTAAAAATATCAATAAGTTTAGATTTCTTATGAGTAGCTAAACTCAGGAATAAATATAAAACGCCTTTAAATACTATTATTTAAGGGCTTTTTATTTTTACCGTCGTTTTATTACATACGAAATGGTTACTCACATCTATTTATCCCCTATTTTCGAATTATTTTAGTTAAAAATTTTATATTTGTTGAATAGAACACCTACAATTCTAGTAAATAAATATAACCAAATGAAAACTCAGAAAAAACTAATATTCGCAGCTTTTTTAAGTATAGCCTTTGTTTCCTGTAGTACCATGCAACGAACTGATTTATATTTTGGAACAAATATTCCTACTGGCGGGGATGTAACAGCACAACAGTGGAAAGCATTCTCTGATAGTGTGATCACACATTACTTTCCTGAAGGATATACCGAATCGGATGCGGTTGGTAAGTGGATGGATACCCAAACAAAATTAACCATATCAGAAAAGACAAAAGTGGTGACTTTCCTGGGTAAACCTACAAAAGAAAGAAATGCTTCATTGGATAGTATTACCCAACGATACATCCGCAGATTTCATCAACAAAGTGTATTAAGAGTAGACAGTAAACCTAAGGTAAAATTTATCAGCAAAATATAAATTATCTTTTACAGCAAAACACAATTCTAAGATTCAAACGTTTTTCCACTTATACTGTTCTTTCGTTAAAATGGAGAGGAATTTTTTTTGAATTTTTCATTAATAGCCATTTCTTCTAGCCATTCCAATAGCTTTTATTATTCAATAAATCCCACTATGATTCATGATTGACTGCATTTTTTTGATCCTAGTTTCATTTGGATTACCATCCACTATTTTCTCTATTGTTATTAATGGATAACCTTGGTTATTATTAGTCCAAAGTAGTACAAAATAAACAGTAAGCAATTCATTACAGTGTCTTGTCCTAAAATAGGTT
>NZ_JAGGPT010000007.1 GCF_018613715.1 Chryseobacterium sp. ISL-6 | reverse complement strand
AATTAGGAAATAAAATTGGTCTTTTCTGACTAAGTAAGATTGAGGAGTAAATTGCTCCTTAATTCTTGGTAGAGGAGATAATTTCTAATCATCACTAACTTTAGGATTTTAAATAATAAATATTAAAATCAAAAAAATTATGACAAGAAAGAAAACATTGGCAGAAATCGCTGAACTATGGAAGAATGACAAAAAGCTGTATGTGAAAAAATCAACCTTTTCGGCTTATGTGCTGTTGCTGGAAAATCATTTATTACCTGTATTTAAAGACTATTCTGAGATAGAGGATGAAGATGTACAGAAATTTGTATTTCAAAAACTGGAGCAAGGATTAAGTCAGAAAAGTATTAAAGACATTCTCATTGTTTTGAAAATGGTACTGAAGTTCGGCGCAAAAAATAAATGGATTGAATTTGTCAATTTTGATGTGCAATATCCTACAGTAAGGGAAACCCATACGATTGAAGTTTTGAGCAGAACGCATCAGAAAAAAGTGATGAGCTATATTCAGGAGCATTTTACGTTTAGAAATCTGGGTGTTTATATTTGTCTGTCTTCGGGGATGCGTATCGGAGAAATTTGCGCGTTGACTTGGGAAGATTTAGATACAGATAATGGTGTTATCAATATCCGAAAAACTATTCAGAGAATTTATGTGATTGAAGATGGAGAACGCAGAACAGAACTGTTGATTGATACCCCTAAAACTAAAAACTCAATACGAGAAATTCCTCTAAGCAGAGATCTGTTGAGAATGCTGAAACCTTTTAAGAAAATTGTAAATCCTGAATTTTACGTATTAACCAACGATTCTAAACCCACAGAACCTAGAACCTACCGAAGTTATTATAAAAACCTGATGAGGTTTTTGGAAATTCCTGATATCAAATTTCACGGCTTACGACATAGTTTTGCAACAAGATGTATTGAAAGTAAATGTGATTATAAAACCGTGAGTGTTTTGCTTGGTCATTCCAATATCAGTACGACTTTGAACCTTTATGTACATCCCAATCTTGAGCAGAAGAAAAAAGCAATTGACCAGATGTTTAAAGCGCTAAAATAGTTTTAGTTATCATTGATTATTTCTTACATTTGGGAAAACTATCAATCACTTTGTCAGAATTTAAATTCTGACAAAGTTTTTAACCAAAACTCAATACTTAATGTCAAGTCAGCCGGAATATATTTTAGAGCAGAAATTAGTAGAACAGTTACAACAATTAGGTCATAAAAAAGTTACGATATGTAATGAGGCAGACCTTATTAAAAATCTAAAGACTCAGCTCGAAGTTCATAATAAAAAAACATTCTCAGATACTGAGTTTGAAAAAATCCTCAATCATCTTTCCAAAGGAAATGTTTTTGAAAAAGCTAAAACATTACGTGACCGTTTTCATTTTTTTAAGGATGACGGTACTTCTGAATGGATTGAATTTATAAGTCAAGACCACTGGTGTCAGAATCAGTTTCAGGTAACCAATCAAATTGCTCAGGAAGGGAACTTTAAAAACAGATATGATGTAACCATTCTAATCAACGGATTGCCATTAGTACAGATTGAGCTGAAACGCCGTGGTCTGGAAATGAAAGAGGCTTTTAATCAGATAAACCGTTATCATCATCAGTCTTTTAATGCAGGAAGCGGTTTGTTTAATTATGTGCAGCTTTTCATTATTAGTAATGGTGTGAATACAAAATACTATTCCAACAATGCAAAGCAAACTTTCAAGCAAACCTTCTTTTGGTCTGACGAACATAACAATAATATAACGCAGCTCGAGCATTTTGCACCAGCGTTTTTAGAACCTTGTCACATTGCTAAAATGATTACCAAGTATATTGTTTTGAACGAAACAAACAAAATACTGATGGTTCTAAGACCTTATCAATATTATGCGGTTGAGAAAATTGTTGACAGAGTAAGAAATACCGATAAGAATGGTTTTATCTGGCATACAACAGGTTCGGGAAAAACATTGACTTCCTTTAAAGCAAGTCAGATCTTGAAAGAAATTCCTAAAGTTGAGAAAGTAGTTTTTGTGGTTGACAGAAAAGATTTAGACTATCAGACCCAAAAAGAATTTGATGCTTTTGAAAAAGGAAGTGTTGATGCGACTGAAAATACGGCTCATTTGGTTAAGCAACTTAACGATAATACAAAACTCATTGTAACCACTTTACAGAAATTAAATACTGCTATTACCAAGGAAAAGCATGGAAATAAAATTGAAAGACTGAAGGACAAGAAGGTTGTTTTCATTTTTGATGAATGCCACAGAAGTCAGTTTGGAGATACACATCAGAATATCAAAAAATACTTCAAGAACGCCCAAATGATTGGCTTTACGGGAACTCCGATTTCTGAAGTTAATTCAATTGGGAAAATAGACGGAGCTCCGGCTACAACTAATAGACTTTTTGAAGATTGTCTGCATAAGTATGTGATTACAGATGCAATTAGAGATGATAATGTTTTAAAGTTTTCTGTAGAATACGTTGGGAGATACAAGGAGAAAGAAGGAAGCAATACTTACATTGATACTGATGTTGAAGCAATCGACACACAGGAACTTCTTGAAAGTCCGAAACGTCTTGAGAAAATTGCAGATTATCTCATCGCAGAATACGGAAGAAAGACGCACAACAGTACGTTTAATGCAATGTTTTGTGTAAGTAGTATTGATGTTTTGCAAAAGTATTATGATTTGTTCCAAAAGAAAAAAGAAGAAGGTAAACATCAGTTAAAAATTGCAACTATTTTCAGCTATGGAATCAATGAAGAATCTAAGAATGCCAATGGAATCTATGATGAACCCGAATTTGGAATGGTTGCGGAACCACAGGCACAATACGGAGATTCTCACAGCAGAAATGTATTGGAAAGATATATCGGTCATTATAACGAAATGTTTGGAACGAACTTTACTACCAAAGACAGCCAGAGTTTTTACAATTATTACAATGATATCGCCAAAAGAGTCCGCAGTAAAGAAGTTGATTTAATCATTGTTGTGAATATGTTTCTGACAGGATTTGACAGTCCACAACTGAATACTTTATTTGTCGATAAAAACCTGAAATATCACGGATTGATTCAGGCATTTTCACGTACAAATAGACTTTTGGGCGAAAAGAAATCGCAAGGTAATATCGTTTGTTTTAGAAATCTGAAATCTGCAACTGATGATGCCGTGACTTTGTTTTCTAATAAAGAGGCAATTCAGGAGATTATTATTCATCCAATTGAAGATTATATTGAACTTTTCAATTCTGCTTTAGACACATTAAAGATTGTTGCCCCAGAAATTGACAGTGTCAACAGTTATCAAACCGAGCAGGAAAAGTTTGAATTCATCACTGCTTTCCGTGAAGTAATGCGTGTTCTGAATGTATTAAAATCATTTGCCGATTTTGATTTTGATAAATTGGAAATGACTGAATTTGAATTTGATGGTTATAAAAGCAAATACTTAGACATCTGGACTGAAATTAAAGGTGGAGATAGAGGCGAAGGAAAAGCCAGCATTTTGGATGACGTTGACTTTGAGCTTGAGTTAATTCATCGTGATGAAATTAATGTAAGTTATATTTTATCACTTCTAGCCAACCTTACCAACTCAAATCTAAAAGGTGATAAATTAGAAAAAAAGAAAAAAGAAATCAGAGATATTCTTTCCGGCGATGCCAAGCTTCGAAGCAAAAAAGAACTGATAGAAAAATTTATAGAAGAAAACCTTCCTCATATTTCTGACGGAGACAACGTCAATGAAGAGTTTGAAAAATACTGGAATAAAGAAAAAAACTCTGCTTTTGATAAAATTGCCACCGAAGAATCTTTGAATAAAGACAGATTCCGAGATGCCATCGACGATTTTCTATTTACTTCTAAGACTCCAAAAATAAGTGATACACTGAAACTCCTAGAAATAAAGCCAAAACTTACTGAACGTAATAATATCGGAAGAAGAATTATTCAAAAGGTTCAAGACTTTGTAGATGTTTTCATTGATGGAGTTAACGCCTGATAAAAAAAGTATTTCGTCTCAATAAGTTTTTGGGCATTTTATCATTAAAACATATCTTTTCATTTTATATAATAAATTTTTCTCTAGAATATTTATTATATAAAACAGTGCTCTAACATCTAAAATGATAGAAATTTTAATTGGTTTAGGAATCTAAACTAAATAGAGGAGAAAAATATTATTGAAAATATGATGACATTTAAGAAATCATTGGTATTAACTAAAAGACAGTCTTAAAAACCAAATTTTCTCTATATTTGTACAAAGCACAACAAACCACTATGGAAAAGCTAAGAAGTCTAAGAAAGAAAAGAGGATACACTCAGGAATATATGTCAAATATCCTGTCAACGGATGTTTCAAATTATTGCAGAAAAGAAGGTGGAGATGTCAGAATATTTGATGATGAATGGGAGAAGTTGGCAAAAGCATTAGACGTTCCGGTTGAGGAAATTAAAGAAGAAAGAGCAGCTACAATTGCACAAACTAATGATAATTCAACTTTCAATGATACTTCTGCAGGAATAGCTTATCATTCTAATTATTATAACGTTCCCAATCAAATAATGGATAACTTACAGGATTACATTAAACTCCTGAAAGAACAAGTTGAGGGTTTGAAGCAAGAAGTTGAAAAATTAAAATCAGAAAAATAATCTTCTTTATTTTAAAAGAATAGATCATAAAAATAAATACTGCTTCATCGAAGTGGTATTTTTTGTGACAAGGAAAATGAAATAGCAAACAACATGAATCTACAAGAATTAATCAACTACTTCCGCAACGGAGGCACTTATAAAGACTTTTACCGAGACCAATCATTAGATCAGACCTCTGAAGCCATTGAAGTCTATATGGAACAACCTTTAGAACTAAACAATAACCTAGCGTTTTTCGAGATTGAAACAACAGAAGGCAGCCTGGAGTTTGTTAAAGATGGGATAAGATATTATAGCTTATTTGGTTTTCCTTACTTTATCAATGTACTTGAGCAAATCAAACATTCGGATCATGGTGATCTGACAGATAAAGATATTGCTGAACTTTTGTTTGATCATGTGATCAGTAAAGAAGAATAGGTTGAAGAAATGTTAAATAGTCTGAATAAATAATGAAACAAATAATCGATAAATATTTTCATTTCATTTGTATAGGAACTGTAATTATTTTGGTTTTGTCACTTATTATTAAGGGTAATTTTGATGCTAAAAGAATATTAAAGAATCCCAAATATACAATAGCGGTCATAGTAGGTGACTGGCATCATAAAAATAATAATGGAATAGGGGTAGATTATGAGTATATGGTAAACAATCAAAAGTATTCCAGTACTATAAATGTGGATGTGAAAAAAGGCGAACGGTATTTGTTAATTTTCGATTCTTTAAAACCTAAAAATCATGTATTATTAGATGTTTATCCAATTTATGAATCAGTAAATCCGCCTACTAAGGGATGGACATTAAACGAAGTGCGGGTTAAGGTTGATACTGCGGAAATTAGAAATATGGTTTTAGGGGATTAATTAGAGAATAGATTATAATTCTTACAGATTATTCTCATCTTTATCTACCAACCAAATTCTTTAGAAAATACTCGAACAAATCAGGTCGCCATTGTGCTGTATTTCATTTAGAGTCTGCGGGTTTTTTCCCTCTACAAAAAAAAATAATATTAATTTTTTAGTGATAAAGGTTTGGAAATCAATTTTATTTATATATTTGATATATCAATTATATGTATATCAATTAAATTTAAAATCATGGCCAAACCGGAACAAACCATTTTTTATAGCATTGAAGAATCCATTAAATCCTATCGTCAGTTTGCCCAGAAGCGAATTAATGATAAAGGGTTTGATATTACGATTGATCAGGGACTGATCTTAAGTATCATTCACGACAATCCCGGAATATCCCAAAAGGAAATTGCTGCCAGGGCTTTTAAAGATCATGCTTCAGTGACACGTATTATCGAACTTTTAGTGAAAAGGAATTTTTTGAAAAGAGACTCTTTTGAAGAGGATAGACGGAGGTTTAACCTCAACGTTACGGAAGAGGGGAAAACTATTTTAACCGAGGTTCAGCCAATCGTTGATATCAACAGAAAAACGGCTGTTGAAGGGATTTCTGAAGAAGAGATTGAGCTGCTGAGAAAACTGGTCAATAAGATTACCGCTAACTGCAGAAGCTGAACGTGATTTCAATTATTTTTTTATCTAAAATTTGTAGACCTAAAAATCAATATCATGAAAGTTTGTTGTAAATATTTCATTTTGAAAATCAGCCTGATGCTGCTCTTTCTGACCTCTTTTGCAGATGCACAGATCAGCGATACCATAACCAGTCGGGGACGATACGAAAGCTATCTGAATTTTCGGAGTCTTATTCGGGATATGTATGTCAGTCCCCATTGGTACGCCGATGGAAACCGTTTTTGGTTTGCGGCAGGAGCTCCTGAAAACACCATAATCTATGAGGTAGACCCAAAGCAAAAAACCAAACGTGTATTTTTTGATAGAGATCGTTTAATGAATGTACTAAGGCCGTTGCTTGAGAAAGAGCCGGAGACTAAGGGCATTCCATTCAGTGATTTTATTTTTTTAGAAGATAAAAATGCTGCAGACTTTTTTGTTGAGAATAAAAAGTTCCGGTTAAGTTTAAAAGATTATAAGATCGTTCAGATAGAAGGAAAGGAGGAAGTTAAATTACCACCTTCAAGTATTCTTTCTCCGGATAAACAGTGGTTTGTTACCATAAAAGATAACAATATAGAGCTGGTTGATCCTCTTACCCAACAAACCAGGCAACTTACTTTTGATGGGAAAGATGATTATCCCTGGACGATCACAGATGGATGTTGGTCGAAGGATGGAAAAAAGATTTTTGTAAAAAGACCTGATGGCAGGAAAGTTCATCATCTGCCTGTGGTAGATTATTCAAAACCTGAAGAGAAAGTAAAATATTCTGTCTACGCTAAAGCCGGAGGTGTTATTGAGACTCCTGAGTTGTATGTATTGGATGTGACTTCCGGGAAAGCAACCAAAATAGAGGTCGGTTCCAACGCACAACAATATGCATTCCCGATAGGATGGAGACAGGATAATTCAGAAGTGCTTTTTATGCGCATGGACCGGCTTGGGAGAAAACTTGAACTGCTGGCTGCTAATCCTGATACCAGAACGAGCCGGGTGATCTTAGTGGAAGAAAACAAAACCTTTGTTGCCGGATTGGATTTTTTAACGGAAACCTGGAACCGACAGGTTACCCTATTAAAGAATAACAATTCCTTTATCTGGCTTTCTGAAAGAGATGGATGGCGACACCTGTATCTTTACGATATGAATGGAAAGCTGATCCGGAGGCTGACTTCCGGAGATTTTCCTGTGACGGGAGTTATTCGTGTAGATGAGACTAAAGACTGGGTTTATTTCACGGCCAACGCAGAAAAAAATCTCTATTCAACGAATATATACCGGGTCGATCTGAAAGGAAAGAACTTTAAAAAATTGACCTCGGCGGAAGGAACGCATACCTATTCCCGGTTTTCACCATCCGGTCAATATTTTTTAGATTTCTATTCCAGTATGAAGCAGCCTCAATCGGTTGAGTTGCGAACCACTGATGGAAAATTTGTACAGCACCTGAAAACAGCAGATATCAGCCGATTGCAAAAAATTGGATTCTATGCTCCTGAAAGTTTTATTGCCAAAGCTGATGACGGAACGACTGACCTGTACGGAATTATGTATAAGCCCTATGATTTTGATCCCGCGAAGAAATATCCGGTGATCGAGTTTATATATGCCGGACCATTTGTTAATGTGGTGCCTTATCGATTTGGACCCACTACAGGACTTTCCAACTGGGCACAGGCATTGGCACAATTAGGCTATATTACGATCGTAATAGACACACGGGGAACCGTTGAAAGGAGTAAAGCTTTTCAGGATGCCATTTATGGAAAAATTGGTCAATATGAAATCGCAGATCGTGTGGCTGTATTTAGACAGCTTGGAGAAAAATACCCTTTTATGGATATGAAGCGGGTTGGTATTTATGGACATTCCTGGGGTGGTTATTTCGCTATTCGTGCGATGCTGGCAGCTCCTGATCTATACAAAGTAGGAATTGCATCAGCGCCCGGAGAATTAACGGAAGGAGCCGAAATTATGGAACCGTATATGGACTTACCTGAAAACAATAAGGAGGGTTATGAATTTGGAACCAATACCAATCAGGCAGATCGTCTGAAGGGGAAATTACTTTTTATTCATGGGACAAGTGATATCAATGCACCGCTTTCAACAACCATACGGATGATCGATGCACTGACTAAAGCAGGAAAAAGATATGACTTGATTTTACTTCCGGGAGAAGATCATTTTATAGAAGGTGAGCGCTATGTAAACGATGCAGTAAGAAGGTATTTTGAGGAGAATCTAAAGAATTTACAAAACTAAAAAAAAACGACTGACGAATAATTCGCCAGTCGCTTTTTTGAAAAATAATATATCAAGAATTTAATCCTGCATGATCAATTTTTTAGCATCGGTCACTTTTCCATCTGCAGTCATTTTATATACATAAGTGCCGGACTGAAGGTCAGAACCTGAAAGCCTGATCGTGCCATTTCCCTTTTCACGAAGTGGAACTGATTTCACCAACTGACCCGAGATGCTATAAATTTCAAGCGATGCCGTTTTTACATCTTTTGGAAGATAATAACGAATGCTTGTTTCATTCTTTGTCGGATTCGGAACATTCTGCCCCAAGGTCGGAACATCAGACAAAGAAATATCGGTTATTGAATTTTTATTCAGTAGAAGTTGCTTGAGCTCTTCTACGGTATTTTCAAGAGTTGTAATGCGGTCTTCTAATTTCTGGATCGTTTCATCCGAAGCACCCATTTTGTTTAATGCGGTATTGGATACCATAACATTTCCATTAGGATCTACCACTAAAGCACGTCCACTCCCAACAGGAAGATCCTGGTGACGAACTGTTCCAACCGTATGAAAATTAGCAGTAGGCGCATTCGTACGAACCCCTACACTCTGGTCTTTGATCAGCATGGTTGAGTTGGCTGACATTCCCAGCATAATCGAGAATGGAACGTTGTTCGTTAATTTAGCTCCGCCAGTCCCTGCTCCGATTACAAAAGACCGGTTTCCGGTTGCTATCAGATCAATTCCAAATCCTCCGGAATATACTTCTGTAAGATCAATTCCAACACCCAGTGCAAACTGATTGGCATTTCTAATGGTATTTTTCCATCCTAATGCAACTGATTTTCCAGCGTTGTTGGTTACTACATTTTCCTGGCCTCCTATAACATTAGCTCCACCTGCATTACTAAGATTATTTGCCCATCCGCTAACAAATGAACTGGCAGCCTGTGCTCCTAATACATTAGAGATTCCTACAACAATACTTCCTTTTGCTTTCGAAACATTAGTGTTGTTGGTTGTTTCCACGATAAAAGAACCTGCTTCGTTCAGGAGCGCCTGGTTAGGGTCAGAGGATGCTCCATTGGTCCTTAGATAAAGAGCTCTTCCGTCTACGGTACCAACATAATTAGCAGGTGTAATCCCCGGATTTCCGGTGGTTTGCCAAACTTGAGCATTGGCAATTCCCGTTAAAAATAACATAGCTGCTGCTACGCCACTTTTCATGCTTAATAGTGATGTTTTCATAAATTTGAAATTTTGATGGTTGATTAGTTTTCACTAAGTTAGGAAATATTATGATCGGAATTGTATTTAATCACAATATTGGGATATGGTATTACTTGTTGATAATCAGAAGTATAATGGATAAAGGAAATAAAGAATTATAATAAATATCTATATAGTTTATTTATGAAATCTAATTATTTGTGGTAACCTATGGACAAAGGATTGGCGGTTAATTTTTTTTAATTAAATACGATACGCTGAAGTTATTAAATTGACTTTTAAGCTTTTGATAAGCCAGATCTTGTGAAGGATTCAATAAATTGCTAAATTCCAGCCATCTAATTCAACACCATGAATCACTTCAAAATTTTCTTGCTGACTATCTGCATGACGGGGACATTTATAAATGGTCAAAAAGCTCAGCCCAATCTGAAAGGTTTAGATCAGGAAATTAATAATATCATAGCAGATTATAAGGGAGTCGGTTTGTCTGTGGCAATTGTTAAGGATGATAAAGTGATTTATTCCCAGGGATTTGGTTTCAGGGATTTAGAGAAAAAACTTCCGGTGACTGTTAATACAGTGTTTCCGATCGGCAGTATTACAAAGTCTTTTACTTCGATACTCATAGGATCTCTTCAGGATGAAAATAAACTTTCAGTAGATTCCAAACCTGCATTGTACATTCCGAATCTTCAGTTTTATAATGACAGAATGAATGCTATGATGACGGTAGGGGATTTATTAAGTCATAAAAGCGGAATTGGAAGAGCCGATGGATCTTACATTCTTTTTCCTGAAAACAAAAGAATAGATCTGATGAAACGCTTACCTTATCTAAAGCCGGGTGGGGAAGTTAAAGACAGCTGGATCTACAGTAATCTGGGTTATATCATTTTGGGAACGATTGCCGAGCAGGTGAGTGGTGAAACCTGGGAGAATCTGATTAAAAATAGGGTCTTTAAACCGTTACAAATGGATCATTCTTCTACTACCATAGAGGAGATGGTGAAGTCTGATGATTATTCATTGCCTTACGGAGTATATAAAGGCAGTACGGAAAAGATACTCTATCAAAGACCTCACAATGATCAGCCAGGAGCAGCGGTAAACAGTACGGCTAATGATATGGCCAACTGGATGAGAATGTGGCTGAATAACGGAACTTTTCAACAACAGAAGATCCTTTCTGAGAATTATGTAAAGGAGGCGATGAGCATTAAAGCAATATTTAATGGCCGTCCACCAGCTACTGCAGAACAAAACAGTTATTTATTCGGATATGGATACGGCTGGAATGTCAATATGTACAGAGGGCATTATAAAGTACATCATGGTGGCGCGGTATCGGGATTTTCTTCTAATGCCGTATTATTTCCAGTAGAGAAAATTGGAATTATTGTATTGAGCAATCAACAGAATTCTGATCTCCCATACACCCTTACCAGTATGATATCAAACAGGATGTTGGGCTTGGATGGGCAAAAACCTTATGCGTATACAAAGGAAATTTATGATATTAAAAAACCGGAAAAAACAATCAAACCAATCGATCAGAATAAAAAGCCAATGTTTAATTTGAGTGATTATACCGGAAAATTTACGAATCTGGGATATGGAACTTTTGAAATAGTAAAAGAGGGTGATCAGTTGTTTGTGGTTTTCCCGGCATTTAAGTTCAGATTGGAACCTATGCAATACAATGCTTTTGTCTGCAAATTAATAAATGAAATTCCCCAGCAAATGAACCCCGAATTTGAGTTGAACTTCACAATAGACAATGAAGGGAAAATATCCGATGTCGTTATGGATCTGCAAAAAGAGGGAGTGCATTTTAAAAAGGTAGATCAGAAATAGAAGAAAATAGATGATAACCGTATTTTTAATTTCTGATAATATCAAATGATACTATCATTTGTAAAATATTAATGGATAACCAAAAAAATATCCTTCATAACACGTGAAGGATATCATCTTAGAGAATTATTAAAAAATGGTTGCTTTTCTATTAGATTATTTCAATTGTTCAGCTTTGATATAGATCTTTCCCTGATCATCTTTCCATGAAGGACCCTGAACAGTAACGGTATCTCCTACTTCATAACGTTTGAATGTACTTCCGCTTTTTTGAAGATTAACGATGCTGATGGTAGCTACATATTCTTTACCATTCGTATCCTGAATGGTCGCCATATACCCATCTTTTCCGTTTTCGATCTTGGTAACCTTTCCGGTCGCGGTTATCGAATCATTCTTTTCCATATCTGTTGAAGAAGTTGCCTGTTTTGCTGTACAGCTGGTAACACTGTATATTCCTAATGTTAAAACTGCTATTGCTAATATTTTTTTCATTATATCGTAATTGTTTGTTGTTGGTATCGGTTTTTAGCCCTGTATTATTGTAATATTTTCTTTTGTTCAAAGCCCGTACCAAAACAAGTCTAAGCTCATTATTCTATATAATAAATCCTATAAAACAGAAATCTTGCATCAAATTTTTATTATTTTACTATTTTCTGCATAGATTTTTACAGCTGATAAGACCTTTCAATCTATATACGAGAAATTTCTTGGTTTGGATTTACCATTATATTTTCATTTTAAAACCTTCATGAGAAGCTGTAAATCCTAGCTTTTCATAAAACCTCAATGCTTCGACCCTTTTTTTATCAGAAGCCAATTGAAGGATCGTTGCCCCTTTTTCCTTAGCACGCTCAATTGCCAGCTGAAACATTTTTTGTCCCAGTCCCTTTCCTCGCTGAGAAGAATGAATCCGCACGGATTCTATCAATGCCCGCTTGCTGCCTTTATGATTCAGATATTGAAGATAAGTAAGCTGTAAAGTTCCTAAGACCTCATCGTGGTCATTCACTAGCACGACCAAGTCCTGATTGGGATCCTGATCAATGGCTTTAAAAGCAGAAACGTACCGCTCATCCAGGGGAACAGAAACTTCTTCCCGGCTCTGACCCAATATATCATCCGCAAGCATTTCTATAATGGTCATTAAGTCCGTTAAAGTGGCCTTTCTTAGATGAAGACCTTTATTTTTTTCTTCCATACATTAAAATTCTCTTAAATGCATAAATAGCAGGAAGTCTAGGAAAACCTATAGCAATACGTTTTTTAAACTCAGAGGTAAATTCCTTTTGCTGATCTTCATTAAGCCTTTCCAAATAAGGAATTAAAGCGGAACCCGAAATGAATTTAAATAAAGTCTCATGATCTTCAGCGATAATAGGATAGACCTTTTGGAAAAGATTTAGCTCTTCAATACCATTTTCAAATAAAATCTGTGCATATTCATCAATAGTTAGCACGGCAGAAGGGCGGTTCCAATGAGTTAATTGGGTTTTAAACGGCTCTTCATCAGCGAGTTCAAATAAAATTTTATTTAATGTATTTCCTGGCTGATAGGGCATTTGAACAGCGAACTGACCATCCTTTTTCAGTTTGGAAATCAGTTGAGGAAACAGAGTCTTATGATCATCAGACCATTGTAAAGCAGCATTGCTGAAAATGAGATTCCAATTTTCATCACTAGCAAGCATTTCTTCTGTAGTGGATAATCTAAAATGAAGACGATCATTTTCGAGTGTTTTAGATTTTTCCAACATTTCAGGGGAAGAATCAATACCCGTAAATTCGGCTTGGGGAAATTTTTCTGTAAGAATAGCGGTTTGTTCTCCCGTTCCACAACCCAAATCAACAGCTTTCATAGGTGAGTCTGCGGTGATCAGATCAGCAAGATCGTAAAAAGGTTTAAAACGGATATCTTTAAATTGATTGTAAACATCGGGATTCCAAGGCATAATATTCTGTTTTAATTGACAACCTGAATTTAGCAATTCCTAACCGAACATCAGAATAGTTAAGATTAAAAGTTTCTTAAAATGTAAAATGGCAGTGATTAATTTCCCCATAACCCGAAGATTTAATGGAATTTTTATTGATGATACAATGGACTGTTCTTACAATTGCAGTTTTCAACACCATGTCATTATGATGAAGGAGGAATCTCTTTTTTGTGTTTGTTTTATTTCCCACAGATTACTCAGATTTTTTAAATCTCATCGTAGATAAGATCCTTGCGCCTTAAAAATAAAATGATTTTAAAAGAAAATTTGCGTCTTTGCATTTAACCATTTGTAACCCTTATTAGTACTTTATTGGATCAAAAATTAATCAAAAAAGTAGCAAGGTTATAAAGCGCATGAAAAAGAATCGTTGTTGATAAACCGGTCCGATCTCTTTTCTGAAAGTTGATATAAGTATAAGCCAGAAGAATGCCACCAGGTATCGTTGCTAACGCATAATAGAAGCTATGTTCATAATGTGCTGCTGAGAATAAACCCGTAGAGATTGAAATAGAAAGTAGCGTGACTGTTTTTACGTTAAAGAGACTTGCTTTCTTAGCTAACCATTCTGTAATTTGTATTGGAAGATATTGGAAGGCCAAAGTTTCAATAACCGGTGCAACTAATACGGTTAAAAGGAATAATTCAATATTACTTAATTTTTTAAACTTCTGAAATCCTAATTCATTTTCTGGAACTTTGAGTAGGTCTAATACATAAAAGAAAAGTACATTAAACAACAGGACAAAAATAAGGGCAACAAGCAAGTAGTATGGTTTTTCAAGATTTTTCCATTTTTCTATCGCTGTTGTTAAGAAAGAGAGATTCATGTAATATTCAGAAGTGAGAGGTTGTAATTTTAATTGGGTTTAAAGTTAATGTTAATTTCGTTCCCAAAAAAAGAAGATCTGGCATCTTCATACATCTGAATAAAAACATAAAGGGGGTAAGTAATGCTATCTAATCAAACGTATTTTGGGTCTGTTGATTAGCTTTAATCAGTGTTGAGGAGCCAGATATTCTGTAAAATTGACTTATGAAATTTTTTGATAGCACTAAAGTAAGAGGTGCTGTTGAATTACCATCTGGTTTTTATACGAAACCCTATTTTTTCTATACTTACATTGAAATATAATGCTTAAAGTTTTGTCATTGCGAACCGTAGGTGAAGCAATCTCCTGTTATAAAGACCTCAATTGGCAAGAGATTGTTTCGCTCCTCGCAATGAAAGTATCATTTTTATCACAGATGAAGACCTTGCGCCTTAAAAGCATCATACATGAAGAAACTTTGCGTCTTCGCGTTTAACCATTATAAAATCTGGGAACTTTCCTTAATACTATTCATCACAAAAATACTTTTCGTCTGCCCAATCCCTTCAATCTCTGAAAGCTTATTCACAAAGAAATCGTGAAACTCATCCATATTGGGAGCCAGAATTTTAAGCATAAAATCGAAATCGCCGCTGATGTTGTAGAATTCAACGACTTCTTTTAGCTTGCTTACTTCTTCAATAAATAAGGTCGCTTCTTTTTTATTGTGAGCTTTTAAAGCGATCATACATACCACCATCATTCCTTTATTGACCTTTTTGCGGTCTAAGACAGCGGTGTATTCTTTGATCACTCCGGATTTCTCCATACGCTTAATTCGCTCATGAGTGGGAGTAGGGCTTAAATTAATCCTGGTCGAAATATCACGAACACTTAGCTTCGCATCTTTCTGTAATAAACGCAGAATAGAAAGGTCTTTCTCGTCCAGTGTGTAATTTTCCGGTTGCATTTGTTCTGTTTTTTTATTTTAAAATTAACTTAAAAGTACATTTGTTCTTTTATTTGTTTTAAAAAGTAATTTATGTTCCAAATTTAAGGTTAAATTTTTACATACGTTCTAAATATTTTAATTTTGCAGGAAATTTGAATACTATGGGAACAAGGAGGAATTTAATATTAATATTGGCATCAATCGGAACTTTTGTTGAAGCGCTGGATATTGCCATTATTAACCTAACCATCCCATCTATTCAGGAGCAATTCCATATTGGAGCTGAAACCGTTCAATGGTTACAGACACTATATGTTTTATTTTTTGGTGGTTTCCTGATTATTGGCGGGAAACTTTCAGATCAGATCGGAAGAAAAAAAATGTTCATTTTAGGAGGATTAATCTTTATGCTGACTTCTTTAGGAGCAGGTCTTTCCACCAATTTTGAAATGTTGGCTGTATTCAGAGCCTTACAAGGATTGGGAGCGGCATTTATTATGCCTTCAGCGCTATCTATTGTGACGAATACATTTACCGAAAATCACGAACGCAATAAAGCATTGGGTGTTTTCAGTTCTTTTGCTGCAATCGGATCGGGGAGTGGATTGTCAATAGGAGGAATTATCAGTACCTACTTAAGCTGGCACTGGGTTTTCCTCATTAATGTACCTATTCTTTTGTTGACCCTTATTTTTGCATATC
Organism: Chryseobacterium sp. ISL-6; assembly: GCF_018613715.1. Taxonomy (GTDB): domain Bacteria; phylum Bacteroidota; class Bacteroidia; order Flavobacteriales; family Weeksellaceae; genus Chryseobacterium; species Chryseobacterium paludis. Next base: position 394,896 of record NZ_JAGGPT010000007.1, on the reverse strand, counting down.
GATATTTACCGGCAGATGAAAAATCGGAAAGTGTTCAGAAAACAGATGCGATTTCAGGGATACTATTAGTTCTCGGCTTACTAAGCTTGACGTATGGAGCTCATGAACTGACACAGATTAAAGAACAGCCATTTTTAGTAATCGGATCAATTGTAGTAGCCATTGTACTTTTAAGTGCTGTATTCTACCGCTTAAAAACAGTAGCTCAGCCTTTAATTGATCTTCAGTTATTCAGGCACAGATCATTAATGTCTGCTAACCTTGCCTTCTTTGCATTAGGAGCCTTTTTCATAGGATTTTTATTTCTGATCTCGTTAATGCTTCAGAAAGATATGAATCACAGTGCTGCTTCGGCGGGATTGATGTTGGTTCCTTTCAGTGTAATGTCTGCATTAGTGGCTAAATTTATTTTACCATCAGTTTCAAAAAAACTGAATCCGGCTAAAATGGGAATTTTAGGATGGTCCTTTATGCTGGCTGGTGCTTTAGCGTTGCTGATATCTATTTACTTTGGTCACCCATTAACGATCGTTTTATTAGGTGCTGCGTGTATTTCAGGAGTAGGCATGACATTTTGTTTCACGAGTTTATCAATTTTGGGGATTCGTGATGTTGAGGCATCACATTATGGAGTCGCATCAAGTTTAACGAGTACCAACTACTTTTTGGGTGCCGGGATTGGTTTATCGTTTATGACTTTAATGAGTCAGATCTATCCATCAGAACAGGCTGTAGGGAGTTTAAGTATTATTATACTGGCGGGTTATGCAGTATCTGCGATCGGAATATTAGTATATTTGATCTTCAAAGAATTGAAAGTAAAAAGAACCCAGGTTGCCGTTTCGTAAAATGCGGCTATCAGAAATATTCAAATAAAAATGATAAAGAGATTAACTGTATTTTGTGGATCAAGTTTTGGAACTGATTCTATCTATGAAGAGCAAGCTTACCTATTAGGAAAGCGATTGGCTGATGAACAAATAGGTTTGGTATATGGTGGATCAAAGACAGGCCTGATGGGAACTATTGCCAATGGAGTAATGGAAAATGGGGGTGAAGCGATCGGTATACTTCCTCATTTTCTACAAGGAAAAGAAATTGCGCATAAAAGCTTAACTGATCTGATCCTTGTAGAAACCATGCATGAACGCAAAACCAAAATGAATGAATTATCAGATGGAGTTATTGCGTTACCTGGTGGATATGGAACTTTGGAAGAGCTTTTTGAAATGATGACCTGGGCACAATTGGGACTACACCAAAAACCAATTGCTCTACTCAATATCAATGGGTTTTATGATGATCTTTTAAAAATGAGTCAAACCATGGTGGAGAAAGGTTTCCTTAAAGAAGCTAATCAGAAAATGTTGATCGTAGATGATCAGATCGATTCTCTTTTAAAAAAGATGAAAAATTATCAGGCGCCAAAAGTAGAAAAATGGATCTCTAAAGACGAAGTCTGATCAAAGGGTTTTTGAAAAATCACTGGGTCTGTATTGCATAACCGATTGAAAGCTATTGGTAAAGGCCTGTAGGCTTTTGTAACCTACCTGATAAGCAATTTCTGAAATCGTCCATTCTTTGGAACTCAGGAGTTCGAGGCTTTTGATGATGCGAAGCATTTGCTGATACTTGATTAGGGTGAGTCCTGTTTCCTTCTTAAAGATCCTTTCCAGAGATCGGAGCGATAAGGAAGCCATGTCACTTAATTCTTCCATTTTAAGATCTTCTGTGTAGTGGGCATTCAGGTAATCAATAGCCTGTGTTAACCGCTTATCTTTTGGAAGACTGATGTGCAGTTGGATAGAATCGGCGACGAAGTTTGGTAATTCATTATACAGGGCTTGTAAAAATATATTTTCGTCCGCATTCTCCTCTTTATTGATGGACCACTTTTCAGCATATTTTATCATTTCCTTAAGGACGGGAGGAACAGAAAATACATTAACCTGATGATAAAATGAATCTTCTTTATCAGCATCAAAAAACATGATCATCAATCGTATTCTTTCAGAATGGGAATTGGTTTTATGCAAAGCATTAGGAGGAATCCAGGCAGCATGGTTTTGAGGCAAAAGATAGATCTTTCCCTCTACAGTTAAATACTGGAATCCACTTTCTACATACACCAGCTGTCCTTTTTTCGGATGAAGATGAAGAACGTCATCATGCCTCCAATTATCTTCAAACCAAACAAAGTAAGGTTTTGTGACCTCATCAACATTCAAGATGGTTTTAGAAGAATTCATGTCGTTTTAGATTAATATTATGGCAAATGTATACAAAATAACATAAGTACATTTGTGGTATCAATTTTTATACAATATCATGAAAAACGAGACAAGAAAAGAAGCTTCATATATACTATTGTTTATCAATGTTTTGGTTGTTATTCTGGTTTCAAGTAACCTTCGTTCACCGATTACTTCTGTGGGACCGGTACTGAGTCAGATCAGCCAATCTTTGCATTTAGATAATTTTCAAAGCAGTATGCTGACTTCTATTCCGTTGCTGATGTTTGCGAGTTGTTCCGTTTTAGTAAGCCGGTTTTCCCATCGTTTAAGTATCAATAGGTTTTTGTTATATGCCTTGGTAATTCTGAGTTTTGGATTGTTTTTACGGGTATTCGGATCGGTCTGGACCTTGTTTACTGGATCCGTGTTCATAGGATTGGGTATTTGCGTTGGAAATGTAATTACACCAGGATACATCAAAAATAATTTTCCAAAACAGATCGGTGTGATGACGGGTATTTTTGCGGTTTCCATGAATCTTACCGCTGCTTTAGCTTCAGGATATAGTGTAAGCCTTGGAGAATGGACGGGTTATGGATGGCGTGGTTCTTTGGGGATCTGGTTGGTGATTGCTCTTTTATCCTTATTGGTGGTGGTTTTAGAACTCTTGCTGAATAGAAATAAAACGAATCAAAGCAATAGTTCATTAGCTAAATCAGATTTTAATATGTTTAAATCTGCACAGGCATGGAACATCAGTATTTTTATGGGATTGCAGTCTTTGGTGTACTATTCTCTAATTTCCTGGTTACCTGCAGTTCTTGGTGATTATGGAATGAACGGGAATGCTCCGGGATGGGTATTGTTTGTCATCCAGATTTCCATGATTCCCATTACTTTCGTAGGTCCAATCATTGCCAATAAAATGAAAGATCAAAGGGCGATGATCGTTTTTCTATGCATTCTGATGTTGGCAAGTATTGTCATGTTTGCTTTATTAAAATCACAATGGATCTATGCGACGGCTATTTTATTAGGATTATCCAATGGTCTGTCATTCAGTTTATCGATATTGTTTTTCTCTTTACGAACAAAATCAAGTGCCAATGCCATTAAGATTTCAGGAATGGCACAATCTGTAGGATACCTGATCGCAGCTTTTGGACCCGCTATATTTGGGAAATTACATGATTGGGATCCTTCATGGAAATATTCATTCGCATTTCTGGGAATTTCAGTGATCCTGATGTTCTTCTTCGGAATGAAGGCGGCGCAGAAGAGATTTGTTGAAAATTGAAAATTGAAAGTGAAAAGTTGAAAGTTACCGGACGCATATTCCTAATAACTGGGAACCCGCAACATATTAAAACTTCTTCTGAACCCATTCTTTCGTTGGGACAAGCCATACATCTAATGCTTTGAATAAAAAACCATGGTTCATGCCAGTACTGACTTCAATTTCCTTGAATGCTTTTATCTGAGAATTCTGAAATCTTTTCTGAGTCGATAATGCTACATGGCCATCATCTGATTTTTCGGTAATGGATAATATCTTACCATACAATTTGAAATCGGGATCTTCATTTAAGGAGTCATCTTTGAAGCTTGCTCCGATAATGATAAATTTAAGATCTGGATTTTTAGCATAATACGAAACATATTGGGCAATATAACCCCCCTGAGAAGTTCCAACAATACTTATGTTTTTTGAAGGAACGCCTTTGGTTTTTAAACTGTCAATCTGAGCTACTATCTTTCGGGCATAGATTTCAGGATCGGTATGGTCAGCTCTTTTCTCAGATATGACAACTGTATTTTTATCTTTCAATTTGAAGAGAATGGGTTTATATTCTGCGACTCCATATTTTGGATGCTTCTCTGTTAAAGAATGTCCTTCCAAAAATTTATTATGTAAAAAGAAAATATATTGCTGCTGTTGAGCGGTTAAAAAATTTGAAAGAAGGAAAAGGAAAGAAAAAAGAAATGTTGCCGATGTTTTCATGAGATCCTTTGAATTGAAGGATAAATGTAGATATAGTTTTTGATATTATACTACTTTTAATTGGAAGTTAGAATTTAGAGATGAGAGGTTAGAGGGAAGAACTCGCAACTCGGGAACCTGCAACTCGCCACCCGCAACAAAAAACTAAAAATTATTCCTTAATTTCGTGTAAATATTTCGTCAAAATGTCCCGAAAGAGCAATACTGAAACTGCTGAATTTGTTTCCACCTTTACTTTTGAAAAACTTCTTAAAGACGTAGAGTTTGATCTTAGAGTTAAAGAGTTCGTGGTCATGACAATTGATGGAAGCAACTATAATATTGAGTTGAATGTTCCGAACCGTGCAGATTATTTCTGCTTGATTTTAGTGACTAACGGATATGAACGATTCAGGATTGATGATCAGCGGTATACCACTTCAAAAGGAGATATTATATTTTGTCCAATGTCTGAAACATTTTGGATAGAAGAAATCTCTGATGATTATGTTGGAAAGTACATTTTCTTTTCTTTGGATTTTATTTCCGATGCCGGATTTAATTATCGGTCAAATGATATCTTGAGGAGCCTTTCAAAAGATACCAACTTGATCAAGAATGAGCCTGACCTTTTCCGCAGGCTTGAATTTCATTTAGATGAGCTTAAGGTTTTAAACAATGCTGAAAAAAATGATCATTACTTTAATGAAATGATTTGGCATCACTTTTCATTGGTCATTTATGAGGTAGATAATCACTTTAAGAAAACGGAAAAAATAAATCCTGTCACATACCGTGAAGATGAAATTACCACCAGTTTTTTTATTTTGGTACGCGAGCATTTTAAAGAAGAGCACAATGTACAGTTTTATGCAGATAAACTTTGTATCAGTCGTAAATATCTAACCAAGGTGATTAATAAAACGATGTTTAAATCACCACGTGAAATCATCCATAAGGTATTGGAAGTGGAGGCCAGGCTATTATTAAAAAACTCCAATTCTAATGTAAATGAGGTAGCATCACAGCTTAGATTTTCTGACCAGGCGTCTTTCAGTAAGTTTTTTAAAAAACATGTTGGAAAATCTCCTCTCGAGTATAAAAAGGATGACTTGTATTAAATGATGTAATTCTCAACCTCTCAAATATAAATTAAGTTTCGATGCATATATTCTTTGATTTCTAAGAAAAAAAGGATGATATATCTCATGTATATTAAAAATTAGATGTCTTTTTGACAAATTAAGAAGTTTTTTAAATATTTCCCTTGAATTTTTTTAGAGCGAATTTTGCTCGGTGAAATTTAAAGGAAATAGTACTATGCAGAGATTTTTTATTCAGAAATCAACTATACTCTTCTTATCCCTTGTCGTTTTGACAGGATGTAAGAAAAATCAAAATCAATCTTATCAGCAACAAGCCCCGGAACTTCCGGTAGAAACGGTAAAACAAGGTGACGCTTCTTTCTCCAGAGAATATGCAGCTTCTGTGGAAGGTGTCTCGAATGTTGAAATAAGACCTCAGGTAACAGGATATCTAACCAAAATATTTGTAGATGAAGGAGATTACGTAAGAGCGGGTCAGCCTTTGTTTAAAATTGAAGACCAGATCTTCCGTGAACAATTGAAAAGTGCTCAGGCAGCATTAATTACGGCACAAGCCAATCTTGCGACCACTAAAATAGATGTAGACCGTAAGAAAGAATTATTCAGAAATAAAATGGTTTCTGATATCCAGGTGAAAGAAGCAGAAGCTTCCTATAATGCAGCCAGAGGAGCAGTAAGCCAATCCCTCTCTTCGATAGAATCGGCAAAGATCAATCTTAATTTTTCTACGATTAAAGCGCCTGTAAGTGGATACATCGGAAGATTTAATTACCGTTTGGGAAGTTTGCTGACGCCTACCAACCAGGATCCGATGACCTTATTGTCGGATATTCATCAGGTGTACACCTATTTTAGTTTAAGTGAAAACGATTTTAATCAGTTTCAAAAACAAAATGTAGGGAGTAGTATTGATGAGATCATTAAAAATACCCCAGCGGTCTCTTTACTTCTTTCAGGAGGGGAGAAATATGCTGAAACAGGGAGAATTGATGCAGTGGAAGGTCAGTTTAATAAAACAACAGGGTCTATTACATTAAGAGCGAAATTCAACAATCCTAATAATTTACTGAGAAGCGGAAATACCGGAAAGGTGGTGTTGGATCAGTTTTATGCTAATGTTGTTTTGCTTCCTATCGCTTCCACAAGATCGATTCAGGACAAAATTTTTGTATTTACCATTAAAGATGGAAAAGCAGTTCAGCTTCCTATTGAAGTGAGTGGGAAGGCCGGAACTAATTTTATCGTATCCAAGGGGCTGAAAGCCGGAGATCAGTACATCGTTACCGGCTTCGACAGATTACAGCCGGGAACTCCCGTTGTAGCTCAAAAACAAAACGCTCAACCGAAAAAATCGTAAGAAAAAATCATGTTAAAAAAGATTATAAAAAGGCCCGTATTGGCAACAGTTATTTCAGTGCTGTTGGTTATACTGGGTATCGTCGGTATGATCAATCTGCCGATTACAAAATTTCCAGATATTGCACCACCTACCGTAATGGTGTCTGCGGTTTATCCTGGTGCGAACGCTGAAACGATCGCTAGATCTGTGGCTCCGCCATTAGAAAATGCCATCAATGGAGTAGAAAATATGGATTATATTACCTCTACGGCGAGTAATGACGGTACGTTAAGCATCACGGTTATTTTCAAACTGGGTACCGATCCGGATCAGGCAGCGATCAATGTTCAGAACAGGGTAGCACAGGTAACCAATCAGCTTCCTGCGGAAGTTATACAGGCAGGTATTACGACTCTCAAAAGACAGAACAGTATGATTGCGATGGTTTCTTTAACCAGTAAAGATGGTAAGATGGATGATCTTTTCCTTGAGAACTATGCCAAGATCAATATTGTACCGGATTTAAAAAGGGTAAAAGGAGTAGGAGATGCAATGGTGTATGGAAATAAAGATTATTCGATGCGGGTGTGGCTGGATCCGAATAAACTGACCTCCTATAACCTTACACCGTCTGATGTTTCGAGGGCTATTCAGTCTCAAAACTTAGAGGCAGCTCCAGGAAGATTTGGGGAAAGAAGTAAGGAAGCGATGGAATATGTCCTTCGGTATAAAGGAAAATTTACGGAGCCGGAGCAATATGAAAATATTACGATCAAAGCATTGAGCGATGGTTCTGTTTTAAAATTAAAAGATGTGGCAAAAGTGGAATTTGGAGCCTACAGTTATAATGTATCTTCTAATTTCAATAAAAAACCTTCCGTTACGATGGCGATCTTTCAGATGGCAGGATCTAATGCGAATGAAGTACAGATCGCCCTTCAGGAGAGAATGAAAGAGCTCGAAAAATCATTTCCTGAAGGAATGGATTATGAAATGCCCTATGCTACAAAAGAAGCTTTGGATCAGTCGATCGAGCAGGTAATTCATACCCTGATTGAAGCCTTTATCCTGGTATTTATTGTGGTGTATATTTTCTTACAGGATTTCCGTTCAACCTTGATTCCGGCGATTGCCGTTCCGGTTTCTATCGTAGGAACGTTCTTCTTTATGAATGTATTCGGATTCTCGATTAATATTCTGACCTTGTTTGCGTTGGTACTGGCGATTGGAATTGTAGTGGATGATGCAATTGTCGTCGTGGAAGCGGTGCATGCTAAAATGGAACATAAAAAACTGAATCCAAGAGCCGCTACGATGTCGGCGATGAGTGAGATCACGGGAGCGATTATTTCAATTACCCTGATCATGTCAGCGGTATTTGTTCCGGTAGCCTTTATGAGTGGTTCTACTGGATTATTTTATCAGCAGTTTGCATTAACGTTAGCCATTGCTATTGTTATCTCAGCAGTCAATGCATTGACTTTAAGTCCGGCTTTATGTGCTATATTTTTAAAGCAGCACCATCCGGAAACGCATGAAAAAATGAACTTCAAAGAACGTTTCTTTGCAGGGTTTAATGCGAGTTTTAACAAACTTACTTTCCGATATGGAAAAGCAATTCTGTTCCTTTTAAAAAGAAAATGGATTGCCTTATTGATCATTGTGGCTTTCGGTGGATTATTCACATGGATGTCCATGACTACGCCCAAAGGATTTATTCCTGATGAAGATCAGAGTTTTATTATTGTGACGGCGAATCTGGCTCCGGGAGCTTCTAAGGACAGAACTTCAAAAATTATTTCAGATACGGAAGATCTGTTGCTGAAAAATCCAGCTGTAGACAAAGTAATATCAGTAGATGGTCTGAATTTATTCAGTGGTTCGATGTCATCTTCTGCAGGATCTATTTTCGTTAAACTGAAAAAAGGCGGTGAAAGAGGGAAGGTGAATAATATCAATGATATTATCGGTCAGGTCCAGGGAACTTTGTCTCAGGATAAAAGAGCCAATTTCTTAGTGATCAATACGCCGACGGTAGATGGATTTGGTAATACCAGTGGAATGGAGTTGGTGCTTCAAGACCGTACAAATGGTGAACTTCAGAATTTAGGGAATATCTCTTACGGAATGATGGGTGCTTTGATGCAGAGACCAGAAGTAGCTTTGGCATATACGACATTTGATGTATCCTATCCACAATATGAAGTATTGGTGGATGAGGTGAAAGCAGCACAACTTGGAGTGACCGTTTCTGATGTATTAGGAGTAATGCAGGGTTATTACGGAAGCATTCAGTCTTCAGATTTCAACCGGTTTGGAAAATATTACAGGGTATTGGTGCAGGCAACTCCTGAAACAAGACAGGATAAAGAATCCCTGAATGGAATTTTTGTTAAGAATAACCTGAATCAGATGGTTCCTGTGAATACTTTGGTTAGTCTGAAACAGGTGACAGGAGCAGAAGTAGTAGACCGTTTCAATTTGTTTAATTCTTCTAATTTAACCGTAATGGCGGCTCCGGGATACAGTTCCGGACAAGCAATGGCAGCCGTTGAAGAAGTGAGCAAACAGGTATTACCTCCTGGATATACCTATGATTATAAAGGAATGAGCCGTGAAGAAGCAACATCAAGTTCTCAATCGATAATGATCTTCGGATTATGTATCATATTTGTTTTCTTCCTGTTATCAGCACAGTATGAAAGTTATATTTTACCATTTGCTGTACTGATCGCTATTCCGGTAGGTTTATCAGGTGTATTTGTAGGAATTACTCTGGCAGATCTGTCCAATAATATTTATGTTCAGATCGCTTTAGTGATGCTGATTGGGTTGTTGGCGAAAAATGGGATCCTTATCGTAGAATTTGCTATTCAGCGCCGTAGAGCAGGGAAGAGTCTGATCGCTTCAGCAGTAGAAGGTGCTAAAGCACGTTTACGCCCGATCTTAATGACCTCTTTAGCATTTATCACGGGATTAATTCCATTGATTTTTGTAGTAGGACCTTCTGCATTAGGAAACCATTCTATTGGTTATGCGGCTATTTCGGGGATGGTTTTCGGAACTATCTTAGGGATTTTCGTTGTTCCGGTTCTTTTTGTGGTATTCCAGGCTTTGCATGAGAGAATCAGTGGAAAAGTGATTACGGAATCAGATTGGGAATATTAATTCAAATGATATTTAAAAATGAATTCAATTAAAAATATAGCATATATAGCATTGGTTTCAGGGTTGGCTGTTTCCTGTAAAGTTCAGAAATATGAACGGCCTGAGATCAAAATGCCTGAAGCTTTTAGAAATGATACAATTATAGCTGGTGATCAGAACGAAAATATCGCGAAGATCAGCTACAAAGATTTTTTCAAAGATCCTGTTTTGATAGGCCTTATTGATAAAGCGATTGCACAGAATAATGACCTTCAGGTCGCTTTGAAACAGATCGAATTTGCTTCTTTAGCGTATAATCAAAGTAAATGGGCTAATGTGCCAACAGTAAGTGCAACCATTGCCAATGCGAGCATCAGCCGTCCATCAGATAACAGTATGAACGGAATGATGGCAGGACAGTTTATGGGAAGAAGATATACAGAAGATTATACGAGTTCTGTGAATATTTCCTGGGAAGCGGATATCTGGGGAAAGATTAAAGGAAGAAAGGAACAGGCTTTAACCGAATATCTTAAAACCCAGGAAGCGGCAAAAGCCGTGAGAACAGGATTGGTTGCCGCAGTTGTTCAAGGGTATTATAATTTATTGATGCTGGATACCCAACTGGAAATTACAAAATCCAACTTGACCTATTCCGATACCACGCTGAAGTTTTTAACCAAACAACAGGAGGTAGGATTAACCACTGCTTTAGCTGTACAACAACAGGAAATTGTAAAAGATCAGATCTTAAAAACCATTCCAGCTATTGAAAGTTCTATTGCAACACAGGAAAATGCTTTGAGTCTTTTGACAGGTTCGATGCCTGATAAAATTGCGAGAAAGGAAAGCCTGAATACGGTTCAGTCACCGGATCAAATAGTGGCGGGAATTCCTTCTGAGCTTCTAAGCTACAGACCGGATATTAAAACCGCTGAGTTGGAGGTTAGAAAAAGCGTTGCTGCTATTCATGTGGCTAAAATGAGCATGTATCCTTCTCTGAATATCACTGCTCAAGGTGGAATTAATGCTTTTCAGGCAAGCAAATGGTTCAGTATTCCGGGGTCTCTTTTCGGAATGGCTGCCGGAGCGATTGCACAACCTATCTTAAATGGGAAACAGCTAAAAACACAGTATGAACAGTATAAAGTATTATCTGAACAGGCAGAAATCAATTTTAAGCAATCTGTTTTAAAAGCAGTCGGGGAGGTTTCGGATGCCTTGGTACAGATTCAGAAATTGGAAGAACAGCAAAAGATTGCTGAAGGATTGGTACTGAAGTCGAATGAAGCGGTAAAGAAAGCGGATATTTTATTTAAATATAATTCAGCGACTTATGTGGAAGTGATTTTAGCACAAACCAATAAACTTCAGGCAGAACTGGATCTGGCTTCCCTGAAAGCACAACGTCTGAACGCTATTACTTCTCTTTACCGATCAGTAGGGGGAGGATGGCAATAAAGTAAAATAAAACCTGTTGCGTCTTTAGATATAACAGGTTTTTAAACTAAACATCATGGATGCAAATATACAAGAGGGTATAATACTGATTCCGGATTTCAATGGATTTACCGAATTTGTATTTAATACAAAACTATATACAGGAGAGTATATTGTAAGACAATTATTATCTATCCTGATCGATGTGAATAATCAGTATTTTGAGATTTCCGAGATTGAAGGGGATGCGATTTTATTTTTTAGATATGATAAAAATCCATCTTTTAAGAAGGTTTCCAATATGCTGAGAAAAATGCAGAATGCTTTTACCAGAAAAGTAGCAGAGCTTAATGAAGCTTTAAGTATTTCTATTGATCTGTCTTTAAAGTTTATTGTCCACTATGGAAAATTTTCACAATATAAAATTGGGAATTTTAGAAAACTATATGGTGTACCGGTTGTAGAAGCACATCAGTTATTAAAGAATGATTTTGCAAAACAACCCTCGTATGCATTGTTTAGTAATTCTTTTCTTGAAAATACAGAGACTATAAACAGCTTTTATAATGATGAAAAACAGGATTTACCTGATGTAGGAGTGATCCATTATTTTGAAGAAGTAAAACAATATATTTAATTTTTTCCTTGTAATTTGCCTTTGTAATGTCCGGAATAATCCGGGCATTTTTTTGTTTAATAGTAGAGAAGAATAATTATTTTTGCAGGAATTTAAGTGAGGAAATTAATGAAGAAACATAGCAAGTAAAAAAAGAAAATTAATCTCACAGGATTATCAAAGTAATGAATGAAATATCAATAATAAGTGTAAAAGAATTACAATTTTTAAATAATAAAAATGAATATATTTTTATACACTTTGGCTATCCTTCTGCGGCAAAAATAGGTGTTTTATATAATAAAATAAAGAAGAAAGAAAGGAATTATTTAATCAATATTTTTTTTGAATTAACCGGAATTGATATTAGGGTGGAGGATATGTTAGGTAAGCTACACGTTGTCTTACTGAAAATATTAGTAGATGGAACAATGAATAATATTGTTATTAGTAATATTGCTTTTCTTCCAAGTTCATTTGCATTTTTAATGGATAATCTGAAGAAGATATTTGATAATCTGAAAAACTTAGAAAATAAGAAAGTTATTATAGTAGATTGTGATTTAAACGATCCGGAAAGTGTTAAGTATTTGGATGAATATTTTGAAAAGTAATCAAATATAGAAGATGAATGCAACGACTAAATTTAAATGTGATTCAGATAAGATTTAGACCAATATTACCAGTAATAGGTAAAAAAAGTCATTAGATTATTTAAATGATAGTAGTAGAACATTTAGAAAAACATCTAGGTACAATATCTAGAGGAGCAGATATTATTGATAAAAAGTATAATATAACAATTTCAATATATGATAGTATTCCATTTGAAGATATTAGAACATACTCAACATTGGGAATGAGTCGATATTTTGTAGATTATTACTATGAATTTATTTTTGTCTGTATGGCAAAATATGATGGAAATGAAATAGCTTCTTTTTTGACGAGTTTTGCAGAGTATCTGATTGATAATAAAAAAGGAGTATTCCGTGGTGATGTTCTGTCATTTGATTTTGCCATGACTTCAGAGACAAAAATGAATTCATTATATTTTACTTTACCTTTTTATTTTGATGATAACTTATCGCAATTGCAAGTAGAAGATAAAGCTGTAATTTTTCCTCTTATCATACCAATTTATCAGGAAGAAACAGAATTAATAAGAAAAAAAGGATGGAGTGCTTTTGAAAATTTTTTAGAGGAAAATGAAATTAATGATTTATGGGATCTAAAGAGAGATAAATATTCTTGGTAAGTGATGACAATAATAAAGAAATAAGAGGTAAGGTAACCATATGGAAATTACTTAAGCACCTATAGAAATTTTCTAAAAAATGAAATTAATAACATTGTTTATTCTTCTATTTACGATTAGCTGTAGTTCTCAAAGGACCAATAATTATGATGTTATGAAAACTTATGTTAAAAAAATAGATTCTACATCCTGGAATTATATTCTTCATTTAGAAAACAAAAAAAATAAAATTGTTGTTCCTGTATTCAAAGAATGTAATAGTAGGAAAGATTATTTAGGCAAAATAGAAGTTGGCAAAAAATATAATTTCGTTTTAGTTAAAGAAATTGTTTACGGCAAAACTGAAAGAGAATTTATGAGTCAGCATATTGATGGAAAAGAAATATGGAATTCCGATATGAAAGGAGTACTTTATTATGTTGATTGCGTAAATATGTGTGGTTTGTATATAAATAGAAAACAAAAATGATATTTTAAAAAGTATGATATTCAAGAACTTCAGTCATATAATACTGCTTGGCTTTATACTTACAACAATTAGTTGTAAGTCAAATAGACAAATCTATTCTATTTCAACTGATAGAATTACTGGGAAAGTGGTAAACATTGATTCTACACAATCATGGTATATAATTAGTTTTGAGTATAATAATAAGAAAGGAGTCTTTGTTTCTCATAAAAGTAAATGCAAATATCCAAAAAGTAGAACATTGATCAAGATCAATAAGACTTATGATCTTGAATTAGCTAAAATGATTCAAAATAATTATAATGAAAAGAAGTTAGTGTTTGAAGTTGAAGGTAAAGAAACATGGAATAGCTCTTCTGGAGTGGATTACTTTGAATATGCTAATAATATTTGCGGTCTTTATACTTGGAATTAGTATGATGTAATAAAATATTTTAAGCCAACTCATGAAGTTGGCTTTTGCACTTTTTTAAACAGGTATATGAATTAATGAGGATATATAAAAAAGAAAACCTCCCTTTCGGGAGGTCAAAAAACACAAATGATGAAAAAATTATTTATTTTAAAGTGAATTTCACTTTTGTTTTAATGGCATCGGAAGAATTTCCGATTAATGCTTCAAAGTCTCCAGGTTCAGCTACCCAATCATGTTTGTTAACATCAAAATAGCTTAAAGCTGTTTTATCGATGGTAATGCTTACTTCTTTCTGTTCTCCAGGATTTAAAAATACTTTTTCAAAACCTTTCAATTCTTTTGTTGGACGTGGAACAGAAGATTTCAGATCACTGATATACAATTGAGCAACCTCAGCACCTGCTTTCTTTCCAGTATTTTTTACGGTTACTGTAAACGTGATTTTGTCATCCTGAGACATCGTTGTTTTATCTGCTTTGGCTTTTCCAAACTCGAAAGTCGTATAACTTAATCCGTGTCCGAAGCTGAATAAAGGTTTGATATTTTTGGTATCATGCCAACGGTATCCTACAAAGATCCCTTCATTATAGGTTATATTGATCGGATTTTTCTGATCTTTTCCTTTTCCTGCAGCGAATTCATCCTTTTGTCCGGGATATTCTCCTAACTGATGGGCTGAATTGTCTTCTAGTTTAACCGGGAATGTAAATGGTAATTTTCCTGAAGGGTTCGCATCACCTGCTAAAATAGAGGCAATAGAATTTCCTGCTTCGGAACCCAGATACCAGGATTGAACGATCGTTGGTACTTCTTTGATCCACGGCATTGCCACAGCATTTCCTGAAACTAAAACTACAGCAAGATTTTTATTCGCCTTTGCCAATGCAGAAATTACATGATCCTGATTGTATGGAAGCCCATAGCTCTTACGGTCGTTTCCTTCGCTATCCTGAAAGTCACTTTTGTTTAATCCACCTACGAAAATGACAACATCAGATTTCTTAGCCAGTTCTACAGCTTCATTGATTAATTCAGCCTCAGAGCGGGTGTCTTTCAAATCCTGTCCTGATTTTACCCCGTTGTATTCGCCGCCGATATCTCCTACATAACCTCTTGCATATTGTACATCAGCCTGTTTCCCAAACCTTTTCTTGATTCCGTCTAATGGTAATGTTTCGTATTTCACTTTTAATGAAGATGAGCCACCACCAACAGTCATGATCTTGATTGCATTTTCTCCAATAACAGCGATCTTTTTAGTTTTAGTGAGGTCGATTGGTAATACATTACCTTGATTTTTTAATAAAACAATTCCTTCTTCACCAATTTCTTTTGCTACAGCCTGATGCTCATCAGACGCGATATTCCCGAAAGGTTTATTTCGGTTCATTGTTGTTTTATAGGCTAGATTTAAAAGTCTTGTTACTTTATCATCCAATTCCTTAGTTCCTACTTTTCCGGATTTAATTAAATCCAGATAAGGTTTTGCTAAATAATAATTGTCATACGCATTCTTTGTTCCTGCTGATAACCCATTGGTCCAGCTTCCGAATTCAAGATCCAATCCATTATGAATAGCCTGTTCTGTATTATTTACAGCTCCCCAGTCAGAAACAACCACTCCTTTGTATTTCCATTCACCTTTTAAAATATCGTTTAAAAGATATTGGTTCTGGCTTGCATATTGGTTTTTATACATGTCATAAGCACCCATGATCGTCCATGAATCACCCTCTGTAACTGCTGCTTTAAAAGCAGGTAGGTAGATTTCATAAAGTGTTCTGTCATCTACGGTCACATTACTGGTATGACGGAACATCTCCTGATTGTTTAAAGCAAAGTGTTTTACACTGGTTGCCACTCCATTAGATTGCACTCCCTTGATGTAGGGAACAACCATTTTTGAAGTCAGATAAGGGTCTTCACCCATATATTCGAAATTTCTTCCATTCAGTGGAGTTCTGTAAATATTAACTCCAGGTCCCAGAAGAATGTCTTTTTTTCTGTATCGTGCTTCTTCTCCTAAAGCTTTACCATAGTTCCATGACATTTTTTTGTTCCACGTCGCTGACAATGCTGTTAAGGCAGGGTAAGCAATTATAGAGTCATTGGTCCAGCCAGCCTGATTCCATTCGTCCCACATTACCTCCGGACGCACCCCATGAGGTCCGTCAGTTGTCCAGAATTCAGGAATCCCCAATCTTGGAACACCCGGCGAGCTGAATTTTGACTGTGCGTGAAGCATTGCTACCTTTTCCTCCAGCGTCATTCTGGAAAGTGCATCCTGAACACGCTGTTCAACAGGTTTAGTTTCGTCTAAATAGACCGGAAGAGTAGTATTTTGAGCCATCGAAGAAATTGAAATAAGAGTGAATAAACTTACTATGGCAGTTTTCTTTAACATAAAAACCTTTTTATTGATTCGTAACAAAAATAGTAAATTTATTTATTATCTCAAATTGGGATAATAAATTTTATTAATAAATGGTCATATTTAACCAATTCTTTTTTTATCCTATCGAAGTGAAATAATCTGTGCCAAAAGGTTTCTAAAGTAAAATTTGAATATTATTACTTTTTTAAAAAAAATGCGTTAAAAAAATAAAGTGTAACAAAATCAATTGGTATTAACCATTTGATCATTGTTACACTGTTACATTTTTAAATTCTTACCTTATAACAAGTTTCGGCATTTCGAGTAGCGTAATGAAATGAAGTGGATCGAGAAGTTTGTGGATATGGTACAAAAAGCTTCTCGATACAAAATCCTTTTCCACTTTGTTCCAAAATATTTCACTCGAAATAACGCAATAGAGTTTTTAGTGCAATTTACAATTGAAGCATTATAACCATTGTTACACTGTTATACTGCTACATTGGTACACTAAATCAAATTGCTACCATCCTTTCACCGCACCACCTTTAAAAACTTCTTCGGCTTTCCTCACCACCTCATCAGATTGATAAGCTTTTAAAAAATTTTTCACTTTTTCAGCATCTTTATTGTCGTGTCTTGCTACCACAACATTCACATATGGAGAATCTTTATCTTCTTTAAAAATTCCAAATTTCGTCTCATCCAATCCGGCCTGTGCTGCAAAATTATTATTGATGATGGCAATAACCACTTCTTTATCATCTAAAACTCTTGGTAACTGCGGGGCTTCGATTTCTACAATTTTCAATTGTTTTGGATTACTAACAATATCAGTGACCTTAGGCAGTAAACCGATACCATCCTTTAATTTTAATAAACCATTTTCCTGCAATAGGAGAAGGGAACGACCGCCATTAGTTGGATCATTGGGAATAACAACAGTACTTCCATTCTGAAGCTGACTGATGTTTTTGATTTTTTTTGAATACGCCACAATAGGATACACAAACGTATTTCCTACCACTGCTAATTTATAGCCTCTCTGTTTCGATTGTTCGTTTAGATAAGGAACATGTTGAAAAGCATTCGCATCAATATCACCATTGTTCAGTGCTTCATTGGGAACGACGTAATCATTGAAAGCAACCAGCTCAACTTCAAGATTGTATTTTTCTTTAGCAACTTTTTTAGCCGTTTCAGCAATCTGCTGTTCAGGGCCTGCCGTAATACCCACTTTTATATAATTGGGATCATCTTTTTTCGATGAGTTACATGCATTAAATACCAGCAAACCTGCTGCTAAAAGTCCTAAAATTTTTACTTTTTTCATTATATATATTATTTATTTTATTTAAAGGCAGAATCACAAAATCGCGAACCTGCAAAATCGCTTTATTGAGTAGGTTATAGTTATGTTGGTTGAAATTAACTTGTTTATCCTCAAACCCTCCAACCCATTCAACTTATCGGTGATCAAACTTCTTTGCCAGCCGGTCGCCAGAAAACTGAATGATAAAAACCAGAGCGACTAAAAGTCCCAATACCAGATTCATGATCACAGCGTCATAACCGATATATCCGTACTGATAACCGATTTGCCCCAATCCACCAGCGCCAACAGCACCACCCATTGCAGAATAACCGACAAGTGTGATCAAAGTAATTGTTGCATTGTTGACCAGTGAAGGAAGTGCTTCAGGAAGCAAAACTTTTATGATGATCTGAAGTGGAGTAGCACCTAAAGCTCTTGCCGTTTCAATCAATCCGTTTGGAATTTCCAGAAGACTGTTTTCAACCAGTCTTGCAATAAATGGGGCTGCACCAATACTCAACGGAACCAAAGCAGCGTTAACACCGATTGAAGTTCCAACCAAAGCCCTGGTGAAAGGAATCATCCATACAATTAAAATGATGAATGGAATAGAACGGAAGATATTAACCAAAATAGATAAAATCCTGTTATAAATTATATTCTCCAGAAGCTGCCCTTTTCTTGTTAGAAATAAGAGAATACCTACAGGAAGGCCTAAAACGAAACCAAAAAAACCGGAAACAAATGTCATATAAACTGTTTCCCAAATTCCCTTTGATAAAAGAGAAATTACCGTATCACTAAGCATAACCTTTTACTGTATTTTGAATTTTATTTTGATTTAAATAATAGATCGCTTTTTGGTTTTCTTCTGATTCTCCCTGTAATTGCAATAGCAATTTTCCAAAGTTGGAATCCCCTAAATATTCTACATCGGCTTTCAGCAGTTTGTAAGGGATTTTATATTCATCATATATTTTTGAAAGCAGCTTTTCAACCGTAATGTGCTCATTGAGTTCTATTTCCACAAGTGGAAACAGACCGTCTTTTGGCTCTTTTTGTAGCTTTTTATTAAGCTCTTGAGGTATTGTCATGATGCCTGGGTTTATAAATTGTTTAATAATTGGATGTTCTTTATCCGAAATAATTTCCTGTAAGGTTCCTTTGGTAAGGAGCTTTCCTTTATCAATAACAGCGACATGATTACAGATCGCCTTGATCACATCCATTTCGTGCGTGATCAATAAAATGGTAATCCCTAAGCGCTGATTGATGTCACGTAATAATTGTAAGATCGATTGTGTGGTAGCAGGATCCAATGCACTCGTTGCTTCATCACAAAGCAGGAGGTAAGGATCATTGGCTAATGCTCTTGCAATCGCTACTCTTTGCTTTTGCCCTCCTGAAAGGCTTTTTGGGTAGTCATTGGCTTTATCTTCCAGTCCTACAATTTTCAAAAGTTCATTGACTTTTCTTTGGATTTCTGATCTGTTGATGTGATCCAGTTCCAATGGCAGTGCTACATTTTCAAAAACTGTTCTTGAAGAAAGCAGGTTAAAATGCTGAAAGATCATCCCGATTTTTTTACGCTCATGGGCCAGTTGTTTAGGCTTTAGCTGGGTAAAATCTTTACCGTTGATGATGATCTTTCCCTGATCAGGTCTTTCCAACAAATTCACGGTTCGTATTAAAGTACTTTTTCCAGCTCCTGAGAATCCGATGATCCCGACAATATCGCCTTGTTCAATGTTCAGGCTGACATCATCCAGAGCCTTAAAAGACTGTTTCTTTTGATGAAAGGTTTTTGAAATGTTTTTGATTTCTATCATTATAGTTTAATTACTTAAAATTTATATGGGTTGGTAGGGTCTGTTGTTTTTCTTAGCAAATCTCACTGCCCTTCTGATCTTTACTTTTGATCGTTTTGAGAGTTTAAAATATTTGGTAATATTGGTAAGAAGAACACCCGTTAATATAATGGATAAACCAAATAACTGATTCCCGTTGATCGTTTGATTAGCAATGATCCAGCCCGCAAATACAGTCACAATAGGATTGATGTAGGTATGGGTACTTACTAACGCTGCCGGTTTTACAGATAATAGCCAGATATAGGAAAGGTAAGCGATAATAGATCCGAAGAAAATAAGGAATAATACCCCTAGCCATGCAGGTAATGGAACCGACGTTATAGAAAAGTTATTCCATTCATTTCTAAAATAGGCAATAATGAAAGAAGCAATCCCTGCAATGATCAGCTGCTGAGCAATATTCATCAATGTAGAATGGCTGGAAGGATTTTTCTTTGAATATAAAGAACCTAAAACCCAGGCCACTGAACTTAATGCCAACACAATAAATGCAGTAATGCGAACGGAACCATTTATAGCAAGATGGGTATTGGAGTTGACACTTCCTTTCAAGAATAAAATCAGTCCTATAAAACCTATGATCAATCCAATAGGAATGAATTTATCTGAGAAATAGTATTTCCAGTTTTTTTTATCAATGGCAATAAACCAAAATGGTCCGGTAGCGATGGTAATGGCAGCTTCAGAAGCGGTGATATACTGTTCACCCCAGGCAACAAGACCTGTTCCTCCGGTTAGAATAAGAATTCCTGTAATACCGTTTTTACGCCAGTTAATTAATGAATTGGCTTTTTCTCCTTTAATCAGCAGATAACCCAACATCAGGATTCCAGCGACTAAAAATCTAAAACCTGATAAGATAAAAGGTGGAAATCCTTTTAATCCAAAAGAAATAGCTAAAAAAGTAATCCCCCAGATTACATAAATATTGGTAAACGCTATTGGGATTAACCAATTATTTTTAGAGCTAGTCGTACTCATTGTATATTTTTTTTATGTTGTTCATGTAAATAAAAAAGGCCTTACAACGTGGTAAGGCCTTATAAAATATGTCATAATAATAGTAAGGTTAACCACAGTAATATCGGAATACAGGCATACAGCATTGCATCATCATATTATTGATCATCTGTTTATTCGCTGAGTCTGTATGTTTAAATTCCGGTTTCATTTTTTTATTTCCTGAATACGAGTGCAAATATAAAACATATATTTCTATTAGTCCACTAAAAAAGTAGACTTTTTATGAAATTAATTTTTTTTGATGATTATTTGATTGATTATTAGTGTGTTATTTACTCTGTTGCACTTACTATTCTTCCAACTCTTCTAAAACTCCCTGAGAATACTTTCAAATACTTAAATAAAATTTTAATACGTCGAGTTTTGTCGCTTTGCAGGGATAGTTTTGCTTTAGAATTAAGGGAATAAAAACAGAGAAGAAGGGTAGTAGCGCTACTATAAATTCATCGAGTTCATCAGATAATTAAATTTTATGATTTTAAAAATAACACGTCAGGTTTTGTCGTTGAGCAGGGATACTTTTGTTCCAGATAACGAAATAAGTGATATAAAGAGGTAAGTCTGTTTTTAAAATGCAATGAAATTCAATTATCATTTAATGGATTAATAATAAATCCTTTTTCTCTTTGTTTTTATTCACTTTTCTATGAAGTAAATTAATATATTTAACAATCAAAACACTAAATCAATTATGAATCAATTTAATAACCAATCAATTCTTATAGAATATAATGTAGTTTACCCTTCTTACAAGAATTTAAAATACTAATCGAAATATGTTAATACGAAAACAAAGATTGATAAATTTCATGATTAGAAATTTATTGATTTTAAGCTATTTTTTAATTTTTAAAGTTTATAACAATGTCAATAAATGCAAAATCACCTGATTCTTATTTTTTTACTAGTTCATCTTTTATAAATAATAAAGCATTTGGATCAATAAACCAAAATGAGTTCCAGATAACAACAGGTGTTGCTGGAAATTTACCAGCTTATGCAGTAGCCGATGGTTTTTTATTTTTTGCTAAATATGGAGAAACCATTGATAAAGTAAATATCATATTAAAACCTAAAAAGGACATAGGTGTGGGACTCAAAATTAAATATTTTGTTTATAGGGGCATTAACGCAAGTGATCTTTTCAAAGATGTTAATGGAAGTAGGCAGCTAAATGATCCAACTATTCTAAGCTTCTTAACTAATGTTTGGGATTCTTACACTGAATTTAATGGAACAAATGAAAACTTAACTGTTGATAAAATAGGATATCTAAATGTTTCAACAGATCCAGCTTCTGAAATTATAAAAAAATTCTTTATTAAAGACGGGTATAATTTATTAGAAGTAAAAGGAGGAACACATATTGGAAATTTTATTAATGGTTTTGGTGGATTTGAAATAGTTCTTGATGAAGGAGAGTTCTCCCAAACAAAATCGGATACAGGATTAGATTTTAATTTAGATTTCGCAACAGCTACTTCGTGTATTTTAAAAGCTGACCAGGATCACCCTTCTAATCCAAATAATCCAGAGATTAAAATTTTTGGAGGAAAAAAAAATAATAATATTAATTCTAAAATATTTAAAGAAAATATTTATAAGTTCATTGATCCTGCATCATTTTATGGTTTACACATAACCAATGAAAAAGATGGAATTGTAAACTTAAAAAATGGAAATATAAGTACTCCTTATAAAATTCCATCTGATATATATAACAATTTTGTTTCAAAGTTTATTAATAAGAATAAAATATATATTTATATAAAAAGTGATAGAAATAGGTCATATAAATTTTATAAACCCGACACAGAAAAGAATATCTATAGATCAAATAACATTAATAATTCTACTAGTTGGGGAAATGAGCTTTTCAAAAATGAACATAACTGGCCTCTAATAGTAAAAACAAGTGATGTTGGAATTTATGGATTATATTTTTCAGGAGGATTACCTTCGCATATCTCTAGCAACATCTTATTACAAGAGATAAAACCTAATACCCTTCTTCAATATGAACCAAGATCAGGTTATTTGTTACAAAGTCCACAATATTTTAAATTCTTATTTAACGATTATGTAATAGATAATAACGTATCCCAACTTATTTATATAGATTTTTTTGAAAAATCAGGCAATGTTCTCAACGATTTTTTTGGTCCTATAAACCTTGAAACGATTTTTGAAGATGCTGACTTTACTCCAAGTAATAAAATAAGCTGGATTAGCCATTTAAGACCTATTATTATTGAAAAAGGAATTGACTTAGGTGTTTATAATATGAAAGGAATAATTGATAAAACAGATCCTTCAAATTTAAAACAGTTAAGAACCTATATGTTACTTCCAAAGGCGTCCAACATACCAGCTGATTCTTTTTATGAATTAAAATATCCACCATATCTAAGTGCCGGTTATTATAATACTGCAATTGAAAAGAAAACTTCAAAAGACTTTTGTAAGAATGTAATGGGAGTTGAGGATGGAGAAATTTGGAGAGGCGAATTTAATGATGGTAGTGAAAAAATTAAGTCATTAGTGTTTCGTAGTGATGCTAATATTTTTACATTAGATTATTTTATTTTAGGTATTACTCAAAAAAATTATGCTGATTTAATATCTAGAGTTTTTCCAACAGGCTCAAATCTCTATAATACAAATTTGTTTATTGATTTTGGGGCTAATGAGTCAGTGGATCCCAAAAGTTTTGGAAAATATGAGATACAAATAAAATATGATGATGAACAAGGAAATGTTGTCCTAACTACGACTCCTTCACCTGATAAGAAAATTTATTTGTATACAATCGATGAAATGTTCTTTTTTACTAAAGACTATACTGATAGTTTTGAATATTATGATGAATTTGCTAATACTACGGTAGATTTTAGGCCTGAAAATAATTGGATGAGATTATATACTTATACAGGCTCAAATGCTTTAGATACAAGATATTCAGATAAAAATGTTTTATACGGGTTCGATTGGCTAAGGAAGGGTGATAGTCAAATCACGCCAGATCCAGATCCAATATATGAAATTTATGATAAGAGTTTATTTTCATTGATAGGAGAAGGTGACTCTAGTGATCCTAATAGTTCTTCTGGTTTTTTATTAAAACCACATTTATATATAAAAGCAAAAGGATTATATAAAATTATTCCAACAAATTGGAAATTGGCTGCGATAACAGCTGCAGATTATGATAAAGATTATGCACCAAGTTGGCTAAGCATTCCTAATATAACTGGTGTAAATGTAATTACTAAATTTAAAATTAATTTAAAAGTAAGTTGTTTTAAGAAACCAACTGCTTTAAGATTATATTTTGATATAGGATATTTTAAAATGTTAAAAATTGATAATGGATCAGTTGTACCAATAGTAAAAAGCGATGAAAAAGGGCGAAAATATATTTCGATCAATTCTGCTAATGTTAATAGCTTTAAATGGCTTACTCTTGAAATTGAAAATATTAAACCATTAGAAAAAACTTCAATTATTACGGCTGAAGCAGATGGTTTATTAGCTGGTAAATTGTATATATTGCCAAACGATTCTAAGCTAACACAAAAACAAAAAACTGTTTTTATAAATGTTAAAACAGATGCAGGAATACGCAATCTTCACCCTTTTGATGATGAGAATTTAGGAATATTTAGTAGTCATGCAAATATAAAGATTGAAAAATATACTGATTCTTTAAATGTTTCAATAACGGACTATCTTTATTCGGATAAAACCGTAAATACGGAAGATAAGATAAATGGAAAAACTATTTTTGAATATCTGAGTGATTTTAAAACACAATATCATGGATATGTTAAAATATTTTTAATGATTGATCCATGTAGGGGGGATACAGTTCTATCAAGAATTGGAGGTTCTACTATTGAAGAAAAGAAAATAGCATTAATTTTCGATCCAATACTAGATAATACTAGAACAGCGATTGCACATGAATTTTTTCATGCAATTGGTGTGGAACACACATTTACTGGTTATGAAATTGATAAAAAAGCTTTAATATCTTTAAAACAAACTCTTACTAATAATTTAATGGATTATCATAATGATGAATTTATGTTAAACCAATTTATACAAGGTACATTTTTTTGGCAGTGGATTATTGCCAGACGTAACACATTAAAAAATTAAAAATATATGAAGTCTTATGTAATAGTATGTTCTTTTTTGTCGCAAATATTTTTTTGTCAGACATCCAATAATGAAAGCTGTAATGAAAAAATAGAGAGTTATTATAGTTCTTACGATAAAAAAATTGGTCTTTCAATTGAACCTAACAAAATTAATATAAAAGATACAGTTGCTTTTTTTAATAATAAATATAATGGTTTAGTAGGACAATTTGATGAAAAAAATAAATTATTTATTGTACATGAAAATGCTCGTGTGTTTCCTAAAGATAATTCTTGTGTAAAGATCATATTTCCAACATGGACGATTGAGAATTCTTTTGATAAAAAGGGGAATCTTAGAAAAAAACAATTAGTTTATAAATATTCAACTTATAATATAGACCAGCTAATTTTTCCTCTTCAAAGAAATAAAAAGCCATTAAAAATTGAAAACATAGGAGATAACTTATTCAAATTAAAGTTTGAAGATTTTATTAATATTCTTGATAAGAATAATATTAATAAAAATACAATTAAAAACTTTATAGAGAAAGCGGTTTCTATATATAAATATGTAACTCCTTACGGTAATTATTGGGAGTTTTATATAAAAGAAAAAGATCACCACTTGTTAGTTTTGGTTTCTGATGAAACACGTGAAATTGTTTCTAAATCATTTGACTCTGATCCTAATTTTCCTTCTAAGTGGGGAGAATATTTGGATAAACGAAAGGAAATTTTTCAAATTGATAGTACGTACAATCTTCAAGAAAAAGATATCCAAAATATAATAAAGAATTATTTAAAAATTGAAGATTCTACAAATCTTATTTTTATAAAAAGTGATGGATTAAATTCTGGAGAAAGTTATCAACAATATGTAGGAAAAACATGGCTAATAAGATCTCATTATAATAACAATAGGATAAAGCCAATATTAATGCTTTTGGACGATCATACAGGAAAAATACTAATAGATATTAATAACTATCCTCGAAGTATAGATGGTGAAGAACAGTTTATAAAAGACTTCAATGAATTAATACTAAGGAGACTAAAGACTAATTAAAAAAATAATTATGCCAATACCAACATCACAACCATATTATCCTCAATTATCCAGCCTAATTACTCTAGACAGTATACCAAGTGAATTAGGCTTTGTGAAAAATCTTTCACAAAATATTTTTAAAAGTGTATACTATAAAGATTATCAAACAAGTTCTAGCTTACTAGGAGATAGTGCATTTCATAGTTTAAATATAGTTTCAAAAGAAAGAATTCAGTTTGATTTGATATATGGCCTTAAATTTATACTTAATAGAGATTTTCAGAATAATAACATTTCTTCTTTTCCGGTAACAGTACAATATAACTGGCCTATTTTAGCTTATATTTCGCAATTTAATTTGGATAACTTTTCGTTTTCACCTAAGGAAATTTTTAAAGTAGCCATGAAAAGTCTTAACCTTACAGATGAAAAGGTTATTAACGAGGCAATTAATATTTTTATTAATTCAAATGGCAACTCAATTCAGCAGTTTGTAAACGATATTAATTCTTCATTAGGGTTATCAATACCATCTCCAACATTGTCTTATAATATGCTTAAAGATCTTGCGGACTCTTTAAACTCTTTATATGAAGAGGGGGCGATGATTGCTGTGTTTAGTACATACATATTGGAAAATGGAAACTTATCTCAAACAAAATCTAATTTACAAAGATTTTTTAAAAATATTCTTCCAGGAGATATAGAAGAATATATTTTAAATCTTATAAAGCCGAAGGCACTAATTACACTTGAAACATCTGCCTCAATTGAATTTCCAAGGAATATTTTAAAACCTTGGATAACCAATTCAAATGGTGAGTTAATGCCAGATCCCAACCAAAATGCAAAAACATATTTCGATTTTGCTAAAGCGGTATTGTATGCAGACACTATTTCTGGAGTAGGATATGATTTAGATATTGCAGGAACATTAAGTAATCCTTATTCTGAAATTGGGAATACAGGTTTATTAGTTCAGCTTGAGAGCTTAAAATTGGATCTAAGTAAAACAAAAAATATCCCTGAAGCTGACGCATATGGATATTCTCCAGATTTTACAGGAGTTTACGCAAGGGCTATTTCAATAACATTACCACCAAAGTGGTTCTATGATGAAAGTAACCCCCCAACTACTTCAACCACAACACTAAGGTTGGGAGGATATGATTTACTAGTAGGAACAGGTGGAGTTTCAGGAACGATTATGTTAGAATCTGTTCCGGTGGCTAGTCAGGGAACAAGCTTTGAGTACTATAATGATAAGTTTGTATTTAATTATCCAATCCTTGTATATGATAAGAATACACAAGGAGAAATTGTTAAAGTTGTCATCGATGATTACCAAAAGCTTAAGGATGTTTTAGGAGATATGAATGCTTCTTCAGATGCACCATTCCCTTTCCACTTTCCATTATCTTTAACGCCACTAGGACAAACTGATCCTTTATTTTTTGATAAGGCAGAGAACTACCAAAATTACCTGTCTACTTTGAGAGGAAACAGTGATATGCTTTGGAAAAGACTTGGAGGGGAAAACGGATTCCAAGTAGGTTTCAAATCATTTGATGTTACATTAAACCAGAACTCAATTGTGTCTTCCAATATAAAGGGTGGTTTAAGAATTCCTAAATTCAAATACCCTGATGATGTACCTGTTTTCGGAGGTCAGGAAGTACAAATTGAAGTTGACGGACATATTGAAGCAGACGGAGATTTTCGTCTATCAGCCTCTACTATACCTCCTTTTCCTATACAGCTAGGGAATGTATTTAAGTTGCATTTAAGCTCAGTTGAACTGGGGAAAGAGGATGGCAAGTTTTTTATTGGAGCATCCGCAGATGTAGAGTTTTTAGGAACATTCGGAGAGTTGCTAAAAGGTCAGACTTTAAGTATTTCTACCTTACGAATTTATAGCGATGGTAGTATTGATTTCAGAGTGAATGGAGGGAATATGACGCTTCCAAAACCGATTAAAATTCCAATTGGTCCTGTAGAGGTTTCCGTAACAGCAATTCACTTTGGCTCTCATGAAAGAGTGAAAAATGGAGTAACCCGTAAATACAACTACTTCGGTTTCGATGGTGGAGTAAGTATTGGAGTTGCAGGAATTGATGCCCGTGGAGACGGAATTAAGTACTACTATACAATTGATGATGATGTGACTCAAAATAAACTGCATGATTCATATCTTCATATCCAAACGATCCACGTGGATATGGTGATTCCGGCTAATTCTAGTGATCCGACGGTTTCAATCAAAGGTTGGTTGTCTATTCCTGAGCCTGGGGAATTCCAGGAATATCAGGGGGGAGTGAGCCTTAAGGTGAAAAACCCCCGAATTACAGGTGGAGTAGATATGCGTTTAGCGCCGAAATATCCTGCATTTCTGATCGATGCCAATATTGAGCTTCCGAACCCGATTGCGTTAGGACCTGTATCCATCTATGGTTTCCGTGGTTTGCTTGGTTACCGGTATGTTGCAGAAAAGAAAGCAATCAATATGACTTCTGAGAATACCTGGTATGAATATTACACGGCTCCAGCTAGGGGAGTTGGGGTTAAAAAATTCAGTCGCCCGGATCAGACAGAACAATATAGCTTTCCATTCTCTTTAGGAGTAGGAGCATTGCTTGGAGATACGATGGCTAACGGAAATATTATTTCTGCTAACGCCATGTTATTATTATCACTTCCATCCATGGTTATGGTGGATGCGAGAATGAAACTTCTTTCCAGTAGGGTGACTTACCAGGACGATCCACCATTCTTTGCTTTCTTTATTTTTGGAGACAATTCATTGGAGTTCGGATTCGGAGCGGATTATAAATTCCCTGAAGAATCAGGTGATATCATCAAATTGTACGCAGAAATTCAGGCTGGTTTCTTCTTTAATAATCCTTCAGCCTGGTACATTAATTTCGGAACAAAACAAAATCCGATTCAGGCGAAACTATTGAAAGATCTATTTACTCTGAAGGCATTCTTAATGATTTCCGGAAAAGGAATTGAAGCGGGAGCTAGAGGAGAATTCAGATTCGACAGAAAATTCGGTCCGGTTAAGATCTTTGTACTTGCTTACCTTGAACTTGGAGGAAAGATCAGTTTCCAAAAACCTCAGATGGGTGCTTATTTCGAAGCAGGATTAGCGATTGATATTGATGTGAAGATCATCCGTATTTATGCAGCGGTTACAATCCTTCTCGCCGTAGAATCACCGAAGCCATTCTTAATTTATGGTGCATTTAGTGTTGCATTTAAATTAAAGATCCTGTTCTTTAAAATCAGTTTCAGTGTTAAAGTTGAGCTTAAATGGGAATTCAATAAAACAGTGGAAAGAGATCCTGTGAATCCGTTTACAGAAATTCAGGATCAGACGGATAGTCTTGTAAAAGGAGTGAGTATGTTGACGAATGAGACGTTTGATCTACAACAGGTAAGTCCGGATACAATACCAGCCTTTAATTCGATTAAGAATGTAGTGCCTTTGGATACCTATATTGATATCAAAACAACAAAAGGATTACGTCCAAACACTGTTACAAACAGTGTTATCGGGGGCTATACCAGTGCTGCAGGTAATTCAGTAGATCTTATTCCACCTGATAAAGTAATGAAAGGTCTGGAACTAAGACAGGTAAAGCATCAGTATTCATTAGAGAAAATTGAAATCTTAGGTAACGATGGGACTTCAGGCTGGGTACCTTATGATCCTTTTAAAGCGATGGAACCAAATAATCCAGAGTTAAATAACCTGAAAGTAGGACAGTGGCAGAAAAAAGATAATCAATATAATGCAATCAGATTATTGGGAATGACTCCATTCTCTTATACTGAACAGGGAAATCCCGGATGGTTTATTCCGGAACAATATGGAGTTTTGGCTTCTACATTATTCTGTGAAGGACAACATATTGAAAGCTCAGTTTCTGATTTCTTAGAAAAGCCGTTGAATACGCTTTATTATGCTTCAACGTCTAATTTCTTCCAAAGTGAAGGAGCTTCTTATCAAATATCGGGTGATGTTCAATATACAGTAGATTCAAATGGAAATCCTGTAATGCAGGGAGATCATGCTCAGGTTTCTGATGAAATAAACCTATATGGTTTTAACCAATCATTACTGTTTAAGAACCATTCTTCGCTTACGATTATGTTGCCAAATCCGTCGAAAGAGGTTTCATTGAAATTAAGTACCTACAGTACAGGGGTAACGGTAGCTTATTACAGTCCGCTTGTTGATCTTACGAATACACAGTCCGTAGTACAATATGATGTACAGGATAAATATTATTCTAAGGATGAACTTCAAAATCCGATTTCTCCTGATAACATACCTACGAATGGTATTACAAAAATTGTTATTACTCCTGATGTGACAGACAATGCACAGATTGATCTTGTTTTGCAACAGATGGCGGTATTAATGGATCAGGGATATCAGATTGCCTTGGATAATGGTGGAATAGTAGATCCAGTGCTACCAAGTGATCCTGCATTATATGCTGAACTTGAATATCAACTGGCTCAATTACAATCACAAGGATGTGAAGGAACAAGAAAAGAGAAGTACGAAATTGTTTGTAAGATATATCCTGAACTGGTAAAATATTACAACAATAATTTCATCTTGCCTTTTGATAGGAAAAACCCTTCTCCTGGAGTTAAAGAGTATAACTATGTTCG
Organism: Chryseobacterium sp. ISL-6; assembly: GCF_018613715.1. Classification (GTDB taxonomy): domain Bacteria; phylum Bacteroidota; class Bacteroidia; order Flavobacteriales; family Weeksellaceae; genus Chryseobacterium; species Chryseobacterium paludis. The sequence continues at coordinate 364,429 of NZ_JAGGPT010000007.1, read as the reverse complement.
AATGATCAATGAAAATATAGAATCAGGAACATATGATTATATTTTAGATATTCTACAATCATCGGGTATTCCATCAGATCTACTGATCATAAACGTAGAACAATACAATAAGTACTTATTGGATTTAAAAGAATATATCAATGGTAATCCGGATAATAATCCTGAGATCATAGCTCGTTTTGAGATTTTAAAGACCAAATTAAAACAGATCAATAATCTGTTACAAAGGATGAATCTTTGTGTAGATCAGAAGTTATGCAATTTAGCTACTAATCTTTCTGCTCAGGAATTTGGTGAATTTAGCGCTGATCCTGTAGTGAGCAATTCTCCATTGTTGAATGCGTACTATATATTTATCAAAGAAAATCCGGGATACGAGTATCTTAATGAGATTTTAAGAAGACAGATCGTAACGATTGAGACTATTATTAAAGGGGGTTGGAATGATTACTCTTTCTTTAAAACATTATTTGATAATGCTTGTAGAGAGATTATTTCAATTTTAAAAGATCTAGGGAATTGTGTTGATCAGAAGAAATGCTTTACATTGTTTCATGAGATTAAATGGATGTCTGTAGAAGATTATGCTTATAATGTAGATATTCCTACTCAGGACGCTATTACTCAGGATGCTCAGGCTGCAGTTACTGCCCTTACAAAATCAGTTCAGCCGATCTGGAGACCTGATACGTCTTACTATGTAAGGTTTAAGCTAAAAGATACTGTTGATAATGGATTGAATGCTAAAGAATACAGTTATGCTTATACATTCCGTACGGGTGGACCTCTGGGATTCTTCCATTTAGATAAAGATGCTACTTATGGTGAAATTAAACTTAAAGATCAGAATGGTGCTGATGTTATTTTAGAAGATACTACCGGGGAAATCCGTGATACCAATGGAACTGTTATAGATCATCAGACTCCGCATCCTGATCAATATCCTCACACCTCATTAAGAGCTTATATTGACTATCAACGTTCTTATCCAAATGCAGACGGAAATATAGTTAGCGCAAAACCGCTGTTCTATGATGATGAAACGACAAAAATATCCTTATACTTTACATCAAGTTATGTTTCTAAACTATTAGGCGGATGGGAGAAATATGGGGATATGGAAAAGTTAGGTGGTGCTATGAAAATCATTATCAAAGATCCTGTAGAAGGAATTTCGATCATAAATCCGCCGATTTTAGATGCTACTTATCAGGATATTGTCACTTCACCGGTTGATATTCCTCAAACGTTTGAAGAATGGGCAAATGATGATAACCCAGCAATTCCTCCTGTGATGAATCAGTATTTTAATTTGCTAAACAGTGGAGTTAACTGTACAGGAATTATAACAATGGTTAAGCCAAAATCTACCTACCGAATTGCAACTCCTAAGAAATTAAAGCCTCAAAAACTTTATACAGCTCAGGTTCTGAATTTCTATTGGGGAACCGACACAATTGATCTTGCTAATATAACAGAACAAATTAAGCAGGATTATGCTAAAGAAGTTCACAAGTTTGTTTTCCAGACTTCTCGATATAAGGATTTTGAAGCGCAGGTAAGCAGTTATCTTATTGATTATAAGGATGAAAATGGGCTTGATAAAAAGAAACCAGCTGTTTACAGTATTGAAAAATCTTTGACTGCAGATAAGATTAATGCTGCCTGGGATATCATTAATACCGATCCGAAAAATGTATGTACGAATCCTTTAAGTCAGGCAATTGCAATGCAATATCAACATCCGTTTGACAGGATTGTTCAGGGATTGTTTGGGGTTACTCCACAGGAAGATGCTCCTACTACTGAATTTAATAAAATTATTGATCCGGCAACAGGAAAAGTTATTGCCATTCTTGTGAGAAATCCAGAGCCGTTCAATCATCCTAAGATTCCAATTGAAAATATTAATAGGGTAAAAGGATCAACAGTAGATCTTAATGATCCGAAAAACCAAGGAATGATTGAAGTCGTAAAACCGAATAGTTCAGGAAAACTTCTTCCAGATAGTAATTACAGTATGATCTATTCAAAAGATTACGCCCAGGCTCTTATCATGAATACGGGGAATTCTATTGTAGAAAATGAAATGAATTTCCAATTCATTTATAAAGTTTGGAACGGGGATAAATATGACATTTCCAAAACAATTGTTGCTAAAAATATTAAAATAAACGAATAAACATGTCTTTCAATATAAATAATAATACAAATAGGGCTGCAGGATCACTTCCTACTACTAATGTTCTTTTACAATCGAATTGTCTATATGTGCAAGCTGCCGGATCCAAGGGAGAAGACAGTACTCCGGGAATTCATTTAAGATGGACACTGAAAGGTCCAGCTGCAGAACACCTGCCAAAAGGAGGTAACTATTCAGGTGTTCCAAAAGGTTTTAATAAAGAGGATGATTTCGTAAGAATATTCAGAACGTCTTACAATCCTCAAGTCAGAAGTCTTTACCTTACAGACTCTCCCACAACAGTCGTTGACTCAGAAGGTCTATGGTTGTATGGGGGTCGTGAAGTGGGAATGTTTTATGTGTATTTCCGAAATATCAGTAAATATCACGAAGTAAGAAATACAGTCGATCCATTTTCAAATCCACAAGAGTTTTTGGAACAGTATGGAAGTAATATCATTGAAGTTGAATGTAGAGAAAAATTATTTTTCTCTACGCAACTTACTCCACAATCAGATGGGAAAGCAAAAACAGAAATTCTCTCTGTAGAAACTGACCTATTGGGATTACCAAAGAATGTTACATTCAGAAAGAATATTGTCGATTTTTCGGAAAAAATATTTGCTGAAAATGGAAGAAGTGTTCGATTTTTACCTACCAATACAATTATTACAAAAGTTGATTTTGAATTTTATGAAGATGTGGTCTTTAAGAGTAATTGGGAAGAAATTGGAAAGTTTGGACTTTCCTTGGATGATGATGAAGTACTAAAATACAGACTGGATCCGGATCCGGATCATCATCCTATACATGCTGTCTGGCCAAGATATAATGATAATGAATTTGTAAATATCAAAAATTATCAGAGAAGATGGAATGAATTGGATGATCCTGAAAATACGATTAAACATTCTGTTAAGAGATATCTGGAACTAAGTAATAATGCTGCTAACCCTTTAGCTCTTGATTATTACTACCTGAATGATGATCAGAGTGATCCTAACCCTTTGGAGTTTTCTCACTTTAATAATCTTCAAATGGCGGGGCTTGATTATCATACTGCAAGAATGTTAGGCTTGGGATGCCTGGATATGAGCGATCAGATTTATAATAACGATCAATATATCTATGCCGCTTATTATGTTACGCTTGCAGATTTAGGCAACGGGCAGGGCGCTAATGAGCTTAATCATATTTCGATTACATTACCTACATCATTGGATGATCAACGTTTGTGTTTACCGGTTATTTTAAAAGAACCGGTTCCAGGAATGGTATCAGCCGATCCTACTGCAGGAACTACAATGAGCGGTCTTACTGATTCTGATGGATATACCCATGATGGTACGGGAAGATATTTAAGCTTAATGACGGAAGAAATGACTCCGGATGAACCTGCTGACAGTCCATTTTATTATACCAATCAGGAATTTGATATGTCTAAGTTTACCTATCCTGTTCATGTGGGTATCGAATATAGATCAAGTGATGAAACAGAATGGAGGCTTCCTGAATTACCAAACGATCCTAATTTTAGAAATGTATTTTCAGATGGTAACGAATCATATAATGAAACTGTAGCTATTGGGCTTCCGGATTTTGGAAATCCAGCTTATGTACATAAAGAAACAAGATCAGGAAAACATGTATATGGTTCCTACGGGGTCAATTGGTTCTCAAGATCAAAATTATCAGAGAAAGTATGGCAAGTGGAGTCAAAGATAAGACCTGCAAATACTTTATTGCCGCCTTCCAGTGTTAATGCTTTTTTAATTCAGGAAGAGCTGCCATTATTGCTTACTTCTCAGAATGAGCAAGATATGTATGCACAGAATTTGGCCAATGATAAAACTTTGGTGAGACTTACCATGGAATATGATGCATCACAAGATATGATTTCTTATCAAAAAGCTATAAATGGTGTAGATCTGTCTACCTTTAATCCGCTACCTGATAATGAAGAATTATTTGCTGATCAGATAGAAGTATTTTATCGCCCTGAAATCCCTAACCAGGTGTTTGGAGTAGTAGATACGATAACGGATCTTTCTGGAAATCCATTGGTTTCTGTAGTTAAAACAAAAGGGTTACAATTAAGCAGTACAGCTACGGCTACAAGTCCTGCACAGGTTTTAAACCCTACGATTCCTGTCGGAGAGTTTCAAAATTATATTGGTGGTATTTTTAAAGTAGGAGCTGACGATTATATTATTGATAATATCGTTTCAGGTAGCGATCCCGACTTTCCGATCTTTCATATTTATAAAAAACAGGTTGGAAATGCTTTTGGACAAAATACACCAGTGGTTTTTGATCCTGCTAATTTTGTAGTACCCAATGTAGATGAATCCTTTATGGTTGTGGAAAATATGCAAAATACGACAACCTGGGGAACATCAAATCCACACCCTCTGAAAATTAAAATTGGAGACAATTGGCCTATTTATACTGAAGAAATTACAGTCGAATCAGGAGTAGCTCCAGATATAACCTATAACACCTATTTCAGAAAATTCAGAGGAATAAAAAAACATGCCAATATCAAAAGAGCAGAGACTAATGGTGCCCCTTTTTCAGGATTATATGAACTTAATTTCCCGGGATATACATTGAGTCACCATCCTCAACATTCAATGATTGCCAATGCGGACAGTGTACAATGGTATAGAGGAAGTGTACGTGTTTCCGTCGCCGGTCAGCAGGGAAAGGAACTGAGAACACTTAAAGTAATTCGTATTGATAATATAGGAACCGGAGATTTAAGATTATTTGCTTTGGATGAATCTTTTGCAACTGATCCTTTACAGCCGGATAATTTTTCAAGAACAGAAGAGGTAAATTTCTATCCAGGATACAGAGCATACCTTTATTATAATGCACCATGCCGACTGACGAAAGATTTTGTAATTCCTCAGGATCCTGATGTATTGGAAAAGTACAGTATTTTCGGGGCTCGGAGCATTGATCTCACCTACAATGATTATAAATCGAGAATTTCCATTCCTACCATGATGTTTGGAAGAAGAATTGAAGCTCCTAAAACTCCAGAGCAACCATTGGGTGCAAAATATGCTACAAGACCAGATTATTTTGGACGTTCATCATATGCGTTTACAACTAGTTTTGGACACAGGCCATTTAGTGTAATGTATCTTCGCAGCAATGATGATATTCTATTAAGTTCGTTGTATGAATATACAGAAGGGTATAATGCTACTCCAACAGCGGACTCTATAGAAGATATACGCATCCATAATAATGATGAATTTTTCAATGCCAGATTATTGGAACTGGCGAATGCGACACTTGATCCTTCAACAAGCAAGTTCAGAGAGTATAATGGATATGGTTTTCCTATTCCTAATAATAAAGCATTGTTTAGAAGTATCAACGAATTCATTGTTCAGCATAACGGCTACTATAACGATAGTATTAGCCCCTTGGAGTATCATCATATTCAGGATATGCTGCATGAAATTATTCATCCGGATGCAAATGGAAGATTTGGGAAATTAACATTCTATGATTTTGTAAGGGAAACGATTCAGAATTCATTTGTTCCTCTTACAGAGATTCCAATTCTGTATCAGCATATTAAAGGAGGAACTTATCAACCCATTCCAAAAGCTCAGTCAATTAGAGATAAAAATGGAACTTTCCTGAATCCCACCAGTCCAGAGTTCGATATGGCTCCAATGATGAAAGTTTTGGGAACCAATAAAACACTATTTGTCGATTTCACATTAGATGGTGCCTCTACAAGTGTTTATTTCTATGCTGTAAAGGAAACCAACGCTCAATTGGTTCAGGGAGAATTAAGTCCTGCTGTTGGCCCGGTAAGAATGGTTAATTCATTCCCATTGCGAACTCCTGAAATTAAAAGTGTGATCCCTGTTCTGGAAAATAAAGAACAGAATGTTTTACCAAAAATGGAAGTGACAATCAATTCGTACAACAAAATCTACAATATTAAGAAAGCAAAACTATACCGTGCTCTTAATATGCAGGATGCTGTCTCTGTAAGAACAATGGAGCTGGTTAAAGAACTTGACCTTGAAGCGGCAGGAATGTTGGATCATGAGACATGGGTTTTAGAAGATGGTTTTTCAGATTTACCTCAAGTTCCGTTCAGTGATCCGTTGTACTATCGTGTAACGGTAGAAGCTGAAGTAGAATATGCAGAAGCAAATTATAATGGAAACAATCAATCTGATGTAATTGTAACAGAATATGCACCTTCTGAAGCCTCAAAATTGATGATTACAACTATTACAGAAAATGTTTTACCAGAATCACCGGAATTGAAATTTGAATCTAATCCGATTACCGGAAATGTGGTTACTTCAGGTCTGCTGAGCTGGAATGAACAATGCTATAAAGGTAGATATCACCTTTATCAAATGAGTAATCAAGGGAATTGGAAAGAAGTGGCAAGAATGAATATTGTTCCAAATGATACTTCAAAAGTGCAGTTATTTCTTTTTGAAAACGATCCCCAGACAAATACTGATGCCTGGATTCCTAAAGAAATATTTGATATTAATGATCATACGATTTTCTTGCGATTAGAAAAAATAGGATTGGATCCGCTTACAGTAAAAGATGCAGACGGGAATCCTATTTACTACCATTTTAAAGTTGTTGCGGAAAATACCTCAGGTATGTTTAGTAAGGATGACAGAATTATTACCCTGTACAGTCCGGATTCTTCAACAAACATTGGTGGAATTTCTTCCGATGGAACTGATGGAATGATCATCGAGCAAACATTTATCGTTAGCCCTAACTAACCCTTAATTATAATTAATAAAAATGAGTCAGTTCCTCCCAACCATGTGGGAGGAGGGACTGATCATGAAAAAACAAAATTATGGCAAAAAAAACAATAGCAGCCTTAAAAGAATATTTTAAAGTAGGAAAGAGACCAACAGAAAGCCAGTTTGGGGATTTGATCGATAGCTATGTGCATTTGGATGATGAGAGCATTCGAAATTTAAAAATATCTGAGTATAATGTTAAGCTTGAATTCCCTGAGAACTATCAAATTGGAGATTATATAGAATTTGTCGGATTTGAATCTGTAGCTGCTAATGCATCAGGGTTTTATGAAATATCTATTGCATATACCAGAGGAAATATTGCTTCAGCGGCTACTCATATTGCAGCAACTTCACATTATAATCAAAATATTTGGAGAGAGTGTGGGGCTGTAAATAAGAATAATTATGTTGATAGAAGTACAAATGTATGCTTTACCGTAGATGTTAATGGAGGGCTATCAAAATTTCGAATCAGAGCCCTGAAGACACTAGGTGTTTCAGAACAAAAAATGCAGTTAGTTGTTAAAGTCAGATCTATTAATAAAAATCAGGCATGGAATGTTTTAGACAACCGAGGAAATACTACTGAGAATGTAGACCGCCAACCCATGACAAATGAATGGGATTTATGGGTTGGAAATCTTTTTTCATCTGAAAGTGCTAAAATAGGATTGAAGGTTAACACAGATGGAAATGTAGGAATTGGAACAGGTAATCCAAGATCTAAACTAGATGTCTGGGGAAATATTTTGGTGGGCAATACTGATGGCACAACAGGAGTCAATGCGTTTTCTATCCGTTATGAAGATGGTTCCGTCAATAATTGGGGATCATTAAGAAGTAATGCGGAAACCTATATGAGTTATGGTGCAAAAGCAGATAATACAACAGCTTTTGGCTGGCTGTCAAGTAGTGGATCTTATCCTAGCTATAAGACCGCTGTAACTGCTGGTAACGATGGTATTCGATTTTTGTCTTCCAGTTATCAAAAGGTTGCCCAGGATTCTCCTGTTGCGATGTCAGAACTTATGAGAATAATCCCGAATGGAAATGTCGGAATCGGTACTGATAATCCACAGCAGAAACTAGATGTGCAGGGAGTTATAGCATCACAAGTTAGTAGTAATGAAGGAGGTGCTCTTCTCTTACAAAATCCAACCAAAACAGCATTTGGTACGGCTAATAAATGGGCAATCTACAATATGACAGGAGGTTATGGTAATGGATTGCAGTTCTGGAATTATTCTACAGATGGATCATCTGGACCAAGATTGTTTTTATCAGATGCAGGTAATATGGCTCTATATGGTAAAATTGAAGCAAAGGATGTAGTGATTACTGCGACACCTACTGCGGATCATGTCTTTGCATCCGATTATAATTTAAGGGAGATTGGTGATCTTGAAAAATTCATCTCCGAAAAAAGTCACCTCCCAGAAATTCCTTCTGCAAAAGAGATGATGGATAATGGACTTTCAGTAGGAGACTTCCAAATCAAACTACTGCAGAAAATAGAAGAATTAACATTATACATGATCTCAATTAAAAAGGAGATTGATGTTTTAAAAACAGATTAATCATGGCAAAAAAGACAATAACAGAATTAAAAGAATATTTTAAATCAGGGAAGAGACCTACAGAAGCACAATTTGGTGACGTAATGGATAGCTTTGCCAATTTGGAAGATTCACAACTGTTTCCTAAGAATTACATAAAAAAAAGACTAGATGTTGACTTTCCTAACGATGTATTTGATCAGGCTGTGGATATTCTTTTGGGAAACAGAGGAATGTCAGGGTCTCTTGAAATAGAAATTGTGGGAACATGGATGTACACGAATACGGTCGGAAATATCAAAAAACTGTTTCAGGTGGGATCTAATCCGGATAATGCAGTGTGGTATACGCCTACCTCAAGAATAGTGGAGGCGGGAGGTCCTATTATTAATCATATTTATATTGGAGATATAGTCTGGGATGCTAATATTAATCAATATAAAATAACTATTTATCACACTCATCATTCAGGGAATATATATGATATCAGAATTACTTATCATTGCCCTTTCGATACGCAGGATTTTAGTGAGGTGAAACTTTCTAATATCTACACTAATACTCTTATAGGGCAGAGAACACATTATATCCATTATAATGATAATTTGGGAATAGGAACATCATTGCCTGAAACAAAGCTCCATGTGAAAGCTCCAGTTGGACAGGGCGACAATAATTACATTTCAGGTTTATTTGATAGAAATGAAGCTGCAGGTGGAAGTAATAAGTTAACCATCAAATATCATTCAAGTGCTGATTTGGAAGTCAATTCTGGATATACCGGTTCAGGGTTCAGATATGGTACCTATAGTGATTTTAATATTGTAAATAATGGGTTGAGTGATACTTTTGGAGCAATTAATTTTGTTACCAATGCTGCTGTAAGACTATGTGTACATCCTAAGGGGAATATAGGAATAGGAACAATGAATCCTTATGGAAAAATGAATGTTGTTTCAGAATTGAGTGATCCGGATCAGGAAGGAACTTTAATACTAGGAGATGTATCTCAGGTAAATTTGAGATTCGGATGTAGTGGACAATATACTTGGATACAGAGTCATGCATCAACCCCACTTCATATTAATCCACTTGGAAATGATGTCATCCTAAATAGAGATGCTGGAAATGTAGGAATAGGAACAATGAATCCTGATCAGAAACTTACTGTAAAAGGAAAAATTCATGTTGAAGATGTTATTGTTGATATGAATGTTCCAGCAGATTATGTTTTTCAGAAGTATTATGATAATTATTCTCCAATCAGAACTGATTACCACATGCCTGATTTACAAGAATTGGAATCTTATATTAAAGAAAATAAACATCTGCCGGAAATTCCATCCGGTGAAACAATGATCAAAGATGGTGTTAAAATTGGGGACTTTCAGATGAAGCTACTTCAAAAAATTGAAGAACTTACGCTTTACATGATTTCTCAAAATAAAGAAATAGAACAATTAAAAACTCTAATCAATTAGTCATCATGGCAAAAAAAATAATTACACGATTAAAAGAATATTTTCAGGCAGGTAGAAGGCCTACAGAAGAGCAGTTTGGAGATCTTCTTGACAGCTATGTACATCTCGATAATCCTGAATTTGTAAGATCAGAAGATGTAGGAAGTACAAGAGAAGGAATTCTTAAGTTTTTTACTACCGAGTACAATACCGATAAGATTTTCCATGTGAAAATGCCTTATAGAACAAATACGGATAGTAAGATGTTTCACATCCGGGCATCCGGGTATAATTATCAGAATGGTGACATTATTGATGTAACCTGGGTAGGATATTGTTACCAGCCCTCCGGAGCATTGATGAACAATAAGACTTATGTGGCTGCAAGCACAGCTATTATAGCTGGTCAATATGTTGGTACAGATTCTCATATTTATCTTTGGTTTAAATTACCAAATATCTATTATTCAAGTTTCAAAGTAGACTCAATGCGAGTAGGTAACGGAACACTTTTAAAAGAAGGAGATTTGGAACTTATCGTAATCAATACTCCACAATTGTAATCTTGATTCTAATATAATGTATTAGAAATTCAAAAGATAATCCCTTTTAAACTTTAAGTTTAAAAGGGATTTGTTATTGTATAAGATAGATAAGGCTTTGAAAAACTGGTAAAAAGAAGGAGGTAGAAATTATCATAGGATATTTATTGTTGTTGTTAAACATGATATCTTTATTTTATTAAAAATTAGTTTAAAAAAAATAAAAATGGAAAGAACAGAAGTTGTTATCAATACGCACAATAGAGGAGAAGTTCAGTTATTTTCTGATGATCAAAAAGTGGGGAAAATGGATATTTCGGTGATTGGACAAAAATTAACTGTTTATCATACAGAAGTAAATCCTGAGCACGAAGGAAAAGGTTTTGCGAAAATACTACTGGAAAGACTTGTTTCTTATGCACGAGAAAATGATCTTAAAATAGTTCCTTTATGTCCTTATGTTTTTGCTCAGTTCAAACGTCATCCTGAGCAATATAATGATGTATGGTTGAAAGATTAAAAAGGAGAATGACCTGCAAAAAAAAATAAAAATAGTACATTTTTATTTTTTTTTGTATCAATTATTAAGGTGATTGTAAGTATATTAGATGTATAAAAAAAAGTGACTTTCATCTAAAAAAAAAACTTCCAATGTTCATACTCTATAGCTTCGCAGAAAAAAATGTTTGATTTTAATAAAACTTTTGGAGACCATGGACAGGAAGTTATTTGGCAATGGACCGTTCCTGTCTTTATTGTAGTTATTTTTATTGAAATGGGTTATAGCCATTTCAATAAAGAAAAGCTTTACGAAACCAAAGACGTCGCTACTAATGTCTTTTTTGCTCTGTTAAACTATGGGTTGGATATCATAATGAAAGGCTTTTCAATGTTTGTTATGCTATTCTTTTATGAGCATCGGATTTTCGATTGGGAATTTGGAATATGGTACTGGATTGCAGTGTTTCTTGCCCAGGATTTTGCGTATTATGTCCATCATTATGTAGACCATCATTCCCGTGTCTTTTGGGCGGTACATATAACACATCATAACTCGGATTATTTTAATATTACTACAGGTTTTAGAAGTCCGGTATTTCAGCCTTTGTACAGGTATATGTTTTTTTCTCCCTTAGCATTTTTAGGATTCAATCCATGGCATGTGATGCTGGCTTATTCTTTAATCCAGATCTATGGTACGTTTATTCATACCCAGACGATTAAGAGTATGGGGTTTTTAGAATATATTTTGGTTACACCTTCTCATCATCGCGTTCACCATGCGTGTAATATCAAATATCTGGATCGTAATATGGGAATGGGGTTGATCATCTGGGATAAGATTTTTGGAACATTTGAAAAAGAAGATCCTGAAGTACCTGTAAAGTATGGAATATATCCGAAAATAAAATCTAAAGATCCCCGAACCGTCCTTTTTTATGAATGGAGAAGAATAGGAAAAGATATTACTCAGCCTGGAATTTCTTTTAAGAATCGGGTAAAATATCTCTTTTATCCACCGGGATGGAGACACGATGGTACAGGAAAAACGGTGAAACAATATCAAAAAGAATATCGGGAAAAACAAAAAGAATATATCATATTCTGATCACTTATGAATTGAGCTGTAAAAATCAGGATTTTCCCTTATAAAATTCCATAAAATATTTTCTATAGCTTATTCCAAGAGGTAATTCTATATCGTTAATAAATACAGCATGGTTGGCTACTGCTGTAATATGTGAAACATTAACGATATAGGATTTACTGATCCGCACAAATAAATTTTCTGGAATTTTAGAAAGTGCTGTCTTAAGATTCATCGCGGTAATAAGTTTTCCTGAACTAAGATTTATAATTACATAGTCTTTCATCCCTTCGATATAAAGAATATCACCAAAAAGAATTTTGTAATCCCGTCGGTCTGCCCGTATCAGGATACTATTTTCTCCGGAAGCTTTGTATTGCCCCTTTTCATAAGAGTCTGATAAAAAATAATTATACTCCAAAGCTTTATTTACAGCTTTAAAAAAACGTTCTTCACGGATTGGCTTTACCAGATAATCAATAGCATCTACTTCATAACTATCTAAAGCATACTTAATATGTGCTGTGGTAAAGATCACCAGAGTGTTTTTAGAAAGTGTTTTGGCAAATTCAACTCCATTAATACCGGGCATTTGTATATCTAAGAAAATGAGATTAACATCGTGAGCATCCAAAAATGATTTAGCTTCATCAGTATTTTTAAAGATACCTTTAAGGATGAGCTCAGGGACTTTATTAATGAATTTTGACATTCCCTGCCTTGCAATAGGTTCATCGTCGATAATTATACAGTTCATAGTTCTAAAATTAAATCTACAAAAAATGATGAAGGTTTATTGTCAATAATAAGTTGATGCTTACCAGGATAAAGTAGATCAAGTCTTTTTTTGATATTAGTAAGTCCTATTCCTCCTTTATATACAGTTGATTCATCAGATCTTTTAGAGTTCACACAGGTAAAATGCAAAATATTGTTTTCTAAATGAAAATGAACTTTTATAAATGCCTTTTGATAACTGTTGTTGTGTTTTACAGCATTTTCTATAAAGGGAATAAAAAGTAATGGGGGAATTAAAATATCATGTTTTTCTCCGGTTACCAAAATTTCATACTCAAAGTCATCTCTTCGCGAAGATTCTATAAAAAGGAAGTTTTCAAAAAAGTGGATATCCGAACTTAGAATAATAGATTCTTCGGAACAGTCATAAATCTGATACCGAAGTAACTCAGAAAGATTTAAAATTAATGATGAGGCCAGCTTTGGATCATCTTCAATTAAGATATTGGCGTTATTTAGGGTATTAAATAAGAAGTGGGGAGAAATCTGATTCTTTAGAAGAGCCAGTTCATTTTGAAAATTAATTTCCCGCATTTTATAAAAATTCTCCCGGGTCCTCAGCCAATTTTGAAAGAGTTTTATGGCTGTAGTAGAGGCAAGTATAATATTAAAGGAAAGAGTAAAATGAAGAAGACTCACAAAAGAGAAGGTTGTTTTCCCATTCTTTGTAATCCTATATTCATAAAATACCTGATCAAAAATCATCACTAAAGTGAAAGTAAAAACAGCCAGTGCAATGAGACTGAGAATGTATAGGAATATTTTACTTTTGGTTAATAGTTTTGGGATCAGAACATAGACATTCAGGTAAATTAAAATTAAAAGATAAAGGACAAAGGCTATATTTAAATAGATATCTAAGGATCCAATATATTCTTTCTCTTTTGAAGTTAGGAATAGAAGTCCAAAAAGAAGAAGCAAAGCTATGCGCCTATGCCAGCGATATTTTAAGGAGACAATGAAGTCATACCAAAATGCCTGTTTACCAATCTCACTGTGAGTGAAGCTGTCATTTTTATCTTGTAAAAGATCCATAAAAAACTTCTTAACCAAAACTACAAAATTTAATTGACAATATTTAGATACAAATTGATCAGGTACATTATCCTTATGATAAAATGATTATGAATCTTTATTTGTCAAGGCTTACTTGCTTTTCAATAAACTCCGCTCATAACTTTTTCCGGAAAATCCAAAAAAAATCCCGAATTTTGCAGCCCTTTCAATAATCCCGAATATTCATGAAGCTTTGTATTGCCGAGAAACCCAGTGTTGCCAGAGATATTGCCAAAGTATTAGGTGCTACCACACCTAAACAAGGCTATATGGAAGGAAACGGCTATTGTGTAACATGGACATTCGGACATCTTTGTACCCTTAAGGAGCCCCACGATTATGGACCACAATTCAAATCCTGGAATCTGTTTTTATTACCCATTATCCCTAGTCAATTTGGGATAAAACTAATCCCCAATAAGGGGGTTGAAAATCAGTTTAAAGTAATAGAAAGGCTGGTTGAAGAATGTGATGAGGTGATTAACTGCGGTGATGCCGGGCAGGAAGGAGAATTAATCCAGCGTTGGGTATTACAGAAGGCTAAATGCAATAAGCCCATTCAACGTTTATGGATTTCGTCGCTTACCGAAGAAGCTATTAAAGAAGGTTTTGAAAAATTAAAACCTGCTGATGACTATAAGAATCTTTATTTAGCAGGAAATGCAAGAGCAATAGGGGATTGGTTATTGGGAATCAATGCAACCCGACTTTTTACCAAGAAATTTGGCAATAATAAAGTTGTTCTTTCCATAGGAAGAGTGCAGACACCAACTTTGGCAATGTTGGTTCAGCGTCAGAAAGAAATCGACAGTTTTAACACCGAAGAATACTGGGAACTAAAAACCAAATACCGTGATGTTATTTTCAATGCGGCGATCGATAGATTAAAAACGTTAGACCGTGCTGAAAAAGGTCTGGAGTATCTTAAAGTTAATCCTTTTGAGATCGTTTCTTTTGAGATTAAAGAAGGAAAAGAGAAGAATCCACGACTTTTCGATTTGACAGGACTCCAAGTGGAAGCCAATAAAAAATATGGGTATTCTGCAGATAGCACCCTAAAATATATTCAAAGTCTTTACGAGAAAAAACATGTGACGTATCCTCGTGTGGATACTACCTACTTATCGGAAAGCCTTTATCCGAAAATAGAAGGTATTCTTAAGAAAATGTATTTTTATCAGGAGCTTATTTCTCCATTATTAGAGCAGCCGATTCCAAAATCTAAAGCAGTTTTTGATGATGCAAAAGTGACCGATCACCATGCGATCATTCCAACTGAAGTTCCACCTTCACAAAATTTAAGCAGAGAGGAAAAATTAGTTTATGATCTTATTGCTAAACGCTTTATTTCTGTTTTTTATCCTGAATGTAAAATTTCAAACACTTTGGTAGAGGGAAAAGTGGGAACAATTCCTTTTAAAACAAGTGGAAGGCAGATTCTTGAACCTGGCTGGAGAGCCGTGTATGCTAAAGATGCAAAAGAAGAACCTACTGATAAAGAAAAAGATAAAGAGGAAGAGCAGACCATTCCTGAATTCACTGTTGGAGAAACAGGCCCCCACGATCCTATGATCCATCAGGGAAAGACTTCGCCGCCAAAACCTTATACGGAAGCAACGCTTCTAAGAGCTATGGAAACTGCCGGAAAACAAGTCGAAGATGAAGAACTTCGCGAATTGTTGAAAAATAATGGTATCGGAAGACCTTCAACACGAGCGAATATTATAGAAACTCTTTTCAAAAGAAAATATATTGAAAAGAAAAGAAAAAATCTGTATGCTACCCAAACGGGAATTCAATTGATTGATACTATCGAGGATGAGCTTCTTAAAAGCCCGGAGTTAACGGGAGAATGGGAATTAAAACTTCGTAAAATTGAAAGCGGGGAATATGAAGCCAATCATTTTAAAGAAGAGTTGATTCAGATGGTTTCCGAATTGACAAAAAAAGTGGTCGACGGAAAAGGAAAGGTGATCACCTTACAGGAAGAAGAGGTAGTGGTGGAAAAAAAGAAAAGAGAGCCTGCTGTAAAAAAAGAACTTCAATCCTGGGAGGAAACAAAATGCCCGAAATGTAAAGAACATAATCTGTTTAAAGGAAATACAGCTGTGGGCTGTTCTAATTTTAAGAACTGTGGGTTTAAAATACCATTTGAACTTTTTGGAAAAAAACTGTCTGAAAAACAACTTCTCGATCTTATTTTAAAAGGAAAAACTTCAAAATTAAAAGGTTTCAGCAGTCATCCTAATACCATAACAGAAGGCGTTCTTTCATTATCTGATGACTTCACGGTACAATTAAATTAACACACTACTACGATGCCTAGTCATTGAGAACCGAAGGTGAAGAAACCTCAAAATAAAATTTTTCGTTAAACGCCAGGACACAATTTTTTTATTGTGCGTATGTTTTTTAGGGCGCAAGGATTTTTATCTTTGATAAAAATGGATTGGACATTAACAAAAAATCTTTGATTTTTACAACTTGAGTGTATTTCTTATACAGCATATTAAATTTAAAATAACTTAGGTGTTTATAAGCTTTTATGCCTTTTGTGGTTGAAAATACAATTAAAAGTTCAATCCTTTCCTTACCTTTGTCAGAATCATATTTCAATCCATGACACCAGAAAAAAGGCAACTTATAACAGATAGTTTCAACCGTTCCGAAACATTAAAATTCTATAAAGCAGAACTTCTTGAAGTGGAAACTGATTTTGTGTCCATTAAAATTCCGAAGATGGAAATGATGACCAGGAAAGCGGGAATGTTCAATGGAGCAATGATTGCTTCTTTAGTAGATGTCTCTTCTGGCTATGCTGCAGTGAGTAATTATAAAGAAGATTGCTACGTGGTAACAATAGAGCTTAAAGTTAATTATTTACGACCGGCGATGGGTGATGCATTGGTTTCAAAATCTTATGTAGTAAAAGGTGGAGGTAAGATAAGTGTTATAAGAACAGAAATCTATGCAATTGATGAGAGTGAGAATTCTGAAAGTCATGTAGCCACTTCATTGGTTACTATGATGAGACTTAAATAATCTGGAATCCTAGAAAGAATAAGCCTGAACAGAGAACCACAGGTAAGCATTATTTCCAACAGGATTAAACATGCCCCATATCCCATTCGTCCTCGAGGTTTTCTTTTTTGTAAACCGCATACTCTGTAGATATGAAAAAGGAATATTTATTTTGTGTGCTAAATTATAACACTCCTAATCATCCCCGGAACAAACGATTGTAATGAATACTGAACTGATCTATAGAGCCTTTATACTTTCTGGAAAATAAACTTTTGCTAATATAAGCGTGTAGGTGTTGATTTAAACAAATTGCCTAAGTATTCCTTAGGCAATTTCATCATTTTAAAAATTGATTAATCATAATGTTCATTAATATAATCGATACATTCCTGATAAGTTTCAATCTGTCTTTGAGACCGAATATAAGGACCATTAATTCCAGCGTTTTCAGCTAGCTTTTCCATTATTTTTATAAGAGTCCTGCCACGTAAATTAACTCTTGTTTCCTGAATAGAGCCATATTTTATATGTTCTTCGTGAATATGCCAAAGACTGGCTTCGCCTGCACTCACTCGTGTGCCTTTGGCAAGATTGGTTGGTTCTGGAGCTTCCATGATGTGAAATTTTAAATGATTGGGTTAATAATTTTTGTTGGTTCAGTGTTTTTAGTATTTCATTGAAGTAAAGTTCCAGATTTCAATCCTATAAAATAAAAGGGGAAATACCCATTTTTAAAAAATAGATGTTTTCCCTATATCATTGAAAACAGAAATATTAGAGCATATATTTTTTAATTTTAATTACAAAAGCTTTTATCAATAGTCCTGAGAGAACTATATGGAATGAGTTTTGATAAGTATTTAGGAACTATTAAAAATAATCATATGAACTTAATTATCCGATTACTGGTAACTGCAATCGTTGCGTTCCTTTTAACAAAAATTTTACCGGGAGTACATTTTGAAGGTTTTTCAACTGCGATTATTTTCGCCATTGTTTTAGGTCTTTTAAACCTGATCGTAAAACCAGTTTTAAGTCTTTTGGGACTTCCATTAACAATCATTACGTTAGGATTGTTTGCTTTGGTAATTAATGCATTAATCATCCTGCTTGCTGATTATTTCATAGACAGTATGGTAGTAGACGGTTTCTGGTGGGCACTTATTTTCAGTATTGCCCTTTCTCTTATTACCTCTCTGGCAAACTCTATGTTCTCAGATGGTGATTAAGCCATAGAATATAGCCATATCAGAATAAAATCCGTTAGTTTTTAACTGACGGATTTTTATTTTATTTTTTGATGAATTTTAAGAAAATGACATTTCCTTGCTGATCTTTTAATTTTATAAAATAATTTCCTGAGGTTAAATGACTGATAGAGATTTCGTTGGTAGAAATCTGATGTTTAGATATCACTTTTCCACTGGTATCTATAATTTCATAGTCTTTAAAATCTTTAATGCTGTTGATTTTTAAAACATCAAAAACCGGATTTGGGTAAACTTTTACCAGCGTAATATTCTTTTCTTTGGTTTCATCGGTATTTAAAAAGAGACACGAAGGAGGATTGCTAATTTCGCCATTGGTAAAATCGTAATATATCGTACTTCCCACTGGAATTACATTGGTGCTGATACTGGTAGGGATATTTGAAAATGGAGTGCAATTATTGAAACTTACATTGGCATTTTCGAAATTTCTTATGAGCTTATACCAGCCTTCGCATCCTGTGTTGATCATTGGAAATCCAGGCCAGATATTATCAATGACAAAACCGTTAACTGAATTAGGATTTACCATATCGATCATTGCGCAACTTCCGTTTGTCCAACTTGAAGGAACTTTAAAATAAATATTTGCTGTCGGGATCACTCCAGTGTAATATTTTCTGGTGAATATAGCTGAAGTACTTCCTTGTCCGTTCACTAAAAATGCTTTAATTTCTTTATTCTGATCGATTGTAATCGACAAACTATTAACCCCGGAATTGGAGCTCAATGTAGGAGTAGTACCATCTGTAGTGTAGTAAATTGTTCCATTTCCATAAACTGTTACCTGATAGGTGTCGTTATAATGGGTACCTCCAGGAATCATATTTATTTGTGAGAAAAGAAAAAAAGATGAAAAGAATAACGTAATAAGTAAAATTTTTTTCATGATAATTAGTTTTTAATAGTTAAACGTAAAATTAATTAAATACAAATTATAACTACTTCTTTAATTTGAATTTTAAACACATTTACATACCTTTGGCAATCTTTGATTTAAACAGGAATTTATGAAACTTAAGTACAGTCTGCTGGCTTTAGCAGCCCCACTTTTAATGAATGCACAACAGTTAATGACACCTGAAATTCTTTGGACTTTGAAAAAAGTGGGAGTACAGGCCGTTTCACCGGATCAGTCTTCTCTTATTTACAAAGTAGGACAGGTAGATCTAAAAACAGAAAAAACGAAAAATGAGAACTATTTTCTTAATGTTCTTAATAATCAGTCTTCAAAAATAGACCTTGGTAAAAAATCACTTATTCAGTGGGATAAGAATGGGATCTACGCACAGGAAGGAGATAAAATCTTTCTTTCTAAAGACAATGGGAAAACCTGGACAGAATTTTATACGATCGGAGAAGCTGATAATATTGTAATTTCTCCAGATGGAAAGAGAATAGCTTTCAGCAAACAGGTTTTGGTTGAGAAAGTAATGGGGAAAGATAAATATAGTGATACCCCAAAAACCACGGCACAGGTTTATACAGATTTGAACCACAGACACTGGGACTACTACAATGAAGGGAAATATAACCATGTTTTTGTAGTCAATACTTCAGATAAAGTGGAATCATCAAAAGACTTATTGGAAGGAAAGACCTGGGATTCTCCGCAGAGACCTTTCGGGGGGACTGAAGATTTTATCTGGAGCCCGGATTCCTTACAGCTATTGTATGTTACTAAGCCAAAAAGTGGAAAAGAATATTCAACAAGTACCAATACAGATATCTTTGCCTATGATATAGCTTCTGGTTCTACAAAGAACCTAACAGAGACAAATAAAGGTTATGATGTTAATCCAAAATTCAGTCCTGACGGGAAATCATTGGTTTGGCAAAGTATGGAAAGAGATGGATATGAAGCCGATAAAAATGATATAAAAATCATGGACTGGAAGTCCGGGAAAATAGAAAACCTTACAAAAGGTTGGGATGAAAGTGTTTCTGGAGATGTTTTCTGGGGTGGAGATTCCAAAACGATTTATTTTACTGCAGCGTTTAGAGGAACAAAACAGTTATTTTCTATAGATCCTAAAAATGCAAAAGTGCAACAGATCACGAAAGGTGATTTTGATGTGAATGAAATTTTTGCAGATACTAAAAATACACTTTTAGTAGGAAGAACTGATGTAAACCATGCTACAGATTTATTCTCTGTAAACGTTAAAAACGGAGAAATGAAGCAGATCACAGAAGCTAATAAAGATACCTATGCAAAATTAGCTCAGGGAAAATCTGAATTGAAAATGGTAAAGACGACAGATGGAAAAGAAATGGGTGTATGGTTCCATTATCCACCAAACTTCGATCCTAATAAAAAATATCCAACACTAGTATATTGCCAGGGAGGACCTCAATCTGCATTGACACAATTTTTCAGTGTAAGATGGAACTTTGCCCTAATGACAGCAAATGGATATATTGTGGTTGCACCAAACAGGAGAGGAATGCCAGGATGGGGAACGAAATGGAATGAGGAGATTTCTAAAGATTGGGGTGGACAGCCAATGAGAGATTATTTGGCAGCTACAGATTATGCTAAATCTTTACCCTATGTAGATGGAGAAAGAGTTGCAGCTGTAGGAGCAAGTTATGGCGGATACAGTGTATTCATGCTGGCTGGAATTCATGATAACAGATTCAAAACATTTATTGCTCATGATGGATTGTTTGATATGAAATCTTGGTATCTAACAACAGAAGAGCTTTGGTTCGCTAATTGGGATCTGGGTTCTCCATGGGAAAAACCTATGCCAAAAGCATATACCGAATTCAACCCTAGTAACTTTGTTGAAAAATGGAATAAACCAATTATGATCTTCCAGGGTGGAATAGATTACCGTGTTCCCTATGAACAAGGACAGGAAGCTTTCCAGGCTGCAAAATTGAGAGGTCTTAAAACTAAATTAGTATATTTCCCTAACGAAAACCACTGGGTACTTCATCCACAAAACGGATTGGTATGGCAAAGAGAATTCTTTGATTGGTTGAAAGAGACTTTATAAAAAATAAAATATCAATAGAAACGGGCTTTAGCCCGTTTTTTTATTGTAAAGTATTCAACGGCTTTAGCCAAATTTTATATATTTGAACCATGCAAAACCGTATTTCCTCATTTCCTCCGCTTATTGATATTCAGTCTGAAATTCTAATTTTAGGTTCTATTCCCGGTGTGAAGTCTTTAGAAATGCAACAGTATTATGCCCACCCGCAAAATAAATTCTGGAAGATCATCTTTGAACTATTCGGTGAGGATTTTACAGAAGATTATACAAAAAGAATGGAGACGCTAAAGAAACATCACATTGCACTTTGGGATGTTATCGATTCCTGCGAAAGAAAAGGCAGCCTTGACTCCGAAATCAGAAATGAAGAAGCTAATCAGATTGCAGAGCTTCTGGAAGAATATCCTAATGTAAAAGTGATTTTTTGTAATGGCGGAAAATCGTATAAAAACCTGCAAAAAGCTTTAGGAAAAGATTATAAACTTCCCATTATCTTACTTCCTTCAACAAGTCCTCTGCATACCGTTTCATATGAGAAGAAACTGGAAGACTGGGTGATAATCCTGGAGTTTTTAGAGTAGATTATTAGCTTCTCGCGAATCAAGCAGATAACGCTGATTTTGATTGTATTTTATCTTTCTCAAAGTATGCACAATATAGAAATCAAGTTTTTCATTCGCAAGGTAATTAGTATTTAAAAACTTCTCGATACGTTTTTTTCAAAATCTACTCGAAGTGACGTTGTCTATTCAACTTTTATGTACCTGCAAATATTGATTTACCGTCAGTTCGAGTATTTTTCGTAATGAAATGGAGAAAAGTGTATGGAGAACCTTTCAAAAAAGAACAAAAATTTTAAAACAATTTAGTTTCTTGCAAATCAGTCAGATTATTGTGTAAATTAATCAAACTTCAAATAAGTTCTTAATCCCTTCAACAGCTCCAACTGATTTTTCGTTCTGTCAAGATTATGCTCAGGATATTTTATGGAGTAATAGGTACTCCCGTTTAAATAATCCGTAAGGAAACGGAGTCCCTGGATATATATGGCAACCTGGGCTGCATAATCGAGATTTTCAAACTCTTCATAAGTCAGTTGATCCTTTAAATGAAATAAAAAGCCCTCCTTCACAGACTTAAAAATATTGGGATTAAAATTATCTTTTGCTGTTCCGTCATCTTCATTAGTAGTATTGGTATACGACTGAATCATAGTTCCAAAATCATACAGAATAGTAGAAATCATTGTAGTATCTAAATCAATTACAGCCATTGGATCATGGTTCTGATCAAAAAGAATATTACTGATCTTCGCATCTGCATGAATGATCCTTTTGGGCAGTTGACCATTATTTTGCATTTGGATCCATTGATGAGGTAACTCCAATAATTGATTCATCAATGCTATTTCAGTTTTTGCACTTTCTTTTAAAGCAGAAGTTCCATCTTCTAATGAGATTTTATAATCTAAAATTCTCTTTTCAAAATTGAGGAAATCAGGTAAAGGATCCTCAATAACAGGAAGAGTTGTGGTATTATTGATCATACTAAGAAAATAACCTACAGCCTGAGCTGCTTTAAAGGCTGTTTCTGCAGAAGGGACAGTAAGAAAAGTAATGCTGTTGTCTATAAATCCAGTCATTCGCCACTGATGGCCATTTTCATCCGTTATTAAGAACTCTTTTGAAGAGGAGGAAACAGGTTCTGCAATGTAAAGTTGATAATCATTTTCCTGAAGGATTTTATTTATTTTAAGATGATTATTAATGATCCGTTCAGGATCTTTAAAAACTTCAGTGTTGATTTTCTGCAGAATGTATTTTTCCTGAGTCTGATTGTTTTCTACAAGATAGGTCGTATTGATCAATCCATTACTAATCGGACTGACCATACAATCTTCAGCGTCAATAAATTTTAAGATAATGCGATTAAGTTCCATAAATCTTGTGGATATTGATGGTTTTGAATTTCTGTTTCAAGATAATCTTTTAAAATACTTTTATCACCGGAATAAGTCATCCCTATCCATTGAGAAGGTGAAGTCTTGACCAATATTTTGATTCCTTTTTCATCCTTCATTTTCTGTACAGCAGCGGGTATATAAAATTCCTGGTTGGGCTGTGGATCAGACTTTATAAAATTATTAAAATAAACTTCCAGTAAATCAAAGATGATTGGATGAAAAACGAAATAATTCATAGACACCAAAGTCTCTGGATCTACTTCAATATTTTTCCCGTTGTCCGTGTAGATAATGGTTTCATTCTCTTTTCGGATAGAAGTTTGTTCTTCCACTTTTATCAGGGAACTTTCAGTATCCATTGTACATATCCCACGGGCTACTGTACCGTTATCACTTAATGTTGTAGAAATGGGGTAGGCAATAAGTTCAAACTGTGAACTTGAAATCTTTTGATGATCAATCTCATTTGAAGCCAGCTGATAAATTTCCTTTCCGTAAAAATCATCTGCGTTGATCATAACGAAAGGTTCATGGATATATTCTTTAGCACAGAGAACAGCGTGTCCTGTTCCCCAGGGTTTCTCTCTGGATGAATGATCAAAGCTACCAGGTACATACTGGTCGATATCCTGATATACCCAATGCAATTCAAAATTGTTATTAGCAGAAATATTTTCCAGCCTTTCTATATAGCTTTCAGGAATAAAACGATTGATAACAATAACTATCTTATTAAAGCCAGCCGCTAATGCATCGTAAATAGAATATTCAAGAATAGGAGAGCCATTATCCAATATTCCATCGATTTGTTTAAGTCCTTTATACCGGCTGCCTAAGCCACCGGCTAATATGAGAAGTGTTTTTTTAGAATTCATCTGTCATTAACCTTTTGTAAAATCAAGGTATCAACAATCTATTCTCCTGTTTATAGATTGTTGAGGTTTTAAAAATATTAAAATCCCAACAGAAATGGGTAGTTTCTTTAACTTAAGAATTTATTTTAACAGATTATTGTCCATAATAGGCGTTAATTATCCTTTCTCTCATTTTGTTGAGGTATTTAATATCTTTGGTATTTGATAATATAATTAGGGTTAGATTTTTCTCTGGTAAATGTACCCAATTTGAACTGTGCCCATAACCTTCACCCTGGCGTTCTACAAATAAAGTATTGATATTACCAAATTTTTTAGGATAAACCCAAAAGCTAAAAGCAGTTTCACCAAGCTCTTTATAAGGGGTGAGCATAGTATCTACAGTAGCTTTTTTTAATAAAGTATGATTGAAGATGGCCTGATCAAAGATCAAAAGATCTTTTGGTGTAGAATACATGCCTCCTGCAGCATACAAATTATCTATATAGGTATTGGTAGGTGTATGGAGTGCAAATGCGTCAGAATCTGCACCTGTATAACCATCATCAATATTCTGAATGATATCATTATGATGCAGCAGACCAGTGTTGTTCATTTTTAAAGGAACTAATACCTGTTCTTTTAAAACTTCTTCATAGGATTTACCATAGATATTTTCAATAATTTTTCCAAGAAGGATATAATCTCCATTATTGTAGTTAAACTTTGTACCGGGTTTGTCAATAAGCTTTTCAGACAAAAAGGTAGTAATAAAGTCATCCAGATTCCAGATCGTATTATCATAAGCCTGATGGATCAATTCCGGGGAGCTTAGATCTTTATTGAATCTACCACTACTGTAAGTTAACAAATTTCTTATTGTTGCCTTCTTTGCCGCCTCACCTTTGTAGTCCGGTAAGTAAGTAGCAATAGGAACATCCAGATTGATTTTTCCTCTTTCATAAAGCTGCATGATCATTACTGCAGTAAATGATTTAGTTAAAGAAAAAATATGGAATTTAGTATCATCTGAGAAATTGATGTTATAGTGTCTGTTTGATAAGCCTTTATAAGTAAGCAACTCAGTTTTGCCATTTTGAGCTACTAAAACAGCTCCGTTAAAGTTATCATCTTTCACACTGGAATCAATCACTTTCTCAACATTTGAGATTTGTGAATGAGTGATATTTATTGCTAATAAAAGCAGGCTTGTTAGTATATTTCTCATAATACACAGGTTTTATTAAGGATAGTTGTTAAGAGTAAGTTATGGTTGTTTTTCTATAAGGATGTATAACAGAGAAGTGATGTCATCAATCTTTGTATAGATATTGAAAACCTATTGATCGATCCATGCTTTCCTCAAGGCAATCTGTTTTGAATCAGGGTTTACTAAAGTACCTATCTTTCCAGTGGTTTCATCATAGGTGAAACCTACTTTTGCAAGATATTCTTTCAAAGGAATAGGTTTTGTACCTTCTATAAAATCCTTGAAAAATGTACGTATTTCGGGGTAAGTCATTTTTGTGATTTCATCGAATAAATCATTGTCATTAAAATATTTATCTTCGCCATATTTTTTCATGAGCCGCTGCATAAGATCCTGAGTACCCATTTTTCCGCCAGAAAGTTCGCGTAGTTTTATATCTAAACATAATCCGAGTAGTGGTCCTTTTTGATAGAAATTCATATATTGATCTTGTCTTTCCATTGCATTTTTACTCAGTTCCGTAAAAGATAATGTATTATCAAACTCCTTCATACCCTGTATCTTTTCTTCCAGTTTTTTTTCAAAATCTGCCAGACTGATCATCTTTTGTTTGATAGGCATATGTATGGTTGCATATTCTGTCATACCTTCATAAAGCCATAAATGCTCTGACATGGTAGGATTTAAAAAATCATAGTGCTGGATTTCTCCCGAATGAATGTGGAGTGGTGTGATAATATGAAAAAACTCATGTGCAGCAACTCTATTTAAAGCATCCGGTAAAAAGTTCATATTCCCGGAACGATATAGGCAGACTGTAGACCTCGAGTGTTCAAGACCGTCGGCAATAGATCCCCTTTCTTTTGACGTTTCAAAATAGATCAAAAAGGCATATTTGTCAACAGGTAGTTTTCCTCCTAAGTAAGCTTTTTGATTTTCTAAAATAGTCTTTATATGATCTGCTATTTTTTGGGAATAATGTCGCTCTTTATTGTTATAAAATGATACGAGCACCTCAGTAGTTCCTATTTTTAACCACGTGGTATCAGGAACGCAATAGAGCACAGGTGAGTCTACTAATTTCCGGTAATCCTTTGCCCAAACAATATCAGTACTATCATTTTTCTTTTTATAATCCAATGCGGAGGAAGCATAAAAATCTTTATTTTTGTTAATACTGATTTCATAAGGAGCATCTTTCATTTCTTCAAAGTAGCCTACTAAAGAATTATAGTTGATGACAAAAACACTATCCTTTTTAAAAGTACTGCCCGCAGATTTTGCTCCGTCAGTATTTTGTTGTAAAGAATCCCAACCATCTGTAACCAGGTATGATATTTTTTTCACATGTTTCAGGTCATTCACCATCCAGCTGTTTTTATCTAAACGTTCCGTTCGTATTTTCTTTCCATTTTTGTCAGTCGCAATAACATCGGAAACAGATTGCCCAAAATTCATAGCCTGATAAAATCCGGGAACAAGTTTGGGTATAATAAATTTCCCTTTTTCCAGATTGTTTTTAGGTGGAGTAAAAGAAACCATAACTTCATCATTTTTCATATGAAGCAGATCTATATTATATTCATAGTTTTTCTTTGATGATTGGGCAATAATAACGATAGGAAAAAGAATCAACAAAAAAAATATTTTTAGAAGATTACCCATTTTGTTTTTGTTTTAATGTTTAACAAAAATAAGGAGTTTAACTACACGAAATGTTTATATTAAATGTATTATTTTTCTACAGTATATACTTCTTCATAAGGTTGAATAAGAACCCAGCCATTTCCAGAGAATTTCATTTGAAACTCCTCACCGCTACCTCTTCCCATCAGGCTTTTAAATGAAACATTGGTTTTCAGTTCAGGAGTTAGATTTCCAGACCACGCAACAGTTGCGTTAGGATCTGTAAAAACAGGGCTGTCTGGAGTTACCATAAGTGTTAACGGTTCACCATGAGTGGTAATAGCGATATGTCCCGTTCCCGATAATTTAACCTGGAATAATCCACCTGCCATCATTCCTGCGATACTCTTTAGCATGGTAATATCACTTTTTATACTTTGATCATGTGCTAAAACATCATTGCCATTTACACATAAAGATTCATTGTTTAAATGAAGGATGCGAACTTTTTTCCCTGAATCTGCCACATAAAGCTTTCCAGTACCCTCCGCTTTCATTAATTTGGTTCCTTCACCACTGATTGCTTTTTTTAAGAGATTTCCTAATCCTCCAGACATCATACCTTGTCTTTCAAAATTAATATTTCCTATATATCCAACCATGCTTCCTCTTTTGGTCCAAACCGATTGGTTATTAAGATTGATCTCTAAAAGCTGAGGTTTTTCAAGTTCAAAATAATCCCTTTCCTGTGGGTTTTCCTTAGTTTCATTAACGAATGCTTCTAATGAATATTTGCTCATAATTAATAATTTTTAGATGGCCAAATTACAGTTTTTTTGCATTGAAACGTATAGTGAATATTAACCATTTAACAGCTTTATTAAATAAAGCTTGACAAAGGGGTATTCAATGTCGTATATTTGCACACCGAAAATTACACTTGTAATTTCAATAATTTTTAAACCGTAATTTAAAAAAATGAAAACATCCGATTTTAATTTTGACCTTCCTGAGGAATTATTGGCAGAACATCCATCAGAGCACAGAGATGATGCCAGACTAATGGTTCTTGACAGAAAAACAGAAACGATAGAGCACAAGTTGTTTAAAGATGTAGTGGATTATTTCGATGAGAAGGATTTATTTATTTTCAATAATACTAAAGTTTTCCCAGCACGTCTTTATGGAAATAAAGAAAAAACAGGGGCTAAAATCGAAGTATTCCTTTTAAGAGAACTTGATAAGGAAACTCGCGTTTGGGATGTATTGGTTGATCCAGCCAGAAAAATAAGAATCGGTAATAAACTGTTTTTTACTGAAGATGAGTCTTTAGTTGCTGAAGTTATCGATAATACAACTTCCAGAGGAAGAACACTAAGATTTTTGTTTGACGGTTCTTATGAAGAATTCAGAACAAAATTAAAAGAATTAGGAGAAACACCGCTTCCAAAGTATATCAAAAGAGCAGTAGAGCCTGAAGATGCTGAAAGATATCAGACGATCTATGCAAAAATTGAAGGAGCTGTTGCAGCACCTACTGCGGGTTTACATTTCTCCAGACATTTAATGAAGAGATTGGAAATCAAAGGAATTGATTTTGCAGAAGTTACCCTTCACGTTGGTTTAGGAACCTTCAATCCAATTGAGGTGGAAGATCTTTCTAAGCATAAAATGGAGTCTGAAGAGATCATCATCGATGAGAAAAATGCTGATATCATTAATAAAGCAGTAGATGCACACAGAAGAGTTTGTGCTGTAGGTACTACAACAATGAGAGCATTAGAAACTTCAGTTTCTTCAAACAAGAAGATCTCTGCATTTAACGGTTGGACAAATAAGTTCATTTATCCGCCTCACGATTTTGGAGTTGCCAATTCAATGATCACCAACTTCCATACCCCAAAGTCTACATTATTGATGATGATTGCTGCATTTGCAGGAAGAGATTTTATAATGCATGCTTATCAGGAAGCCGTAAAAGAAAAGTATAAATTCTATTCTTACGGTGATGCAATGTTAATTTTATAAAAGATACTAGGTAATAGGTTGCAGGTATTAGTTATCTGCAACCTTCAACCTAAGATCACCACCTTACAATGAAAGATATCCGAACTTTATCACTAGATCAGCTTAAAGACTATTTTTTGACTTTAGGAGAAAAACCGTTTCGAGCGAAACAGGTTTATGACTGGTTGTGGAGTAAAAACCTCCATTCTATAGATGAAATGACGAATCTTTCGAAACAGCTTCGTGATAGAATTTCCGAAGAATATACCATTAATCCAGTATCCGTTGACCAACTTCAGAAAAGTAAAGACGGAACTATTAAAAATGGGGTGAAGCTTCACGATGGCTTAATGGTGGAATCCGTTTTAATTCCTACAGAAACGAGAACGACAGCTTGTGTTTCTTCACAGGTAGGATGCTCATTAAATTGCGAATTCTGTGCTACGGCAAGGTTGAAGAGAATGAGAAATCTTGAAGTTGCTGAAATTGTAGATCAGGTCGCTCTAATCGACAGTCAAAGTAAAATGTATTTTGACAGGCCTCTTACGAATATTGTTTTTATGGGAATGGGGGAGCCAATGATGAATTACAAAAATGTAGTTGAAGCGATTCGAAAAATTACTCAACCTGAAGGCCTGGGAATGTCTCCAAGAAGAATTACTGTTTCAACTTCAGGAATTCCTAAGATGATCAAAATGCTGGCGGATGATGACCTACGGGTAAAGCTGGCTTTATCACTTCACTCGGCAATAGAAGCCAAACGTAATGAAATCATGCCGTTTTCAGATAAGTTTCCATTAACTGATATTATGGAATCACTTCAATACTGGTACAAAAAAACAGGGAATACAATTACTTTTGAATATTGTGTATGGAAAGGGATCAATGATGGTGATGAAGATATTAAAGCTTTAATTAAATACTGTAAACAAGTTCCTTCTAAAGTTAACCTTATCCAGTATAACCCGATCGGTGATGGTAAATATGACCAATGCAATAAACAGGCAGAAGAAAATTATGTTCGTCAACTTGAAAATGCCGGCATTACTGTAATGATCAGAAAAAGCCGTGGCGGAGATATTGATGCTGCATGTGGACAATTAGCCAATAAGGTTACCGATTAAAATTTCATTAAAAATAATTCAATCCGATTTCTGACTTTTATAATATCCTACCTTTGTACAAAAATTAGTAACAATGAATTACTTTTTGGGTGAAGATGGATTAGAAAATGTCTATGCCTGGGCAATTCCATTTCATGCTACTGTAATTTTAGCTGAAATGATTTATAGCCATGTTTCCGAGGCTAAACTATATGATAAAAAAGATGTAGCAACAAGCGTTTATTTGGCATTGATGAACTTCGGTTTGGATTTGATAATGAAGGTTTTTGCAATGGGAGTGATGTTTTTCTTTTACAATCACCGACTTTTTTCCTGGGATTTTACAGTTTGGTACTGGCTTATCTGTTTTGTGATCACTGACTTTGCGTATTATGTGCTTCATTATGTTGATCATCATTCCAGAGCTTTTTGGGCTGTGCATATTACCCATCATAATTCAGAATATTTTAATCTGACCACGGGATTCAGAAGTCCTGTTTTACAACCCCTTTATAGATATTTATACTTTTCACCGTTGGCTTTTTTAGGTTTTAATCCATGGCATATCATGGTGGTATATGCTATTGGACAGGTATATGGAACGTGGGTTCATACCCAGACTGTCAAAAAGATGGGATTTTTAGAATATATTTTAGTCACTCCATCGCACCATCGTGTACACCATGCCTGCAACATTAAATATCTGGACAGGAATATGGGAATGTGCCTCATCATCTGGGATAAAATGTTCGGAACTTTTGAAAAAGAAGATCCGGATACACCTGTAAAATATGGAATTTATCCTAAGATGCCCGATAACAGACCTGATACGGTATTATTATATGAATGGAGAAGAATCTGGAAAGATATCAAACAGCCTGGATTAAAATTTTCGGACAGGATTAATTATATTTTCAACTCTCCGGGTTGGAGACACGATGGAACGGGGAAAACAGTAAGACAGTATCAAAAAGATTATTTTGAGAAGAAAGCACGTAAGCAACAGAAGTCGGCATGAATTTTTATTAGATTGTGATATAGTCTATCTAAATTGGCTTTAGCTAAAACTTATTTTTCATAGATTTAATTTAAACTGCGGATCAATCTATTGCAGTGAAAACCGTATTTTTATTCAATGAAAAAGTTTATCCTCATTTTTACAGTCTTTGTTTTTCAAGCTGCTTTTTCTCAGCAGGCCGATTTTCTTAAAATAAAAAAATACAGAATCAATTTTCTTGAAGATCAGGTTCAGGAAACTTCAGGGTTGAATTTACTCAATGGAAAACTTTATACTTTCAATGACAGCGGTAATAAACCGGAAATTTTTGAAATAGATAAAAATGATGGGAAAATTATTCAGACTTTCAAAACTAATTTAATTAATAAAGATTGGGAAGCACTAACCAATGATGGTGAAAACTTTTATATCGGAGATTTTGGAAACAATACAGGAACCAGAAAAGATCTTACGATTTACAAAGTTCCTTATGAAAATCTTGTTATGATTAATACCTCTAAAATTCCAGATTCTGAAAGAACTTTAGATGGCGTTAAGATCTCTTTTTACTATCCTGAACAGAAAGAATTTATTTCAAAAAATACCAGTAACGACTTCGATGCGGAAGCAATGATCTATTTGAATGGTAAATTGCATATTTTTACTAAAGAATGGGCTGCAAAAGCAACATCACATTATATTGTTGATCCAGGAACTTCAGAACAGCAAAAAGCTGAGAAAATTGAAACATATAAAACTGATTTTGTAGTAACGGATGCTTCCTATTTTGATAAAAAACTTTACTTAGTGGGTTATACAAAAAAAACAGAAGTTTTTCTGGATATTTTTAAGGAAACAGAACCTGGAGTCTTTTTTAAAGAAAAACCCAGACACTACTATTTAGGAAGTGCTACCTCTGTTGGGCAAATCGAAGGAATAGCAGTAGATGATCGAGGACTGTATATTTCAGGTGAAAAATTCAGATATCCATTAGGAACCGTAAAGCAGAGTCTGTATTTTATTCCAAAAGAACAACTCAAAGATTGAATTTTCTACTAAAA
This sequence comes from Chryseobacterium sp. ISL-6, assembly GCF_018613715.1. GTDB lineage: Bacteria > Bacteroidota > Bacteroidia > Flavobacteriales > Weeksellaceae > Chryseobacterium > Chryseobacterium paludis. The sequence continues at coordinate 332,309 of NZ_JAGGPT010000007.1, read as the reverse complement.
TTACCCGAAAAAAATTATCTTTGTGAATATTAATAATTATTTATTCATCACTCACCGATTTTGGCAAATATTGTAGAAGAAATCAAACAACCGATCAATGAAGAAATGAAACTTTTCGAGCAGAAGTTTTATGAATCAATGCAGAGTAAAGTCCCTTTATTAGATAAAGTAACTCGGTTTATTGTTACTACTAAAGGAAAGCAAATGCGTCCGATGTTTGTATTTCTCTGTGCGAAACTGATAGGTGATGTTAATGAAAAGACTTATCGCGGAGCTTCCATGATAGAATTGATCCATACCGCGACACTGGTTCATGATGATGTTGTGGATGAAAGTTTTAAAAGACGTAATTTTTTCTCTATTAATGCACTATGGAAAAATAAAATTGCAGTTTTGGTAGGTGATTATTTATTGTCAAAATCAGTGTTATTATCAACGGATCATAAAGACTATGATTTACTGGCTGTTATCTCCAGAACAATCAGAGAAATGTCTGAAGGTGAACTTCTTCAGCTGGAAAAAGCAAGAAAGCTCGATATTACAGAAGATGTTTATTATGAAATTATCCGTCAGAAAACAGCAACATTGATCGCGGCATGTTGTGAAATAGGAGTCTTATCGAATAATGCAGGAGAAAAGCTTGCTAAAAGAATGCAGGATTTTGGAACTTATACGGGAATGGCATTTCAGATTAAAGATGACTTATTCGATTATCTAAGTTCAAACGTTATTGGAAAGCCTGTTGGTATCGATATTAAAGAACAGAAAATGACTCTCCCTTTAATTCATACTTTGAAAATTGCGAGTGACAAAGACAGAAAATATTATCTAAATACCATAAAACGCTATAATAACGACCAAAAACGTGTAAAAGAATTAATCGCTTTTGTAAAGAGTTCAGGTGGTTTGGATTATGCAATTCGTGTAATGAAAGATTTTCAACAAAAGGCAAAGGATCTTCTTAATGAATTTCCCGATTCTGAAGCCAAAAGATCATTGCACAGTATGTTAGATTATGTAATTGAAAGAAAGTTTTAATAAAAAGCAGTGAATGATCACACATTCATTCTGAAAATAATTAAGGTTTCCAAGTATATCCGATTGATATAATTCTCTGCCATAATCAATTATTGGTAAAATACTTAAATGTCGTAATCTTCAATTTATCCTAAAATAAAGCGAATCTGATTATAAAGCGGTCAGTGGATTTGTAAATTGTTTTATTTGATCATTATTTCTAAACTATCCATAAATGTTTAAATTATTCTTAGTGTAACAATTATAACAGCTAGGACTATGCATAATAATGCGATTAAAAATAAATAATCCGCAATGTTTTCAAACTTGGTTTCTCTTTTTTCACTTTTAGATCTTATTGCTAAAAATGAAAAGAAACAACTGCATGCAAAAAGAATACAGGCAATTCCCGCAAACTCATCTAAATAAGTATGAACACTGATTTTAGTGATTTTCAATGATGTAATTATGATCAAAGAAAACCCTAAAAGATTACTCGATGCATTTAATATATGCGGTGATTTTTTTTCCATTTATACAAATTTATTTAAAATAAAACACAATTTCCTCTATTATCAAATTTTTAAAAAAGATTATTAAAAATTAAAATTAATTTAAAAAGTGTATATTAGCAAAATACTTCGAGAACTAAAAATTTTTATATTTGGCTATGCAAACAACCTATATTGAAACACAGAAGATTTCCTTTCAAGATTTTAAAAATCAAATACTTGAAGACTATAAGTTGGGAAGAATTTCTCGTGAAATGTCTTACCTGGGTAGAAGAGAGGTTCTTACTGGGAAAGCTAAGTTTGGGATCTTCGGTGATGGTAAAGAGTTACCACAGTTAGCAATGGCGAAAGTTTTCAGAAATGGGGACTTCCGTTCAGGATATTATAGAGATCAGACTTTTGCATTGGCTGTAGATGCCTTAACGGTTGAAAGCTTTTTTGCACAGTTATATGCTGATACAAGCGTTGAGAGAGAGCCTGCTTCAGCAGGGAGACAAATGAATGGTCACTTCGCAACAAGAAGTTTAAATGAAGATGGAAGCTGGAAGAATTTGATGTCTCAGAAAAATATTTCTTCAGATATTTCTCCAACAGCAGGTCAGATGCCTAGATTGTTAGGATTGGCTCAGGCCTCAAAAATATATAAATCAGTAAAATTTGACGGTTCTGAGAAGTTCTCAAAGGACGGAAACGAAATTGCTTTCGGAACTATTGGAGATGCTTCTACAGCAGAAGGCCATTTCTGGGAAACATTGAACGCAGCATGTGCGCTTCAAGTTCCTATGATCGTTTCAATCTGGGATGATGGTTATGGGATTTCAGTACCTACTAAGAATCAGAGAGCGAAAGCTGACATTTCTGAAATGTTAAGCGGATTCCAAAGAAAAGAAGGTGAAAACCAGGGTTGTGAAATTATTCAGGTAAAAGCTTGGGATTATCCAGCTTTATTGGACGCATATGCTAGAGCAGAACATTTTGCAAGAACAGAAAGTGTTCCTGTAGTGGTTCACGTAATTGAAGTTACGCAGCCTCAAGGTCACTCTACTTCGGGTTCTCACGAAAGATATAAGAATGAAGAGCGTCTTTCATGGGAAGCTGATTTTGATGGATTAGTAAAATTCAGAGAATGGATTTTGAATTACTCAATTGAAATTGAAGGAAAAGAAGAGGTTATTGCTGCAACTGAAGAATTGGATGCCATAGATGAGGAAGCTAAAAAAATGGTAAAGGCAGGCCAGAAAATAGCTTGGGAAAATTACCAGAAAACAATTTCTGATCTATCGAAATCTGTTTTACCTTTGGTTGAAAATCTTAAAGGACAAAATGCAGAGATTGAAAATTACATTGCGCAGTTTAATAAATTAGTTTCTAAAGCTAAGAAAGATATCTTCCATTTAGTAAGGATATCATTATTGGCTACAAGAGGTACAAACACTTCCGAAAGAAACCAATTGATGCAGAAATACAATGAGATTTTGGAAGTGGAAAAAGACAACTATTCATCTCATTTATATTCTCAGTCTCAATGGAAAGCAGAAAATATTAAAGAGGTTAAGCCTGTTTATTCTGACAACTCTGAAGATGTAGATGGAAGAGTAGTGGTAAGAAATAACTTTGATAAAATATTCGAAAAATATCCTGAAACACTTGTCTTTGGTGAAGATGCCGGAAATATCGGTGATGTAAACCAAGGTTTAGAAGGAATGCAGGAAAAATATGGTGAAGTTCGTGTTGCAGATACAGGAATCCGTGAAGCGACTATTTTAGGTCAGGGTATCGGTATGGCAATGAGAGGGCTAAGACCTATTGCTGAAATCCAGTATTTAGATTACATCTTATATTGTATTCAGGGAATGAGCGATGATTTAGCTACTGTTCAATACAGAACTAAAGGCGGGCAGAAAGCTCCTGTGATCATCAGAACAAGAGGACATAGATTAGAAGGTGTCTGGCATTCAGGTTCGCCAATGGCGGGAATCCTTAACCTTTCAAAAGGAATTCTGGTACTTGTTCCAAGAAACCTTACAAAAGCAGCCGGATTCTATAATACAATGCTTCAAAGTGATGATCCTGCAGTTATTGTTGAATGTCTGAACGGATATCGACTAAAAGAAAAACAGCCTGATAACTTAGGTGAATTTACAGTTCCTGTAGGAAAAATTGAAGTAACTAAAGAAGGTAAAGATGTAACTTTGGTAACGTACGGTTCTACATGGAGAGTCGTTATGGAAGCAGCTGAAGAATTGGAAAAATTAGGTATTTCTTCAGAAGTAATTGATGTTCAATCTTTAATTCCTTTCGATTTAACAAATGAAATCGCTGAAAGTGTAAAGAAAACAAACAGATTAGTCGTTATCGACGAAGATGTAGAAGGTGGAACTTCAGCATTTATTCTTCAACAGATCTTAGAGAAGCAAAAAGCTTTTAGATATTTAGATTCTGATCCATTAACAATTGCTGCAAATGATCACCGACCTGCTTATGCTAGTGATGGAGATTATTTCAGTAAACCATCATCAGATGATATGGTGGAAAAGATTTACGCGATGTTTAATGAAACAAACCCACAAAAATATCCAGCGATATTTTAATTGGAATAAATAATAGAATAAACCCGCTTTCAGAAATACTGAAAGCGGGTTTTTAATAGGTTCTAACTTTTGCACCCAACACTACTTAATTCACAAGTCCAATAGCTGGGAATGCCATTCTGAGGCCGATGATAACATGCTATTGATCCAACTGGACATTCAGGAGCATTTCCGCCATTAATTCCTTTTAATTCTGACTTTGTTAATTTTTTTGAATTTTTCATATTTTTTGATTTGTTGATTGATCACAAATATAATATTTTTGGTTTCACTTCAAATCATTGTTAGTGTTTTAATTCTTATAACAGGGAGTTAATTTTATATATTTTGATGTTTTCTGTTTAAATTAATGATACGTCTTTAGAATACAAACATCTTATTGGAATCAGTGTATTAGCATTTCGTAAAAAACAAAACTGCTCTAAAAATTCTTAGAGCAGCTTTTTAACAGATTTAAATATCTAAAATTGTCATATCAAATGACAATAGTGACTCTTATAAACCAATATTTTTGGTAGGTTTTAATTGCTTTAAGATACTTTTTGGAATTGCATTTTTATGTACCAAAATAGCAGTTGATTTATATTCAACATAAGGTCTTGTTACATAAATATATCCTTCAAAATCATTGGTTACACCCCAAGAGTTCTTAACCATATAATATTCTTTTCCACTCTGATCTTTTGCCAATCCCACAATGTGCATACCATGATCATCCGTAGTAGAAAGATTATTAAGCGCATTTTGACGCATATCTTCTGTGATCGTTTTGTCTTTTTTAGGCTCAGTGAATAATTCTTTTTTTACTTCAGGAGTAATTTGATCCAAATTAACATCCGGAACATAAGCCACTCCGTTTTTGTATGAGAAATAAGGCTCGGAAACATCAGTTGCCCAACCAATAGAATATCCTTTAGATATTGCATTATCAACAATAGCTGTGATATCTGTCATTGGAACGTTCCAGTCAGAATCATGGCTCCAGTTATCAGGAATTGGATTTACGAATTTCTGAAAATATGGATAATCTTTGTATGATGATAATTCTACATAATCTTCAGCATTGATTCCTACTACTTCATTAGCGAATGTTTTTGGAGTATATGATTTCCCATTATACGTAAAGTTTGTTGGAACTTTTCCTAAGTATTCATCGAGTATAGCATCTACCGAAGACATCCAGTTATCAGAAAGTTTACCTTTTGTAGCTGCCTGAACCAAACTGTCTAATACAGGTTTTATTTTATCCTGCATTTCTTTAAAATTATTGGTAGTTTGCCCAGGTCTTAATCCTGTATAAACATCCTGAGGAACAGCTCCATACTTTTTGTACATGTTGATTACATCATGTAATTCTCCACCATCACCCCAACTGATTGCTCCGCTATTTAGTACATATAATTTTGCTTTGTCGTGATAAGAATTTCTCGCCGTAAAAATCTCTGCAAGGTCAACAGGTTTTTTACCCATACGCTGCATTTCAGATTCCAGGAAAGAATTTCCTGAATAGCTCCAACATGTTCCTGAAGAACCCTGATTTTTTACCGAAGTAGCACCAACATCTTTTAGAGTGGTAAATTTAAAATTGGCATTTTGAGATTGATTGTTTTTTAACTTGTTGATCAAGTCATCTTGTGCGAACATCATACTTCCTGCAGACAAAACAAAAAGTAATGATGCAATTTTGTTATATTTCATTACTATAAAGATTATTATTTAATAGTCGTTGTTATAAGAGATTTGTTACAGCGTGAAAAGTTAAATTTGAAATGGGAATATTATTAGGAAAATATATATTAAAAAATAAAAAATTTAACTTTCAATAATTATTGAAAGTTCGAAAATTATTATTACATTTGTAATAGAAATTCAAAAGAAAACAAAATGAAACTTTCAGAAGCTAAAGAAAAATACATTCAGACTTGGGGAACGTTTGCTACCAATTGGGGGATCAACCGTACTATGGCACAGGTTCATGCTTTGCTTCTGACAAGTGGGAAACCGTTATCTACAGATGAAGTAATGGAGCAACTTGAAATTTCAAGAGGAAATGCTAATATGAATTTACGGGCTTTAATGGATTGGGGGATTGTAAAGAAAGAATTAGTGAAAGGAGACAGAAAGGAATATTTCATCGCAGAAAAGGATGTTTGGTTTTTATTTAAACAAATTACTAAGGAGCGCAGAAAGAGAGAAATTGAACCTGTCATTTCTTTTTTAGAAGAGTTGAAAAACATTGAAGATAATGATTCAGACGAAGCTAAGGAGTTTATTAAATTAATGCATGACTTTAGCTCAGTGACTGGAAAGATCAATAACATTATGGATCTGGCGATTAAGAGTGATGATCACTGGTTGGTAGGAAAGATCACTAACTTATTGAAGTAGCAAAGAGAATGAAAAAGTTTATTCTATTATTTTTATTAGCGAGTATGATGAGCTGTCAAAAAAAGGTGTATGCGAGTTTTGATATAAACATAGAGAGTGTAGACAAATCAGATAAAAGGTTTTATGATCTCTTTGAAATTACTATTCTGAGAAATAATAAGGTTTTTAGGAGTTTAAAGCCGGATGAATATACTCCGAGCCTAGATCAGAGAATTGAAATTGATAGTATTGATAAAGGAAAATATACATTTGTGTACACCAATCTTTTTGGAGATAAAATAAATGAAGAACAGGTTGTTGCTGAGTCGAAAAATTATAGAATAAGTATTAATCCTGATAAGTCAATTAAAAAGATTGCAAATTTAGCATTTGAAAGCTTGAAAGATAGTAATGTAAAACTAATTTATCAATCTAAGGGCTGTTTTCATCATAATGCGGATTCTGTGGTCCTTGAAAATAAAGGGAATGATTATTTTGTTTGGAGAGGTCAAAGGTCAAAGAAAATAGATAAAAAAGAACTCGCCTACTTCATCGATATTGAAAACAGGATACGTCAGATACCCCAAAATGGTGGATGTACAACTACAGGGATTTATATTTTTGAATACAAAGGGAAATATGATACAATTATTGATGGAACTTGTCATTTCCATCTATATGATAAAATATCAGGCTATCTAAAAAAGAATAATTTATAGCACGGAAAGGATTCAAAATCCTTTTTTATTTCAAATTAACTTTCAAAGATTATTGAAAATATAATAATTATGAAAAATTTAATCATTCATTTATTTCTGATCTTTTATTTCGGAAGAAGAAAAAGAATAACTTTTAAAAACTGATTGACATGGAAAAATGGATAACCTATGACTACTATATTCAATTATCTTGTTTAATAATGGGAATCACAGCGGCTTTTATAGGTGTATTTTTAGGAGTAGGATTTATTTTATTCTATTTCATAGTGGGAATCCCACAGTTAATAAGCTTTTTCATAAAAGCTCTTCAGCAAAAGAAAAAATCAATAGTCTATATTGTTTACGGAATAGGCATAATTCCTGTTTGGCTCTCTGTTGCTGTAGTAGGATTAAATCCAAATGATAATGATGTTACAAATTTTTTTGGATTCATTCTGATAGCTGCTCTTATATACAGTCCGGTGTTAGCATTTTTATACACTTATGAGACTTACAAAATATACCAATCTTTAAAACATACAAAATGAAAACGCTAAAAAACCACACCCTCATCTACGACAATGAATGTCCTATGTGCAATATCTATTCAAAAGGGTTTACAAAATGTGGAATGCTTGATGAAAATGGAAGAGAAGCATTTAGTGAAATGACTTTTAAAAACAAATCAATTGTAGATTTTAACCGTGCAAAAAATGAAATCGCTTTAGTTGATCACAATAAGAATGAAGTTGTTTATGGTTTGGACAGTTTACTTTTAATCATTGGAAATTCATTTCCGGTATTGGAGAAAATAGCGAGAATAAAACCTTTGTATTGGTTTTTTAAAAAATTATATTCTTTTGTTTCTTACAATAGAAAGCAGATTATTCCATCAAAAAAAGACTATTCAGATCAATCTTGTATTCCGGATTTTAATTTAAAATACAGGTTGACATACATGGTTTTTGTTGTATTTTTCTCAGCATATATTTTGAGTCTGTACACAGGTAAGTTTAATTTGAATTTAGGTCATAGTTTTCTTAGGGAATTTATAGTTTGTTTAGGACAAATTGCATGGCAAACCCTATTTTTAAAAAAGTATTTGAAAGATAAGATCTGGGATTACCTGGGGAATATGATGACCGTGTCATTGATTGGAACGCTACTTTTAATACCTGTTTTATTTACCAATTTCAATTCTGTTTTCTATATTATTTATTTTGGAATGATCGTTTCTATCATGTTTTTTGAGCATGTAAGAAGATGCAAAATTTTAAGATTAAATTTTCTTCCAACAATAAGCTGGATTATCTACAGAACAATAGTTTTAATTACTTTAATTTACTGGTATGTCTAGAATTTGTTTAGAAACGATTATTAAAGCTGATATTGATGTAGTTTTTGATCTGGCGAGAGATATTGATTTACACCAGAAGTCAACATTCAAAACTAAGGAAAAAGCTATTGCAGGACGTACAAGTGGATTAATAGAACTGAATGAAACGGTAACCTGGAGAGCAAAACATTTAGGATTCTATCAAACGCATACCTCAAAGATAAGCAGCATGGAAAAACCTTATGAGTTTACAGATATTATGTTGAAAGGAACCTTTAAATCTTTAAAACACCAGCATTTGTTTAAACAAGAAGGTAAAAATACAATAATGACAGATATTTTCGAGTTTGAATCTCCATTTAACATTGTCGGAAAATTGTTTAATACATTTTTCCTTAAAAATTATCTTAAAGGCTTTTTGCTGGAAAGAAATGCAACCATTAAAAAAGCAGCTGAATCATGAACTTTCTAAAAGCCGAATGGCGCAAATTAGCCATCATCAATTATGAAGTAAGTCCGGAAATTCTGGAAAAATACCTTCCACAAGGTACCGAACTCGATTTTTATAATGGAAAATGTTATGTAAGTGTAGTGGGCTTTATGTTTTTAAATACAAAATTACTGGGAATGTCAATCCCTTTTTACCAGGATTTTGAAGAAGTAAATCTTCGTTTTTATGTAAAGAAAAAAGAAAAGAACACCTGGAAAAGAGGAGTTGTTTTCATTAAAGAGATTGTTCCGAAATGGGCATTAAGTTTTATAGCCAATTCTTTTTACAAAGAGAATTACAAAACAATGCCGATGAAAAACTTGATTCATCAAGAAGATAGTGAACTGAAAGTTCAATATTCGTGGAAAGATAAAGGCTGGCATTCTATCGAGGTGATAGCAGATAGTGAAGCATTACCAATGGAAAGTAACTCAGAGTTTGAATTCATTACCGAACATTATTATGGCTTTACCAAAAGAGATAGTAAAACATCTGAATATGAGGTTTGCCATCCAAAATGGGAGTATTATCCTGTAAAAAGCTATCAACTGGACATTGAATTTCGTAGTATCTATGGAAAGGATTTTGAGTTTTTGAATGATCAGGAACCCATATCCGTAATGCTTGCCGAAGGCTCTGAAATTGAAGTCAAAGTAAAAAAATATATCATTTAATTAGGTTTAAGTTTCCTAAGAAAGTATTTTACTTAAACCTTAAACCTTAAACCTTAAACCTTAAACCCAATAATCATGAAAATAATTATAGCTGCTGGAACCGGCTTTCTTGGAAGAAATCTAGAAAGATATTTTATAGAAAAAGGAAATCAGGTTTATATTTTAACCAGAAATCCGAAACGCAAAAACGAAGTATATTGGGATGCCCAAACATTAGATAAATGGAAAGATTTCCTTGAAGATTCTGATGTTTTAATCAATCTTACAGGGAAATCCGTTGACTGCAGGTATACTGATGAAAATAAAAAAGAAATTTATACGTCAAGAATTGAAAGTACAAAAGTGCTTCAGCAAGCCATTGATAACTGTATTAACAAGCCTAAAGTTTGGCTCAATGCAAGTTCAGCTACCATTTATGTGCATTCAGAAAAGCATTTGAACACTGAAGAAAATGGAATTATTGGCGATGATTTTTCAATGAATATCTGTAAAAGCTGGGAAAAAGAATTTTTCAAAGTTGGACATGATGAGGTAAGAAAAGTGGCTTTACGAACTTCTATTGTATTAGGAAAAAATGGAGGTGCTTTTCCAAAACTTCTTCAGATCACGAAATTGGGCTTAGGAGGTAAACAGGGAAAAGGAAATCAAAATGTCAGTTGGATTCATGTAGATGATTTCTGTCGTGCAGTAGAATGGATCATTAAAAATGAAAATATTTCAGGTCCAATTAATGTAACAGCACCGAATCCTCTATCCAATGAAGAATTGATGAAGAAGTTAAGAGCTCGATTAAGAATGCCTTTTGGAATGAATGCTCCGCTCTGGCAATTAGAAATTGCATCTATATTTTTGAGAACAGAAACAGAACTTTTACTAAAAAGCAGAAATGTATATCCAGGAATATTGGTGAAAAATAATTTCCGGTTTTCTTTTCCGGATATTGATGTTACATTACAAAATTTAATTTAAACCACAAAAGACACAAAAGTTTTTAGACACTTTAGTTATTTTAGGTTTGATACATACCGTATAAGAAGATCACATAAGTTCTTGAAAAATCAAAGATTTTTATATTTTCCCCAGAAGCTTCTTAAGCGAAGCTATTCTTTGCTAACTTAAATTAAACAGCATCATTATAAAACTTTGCATTAAAGCAGCTGAAGAATAGTTAAACGCAAAGGCGCTAAGTTTTTTTAAGTATTGAGTTTTTAAAGCTCAAGGTTTTTATCTCCGATAAAAATGAAAGGATCTGTGAAGTCTGTGGGAACTAAAAACGATCACAGATCTGTAGATAAATCTGAGTGATCTGTTGTTGAATAATCAGCAATTTGAGTAAAAAACTATTTTTTGCGAATTCATAACAGGATTATTACTTTAGCGAAAAGTATTTCTCTATGCTCATCCAACAAAAAACTAAAACCTTTTTTCTTGCATCATTTTTTCTTTCTGCAACCTTTTTTTCACAGGCACATAATGTTTCAAAAGGTTATGAAAAGCCTACTGATCCTTTAGTTGTAAAAAACCTGGAAGACTGGCAGGATTTAAAATTCGGACTTTTTATGCATTGGGGAACCTACAGCCAATGGGGAGTGGTTGAAAGCTGGAGTTTATGTCCTGAAGATGAATCATGGACTCAACGTAAGTCCGAGCATGGGAAAACATACAATGAATACGTAAAGAATTATGAAAACCTGCAGACTACTTTTAATCCGACTCAATTTAATCCCCAAAAATGGGCTGATGCTACGAAAAAGGCGGGAATGAAATATGTTGTTTTTACAACGAAGCATCACGATGGTTTTGCCATGTATGATACCAGGGAATCAGATTATAAAATTACTTCTCCAAAGACCCCTTTTTCTAGGAATCCAAAAGCAGATATTACAAAAGAGATTTTTAATACGTTTCGAAAAGATGGTTTTAAGATTGGTGCCTATTTCTCAAAACCCGACTGGCATTCTAATGATTATTGGTGGTCTTATTTTCCACCTAAAGACAGAAATGTAAACTACGATCCAAAAAAATATCCTGAAAGATGGGAGAACTTTAAGACATTCACATTTAATCAGCTTAATGAACTCACTTCACACTATGGCAAAATAGATATTCTTTGGCTGGATGGAGGCTGGGTTCGACCTTTTAATACGATTGATCCTCATGTAGAATGGCAGAGAACCATTAAGGTGGAACAGGATATTGATATGGATAAGATTGGGAATATGGCCCGGAAAAATCAGCCGGGAATTATCATCGTAGATAGAACTGTTCCTGGAAGATGGGAAAACTATATTACTCCAGAGCAGGCAGTTCCTGAGCAACCACTGTCAATTCCGTGGGAAAGCTGCATCACAATGGGAGATTCCTTTTCGTATGTTCCTAACGATCATTATAAATCGTCTCAAAAGATTATTGAAACTTTAATTAAAATTATTTCAAGAGGTGGAAACTATCTGATGAATATTGCTCCAGGTCCTGATGGTGATTATGATGCAGTTGTGTATGAAAGACTAAAGGAAATTTCCGGATGGATGGAGAAAAATCAGTCTGCGGTGTTTGCAACAAGAAGTGTCGCGCCTTATCATGAAGGAGATTTTTATTACACTAAAAGCAAAGACGGAAAAATGCTGAATATTTTCCATATTCAGGAAAAATCCGATTATTCCTCACCTTCAGATTTGAACTTTACAATTCCTGAAAACTTTAAACCGAAATCAATAAAGATTTTAGGAATTTCATCTAAAATTAAATGGAAACAACAGGGGAATAGAATTGATGTTCAAGTTCCTGATGAAAGAAAACAGTTGAAGTATGCAACAGTAATTCAAATAATTCAGTAATGAAGTCGTATCGTAATCAGTTGATTGGAGTGGCCTTGTTTCTGAATATGGCTGTCGTTTCTGCACAAAAACCTTTATATAAAGATTCTAAACAACCAGTTGAGCTAAGAGTACTGGATTTATTAAAAAGAATGACTCCTGAAGAGAAGTTCTGGCAATGTTTCATGATTCCCGGAGATCTTGATGGTATTCCAAAAAAACAATATCAGCACGGAATCTTTGGACTACAGGTGAGTGCTGGAAATCAAGGTGATGGAGCAGCCGGGCAAATGCTAAAATATAATGCAAACGAAGATGGAGAGAGGCTGGCAAAGAAAATCAATACGATCCAGGAATATTTTATTGAAGAATCAAGATTGGGAATTCCCATTATTCCTTTTGATGAAGCCCTGCATGGTTTAATGCGTGAAGGCGCAACAGCTTTTCCACAGGCAATTGCCCTCTCTGCATCATTTAACCCTTCATTAATGAAAGATGTTTCAACAGCTATTGCTAAAGAATCAAGATTACGGGGAATCCGTCAGATTTTAACCCCGGTAGTCAATATTGCCAGTGACGTGCGGTGGGGAAGAACGGAAGAAACCTATGGTGAAGATCCTTTTTTAATTTCTGTGATGGGAGTGAATTTTGTCAGTTCATTCGAAAATCTTGGAATCATTACCACACCAAAACATTTCCTCGCCAACGTAGGTGAAGGTGGGAGAGATTCTTATCCGATTCATTGGAGTAAGCGGTATTTGGAAGAAACTCACTTAATTCCTTTTCATAAAGTATTTATAGAAGGAAAAAGCAGATCTGTAATGACCTCTTATAATTTACTTGATGGAAGACCATCCACAGCCAACCATTGGTTACTAACTGAAAAATTGAAAAAAGACTGGAATTTCAAAGGCTTCGTGATTAGTGATGCAAGTGCCGTAGGTGGAGCGAATGTCTTGCATTTTACAGCAAAAGATTATGATGATGCTTCTGCGCAGGCAATTAATTCCGGTTTAGATGTTATTTTTCAAACAGATTACAAACACTATAAACTGTTTATTCCACCATTTTTAGACGGCAGGATTTCACGAGAAAGAATTGATGACGCCGTTTCAAGGGTTTTAAGAGCGAAGTTTGAATTGGGATTATTTGACAATCCATATGTGTCAGATAAGGATATTGAAGATTTGAAGAAAATTGACCATTCAAAGTTAGCGGAAAGAGCGGCAATTGAATCGTTTGTTCTCCTTCAAAACAGAGAAAATACCCTTCCTGTATCTGAGCATATGAAAAAGATTCTTATTGTTGGAGCGGATGCTGCTGATGCAAGATTAGGTGGATATTCCGGGCCAGGAAAAAGCAAAGTGAGTATATTGGAAGGAATCAAAAAATTTTGTAAAAATAAAAATGTTGATATTGTTTATTCAAAAGAGATTGACTGGAATTTAAAAAAATTAAAGACAGTTCCTGGTGAATTTTTGTTGTTTGACAATAAGCAAGGATTAAAAGGGAGCTATTTTTCAAATAGTGATCTGAAAGGGAAACCTGCTTTTGAAAGACAGGATGAACAATTGAGTTTTAAATGGACCTTATATTCGCCGGATCAGGAAAAGCTACAGCCGGATAATTACAGTGTGCAGTGGATCGGGAAATTAAAAGCTCCGGAGTCAGGGAAGTACCAATTGGGCTTGCAGGGAAATGATGGATTCAGATTGTTTTTGGATGGAAAAATGATTGTTGATCGTTGGGAAAAACTTAGCTATTCAACTCAAACTGCTGAGGTTAATTTTACTAAAAATAAAGAGTATGATTTAAAGGTAGAATTTAGGGAAAACAGAGGCGAAGCTCATATAGAGCTGATATGGAACTATGGAATACCTGATGGCCAAAAGGATTTTGATGAAGCTTTAAAGCTTGCTGAAGAGGTAGATCATATTATTATTACAGCCGGAATTCATGAAGGTGAATTTCAAGACCGTTCTTCTTTAAGTCTTCCCGGAAATCAAGAAGAGTTTATTCATAGAGTTTCAAAATTAAATAAACCTACGACAGTAGTTTTAATAGGTGGTTCCGCTATAAAAACAACCAGTTGGAAAGATGAGGTAGGAGCGATTTTAGATGTTTGGTATCCAGGAGAGCAAGGTGGAAATGCAGTTGCAAAAGTGCTCTTCGGAATAGAAAGCCCATCTGGAAAATTACCCATTACTTTTCCTGTTGAAGAAGGTCAGCTTCCGTTAAGTTATAATCACCATCCAACCGGAAGAGGAAATGATTACTATGACCTAAGTGGTGAACCTCTATATCCTTTTGGATTTGGATTAAGCTATACAACTTTTGAAATTTCGGATTTAAAATTGGATAAATTAAAGTACACTGAAAATGAAACCGTGATTGCTAAAGTTAATGTTAAAAATACGGGATCAATAAATGGAAGTGAGGTGGTTCAACTCTACGTAAAAGATGTATTAGCCTCAGTCTCTAGACCAGTGATCGAGTTGAAGGGTTTTCAGAAAGTATATCTAAAACCGGGAGAATCAAAGCAGGTGACCATAGAACTTCCTATTAAAGAGTTGAAATTTTTAGATGAAAAAATGAATTGGACTGTGGAACGGGGAACATACCGAATTATGGTCGGAAATTCTTCCAAAAACCTGCCTTTAAAGCAGAATATTGAAGTTCAATAAATTGCTACAAAAATGCTGGTACGATATATGTAAGATTGACTGTAAACCTGAATGAATTTAATTAATCGTAATCATTTTGTTAAAGCCATTCATAAAAGTAAATATCATGAATAAGTTATTTATATCAACACTATTATTAGTAGGCCTATCGATGAATGTTTCAGCACAAAGACATCCAACACCTCCGCCACATCCTTCGAAAAGTGAACTGGTTAATATGAAATCACGTGAGCTGGATAAACGATACAATCGAGAAAAGAAACTTATTTTGAATCATCCACTAGCGACCAAAAAGATGAAACGAGACCAATTAAAGGCTTTAAATTGGAAATATCGAAACGAAAAAAAATTACTGAAAAAAATGTAATCATTTAGATTACTTGAAAATATTAATAGCATTGAAATGTAAAAAGAGCAGGAAATACCTGCTCTTTTTATAGATAGTTATATTGTGGTAATTTTTAGAATACTCTTCTTGCTAACAATAAATTAAGCATAAAAGTCCCCGTCCAGTTACTATTATTTGAACCATTGGCACCGGTAAAATCAATACGGGCAACAGATACTGTAATTCTGGTTCTTCCGGCAGTCCCGTTATTTGCAAGACTTACAAACGATGCAGTGAATACGTCTGGAAAACTGGAATTATTACCAGCCGTTAAGATAGGAAACATATTGGTAATATTGAAAGGAGTTCCCTGATATTCATAAACAAGGGTCATTCTGCTGGTGTTAGCAAAATTCGCCGTATGGGCATAAGCAAAAGAAGTTTTGCTGATTACCCACCATCTGTCTGTACCTGAACCTGTATCGAATGTTGCATTCGTATGGTTGGTCCAGTCAGCAACAGGGGCAGTACCTGCACCATGAGGAGGAATAGATAAAGAGGTACCATAAACTTCAACGTTTCCTGGCTTTGGTAAAGCAGAAAAAGATAAATCCCATGTTCCACCCGTCGTATTACTATTATTAACAATTTCGGCATAAGCTCCTGGTGGAACTGTAAAAGTTGGAACTGGTGTGTTATCTGCTCTTAGTGTATTTCCACTGGAGGCTTGAATAGTAATATTAAATGAAGATACATTTTTTATCTTGTAAATTCTTCCGGTATAGCTTGTAGTACCTGTTCCTATTACAGGAAGTGTAAACGTAGTAAGAGCTGTTCCATTGTAAGTCAGATAATGATCCGTAGATGTTATAGCATAAGTAGCTGCTGTAATCTCCTTGTAATCCGCTTCTAAAGAGCCATTGACTGTTAATGTACTGTTGGGATTTGTTGTACCAATACCGACTTGTGCATTTGCGAATACGCTGCATAATAAAATAACCAAATAATAATTTTTCATTGTTTTTTTTATAAAAATAAAAAAAAATATACTAGTTGTTGAAAAAAATGATGATTATTTTTTATTAATAAGGGGATGTGGAGGAAATGTTATCTAAAAACACCCTTCTTTTTTAGCTGATTATGTATTATTTATGCGGTAATAAGTATATAAATAGTCTATATTTTCTACAAAATATGAAGTTTCATAAATACGTTACATCCAATATTTTTTCCTTAAATTCGCATAAAAATTTTAAGCTAATGAATTACGATATTATTGTCATCGGAAGTGGTCCTGGTGGATATGTTACAGCGATTAGAGCGGCACAATTGGGTTTCAAAACTGCAATTATCGAAAAAGAAAACTTAGGAGGAATTTGTCTTAACTGGGGATGTATACCAACTAAAGCTTTATTGAAATCTGCTCAGGTTTTTCATTATATCAATCATGCAGAAGACTATGGTTTGAACAAAGTGGAAGCAAGTTTTGAGTTTCCAAATGTAATTCAAAGAAGCCGTGGTGTTGCTAACAAAATGAGCAAAGGAATTGAGTTCCTGATGAAAAAGAATAAAATTGATGTTATTCTTGGTACGGCTAAAGTTTTAAAAGATAAAAAAGTTTCTGTTACAGATAAAGATGGTAAAGTAACTGAATATGCTGGAAACAATATCATTATTGCAACAGGTGCACGTTCAAGAGAATTACCAAACTTACCTCAGGATGGTAAAAAAGTAATCGGATACAGACAGGCATTGGCACTTCCTGAGCAGCCAAAATCTATGATCGTTGTAGGTTCTGGAGCTATTGGAGTAGAATTTGCTGACTTCTATAATACAATGGGAACAAAAGTAACTGTTGTTGAATTTATGCCAAATATCGTTCCGGTTGAAGATGAAGAAATTTCTAAACACTTAGAAAAATCTCTGAAAAAATCAGGAATTGAAATTATGACGAATGCTTCTGTAGAAAGTGTAGATACTAGCGGAGAAGGTGTTAAAGCAAACGTAAAAACAGCTAATGGAAACATTACTCTTGAAGCGGATATTTTACTTTCAGCGGTAGGTATTGCTGCTAACATTGAAAACATCGGTTTAGAAGAAGTAGGAATCCAGACTGATAAAGGGAGAGTTTTAGTAAACGAATGGTACGAAACATCTGTTCCTGGATATTACGCAATTGGGGATCTTATCCCAACTCAGGCTTTAGCTCACGTTGCTTCAGCTGAAGGAATCACTTGTGTTGAGAAGATCAAAGGAATGCACGTAGAGAAAATTGACTACGGTAATATCCCTGGATGTACCTATTGCCACCCTGAAGTTGCTTCTGTAGGTCTTACGGAAAAGCAGGCTAAAGAAAAAGGATATGAGATCAAAGTTGGTAAATTCCCTCTTTCTGCAAGTGGTAAAGCAACCGCAAACGGAAATACTGATGGATTTATCAAAGTTATTTTTGATGCTAAATATGGAGAATGGTTAGGATGTCATATGATCGGTGAAGGAGTAACAGATATGGTTGCTGAAGCTGTTGTTGCTAGAAAACTAGAGACTACAGGTCATGAGATCATCAAATCTATCCACCCACACCCAACAGTTTCTGAAGCTATCATGGAAGCTGCTGCTGCTGCTTATGGTGAAGTAATTCACATTTAATTTATAAAATAGAATATTACCAGATAATATAATAAAGCTCAGATTTTGTCTGGGCTTTTTTTTAATTTTTTAATTATGAAAAATACATTAATTTTATTTTTTTCTTTGTTTTCGCTGATTATATTTTCTCAGGAGAAGGAAAATAAAGGTTTTTTCCCGGTGGAATATATTTTAAAAAACTCTAATGATACGATCCAAGCTACCATCAGAAATGTAGGTAGATTCACAAATAAGAAATATTATTTTGCTACGATTTTATTTAAAATGAAAATGAAAGATGATAAAGGAAATGAGACCTCGGTAGAGCCGACTGATGTAAAGTACATTAAAATTACGGATGAAAATAATGTAAAACATGAGTATTTCGAATCCGCAGAAAGGTTGCCGAAAGAAAAAGGTTTAATTGAAATTATGTATGAAGGTAGAAATATAAATTGGTATAAAGATTATCGTAATCCGGCACTTCGTGCTCAGCTTGAAATCAAAGGATATATTATTGATAAGGATAAGAATGTATTGTATTCAGGATTTTTTAATGATTTTAAAGGGGCATTTAGAAAAATGCTTAAGGCTTATCCGGATTTGGAAGAAAAATTGAAAGGTGCGAAAACTGAGGCAGATTATGTTGAGCTTTTTCGATTGTATGATTCTAAAATTGATAAATCTTAATTCTAATTTAAGAAAGTATATAGCCACAGATTTTATCTGTGGTTTTTTGTTGAAAATTATTTAATTTCAGTAAAAAATTAAATATGAAGAATAAATATATCATGATTGCTCTTTCTATGGCTGGGGCGTTTCTTTCAGCACAAGAAAAAAATGAGCTGGTAAGCCCTAATGAAAACCTTATTGCAGAAAATATTTTACCGATTCCAAAAGCTTTAGCCCAGGCAATTAAAAAATATTCTGAAACCAGAAATGCTGGATTAGCCGATGTTCATCCAAATGGCAAAGAATTGATCGCAACAACCCGTTTTGCATCAACTAATCAGCTTCATAAAATTTCCAGCCCCATGGGAGATAGGAAACAGATTACTTTTTTTGATGAACCAGTGAATATTGCAAGTTATGAACCGGTAAAAGGAGAATATCTGATCTACATAAGGGATGCCGGAGGGAATGAATTTGGACAGCTGTATAAGCTGGATCTAAAAACATACGAATCTAAATTACTTACCGATGGCGGAAGAAGCCAGAACAGTGGTATTAATTGGAAAAAAGATGGATCAGGATTCTTTTTTACATCAACAAAGAGAAATGGTGGGGATAGAGATATTTATTATATGGATCCTTTGCATCCGGAAAATACACAACTAATCCTAGAGGTAAAAGGTGGTGGCTGGGGAATTAATGATGTTTCAGATGATGGAAAAAAAATACTCCTTGATGAACATATTTCAGCTAATGATTCTTATCTGTACATCTATGATCTGGAAACTAAAAATCTTGAATCTATTACAGATAGAAAAGAAAAAGGAGTGGTACAGACCGGAGCTTCTTTTGGAAAAACTCCAGATGAAATATGGTATACAACAGACAGAGACAATGAATTTAATAGATTGGCTTTTTTAAATTTAAAAACAAAAAAGATCAACTATTTAACGAGTTCAATTCCTTGGAATGTTGAAAGTTATGAAGTATCAAAAGATAAATCTAAATTGATTTTTGTAACCAATGAAAATGGAATTAATAAAATGTATCTTTTGGATACAAATACCAACCAGTATACTCCAATCAATAAGATTCCTATGGGTCTGATCGGAGGAACAAAATTCACAGGTGATAGTAAGTCACTTTATTTTTCACAATCAGCAGCCAATAGCGGAACAGATATTTATAAACTCGATCTGGCTTCACGAAATATTGAAAGGTGGACAGAAAGTGAGCAGGGAGAGATGCAGCCTGCAGATATGTCCGTTCCAAAATTAATAGAATGGAAGAGTTTTGATCATACCCGGATTACTGGATTTTATTATCCTGCTTCATCAAAGTTTACAGGTAAAAGGCCTGTTATTATTTCCATACACGGTGGTCCTGAAAGCCAATCTATGGCGTCATCATTAGGTTCAGGTAATTATTTCACCAATGAAATGGGTATCGCAATGATCCTTCCAAATGTAAGAGGTTCTTCAGGATATGGAAAAACATTTATTGCTGCTGATAACTGGGATTTAAGAATGAACTCTGTTAAAGATATTGGTGCCTTATTAGACTGGATTGCAAAACAACCCGAACTGGATAAAGACAGGATAATGATTATGGGGGGCAGTTATGGTGGATTTATGACATTGGCTACTGCTTATGAATATGCAGATAAAATCCGATGTTCTGTAGATGTTGTAGGGATTTCCGATTTTAATACTTTCTTGAAAAATACAGAAGAATATAGAAGGGATCTACGGAGAGTAGAGTATGGGGACGAAAGAATTCCCAAAATGGCTGAATTCTTTACAAAAATTGCCCCTCTGAACAATATTGACAAAATCAAAAAGCCGATGTTTATTATTCAGGGTACCAATGATCCGAGAGTCCCCGTTTCAGAGGCCAAACAGATGAGAGATAAACTGAAAGCTCAGGGGAAAACAGTGTGGTATCTGGAAGCTAAAAACGAAGGTCACGGCTTTCGGAAAAAGGAAAATATAGATTTCCAACGTCTTGCGACCATAAGATTTATGCAGGAGTTTTTATTAAAATAATTTTAAAATTGGCATATTTATAAAAAATAATCTGTTTTTCTCGCCCTGTTTTCTTAATTTTATTCTATGAATCTTGAGAAAGTAGGGCTTGTTTTATCAGGAGGTGGTACCAAGGGTATTGCACATGCCGGAGTTTTAAAATTCTTAATTGAAAAGAATATTGATATTGATGTACTGTCTTGTTGCAGTGCCGGTTCTATTGTAGGATGTTTATATGCTGTAGGTAAAACACCGGAAGAAATTCTGGAATTCTTCAACTCAGTTTATTTCTTCAACTGGAAGCATTTTGCCTTCAATCAACCTGGATTAGTTTCTTCTATTATTTTTACAAATTATCTGAAACCGATCTTTCATGATATGAAATTAGGAGATTTAGATAAAGAAGTAAAAATCGTTGCCACAGAATTGGTATCGGGGACAGAGAAGATATTTGATGACAACTTTATGGTGACAGACGCTATCATTGCTTCATGTTCAATTCCAGGGATTACAACCCCTTATATCATTGGTGAAGAAATGTTCTGTGATGGGGGGGTGTTAAATAATTTTCCGGCAGATATCATCAGAGAGGAGTGTGATAAATTAATTGGAGTTTTTGTATCTCCGCCTCATGAGATCGATATTAAAGATTTAAAATCGATCAAAGCCATTGTTTCCCGTTCTTATGATCTTCTTTCTTATAGAATTGAAAAAGGAAAATTTGGTTACTGTGACTGGTTTATTTCATCACAGGAACTCTCTAGCTATGGAACTTTTGAAAGAAAAAAAGATCGCTTAGAAGAGATCTTTAATATAGGCTATAATGCAGCAAAAGATAGTTTTGCAGATAGTAATTTCTATACACAGCTTAAACAGCTGGGAGCATAAAATAAACTCTCACCTTGATAGTGAGAGTTTTTATTTTATTTTTTAACGACTTGTCCATCTTGTTCTACCACTGTATTACCGTTTTCATCACTTACAACAAGTGTGTAAGGTGCTTTTTTCGCTGAATCGGTAAGATAATTTCTCCAAATCTGGTAATGATACCCTTTATTTGTAAAGTCATAGTAATAGTTTCCTCCGGAACCATCTGGAACTAATTCACCATCGCTGATGATCATATTCGGTTTCGAGGTTATTTTTGAATTGGCACCCCAAGCCTGATAAAGGTATTTTCCATTCGGTTGTAAATCAATTCGTACTTTAAACTTCTTAGTTTTAATAATAACTGTTTTAGGAACCTGCTGAAAATAGGCTGAACTGCTTTTGGATTGTATAATCGGATTTTCGCTAAAGCTATTAGCATTAACGGTAGAAAATAGGGCTATAAAAAACGTGCCCATTAAAATTTTTTTGATCATGGCAAATAGGTTTTAAAATTAGATTACCTGAACCTAATCAAATATAAAGCCATTTAAGATGGCGGTAAAGTCGATGTATAGCTGGCAAAAGCCTCTTCCAGGCTGGCAAATTTCCCCTTAAATTCATCGATCGGGCAATCCTGAAGAATGTTTCCTTTATGGATAAGAATGACACGTGAACATAAGGCTTCAACTTCCTGCATAATGTGCGTAGAGAGAAGAACAGTCTTTTCTTTGCCAATTTCTTTTACTACATTTCTGATTTCGATGATCTGATTAGGATCCAGACCATTGGTAGGTTCATCTAAAATTAGCAGATCTGGCTGATGGATAATAGCTTGTGCTAAACCGACCCTCTGTTTATACCCCTTTGAAAGCTGACTTATTTTTTTAGACTTTTCAGGTGTAATTCCTACAAGCTCTATCACTTCATTAACCCGGCTTTCAGATATTTTATGAATATTAGCGACAAACTGCAGGTATTCTTTCACATACATTTCCAGATAAAGAGGATTGTTTTCAGGAAGAAATCCAATGTTTTTCTTGCTTTCTATTTCGTGTTCTGAAATGTTTTTATCATTAAAAATTATCTGCCCTTCATCAATCTTTAGTGCCCCTACAATAGATTTCAT
The DNA here is from genome assembly GCF_018613715.1 of Chryseobacterium sp. ISL-6. Lineage (GTDB taxonomy): Bacteria > Bacteroidota > Bacteroidia > Flavobacteriales > Weeksellaceae > Chryseobacterium > Chryseobacterium paludis. The sequence goes on along the minus strand of NZ_JAGGPT010000007.1, from coordinate 309,476 downwards.
TAAAGTTGATTTTCCTGCACCGTTTGGTCCCAGAAGACCTATGATCTCATTTTTATCAATGGTGATATTAATATCGTTAAGGGCAGTTTGCTCACCAAATTTTTTGGTTAAATTGATTATTTGAAGCGACATATGATGTAATGATCTTTTTGCAAAAATAAAAATAAAAAAACTCATTCCTGTGAATGAGTTCAGTTATATTGTAAAAATAATAATTATTTTCTGGATTTTTTATTTTTATTGCCTGAATTATTAGTTGAGGCTGAATTTTCCTGTTTGTTGATATGGGTATTATTCATGCCAGCTGATTTATCATACAGAGCTGATTTTCCACTTGTTTTTCCAAAGATCTTATCTACCTGCTTTTTATTTAAAAATTGAGATTTTCCAACATACTTTCTGTTCTTATTGATATATTGGATAAACTGAACAGTAGGCTGGCCATAATTTTTTTCATAATGAAGCTCTATAATATCGTTAGGAAGTTCTAAAGTAATATTGCTCTCAGGAAGAGATATGAACCCATCTGTAATCAGCTTATAAAGATCTGTTACATCTCCATTCATATTTTGGAAAGAGAAAGACCTGAAGGTATTGAGATTACTGGTGTTAAGATCCTGATAATTAACCGTAAATTTATCTTCCTTTTTATATAAGCCAACAGAATTATCTTTACCTATTTCCACTAAACTTTCATTTTTCAACACTTTAATTTGTGCGAAGCTTGAAATACCGAACAGACAAGTAAATAGTAAAATTATTTTCCTCATTGGATTGATTTTTAACATTTTATAATATGGTGTCCTCACAATTCAGGGATGAAATAATCTGGAAAACTTCGTCCCTAAAGCAAAAGTAACACTTTTTTTTGATATTTATTTTTGAAATACAGGCTATATGATGTACAACATTCAACTCTGTAGCAACAGAGTTCATGCCAAATTACTTAGATCGCTTTATATTAAAAAAGGTGAAAACTTAGTATGGTTTTGAAAAAGAGGCGGTTGATACAAAGGAATGGCCTCAGAGAGACCTGTCCCAAGGGATTGATAAAATAAATTTTTCATGTTTTCTGATGTGTTAGAAAGACAAATTTATAATATTAAATTTAATTTAATTAAAAAGTTCGGAAAATATTTCCCTGTAAGGTGCTAACAATTATTAGCCTCTAAAAATTATATTCTGACGAAATCAGTAATTACTTAATAATATAAAAAAAGCCGCAAAATGACTCAGTGAATAGACTCAGTGGTTGAGATCGGTTTATAAAAGTATTTTCTTAAGTGTCTAACCGGCAGATAAACAGACAATACAGACAGTAAACCAGCGAGTACACCAACAAGAATGGCCATTGCAGTAGCATCTAATTTATAATACTCTGATAAGTTATATTGTGCTAAAAACAACATGGATAGCACCAATAAACCACTAACAACACCGTGTAAAATGCTCAATTTGGTCATTAATCTTTTTGTATTGAGATTATCATCGATCATAAACTCAATAGATCCTTCTTCGGCAGCAACAGTCACTCTTTTGATAATATCAATGGTGAGAATGACGGGTAAAAATATGGCCATTGGCAAAGTAAGCCTCGCCAGATTTTGTGTTCCTGCAAAGAAATGAGTATAACCCAACTCCCTGAAGCTTGCATAAGCAACAATAAAATTAAAAATCATATTGGGAAGGACATAATAAAGGGTTCGCTTTATTAAAAAGCGTTTAAGGGTAGTTTTCTTTTTTATTTCTTTAGATGGATCAGGTTTCATGATTAATTCTGCAAAGATACAGTTAGTAATTCAAGAGCTTTATCTTTAATTTCGGTGGCTTTCTGCTGGGAAAGAAAATCTTCATTCGACATCATGGTAAAGTCCATTTGTTGGTTGTAGGTAGTTGTAACCAGGGTATTCGAATTCAACCAGGGAAAAGCAACTGTGGGACTTATAATTGTTTCAAGCCTAAAATTCCGGTATTTATCCGGGATATCAATTTTACCCATATTGGACAAGGTAATATCATGTCCGCCATTGCTTGATTTTAGCACTTTGATCATACGCTCAACGATAGGATGCATCTGTTCACCCATCCATAAAAGTTCCCGCGCCTCTATTTTCTGTATTTTCTCAAGGAGCTCTTTTTTAATTTGTGCGGCGTGATCAAACAAGCCGTGATTGCCTTTTTTTAAAGAAAGCTCTACCGTTGGGGCAAAAGCAAATACATGATCCTGCTTAATTTCCGGAATAAAATGACGGACATCCACAGGGCTGATCACTTTTCGTTTAGCCTGAGATCCCTGTATTTCCTGAAATGCCTGCATGAATGAAGCACATAATAGAGAGTGTACAGAAACACCATGAGATTTACAGGTATTGGTAATCTGCGTGGTTATTTCTGGATTCAATTTCCAATGGATGACATAGTTTTTCCCAAAATTTCTTTTTTTACTTTTCCGCTGCATCAGAAAAAAGAGTCTGGCCATCAGCAAAAAGAACCTTGCTTTGCGCACCTTTTTTTTTGTATTAAACCCGGCAGGAAGAAAATCATTGACGGAGCTAAATGCCTGATAAGAATCCAATTCCAGAGAGGGATTATCCAACAGACAGAGAAGTTCCCGCATCAGGGTTACAAGTGATGTTCCATCGCAAATACAGTGAGGTAATACCCAAAGAATTTCAGAGACAGCCTCCCCTCTAACCCATACCAGCTGAGCCAGTGGTTTCTTATGATCTTCAAACATGCGGAACCACTCTTTTTCGGATTCCAGCAACCAATCTTCATCAGTTTGCCGCTGCACTGTACGAATAGGAATGGCGGTCATCTCTTTCTCTTCTATAAAAAAAGGATACTGTTCACTATCGATATCAATCCTGGATCTAAGTAAAGAATGCTTCCGCTGAATTTTTTCTAAAGCTACTATAAAGTTTTCTTCTCGAAGTACTCCATTTATTTTTGCGGTAAATACACAGTTTAAAGGTGTCTTGGAATCAACATACATGATTCTTTCTACCATCATTAATTTTCGTTTGATCATGATACTGCTATATATTCCATTTGTTGTTTAATGGATTCTATGATTTCCTCACGAATCGCTAATGCCTCCGAATATTTTAAATATCCCTCACTTCCAATGAAAGTAAAATCCATTTCTCCATTGAATGTTGAAACTACAAATCCTGTGGTTTGACCCAAAGGACCAAGAGCGGAAGGGCTGAAAACGGTATCCAGAGTAAATTTCTTATAATCATTAGGAACCTGAATAAGCCCCAGATTGGAGAGCATACAGTCATTGGTTGACTTACCATTCCTTAATATTTTTGTGAAATCATCCAAAGCATAGTGCCAGGACTCTATCACCATCATCTTATTGTAAGGATCAAGTTTGGCAGTCTTACGTTTTACGGTCTTTTGCATCTGACGTACGTTATCTATAAAATCCATTTTCTCATTGATAGAAACTTCAACCATCAACCCAAAAGCAAAAATATGGTCATGTTTAATTTGAGGTGTAAGACGTCTTATATCTACAGGACAACAAATTTTATTTAATGCCGTTTTTCCTCTTATTTTTTTAAATGCCCTAAGGACTATTGCACATAAAAAAGTATTAACTGTAAAACCATTCGATTTGCAGTAAGAGATCAGTTGTTGTGTGAATTCACGATCAGATTTCCAATGGATCATATAGTCCTTTTGCCTTTCAATTGGTTTTTTGCCCAAAGGAGCGTATTTGATTATAGTAGATGCCACCCGGCCTATAAATTTTGCTTTCAGCTTTTGTCTGCGACTGTTTAAAATAGCTGCCGGAACGATATCCTGAATTCCAAGGATAGGTTTCTCAATACCAATATCAGCAGATGGATTATCTAATACCTGTAAAAATTCATACAAAAGGGTCATTGCCGAACCACCATCACATAAACAATGGTGAAACGAGAAAAACATATCTGAAAGTTCTTCTCCTTTAATCCATACAAATCTTATCAGAGGTAATTTTTTATGATCAAAAGGCATATACCATTCTTTCATAGATTCTTCCTGCCAATCGTCTTCTCCTGTTCGGGGAACTTCCCTTATAGGAATGGGTACAACCTTTTCAGGGACTTCAAACCAGGGAATATTTTCTTCATCGTGGATGACGTGTGCTCTAAGCCATGGATGTTTATTTTGAAGCTGAACCAAAGCCTGTTGGATCTCTTCCAATGTGAAAGTACCTTTTAGTCTGAACGGAATAATGCCATTAAAAGCCTCAGTTCCATCTCCTAGTATCATACGCTCACCAAATAATAATTTTCTTCTCATGGTTATATTGAAATTAATGTTGATTCTTCTTACTAAATTAATTATGATACGGCTACATATTCCAGCTGTGCTTCAATCGATTTTATCATTTCATCGCGAATGGCTATAGCCTCCGAATAGGGTAAATACCCCTCACTTCCCATAAAACAGAAGTCCATTTTCCCTCTGAATGTTGAAGTCACCATGGTAGTAGTATTACCCAAAGGACCAATTACTGAAGGACTAAAAATAGTGTCTACTGTAAATTTCTTATAATCATGAGGGATCTGGATACGTCCAAGGTTCGAGAACATACAATCATTGGATGATTTGCCTTTCTTTAATAGTTTTGTGAAATTTTCTAAAGCATCATGTCCGGATTCCATTACCATCATAGTAAGATATGGATTGAGCTTCGAAGTTTCACGCTCTACAGCTTCCTGCATCAATGGTAAATTATCTGAAAAACTCATTTTCTCATTGGATGAAATGGTAATCATCAGTCCGAAAGCGAAAATATGATCTTCTTTTATCTGTGTTGCAAAACGCCTGATATCTACAGGACATGAAACTTTATTAAAGGCTACTGTTCCTCTTACTTGTTTAAATGTCTGAAGTAAAGTGGCACTTAAAAAAGTATTAACAGTAATCTCTATTGATTTGCAGTAAGCGATCAATTGTTTACTGGTCGTCTGATCAAATTTCCAATGGATAAGATAATCGTTTTGCCGGTCAATAGCTTTTTTTCTCATAGGAAAACATTTGATAGCTGTTGCTGCCAGCCGGCCTATAAATTTTGCTTTCAGCTTCTGTCTGCGATTCGTTAAAATTGCAGATGGAACAACATCTTCAATTCCTAATATGGGATTTTCAATACCAATATCGGTAGTGGGATCGTTCAATACCTTTAGAAATTCATATAAAAATGTCATCGCGGAACCTCCATCAGATAAACAGTGATGAAACACAAAAAGCATATCTGATACTCCTTCTCCTTTAATCCATACAAAGCGGATTAAGGGAAGTTTTTTATAATCAAAGACCGTATTCCATTCCTTCTTGGATTCTTCCTGCCAATCATCTTCTCCTTCACGGATCACTAGCCTTATAGGAATAGGTATGGTGAGTTTAGGCACTTCAAACCAAGGCACATTTTTTTCATCGTGAGTGATGAGTGCTCTTAACCATGGGTGTTTGGCCTGAATCAGATTCAGGGCATGCTGGATTTCTTCTTCTTTGAAGTCACCCCTCAGTCTGAAAGGAATAACCGCATTGAAAGGTTCTGTTCCATCGCCTAACAACATGCGCTCACCAAATAACAATCTTCTTTTCATAGGATTAAACAGAAACTAATACGGATTGTTCTTCTTGTACAAAATTTTCTAACAATTCTACAGCTTTATCATTGCCGCCTGCAGTAAGAAAGGTAGCCTGAACCTCTTTGGCTGCATTTCGGTATGTTGGATCCTCAAGCAATTCAAACACTGTTTCACGAAGCGATTCAATACGCAATCGTTTGTATCGGATACTCTTTCCACAACCTGCCTGCTCAATTAATTTTGCAATATGAAAATGATCATAAGCAATTGGTGTAATCAACATTGGCAGTCCATTACGGAATGTGTCATTAACGGTATTAAAACCTCCATGACAAATAACCATATCCATGTGTGGCATTAACGCTGATTGCGGTACAAAACTATTTACAATAAAATTAGATGGCCATTCTTCAAAAATATCGGGTGGAGTAGCTGCTACAATAGTAACCGGCTGATCTGCAAATGCAGCGATGATCTTTTCGAAAAAAGCTTTTCTGATGTCCACCAACAGAGTACCTAAAGACACAAATATTTTAGGTGTGGTAGATGCATTTAAACGATCCCAATCAAAAGGAGCATCATTTGGTCGCCCTTTTACCGGACCTACAAACTTCATATGAGAAGGTACGGTTTCAAAACCTGCAAAAGCCTGTGAGGTAAACACGAGGTTCAATTTATGAGAATGGATAAAAATACCATCATCATCAATTCCCACTTCTTTTTGAAGATCTTTGATCAGATTTTGTTGCCATTCAAATATTTTAGGTGCACTTTTTTCTGTATCTCCCATTACATCCGGAGGAACAGGAGTGGTCGTTACACAAGGAATATTATGTTTATGAGCAAACAATGCTCCACCAAAAGAAATACAGTCATTAACGATGACATCAGGTTTCCAGCTTTCCGTAAGGCGGCTTAATCCCGGCATCATCATTTTGGCAAATGGAACATAGGTTTCTTCTAATGCGAGTTTCATTACTTCAGGTCCGGAACAGGCAGGTCCATCATCCTGTCTTTTCAGGATACGCTTGATTTCATCCTGATATGGAATAAGATCTTCTTCAGGATAGAAATAAGATCCTCCTTCCGGAATATGTTCATTGGAAAGCGGGGTAATTCCAAACCATTTCACTTCATGTCCTCTTTCAATCAAGCTTACACCGACACTTAATGTAGGACTGATATGTCCAAAGAACGGTGGAATAACAAATAAGAATTTAGAGCGGGGTTTTATTTGTTTCGAAGAAGAAATAATAGCCTTTTCAAGTAAATTGGCTGCAGTTGCTGAACCTCCGGCATCAATGAAAGACTGACGGATAATTTCGGCCGCCTCACGATACTCAGGGTTGTTTAAGATCTGCTGTACAGCTTCCTTTAAATGATTTGATTTAAATCTATTAAAATTAAGACGTTCACCAGCCCCTGTACGTACGACACGTCCAGCTACATGGGATTGATCATATGCAATTGGAATAACCACTAAAGGCAGGCCATTTGAAAGTGCTTCAGAAACCGTATTATGTCCTCCATGGCAAACGACTCCATCCAGATAAGGTAATAGATCCAATTGAGGAACCTGTTGATAGACCATAAAATTTTCCGGCCAGCTATCAAAAAGCTGTGGATCTGAAACCACTACAACGGTTAAGTCTTCATTCTGAAATGCATCAACTACCTTTTGGAAAAAAGCTTTCTTATGATCATGATCGAATGTGGTACCAATGCTTACTAAAATCTTCTTCTGAGTGCTGCTATTTAATCTGTCCCAATCAAATTCACACGAAATACGGCGTTCTGTAAGAACTGGGCCCGTAAACTGATAATTGGATGGTAACTCCATTTCACCAAAGAAATACCTGGACGTTAAAACCATGGTTAAAAGATCTGAAGAAGCCAATGAACGGTTTTCTGTTATTCCCAGTTCCTTTTGCAGTTCGATGATCTGATTCACTTCCCATTCGTGTACCTTAGGCAATTCGTCCATAATTTTAATGGCAGCGGGAGCAGTAACAGATGTGCTATAAGGAAGACCTAGCTTTTTCGCAGCAATAGATGCGACGAATAGCTGATGATCCCCAATAACCAGATCCGGTTGATATGATTTTAGCAAAGTAACAATACCATTATAGCAATGTCTGTTTAAAGGAATGAGTACATCTTCATAAAGAAATTTGATGCTGTCGATGCCGTACACTACTTTTTTTGAAATTATATCGAGATATTGTTCACTTTCTTTTTTTGATTCATCTGTCTGATCGTATTCAATAACTAATAATTCTCCTCCAACAGGAAGTTTGGTGCTTAAATTTTTATCAAGACTGATCCAAGCCACCTGATGCCCTCTTTCCAATAGAGTCGCTCCAATACTTAGAGTTGGATTGACATGGCCTGTCAATGGAGGGACAACAAATACAAATTTAGCCATAGTTTTGTGTTTAAAATTTAGATAAAAAATGATTGATGGTTTCTGCTATCTGAGCCGGTTCCTGTATAGGGATATTATGATCACCAGGAATCAATTCCAGTTCAGCTTTGCCAATTTGCGTTTTTAATAATTCACCTGTAGGCTTACAATTGGATTGGGATCCATAGAGCAATAATGTAGAAGAAGCCAATTCGGATAAATCAGTCTCATTGAGAAAATCCTTTTCTTTGATCATATCTGCTTTGATGCTCGTTTGTTCAAATAAGAACTCATACATACGGTGGTTTTTTTCCATTTGCCGTTTACCCATTTGTACTTTTGTAGTATCAGTAAAATTAGCAACATAATGTTCAAGAAACTCCTTACTGTATTCGTCAATGATACCACGCGTTTTATCGTCTCTGGGATCCGGAGCTTCCATAACCGCAAGTTTATCAACACGGTCTGGATATTTTAATGCTGTTTTCAGTGCAATAAGACCTCCGAAGCTGTAGCCGACAAGATGTGCTTTTTTGAGTTGTAAAAAGTCCATCAGATTGAGCAGGTCGGATGACATACTCTCAAGGTCGTATCCATCTTGAAAACGCTCACTCATGCCATGGCTTTTTAAATCATACATCACCACATGATAATGTTTTGCCAGAATAGGAGCTATATTAAAATAATAAATTGATAAGTTGCTGAACATCCCGTGGATAAGCACCACGGTTTGTTTAGCGTCCTTATTGAGTTCCTGTATATGGACTTTCCTATTGTCAACAGTAATTATTGGCATTCGTAGATATAATTGATGATCATACGGAGGTCAAGATTGATCAATTGATCTAAGTCCATAGAAGAAAGCCAACCGGTGAAATCAATTTGTTCACCAAAATGGGCTTTGATTTTCTCAGAAAAAGAAACGATTTCTATACTGTCCATTTCCAGGTCTTTCGTGAACGAGCTTTCTGGAGTAATGTCCATTTCTTCTACAAATTCTTCACCAATTACTTCGGTGATAAAGCCTTTTAAAAGAGTGAATAGCTCCTCGTGATTCATTTTTAATGTGTGGTTTAGAGTGTCCATCCGATAATATAATTTAGGTGTTTAATAGTTTTTATTTCAATTTTATTGATCCATAAATGATCATCTGTTATAAGTTCAACTTCGTATGCTTTTGGATTTCCTTTCAGACCGGTGCCCAAAAACTTTCCGTAGGCTTCTTTGGCTACCCAGAACCGGGTGGTCCATTCAGCCTGATCCCGGCCTTTTAATAATGCTAATTCAGCATCAGTAAATACCAGATCGTAAAATCCTGAGCTGCGTTCTTCAATAAGTTCCATATCAATTCCTACGGGGCTTCCATGACGGGCAATAGCTACTGCTTCTTTTCCTTTATGAGCTAATGATACATGGATATCTTCTGTAGAATCACCAATAAGATAAGGTTTGCCAACCTCATTCGAACGTACTTCAAATGCAATAGGAAAACAAGCATGATCTTTTTGTTGGCGTAACAGGTTTCTTACAGCATCTTTCACGGCTACACGACTCACCATCCAGTTTTTTCGCTTGTTAGGTAAGAGCTCATTATGATATTTCTTTTCAGTTTGATTGAAATAGCGTTTCATAATAAAATCCCATGAAACAACTCTGGAGTAAGCTTGATGAAAATAAAATACCTGAGGAGCTATTTCTTCTGAAAGTCGGTTATGTAAAGGAGACATGGAAACGTTCCATAATGCCTCATCAATTTCAAGTCTCCTGTTCTGCCATCCTGTAATAGCACACCAGACTTTTCCGTTTCTTTTCAGTATGATGTTAGCGGTTGCAAATTCCTCATTTAAATCAGTAAGTATACAGAAGCATTCAAATAAGCCTTCCTGATCATCCATATTACCGAAAAATTCGATATCCCTGATTTTCACAGGAAAAGCAATACGGTCTTTTGTTAGAGTCAGTTGTAGCCACAGTCCAAATAATTGCCCGGCGTTATCTAATAAGGAACCTTTTCCTCCATTTCCTTTAATTTTCCCTGCGATACCTTTAGTTCCAACCGATGAAATCTCCGTAATACCCTGGTAAGCTTCTCCATGAAACATATGTTTTTCATAGATCTCTTCAGGGGTTCTATTGATTGGTAAAAGATTTCCGATTGAAAGATCAAAGGCCGGAACAACAGGAGCTGATGAGGTTAGTAACACTTCTGCATTAGCGAAGTTTTCAATATCCAGATAGGCGTGGTTTGATGATCGCCATTCTCCCTTTACTGTTTTCTCAAAAGGTTTGGCAACGTTCATCCATTGAAACACATTTACATTCATGATTTTATGTACCTGTGTTCCTTCTATTTCTGCCTGGGCTATTTCAGCTAATACTTCAAAAATCATGGTCATGGGAATAACCGGTTCCATATCTGCAATATCGGTCCATCCTTTGGGTTGTCTCAACAGACTATGATCGATGAGGTAAGGATGACTATCCAGGTTAACATGCAGAGATTTGGAGAAATTCGCATGGGTGGGTACTTTCGTCAATATAGGATTTGTAACTCTATTTTCTAGACGATTCTGAAAGAGGGTCAGTACTTCTTCCTGCATACGCATCATATCAGTCATGTTCTCCTGAAATGCCTGCACAAGAGGATGTCCCGTCTTAGCTACCGTTGCTGAAACACTTTTTTGTTTTGTGTCAAAAGATTGTGCTAAAGATTTTATTTCTTTAAAATCACGAATAATGGGTGATCCCAATTGCAGTTTGATTCCTTTACCTGATGGTTTTTTTGAATCATTATGGATGTCTAAAAAGTCAAGTGCTACAGTTTTACCTTCCACAAATAATGCAGCGACCACACGCTCCAGCTGAGTAAGTGCAGATCGGGTTGGCAAGCTGGAAGCGACAGTACTGAAGGCCTTTCCTTTTAATGTATCATCAATAAAACCTAATAACCCGCCGGCACCCACCTGGATGAAAAATCGGGCACCCTCTTCATAAAGCTTTTCAGTAAGCTCGCGGAAACGAACCGGCTGAACAAGATGTTCAGCGCTCAGTTTTCTGATCGCTTCCTGATCTTCAGGATATGGGGTGAGGGTGGTCGCAGACCATAAAGGGATCTTTGTTTTTTGAAACTGTACCTGTTCCATTCCCTCTAGAATTAAATCAAGCTTGTCAGCAACAAACGGAGAATGAAAACCAGATTGGAATGGCAGAATCTGATGAAATATCTGTTTAGATTTTAATAATGGAACTAATTCATCAAGAGCGGTATTGCTGCCACAAAGGATAACCTGATTGGGACAGTTATCATTAGAAACATATACATTTGGAATTTCTGCAATAAGAGGTGTAATGCTATCAATACCTGCTCCTATCGCAATAAATCTGGAATCCTTTAATTCAAAAGTTTCCGGATTAAGTACATCGATCAATGATTTCACAGAGTTTACCTCTGCCAGCTCAGCGGAATAGCCAGCCAGCCATTCTCCTAAGCTATGTCCTGCATTCATATCTGGTGAGATACCCAAATTTTTCAACGCGGTATCCAGTATGCTGCATGAATTAAAAATGTTTAATGCATCAGTTAACAGACCATCACCTTCAGTTTGTATAGGTTCAGTTAATCCAAAATAACGACTGACACTGTCTACTTCACCTTTTGCAAGGCCATCTAAGCCAGGAAAAACAAAGGCTATTTTACCACCATCGCGTAATAAAGGAGTAGAGGTATACCAAATATCCTGTCTGTTGCGCCAAGGGTTTTTCTTAGAGACAATCTTAATCGCTTTTTCTATTCTTTCAGGTGTTGGATCAAAGAGGGCAACCCTGTAATCTCCTTCGCCCGGTATAGTTTCGTTATTCCGTAAAGCGGAAAGTAATTCTTCGTTTGTTGCTCTTGCTAAAAGTAATACACGGTCTTTTTTTGGCTTATCATATCCTTCAAGAACAACGTGTGCATTGATACCTCCAAACCCAAAAGCATTCACTGCTGCCACTTTTGGCAAACCTGATTTTGACCAGTTTTTTGGTTCCTGTACAGGTGCAAATCGAGTCTGCTCCATATCGGCAACCGGATTTTCACAATATAATGTAGGTGGTAAAGTATCATGATGTAATGCTAAACAGGTCTTTATCAAACCTGCTATACCTGCTGCAGGCATTGCATGTCCTATATTTGATTTTACAGATCCGATACCTGCGATGGGAGCGGCTTCTTCTTTACCAAAGAACTGAGCCAGGGTCTGAAGTTCTGTTTTGTCTCCAAGTGGCGTTCCTGTACCGTGAGCTTCTAAATAACCAATCTGTTTTTCATCCATATCAGCATTAGTCCAGGCTTGTTTTAAAGCTTTTAACTGGCCTTTAACGGACGGACTCATAACACTGGTTCCATTACCATCACTGCTTACACCCACACCTTTAATAACAGCATAGATCTTATCCTGATCACGGACAGCATCTTCCAATCGCTTCAGAACAACGAAACCACAGCCTTCTCCAATTAATAATCCGTCGGCATCCATGCTGAACGGCTTAATTTGCTGTTGGCGGGACATCGCTCCAAGCTGAGCAAAAATACTCCAGAAAGCAGCATTCTGTCCTGTATGCACACCACCTGCAATAACCATGTCGCAACGTCCACGGTTAAGCTCTTGTACAGCGTGATCCACAGCAAGTAAAGCACTCGCACAGGCTGCATCCACTGTAAAAGCGGCTCCTCCTAGATTGAATCGGTTAGCGACTAAAGAGGCGACAAGATTAGGGATAAGTCCCATAGCAGTATCAGCAGCAAAACGTCCTTTACGCTCCTGAAAGGCATGCTTAACCTTTTCGATATCTGCTGAAGATACCTGAGGTAATAATTCATGTAATAATGAGGAGATCTGTTCACCAGTCCGCACAATTTCGATGGCACGGGTAGCACCGGGTCCTGCGTAGTTTCCTTTACCAATGATGATTCCCGTTTTTTCTAACGATACCTGCTTCTGAAATACTCCTGCATCCTCCAAAGCCTTTTGCACAAGATCAAGTGTTAATAAATGATCCGGTTCCGTACCTTCAACGGCTAGTGGTAAAATGCCAAATGCTGTGGGATCAAATTCGTAGTCAGAAATAAATCCACCACGTTTGCAATAAAAACGATCGACTGAATTTGTACTATCACTAAAGTGCACAGGATCGATCCTGTCGGCAGGAGCCAGTTGGGTAGAGTCGACTTTATTGACAATATTTTGCCAAAAAGTGTTGGCATCTTGTGCCCCAGGAAAGACACAAGATAAACCAATTACAGCAACATCTGTTTTTTTCATAATTATCTTATACAGAGGATTACCAATTGCTTCCAGACATGATTAGTACCTGGCTTTCATTTCCGTATTTTATCTCATTAAGAAAAGTCTCTTTCCCCTGATCCAAAGGAATTAAAGAAATCCCCCGACGTTCATATTCTGTTTCTAAGGTTGGTGAAACCATACCTGCTCCCTTCCAAGGTCCCCAGTTTATGGAGATCACTTTTCCTTTTAGCCTTTTGTCAAGAGCTCTGGCATAATCATCCAATACACTATTTGCTGCGGCATAATCGGTCTGACCTTTATTGCCATATACTGATGCAATACTTGAGAACAGAACAACAAACTGGCAATCTTCACGAAGCTGTTCAGCCAGTACTCGAAGTGGTTTTACTTTAGTGTCAAAGACCCGCCCGAAAGAACTGCTTGTTTTATGCTTAAATAATTTATCTTCCAAAAGACCTGCCCCATGAATAACTCCGTCCAGGTGACCGTATTTTTCATAAATATTGCTGAGAAGGGCACTTAACCCATCTTCATCACAAAGGTCTAAAGATTGATAAACCACAGTGCTTCCAAGTCGTTCCATATCTCGGATCGTATGGAGGATCTGGTTATTTTTGAAAACTCGTACCGTTTCTTTTTCTATTTGAGGAGGTGACGTGAATTTCCCGGTTTTTATAAGATAACTTCTTATTTCTTCCTTGGTTTTCATCACTTCCAATTCTTTATGATCTGGTGCTTCATCTCTTGGATCCGCTGATCTGCCTACAAGAATATAGGTACATGGATAAGCTTCTGACATATGTTTAGCCAGTTCAGAAGTGATCCCCTGTGCACCTCCAAGTACTAAGACAACTGATTCCTGATCTAACTGGATGTGTGCATCTTCCAGACTTGTTGATAAAGGTGAAGGTATAATATCCACTTTATGCCTTTGATCATTTTTGTAAATAACTTCAACCGGTTTATCAGCTGCTAATATCTCTTTTAAAGCAATTTCAGCAATCTGATCCATCTTCTGAGTAGTGCTTAAGCTGATTAGTCTGCAGGTGGTTTGTTCAAACTCACGCGCCAGGCTTTTAAATAAACCTGAATAACCCTGATAATGGCGCAGTACACGAGTATCGGTTAACTCTTCAAGATGTGCAGGAATATCTGATATCAGGTAAATCCATTTTGCTTTATCGAGATTTAATTTTTTTATCAAATCAACATGATCAATGATATTATGCTTAACAGGAGATGAGAACATATCCAGAATGATCAGTCCATCAAAATCTGAAAGATCCTTCTCCATGTCCACTAATTCTGCAATAGCGCCATATTGTTCAAGTCTGTTTTTAATTTCCTGCGTTTGGTTACCATTGTCTTGGGTAATTGCAAAACGTTTTCCTTGTAATATTTCAGTGTTTTGTATTAAGGAAATATCACTTGGAGTAAGATCAAAACGAAGACGGGATAATACCGTTGGAGTAGCTTCAACATCAACATTTACATCAATGTGATTGTTAGTTGTACTATTATTATCAGCGCCGGTATTGTTGATCTCACTGATCCAATTTGCCAACCCCTTAAGTGTTTTAATAGCAGCCATTTTTTCCATAAGATCATCAGCCTGCTCTAAATTCTGACCGAAACCTATCTTGGTTTTAAGGTCAGCGATAATTTCCATACGCTTAATAGAATCAATACTTAAATCAGCTTCTAAGTCCAGATCCAAACCTAGCATCTCTTTCGGATAACCAGTTTTTTCACTTACAATATCCAAAATTGCTTTCTGAAGGTCTTCGATAGAAAATGAAGATTGATCCTGAGGTTTTGAACCATTGATTTCTTCTGAGCCATTTTTTTCTGCAGTAACTGCTACTCCTGTATACTCTGTAAGCCATGCAACGAGACCACTTAAGGTTTTTATCGCCGCTAATTGCTCCATAACGGTATCTTCATTGGCATGATCGATCGTAAGGATATTCAGTTCACTTCGCAGGGTTCCTATAATCTCAACCCTTTTAATAGAGTCAATACTCAGGTCAGCCTCAAGATCCATTTCCATACCCAGCATTTCATGAGGATATCCCGTTTTATCACTAACAACCTGTAGTAATAAGGATTTAATATCTTTTGATGGAGCCTGTTTTGTTTGAATGATAACAGGTTTCTCCGTATTGACCGGGGAAGCCGGAATAGAAACCAAACGATCATTGATGAGGTTGGGTACAGGTGAAGCATAGACAGGAGTAGGATTGATCTGTGGATTCTGTCCTAAGAAGGAGAGCATCACATCCCGTTGAGCCTGTATAAGTAATTTCATACTATTTAAATATTCCTGCAACATGCGTTCAGCAGCAAGCTGATTATCAACTGCAGGTACTTGTTGATTGGTAAAGTTGTTCATTTGAAGTGGTGTTATTATAGGTAATGCACCATTCACTGGCAGTGTGCCTGTGGTTGGTTGTGCAGCCTGACCGTTTACACGCCAGATAGCTGGGTTTTTCTTATAAAGTTCAGGCTGGTCTATTTGAATAAATCTAGCGCTACGGCCATCAAAAAGCTTTTCAATATTGAAGGTACGGCCAGTGCCAAGGTACTGAGCAAACATACAAAGCAGGTGAGTCAGTTTATTACGGTTGCTATCCTCGACATAGAATGTCAATTGATCTTTTTCCAGGCAAGACTGAGTCAGTCCGGTGAGTATTTTTCCTGGTCCTACCTCAATGAATATTCTTGCTCCATCGTCATACATTGCCTGGATTTCTTCCACAAATCTTACCGGTTGTACAAGGTGTTCGGTAAGTCTTTCCTTTATTTCGGATGCATCTGTTGGGTATACTGCTGCCGTAGTATTGGACCAGACAGGAATTTGCATTTCCTGAAAAGGAACATCTTTCAATACAGCATCATATAAGTCTTTGGATTTGGCAAGTAACGGACTGTGGAATGCGCAGGCAACCTCTAATTTTTTTGCAGAAATACGCTCCTTCCTAAGAAGTTCCATTAATTTATCTATTGCCGGTGTACTTCCTGCCACCACACATTGAGATGGAGTATTGAAATTTACGGGATAACAGCCTTCTATTTGTTCAAGGATAGGTTGTAAATCTTCCTGTTTAGCGCTTACGGCTAACATAGTGCCCGGATCTCCGCCTTCTACAGAATCTAAGATCGAGTGGGCCCGCTGGATACTTAAATCAACTAATTTTTCTTCTCCAAATACTCCTGCAAAGCACAAAGCAGGTAATTCACCATAACTGTGTCCTGCCACCATATCTGGAACAATACCCATGGATTCAAGGAGTCTGGCTAATGCGAGATCAACAATTCCCAAAATTGGCTGTGCTAAACGGGTATCTTTAATGGTCTCCTTTTGTTTCTTTAAAGCATCGGCATCAAAAGTAGTAGAAGGGAAAACGACTTTCTCAAGCTCCGGATAGCCTTCTATAAGATTTCGGATAGCTGGAAAAACCACAAACAGATCGCGGGCCATATTGATTCGCTGACTACCCTGGCCAGGAAATAAAAAGGCCACTTTACCTGCTCTTTTATTTACAATAAAGGTGTCTTTGGTTTCAATACCGAATAAAACCAATTCGATTTTCATCATCAGGTCTTCGGCTGTATCAGCAACAATACTTAACTGTATTGGTTTTTCTGAGCCTACGGTTAAGCTGTAGGCGATATCTTTTAAAGAGATGTCATCATTTATTTCTAATAAAGATTTGATCTGTCCCAATTGGTTTTTGGCCTCTTCATAAGTATCTCCGCGGAACACAAATAGCTCAGAAGGCCATGACTGTAATGCTACAGAATTATCTTGTTTAGGGTGATTTGCAATAACGGTATGGAAATTAGTTCCTCCGAATCCAAAAGCACTGATTCCGGCATAACGGTTCTTCTCGCTCCAAAGTCCACTTTCGGCATAAAACGCAAAAGGACTGGTTTGAGCATTATAGTAAGCGTTAGGCTGTTGAAGATGAAGGGTAGGAGGTTTTATACCATGGTATACTGCTAAAGAAGCTTTGATCAATCCTGCTAATCCTGCTGCACATTTGGTATGCCCGATCTGCGTTTTTACAGAACCTAAATGAGTCTGACCGGGTAAAGCCCCTGAACGACTAAATAAATTGGTAAGTGCACTAAGTTCTGTTTTGTCTCCAACTACAGTTCCTGTACCATGAGCCTCAACAAGTCCAACTGATGCAGGACTGATACCTGCTTGGGCATATGCACGTTCCAAAGCTCTTACCTGGCCTATTTTTCTAGGCGCAGTAAGACCTAAAGCCTTTCCATCACTTGATCCGCCTACACCTTTGATAACCGAATAAATACGGTCACCATCATGTACAGCATCTTCATATCTTTTTAATACTAGTATGGCTATCCCTTCTCCCAAAGCAATACCATCGGCATCACTGTCAAATGTTGCACATCTTCCTTTTCGGGAAAGAGCATGTGTACTTGAAAACATAAGGTAATCATTGATCCCGTTATGTAGATCAGCTCCACCGGCAAGTACCATATCGGATTTGCCTAATATAAGTTCCTGACATGCCAGATCAATAGCAGCCAAAGACGAAGCACACGCAGCATCTACGGTAAAGTTCCTGCCTCCAAGATCCAGTCTGTTCGTAATCCGACCTGCGATGACATTAGCTAAAATACCAGGGAAAGAATCCTCTGTAGTGTGTGGAAATGCCTCTTTTACTTCATCATGAAGTTCTCCGAAAACCTGCTTATAATATCCTCTGAAACTATAACTATTTGCCAGGTCATTACCACCTTCAGCTCCAATGATCACAGAGATGTTTTCTCTGTTGACGTGTTTTTCTCCATATCCGGCATCTTCCATGGCACGTTTAGCAACCAGTAAGGTTAATAATTGTGTAGGTTCAATGGCTGCAAGAGATTGTGGTGGAATTCCAAATGCGAGGGGATCAAAATCTATTTTCGGAATAAAGCCACCCCATTTAGAATGGGATACATCGGGTCCGTCAGAGTCCGGGTGATAATAAATATCTTTATTCCATCGCTCATCCGGTACTTCTGTTACGCTGTCTTTTCCTAGAATGATATTACGCCAGTATTCCTGTAAATTTTTTGCACCTGGGAAAATACATTCCATCCCTACAATAGCGATATCCAGTGATTTTTCATTGGACGCAGGCTCTTCTGGTAATGTTGCTTGCTGAATGTATTTGTGATTATCAATACCAACATCCTTATGAAGCTCTGCAAGAGAGATCACATGGTCATGCATGGTTGCAATTTGTCCGATCATATACATTCCCAGGTCTAGCTGTTCATTTTTAGGTATGTTGACCAGTTGGTCACCCTGACGATCTATCCCTTTGGCAGCAATTCGCAGACGACCAACATTTAGTTTTTCAAGTTGTTCCCAGACTTCTTTTTTATCCATTCCCGCAGCCAGAAGTTTAGTCTTCTCGCTATTGAAATGTTGTGAAAATGCTGTGTTTAAGCAACGTGTTTCATGTCCAGGAGCTGTTTCCAACAGGACGGTGTCTTTTGCCTGCATAGCCTGCAATTGAAATTCCTCCTGGATGGCTCCGGTGATTACCGCTTCTTCAGTATAGAGATAAGCAGTTCCCATGAGTACACCCACTTTTACACCTCTGGCTGCTAACGGAGCCGCCATGATAGAAACAAATGCTGTTGAGAATGCGTTATGGATTCCTCCTGCAAAAAATACACTGATATTTTCAGGATGATCTTCTTTTAAAATTCTTTCAATCTGTTTTTCCCAAAGGACCATGCTTGAAAGTGGACCTACATGGCCACCACATTCACGTCCTTCAAATATGAATTTCTTAGCTCCTTCTTTCAGGAAAATATCCAATAATGCAGGGGAAGGAACATGCAGGAAAGTACTTATTCCTGCTTTTTCAAATATCTTAGCCTGAGCAGGTCTTCCGCCTGCGATAAGAACTACGGGAGGTCTGGCTTCAAGGATATAGGAGGTCTGTTCATCTCTCAGTGCCTGAGGTGCAAATCCTAAAATACCAACACCCCATGTTTTTTCACCGGCAAGTTTTTTAGTTTCAATTACCAATGCTTTTGCTTGTTCACCTTTAAGTAAAGACAGGGCCACAAAAGGCAAACCTCCTGCTTCGGCTACAGCATTGGCAAATGAAGGGACATCACTGACACGGGTCATTGGCCCTTGTGCAATGGGATATCTTAAACCAAGTTCTCTGGCCAGCATATTATCCTCATTAATGACCTGGAGTGCTTTTGCCTGTTTCAGATGCCCGTACATGGCTTCTTTAAATCCAAAGATCATCTTTTTGAGACTTTTGAAATCTTCATACAGATCTATGGCTAAAGAAATATCCTGTCCCATGGGAATATAGCTCTTACTGATATCAAGGTCAGTAAAGTATTGCTTAAGATCCGTGGCACCGATATCTTCCGGTAAAGCGGGTGAATTTGGCCTCACCAACACCCGATGATTAGCTATAATTTTTGTTTCGGTTCCATTTAGTTTTGAGCATAGGTCTTTTACATCCTGAGGAACGGAACTTTCTGGAAAAAGAGCAAGCTGACTATCCAATATGACACCGGTTGCTCCTAATGCTTTTACTGCCGCAGAAGTGTGGAGTCCTATTCCTCCCTGTGCCCATACTGGTATAGTATTGATTTCTTTGATAACACGCTGAAATAATACAAATGTTGATTCATAACCAACAAGTCCACCAGCTTCATTCCCTTTTACGATGATACCTTTTGCTCCTGATTGTTCAGCCTGTCTGGCTTCTTCCAAACTGTTTACCTGGTAAATAACCGGTAAATCCAATGCGTAATTAATTGATAGGCTGAAAGGAAGTATCACAAAGCTTACTTTCTCTGGAATTTGAAGCGACATAAATTTGTCATCAGTGGCGGAGATACCATAAGAAGATACATCTGTATGGTCGAGTTGATTTAATGCTTGCTGAGCAATCGTTAACTCATGTCCTAAGCTTAGGATAGGAAATGCACCCGCCTGATGTAGTTTCAGGATAAGATTCACATCCGGTTTTTCAAAAGGCGTTATCCCAATAATAGTAAAGTTTTTCATGGCATTTATGGTTTGAAATGATAGAATGTTTCATAACAAAACGCTAAACATTTAGTTATAAAGTGCGATTGTTTGTTATGAAGGAATAAAAGTAGTAAATTTATGTTATATATTTAACAATAAACGTTATTTAATAATTATTCTTTAATTTCGAATCGATTAATTGTGTGGATTCCAGTAACCCTTAGGTTATTAGATTTAAGGTCGATATCCGGCTTTTCAAAAGGCTTTGCGCCAATAATGGTTAAGTTTTTCATAGTGTTTATGGTGTTGAAATGATAGCTGAAAAATTCCATAGCAAAACGCTAGACCATAAGGCATAATGAGCGATTGCTTATTTTGGAGGAATAAAAATAAATAAATTATGTGATATTTTTAACGATAAAGGTGATTTAGTAATAATTTATTAATAAGAGAACTTTAAATCGACCTAATACTGTTAATAATCTGTAGTTTATATTTTTATTCTTCGAAATAAACCGGTACAATCTGTATGAAAATAATTATAAATTTTTATAATTATTTAGTAATGTTACGCAAATATATGAATAAAAATAAGATATTTCAATGCCTGGAGAAATGTTTTTTAATATTACAAAAAGATAATATTACAACAGGAGTACAGAGGTTGGTGTAGTTATTCTTTTAACACTTTTAATATTAGGTAATTGCTGTCTTTACTTTTATGCATTTAATCAATTTTAAGACTGCTTACCGTTTAAAAATGAACAAGAATTAACTTCACTAAAAACATCATTATAATATACCGGATTTTAAATAGTATCTATCGTTTAGCATGGCGGAATTTGATAAATTAGTGGCTTGAAATTGTTTAAAATTCAAATAACTAATAATAGCAGTATGAAGAATTCCGAAACTAAGATTAAAAAGAATATTGGAAGATTATTAAAAATAAACTCATTTTGGATGATTGGAATAATAGGTAAGACCATGTTGGCTGCCATGTTGTTCATATCTATTATTAGTTTTTGCCAGACCCCTGTTTCAAAGTTTGATATCTTATATAAAAAGATAGATCAAAAGAATTTTTTTATAGTTCATGAACTTTTTGAAAAAAACAAGAAAGATCTGCCTGTAGAATACCAGTATTTTACCGAAGCAGTGCTTTATAATGCTTTTAACAAACCTGAAGAATCTAATCAGAAGATTTTAAAACTTGAATCTTCAAAAACCAGACTTCCTGATTCACTTATGCTTAAGATCTGGCGTATTAAAGAGGATAACTGCATGAAGCAATATGATTATAAAGGAGCCAAAAAGGCTATTGAGGTAGCCATTAATCAATATAACGATCTCCTTACAGAAGATGAAAAAAGTGACTTTAAAAACAACCTGAAAATATGGACTGCTCTTGAAAATGAACCCAGACAACAGGTTACTTTTAATGGAGATACCCGCATAAAGATGGAAAAGGATATTGCGAACTTAAAGAATCTTAAAATAAGTACCGGTGAAGAAACCATGAATTTTATTTTTGATACAGGAGCTAATATTTCCACAATTTCAGCATCCGCTGCCAGGCGTTTAAAAATGAAAATTATTCCCGCTGATATTGATGTAGATGCGATTACCGGTATTTCTGTTAAAGCAGATCTTGTCATATGTAAAAAACTGGTTCTTGGAAATATCACAATAGAAAATGCTGTATTTTTAGTATTTGCAGACACGGCGCTCAGCTTTCCACAGATAAATTATCAGATCAATGGTATCCTTGGGTTTCCCGTTATTGAAGCTTTAAATGAAGTGCAGCTGACGCAAAATGATTATTTTATTGTACCGGAAAAAGAAACAAAAATAAATACACCGGCGAATATGGCAATTGACGGTCTGACTCCACTTATTTTTATTGATGGCAGACATTTTACTTTTGATACCGGTGCTGATCAGACGATGTTATATGCACCTTTTTATAAAGAGAATAAAAAAAATATAGATAAGGAATACAAAGGCGTTAAGATCAGTATGGGCGGTGCAGGCGGAAAAGCCGAATATGATGGATTTAAAGTAAACCATACCTTTCATATATTAGGAAAACAGATCCCGCTTAAAAATATAAATTTATTAAAAAACAAGATTAATAAAGAGACGGTCTACGGAAATATTGGTCAGGATGTGATCCGTCAATTCAATAAAATGACCTTGAATTTTGATCAGATGTTTATTAAATTTGATTAAAAATTATTATTTTCCTTTTAGAATATATTCAATTAAAATAATAATCAATGATGTAAAATAACGCCATTTTCATTTAAAT
The DNA here is from genome assembly GCF_018613715.1 of Chryseobacterium sp. ISL-6. Taxonomy (GTDB): domain Bacteria; phylum Bacteroidota; class Bacteroidia; order Flavobacteriales; family Weeksellaceae; genus Chryseobacterium; species Chryseobacterium paludis. The sequence continues at coordinate 286,843 of NZ_JAGGPT010000007.1, read as the reverse complement.
GGTGTAAAGCTTTTAGCCAATGCAAAAGGTATTGTAGTAATTTTTTCTGTTATATGGTTAGGTTCAATTTTGTTTTACTCAAAAAATTAATTATATTTTTGGAGATCATTTTATTTAAACCTTTATTTTTTTCAAAAGATTCTTATTGCATAATCAAGTGTGCAAAGCAAACCTCAATATTATGAAGAGAAGGTATCTTACTTATATTTTACTTTTTGGATTTCCATTGTTTGGATGCCAAAATAAAGTGGCTGAAAAATCCACTTATCAACAGAACTGGATGTTATTGGAACAGGAAAATCAAGCATTGGCTTTTGATGCTGATATAAAACTGTCTGATGCTGAGATCGCATTGGACAAAAAATTATTTCAGTTACGAAAGGAATTTCTTACGGAAACAGACAAACAGAAAATACCTTTATTTAATAGTTCTTTTAATGAAATAAAACCATTGATAGAGGGCAGTAAATTATTTGAGATCATTCAATCTATGCCGAAAGGAGGGTTGCTGCATACCCATAGTGGCGGAATAACCGATGTGAAATGGGTGATTGCTGCAGCAAGAAAGTATAAAGAATCTTATGTTTATGATCAGGCAGATAATGACCAGTTTATTTTCGGACAGCTGGCATTTTTTGATGAAGGGAAAGTTCCGAAAGGATTTATTGGTCTTGATAAAAAACTGACTTCAGATCCTGATTTTGAAAAAAAACTGGCAGACCTTCTCATCCTGAAGCGGGAATCACTGTGTACTTATACCGATTACTGGATTGAATTTGAGAAACGTTTTAAACGTATTAGCCTGTTGTTGCCTTATCGTCCTTTTTTTAAGGAATATTATAAAAAAGGGTTTCTGGATTTAGTGGCAAATAATGTGCAACACCTGGAAATCAGGTTTATCTTTGATGAGCTTTATGATTTTAAACATGGAAAGTATCCATTGAAAACGTCGGTTACCGATCTGCAGGAGGTTGTTAAAGAAATACAGAAATCATACCCGCAGTTCAGTTTGAAATTAATTTATTCCAGTTTTAAATTTTTAGATCCGAAAAGTATTGAAAAACAACTTGAAACAGCCTTTGAACTTAAAAAGGAGTTTCCGAATGTTATTTCAGGCTTTGATCTTGTTGCAGATGAGGCGGCAGGAAATAGCATCTATTCTTTCCGGGAAGATTGGATGAAACTGAATGAACTCAGCAAAAAGTATGGAGTGAAGATGCCTCTTTTTCTTCATGCAGGAGAAAGTACCTCTGTCTTTAATAAAAATATACTGGATATTTCATCATTGGATAACCCAAGGATTGGGCATGGCCTCAATCTTATTTATTTTCCAAAAACAATGGAGTTGATCAGAAAACAAAATAAACTGGTTGAGGTAAGTCCGATCAGTAACCAGATTTTAGGATATGTCAGTGACCTGCGGAATCATCCTGCAAGGGTTTTGTTAAGCAATGGAGTACAGTGCTCCATTAATAGTGATGATCCGAGTGTTTACGGATATGAAGGTCTTAATTATGATTTCTGGGTCGCTTTTGTTTCCTGGGAGCTTGATGTAAAAGCATTGAAAAAACTGGTTTTTAATTCGATTAATTATTCGTCTCTGGATGAAAATGAGAAAAAGGAATCATTGGTGTACCTGAATAAGCAATGGGATGGTTTTATTCAAAAAATGAACGTGAAACTAAACTGATAAATTGCCTCATGAAATTTTATGAGATGGCAGCTAAAATACCAAAAAGGGCTTTTACAAATATCAGTCCGTCAATAACAACCAGGTAATACATAAGAGGCCGCCTTTTTTTTAATGACAGCGTTACCGCCACCAGAAGTAAAAAAGGAATGAGGATAAATATCATTTTAGGAATACTGAATTTACTCATTAAGGCATAGGATATGAAGGTAAGGATACCTAAAATGATCAATGGAATTATGATGTTTAAAAGTGTATTTCTTAAACCATATTTTACAACAAAAGTGTTTAACTGATTTGTGGTATCATCCGCATAATCTTTTACATCAAACATAATTGCCAGCAATGAAATAAACATGAAATTCTTCAGAAACAGGATAAGCAGAAGTAAGGTGAAATTCTGTTCGAATGAATGAATGACATTAGAATATAATAACGGATATATGGTCGTTAAGCCAGCCCAGACAAAGCCAATGATGAAAGGCTTTACCAATCCCGCTCTTCGAAGGTTGTAGGCACGCGTGGCAATATTTTTTCCGTAATACATGGCCGCTACGATAGGGAAGATCAATAACAGGATCCACTGTATACCTGTCATTGCTTTTATTTCATTAAAGTAAACGATTGCCATCCACACCATTATCCCTAATAGACAGATATTAAGGCCAATCTGGATTTTTGAGATCATTTTATGATGAGCAGAATACCACCGGGTACGCGGATTTTTGGAGGTAGGTGAATGACTTCTGGCGTATGGATAATTATAGAAAATAATGGTACTGATAAACGTTAGTATGTATAGCATTATCCCTTGAAAAGGGATTTTCATAAGGAAAGTGGTTTCAAGGGTAGTGGCGGCTGTACAAATGCCATAAAAAAAATTACTGTAGAATATAAATTCCAGTAAGTGCCTGAACCCTGTTTTTTGCTGATGTTCCCTGAGCATATCTAATTCTTATAGTGATCGTTCCGTTGGTTGTTGAAACAGATTATTCGCTATGTTTGCCTCGTTTATTTTAATTATTAATTTTATTTTATTCTTTGTGTGATTTAAAGTACTAATTAACAGGGTGTTGTATTGTTAACCATCTCCTGTTATCTGAGGATTGAAATTAATTATTTTTATTGGCTGGTGCAAGCATAATAATGGGTGGGGCAGGCAGTTTTAAAGCATGCTTGATAACTCCGGTCAAAGATGGTGTAAAATTGACAGACAAAATAAGTATTGGCAACCATTCTTACCTATTTTTATGGTGGAGGTTTTACTCTGTTGGCTACTTATTTTTATAAATTTAACATCAAAACATAGAAAAAACCATAGACTAACTGTATTTTTAAAGCATAAAAAAGATATGAGCTACGACATCCATTTATTTAGAAAAGAGACCAAAGAAAGAGAGCAGAAACTCAACGACGAAAGTTTTTTCGATGATGAGAAGAATCTTGAGCCGTTTACGGCACCTCAGATTGAAGAATTAAAAGCACGTCTTGCAAAGTATAACTATGTTTTACATGAAAAAAGCAAATATGGATTTCATTTCGAACATCCTGAATATGGGCAAGCGCTGCTAACCGATGAAGCACTGTATTTTTCAACAGATTTTAATGAAGAAAATATTTTTGAAGTGGGGATGACCGCCTCAGAATTTACAGATACGGGTGAATATCAGAAATATGATCCTCAAAATGGGGAGTGGGAAGAGTATTAAAGTGACTATAATATAACTTAAAGATTTTCAGGTAATGGCTGCCAGAAAGGAATTTGTAGAGGAAATAGCACATCGGTTCTTTATTTTTTTGTAGTTTTAATTCCATTAAAAATCCATCACATTTTTTTACTTTATGAAAAGGCACTTGATCAATCAAAATGAGCTATCAGATAAATTTTGGAATATAGATTACCAGGGAACTACTCAAAAAATAATATTTGGCAAAACCGGAACAAAAGGCAGGGAAACAATCAAAGAATTTGCTGATGAAAAAGAATGTACTCACGAGTCTGAAAAGCTGATCAATCAAAAGATAAAGAAAGGATATATTGAAATTCTGGAACATGACGAAGTTCCACAGAAAAAAGAACTTTCAGAGAATGAAAGAGCTGATATTTATTTCTGGGAAGCCATTGAAAAATCCAATAAACAGAGAAAAGCCCATTGGAGCGAATATGATGTGGATGAACATTTGGAAAATTTAACCGCCTACCTTTCTAAATTTGGAAAAGAAAGACTTATTCTTTTTGAAAAAACACTTCGGGAGAAACTGAGTAACCTTTATACGGCAGAAATTGCTGAACTTTCTATTATTCTTGAATGTGGATTTAAGCTGGAGAATGGGGTTTATGTGTTTAACGATTCCCTTTCTGATGATGGGTTTATTTACTTCCGATGCTGGCTGTTGTTGAAAGGAAAAGAATTTTTTGAAGATATTGAAAAAGATATTCAGTCATTGGTCAATGGAAAATACAGCTTTAACATTGCCGACTGCTGGGCAGAAGGACTTCTGTATGTCTCTGATGATGCCTATTCAGAAAATCATGATAATGAAGATGAATCAGAAATAAGAGATACTGTTGACGAACTGTATCCGGAGAATCATTATGATAGCCCGGAGCGGCAGATGAACCGTGAACCAAAAGGTGGAGCTGATCTACAGTCTATGTACCCGAAATTAGTAAAAGAAATTGCTGAACTGCGAAGTGTTTAGGGAGAATATCATTATTCGGTAACACTGCATTTTAATACTGATTCTTAAAATCTTAATCAATACCAATTGCTTTTTTAAGCAGGAATACATTTTTAAATTCAGAATTTTTAAAAGAAAATACTGAATTTTCCGTTTATTTCTTAAATTTGGCTAATGCGAAAGAATCTTTATCTCATCATTATATTATTTTCTCTTGTAAGTTGCTATACTTACCAGGTTAAAAAACCAGCCGATCCAGCAATGGATAAGAAGGGCAATAAGAAAGAATCTAATGAGCGTGCAGCTCCTGCTGACACCAATTCTCCGCAAACAAAAAATACAGCCACTAAATCTCAAGGTGCGGATTTACAGCAAACGCCTTTCCCGGTTGATATTCAGGGGAAATTGACTCCGGGTAAAAATGTTAAAATTGATGTTGATGGCAGGTCTTATAAAGTCATCGTTGACAAGTGGGAAAGCGACAGCCTGGTGGCGCATCCGGTTCGTAATTCTAAAAAAGTTCTGAAATTCCATAAGAACCAGATCAATGGCGAGAGAATTGCTGAAAAACGCTTTTCGCAGCCTATTGCTGATATTATTACCGTTGCTGCTTATGCCGGTATTGGAGTATTAATATATTCTCTTGTGAAATAAATTTTTAAACTTTTCGATTGAGCAGGGAGATTGAAGCTTGCTTAAACTACGCTTAATAGAAATTTTTTCAATTAATAATATTCAAATTTTCTTTCTGTTTTTTGTTGTAGAATTCCATGATCATCCACTAATTCTTCATACACAGAATTGGCATTTGGATCAAGCTTTACATTTTTATAAATATGCTTAGACTTTTTGTGATTGGTTAAATTCTCAAAAAGGATTTCATTTTTTAGGGTATTGGTATAGGTATATAAAATGATGCTGTTAATTGGGGTTTCATAAAAATTCCCGGTTTCTTCTGTTTTTATGAGGCGGTTATTTCTGTCAAAATAAAATAGTTTGTGAAGTGATATATTGTGATCAGTAGCATTTGAAACTCTCTTATATAATGAATCCGATATTTTCTCAAAATAACCGTTAGTTACTATTTTCTTAGTTTCAGGATTAATGACTTCAAAATAGCGTTTTGCTTTGTCTTTTGAATTGTAGGTAGTAATTTCATTGATCAATCGATCATGAGAAGATCCACTTTTGATCACATTATAGTATTCAACTTTTGTAAGGAAACCCTCTTTGTCAAAATAAGAGATATTCTCATTTATATTTTGGTTTGAAAAAGTAATGACCTCTGTAATTTTTTTGGGATGTCCTGAATAGTTAGAGAATTTCAGGTCATTGATGATTGATTTTTCCTGACAACTTACAAGACTATATAGTAAAATAAGTAGATAGCTAAGTTTTATTTTCATAGGGTTCGGGTGTTGGGAGTAAACAATTGCTTCCAGTTTGTCTTATAAAAATGCCCACAAATTAGATCTATTATTTTGCGGGCAATGTATTTCTCCTTTGAGCCGTATTTTATTTAAATTGGATCAGGGTAGAGTGGAGGACAGCTGCTAACACGGTCACATCGGGTATAAAAAATCTCGCATTGTCTTGGTGTACACATCGGAAGAGATAATTCAGGACCATCGCCGCCAAAAATTTTCTTCAATTCTCCTTTGGTGAGCTTTTGGGATAGGTTTTTTAAGTTTTTCATAAAATAAGGTATTTAGTTTTAAAATGTTTTTTTTGTAAAAACGTATAGACAAGATACGGAAATAAATGATATCAAAATGTAGTATGGAGGGATGAGGTAAGTATGGGTTGCTTTTTGTTTTTTTAGCTTTGATGATCCGTAATAAAAATATATTTTTGTAATCAACAGCATAAAGTTCTTATAACAGATTATGTTGTTTGCTCTAAAAAACTAAAACTAACCCGAAAACTAATTACATCATGAAAATGAACAAAACTACGTTGTACCTATTCATCCGAATGCGTCAAAACTTATTGTTTCCAACCATTTAAAAACAATACTAAGTTATCACAATTTCTTTAACGCTATAAGTCATATAGAACACATAGGTTTATTTGATTATTCCTGTAAATCAGATATAAAGAATATATAATATTAGGGTATTCCGATACTTCGCTTTCGATCTGGGGGTGAGAAATTCTTGTATTGAAGTTTGGAAAGTTTCATGTGGTGTCACTAATGATGCTATTTAATCTACGGAGGACTTTCAAAATCAAAACCTATTTGAGGATTTAAAAATCATGTCTTCGTAAGAATTCATTTGTTTCCTAAAATTTTTGTGTTCAGTTGACCTATGGGATGAAGTTCAGAAGCGACTAAAACAAAGCGGAACCGAAAAGCTATACGAGTAGGAAAAAATACTATAAAATTAAAATATGAGAAAAATACTTTTATTATTTGTATTCATCAGTTTACATTCTTTTGCTCAATGCTGGCAAAGTCTGAGTGCAGGAACTGAGCATTCGGTAGGAATAAAGACAGACGGGTCATTGTGGGGTTGGGGAGCTAATTTCTCCGGGCAACTGGCTGACCTAAATGTGAATGGCAGAAATGCCCCAACCCGAATAGGAACGGTAACCGATTGGAAAATGATCAGTGCCGGCGGTAACTAGACTTTTGCCATTAAAACAGATGGAACATTGTGGGCCTGGGGACGCAACGAATATGGACAACTGGGAGATGGAACTACCATTTCAAAAAAAATTCCAATACAAATCGGAACAACTGCGAATTGGAAAAGTGTAAGTGTAGGAGATGATTTTACGGTAGGAATCAAAACGGATGGAACATTATGGGCGTGGGGGCGTAACGATTACGGACAGCTTGGAGATGGAACTGTCATTTCAAAAAAGATTCCAATACAAATCGGCGCAGCTACCGATTGGCAAAGCATTAATGCCGGAAATAGATATGCCTTAGGAATTAGAACAGATGGGACGCTATGGGCATGGGGATACAATTTTAACGGACAATTAGGAGATGGAACTACCATTTCAAAAAAAGCTCCGATACAAATCGGATCAGACACGAACTGGAAAAGTATTGATGCCTCATATGGGTATTCTGTAGGAATAAGAGCAGATGGGACACTATGGACATGGGGTTCGAATACGTATGGACAACTGGGTGATGGAACGACTATTAAAAAAACGGCTCCTATTCAAATCGGAACAGAAACCAATTGGCTAAATGTAGCTGCTGAAAATGGTTTTACATTTGCAACGAGAACAGACGGAACACTTTGGTCATGGGGCTATAATTATTATGGGCAGTTGGGTAATGGTACAGATGGATCAGTAAATACAACATCTCCTACACAAGTTGGTATATCTTCAGACAACCTGGAGATTTATGCCGGACAAAATCATGTTCTTGTAAAAGGCATTGACGGTTCTTTAAAAGTTTGTGGAAGAAATAATTCCGGTCAGCTGGGTGATGGAACTTCTAATACTAATACTGTGAATAATGACAAAAATATATTTATTCCTATTGCCTGTCCTGAAGTTTGTATTCCTCCAACACAATTTTCAACAATCAATATTACTTCTTCAACAGCCACTATTGGCTGGACAGCAGCCACTCAGGCTCCTGATCAAGGGTATGTACATCTTTACAGCACAAATCCTGTTATGGGCGGGAATAATGGAGCTACTCTTTCTACTACGGTCAATTTGACGAATTTATTACCTAACCACACTTATTATTGGTGGGTAGCGTCTGATTGTGGTTTCAGTCAGGTGGTCTGGATACCGGGAGGTTCTTTTACCACACTTCCTACAACCGGAACAGGCTGTTGGCAAAGTGCAAGTCTAGGTCTTTATCATTCAATGGGACTAAAAAAAGACGGCACATTATGGAGTTGGGGAGACAACTCTGATGGAGCGCTGGGAGATGGAACTACAACCAACAGAAATACACCAACACAAGTAGGAACAGCCGCAGACTGGGTGAAAATAGTGGCTGGAGTATCTTATTCGGCAGGAATTAAAGCAGATGGAACGCTATGGACATGGGGATGGAATTATGACGGACAATTAGGTGATGGAACTAAAACCAACAGAAATACGCCGACACAGGTAGGAACAGCAACAGACTGGGTACATATGGCCACCGGGGCCAGCCATATGGTGGCCCTGAAATCTGATGGGACACTTTGGGCCTGGGGTAATAATAAATACGGGCAATTAGGGGATGGTACCACCGTCAATAAAACCTTACCAATACAAATAGGAACAGCAACAGACTGGTTAAGTGTAACGTCCGGAGGAAATCATACGCTCGCCATCAAAACAGATGGGACGCTTTGGACCTGGGGAGATAATTCCAAAGGGCAACTCGGTAATGGAACTTTAACAGGAAGTACTTCTCCTATTCAAATAGGAATAGCTACGGATTGGGCAGCTATTGATGGAGGAAGAATCCATTCGATAGGGCTCAAAACAGATGGGACACTTTGGACGTGGGGAGATAATGGATACGGGCAATTGGGTGATGGGACCACAATTTCAAAAAATACGCCGACACAAGTAGGAGCCACAGCAGATTGGCGAAGTGTTCGTACAGGCATTAATGGTTCTACTATCGCCATCAAAACAGATGGAACGCTTTGGACATGGGGATATAATGTTTTGGGACAATTAGGTGATGGAGCAGCGACGAATAGATCTACCCCAATGCGTGTCGGAACTTCTACCGATTGGCAAAGTATTGCAGCAGGAGCTCACAACACCCTCGCTATTGACAATGTTGGAATTTTAGCAATCTCTGGCTATAATAGTATGGGGCAGATAGGAGATGGGACAGATATTCAAAGTAAAATTTTCACGTCAGTCGCTTGTCCTGTAAGCAATGTAACTGTTACCCGTCTTACAAATAGCTTTGCTGTTGAGGAAGCTTCCACAAAAGCAAATGAGATGAAAGCCTATCCAAATCCTGTACAGGATATCCTGACGATCTCATTCGATCAAAAAATTCTTTCGGTAACGGTTTACAATACAGCAGGGAAACCGGTACTTACGAAAGCAATAAATGATACGCAGGGAACTCTTGACTTTTCTGCTTTGTTATCGGGTGTTTATCAGGTCAAAGTGAATTTAGCTGATAACCTCGTAAAAACCATAAAAATAATCAAACGATAAATAGTAAAGCTTTAAGGATAAAAGCTAATTTTTTTAAGTTTACAATCTTTCAAAATAGCGCTACTTATTTTTAAGTAGCGCTATTCTTTACAGACTGGATACTATAAGATATAGTTTATTTACCCTGCTGTTTCTTAGGTGGTTTTAAAGAAGGTGTATTTCCTGGTGTCTCCTTATTATCACGTTGACGTTGATCTGGTTTTCCAGTTGATGTTGCTGTTCTTTTTGGCCCTGGTTTAAGTCCCATAATATTATATTTTATCATTAACTAAGTCAAACTTACAAATGATAATTTATATTATTTTACGACTTTCCGTAAATAACAAAAATAAAAAGCATCTTAAAATTTTGAATCAGTAATTTTACATAATTTCTTAAAGGTCTCGAATAAATATATTCTTGGGAGTTTTGACAATTTCATCAAAAAAAATCCCAACTTTCGTCAGGATTTTCTCTTATTTTGATTTTTAAACTCTTTTTGTAAATAATCAATTTCAGTTTCGATATTCTTTAATTCTTTGTCTGATATTTTCGTAAATAAAACTAACATATCAATTTCAAAAAAATTGCAGAATTTAACAAGACTTTCTATTGTTGGATTAGTTTCAGCTCTCTCAATTCTGCCAACGTGATTACTTGATAGATTGAGTTCATTTCCAAGTTGGAACTGTGAAAGTCCTCGCTTTAGCCTATGTAATTGAATAAGCTTTCCAATTTGAAATTTTAATTCTTCTACTTCCCATTTATACATCTAGTAAATTTTGGGCTTTCTAAAGTTTTTCATCAACACATATATGTTGTTTTGTTGTTTTTTTATTACATTTATAAAAATAAAAAATACAAACACATGAAAAAGAATATAACAGACTTCGAAACCCGGTTTTGGACAGAGCATAAAAAGTGCTCCGGATTACAGCTAATGGAAACCTATTTTAAGTTCAATGAACTGGCTGTATCCAAAGAGAGGTTAAACAGCATTATGAATTACGCGGTAAAGAGGGATCGTTGGATCAAAGAAGATTCTTCCGTTATCTTTCATTTTCACCAGTCAATGCGGTCATTTGTGCGTGCTGGCTATCTCATCATGCTCAAAGAAAAGAAATGGAAAGTGAATACCCAATTAGAAAATATCTCTCCATTACTTCTCGGTTTGCTTTCAGAGAAGGAATACCAAAACCCTTTATTGGTATTTAAAAAAGCATTCAAAGAATACAGCGTCACGGAATTTGACTATTTTATGTCCGGGATGGTTTATTTCTCATTGGGAACTTATGATCATGTCCCGGAAAGGAATATGGTCAGCCCCTACATCCATCTGACTAAAATGCTGGATGCGGCACACCTCATTCTTGAAAGGAGCGGGAAGAAAGTAGATACAGCGAACTAAAAAATTACGGAAAGAAACGAAAAGGTAAGGTCATAATCATGAAGAAAAATTGCTTTCCACCAATTTGAAAAGACTTGTAATACGACATATTCTGTCGCTGTAACGAATTAGTTTTGCACTGATAACAATTGATAGAATATAACGATAACAAAAACTTATGTATTAGTGATTTTTATTTTGCAATAGAATTATCAGTAAAATAGTAAATACAAATATTCCGAACAATAAAGCTGTAAGTTTTCTCGTTTTATCGATATGAATTATGAAATTAATATTAAAAAATGTTAATACTTGTAATTATATTTAAAAACTAAAATTAATAAACTAGAAATGAAAAACAAATTTTTCTTATGGTTATCATTATTGATAACATTAAGTGTTGGCTTACAATCATGTCGAAATGAAGATTTGGTAAAAGCCGAAACTAATCCGAAAAGAAACAATTCTGATTTCTTTAAACACCCATCATCTATTCAATCAAAATCAAGTGTAGATTACATTAACATTCTTGAAGCCTACAATAGAGAAACAGATTTTTTATCTAAAATGCCCGATCAAAATGGAATGCCAATTTGGGATAAAATGTATGAAGTAGTGACTGAAAATGCAGTAGGCCTTATGATTCCTCTTTCTGATGACAATGAAACAATGAGTTCCATACTTTTTGCAACTTTAGATGGCAAAGACGTGGTAACAGCTGTAAAAGATTATGACAATGCCTTACTTGAAGATATAGTCTACGATCAAAGGATCAGTGTAGAAAATCGGGAGAAACTTTTTCTTACTTTCATGCACATGGATAATAGGACATTTGGAAATGAACATTTTATAGGAATACCAAAAGATTTGTTTATTGGTAAAAAGTCTGATGACGAATATGGAATCATGTGGATGAGGAATTTTGCCCCTTCAACGAAAGTTACAATTCAGCAAGAAGGGAAACTAATGATTATAGAAACATGTTTTATAGCGCTTCATTGCACCCATCATGGCGAAGGGATTTGTGATGCTGAAAGTGGCTGTACCGACTGTGGAACTACATATTGCACCTATGAGGTTATCGGAACAGTAGATGATCCTTTTCCCTCAACCCCTGGCGGCGGAGGCGGAGGCGGAGGCGGAGGCGGCTGTTTCGGTTGTGGCGGCGGCGGAACACCTGGCCCTAATGTTCCATCAAATCCCTGTGGTTCAAACTTTAATAAGGCTTTTTATAGACTTCCCGCCGGATGTGGAGGAGGAACTATTCCTGGTTTAAATGATCCTTGTCAAAAAATTAGTAACTTATATTCGAATTCCAAATTCAAAGAAAAAGTAGCAGCAATAGACAAACCAGAAGTTTTTAATTATGATCATGAAATGGGCTATGCAGCCGGCTATCCTGTAAATACAACAGTAACAGGAACACAATATCCTCCTATGGAAAATGTATTAGGAACACATAATGTGACACTACCTTCTGGAGATCAGTATTTTGGATTCATACACTCACATAATAATGAAAGTGATGGTGGTCACCCAATTAAAATATTTTCTCCGGGCGACTTATCTACTTTTTTAACAAGTTGTGTTGCTAATGCAGATGGGCATGGTAATATTGCAGATGCTTACGCAATGGTTATTACCTCTGAAGGAAATTACATTCTTCAATTTACAGGATTATCATCTAGTTTTGGGATTGGTCCAAATACAATAAAGTTCTGGAAAACATGGTATGAAAGAGAAATGGGTAAACTAGTTTTAGAAGACGAAATAACCCAAGCCAATGTAGAGAAAGTATTCCTAATGTTTCTACAAGAAAAAGTAAAAATAGATGGAATAGAATTATATAAAGTAGAAAAAATAACAGGAAAAGCTAAAAAATTAAGTTTGGATCAAAATAATAATGTCCTTCCGATTCCTTGTCCCTAAAAAATAAAAAAAATGAAAAAGATATTAATACTGCTAGCTTTGCACTTCATTTTATTAAGCTGTGCACAAATATTCCCTTTGAACACAAATACAGATGTGCCTAATAATTCATATATTAAGGATTTGAATAATGAATTACTCCCTTATGAAGGTACATGGAGCGGAATTTGGAATAATAAAACTTTTTTTCTTAACTTAAAAAGGGTTAAAAAATATATGGATCACAAAGAAAATAACCCTTATTATAAGGATGTAATAGTTGGTCGATTCAAAGTTTTAAATTCTTCGGGAAATATTTTGTATGACAATACTGGTTTAGTTGATCAGGATACTAAAATTGAAGGAATAGGATTTATAAAAAATACAAGTAAATACACATTGTTTTATGTAGATCCAGATATCTGTAATATTTCAGGAAATATTTACATAGACTTCGTGAATACCTCCAATACACAACTAAATTGGAAATTTATGGATACAACAGATATAATTGACTCATCTTGCCAATATTATAATTCCAATCCATTCCCTCAACCTTTACCAAAAAATGTTATTTTAACAAAGCAATAAAAAATTATAGTAAATTTTTAATATAAAATCAACCTTTACCAGCTTTGGTAAGGGTTTTTTAATGTAATATCTTATATGGGAACTGGGAGAGAGTTGGGGATTTGTTTATACTCCTGCACATGTGAATCAATTTTTAATTGATTATCGAAAAAAAAGAGAATAAATTATTAAGAATTAAATTTGAGACGGGTTGAAGGCAATGGAGTTGTAAACACTATTACTGAAAATAATAATGGTACTATTAATATTAACCCGTGCCCATAGATATTAATTAAATGATAAATAAAATATGAAAACAATATATTTAAGAATATTAATTATAATTGGCTTAATGACAGGCACTATATCCTGTAATGCCCAAAATCTTCCTTTAAGTAATGCATTATCAAATATTCCTAATAATGCTTATGTTTTAAAGATACTAATAATGGACTAACTCCATACATGGGCAACTATAAAGCCAATTATGGAGGAAATGAAATTACATTATTTATTACAAAACAAGAAAACAAGTTAATTGATTAGGGCGATCAAAAGTTCTATAGAGATGCTCTAATTGTAAAATATATCGTAAAAAATTCTTCAGGTACGATTTTACAAGACACTACAAATAATAATACAGACATTGATTTTCATAGTACTAAAATTAAATCTACTCAAAGTTCGATAATATTTTTTTACAGTGGAACAAACTGCTCTGTAGGCTGGGGTGATGTTTATTTAAAAAAAATTAATGCTACTCAAATTTCTTGGGAATATCGTCCAAATGATGTAGTCACCACAGCAAGTAAATGTTCACCAACTTTAGATACAACTATTTATCTACCAGAAACAAAAGATTTAATATTTACAAAACAATAAAACTGGTTAGTTTTAATTCTAACTTAAAAAACCTTTATCAACTTTGGTAAAGGTTTTTGTTTGTAACCAGAAGCAGAAAAATTATTCTTGAAAGGAGTGGGAAGAAAGTAGATACAGCGAACTAAAAAATTACGGAAAGAAACGGAACAAGGAGGGTGATAATTAAGAAACAATGATTCCACCAATTTGAAAAGACTTATAATACGACATATTCTGTCGCTATGCTATCCTAATTTTGTACTGTATAAAACGTAACCGTTTGAAAATGAATATAAAAATATGATGAAATTCATATTATTTTTTTTTAAAGTAAAATTAATAAGTATTAAAAAGTGTTAAATTTGCAGGCTTTGAAAAATCAATTAACTAAAAACATAAATAGATGAAAAAACTCTACATTGGTGCTTTTACTATGTGCACAATTTTGAGCTCAGCTCAGGAAATAGTCTGGGAGAAAAACATTAAATCCAGTACACAGGATTTTCTTAGTCAGGTTACGACAACCATAGATCAGCAATATCTGATTACGGGAAGTGCTATTCAGGGAGGTAGCCTTCGAGAATCTCAGGCTACATCGAAACAGAATAATGGATACGATTTTCACTTGGTGAAACTGAACCAGCAAGGAGATCAGGTTTGGGAGAAATACTTTGCAGGAAATAATCATGATTATCTTTCTTCAACTGTAACAACGCAGGATGGAGGATCGCTTATTTCAGGAACCACTTTTTCTGGAAAATCATTAGACAAAAAAGAAGATTCCAAAGGTGGATCAGATATCTGGCTCATTAGAATCAATGAATTTGGTGATGAATTGTGGCAGAAAACTTTAGGAACTTCTGCTGATGAAGAAGCCAGAGCTGTTATTCAAACAATCGATCTTGGATTTTTTGTGGCAGGTAATGTTCAAAACTCACCTAAAGGTTACGGATCAAAAGATATCTTAATCATTAAACTTGATAAAAACGGAAAAGAAACCTCACAACTTATTTTAGGTGGGAAAGGGCTTGATGAAGTTGAAAAGATGATTCCAACGAAAGATGGTGGAGCATTACTGGGTATTTATTCAAGAAGTAATGCTAATGGATCAAAGCAAACTGAAAATTTTGGAGAAGGTGATTACTGGATCATCAAACTCAGTAAAGACGGAAAAGTAGAATGGGAGAAGAACTATGGTGGTAAAGGTGATGATCATTTAAGAACATTAGCACTAACATCTTCAGGCTATATCATTGGCGGAGAATCAAGATCTGAAAGATCAGGAAATAAAACTGTAGGAATTGAAGAAGGAACTGATGTTTGGCTAATTTCTTTAAATGAAAGAGGTGATGAGCAGTGGCAGAAATCTTACAATTTTAAGAACAGAGATGTTTTAATGGGAATGAGCGCAATTCATTCTGCAGATGATAAAACAAAAGGAATTCTTTTAGGTGGTTATACTCAGGCAGAAGGAAGAATAGAAGCTGATGATGAGAAATTCTGGATGCTATATCTGGATCAAAACGGAAATGAACAGTGGAGGAAACATGTGGCAGGGGAATCCAGAAAGAGAGAGGAAAGATTATCTGATATCAAACTGAACAGAGATGGCTCAATCATCTTGGCAGGAACCAGTGCAGAGGAATTAGGAAAAGAGAACTGGAAGATTATCAAACTAGGTGACAAACAATTGGATCAGTTAATAGAGAAACAAGATATTAAGATCTATCCTAACCCTGTATCAGATTATGCTTATGTGGAAATTGGTTTTGATTTCAAAGACGCTGATATCACTTTGTATGATATGGGTGGGAGACAATTGCAGAGTTTGAAGACGAAGAATAAGGTAACAAAGATCAATACACAGCCATTGATACAGGGAGCTTATCTTGTTGTTATAAAAACGGATACTAATAAAACAGCTAACGCTAAACTCATAAAGAAATAAATTAATAATGAGAAAAAAGAATATTTATAAAATTTTATCCATAGTTGGGGTACTATTTTTTGGAATTTTGAAAAGCCAAAATGAACCAATAGAACTTCAAAAGAATGATTACCTTACTAATTCTGAAACTAATTTTCATAGTGGTATTCCTAACATAAATTTACCTCTTACTAATTTCCCGTTAGCATCTAGTATTAATGTTGGAGTGTCATTATCCTATTCAACAGAAGGAGCATCTGCATATAAACTTATAAGTGATGTAGGAAGAGGATGGAGTCTTCAATATGGCGGAAATATTTTTAAAAGTAAGGTAAAAGATGAAAAAGACTATGAAGATAGAAATAATTCTACAGAGGCTATTTCAGAGGTTTACTACTATAACTTTTTGGGAAATAGCGGAAGATTTTATATAGATAAAGATCAGACCACAAATAAATTAATTGCTGTACAGATACAGCCTTCAAAAAATAAAATAACAGTTGCTAAGGATGATACCAAACCAAATAAAATCTTATCGTTCTCTATTACTGATGAAAATGGAAATAGCTATTTATTTGACAAAGTAAATATTAGTAAAATTCGTGTTGGACTTGATTCATCAATTCCAGAAGCACCATTAAATACTAAACTTGTTAATACTGCATTTTTATTATCTACAATAAAGGATAATAAAAATCAACAAGTAGCATCGTTTGAATATGAGATCACTACAGAATTAATTACTCAAGCAATTGGAACTTTGCAGGAGTACAAAATAAAAAAGATTAATATCAGTAACCAGGGGAGTATTGAATTTAAATACATATCTAATCCTACCACTCATTCATTGAAAAATAAAGGAAATATTGATTGGTATCAAATGGATAAATTGATAGTGAAGGACAAAAACAATGTAATTGTCAGCCAATATGCCTTTTTACATACCATTTCTGATAGAAATTTTTTGGATGAACTTGCCAGTTTGGATAAAGATAATAATGTTATTCAAAAACATTCTTTTGAGTACAATAAATTAATTGCAGTAGGACCTGATATGGTAAATAGTGTAGATGGCTATGGGTATACCAATCTATACAATCCTTGTAGTCTAGATAACGGAGCTTTAATGAGGCCCAATTCGACCAATCCCAAAACAGTAAATATAAATACATTAAAAAGTATAAGTCTGCCAACCGGAGGAAGAATTGAATATGAGTTTGAAAGTAATTCTATAGATATAACAGGTCGTGCTTTGGAGGACTATTGTCTGTATGGTACCTGTTATGAATATTATGATGTTGATAAAATTTACACATTAGATTTTGATAGCTATAAAAATTTCTCTAATTATAATCTGAATTTACCATCAGGTTATACTCGTTTTTTTACAATTTTTAATTATTCATTGTATCCCTACCCTCCGCATAAACCAGATGTTTCGGATGAAATAGTTTATGACTTGCATAGAGTTGATAATTCCATAATCACTTCTGAGCCATATTTAAATTCGGCAAATGGTTTTGTGTGCCCTGATATAAAGTCTTACAGTTTTGTTAGTCCGGTAGAAATAAAAAAAGTTTCCTTCGTTGGGCCAAGAAGGGGCCAGGGAAAGTTAGAATTCTATGGAGTTAAAGGAGTAAGAAAACATAAAAATATATTTGGTTACGGATTAAGAATTAAAAGTGTAAAAAATTATGATGCTGGTTCAACAACACCATCTAAGTGGATGAAGTACGAATATAATAGATTTTCAGATCCTTTAACTTCTAGTGGAGAAACTATTGAAGAAGATTTTATGGGTAATCCAACACTTTTAGATGAAAATGTAAAACCTGATAAAGCAATAGGATACGCTAATGTCAAAGCTATTAACATGTTAGATAATAGTTATACTAAATACATTTTTTATGATGCAAAAGAATTATTCGATTTATCAGGGTTAAACTATACGTATATAGACTTCGGGAGCTATTTAAGAAGGATGGGGCTGTTCAAACAGAAAGAGGTGTATGGGATAAGCAATAATCTATTACAAGAAACTGGATTTTCATACCAATCTGAAACCTTACCAATCAGTAATATTAAGCATGATGGTGTAGCTGTACAAAAAACTTTTATTAAAAAAGAAACTAAAACGGTTAAAGACTATATTAATGGTAATAGCCAAACAGTAATAAATACAGTTGAAAATAATTATGAAAATCAATATAATAATCTTATATATAGTAAAGAAACATTGTATGATGGGTCAATAGTTGAGAAAAACTTCAAATATGCAAAAGAGAAGAATATTCAAAAACTGATCAATGCCAATATGGTAGGAACAGTTTTGGAGACTGAAGTAAAAAATGATGGGAAGGTGATCAGTAGAATAGAAACTAAATTAGATGATGCTTCTACACTCTATCCAACTTCAACATTAATGTATAATGTCCCAAACCAAAGTTCTTTTAAGAAAATTGCTTTTAATAATTATGATGATAAAGGAAATTTAAGAGAACTTTTGGCGGAAAATGAAATTCCAACTGCTACTATATGGGGTTATTATCAAACCCAGCCTATTGCGGAAATTGTTGGCGCTACATATGCATCGGTTTCCAATCTTACTTCAGTTAAAGCCGCTATCACTGCATCAAATGCAGATGCTGATAATCCTGCCAACGAGAATGCGCTACTTCTAGCATTGGACAATGTGAGGAAAGATATTGCTTTAAAAAGCTATCAAATCACTACTTATACCTATGATCCCTTGATTGGAATTACTTCTAAAACGAGTTCATCTGGAGCACGAGAAGCTTATGTTTATGATTCATCTCATAGGTTATCAAAAATTCTGGATAAAGAAGGAAAGACTTTAAATACTTACGACTATCATTATTCTCCGCCACTTTTTGCCAATGATGAAATGGCTCAGGAATACAGAAGTAATAATTGTAGCCCCGGATTTCTTCCTCAAAAATATATGTATACTGTTCCAGCGAATAAGTATTTCTCATACGCCAGTAAGGTTGATGCCAATCAGATGGCTTACAATGATGTTCTTGCAAATGGACAAAGTGTAACTAATCAAAATGCAGGATGTGTACCAATGGCTTGTACGGTTGTCAAAGGATATGATATTGCAACATTAAACAGCGCATCACTTACAATGCCTAATACATCCAATTTTAGGCTTCAAATGAGCTTTCCATATGACAGTAGTCTTACATGGGCGGTTGGAAAGTCTGTAGGGATAATAAATGGGAATTGTTTAACATATGTTGCAAATAGTTTTGGTGCTAGAGTTATTAATTATGGTGCGTGGAAAATTACGATTTATCAAAATGGGAATATTGTAGCTCAGCTTACAACAGGTTCTTCATCAATTCCAAATGGAACAATTGTCAATTTCGATCTTACGCTACCGATAGATCCTTTTTAGATTATTAATTACGAAGAAAAATCATGAAAAAAATAATATTTATTGGAGGATTATTACTAGGTTCAGTCCACGTGATTGCACAAAGTATAGCTCCATCTACTACAAAAAATTATATATATACTAAAGGCTGCTTAGATGCAGACTGTACTAAAAAAGCAGAAAGCGTTCAGTATTTTGATGGAATGGGAAGATCTAAACAAATTGTTGCCATTAAGGCTTCACCTTCCCAGAAAGATGTAGTTACCCATATAGAATACGATCAGTATGGAAGACCTACAAAGTCTTATTTACCAGTTCCTCAAACGGGAACTCAAAATGGAGCCATCTATGACAATCCTCTTAATAATGCAGTAAATCCTGATATTTATGGAGCAGAGAAAATTTATTCTGAGCAGATTATTGAAAATGCTCCGTTAGATAGGGTTAAGCAAAGCTTTGGTACTGGAAATGCATGGTCAAGTAAACCTGTAAACTACAGTTATAATACCAATACTTTAGCCAATGAAGTAAAAAAATATACTATTTCCACAACATGGGTCGAAAACAGGACGGAGTCTCGTTTGGATTTTTCAGGCTATTATTCCGTGAATAACCTTATAAAAACTTCTGTGAGCGATGAAGATGAAAATACTGCGATAGAATATAAAAACGGAAAAGGACAGACTGTGCTTATCAGAAAAAATGATGGTACGAAGGATGTAGATACATATTATGTTTATAATGAGTACAACCAATTAGCTTATGTAATCCCACCTTTAGCGTCAGTCTCTACGACCATTTCATCATCTGCTTTAAATAATCTTTGCTATCAGTACCGTTATGATGATTTGGGAAGGCTGGTTGAAAAGAAAATACCGGGTAAAGGTTGGGAGTATATGGTTTATGATAAGCAGGATAGATTGGTTTTAACACAGGATGTCATATTAGGAACTGTCAATAACAGCTTTAATAAAAAAGGTTGGATGTTTATCAAATATGATAAATTCGGAAGGGTGGTTTATACAGGATTCTTTGGTAGTACGTCAACAAGATCAACCCTCCAAACACAAATCAATACTTTGTCTACCAATTTGGTAAATAATGAAGACAGAAGTACGACTCCGTTTACATTAAGCGGAATGGATGTATATTACACCAAAAGTGCTTTTCCTACAACTGGTATGACCCTATTAAGCGTTAGTTATTATGATACCTATCCTCTTGGCACACCAGCTATTTCTTCCCCAATTTTGGGTCAGGATGTATTATCACAGGATGCACAAAATTCTTCAATTAGTACAAAATCACTACCAACAGCTTCTTATATAAAGAATATTGAGGATGACAACTGGACGAAGAGTTTTGTTTGGTATGATACAAAAGCAAGACCCATTGGAAGTCATTCTATCAACCATTTAGGGGGCTATACTAAAACAGAAACTCTATTGGATTTTGCGGGAGTTCCACAAAAAACCAATACTTACCATTTAAGAAAAACAGGCGAATCTGGAGTAACGGTAAAAGAACGTTTTGTATATGACCCTCAAAATAGATTGATTCAGCATTTTCATCAGGTAGATGACAAGGCAGAGGAGCTTTTAACTGAGAATACATACAATGAACTTTCCCAGGTAAAAAATAAAAAAGTGGGAAACAATCTTCAAAGTATAGATTATGCCTACAATATCAGAGGTTTGCTGACTGATATTAATAAAGACCAAATGGGAGTTGCCAATTTGGGAGGAAAATTGTTTTCGTATAAGATTAAATACAACCAAAAACAAGGTATTGAAAATCCTGATACGGTATTGTTTCCAAATAAGAACGTAAAGGCAAACTACAATGGGAATATTGCAGAAGTAGATTGGAGAACGGTAGAAACCATCGGAGTAAATCCATCCATGACACCAAAAAGATATGGGTATGCTTATGATAAACTGAACAGGCTTTCAGCAGGTTATTATCAAAATCCAAATAACGCCTACAGTAAGGAAAATACAGAATCACTGGATTATGATTTAAATGGCAACATCTCAAAATTGTACCGGACATCTGTCATTCAAAGCGGAAACCCTGCAACAGTAATAGATAAATTAGAATATATCTACTCGGGAGGAGATAATAAAGTAACCAATATCAAAGATTTATCCAATAATCCAACCGGATATCAGGGTGGTGGAAATATCATTAGTTATGATCTCAATGGTAATATGATCGATATGCCAGATAAAGGTATAGATGTGATTAAGTACAATTATCTTAATCTCTCTAATTCTGTCCATTTAAATAGAAATGGTATTGAGGATATTAGTATTAATACAAAATACAGTGCAGATGGAACAAAGCTGAGAAAAGAAAATATCACGACTATTACAAATTTTACAGGGTTTACAACCGTAAAAACCACTATTGATTATCTGGATGGCTTTCAATATTCAAAGGTTGAAAGTCCTAATACAAGCGGAGGCGGAGATCCGGAAATGCTTTCTTCGTTGATGATGTCAAAAAGAGCCATGCAACCGGAGGCCTTTTCAATAGATGAGCAGAAAACATCGAGCACTGTAAATTTAAAAACAGATGATTTGCAATTTTTTCCAACATCTGAAGGGTTTTATGATTATATAAAAGATCAGTATATTTACCAGTACTTCGATCATCTTGGAAATGTGAGGGTAAGTTTCGCAAGAAACAGCGCAGGAGGTCTTGAAATTACGGATTCCAACGACTACTATCCATTTGGGATGAACCATTTAAAGACCGGAAATTCTTTTTTCTCTCCTAGTGCCTATAAAAGTTACAAATTTGGAAGCAAAGAACTACAGGAATTTGGGGCTTATGATTTTGGAGCAAGAATATATATGGCAGATATTGGAAGATGGACTGCCTCTGATCCAATGGCTGAACAAAATCCCAGCCTTACCCCATACCGTTATGGCTTTAATAATCCCATCATGTTTACAGATCCAAATGGAATGCTGGAGCAGGCTTTAATAGATAGAATGTGGAGTCTAGGTGCAACTACATGGTACAATACAGGAGATGGTTTGGAAAGTGAAAGCAATATCAAACTAGGGTATGATGGAAGTTATCTAAGTCTCAATACTTCCCTTGATCCTCAGGGCGGTGGCGGAACCAATAGTTCTGGTGAAGCATATATCAATATACCCGCAATAAATCTTATAGGAGAGCATTTTAAGTGGGGCCAAGCTTTTCAAGATACTTTTAACGCTTATATGAGTAAGTGGAATGCGAAAAGTGATTTTGCTTGGGACAGATTTGTAAATGCAGGAAGATATGCTGATGGTCCAATTAAATATATTGGAGGAATTAAAGATCCTTTCGGAATATGGGAAGTTTTGGGAATGGCTATATCTGCTTCGGATAATAAAAATGTGCAATTAGCAGCATTGCCTCTTCTTGTAGTTACGAAAAATGGAGATGATGCTTTAAGGATTTTAGCAGCCGAAAAAGGAGCTTTAAGTAATGCTGGTCCTTTGAAAAATATTAGTGGTAGTTTGAATGAAGCCGCCTCTTTAGCAAAAAATCAGCAATATGGATCAAATAAAAATATTTTTAGAAGAGTGGCTAGAAGTGAGCAAGATGTTCAAGCTCTAAATGAAGCACAACAAGGAATGGGTAGAAATCTTAATTTAAAATTAGGAGACCCAAGATATCAGGGCTGGGAAAAGTGGCATCATAGTGTTGGTAAAAAAGGAGGGAAGTCTGTCGTTCACTATTTACGAGATCCAAAAACTGGAATGTTAACTGATTTTAAATTTAAATAAAAATGAAAGTAAAATGTATTAGTGCCACCATTTCGATTGAAAATAGCTCAAATGCTATAATTGAATGGGCAAATAATTCAGAAATGGAAATAACTATAGGGAAAGCCTATGCTGTACTTGCTATTTCAAAATACTTTGATACCATTTTCTATTATATAATAGGAGACGAATCGGACAGTTATCCACTTGCTTTTCCAAGTAATTTATTTCAGATAATTGATCATAATATTTCTAAATATTGGACTACCTCATTGAATGAAGTGAGAGATCCTCAAGACTTAGAAATGGGAAATGGTGAAATTATTAGCTTTAAAGAATGGACTACAAAAGGAGATGAATTTTATGAAAAGTTATTAGATGAAGAAGAAAAAGAAGTTAAATTGTTTGATATGTATCGAGATAGGATCTTAACGGAAATATAAATCCACTTTCATTAAGGAAAGTAATTACAAATGAAATATTAAGAAATATTCCAGTAAATACTCTACTTGTAATTTTACACTTTACGTTATTTATAATCAGGAGGGAACATTTTCCTTCCTGTTTTTTTAATTACTTGAAATAATTTATAAGAATCAACAACAATATCAGATAGTCATTTTTTATAATTGAATGTTTTGTTTTTTAGTTTCTCTTTTAAACACAGAAATATGAAGAACATAATGAGAGTTTTGAGACATCTATACCCCACACTGGCTCATTTTCATTTACCACAACAAGTGTTTTGTCATTGAGATCAAATTTCTCCAAGAAACAATAGTATAGAACACGAGGAAGTACTATGGAACTTCTACGTACCCGTTCATGTAACAAAAAGCGTAAATAACAAGCATCTTTTACCTTCGTTAAATTGATGTTCAGGATCTGGTAGTACAGCTGTGAAAATTGGATGGGCAAACTTTGGAGCTAATATGTAATAATATTTATGCATCTTTTGAAGGTGGAAGAGGAATAGAAGGAGTATACAATGATAGATATACTAATTGAGCTAAGGTTCTTATCCTAAGCTGGATGGGTGTTTTTATTGATGTAGAAAATAATAGGTTTATTGCGCCACAAATTTACTATAGTGATGGAGAGTGGATTTGGCCATCATATTTAATATATTATTTAGAAAAAGATGTTTCGTTTAATTTAGGAAAAGATTTTATTGATAATTTACAAGAAAAAGGCTTTTTAATGAAAATTATATCAAAAGAAAGGCTGAGTGAAATTGAAAATACTTTTTGTGAAAAGTTAGAAAAACATTTATAAAGATTTCAATAATTGTAAGATAATAGATACTATAAACATTACCTTGTTGTCGCGAGCTCAATGCTATTAACTTAATGGGATAACATTTTGATTTACATTTATTTACCCATGCTATTGCATTCTATGATAAAAGCAAATAGAATATCAACATTTATAAATTGATCCGAGAAAATACATTTTCTTGGATCTTTTTTTATGATCTTTAAAAGTTAAGTGAGTCTGAAGAGGTTTTATAACAGAATCTTATGAATGGAATATAGTAGTGTAAGAAATTACTATAATGATGATCAGGAGATTTTGGAAATAGATTTAAATTTGTAATATGAGAGTGGGCAACGAGCGTGACGCTCGCGCCAGCGTGGGAGAAATTATGAAAGGAAAACTAGGTGACACCCTGAAATATAAACATAACAAAAAAATGAAACATAGTCATAAGCATGGTGACAGTAGTACAGTAACTGAGGTTCATTATGATGAGAATATACAAACAGGACAAAGATCAGGATTTAAAATTAAAGATGGGACAAATGCAAAGAGTAGAGGACATCGATATCCATAGAAATTAAAAAATTAAAAAATGAGAATTAAATATATAAAAATAGATAATCCAGAAAATGTCAAGTATAAAATCAACTGGCAAATACCATATGAACGATTTCCTTTAACCATTGGAGAAGAATATACTGTTTATGCAATAGAATATACCAATGAAGGAACTGTCAATTTTTTTATTATGGATGAAGGAGGAAGCATTTACCCATTTAATTACCCTTCAGAATTTTTTATTATTACAGACAATAGAATGTCACAATACTGGGTTGGCTTTACTGGTGTGGAAAAGTATCCTATAGATCAACCTACATTTCCTAATCTAATTACTTTCAATGAATGGAAGAATAATAAATTCTTTGAAGAAGAAATGATGGATGATATTGGAAATGCAAATACTATTTTTAAAAAGTATAAATTTTTAATTGATAATGAATTTCCTGATAATCGACTACAAAAAGCTATTTCCGTTGGAGACAACTGGGTGATGTGTGTCAACTGCGATGACTCTTGGGAAACATTTAATAATCAAGGGATAATAGAGTGTCCAAAATGTTACACTAAACAAAATAATCCATACTATATTTAAAATTGTAATCTATTTTAGTATGAGCTTTTTATATTTGTATTAATTAAGTAATATAAGATATTATTTTTTTATAGATTAAAAGCATTTTAAAAATCCCTACAAAAATATAAATATAAGTTACAAACAAACACAGAAGCCAGCCTTTAGAAGTTGGCTTTTGTATTATTTAAAGTAGAGATATTTATAGAATGCTAGTCTATACCTTTCTTAAATATAATAATTCATTAAAAAGAAATAAACGAGAAAGTTGGTTAAAAAAATGACAGATCGTTATAAAAAAAGTTTAGAAAAACTGTACAAATTTTCTAATGAAATTTTGCTTTTAGATGAGGTTATTTTAGATTCTCTTATCGAAAAATTAGAAGAAGAAATATGATTTAAATTTCCCGAAGATTTTAAATACATAATTAAAAAACATAATGGAATTACTTTAGCTGGTACAGAAGTTTATGGATTATCTTCGAAGTTAGAGGGCAGATCATTAGATAAGGTTTACAAATTTGAACATTTTGAAGTTGAAAACCCGATGCCTAAGAATTTTTTTCCCCCTGTTGGCGTGAGCGTAACGCTCGTGTCTGAATAAAGAATAATTTAGAATTAGATCCGAGAAAATACATTTTCTCGGATTTTTATTTATGGTATTTAAAAATTAAGTGAGCCTGAAGAGGTTTTATAACAGAGCTTTATGGATGGAAATATAGTAGTGCAAGAAATTACTATAATGATGATCGGGAAATTTTGGAAATAGATTTAAATTTGTAATATGAGAATGGGCAACGAGCGTGACGCTCGCGCCAGCGTGGGGGAACCTAATCCAACAGGAGGTTCAAAAGCACGAGGGAAACAAGCATTTCCAATTGATTAATTAATTTAATAGATATGTTAGAATATAAAAAAATAAAAATAGCAAGCAATCAAAGTGAAAGTAATGAATTAATCTCTTTTTTATATGATATTATTGAATCTAATTCAAAATTCGAATTTTATAACTTTGGAATTGTGAGATTTTATGGTATAACAAAAGATGATTCTAATGAAAAATTGTCAAAGGAAATTAATATATTTCCAAATTCAGATTTGTTTTTGCAATCAATAAATAATATAGAACAAATATTTGAGATTGAAATCTTAATAAATGATAATATACAAAGTATTAAAAGATATTCTAATGAAGAAGACTCTTATAAAAACAATCAAATATGTTTAGAATTTTTTGATGATGGTTTTTGGGAAATGACATCGAAAGATTATTCTTTAATTGATTCCGTTTCTAAAAAGTACATGGGATTAGAGATTTTATAAATATTTATAATATATTAATTTAAGAATTATAAACAAGAAAGCCAGCTCTTAGAAAGCTGGCTTTTTACTATATTGTAGATATGAAAATCAATTTAGAAGAACTCCCCGTGCTGGCGCGAGCGTCACGCTCGTGTCCGAATAAAGATTAACAATCTATAAATAAATCCGAGAAAATACATTTTCTCGGATCTTTATTTATGGTATTTAAAAGTTAAGTGGGTTTGAAAGTGGTTTTATAACAGAACCATTATGAATGGAAATATAGTAGTGTAAGAAATTACTATAAGGATGATCAGGAGATTTTGGAAATAGATTTAAATTTGCAATATGAGAGTGGGCAACGAGCGTGATGCTAGTGCCAGTGTGGGAGTTATCAAGTTTTTGAAGGCGGTAAATTCAGAACATTTTTTAACACAACAATAAAATAGAAATGAAATATATTGGATTTATAAAAGAATATAATAATATTCCTGAAGTTCTTGCACTTAATGATTATAGAAGCGCAAAAGATTATGACATGGATGAGAATTTGAGAATAAATATTATTAACTATTTAAAAAATGGAAATATCATCCTAAGCTGGATGGGTGTTTTTATTGATGTAGAAAATAATAGGCTTATTGCGCCACAAATTTACTATAGTGATGGAGAGTGGATTTGGCCATCATATTTAATATATTATTTAGAAAAAGATGTTTCGTTTAATTTAGGAAAAGATTTTATTAATAATTTACAAGAAAAAGGCTTTTTAATGAAAATTATATCAAAAGAAAGGCTGTGTGAAATTGAAAATACTTTTTGTGAAAAGTTAGAAAAACATTTATAAAGATTTCAATAATTATAAGATAATAGATACTATAAACATTACCTTGTTGTCGCGAGCTCAATGTTATTAATTTAATGGGATAACATTTTGATTTACATTTATTTACCCATGCTATAATGATGATCAGGAGATTTTGGAAATAGATTTAAATTTGCAATATATGAAATAGGCAACGAGCGTTACGCTGGCACCAGAGTGGGGGTATGCCCCTTATTTATCAGGATATGGAATAGCTTTATCTAATTCAATGGGATTGTAATATTGTCGAATATCGTTTTGAGTTGATTTTGTTAACTCGTTGAATTCTTCTTTTGCTTTGATTTTCCTGCCATTAATTTGGACATTCCAACTTGGCTGAAATTCCGTTCTCATCCTGGCGTAAGGGTCATTATAAAATTCCAGGTTTAATTTAATCCAATTTTTTTGATTAAGTTTTATTGGATTCATTCCATAGTGGGTTTCTAAAAATTCTTTAGTATCATATGTTTTGGGGAAATTTTTGTTTCGAACAAAACTAAACAGATAATTTTGTTTGGAATCTTCTAAAAACAGAATAAGTCCTGGAAGGTTTCTGAATTTGTAAGGGCCTTCTGAAATTGGAAGTTCAATTGCAAACCACGCAGTCCAATGTCGTCCTCCAAAATTGGTCGTTGCTTTTTGCAGTTTATATTTGTCAATAATTTTTGTGTCTTTTTGTATGTGCCATTTCATCTCATCAATTGTTTCAAATAAGTAATAAAAAGGCATCATCCTGATTTGAGCGTAATTAATATTTTTATTAGAATCTTTTTTTCTTGAAATTGTTAGTCCTGTTTGACTCGTGTGTTGGGCGTATTGGTGTTCTGGTAATTTCATCAGAGAATCGTTCTCGATAAAACCATATTCATAAAATTTTACGTCTGTCGGGTTAATATCCAAGACCATTTCCTCTGTAGAATAAATATTTTCTAAAGAATCACTTTTATATTTGAGTTCATAGATAAAACGATGAGTTTGCGAAAATGACAAATTGAATGACAAAATGTAAATAATTAATATAAATTTTCTCATAACTTCGTATTTGAATAGTGGCTATTATATTTTTTCAAATTTACATAATAGTAAGTTTAATCAATTTATATTTTTTATATATCTAGTATATTACTGGATCAAAAAAACCTGATATGTTGGTCAAAAATGGATAGAAAGAAACTTTGTGTGGGAGAGTTGAAAAAACCAAAGAGAAAGCCATTAAAATTATTTTTACTGAAAAAAGAAAAAGAACTTTTTAATACCATATGAAAAGTTAGATAATTTTTTCAGCTATCACTTCAAAGACATCAATGCTTCCAGAAATCATAATTTTGAAGAGTAGAGGGAAGGAAAAATCCTCAAACTTTTCATTAATATTTTCATTTAAATTGTTGGCACATAATACAGAAGCACCATTAAAAAGGTTATTTATTAAGACAAAAAAAAAGCAGATAAAATTAATTATCTGCTTTATATTTCGATTGAAGTATTTTAATCTTCAGAAATTAAACCAATTTAACATTGATTGCGTTAACGCCTTTCGCTCCGTTTTGTACATCGAATGTTACAACATCGTTTTCACGAATGTTATCTACTAATCCTGAAGTGTGTACGAAAACGTCTTGACCACCATTTGATGGAGTAATAAAACCAAATCCTTTGGCATCGTTAAAGAATTTTACTGTTCCTTGTTGCATTGTATTGTATTAAAAAATTATTGTATTCTATTTATTTTGGCTACCGCCACTATTGAATTGATTATATCAAAACAGTAGTTAATCGATTTGTAAGCAAGAAATGATGTTGGTATTTTTTTAATCTTGAAAGTATTCAAGTTGGAAAAGGTACTGCACCGGTTATATTGATGACAAAAATTAGCGGCTGAAAATGCGAAGACTGATGGATAAGAATAAATTCAAAAATCAGAAGAAGCACTGGCAGAAGCCTGATTATTTTACAAATATACACATAATTTATTGAAAATGAGCTTTTTTTAATTTTTATTTATTTAATAGGACTAATCAGTTGTAAAATTAACATATAATTTTGATGATTTTAATTGAAGATAAAGCAGTCAGTATAGCTACTTCTATATCCATTTACGAAAACAAATCCCAACTCTCGTCAGGATTTTGTTCTTTCTTCAGTTTTGTGTTTTATCTACTACAGGTAAAATTCCTGTTATGCTTTAGTTTTAGATCTATTTATATTAAAACCGATAACCAATACTCAATCCAAACTTTGCAACCACGCCATGCTCTGTTTTATCTCCATTGAACAAAAGTTTTCCGTAGCCTGCATTGGCTTCAAAAACCAATCCTTTTTTTGTGACCAACTTCCAGCCAAGGCCAGCACCCAGTGCCACATCATAAACATCTTTGTTTTCAGTGAATGTGAGGTGGTCTGCTGAGTATATTTTTTTTCCATCAATGGACGTGAACATTCCAAATCCTTCAACAAAAAAGCCGGAAGCATATTTTTTTCCAAAATAGTATCTGTAGTATGGGGAGATGAAGTAATTCGTATCCTTTTCTTTTTTATGATCATAAACAAAAAATCCAGAAATCCCCAGTGATGAGTTTTTATTTAAATGCCGTTCATAACCTGCTTCCACAGCACCGGATAAGGGCGCGATTAAATTTAATTTGATTTCATTGTTTTTCTGATAAGGATTTGCATCAGTTTCATTTTGAGCATTCACAGAATTAAAAGCAAACAAAATGATGAGTAGTAAAAAGGTTTTTTTCATAAAAAATTAATTTGAATTATTTGAATGCAAAACTCAAATAATAAAAATTAGAACGGGTTTCAAAACCTTAAAACTGGATAAAATGGTACTTATTTGCTGGTATTTTTATATTCATTGGGGGTCTGACCGGTAACTTTTTTAAAGGCTTTATAAAAAGTCGTTTTTGAAGTAAACCCGGATTCTAATCCCATCGTCAGCAAAGTATAGTTGTCATATTCTGAATTTGACATCATTTCCTTCACTGCTTCCACTCGGTATTGATTGATATAATGGGCAAAGTTGTCTCCTGTTATCGTGTTTACAATTTGTGAAACATATCCCGCACTTATGCCTAGTTTTTCAGCGACTTTTTCTCTGTTTAAGGTACTGTCGGTATAAATGTGCTGATCCTTGCAAAGAAGTTCCAGTTTTTGAAAATAAAGATTATCCGCTGTGATAGATTCCTTATATTCTTGTGGTGTATTATTTTCTACAATTTGCAGATTGGGATACGAAATAGCCGGATCATTGTTTAGAAAATTGGAGATAGCCTCTTTATTTTTAGCAAGTTTATATTTGTAAATGCCTATATAAGAGGTCCAATGAATGATAAATGTTGCACATAAAGCCAGGACACTCATCGTAGAAGAAATATCATAGTCAAGAAGTAAGCCGGCCAGAGCAGTAATAAGCCAGGCAAATAGCACGAAAGAAACCATTGTTAATAAGGTAAGTATCCATTTTTTTTCCTGTGAATCTTTTAAACGTCTTATCATAAAATAAGAGTAAACCGGAAGGAATGGGATGAATGTAACGGCTAAAAAAAGATGAATCAATCCAAGTATTCCGATGATACGGTTACCTGACTCAGAAAACGTATAAACCCCTGCAACATGATCAAGATCGTTTATAATATTAAGGACAGCGGAATAGGCAAACGGAATAAAATACAAATAATTTTTTTGTTTCCATTTTCCGGTATGATCAGTTCTGCTTTTAATAAACAGGAATAGGAAAGCAGGCATTAGGAATACCCACTCGATGTTGTCTATAATATGGAGAAGAGGATAGGAGGTGAATACCTGTTGAATCTCAAAAACATGATTCAGTAATTTAATTGAAAGTGTAAATAGTAAGCAGGCTAAATATTTATTTGAATTGCTATTAAAGAGAGAAGACTTTAAAATAACCAAGCCTAAGACTATTCCCTGAAAAATAGCAATATTTAAAAGTGTTGTATAAATCAATTTTTTATAGGAGTTGTTTTAAAGATTTGTGGTGGCTAAATGTAGTTCTTTCATACGAATTGATAAAAACAATTAACTTTTTTAAGGAAATGAGTTCAACTGCATCTAATCCAGTTATAATTATAGGAAAAAGGGCTTTCCGCAAAGTTGAAAGAATTAAAAATTGATTTGTCTCTTATTTAAAAATAAGAGAATTTGAAGATATTGTCCCTATAAATAAATCAGGATATTTCTTTTTATCCTCTAAAGTTAGAAATTGATACAAATTTTTATTAAGTATCAATCTAAAAGTGACATTGTATGGAATTTTAGAATCTAATTGATCATAATAAAGTCTATCACTATATTCAGACATTTTCTTTAAGAATGGATTAAAATACAATTTATATGTGATTTTATCATGGGGTAAGATGGTTACCATATGCGTCATCATATACCAATTATAGGTGGCAAATAATTCATCAGTAATTTTTTTTGCCTCTTTCCATTCGTGGATCTTCTGAAGTCTGGTATTTTCAATTTTTTGTATTTCAACCAACTGTTCCTCTTCATAAAAAGGATCATTTCCTGCATCAAAATCCTTAAATATTCCTTTTTGATATATAAAAGCATATGCTCCCAGAACATTATAACGATCACCCTTAGAAATTATATTGGGCTTACTATTATAATATAGCTCGATATTATCGGTAAAAGGCATTGCATAGCTAGCTGTATCAATCGGAAAAGATACACTTTTATCCGATGTATTTGATATTGTTATCTCTACAAGGTGTCCAGGATATTGATATTCGTAATTTGTTGCCTCATCATTATCCGGTACATAATATTTATATTTTTCTGAAGGTAATTCCTTTACCAACATTGAAATCTGGGAATTTGAAAAAGACCAAAAAAATAATAAAATAATTGAAAAAGATATTCTCATCTCCATGGATTTAAGATTTTAAAATTACTAAGTTTTTGCTTTAAAACCCAATGGCCTTTAACGGTTGTTTTATACTTCTCATATTCGCGGACCTGTTGACCCTCTAACTTCGTACCCATTCTCATATTCCAATCATATGCTATTACTAAAAGATTAGATTGAGTCCATTAAAATATATTGTTGCCTATTTTTAGTTTACCTTGATGTCATCATACAACTTATCAACTACTTTTTCTAAAATTTCTCCAGTTTCATTAAAGCTGGTGTTGGTCAATATGGATATTCCTATATTTTGTTTAGGATAAATCACAAACCAATTCTGCATTCCGTATATACCACCGTGATGTCTGTAAATGAATTCATTGTCATTTTCTATGATATACCAATGATATCCTTCCCAAAAATCAGAACCTTCTTTGTATAATTTTTTATGAGATTCGTTGACAATAAGGTTTGACTGGTCAAGCTGCAGTTTCATATATTTCACTAAATCTGTTGTTGTAGAGTGCAATCCTGAGATTCCACCCCATAAAGTTCTGTTGAAGTTAGGCATTAACTCATTTTTATCGTTATAACCTTTTACCAATCTTGTTCTGTCATTTTCAGTGAGTGTAAATTTTGTTTGGTTCATGGTATTGGGCTTCAAAATACATTCAGTGACCAATCCCTCAAAAGATTTTTGATACACTTTTTCAAGGATATAGGCGGTCAGCTCCGGAGCCGTGTTTGAATAAGAATAGACTTCTCCCGGCTTCGTTTCAATTTTGATGAGTTTCAATCCTTCAAAAAAAGCCTTCTTATTTTCGCTTTTTATAGGGAAATTAGGAAATCCACTGGTATGGGTGATGAGATGTTTGATTCTTATAGGCTCACCTTTGAACTCTAAATTGGGGTATGGTTCGTTAAGATAGAGTCTGATATCATCCTCTAAATGTATTTTTTGATCAAGTACGGCTTTAGCGGCTACATAACCTGTAAAAGTTTTAGTGACAGAAGCTAATTCATAAAGGGTGGAATCGTTGGGTTTGTTTCCCTTTCCAATCGTTAATTCTCCAAAATGTTTGATGGTAGATTTTCCATCTTTAAGCACGGCAATGGAAACAGAATGAAATCTTCTGTCCTCTAATAACTGAAGAGCATTTTTTGTAATGGCATTTTCAATATTTTGTTGATGGGTTGGGTGAACACTATTACACCCAACTAAGGCAAAAAATAAAATAAGGGTTACATATTTCATGGTCAGAATTTTAATTTGATATTCATAATCTGACGCAAATATGCTGTAGAGAATCCTGAAAAAAGTCCATATAAAAAAGTCGGACTCATTTTAATGAATACAATGAGTCCGATTATCTGCAATTCAAAGTTCGATTATTTACAATGAATTAATTATCAACTATTTCTGAATGCTGTTGGCGTTTGGTTCGTGTATTTTTTAAATGATGTATGAAAAGAAGATTTTGAATTAAAACCCACTTCATATAAAATTTCTAACACCGTATATTGTTTTTTCGTGGGATCTTTCAGAAGGGTCATTGCTTTTTTAACGCGGTATTCATTTACAAAATCAAAAAAGTGCTGATTAAGGTGATGGTTAATCAATACGGACAACTCACGAACAGGAATGTTCACCTGGTCCGCTAATTCCTGAATCGTTAATGAAGGTTCCAGGAAAGGTTCTTTTTCAACCATAAATATTTTAAGCTGTTCGATCTGAATGCTTTTTGTTTCATCGGTTTTATTTTCAGTTTCTAATGTTTCTGCAAAATCTTCTGTCGGTTGTAACGTAGAATCAATTCTTCGAAAAAGCTCTGGATAATTTAATGCCTTTAATATAAACCAGCAGGCAGCCAGTAAAAAGGAAGTTCCCGCTACAATATGGATCCAGATAAATAGATCGTTGTATGCCGTATATCGTATGATATTTTTAAAAATAATACATACATGGATGAATAGGAAAATGGTGGTAAGCTGAAACAGCCATTGGTATAACAAGGTGTTGGGATTCGTGTAGTTTTCAAGATAAATCTTCTTATATTTTTTAAGCACAATGAATACGGCAACGATATAAAAGAAAAACTGCAGTTCCCCGATGAGCTGATATACAAACATTTCAGGAGATTGCCACATCGTGGTAAAGAAAGCTTCTTTAGCAGCACCTTCTGCCAGATAAAGTCTTGGAACCAACATTAAGTTGGCAACAGTAAAAGGAATAAGATGCAGTAAATGCTTTCTTTTTAAGGTGAAATCAGAATAACAAACAGCATTCACGTACAGATAAAAAAGAGGCATTACCAATAAGTAAGCAGATATTTTGAAAGCTTTCAGATTATAGCTGTCCACAAAAAGGTGCATGAAAATTCCGCTGATATCAATGGCATTCATGATAAGGAACGCTGCAAATAATCTGTTTTCCAGTTTTCTTTCTGTTTTTACCGTTAATAAAAAAACAGAAAGCAGCAGCGATATAAAAACGGCCATCGCAGCAATAACTTCCAGAAAACTTAATTTGTCCATTAGTTTTTTTACAAAAATAGGATATAAGTCATAAAGAGAAATGATGGTCAAGAATCATTTTTAAAATATTGTGCTCTGCTGTGGAAAGTCTTGCGACTTTGAGCGGGTAAAATAAGATTATTTCAACCCGAAAATGGGGGGCAATGTTATTGAGTTTTGCAGTTAGGGAAATGATTTTAAATTCTGAATGAAAATTATAATTTGCCGGCGATGGGATTAGAAGATGGCTTTACTTCAAAAACAACTTTTCATAAAAACCTTCAAAAAAATTGTCGAGACACCAAACGAGTATAAAAATACCAGCAAATAGGTACCATTTTATGCACTTTTAAGCTTTTGAAACCTCTTCTCAATTTTCTTACGTGAATTTTGTATTTAAATAATTCAAATTACATGTTATGAAAAAGTTTTTATTACTAGCTGTTGTTATTTTCATCACCTCATGTAGAAGTGACGATTCAAATCCCTCACCTGATCGAAAAGCGCTGGCCCAGCAAAAACTTAATACAGCTTTGTCCAACTTCCCCGGCTTAAGCCTTAGTGTACAAACAGTTTCAGAGAATTATACCCTGGTTGCAGGAGACGCAGTAATTAATGAAAAGCCGATGGCTGCTTCTGCCCTTCACTATATGCAGAGTATTTCAAAAACCTTTACCGCAGTGGCTGTTCTAAAGCTAAAAGAGGAGGGCAAAATTAATCTCGATGCCAAAGTAAACATCTATCTTCCTAACATTTGTAATCATCTGCCAAACGGAAATATCATTACGGTAAGGCAACTGCTTAATATGACATCAGGTCTTCCTGATTATTTAGATAACGATCAGTTTTTAAACGATGTTGTTGCAGGGCCACTGCCTATGACGAGCGAACAGGTATTGAGCTATATATACGATCAACCTGCAAAATTTGCACCCGGCACCTCATTTGGCTATTGCAATATAAATTATCACTTGCTGGCTCTTATTATTGATAGCGTTACTCAAAACGGGCATCGAAAGTATATTACGGACAAAATAATTAACGCCATTGGACTTTCCAACACCTATTATATAGCGGGCTCGGCAAGCACTACGGCTCCCAAAGGGACGACGGCTAACTATCTGGAAATAGACGGCACTTTTACCGATATGAGCGAGTTGCAGTTGGGTACAGTACTTACCCTTATTGGGGATGATGGTATTGTTGCTTCCGTTCAGGATATAGCTGGATTTTATTACAGGCTGCTCCATAACAAAACGGTACTGTCATCCGCATCGCTGGAAGAAATGAAGGTTGCAGTTAGTTATCAGGGTACTCCGATATATGGCTTAGGGCTATATTTTTATAAAACCAATAGCGGCCTGCATGCAATTGGCCACGAGGGTAGTGGTGTTGGAGCCGGAGCCTATGCTTTTTATTTTCCTTCCAAAAATACCAGCGTCGTCCTGTGTACAAACACGGGAACGCTTATCGATGCTATAAAAGAGGAACAGTTACAGGCATTGTATGAGGAAATTATAGGGATATTGCTTGAGTAAAAACTAATGTAAACCGCCACATCGTGTTCCTTACTTACGAAGATATCAGCTCATGATGAGCCATCAATTAGCAGTAATGGAAAGGGAATAAAGAAATTGCCACTTGTTTCTTTATCAACATCGATACTGTCAGCAGTCTGCTGTAAAAGTCTCCGGAGTTTGAGCTAGTAAATAAGATGATTTTCTTTAAACTTGTTTGAAAGTCAGGAGGCTTCAGAGATCAGGGGAATTTACATCGAAAATGTGTTCTACGGTTTACAATGTATATAAACTTCTGTATTTGCTTCAAAGCAACTTGAAATAAGAGAAGAAATAAACCATAAAATTTGAATAACTTCATTTCTCTCACTAAAAGATTCACCATTTTTTAATTTATGTAATCTATCTTCTAGAGCAGATTTAGAGATAAAGTTTATAACTATATGAACTTGCTTTTTTATATTTGGATAGCTTTTTATTCTTTTGAAATATGAAATAGCTTCATTTGAGTTTTGACCTGTTCTGATTCTAGATATTTGAGTTTCTACGGAATCATTTTTGTATAAATTGTTCCAAAGCCTTTCTTTGATTTCCCATTGATCATCGGATGGAGATAAGTTTCCTAAATTTTTTAATGCTTGACCTATTATATCTTGAAAATCAGAAGCTGAAAAATTTGAATTTTTATGCTTTGAGTGGTAAAATGCAATTGATTCTTCATTTAAACCTATATGATCTGCCCATTCCTTAGAGAGATCATCACATATAAAATATTCATAGCTGGTTTTAAATGTATTTTCAACAAATCCAAATACAGAATTAGTTTCGAAATTTGTGGAATCAATTTGAAATTCTCCTTTTTCAGAAGTAACATTCTCAAGTTCTGGATTTTCTTTGAAGATTTTTAAAATTGAATCTAAATTTCCTAGCAAGCGACTATCTTTAAATAGTTTTCTATTGCAATAAATGAATTCAGGGTTATCAAATGTGATTATGTAACTTCTAGTCCAATTAATTACTGAAAGAATAGGATAACATAAATCTGTTTCATATTCAATAAAAAGGTTAGATAGTTTTTTTGAACGAAGAGCTATAGATTTATTATTTAGAAATAAAGATAAATCGTTAATAATATTATTTTTTATTTTATATACTCCCTCTGTTTCTTCGATTTCTAACAAATATTCAAATTGTTTTAAAATTGGAATTAAGTTAATTTTTCTTTCAAGTATTTCATCCCTTTTTTTGATTCTAAAAAAGCACTTTTTAATTTTATTCTCTTCAAATTCTTTGTAAATTTTACTTAATATAATAAGAATTGACGTTGGAACTAAATCATCTTTGTGTTTTGAGTAATCTATTGATGTTGCAAAAGAAGATAAAAAATTTGTTTTTGGAACATAATTTTTTATTTTTTCTACAGTGTTATTACACCATATTAAAAATCCATCAAACGTGTTTTTGGGACCAAGTTGATTAATTCTTGATGAATTTACAGATAAAGCAATTTTCTCGTCATCGTTACTTACTCTTACTGTATTAAGAATATATCCTTGTAATCCAAAACTAGATACATTCTCTTTTAAGTCTGGGGATTCTAAGCTTTTTTGCCTAATTGCTCTGTCAGAAATATTCATATTATTCATACTTAGTTTTTCAAAAGAAGTACTATCTTGTGAATATATAGAAGTTATAACGTTGTAATCCAATGGCTCAAATGTCTTAAGAAAATCTGATATTTTGGAAATGTTTCGTCGAGCAACAACAAGATGCTCTTCAAAATCGATTATGCATATATATGCTAATTTTATTTCTTCCCAATTTGTTATTAATTCTTCTGTGAATGAAGGTTTTTTTATATATTTAAAAACTAAAATAGAAAAGAATATTTTACTCCTATTGCTTAATGTTTTTTGTTCTTTGACAATTTCTAGTAAAGGCCTTCCATGTTTATCAATAGATGCCTCTGAAAAAGTTTCTTTTATAATTCTTTTTGAAAGAAATCCTGATTTATCTTTAATATAGAAGTAAGCATTGTCATGTAGAATTATGTTATCTAATAATTGTGAGGCGGTCATTTGATTATGATTTAGTTTTTTGTAAATAATGTATACCAAGAGTATATCAACGAAACACAGACTGAAGATTGAAATTGTAGCTTTTAGTAAGCAGAAGTGCTCTTATTAAATAAAATTTAAAAGTATAAATCATTCAATTTTCATCAATATTTTTATAGTTATGATTCTATTAATATTATGCGTAAACTGAAAATACTAGATTTCCTTATAATTTTGTTCTATCCAATTTTTAATTCCTACATGCGTTCGAATATTAGTCGGTACTTCAACTCTGATTATACGTTCTAATTTTTGAAGTGAAGATAGATTATCATTCCAACTCCAGGTTAAAGCCAAACTGTTTATAAAATATAGCATTTCATAACCTTCCTCTCTATTTAGCATAGTAGCATCTTGTGCCCCTATAAATTTTGGATTATCATGATCAGCTCTTGCCGACCATTTATAGTCTGAATAGACCATTTGAGATTTTTGATAGTTCATAAGATCATATTTTTAACAAATTTAGTAATGCAACATATAAGATAATTACGGCTTTCCGTAAACAACAAAAATAAAAAGCACTTCCAAATTTTAATTCAGTATTTCTACGGATTACTTAAAAATTTTACAGAAAATTTTCGGCAAAAAAAAATCCCAACTCTCGTCAGGATTATTCATTTATAAGTTTAAAGAAATCAGATAAACTAATTTTTCTTGCTTCACATATTTTAAAAAGTGTTTCGACTGGTACTCTGTAAGTTTCTTCACTTTTAATTTTTCTAATGGTACTTTCTTCTACGCCATGATTTTTGGCAAAAGAATTTTGTGACTTGCCTTCTTGAAGCCAAGGTATCAACCATTTTTTTGTAATGTATAAACAAATTTTTTCGTTTATATCTGTCATAGAAAACAAATGAAGTAATTAAATAATAAAAAATCACGGTCGATCGACCGTGATTGAAATTCTTTTACTACATTTATAAAAAATACAAACAATGAAAAAGATAAAAACAGATTTTGCTCCCCGGTTTAGGGCAGGCAAGAAGCACTCCGGATTGCAGTTGATGGAAACGTTCTTTCAGTTCAATGAGCTGGATGTTTCCAAAGAAAGGCTCAGTAATATTATGAATTATGCGGTAAAGAGAAATAGCTGGATCAATGAAGATCCGGCGGTGATCTTCCAGTTTCACCAGTCGATGAGGTCGTTGATCCGGGCAGGATATCTCATCATGCTGAAGGAAAGGCAATGGACGGTCGATACCCGGCCGGAAAAGATTTCCCCGTTGGTTCTTGGTTTGCTTTCGGAGAAGGAATACCGGAATCCGCTGCTGGTTTTCAAAACAGCATTCAGAGAATACAGCATCAAAGAATTTGATTATTTTATGTCTGGAATTGCCTATTTCTCAATGGGCGTTTATGAAAACCTACCGGAAAGAAATATGGTTATGCCCTACATCCATACGGTTAAAATGCTGGATGCGGCACACCTCATTTTTCAAAGAAGGAGAGAAAAGAAGATGGCTGATACCAATTCAGGATAAGAAGGTTGAGCAGCTAAATAAATGGTTGGGAGTATTTGATACAGATGAAGCGTTTTTCTGACGCAAAGTTTTTATTTTTGAAACTGTTGATGGTAAGAAAGCAAAGAATAGAATCAACGAAGTTGATTCATCGAAGCGTATGTATATGCATACCGCTTCATCAGCGACAAAGTCGCATCACTTTGCTCCTTAAAATAAAGCGGAATTATTAATGAACTTTGCGTTTATCTTTTTAATCAAAAAATAATTTCAAACTGAATCAAAAAATAATCAATCTGGTTTATTGGTATAAGAAGTAGAATTAACATTTTTATAAAATACGATCGGGCACATCCAGGTATATAATACCATAATTTTTTCTATATTTAGAAGAAGTATAGTAGTATAATGTTTACGAATGTTTAAAAAAACGGCTTGTGTTTGTATTTTGTACTCTAAAGCATGCCTGGAAATATAATATAAAAAAAGACAATGCCGATAAACCCAATACCTCCGGACGGAGGCATGTTATATAAAGAAACAGATATGGCTCAGTTTTTCCCTGAGCCGTTAAATGCAATAACTGCTCTATTATTTTTAGCCATAGCCATTTTTTGGACCCTTAAAATGAAGGGTAATTTTAAAGAATATCCTTTTTTAACCTACTGCTTAGTTTTATTATATGTTGGTGCCATAGGGGGAACTGTTTACCATTCATTCAGACAATGGCCGGTATTTATCATGATGGATTGGATGCCCATTATGTTGCTCTGTTTATCTGCCGGATTTTATTTTGTAGCTCAGAGCATCAGATGGTACTATGCTGTTTTAATGGTTCTTGTATATCTGTTACTTATGTTTGCTTTGAGAAATTGGATTTTGGTAGATAATACTTCTCTCTTTATCAACGTAAACTATGCAATCATGGCTTCATTTGTGCTTTTTTCGGTATTAAGTTATTTAATCTATACCAGGTGGAAAGCAGGTAAATGGGTAGGCTTTGCTTTATTGTCGTTTACTCTCGCACTCACTTTCCGCATCGTTGATAAATGGGAATGGTTGAGTTTCGGAACACACTTTTTATGGCATACTTTTGGGGCGGTAGCCACATTTTGCATGTTTAATTATATCTATCTTACACGGAATACAATTAGAAAAACATAAGTAGTTTTTATTTTCTTTGAAACTCTAATTTATGCATAGATAATTTGAAGGCAATGTTTATTTAATTTTGTGAAATTCAGAGTCTGATTCTTTTAAGGTTGAAAGAAAGACGATTACTTATATTTAACACGAAAAGCAAATTTAAATATTCAAAAAAGTAAGCACTGTGTTTACCTGATCCTGTTATCACCCTGGAAAAAACGCTTTCCGCAAACTTGAAAGAATTAAGAAATAAAAAACGGCAAATATCTTAGATATTTGCCGTTTTAGTGACCTCGACAGGATTCAAACCTGTAACCTTCTGAGCCGTAATCAGATGCGCTATTCAGTTGCGCCACGAGGCCTTTCTTAAAGGTTTGCAAATATAACACTTTTTTCTTTTCTTTGAAATATGAAACTAAGAATTTTACTATTATTTGTGTTTTGTACTCTAATTTGCTGTAAAAGAGAACAAAAAATATCGTCTAATGATTGGAATGTGATCTCAAAAAGGCTTCAGTACAAGGATGAAGCTAATGGATTGCACGTAAAATCGGGAAATTACACCTATGATTTTAAGACCAATCAGGTTCCTTTTAAGAAAGTGATCCTGTTAAATGCAAGTTTGATAGGGTATGTTTCAGCGCTAAACGCAGAAAATTTAGTGATCGGAGTTTCAAGTCCTGAGTATATTTATTCAGAAAAAATTCAAAGTTTAATTAAAGAAGGAAAGATCCAGAATGTAGGAAGTGACCAGAAATATGATGTTGAAAAAATAATCTCTTTAAAACCTGATGCGATTTTTACAAACTATATTGCCAGTTTTGAAAATACCTATCAATTATTGAAAAATAACGGAATACAGGTTGTCTTTTTTGATGAATATCTGGAGCAGAAACCACTTGAGAAAACCGCTTACCTAAAAGTTTTTGGAAAGTTTTTTGGAAAAGATAAAGAAGCCCAGGCTCAATATCAGGAAATCGAAAAGAATTACAATGAACTCAAACAGCTTGCATTAAAGGCTAAGGAAAAGCCACTTGTTCTAACCAATGAAATGTATGGTGATGTATGGTATTTGTCAGGCGGTAAAACATTTGTTGCGAATTATCTTTCAGATGCCAATGCAGAATATATTTTGAAAGATAACAAAGAAGAGAAAGCTGTTTCTATGACTTTTGAAGAGGTTTTCGCAAAGTCAGATAAAGTTCAGTATTGGGTAAATGCCGGAAATCATACTTCTAAAAAAGAAATGCTGAACATGAATCCTTTCTATGGGAAATTAGGAGTATTCACAAAAGGGAAGATCTATAGTATTTCCGGAAGAGAAAAACAAAAGGCCAACGATTTCTTTGAAAGTGGTGTAGTACGTGCAGATTGGGTTCTTAAAGATTATATTAAGATTTTCCATCCTGAACTTCTGCCAAATTATCAGTTGGTATACATGAAAGAATTGCAATAACTCGGAGTATTTGTTTATTTTTGTAGTGCTTTTTTAGAAGGTATGTGGAAAAAAATAAAACAACTGCTGTTTATCATTCTGATTTTGAATGTAG
The DNA here is from genome assembly GCF_018613715.1 of Chryseobacterium sp. ISL-6. Taxonomy (GTDB): domain Bacteria; phylum Bacteroidota; class Bacteroidia; order Flavobacteriales; family Weeksellaceae; genus Chryseobacterium; species Chryseobacterium paludis. Next base: position 243,776 of record NZ_JAGGPT010000007.1, on the reverse strand, counting down.
TGTTCATTGTATGGGGGAGATTTTTCAATCCACCCATAACCATTACTCAGATTGGAGGACTTTTTGAGTATGGAAAACTGCAAAGAGATTACATTTCTTATGATGAAATGGGCAATAATGTAAAGAAAGCAGTTATTGCTTCTGAAGACCAGAAGTTCTTTACTCATAATGGTTTTGATTATGTTGCTATTGAAAAAGCAATGAAAAACAATGAAAAAGGAAAAAAAGTAAGGGGTGGAAGTACCATTTCTCAGCAGACCGCAAAGAATATTTTTCTTTGGCAGGGAAGGAGCTGGATAAGAAAGGGATTGGAAGCTGTATATACTTTTATCATAGAGAAAGTATGGGGGAAGGATATTATTTTAGAAAGGTATCTTAACTCCATCGAAATGGGGCGTGGCGTGTTTGGAATAGAGGCTGCATCTGAATACTATTTCGGAAAATCTTCCAAAGATCTTACAAGCTCTGAAGCGGCCTGGATAGCTGCTGTTTTACCTAATCCTAAAGAATATGATCCTAAGAATCCGTCCTCTTATCTGACAAAGAAACACAACTGGATTTTGCGACAAATGAGAAATGTTAGTTTGAAATAGTATCTTTGTACTAATGAAATTTTTCAATTCCAGCACAAATTTTGAATCTGTTCTTAAAAAATATTTTTCTTTTAAGAACGAAACCCTTTCCTTAGAACCATTTGCGGAGTTTTTAGAAAGTATAAAAAGGTCTGATTTTACGGATGTTCTAAATTTCTTTAGAAATAATCCTGATTTTACTGAAAACTTTAAGCATTATATTCATAATATTTTTGAAGGAAGACCCTTTAATTTGTCTCTTACAGAAGCCAATATTCTTTCTGAAAACGCTTTCTTTCCTGAGCTTAAAAAGAGGATTCTTAACAAAGTCCTGCCACCTGTAGAAAAGGAAAAAACAGTTTGGTATCTGATAGATAATATAAGTCTGCGACCAAAGAAAGACCTGGAATATCTTCATAATTTACCCGAAAATGAGGTCAATGAATTTCTTACGATTTTAGGGGTTTCAGATTTTATAACCAACAATAACGTCAAAAAGGAACTCGTTTTTTCTATGAACATTCTTTCATGGCGGGTAACAGGAATGGCTATGGAAGTGGAAGTTGTAAGAATGGCTCCTGAATATAGAAATTTCGACAATCCTTTTCTTGCCTTACAAAATGAACTGGAAGGACTTGCTGCAGAGCTTGAAACGAATCCGGATCTCCAGTTACATTCTAAAGACAGTCGCTATAAGCAGATTAAAATATACACGCAGCAATGTCAGGAGTTTGTAAATATTGCTTTTAAAAACTCTTCTAAATATGGGATTTCAGGAAAGATCAATCAGTCTCTTTTGAAGATCCGTCAACAGACGGAAAGGATCTATGAAATAGTAAAACTACTGGTTATCAATAATGATGATGATGTTATTATTAAATCCAAACAGCTGGTTTTTAATATCCTCAGTTATAAATCCCATAAGAATAACATTTCAGAACTTATTAATGACAGTACAAGGTTGATCTCTCACCTTATCACTAATCATACAGCCGAAACAGGATCCCATTATATTACATCCACTAAGAAAGAATACATGAAAATGTTCTACAAAGCCAGTGGTGGTGGGATTATTGTAGGAGCGCTTTGTGTTTTAAAAATGCTTTACGGATATATTCCCGGAAGTGATTTTTCTCATGCATTTCTGTATTCTATGAATTATGCAATGGGCTTTGTCATGATTTACCTGATGAGTTTTACACTGGCAACTAAGCAGCCCGCAATGACGGCTGCTACTATGACCAAGGTATTGTCGGAAGAAGGAAACAGTAAAAGGAATAATACGGAATTTGCCCATCTGGTATCCAAATTATTCAGAAGTCAGTTTATTGCTTTTGTGGGAAATGTAGCACTTTCATTTCCAATTGCTTTGGCTATAATTTATGGATTGGATGTATTTTTCTCTCAAAACCTTGCGGCAGAAAGATCGGATAAATTACTTAAAGATTTAGACCCTTTTCAGTCGAAAGCTATTTTACATGCTAGTATTGCCGGTTTTTACCTGTTTATTTCTGGGATTATCTCGGGGAATATCGGTAATAACTCGGTATTCTATCAGATCCCTGAAAGGATAGCAAAAAACATTTCCATTAGAAAGTTGTTAGGAGCGAAATTTGCTAAAAGTCTTTCTAAATATTATGCTAAAAACTGGCCCGGAATTGTTTCCAATTTTTGGTTTGGGGTTTTCCTTGGAGCTACAGCTCCGGTAGGATTGTTCTTTGGGCTGGATCTGGATATTCGACATATTACCTTTGCAGCAGGAAATTTTGCTATTGGATTATATGGGAAAGATTTTTCTGTAGATTCTTATACCTTTTGGATCTCTTTTTTCACTGTATTCTTAATTGGATTCTTTAACTTCTTGGTAAGTTTTGGTTTGTCCATGTTTTTGGCATTCCGATCAAGAAAATTGAACTTTGGACAGGTAAGTGAAATTTATAAAGAAATATTCAAATACTTTTTCAATCATCCTTTCAAGTTTTTCTTTCCACTGAGCTCGGGATTAGATAAAAAAGCAGACGATCTGATGAGTAATACCATGTCTACAAAATCTGAAGATCATTAAATTTATCATCCCCAAATTTGTCCTGAAATTTTTTAAGATAGAAGCTTCTGCGCATTTTGAAATCATTTTTCAATAATGGAGAATCTATTTTTATAATGATGCACTTATCCTGAATGCCAACACTTCTGATTTCATTGAAAAGACTTTCGTCAAGATAGTCTTCAAGAAAATCTTTAATTTCAAATGCTATTAGTTTGTCCTCAAAGCCATGTATTCTGGCGAAGGATTTTACTAATTCTGATGACTGATATTCTCGTTTTTTCTTTCTCATTGTTATTAGGTGTGGGTTCGAGGTTCGAAATGCAGGTTCAAGGTCCAAGGTATATGTTTCGAGGTTCTTGAGGAATGTTTATTGTGTTTAAAATATGCTATGGTTTGCTTTCGTTCCGGTTTTCTTTTACCTATTTTTTATAGTTATTAATTTTTCCGCCTAATGTATTATATTCTGTCTTTAATGTTTCAAATTCTAACACGAATTCGGGATATAGTACTGTAATTTTTTCTAAATGATGTATTGTTTAATCATTACTTGCATGGCTGAATACTAAAAAGCGGATGTAATCATTTTTGTAACAGGAAAAATTAATTCTACGTTCCACACCGAGCACCGCATCATATCTCAAAAATTATACTTTCTTCATTGATCTTTTTTACCACACTTTCTGTGCGTTCCCTATGGGTATCCGTAATGAAAATTTGTCCAAAATTCTCCTGATTCACGAGTTCAATAAGTTGAGCAACACGGTGGTCATCCAGTTTGTCAAAAATATCATCTAAAAGAAGAATGGGAGTCTTTCCTGTTAATTCTTTTACAAGGCTCATTTGAGCAAGTTTCAATGAAATAAGAAAGGATTTTTGCTGACCTTGAGATCCTATTTTTTTAATTAAAACAGCATCCATTTCAAAAAGGAGGTCATCTTTATGAATCCCTTTTGAAGTGTAGGTTAACATTCGGTCTCTTTCCAGGCTTTCTTTTAATAAATTTTCAAAAGAGTTTTCCAGTAAATGAGATTCGTAGATCACGGAAACCATTTCTTTTCCCCCGGAAATAATATGGTAAAAGTTCTGTATGATGGGATTTAGCTGAGAAACGAATTCCTGTCTTTTTTCAAATATTTTAGTCCCGAATTTAGTGATCGGATCATCATAAATTTCTAAAGCGTCTTTATCAAAAACCCTGTTTTTAGCAAAATATTTTAATAAAGCATTTCTTTGCTGAACAATTTTTTGATATTGCATAAGATCAAAAAGGTATCCGGAATCGGTTTGACAGATCATGGAGTCCAAAAATTTTCTCCGGCTTTCCCCGGAATCGGAAATCAGGTTGGAATCATAAGGAGAGATCATTACACTGGGTAAATATCCAATGTGATCAGACATCCTGTCATAGCTTTTATCATTCTTTTTAATGATCTTTTTAGCTTCCTTCGGTTGAGATATTTTCAGAGTATCTTCACTTTCATCATTTTGAATCTCAGCGTCGATCGTAAAAAAGTCTTCTTCCTTTTTGATGTTATTAAGATCTGTATTTCCTAAAAAACTTTTTCCTACAGACAAGTAATGCAATGCATCTAAAATATTGGTTTTTCCTACACCATTATTCCCTACAAAGCAGTTGATCTGAGGCGAAAATTCAAATTTTTTCTCAGCATGGTTTTTAAAATTGTACAGAGAAAGTTTCTTAATAATCATTTGTCAAAAATACTTCATTATTCCTAAAAATAAAAAAGGAAGTGCAGAGCAAGTTTCCACCCCAAAAGAAAAATAAGCGTCATCTCTCTTGTTTTCAGAAAAATAGATAAGAATATAGGTGGCAATACTTGTTAAAAAAAAAGAAAACGAATAAGGATAATCCAGATAGAAACTGGAAATGATGGTACTTATAAATACCAGTAGATAGGCGATGTATTTTGTATTCTGAATACCAATTAATTTTGGAAAGGTTTGTACTGTATCACTTTGCATATCCCTGATATCAAAAGGAAGTACTAAAGCTGTGATAAAAAAGAAGCTGATTAGAAAAATGGGTAGGCTGAACTCTTGTAAAGTAAGCCAACAGTTAATAAGAGCCCATACCAATCCTACATAAAAAACCTTTAACAAAGGAATTTTTCTAATATAAACCTCCAGGAAAATGCTGTTATATAATAATCCTAAAACAACAATAATAAACCATTTAAGTAATCTTATTTCGTTATGATTATGAATGATCAGAAAGGCACAAATTACTCCTGCTATACCATTTAATATTAATATTTTAAAGAAATATTTAGTGTATTGATACTTCGTATAAAGATAACCACTGAAATAGGTGATGAAAATTAAAAAAAAGGAAGGGAAACGGAATGTGTTTTGCTCTCTCATGAAAAATACTGCGAAAAGAGTTCCCATTAAGGAGACATAAATTTGACTGTCTATGCCATATTTTTTCAGTACTTTTAAGAAATTCATTTATCAAAAATAACATTTATGAAAAGATTTTCCAAGGTTTTTATGCTTTTGCTTTTAATGCTGAATTGTTCAGCTGTTTTTGCACAGAAATACTACGATGATCAGTGGAAAAAAATTGCCGACAACAGCCAGAAAGGAGCTTATAAATCAAATCTTCCCATTGTTTTAGACATACAAAAACAAGCTATGAAAGAAAATAATACGCTGCAGTTGATCAGTTCCCTCAAAGCAGAGTTCAGTATTGTAAATCAGACAACAGACGATGATCAGAATAATTCTGCTTCAAAATTCTTTAGTAAACTACAGGAAACCCAAAAGCAACTGAAAGGCAATGAGAAAATGGTCTATGATGTACTTCTGAGTGGTTTCTTTTTAGATTATTATAGCCAGCATTCCTGGGAGATCAATGGCAGAACGAATGTGAATTCACAAGATATTTCACAAATAGAGACATGGAGCAAGCTTGACTTTAAAAATTATCTCAGTAAAAACTTCAAAGATCTCGACCAGCAGAAGCAGGAAATGAAGAAGATAACACTGGAGAAATATAAGGCTGCTTTTTCCAATACTAATGATATCCTCTATTTTCCGACTTTATGGGATTGGTATTCTTTAAGAAAAATCACTTTCTTATCTGATAATGGCCTTTTCACAAAAAATGAAATTAGTGAAAACAGAGTTCAGATTAATACTATTTATGATGAATTAATTGCGCAGAATACAGGAAATGCAAAGCTTTATTTTATGCATCAGAAACTTTCTGAAAACTGTAATTCAAATCAATGTAAAGATAAATTAACCCAACTTCAGAATCTTTTAAAATCAGGTCCGGAAGGAGATTATAAAGTTTTGATTATGGAGGATATTATGAATGAATATCTTGCGAAAAAACAATCAAAAGAAGCATTAGCTATTGCTGATCAGGCCAAAAGCCAATATCCCAAATCTTTATTTCTGGAAAACATAAAAAACAAAGAAAATCAGATTACCAATCCGAATCTTAATATTAAATATGAACAACAGACTCAGGCTAATCTTCCGATTCATTTAGTCACGGAATATAAAAATGTTTCTGAGTTTTCATTGAATATCTATGAGGTAAAAGATAATTTCACTTCATTAATGAAATACATTAATAGCTCCTATGGAAATACATTTGGAGAATTGAAAAAAAATCTTGTAAGAAAAGAAACCTATCAGCTTTCTGATCCCAAGGATTATCAGCTTCATAAAACTTCTTTAGAAATCCAGCCACTTCCTTCCGGTGTTTATGTTGCAGAATATTCTGTTGCAGGCTCCGATTCTAAAGATCTTGATGTCAATCAGAATTTTTACTTCTTAGTTTCTAATAATAAAGTGATCTATCAAAATAAAACAGATAGAAACCAACTTTCAAACGAACTAAAACTGGTAAACAGTGAAAATGGCAAACCGGTTACTAACGAAAATCTTACTTTCTATGAGTTTGTAGCCAATAAAACTTTAAATAAAATAGAAGGAAAAACCAGTGATAAAGGTGTTTTCAAATTTCCTTCAACAACGGATAAAGACTATTACAGAACATTTTTAATTCAGCAGCCAAAGACGAAAGATTATCAGATCATGCAGGTGTATGGTAATGACGGCTACTCTGATGACTATAATCCTAATAAACAAAACCGTACTAAGGCTCAGATCTTTACTGACAGAGCGATTTACAGACCGGGACAGACGGTATATTTTAAAGTAATCAATACCAGAATTGATAAAGAAATAGAGGCAATAGCATCTGGATTAAAACAAAAAATAACATTACAGGATACCAATGGCCAGGAAGTTTCCGTACAGAATTTCAGGACCAATGAATTTGGATCTTATCATGGAAGTTTTATTTTACCAAAAGGAAAACTGAATGGTGCATTCTATCTGATTACTGATGGTGATACCCAGGGATATAAAGATATCCGAGTGGAGGAGTATAAGAGACCAAAATTCGAAGTTACTTTTGATCCTGTAAAAGAAGAATATAAATATGGTCAGACCATAGAGTTAAAAGGAAAAGCAGCGATGTTTTCAGGTGTTGCGCTAAGTAACACAACGGTAAGTTACGAAATCAAAAAACATAATATCCGTTGGAGATATTTTTGGTGGTATCCACAAGGTGATGATAATGAAAACTCTATTCTGGGCGAGGCAAAAACTAATGAAAAAGGAGAATTTGTTATTCGTTTAGATCTTAAAAAAGATGAAAAGCTGGAAGGTATACAGATCGATAACTACGAGATCAATGCTTCTGCAACGGATATTAATGGAGAGACACAGACAGCCAATACACAATTAAAAGTAGCTTCAGTTTCTCATTATATTAAAGCAGAAGAGATCAAGAATACTTTTGCTGATGAGAATGTAAAAGTAAAAGTAGAAACAAAAAATTACAACGAACAGAACCTTAAAAAATCATATCAGGTTAAATTATCCAAATTAGAAACACCTGACAGGATTTTCAGAAGTAATTTCGAAAAGGAAGTTCAGAACTTACCTAAATTCAGTAAAGATGAATTCATCAAAAAATTCCCACATGATCTATATGATAAGAATGATGAAGTAAAGAACTGGAAAGTTGGAAAAGTTATTTTCAATAAAATTCAGGAACCTTCTGCTGATAATACGCAATTAATATCCAATCTTGATTTAGGAAAACTGGAAACGGGAGACTATCAATTGGAACTGTATAATATGGAAGGAAAGGACACGATAAAATCTGTACAGAATTTCAGTGTTTGGGATAAAGGTTCTTTAAAACCCAATCAGAAAACATTCCTGAAGGTTCTGGAGCCTAAAGCTGAAGTAGCAAGAGGTGAAAAAGCAAAAATCTATGTGTATTCAGCAGTTCCTGATGCTTTGGTGAATGTGTTTGTTCAAAACGGATCTGGAAATACAGTTTCTGAAAGTTATAAACTAAAGAACGGAATTTTAGAATATTCAGTAGATGTTCCTAAGGATAAAAGTGTAGCCACATTAAATATCCAGTTTCAGGTTGTGGCATTTAATGATATACAGACTGAATCTGTTAATTTAAAAATAAAAAATTCTGAACAGCCGTTGAAGATTGAAACGGTTACGTTTAGAGATAAACTGGAGCCCAACTCTAAGGAAAAATGGACCGTAAAAGTTTCAGGAAACGAGAAAGAGAAGATCAATGCTGAGGTATTGGCGAATATGTATGATATGTCTTTGGATCAGTTTGCTGTTAATAGCTTTAACTGGCAGAATATTTATACACCATATAGCATTATCACTTCTTATGATATCAGACAGAATCTTCAGCAAAAATATTATCAAAAAAGATTGAAATATTTTAATGGTAAGTATGTTGAGGTACCGGCTTTTGATTGGTTTGATAACTCACTTTATTATGGAGGGGCACTTCAGGAGCTAGAAGGAAAGGTAGCTGGTGTAACAGTGCGCCAAGCAGTAACAGAAGCAGCTTATTCTGTCGCTTTACCAGCACCAACTACAAGAATGAAGGCTAATAATGCTCGTAAAAGTGTAGGTTTTGATGCTGCTAAACAAGCAGACGGTGATGGTGTAATTGACAAAGATGATTCAATAGGAGCAGAATCTTTAGAAAAAGTTCCGGTTCGTCAAAACCTTAATGAAACAGCATTTTTCTATCCTGACCTGAAAACGGATGCAGAAGGAAATGTAAACTTTGAATTTACCTCTCCGGAAGCTTTAACAAAATGGAAGCTGATGTTCCTGGCGCATACAAAAGATGCCAGAGCTGCAACCTTAGAGAAAGAAGTGGTTACACAGAAAGAATTCTCAGTAACACCTAACTATCCGAGATTTTTAAGAGAAGGGGATGAGCTGAATCTGCAATCGAAACTGTCTAATTTAACCGCTAAGAAATTAAGTGGCTCTGCAAATTTACAAATCCTGGATGCCTTTACCAATGAAGATATCTCTTCAAAATTCGGATTGAATTCAAGCACTCAGAATTTTGATTTAAATGAAAGTGGAAATTCAGTAGTAACATGGAAAGTAAAAGTCCCGAATAATGTTTCATCCATCATTTTAAAAGTAGTAGCAAAAGCGGGTGCTTATTCTGATGGAGAACAGCAAGCGATTGCTATTTTACCAAATAGAATGCTGGTAACAGATGCCGTTCCTGTTTTTGTAAAAGAGGGTGAAACGAAGACTTTTGTTTTGGATAACCTTAAAAACGCAACATCAACAAGTATTGCCAATGTTTCAAATACTTTGGAATTGACGACGAATCCTATCTGGGAAATTATGTTTGCTCTTCCAAGTTTGAAAAATGATCAGAACAGTTCAGCTGATGTGATCTTCAATAAATGGTTTGCAGATGTATTGGCTTCTGAGATCTTTAAGGCAAATCCAAAAATGAAAACGATCTTTGAAGAGTACCAAAGCAAAGGATTATTGAATTCTAATCTTGAAAAGAATCAGGAATTAAAGCAACTGTTATTGGAAGAAACCCCTTGGGTACTGGAAAGTAAAAACGAACAGGAGCAGATGCAGAAACTGGCATTATTATTTGATGCCAATACGATGAAGAATTCAATCAACCAGGATTGGGATGATTTCAAAAAATTACAAAATCCGGATGGAGGTTTCTCCTGGTACGCAGGTTATCCTAGTTCTTATAGCGTTTCATTGTATATCCTTAAAAACTTAGGAAAGATCAATGTTTGGTTAAAAGATAATGTAAAAGATTACCAAAGCTCAACACAAAATGAAATGGTTGCTCAATTGGTACAGTATGTAGATAATGAAATCAATAAATATGCTGATACGAAAGAAAATGTGTGGAATAACTGGACTATTGATTATTTGGATACCAGAAATTATTGGGAAAAACAATATCCTTTAAAAGGAAAAGGAGCAACATTAAAAACATTGGTAAAACAAAAAGCTAAAACAGCAAAAATTACAGACTTCACATTCTTTGGACTTCACCGTGCCGCGTTGCTGTTAAGCGATTACGGAATGAAAGATACTTCAGATAAGTTGATGACGTATTTGAAAGAAACTTCTACAGATACTAAAACACAGGGAGTATATTGGAAACAAAACCTTAATGATTGGGGTTGGTTCAGTTCAAAAGTAGTGAATCATGCCGGAGCTTTAGAAGCCTTTAATAAATTGAAACCGAACGATCAGAAATTCATTGAAGATATGAAGATCTGGTTGGTGACTCAGAAAGAAGTCAATTCATGGGGTAGTTCCAGAGGAACTTCAGAGGTGATTTTTACCATTCTTAATTCTGGAAAATCATGGACTGGTGCGGAAAGTGATAAAGCAACAATCGTTTGGGGTGGAAAAGAACTTGCACCACAAACACAGGCAACAGGATATGTAAAATCAACGGTGAAAACAGATATTGTAGATAAGAACTTAGGTACAGTTACCATCACAAAACCTGGCCCTGGAATTGTTCAGGGAGGATTGTTCTGGCAGTATTACGAAGATTTAGATAAAATAAAATCATCAGAAAACTATATCTCCATTACCAAAGAGCTTTATAAAAAAGTAAAAACGGTAAATGGTGAAGAATTGCAGAAAATCTCTGCTGAAACTCCATTAAAAGTGGGAGATAAAGTAACAGTAAGAATGATTCTGAATACAGACCGTGCCATGGAATTTATTCATATTAAAGATATGCGTGCTGCAGGATTTGAACCTGTAGATGTATTGTCAGGATACCAATGGAAAAATAGTTTGGGTTATTATCAGGCTACCAAGGATGCTTCTACTAATTTCTATATTCAATATATGCCAAAAGGAAAATATGTATTTGAATATGATTTTGTAGCCAATGCATCTGGAAAGTTCTCCAATGGAATTACAACCATGCAGAATTATTATGCTCCGCAGATGAATGCCCATACGAAAGGTAGCAATATTCAGATTTTGGAATGATTTTTGGCTAATAGGGAATAGTAAAATAAAAAAGAAAACAAATGAAATTTTCAAAAGTAGTAATTACTGGATTGGTAATGATGGTAGGAGTAAATACTTTCGCACAGAAGAAAGCAGAAAAATTTGAAAAATTAGAGATCGAAATGTTCCCTAAAGCAAAAGACGGATATAAGCAGGTTTATATTCAGCTTCCTGTTGCAAAAAATGAGCAGGATTTAAAGGTTGAATATTTTGTGGGGACTGAAAAGATGTTGGATTGTAATAACTATTTCTTAATGGGCAGTGTGAAATCTCAGGATCTGCAGGGATGGGGTTACAATTATTATGAAGTAGAATCCAATGGTGAGGCAGCAGGAACTTTAATGGGTTGTATGAATAAAAAAGCGACTAAGAAGTTTATTTATATCCAACCAGAAATTGTAAGATATAACAGTAAATTACCTTTGGTATTTTATGTGCCTAAAGATCTCGAAGTACGTTACAGAATTTTACGTCCGGATGCTGCAATGAAGAAAGCGGTTCAGAAGTAATTCATTCTATATTATTATAAAAACTCCTCACATTGTAGAGGAGTTTTTTTGTTTGAATACGTTTAAAAATGTGATCAAACCTGACTAATCCTTTTGCGGCGAAAATTATTTTACAACTAAACCATATTTAAACGATTCTCTGTGAAATGCTGATAACCGACCATTTGTATTGAACATTCTTTAAATTCACTAAATCGGGATTGTTATTTGTAAAATCGAAGCTTTTTTGCATTATATTTGTTGTAAACATGAACCATGAAAAACAATTTATTGATTTTTACCCTTGGTTTTTTTATACTTCCAGCTTTTGGTTGGGCACAGTCTGCGCCGGACTTTAAAGAACTTTTAGACAGTGCAATGGTTCGGGATTCCGATCTTAAGATGCAGGTTACCCAAAACAAACTTACCGATCTTGATGAGCATAAATTGAAAGATATCTTTCTTCCGACTTTGGAATTAAGCGGACAGGTAGGTTACGTGAATGCAACGGCACGTCTAACATCTCCAGAAATTAATCTTCAGCCATTTATACAGATTCCGGAAGGAAGGTATAATAACAATCTGAATATTTCAGGTTTCTCAGGTATCGCAAAAGCTGATGCTAAAATGCTTGTTTATTCAGGAGGTAAAGTAAAATATCTTAAAAAGGCAATTGAAGAAAAGAAAGTATCAGAAAATATTCTTCTTGAGAAAACGAGAGATGAGGTGGTGGCAAGTATTTCTAAGGCATATGATCAGCTGGCTTTAATTCATCAGTCTAAAAATGTTTTGGATGAAAGTAAAAAGAGACTTGATATCAATCGGAAAACAGCAGATAAAGCATTAGGATATGGCTTAATTACCCCTTATGATCATAAGAAGATAGAGCTTGCTCAGGCAACATTAGATGCTAAGATCGTAGAGTATGAAGGGAAAAAAGAGTTGTTGCTGACCCAACTTTATATATTAACGGGAATCAATAAAGAGCGTCTTCGTTTGATAGATCCTGTTTTATCACCGGTTGATATGCTTACCCATGAAAAAGGAATTGAGCAGAGAGCAGAGATCCGTGCCCTGGAGCATGGAATTGTAGCTGCTGACTACAAGATCAAAGCAGAAAGAACATGGATGATTCCAAAGGTTCAGTTGATGGCGTCAGCTTATTATATCGGCTTATATGGAAGCCGGATTAAAACTTCTGAAAATGTAATTCCCGCAATTCCTGCTATTGGTTATGAAGGCGCAAAATTGGACTGGAGACCTACCAATATCAATATATTGCCATTGTTTACCGCAGGGGTAGGGTTTAAATGGGAGATATTTGACGGTAGAGAAGGGAAGCATGCTGAGGAAACAGCCAAAATTGGAAAAGAAGTTTTACAAAATCAGAAAGAAGATGCTTTAAAGAAGCTGACCTTGAATTTAGCAAATAATCAAACCAATTATGATATTGCAACAGCACAGATCGCATTGAAAAGCAAAGAAAAAGAATTAGCAAAAAACGCTTTGGTACAGGCTGAAAAAGAATTCAGATATGGAATGAGCAAGTCATCACAGCTGATAGAAGCTGAAAGTGATCTTGAAGTGGTAGAACTGGAATATCAGAATGCTATTTTTAACCAGCGAAGGGCAGGAATAGAATTGATGCGTTCTACCCAGGAATTGGATATTACCAAGCTTTATTAACCCTCTAAAATTAAAATGATGCAAAAAAATATCTCTATACTATTTAGTTTTCTGGTTTTATTGGGAAGTTGTACTCAAAAAAAAGAAAATCTTAATGATTCTGAAGGGAAGACCAAAAAGGATGTCGTCTCATTTGCTCCAAAGGTAACCGGAAGAATTCTAAAAATATATGTAACGGAAGGTCAGACGGTAAAAAAAGGTGATACCCTTGCTTTATTAGATGTTCCGGAAGTTTCAGCAAAAATTGCCCAGGCACAAGGTGCTGTAAATGCAGCTACAGCTCAAGAGCAAATGGCTAAAAATGGAGCTACGGCTGATCAGTTGAGACAGTTGGAAGCAAAATATAAAGGATTAAAAGAGCAATATGATTTTGCTCAAAAATCCTTCAAAAGGGCTTCCAATATGTATAGGGACAGCTTAATGTCACCACAAGCGTATGATGAGGTCTATGCTAAAGTTCAGGGAGCAAAGGCACAATATGATGCTGTAGTCGCTGAATTGGATGATGTAAAAAGAGGAACGCGTTTCGAAAAAGTAGATATGGCAGCAGGACAGGCTTCACAGGCAAAAGGAGCTTTACAGGAAGCTAATGTAGCATATTCTGAACGGTATGTTATTGCCACAAATGATATGGAAATAGAAACCATCAGTCTGAATGCCGGAGAACTAGCTACAGCAGGTTTTGCATTGTTTAACGGTTATATTCCGGAGAGTACTTATTTCAGATTTACTATTCCTGAAAGTGAAATATCAAAATACAAAAAAGGACAGACTGTAGGAATGCAGGTCGTTTACAATAAAGAAAATGTAGAAGGAACAATTTTGTATATCAAACAGCTGACGAGGTATGCGGATATTACCACTGCCTATCCGGACTATCAACTGCAGGATGCGATTTATGAAATTAAAGTAAAGCCAAAGGATATGAATAAAGCTAAAAATATCCTGGTTAATGCTAATGTTATCCTGAAATAGAAACAAACTGATGAAAGAATTTTTCCGTCTTTTAAAGCGTGAGTTTAAAATGTTTATTAAAAACTCAACCCTGAGAACCGTATTCTTTCTGGCTCCACTATTCTATGCCACGTTGTTAGGGTTCGTGTATAAAAGCGGAAAGGTAGAACATACACCGGTGATTGTGATTGACAGGGATAATACCCCTTTATCCAATCAGCTGGTGGAAATGCTGCAGGATAATAAAGGCATCAGAGTACTTAAATATATTCAGGAACCGCTAAGTATAAAAGATGAGGTGATCAGATATGAAGCTGCAGCAGTAGTGATCATTCCATCAAAATTCGAAGCCGGAATGCTTCAGAAGAAGTATCCCGAAGTAAATGTCTATATCAATACGGGAAATGTGCTGACGGCTAATTTTGCTACAAAAGCACTTCAGCTTACCATCGGAACTTTCTCAGCAGGAGCTTCTATGAAAGCACTTCAAAAAGCGGGAATGCCTGCAACACGTGCTGCTACCCAATTTGAGCCTTTTAAAACAAATTATATTACGCTCTTTAATACAACCAGTAACTACCTTATTTTCATGTGGCCGGCTATGTTGGCTGTAGTTCTGCAACAGGTAATTCTATTGGCAATGGCTGTAAGTTTTGCTGCAGAATTTCAGGGTGGCTCTTTTGTTAAAGAATATTATGGAATGAGAAAATGGGCATTCCCAACCATGCTGATCAAAGTAATTCCTGTCTGGATCTTTTCCATTCTTATCGTGGGAATGTACTATTTCATGCACATGATCTTCAAAGTCCCCATGCCACAGGGAATTTTTAACTTCATTGTGCTTACAGCTGTTTTTGTTGGATCAGCATCTTTTCTGGGTGTTTTTATCAGCATTTTAATTCCGGATGCCCTGAAAGCAACTCAGATTTTAATGGTTATTGCTTCTCCTGCGTTTATTATCAGTGGGTTTACCTGGCCGTTGAATGCGATGCCTGCATTCGTACAATTCATTGCGAATATTATTCCTTTAACGCCTTTCTTACAGGCTTTCAAAATTTTATTGATACAAAAAGGTTCAGTAGAACTTACTTTTCCATATCTGAGACATTTAGGTATTCTTTTAGTTATTTATGCTTTTATCGGGTGGATCGCTCTTAAGATCAAACTATGGCTGATATTCAGATATGTAAAACCTGAGAATCCGAAGGAAGAAGATCCTTTCGATGAAATAGGATAATTTCGAACAAACAAAGCCCGCATCCCGAAGCTCCTGCCTCAAATCTCTCCCGTGTTTTTACGGTTTTTAAAAAAGGATATAAATTCATCAGAAAAAACTAATATCTTTGTTTTTAGAACAATTAAAGAGATAATGGAAAACGTATTTGAAGCACAAGTTGCTCAGAATTATATCAATAGAATAAATAATCTTATTGAAGATACCCACGGTATTTGGGGGAAAATGATGGTGGATCAGATGTTGGCTCACTGTTGCGTTTCTTATGAAATGGTGTATGAACCTGAAAAGCATAAAAAGCCGGGAACTATCGCAAAATTCATATTGAAAAATTTTGTAAAACCTAAAGTGGTTAGCGAAAAGGCCTATCCCAGAGATTCCCCTACAGCACCACAATTTATGGTCGTTGGAAGAAGAGATTTTGAAGAAGAAAAAAAGAGATTAATAGGATTTATTCAAAAGACACAACAATTGGGAGCAGAAGCTTTCGATGGAAAGGAGTCTTTCTCTTTTGGTAAACTAAAATCCCACGAGTGGAGTAATATGTTTGCAAAACACTTAAACCACCATTTATCTCAATTTGGAGTGTAACTCTAAACAGAAGAACTAATAAAACTATTTCCCGCACTAGTTTAAGTTCAACCTTATCATTGATATTGCCAAGGTAATATTTACATAAACCACAAACAAAATGAAAAAACTTTTATTACTCCTTATTCTCATTTCCAATTTTGTCTTTGCTCAGATGCCTAATATTTCTAATGTTTGGCTTAATAACAGCAAAGCCTATACAGGAACCATTGGAAATGATAAACAAGTTATGAAACTTAAGATCAATATTTCTGAACAGGATAAAAAAAATGATCAGGAATATTTTGTTTCCGGGTATTCTCTCGTGGATAAGACCTACACAAAATATGAAGGTAAACTGAAAATCACTAAATATAAAGATACCAAGAAGAAAGGAAGTGTGTACGGTGAATATGAATTAGCAGAAGAAAACAAAGGAAAGCATTCCGGTCTTTTTAAAGGTAAATTTATCTATACTTTTAAGTGGAATAAAACCAATGAGAAGATCGAAGGACAATATATTGAGTTTATAGGTGACTGGAAAAGTTATGATGGAACCTTAGACTTCAAAACCAGTTTGACAAATCAATAGTATGTATTGAGGCTTTCTTTGTTTAGCATTAAATTATTTTTTAAATAAATAGAATATGAAATTAGGCGTATTTTCAATTAGCTTAAGTGTAAAAGACCTTCAGAAGTCTAAAGATTTTTATGAAAAATTAGGTTTCAGTTCTATGGGTGGAAATATGGAACAGAATTACCTGATCATGAAAAACGGAAGTACTTTGATTGGGCTATTTCAGGCTATGTTTGATGGAAATATGCTTACTTTCAATCCCGGATGGGATGAGAATGCCCAGAATCTTGAGTCTTTTGATGATGTACGGGATATTCAGAAGCATTTGAAAGCAAACAATATCCAATTGGATAAAGATGCTGATGAAACAACTTCAGGTCCGGAACATATCTTTCTTAAAGACCCGGATGGTAATATGATTTTAATTGATCAGCATAGATAGAAAAGGATATGAAAATTTTAAAATGGATCATGCTTGTATTGGCTGCAATACTTATTTTGTGGTTGGTTGCGGCAGCTTTAATTTCAGGTGATTTTAAATATGAAAAATCAATTACCATAAATGCACCGGTTGAAAAAGTATGGCAGAATACCAATACTCTGAAAGCAATGGATCAATGGAGTCCATGGAACAGACTGGATCAGGGAATGAAAAAAGACTGGACGGGAATAATGGGGAAACCTGGTGAAAAAATGTGTTGGAGCAGCAAAAACAAAAAAGCAGGTGAAGGTTGTCAGGAAATAAAAAAAATAGATGTTGCTAATAAAAGAATAGATACTTCAATTAAGTTTATGACGCCTTATGAAAGTGAAGCCGATACTTATGTTAAAGTAATTGCTGAGGGAAAGGGTAGCAAAGTAACGTGGGGGTTCACTTCTCAGATTCCATTTCCTTTTACCATCATGAAATTATTTATGAATGTAGATGGTTCCATAGGAAAAGATTATGAGAAAGGGCTTTCGATGTTAAAAGAAATTTCAGAAAAACCTTAAACGTACACAATTAAACTAACTAAACTTTAAAAAATATTTATGGCAACAGTAAACGTTTATTTAACATTCAATGGAAACTGTAGGGAAGCATTTGATTTTTACAAATCTGTTTTTGGTGGAGAATATCCTTATATCGGAACTTTTGGGGAAATGCCTCCAATGGAAGGAAAGGAAACTCCTGAGGAAGACAAAGATAAAATTATGCACGTTTCTCTTCCGATTTCTAAAGAAACAATATTAATGGGAAGTGATACAGGTAAAGACTGGGCTTCTCAATTAATCCCTGGAAATAATATTTCAATTTCTATTAATACGGAATCAAAAGAGGAAGCAACAAAATTGTTCAACGGACTTTCTGATGGTGGGCAGGTAACAATGGCGCTGGCAGATACTTTCTGGGGAGCCTATTTTGGAATGTTTACAGATAAATTCGGGATCAACTGGATGGTGAACTATGATGATCCTGCAAAGACACAGGCTCATCCTTAATATTCATATTTTAGATACGAAATATAGTTAAAAATAACCGACGGGATATCCCGCCGGTTTTCATTTTATTATACATTTGCATTCCATTTTTTTTTAAATTTGAAAAAGAGGGTTCAGTTTTGAAAATTCAATTAATCTGGAATTCTTATTTTAAACAACACAATTAAACAAATGATGAAATTTACAATCGATGAAATCAAAGCCGAGTACCGGAAAGTAAAAAATGAGCTTAATAAGAAAGAAATTCTGACAGGGCAGATAACTTTCCATAGATTTTATTAACTTACAAAAAACACATACAAAATGATTTTAAAAATACTAACCATTGCATTGATTCTTATTGCAGTGTACATGGGTTTTAAACAAGGTTTAGCAATGGTTTCAGGAAAGCCGGAAATGTTGCAAATGCTTGGAAAATTAGGAATGAATAATACTGCAATTATGATTTTAGGGGCAATTACCCTAATGAGTGCAGTAATGATACTAATTCCACAGACCTTTGTTTGGGGGAATTTTTTGATGGCCGGAACAATATTATTAATCATGTGTCTAGAATTATTTCATGGAGATATCAAGGGCGCATTAATAGAACTTCCCTTCATTGCTTTGAATCTTGTTATTATTTACTTAAATTATCCATTTAAATTTTCATGAAAAAGATCCCTTATCTGCTGATCATATTTTCAATGTGTTCAGCGTGTGCTCAGAAAAATGATGATAAAAAATTAATTCAAACCCAACAAAACGTAAAAAGTAATATGGATACAACAAAACTAAATGAAACGGTAAAGAAAGCTTTTGAAGCATGGCAGAGTGGTGATGCAGAAGCTTTTACTTCTTTCTTCACTACAGATTCAAAATTATATGATGATGGAAACCCAAGAGATTTTAAGAAATTTGTGAAAGATGCCTGTGGTCATGAAAAATTTACATCCATCGATAAGATTGAAAATGATGGTAAAGCTATTTACGGACAGTTTCACACAGAAAGCTGGGGTGATTTTAAAACCTTTTTTAAGTTTAATTTAAATAATGAGGGGAAGTTTGACACCCTGGAAATTGGTCAGGCAAATTAATAAAGAATAAACGCAGAAGATCAGTATGGAGATTGTAAGGTCATTGGCTTTGGTTATTTTTATTTTAGCAACCACATTTTCGTTTGCTCAGAAAAATAACCTGGGAGCTTGGTATATGTATTTTGGAAACAATAAAATTAATAAGAAATGGAATTGGCATAATGAAATTCAGTATCGTAATTTCGATGCAGTTGGAGATCTGGAACAGCTGTTAGTCCGTACAGGGATTGGCTATGATCTTTCAGAAAACAATAATAATGTTTTACTGGGATATGGCTTTATTTTAAGTCAGCCTTATGTAAATGGAGAGAAGAAAGAAAATATTGAACACCGGATTTTCCAACAGTTTATCACGAAACAGCAGTTTGGAAGGATCTATCTTCAACATCGTTATCGTTTGGAAGAACGTTTTCTGGAAGATGATTTCAGAATGAGATTCCGGTATTTTCTGGGCCTTAATATTCCGATCAATAACAAAGAAATGCTGCCAAAGACCTTTTATGCTTCCGTTTATAATGAAGTTTTCCTACACTTCAACAGTCCGGTATTTGATCGGAATAGGGTATATGGAGCTTTAGGATATGTGATTAATAAAAATTTGAGAATTGAAGCCGGTTATATGAATCAGCTCCAGGAAAATAAAAACAGAGGCCAGATTCAGATTGGATTTTATAACAATATTCCATTTAACAAAAAATAAAACAATAAAAAACACTTATGCATTCAGGAAAAAGATTTGGAGCACTCGAATTTGCAATATGGACAAGAAGGAGTATTTATGTTCTGGCCATTTTAGCAGCTATTCCTACAACGTTATATTATTGCGGTTGGAAATTTGTTTCATTCCCATGGCAGCCCATTGCAATTATGGGAACTGCAGTGGCGTTTATAGTAGGTTTTAAAAATAATGCCAGTTATAGCAGGCTTTGGGAAGCAAGACAGATCTATGGTTCAATCATTAACAATAGCCGAAGTTTTGGATATATTTTAAGAGATTCTCTTTCAGAAAAAGATCCCGCTAAAGTAAAAGAAATGTTCTTACGTCATTATGCATGGTTAACGGCACTTCGCTTTCAGCTTAGAGAACCCAGAGCATGGGAGAATATGAATACGGTACAATTTGATGAGTATTCAAAAAAGTATGATATTCCTGAAAGACTTTCCAAACTTGATGATGAATTGAGAAATTATCTTTCTGATGATGAACTTCAGTATATCCTGAGCAAAAAAAACAGAGCGACACAATTAACAGCGATGCAAAGCAGAGAGTTAACGGAAGCCTATGCCAATGGAAAAATTAATGATTTCCAATGGACGCAGATCAATCAGCAATTGATAAAGTTTACAGATGATCAGGGAAAAGCGGAAAGAATTAAAAATTTCCCTTATCCACGGAATTTTTCTTCTATCACTACCTATCTTTTATTATTGTTCATTGTTTTTGTTCCTTTTGGATTGTTGAAAGAATTCGATAAACTGGGTGAGGGGACTTTATTGGAAGGTTTTACCATATGGTTTAATATTCCATTCTCATTATTGGTGACCTGGTGTTTCCATACCCTAGATAGTGTAGGAGAAGCTTCTGTAAACCCTTTTGAAGGAAGCCCGAATGATGTTCCCATTACACAGATCAGTCGGACAATAGAGATTGATATGAGAGATATGCTGGATGAGTCTGATCTTCCGTCAGCAATTACGCCTAAGAACAATATTGTCCTTTAGAATACACATATGATGCAAAAAATTTATTTAGATTCCAATATAATATTAACATTAATAAATCATAAATAAATGATTCACAATTACGTCATAATATCAATCGCAGTTTTGTTGTCTGTGATGATATTAGTAATGATCGGGCAAAAACTGAAAGTAGCCTATCCAATTTTCCTTGTAATAGCAGGGTTACTGATAAGCTTTATTCCAGGAATGCCTCACATTGAAATAGAACCGGATTTGGTTTTCCTTATTTTTCTGCCACCTATTTTATTTGAAGCAGCCTGGTTTACCTCCTGGCAGGATTTTCATAAATGGCGGAAGCAGATCTTCTCGATGGCTTTTGGACTGGTATTTCTCACCTCAATAGTGGTGGCATATCTTTCATCATCTATTATTCCTGGACTTACTGTAGCAATGGGATTTTTATTAGGGGGTGTGAATTCTCCACCTGATGCAGTTGCTGCAACCTCAGTTTTAAGAAATATGAAAATTCCCAAGAAGATCACCAGTATTCTGGAAGGAGAAAGTTTGATTAATGATGCATCGAGTTTAATTGTCTTTAAATTTGCTTTAGCGGCTGTGATCTCAGGACAGTTTATTTTCAGAGATGCTGTTCAGGATTTCTTTATTATGGCTATTGGTGGGATTGCTATTGGAATTGCCGTAGGTTTTCTGTTTGGAGCCTTACTTCGTATTATACCTTCCAATTCTAATATTGATACTATTATTACGCTTATTGTTCCTTACATTATGTATGTGGGAGCAGAACATTTTCATTTTTCGGGAGTGTTATCAGTAGTTGCAGGTGGATTACTGATGTCATATAATTCACATTGTTATTTAAGCCATACCTCAAGAATTCAGTCGGGAAATGTGTGGAGTGTTTTGATCTTTTTGATGAATACGATCATTTTTATTTTAATAGGCCTTGAACTGCCTATTGTTATTGCTGCCATGAAAGAGTATACTATTTCGGAGGGTATTTTTTATAGTATAGTAATTGGTGGTGCCATTATTCTGACAAGAATTGCATATAGTTATGCCTTAATGTATTTCCCGAGACTTTGTTCAAAAGAACTCAGATTAAAAGTTCCAAAGCCAGACTGGCGGGAGCCTTTTATCATTAGTTTTGCGGCAATGAGAGGAGTGGTATCGTTGGCTGCGGCATTATCTATACCTGCATTTTTACCCAATGGAGATGCCTTTCCACATCGTAATATTATTTTATTCGTAACTTTTGTTATTATTTTAATTACTTTGGTGGGGCAGGGATTATTGTTGTCTCCTATTTTAAAATTATTAAAAATAAGTGATGCCGGAAGTGAAATACCTGAAGAAAAACAGGAAGTCATTTTAATGAGAAAGCTAAAAGAAACAGCTTTGCATAAATTAGATACTGATTTCTCAGAATTAGCAGAAAAAAATAGCCTGGTACGTCATCAAAAACATAAATTGGAAAATGAAATGATGATGATGGCAGATAAAGCCCAGTGTATGGCTTCTACCGGAGACTATGTTTCAGCAATGAACGAGAATAAAGATGTTTTGAGACAGGTGATCCAGGCACAGAGAAATGAGCTTCATCGTATGAAACGGGAGAAGATATTTGATGATCACGTGATGCGGACGATCGAAATGCAGCTTGATTTTGATGAAGCTAAAATTACAGGATTTACCCACGGATAAATTTTAAATAAAATAAAAAAAGTAGAAATGAGTACTCCAATTATTGTTCAATACAAAGTAGAAGCACCCGTTGATGAGGTTTGGGAAGCACTAACTGATAAAGAGAAAATGAAATCGTGGTATTTTGATATATCAGATTTTGAATTGGAAACCGGAAAGCAATTTAATTTCTATGAACCGGGAGAAGCTAAAAAGTACCATCATCAAGGTAATGTTTTAGATTTTACGGCCAATGAAAAATTAAAGCATACCTGGTCTTATCCTGAATTTTCCGATGCAGAGACCATTGTTACATGGGAACTTCAGCCTGACGGAAAAGACACAATAGTTAAGCTCACTCACGATGATATCGATCATTTCAAAGAATTGGGTGAAGGGTTTTCTCGGGAAAGTTTTACAGAAGGATGGAATGCCATTATCGGACAAAGTCTGAAATTGTATCTAGAAGATAAATAATAAAAAACGCAAAGACGCAAATGAGTGTCTTTGCGTTTTACTTATAAATTAAAAGTTATGATAAAATATAATTCTTTACGTCCTATACTCTGGACACAAAACCTGGATGAAACCATCGGTTTTTACATTCACACTTTAAGTTTTACGTTGGTAGGAAGAAATGATGAATGGGAATGGGCAACGATTCGTAAAGATGATGTAGAGCTTATGCTTTCAAAACCTAATGACCATGAGAAGTTTAATGGAATAGGTTTTACAGGTTCATTTTACTTTAATGTAGACCATGTAGATGATCTTTGGGAAGAATTAAAAGATAAAACGGAAGTTTGTTACGAAATTGAAACCTTCGACTGGGATATGCGTGAATTTGCCATTTATGACAACAATGGATATATATTACAATTCGGTCAAGCTGTTGATGAAATTAGTACAACGGAATAAAATTTGCTATTTTTGGTGAAATATTTGGAAATTCAATGAAAAAAAATATAATAGCTGGTTTTGCAGCGATTTTAATGTTGGTGTCTTGTAACAATGATAAGAAGATATTGAATAGTTTAACTGATTATAACAATTCAATGGAAAGCAAAGGATATCATTTTGGTGATAAACTTGAGATTCCTAAAGATGTTGCAGATAATGCTGAAAGTATTACCATTAGTTTTGGAGATAAAGAAACTTCGAATTTAGTGATTGATCCTAAATTTTTCACATTAGGAGATAATGCGGTAACCTTCAATATCAAAACTAAAGGAGGTGAAACTTTGAATCAGGATGCAACGATCAATGTTTTTGCTAAGAATCCTGAGAAAAAGATCTCTTATCAGATTGTTGCAGAATATCCACATAATCCGGCCAATTTCGTTCAGGGGTTTCAGGTAGAAGGCAACACAATTTATGAGAGCGATGGGCAGAACGGGTCTTCACAAATTCTAAAATATACATTGGGAACCACAACTCCTCTTGCATCAACAAAACAGGCACAGGAAGATTTTTCTGAAGGAAGTACTATTGTTGGTGATAAAGTATATCAATTGACCTGGCAGAGCAAAAAAGGATATATCTATGATAAAAGCTCTTTAAAGCTTCTGTCGGAATTTGCATATCCTAATGTATTAGGAGAAGGATGGGGACTGACGTATGATGGAAAAAACCTTATCGCTTCTGATGGAAGTAAATTATTGTATTTCCTTGATCCTAAAGATCCTTCAAAATTAGTAAGATATATTGCTGTGGCAGGGAGTGCTCAGGCTTATGATCAGTTGAATGAATTGGAATATTATAATGGATTTATTTATGCGAATGTTTGGCAAAAGCCAATTGTTTTAAAAATTAATCCTGCCAATGGAGAAGTTGTTGGTACATTTGATTTTACAGATATCGCCAAGCAGAATACCAAAGGAAGTGATGATGTACTAAATGGCATCGCTTTTAAAGGTGAAAATATGTTGGTGACAGGAAAGAACTGGTCGAAGATTTATGAAGTTGCAATTAAATAATCAAAAGTAATTTTGTTTACATAAAATCGAAATAGCGCTCTTTTGGGGCGCTATTTTGATGAGATAGATAGCTATTATAAAAGAGTGAAATAAGCTAATGTATATTCTTAAAATTATAGGATGGGTCAATGAAATTAGTTGACCAAGTGATAAATTTTCCTATTTTTGAGAAAATATTAGAAATTCAGTGAAATTAAAGCTAGCTGCAACTTTTGCGTCAATCTTATTGTTAACATCTTGTAATAAAAACAAAAAGATCCTGGATACTTTAAGCGATTATAATAATTCGATGGAGCAAAGGGGCTATCATTTTGGTGATAAGCTGGAGATCCCTAAAGATGTTTCAGATAATGCAGAAAGTATTGCGATAAGTTTTGGAGATCATGAAACTTCAAATTTAACAATAGATCCTAAGTTTTTCACTTTAGGAGATAATGAGGTGAGTTTCATCATTAAAACAAAGGAAGGAGAAACATTAAATCAGGATGCTACGATCAATGTGTTTGCAAAGAATCCTGAGAAGCAAATTTCCTATGAAATCAAAGCAGAATACCCACACGATCCGAATAATTTTATTGAAGGGTTTACTCTGGAAGGGAGTACCGTTTATGAGAGTGCGGGACTTAAAAATACCTCGAAAATTCTAAAATATACATTAGGTGAAATGACACCTATTACTTTAACCAAACAACCCAATGATATTTTTTCTGAAGGTTGCGCCATTGCAGAAGATAAAATATTTCAGCTAACCTATCAAAACAGAAAAGGTTTCGTGTATGATAAAAACACCCTTAAACTTCTTTCTGAATTTCCACTACCAAGTGTAATTGGTGAGGGTTGGGGATTAACATACGACGGAAAAGATCTTATTGCAACCGACGGCTCAAAAAACCTCTATTTTTTAGATGTAAATGATCCTTCAAAGGTTTTGAAAACAATTCCTGTAGCGGGTAATGCTGAGGTTTATGAGCAGCTTAATGAATTAGAATACCATAATGGATTCATTTATTCAAACATTTGGCATAAGCCTATCATTTTAAAAATTAATCCTTTAAATGGCGAAGTGGTAGGAAAATTTGATTTCACAAAAATTACCACAGAAAATACTCAAAATAACAGTGAGCACGTTTTGAATGGAATTGCCTTTAAAGGAGAAAATATGTTAGTGACAGGAAAAAACTGGAATAAGATTTATGAAATTGCTATTAGATAAATTAAATGACAGGCAATTTTAACTTAAATAGAATAAAGTATGTAAATTGGTAGAGCTTCTCTGAAGCACTATAATTAGTAAAAGAACTTTGAAATTATTACCATTCATATTTGCTTTCATTTTCTGCTCATTTTCTGCGCAGAAAGCCGTGGCATTAGATACTTTAAAATTAAAGGAAGCAAAAGACCTCTTTGCTGACGATTATGGAAACCTCTATATCTATAAAAATAAAGACTTTAGTTTAACAAAATATGATTCTTTAGGAAAACAGATCGGGAAAATGATGCTTACTGTACCCTTTAAAATTCAAGGGGTTCAAAATCCATTAACTGTACCTTTGTTTTCGGAAAATGCACAGGAACTGAAATTTGTAGATCAGAACCTTAATGAAATCCAAAAAGTAGATTTTAAACAAAAATTTACTTTCATAAAAATAGCTTACGCAGAAGATCTTCAGCAGATATGGTTGTTGGATGAAAGTTCAAAACGTCTTATTCAATATAATTTCAGAAACGATACAACAATCAATTCTTATCCTTTTGATGCCAGTTTTGATGATCTGGTAGATCTTTTGGTCTATGAAAATAAGGTTTATATTCTTACAAGAAAGCACTTCCGGGTTTACAGTTTGAAATTTGAAAAGCTGGTTGAAATTCCTCTAGAAAATGGAAAACGCTTTAGAAGAGAAAATGAATATATTTTAATGATGACCAAGACAACAATTCTTAAGTATGTTCCTGAAAAAGGTTTGGTGAAGATTTTTGAAGATCCTGATGCGCAGATTGTGGATAAAAACACGCTTTCTTATTTTGCAATCAAAGCGAACAACCTTTATCTTTACAACCTCGAAAAAATTAAAGAAGCTAAACAGCAGGCCGATCCTGAACCTGAATCCAAAAAGACTGAAGAAGCCATCCAGAAATTGCCGGAGAAACCCGCTGAATCTGAGGATAAATCATTAGAAAAAGTTCAGGATAAGTTTATTAAAGATCAAACTGTAGAAAAAGCTGCAGACGATACTTTGAAGAAGCTTATTGAAGATTCTAAGGAAATTCAGACAGTTGGTATTTAGTTGTTTTTTCATGGTATCAATAAAACATAAGGGAAAATAGAATATGCACATTGCAGTTACAGGAAACATTGGAGCAGGTAAAACTACATTAACGACCATGCTTTCTAAGCATTACGGATGGGATGCACAATTTGAAGATGTAGACCATAATCCATATTTGGAAGATTTTTATGCGGATATGAGCAAATGGAGTTTTGCTTTACAGATCTACTTTTTAGGAAGCAGATTCCGCCAGGTAAAGGAGATAAGAGAAAGTGGAAAGAATATTATTCAGGATCGTACCATTTATGAAGATGCACATATTTTTGCAGAAAACTTAAATGATATGAATTTGCTTTCTGATAGGGATTTTACCAATTATCAGGCTGTTTTTAATCTCATGAAATCTTTTGTTTCAGCTCCGGATCTATTAATCTATCTGAAGTCTGATGTACCCAATCTGGTTAAAAAGATCTACAAAAGAGGACGGGAATATGAAGCTTCGATCAGTATTGAATATCTTTCAAAATTAAATCAGAAGTATGAAAAATGGATTTCCAATTATACGGAAGGGAAACTGTTGGTTATTGAAGTTGATGATTTAGATTTCGTGGAAAAACCTGAAGACTTTGGTTTTATCCTGGAAAAAATTGAAGCGGAACTGAATGGATTGTTTTAATTAACAATTATTTATTATCCGTTAAGATTTTTGTAACTTGATTTCTTACTAAATTTGTTATAGTACAAGTTTAATTTTTTAATATAATTAAATATGTTAGTTAAGGTTTTACATAATGGAAGTTGTTCAAAGTCAAATGCTGTTTTAGAGTATTTGGATGAGAATGGAGTGCCGTTTGAGATCATCAATATGGTGGAAGACCCGCTAAGTATTTTAGAATTAAAAACGGTTTTGAAGAAATTGAATCAAAGTGTGTTCCATTTGATCAGAAAGACCGAAAAATTGTATCAGGAAAAATTTGCGAGTAAAAATTATTCGGAAGACGAATGGTTAGAAATTTTATCTCAAAATCCTTCTTTAATACAAAGGCCTATTTTAATAAAAGGTTCAGTAGCCATGCTAGGAAGACCGATTGAAAATGTGAAGTTCTTTATAGAAAAATAATCAAAATACAATATACAATAAAAGTCAGCTTTATGCTGACTTTTTATTTTTACAATAGAATTACTCCTTCTATCCTTCCAACTTCTTTATAAATTTTTACGACCTGATCAGCATCCAATACAAAAGCATTGATATTACAAGCTGTATATTTTCCATTTTTACTTTCTCTATTACCAAGTGTAAATTTGATGCCATCAAAAACTCTATATATTTCTGTAAGCTTTGCCTGATCTGTAGGAATTATAAATTTAAATAAATAATCTTCCGGAAAGTCATGATGACCCTCTAATTTTTCCTTTAAAGAATTATAAAATTCTTCAGGATTTGCGTGTTGATTTCCTTGAAGTATGTCCATCTATCAATTTTAATTATATATAAATTTAACGAAATTTTTTCTATTTTCCAAGAGGTCCCAATAGAGCTTTAGAGTTCTGTACTTCGTAATCTTCAATGATATTAAATAAACCGTTAACCAGTTGTTCAGAGGCTAATTTACTCAGTCCGCCCGCATTTACAGTGTTGTTATTTCCACCTAAGAGATTCCCTAAAAAATTACTTCCTGCCAAAGCGGTATTAATGGTCTTAACGATACCATATTGATTTAATTTTTCATCCACTTTTGGAGCAATAGCTGCTACCAGTTGTTGAGAAGTCTTTTCTTTTAAAATCAAAGTTGCCGTACCCTTTTCACCTTGAATAATTCTGGTTACATCTTGGGCATTCAAACTATTGACTGCATTTTGCAGGATGGGTTTTGAAATATTCACCGTATAAGAAGCTGCCTCAGCAACATATTCTCTTTCTTTTGCAACCAATGAAGGAGCTACTTTCTCCAGCATAGTATTGATATCTCTCAATTCTTTAGGTAACGCTTTATCAACCATATTATTTTGTAGGAAAGCATCTTTATTACCATAAACGTTCATTCCTTTATCGATTCCGTTCAATAATAACCTTTTGATGATAGATAAGCCCAAGTCAGTTGTTGCAAGACTATTGCAAGACTGTAAAGAGGTCGTAATGACAGTTGCAGTTCCTGCTATTAAAGCTATTGCTAAAATGTATTTTTTCATTGATTTTTATTAATGGTTGTAATTTTCAAATATTGAGCCAAAGGTAAACAGGAAAATCTGTTTAACAAAATATTAAATTTATGATAGCGATTTGGGGAGTTATTTTGATAAAACCCTGTATTTATCATTGTAAATTTAATTGAAAACCAATTTGATTTTTAAAAATAATTCGTTAAAAAATGAAGTTTTCACATATGCTGTATGGTGTATCACACTAATTATAGAATTTTTATGATATGTTAACAATGTTTCATATATTTTTCTAATTTTGGTTAATGTCTTTTTTTGAGAAATACAATATTTATTTAATTAAAGACAGGTTGAAGGTTTAAAAACCGGTCTCGAAATTTGATTGTACGAAATAAAATTGAACTATATGAAACAAAGTGATTTAAAGTATTCATCACTCATTGCTGTGTTATACTTCGGTATGAACGTCAATGCGCAGGTGACGCCTAAGGATACTGTTACTAAAGAACAGAAGATCGAAGAGGTGGTTATGATTGGATATGGATCCCAGAAGAAAGAAAATATTACGGGAAGTATAGGGCTTGTGACGGCAAAAGATCTTGCCGATAAACCGAATGCTAACCCTATAAGTTCTATTCAGGGGAAATTATCCGGAGTTCAGATTTTGAATTCTGGAGCGCCAGGAGGATCTCCTAGAGTAGATATCAGAGGGATTAGTTCTTTAACAGGTAAAACTGTTTTTATTGTTGATGGAATGATTACAGATGATATCTCATTTTTGAGTCCCCAGGATATTGAATCAATGAGTGTGTTAAAAGATCCATCAAGTTTAGCGATCTACGGAGCAAGAGCATCAAATGGTGCGGTTATTATTAAAACTAAAAGTGGTAGAGGTAAGAAACCTGTCTTTAATTTTAATTCTTATTTAGGAATTAAGACGGTAACCAATATTCCTAAAATGGTTAACGCTGATCAGTATATCGAATTGTACAATGAAAAATTGATCAATGAAAATGTGAAAGATCCGGTATTCTTAAACAGATCTAATTATCCTGCGGATACTGATTGGTTTAAAGAAATTTTCAGAACCAGTATTATTAATTCTAACGATATTTCTGCATCCGGAAATTTAGGAAAATTGAATTACTACTTGAGTACAGGTTACTTGCAGGATGAAGGTAATTTAAATGCTGGACAGGGAATCAATTCAGGAAGTGGTTTTAACAGATTTAACTCGAAAGTTAATCTTACTTATAAAGTTACGGATAACATTACTATTGGAAATAACTTTACTTTTTCAAAAATGCGTACTGATCAGGCTCAGAATACGTTGCTAGATGCTTATTCTTCGCCACCTGTCTATGCTCCAATTAATCCTAGTACAGGAGACTATCAGTATTTTACCCTGGCTAAAATTCCAAATTCAAGAGCAAAATTAGATTTATACAGATCTCAAACTAGAGAAGAAAGATTACTGAATAATATCTGGGGAGAATATAAATTTTTAAAAGACTTTACTTTTAGAATTAGTTATAGTTCTGATAATATTAATTCGAATAAGTACGAATATACTCCTACATTTAATTATGTTCCTACAGCGGATCAAAAGCCACCAAAACTAATAACAAGAGATTCTAGAACGAGAAATTATATCTGGGATAATACATTAAGTTGGAAAAGAAGTTTTGGAAAGCATAATGTAGAAGTACTCGCAGGTTTTTCCAGGACCAGAAGCTCTTATGCTCAGGCATATGCTGATGCACTTAATGTTAGATATAATGGAAATAACAATTCTTTGAATATTGCGGATGGAACTGATATTGTAATGACAACTTACGATAAAGGTGACCGTAATGTAATCCCATATCAAGATAGAATAGAGTCCTTTTTTGGAAGGTTAAACTATGATTATGGTGGTAAATATTTATTGAATGCTTCTATTCGTAGAGATGGAACCTCCAAATATTCCAGCAACGACAGATACCGTGTATTTCCAGCTGTTAGCGCAGGATGGGTTATTTCCAAAGAAAGCTTTATGAGTGAGCAGAATGTTTTTAATCTTTTAAAACTAAGAGCGAGCTGGGGTAAATTAGGAAATCCAGATGTGCAAAGAGCTTACACACTTAATACATCAATTATTAATGGAGGGGCATATTATGGAAATAATGGTTCACCAGCACAAACCATAGATCAAATTATAGATCCGAATATTGGTTGGGAAACCACAACGGGTAGAGATCTAGGATTAGAAATGGCACTATTTAATAATAAGTTGAAAATTGATGCTACCTATTTTGATAAAGATACCAAAGACGTTGTTTATGGTATTGTTCAGGGAACAGTTTCAGGAGCTGCTAACTGGAATAACTATATTACGAATGCTTATTCTTTTAATAACAGAGGTTTCGAGGCTTCTGTAAACTATGATACTAAGATCAATGATAATATAAAAATTGGTGTCTATGGTAACATTACCACCTTAAAGAATGAGATTACTTCTGTTTTCAATGGATCTTACTTACAAACAGGAGCTAGTTTATATGGAAATTCTATTATCAGACTACAAGAAGGACAGGCCGTTGGTTCTTATTATGGTTACCAGGTAGAGGGTATTTTCCAAAGTCAGGCAGAAGCAGATGCATGGGCTACGCAAAATGGAGCAAAAGCAGGTGGATTTAAGTTTGCTGACATCGATGGAAACGGAGTTATTGATGCAAGGGACAAAACTTTCCTCGGAAGCCCTATTCCTAAAGGAACTTATGGATTTGGTGTTAATATGAATGTTTATGATTTTGATTTTGCCATTGATTTCCAAGGTGTATTTGGAAATAAAATATACAATTTCAATAGAGAACAACGATATGGAAATGAAAGTTGGGATCTAGATTTTTATAATAACAGATGGCATGGTGCCGGAACATCCAATGATTATCCTATGGCCACCAATGATCAGTCTATTATATTACCCAATAGTTTTTACGTAGAAGATGGAAGCTATATCAGAATTAGAAATATTCAGGTGGGATATAATTTACCAAAAACATTTACAAATTCGATGTCTATTACTAAGCTAAGATTGTATGTAAGCGCTCAAAACCCTTGGACAAGTTTCAAATATCATGGTTTTTCACCGGAAATCTTAAATACCGATAGAGTACAAATGGGTATTGATAATAATATCTATCCAATTTCGGCAATCTATACCATTGGTATGAACCTAACATTTTAATAAGAAACATTATGAAAAAGATATTTTTATCAATCGCTTTATTTTCACTTGTTATAAGCTGTAAAGACGATTATCTAGACATAAAACAGGAAGGTGTAAATGATGCGTCATCATTTTTTAAGACTCAAGATGATGCTTTACAAGCAACCAGTGCTATTTACAGTTTTCTAAGAAGCTGGGAAAATTCTGCTTTTCCTTATCAGTTTGTTTTCGGAGTTCCGGCAGATGATGTATTAAAAGGTTCTAATCCTGGAGATTCATCTTTCATTAATGTATATGATAATTTTACCTATACAGTGAGTGATGAAGGTGTAAGAGGATATTGGATCGGACAATGGCAGGCAGTGAACAGAACAAATCAGGTAATCACGAATGTCCCTGCAATACCAATGGACACTACTTTAAAAAATAGATTGATTGCTGAAGCTAAAATGTTAAGAGCATATTTCTATTTTAATTTAGTTAGAATTTATGGGGGTGTACCAATATATGATAAAGTGGAGACTGTATATGAGAAACCAAGAAATTCGGTAGAAGAAGTTTATAATTTTATTATTTCTGATCTTACTGCGGCGGCAGAAGTTCTTCCTCAAACGTATCCTGCTTCAGATCTTGGAAGAGTAACTAAAGGAGCTGCATTAGGATTGCTTTCTAAGGTCTATCTTTATAAAAAAGACTGGCAAAAAGCATATGAAACTTCTAACCAGGTAATTGCTATGGGTTATGACCTGGACCCGGATTTTAACCATTTATTCAGGCCTGCAGGTGAGTTTGGTAAAGAATCTGTGTTTGAAGTAAATTGTGGTTGTTCATCTCAGTACGGCGGAAGTCAATATGCAGAAGTTCAAGGGGTTAGAGATCAATTTGGATGGGGCTTTTTTACACCTTCCAATGCACTTGAAAATGCCTTTGAAGCAGGTGATATTAGAAAAGAACTGACGATACTTAGAAATGGTGAAACGACACCGGAAGGAGATTTAATTGCTATGGGAGATCCATTATCAGTTACAACCTACAATCAAAAAGTATATGTTCCTAAAGCTTTAAACAATAATGCTTGTGGGTACGGATCTATTCAGAATATCAGAATATTAAGATTTGCTGAAATACTATTGATCAACGCAGAAGCAGCGAATGAGTTGGGTAATACCGCTACGGCAACTACAAATCTTAATAAGGTAAGAACAAGAGCTTCTTTACCAGGAACTACTGCATCAGGTCAGGTTGCATTAAGAACGGCGATCTGGCATGAAAGAAGAGTAGAGCTGGCATTAGAAGGAGACCGATTTGTTGACTTAGTGAGAACAGGACAGGCTGCTACAGTTTTAGCACCTTATGGATTTAAAGCAGGGAAAAATGAAGTATTTCCTATCCCTTTAGATGCAATGGATCAAAGCCATGGAGCCTTTACTCAAAATCCAGGTTATTAATCTATTATTATATAAAATAGCCAAAGGTGACTTTGGCTATTTTTTTAATTAATCCTATGAAAATGTATATTTTATGAAGTTAGGAATTATTTCTATTCTTGCAGTTGCATCATTTTTTTCCTGTAATGCTCAGGTTCAGAATAAAGAACTTGTTAAAAAAGAAGCAGTAAAAAGTAATATTACGGATGAGCAGCTGATGGATAAAGTTCAGAAAGATGCTTTAAAGTATTTTTGGGAGTATGCAGAACCACATTCTATGTTGGGAAGGGAGCGCTACCATGAAGACGATATCTACCCGGATCA
This sequence comes from Chryseobacterium sp. ISL-6, assembly GCF_018613715.1. Lineage (GTDB taxonomy): Bacteria > Bacteroidota > Bacteroidia > Flavobacteriales > Weeksellaceae > Chryseobacterium > Chryseobacterium paludis. The sequence goes on along the minus strand of NZ_JAGGPT010000007.1, from coordinate 209,923 downwards.
TGATAAACATGTAGTGACTACAGGTGGATCAGGATTTGGTTTAGCTACTATATTAGTCGGAGTGGAAAGGGGTTTTGTTCCACGAAAAGAAGCGGTAAAAAGACTTTCCAATATGATGGATTTTTTAGCAAAAGCTGATCGTTATAAAGGAGCTTGGGCGCATTGGATCAATGGAGAAACTGGAAAGACTGTTCCTTTCGGTAAAAAGGATAATGGTGGAGATTTAGTAGAAACAGCGTTTTTAACTTCAGGAATTTTAATGGTTCGTGAATACTTTAAAAACGGAAATGCCGAAGAAAAAGCACTGGCTAAGAAATGCGATGAGTTATGGAAAGGAATTCAATGGAACTGGTATACCAAAGGTGGTGAAAAAGTATTGTACTGGCACTGGTCACCGGAGTATCAATGGGAAATGAATTTTCCACTGGAAGGCTATAACGAGTGTATGATCACTTATATCTTAGCTGCTTCATCACCCACTTATTCTATTGATGCCGAAACCTATTATAAAGGATGGACAAGAAATGGAACTTTCCTTTCGGACAAAACGAAGTATGGGCTTCCAATGTACGTAAAGCACAATTATGCGGAAGAATATGGTGGACCTTTGTTCTGGGCACATTATTCATATATCGGATTAGATCCGAGAGGTTTGTCTGATAAATTGATTAAAAACTATTTTGATCTAAATAAAAACCAGGTTCTTATCGACTATAAATACTGTGTTGAAAATCCAAAACAATGGAAAGGATATGGTCCAGATTATTGGGGACTTACAGCGAGCTATTCCAGAAATGAAGATGGAAGTACAGGGTATAATGCTCATTTTCCTCAGAATGATCATGGAATAATTTCTCCAACAGCCGCATTGAGTAGTTTTCCTTATTCACCGAAAGAATCAATGGATTTCTTGAAATTCATCTATACGCGAAAACCTGAATTTGTAGGATCAGCAGGGCCTTATGATGCAACATCGATCAATTATAACAATTGGTTTACACCAAGATATTTAGCAATAGATCAGGGAACAATTGCTCCAATGATAGAAAACTACAGAACTGGATTTTTATGGAAATTATTTATGAATGCTCCGGAAATTCAACAAGGACTTAAAAAATTAAGCTTCCAATCTACAAAATATGGGATTAAATAAATGTTATTTTCATCATGGAAATTTTTATTAAAAAAATGAATTAATACATTTGACTTTAATCAAAATAGGAAATATTATATGAAATTTAAACTACACCAACTGCTTTTTTTACTTTTACCCTTTTCACTGAATTTGAGTGCCCAGGAAATAAAGGCTGAGCTCAATAAAGAATTTAAAAGAGCTGAAAAGGTATCTTATATTTTAGACTATCCTCAAAAAGTAAAAGGCAATATTCCTTTGATTGTCTTTCTTCACGGATCCGGAGAAAGGGGGACTGATCTGGAAATGGTAAAAGCCCACAGTCCCTTTACGTATAAAAATCTGATAAAGGAACCTGTGGCTATTTTAGCGCCTCAATGTCCGGCTGACAGTTGGTGGGATACAGTAACTATTTACAACCTGATTAAAGAGATTCAAAGGAAATATAAAATTGATGCTTCCAGAATTTACCTTACAGGTCTTTCATTGGGAGGCTGGGGAACTCTGAAACTGGCTATGGAACATCCTGAAATGTTTGCTGCGGTAGTTCCTGTCTGTGCGCCAACAGACCAAATAATGACAGCAAATATCAATCAGTATAAAGATCTTAATATGAAAATTTTTCATGGTGGAATGGATGATATCGTTTTACCGGAAAATGCTTTTAGGTTTTATCAGAAACTACATCCGGTAAATCCAACTGCTGAATTGATTATTTTCCCTAATGACAATCATAACTCCTGGGATTCTACCTATTCAGATCCTAAGTTATATGAATGGATGTTATCCAAGAAGAGAAATTAAAAGCTTTAGTAAAAGAGTACTCTCATCTTAAAAGCGTAAAGATTGTTAGAAAAATACGTCTCTGCCTTTAACTGTAAAATAATAAAATTAGAACGATAATTTAAGAAGATAGATTGATGAAATCTAGAATTCACGAATACAATAAAAAATGAAGATAAAATGAGTAAAAAGTTAATTGTAATAGCGATTTTAGCACTTTCACCGGTGTTTTCGGCTCAGGAAATGGTAACAAAGCCTGTTCAATCCTATCAAACGGCTCAATATCAGACGAAGAAAAAAGCTTTTGTCGATCAGCTTTTGTCAAAAATGACTTTAGATGAAAAAATAGGACAGCTTAATTTACCAAGCTCAGGAGACTTTACCACGGGGCTGGCGCAAAGTTCTGATATAGGTAAAAAAGTAGAACAAGGTTTAGTCGGCGGACTATTCAATATAAAAGGAGCGGATAAAATTCGGGCAGTTCAGAAAGTGGCTGTAGAAAAAAGCCGTTTGAAAATTCCATTGATCTTCGGGATGGATGTGATCCACGGTTATGAAACTACTTTTCCCATTCCTTTAGGATTGGCTGCTTCATGGGATATGAATTTAGTTCAGCAATCTGCAAGAGTAGCAGCGAGAGAAGCATCTTCTGATGGGATCAACTGGACTTTTTCGCCAATGGTGGATATCTCCAGGGAACCAAGATGGGGAAGAGTTTCTGAAGGTTCAGGAGAAGATCCTTATTTAGGAAGTGAGATCGCAAAAAATATGGTCTATGGATATCAGGGCAAGGATCTTTCTGTTGGAAATACTATTTTAGCTTGTGTAAAACATTTTGCATTATACGGAGCAGGAGAATCAGGGAGAGATTATAACACGGTGGATATGAGCCATGTGAGAATGTTCAATGAATATTTTCCACCTTATAAAGCTGCTGTTGATGCCGGGGTAGCTTCGGTAATGGCTTCTTTCAATGAAGTTGATGGAGTTCCTGCAACCGGAAATAAATGGCTTCAGACCGATGTTTTAAGAAAAACCTGGAACTTCAAAGGTTTTGTAGTAACCGATTATACAGGAATCAATGAAATGGTAGATCACGGAATGGGAGATCTGCAGCAAGTTTCTGCTTTAGCATTAAAAGCTGGAGTGGATATGGATATGGTAGGTGAAGGTTTTTTAACGACTTTAAAAAAATCTTTATCAGAAGGAAAGATTACTCAGGCTGAGATAGATATGGCTGCCAAAAGAATTCTTGAAGCTAAATATGATCTGGGACTGTTTGATGATCCTTATCGTTATGGTGATGCAAAATTAGCAGCAAAAGAGGTTTATAATCTTGAAAACCGCACCATTGCCAGAAATGCAGCAGCTCAGTCGATGGTGTTGATGAAAAACGACAATCAGGTTCTTCCTTTGAAAAAATCAGGAACTGTAGCTGTAATAGGACCATTGGTAAATAACTCATTGAATATGGCAGGAACATGGAGTGTTGCTGCAAAACATGATCAGTCAGTTGCATTAATGAAAGGCCTTCAGGATAATTTTGGAAAAGAAGTGAAATTTATTTCTGCTAAAGGAGCAAATATCGATTATAATGCTAAATTAGAAGATATCTATGCAGCGCATGGAAAGAAAACCGATAGAGATGCGCGTTCAAAAGAAGTTCTTTTAAAGGAAGCGGTAGATGTTGCTAATAAAGCTGATGTTATTGTTTTAGCCATTGGAGAATCTGCTGAAATGAGTGGAGAATCTTCTTCAAGAACTGAAATTACGATCCCTCAATCTCAGGTTGACTTACTAAATGAATTAAAGAAAACTGGAAAGCCAATAGCAATGGTTCTTTTCACGGGACGTCCTTTGGCACTAACGAATGTGAAAGATACTCCCGACGCTATTTTGAATGTTTGGTTTTCAGGTTCAGAAGCAGGAAATGCAATTTCAGATGTTCTGTTCGGAAAAGTAAACCCTTCAGGGAAATTACCAATGACCTTCCCAAGAAGTCTCGGTCAGGTTCCAATTTATTATAACGCTAAAAATACAGGTCGCCCGTTAAGTCAGGATCTTGTAGATAAATGTGAATATCAAAGATTCCGTTCCAATTATATGGACGAGTGTAATACCCCTCTATATCCGTTTGGTTATGGTTTGAGTTATACAAAATTCAATTATTCTGATCTTAGTGTTTCTAATTCCAATCCAAAAGGAAACCAGACTGTTCAGGCTTCTGTTACGGTAACAAACGCTGGAAATTATGATGGAGCAGAAGTTGTACAGTTGTATATCAGGGATATGGTAGGAAGCATTACCAGACCGGTAAAAGAATTGAAAGGATTTCAGAAGGTTTTCCTGAAAAAAGGAGAGTCTAAGAAAGTTACTTTCGATATTACACCTGAAAATCTGAAATTCTACAATGGAGATCTGAAGTATGATTGGGAACCGGGAGAGTTTGATTTGATGATCGGAACCAATTCAGAGGATGTAAAACATTCAAAAATTAATTGGAGTAAATAATATTATTATAAGCCATTCATTTTGAATGGCTTTTTTTGTATCTTACAATTAAATTAACTAATACCATATTTTTGGCACACTTTTTAGCAAATGAAAAACATTAATAATTAAAATATGAAAAAAACAATTTTATTCAGCGCGATGTTCCTAGGTTCTTTAGTTTTTGCACAACAAAAAAAGCCCGTTTTGGGAGGTGACAGAGATGTGCATGGCTGTATCGGTTCTGCAGGTTATACCTATTCACAAATCAAGAATGATTGTGTAAGAGTTTTCGAACAGAAAATCAAATTAAATGAAGTAAGCTCAGATAAAAGTTACTCCACAATGACAGCTGTTATTTTTAGTAAAGATATGAAACGAGCTGAGATTTTCATTCCAAATGGAAATGCGAAAAGTATCATCCTTACAAAAGAAGGAAAAGGTAAAATCTGGAAAAGCGGAAGCTATATTAAAGAAAGTTATGTTTTAGTTCCCTACAAGAAAAAAGGCTATCAAATTAAAAAAGATGATGTCGTAATCTACCAATAGATAAAGAAGCCATTCTTATGAATGGCTTCTTTTTTTATAAAAATATGTAATGATTTGAATTTCTCAATTGTTTTCATAAACAGAGATCTAACTTAATAACCTCCAAATAAAATTTAAATGTTAAAATATCTGCTCTTTCTTTTCTTATGTATATCTGGAATATTTTATAGTCAGCAAACAAAAGAAACCCGTATAAAAGATAAAGAAAGTCTTTATGATATTCAGGATAGCGTGATGATAAAAACACGGGATGGAGCGGAAATTTCCGCAATGATAGTAAAGAAAAAAGAAGTTTCGCAGCCCCTTCCGGTTATTTTTCAATTTACAATATATGTCCGTGATAAAGGAGGAGATCTTCAAAGCTTGAAAGATGCTGCGGATAAAGGCTATATTGGTGTTATTGCTTATACTCGCGGAAAAAGATTCAGTACAAGTGAAATTTATCCATATGAGTTTGATGCCAATGATACATATGATGTAATTGATTGGATAAGTAAACAAAAATGGAATAATGGAAGTATAGGAATGTATGGTGGAAGTTACAATGGTTTTACCCAATGGGCTGCTTGTAAAACACTGCATCCGGCTCTTAAAACTATTGTTCCCTATGTTGCAAACAGACCCGGAATGGGGCTTCCTATGGAAAACAATATTTTCATAAATCCTAACTATGAGTGGGCTTTTTATGTTGGAAATAACAAATATCTGGATAACGAAGTAGGTAATGACAGACAACGTTTTAGAAAAATGATGTTTAAATGGTGGGAAACAGGTGTTGCTTATAATAAAATGGACAGTATTGATGGACAGCCAAACCGATCATTTCAACGATGGATCTCACACCCGGAATTTGATGTCTACTGGCAAAAAATGGCACCCTACAAAGAAGATTTTAAGAAAATTAATATTCCTGTTCTTGCTTTTGACGGCTATTATAATGATTCGCAAAATTCAAGTCTTTATTATCTCAAAGAATTGGATAAATACAATCCAAGAAACTCATCTTATTTAATAATTGGCCCGTACAGTCATTACGGAACGCAAGCTGGCGGCGAAAAAATAGTAAACGGATATAAAGTTGACAGCCTATCTCTGGTCGATATCAAGAAGATTACATATGAATGGTTTGATTTTATTTTGAAAAAAGGGAAAAAACCTCAAATTCTCAAAAATAAGATCAATTATGAAGTTATGGGAGCAAATGAATGGCGAAGTGCACCTTCTTTTGAAAGTATGCATAATGAGATATTGCAATTTTATCTTTCAGGACAAAAACGGAATGATTGTTATTTTCTCGATCCCAAATTGTCTGACAAAAATACATACTTATCTCAGACTGTAAATTATGCAGATCGTGAAAATACTACTAATGATGAATACTATCCAGATCCTATCGAAAAAGATGAAATTAATAAAAGTAATGGATTTGTCTTTATGAGTGATCCCCTAAAAAAGTCAATGATCATCAATGGTTCTTTTTTAGGAGCTTTAAATATTGCTATTAATAAAAAAGATGTGGATTTGGGAATAACGTTATATGAATTAACCCCTGAAGGTAAATATTTTCATCTGTCGTATTATATAGGTAGGGCCAGTTATGCAAAAGATATTACAAAAAGGAATTTAATTAAGCCCGAGGAAAAAACGTCAATACAATTTAGCAATACACATTTTATTAGCAAACAGATTCAAAAAGGCAGCAGAATTGTTGTGACCATCAACGTAAATAAAAATCCATTTTCTCAACTTAATTATGGAACTGGAAAAGAAGTAAGTACTGAAACGATAAAGGATGCTTCAATACCTTTGGTCATTAAATGGTATAATGACAGTTATGTGAAAATTCCGGTTTTAAATGAATAAGTAATTTAACAGATAATTCATTGGGTTTTTCAATTGATAGGAAAAGACTTTCCCTTATTTAATAATAACATATAAACCTTTGACTTTAATCAATGCTTAAAACCATGGTTACAATTTTTCTCTCTCAACGAAAATCCGTATTTTTGTACATCTAAAAAGTAATAAGAAAGAATGAATTCCTACAAAAATCCATTGGAAGAGCGCTACTCCAGCGAAGAAATGTTATTTAATTTCTCACATAATAATAAATTCCGTACTTGGAGACAACTTTGGATCGCTCTTGCTGAAATCGAAAAAGATCTTGGCCTTGAAATTTCTGATGAGCAAATCGCAGAGTTGAAAGCTAATGCTGAAAATATCGATTATGAAAAAGCAGCCGAGTATGAGAAAAAATTCCGTCATGATGTAATGGCTCACGTTCACACATATGGTGATGTGGCACCTTCAGCAAAAGGAATTATACATTTAGGAGCTACTTCAGCTTTTGTAGGTGATAATACAGACTTAATTCAAATCCGTGACGGGCTTTTGATCTTAAAGAAAAAGCTTGTTAACGTAATGAAAAATCTTGCTGATTTTTCAATTCAATATAAAGATCTTCCTACTTTAGGATTCACTCACTTCCAGCCGGCTCAGCTAACAACGGTAGGAAAAAGAGCAACACTTTGGTTACAGAGTTTGGTTCTTGATATAGAAGAACTTGATTTCTTCCTGGAAACATTGCGTTTCAGAGGAGTAAAAGGAACTACAGGAACTGCAGCAAGTTTCCTGGAGCTTTTCAACGGAGATTATTCTAAGGTAAAACATTTAGATAAAGAACTTTCAAAAAGATTCGGTTTCGATAAAGTTTTTGGAGTTTCAGGACAGACTTACGATAGAAAGATTGATGCAAAAGTGGTGGCGTTATTGTCAAACATTGCCCAGTCAGCACATAAATTCAGTAACGATTTACGTTTACTTCAAAACCTTAAGGAAGTTGAAGAGCCATTTGAAAAAAATCAAATCGGTTCATCTGCAATGGCTTACAAACGTAACCCAATGAGAAGTGAAAGAATCGGAGCATTGGCAAAATATGTGATGTCTTTAACGACAAGTTCTGCAATGGTAGCTTCTACACAATGGTTTGAAAGAACCTTGGATGACTCTGCAAACAAAAGATTAACGATTCCTCAGGCTTTCTTAGCCGTTGACGCCATCCTATTGATCTGGAACAACATCATGAATGGAATTGTAGTATATCCAAACAGAATCAACAAGCATATCGAAGAAGAACTACCTTTCATGGCAACTGAATATATCATCATGGAAGAAGTAAAAGCAGGTGGAGACCGTCAGGAGATCCACGAGGTAATTAGAGTTCATTCTATGGAAGCTTCTAAAAAAGTAAAAGAAGAAGGAAAAGAAAATGACCTTATTGAAAGAATCTTAAATGATGATTCTTTAAAACTTGATAAATCGAAATTAAAAGAAGTTTTAGATCCTAAAAATTTCATTGGCTTTGCACCGATTCAAACGGAAGAGTTCATTAATAATGAAGTTCAACCAATTCTCGATCAAAACAAAGACCTGATAGGACTGGAAGCTGATCTAAAAGTATAACACCATATGCAGTCTTTTCGGCTGCATTTTTTATTTCATCCAAAGAATGAGTAAAATGCCTTTTTTACTTTTATTATTACCTATAATTTCCTTTTCGCAAAAAAAGGATGTCTTAACGTATTTTAAATCGAAAGATTCTTTAGTTGGAGTAAAAGATCAGAACGGGAAAATTATAATTCCTGCGCAATTTAAGGTGTTTTCTATTCTTGAAGATGGTGAACAGGTAAAAGAGGAAACCATTTATTTTGATGGTCCTAAAGAAGGTGAAGCTAGAGAGAAGAATGCATGGGGATATGTCTATGATAAAAAAGGAAACTTTCTATACAGACCTTTCTTTTATGATAACGGAGCTGATTATTTCGCTGAAGGTGTAAGAAGGTTTGTAAAAAATGGGAAAGTTGGTTTTGCAGATAGAAATGGTAAAGCCATTATTGAAGCAAAACATGATTTCGTTTCTCCTTTTAATTATGGATATGCTGCATTTTGTGACGGCTGTGACTGGGAGAAAACTGAAGATGAGCATAAAGCAATTGTTGGCGGAACATGGGGAGTGATGAACTTTAAAGGAGAAATTGTTCAATCCAGAACTAAATTATCTGAAAATGATGTGGAAGTGAATGGAGTATTTTATCCCTATCCTTTTGAATACAATGAAAAGGAGAGGAATATTCTTCAATTTTTCAAAAAACAAAATAAGATGCTCTCTAGTATCTATTATGTGAACCTTTATAATAAATTATCCAATGATGAGAAGAAGTTATTCTTTGAGATCACGGAGAGGCCAAAAGAAAATTTTCCGTTCTTTAAAGTTGAAAGTTATGATTACCGAAAAATGGAAACCGATTTCCGGTTTAAATTCATCATTTCAGAAGATGGTAAACAGTTTTATGCACTTGACTATGATGTGGAGAAACTCCCTTTTGATAAATGGTTAAAGAAAGAAATGAAAGAGGCAGAAGAATATCAAAAGGAACATCCGGATAATCCGAATAAATTTATAAATAACAATAACCCATGAAAGGACTTTCGGTTTTTTTATTGATTCTTCTGTCTGTGAAAAGTTTTTCACAAAACCAGAAAGAAGTGTATTCTATTATAGATGCCAATGCAAAAAAGTTAAAGGAAAAATCGGGAGCTTACTCAGTATCTTTTGGAATAGTGAAAGATGGTAAAGTTTATACAAAACATTTTGGAGAAATAGATAAAGGAAAAGGAAACAAAGCAGATGATAATACCTATTTTGAAATAGCTTCTGTTACTAAGCTTTTTACGGGACAGTTGCTGGCACAGGCAGTTTTGGAAAACAAAATTAATCTTGATGATGATATTCGTAAATATCTGAAAGCACCTTACCCGAATTTAGAATATAATGGAAGAGCTATTACAATTAAAGATCTTATTTCCTACAAAACAGCGTTGCCTCGTAATTTGCCTGATGATACTGAACTAAGGAAGAATATGACAAATGAAACTCCTTTTTTATATAATAAACTGGGCGAAAGCTATTCAAAAGATCAGTTTAAGCAGGATCTAGGAAAAGTAAAGCTGGACACTCTTCCTGGAAGTCGTTATAAGTATAGTAATTTGAGTCTCGAACTTACAGGATTGATATTAGAAAACATCTACGGAAAAAACTATGAGACATTGCTTAAAGAAAATATTTTTTCAAAATCAGGAATGGATCACACCAAGCTTGAACTAGGGAAAAATGAGGTTTTAGCGAATGGTTATCATACCAGTGGTCGATTGATGCCGGAATCTAAAAGTCTTTTATGGGGCTCTGGAGGTTCCAAAACCAAATCTACAATGGGAGATATGGTGAAGTTTTTAAAGTATGAACTTGATTCAGGAAACAAAATTGCTCAGGAATCTCAAAGAAATATCAGTGACAGTAAAGAAAACTGGTTTGGATATTTTTGGGATGATTTTGGGGTAACAGATAAAGGGAAAAATGGGCGTAAACATGGTGGTTCTTTTGGATATCAGACTTGGTTTGCTATATACCCTGAACTTAATTTAGGAATCTGTATGACCGTAAATGTCAGTGGTATGGAGACTTTTCCAGATCTTCAGAATGCAGCTTATAGTTTAGTAGAAGATCTAACTATTCCATCGGGTAAAAAAGAAATTTATGGCTATGAAATAAAAGGAGATCATATAGTTTTTACTTATATCCATCCAAAAAATTTAGATATAAAACTGGTTAATACAGTTTCTGTAGTAGGATCTTTCAACGATTGGAAACCTGAAAGTAAAAATTATCAGCTACTGAAAAGAGAAAATAACCGTTTTGAACTAGAAATTCCCAAATCAAATTTTGAAAAAGGGAAACCTTATTCTTTTAAATTTGTAATCAATAATAATGGGTGGCTTGCAACCCCAAAAAACGCTTCCAATACAGATGGATCAAAATACAATAATCTGCTATTGAAGCTGTAAAATATAAAGAATCATGCATTTGGTTCTAAAAGATAAAAAGAAAGTAATAAATCTAATATTTAAAATCTGACATCTAATGTCTAATAACAAAAGAATTTTCGTAGAAAAAAGAGGAATTTTCGATGTTGAAAGTCCAAAAATTTTTGATGAAGTAAAAGCGGTTGTTCCGTCAGTCAAAAACGTAAAAGTATACAATGTATATGATATTTTTAATTTGAATGATGGTGAGTTCGAAAAAGTGGTTAACAGCACTTTCGTAGACCCTGTTACTGATATTTTACACACGGAGAATCCCGCAGAGATGATCTATTTTGCCATGGAGTTTTTACCTGGCCAGTATGATCAACGTGCTGATTCTGCACAACAGTGTATTGCTTTGCTGACTGAAAATGAAAAGTCTAAAGTGAGAAGTGGAAAATTGATCGAATTTGAAGGTATTTCAGAAGCTGATCTTTCAAAAATAAAAGATTTGCTTATCAATAAGGTAGAGTCTCAGGTAAAAGACTTAGCGGTTTTAGACATTCCTGCAGATGAAGTTCCAACGAAAGTTTTAATTCACGAAAATTTCATCAACTTCAATGACGCTGAGTTAGAGGATTTCTATAATCAACACGGATTTGCATTAGGATTGGATGATTTGAAATTTATTCAGGAATATTTTAAAACTGAAGAAAGGGATCCAACGGAAACTGAGCTTAAAGTTTTAGATACCTATTGGAGTGATCATTGTCGTCATACAACATTTGAAACAGAATTGTCAGACATTCAGTTTGAAGGACAATTTAAACATACATTGGAAACTATTTTCAATGACTATATTGAAAAAAGAAAATTCTTGGGTCGTGAATTAAAGCCGATCTCTTTAATGGATCTGGCAACAGTTTGTGGTAGATATTTCCATAAAACAGGTAATCTGGACAACTTAGTTGTTTCTGATGAGATCAATGCTTGTACTATTCAGATTGAAGCCGAATACGATGGTAAAAAAGAACCTTGGTATTTATTATTTAAAAACGAAACTCATAATCACCCGACAGAAATTGAACCTTTTGGTGGGGCTTCGACTTGTTTAGGTGGAGCGATCAGAGATCCGTTATCTGGAAGATCTTTTGTTTTTCAGGCAATGAGATTAACGGGTGCTGCTGATGTTTTAGAATCAGTGGATCAGACTCTACCTGGAAAATTACCTCAGAAAACGATTACAAAACAAGCTGCAAACGGATATTCATCTTATGGAAACCAGATTGGTTTAGCAACTACCATGGTCTCTGAAATTTATGATGAAGGGTATAAAGCAAAGAGAATGGAAGTTGGTTTCGTTACCGGAGCTGTTCCCGTAGATTGGGTAAGACGTGAAAAGCCGGCTGATGGGGATTCTGTGATCATCTTAGGAGGAGCAACAGGAAGAGATGGAGTAGGAGGAGCGAGTGGAAGTTCAAAAGTACAGGATGAAAACAGTATTCATACCATGTCCACTGAAGTTCAAAAAGGAAATGCTGTTGAAGAACGTAAAATTCAGAGATTGTTCAGAAATCCTGAAGTTACCAGATTGATTAAAAAATCAAATGACTTTGGTGCTGGAGGTGTTTCTGTAGCGATTGGAGAAATTGCAGACTCTTTAGAGGTAAACTTAGATGTATTACCATTAAAATATGAAGGACTTAACGGAACAGAGCTTGCTATTTCTGAATCTCAGGAAAGAATGGCGGTGGTTGTTGATCCAAGAGATAAAGAACAATTCATCAAATACTGTGAGGCTGAAAATATCGTAGCTGTAGAAGTAGCGAAAGTTACAGATTCAGGAAGAATGCAGATGTTCTGGAAAGGAGATAAGATCGTTGATCTTTCAAGAGCATTTTTAGATACCAATGGATGTGCTAAAAGTCAGGAGGTAAAAATTACTCATCTTGAAGAGGTAAAGCTTGATGACAAAGCTTTCTCAGAAGAAGCCTTTTTAAAGATCTTAAGTGATAAAAATGTAGCTTCTCAAAAAGGATTGTTAGAGATGTTTGATGGTTCCATTGGTGCAACAACAGTTGCTATGCCGGTTGGAGGTAAATATCAGCAGACCCTGATGGAAGGAAGTGCTCAGACACTGCCTATCCTGGGAGCAAAAAATATAGAAACTGTTTCTTTGGCAAGTTGGGGATTTGATGCTGAAATTTCAAAACAAAATTCATTACTTGGAGCATCGTATGCCGTAGTAGAAAGTGTAGCTAAGATCGTTGCCATGGGTGGTGATTATAAGAATATAAGATTAAGTTTCCAGGAATACTTTGAAAAATTAGGACAGACCCCTGAAAAATGGGGTAAACCTTTGGCATCTCTTTTAGGAGCTTATGATGCTCAAATTAATCTTGGATTAGCTGCAATCGGAGGTAAAGATTCTATGAGTGGAACATATCAGGATCTGAATGTTCCGCCAACACTGATCTCTTTTGCTTGTGCTGATGGACAAAAGAAAAATGTCATTTCTCCGGAATTTAAAGCAGCCGGAAATAAACTGTATTTCTATAACCATATTGCTCAGGAAAATGGCCTTCCGGATTATAACAGTTTAAAAGCAGTTTATGATTTCATTTTTGAAAATATTAAAGCTGGAAAAATTGTTTCCGTAAAGACTGTTAAAGATGGTGGGGTCGCTGTAGCAATAGCAAAAATGAGTTTTGGAAACAGACTTGGGGCTGAGATCAATGTTGAAGATAATACTTTATTAGCTAAAAATATAGGCAGCCTGATCATTGAAGCAAAAGAAGAATTAAGTTCAACGGGTCTTCAGTTGATTGGAGAAGTAAAAGATTCTGGGACTTTGAAAATAAATAATCTTGAATCTAAAATCTCGGAACTCGAATCTGCACATACCAAAACTTTCGAAAATCTTTTTCCAACGGTTGAAAAAGAAAAGATCACGGTTGAACTGGATGAGAAATTAAATTCAACAACTCCAAGAAATATTATCATTAAAAAACATGGAATTGCTCAACCTAGAGTTTTTGCTCCTTTGTTCCCGGGAACGAATTGTGAGTATGAAACACTAAATGCATTCCACAAAGAAGGTGCTGTTGTCAACAGTTTACCATTAATAAATATCAATCACCAATTGCTTGATGAAAGTATCGATGCATGGGTGGAAGAAATTAAACAATCTCAGATCTTAGCATTCTCAGGTGGATTCTCAGCAGGAGATGAACCGGATGGATCTGCTAAATTTATCGTGAATGTTCTGAAGAATGAAAAGATGAAAAATGCTGTTCACGATCTATTAGATAGGGACGGGATGATCGTTGGAATCTGTAATGGTTTCCAGGCATTGATCAAATCAGGACTGTTGCCTTACGGACAAATTAAAGATCTCGATGAAAATTCTCCAACACTCGCCCATAACGCAATAAGAAGACATATTTCTCAAATGGTTACTGTAAAAGTGATAAATGATGAAAGTCCGTGGTTGAAAGGAATGAAAGCTCAGACTTTTACAATTCCGATTTCTCATGGTGAAGGCCGTTTTATGGCTTCTGAAGCAGAGATTGAAAAGCTATATAAGAATGGTCAGATTGCAACTCAATATATAGATTTTGAAGGGAATATTGCCCATGGAATGCCATTCAATCCAAATAATTCGCTATTCGGAATTGAAGGAATTACCAGTCCGTGTGGAAAAATATTTGGTAGAATGGGACACCCTGAGCGTTTTGCAGAAGGGCTAATGAAAAATATTCCAACTGCGAATTACCATAATATCTTTAAAAATGGAGTCGAATACTTCAAATAAAACTCATAAGAAAATGATCGCCATTAATGGCGATCATTTTTCTAATCTATCAGAATTCTATGAAGAAGCTTCCAGGGTTTTAATGAAAAATGTAGATTGGAAAGTGGGCACACTGGATGGTTTTGATGATATCCTTTATGGAGGTTTCGGAATTTTTGAAAACAATGATGAGGTTGAATTAACTTGGATGAAATCTGAAAAGTCAAAAAATGATTTAGGATTAAAAGCTACCCGTGAATTTTATGAAAGAAAAATCAAACAAGGAAAACCTTTTAATGTTGAAATGATTCAACAACAATTACATGAATTGATTTCAGGAAAAGGGCAAACGTTGTTTGATATTCTACTAGAAATTATTGAATCACATAAAAATATTGAACTCATTTTAGATGACGTAAAACAATAATGAAGAAAATGATATATGGACTGTTCTTCGGAGACAGTATCACTTACGGAGAATATGATGGTGTATTTGGAGGCTGGGTGGATATTCTGAAAAGGTATGCATTACAGAAATTTCATGAAGGAAGTAATGAAGTTATTATTTATAATTTAGGAATTGGTGGCGAAACAACGGAAGGATTGATAAAAAGGATTCCACATGAATTAAAAGCCAGGAATTCTTCAGAAGGAAATATTGTCTTTCTGGCTTACGGAGCCAATGATCTGGCCATAAAAGAAGGAAAACAAATGGTACGTCCTGAGCAGTTTAAAGTTAATATTGAAAAGGCTATCCAGCATGCAAAACAATTTACAAATGATATCTATCTGGTAAGTATCTTACCATTTTCTAAAAATGTAGATGGAGTTGTAGTAGCTTCAGGAAAGCTCAGAACCAATGCTGAGGTATTGATATACAATACAATCCTTCAGGATATTGCTATTGAAAACACGTTTATCTATATCGATTTTTATACCGCATTTTTGGAAGATAAAGAGATTTTGCTTTCTCAGGATGGAGTTCATCCCAACGAAAAAGGCTATGGAATAATGGCCGAAATTGCTATACCAATCATCGAAAAATATTTGTAATGCCCTACTTATTCTCTTATGGAACCTTACAGAAAGAACAGGTTCAGATCGAAACATTCGGAAGATTACTGAAAGGTGAAAAAGATATTCTGACAAATTATACGCTTAAAATGCTGGAAATTACTGATCCGGAAGTGTTAAGAAAAAGCAATGAGAAGTACCATCCGATTTTAAAATTTTCAGGGATCCCTGAAGATGAAGTGGAAGGAGTACTTTTCGAAGTGACAGAGGAAGAAATTCTTAAGGCTGATGAATATGAGGTGGATGATTATAAAAGAATAGAAACCACTTTCAAATCAGGAAAGAGGGGATTTATTTACGTGGGAAAATAGTTATTGTTAGAATATATTATAAAAAAGCCTGTTAAATTTAACAGGCTTTTTTTAGATTTATTGAACATTGATCCATAAATCGGTCCCAACTGTAAAAGCTTCAGCAAAAAATGAATAAGTAACACCATTTAGTGTTCCTGAATCACTTATGTGTGGCTGTGCTCCTGTACAGTTTTGATAATATCCAACAGATCCGCTTAAAAGTGGAATGTTACCAGGATTCTGTGGATCTCTCAGCTGAAACTTCATATAAGCCCATCGTTCATTATATGCCATAGCTGGCGTAATGGAAGCGGCAGGTATTATGTTTCCATTAAACCAATTATCTATTGGATAGGGGTGTGCTGCAGCTGTAGTTGATGATTCAAAAGTTTTGTAATCTGTTAAACCTCCGGGAGGTAAAATGATACTTGGACCCTGCGCTTGAAAACCACCACCACATGTAGTTGGATTGACTGTGAATAATGTATAATGTAATTCTAATGTATGATTTGCTTTGTCATTAAATATATGTATATTTTCAGTACCATCAATTGGATTGTTTTGAGCAAAGATGGCTAGGCCTGAACTCAATCCAAGAATAATAGATATCTTTTTCATGTTTATTAGTTTTTAGAATTTTGTTTGATTTTGCTTAATTTTTCATTGTAGATCTTTACAGCCCAGGTTAAAATTTTGTCCCGATCTCCTTTTGTTGTGTTGGCGATTTCTTTTTCGTTCGGACCAGTAGATTTTATTAACTCCAAGGCTGATGGAATAAGAATATTCTTGCGTCTGTCATTAAGTTCAAGTGATTTTTTATTTCTTATTTCTTCAGGAGTCTCACGGTTTTCGGGGTTCGAAAGACTCTTGATAGATTTTTCAAAATCTAAAATTTCTTTACTTTTTGTGATTTCAATTGGATTAGGTACCGAGGTTTCTGTAGCACAAGAAACCAATGATGCTATGATGATAGCATAAAACAGTTTGATTTTCATATTAATGATATAATTAGTTTGAAACAAATATATTAATTTATATCATTATCTAGTGATAAAAAGTCAGTGTGCTGAGTGTTGTGTTGTGTATTTCATAAGTATAAAATCAATAGATAACGATAAAGGAATAGAAGATATTCTTATGAAAACGATCAAATATTTGTCACTCTATTGTACTAGGTTCTTAATGACAGGTGCGTTTTACTAAGGTGCAAAAATCTGCCTGATCTGCATAATCTGCAAGAAATCAAAATGAAAATCTTAGCTGAAAATATATTTCCAGTAAACCAAAATCCCAACAATAACCGAAACAATACTCATCAGGATAACAGCTCCCGCAGAAATATCCTTAATAAAACCTATTCTCTTGTCAAATTCAGGTTGAATAATGTCACAGATTCTTTCGATGGCTGTATTGAAAATTTCAGCAATTAAAACCCCGAAAGAAACAATAAGAATTAGAGTCGCATCAATGCCGGAAAGCTGAAAATAAAAGATAAGAATGAGGTTAACCAGAAGAGCAACACACTCGATTTGGAAATTTCTTTCTGTTTTTATCATCAAAAAAACACCTCGAAAAGCATTCTGGAAACTTTTATGAATAGGTGGTTTACGCATGATAAATAAGATTATGTACAAATATAATTAATTGCTTAAAGAAAATGCCTATCTTTAGTCCTTTATGATAGTTTTGCTATCAAAAAAATGTACCGGAAGTAGTTTTAAAAATCTTTTACTCGTTGTTAATAACTCTCAGAATTATATTTTTTAATCTATTTTCTATTTATTATATTTGTAAAAATTTATTTTTAAATCTATGAAATTTATTATTTCAAGTGGGGAACTGCAGAAGGCTTTGCAAACTGTAAGTGGCGTAATATCAAGTTCTCAATCGAGACCGATTTTAGAAAACTATCTTATCGAGTTAAACGAAACTCAAGTTACCATTACAGCATCTGATGGCGAAACAACTCTTGTAACTTCTTTGGAAGTGAAGTCTGATGATTCGGGTAAATTTGCTGTTCCTGCTAAAATTTTTCAAGATTTTATCAAAACGTATGGTGAACAACCTTTAACATTGTCTGTAAAAGATAATGCGGAAGGAACAGGCAGCCAACTGGAGATTTTGGATGAGAAAGATAATTTTGCGGTAGCATTGGATAATGCAGATGACTATCCTGAATTACCGGAATTTGATGCTTCTCAAAGTGTGACAATGTCTGCAGGAGTTTTATCTGAAGCACTTACCAATACGCTTTTTGCAACTAGTAACGATTCTCTTCGTCCTGTAATGACGGGAGTTCTTTTCCAGTTTGGAGAAAATGAAACAAATTTTGTTTCTACAGATTCTCACAGATTGGTTGTTTACAAAAGAATGGATCTGATGAATGCTGAACCAATGGAATTCATCATGCCTAAAAAACCTTTAAATATTTTCAAAAATATTTTAGCAAGTTCGAATGAAGATGTTACCATCGATTTCAATGAGAACATGGCTAAATTTACTTTTGGCAAACATATCTGGATCTGTAGATTGATCGATGGAAAATATCCTAACTATACAGCGGTAATTCCAAAAGAAAACCCGAATGTATTAACGATCAACAGAAACCTATTATTAGGTGCGATCAAAAGAGCATCAATTATGTCCAATAAATCAACTAATCAGGTTAGATTTAAATTGTCTGCAAACATTCTTCACCTTCACGCAGAAGATACAGAATATGCAAACAAGGCTGATATGCAGATTCCTTGTGATTACAATGGTGAAGATATCAACATCGGATTTAGCTCGAAGTTCTTAACTGAAATGTTAACGATTCTTGGTTCTGATGATATCACCATGAAAATGTCTCAACCAAATAGACCCGGAATTATTGAACCTCTGGATGGTCTTGAAGAAAACGAAAATATCTTAATGTTATCAATGCCAGTAATTGGGTTGTAAAATTAAGTTAAATGAAATAACAGAGGTTTTGAATTTTCAAGACCTCTTTTTTTGTTTTTACATTGAGTTGAGAAGTTAAAAATTTCGTTATTTCTTAAAAAAACACGACCTTTGTAAACGCAAAATTTGAAGTAAAGTTTTTCAAAATAATACGGATGAAACCGCTTAATGGTTGAGTCTGACTGATAAAAAATAGATTTAAGCAGATGAAAATATCAAATAACTGGCTGAGAGATTACATAAAAACGGAATTGAAAACTGAAAGAATCGGTGAATTCCTTACTGATATAGGTCTTGAGGTTGAAGGTATAGATAAATTTGAAAGTGTAAAAGGCAGTTTAGAGGGAATTGTTGTAGGTAAAGTTTTAACCTGTGAAAAACATCCAAATGCTGATAAACTAAAGAAAACAACTGTAGATATAGGAAACGGAAAAGTACTTAACATTGTTTGTGGTGCTCCCAATGTAGAAGCAGGACAAACAGTTCCTGTAGCAGTTGTTGGAACAAAAATCTATGATAAAACCGGAAACTTTTTTGAAATCAAAGAAGCAAAGATCAGAGGTGAAGTTTCTCAGGGGATGATTTGTGCTGAGGACGAATTAGGTCTTAGTGAGGATCATGGTGGAATAATGGTTTTAGATGAAACTCAATATGAAGTTGGGAAGAATTTTGCAGATTATTTTGAATTGACAAATGATGAGGTTATCGAAATTGGTTTAACACCAAACAGAACTGATGCAATGTCACATTATGGTGTTGCTAGAGATCTATACGCTTTTCTTTCAACCAATCAGCAAAAAGCACAGTTTGAAAAAGTAGCTTCTGAAGCATTAAATAATGAGGGATCTCACAGTTTTACTTTAGAAGTAGAAGATACTGAATTATGCCCAAGGTATATCGGAGCAGTTATTGAAGACGTAAAAGTAGCAGAGTCTCCGGCTTGGTTAAAAAACAGATTGAAAGCAATTGGTTTAAGTCCTATCAACAACATTGTAGATATTACAAACTATATTCTTCACGGATTCGGACAGCCACTCCATGCTTTTGATGCAGATAAAATAGCAGATAAAAAAGTAAAGGTTGGAACGGTAAAAAAAGGAACGAAGTTTACTACTTTAGATGGTGTTGAAAGAACTTTAAATGGTTCTGAAGTCATGATCAAAGATGGAAAAGATAAACCAATGTGTATTGCCGGAGTTTTCGGGGGTGCCAATTCTGGAGTTTCTAACGAAACAAAAACTATTTTCCTGGAAAGTGCTTATTTCAATCCGGTAGCAGTGAGAAAAGGAGCTAAGCTTCATGGTTTGAATACAGATGCATCTTTCAGATTCGAAAGAGGTGTAGATCCCAATATCACAAGAACAGCGATCACCCATGCGATCAAAATGATCCAGGAAATTGCTGAAGGAAAACTGGTAGGTGAACTATTGGAAGAATATCCGAAGAAAATTGAAGACAGTTACGTGATTATAAGATTTTCTAAAATTGAACAGATTTTAGGAACTAAAATCCATAGAGAGAAAGTAAAAGAGATTTTAAAAGCTCTTGAAATAAAGGTTTTAAATGAAATTCAGAATGGACTGGAGATCTCTGTTCCTGCTTACAGAGCGGATGTAACAAGAGAAATAGATGTTATTGAAGAGATCTTAAGAATCTACGGATACAACAAAATTGATGCTCCACAAAAGATCTCATTTACACCTGTTAAATTAAGTGCAAATGATCAGGATGAGTTGGAAAACAATTGGGCAAGAACTTTACAAAGTGTAGGTTTCAATGAAGTAATGAACAACTCATTAACTTCTGTAAAGGATGAAACTGATGCTGTGAAGTTATTGAATCCTTTAAGTGGTGATTTAGCATTTATGAGAAAATCTTTATTGGAAGGACTTCTTCAAAATGCCATCTATAACATCAACAGAAAAAATCAGAATATAAAGTTCTTTGAATTTGGAAAAATTTACCACAAAAGAGCTCAGTATGAAGAAAGAAAGCAACTGGCTATTCTGGTTTCCGGAAGAGATGTAGCAGAAAACTGGTTACAGCCGAAATCGGCAACAGATTTTTATAATTTGAAAGCATACGTAAAGGTATTATTAGAGAAATTGGCAATCGATTATAAAGAAGTTGCTTTATCTGATGAAAGATTCTCTGATGCATTAGCTTATGAAGCAGATGGGAAAATTTTAGTAAGAATCGGGAAGGTTTCTACAAATCTATTGAAAGATTTTGATATTGATCAGGATTGCTTCTATGCTGAAATAGAATTGGAATTGGCTCAGCAACTACGTTCTACAAACGAATTAAAGTTCAAAGATATTCCTAAATTCAATAAAATAAGAAGAGACTTAGCTTTGTTGATTGATAAAAATATTACTTATCAGGAATTATATCAAACAGCAAAAAAGAATAAATCTCCATTTATCAAGGATATTAATTTATTCGATGTATATGAAGGGAAAAACCTTCCTGAAGGAAAAAAATCGTATGCTATGAGCTTCGAATTGCTGAATGAAGGAAAAACTTTGGAAGAAAAAGAAATCTCAGAAGTAATGGATTCTTTAATTAAATCTTTCCAAAAAGAATTTAATGCGGAATTGAGATCATAAAAGAATATTATAAAAATAATATAGTAAAAAGACGGGTTAGCCCGTCTTTTTTGTTGCTAATTGCCATAGCTTTATACTAAATAATTTCACTAATATAAAGTTCTGCAGTATAATAAAATTCTTTGAAAAGCGTTTAAATAATATAATTTCCGTAAATTTGGTTAAATCAAAAAAGAAAAAAATGAAAAATCTTTTTTTAAGTATAAGTGCAGCCGTGATTTTGGCGTCGTGCGGAACTATGTCAAGCGCATCTGCTTCAAAAGTAGGGAAATCTCAACCGTCATTAGTGAATACGAAATGGACATTAGCAGATAATGTAAAAGGAAAAATTCCTACATTGAATATCGAAGGAGAAAAGATCAATGGAAATGCAGGATGCAACAATTATTTTGGAACAGTGAAGTTGGATACTTCTACAGGTAATTTTGCTGCGGGCCAAATGGGTTCTACAAAAATGGCTTGTGATAATATGAATGTAGAGCAGAACTTTATGGATATGATGGGGAAAGCTAACAAATATGTAATTTCCGGAACTACATTAGAACTATACAAAGACAATCTTTTATTATTGAAATTTAATAAATCAGAATAAAAAATAAAAGGAACTCAATTGAGTTCCTTTTTTATGCTTTAATGTTTTTTCTTATTCTTCCTCTTCTTCATCGTACTTAGCCAATTCTTCGTCACACCATTTGAATGCTGCTTCTACCACTTTAGTAGCTTCATCTGCCATGGTCTCTTCATCGTCGCCTTCCAAATCATCTAGCCACTCAACTTCTTCTTCCTCAACGTTTAAGATAAATCTTGGGTATTCAGTATGAACCACGAATAAATCCTCAGGAAATTCCGAATTATCTGCTAATAAAAACTTTGGTAATTTCATTTTTTTAATATTTTAACTTTCTCAAAGATAATAAAATTATTGATACTTGTTCTTGTCGATTCTAATTTTTTGTAAAACTTTATATCGCGTTAATGTGGTTTTTTGTAAGGTGTCTTTTGGCTTAAAAGTTAGACTTACATTAGGATTTACCGTGCTTATTAACTCCGCAATTTGTATTTTTTCCAGATCTTCTTCAGTTTCAATATAGAATTTAATAGGGATATTCTTTAAATTTTCGGATTGTAAAAACTGTTCTATATTCTTTCTGTTTTCAAGATAGTTTCCTTTCGAAAGCCAGGTGAAAAAGACACCAGATAATAAACTCAATGCTCCAATTACATATACTTTAATATCAAAAAGGCTAAATAATTTTTTGAAATATACCAACCAGATCGGAAAGCTGAATGGCGCAATTAATCTATAATCTAATGGATTTACAGAGTAAAAATATTGGACAAAATAAGAACATATAATACCTGAAATACCAATACCAATAAAGAAAAATTCCGTCTCTGAAAGTTTGCTTCTTACAAAGAGAAATACCATCAACAATATATTGAGAAGGCCAATTCCATAAATTGCATAATTTATCAATCCGCCACCCGGATCTGCCATATGAATAAACGGGTTGAAGGAGGTCGTAAGCCCTTGAAATAATTCTTTTAACAGTTGTGAAGTAGGATGTAATCCCATTTCCAGAAATTGATTGATATAGCTTTCATTAAAATAATCTAAAAATAGAAACTTATAGGCAACGATGAAAATACATCCTATCATTGCTGAGACTATAAATATTTTAGCATATTTTTTTTTCCAAACCATTAATCCAAAAAGTCCGGTTCCACCAATAATGAATAATGAACTGTAACGGATATTATATAGTGCTATTAAAGATAAAGAAAGGTAGAATATGGCTTTCCATTTCTTTAATTTTCCAATGATAATTAAATGAGCGGTGTATAAGAATAGAAATACGAAAGGAAGGATCAATGCTTCACTCATCGTATATGCATATATCGAAACAAAGCTGAACAAAGCACTGATAACAATGGATTCCTTAGGATAAAAATTCTTTTTCCAAGAAAAAATAACGATGAATAGGAAGGCCAGAATTCCAACAAGTTTACTGCTCCAGAATTCATCAAAACCAAAATAAGTAAAGAACTTAATACTTAAAGGATATCCCAATGGAGTGGTTGTATTATCAATTGTTGGAAACACATGTGCAAATCTCATGTAACGGATCGAGTCCGGATTTACCCTGCCTTTTTCGTTGAGTAAAAAACGTAAAATGGTCATCACTATAGTAATGATGACCAATGATATCTGAATATTTTTTTCTTTAATTTTCATTAAGCTGCAGGTCGTTGATTAACGATTATAAGTATTTTTAGCCATATCGCGATATAACGTACAACTTATGTATTTAAAACTATTTTAAAAACATTTTTGAAACCTTCTCTGCTTTTTTGCTTTCAGAATAATCATAGAACCCTTCACCGGATTTTACACCTAGTTTTCCTGCCATCACCATATTTACCAATAATGGATTTGGAGCATATTTAGGATTTTTAAAACCGTCATACATTACATTAAGAATTGCAAGACATACATCAAGACCAATAAAGTCTGCTAATTGGAGAGGACCCATTGGATGAGCCATTCCCAACTTCATTACGGTATCAATTTCTTCAACACCTGCAACACCATTATAAAGAGTTTCAATAGACTCATTGATCATTGGCATTAGAATTCTGTTGGCAACGAAACCAGGATAATCATTAACTTCCACAGGAACTTTTCCTAATGTTTTACTCATATCATAGATGATATCAAAAGTCTCTTTAGAAGTAGAATAGCCTTTGATAATTTCTACCAATTTCATAATAGGAACCGGATTCATAAAATGCATACCGATTACTTTATCAGCTCTTTTTGTTGCAGCTGCTATTTTTGTAATAGAAATAGAAGAAGTATTAGTTGCCAGAATACAGTTTTCAGGAGCAAATTCATCCATTTGTCCAAAGATCTTTAATTTCAGATCCTGATTCTCAGTAGCCGCTTCTACAATTAAATCTGCTGATCCAACAGCATTTTTAAGTTCAGTAAAAGTGGTTATATTTCCTAGAGTTTCTGCTTTTTGTTCTTCTGTAAGGTTGCCCTTTGCAATTATTCTGTCGAGGTTGGTGGTAATGGTTTTTAATCCTCTATCTAAAGCATCTTGAGATACATCTACCAGGTTTACCTTAAATCCGCTTTGCGCAAAAGTATGTGCAATACCATTTCCCATGGTTCCAGCTCCGATAACTACAACGTTTTTGATCATTTTTCCTTAAATTAAATTATTTTTTATAGATAGTTAAATTTCTTGAATTTGCTAAATCAGCTTTTGTAAGAATTTGTGTTTCATCAAAATTCACATTTCCTTCACTGCTTTTATTTTTTTTCATGTTTTGTAATGAAACAGCTGTTTTCAGACCTGATATAAAATTGCTTTTTTTAGTTTTTGATAAGGCATCAATTCCTATATATAGATTAAACTCGCCTTCTCTTCCTAAGCCACTTTGTCTGTATATTTCAAAGGGTTTGGTCTTGTTTTTTTTCTGAAATTGAGATATGTAATTGATAACAGGTTGTTCGGAAGGAGTTCCGCAACAAATACTTGCGTAACCTACTTGCAAATAGTTTTGATTCTTTTGTGAAAAAAAGAATGTAAAACAAAAAATGCTTAGAAGTATGGCCGTTTTTTTCATTTTAATACATTGAGTTAAGTTTAAGCAAAGTTTTCTACCGATTACCTGTAGTCTTTTTCTTTGTCCTAAAATTAAGCTTTAAAATTTACTTATTAAAATCATCCCAAACGGCCTTGGAAATATCCGAAACAATTTTGCAGTTTACAACATCTGTTTCAGTTGAGTTGCTTACAAATACAGCAATTGCATAATGCTTCCCATTAGATAATGTGATAATTCCCATATCATTTTCAGCACCAGTCAGTCCATTCTTATTTTTTCCCGAAGAACCCGTTTTATGAGCAATAGGGGTGTTTTTTGGAAGCTGTTCAATTAATTTATTCGTTCCCGTTTTTGTTCCAAGCATTACCTGCATCAGATAATCAGTAGATTTTTTAGAGAGTAGTTTTCCCTGATAGAACTTTTTTAAAACTTCTGCAACTGAATTGGTTGTACTATAATTTTCATATTGTGCATCCCAGCTTTTGTGCATTTCTTCCTCATTGAATTTGATCTGGAAATTTTTAACTCCTTTGGAATTCATAAATTTCTGAACAGTAGCGGTTCCACCAATTAAGCGCAAAAGGATATCACAGCCATTATTATCACTCTGAGCGACTGTAAAGTCGATAATTTCACTTAGTGGAAGTTCGATATTACCATTAGGATATTTCTCTCGTAATGGGGACCATGTATCATCAAGAAGGTCAGACTTTTTCACTAAGATTTTCTTGTGTAATGATAACTTTCCTTTATCTACAAAGTCCAAAACGGCACTGGCAATATGAAATTTGAAAACACTCTGCATTGGAAGTTTTTTCTCTCCGTTCTTATTATAGTTGAAGGGATCTTCAATTCCCAGGACAGAAACTCCTACTGTAGCATTTTTGTTATTAATAATCGAATTTATAGTTTGCTCCAGAGCTGTTGTTTGTGCAAAGGAAAATGCCGAAATAAAAAGAAATAATAAGCCTGCTTTTTTCATAGCAGTAAATTTAAAAAATAAATCCCTTTTAGAACTTAAAAAGGGATTTGTAATTTAATATAATTATTATTTCACTTCAAAATAGTTGAGATTTACACCATCATTTTCAAAAACGATCCTGATTTTGTTTTCACCTTTTTTCAGGTTGATACCTTTAGCTGAAATTGTTTTCCATTTATCTTTACCTTCTGTGGACGACAATGAAACACTTGCTAATTCGTTTCCAGATGCATCTGAGATTTTTATTTTAGATTCACTACCACTTGCATATCTGATGTCGAAAGTATAGCTTTTATCTGTTTTGCTATTGATGGTATATTGGATCCATTCTCCCTTTTCTGTCTTTCCTACATAGTATTGATTAGTGATTTTATCGTTACATGGATAAATATCAACCCCATCATTTCTCATTTGATGACCAGCATTCCATTCAGACCTTTTGGCAGGATCACTTACCCAGAGATTAACGAAATCATTGTCCATATACGCGGAACCCATCCTTCCTAAGTCATAATCTGTAGCAAAAACCCTTCCTGGTGCATTGTGATTTTTAAATGGTTTCGTAGAGTCATCCGTTGTCTGTCTGAACATAGCATCTACAACATCATTTTTAATTTCAGTATTATTGAATTTATAATTATCAGCAATCTTCATTAAAGCTTTTGTTGCCATTTCTTTTGATGGCTTTTCACCACCGTTTTTCCAATAATCCAGCAATTTCTGATATTCCGGAGTGATCTTTACATTGGCAATACCCGCTGTGTTGTCAATCTTTTTCATTGGCCAGAAAGCGTAGCCAATATTGTGTTTATTCATCAACTGTATCAACTCTGTAAACCACACATTAGAGTTTTCCCCTGTTTCACCTAACCAGATCGGTATATTGTGTTTTTCTCTTAGCTCGAGAATGCCTTTTATTGTGGCATCATCATTATTGTTCCAATATTTATGGAAGCTGAAAACCATATTGTTATCCCAAAGTGGTATCAATCCGTTGTAATTATTTCCCCAGCCATTTCCTTCAAGGATAATAATGTGCTTTTTGTCAACCTCCCGGATAGCGGTGGTAATATCCTTTTGTAATTTCCAGAGAGGAGCATTTGACATTTCATCCGTTCCATTTGGGTTTTTCCCCGTGAAGTTGATGTTTGGCTCGTTGATGAGATCATAACCTCCAATCCATGGCTCATCCTTATATCGTTCAGCAAGTTTTTTCCATAAGGCAATTGTTTTTTTCTGATTTTCTTCACTGTCCCAAAGTGAAGGTTTTGATTTGTCATTATCAGAAATATTCACATCGTTTCCTTGTCCTCCAGGTGCTGCATGAAGATCGAGGATAAGGTATATCTTATTGTCTGCACACCATTTTAATAAATCATCTGTCATTTTAAAACCTTCTTCTAACCATGTATTCTGGCCTTTTACTGACTCTTTTTCAATAGGTAAAGTATACAGATTGTAATGCATTGGAAGTCTGATAGAATTGAATCCTGATTTAGCAAGAAAATCAATATCTTGTTTTGTAATTCCATTCTTCAGATAAGCTTTGTAGAATTCATTCATTCCATCCTCTCCAATAAGCTCAGAAATCTTCTGTTTGATTTTATATTGTGGACCTGCAAAATCTGCTGTTTTAAGCATATAGCCTTCCTGCAACATCCATCCTCCTAAACCTAAGCCTTTAAGCTGGATATTCTCACCTTTGTCATTAACGATTTTTTGACCATTTGTTTTTAATAATTGCGATGTCCCAAATTGAGACAATAAAAGTGCGGATAGTAGGATGGTTCTTTTCATAGTTTGATTTTATAAGATTATGGGATTACTTTTAGAATTAAATGTTTAGTAATCACAAATATATTTAAAAATTATTGAATTAAAATTAAAATTCCTCTCTAAATAGGTGAACAATTTAAAGAGGAATAAATTTTATGCTGAATATTATTTGTAGATGATAATTATCATATTCAGAAATGAAGTATTAGGATCTTCTGAAAACTACAATCTATATAATCTAGCTGATCAGTTTCATAATTTCCAAAGCGATTTTCAAAGCTTCAGTTCCATCTTCCAATGATACTTCTACATTTTTATTTTGTGTAATAGAATCTGCAAACGAATTTAATTCATCAAGGATAGCATTATTGGGCTGGATGTTTGGATACTCAAATAAAATCTGATTTTTTTCTCCATCAGCATTTTCAATGATCATATCAAATGGAGTAGGTACTTCAGGAGCATCTTTCATGCGGATCACCTCTGCTTTTTTCTCAAGGAAGTCAACGGAGATATAAGCATCTTTCTGGAAGAAACGACTTTTTCTCATCGCCTTCATAGAGATTCTCGAAGTCGTAAGATTGGCAACACATCCATTTTCAAATTCTATTCGTGCATTTGCAATATCCGGAGTTTTACTTACCACACAAACGCCACTGGCATGAATGACCTTTACTTTAGATTTAACCATGCTCAATAAAATATCCAGATCATGGATCATTAGATCCAATACAACAGAAACATCCGTTCCACGAGGATTAAACTCTGCTAATCGGTGGATTTCAATAAACATTGGGTTTTTGATGTATTCTTTAGTTGCCATAAAAGCAGGATTGTATCTCTCAACGTGTCCTACCTGGGCTTTAATCCCATTTTCACGACATTTATAAAGGATTTCTTCTGCTTGCTGAAGCGTTTGGGTAACAGGTTTTTCAATGAAAAAATGCAGTCGCTTTTCGATCGCTTTCAGAGCGTAATCATAATGATAAACCGTTGGTGTTACAATATCCAGCATATCAATCTGGTCCAATAGATCATCAAAATTTTCGAAATATTTGTAACCGAATTCGGCTTCTAATTTTTTTCCGTTTTCTACATCTTTGTCGTGGAAACCTACAAAATCATACCTATCTGATTGATTGAGAAGTTTTAAGTGTATTTTTCCCAAATGTCCGGCACCTACCAAACCTGCTTTCAACATAGCTTTTTTAATTTTTGTAAAGATATAAATTAGGTACGAGATTTTAGATATAAACACTTTTGACTTTAATCAGCAAAAATTCCTGCTGTTTCCTGAAATCTAAAATCTAATCCTTATTTTTGTGATAAACTAGTACCTGCAACCTAATAACTACTATCTAATGACGCAAGATTCGTTTGTACATAAAGGAAAAAGAAAAATCTTAGTTGAATACCTTCAGCAAAGAATTGGGATTACGGATAAGAATGTACTTTCGGCAATGAATGAAGTTCCGAGACATCTTTTTATAGAAAGTATTTTTGAAGATTTTGCCTATGAAGACCGTGCTTTTCCAATTCTCGCACATCAAACTATTTCTCATCCTTCAACAGTTGCTGAGCAATCAGAACTTTTACAGGTGACACCGGGAGAAAAAATACTTGAAATCGGAACAGGGTGTGGATATCAAACTGCTGTTTTATTGGCTATGAAAGGTTTGGTATACACTGTTGAAAGACAGAAGGATTTATTTGATTTTTCGAAGAAAAAATTTAGAGAGCTTCATCTTTTTCCAAAATTTCAAAGCTTTGGTGACGGTTTTGCCGGACTACCAACGTTTGCCCCTTTTGATAAGATCATTGTTACTTGTGGAGCATCCGTCTTACCAACAGAATTGTTGAAACAGTTAAAAGTAGGTGGGAAAATGGTTATTCCTTTGGGTCCAACCGATGAACAGGTTTTATATAGGTTCACAAAAATTTCTCCGACTGAAATTGAAAAAGAGGAATTCGGAGCATATAAATTTGTTCCAATGCTTAATAATACCAATACATAAATATGATACATCCTGATATTACAGATTATAATAATACACAGTCGAAGTCAGATCAGGAAATCTGTATACAGCTATCTCTTATTATTGATGCTGAATTACAGGATGCAGAAAATAAAATCTGGCATAGGCATCCTGTATGGTTTCTGGATGGAAATCCTATTGTGGGATATAGTAAATTAAAAAATTCTGTGCGTCTGCTATTTTGGAGTGGACAGTCCTTTGGTGAGGAAGGTCTAAAAATAGAAGGAACTTTTAAGGCAGCAGAGAAAAGATATACTTCCAAACAGGAAATCAGTGAAGATGATTTGAAAAGATGGCTTGAAAAATCTCGACAAATCCAATGGGATTATAAAAATATTGTTAAAAGAAAAGGAGAATTGATTCGGTTAAAATAAACTGTAATTTTGATTTAAAATTTCAATAATCCTTTTCTTAAAGGAGATCACCAAAATTGTTCATTAAAAATAATATTACGAAGGTGTTTTTCGGAATAGAAATTGAAGTATTCTTATGACGAAATCACTTAAATCTTATTATTATGGACACAAACAGATTTAAATCATCACACGATTTTAGTAATATCCAGAAAAATATCTCCAATAATCCAGGATATAGTCTTGATGGATATGCTCAGCAGGCAAAGGATTATGTAAATGATATGAAAAGCAAAAATCAGGAAACTACAAAGAGTTTTATGAACCACACGCAAAAATCAGCTAAGGATATTTGGAATGAGATTCAGGAAATGACTTCCGGGGACTGGGATAAGAATAAAGAACAATCAGAAGATAAGTAATAATTTTTAAATAATAAAGTTATGGCCTCACTTATATAAGGAGTGAGGTTTTTTATTTAAAAAATGTATAAATATTAAACAATGAAAGTATTCATTAATAAAAGAATTCCGGAAATTGGAATAAAAATGCTTGAAGATGCAGGATTAGAAATAACTATACCTGAAAATGATAACTTATCTCATGAAGAGTGGCTTAGCTATTGTAAAGATACAGATGCTATTTTAAATGTAGGAAATCATTCATTTGATAAAGATTTTTTTGAACAATGTCCAAATGTAAAAGCAATTGCTCTATATTCTGTAGGTTTTGATCATGTAAATATAAAGGAAGCTAATCATAGAAATATACCTATTGGAAATACACCAGATGTATTAAGTAAGGCGACTTCCGATGTTGCTTTTTTATTGATGCAATCGGTAGCAAGAAGAGCCAGCTATAATTTTCAGAAAGTAAAAGAAGGAAATTGGGGTGATTTTGATCCTTTACATGCTTTAGGTCAGGAATTGTACGGGAAAACTTTAGGTATTTTCGGATTGGGACGAATAGGTTTTGAAATGGCAAAGAAGTCTCTGAAAGCTTTCGATATGAATATCATTTATCATAATAGAAGTCATAATGAAGAAGCTGAGAAAGAATTGAATGCAAAATACGTTTCTTTTGATGAGCTGGTTGAACAAGCCGATGTTTTAAGCATTCATGCTAATTTTGTACCTGAGCAGAAAGATCTTTTTAATAACCTGGTTTTTGAGAGGATGAAACCTAATGCTATCTTCATTAATACAGCCAGAGGTGGTTTTCATAATCAAACAGATTTATATGAAGCATTAGTTTCAAGGAAAATCTGGGGGGCTGGTTTAGATGTTACCAATCCGGAACCAATTCTAAAAGATGACCCTATATTAGGATTATCTAATGTTTGTATACTTCCACACATTGGTTCAGCAACAATTGAGGCCAGAAACGGAATGGCAAAAGTTGCCGCGGAAAATATCATTGCATTTTCAAAAGGGGAGAAGATGATTCATTGTGTGAATCCTGAAGTTTACCATAATTAAATGAAACTTGGAATTATTTTTGTTCTATAACATATAACTTTAAATACTAATAGTATGATACCAGAAGACAACATCAACGAGCAAAATAGAAAGTTAAGAGAAATGGATTATAATCCTAATGAAGACTTTTTTAATAAAGAAAAACATATTCCGTTGGATGGGGATGGAAATCCAATAATCGATGAAAATGCGGAAGATTATGATATGGATCTTGATGTTCCCGGTGCAGATGAAGATGATGATATGGAGGAAATCGGCTCAGAAGATGAAGAGAATAATTATTGGAGTACCAGTGATAATGATGATGATCATGAAGAAGAAAATGATGATGTACTTACATAAAACCAGCCTTACTCAATTGAGTAAGGTTTTTTATTTGCTCAATCCTGGGTTTTTAATTCTTAACTTAGAAGATGGAAAATTCTGGTCTTTTGAAATACCTGTCAAGTGAACGAGAAGCTGTGACATCCATATAAAAACATAACATGAATCAAATTCTTACACATATCAATGAAATCCCTATTCAGATAAATTTCGTTGATAATTTACCCTATAATCCAAAACTGAAAGTTCTCCTAAAAAATAAGCGCAAAACAGGGATGTTAAGTGAAGTGCTTTTCTGGATGCTGGTTCGTGCCAGATCATTTCATAAAATTGACTTTGATAAACAAAAAATCATTGGAAATTATATTGTAGATTTTTATGTGAATAATTTAGGCCTGGTTGTAGAAATTGAAGATTCAAAACAAGGTTATGATAGTATAAGACAAGAATTTTTAGAATCATTAGGATTAAAAGTTTTTAGAATTACGGACTTAGCCATCAAAAATAACCTTACTGTTGTAATGGGAGAATTAGAAAGTTTTATTATTCTGCATTTTGGATCTGTACCAGCCTCTGAAATCTAATTAATTTTGAGATCCATACCAGTAAAAGGGGGGAATTTTTTATGTTTTCTTTGCATTATATTTTCTAATTTGAATATCTTTAAAACTTTGAATTTTAAACGAAGAACTTTAATATAAATATGACTTTCCAAGAACAAATACAACAAGGTATTCCTAACCAGTTGCCGCAACCCAAACCATACGAAACTAATATTAATCATGCACCAAAACGTAAAGAAATTCTAGGTGAAGAAGAGAAAAAACTTGCCTTGAAGAATGCTTTACGTTATTTCGAACCGAAGTTTCATGCAGAGTTAATACCAGAATTTAAAGAAGAGCTTGAAAAATACGGTAGAATCTATATGTATCGTTTTCGCCCGGATTATGAAATGAAAGCTCGCTCAATATCAGAGTATCCTGGAAGATCTGAGCAGGCAAAATCTATTATGCTCATGATTCAAAATAATCTGGATTATGCCGTGGCGCAGCATCCTCATGAATTAATTACATATGGTGGAAATGGAGCTGTTTTCCAAAACTGGGCTCAGTATCTTTTGACGATGAAATATTTGTCTGAGATGACAGATGAGCAGACTTTGACCATGTACTCAGGGCATCCAATGGGATTATTTCCTTCTCACAAAGATGCACCAAGGGTCGTGGTAACCAATGGAATGGTTATTCCTAATTATTCAAAACCTGACGATTGGGAAAAGTTCAATGCATTGGGGGTTTCTCAATATGGACAAATGACTGCCGGAAGCTATATGTATATCGGACCACAAGGTATTGTTCATGGAACAACGATTACGGTGCTGAATGCTTTCAGAAAAATTAAAAAAGAAACTCAGGGTGGTTTATTCGTGACTTCTGGATTGGGAGGAATGAGTGGAGCGCAACCAAAAGCAGGGAATATTGCCGGTTGCATTACCGTATGTGCTGAGGTTAATCCTAAGATCACGAAAATCCGTCACGATCAAAAATGGGTGAACGAAATTCATGAAAATCTTGATGAATTGGTAGCCAGAATAAGAAAAGCTCAGGAAGATAAGGAAACTGTTTCTTTAGCTTATTTAGGAAATATCGTTGAAGTATGGGAGAAATTTGATCAGGAAAATTTAAGAATCGACATCGGTTCAGACCAGACTTCACTTCACAATCCTTGGGCCGGAGGTTATTACCCTGTCGGACAAAGTTTCGAAGAATCTAATACTATGATGGCTGAGAATCCTGAATTATTCAAAGAAAAAGTTCAGGAAACTTTAAGGAGACATGCTGCAGCTATTAATAAACATACTGAAAAAGGAACTTATTTCTTCGATTATGGAAATGCCTTTTTATTAGAAGCTTCCAGAGCGGGGGCAGATGTAATGGCGGAAAATCCTACTTTGGGGAGGGAGTTTAAATTCCCAAGTTATGTCCAGGATATTATGGGGCCTATGTGTTTTGATTATGGTTTTGGACCATTCCGTTGGGTATGTACAAGTGGAAAGCCTGAAGATTTACATAAGACAGATACTATTGCCTGCCAGATTCTGGAAGAGATACAGCAAGGTTCTCCGGAAGAAATTCAGCAGCAGATGAAAGATAATATTCAATGGATCAAAGGAGCTCAGGAAAATAAACTGGTTGTTGGCTCTCAGGCTAGAATTCTTTACGCCGATGCAGAGGGAAGAATGAAAATTGCAGAAGCATTCAACAAAGCTATTAAAAGTGGTGAAATCGGACCTGTAGTATTGGGAAGAGATCATCATGATGTATCGGGAACAGATTCTCCTTACAGAGAAACCTCGAATATTTATGACGGATCAAGATTTACAGCTGATATGGCAATTCATAATGTAATTGGTGACAGTTTCCGTGGTGCAACCTGGGTTTCTATTCACAATGGTGGTGGAGTTGGTTGGGGAGAAGTGATCAATGGTGGTTTCGGAATGTTGTTGGATGGGAGTGATGAGGCTGACAGAAGATTGAAATCTATGCTCTTCTGGGATGTTAATAACGGTATTTCAAGAAGAAGCTGGGCAAGAAATGAAGGAGCAATCTTCGCTATAAAGAGAGCTATGGAAGTAGAGCCAAACTTAAAAGTAACGCTTCCTAATATGGTTGATGATAATTTATTATAATTTTGTAAAAAATATTCAATAAAAAGCTTTGCTTGTTGCAAAGTTTTTTTATTTTTATACAAAACAATAGAATAATGAAAATTTCGGCACCGAAACCTAGCTGTCAATGGCGGAGTGATGTAACTCGTAATCAGAAAGGCCAATTGAGCCTTGTCTATCATGGAGATTTTAGCTTTATAAACTTTTCACAAAAGACCGTTTAATTTTAAAATAAGCCTTTGAAAAGATATATTGCAAAATTCGAAAAGAGACAATTAACCCTGTTTTCAGAAAGTAATTCAGAAATAGGAAAAATTGTGGAGGTGAATAAAATTATCCCCTGGAAGAAATACATTATGTGTGACTCCAAACGATATGATATCAAAAATGTAGGTTTTCTATGGAATGACATAGAACTTTCAGACGGTAGAAAAGTGATCTACTACACAGATTTTGGTAAAGACAGGATTGTGAAAACAGGCGATAATACGAAGGTTTGTCACTTTAAATTTGGTAAAGGAATGCAACTGTTCGAACATAAAAAATTGCTGATAGATATCCAAACGCATAAAAAATGGTTTAAAAATCCTTTTTTTAGTATTGAAATGGATGATTCTGTAGATGATGCTTTAGCCTTATTATTCCTGCATTATTCCAGCAAAGAATTTAATGGAATAGGATGTGATGGAGATTAGATATGAATAAAAAGCTCCAGCGATTGAAAATCGCTGGAGCTTTTTTTAAACTATTCTAAGAATAGAAGCTTAATTTTTTATGGCTTTAATCGCTGCTTCATAATTAGGTTCATGTGAAATGTCTGCAACCTGCTCTTCATAAACAATTTTTCCCGAAGGGTCGATCACAACAACAGCTCTGCTCAAAAGACCTTTCATCATGGAATCTGTAATTTCTACACCATAGGTTTTCCCAAAGTCAGAACGGAAGTCTGAAAGCATCACTACATTTTTTATGCCTTCAGCACCACAAAATCTTTTCTGTGCGAAAGGTAGATCTTTAGAAATACAAAGAACCACTGTGTTTGGAAGATTGGCCGCATCTTCATTGAAATGACGGACAGAAGCTGAGCAGACACCTGTATCTACACTTGGAAAAATATTAAGAATTAAGAATTTTCCTTTGTAAGAATCTAGTGTTTGATCTTTCATAGCAACATCTGCAAGCGTAAATTTCGGAGCCGCTTTATCTACGGCCGGTAATTTCGAGTAAGTATGTACTGGTTTTCCTCCCATCATAATCGTATTTTCCGCTTTAGTATTTTGAGCGAAATGAGATACAGAGAAAAATAATAATGCGCTGAAAATTAATTTTGAAAACATTGAATTTTATTTTTAACAAAATTATTCTTTTTTTAGATTCAAATATTAATTTTAATTCAAACAGTCTTTAAATAGACCGAATCTATTAATCACCTATTTTTATAATCAATTGTAACGTCTACCTTTATTCTATCAAAAGTCGACACTTAATTATTAAAAAGATAAAAAATATGGATTCAGTACATAACTCATCCCTTCACGAGATTTTTAAAAGCGAAAACGAAATACCTGAAGAATTTAAAATTCAGGAAATTCACCAGCGGACCTATCTTCTTAATGGTGAATTGGTAGAATGGAAAGGGGAGGTCATGAATATCTACTCACCGGTATGTATACGTACAGAAAACGGGCTTGAAAGAAAGCTGTTGGGAAGTATTCCAAACATCAGTCCGGCAGATGCAATGGAAGTTCTTGAAGCCTCGGTAAAAGCGTATGATAACGGACTGGGTGAGTGGCCGACAATGTCGGTGGAAGGACGTATAAAATGTATGCAAAAATTTGTGTACTTAATGATCCAGCAACGTGACCTGGTCATTAAACTGCTAATGTGGGAAATTGGAAAAACATTGGCGGATTCCACAAAAGAATTTGATCGTACGGTAGATTATATCAACCAGACCATTGATGCACTAAAAGATCTGGATCGTGAATCTTCACGTTTTCAACAAGCCGAAGGAACGATTGCTCAGATTCGCAGAGCTCCACTGGGAGTTGTTTTAAGCATGGGGCCATTTAATTATCCATTAAACGAGATATTTACGACGTTGATCCCGGCTTTAATTATGGGAAATACAATTTTATTTAAACTTCCTAAACATGGTGTTTTGGCTCATTATCCTTTACTAAACGCTTTTAAAGAAGCTTTTCCAAAAGGAACTGTAAATACACTTTATGGTAAAGGTTCGGAAATTATTACACCGATCATGGAAAGTGGAAAAGTAAATGTACTGGCCTTTATCGGATCCAGTAAGGTAGCTAATGGATTGAAAAAGCTGCATCCAAAAGTAAACAGGTTACGGGCTATTTTAAGTTTAGATGCAAAAAATGCAGCGATCATCACTAAGAATGCAGATCTTGATGTAGCAGTAAGCGAATGTATTTTAGGAGCACTTTCCTTTAATGGACAACGATGTACAGCACTAAAACTGTTATTTGTACAAAGAGAAGTAGCAGCTGAATTTACTGATAAGCTGAACAAAGCAGTATCTGCCTTAAAACCAGGATTACCTTGGGAAAAAGACGTGAAAATAACACCTCTTCCAGAAGTTAATAAACCGCCTTATCTGAAAGAATGTATTGATGATGCAATTGCTCATGGTGCTAAAGTTTTAAATGAGAATGGTGGCTATAATGAAGCTTCTTTTGTTTTTCCAGCAGTTGTGTATCCTGTTACCAGTGAAATGAAACTGTATCATGAGGAGCAGTTTGGTCCTGTAATTCCAGTTGTTCCCTTTGACAGTATCGACGAGCCTATCGACTATCAAGTGAATGCATCTCATGGAATGCAGGTAAGTATTTTCAGTCAGGATCCACATGAAGTATCAAAACTCATCGATCCTTTTGTTAATCTTGTAAGCCGTGTCAATATCAATTGTCAGGCACAGCGTGGTCCGGATGTTTTCCCATTTACAGGAAGAAAGGATAGTGCTGAAGGAACGCTTTCCGTATTTGATGCCCTTCGTTCTTTTTCCATAAGATCTTTAGTAGCAGCCAAACTTACGGAATCCAATAAAGAATTGTTGAACACAATCGTAAG
The DNA here is from genome assembly GCF_018613715.1 of Chryseobacterium sp. ISL-6. Classification (GTDB taxonomy): domain Bacteria; phylum Bacteroidota; class Bacteroidia; order Flavobacteriales; family Weeksellaceae; genus Chryseobacterium; species Chryseobacterium paludis. The sequence goes on along the minus strand of NZ_JAGGPT010000007.1, from coordinate 172,070 downwards.
AGACCATGACTCCAATTTCTTAAGTACAGATTATATCTTCTAAAGATTAGTAATAAATTCAAAATAAAAACCGTACTAAATCTAAACTTAGTACGGTTTTTCTATAATTTAATCTCAAATTTCAGAACTTGAATTACGCAATCGGAGCGCCAGTTCAAACTAAAACCCCACCACCATCTGCAACAATCGTATTTCCTGTTCCAAAACTTTGCTCCATCAGATAAATATAAGCAAGAGCAATGTCCTCAGGAATTGCGACTTTTTTCACCAATAAACTGTCTGCATATTGTTGATACATCTCCTCACGGGCTTCTTTCGGAATAGCTCCCCATAAGTCTGTTTTTACAATACCTGGAGATACAACATTAACCCTTATTGGAGCTAGTTCAACTGCCATAGCTCTGGTAAAACCTTCCATAGCTGAGGTAATGCTGGCTGCAATTCCCCAACCCTTTCCAGGGCGGTTACCCGCAATTCCGCTTGTTAAAACGATTGAACCTCCGGCATTTATTTTTGATGAGCCATATTTTACAGCTGCCAAAGCACCCCAATACCGAATTGTAAAGAATTTTTGTGCTTCTGAAAGTGAAGTTTCTTCAATATTCGTTAATTGAAGATTCTCACCTGCAGTATATACAAGATGATCAAAGGAAGTTTGATTCGTGAAGAAATTCTGGATATTTTCTTCTTTACTCAAGTCAACGGATTGACCTGTTGCATTTTCAGGTAACTGGGCTAATGCTGAATCAATACGATGTTGATTAGAAGCGACAATAGTAATTATAGCTCCTTTTTCGGCCGCTGCTTTTGCTGTTGCAAGACCTATTCCTGCACTGCCGCCCATTAGTATTACATGTTTTCCATCTAAAGAATTTGTTGTTGGTATCATTACTACTTATTTTTATGGGTACAAATTTCTTGTAACTGTAAACCATTCTATTTACCAAATGGTAAAAACGAAATTTATATTGAACTTTTTTAAATGCGTGGATGTATTTTTATTATTTTCATAAATACTTGTAACATTTTTACTAAAGTGTCACTAACTCTATAGAGCTAAAAACCATGAGTGCATTAGAACAAGAATTTTTAGAAAAAATTGAAAAACATAAGGGAATCATTTTCAAGATTTCTAAAATGTACATGGATAATAAGGATGACCGCGATGATCTTTTTCAGGAGATTACCTATCAGGTTTGGAGAGCATATCCAAGTTTCAAAGGACAAAGTGAGTTTTCTACATGGTTATACAGAATAGCTTTGAATACGGCGATCGTATTTTTAAAATCTGAAAAGAAAAGAAGTTTTATCGCTAATGAGGATTTTTCAAATTACAAGATCGTACAAGATGAGTATGATGATGAAAAAGAAGAGAAATTATCTGCAATGTATCAGGCTATTCATCAGTTAAACCCAATAGATAAAGCTTTTATATTCTATTATCTGGAAGACTTCCCCGGACGTGAAATTGCTGAGCAAATGGGAATCTCTGAAGGAAATGTGAGAGTAAAAATGAATCGCGCTAAAAATAAGTTGAAAGATATCTTAAACTCAAATAAATACTAATTTTTTAAATCAATAACAATGAATATAGATGAACTAAAAAATACGTGGAATGATGATGTTTTTGAGAAAACACCGGAAATCACTATTGAAAATAAAAATAAGATTAATCTTCCTCTGGAAAGGATGCGTAAAAATATGAGGCATGAGTTTCTCTCCACAATTGGAATTTTTATTTTTGGTTTTGTGATAGTCTGGTTATGCGGAGCACCATTTAAATTTAAATTTTATCTTACTATACTATTGGCTTCCATGGCTCTGGTTACCTTTGTTTTTTTTAATAAATTCTTTAAGCTATATAAGGAAATGGGCGATCCTGTGATGAAGACTTATGATGGTTTAAAAGATTTACTTCATCAGTTCAATCTGAATAAACAATATTACCTCTCATTTTATCTGAGTTTCGTTCCTTTTCTTGTTTGTGAGATCATTATTGTATTAGAATTTATCCCTCGGCCTCAACCCTTAAGTGATCTTAAAATAGCGAGCATTCTGATAGGTTCTGTCGTATTTGGATTATTCTTTTTATATCTCCTTGGAAAATGGTGGTTTCAGAAATTCTATGGTAAATATATTATGAAAATAGAAGAGCTCTTATTAGAGTTTCAGAAGTGAAATTTTCGGCGGGCAGAATGCCCGCCGAAAATCTTATATAGTCAATTTACTAGACTGCTTTAAGAGACTTTTTGCCGAATCTGATGCTATCACTAAACCAGCTGCAAACATAATAATATCTTTTATAACCAGTCTGCCTGCTCCTGAGAGATAAGGGAAACCATGATCTGGACCACCCAAATCAGGAACCCAGACTTCTGGTGTTGTGATAAGAAAAGAAAGAGTAATAATAGACATTCCAGCAGTTAAAATTCCTGATAATAATCCGATCTTAGGAAAGAATACTCCCAATACAACTAAAATTCCAATACCAAGAATAAGACTTCCTAATACATAAGAAAAAGTATAAGTGCCATTTACTTCATGCCATTTTATATGATCAGGAATCACCTCTCCTTCTTTGCTTTTATGAAGCTTATAATTATCAGTGTCCGAAACTTTCTTATTAAGAAAGAAACTCATAAAAGGAGAGTTGGCAACAAATGGGATTATTCCTTCAGCTTCATAATGAAAAGCTTTTAATCCTCCAATCCACGCCATGACGATGAACACACTTATTCTTAAAATATGAATAAAGTTTTTCTGTGAGTGGGCTAAGAATTCAATCATACTATTTTTTTTTGACAAAATTAGAACGAATGGATACTCAAGGGAATGGAAGATTATGGACTTTATTTGTACAAATCTGCAACAATCGAAATACCTGCTTCTTTGCGGAAATGAGTAGGTGAAACACCTGTATGTTTTTTAAAATATTTACTGAAATAAAATTCGTCGCTGAAATTAAGTTCTAACGCAATTTCTTTAAATGATTTACGGGTTAGGTGAATCTGCTTTTTAGATTCCAGAATAACTCTTTCCTGGATAATTTGTGAAGGTGTTTTATTAAAGCGTGATTTAATCTTTTTACTTAAGGTATTAGGTGTGATATTCAGTAGATCTGCATAGAATGATAAGGTTTTCTCAGCAATAAAATGCTTTTCCACCAAATTCTGAAAAGATTTTAACTCTTTGAAATCATCATTAACTAAATCCTTGTCGGAAAGCATCTTATTTTTCTCCTTACTGCAGATGGCAAGAATGAGCTGAAGATAGGATTGTAAAATGGATTCTGAGAAATCTTCATGAAGATCAATTTTTTTAATTTTTAAAAAATATTCTGAAATCTCATCAAAAACCTCTTTGTTTAACCCAATATAAGGAAAGAGATAAATGTTATTAAATAATAAACCGTTGCACGCAACTTCTTTTTTATGAAATTCTATACAATAAAAATCACTATGAAAACTAAGGGTTTCAACACCAATAGAATGATCACTTAAGATCTGAATATTTTGAAAAGGTGAAGAGAAAAGAACAATCTTCCCATTAAAATCATATTCTGTGAAATCTATCACAATCTTTCCAATGCCCTCAAATAAGAAGATATGATAACAAGAATCGCTAAAAATATTTTTATAATATTCTGAATCTGATTTTTGGACTGAAAAAAATGTACTTTTCATTGTCAACTTATTTTACGCGGTTTTCCCTTTCTTTTACTATCTCATCCTTTATCCAGTTTAACTGAACATCATTTTTATTAATAATATCCTGTAAGGTTTCACTGATTGGTATATCTGGTATTACTCCTCTTAGAGAGTTGGTAAGTGTGATATTTGGGTTCACCAGCAATAAACCGATAGGTAGGGTCAGTTTAGAATTTGGAAGTATTTGATAAGAGTAAAATCCTGCAACAGTTCCGTCATTTGCACCACCGGTTTCTTCACCAACAAGTGTGGCCTTTTTATCAAACTTTAATTTAGAACTGATAATAGAAGAAGCCGAATAACTTCCACCATTAATCAATACATAGATTTTCCCATTAAAGGCATTTTTATTCGGTTGGGTAACTTTATCAGCTTTTATTTTATAATAAAATTTACCATCTTTTCCTTTATATGTATGAAGGGTTTTAAGAAAAAAATAGGTTGGGTAGGTTATTCCTTTCAATGCATACTCAAGAGGTGTGCTCTTTTTGAAATAATTGGTTTTTAGTGGGGTAAAGCCAGAATTTAATCTTGAAGGTTTTATCAGCGTAAAAGGTTCAGAAACCAAATAGGAGTAAAGATTGTTGATCTCCTGTAAGGAACCGCCATAATTATTTCTGATATCCAGTATAAGATAAGATGACTTTGCTTCTTTAATTCTTTCAAAAGTTTCTTTATAGAATTTATCGGAATTATTATCTGAAAATTTCTTTATGCTTATATAAGCAATAGAATTATCATGATCTAAAAATTGAAAATTTCTGTTTGTGGAACAATGGAGGCCTCCTTTATTATCGGTAGTCTGACTTCTGGATTTTTCTCGCTCCACCTCATTTTGCTTTTCTCTTTCCAGAATATAGGTTTGTTTCTTATTACTATATAAAGTTTCAAGTTTTACCTGATCCAAAAAGCCATTTTCCATACTGAAAAAGTAAAAAAAAGTATCTTTTAGATAATAGGGTGTAAAAGTAGTATTTTGCCCATCGCTGCTAATCAGTTTTTTATATCTGTTGATATAGGATGTTATGGGAACATCATTAATACTTAATATTTCAGTGCCAGGTTTAATGTGATGAATAGAATCCTTATTTTCCACTATATACATGTGGTCTCCCTTGATATAGTATTTAAAATAATTAAATAATTTCTTCCCATGGAAATCCTTTTTTAATTTATCAAAAGGAATCGTTAGTGAAAGATGTCCTTCTCTTATTGTTGTAATTACAGGTTGTAGTTTAAAATAAAACTGAACAGGTGTTAGAGGGGTGTCAATGGTTTGTTTAAGGCTGTCAATTCTTCGGTCAAGATCTTTTCTTGTGGTATACCGATAAAGTTGAGGATGCATTTCCTTTAATTTGCCATAAGCATAATCAATATCTTTTTTTAGCTGATCAGGAGGAATGACAAGTCGTTCCTGTTGCTCACTATTTGTGACAGAAGAGCAGGACCACAGGAAAATGAGTCCGAGTAGAATTAATGAAATTTTCAAAGCCTTTGTGTTTAAAACCAACAAATTTAAGTGTTTATAATTATTCAAATATTAAAATAATGATAATTTTTTAAGTATGACCTATAATGTTACGTTAAATAAATAGGTTATTTGCTTGTTAGCTATATCATTTAATCACAAAAGTTAATACATTTGATGCTTATTTTTTATCAAATGATGTATTTAATTATTGCGATAGCCATTTTATTAGTGATGGCATATTTTTTAATAATCAATCAGGACGTTTTTGGCGCTGAACCTAAAGGGAAAAGACTGGAAAGAATGAGGAAATCTGAGCATTACAGAGATGAGCAGTTTCAGAACCTTAGCCATACACCATCAATTGCAGAAGGGTATAGCATGCCTGGTGTTCTTTATGATTTTTTTCTGGCAAAAAAAGACCCACTTTTAAAACCTTTAAAGAATATACCTGCTATACATACCGATTTAAAAACAATTCCAAAAGATCAGAATGTTTTTGTTTGGTTGGGACATTCATCATATTTTATCCAAACAGATGGTGTTTCATTTTTAATTGATCCGGTTTTAAGCACATACGGATCGCCATTTAAGTTTTTTAATAAAGCTTTTGCCGGGTCTGATATCTTTAAACCCGAAGATGTTCCCAATCTTGATTACCTTGTTATTACTCATGATCATTTTGATCATTTGGATTATCCTACGGTTAAAAAGATAAGAGATAGAGTTGCAAAGGTTATCTTGCCATTAGGTGTTGGAGCACATTTTGAAAAGTGGGGCTACAAAGAAGAACAGCTGATTGAAGAAGAATGGGGTGGTATTTCTAATCTAAAAAATAATATTAAAATAACTTTTACACCGGCAAGACATTTTTCAGGAAGAAAAATAAAAAGAAATGGAACCTTGTGGACTTCTTATGTATTGGAAACACCAACAAAAAAGATGTTCTTAGGGGGTGATAGTGGTTATGATACGCACTTTAAGATGATCGGTGAAAAATATGGTCCTTTTGATTATGCTATTATGGAGAACGGACAATACAATGCAGCCTGGAGATATATCCATACGCTTCCTGAAGATACGATACAGGCGAGTATAGATATTAATGCTAAATATATTATTCCTGTTCATTCTTCAAAATTTGCTTTGGCGCTTCATCCATGGAATGAACCGCTAAAAAAAATAGCAAACTCCGGTAAAGAGAAAAATTTACATATCCTTACTCCTATGATTGGAGAGAGAGTAGACTTAAATCGATCCGATAACCAATTCAAAGCATGGTGGGAAGATTAACTTCAGGCGTGCCAGATATCTTTATACCTTTTCGGATGATTTTCAAATTGCTGTCTTACAAAATCACATTCAGGATCTATTAACAAGTCTTTTTCCTCAGCATATCGTACGAGTTCATCTAGAAGCATTTTGGCATATCCCTGCCCCTCAAGATCTTCGTTAAGTTTGGTGTAGTATACAATTAATTGTCTGCCATCAATCGCTATGGACATATAGCCAGCCTTCTTCTCATCAATTAATATCTGCAATTCATCTTGATATGGAGATATTTCAAATTTTACATTTTCCATAAGTATTGAGATTAGGTTGAATTAAAAATGATTTTGAGAACTTAAGATCAGATCTCTTCTTTAAAATTACAAATTAAAATAATACAACAGGCTAATTTTTAATAAGCTAAGTCTAATTTATATTCTTTTAAATTAAGCTAAATAGGTTTGAGAGCAGGAGAGTTTGAAGGTAGTAATTATCTAACTATAATATCATAACCTCGAACTCTTTACGACACAATTTCAAATCCCACCCAAATTTATTTCCTACGTTTTCAATTGCTTACAAGCCTTTAACAAAGATAAATAAAGGATTTCCCCGCTTTGGCATTTTAATTGAAATGACATGAACACCATAATGAATCACATTTCACTATATATTCAAATTTTTCTTGATGACTGTTCGTAAGATCAGTCATTTTTTATTCCCCAGACTGTATAAAATAAAATATTTTGATTTTGTTTGAATTTTATAACTTTGCTTTATGGAATCATCAGAATCATTACAAGAATTTTACCATCGTACGCAGGTAAGAGTTTTCCCTTCCTGTCTTTCGAATACGGGTTTAGGACATTTTAATGTTTTCTCCCGCGATAACTGTGCATTGGTTACCCCATACAGCAGAAGAGATTTTTATAAAGTTTCGCTGATTATTGGAAAGGGTAAACTTCATTATGCAGATAAGTGGATCCGTGTAGATAAACCAGCATTGCTGTTTTCTAACCCTGTTATTCCATATTCATGGGAAGCGGATGACGATAATCAGAAAGGATGGTTCTGTCTGTTCACAGATCAGTTCATGCAAAATGGAACCCGTTTGGGAAATCTTCAGGACTCACCGCTTTTCAAAATAGGAGGAACACCGGTTTTCTTTGTTAATGAAGAGCAGCAAAAAAAAGTTTCTGATATATTTGATAAAATGATGACTGAAATTGAGTCCGATTATATCCATAAATATGATATGCTCCGTAATTACCTTCATCTTTTAATTCATGAAACCATGAAGATGAATCCTGCTGAGAATTTTGAGCACCATCAGAATGCTTCACAAAGAGTAGCCTCGTTGTTCATGGAATTGTTGGAGCGGCAGTTTCCTATCGACAGCCCTGAATCCTATTTAAAACTGAAATCACCGAATGATTACGCCGAAAGCCTTTCAGTTCATGTAAATTCTCTAAACCGTTCTGTGAAAGAGATGACCGGAAAGACGACAACCCAGCAGATCACAGCAAGAATTATTCAGGAAGCCAATGCTCTTTTAAAACATACAGATTGGAATATTTCTGAAATTGCTTATGGACTTGGCTTTGAAGAACCTGCTTATTTTACCAATTATTTTAAAAAACAAACCGGAAGTACACCCAATGCCTTAAGAACTGACCTTGTTTGAATTTTATAATTCTTAGTTTGAATTCTATATGAAAAATTAATCTACGTTGTTATAATTTTGTTCCTGTAATTTAAAATCACAAGCAATCATGAAATTTAGAAAATTAGGAAACACAGACGAACAACTATCAGCAATTGGTTTAGGATGTATGGGAATGAGCTTTGCATATGGCCCGGCAGATGAACAGGAAAGTATCAATACATTGCATAAAGCCCTGGATCTGGGGGTGAACTTTTGGGATACTGCAGATATGTATGCCAATGGAGAAAATGAAAAGCTAATTTCCAAAGTTTTAGTTCCGAATCGGGATAAAATCTTTATCGCTACAAAATTCGGATTTAGATTTAAAGATGGTAAAGCGAGTCATAGTGGAGCTCCAGGAACCTATTTTGATGGTTCTCCAGAATGGATCAGACAAGCAGTAGATTTAAGTCTGCAACGTTTGAAAATTGATACTATAGATCTGTATTATGCGCATAGAGTTGATCCAAATATTCCAGTTGAAGAAACCGTAGGAGCAATGGCTGATCTTGTAAAAGCGGGAAAAGTAAAATATATTGGTTTATCAGAAGCTTCTGCAGAATCCATTAAAAAAGCAAATAATATTCATCCCATTACAGCTTTGCAGTCAGAATATTCTATTCTTACCAAAGATGTTGAAAAAGAAATTTTACCCACGATCAGAGAGCTTGGAATTTCTTTAGTTCCCTATTCTCCCTTAGCAAGAGGACTTTTTGCAAACATTAATGAAGTTGAGAATTTTGGTGACGACGATTTCAGAAAATCATTACCTCGCTATCAGGAAGAAAGTCTTGAAAATAACAGAAAGCTGGTTAAGGAATTTAATGATCTGGCTGCTTCAAAAGGAATAAAAGGAACTCAACTTGCTTTGGCTTGGGTCCTTAATCAAGGCGATGATATTATTCCTATTCCAGGAACTAAACGAATTAAATATCTCGAAGAAAATATCGCAGCAATTAATGTTGAACTTTCTACATCCGACTTGGATACTATTGATATGATTTTAAAGAAATATCCTAATGTAGGAGAAAGATATAGTGAAGGCTCAATGAAGTTGGTTAACAACTAAAACATAGGTAAATATGGATTCCTGATTATTTGGGAATCCATGTTTTTTTATTACCAAATCACAAATTTAATTATGAATAGAAGAGAACTTTTAAAAAATGGAATTTTAGCCGGGGCTTTCAGTGTCATTCCTTTTTCAAGCTCTTTAGCAGGTGAGCGGAAAACGGTACTCACAGAGGATGACCTTTCGGGTGTTAAAAAAATAAAGTTGGGTGATTTCGATCTGTACATTCTTTCGGACGGATTTATTCACGAAGAGAATCTTAATTCTTTTGCTCCCCGCGGAAATGTATCAGAAATGAAAATGATTCTTAAAGATAATTTTCGTTCTGATAATTCTATCGATATGGCAATGAATGTCTTACTGGTTAAAACAAAGAATAAGCTGATCCTAATGGATACCGGAATGGGGATTTTTGCTGATGCCAGAACCGGATTTTTATTGAAAAGTCTTAAAAAAGCGGGCTTTTCAGCTTCAGATATTACAGATATATTTCTTTCTCATGCTCATCCCGATCATATCGGTGGAGTAGTAGATAAACAAAACAAATTGGTTTTCCCAAATGCTCAAATGTTTATTTCAAAAATTGAACACGATTTTTGGATGCAGGCGACACTCAAAGATTTTAATAACAGTGCATTAAAGAATCAGCCTGATTTTCTTAATCAGGTTATTCCCGGTATTCAGAATATTCTGAGAACAATAAAGCCAAAATTGAAATTTTATGAACTTGACAAAACATTATATGAGAATTTTAACTTTCAACTAGCTCCAGGACATACGCCAGGACTTACTTTGGTGACTATAACCTCAGGAAATGAGAAGCTATTGTATATAGCAGATCTTATGCACTCTGATGTTATTCTGTTTCCACATCCTGACTGGGGATATTTTGGAGATACTGATCTGGATATTGCTATAGCATCACGTAAAAAAGTCCTTGAACACTTAGCTGAAACCAGATCCAGAGCTTTTGCCTATCATTTACCTTGGCCAGGTCTAGGTTTTACTAAAAAGAAGGATCGTGTATTTGAATGGATCCCGGAATCATTTATGAGCTAAGACAAAAGAAACGATTTAAACCACAAAAGTCACAAAAGTTTTTAAACACTTAAGTTTTTTAAGGTTAATTCATGCTGTATAAAAAAAGGGCACATCAGTTCTTTAAAAAAAATCGAAGATTTTTCCGTTACGACCTAGAAAGTTGAGGCGTCAAAAAAAATAAATTTTGTGAACGTTAAGAAAATTCTATTGTTTGAGTACGGGACATAAATTTGATAATAAATACACTTTATATCCGTACGAGTTTAGAATTTTCAGAGAACAAAGTTTATTTTAGTCGAAAATTCCAGTCTTGAAATTTTATCTTTTCTTTTGTTTCAAGACAAAAGAAAAGATAAAATTTCCTACAATATAGTTTCAACAATAAATCCTCTCAATACTGAGAGGATTTATTTTAATAAGAATCTTTCATATTTAATTAAATTTAACCTCATTAAGAACCAGTTCAGAACTGTAAATTTTTCTAAACATAAAATACGTTATAGACAGAACGGTAAACGCTATAATAGCATCGATGGTAGATGGAAATCCAATAACTGCAATTTTAGAAAAGAAAGCGAAGGTAATATCGAAAAACATTCCGGCGAATACCCATTCTTTTAATCTTAATAGCTTATTGGGAACTAAAAGTACGATAACTCCTAAAACTTTGAAGACTCCCAGTATATAAATAAAATGCGGGGGATAGCCAAGTTGTAAAGTAATATCCCATACAAACGGACTTTTAATGAGTTCAAATATACCACTTGTTCCAAACCATAATGACATAAAAATTGCTCCTGACCAATAGATGATTTTTGTTGTTTTTGTTTTCATTTTTTTATTGTTTTAAATTATTATTGTTTATTGTCTAGTCCTTTCCTGAAGATTTATTGAAATATAGCTTTTGAAGCTCCCGAAATCTGTCCTGTTCTTGCATTTTGAATAAATCCTATGATCTCCCAATTGTTGATATTAAAATCCTTAGGTAACGGGAAGCTGGAACTGCCTTCAGAACTGCTTTTTAAAGAAATTTGATTTTGTTGATGAACGATCTGCCAGTGTTCTAAATGTCGGCCTTCATTTTCTCCTCTTGCTACGTTAGTAGAAGATTTCTTCTCTACCAATGTGATCAGTAGTTTGTTTTGAGTATTGCTTTCTGAGACTTTATAGGCAACACTGATTGCTTTAGAATCAGATTGAGCTTTCAGATCTATTATACTGCCACCAGTACTACTTAAGGCTTTAACAATAGAGTTTTCAACGGCTTCTCTATCTGATCCTACAAACTGCTGTCTGCCATTGATAACAAGTTGTGGAGTATAAACCTGAGAACCTAGTAGCCTGCTGTATTGTTGCTGACGTTCAGAGTTTTCTGGAGTACTGAACCGATCCTTCCAACCAAGACGGTTCCAATAATCAACATGATAGGCCAATATGTACACAGGCTGATCTTTGCTGCTTTCCTTAATCTGTCCCATTAAAGCATCTGCAGGAGGGCAGCTTGAGCATCCTTCAGAAGTAAATAATTCTAAGACTGCAAAACCACCATTATTTCCAATCGGAATGTTTTTAAAGTTTTCGTTAGTCTTATCTTTTTGCACAAATGCAGAAATTGTAAATAGTAAAGCGACAAATACACCTACTATCAATAGTTTTTTAGATATCATTTCTTTTAATTTTATTCAAAAGTAGATACCTGAGTGATGTTAAAAAATGAAAAAAGGGCTCAACCAGACAAATAGAAAGGTGAACCCTGAAAAAAATAAGTTTAAGATTTGAGCAATTACCGGTCTTCTAGCCAGGAGAAAAAGCTATGTGTTTTTTCTTTATTGATAAGAAGCTTTTCAGGAGTGTCAATGACTAATTTAACATAGATCTTACGCTGGAAATAATGTTCCATTTCTTTAATGGCTGTGAAATTAACGATATACTGTCTGTTTACTCTAAAAAACTGTTTAGGAGAAACAAGTTCTGCCACCTGACCCAATGATTGGGTGAGTGAAAACTGCTGTTTATCAAAAGTAACCAGATGGGTCATTTCATTATGAATATAGAAATAGGCAATATTTTCTGTGAGTATCGTAGTGTATTTTTGATTTTTAAAAACAAGGAAACTACTTTTAGTAGAAGCTTGAGGCTGAGTTATTTTTTGTAAAATAGCTTCCAGTTCAGGAATTTCTGTCTTTTGGAAAAATTTTTTCAACTCGTCAACTTTTCTTAAAGCTTCAGCAATGTCATCCCGTGAAAATGGCTTTAAAACATAATCAACCCCTTTGCTTTTAAAAGCATCCAGCATATATTGATCAAATGCGGTACAAAAGACCACCGGGCAGGTGATGTCAACCTGTTTGAAAATTTCAAAAGAAAGCCCGTCCGACAGATGGATATCCATAAAGATAAGATCGGGTTTGTTACCTTGGGATAAAGCTTCTACACTGGATTCTATACTGTCATAAACTCCGGTAATTGTAGATTCAGGTTTTAATTCTTTGATTAAATTCTGCAGTGATTTTGCCGCTCTGAATTCGTCTTCAATGATGATGATATTCATGGATAAAAGGTAGTTTTATTTGAAAAATTTGATTGTTGTCTGTAATGTCAATTTCCTGATCTAATAAGTGTTTGTAACGCATATTAACATTGTTTAAGCCAACACCTAAAGAATCTTCAGGAATCATTTTACGCTGAATAGGGTTTTCAATAATAATCTTATCGTTTGCGTCATATATCTTAATATGTAAAGGTTTACTTTGTGAAACAATATTATGCTTGATACAGTTTTCCACTAATAGCTGCAAAGTGAAAGGCGGAATAAGTGTCTTTAAAGTGTCTTTATCCAATGTATCGGTAAAAGTAAAACCATCACCAAATCGGGCTTTTTGAAGAAAAAGATAAGAGTTTAATATTTTCATTTCTTCCTCTACTGTGATTAGATCAAGCTTTCTGCTTTCCAGAGTAAAACGATAGAAATCGGAAAGCTTAATAATAAAATCAACAGTTTCCTCATCATGCGTTTCCACCATAGACTTCAGTGTATTTAAACTATTGAAAAGAAAGTGAGGGTTCACCTGTTGTTTAAGTAATTCATATTGAGCACCCAGGTTATCACTTTTTACTTTTTCTAATTCCAAATGAACTTGCTGGCCGGTATAATTATGCTGAACAAGATTTAAAAACATATAGAAAACAAGGTTGATCAGAATCCCTCTGACTTCTACCATCAGCATGACAGGACCAAAGTTGATGTGGGATAAAATTAATTGTTGTACCCATGCCAATGCAAACATGACCACCATACCCAATGCCAGTACCACTAATAGCCTGGAGTAAGAAATTCCCTGGCGTCTTTTTTTGTTGCGGTTGAGCAGGAAGATGTTGAGGTACCACATGACTACCGCAAAAGCTGAGGTAATGGCTGCGTTCACTACAGCTTCCATGAGATTGAAGTCGTGAGAAGCAAGCTGGGGAACTGACGATAGGATCCCTAAAAAAATGGAGCTTATCCAGATGACAGCCTGCGATATTTTTATTTTTTCCTGATGCATTAAGAAGGTAGGTTTTAAAAATGTTAAATTAATATTTTTTAATCATAATACTTTAATAAATATAATCTGGGACTGATATTTCAATCCCAGATTACCTGATAATTTTTATTTTCAATTAGGGCATAACGACGGGTTGATAACCCAGCATATATTGTATTCTTTGTTCTTTGTCAAAGGATTGGGTATTTCCTTTATTAGAACTGTTATCCTTATGATATGATGTCTCTCCCTTGGCATTCGTTTCAACAGTTTCTATACTCAGCAATTCACCTGTGATGGTTCCGCCGGTGTACTGTGGATTTTCATGATACTTCCAGGTGACAAGTTTCATTTTAGTTCCTGCTTCCGGTTGAGTTTTCTTCTTTGATAGCGATAGCAGTGCCTGGTTGTTTCCATACAAAGCAGACATGGTTTCTTTCTTTTTGTTTAATGAAGAACCGATAAATTTAAGATGACCTGCATCAAACACCAGACGTACATGATCTTTATTGGGATCTTCATTTTTACATGCCGTTAAAAGGAAGAAAATTGCTAAAAAAGCGATGTTTATATTTTTCATTTTTTCTGTAATTTTTCGATTAGATTTTTTGTGTTTACTTTCATGGGAACATCGAATAGGTATCCTGTAGGTTCTGCCAATTGGCGATGACAGGCAATACATGACTCCTTTGCAAATGATGCTGTTTTTCCTGTCGGATGAAGATCTTTTCCGGAAAATTTAGCAAATCCCCAGCCTTCCGTATCGGTATATTTTTTTGCATCTTTTACCATAAACTGAGCGTTAATAAATTCACCAGGTCTTATTTCTCCGTCAGCGGATTCGGTTTGTTTAAATACTGCTTTTACCACAATACTGCCATCTGGCCATGGATGAAAGTTATCAGTTTCTACAGCTTTAACAGCAATATTGTTTCCATAGATCACACGAATGGAATTGTCGAACAACGTACTCATGCTGATGACTTTCCATTTTTTAAATTCAGGTGTATAACGAACTCCGTTGGGTGACACAGGAAAACCCGGATAACCTGCGGAAGCCTGTTTTATATCCTGATGTGGATCATTAATTTTTTTATTTATTGGAGTGGGATTTTTTCCGGAAAGAGATAAAGTATATTTTCTGATCACTTCAATATCTTTACTGGAAATCTTTGCTGATGAGTGTAGCAAAGTATATTCATGAAGAGGCATCTTTCCGGCCTGCATCATGTTTAGGATGGAATACATTCTTCCTTTGTGTTCTCCTGGAGAAAGCTGCGGCCATTCTGAAAAATTCATTACTTCTCTCGCCCTTTCCACATCTTTTTTTACGGCCCATGATAGAGGAGCAATTTTATCATACCAACTGAGTTTTTGCTCATTAGAATGACAATTGAAGCAAGATCTTTCTAAGATAGAGATCACTTCACGAGGCGCTTCAATGGTACCGGTTACAGGTTTACCTTCGAGTGGTGGATTGAAAAGCTGCAGTCCTGCAAAGGTTCCCAGGATCGCTATGAATAGTATAGCTATAGGTTTTATTGTTCTCTTTTTCTTTACTGAATCCATAATCGTTTTATTTTATGGTTCAAAAGTAGATACTGGTTCAGAATGATGAAATGTAAAGAATGGTGAACCGGACAATTTAAAGGGTGAAACTAGAATTTTTATCCCTCAGTTATAACTATAAAATACCGGAAGTATTTCCGGTATTTTATAGTTGAAAGAATTTTATTATAAAACCATTCCGCCATCAACGATGATTTCAGTACCTGTAATAAAACTTGATATGCTGTCATCAGATAAGTAGCTTACAAGTTTGGCAACATCTTCAGCAGTTCCCATTTTTTTTAATGGAATTTCATTGATCAGGCGCTCCTGAATATTTTGTAAGGTAACATCATCAAGTCCTGCTTTATTCATTATTTCTGTTTTTGTAGGCCCGGGACTTATCATATTTACTCTGATCTTTCTTGGTGCTAATTCTGCAGCTGCTGTTTTTGCAATGGAGTTTAGTGCCGCTTTACTGGCTTGATAGATCGAACTGTTTGGATTATGTGTAGCCGCTACAATGGATGATAAAAACACGACAGACGCTCCATCATTTAATGTAGGAATAAACTGACTCAGCATAAAGTAAGCACCTCTGAAGTTAATATCCATTACACTGTCAAAATTTTCAACATTCATGTTTTCAATAGAGGTTAATGTTCCTGTAATTCCAGCGTTGATAAATAGAATATCCACTTTTCCATATTGATCCTCAACTTCTTTTTTCAATAAAGAGATATCTTCTAATTTTCCCTGATCAGAAACAAATCCGACTGCTCCTAACTCTGCTGCTGCTTTGTCTATGGCTTCCTTTCTTCTTCCGGTAATAATTACTTTTGCTCCTTCCGCAATTAATTCTTTTGCTGTTGCATATCCGATTCCACTATTTCCACCGGTTACGATAGCCAGTTTGTTGTTAAATTTATTCATTTCTTAAAATTTTTGACAAAGTTATAGTGAAAATGGTATACTTTTGTAATTAGTATCACAGAGTATATCAACTTAATTTTTACAAAATGGAAAGAGATCAGACAGAAGAATTAAGAGCACTGCAGGATACCCTATATTTTATAGGGGGTAAATGGCGGATTCCGGTAATCAATGCGATTTGTAATGGTAACCGACGCTTCCGTGAAATTGAGCGCAGTATTCCCGGCATCACCACAAGAATGCTTTCAAAGGAACTGAAAGATATGGAACTCAATAAACTGGTGACGAGAAATGTGTATCCGGATACTCCGGTTCTAATTGAATATATACCTACAGATTATTGCAGAACCTTTGGGAAAATTATAATGGAAATGATCAATTGGGGTAGAGAGCATCGGAAGGTGATTGTAGAAGACAAGATCTGATGTTTTAGAATTTCAATTCAATTTATATCAAAAAACCTCTCCAGAAGGAGAGGTTTTTATTATTTATTAAATATTTCTACGATAACATTTTCAGGAGGATCAGAATAACCTGAACCTATATTTAAAGCATTTATTGAGCTTAAGGAAACTACTTTATTCCCATAATTAAATACTTTAAACGGATATCTTTCAGTACTTATTGAGTTTACCTTTGCATAACCTGTTAAGTTATAAAATTCAATACTTTTTTTATCAGTTCCTGCAATGATATTATTAGCATCAAAATCATAACTTGAAAGTCCTGAATTACCACGTGGTAACTGCCCTATATAAACTAAATTAGAATTATAAATAACTCCTTCCATAGCTGTTAAGAAGCCATTTCCGGTTGGCAAAGATTCAAATATTCTAGGGTTTAAAGGGTAATCACCATGATAAGTGTCCTCAAATCTATTAACAAATGATCCATCGGCATTATAATTAAAACGTATAAGGTTGGTAGGGCTTACGTTTGTAGTGATAAAAAAGAAACTCGAACTTGTGTTAGCTACTTTTTTTATTCTACCAAACTGATAACTTCCATTCTCAGATATTAATTGTTTAGAAGCTCTGTCAAAACATTTTAAAGAAACATTCGAAATAGCTCCTGTAGTTCCATATAATTTATTATCTGTTAAAACAACACTTTTTACTTCGCTTCCGAAATTTATTTGATCTTTTAAAGATAAATCATTAGGATTATAAATATAAACCCAACCATCATTTCTAGGAACATATAATTCCTTTTGACCATTATATGTACCTAAGAACGAGTAGCCCAATGTAGCGCCTGTAGATATTTCTTTTGTAACGGTACCTGTTGTTACATCATACCTCATTATATTACCGGTAGAGCTAAATATAAACATACTTCCATTATCAGCATCGAATAATGCATCTATTGGTTTGATATTAAGTAGCGGTTTAATACTGGGTCTCTTATAAGAAACAATATTACTTTTTATCGGCTCACCGTTAGTAGTATATCCAATTACTTGGTAATCTACATATGAAGAATAAGGAACATTAGCATCTACTTTTATAAATGTACTTCCGCTTTCCTGGTTCAGATATTCTGGAGTTGCATTTTCAGAATTACTTCTCAAAAATTGAAAATTCTGATATACATTTTTACCTGTTGTTGTCCATTCTAATCTGATTGTAGTATCGTTAACGACTATTACATCTTTTAGAATTATTTTTTCTTCAATAGGTTGGGGAGGTGCAACTACTTCATCTGAATCGCCAGAACATGAAACTGTAAATAATAATGCAAAAATTAGAAACCAAAGATTTTTTATAGATTTAAATTCCATCAATAATTTCATTTAAAATAGTACTTGGTCTCATCGCTGCATATGTTTTGTATGTATCGGTTTTATAGTAACCATCAATATTCTGAGGCTTACCTTGAGCGGATATTAATTCCTGATTAATGACAGCCTCGTTCTCTAGCATAGCAGCAGCTATTGATTTGAATTTTTGAGCAATCTCAGCATCAACTGTTTGATTACCTAAAGCTTCAGCCCAGTACATTGCTAAATAGAAGTGAGAACCTCTGTTATCGATCTGGCCAACTTTTCTTGCTGGAGATTTGTCAGTAGCTAAGAATTTAGCGTTCGCCTCATCTAAAGCATCTGCTAACACCTGAGATTTTGTATTTCCTTGAGTTTGAGCTAAATGCTCTAAAGAAGCCTGAAGCGCTAAGAATTCACCTAAAGAATCCCATCTTAGGTATCCTTCTTCAAGGAATTGTTCAATGTGTTTAGGTGCAGAACCTCCGGCACCAGTTTCAAATAAACCACCACCATTCATTAACGGAACAATAGAAAGCATTTTTGCAGAAGTTCCTAACTCAAGAATTGGGAAAAGATCTGTTAAATAATCTCTCAATACATTTCCTGAAACTGAGATGGTATCTTTACCTTCTCTTGCTCTTTTAAGTGTTTCAGTCATTGCATCTTTAACATCAAGAATTCTAATGTCCAGTCCTGCAGTATCGTGATCCTGTAAGTATTTTTCTACTTTTTTGATGATCTCTCTATCGTGAGCTCTTCCTTTATCTAGCCAGAAGATCGCAGGAGTATCAGAAAGTCTTGATCTGTTTACAGCCAGCTTTACCCAGTCCTGAATAGGTGCATCTTTAGTCTGACACATTCTGAAGATATCACTTTTTTCTACTTTTTGAGAAAGAAGTATATTTCCAGTTTCATCCTGAACTTCAATTGTTCCGTCAGTATCAGCCTGGAAAGTTTTGTCATGAGAACCATATTCTTCAGCTTTTTGAGCCATTAACCCTACGTTTGGAACTGAACCCATTGTAGTAGGATCTAATTTACCGTGAGCTCTCATATCATCGATCACAGCCTGATAGAAACCTGCATAAGAACGGTCTGGAATGATTGCTATTGTATCCTCTTCTTTACCTTCTTTATTCCACATTTTACCGCCTCCTCTTACTAAAGCAGCCATAGATGCATCAACGATAATGTCTGAAGGAACATGGAAATTGGTAATTCCTTTATCAGAATTTACCATAGCTACTCTTGGTCCGTTAGCTAAAGCAGTTTCAATAGCCGCTTTAATTTCACCTTCCTGAGCGTTTCCTTTTATTTTTTCAAAAAGATCTGCAAGACCATTATTTGGATTGACATCTAAAGATTTAAAAGTATCAGCGTATTTTGTAAATACATCTTTAAAGAACGTTTCTACGATAGCACCAAAAATAATAGGGTCGGAGATTTTCATCATCGTAGCCTTTAAGTGAGCAGAAAGTAATACATTTTTATTTTTAGCCTCTTCAATTGCTTCTTTTACAAAAGCTTTCAAAGCATTTAAGTTCATTACGGAAGAATCAATAATTTCTCCAGCCTGAAGACCTGCGAAATCTTTCAATAATTTTTCAGAACCATCATTTCCCTTGAATACAATTTTATATTTTGTAGCATTTTCAAGAGTTGTAGAGTTTTCAGTGCCATAGAAGTCTCCATTGGCCATGGTAGCAACGTCAGTTTTACTGTCTGAAGCCCAATCACCCATTCTGTGTGGGTTCGCTTTTGCATAGTTTTTAACAGTTTTTGGAGCACGTCTGTCAGAATTTCCTTCTCTCAATACAGGGTTTACAGCACTTCCTAATACTTTTGCATATTTAGCTTTGATTGCTTTTTCTTCCTCATTCTTGGGTTCAGCAGGATAATTTGGAACAGCAAATCCTTTAGATTGTAGTTCCGCAATAGCCTCATCTAATTGAGGTGCAGAAGCTGAAATATTTGGTAATTTAATAATATTGGCATCTGGTGTTGTAGCCAGTTGGCCTAGTTCAGCCAAGGCATCACCAATTCTTTGGTCTTCTCTTAAGAATTCCGGGAAGTTAGCTAGAATTCTTCCTGCTAAAGAAATATCCGGAACTGCAATTTCAATATTTGCTGATTTTGTAAATGCCTTTACAATAGGTAAAAACGAGTGTGTAGCAAGCATTGGAGCTTCATCCGTTAATGTGTAATAGATTTTTGATTTTTCTGACATTATACTGTTATTTATTATTTGATTTTTTAACTCCCACAAATTTAGTTAAAATTTAAATTTTTTAGATTAAACCTAAATAAGTTTTTGCACTTTAAGAATTATTTAACCTTTATTTCAACGAGAAAAATGCCTTATTTAAGTAAATTTGAAAAACCTTAAAAAATAAATTATGTCAAATATCACATTAAAAGGAAACGAAGTACATACATTAGGTAATTTACCATCCGTAGGAAGCAGCATCAGAGATTTTGCATTGGTAGATTCTGGATTAGCTGTAAAAACGCTTTCTGACTTTGAAGGAAAGAAAAAAGTATTCAATATTTTTCCTAGTATCGATACCGGAACTTGTGCAGCTTCAGCAAGAAAATTTAATGAAGAAGCTTCCAGTTTAGATAATACTGTTGTGATCAATGTTTCTAAAGATCTGCCATTTGCATTAGGAAGATTTTGTGCTGCTGAAGGCTTGAATAACGTAGAAACACTTTCTGATTTCAGAAGTAGCTTTGGAGATGATTATGAAGTTACCATTACAGATTCTCCTTTGAAAGGCCTTTTAAGCCGTGCGGTAATCGTTACGGACGAAAATAATAAAGTAGTTTATACAGAACAGGTTTCCGAAATTGTAAACGAACCAAATTATAGTGCTGCTTTAGAAGCATTAAAATAAAATTGAAGTAAAACTCTTTTAAAAAGAAAGCCTTGTAAGATTTTATTTTTGCAGGGCTTTTTTGATGGTAATAATTTCATAATTTTAAATAAAAATGGTAAAAAGAATTGTTACAAACATCAAAACTGAAGATTTGTCCCGTGCAGATTATTTTTATCATCATATTTTAGGTCTTGAAATATTGATGGATCATGGGTGGATCAAAACATTTGGAAATGATGTAGAATCGAAAGTTCAGATAAGTTTTGCAACACAAGGCGGGAATAATACTCCTGTTCCGGATCTGTCCATTGAAGTTGATGAGGTTGATGAAGTGTATAACAAGATGAAGGATTCAGGGTTTGAAGTAACTTATGATATTACTGATGAAGACTGGGGAGTCCGTAGATTTTTTGTCAAAGATCCGTTTGATAAATTAATTAATATTCTTTCACATCAATAATTAAATATACAATGAAAGCAGAACACATTATTCCCATTCTAAGAATTTTTGATTATCAGAAAACAATAGAGTTTTACGTTGATTGGTTAGGTTTTGAAATTACTTTAGAACATCGTTTCGAAGAAAATACACCTGTTTATATGGAAGTGAAAAAAGACAATATCATTCTTCATTTAAGTGAGCATCATGGAGATTCAACACCCGGAAGCAGTGTTTTTATCTGGGGAGAAGGGGTAGCAGAATACCATAAAGAGCTGATTGATAAAAAATATAAATACAACAGACCCGGACTGGAAAAAACATTTTACGACGCTGTGTCTTTTACAGTTAATGATCCTTTTGGAAACAAAATTGTTTTTAATGAAAAATTTGATGAAGCGAAACATAAGGGGTTGGAATTTTATTCATTCGAGTGATTTTGTCATTCAGAACGCAATGTAAATGAAGTGAAGAACCTCAGCAATTTTAAATTCAATAAAAAAGGGCTTTTCAGCGGAAATTTATATCATATATTAATATCATTTGTGATTAAAAAGCACCTGGATTAATGATTCAAATCATCAAAATCTTATTTAATATCTACTAACTTTACATTTTAAACTACATGAAACGTTCAGGAACAGCAGATCTACCTTTACACTATGGCAAAGTACCGCCGTGGTTGTATGAACGTATGTCTATACTTGGACTTTCTATAGTTGAAGCAATCTTAATGGATTATGGTAAGGATGAGGTGCTTCGTAGACTGGCAGACCCATTTTGGTTCCAGAGTTTTGGTGCTGTAATGGGAATGGATTGGCATTCATCAGGAATAACTACTTCTGTAATGGGTGCTTTAAAACGTTCCGTAAATCCGAATTCTCAATCACTGGGTATCTATATCTGTGGCGGAAAAGGAAAGCTTTCAAGAAATACACCTCAGGAATTAATTCAGATTGCTGATAAAACAGGACTTAATGGAACTGAGCTTGTAAAGGCTAGTAAACTATCTGCAAAAGTTGATAATACAGCGATTCAGGATGGTTATCAATTATATCTACATAACTTTATTCTGGCCGATAATGGAAGCTGGAGTGTGGTTCAACAGGGAATGCATGAATCCGATGGAACGGCGAGACGTTATCATTGGCACTCGGAAAATATAAAATCTTTTGTCGAAGAGCCACATACTGGTATCAATGGAGTTTATAGAGGCAAGATCCTCAATCTTACTGATGCTAATGCTTCACAAAGCAGAAAAGGAATTCTGGATATTTCTCACACAGATTCTGCTGAGATCATGAGTGATTTTTCCAGATTGATTCTTCCCAGTCATCATGATGTTCGGGCTTCTGATGTTGATTTAAAACGTTTAGGTGCACTTTTGTATGTAACCCGCGAACAGCAACCACAAAATTTCGAAGATCTACTGATGTTGGAGGGCGTTGGTCCCAGAACAATGCAGTCTTTAGCTCTGGTAAGTGAAGTGATTCATGGGGCACCATCAAGATTTTCCGATCCTGCGAGATTTTCTTTTGCTCATGGTGGGAAGGACGGACATCCGTTTCCTGTTCCTACGAAAGTGTATGATGAAAGCATAGATATTCTTAGAAAGGGAATTGAAAAGTCAAAATTGGGAAATTCCGATAAACTGAAGACATTAAATAAGCTACATCAGATTGTAGCTGCAACAGAAAAGGATTTCACTCCGGATTTCGATATCCAGGAGGTCATAGAAGAAGAAAGGCAGAACTCCTGGAGGTTTGGCGGGAAAACCGTTTTTGGAGATGCTGAAAAACCAACAAAACCAAATTCTATTCAACTTTCATTGTTTTAAAGTAATAATAATTGTTTTGGCTGAAGCCATTTGTAATCTAAGTGAAGCTGATTATGTATCGGAAATATTGATGAAAAATTTCTGAATATACCTTTGTCAGAAGGTCCACTCAACGGATAAACTGAGGTTAGTAAAGCATTCCTAATTTTACATTTATAAAACTTTTTTATATCAATTCCAATAAAAATTCTAATTTTAAAACTCTAAAAAATATTCATCTCATGGCAAATAAAGCTTTAGAAATTTCATATGATTTTCCTTTCTTCATGCATGATGAGCTGGATGAGATCTTCAAAGCTCATGAAAAGATAAGTTTTCAAAAAGGGGATTTTATTCTTGAAGAAGGAAAAACAGCTAATGAATATTATGTTTTGGATAAAGGTTTAGCAAGATCATTCGTGAATGATTTTAATGGTAATGAAGTAACGACTCACTTTTTTGCAGAGAATGAAATCATTATAGAAGTTCTCTCTCTTTTTCAAAGGATTCCATCACAGGAAAATATCATGTGTATCACAGACTGCGAATGTTGGAAGCTAGATTATGATACCTTTCAGGATCTGTTTCATAAAATTCCTAATCTTAGAGAATGGGGAAGATCATGGATGTCCCAGCAATTATTTGCCTACAAACAGCGTTCCGTAGAGATGTTTACTCTTTCAGCAACAAAACGCTATCTTAATTTGCTTGAACAAAAATGTCAGGTTATTCAATTCGCTCCTTTAAAACAAATCGCTTCCTACCTGGGTGTTACAGATACTTCTCTGAGCAGAATTCGTAAAGAAATAGTTTCACATCCAAAGAAAAATTAAATCTTGTCATAGGGCAAGATGATTCTGATATTGACTTGGTAATTTTGGTTTAAAGTTTAACACTAAAATTACAACAATGAAAGTCAATCAAATTTATGTAAACCTACCCGTAAAAAACGTTGAAAGTACAAGAGCGTTTTGGACCAAGCTTGGTTTCTCGATCAATGAACAGTTTTCTGATGAAAATGCAGTATGTGTGGTTTTGAACGAACAAAACATATTCGCCATGTTTCTAAAAGAAGAATTTTTCAAAACATTTACCAATAGACCTATTGCGCAGGGTGAGACGACACAGGTGCTTCTAGCCATCGGCGTTAGCAGTCGCGAAGAAGTTGACAATATGGTAAAAACAGCTTTAGAGAATGGTGGTTCAAAATATAGTGAACCTCAGGATCACGGATGGATGTATCAAAACGCTTTTGCTGATCTTAATGGACATCAGTGGGAAGTTATGTTCGCGGATATGTCTCAACTTCCAACAGAATAGCTTAATTCTAAAACCTATTCATTATGGAATCGAAATCAAACGATATAGAAATCATAAAATACCTTGTCTTTAGCAATTACAAAGTGATTTCAATGAATATCGAAGGTATCTCCAATGAAGAAGCAATGGTTTTTCCTAATGGTGAAGCAAATTGCATGAATTGGATCTTAGGACATTTAATTTATATAAGAAATGCTTTTTTAAATGTTTTAGGTGAAGAATCAGTTTGGGATAATGAAAAATATTCATGTTATAACAGAGGGGAAACGCCTTTAAACAGGAAGGATGAGTTTATAAGTTTTGAAGAGTTAAAATCATATTTAAAAGAAACTCAGAATAAACTTGAATCAAATCTTAATAATCTCGAAAGTATTGATCCAGCAATAATTAATGATGTTTCGGGACTTTCTCTGCACGAAATTTACCACAGCGGACAATTTGGTTACCTCAGAAGAATTCTCGGAAAATCGGGAGCTATAAAGTAGAATCACAAAGAATTAAAACTTTAATACTAAAAACCATTTATAATGGACACACCAAAATCAAAAAAATTAGATATCGTTATTCCGGCGTACAGGATGCATTCCCAAAGCTTTTTAAATGTTTTGGATGGTATTTCGGAAGAAGATGGAATGAAAAGAATTGACGGTAAAACCAACCATATTGTTTGGATGGCAGGAAATTTTCTCAATATGCGTTATGGCTTAGGCTGGGTTTTAGGACTTCAGGAAGAGGATCCATACACAGAACTTTTCTTTCAGGGAAAGGCTTTAGATGAGAGTTTTAATTATCCAAGTCTGGAAGAATTGAAGAAGAACTTTCATGCAATTTCACCAAAAGTATATCAAAAATTACTCGAAGCAACGGATGAGCAGCTTGAGGAAATATTTGAAATCGGAATGAATGTACCTTATGTTCCAGAGACAAAACTCAATTTTACGGGAATGTCTATCAGTCGTGAAGACTATTTATGTGGACAAATAGGTTTGATGCGAAAAATTCTGGGATATCCTGGAATGAAGTATGATACTGATGATAATTTAAAATACTAAATAATGAATCCTACTGAAAAGGGCTTTAAAACAGTCAATGGAATTCAAATGTACTATGAGATCTACGGTTCAGGAAAGCCTTTGGTTCTCGTTCATGGTGGTGGATCTTCAATTTTATTTGACTTTAAAGAAGTCATCTCAAGATTGGAATCTCAATTTCAATTCATCGGAATAGATTTACAAAACCATGGAAAGACCGAACATAGAGATATTCCCGAAACTTTCGAACAGGATGCTCATGATGTGGCAGCCCTTTTAAAGGAATTGAAAATTGAAAAAGCCTCATTCTGGGGATTCAGTAATGGTGGAAATACGGTCATGCAAATTGGTCATCTTTATCCGGAAATAATAGAAAAACTGATTGTTGCTTCTTCATTTTTCAAAAGAAATGGAATGATAGACGGCTTTTTTGAGTCTATGTCTGAAGCGACTTTAGAATCAATGCCCGAACCTTTGAAGATTAATTTTCTTGAATTAAACCCTGACTTTTCAAAACTTGAAAATCTATTTGATAAAGACAGCAAAAGAATGCAGAATTTTGAAGATTGGGACGAAAAGATATTAACCTCCATAGACTCACCTACACTTTTCATTTCTGGAGATAAGGATGTTATGAAGCCAGAACATGTTGTTGAAATGTGGCGCCTGATTCCCGATTCTCAATTATTGATCCTTCCGGCAACTCATGGTTCTTATATGATGGCAGATTTTGAAGGAAATACAGATGAAAATCTGATTAGCTTAACTACTAATGAAGTAGTGAAATTCTTAAATCATTAATTCTCAATCGACTTTAAGAATAAAAACACGGCATAGATAAATGATAAATAATCAAATAGTGTTATTTGTGAATCATTCTTACTATCTGTTTTTAAAAATTATAAAATAAACAATAACTTTTAAAATTAATATCATGGCAAAATTAAATTCGTACCTCAATTTTGATGGTACAGCTGAAGAAGCATTCAACTTTTACAAATCTGTTTTCGGAGGTGAATTTCGCGGTGAAGTTCATAAAATGGGGAATGCCCCAGGAACTGAAAACCTATCTGACGAAGAAAAAAACAGGGTTATGCACATTGCTCTACCTATTGGCGATGACTTACTGATGGCTTCTGATATCGTTCCCGGATTCGGACAAACTTTAACGGTTGGGAACAATAATTATGTTTCTATATTTCCGGAATCAAGGGAAGAAGCAGACCGTCTTTTTAAAGGTCTTTCTGATGGCGGCAATATTGAAATGCCTATTGAAGACCAGTTTTGGGGAGATTATTTCGGTAGTTTTCAGGACAAATATGGTGTTCATTGGATGGTGAACTATAATGAAGAATCTGCAAAATAATCTTATATTTAACTAAATTATTAGAGGGCAACTTTTTAATGGTTGCCCTTATTTAACTAAATCATTAAAAATAGAATTATGGATCCTATTAAAATAGATATTACAATTTTAGCTCCTGTTGAAAAGGTTTGGGATTATTTTAATAAGCCTGATCATATTATAAAATGGAATTTTGCTCACGAAAGCTGGCAATGTCCAAGCTCTGAAAACGACCTTAGAGTAGGTGGCAAATTCAAAAGCAGAATGGAAGCTAAAGACGGAAGTTTCGGATTTGATTTTGCGGGTGTTTATGATGAGGTTATTCCTAATCAAAGGATAAAATATCACCTTGAAGATGGGAGAAATGTAGATGTAATCTTTGAAAAAATAGATCCTGATACGACAAAAGTTACTGAAGTTTTTGATCCTGAAAAACAAAACTCCGTGGAAATGCAGAGAGATGGATGGTATGCTATTTTGGATAATTTCCACAAATACGTTGAAAAACATTAAAATATTTTTACAATCATGATCAATCTATTAATAATGGCAAAATGTTTAAGTTCCATTTGTGCTGTTAATCATGTTGTTCAGGGAACTTTTTTGCAGGGCGTAGTTGCTATGCCTGCAAGACGTGCTTTAGAAAAAGAGAAGATTGATTCTTTAGAAAAATTATCAGATTATTCTGAAGATGAAATCATGCAGCTTCATGGTTTTGGAAAAAATACAATGGAGAAGCTTAAAGTCTATATGCAAGAGCATCAAATTTCTTTTAAAAATTAACCAATACCCATTGGTGTCATTCTTTTTACGACACCTAAGATTTATGAACTTAAATTCAATACATCGAATAGCTTGTATTGACAACATAAATTACATCAACTCACCACAAAAAATAAAAATTATGAATAATGATATTTTTCCATGCCTTTGGTGCGACGGAAATGCAAAACAATCAGCAGAATTTTACTGCAAAGTATTTAATGGAAGAATTACTGCAGATACTCCTGTAGTAATGAATATTGACCTTTTTGGTCAAAAATTAATGCTCCTGGATGGTGGTCCTCATTTTGAAAAAAATCCATCAGTATCTTTTATGGTTATATGTGAAACTGAAGATGAAGTTCAAAGATATTGGGATCAGCTATTGGTAGGAGGTAAGGAATTGATGGCACTTGACTCTTATCCCTGGAGTAAAAAATTCGGATGGCTTGATGATCAGTATGGAGTTAGTTGGCAATTATTTTTCGGAGAGAAAACAAGTGACCAAAAAATTGTTCCGACATTAATGTTCATGCATCAGAATAATGGTAAGGCGATGGAAGCAATGGAGTTTTATACCCAAACTTTCCCTAACTCAAAAATTGGAAATATTCTGAAATATAAAGATGGTGGTGAACCTAATGAAAATCCTGAAAATATTCAGCATGCCAACTTTATGATTGATGGTTATGATATTTACTGTATGGATTCTTCATATGATCATAAATTCGATTTTAATGAAGGTGTATCAATGGTGGTCATGACTGATGACCAGAAACAGACAGACTTTCTTTGGAATACGCTGATATCGGGTGGAGGTAGAGAAAGTATGTGTGGCTGGCTGAAAGATAAATACGGATTTAGCTGGCAGATCGTTCCAAAGAGACTTATTCAGCTTATGAACGATTCGAACCAGGAAAAGGCTCAAAAAGTAGTACAGGTGATGATGAAAATGCAGAAAATTATTATCCAAGAGTTAGAAGAAGCTTATAATTCTTAAATCTATTTCGGCTTATCATTTGATGGTATTTTAGAAAAAGATTTGCTTATGAACACACAGAACAAGTCAAGATCCAAATCTAAAGTGCCTAAAGAAGGATTATTTCCCGAGATTATCCGTAAAAATTATATAGGAAGTAAAAAACTTCTTAATAAGAAAGCCGTTATCTCAGGAGGTGACAGTGGAATAGGACAGGCCGTTGCAGTTCATTATGCCAGAGAAGGAGCTGATATTGCTATTATTTATAAAGAAAGTGATAAAGATGCTAAAGAAACGTTGACGCTCGTAGAAAAAGAAGGTCAGAAATGCCTCTTATTTAAGGGAGATGTTTCCAAAAAAGCATTTAGAAACAAATGTATTGAGAAAATTAAGAAGGAATGGAAGAGCCTGGATATTCTGGTCAACAATGCAGGAGTGCAATTTCCTAAAAATGATATTGAAAAGATCTCAGATGATCAGATAACGGAGACTTTTAACATAAATATCATTTCAATGATTTCTTTAACACGGGATTTTTTGCCGTTAATGGATAAAGGATCAAGAATTATTTGTACAACTTCTGTTACGGCCTATCGGGGAAGTAACCATCTTATCGATTATTCGGCAACAAAAGGAGCGATTGCTACCTTTGTCCGTTCCTTAGCTACTAATCTTGCTGAAAAGAAAATATTAGTGAATGGAGTTGCACCGGGGCCTATCTGGACACCACTGGTGAAAGAAACATTTGATGATCTTTCAACATTTGGAAAGGATAATCCTTTAAAGAGAGCGGGACAGCCTTCTGAAGTCGCTCCGGCTTATGTTTTTCTGGCTTCTGAGGATTCCAGTTTTATTACAGGTGAGATCATTCACATTAATGGGGGTGATTTTGTCGGCGGTTAGAAGGTTACCCATGAATAATAGATTTATAAACACTAAATTAAAAATAATATATGGAAAGATTAACTTATGAAATACGAATCAATGCTACCCCTGAAAAGATATGGACGGTACTTTGGAGTGAAATGACCTATAGGCAATGGACAGCTGCCTTCACAGAAGGTTCTTTTTATCAGGGAAATCTTGAAGAAGGAAGTATTGTGAAGTTTTTAGATCCCAATAATAATGGAATGTACAGCCGTGTTGAAAAAAATATACCCAATAAAGAAATAAAATTTTTACATCTGGGAGAAATTTATGAGGGTGTAGAAGCCCCTCAGGATTGGGGGGAAGCAACGGAATCTTATGTTTTAGAGGAAACTGAAAATGGTACAATTTTAAAAAGTGAAATCCAGACCCCTGCTGAGTTTAAAGATTTTTTTGAAGAGAAATTTCCCAATGCCTTGGAAATCGTGAAAAACCTTTCGCAAAATCAGCTTTAATTTTACGGACTAAAGACTTAGTTACTTAACTTAATAATCACAAAATTAGAAATATGGAAACATTATCTTATGAAACAGTAATCGATGCGCCTCAACAGAAAGTATGGGACATCCTTTGGGGACCTGAAACATATAATGAATGGACAAAGTTCTTTAATTCATCGGGTTCATACATGAAATCGGATTGGAGGGTAGGAGGAAAAACCTATTTTGTAGATTCAAATAATGAAGGAATGGTTTCTACCATTGACAGTTTGGATGAGCCTAATCAAATTGTGTTTAAACACCTTGGAATGATTAAGGATGGTGTAGAAGACACCGAAAGTATGGAGATTAAGCAATGGAGTGGTGCGTTTGAAAAATACTTTCTTATTGATTTTGATGGAAAGACAAAACTTCATGCAGAGGTACAAACCGAAAAAGACTGGGAAGAGCATATGAATACAGGCTTTACTAAAGGTCTTGAAATTGTAAAAACTCTTGCTGAAGGAAATTAGCTGTGAGCTAAATAATATTATTGAGCAGATTTTATAGTTGACGCACAATTTTGTTATAATTTTAGCATTGAACTAATTGCAATCATTTGCGAAATTTGTATCATCTTCGAGAGATAAAAATAACACATGAAATTATTAACAATCCTTTTTGCCACATTCATTCTGGCTTTGCTAGGTACAAAACTGTTTCAGGGAAGCTGGAATTTTTTATTTTCTGGAAATTTGGGAATGGCAGTATTTATTCTGTTTACAGGTTTTGCCCATTTTAAATTTCAAAAAGGAATGGCCATGATGATCCCCGATTTTATTCCTGCCAAAATGTTTTGGGTATACATTACGGGAATTATTGAAATTGCGGCTGGAATTGGATTGATGATTCCATCAATACGTGAGACCACAGCTGTTTTGTTGATTGTTTTTTTTGTTATGGTTTTTATTGCCAACATCAATTCATCAAAGAAAAAAGTCAATATTTTTAAGGGAGATTATACAGGCCCAGGAATGGCTTATTTATATAAAGAAAGGCTCCCAATGCAGGTTATACTTATTTTATGGACCTGGTATTTTGGAATTTATTTACATTAAAAGAATATTTTTTCATATAAAAAGCACGGAATTTACTTTTCGTGCTTTTTTTTCACATTGAAGAGAGAAAAATGTAACATTTAAGGGTGATTAAACGTCTAATATAGAAAGCATTTTTTTTGCTACGTTTTAATTCACTCCAAATCACAAGTCATGAACATAAAAACTAAAATTATAGTAACCGCTCAGGTTGCTCTCTCAACGATTATGATGAATGCACAAAACACGACCACTAAGTTACCCGGTGATGCTACCCTACCATCTACCAAAGCCAGTCTTGAGAAACTTATTTCTTATGACACAGGAAATTTTAAATACAAAGTTGAAGACTATTTTGCCAGGCCAAAAGCTTCACAATTTAAAATCTCACCAGACGGAAATTTTCTTTCTTATAAAGAAAAAGATAAAGACAGTAAGAATCATGTCTATGTAAAAGATTTAAAAACCGGAAAAGTTACCCAAGCGATCGAAGAGAAGGAAGATCTTGTAAAAAGCTATGGATGGTTGAATAAAAAGCGTTTGTTTTTCACTCAGGATAAAGGGGGAAATGAGAATCTTCATTTGTATGCGGCGGATGTTGATGGAAGTAATCTCAAGGACCTTACTCCATTTGATGGAGTAACACTGGGTTCCGTAAAATTGATAAAGGATACCGATTTTGTCGTTGTCACAATGAATAAAAATAACAAACAGATCTTCGAACCGTACAAAATAAACTTCGTTACAGGTGAAATGATTCAGCTGTATGAAAATAAAGATGTTAATAGTCCTATTGATGATTATATCTTTGATAAGGATGGGGATTTAAGAGGATATATTGTTCTTGAAAATGGATTGACTACAAAGACTTATTATAAAGATCTGCAGACAAGGAAATTCAATCTCATTAAATCAACGGACTGGTCTGATACATTTAGTATTATAGATTTCAATGATCATTCTAAGAATAAAGATGAGGCTTATGTTGTGACAAATCTGGACAGTGATAAAGCAAAAATTGTTTTATATGACTTAAAGAAAAATGAAGCGATTAAAGATGTATATTCTAATCCTGTTTATGATGTAAGTTCAATACGTACTGCCGGTAAAAACAGAAATTATGAACTGGATTATATCAGTTATAACGGAGTGAAAAGTGAAACTGTTCCGGTAAGTAAATTCTACACAGAAATTGATGCTCAATTAAAATCTCAGTTTGGAGATAAAGAATTTGGTGTTGTTTCATCAGATGATAATAATGATAAACTTTTGGTCGTAGTTGGAAGTGATAAGCTATATGGAACCTATTACGAGTATGATTCCAAAACCAAGCAGACAAAGCTTCTTTATAATCTGATGCCTCAATTGAAGGAAGAGGATATGGCAGAAATGAGGCCCATTGAATTCAAAAGCAGAGATGGGTTGACTATCTATGGATATATCACATTGCCAAAAGCTGCTTTGGAAGGGAAAAAAGTTCCTTTAGTAGTAAATCCTCATGGAGGGCCACAAGGTATTAGAGATGATTGGGGCTTTAATCCTGAAACACAATTGTTTGCCAGTAGAGGATATGCGACCTTACAGGTGAATTTTAGAATTTCAGGGGGGTATGGAAAGGAGTTCCAGAAAGCAGGTTATAAGCAAATCGGGAGAAAAGCAATGGATGATGTGGAAGATGGAGTAAAATATGCAATCCAGCAAGGATGGGTGGATAAGGATAAAATTGCCATCTATGGAGGAAGCCACGGTGGCTATGCTACATTAATGGGGCTGATTAAAACTCCAGATTTATATACCTGTGGTGTAGATTATGTTGGAGTTTCCAATATCTTTACATTCTTTGATTCATTCCCTGAATACTGGAAGCCATATAAAGAAATGACGAAACAGATATGGTATGATCTGGATAATCCTGAAGAGGCAAAAATTGCCAAAGAGGTTTCTCCGGTATTTCAGATCGATAAGATCAAAAAACCTCTTTTTGTTGTACAAGGAGCTAATGATCCACGAGTGAACATCAATGAATCCGATCAGATTGTAAAAGCAATGCGTGCCAAAGGTTTTGAAACACCCTATATGGTAAAATACGACGAAGGTCATGGCTTTGGAAAGGAGCCGAACAGACTTGAACTCTACAAATATATGTTAGGATTTTTTGCTGAGAATTTTAATAAAAGTAAATAAGACTGATACAATTTTTATAAAAGAACGGAAAGCATTTTGCTTTCCGTTCTTTTTGTTTGTTACTGAAAGCTGAATTTTTCATTCCGAGCACAGGCTGAAGGTCTGCGAACGTAGTTCACAAGTGTACTTTAGAATCTCGTCTTATAGCAGATCTGTTAATAAAAGATTGCTTCGCTTTACTCGTAATGACGGATCAATAGCCCCGATAGTAGCGGTTACCCCACAGCAAGAGTCAGGCAAAGGATGGAGCGAGGAGTATGAGCGGATAGCGGGATTAAGCTCCTTATAAATATTATTTTTTTCAGACTGTCAAAATACGATTAACAAAAGAAAAGTGAATATTTGATAAAAAATATTTTAAATTTATTAAAGTAAAACAAAATGTACAATCGTCATGTTAGTATGGAGGTTGTCGAAAAAATAACAATGCCACAGAAAGAGAAAGAAAACATCATCTCGCAAACCGTTTCAAGCTACGGAGGAAAACTGATGTCTTTCATTCGTCCGAAAGTGAAAAACACGGAAGATGCGGAAGATATTCTGCAGGAGGTCTGGTATCAGTTTAGTAACATTACCAATCTTTCTGAGATTGTAAATGTTGGGGGTTGGTTGTACAGGGTTACTGCCAATAAAATTACCGACCGTTATCGCAAAAAGAAAACAGAAAATCTTGAAGATTTTGTATATGAAGATGAGGATGGTGATTTTTCTATCAAAGATATTTTATTGATGGATGACAGTGCGGGACCTGAAGTTAAAATGTTTCAGGATGAAATCTGGAAGAAGTTATTTGAAGCTTTAGAAGAACTTCCTGAAAAGCAAAAACTGGTTTACATGGAAAATGAGCTGAACGATAAGACCCTTCAGGAAATAGCTGATGAACAAGGTGAAAATATAAAGACCATTATCAGCAGAAAAAATTATGCGGTGAAACATCTGAGAAACAGATTGAGAGCATTATACGAAGATTTAAACAGTTAGAAATAGAAAGAAGATATTATGAATCATAAACACAAAAAAGGTTGGATTTTTTTAATTCTATGTCCACCATTGATTTTATTAGCCGTTACATGGATTGTCATGTCGCTATGGAATTGCCTTCTTCCTGAAATTTTAGGCGTAAAATCAATTACCTATTGGCAGGCAATGGGAGTATTGATCTTAAGCAAAATTCTTTTCGGAGGTTTCCACTTTGGAAAAGGAATGAGAGATTTTAAGGAAAGAAAGATGAGGGAAAGAATGCAACACTTATCTCCCGAAGAAAGAGAAAAGTTCAAAGAGGTGTGGAGAAGTAAATGCGAAAGCGGATTCTTCAACAGACACAACAGAAATAACGAATAATTTGAAGTTTTTAAAGAAGTAGTAAAGTAAAATTAGAATTCATTCGTCTATATAAAAAACAAGAAGTAGTAAAATTTAAAATTTTGAAAAAATGAAAAATTCAGTATTAAAAGGTGCACTAGGAGCACTAGCCGTTGTAGGCGTAGCATTAGCTGTTAAAAAAATGGCAGAAAGAAAAAGATTTATCAGAGGTATTTTTGATGAATATGGAATTAAAGAAAGATCACCTTTTGGTCTTGCAGATAAAATCAGAGAAATGAATGAAGAACAATATGAAGAATTGAAAGGTAAATTCAAAAAAGAATTCAAATCAAGATGTCATAGAAGAAGTGAGGCTGCAGAAGCTTAGTCACTATAACTAAATTGAAATTGTTTAATTACGGCGCGGGAAGCATAGCTTCCCGCGCCGTAATTTTTTATGTAGATGATCTGAGAATATTTGAAGCTGGTAGACTGAAATGCTTCTCTCTCTTGCAAATTAAAATCATAAAAGAAGATCCTATAGATCGTATTTTATTCTCAATCAGCCGTCAAAGAAGCGAAATCTGCGAGACCTAAAAAAGAATTATGAGGGGTTTCGGTTATATATGAGAGATGATCACTCAATTTGCAATGACAAAAATCGTATATTCTTTAAGTGCATTTAGAGAAATAAATTCTTATTTTTGTATCATTCTACATGAAAGATTACTATTATTTTCTCGGTATTTCTCAGGATGCTTCAGAAGAAGACATCAAAAAAGCCTATAGAAAATTGTCTTTAAAGTATCACCCTGATAAAAATGAGAACGACGATTTTTTTGCAGATCGTTTTCGTGAAATTCAGGAAGCTTATGAAACATTAAGTGATTCAGCCAGGAGAGGAACTTATGATCAGAATTTAGAAAATCATCAAAAAAGTTTCAGATATAATATTCCACCGGCTATCAAAACTTTTACATCGAATAAGATTCATGCGAAAAAAGGGGAAGAGATCATTATAAACTGGCAGACAGCCAATGCTGATGTTGTAAAAGTGCTTCCTTTTGGATTAGAGAAAGCTTATGGTGAGAGGGTTTTTAAAATCACAGAATTTAAAGACGGTAAATTTCAGCTTTTGCTTCATGCAACGAATTCATTATTACATAAAACGGTTGTTCAGGGAATAACAATTACAGAAGTATTTGAAAATAATACGGAGAAGTTCAGAAGTGGAGCGGAAGACTTATTTAAAGCCCAACCACGAACAGTAACAAATCCAAAAGGGCAGCCAAAAATCATACAAATTTTAGCGGCAATAATACTTTTGGCAGTTGCTCTTTATTTCTTAATAAAAAGTTTCAACTAGATTAAGCCATTTTTTTCCTTCCCGGACATTTTTTACATCTTTTTCCTTTCTTAAATTTCTTGCAGCAAGATTTTTTTTCGCAATACATATCTTCATTATTGAAGGCATAAACAGGAGTTAGAGGCGGTACTTTAAAAGGGGTAATCATATTCATGCTGCAAATATATTAATTTAGAATAAATATAATTAATAAAATTTCATAAAAATATCACCCCTGAAAATCAGCATGTTGTTCTTATTGTTTAACCATGGGATTTATACCTTTTTCATAAAGTGTGTTGAAGCTTTAAAATAAATATGACAAATTAAAATTTTCAACTATTATCATTTTCTGAATTGATTTTATTAAACACTCGTTTATTAATCAATAGTAATTATCAATATCCATCACTTATTTTTGACTGTTGTGAAATCCCCTAAAAAAATGTAATTTTACCCATCTTTTTTACAAACAAAATCTAATAAAAAAAATGAATACAGAACAGTTTGTGAGCCGTCACATTTCTATTAATGAAGCCGATAAACAGGCGATGTTAGAAAGAGTCGGCGTTTCAAGTATCGAAGAGTTAATTTCTCAAACCATTCCTTCTTCTATCCGTTTAGAAAAAGACCTTGATATCTCAGAACCGCTTTCAGAATATCAGATGCTCATTCATTCAAAAGAATTGGCTTCTAAAAATACTGATTATACAAGCTATATTGGTTTTGGATACCATAATACGCTTTTACCATCGGCGATTCAGAGAAATATTTTTGAAAATCCAAGTTGGTACACTGCTTATACACCTTACCAGGCAGAGATTGCTCAAGGGAGATTGGAAGCATTATTGAACTATCAGACTGTAGTATGTGATCTTACAGGATTTGCATTAGCCAACGCTTCGTTATTGGATGAATCTACGGCAGCAGCAGAAGCAATGCATATGTTCTTCAATAACAGAACGAAAGATCAGAAAAAAGTAAATGCAAATAAATTTTTCGTATCTGATCTTGTTTTACCTCAGACTGTTTCGGTACTAAAGACAAAGGCGGAAGGTTTAGAAATAGAAATCGTAGAAGGAGATCATAAAACCCATCAGTTTGATGAATCTTACTATGGAGTTTTATTACAATACCCTGGAAAGAATGGAATTGTTCTTGACTATACTGAAGATATCGTAGAATATAAAAAATTCGATCTTCAGGTTGCTTTAGCTTGTGATCCTATGGCTTTAGTAAAATTAAAATCTCCTGCTTCAATGGGAGCAGATTGTGCGGTTGGAACTTCACAGAGATTTGGTATTCCGTTGGGTTATGGAGGACCTCATGCAGCTTTCTTCTCTTGCAAAGAGGATTATAAGAGAGATATTCCAGGAAGAATCATTGGAGTTTCTCAGGATATGTACGGAAGACGTGCATTAAGAATGGCTTTACAAACAAGAGAGCAGCATATTAAGAGAGAAAGAGCAACTTCAAATATTTGTACAGCTCAGGTACTTTTAGCAGTAATGGCTGGAATGTATGCCGTTTATCATGGTCCAAAAGGATTGAATTATATTGCCGATCAGATTCACTTTAAAGCAAATGCTTTGAAAGGTGGTCTTAAAGCTTTAGGATATCAGACTGTTGAAGAACCGATCTTTGATACTGTAAAGATTGCGATGAGCGAAGATGAAAAAGGAAGATTATCAAGAATGATGCTTGATCATAAACTTAATCTGAACTATTTTACAGAAGGGGTTGTAAGTATCGCGATCAATGAAAGTACAACATTAGAAAAGTTGAATATACTAATGGCTTCTTTCGCTCAGTTTAAAGATAAGCAGACTTTTAAATTAGAAATAAAAGAAGGCTACAGTATTCCTGAAGAGAATTTAAGAAAAGATGAAATTCTTACGGAAGAAGTATTCAATAAATACCATACGGAAACAGAATTGATGCGTTACATCAAACGTCTGGAAAGAAAAGATTTATCATTAACACATTCAATGATCTCTTTGGGTTCTTGTACAATGAAACTGAATGCTGCCACTCAAATGTTGCCACTTTCTTGGGATAATTGGGGAAGTGTTCACCCATTTGTACCGGTTGACCAAGCTGGGGGATATCAGGAAATGATCCGTGAGCTGGAAAAAGATTTAGCTGAGATTACTGGTTTTGCCGGAACTTCTCTTCAGCCAAACTCTGGTGCTCAAGGGGAATATGCAGGTTTAATGGTAATCAGAGAATATCATATTTCAAGAGGTGAAGGTCATAGAAATGTAGTGCTGATTCCTCAATCTGCACATGGAACAAATCCTGCTTCTGCAGCAATGGCTGGAATGAAGATCGTTGTTGTTAAAAACCTTGAAAGCGGGGAGATTGATTTCGAAGATCTAAAGGCTAAAACTGAAGCTAATTCAGCGAATTTATCCGCAGTGATGATTACCTATCCTTCTACTTACGGATTCTTTGATGCTAATATTAAAGAAATTACCAAACTGATCCACGAACATGGTGGACAGGTATATATGGATGGTGCCAACATGAATGCTCAGGTAGGATATACAAGTCCTGGAAACATTGGAGCTGACGTTTGTCACTTAAATCTTCATAAAACTTTTGCAATTCCTCACGGAGGTGGAGGACCTGGAGTTGGACCAATATGTGTTGCTAAACATTTAGTGCCTTTCTTGCCTACTAATGCTAACATTAAAATAGGATCTAAAGAAGCTATTGATGGAATTTCTGCAGCTCCTTACGGTTCAGGACTGATCTTGAATATTTCTTATGCATAC
The DNA here is from genome assembly GCF_018613715.1 of Chryseobacterium sp. ISL-6. Lineage (GTDB taxonomy): Bacteria > Bacteroidota > Bacteroidia > Flavobacteriales > Weeksellaceae > Chryseobacterium > Chryseobacterium paludis. The sequence goes on along the minus strand of NZ_JAGGPT010000007.1, from coordinate 133,422 downwards.
ATTAAAATGCTTGGAACTTCAGGATTGAAAAAAGCGACAGAACATGCGATCTTAAATGCTAACTATTTAAAAGAAATTTTAGCGGAACACTTCCCGATTTTATATTCAAACGAAAACGGAAAAGTAGCTCACGAATGTATCGTAGATTTCCGTCAGTTCAAATCATTAGGAATTGAAGTGGCTGATGTGGCGAAGAGATTAATGGACTACGGTTTCCATGCCCCTACTGTTTCTTTCCCTGTTGCAGGAACATTGATGATTGAGCCTACAGAGTCTGAAAGCAAATCAGAGATCGATCGTTTTGCGGAAGCGTTAATTGCGATCAAAAAAGAAATTGATGAGATTGCTAACGGCGAAGTAGATCAGGCAAATAATGTACTGAAAAATGCTCCACACACAGAGCAGTTGGTCATCTCAGATTCCTGGGATAAGCCATACAGCAGAGAAAAAGCAGCTTATCCATTGGATTGGGTAAGAGATCACAAATTCTTTGCTTCTGTTTCCAGAGTAGACGAAGCTTACGGAGATAGAAACTTAGTATGTACATGTGAGCCTATTGAAGCTTATATGTAATAGATTATTTCTAGATAAACATAAATAACCCACTCAAAATCTGAGTGGGTTATTATTTTTAATAATCTTACGTTTTATTCTACGGTCTTCTTTTCGACATGTATTTTGACGTATATGCTATGAGAAGTATTACTGCCACTACAACAAACGTAATGATAGATGTAGTTTTAATTGCAGATTGACTTTCATTAACTTGTAAATTACTATTGCTTTTTTCGCAAGAATACAAGAATAGTGTTGCCATAAATAGGCAAATAGGGAGTAGTTTTTTTATCATATTTACATATGTTTGGTTATTAGTGAATTATCAGCAATAAATATGCCGAATACGAGTGAATTATTTTAGAGTTATATGCCTCGAATAGCACATCGTTTTAAACTATAGCTGTACAGCTATTTTTTGAAATTAAAAAATTAATACCTCTCAAATTTTTGAGAGGTATTACTTTTTATTTTGTCATCTTGGTCACTTAAAAAAGCTGTGTAAACCATTGAAGGTTATCTTATATTTTTGCGGATTGAGTTTCAGTTTCCAGCTTTTTAATTAAATTCCCTTTAACAACGGTAAACGTATGATCTTTAGCCTCAGCAAAAGAAATATTGTATTGTCGATCAATATGCTTTAAATCCTCTGGAAATTTAGATAATAGATTGTCATAAAAATGATCCAGGAATTCTTTTGAAGGCATTTTATAATTAATTTTTAATTGAAAACGTCTTAATAGAGCAGTGTCAATAATTTCCGGATGATTGGTGGCGCAAAGCAATAGAGCATTCTCGGGATAATAATCGATCAGCTGGATCAAAGTATTAACGAGCCTCCTCATTTCGCCAACATCTTTATCATCACTACCTCTTGCCTTACCTATCTGATCCAATTCATCCAGAAAGAGAACGGATCTTTCCCGGCTTGCTTTATCAAAGATCATTTTGATATTCTGAGAAGTTTCTCCGATACGGGATGAAACAATATTGCTGAGGTTTAAGATAATGATGCTTTTACCGAGAGCATTGGCAATAGCTTTTGCAGTCATTGTTTTTCCACATCCTGAACTTCCCTGCAGAAAAACTTTATTGTTAACAGGAAGCCCATATTCCTGAAGCTCCTTGAGATATGTATGTTCTTTGATCAGTTGTACAAGTTGTTCTTTATTGGTTTCTTCCAGAAATACATCATTAAGGGTAACTTCTTCTTTGTCTTGGATGATAAGATTGTACAGGTTCATGCTTTTTAAATGATTTTAAGATGTTTCTTATAGAACATGTTAGAATATACAAAGATAAAAATTTAGAGTATTTTGAGGTGCTTGCTATAGGTTTAGGTTTAAAATCTCTTCAAATTTTTCCAGATACGTACTTTTTGAAAAATCTATAAAGAAACTTTCTTGCCACTTCTTTGTTTTTTCAGCCTGTTTATTTTGTGGAATATCCCAGTCCGGATAAACTCTGAATCCTCGTTTTCCTTCTTTTGAAGGCGTGGTTAAAATAGATTGTTGAGAAAGTACAGTGTTCGGGAAAAAGAAAAAACCGGACTTGTTTTCAAGTTCAGCGTAAATTATATAAAAATCGGATTGGTCAGAAATGGTAAAAGGTTCTGTTTGTTGTGTGTCTGGATTTCTTTTCCATAACGTAACAAATTGTCCGATTTTCTTCGGAGTTATTTTAGCTTTTCTGAATTTGATATGGTATTGATTCAGCCGGAAGTTATACCCCAAGTATTCTTCGCATTCTAAATCGGGATGTAAATTGGAAATTGTCTGATTCAGCTTTGTAAAAACTGATTTTTGAATATGAGTAAGTTGATGGATCATTTAATTTATGTTTTGGGCCCTTTTACTCCAGTGGAGTAAAAGAGCGGCGATCTGATTTTTCAGATTGCAAACATAAACAATACAAACTAATATAAATAGTCGAAGCTGAATGCAGCTAAGCGTTTTTAATTAATTTCTTTCTCTTCTAACTGTTGTAAAATAAGAAGCGAATACTACTATACATGTTGCGATAAAAGCGTAAGTTACCATTTTTGTTTTTTTTAAATTTTAATTATACTTTCTTTACTAATTTTCTAATTGCAATATTACAACTCTCAAACGACATGCCAAATAGAATAAGTGTGATGTTTATCAGGTATTTAGGTGTTTTATGTGTGTGCTTTTCGTGATTAATTGTTTACATTAATTTAATGTATTATTGAAAAAATATGTGTATTATTATTATCTTATTCGTAAAAATTATTAATTTGATAAAAGATTTCCGTTCTGTATTTACAGATTGATAAATGAAATGCTATGCATATTATTATAAAATGCATTATCATATAAAACACTTAAAAGTGAAAAATGGAAGATTAAATATTAAGAAAAATTTATTTTTAAAGCGCTTATAAATAATTCATTACGGATATTTAATAATAGACAGAAATTGAGTAAAAAAATGACAGTCACTTTTACTACTTTTGTAAATAAAGATTTTTTCTATGGGCCGCAGTTATATCTATCTTATTTTGGCAATTGTTTTTGAAATCATTGCTACAACATTTCTGAAGAAATCTGAAGAGTTTTCAAAGCTTATACCATCTCTTGTAACCATTGCCGGATATTCTGCTGCTTTTTATTTCCTAAGCCTTACACTTCGTCATATTCCTATTGGAGTTACTTATGCGATATGGTCAGGTGTCGGCATTATATGTATAACAATTATAGGAGTAGTAGCTTTTAAACAGGTTCCAGATCTACCTGCGATCATAGGTATTGCATTAATTGTGATTGGCGTGATCATTATCAACCTTTTTTCAAAAATGGGAACCCATTAATGAGAGACCCTGAAATATCTTAACGTTAAAAATAAGTGAGTTATGAAAATCATAGATTTTCATCCTTTGCGAACTTTTGTCAGATTTTTTTTAAATTGAGAAGAAAAGCTTTTGCAACTTTTTGGGTTTAAATTTTTATATGGTAGCGTATATCTATCTATTTAATCTGTTCAATAAGTTCCAATCTTTTAACGATACTTTCTTTTGGTAATAAAGTTCCGGGAGACAGGACAGCATTAGCACCAATCCTGGAATCATCACCAACTAAAGATCCAAATTTCTCTGTATTTGTTTTTATAATTTCATTATTCAATAGAACAGATATCTCTTTATCTTTTCTCTCATTGTAATGATTAGCACAAATAGATCCTGCTTCAAAATTGATTCTGTTTCCGATAATGCTATTTCCTATATAATTAAAATGAGCCACAGCAGTCTCATTAAAAATTATACTTTGCTTGATCTCACTTCCGGGACCAATTTTAACATCTTTTCCTATATAAATAGGGCCTCGTAAATAAGCGTTGGCACCAATAAAAGAATTTTCGCCAATAATGATTCTACCTTTGAAAATAACATTCTGCTCTACGGTTGCCGTTTTATGAACGGCAACATCACCGGAAATTTCATACTCATCATTTAAATTATCAAACTTCTCTTTCAGAAGATCATCAAGGTTACTGATGATTTCCCAGGGAAGAGTGTAAATATTAGAATTGAAATCAAAAAAATTATCAATGAAATCGTTGATATTAATCATGAGCAGAGATGTTGTTTAAAAGTGAATACCCGAAAACAAATTTAAACATTAATCTGATCTTAATTTGATATATTCTAAGATGAATATTTTATGATTATAGGGATACTTTATATAAGGAACTCTATAGTGTTATTCGATTTTGTGTAATAATATCCTGGGATATTTGTTTCTGTTTCCAATGTTCAGCCCTTTTTTCGTATAAAAAGAACTTCCCTAATTTATATTTGAATTGTAGATACCCACGAAATTCAACCCCTTTAAATAAACTGTATGGTATATTTGAGTTCTCTTCTAAACTTTGATTGATTGCATTACTAAATACTGATGGGCCCGTAGTAGCATGGATATTATTAGGATACCGATGCGTCTTTATATTGTCAAGCATCAGATCTAATGTCTTTTTCAAAAAAGGATGATTTTTATTGAAAATAAGTGCCCATTGCACATATAATCCTTCATGCCTTTCCTTGCTGATTACAGCTTCATCATCATCATTTATCAGATTTTTGAACGGTCTTGTAACCGCACTGTCTACATCTAAATAGATTCCGCCTTTCTTATATAAGATAGCATATCTGAAAAAATCGGCTTTTGCAGCACCAATAGTTAGCTTGTTGTAATTTTCGATGTACTCAGATGGAAATTCATTTGTTATGAAATTTTCGATATCAGCATCATCGTAAAAGTGGTATTGATATTCTGGGTTTTTTCTTTTCATCCTCCAGATATACCATTGGGTTAGCCAGGGAAGTTTTTTAGACTTAAAAGTCTGGAATATTTGTTTTGGAATGGACATATTTTAATTAATTAACAGGTTTAGATAATACACAATAGTAGAACCGGCCACTATAATTTTAGTGGCGAATTAATGTGAAAACTAAATGCTGTGTTGGAGGTTTGATAGTGATTTAACCTTGAGGTTAAATATGAAACCGGAAAATTTTAATTATTTCGCCTTCAGTCTTGCAAAAGGATTATAAGAAATACCCAGATTGAAATATAAAGAAGGCTTTGCCGTGGTTTCTAACGTATAATCTTTGAAAGATTCTTCTTTATCAAATAGCCTAGCCCTTGGCATTACTCTAACCCCGGTTTTTAGCGTGGCGATAAGGTTTGAACCGAGATTATGTTCATAAATTGCTCCAGAGTTAATTTCAAGTTGCCTGAATTCGTATCTCTTATCTGATCGGTAAATATAAAGAGATGTATTATCCATTTCAGTTCCAAAAGAAATTCTACCATTTGAAAACATATCTTTCCTTATCAATATCTTTTTAGGAAGAACAACATCTGCGACCCAACCGTTGTTAAACCTATGTTCATAAGTGAAAATAGGAAGTGCCGGAACCTGTGTGCTTGGATCCAGAAATAAAGCAACTCCCAATGTCATTTTAGTTTTAGCATTAGCTTTTAATATTAAAGAACCCGTCAGCATTCCACGAACTCTTTCAAAGTGTTGTTCACTTCCATCCACTGAGGCTGTTGCAGAATAGATGGCCATTTTATTGAATAATTTAGAAATATGGGTAATACTCAAAGCTTCAGAATGATAATGGAAATCTCCTTTATTGTTTTCTTCAGGTAAAAAGAAGGCGTTGTTCTCAGCATTAATAGAGGTATAACGATAATTTAATGCTGCATTCAAAATCCATTTTTCATGTTTAAAAAAATAAATATTTGCATTGGCTTTCAGTTGTTGAAAGTTTTTGATTTTATTATCCGGTTGATTGGCTCCATATAAGGAAGAAGAATATTTATAAGGAGTGAGTTGAGTATACTCAAGATTGAAATCCCTCGTTTGCGGAAATTTATCAGTTACAAAAGCAATGACTTTTTGCGGTATGCTATCTTTTTTTTGGGCAGAAATAATACTCTTAAAAGGGAGGATAGCGAATGGCAAGAGGACTTTTCGGAAGTTTCTCATAAATTATTTTAAATTGTTAATTATTGATTGGAAGAAATTGAACAGAAATATTCTGTCATAAAATGTTTCAAGACTATTTTCTATGATAAAGTCAATATGTCGATTAGAATGATTATGTATATCTTCTTCTACGAATACAAACCACATTTCCTGTAATTGATGTAGTCTCTTAAATGCTTCACAATCAGATATGTCAATTAGACTGGAATGCTTATGGTCGTAAAATAAAATTCCCTTCCTAATGCCATTCTCTTCAATAATATTGATAGGATTGTGAACAGCTTTGTGGATTTTTATTCCAGGATCATAACATTCAATAAAATGATGAAGGTCAATTAGCTGAATTACTTTTTCTTCTTGTTGAGAATCGGTCATAAAAAAACATTCCAATGTTATTTGTTCTGTTAGTTCTTGGAAAACGGTAATATCCATAAATGGTAAATTAAACAGGGCAAAGAAAAATAGAATAGGGAGGGATTAGAATTTTTTTATACCAAATCCTTTAGATATTATACCAAATCCTGATTGGAAAATTGGTATAATAAACTTCGGATTTGGTATAATTTTCGGCTTTTTGTTTTTAATAATACTAATTTTGTTGCTCGTTGTAATGATATGAAATACAGTTCACGGGAGTTGAAAAATATTTTAGTTATCGATTTTCTTGTAGAAGACCGATATCGGTTTTTAAGGCATTTAGTGTTTTTGATAATCTTTTTTGCATTGTTATATAGTGCAAGTTTCTGGCGTTGGTTTGCTGAAGATTACCAATATTATATTTTATGTTATGTATACGTTTGCTTAGTAAGTATGGTGTATATTAATATTTATATTCTGGTGCCATTATTTTTCTTTAAAACGTATTATATTTCGTATTTAATTCTGTTGATATTACTCGGGGTTATTGGGCTGAATCTTATTGCATATAGTTTTAATCATTTCTTTTTGGATTACAGGCTTACTGAAATACCTAAAAATAGTAACAAAGGTGGCCTTTATGAAGGAGTGATGACATGTGTTCCTATTATATTGGCTACAACTACAGTGAAATTACTCCAGAAATGGACACGGGATAATAAAAGAATTATAGAGTTGAGTAATCTTACATTGAAAATGGAATTAAATGAGCTCCGGAACCAGATGAATCCTCATTTTTTGTTCAATATGCTGAATAATGTAAAAGCATTAATAAGAACTGATCCTGAAAAGGCATCTACGATGATCGTGAAGTTATCAGAGTTCTTAAGATATCAGCTGTATGAGAATGGTGAGGAAAAGACATTGCTGGTTTCTGAGATTGAGTTTTTATCAAACTTTCTCAATCTGGAAAATATAAGAAGGGAAAATTTTTCGTTCGATATCCATAGTGATACAGACAAAAGACTCTTGAATAGCACATTTATTCCACCTAATCTGTTTACATCTTTTGTGGAAAACGCCGTAAAGCACAGTGTAGATATTAGCGGTGAAAAGTCGTGGGTTAGAATAGTTGTGGAAATAGAAAATCAAAAGCTTCATTTTATATGCCGTAATTCTCAAAATCCGGATTTTCCTATTTCTAATGTTAGTAATAGTGGATTAGGGCTTGCCAATATTAAAAGAAGATTGGAGCTTTTGTATGGTGATACACATCATTTGAATATAACCTCCGAAGAAAAAGAATTTACCATTGATTTAACCATTCCCTTATGAATTGTATTATCATAGATGACGAGCCTTTGGCAAGAGCAGAAATGCATTCTTTAATTAATGAAGTTTCTAAAATTGAGATTCTTGGTGAATTTTCTAATGCACATTCCGCTTTGGATTTTCTTAAGAATAACTTAGTTGATTTCATATTTCTGGATATAGAAATGCCTTTGATGACTGGATTGGAATTTGTAGAAATGCTTCCAAAGCGTACTTTAATCATCTTTACAACCGCTTATTCACAATATGCTTTGAAAAGTTATGAACTGGAAGCGGTGGATTATTTATTGAAACCTATTGATAAGCAAAGGTTAAAAAAAGCAATAGATAAAGCCATTTTGTATACTGAACTTTTATCTGCAGACACCATAAAAAGTACCGTGGAGTCTAATACAGCCGATTTTTTATTTATTAAAGCGGAACGAAGATTTTATAAAATCAATTTTGTAGATATTAAGTATATTGAAGGTTTAAAGGACTATGTTGTTATTCATACTCAAAATCAGAAACTGATTACAGCAATGAACCTGAAAACGATTCATCAGAAAATTACCTCGGATTCTTTTATAAGGGTTAGTAAATCATATGTAATTAACATTGATTATATTGACTCTTTTGATAATCACAATATTTATATCAATGATTCAGAAATTCCTATAGGAGAGGTATATAAATTAGATTTTTTTACAAAATATACAGGTGGGTTTTTAAATTCTGACGTTTAGATTTAGAAACAATTTCAGGCTTTAGCTGTATTTTTGTCCAATAAACCTTATAACTTGTTATTAGTTTTTTTTGTTATTGTTTTAATGATATATATTATAGAAACTAATAAAATTTTTGATCCTTTTCACAATAAAAACTCCGCCTTTTCCCAATGCCGGTTTGCTTTTTAATGAGTTTCTGACCACATTTGGGGCAAGTACTTTTGGTATGAACAAGCCAGTGTTTTTTCAAAACAAATTCTCTCTTCCATTTTAAAAAGTCGAAGCTATAATTTCTGGCCTCTTTAATAATTTCCTTTAATTTTTTAGGGGGAAGATTTCCAATCTTACTCTCAGGCTGTACTCCGATTCTGAATAGGACTTCATTTTTGATGATGTTTCCCACACCGGAAAAAATATCCTGATTCATTAAAGCATCACAAACCATCATTTCTGGTTTTGCTTTTAGTTTCTTTTCAGCTTTCTTGGGATTCCAATCCTCACTCATGATATCAGCTTCCCAATCGATGGTTGTTAAGAACTCAGCTTCGACGAGCTTTACAGAACATGTATAAAAATACATAGATCCGGATTTGAACTTTAATGATAATCGCAGGCTCTTGTCAGGCTTTGTCTGTTCATTAATGCTATAAGAACCAAACATCAGTAAATGAATTCGGACACTCACAGCATGAAAAACGAGGTAGGTTTGTTTTCCAAAAGTTCTGATATCAAGAAGGGTTTTCCCTACTAATGCTTTCTTTTCAAATTTAGCATTTCCTGAAGCTTCAGTCACTTTCCTGCCTACAAATTCCTGCAGACTTTCTTTCATTAATAATATAGACGGTCCTTCTGGCATAGCTTTAATTTTCTATAAAAATTCAAATAGTATTCCGTAAAAGTAAAATTTGAAGTAATTTTGAAAAATGATGAATTTAAATCAGATTTTTACCAATCAGCGTACCGGAAATAACCCACATACTATAGCATCCAGAACAGATTTTCAGAGAGATTTTGACAGGATTATCTTCTCGGCTGCTTTTAGAAGATTGCAAAATAAAACACAGGTCTTTCCACTTCCTGGAAGTGTTTTTGTACATAACCGTCTTACACATTCTTTAGAAGTTTCATCAGTTGGAAGAAGTTTGGGAAGTATTATTGGAGAGTTTATTTCTGAAAATTATGTGAATGAACTTACAGAAGATTCTAAAAATTTTTATCTGCATAATTTGGGCAATGTGATAGCGGCAGCATGTTTATGTCATGATGTAGGTAATCCCGCATTCGGACACTCAGGAGAAGATGCTATTGCAAGCTATTTTGAAAGAAATGAAAAGGATTTGAAACCTAAGTTTTTAGAGAAAGAATGGGCAGATTTGGTTAATTTTGAAGGGAATGCCAATGCGATAAGGGTTTTAGCTCATCAACAGCAAGGAAAGGATGAAGGCGGAATTCAGCTTACTTTAACGACACTGGCAAGTATTGCAAAATATCCTTGTGAAGCAATCGCCAGACAAAAAGGAATTATACACCGAAAAAAATTCGGGTTCTTTCAAAATGAAAAAGAAACATTCTTAGAGATCGCTGAAAAAACAAATCTGATATGTGAAAGTAATGAACCTCATATCTTTAAAAGGCATCCATTTGTGTGGCTTGTGGAAGCTGCGGATGACATCTGTTACAATATCATTGATATGGAAGATGCCCACCGATTGGGAATTGTTTCTACAGCAGATTGTGAGAATTTATTTTTAGAATTGATAAAATCTGAAAACCAAGATACAAAAAGAGTAGAGCAGAAGTTAACGTCTATTTCTAATGATAATGAAAGGATTTCCTATTTAAGAGCTAAAGTGATTAATGCACTGATCAACAAATCAATTGAAACCTATAAAGAGAATTTTGAAACAATTCTTCAGGGTAATTTAGATAGGGCGTTACTTGATATTTATAAATCGAATAATAAAACACTACAGGATATTGAAAGTTTCTCTATTGAGAAGATCTACAATCATAAAGCTGTCGTTGAAATTGAAAATGCAGGATATAATGTAATGTATGAGTTGCTAGATCATTTTATTCCTTCTGTTTTAAAATCGAAAGACGAAAGAAAATCCTACGATAAAATGGCGTTAAAACTTTTACCTAATCAATTTCTATATGAGGGTGGAACAGATTATCAGAAAGTATTGGGGGTTATTGATTTTGTGTCGGGAATGACGGATAATTATGCTACTGATCTCTACAGAAAAATAAAGGGTATCGATATAGGGATGACCATGTAATTTTAATAGAATTAAAAATAACAAATGCGTAACTTATACGACTAATCGATTAAAAATTATACTATGGCATATTTAGGCATTATTATTTTCATTGGACTTGTTACCTTATTTGCGTCCTTTTTTACTGTAAAACAGGAAACAGCAGCTATTGTAGAGCGTTTGGGAAAATTTCATTCTGTTCGTCATGCAGGTTTGCAATTGAAAATACCTTATTTAGATAAGATCTCTAAAAGAATGAATCTTAGAATTCAGCAATTAGATGTTATGATCGATACAAAAACACTGGATAATGTTTTCGTGAAAATGAAGATTTCAGTTCAGTTCCAGGTGATCAGATCACAGGTAGCGGATGCTTTTTATCGTTTAGAAAGTCCACATGATCAAATTACTTCTTACGTTTTTGATGTGGTAAGAGCAGAAGTTCCAAAACTGAAGCTGGATGATGTTTTCCTTAAAAAAGATGATATTGCTGTTGCCGTGAAGGCGGAGCTTCAGGAAGCAATGCAGAGTTATGGCTATGATATTATTAAAGCTTTGGTAACAGATATCGATCCTGATGAACAGGTAAAACATGCGATGAACAGAATCAATGCTGCAGAAAGGGAAAAAACTGCTGCTGAATATGAATCAGAAGCACAAAGAATAAGAATCGTAGCCGTTGCAAAAGCAGAGGCAGAATCTAAAAAATTACAAGGACAGGGAATTGCAGATCAAAGAAGGGAAATTGCTAAAGGTCTTGAGGAATCTGTAAGAATGCTGAATAATGTAGATATCAATTCTCATGAAGCATCAGCACTGATTGTTGTTACGCAGCATTATGATACTTTACATTCAATAGGTGCGACAAATAGGAGCAGTTTGGTTTTGCTTCCTAATTCACCTACAGCGGCAAGTGGAATGCTTAACGATCTGGTGGTTGCCATGACTACAGCAAATGCAGTAGGTGAAACAACCAAAGGAAAGTATACACCACCTCCAAAAGATCATGAACACTAACATATCAAATGTATAATAAAAGTAAAGCCTCCCAATATTAGGAGGCTTTTACTATTTTTTTGTTTTAGAAACCTGATTTATCAAAGTATATTTGATAGAAGATCCATCGGCAGGCGGATTTGCTATTTTTTCAGTTTTTACTTTTAATACATATTCATATCCTGGTTCGTAGGTAAATCCTTCAATGTTACTGTAGAAATTAGTCCAGTTTTCTGAAGCCTTTTCTTTAACCTGAAGACACTTCATTGGTGCTACTCCTGTGCAGTCAGCGGTTTGAGGTCCTACAATAAAAGTCTTTTCACTTCCGTCAGAAACTTTTGCAGAAGTTGTACATTGTGTTAGTACAGCAATAGCCAATACTGGAAAAGCGCCTTTTAAAACGGTCATCATATTTTTCATAAATCTAATTTTAAAAAAAACGCGACAATTACTGTGCCGAAGGCAAATTAAGAATCGTCGTTGTTCTACTCTTGTTTTTTAATTTTTAATTATTTAATTTCATCCCCCTTAATTATTTCAATCAAAACACATTAAATAGCAAATAATAATATGGATAATCAAATTCAAATTGAAAATTACAAAATTCAAAAGCCTGAATCGTGGGCGGGAAGCGTAGATGATCAGCAGCTTATTGAAAAAATAAAAGAATCGGATTTCTCCAATATGCAAATTAATGAAGGAAGGGATTACTGCTATTTTCTTGATAAGATCTACTATACAAGCAATGCAGAAAGCAATGAATATGTATGTATGGCCTATACGCTGAATGAACCATCCAACCTTGAAAGGGCATCCGTAATGGATATCGTGGTTGAAGAAAATGAAGTTTACAATCTTCATAGGATCAGTGTATTGAGAGAAGGCGTTTTAATTGATAAAATTCCTGATATGAAGATCAAAGTTTTAGATAGTGAAAATCAAAGTAGTGGTGGGATTTTAAGCAGTAACAAAAAGATTAATATCACCATAAAGGATTTGAGATTATATGATATTCTAATACTCGAAGACTCAAGGGTAAAAGCTTTTACTGAACGTGATTTTTTAAGAAAAGAATTTTCTAAATATGTATGGGTGAGCCCGGATAATTATTGGGCATATGGAAGTTATCAATTCACATTCGTTAATGACAGGGAAGAACCTGTAGCCTATAAAAAAGTATTCTTTAGAGATGAACAGGGAAATGTTTTAGAACCGGAAGTCTATCACCTAAAGAAAGGAGAAAGGTTTGCTATTCAGGAAGAAAATTATATCAATCCAGTAGATGCAAGTCGTGAGATTTTTCCCTTCATTGATTTCGCAACAGAAAGTAACTGGAAAGATCTTTCCAACTATATTGCTCCTATCTATGCAGAGATTTATAATAAATCATCTATAAAAGATTTTGCTCCGAAATTAATTGAAAAATTGGATGCTATCGCCGATCAGGATGAGAAACTCCAGTTTGCGATTGAGTATGTTCAGAATAATATCTATTATATTTTCAATGCAGATGAAATGAACGGGCATAAACCACAGGAACCTTCTGTGACTTATGAAAATAAACAAGGTGACTGTAAGGCCAAATGTGTTTTATTGAAGGTTATTTTAGATTATATAGGAATTGATTCTTCTGTAGTTCTGGTAAATTATCACACGGATTATTATATTAAATATTATCTGCCTTCTTTGCTTTCATTTAATCATGTTGTAGTAAGGATCAATTATAAAGGGGAAGAATACTTTATCGATGCTACCATTCGTGATGAATTTGGATTAATAGAAAACAGGGGATTTTTATACTTTATGCATTATCTGGAAGTAAAACCTGATCAGGAGCTACAGCAAAGGAAAGCGTACCGCTATCCTTATTATTGTATCGATGAAAAAGTTGAATTTAATGCTCAGAATGCTTTCGGAGAATTAAAATTAACTACCACTTACAAAGGAAATCGCGCTAATGCTATGAGAAGGTATTTTAAAAATACAAATAAAAGAGAGGTAGTAGACAGCTGGAATAATTTTCTGTTCTATAGTTTAAATTATTCTAATGACAGAAATGGAACCGATGTAAGAAACATCTTTAAAGATGCTTCAATAGATATTGTAAGCGATGATAAAAAGCTGAATGAATTTAAAATTGAATATCATGCAACCGTTGACAAACCTTATTATGTAGATCCACAGAACAATCGATTCTTAATGTATTTTGATCGTAATGTGATCAAAGCAAGTGCAAGGGATTTCTTACATAAAGACTTACCTTTCTGGCATAATTTCGATACAGAGAAATATGAGATCAATTTGTATACGGATCAGAAGATAGATACAGAAGAAAAATATACGGTTCAGGAAAGTACAATTAAAAATCCATATTTTGATTATACAAGCCGTAAAAAGATAACAAAAAATGGGGCTACAGTTTTTATTGATTATAAACCTTTAGTGAATCTGGAGATTCCTCAGGAAGAATTTGAAGCTTTTAGAACAGCACATCATACGGTTGCAGACAGTAACTTCGGATTAGGAATTGATATCATTGAACCGGGATTAATGAACAGATTGAAATTCAGCTTTAAAAAGCGATTTAAATAAGTTGAAAATTTTAATTATAATTAGTTCAGGTTTTGCAAAGCAAAACCTGAACTAATTTTTTATGGTGTAAAATATGGTTTTTGAATAAGTAGGAAGTATAAAAAATCCCCAGTCTTCATGGGGATTTTTAAATTTTGATCTATTTATTATTTCTTAATGAATTTAATGCTTTCAGAGATTTTATCATTATTTATTGTGATGGTATAGGTTCCTTTGATTAAATCAGATACACGAATCTGGCTATTATTAATGTCCCCTTTTTTAACAATCTGTCCTACCGAATTATGAATTTCAAATTGGGTTTTTCCAGAGATGTTAACGATGTTGAGGATATCATTTACAGGATTAGGGTATATACCAAACTTATTGTTTTTAGTAGTTTCGTGGGTTCCCAGATTGTTCTGAGTCGTAAATGCTTTAGTTCCGTAGAATCCAAAATCGTCAGTTGCATGATATATAACCTGGCCAGTACTTGTAGATAGATTTACATACCCTCCGTCACTTAATCCATCGCCAAAATCATCAGAGATTGTGAATACATAACAATCCAATGGCAGTGTCCATGTTTGAGTGATTAAAGAGGGGCTTGGTTGTCCAGCTGGAGTGTTAGAGTAAGCTCCGGATTTGATAACTTGTCCAGCGCTATTTTTTAAATTCCATCTCGTTTCTCTGCCATATCTGTCTCTTAGTAATTTGAACGTTACAGTAGTTGTTGCAAAATATTCAGGCGCTACAGGTTTTACATAATTACCTGTTGAAACATTATTCGTACTTCTTTGATCAGCACTTCCATTAGCTGATACTATAGAAACAGAAACAGGTGAAGATGTAATAGTGTTATCTACAGGAATAAGGATCACACTTGATTTGTCTTGAGCTAGATTACCAGTCCAGTTATAATTTTGAGCCGTTCCTCCATTAAATGAGTAGGAAACAACTGCAGAGGTCAAATTACTTGTTCCTCTGTTATATATAACAAGGCGTAATACACCAGCTCCACAATTAGTAACACCTATTGAGCAGCCTCCGTCATATTTTATTTCGGCATCGTTTGCAAACAATGGAATTGCCTGATCAGTGTTAGATGTCTTCAATTCCTTTCTTCTTGGAGAATTGTCCATCACTGCCCTGATTCTTGTCTTCTGATCATTAGTATAAATATTCATACAAGTATCATTGGTGTAATCCATATAATTTTGAACCATTTCAAATACTGCTGGATTATCACAGCTTGGAATACTGGCATTACAACTGTAATTGGCACCGTGTGCAGTAGGGGTATCTGCACAGTAATCGTTTCCACATGTTGCATCTCCCCAGATGTGTCTCAATCCTACAAAATGTCCAACTTCATGGGTCATTGTTCTTCCTCTGTCATAACCAGATTGCATAATAAATGTTCCGTCGTTATAATCCATACTTCCAAAAGTGTTATAACCGGCAACCACACCATCTGTATTAGCTAGTCCTCCATTTGCATCTAATCCTGCAAGACTGGAGTTGGAAGGAAATTGTGCATATCCTAAAAGTCCATTTCTTGCGAAATCAATGCTCCACATATTCATATATTTAGTAGGATCCCAAATAGTTTGAGGCTTTACAATGCTATCAATATGATCTTTGCTCCAGTAATCCTGACAAAGATTTTTTCTGTCAATACCATTGGTAGGGTTTCCGTTAGGATCTACTTTAGCAAGTACGAATTGTATTTCAGTATCAGCTCCTACTAGGCTGGAGTTGAAACCTGGAGTATTGGCTAATTTTCTAAAATCATTAGTCATAACGGTAATCTGAGACATTACCTGGGCATCTGGAATATTGGGAGCTACTCCAATATTTTGTCCACTATGAATTACGTGTACTACTACAGGTATGGTAATAACATTTCCGTTTTGGGATTTATTCAGCTTAGCCTTTTCTATTAAAGGAGCTAACCAGGATTCAAATTGTTCCGTTGTTAATCTTCCCGGAAATTTCGCTTTTAAAGCATCTTCATATTCATTGGTTGCACATCTTTCAATACCTCGGGGATCTGTATTCCCTTCTGTTGATTGTTTTTGAAACTTTATCTCTTTTTTATTTTGAGCGTTCACCATTCCGGTAACAATAAAAATGGAAAGAGTTAAAGAAATTTTCGAAATAATAGATTTTGTCATTATTATAATAATTTTGTATTTTAGCAAATATATAATAATTTATTAAAAAACAGACTTAAAAATCATAAAATATCATAATAAAATAAAAAATACACAATGAAAAAGCGATTTTTGACAATTAATATTATTTTGATAATTTTTAATATAGGTTGTTTTCATCAGAGTAAAAATGAAAACAACGAAAATAAATCAACTACTTCGATGAAAGTACAGAATATTGAAAATATTCAATTAATAGAACAAACAAGAGGTATTAATGAAAGTACTGTATTTACCCCTACATTTATAGTATCAAGTTTAAATGGAGAAGCTGTAAAATCTTCTATTCCCCCTTCTTATTGGAAGAGTATATCCACACAAGCGGAAATGATTGATTTATCGAAAATATCACAACTTCAATCACCCACTACAGGAAGGTATTCCGATCAGGCTTTGTCTGCAACAATCGTGATTGTGTCCAATGGATCTACATTCACTTCCGCTAGTTTCGATGAAGGGAAGCCACCTAAAGAACTAGAGGCATTATATACAGAGATTAAAAAAAGCTCTGGCAAGTCAAAGAACAAGCCTTAATTATGATAAAATAGTGTAAAAAAAAGAAGAATTGTTAATATGATATGTGATTTACTTTGTTACAAATTTCTGCTTTCCTGTTAGCAATTCAAAAAACAATCTGAAATCTGAAATTAATGACCATACAGGATATTTGAAAGTAGCTGGTTTATTTTTTTCAATTACCGCATGGCTGAACCAGGCGAATCCATATCCAAAAATAGGAATATACCATAAGAACCTTTCTTTACCGGAGCTGATCACATAAGCAATGACTCCGAATATAAGGAGTGTTCCCAGAAAGTGAAAAATTCTTGTTCCCAGTTTACTGTGTTCAGTAAGGTAGAACTGATAAAATTCTCTGTACGTTTTTATTCTGTCGGACATGGTATATTGGTTTTAAGTTCTTATAAATAAAAGCAATAAGTTGGCCAATTTTTAATAAAAAAAAGGCAAAACTGCGAAGCCGCAAATTTGCCTTTTTTTATCTTATTATTCAGCGATTTGATTTTTCAAGTCTTTCGCTTTATACTATTTAATTTTTTAAACTATGCTCTTTCCCCAGTTTACTGTTTCTATATCCGTAGCAGAAATAAATTACCAGACCTATAGCGAACCATATTCCAAACCAGAACCAGTTTTCATGGCTCATTCCCGTAAGAAGATATAAACAAGAGCTTAAACCAATTAATGGAATTAGAGAAAAGTTTTTAATAAAGGTAAAGACACACAGGGCTAAATTAATCAGGAAGAAAACGAAAATAGAAGCTCTAAATTCACCTTCTTTAGGATCATTCCAATCCATTAGGTTATGGAAAAATTCAGGCTGCCAGATATAGAAACCGATTAATCCACCAATAAAAATAACAGGGAAGATGATTTTACCATTAATATAAGGAAGGTGAAATGTACCTTTAACTTTTTCTTTTGCAGGAAGCATTAAAACTCCGGCACAAACAAGCACGAAAGCGAAGATGGTTCCAATACTTGTAAAATCAAGAATGAACGTTTTATCAGTAAATAAAATAGGAACTCCCACTGCAATACCAGTAACAATAGTTGCGAATGAAGGGGTTTTATATTTTGGGTGTACCGTTTTGAATTTTTCAGGCATCAATCCGTCACGACTCATCGCATACCAGATTCTTGGCTGCCCCATTTGGAACACCAATAATACTGTGGTGATTGCAACAATGGCAACGAAAGAAACAACGAGTTCCATCCAGGCAACATTAGCATTAGATTTCTCAAATATGAATGAAAGCGGATCTCCAATACCATCAAATTTTCTGTAATCCACCATTCCCGTTAGAACTAAGGTCAAAGCAATATAGATCACTGTACAAAGTACAAGAGAGATGATCATCCCTTTAGGTAATGTTCTTTGAGGATCTTTAGTTTCTTCAGAAAGTACACTTAAAGCATCGAACCCTATATAGGCGAAGAAAACTCCGGAAACGGCACTCATTACACCGGCAAAACCATTAGGCATGAAAGAAGCTACATGTGTCTCGGGATTTACCGGAGTCCAGTTTTCAGTATTAATATAAGAGAATCCTACTAAAATTACGAGAACAATAACCGCTAGTTTTAAGATAACCAGTGAGTTGTTGAAGTTTTTACTTTCTTTTACCCCGACATAACAAAGCCATGTGATCAATCCGTTGATTACCAATGCTGGAATATCAACAATAAATTTTAAACTTCCGATTAAAGGGGCAGATTTCCATGCATTAAGCAATTCCTTATTTTCAGAGCCACTCATAAAAGCCTTTTTGGCTTCTGTGTAACTGCAAGTCAGATAATCTGGGATATGCATTCCCAACCTTTCTAAAAAGCTGGTAAAATAATCTGACCACGAAAAGGCAACATAGATATTTCCAAAAGAATACTCCATGATCAATGCCCAACCGATAATCCATGCGATTAATTCTCCAAAACTTGCATAAGCATAGGTATAAGCAGAACCTGCTGTAGGAATTCTACTTGCAAACTCTGCATAGCAAAGTGCTGTAAAGCCGCAGGCAAAGCCACAAATCAAATATAATAGAATAACTCCGGGACCACCTCTAAAAACTGCTTCACCTAAACTGCTGAAACTTCCTGCTCCTATAATGGCTGCAATACCAAAAAAAACGATATCCCAAACACCTAAAACCCTTAAAAGGCTAGTCGATGTGTCTGTTGCTGAATAGTTTTTCCTTCTGAAAAGTTGATTCATTCAATGTCTATATTTGAGTTTGAAAAAAAGCAAATGTAATGATTTTTTGGTTGGTTGTCAGCGAAGACCACAATATTTAGGTAAAATGGTGTGGTTTAAATAAATAAAAACCTTTATTCTTTGTAGATAGGTATTTCCACATAGCTGTCATTATACCATTTTATTTCCAATGGTTCATTTGCGTCCTTTATCGTTTCATCACTTACATCTTTTCCTGTTCCGTAATTGATCTGCCATGCAGAATTCTTATTAACGCCAACCAATAATACCAGTTTGCTTCCTTTTTCTATTTTCTTACTGATAAATATTGAATTTTTTATAGGGATTTGTTCAACTTTACCTGGTTCAAGAAGTTGACGAACCGCATTGTTTTTTGCATAACTGGCTCTTACGATATGTGTTGATAGTAAAAAAGATTTACCATCCGGTTGTATTTGGTATAAATAAGTATCAGTGTCAAAATCTTTCTTGTTAATAGAGACATTAAAAAATCCGGATAGATTTCCACTTATAATAAGATCTTTGTCTAAGACTTCACTTTCAAAATAAACTGAATTGGTCGCTTTTACACTGTCTTTTTTACTTACCAGACGATAAGAATCTTTTTGATCCCTATTTTTAAAATCAACGGTTTGTTTAGTGAAACTTTTATTTGGAGGCTGAGTAAAAACGGATGGAATATCTTTATGATCCTGAAGATAAAACTTGATGGTTGAGGTGTGCATTTTTTCTAAGGTAGGAACGTGTTTCCATGTGTTGGTATTCATCACCTGGAAATTGATTTTATCTTTTAAAAGATCCGGTTTCTTACCATTTTTAAGAATGTAATCAAACCATGAAAAAGCAAGGTCATCAATACTTATTCTCGCAACCGGATCGATACGATTTCCACTGACATAGGTATATCCAAAACTTTGTGCGCCTCCATGGTCATAAGGGCCTATTACGAGATAATGATTAGCATTCTTATTGTATTGATGGTGAGCTTTAAAATATGATAATGCTCCTATCTGATCATCATCATAATAACCGGTTGTCGTTAATATAGGAATATCTATGTTAGCAAAATCTTCTTTATTAGGAACCATTTTCTGCCAGTATTCATCATAACCCGGATGATCCAGCCATCTTTGAAAAATCTTGTTGGGCTGACCACTTATAGTGTCTAAAGCTCTGAATGATTTTCCGCTTTTGTACCATGCTGTGTTGATAGAATCCCATTTTGGGAAATTATTAAAGTCAGCTTCATCTGTAAATTTATTGTTAGTAACATACTTGATCCACTGTAGCATATAGCTCATGAATATATTATTTTGAGCTGGGTAATCTATTCCTATTCCTACAGCTACCTGAGGAACAATCGTTTTTAATGCTGGGTGTAATTTTTTTACAGCTGCCCACTGACTAAAACCAAGGTAACTTCCACCAATCATTCCAACATTACCATCACTCCAGGGTTGTTTACTTACCCAATCTATAACTTCATAAAGATCTTGTGATTCATTTTCAAAAGGATTATTTTCATCATTACTGTTTCTTTTACCACGGGTATTGATAACTGCACCTACATAATTATAAATGGCAGCTCTTTTTCCAAAAAGTACATCAACTGGTCCTGCGTAGATGTTATTGCTAAGAATAACAGGGAGTGGAGCTTTGTTTTCTTTTTTTCTGACAATGGTAATCGTTAAGGTATTTCCACTTTTTAATTTAATATCCTTAGTTTCAATAATGAATTTTTCCTGATCTTTTGCAGCCAGCAATTGCATTATCTGAGGCTTAATGCTGGCATATATTTTATAACTTAAATAACTTTTACATAACGCCAAAGCTGACGGGTAATCTATACTGTCTTTATCTTTTTGTTTATCAATCGCCTTTTTAAAAAGCTTTCGGAAATTGTTGACATCTCCGTCAAAATAGGTGCCTAATCTAACGAGCAATTTATCGGAGAGGCTTTTGTATTTCTTATCAAATGCTTTTTGAAGTGCATTGTGGAAGGTTATATTGTCCCTCTTTTCAATTAATTTAGCTAAACTATAGACTTCGTGAGCGATGAATTTATTTCCAACCATATCATGATCAGCGAATTCATTACGATAATCTGATAAAGTAGCTATAGATTTTTTATAATCTTTTGAAAGCATCTCCAAACGGAAGAGGTTATCCAAAAAGTTAACTTTACTTTGTTGTTTAAGTTTAAGCAAAGGCTTTTGGGTCATAAGTTCCGATGCAAGAACAGGGAGTTGTTTTTCGAGTATTGTAGAGTCCGTCACAGCAGTTTTTGGAAAGTAAAACTTTTGGGCGTGCAGCAGATTTACAAATATTAATGCTAAAAGTATTTTAAATTTCATGTAATGGTATGTTTTTAGATGCTGTAAAATGGATGTCAGATTAAACAATTTAATTTGATATTTTTATATTGAAATAATTAATCTTTTATGACACTAAATTAATCAATTTTTGTCATGAAATAGTGAAATGTATTCAATTGATATTTTTGATTATTAAACCTTTTAAAACTTGCTTAAACAATAAGTTTTTAATATTTTCGTTAACTTATATAGACTAATTTTTTTATTCAAATAAAGAATGAAATCAAAAAAAATACTTTTAGCGGCTGCTGTGATCTATTTCGGAATTTCCGATGCTCAACAGTCCCAATACTTTACCCAGAAAGAAAATTATAGATTCAATCTAGCCGAAAATCTTTACCAGACCAAAATATACAACGCTTCTCAATACGAATATGCCAGACAGTATTTTTATAATCAAAATCTGTCCAGGTCTAAGAAAGAAGCTGCACAGTTTTTTGATAATGTGATCGGAGTGATCCTTCAGAAGAATCATGCTGAAGAAGGTTTAACTGCTTTTATTAAAGAATATCCGAATTCTGCTTATTTTGCTCAGGCTAATCTACCACTAGCGGATTATTATTTGGCTAAAAAAGATTTTGATAAGGCGTTAGAGACCTTAAAAAATGTGAATCAGTATCAGCTTTCAAAGGAGGAAAATACACAATATATTCTGAAACTAGGGTACGCAAAATTCATGACCGGAGACTCTAAAGGAGCGACTGATGCCCTGGAGGAAGCTTACAAATCTGCGGATGAATCGCAAAAAGGAGATATTGCTTACATGCTTGGGCACTTATATTATTCTAATAAACAGAATGATAAAGCATTTCAGTATTTTGATTCTGTAAAAGATCAGCCTAAATATGCTAAACTTGTTCGCCCGTATTATGTTCAGATGTATTACAATGATAAGGACTATGATAAAGCGATCTCTGAAGGAAATCTGTTATTGAACGAAAATATTTCCGATTCTTATAAAGCGGAAGTTCATAAGATCATTGGAGAAAGTTATTTCATGAAGAATGATTATACTTCAGCGTATCCGCACTTAAAAGATTATCTGAGTGTTCAGCAGAGTCCTTCTGAAAATGACTTGTATGAAATGGGATTTGTAGCTGCACAATTGAAAAAATATGATGAAGCCGTTTCTTATTACAATCAGCTCTTAAACAGCAATTCTGCATTGGCTCAAAATGCTTATTACCAATTAGGGAATGCTTATCTGGCAGTTGATAAAAAACAGGAAGCTCTTTCAGCATTCCGTTCTTCTTATCAGATGGATTATGATGCGAAGGTGAAAAAGCTCGCTCATGAACAATATGCAAAATTAAGCTACGATATCGGAAACCCTTTTGAAAGTGCATCAGGGGTTATTCAAAGCTATATCAATGAAAATCAGAATGCAGACAATGCTTCAGAGATGAGGTCTCTCTTGGTGAAATCTTATTTGTACTCAGGAAATTATAAAGAAACACTCAATGCGATCGACAGATTGCAAAGCTCCACTCCTGAAATTGACAAAGTAGATCAGGAAGTTTCTTATTTACTGGGAACTGAAGAGTTCAACAAAGGAAATTATGATGAAGCTGAGAAGTATTTTTTAAGAAGTCTAGCTTTCAACATCAATAAAGAATTTAACAGCAGAGCTTTATACTGGCTGGCTCAGACGTATTACCAGAAAGGAAATTATCCTTCTGCAATTGCCCGTTATGAGAAACTTCTTACAGCAACTTTCCCTGAAAAGCAACAGTTGCCTTACGATCTTGGCTATGCTTATTTTAAATCTAAAAAGTTTGATCAGGCACAAACTTATTTCAAACAATATTTAACTAATCCTAAACCGGAATTTAAAAACGATGCAGAACTTCGTTTAGCAGATATTCATTATGCCAATAATGAGCTGAATGATGCAATTGCGATCTATGATAAAAATGAAGATGCTACAGACTATACTTTATATCAAAAAGGAATGGCTTTAGGATTTAAAGGTGATACTCAGGCAAAGATAACCAGTTTAAAATCACTTTTATCTAAGTATCCGACATCTGAGTATTATGATGATTCTCAATATGAAATAGGTACGGCATATGCAGCACAGGATGATTTTGCGAATTCAAATGATTATTTCGCTAAAGTAATTAAAACATCTTCAGATAAAGATTTAATTGCCAATGCATCTATTTACAGAGCTCAGAATTACATTGATCAGAATCAAAATGATAAGGCGATTGCTGAATTAAAAACTCTTGGGGACCAGTATAAGAATACAGCGTATGCTCAGAAAATTGTTCAGGCAGCGAAACCAATTTTCACTAAAAGTGGTGATGTTGCAGGGTACGAAAGCTTTGCTAAAAATATTGGGGTTAATGTAGATGCTTCAGAGATCGATGAGATCAATCTTTCTACGGGAAAACAATATTTCACGAAGAAAGATTACAAGAATGCTATTTCTTATTACGAAAAATATTTAACCCAAAACCCAACAGGAGACGGCCTTTATCAGGCTAAATATGAATTGGGAGAAAGTTATTATCAAACGAATAATTCTACAAAAGCATTATTAGTGTTGCAGGAGGTTGCCAACGTTCAGAATGATTATCAGGATGATGCTCAGACCCGTTTAGCGCAGATTTATGTAGCACAAGGTAATACTGCCGAAGCCAAAAAATATTTAGAGAACATTAAAAACTCTTCTGATATTAATATTAAGAACTATGCTAACGTAGAATTGATGAAGATGTATGCTGAAGAAAAAGATTTCTCACAGGCTGAAAAACTGGCTAATGATGTCATTGCTAATACAAAAAACTCTGCAGCAGTAATTGAAACGGCAAAAGTGATCAAAGCAAGAAGCTTAATGAACTCTTCCAAAGATAAAGATGCTCAGACCGCATATGCTTCTCTTGAAAAGTCTTCCAATACAGAAGTGGCGGCAGAAGCATTATATGCAAAAGCATTCTACCAGAATAAAGGAAAAGCTTTCAAATCTTCCAACGAAACCATCTTCAAATTGGCGAACAATTATTCTTCCGAAGAATATTGGGGAGCTAAAGCTCTGGTAATAATGGCTAAAAATTATATTGGCTTAAAAGATAATTATCAGGCAAGTTATACTTGTGATCAGATCATTGCCAACTACAAGGATTTCCCGGAAATCGTAGCAGAAGCTAAAGAAGTGAAAAAACAGATCAAAAAATAAAAATGTACTTCGTATTCATCGGTATTATTCATTAATACATTTTACGTGAATACATAAATACAATACGTAATGAACAGAAGAATTCAAATATTATCCATATTATTTTTAGGGGTTTCGCAGATTGCGTTTTCCCAGATCAAAGAAGAGAAACTGATTCTTAATAAAAAAAGAGAACCGGAAGTTAAAAAGATCGAAAAGAAAAAAACTTCTATTGAAACGATTAAGAATTACCCGCCTGAAGAGAAATCTCAGAATCCTGTACAATATAAAATTACGGATGTTCCAGCGGTTTCAGACTTCAAAACTTCGACTATTCAGGGACAGGATGTAACTCCAAAATTTGAGGGAACAGCTCAAAACAACTATCTCCAATTTGGAATGGGGAATTTTGGAAAAATTCTTGGTGATGCCAATATTTCTAAAACACTTAATAATAAACTGGAAGTAGGAGCAGACGTTCATTTTCTCTCGACTTTAGGTTTGAAAAAAGAATATGCCTGGGATTCTAAACAGAGCTCGGCATCTATTGGAGCTTTTTTAAATTCTTATGGTGAAAAAGGGAAATTCAATTTGAATGCTCAATATGGATTGGATAATAATAAATATTATGGGATCTACGCATTAGAACCTGCTGCGGATATTGATTTGGACCAAAGGGTGAATCAGTTTAAAGTGAATGGATACTATGATTTTTATTCTAATGAGATCTTAAACGATGTACGGGTGAAATCATCATTTTTAAAAGACCATTTTGATGCGCAGGAAAATCAGGCATCCGTTTTGGTTAATTTATCAAAACATGCAGTAGAACTGTCTAAAAATGGGATTCTGATGAATGCTGATTTAGGAGTAGGATTAGAAACCGTAAAAACAGATTTTGACATCAGAGATAAAAACTCATCCAACTTTTTCAATGCTACTTTAGATCCGAAAGTTACATTTGCTAAAGGAGAATCTTATTTGATGGTAGGTTCTTCATTTGCATTTTTGAATGCTAAAAATTCAAATACTATGATGGAGCAGGTGAAAAATAATAAAAGCTATTGGTTTCCAAAAGCTGAATTTCAGGTTGCTGCTGCTAAAGAATTTAAATTCTACGGTGGGGTAGATGGAGGTTTAAAGCTGAATACTTATAGTGATCTTTTACAGCAGAATCCTTTTATCCTTTCTGATCAGATGCTGAAGCCAACGGAAACAAAATATCATTTCTATGCAGGTTTAAGAGGAGATATTGATGAAACAATTAAATATGATTTCTCTGCTGGTTTCGGGAAAATGAGAGATATTCTTTTCTTTAAAGCAAATGATTTATTCAACAACGATTATACATTGAACCGCTCTGCTTATAATTTCGCAAATACATTTTCTGCAATTTATGATGATGGTAATGTAAGTGATATCAAAGGAAGTATTCAGTATTTTCCTTTAGCTAATCTTGTTTTAGACGGTGAATTTCATTTCACAAAATATAATTTGAAGAACTTCGATAACATTTATAACGTTCCATTATTCAATGCGAGTATCGGAGCTAAGTATGGCATGTTGGATAAAAAATTATTGTTAGGATTCAAAGGAATCTTTGCAAGTGACAGAACAACAAACTCTTACTCAATTGAAGGAGTAGCCAATCCGGCAATGGTATACCAGTCTACGGAGAATACCAATGACAAAGTTGGTGGTTATGCTGATTTAAATCTTTCCGCAGAGTATAAATTTCACAAAAATTTCAGTATTTTCGCAACCGGAAATAATCTTCTGAACTCAAACTATCAAACCTATAAAGGATATAAAGTGTTGGGAGCTCAAATTTTGGGCGGTGTGAAGATTACCTTCTAGTAGTAAAATTGGAGGATACAAGTAAAAAATTACCTAAGTCCTAGAATTCACTACCTGAACTGGCTGCATAGTTTAATGGATAGAACTTCGGATTTCGGCTCCGACAGTGAGGGTTCGAGTCCTTCTGCGGTCACAAATAACCCCTATTTATAGGGGTTATTCTTTTTATATACACTTTAGGTTTTCTTTACTAATAAATAAATTAGTTAATATAATTTTTCGCAGTTCTATACCACAATTTTGGTAAAGGTTTTTAATTAGACCTAATACAAAAACCTCCCACAAAAAGAGAGACTTAAAAAACACAAATGATGAAAAAAATTACCTTTTCATTTCAAATATAATATTTTCTTTTTGAAGGGTATTGTATTACCACAAGTAGACAAAATAAATTTGATCTAAAACTCTTTAATTATGAACATCGAAATTATGAAAATCATAACTCCTATTGCAGGTGTGATTATTGGAACGTTGTTAAATACTTCAGTATTAAATTTTACAGAACAGTAAAAAGAAGAAGACTTAAAAATTATATAAAATCACAATCTGCTCTTGATAACTTAGATGAAGATTTTCAAAATAATTTTATAAAACCAAATCTTAAAGAAATATACTTTTATTTACAAACAGGCATTTCAATTAATGAAAAAAGTATTGAAAATTTAAAAAGCACCTTTGTTGAATTTAATAAAGCTGAAAGCATTACATCAAACTTTACTTGGGCGAAATTAAATTAAAAATGGTATAATGGACTTGGTACAGGTTGTACAAAAAAATGGGTAGCTTCAACCAATAGTGTGATTAATGCTTTTTTTTATATCTTTAGTTCTTAATTAAAAAACACAAAGATTATGAAAGATTTAACTTCAACAAGTTATCCAACTGCAACGAGCACTGGAGCCCGCCGTTTTGTTGGCAAGGTTGCAATTGTGGTGGGGGCATCAGCTAATGTTGGTAGAGCACTGACCGAATTATTGGCACAAGAAGGGGCTAAGATTGTTGTTCATTATAATAGTGATTCAAAGCGAGAACAAGCCGAGGAGGTCGCATCTGTTGTACGTGGATACGGCGGTGAAGCTATTGTATTTCAGGCTGATTTAACACGGCCGGAACAAGCCACACAACTTTTTGATGCAGCGCTTGCCGAATTTGGACAGGTTGATATTCTTATCAATACAGCTGGAAAAATAATACGTAAGCCGTTAGCTGAATTTACAGAGACTGAGTTCGATGATCTCTTCAATGTTAATGCAAAAGCAGCATTTTTTCTATTGAAAGAAGCCTCACAAAAGATGGCTAATCATGGACGAGTTTTAAGTTTCGTAACAACAATGGTAGCTGCTTTCGCGCCTACGTATGCTGGATATGCAGGAAGTAAAGCTCCATTAGAGCATTTTTCGAAATCGCTTGCCAAAGAAATAGGGAACCGTGGGATAACAGTCAATTGTATTGCGCCAGGGCCACTTGATACTTCGTTTTTTTATCCTGCAGAATCAGATGAAAACATTGCATGGCTTAAATCTATGTCTATTGACGGGGGCATTGGCAATGTCCAAGATGTTACAGGTTTGGCACTCTATCTTGTATCTCCTGAAGCGCGCTGGATTACAGGTACTACAAATTACATCAATGGAGGAATTGTTTCCACTATCAATTAAATGCAAATAGATTGCAAAAAAAAAGGACTAAACCTAATTTTATATTGCTTTTAAAAATAATATAAAATTAGAAAGGTATATTTTCCAATGGAATGATTTCATATTTATTTTCTCAATTTATTTAATTTAAAAAAACACAAAAGTATGTCAAGAAATGATTTAAAAGACAAAGTAGCCATAGTAGGTGGTGGTGCGAAAAACCTAGGGAGATTAATTTCTTTAGATTTTGCAGGTAAAGGGGCTAAAGTAGTAGTGCACTTCAATAGTGATGCAACTAAACCAGATGCAGACAAAACAGTAGCTGATATTATCGCAGCAGGTGGAGAAGCTTTTGCAATACAAGGAGATCTAACAGTAGTAGAAAACAATACAAAATTGTTTGATGCTGCGATCGAAAAATATGGAAAAGTAGATATAGCCGTAAATACTACAGGTATGGTTATTAAGAAACCAATTGTGAACGTAACAGAAGAAGACTACGACAAAATTTTTGCTGTAAATTCAAAAGCTGCTTTCTTCTTTTTACAAGAGGCGGGAAAAAAAATTGCTGATAATGGTAAGATTTGTACAATTGTTAGTTCATTGTTAGCAGCCTATACCAATGATTATGCTATCTACCCAGGAAGTAAGGCTCCTATTGAGCATTACACCCGTGCAGCTTCTAAGGAGTTTGGATCAAGAGGGATTTCGGTAACAGCTGTAGGACCTGGTCCTATGGAAACTCCATTCTTTTATGGTCAGGAAACCGATGGTTCGGCAGCTTATAACAAATCTGCAGCAGCATTAAGTAGCTTTAGTAAAACAGGACTAACAGATCCTGAAGATATCGTTCCATTAATTACATTCTTAGTAACTGATGGATGGTGGATTACTGGGCAAACTATTTTCTCAAATGGTGGTTATACAACCAGATAAGTTAGAAATATTTTAAAAATCAGCAGCCTGGAAACTGCTGATTTTTTAAGGTTTATCTTCTAATAATAAAAAACACAAATGAAATATCAATTAAACGTAGACCCTGAACTGGCCTTAATACTAAGAAAATATGCTGGTCAGCCTGCTCTACCCAATGGAACACCTCTCCACGAGGTATTTCGTGGTGCATTAAAACAAATGGCTCTGCAAGTAGGTGTCAATAGCACCTCTGAATTAAAAGTAGAGAACAAATTTTTCACGAACAGCGACGGGATTGAAATACAGTTAAGAGTTTTTACGCCACGAACAGCGACCAATCCAAAACCACTTCTTTATTGGATGCATGGAGGGGGAACGATCAGCGGATTACCAGAACAGGAAGACAGCACCTTATATAAACTGGCATTGGAATTAGATAGTGTTATCATTTCCGTAAACTATCGCTTGGCACCAGAAAATCCTTATCCTAAACCTTTGAATGATTGTTACGAAGGCTTGGTATATGTATCGGATAACGCAGCTGAATTTGGAATTGATACAGATAAGATCGTTGTTGGAGGGGGCAGTGCCGGAGGATTACTATCTACCTCAGTAAGCCTTAGGGCCCGAAATGAAAAAGGTCCTAAAATATGTTTACAAGTACTAGCATATCCTATGCTCGACATTAGAGTTACTTCTGAAAGTAACAAAGAAATATGTAGTATAGGAGTTTGGGATAGTTGGATGAATCATTATGGTTTTCAAAGTTATCTTACCGGTGTTCCTGAAAGCGAATATAAAAAGGCAGTACCCAATTTGGTAGAAGATTTGAGTAATCTGCCCAAAGCATATATAGCTGTGGGAACAATGGATTGCTTAAGGGATGAAGGTATTGAATATGCCCAGAAATTAGCTGCCTCAGGTGTACAGGTAGAGTTGAATATTTATCCAGGTATGACACATGTATTTGATACATTGGTGCCAGATGCAAAAGTCTCTAAAGATTTTTGGGAAACAAGAATAGCAGCTATTAAAAGGGCAATTTCTTAAATAAATAAAAATAAAAAAAATAAAAGTTATGAACCAACAAAAGAATATTATTAGAAAACAGCCCAAGCATACTTTCCCTAAGAAAAAGATTTTGTGTTTGGTTTCCAATGCAGCACAACTCCACGGAATGGAAGTTGGATTTTTTGCCGAAGAAATGACACGACCATTTTTTGATTTTATCAATGCAGGTTATGATGTAGATGTGGCTTCTCCCAATGGTGGTAAAGTAGTGTTTGATGGACACAGCAATCCCGAAAACCCTCAAGGTGCTTATCCAAACGATTTGATAAGTATTGGTTTTGTACATCACTCAACATTTGGTCAATGGATGGAAAATACCCTTCCTATTGCAGATATCAATATAGCCGATTATGATGCCGTTTGTGTATCGGGTGGTGGAGCGCCATTAATTAATTTCAAAGATGATCTTAAGCTGCATCAACTGATTGCCGATTTTTATGAAGCTGGAAAAATTACCTGTTTAATTTGCCACGGAACATCTTTGCTTTTATGGACAAAATTAAGTGATGGAAAACTCCTGGCAGATGGAAAAACCTGGACTGGGTTTGCAGATAGTGAAGAAAATATGATCAACGAAATGTTTGGAATGACGGTAAATGATTACACCATTGAAACAGAAGCTAGAAAAAACCCAAATACCAACTTTGAAGTTGCCGGAGCATTGGAACCATTTGCCATTAGAGATGGTAGGTTGATTACTGCCCAACAACAACACAGTAGCTTTCTGGCATCTCAATTAGTTATTGAGGCTTTATCAGAATAAATAAGGTCGGGTGTTTATCAGACTAAAATTAGAAATAATTTATCAGGAAAATTAACCAAAAACACAAAATTATGAATACTTACCAATCATTATTTGACAAACAAAAAGAATTTTTTTATACCGATGTTACCAAAACCTTTGAGTGGCGAATAGATCAACTCAACAGGTTAGAAAAATTCTTAACCGAAAATCAAGAAACCTTATGTCAGGCTTTGAAAACTGATTTCAATAAGCCGCCATTCGAGCAATTGTTTGAGATAACCGTTCCTTTGGGAGTAATTAAATACTTTAAAGAAAATCTGAAAGCTCTGATGACTCCTGAACCAGTGGAGA
This sequence comes from Chryseobacterium sp. ISL-6, assembly GCF_018613715.1. Lineage (GTDB taxonomy): Bacteria > Bacteroidota > Bacteroidia > Flavobacteriales > Weeksellaceae > Chryseobacterium > Chryseobacterium paludis. The sequence goes on along the minus strand of NZ_JAGGPT010000007.1, from coordinate 102,068 downwards.
TACCAATAGGATTAGAAGAAACAGGTAACAGAGGTTTAATCTATAAAGAACCATTTGGTACAACATTAATTATAGGTCCGTTTAATGCTCCTGTTTTATTGTTATTAGACCCAGCTATTGCTGCCATTGCTGCTGGAAATCCTGTAATTTTAAAACCCGCGAATACGACCCCTACAGTTGCTAAATTATTTGCTGAGTTAATTCCCAAATATTTTGAACCAGAATCCGTATCTGTAGTAACAGGAGGGAGAGAAGAAATCACAGAACTACTTAAACTTCCTTTCGATTTTATCTTCTTTACTGGTAGCTCAGCTGTTGGAAAAGTCGTGATGCGTGCAGCTGCCGAAAATTTAACGCCTATTATCTTAGAGCTTGGGGGACAAAATCCAACGATCGTAGATGAAACGGCAAATCTAGACATTGCTGTTGACCGTGTTCTATGGGGACATATGGCTATATCTGGTCAGTGGTGTATTGCGCCAGGTTATGTATATATACACGAAAGTATTGCCGATGAATTTGTTGATAAGCTAAAAAAGGCAACAGTCAAAATGTATGGAGAAGATCCAAGTCAAAGTCCAGATTTTGCCCGAATGATAAGTGAACACGATACTGAAAGAGTTGCATCATACATCCTTCCTGAAAAAGTGGTTTTAGGAGGTCGTTTTAATGTTAAAGATAGGTATGTTGAGCCTACTATTTTATACCCGAGTACTTGGGAAGACCCCGCAATGCAGCAGGAAATTTTCGGTCCTGTATTTCCAATTCTAATATACAGTGATCTAAAAGAAACTATAGAAATCATTAAACGCAAGCCCAAATCTTTAGCTGCTTATATTTTTAGTAAAAACCAGGAGAATATTGATTATTTCCTAAATGCCGTTTCTTTTGGTGGAGGGTGTGTCAATCAGACTAACGTACACTGCTTTATAGACAGTCTCCCGTTTGGCGGCGTAGGTTATGCAGGAATGGGTAAATATTATGGAAAAGCAGGTTTCGAAGCACTAAGCAATAGAAAATCTATACTAGTAGGAAACCCTGATCTAGAACTAGATGTATTTCCTCCATATGCAGGTAAAGATATTGCTAAAAATCTAAGTATATTTGGATAAGAAAATGACACAACAAGAAGTCATTAATCGTATTAAAAAGTAACCCACAATCTTATGTATCCCAATGTTGGGCGGATTTAGGTTATGGTTAAGGAACCTTAACAAATACCTTGGTAAATAAGTTACATTTATGCAATCGATAAAAACCAGACAATAGTTATCAAATGTAATGGGCAAGCTTGCTTCTTCCTCATAAATAAATCGCTCGATATATTTTAAATGTACTGAATTTATTTTGACAAAAAGAATATCCTCAAACCACGAGGACATTTTAAAATATTAAAAAAGCCTTTCAATTATTTTGAAAGGCTTTTTAATGTAGAGAAATATATTATTTTAAAATTTCTTTATCGTAAAGTAGATTGTCGTCTTCGTCAAAGCTTATGATAAGTACTTTGTATTGTTTTGCACTGTCGTTATTATAAAATTTAATCATCGGCGGAACATAATCACTGTCAAATAAATTTGGATTCCAATAGAGTGTTTCCCGGGTGTCATTTTCAATTTTCGCTGGAGAATCATCATCTAACATTTCAATAGGGAATTCTGAAGGTTTATCATAACCTTTTAGTATAGATGAATTGTTATTTTGGGTTTCTTTTACATTATTTTTAGATTTCATATTTCCTTTCATGGTATAGATTGCAACGGCATTACCTATTAACCCTGATTCTTTAATGATTTTTACCATCGCAATATTGCTTATAGGAAGGCTTGTAATGATACTGGGATCAGTAGGTACTTCGTCCAAATATAACTTAGCCTTCTGACCACGAATGTAAGGGACATTCACACCTGAGTTATCTCTTTGAAATGTTAATCCAGCAGCTCTTCCCTGCAGCCAATCTAGTATATTGTTTGATCCTGCGGCCTGTTGGTCTTCATTTACAAAGTCAAAAATTGTAGAATTGATAGAACTAAACATTCCGGTAGAAAGTTGTTTGTCTAAGTCTTCTTTTGGATCTTTCTTTTTTCCTACTAATTTTACTTCTTCAATTTGTACATCAATATTCTCTGTTTTTTTTATGTTTTTCTGAGTGTTGATGGCTCTGGAAATTGCTGGAGAAACTTTTTTATTTTCAGCGGCTTTCACCAATTTGTATTTTGTACTTGGGAAACTGCCTTTAAATTGTGTAGGAGTTACCAGTGGTTCTATGGTAACGAATAAATTATCTGTTCCCGATTCTTTATTACTTTCTGAATTTACAAATAATGAAACATCCAGAGGCTCATTGAAGCTAAGGTTGTCTAAATAGATATATCCATTTTGATCGGTTTTGAATTGATTAATGACAGGCTCATTTTCACCTAACTTTAATACTAAATTTACATTAGTATCTTTCAGCAAAGCATTGTTTTTAAGTGGCTTTATCCTGTAAGAAAGAAATTTTTGAGAATTGGTTTTAATGGCCGGTAAAGATCCGCTAAGTAAAGAGTTCCAGTCAAATCTCTTCCAGTTTTCAGAAATAAGCAGAGCATCCAAAGCTTCGCTATTGGCAGTTTTAGAAAAATATTGTGCTGGCGTGTCTATTTTTGTAGTAAAATCTCCTGTTAACCAAAGGCTACTCAGTATATTTTCTTCGTCCTGATTGTGGCTACCGTCATCCTCACTTACCAAAACAGTATAATTTTTAAAAACAGACTCTGGTGAAAGATCAATGCTGTTGAATGATCTTGGCGTTTGTTTTAAATTCTGACCGATAATCTCTGCTTTTTCAATTTTTAAATTATTGGGCTTTATAAAACAAAGTCTTTGTGCGACCAGATTGTCTTGGCCGTCAAAAATGGCTAATTGTAAAACACCGTTGTTTCCATTGTTAATTTTTGTAGGAATAAGACTTGAAGCTTCATTGGTTAACTGAGTGATATTAGCTTTATAAGCAAGATGATTATTGATGGTTCCAACGATTTTATAATTTTGGAGCTGTTGTGTTAGATTAACTCCTTTTAAGCTGTATTTAATACCTTCCTTAGAGCTGGAAACTTCCAGATTAACACCACTGCCTGCAACTTGTGGGAGATCTATGGTCTGACTTTTCCCTGTATTATCCTGAATGATGACCTGGTATTTTTTTCCTAAAACCGGAGTAATTTTAAAAGATGCAACATTTTTATCAAAAGATGTAAAGGTCGTTATAGGCACATTTGGATTTTGTATGTCTATTATTTTTCCGGTCCAGCTTTCCGGTAAAGAAGCATCGCCTGATAATCTTACGGCAAATTTTGTTGGCATACCATTAATGAAATTTCCACCCTCCGGAAAAGCTTTAGCGGACCAATCAGAATTTTTAGAAATTTCCAACGCTTCAGTTGAATTGGGATTGTAAATAGGAATAGTTTTAACAATCTGAAAATCTTCACTAAAATTATTCATATAAGGCGTATAAGCCCTTACGAAATAAACTTGCTCAGGAAGGTCCTCTTTCAGTTTAAAATCTCCGCTGCCTTCACCATTCGTTAGAAGTATGGTTTTCCAGTCTATTAATTTTTTATCGGAATTGTACAATTCAACGAATAGAGTGGTAGACAATGCAGAACGATTATAGCCATCAAATACAAAGCTTTTAAACCATATCTTATCACCTGCTACATATTGTGATTTGTCGGTAAGTAGGTATACTTTTTCTTGTTCGTAGTTATTTTCAAGATTTGTAATTGCTTTTTCTAATTTAGTTTGTGACAATACAGGTTGTGCAATTGAAAGAAGCAATAAAAAGAATATATTTTTCATAAATATCTTAGCGCATTTTTAATCCAATGCTAAATTACTCATTTAAAGATTTCGAAAATGGATATTTGCCTTATAATTGAAAAAATTAAGAAGATTTTAATTCTTTAACACTAAATGATAATAATTGCCATATTTTCAAAATCCAGTATATCCGCAATGGTTTATGGTAAGGTTCTTATCTACTAAGCTATGTTTCTGCTGCCTTCGAAAATTCAAAATAACAACGACTTCTAATCTTTACATGAATATTTCGAGATATTAGTATGTTTTTAATCTTTATTGGCTTATAAATTGATATTAGAAACCTTATTGAATTTTTGATGACTAATGACTAGATCGATTGTAATTTTAATTATGCTTATAAGTGGTTTTTCCTTTTTAAATGCACAGGAAAAAAAAGATTCTCTTTATTATAAAATAGAAGAATTTTCAGATCAAAGAAAAGTTACCAAATTCATTCATCGTTTGATATTTCGTAGGGAAGCGGATTCAGCTTCTGTTAAATCCAGGACCGAAAAGATGCTTCAGGAGACTTACAATAAAAAATATATCAGAAAAATCCGGGTAGAGACCATCGATCCTTTTGGATATGGCTCTAAAGATAATAAAGAAAAACTCAAATGGTACGATTGGCTGACTGATCATCTTCATTCTAACACAAAAACTTCTACAGTTAATAATTATTTGCTTTTTAAGGAAGGTGAAGTATATAATGCTCAGAAACTCTACGAATCTGAACGTTTGCTGAGAACAATGCCTTTTATAAACAGAGTTAATATCAGTGTTTCTGATAGTACCTCCAGCAAAGATTCTATTGATGTTGTTGTAAAGGTTCTCGATTCCTGGAGCCTAAAACCGAGAGTCAGCTATTCAGGAAGTAAAATAGGTTTGGGAGTTACCGAAGAAAATGTATTGGGATTAGGCCATACCCTGGATTTTCTTTATAGAAATGATTCCAAGGAAAAACAAAACTATCTTTTGGGAAGCTATACAGCATATAATCTTTTTGGTTCTTATATCAATGCCCAGGTTCTGGGGGAACGTGATTTTTTTAGAAATGAGAGGATCAATTTCAATGTCAGAAGAGATTTTTTCTCACCTCTGACAAGATGGGCAGGTGGTTTTACTTTTGAATATTTTATGCGAAATGTTCTGCTTCCTATAGAAACTGATACGACTTATCCGGAAGTTCAGATCAAAGTGTTCAGTCAGGACTTATGGGGTGGTTATCAAATCCCTATTTCATCTGACCCAAGTGAAAAAGTCTCCAGCAATATTTCAGTGGTTGGGAGATTTCAAAATTATCAATACAAAGACAGTCCTGAAAGTGATCAGTATAAGTATTTTAGCTCATACAACAGTTTTCTCATGTCTATCGGATTTATTCACAGGAATTTTTCGGTTCAGAAGAATATTTTTCAATATGATCTGCCGGAGGATATTGCTTATGGTAATTCGGTAAATTTTACTGCAGGAGGTTTATCAAGAAGTAATGATGTTAAACCCTATGTGGGAATTTCAGGATCTTATGGTCAATTTACAAAGTTGGGTTATTTCAATTTGAAAGCTGAGTTTGGAAGATTTTTTAATGAAGATGACCAAAATCGTGAATCTTTCCGATTGGATGGAACTTATTTTACCCATCTTATGGATTGGAAATTTGCTAAAGTAAGACATTTCTTTTCTCCGACTCTGGCATTGGGAAATCCACAACATAATTATACTTATAAAGACAGAATTAATCTTTCTTCTGCAGATGAATTTCCTGTTTATAATTCAGATTATATAGGAACTAAAAAATTGGTTTTAAGATATCAACTTCAACTGTTTATTAATAAAACGTGGAAGAACTTTCATTTCAGTCCGTATTTAACTGCAGCAGTCGGTTGGTTAGGGATGCCTGATGATAAACTCCTGAAAACAAATGCAAACACAAAAATAGGAATTGGTGTCTTAATTAATAATCCATTTCTCGTTTTCAATAGGATCCAGATTTCTTTTACCTATTATCCCCGTGTTCCTTTCGATAATAATTCGGTTTTTGATTTTAATAGTAATAGAAACAACCTTCTGCCAATCAACAATTTTGGAACAGACATTCCTCATTTTGTGAATTTTGGAAATTGATAAGAATGTTTTGACTTATCTAAGATCTATATCAAAGAAGCCTGCATGAGGTTTTATTGATTGGATAGATAATCTGTAAATTGCTGATTCAGGAGTTCACATTCATGTTGCAATATTCCTGATTCAATTGTAGGTTTTTTACCCCATTTTGGAATGATTTCAGTCTCCAGGATTTTAAACTCCGAAGATTGTCCGCCAACTGAAGGAACAGAAACGCCAAAGACAATTTTTGCAATTTTATGATGTCTGATAAGATAGGAGCACATAATGCAGGGTTCATGTGTAGAGATAAGAATAGATTGATTTAATGTATCCCGATAACCTTTTTCCAATGCATCTTTTACCGCTAAAATTTCTGCATGCTGTGTAATATCTCCTGTAGATTTTCCGGACTCGATTCCTCTGCCAATAATTTTATCGTTAAAAACCAGCAAAGATCCGACTGGTGGATTTCCTTTTTCCAAAGCCTGTTTGGCGAGTTCAATACATTCAAGTATGTATTTATTATAGTTGCTCATTGCTAATACGGTATTTAATTTTCCTTTAAAAAGTATAAAATTTTAAATTGATATTAATTATAAATTACCTTTGTTAAATCCAATGGTATTCCTATAAATTTGAGGTGAAATATCTGTTTTATTTTTAAAGAGCCTGCTGAAGTAGTATTCATCCTCGTATCCAAGCTCATACGCTATTTCTTTGATCGTTTTATCCGTAAGATATAATTCTCTTTTTGCTTCAATGATAATACGTTCGATGATCAGATCAGAAAGTGTCTTGTTAAAATGATTTTTTGTGATCCGTGCCAGAGATGAAGGGGTCTGATTAAGAAGATCCGCATAATCACTGACGGAATGCTTTATCCGAAAATTCTCTTCTATTGCATTTTTGAGATTTTGGATCAAAAATTGTTGTTTTCCATTCGGATATTCTGCGTCCTGAATGGATTGCTGTTCAAGTTTTATCCTTGTAGCCATTACCAGCAAAATTTTAAGATAGGAAACAAGAACTTCATCTTTCCTGAAGGCTTCATCTTTTAGTTCATTAGCGATTCCCTGGATGAGATTTAATATGGTGCTTTTACAGTTTTCATTAAGATAAATAAAGGGCTGTTGATAGATGTTGTTGAATAGAATACCATTAGCTGCAATTTCCTGCTGGTGGCGATAAATGCAAAAGAAATCATGATGAAATTGTATAGAAATACCCATTAATGCCCTTTTTGAGCACAACATAAATGACTGGTAAGGGTAAAAGGCAAACAATGCATTCTCTTTAAACGAATAATTACAAAAGTCAACTTTGGCAATCCCTTCACCTGATGTAATTAATATAAGAGTGAAATAATTATTACGCTGAACATGATCGAAATAACTATTGTTATCAAACTCAAATAGTTTGAAAGCCAAATTTCCATTCTGTTGATTAACGAGCGTATATACAGACTGTGATAACATGATATGTGCAATTTAATTAATATTTTTCAAACTCATTATGCAGTTTACATATAATCGATATGTATGATCTAAGATTAAAAATTGCCCTCTGATTTACCAGGAGGGCAATTGTAAAGCTGATTAAAAAATTAAAATATGGTAACCGTCGTTTCTGAGATTAAGTAAACTTGGCAGACCAGGAGTTCCCGGAACTTCATTTTCATTCAATAAATCATAACCTGAAACTTCTGTACCAAATACCGCAACACACCCTTTAGAAAGGCCATGAACATAATCCTTTACTTCCTTATAAAGTCCATTTATCGGATGCTCAGGCTTTTCAAGCTGCTCAGGCCATCTTATACCCGTACCCTGAAAAATGATCTTTACATCTTCACCTGCAGTTTTAAATTCATATGCAGATGCTAATGCATTGAAGACTCTTCCCATTGCTTCTTCTGAACCAGCCTTTGGATCAGAAAGAATAATAATTGCTGTTTTTTTCATAAAAAATTTATTAACACTGCAAAGATGTAGTAATAACAGGTTTTAAGGAATGGATGATTTTTACTTTATAATGGAGATTTTTTGCATTATTTAATTTGTTATTAATTCAGCACAGATACACTAAAAAAATAAAACGAACCCTTAGGTAAAAGGTTCACTTTATTGATTTAAGAATTAAGTAAATGGATGTATTTATTTAGAACCTGGAGATACAAAGGTCTGCCATCCTCGCATGGTATCGATAAACCGCTCACTTAGGCCCCCTTGACGAAGGTATTCTGCTGGTACAGGAAGCTTTGGGCTGTCGTAGACAGGGTTGGCCTGTACCTGAAGAGGGAAATCCCGTTGGAGAATACCTGCCCTTGCTATCAATACGAAATCACAGCCTTCATCAAGTAATTCTCCGGCTCGCTGAGCACTCATTATCTTGCCGGCTGCTCCTAAACGAACGTTTTTTCGAGAAAGTTCTGTGAAAACACTGAGTATCGTTTTTCCTTGATAGGTTCCATCCCGAACAATCTGAGTCGAATCCCATAATGCAAGGTCAAGATAATCAATCAACTCACGATTAAAGATCTCTGCAGTAATTTCACGCAATTCCTCTAGACGAAGACCATATCGTTCAATCGATAATCTCCAGCCTATCTGAAAATCAGGGCCACAAGCTTTGCGAATACCTTCTATGACTTCCATGGTGAAGCGGGCCCTGTTTTCTACGCTACCTCCATATCGATCCTTGCGGTCATTCAGATTGGGAGATAAAAATTCAGAAAGAATCCATCCGAAAGCACCATGAACTGATATCCCATCAAACCCAGCAAGCTGTGCCCGCTTTGCGGCTGCAATGAAACTGTCCCGGATTCGTTCAACCTCTTCAGTGGTGATAGCTGCGACACCCGGTAATGTTTTATCTGAAGCAGGAGCCGGTATTCCTCCTAATTCTGGTTTAGCACGATGTCCGGCATGGTGGAGTTGTACTGCAGATAATGTACCTCCTTCTCGAATAGCTGTAGCCATTTGAATCAATCCAGGCAGATGCTTGTCACTGTGAATACCCAACTGACGCTCAAATGCAATGGCTCCCGCCTCCACAGTAGCGGCACTGGTTTGTATCAATCCATAACCACCTTTTGAAAGCTGTTCCATCCACAATTGGTCATATTTTGATGCGGTACCATCATGATCACTTTGCTGGCTGGTTAATGGAGCCAGCATGAAACGGTTTCTCATTGCCGGACCATGCAGCAGAGTGAGTGGTTTAAATAGATCAGAAACAGACATTTTGTTTGAATTTTTAAGGTTTTAAATATGTAAATTTTGTCTGTTGCAAAGATGATTTGTTAATCATTCGTAAGAAATGGATGATTTTTATTTTATAATGGATATTTTTTAATCTAACCATCTTTATTGAAATTTGCCAGAAATCAGTTAACGGAAAGTACTCAGCTTGATGAGCGAGTTAGGTTAGTTAAATACTTAACAATAGTGTTCGGGTCAATACGTTTGAAATATTTTTTAATAAGAAGAAACTTCTTTTAGTGATTGGCGTAACGTTTTTTGATAATGTGCAGGGGACATTCCTGTCCATCGTTTGAATGCACGTATAAATGCACTTAATTCATTATAACCTAGCATAATGGATATTTCAGTTACTTGAAAAGAATCATTTTTAAGATACATTAAAGCCAGGTTTTTACGCGCTTCATCAGCAAGCTGCTGAAAATTAATTTCTTCAATTTTTAATTTACGCTGAAGAGTTCGTGTACTGAGGTTGAAGTTACCTGCGAGATCTTCCAGGGTAATCATTTTCAGATAAGAGTTTGCACGTATATAATTGTACACACGGTCTTTAAATAATGGCTCGGTAATAACATTATTTTGCCAAATACCTGATTGGCTGAGCAGAAGTTTTTGATGTTCGTGATTGGCAGTTATAATTCTTTCATCCCAATAAGACAGATCAAATGAAATCTGGTTGATTTTTGCATTGTCCTGAGGTTTGCAACGTAGAACACGCTCATATTCGTCAGGATTCTCCAATGGTCTGGCAAAGCTGACGGAGCTGGGATAAAGTTTTTTAAATAATAATCCATTAAGTTCATGTATCACCAAAACCATTAAAAGATCGACTATTTGTATGTCGACAATGTTCTTATGCCAAGAAGGGTTGAGAGGGATAAAAGCTATAGAGAAATGATGATCATCCTTGAAAATACTAAGTTCGACTGACGTTGTGATCAAGCGGGTAAGTGGAGTAGCATTCATCAGTGCTTCACCTACAGTTTTGCTTGTTTTGATAATTTCTCCTACTATTCCAAGAGCCTGCAACTGTAAGGATTCTCCAAGATGAAGGCCAAACATATTATCCTTGGTCATGGTAACTGCATTAATCCATAGATCATCAATTTGTTTGGGGCTAAGTGGCTCTTTTGAATTGGTCAGTTCCTTTAGAGTGATGTTTGAAGAAAGGAGTAGCTGATCAGCAGAAATATCTCGCTGAACTGTGTAGCTGATTAATTTTGAGCAGAAATTTTTAGATTGGTCTTCCATGGTAGATCACTATAGTATGCTAAAATATTAATATTCTGGCAGGTGAGCGTAAAGTTTGGCGGGAAATGATCATTAAATGTCGTTTTGGGGTATGTCAGATTTCAGGTAAAGCGGCGAACTTTGACCCAGACAAAAAATAAAAAATTGTATGGAAAATCAACAAAAACAATTAGTGACAGAATTTTTGACAGCCGTTAAACTACTTGATCTTGAAAAAATTGGTTCTTTATTAGACCCTGAAGTAAAATGGTCCCAGCCTGGAAATAATGATGTTTCAGGATTGAAGAATTCTCAGCAGGAAGTCTTTGAAATGGTAGGAAAGATGTTTGCCATTACAGGTAATACACTAAAATTAAATGCTTTTAATTCCATTAGCATAAATGATAACCGGGTTGCATGCCAGCTACATTGGACAGCAGAAAAAGTTTCCGGAGAAAAACTTGATGTCTACAATACGGATATTTATACGGTTGAGCATGATAAAATCTCAAGAGTAGATATTTTTTCCGCAGATATGACACAGGAGGATAACTTCTGGAAGGGCTAAAATAAAACTTAAAACCTGCCAGATCAAGTGAATTGAATCTGGCAGGCAAATAATAATTTAAAAGTAAATAAATGGAATTAATTGAAAGCCAGGCCCCAATCGATGTCGTTTCAAGATATTATTTAGCATTGGGAGCACGTAATATTGAAATGATAATGAAACTGTTCCCTGAAAAGCTGGACTGGTATGTTCCAGGTAACGAAACAATTGCACCTTGGTTGGGACACAGAAAAACCAGTAGTCAGGTAAGAGCGTTTTTTGAGCTTTTATGGCAAAATACAAAACCCGTTTCTGCAAAAATTGATCATATAGTAACCGATGGAAATGTAGTACTTAGTTCAGGAAGTTTTGAAACAATTATGATTAAAACTGGTCAAAATTTCAGATCACTATTTTTCACTGAAATAATGATTATTGATGGGCTGATTGTAAAATATACCTTGCTGGAAGACACTTTTGGATTAGTAAAAGCTTTAGATCAATAAAATTATGCTCTCTTATTGTGGATGAAATAGTTTAATCCATTAAAAATTTATTTAAGTATATTTATCTTAAACTAAATACAATTATGATTAAATGTAGCTTTAAGCTACGAAATGGAATAAATTTAACGAAGTATGCTGTTTAAGGAAGTACATCTGCAAGGTATCAAATCTGGAAAAATTACATTGGCTTTTCGCAACTGGCAAAAGGCTTCTGTAAAGACTGGAAGCCTTTTACATACTTCTATCGGCTTAGTTAAAATCCATAACATTGAAACCGTGAATGAAAATGATATAACCGATGAAGATGCTTTAAATGCAGGTTTTATTGATAAAAAGGATTTGCAAAAATCGTTTAAGAACAACAGCACAGGAATACTTTTTAAAATAAAAGTAAGTTATCATTCCACAGATCCACGTATTAAGTTAAGAGAACAATCGGAACTGTCACAACAGCAATTTACAGATCTGACAAAAAAGCTGGAGCGCATGGATCAATTCAGTAAACATGGATCCTGGACAAAATCTGTTTTATGTACTATAAAAGAAAATCCTAAGCTTCACGCAATTGGAATTGCAAATTTGACGGGATTTGAAAAAGAGTGGCTTAAACTTAATATCCGAAAACTAAAGAACCTGGGTCTAACGATAAGTCATCTGGTAGGTTATGAACTTTCACCATTAGGAAATGAATATCTTAAAAAGATTGAGTGCTATGGAAAATAGATCAAAATATTGCATGGGTATTTTAAGCATAATGATGTTTATTTCAGTACCTGTAAAAAGCCAAAAAATTATCTTCAAAGATCATTCTGAATTATTTATGCCTTCTTTGGTATCAACACCTAATGCTGACGTAAAGATGTCCTTTAGCCCCGATAATAAAAAAATGCTTTGGGGAGGAATTGGCTGGATTAAAGGAAAAGAGGATATGGATATTTGGCAGTCAAGTTATGTAGACGGACACTGGACAACTCCCAAACCAGCAACATTCAACAGTGATTTTAATGATTTTGATCCTTTCTTCTCGCCAGATGGAAAGGGAGTATATTTTTTTTCCAATCGCCCAGAGGGTTTTGGTGGCGATGATATTTATTTTGCAAGTTACAATGCAACTACAGATGCTTTTGATCCACCAGTAAATATGGGGGATAAAATTAATACCTCCGGCAATGAATGGGCTCCTGTAACAGATGCTAAAGCTAAGAATCTCTTTTTTTCTTCTAATGGACACAGCGGTTTTGGTGGTCAGGATCTTTTCACGGTTGAATTGCCATTAAGAAATTCTTCAAAAGTGGTCAATCTGGGATCTGAAGTTAATGGCCCGGAAGATGATTTTGATGCCGTTCTATTGCCAGACAATCATACTTTGATTTTTACTTCACTTGTTGGCAAAAATAAAAAAGCAGCTCTTTTTGTGTCCTATAAAAATAAGAACAGCTTTGGTGTCCCAACACCATTACCTTCTCAAATCAATGCTGAAGAATTCTGGACCTTTGGACCTTCGGTTAATTTTAATGAGGCTGGGTACCTGTATTTCAGTTCTCATCTTCCAGAAAGCCCCGGACGAACTGATATTTACCGGATAGGTTACAAATTTGATCAAAAAAAGTAAAACTAATTGAGATTATAATTAGAAATTACCAAACCCAGAATAAAATGAACATAATCCTGCTCGCTGTCTTTTCTATTGATCAGTTTGTTTTTATATTCGTATGAATTCAGTTTTTGAGTTAATTTCAGATAGGCTTCGAAATCGCTACCTGTGATTTTTACCCTTGTATTACCATCTCTTTTTTCAATCAGATTATCATCTAAAGTTCTGACCTTAAATATAACTTCGCATAATTTTGGATGAGAACTCATTGATCCAGCATACCTCTCAATTATATTAATCTTGAATGAATCAAATATAATTGTATTAAAAACAATGTTAGAGTTAGGCTCCTGCGTATTAAGCGCAAGTTTGTAGTTCATGAATTTAAATTTTGGCAAATATATAGTTAATTGTACTAAATAGCAGTCATTTTTTGATAGATTATTTTCATAATTATAACGCCCCATTCAGTTATTAGATACAGAATACTAAAGAATTGTGCTTTTATTCACCGTTTAAAGAAATATATATGCCCTAATTAATAGAACAGATGGCGTTTACATAAAATTCTGACAAGAGTCGGATTTTTTTTATTCTTAAGTATGATTATAAAAGTGAGCATCATACTATCAGCTTATCAATTAGCTATATGTAAAAAGTTAGGGAACTTTTCCGCTCTTTTATTTTTTTCCTCATAGGCATTTGCGTAAATTTATTCTTTGTTTAACAGGAATAACAGAATTCATATTAATATAAATAAAATGGAGAGATATAATTACGGGATGGTTGGTCTCGGAGTAATGGGGAGAAATCTTCTTTATAATATTGCTGATAATGGGTTTTCAATCGCAGGATTTGACCTTGATAAAGAGAAGGTAAAAAAACTTGAAGAAGGTGCAACTTCAGAAATGAAAGTAAAAGGTACAGGAACACTAGAAGATTTTGTATCTGCGTTAGAAACCCCAAGAAAAATCATTCTTATGGTTCCTGCAGGGAAACCAGTTGATGCAGTCCTGGAAAGCATTACACCACTTTTAAACAGTGGGGATATCGTTATTGATGCTGGTAATTCTTATTTCGAAGATACCAACAGGCGTATTGCTGATTTAGCATCAAAAAATCTGCACTTTATGGGAATGGGAGTTTCAGGAGGTGAAAAAGGTGCAAGAACAGGACCTAGTATTATGCCGGGTGGAGATGTGGAAGCTTTCCATCTTCTTAAGCCAATGCTTGAAGCCATTTCTGCAAAAGTTGATCAGGAAGCTTGTACAGCTTATATGGGAAAAGGTTCTGCCGGAAACTATGTGAAAATGGTACACAATGGAATTGAATATGCCATTATGCAGCTTATCAGTGAGGCTTATGATTTACTGAAGAGAGGAGCTAAATTAAATAATGAGCAGTTATACGAAGTTTTTAGAGACTGGAACAATGGTGATATGAACTCATTTCTGATCGAGATCACGCGAGATATTTTTCAACAGAAGGATTCATTAACGGATAATTATCTTGTAGATCAGATTTTAGATAAAGCGGGAGCAAAAGGAACTGGAAAATGGACTTCAGAACAAGCTATGGAAATTGGTGTTTCTATCCCAACAATAGATATTGCTGTTACATCGAGAATTTTATCAGCATATAAAGATGAAAGAATTCAGGCTTCTGGGTTATATTCAGAAAAAGAAATTACAAGTCCGGAGGATATCAATATATTTATCAAGGAAGTGGGAGATGCCCTTTATTTGGCTACTTTAATCAGCTATGCACAAGGTTTATCTTTATTGGTAAAAGCGTCTGATGAATATCATTTTGAGATTCCATTAAAGGACGTTGTGAAAATTTGGAGAGGAGGCTGTATTATTCGTTCAGTTCTGTTAGAAAAGTTTTATTCGGCATATATCAGGAATCCTAATCTTTCCAATATTTTATTGGATAAAGAGATCTCAATCATTGTTAAAGAAAAAGTTAATTCATTGCGAAAAACAGCTGCGTTTGCTGCCTTAAATGGAATTTCAAGTTTAGGAATTCAGACTGCTTTAGGTTATTTTGATGCCTATACCACGGAATCGTTGCCAGTAAATCTAATCCAGGCTCAACGTGATTATTTTGGAGCACATACCTATCAGCGGATTGATAGAGAAGGTGTTTTTCATACTTCTTGGGAAAGTACAAATAACTAAAATTCGGAAAAATGAACGAAAATAAAATCCTAAAACCAACGACGATAATCATTTTTGGTGCTACTGGAGATTTGGCAAAAAGAAAACTTTTCCCGGCATTTTATAATTTATATATAGATGGCAGGATGCCCAAAGGCTTTAATATCCTGGCACTGGGAAGGGCGGATAATACCAACGAATATTTTAAAAATTACATTAAAGAAAATCTTGAAAATTTTTCACGGAAAAAAATAACTTCAGAAGATTGGGCAGGTTTCCAAGCTCATATTACCTATTTTCAACATCAGTTGGATGAGGAGAGTTCCTATAAGAACCTGTATCAGAAATTAGAGGATTTTGATATGGTCTATGGAACAAGAGGGAACAGGTTGTTTTATTTATCGATCGGACCTGATTTTGTTTCCACTATTTCCAATCACATTAAAAATGCCTCATTAGCTTCTGATTCTAAAAAAGATCGTATCATTATTGAGAAACCTTTTGGTCATGATAAACAATCGGCGATGGAACTCAATAGTCTTTTGGCACAAACATTTGAAGAAGAACAAATTTACCGTATTGATCATTATTTGGGAAAAGAGACGGTACAAAATATATTGGCTTTTAGATTTGGAAATTCTATTTTTGAACCATTATGGGATCATAAATATATAGAATCGGTACAGATTACAGTTGCCGAAGAAGTGGGCGTTGAAACTAGGGGAGCTTTCTACGAGCAGACCGGAGCATTACGGGATATGGTTCAAAATCATTTATTACAGATTCTGTGTATGGTTGCTATGGAGCCTCCTGCTTCAGTAGAATCGGGCGAGATCCGAGATCGCAAAGTGGATGTCCTTAGGTCGATTCGCAGGATTTCATCTGATCAGGTTGATCATTATGCAGTAAGAGGTCAATATGGAAAAGGGGTTATAAACGGAGTTGAGGCTAAAGGTTATCATCAGGAAGATGGGATTGCCGGGGATTCTAATACAGAGACTTTTGTAGCTGTAAAATTCTATCTGGATAATGAAAGATGGCAGGATGTTCCTTTCTATGTTCGTACCGGAAAAAAAATGAAAGAGAAGCATTCTTATATTACCATTCAGTTTAAGCCACTCCCACATTCCACATTTTCAGAGAGTTCTCAACACTTATCAGCTAACAGACTTATTATCAATATTCAGCCACTGATGGATATTAGACTGCAGTTTATGGCAAAAAAACCGGGACTTTCATTGGTTTTAAAGCCGGTTGAAATGATTTTTGATAATTTGGCCTGTCAGGAAGATACTCCTGAAGCCTATGAAACATTATTGCTGGATGCACTTATAGGTGATCTTACTTTATTTATGCGTTCTGATCAGGTAGAAGAAGCCTGGGATGTTGTAAAAACCATACAGGAAGCCTGGGAAAATAATAAAGAGTCATCTTTTCCAAACTATGAAGCAGGAAGTTGGGGACCAAAAGAAAGTATTGCATTGGTTGAAAGACAAGGTCATAGCTGGGTGTAACAATATAAATTAAATAGACTAAAAATGAATATTACCATATTTGAAGATCTGGAAAAATTATATAGAAAGGCAGCTGATACATTTGTTGATCTTTCAAAAAAATCTATTCAGAAAAACAATCGTTTTGTTGTAGCATTAAGTGGAGGTTCTTCTCCTAAAGCAATTTTTAATTTGTTGACAACGCAAGAATATGCAGAAAAAATTGAATGGAATAAGGTGTACTTCTTTTGGGTAGATGAGCGATGGGTTCCTCTGGATGATGATAAAAGCAATGCACGGATGACTTTCGAAACCCTTCTTGATAAAGTTCCGGTGAATAGAGATCAGATTTTTCCAATGTATCAGGACGGAATACTTCCTGAGGATTATGCTAAAGTATATGAGCAACAGATCAGAAGTGTTCTTGGAGATAAAGGTATTTTTGATTTTATCCTTCTAGGAATGGGAGATGATGGGCATACTGCCTCTTTATTTCCAGGTGAAAGTGTTTTGGATGAAAATGAAAAATGGGTCTCTGCGTATTATCTGAAACCTCAGGAAATGTTCAGGATCACTTTAACTGCACCATTGATCAATAAAGCTGAAAATATACTGGTCGTTGCATTTGGTGAGTCAAAAAAACAGGCATTGAATGAGGTGTTAAATGGAGAATACAATCCTAAATTGTATCCACTACAGCTTATTGAGAAAAAGGAAGGATTTCTGTTTTTTACAGATGAAAAAGCAAAAGGCTGAAAAATATTAGTTTAAAGAAATATGATTAGTTGTTGGATTTAAAAACCAATAATCATTTTCAAGAAAAAACAGCACTATTAGATTTCTAATAGTGCTGTTTTTTAGCCTGAAATTAATGTGATAAAAATTATAGTAGGGAGAAAATAGTATTGAAAGTAATTTTATTATATGTGTAAGTTGATATTAAATGCGTAAATGGTATTTAATTCAATAAATTGTGATAAAATATAATGCTTTATAAGAAAAAAAATCACACTATGTGGAAAAATGGTTAAATTTGCTTTCAACCAT
The DNA here is from genome assembly GCF_018613715.1 of Chryseobacterium sp. ISL-6. Classification (GTDB taxonomy): domain Bacteria; phylum Bacteroidota; class Bacteroidia; order Flavobacteriales; family Weeksellaceae; genus Chryseobacterium; species Chryseobacterium paludis. Next base: position 84,280 of record NZ_JAGGPT010000007.1, on the reverse strand, counting down.
TAAACTAATAACATTTTATTTATGAATGCTTTAATTATTATCGACGTACAGTATGATTTTTTACCGGGAGGCGCACTAGCTGTTAACCATGGTGATGAAATTGTACAAACAATTAACGAGTTACAGTCAAAATATGATCTCGTAGTAGCCACGCAAGATTGGCACCCAATAGGGCATAAAAGTTTTTTTACCTCCCATCCGGATAAAAAACCTTTTGAAGAAATATCATTAAACGGATTAAATCAGGTGCTTTGGCCAGAGCACTGTATCCAAGGAACAAAAGGAGCTGAATTGGTTCCAGAACTTTCAACGAATGCTATTGAAGCTATTTTTAGAAAGGGGATGGATAAAGAAATTGATAGCTACAGTGGCTTTTTTGATAATGGTAGGAAAAAATCTACAGGCATGGCCGATTATCTTAAAGGTAGAGGAGTTACAGAGGTGGCAGTTTGTGGTGTGGCAGCTGATTTTTGTGTGTATTATACAGCTAATGATGCCTTAGATTTAGGCTTTAAATCAAGCATTATAGAGAACGCCTCTAAGCCGATAGATTTAGAAAGATACGAGCGTGTTAAGAAAGATTTTCAATCGAAAGGAGGAACTGTGATTTAATTGTTTGATGTTTTATTTACATATATTTTCTCCTTAGACTAAAATAAATTAAAAATTTTTGCAGCGGTTTAGAATCTATTTTTGATAATTCTTCATACTCTGCTAAAAATAAAGCCTTCAAATATTAATTTGAAGGTTTTTTGCTTTATAGATATCCACCAATTTAATAAGCAGATTGTTTTCTTTTTATCTTAATGCAACTTAATCGCTTTATTTGGGTTTTTCTCTTTACTTTTGCAATTCCCAAAAAGTAAAATACTAATTAAAACAGGCAAATATTCTATGCGTAAATCTGATCTGAAAATGTTTTAATACTTCTAAAATAGCACAAATAAATCCAAATGATTTCATTAAAAAAAATCGTACTTCTACTACAATTTTTTAAATTTATATACTAAAAGAGGATGAAAAGGTAAAATATTTCTATATTTCATGAAATAACACCAATGAAAAGAAGTATTTCCAACTCAGAAAGAATTTCAGAGAATAACATCGCAGGTATAAACCGTGTGATCAAGTTGGATATCGTTATAGATGGCCATATAATCAAGCATTTTAAACATTTCAGACTAGAACAGAGTGCCAAAAAACACCATGATTTTGAGTTAATTTTAGCGCATGATTCTTTAGGTAAAGCACAAAATCATAACCTTTTGGATAGTCAAAAGTTCTTAGGACAGCGTTTGACCGTAACATTTAGGTATAAGGATGCCGAAAATGAGAGCCCAGAAAGAAGTTTTGTGGGGCTTATTACAAAAGTAGCCTTCAGCCAGGATAAGATGAGTCTGGGCAATGTTATTTTAAGAGGAAAAAGCCCTACTATCCTAATGGATTCTGCCCCTCATACACAAAGTTTCGGAGGGGATCAATCTGTAAACACAGGGATTATTGCCGAAAACGTTATCAAAGAAACATTAGGTTCAGCTTCAGGGAAATTTGATTTTAATGTAGACAGCCGGAATAAGAGCTATATCAATTACAGTGCTCAATACAATGAAACCCACTATAATTACCTGGCAAGGATTGCAGAGGCTTATGGAGAGCAGTTTTATTATGATGGGTATGTTCTGCGCTTTGGAAATCTTCCTCCTTCAGAGAAACCGGTAAAGCTTGTTTATGGAAGCAATGTAACTGATGTGCAAGTTGAGATGAATGCGGTACATACCAAACCCCAATTTTTTGGATATGACAGTATCGGCAACACAAAAATGTTAAGTACATCTACAAACATTCAGCACCTTGGCGAGTTAGCTTCAAATGCTTACCAGTTGAATGATAATATTTTTACAAGTCAGTCATTAACTCCGGCTCCTATTAATGCTAATATTTCATTAGATGTAGATCAATCTCAAAAAAGCGCTGCAGGAAGTGCAGCTGTTCAGGTTTTTACGGTTTCTGGAAATACCACAGTCCCATTTTTATATCCGGGATGTACTGCAGATATTGAAATGAGAAAGCCGGACACAAACCAAACCTCGCATTTTACGAAATTAATGATCACAGAAGCCATTCACGAAGTAGATGCAAGAGGATATTATACAGGATCGTTTGAAGCGATAGCCGATGGAACCGGTTTTATGCCAAAACCTCAGTTTGAAACACCCAATGCAGTGCCTCAAATTGCAACAGTCATTTCTAATACCGATCCTCTTAATCAAGGCCGCATCAAGGTACGTTTCGATTGGCAGCAAAATAATACGACCCATTTTATCCGGATGATGAGCCCCGATGCAGGAGGTACTGATCAGATTACTCAGAATAGAGGATTTGTAGCAGTTCCAGAAGTTGGAGATCAGGTTATGATAGGCTTCGAATATAATCATCCCGATTTTCCTTTCGCAATGGGTGGAATGTTTCATGGTCAGGTAGCTCTGGGTGGAGGAATTGAAAATCATATTAAATCCATTCAGACAAGAAGTGGTAATAAAGTAATCTTTAATGATACTGAAGGAAGTATCTTTATTGAAGATCCTAGTGGCAATTCCTATTTTATGGATGGCAAAGGGAATATTACAGTAAGTGCTCCCAAAAATATGACCTTTATAGCAGGAGAAAATCTCATGATTAATGTAGGGCAAAATATGAGCACTACTGTAGGTGCCGATCAAAGTAATATAGTGGGGATGAATAAAACCGAATCTGTTACAATGAATGACACACAAAGTGTTGGTGCGATGAAAATTACTTCTGTTGTTGGTGATGCAAGTATGATGATTACAGGAAAACTTACGGAAATTATAGATGGAGATGTACACAGTGAGACAAAGAAAGAGAGAAATGAAGTAAGTGAAGGTAAGATCATAACACAAAGTACGGGTACTAACGAACAGCATTCTGATAAAACGGTAAAGAATAACAGCTCAGAGAAGGGTAATAATTTTTAAATCATTACAGCCATGAGCAGAACAAGAATTGTTAAAGGGAATATCACCAAAGTTATCGGTGGGGACTATAAAAGGTACTCTAAAGATGACATTGAAAATATTGGAAGTAAAGTTATCCAGATAGGAAAAGAGAATGGGGTAGTTTACGGAGAGCCGGAAAAATTTGTTCCACCTCCGATAGATGTGCAGGAAAGTGAATATAAACTTGAAAGTACCTATGCTCACGAGCAGCTGATGAGTCTTGCAAAAGAGCTTGGAGAGATTACCTTCATGTTATTTATGACCCAGATTTTCGGTTATGAGATCGATGCTGAGGCATTAAGCAGGCTTTACAGAGATCTGAGCGATAACAAGATCAAAGCTCCTGAAATTATTGTTTCTAAAGGTTTGGTAGGAAGGAGAGGTGGTCCCGCCGGATACAGTAATAAAAGGAAAAAAATAATTGTTAATGAAAAGTTTGTAGAAGAAGCTTCGAAAGACAATGATAAAAGAGCTGAATTAATGGCAGCGCTGGTTGAAGAATATGGTCACCATATAGATAATCTTCTGCGTACAGAACTAACTTCCAACGGAATTCCTGATACAGATGTGATAGACGAAGGGGCAAAGTTTGCTTATTATTTGTTTAGGTTTGACATCTTTAATGAATCTCAGCTGAATTTTGCCAAGGCAGAACTTCCTACTTTTAAGGGTGATCTTATCATAGACTTTTCTACCTTACATTCCAAAGTCACGGCGTATGTGGAAGAAGACAGGCAATATGATGAAGATCCTACTGACGATATTTCCAATTACGGTGCCGGAAGAAACAGGAAACACAATAAAAATGCCGCTTTTGCTCATGGAGATATAGAATTTGAAGCTTTAGTTTCAAAAGAGCTGTATACAGAAGAACAGGTTCGTAAAATTTATTTTGGAAACTGGTTAAGGGATTTTTCCCAGGTAATTGTAAAAATTACAGTAAGAGGAACTAATGCGGCTATTAAAGCCCAGAAAAATAAGGTGATCAAAGAAGTAAGCCCAATGCAGCTTTCACATGAAGGCTGGGTGCAGTTGATCAAAATTCTGGCTATTAGAGAATTTGTTTTTGATCCATTGAAAGATGCGGGAAAAAATCCTGCTGACGATTATAAAACACTGGAAGAAAAATTTAATAAAGAATATGGAGGCCTTACAAAAGATATTCTTGGAATTTACCGTCCGGAAGAGCATATTGATAATCCTTTTGGACTGGCAGATGAATCTGATGCTAAAGATGATAAAGGAAAGGTTATTTCTTTTATGTATGATGGAACGGGTACAGAAAAAAAACTTTATGCCGGAGATAATGGTCAGTCCTGGAAAATAGACGCAACCAAAAATATGTCATCTTTCTTTTGGAAAGACTTTCCTGAACGTCCGTCTTCTGTTACCTATGTAAAAGAACAACTTAAACTTGCGGTTTCTAAAAGAGGAACACCGGAAGGCTTCAGACATTTGGGAGGGGCACTTCACGTTTTGGAAGATTATTTCTCACATACCAATTTTGTTGAAATCTCTTTGAGAAGACTGGGAGTTGATGCTTATCCATGGGTGTCTTATTATAAAGGAAAAGAGTATACTGGAATTCCAGTAGTCAGCGGTCGTTTTTTGACTGATGATACAATGGCCAGTGTCGGACCGAAAATGGGAGACCTTTTGTTTGATCCTAAAATCAAAGAATACAAAAGACGGGTACCGGGACAAAGATCTCTGGCTGAGAAATTTATTATTAGTGTCCTGGAAGATCTTTCTAAAGGACAGAAATCTGATAAAGCGGAGAAAAGTTCCAGCTATCTGGGTGTAGAATTCGCTACATGGCTATCTTGGTTCAATCAATTTCTTAAATTTCAGGATTTTCTTGCAAAGGAATATCAGAATGCAGACAAGAAAGAGTGGATGTCGAGGGATTTCTTTGAAAAATTAGGAGCTCGTAGTGCCGAAAACCTTCAGAAAGGAATGGGGTATACCGGACAGATCATGGCCTTTTTCCCGAAACTTGTTTTCAATTTGGTGCTGGGTTCTTTTGATGAGGTTATTCCAGAAGCACAGTCCCATCTGAATACCAATTATGGTGTTAATCCTTCTCACTCCCAGATTGCAAAAGACAGCTATTCTCATCCGCTGAATAAGATCAGTGCAGAACTGGCAAAGATGGCAATAAAAGAAGTGACCACAAGGTTTAAAAATGGAATGGACGGTTCTGCCTTAGCTGATTATACCACCAAAACATATTTTGTACATCCATCATCTCCCAATGCAAGATGGTGTGATAAATATCTGAATGATTGGGTAGCAAGAAACCCTGCTATAACAAAAGATCTAAAATATGGTACTATTTATGATCATGCAGAGCACGAACTACAAGAAATGAACACGGAGGCGGTAAAGAAGATAAAAGAAATCATGGGATATTTTGAAAAAATGACCAAATGAGAAAAGCGTCTTTTATAAGATCTATTGGAGGATTGCTTCTTCTTATATTTCTTTTTAGTTGTAATTATTCTATACCGGAAAAAGATAAGCATCCTGATCAGGATTCTTTTCCTAAGCTTTCAGATTCTAAGTTTAAAATGGATTCTATTAATGATAGTATTATAAATTTAAAACATGATTCAGAATATTATTATGCAACCAGTGATAAATCTCTTTTTGTTTACAATGGAGATTTTAAAAAGATATGGCAAGTAAAAAATGATTTTTATAATATTGAGGTAGACGAGAATAAAAATATTTATGTGTACAATAATGATGGGGTTTATAAATATTCATTTCCTTGGTCCAAAATAAAAAAGATTGAAATCATAAATGGATATAAAATTGGAGATTCTATTCGTACAAGCTTAGAAAATTCACAAGTGGATTTTAAGAACAACGATAGTATTAAACAAAAAAGAGTTGATAGTATAAAATTAAAGATTCTGGGGAGAAAAATAAGTTCAAATTATATATCTTGTTATAGTTTTGAAGATTCGGGTTATATTTTGTATACCTATAAAGATAAAGAGTATTGTCTGTATGATTATGAATTAAAAAAACAATATGAGGGTAAAAAAAAGATGTTTAGTTTATTTTCAGGAAAAAAGATGATCCAGACTGAAACTAATTTAAAGTTGTATGAAACATCTGTATTAGGAAATAGCAGTTCTGGAAACCACTTTTTCTTCTCATTCTACCCTTATGGATATGCCTATTACCGCCTGAAAATTGGTAAGAATAGTATGGATTTTAAATATTATAACAACAATCTGGATCAGATAAATTTAATGCAGTGGAAAAATCCATTTAATGATAAAGTAATAGTACGTCGATATTATGACAATAGTCGTTCAACAATATACCTTGTAAGTAATAAATAAAATGAGAAATAAAATAAAGATCATCTTTTCAGTACTGTTATTTGCAATATTAAATTTTCAATGTCAAAATATGAAAAAAGAAACTATAGATGTGTCCCAAGCCACTATTAAAATAGAATCCTGTGGATTAACCTACAAAGGGAAAAAGTTAGAGTTGGGAACACCGATTGAAGATTGGATAAAAGTATTGGGAAAACCAAGCCGGGATACAGATCTTGCCTATGTCTGGGATGATTTGGGTATTGCGATAGATGATTGGCAGAACAATAATAAAGAAGTTGCCGGAGTGTATATTTTCTTTCTCAATCTGGATAGCCCGGAAGGTAAGTCTCAGCAGTTAAATCACGCAAGAGATTTTGAATCTGGAGAAAATATAGCAGCTCGAAATATGGAGGGTGGAAAATCATTAATAAGTGATGATCAGGTAAAAAAGTTTAATGCTGAAAATGAAATAAAGAAGAAAAATTACATCTATCCCTTTAAAGTATATAAAGAAGCTGTTAATCTTAATGGTTTTCCGGTAAAAGCGGGTATGAAAGTTGAGGAGATTAATTCTTATCGTTCAGATCTTCCTTATTCAGGTAAATTCGGATATGTAGATGATGATATTGATGGTGTAAATGATTCAGGAACTACAACTGAGACTTTTGGTGGTGATTACCGTGCTCCGGGAGCGGAATGTAAAGACGGAAGGTTACAGTATTATGAATTAACTTATACTGCGACCAAGAAATTGGAATATCTTAAAATAGGATTTGAGTCGAAATCAGATCATGACAGCCGAAAGGTAACAGAGGCTTCATTTGAAGAAAGAAAGAAAAAGAAATAGCTGATACGCAGCACCAGCAACAAAATAATTGTTAGTCAAAGGGTATTAAAGAATTATGAAAGATTCTGTCGTAAAAGAATATATCAAAGTAAAAACAGAGGGAATCCTTAATTTGGAAATTCTCTCTAATGAATATGATATGACAGCTGAAGAACTTGTGGGCTTTCATAATAGACACTGTGGTCTTTTAGAATTACTGACTGTTTCATTACCTAAATATGTTGAATACATCTATATTCCTTCAGAAAAATATAAGGTAAGGGACGTTAGGTTGCTGAAAAGTTCGACAATAGAACTTCCAGAGAAACCGAGTGATAAAGTGTATGGGGTAATTATAAAGTTTAAGCCTAAAAATTTACAGATTCATTATACAATCAGAGTAAAAAGAACAGAAGCGTATATTGAATTGATAAAGGAAAAGACATATATAAATAACCAGGAAATCGACAAAATTATTGAGCAGCTGTTTGAGAAAGCTGAACAGGTTTTGTACCCTTTACAAGTTTCTACCAACAAGAATGGAGAACTTAAAAGTATACTGAATAATGAAGACATTGCTAAACGTTGGCAAACAGAATGTTTTCCAAAACTGAAAGAATATTACCAGTCAGAAGTTACAGACGAAATAATAGAACAGCTAAACCAGGCATATGCTGACATCGATTCAAAAAAAGATTTATTTAGCAGGAATACATTTTATAAACTGTTCTTTATGCCTGTTTATCAAAGTTATCCGTATTTTTTAAAGAAGGATTCTTTGGATATCTACTTTTCAGGTCTTTCACGTAATGTCGGATATGAAGTTGAATATATTTTAAGTCATGAATATACGGGAGGGAATAGAATAGCATTAAAGATAACCGGAACCGAAGAAGAAGATATGTTCAATAAAAACAGAAAAAAAGGGAAAGTTGAGCTTTTGTATAAATTTAATCAGGAAACCAACGAAATATTTTCAATCAATGGATATCTATCAACTTTTGAAAAAGAGGTAGAATATATAATTGATTTTCAGTTTTATGACCAGAATAGATCATAGTAAATAAATGCCAAAAAATACAAGATGAGTGAAAAACATTTAGTCTGCCAAGGTGCTACCTGCAAGTGTAATTTTGGTACTACGCCGGATAAACTTAAGGTGAAGACACAGAGTAAACGCTATATCAATGATAAGGATGGCGGTGATAAACTGATAGCCACACATATGGATATTGGCAAAACGTTTGAGAAAAACACTTTTGGAAGTTGTGCAAAATTAAATAATAATCCTTGTCAGGTTATAGTTACCCAATGGAGTGGTTTCTACGAAAAGATAACACTTCAGGATAATAGTGGAAAAGTTTTACTGGAAGACAGTAAGGCAACATGCCCTATTGGTGGCCCTGATTGTATAATGATCATTAATCATGGACAAACAGCTGAAGCCACCAAGAAGAATGCGAAGAATGCAGATAAGGAAGTTTTAACTGAGATGTTACCCTTTTTTGTTGATAATCAAAGTTATGTCCAGTTAAATGTATTGTCATGAATAGTCCTAAAATAAAAATATATCCTGAAAGTAAAGATCAGTATAACGAAACGAATAAGTATGTCCTTCTGGAACCAAAGGAAGGAAAAGCATATTTAAGAGCAGAAGTTGAAAACTGGGATAAACTGGCAGTTGACGAACAAAATAATTTAGTATGGATCTGGAGTGTATGTAAACATAAACCTGATTTCCAGGAAGGTTCTTATAATACCACTGTAGGTATTGGTAAGGTTAAAGGCCACTCCATGAATTTTATTAGTCTGTATTGGGGTGGGATCGCATGGTTGGAACCTTACATTCTCGGAAAGGGTAAACCAGGGAACAGCACAAAAAATGGAGTATTTGTAAAAGTAAAAACTAAACCAAAAGTTTTTGGTTATGAATGGAGAGAATATGACATTAATAACGATGGTAAAAAAATAACCAGAGATGTAAAATATGGAGAAACTATTCAGTTACATATTTATACAGATGGATTATATGGGGAAGACATAGAAATACAATTATTTGACAATAATTATAAGGCAGAGGATTTACCTATGCACGAAAAAGTGGATGGAAAATGGAAGAAAGATGGTGAAAAAGTAGAATTGGATAAAATTAATAAAGAAAAATTACCCAATTCATTTCCTAAAATTACGAGAGAAGTAGGAGTATATCTCTCTAAGAATAAACCATCTTTTAACACCACTAAAAGTGAATTAAAAGACGGTGTAAATTACCAGAAATGTATAACAAATATTTACGTTGATCCTGTTTGGAGTTTTTATGCAAATGATGAAAATAATAAATTTGATCAAAATTCAATTCAATTAAAAGCCTCTGTCTTTTTTTCAGGAAAGGAATTGGAATGCGATAAGAATAGTATTAATATAGTAAAATTACATACTGGGGTTTCTTTGCTTGAACCTACAGGAAATCAAGTGATATTGGTTGGAGATGTTGAAACGAACTATGCTAATTTTCTACCTTGTGGTTATTCAGAAATTCATGGGAAGTATAAAAAGGATGAAGAGGAAGTAGATATACAGGTTTTTCCACTGAAAGACAATCCAAATCCTACACAGTTAATATTTCCTGTTGTTGCTGGAGTAGATAAAATGAGAAAAGAACTGACCATTGAATTAAAAGACGTCAACTCAAAAGATTGTCTGTATGAAGGTAAGCTAAGGCATACAGGAAAAGTAATAGATATCTCAAAAATAGAAGAGCTTCTGAAGATCGATAGTACCACAAAAAAAAGGAAATGGAGATTAGCGGAAAGCAAAGAACTATTTAGTGGAGGTGAAGCACAGACAAAAAAAGCAGAAAATAAAAGTACCCTGACCCAGGCGATTACTTTGGTTGCGGGCGGTAAAAAAGTGAAAGGACAATCAGGCTTTAAAATATTAGAAGATTCTTATCCGTTTGAATATCAGCCTCCGACTGATGAATTGCTTAAGTTAAAGATAGGCTATGATTACAGTTGGGGCAATACAATGAGTCCTTTGATTGGTCTGGTAAACACCATTTGGCCCAATAGTAGCTGGGCTGCTCAAAAATACCCCGTAAATCTCAATACGTGTGCATTTCGCACCCCATTAAATATTATTGTCTATCCAGATACAAAATGGACTCTTCAGATAGCTTATAATTATGATGGTGAAAAATTCAATGATTTAAGGGAAGAATATCATGAAACATGGAAACTTAAAGAGCTGGAAGCCGATGAACGTATCAAGCAGCTAAATGCCCAGCAGGAAGGAAATATTCCAAAAGATAAAAAGAAAAAAAACAAACGAAAAATTCAACAGGCTTCGCAGGAAAGAAACAGGGCGCGTAAAAGTAATTCTGTAAGAAGTCAGGCTACGAATCTTATTAAAAAAGCACATGGTACACTTGATGCAGAATTCAATCTGATTTGTGAATTTGACCGGCCGTATGCAGCACTCGATTTTAGTTCTGAATTTGGTAAAGCTAAAGAGTTTCTTCAAAAGATTGTAAATTTAAAGGAACTTATTGAAAAAATTGTTAAAGGAAATAATAGCGAAACTACCAGAAATTCCCCTTCTGGTAATGCCACAATCAGTAACCGTAAAGCAAAACTAGAGGAGCTTATTAAAAAAAGGGGAGGTGAAAGTAAAAGCAATTGGAGTTTCGAACTTACGCCTCCGAAAGTGGGACTTTCTGTAAGCTGGTGTGCTGAAGCACCTTCAGATTTGAAAACTCCAGTAATGGGTACTTTAATAGAAGGGGCAATTAATTTAGATCCTTTATTTGGAATTGAAGCAAAATATGATCTCTATCAGCTGCTATACAAAATTAAACATCCTGTAGTTCTTGCAGTTGTTGCTATACTTGATGTCCTTGATGAAGCATTAGGTGATAATTTTGATATTAATTTAGATCTAATTATCAGCAGTGAAATTTTTGGGTCTTTAAAGGGAAGTATTAACACTGCTTCCGGCAGTGATTTTACGACCAGACTTATGAAAGATGATGATGGAAGTCCTTGTAAATTTGGTGGAAAGGTTTCAGTTGCTATTAAAGGATATTTACAGGCTAATGGAAGTATGAAAGTTTTTGTTTTTTGGAAATCAAAAGCATACATTGAAGCCAGTGTTGAAGTAAAGACAGGAGTAGCTTTGGAGTTTGTTACAAAAGCTGACACCCACAGTATTTATGTAGAGCCTGAAGTAAAATTTGAAGGATTGTTACTGGAAGCTAATATCAGTCTTGGATTTGTTGCTGATGATGGAGGAGCAGGTGATATAAAAGCATTAAAAGAAAAAGACGGAATACATTATACCGCAGATGGAAAAATAGTAGTACTAGACGCCTATACATGGAAAACAGGTTGGAAATTACCTATAATATAATGAGATAATGACAAAATTTATATTAACATTATTATTGACAGCAAGTCTTATTAGCTGTGCACAAGAATCAAAAAATAAAACAATGACGGCAGAACAGAGAATAGAATATCTTTCTAAAAAAGTTCAGAAATTTGACAATGAACCGCTTTATCAATTAGATATCCAATCTATATTTAACTTCAAAGTAATGGTAAATGGAGTTCCTGTTTATTCAAACTTTGATAAAATTCCTGGAATGACAAGAGTAAATATTAATTCCTCTATTCTGAAAAGCGGGAAACAAAGCATTGAGGTTGAGCTTTATCCGGGATATGATAATAATGGAACTCAAAAGAATTTTCTTGAGAATGGTGAGAACTTTATCCTGAAAGTAGAAAAAACGGCATGGAATAAGGATGGATCAATAAAAACTCCGGAAGAGGTATTAGAGTTTAAGAATAGTGATCAGAACATTGATTATTCAAAGTTAACAGAATATAAAACCAGCGTGAATTTCGAAGCTTCTGTACCTTATACTATAAAAGGATGGGAGGATGGACAAGACCTGTCAAAATTAAATCAAAAAGACTTAGAATTAAAAGTTGTAAGCTTCTATAAAAATATGGTTTCAGCCTTTAAAGAAAAGGATTATGACTATTTGAATACAATTTTTTTAAATGCAGACTCAGAATGGTATCAGGCAGAGTATTTTCCTAAAGACATGATAACAAAATTTCAGTCAACAAAAGGTAGAAAGGGAAAATCTGTATCTACAACACGTGCTAATTCAGATAAATATTCGCAAAATGTTTATCCTATAGAAAATTATGTGATGAAATTTTATGCCAATAATAAAATAGTTAGATTAGAACCAAAAGAAGGGTTAAATCGTGGTGAGTCTCTATTAGGCTATGATGATATTGACAAAAATGGGATGAATAGAAAAACTTTTATAGACATGTTACTGTATATTCCAAAGGGGACGGACAGCCTGCAAATCATTAGATAAGGAATGTTTAGCAAAAACAAGAAATTGCAAGAAGAACTTGAAAAAGTTCAACAACAATACCGGGAGAATAAAAAGAAAACCAGCCCATTGACCCGATCTGCATTTGTGCAAATAGGAATCAACCTGATATGGGCTGGCTTTAATTTGTATATGTTTTTAGAAAACAAAAATGTAGAAAAATCCTCTTTCTTTAATTTTTGGGTGTTGTTTTTTCTATTACTGATGAATATTCCATTGTTTATTTATAAGGAAGGTGAAAAAGAGGATAAAAATAGATTTGTAGCTATTTATTTTTTTTGTGCATTGTTGGCATTAACATTGTTCCCTTTTTTCATATCCTTTAATCTGTCTATGCTACTTACAGTGGCTTCCTGGTTGCCTAATTATATTTATTCATATTCATTAAAAGATAAAAAATCCATAGATAACTTAAAAGGAAACACGGTAAGCTTTATTCTTTTTTGGTTAGCATTGCTAGTTATTGCTGTAATAATTAATATTTCAGGATATTCTATAGATTCTGGACTTTCGGCGGAAAAATATAATTATGGATATTTTATTAATGTTTTATATAATGTATTTTTTATAATATCAATCTACTACTCAAATCGATACAGAAATATAGACGTTTGATGAATGTATAAACCTTTTTTACATAACTTAGTGATATAAAGTGGTATAAATTGCTTGAATGTAACAGATCAAGCGCCATAATTGTTTTCATGAAGAGGCTTACATTTTTACAATTTAGCAAATATCATTTGAGGTATATTTGTTTGATCATTTTAAGTGTTTAAAATTGCCGTCCATAGACTATGAAAAAACTTGCTTTAAGTTTAATGTGCCTTGTTACTACCATTGCATCTGCTCAAAAACTGAAAAATAAAACTGCTAATCCAAAACAGACAAAAGAGCACTTAGTTCACGAGTCTATTGAGCTTGAAACAGATCGTATCTTTAAAAAACTGGTAGCCATCAGGAGAGATTTTCATGAAAATCCTGAATTGGCAGGTCACGAAGTTCGTTCTCAAAAGATTATAAAACAATATTTACTTGATCTGGGGCTTGAAGTGGAAACAGACGTGTATGGCCATGGTGTTGTGGGAATTTTAAGAGGAGGTAAAAAAGGAAAAAAAATTGCGTGGAGATCTGATATGGATGCATTGCCAAACGATTTTCCTGATGCAGTGGCTTTTAAATCTAAAATAAAAGGTATTCAGCACGGTTGCGGCCATGATGTACATATGGCAATTGCATTGGGAATAGCTGATGTCCTTTCAAAAAATAAAGAATCTATAAAGGGAACAGTGTATTTTATATTTCAACCGGAAGAAGAAACCTTTGTGGGTGCCAAGTCGATGGTTGATAGTGGATTGCTGTCCAAAATAAATCCTGATGAGATCTACGGATTGCATGTGTCAGCTCTACCGGTAGGACAAATAATGGTTAAACCCAATGAGATGTTTGCCTATCAGAAAAGAATACGAATCCAGTTAAAAAATGAACTATCAAAAGACGATGCAAAAGGATTAATGGAAAAGATCAGTAGTTCCTTATTTCGTGCAACTACTGGGAGTAAGCCATGGGAAATACAAAATATGGTTGATCCAAAAATTGGATTGATGAACCCCAATACTATTTTTAAGAACTATCTGTTTGTTGATGAACATTTTTCTACCCGTTCTAAGAACAATCAATTCTTCCTGGAAGCTTATTTATATGAAACAGATCAATCTCATCTGACGGAGATCATTCCTCGTGTTAAGAAAATAATAGAAGAGAACGGTTATAAAGACCAATTGCTTTCGTTGTCATTTATACAGGAAAATCCCACAGTGATCAATGACGAAAAATTAACAGGAGTTGCTATAAAAACGCTTGATAATATATATGGAAAAAATGCAGTCACTCCCGATTACGGACAGGTTCCATTTTTTAATGATGACTTTGCTTATTTCCAACAGAAAACACCCGGCGTTTATTTCTTACTTGGTGGTTCCAATTTTGAAAAAGGAATTATTGCGATGAATCACACACCTAATTTTCAGGTGGACGAAGAAAGTATCAGAACAGGAGTTAAATGTTTTTCGTCATTAATTATAGAGCGTCTCAATAAAAACTAAAACTCCTTAAGAATGAATTCTGTTTACTACATTTGTATATAACTGAATCCTCATCTAAGACATCAGATGGACTATGGAAACGATCAAACAACAGGTGAACAGAGAACCAGACAGAGATATTCTTAGCACATACAGCTACATTTCTAAGGAACAGGCTCAAAGAAATAAAATACTCCTTCAGGAGAATTTTATTAATTTTTTAGAAAAAGGTGAAAAAGTGTTGCATTATGCAAATAAAGCAACTACAATTACGAACGCTCAATTTGCCATTCTTTCTTCAAATAATTGTTTAATGACAGAAAAGCTTTCTGTTGATAATGAATACCGCAGCACTTTATTTTTTTTTAATGATCAGGCACTCTCGCATTTTTTTATTAAATATGATCATATTATTAAAAGTATTTCTGCCTATGCAGAAAAAGTTGAAGAGCCCTTTCTCGTATTTGAAAAGGATGAATTCATTAACCATTATATTTTATCACTTAAATTAATTCAGCAAAAATCATCTTTTGTCTCAACACAAATGCTGCAACTGAAGTTTGAAGAATTAATGCTATATCTCCTTGAAAAATACCCCAGTGCTATCTTGTCATTTCAAACAAGAAAAATGGAAGAATATTCAGATATTGAAATAAAGAAAGCAGTTGAAAAAAATCTCACCAATAATCTTACATTAGATGAATTAGCCTTTTTGTGCCATACAAGCATTTCTACTTTCAAAAGAAAATTTCTAAGACTTTACAATGTGGCACCCAGTAAATATTTCCTGCAAAAGAAAATGGAAATAGCAACATCACTATTACTACAAAACAAAAACCCGAGCGAAGTATTTTACGAAGTTGGATATGAAAATCATTCAAGTTTTTCTCAATCATTTAAACGGATTTATGGAATAAGTCCAAAACAATTTCAGCAACAAAATGTGAACGTTTATAAACAGCTTTTGAACGATTAACTACAGCTTTATAGCTTTCCCTGAACTTACTTTTGCATTGAACTTAAAATAAAAAGTAAAATGACAAAAAAGTTTTTTTTAGAATTAGTTAATTACAACAATTGGGCAGACCAAATTACGATTGAATGGCTTGATCAAATTAATGATGAGCAATGGGAGCGCCCTATTGTTAGTAGTTTCACGAGTATTAAACAAACAGTTGTCCATATGGTCAGTGCCAAAAAGATTTGGATTGACTTCTGGACAAATACTCCTGATCCAATTTATTTATCAACTGAGTTTAAAGGGACGAAAAGTGAGTTGATAGAAATTTGGAAAAAGGCATCCGTTGACATAAAAAGCTTTATAGAAAGCTATCCTGAAGATCATTATCAACAGCCAATCACGATTAGATATCCAAGAGGTGGAGAAGAACAAATGCTGTTTTGGCAAACACTTCCTCATTATGTTAATCACGCTACGTATCATAGGGGACAATTGGTGACATTGTTGCGCCAAGCGAATTTTACCGGATTTTCCAATACAGATTTGGCAACTTACTTTATACATCAAAATAATAAAGATGTATCTGATGCAATGAATGGGTACAATGATTAAATTTGTGGAGTATTACTCTATTACCAGAGCTTCCAATAAACTTTAAAGAAATTGAAAAAATTAATAGCCTTAACCGTTGCCGTTTTTGCATCAATACATCTGTACTCACAAAATAACTACGTCTTTTTCGGATCTTTTAACCGGGATAAAACTACAGAAGGTATTTATGTATACCAACTGGATACCATTAGTGGAAAACTATCTAAAATAACATCTTTTAAAGGTGTTTTAAATCCGTCCTATTTAACTTTATCTCCCAATGGGAAATACATTTTTGCATGCACCGAAAGTAAAACGCAAAATGCAGGAAGTGTAAGCAGTTTTGAATTTAATCCCGAAAAGAAAACGCTCCGTTTTATCAACAGTCAAAAGAGTGGCGGTGAGAATCCGGTGTATGTAACTGTTCACAAGAATGGAAAATGGCTGGTCAATGGAAATTATACAGAAGGAAGTATTTCTGTATATCCGATTTTAGAAAATGGAACCATACAGCCGGGTGTTCAGAATTTTCAGTTTTCAGAAGGGAGTATCAATCCTTATAGACAAGACCGCTCCCATGTTCATTCAACTGTTTTTTCACCAGACTTTAATTACCTTTTTGCCCCTGATCTGGGTGCGGACAAAATTAGATCCTATCGATTTGAAGGTGATAGAACCGAACCATTACAAACTGCTGAACAGCCTTTTATAACGACCAATGCGGGAACTGGACCAAGACATTTTACTTTTCATCCCGATGGTAAATTTGGCTATTGCATTGAAGAATTGGGTGGAGCAGTCGATGCTTATTCATATGATAATGGGAAACTAGAGAATATCCAAAGGATCAATACCCATTCAGATGAGGTTAAAGAAAATTTTGAAAGCTCTGACATTCACATTTCTCCAGACGGTAAGTTTTTATATGCTTCTAATCGGGGTGATGAAAATAATATTGCCATTTTTTCAATTCTTAATGATGGAACATTAAAAAATGTTGGTTATCAATCTACTTATGGAAAACAGGCACGGGTGTTTGATATGGATGAAACAGGGAAGTTTTTAATTGTAGCCAATGCAGGTAGCGGAAATGTTTTTGTATTCCGGCGTGATGAAAAAACAGGCTTACTAAAAAAAATAGGGAAGAAGCTAAAAATAAATGGTGTTTCCTGTGTGAAAATTAGGAAATATTAATACAGAAATGGAAAAGGAAGGTTCTGATTGAAAATCCTTTTCACTGAGTAAGAATCAAAATAAGACTGAACGTGGAAAAAGAGACTGTAGACTATATCAAAAACTATTTTAGCAATTTGATGACTAATGATGAAATGTTAGCATTGCAGTATCATATGTATATTCAGAGTACTCCTGAAGAATTTGAACTAGAAGTAGCTAAGCGGATTATGGCTGAAACTCCAGAAAAGGTATTTTTCAACAACTGTCCGAAGTGTTATAAACTTGCCCGTACACCAAGGGCAAAGCAATGCAGGTATTGTGGACATAGTTGGCGAGATCGAGTTGTTGCTCAGTTTAAACTTGATTATGTTTTCCAAATTACAGGACGACAGTTTTTCCTGTTTGGACGAATTATGAAGGGTGAAATTAAAGAAGGTCAATTGATGGATCTGACTGTTTTAGGATTAAATAAAAAACCAACAATTAAAAGTATTGAATTTGCCCATAGAAGAGAGGAGGGAAAGGAGTGGGAAGACATTGGGCTGGGAACAGATGAATTAACAGAAGAAGACAAGCAATATTTAAAAGATAGAAGTTCTTTTGAAAACCCATTTGATGTCATTGTCGACAATAGGAAAATGTAGAAAGTGGATTTGTATCCAATAAAAAACACTCCATTTGGAGTGTTTTTCAATTATGAATTCAAGTCTGTCAGTACTTATTTTTTGATAAACTTCTCAGTAGTTTTACCTTCCTTAGTTTCAATATTGATGATATAACTTCCCGAATTTAAAGCTCTCACATCAACTTTGTCATTATTTAAAGTAGCATTTACTTTTCTTCCGCTGATATCGAAAACTTCTATATTATTAATCTTTTCTTTAGATTTAACAGTAAGAATGTCGGATACCGGATTTGGATATACAGAGATATTAGAAGAAGCTTTAGACGTTTCAGAAGTACCTAAGGTTCCTGTTGTTGTAACTTTAAAGTCATCAACAAACAAGGCAAACTGATCATCTGAAACACACTGTATAGCAATATATACACTTTGTCCGGCGTAAGCATCTAAATTAAAAGTATGCTGGTTATATTCTACGACAGCTGGAGTAACAATCACATTAGGATTAAGCTTAGTAAAACTTGTGGTATTGGTATTTGTAGTAGATACCCATACATTAAATTTTTCTTCACCGTATAATTCATTGATTGATTTTACCCAGAAGCTAACATTATTTCCAGTAGATCCTAAAGTAATCTTAGGACTGATCAGCCAGTCATTATTGACAAGTGGAGCTGGAGTACTCACATTAAAACAGGCCATTGCCTTATTACCAGTTCTGGCACCTGTCTGGTCAGATATCGTAGCCGGAACTATTCCTGCTTTATTAAAGACAATAAAGGCTTTTGGAATCGACTGATTAGGAAAACTAGAACCGTTTAAAATATACGAGTTTTTACCATCAAGGTCTGTTAAAGTCCAACTGCCAACAGTTCCTGTCGTGTAAGCAAAGTCTGCATAGCTTTCAAAGCTGTCTTCAAAAATGGTCGTTTGTGCATTCAAAGAATATATCCCTAAATAAGCACCAATAATAAAAATTTTTCTCATTGTATTTATGTGTTAATTAATCAAATGTATAGATATAAATATTATTTACTTGTGTTTTTTTAATATTTTTTTTTATGTTAAATAATTTGTCTACAGTTGTTTATACGATCCCTGATTTGTGAATTGTTTTAGAACGTATTTTAAAATAATTCTGCTATAAAAAAACAATTAGATATTCAAAATGTAAGAAGACACAATGAAATACTAGTGAAAGATTTCTTATTAAGAATTGAAACGGTTGGTGAGATTGTGTAAAAAATTATCACTTCTATAATTCATTTTAAAATAATTTAATAAAAAGAATGTTTAAATTCTTTATCATTTAAAATTTGTTAATATTGATTGTTTTATTACACTAATAAGTGATATAATTTTTGTAATAAATGTAATGTTAATAGTATTTATATGGTATTTATTAATCACTAATTAAAGAATTTTTGTATATTTGTCAAAACTTTAACGTTAAATAATTAAACAGTTTTATGAGAAATTTTTTCAGAATGTCAGCGTTGACATTAACGGTATTTTTAACTTTCACAAGCTGCTCATCTGATACAGATATGCAAAATGATGAAAACATGAATGTAGTGGCAGCAAAAGCAAGAACACAGAATGGAGAGGCTAAGTTTGAAATGCCTAACATAATTCAAGCTTACTACAGTGACTCTAGAATGCAACATTATTATACCATTCAGGATCACCCGTTTCCTGCATCCTATTTTAAAGAGAGAGTTTTAGGAGCTGTAGGTCCTGTCGTAACCAGTAACCCTTATATTACAATTTGGCATAATACAAACACCGGGGATTCTTATATTAGTGGAATTATTGATGAATTGCAAGAAGCAAACGGTTGGAGGAAAATTAAAATGTTAGGTGCACCTATCAATTTAAATGGAACTAACATTCCGGTATACGAATATTTCAATACTAAAAGAGGATCACATTTCTATACAACCAGTTTTAATGAATTGGGATATGGAAATGACACGTGGAAATATCATGGGCCAAGATTCTATGTAACCCCTTAATCATCTTTGATAAAATTTTTTTAGGTATAAGGAGGCTGCTCACTGTGAGCAGCCTCTTTTTTAAATTATACTACAGACCTGAGTTTGAAAATTATATATTATTCCTCCCAGGGAGATTGCCAGATGGCATCACAAAAATTGGGGCTTTTAAAACCTGGGATCATACAGGTACAGATATCAGCATTCATGTTGCCGTAGGTCGTGTGTGGTTTATGTCTGAACCCTTCAAAAAAAGTGGGTATAATTGTTTTCTTAAAATTGGTGCGTGGGAAATAACTTGTAATTTCCTTTCGAATAGTATCCGATAGCTGATCATATCCTTTTCCTACCACATCCAGTGCAACCCCGGAGTTTAGTAATACCGCTTCAGCCTCTTTATATTCTACAATTCCTGGTGTAGTATGCAGTGCAATGGCATCCCAAACCAATTGTAAGGTCTGATCTGATAAGCCATGTCCCCTCAGAAAATTACGTGCTGCATCGGCTCCGTCCACTTCAAAACGTTTATTAGGACTGCTGTAATGTGGCGTAAGTCCCAGGTCATGAAAAACAGAACAGATATATAAAAGTTCCGGATCATAAACCAGTTTTCTTTGATCGCCATTCAATGAGGCAAAAATAAACGTCCTCAGTGAATGATTATAAAGGAATTCTGAACCGTGTTCAATTAAAAGTTCAGTAGCCTGTTTGGCTAAACTGCTATCAGGGATGGATATACCAGCGACGAGTTTTGGAGTATGTAATGCCATTGTATTAATTTCTTGAAACAAATTTATATACTTTGATTTTATACCTTCTTAAACTGGTTTAAGAAACTTATGAGGCCTCTTATTTACGCATCATATTATGCTTTTTAAATACATCGGTTAAAGAAAGTTTATCCCTACTGTAAATGTGAAGGGTTCTTTGAAACCCATTTTTTTCGTCTTCTGTTCCCCAAAATACACTGTTTCTTAAATCTGGAATATTAGCCTCCGGTAGACATTGCTTAATCATTGGAAGCAATTTTTCTACAGAAGTATCATAATAAGACCTCTTGATCTCCTTAGGGTTGTTATTGTGATTGAAGATCGCGCAAATCAATTTATTAATAAAGCCTTTCCTTGGTTCATATTTTACAGGTTGTGTAAAGAACATGTACAACTTGTATTTCCGGGTCGGAAATTCATGGGAAATGATGATGTCATCAAAAGAGGTTATATCAATCTTTTCCAACATGAAAGAGTTTTCAATATTTAAGTATTGATCTTTAAAATAAATGTTATTAAAATCCATAATAAATAACGAGTCAAATAAAGCCATCTCTATTAGGTGAGCTCACTTCGTATTCCTGTAAAGTTAAGAGAAAAACTGAATTTTGATTTTGTAAAAGGATTTAGAAATATTTGTAATCTTGTATTAGATTTTAACTCTACTATTCTTTAAATTTTCATTATTAATTTTCAAAAAAAAATACCGCTTCTAAAGTGGTATTTATATTTTTAAAAAAAAAGGTACTGTTACCCTTATTAACCTTTCAATTTCTTATTTTCCTCCTTCAAAGCTTCATTTTGCTCCATCAATACTTTAATAAAACTTTGTAAGTTCTCTATGATAGAATTAGGAATAGTATAGTATTGGTTAAAGTTACCTGCGTTATCATTGAAAGTGGTACTGTCATTATTATTGACAATATTTGCAACAACTTCTTCTTTAATATCTTCAACAGGAACCTCTAAGAACTTTGCTAATTTTTCCCATTCATCATCGTATATCCTTACCTCACCTCTTTCTTTGCGTGAATAATTGGAAGGATCAGTGGCAATTGCATTAGCCATTTTTTCCTGTGATATTCCTCTTTGTTTTCTTAAACTTCTTAGCTTTTCCATAACCAAAATATATATGTGTTTTTACAAATATATGACAAATATGAGTCAAATTTAAAAAAAGGATTTTAAAAAAGGAGACTGTCGAAATCTTTTATTTAAAGGTTTTTGGGGTAGGCGTTTTTATAAACAAAGTCTTCTGGTAGAAAGGGATTATTATATTTATAGCTCACAAAAAAATCCCCAACCGAAGTTGAGGATTAAAAACTAATAACCATGAAAACTCAAAATATGAGCTTACGTGTATAGTAAACGGAGTAAATATAACATTATTATGTCTGAACATAATAAAAATTAAAAACCCTTTATTAATAGGAGTTTAGAGCTGTTATTTATTTAGATATAGCAAAAGATATAACGAAAACTAAGTCGTAATTTGCTGTTTATTATGCTTTATAAGTTTAAATACCTATTCATTGGGGTCCTGAAGTTCGCAGACAATTTCTATAAGTATATTCTGATGCAGATAATAAAAACCAAAGACTTTTCTGATCCTTTGTGGTTCGTGTTCCAGAATAAAACCAGCGCTTGTTAACTGTTCAAATTTCGCCAGAACTTCCGCTTCATTTTTAAGATAAAACCCAATATGAAAGCTATCCGGGTAAGCGTTGTTTCCATTACGATTCATCTGTTGGCTCATCAGTACCAAGATAAAGCCATCTTCACCGTTTAATACGGAAAGGCAATCGTTTAACTTACTGTCGGTACAGGTAAAATCCAGATAAGTTTCAAAAAAAGAACGCGCTGATGCTATATCTGGAACACTTAAATTAAGGTGATTAAGTTTCATTTTTTAATGATTTGTGGAAAATTATTTATACGTATTATTTTCAAAAACAAATATAAATCAATATTAATCAATGTATTGTATGAAATTTATATTGTGTTTTGTATGCAGATGATTTATATATTTTATGTTTAATTTAGATACTTATTTTAACTAATGATCTTAATTGATTTTACATATCTGACGTTAGAAATACCATGATAAAAAACAAAGACATCAATTTTAAAGAATAATTATGAATAAAAAAATATATGAACCATGGAAATAAAATACAGTACAGATAAAATACCAACCGCTGATCAGGTTATTGAACTTTATGATAATGCGGGGCTGCCTCGCCCAACGAATGATAAAGAAAGGATTCAAAAGATGCTCAACAATTCAGATCTCATTGTTACAGCTTGGCATAATGATCTGTTGGTAGGGGTTTCGCGATCCATTACAGATTGGGTTTGGTGCTGCTATCTTTCCGATCTTGCCATTAGAGGTGAATATCAAAAAGAAGGTGTTGGAAGAAAACTGATCAATTTAACGAAAGAAAAAGTGGGTGAGCAATCGATGGTATTGCTTTTATCAGTGCCAACCGCGATGGAGTATTATCCGAAAGTAGGATTCGTAAAACAGGAAAGCAGTTTTATCATGCACAGGGCAGAATGGAAGTAATATAAATTGATATTAAAGAAAGACAGGATAGCAGAAAAAATAGATCATTAGTTTTTTAAAGAAAATGTATCTATTCAGGTCTTATGAAGAGCAATTCATCGAAATAACTCAATAGACCACTCACAGTGGTGGATTACAACTAAAAGTAGCGTAAATACAACTATAAGTTTCTGTATTTTTTTGATTCTGGAAATAGGCCCCAATACCTTTGTAGTGTCGAAAAAATAAATAAATACGATCATGTTAAATACTAAAATCATTGGCAATAAAATTGTCGAGGCACGAAAGAAAATTAATATCTCACAAGCTCAGCTTGCCCAGCGTTTATTCATAAGCTCACAGGCTGTTGGAAAATGGGAGCGTGGCGAATCAATGCCCGATATCACTACTTTTATCCGTCTTGCGGAAATTCTGGGTGTTGATCTTAATTATTTTTCAGATAATTTTCAGTCAGCAATCCCTGGGGAAACCCCGATTGAACCTTTAGCTGAAAAAAATGAAGAACCTTTATCCGGAAAAGATGAGAAAAAGCCCAGTTGGAATATGTCAAACGGAAGTTGGATAGATGCAGATTTTTCGGGGTTAAATAATCTTCATGACAAATTCAGTTCGTCCGATATACAGAAATGTAAGTTTATTGGGTCGGATATATCAGGTCTTATCCTAAAAGGGAATAATGTTGATCAATGTGATTTTTCAGATTCCAACATTAGCGGAAGCAAGATTCAGAACTCCAACTTAGTCAATAATATATTTAAAGGCTGCTCCCTGAAAGAAACTGAATTTTCAAAAAGCTACATCAAAAGCTGTGACTTCTTTGGCGCCAATCTTACTGGAATTAATTTTCTTAAAAGAAATCATGTTGACCGGTGCGACTTTTCAACATCTGATATGAGCAGCAGTCATATTCTGGGCTCCAGCCTTGCTAATAATCAGTTTATTGAGTGTTCACTGAAAGATGCTGAATTTTTAGAAAGCCATACCAAAGGTTGTGATTTTTCCGAAGCTGATTTCTCAGGCGTGAAATTTAAATCCGGGGCTTTCATCAATAATACCGTTGAAGGTGCAGTATGGAATAGGACCTCTTTTATTGGGATACAGATTGAAGATATTGTTTTCGATGGTAGACTGGAGGATTGTTATTTTGAAAATTCTGATTTTAAAAGGGTTACATTTCAGAATTCAACACTTATAAATACCTTTTTTAAAAATAATAATCTGAAAAAGATACAGTTTATTGACTGTCACGCAGATCGAATGACCTATGAATTCCTGAAAAATGGAAAAGCTGATATGGCCGGTATCACTTTGTTAACATCATAATTAGGAAAATATGTTACAGAATGAAATTGCCATTTCGGTACAAGGGCTGAAAAAATCCTATAAGGATATCTCTGTATTAACAGGAGTAGATTTTGAAGTCAAAGCAGGCAGTATTTTCGCCTTACTTGGCTCCAATGGTGCAGGCAAGACAACAATTGTCAAAATACTGAGTACGCTGATAAAACAAGACAGCGGAAACGTGACTGTAAACGGATTCGATGTTTTATTAAAACCCAATAATGTACGACAATCAATTAGTCTGACAGGACAGTTTGCAGCTGTAGATGAGGTTTTAACAGGACGGGAAAATGTAGTTATGATTGCAAGGCTGCGACATCTTAATGATCCACACCAGGTTGCTGATGATCTGCTTAAACGCATTGGTTTATCTGATGCTGCCAACCGGAGGGCATCAACCTACTCAGGAGGGATGCGCCGTAGACTTGATATCGCTATGAGCCTTGTTGGAAAATCGCAGCTTGTCTTCCTTGATGAACCTACTTCCGGATTAGATCCTGAGGCTCGTATTGAAGTATGGAAGATTGTTAAAGAGCTTGCTGATGGTGGGACAACAATTTTTCTTACCACACAGTATTTGGATGAGGCTGAGCAGCTTGCAGATAGAATTGCCATTCTTCACGGAGGCAAAATCATTGTAAGTGGTACGCTAACGGAGCTTAAAAAACAGTTTCCGCCAGCAAGAGTAGAATATATTGAAAAACAGCCGACTCTGGAGGAAATATTTCTTGCAATCATCGGTAAAAAAAATGAAAACTAAATGGAAACAATAAAGAGTTATTTCTTCACTGACATGGTTATTATGTTCTGGCGTTCTATCCGTCATGTTTCCCGAAGCATGGATACCATTGTCACCGTTACCATCATGCCGATCGCACTTATGCTATTGTTCGTATATGTGCTAGGTGGTGCCATTCAAACAGGTACGGATAACTATGTAAATTATCTTTTACCCGGTATACTTCTGATTGCTGTTGCAAACAGTATAGGCTATGTATCTTTCCGCCTGTTTACCGATGTACAACGGGGAATATTCGAGCGATTTCACTCTATGCCAATTGCACGTTCTGCTGCATTATGGGGTCATGTTCTGACTTCATTGGTGTCCAATGTGATCTCAGTTGTTGTAGTGGTTCTAGTGGCCCTTATTATTGGTTTTCGTTCACCTGCAGGAATATTATCATGGCTCGCTGTGGCAGGGATACTTATTCTATTTACATTGGCCTTAACTTGGGTAGCCGCCATTGCAGGACTGTCTGCAAAATCTGTAGATGGAGCCATTGCAATTGCTTATCCAATTCATTTTCTGCCATTGATAAGCTCTGCATTTGTACCGACAGAATCAATGCCATCTGTAGTTCGTGCCTTTGCAGAAAATCAACCTGTAACTTCAATAGTTGAAGCTATCCGCGCATTACTTTCAAACCAACCTGTGGGTAATGAGATATGGGTTGCTCTTGCATGGTGTATGGGAATTATGATCGTGGCTTATATTTTTGCAATGAGGGTTTATAAAAAAAGAGCATAACAGATTGATTATAAAATAAAACTATCACAAAAGCCTCATAGCAGTTAGCTGTGAGGCTTAATCTTTTTTTGAAGAAAAAAATATTACATCTTTGATAATTAGATTGTAAAATTTAACTTATTTTGCATTAAAACATCATATGACCGGACAGAATAGCTCAGATTTTCATAAGAAAATTACTCTTGCAGGATCATTAATAGCTATAGGTATTGTATTTGGAGACATTGGTACCTCACCATTATACACGCTAAATGCAGTTTTTCATCATAAAATTATTACTGAAGCCATTGCGCTTGGCAGCTTAAGCTGTATTTTTTGGACACTCGTTTTTCAAACTACAATAAAATATGTACTCATTACCCTGCAGGCTGATAATAAAGGCGAGGGCGGAATTTTCTCATTATATGCTTTGGTAAGAAGATATAGTGGCAAGTGGCTCGTTTTTATTGCAATGGCGGGAGGTGCTTTTTTAATGGCTGATGGGATTATTACCCCACCAATTTCAGTAGCTTCTGCAGTAGAGGGCGTTCAGGCTGTTATTCCGGGATTTAACACGGTTCCTGTGATCATAGGGATTTTAATTGTTTTATTTATTTTTCAACAATTTGGAACGGATAAAATAGGTAAAGTATTTGGTCCGGCAATGGTAATCTGGTTTGGATTTATCGGAGTTTTAGGGGCAATGGCATTAAGTGATAACTGGGGTGTTTTAAAGGCATTAAATCCTTACTATGCCTATCAGATGCTGGTAAATGAACCGAAAGGGTTCTGGCTTTTGGGTAGTATCTTTCTATGTACTACAGGTGCTGAAGCATTATATAGCGACATGGGACATTGCGGAAGAAATAATATAAGAATAAGCTGGGTCTTTATAAAAATTGCTTTAATACTAAGTTATGCCGGACAAACAACGTGGTTACTCAATCATGTAGGTGAGGAAGTAGGAAACTTAAGTCCTTTTTATCATATTGTTCCACAATCTATTTTCTGGCTTGCTTTAGGAATTGCAACTTTAGCGACAATTATTGCTTCACAAGCCTTAATTAGTGGTTGCTTTACTTTGATCAACGAGGCAATCAGGCTAAATATCTGGCCTAAACATTTGGTGTTGTTTCCAAGTAATGTAAAAGGACAGTTATACATCCCTGCTATCAACTGGTTTCTGATGTGCGGATGTGTCGGTATGGTTTTACATTTCAAGGAAAGTACCAAAATGGAAGCCGCTTTTGGACTAAGTGTTACCCTTACAATGCTGATGAGTACTTTGCTGATCAATTCTTATTTAAGAATAAAAAGAGTTCCTTTAATTTTAAACATAATCATTACTGGGATCTTTTTAACAGTAGAAATGAGTTTCCTGATCGCCAATCTGCAAAAAGTAAAAGATGGTGGATGGATCACTTTAATAATAGGATTTTCATTATTTGCCATTATGTATGTTTGGTGGCGGGGAAAACAAATAAAATCGGATATTCAGTCTTTTGAAAAATTAGCGGACTATATTCCAACGCTTAACAAATTGAGTGTGGATGAAAATATACCGAAATATGCAACAAATCTCGTTTATCTTACTACCTCAAATTCTGAAAAGAAGATTGAAAAAACAATCATAGATTCAATATTAAAATTCGGACTGCCAAAACGAGCTGATATTTATTGGTTTGTACATGTAAATATCCTGGACGAACCTTATGCACAGAAATATTCTGTTGATACTATTATAAAAAATGATGTCTATTATGTACAGTTTGATTTAGGATTCCGTGAAGAACCAAGGGTTGGCTACTATTTTAAACAGGTCGTGAATGATATGATAGAAAAAGAGGAAATAGATATTATTGATTCCCTGGAGCAGGCTTATCAGCAAAATAAAATAGGTGATTTTAAATTTATTCTGATGGATAGTTTCCTTTCTTATGATAACAGGATACCGTTTTGGAAGAATTTCATTATGAAAGCTTATTACAATTTGCGTTATCTGTCTGTAAAAGATCATATTAATTTTGGATTGGATAAAAGTCATTTGGAAGTAGAGCAGTACCCGTTAGTTGTGGTTCCTTTTATTCAAAATAAATTAGAAAGAAAAGAAGTTTGATAAAACTAAAATCACCACTAATTCTATAGTACACTGAAAGTAATAAATTTCTATTGCTTCACTTGGGCTTTCAAAAAAATAGGCGGAAAGTATTTTGCTGAATTTCTAAAAATGGTGTTAAAATTGATTTTTATAATACCTCATAACGATATGGTGGTTACTTTCCTTACTTTTGTGAGCCTCAATGACTTCGTTAAATCCGAATTTCTTATATAGCTGATAGGCTTTTACATTGTTATGAGTTACTTCCAAAATAATTTCAATGGCATCAAATCGGATTTCAGCTTCATTCACTACTTCCTGAATCAATCTTAATCCAATATTTCTCCCCTGAAAATTTTCTTTAATATACATCTGATAGAGATGACCGGTATGATCTTTCTCTTTTACAAAAGCACAAATTCCGACCAACTCCTGATCAGCAAAAGCTCCAACGACAAATCTTTCTGATAGTTGGTTTTCAATATCACTTTCCATTCGGAATTTCTCAATTTGTAAGGCCTCTTCATATTTAGCTCCAAAGGCTTCCGGAAATTTTTCCAGACTTTCTAATCGAATGGTTCTGTATATTTTGCTTTCATAAGGTAAAAGGGTTCGATATTCAATGTTCATGGGAATCTTCAATTAAGAAACGGATTGCAAATGTACAAGATTATTTAATGGCCATAGCTTATGACTCTTGAGATTTTCCAACCATCAGAGGTATTTTTCCAAACATGAACAAATTTGAACGTTCCACAATTGATAAGTATTCCATTCTCCAAACGGCAGAATTTATGTACTCCCGTCTGAACTGCTCCATAATCTTTGATTGGATAAACTTCTATAGAACCTGGTTCGAGAACTCTTCTGGTATAACCATAGTTTTCAGCAACTCTTTTGAAATTATCAATAGTTTCTTTATATCCTGTCAAGCCTCCTACATCGTGAAAAAATTCGAGATCTTCTGTAAAGAAAGTTTTTAGCTTTTCAATGTTTCCGGAATTAGCTGCACTAAAAAGTAGACTGTCTTTCTTCAAAATGGTCTGATATAGCTCTTTAGAAACTGGTATATATGTTTTTGATTGTGAGAAAGCTGTCGACCACATTAAGCAACTAAGGATCGTTAATAACTGAATCGTTAATGTTCTCATGGTAGTTCTTATTTGATGAAAGATAATCTTTTTTAAGATATTACTAAATATCATATTTAATACATACTAAATTTTGAAAGAATTTAAACGAAAGATCGGTATATCAGTTTATTATAATTTTAAAAACGATTATCTTAGTTTACAGAAATCTAGACTGATAAAGAAAACAAATGAACCAAGAATTTCAACCTGATGCAATTATCATCGGCTCCGGATTAGCAGGGCTTACCGCTGCTATGGAAATTACCAATGCCGGAAAAAAAGTATTGCTGATCGACCAGGAGACAGAACAGAACATCGGGGGTCAGGCATTCTGGTCTTTTGGTGGACTCTTCCTCATCAATTCACCCCAACAACGCAGGGTGGGAATTAAAGACTCTTATGAACTCGCAAGACAGGATTGGATGGGGACGGCAGGTTTTGACCGCGAGGAAGATTACTGGCCGAAGCAATGGGCGGAAGCTTATCTGAAGTTTGCGGCCACTGAAAAGTATGATTATATTTCTAAAATGGGAATTAAGCTGATGTTTATGGTGGGATGGGCAGAAAGAGGGGATGGATCGGCGGATGGTCATGGAAATTCAGTGCCACGTTTTCACGTTAGCTGGGGTACAGGTACTGGTGTCATAAAACCTTTTGTTGAAAAAGCTTATGAAGCAAAGGGAAAAGAACTGCTAGAGATGAAATTCAGGCACCGGGTTACTAATCTTATTATGGAAAATGGTAAGATAACAGGTGTTGAAGGTGATGTGTTGGAAAATGATAATAAAGAGAGAGGGCAAGCAACCAGTAGAACGGTTGTTTCACAATTTAAATATAATGCACCTCATGTTGTTATTGCCTCCGGAGGAATAGGGGCGAATCATGAGCTTGTGCGTAAAAACTGGCCGGAAAGATTAGGAAAAGCTCCTGAAAATATGGTATGTGGAGTACCTGCATATGTGGACGGAAAAATGATAGGGATTGCTGAAAATGCAGGATCTAATATCATCAACCGCGACAGGATGTGGCATTATACAGAAGGAATTCAAAACTGGAATCCTATTTGGCCGGATCATGGAATCAGGATTCTTCCCGGGCCATCATCCCTTTGGTTTGATGCAAAAGGAAACAGACTTCCGGCGCCTTTTTTGCCAGGATTCGATACTTTAGGAACTCTGAAATATATACAGGATACGGGCTTTTCCTACTCGTGGTTTATCCTGACACAGAAAATTATCAAAAAAGAATTTGCCCTTTCAGGATCAGAACAAAACCCGGATATTACCAATAAAGATTATATGCTCTTTTTAAAAAGGATTTTCGGTAAGAAAGCTCCCGGACCTGTGGAAGCTTTTAAAGAACACGGGAAAGATTTTATTGTTTCCGATAACCTGAAGGATCTTGTACAAAGGATGAATGAACTTTCAGGTGATCATCTTTTAGAATATGAAAAGATAAAATTGCAGATCGAAGCCAGAGACCGGGAACTGGATAATAAGTTTTCAAAAGACACACAGGTTAATTATATCCGGAGTACAAGAAAATATATCGGCGATAAGCTAGGAAGAGTTGCCACTCCACATAAAATATTAGATCCTGAGAATGGACCCCTGATTGCAGTAAGGCTAAATATCCTAACGCGAAAAACACTGGGTGGAATTCAGACAAATCTTAATGGGCAGGTTTTAAAAGAGGATGGAACGGTGCTTGAAGGATTATATGCTGCCGGAGAAGTAGCAGGATTTGGAGGTGGTGGCATGCATGGCTATCGTGCCCTGGAAGGGACATTTCTTGGTGGATGTCTGTTTTCTGGAATGACAGCCGGAAAATATATTGGTGGACGGAAATAAAAACTTAAAATATAAGATCGGTATGGATAATTATTTTGATGATAAAA
The DNA here is from genome assembly GCF_018613715.1 of Chryseobacterium sp. ISL-6. Classification (GTDB taxonomy): domain Bacteria; phylum Bacteroidota; class Bacteroidia; order Flavobacteriales; family Weeksellaceae; genus Chryseobacterium; species Chryseobacterium paludis. Next base: position 52,946 of record NZ_JAGGPT010000007.1, on the reverse strand, counting down.
CAATCTGGATCACAGGAGCTTCATCTGGAATAGGAGAAGCACTCGTAACTGAATTGGCAAAAACGACAGCAAGGATCATTCTTTCATCAAGAAAAGAGGAGCAGCTGGAGTTAATTGCACAAAAGATAGGATTGGCACAAAATCGTTATGTGATATTACCATTAGATCTTTATGATTATAAAAATATGCCTGCTATTGCCGCAAAAGCAATTGAAAAATTCGGAACCATTGATATCCTAATCAATAATGCAGGCTTATCACAACGTTCTTTAGCCATGGAAACTAATATTGAAGTGGACAAACATTTAATAGAGGTTGATTATATCGGAACAGTGGCACTTACTAAGGCGACGCTGCCCTACATGATCAAAAACGGTGGTGGACAAATTGTTGTAGTATCCAGTCTGATGGGAGTATTCGGAGCCCCAATGCGAAGTGGTTATTGTGGGGCAAAACATGCACTGCATGGTTTTTTTGATTCCCTGCGTGCTGAGCTGTATAAAGATAAAGTTCTTATCACGATTATCTGCCCTGGCTTTATACAAACCAATATTTCAATTAATGCGGTTACAGGAGACGGATCAGTACAGGGAACAATGGATGATGCCACTAAGAAAGGAATGCCTGTTGATGTTTTTGCAAGAAAGATGCTTAGTGCTATAGAAAAGAAAAAATATCAGTCAGCTATCGGAGGCAGGGAAGTTATGGGAGTTTTTCTTAAAAGATTTTTCCCCTCTTGGCTGGCGAAAATTACCCGTAAAGCAAAAGTGGTTTAGCTTTCTTTCAATCTAAATTAAATATCATTGAGATTAAACTGCTTTTTTTCTCTAATTATTAATTAAAATTAATATTTTAATGATGATTATTGCAATTATCTTTAAAAATTAATAAATATGGCTCGGTATTTGTACGGCAGTTAGTACCATTTTTACTAAGATATTCATCGCTTAACCTTAAAAAAGTTTTTATATGATAATCAGTGAAGATCAACTATTAGCTTACGGTGCAGACTACGAAGATTATGATATCAATCAAAGTATTTTTCATGAAGGAGGTCTGCCTAAATTCTATTTTCAGATTGTAGATGGTATTGTCGAATTAAACAATTACCATGAGGATGGAAAAGAATTTACACAAAATATTCTTTCCGCCGGTCAAAGTTTTGGTGAATCTTTATTGTTTAATGAAAAGCCTTATCCAATGAGTGCTGTCGCTAAAACCAAATGTAAAATATTGAAATTGTCAAAAGTTGATTTTTTCAATTTATTAAACCAAAACCAGGAACTGTCTTTAAATATGTTCAGATGTCTTGCCGACAGACTTTATTATAAATATATAATGCTCTTCAATATTTCGGCTACAGATCCTTCTTTTAAAATTAAAACCATAATTGAATATTTAAAAGGAGATACCTCTGACAATGGACCTTATTCTTTTCAGGTTCCACTTACCCGGAAACAAATTGCTAATCTGACTGGCCTACGGGTAGAAACCGTTATACGAACGGTTAAAAAAATGGAAAATGAAAAAACGTTAAAGATCGAACACGGTAAAATATACTATTAGTGCTAAAGAATTGAAACCATCAAAACCATGAATTCTATTACAATGTGAGAGCTTACTAGCTAGTATGAGAACAGCCTTAAACAACTTTACGGAAGTTTAAGGCTTTTTATTTTCTGTGTTTTAACTTTTTCTGTACTCTGAAGGACTTAATCCTCTGTGTTTTTTAAATGTTTTAGACAGATGACTTTCATCATTGAAACTAAATTCAGCAGCAATTTCTTTTAATCTCATCGTACTGAATTTTAAGCGGGTGTCGACCAGTTTCAAACGATATTCAAGTAGATATGACTGATAGGCAACACCCACATTTTTTTTAAAAAATTCACCGAAATAAGTTTTAGAAAGGTCGAATTGTTGAGCGATAACAGTGACTTTTGTTTTCTCAGGATCTTTAATATGCTGTTGAACATAGCTAATGATTTTCATAACCAGGAACTCAGTGCTGTTTTCGTTTACTTCTTTAGTGTCGCTCAATATGAGATTCCGGGCCACAAGATTAAGGAGAATGGAAATGGATTGCTGGATAATGAGATAATCTTTGTTGGATATAGATCTGTATTCTCTCAGTATATTATAGATTAAAAGTGTAGCAAACTGGAGATCTTCATTATTGCGGAAAATGCAGCCGGCCTTGCTGTGATAATTATTAGAAATGTAATTCAGTTTATTCAGATTTTCACAGGTTTCAATACGGTCTGCCTCAGTTCTGATCTGGTCAATAAAATGAAGCGGACATTGAATGACAATTAAACTGGCCTTTTGAGCATAAAAATGATAAATCAACGAGGTATTCAATAGGAAAAATTTACCGGTTTTAAAGTCATAATGGTGTTCATCTACGTTTACAGATCCTTTTCCCGCTTTAATAAAAACTATGGTAAAGGACTGCCTGGAATTTACTGAAAATGTCTGATCATTAAGCTCTTTTTCCTGTACTGAAAATATATCGATTCCTTCTCTGCTCATGGTATTTAATCTTACATAATAAACCTTTAATTGTACAAATATACGTGTATTTATTATGGTTTCTTTGCTGTAAGAATTTTAGAATGGAATATAGTAAAGAAAGATGGCGGGCATTAGGTTTCCTTACGATGGGAGCTTTCCTTTCACCTCTTGATTATTTTATTGTCAACATTGCACTGCCTGCGATCCGAAGTGATTTTAATGCAAGTAATGCTTCTTTACAAATGGTAATTGCTGCTTATGGATTAACGTATGCTGCATTAGTAGTTTGTGGCGGACGATTTGGTGATATTTTTGGAAGGAAAAAGATGTTTATTATAGGTCTCTATGTCTTTATGATTGCTTCAGCGGGATGTGCTTTTTCACCGACAATCTATTTTTTAATAGGGTTCAGGATCTTACAGGGGGTAGGTGCTGCAATGCTGGCTCCACAAGCATTGGCAAATATAAGAGTGATATTTCCCTCCACAGAACAGATTAAAGCGATCGGAATATTTGGTTCTGTTTTTGGTTTTGCTGCGATTATGGGACAGTTGCTTGGTGGGATACTCCTTAAACTTCAGCTGTTTGGATTTACGTGGCAGTCTGTATTCTTAATTAATATTCCTGTGGCTGTGATCTGTATTATTGGAGTGTCAAAGGTCCTTCAGGAAACCAGATCCGAGAAAAAAACAAATATAGATTTTATAGGAATTCTTCTTATTATTGGCGCCTTGTTATGTGTTATATATCCTCTGATAGAAGGAAATAATTCAGACTGGCCGATCTGGATTTTTATGATGATAATTTTAGGATTGCTGTTTTTTTATATTTTCATTAAATATGAATCCCGTTTGGAGCGATCAGGAAAAACGCCGTTAATCTATACAGGTCTTCTGAAGAACAAAACATTTAGTCTGGGTCTTTGTATTATTTTAATCTACAATTTTACGGCAGGACTTTTTATTTGTTATCCGTTCTATCTTCAAAAGTATTTATTGTGGTCTTCGCTAGATACAGGATTGGCGATTTTACCTTATGGAATAGGTTTTTTTGTGGCTCCATTAATCAGTACTAAAATAAATGCAAGCAGTATTAGCCTCACTAAAGCAGGTTTACTTTTGTTGATTATTGGGATATTCTTATCGGCTTTTATGTTCTATTGGGATGCCGAACCGGGACTTTGTGTTTATCTGGCATTATTGATAGCAGGATCAGGGCATGGAACAGTTATGCCTGCAATGCTCAAGAATGTGATGTCGGATATTGCTGCTAATGAAGCCGGACAGGCTTCAGGAGTTGTAAGCACTGCTATTCAGATAGGGAGTGTTCTTGGAGGTGCAGTTATTGGTTCACTTTTTTTCTCAATTGCAGAAACAACTCAGATGTCTGATGCGATTGTTATTGCTCTTTCTGCTATTGGAGGTTTTCAGATCCTGGGTTTGATCATTGCATTTAATTATTCGAAACAACATAAAAAGAAATGGATAAAAAAGATTTAGTAAAGAAAGAGATTTTGGATTTTCATGAGAAAATTGAAAATTGGTTCAAAGGAAATACACCGGATAAAGAAGCATTGCTGTCAGCTATGTTGAAGGATTTTCATCCTTATTTCCGAATGAAAGGGAGTAGGGGAAATGAACTGGATTATGAAGGTTTGGTAAATTGGTTACCTGATGCTTTTGGAAGGTTTTCAGAAATGGAGATTAAGGTTTCTGAGATTAATATTCAACTTTCAGGACAACATGCTTTGGCAGAATATGTAGAAAAACAAAATGCTGATGGAGAAATAAATACCAGAAAGGCATCTGCTGTATTTTTATTACATTCTGATAACAGCATCAGTTGGTATCATTTGCTGGAAGAATGGATATAAAATTAAGAAACGGGTTATTTAATAAGCAAAAATAAGAGTTGATAAAAAAACCTCTCAGTTCTGAGAGGTCTCAACTTTTCCAGTTGTAAAACTAACAAGAAATCTTTTTTTAAATAAAACCTCCCGCGTGAACGAGAGGTTAATAAACTGTTGAGATTGTAATAACACAGGTTATTAGACTATAAAAGTACAAAATTTTAATTTTAAATTTTAGGATTACAATTACTAATAATATATTTATTAATTATTATCCCTTTTTAGATGAATTATTTATTTCTCAGCTTCAGTTTTTAAGTCTTTCAGCCATACTTGTAATGACTGTTCAAGATGGCTCTGGAACTTTTTGTGCATCATAGAAACCAGCCATCCTTCCATACTTTCATCCACAATTACTGTTGTATAATCACCATTGGGAACCAACATCCAGTTGTGGATTGCAAAAGCGCCGAAAGCGGGTCCGGACCATCCTATTTTTCGGTACGGAATTGTGGTATGTAAAGTTGATCGAATGGTAAGGCCACCACTTTTCCAGTCGAAGCTGTTGCCTTTTTGGAAAGGAACATTCATTACCGGATCCTGAATATCTTTATTCCAACTGGACCAGTGATTGACATCACTCATAATTTTATATATTTTTTCCGCAGAAGCATGAATGACGATCTGCTGTTGGGTTTTTACGGGTGCATTCCGGTTAATATCTTCCGTAACTTTATAATTACTGGTAAGCTCAAGGATACCAATTATGAGAACTAATGCAGCTACTAAAGCAAGAATACTTAAAAGAATCTTTTTCATGATGATATTTTTTTAGAATATTTTGATAAACAAATCTACCGATTTAGAGAGGATGTAAATTGTAAGAAAACGAAGTTATTCCTCGATTTTTTATAATATTTTTTGAATTAAAAGAAGCTTGTTTCTTAGTTGAAAAAATCCGAAGCCACTTTTGACTCCGGATAAAAACAATCTGAATTGTTCATAATAAACACGACTATTTCAATAATAAGATAGATTGATTTTTTAATAATTACAGGTTGTATTGGATATAATCAGCAGGCTTAACTGACTTCTGATATTTTCAAATCTATTTTTCGGGGATTGATATTTGATTATGACACATAGCTTTCCAATAGCTATATGACAAGCTATTAAAATGATGTTGAAATGATTGAAAAACAGATGAAATTTGCAGTTAACAGTAGAATATGATCTGCGACAGAAGTCAGAAAAGCTGCCTTAAATAAGTTTTAAAGATCCTATTTATATTTGATAAAAGTGGCCTGTATTTTTTTTACTTTCATATTGGTGGTGACAGATCCGCCACTATACGTATCGTTTTTGCTGCCTTTTTTTACATTTCCAAAATCGCTCTTAGAGCTTCCCGTAACTTCTTCTGTCAGTTTCATAATGACACCGTCAGCACCTCGGGCTTTTCCAAGCTCAATGGCTTTCTGCTGCATCTTATCCATAGAACTGAATCCCTGGTCTATTTCTGTTGTCCCCATAGTTTCGTGCTCTCTTTTTACATCTCCCGCAGCGAAATAAACATCTACGTTTTGAGTAGGAGCGTAGGTTTTTCCAAAGTAAGAGGGTGCACATGATGTTGCCACTGAAAGGGCTAAAATTCCAACGGATTGGATAAATAATGATTTTCGCATTTTTTTTGTTTATAATTTAATTGTTTGGTTTTTAAATATGTTTTGAAATAGATATTAATTATTAGGCTCTTGTTCACCTTCGTCTTTTTTATTGGTGATTACTTTGTTGAGCATTTGTCCCATAAAATTATCACGGTAGGTCTGGCCAATGGGAATCTGGTTTTTGGTGAACTCTAATTGTACCAGATTTCCATGGATCATCATGATAAAAGGAATGGCAATAATAAAGGATTTATGGATACGTAAAAAACGGTCACCGGGTAGTTTATTTTCTAGCCCGCCAATATTAAGAAGAGCCATTACCTGTTCTCCATCCTTAGTATGAAAGCAAACGTATTTTCCTTTTCCTTCGATATAAATAATATCCTGGATCTTGATCTTTAGCAATTTCCCTTTATATTCTGTTTTCACCATGATGAAATCATCTTCCATTTCTTTTTTAGGGGAAGAAATACCTTCTTGCACGCGCTGTACAGCCTTTAGAAATCTTGGAAAGAAAATGGGCTTCAGGAGATAATCTACAACGTTGTGATCAAATCCGTCAAGGGCATATTCTCTGAAAGCTGTCGTTAGTATAACCTTATACCTATCGTTCAGTAAGGGTAGAAATTCAACACCGGACATTCCCGGCATCTGGATATCCAGAAAAATAAGATCTACATCGGTTGTATTCAAAAGCTGTAGCGCTTCTGCCGGATTCATTGCGGAACCTACCAGCTTTAAAAAGGGGGTTTGTTCAATATGAAGGGTCAGTAATTCTATAGCGTGGGCTTCGTCATCTACAACAATACAATTGATCATGATCTAAAGATTTATGGTTATTTCATTTAAATAATAGTTCTCATCTTCTTTGATGGTAAACGAATGTTTGATACCATACATCAGTTCCAGTCGCTGTCGGACGTTACTTAATCCTATTCCTTTTGAAGGTTCTTTTGGTCCATTTTTCTTTTTATTGCTAACCAGGAAGTAGATTTTACTTTTGGTAGCTTCCAGCTCTATAGTTACCTTGTTTTTTTCATCATTTAATTCCCCATGTTTAAAAGCATTTTCTACCAATGTAACGAAAGCTAAAGTGGGAACATAAGATACATAGGCATCATCTGTTTCAATATTTTCATGATATTTCACTTTCAGCATATGATTGAACCGGATCTGATTCATTTCTATTACTTTTTTCATATGGTCAATTTCCAATGCCAGAGGTACAGTTCCAAGTTCATCCCAATCGTCCAGGGCATAGCTCATAATTTCTGAAAGCAGGTGTACGGTATGAGCTGCTTCCGGGCTTGTTTTAATTGTTTTTGTATAAATAAAACTTAATGAATTAAAGAGAAAATGAGGATTGATCTGGTATTTTATAGCAGCCAGTTCAGCTTTCAATTTTTCCTTTTCAAGTTCTTCTTTATGTTTACGCATCTCATTGGAAGTTATTAAAGTGGCAAAGAAAACAGATATCATTATAATAACTACATCAAGCAATGCGGCAGTGAGAAAAAATACATTCGGTGTCACGTAGCCGGCGTCGGTGGGTTTTGAACCCTGGATATTAAAATTCCATACATATTCATAAGCAGTTAATGCGATGAAAAACAGGATCACCTGTAAAAGTATTTTTTTCCATTTCCTGGTTTTTATTAAAGGAATGGCCAGATGATAAATAAGGATATAATATACAATAGTGCCTTTAACAATAGTGTGGATAAAATTGATGTAAAGCATTTTGCCTGTTCCAAATTGTTTAAGGGTCGTCTCCAATCCCTGCAATCTGATCAAAAATAAAAATGCCGCCAGACTCCATAGCGTGTAAACCATCAGAATGATCAGTATCTGCTTCCATTGTTTTCTGACGAACGTTATCATTTTTATACTTTATTATTAGTTTTTTATAATTTAATGGGAAATAGGTAAAAAGAAAAATAAATTTCTGCTATACCTATTAAAATTACAATAATTTGCAATATTAGTTTATATGCTGTTTACAATAAGAATATTATTCATCAACGAATCTATTATGGGTGCCAATATTAGAATTAGAGTAATGAGAAATAGAAAGGCTGCCAGACTCCATACTGCAAAAATGACTAGAGTAACTAATATCTGCTTCCATTGTTTTCTGACGAATGCTACTATTTTTGACACCTTGTTTTAAACTTTTTATCATTTTTATTTTAATTAAAATAGAAAAATAAATTTCCGTATCCGCCATAAAAATCATAGTAATTCTATATTGACAGTGCAATATTAGTTCAGATCTAGCTTATCATGAAAGTATTATCCACCAACAATTGTATTGCAGGCACCAACAATTGGATTGTAGTAATTTGTAAAATTACATCTTAAATAAAGGAGGTGTAAAATAAAAAAGCAGAGATCAATTCTCTGCTTTTTCTTTTTTTAAGGTGTGATTCATGGTAAGTATAATACCGAAAAGGATCATGGCAATAATTAAATACCGCCAGGAGAGATCTTTTTGTAAGGAAACAGTTCCGCTTACTGAGATAATAAAACTTGTAACAGAGGTGATGATGTAAACCAGTCCACCCATTAGTCCGCCCGCTGTACCTGCATTCTTGGGGAAGTATAACATACTTGTCGTAAAAAAGGAAGTAAATAAGATTCCCGAACAAATATGAATGAAAAAGGCGAATGGAATCATGATATATAAGCTTTCTGTAAAGTAGCTTACCGTGATTAATCCTGTAATAAGCATTAACTGTAAAATAATAGGCTGTAGTATTCTTGATTTAAAGCCTAACGAAACACGCTTCTTTCCAATGAAGCCACCAATCATCCAGGAAAACCCAAGGATCAAAGTACAATATCCGATTACGACCGGTGTAAAGTGAAAAGTATTTTCAATAATAAAAGGGCCTGTAATATTGAATAACATGACAATAGAATAACTTAGCCCCAGAATAATAATTCCCAGCATAAAAATGCGGTTTTTCAACATCATCTTATAAAGGTTGATATTTTCTGAAAGATTCAGTTTCTTTTTCTCAGGCAGACTTTCCTCACTGAAAAACCATTCAAATAAGAATATAGCCCCAGCATAAAAAGCAAGGAAATAAAAGTTCGCATGCCAGTTAAACAATTTTTCAAGATAACCACCAAGGAAAGGTGCTAAAATAGGGCCAAGTGACCATACGATAGTAAAATAACTCAGATAATGTTTTACTTTTTCTGCATCGTAAATATCTACGAAAATAGCACGGGTGGCAACAACCATTACAGAAACAGCTATTCCCTGAAGAACACGAAGCAGGCATATCAGTAAAATACTATTGGTCATGGTGATTAAAAAGCTCGTTACTACCAATAGAAGTAGTGCTGCCAGTTTTGGACGGTAGCGTCCAATACTATCCAGAATTCCACCTACAAATAATTGAGAAATTCCATAGCTAAGCAAATAGGAGGTAAGGGTAATCTGGATGTCTTTTTCCGAAACTTGCATTCCCTTGGCCATTGATGGAAAAGACGGTAAATAGATATCTGTAACAAACCCTGATAATGGGATTGATATGAAGGCCATAATAGTGATTAATCTGATGCGTTGTTCAGATGCTTCTCTCAACATAGTTCATTCTTTTTTTAACGATACAAAAATACGTCAAGAATCTTTGATATCTATTTTAAAAGACAAAGTAAAAATTACAAAATTCAAAGATTTAGAAAGCGTGCTTAAATTTAAGCGGTGATGTGTTTGAGTGCTTTTTAAAGAAATTATTGAAATGAGAAGGTTGGTCGAATCCTAATGTATAGCCGATTTCAGCAATATCCCAGTTGGTGTATTTTAAAAGGTTTTTAGATTCTTCGAACATTCTCTCCTTGATGATGTGTGTTGTTGTAAGATTGGTTACCGATTTTACGGAAGAGTTTAAATGATTGACATGTACGTTGAGGTGATCGGCAAAATCCGAAGCTGTTTTTAAAGCAAGCGGGTAAGCAGGAGAGTCTAACGGGAACTGTTTATTAAGCAATTCATCAAACATACGGTATAAACGGACGTTAGCAGGAAGCTCGTCCGGATCAACATCTTCCACGCGATTTTCTAATGCCAGGTGTAGAACGGATGCAAGATGACTTTTTATACTGCCACAACGAAATGGATAGGTGGAGTTATTGAGCTTATACATTTGTTCAAAATAAACAGTGACCAATTGGGTTTGCTCTTCTGTTAAAAAGACAATAGGCATGCTCCATTCTTTAAATAAGGAAGTCTTTTTAAATAATTTAAATTCAGAATTTCCATTAAAAAATTCCTGATTGAAAAGACAGAAATAGCCTTCCTGTAGATCTCCGTCACATTCCCATGAATAAGGGATGTTGGGAGAAGGAAAGAATAAAGCAGGACGGTCTATGTATAATTTTTGTTGCCCATACTGAAAAGTACCTTTACCTATGATAAAACTTATTTTATAATAATCCCGGCGATTATAAGGGCTCTTGAAGCTGCAATACTTCCGCATAGAAATGTTAAAATGTGATTTTCCCAACTCAAAATCATGGGAATCAAACATTCTTAACTGGTTTTCCCTGATGTTTCTGTAATAATCTTCTATCGTTTCTAAATGATCACTCATGATTCAAAAATTATAAAAATCAAAGATACGGAAACTTGTTGATTTTTGATTAAATCAATAAGGAATCGCATAAGCTAACTGTAAAGAAGGTTTTATTTCCGGATCAGTCCAATATCTCTAGCAAATCAGCTCTGCCGAAACCAAGTATTTTGGATTCTTCTGTTTTTATAAGTCCTTGTGCCAGTTTGCTTTTTTTCTTCTGGAGGTTCAGTATTTTTTCCTCAATCGTATTCGAACAAACCATTCGTATTGCTACGACATGTTTGGTCTGTCCTATCCTGTAGCTTCTGTCGATTGCCTGGTTTTCTGCGGCAGGATTCCACCATGGATCTACGAGATAAACATAATCGGCTTCAGTAAGGTTAAGACCAACACCTCCGGCTTTTAAGCTAATAAGAAATACCCGGATATTTTCATCCGTTTGAAATCGGTGGACTTTGGAGCCACGATCCTTACTCTGCCCTGTAAGATATTCAAAAGGAATATTTTTATCTTCAAGTTCTTTTTTGATCAGATCCAGCATTCCTACAAATTGTGAAAACACAAGAATTTTGTGTTCTTTTGATTTGTTTTCGATCTGCTCAGTTAGCAGCTGAATCTTTACAGAATGTTCTCCGGAATGGCCCTCCTTCAACAGAACTGGAGAATTACAGATTTGTCGGAGTTTGGTTAAGCCCGTTAACACATGCATGCTGTTTTTCAAAGTCTCATCATCAGTGGAAGCAGATATAAAATCACGCAACTCCCTTTCATAAAGGTCGTAGATTTTACGCTGCTCTGCGTTCATTTCACAATAGATGACCATTTCAGTTTTCTCAGGAAGCTCCTTTGCGACTTGCTTTTTCGTTCTTCGTAAAATAAAAGGATTGATCTTTTGTTGAAGTTCGATGGTGCGTTTACCATATTCAAATTTATCAATTGGAATGGCGTAAACGTCTTTAAAATATTGCTTACTTCCCAATAATCCCGGACATGCAAACGAAAGCTGTCCGTAAAGATCAAAGGTATTGTTTTCAACAGGTGTTCCTGTCAGTACGACTCTGTTTCTGGACTGTAACAGACGGGCAGCTTTATATTTTTCCGAATTGGGATTTTTGATCGCCTGTGATTCATCGAGAAAAACATAATTAAAGCGAAATGATTTAAGGAAACGGATGTCTGAAAGCAGCATCCCATAACTGGTCAATATGATTTCATATTCATGATAATGATCGATATTCTTTAGCCTGTCTGGCCCATAATGCAGCAATACTTTAAGAGAGGGGGCAAATTTTTCCAGCTCTTCCTGCCAATTAAAAAGAAGAGAAGTTGGTACAATGATAAGATTTGTATTTGCTCCATATTTTTCTCTTTGGTATAAAATAAAAGCAATGATCTGCACTGTTTTTCCTAATCCCATATCATCGGCCAGACATCCACCAAAATTGAAACTGTCGAGAAGGCCTAACCAATTCAATCCTTCCCGTTGGTAATCTCTCAGATTGGTTTTTAATTCAGTTGGAACAGGGATTTCCGGAGCTTTTCTTAACATGGAAAATTGGTTTGAGTAAGAAAGGACTTCTGCTTGTACCTCTTCGCTTAAAATCTCTTTTTCAAACAAACTTGAAATTTCAGTAAAACTGATTTTAGGGATTTTCAATAATTCTTCATCGATATCACCCGCCTGAAAGTATTTGGTGATTTTACTGATCCATTCATCGGGCAGTATACCTTGCGTGCCATCATCGAGCTGTACAAACTTTGTTTTATTACGGAGAGTACGGTGCACCTGCTTTAGGGTTGCTTCTTTTTTTCCGAAACGGACGCTCAGTTTAGCATTGAACCAATCAATGCCACTCGTAACCTGAATGTTGATTTTAGCACGATTCGGGTTCAGTTTGTTGTTCTTTAGTTCACTAAAACCAAGAATGATTATCTTTTCATTTCTCCACGCTTCGAAGGCTTTTAGAAACCAATCTGCATCCAGAAATTTATTTTTATGTAAGTAAAAATATTCATCTGCCTCCAGTTGTTCTTCAAATTCCGGATGCTGCATCATAATAATAGAAGTAAGAGAGGTTTCAGCCTCATAATTTCGTTCTATTTTAAACTGATTTCCATTCTGGTCTGTGTCATACAGCTGTTTTCTTGAATAAACAGCTACTTCTACAGTTCCATATTTCATGACCGGAGTAATCGACACGTAATTGCCTTCCTGATGCAAATAAATAATCTTTTCTGTTCCGAAATTCTTTTCTTGCAGCTGTACGGGAGTCGCAGAATGGATATAACTGTAATTAATGTGAATATACTGTTCTAATGATGCTAAAACGGTCTGCAGAAAGTTCTCGTACTTTGAAGCGTGGATGAGAAGAATTTCATTGTTAGATTTAAAAAACTTAATGACCCGAAGCATGTCAGGATTTTCAATTAAGCTTAAAGTATTTTGGTAATGAATAAAATAATCATTTCGGATAATGATATTTTTAAATGGCAGTGAAATATCATTAAAGAGGAGCTCTCCTGTGATTTCATAGAACGGATCTTTTTTGAGTACGGTCAGCTGTATCTCAGCTTTAAGAAGCTTAAGCGCCACAGGAATCAGAGATTTAGATGAAACAAATTCAGCCAGATGAGGATCATGGTAGTATACATCGAGCTCCAAAGGATTTTGAACGATCAATTTCAAAGCTTCCAACTCTGTTGGGCTTTGTTCTTTATTAAATTTATTTTGAAAAGCAATAATGGCTGTGTAAAACTTAATTTCTGATGGCTGCTCAGATTTCCAGATCAATTGCATTGCATCAATAGGGGTAACAGGGTTTTTAATTTTACCATTTCGGGTAACCTCAGCTTCCATTAATGAAAAGTTCAAAAAATTATAATAACGGTGTTTACCAATAACCATTATTTGTCTTTTATCAGTATCCTGTATCGCCAGTTCTTTGAGAACTGATTTTCGCAGTGGCAGTAAGTTCTGTTTAATAGCATGCTCATCAATTTGAAACAGCTCTTTAATTTTAGGCTGAATGTCGAGCTTTCCATCCTGATAGTTCAGATGAAAAAAGGTATCAAGATGAGGCTCGTTTTCTAAACCAAAACCTTTAGCAAAGGCAACCAGTGTTCTTTGTCGTAGATTAGTGTCAAAGAAAATCCGATAGTTTTTTTGTTCCAGAATGCAATAAATAATTTCTGCCTGGTGTTCACAAAGTTTATCGGTTGGGTTTTCGCACGAACATGTCGTCACCAATGCAGATCCTACCTGACTTACCGAAACATTTGGGAAACTGATTACTGAAGTTGTTCTGGTGAAAACCCCGGAGTTAATTTCAAGGGCAATAGGTTCAATATCCCGGAAGTCCTTTTCTTCTATGAATCTTGCCGTTTGGGTGTGCTTTAAAAGTTCATATATCGAAAGTGTACTGATATAAGTATCCGGTAAAATATATTCTTTTGGCAACTCCATACTGACGACAAGCGAATGATTATTAAAAAAACGAAGGTACATAAAACCGATAAAAGGAAAAGACTGGATATTTAAAATCTTCCATTGTTTTTCAGCTTATGAACTTTTAAAAACATTTTCCCTTTTTTTATAGAACTTCTTTTATAGAATTTTTTTTATAATGATTTCTATTATAAAGATAAATATAGAGGTCAATTTTGCTTTAAATTAAAAATTTTATTTGCTTTATATTATTTAAATGATTATCGCTTATTCCCAAGGAGTATTTTTTTTAAATATTTCTAATTTTTTTTCATCACAGTTAGGCTGGAATCACCATAAAACCTATATTTGCACCCTAAATTTTAAAATAAATGAAAGAACTAATCGAAAAAATCAACGCGGAATTTGAAGCATTTACAACTGAAGCAAACCAACAAGCTGAAAAAGGAAACAAAGCAGCTGGAACAAGAGCTCGTAAATCAGCTTTAGAACTAAGTAAATTGTTCAAAGATTTCAGAAAAGTTTCTGTTGAAGAATCAAAAAAATAAAAATAAGCCAGCTATTTTAGCTGGCCTATTTTTTTAGGGGACAATAGAACAATCTTGTTTATTATTATTTAAAATCTTTTTCTGAGATTTTTTTATTGTAATAAAGATCTGTTAATGTTATTATTTGCTCTCCATCCTCAGTAGGAAATGTAGTTTTAGAACAATAAATTAGAGCTCCAAATTTCTTATATTCATTATAAATTACAGTTGAAAAGGCATTCTTGTCTGGATTTTCTTTAGTTTCTTTTTTTAATAAATAACTTTTAGCATCATAAAATAGATGAAGCACTTTTCCATCTGTAGAAGTCGCCTTTATTTCGTTGTATGTTTTATCAGGATTATTTTCAACAAGTTCAAGTTTGTATAAAGAAGGATCTAAATAAGCCAGCTCATTCATAATATACTTTCGATTAAGTTTTTCTTTGAACTCTTCTGGATCTGCTAATTTTTTTTCTCCATTTACCGTTTCATATCCGATTTTCCCATCAAACCACGAGCGATAAACAATCCGCCCTTGGTATTCAATCTCGAAACTACCTTTATTAGGAGCCATTTCTTTTGTAATCCAATTTACTTTTCTTCCGTCCATTGTAGTTTCGGAAATTGAGTAGAGTGTTTTTATACTATTTAAAAGTTCTTTGCCTCCAGTCGCTTGAATAGCCTTTTCAATGATTTCTTTTGCTTTATCTTCATTTATATTTTGTGAAAATAGAAGATTGTTTCCACCAGCTATTAAGCAAATTGTAAAAATTGTAGTTGTTAATTTCATTTTTTTATAGGTAGTTACCGTATTTGTCGTGCTAAAATAATTAAAAATAAAATGATATTCTTATCTAAAGATTGTGATTCATTTCACTGATTTATGTATAAGTGGTGTTGAATCAATTTTTTCTCATTCCTTTTTTTAATTTCCCCGAATTCTTTTATCTTTAGTCCAATCAATAATACTATGAAGATAAACACCTTTTTTGCAATGCCCGCAGTCGTTCTGGCAGCGCAGTTTTCATTAGCACAAGTCCCGGCAAAATCTCAGGAAAAACTCAATCCTGTTGTAGAAAGTTTTGTTAATGAAGTGAATACTAATTCTCAACTCGAAAATATGGCTTACGAGCTGCTTGATGGTATTGGGCCCCGTTTGGTAGGAACTCCTGAAATGCTGGCAGCTAATGAATGGACTGCAAAGACTTTACGCTCTTGGGGAGTGGATGCAAATCTTCAGCAATTTGGAACATGGAAAGGCTGGCAGAGAGGAATTACGCATGTAGATATGGTTTATCCGCGTATAAAATCATTATCTGCTACACAACTGGCTTGGAGCCCGGCGACAAAAAAAGCTGTTGAAGGAGAAGTGATCGTACTTCCTAAGGTATCTTCTAAAGCCGAATTCGACACATGGTTACCTTCTGTAAAAGGTAAAATTGTATTGATGGCGCAATATCAAAAGATTGGCCGCTCTGATGAACAGATCAAAGAATTTGGTACTCCGGAACTCTATGAGAAACTGAAAGCTGAAAAAGAACAGGCTTCTAAAGATTTTCGTGATTATGTAAAGAATATAGGATATGATAATACTACACTTCCAGAGGCTTTAGAAAAGGCTGGTGCAGCAGGAATTGCAATATCCAACTGGACTGGAGTTATGGGAGCCAATAGGATTTTTGGTGCTAAAACCACAAAAATCCCAATGTTCGACATCGATGTAGAAGATTATGGAATGCTGTATAGGATGGCTGAAAAAGGTCAAAAGCCAAAAATTAAAGTAGAAGCCCAGTCAAAAATACTTCCTGATGCAAAAAGCTTTAACACGATAGGAATGATTAAAGGAAAAGAAAAGCCTGATGAATATGTCATTCTTTCTGCGCATTTGGATTCATGGGACGGAGCTCAAGGGGCTACAGATAATGGAACTGGTACGCTCACCATGCTTGAGACGATGAGGATTCTGAAAAAGTACTATCCCAACAATAAAAGAACCATTGTAATAGGACTGTGGGGAAGTGAGGAACAGGGATTGAATGGTTCCAGAGGATTTGTAGCAGACAATCCTGAAATTATGAAAGGAACTCAGGCGGTTTTTAATCAGGACAACGGAACTGGCAGGGTAGTGAATATCAGTGGTCAAGGATTCGTAAAGTCTTATGATTATATTGGAAAATGGCTGAATGCTGCTCCTAAAAGCGTAAGAGATAATATCAAAACCGACTTCCCAGGAATGCCTGGAGGTGGAGGTTCTGATCATGCTTCATTTGTTGCAGCAGGTGTACCTGGATTTTCTTTAAGCTCACTGAATTGGGGGTATTTCGGATATACCTGGCACACAACTAAAGATACCTATGATAAGATCGTTTTTGATGAGCTTAAAAATAATGTGATCCTGACAGCTACGTTAGCATATATGGCATCAGAAGATCCTGAATTTACGAGCAGGGAGAGAAGGGTAATGCCACAGGATGAAAAAGGAGAGACCATAAAATGGCCTGAAGCAAAAGAGCCAAGAAGAGATTCTAAAGAATTTAAATAATATAATGAAACCGTCTCAGTAGTGAGACGGTTTTTTATTTCGAAACATGATCAAGTAAATCTTGTTTTCCCTGGTATTTGAGAAGTTCCTTGATTTCCGGTATTTTACTTTCTTTTACAATATAAGTTGTACAAATTGAATTATTCATATGCATACTGAAATTCATTCGCGTACCTGTTCTTCTTCCCATCGCAACGGTTCTGGAAGTGTATTCTGAAAAAACAGGAGAGAAATTAGCCAGGCATAAAAGATTTCTCTTTAGCGATTTTAAAAAGTTTGGATAATTCCCATAGTCATCGAGGACTTTAATTTTGAATATTTTCTTACCCAAAGTTGTTCCCCAATAAAACTCTGTTATTGTTCCCAAAATCAGAACACATGGAACAGAAAATAAAATGCTTATAAAAACCACTTTGTGGAATATAAAGTAAAAAATGAGACAGAAAGGAAGCATATCAATCCACTTGGCAAAAAGTCTTTCTGTTTCATTTCCTTTATAACTGGGATTATAAGGAAGGTGATATTCATAAGCATGGTAGATACGATAACCCAACTCATCAAAATATGGAGTAGGTCTGTTAATGATTTTTCTTTCCTTGATTTCTGATATTTTCATATCATTTTTATAAGATCATACTTAGTTGAATTCTTTTTCTTACTTCATCCACTTCTGTAACCTTTACCTGAACATGCTGATGTAATTTTACCACTTCATTCACATCGGAAACAAAACCTTCTTTTAGCTGAGAAATATGAACCAATCCGCTTTCTTTGATTCCCAGATCAACGAAACATCCAAAAGCGGTAATGTTATTGACGATACCGGGAAGGATCATTCCTATTCTCAGATCTTTTACACTTTTTACTTTAGGGTCAAATTCGAATACCTTAGCTGCCTTTCTGGGATCCAGTCCCGGTTTTTCAAGTTCCTTTAGAATATCTTTAATACCCAAAATACCAATATCATCGGTAATGTATTTTTCTGGTTGAATTAAAGCGATTTTCTCTTTGTTGGCAATTAATTCATTGGATTTAATTCCAAGATCTTTTGCCATTTTTTCTACAATACCATAAGCTTCAGGGTGTACAGCTGAATTATCTAAAGAATTTTTCCCATTGGTTATTCTAATAAATGCTGCAGCCTGTTGAAAAGCTTTTTCTCCCAATCGAGGAACCTTTTTTAATTGCTTTCTGTCTTCAAAAGCGCCATTTTCAGCTCTGTAATTAACGATATTTTCAGCCATTTTCTCACCAATTCCGGAGACATAACTTAACAATGATTTGCTCGCAGTATTAAGGTTGATCCCTACGGAATTCACACATTTCATAACCGTAGAATCCAGTTCATTTTTCAATTGGGTCTGATCTACATCGTGTTGATATTGCCCGACACCAATAGATTTGGCATCAATTTTAACGAGTTCAGCTAATGGATCTGCCAGTCTTCTTCCTATAGAAACCGCGCCACGAACGGTTACATCATAACTTGGAAACTCCTCTCTGGCAATTTTACTCGCGGAATAAACAGATGCTCCGGCTTCAGAAACCACAAATACCTGTAATGGCTTGTCAAAGGCAATTTTCTTGATGAAAAACTCTGTTTCACGGCTCGCCGTTCCGTTTCCTATAGAAATGGCTTCAATATTATATGCATTAACCATAGAGCGGATTTTTTTCATAGCCATTCCTGATTCATTTTGCGGAGCATGAGGGTAGATGGTTTCGTTATGAAGAAGATCTCCCTTTTCATCTAAACAGACAATTTTACAACCACTTTTATAACCAGGATCAATCGCTAAAATTCTTTTTTCACCTAAAGGAGGTGCCAATAATAACTGGCTGAGGTTTTCAGAGAAAATTTCAATTGCTTTTTTATCTGCTTTTTCTTTAGCCTCCTGTAATGTTTCATTAGAAATAGCGGGCTCCAATAGTCTTTTGTAGCTGTCTTTTATAGCCAGGGCAATCTGTTCAGCGCTTTCATTATTGGATTTGATAATGGCATTCTCTATGAAATCAATAGCCTCTTCTTTATCAATGTCCACATTTACCTTTACAAAACCTTCAGTTTCTGCTCTTAACATGGCTAAAAGTCGGTGAGATGGAGTTCTGTTTAAGCTTTCATCCCATTCAAAATACTGCGCGAATTTTTGAGCTCCCTCTTCTTCTTTTTTAGCCTTAACTACTTTAGAGGAGATGATAGCTTTACGCTGAAATAAACGACGAAGGTTTTTACGGACATACATATTTTCATTGATCCACTCTGCCATAATATCTCGGGCTCCCTGAAGAGCTTCTTCTTCAGAGATGACTTTATCATTTAAATATTTTGACACTGAAGATTGAAGATCATTACTTTTCTGACTCATTATGATCTTTGCCAAAGGCTCTAATCCTTTTTCCTTTGCAGTATCTGCTTTTGTCTTTTTACGTTTCTTAAAAGGAAGGTATAAATCTTCAAGCTCCTGAATATCGAAGCTTTCTTCTATTCTTTGCCTGAATTCTGATGTTAGTGCATTTTGTTCTTCAACAGATTTTAAAATGGTTTCTTTCCTTTTTAAAATTTCTTCGAACTGCTTATTGATTTTTGAAATCTGTTCAATCTGTACTTCATCCAGATTTCCGGTTCTGTCTTTTCTATAGCGGGATATAAAAGGAATGGTACAGTCTTCTGCCAATAGCTCAAGCGTAGCACGGATACTTTTTTCGGAAATATTTACAATCTTCTGGATGAATTCAATATGTGTCATTATGTAAAATTAGACCGCTAAAATACTGACTTTTCCAGGATGATGAAGTAAGGTTTATTTAATACTTTAAATTGGATGCTTTTTTTTGGACTAATTTTATACGTTATAGAATTCTACCGGGTGGCTGAGGCTCTCGAAGCCACCTTTAACTAAATTTTCTATCTTTATATAAAACATAAAGAAAGCAATGAAAGGATGGTTGTACATATTGCTATGCTCCGATGGTAGCTATTATACCGGTAGTACAAATGATCTGAGAAGGCGGATTTTACAACATCAAAAGGGTGAAGGTGCCAATCATACCCGTAAAAGACTTCCTGTATATCTTATTTATTTTGAAGAGTATGAACAGGTGTATTTTTCCTTCTATCGGGAAAAGAAGGTGCGGGGATGGAGCAGAAAGAAAAAAGAAGCACTGATCAATGGTATGCCGGAACTTTTACCAAAATTGGCAATTGCTTATAGAGATGTAAGAAATGAATCTGATACCGAGATTACCTGATGTGATCCGGGGTCCTCGAGGGCAGAGGTGGCTTCGAGAGCCACCTATTACTATCAATCGTTGGATGCAGAGAAATTCCGAATTACCAATTTTATTACATTTGCAAACTTATGATTTACATTCTTTTGATTATTAATCTATTTTCTTTTGCTGTATTTGGGTTCGATAAAAGGCGTGCTATAAAGCATCAAAGAAGAATTCCGGAAAACACCCTGTTAATTTCAGTATTTCTGGGCGGAACAATTGGTGCGATATTGGGAATGTTGATTTTCAGGCACAAAATTTCTAAAAAATCTTTCTTACTTAAATTTGGACTGATCCTTCTTATTCAAATAGCATTGATTTATTTTTTCAGAAAATATACCTGAGATTATATATCAAGTATGATCTTATAATCGGACTATTAAGCACTTAGAGTTTATATGATAACTTATAGTGTAAGGCCTTAACTCCACTATTTATTTTAACTTTCTCATTATGAATTTGTTAAATAATACATAATCATACTAATTAATTAATTAAAAAACACTATTTTTGCACCCGTAAAAATCATTCATGCAA
Source organism: Chryseobacterium sp. ISL-6 (assembly GCF_018613715.1). Lineage (GTDB taxonomy): Bacteria > Bacteroidota > Bacteroidia > Flavobacteriales > Weeksellaceae > Chryseobacterium > Chryseobacterium paludis. The sequence goes on along the minus strand of NZ_JAGGPT010000007.1, from coordinate 32,009 downwards.
AACATTAGAAATATTGCGATTATCGCACACGTTGACCACGGGAAGACGACTTTGGTTGACAAGATTATTCATGCTACAAACATTTTCAGAGAAAATCAGGAAAGTGGAGAATTAATAATGGATAATAACGATCTTGAAAGAGAAAGAGGAATTACCATTCTATCTAAAAATATTTCTGTTACTTATAAAGACGTTAAAATTAACGTAATTGATACTCCTGGTCACGCCGATTTTGGTGGTGAAGTTGAGAGAGTTTTAAAAATGGCGGACGGAGTAATTTTGTTGGTAGATGCTTTTGAAGGGCCGATGCCACAAACAAGATTCGTACTTCAAAAAGCTTTGGAATTAGGATTAAGACCATTGGTTGTTATCAATAAAGTTGATAAACCAAACTGTCGTCCGGATGAAGTTCACGATCAGGTATTTGATTTGTTCTTCAACTTAGAAGCTACAGAAGAACAATTGGATTTCCCTACGTTCTATGGTTCTTCTAAACAAGGTTGGTTCAACACTTCATTAGAGCAAACTGAAGATATCTTCCCATTATTAGATGGTATTTTACAATATGTTCCTGAACCTAAAGTTGAGGAAGGAAATTTACAGATGCAAATCGTTTCTTTAGATTATTCTTCTTTCTTAGGGAGAATTGCTATCGGAAAAGTAATCAGAGGTGATATCAAAGAATCTCAATGGATTGGTCTGGCACAGGCTGACGGTAAGGTTTTGAAAGGAAAAGTAAAAGAATTATACGTTTTCGAAGGTCTTGGAAAGAAAAAGGTAAGTGAAGTAAAAGCCGGAGATATCTGTGCTGTAGTAGGTTTCGATGCATTCCAGATTGGTGATTCTTTTGTAGATCTTGAAAATCCTGAACCATTACCAAGAACTTCAATTGATGAGCCTACATTGAACATGACGTTCTCTATCAACAATTCACCTTTCTTTGGTAAAGATGGTAAATATGTAACTTCTAACCATCTAAAGGAAAGATTAACTAAAGAATTAGAGAAGAACTTAGCATTAAGAGTTGAGCAGACTGGTGATGCAAACACTTTCCTGGTTTTTGGTAGAGGTATTCTTCACTTGTCAGTTTTAATTGAAACAATGAGAAGAGAAGGGTATGAAATGACTATCGGACAGCCACAAGTTATCTTAAGAGAAATCGACGGAGAAAAATGTGAGCCTTATGAATCTTTAGTTGTTGACGTTCCTGAAGAATTTGCTTCTAAAGTAATCGATTTAGCGACACAGAGAAAAGGTGACCTTCACATTATGGAAACCAAAGGTGAGATGCAACACATGGAATTCGAAATTCCTTCAAGAGGTTTGATCGGATTGCGTTCTCAAATGTTAACAGCTACTGCGGGTGAAGCTATTATGGCACACCGTTTTACAGAATACAAGCCTTTCAAAGGTGCTATTCCTGGAAGAAGCAACGGGGTGTTAATCAGCAAAACTCAAGGTCCTGCTACAGAATATTCTATCGCTAAATTACAGGATAGAGGTAAGTTCTATGTTGATCCGGGTGAGGAAATCTACGCAGGTATGATCATTGGGGAGCAAAACAAGCCAGGTGACTTAGTTGTAAACATCGTAGAAGCAAAACAGTTAAATAACATGAGAGCTTCTGGAAAAGATAAAGATACAGGTGTTGCCCCGAAAATCTTATTCTCACTTGAAGAATGTATGGAATACATCCAAGGTGACGAAGCGATTGAGGTAACTCCAAACTTCATCAGAATGAGAAAGAAAGTTCTTTCTGAAGAAGAAAGAAAAAGAATGGAAAGATCAGGAAAAGCTTAATAAAAATTCCTTATTATAATAAAAGCCTCGAGAATTCGAGGCTTTTTTATGTTTAAAAAGATACATAATCCATTTTATTATAATATTTTTAAAATTCTAAAAAAAATAATTTAATGTAGTTTTGCAAACTATGAAAATGAGAAATTTAAAACTGGTATTGTTTCTGGGTGTCTTAGCCTCTTGTGGAAGTACCCATACTGTTCAGAATAACACGGTAAAACCTACCAGAAATCCAAACACAACAAATCCCGTTAAAAATATTCCTAAAGATCCGGTGGTAGTGAATAAACCCAATCCCGTAAAACCTGTTGATGAAGATTTGAAAGTCATTCTTCCAGCTGTGAACAGAGAATTTCGTGGAGCCTGGATCGCAAGTGTTGCCAATATCAACTGGCCGTCAAGAAATGATTTGTCTATTGATCAACAGAAAGCTGAGGCAATCAGTATGCTCGATATGCTGAAAGATAATAATTTCAATGCGGTTATTTTCCAGGTACGTCCATCAGCAGATGCATTATATACAAGTTCTTTGGAGCCATGGTCTTATTTTTTGACAGGTGAAACAGGAAGATCACCATATCCCAATTATGATCCTTTACAATTCTGGATTGAAGAGTCACATAAAAGAGGGTTGGAGCTTCATGTCTGGCTAAACCCATACAGAGCACATCATACGAATGGAGGTTCTGTAAACAGTCTGTCAATGGCCAATAAGCTTTCTGATATTGTTGTGAGATTAAAGAATGGAATGTATTGGTTTGACCCGGCAAATCCTAAAACCCAGGGACACGTTTCCAATGTAGTAAAAGATATCGTGACAAGATATGATATAGATGCTGTTCATTTCGATGATTACTTCTATCCTTATGCCACCTATAACAAAGGCGCTGATTTTCCGGATAATGCTACCTGGAGTACTTATGTAAATAGTGGTGGGACATTATCCAGAGCTGACTGGCGAAGAGATAATGTAAATAAGTTTGTAGAGCGGATCTATAAAGAAATTCATGCTGAAAAAAGTTATGTAAAGTTTGGGATCAGCCCTTTTGGAATTTGGAAGCCCGGATACCCCGCAGGAATTACAGGTTCTTCTCAATATGACGAATTGTATGCTGATGCAAAGTTATGGCTAAATAAGGGCTGGGTAGACTATTTTTCACCACAATTATACTGGCCGATTGATTCTAAGGGACAAGGTTTTGAAGCTTTATTAAATTGGTGGAAATCTGAAAACACAATGAATCGTCATTTATGGCCGGGATTGAACACGGTCGAAATTCGAACGCCAGATCGTCCTAATGAAATTAAAAACCAAATTGAACTTTCCAGACAGATCTTAAAAAGTGATGCCGGAGAGGTTCATTGGAGTATTGCGGGATTAACAAAAAATCCAATGATGCTAAGTACATTGAAGAACGGGCCCTACAAAGAAAAAGCTTTGGTTCCTAAGAGCCCTTGGATTAAAGCTTTACCAATATTGACTCCAACACTATTCATTACGGAGAATGGAAGCTTTGCGCAGGCAAACTGGAGCAGTAAAAACCTGAAAGACGTTTTTCAATGGGTACTGTTTAAGCAGTACAATGGTGTTTGGGAAACAGAAATTTTAACACTGGATACACTTTCAAAAGATATTCCAAAATATAAAGATGGAAAAACACTAAATGCTGTGGCTATAAAAGCAGTAGATAGATTAGGAAATGAGAGTGATTATATGGCAAAGAAAGTAAAATAGTCATTCCATATAAAACATGAGCTATAACAGCTTACAACCCGAAAAAAATAGAAACCAGTTCTAATAAGAATTGGTTTTTATTTTAGAATAACTATAAATTAATAATTTAAATTATTGATTATCAGTTTATTTATAGGACGTTTTTCTTGTTTTAATTAAAATTAAAAACTTTATCGGAACCATTTTTGCATCATTTTATTCATAATCACTAAAAATAAATATTATGAATACCAACAGACTTTCACCTGCCATTGAAAAAGCTTTAAGTGATCAGATGAACAAAGAAATTCATGCATCACATACATTTCTGTCTTATGGAATTTGGGCCGACGATAAAGGATATCAGGGGATTGCTAATTTCTTATACAGACACGCGCAGGAAGAGAGAAATCATTCGATTAAATTTATGGAGTACGTTTTAAACAGAGGAGGAAAGCCTAAAGTAGATGCTATTCCTGTGCCTCCTGCTGATCCCGAATCCTTAACTGCTTGTTTTGATGGGATCTTTAAACATGAAGTAGATAATACAACTGCAATTTATAAGATTGTTGATCTTTCTTTACAGGAAAAAGACTGGGCAACATGGAATTTTATGCAGTGGTTCGTACAAGAGCAAATAGAAGAAGAAACCTTGGCTCAGAACTTAATTGACAAGTTGAAAATTGCCGGTGGTGATCGTGCAACAGATGAATCTTTATTTACTTTAGATAAAACGTTACAGAATACACCAGATGATGCCCCATTGGCTCAAAATGCTACAGGCTCAAATCCTTAACAGTAAAATAGAAATTATAAAAATCTGCCAAACTTTTGGCAGATTTTTTTATTATGAAACTCGTCTTAAAATCACTATCTTTGCAAACTTATAATTCAAGGTGCTTGATTTAAAATTTTAATGATTGAAGATATATAAACCTTGAAGTCAGAATAGAACATTAAACTTTGAATAGAACAATATGAAATGTGGAATCGTAGGCTTACCGAATGTTGGTAAATCAACTCTTTTTAACTGTTTGAGCAATGCAAAAGCCCAGTCAGCCAATTATCCTTTCTGTACTATAGAACCGAACTTAGGAACGGTATCTGTGCCAGATCAAAGATTATTTGAGTTGGAAAAATTAGTAAACCCAGAGAGAGTTTTACCGGCTGTTGTGGAAATTGTAGATATTGCAGGTTTGGTAAAAGGAGCGAGTAAAGGAGAAGGTTTAGGAAACCAGTTCTTAGCAAACATTCGCGAGTGTGAAGCGATTATACATGTTTTAAGATGTTTTGAAAATGGAAACATTATTCACGTAGAAGGTTCTGTAGACCCTATGAGAGATAAGGAAATTATCGACATCGAACTTCAGCTTAAAGATCTTGAGACTGTTGGAAAAGCGGTTGAAAAGGCTAAAAAGTTTATTAAATCTGGAAAAAAAGAAGATATTCTTACCTATGAGACTCTTCAGAATTTACAGAAGTTTTTAGAAGATGGTAAAAATGCAAGAGAATTTCCTTTAACTGATCAGACAAAGGCTATTATTGAAGATGTTCAGTTGTTGACAAATAAGCCGGTTCTTTACGTTTGTAATGTTGATGAAAATTCAATTAAAAATGGAAATGAATGGATTGCTAAAATCGATGAGATGGCCCAAAAAGAGGGTTCTGAGATTGTTGTTTTAGCTGCTCAGATTGAAGCTGATATCAATGAATTGGAAACTTTTGAAGAAAGAGAGATTTTCTTGGAAGAATTAGGTTTGGAGGAACCAGGTGTTAATCGTTTGATCAGAAAAGCATATGACCTGTTGAAACTTCAGACTTATTTTACGGCTGGAGTTAAAGAAGTGAGAGCATGGACAATAGGACAAGGATGGACAGCTCCTCAGGCTGCTGGAGTGATCCATACTGATTTTGAAAAAGGATTTATCCGTGCAGAAGTTATTAAATATAACGACTATTTAAGCTATGGCTCTGAAGCTAAAGTAAAAGAAGCAGGAAAATTATCTGTAGAAGGAAAAGAATACATCGTACAGGACGGTGATATTATGCACTTCAGATTCAACGTATAAAGAATATTAAAGTTATAGTAATTAAAAAAACGCTTTCATGAATTTGGGAGCGTTTTTTGTATGCAATGATCATACAAAATATTCAGCGAAGGGTAATAGATGGAGAATAGAATATTAAAAAAAATGCCATTCTAATTAAAGAATGGCATTTTTTTTAATAGTATTTTTATTAAGGCTCTATTGTTGGTCTGCATTGTAATTGAGCGCAACTTATTGATATTCTTTTACAGCCTCCTGTAGCAGGATCGATGCAGTCAAGTAATCCACCTGTAATGCTTCTCAATTCTCTTTTACTCAGTTTTTTTCCATTTTGATTTTTCATAGTAAGGATTTTTAGTTAAAAATTAAGTGGAATAAAGTTTATTTTAAATAACACTTTATATAGGATTGTTTTTATAGTTTTTTATAAATAAATTTTTAAAAGGATTGTTCGGTAACAGTCTTTTATACTGGATCAATTCCTGGGCGACATTCTTTTTGTGCACAACCTACAGCAATAGTAGTACAACCATTTGGATAATCTGGAAGTGGAGGATCACAAGGGTAAGTAGGGCATGCAATAGGTTGCTTGCAATCCAGCATCCCGCCAACAATTGTTTTTAATTCTTTTTTTGTTAGTTTTTTCCCCTTTTGTAGGTTTTGATTTTTCATGTTAATGATTTTTAGTAGGTTAGATAAAACTAAGGTAGGAAAAATAATTAGTTTTATGTCACTTTTGAAGGATTAATTTAGTTGTAAATAATAAAAAAGTATTTTGTTTTAATGAAACAATGGGTAATTAATTAAATAATAAAAAATGCCACTCAATAGTGGAGTGGCATTTTCTTATAATCTTTTTTATCTTATGGAATCAATCCCGGACGACAGTCAATCTCAGCGCAGCCATTTGAAAATACTCTGCAGCCATTTGTTTTTGGATCGCGGCATTGCATTAATCCACCTGTAATTACTCTCAGTTCTTTTTTGTTCAGTTTTTTTCCTTTTTCAAGGTTTAGATTTTTCATAATATTGATTTTATAAGTTAGTTAAAATGATCGTGAGTAATTAAAGAATTTAATTTAATGGTTCAATAGGATCAGGCCTGCATTCTGGTTCCGCGCAAAATGCCCCGACTCTTTTACAGCTTCCCGTAAATGGATCAATACATATCATTCGTCCACCAGTAATTACTCTCAATTCTTTTTTGTTCAGTTTTTTTCCTTTTCCAAGGTTTAGATTTTTCATATTATAAATTAATAAATTTGTTGATAACGAATGTATTAAAAATAATTCAATGTATCTCACGTTTTTATGAATAATATTTATTTTTTACACGTTTCTCCGTTTGTATATGTAAGGTTGTTAGGGTTTTATAAGATTTTGTGAATAAAAAAACCACTCATTACGAGTGGTTGTATAAAAAAAATATCAATTTTAAGGAATATATCTACATTGAAATTCCGCACACTGGCGTCCATAAGCAATACACTGATTAGTGTCAGGATCTATACACATTTGCAGACCACCGGTAATTGTTCTTAGCTCTCTTTTGTTTAATTTTTTTCCTTTTTGTAAATTTTGATTTTTCATGATAATGAGTTTAATAGATTAGTTTAAATCTAAGTTATAAAAAAATACTTATTATATCACGTTATTATGAAAAATATTTATTTATCGCAATAAAGTAATCAAATTCAATATTTACGTAACTTTATATATTTGAATTTTACAAATTCTTGATTATGGAAAAAATTGTTCATGCTTCATTAGAAGATTTCTATAAAGAAATGACGGCTAAGCTTGGGAAAGATCTGGAAAGTATTTTTCCAAAAGGTTTACATAAAGATATAGGCCATTTTAATGTATTTGATATAGCACAAACGATCGAAAAAGCAAGAACAACTTCTGAAATGCCTTATAATAGAAGGAAATATTATAAAATAAGTCTGATCCGCGGACGCAATAGAGCTGAATATGCTGATAAAGTAATCGCCATAAAAAATAATGCGTTATTATTTGCTACACCAAAAGTTCCTTATCACTGGGTTCCCGAGGATCCCAATCAGTCAGGTAGTTTTTGTGTATTTACGGAGGATTTTTTTATTAAAGATAAATCGCACAATTCTCTTGAAGATCTCCCAATATTTCAGCCGGGAGGATTTCCTTTATTTGAAATTGATGATGAGCTCGCCAATGAAATAGAGATGCTTTTTAAGAAAATAAAAAATGAAATAGAATCTGACTATATTTTTAAATATGATCTCATCAGAAACTATGTATTGGAACTTATTCATTACGGGCAGAAATTACAACCGGCAACTAAATTATCAACATCTAATGATGCTTCATTAAGGGTGGTTTCATTATTTATAGAACTATTGGAACGGCAGTTTCCAATCGAATCCTACGATCAGAGGTTGCAGCTAAAAACAGCAAAAGACTATGCCGACAGGCTTGCCGTGCATGTTAACTATCTAAATAAAAAACTTAAGGAAAATACAGGTAAAACAACAACAGAATTTATTGCTGACCGGCTTATTCAGGAAGCTAAGATATTACTGAGACAAACTACATGGAATGTTTCCGAAATATCATATGCTCTCGGTTTTGAGGAGATCGCTCATTTTTCAAACTTTTTTAAGAGAAAAACATCTTTCAATCCATTGCAGTTTCGCTCTTGATTTGAATTTTGCAAATATAAGATTGATTGAAGCAAACATCGACACTCTTAAATATCTGAACTTTGTCCCATTAAAAATAACAAAAAATGAATCCAAAAACAAAAATCGCATTAGTAACCGGCGGAAGTCGTGGAATAGGAAGGAACTCAGCGCTTAGAATTGCTGAAAAAGGGCTTGATGTTATTATAACTTATAAAACCAGTAAAGAGGAAGCTGATACAGTCGTTAATGAGATCAAAGCATTAGGAAGAAAAGCTGTTGCTTATCAGCTGGATACGAAAGATATAAAAAGTTTTGATGCTTTTGTACAAAATGTGACTAATCATTTACAAGAGAATATGGGAAGTACAAACATTGATTATCTTATCAATAATGCAGGCACAGCTTTGTATTCACCCATTTCAGAAACTACAGAAGAACAGTTGGACGATATTGTTGACATCCATTTTAAAGGTGTGTTTTTCCTTAGTCAGAAGTTTTTACCTTTTATAAATGAAGGTGGAGGAATTATCAATATTTCTTCAGGACTTGCCAGAGTGGCTTTACCAGGATCTTCAGTATACGGATCAATGAAAGCTGGGGTAGAAATGCTTACAAAGTATATGGCAAAAGAATTAGGTCCTAAAAAGATCAAAGCGAACGTTGTTGCTCCTGGAGCTATAGAGACGGATTTTGGTGGTGGCAGAACCAGAGATAATAAAGAAGTTAACACATTGGTTTCAAATATTACCGCTCTGGGCAGAGCAGGACTTCCTGAAGATGTTGGTGGAGTGGTAGCCTTCTTATGTACCGATGATGCAGGTTGGATAACCGGACAGAGAATTGAAGTTTCCGGAGGAATGGCATTGTAATAAGAAATATAATAAGAACATTCAGTAAGAACTTTTAGAAATAGAATAGAATAAAAAAAAGCAGTGGATTTTTCTACTGCTTTTTAAATATTTTTCAATAATACATTTACGATACTTGTGATATAGTTCCAGCTTTTCTGAGGCTCCTTCAAAAATATAAATATAGCAGTAGGTATTGCTGAAGAGAACTCAAGAACAAGAGCAAAAAGAGGAAGAAGAAGATATAATGAGAAATGATGCTTGAATTTAAACTTAATTCCTGATGTTAAGGATTTAAAAGCATTTATTACTTTCTCTCTGTAGTGATAGAAAATAAGCAGATCTAAAAGGATATAAAAAGAAAGACGAAAAGCAAAAGCATTTGCCATTTGCTTTGGCATAATTGTTAGGTCTATTATTAAAATATTAGCAGCAATAGGAAGAAACAATAATGCACCTAATAGAACTGTTCTGTTAAACAATAAGAAAATGGCACATAATATTTGAGATACACCTATAAAGTAAGAAAAAGGTTGAAAACTGAATAGGTACCAACCCACTTTCATTAGGTTTAGATCTTTTATAGGCTGTAAAAGCTCATTTTCATTTAAACCAAACTGTCCATCTGTTAATTTAGAATACCCATAACGAATAAAGGTATAAGCCAATAAGAATCTTATGACTAGTATAAAATAATCAAATATTTTAGCTTTGTTTAAATTGAGGGCTTTCATGTTGTGGTTATTTGTTTAGATTAAATTTTCATGAGATGTTCGATTGCTTTTTCTAAAGTTTCCTCTTTTTTAGCGAAGCATAATCGGATCACATTTTCGTTCAGTTTATTTTTGTAGAAAGAAGAGAAAGGAACACTAGCCACTTTATGGGTAATCGTTAATTCACTCGCAAATTCAAAATCATTTTTATCAGATATTTTATCATATTTCAATGCTTGAAAATAGGTTCCTTCACAATCAAGCAATTCAAATGAAGTATTGGCCAGTCCTCGTCTTAGGAAATCTCTTTTTTCCTGAAAAAATTCGTTCAGATAATTGTAATGATCATCATTTTTCATGTATTCTGCTAACGCAAGCTGAATAGGTGTGTTTACACAAAAAACATTGAACTGATGTACTTTTCTGAATTCATCCGTTAATGCCTTCGGGGCAGCACAATATCCTACTTTCCAGCCCGTAACATGGAAAAGTTTTCCAAATGAAGCGACCAGGAGACTTCTTTCTTTCAGTTCAGGATACTTGCAGATACTTAAATGCTGCTTTCCATCAAATACAATATTTTCATATACTTCATCACTCAAAATAAGTATTGATGTATCTTTTACAATACTGATGAGTTCCTGAATATCTTTTTCTTTTAATATCTTTCCTGAAGGGTTATTAGGATTATTTAGAATGATCATTTTTGTTTTTTCACTGATCAGCTGCCTCACCACATTCCAATCAATTTCATAATCGGGAGCTTTCATTTCAAAACGTTTTACAACTCCTCCAAAAAGTTCTACAGTGGGTTCGTAGCAGTCATAGGCGGGTTCAAAAATAATTACTTCATCATCTCTTTTAATAAAGGTAGCAATGGCGGTAAAAATAGCCTGCGTTCCGCCAGCGGTAATTGTAATTTCAGAATCAGGATGATAAATAGCCTGGTGACTGTTTTCAATTTTTCGGGCAATTTCCTCTTTTAGTCCCATAATACCTCCTAAAGGAGCGTATTGGTTAAATCCTTTTTTTATAAATTCATCTACATAGTTCAGAAGTTCATTGTCAGGCATAAAATCAGGAAATCCTTGAGATAGATTGATTGCCTGGTTTTCATTAGCCAATTGAGTCATCTGGCTGAAAATTGTAGTTCCGATATCAGAAAGCTTGGAAAAAGGAAGTTGTATCATTGATGGTATTTTATGTACACCGAATTTAATTTATTTTTTTCAATAGTAAAATAAGAAGTTATAAAAAGCTACCCCAAAAGGGTAGCTCTATTTTTGGATTTCAAAAGGATTTATTTTGAAATAAGTAATTTCTGAGAGTTCGTTTTATTGTCGGTTTTAATTTCAACAATATAACTTCCCTGAATAAGATTTTGAGTATTTAGTTTTATATTTTGACGGCCGCTTTCTAAAGTTTCGGATTTTTCCAAAACTGTTTTTCCGGACATATCAATTATTCTCACAGAAACAGAGCCTCTCGCTGATAGATTTGTTTGAACATCTACATAGGCTTTGGCTGGGTTAGGAACTAATTTGTAGTCATTATTTGTGGCAAGTTCTGCTTTGCCAATTGCTTTAATGTCGATTTGAGGGGGTGTATTCGCTGTATTAATTTCTTTTGAGGGTACGCTGGCTTTCGAATAACAGAAAGTAAAGCATCGTGTACATAGTGTTAATTTTCCTTGTTTTTCGGTTACGCATATGGTGTAAGTACCAGAATTGGCATACGTATGTGTTAACGCTGATAAAGTATACGCCGATGATGTTCCATCACCCCAGGTTACTGTATAGGTACTTCCAGGGCTGGATGGTGTAGATACTAAAATTGGATTATTAAGCGTTAACTTTACAGATGCTGTATTGGTGTTGCTACCAAATATAGTCTCTAATTTAAAATCAGCAGAACATCCATCGCATGATTTAATACAGATATTATCGTACCATACCCTCTCACCAATATTGGAAGTATAGTCAGGAGTGATCATTGCAGCGGTAGAATTATTCATAACATTATTGAATTCTGTCCATACTCCCCCTGCTATGCTCCATGTTCCTTCTGCATTACTTGGAAAGGCTGAGGCTGTAGCATTAGCTATTGGAGCACGTACGCGAACCCAGCCGCTATTTGGAGTTACCGTAATATTGGCAGTAAATGTTATGATCTTATCACCTGCCATAATATGAATAGCAGGGTGGATAGGAGCTCCAAAGTTCCCGTCTTTTTCGAGATAAAAATCAAAATACAGGCATTGACCCAAAAAGCGTTGACCTAAATTTTTAAAATCAGTGGTATTGATAAAAAATGAACCCCCCGACTGATCTTCTAAGGCGAGATATTGGGAATTGTCAAATGTATTAGGGCTGCCGCTTGAAGCAAGAACATTTCCGTTGGGATATGGAGCAGTATTCCAATTTCCCTGGGGATTGGTGGTGCTGTTGAAATCGGAACAGGGACTTTGTGCTTTAAATAAAAGAGATCCGAGTAATAGATAGATTAAAAAAAAATATATTCTTGTCATTATATAATATTGATTTTATAAATCAAAAACCAAGAAAAACTTTAGTATTAATAATTTGTGTATTGAACTCCTGATAAAAGTATAACGATATTACTTATCATAATATATTGATTTAATAAGTGTTCTTATTTCATTAGTAAGTGTGATGTAACTTCCCTTAATTGTGACTAATTGAGTGCTTTTTGAACGAAATTGAGTATTTTTAGATATATAAATCTCCCCACTAAATTATTTAATGGGGAGATCTGTATTCTAAAAGAACTATTTAACCTAAAGTAAAAGGAGTATGGCTAGTAAGCAGGAATAGATGAGTATACTATTTATAAAAAATCTGACATCCCTTGTAATTATTCCATATGTTCAATTTTATTTAGAAAATCATTTTTCTTACGTACTGAGACATCCAAAACAGAATTATCCGTCATAATAACCTGACCACCTTTTCCTTTTATATATTCTTTTAAATGACTGAGATTAATAAGGTGTTTATGATGTATTCTGAAAAAATTATAATCCGCTAGAAATTCTTCAAATTCATGCAGTGTTTTAGATACAATAATCTTCGTCTTATCACTCATATAAAAAGTTGTATAGCTGGAATCGGCTTCGCAACGTACAATATCAGTAATATTAGTTAATTTAAAACCCTGCAAAGTAGGAAGGCTGATTTTATTTTGATTAATTGCTGTTGTGGAGCTTTTATTTTTTTTATTGATTTCTAAAGCCTTATTAACAGCCATAATAAAATCCATCTTTTTTATCGGTTTCAGGAGATAATCTGTGGCACCGTTTTTTATAGCCTGAATTGCAAAATGCTCAAAAGCAGTTATAAAAATGATCTGAGAATTGATTTCTCTAAACTTTGAGAGCAGGTCGAATGCCGTCCCATCTTTTAACTGAATATCTAAAAACAGTATGTCCGGAGCATTCTTTACAAGATTAATATATGCTTCTTCTACGCTTGAAGCCTGAAATGAAATCTGAATATCCGGAAATTCATTCTTAAGCAAAAGAGAAATATAATCTCTTCCGTCTTGTTCGTCATCAATGATGCAGACTTGTACTTTCGTTTTCATAAGGAGTCATGTATAGTTTTATTTGTGTACCTGATTTTTGCTCTTTTTCAAAAAGATCATTGAGTTCTAAAGTTATATTAGTCTCAAAAAGCTGCCTGAATGTTTCAATTCTTTTTTGAGATAATTTTACACCAAAAGAATTGGCCTTTGCAGTAGATTCTGGTTTGCTTCCTATTCCGATACCATTGTCTTCGATTGTAATGCAAAGTAATGAATCAACATAGTCAAATAGGATATGAATAAATCCTTTTCTGTCTTTTAAACTGGAGATTCCATGCTTTATAGCATTCTCAACAAAAGGCTGAATCAAAAGGGAAGGAATGATCCAATTTTCATTTACGGTATTGGAAACTATTATCTTATAATCAAACTGCTCTTTTAGCCGGAGTTTTTCCATATGTAAATAAAGTGAAAGATACTCGGTTTCTTCTTTAATCGGCATAAAAGTTTTTTCTGAATAATGCAGTGTTTTTCTGATCATTTGAGAGAAAATGTCTAAATAATTTTCTGTCTCAACATAATCTTTTTTATATAATAAAAACTGAATGGAATTAAGGCAGTTGTAAATGAAATGGGGATTTATTTGTGCCTTAATAGCCTGTAGCTCAAGCTCGGCAATTTTCTTTTCATAATACAGTGTTTCCAGTTTTTTGTTTCGTTTCCTTTGAAAGTATAATGTGATTAATGAAAAAATTGAGGAACCGATAATGATGATCACTAAAAGTTTAAACCACCAGGTCTGCCAGAATTTGGGATTAATTTCAAAACTAAGATCAGTAGAAGAGTAAGACTGCTTTCCATTATAACCCAGTCCGAAAACTTTAAAAGTATATTTTCCCGGTGGAAGGGCATTGAATGTAATTTTAGATGAATTACTGATTTGCCACTCATCATTCAGACCTTCAACTTTATATTTGTAGCTTACCTTTCCCTGAGAAGTATAATCGAGAAAACTAACATCAAAAGTCACCGTATTTTCTGGGGTCTGACCTATAATTTTACGATTGAGATTAAATATTTCCCGATCTCCAATCGTAACAGAATTAACGATTACTTTCTTATTGATAAATTTTGGTTGTGCCAGCAGGTTGTTAATAGGGAGAATGGCTAAACCTTTTGATGTTCCTGCAAAAATAGTGTCGTCTCTTATTACGCATCCAGCGACTACATTAGATGGGAGTCCGTCTGTCTGGGTGAAATTGTTGATCTTAATATGGGCTCCTTTTATTTCAACCCTGCTTAATCCTGAATTGGTACTGGCCCAGAAAATATTTTCGTTTTCAACTTCGATCTTTTTTATCTGATCAGTAGATAAGCCGTTTTTTTCAGTTATTCTTCGTATAATTTTTTTATTGTTGAAAAACACAATGCCATTAAGGTTGGTAGATCCTACATATATGTTGGATTTGAGCTTTTTAATGTCTGTGAAATAATACCCTTCCAGAAATAAGATCTTCTTTTTTGTTTTAACATTCAGCTTATATAAATCTTTAAAGTCACCTACAAAAATACTGTCTTTGTCGTAGGATAAGGCGTTGTAAGTCCTTTCATTAAGCAACTTAAATTTACGGTGAGTAGTAAAATTATAAACTGTAAGGCTTTCAGAAGAACAAATAAGTACAGAATCATCAGTGTAAGGCAAAATACTCTTTAAACTGTAATCTCCCAGATGATTTATTTTGTGGGTAAGCGTATTGTATTGAATAACACTTAGATTAAATCCGAAAATAATCATATTTCCTTTTGAAAATATACTTTTAGTTTCGGTTTTTCTGTTTTTTTCAAGGACTAGATCCTTTATAGTATTGGATTTTAAAATACCACTTTTTGCTTCATTATATCCTAAAACAATATTTTTGCCATTTTTTCCTATAGCCGTTATGAAAGATGAGTTATTTTTTACAGGCAAATGAATGTAGTTATTGAAAAACTTTTCTGTAATAAAATAAATGCCGTTATTTTTTGTTGAAAACCAAACGTTATTATCCCGGTCTATCATAATATGATTCATGACAAAGTCATCCATAAGCTTTAAAGGATGGGAAAGATTCCCCTCCTGCAATGTCTGTTTATAATAAATGACACCCCCTTTATCCAGACAAAGCCAAAGTCTGTAATTCTTGTCTATAACAAGTTGATGAATCTTTTCACGAATAGAAAAAGACTGAATTTTTTTTAAATAATATTTATTACTTCTCTTATAAATTTCCACCTTATTATTAAGGTTTGCAACAAAATAATCCCCCCTTCTATAGATAGTCATTTTAGGCATAGAAACACTACAAAGTGTTTTCTTTTTGGTGAGAATGTTATAAGCGACTATCTTATCACGATCGTTAGTTACATAAAGTAAGTGATTGGCAGTGTCGTAAGAGAATGCAAAATATTTGTCCATTAATGGCAGACCCTTATCTATAAATAGTGGAATCGCTTTTACCTTTCCATGTCTGTATAGAAAAATTTCTTTGGGATTGTCATAATTGTATGTGAAAAGTGAATCTCCACTGCTATAACTTGATGATATATGAGTAAGCTTTTTAAGCTCTTTATTGTAATCTGAGTTGATAACTTTTCCATCTTTTAGATAAGCGAAATCAGTTAAATAAGGCATAATGAAATTTTCTCCGTTAGACAGAGGGTTACACCCCAAAACATCAATGTTCTTAAGTCCGTTTTTTTTACTGAACTGCTTGAATTCCCTTCCGTCAAATCTGAACAGTCCATTGTCACTACCAATCCAGATAAACCCCTTGTTATCCTGATTGATCGTATAAGTAGTGGAACTATTCAGTCCATCCTCTTCACTATAATTTACCAATCCTGGGATCTGGCTAAAAGAGATAAAAGGAAAGAATAGTATTAATAAAAATATAGAGAAATCACATAGGTTTTTCACTTAATATTGAATAATGGCGTAAATATAAAATTTGCTTGACAATAATGCAATACATATTAGATAATATTATTAAAAAATGAATTAGAAAAATTCGGATAATTTTGATCATTTTCGTACTTTTGTATGTTTGCTGAAATAACTTATGTCACAAGAAATAAATCCAATCTATTCTGAAGATAATATCAGAACCCTCGATTGGCAGGAACATATTCGTTTGCGCCCCGGTATGTATATCGGAAAGCTCGGAGATGGTTCTTCTGCTGATGATGGTATTTACATTTTGCTTAAAGAAATTCTCGACAACTCTATTGATGAGTTCAGAATGAAATCAGGTAAGAGAATTGAAATAAAAGTAGATGATGGTAAGGTAACTGTCCGTGATTTTGGACGTGGGATTCCATTAGGAAAAGTAGTAGATGCAGTGTCCAAAATGAATACCGGAGGTAAATACGATAGCAAAGCTTTCAAAAAATCTGTTGGTTTAAATGGTGTTGGTACCAAAGCAGTAAATGCACTTTCTGAATATTTTAAAGTAAGGTCTTTTCGTGAAGGAAAGATGAAGATAGCAGAATTTTCACGAGGAATTATTTCGGAAAATCACGATGAAAAGGATACTTCAGATCGAAATGGTACTGAAATTTCGTTTGTTCCAGATGGAGAGATATTTCTTCATTTCAAATACAGAAAAGAGTATATCGAAAGAATGCTCAGAAACTATGCGTATCTGAATCCGGGACTTAAAATTATCTTTAACGGGGAAACCTATTATTCAGAAAATGGTCTTAAAGATTTATTGGAAGAAGAATTGGAAGGCGAGATTCTTTATCCGATCGTTCATTTAATGGAGGAGGATATTGAACTCGCTATTACCCATTCGGACAGATCACAGACTGAAACTTATTTTTCATTCGTAAACGGTCAGAATACGACTCAGGGTGGTACCCATCTTAATGCTTTCCGTGAGGCATATGTAAAAACAATACGTGAGTTTTTTAATAAAAATTTCGATGCATCAGATATTAGAAAGTCTATTATTGCAGCAATTTCCATTAATGTAGAAGAACCTGTTTTTGAATCTCAGACAAAAACTAAATTAGGTTCCAATGATATGGGACCGAATGGTCCGACAGTAAGAACGTTTATTATTGATTTTTTAAAAAGTAAACTTGATAACTTCCTGCATAGAAACCCTGAGATTGCAGAGGCAATTCAACGGAAAATTTTAATTTCAGAAAGAGAAAGAAAAGAACTTTCAGGAATTCAGAAACTGGCCAGAGAAAGAGCCAAAAAAGTATCGCTTCACAATAAAAAGCTTCGTGATTGCAGACAACACTATAATGATCAAAAAGCAGAAAGAAAAGGAGATACACAGATCTTCATTACTGAGGGAGATTCAGCATCCGGATCAATTACTAAATCAAGAGATGTTGAAACCCAAGCCGTTTTTTCATTAAAAGGGAAACCATTGAACTGTTATGGCTTAACAAAAAAAGTAGTGTATGAAAATGAAGAATTTAATTTATTACAAGCTGCTTTAAATATTGAAGAGAGTCTTGAAGACTTAAGATATAATCATGTTATCATTGCAACCGATGCCGATGTTGATGGGATGCATATCCGTCTTTTAATGATTACATTCTTTTTACAGTTTTTCCCCGACTTGATTAAGAATGGACATCTTTATATTCTTCAAACCCCATTATTCAGGGTCAGAAATAAAAAAGAGACAAGATATTGCTACAGTGAAATGGAGCGGGTAAAAGCCTTAAATGAATTAGGAAAGAACCCGGAAATTACCCGATTTAAAGGATTGGGAGAGATTTCACCTGATGAATTTAAACACTTTATAGGCAAAGATATTCGTCTTGAACCTGTAGTCGTTGGAAAAGATCAGACCATTGAACAGCTTTTAGAATTTTATATGGGTAAAAATACACCGGACAGACAGGTTTTTATTCTTGAAAATCTAGTGGTAGAAGATGGCGATATTGATAGCAGAGAAATTATAAACGAAGTAGAAAGTTAAAATCATCCCTCCAAAAACTTTCTAACCAAAATTAAGATAACCTAAAAAGAAACAAACTTTAACGAAAACACAAATACTAATGAGATTAAGTAACCGCAATAAAGCGCCGGGTTATAACTTTATTAATACGCTATTAATAATGATGTTAATGGGCGGAATTGTAGCCTTCTTTTTAGAAGAATATAGATTTGAAATTTTAGGGTCAGAAAGCTATTTATTAATCATTATCCCATTGATGATGCTATGTGCTTTCTACCTTACAGGAAGACAGATCTTTGAATATGATAGCGATGGAGAAGCTCTCAATTTCAAAAACCGGAATATCCTTCCATTTTTGAGTAAACCGTTGAGTGATGAGTTTCCAAAGTATAAATTAATAAAATATGAAATAGTAAATCTACTTTTTATAAAAAGACTATATGTCACCATTTCAAGTAAGAATACAGGTTCAACAATGTTGAAGTATGAAATTTCTTATTTAACGACAAAAGAAGTAAACGATTTAAAATTTTCTTTAAATAAAGTAGTAAAAGCTAATAACGAGAAAAAACGTTAAAACAAATAATGACAGAAGAAAATTCGCATGAAGGTGAGAGCTTAAAGAAAGTTTCCGGACTTTATAAAGACTGGTTTCTGGACTATGCTTCTTACGTGATTTTAGATAGAGCAATTCCATCAGTTTATGATGGATTAAAGCCGGTTCAAAGAAGGATTATGCATTCCATGCGGGAGCTGGAAGACGGACGTTATAATAAGGTAGCTAATATTGTAGGGAATACCATGAAATATCACCCACATGGTGATGCATCAATTACAGATGCAATGGTACAGATCGGGCAGAAAGAACTTCTGATAGATACCCAGGGAAACTGGGGTAACGTTTTTACTGGAGATTCTGCAGCTGCTGCCAGATATATTGAAGCAAGATTAACCCCTTTTGCTCTTGAAGTTGTTTTCAATCCTAAAACCACAGAATGGTCTAAATCATATGATGGCAGAAATAATGAACCCATTGATTTGCCGGTAAAATTTCCTTTGCTTTTGACACAAGGGGTAGAAGGTATCGGGGTAGGACTGTCGACCAAAATACTTCCACATAACTTTAATGAACTGATCAATGCTTCTGTTGCTCATCTTAAAGGTAAAAAGTTCGAGTTGTTTCCAGATTTCCTGACTGCAGGATATTTGGATGTTTCGGAATATAATGATGGACATAGAGGTGGAAAAGTAAGAACAAGAGCCAGAATAATACAGACAGATAAACATACGTTAGTTATTTCTGAACTTCCTTTTTCTAAAACGACAAGTGACCTGATAGATTCTATCTTAAAAGCCAATGAAAAAGGAAAGATCAAGATCAAAAAAATTGAAGATAATACTTCAGATACAGTAGAAATTCTGATCCATTTGCATAATGATGTATCGCCAGATAAAACAATTGATGCTTTATATGCTTTTACAGACTGTCAGGTTACAATTTCTCCCAATGCATGTGTAATTGTAGGAGATAAACCAATGTTCCTGAATGTTTCCGAAATTTTAAGAATGAATACGGAACATACGGTTTCGTTATTAAAAAAGGAACTGGAGATCGAGCTTCATGAATTGCAGGAAAGCTGGCATTTTTCTTCACTGGAAAGGATCTTTATTGAAAATAGGATCTATCACGATATTGAAGAAGTAGAAACCTGGGAAGATGTTATAAAAACGATTGATATAGGTTTAAAACCTCATACAAAACATCTTTTAAGGGCGGTAACTGAAGAAGATATTTTAAAATTAACCGAGATCAGGATCAAGAGAATTTCAAGATTTGATTTAGATAAATTTAAAGAAAACATTGCAGCTCTTGAGGGTAAGATAGAGTTGGTAAAGCATAATTTAGCCAATCTTATTGCTTATGCAATTGAATATTATTTAAATATTCAGAAAAAATACGGTAAAGACAGACAGAGAAGAACAGAACTTAGGATTTTTGATACTATTGATGCGACTAAAGTGGCTGTGGCTAATGAAAAATTCTATGTCAACCGTGAAGAAGGGTTTATTGGAACATCATTAAGAAAGGATGAATATTTGTTCGACTGTTCGGATATTGATGATATCATTACCTTCAGAAAAGACGGAAGCATGAAGATCGTTAAAGTAGAGGCTAAAACATTTATAGGGAAAGACCTTCTACACGTTGCGATCTGGAAGAAAAATGATAAAAGGACGGTTTATAATATGATCTATCGTGAAGGTAAAGAAGGACCATATTATATGAAACGTTTCTCTGTAACAGGAGTAACGAGAAATACTGATTATCCATTAGCTTCAGATAAAAAAGGTTCAGAGATGCTTTACTTTTCTGCAAATCCAAATGGAGAGGCAGAAACAGTTACAGTCCTTTTGAAACCGAATCCAAGAATCAGAAAAAATAAAATGGATATCGATTTCTCTGAATTAGCGATTAAAGGACGTGATTCTAAAGGAAATCTGGTAACCAAATATTCAGTTAAAAAGGTAGATCTTAAGGAAGAGGGTATTTCTACGCTGGCTCCAAGAAGGATCTGGTTTGATGACACGGTAAGAAGATTAAATGCTGATGGAAGAGGAACTTTATTAGGAAGCTTTAAAGGGGATGATAAAATCTTAACGATCAATTCTAATGGTGAAGCGAAATTAGTAAGTTTTGACCTTGGAAACCGCTTTGATGATGAGTATCTGATTTTAGAGAAGTGGCGACCACAACAACCTGTAACCTGTATTTATTACGATGGTGAAAAGGATATGTATTTCATTAAGAGATTTTTATTGGAAAATAATACCAATCCACAGAATTTCATGCCATCGGAACATAGCAAGTCATTTGTTGAAAATGTGATTGTGGCAAATGGATCTACGGCGGAAATTGTTTTTGCTAAGGAAAAAGGAAAAGAACGTGATCCTGAAACAGTGAATATCGACGAATTTATAATGGTGAAGGGAATAAAAGCGATAGGAAATCAATTCACCAAGTTTAAGGTAAAAGCGATCAATGTTGTCTTACCTGAAATCGAAGAGGAAGAGCCTGAAGTATATGAAGAACCGGAACCTACAGAAGGGATTGATGAAGATGGAGGTATCATCGGAGACCTGTTTGAGAGTGATGATAGTGAAAATTAAACATTAAAAATTATTATGAGTATAGTTGTCTTAATCATTATAGCTGTTACATGTATCATAAGCTACATGGGACTTAATAATGTGAGTTTATTTGAAAAATATAAATTTAATGTTGCTGCAATCGCAAACCGAAAGGAATACATTAGATTAGTAAGCTCTGCTTTTTTACATGCAGATTTTATGCACTTGTTTTTCAATATGTTATCTCTATACTTTTTTCAGGGGGCAGTAATTAGCTTCTTTGGGGAAATAGGC
Organism: Chryseobacterium sp. ISL-6; assembly: GCF_018613715.1. Classification (GTDB taxonomy): domain Bacteria; phylum Bacteroidota; class Bacteroidia; order Flavobacteriales; family Weeksellaceae; genus Chryseobacterium; species Chryseobacterium paludis. The sequence goes on along the minus strand of NZ_JAGGPT010000007.1, from coordinate 10,296 downwards.
TTTTTAGTCATTTATTTTGGCTCGATGCTTCTTGGTAATTTATTTAGTCTTTTAATTTATAAGAATCAACCCTGGTATTCTGCTATTGGAGCTTCGGGTGCGGTTTCAGGAATTATTTTTGCAGCTATTGCAATGGCTCCGAATGAAATTAGTGTGAACTTTTTACCAGGTTGGCTTTTTGGAACATTATATTTCGGTTATTCTGTTTATATGATGTTAAATCCAAAGCAATGGGATAATTTAGGACATTCAGCTCATCTGGGAGGTGCATTTTTTGGTTTAGTATATGCTATTTTACTACATCCGGACTTGGCAATGAGCAATATACTTTATCTTGGAATAATGTCGCTTCCATTGGCCTATTTAAGCTATGAAATTTTTATAAGGAAAAGAATAGGATAAAAAAGTTATCTTTATATAAAATATCAAAACCAATGAACACAATTGAGTTAAATCGTTTTATCGTTATACTTATATATGGTTCATTGGTTTTGCTTTCTCTATTAAAACTAACCAATCCACTTAAAGTTAACACTAAAGCCAACCGTTGGTTTGGGATATTTCTTTTTTTGTGGTCAACTTTTTGGCTGGATGAAATTTGCTCATTAGTTAAAGGATCTGAGGTAGAATTTCATTCAATTCTCATTGTTCAGTTTATCCAGTTTCTGACACCCATTATGTTTTATTTCAGTGTCTTATTTTTTTCTAATCCCTCCTTTAAATTTAAGATTTCGGATGTAAAATATGCCATCCTCCCCATTATCTTCCTTGCTAATTTATTGTTACAGCGGTTTGGAAATTTTGAGGACCAAAGATTGTTTGGATATGTATTTATAGGGCTGATCTTATTTCAGGCACTGTTCTATACAGGTCTTTCCTATGTTACCATCAGAAAACATCAAAAACGGATTCAGCAGTTTTCCTCAAATACAGAAGGGATTAATCTCAATTGGCTGGAGTATATCATTCTCATTATTTTTATCATCAATATTATATATGTTATTTATAACCTTTCCTACAATTCAACATCGCTGAATGCTTTCATTAATATAGCGTTCTTACTGGTTGTTTATTTTGTAGCCTTTTATTCTTTAAAACAAAAGGAAATTTATCCGGTTGAAGAGAAACAGCGTGAAGAGCTGATATCAATTAATACTGAAGATGAAAACGAAGAGGTAAAACGGAAGTTAATTTCTGATGATGAATTATTAAGAATCAAAACAGAGCTTGAAAAGATAATGGAAAAAGAAAAGCTTTATCTCGATAGTGAACTTAATCTAATTAAACTGTCCGAGCAGCTTTCTGTTTCTACGCATCATTTATCTTATGTGATCAATACGGGATTTCAAAAGAACTTTTTCCAGTTTGTCAATGAATACAGAATTGACCACGCTAAAAAGCTTTTAAAAAATAACAGCGCAAACAAGCTTTCCATTTTGGGAATTGCGTACGAGTCAGGATTCAATTCCAAGACATCTTTTAACACTACTTTCAAAAAATTCACAGATAAGACTCCTTCAGAGTTCAAAAAATAAGTTCAGGTTTATAAATTTTAACTTCCATTGTTTTTAATTGATTGATTTTTAATTGTTTATATATTTGTTCAAAATGTGTTCATGCATATAATCTGGAACAGAAAAAGTGCTTGATGAAGATACATTTGTACCATAATTTTTTGTTATGGATACCAAAGAATCATTCGCTGTAGTAACAGGAGCAAGCCAGGGATTAGGTAAAGCCTTCGTCGAACATCTTGCTAGGAAGAAGATTAATGTCATTCTTATTAGCCTACCCAATCAGAACGTAAAGGAGCTTAGTGAAAGAATTGCTGACAGCTATGAAGTAAAAACACATTACTATGAGATTGATCTTTCTTCGAATGAAAATGTATTGAATCTTACAGAAGAGCTAAACAGATCTTTTAATATTCATATTCTGATCAATAACGCAGGATTAGGAGGAACACAAAAATTTGTGGATGCTACACCCGATTACATCAATACCATTCTACAGGTTAATGTTATGGCTACATCGATGATGACCCATCAACTGTTACCTAATTTATTGAAACAGCCTAAGGCTTATATTTTAAATGTTTCCAGTATGGCCGCATTCTCACCTATTGGTTTTAAAACGGTGTATCCTGCTTCCAAAACATTTATTCATTCATTTTCAAGAGGTTTGCATGAGGAGCTGAAAGACACCAACGTTTTTGTAAGTGTTGTAAACCCGGGAGCGATGAAAACAAATATAGATGTTTGCAAGAGAATTGAAAAACAGGGTTTTTTAGGGAAATTAACTTTATTAGATCCCAATAAAGTAGCTGCACGTTGCGTTAATCAATTATTCAAAAGGGATTCTGTGATCATGGTAAATCCAATAAGCTGGCTTGTTATGAAAATTTTGCCTATCTGGATCAAATTACCGTTGATGACAAATGCAATTAAAAAAGAAATAGAAGCATGAAAAAAGTTTTTGTGACCGGAATTACAGGACTTCTAGGAACTAATGTTGTTATAAAATTATTAAAAGATGGTTATTTTGTTATTGCTTTGGTGCGCAAGAAAAGCAGCTATTTGGGTGAAAAGAACGAGAACCTGAAGCTTGTTGAAGGGGATTTATTTTCTGATATTTCTTCATTTCTTCCGGAAATAGACAGCTTTATCCATATTGCCGCAGAAACCCGTCAGAATCTTATTCATTACAAAGATTATAAGAGGGTGAATTATGATGGAGTAGTAAATTTGTTTACACAGGCACAAGCTTGTGGTGTAAAAAGATTTGTCTTTATTAGTTCAGCTAATACTCTGGGGTATGGAAGCGAGAAAACCCCTGGAGATGAAAAGAACCCTCAACGTTATCCTTTTACAAAATCGATGTATGCTCAAAGCAAGCTGGAGGCAGAGGATTATTTGTTGCAACATACTGAAAGTACAAATGTCATTATTCTTAATCCTACTTTTATGATAGGGGCATATGATCATAAGCCCAGTTCTGGAAAAATCATCTTTTGGGCCTGGAAGAAGAAAGTAATTTTTTACCCTAAAGGCGGAAAAAATTTTGTTCATGCAAAAGATGTAGCCTATGGAGTTGTAAAAGCTATGGAACGAGGAAAAAGCGGTGAAAAATACCTTTTAGCCAATGAAAACCTAAAATATAAAGATTTTTTTAAAAAAGTAAACCATATTACCAATCAGAAAACAGTTATGATCCCAATTCCTGATACAATTCTGAGTATTCTAGGCTATATAGGAGATGGATTGAGAAAAATGAATATAAAAACGAACCTCTGTACTTCCAATATGAAAGCTCTGCAGGTTCATAATTACTATTCCAATCAGAAATCAATAGAAGAATTGAGGATTCAGTATCAGCTTGTAGGCAAAGCACTACAAGATGCTATCGAATATTTTAGGCTAATGAAAATAGATTGATTTTTAGGGTTGAGCTAAAGTCAATCTGAATTGATACAATTGCTCTTTAATAAAAATCATCCTAAAGAATCGGCTTTAGGATGATGTGTTTCTTGTTAATTCTTACTCGGTTTTTATTTTTTGAGTTACATTTTTATTCGAAATAACGCAGGATTTACTGCAGTTGTTAGAATTTGAGATGTTGACTTGTATCAATCCAGGCATTGATCTGTAGTCTTCCTGATTATAAGGAATCTCAGTTCCGTCTCTGCCTCCACCTTTAATATCATATCTTATCTGAGCAACTCCGGTAAACCCGTCAGCTGGTTTGAAAGAAAGTTTTCCCGTAGAGGGATAATAGGTCCAGGTGCCTTCATTGTTAGTGTAAACTCCACCCACAATATTTGGAATGACATTACCATTAATGTCCAAAAACCGGAACGAGTTGAAATCAATGTTATCATAAGAAGCCGTGGGAGGATTTTGTTCATTTTTTTTAGAATAAGCGGCGTCATTTAATAATGGCGAGTATATCGATTTTATTTTAGGACATCCTTCAAATAAATCATCTGTTACTTCAGCTGCATAAGGTTTACTTACGCCCAAATTTTTTAATAAATGTATATTTTTAGCAGCACCTGTTGAGGCTGCAAATCCAATTCTGAAAGTAGCAGGAGGAGAAGTATCCAATGTTCTTACCTGATTATTTTGCATGGCATTCTCCGTATATTTTAAAGACGTTGGATAATAATAATTGTCAACGATTTTCTCTTTAACATTACCATGTTGAATTTCTAAGGTAATATTATAACCACCTGAAGGATTAGGGACTAACGTTACATATGCTTTACGGAATCTTACGTCCGTATCACTTTGAGGAATTGAGTTTCCACCACTTTCTATATTGAACTGGCTAAAGTTTGGGTTTTTAATACCTACATGCTTGCCGGTTTGAACATCCAGATAGACTGACCGGTTATTACTTGAAGCAGCCACATTGGTCGCCGCACTGTAGAGTAACGGATACCCATTGTATCCGGCAGGTTCAGAAGATGATAAATATTGATTTCCTCGTTTACCTCTCAAAGTTATATTACTGCGCCATCCGGCTATTGATACATCGGTAAGCCCATTCCTTGTTCTGTCTCCCTGACGCCAGCTGGTTTTAAAATTTCCAAATTCATCCAGACCAATGCCTAAATAAGCTCCTCTAAGCCCTTCTAAATTTCCTCCCCATCTCGAAATTCTCATAACATGAGTATAACCTAATCCACCTCCGTAAGACCCAATATTGAGCTGTTCTTTAGGAATTGATCCATCGATTAAAAATATAGAGATACCATCTCCTCCATTGGAGCCTCCACCATAGATTACATATTCAAATTCAAATTTTATTCCTTGATCACTTTTAAATATTCTGTCGGCCAATATAACTCCACCAGAGATATTATTCACGCTTCTGGTCAGGCGTAAGCCATCGGTAGTAAAAGTTGCATCATTTTGAACACCACTTGTCGTTACTTTATAAGCTTCCTGAGGTTGTAATCCTTGGGTAAAGCTCACGAAATACGGATAACCTGTTCCTTGTTCGTTTTGAGCTCTGATATTTTGAGAAAAAATGAACAATAGAGAAATAAATAAAAGCTTATTGTATACTGAAATTGAGATATTTTTCATCATAACTCAATTATTTTACTACAAAAACAATATTAATAAAAGAGCAATCTGTTGCTGCTGCTCTTACATCATACGTCATGACACCTGTGTCCGAGATGGAGATGTTACTAAATACATTGGAATCGGCATCAGTTACATAATAGTAAAGGTCTTTATTAGACGGGAAAAAGGGAATAGATGCTGGTGCACTAGTACTTTTTGCTTTCGGAGACCCAAATTGATTCTTGTATAATGTATATAAATCCTTTGTTTGAGCATTGGCATTTTTGGAAGTATCAAAGGAAACACTTGGCATGTAAAACATTTTAACAGCATTACCACTGATACATAACCAATCCGGACTTGTAGGGGTACCGATATTCTGGCTTAAACATTTTTTGTCAGTATCATAAATTAGCAGTGAATTGGCCGGACTTGCAATGGCATTTCTTTGAGCAGTCGTGAGTCTGGGAATTAACATTCCTCGATTTTGACTGTAAATATCCAGAGCAGCACTGTTATCAGGATTAGGTGTGTTAATCCCAACCTGGGCTTGGCAAAATAAAGCAATAAATAAAAAAGCGAAGGATAAGAAATGATTTTTCATCATAGTGTAATTTATTTTTTGTTAAGGTTTGTGATCTATGAAATAATTTGTGTTTTATATATCAGTTTCTTTTAATAAAATAGCTTTGAATGGCAGAAAAAATCTATAACAGTTAGTTTTACTGCATAATAAGATTTAATCTACGCCATACAAAAGTTGCTGTAGGATTATAAGAACTTCTAAGAAGAGATTCTGTAAAATTCCGTTAAAAAAGAGTGAAAAAAATGTGAGTTAAAAGCCTTAATATGATGATATCAATATTGTCCGGCTGGTAAATAACTAAAATTCATACTTCTTGTGTTTGTTGCAAATATAGGAATAAATTACTTTAATCCCCTGTCTTTCAGATGTGAATTTTTATTTGGCTTAAATTTTAAATTAAAAATAATTTTATGATTTAAATTATTATTTATATTATCTATTTAATAGATTATTTCTAATATATGGAGTAGTAACGTTCTGAAATACTTTCATTTAGTGAAAAATGAAAATAAAAAATCCATAAAATAATTTTATGGGAATATTTGAATAAATTAATCTTTATTGATCCTCTAAACTAAAGAAAAATTATTTATTTTGAAAAATTTTCTAATGCTTCTTCAAGCACAGCTACAAAATTAATATGTCTTGTTTTGTTACTTTCAAAAATAAAATCTTTAATGCTTTTACTTTCATATTTTTTAAAATCTCCAATAATGGCTAACGGCATTCTGTAATTAGAAAATTTTTGGAGTATATCACCTGCAATTTTTGTTTTAAGATCAAAAAAATCCGGTGTCATATTTTTTTCATAAATGATTAATCTGTCGAACCCCTGATAGTAAATATTTCCTAAGAGATCCAGACTGTCTTGAGCCGATTGTATAATAAGTTCATCAGTAACGATTTCTGCTATTTTTGTGTTATTAATGATATGATTTTTAATTTCCATAGTGACTTAATTGTTTGATATCGACAACTTCATATTATCTAAAAATGCTGTAAAGGAAATGCATTTCCTTGGTTGCTAAAGGCAATGATTAAGAACGAAAGTTACTAATAAATTGTAGTATTAATTAACGAAATATTTGATGGATCTATTAATTCAAACGATAAATATGAAACAGAAAATGTACTATTTATTATTGAAATGTCTGTCACCATTAGTATTTTCAGGATCAATCAGTGATTTATTATAGTATGTTGCTGCTTCAAACTCTGTGATATTCATTGATAAGATGGGAATTTCAGGAAACATCTGATTAAATCGTTTAATGATCTGTTTTGATAGATTAGCTTTCTGCTCAGTACTTCTTCCCGCCATAATATTTCCGAAAATATGAATGAAATTATTCTTTTCATCACCAAGTTTATAATATTTGAAAGGTGTAATTCAAACTTTAATATCATTTTTGGCAAAAAGCCCCGACGCTTCGGCTACTTCGTATACGGCATCCATTATTTCATGGGGAGATTTTATATTTAAAACCTCTTCTGAACAATCTACAATAAAGTGTGGCATAACGTTCGGAATTTTAATTAAAGATACGGAACTAAAAAATTCTGATTGTATTATTTTCTTCCAATAATAAACCGGTCATTCGCAGACAGATCCTTAACCAGTTGAGCTTCTGAAAAAAAGGAATAAAGTTCCAATGTCTCAAGACCAAGCTTTTGATTGATTTCTAAAAATAACATTCCATTTTCATTCAAGTGTTTTTTTGAGTCTTCTGCGATCTTCCGATAGAAGATCAAAGCATCGGAAGTAGGAGAGAAGAGCGCCATTTTAGGCTCAAACTCTTTCACAGAATCTACAATTTCAATTTCCTCTTCCATTCCAATATAAGGTGGATTTGAAATTATAATATCATAATTTTCAGTAAGTTCAAAATTCAGATAATCACCGTGGATAAAATTAATATCAAGTTGATGAAAAGCAGAATTCTTTTTTGCTGTTTCTAAAGCTTTTTCAGAAAAATCAATGGATGAAACGTTAGCTTCAGGAAAATACTTCTTTAAAACTAAAGGAATAACTCCACTTCCTGTTCCAATATCGAGAATTTTTAAATCCTGAGTATTATGTATTAAACGTTGAATTTTATCAATAGCTATTTCCAGTAATTCTTCAGTTTCAGGACGTGGTATTAAAACATTTTCATCTACAAAAAATCTCATTCCGTAAAATTCAGTTTCTCCTAAAATATGCTGATAGGGCTTATTGGTTTTTAATTCTAAAATAATTCCCTGAAGTCTTTTTTCATCATCAACCAATAACTCCTGATGTGAAAACCTTCTTTGCTGAAATGAGTCAAAACCTACAATTTTTTCAACGAAAATAGAATACAGAAATGTGCTTTCCGACTCTGTATACAGATCCTGAAGTTCGGTCTTAAAATATATCTTGAATTCTGATATTGTCATTTATCTTGTAAAAACCAATTTTGTATCAGTTGACTTATCTTCATCTATTCTGTAGCCATCATAATTGAAAGCTTTTACATCATTAAGTGTTTTTGCATTAGTCTCGGCACAGAATCTCACAACCAGACCTCTTGCATGTTTAGTATAGACAACAATGGTTTTTAATTTTCCTTCTTTTAACTCATAGAAATCGAAATCAATTACCTTATGATTCAGTTTCTTTCTGTCAATTACCTTTCCATATTCGTTACTGGCTAGGTGAAGTAAAATTTCATTCTTTTTCATCTCCGAATTTAATTGCTCAGTAATTTTTTCACGCCAAAACTCATAGAGATTTTTATAGTGATCAAATTCAAAATGACGACCCATTTCCAGTCTGTACAGCATTACTTTATCCGAAGGTTTTAGTAAACCATATAATCCGGAAAGCATTCTGTAGTGTTTTTGCAGATAATCTATAGCTTTTTTATCCAAAGTTTTTGCATCAAGACCTCTATAGACCTCACCTGTAAAAGCAAACATTGCAGGAGCAGACTCTTTTGGTTTTGGATTTGATTTCCATTTTTGATTTCTTTCCCAGTTTTCATCCGCCAGTTTAGGAGAGATCTCCATTAATTCGGAAAGGTATTTGGGGGATTTATGCTTTAAAAAAGATTGTATAAATTCTGCATCTTCAATGAACTTGGGAGTAGTAGATCTCAGCAAATCAGTTGAGTTTTCTACATTCATTAATTTGGCAGGTGATGTAATAATTTTCATAATGTTAAAAAGAAGATAAGTGTTTAATATCAATAAAATTCATGATCATCAAAGAGATAAAATCATACATAAAATGACAGATAATAAGGATTTTAATATTCGAATATAATTTGTAAAATATAGCAAAAACTACTCCAATAAAAAATGGAATTACGACTTGGCCTATCGTTCCATACGTGCTATGGAGAATGCCAAATAAAACAGCTGACGCCAAGACTCCTAAAATCGGGCTATGGTATATTTTCTCTACTCTAGGTTGAATGTAGCCTCTCATTAGCAATTCTTCTACAACACCTGCTGTTAGGCAAATGGAAATGATGAGAAAATAATTACCCTTAAACAAAGATTGCAATTGAATAAGCTTATTACTGATTTGTTCCCGATGTAAAGTCATAATGACAGCATTAATAAATGCTCCTCCGACCGCACAGATAAAATAAAGACAGACAACAGTTCCAATATAAAAGAATAAAGAATATCTTTTCTCTCTCCAAAGAAAGAAGGGCTCTTTTTCTATTACGGCATTATAACAAAAAATTAATGACATAATCATCCAAAGAACAATCCTACTGTAGAAAAAAACATGGGTATTAATGCTTTTAGAATCTGTGATCACATTTATCAAAGGGATTGAATAAAGCATTGCCAATGCAAGAAGCGTAAAAGCAAGGATTATTCCTAAAGAATATTTTCCATTAAGACTCATTTTAGTAAGCAATATCACCAATTAGATCATTCCTTTTCCTTGTCTTATCACTTCAGGCTCTCCGGAAGTAAGGTCAACGATCGTAGATGCTACATTATCACCATAACCGGAATCGATAACAATGTCTACTAAATGGTCGTATTTTTCAGCAATTAATTCAGGATCTGTAGAGTATTCAATTACTTCATCTTCATCTCTGATAGAGGTGGAAGCAATTGGGTGGCCTAACTTTTCAACAATAAGTTGTGGAATAGGATGGTCAGGAACACGAATACCGATGGTTTTATGTCCCTTATAGGCTAGAGGTACACTTTTATTGGCATCTAAAATAAATGTAAAAGGTCCCGGGAGATGACTTTTTAAAAATCTGAAAACAGAAGTGTCAATAGGTCTTGTAAAATCAGAAAGATGACTCAGATCATTACAAATGATCGAAAATTGTGCTTTATCAAGCTTCATTTTCTTTAATTGAGCCAGTTTTTCCATGGCTTTGATATCAAAAATATTACAGCCTAATGCATAAATAGTATCTGAAGGATAAATAATTAATCCACCGTTATTTAAGGTTTTAATGACCTCATTAATAAGATTTTCCTGAGGATTATCAGGATAAATTTTTAATATTTTTGCCATAAAACAAAGATACAAATAAATGAATAGTTTTCATAAAACTCCTTTATTTAAAAGAAAAATTAGGAATTTAAAAAAATAGTCGTACATTTGCAATCCAATATCGCGGGATGGAGCAGTAGGTA
>NZ_JAGGPT010000006.1 GCF_018613715.1 Chryseobacterium sp. ISL-6 | reverse complement strand
AAGAAAATTTAAAGTTTTTTTTAGTAACCTTAACCTCCATATCTTATTCAATCTCATACTCTCCTGCGCTCCCTTAATTGGGACTGCAAAGATACAAACTTTTATCAATTATCAAAATAAAATATTATTTATTTTTCTAACCTTCAGTCCTATTTACTTATCGTCTGCGCTACCTACTATCTCTCGTTTTCAGTGGGGCAAAAGTACACCTTATTAACACTACAATCCAAACTTATTTAACATAAAATTTGACAAGAATCTTAAAATGTGGAAAATAACAAACCTAATCTACTGGTACAAAAACAATTGAGAACAATCAATAGTTATCCACATTATACGATTCGTTTTTTTTTAATATTGTGAGAATAGGTTTTATATATGAATAGACTATATTCTGATGAAGAAACGAATCAAAGTTCAGTTTATCCAGGATTTTAAAGAAGGTATGTATGGGAAGAATTCTCTTTATAAGAAGTAGTATTAATAAACCCAATACTCTAGCCCCGATAGTAACGGTTACCCCGCAGTAGATCTGGATCTGAAAGAAAGCGCTGGCACGAGGAGTATGAGTGGATAGCGGGATTAAGCTTATGAAAAATGAAGGTCTTTAATCTTCAAGTTTTATTGTGTATCAGAAAAAACGTTTGACAAGTTCCTTATATATATAGTACCCTAACAGGCATCCGATCACATCGGCTACTATATCCAGGGATTCCATTGATCTGCCCAGATGCATTTCTTCCTGCAGTATTTCGGTTAGGAATGCATATATAAGGATGATCTGGAAAAAATAAGAAAATTTGATTTTGGGGAAAGTGGCGATAAAGCAAAAGCCAAGCATAGCAAATATACTTACGTGCAGAACTTTATCGAACCCGTTGAACATAAAAAAATATTCATGATTCTCTTCTCCGGGCTTGAGAAGCATATAAGTAAGAAATGCCCAATAAATGGGCAAGATCTTACTAAATATTTTTGAAACCCTATCCAATGATAGCTTGGTATTCTTCTGCGGAAAGCAATTCGGACTGGTCTGCACCATCAGCAATCTCTAATTTGATGATCCATCCGTTACCATAAGGATCAGTGTTTAGTAACTCAGGCTGAGCTTCTAATTCTGAATTGAATTCTGTAACCTTTCCTGCAATAGGTAAGAATAGATCTGAAACAGTCTTTACTGCCTCTACACTTCCAAATACAGCTCCACTGTCAAGATCGTCATCAACAGTATCAATATCAACATATACGATATCTCCAAGTTCTCCTTGTGCAAAATCAGTAATACCAATAGTAGCTACGTTTCCTTCAATCTTGATCCATTCGTGATCTTTAGTGTACTTTAATTCCGATGGTGTGTTCATTTTTTGATTTTTATTATTTTACAAATTTATTCAAAAATACATAAGGTTCAAAAAAAGTATGTTTGTTTATTCAAAATGTTTTTCCCATTCTTAATATAATAGAGTTGAATAAATACTCAACATGGTAAATAGTACCTTTAATAAAAGATCTAGCTTTATTATCCCTGTTTCATTTTAATAAAAAATCCCCTTCTTATTCAGAAAGGGATTCATATGTTTATATAACTGTTGGTTAGAAACCTCCGGAATCTCCAAATGTAAATGTTGCAGACAATCCAGCTCTTACTGTTGAAAGTGGGAATGCTGTAGAGATTTTATATTTAGAAGTCATCTGTTCATAGAATACTCTTAAGTTTAAATTTTCAGAAACATTGTAATCTGCAGAAATCTTTACATTCATTAATTTCTGACCGCCTGTAACCTGAGAATCATCCAATAGTATATTTGTAATACTCGTTCTGCTATCACGTAATGAGAAGTCTCCTCTGATATTAAGATCACTTCCTTTTCCTTTTCCTCTTTTTCTTACGTCATTCACTCCTAATCTAAAGTTACGGATAATATAACCCACTCTTACCACATATTCTGTATTGGCATCTTCAGTAAGGGTCTGATTTAGTAATCCCAGCAATAACATTCTGTTTCTATTATACTGTATTCCGAACTGCATGTTATTTCTCATGGTAACATCCACACCAATCAATGGCGAGAATGACTCAACATATCCTACCTGAGAGAATGTAAATGGATTAATTCTGTCTCGGTTAGAATCAAAAAGACTACCACCAGTTGAAATTGCATTAAAATAATCTATACTTGACTGGATTCCTGTCGCTGTATAGGTTGCATTATAGCTATGTAATATATCAAACTTAGAAAACTGTCCATTGATAATAGGTACATTTCTTAACCCTGAATAGGTTACTTTCCAGTTTGGTATTGGTAATCCTGCTTTTTTAGCATCCCCAATCCCTTTGATAGATTTCCCTTCAACAGCTGCTCGGAATGCCGGTATTAATACATAGGCGTTGGCAATACTATAACCATCCGTGAATCCTGCATTGTTTACGGTTGATATATCTCCAAGCTGTTGAGAAAGAGCTCTTGCGTTTTCCCGAATTGACTGATATACTGCTGCTCCATCTTTGAAGGATGTTTTCAAAAGTATTACTGAGTTCGAGTATGTAACAAGGTCATTGGCAAAAGTAAAATTAGGATTAGGAATTCTGGTTACTGGATCTACATAGTTGAATCCGGACTGTGAGAAATTCCTGTTATAATTATGCAATACACTAACATCTATTCTAAGGTCATTCATTGGTACGACCTGCAAATTGGCACGCAGTTCCCTGGTTGACATCCGCACATATGGATCTGTCATATATTGAGAATCACTTACCCAGCCATTCTCCATAACCGTTCTTCTGATGTCTGCCTGTGATCCAAATAAGAATCCAATACTTGGGCCTCCCAAAGTTTGCCCGTATCCATAATAATTAGGTGCAGAAAGTAGTCCTGGCAACACAGTTCCGTTATTCTCTGAATAATTAACATCCAGCTGTTTTAAAGAAGTAAGTAAAAATGCGGCACTTTGTAAAACAGTCAGTTTATTTTTAAACTTATAGTTTTTAAACTTATATCTTTTCTTTTCCCACTGTTGAGTATACACATTATTCAGCGAGTCAATTTCCTGTCTGCGTTTTTGAAGTTTTGTAGAAATATTTTTGAAATATTTAAACTGTCCAAAGAACTTAGGAAAATCAGCAGTTGCCGTTGCCTGAATAACATTTGTATTCTGACCTATTGAACCTAAACTTTCTGCTCTCTGGGTATCAGGATTAACAAAACTATACAAAGCTGTACTTCTTGCATTCCAGTTATAGGTAAATCCATATCCCAGTTCAGCATCAATAAAATCCAGATATGGTAAATACTGGAATGGGAGTTTATAGTTCAATTGTACCCTATGGTTATACAATACTGGTCTTCCCGATCTGAACACATTTCCAAAGATCGAAGAATTATCCATTGTATTCACATCTACGTTATCATTCAATGTTCTCGTTGCCGAGTTGATTTCCAGTTTTAAGGATTTTGTAAAATTAAATCCTAAACCATATTGCCAACCAAAATAGAAGTTTCTGTTTCTTATTGCCTGAGATTCATCATTGAAATTACCATTAAGAATAGCATCAACGCTTCTAAACTCCAGTTCATTATAATTCCTGTCGATTTCTGTCCTGAAAGAGAATCTTGTCGGAATTGGATTAATATTAAATTCTTTTACCCATCTCAGGTATTTTGTAGATTTTGCGGTATCACTGATCATCTTATTAAAAGGCTTGATCACCCACGGTTTGAAAGTATAATTATAATCTACATATCCTCTAAGATACTGTCTATAGTTTTTCTTAGTATAAATATCTCTGAAGAAGTCGTCATTATAAACCGCCGTAACTGAAAGGTTTTCTACATCGTAGAATTTAGGCTTCTTATTTGGATTAACCCTTTCCTTGTGCATATTAACAACTCCTAAACTTCTCTGCTGCGTATATGTTCTTGCCACTTTTTTCAGCTGTTCCCTGTTCGCTGCTTTCTTAAATTCAACGTCTGTATCTAAAGGATTATACTTTGGATCTTCGATCGTCTGTGAATAGGAATAGTTGACAGGAATCTTAACTCCAGTCTTTTCAGGAAGGAATTTATCTAAATTGACAGCTGTATTGATACTGAATGCAGACTGTGTCGACTGATTTCTTTCTGCCGGTTTAGAATCTATGTTCCCAAATCCAACAGACGTGTATGATGCATTGGCGTTCACTACAGCAAAATCACCAAGGTTAAAATTTAAACTTGCATTTCCGGCATATCCGCCTTTATTATCAATTTCAGAAAGTCGGATTTCATTGACCCACAATATCCGATCCAAAGGTGCACCAGTTTCACCTCTAGGTATACCATTTCTTATCCCAATTACTATAGTTGTAATATTCCCTAAACTTGGACGCCCTTTAATATATATATTCTTGAGTTTATCTGCTTCACCAAATACCTGATCTAAAATTCTTTTTGAAATATCATTAGGAGAACTTTTATCTCTTCTAATTTTAGCATCTACAAAATTTTGGATTTCTAAATCAACTTCATTCTCCGCTGGCCATATTTCCATTGGAGTAGTTGCGGTGCTTGGGGTTACCTTCAATGATGCTTCATATTCATAATAATTATCTGCAGCGTCACTTCCGAAACGAATAAAAAATTTGGTCTTTGGATCTATATCCGGAATAGGTGGTTTTCTTTTATCCGGATCTTCAGCATGTACAAAAAGCTTTAATCTTTTATACCTTCTCATGTCCAAAGTTGTATTCTTAAATACGCCTCTTGACTCAGTTTGTGGAAGCTGGTTAACTTTTAAATATAATGAACTTTCATTCTGTCTTTGGACACCAGCGTTTCCACTTAAAACCTGTCTATCAATTCCGGGAGGTAATACATAAGGAGGTGTATTTAAGGCATTTTCTTCAATATTAACACTTCCAATTTCTAAATTTTGAGGGTCTGGTACATTTACCGTCCCTTCTTCTATAATATCTGTTCCAGTTATTGCCGTATTTTTAGGATACTTTCTCCAGTCTGATCTTACTAAATCCATGGTTCCAAACCTCAGAGTAGAGGTCTGATCAAAACCTGTTAATAACATTCTTGCAAACCTCACATTGTTAAGAACTCCAGGATCATGATCTCCTGCATCTGTTACATATGAAGAAACTGGAATTCTAAATAAATACCATCTTACCGGTGAAGTCTGTCCATTTTGAAATTGAGCCTGAACAGTTTTTACATCAACAATATTATTTGTTCCTAAAGCTAAACTTGCCTGGTCTAACTTAATTTGATATTCATTATAGTTTTCACTTTGATCAAGGTTATAGTCTTTATTAATATCTTCAGCATCGGGAGTCTGAGAAGCTACTTCTAATGAGTTGCTTTGTGAGTTTCCTTCAGGTCCTCTGAAATATTTATATCTCTGTACTAATGACGAAGCCTGGCTTCCTGTAAACTTTGCCGACAGATAGAATACAAAATCATCCACTGCAGGGTCAGCAAGATTAGTAACAGGATTGGTAAATGTATTTCCAAATTTCATGGATTCCTGGTCTGAAGTGAGACCGTCATATCCGGCATCCTGTATTGTTCTTTCCTGCCCTTCGCTTGAGAAAGCATATAATATAGGAGGTTGTTTTGGCTGCACTCCCCAATTTGAATTAGTGGTAACAGATGGAGTTCCTGGTGTTGGCAATCCATTTTCATACTGCATAAATCCATCTTTTAAAACATCTTCAGACACGTTTCCTAACTGAAGTAATAGCTTTGGATTAGCTCCTAAATTATTTCCATCTGCATATGGATCCATCATCCAGAATTCCACATATTCAATATTAGAATTTACAAAATTGGAAACAGTAATGGGTCTCATAAGACCAGCCCATCTCTGTTGAGTAGTTTCATTATTTGGATTGACATTATAAGGTCCTTTTTCCGTCGGATAGTAGGAAATGTCAAATGTGTTTGTAAAAGTTTGTTCACCTGCTACAAAATCTCTGTTATTGTAGATCTCTGAATATTGTACTCTTCTGGAAGCATGGTTAGAGACAGACTGAGGAGTAATACCAGCAGGAGCTCTTCCTCCAACACCCCAGAATCTAGGATCAATATTGTACCATGATAATAATCCCCTTCCGTAACCGTTTGTGAGATCATTGCCAGCTCCAGCACCTGAAAATACGCCTCCCGATTTCTCCGGTTTAGAAGCTAAACTCCAAGCAGCAGGTTCTTTTAATGATATCTTTGATGTGGTCTGTTCAAAATCATCAATATAGGATTGATCATTGGTTCCTTTATTTAATCCTGGCAATAAGTAGGCTCCTTCCATTTTAAAGTTTAAATTGGATGGAGCTTCGGTTTTCACCATTGGAATTTTATTTGTCAATCGAGTCAGGAAAGGAAGCTGATTATTATACATTAAATTTATCCCAGCCATCGTATTGTTAACGGCCTCCTGTCCATAATTTACCTTTTGGGTTAGTGGAGATTCGGAATAATTAACAACTGTAGCTCCTAAAATGAAATTTTCATTAAATCTTCTCTCTAGATTTAATCCTAAAAATCTTTTTCTTTGGGTATTAAAAGTCAATTGGTTCTCTAATGAAATATTAATTGCCTGTCCGGATTGTTTTACATTTTCATTGATAATCGTTACAGTACCCAGCATGTAGTCAACGGTATAATCTATCCCTTCTGTCAACTGTACTCCATTAGCAGAAACCTTTACCGAACCTTGTGGAACATTCACTGCGCCTAAAGAGATTCCTTGTCCTGCAGTTCCTTTATATCGTCCTTCAAGAGTATACCGCTTAGGAACATATGTTGCAAATTGCTTCTGTTGATTATAAATATCAGCTTGCACATATTGTGGATCACTCGTTCCAAGTACGCTAGCCATATAGCTGCCAAAGGGTTGGGTTTTCGTAAAAATAATCTTTCCTGTTTCCGGTCTTATGGTAAGACCACTAACAAAGTCAAATATACCATCTCCTGTAGTTCCGCCACTGTTATTCTGAATATCTCCGTTCATGTTCAAACGGTCCCAATTCAATAGTTTTAGCAAGTTAGTACCTTGAACACTGGTACCAGGAAGATAGTTTACTTTACCTCCAGTTTTTGCATCTCTGTAAAGTACATTCAATATAAATCCATCCTGACTTACCTGTCCGGCATCTAAAGCATAGATATTCTTCATCATCAATGGCCACATCGGAGAAGTAATATCAACTCTTGTGGACCTTAGTGCTTTTGTAATTAATACAGGACTTTCTTCAGAAAATTCTCCGACTTTATACACTTTATTTGTACCATCCGTAAATGAATATGAAACTGCCAGAATCTGATTATCATTTAGCTTCTGATTTAATGAAATATATCCTAATTGTGGTTGAAGTGTATATTCACTGGTGTTTAGCCTTCTTGCTTTTTTATTAAAAAGAAAATGATCATTATTCACATATGCTTGCGACCCACCAGTTGCAATAGGAAGTGATTGCCCCTGTATCAGGTCTGCATAATTTACACCGGCATCCCGAGGTGTTGGACCCATTGTATTAGAAACGGCTTGATAGAGATTGTTATTAGCATTATCAGGCATTACTGCAGTTTTATCTCCCAAGTCTCTGATTCCAACTATACTTTTCTGAGCAGCCAGATTACTGTTTCCCTGGTCTAAAACCCAAACTTCTAATCTTGTTATATTGATTTTTGAATTGATCTGAGGGTAGTTTGCCAATGCCCTATCATAATTATCTAAGAAATAGTGTCCTAAAAAGTAATGCTGATTGTCTTCATAATCTATCGCATCTATCTTAAAGGTGTTTACGGCTCCACCGCCCTGAACAACAATATTTCTTGCCTCTCCCTGCTGTTGGGAAAGCACGACTGTTCCAAAGGTTTTTCCTAACTGGAATTCGGTTTTCACCCCAAATAGTGATTGAGAACCACGTATTAAGCTAGTAGAAAGTGGCATGTTTACGTTACCGAATTCCACTCTCTTGATGATTTTATCTTCTGAACCGGAAGCCGGTGAATTAACATCTCCTAATCCTTTCGTCTGCAAATCTTTCCAACTTCCTTTGGCCTGCCAGACCAGGTTCATTCTATTTTCGAATGCAAAGCCACTTTGGGTATCATAGTTGGCTTTCAACTGGAGATTCTCTCCTACTTTACCCAATAATCCTAATTGAATTCTCTGATTGATATCAAAGGTAAAGCTGGTTCTGTTTTGAGGTAAAATTAATGGATTGTCAATCTTCTGGTAAAGCCCTGCAAAATCGAAAGAAGCGAATCCCGTAGGGATTATTTCTATTTTATTACTTCCAAAAATAGTCTCGAAAAGCTTATTACGAATGGTCAATGCAGGAATTAATCCTTTTCTTTGTGCATCACTTTTATCTTTTCGGAAAAGTAGGTTGTATTTATCGGATTTATCTTTATAATAGGCTCTTGTCTGACTGGCCATCATGAATTCCTTATATTCCTCCGGAGACATCGCTGTCGGAGGCCCGGTCACTG
This sequence comes from Chryseobacterium sp. ISL-6, assembly GCF_018613715.1. GTDB lineage: Bacteria > Bacteroidota > Bacteroidia > Flavobacteriales > Weeksellaceae > Chryseobacterium > Chryseobacterium paludis. The sequence goes on along the minus strand of NZ_JAGGPT010000006.1, from coordinate 1,044,264 downwards.
TATTTCCAATTTTAGGATATACATAGTACATACCAGTTTTTACATCATAAAAGGCTTCAAACTGAGTAGGGTCAGCCAGTTCATAATCTTTCTTAATAATTGCCGTGTCACGTACCTGCTGTGCAAAAGTATTTACTGACATACATAAGAACGACAGGAACAGAAATATATTGAGATACTTATTATTTGCCACCAAATGTTAAAGGTTTTTTAAAATTTGTTTTACCAACTCTTCTATTGAAATACTTGGATTTTGTTTTATCATACGATCTGCAATCTTCTCGCTCATGCGTTTAGGAATTCCTAAAACTTCTAATGCAGATAACGATTCTTCCTTGATTTTATTATTCGCAAACGTAGAAATATTTTCTTCGAGGTTGTTGAATTTTTGGACCTTATCTTTCAAATCTACAATGATTCTTTCTGCTGTTTTAGTCCCAATTCCCTTCGCTTTTTGAATCAAAGCACTGTTGCTTGAAAGTATAGCCGAAGCAATCTCATCAAGGCTTAAAGTTGACAGTAAAATAAGCGCTGAAACAGCACCTACTCCATTAACACTTATTAACAAATTGAACATTTCTTTTTCTAAACGAGTGTTAAATCCGAATAGCAAATGTGCATCTTCACGAATAATCTGTTGAATAAAAAGAAAAGTTTCCTGATTGAGCGACAAAGTTTGTGACGTCATTAGACTAATACCTGTATAGTAACCAACTCCATTTACGTTGATTACTGCATAAGTTGGCGTAAGTTCTTGAACAATGCCTTGTAAAGAAAATATCATTATTAATTTTTAAAACTCCCAAATATAGTAATTTAAACTAATTAATGTTTTCATTTCACGCACGAATGATTTTTAACTTAATTTTTGAGGTGATATTCAAGCATTTGGTCTAAAAGTAAAAAACTTCAAAATTGAGAATACAATCACTATTTTTTAATTTGCACATCAATTTAGAAACTGGTTATTTTGGTATGTCTTACTATATTTTCACCACCACATTTCCAGCTGGAGTCCAATAGATACCCCTTGGGTTTTCCTTATTAATCTATTATTTAATAAAGACTCGCCGGTTATTCCTTTAAAACTCTCCGACCAATGGGCATAAGTTATAAATGGTCTAAAAACAGGTCTTGAATAATATCCATAATTCAAGGTAATCTGTGGTGAGAAAGTTACTTTCTGTAAACTTCCTTCCAATCCTGACCGATCACTTTTCATATAATCGTTACCGGCTTCTAATGCCAGATTAAAATATTTATTGATGTAGTACATATATCTGAATCCTACACTCATCCAATTTTTTGAAGCTTTATCAGTCATCATTATTTCATTCTGATCTAGATCTCCTGTACCGAAATTTCTGTACTGGTAGGTTAATGAAGCCTGAATTGCATGTCTGCGCTTATCATCATATACAAAATTGTTTATAATATCTAGAGATGAAGCTTTGTCAAGATCATATATTCTTTTACTATCCCTATACTCGCGTATTGTTTTTCCTGTGTATCCATTTTCCGTTATAGAGCTTCCTTTCCGAAATAATATAGTAGAAGTATGGGTTATATTTTTTTTGGAATAAGTGTACCAGGTTCCTAAAGCATATCCATTATGTTTTTGAGTGTTCATTAGCTTATTTTCGGTTTCAATACTGTATTGACCAAGAAAGTTTAGCTTTGAGAACTGAGATACAGGAACATCCAGATATCTTAGATCAGCTGCATAAGAATGGCTATTATTATTGCCATATTTAAATCTTATTAAGGCTAAATTTAAATTCCCCGCATTCTTTATCTGATAATTTTCTAGTCCCAATCCTATTTGCGAATTTTGTGCAGAATTGATCCAGAAATAGTCTAAAAGCTCTACGTTTCTACGATCATAATATCTTTTGCCTAACCAGATATTTGCATTTTTAACTACTTTATTTATTTTGCCATACAACTGTGCAGTTTCAGGAAACTGTTTATATCCATCACTTCCGAATGGGATGTACTTAGCCATCATGTAAGTAACTTCATACAGATTTACAGAATCTTTATTCCTGTATCGATAATTAAACTGCAGCTCTCCATAATGATTAGCCTCATTCCCCAATCGAAATTTATGCAGGTTTTCAGGCGTTACAAAATTAACCATCTGTCCGCCATCCGTTCCTCCTATTCCTGTTCTTATGTATCCATTTATACTAAATTCATGAGGATTTATCGCTTGTGAATGTACCTTGTTGTAGCTTAAAGAGCATATAAAAAATAAACGTATCAATGATTTGATATTCTTTGTGTTTTTTTTCATCATTCTACCTGATTAATACACATCCGAAAAGAATCAACTATTCATTAAATATCAGAATAAATATATCCCTAATTACTCAAAAAAAACAGCTATATTCTTTCAGGCAAAAAGATAAAATTATTGTTGAGAATCATTGAGAAATAATACCAGCCCACAATTAAAAGTCCGAATTTTTACTTAAAATTCATTCTTTAAAAATGCAGTGGCTTAATCAGAAAGTTAAAAAGAAAAAGTAATCTATTTTAAAGTAATAGATTAGGAAACTCAGATCATCCTTTTAATAATTTTTTCATTCTTTGTTTTTGTGTTTTTTATTTTATTTGTGTTTTTCATATGCAATATAACAATTTAATTATCTGTACATCAACAATCACAAAAAAAATCTCATTAAAAGAAAATCAATTAGTGAGACTTTCACATCATGATAGATAAACTTCATTCTCTTAATTCCAAAAAAAAGAGGTTAGAATTCCTAACCTCTTTTATATCATTTAAAATTTTCCAGCTAAAAGTTCGATTCAAATTTTCAGAAAATCACTTTCAAAAAGGATACTGTTATTTTTTTGCTTCTCTTTTCTGAGCATCCAGAACAGCTACTGTAGCAAGATTTACAATTTCATCCACACTTGAGCGCATTTGTAAAACATGTACTGGTTGCTTTAAACCCATAAGAATTGGACCAATTACCTGAGCAACTTTCATTCCTCTGATAATTTTATAGGATAGATTGGCACTTTCCAGATTAGGGAAAATAAATGTATTCGCAGGTGTTTCTCCTAACTTTGAGAATGGATAATCACTAAGGTGATCAGCATTCATTGCAAAATCAGGTTGAATTTCTCCATCAACGATCATTTTAGGATACTTTTCATGTAAAATACTTACAGCCTTTGCCACTTTCTTTGAAGTATCAGAAATCGCAGCAAAGTTTTCAAATCCAAGCATCGCAATCCTAGGTTCAATTGCAAAAGATTTTACAGTAATTTCAGCCATTTTAGCAATATTCACAAGATCTTCTGCTGTAGGATTATTATTAATAGAAGTATCTGCAAAAAAGATAGGCTTCTTCTCTGAAAGAATCATCATCATAGCCGCTACCTTATCTACTCCCTTTTCTTTTTCAATAATTTCTAAAACCGGGCGTAATACCGATGCATAGTTTTTAGAAAAACCAATAATAAGAGCATCTGTATCACCATGCTTCAACATAAGAGGGCCAAAATAATCTCTTTGACGAACATATCTTTTTGCTTTGTATTCGTTCATCCCTTTTCTCTGACGAAGCTTCCAAAGGGTATCTCTGTATTTTTTTCTGTTTTCCTCCTGATCATCATCACTTGGATCAATAATTGGAACATCAAGACTGATTCCGTAGCGTTCCATTTGCTCCTTGATATATTTCTTCTCCCCTAAAAGACTCGGATACGCAATTCCTTCCTCATAAAGAATCTGCGCAGCTTTAAGAACATTATATTCTTCTGCGTTTCCTAAAGTAACCCTTTTAGGATTTGATTTAGCACGGCTCTGCATCATTCTTACAAGCTTTTCATCTCTTCCCATTCTATCAAGAAGTTGATTTTCATACTCATCAAAATCAGCAATTGTTTTACCTGCAATGCCACTTTCTATTGCGGCTTTTGCCACCGCACTAGAAACTTTAGTAATTAATCTGTTATCAAATGGTTTTGGGATAAAATATTCTCTACCAAATTGAAGATTCTGAAGATTATATGCTAAAATTACAGCCTCTGGAACTGGTTCTTTGGCTAAATTGGCAATAGCATGAACAGCTGCCAACTTCATTTCTTCATTAATACCTCTTGCCTGAACATCTAAAGCTCCACGGAAAATATAAGGAAATCCCAATACATTATTAACCTGATTAGGATAATCACTTCTACCTGTAGCCATGATCACATCTTTACGTGTTTCAAAAGCAAGGTCATAATCAATCTCCGGATCTGGGTTTGCCAATGCAAAAACAATAGGATTTTCGTTCATACTACTCAACATTCCTGGAGTCATTACATTTCCTTTGGATAGTCCAACAAAAACATCAGATCCTTTCACAGCATCTTCCAGCGTTTCGATATCTGTCTGCGCAATAAAATCTAATTTTTCAGGAGTAAGATTTTCTCTTTTGTGATTAATAACCCCTTTACTATCACACATTAAGACATTTTCCTGTTTTAATCCTAAAGAAATATAGAGCTTGGTACAAGCAATAGCTGCTGCTCCCGCACCATTAACCACCATTTTCACTTCTTCAATCTTCTTATTTGCGATCTGCAAAGAGTTGATCAATGCAGCTGCAGAAATAATCGCAGTTCCATGCTGATCATCATGCATTAAAGGAATATCCAGCTCCTCTTTTAACTTCTGTTCAATATAGAATGCTTCAGGAGCTTTTATATCTTCAAGGTTAATCCCACCAAAGGTTGGTGCAATCCCTTTTACAATCTGAATAAATTTATCAGGATCTTTCTCATTGATTTCAATATCAAAAACATTGATATCCGCAAAAATTTTAAATAAAAGACCTTTTCCTTCCATTACAGGTTTTGAAGCCTCCGGTCCAATGTCACCTAGTCCTAAAACAGCTGTACCATTTGAAATTACTGCTACAAGATTTCCTTTTCCTGTATAATCATAAACTGTCTCAGGCTTTTCATGAATCTCCATACAAGGAACGGCAACTCCCGGAGAATATGCTAAAGACAAATCTCTTTGAGAGGAATGCGGTTTTGAAGGGATAACTTCGATTTTTCCTTTAGGCTCAGCTTTATGATAATCTAATGCTGCTTGATTAAAGTTCTTTTCGTCGCGATGCGTTTTATTTGACATAGAATTTATTTTTAAAGTATATATTTAATGTGATAATCGACTAAACTTTCAATAGGTTTCTGTACAATTTTACCAACATTTAAATTAAGTTCTGCAGCTGCAGAACGAAGAGTCTCTTCATAATAATATGCGATAGAGCCAATAAAATTAATTTCGGCTTCTTTTGATTCTTCGTAAGGAAGAACCTGATATTCAAAGAAGTTTTTCATTTCTTCGAACACCATTTTCTGGAAGTAAGGATGATCCTTTCTTTCCACAACAAATTTATTGAAATTCGCTAAATATGCATTTGGTCTTGAGGTATGGTACATATTTTTTAATGCATCCTCAATTGTTAAATGATAAGTTTCCTCAAACTGGAAATGCAGATCTTCGGGAAGCTTTTGCATAAAGAACCTACGCACCAATTGCTTACCGATTGCACTTCCACTACCTTCATCTCCAATAAGGAATCCAAGGGACGGAAGTTTTATTTTTAAATTCTCACCATCAAAATAACAGGAATTAGAACCCGTTCCCAGAATACAGACAATAGCAGGTTTCCCGGTATAAGCAGCATATGCTGCAGCCATAAGGTCTTCTTTTGCTAAAACATCTGCTTTAGTAAAAAATTTGGCAAGTTCTCTTTCTATAGTGGCACAATTTTCTGGTATTCCACAACCTGAACCATAGAAAAATACTTTTGTTATAGAATTTCTGACAGCACTAAGGTTGATGTTCTTTTCAATTTCAGGTACGATAAGTTCTGCGGCAATATTGTTAGGATTAAAGCCAATAGTCTCCGTTTTCATGAAGATCTTTTTGAAATCGTCTAAAATCACCCAATCACATTTGGTAGAACCACCATCAACAATAGCAACCATATATTACATTTTAGTTTAAGGATGCTAAATTATGAATTTTATCTCTAAATAGCTTTACAAACAAGTCAGAAGCTAGTATGTATTACTAATGTTTTATATCATCTTTTTTTTCATTGAACTGTATCAGCCAATCCTGAATTTCATCTTCGAGATATGAAGTTTGTAATATCATTGCATTTATAAAATCATCTGGTATTTGTTTATCGTTGGAGTTTTCAAGATTCCAAAGTTCATCAGACATATTTTCATATTCAGAATAGACTCTTTTGAATCGGGAATTTTCTCTTTCAAGAGCTTCAATATTTTTCTGTTGGAGCTGGAATTTTCTGTATTTGTTTTGACTTTTCATACAAATATTATTATAAATTGGTTATAAAGTTCTGGAAAATGCTTTCAAACGTGCATTACAAGATAGAAAATACCATCAACACAACTAGTTGAAAATGAATTTATTATCAGGTGGTTTTTATATATTTCTAAAACTAAAATTAGAACTATTTTTGATTAAAAAAAAATATTTAACATCTTTTTTTACTGTTTAACATATAGTTATAAATTTGCACATCAGATAAATTCGATGAGAGAATTAATACTACGCCAGAAACAAATATTGCTCTTCATATTAGCAGGAGGACTTAGTGCTATTGTGGAAATAGGAAGTTTTAAAATCTTCAGTACCCACCTTCCTCATTTTTTGCAGTCAGAGACAAATTTCCATGGGATACATTATCCTTTAAGTAATATTTTCTCTACAAGCTGCGGGATCATAAGTAATTATTTTTTAAGTATCTGGTTTGTCTTTGAAAGAGGTAAACACTCTAAAAGAAAAGAATTTGCTTATTTTATGGTGGTCTCTTTCATCTCAACATTACTAAGCCTTAGCTTCTTTCAGATATTCTATAGGTTTATATTTAAAGACAATATCAATTTAATTTTTTATACCTTGAGCCCGGAAATACTCAGTAAGATTGCAGCGATTTTATTAGTTTCCATTCTTAACTATTCTGTCAAAAAGAAAATAATTTTTAATGGTTAACCTGTGGTAAAGATTTTAAATTATACATGGAGATTCTGGCTCCTGATATTAGCCTTTGTTTTAACGATTGTTTTTGGAATCCCTGTTTATATTTTATCCTTTAATAAAAAACATTACAAATACGCCTATAAATTTATCCGTTTCTGGTGCTATGGAATGTTTTATGGAATGGGACTGCGCTACGAACTCATCAACCTTACTGACAAAAAAATTGACCGTAACAGACAATACGTTGTTATCTCAAACCATACATCCATCATGGACATCATGCTTCCATGTATTTTATTTCCCAATCATCCACTTTGCTACGTAGGAAAAAAAGAATTGGTAAAGATTCCTATTTTCGGTACCATTTATAAAAGAGTATGTGTCATGGTAGACCGGGGGAGTGCAAGAAGCCGTGCTGATGTTTACAGAAGGTGTGCTGAAAAAATGGAGGAAGGAAACAGTATTGTTATTTTTCCGGAAGGTGGAGTACCTGACGACACTTCCATCATATTGGATGAATTCAAAGATGGAGCATTTACTTTATCTACTAAACATCAGTCTCCAATAGCAGTTTACACTTTTGTAGGTTTAAAAGAAATATTTCCATTTGATAATTCCAAAGGTCATCCTGGAAAAGTAAAAGTATATTTCAATGATGTTATGGAGCCATCGGTTTCACAAAAAGAGATGAAAAGTGAGGCTTTTAACGAAATAAAAAAAACCTTGTTAGAACGTTCTATTTAAAAGAAATAATTATATTTGTTTGCGAAATTTTTAACAAATTATGTCTAAAACAAATCAACCAACTAACTACCCGGCACTTTATACGCTTGTACTTGTATTCTTTTTCTGGGGTTTTATTGCTGCCGGCAATAGTATTTTTATCCCATTTTGTAAAAATTACTTCTCACTTGATCAATTTCAATCTCAATTAATAGATTTTGCTTTTTATACGGCCTATTTTCTAGGAGCGTTACTACTTTTTATATTTAGTACAATAAAAGGAACTGATATTATTGGTAAATGGGGTTATAAAAAAAGTATCGTTTACGGACTGCTCCTCTCCGCTATTGGTGCAGCCATTATGATTGTTGCCGTAAAAAGTAACGTATACTATGGAATGCTCGTTGGTCTTTTTGTAGTAGCATTAGGTTTTTCGATACAACAAACTGCGGCCAATCCTTTTGCTGTATTGTTGGGAGACCCTAAAACAGGTGCCAGCAGACAAAATCTGGCAGGGGGAATTAATTCCTTTGGAACATCCATCGGACCAATTATCGTCGGGCTCGCTCTTTTTGGAACAACAGCCACCGTAGATGATGATCAAATAAAGCATCTTGCTCTTGATAAAGTAATTTTACTATATACTGCTGTTGGTGCTCTATTCCTGATTGCTGCAGGTATTTTTTATTTTTCAAAGAAATTACCAGACGGTATCTCTACTGAACCTATGGAAAAAGCTGGAAAAGCCAGAAAAACTTTAATTGTAATGACAATTCTTGTAGTTCTGCTCTTTATTCCAGTATTTGGAAGTTACAATTCAGATGAAGCAAAAATTGTTGAAAAATTCAACAACCAGATAACGGCATTAGATAATAGTCTAAAAAAAGAAACAGATGCTGTAAAAATCACAGATTTAAAACAACAAATTGTAGATAAAAAAATTGAACTTGAAACAGTAAAACATCCTTTAGAGAAAAAAAGAATGATGTATCTGGGAGGAGCTTTACTGGTAGTCGTTATTTCTCTTTTATTCGCGAATACAAATTCGAAAAAAAATCCAGAAGGATGGGGAGCTATGAAGTACCCACAATTGGTTTTAGGAATGATCGCTATCCTTTCCTATGTTGGTGTTGAAGTAGCCATAGGAAGTAATTTAGGTGAACTATTAAGCCTTCCGGAATTCGGCGGACATCAATCTTCAGATCTGGCACCCTACATCTCTATGTATTGGGGAAGTTTAATGATTGGAAGATGGACAGGTGCAATTACTGTATTTAATTTGAGCAAGAGACAACAAACAATTGCTACTGTGATTGTTCCTTTTATTGCATTCCTTGTAATTATAGGCATCAACACAATTGCTCAAAAAGACATGTCACATCTTTATTTCTATGCCATCTGTATCGTGATTCAGATCATCTTATTCTTAATTAGCAAAAATAAACCAGCCTTAACGTTGATCATTTTTGGAATATTTGGAGTTACAGCGATGATCATAGGATTATTAACCACAGGAAATGTTGCCATTTACGCATTCCTTTCAGGAGGTTTAGCATGTAGTATCATGTGGCCATCTATTTTCACTTTAGCAATTACAGGCTTAGGCAAATATACTGCTCAAGGATCAGCGTTCTTGGTAATGATGATTTTAGGAGGTGGTATTATTCCTCCTTTACAAGGAAAGCTTTCTGATATTATCGGTATTCACAGTTCTTATTTCATTCCTGTACTGTGCTTTGCATATATTACATTATTTGCTTATTTAGCTAAAAAAACATTATCTAAGCAAGGAATTAACGTGGACATTTTAGAATCAGAAGGTGCGCACTAATAATTTAAAAATATATAAGAAAAAAAGATTTTGGGCGGGTATATTACTTGCCCAATTTCTTTTGTTTTTTCTTTTTTCAAAATCGAAAATAATTATTTCCATTTTCGAAAAGTTTTTTGAATTTCAAAAGGCATTTCATCAGATTATCTTCTCATGGATTCCTTTTTCGTTTGGTGATCTTTTTTATGTCTTATCAGGCATTATCGCCGCTTACTTGATCTATCAATGCTTTAGAAAGAAAAAAAGGAATAATGCTATCTTAAAACTCCTATTGATCATTAATCTCTTTTATTTTTCATATCAGGTTTCTTGGGGAATGCTCTATTTTCAAACTCCGATCATAAAGAAATTAAAGAGTCAGGAAAAACCAAATGTAATAAAAGCTAAAAAATTAGCTCTTAGATATCTTGAAAAATGTAAAACCACCCGAACACAGGTTTCTGAAGATAAAAATGGAATCTTTGTAGCCCGTGACTTAAAAAAAATTCAAGAAGAAATTATTTTACAACAACTAAAACTTCCAAAATATATTTCTGATAAAAAAGGAACCCAAATTAATTCATTTAAATCCAGCTTATTTAGAAATGTAATGAACTATAGTGGGATTTTAGGATATTACAACCCTTTTACGGCAGAAGCTCAATACAATTCAATGTTACCGTCTTCATTTATCCCTTTTACATTGGCTCACGAAAGCTCGCATCAATTGGGATTCGCAAGGGAGCAGGAAGCTAACTTTATAGCTTATTTAGTAGGTGTAAATTCCAAAAACCTGGAACTAAGATATAGCACTGAATATTTTACGTTAAAAAGCCTTTTAAGATTCATTATTGAAGAAGACCCAAACTTCGTAAAATCGATATTAAACCATTATTCTAAAGGAATGAAAAGAGACCAGTTATATGAAAGGAGTTTCATTTTAAAACATCAGGGATGGCTGGATGATTTCTTTGGTATTACCAACAATCTTTTTCTACAAAGTAATCAACAGGAAGGTTCTGTCACATACTCCTATTTCATTGATCTACTGCTGAATTATGAACAATAAAAAAGAATCGTATCAGGCGATACGATTCTAAAAACACAAATGATGAAAAAAAATTTATTACCTTGACTTGTTCCCTCATTCAAGGCGATGTAAAAGTACAATAATATTTATAAAAACAAAAACATTTTTGCCCTTTTGTAAAACTTTATGAAAACTTTATGATTTTTTAAGTTTACTTGAGTTTACTATGAAATTATAGTATTTGTAGTATTTTTTTTAATTAAATATAAAAAATTTATCAACAAGCTTATTTGAATTAAAAAATCACATAAAATCAAGATATTTTTTAATTTCTATTTTTTAACAATTTCAAATAACTCTACTTTTCGATGGTAGGAATTTCTACATAGCTATCCGTATACCACTTTACTTCCAACGGCTCTTTAGCATCATCTATGGTTTCGTCACTTACATCTTTTCCCGATCCATAATTAATCTGATATGCAGATGTTTTATTAATTCCCAGCAATATTATAAGACGGCTTCCTTTTGGTATCTTTTTACTGACAAACATCGAATTAATAACAGGAATAGTTTCTACTTTACCCGGATTCAGGAGCTTTCTCTTTTCTCTATCTTCAGCATAGCTTGCTCTTCCCAGAAAATCCGATAGAAAGAAAATTTTATTGTCTGGTTTTACCTGAAATAAAGAGATCGTGATATCCATATCTTTTTTATTTATAGCTGCTTTTAACTGTGCATTAAAGGCTCCACTAATTATAATATCTCTATCTAATATTTCTGTTTCGTATACAAGAGAATTATTAATGTTCAGACTATCCTGTTTACTGACCTTAAAATACACATCTTTATCATCTCTCATTTTAAAATCAATAGTTTGCTTTACAAAATCTCCTTTTGTTGGCTTTTCTTTCGTTAAACTTAATTTTTCATCTTTCTTTTTTGCGAGATAAAATTTCAGTTTACTGTTATGTGTTTTTTCCAATACCGGAACATGGAGCCACTCATTTGTGTCCATAATCTGAACATTTATTTTATCTTTTAACAATTCTGGTTTCACACCATCCTTTAAAATATAATCAAACCAAGAAAAGGCTAAATCACTTATGTTTATTCGTGCTACAGCATCCAGGTTATAGCCTCTTAGCTCATTGATCCCATAACTTTGAGCACCTCCATGATCATATGGACCCATCACTAAATAATGATTTGAATCCTTATTATATTTATAATACTCCTTAAAGTAATACATAGCACCAAGCTGGTCATCATCATAAAAACCTGTAGTCGTAAGAACAGGAATATTTATTTTCGAAAAATCGTTTTTATAAGGAACCATATTCTTCCAAAATTCATCATAGCTTGGATGATCTAACCATCTTTGAAAGATTTTATCTTTTTGCCCTTTTACAGAGTTAAGGGTTCTAAACGATTTTCCGCTTTTATACCATGACTTATTTATCGAATCCCATTTAGTGAAATTCTTAAAATCAGATTCATCTGTTAAGTTATTATTTGTTACGTAAGATATCCATTGCAGCATATAGCTCATAAATACATTGTTCGTCATAGGATAATCTATGCCAATACCTACAGAAACCTGGGGAACGATTGTTTTCAAAGCGGGATGAAGTTTCTTCACAGCTCCCCACTGGCTAAACCCTAAGTAGCTTCCACCTATCATTCCAACCTTGCCATTACACCAAGGCTGCTTACTGATCCAATCGATCACGTCATAAAGATCCTGTGATTCATGTTCAAATGGCTCTATATCGTCCTTACTATCCCTCTTACCTCTTGTGTTTACTACAACGCCAATATAGTTATATGCTACAGCTCTTTTTCCTAAAGCATAATCATATTTGCCAGCATAAATATTATTTGTCAGAATAACAGGCAAAGATTGTTCGCTCCCTTTTCTGCGCGTAATTATCAAGGTTACATTTCCTCCAGTTCGTGTTTTAAGATCAAATGATTCTACATTATACCTTTCTTTATCTTTCAAAAGCAGTAATTCAGTCACTTTTGATTGAATCCCGGAAGAAACCTTATAATCCAAATAGCTTACAGCCAACCCTATTCCCAAAGCATTTGTTAGACTGTCTGTTTTCAATGAAGCCAGTGATTTCTTTAATTTATTTTTCTGAAGTGGCATATCTTCGTTAAAAACCTCTGCTATTCGAAATGAATATTTTTCAGGAAGTGTGGCATATTTAATATTAAAAGCCTTCTCTACGGCTTTTGGAAAAGCCATCTTTTCATTTTTCTCTATATCCTTAGCTGAAGCATATATTTCGTAATTAATAAATTTAGTACACGCGCTTTTAGGGTTTGCAAAAGCTATTCTATATTTCTCAATCGTAGTAATGGATTTTTTAAAACGCCCGGCTAAAATTTCCAGTTTAAATAGTTTCTCTATGGAATCCAATTTCTTGGCTCTCTCATATTTCCCCACAATTCCAGATGCAATATTTGAAATACTTTTTTCTAAAATTGCCGAATCAGATGCAGCAGTTTTAGGAAAGTATATTTTTTGTGCCGACAGTATATTTATAAAAAATAATACAGTGATTATAAGTTTAATTTTCATTTTAAATCAGATTATAAAAATTATTTATTAGAAGCTCAATAACGTTCTATACTATCCCAAAATTAACAAAGAAAAAAGAAAATCTAGCCCTAGATGATTGACATTAACAAAAGTAATATTATTTCATACAAACTTGATTAATCTTATGTAAATTAGCAATAAGTATATAATTATCAGAAACTTATAAAACAACCCTGTATATCAACTGTGAAAAAAACCTAATAAGTCCCATAAAAATGAAAAACCATTTGCTTTTTTAAAACATCTTTGTATTTTAGATAAAAATATTAACATGACCTTAGATAAACTAATTAGCTACTTGAAACTAGACAAACAGGAGTTTCTTTTCCAATTCAATTCACACCCTAACTACCCATCTGCATTAGCTTTTAGCGATACTCTTAACTTTTTGGGCGTAAAAAATGATGCTTACGAATTGGATAAGGAATATTGGGATGAACTTCCCGAAGAATTCATTGCAATAGTCGACAATTCTTTCTCTTTAGTTAAGAAAACGGGAGCTCAATATTCTATTTATTCTGATAAGTCCAAAACTTTAAATAAAGAAGAGCTTTATAAAAATGCAACTGATTTCGTTTTACTATTTGAAAAAACCGTGAATGCGGAACAGAAGATATCTAATTACAAACCTTTCATATATGCAATTTTAGGAACAATTCTTCTTTACTCTATTATAAATTATTCATGGTACACGGTCCTATTCAATTTATTGTCTGTAGTTGGAGTTTATATTTCTTTAGAAATTTTTAATCAGAAATTTGGAAACACTTCAGCTGTTATAGGAAGTATATGTGGTGATACCGCTGCAAATCAAACCATCAATTCATGTAATAAAATTATTAATGAAGATAAAACAAGTATTCTAGGGCTGAAATTTTCTGATTTCTCACTAATCTATTTCATAGGAATTGCTGTATTAGGACTGTTCTTACCCGCTACAGGTTATGTAATAAAAGGTTTCACAATCGTTTCACTGATTGCCATAGGTTATTCTGTCTATATACAAGCTTTCGTCGAAAAAACATTTTGTCGTGTATGCCTTCTGATCATTTCAATCTTAATAGCACAGCTCATTATAACATTAGTCTTTTTTGAAAACTTCTATTTCAATACAAACATTGCTATATTAAGCTTATTATTATGGGGAATCATCTTCTTCGCAGTTTCTTATTTCAATACTATTCTTACAGATAAGGAAAGTCTTCAAAAATCAAATGCTAAAAACTTGAGATTTAAAAGAAATTATGACCTATTCAAAAGGGAGCTTGTTCAAAATGAAAGAATTACTTTTACTGACAGCCAAACTTTTTCATTGGGAAATAAAGATGCTAAACTTCGTATTTCCGTTGTTTCAAATCCATATTGTGGCTTTTGTAAGGGTGCTCATGAGATCCTGGAAGATTTGTTAAAAAAATACCCTAATGAACTTTCTGCACAACTACGATTTAATTATTTTTCAGAAAAATCAAATGAAAAATCTACAGGTCTTCTATCAGATTTCACAAATATTTATAAAAATAAACATGAAAGTGAGTTTTTAAAAGCAATTGAAACCTGGTTTGAAAATAAAGATGAAAAGCAAATCAGAGAAATAGCAGGATCAAACGGTCAGTTAGAAGATCTTAACCCCCTTAATTTAATGTCACTAGAAAATGCAGATGCTGGATTAAACTTTACTCCAATCTTTATCATTAACGGATTCCAATTTCCTGATAAATATGACCGCGAAGACATTCATTATTTTATTGATGAATTAATTGAAGATGAAGAAATTTAAAATAGTTACAATAATTTAACAGAATTCACTAATTTAGGAAAAAAATTAAAGTACCCCTGAAAACCACAGAAAGCTAAAGGTATCAAAACTATTGCCATGGAAAATTTAAAAAAACTTTCACATCAGAACTTTAGAAGAGTAAGTAGCGGTCTGATAACAGGTCCGCTTCTTAAGACAGCAGCTCTATGTCATACCTATTGTCCTGTAGAGATTTATAATATTTTACCAGCAAGATACTTAATCATTGATGATAGTTGTGGGCTTTAATGAAAGTCGATATTAAAAAATATTAATAAAGAATGTCGTCTATTTGACGACATTTTTAAATGATTATAAATTTTGAAGAAATTTCCTTTTTACAGGCAGCCGGATGCCAAAGATTGTGGCCCTACATGTCTTAGAATAGTTAGTAAACATTATGGTAAGAGTATATCATTACAGCAAATACGCAGTCTTTCAGAAACAACTCGTGAAGGGAGTAGTTTGCTTGGGCTAAGCGATGCTGCTGAAGACTTAGGATTCCGTTCATTAGGAGTCCAGGTCGATTTCACTACACTTGCTGAAGAAGTTCCTTTTCCATGCATCGTGCATTGGAACAAAAATCACTTTGTGGTTGTTTACAAGATCGACAAGAATAATAAGGTTTTCATCTCGGATCCCAGTTATGGATTAATAACCTACAGCAGAGATGAATTTATAAAATTATGGATAGGTGAAAATGCCACTGAAAAGACAGAAGAGGGAATTGTTCTTATCCTAGAAACTACTCCTGCTTTCTTTCAGACGGAATTTGATGATAAAGAAAGTAAGGCAAGCTTTTCTTTTCTCTCTAAATATCTATTAAAATATAAATCACTGGTCATTCAACTGGCAGTAGGACTTTTAGCAGGAAGTTTACTATCCCTCATATTTCCTTTCCTTACTCAAAGTATTGTAGATGTCGGAATCCAAAACCAGGATTTACATTTCATTTATCTTGTCTTACTGGCTCAGATAATGCTTTTCCTTGGAAGGATGGGTATTGAAGTCATTCGAAGCTGGATTTTACTTCATCTTTCGGCAAGGATTAACATTTCTATTATCTCCGATTTTTTCATCAAACTTATGAAACTTCCTATCAGTTTCTTTGATACAAGAATGACGGGTGATATCATGCAGAGAATTAATGATCATCATAGAATTGAACAACTTCTTACCAATTCCTCTCTGAATACATTATTCTCACTTGTTAATTTAATTATTTTCAGTATCGTACTGTTAATGTATGATTACAGATTATTTATTGTTTATTTAGTAGGTGCCATTTTATATATCGGATGGATCACTTTCTTTTTAGCAAAAAGAAAAGAGCTTGACTATAAAAGATTTTCCCAAGTTTCCCAGGAGCAGAGCAAAGTAATTGAATTAATCAACGGAATGCAGGAAATAAAAATGCATAATGCTGAAAAGCAAAAACGTTGGGACTGGGAATTTTTGCAGGTTAAATTGTTTAAAATCAGGATTAAATCATTATCATTAGAACAATGGCAATCTGTTGGGGGTAATTTTATTAATCAGATGAAGGACATTCTCGTAAGTTTCCTTTCCGCTAAATTAGTTTTAGATGGAAATCTAACTTTGGGTATGATGCTTTCAGTACAATACATTATAGGACAACTGAACAGCCCTTTGTTACAGCTTATTGATTTTATTAAACAAACTCAGGATGCTAAAATCTCACTTGAAAGATTAGGGGAAATACACGATAAAGATGATGAAGAAAACAAAGATGAACAGTATGTTTCTGAGCTTCCAGAAAAAGACATAGAAATTGAGGATCTTTCTTTCAGATATATAGGTTCTGATGTTAATGTTTTTGAAAGTTTAAGTCTAAGTATTCCCTATCAAAAAACCACTGCTATTGTTGGAGCCAGTGGAAGTGGTAAAACAACTTTACTAAAGCTTTTAATGAAGTTTTATGAACCCAATAAAGGTGATATTAAAATCGGAAGTACCAAACTGAAAAATGTTTCACCAAGGTTCTGGAGAGATCATTGTGGTGTGGTAATGCAGGAAGGATATGTATTCAATGATACTATTGCGAACAATATCGCCATAGGAGAAGATTATGTAGACAAACAAAAACTACGAAAGGCAGTAGAAATTGCGAATATAAAAGATTTTATTGAAGAGCTTCCGTTAAGCTACAATACTAAAATAGGAAACGAAGGTGTAGGTGTAAGTGGTGGACAAAAACAAAGACTCTTTATAGCAAGAGCGGTCTATAAATCACCGGAGTACATCTTCTTTGACGAAGCCACTTCTGCTTTGGATGCAAACAATGAAAAAGTTATTATGGAAAATCTGGAACAGTTTTTCAAAGGAAAAACAGCAATTGTTATTGCACACAGACTTTCCACAGTGAAACATGCCGATAAAATCATTGTCCTTGACAAAGGAAAAGTAGTGGAAGAAGGAAATCATGCGGAATTAGTGGCGCTAAGAGGTGAGTATTACAGACTTGTAAAAAATCAACTGGAGCTTGGAAGTTAATTTATTTTTTTCATTAACTTCACTATACTAATCATAAAAAATATTCATTATGAAAGATTTAAAGAAAATCAAAAGACAAAACTTAAAAGAAATTCAAGGTGCAGGACCAATTCCAGCTTATCCTTGTAACTGTTTTTGTATCATCGGAGTCAACAAGGTATGGAATGCTTGCAATCAATACTGTCCGGGAGGAGAAGTAATTCCAGGTGTTGAGATGGGTAATGACCCAAAATGTGATTACATACTACCTTTATAATAATTTAATTATTTAGAGATTAGCCAAAATCCTCAAATTGAGGATTTTTATTTTCAATTGTTTATTCTTGTATGGAAAAAGAAATTTTAGATAATATAGAACTTCGTTCAGAAAGTGTTCAGGATATTCTTACACGGCCGCCACATTGGATGATTCGCTGGGGAAATACCATTATATTTATTATACTGATCCTCATTTTAATTATGAGCTATATAATAAAGTATCCCGAATTTGTATCAGCACCAATTGTTGTTACCTCACAAAATCCGCCTGAAAAGCTTGAAGCAAGGACGAATTCCAAAATCGAAAAAATCTTTATTAAAGATCACCAGGAGGTTAAAAAAAATGATGTTCTTATGGTTATGCAGTCTGCAGCCAATTATAAGGATGTCCTGGAATTAAAAAAAATTATAGATTCCTTAGCCCCTAATCAGCTTTCTTCTTTCCCTATCAATGAGACTTCACATTTCAAACTTGGAGAGCTGCAAGGTGATTACAATAATTTTGCTAAAGCATTCCAGGATCAGGATCTTTTTACAAGGCTTCAACCTTACGCACCCGAGAACCTGGCAACTAATCAGAGTATTTCTGAGTATAGAGTAAGAATTGCTACTACAAAACAACAAAAAAGCCTGGAGCAGGCAAAATATGAGCTTACAAAGAAAAGTTATCAAAGATCTCAGGATCTTTTCACTCAAGGAGTAATTGCATCCGTAGAACTTGAAGGTGAAAAAATAAAATATCTTCAGGCTCAGCAAAATCTGGAAAATATAACCATCTCTTTATCACAGATGGAAGAAGCCATTTCCAATCTAAATAAAACAAAAAGCGGAACTGCCATTAATACTGAAAAAGATAAAATCAATTATTCTTCACAGAGTTTACAGTTATTTGAACAATTAAGAAAGTCCCTGAAACAGTGGGAGCAGAATTTCCTGGTTATTTCCTCAACAGATGGTATTGCTAGCTTTCAGCAATTTTTCGGAGAGAATCAGTTCGTAAAAACAGGTGATGCTATTTTATCTATACTTCCTAAAAATAAAGATAAACTGGTAGGAAGAATGTACGTTCCTCCTATTAACTCAGGTAAAATTACTCCAGGGGAAAAAGTATTGATCAAATTAGATAATTACCGTTTCCAGGAGTATGGTATTGTAGAAGGTAAAGTTCAAAATATCTCTCTTTCTACTGATGACAAAGGCAATTACTATGTAGATGTAGTGCTACCTAAAGGCTTGAAAACTTCTTATAACAGAACACTTACTTTTGATAAAGAACTTAAAGGTAACGCAGATATTGTAACTCAGGATCTAAGACTTATAGAGAGGTTCTTCTACCAGATCAGAAAACTACTTGGATATCAAAGTTAATAATCTTTAAAATATACAGGCCCACAATAAATTATTGTGGGCCTTTCTTATGCAAAAACAAATAGACTTTAATTTATAATTATAATTACCTTTCTCGTTATGAAAGCTCAAGGAATATGACTTCAAATACAAATTAACAGGAATCCATACTCCATTTTCTAACTTTTGAAATTGGCTCGTTTTTTATACTCAGAAAAACCTTGGATACAGAGAATAAAAAAAAGGAAAAGTAATCAGATTACCTTTCCTTTTTAGTAGCGAAGACGGGAATTGAACCCGTGACCTCAGGGTTATGAATCCTGCGCTCTAACCAACTGAGCTACCTCGCCTTTTTGGTGGTGCAAATATATAAAATATTTCTATACCTCCAAAATTATTTTAGCTTAAAAAGCTCCAAAACATCGGCAACATGATCTGGTTTATTGATTATCTTATTGTTAGCATCTAAAATAAAATAAGTCGGTGTTGCATGAATATTATAGGTTTCACTATAACTACTATTCCATCCTCTCAACTCAGAGTCATTGATCCAAGGAAAAGCTGCAATTCTCTTAGAATAAGAATCTTTATCAATATCCAATGAAAGTCCTATTATTTGTATATTTTTCGCTTTAAGATCATTATACTTTTCTAAAAGTTTAGGCAACTCGGTCTCACAGTGAGAGCAAGTAGATGACCAGAACACAACAATCTTCTTATCAGCTTTCACATCATAGATCGACTTCGCTGTTGTATTAACAGGAGACTGGAACTTATAGTTAGGAAAAGAAGCACCTATCTGTACATTAGCATTCGATTTAAGCGTTGATGCTAATCTGTCTGTAATTGTACATTTTAGATTCTGGGCTTGATCAAGATACTTTTTCTTTAGGTCTGCCATCTCATAAACATCAAAAATGTCTATTAATTCAGATAGTACAGTTTGGCCCCGTGGCGTTTCTACTTTTAACTGGTTTAACAATTTATCAACAGAGCCTCCGACGTTAGTATTCCCCCCAGAATTAAGATAAGCCACTAATACGGGTCTCAATAATGATGAAGTTTCAAGCATATCATTAGACTTATCAATAAAGTTTATTATATCATCCTGAGAAACTTTTTTAGAAGGATCATTGCCTAAAAACTTAGCGTAATTGGTATTATAGTAATAAATAAATGGGTGGTCTGTTTGATTCACTTCAGTACCCTCACCAGATAAACGATTGATTTCAGTTTTCAAAGCTTTACCAAAATCAGTATTATCTTTATAATACTCTTTAATCTGAGCTAATGCAGGCAATATTAATTCCTTTTTTTGAGAACCTTCCTGTTGTTTGCTCATTAAACTATTGGATTCATCCTGATAAATGACATCCTTAATTTTATTGCTTTGAGTATCCAGTTTGATACTTACATTCTTATTCTCAGAAATGAAATTAAATGTATTGTTACTATTAGGAAAATACATTTTCATCATTCCCACATAGTTCTGGGGATATTTAAAAGTCCATACATTATTTTTACTTTGTTCTTTTGTAAAAACAATATCTTTAGAACCATTTAATGTATATAGAATTGCATCTTGATCTTTAAAATCAGCTGGTGCCTGAACAGTTACCGTAAATTGAG
The DNA here is from genome assembly GCF_018613715.1 of Chryseobacterium sp. ISL-6. GTDB lineage: Bacteria > Bacteroidota > Bacteroidia > Flavobacteriales > Weeksellaceae > Chryseobacterium > Chryseobacterium paludis. The sequence goes on along the minus strand of NZ_JAGGPT010000006.1, from coordinate 1,023,520 downwards.
CCTGTAAAGAAAAAGCAGATAAAACTGCTGATAATACAAAAATCTTTTTCATAATGTAAAAATAAAAAAACTCACTGATTAATCAGTGAGTTTTAAGTATTTTAATAAAATTTTTATATTTTCTGGTTTTTGTACTTTTTGGTGAAAAATACAATAAGTAAGACTGCTATTATTGACAACGCATATACATACATATCAATTGGAGCAGCTCCCGGACCTACACTCCCACCACCATCACCTGGTTGTGGAGGCTGCCCTCCTCCTGGACCTGAACTTCCTTGTGCATTGACCAAGAAAACAGCAAAAAGGAAAAGACCATATATTAATTTATTCAAAGCTTTCATATATTTTATTTTAAGATTTTAGTGTTAACAGTTTCTCCCTTATCTGAAACAATTTTTACAACATAAGAATTTTTAATAGAATTATTTAATTCAATTACAAAATCTGTAGAAGTATTTACTGCCTTTTTAGAGATAACCAGCTTACCACTCATATCATAAACTTCAATATCTGCTTTTTTCCAATCCGGATCAAATCTTACAATATAGTTTGTAATATCCGGATTATAAACTACTTTAGTTCTTGAAGGCTTAACCACAGATGCTTCACCTGCAACAATTCTAGCAGAAGATTCATTTGGTGCCCCATAATATAGACTATATTCTGTTCCAGTAGCAGGAATAACATCTCCTTGTTTTGCTTCTGTTACTGCTCCGTTTGGAGCTTTATAATAGAAACCAACACCTGAAGACAATTGGTGTGTACCATTGCTTACTAGTTCAGCATTTTCTCTAATTTCAAATTTAAAAGATTTTATTTTGTTGCTATAAGTAGCTAACATAACATTTTTCCCTTTAAAATTGTTTTCATTAGCCTCATTGATATATAACCAATACTTTGCAGTGTAGTTATTGTCATAACCTCCGTTGGTGCTTTCTTCGAAAGTACCTACAACGTCAGCTGTTGAAGCTGTATATTGAGTTCTAGCAGTTGCAGAATTTCCTGTAGTTGCATTAGGATAAACTACATAATAAGTTTTTCCAATTTCAGCACCATTAGCATCAAGAGCTATAATTCCCAATTGCTTTACAGTTCCTTGTGAACTACTTGCTGCATTTCTGCTTGCATTAACATTATAATTTGTATTTGCATCTCTACTATAGTAATTAAATCTTCTCAAATTAGAAAAATTTAAAACATCTGTATTACTATTGTTGTTAAGCTTAATAGCAAATGCCCCTAAAGGTCTTACCAACATATAATCAACATCTCCAGTTGGAACACCAGCACTGAATGTGATTGCTTTATATGATGTGGAGCTACTACCATTTGCGTTTGTTATAACTCCTGAAACATCAAGTCTTACCCCATAGATATTGCTAAGATTGACACCGTCACCATTTGCTGCCGGTTCATTATATGCAATTTTAGATAAGTCAAGATTGGTAAGGAATGGATTAGCATACTGATACCAGTTTTTACCATAATTACCAGTCCAAGCTGTTCCACCTGCAGCTATTTCGAAACCATCCTGAATGTAGGTGTTGTATTTTTCTTTGTAATCATTCAAACTAGAACCATTTGCTCCAAAATTGACTGTACCTGCGTTTTGTAAAGTTACACTCACTTGTGAAGCATCTACATCACTTAGTGGACGTCCTTTTACAGTACGTGTTACACTGCTTACATCAAGTCCATTCCCTCCAAGAATCCAATAAGCATATGCATAAGCAGCATCTGCAAATTTATAGATTCCATTTATGTTAGGTAAATGATGCCACTCTGCTCTGGTATTATCCCAGTGAAGTATTCCGTTTTTGGAATTTCTCACTCCATTAAACGTTTTTCCTAATTCAGCACTAAGAGTAGCAGGGGTTTTCATAAAGAAAGGCATACCAACTTGTTGGTAATCACCATGACGGATCTGTCTGAATTCTTGATCGACAATTCCTGTAATATTCGCTTGGGGAATACCTGTAACGAATAACTGTCCGTAAGTATAAACGGGAGTAGATGCAGAACTGTTTGTATTTACAGATGCATAAGCAGTAGGTTCATTAAGCTTGTTAATAAAATTACCACCACCATTGGTTTCTGTTTTGTCTGCATTTGAAGCATCAATAGTTTTGATAAGGTCTGTTGCTGTACCAGCAACCATAAAATTTCCATGGTTCTCAATAGTACCATTACCTTTCATTTGTAAACCTCCACCACTATAAACTAGTGTGCCCTTACTTACATACATATTAGCATTAGCGTCTACGTGACATAATATCTGCGCCTGAACAGAATAACTAATTGCTAAAAGACCTATAGCAAATAAACTTTTTCTCATTGTATAAATTATTTGTGTGTGTTATAATACAATCTCACCCGCAAAGGTATGATTTTTTTCATAACAAAAAAATTATTTTGATTATTTAATAATAATATTATCTTCCGTTAATATTATTTTTTTCTCTTCACCTATTGCAAACATATGGTCTTCCAATACTTTTTCGGTTGTTCCCCTAAGTCCTCTGGCTCCCAATCCTTTGTCCAAAGTTTCATCTACAATTTTTTCAATAGCACCATCAGTGAATACCAATTCCGTGCCATCCATTTTAAAGAGCTCTACAAACTGGTTTACAATTGAGTTTTTCGGTTCCTTCATAATGCGTACCATTGTTTCTTTGGTAAGTTTATCAAGATACGTTATGATTGGAAATCTTCCCAAAAGTTCGGGAATTAATCCGAAAGAACGTAGATCAATTGCATTAATATTTGTTAATACATATTCATCTTCATCCACGTTGTTTATTTTTTCGGAGCTGAAACCTATCGCCTGTTTGTTCATTCTCCTTTCAATAATTTCTTTAATACCATCAAAGGCTCCACCAGCAATAAATAATATATTTTGTGTGTTTACCTGGATGTATTTCTGATCCGGATGTTTTCTACCTCCCTGAGGTGGAACATTTACAATACTTCCTTCTAATAGCTTCAACAAACCTTGTTGAACCCCTTCCCCGGAAACATCTCTTGTAATACTTGGATTATCAGATTTTCTAGCTATTTTATCGATCTCATCGATAAATACAATTCCTTTTTCCGCTTTTTCAACATCATAATCTGCCACCATAAGCAGCCTTGATAAGATACTTTCCACATCTTCTCCGACATAACCTGCTTCGGTCAAAATTGTCGCATCTACTATACAAAACGGGACATTAAGCTCTCGAGCTATTGTCTTTGCTAATAATGTTTTTCCCGTTCCTGTTTCACCAATCATTATTATGTTTGATTTTTCAAGCTCAACTTCTCTATTTTCTTCCTGAGCATGAAGTAATCTTTTATAGTGATTGTAAACTGCAATCGAAAGCTGTTTTTTTGCCTGATCCTGTCCGATCACATATTGATTAAGAAATTCTTTAATTTCTTTTGGCTTTTTCAGGGTATCTATGTTTTCTGCCGGTGAAAATTCAGTTTTAGTAGCACTGTCTTTAACAATGGAGTGAGCCTGCTCTATACAATTTTCACAAATAAAGCCGTTCTGACCAGAAATAAGCATCTGCACTTCATTTCTTTTTCTGCCACAGAAAGAACATTGGTTTGAATTCATACTATTATATAATATATATGTTAAAGAAAATCGCAAAAAATTTCTTTTTTACGATCTCTTAATTTTTAAGAATTAATAATTGAGTTTCGAATTTCGATGTACTCTTCGTCCGTTAATTTTAATCTTTCATTTCTGAAATTCATATCCTCCACTTTATTTAATGGGATCAGATGAATATGCGCATGAGGAACTTCTAATCCTACTACCGCAACACCTACTCTAATACATGGAATTGCAATTTTAATCTGTTTTGCCACTTTCTGAGAAAATGCCCACAGATTTTTATACTCTTCGCTTTCTAAATCAAAAATAAGATCGACTTCTTTTTTAGGAACAACCAATGTATGTCCTTTCACTAATGGCATAGCATCTAAAAATGCTATAAAATTCTCATCCTCTGCAATTTTATACGAAGGAATGTCACCGTTAATGATTTTTGTAAATATAGTACTCATATTGATCAGAAATTAGATGTATTACAGAGTGATTTCTAATACTTCAAAAGATAACTTATTCCCATTTGGAAGAGTGATTTCAGCAGTTTCACCTATAACTTTTCCTAGTAACCCTTTTGCAATAGGTGTATTCACAGAAATTCTACCACTTTTCAAGTCACTTTCATTATCAGGAACCAAAGTAAATACCTGTTCTTGCTGAGTTGCATTATTTTTTAGTCTCACAGTCGTTAAAATGGAAACTTTTGAAGTATCTAATTGGCTTTCATCTATAATTTTAGAAACAGAAATAACATCTTTAAGTTTAGAAATTCTCATTTCAAGCATTCCCTGCGCTTCCTTCGCTGCATCATATTCTGCATTTTCAGACAAGTCACCCTTGTCTCTTGCTTCTGCTATCTGCTGAGTAATTTTAGGTCTTTCTACAGTTTCTAACTGTTCCAGCTCAGCTTTCATTTTATCTAACCCCTCCTTTGTAACATAGCTTGCCATAATTTTCAAAATTTAGTTTTAGTATAAAAAAATAATCCGACATTTGTCGGACAATGTTTTCGTGTTGTAATCGTTTAATTTTTACAAATATATAAAAATTTAAATTGAAATGAAAAAAACTTTTTCAATCTTATCCTTTTTTACCTTATTGACAATCAGTGCGTTAACTATAAATTCTTGCGGAAGTCGAGAAGATACTGTAAGTTGTTTTCCAACGAGTCCTATTAACGTAACTTTAAACCTTAATCTTCCTGCTTATTTTAATTTGACGCAACCACAGGGCTGGCTCTATGTAGACGAACAACAATCCGGAACCAGAGGTCTGATTGTAGTGCGTGGAAGTAATAATACATTTAAAGTATTTGATAGAAATGCACCTCATCTTTGTCCTGATAATGACACCACTCTTGAGGTTAAAAATAACATAAGCATTGTTTGCCCTAAAGATAATGCTACCTGGATCTTACTTACTGGAAATCCAACATCTGTTACCTCCCTACCTCCTAAAACCTATCCTTATAATTACGATCCTGCAACAAGAGTTTTAAGTATTTATTATTAAAATTAAATTATGAAAGTCGTTATACAGAGGGTTTCTGAAGCTCATGTAAAAGTAGATGGAAAGATCGTAGGTGAAATTGGAAGTGGCTTTATGCTTCTCATTGGTATAGATGAAAATGATGAACAGACAGATGCAGACTGGCTGGTTCAGAAAATACTCAATCTCAGAGTTTTTGCCGATGCAGACGAAAAGCTTAACCTTTCAATAAAAGATATTTCAGGAGAAATTCTTTGTATAAGCCAGTTTACGTTAATCGCAGATTATAAGAAAGGAAACCGCCCATCATTTATAAAGGCTGCAAAGCCAGATAAAGCAATTCCTCTTTTTGACTATTTTAAAGAGGAGATTGCAAAGTCCGGATTAAAAACAGAAAGTGGGATTTTTGCCGCTGATATGAAGGTTTCTCTCATCAATGACGGACCTGTAACAATTGTAATGGACAGTCAAACGAAATCATAGATTATAAATTTCATAAAAAATATTAAAATATCAATAGAATTTAATAAATTTATTTCACCAAATATTGAATTTTAATACAAAATACTATGAAAACAAAAATCTTTCTTTTATTGATTTTCTGCTTTATGCTATCTTTCGGACAGAACAGAAAAGGGCAGTTTCAACTTGAAAAAAATTCGAAATCACATTCACTCTATGTTTGTTTTTCTAAAACCAGTCATCCAAATGACCTTATTAATGCGGTGTTAAATAAGAATCCTTCCCTGAAGGAATTTGTCCAAAAAAATGAACTGTCATTTGTTGATGAGCTTGGTTTCAGTGATAAGAAACTGAATGAAATGATTGAAGCCAGTAAAAAGTATAAAAAATCAGGCGAGTCCATTGAAAAGCTGAAACGAATTTATAAGGTTGAGAGCCCTATAAAAGATAATGATAATATGGTAAGGCTGGCACGAGATTTCGAAAGGTTCCCGGAAGTGGAATATGCTTCTATACTAAGTAATGAACCTATAACTCCTCCATTTACCAAAACCTTTGTTGCCACTCCAAATCTGGAAACCTCTCAGAATTATTTACTTGGTAATCCAGGGATCAATGTAAATTATGCGTGGTCAAGAGGAATTACAGGTCAAAATGTAAGAATCCGTGATGTGGAATATGGCTTCCACAAACCTCATGAAATGCTTGTTACCCGAAATGCAATTCAATATGAATCCGGAGTTTTACCCAATTCATCATTAACGGATCCTAACAGTTCTTATTATAGTTATCTTGACCACGGAACTGCTGTGATGAGTATCCTTGGTTCAGCAAAAGATAATATCGGACTTTCGGGGACAGCATATAACGCAACAGAAATGAAGGGTTTTCTGGAATGGACTACAAGTTCATACAATAGAGTGGCTGCTGTTACACGTTCAATAAATGCGTCTCAGGCTGGAGACATTATTTTATATGAAATGCAAACTGGAGGACAGAATTCCAATTATGTTCTTGCTGAATATAATAATGTTGTCTGGGATCTGACAAAAGCAGCAACTGATTCAGGAATTATTATCATAGCCGCTGCAGGAAATGGAAATGAAAATCTGGATAATTCCTTTTATTCGGCTTACAATGCGAGGGGAAATAGTGGTGCGATTGTTGTCGGAGCCGGCTCGGATACATCTCAACATTCCAGATTAAGCTTCAGCACGTATGGTTCAAGAGTAGATGTACAGGGTTGGGGTCAAAATGTTCTAGCCGCGGGTTATGGTTCTTGGGCTAAATATGACAATGACAATAACAGAACATACACTCTCTTTAACGGAACAAGTTCAGCTACACCCATCGTTGCTTCTGCCGCGATACTGATACAATCTTTTAATTTCCAACAAACCGGACAGTACCTTAGTCCTTCCGAAATGAGAAATATCCTTATCAGTACAGGAATACCTCAAGGTGGTAATCTGACGACAAAAATCGGCCCTCTTCCAAATATCAAGGCTGCTATAGAATATTTAGAAAGCAACCGTACTACGCTTTCATCAAAGACCATGACATTAAGTCCTTTAAAAGTTGAAATATATCCTAATCCTGCATCAAATTTTATTTCGATTAGAAATTCTGAGGATAAGGAGGTCAATTTTGAAATCTTTAATATGATGGGACAGTTGGTATCAAAAGGAACTATTTTAACGGATAAAAAAATTGATATATCAAATCTTCCAAAAGGCAACTATCTCATTCACTCTACTGATGGACAAAGGAGAGTTGTAGAAAAATTCATTAAACAATAAACTATCATTAAAAACGTCTCCCATTTTTTGAGAGACGTTTTTTTAATAAACTTTTATAAAAACTATTTCGCAGGTATACTGCTGAAATTAAGTGCTACCTTTAAGTTCATATCTGAACTGGTCTGATTTTTCAGCTCATAAACTGTTCTTACGGTTACTCCGTTACTCTTTACTACTTCATCTAGAAATCCGTTATTATCCAGATCCAGATTCAGACTTGAGCTGTTTGAAGAAATATTGGTACGGGAAGCCACTAATCTTTCTCCTGTACCTGTTGAAGAAATGTATACTTTAACGCTTTTTAAAGCGCTTAAATTTCCACCTGCCGGAGAAACTACAGAAATTTTCGCATCTGCTAATCTCACGTCTTTTATTTTCGCATTGTTATTTCCACCAAACCAGGTCTGCACATTGGAAGCTGTAGCAGTAGAAGATACTTCTTTGTCTGCAGGTACTCCTGTGGATACTAAAACATTTGCTGTATAAGGGAATGTATTCTGAACCAATGACTGTACTGTTCCACAACTAACAAGAGCAGCTGAAGCTACTATTGCCGTTAAAAATATATTTTTCATAATTAGTAAATCTTAATAATGGATACATTACAGAAACTATACCAAAGATCATTCTACACTTACAGAGAAACTTCCTTTTGTGTTTCCTGATGCCATATTACTTTTTCCAATAATTAACCAAATCTCTCCTCTTCCTGCAACCTGATAAAAAATATCTCTTCCAAAGGGTCCATCATAATCTCCGTTTGGCAGTTTTATTTGATTAAACCTAATGTTAAAATCTTTCTCTTTAGTAGAAATAAAGGCTTTAAGGTCAGCTTTATTATAATTAGTAATCTTTAATATCAACTCCTGCCCATCTTTTGTAAATTGTTCTCCTACAGTAAAGGGAAGTTGGGACGCATCAGCAGTTCTTATAATCTGACCTTCTTTTTCACTTCTCATCACGCCTTTTTTTAAAACATGTTTAGTGACGGGAGAATTATTAATAAGCGAATCTTTTTGTCTTAGCGCAACAGAATCTACTGATGATTCGGGATGAGGCTGCTCGCTAACCATGATCGAATCTTTGTTCGCTGTTTCAGTATTTGCTTCTTTTTTACAAGAAATAATAATCAGTGGGATCAGCAATAAGGACTTTTTCATAATAACTATTCTTTTAATGTTTCATAGTAAAGAATTTTTGAAAGAAAGGTTGGTGACTTCTCTTTTTCTACTTTACTAATAATTTGTTTTTTTAAATTTTTATCATTTTTTTCTTCGGCATATTCCAGTAACTTTTTATCACTGAAATTAATGGATTTTACATGATAATTAACCACAAAATCATTTCGTTTCATGTTTTGGGAAGTTATAAAACCACCCCAATTGATATAACTACAAGCCAAAATTGTTCCATAAAAATACCAGGTCATTGTATTAAATAAGAATGCATTTCTTTTTTTTCCTTGAATTTTAATAAAGGTCATTATCAGGCCAATCAATGCCAAGATCAAGAATCCATAAACTCCAAGCCTTTTATAAGTAAAACCGTAATTAATAATATATTCTGAATTTTTTATCATTGCAGAGATGATCAATACAGTATTCAGCAATATCCAAATCTTAGCCAGAGTTTTCAATAATCCTGCTTTTGGATCAAAGTTGAAACTGGATTTAAAGTAAAACATGATCACCAGTATTGCCATAATGATCGACATGATCACAGCATTTACCCTTTCATGTGTTTCTTCTGAAAGTTGGCTAGGGGTCTTTGCCACCTCATAAAACTGTTCGTAATTATAAGTAATTATAAAAAAAATCAGCAGAACATTTAATGAGAAAAAGGAGATCACTCCACTCATTCTTTCGGCATCTAGGTCCAGAAAAGAGTAGCTTGATTTTACTGTTTTATCTTTCTCATGAAAAGTATTATCTAAAACATGGTTTTGTTTGTAGATAAGTTTTTCAACCGTATAGGTCCAATAATTAAAGGCAATAAAAGTCCCTAAAATTGTAATACAGAATAACTGCCAAAAGTTGACATCTAATTCAATGTTGGTAAAGAGATTGGCAAAATGATCACTCCCCACAGAATAAATTCCAAAGAAAATAGCTATTAATATTATAGGAATAAGAATAAATGCAAACAGCTTCTGCCATAACCTGGAAATATTTCTTTTTGGGAGCCACTGATCAAAACTAAAAAACCGACAGAAAAATGTAAAGCAATTCACTACAAAAACAGGAATTAGTAAAAGAGTTTTCATCCTTTTATTTTTAGATCTATAGGATAAAAGTAAAAGGGAACTTACAACTGCCAAAAATGAAGGAAAATCTCCATACCAGGCAAATGCTACAGAAGAAAGGACACTTGTAAGAACCAAGGTATAAAAAACTTTTGTCTTGTTTCTTTCAGGTGTTTTATGCCAGGTAAGTACAGAATAAATAATTCCTAAAATACCTAGGTTTAGTCCTACATTTTCATCATAAAACAGAATGATGAAGAAGGCAGTTGTAAGTAATATATAATGATGTGTTTTCATGATGTAATTAATAATGGGTTATTATATTTTTTTGTTGAATGAAATCTTTCAGATTTTCGAAGTTTTGCCACAATAAAGCTTCAAAATCCCATTGGTGAAAAGGCCTCATATTCTTGCCTTTTTTATATGCCTGCAGGTACATTTTAGAATATTCCGGTAATATCAATGTTCCTAATACAATTGCTGCCAAAAGGTGAGCATTGATCTTTCCGTTTCCTAGAAGTAGGAATTGCATCGCAATTTCATCTTCAAAGTTGGTTCCACATCCAGTAATAAGATGATGTACATCATGATTTTCCATTTTTGGGATCATTGTAAATCCATGACGTTTATAAAACTCACCCAGCTTTCTTCCTAAAGAATCCTCACTGAAACTAAGCAGTTGTTGCTCATTAAACTGCCATTGCCTTTTCTTTTTCTTAAAATACTTTCTGTACAATTTTTGAGTTTTATCATACACAAAGAGTAAAAAGCGAACACGTAATTTTTTCATACTTTGATTATTTTAATAGACTGAGTCCAGTGACTGTGTAAAGGATAGCTATAGGAATATTGGCCAGGAGTATACTCGTTGCCTGTAAACAAGTGTTAAGTTTAGATTTATAGGCAAAGCCATAAATCAACAATCCCAATATCACTAAAAGATTAAGAACGGATCCAAAAATAAGCAACATAAAACCACTCACTGCGAATAGATCAACTCTGGTTATGAGATATCCGAAAAGACATATATTTCCGAATAAAAATGAAGATCCGAACACATATTTTCCAATGTTTAAAATTTGTTTATTATTCATATTACACTAAGAATTTGTTAAAGTAAAAACTGTAATTTCCGGGCGAACCATAAAACGAACCTGGTAAGAATGTCCAATAGCCCGATTGATATAAAGCATCCTTCCATCTTTTAAATTGATTTCTCCAGAGACATATTTTTTATTTTTCACGGGAAGTATAGGAGTAATCACCCCGGGAATCCGACATTGACCTCCATGGGTATGTCCACTTAAAATCCAGCCTTTGTAATTATTCCAGATATCTTTGTCGCATACATCAGGATTATGGCAGAGAACAAGGTTAGCTTTTAAAGGGTCATAATCTTTCATTACCTGCATTGGATCGAAATTGGGAGAAGTAAGATCTTCAAATCCGATAAAATTAAGACCGTTCTTTTCTCGTTGTTCATTATTAAGCATCTCAATTCCAAAATCATTTAAAACCCCACAGATACTTCGTGAAAGCCCTATATCATTCCAGGTCGGTCCATAATCATGGTTTCCTAAAATCCCAAAAGTTCCTAAACTGCCATAAACAGCGTTCTCCATTACCACTCTTAAATCATTTTGTTCCTGTAAAGTTCCGTGGTTCACAAAATCCCCGGTATAGACTACAAAGTCAGGTTTGAACGGTCGTGCTTTTTCAAAAGATTCAATAAGAAATTTCCAGTCAAAGCGATTTCCCACATGTAAATCTGAAATCTGCATTAATATTTTGCCTTCCAGTGCTTCGGGTAAGTTTTTAATCGGAAGTTTTCTTTCAACAAATTCTACCCAAAAAGGTTCTACCTGCCACGAATACAATGCTGGGAATGCCCCGATTACCGAAGCCTGCATAAGTCTTTTTAAAAATGTTTTTCTTGTCATTGATATTTTTCAAATTCATTTTAACAAAGAACTTTGAAATACAAAGTAAATTTGCAAAAAATATATGTATCTAACGTCCTATTAATTTTTCCAGTGCATCCAAATGTTCTGTGAAAGCCAGTCTTCCACTTTGGGTCACTCTGTATGATGTTTTTGGTTTTTTTCCTACAAATTCTTTCTTCACCTCTATATATCCAGCTTTTTCTAACGCATTACTATGACTCGCTAAATTACCATCTGTAATTTCCAATAAACTTTTCATTTCTGAGAAATCAACCCAGTCGTTGACCATAAGGACAGACATAATGCCTAATCTTACGCGACTTTCGAATTCTTTATTGAGCTGATTTATTTTAATCATAATTTCAGTTATCAGGTTGCAGGGTTTAGTTTTTTTCGAACCGCAAATTTATATTTTTATTTATATTTCTTATGCATAATTAATCCATATACTATATGCAGAATACCAAAACCCACGGTCCAGAAAAGCAGTCCCCATCCCAGAAAAAATAATGAGATCAATCCTAAAATGATTTGACAATATCCCAAGTATTTTACATCAGTCAAAGTATATCTTTCAGCGCTCACCAAAGCCAGCCCATAAAAAATCAAAGTAGCTGGTGCAATCCATACAAAAAGATGATGAAAGAGAAGAGCAAGACAGAAGACACCACCCGTTATTAAAGGGACGCAAAAAGTTATTAATAGACGTTTGGTAGTGCCATCCCATATTTTAAGACCCTTCTTTTTACTTTTATTAGCAGTAAAAATATATCCGCTTAATATGGCAGCAAATAAAATCAAAGTTCCGATAATCACCAATTCTTTAACCAAAGCCATACTGTATATGTTTCGATCCCCTTCGAAATAGTCAATTCCATTTCTTTTAAGAACAAAATAAACATAGCCTGCACCAATTAGTGCCGCTAAACCAGCAACAACTCCAGACAATCCACTCAATGAAATAAATCTTGAAGATCTCTCCATCATGGAACGGATATGAGATAGATCTTCGTGATAGTTTTTTGAATCCATATAAAGAACTTTGAAATACAAAGTTATAATTTATTTTTAATCTCCAAAATATTATTTAATAAATTTCAAATAAAAAACCGTCGACCACAATCAACGGTTTTTTATTTATGATAACAAATACTTATTTTGCTCTTAATCTTTCTTTGATAGATTCAATATTTTTCTTTGCAGAATCTTCTAAAATCAAACTTGCACTCATATGAATTCTCGCAGGCATAAGTTCATTAAAATGATCTGTTCCCTCCCAAGATACTTTTTTAATTAAAGCTAAAGCATCACTACTTCTTGATGCGAGAGTTTGTAGAAATTTATTCAGTTTTAAATCCATCTCTTCAATATTGTCTGAAACTGAATGGTATACATTATGCTGTTCAGCCCATTCTGCAGTTCTGAAATCAGCATCAATAGCCATTGCAGAGAATTGGGATTTTCCGATTTTCCTTTCTACATATGGACCAATAACAAAGGGGCCAATTCCTAAATTAATCTCAGTTAAAGCCAGTGCGGAATCTTTCGTTGCGAAACAATAATCAGCTCCACAAGCGATACCTACTCCACCACCTGTTGTTTTCCCCTGTACCCTTACCACAACTATTTTACCACAATTTCTCATCGCATTTAAAACTTTAGCAAAACCTCCAAAGAATTTTGTAGAAGCGTCAAGTTCTTCAATTGCCAAAAGTTCATCAAAGCTTGCCCCTGCACAGAAAGCTTTTTCACCTTCACTTTTTACAAGAATAGCTTTCACCTCACCCTTTGCTCCTTCATCTAAAATGGTCTGGGCCAACTTTTCCAAAATAGCTCCGGGAAGTGCATTACTTTTAGGTGTTCCGAAAGTGATTTCGGCGATATTATTTTTAAGCTCTGATATTACGAATTCGTTCATTTTTAAATTTATATTGGATAAATACAAAAATAGTAATTACAGGCTTTTAACGAAAATTAAACCTATACAAATTAAGTATTTCGTCTTTTTTTATTTGTTGTAAATTTACTATAAATACAATGTCAGTTTTTATCATTTATTTTTTATAGAAATAGTAATACGTAAAAATACGGAGTCCTTAATTTGGTACTTTCTACTCTACCCGCAAACTCATATATATTGTTCCTTTGGGATATTAAAATACAAACTATTCAGAACTGCTTTTAAAAGCCAAAAAAGAATAGAAAAAATTAAAAACCTAAAAAACTTATTATTATGGAAGAATACATGGGCATAGTAAAACTATTTGCAGGAAATTTTGCACCAAGAAATTGGATGCTCTGCGATGGAAGACTGCTAAGCATCTCAAATAACAGCGCTTTATTTTCTTTGTTAGGAACAACATATGGCGGAGATGGAGTAACTACCTTTGCTTTACCAAACTTAATTGGACGTATGGCATTAGGAGCAGGTAGCGCAAGTGGTAAATCTTATCCAATAGGTATTATAGCGGGGAGTGATACCACAACCCTGCAACAACAAAACATGCCAAGCATGATAGGGTTCCAGTTGAAAGTGGCCAACAAAAACGCCAATTCATCAACTCCAACATCATCATCGGCTATTGCAATAACAGGAACACAGGTCGGAAGAGATTTCAACGCAGTACCTAGTTATGTAAATGACAGTCCAGACACTGTAATCAATCCTCAATCAATCTCTTATATGGGACAAAACCTTCCTGTTAATAATATGCCGCCTTTTCTTGGGCTGAATTATATTATCTGTGTTGCAGGAATATACCCTCCAAGAGATTAAAATTCAACAATTACACTAATCTAAATACTAAAATTATGAAAAGCACTACTTTTTTATTGATCTGTAGCCTGCTCATTTCTATTTTTTCTTTTGGGCAGACAAGTACAGAAGCATTCGAAACCGAATCTAACGGCAGCAGTAGCTTTACTGACAACGGAGTTATATTTAATATCATATCCCATGTCTCAACATTTGATATACAAGCCAATTATCCGGGAACCGGTTGGAACGGAACAACTGTTGATAACAGATACATTGACAATTCCGGTTCTGTAGCTCCAGGAGCTTCTTTCAGCATCAAAACAACTTCAAATTTGTTTAAGGTAAACAGATTCTGGGTTTTCCTTTCAAACAACGCTTTAAATCAAACCGTTATAGGAGATCTTACTGTAACTGGTAAATTGAGTGGAGTAACAAAGTTTACTCAAACCAAAACTTCCGGTTTTGCAACGTCTCTAGGGGCTACTAATGGACATACTTTAATAGATTTGACAAATCTGAACGGACAGAATTATTCAAACATTATTATTGATGAACTTCAGATCACCTTGGGTGGTTTATATACCTATGCCGATCTTGACGCCTTTACCTGGGTAAAAGACACAGGAATTGTATTAGCTACTAATGAAGTAAAAACCACAGCGGAGAAAGTAAGTATTTATCCGAACCCAACAACTGGAGCTTTTTCTATAAAAACTGACGAAAATTCCACAGCTGAAATATACAGTCAGGAAGGTAAGTTGGTAAAAAACATAGATATTAAAAAAGGAGTAACCGATGCAGATATTTCTGAGCTCCCATCAGGAGCATATCTAATCAAAACTTCTTTTGGATCATATAAGATCATAAAAAAATAACTTACAGAAATGGAAACTAATAACCATGAAAACTTTTCATAAGCTATCATTGTACCGTAAAGAAGATTCTAATTCACAAATGATAAATCCCTTGAACTATTCAAGGGATTTATTTTTTAATGCTAAGATATATTTATCAATATATATTTGTTTTTCTTTCAGTTTATACTGCTGTATATATCTGGGATGTTCCAGAACCGTCATTTTATCAAAGAGTTGAGCTTCTTTATTAAGTTTTGAAATAAAATCTGCATTCTTTTTCCCAAGGATAAAAACTTCTGAAGTATCAATATTTAAACTGATATGTTTTTTCAAAGTATTGATCATAAAGTCTTTTACATCTTCAAAAAGTTCTTTATCATCATAGTAATTGGCATTTAGCCATCCACTTTTTGATCTTCTTACAATTGCCAAAGGAAAAGGAGAATTGATATAATAATCTTTATAAAACTTCCCGGCACCACCATACTGCTCAATCATATCATACATAAATACTGAAGATACTTCATGAGTATGAGCTGATTTCATTGATATTCCACAGATACTTTCCAATCGTTTTGTATCTGTAAATGGAACTCCGGTTACTCCCGCTCCATGACGGCTAGGATTAATTCCTATCATAAATTTCCTTTGAATGGAATCATCATAATATTTATGATAAAACTGCTGCATAACATCCATTGTTTCAGGATTATCAAAATATGGGTTCAATACCTGAAAACGATCAGGTAGCGCTCCATTATAATGAAGATTCTTGTTGAACTCAATTACTTTATCTGCAAAAGTATGATCTTCCATTATAATTCTTCATCTTCTTCCTCACCATCATCAGAAAGAGCTAATTCAATATCAATAAACTGAATATACAATCCACAGATCTGATCATTAGCATCATAGGCAAAATAAACAGGATAAGCTCCATCACCAAATCCACTTGCAAACATTGGTATTTGATAGCTGGTATTAGGAATCGTCCAGTTTATCCAATCTCCCAGATCTCTTTGATTTTTGGGATTATCCTTGAAACTTTGTGCAAAAATTCCTGCAAAGTAATCGTCGTAGATATTCTCCACATTAATTTCTGTAAGGAACTTATCAAAGTATGGAATCACTTCTGCATCCGTAATACAGGCAAGTCCCGCATCTACAGAAAACCCGAAATACTCTCCTTCCCCTACTCCTTCTAATTCTTCATGTCCAATTAAAGCTTCCCGGTAAATTACCGGATTATTATCTGTAAAACCTACTTTCGCAACTGCATATCGATCGCCCCATTCTTCAGATTTCACTACCGCTATCTGCACTGGAAAATTTCCTTTCGGAACTTCAATAAAATAAGGTTTTTCCCCAGCGTTAAGATAAACTAAAGGATCTCTTACAATAACTTTTCCAGAAGGAAGAGAAACATCCCCAATATTCATTACTTCCATTTCCTGGCCTAAAATCTCACCAGAAGTAAAATAGGTTTCCAAATCTGTGGGACAAACAAGACTGTCTTTTACCTCATCCCACTTTTGCATCCAGCTTTCATTCATTATTTTTATATTTTATAATTTGAATTAAGTCTTAAAATTACAGCCTTATTTAATTGTAATCAAATTCTTCTTCATCTTTTAGGCCTTTAATGAAAGTTTCAAAATCTTTTGCAAGAAATGTTTTTTTGTAATCATTTTCCTGATCTACATGCACCACTTCCGGCTCGCCCTTTTTACCACATTTTGAATAATCCAGTAGAATCATATCATGTCCAGCGGAAGGACAATCACAAATATAAACCCCATCATCAGGATACTCCCATTCGGCAATCATAAATTGGCTTCCCAACGCTCCACAAATAGAATACTGTTTATTTCTTCCGATTCCCATAATTCCAGTAATTGCAACGTGATCCTCAGCCCAGGAAGTGGTTTCGGAAGTCGGAAAGCAGTTCTTTTTTGGCATTCCTCCATTTTGAAATTTCATGAGCTCGATGTAAGAGTCTGGTAATCTATATCCTAAGTCTTGCTCAATAGATGTAATTAATTCATCATTAGGAAAAATTTCTATATATTCTTTTATGGAATAGTCATCATTATCCCAAAAATCGGTAAAATCGAAATCCTTAAAAAATTTTAATTCCATAGTATTTTGTTGATTAAAAAAGGGAGCCAACAAAGCTCCCTCAAATATCATTATTTATTTTGAATTAAATTAATCCAAACTGTTCAAAGTGATGTGTAAAATGTTTTTTATGCATCAGTTCCCACATTTCTTTATTAAGCTTCCCAAACACAAAATTAGCATGTTCTGCCTGTGGATTTTCTTTGTAGTAAATTGAGAATCTTTTCAAGTTATCCATGAAAGACTGCTTAGCAATTTCAAGATTTTTATGACGTAAATCTAACAAAGTCTCATCTTCAGCCAGGAAAGGTGCTGGAAAATTTTTCGGCATTTTTCTGTGATTGTATAAAGAATCCTGCCATTTTTCCAATTGCTCCTCTGGTGTGAAACATTTTTCAGCTTCTGGTTCGCCTAAACTTACCAAAACTGCATGTTCAAGATGTTCAATCATCTGTTGTGGAGACATTTTCCCCCAATTTGATTGGGTATTTTCAGTTAAACCATTTAAGATTTTTTGAATATTCTTCAGGTTTAAATCGATAAAAGGAGATTTTTTTGCAACCAATGTTAAAATTGTAGCCACACAAACCACCTCATCCCTTTGATTGATTACCTCGACCAACCATTTTACAACCCCTGAAGGGATGTTTCTTCCTTTTACCCCTCTATTGATTTTTTCTTTCGCTGTTAAATAAACTGTAATGGTATCTCCAGCATAAACAGGCTTAAAGAACGAACAGTTTTCCAATCCATAATTTGCGATTACCGGTCCTTTCTTACCTGAAACAAATAATCCTGCTGCTGCAGAAAGAATGAAATATCCATGGGCTACGGTTTTATCAAAGATCGTTCCTGTAAGACTTGTTGCATCGGTATGTGCATAGAAGTGATCCCATGAAACATTAGAGAAATTAACGATATCTGCATCGGTAACTGTCCTGCCTGCTGTTTCCAGTGAATCTCCAACCTCAACATCTTCAAAATATTTCTGAAACGGATGCTTATCCGCCATTTTTTTCTCTGCTCCCTGCTGATATACTTTAGTAATAGCTGTCAGGATATCAGGTGATCCCTGAATAGCTGTTTTTTGAAGAAAGAAATGAAGACCACTTAAGCCACCCATTTCCTCTCCACCTCCAGCTCTACCAGGACCTCCGTGCATCAAAGTTGGAAGTGGTGAACCGTGACCTGTACTTTCTTTAGCATTATCTCTGTTCAGCACATAAATTCTTCCATGCTGAGAAGCCATTTTCCAAGAAGTTTCAGCAACAAACTGATCATCATTAGAAATAATAGACCCCACCAAACTTCCTTTTCCTCTTTTTGCCAATGCCGCAGCTTCTTCTGCATCTTTGTAAGGCATTAATGTAGAAACAGGTCCGAAGGCTTCTACATCATGAGAGATATTCTTTTCGAAAGGTTTATCATTTAAGAATAACTTAGGACTCATAAATGAACCTTTTTCATAATCAGCATCTATAAGCTCATGCTTCCCATCGTATACCAGTTCGGTTTCAGTTTTTAAAATATTTATTTTTCTCAAAACCTCATCATATTGTTGTTTTCCAACTAAAGATCCCATTTTTGTTTCCCTGCTTAAAGGGTTTCCTATTTTTGTCTGATCCAAAGCTTTAGACAATGCATTCTGAACATCACCTATTAAATTCTCAGGAACAATAATTCTTCTGATTGCGGTACATTTCTGTCCGGCTTTGGTTGTCATCTCATTTCGAACTTCTTTGATAAATAAATCAAATTCCGGAGTTCCTGGTTTTGCATCCAATCCAAGAATCGAGCAATTTAGAGAATCGGCCTCCATATTGAAACGTACTGCATTTCCAGCAACAGATGATAAGGATTTTAATTTTCTCCCCGTATTGGCAGATCCTGTAAATAATACGGAATCCCCATCCTGAACATAATCCAGAATATTTCCAGGTTCCCCACAAACCAATTGTACAGCACCTTCAGGAAGTACACCACTTTCGATCATATCCTGAAATACTGCATTCGTCAAATAAGAACCAAAAGGTGAAGGCTTCACAATAGATGGAACTCCCGCCAATAAAGAAGTTGATAATTTCTCCAGCATTCCCCAAACCGGAAAGTTGTAAGCATTGATCTGCACAGAGACTCCTTCACTAGGTGTTAAAATATGGGTTCCTAAATGAGTTCCGTTAGCAGAGATTTTCTGTGTATCTCCATCTACCCAAAATGGGGTATTAGGAAGCATTCTTTTCGCTAATCCCGAATAGGTAAAGAAAGTACCAAAACCTCCTTCTATATCTACCCATGAATCGATATGTGTTGCTCCTGTTTTGTAAGATAATTCGTAATATTTCTTCTTCCTTTCTAATAGGTATAATGCTACTTTTTTTAGCATTTCCCCTCTATCATAGAAAGTCATGGAGGATAAGTTTTTGTAGCCTATCGTTCTTCCGAAATCAAGAGCTTGTTCAAAATTAAGTCCTTCTGTATCTGAAACAGCAACTTGTTCACCAGTAACAGCATTATACAAAGGAATACCGCCTCCGGTACCTTCTACCCATTCTCCGTAGATATAATTCTTTAATTTTTCCATAATTTAAAACAGAGTTTACTGTAAATATAGATTTTGTCTTATTTATTTTATAATGTATATTTTCTTATCTGGAATACTGATTGTAATCTTTTTTCCAATCCAGTCAATACCTGTTATACCTTCGTATATGAGCCCATCCACAAAACGAGCTTTAGGATTCTCAACTTTAGCCAGCCCATTTACGGTCGCAATTTCTGCAACACTTCCATTATATACTTTATTAGATTTTTCATTATTAAAATCACTCTTTGCCTCTATGGTTTTAAAATCAGCTTTATTTAATCCCAAGACATCTAAAAAGCGTGAACTAAAACTATAAGCTCCCTTTCCTGATCCAGAATCCAGAGAGACCTGAATAGTGATTTTATTATTTACTTTTACATTCGTAAAAATATCAATTGCTTTACCTGCCTCATCGGCTATCCGTATATCAATAAATTTTTTCTTGTCTGAATTTTTTATATCTCCAAAGACCAATTCGCTTTTTTCATAATCAATGGTCACTGGTAAATTCTGAAATGTATGAAGAGAGATCAAGCCATCTATATTGGGAAAATCTACATCAAAAGTACTATAAGTCTGATCTTTGAAATTATTTTTCCCTATTACAAGATTTTCAGACCGATAAAGCGGACAATCTATAGCTTCTCCTGTCGCTCTATGTCCTACAAAAAAATTATAAGATTCTTTTTTTGCCAGTTTTTTCGCAAATTTTTCGAAGTACACATTAAGCCCAGCTCCTGTATCAAATATAAAATTACCTTCGACATTATCCACCTTCACCTTAATCATAATATGCCCATACTCATTAAGTGTAAACGGAATGGAATTTTGAGCATTTAAGATAAAACTCAAAAATAAGGTTAATATTAATAAGAGTCTTTTCATGATAAACAGCTTAGATTTATTAATTTTTATTTAATTTTAAAAGTTTAATTATTAGTAGATAACCCACCAATAAAATAATTGTGATGTCTAAAACTAAAAACAATGAGCTACTACTGGAATATCAAAAATCTTTACCTTTAAACCTTTGAATCATTTCATTCGACTCTGCATGTTCTAAAGCATCGGAAATACCAATTGATTCTTCCATGAAATAAAATCCTAGAAAATTGATTGTAATAAATACCATCAAAATCAAATACCAATATTTACTAAGGATATTATTCATTATTTTAATATTACCTATTTTGGTTCTTGATAAGGAAATAATTTCACCAGTCCCTCATACAAACTTCTATGTAAGATAGTAGCATGGTTATCCCCTTCCATCATTTTATATTCTATGGTCCAGTTTTTCTTACCCGAATTTTTAAGAACATCATAAATAGACTCTGCATCTTTTATCATAACAGGGTGCTCACCTTTACCTACAGAGATATACACGAACTTCTTCGTATCTGGTGATTTGCTAAGTAATTCTTTTGCCTGGTTTAAAAGGCTTTCATCATCCCACCATAAACTTGGACTGATGATAAAATAATTATTGAACATTTCAGGTTTTTTCAATAAAATTTCAGTTGCCAAAAGCCCCCCAAGAGATTGTCCAAACAAATATGTATCACTTGTTTTAAATTGACTTTCTACATATGGTTTTAATTCTTTTTCAAAAAAACTAATGAATTTATCGGAATGCCCAGTTGTAGGATAATCTTTTTGTAGGTCTTTTAAATCGGTATGAAATGTAAAATCTCTCTTTCGGTCCACATTTGCAATTCCCACAACAATAGTTTCCGGCATCGCATACATCTGATTAAAAAACTGCACTAATCCCGATACATGAATAAAATCTTCCTTTATACTTCCATCCAGTAAATAAATAACCGGATATGATTTTGTTTTATCAAAACCTTGAGGGAGGTAAATGTTTAAAGTCCTTTCTTCATTTAATATTTTAGACTTTAACGTTCTAATTTCCCCGATAGCAAGTGGCTTTATTGTTCCATTCTGTGCTAAAATCGCCGAATGAAATGCAAACAAAATACTACACAGGATGAAAATCTTTTTGATCATAATTACTTAATATCTGCCCAAATACTGTAATCTACAATTTTGGTTGGTGTTTGTTCTACAAATTCAGAGAATGGTTCACAAGGCAAAATAGCTTCTTTTCCTTCTCTTGCTAATTCCTGGTACAATTTCGTCCCTTCTGTTTTCCAACGAATCATATCATCAGAGACATCACGAATAACCTTTGCAGGACTTCCAACAATTAACTTTCGTGGTTCACATACGAAATTGGCAGGAACAAAGGCTAAAGCTCCAATAATACATTCAGCACCAATCACTGCCTTATCCATTACCACAGCATTCATTCCAACCAAACAATTTTTACCAATATGTCCTGAATGGATGATCGCCCCATGACCAATATGAGCAGATTCTTCTAAAATAGTTTCAATATTTGGAAAAACATGGAGTGTACAGTTTTCCTGAACATTAGCTCCATCTTTTATAATAATCTTACCCCAATCTCCACGAATGACAGCATTGGGTCCTATATAAACTTCTTCGCCAATTTCCACATTACCAATAATCACAGCTTGTGGATGAATATACGCCGATGGTTTGATTACCGGACGGATCCCATGATATGAATAGATGTTCATCGTATTTTTAATTAATTTATTTTAACAATGTATCAGTTTACCAGTGAACAATATTAACATTTCAACATTACATCAATATTGTTACACTGATACATTGTTAGATCGTTACATTAGTAAGCTAAATTTTTTCAATAACCATTGCATATCCCTGACCGACACCGATACAAAGGGTACATAATGCATATTTTTTATCTTGCTTTTGAAGTTCCATTGCTGCAGAACCAATAATTCTTGCTCCTGAAACACCAAGTGGATGTCCAATGGCAATTGCGCCTCCATTTGGATTCACTCTTGTATCATCATCTTTTAATCCTAAGCTTCTTGTTACTGCTAAAGCTTGTGCAGCAAAAGCTTCGTTCAATTCAATGATGTCTATGTCTTCTAATGAAAGATTTAATCTCTTCAATAGTTTTTGTGTAGCTTCTACAGGACCAATTCCCATGATTCTTGGCTCAACACCGGCTACAGCTGATCCTAAGATCTTTGCTTTTGGTTTTAAACCATATTTCTGAACCGCTTCTTCACTTGCTAAAATAAGTGCTGCAGCACCATCATTCATTCCAGAAGCATTTCCAGCTGTTACAGTTCCTTCCTTTCTAAAAGCGGGACGAAGTTTCCCCAAACCTTCCATAGATGAAGTTGGTTTAATAAATTCATCCTTATCAAAAATCTTAGCCTCTCCTTTTCTTTGTGGAATCTCCACTTTTACAATTTCTTCTGCCAATCTTCCACTTTCCTGGGCTTTTGTAGCTTTTTGTTGAGACCAAAGCGCAAATTTATCCTGATCCTCTCTACTGATATTATGCATATCTGCAAGATTCTCAGCAGTATCTCCCATTCCATCAACACCATATAGTTCTTTCATTTTAGGGTTGATAAAACGCCATCCGAAAGTGGTATCAAACATCTGGCTATCTCTTCCAAAAGCTGCACTTGGTTTTGACATTACATACGGTGAACGGGTCATATGTTCTACTCCGCCAGCGATATAAATTTCTCCCTCACCAGAAGCAATAGATCTGAACGCATTGGCAACAGCCGACATACCTGAAGCACAAAGTCTATTTACGGTTTCACCACCTATTTTATAAGGTAGCCCGGCTAATAAAAGAGCCATTCTTGCTACGTTACGATTATCTTCTCCTGCCTGATTGGCACATCCAAAAATAACATCTTCAATTTCTTCTACCGGAACTTCAGGGTTTCTGGCAATAATTTCTTTGATAACCACTGCTGCCAAATCATCGGCTCTAACTTCTGATAAACCTCCCTGTAGTTTTGAAATAGGAGTTCTGATATAATCTATGATGTAAACGTTATTCATTTTTATTTAGATTTTTAGATACTAACTTCAGATTTTAGACAAACGCTCATCTGATGTCTCATATCTTTTTATAATTCTGTTACTTTTTTTCCAATTTTATAAACGGTCCCTACAAATTTTGCAATCAACTCCTCGTTTTGATTGGTGATCAAAATATCATAGATCGCTGTTCTTCTCGTATTGTTAACCAATTTACTTTCTGCTCTGAATATATCACCTTCTTTTCCAGCTTTAGTAAAATTGATCGTACAGTTCAGCGCAACAGCTGCATCTCCGGTATTGTTGGACGAAAAGGCCAATGCGGAATCTGCAAAAGCAAATGTAACCCCTCCATGAACCGTTTTAAGCCCATTAATCATATCTTTTTTGATGGGCATCTCTATTAAACAATAATTTTCTTTTACCTCAATCATTTTGATATTCATCCATTGGGAGAAATAATCCTGATCGAGCATATAATCTGCAACTTGTCTCGGATTCATTTTTAATTTACGCTTGTTATTTCTTCATATAATTCTTCCACCAATTTGTCATAAATGCCCATCGTTTTACCAAGAATTATCTGCTCATACGAAAGAGTTCCAGATTGATAAAGAGATTTTAAATCAATCCCATTTTCATTGGCCATTCTTTTTATAAGCTCTTTATATTTATCATTAAATTTTCCTAATAATTCAAGTCTTTCCTGAAAATCTTCGATCAAAGAAAGTTCCTGAATCAAATATTGTTTTTCATTTAGGAGCCTTAGTTCCAATTCAACTCTGAATACCTCTAAATCTATTATCTGATTCTTATTATCCAAACTAAAAAAGTTTTTTTAACAGTGGGCTTTGTCTGTATCTTTCTTCCTGATATTCTTCATAAAGACTTTGTAAGGTTTCGGAAATTTTTGAATATCCTATTTCTTTTCCCCAGGTTAGTAATCCTTTCGGATAGTTTACCCCTTTCTGCATTGCCAATTCGATATCTTCATCATTAGCAACACCTAATCTTTTTGCCTCAACTGCTTCATTGATCAACATAGAAATAATTCGTAAAAATATTTGTTGATATAATGCATCGTCCTTTTGAGCAACAGGTTTCTCTGCTCCTTCAGCATAATCATAGAAGCCCTTTCCTGTTTTTCTGCCATGAAGCTTAGCTTCAGACATACGCTGTTGCAATAAAGAAGGTTTGTATTTAGGATCATTAAAATAATCTTTGTAAACAGTAGTTGTTACCGAAAAATTAACATCAACACCAATCAGATCCATTAGTTCAAACGGTCCCATTTTAAAGTTCCCTAAAGTTCTCATGGCATCATCCACCTGTTCCGGTGTTGCCATATTTTCTTCAACAATTCTTAAACCTTCTCCATAATAAGGTCTGGCAATTCTGTTAACAATAAACCCGGGAATATCTTTTGCAATCACTGGTGTTTTTCCCCATTCTTTCATGAGGTTATAGATTTTCTCTGCTAAAGATTTTTCTGTTAATAAAGAGGGAATAATTTCAACCAAAGGCATTAATGGTGCTGGATTGAAAAAATGAATTCCTATGAAACGCTCAGGTTTCTTTAATTCTGCACCAAGAGAGGTGATAGAAATGGATGATGTATTGGAACCAATGACACAATTTTCAGAAACATGACTTTCTAATTCTGTGAAAACCTTGGTTTTGATTTCTTTATTTTCTATAATGGCCTCAATGACTAATTCACAGTCTTTGAAATCTTTTAATTCTGTAGCGATACAAATATTTGTTAAAATTTCAGTCATCTTTTCTGCTGAAATTTTCTGCTTATCTACCAGTTTGGTTAATGTTTTTTCCAAACCTACAGTTGCCGTTTCTACCTGTTTTGGATTGGCGTCATATACCCAAACTTTGCACCCGTTCGTTGCGGCTACTTGTGCGATGCCTATCCCCATAGTTCCGGCACCGATAATTCCTACATTCATTTCTTTTTTGTACAATGTATTTATGTAAAAAGTATTCATGTAAAAATTCAGACTTTAAATCTTGATATTTAAAATTCAAGCTAGAATCATAAATACATTTCACATGAATACTTTAATACGAAATTTTTACCTTCCTTTATAATTAGGTTTTCTTTTTTGTAAAAAGGCATTTACACCTTCTATGAAATCTTCAGTTTCTGCTGCTTCCTGCTGTAAATCCCCTTCTAATTCAAGCTGTTCTTTCAATGTGTTATTGTATGATTGAGCAAAAGCCTTTTTAGTTAATTTAATAGCTGCCGTTGGCATATTCGCCATTTTTTCTAAAATTTCCATTGATTTCGAAGCAAATTCCTCTTCATTAAAAACTTCAGCAACCAGTCCGTAAGATTTTGCTTCTTCTGCAGATAATTTTTTACCTGTGAAAGCTAAATAATTTGCTAACTGTCTTCCCAGTAGCTTAGGTAAAAAGTAAGTTCCACCTGTATCAGGAATCAGTCCGATATTTGAAAATGCCTGAGCAAAATAAGATTTATCAACTGCTAAAACAAAGTCACAGATTAATGCCAACATTGCACCAGCTCCCACAGCAGGTCCATTTACCAATGCAATAACAGGTTTTTTGCAATGCGTTACTTCTGTAACCAGAGGATTGTAATAATCCACCACTATTTTTCTAATGATATCGTTATCATGGTGTTCATTACCCTGTACGAAAGCATCATCTAAATTTTGGCCTGAACAAAATGCTCTTCCTCTTCCGGAAATCGCCACACATCTTACGGTATCATCTTCATTACAAGATTTAATAAAATCTTTTAAATCTGATAAAGATGGCTTTGTAAGCGCGTTCATAGTATCAGGTTGATTCAGGTAAGCAATTTTTAGCTTTCCGTCAAAATGCGTTTCAATATCAAGTTGTGTATACATAGTTTTTTAAGTTATTATTTAACAATGCACTAATTTAACAATATAAAATAATGTAGCAAGCTATGATTTATATGTATATCATTACTTAAATTGATAATACTAAAAATACATTAATCAGTGGCATTTAAAATAGTCAAAAGGTTCTAAACAGTCTAAGCATTGATAGGAAGCCTTACATAGTGTGGATCCAAATCTGCTGATCTGTTTTGAATTCATAGAACCACAACGGGGACATTTTTTTGGTTTCCCAATATGATGTTCATCTGCTCCTTTTTCAGGAGGTGTAATTCCATAAACACGAAGCTTTTCTCTTGCTTCATCTGTTAACCAGTCCGTTGTCCAAATCGGAAACATTTTGGTTACTACTTTAGCATCCCAACCATTCTCTTTCATCATTTTCATGATATCTTCTTCAATCGTAAACATAGCGGGGCAAGCCGAATAAGTAGGAGTAATAATTACTTCACAAGTATTTTCACTCGTTACTTTCGCCTCACGCACGATTCCTAATTCCACGATATTAATAACCGGAATTTCAGGATCTGGGACTGTTTTTAATAAATCTAAAAGCTGGTTCAATTTCTGAGTTTAATATAGTTTACCAAGTACATCCTGGATAAGCTCTCTGCATATATTGTAATTCACAAAGAATGAATCCAAAATATTCTGTATGATATCCAGTTCTTGATTTTGGCTGCATAAAATGATCCTTTGGATACTCTAGGCCAAAATCCTGAAAATCTTTTTCCGTGATCGCAATAAACTGGTTGTATAGTTCATCAACATTCGGAGTGATATTTAAAGCTATTAAATCATCTTCTCCTTCTACTTTTGCGAATAGCCCTTTTGTGTATTCCCAGATATTTTCAATCGCTTTCACCAAACGGGCTTTACTTTCTTCTGTACCCTGAGCGAAAATTTTCATCCAAGATGCAGTATGTGTATAATGATATCTAACTTCTTTAAAAGATTTCTGAGCAATTGCAGAAAGTTCTTCATCTGCAGAACTTGACAACGCTTCATACATTAGTTTCTGATATACAGAAAAAACATATACTTTAAGAATCGTTTGTGCGTAATCTTCATTGGGAAGTTCTGTAAGATGTGCATTTAGATACTCATGTTCATATCTTAAAAACGCCAAATCATCTTCACTTTTTCCATTATCAGCAACTCTTGATGCATAAACGTAAAAGTTATTGGCCTGACCTAATTCATCTAAAGCAATGTTTGTCAATGCAATATCCTCTTCCAAATACGGACCCTCACCACACCATGCAGACAATCTCTGTCCCATAATGAAGCTGTCGTCTGCTAATTTTAATAAATAATTGAATAGTGCACTCATCTTACATGTTTTTTACGTCATTAGGAATATCATAAAAAGTTGGGTGACGGTATAATTTGTCATCTGCAGGATCAAAAAAAGATTCCTTATCAACTCCTTCTGAAGTTACTATATATTTACTTGGAACTACCCACACAGAGGTTCCTTCTTTTCTTCTTGTATAAACGTCTCTTGCATTTTGCAAAGCCATTTCTGCTGTTGGTGCCTGTACAATTCCAACATGTTTGTGAGATAAACCCGGTTTAGTCTGAATAAACACTTCCCACATATCTAAATTTGCCATAGTCAAATTATAAATTTAACAATGCATCCATATAACTGTTACCAATTGAAGATTCTGCGCTTTGCTCTGAATGACAATAGAATTGTTATATTTTTACATTGGTATATTGTTATATTATTTATATTACTTCTTTTTGTTGTTTTTCCGCAAAAGCTGCTGCCGCTTCTCTTACCCAAAGATTTTCCTGCTGAGCCTTTACCTTCGTCTGTAATCTTTTCTTGTTACATGGTCCATTCCCTTTTAGGATCGTCATGAACTCATCCCATGGAAGCTCTCCGAAATCGTAATGACCTCTTTCTTCATTCCATTTCAAATCTTTATCCGGAACTGTTAATCCAAGGAATTCAGCCTGAGAAACGGTAACATCGATAAACCTTTGACGAAGACTATCATTACTCTCACGCTTTACCCTATAGTTCATTGAAATTTTAGAGTTTGGCGAGCTGTCATCATTAGGTCCGAACATCATTAAAGCCGGCCACCAAAAACGATCTAAAGAAGCCTGAGCCATTTCTTTCTGTTGTTTTGTTCCACGACAAAGCGCCATTAAAATCTCATAACCCTGTCTTTGGTGGAAAGATTCTTCTTTACAGATTTTCACCATTGCTCTTGAATAGGGACCATAAGAATTTCCCATCAACATGACCTGGTTCATAATAGCTGCGCCATCTACCAACCAACCGATCGCACCAATATCTGCCCAACTTAAGGTAGGATAATTGAAAATACTCGAATATTTCGCTTTCCCTTCAAGCATATCATCATAAGTAGCATCTCTGTCAGCTCTGATAGTTCCGTTTCCTAAAGTTTCAGTTGCAGAATAAAGGTATAAACCATGTCCTGCTTCATCCTGAACTTTAGCCAACAAAGCCATTTTTCTTCTTAATGAAGGAGCCCTGGAGATCCAGTTCGCTTCAGGTAGCATCCCAACAATTTCAGAATGTGCATGCTGTGAAATCTGACGAACCAATAATTTTCTGTAATCATCAGGCATTACATCTTTTGGTTCTACTTTATTCTCTTCGTGAACGTATTGAACAAATTTTTCTAAGTCCATATCTTTTGTTTTTTGTAAAATGTAAAAAGTACCTAGGTATTCATGAATACTTTTTACAATGAATCGTTAATACAATTTAAACGTCATAATTAAGCATCACCACATTCGTTGTAGGGTGACATTGGCAAGTAAGAACAAATCCTCTTGCTACTTCATCTTCGGTAAGCGCGAAATTTTTCTCCATGAAAACTTCTCCTTCTAAAACTTCCGCTTTACACGTACAACAAACTCCTCCCTTACAAGCAAAAGGTACAGGAAGATTGTCTTTCAATGCTTTATCTAAGATACTCTCTTTTTTAGAATTAAGGTGGAATGAATATTCATCGTCATCAATAATGACCGTTACCATACTTTCTATATTGGCAATCGCCTTGAACTCATCACTCATTTCTTCAGAATTTTCATCGTCCGGAGCTGTGAAGTATTCAAATAAAACCTGAATAGCGGGTACTTTTTTATCTTTCTTTAAATAATCAGAAATTCCTTTGATCATTTCCGCAGGTCCACAGATGAAATAAGTAGCCTCTTTAACATCAATATCCGTATATCTTTCAAATAAATGATCTAATTTTTCCGGAGAAATTCTTCCTTCAAAAATTGGATCTTCATGTTTTTCACGACTTACAAGATAAACTACACTTAGTCTTCCTTTGAAATGTTCAACCAATTTGTCTATTTCACCCTTTTTCATAACATGATTCATGCTTCTGTTACTATAGAACAGATAAGCCTTACTGTCAGGTTCCTGGTAAAGACTTTCTTTGATATTGGAAAGAACCGGACTTATTCCACTTCCCGCCGCTAAACCAACATAGGTCTTTGTATTCGTCGGATGATAGCTGGTGTTAAAACCTCCCATTGGTGGCATCACTTCCAGCAGTTCATCCATATGAAGATGTTCATTAAAATATCCTGAAACTTTTCCACCTTCTAAAAGTTTTACCAATACTTCCAACGTGTTGCTTTTTTCACTTGGAGCATTGCAGATAGAATAAGAACGTCTCTCTTCATTTCCATCAATCATCATCCGGAAGTTAAGATACTGCCCTTGCTTGAATCTGAATTTGTCCTTCAACTCTTCAGGAATTTCTACCGCAACGTTTACAGCTTCATCGGTATCTTTCTGAACTTTTACAGTTTTTAGTTTATAAAATGAATTCATTTTTTCTTAAGTATTCTATTAATTTTTCCACCCTCGCATTTTGGCAAGCTGTCTTGAGCATGAATTCTAACTTTCGTTGTAATTCCTACTCTTTTCTTTATTTCGTTTTCTATATTTTTTCCAAAGTTTCCGACAAAAATAACATAATCATCGGTATTTATTTCAAGTTGCTCAGATTTCACAAAATCATCATCAATTTCCAGGTCGATATCCAGAGCTACACACATCTGTTCTTTTTCAATCGGTGTAAGATAATAATTCGGAACCACTCCCTGTACATGTGAAAAAGCTTCTTCTATCTGACTTGGATATACATTCACTCCTCTTACAATCAGCATATCATCGGCTCTTCCCAGAAGAGGTCTCATTTTAACCATACTTCTTTTAGCGTTCTCATCGTAATAAAGACTTGTAATATCATTTGTCCAATATCTTAAAAGAGGCATTGCTTTTTTCGTTAAGGTAGTGATCACTAAAACCCCTTCTTCTCCAAAAGGAACCGGCTGCTTTGTAACCGGATCTAAAATTTCCGGATAAAAATGATCTTCCCAGATATAAGAACCTCCTTTTTCTTCAAAATCTTCCATGGAGACTCCAGGTCCAATAATTTCACTCAATCCATAAATATTGGTTGCATGAACACCTAGTTTCTCTTCAATATGATGTCGTATAATTTCCGTCCAGGGTTCTGATCCTAAAACAGCATATTTTAAACTAATCTCCGCTGCAGAAATTCCTCTTTTAGCAAACTCATCAGCAATTGTCAGCGCATAGGATGGTGAACAACAAATTACTTCCGGTTTAAAGTCCATGATTAGATCTACCTGCCTTGTGGTCATTCCTCCAGAAATAGGAAGAACACTCATTCCTAATTTTTCAGCTCCATAATGAAGCCCAAGTCCGCCGGTAAAAATTCCATAACCATATGCATTATGCAATTGCATCCCTGGTTTTGCACCTGCAGCATTTAATGATCTTGCAACCACCTCGCTGAAAAGATCAACATCTTCTTTGGTATATCCTACTACTGTTGGCTTTCCTGTTGTTCCACTCGAGCAATGAATTCTTTGTAACTCATTTTTTGGAACCGTAAATAATCCGAAAGGATAGTTATCTCTTAAATCCTGTTTATAGGTAATTGGTAGTTTTGAAATATCTTCAATTGACCTTATTTCCTGAGGTGATATTCCCAATTCATTAAATTTCTTTCTATAAAAATCCGATCTGTCCTCAAGATAACTGACCAAATTCACCAATCTTTCAGATTGGAGCTGTCTCAATTGGTCGAGTTTTAAATATTCAACTGAAAAATCCATAAAAACTAACTAACATTTGTTAGGTGTAAATTTAAAAAGATTTTGGGAGCTGACAAAATTTTTATGATTTTCGTCATATTTTGAATAGTTCTAAATAATTTATCCGAAAACAGTGCGGAATTTCAACAATAAATGATATTTGAATCTCCTATAAAATCTCTCATTTAACTTGTCATTCAGAATGGAATACAGTGGAGGATCTTTAGTTATACAATTTAGTATTTAGATTTTCTCAGTCAGAATGAAAAAGATTAAATTGAAGATTTCAATCCTTAAGCCTATTGTTTTTCATTTCCAAGAAGCCCAAAAAGTATCTTATTCCTGATCTCATCGGTAATTTCAGTAGTCGATTCTGTATTTCTTTTAAACCAGAAATAGGAATTGTTTAAAGTATGAAGAATAAATCTAGTCGTAAAAACAGGTGATTTTAATTCCCAATTCTCAGCTTTATAGATCATAGAAATTAATTGTTCAACTTCTTGCTGATATTTCTTCCTTAATTCTACAAATTCAGGAAGCCTTTCTTCAAGATGTTTCCATTCATTGGAATAAATATGGGTAACATCAGGGTTTTTAAGCACAATAGATAAATGTTTATCAATAAATAAATTCAATTTATCTTTTGGATTGAGATCCGTGTTTTGTACTTCCTCCAGCTCTACGAAGAAATCTTGTGCAATTCCAAAACAGATCCATTCAAGAATCTCTTCTTTAGATCGGATATGTGCATACAAGGAAGCAGCCTTTATATTCAGCTTGGTAGCCAAGTCTCTTACAGAGCTACCCATATAACCTTTCTCTTTGAAAAGCTGAACGGCTTCGTCTAATATTTTTCTTTGTTTTTCTTTAAGCTCCATCAGTAAAATACAAAAGTAACTTTTTTGATTTAAACTGTAGATTTTTGGTCTATAAAGTTTTTAGATACTCTTTTTAATCATAATAAGACTATAAGAGATGTCAAAATTTACAACTGATTTTTAAAAAATGGAAATTTTGTCTAGTGAAAGCGCAGCTCAAAATGCAATATTCGGAAATTTTGTCCTAAATATTTGAAAATTCAATAATTGAACAGTTTTTGCGATATGGTACTCGAATTAAATGATTAAAATTAGATCTAGGACATCAGACTTTAGATAAAAGATTTTAAAATTTATTTTAATTCAAGGTCTTATGGTCTGAAATCTGATGTCTGAAATCTAAATTGCTTAAATCAACTCAAAAATATAAAATATGAACTTAAATCAATATACTGTAAAATCACAAGAAGCCATCCAGGCAGCCCAGCAAGTTGCTATGGAATTTGGCAATCAAAGCATAGAACCTCAACATCTACTGGAAGGAATTTTTCAGGTAGATGAAAATATTTCACCTTTCTTATTAAAAAAATCTGAAGCAGATGCAAATCTGGTAAGGGAGCGTAACCGAGAAAATTTAGAAAAACTTCCTAAAGTTCAGGGCGGAAACATTTACCTTTCACAATCTGCCAATAAAGTTTTACTGGACGCACCGAACATTGCAAAAAA
The DNA here is from genome assembly GCF_018613715.1 of Chryseobacterium sp. ISL-6. Classification (GTDB taxonomy): domain Bacteria; phylum Bacteroidota; class Bacteroidia; order Flavobacteriales; family Weeksellaceae; genus Chryseobacterium; species Chryseobacterium paludis. The sequence continues at coordinate 990,182 of NZ_JAGGPT010000006.1, read as the reverse complement.
AATGGGTGATGAATATGTAACGATTGAACATTTATGGTTATCACTTTTGGAAACAAACTCTGAAGTTTCTAAAATGCTCAAGGATATGGGCGTGACCAAAAATCTATTAGAAGGTGCTATTAAAGAATTAAGAAAAGGAAGTAAGGCGAGCTCAGCAAGTTCAGAAGAGACTTACCAATCCTTAAATAAATATGCTAAAAACTTCAATGAACTAGCAGCCGAAGGAAAACTGGATCCAGTAATCGGGCGTGATGAAGAAATTCGTCGCGTATTACAGATTCTTTCCCGAAGAACTAAAAATAATCCGATCTTAATCGGTGAACCTGGTGTTGGTAAAACAGCTATTGCTGAAGGAATTGCTCACCGCATCATATCTGGGGATATTCCCGAAAACCTAATGGATAAAACATTATATTCATTGGATATGGGTGCCTTAATTGCGGGTGCTAAATATAAAGGAGAGTTTGAAGAGCGTTTAAAATCTGTTGTTAATGAAGTTATAAAATCAGACGGACAGATCATTCTTTTCATCGATGAGATTCATACACTGGTAGGTGCTGGCGGTGGAGAAGGTGCTATGGATGCGGCTAATATTTTGAAACCGGCTTTGGCAAGAGGAGAGTTGAGAGCCATTGGAGCAACAACTTTAAATGAGTATCAAAAATATTTTGAAAAAGATAAGGCTCTTGAAAGACGTTTCCAAAAAGTAATGGTTGATGAACCGGATACAGAGTCTGCAATTTCTATTCTTAGGGGTATTAAAGATAAATATGAAGCTCACCATAAAGTAAGAATCAAAGACGAAGCAATTATTGCTGCCGTTGAGATGTCTCAAAGATATATCACAGATCGATTCTTACCAGATAAGGCCATTGACCTTATTGATGAAGCTTCTGCAAAATTAAGAATGGAAATCAATTCAAAACCCGAAGAACTGGATGTTTTAGATAGAAAACTGATGCAGATGGAGATTGAATTGGCAGCCATTTCGAGAGAAGGTAACCAAACCAAGATAGAGCATTTAAAAGAAGATATCTCAAAAATTTCTGAGCAGAGGAATGAGATCAATGCTAAATGGTTAAAAGAAAAACAAAAAAGTGAGGATCTTACTCAAATCAAGAAAGATATAGAATCTCTTAAGTTAGAAGCTGAAAGAGCTTCCAGAGCAGGAGATTATGCTAAAGTAGCAGAAATTCAATACGGAAAAATCAAGGAGAAAGAAGATGCTTTGCAGAAACTGGAATTAGAAATGCAAAACCATCAGAATGAACTGATCAAAGAAGAGGTAACCTCTGAAAATATTTCGGAAGTAATTGGAAAGTGGACAGGAATCCCTGTAACAAAACTTTTACAGTCCGAGAGAGAAAAATTATTACATCTTGAAACTGAACTTCACCACAGAGTAGTAGGACAAGATGAAGCTATTCAGGCAGTAGCTGATGCGATCAGAAGAAACAGAGCGGGCTTAAGTGATGAAAAAAAACCAATTGGTTCATTCCTTTTCTTAGGAACAACAGGAGTTGGTAAAACTGAATTAGCTAAAGCTTTAGCAGAATTCTTATTTGATAATGAAAACAATATGACCAGAATCGATATGAGTGAATATCAGGAGCGTCATTCTGTTTCAAGATTGGTAGGAGCGCCTCCTGGATATGTTGGATATGATGAAGGCGGACAGTTAACGGAAGCAGTAAGAAGAAGACCTTATTCTGTGGTACTTTTAGATGAAATTGAGAAAGCGCACCCTGATGTCTTCAACACTCTGTTGCAGGTTTTAGATGATGGACGTCTGACAGATAATAAGGGCCGTGTCGTGAATTTCAAAAATTCTATTATTATTATGACCTCGAATTTAGGTTCACACTTAATTCAGGAGAATTTTGAAAATATCACTGAAGAAAACCAGGATGAAATTGTAGATAAAACGAAAGACGAAGTTTTTGATTTATTAAAACAAACATTACGTCCTGAATTCTTAAACAGAATTGATGAAGTGGTACTATTCCAGCCTTTAAGAAAAAAAGAAATTGGAAAAATCGTTCAGTATCAATTAAGGGGCTTCAATGATATGTTAGCAAAACGAAACATTATTATGACCGCAACTCAGGATGCTGTGGATTACCTGATGAATAAAGGATATGACCCTGCATTTGGAGCTAGACCTTTAAAAAGAGTAATCCAACAGGAAGTTTTAAATAAATTATCAAGAGAGATTCTTGCAGGAACGGTAAATGACGGTGATAGAATCACTTTAGATTATTTCGAGGAAACAGGACTGGTTTTCAGACCAGCAGAAAAATAAAGTAGTTTTTTTCATATATATATTATTTTTGTAGTAAGTGCTGTAAACAAAATTTACAGCACTTATTTTTTATTAATAAATAACTCACATGATAGATACTTATTCATACATTTACAATGACCAAAAAATTAATGTAATTAAAACAAGAACTATTATGAAAAAATTAAAAAGACATCATTTAAAGAAAATCACTGGAGCTGGACCGGCTCCTATCTATTGTGACATTGGCGGCGGCTGTCCACCCAATCTTTGTTGTACTTCTGACAATACATGCAAAGACTTCAGAAAATATCCATGTGTTTAAAAAATTATCTTATAAAAAAAGCGGCGAAAATAAAATTTTCGCCACTTTTAATTTTATACAAATTATTTAAGTGCAGAAAGACTGTTAAGAGGATTACTTACCATATCTTTCATATCACTTCCTTTTGGGAATGCTGTAAAATAGATACACTGACTACCTCCTTTTTGTTTTCCTTTACTTGTCATATCTGAACTGAAGCTATTCTGACCTATATTGATAGAAATGTTTACCTCAGTAATTCCTTTTGCCACCGCTTCTTCTTTCACATATTGAAGATATCCTTTTAGCACATTAACACTATAAAAGTATTGTCTTTTTACCTCTACACCCTGTGCATCTAATGTTTTTTCATTATTAAAAGTATACGTATCATACAAAAGCGCAGCTGCGTCGTCAGCAATTAAATAATTTTCAAAATTCTTATCTACAATATCATTTTTATTTGTTGTTGCATCTGGTGGAATAAGATTACCATGATTCATTGCTTCAACACAATTACTTGGAGAAATAGTATCATTAGCTGTCTTATAAGACATTAGATACATGGTCTGATATCCTTTGTAACCTTGTCTCTGATGGTTATCTATCACATTATTTGCAGGATATTGTCCAATATTAACTCCAATTAAGGCATCATCTCCTACTTTTAACTTCACATGATCGACATATGCTTCTAAAACTTCTATTGGATAAACCACCTGTCTGGCATCCTCACCAGATAGTCCTTTAGCCGTCCTTCTTCCTAATAATAAAGTATAGTTATTAGCTAAATAATTATCTCCAAGTGTTTGCGCAGTTTTACTATTAATCAACTGATTCTTGTAATCTTGCGAAACCACTGTACCTTTGGACAAGTCATTTTCAGAATCACCATTACATGACTGAAATAGCATCCAAACCGATAAAAGGCTTATAAAACCTATGCTAAAAATTTTTGTTTTCAAAATGATTTTTTTTTCGATAGTAAATATATCCAATTTCGTAGAAATAATATATAATAAATTGGTTATTTTCGCAAAAAAATAAGACTAACTCAATATTAAAAAGCAATATAGCAATTTTTAGGACACTTCATTTTTGATAAGGATAGCAGTATGCAAATAAAAAAAAAGAAATCCGTAAAATCACGGATAATAAATAGGAAAAACACCTGTTATTTAACATAAAATTTTTCCGAGATTTGCAGAACTAACTAACAATGTGTTAAAAACTAACATTATGGAAACAAAACCTATCTTCGAAGGTGATATTGAAACGCTTAGCGCTCCAAACACCATGACCACATCTTTTATTCAAGAACTGATCAATAATTATCGTAACAATCAGTTACAAGCTATTAATTCAAATCTTGAAATGAACGACGCCCACTCTATTTGGTTTGATCTACCAAAACTGAAAAAATTCATTGCTGACCTGGAAACTGAAGCTAAAAAAATTGACCCGACAACTACTGATAATGATCTTGGTATCAGATTTTATTATGCCGCTTATCCTAAATCTGAAAATTGGGCAATTATGGAAAACCATACTGTTCCAAAAGAATATGCAGAAAGACATACTTTAGTAATGGTTCCCACTTTGAAAAAAGAAGATGAAAATGGGGATCTTTTGGATTATGATTTTAATCCTTTAGCATCTAATGGCCACGCAATGGCGATGGCATTGAAATCCCGTAATGCAGAAACTCCTATTGAAGAAGAAGGACTTGCACAAAATCACGGAAATCTAATTCCACCTGACGGAACCAAGTCAGAATTATTTTAAAGCCCTCAATAAACAATTATTTAAATAGTAGTACACATAATGACTGATTTCCAAAAAGTAATACAAGAATCTATGTTCTGGGTAGAAGGTCTAGCAGCTTTTACATCCATTTTGTCTTACAATAAGATCAAAAATCAATATTGGAAATACTTTATGTTCTATTTAATCTTTATTTTCTTGTGTGAAGCAGTGGGAAAATGGGGTGATTTAGTTATGGAATATAATAAAGCTGCGTTTTATAATTATTTTGTAATTCCTATTCAATTTATATTTTTTTATTGGTTATATGCCGCAAAATCATTTGAAAACAGAAAACTATATATTGTCTTATCTTTATTATATTTAGTATCATTTATCCCAAGTGAGATCCTGTTTTCTACCGATAAAATAATGTTTTCTCTAAATTACACTTTAGGTTGTCTTATTCTAATGATCTTGGTGGTAATGGAATATTATAAACAGATTAACTCTTCAAACATTCTTAGTTTTGGAAAAAACAGAATGTTTTATATCAACCTCGGTGTAACTTTATTTTATATTGGAACTTTACCTTTCTGGACATTTTTGACTTTAATCAGAGAGTATAGAGGAATTTTCAATATATATTTTGACTATTTTTTGATATCTGGAATTATTATGTATTTATTATTCTCAATTTCATTCATATGGGGAAAACAGAACTCTTAATAACCATTATCTTATTCAATATATTCTTTGTATTGTTTGTAGCCGCTGTTATGGTATACATCAGAAAATACAAGCAAAGAAAAAAAGAATATTTAAATGAAATTGAAATAAAAAACGAGATTCACCAAAAGGAACTTCTGGCTACCCAACTAGAAATTCAACAAGCTACAATGCAACAAATAGGACGTGAGCTTCATGACAATATAGGGCAGAAGTTAACGCTTGTAAGTCTTTATACTCAACAGCTTTTGTATGAAAATAAGGTTCCGGAAGTAAGTGAACGAATTGAACAGGTTTCACAAATTATCAATCAATCGTTACAGGATCTAAGAAGCCTCTCAAAAACATTGACTGATGACAACATCAACCAAAAGGAAATTGTAACTTTAATTCAGGAAGAGGTTGATAATACCAATGCTTTTAAAAGATGCAATGTAAGTTTCAATCATAACTTCAAACAGCTCGACTTAGGATTCGTGCATAAAAATGTTCTTTTGAGAATCACGCAGGAATTTATTCAAAACAGTATTAAGCATGCCAATTGCAAAAATATTTTCATTAACCTCAATACTTCCGAAGAAATACTTTGGGAACTTAATATTCAGGATGATGGAATTGGATTTGACAGATCCAGAATAACCTCAAATGGTATAGGGCTAACAAACATGAAAAACAGAGCTGAGATCATTGGAGCTCATTTTAGTTTGGAAAGTTTGAAAAACAAAGGAACCAGTATCAATATTATTTTAAAAAAACAGCCATGAAAAAAACAATTGTTATCGTAGATGACCACGTCCTTATTGCAAAGGCACTAGAAGGTATTATTGATAATTTTAAAGACTTTGAAGTTATTTATGTCTGTGAAAATGGAAAGGATCTGATCCAGAAATTTGAAAACAACAGTAAGATTCCTGATATAATTCTACTTGATATCAGCATGCCAATTATGGATGGTTTTGAAACTGTTCTCTGGCTTAAGGAAAATCATCCTGACGTTAAGGTAATGGCCTTAAGCATGCAGGGCGATGACAAAAGTGTCATTAAAATGATAAAGAACGGCGCAAAAGGCTACCTCCTAAAAAACACTCATCCAAAAGAGCTTGAAACGGCTCTTATTAAACTTAATACAGAGGGATTTTTTTATCCCGAGTGGGCGTCAAGAATTATTTTTTCCAATTTAAACAATGAGAAAGAATCTAAGGATACGGTGAGGATTTCAGATCGTGAAAAAGAGTTCCTGAAATATACTGTAACCGAACTTAGCTATAAAGAAATCGCTGACAAGATGTGCTGCAGCCCCAGAACTGTAGAAAGCTACAGAGATCAACTCTGTGAAAAATTAGATCTAAAAACCCGAGTAGGACTGGCTGTCTTTGCTATTAAAAATGGTTTCGATTAATTTCTAATCAATAAACCAATTGTAAAATAGGAATACATATGATTTACTATTTAGCTAAGATCTTGTTTAATCCCAATAAAAAATACTTTAAAAACTTTCTCGTTCTGAGGAAGTTTTTTTATTAAACGATGCTGTTTGGATCTAAAAAATTGCAGAAAAATGCATTTAGAATTTTAATCATTGAAAAATTCTACAATCTCAACCTCATCTAATCACGAAAATCATCTCGTTAAAAATATTCATTTAAATTTCAAATAAATCTATGTTTTACAATATTAAAATAATCTAAAGTTATTTTTTTAAACTAAAACTAAATTGAACATTAATAAATTCAATCCAAATTATATTTTGCGAATTATGCAATGAATAATAGATTTTGTTATATAATTACAATTAAATTGAAGAAAAATACATGGAAATTATGAAAATAGCAAAAATAAACTAAATCAGCTTCACCAAAGAGTAAATCAATAAAAATTGCAGTAAAAAACTATATTATTCACTTATAAAACAGAGTAAATATTATAAATTGATAAAATAGAACCTTGCAAACTAATTCAAAATAATATAATTTCGTTTTTCCACAAAATATATAAATATTGAATTAATGAAAAAACTACTATTCGGAATCCTTGCGCTAGGATTCATGTCCGCTTGTAACAGCGACAATGTAACAAATCAAAGTGAAAACCCTTCAAACAAATCTGAGCCTTCCGGCTTAGCTGGCAAAAGATTCTGTCCTTCAGAGGAAATCAGAAAACAAGCTCTACAAAACAATCCTGAGCTTAGACAAAGATATGCTGCACTGGAAGCTAATACAGAAAAATTCATGAACGATATCAAACTGGGAAAAGTTCTACCGGATGGTACTGTTGAAATTCCCGTAGTAGTGAATGTATTATATAAAACGACCGCTCAAAATGTTTCAGATGCAAGAATCGCAGAACAAATTGCTGTATTAAATGCAGATTATGGAGGAACAAATAGTGATGTTACTAAAATTCCTACAGAGTTCCAATCAGTAAAATCAGGTGATGTAAAAGTAAGATTCAAATTAGCAAATACGGTAAGAAAAGCGACTACAAAAACAAGCTGGAGCGATAATGATGCTATGAAGAAAGCGTCTACTGGCGGTATAGATGCAACTAACCCTACCAATTATTTTAACATTTGGGTGGTAAGTAGTATGCCAACCAGCCAAGGAGAAATTCTTGGATATGCCACTTTCCCAGAATCTGCTGGATTATGGAATGACGGTGTAGTTATTGCAGCTCCTTATTTTGGAAAAACTGGAGCCTCATCTCCATTCAACCTAGGTAGAACAGCGACTCACGAAGTAGGTCATTACTTAAATCTTAGACATATTTGGGGAGATGCAAATTGCGGAAATGACCTTGTAGCTGATACACCTACACAAACTTCTGATAATGCAGGTAAACCAACTTATCCTGTATACAATACATGTAGTGGTGTTTCAAGATCTATCATGTTCATGAACTATATGGATTATGTAGATGATGCTGCTATGTTTATGTTTTCAGCAGGTCAAAAAACTAGAATGCAGGCTGTAGTTGCCTCGTCTGGCTCAAGAGCAGGTTTAAGAGTTAACTAAAAAAACTTTTTATATGTTAAAAGTCTCTTCTCAGCTTTGAGAAGGGACTTTTTTTTATACTTTTGATATCGGTTTAAATTCAAAATTAAACTACACAAAAACACACAATGATGAATAAATTAGCATTAGCATCCTGCATGTTGCTAACATTATGCTTTTATAAAGCTCAGGATACTCTCCAACTTAAGAAGGATCAGCAATATATCATTTCAGATATTGCTATTTCAGAGAAAAAGACTTTCCTACAAAAAGAATGGGTAAAAAAATCAATTGCCCCTACTTTACTTTTTGCAGCAACAGCAGCAACTTGGGGAGAACGGGAAAACATCCGGGAAATCCGAAATCGTTATATTCCGGCTTTTAAAGCAACCTTTGATGATTACCTTCAGTATGCGCCCGCAGCAACAGTATATGGACTAAAAATAGCAGGGGTTAAAGGACGGAATAACATTGGAAGAGCCACCCTATCATATGCAACCAGTATTGCAATTATGGGCATTATCGTGAATTCTATAAAATACACCTCAAAAGTCGAACGCCCGGATGGCTCGGCAAAAAATTCCTTTCCATCAGGACACGCAGCAATGGCTTTCACTAATGCGAGCTTTTTACATAAGGAATATGGAATTGTAAATCCTGCCTATAGTATTGGTGGATATAGCGCTGCAACACTTACTGGTCTGGGCAGAAACCTCAATAACAGACATTGGATGCCGGATATTCTGGCTGGTGCCGGAATAGGGATTATCTCAACAGAATTAGGATATTTTTTTATTGATAAGATTTATAAAAATAAAGGTGATAACTTAAGTTTACTTTCCCGAATAGAAAGCAACGGAAATCCTTCCTTTCTTTCCATAAAATTAGGATCCGCTTTGGCTACTACCAATTTCCTTAAAGAATCTGAATTGGATGATCGAAAACAAATTGGTTTCGAGGCGGGATTGGAAGGTGCCTATTTTTTTTCAAAAAAGTGGGGCATCGGTGGAGATATGAGTTTTAGCAGTTTTCCCATAAAACCTATCCGATTAACATTAGATGACGAAGAGCATTATGAAAATTTTGATGTAACAACTCAGTCTTTAGGGTTCCTGAATTTCGGAATCGGCCCCTATTTCTCACATGAATTTTCAGAAAACTGGCAAATAACATTAAAAGCTACCGCAGGATACTCAACACCGGCTAGCGGAAAAATATTTGTAAAAAGTGAACACATTGATAATCCAAATAACGAACTTGAAGTCGCCTCTTATAAGCCTTCAAATGCTTTCCGATGGAATTTTGGAAGTGCACTTACCTATAAGCTTAATCCTGAATTAGGAATTACCGTATATGCAGATTATAATCAATTGAAATCTACGATGTCCTATAACTTCAGTGATATTGTAAAGGATGACGACGAGATGAATGAAGTATTTAACAGGGTTTATGCCAAAGAAAAAATTAAATATTTTACAGTAGGATTAAGATTGACAGCCTACTTTTAGTAAAAAATAAGCCTTCAAAAATTTGAAGGCTTATTTTTTATAAATTTTTAGAATTATTTTCCGGAGTATAATCCATAAATAGACCTCCGTCCAGGCTTACTTCCTTCACTTTCTTTTTGATTGGAATCGTTAAAGCAGTTTGTTTCTGATTTTTCTCCCATAGAGAAGGGGTAAAATGTAGATTTTCAACACCACCATCATCATACTTTATTACCGCATCAAATGGAATAGCAAACCCACCAATATTATCTATATTTACAGTAAGTAGATCGTTCTCCTGAGCTGCCTTTGTAATTTTCAGATCTATATAATTGTTGCTGTAGAACCAGTTATTCCAAAACCAATTAAGATCTTTTCCAGATCCTGTGTTCATAGAATTAAAATAATCCCATGGGATCGGATGTTTTCCATTCCAATTATCCATATAGTGATGTAGAGCTTTCTTAAACAAATCATCTCCTAAATAATCTTTCAGGGCCAAATATGATAAAGAAGCTTTAACATACGAATTGTTTCCATATCCTGAACCACTTACCTGGGTACTCATGGTTATAACAGGTTGATCCTGTTCTGTAGATGGATCGTTGATCCATTTTTTTACTCTGAAATTTTTATAAAATTCTTTTGCTTTTGCTTCTCCATTTTCATCAATCCCTATTAAATATTCTAATGTTGTCGCCCAACCTTCATCCATAAAAGCATAACGGGTTTCATTAATTCCCATATAAAAAGGAAAATAAGTGTGAGCAATTTCGTGATCGGCCGTTAATCTTGCATCCTGAAAATCATCAGGAATACTGCTATCATTGATCATCATTGGATATTCCATATCAGCATACCCTTGGATGGCAGTCATTACAGGGTATGGATATTCTACACCAGGCCAATTTTTTGAAAACCAATCCAGATTATAGCGCATCCAATCTACATAATGCTCAAAATCTTTTGCTTCAGCTCTATAAGCAGCCTGCACACTGGCTCTTTTTGTTTTTAGCTGAACACTTGCTCCATCCCAAACGTAATGATTGCTTAAAGCAAAACAAAAATCAGTAATGTTGCTGGCTTTGAATTTCCAGATATTCCATTTATTTTGCTTGGTTACCTTTCCTGATTTCATTTCTTCCTGATTGGCAATATGAACTACCTGGTCACTTTTTAATGAAGATCTGTATCTCTTTAAATAATTTGGCTGCAGCACTGAATCAGGATTCAGAAAATCTCCGGTTGCCCAAACTACATAATTTTTAGGAGCAGTAATCGCAAAGTTATAATCATTAAAATCATTATAAAACTCTTGCCTGTCTGAATGTGGAAGCACATCCCAACCATTATAATCATCATATACAGAAATCCTAGGGAAAGAATAAGCTACATAAAAAGTCTCAGGATCAATTTGCCCTTCTCTTCCACTTTGTACAGATAAAGGATATTCCCATTCTATTTTGATTTCAGATTTTGATTTCGATTTTAAAACAGTTTGTAGCTTGACACTTTCGACAGTCCCCCAATCGTCACTATTTACATTGTATTTTTCTCCATTTACAATGAAAGATTTAATATGTAAACCTAAAGATAAGAAGTCCTTTGATACAAAGCCAGATCTTGGAGCTTGCGGTTTATGAAGATTATTTACAAATCTTATCGCCAGTGACTGTAAATCATTTGGGCTATTATTAGTATAAGTAATGGTTTCTTTTCCAGAAACTACTTTTGTATTAGCATCTACTTTTACCTCAACATTATATATTCCTTTATTCTGCCAGTAGTTTTTTCCTGGAGCCCCTGAAATGTCGCGTGTTCCATTTTCATATGCTTTTTTTATATTTCTTGGCATGTATAATTCCTGACCTGAAAAATGGTGCACCGAAGCAACCATTAACCATCCAAAAAGCAGTCTCTTCATATCTTATTTTTAAAAATAAGTGTCAAAATTAGGTAAAATGTAACACAGAATTATAATTTATCATCTTTTTAAGTCTGATAAAAGCAAGTTTTAACATATTTTATTTACATCCGATCTTGTTCATCTGCCTTTTTTATGTTCTTTGTATTCTTAACAGACTGATTTCCAAAGTTAAATTTTAGGGTAACCGAAAAACTCTGAACATCACGATAATCCAAATAATAATTATCCTGATTAGCGTATTTTGTACTTACCTTCTCTCCGGAAGTCCTAAAAATATCGTTTAATAAAAGACTTGCTTCCAGCTTTTTGCTGAAGAATTTCTTATTCATCACCAAATAGGTGGTTGAAGAACTTGAAATCCTAAACGTTCCCTGTATAGAAGGAGAATTATACTGATGTCCAACTTCTATTTTCCAGTCACTGTTTTTATCTAATGTGAAGCTTGTGGAAACATCCGAAACCCAGTTCCAGACTTTATTTTTATATAAAATATTATCAACACCAATAAAATAATTTTGATTATTTTCAAGATTTTCAGATACACTTAAACTCCACCACGGCTTAAGCTGGAAACTTTTGTATAAACTCAACCCGTATGCTTCTCCTTTTTCAATATTTGTGTAATGATAGATCAGATTATTATTGCTGGGTTCCTGATATGAAATCTCCATTGATGGGGAAACCTCTTTTCGGTAATAAAAATCAAAATTCCATTCCTTCCAGGTATAAGTTAAATTAAGATTATGAATAATTGTTGCTTTCAATTTTGGATCACCCTGGAAATATGAAAACAAGTTATAATAGGACTTTGCAGGATTTAGCCATGAGTAGGAAGGCCTGCTGATCCTCTTTCCATAAGATAATCCAAATTGGTGATTATTCTCTGTTGTGTATTGGGCATACAAAGTAGGAAATACTCTCCAATAATTATTTGTATTCACTTCGTAAGGCTCCGAGACAATACCCTCAAGATCTGTTTTTTCAGCACGTAAACCGGCTTTAAAGTTCCACTTCCCGGGATTGTAAGCCAATGAACCATAAAGTGCAAAATTATGTTCCTTATAATCAAAAACATTACTTTTTTCAGGTCTGTATTCCACCTGCCCATTTTCGTTATCAGAAAAATCCAATTGACTATCTGTTTTTACAAAGCTATATTTTGCACCTGATTCCCACTCCCACTTCTCATTTTTCCATTGATAATCTGCCTGGGTAGAATACAACTGAACATTATTTCTATTATTCGTTAAAAAATTATTTTCTCCCGGAGGCTGATTAATAAAATCAAGATGAGTAAGAACATTTTGATATTTACGGGTATTATTTCCTGCAAAATAATTGATCCACGCCAAGCTGCTTTTTTTGTTTAATTTTCTTTCCACCTGAAAGCTTAAGGAATTATTGATGGAACGAGAATTATGATCATTGATTGTGATATAACTAGATTCAACCACATTTTGATTATTATAAATTAAAGTAGGTACATGATAAGTTCCGAAAGATCTTGGATTAAAATTCCCAGAGTAGTTGAGACTTAAATTAGTGAGACTATCCAATTCGTATTCAACATTAAAATTCAATGTATTCTGACTCTTATTTTTGTCTTTTCTGTTCATTGTACTGATCCATCTGGTAGCACTTTCTACGTAGTTTACATAATCTGTTCCTTCACGATAATAAGTTCCTGAACCAAAATAATAACTCCCCATCATTGAAAGCTTATCTTTCTTATAATATTGAGAAATTCCTACCAAGCCTTTTGCGTATTGAGTTTGTACATACTTGGAAGAAAGTGTACCACGATAGCCCTCTATTTTATTCTTTTTCATAACAATATTGAGAACAGCACTTCCTGATGCTTCATATTTCGCAGGTGGGTTGGTAATTACTTCTACAGTTTTCAACTCATCTCCTTGTGTACTTTCTAAAAGATTCTTGAGCTCATCCCCTGTAAGCATAACTTTTTTATCATTGATGGTCACCAGAATACTTTGACTTCCCTTAATAGCCAAAACATCATTATTAGCTGTAACACCAGGGGTTTTCTTTAAAATTTCCCATGCATTAAGAGAGGAAATATTGCTATTCTCCACATTAAATTCAAGACGGTCAATCTTTCTTTTAACCAATGGTTTTTGTTTCGTCATCACCACCTCCTGAATATCTTGAATCTCTTTTTTTAAAACAATATTTATCGGTTGATTTTGAATTTCCAAATCCAGGTTTTTCTCAAACTGGGCATACTCCAGATCCTTAACGATTAATTTTACAGATTTTTCAGAAATATCCTGTATTACAAATTCTCCATTCTCATTAGTAATTAGTTTTTTGAGCAATTCATTTTTTGAATTTACAATTTCAATGGACACCAATGGAAGCTTTTCTCCTTCAGCATTTAATACCGTTCCTTCAATTTTTTGTTTCTGAGAAAACAGAAATATTGGGAGACATAAAAAAAATAGAAACTTATACATGACTTTTATTTTAACAGAAGAAAGATCTTCCGTTACAAAAGTGTATATTATCAGAGGAAATTTCGGTTAATAGAAGGTTAATGATGAGTTAATGTCTATTAGGAAAAAAGGAAATTTTTATATTTGTTCAGATGATTTCCAAAAGTAAAAATCTTATCGCTCTTTTTACAGTACTATTCTTGTTTCTCTTAGGAATTCAAGCTTATTTTACCTATAAAACATATCAATTAAGAGAGCGTGAAATCTATAGAACTATACATAAAAGACTTACTCCATATACGGACAGACTAGAGGACAAGGGTGGGGTAAAAAAGATACCTAATCAATCACTGCAACAGATCTTTATAAAATACAACAATAAAGAAATCAGTAAAAAAGAATTCTTAGCCTTTTTCACTACTAACAGAAAGAATGTTGAGAAACAATTCAGCCAGTATGTAGATAACGAATTCAAAAAAGAAGGATATATAATCGCCGTGAAAATCGAGTATAAATCCATCACTTTTGTCCCTACAAAAACCAATCTCATAGATCAACCTATCATTGTTTACGAAACTGAAAATAAAGTTACAGAACCTGGATCCACCAATACCGGGACATGGGAAACCTCTTCAAAGTCAGTTTCTGATGATCTTCCAAAAATTGAAAGAAATAACACCTTCTTTTTAAAAAGCCAAACCAGTTATCAAATTCTAAATATTAAAAATATCGTTTTTAAAGACCTGGCTTTACTTATTTTATGTTGTATTGCAATCCTATCCAGTGTTCTAATACTGTATATTTTCACCGTTAAGAATCTCATCCGACAACAAAGACAGGTTGAAATTTTACATACAGTTGTTGACAACATCTCGCATGAGTTTAAAACCCCCATTGCTACACTTAAAATAGCTTCAAAAGCTTTAAAAAAGAATTTAAATCCAGAGACGCTACCACTTATAGACAGACAGATCACCCGTCTTGAAAACCTGATGTCTCAGCTTCATGAAGATGAAACAGAAGAAGAAATATCTACAACAAAACCCGAAGACTGGGACTTCTTTATTGAAGATCTAATCTTTACGTATTCAGAAATCCAGTTTGATTTAAAAAATGAAATATCACAAGAACTTCCATTTGATAAAAACCTGATGGAAACTATGGTGAAAAATCTTTGCGAAAATTCCGTGAAATATGGTGCATCTATTGTAAAAGTTAAGATTACCCAGCCATTGCATCATTTAGAAATTGAAGTTTCGGATAATGGACAGGGAATGGAAAAAAAAGAATTGAAAAGCATTTTTGAAAAATTCTATAGAATACAATCCAATAACATACACAATACAAAAGGTTTGGGTTTAGGCTTATATTTTATTCAAAAAATCATCAAAAAATATAATGGAAAGATAGAAGTTGCAAGTAAGCTAAAAGAAGGAACAACGTTTAAAATACAAATGCCTTATGAAAACTAAAATTCTTTTGGTAGAAGATGATCCTGACTTTGGAATGATTTTGAAACAATATCTGGAGCTGGATGAATTTGATGTAACCTGGTTTCAAAATCCTGAAGATATAATACCTTTATTAGATTCGGACTTCTCTTTCCAAATTGGAATTTTAGATATTATGATGCCAAATATCGATGGATTTTCTTTAGCTAAAATAATCCTAAAAGAGAAACCTCGTTTTCCATTACTTTTTCTAACCGCAAAAAATCAAAAAATAGACAGGCTTACCGGTTTAAAAATGGGTGCTGATGATTATATCGCTAAGCCTTGTGATCCTGAGGAACTGATCCTTAGAATAAGGAATATTTTAAAAAGAAGTACCCTTCCATCTGTAGAAACACAATTAAAAATCGGTGATTACATTCTCGATTCTGAAAAACTTCTGTTATCACATCCTAAGGGAAATGTTCGACTAACGATCCGTGAAAAAGATCTCATACTTTATCTTTTGAAATACAACCATCAAACCATAAAGCGTGATGACATTCTTGACAACCTTTGGGAAGCTAATGATTATTTTTCAGGAAGAAGTCTGGATGTTTTTATAAGCAGACTTAGAAAATATTTCAGTGATGACCCACAAATAAAAATCCAATCCCTGAGAGGAATTGGATTCGAAATTGATTTCCCGAAGAAATAATATTTTATAATGATAGATCTACAATAACAGGAAAATGATCTGAAGGGTATAATAAGTTCGTCCTTCTATCATTGATATGCCTATGGGATCTTACTTTCATTCCTTTTACAAAAATATAATCAATCCTGTCTTTAGGGATTTCATTGACATTGAATGCCGTGAAAGTTCCTACCGGACCATAATGTTTAGTTTCGGAATTATAAAAACTATCTTTAAGATTTTGAGAAATTATTTTAATTGGTTCACTGGTATCCGTTAAATTAAAGTCTCCACTTAACGTTAATGGTAAATTTTTAGGATTTAACCCTTTTATCTTTTTTAAAATTAATTCTGCGGATTTCGTTCTTGCTACATTTCCGATATGATCAAAATGAAGATTCATTGCTAAAAATTCTTTTTTAGATTTCTTATCCTTGAAAACAGCATAAGTACAAACCCTGTTGCAGGCAGCATCCCAACCTTTGGAAGGTTTTTCAGGAGTTTCCGAAAGCCAGAAAGTGCCTGACTGTAATACCTGCAATCTTTCTTTATCATAAAAAATAGCCGAAAACTCACCATCTTCTTTACCATCATCTCTTCCTACTCCTACATAATCATAGTTCTTCAATCCACTTTTAAGGTCTTTCATCTGCTCCGGAAGTGCCTCCTGAACCCCAAAATAATCCGGGTGATAATACATTAGTAAGTCCAGTACCTCCGGTTTTCTTTCGGTCCATGCATTTTCTTTATCAGAATCTACTTGAAGCCTGATATTAAAACTCATTACTTTAAGATCCTGTGAAAATCCAGTGGCAAAAAACATTAAAAAAAAGATTGAAAACTTAAAATTCATAATCATAATTATTTTAAATAATAAGATAACAAAAATAAAGCTTCTCTATGATAGAGAAGCTTTAAAAACATGATTATATTGTTAAATATTTGTTCTTTTAGATGTTTTAAAGAAAACTATTCTCTTGTGAATTTGAATTCTTTTGAGCCCTGCGTAAAAGTAATCGACTTTTTATCTTTACTAAAAATGATAGCGAGTCCAGCCTGATCAAAAGTAAATTTACTGTTACCAGCATATTCAAGCGGAAACTCAGGTTGTCCTGTTCCTTGCCCAAAAAGCTGTCCGTTTTTTTCAGTAAATGTTATTTTTATTGGAACTTCTTTACTACCAAATATTCCTGTAAATTCTTTCAGGTTAATTTTTTCAGCAGGCTTTACTTCTTCTGTAGGCCAGCTATTATTTTTCGGATTAATATCTGGGATCTGAGAATTCGGATCCAATTTCACCTCATTGATCTCTTTAGCAGTATCTACTTTAAAAGTCCATTCGTTATTACGTTTCCAAAGTTCAATAGGAAGTTTTACAATCTGTGTGGTTCCATCTTTAAACTTGATCTGTACTGTAGTTGGCATCGGTAATTGACCAAGATTCTCAACCGTAATCTGAGCTCCATTTTTAAAATCGCCATTGATGTATTTCACGTTCTTAACGGATTGATCAATTTTCCATTTATTAAAGAACCAACCCCTCCAGAACCAGTTCAGTTCTTCACCGGAAACATTTTCCATTGTATGAAAGAAATCCCATGGTGTTGGGTGTTTAAAAGCCCATCGTGCAATATATGTTCTAAAGGCCTTATCAAATTTTTCAGGACCAAGAACTGATTCTCTTAAAATCCCTAATCCCATACCCGGTTTAAAATAAGCAAGAACGCCAATGTTTCTTTCTTTCATATTATCGGCACCAACCATTATCGGCTCAAAATTATCACTCATCAGAAAACTTCCGGTTTGAGCGATATTCTGTTTTTTATAATATTCACCTTTATTGAAAGCTTCTGTAGATAATTCATTGATAAATGTATTAAAACCTTCGTCCATCCATGCAAATAACCTCTCATTAGAACCTACAATCATTGGAAACCAGTTGTGTCCGAATTCATGGTCGGTAACTCCCCAAAGGTCATCGCCTTTAGAATCCATATGACAGAATACAATACCCGGATATTCCATTCCACCTTCATTTCCAGCAACGTTTGTGGCTGCCGGATAAGTATATTCATACCATTTCTGAGAATAATGTTCTATTGCTGCCTTGGTATATTCTGTAGATCTCCCCCAGGCCTTCTCACCACCACTTTCTGCGGGATAAGCAGAAATAGCTAAAGATTTTTTACCACTTGGCAGGTTAATTTTTGCTGCATCCAATACAAATGCCGATGAAGATGCCCAGGCAAAATCCCTTGCCTGATCTATTTTAAATTTCCAGGTTTTAGTTCCTGAGGATTGATTTTTACCAATTTCTGATTCTGGACGGATCATTATAGTTTTATCACTGTTTCTTGCCTGCTCCCATCGGTTATTTTCTTCCTTGCTATATACTTCTTTATAATTGAGAAGTTCTCCAGAAGCTACTACATACTGATTAGCTGGAACCGTAATGTTTGCTGTGATATTTCCATATTCTAAATAGAATTCTGATGCACCAAGATAAGGCATTGTATTCCAACCCAGCACATCATCGTAAACACACATTCTTGGATACCACTGTGCCATGGTGAAAACTTTACCATTTTTAGTTTCCTGTACTCCCATTCTATCAGACCCATATTCTGGAGATACAAAAGAATACTCTATTGTAATTTTTGCGACTCCACCTTTTGATTTAAGATCCTTAGGCAGATCAATCTGCATTCTCGTATCGGTAATCGTATATTTTACATCCTTACCGTCAAGTTTCACAGATTTAATTTTATAACCACCTTCCAGTTTTTCTCCATGAGCACCATTTCGGCTTCCTGTCATAGGTACTACACCATTACCACGTGAGTCTTTCTCAAATAAATTCTGATCCAGCTGTAACCAAAGAAAGCTCAGTTGATCCGGGCTGTTATTGGTATATTTAATTTCAGCGGTACCTGTAATTTCATTTTTAGTATCGTTCAGGCTAACATTTAGATTGTAGTCGGCTGAATTCTGCCAATAAGCATGACCTGGCTGCCCGCTTGCAGAACGGGTTTCCGTCCCCGTCTGAGGATAGAAGAAAGGTTTGAATGCTTCTACATAATCATATTTCGGAGTTTCCTGAGCAAAAGCAGATCCTGAAAACAGAAAGACTGCAATAGCGGAAACAAGGGTTGGGAGTTTACAATTCATTTAAAAAAAATTTAAGATCTTGTTAGATAAGTAAAAAAAATCCCGAACTTGTTACAGATTCGGGAATATTTAACTAATTTGATTTTTTGGATTTGATCATAGCTTCTAAAGCATCCCACATTTCTTGCGGAACATCTTCCAACATATTGAATTCTCCAGCACCTTGAAGCCATTCACCACCATCGATGGTTACTACTTCTCCATTCATATAAGCAGAATAATCTGAAACCAGATAAGCAGCTAAATTAGCCAACTCCTGATGTTCCCCAACTCTCCTTAACGGCACTTTCTTTTTCATATCAAATTTCTCCTGTAGATCTCCGGGAAGTAATCTATCCCAAGCTCCTTTTGTAGGAAATGGTCCTGGAGCAATAGCATTAAATCTGATTCCATATTTTGCCCATTCTACCGCTAAAGATCTGGTCATAGCCAAAACTCCTGCTTTGGCACAGGCTGAAGGAACAACATAAGCTGAACCTGTCCAGGAATACGTCGTCACAATATTTAAAACTGTTCCTGGAGTTTTAGAATCTATCCAATGCTTTCCTATAGAAAGTGTGCAGTTTTTTGTTCCCTTCAAAACAATATCTAAAATAGAATCAAAAGCAGAATGCGTTAATCTCTCTGTTGGTGAAATAAAATTCCCTGCAGCATTGTTCAATAAAATATCAATTCTTCCAAATTCCTTCAGAGTCGCTTCTTTCATCGCTTCCACTTCATCCCAGTTTCTTACATCGCACGCAACACAAAGAACTTTACCTCCTGTTTCATCTTCCAGTTCTTTTGCTGTCCCCTGTAGCTTTTCAAGATTTCTTGAAGTAATAACAACTTTAGCTCCAAGCTCTAGAAAATATTTGGTCATAGCTTTTCCAAGACCACTTCCGCCTCCTGTTACAATAGCTACTTTATCTTTTAATGCGCCTTCACGTAACATTGGTTGTGTATATAAATTCATATAAATTTTATTTTTTCCTAAAAATACTAAATATTGAATTCATGCCATTTAAAATAATGGGATAAATAATAATGTTATAAATAGTTATTCTCTGCTATGTTTAAAAGTCATAGAAGAAAAATGACAATAGCTTACAAGACAAGGCAAAAAAACAACCTTGTCATAAATGGCAAGGTTGTTCTATGATTATCTTATCGTAAAATGTATTATGAAACCACTACTCCTTTAAATGAAAGTGTTTTAGGAGTTTTGCTTTCGCTTGTTGTAACATTCACCGTTTTCATGAAAGGGCCTGCAGCAGCTGCATTAAAACTGGCTTCTACAAATCCTTTTTTTCCTGGAAGAATTGGAGTTTTAGTATAATCTGCTGTTGTACAACCACATGATGGCGCTACATTTTCAATAACTATTGGCTTTGAAGATGTATTGGTAAATTCAAATCTGATAATCTTTGGTTTTCCTTGCGGAATATTTCCTACATCTATAGATTCTGATTTCCATTTAATTGCATCTGCAATCATTCTTACTATTGAAGTACTTTCAGCAGTAAATACATTTGCATAAAACGGTGAGAATGCCAAAACAGCCAAAAGTGCTGAGATTTTTAATTTTTTCATGAGTATAAATTTTATTTGTTATAAAGATTTAAGGAACCGGTTATTATCTTTTTGTATAGCAAATGTAAAGCGGATTAGCACTACAACTTGTTAACCGCTGTCAAACATTTGTTAACGAGTTGTTAATGATAAAAGATTAATAGATATTTTTGGATAATATTGTTTCAGAAATGAAAATAAAAAAACTTAATATCATTATAACGTTAGGATTCATTGCTATTATCGGAATTTTAATAGCTCAGCTGCTATGGACCCGACAGGCATATAATCTTGAAGATAAAAAATTTAACCAAAAAGTAAATATCGCTTTATTAGAGGTAGCGGAAAAATTGTCTGGTGGAAAGGCTTCTTTCACAGAAAACCCTGTACAGAATATTGCCAATGACTATTACGTGGTCAATACCAATAATGAGTTTCACCCTGTCGTTCTGGAACATTACCTTAGAACAGAATTCACCCGTTTTCAAATTAATACCGATTATGTATATGCCCTATACAATTGCCATAGCGATAAAATGATTTATGGGAAATATATGTCGAAAAATCAGGAGAGCCCCAGTGATAAGGTTATTAATTTTCCAAAGCATAAAAATCTGATCTATTATTTTTCCATACGCTTTCCTGATAAAACGACTTATTTAATAAGTTCACTTAGGTTTTGGTATTTACTTACATTTGCTCTTATTATCATTCTCTTGGTATATGTATATTCCATATATACTATTATTGAACAAAAAAAATTCTCAGAACTACAACGTGACTTTATCAATAATATGACCCATGAATTTAAAACACCATTATCTTCTATACTTTTAGCTTCAGAATCTCTCAGTAAGCAAAATATAGTACAGGAAAACCCCAAACTGCAAACTTATACTTCCATCATTATTAATCAAAGCTATAAGCTTAATAACCACATTGAAAAAATACTGAATATTGCTAAAAATGATTCTTCAGGACTGTCCTTAAAGCCCATAAAAATAATACTGCTTCCATTTGTTCAGGAAATTACCAGTACCATACAGCAAAAGAATGAAAATGTTACCATTCATGTAGAAATCGAAAACAGCTTCTCCATAATGGCAGATGAATTTCATTTTACAAATATCATTTACAACATTTTAGATAACTCCATAAAGTATTGTGAAGGAAAACCCCAAATTGTAATTTCAGCATCTAAAGACTCAAAAGGCTTATATTTAAAGTTTAAAGACAATGGAATGGGGATTCCTGCTAAAAATATTTCTGATATTTTTGAAAAGTTTTACAGGGTGAATACAAAAAAGACGGAGGAGATCAATGGTTTTGGATTAGGGTTATTTTATGTAAAAAAAGTAGTCCGGCAACATAACTGGAAAATTTCAGTTGAGAATAATACAGATAAAGGAATTACGGTAACGATCTTTTTCCCATTTTAAATTTAATAATGTGTAGATATGGAGAAATCTAAAATTTTATATGCAGAAGATGACAAAACTATAGCTTTCCTCATCGAGGATAGCCTGGAAAGTTATTATGAAATCTACTGTTATCCTGATGGAAGATCTGCACTTGATGCATTCAATAGCCAGAGTTTTGACATTTGTCTTTTGGATATTATGATGCCAGAACTGAATGGATTTGAAGTAGCCCAGGAAATCCGCAGTAAAAATTCTGAAATCCCCATCATTTTCATTTCTGCAAAAGCTTTAAAAGAAGACAGGATCAAAGGGCTGAAAATTGGTGCTGATGATTATTTGGTAAAACCATTCAGCATAGAGGAATTAATCCTAAAAATTGAAGTTTTCCTGAAACGCACAAAGAAAACAGATACCTCTCAGCTAAAATATAAAGTCGGAAAATATAATTTTGACCCCAAGAACTATACCCTGCAGGATATGGAAAGCAGCATCACGCTTACACAAAGAGAATCTGAACTGCTATTATATTTTATCCGCCACAAAAATGTTGTTCTAAAAAGGCAGGATATCCTTAAAGCGATCTGGGGTGATGATGATTATTTTATGGGACGGAGTCTCGATGTATTTATTTCCAGACTGCGTAAAGTACTTATTGATGAGAAGAATATTTTGATTGAAAATCTACATGGAATAGGTTTCCGTTTTTCTGAAAAAAAATAAATACTTAACGAATTTCATATAAAGTAAGGCAGTAGATAATTACTCTTTGTTTTTTATTTAATTTTATCTTTTTAAAAATTTACCTACCCATGATAAAATCAGGAACTTATCTTTTTGTATTCCTGCTATTTTTTAGCATCAGTTTTAAAGCTCAAAAATTTGAAAAATTAATTCAATATGTCAATCCACTTATCGGAACTGAAAAAATGGGGCACACCTATCCTGGAGCGACAGTTCCATTTGGCTCTGTTCAGTTAAGCCCTGAAACAGATACCATCTCCTATGAACTCAACGGAAAATATAATGGGGAAGTTTACAAATATTGTGCAGGTTATCGCTATGAAGACAAAACAATTGTTGGTTTCAGCTCTACTCATTTTAGCGGAACAGGTCATTCAGATTTAGGAGACTTATTGATGATGCCTACAGTAGGAAAATTACAATTCAATCCTGGAACGGCCTCCAATCCTGAAAGCGGTTACAGAAGTAGATTCTCTCACCAGAACGAAAAAGCAGAAGCTGGTTATTACAAAGTAAAACTTGAAGATCACAATATTTTAGCTGAGCTTACAGCAACAACAAGGGTAGGTCTTCAGCGCTATACATTTCCAAAATCAGATCAGGCACACATTATTTTAGACCTGATGGCCGGGATTTATAATTATGATGGTAAAAACGTCTGGACTTATGTCCGTGTAGAAAATGACCACACCATTACCGGATATAGACAGACCAGTGGTTGGGCGAGGACAAGAACCGTTTATTTTGCCATCCAATTTTCCAAACCTTTTAAATCATACGGTCAAAAAAACTATGATGGCAAACAGGTTTATGGAGGTTTCTGGAGGAAATTTGACCAGACTAAAAATTTCCCTGAGATCGCCGGAAAAAATCTGAAAATGAATTTTGATTTCGACACGAATGAAAATGAAGCTATTGAAGTAAAATTAGCATTATCCCCTGTCAGTCAAAACAATGCCATGGACAATCTGGAAAAAGAGGCCGGCAACTTATCTTTCGATCAGGTAAAAGTAAAAGCTCAGGAAAATTGGAACAATGAGTTAAACAAAATTATCGTTAAAGGTTCCGAGACCGAAAAAACAAATTTCTACACGGCAATGTATCATACATTCATTAATCCTACAACTTATATGGATGCCAATGGTGAATACAAAGGTTTGGATCAAAATGTTCATAAAGCGAATGGATTTACCAACTATACTACATTTTCACTTTGGGATACCTACCGAGCCTTACATCCTTTATTTAATATTATTCAGCCCAAACGAAATGATGATATCGTAAAATCTATGATGGCTCATTATGAGCAATTCTCTATGAAAATGCTGCCGATCTGGTCTCATTATGCTAATGAAAACTGGTGTATGAGTGGTTATCACAGTGTGAGTGTAGTGGCAGACGCTATTATCAAAGGAGTTTATACCGGCGATCCTAAAGCTGCATTAAAAGCCTGCGTTGAAACAGCCAACAAAAGAGATTATGAAGGGATAGGACAATATATAGATTTAGGCTATATTCCTGCTGAAAAAAGTGGAACTTCAGTTTCAAACACTTTAGAATATGCTTATGACGATTGGGCAATTGCTCAATTGGCAAAACATTTAGGTGAAACAGAAATTTACGATCAATTTATCAAGCGTTCCGGAAACTGGAAAAATAATTTAGATAAAAACATCGGGTTTATGCGACCTCGTTTAGCAGATGGAAGTTTCAAAAAAGATTTTGACTTACTGAGTACTCACGGGCAAGGATTTATTGAAGGTAACTCATGGAACTACAGCTTCTTCGTTCCCCAAAATCCTGATGAGCTTATTACTCTAATGGGTGGCAAGAAAAAGTTTTCAACAAAACTTGATGAATTATTTAGCATGCATTTACCTGATGAATTTTTTGCAGATACGGAGGATATTACACGTGAAGGAATTATTGGTGGCTATGTTCATGGAAATGAGCCGGCTCATCATGTCGCTTATCTTTATAACTGGGCAGGACAACCTTGGAAAACACAGGCACAGATCCGTCATATTTTAGAAATGCAATATAAAGCTACTCCAGATGGATTAGGAGGAAATGATGATGCCGGGCAGATGAGTGCATGGTATATATTAAGCTCTCTTGGATTCTACCCTGTTGCTCCCGGATCTGAAGATTATGCAATTGGAAGCCCGGCTATAGAACATGCAACACTAAATTTAGAAAACGGAAAAACCTTTGAAATTGAAGCGGTTAATCAAAGTCCAAAGAATGTATATGTAGAAAAGATTGTTTTAAATGGTAAAGAAATAAAGAATTTCATATTGAAACATTCTGATATTACGAGTGGAGGGAAATTGACTTTTTACATGAGCGCGAAAGCGAAGAAATAATTAATATTTATCATTCTCAAAAAACATAAAAGAGGCTGTCTAATAAGACTGCCTCTTCAATTTATTCCTGAACCTCAAAAAGCAAACGCTCCCCGAATTTTTCTTCCGCAATTTTTCCGTTATCATATACCAAATGACCATTTACAAAAGTATGAGTCACTTTAGAATGGAAATTCATGCCTTCCAATGGACTCCATCCACATTTGTACAAGATATTTTCTTTAGCTACCGTCCAGTTTTCATTTAAATCAACCAGCACTAAATCTGCTTTATATCCTTCTCTAACAAAACCTCTTTTATCAACTCTGAATAAGATAGCCGGATTATGACACATCTTCTCAACAATCTTTTCTAAAGAAATTTTACCATTCTTAAAATTCTCCAACATTACCGTCAATGAATGTTGAGCCAATGGGGCACCTGAAGGACACTTTGTATATACATTCTGTTTTTCTTCCCAGGTATGTGGAGCATGATCTGTCGCAATCACATCAATTCTGTCATCCAAAAGAGCTTCCCAAAGTCCATCTTTATCTTTCTGCGTTTTTACAGCAGGATTCCACTTTATTAATCCGCCTCTGGTTTCATAATCCTCATTGGTAAAAGTTAAGTGATGTACACAAACTTCGGCTGTTATTTTTTTATCTTTTAAAGGGATATCATTTCTGAAAAGTGCTGTTTCCTTGGCTGTTGAAAGATGAAAAACATGAAGCCTTGCTCCCGTTTTTTGTGCCAGTTCGATCGCTTTGGAAGAAGACTTATAGCAAGCTTCTTCGCTTCTTATTAAATGATGGAATTTTACCGGAATATCTTCACCATATTCATCAAGATACTTTTGAGTATTTGCTCTGATGGTTGCTTCATCTTCACAATGAACGGCTATCAGCATTTTGGTATTGCTGAATATATTCTCTAAAGTTTCAGGGTTATCTACTAACATATTTCCTGTAGAAGAACCTAAAAACAATTTAATCCCCGGAACATTTCTAGGATTGGTTTTTAGAACTTCCTCAAGATTATCATTAGTTCCCCCCATCATAAAGCCATAATTCGCATATGCTTTTTTAGAACCTATCTCATACTTATCAGCTAACAATTCCTGAGTTACAGCGTTTGGAACGGTATTAGGCTGATCGATAAAACTTGTAATACCTCCTGCAATAGCAGATCTGGATTCACTTTCAATATCTCCTTTATGTGTTAATCCTGGTTCACGAAAATGCACCTGATCATCAATCACTCCTGGTAAAAGAAACTTTCCGGAAGCATCAATAACCTGATCAGCATCTTCAGAAATATTGGGCTGTATTTTAGAAATTAAATCATTTTCAATTAAAATATCGCTTTCAAAGATCTTTCCTTCATTAACGATTGTTACATTTTTGATAAGGGTTCTCATTTACTTTTCTTTAGACTTTAGATTCCTTACAAAATTAAGGTTTATGAATGAATTTTAATATCCTTGATAAAAAATCAATTTCTAAATATTTACATTTGCAAGAAATTTCGCATTTTGAAAAAACTTCTTAACGAAACTATTATATATGGAATTGGGGCAATTATGCCGAGAGTGATTGTAGTATTGCTTAATTATTTATTCATAAAACACATCGATGTCAGCGATTTTGCGATCTTCACCAATCTCTATGCATTAATTTCTTTTGTTAATATTGTTCTCTCTTTTGGTTTTGAAACAGCTTATTTTAGATTTTCATCCAATAAAAATGATGAACAAAAAGTTTTTAATACTTCATTTTGGTTCCTAACCGTTTTATCCAGTGTTTTTTTAATATTGGTATTACTTTTTAATCAACCGATTGCGAATGTCTTCGGATACTCTAATACACCGGAATTTATCCGATGGTTTGCCTGGATCGCATTTTTTGACAACCTACTTGTTATACCTTTAGCTTGGCTGAGATTTAATAATAAACCTATTAAGTATGCAGCAGTAAGAGTAATACAAGCTATTTTCCAGAGCATTTTTGTAATTGCTTTGTTCCTTTATATTCCCGAAGAACTTAGTTTTAAATTTGGTTTAAAAGAAAAAGTAACCTATCCTTTTTACAGTAATCTAGCAGCCAGTTTTTTAGGGTTTATTCTTGTTTTTCCAATTATACTGAAACTTAAATTTCAGTTTTCTAAGGACCTTTTCATTCAAATGATTAAGTACTCGTGGCCAATTATGATCGCGGGATTGGCATTTATGGTGAATGAAAACTTTGACAAGTTTATTCAAAAATTTATTATAGATGATGGAGCGGCCGGAGCTTATGGTGGCTGTTATAAAATGGCAGTATTGATGACTCTCTTTGTAACTGCATATAGAATGGGTATTGAACCTTTTTTCTTTAAACAAATGCAAAATGAAAATGCTAAGCTCACCTACGCAAAGGTAACTGAATATTTTTCTTTCTTTGCTTCTGTTGTTGCTTTAGGAATCATTGCTAATGTATCATGGATAAAGCTTTTGCTGGTACCAAACAGTTCTTACTGGATTGCTATAAATATTATTCCGATTATTGTAATTGCCAATTTATTTTTTGGAATTTATTATAATCTTTCAACATGGTATAAAGTGACCGACAGAACAAGAGTAGGTACCTATATCTCCTGGACAGGTGCTATAATTACCATTGTTTTAAATCTTTTACTTTTACCTAAATATGGTTTTATGGTTTCTGCCTGGGTAACCTTAGCAGCTTACTTTACCATGATGGTTCTATCTTACTTTTTAGGTCAAAAATATTATCCAATTCCATATAGGATGAAGAAAATCTCTTTCTTTATTCTACTTTTGTCCGTATTCAGTTACATGATAGTCAATCTTTTCGATTATAACTTCTGGGTAGGTAACCTTTTATTTTTATCTTATACGGGAATCTTATTGTATACCGAAAAAGATATGTTATTATCAAGAATCAGAAAAGACTAAACTTTGGTCTCTATTTTGATGCTAGTGAATTTGAAAAATTAAACGAATATTTAAAAATAATACGATTACGCATCTAACTTGGTTTTATTATTACCTATAAACCATAAATCAAATAAAAAACAACTAAAATATCCAAATATAATTTATGAAAATTATCGTTCCAATGGCTGGACGTGGTTCCAGATTACGTCCACATACACTTACCGTTCCAAAACCATTAATTCCTATTGCAGGAAAACCTATCGTACAGAGATTGGTAGAAGATATTGCTAAAGTTGCCGGTGAAGACATCGAGGAGGTAGCTTTTATTATCGGAGATTTTGGCGCTGAAATTGAAAAATCCCTGATCCAGATTGCTGAAAAATTAGGCGCAAAAGGAAGTATATATTATCAAAACGACCCTCTTGGGACAGCCCATGCTATTAAGTGTGCAGAAGATTCAATGCAGGGAGATATCGTTATTGCATTTGCAGATACTCTTTTCCGTGCAGATTTTCAATTGGACAAAAATTCAGATGGTGTTATCTGGGTGAAAAGTGTAGAAGATCCTTCAGCATTTGGTGTTGTTAAATTAGATAACTATGGTTTTATCACAGATTTTGTTGAAAAACCTACAACTTTTGTTTCAGATTTAGCAATTATTGGTATTTATTATTTTAACAGTGCTGAAAAATTGATGAGTGAAATCAATTATATCATGGATAATGATATTAAAAATGGTGGAGAATATCAATTGACAACGGCTCTAGAAAATTTAAGAGCAAAAGGAGGTAAATTCAGTCTTGGTAAAGTAAATGACTGGATGGACTGTGGAAATAAAAATGCAACTGTAGAAACCAACAGTAAAATTCTTGAATACGAGAGAGAAGAAATGTCTCACTACCCTGCTTCCGCAGTAATTGAAAATTCTTTAATTATTCAACCTTGTTTTATCGGTGAAAATGTAAAAATTTCCAATTCTAAAGTAGGACCTGGAGTCTCACTTGGAAATAATACAGTCATTGTAAATTCAAATATTGAAAATTCATTGATCCAGGAAAATACAAAGATCAATCACGGAAATCTATCAAATTCTATGATTGGTAATTCGGCACAGTATTTCGGAGTAGCAAGGGAAATTTCGTTAGGTGATTATTCTGTTTTAGATTTTTTATCTAAATAGTTAAAAACTGACATTAATAATTAAAAATATATTCAAACCACACAAAATGTTTTGTGTGGTTTGGCGTTAATATTGCAAAGTAATATTTTAATCGAAAAGATAAATACATGAAAAATTGGGTTCCATTACTTTTATTACTTCTCGTTTTGTCATCTTGTAAAACTCGGAACGTTGCTAAAAATAATAATAGCAATGCTAAAGACAGTATTGTCATAGAAAACAACAACAATCCAAAAGATGTAAATGAACCTGTAAGAGATAAATTTACATTCTATGAACATGTAGTGATCCCACCAAAATTTGATCAGATTAAGATCAACAGTAAGGTAAATGTAGAGACAGGAAGTTTTGTACCGACACTTGACGCGACCATCTATATCGAAAATAATAAAAAAGTGTGGATGAATTTATCTGCATTGTTTATTAATGTTGCCAGAGGAACAGCAACACCTGAAGGCGTAAAAGGATTTGACAGAACCAGCAAATCATATATCGATTCTGATTTTGAATATCTCAATCATTTATTGAACGTTAATTTCATCGATTATAAATCTTTGGAGAAAATATTAATGGGTAGAACTTTTATAAAAATTAATGATTCTCAATTCAATCTTACAAAAAATGCTCAGGGCTATCAACTGGTATCGACTGTAAATCAGAAAATCGTAACAGAAGAAAAGACCAGAGAATATAAAATTTCATTGCAGTATGATGAAAATTACGATCTTTTGAGTGTTCATCTTAAGGATGTCTTATCACCAGATGAGCTAGAAATCTCTTATAGCAATTGGGGGGAATATAATGAAATTCGTCTACCAAAAAATGTTAAAATAATTATAAAAGGTTCAAAAACAAGTCAGATTTTACTAGAAAATACGAAATTTGATTTTTCGAAGATGGAGGCGGCCTATTCAGTCCCAGCCAATTATAAGAAAATTGAAATTAAATGATTAAAAAATTTAGCTTTTTAATAGGTATTTTATTGTTCGGATTGCACAATGGGCAACAAAACAAGGAACAATTGCAGAAGCAAAATGCTGAACTTAAAAAACAAATCACCCAAATAAATTCAGATCTAGCTAAAACAAGAAACGAATCCAAGCTTTCTATAGCATATCTTACCAATATTAATAAAAAACTGGCTTTAAGAGAAAAAGTTTATTCTAATACTCAAAAGGAAAAAAGATTTATAGAAGACGACATTTATCTGCGTCAGTTGGAAATCAACCGTCAGAACAAAGAACTAGCCGTTTTAAGAAAGAATTACGCTGAAGTTTTGGTAAACGCCTATAAAAATAAAGGAGTACAAAATAAAGTCACCTTTATTCTTTCTGCCAAAAATTTAGGCGAGGCAATTCGAAGAGTCCAATATCTTAAAGAATACTCCGATTATCAGGATAAAAAAGCAGCCGAAATTACAGATGCCGCCACTCAGATCAAAAAAACAATTGCTCAGAGACAAAAATCTGTGGTGGATAAAGAGCACCTCTTGGTTAACCAACAAAAAGATTTAACAACAATAAATGTTGAACGTGCACAGAAAGAACAGCTTGTTCAGGAATTTAAGAAAAATGAATCTAAATTAACCGGTGAGCTTAAACAGAAACAAGTACAATCAAAAGCACTTGAAGGACAGATCAGAAGTATTATTCTTGAGGAGATCAGAATTGCCAAAGCTGAAGAAGAAGCAAGAAGAAAAGCTGAAGCAGAGAAAATACGTTTAGCCAAGATCGCTGCAGAAAGAGAGAAAGCAAGAATTGAAGCTGAAAACAGAGCTAGAGCTGAAGCGTTGGAAAGAGAAAGAAAATTGGCTGAAGCTGAAGCTAAAAAGGCTACAGAATTAGCTGCAAAAAGAGCGGAAGAAGAGAGAAAACGAACAGAAGAAGCTGCACGTGCAGAATCCAATGCAAAGGATGAAGCAAGAAAAATAGCGGCTGCGAAAGCTTCATCAGAAGCGAATGCAAGAGCAAGAGAAGCAACCAATAAATTAACAGCTGCAAAAGCTGCAGAGGCAGCATTGGAAAAGAGAAAAGATGATGAGAAAAAAGCTGCAGAATCTAAAGCTATGACAAGTTTTGGGGTTTCTACAGCCGCTGGAAATAATTTTGCTGAAA
Source organism: Chryseobacterium sp. ISL-6 (assembly GCF_018613715.1). Classification (GTDB taxonomy): domain Bacteria; phylum Bacteroidota; class Bacteroidia; order Flavobacteriales; family Weeksellaceae; genus Chryseobacterium; species Chryseobacterium paludis. The sequence goes on along the minus strand of NZ_JAGGPT010000006.1, from coordinate 958,683 downwards.
ACAGAGGTAAGCTAGGCTTCCCGGTTGATAAAGGCCAAGTTACCCATCGCTTCGGTAGACATCCTCATCCTGTTTTTAAAAATATTGATGAAGAAAATAATGGAATTAAGATTTCCGTTCCGTCTGGCACTCGTGCTAAATCCGTATTCCCAGGCACCGTTTCTTCAGTTATCGCAAGTAGTGACGGTACAAAAACGGTCATGATAAAACATGGAAATTATTTTACAATATATTCTAATTTAGGAGGTGTAAATGTTTCTAAAGGACAGCAGGTCTCTGCAGGTACTATTGTAGGTACTGTAGGACAGGATTTTGATGGCTCTTATACTCTTGATTTCCAGGTATGGAACGGCAGTACACCAGTCGACCCATTAGGGTGGGTTTCTTATTAAAAAAAGACTAACTTTGTAAAAAATTTAGAAATGGAAACATTAACAATACTTGCCTTATCATGGCAACATATCCTTATCGTGGCAATCCTTCTTGTTTTACTTTTCGGAGGTAAAAAAATTCCGGAATTAATGAGAGGTGTGGGATCAGGTATCAAGGAATTTAAAGATGCAGTAAAAGAGGAGGATAAAAATCCGACTGAAAATAAAAACTCTTCGACAAATAACCCATCTAGCAACTAAAATTCTTCAGAATTAATGAATTTCACAGAGACTGCATGGAAAGTCTTCAATCAATCTATTGAAGACTACCACGTATTTGATGACGTTAACAATCTAATTAATAATCCTTTCGAAAAAGACAGTTTGGAACGAATTTTGTACGCAAAGAACTGGATTGATACCGTTCAATGGCATTTGGAAGATATTATTAGAGATGAAAATATTAATCCGGTTGAAGCTCTTCAATTAAAGAGAACAATAGACGCTTCTAATCAGCAAAGAACTGATTTAGTGGAATTTATTGACAGCTGGTTTCTTAATAAATTTAAAAATATAACTCCTAAACCGCATGCAAAGATAAATACAGAAACACCCGCTTGGGCTGTAGACAGATTATCAATACTTGCACTAAAGGTTTATCATATGTCACTAGAAGCGAATAGAGAATCTGCTTCTGAAGAGCATCGTTTAAATTGCCAGGCAAAATTAGATGTGCTTCTTATACAGAAAGAAGACCTATCAACTTCTATTAATCAGTTGCTTACTGATATTGAAAACGGTGATGTTAAGATGAAAGTATACAAACAAATGAAAATGTATAACGATGAAAGTCTTAACCCAATCCTTTATCAAAAGGGGCAACAAAAATGAAAAGATTATTTTTTTTTGGAATACTGTTTATACTAACTTCTTCTTGTGCATCGGAAAAATTAAATTTTTCTCCGTTGTCAAGTAATTTTTATAGTGAAGCAAAAGGTTCAGATTCTGATAGAGGACTCAAGAAAAGCATAGACATTAATATCAAAGAAAATGTAAATGCCTCTGAAATATCTAATTTAATTTCCACCTTTCCTAAATTTAAAAACATTAATGTAAACGAAGAAGTAGTTTCACTGAAGTACAGCTTGCAGAATTATTTATATGCAATAGATGCCAATAATGTTGCAGGAAAGAACAGAGCGGTTAAAAGCTTTGAAAAATCTTATAAAAAAATTCAGAAACTAAGACAGAACCTTCCAAAAGATGATGACGAAATACTCAACAGATATCTGGTAAGATTGAAAACCAATATTTCTGTGATCGAGGATGCTATAAAAGGAAATTAAAAAACGACTACCTTATTAATGATTAAAATTCAAGCGGAAGCAAACGTTCCTACGGAACATGGAACTTTCCGAATGATCGCTTTCTCTGAAAACGAAAATGACTGGATGCCTCATATGGCAATCATCGCTGAAAACACAGACTTTTCAAAACCAGTCAATGTACGTTTCCACTCAGAATGTATTACCGGTGAAGTGTTCCATTCAAAAAAATGTGAATGTGGGCAGCAATTGGATGCTGCTATGAAATATATCCATGAAAATGGGGGGATTATTATTTATCTTCGTCAGGAAGGAAGAAATATTGGGATTATTAATAAGTTAAAAGCTTATTCTCTACAGGAAAAAGGATTTGATACTGTAGAAGCCAATTTACAGCTTGGCCTTCCCGCAGATGACAGAAATTTCAATGTTGCCATTGAAATTTTAAATGTCCTGGAGGTAAAAGATATTAATCTCCTAACGAATAATCCTGAAAAGGTAAAATATGTTACAGAAAGTAATATCCACCTTAACTCAAGGATTCCTTTACAAATCCCTGCTAATGACATTAGCAGAGGCTACCTACAGACAAAAAAAGATTATTTTGGTCATCTACTGGATGACAACGATAATTAAGATACAAACAAAAGGCTTCGGAATAAATTCCGAAGCCTTTTTTAATTATAAAAAACTGAAAAGATATTATTCTAATTCTTAGTCTTTATTTTAGACTCATCAATATTGTAATATTTAATTACGCTATAGTAATCATTGTAATCCACTGGAGCCGCAGCTTTACTACTTGTTTTAGCAGATCCTGTATTAGCAGGTAATATTACCACTCTAAATCTTTTATTCGTGTAATACGTTGAATTTCCACTTGCGCTTAAATTCAATGTAGAATTTACGTTAATACCAATATCAAACTTACTGAAGTCAAATGAATAATCTACCGCAACATTGTTATTAGTAAAGAAAGTATAAGGAAGCAATCTCCAGATTGGAGAGTTATTATTCGTAAGACCTGTTTGCAAATAAATAAGAACAACATCAGATTGTACTAATGGATTGGTAAATGCATCTGAATACTGATATAAATTATCATTTGTTCTCGTGAAAGTCGGCGTAATATCAAAAGCTGTACCTACCGTATCATGATCTTCAAAATTGTTATTATCATCATCTTTATCACAGCTAAAAATAAATAAGCTGACAAAAGCTAATAGGAGGATTGGAAGAAATTTTTTCATTTTTATAAAAGTTTTAATTATTATTTATAAAGCACATCCAAAACATATACCAAAAAACTTAAAAACATCCATTATGATGATTTTTTTAATTGTATTTTTGTTCTTATTCTAAAGTTATGAACAAAATAGTTTACACTTCTCTCTTCATATTCTTATTCATCAGTTCAAAAATCACTGCCCAGTATCAGCCAAAGGGCATTTCTCAGGCAGATATAAGTAAGGCGAACCAATGGGTTGATAAAACGTACAGCTCTCTTTCTCAAGATGAAAAATTAGGACAACTTTTCATTGTTGCCCTTTATACTAATAAAGATGAAAGCCATATTAACCAAGTTAGAAATATTGTAATCAACGATAAAATCGGCGGATTGATTTTAATGCAGGATGATGCAGCAAGAGAAATTACGCTCGTCAATGAATTTCAGCAGAAGTCTAAAGTTCCTTTAATGATAGGAATGGATGCTGAATGGGGTCTTTATCAAAGAATAGCGGCAGCTCATAAATTTCCGTGGGCGATGACCCTGGGCGCTATTCAGGATAAGAATCTTATTTATCAAATGTCTGCTAAAATAGCTGCAGATTGTAAAAGAATGGGGATCAACTGGGATTTTGCTCCTGTAGTAGATGTTAACACGAATCCAAACAATCCTATTATCGGAAACAGAAGTTTCGGCTCTGAGGTTGACAATGTTATCAATTCGGCATTAGCGTATTCAAATGGACTACAGGACAACAATATACTTGCCGCAATAAAACATTTTCCTGGCCATGGTGATACAAGTACAGATTCTCATTTAGACCTGCCTGTTGTCTCACATCAATTGGACCGACTTAATGCAGTTGAACTTGCCCCTTTCAGGGCATTAATGAATAAAGGAATTGGAGGCGTAATGGTAGCCCACTTATATGTCCCAACATTAGAATCAGGAAAAGGAATTCCGGCTTCTGTATCTAAAAATATTATTACAGGATTATTAAAAGAAAAATTAGGATTTAAAGGCTTAATTATTACTGATGCTTTAAATATGGGAGCTGTAGCTAATAAGTACAAACCTGGAGAATTAGATGAATTGGCCTTCAAAGCAGGAAATGATATTATGCTTTTTTCTCAGGGTGTATCTGAAGGTAAAAAGTTAATTCAGAAAGCTATTGATAATGGAGAAATTTCACAATCCCGGGTAGAAGAAAGTGTAAAGAAAATATTACTTACAAAATATTATTTAGGTCTTGAAAAATACAGTCCAAAAAATCCTGAGAATATAAATAATGACCTTAACAATGATTCTCACAAAGTTTTAGTTCAGAATCTTTATTCTAATGCTTTAACTTTATTAAAAGATGAGCAAAAGCTGCTCCCACTTAGCGGAAAACAAATTTACTATGTCCCATTGGAAGAAGCTTCTTTTCAAACATTTGCCAACCAGTTAGGCTCTAATGTAATTATTAAAAAAGCCAATGAAATTAATACAATTCCTTCTAATTCTACGGTAATTGTTGGTCTCCATAAAGATAATTCTACTGCCTACAAACCTTATAAAATTTCAGCAGAATCAAAAAGAATTCTGGCCGATCTATCAAAAAATCAAAAAGTCATATTAAATGTATTTGGAAGTGCTTATGCACTAAAAGACATTGATATTTCTAAAATTTCAACTGTTCTTGTTTCTTATGAGAACAACGATGATTCAATGATTGCAACAGCAGATGCTTTACTCGGAAAAACAAAAATCTGGGGAAGGCTTCCAGTATTGATCAACGATCATCTAAAAGCAGGAATGGGTATCGACTTGAATTCAGGTTCAGCTCCTGATACGAAATCGAATTCAACTATATTTACAACATCAAAACAATAATAAATCAATGAAAATAGGCATACTTTGCTACCCAACATACGGCGGAAGCGGTATCGTAGCAACAGAACTTGGAATGTCCCTTGCCAACAAAGGCTATGAGGTTCATTTCATAAGCTCAGCTCTTCCGGCAAGATTAGACATTACCAATCCAAATATTTTTTTCCATAGAGTTAATGTTCAGACTTATCCCCTATTCCAATATCAACCTTATGATATTGCGTTAAGTTCTATGATATACCGTGTCGTAAATTTATATAAACTCGATTTACTTCATGCTCATTATGCAATTCCTTATGCTTATGCGGCATTTACGGCAAAGCAGATGCTACAGGAAGATAATAATGATATTCCTTTGGTAACCACTCTCCATGGGACAGATATTACTTTAGTTGGGCAGCACCCAAGTTATAAACATGCGGTAGAATTCTCAATTAACAAATCGGATGCGATCACTTCAGTATCTGAAAGTTTAAAAAAAGACACTCTCCAATTTTTTAATATTAAGAAGCCAATTCAGGTGATCACCAATTTTATTGATAATTCTGAGTTTGATGAATGCAATGAGTGCCAAAGAACGCAGTTTGCTGATCCTGATGAGAAAATATTGATTCACGTTTCCAATCTACGTCCTGTAAAACGTGTGGAGGAAGTTCTACAGATTTTTAAGAATGTAAATAAAAAGGTAAAATCTAAACTCATTATTATCGGTGAGGGTCCTGATATGGAAAAGGTTAATCAGTTCTTAGAAGAAAACCCAGATTTAATTTCTAAAATCCGTCTTCTTGGAAAAGTAAATGATCTATACAGAATATTACAGCTTTCGGATGTCTTCTTATTACCATCTGAGCAGGAAAGTTTTGGTCTGGCTGCATTAGAAGCAATGGCAGCGAATACACCTGTTATCAGCTCTAACGCGGGTGGAATTCCAGAAGTCAATATTCAGGGTGAAACAGGTTTCTTAGCCGAAATAGGAAATGTAGAGGCTATGAGTAACTACACCATTAAATTATTAAGTAATGAGGAACTTTTAGCCAAAATGAAGATCAATGCGAAAGAACAGGCTATAAAATTCGATTTGAAAAACATTCTTCCTATATATGAAGAAATGTACATAACAACTATAGAAAACTTCAGGAAGGAATTAACGAAAGCATAGTGCTTTATAAAGACTTCTGTAATAATATAATTAAGGCTTGGATTTTTAATCCAGGCCTTTTCTAGTTTCATGAATTTTCAATCACATTTATTGCTTGATCTGGGTTTAGTTTTTACCCTGTTTCAAATCATTAACATCTAATAATTGAATATGACTTCTTCATTCATCTAAAAAGATCGATACTGATTATCTTTAATTAAAATGAAGGAAAAAAAATAAAAAAACAACTATAATATCCCATTTGAATATATATATCCTATACATCCATAAATATGCAATACGGCGGTGAAAAATCTTAAGAACGAGTTGATAAAAGTGCAATATTTATGATATATTTATTATTACACTTATGACAGAAAAACTACTTCAATATCTTTGGAACTTTAAAATTTTCAAAAGTTTTGACTTCAAGGATATTGAAGGAAATCCTATTGAAATAATAAATTTCGGTAAATGGAATACCAATGCCGGCCCTGATTTTTTACTTGCTAAAATAAAAACTTCCGACTTAACTTTAAGTGGAAACATTGAGCTTCACGTAAAGTCATCTGACTGGATTTTTCATAACCATTCCCAAGATCCCAATTATCAGAATATTATCCTGCATGTTGTTTTTCAAAATGACGTAGAAATTGAAGAATTCAATGATAGAAAAATTCCCACTTTAGAGCTGAAAAATTTTATCGATGAAAATTTACTTTGGAAATATGAAAAACTGATCAATGAAAATCAGTTCATTCCTTGTGAGGGTATTTTTAATAAAAACAGTATTCCCATTAATTTTCATGAAGAAAACATTCTAAAAAAGCTGGATCGGAAATCACTTGAACTAGAAGACAGTTTAGAACGATATAAAAATAACTTTGAAGCCATTCTCTTTCATAGTCTTGCTTATACCTTCGGATTAAAGGTAAATGCCTTTATATTTAAACAAATTGCCGAAAGCATAGATTTTGCTATCATTAATAAAATCCGGCAGAATAAAACACAATTGGAAGCCTTGTTGTTCGGAATCTCTGGCTGGCTTGAAGATCCACAAGATGAGCAAATGAAAATTTGGAAAAGAGAATTTGATTTTATAAAAGTTAAATACCAAATATCCGATATGCATTTCAGACCAAAGTTTTTGCGATTGAGGCCTCCAAATTTTCCAACCATTAGACTTTCGCAATTAGCAGACTTATATCATCAGCATCAAAATTTATTTTCAAAAACCATCCTTTCAAAAAATACCGATGAATTAGTGAATGTTCTAAAGAACATAAGTGCATCTGATTATTGGAATAATCATTTTAATTTTGGAAAAATATCTCCCATTAATCAGCCTAAGACATTAAGTAAGGATTTTATTGAGCTTATTATTCTAAATACAATTCTTCCTTTAAAATATACTTATCACAAATATCATGATGAGGAAATAGCTGATGAGATCATTGAGTTTTATAGGAATTTACCTCCTGAAAAAAACGCTATTATAACCTCTTGGAAAAAACTGAATATAAAAATCAATAATTCATTAGAAACCCAAAGTTTCATTTATCACTTTAATAACAGCTGTGAAGAAAAAAATTGCTTAAATTGCAGTATTGGATTTAAACTTTTAAAAGATTCTTCAAATGCTTGATAATATCCGTCATAAAATGGAAAGAGAATGGTTTGGTGTTCTGACAAGAATGGGTGCTAAACTGGGAATCCCTGTTTCTAAATTGAGGGTATTCTTCATTTATTCAACATTTGCAACAGCTGGTTTTTTCTTTCTGATTTATCTGGGTTTAGCTTTTACGCTATGGATCAAAGATATTTTCATCACAAGAAGACCAAGCGTTTTTGATTTATAATTATGGAATTTCTACCTATTACTTCATCTGAAGATTACAGAATTAAAGATATTTACTATTCCTATTCAACTACTTTCCCTGAAGATGAGAGGAGAGATTGGGATCAGTTTGTAAAATTATTTACGAATCCTAATGTTAAGGTAATTTCTGTATTACATGAATCAAAGGCAATTGGATATCTTATCATTTGGGAATTGAGCACTTACACTTTTGTTGAGCATTTCGAGGTTTTTGCTGAATTTAGAAGCCAAAAGCTGGGATCTCACATTACAGGATATTTGTTTAAAAACTATCCGAGAATTGTTCTTGAAATAGAACCAGATCATTTAGGTGATGATGCCAAACGACGCTACTCCTTCTATCAAAAGAATGGTTTTTCGTTAATTGATGAAATGTATGTACAACCAAGCTATGGTGAGGGAAAGAATCCATTAGACCTGTGGTTATTAGCGAATTATTCTCCTGAGGATCTAAAAAAAATTAAAGAAGAAATTTACGATATTGTTTATCATTAATTATAAAAGCCGGATAATGTCCGGCTTATTTTTTATAAAATCTTTCAATATAATATAAGGAAGAAAGTAAATTTAATCTACTTCGTACTCCAGTTTTATAGTAATACTTGCTGCTTTCTCCTTAGAAGAGGTATTAAAAGCTCCACCATAAGAATAATCCTCGTTTGAGTTGGGTGCAGTAATCTGAATAACACCCATTGTTGCTTTTTTAAGATGACCAAGACTGCTTCCTGAATTTTCCGCTATTTTTTCTGCGCGTTCTTTAGCATCTTTAGTAGCAGTGGCAATCATTTCCTGTTTTACGGTAGTCAGTTTTGTATAAAAATAAGACGGTGAAGAAGAAGTAAATTCAATTCCTCTATTGATAATTTCTGTTATGTTTCGGGATAAATTTTCAATTTTAGCCACTTCCTTGCTCTCTATTGATACAGTCTGAGTAAGATTGTATCCGGAAAATTCTCCTTGTACATTATTACCATTTGAATCCGTATAATTTCTAAACTGTTTCTGAATATCCACAGAAGAATATATAATCTCATTCTGCTTTATTCCTTTTGAAATAAGATAATCGTTGATCACTTTTTTATCAGCCAATAGTCCATCATAAGCCAATTTCAGATCAATATTATTTTTTGAAAAACTTCCAGACCATGTGATCAAATCCGATGTAAACTGTTTCGTTCCAAGTCCTGTTACTGAAATGGTATTTTCAGATTTATTTCTGTTTTTAATAGCATTTCCGAGAAGCCCAAGACCAATAATAAAGCCTAAAGCTGCAATTGCAATAACTATAATATTTTTATTCATAAAAATTTGTGAATTTAATTGATGTCTTATTTAAATTTTCTTTTTAAATGAAATTATTATATCAATTTCCGTTCCGAAATTTTAAGATTTCTTTAACAAATTCAAGATTTAATGGTTTTTAATCTTTCCAAAAAAGCTGGTATTGTATCTTCCAGTTTCAGCAACACACCCGATAAGTTTTTGGCTTTTACATAAGTTCTAGTCTGAGGCTTAACTGTAAATGAAAATTCTATAAATTCTGAAATTCTTTCTGCGGGAATTCCTGCACTCGTAAAATAGTCATCTTCCACTCGTTTTCTTACCCACAGAATATGATCTTGCAAGTCGTCAAATTTATATTGCCGTTTTTGCCTTCTTGCTTTTCCACTGATCAAATCATAGGCTCCCTGAACATCCAAATTCCCTAAAAGTATAGGAAGTAAAACTTTCTTAACTTCCGCCGGCCTTTCTCTCATTTTCGTAATAGGCTGAGGAAGCCCTACTGCCTGTTGTACAATTTCACCTTTATCTACTTTAGCGACCATTCTGGAATCTTTCGTCAGATCACCAGATAATTTTTTCACTTCAACTTCCTCTATTTCTTCAGGAATTCTAACCATAGTGATGAAGATTTGAGAATTAACGCCATCTGCAAAAACTCTTTTTGAAACCCTCTCATAACCTGGTCTTACAAACCTTAACTCATCATTTCTTGAAGCTTCAATCGAAAATTCACCTAAAGAATTACTATATACTTTTTTATCTGTTGATACATTGACCACAGTAACGGAACCCAAATTAATATCGTTATCATCTGTAATTTTGCCAGTAACGATCTGTTGGGAATAAACAACCCCAAACAAGAACAACATGATAAAAAATAATTTTCCTTTCATTCAATATTCCTGCATACACTATACATACGATACCAACATTCTATTACAGCTTGATTTTTATGACTTATCTTTGAGTCTGAGGGGCACGATAGGATGATATTCTGGCAAGTACAGCTCTCTGAAATCTCATAAGATCTGCATCACTACAGTATCCGTATTTCAATATTCTCCTCCTTTCAAAACCGACTCTCAAAACATAAGAAATAAAATGCTGTATCAATGATTTTTCTATCTTAAGATCCATAAAGTACTGATCACCTAAGCTTTCATGTAAATAGCTCATAAAATCCACATCATCCCATTTATCCTTTACCTTCCCCACTGAAAAACCTTGCCCCTTAGGCTGTACAAACTCCCCGGCCTTTGCTGCCAGAATTCTTGGATCAGACTTTTGAGCTATATACACATCAATGTCTTTGGCTAGCTTTTCAACTTTTTTTGGCCTGTTTAGATTTTTAGAATCTATTTTCAAGTCTCCTGTAATGCCCTTTTTGATCTCTACTTCAGCAATTAATGCCATCTGTCGGATAAGTACCACATTTAAAGGAGAACCTATATTCTCTTGTGTTATTTTTTTATTGATCCTTTCATATCCACTCTTCACAAAGCGAAGTTCATCTCCCTGTCTCCCGGAAATCATAAAGTGTCCATCTGTATTTGTAGAAACACGTTCATCGGTTCTTATATTGATAACAGTAACTTCAGGCATTTCAACATTCTCTTCGGTAGTTATTTTTCCAAAAAGGTAATCCTGAGCATAGGTTTGAATGAAGAAAAGAAATGGTAATAGAAAGAGTAATTTTAATTTCACGAATAGTTTTTTATAAAGCAAAGCTAAAATTATTTTTAATGTATACCATAAGTTTAACCACAGTTAACGCGTTTTAGGATTTTTTTTAGAACTTTCTATTTCTAATTTGTTAAATAGCGAATTGTAATTGTTAAAATTTCACTTAATTTTTAGCTAACTTGCAGTTTCAATTCATCCCAAAAAATGCAAAATTCTTATACAGTCATCAATGCTTCTGCAGGTTCTGGGAAAACCTATGCCCTTGTTCAGAGGCTTTTGATGATCTGTCTTCGTTATCCCAATCAACAGCATGCTATCAGAAATATTTTAGCATTAACCTTCACCAATAAGGCTGCTAATGAGATGAAGGAAAGAATCCTGTCATGGCTTGGAAATTTCTCAGCTAATAATTTTGCTGATAATAATGATTTAAAAAATATTCAGAAGGTTTTTGAAGAAGAGGGATTACGAATTACTATTGATGAATTACATATTCGTTCTAAAAAATTATTAGATTATATTCTTCATAACTATTCTACTCTAAATATTGGAACCATCGACCGTTTTAACTCACGTTTGGTAAGAAGCTTTTCCTATGAATTGGGACTGGCTAAAAACTTTAATCTTGAAATTGAAGCCGAACCATTCCTCATTGAAGCTGTAGATAAAATGCTGGATCAGATTGGAGAAAATGATGCGATCTCCAATTCTTTTATGGATTACGTAGATTATAGTCTCGAAAATAATGAACGGATCAACCTTAACAAAAATCTATACGATTCAGCAAAAGAGTTTGTAAAAGATATTCATTACGAACAGTTAAAAAGCAATAATAATTTTGATGATACGAATTATGAAAATATAAAAAATACGATTCGTAAAGAGATTGTATCCAATAAAAAACAGGCAATAGAAGTGGCCACAAAATCTATTGATCTGTTCAAATCAAGAAATATTGATATCGAAGATTTTGCTCAGGGAAAAAACGGGATTGGAGGCTTCTTTACCAAGGTCTTAGATTTTTATAATCAAAAAAGAGCAGGCTTTCCTTTTCCAACCACGCAGGAAGAATCGGTTGTTAATAATTACAGAAAAGGAGCTTCTTCCAAAGCGAAAGATAAAGAAACTGATATTTTTGAAATCCTTGATCAACTTTTGGACAACAGAATGCAGCTTATCCTTCTTTATATTGAAACTCAGAAAAAGGAGAAAATATTATCTGCATTACTTCCTTTAAAAGTAAATAAAGATATCCAGGATGAGTTAAAAAAGATTGAAGAAGAAAATGATCTTGTTCTTCTTTCAAAATTTAATATTCTCATCAATGAAAATTTAAGAAATGAACCTTCAGCCTTTATTTATGAAAAGGTAGGTTCTCAATTCCAGCATTATTTTTTTGATGAATTCCAGGATACTTCCGAATTACAGTGGCAGAATTTTGTTCCATTAAGAGATCACAGTGTTTCCATGGAAAATACCACCTTTACTTTGGTAGGGGATCCTAAACAGAGTATCTACAGATTCCGTGGTGGAGAAAGCAAGCTGATGCTGGATATTATCAATAAAAAAGAGGTTTCCCCAAAAGAAGCACAACTATTGGTATTAAAGGACAACTGGCGAAGTGCCAAAAATATTGTAAAGTTTAACAATGAGCTCTATCACTATCATTCCATGGATCTTGAAGAGGAACATAAAAATATCTTTGGAACTGATGCTGAACAAAATCCGAAATCAGGAATTGATGGCAGAGTAAAGGTAAACCTCATCGAAAATCTCACGAATGAAGATTTTTACAATGATACATCCGAAAGAATGCAAAAAGATATTCAGGACTGTCTTGACAATGGATTCAAGTTTGCGGATATCACAATCCTCTGCCGTGGTAATTTCGATATTTTCAGCTATTCTCAAAAGCTTGGAAACCTGAAAGTAACGTACAAAGGAGAGGAAACAAATATTAAAACCATTTCAGATAAGGGTCTTACTCTGGAATTGTCGAATACCATACAGGCTGTCATAGAATTTTTAAGATGGGAAACGAATCCTAAGAACAAAACTAATTTAATTATGATGATGTATTATCTTAATAAATTAGGAAGGGTACAGATGCCGGATTTCACTTTATGTATGAAAGAAATTCTCGACATTGAATCTCATGATGAAATACTACAATTCATAAAAAAAACTTATTCTTTACAACTGACACAGGATCATTTTCCAAGATTTAATTTATACAACTTTGTAGAATATTATATCAATGAATTTTCATTTGAAAATAAAGAAACAGATTTTTTACTGAATTTCCTTGAAATGCTCTTTAATTTCACACAAAATGCAGGTGCCAGCACAAAGGAATTTTTAAAATATTGGGATGAAGAAGCATCCACGTATACTATTCAGGCATCAGAAAATATTGATGCTATCCAAATTATGACAATTCATAAAGCAAAAGGGCTTGAGTTCCCAATTGTTTTTATCCCAATGATGAATAAAAATCGTGACTCAGAATTTTCCAACTGGTTTGAAACAAATAGCAATGAAGCTTTGAAATCTGTAAATATTAACCAGTTCAGTAAAAACTTAGAAGCTTACGATGAAGAAATTGAAAAATTTAATAAAAAGAATTCTTACAAAAATTTAATCGACAGATTGTGTTTACAGTACGTTGCCACTACCCGACCTGTAGAACAGTTATTTTTCTATCTGCAAAAACAAAATAAAACCTCAAATAATCTGGAGATCTTAGAGTTTATCCAAAGTAAAAATACTGATCAATCTGATGAATTTGATCTTTATGATATACATCCTGAAATGTTGAGAAAAAATTCTAAAGACAAAACTTCATCATTTAAGACAAAGGATATCAGGAATCTAAAAAATATTAATGAAAAAAGCACATCCATTAAGATTGCTACACCTTCTAAAAACTATCAGGTCCGGAATGAAAAAGTAAGGATTGGTCTTTTTGTTCATGAATTATTATCAAAGATCAATACTGAAAAAGATATTCAAAAAGTCCTGGAAAGTTATGTTCTGGAAGGACAGATTACTTTGGGTGAAAAGAAGGAGATCCACGAAACATTATCAGGTATTGTTAGTTCTTATTCTGAATTCTTTGATGAGAAATGGATCGTAATCAATGAAAAAGATATTATGATCTCTGAAAGGGGAGAAAGCAGAATCTACAGACCTGACCGGATCCTAAAAAGTGATGACGGCTATATCATCGTAGATTTTAAAACAGGTGAGGTCTCTGAAAAGAATGACAAACAAATAGAAATGTATAAAAACGTATTGGAAGGTTTGGGTAGAAACGTAATAAAGACTCAACTTATTTATTTATAAAACCTGGAATTCCTTTATACACGGGTATTTTTGTCTATTTTAACATTAAAGATATCGTAGAATTACTACAAGATATCGTAGAACTACTACAAGAAATCGTAGAAACACTACAAAAAACAAAACTTATATTCAAAAGTTTTAAAGTATCATTAAAGAAGTATACATTTGCTACATAATCACTGAATCATATATTTATTAACGATTAAAATTTACAACTATGGCAGCAAATTCAAGAGGAATCTTAAAATTCAACGGAAGCGAAGGACAAAAATTATTAAAGCTTAATTATAGCGTATCAAGATCTACAGACGTTTCAGGACGTGTGGCATCAGATCCATCAAACGCTATTATTAAATTAACAATTGAAGCTACAGAGAAATCTGAGATCCTTGAAAGCTTACTAAACGGAAAATACAAGCCTACAACAGGTGAAATTACATTCAACAAATCTCACGAAGAAGGAACATTAATTACTTTAACTTGGGAGAATGGATATGTAATTCAACACGAAGTTGATTTTGATGCAGTTGACGAAAACAGCATGTTGATCAGCTTTATCGTAAGTGCAGAGAAAATCAACTATGGTAATTCTGCTTACGAAGGTATTTGGCCTGGTGCATAATTTATGCATATTGACATTAATAGAAAGATCATCCCTAAAGGGTGATCTTTTTATCTCTTATCTAAAGAATTAATTCTTTTTTCCATTATAAACAGCACAAAGCATGTAATTAATACTGCATAATTGGTTTTATTATGTATAAAAGTCGTAATTCTACTACAGTTTTTAAAATTTAACAATTTTCGTCATTTTGAAATGGAAAACATTTCTAATTTTAGTTAAATAACCACTAAAAACATAAGCATGAAAAATAAGACAACGAATGCAGATAAAATTGCTGAAAATCACATTGCAGGTGTTCAGCGTGTGGTTAAGCTGGACGTTGTAATTGAAGGCAAAATAATTAAGCACTTCAAACATTTCCGCTTGCAGCAAAGTATAAGAAAACATCATAATTTCGAACTTACATTAGCTCACGACTCCTTAGGATCCTTACAAAATCATGAACTTGATCAGGCCCAACAATTTTTGGGAAAGCGTCTTACAGTTGTTTTTAAATATAAAGATGCTGAAAATGAGAGCCCGGAAAGGACTTTTGTTGGTCTTATTACCAAAGTAGCCTTTAGCCAGGAAAAAATGAGCTTGGGTAACGTGGTATTAAAAGGATACAGCCCAACTATTTTAATGGATTCAGCTCCGCATACTCAGAGTTTTGGGGGAGAAAAACCTGTGAATACCTCGATCATTGCAGATAGAGTTCTTAAGGAAACTTTAAACTCGGGTAAATTTGATTATAAAATCGACGCCCAAAATAAAAGCTATATTAACTACAGTGCTCAGTATAAAGAGACCCATTACAATTATCTGGCAAGAATAGCAGAAACTTACGGCGAACAATTTTACTACGATGGGGAAACTCTTTATTTTGGCAAACTTCCACCCAAAGAGCAGGCTATCCGTCTCACTTATGGAAGTAATGTAAGTGATATTTGTGTTGAGCTAAAAGCTGTTCATACCAAACCTGAGTTTTTCGGATATAACAGTAGCAATCATACAAAATTACTAAGTACTTCCGCAAGTATCAAACACCTGGGCCAGCTTGCTTCAAAAGCCTATGACCTAAACAACGATATCTTTAAAACCCGCTCTTTAAACCCATCTCCTATTAATGCAAATATGTCGTTAAACGTAGATGACTCACAAAAAAGTGCAGCGGGAAGTGCCGCTGTAGAAGTCTTTACTGTTTCAGGAACAACATCGGTTCCTTTTTTACACCCTGGTTGTATTGCGGATATAGAAATGAGAAAACCTGACACTAATCAGACTTCTTACTTCACAAAACTTATGGTTACTGAGGTTAATCATGAAGTTAATACCAGAGGTATTTATACCGGATCTTTTGAAGCTATTGCCGAGGGAACAGGATTTATCCCTAAACCCGAATTTATCACCCCAAGCGCTGAACCCCAAATTGCTACGGTGATTTCTAATACCGATCCATTGAATCAGGGCCGTATACAAGTACAATTTGACTGGCAATTAAACGACACTACCTATTTTATCAGGATGATGAGTCCTGATGCTGGAGGAACAGATGTTATAACCCAAAACAGAGGATTTGTAGCAATTCCTGAAGTTGGTGATCAGGTGATGGTAGGTTTTGAATATCATCATCCGGATTTCCCTTTTGCTATGGGTGGCATGTTTCATGGAGCCGTAGGTCTAGGTGGTGGTGTAAATAATCATATTAAATCAATACAAACCCGAAGTGGTAATAAAGTAATTCTTAATGATGCCGAAGGAAGTATTTATATAGAAGACCCAAGCGGAAACACCTATTTTATGGATGGAAAAGGCAGCATTATCGTTAATGCACCTAAGGATATGACTTTTACTGCTGGAAATAATATAAAGATGACTGCTGGGAATGATATTACTTCAATAGCGGGTAGCAATATTTTTTCAACTGCAAATGTAAACATCGTCTCCAATGCTGGAGTAAACATGGTAGACACCGCTGGTAGAGACCTTTTGCAGACTGCTACAGGAAACATCCACGAATCTTCTGATATGAGAACAGAAATCGCTGAAAACGAAAGAAATGTTCAGTCCAAAAAGAGCGATTCTTATGCTGACAAGGTTACTGTGGTAAGTACCAAAGAGAATATGATTTTGCAAAGCGAAAAGACGGTAAAGTCTCAAAGCGGAGAGCAAGGAAATTCACATTAAATATTTTGACATGGCTATTGTAAAAAAAGCTAATAATATCACTCTTCAGGTATTTAATAATTATACCTCACTCAGTAAAACCTCTAATGAGAGTTCTGAGGAAGTGATTATTGAAGCTCTCAAACAAAACTTAGAGCTGTCCAGCCAGAAAAGAACAATAATGCAGGGTTTTGGAAAAGATGCTGAAAAAAAAGATAAACCTGCAGAAAGTAAATTACTGGAAATAAAAATTAAGAAGGATACATTTGTTCCTCTTGGTATATCCAGCTTTAAAGGAGATCAAGAAAATGCCAAGATAAAATTTCAAGTCATCATTAAAGAAGGAACGTTTGAAAAACTAACATTCAAAGTAAAAAATGAGGGTACTGAAATATATTCAGAAGAAATAACCAAAAGCTTAAAGGCTGGTGATATTCATGATATAGAATGGGATGGTTTTTCTAAAGATAAAATATATGACAGTATACTTTTCACCGATAATAAACTGACTGCTGAAGTGACCGATGGAACCACTACTTCCGAAGTGAAAATTTCTGGTGATTGCAAAACAGAATGGATTGATGTGAAAATAGATGATACTAATAAAAAAGTAGATGTCACGGTCCGCGTTAACTTAAAAGACGGTGGGGTCATAGGAACAAATCCTCCAATCTATACATTCTCTAAACTGGAAAGCATGTCTTTAGATGGAATTCATTTATATTGGAGCAGAATGAAAAGCAGATCGAAGATCTCCACAGATATTGTAACAATTTCCGGAAAAGAGTATAAAGTAGAAGTGAAAGGAATCAATACCCAAGAGAAATCAATCGATGAGGTTGCCTTAGTATATAACGGTTCTGACAAATGGTTGCGCTCCAGTAATCCTGGGTCAGTAAGTGGCTTATTATCTTTTTTCGGACAGATAGCTCCTCAAAGAGTAGTATATAACGCCAAACAAAACAATGAAGAAAGAGATTTTATATTAACCTCGGCTCACGAAATCGGGCATGAAATTGTAAAAGAATTTGGTGGAGATAAATATTCGTACGGACATGAAGGAAGTTCTAACCCAATTTTACAGACTGCCCATACAAACCTGCTTCCTACTTCTGGAGAAGTAAATGTGATGGAATATTATAGTGATGCCTATTATGATTATGATCGTACGATCGCATCAGAAAAAGACGTATTGGGGTTACTCTGGTGTTCTAAACTTAAAATAAACAAGAAATGAGTAAAACAATTTTTTTTTCAGCAATTATATTAATACTAGCCTCGTGTACAGGCAGAATAAAAATTCCTGATATAACAGGTACTGTATATGAAGCAAAGACCCTTAAGCCAATTGCAAATGCAGACATTTATATTGACGAAGACAATAAGACAAAGACAGATATGCAAGGTCATTTTCATATAGAGAAAAAGACGTATTCTGAGAAAATTTCAGTTGGTGGAGAAGCACCTCCAGTCATTTATAAAATGACGGTATCAAAAAAAGAATATAAAGATACTATTATACATTATAAGAATTTATTTGGGGGCGGCAACAAAAACCTAACCGTAAAATACGATACTATCACACTGAAAAACAAGTAGATAATAGTTTATTTTATGTCAGTTTGAATTTTAAAAATTAAACTTATGTCAGCAAAAAACCCCGGCGTAGACTATAATACTAAAGATCCCATACAGAGAAGTCCTATCTCCAAGTACTTTGTGCGGGGCTGGTGGACAGATGAAAATGAAAAGCTAATTACCGAAGCTTTTTTAGGTGATATTGTGCATTTTCATATTGAGACACAGAATATTCCTGACAATAACAGTATTGCCACAATGCTATATGATGATGATGTAAAAAAAAGACCCGTAGAGGAATCAGACGGAAAACAAGGATCAGACGCAATAGAATTGGGATCCAATGGAGAAACAACAAAGCTCCTCAATCATAAAATCGTGATGGGCAACAAAGTTACTATCCGTTTGAAACTTGGAGGTATTCTAGCCAATATGATTGATGCAGAAGAAGATAAACAAATTGAGCTTTTCTTTGCGTGTAGCTACAAGGGCGAAAATATTGAGTTACCACATGCCTCCGGAGAATATCTAAAAGTAAAAAAAGCTGAGCCACTCATCATATATATATGCGGATACTGGAATAAAACTATGCCCTATGCAGGTACGGAATGGGGCGAAGATTATTGGGGTGACGGCTTAAAAAGTGCTGCAAAAAAATATTTCAAATCTAAAAAAGAATATTTTATCAATGGTGCCGGAACTAAATTCTCATCTGGAGGAAGCAGATATAGCGATGGTAAAAAATTAGTCAACGAAAGGCTTAACAATAAACAATCTAAATTTTATAAAGAAGTTTTTCTACATCAAAGAGATATCATGATAGTATCTCATAGTATGGGAGGCGCTTTTGCTGAGGGAATGATAAGTGTAATGAAACAAAAAAACATCAACATAGAAAAAGTTGTTCACTTATCACCTGCAGATGTTTCAGAGTTTAAAGTAACATTGCCTGAAAAAACATTTCAGATAGATATAGACTGGGATCCTGTTCTGATGTATAAAAATGCCAACGATGCTGTTATTATTAACGGGCTAAAAAGTTCCGGTTTAGCCAAAAACCCCAAAAATGATAAATTTGGCCATATGTATACTAAAGAAGAATCCTTTGTATGGAATTGGTTTGAGGATTTAGAATCAATTAATTTTCAATTTATTAATGAAGAAACTAAAACCTATTATCATGGCGGAGGTGGAATGGGATATGGAGGATCGTCATCAACCGTATTACAAAAAAATTACAATGCAATGAATTTAAAAAATAATACTAAATTCATAAGAGTCATTAAAAATTCGACCAACTATTTTTTTAATGAAAAAAACAACACCTATTATACAGAAGGAAAATGAAAAAAAAATGGATACTGATAATTTTGGGAGCTCTTGTGCTGATCTTTCTTATTATAAGATATGGATTTCTATTGGTCTTCTGGCTTACCACCCCAAATGGAGGTGAGTTAAGCCTAAAAGAACAGGTTCTGTTTGAAAGGATAAAAGCAGATATGCATGTTGATAAAATTTCCAGAGAACCCAAGTATGATATGGCTAAATCCGGAGACACAGTAACATATAAAATATTCGTAAATAATATTAAATGTGATCAATGGAACGACCAACAACTGCAGGGAGAATCAAATCGCATAAAAAAAGAAATTGACAATATGAATTTAAATAAGAAATTTTATAAGTATACGGTCATTTACAGATGTAAAGATGGGGAAGACATGAGGTTCAGCTATTTGAGGTAAGAAAATTTCCCCAATGCTTATAACAGCATTTTAGTCTTCACCAAAAATTATTGCTTAGAAATGGAATAAAAAAAATTACTTTATGCGCCGATCCGATTCACATATATGTCCAACGTCAACCTATTTTTTACAGGATAAGTCTACTGTAAAAGTTGGTGAAGAGGAATATGAAGCATTGCTCTCATACACGCTATATTTGGAAACCGGAGAAAATGATGATTATGATGTATCCATCAATAGAACCAATCTTAAAGTAAATAATAAGAAAATAGATACCAAGTTTCTTGAAATATCAAACAGTTACATGGATGCATTATTTCCTATCCATTGTAAAATAGATAAGTACAAACTCACCATAGAAAACACAAAAGAGATACAGAAACGAATAAAAAACGTGGATTCAACAATACATTCCATTTATAGTGGAGAAGGTATAGACCACATTCGCACAAATTTTTTTAATGTTACAGAAACTAAAGAGGACCTTATAAAATTTATTAAGGAGCTTCATTTTATAAAAATTATAGAAGCAAGCATGCAGAAGTTCAGTAATAAAAAACAGTATGAAACTTCATGGAAAGTACTGCCAGTTGGAAAATCAGAATGGAAGGGAGAAACAGAATATCAAAAAGAGAAAAACACCTTATTTTTTGAACCTAAAATAGAAAATGCTCAGGAAATGATGGATGATATTATCAGATACATCCACAAACATGAATATGCTGTAAACTTTGATGAAGAGAATCTCCCACTCTACGCAGACTTTAAACAAAATATCAATTATACAGGTACTACAGGGCGGATAGAAAAATCTGAAACCGATGTATGTATAGAAGTAGAAGACAAGTTTTATTATCAACACATTATAACCATACAAACAAAATAATAATATGTCAGCACCCATCCCATACAAAGTCCAGAGCGGTGAGACGTTACAGGATATAGCCAAAAAATTGGGTATAAAAGACTGGACTGAACTCAAGAAATATCATAATCAAAATGCAGGTTCTGATCAGCAGACCTCTGATATTCCCTATGCCGGATTCAATCTTATGACTCCAACGCAAGAGGAAATTTATGAGATAAATGGCGAGACACCTCCTGCCGATCCTGTGAAAGAGCAAAAAGAAGCTGAGCAAAAACAGGGTGAAGAAAAGAAAAAAGAAGAAGAGGAAAAGAAAGAAGAAGAAGCTTCCAAAAGTGATCACGACGGAAAATATTTTGTCGTACATAATGCCAAATGTGTTTGTGACAAGGCCGAAAACCCAAAGCAGACAGCTGATCTTCAGGTTACCACACATAAAATCATTGTTCTGAATGATGACAGCAGTAAACTGGCGGCTACAGAAGAAGATAAAACATTCATTCCTCCTGTTGCAACTTTTGGAAAATGTACTCTTAAACCATCTTCTGCAGGAAACCTTCCTTGTGCTTTAGCAGCTGCTCCTAAATGGAGCAAAACTTACGAAAGCACTCAGGTAATGGGTAAAAATACCCTTACTGAAATTTCCGAATTACAATGTATGGTGGGCGGAAAAATAACGATAGATAAACATGGACAGACTGATTCGGTAAGTAATGCACATGCAGATAATACCAATCCTTTGGAGTTAGCTGCTGTAAATCCAGCCATAGAACAACCGAAGAAAAAAGAAGAGTATCCCGTTGTTACTTCTATTTCTCTTACTAAAATTGAAGACAGAAAAGATTTTAAAGAAGTCGATTCTAAGAAAAAAGATATTATCTATCTCCGTAAAAATGAAGAAGCAGATTTTAAAGCTAATTTAAAAAGCGGAAATAAACAACTCACTTCATGGATGGTTTACAGTGATCATCAAGGTAAAAAAGAAAACAGACTTCTCTTAAAAGAGCAGATCGGCACAGAATTCTCGCAAAGCTTTGCTGATTTAGGAAAATTTAGAATAGAAGGATACGGTAAACCTAAAAGCCCTGATTTTGAAAAAGGCAAATATGACAAATGTGACCCTTCGTGTTCGATTGATGTTGAGGTAGTGGAAAATACCCTCCTCGATATTGAGTGTACATCAGGAGATTTTTCAACGCGTATTGATCCTTCTAAAAATAGAAAATTCAGACGCGGTGTGCCTTCAGTCTTTAAAGCAAAGTTTTTTATTCCTAACCTTACTGAAGAAGAAAAATCTAGATTGACCTTATCATTACTCGATGGTAGTGGGAATGTGGTTACAGATGCTGTTCAGAATGGGGAGACATTGACATTTACCCCTCAAAATACTCAGGCAAAATACACCATTGTAGCCAAATATATTGATGACACTGGAAATGCAATAGAGAAACAAATGTCCGGAGAAACTGAAGGCAATTCCGTAATTGCAATCAGCCATGGAGCTGAAGTTGTAAGACCAGGAACTGCAATGTCTTTCAGTGTTTCTAAAATGAAATATAATTTTGGAAACAATCCGGTTTATGATCTGACGTCCGATGAATCTTCTGAAGTTAAATGGAATCTTAATGGAGTATTGCAGGGAACAGGAAAAAGTATTACTATACCGGGTAACCAACTTATAGCACCAGGAAAATATGTGGTGGAAGCATATAGCAAAGTTGCCAATGCTACAGGAAAAGGTGGTAAGGATGAGGAGGATGACTGGCGTTTTGAAGTAAAGAATAACGTTGTCACCGAAATAAAATATGATAAAAAGCCAAAAGTAGGTGTCAATATCCTATTTGAAATCAGTAAAATGCTTATTAAAGATTATGATGCAACTAAAGATGGCTCCATCATATGGAAGATAACAGGCCCTACCACAGCAACAGGAGCTGGCGAAAAATTTTCTTATAAATTTTCTGCTCCCGGAAAATATACCATCAACTGTAGTATGGGTGGTAGAAACTGTGAAAAACCATTATCAATTGATGTTGTGCAATCTAAAATAAATGCAGATACAGCCAAATGGATGGACAACGATGGAAGCAGCGGAAACATCATAAAAGAAGCTGGCTACGGACAAGATATAGCGGCATATGTAAGATATGAAGGACTACAGGGTGAAGAAGTAAAATTAGAAGTATACGATAATGATAGTACTGGCAGTAATATTATCTTCGAAAAATCCGGAATTTTAAGCGATACCGCTACCGCAGTTTATTGGCCGTTTACATTGGATGATTCTATAAAGCAAAAAATAGAAAGTAAAGGAGCTACTAAAAAAGGGGAATTATTTTTCAAAATGAAATCTACAAACCCTTCTTTAGTTATTCAGAATTCAGATAAGGCTCTTGCCTCTTCTCTTATTGTGTCTGATATCCCAAAAATTGTTGATGCTTATTTTTGTGATGCGTCAGATACTGAAAAACGATATAATTCGCCAATAAGTACTCCTCTTTATTTTAAAATTTATGCCATTAACATGGTAGATAAAAATGTTGAGGTCCATTTTATTACAAAATCAGATATATACTTTAGTATTGCCTGGAATCCAAAACAATGGAAAGACTGGAAAGATGTAAAAGATAAATTCTCAAAAGAAGTATTTTTTAATACACAACAAGGCAAAATCAATAAAAAAGGCGAGCTCATATTAAAAGTGGATCCCGCGAAATTAGGTAAGCCTAAAAATTACTTTAAAATTTCGGCTATCATTAAAGTCACTGAAGGAGAAGGAAAAGACGCTAAAGAAAAGGCGGTTTACCTTGATCATTCCGATATGGCCATTTTGTATGCAACAGCGACACTTCCTAATATGGTGGAGAATAAGGGCGCTGTGAAAGTAGGAAGAGAAACATTGAGTACAGGAAATAGTAAGGAAACTGATTGCTGTCTTATTGATGAGGAGTTCTTTCTTACAAACTATGAGAAAGAGTTCCCAAATGTCGATAAAAAAGGTAAACCTATACCATTGGGAGAATCAGTAAAAGGTAGTCTTAGGAGAATGTTTAAAAGTATCTCAGAATATTATTCTAATGAAAAAAGATGTTGTAACAAGTATCATATTGCATACATGCTTGCTACTGCAAAACTTGAAACAGGCCATACATTTGATCCTGTAGAAGAAGCTAACTGGTTGAGTTGGAGTGTAAGAAAAAATTACTTTGAAGAGATGTATGATCCTATTTTGGGGAAAAATGAAAATCGAAGAAAGATGGCAAGGGATAATGAAAATACTACACAGGGTGATGGAGAGAAATATTTTGGAAGAGGATATGTTCAATTGACGTGGAAGAAAAATTACCGGAAAATGCAAGAAAAATTCAAAGTAGATTTAATAAACAAGCGTGAAAATGCCTTAAATCATGAGCTGGCAATAAAGATTATGATATATGGCAGTGAACAGGGAATCTTTACAGGAGCCAAACTATCAACCTTTATTAATGATTCCAAAAAAGATTACTATAATGCAAGAAGAGTAATAAATGGAACCGACGAGGCTGCAAAAATAGAAGGTTATGCAGAAAAAATCGAGAAATGTTTAAAAATTAAAGAATGTAATTGCGGAGGCAAAGCAGACAATGGCACTCCTTGTCCAACATGTAAAAAAACACATTATAATGTTGCTAAGCCAGAACATTGGATTACTCAAGAACCTAGTGAATGTTGGGCTGCAAGTGTTAAAGTACTCAAAAACTATGGTATTACTGGTGGAGCAAGAGCCAATTGCATAATTGTTGCTAACCAAGATGAAGATACTTTAACTCCAGTAAATGCTCAAACCGGAATTGATTATATTGATTCTCAATTAAAAGCAGGAAATCCTGTTGTTGTAGGTCTGGATGATAATTTACGTCAAACAACTTATAATGCGCATAAGGCTACAGATCATTTCTTTGTAATCGTAGGATCAGGATGTGACAACGGAAAGAAATTTTACAACTTTTTCGATGTTGGCTCAAAGACAAAAGAGGCGGGAACAAGTTCGAGTAATAAGATGTATATAAAGGACAATCTTTTAATTGAAGGAAAAAGTAATGGTGGATCCCATAATTACACAGTAACAGAAATAAGAAGAAATCAATAAAATGAAAATATTTGCCCTATTGCATATTATAGCACTAATTTCTTGTCAAAAGAATGATTTTAATCGCCAAGATATTATTAACCATACCTTTTATCAATTAACACCAAGCAAATCAGGTATAGTTTTATATAAGCCTTGTGGGGCTAATTATGATTCTTATAAAATAAAAAAAAATTATATTCTTCACAATTTGGGACAGGAATATGATACAATTAAAAAAATTAAAATTACACAGAATTCTCCTAATGAAATTTTAATTCAAGGCTACAATACAAATACGCAACAAATTGAAAAAATAATCATTAGACAAACCAAGGAAAAGGAGAAATATCTAGTTGAAATAAATAAAAATAAATATATAGACAGTATTTACTCCAATAAAGTTAAAAAAGTTAATCAGGCATGTAATTGATATTACATGCACTTAAGATGATAATCATTATTATAAGTTCCTATGAAATATATCTTATTATTAATTCCTATTTTCAGTTTTTTTTCGTGTTCTGGTAATGATACGAAGGCCAATAGAACATCAGAAATAAATAAAAAAAAAGAAGTTTTATCCTCTCAAAATAACAACACTGACTCAAGCGATTCCATTAGTTGTAAAGTACTAACTAAGGATCAAAATGTCATATTAGACTGCAAAGGCAAAAAAACAATCTATAATGGTCTAATTATAAACGAGATGTCTGTTTCAACAAATTTTATACAGGAAAAAGAAAACCACTTTTCCATTATTTATGAACTAAATGCTTCTGTCACTAAAGTTAAAGAAAAATACACTTTTAGTTTTTCCAGTAGCGGAATTCATTTAATATATAAAGAAGTTATAAAATATGGAAAAGACGGAATCATGGGCAATCGCATATACATGGACTCTTACAATATGAAAAATAAAACTTTTGAAGATCTTCAAAGTTTAGGAAATCAAGTTAAAGAGGTTTTTGTTAGGAGCAATCCTACTATTAACTATATAGATTTTAGAAATGTAAAGTTTGCAGAAGAAAATTTTAAATCTTCAGGCGAAGACATCTTTGTTGGCTATCCTTCTTTACCAAAATCAAACATTAAAATAATCAATGTAGAGATCGCTAACAATCAGGCATTTTCTTTAGCTCAAAAAGGAGAGCATAATGATTCTAAGGTTTTATTAGTCAATATTTTATCACAATATCCTGATAGGGTAGTTGCATATTTAAACTTAGCAGACACTGATTGGGCACTAGGAAACAAAGAACAAGCGAGGAAAAACTATAATCTCTATATATCATTAATGCAAAAGCAACAGAAAAATTTGGATAAAATCCCTCAAAGGGCTTACAAAAGAAGTAAATGAAAACATCTGTGATATTCCTTGTATCATTGTTTTTTCTCAATTGTAGCAAGAAATCTCCAGCTAAAGGAGTAAAGAAGAAAGCAAATATTTCATTAAGCTTCTAAGGTGGAGGAGGAAAAATTACAATCAACGAATTGGCAAGCTAGTAAAATCCATATAGAAAAGGTATAAAACACACAGAACAAGTCTATAAAATAAAATTGAAAGAAAAAAAACTTTGATTGCTGTGGTAAAAAACATTTTGAATTAAATCAGAAAATATTCTTATCCCACAACAATTTTAAGCCTTAATTTAATAATGAAAATAAGAATAGTAGTTTCTCTTTTTTTAATAGGTACTTCAAGTTTGTCTTGCAGCCAAACTACCAAAAATAAAAATCAGGGAACAAAGCAAAATACGTTAAATACTTCAAGCGCAAAGGTTACTGAAAATGCTCCTACTATTACCCAAAACTCTTTAAACATTAAAGATGTATGGAAATCTCAATGTGATAATAAAAACTCAAGTATTGAGTTTTTTGACGAGAGTTCCGCAAGTATTGATTTTCATACAAAAAGTGGTTTACTGGCTCGAGTAAATTTAAATATTCAGAAAAATAATGATAATTTTCAGATCAAATTTGATGGGCTAAAGGGAACGCAGATTTAGCTTGGGTGAATTTTTCAAGAAAAGAAATTATTGCAAAAGTAAAAGAGATAGATGAAAATAGTATTGAAATTGAATGGTTGGGATTCTATAATGAAAAAAATAAACAGAGAAGCTTTGTAGAAAATCCATTTGCTCAAACGAAAAAAACAGTTAAATTATTAAGGTGTAATTAACTATATTTTGCTATCTCCCTTTATTAAAAGTGAATTCTTCTTTAGGAATAAGATCTTGAAAAGTATATTAAATAAATACATTTATATGAAAAGAAACTTATTAATAATTACTATTTTATACCTTATTGTTTCATTTCAAGCATGTAGTCAGACAAAGTCAAGTACAACAACAGAAAAGAAAGTTTCAGTTAATAAAAATAATTATGAGATAATTGGAGAATTAAAAAATGATACTATAAAAAATACCACTTCTGAAAATATAAAATTACTTGATTCCAAATTTCAAGGAGAGTTTTCAGCAACAGTAGAAACTGAAGAAACAATTTCTGGTACTGCCAGCATTACCTATCATTTCAATATAAAAAAGGATGTTGCAGTTTTAACCACCACCACTTACCATGAACCTATTAGATGCAATGGTAATTATAAGACGATTGAGAGTAATGATATTTTAGAATTATATTATGCAGGCGGTGAAGAAAATTGCAAGTCAAAAACGGCTGCCTTCGAAATAAAAAAAGAAAATAATAAATATTTTATTAAAGGTCTAGGAGGAGAAGGAACAATTAACGAATGGATAGAGTTAGTGAAATCTGCATAAAAAAGGTATAAAATAAAATTGAAATAGAAGATTTAAAGAAAATTCTGCGAGTGTTTTAATAAAAAAATTGAATAAAAATGGAAAATATTATTATTCTACAACAATTTCAAATATTAAACATCATAAAAATTATAATTTCCTTTTGATGAGTATCTCTAAAAATACATTTTACAGCAAAAGAAATCCATTAATAATTATTTCATCAGCAATATTTCTTCTAAATTGTCGAAAAGCAACTTCCACAAATGAGTTGAAAAACGAAGATCTCAGCTTTTCTATAAGTATAGTTAATAAAGACATTGATAATCGACCTTCAAAAATCAAAATAAAAGTAATTAAAAACAATATAGATTTTCAGGATATAATGTATTCCCCAGGAACTTGGTTAAGCGTTAAGGATTCACCGAATATAAACCAAATTAATTATTTTTCTTCAGGAAAGAAAATAACAGAGGGTGTTGAGAACTTTCATAATTTTATTATTACTGATCTTAATTTTGATGGGTTTGAAGATTTTGCTATCCTTTATGATTTTGGAGGTAGTGGTGGTCCGGTTTATTCTTATTATTTTCAGGATAAAAATGATGGAACTTTTAAAACAGAAAAACACTTTCCTTTGAATGAAGGTCCATTTCCAAAAAATATTGACAAAAATAATAATACCCTTACCATAAGCGGTCCTAAGGGATGCTGTAAAGTGAGTACCACAATTTTTCAATTAAAAGCCAATAAGTGGGATGTTCTTTCTTCAAAAGAAGAGGATATGAAATAATATTTTTCAAAATAATAGTATGCACTTAAAACGATTGACTTAGAACTTAATGTTCGTTTATATCCCTACTTAGTATATTTTTCATAAATTTAGTTTCTAAAACAAATTAAGATGAAACAATTTATAACCCTTATGGCTCTTGGAGCTTTATTCTTAACAGGCTGCAACGCTCCAAAAAAAGAAGCAGTAGTCGCAGATAAGGCATCTAATGAAAAAAACGTTAAGATCGAGTTTACTGGAGCTGATAATGTCATTCCTAAAAATGCAAAGCTTAAAGTAAATCTATATGGTGTTCCTGCTAACCTGGCAGATGTACCTGCTAGTTTAATTACTGAAAAAGAATATACTCAAGAAAAGATTCCTTTTACCATTGAACTTCCGGTACCCAATAATCCTGAAGGCCTTATTAAACCTGAAGTAAAAAAGGGAGATCCTGTGAAATACTATATTACTATTAATTGGGACTCTAATGGAAATGGAGTTGAGGATAAGGGCGATATTGTTATTGATTATGATAAAAAATTTCCAACGATCGATATCAATGAAGAAACACAGCAGATCTTTCTGAAAGCATCAAAATAGGAATTTAATAAAAACAAAAGAGTGAACTTTAAAAGTTCACTCTTTTTTATTAGTCCTTATTTTAGTCTTATGCCTGAGCAGCTGGAACAAAAACCCGCTGAGCCAATTCCTGATCAAAAAGATATAATGCTGAAGGGTTATCACAAACCATTCTGATCTTAGTAACCAATTGAGATGCACTTGCCTCCTCTTCTACCTGTTCATTAATGAACCATTGTAAAAAAGAAGTTGTTGCAAAATCTCCCTCATCATTAGCATTCTTTACTATATTAAAAATACTTTTAGTTACTATTTTTTCATGTGCTAGTGCCTTTTCAAAGATATCTGTAGCATTATCAAATTCATGAGGTGGTTTCGGAATCTCTCCGATGATAATTTCTCCTCCTACATCATTTAAATAATCAAACATTTTATCAGCATGCATTAGTTCCTCTTTGCTTTGAACCCTGAAATAATTAGCAATACCATCAAGGTCTTTACTTGAAAACCAAGCAGACATTGAAAGATAATATTGAGCGGCATATTGTTCGTGGGCTATTTGTTCGTTGACTAATTTTGCAATTTTTTCGCTTACCATAATAAAAAGATTATATTCAAAATTACGGAATTAAAGCCCGATTTCAAAAAAATTAAGGAAAATTAATACAAAAAGGACGGAATTACTTCCGTCCCCAACACATTAAAAAATAAAAATTACAAGTTCTTAGTTTGCAGCTGGCGTCACTGTATTCATTGGCTTATCCATCATTTTTTTATCTTTCATCATTGATCTTCTCTGCTCCATTTTAGCTTGTCTGTCAGCCTGCCATTTAGTATACTGTTCTGGAGTTAAGATCTTTTTCATATCTGCATCCATTTGCTCTCTTTTAGCTTTCATCTCCTCCATCTTGGCCTGTCTATCTCCTTTGTTTTTGTCAAACTCAGATTTCATCTCTGCTTTTCTCTTAGCATGAAGATCTTTAATTTGAGCAACTTGGCCCTGACTTAAATTCAGGTCTTTCTGCATTTTATCCAAATGCTCCTGCTCTTTTTGTTGTCTTTTTTGCTGCATTTCTGCTTTCGACGGTTTATCCTGAGGAGTAGTTTGTTGAGCCATTGCAAAACTTCCCATTCCTATAAATGCTAGGGTTAAAATTAATTTTTTCATTTTTTATATCTTTAATTAATTGTTATACATCTTTTTGATTATTAATTAAAACTTAAGTTAAATCCAAATATTCATAAAAAATGTTAATTTTTAATATTAAAAATATAAATCAAGAAATAGAAAATAAAAAAAGGGCAGATCATAACAACCTACCCTTCACACCACTTAAATATAATATATGAAAATTAATTATTCGCTAACTTTTGTCTGAATCCGGAACCCCTATTATTGTTTCCATTATTCTGTTGTCTAGGCGCTGAGTTCTCAGTTCTTTGCTGTCTAAAACCATCACCACCACCATTTCGGAAACCATTATTTTCTCTACGTGGAGTATTTTCTCTTACTGCATCCTGGTTTCTGTTATTCCTAAATCCACTATTACTTGGTCTTTCAACATTTCCACTGTTCCCATTTCTAAATCCACTGTTATTTCTCACCCCATTATTATCTGAGTTCCTGAAGCCGCCATCATTTCTAAATCCATTATTTCCCTGGTTTCTGTTGTCATTATTTCTGAATCCCGAATAATTTCTGGTAGAAACAACTCTTAGAGTAGGATTATCCTGGCGACGGAATCTACTTCTGTCCACTCTGTAAATATTGATATTTATACTTCTATAGCGAGGCATTACTCTATATCTCGGAACATAGTACGTTCTTCTGTAATTTTGAAAATAAACGATAGGACTTGAACCATGATAATAATTGTTTTGGAAAGTAATAAATACCCTTGGTCCTAAAATTCTTTGCATCGCATAAAACCTGTCATAATACCATCTGTCAGGATTATATCTGTAGAAATTATTCCAGCTTGAAAAACTTGAATATAGATTATTCAGATACAGAATCTGATCGATCTGCCAACGGTTTAATCTGTTTTGAGCAAAGAATACATTCCAGTTGATACTGGTCACACTATTTCGATAGTCATTGTAATAGCTTTGATAATAATCACTTGGATAGTAATCCTGAGGATAATCATAATAATAGTCATCGGGAAAATAGTTCTGATCGTCCTGGTCATTATAGTACTCACTATTATTTCCATATCCTTCATCACCCCAACCGTTATTTGGATACTGCTGAGCGTACGACAAAGTCGCCAAACCCAGAGCAAATCCTAAAAGTATATTTTTCATCGTTAATATCGTTAATTGGTTAGTATATAGTAGAATATCTCTATTCTATCTCTTTGATATAAATAAAAAAAAGAAGTTAAATCTTTAGACCAAACTTCTTTTAAATTATTGTTAATTAATTGATAATCAGATGTTAAATATTAGTTTCTGCCACTATCTTTTATCCAACTGCTGATTTTTTCATTAAAATGGGTGTTTTCAATTAAACCTTCCAGGTTCAGATGCATTCGATAACGCCAGTAATGAGGAAAAACAGAAGGATCATTAATTCGCTCATTATCCATTTTTGGATTTGTGAGCTCTTTATCTGTGGCTAAAAATTCCTGCAAAGGAAAGACAGCCAACATAGCATCATTATAAAGATGTTGCTTCATAATGATTTCAGCTAGATTCGCATCCAGTTCTTCCGGAGCCTTCCCATATTGTACTAATTGTTTATTGAAATAGGTCTGCGTTAATTCCCTGTTTTCAGTCCACCACTGCCTTAGCGTTGAGCTATCATGGGATGAAGCGGTCACCACATTCATATAGCTTGCATATTTAGGATTGTAAAACGGAATGGCATCCGATGGCATCCGCTGAACTTTTAATGCCACGATACCCAGCTCATCCATTACTACAGGAACACAAGTTGGAACCATTCCTAAATCCTCACCACAGATCAGCATTTTAGTGGAATTCAGAATAACAGGAAGCTTTTCCATAGCCTTTTCATACCATAGATAATCTTGTCTTCTAAAGAAATAATCATGGTATAAATCATATATTGAATTTTTCTCCCAATCAGATAAATAATTATATGAATCGGTATCGTACACCTTAAACCTAGGATGATAAACCGTCTTTCCGTCCCTTTCTTCCGTTAAAAATAAAACATTGGCACAAAGTAAAATCAATTTTTCTTCAAGAGATTTCTGAGGATATTTTTTAAAATACTCTGACAGCTTTCTTTGGGTATCAAATTCTTCTCTAAATGAATAGGTCCCATCAAAATTATTAATGAGAAATTCTAATGCTTTATTACTGTCTTCTCCTAAATAATTCCATAGGATCTGGTCATTGATAAAGGGCTTACAATATCTGCCAAAATTGAAAGGAATATTTAATGCTTTAAATTCTTCCAAGACAATAGGAACAGCAGGATAAAAATATCCCAAAATGCCTTGAGTTGCTGAAATAGGCATTCTCCATATTCTGAAAAATCCTAAAATATGATCAATTCGCATAGCATCAAAGTATTGTTCCAATGCTTTAAATCTATTTTTCCACCACTTGTAGTTATCATCTTTCATAGCTTCCCAATTGTAAGTTGGAAATTCCCAGTTCTGACCCAATTCTGTAAACTGATCAGGTGGAGCTCCAGCCTGAAAGTCCATTCCGAAAAGTTCCGGCTCCGCCCAGGCTTCTACAGAATATCTGTAAATACCAATCGGCAAGTCACCTTTCACAGAAACCCCTAGATTATGGATATGATCAACAGCATCTTTTAATTGTTTATGAAGCTGAAATTGCACCCAGGCATGAAGCATGGAATTATCATATTCTTTGTTCTTTGCAGAAAAGAATGGTGAAATCTTTCCAGCAATATATTTTTTATGTGTTTTCCAATTGTTGAAGTTTGGGGTTTTGTATTTATCCCTCAATACACAAAATGCCGAATAAGGTATCAACCAGTCTTCATTATCTTTTATAAATTTTTTAAAGTTTCGATCTTTATATATTTTCTCTTTCTCAATATTGAAAATGGTTTTTAAATATTTCCATTTACCTGCAATAACCTTTTCATAATCGATTAAATCTAATGTATTCAATTCTGTTTTTTCCTCCTGATATTCTTGTACTAAATCCTTCGGTATAGAAAAATCAAGATTTTCCAGTGAAATATATTGCGGATGTAGCGCATAAACCGAAACAGCAGCATAAGGATAAGAATCTGTCCATGAATAGTTTGCTGTAGTATCATTAATAGGAAGAATCTGAATAATGCCAAGATCAGTTTCTTTAGCCCATTCTGCCAGTTTTTTCATATCAGTAAATTCCCCTACACCAAATCCATCTTCACTACGCAATGAGAACACAGGAATTGCTACCCCTGCGTCATGATACATCTGATAAGATTTAAATTTAAAATAGTGGTTAGAAAGAATTTGCAGAACATCTTTTTGCATATTTGGAATGGCAAATCTATTTTCACCTGTTTCAACGTCTACTACCTTACCTAAGTTTAGGTCATAAATACAATATTTATATTGGATAAATTCATTTTCAGGAATTTCTATTGATGCTTCCCAAACACCGAAATCTGTCTGAGATAAATGAATTGCTTTTTCGTAATCCCATCTCCCTAAAGACTCTGTACTTCCAAAAACAACAATTTTCCAGCTTGGGTTATAAATTGGAGCTTCAATCCGAAATAAGTGTGTATGTTTTTTCAGAACGGTCACTTTCTCAGGAACAAACTGATTAAGCTTATTATAAAGAATTTTATTAGTTAGATAATTCTCCGGGAAATTTCTGTTATTCCATTCATCAAAAATTAAGAATTCCTTGTAGTTATGAGGAAAGCTAAGGTGATGAGATACAAATTCTTCTCTCAAAACATTTCCTTTTTCATCAACAAGCTGATACTGATAAGAAATAGATTTTGAAAAATAATCAACTTCACATTTCCATAAACCGTTTTCAGTATAAAACATTTTATGGGTCTTAGCTGCAGCTCCTTCTTCAATGATCAACAAGTGTAAACCCTCTCCAATTTTCGCGCTGTAACCAATATTAAAGTATAATTTCATCTCTATTTTTTTATAAAAATACATTTTAATCTTGAAAAACAAAACTTATAGAATGTCAAATATTCATTAAAAAAACCTTTTCAAAATACTTGAAAAGGTTTTTTAGAAGATAAAAATATAGAAGATTATTTTGTCACTAGAATCTTCTTATTCAATAATATTTTACTAGAGTCTTCTGTAATGTTTACTATATATGCACCACTCACTAAATTGCCCAGATCTATTTTCTGATTTACGGTTCCTCCTTTTGCAGATAAATTGTGTTTCAATACACTCTTCCCGGACATATCATAAATATCAATCTTTAGATTTCCTTTTATATTTTTATCATTAGCATCAACGGTAATAAAACGTTCATCTACTTTAGTTGGATAGATATCCAAGTGATTAGAGGTAATGGCTATAGCAGACCTATCATTTGCAAAATATTTACTTGCCAGGTCATAGATATGTAAGTTTAAATTTCCGGAAAGCTGACGGGCTTCTAAAGTTTGCAAATCCACTTCATATAAAGGAGCTCCTTTTGCACTTGCGACAACCACTTTACCTTTTGAATTCACGGCAGAACCATTCACTGAATAATTTTCCGGAAGACCGATAATTTTACCTATAAATTTTGCCTTCAGCTCGTTTTTTAAAACTTTAAAAACATTTCCTGAAGTTGAAAAAACATAGAAGTTATTTTCTGCATCTGCAATCATATCGCCACCAAAACCAGTTTCGATTGTTGTAAATGAATTCTTTCCATTGGAAATATCATCTTTAACAATACCCAGATCGGTAACTGAATATTGATTGTTCTTTTTACTGATTTGTAAAAATTGGGTTCCCGCGTTATTCATTGCATAGATATTTCCATCATACCCTGTTGCCATTCTTGTTATATGAGAATTGATATCACAAGCTGTTACCTTAGTCATGTTATTCTCTATCAAAGTAATTTCTTTCGTTTTAGCATTTAAAACATAAACGTTTGATGAAAACATGGGCATATAAATCAAATTATTTCCAGATGAATCATATGCAAGTGCTGCCATAGTCATTGACTGAGCATTGTCATAGGAATTTCTATTTTCCGTAACAGAACTATTTCTCGATTGCGAAAAGACTTTTGCGGAAGAATCAGATGTAAAGACTGTTTCACCAGAAACACCGTTAGCAATATCAATCGCTCGGAAATCATTAAAAATAATACTCGGAGTATCTTTTCCGGTAAGCGCAAAAAAATCTTGCTGCGCAGAAGCCTGAGTTCCTAATAACAGCAAGATTAGAGGGAATAAATGTTTTTTCATAGTTGTAGAATTTAGATCGTAATAAGTTTGTTACTACTAAGTTACACAATTTTAGAATTGAATAACAAAAAATACTATTATTTAAACATTTAATAATAGTATAAGCATATTCTTTAATTTCCTCTAAAACACCTGCTTTACTTACATGATTAAGATTCCTCCTTCAGCGGAAGAAAAAAATCCCGCATATTTTGCGGATCTAACCTATGATTTTGTTTAAAAATCTGTGCTATCTGCAAAACCTGCGGGAGGATATTATAAAATATTTTAAGCCTTAATTCAGAACGTAAGTTGTACCGTCTCTTCCGTCTTTTAGTTCAATACCTTCTGCAAGCAACTTATCTCTGATCTGATCGGAAAGATCAAAATTCTTAGACTTTCTGGCTTGATTTCTTAGCTCGATGAGAACCTGTAAAGTCTGATCCAGCTTTTCATTATTATTTTCTTCAATAGCCTGTAAACCTAAGACATCAAAAATAAAAGCATTTAAAGTAGATTTTAAATCTTCAAGGTCATTTGTTGAAATCGTTTCTTTGTCATCATTTAAAGCAAAAATAAACTTCACAGCTTCAAATAAATGCGCTATCAGTATTGGTGAATTAAAATCATCCGTTAATGCATCGTAGGATTTCGTCTTCCATTCTTTAAGATTAAAGCCTGATTCTTTTTCATCGTTTGGAGTAATGGAATTCAATACTTTTACAGCCTCCATTAATCTAATGAATCCCTTTTCACTCGCAATCATTGCATCATTGGAAATATCCAGAACACTTCTGTAATGAGCCTGTAAGAAGCAAAAACGCACAATTGACGGATGGAAATATTTTTCAAAGAAATCATTTTCTCCAGTTACCAATTGCATTGGTAAAATATAATTTCCAGTAGATTTGCTCATACGCTGACCGTTCATTGTCAACATATTAGCATGCATCCAGTAATTTACCGGAG
The DNA here is from genome assembly GCF_018613715.1 of Chryseobacterium sp. ISL-6. Classification (GTDB taxonomy): domain Bacteria; phylum Bacteroidota; class Bacteroidia; order Flavobacteriales; family Weeksellaceae; genus Chryseobacterium; species Chryseobacterium paludis. The sequence goes on along the minus strand of NZ_JAGGPT010000006.1, from coordinate 922,037 downwards.
CAATATCATTGCAAGCTTTCCCTTGAGCGATCTCACATTCGTGGTGCGGAAATTTCAGATCCATTCCACCACCATGAATATCAAACTTTTCACCTAAATATTTAGTACTCATTGCTGTACATTCCAGGTGCCATCCAGGGAAACCTTCACCCCAAGGCGAATTCCATCTCATGATGTGGGCTGGAGAGGCTTTTTTCCATAAGGCAAAATCCGGTGAGTTTTTCTTTTCCCCCTGTCCGTCAAGATCACGGGTATTAGCAAAAAGTTCCTCAATATTACGTTTTGAAAGTTCCCCGTAATTCAACCCTCTCCTATTGTACTCAAGAACATCAAAATATACAGATCCATTGCTTTCGTAAGCAAAACCTCTTTCGATTAATTTTTGGGTCAATTCAATTTGCTCAACAATATGTCCTGTTGCCGTAGGCTCAATATTAGGAGGCAGTAAATTGAACATGTCTAAAACTTTATGAAAATCAACTGTATATTTCTGTACGATTTCCATAGGTTCTAATTTTTCAAGTCGGGTCTGTTTTACGAATCTATCATTATCTACATTTCCATCATCTGTAAGGTGCCCTGCATCTGTAATATTTCTTACATATCGTACTTTATATCCAAGATGAGTTAAAGTACGATAAATAAAGTCGAAGGAAAGGAAAGTTCTTACATTCCCCAAATGTACATTACTGTAAACCGTAGGTCCACAAACATACATTCCAATATTTCCTTCTAAAATGGGTTTAAATATCTCTTTTTCTGCGGTTAGCGAATTATATATTTTTAATTGCATTGTGTCTGTTTTAATTTAATGATTCAATCTAAGTTTTTTACGCGATATATTCAGCAACAACAAATAATTGTTACCAAAAATATTTTATGCGAAACCTTTTTAAATTTTACCATATTAAATTGTTTTTAAATGATGTCATAAATGATCCCGATAACCCTGAGTCAAATACTCCAACGTATATTTCTTTGCTGTATTTTAGAATCTAATACAATTAATCCAAAGTTGTATGACTTCCTACATAATGCAGGAATTCCTGTCTTGTAATAGGATTGGTTCTGAAGATTCCACTCAATTCTGCAGTAATAGTAGAACTGGCTGTATCTTTAATTCCGCGGCAGTTTACACAAAGATGTTTTGCATCTATGATACACGCTACATCTTTTGTTCCAAGAGCTTCCTTAAGAGCATTTACGATCTGCATGGTAAGCCTTTCCTGAACCTGAGGCCTCTTTGCATAATAATCCACAATTCTGTTAATTTTCGAAAGACCAATTACATCACCATTTGAAATGTAGGCAACATGCGCTTTCCCAATAATTGGCAAAAAGTGATGCTCACAAAATGAATATACTGTAATATCTTTTTCCACCAACATTTGTCGGTATTTATACTTATTGGAAAATTTAGAAATGCCTGGCTTATTTTCTGGCAGCAGTCCTCCAAAAATTTCATTTACATACATTTTCGCAACACGCCTTGGGGAGTCTTTTAAGGAGTCATCTGTCATATCCATTCCCAATGTCTCCATGATTTCCCCAAAAAGCTGAGTAATCTTTTCTATTTTTTCCTGTGGCGATTTATCAAAAGCATCTTCCCTTATAGGCGTATGTTCTTTTCCTGTGAAAATATCATCGTCGTTATCAGTAAAATCAACCATTTTTATTTAATTTGCAACAAAAATACGGATAATATCTTTTTGTTTATTTCAATTGAAACTAAAAACATTATCTTTCATCCCCTATTTTTTATAAATTTTATGATTATTGTTGAAGAAGTACAGAATGAAAAGCAAAAAAAGGAATTTTTAGAGTTTCCGGCTCGACTTTATCAACATGACGAAAATTACATCAGACCTTTAGATAAAGACATCAAAGAGATTTTTGACCCTATTAAAAATAAGACTTTTAAAACTGGTGAATGTAAAAGGTTTTTATTTAAGAGCAAAGACAACCATACCATTGGTAAAGTGGCTGTATTTGTCAATAGAACCTATAAACAAGACCAACCGACTGGTGGCATTGGTTTTTTTGATTGTATTAATGATCAGGAAACTGCTAATTTTATTTTTGACTATTGTAAGGAGTGGCTTCAGGAGAGAGGAATTGAAGCCATGGATGGGCCTATAAACTTCGGTGAACGGGATAAATTCTGGGGACTCCTTATCGAAGGTTTTTCATCGCCACTCTACGGAATGAACTATAATTTCCCCTACTACGAAGAACTTTTCGAGAATTACGGATTTCAATTGTATTTCGAACAGCTATGTTTTTCAAGACCAATTTTCGCCGAAGTTTCACGTGTTTTTACAGTGATGCACGCAAAACATAAACGGAATCCAGCGATCTCTTCTCAACCTATGAAAAAGAATAATCTGTCAAAATTTGCAAAGGATTTTACTGAAATTTATAATAGTGCCTGGGCTGCACATGGTGAAGGTAAAAGATTAGAAGAAGGTAAGGTTCTGAAAATGTTCAAGACAATGAAGCCCATTATCAATGAACATATTTCCTGGTTTGTGTATGAAAATGAAAAACCTATTGCAATGTGGATGAATATTCCGGATTTGAATCAATGGATAAAATACCTCAACGGAAAATTCGGTTATCTCGAAAAATTAAAATTTTTATGGTATAAAAAATTCAAAAAGAATGAGAAAATGGTGGGATTGGTTTTTGGAGTTATTCCAGAATGGCAGAGAAAGGGCATAGATGGATATATGATCTGGGAAGGAACTCAGCATCTAAGAAAGTACACTGATTTTACAGTAACTGAGCTTCAATGGATCGGTGACTTCAATCCAAAAATGGTAAAAATTGCTGAAACCCTGGATACAACCATAACCCGAAAATTAATAACCTACCGTTATTTATTTGATCAAAATAAAATTTTTAAAAGACATCCTTTCCTATAAAATAAAAACCCCTGTTGAATGAACAACAGGGACTTCCTTTCATTTATACTCCTTCATTAAAATAATTCCCCCGCAATTTTCTTTATATTATCACTTTTACCCATAGAATAGAAGTGTAAAACCGGCACTCCAAAATCCAGAAGCTCTCTGCACTGGTTGATAGCCCACTCTATACCAATTTGCTTTACAGCTTCATTGTTCTTAGCACTTTCAACTTCGTTAATAAGTTCTTCGGGTAAATCGATTTTAAAAACCTGTGGCAGTAATTTTAAATGTCTTTTTGTGGCAATAGGTTTAATCCCTGGAATAATAGGAATGGTAATTCCCATCTCCCTGGCTTTTTGAACAAACTCGATGAATTTTTTATTATCAAAAAACATCTGAGTTACGATATAGTCAGCTCCTGCGTCTACTTTTTGCTTTAACCATTTCAAATCGTAATTCATTGAAGGGGCTTCAATATGTTTTTCGGGATAACCGGCCACTCCAATACAAAATTTATTAAGTTCATCACATATCTGGTCTTCATTATGAAGATACTTTCCCCGACCAAGATCATTGATCTGATGTACAAGATCCATAGCACTCTCATGTCCACCAGGTGTTGCTTCAAAATACTGATGCCCCTTCATTGCATCCCCACGAAGTGCCATAATATTATCAATCCCCAAATACATACAGTCTACCAAAAGATATTCTGTTTCTTCTTTGGTAAATCCTCCACAAAGTAAGTGCGGTACGGTATCTACATTATATTTATGCTGGATTGCAGAACATATACCCAAAGTTCCAGGACGCATTCTTGTTATTTTCCGTTCAACCAGTCCATTTCCCTTATCAAGGTAAATATATTCTTCCCGCGAAGTCGTTACGTCAATAAAAGGCGGTTTAAATTCCATCAATGGATCTATATTGGTATAGAGGTCTTCAATACCAATCCCTTTTTGCGGCGGAACAACTTCTAAAGAAAATAAAGCCTTTCCATTTGCATTTTTTATGTGTTCTGTAATCTTCATGTTTAATTAATCTGCTAAATTAGGTGACAGCCATTTTTTGGCTTCCTGAATGCTACAACCTCTTCTTGCAGCATAATCTTTTACTTGATCTTCTGTGATTTTTCCTAACCCAAAATATTTTGCATGTGGGCTTCCAAAATAATATCCTGAAACGGAAGCCGTTGGAAACATTGCCAAACTTTCGGTAAGGTATACGCCTATATTTTCTTCTACTTTTAGAAGATCCCAAATTGTTTTCTTTTCTAAATGATCCGGGCATGCAGGATATCCCGGAGCAGGACGAACTCCCTTATATTTTTCTGCAATTAAATCTTCATTACTTAATTCTTCCTGATTAGCATATCCCCAATATTCGGTTCTTACCTTTTTGTGTAAGAATTCGGCATAAGCCTCAGCAAATCGGTCTGCAAGAGCTTTTACCATAATTGCATTATAATCGTCATTAGCTTTTTCATATTCCGATGATAATTCATCTGTTCCAAAACCTGTAGTAACACAGAAAGCTCCCATATAATCAGTTTTTCCAGAACTTTTAGGAGCAATAAAATCGCTTAATGCCAGATATTCTTTTCCTTTTGATTTTTGAAGTTGTTGTCTTAAGGTTAAAAACTTAACTTGTTCCTGATCGTTTTCATCAAAAATTATAATATCATCCGTTTCGTTAGCATTAGCTTTAAAAACGCCGAAGATGGCCTTTGCCGTCAGGAGTTTTTCATCAAGAATTTTTTTCAAAATAACCTGAGCATCTTTGAATAATTCTTTAGCTTGAGCCCCAACAACCTCATCCTCAAAAATATTAGGATACTTACCATGCAGATCCCAGCTTCTGAAGAAAGGCGACCAATCGATAAATGGGACCAATTCATTGAGATCCTGATCCTGGAAAATTTGTATTCCCACATTATTGGGTATAAAAATATCCTCGTTTTCCCAATCTATTTTAAAATGATTTTTTCGGGCATCCTGTATCGATACATAGTCTTTATCAACCTGTCTGTTCAGGAATTTTTCACGGAAGTCTGAGTATTCATCTTTTAGATCATGAACGTATTCTTTATTTCGATCTCCTAATAAAGAACTTACAACATTCACTGCTCTGGAAGCATCATTAACATGGACTACAGCATTTTTATATTTTAAATCAATTTTTACAGCCGTATGTGCCTTGGAAGTCGTTGCTCCTCCGATCAACAAAGGAAAGTTAAGATTCTGTCTTTCCAATTCTGAAGCGATATATACCATTTCATCCAAGCTCGGCGTAATCAATCCACTTAATCCAATTACATCCACTTTTTGTTCGATGGCAGTCTGAATAATCTTTTCGGCAGGAACCATCACTCCCAGATCTACAATTTCATAATTATTACAGCCTAAAACAACACTTACAATATTTTTTCCGATATCATGAACATCGCCTTTAACGGTAGCCATTAATATTTTACCATTCGCAGGTCTCGACCCGTCTTTTTCTGCTTCAATATAAGGCTGTAAATAAGCAACTGCTTTTTTCATTACCCGCGCAGATTTCACCACCTGAGGCAAGAACATTTTTCCACTTCCAAACAGATCTCCTACCACTCCCATTCCTGTCATCAGATTGATTTCAATAACATGTAATGGCTTTGCTGCCGCTTTCCTGGCTTCCTCTACATCTTCCTCAATAAAACGGTCAATTCCTTTTACTAAAGAATGGGTAATCCTATCTTGTAACGGCCTTGTTCTCCACTCTAACTCCTCAACTTTTTCTTTTTTGACCGATTTATTTCTTTCTGAATAATCAAGAAGCCTTTCTGTTGCATCTTCTCTTTTATCAAGAATAACATCTTCTACTAATCCCAACAGCTCTTTGTTGATCTCATCATAGACCTCAAGCATTGCAGGGTTTACAATTCCCATATTCATTCCTGCTTGAATAGCGTGGTATAAGAAAACAGAATGCATAGCTTCTCTCACCGTATCATTTCCACGGAAAGAGAATGAAACATTACTTACCCCACCGCTTACAGAAGCATAAGGAAGATTCTGTCTTACCCATCTTGTGGCATCAATAAAGTCCAGCGCATTTCTTCTGTGCTCATCCATTCCTGTTGCCACAGGGAAAATATTTAAATCAAAAATAATATCTTCAGCGGGAAAGCCGATCCGATTAACCAGAATATCATAAGACCGTTTTGAAATCTCTATCCTACGATCTAAAGTATCCGCCTGTCCATCTTCATCAAAGGCCATGACAATAACAGCAGCTCCATATCTTTTAATTGCTTTAGCCTGTTTAACAAACTCTTCTTCTCCCCCTTTTAAGCTAATAGAATTAACTACACATTTCCCCTGCACAACCTGTAGCCCTGCTTCTAAGATCTCCCATTTGGAAGAATCCACCATAATTGGGATTCTTGCAATATCAGGCTCTGAGCCTATAAGGTTAAGAAATTTGATCATGGAAGCTTTTCCATCAATTAATCCATCATCAAAATTAACATCAAGAATCTGTGCACCCCCTTCCACCTGGTGGCGGGCAATATCTAATGCTTCAGAGAATTTCTCTTCTTTAATTAATCTTAAGAATTTTTTAGAACCCGCAACATTAGTTCTTTCACCAACGTTGATGAAATTACTTTCCGGTGTTATGATAAGAGGCTCGAGGCCCGACAATCTTAAATATTTCATATTTTAATTTACCAATTTATAAATCTGACAATTCAGCAATGGATTAATTACTGATAAATTGTTAGATAGATACATTGTTATATTTATTAACCTTTCGTGGTTCATATTTATTAACCAAATCTGCAATAGCCTTGATATGTTCAGGTGTTGTCCCACAACATCCACCAATAATATTGATCAATCCTTTTTCTACATATTCTCTTATCTGTTCTGCCATAAATTCAGGAGTCTCATCATATTTACCGAAAGCATTAGGCAAACCTGCATTAGGGTAGGCTGAAACATAAAAATCTGAATTATGAGCCAGGGTTTCCAAATAAGGTGTCAATTGGTTAGCTCCCAGTGCACAGTTGAAACCGACACTTAGTAGATTTAAGTGCGACACAGAAATTAAAAAGGCTTCTGCGGTCTGTCCGCTCAACGTTCTTCCTGAGGCATCTGTAATAGTTCCAGACACCATAATTGGAATTTTTATCCCTCGTTCGTCCTGGATTTCATCAATCGCAAATAAAGCCGCCTTTGCATTGAGTGTATCGAAAATAGTTTCCACCAATAAAATATCAGATCCACCATCTAATAGAGCCTCAGATTGTTGCTTATAGGCAATTCTCAACTCATCAAATGTAATGGCGCGGTATCCGGGATCATTAACATCCGGGCTTAAGCTAGCCGTTCTGTTGGTTGGTCCAATTGATCCTGCAACAAATCTGGGTTTATCAGGATTAATTGCTGTGAATTCATCACACGCTCTTCTTGCAATCTTTGCGGACTCATAATTTAGTTCATATACCAAATCTTCCATATGATAATCTGCCATTGCAATCGTCGTTCCTGAAAATGTATTGGTTTCGATGATATCTGCTCCGGCCTCCAGGTATTTTTTATGAACCTCTTCTATAGCATATGGCTGTGTAAGAGAAAGTAGATCATTATTTCCTTTTACTAAATGCGGATAATCTTTGAATCGTTCGCCACGATAATCCTCTTCTTCAAACTTATATCGTTGAAGCATCGTCCCCATAGCTCCATCAAGAATTAAAATTCTTTCTGAAAGCGCTTTATATAATTGTTCTGAGTTTCTCATTTGTAAATTTTGGTTAAAACCTATTATTCTATTGAATTAATCTAAGGCCTGTTGTAGATCCGCAATCACATCTTCTACATTTTCCAACCCTACTGAACAACGAACGAGACCTGCTGTAATTCCGACTTCATTTCTCTCTTCATCCGTTAACTTCGAATGAGTCGTAGAGGCCGGATGCGTAACAATTGTTCTTGTATCTCCAAGGTTTGCGGAAAGTGAACACATTTTTATTTTATCTAAAAACTTTCTACCACCCTCTATTCCTCCTTTTATTTCAAAAGCAACAATATTACCTCCTAACTTCATTTGTTTTTTTGCCACTTCATAACTCGGATGAGAAGGTAAAAATGGGTATTTCACCAATTCCACATTTGGATGGTTTTCTAAAAACTCAGCAACTTTCAGAGCATTTTCACAATGCTTTTCTACTCGGATCGCCAATGTTTCCAAACTTTTAGATAAAACCCACGCATTAAAAGGAGACATTGCAGGTCCTGTATTTCTTGCAAAAAGATAGATCTCTCTTATCAGGTCTTCTCTTCCTACTGCTACTCCTCCTAAAACACGTCCCTGTCCATCAATTAATTTTGTCGCCGAATGAACGACAACATCAGCACCATACTTGATAGGTTGCTGAAGGTAAGGTGTTGCAAAACAATTATCTACAATAAAGATAAGATTATGTTTTTTAGCAATCTTTCCAAAAAAATCTAAATCTAAAATTTCAATGGCTGGATTTGTTGGAGTCTCCAGATATAAAATCTTTGTATTAGGCTTAATTAATTTTTCAACATCTTCTGCATCTTCTGCTTTGAAATAGGTTGTTTCAATATTCCATTTCGGAAAATACTTTGTAAATAAAGTATGTGTAGATCCGAAAACAGATTGACAACTTACGATATGATCTCCCGCATCCAACAATGTTGTAAAAGTCGAATAAATGGCCGCCATACCTGTTGCAAAAGCATATCCCGCTTCTGCACCTTCCATTTTTACTATCTTATCTGTGAATTCCGTAACGTTCGGATTGGAGAATCTGCTGTATAAGTTTTTTGGTTTTTCTTCTGCAAAACTCGCTCTCATATCTTCAGCATCCTGAAAAATAAAACTTGATGTAAGATATAAAGGCGTCGAATGTTCATCAAACTGAGTTCTTTCTGTCTGAGTTCTTATTGCAAATGTTTCAAAATTTTCCATATAGTTTTAATTCTAATAATGTAACAATATATCAATGTAACAGTTTACCAATAAAGCAATTCTTCTTTTCCGGGTAGTTATTGGTACATTGTTATACTGCTACATTCGTACATTAATTTATTTAGTTTCGCTTACTCTTAAAATATCTCCGAAAACCCCTCTTGCAGTTACTTGCGCTCCTGCTCCTGCACCCATAATCACAATCGGATTCTCACCATAACTTTCCGTGTAGATCTCAAAAATGGAATCTGAACCTTTTAGCTGGCCTAAAGCCGAGGTAGCAGGAACAGAAATCAATTTCACATCAAGCTGCCCCTTTTCCTTTTGTAAATCACCATGTAAATCACCTACGTAACGTAATACATGATCCGAAGCCTGACCATCTTTGATATTCTGATATTCAGTATCCAATTCTTCCAGTCTGGAGATGAATTCGTTTTTCCCGATCGAAAGAAGGTCTTCAGGGATTAGGTTCTGAATATTTATATCACTGAATTCATTAATAAGATCAAGTTCTCTGGCTAAGATCAAAAGTTTTCTTGCTACATCATTTCCAGAAAGATCTTCACGAGGATCTGGTTCAGTAAAACCTTTTTCCATTGCCTCCCCTATAACTGTTGAAAACTTATCATTTCTAATAGAGAAATTATTGAAAATATAACTTAAAGAACCGGAGAATACCCCTTTTATTCTTGTAATATTTTCTCCTGAAAGGTGTAATAATTTTATCGTATCAATCAAAGGTAAACCAGCTCCTACATTAGTTTCATAAAGATAACGTCTGTTGTTTTTATTCAACGTATATCTTAGTTTACGATATTCTTCAATAGGTAGTGTATTGAATATTTTATTCGAAGAAACCAGATCAAATCCATTTTCTGCCAAGGCATGATAGTTTTTAACAAAGTCCTTACTTGCCGTATTATCAACTACTATTAAATTTTCCAATTGATTTTCTCTTGAAAAATTAATTAGCTCATCAACATTTGAAGGGCTTTCCGCTATTAAAACCTCATCATTCCAGTTACTGTCGAAACCTTTTTTATTGAATGCTATTTTCCTTGAGTTCGCAACTGCTACTACTTTAAGGTCAATTTTTTTTCGTCTTTTGATTTCTTCTGAAGATTGTAAAACCTGATCAATCAGAGTTTTTCCAACATTTCCATGTCCTATTATTGCCAGATGAACTGTTTTAGGTTTTTTTGATATTTCAGATTCGATGATATTTTTAGTTTTTTCGTCTTGTGAAGAAGTTACTACGATATTTACTCTTTTTTCGCTTGCTATTTGATTGAGAAGTAATGGGAATACATTATTTCTAGCCAACTCTGCAAGTACTTTATTAAGGTCTTCAGCTACAAAACCTAAGACAGAAACATTGTTAATACTGTAGATCTGAGAAACTTTCCCGGATTTTCTTTCTGATTCAAATTCATCAATCAGACAATTTACAGCCTTTTCAGAATCATCTTCGTGAACCAGAATTGATAATCCGTTTTCAATAGCCTGTTGTGAAATTACTCCAACACTAATCCGTGCTAAAGTAAGTGCTTTAAAAATTCTTCCATCAATACCGATTTCTCCCAGGAAATCTTCACCCTCAAATTTGATAATTGATCTATTTTTTAAAAATTTTATTTCGTTAGCATTTTTCATCTGTTCATTCTTTATTGTTTAGTGTTGCTACAGGAAATTTTGTGTTCGCTTAATTTCAGTCTGTAACAAGATGTTTTTAATGATATTATTTAATTGTTTATACTCCATTAGGAAGGCATCGTGCCCATGTATTGAGGTGATCTCGTAATAAGAAACATTCTCTTTTTTGCCTGTCAGTTTTTCAAAACACATCCGGATTTCTGAAGCAGGAAAGAATAGATCTGTATCAACGGAGATCAAGTGCATTCGTGCCTGAATTTTCTCCAACCTATTTTCTTCAGCGTTGATGTTCATAAGTAAATGATTCATTAGCTTGTAAGATTTCAAACTAAATCTTTCATTAAGAGCCTTTCCATGATAAACAAGCCAATCTTCTGATTCAAGCTTTTGTTTTTCTGTATTGTATTTATTTTGAAATCTGTCGTTTAAAGATTGTGGAGTCCTGTAACACAACATCGCATGAATTCTGGCTTTTTGTAATGGTTCATCATTTCCGTTCAATAAAAACTTCTGAACCAAACACTGAGCATGAAGCCAATCGTGTGTTTTAAAATCACAGGCAATAGGAATGAATATTTCAGCCAGTTGTGGATTTTTCACCAACATTTCCCAGCCTATTCCGCCTCCAAGAGAGCCTCCAATGATGGCGTACAAATTTTTAATATTTAAAAACTCAAGACCCTTTAAAAATATATTTGCAATATCTGAAGGTGTAAAGTCCTCATACTCATCAATTAAAAAATGATCATAACCGTTTCCGGGAATATTAAAACACAGAACGGTATAAGAATTAATATCAATAACTTCTCCTTCTCCCACTAACTGTTTCCACCAACCATTTTTCCCTGAAACATTTGAGTTTCCTGTTAAAGCGTGGTTAATTAAAATAATGGGTGCAGTAAACAATTCTTTCCCGAAGAGCTGATAACTCAACGGGATATGGTATTCCTTTCCGGAATAGGTTTGATACGAAAGATTAATATGTTTTAGTTCTGTTTTCAATTCTATTATATATTACTTATAACACAATTGAAAATGCCACGAGAAATGGCTGAAGAACTTCAGTAAGTTATCTGTCCAAAATAAATATTTGGTAGAACGTAGCACCTTCTTCGCTTGCACAAAGGGTTGCTAAGGTTTCATAGGGTCTAATCCCTCAACCTTTCTTGATAACATTTTCAATATTTGAATGATCGAGCTGCAAAGATAGTTCATTTTATTTTAAATTTTTACAAAAAAATATTTTTTTCTCAAAAACCCTCTAATTATAAGAGTTACAAGGATATGTTAAGAATTATTCAGATAGAAAAAATTGGAATTATTTTTCAAAAAAATTAACTTCGTAGTGAAAATGATGATTTATGACCGCAGAAAAACAAAGATTACAAGATATCAACTGGAAAAGTTGGGGCCCTTATGTAAGCAATAGACAATGGGGTAATGTTCGTGAAGATTATAGCCCTAATGGCAATGCCTGGAACTTTACAAACCACGACAAAGCTGAAAGTTATTCTTATCGATGGGGGGAAGAAGGAATTGCAGGAATATCCGACACCAAACAGCTTTTTTGCTTTGCTCTTTCGTTCTGGAACAAGAAAGATAAAATGGTAAAAGAACGTTTTTTTGGATTGAGCAACCCTCAGGGAAATCATGGGGAAGATATCAAAGAAATCTTTTACTACCTGGACAACACTCCTACACATAGCTATATGAAGATGGTATACAAGTATCCCATCAATGAATTTCCTTATGACCATCTGGTTTCTGAAAATGGAAGACGCAGCAAAAAAGAGGCTGAATATGAAATTATTGATACAGGAATTTTTGATAATAATGAATATTTTGACATTTTTATTGAATATTGTAAGGCAGAAACCAATGACATTCTGGTACGGGTTTCTATCCATAACAGAAGCCAGCAGGATGCACCTATAGTCGTAGCTCCAACCGCATGGTTCAGAAATAACTGGAAATGGGGTTACAATACTTATAAAGGCATGTTGAATGCTTCAAATGAAGGCTGTATTGATATCAATCACGACAGTGTTTCTATTAAAAAGTTTTATTCAAGAAATACAAATGCAAGAAGTGCCTTTTGTGATAATGAAACAAATACACGGAAATTATATGGAGTCCCATTTATTGAAAACACCTATTTCAAAGATGGAATAAATGATTATATCATTCATAAAAGTAATAGTATCAATCCTGAAAAAAGAGGATCAAAAGCTTCTTTTATCATCGATGAAATAATTGGCGGTGGCCAGTCAAAAACTTTTGATTTCAGATTATCACCCGAAGATACGGATGAGCCTTTTTACCAGTTTGAAGAAATCTTCAATACCCGAATTGCCGAAGCAAATGAATTCTATAATGAAGTTCAGCACGATGTAACCAATGAGGATGAAAGAAATGTTCAAAGGCAGGCTTTCGCAGGATTACTTTGGAACAAACAGTTTTACCACTACAACGTTGGAAAATGGCTAAAAGGAGACCCCAATTTTGATGCACCACGGGATTTCTATAACTACGTAAGAAATACAGAGTGGAATCATATGCATAATAAGGATATAATTTCCATGCCTGATAAATGGGAATACCCTTGGTATGCAACCTGGGATCTGGCCTTCCATTGCGTTCCTTATGCATTGATCGACGCACAATTTGCAAAAAACCAACTTCTTCTATTAACAAAGGAATGGTATATGCACCCCAACGGGCAGCTTCCTGCTTATGAATGGAACCTCAGTGATGTAAATCCACCTGTTCACGCATGGTCTTGTTTCAGGGTTTTTAAAATTGATGAAAAAACAAATGGCAAACCAGACTTGTTGTTCCTTGAAAAAGTTTTCCAGAAATTACTTCTGAATTTTACATGGTGGGTGAACCGTAAGGATAAAAATGGTAAGAATATTTTTGGTGGCGGTTTCTTGGGACTCGATAATATTGGTGCATTCGACCGAAATATGGAACTCAAAGATGGCGAACATCTGGAACAGGCAGACGGTACGAGCTGGATGGCAATGTATGCCTTGAATATGATGAGAATAGCTATGGAGCTGGCTCAATATTACCAGGTATATGAGGATATGGCCATTAAATTCTTTGAACATTATCTTTATATTGCAGAAGCTATGGAAAATATGGGTGATGGTAAGGAAGGATTATGGAACGAAGAGGATGGATTTTTCTATGATGTACTCCAATTAGGTGATGGTGAAAGTGTAACCCTTCGCTTGAGAAGTATTGTTGGGCTTATTCCACTATTCGCTGTAGAGATCATCGATCACGGGTTACTGGAAAAAATGCCTAACTTTAAAATAAGAATGGAATGGGTTCTTAAAAACAAACCAGAACTTACAAAATTAGTTTCTCATTGGGATGAAGAAGGCCACGGAAGAAAGCACTTAATGAGCATTTTACGCAAAAACAGATTATCAAAAGTTCTTACCAGAATGCTCGATGAAAAAGAGTTTTTAAGTTCCTATGGAATCAGGGCGATGTCAAAAGTATATGAAGAAAATCCTTTTATATTCTCCGTTCATGGTACTGAAAACGTTGTTTATTATACACCGGCAGAAAGTGACAGCAGGATGTTCGGAGGAAATAGTAACTGGAGAGGACCCATTTGGTTTCCGATTAATTTTCTAATCGTAGAAAGTCTTCAGCGATTTCATTTCTATTATGGGAATAGCTTAAAAGTGGAACTACCAACGGGAAGTGGAGACAAAAGAAACCTTGAAGAAGTGGCCCAGAATATCAGCAATAGACTTTGCTCGATATTTTTAAAAGATGAACAGGGGCAAAGGGCTTTTAATGGTGGAAATAATAAGTTTAATTATGATGAGCATTTTAAGGACTATATCACTTTTTATGAATATTTCCATGGTGACAATGGTCGTGGAGTTGGTGCATCACATCAAACAGGCTGGACCGCTACTGTAGCCAAACTTATGAAACCAAGATAAGATAAAACACCTAAAATACTTCTTTTCAAAAAGGAGTATTTTTTTTAGTTAGACACCAATCCCTGCCGTTCCTCTTTATTAAAAAGTTCTCTTATTCATGAGAACACATATGCTTACATTACATAAAAATACTTAGTCTTATATTTTAATGAAAATTTAATAATCAATTTGAAATTATGATGAATTATTAATAAAACAATCTTTATCTTAGCATAACAAACTTAAAAGTATTTTTTATGAAAGGAAAACTACTACCTGCTGCATGCCTGGTATTATCAAGCATGTTCATTCATCAGATTAATGCTCAGGAATATCAACCTATTCCCATCCAAAGTGGATATAATGCTGATGTTATCGCGAATGGAATTGGAAGTTCAACGACTTCTACTAACAATGATGTAGATGGTGTCAATTATGCCTTTGTTTCGAGAGACTTTCAATTAACTTCTACCAGCACACCATTGACGTATGGTTTACCTATTAGTGGAATGTTCAATTCTGCCGTCAGCTCTACCCCTGGATTAGGTTATCAATTAGCTTCTTACAGTGGCAATAATGTTTTAAGACTTGAAAATACAGCTGATTCAGGAACTCTTACCTTTTCGACACCTATCCCGGCAATAAACTTATATATGCTGGCAACAGGAGGCAGCGGAGCCTGTACCGTAGATGTAAGCGTTAACTTCGCCGACTCCTCAACACAGTCATTTACCGGAATCAATATTTCCGATTGGTATTACGCAGCAAATTTTGCCATTCAGGGGATAGGAAGAATTAACCTCAATAATGACAATTTGGAATCTGGTGGTGGAACAGAACCCCGATTGTATCAAATCCCTCTTGCTATTGATGCTGCTAATCAGTCTAAAAACATCCAAAGTGTAACTATCACAAAAACCGGTACTGGCGGAATTCCAAATATTTTTGCATTCTCCGCCGATGTATATAGTTCCTGCCCTTCACCTTCAAATATTACGTATACTTCTACAATGAATAGTGCAACTTTAAGCTGGACAGCGCCAGCAACAGCACCATCTTCAGGTTACGATTACTATTACAGCAGCACACCAACGGCACCAACTGCAACTACAACTCCTACAGGAAGTGTTGCCGCTGGTACTACTACCGCAACCCTGAACTCATTAACCACAGGGGAGACTTACTATTTTTGGGTGAGATCAAATTGCGGTGGAACTAAAGGATTCTGGAAAATGAAAGAATTTACGGTAGGACAGATATCTTCTACTTATACAATCGGAGATATTAATACGATGTACGATATAAACCCAACAATAACAGCAACCACCAATTGCGCTGGAGCTGTAACCGTTAGTGTACCTACTGGTTATAAAATAAAATCTACCGCTGTTTCTTATACAATGTCTACTGTCGCAAACAGGTGGATGTCTGAGCAAAGAAGTTTACTAGTTTGTTTAAATAATAACACCTCCGAAACAGCAATAACAAGTGGTTCAGGTGGTAATTCAGGAACCTATTCTTATAACAGAACGGCACTGTCTTTAGCAAATGACCTTACCGGAGATGTCAATTTTGAACTTAGAGCCTGGAGAACTTATGGCAGTTCGGATTGTAATGCAGATTATAACAAGGTTGACAATAACACATTTACAGTTACAGTAACACTGGAACCTCTTATCCTGGCTGTAAATGAAGTAAATGCTAAAGCTAAAGAAAGACTAGCTTACCCTAACCCTTTCACTGATGTTCTCTTTCTTGAAAATTTTGCAGATATAAAACGTATTACCCTTACTGATCTTTCAGGAATTACCGTAACAACAATTTACAACCCTTCCTCAACGATACATTTAGGCGGAGTTAAATCAGGAGTTTATATCTTAACTGCAACCATGAAAGACGGTTCTTTTAAAAGTTCTAAAATGATTAAAAAATAAAACTAACAACCATCAATAATAAAAAAACCGGATCGACTATCCGGTTTTTTTATTTTGTCTTATATCTAGAATTAAATCTTTTCACCATTTACAAAAACTTCATAACCAATTTCTACATTAGGTTCTAAAGTTTTAGAAACTGAGCAGTATTTTTCAAATGATAATTGTGCTGCTTTTAATGCTTTACCAGGATCAACAGTACCCTCTAAAAAAAATTTAACTTTAATTGCCTTAAAAGGTTTTGCTTCTTCTATCTGAACTCTTTCACCTTCAACTTCAGCTTTAAAGCCAGTAATTTCCTGTCTTTGTTTTTTTAATATAGAAACGACATCTATTCCGCTACATCCCGCAACTGCCATTAAAACACTTTCCATTGGAGAAACTCCTTTTGCTCCTGACTGAGAAGTATTGTCCAAAAGAATAGAATTCCCCTGAGAGTTGGTGCATTCAAATAAAAAATCGTCGTTTATTCTGTTTAATGTTATTTTCATTGTCGTATTTATATTTAAGATCATTAGAATTCGTCTGCAATTTAAAAGGCAGACAAATCGTAGAATATTTAGATGTACAAAATTATAAAATTCCCCTCGCTTTTATCTCCAAATATTTATTGATAACGTCGATATTTAAATTTTCAGGAAGGGTATATACCGTGTAGATCCCATATTTGCGAAGTTCCTGGATAATCAGTTTCTTTTCAAATTCAAATTTCTCTGCAATAATCTCGTCATAGATGTCCTGCATACTTTCAGGATTCCTATGAATTAAAGTCTGAAGTTCTGAATTTTTAAAGAATACAACAACCAGCAAATGGTTCTTCGCAATACCACGAAGATATTTCAACTGCCTGTTTAATCCATCTAATGTTTCAAAATTAGTAAATAGCAAGATCAGACTTCTTTGATTGATCGAATATTTTACATCCTGATAAAGTCTGTTAAAATCACTTTCAAAAAAATTGGTTTTGATGTTATAAAGAGATTCAGAAATTTTCTTTAACTGACCTGATTTATTTTCAGCAGCTATTTTATTTTCAGTTTTTTTTGAGAAAGTCATCATTCCCGCCCGATCTCCTTTTTTCAAAATGATATGAGACAAAGCCATTGTTGCATTAATTGAATAATCTAAAAGACTCAATTCTTTAAAAGGCATTTTCATGGTTCTCCCAGTATCGATCAACATAAAAATACGCTGTGACTTTTCATCTTGAAATTGATTAACCATAAGACGATTGGTCTTTGAGGTTGCTTTCCAGTTAATCGTTCGAATATCATCACCCGGAACATAATCTTTAATCTGCTCAAATTCCATGGTATGCCCCAGCTTTCTGATCCTTTTAATACCACCCAACAAAAACTCACTCTGAAGCGCCATCAGCTCATATTTTCGGAGATGAATAAATGATGGGTAAGCAGCAAGGTTTGCATCCTTTTGAAATCTATATCTTTTTGAAACGAAGCCTATTGGTGAAGCCGCATAAACATTTAAGCTTCCAAAATTATACTCCCCTCTTTCTTTAGGTTCTAAAGTATACTGAAAATAGGTATTTCTTCCTGAAGCAATTTCTTTACGGATCAAAAAATCCCTTTTTTGAAACTGAAACGGAATTTCATCAATGATCTTGGTACTGATCTTAAAACTGTAGTTATTTTTAATATCTACCTTTATTGGATTCTCATCTCCATTAGATAATTTCTCCGGCAATATTCTTTGTGCTAAAATTCCGTCCTTTTGATTAAAAAGAAGAAGAAAATCTACCATTGATGCTAGAAAACAAAGTAATAACAGGATATGAGCAATGTAGATGATGAATGGAAAGAAAAATGCAAAAACATAGAGTATCCCCACTCCTATGAGTGCGAAGAAAAAACGGTTATTAATGTATAAGTTTTTCATTTTCTCAGGGTTGCAGCTGTTATGATTAAGGAATTAGATCTAAAGCTTTTATCAGCTAATCCCTAATTCTTAACCTACCTTGGTATCTCTATTCCTTCTAAAATTTGTCTAATAATTTCATCAGCACTTAGACCTTCCATTTCTCTTTCCGGCGAAACAATTACCCGGTGTCTTAGCACTGCATAGCTTGCCTCTTTAATATCTTCAGGAGTTACAAAATCTCTTCCTCTTAATGCCGCAAAAGCTTTTGAAGCTGTTAGCAATGCTAAGCTAGCTCTTGGAGATGCTCCCAAGTATAAAAACTGATTTTCTCTGGTATTCACTATAATTTTAGCAATGTATTCCATTAACTGAGCCTCAACAATAATTTCCTTTACCAACTGCTGATAATTTTTTAATTGCTGGGCTGTTATTACTTTTCCTACAACTTCCGTTTTATCTTCCGTTCTACTTTCGTGTTGATTTTTAATAATTAAAATCTCTTGTTGAAGATTTGGATACCCAACATTTATTTTAAATAAAAACCTATCTAATTGCGCTTCCGGAAGCCTATATGTTCCTTCATGCTCAATAGGATTCTGTGTAGCTACCACTAAGAAAGGCTCTTCCATTGTGTATCGGATTCCATCCATTGTAATCTGCCTCTCTTCCATTACTTCAAACAAAGCAGCCTGAGTCTTTGCCGGAGACCTGTTAATCTCATCAATTAAAATAAAGTGTGAGAAGATAGGTCCTTTTTTAAATTCAAATTCGGAATTTTTAACATTAAAAATAGAGGTTCCTAGTATATCTGAAGGCATTAAATCAGGGGTAAACTGAATTCTGCTGAAATCAACATCAATTGTTTTAGCCAATAATTTTGCCGTAATCGTCTTAGCAACTCCAGGAACTCCTTCAATCAGAACATGACCGTTTGATAGAAGAGCAGCAAGAAGGTGTTCTACCATACTTTCCTGTCCTACAATTACTTTAGCAATTTCAGACTTTACTTTTTCTAAACTTACCCGAAGTTCAATCATATCGATTCTCGACTGAAAATCGTTTTCTTTTTTATCAAGATTTATAGAACTTTGATTTTCTAAATTTTGATTTTCAAGGTCTTCCATAAAATTTTAATTTATCATTTGACAATATATCAATTTACCAATGATTGATAAACCATTACATTGTTATATTATTATCGTAATATTTCATCCAAGACTTTATTGAGTCTTGTAAGATCCTCCTTCATCACACTGGCGTACGGATCCTGAGCTTTTCGGATCAGATCCAGTGCTTCATTGATCATTTCCATTGTTCTTCCTGTTTTCAACTGCAGCTTTTTGGCAAATTCATTATCTAGGTTTTGTGTGTCAATAAGAAGATCCATTCTTACTTTATTCAGGAAATACTGAGCTTTCTTGGCCATCATATCATGAAAGTCTCCTTCCTGAAGATAAAGATTTCCAATACTTTTCACAAAATCTACAGAGGTATTTTTTAAAGGTTCCATAATTGGAACAATCCGTTGTTTTCTTTTTGCATTGAAGAAAATAAATAGGATCAATCCCCCAAGGAATACCCACCATGCATATTTAAGAGCTGGTTTTGAGAGTATAAATCTCATAAAAAAACGGGAAGAAGCTTTGGCGCTTGCCGCCTCTACAAACCAAAGTGTTTCTTTGTCATTAAGATACGAAAAAACATCTTGTGCGTATCTAATATTTCCGGGCTTAAGAAGATAATAGTTAGTGAGGAAAAGTGGCTCGCTGTGGACATAAATATTTCCTTTCCCAAATTTCACCTTGATAAAATTAGCCTGATCTGAATTATTTTTTTCAACCGTTTTTCCTAAAACTTCCACACTAGGTTTAATGTAAGAGAAACCACGTCCCGACGGGAATTTATCCAGGATCATAAAATCATTCAGATATTTTTTATCTGTAAGCTTTAAAACATTTTGCTCATCAAAAGAGATCTGAGAAATATAATAACCAATACTATCCGAAATCTCTTTTGGAATTTTATTTACGATCAGCATCGCATCAGAACCCTTGGAAACTTCACCTAATATACTACGCCACGATTGTTTATCTATTTCTTTTTCGACAACTAAAATATTGTGAAGATCTTTTTTGTTCTCATTGTAATAATCATAAGGCGTCTCATCAATCTTTTTAAGATGTGTTTTAAAAAGATCTTTTACTTCTTTATTAAATACGAACAATCCAAAAGGAGATTTTTCATTAGGATCAAAGTTTTTACGCCAATCTGTAACCTCCTTTTTATTAACTTCAAGCAATGCCAAGATCACCATGATAATGATGAAAATTATAGCATATATTTTGAAAGTTTTATTCATTCTTAAAAATTTAACTATGGTTTAAACCTCTGATATTGGTTTTTAAATTTTAAATAATCCTCCTCATTGATAATGAACTCTCCATACCATACATAATCAAATATATACGAAAGGTTTGAAAATTCATTTTTTAGATGTGGAACTTTAAGTTCTGCAACATAATCTTTATTCGTTTTTTCAGGATTCCAGATGATCGACTTCCTATCGCTCAATTTTTTAAGAACAAATAAAAACTGATAGCGAACCGCTGAACGATAATCTCCCGTTCTTTCAAACTTTGCGATGCTTTCAGGGAAATTAATCTCATGAATATTTTCGTGCAGTTCTTCTTCTTTAATATTTACTTTTTTATTCTTTCGTCCAAAGAAAAAATTCCCGTCTTTACCTAATAAGTATCTAATAATAAAATACAATAAGAATCCAACTAGAAGTATAGCAAACAAACGAATCACAACTGTAGTGATCTTAGCTGAAGTTCCAAAGCTGTTCTCACCAAAAATACTTTCGATAATTTTGGCAAGTTTTCTTTGCAGTTTTTGCCAGAATGATTCTCGGGGTTTTATAGTTGTATAATCGAACTCTTTCCCTTTGTATCTGGCTTTAAGATTCTCTTTGAATTTTTTTGGATAAACTGTATTCTCAGAAATCGGATGTTCAATCAATACAGAATCTGCACGGTACATATTATTATAATGTCCGGTACTCAAAGAATCTTCTATATATTCCTCAGCAATGGGAGAATCGTCATTCTGAGCATATGTAAATCCAATTGAGAAAAAGATCAGTAAGAAAAAAACAATCTTATTCATTAATACCAATGGTTTCTATTTCTGCAAGTTCTACCTTCTGATGAAGGTCTGACCTGCTGTCGTAATACATCAATCCTGAATTGACATACAATAAATTTGAAAGAACAAATGACAATAACATTGAAATTCCATAGATCACAAAAAATAATATTCCCATTGTTCCCTGAAAAGGATTTTGTTCAAAATTACCATCAGGAGCTGAAGTGAGAATTGAACTATAGAAAAATATCATTGGAATAAATGTGAAAATCGTAGTAATCGTATACATGATAAGAAAGACAATTGTCGTAGCCCCCCAATACTTCCAATACGGAGACTTTTCTCTTCCGTTCTTATAAGAAAACTGTGACCGTATTGCATAGCTCAAGCTTTCAAAAAATCCTCTCTCACTATTAAAATAGTCATACATCAAGAATGTAACAACATTAAATAATGTTGGATAAACCAACAGCATGATGAATAATCCGATAATGATCAATATCAAAGCATAAGATATTCCCGCAATAATAAAAGCTAAAGGAGTAACAATGAATACCATTCCCAAACATAGTATACCTATTCTTCCCGCATTGTTTTTGAAATCACTCAAAATATCATCCGTCCTGATCTTTTCCTCTCCACGGGCGAGCCTTTTCATATAAAAAACAGGATAGAGATAATTAACAATCATCAAAATTAGGAAAAGTAAAAATGTTAATAATCCCACCACAATCAGCATACCCACATTATCTTCAAAGTATTGCTGAAAATAGTAACTATTACCACTCATATTGGATCCAAAAAGCTGTGAAAAAAGTTCTTTATATCCAAATATAAAAATGGTAACCATTAAAATCAACAGTAATCCATTGAGTAGAATATAGTTTTTAAAATAGTTCTTCCCGTATAATTTGAAAAAATTGAAACTATCACTTATAAAAGTTCCAAAGTCTCTTTTTTTATAAAACTGCATCATGTATGTGTTTATTAGTTTTTTTATTGACTACAGCAGGATAGATAAAATAATAATATCCTATGATTGAAAATGATCCTAAAATAATAATCAAATTCAAAAAAAGCGGTATCTTTAAAGCATGCCTTGTGATGTAGCCTTCAATAATCCCGGCACAAATAGTAAAAGGGATTGTACTTAAAAATATTTTGAATGAATCTTTAAATCCATTTTTAAAAGAATTAAATCTGGACAGTGTTTTTGGAAATAAGATTGATGCTCCCAGAATTAATCCACACATCGCTTCAACAACCATAGCGAAAATCTCAAATACGCCATGCAGCCAAATGCCCCTTGCGCTTTCTTTTAGTGCTCCATAGTCATAAAAAAAATATTGAAAAGCTCCCAACATTATACTATTTGACAACAAAGCATATAACGTCCCTACACCTCCGAAAACACCATAAATAAAAAGCTTAGCTCCTACTCCAATATTATTGAAGATTATACCTATTGTACTTCCCCATGTCGATCCACTCTGATAAACTCCTACTGCATTTCCTTTTTTAATATTTTCTATGGTCTCGTTCACATAACTTTCACCTAGAATAATGTTCACAAAATCTTTATCGTAGATTGCTGAAAGAACTCCTATCGAAGTAAACAGAACAAAAAATAAAAAAGCATATATGAGATATCTTCTGTATTGAAACATGAGTAGTGGAACCTCTGTTTTAAAAAAGTACAAAATCCTGTTTTCTTCTACTCTTTTTGTTTTATAAATTTTTTGAAATATCTGTGAAGACAAATGATTTAAATAGACTGTCGTATTACTTTTAGGATAATAAGTCTGTGCAAAAGAAAGATCATTGACAAGATTAATATATAGCGAAGACAGGTCATCCGGATTTTTTTTTATTTTCCCTTGAATAACCTGTTCAATTCCCAACCATTTTTCTTTATTTTGTTTTATGAAATAAACTTCTCTCATAATCTAAGGCTAAAATAATAAAATTATGTCTCAAATTGCGATTAATACCTCACAAAATGTAAATATTAACTTCAACATTGCCAGTGTTGGAGAAAGAATGCTTGCATTTATCATTGATCTCCTAATAAAAGTCGCTTATATCGTCATTACTTTCTATATATTTTTCAACTTTTTTGATTTGGGATATTTATTAAACGGTTTGGATCAATGGTCTCAGATGGCTATTTATATTGCTATTACTTTTCCTGTTTATATTTATCCTGTTGTTCTGGAAAGCCTTATGGAAGGGCAGACGCCAGGAAAAAAAGTAATGAAGATACGGGTGGTGAAAATTGATGGATATCAGGCAAGTTTTGGAGATTATTTGATTCGCTGGGTATTCAGAATAATAGACACTTCTTTTGTTGGTGTTATTGGTTTGATTTCTATGATTGTTTCTAAGAACAACCAACGTTTGGGAGATATCGCATCAGGTACAGCTGTGATTTCACTAAAGAACAGCATCAATATTTCTCATACTATCCTGGAAAATATTCAGGAAGATTATGTTCCTTCATTTCCTCAGGTTATTGCCCTAAGTGACAATGATATGAGAATTATTAAAGACAATTATACAAAAGCCTTAAGAATAGATGACAGGCAGATCATAAGTAAGCTTTCCGATAAGATCAAGAATATTCTAAAATTAGAAATTGACCCTGTAAAAATGACGGAAAGACAATTTATCAATATCGTTATTAAGGATTATAATTATTACACGGGGAAAGATAATTAATTATTTTTTCTTTTAAATTAACTCAAGTGGTTTTTGTTGATTCCATTTTGAGCCAATTTACAAGTCGGTGCAGTTTTTGTACTTTTATTTATATTAAGCTTTTAATTATGAAATTTGAAAATAACAAATCCGGAAATGGCGGAGTTCTTACACTAAATAATGAAATTAAGGAAATTGGCAGGCTTACCTATACTATTTTTCCTGAAGAAAATAAACTTATTATTTCGTTCGTATTGGTTCATCCTGAATTCGAAGGACGAGGAATGGGAAAATATTTAGTAGAAGAAGCTATAAAATTTTCCAGAGAAAATAACTGGAAGGTTTACCCACACTGTTCTTATGCACGATCTGTCATGATGAGAATGAACGATGTAGATGATGTATTTTTAAAGAATTAAAACTTCGTTCACTAATATTTTTTCAATATCATCAGGGTAATCTACTTTGAAATGTTCATCGGAAGCTACCCAAGCCATTATCTCTTCAAGCTTTAAAATTTTAGAGTTTAGTATTCCCATTTTATCTAAGGCACAGGCATTACATTCCTGCTCATATTGATTATGAATAGGAATTACAAACAATTTTTTTTCCAAAAAAAGAGCTTCTGCAGGAGCTTCAAAGCCGGCATTACACAAAATACCATCACAATTTTCAAAGCACTTCAAATACTCGACTTCATCAATTGGGAAAACTTCTACATTTTCTACTTTAGCTTTATTTTTGCTGTATTTAGAAAACACCTTCCATTGCACAGGAATCTGTTTTAAGATCTTGATAATATTTTCATCCGAAAAGCTCGGTAAATAGACAAGATAATATCCTTTTTTATCAGGATTAAGGTTACGGATCTTATGTCTTATAACAGGTTTTTTTATTTGAGGATGATAATTTTCAAAATGAAAACCTATTTTCCTTGCACTTGGAACATAGTATTTAAGAATAAGTTCCCCAAGAAAATCTTTTTTCTCAGGTTTTGGAGTCTCAGAAAAACTCATGGAAGCCTGATGACTAAGTTCAATCATTGGGAGTTTTTTCAACTTGCAGGCCCAACCCGTTAAAGGTTCATAGTCATTAATGATCAGATCATATTGTCTTAACTCTAATTCATTGATGGTTTTTACGGCCTGAAAAAATTTATTTTCAGTAAATGTTTTCCTATAGGATAAACCGCCGGTTTTATTATAGAGCAAAGAAATACCCTTATACTGAAAGTTAATATCGAAATCGGCCTTTAATTGCGATTGATGACCGCTGATTAATGTATCAACCGAAGCATATTTTTTAAGAATAGGAATAATCTCCTGAGCTCTCGCCACATGCCCATTTCCTGTCCCCTGAAATGCATATAAGATTTTCATTCGGAAAAATTAGTTACTATTTTCAAAAGATCACTGGTATCAAGATCCTGAATTTCTTCTGTTTCATCATCTTGAAGCAAATGTTTATGATCATCATAATAGAAAATCTTCCATTCCTTGTCATGATATTCCAAGGCTGATAAATTTTCTATCCAGTCTCCCGAATTAAGATAAGTACAAGAGCCTTTTTTATTGACAACTTTACGGATTTGAGGTTGGTGTATGTGACCACAGATGACATAATCATAATGATTGTCTATTGCCAGTTCAGAAGCAGTTAATTCAAAGTCTCCAATATATTTTACCGCCTTTTTCACATTGTTTTTGATTTTTTTCGAAAATGAGTATTTTTCTCGTCCCATTTTCTCTAAGACCCAATTTACAACATTATTAATAACAATCAGCATATCATATCCCTTCCCACCAAGTTTTGCAATCCACTTGGAGTGTTGAACTGACGCATCAAATACATCACCATGAAAAATCCATGTTTTCTTTTGATCGATATTAAGACAAATTTTGTTACAGACCTTGAGCTTACCTAGTTCAAAATCGGTAAACTTCCTGAACATCTCATCATGATTTCCAGTGATATAGTATACCTCTGTATTTTTAGTGGCAAACGAGAGGATTTTTTTTATAACCTTTAAATGAGGTTTAGGGAAGTAAGACTTTTTAAATTGCCAGATGTCAATGATATCACCATTCAAAACCAGAATTTTGGGTTGAATTGAATTCAGATACCTTAGTAACTCTTTAGCCTTACATCCATAAGTTCCCAAATGCACATCCGAAATAACAACTAACTCAACATTTCTTTTCATAGTTTTATGCAAAGAAACTAATTGAAAGTTAACTGTATATGAATGTTATATTATTTTTTATAAAGAATTCATTAACTCCTCAGTAATTTCCATATTGTGATACACGTTCTGTACATCATCATCTTCTTCAAAACGGTCAAGCATCTTCATGTTGGCCTTAAACTGCTCTTCAGTAACTTCTTTCGTATTGTTTGGAATTCTTTGAAGTTCCGCACTTTTAACTTCAATTTTAAGCTCATCCAGCTTATGAGATAAAGAACCAAAGTCTTCAAAAGCAGTGGTAATCATTATTTCTTCTTCATCTTTATCAATATCTTCTGCTCCTCCATCAATCATCTCCATTTCAAACTCATCCCAGTCCATTTTAACATGAGCAGGATCAATATAAAAAATACCCTTTCTGTCGAAGATAAATGCCAATTCACCATTCTTTCCAAGGTTACCATCAAACTTATTAAAAATAGCTCTTACATTCGCTACTGTTCTTGTTGTATTATTCGTTGTACACTCTACAAAAAATGCGACTCCTCCTTGTCCGTAACCCTCGTAAGTTACCTCCTCATAGTTTTCAGCATCCGCTCCACTTGCTTTTTTAATTGCTCTCTCTACATTATCTTTAGGCATGTTTGCCCCTTTTGCATTTTGGATACATCTTCTTAAAGCTGGATTTGCTTCAGGATCTGTTCCACCAGCTTTTACAGCTAATGCAATGTCTTTACCAATTTTAGAAAAAGTCTTGGCCATCTTATCCCAACGGGCCATTTTAGAAGCTTTTCTATATTCAAACGCTCTTCCCATTTTTATTTTTAAATTTTCAACAAAATTAGTTAAAAGTATACGAAAAAAAAATACCTCCAAAAAAATTGGAGGTATTCATTATTTAGAAAAATTAATTATTTTTTCTTTTTAGCTGGAGCTTTTTTCTTAGCTGTAGCTTTTTTCTTAGCAGTAGCTTTCTTAACTGGAGCATCAGCGTAATCTTTCTTAGCGATTGTACTCCACTGGCTGTCATCTTCGATAGCAGTTACAACTACTTTTCTATCAGCTTGTCTTTCAGCATCAGAAGCCGTTGCAGGAACTGTAGCTTTAGCTTTACCAACACCTACTGATTTAACAGAGTTAGGATCAACACCTCTTGCATCTAAAGCAGCAACTACAGAAGCAGCTCTTTCTCTAGATAACTTCAAGTTGTAAACTTCAGAACCTTTAGCATCTGTTCTACCTTCTAATAGATAGTGACCTCCATCTTTTTTGATGATATCAGCAGCTCTATCCAATGCTGGTTTAGATTCAGCTTTGATTGTAGCTTTGTTGAAATCGAAATAAAGATTTCTGAATTCTTTTTCTACTTCAGTAGCAGTTTCTTTCTTAGGCTTAGGACATCCGTTGTATTCTGGTAATCCAGGAACTGTAGGACAAGCATCATCTTTATCTAAGATACCGTCTCCGTCTGTATCTGGCCAAGGACAACCGTTGTTTTCAGCTGGACCTGCAACTGTAGGACAAGCATCATCTTTATCGATAACACCATCACCGTCAGTATCTGGCCAAGGGCAACCATTGTTTTCAACTGGACCTGCTACATCTGGACATTGATCGTCTTTATCTGGAACTCCATCACCGTCAGTATCAGGACATCCTTGGAATTCTGGTAAACCTGGAGTATCAGGACAAAGATCATCTTTATCTAAGATACCATCCTTATCTCTATCTCTGTTACCAAATCTAAATAATAAAGATGCAGAAGCCTGCCAGAAGTTAGCAACGTTAGATTTATCACCAGGAGTTGATACGTAATCTCCTTGAACACCTAAACCGAAGTTTTTAGTTACCCAGAAGTTAGCACCTGCACCAGTAGAAACTGTAAAGAAGTTAGCTTTACCATTTTCGTTACCAGCATCTCCGTTGTATACTGTCTCTCCATCAACAGATTGTCTTGGGAAAGTAAGAGCAGTATAGTCGTGTCTTAAATAGTTGGCACCAACTCTTAAGTAAGGGTCAAACCAAGATTCCTCGTTCCATAAAAGACCTGCAGCTTTAGCTTGGAAACCAAGACCTGTCATCAACATAAATTCTTTCCCCATGTTGAATCTTTTATTATCAACATTTCCTACGGAAGTCTGCCAGTCAATTACTAAACCTTTACCGATGTTTCTAGCAACAGTAAGTTTAGATAATGGAGGAGTAATAGAGAAGTTGTTCATATTGAACATTGTCTTCGTTAAATTTTTTGCAGCAAAAGTATTACTAAAGTCGCTTCGTACTGCCTTATGGTTCTCCGCATGAGCACCAACTCCGATCAACCACGGATTGTTGGTAGTCTGAGCGAATACAGTAGAAGCAACAGTAAGTGCCAATGCTGAAATTCCTAATTTTAGATTTTTCATAGAATTAAATGATTAAATAATTGATATTGCAAAATAAATATAATTTTTCTTTATATACAAAGTTTTTTGAATGATTTTTAACTTTTCTTTAATATTCTATCCAGGGTTCGTTTATTTTCTCTATCTTTTATCGCTTCCCTTTTATCAAAAAGCTTTTTCCCTCTTGCCAAGGCTATTAACACCTTTGCTTTTCCACTATCATTAATATATAACTTTAGAGGTATAATAGTGTTCCCTGCATCTTTTAACTTTTTCTCGAATTTTTGTAATTCTTTTTTGTGCAAGAGCAATTTCCGTTCCCTTTTTGTCTTATGATTGTAAAAAGTTCCTAATTTGTACTCATCGATCATCATATTAATGATGTATAATTCCCCATCAATAAACTGACAGAACGATTCTGTAATAGATGCTTTGGAAGAGCGTAAAGATTTTATTTCTGTCCCTGTTAAAACCATTCCTGCTTCAGTTTCTTCCATGATTTCATATTCGAAACGCGCTCTTCTATTTAATATGTTGACTGTTTTTTCGATCTTCATTAGATTAAAATTTCATTTGAAATATACAAAAATACCTTTCATTTAAAAACTTGACTATTACATTATTATAAAATACCCAAATTCTTTTCGTAATTTTGCGCCAAATTTACAAAACTATATGTTAACAGTATCTAACTTATCTTTACAATTCGGGAAAAGAGTTCTTTTTGACGAAGTAAACATCATGTTTGCTAAAGGAAATTGTTATGGGATTATCGGAGCTAATGGAGCGGGAAAATCAACATTTCTTAAAATATTAACTGGAAAACAAGACCCAACCACAGGAAGTGTATCATTAGAGCCTGGAAAAAGAATGTCTGTTTTAGAGCAGGATCACTTTGCATACGATCAATATAATGTTCTTGAAACAGTACTTAGAGGTAACAAAAAATTATTCGAGATAAAGGCAGAAATGGATGCCTTATACGCAAAAGAAGATTTCTCTGATGAAGATGGTATTAAAGCCGGAGAGCTAGGTGTTATTTATGATGAGATGGGAGGATGGAACTCAGAATCTGATGCACAGACTATGCTTTCCAATGTTGGGGTAAAAGACGATATGCATTGGCAGATGATGAGTGAACTTGAAAACAAGGACAAAGTAAAAGTTCTTTTGGCTCAAGCTCTTTTTGGAAACCCTGATGTATTGATTCTGGATGAACCTACGAATGACCTTGACATTGACACGATCTCTTGGTTGGAAAACTTCCTTGCAGATTATGAAAATACAGTTATTGTTGTATCTCACGACCGTCACTTCCTGGATACAGTTTGTACACATATCGGAGATTTAGATTATGCAAAACTTAATCTTTATACAGGTAACTATTCTTTCTGGTATCAAGCTTCTCAATTGGCAACAAGACAAAGAGCTCAGGCTAATAAGAAGGCCGAAGAAAAGAAAAAGGAACTTCAGGATTTCATCGCAAGATTTAGTTCAAACGTTGCTAAAGCAAAACAAGCAACAGCTAGAAAGAAAATGATCGACAAACTGAACATTGATGATATTAAACCATCTTCAAGAAGATATCCTGCAATTATTTTCGAGATGGAAAGAGAAGCTGGAGATCAAATTCTAGATGTAAAAGGTCTTGAAAAAACAAAAGACGGAGAATTACTTTTCTCAAATATTGATCTAAACCTTAAGAAAGGAGATAAGGTTGCTGTACTTTCTAAAAACTCTTTGGCCATTACAGAATTCTTCGAAATTTTAGCTGGAAACGTTGAAGCTGATAAAGGAGCAGTTGCTTGGGGAGTTACTACTAATCAGTCGCACATGCCTTTAGATAATACCAATTTCTTTCAAGAGGATATTAATTTAGTTGACTGGTTAAGACAGTTCACTAAAAATGATGAAGAACGTCATGAAGAATTTATGAGAGGATTCTTAGGAAGAATGTTATTCTCAGGAGATGAAGCTTTAAAATCTTGCAAAGTACTTTCAGGAGGTGAAAAAATGAGATGTATGTTCAGTAGAATGATGCTTCAGAAAGCCAACATTTTGTTACTTGATGAACCGACCAACCACTTAGACTTAGAGAGTATTACAACATTGAATAACTCTTTATCTAATTTCAAAGGAAATCTTTTACTGGCATCGCATGACCACGAAATGCTTCAAACGGTCTGTAACAGAATCATCGAATTAACTCCTAACGGAATTATTGACAGAGAAATGAGTTACGACGAATATCTTGCTGATAAAAAAGTAAAAGAATTAAGAGAAAAAATGTATTCTTAAATAATAAGACAACATAAAAAAACAAAAAAATCCTCAAATTAATTTGAGGATTTTTTTGTTTGGTACAAATTCTATTTTGTAAGTTTTGTCGTTGGCAAAGTAACGGTTCCGGGATCTTTCCATAAACCATCTTTTTCCGCTCTTTTCTTAATATTCTGAGCTCTTTTTTCACTATCCGGGTGAGAGTTGAACATCTTTTGAAAACCAGACTGAGTACTTCCTGAAGAAAGTAACGCTAATTTTTTAAATGCTGTATATTCTGCTACTACATTGTATTTATTCGCTTTCATAAAATCATAAGAGTAAGCATCCGCTTCTGATTCCTGTTTTTTACTATGGGAAGCATCTAAGAATGCATTTGCCATCTTACCTACCTGACTGTCATTAAGAGTAGCGACAGTAGATGAAGCTGAAGATGCAGCATCTAATGCTGCTGCTTTTAAATAAGCAGATTTAATAGCGTCTTTTGTGTCTTGATTCTTTACGTGACCAATTTCGTGACCTATTACAGCTAGTAATTCGTCATCCGTCATAACATCCATCAGAGATGAGAACACTCTTACACTTCCATCTGCACAGGCAAAAGCGTTTATATCTGTTACTTTATATACTTTGTAATTAAGATTAAGTCCGTCCTGTGATTTATGTTTACCAAAAAGCTTGTTCAGCCTAACTGTATATGGATCTTTCGCTCCTGCTACAGCATTGTTCTTATCCATCCAATCAACTGATTCTTTAGATAATTTCACAGCATCTTCGTTCGTAAATGTTAATGCTTTTGCTCCTTTAGTAGCTACATCTGTAATTTTTCCTAGGCTAATCTTTTGCCCTTGAAATGTATGTACTGCTCCAATTAAGCATACACATAGAATAATTTTTTTCATATTTAATTAAATTTTGGTTTAGGCAGCGAATATATCATTTTTTTAACGAAAAAAATCCTTTTCCGAAAAATTCCAGAAAAGGACTTACACCTAATATTAAGAAACCACTTTACACAATAAATAATGATGCAATTGATGTTGCATCACTGCCACTCAAAACTTCGTCATAAGCGGCAGATCCTGCTGCGGCTCCAAATGCAGTCGCGGTATTATATCCACCTTGGTTTGTGTTATCTTCACCTGCGTAAACAGCGTTAGTAGCGGAAGGCATATTTCCACCATTTGCTAATTCTATCCAACCTTTATTAGCTCTCATTCTTCTCACTTGCGAAGCATGCCTTGCTTCTACGGAATGAATTTGTAGAGCAGCCTGTAAGACCACTTTATTCGACATTACATTTCCAGCCTGTCCTTTGTATGCTCTTACTCCTGTATCCTCAAAAGCTTGTGCCAGGACAAGAAATTGATTGTAATCTGTAAATGGAGAGAAATTACCTCCAGCCGTAAAATCAAAATTAGGCTTTGCTCCAGGTGTTACGCCTAAAGAGGTAAGAGTACTTTTCAAGAAACCTACATGCGCAGACTCATGCTTAGAGATCTGCATAAAAACTGTACGGTCAGCATTAGGAATCAAACTTGCAGTAGACAGTCCGATCGCATAATATTCGTTTTCCAAATACTCTAAGGTCAAAGCTAATTGTAATGCTTCCGTTAAAGCACTTTTTAAAAAACTTCCAGGAACCGTTACATTTTGAGTTTCAGCTTTTGCAGGAGTCGACATAGCAAGTCCTAATCCTAAAGGGACTGATGCAATAGCTGCTTTTTTACCAAATGATGAAATATTGGTAAGTGTTTCTAATCTTGAAGCTTCTGTTGTAAAAAATTTATCATCAGAAAATTTATCTAGTAATTTTAGAATGTTCATAATAGTACGTTTTAAAAGTGAATAATTTAGTTAATGCCTCTTTCCTTCCATGTAAATGGAGTTTTTATAAATCCTCCAGCTGCCATTACCACATCTTTTGGTTCTTTAGCTACATCTAATCCGTTGGCATCAATCACATCATCTCCGGAAAAATCTGCTGATCCAGGATTAATAAGATTTCTTATTGCCGATGCATGTCTTGCTTCTACTGAAACAATTTTCCCTGCAATCACTAAATATTCTGGATTTGTAATATATTTTCCTGCTGCATTATAGGCCGCAACACCCGTGTCTTCAAGAGCTTTTGCTGTAGCCAGTACAGAACTTCTATTATTAAAATTCACACTTGGATATTGAAATTCAAGTGTTGGCAGTACATTAGCTGTTACTCCACTTATTGCCGCTTTAAAGAAATCACGGTGTATCACTTCATGATGGTACAGATCTGTAAACAATTCTTTTTCAGCGGTTGAAATTCCTGAGTAAAAATTATTGACCACTTTCGTATAAAAATCTGCTTCCAACTGTTCAAGGGCATAAGCATAATTTAATACACCTACATCTCCTTTTCCAAGATCGAATACCTGGTTATCCACCATCTGGAAATCATCATCATCACACCCCACTAATGCAAGGCCTGCCATAGCCAGACCAATGCCACCTAGTTTCAGGAAGTTTCTTCTGCCTGTATCCAGGGTGGTTCCCTGGTTAGAAATATTAATTGTCTTTTTCATAATATTAATTTTAAAGTGTTTAGTTATTTAATATCATTTACGACAATTAATTAAGTTTGGATTTACTAAATCTAAAATTTTATTAATTTTTATTAAAGTTTTCTTATTTCACTTATTAAATACATAAAAATCATGAGTCCGAATATTTAAAATAAATTGAAACTAAAATCAAATTTTCGTGTTATAAATTCTTTATTTTATATTCTCATATTAACAGTTTATCATTACTTTTTAAAATATATTTTCCCTATTTTTGTGAAATGAGTCAAAAATGGATTTTCAGACCTGAACCCGATGAAGAAGTTGTGGACAGATTAAGTTCGTCACTTGGTTTTGGAACTTTTGAATCTAAGCTTCTCGTTCTCAGAGGAATTGACAATTATCAAAAGGCCAGAGAATTCTTTAAACCAAATCTTACCGATATACACAGTCCGTTTTTAATGGCTGACATGCAAAAAGCCGTGGAGCGGATTGCAACCGCAATTGAAAATGGCGAAAAAATATTAGTTTACGGCGATTATGATGTAGATGGAACTACAGCCGTTGCTTTGATGTATTTATACCTCAGCAAAATAGTTCAAAAAAAATACCTTGATTATTATATTCCGGATAGAAATTCAGAAGGGTATGGAATCTCAACAGAGGGAATCGATTTTGCAAAAGAAAATGGATTTTCATTAATCATTGCTTTGGACTGTGGTATAAAAGCGATTGATATGATCAGCTACGCTCAGAATCTGGGTGTGGATTTTATTATCTGTGATCACCATTTACCTGGTGATGAAATCCCCAATGCCGTTGCTGTTTTGGATCCCAAGAGAAATGACTGCAGGTATCCTTTTAAGGAACTTTCAGGATGTGGTGTGGGTTTCAAATTATGTCAGGGATTAAATACAATTTATAAAATTCCGGATGCAGAATTATTTGAACTAACGGATCTTTTAGCTATTTCTATTGCTGCTGATATTGTTTCAATGACAGGAGAAAATAGAGTTTTAGCTAAAATGGGATTAAAAACCCTTAGAAAAACAAGAAATCTAGGATTAAGACTTTTAATTCCTGAAGATAAACTTTCCCATTTTGAAATCTCAAACATTGTTTTTGAGATCGCTCCTAAAATTAATGCTGCAGGAAGAATTTCACATGGTAAAGCTGCTGTAGAGCTGATGGTTTCGGATAATCTGAAACATGCTCATCAGATCGTAAGTGATATTATGGGACTTAACGATGAAAGGCGTGAGCTGGATATGAACTCTACGCTTTCTGCACTGAATCAAATTATTGAATCACAACAGG
Organism: Chryseobacterium sp. ISL-6; assembly: GCF_018613715.1. GTDB lineage: Bacteria > Bacteroidota > Bacteroidia > Flavobacteriales > Weeksellaceae > Chryseobacterium > Chryseobacterium paludis. The sequence continues at coordinate 887,184 of NZ_JAGGPT010000006.1, read as the reverse complement.
AGACGAAACTTACCACGATCGTTTACCACCCGGAGTGGAACAAGGGCGTCATTGGTATTGTAGCTTCCAGACTTATTGAAACTTACTATAAACCAACACTTGTTTTTACAGATGGTAATAATGGGGAGATGGTAGCTTCAGCAAGATCTGTATCGGATTTCGACGTACATGAAGCATTAGACCTTTGTTCAGAATATTTTCTGAAGTTTGGCGGACACCATGCTGCGGCGGGACTTTCAATGGAGAAATCCAAATTTGAAGCTTTCAAAGAAAAGTTTGAAAAAGTAGTCGCTGAGAAAATACAGGAACATCAGAAAGAGTCTTCTATTATAATAGATTCTGAAATTGAAATCGATGATATTAATAGAGAGTTTATTAATTTTCATAGAAAATTAGCTCCTTTTGGTCCACATAATATGAAACCCAATCTGGCTTTAAAAAATCAGAAGCTTTCAGGATATATAAAAACAATGGGGAAAGATAACAACCATGTTAAGTTTTATATAAAACAAGAATCTACCGGCAGGAATATTGAATGTGTTGGTTTCAAGTTAGGGCAGTTCTCAGAAGATTTCAGAAACAAATATTTTGATTTAGCATTTACTTTAGAAGAAAATCACTGGAAAGGCAATGTAACGCATTACCTCAATATAAAGGATGTAAAATTTAGAGATTAGTCTTTAATTTAATAATGAAAAAAATAGGCCTCTTTTTCGGTTCGTTTAATCCAATTCATATTGGACATCTTATTTTAGCCAATTATATTTTAGAAAATTCGGATATGGATGAATTGTGGTTTGTTGTAAGTCCACAAAATCCATTTAAAGATAAAAAATCATTATTAAAAGATCATAACAGGTTAGACATGGTTCAGGCTGCCATAAAAAATTATCCCAACATGAGGGCTTCAAATGTAGAGTTTTCTCTACCGAGGCCAAGCTATACTATCGACACCCTTACCTATCTTACAGAAAAGCACCCGGACTATTCTTTTAGTTTAATTATGGGTGAAGATAATCTGGATAATCTTCATAAATGGAAGAATTATGACCTGCTGATCAAGAATCATCATATCATTGTTTATCCAAGAGTTTTTGAAGGTGAGAAAAAAGATTCAGAATATTTACAGCATGAAAATATTTCATTGATCAAGGCTCCTGTTATTGAGATCTCAGCCACCGAAATTCGCAATATGGTCAAGCAAGGTAAAAATGTCAGACCTATGCTTCCGCCAGAAGTTTTTGAATATTTGGATGGTAGCAGTTTTTATAAGTAATTTTGCAATTCAGGAAATGGGTTTGAGGATTTATGGCTTAGACTTATAATTTATAATTTAAGAAATGAACTTCATCGAAAAATTTTTCTCAAAATATTCTCAGGAAAAAATCATTAAATGGTTTAAACAAATCTGTATTGCAGAGGCAATTTCTTGTTTCCTGCTCTATGGTGTTGCCATGATCTGGAAAAGATATGACGACGACGGATTACTTCCCACAATTTTTATTATTGTAGTTGGGAATATCCATGGTCTTTTCTTTACCATTTATCTTTTGCTTTGTTTACCTGTGAGAAAAATTTTCAAATGGGATGATGAAGATTTCGTATTTGCACTACTTTCAGCATTCTTTCCTTTTGCCACGATATGGGTAGATAAAAAACTTGCCCGCTTCGACAGAGAATAAAAAAAGAGGCTTTAGATAAGCCCCTTTTTGTTTTTAATAATCTCTTTTCACATGTCCCGTTCCATTTACGGTGTGTGACGCTCCTGCACTATCCGTGTACGTTCCATTAAATGTAAAATCTGTGTAAGTTCCTACAGCTCCAGCGCTGGTTACTGTAAATGTGATCTGATTAGTAGTTCCATCAACAGTTATATTTTGGTATGCATTCGAATTATTTGTAACGGTTAAATAGTAATTATTTACCAGAACGCTGCCTGCAAGTAAATCCGCACCCTCATATCTAAAATAAGTTCCTACAGGAACAGGGCTTTGCGCTGAACTAATTAAGTTAGGTGAAACACTAATATTACTTAATATAAGCCTGGTAGCTTGATTATCTACTTTATAACTAATGAACTCTGAAACTGTATTACAGACTACAATATCTCCAAGATTTGTAATAGGCGCAGTTCCTGTAAAGTTAATCTCGCCACTTGTTTGAATATTAGTAATATCAATACCTTCCAATACAAACTGTTGATTACTTGAACATCCGAGAGAATTGATTGAAAAAGTTCCATTGGTCACTGGAACCACAATAGTCTGAAAATAATTTACTGCTCCGGCAAATCTAAGACTAGCAAAACCATCTGTGACATCAGCTCCAGAACAGGTTTTCAATGTTCCTTTGATCGTATACTGATTGGTTGAACTTGTTAAAGAAATATCGGGCAGTACAGTAGTAGCTCCTACGGGAAATGGCCCTACTGTTGAGCTATAAACTACCGTATTGCAATTGTCATAAATTTTTAGTTCAAGAGGCTCACCAGCAGGAACAACTCCCGAAACCATACCATCCCCATCTGTAATTCCATAACTTTCATAAGTCTGTGAATTTCTTTTTAATCCTATCATTGCATTACTCAATGGTTGGCCAGCAGCATTTTTCACTGTAACCTTTAATACCGCTTGCGGAAATTGTGCATCACAGTTCCACCAGGAAAAGTGACTTACATTTCCCACATACGTATTTCCAACTTTAGTTGCGGAACCTTCTTCCTGCCACATTCCTGTAATTTCACTAAATGACCACAAAGGGATTGTATTCGGTGAAGTTGCTAATTGAGCAGCATCTAGTGGGACAGTAATTTCTGCTGTATGACCGGTAGCAATCTGTAGATTTTGTCCAGAACTTCCTGTTAACTGTACATGAAGCATTCCATAGGTTTCCATAACTCTTGAATTTCCGTTCAAATTTGTTGCTAAAAAAGATCCAGGCATTAATTCGTTCAGATACTGATTGGAAGGACTTAAGTGGAATAATGCAACATCTACATTTCCACTATAGGCGTTTCCGGAAGCATCATTAAAACTTCCGTCAAATTTCACTTTTGTTCCGTTCGAAAGAGAAACTGTCGCTGTAGCCCCAGAAGTAATGGATGTTGTAGTAATCGCAGGGATCATCATAATGTTTACCCTACTGTTTCCATTTGTAGGAACTAAAGTACGTGAAGCATTGATATAACCCGCCTTAGTTACTTTGATAAAAGCAAAGTTTTCTTTCACCTCGGCATTTTTAATTATAAAAAGACCTTTAGAATTTGTCTGCACTGTACTTGTTCCAATACTAACTGTTGCTCCGGAAATAGGACTTCCGTTCGTACTTAATACTAATCCCTGAAAATTTCTCTGAGCAGTATTTCCGAAATTAAAATTGGACTGCGGATTTGGCGTGATGTCAGATTCCATGTTAAAATCACTTATACACGAAAATAAGATCAGTAGTATTAATAAAAATAAAGGATAAATTTTTCTCATAAATTATTAATTTTTTTATTGATACTAAAGTAGTCATAAAATAGAATACGAAATTACATTCTCCTTTTTATGTTAATTTTTTCAAAATTTCAGTTTTGATGTAACAACTTTAGCCGTCAAGTTGTCTAATAATAGAGTCAATATAAGGAAGGAAAAATTTTCAATTGAAATTTTAGTAACTGAAAATCAATACTTTATAGATGAAATAAAAACATTTTAAGTACTTTGTATTGCATAATACTAGATTTATTATATATCTTTGTAATGTTAAATAATAACAAATACAAGCTATTAACAAATAAAAAATAGAATCATGAAAACGCCCATTCTCTTTGCAGCCATATTTTTCACTGGATTTGTTTTTGCCCAACAGAAATCAGATACTCTAAAAACTAAAAATATAGAGGGTATAAACTTAAAGAAACAGGTCTTCAAAAAACAAAGCGACCGCTTTATTTATGATGTTGCCTCTTCCCCTATTGCTAAAGGGACAAATACCTTCAACTTATTAAAGCAGACTCCAATGATCTCCAGTATTGATGGGAAAACATTAAAAATAATGGGGAAATCAGAAGTTGTTATTTACATCAACAATAAAAAATCCAATATGGATGCGGAGGCATTAATTGAAATGCTTAAAAACACACCATCTGAAGATATCCAGAAAATTGAAGTAATCACTGTTCCAGGTAGTGAGTTTCAAGTTGAATCTAACGACGGGGTAATTAACATTGTGATGAAAAAAAGCAGAAACAATGGTTATAACGGAACTTTAAAAATGCAAAATGAGCAGGCTTATTATAACAATCCTTCTGCAAGTGCTTCTTTCAATTTCCGAAAAGACAAATTAGCAGTTAACACAAATATCAGTACTGGAAGCTGGACAGACAGAGAAAAGTATAGACTTTCTAATGGAAACTCCACTTTTAAAAATGAGTCTTTTGGATTTAATGATGATCCAAATAAAAACTTTGGTGGTAGCGTGAATATTGATTATGAAATTACCAAAAAGCAAAGTCTGGGTTTCACATATAATATGAGATACAATAAAAGTTTCAATTCTATTCTGGATATTACAAACATTCAAAATGGGGTCTTAAAAAACAGAACTGTAAATAATGAAGATGCCCAGACAAGAAATCATTCTTTTAATTTAAACTATGAAATAAAAACGGATTCGTTAGGAAGTAAACTAACTTCTAATATCTCCTATTTATGGTTCAACAGAGACAAATCGAGCATTAATGAAACATTTCCCTTTTATAATGATGACGATAATAAATACGGGGCATTTAAACAATGGGTTCCGCAGATCATTAACAATTACGCAGCCAATGTAGATTACATCAAAAAAACAGCAAAAGGGAATTCATGGTTAATGGGAATTAGCTATAATAATACAAAAACAGACAACGATACCAGACAGGATGTTTATACAAAAGCAAGCGACAGTTTTGTAAATGATTTCGATCAAACCAATCATTTCATTTATAAAGAAAATATTCTAGGTCTTTATCTTACTTACGAAAGAAAATTAAGTGAGAAATTATCCGGAAAAATAGGAACCCGTTATGAGATGACCAGAAGTACTGGTGAGATATTAGGAAAAACAGGTTTTGATAGAAACTATAATAACCTGCTTCCGTATCTTAATTTCAACTATGCAATTAATGCAGACAATAATATAAGCTATACTTTTTCCAGCAGAATAAGAAGACCTCGATTTTGGGAATTAAATCCATCCAGAACTTATTTTACACCAGACAACTACACTCAGAACAATCCGTTCGTTTTAGCTTCTAAATATTATAATCAGGAAATCAATTATATGTTTAAGAATGCTTTCTATGCAAACCTAAGTTTTAACTATGTAGAAGATGCCTCAAACCAGGTGCCTCTGCAGGGGACTGTGACAAAACCTGAAAAAGATGAGAATGGAAAGATAGAACTTGATTCTAATGGGGATCCTATTATGGTTACTACAAAGTTTTTAAGATACATCAGAACTAATTATGGTAATAATAAGCAGCTTGGGTTGACACTGGGAATGAATAAATCCTGGTTCAAAGATATCTGGACAACGAATTACTCAGTTAATCTAGCTTATGCTATGTATTCCGGCACCGTATCTGAAGATCCAACTTCAAGACCCGTACCTGGCCAGACAGAAGTACTTACTCCTTATGTTATCGATGTGAAAAACTTTAATTTTTCTGCTCAGTTCAACAACACCATTCGTCTTTCGTCTAAAAAAGACTGGTTCCTGGGAATTAACTACTTCTATGCTGGAAAAAGCAAAATAGAAATTGGAGAATTAGGAACAAGACAAAGCCTGGATCTTAATATCAAAAAAATCGTAGGCGATTGGACCGTTTTGGTGGAAGTATATGATGTATTTAATCAAAACTTCAATAAAATAAAAGGTATTCAACCTGATGGAAGCTTCAACAATGTAACCAATTTTGAGTATCCAAGAATTTTCAGTGTAGGGGTCACCTATAATTTTGGAAATCAAAAACTGAAAAAAACCAGAGAAATGAAATCAGCCAATGATGCTGTAAAATCTAGAACTTAATATAATAAACTTCTTTAAGATTCTGTCTTAAACCATGTTCAGAATCGAAACCTCAACTTAAAAAAATAAATTCATGAAGACGCCACTACTCATCGCAGCTATATTTTTTACCGGACTAGCTTTTGCTCAGGAAAAAAAAACAGATTCAGTAAAAACTAAAAGTATAGAGGGAGTTACTTTAACGAAACAAGTATTTAAAAAACAAAGTGATCGCTTTGTGTACGATGTTGCCGCTTCGCCTGTTGCTAAAGGAAATACAACATTTGATCTATTAAAACAAACTCCATTACTTTCATCTACCGATGATAAGACATTAAAAATTGCAGGAAAGAATAATGCTATAATCTATATCAATGGTAGAAAAACCAATATGGACGCTGATTCATTAGTTCAATTTCTTAAAAACACACCAGCAGAGAATATCCAGAAAATTGAGGTTATTACAGTTCCGGGAAGTGAGTACCAGGTAGAATCATCTGATGGGATCATCAATATCGTTTTAAAGAAAAAAATGAGTGATGGATTAAGTGGTAACATGAGAATGTCTAACTCTCAAAATAAGTTCAACGGAAGCGATGCCAGTTTTTCAGCCAATTACAGAAAGAATAAATTAGGAATCAGCGCTAATCTTAGTGGTGGCGAAAATATCGGTGCACAATCTTATATTTTAAGAAATGGAAATAGTTTATCATCCAATGAATCTGTAGGTGATATTAATGATCCAAATAAAAACCTTGGCGGTTATTTGAACATTGATTATCAATTAACAGAGAAAAGCAATCTAGCTTTATCTTGGAATACTTGGGCTAATAAAAGTTATAATTCTACAGTAAATTTATTTAATACTATCCGCTCTTATGATGATAAGAAAAAAGATTACATTACTAATTATACTAATTCCAGAAACAAGGAAGATGCAAGATCTTATAACAATTCAGTCAACTTAAATTATGAATTAAAAACCGATTCTTTAGGAAGTAAATTGAATGTAAATGCTGCTTATCTTAATTACAAGAGATTTCAGTTTACTGATAATAAAACTTATCTCGCCAATTCACTTGGCCAAGACACAGGTCTAAGTCAAACCATTTATCAGAACCTTCCACAGATAATCAATAATTTTTCTGGGACAGTAGATTATATCCAGAAATTAAAAAATGATTTTACGGTTTCCATAGGAGGAAATTACAATAAAACGAAAACGGATAATGACACTAAGAATGACACTTATAGGGTAAATCCCCCTGCTCCAATAAAAAAAGAAGAACACATGCCTAATCATTTTATATATGATGAAAATATTTATGGAGCCTATTTAACAATAGAAAAAAAATTCTCCGATAAGCTTTCTGGGAAAGTCGGAGCAAGGTATGAAATTACAAAAAGTTTAGGGACGGCTAACGCTCCTCTAAATCCGGATAAGACGATGCAATACCAAGAAATAAAAAGAAATTATAATAACTTTTTACCCTATCTAAGTTTCAATTATGCTATTAATGACAGCAATAATATATCATATTCATTTTCAAGTAGAATGAGAAGGCCTAGTTTCTGGGAAATAAATCCAGTTCGAAATATTTTAACCGATGATAATTACACTCAGAATAATCCGTTTGTAAAGGCTTCTTCTACCTATAACCAGGAATTAACCTATATGTATAAAAGCTCCTATTTCTTGATTTTGAATCATTCATATTATAAAGATCAGATTACTCAGGTTCCATTACAGGGTTATCCCGTAGCACCGGATGGAACAGTTGGACCAAGAAATGTATTGCGTTACATTAGAACAAATTTCGGGGATAAACAAGAAATGTCTGCAATGTTAGGAATTCAAAAATCATTCTTTAAACAATACTTGACCACTAACTTCAACATTGGTTTTCAACATAACATCAATAATGGCAGTCTTGATACTGATCCAACAACCGGAGAGAGATTTAAAAATAAAGAAGGTGAGTTTATTACGTATACAAACAATATCAGATCTACAAGCATGGTCATTCAAACTAATAACACAGTACGTCTTGATAAAAAGAAAACATGGTTCTTAGGCGTAAATTATTTCTTTGTTGATAAACAGCAAATAGAACTTGGAATGCTGAAGAACTTAATGAGCTTGGATCTTAGTTTGAAAAAAATCTGGAACGAATGGACTTTTGCACTCAATGTAAATGATGTTTTAAAAACAAATATTGTAGAAATTGAAGATTATCAAGCCAATGGAAACTACAATTATGTAAGAAACGATCAATACAGAAGAGGTATGACTTTAAGCATCACTTACAATTTTGGTAATCAAAAAGTTAAAAAAGTAAGAGACATCGAGGGTGCTTCCGACGCCATCAAAAGCAGAACAAGATAAAAAAACATTCATTTCTTCATATCAATTATTTTATGGTAAGCTCGCTGATTTCTCAGCGAGTTTTCTATCTTTAGCCTGTATGAAAAATTTAATTATCATTTTTAGCTGGTCGTTAATACTGCTGTTCAGTATCGGTTGCAAGAAAAAAACGATAGATCTCGGTAATAAAATCTCTTTCGAAAGTCAGGAAAATATTTCTTACGGCAATGATTCTGAGCAGAAAATGGATCTGTATATTCCTTCTAATTTAAATTACAAGCCCGATGTCTTTCTTTTTATACATGGCGGTGGCTGGCGTAGTGGAAACAAATCTCAACTCACATTTTTCGCTTTATCTATGATGCAAAAATTTCCAAAAGCCATTTTTGCGAATATCAATTACAGATTAGCATCAACGACCCATTTTGCCATTCCAAATCAGACCGATGACATCAGCAGTGCTATTGAGCATTTAGAAAAAACATTAAACTATAAACCAAGATTTGTGCTTTTAGGTAACAGTGCTGGTGGTCATTTATCAATGCTCTATGCCTATAAATTTGATAAAGATAAAAAAGTAAAAGCTGTTATTAATATTGTAGGACCTTCCGATCTGGCAGATTCTGGTTTTAAAAAATATTTCGATTATGCATTTGTTGAAAAGCATTTAATCAACCCAAAAGTTCTTTCTTCAGGAACATCTATGACCAATTTTATCAGTCCTGTGAAATGGATCAATACTACCTCAGCTCCTACTCTTTCTTATTACGGAAAAAATGACCAGGTCATCCCAATGTCACAAAAGGTAATTTTAGATTCTATTTTAGACAAAAACGGGATATTTCACGAGTCTTTTGGCTTTAAAGGAGGACATTTGGATTGGGACAAAGAAAATAACAGCTCTTTTCTAATTACCAAAATTGATCAGTTTCTGAAACAGGTGGACAAAAAGTAAACGCTCTGAACAGGTCAAAGCGTTTTTTTATTTAAATATTTAATTCTGATTCTTTAATATTTAAGAGCTTTTTTAGCTTCAAGGGCTGTAGTATTCAAAGTAGAAAGACATTTGGTAAAATTGTCCATATTTCTCAAGTCCCAAAAAGGTAGAAGAACTACAACGGAAAAATCTGTTTCCGGATCGTAAAGCATAGTTGAAAGATAACCCTCCGTAGCTCCATTATGCCCATATCCCACTCCCGGAACATATGAACATCCTAATGCATAATCAGAAGTTGTTGCCGGTCCTTTACTTTTTTTCATTTGTTCTACACTTGATGCATTAAGAACATTCTGACTTTTCATCATACTTCTTATGTAATCAGAAAGTGTAAGCATGGTCCCTACACCATTTCCCTCTGCAACATGAGCACTTGCATTTTTCTGATCGGTTATTTCATTATGATCTGTATATTTAATAAAGCCCTTTACATAAGGAATCGGCAACTGCTGATCAGGTGCCAATTCGGGGAATTTAATATCTAACGGAATCTTCGAAGAAGGTCCTACAATATGATCGTACATATAATTTCCATACGTTTTAGAAGTGTTTGATTTCTGAGAATAAACTCTTGAAATTATCTCTCCTAAAATTGAAAATCCTGTATTTGAATAATGATATACTGTATTGGGTAAGCCATACGTAAGATTATGATCTGTTAGAAGTTTCACATATTCCGTAGAAGTAAATTGATGATCGGGAAAATTCTCAAGCATATAATCTGCATAGGTTTCCCCATTTACATTGTATTGAGAGGTATCGTTTGTTACATCATATATTCCTGCGTTATGTTGTAGAATCTGACGAATGGTAATCTGATTTTTATTCGGAAAATTCCATTCTGCTGTATTGGGTACATAAGGAACATTTGTTCCGGGAATATTAGCTGTAATTTTATCATCAAGATGAAGCCATCCATCCTGCATCATTTTTAAAATAGCTGTAGAGGTAAAATTTTTAGTATTACTCGCAAAACGAAAGTTCGTTTTCTTAGTTACAAGAGTTCCATTATTTCCCGTCACTGTACTAAAATAAGTTCCTTTTGGAGAAACAATATAAACACTTAGTGACGGAACATCTGTATTCAACTCTTTCTGAAGATCTGTATGAATCTTCCTTATCGCCGTATCGAGATCAGTTTGATAGTCTTCAACTTCACTACTCTTACACCCCAGGAAAGCGAGTAAGAATAGTGAGATTGATGCAATTTTTAGTTTTTCCATGGTTATATCGTTAATTTTTAGTTTTATTCTGATTTCATAATCTCCGTTCTTTCAGAAATCCCATTGGCATTAAACGCTTCAATTTGGAAATAGTAAGCATCTGTTCTATCCGCCCCTGTGAAAAAATATTCATTTTTGCCGTAAACCATAATGCTTCCATACAATTTATCCGGAGATTTCCCCCAATAGATAACATAGCCATCAGCTTCAGAATTCTGTTGCCATTTCATCCAGATACTTCTTCTTTCACCATATTTTTTGGCATCAGCCCGTAAAGGAACAAAGTTCTCGACTTTTGCAGGTTTTGTGCCTTCTCCTTTTCCGAATACTCTAAAGCCACTTAATGCAAATTTTCCTGTAGGCATTTTCAAATTTTCTATTTTTAGGAATCTTGCTTTAGCCGGTTTTTCAAGTTCTACATAATCGTGTGGAACATCCTTGGTATTTTTACTTTTATCTACAATAACATTCCATTTTTTACCATCGTTCGAACCATAGATTTTATACTGATGCATCTTTCCTAATGTCTTTCCTAAAAACTCTACATCCTGATCAGCATAATTAATCTGAATAGCATTGATAGTAGATACATCACCCAGATCAGTCTGAAACCATTCACCTTTATTTCCTGTTTTAGCACTCCAATATGTTTTTATATCTTCATCCACGGCATAGTTTGAGTGATAACCACCTAAAGTCGAAGAAACCTGAACCGGCTTATTATAGTTCAACAACATCCATCCCGTAAAAAGACCTTTGGAAAAATCTTTACCCTGAGCATATTGCGGAAGGTAAGTTGGATAATCTCCGTATGATGTATTGCAATACATTACATCATCTTTATCAAAACCTGCAGGCCAGATCCCCAACCTTCTTTCAAAATTATTTTTAGTGGAAATAAAAATCGTTGAAATATGCCACCAGTTTTTATAATTATCCTCAAAAGTTGCTCCATGTCCGGCTCCTCTTGCAAAACCACCAGGTTTATAGGAGAATGGATTATGCTGCTGGTATTCGAAACCCTCAAGAGGATTTTTACTGACATATACTCCATCAGAATAACCACTAAATTCGGTAGCCGGAGCTCCATACTGCATATAATATTTGTTATTATGTTTTGTCATCCAGGCACCTTCAACAAAAGGCTGTAGAAACACATTATCGTTGTATTCTCCAAAACGCTCCCAACCATGATCTTCAGGTTTTAATCTTAATATTGGTTTTACAAAACCTTCAGACTGTAAAGTTTTAACTTTTACCTCGGTTCCTAATAAAGGCCATTCATTACTTGAACCCCAGTATAAGTATAATTTATTTTTATCTTCATCATAATGAAAAGCCGGATCCCAAGCTCCAACTTTTAAAGTATCTACTGCAATTTTCCAGTCATCTTTGGTCGGATTGGTACTTTTCCAAATTGGAAAATCCTGTTCCCAGGTAGAGCCAAAAACGTATAGGGTATCTTTCATTGCCCAAACTGCAGGTGCATTAAGATCGTGAGTATATTTATTATCTCTAAGAAATTTCCTTTTTACAAACTTCCAGTCAAGCATATCATCACTATACCAATAGCCTTCCTGATTGGTGGAAAAAAGAAATAATTTATTTTTAAAATTAACAATAACAGGATCGGCCGTAGCTCGATGCTTCCCTTGCTTTGAAAAAGACTCAAAAGGAGTATATCCATAGTCTATATTAATTGGGTTGCAAAATGTTTTTTGCTGAGCATTCAAACTGATTCCCAATAAAACAGCTATCATAAATAAGTACGTCTGCATCTTCATAATTTTTACTTAAAATACAAATTTAACTAACTTTTTTCGGTTTTACCCACATAAAGCCGTCTAAAAGGTAATGGGGCAGTTTATACCGAATCATGAAACTCCAATTTTTCATAAAAAAACTTCTAACCCATTTTCAGAATTAGAAGTATTACAACTTGGATAGGAAATCCAAGCAATTATTTTTTATACAATAAATTATTTCCTAGGAAGGAAAACTTCCGCCAGCATGCAACGGGCACTTCCGCCACCATTTACTTCGATTGTATTTAAATCTGAATAAATGATTTCACAATATTTTTCAATTGCTGAGATCTGGTCTGTGGTTAATGATTCATAAGCAGTCTGACTCATTACCAAGAATTTCTGTCCCTCTTTATTCTGGACCTGAAGCATATTTCCTGCAAACTGCTGCATCTGTTCTTCAGAAATTTCAATAATTTCTTTTCCAGAATTTTTAATGGTTTCGATTACCTTGCTTCTTTCCAATTCACTGTCGATGCAATCTAAGCAGATCACTACAAATTTATCTGCTACACACATCATCACATTGGTGTGATAGATCGGAAGCCTTTCTGAACCTACCGTTTGAAAAGAATGGAAAACAATAGGCTCGAATCCATATTTTGCACAAAAATCTCTGAATAATTTTTCATCAAGTCTTAGAGAAACAGATCCATATGCAATCTTATTATCATGATCGAAGATCATACTTCCAGTTCCTTCCAAAAAATGTCCCTGAATTTCAGGAAGTGACCAATCATCAATTTCGGTTATTTCAAAACCTTTATTTTTTATTGTTTCTAAAATATCCTCTCTTCTTTCTACTCTTCTGTTTGAAGCGAACATAGGGTATAAAACTACTTTTCCATCATTATGGAAACTTACCCAGTTATTGGGGAAGATAGAATCCGGAGTGTGGGGATCCAATGTATCTTTTATAGTGATCACATTGATTCCTTTGTTTCTTAACTTCTCAGCAAAAATATTGAATTCCCCAAGGGCTTTAGCCTGAACATCTGAATCTTTCTGTTCAACCTGAAAATAATTGTTTTCTGCAGTTTCTGCATTATAGCCGAAAGCGATCGGCTCTATCATTAATACGGTATCTGTTGTTTGCATTGTTTTTTAGATTTAAAAATTAAAAGATTGAGAGATTTAAAGATCAGAAAAATCATTTACCCTCACTCTCTTATTAATTACTATTCCCTAATCAAAGGCATTGTAGAGCAACGTAGAAGACCACCCATTTTTGAAATTTCACGATATGGGATTTCTTCTACAGTCATTCCCCATTCGTTTCTCAAATGGTTATTCATTCTTGTGAATGTCTGATCAGAAACTACTATTTCAGGAGAAATAGAGAAGATATTAGGAAACATTTCAAACATTTCTTCATCCGTAAGGTGGAAGCAATTCTCTTCTCCAAAAATATCTATGATCAAACGATAATCACTCTCATCTACGAAACCATTTTTATAAATAAGACATTTATCTTTTCCAATGGGATTAAATGTACAATCCAAATGCAGGATTCCCTCGAACGGAATTTTATCATTTTTCTTTAGCTCTAAATCAATGATCCTTTTTTTTGGAAAATATTCTTTTAGAATTTCTATAGCGTATTCGTTGGTTCTTGCTGTCTTATAGTTTCTGTAATCTTCACTGAAACAAGTGCCTATAAATAGAAAGTCATCCCAAACAATAACATCTCCGCCTTCAATATGAGCTGTTTCCGGAAGATTAATGATTTTTCTCCAAGCCACTTTTTCAAAAACTTTTTTATAAGCTTCCTGTTCATCAGCTCTGTCTGCAATTACGTTTGAAATAATCATTTTATCGTCAATCACAAAAGCTACATCTCTTGCAAAAACCTGATTGTAGTCATTGATAATGCTTGGACGCAATACCTCTACATCATATTTTTTCAATACTGCTTCAAAAGCATTCATTTCATCAATAATATCCGATTCTTTAGGATATATGTTGTGTTCGATTGAGTAATATGATTTGGCATCATAACTTTCCTCAAGGGTGGGAACGGGTCCCAAAGAATTAGGTTGGCCCAGAACAACTGATTTTAACCTCCCCGTTTCGTTTTTAATATTTAGTTTCATAAAGATTTATGCAATATACAAATATAGGTAAAGGTCTCTACCTGGAAAACTTTTGATTTAGTTTCTACCGAGAATTTGTTTTATATTAAAATATGGTATCATCAGCAATATCTCCTAATGACTAAGTTGCGTAGAATAAAGTCTATAAACGACTGTTTATCATCTATATTCGACTCAAAAAAGAGTATGCTATTTAAAAATAACTTCCTATATTAGTGATATAATTTTCATGAAAAATTAAAACTTTATTATTAACATCAAACATCAAAATCATGAACAAGACAAATCCAGTGCTAAGAAATGCACAAAAACTTGGAAGAGATCAACAAAAATCAATTATTGGAGGTGCTGGCCCAACTAAGCCAAGATACTGCTGTGAATGGAATGACGACGGAAGCTGCAGAATCTGGACGTGCGGAAACTGCGTATGCCCATAATATTTAAAAACAAAAACCTGCTAATTTTATAGCAGGTTTGTTTTTATCTTGTCCTATTTTCTTCATCAGATCTCTGAATTTCTTTACCTTGATATTTGGAACTCCCGAAATTATAACTTATCGCAATCAGTAATCTCTGACTATCCCACCAATGGATAAATCTGTTATCCATAATTTGTTTATGCCTAAATTCTACACGCTGGTCATAAGAATCAAAAATATTATTATAGCTGATCTTTGTGTTTAGTTTATTTTCAAACCATGATTTTTGAACAGAAAGATCTACCGTATATCTTGGTTTTATAATGTAAAGGCTATTCCCAGTTTTTGATTCATAATTAGCAAAAAGATTTACTGTATATCCTTTTGGTAAAGAAAATACTTGATTAAGCCTTAACTCATAATTATAAATTTTCAATGCGAATACTTCATCCAGATAAGGTCGAAACTCATAATTGTAAAAACCTGTGATTTGTGCATTTATATTCCACCATCTGGCAATTTTCAAAGGGAAACTAACTTCCAAATTAGCAAAATTACGATAAGGCAAATTTGTTCCTAAATATTCTAAAACATTGGTTTTAGGATCATATCGTGGATACCGAACCATCACATCGGTTTCTTTTCCTATACTTAAGCTTGTTATCCAGTTTTTAGAACGGTAAGTTGCTTTAACCTGGCTGGTAAATGATGGTTGTAAATAAGGATTCCCAATCCAGTAATTCAGTGGACTGAAATAAAACCTGAAAGGATTGAGTTGTGAAAAAGCCGGCCGAGTAATTTTACGGCTATAGGAAATAGATAGCTCGTTCGATTTATTAAAATTGTAATTTACACTTAAAGAAGGCAGCCACTTTAAATAACTTCTTGCAACAATAGAGTCTGAACTAAATGCATTAGAAATGCTTTTTGTATTTTCAAACCTTATTCCCGCATTGATCTGAAGCTTGTCAAATTTCTGACTGTAAGCTAAATATCCTGCCAGTACCTGTTCTTTATATGAGAACTTATTGCTGCGTGTCGGGTCAAAAGTAAATTGGTTATTAACTGATAAAGTATCATATCTGATATTGTTGTTGGTATTGGTATCACTATATTTTATTCCGGTTTCAAAATTGGCATTTTTTACTTTTTGAGTAACATCAATCTGAGCAGTATAGATATTTATGGTATTGAGTAGATCCGATTTCCAATAGGACAAAAGTTCTGAGGTTGGTAAATCTTTACTGATAAAATCATCCTTTTGTTTATTACTTACTGAAAGGTAATTTCCAAGGAAATTAAGTTTGAAATTTTTGCCAGTGAAAGTATAATCAGCCGTCATCCCATAATTATCCTGAATATAATCAATAGGGTTTTCACTTCCGGTATCAAAGACCAATTGCGTCTCATTTTTATTAGTGGTATATAATGAGCCTGTTCGCATACGATCGCTATTTCTGAAATTACCTCTTAAAGTAAATCCTAATCTGTTTTTATCATTTAACCGATAATCAATTCCTGTTTGAACCGTAAGAATTCTTGCCTCATCTTTTTGATAGGTACCAGTTCTCATTACATTAGTATTAGCGAGCCGTTGTAATGCATTATATCGATATGTTGAAATCCCTTCGTTATATCCAAATTGTATTTGGTAGGCAACTTTTTCAGTGTTGTATGAAGTATTGAAAGTGTTTTCTCTATAATTAAACTTATTAATGGAAATGCTTCCGTTATAGGTTCCTTTCCAACCAAGGTTTCCATTTCTTTTTAGTCTGATATCAATAATACCTTTGAATTCTGCATCGTATTTAGAAGAAGGATTGGTATTGACCTCTATAGATTCAACTATTTCAGGGGACAAGGACCTTAGGTAAGCCTGAATTTCCTGAGCACTCATAACAAGAGGTTTTCCATCAATAAAAATGGCCGGGCTTATTCTTCCGCCAATGAAAATACCATCCTCCTGATCAACGGTGACGCCTGGTGTTTTCCTTAATACTTCCAGGACATGGGTCGAAGTCTTAAAGTCTTTATTATTGGCAACATTCATTACCATATTTCCATCATTCAATTTTATATTACGGGATGGAGACTGTATGACTACTTCAGCTATGGTATTACTGACGGGAATCATTTCAATGATAAAAACCTCGCTGGCCTTATCTACTATTTTGGTTTCATAACCCGCTTTTTGTGCAATAAAATAATAGTCATCTTCAACCTTTTCAAACTGAAAACGTCCTAAAGAATCGGTTATTTTTTTATCGACAGGTTGATTACTTAACTTATTTAGGAGGGAGACCTCTACCCTATAAAGATTTTCCTTCGTTTCCGAATCCAATATTTTTCCGTTGACAACTTTCTGGGCATTGGCAAAGAATGATAAAAACAACAGCATAATTAAAGTCCACAATCTGAGGCTCATAAATTTTATATTTTATGGGCCAAAAGTAGAATTCCCGAATAAAAATAGAGTTTTGAAGTTTAAATTCCGAAGTGCGGAATTATAAATTTGAACCTTGGAGCTCTTTTACAGAAGGTGTTTGAGATTGTCGATACAAAAGTGGTGTTGTATTTTTTATCTTTTTAAATGTTGAGAAAAATGTTGATTTAGAATTAAATCCTACTTCATATCCTATCTCTTCAATTTTTAGATAAGAGCCATTTTCGATTATTTCACAAGCTTCATTAATTCTGTATTCATTGATGTATGTTGAGAAACTTTTCTCCAGATTATCATTCAATAATTGTGAGAGCTGATGCGCTGAAATATTCATTTTCATTGCTAAGTCATTCAATTTCAAATTGGGGTTTTTATACAATTCTTCAGAATTCATCAGTCTCTCTAGTTTTGAAACAAAGTTATCTGCTCGTTCATCGGATATCTTTTTATTGGAATATCTGTTCGATTCTTTTACTTCAATCGACTGATATTTTTTATTAAATAGAATCAGAAAGTTTGCATACAAAACAAATGAAAATACAATACTTCCTCCTGCACAATATATTTGAACCCATCCTGTAGAAATTAACTGATAGGTTAAAAATATAATCACATTACTCAATAAAACAGGAAGGATAAATTTATGCGGTTCTTTTGAACTCTTCCCTGACAAAATATAATATTCATACACAGATAAAAGAACAAAAATTGTCCAGACAGAATAAATAAAAGTTCCAAAATAACTGTCCCAGGTAATAGGGAAAAATAAATACAAAAGACCAACGATTCCTAAAATCATTGTCAAA
Organism: Chryseobacterium sp. ISL-6; assembly: GCF_018613715.1. Classification (GTDB taxonomy): domain Bacteria; phylum Bacteroidota; class Bacteroidia; order Flavobacteriales; family Weeksellaceae; genus Chryseobacterium; species Chryseobacterium paludis. The sequence goes on along the minus strand of NZ_JAGGPT010000006.1, from coordinate 869,000 downwards.
ATACCAAAAGGTTTTCGACAGTCTTTAAGAACAAATTGTTTTTGTAAAAAAGAGGACCGAATGTAATAATACAAGGCAGGTCCGGTAAAAAAAAGTGCTGATAATCCCAGGTGAGGAATAATTCTGGGTAGATCAGGATAAAAATAAATGCATACAGATATTCCGACCCTAATGCTTAATGTCAATAAAATTAATCCTAAAAAGAAATCTGGGATGTATTTAAGTTTTTTAACAAACAGCAGGTAAATTCCCAGTAAAAGCCCATTAAAAGCTCCCACTGCACTAAAGAAGAATAATAACTGTTGTCCGAAAGTCATTGTAAATTAGTTTTTTATATCCGTAAATTTAATGAAATTATCATATTCCGTGTTATATTAATAACATTAAAATTCAATTCGATAGATGAAGACCATATAATTAATTTAAGTAAGAACTATTCATTTATCTTTTGATTTAATCTACTTAAAATAGAAGCTCGTAAACGTTCTTCATTCTTATCACCCCACTGTCCTAAAGCAGAAATTACGGGTATTAAAGTCTCACCAAAATCTGTAAGACTATATTCAACTTTAGGAGGTACTACAGGATAAATCTTTTTGGTAATTAATTCATGTTCTTCGAGCTCTTTCAAATGAACATTCAAAACTCTTCTGGAAGCATCTGGTATCTTCCGTTGCAATTCACTTGGCCTTTTACAGCCTTCTTTGATGAACCATAGCAAACGGATTTTCCATTTGCCATACAGGACTTCAGCTATAAGATCCAGTCCACAATTTAAATTAGGAGGAATTTTTCTTTCATACATTCAACAAAATTACTCAATGTTATAAAAATTACAATAGGGGATTAATTAATCCCTATATGAATCGTATTTCCCTACTTGTATGAATGTATCATACGTCTGAAATTTGTATAAAAATAAAATATGATACAACAATTCAATTTCAACAACGAATTATCTGGTAAGATCGCTTTAGTCACCGGAGGTACAAAAGGAGCGGGTAAAGCAATTACAGAAAGACTATTGAATGCTGGTGCTACAGTTATTGTCACGGCAAGAAATAAACCTGAATTTGCAGATGAAAATCTACATTTCATTTCTGCAGATTTAAGCACCTCTGAAGGAACACAAAAAGTGGTAAGTGAAGTGTTGGAAACCTTTAATAAGCTCGACATTTTAGTGAATACACTTGGTGGATCGGAAACCCCGGGTGGTGGTTTTTCGGTGCTTACAGATCAGGATTGGGAAACTACTTTACAAACTAATTTATTAGCTCCAGTTCGTTTAGACAGGGGACTTTTGCCTCAAATGATAAAACAAAAATCCGGCGTCATTATTCATATTGCCTCTATACAGGGGAGATTACCTTTGTATGATTCTACATTACCTTATGCTGCTGCTAAAGCTGGCTTAATAAATTACAGTAAGGGTCTTTCAAAAGAAGTTTCATCAAAAGGTGTACGTGTTCTTACAGTTTCTCCGGGATGGATTATGACCACTTCCGCAACGCGAATGATGGAACGAATAGCAGAAAGTTCAAACACTACAATCGAACAAGCAACCCAGAGTGTAATGGACGCTTTAGGTGGCATTTCTATTGGAAGACCTGCGCAACCAGAAGATATTGCAGAATTTGTCGGTTTCCTGGTATCTCCAAGAGCAAGTTACTTAACAGGAACAGAATATGTAATTGATGGTGGTACAATTCCAACGATCTAGTCAGAAAATAAAAAATCCCAAAGCAAGCTTTGGGATTTAATTTATTATTTAAACAGATATTATCTGTTTACCATATCGATATAGTCTCTTTGTTGAGCTCCTTGATATACCTGTCTTGGTCTTCCGATCGGATCTCCTTTCAATCTCATTTCTTTCCATTGAGAAATCCATCCTGGAAGTCTTCCTAATGCAAACATTACTGTAAACATTTCTGTAGGAATTCCTAAAGCTCTGTAGATAATACCTGAATAGAAATCTACGTTTGGATATAGCTTTCTTTCGATGAAGTATTCATCTTCAAGAGCTACTCTTTCTAACTGCATTGCAATATCTAAAGCTTTATCCTGAATTCCTAACGCATTAAGAATATCATCAGCTGCTTTCTTAATGATTTTTGCTCTTGGGTCGAAGTTTTTGTAAACTCTGTGTCCGAATCCCATTAGACGGAAGTTATCATTTTTATCTTTAGCTTTAGCAACATACTTAGATACATCACCACCATCTTTTTCAATTAATTCAAGCATTTCAATTACTGCCTGGTTAGCTCCACCGTGAAGTGGTCCCCAAAGCGCAGAAACACCTGCAGAAATAGAAGCAAAAAGACCTGTATGTGCAGAACCTACCATTCTTACTGTAGATGTAGAACAGTTTTGTTCGTGATCTGCGTGAAGAATTAATAATTTATCTAAAGCACCCACAACTACCGGATCTACTTCAAAGTCTTCGTTTGGTAATCTGAAAGCCATTTTGTAGAAGTTTTCTACATAGTTTAAGCTATTGTCACCATGATTAATAGATAACCCTTGAGTCTTTCTATAAGTCCAGGCACAAAGGTGAGAGAATTTGGCGATCATCAATTCAGCAGCATGATCCATTTCTTCTTTAGAATTTACGTTAACAGCTTTAGGGTTAAAGGCAGTTAATGCAGAAGTTAAAGAAGATAAAACTCCCATAGGATGAGCAGAACGAGGAAAAACATCAATGATCTTTTTCATTTCATCTGCGATGAAGTTATATTTTTTAATATTATTTTCGAAAGAACCGTATTGATCTTTATTAGGTAATTCACCATGTAATAAAAGGTACATTACTTCAGTAAAATTGGATTTTTCAGCAATCTGTTCAATTGGATATCCTCTGTAAAGCAATTCTCCTTGATCTCCGTCTAAGTAAGTGATGTCGCTAATTGTAGCTCCAGTATTTTTATAACCTAAATCCAGGGTTATTAGACCGGTTTGGTCTCTTAATTTTGAAATATCTATCCCTCTGTCTCCGATAGTACTATCCACGATGGGATATTCATATGAATTACCGTCGTAATTCAATATAACTTTGTTGTCTGACATTATTTATTTTTTTTTAAATTTACTAAAATTCCATAAAAAAACAGCAAACAAATTATCGTTCGCCGTTATTTATATTTTCAATTATCTTTTGATTTTAAATGCTTCTAATCCTGGGAAAATAGCAGTTTCACCTAATGCTTCTTCAATTCTTAATAACTGATTGTATTTAGCCATTCTATCCGATCTTGAAGCTGAACCAGTTTTGATCTGTCCGCAATTCATTGCCACAGCTAAGTCAGCAATTGTAGAATCTTCTGTCTCTCCTGATCTGTGAGACATTACAGAAGTGAATTTATTGTGCTGAGCCATTTGTACAGCATCCATTGTTTCAGAAAGAGAACCGATCTGGTTTACTTTTACAAGGATTGAATTTGCTATTCCTTCTTTAACACCTCTTGCTAATCTTTCAACATTGGTTACGAATAAATCATCTCCAACCAACTGAACTCTGTCTCCTATTTTATCTGTTAGCATTTTCCAACCATCCCAGTCATTTTCCTGCATACCATCTTCAATAGAGATAATCGGATATTTAGCAGCCAATTCTGCTAAGTAAGAAACCTGCTCACTGCTTGTAAACTGAGCTGCATCAGGAGTCTGGAATTTTCTATAATCATAAATTCCATCTTTATAGAATTCTGAAGCGGCACAGTCTAAAGCTAACATAATGTCATCACCAGGCTTATATCCAGCTTTTTCAATAGCCTGAAGCAATGTGTCCAGAGCATCTTCAGTTCCTTTGAAAGTAGGCGCAAAACCTCCTTCATCACCTACTGCAGTAGATAAACCTCTTGAATGAAGAATAGATTTTAAACTATGGAAGATTTCAGTTCCTTTTCTCAATGCATGAGAGAAAGAATCTGCTTTTACCGGCATGATCATAAATTCCTGGAATGCGATAGGTGCATCTGAGTGAGATCCCCCGTTGATCACATTCATCATAGGAACAGGAAGTGTATTTGCATTCACTCCACCTACATATTTATATAAAGGCATTCTTAATTCCGTTGCCGCTGCTTTAGCTGCTGCTAACGAAACCCCAAGAATAGCATTTGCTCCAAGATTTCCTTTATTATTGGTTCCATCAAGATCGATCATGATCTGATCCAGAAGATTTTGATCAAAAACAGGCAGACCCACCAATTCAGGAGCAATTACTTCTCTTACATTCTCAACAGCTTTAAGGACACCCTTTCCATTATATTCTGAACCACCATCACGTAATTCTACCGCTTCATGTTCTCCTGTAGAAGCTCCGGAAGGTACCGCAGCACGTCCCATTGCACCACTCTCCGTGAATACATCTACTTCAACTGTAGGATTCCCTCTCGAATCTAAAATTTGTCTCGCTTCAATGTAAGAAATGTAACTCATAATTTTTCTGTTTAAACTATCCGCAAAAATGCTTCCAGTTGTTTATTATTAATTAATATACTTGAGTTACAAATTTAATGAAAAAAATAGTGTCACGAAAAAAGTAGACTTTAATATTTGGTAATAAAACATAAAATTCCCCAAAGTTTTCATTACAAATTGGGGAATTTAAAAATGCATCACATAGTAACTGATTTTCGTCACTTATTTTATTGGATTAATTCATATTTTTCTCGTTCATCCGGAATAAGTCATTTAGAATCTAATATGTTATTTGTGCCCAAATATAAGTTTCATTGTTAGCTCCTGGAATTCTTGCTATTTTCTGTATTATAAATGTCCTGTTTTCTTTGAGAACATCTATAATTGCTCCTTTATTCCAGTCCTCGTCTTTTCTTTCCGGATGATTATCTCTGATATTTGCATCTGTATTTACTGAATATTTTGAATCTATTTTCAAGTCGTAAATACTATTTATTTTTAGTTCATTAATTATTGACTCTAATACTATCGAACTATTATTAATCGTCCCGATATATATCCATTTTTCATTTTTAATATTTTTATTTTCAACTCCATCGGTATATTTATCTTCCAACTCTTTACTTATTTTCTGTAAATCATTTTGTTTAGGTGTTACAGTGATCTTATTTAATTTTTGTTTTATTTTGTCACAATCTCCGCTAATACAGTCCGAAACTATTTCTTTTGCTTTTGAAAGTTTGTTAAGACTTAGCTGATGTATTGTAGCTTCTATAATACTTTTCTCATTTGGCCTTGTATCATTTGCAGGGGTCTTAAAAATGTTTGTAGCCACACTATCTAGTTTGATGAGACTATTAACGGAAGAGTTATCCTGTATAAATTTTGAATAATTAACAAGCCTTTCCTTATTTTGTCGTATACGAGTAACTTCCAAATTATATAAATCCTTAGATGCTTCTTTCAAGTTTTTAATGACATCTTTTTTCCACTCATCTTCATCCCCAAGTTTTGCATTTTCAATATTTTGTTTCAATAAATCAATTTTTTCAATGTTTGCATAAACCGAAGATTCTAAATTACTTCTATACTTATCTAATACAGGGATTATTTGTGGAGCAAATGTAATTTCTCCATCAGCATCACCATCTTTCATAGTTTTAATAAATGTTAGAACTGCTTTAAAATCAGCAAATGTTGAAATATCGAAATTATTATTTTCTGGTAAAGGAACCCGTGATTGTAGCCCCGTAATACCAATCGTTTTAATTGAAATATCTACCTTTTTTTTATTACTTTCAACATCCATTGCCAATTGAGCTAAAGAACCAACTCCATTTCCCTTAAATATAATATTTGAATCGTGAATGGTGAACTCAGCTCGAATTCCTACAGCATAACGGATGGTAGGTAGCTTATAGCACATAATATCTTTATATTGAAGGAAATCAATAACAAGATAACTTAACTTTTCACTTGCAGAAACATTTGCAATACCAAAAGCATTCAGAGCTGCCTTATTGTTACTTGTGAAGAAATATTGTTTAAACTGAAAACCGGCATCTAAATCTTTCAATTTTCTAGGTAAAGAAAATTTACAATTTACAAAACCCTTTTTCAATAGCTCATTTTCAGCAACCTTTCCTCTTTCAACTATTTTTCCCATCAATGAGATTGAATCATCAATACTTTTAGTACTTAATCCAAAAAGAATATTCTTTACGGCATCATATTCATTTACTGCTTGTGAGTAATAATAATCATCCGCATAAATTACATCATTTTCCATCACAGCTTTATTTTTTGTAAAACTGTTATTGTAAATACCGCAGGAATTTAGTACCACGATTAAAATCAAGAAAAAAAATTTAGTTTTCATGGCTTTTAGTTTTTAAAATTATATTTCAAATTTCCCACTAAATTAGACGCTGGTCAATTACACAAAAGGGTGATTATAATATGAGACAGCACCATTTTATTGGTGCTGTCTCATATTATATTTTTATAGAATTATATCTTAACTGTAAAAATTAAAGCAGTTCCTTTTTCTGAAGATGAGATTTGGTATTCTCCATCTAATTCTTTCATTCTCCGCTTCATATTTCTTAGACCATTCCCTTCAGGTTTATTGTTATCAATGCCAATTCCATTATCTGAAATTTTCATATTAAATTCATTGCCACTTTGTAGGAATGAAATTTCTAATTCACTTGCCTGACTGTGTTTATAAATATTATTTAACGATTCTTTTAGGCAGAGAAACATATTCCTCCTTAATTCAGCTGAAACAGCCGTATCGGAAATAACATCACCATCTTTTATTACAAATTTCATAGATGATTTCTTTAGGAAATTTTCAGCATATATCTTTGCATAAGTAACAAAATCACCAACAGTATCATTTCCTGAATTTAGATTCCAAAGCATTTCGCGCATCGAAACATTCATTTCCTCAGAAGTCTTTAGCATCTCATCAATGTCATTTCTTAAATCCCCATCCTCTGCCTTTTGTTTTAAAAATTCAGCCTGAAGCTTCAATGCCGAAATCCCTGCTCCAAGGTCATCGTGCATATCATGTGAAATCCGTTCCCGTTCCTGTTCTATTGATCTTTGTTTCTCAAGTTCTTTCTGGAGAAGCTGGTTTTGGTGTTCAGCTTCTTTGAGCTGTTTTTCCTTTATGTATAGTAGTTGTTTTCTGTTGTATAATAAAACTATAAAAATGATAAACCCAACGAATAGCATCATAACAATAATTGCTATAATATAAGTTTGCTTTATTTCCTCTGGTAACACTTTCATAATTTACACAATAGTCCTTTAAAAAAGATTATATAAGATGTAATCGTAACCAGTTGAAATATCCTATTTAATACAGCAAGAAACTCGTCATCTGATTTTTCAAATAAATACATAGGAGTTACTCTAAATAGAAAAAAAACAGCCCAGAGTAATAAAGATACACTTACCCAAAAGAATTGTTTAGATATTATGGGGATCTGACTATTATTTTTAAACTGGTTAAATAACCAAATTAGACCACAAAGTATAAATATAAAAGACATCATTATACCCAAATTGATAGAATATCCTTTACTACTAGGGTATAATACAACTCCAACAATTAATAGTACTGCATTTGATATGTACCTAATAAAGCGTTTTTCATTATACAGTTCTTTTAGATAAACATTTATGAAAAATAATGAATATACTATAGGCGATGTTGCATAAATTTCAACACCAATCACTCTAAAATAAAATAATATTTCATAAAATAAAACCAGTAGAAAGTATAGCCAAAAGCAATTATGCCTTGCCTTTTCATTATAAAATGAAGCAACAAGACACATCACTAGTAAAAAGTAATATATAAAATCTTGTATCATAGTTAACAAGTCCCTGGAGGACAAAGATGATAGGTATCAAAATAATAATTTGGATCTGGAATAAGTGTACCATCTATCTCACTTACAAAATTCATTACTAATGTTACCCTATTAAAGAAATCACTGTTGGATCTATCTTGGTTAATTCCAGTCACTAATTCCACTTGTGGATTATTTTTCCCTACTTTAAATTGATTAAATTTTTCCAGATCTATCTTATCAATCATAATTTTGGTAGGGCATATATGGCCATTAGGGTTTTTCTTTATGTCCAGTAAATTTTTTAGATTCCCTTCAAACAACTTCCTTTGATTAACAAAATCACTCATTATGGTGCCACCGTTTACTCCATTGATATAATAGAACTGTTTATCAGTCGAGTTCCCATAAGCAACATCAAGATTCTTTTCTCTTTCTAATAAAAAAATGTCAATTTTATTACTTCCTTCATCCAACAAAAAATTTACAATATTGGGCTGAATAACAAACACTTTTTGTAAATATGAAAAGCTTTGACGGTTAAACATTCTAATTGAACCTTCTCCTATAGGTGCAGGTACAGGATTTGGATTCCTATAAAAATTCACCAAATTTAAGATATCCAAATCTCTTTTCTTACCAATTGAATCAATGTTTGAGATAGATGAACATAGATCTGAAATTGATATTAAGTCTTCTTTAGTGAGATTATTCAGATTATCAAATATTAATTTAATAATCTCTCTTTTTGTTTCTAACGTTCTCATGGTTTCTTAGTTTTTAAAATGGTTAAATTTATTGATCGCTTCTACTTTATTGCTTACATGCAATTTTCTATAGATATTTCCGACATGCTTTTTTACGGTATCCATGCTAATGCATTTCTGATCTGCAATTTCTTTGTATAACAGTCCTCGCGAAAGGAGTTCAAGAATTTCCTTCTCACGATTGGTCAGTTCATCATATCCTTTTACATCTGTGATCTTCTTTTCAAAATGATTCAAGACCCTTCTTGCTATAGAAAAGCTCATGGGAGCACCACCATTATATACATCACGGATAGAAGTAAGAATCTTATCCATGCTTTCTCCTTTTATAAGATAGCCCATTGCACCAGCTTTTAGGGAATTGAAGATCTTTTCGTCATCTTCAAAACTCGTACACATAATAAACTGAGTATCCGGCATATCCTTACGTAATTTTTCTATGATTTCAATTCCAAGCATATCCTGAAGCTGAATATCCATCATGACAACGTTGGGAGAAATTTTAGAGAGATTGTTTAGTGCATCATTTCCATCATAAAACTGAGCGATCACTTTCATGTCAGTCTGGTAATTGATGACTTTCTTCAACGCATTGTTGTAGTTTTTTTCATCTTCTACTATAGCTATGGAAATGCTCATGTCCGTTATTTTTGTTTAATACAAATTTCAACAGAAAACAAAGTAGAATCAATTACACTTTTGTGTAATTTTAAATTTGAGTTCGTGGTTATTGGTTTGTTTTTTGTTTTTACTAAATTTAATCAAATTTCTCTTATCATTAAGAATTAATTAAATTGAACATATTAAAAATAATATACATGAAAAAAGAACTTCTAATAACAGCTTCACTTGCTGCATTATCATTTGTAAGTTGTAAAAAAGCTGAGAGTGGAAATAAAAACGTTCTCAAAATTGATAGCTCTGCTTCCATAATTACAGATGCCAATGGGAAAATTGACTCAGCCTCCGAAAACACATCAATTGTTGATGTGAATGGCAAAAGAATTGAAAAAACAGATTATGTTTATAAAGCAACCGACGGATCTTTGGTAAAAGTTGTTTTTAAGAATGATCCGAAAGAAACTACTGTTGCTATAACAAGTAATAAGAAAACCTTTACTCTTCCTAAAACAGAAAGCAAAGACGGGGAAACCATTTATAAAAAAGATGATATGACCGCAAGAGTGAAGGGTGATAGTTTACACCTTGAACAGGGTAATAATGTGATTGAATTGAAAAGAACGAAGATCTAATATGACTTCGTAATGATACTGTATCTTAAAATCCAGATTATAAAAACAAAAAAAACCGTTCAGTAATTGAACGGTTTTTTATATATATCTGAATGAATATTATTCTTCAGTTTTCTCTTCAGTAGAGTCTGCAGCTTCAGCTGTAGGAGCTTCCACTTTTTCTTCTACTACAGGAGCATCAGCAACTACAGCTTCTACTTTTTTAGCAGTTGTAGCTCTTCTACTTCTTCTTGTAGCTTTTTTCTCTTCAGCATTAGGATTGTAAAGCTCATTGAAATCTACTAACTCGATAAGAGCCATATCAGCAGCATCACCTTGTCTGAAACCAGTTTTGATGATTCTTGTATAACCGCCATTTCTCTCAGCGATTTTTGGAGCTACTGTTCTGAATAATTCAGTTACTGCTTCTTTACTTTGAAGATATGAAAAAACAATTCTTCTGTTATGTGTAGTATCTTCTTTTGCTTTTGTTAATAGGGGCTCAACATATACTCTTAAAGCTTTCGCTTTAGCTACAGTAGTGTTGATTCTTTTATGCTCAATTAGAGAACAAGCCATATTAGAAAGTAAAGCACTTCTATGAGAAGCTGTTCTTCCTAAGTGATTGAATTTTTTACCGTGTCTCATTATTAATTATTTATCAGCGTCTAACTTATATTTTGCAACGTCGAAACCGAAGTTAAGACCTTTTGAATGCACTAATTCTTCTAGTTCTGTCAAAGATTTTTTACCAAAATTTCTGAATTTCATCAAATCAGACTTACTGTAAGAAACTAATTCTCCTAACGTTTCTACTTCTGCCGCCTTCAAACAGTTTAGAGCTCTCACTGAAAGATCCATATCTGCTAATTTAGATTTAAGAAGTTGTCTTGTATGAAGAGTTTCTTCGTCATATTGGATAGATGCTTTTACAGCTTCAGTTTCAAGAGTGATTCTCTCATCAGAGAACAACATGAAGTGATAAATTAATATCTTAGAAGCTTCTGTTAAAGCATTTTGAGGACTGATGGAACCATCAGTTTCTATATCTAATACAAGTTTTTCGTAGTCTGTCTTTTGCTCTACACGATAATTTTCAATGCTGTATTGTACTTTCTTAATTGGCGTAAAAATAGAATCGATTGCAATAGTACCTACTGGTGCATTGTTCGACTTATTTTGTTCAGAAGGAACATACCCTCTACCCTTTTCTACATTGAAAGTAATTTCGAAAGTTACATCACTGTTTAGGTTACAAATAACCAACTCTGGATTCAAGATCTCAAATCCGTTGATTGATTTACCTAAATCTCCAGCAGTAATAATCGTTTGACCTGAAACCTTAGCGATAACCTGCTCATTAGACTGGTTTTCTGCTGTAGATTTTAATCTAACCTGCTTAAGGTTAAGAATAATTTCAGTAACGTCTTCGATTACTCCTGGAATAGTTGAAAATTCGTGCTCTACACCTTCTATTTTGATAGATGAAATAGCATATCCTTCCAGAGAAGAAAGCAACACTCTTCTCAAAGCATTACCTATTGTAAGCCCGAAACCTGGTTCTAAAGGTCTGAATTCAAATTGACCTTTAAATTCATCAGAGTTAAGTAAAATTACTTTATCGGGTTTTATGAATTGTAAAATTGCCATATTATTGGGTTGAGCAAAAATTTGATTAAAAAATTATTTAGAGTAAAGTTCGACGATAAGCTGTTCCTTGATGTCTTCCGGAATTTGGATTCTCTCAGGAGCAGATACGAAAGTACCTTCTTTTTTCTCATCGTTGAATTGTAACCACTCATAGTTTGCTTTTGATGCCAAAGCATCAGCAACAACCTCTAGAGATTTAGATTTTTCTCTTACAGCGATTACATCACCAGCTTTCACTAAATAAGACGGAATGTTAAGAATCTCACCATTCACAGTGATGTGTCTGTGAGAAGTTAACTGTCTTGCACCAGATCTTGTTTTAGCAAAACCTAATCTATATACAACGTTATCCAATCTTGATTCGCAAAGCTGTAATAAAACTTCACCTGTTACACCTTTACTTCTGTGTGCTTTATCGAATAAGTTTGCAAATTGCTTTTCTAAAATACCATAAGTATATTTAGCTTTTTGCTTTTCAGCTAACTGAACTGCATATTCTGATTTTTTAGCACCTCTTCTTTTGTTAGGACCATGTTGTCCTGGCGGTTGGTTTTTTCTCTTTTCGAAGTTTTTATCATCTCCGTAGATTGCAGCACCAAACTTTCTAGCAATCTTAGTTTTAGGTCCAATATATCTTGCCATAATGGGTAAATTCTAAAAATTAAACTCTTCTTCTTTTTGGTGGTCTACATCCATTGTGTGGCATAGGAGTCACATCAATGATTTCGCTAACTTCAATTCCTGAATTGTGAATAGTTCTGATAGCAGATTCTCTACCTGCACCTGGACCTTTCACAAACACCTTAACTCTTCTTAACCCAGCTTCGTGAGCAACATTAGAGCAATTTTCAGCTGCCATTTGAGCAGCAAATGGAGTATTCTTTTTAGAACCTCTGAAACCCATTTTACCGGCAGACGCCCAAGAGATAACTTCTCCGCTTTTATTTGTTAAAGAAATGATGATGTTATTGAAAGAAGCTTGAATATGCGCTTCACCAATAGCTTCAACTTTTACTTTTCTTTTTTTAACTACTTTAGTTTGTTTTGCCATAATTCCTAACGATTATTTACTTGCCTTTTTCTTGTTAGCAACAGTTTTTCTCTTTCCTTTACGGGTTCTAGAGTTGTTTTTCGTTCTCTGGCCTCTTAAAGGTAGTCCTAGTCTGTGACGTATTCCTCGTTGGCATCCTATGTCCATCAATCTCTTGATGTTCAATTGCACTTCAGAACGCAATTCTCCTTCTACTTTAACGTTTTCAGAGATGTAAGTTCTAATTGCAGCCAATTCATCGTCATTCCATTCGTTGACTTTCTTGTCTTCGCTGATACCGGCATTTTTAAGGATTTCAGAAGATGTACTTCTACCAACCCCATAAATATAAGTTAAACCGATAACGCCTCTTTTGTTTTTTGGTAAATCAATACCTGCAATTCTCGCCATAATTTAATATTAGCCTTGTCTTTGTTTAAATTTTGGGTTCTTCTTGTTGATTACGAAAAGCACACCTTTTCTGCGTACAATCTTGCAATCAGCGCTTCTTTTTTTTATTGATGCTCTAACTTTCATTTGATAGTATTTATTTTTTAACAATAGCCAAATGGAAACCCGAAGACTCCATTTGGCGTTTGTTTAATATCTAAAAGTAATTCTCCCTTTTGTCAAATCATAGGGAGACATTTCTAGTTTTACCTTATCACCAGGTAAAAGTTTAATATAATGCATTCTCATTTTACCAGAAATATGAGCGATAAGTATATGCCCATTTTCTAGCTCTACACGGAACTGGGCGTTCGAAAGTGCTTCCGTTATCACGCCGTCTTGTTCAATATGTTTTTGTTTTGCCATAAATTAATATCCAGTCGTTCTTGATAATTTAGACTGCATTAAGCCATCATAATGATGGTTCAGCAGATATGTATTAATCTGTTGAACAGTATCTAAAATAACTCCAACCATAATCAATAGTGATGTTCCCCCGAAAAATAGGGCGAACGCATCTGTCTGAACTAAGCTTCCGTGTACAATTGCCGGAAGGATTGCAAAGATAGATAAAAATATTGCACCTGGCAAGGTAATTTTTGATAAAATATCATCTAAATAATCAGCCGTCTCTTTTCCTGGTCTTACTTTCGGTACTAAACCTCCGTTTCTCTTTAAATCATCAGCCATTTGGTTAACCGGAATTGTAATCGCAGTATAGAAAAATGAAAAGATTATAATTAGCAATGCAAACAATACATTGTATTGCCAGCTAAAAACATTTTTGAAACCTGCAAGAAAAGTATTGGATTCGTCAAATTTGGTTAATAAACCTGGTACGAACATCAATGCCTGAGCAAAGATGATTGGCATAACTCCAGCCGCATTAACTTTCAATGGGATCCACTGTCTTGCTCCTTGCATAAGATTTTTATTTACACCTCCTCTTGCTTGCGCTCTGCTTACATATTGAATTGGAATTTTTCTCACAGCAACAGATAGTACTACTGCTAAGAGAACAACCAACATCCAGAATATTACCTCAATAAGGATCATAATAGACCCCATCCCTCCTTTTCCGTTCTGCACGGCCATTTCCTGTACAAATGCTTCAGGTAATCTAGATAAGATACCAACCATAATAAGGATAGAAATACCATTTCCGATTCCCTTGTCAGTAATTTTCTCACCTAGCCACATTGCAAATACTGAACCGGCAACCAAAATAACAATACTTGGTAACCAGAACATGATAGAATTTGGCTCTACATAATATGCAGACTGGAACTGAGCATACGGCAAAAATAATTGAGTAATAGAAGTTAAATAAGAAGGTGCCTGTACTAAACAAACTCCGATAGTTAACCATCTAGTTATTTGATTCAATGTATTTCTACCTGACTCTCCATCTTTCTGAAGTTTCTGAAGATAAGGAATTGCCATCCCCATCAACTGAACAATAATAGAAGCTGAAATATAAGGCATTATACCAAGTGCCATAACAGAAGCGTGGCTGAAAGCCCCCCCTGTAAACGACGAAAGCAAGCCAAGGAGACCTGCTCCTTGCTTGTTACCGCCTTGACTTTTATAATGCTCTAAGAGATCTCCTACTTGTGCAAGATTAATTGCAGGTAGAGAGATATAAGATGCGAATCTATACACAAGGATAATACCTAAAGTGAAGATAATTTTATCTCTTAATTCTTTAAGGCTCCAAATATTTTTGAGGGTTTGTATAAATTCTTTCATTAGTTACTATTATAATGTAATTGCTTTTCCACCTGCTTTAGCAATAAGCTCTTCAGCAGATTTAGTGAATTTGTCAGCAGAGATTGAAACCGCAGATTTCAATTCACCTCTACCCATAATCTTCACAATTTCGTTTTTAGTAGCTAAACCGTTTTCGATTAGAACTTCTTTAGTAATATCTCCTGTTATAGATTTATTTTCTATTAAAGTCTGGATAGAATCCAGGTTAATTGCTCTAAATTCTTTTCTGTTTACATTTTTGAAACCGAACTTAGGTAATCTTCTTTGTAAAGGCATCTGACCACCTTCGAAACCGATCTTCTGAGAATAACCAGCTCTAGCTTTTTGACCTTTGTGACCTTTTGTAGAAGTACCTCCTTTTCCACTACCTTGTCCTCTACCAATTCTTTTTGAATTAAAAGTAGAACCTGCAGCAGGTTTTATGTTGTTTAAATTCATTTTAATTTCTTTTTAAAATTATTTTTGAACTTCAAGTAAATGACTAACTGCAGCTATCATCCCTAAGATAGAAGGCGTAGCTTCGTGTTCTACAACTTGGTGAAGTTTCTTAAATCCTAATGCTTCAAGCGTTCTCTTTTGGGTTTTTGTTCTTCCAATAGCGCTTCTTACTTGCTTTACTTTGATTGTTGCCATTGTTTTTATATTAACCGTTAAACACTTTAGTTAAAGAAACTCCTCTCATTCTTGCAATTTCTTCAGGTCTTCTGATATCTAACAACGCTTTGAAAGTAGCTTTCACCACATTGTGAGGGTTAGAAGATCCTTTAGATTTTGAAAGGATATCGTGAATACCAGCAGATTCCAATACTGCTCTTACCGCACCACCGGCGATAAGTCCTGTACCGTGAGAAGCAGGTCTTAAGAAGATATCTGCACCACCGTATCTAGCAGTAGTTTGGTGAGGAATTGTATGGTTCATTACAGGAACTTTCACAAGATTTTTCTTAGCATCTTCAACTGCCTTAGCAATTGCAGAAGCAACTTCTTTAGATTTTCCTAAACCGTAACCAATAATTCCTTCTTCATTTCCAACAACAACAATAGCAGAAAACCCGAAAGCTCTACCACCTTTAGTTACTTTTGTTACTCTGTTTACAGCTACGAGACGATCTTTTAATTCTAATCCTCCCGGTTTTACTCTTTCTATATTATCTAGTCCTAACATATTTTCCGAAATTTAATGATTAGAATTTAAGTCCTCCTTCTCTCGCACCATCAGCTAGAGCTTTCACTCTTCCATGGTATACGAAACCGTTTCTATCAAACACAATACTTTCAATTCCTGCAGCAACTGCTTTAGCAGCAATAGCTTTACCAACAGCAGCAGAAACTTCAATTTTAGTTCCATTAGCGTCAACTCCTTTCTCTCTAGAAGAAGCAGATACTAAAGTTTTACCATTTTTATCGTCGATTAACTGAGCGTAAATTTCCTTATTACTCTTATATACCGATAATCTTGGCAATTCAGAAGATCCAGAGATTTTTCCTCTTACTCTTCTTTTTATTCTTATTCTTTTTTCTAATTTACTTAATGCCATTTTCTTATAATTTATTAAGCAGATTTACCAGCTTTACGTCTAACATTTTCACCAACGAATCTTACACCTTTTCCTTTGTACGGCTCAGGCTTTCTGAATGAGCGGATTTTTGCAGCCACCATTCCAAGAAGTTGCTTATCATAAGACGTTAAAGTAATAATTGGGTTTTTACCTTTTTCAGTCAATGTATCGATTACCACTTCTTTTGGAAGTTCTAAAACAATACCGTGAGAGAATCCTAAAGCTAATTCAAGTTTTTGACCTGAATGAGAAGCTCTGTATCCTACCCCTACTAGTTCTAACTGTTTTGTGAAACCTTCAGCAGTTCCTACAATCATGTTGTTGATCAACGCTCTGTATAAACCGTGAAGCGCTCTGTGTTGCTTAGAATCAGATGGTCTGTTAAAAGTCAGTTCTCCATCTTTTTGTTCTAAAGTAATTCCTTCTGTAAGTTCCTGGGTAAGTTCTCCCTTTGGACCTTTAACTGTTACAACACCGTTATTTTCAGTAACTGTAACACCTGAAGGAACTGTTATAATTGCTTTACCAATTCTTGACATTTTCCTTTGATTAAAAATTAATAAACATAGCAGATTACTTCACCGCCTACTTTCTCTTCTCTAGCTTTCTTATCTGTCATTACTCCTCTAGAAGTTGAGATAATAGCTACACCCAAACCGTTTAGTACTCTTGGAAGTTCAGTTGAACCTTTGTACTGTCTCAAACCTGGTCTTGAAGCTCTCTGAATAGATTTAATAGCTGGTTTGTTAGTTTGCTTGTCATACTTTAAAGCGATTTTGATTGTCCCTTGAACAGCGCTATCTTCAAACTTGAAGTTTAAGATATACCCTTGATCAAATAAGATTTTCGTAATCTCCTTTTTGATTTTCGATGCAGGAATTTCCACCACTTTGTGGCCTGCGCTTTGTGCGTTCCTTACTCTTGTTAGGAAATCTGAAATTGGATCTGTTACCATTTTTCTATTTTAAATTATTGGTTGAAGACAATCAGTATTGAAAAGACTTGAAGATTAAAATATCAGACTTCAGAAAATCTTAGGTCTGATATTTTTTTTCTTTAGTTTCCAGACAACTTAATTGTCCCGATTAATTATTAATTGTTACCAACTAGCTTTTTTCACTCCAGGGATAAGGCCATTGTTAGCCATTTCTCTGAAAGTTACTCTTGAAAGACCGAAAGTTCTCATGTAACCTCTTGGTCTACCTGTTAGTTTACATCTGTTGTGTAATCTTACAGGAGAAGCATTTTTAGGTAATTTTTGAAGTGCATCATAATCACCAGCTTCTTTTAAAGCTTTTCTTTTGTCAGCGTATTTAGCAACTAGTGCTTCTCTTTTGCGCTCACGCGCTTTCATTGATTCTTTAGCCATTTCTTAGTTCTTTTTAAATGGTAAACCGAAGTGAGTTAATAATGCTTTCGCTTCTTTATCTGTTTTCGCAGTAGTAACGAAAGTGATGTCCATCCCTTGGATTTTTTTCACTTTGTCAATTACGATCTCAGGGAAGATAATCTGCTCAGTAATACCTAAGTTATAATTACCTCTACCATCAAAACCATCAGCTTTGATACCAGAAAAATCTCTAATACGTGGTAAAGCTGAAGCGGTAAGTCTGTCTAAGAATTCATACATTTTATGAGCTCTTAAAGTAACTTTAGCACCTACAGGCATTCCTTTTCTCAATTTGAAGGCAGCCTCATCTTTCTTAGAGATTGTACCTACAGCTTTTTGTCCAGTAATATTTGTAAGTTCTTCTACAGCATAATCAATGATCTTTTTGTCTGCAGTGGCATCACCTAATCCTTGAGATAGGATGATTTTTTCCAATTTAGGTACCTGCATTACAGATTTGTACCCAAATTCTTCCATCATTGCAGGAACAATTGTTTCGTTATATGCTTTCTTGGGTCTTGCTATATATTCCATGTGTTATTTAAAATTATAAAGTTTCACCCGTTTTTTTGTCGATTCTTACTTTCTTATCTCCTTCAGTTTTGTAACCTACTTTTACAGCTTTACCGTCTTTACCAACTAAAGCGATGTTTGAGATATGAATAGAAGCTTCTCTTTCTACGATTCCTCCTTGAGGATTTGAAGCTGAAGGCTTAACGTGTTTCTTAATGATGTTAAGTCCTGCAACGATTACTCTAGGGTCTTTTCCTTCTTTTTTGATCACTTCAATAACTTCACCAGTTTTACCTTTGATATCTTTCTTACCAGTAGTAATGATTACGTTATCTCCTCTTTTTATTTTTAACTTTGACATTTTCTTATAAAAATTTTAAAAATTAAAGTACTTCAGGAGCTAATGAAATGATTTTCATATATTCTTTGTCTCTCAACTCACGAGCAACTGGTCCGAAAACACGCGTTCCTCTCATTTCTCCTCCAGCGTTTAGTAAAACACAAGCATTGTCTTCGAATTTGATGTATGAACCATCTTTTCTTCTAACTGCTTTTTTAGTTCTTACTACAACTGCTTTAGATACCTGACCTTTCTTTGCGTTTCCTGATGGTGTAGAATCTTTAATAGTAACTACGATTTTATCACCAACTGAAGCATATCTTCTTCTGGTTCCTCCCAGAACTCTGATAACCAATACTTCTTTAGCACCTGTGTTATCAGCAACTTTTAATCTTGATTCTGTTTGTAACATTACTTAGCTTTTTCAATGATTCTTACTAATCTCCATCTTTTACTCTTGCTCATAGGTCTTGTTTCTTGGATAAGAACTGTATCTCCTTCTGTGCATTCGTTGTTCTCGTCGTGTGCAGTATATTTCTTCGTCTTTAATACGAATTTACCGTACATCGGGTGTTTCACTCTAGTAGTCTCACTTACAACAATGGTCTTTTCCATTTTATTGCTGGAAACTATTCCGATTCTTTCTTTTCTTAAGTTTCTTTCCATAATGTATGAAAATCTTATTGTTGTTTAGTGGTTAACTCTGTATTTAGTCTTGCGATTGTCTTTCTCAAATCTTTGATTTGAATTGGATTTTCAAGCGGACTGATTTTATGAGCTAATTTCATTTTTGTGAATTCAGCTTTTGCTTCAGTCAATTTAGCTTGAATATCTTCTGCGCTTAGATTTTTAATTTCAGCTTTTTTCATTGTATTCAAAGATTATAGAGGTTTAACAAAATCATTAGCAACTACAAAATTGGTAACTACCGGTAATTTTTGTGCAGCAAGTCTTAAAGCTTCCTTAGCGATGTCGTAAGATACTCCACCCACTTCGAACAAAATTTTACCCGGCTTTACTACAGCTACCCAATATTCCACAGCACCCTTACCTTTACCCATCCTTACTTCGGCAGGTTTTTTAGTAATAGGCTTATCTGGAAATATTTTGATCCATAGTTGACCTTCTCTCTTCATATATCTTGTAGCAGCAATACGTGCAGCTTCAATTTGTCTTGCAGTGATCCAAGCTCCTTCTGTAGCTTTGATTCCGAAAGTACCATAAGCAAGTTGATTACCTCTCTGAGCAATCCCCTTCATCTTCATCTTATGAACTTTACGAAATTTGGTTCTTTTTGGTTGTAACATAATTTCTTAAATTTTAGATTTTAGAATTTAGATTTTAAAAAAGTAACGGTCATTTAAAAACTATCCTCTAAAATTTTATTAATTATTTTTTTTATCTCTTGAAGGTCTTCTGTTATCTCTATCTCCACCTCTGTTTCCACCTCCTGAAGGTCCTTTTTTCTGTTGTCCTACTAGTGGAGAAAGTTCTCTTTTACCATAAACTTCACCTTTCATAATCCAAACTTTAACCCCAAGTCTACCGTAAGTAGTGTGAGCTTCTGCAATATGATAATCGATATCAGCTCTGAAAGTAGATAAAGGAATTCTTCCGTCTTTGAAAGATTCGCTTCTTGCCATTTCAGCACCGTTCAATCTACCAGAGATTTGAACTTTGATACCTTCAGCACCCATTCTCATTGTGCTTGCTATAGCCATTTTAACAGCTCTTCTATAAGAAATTCTGTTTTCAATTTGCTTAGAAATGCTATCAGCAACTAATACTGCATCAAGTTCAGGTCTTTTGATTTCGAAAATGTTGATTTGAATATCCTTACCTGTAAGTTTCTTCAATTCTTCTTTTAATTTATCAACTTCCTGACCTCCTTTACCGATGATAAGTCCCGGTCTAGCAGTAGTAATAGTAACTGTTACTAATTTTAATGTTCTTTCAATATAAATTTTTGAAATCCCACCTTTAGATAATCTAGCTTCAAGGTATCTTCTGATTTTGTAGTCTTCAGCGATTCTGTCTCCATAATCGTTTCCACCAAACCAGTTAGAATCCCATCCTCTGATGATACCTAATCTGTTACCAATTGGATTTGTCTTCTGTCCCATACCTTGATTAATTTTCTTTATTACCTAAGATTAATGTAACGTGGTTAGATCTTTTTCTGATTCTATGACCTCTACCTTGTGGAGCTGGTCTTAGTCTCTTCAATTGTCTTGCACTATCCACGAATATTTCTTTAATGATAAGGTTTGCTTCTTCTATATCAGCACCTTCATTTTTAGCCTGCCAGTTTGCCATAGCAGAAAGAAGTAATTTCTCTAACTTGTTAGAGGCTTCTTTTTTAGAATATTTTAGAATATAAAGAGCTTTATCTACCTGTTCTCCTCTAATGATATCAACTACTAATCTCATTTTTCTTGGAGAAGATGGGCAATTATTTAATGAAGCTTTTACAACATCTTTGTTAGCTTCTTTTCTTGCGATTGAACTATCTTGTTTTCTTGATCCCATGATTATCTGCTTCCTTTATTTTTATTACCACCATGACCTCTGAAAGATCTTGTTGGAGAAAATTCGCCTAACTTGTGACCAACCATGTTTTCAGTAACATAAACTGGGATAAAAGATTTCCCGTTGTGTACTGCAATAGTTTGTCCTACGAAGTCCGGAGAGATCATCGATGCTCTAGACCAAGTTTTAATAACTGTCTTCTTACCAGACTCTATGTTTGCCTGAACCTTCTTATCTAAAGTATATGCGATGAACGGTCCTTTTTTAAGTGATCTTGCCATAATTATTTTCTTTTAGATACGATGTAACGGTTAGACACTTTGTTTTTCTTTCTAGTTTTGTAACCTTTAGCCGGCATACCATTTCTAGATCTTGGGTGACCTCCAGAAGAACGTCCTTCCCCACCACCCATTGGGTGATCTACTGGGTTCATTACTACCGCTCTTGTTCTTGGTCTTCTACCTAACCATCTGCTTCTACCAGCCTTACCTGATACAGTTAACTGATGATCCGAGTTAGAAACCGAACCAATCATTGCATAACATTCAGTAAGGATCATTCTAGATTCTCCTGAAGGCAATTTGATGATTGCATATTTTCCGTCTCTTGAAGTTAATTGAGCTGAAGAACCAGCACTTCTTGCTAAAATAGCACCTTGTCCAGGTTTCATTTCAACACAAGAAATAACAGTACCCAATGGAATATTTTTCAATTTCATTGCGTTACCTACATTTGGTTCTACGCTTTCTCCTGAAACTACTTTCTGATCTACTTTAATACCGTTTGGAGCGATGATATATCTCTTCTCTCCGTCTGCGTACTCTAATAAAGCGATAAATGCAGTTCTGTTTGGATCGTATTCTACAGTTTTTACCGTTGCTTCAACATCATGCTTGTTTCTTTTGAAGTCGATAATTCTGTATTTCTTTTTGTGTCCACCTCCGGTGTAACGCATGGTCATTTTACCAGTTTGGTTACGTCCACCTGACTTACTAATACCAACTGTTAGAGATTTCTCTGGTTTGTTGGTAGTAATTTCCTCAAAATTGTTTACAATTCTGAATCTCTGTCCTGGGGTGATAGGTTTTAATTTTCTAACAGACATTACTATTATTTATAATTAATAATTAATTTACAGCGAAAATATCGATTACTTCTCCTTCAGCAAGAGTGATAACCGCTTTTTTCAATTTATTTGTCTTTCCTACTTGAAGACCTTTTTTAGTGTGTTTCGAAGAAACTTTAGGCGCATAAATCATGGTTCTAACGTCTGCTACTTTCACACCATAAGTTGCCTCTACAGCTTTCTTAATTTGGATTTTATTCGCCTTAGTATCTACCAAGAAAGAATAAGCACCTCTTAAATCTGTAAGATAGTTTGCTTTTTCTGAAATAACTGGTTTAATAATAACTGACATGATTTATTTCTTTAGATTTTCCTGGAATTTTTCAACTGCACCTTCTAAGAATACGATCTCACCTGCATTGATTAAGTCATATGAACTGATTTCATTGAACTTCATCACTTTAGTCTTAGGTAAGTTTCTTGAAGATAAATACACATTCTTGTTAGTATCAGGAAGAATGAATAAAGACTTCTTATCGCTTAATGCTAACGCATTCAAGATAGTGATGAAATCTTTAGTTTTAGGAGCAGCAATGCTCAAACCTTCCACAATTCTAATGCTGTTGTCTCTCATTTTCTGAGAAAGAACAGATTTTTTAGCTAATCTCTTAAGAGCTTTGTTCAATTTGAATCTGTAGTCTCTTGGCTTAGGTCCGAATACTCTACCTCCACCTCTGAAAGTTGGAGATTTAATATCACCATATCTAGCAGATCCAGATCCTTTTTGCTTCTTAAGTTTTTTAGTAGAAGCAGTAATTTCGCTTCTTTCTTTTGATTTATGAGTTCCTTGTCTTTGTGCAGCAAGGTACTGTTTCACTTCTAAGTAAACCGCGTGCTTATTTGGCTCAATACCGAATACAGATTCGTCTAGAGTTACTTTTTTTCCGGTCTCCTTTCCTGATGTATTTAATACTACTAGTTCCATTTTCTGATAATTACATAAGAATTTTTAGCTCCCGGAACAGCACCTTTTACTACTAAAAGATTTTGTTCTTGATCCACTTTTAATACTTGAAGGTTTTGAACAGTTACCTGCTTACCTCCCATTCTACCCGCCATTCTCATTCCTTTGAATACTCTCGAAGGATCCGATCCAGCACCGATAGAACCTGGAGCTCTAAGTCTGTTGTGCTGACCATGAGTAGCTTGCATTACACCTCCAAAGCCATGTCTTTTAACAACACCCTGGAAACCTTTACCTTTTGAAGTTCCTGTTACGTCAACAAATTCACCTTCAGCGAATAGATCAACTTTTACTTCTTCTCCTACTTTTACTTCATCAACGAATTCTCTGTAGAACTCTACTAATTTAGCTTTAGGAGCAGAACCAGCCTTTTTAAAATGGCCAGCTAACGCTTTACCAACGTTCTTTTCACTCTTGTCATCGAAACCCAATTGAACTGACTTGTAGCCGTCCTTTTCTATGGTTCTGACCTGTAAAACCGAGCACGGACCAGCTTGAATAACTGTACAAGGAATGTTTTTTCCTTCTTCGTTAAACAAAGACGTCATACCGATTTTTTTACCAATAATACCTGACATTGTTTATGTTATAATAAAATTTATCCTCTATTTATACCCATTTTTAGATGGTTAAAGTAATTTCCACGTTTGAGATGGGCATACTTTTCCCCTAAAATGAGTGTGCAAATTTATGGATAATTTTTAGATTGGCAAATTTTATAGCAAAATATTTTGATTTTTAGTAGCTTACAAAATAAAACATGCTTTAGAATGCATTTTGAACTTACCCCGGAACAAGGTGGAAGCTATCTCGTAATAACACTTAAACCCATTTCTTCAAGGTTCTTTTTATCTTCTTCCAGAATCGCTTCATCTGTGATTAAATAATCAACTTTATCCAAAGAAGCAATCTTTCCAAAGCCTTTCTTATTCAGCTTTGATGAATCAGCCAATATCATCACCTTATCGGAGCACTCTATCATGAGTTGATTAAGATGTGCTTCAGCTGCATTGGATGTACTGATTCCAAAATCCATATCAATCCCATCAACACCCAGAAATAGTTTATTACAAGAAAACTGAGCAAGAATGGTCTCAGAGATAGAACCTACAATTGAAGTGGAACTTTTTCTCACTTCCCCGCCTAACTGTATAATATTAATGTTGGGATTGTTACATAGCTCTAATGCAACCCTTAATGACGAAGTAAGAACTGTAAGCCTTCCGAAGTTCACCAGCATCCTTGCAAGATAATGCATCGTAGTTCCAGAAGCCAGAATGATACAGTCGTTTTCTTCAATCAGCTTTAGAGCAGCTTTAGCAATACTTTGTTTTGCTTCTACATTAATTGTTTCTTTTTCATCTACATTCTTTTCATAAGCATATCTTACATGTTTACTCGCACCACCATGATTTCGAAAAAGAAGACCTAAGCTTTCTAAATAATTCAAATCCTTTCGAATCGTAACTGAAGAAACATTATACTTTTCACATAACTCCTGTACGAGAACATAGTCTTTTTTGTCCAGTTCATGCAGTATCTCGTTATGCCTTGGTATTAATTTTTCCATTCTTTTTCTTTCACCAAAGTTATTATTTTTTTTCAAGACATTAAAATTTCACTTATTTTCTTTTTAGTTTCATTTTTAATTATTAGCTTTGAATTCGAAACTTAACGAAACATTATGAAACGAAATGAAGAACTCAGCAAATTAACCACCGTAAAAGAATGGGACTTTCTGGTCATTGGTGGAGGAGCAAGCGGTTTAGGTTCGGCATTGGACGCAGTAAGCAGAGGATTTAAAACGTTACTGTTGGAATCTCACGATTTTGCGAAAGCGACTTCCAGCAGAAGTACAAAACTGGTACACGGTGGCGTACGGTATTTAGCACAGGGAGATATTGGTTTGGTAAAGGAAGCATTAAAGGAAAGAGGATTACTGGCAAAAAATGCCGCTCATGTAGTAAAGAATCAATCTTTCATCATTCCTAATTATACTTGGTGGGGAGGAATTTATTATAAAATTGGACTTTCGATTTACGATTTTCTTGCAGGAAAATTAAGCTTAGGCAAAACTCGATACATTAGTAAATTAAAAACAATTGAAAAGCTGCCAACTATTGAACAAAAAAACCTGGCAAGCGGGGTCGTTTATCAGGACGGACAGTTCGATGACGCACGATTGGCAGTTAACTTAACACAAACGATCATTGAAAAAGGTGGAACGGCTGTTAATTATGTTAAGGTAATTAATTTAATTAAAAACGATTCTGATAAAGTAATTGGTGTAGTTGCTGAAGACCAGTTTACAAAACAGCAATTCGAAATTCATGCAAAGGTGGTTATCAACGCAACCGGAGTTTTCACCAATGACATATTAAACATGAATAATCCAAAACACGGAAAATTTGTGGTTCCTAGTCAGGGAATCCATTTGGTTTTGGATAAATCTTTCTTAAAAAGCGATGATGCTATCATGATTCCGAAAACTTCGGATGGAAGAGTTCTATTTGTCGTTCCTTGGCACGACAGAGCTTTAGTAGGAACAACTGATACCTTACTGGAAAGCGAAAGTTTTGAGCCTCGTGCGCTGGAAGAAGAAATTAAATTTGTTCTAAATACAGCAAGACAATATCTATCAAAAAAACCAACACGGGAAGATGTAAAATCAGTGTATGCAGGGCTTCGCCCACTTGCTGCTCCAAAAGACGGAAGCAAAAGTACGAAAGAAGTTTCGCGAAGTCATAAAGTGGTAACATCTGACACAGGTTTGGTTTCTATCATTGGAGGAAAATGGACAACCTACCGTAAAATGGCACAAGACACGATAGATAAAGCCATGCAGGTTCATCAATTAGGAACAACAGCTTCTAAAACCGAACATCTTTCCATTCATGGGAATATGAATCCTGAAGCGGTTGATCGAACCAACCATTTATATGTCTACGGATCAGACATACCCGAAATCAAAAAACTACAACAGAGCAATCCTGAATTTTCAGAAAAAATACATCCTGATCATCCATTTACAGTTGCTGAAGCAATTTGGGCAATCCGAAGCGAAATGGCACAGACCATTGAGGATATCCTTGCCCGAAGAGTCCGTTTATTATTTTTAGATGCTAGAGCTGCGATCGACAGTGCACACAAAATCGCTTTCATCATCGCAAAAGAAAACGGATATTCAGAGCAGTGGGCCAATGAGCAGGAAAGAGAGTTTATCGAATTGGCGAAAGGATATTTACTGATTCCTTATTCACCAAGACCCATCTAACCTTAATTAATGTCACAGTATGAGTGAAAAGTTGATTCTCGCTCTGGACCAAGGTACAACCTCGTCAAGAGCCATTTTATTCAATCACAGCGGAGAAATAGAATTTGTTTCTCAGAAAAGTTTTGAACAGATATTTCCTACCCCCGGATGGGTAGAACATGACCCTAACGAAATTTGGTCTTCTCAGGTTTCGGTAGCAGCTGAAGTTATAGCTAAAGCAGGTATTTCAGGATTGGAAGTTGCCGCAATAGGTATTACCAATCAACGTGAAACTACGATCGTTTGGGATAAAGAATCTGGTGATCCTGTTTATAATGCTATCGTATGGCAAGACAGGAGAACGTCTAAATATTGTGACTCTTTAAAAGAGCAAGGATATACGGACATGATCAAAGAGAAAACGGGACTGGTACTGGATGCTTACTTTTCAGCGACTAAGCTAAAGTGGATTCTTGACAATGTAGAAGGAGCAAGAGAAAAAGCAGAAGCAGGTAAATTGTGTTTTGGCACCGTTGATACCTGGTTGGTATGGAAACTTACACGTGGCAAAATGTTCATTACAGATGTTTCTAATGCGAGCCGAACTATGCTTCTTAATATCCAGACGTTAGAGTGGGATAATGAACTTTTAGAGTTATTTAATATTCCAAAAGCCATCCTGCCTGAAGTTAAGCAAAGCAGTGAGATCTATGGAGAAACAGCAACTACTCTATTTTCCACTAAAATTCCAATTGCAGGAATAGCAGGAGATCAACAGGCAGCTTTATTCGGACAAATGTGTACTACTCCAGGAATGGTTAAAAACACATATGGTACAGGATGCTTCCTATTAATGAATACAGGAAAAGAGGCCGTTCATTCTAAAAACAATTTACTGACCACTGTTGCATGGAAAATCAATGGTGAAGTAAATTATGCTTTAGAAGGCAGTGTTTTTGTTGGTGGTGCCGCAATACAGTGGGTGAGAGATGGCCTTAAATTGATCAACTCAGCTGATGAGATCAATGATCTTGCTAAAAGCGTTGAAGATAACGGCGGAGTTTATTTCGTTCCTGCGCTTACAGGTTTAGGAGCCCCTTACTGGGATCAATATGCCAGAGGAGCAATTGTAGGGATAACCCGTGGAACAACAAATGCACATATTGCAAGAGCAACTTTAGAAGGAATTGCATTCCAGGTTTACGATATTGTAAAAGCAATGGAGGCCGATGCAGGAACTGGTAGTCTTGAATTAAGAGTTGACGGTGGAGCTTCCAAAAGTGATTTACTGATGCAAATCCAATCAGATCTACTAGGAGTCAAAATAACAAGACCAAAAACCTTAGAAACAACAGCATTGGGAGCTGCTTATCTTGCAGGCCTTGCTGTAGGGTATTGGAAGAACATTGATGAAATCCAATCTCAGTGGATCGTAGATAAACATTTCCAACCTGAACTGGAAAAAGAGAAAGCGGATAAAATGATCCATTTATGGAACAAAGCTGTAAAGCGCTCTCAAAACTGGATAGAAGATTAACTTCCATTAAACAAAACATAAACTATGACTCCATTTATAGCAGAAATTATCGGGACAATGCTTATGATACTACTCGGAAACGGCGTAGTGGCAAACGTTGTTTTAAAAGGAACGAAAGGTAACGGTTCCGGCTGGATTGTGATTACCACGGCTTGGGCTCTGGCAGTTTTCGTTGGTGTAACCATTGCAGGGCCAATCAGTGGTGCCCATCTGAATCCTGCAGTAACATTAGGTTTAGCCATCGCAGGAAAATTTTCATGGGACTTAGTTCCGACATATATCGCCGGAGAAATGATTGGTGCAATGTTAGGTGCTTTTTTGGTTTGGGTATTTAATAAAGACCATTTTGCCATTACAGAAGATGAAGGTGCAAAACTAGCATGTTTCAGTACTGGCCCAGCGATTAGAAAACCTATTTCAAATCTCATTAGTGAAATCATTGGGACATTCGTTCTTGTTTTTGTGATCTTCCATTTTGCTGATCCGAATCTCACTTTAAACAATGATCCAAATGCTAAGATCGGTTTGGGAACAATTGGAGCTCTACCTGTTACATTGTTGGTTTGGGCAATCGGTCTATCTTTAGGAGGAACGACAGGTTATGCTATTAATCCTGCTCGTGATTTAGGACCAAGAATTATGCATGCAATTCTTCCTGTAAAAGGAGGAAGTGACTGGGGCTACGCCTGGATTCCTATTGCGGGACCTATTTTAGGAGCAACTCTTGCGGCTTTATTGCACCTCGCTTTAAGTTAACTAAAGAAAGTTTACACAATGAAAAAACTATTTTTTATATGCCTAATTATTTTAGGTACAGGGTCTCTTTTTGCCCAGGAGAATACAGAAACCAAAGACGAAGGTCGTCTAGATTTCACCGCTAATATTCAGAACAACCATTTATGGCGAGGATTAATTATTACAGATAAACCTGTGGTAATGGGAAATCTTTCTTACGCTCTGGATAAAGAAAAAAAATGGAAAGTCGGAATATGGGGCGCATCTTCTTTAACCGATGATAAAGATGGTACGCATTACAAGGAAATCAATTATTATGTTCAGTACTCAGATGGGCGGATTTATATTGGATTATGGGATTTATTTAATTCCAGAAACATCAATACAACCGTTGCCTCAGATGACATCTTTAATTACTCTAATAGAAGAACGGCACATATTATTGATCTAAGGACCAATTATACTTTTGGACCCTCATTTCCTTTAAATGTTGAAGCTGATATTATGTTATATGGTGGAGCCAATGCTGGAGAAGTAGTTTTGGAGCCGGATGGAAGTTATAAAAAGAATAAATATTCTACTTATGTACAAGTGAGTTATCCTGTAATTGCCCATCAAAAGGTAAATCTCGATGCTTTCGTAGGTGGTGGATTTGCTTTTAATGACAGTACTTTTTTATATGGAAATGGAAAAAACAGTTTCGATATAGTGAATGTTGGTATAAAAGCAACTAAAGCTTTAAAAATAACAGAGCATTATACACTTCCAGTTTCTATGATGGCAATGTGGAATCCTTCTAATAAATATGCGAGAATTCAACTTGCAGCAACAGTATTCTAATACTCTTTTTTCTATATTAAATAAACCATTCCTTTATTGGGATGGTTTTATTTTTTACTCCTTTCTTTAAAACTTAAAAACTAACCTAAATACCGGGTTTTTACGGTCTAATTCTTGCCTAAATATTTTTAAATTTGATAAAAAAAATGAAAAAGGTATTCAGCTTATTTATTCTGTGTATAAGCATTTTTTCTTTCGCCCAGTCAAAAGCGCCCTTCACTGGCAAAAGATCCTTCAACATTGTGGAAGGTTATAGTGGAACCGGGACACCAGCCTATTATCTTAATGTAAAAAAGAATGGTGATGTATATTTTGGTTATGTTCAGGTAAATCAGGCTAGTGGAGAAGAGACCACTGAGGAAATGAATGCTGGAAAGTATAACCCTACAGTAATGAAAGCACAATTCAAGAAGTTTAATGAAATATTTTATGTAAAGTTTGATAAAGAAAAAATCTATCTTACTGACGAAAAAGGAAATATTCAGAAATCTGAAGATTGCTGTTCTGCCTTAGAAAGTGATAAAGGAAGTTGTACCTGTGAAAGCGTTTTTTATCAATAATGAAAATAGCCAAGTTTTTAATAGTCCTCATTTTGCTTACTTCATGTAGCAAAAAGACAGAGCATCCGTATACTTTTTATTACTGGAAAACGAAACTTTCGTTAGAGCTGGAAGAGAAAAAAGCCTTAAATGAAGTTACAACACCTTATTTATATACAAGATTTTTTGATATTGACAAGGTAAATGGGAGATTTGAGCCTGTAGCAGTTATTACCAAAGACCTTAGTTTTCAAACAGATAAACAAATAGTCCCAACAGTCTTTATAACAAATCCGACTTTCCTGAACATTTCAATGGACGAGATACAATTTCTCGCTAAACATGTTAACGATTTAATCCAAAAGAAAATTACTCAATATCATTTAAAAGTCAATCAGGAAATACAAATAGATTGTGACTGGACAGCAGGAACCCGTGATGATTATTTCAATTTTTTAAAAGAGCTAAAAAAAATCTCTGGTAAAGAAATAAATTGCACCCTTCGCCTTCACCAGGTAAAGGATAAAATGCAAATGGGCATACCTCCTGTGACAAAAGTTTATCTGATGTGTTATTCCACTTCTTCACCTTTGGAAACATCTGATAAAAATTCCATACTGGACGTCAATATTTTAAAAAGCTATCTTTCAAAACTAGAAAACTACCCTATCAAGAAAATTGATGTGGCGCTGCCTATTTATTCTTGGGGAATTGTTACAAACCACTTAGGAAAACATAAACTGATCAACGCATTATCTGACAAAGATCTGAAAAACCCAAACTTCAAAAAAATATCAGATCACGAAAGCGAAATTTTAAAAGACGGATTTTACTTTGGAAGTTATTTAAATAAAGGTTTTAAGATAAAGGTTGAACAAGTTACAAGTGAACAGCGTAATGATGTAATCTCGTTTTTGGATAAAAAAATATCGCAGTTTAATATTATTTATTATCAATTAGATAGTAAATTTGTTAGTAATCAAAATTTTAATCTAACATCTCAATTTCAGGGTGATTTTTAAAATTGCGAAACATTATAAAATCACAACAAAAAAACATCAAAAACCAATATGAAAAAGTATATTCTTTCTCTTGCCGTCGTGTCACTTTTCTATACGAAGTATGAAGCGTGTGCATGGTCAGACCCGGACTATGAATATTTTAATCTCTTTACTCAGAGCATCATAAAAGATAAATCTTATCTACCATTCCTTCATAGTTACTCGACAAGGTTTTACACAGATTTTAAATCATCTCAAATTCCGGATGAAAATATTGGAGCATGGAAAAAGTTCTTCGGTAATCAATTAAGCTACGCTGAAACAGATTATCTGGTGAATAAAATGGGTATGAATGACCTTAATGAATTAAAGAAAGGAAATCCAAATAATCAATTACTAAAAAAACTGGGTTCAGGATTCTATCAAAAATATCATGAAGGAATTGATTATTTAATTGAAGCTAAATACCTCGAACCCTATATGAGGATTAACTTCGTTGAAAACCCTAATTCTTATTTTTATGGAGGGACGCAAAATGATAAGAATGCTACAAACCTTGATTACAGCAAAACAATTTCTGCTTTAACTTCTCTATATAACGCTGCTAAGAATTCTGAAATCAAACAACGATATGGCTATCAGCTCGTACGTTTGAATCATTATACCAGAAATTACGATGCAGCAGTTCAGGCTTTCAAAACCTATGTTGAACCCATCAGATTGAAAGGAGCACCTTACTTTATGGCTCTCGACCAACTGGCAGGAGCACAAAGAGGTCTGGAAATGAACGGCGATGCCAACTGGAACTTCTTCCAGGTCTTTATGAATAGTGACAGCCGTAAAGAGTCTGCCTTTGTTTCTATGAAACTTTCGGATACGGCTTCTTTTAATAACATTTTAAAAAGAGCCGGAACTGATAATGAAAAGAACATGGCATACTTTCTTTTGGGATACGAAGATTTCACAAATCCAATTCCAATCATGGAAAAGATGTACGACATCAATCCTGATTCGGAAATTTTGAAAGTAATGGCCGTGAGAAGTATCAATGAACTGGAACGAACTTATCTTCCTACTTATTATTACACTTCCGATGACACAGATAATGCAACTGTTCAAAAAGAAGGATCCAAGACTTCTACGGAAGCAACGAAGACAGAAACAACAAAGGTGAAAGAAAAGGAGCTTTCATTCTGGCAGAAAATCGTTAGATTTTTTAAGAACCTGTTTGGTGGATCCAAATCAGACAAGACCGCCGATGGGAAATCTGATCAAAGCGATGATGAGCTATTAGATAATCCTAACAGAATTCCGTTCTACACAAAAAATGCAGGTTACTGGTATGGCGACAAAGATCAGAAAGATTTTCTGGATGATCTTGAAAAGTTTACCGAAAAGACGAAAGAGAAATCAAAAGATGAGTATTGGCAAATTGCAGATGCCTATCTGAAATTTCTGAAAAAAGATTACAAAGCAAGTACAGAAATCCTGGAAGACATCAAAACAACCAATCCAGAGTACCTTGAAGAAATAAAAAGAATGAAAGTTCTGAATGACATTGTATCTCAGCCTAAAATAACTTCAGAATATGAGGATCATTTAATGAAAGATTATCCTGAATATTTTATCGAAAAAGAGGTAAAAAAAGACAGCACAAGAACTGATTATGATGACTATTATGGTCCTGTTCCTTCTACCGCTTCTTTCCTTAAAGATGTTTTAGCAAACCGTTACTTCCTTCAGGGAGAAGATGGAAAGTCATTCTTGATGAGTAATAAACTTTCTGATCTTCAATATAACCCTAACTCCAGTTTAGTGAAGAGTGTTGAGGATTTTTATAAAAAACCAAATAAGAATCAATTTGAACAACAGATCATTGCCAAAAACATGGATGATGTAGGAAATATTGATGCTTTTTTTGGAGTGATCTATGGCGACCGCGCAATGAGAATGGCTGACTTTGAAAAAGCTAAATCTTATTATCAGAAGGCTCAGGATTTTGTTGGGATTCCAAGAATCAATTATGACTGGGTTTCAAGTGAGCAACCAAAGGTTCCACACAAGTATGCAGACGGTGAATACAATGGTTTCAGAAATATTCCGAGCTATGTATTTGGTCATAATGTTTGGGAAAGCTTTGAAAGTATTGCTGGTATAAGTATGGAAAATGAAAATTACACTCAGTTTCCTTTCATTAAAACAACAATGAATAAACTTGAGTTAGCTGATGCAGCGATCCAGCTTAAAAAGATGAGCAGTGGAAAAGATGAAAAAGCGGCTAAAGCCAGTCAGCTTATTGGAAATTTATTATATAACACTTCTATTCTCGGTTATTACAGACAATTGTTCGTAATGGATGTCGACAACAGTAATGGAGGTAAATATGATTTTTGGAATACAGATAAGAAGACACCTTATCAGTATTATTACAAAAATTTCCTTGATAAATCTTATATGGAACCTGATAATTTTGATCTGGCTATTAACTATTATAAAAAGGCATTGGATCTATCGGCAAACAAAGAAGAAAAAGCAAGAATACTATTTCAGATGGCTAGTGCCGAACAGGGGAAATACTATCAGTATGAAGCAAACAACCCATCTAAGATCAGCTACTCTGATCCGAAGTACTCTGAAAAAAGTGATACATATCAAAAACAGTTGGATGATACGAAGAATCAAAAGTTCCGTACCTATTTTGCATTATTGAAAACCCAGTACTCGGATACTGAGGCAGCTAAAAGCCTTATGGGAAGTTGTTCTTATTTTAGTTATTTCATGAAATAGCAGCTTTCACTTTATAAATAAAAAAAGGAATCATAATGATTCCTTTTTTTGTTTTTCCAGCCATTCATCATGTTTCTTTTTAAAGAGATCATGCTTATAATTCTGATTTCTCTTGGCAGCATCAATAGAATGAGACGTATGGATATCAACATCATCTTCAGCAAAATCAGCTAATTTTTCATAGTAAGTATGCAACTGATCTAATTCCTTTTCAGAGAGATCTTCAATATCTACAATCCGGTTGCTTGCTTTTTCATGAGCAGCAATGAGTTCGTTGAGTTTAATCTGTATGGCTTTTGAATCTTTATTCTGCGCTTTCTGAATTAGAAACACCATCAAAAAAGTAATTATTGTCGTTCCTGTGTTAATCACTAACTGCCAAGTTTCAGAATAGTGAAAAACAGGTCCGGAAAAAGCCCAAATCACAACAATAGCGGTTGCTCCGATAAACGCATATGAGCTTCCTGTAAATTTTGTTGCCCAATCTGAAAATTTTTCAAAAAAATTATTGCTCTTATGACTCATCGTGGATATTATTTTAAAGAATAAATGTATTAAATAATATTATTCTTTAAGCAATAAAATGCAAACAATAGAGTCTATTGATTTTCCAAAATCCTTCTCTAATTATTTAAAATCTGTAATTAACCTGAACTGCAAAATTTCTAGGCTGGATCTGATCTATATATCCGCCTCTGAAATAAGAATTATAACCAACGGTATCGAAAATATTATTGAAGAACACTCTCAAACCAAGTCCTTTTTTGAAAACATACCCTATTTGTGCATCTACCGTAGTATATTCAGGCATATTGAATGGTTTTTCACCAAGCTGAGTTCCGTTAATATGGCCACTGGCTGCATTAGAATATTTTTGTTTATAATCATCAACAGGTCTCGTTCCTACATAATAAATTCCAGCTCCCACATCAAACCCTTCGAAAGTTCCTCTACTAAATTTATAATTCAACCAGACATTTGCTGAATTCTTTGGTGTATTAATTGGTGCAGAGCCATTAACAAATGAAGGACTATCTTTGTATTGAGCATCCACATAAGCCCATCCCGTCATTACCTGCAAATTTGGAAGGATCTTCCCAATCAATTCTACTTCTATCCCTTTTCTTTTCAGTTCTCCTGCCAGTGCATAAGTTCCTGTACTATTTCCACCTGTTAGTACTTCATATGATAAATTGTCAGTATTAATATTGAACATTGTAACATTGAATCTTAATCTTTCATTCAGCCAATCAGATTTAATCCCCACTTCCCATTGCTTAGTGGTTGAAGCTCCTACAGTTCCTCCTTCTAGTAATACATTATTTGCACTTCTTAAAGAAGTTGTACTTGTATAAGAGCCAAAAACGTTCATGTTTTCGATCGGTGAGATCATAAGCCCTAATGATGGATTCCATGC
The DNA here is from genome assembly GCF_018613715.1 of Chryseobacterium sp. ISL-6. GTDB lineage: Bacteria > Bacteroidota > Bacteroidia > Flavobacteriales > Weeksellaceae > Chryseobacterium > Chryseobacterium paludis. The sequence goes on along the minus strand of NZ_JAGGPT010000006.1, from coordinate 833,784 downwards.
ATAGCTAGGTTTTTTATCAGATCCGTTCAATCTGCTGTAACGAATTCCCAAATGTGCTTTAACATATTTATTAAAAGTAATAACATCTTGGGCCATTAAACCTAATGTTGGTGTTACCGTATTAACTATAGGATTTTTCTTTATCAAATCGAAGTTATTTGCATCGATACCGGAAGGTAGGATATTATTAATTTCATTAAGAACATTAATACGATCAATCTCCTTTGGTATGTAAGATTTTGTAGTAACATTAGATTCTTTCCAATCAAAACCAACCTGGAAGGTATGTTTCATAAATCCTGTCATCACGTCTGCTCCAATAAAATCAAATTGAAAAACTTTATTCAAATCTTCACGCTCAGATTTTGTTAAACTTCTATCTCTTATTTCATTTGGATTTTTTGGATCAATTGGAGCTAGCGCTGCTCCTGTGATATCAGCTTGATATGAAGAGCTCATAAATGCTGCTCTTATTTTCAGTTTATCATTTAATTTTCTTGTTGCAGTAGTAGAAAAATTAAAAGTCTCCATCTTTGCATTATCTGATGAAAATCCAAGAAATTTCCTGCCAGGCATCTTATATATTGCTTCTGTATCTCCCTTCGCCAAATTGACAGTTCCTCTATCGGGTGTAGTATTGTTGTGCATATAGTCCATCTCTACAACAATCTCAGTTTTATCATCCGGACGAATTGCAATTGAAGGATTAACGTAAATACGATCTGTATTAATAAATCTCCTAAAACTATTATTATCCTGATAAGCAGCGTTCAATCGTACAGCAACTTTCCCCTGAGAATCCAATACTCGCTGAAAATCTATAGTTGGTCTGTAAAAGTCCCAACTACCATATCTAAAGCCAACATTCGTTTGGTTGATAAATTTCGGAACTTTAGTTACCACATTAATAACGCCACCTGCAGAACCTAATCCATCTCCAATTCCCTGTGTAACTGCCGCTGATCCTTTTATTACCTGAATGCTTTCAACTCCTTGCATGTCTGTAAGCATGGCACCGGTTCTAAAATCAGAGTCCATCTGAACACCGTTTTTCAAAACAGGTACACCACGATAACCTCTTATCGACATACTTTCTCTTGTCCCACCATAGCTTCCAAACTGTGTAACACCTGGAATATTCTTAGCAACATCCGTTACGGTTAAGCCTCCTAAATCTTCTATTACTTTATAAGAAATTACTGAAATACTTTGAATCTGATCTCGGGTTTTAAGAGGCAGCCTTGTAATGGCTTCAAGACCGTCAGGCTGTTTTTTTCTTTCTCCAAATAACTCAACTTCTTCGATCGTTTTTTCTCTTCTAATAGTATCATTAAGCTTTTGTGCATTGGCAAAACCAATCCCTAATACTACTAAAGAAATAGATACTGTTTTTCTCATAATTCTTTTTTGCAAAATTATTATTTTTAATAATTCTAAATAAAAAATGAGAATTGACATATCTCAGCAAAAAGAATTATGATATACAAAATCTTAATTGTCTTTCAATATTTGCAAACATATTCTTAGTCATAATGGCGGGTCCTTATAGAATAAAACAGGAAACAACTCATTAGCTGTTTCCTATTAAAATTCGTTACACTTATTTTCATTCTATAATAGATACTGCCCAGTATAATATTCACCAATCTTTATATTGCTTAGCATTTATTAAACTTATCTCTTTAAAGTTTATAACAATTAAAAATCCGTCTCTTTAAAAGGGACGGATTTTTATATAATCACGGCTTAGTGCACGTTATCACACTTTAATTTCAACATCTACACCGCTTGGTAACTCTAATTTCATTAGAGCGTCCACAGTTTTAGAAGAAGAAGAATAGATATCCATCAATCTCTTGTGAGCTGAAAGTTGGAACTGTTCTCTAGCTTTCTTATTTACGTGTGGAGATCTCAACACAGTGAAGATTCTCTTATTAGTTGGCAATGGAATTGGTCCGTTTACAACAGCACCAGTAGCCTTTACCGTTTTTACGATTTTCTCAGCAGACTTGTCTACCAAGTTGTAATCGTAAGATTTTAGTTTTATTCTGATTCTTTGTGACATTTTTCTAATTTAAAAAATTAACCTTTAGATTTAGCGATAATTTCTTCCGCAACGTTCTGAGGAGTTTGAGCATATTTCTCTAATTCCATAGAAGAAGTAGCTCTTCCTGATGAAAGTGTTCTTAGAGTTGTTACATATCCAAACATTTCAGAAAGTGGAACAGATCCTTTGATAACTACAGCACCATTTTTCTCTTCCTGACCACTGATAGTTCCTCTTCTTTTGTTAAGGTCACCAATAATGTTACCCATATATTCTTCTGGAGTTACAACTTCCAGTTTCATGATAGGCTCCATAATTACTGGCTTAGCAGCACGTCCCGCTTCTTTAAATCCTATTTTAGCAGCTAATTCGAAAGAAAGAGCATCAGAATCCACCGCGTGGAAAGATCCGTCTTTAAGAACAACTTTAATACCTTCAACTTCGAAACCAGCCAAAGGACCGTTCTTCATTGCAGCTTTAAAGCCTTTCTCAATTGCAGGAACAAATTCTCTAGGAACGTTACCACCTTTGATTTCGTTAATAAATTCCAGACCGATTTTACCTTCGTCTGCAGGTCCTAATTCAAATACGATATCAGCAAATTTACCTTTACCACCAGATTGTTTTTTGTAAACTTCACGGTGACTAGCAACTTTTGTAAGATTTTCTTTGTATTCTACCTGAGGTTGACCCTGGTTTACTTCTACCTTGAATTCTCTTCTCATACGGTCTACAATGATATCCAAGTGAAGCTCACCCATTCCAGATATAATTGTTTGACCTGAAGCCTCGTCAGTTCTAACCGTAAACGTTGGATCTTCTTCAGCTAATTTAGCTAATGCGTTACCCATTTTATCTTGGTCAGCCTTCGTCTTAGGCTCAACAGCGATACCAATTACCGGATCAGGGAAAACCATCGATTCAAGAACGATTGGGTTTTTCTCGTCACACATTGTATCACCAGTTTTGATAGATTTGAATCCTACCGCAGCACCAATATCACCAGCTTCAATATATTCTACTGGATTTTGCTTGTTAGCGTGCATCTGATAGATTCTTGAGATTCTTTCTTTATCTCCAGAACGAGTGTTCAAGATATAAGAACCTGCATCTAATCTTCCAGAGTATGCTCTGAAGAATGCTAATCTTCCCACGAATGGGTCAGTAGCAATCTTAAATGCTAAAGCCGAGAAAGGCTCGTTTACGTCTGGTTTTCTTGTAATTTCAGCATCAGTTCTTGGATCAGTACCTTTGATATCGTCTTTATCCAATGGTGAAGGCAAGTATTTACATACTGCATCCAACATAAACTGTACTCCTTTATTTTTGAATGAAGAACCACAAGTCATTGGGATAATAGATAAATCGATAGTAGCTTTTCTAAGAGCTTCGTTGATTTCATCTTCAGAGATTGAATCTGGATCTTCGAAGAATTTCTCCATCAAAGTCTCATCGTAGTCAGCAACAGCTTCTACTAATTTCTCTCTATATTCTAGAACTTCAGCCTTCATATCCTCAGGAATTGGCACTACCTCGAAAGTAGCTCCTTGTCCTGCCTCATCCCAGATGATAGCTCTGTTTTTAATTAAGTCAACAACACCTTTAAAGTCTTCTTCAGCACCGATTGGTAAAACGATTGGAACTGCATTAGATCCTAACATAGTCTTAACCTGGTTTACCACGTTAAGGAAGTCAGCCCCTTGTCTGTCCATTTTGTTTACGAATCCCATTCTCGCTACTTTGTAGTTGTCAGCAAGTCTCCAGTTTGTTTCAGACTGAGGCTCTACTCCATCTACTGCAGAGAATAAGAATACCAATCCATCCAATACTCTTAAAGATCTGTTTACTTCTACTGTGAAGTCAACGTGTCCCGGTGTATCAATGATGTTGAAGTGGTAAGGTTTAGTTTCAGGTAAAGTTTTACCTTGATCAGTTGGGAAATTCCAGTTACAAGTTGTCGCTGCAGAAGTAATGGTAATACCTCTTTCTGCTTCTTGCTCCATCCAGTCCATTGTAGAAGCACCATCGTGAACTTCACCAATTTTATGGTTAACACCTGTATAGAATAAAATCCTTTCTGTAGTGGTAGTTTTCCCCGCATCAATGTGGGCAGCAATACCAATGTTTCTTGTAAATTTTAGATCTCTACTCATTTCTAATTAGAATTTAAAGTGTGAGAAAGCTTTGTTAGCTTCCGCCATTTTGTGAGTATCAGATTTCTTTTTGTATGCAGCACCTTCTTCTCTAGAAGCAGCAACAACTTCATTAGCTAATTTTAAAGCCATTGACTTATCATTTCTAGCTTTTGAATATTTGATTAACCATTTCATTGCCATAGAAATTTTTCTATCAGCTCTGATTGGCATAGGGATCTGAAAGTTAGCTCCACCTACTCTTCTTGAACGTACTTCTACATGAGGCATTACGTTAGTAAGGGCATCTTTCCAGATTTCAAGAGCTGTTTTTTCAGTCTCTCCTTTTTTATTTTCTACGATTTCTAATGCATCATAGAAAATTTTGAATGCGATAGACTTCTTACCGTCTAGCATTAAGTTATTTACGAATCTAGTTACCAATTGATCATTAAACTTTGGATCTGGTAACAACGGTCTTTTTTTCGCTTTTGTCTTTCTCATTGTTTTTGTACCTTATTTAATGATTATTTTTTCTTTCCTTTTGCTGGTGCAGCAGCTGCCTGACCTGGCTTAGGTCTCTTAGCTCCGTACTTAGATCTTCTCTGTGTTCTTCCATTAACACCAGCGGTGTCTAATGCACCTCTTACGATGTGGTAACGTACTCCCGGTAGGTCTTTCACCCTTCCGCCTCTCACCAATACTATCGAGTGCTCTTGAAGATTATGTCCTTCGCCCGGGATGTAGGCGTTGACTTCTTTACCGTTTGAAAGTCTTACCCTTGCAACTTTTCTAAGTGCAGAGTTAGGTTTCTTAGGAGTGGTAGTATACACTCTCGTACATACACCTCGTCTTTGTGGACAAGAATCAAGGGCAGCCGATTTGCTCTTCTTGGCAAGCGTGGCTCTTCCTTTTCTTACTAATTGTTGAATAGTAGGCATTTAATTGCTTTTTATTTTAAGGTGCAAAAATAGTAATTATTTTTTAATTGACAAGCAGTTAAGTCTTTTTATTCACATTTAAAAAGAAAACAAAATACTTATTTGAAAACATTTTTTATTATTTTGCCATTAGCATATTGTAATGGAACCCCCAGAAGTTCAGCCATGGTACTGGTTATATCAATCTGTTCATAATTGCCTGTACTAATTATTGTATTTTTCTTAAAATCCGGACCCATCGCAAAAAATTCGATATGTCGGCATCCATTGCAGTCATCTCCATGTTGTGCAAATCCCCCTTTCGAGTCTAAATGTCTTCCATGATCATTAGAAACGATAAGTGTCGTCTTATTTTTATAAGCAGACAGGGACTGGATATGATCCCAGATTTCTTTAATGGAGGTATCGGTTTTCTTTATGGCGTCAATATATCCATTCCAATTGCTGGCATGCCCATTGGAATCTACATCTTTCAAATTGATCACAATAATATTGGGAGAATACTTCTCCATCACCAATTTTACTTTATCCACAGTCACAGCATCAGGTCGATAACCTGAGCCATTACCATTGATTCCACAATCAACACTTGGCTGAAACTTTCCTTTCCAATCTTCAAGCTTACAGTCATTCAGTACTTCCAATTTATCTTTAGAAGTTATAATCCAGGCTTTAGTTTTATCTTCTCCTGTATATTTGAGCCACTGCTGCATAATAGATGGATATCCCGGCAACTCGGTCCCATTATTCTTAATATTCTCATATACACCACTACACATAGCACTGTGTCCTGGATTAGTATTGGTACTTCCATTATTTTTAAAATCACTGATAAATACACCCTGACTTAAAAGACTTACTCTATTGGGAATATTTTCTCTGTTGACTTCTTCCCAAGTCTCAGACATACGAGGACCATCAACCACCAGTAAAACTATATTTTTCGTCTGGTATGTATACTGATTATCGATCACCGTTTGTACTTCTTGGTTGTCATTTGTACAAGAAATCACTAAAAGACCTAGGATAAAATACAATACAATTTTTTTCATAATTTTTTCTTATTTGTGTGTTTAATGTGTAAAGCTAGGGAAATAGACTTAATCGGTATATTAATAAATTATTAAATCTAAGAAACATGATTCAATCTATTACAATGTCTTTGTAAACATAAAATATGAAAACATAAGTATATGATCTCCTAGTCCATAATTTGGACATTTACCTTTTTATTCCAATTAAAACTTCTTATATTCTTTTTTAGCCTCTCTTCATTAGTTGGATCTATAGAATATATGGACACCTCATCTCTTGCTACAGTCACTTTATTTTTAATTTTCAAGGTGGCAGTTTTCTTCCAGGTTTTTGGAACATACCCCTGAAGCCAGGCTTCATAAACAACAGCAATTTCGTATTTGTTTTCTGAGCCATATTGGGTAAGAAAATCTTTAAGCTTATTATTAAAAAAACTTTTGTTCTCGTTAAACGGAATCATCTCTGTAGATCCCAAACCTGCAATATCTAATAAATGAATATCTGTATAATATGTAATTGCTCCAATATCGTTAGCTACTATTTTGGAATCATTATAATAGGTGTGTAAAAATCTAGCGGATTGTATCTGCTGTTCATAAATATTTTTTCCACCATTCTCAAGAATACAATGTGCTACCCAGCCTTTATAGAAAAGAAGTATAATATTTATAACAACCAGTAAGGTAATGATCTTTTCTTTTCTAATATAATTATTAACATCAAAAAATAAATCTTTGACCCGTGGGATAAGCACCATAGAAAATCCTATAAGTAAATATGCTTCATAACGGAACATTCCCTTTAGATCCGCAAACATGCTATGGCATATCATCAGAAGAAAGAATACCACAAGTAAAAAATTACTGTTAATAGCATCCCTGAAACTCTTAGTCTTCAAATCTCTGTAAATGAAGACAGCTGACAATAAAACAGGGAAAAAACCAACTTTATAAAAGCTTATATTTAATATAAAATTATCAAGAAAGATGGTTTTAAGCTGTGACAGCAAATTTGAGTCTAAACTTAGTTTTGTTCCCTTTACTACTACAGAATTGGGGAAAAGATAACCATCTTGCCGATAGTTAAAATAGCAGAAAATCAAAATTGGAACAAATCCAACAACCAGTATACTCATTGCTTCTTTCCACTTTTTCATTAATATTAAAACAAAAGCAAAAATCACAAAGTAAAACATGCTTTCAAAACGGACAAGTCCCATTAGAAAAATGGTAAGATAAAATACTAAAACAGCATATCTTTTTTTATCTCGATAATAAAAGCAAAAAATATTAACGACAAAAAGAAATACCTGAAAGATGTGCTCCATACCCGATAACATCTGAATGTGCAAAACCACAAAAAATAAGGTGAATATGACCGCTAAAACAGTTTTTTTTACATCCTTAAAAAATTCAGCATAATATATTGATAGGAAATAAACTATTCCAATGCTAAAAAAAATATTAAAGTACAGTGGGATCTGATCGTTATTCCCAAAGACTTTTATTAAACAACTAAGAACAAAAGTAAACAATGGTGAAGAAGAAGTGGAAGAAAATTGATATCTCGTAATCCCCCACACCTCATGTAATGCAAAATTCTTTGCCATAGCAAGATGAATGTAAGCATCATCAATTGGATATATATAATGTCCATCCGTTTTTGAAACTGACTGAATATAATAGAACAGGCATACACCAAAAAATACGATGAGGGAAGAAAAGAAACTTTGTAAACCAATATTTCGGGATGACGACATTTTATGATAAATTATAAGAATACCAAAGATAAGTATCATCAATCAGGAACCTGCAACTTCGGCATAATATTTACTGCTTATATAGCATAAAAAAATAAACGTATGAAAAATGCAAGTATTATCGGTCTAAAGGAAACCGATTGTAAAAACATTTCAGAAAAGCTAAATACACTTTTAGCCAATTATTCCGTATTCTATCAAAACACCAGAGGTTCTCATTGGAATATTAAAGGCGATCAATTCTTTACTTTACATCCAAAATTTGAAGAGCTTTACAATAGCCTTGTATTAAAGATTGATGAGATTGCAGAAAGAATTTTGACATTAGGAGCAACACCAGCCCATAATTATTCAGATTATTTAAAAGTTGCCACTATAAAAGAGAGTAAAGAAGTAACTGATGGAACAAAAAGTGTGGAGAACATTTTAAGTTCTTTTAAAGTAGTATTGGATCTACAGAGAGAACTTTTGGATATTACCGATGCAGCCGGAGATGAAGGGACAAATTCCCAAATGAGCGATTATATCACTGAACAGGAAAAAGAAGTATGGATGTACAACTCTTATCTTGGTAAATAAGCGAACGAAAATCATCGATATATTTAAAAAAATCGTCTTACATTTAGACGATTTTTATTTTTAATTATTAAATTTGCGTTAAAATTACACAATATGCACGACGTACGATTGAATTCTATTCTAGACAACGATTTCTATAAAATAACCATGCAAAACGCAGTGGTGAAATTATTTCCAAGCACGATTGTAAAATATGAATTTATAAACAGAGGACAGCATCTTTTCCCGGAAGGTTTTGATGCAGCATTGAGAGAAGCAGTAACTAAAATGGCAGAACTCAAGCTTACCAAGGATGAGAAGAAATTTCTGGCAAGAACATGTCCTTATCTGGCTTTACCCTATCTTGATTTTCTTGAAGGTTATCATTATGATCCATCTGAAGTAAAAATTGTTCAAAAAGGAAATGACCTTACCGTTTCTGTGGAAGGTTTATGGTACAGAACCATTCTTTGGGAAGTTCCATTACTAGCCCTTATCAGTGAACTGCATTATGAAATGAACCATATGGAAAGAGATTCCAATGAGGTTGTGATGAATAAGACACTTGAGAAAGCTGACTCTTTGAACAGACTTGGTGTTACCTTTGCCGAGTTTGGAACGAGAAGAAGACACTCTTATAAGGTTCAGAACCTTGTTATGGAAGCTTTAACGCAAAGAAAAGATTCAACTTTTACCGGTAGTTCGAATGTGCATTTCGCTATGAAATTTGGTGTAAAACCTATTGGAACTCATGCCCACGAATGGTTTATGTTTCATGGTGCTGAATACGGTTTTAAGATGGCCAATGAATTAGCCCTGGAACACTGGGTAGATGTTTATAGAGGAGACCTGGGAGTTGCCCTTTCAGACACTTATACTACAGATGTTTTCTTTCAACAGTTTGACAAAAAATTCGCAAAACTTTTCGATGGGGTACGTCATGACAGTGGAGATGCCCTTGAATTTGCTGATAAAACAATTGCACACTATAAGAACAACGGAATTAATCCATTATTCAAATATATTATTTTCTCTGACGCCTTAAACCTTGAGAAAGTAGAAGAGATCACAAAATACTGTAAAGGAAAAATTGGTGTTTCATTTGGTATAGGAACCAATCTCACCAATGATGTTGGACTAAAACCTATGAATATTGTTATGAAATTAATTGGAGTACAAGCTCCGAATAAAGAATGGATTCCAACTGTAAAACTTTCTGATGAACATGGAAAATATACGGGTGATCCGAAAATGATTGAATTGGCAAAAGAGTTCTTAAGAATAAAAGATTAAGTTTTAGACACCAGATGTGAGACATCAGATATTAAACTTACAACTAAATAAATCATAACTATTATGAGATCAAAAATTTATTTTTCCCTTAGTCTTTTGATAGCAGCTTTATCTTTCGCTCAGGAGAAAAAAGCAGCAAAACCAAAATTCAATCAAGAACTGGCTACCTCATTGGGAGCTGACAAATATGGAATGAAAGCTTATACCATTGTCATGCTTACTACAGGATCCGCAAAGATTGAAGATAAAGTGAAAATGGGTGAATTAATGAAAGGACATATGGCTAATATTGGTAAGTTAGCGGATGAAGGTAAGATCATAGTTGCCGGGCCTTTTTTAGAAAAGAATAAAGAAACCTATCGTGGGATGTTTATTTTCAATACCAAATCCAAAGAGGAAGCCGAGCAATGGGTAAAAACAGATCCTGCAGTACAAGCCGGAGTTTTTAGTTACGAAATATTTCCATGGTATGGATCTGCTGCATTGCCTTTATATTTAAAACACCACGAAGAAATCACAAAAGAAAATCCTTAAAAAAGGACTTTTTCACTAAATTTTCGGAGCCCAAACAAAATATAATCAGATAGAGAAGAATGTTAAAAACTTAAAAAGCATATTTAAAAACTTTGATTAATAGTTTCATTAGAAATATTGTTTCTTCAATTATCAGCTCAACTATTGTTCTCCCTGCTTTTTATAAATCTATTGTTTTATCGATTTTCGCTTTAAGTTTCTTATTCCAACTTATTTAATTATTGGATCATAAATAGTAATTACCGGAAAAACAAGCGATAATCCAGCTGTATTTATTGCTCCATTTTTAGCAACTGTGTTTAAAAACAATGTACTTAAGATATTTTAAATGCAAATATCATAATATATAAATATAACATTGATATAATACGTAGATTTGAATGTAAGTGATCATAACATGATACACTAAAGAAATGAGATAGGTTTGAATTTAAAAGGAGGACCAATGAGAAAACTAGTTTTAAAAATGTCCGTGTCCGCTGACGGATTTGTCTGTGGACCAAATGGAGAAATTGATTGGCTACTGCGGACAAGAGATCAATCAGCATTTGATTGGATTGAAAAAACACTTTGGGATGCGGGAGTTCACATTATGGGTAGCCGGACATTTCATGATATGGTTGCCTATTGGCCCACATCACCAGACCCTCTGGCAGTTCCAATGAACGAAATACCAAAAGTTGTTTTTTCAAAGAAGGGTTTTGTAGAGCAAACTAGAGATGAATTAACAACCCAGGCTTTCAAAGACAGTTCACGTCAAGATGCCGAAAAAGGAATTGTTAAAACTACCATTTCTAAAAGTGCAGGAACCTGGTCAGAAGCCTCAATTGCGAGTGATATAGTTTCTGACATTACAAAACTTAAACAGCAAGACGGTAAGTTTATTCTGGCTCATGGGGGTGCCAGCTTTGCTCAAGACCTTGTTAAACATGAACTTATTGACGAATATCGACTGGTAATTCACCCTGTCATTCTTGGCAAAGGTATTCCATTGTTTGCATTGGCCCCAAATCCAATTGACTTAAAACTTGAAAGCTCAACCCACTTTGATTCAGGAATCATAGCCAATATCTACTCAACAATCGTAAAATGAAAACAACTTGCCACTTTTATTGTTGTTAGTGTACAAAGTTTTTTTCGCAGACAAAAATTTGTGATTTTGAAAAATTAAATTTTAAAGAAAAAACAAACAACCTTTTCATGAGTTTAAAAAATCCATCAATATAAAAGATAAACTTAGTCTTTCATCCTTGCCTGGTTTCCCTATAACCTGCAATTACTGCCAAGATAAATCAAATACATTAGAAAAGGCTTTTCTATTATCACAGGAGGAGAAATTAAAATGAAAGCTGAGATTGTTGAGAAAATTATGGGTTATCATATCAATCTTTATGACCTTCAAAAAAGAGTTCAAAATCACGTTCTAAAACCACATAAAATTTTCTTTTATTAGCAAAATAAATGTAAATTCATAATCTACAAAATAATTAGTCCAACAAACATATTGGATCTAGTCATAGTCTTTAAACTAACAATCAATCATAATTTTATGAAAAAAACAATTTTAGTCTTTATAATTATTCTAACAACAAACTTTAGTTTTGGGCAAAGTGTTCCCAAAGAATATCATGATAAAGTTAAAACTGCAGAATCACTTTATAATGCAAAAGAATTCAGAAATTCAGCAGACAGATATTCCGAAGCGTTTAAATCTAATGGCTGGCAGGGCTCTATAAATGACAGATATAATGCTGCTTGTTCGTGGGCATTGGCATCAGTCCCAGACAGTGCGTTCTTTCAACTTAACAGAGTCGCTGCAAAGTACACCAATTATAATCATATAACAACTGACACAGATTTAAACTCTTTACATGCCGATATCCGATGGAAACCATTATTGGAAAAAATCAAGCAGAACAAAGACAAAGCAGAAGCTAATCTTAATAAACCATTGGTAGAAATGCTAAGCAATATCTATATTGAAGATCAGAAATACAGAAAAGAAATTGATGGAATTGAGAAAAAGTATGGACAGAATTCAAAGGAAATAAAAGATCATTGGAAAATGATAGACGAAAAAGATTCTTTGAATTTAATAGAAGTAAAAAAAATACTTGATAAATATGGCTGGGTAGGCCCTGATGTTGTGGGCGGCCAAGGAAGCACCACATTATTCCTTGTGATCCAGCATGCTGACCTCGCGACACAAGAAAAATATTTACCGATGATGAGAGATGCTGTAAAAAATGGTAAAGCACAGGGCAGCAGTTTAGCTTTGCTCGAAGACAGAGTAGCATTAAGACAAGGCAAAAAACAAATTTACGGCAGCCAAATCGGACGTGATCAACAAACACAGGTTTACTTTGTATCTCCTTTAGAAGACCCCGATAATGTAGATAAAAGACGTGCAGAAGTTGGACTTCCTCCTTTAGCAGAATATGTGAGCAATTGGCAAATTAAATGGGATGTTGAACAGTACAAAAAAGAATTACCTAAACTGGAAGAAAAAACAAAAAAGAAATAAAAATCCTTCATCCTATAAGAACGAGGTTCCCGATCTGCTCCCAATATGATCCTTCGCCAAACTTCATTCTACCGAGAATGACAATCATAAGCAAGGACAATATTTGTTATTTTAATGAAAGAAAAATCTTTATTTAAAATATTTCTTTTATAACGCAATAGTGATTTAATTTTTACTATTTTAGCCTGTAATTCAATTTCTTATAAATTATATTATAAGAAAGTCAAGAATAAAACAATTACTAAACAAAAAAAATTAAACCATGAAAAAGAACTTAACAAAACTTTCAAGAACAAATTTGAAAGATGTCTTTGGAGGAACTTTGTATCCTGCACAATGCCCTGGAGGGTGTCCTGGCGAAGCCTTGATCAGATGTCCTGACGGCTCCACTACTATGACAAATTTTATATGTATGGGTGGAAGATGCGAACCAGCCGCAATGTGCAAACCCTTGGTTCTTGAACCTTTCCCGGATCCGATTATCATCACTCCGTAATCTGACCTATAATAGATAAAGTGAGCTTTCCGGCTCACTTTTTTTTGTGGACCGTAAAAACTGACAAACCTTAACCCGAAAAAAATCTTAACAAGTTTTACACCCAGCTTTTTTTCCTAATTTTGGGGAATGGAGATGACATATTTAATCGTTGGTTTTATTGTTGGCGGAATATTAGGCGCTATTGTTTTATACTATATCCTGAAATCATCAATGGTTTCAAGAACCTCTTATGATGAAATTAAAAATTTATCTATTAAGAATAGTTCAGATTTAGAAAATTCTAGTCTAAAAATCCAGGAACTTAATCAAAATATTAATATCGAAAAAGATCTTAACCAGCAGCAACTCGATCTATTAAATGATCTAAAAAATGAGTACGCTAAAATTTCTGCAGAACACTCCTCTTTACATACTCAGTTCCAGGAACAGAAACAGATCACTGCAAAACAAACTTCTCAACTTGAAAGTTTAATAACAGAAAAACAACATATTTTTGCCCGTAATTCAGAATTATCTGCAATTAATGATAGTTTAAAGAAATCCCTTGAAACTCAAAAGGAAGAAATAATAAAAATCCAGGAAGATTCAAAAATCCAATTTGAAAATTTAGCCAATAAAATCCTGGAGGAAAAATCAGAAAAATTTACCATACTGAATCAAAGTAATCTCAAAACAATTCTGGAACCATTTCAGGAAAAAATTGCAGATCTAAAAAACAGGGTCAATGAAGCTTATGAACAAGAAAATAAAGAACGTTTTTCTTTAGCTGAAAAAGTAAGAGAGCTTGCCGTACTTAACCAACAGATCTCTGAAGATGCAAAGAAGCTGACAAGAGCATTAAAAGGCGAAAGCAAAACACAGGGTAACTGGGGTGAAATGATCCTTGAAAGTATCCTTGAAAAGTCAGGGTTGGTAAAAGGAAGGGAATATTTTCTTGAACATGAACTTCGGGATGAAGATAACAAGGCATTATTTTCAGAATTTTCAGGAAAGAAAATGCGTCCTGATGCTGTGGTAAAATACCCTGATGAAAGAAATGTGATCATAGATTCAAAAGTTTCTTTAACAGCATTTACGGAGCTGGTAGATGAAACTGATCCTGATATCCATGCTATAAAACTTAACCAGCATTTAGGTTCTGTAAAAAACCATATTAATCAATTGAGCCAGAAAGCATATGATGATTATGGAAAATCTTTAGATTTTGTGATGATGTTTATCCCAAGTGAACCAGCCTATATTGCAGCAATGCAAGCTGATCAGAATCTTTGGAATTTTGCTTATGACAAAAGGATTCTTCTTTTAAATCCAAGCAATTTGATCACTTCCCTAAAACTGATCGCCGACTTGTGGAAACGTGAGTATCAAAATAAAAATTCTATGGAGATTGCAGATAGAGGAGCTAAATTGTATGATAAATTTGTAGGGTTCGTTGAGAACCTTGAAAAAGTAGGTAAGAATTTGGATCAGGCAAAGAATGTTTTCAATGATGCCTATAAGCAACTTTCAACAGGAAATGATAATCTGATCAACCAAACTCAAAAACTGAAATCACTAGGAATAAAGAATAAAAAGGAACTTCCTCAAAGTCTTATTGAAAACGGTGAAGCTACACCGAATCTAGAATAATAATCCAATGAAAAGATCACAAATCGTTATTATCGTAAGTCTTGCTATATTTATAATTTCCCTGACACAAACAGCTGTATATACAAAAGGGAATGAGATGCACGCATTTGCATGCTTCCTTTTAGGCTGGATGGATCTGTTTGGAGAAGGGGTTGCATGGCTTGCCAATCCTCTGTTTTTTATCGCATTATTCTTTTTGTTGTTGAAACAGGTGAAAATCTCAACCGTTTTTAGTTTTCTGGCGATCTGTATGTCTTTATACTATCTGTCTGCAGAATCAATAACCGTTGATGAAGCAGGACATAAATCTCCTATAGTCTCTTATGGTTTGGGATACTACCTTTGGATAGCAAGTGGTCTTTCTTTGTTTATTGGAAACCTCATTCTTTTAAGGTCTCCTTTGAAAGTGCAAGCTTAAAATAGAATTTCAATTTTGTAAGATGATTCAAATATTTTCTTTTACATCGTACCCTTATCCAAAATCTGAATCTCAAAAAGAAGTGCTAGTTTCTTCACTATCTGCAGGAATTCTGATTTACCTCTTCTTAATTATTTTTCAACCATTTGATACGGATCAATTCCATCATGAATATAAATATCTTTTACTCTTCCCTTATTCTATTATTTTTGGAATCTTTTTCTACATCATTAATCTTTTGGTTCTAAAGATCAATAATTGGAATGTGGGTAATGAATTAATAAAAATATCCAGCATTTTATTATTAGCATCTATTCCATCATATTTTTATAATTCACTAATAATTAGCCATGTACAACTCGACTTCGTCAATTACCTCTACATGCTTATGTATACTTTTGCGATCGGAATACCCATTTCTATTATTTATGTTTTATCAAGATATATTTATCTAAAAAAAGACCACGAAAATACTGCAATGAGGATTTCTGCTCAATTACAAGAAACACCTATTATAGATGACGACTTAAGTAAAAAAACTTTAGAAATCAGTACAGGCACCTCTAAACTAGAGATCTTGGAAGACGATTTTATCTATGCCCAATCTTTGGAAAATTATTGTGCTGTTTATTATAATGAACATCATACTGTAAAAAAAGTTTTGCTGAGGATAAGCTCATCAAAGCTGTTGAATCAGGTAGAAACACACACCATTAAGAGATGTCATAGATCATACATTATCAATCTAAATAAAGTAAAAAACATTAAAGGAAATGCTCAGGGATACAAATTAAGTATAGAAAAAATAGACCTTGCAATTCCTGTTTCCAGAAGCTATGCCCCGTATGTAATTTCTTTACTGCAAAGTCTGAACGTATAATCTTTGTTATTCGTCACATTATTCTGCTTTTGGTCACATAGATTTGACAATCTCTTTATTAAGAAACATTTTTGCTCAAATTTTTTAACATGAGTAAAACTGTTTATTTTTATATTGTATTTGTTCTTGGGTTTCTTTCTTACTATTTTTTTGATCTTTTCTGCTTCAAACCCATTCAAAATTACAGCAAAGAGATCTTTGCCAGTAAAGCCTTTGCCCACATTATTGCCTATTCAATATCTTTGATTCCATTAATTATAACATTAAAAATCTTATTTCCACAAAAGAAGTTAGTGAATTTACTTTCTTTGAATAGATCCCCATTCATAGGATTTGCTTTAGCATTTACAGGCACCTTACCAATGTTGATCGGTTATTTTTTATTCTTCCAGTTAATTGAAAAAACCGATATTGAATCCTTATTTATCAATACAGTATCGTCATCTTTTTTTGAAGAGTTAATCTTCAGAGCTTTTTTAATCGGAATTTTATACAAATACAGCAGGTTGGGGTTCATTGGTTCTATACTATTAGGTTCATTTCTTTTTGCACAGGTTCATTTATACCAAAGCAAAGATACTGTTGAGATTATTGAAATATTTACAATTACCTTCTTAGGATCTGTCCTTTTTTCATGGATCTATATGGAGTGGAACCTTAACTTATGGACAGCAATTTTTGTTCATCTATTCATGAATTTATATTGGGAGATATTCAATGTTTCAGAAAATGTATCCGGCAACTTATATGGTAATCTCTTTAAATTCACATCAATACTTCTAATCATATTCATTACCATCTACTATAAGAAGAAAAAGAAAATTCCATTTGAAATCACAATGAAAAGTCTTTTCTTAAAAAGTAAGGAAACTGAACAATAAATTTTGCATAATTTTGCAGAATGCTAATAGAGAGTTTTCAGAACGATAAAATCAAGAATATTACCAAGCTTCTTACCGATAACAGATTCAGAAAGAAATCTAAAGTTTTTGTAGTGGAAGGACAGCAGGAAAATGAAAGGGCACAAAAGTTTGATTTTGAACCTATAGAATTTTTTATTTGTGAGAGTATCTTCAAAGGAGAAACACCTACTGGTAAAGTATATTATGTAAGTGAGAAAGTTTATGAAAAGATTGCATATCGCGGAAGTTCTGAAGGTATTATTGGAATTTATAAGATCAAAGAATCTGAACTTTCTTCTTTTAATCCTAAAGAAAATGCGACTATAATTATTGTTGAAGGTATTGAAAAGCCGGGAAATCTGGGAGCTATTTTAAGAAGCTGTGAAGCTTTTGGAATTGATGCATTAATTATAACTGATGCTAAAGCTGATTTTTACAACCCAAATGTAATTCGTTCCAGTGTTGGATGTCTTTTCGGAATGGAAGTCTTTCAAGCTGAAAATGAAGAGACCCTGGATTTTCTGAAAAGGAATCAGTTCAGTATCTATACAACGATTATGGATGAGAGTGCTGAAGACCTATATAAAAGGGATCTGACCCAAAAATCTGCCATTCTATTTGGAACAGAGCATTCAGGTTTAAGCGATTTTTGGATCGGTAAAGGTAAGAATACACTTATTCCTATGGTAGGAAGCATCGACTCTCTAAATCTGAGTAATGCCGTAGCGATTACCTGTTATGAATCTCTAAAACAGAAAAGACATTAAGAAAGCTAATAAAATATAAAGCATAAAAAAACCGCTTCGCCAAGCGAAACGGTTCTTTTATTTTAGTTAAGTTACTAAAATTATTTTTTAGTAGCGTCTTTAACTTCTTTAGCAGCTTCTTTAGTTGCATCTTTAGCAGCATCAGCAGCTCCTTTAGCAGCATCAGCAGCACCAGCAGCAGCTCCTTTAGCAGCGTCAGCAGCAGCAGTAGTAGTTGCAGCAGCAGCACCTTTAGCAGCATCTACAGTAGTAGTAGCAGCAGAATCAACAACTTGAGCAGCAGAATCAGCTACAACAGCAGCAGAATCAGTAGCAGCAACAGCAGCAGAATCAGCAGCACCTTCAGTAGAAGTAGCTTCAGTTTTTTTACAAGCAACTAGAGAGATTGCAGCGATAGCAGCTACGAATAATGACTTTTTCATAATAAATTAAATTTAATTTTGTTAATATTGTTTTATAAAATTTTTCTTTCGTTCTATTAATTGAACAAGACAAAGGTATAGCAGATAGAAAATTTGTCTATGAAAAATAATTGTAATAACTTTGTAAAACAGTTTTACAAATAAATATTACTGAAAACCAATAACTTAATCACTTTATATACACTTGACAGATTTAGATCTATTACACTTTGAGCAGCTGAAAAAGGATGTACAGGCTCAATATCTAGAAGAATACACTCCTTCCTTTGATGATATTTCTAAGTGGAAGGGTATTGATATTATCTATTTCCAGGAAGATCTTCGCAAAAAGGCTAAGGGAAACATCAGCGAAAAATCATTTTACACCTATTTTAAAAATGCTCCTGTTACCAAATTACCGAGGATTGACATGCTCAATTTACTGAGTATTTATGCAGGTTACGACTCTTGGTATGAATTTAAGAAACAGCATCTTTTTGCAGGAGAATTATTGCAGGATGAGAAAGATCTTAGTGAAGAAGAAATGCTGGAGTTAGAGGAAACCGTCAATCAACTTCCACAAGTCATAAAATCTGAAGGACAATCACAAAAAAATGTGATAAAAGGGCCAGAAAACTCTGATTTACAAAAATCAAATACTGAAAATCAACCAATTAACCAAAATCAAAACTTTAACACTTCGGGAGAAATTAAAGATTCTGAGCCAAGTAAAAAATTCGTAAAAAAGAATGCATGGGCAATGATTACCTCAGTTTTAATTATCATTACGGGTGTCTTAGGTTTTAAGGATGAAATTTTTTCTAAAGAATATAAATATTGTTTTACGGATGCAGACAGAGGAGTTGCAGTAATTAATACTTTAGAAATAAAAGTTTTTAAAGAAAATGAATCTCCTATTCTATTCAAGATAAATCCTGGAGAATGCTTTAGATATTCAACTAAGGATAAGGTTCTTAAAATGCAGATTAGTGCACCTTTTTATGAGCCTCTTACTGTAAACCGAAGTTTAGAAAATGCCCCTAAAGAAGAAATGATCGAGATGAAGCCTGACGACTATAAAATGGCCGCATATTATTTCTCAATAAAAGATGTAAAAGGAGGTAATCCAGAGGAGCAATTCGCTCTTATTAAACAAAAGAGAAAACAATTAGAGAACCTGATCAGCAATAGCGCCGTAATTTATCAGGTCTATGACAATGACACTTATGGTATAGAAACTTTAGATAAGCAGAAATACATTACCCTCGTAACAACGCCTACCACATCACTTAAGAATCTAAGAGTGATTGAAATGAAAAAAGATGACAAAGGCAAAATAATATCTATTAAATTTAAAATTGCAAATACAGATGAAAAGAATAAATAATTTTTTAATTGCCCTATTGTTATTAGCTGCTTTTGTTTCCTGTAACAACAAGAAAAAGGAAGTGAGTGATTTGGATAAACTCAGAAACAGCACCAATACAAAAAGTTATCCTGCAGTTCAAATGGACAGTATGCAGGCCATTAACTCTATCACTAAGCAAAAAGTACAGGAGCTTTTAGACCTATCTACGCTATATTTATCCGGAAAAAGGAATACAGAAATTGACACTGTGATCTTTTCGCAAATGGAAAGTTACTTTCACAAGCCTGACAGTCTGACATTTAGAAAACTGTTTAAAGAATTAGACAGTCTAAAAGTAAAAACAGTGAAAGTAAATAACCTCCAGGTTCATAAAGACTATTATAAAAAAGACACTCTGGACTACGCAAAATTCAATGTTGAATATTTTGACGATAAGAATAGATCATTGGGAACATTTGAGAAAAATGCGCAGTATACACTTATTTCCAAACCTATTAAGTTTAAGAAAGAGTTTAAATTTTACTTTTTAAATTTTTACTCACCTCCAGCAAGGAAAGACAGTACCTCAGTGGGACTCACTAAATAATCTAAGGCGATATCATATTCCCAGATATCATCAATAATCTCATCGGGGTTGAAGTAATTCACTCCGATTTTTTTTGAATCTGAAGAAAGGTTTTCAAAAAAACCATCATAAAATCCTTTACCATATCCTACTCTATTCCCTTTGTGGTCACAATATAACAAGGGAGTTATTACATAATTAAAACTTTGCTCTCCAGAATCCTGATTGGAAATAGGTTCTGATATTCCCCATGCACTCATTACAAATTCAGTGTCTGAAAAAATTTCTACTGAAATAAGCTCTTGTTCCACAACTTTCGGTATAAAAACACGAATACCATGGCTTAAAAAGTATTGAACAAAAATCCGTGTATTAATCTCCAAAAACCTTTCGATAGGAAGAAAAATATGAACCTTTTGTCCTGCTGAAGGTTTAAAATAAGTAACGAAATTTTTGAAAATCCTTTCAGATAAGAAGAAAACCTCATCATGAGACAAGGTTTTTCTTTTTTGCATATATTTTTTTCTAAGCTCTGCTTTCAGCATGATCAGATTATTTTTATTAAAATACTTTTTACAAGACAAGCTTGTTGCTTCGTAAGAAGAGTTCGATGCTTCTACCTATTTTATGCGTTGTCAGAAGTTTGCAAAATTCTATACAACTTATCAGATAAACGGACTCTAAAAGGAAGTTCAAAAGTGATTTGATCTCCTTTTTTTGCCGTTTCACAAGGGCCTCCATTTACAAAAATCTCAGTAATTGTAAGCTCTTGATCGCCAGTTGTTGGACCAGAAATCAATACTTTATCACCTACTGAAAGTTCTTTGTTTTCAATTAAAAACTGTGCAATTTTTGATTTCGTATAATAATGTTCTGCCTTTCCAAGCAATACCTTTTTGACAGTTATTTTTTTTCGGATATCTTTTGTTACAGCTTTTGCTAAAGGCTTAGTTGCTAAATCGCCTGAATTTTTAAATTTCAAAGCTTCAGACTTACCTTTTCTGAAAACTTTATTTCCAACCTGCAATCCCTTTCTTAACTTCACCTGTTCTTCTAAAGGTAAATGTATGGTTTCCAAACATTCCGTAGAACAGCAATTTTCCATCGTTGCTTTGCATTCATCACATTGAATAAACAATAAATGGCAGGCATCATTAGAACAATTCGTATGGTTATCACATGGCTTACCACACTGATGGCATTGTGAAATAATATCATCTGTAATTCGCTCTCCCAATCGATGATCAAACACAAAGTTTTTACCAATAAATTTACTTTCTATACCTTCTTCTTTTATCTGACGTGTATATTCAATAATTCCGCCTTCCAATTGGAAAACATTCTTAAAACCCTGGTGTTTAAAGTAAGCACTGGCTTTTTCGCAACGAATTCCCCCTGTACAATACATTAAAAGGTTTTTATCTTCTTTAAAATCTTGTAATTGTTCGTTGATAATTGGTAAACTTTCTCTGAAATTTTCTACATCAGGAGTAATAGCACCTTCAAAATGCCCCACTTCACTTTCGTAGTGATTTCTAAAATCAACTACAATTGTATTTGGATCTTCAAGTAAATTATTAAATTCCTTTGCTTTTAAATGAATCCCTTTATTGGTAACATCAAAAGAATCATCACTCAAACCGTCAGCGACAATTTTATGTCTAACTTTAATGGTCAATTTTAAAAAAGAATGATCGTCCTGCTCAACTGCTACATTTAAACGAATACCTTTCATAAATTCGTAAACTTCCAACGTATCGCGAAAAGCCTCAAATTGATCAGCAGGGATACTCATCTGAGCATTTATTCCTTCATGTGCAACATAAATACGGCCAAGAGCATCTAGTGCATTCCAAGCTATAAATAATTCGTCACGAAATTTTTTGGGATCTTCAATTTTGGCATACGCATAGAAAGACAATGTAAGACGTTCCTTACCAGCTTCATCAATAAGTTGAGCTCTTTCTTCTGCGCTTAAAGTGTTATACAGTTGCATGCTATAAACGGTTTAAGTAAGAAAAATATTTTTGCAAATATAATAATTTTTCAATTGAGTATATTGATCAGTCAAAATCACAATCTCGATGACATCGGAAAAATGATCTGTTGGATTCTTATTATTAATTACAGATATTTATTGATATGAGACATTTTTATATTAATAATTAAACTTAACTTCATGACAATACTGCCATCTATATGTCATATTGTCTTTAATAATTTTTTAAGGTTCGTTAATTGGGATTTTAAGAATTATAGTATAATACATAAATTATTGCAATTGCTGTTAAATTTTAGTTAAAACTGAAACACATCATGATAATTGCATACCTATTTAGCATTAAATTTGTTTACCTTAAAACCTAAATTAATTAATAAAATAAAAGAAGATATACAATGAAGAGCACTTTAAAAAAACTATTACCATTTGCCGTAGTAGGAGTTATCTCAGGAGCTACTACCGTTGGCACAATACAATATTTTGGCCACGGAGCCAATAACGGCGACCAGTCTTATTTTACTTCTGCAGCCAATACTTCGTTCGTAGGAATGAATACCGGTACTACAGGGGATGATTTCGTAAAAGCAGCAAAGACAACAGTCCCGGCAGTAGTTACTATTAAAAATTACCAGAGCAGAACATCAAGCAGAGCTTCTGAACAGGATTTGTTTGACTTTTTCTTCGGAGATCCTTTTGGAGGAAGAGGTGGCGGACAGCAAAGACAGAAGCAACAGCAGCAAGCTCCTGATAATATGCCTTCAGGAATGGGTTCGGGGGTTATCATCTCACCAGACGGTTATATTATTTCTAATAACCACGTAGTAGCGGGTGCTAACAAACTGGAAGTTGTACTTAGCAATAAAAAGGCTTACATCGCTACACTAGTAGGTACTGACCCTAATACAGATATTTCCCTGTTAAAAATTGAAGAGAAAGGATTGCCATATCTGAATTTTGCTAATTCTGATAATATTGAAGTAGGACAATGGGTTCTTGCTGTTGGAAATCCACTTGGGTTGAACTCAACGGTTACAGCAGGTATTGTTTCAGCAAAAGGCAGAGGAATTGGTATTCTGGGATCTCAGGGGAAAGCAAGTAATCCTATTGAAAGCTTTATTCAAACCGATGCTGCTATTAATCCAGGAAACTCAGGAGGGGCATTGGTAAATGCAAATGGAGATCTTATCGGTATCAACTCTGCTATTCAGTCTACAACAGGATACTATCAAGGCTATGGATTTGCAATACCAGCTAACTTAGCAAGAAAAATTGTTGAAGACATTAAGAAGTTTGGAATTGTACAGAGAGGATTCTTAGGAGTTGCTTCTTTAGATCTTTCAGATGACCAACAGGTTGCCATGTATAATAAGCAGAAGAAAGCCAACATTAAAGTAGGCTCTGGTGTATATGTTACAGAGGTTACTGACAAGAGTGGTGCTGAAAATGCAGGAATTAAGAATGGTGATATTATCACAAAAATTGATGAAACAGCAATTACTGATTTTGCAGATCTTTCAATGGCTGTAGGAAGCAAGCGTCCTGGTGATAAAGTTCAGGTAACCTATACAAGAAACGGTAAAGAAAACGTGACAACTGTTACTTTAAAAGATCAGAATGGAGGAACTTCTGCCAGAACAAAGGCTGACCTAAGTGTTACAGAAAAAATCGGTGCTGAGTTCACTCCATTGAGTGATTCATTTAAAACCAGCTACGGATTAAATAGTGGTGTAATCGCTAAAAATGTGTCTGAAGGAAGTGAAATGGCTAAAATAGGTATTGTAGACAATTACATCATTATAGAAATAAATGGTAAGCCTGTCAATTCACAAGAAGATGTTGAAAAGGCTCTGAATAAATACCAAGGAAATGTCCAGGTGAAATTTGTAGACGAATATGGAAGAATGTATACCAAAGGTTTCAAAATGCCTTAACGGATATTACCTAAAAATTTTAATAAAAAAACGCTGCAAATGCAGCGTTTTTTTTATTTCGTTTTATTCATTTTATCAGCGATTCTTTTTTTCCTATTCCTTTCATAAATTATTTCTACAATTTTACCTCCGATCCATGAAAAAGGAAAAAAGGTTAGAAATATTGATATTTTATAGAATGTAGGATGATAAGGAAATACAATTACATCCAGCATGGCAATAAACAACATTATAAAGCCTATTAGAATAGCGTAAGCAACTTTCGCATACTTCACAATAATTGCTGTAGCCACTCCGCCTATTGTTGTTCCCAAGCCTGAAATAAATAATAAGAATCCAAAAAAAGCATCATCGTTTCTCATGCTGTAAAGGAATCTTTGCCAATGTTCAAAGGGAGCAAAAGCATCAAAAGTAATCCACTGCGGAAAAACTCTTATACCTAGAGTAATAATAAGGCCGGCTATAGTAAGCCCCACCAACACCGCAAATGTATTTCTTATAAAGCTCATTAATCCTGATGTGCAATCATCGAAATTTCAATATCAACATTCTTAGGCAGACAAGAAACCTGTACAGTTTCACGAGCCGGATAGCTTTCAGCATCCAGATATGATGCATAAATATCATTCATCACTGCAAAATCATCCATACTCTTAAGGAATATTGATGCCTTCACAACGTTTTTAAAAGTCATTCCAGCTTCCGTAAGGATAGCCTCAAGGTTTTTCATCACCTGATGTGTTTCTTTTTCAATTCCTTCTACCAATTTACCAGATGCCGGATCTACAGGAATCTGACCTGATATATATAAAACTCCGTTTGCAAAGTTTGCTTGCGAGTAAGGTCCGATTGCTGCAGGAGCATTAACTGTGTTTATTATTTTTTTCATTAGAATTTATTTTGGGTGCAAATATAAAATTTATTCTCAAAAGTCAATCTCATATTAGAAAGGTGCATTCGGTTGTGTAAAACTTCTGTCCTTATATTTAAGGGCGTCACTTAAAATATTAGCTTTTATCCCAATGAAAAAGTCATATACTTTGTACTGTCCAAAAGGTACCCAATTAAAATTGATTGTAAAACTTCGCTGATCTCTAGAGAAACCTATTCTCGTATATGCCAATTGTTTAGTGATCATATCATAGTGGGTACTCCCATTTATATTCCAGAATGGAGTAAGCTTAAGACTTCCATCCAATCCTACAGAAGCAATTTTATTACCAAAGCGGGATAAACTTCTGGAATACGCATAATTTGCATTAACATTTAAAGTCCATGCCTGATCAAAATGAGCGTAATGATCATCATCAAAATAATAATTTTCATTTCTTATTTCTCCCTTAGACTGATATTTCTTCGCGTAATCTGTTTTTTCTCCAAAGATCTCACTGCTTAAAGGATAGGATACCTGAATATTAAAGCCCTGTACACTAAAGCTTCCAAACTGTTCAGTTCTGATCCCTGTATCTGATCCCGGAGCAAAAAGAATTTTATATGGATCCAGTGACAAACTCGTATTCACGCTCAATTTATTTTCAAAAAACGAAGATTGTCCGTTAATTGTAAAGATAGACCATGGATGATCTTTAGCTGCAAAATTATAGCTTCCAGAAAGGTTTAGGGATTCAAATATCTTTATTTTTTTTACCCCTGTAGAGTCTTTCTTAGACTTCACCTTCATTTCGATATTATTCCCAATATTGAAACCTAAAGATCCCTGCATTCCGCTGGTAGGTGAACCGACAATTCCTTTATCAAAAATCGAATAAGGAGTTAAAGCTCCGTTTGCATCATAATAATTCTTATAATATCCAAAGCCTGCCGATCCAAAATCCGGTGAATAAGTAAATCCAATACTTGGAGTCATCATATGTCGTATTGCTTCAATTGCAGCCCCTTTTTTGAAATTAAGCATTCCATACAATGTGGTCTGTAAACTGGCAGTGGTTGAAAATGTGGAATATCCCGCAATTTTTTTATTGATTTGATCAACTACTTTATTGCTGTTATTACTCAAAGGATCATAATATCTTGTGAGTGTTTTTGTAGTTAATGCATTGTCTATTGTAGCTCCTAAACTGAATGTAAAATATTTGGCTACCGTTGTATTGGTTCCTAATGTTATATTATTTTTAAGACCTGTCTGAAGTTTATCCCACATCGCCTTTGTAAATAGCTCCCCTTCGTTGGTTGTCACAAAGTTTGTTAAATTCAAACCTGTATTTACGGTAATATTTTCTAAGAGACCTTGTCTTACACCTGTTTTTGATTTGAATAAATAAAACTGATTAATCGCTACGTTCATCTGAGGTAAACGTAAATCCGCTAAACCTGTAGCAAAATTCTGGGAATATGATGCTGTTCCGGTAATAGTTGCCGGTAGCTTTAGAAACCTTTTAGTAAGCGATACCGTTGAATTTTGTTGAGTATTCAATACATTCTGATTGAATATATAATTATTGTTAATGGTGTTATTATAAAATTTGTTGCTTACAATATCCACTGAGGCTGAAAATGTAAGAAATGGATTTGCCTTTGTGTCCTGCGTATGTCTCCATGCAATTCTATAGGTACTGCTTCTGGAATAATCATCCAATCCTTTAATTCCCCTTATGGTAGTTCCAATATCTGCCGCGAAATTTCCAGAATACCGGTATTTCTTGGTATAATTCATTTCAGGTCTTACATTCCAGCTTCCTTTTGTGTAGATATCTGCAAGTACCTTCATGTCAAAATGCTCACCTATCGGCTGATAGTATCCGATCCCGTTCAGGAAAAACCCTACATCCTGTCGTTCTCCAAAACTCGGTATTAAAATCCCTGCTGATCTTTTACTGGAAAAAGGTAAGATGGCAAAAGGCATAATAAGTGGAGTTGGCACTTGTTCTATATACATTTGTATAGGTCCCGTAATGATCTGTGATTTCTCTTTGGTTTTAATTAATTTAATATTAGAGGCCAATAAATGATAATCCGCTGCAGTATCTTTTTTCTTCAGGAAATATTCATCCGTAGTATATAGGGCATGCCTCATAGCAAAGACGGAATCATTATATTTTTTAGTTTTATTAGCAATAATTACCCCCTCACTTTCCTCAGTTCTTGCGTTATATGCAATAGCTTGCTTTGTTTTGTAGTTGTAATTGAACTGATCGGTCTCATATTTTTTCCCTGCCTGTGTTGTGATCACAGGTTCTATAAATTTCTTCCCCAAAGAATCCTGTTTACCTCGGGCATAAATTAGGTTCTTTTGTTCATCAATAGAGATATAATCTGCATCTATCTGCATATCCTGATATTTCACCTGGGCCTTTTGGTTCAGGTATATCATTTTTTTTGGGAAATCTCTACGGATATTATCCGCCTTTGTCATAAGAACATCATCTAATGACTCTTTCTTTGCAACAATGGTATCCTTTTTGGAAATAGTATCATTAATTACCGTATTTTTAGGCAATTTCTCAGGCGTTTTCTGTGCTAAAAAATTGTTAAAAATTAGGATAATTAAAATTTGTAATATATTTTTGAGGACGGTTTTGGCCAATTTTTCTTATATATAATTAAGGCTCAAAATTAGTATAATTTTTAAAACTGTAAGATGTACAAACAAAAATTTAAAATAATTTTATCATTTCTCCTCATACTATCGAGTAATTTCTTTTTTTCACAAAAAAAATTCACACTCGTTTTAGACGCTGGACATGGGGGAAGTGATTCTGGTGCGAAGAGAACTTATAGCGATATTGGACTTTTAGCAGAAAAAGATGTAACCCTTTCCGTTGTGTTAAAAGTAGGAAGGATGCTTGAAAAAAATAAAGACTTTAAAGTAATCTATACCCGTAAATTCGACGAATACCCTTCTCTTTCCGATAGAACCAATCTTGCTAACAGAAGCAAAGCTGATCTTTTTATTTCCGTCCATTGTAATTCTGCACAGCGATCTTCGGCGTATGGAACAGAAACCTATGTTCAGGGACCCGATCAAAATGACACCAATCTGGAAGTGGCAAAAAGAGAAAATGATGTGATTTTTCTGGATGAAAAAGATAGACAGACCTTTGGTTCTTATGATGCCGGCTCACCGGAATCTTTAATTGCACTAAAGCTTCAGCAGAGCAAATATCTTGAATCCAGTCTTCTATTTGGAGGTTTGGTAGAAGATAATTTTGTAAATAAAGATAAAAGGTTCTCAAGAGGTGTTTTCCAAAAAAACTTACACGTTCTTCGTATGAATGCAATGCCTTCCGTTCTTATTGAAACCGGATTTATCAATCATGCAGAAGAAAGTCATTATTTAGCATCTGACAAAGGACAGGATGAGATTGCAGAAAGTATCTATCAGGCTATTATCGATTATAAGAAAGCAATTGACAGAAAATCCGGTGGCTCTTCTGTTATGGCCACTAAAAAGCCTGAGCCTGAAAAGCTTGTAGAGGTGGCTTTAAAAAATGACTTCAGAATCCTGCTGATGAGTTCACCTACCAAATATAACGATGGTGATCCTGCTTTAAAAGGGCTAAACTATATTCTTCCAATAAAAGACAACGGCCAATATAAATACTATTATGGGGTAACCAATATGGCATCTATAAAAGATATCAATCTTAAAACAGCCAGAGATGCTGGATTTAAAAATGCATTTGCCGTAGGATTTATGCCTAACCAAAAAATAAGCACCGGATATTACACCATCGAGTTGTATGTTGGTGACAAATTGAATGGCAATTCGTTTATTCTCCAAACCCTAAAAGATGTAGAAAGGAATAAAGAAAACGGAACTTTCTACTATACTTATGGAAAAGTATACACTTTGGAGGATGCTGTAAAACTTCAGAAAGACCTTGAATCAAAGGGAATTAAGAATACTATCATACAAAAGGTTTACAGATAGAACAAAAAATAATTTTGAAGTTAAGAAGTAAATTATTACTTTTGCAACCTCAAAATTTGGCCTATTCGTCTAGTGGTTAGGACTCAAGATTTTCATTCTTGCAACAGGGGTTCGATTCCCCTATAGGCTACCAAATTTGATATCATGCCGGATTTAAAAATTCAAGAAGCGACATTGCTTTTTAAGAAAATCCACTCTAACCCAAAAAGTTACGACTTGAAAGTTAATGAAGATGGGATAATAGGCAGAGATGAGAAAATAAGTTTCAGGCTTTACAGGTATGGAGAAAGGGTAGCCTTTGAAGTAACCATAGATGGACTAACCTTCACCAATACTACTGGAGAATGGAACAATGCAATGATAATGTTGGGAAATATTATCAAGAAAATAGATAAAGAACAAGAAAATTTTAAAATAGAACAAGCAATAGACAAACTGAGAAAATATCTATCTGAAGAAAATTGATTTTTTTTAAAAATAAATTTGGCAGATAAGAAAAAAGTTTTTACTTTTGCACTCACATTTGAACGATATGGCAAATCATAAATCAGCATTAAAGAGAATTAGACAAAACGAAG
Source organism: Chryseobacterium sp. ISL-6 (assembly GCF_018613715.1). GTDB lineage: Bacteria > Bacteroidota > Bacteroidia > Flavobacteriales > Weeksellaceae > Chryseobacterium > Chryseobacterium paludis. The sequence continues at coordinate 804,129 of NZ_JAGGPT010000006.1, read as the reverse complement.
TTAGAAAAGTTCGTAACAGATACTACCACAAGACTGCAAGATCAGCGATGAAGGTATTGAGAAATGAAGAAGACAAAGCTTCTGCTGCAGAGCAATTGCCTAAAGTGATCTCTTTGTTGGATAAATTAGCTAAGAAAAATATTATCCACAAAAACAAAGCTGCTAACTTGAAAAGTAAATTAACTAAGCACGTTAATAAATTAGCGTAAACGGATAGTTGGCCCGTTCGTCTATCGGTTAGGACCTCAGATTTTCATTCTGGTAAGAGGGGTTCGACTCCCCTACGGGCTACTAGGTTTCTAATCGAAACATGTAAAACCCTGCAAATCATATGATTTGCAGGGTTTTTTGCTTTATAGGGTTACCAAAATATTCAATTTTTCTCAAATAAAAAGTGAGTCATTCAGTGAGTCAATGTTACCAAGTAAAATACTCACTGAGAATAACGTAAGCATCTAATTATAACACATACACAACGTATACATCTTGATTTACCTTCACTGCTAGGCTAACTTTATTAACCTAAATTAGTGAAATCATGAGTACAAATTATTCATTACTCTTCTATTTGAAGAAACCCAAAAATTATGTAAGTGGACCTAAACCAATTTATTTGCGAATCACACTAAATGGCATTCCTAAGGAAGTATCCACCGGAAAAGAATGTGAGCCCGTAAGATGGAATTCGAAAGCAAATAGAATGAACGGAACCAAAGAGGAAAGCAAATTACTAAATACCTATTTAGATGCGCTCGACCGTAAGGTTGCAAATATTCATCTGCAATTGACCAAAGAAGGTTCTGAGGTTACCTCTGAATTGCTTAAGCTAAAATTTCTTGGAAAGGATATTGATCGGAGGTATTTAATACAGGAATTTGAGGACCATAATAAAAAAATGGAAGCTCTATTAGGAAAAGAATTCAAATCTAATACCTTAAAAGGCTACAAAACCACAACAAATCATATCAGTACATATATTTTAAAACAGTATAAAACAAAGGATATTGATATCATGCAGATTGACCATTCTTTTATTGTAGGTTTAGAATTTTTTCTACGATCTGATAAAAGCTGTTCTGCCATAACAACTGCAAAATACATGAAGCATTTCCGCAAAATCATTAATCTTTGTATAGCACACCGCTGGATCAAAGAAAATCCATTTATCCTCTACAAACCAAAAGTAAGAGCTAAAGAAAAGGAATTCCTCACTAGAGATGAGCTTGCAAGAATAGAGTGTAAAGATTTCAAGATTCCACGGTTACAGCATGTTCGGGATATCTTTGTTTTTTGCTGTTATACCGGATTATCTTACATCGATGTTAAACAATTACGGACTTCAGACATTGCTAAGGGAGTAGACACAAAATTATGGATACTTACAAGCCGTGAAAAAACAGAAATTAATTCGAATATACCATTACTGCCAAACGCACTGGAAATTATTGAGAAATATGCTGACTACCCACCGTCTGTTGCAAAGGGACTCGCCCTACCTGTACTGAGCAATCAAAAAATGAACAGTTATCTCAAAGAAATAGCTGACTTGTGCGAGATTACCAAAGAGCTTACTTTTCATAAAGCCCGTCATACTTTTGCTACTACAGTTACCCTTTCAAATAATGTCCCTATCGAAACAGTATCGAAAATGCTTGGTCATATTAATATCAAAACTACTCAGCATTATGCTAAGCTCCTAGACACCCGTGTTGGTTTTGATATGGAAATCTTACAGCAAAAATTACAATCGCAATAACCTCCCCCAGTCCTACTCTTTCGCAAAAAGCATCTTGATATTAACTGTCAAGATGCTTTTTTATGATATAATAAATTTAGCATCAAGAATTTTCCAGCTAAATACCAATCTGCATAATGTGCGAATTCTGCTTTTTGATTATTTGCCCGGCATCACTTTATAAGTTGGATCGGTATGTAAATCCACTTCGATAAATCCATTTGCATTCTCTAATAATTGTATACAGTCGGAACTTAAATGTTTTAGAACTACACCTTTATTATATGTTTTGTATTTTTCGATTACTTTTTTTAGAGCTTCTATGGCTGACATATCTGCTACACGAGATTCTTTGAAATCAATAATGATTTTACCCGGATCATTCATTGCATCAAATTTGTCGACAAATGCGGTTGTACTTCCAAAGAAAAGCGGCCCGTAAATCTCATACACTTTATTACCAGATTCATCAATTGATTTTTTTGCTCTGATTCTTTTCGCATTATCCCAGGCAAAAACTAATGCTGATATAATAACGCCAATCAGTACTGCTAAAGCTAGATTATGTAGTAAAACTGTGATTACAGCTACAAGCATGCCCACGAAAATATCTGATTTAGGCATTTTAGTGATGATACGGAAAGATATCCATTCAAACGTTCCAATAGCTACCATCATCATTACGCCAACCAACGCTGCCATTGGTATTTGTTCAATGATTGGCCCTCCAGCGAGAATGATAATTAAAATAGTCAGCGCTCCTATAATTGCCGAGATTCTGGTTCGTGCTCCAGCACTTATATTTACCAATGTCTGTGCAACCATAGCACATCCTCCCATTCCTCCGAAAAAACCATTGGTAATATTAGCAACACCCTGCGCGCAGGCCTCTTTATTGGAATTACCTTTCGTATTGGTCAACTCATCTACCATATTTAAGGTCAACAAAGACTCAATAAGTCCAACTCCCGCCATGATAGCTGCATAAGGAAAGATAATTTGTAAGGCTTCTATATTAAAGGGAATATTTGGAATATGAAAAGAAGGTAGAGAGCCGCTGACAGATGCTATATCTATAACTTTTTTGGTATCTATGTTTAAGAAGTGAACCAGACCGAAAACAACAATGATTGCTACTAGTGAGGATGGAACAGCCTTTGTAATCTTAGGGAAAATAAAAACGATGGCAATGGTCAGAAGTGTCAACCCAGCCATAATTAAAAAGGAAGATCCTTCCATCCAGGAGCTTACTCCATTTTTTACAATCTTAAACTGTGCTACTTGTGCCATAAAAATGATCACTGCTAGTCCATTCAAAAAGCCATACATAACGGGTTGTGGAATTAATCTCACAAATTTTCCGAGCCTTAAAACACCAACTAACAATTGTAGAATTCCTGCCAATACTACCGCACCAAAAAGATACTCGACACCATGAGTAGAAGCCAAAGCAATCAGTACCACCACAGTCGCACCTGCACCACCGGATACCATTCCGGGCCGACCACCCAGAAATGCTGTTACTATACCCATTAAAAAGGCAGCATATAACCCTGTTAATGGTGAAAGCCCTGCCAGAATCGCAAACGATAATGATTCCGGAATCATGGTCATGGCAACAGTTAATCCTGCTAAAATTTCATTTTTAATATTTACATTTCGTAATGATTGAAAACTAAAGAAAGTGTTTTCCATATGTATAATCTATATTTTAGCCCATAGTAACACCATGGGAATAATTATTTAAAGTCTATTTTGAAAAGTATAAGAAAAATTACCCAAAAGGTTTTTTGGATATATAATAAATTATTGGCCAAACTAAATTAAGGCGGTGTAATTTGGGAAGATGTAATTCTGAATAATTTCATAAGAGACTACAAATATAAAAAAATAGACTTAATTAAATTAAAAAGTACAAGTAGATATAATTTTAAGTTTCTGTTTTGCTTCTTTTTATTTTGTATCAAGGTCTATTGATATGTAGATATCGGCTCCTCTGATGACCCTATTTATTGGAAGATCTCTTTGCAAAATTAAATCGTGACAGACCCGTTTTGGAACTTTTTGAAAGAATAATACGAGTTGGTACTTTAGTGTTCATAAAAATGTAAACTAAATAAACCTAAAACGACTTGCTTTTTTTGGATGCCATGAAGGAATGTAGGCTATATAGCCATACTTAACTAGCTCGGAAAGATACTTATGATAAGTATTAACAGATCGTATTCCTGAAAAATTCATTAGCTTTCTCCGGCTCGCATGAAAATCATCTATAAATTCTTCACCATTATGATAATAAAGTAATGCCATTATTAATCCCAGATGTATCGGCAGAATCCGGACATCATCTGCTAGTCTCTTAAAAAAATGACTAAGTACAACCTGTGCTTTTTCAGTCCAATTAGTTGTCATGCTCTTTCTGTTCCATCATTTCAGCAATATCCTTCGTGCGGTAATACATACTGCCCCCGATCTTTCTATATGGAAGACTTCCATTGATCCGCAGGTTCTGGAGAGTACCGGGCGATACTTTCAACATCTTACGTACATCACCGCTCTTCAGCCATTCCCGTTCCGCTGTGTTGCCAACCCGGCCATCTATTAAATCTTTGATTTCCTTTAGCAATTCCTGCTTGAAAACCTGGAGATCTTTCTGTGTAATGATGTCTATTTCCATCTGCTTTTATTATTTCTGTTAAACTTTCATTTGTCGCTGTAAGATAGTTCCTATGGCTCTCATTCATCACAAAGAGGAATTTATTGGCTTTATAAGGCTGTCTTTGGCTAATCCTTGATCTTCTTTTCTATGCCGTTGATTTGAAAATTAGGAAAGGTTTTTTAATAATGGATGGAAGAATTTTTCATAAGAAACGGACAAAAAGGCAGCCAAGTTACATAAGACACCCCGCACACTATCCCATCAAGAAAATAAATGAATGAACGGTTTCCCCCTAAAGGAACCCCCATTAAATCATTTTTTTTCTTGCTATAAGCTACTGTCTGATGTTATTGTCTGCTTTCTTTTTTTCCGTTTTTTCTTTTGAAAAAATCTTCTCGGAAAAGGCACTGGAAAAGGGAAATGGAAGCATAACAAGAATGTAAAACCTTAAAACAAAGATTATGAACATTATCGGACGATTGACACGTGATGCGGAGGTACGCACCGTGTTGCAGGACAAACAAGTCGTGAATTTCTCAGTAGCTACAAACGACAGCTACAAGAACAAACAGGGAGAACGCATCGAGCAAACAACCTACTTCGATTGCGCCTATTGGATTAGTCCTAATGTAGCAAAAGCACTTACCAAAGGTACTTTGGTAGAACTATCGGGCAGAGTATATACAAGAGCATGGCAAGGCAGTGACGGAGAACCACACGCAGGGCTAAATTTCCATACCTCACAAATCAAATTCTACGGAGGTGGGAAGAAATCACAAACCGCAGAAGCTAACACTGCTGCAAAGGACAGCAAGTCTGTAAAAAAGGAAGAAGATGACCTCCCATTTTAATAGCAATGACTCAACAGTCTTTACATATTCTCTAAAATCAATTGTAACAATAAACATTTAACATCATGGCACATAACTTAAATTTCAACAGCAGAACAGGCAATTATTCATTTTTCAGTGTACAGCAGAAAGCATGGCACGGATTAGGGCAAATCGTTGAAGACTATCCAACAAGTGAAGAAGCAATCAAACACGCAGGTTTAGATTATGAAGTTATCAAAACCCCACTTTTTACAAAAGGTTCGGGCATTATAGAGACTTCACAGGGCATCGAGATTGCAGACAGTGAACTCCATGTTCCAAACTATTTCGCCAATGTCAGAAACGACAACAATGCCGTACTCGGTGTAGTGGGCAAAGACTACCAAATTGTACAGAACCGTGAAGCCTTCTCATTCTTTGATTCCATTGTAGGGGGTGGCGACGGTATTCTATACGAGACAGCAGGAGCATTGGGCAATGGGGAGCGTATTTTTATTACCGCCAAACTACCTGATTATATCCGTATTGGAAATGGCGACGATGTCGTAGAAAAGTACATTTTCCTGACCACCTCACACGATGGTAAGGGAAGTATTACAGCCGCTTTTATACCCATAAGAATAGTCTGCCAGAATACGCTTAACGCTTCCCTGCGCAATATGAGCAATGTGGTTCGTATCCGCCATACTTCGGGAGCAAAACAACGTTTGGAGGATGCTCATAAAGTAATGGGACTGGCAAACAAAATGACTATTGAACTAGAGGGGATTTTTAACCAATGGGCAAAAGTGAAGGTGAATGATAGGGAGGTGAAAAAGCTCATTCAGTTAGCATTATGCCCTAACAATGAAACCATGAAACACCTGCAAAACGGCAATGACGATGATATTTCAACGGTTTTCAAAAATACCGTAGAAGATGCCTTTGCATACGCCATGATAAGCGATAGCCAACAGATGGAGACGACCAAAGGGACATTGTTTGGGGCGTACAACGCCGTCACAGGGTATTATCAAAACGTCCGTACCTACAAAGATGATGAAGCAAAATTACAATCTATTGTCATGGGTGGAACAGCGCAACTCAAAGCACAAAAAGCTTTTGAACTGTGTACAGCCTTCTCAACAGAAGGGGAAGATATTTTCAACCTTAATTAACCAACCACAGGCAACCGCCTGACAAGGTGGTTGCCATTTAAAATCCCATGATATGAACAACGCGCAGTTAACAGAAAAGCTTAAAGAACTATTGGATATAAATCCACCCAAATCCGAAATCGCGAGATTATTTATGAAGGCCATAGATAGCGGTGTTTTGAATTACGAAGCCGAAGAGGAAGACAGCTACAGGACAGCCAAGATTATTTACCACGCCATCCTGTGTGAAATGGCTGAACAATGGAAACCGCTAACCCCGTCAAACTTGATGGAATCGAAAAAACTCAAAGTTTATTTATAACAAAAACAACGAAATGAAAAGTTTAGAAAAAATGAACAACGTTGAAAAAGGAAAATTCCTTGCTGACTTACTTCCCGAAGAGCTACCCAACATTACTCTTTTTATGGAACTGGAAATACAGCACTTTCTAAAAGACGAACAGAAAATCAGATACAACTGGAAAGCCACATTGGTAACACATAATTTTTGGTTCCAGTTGGTTACGAACATAGATCAGTTTTTAAAAAAATATGGTAACAGGCTACACAGAAACCACCGCTGGTTTGCTGACCAGTTATTTGACGGATATGAAGCATTGTTTACGATTTATTGTCTTGTTGAGTATACCGAAAAACCGGAGTGCAACCACAAATTGCGTCAGGCAATACACCTACTTTTTGGAGAAGCAAAATTGATCTTAATCAGGCCAGACAACAAAGATAAGAATTGAAAATATGAAAATCGGAATTATAAAGTACAAAAAATATGAGGAACGGGTTTTACTTGATGGGACATTCATCATAGATGATTTATTCAAAATCATACTCCATGACCCAGATTATGAAAAATTCCAAATTATTGATGAAAAGGACAATCTGCTCTTATCTACCTCCTATAGCGAAATAGGTGAAAATGTAAATTATCTAGTGGTAGTACAGGTGAAACGTGATGTTGAGATTTTGGGAACAACTTACAACGCATTCAATACACCGCCATTCGTCCATAAAACAAAAGTAACCTGGAAAGTTAATAGTGGAATATGCAGAACCAAGAAGGAAGCACAACAGTATGCTGAGCGCATCAATCGAAAAGCAAAGCTTCTTATTGAAAAATTTATCCCAAGAAAAAGCGGGTTAGAAGAACATTTTAACATTAAACCTACAGTGATGAAAGTAACCGATCTAAACGGGAAACAGTTAGAAGTAACCAACCTTAAAGAAGCAATAAGACAAGCGAGGGATTTTAAAGACCTACAGCATACTCCATCCATCCCAACGGATGGGGAGCGACAGAACTATTGGAAAGATTTATACGAAAAACTCTTAAAGTTAAAATCAAAAAATTTGACATGAGCAATTTAGCAGACAAAACCGAATACAGGGCACTTTCTATCATTGCAAGAATGATAAAAGAGTTTGAAAGACTACACTATTTGGAAATGACCAAAAGTGACGATTGGGATGCCAGTAGCGCAAGAAATCTATTGGAGGGTATCATCGAAAGCAATGGTTACAAAGTAAATTATCAATGTATTGGCAACAGACCACTATTAAAAAATCAAAAAAAATGAAAATGGGCACACTAAAATCCACTGACATGGAACACGACGAAAATAATGCATTTGCGAACTGGCTTTTTAATGAATATGTAAAAGCACACAGAAAAGCCGATAAATGTAGTTCAAGACATTATTGGCACGTACTGGCAACGTATGCTAAAATTGGTTTTCCAAAAGAAAGTCAGGAGCAGGAAAGAAAATACGCTGAAAAGCTCAACAAAATAATTGAAAATGCTTTTCCCGATTGGAATACACACCTGCTTATTCTGCGTGGAGAAGAAGGCAGAGCAGAGTATACTGAAAATATGGCAAGTTATGAAAAACGTCTACGTGCCATAGGACATAACGAAGAAAGTATTATCAACTTAATTACTAAAAAAATAATCCTCAATTATGGAATCGACTAATTTTTTCAATCAGATAGCGCAAATGAATATCAAAGGTGACTTACAAATCACGATAAAAAAGGGCGCAGAAAGCAATTGGATAGTATCGGTATTGCTCCAAAACGAAACGTGTGGCGATAATGCCAAACATTTAATAGTCCCTCTTAATTTAAGGGGGACAGCCGAAGACCTTGATAACGGTTTTTTTGAAAATATAACTACCCCGCTCCGTACTGCTTCGGGCTTGATGGTTAATATGGAGTCCTTTATGAAACAATTAGAGGAATCTAAAAAACAATCAGCAATGGAAAAGGAAAAAACCGATAAGGAGAAAAAGGAAAAAGACAGAAAGGACCAAAAATTTCAGGAAGCCATGTCAAAGTCTGCTGACCTCGAAAAAGAACGAAAATACAAAGAATCATGGACGGCGTTACCAAAAATCGGTGACTTTCCTGAGCATTCAGAAGCAATTCGTAAGCGCATGGGAGAACTTGAAAAGTTCCTTGCACCGAGCCTTTTTAACTTCACATCCGAACCACAGGAAGAAAAACCCGAACCCGAAAAAGAGGCACTTTACCCCAATTATGCAGTGGGGACGTGGACGACGAAGACGAGGAGGAAGACGAATTAAAGTATTAAATAAAAATCAAACTATGCTATTAGCAACGCAATTAGAGCGAGTGTTTATACTCAAAGATAAAGGTCAGGAAATCAAATTGACCGACCCTGAACCAAAGTGGACTGTTGAGACTGTACTCAATTTCTATTCAAATACCTACCCTATACTGACAACTGCGAAAATATCAGCACCGCAGATTAAAAATGATACTATGCAGTACAGTTTTGAAAGTGTAATGGGAACAAAAGGTTAACTAAAAATTCAAAAAAAATGAATCATGCAACAACATATCATATCGGGAACAGTAAAAACACCCGAGGAAAAAAAGAGCCGACAGTTGAACCGACAGCTTCAGGAATTTGCACATTGGATGGGGCGTACAAAAGATGCGCAGGAAATCAGGAAAGACAAAAGGAAATCGTTACCGATGGCCATGCTTCCAATGGTTTTCTAAAGACTTCATTCCTGCCAAGACTGAAAGAAACAGAAACCGTACAACCCTGTATGAAAACAGCTAAAGCGGAGAGGGATTTTTATCTATCCCTCTCCAAACTTACAAAACACTACGGAATTGAACGAATAGAAACAGGGCATTTTTCTTATCCTTACAATATAGCACTTTCCATATGGGACACTAAAATCAAGTTAAAAAACAAAGTTCAGAATCTGGAAAGTTTACAATTGGTGCAGGAAAAGAACAAAACTTTTCTGATGACACAGGAATGTTGCAACACAGGATTAACCCTGTACTATATCCCCGTACTTCCACTCTTTACAATGCTTAAAGATAAAAGAAGAAGGAAAACGGCTCTTTTACTACTCTCCGTTTGCAGTTATTTATATCATGTAGCAGATATCCCGTACTACCGTCAGGAAGGCAGTTACTTATTTTGGCAGTACGAAATGATGGGTGATTGGATAGAGCAAGATAATGAGCAGGAGGGCAACCAAAACTGCAAAGACGAACTCAAACAGGCGGAATGGGTAGGTGAGCAAATGGAACAAAAAATGTTTAGCCGCAAAAATTTAGCGGTATTTGAACACCGCTTAAATCATTTCAAAGTGGGTGACGAATTTGACACCGACTGCCTGAAAGTAGCAAAAGAAGCCTTTTCACTTTATACGCTATATCCTGCCGAAAGCATTTTTAGAAATGCAAAACACATGAATGCCGAAGACGAGGACAATTACGAGCAAGAATGTGTATCGATGGAAAAATACATTTCCTTTTGGGCAGATAGTAGCGGTTGGCTCTCTGAAAGCCTTTCCGAATGTATTAACAATGAGTTTAACGAATACAGCGAACTTAATGAGCCCACAATCTTCAAATGTTTTGACGGAAGTCCATTGACAGACAACAATCTGAATTTTGAAAATCGACTGTTTGATTTATTGGATGAATTGATTTATTCGCTTAACACCTATAAAAAACAAAAAAATGAACACTTTCACTGACCTTACAGAAAACTTCGGAACATTGTATCATCCTAAATCGGCATTGATTTTTTATCAAACATTATCAACACATCCCGATTGCTATGTAGAATCATTCGATATGGATAAACACGGTAATTTAATTAATGCCCACCCCTTAACGGTCAGGGAAGCAAATGTTTTAGCTAAATCGCTAAAAATAGAAAGCGATGATAAAAAGCCTTTTTTAAAATCAAATGGTATTATTGGCAGTCATATTTTACAAATTGACCCCATACATAATGGTATTGTAATATGGTACAGCAAAGCGCAGTGCAGGGATATGTTTTTTGTGGAAAATTTAGGTGTCCCAAATGGAAAAGTTAATGTTCCCCCTATGCTGTGGGTAGCGAACCGCAACAAACTTTCTGTGTATGCGCTTAAAACGGTTAGCAGACCTACGGAAAAAACAATGCTTTATCACGCGCCATTTTTCAACGTTTATTCAGATGGTGTGGTATGCATGGGAACGGTAGATGTCAGGATTAAGAAAACGTCATCACTAGAAGAATTTACCACCGCTTGGGAAAACTATTTTTTTAACTCTTTTTTCAGCCACTTAATGGGCGGACATAATCCCATAAAGGGAAACGCTGTAAGTACTTGGAAAAAGTTAATCAACACCAATAAGCCTTTCCCTAAAGATGTATTAGTAAAAACCAACAAAACCTTAAAAAATATACTGCGATGATAACACCCCAAAAAACAAGAGTCCACTTTACAGATAACTACCTACTGAATCCGACTAATCCAATTGAAATCAATTTAATTGGTGCAGGCGGAACAGGTTCAAAGGTATTAACCGCTTTGCTTGAAATGAATCATAGTTTAATTGAATTGGGGCATGCTGGTTTGTCCGTGAGGTTGTGGGATGATGATAGGATAACGGAAGCTAATTTAGGCAGACAACGTTTTGCACAAAGTGAAGAAGGTTTATATAAATCTGTTGCATTAATCAACCGTGCAAACAGGTGGTCAGGCACAAACTGGAAAGCTGAAAGCATTAAATTTCAAAAAAATGCTTTAGGTAAACACCCTGAAAATGCACAGGCAAATATTTATATTTCCTGCCTAGACAGTGTAAGCGCACGTTTTGAAATTGCAGAAATTTTGAAAGGGATTAATAATCAATGGGCGTACCGCAACACCTCAAAATATTGGATGGATTTCGGTAACGCAAAGTTTACAGGACAGGTTATCCTGCAAACAATTGGGGAAATTAAGCAACCCAATTCCAATAAATATGAAACAGTTGCCCATCTGCCTTTTGTTACCGAGGAATTTGGAGAACTCCTAAAAAAATCTGAATCCGAAGACGATACGCCAAGCTGTTCATTGGCTGAAGCATTGGAAAAACAGGATTTATATATCAATTCGGCATTGGCACAAATGGGATCTTCTCTTTTATGGAACTTATTCCGAAATGGGATGACCGAAAACAGGGGGTTTTTCTTAAACCTAAAAGATTTTCGTAGTCAACCGATCAAAGTATAACCTTGCTGCTAAATAGTGGTCGGCACAAAGACACACCCTCCTGAGGTCGGGAAAGTCTTTGTGCGGAAAATCGGTGCAACACCATTCGTCGATACCGCTGCTGCTACCACAGCCTGATTGGCGAATACAGTTGCAGTTTTTTTCGTGGGATATTCCACATATCCCCGTATATATTGGCATTAACTTCATTTCTTTGCACATAGAAGGGTGCAATATCTGAACATTGGGAATCACTGACTAGATCTGATACTGTTTAACAATTTATCCTGCCGGTTTCACTGATCCACTGATTTTCTTGAATTAGTTCAACGAATATTTCTTTGAGAGGATTTACTTTTGTGGAGAGTATAAGTAATAAACATAAACCGCAAATAATGAAAACATTTACAGTAGTTGTATTGGCATTAAGACTTTAATTTTAAACGGTTAAGTTACATTAATACTAAGAAGATGATTTCATCTTGGCGAAAAGATGGTCCTCAGATTGAATTTCTAGTGATCATACTTTTACTTATCGGAAATACTTATATGAAGTATTCTATAATCTTCAGGGGTATTACAGTGGCCAGCAGGCTTAGCTGTTTGGTCCTTTATACCATAAGCAAAGAAAGCTATCGAACAATTAGGTTTTGGTTCTTTCTTATACTTGGCTTAATCTAACCATTAATCAAACGGGTCAGTTTATTAGCCTAATAGAATAAGGTAGCCCAAATATAATTCAAGGTAGCGCATTAGTGATTGGTTTTATTCCTATTTTAGTTGACTTTTATTTTCCTGGAAATGTCCCGTATTTCTCTGCTTTAAGTTCAATGGTCGACTGACATAATGTGTCCCTCTGAAAAGGAATACAAAGAACCTTGATATTTTATCACTTTCAATGAGTAAAAATTTTTTAGTAGCGGATTTCATCCATGTGCTTGAGTTTGTCCCATTTCTGTTCCTTCCAGATTCTTAAGTTGCTCCATAGTTATGTTGTATTTTAAAAGTTTGGAAATTTCATTGAATTTATTAAATAAAAAGAAACCTCCCAATAATTGGGAGGTAAAAACACAAATGATAAAAAAATTATTTCGAAAAAGCAAATTTACAAAATATTGCATAATAGTATGAATATTTGATTATTTATAAATTAATTCTTCTAATAATGAAATATTTTTATTAATTTTGAACTAATTCTAAAAACAATTAACCATGAAAAAGCATTTTTTACGTGATTCCCTCTAATTAAAAATGCATTCAGAATAAGTTGTGGTATACAACAACTTAATCATCAAGTATTTAAAAATTAAGCCCGAAATTAATTTCGGGCTTAATCAATAATAGTACAAAGATTGAATATCCTATATCAGAATGGACGCTTTTTTTCTTCATCCCAGTGGAAGAAGTTCGAACATCCACCGTCAAGAGTATCAATAGAAACTCTCCTGAGGGATTATTCTTATGATGTCATAGAAACAGAATATTTCGATTTAAGCCATTTGGTAAAAAAAAACTATTGCAATTGAAGGAAAATATATCAGTCTTTGGGAAATAGTTTATATTTTTATTTACGGCAATTGCTTTAATATGTAGTGTTATTCGGCACAACAATTTCCATTTGTAAAAAACAAGATAGTGCCATTTATTCTTTCAAAAATATTTTTTTCCATTTAGCAACAGTATTTCTACTCAGATTAAAGTGAATTGCTACATGAGTATTATTTAAGCCATGTCTCTTTTGGTAATCTAGAATTTCTAGAATAGCAGACTTGTCATAAGATCGATGTTTTTGACTTTGCTGGCTACGGTCTTGATCTCCTTCGAAGATTTTACGGTTAAGCTTTATCACATCAAGGGCGGACAATTCCTCCTTCTCTAAAATTGATCTGTAGGTTTCTTTTTTATGCGGAAACTTTTGTTCTAGAACATCTGATAAAATAAGCCTGTAATCCGGGGAGCTTTTTTTGCCTATTGAAACACTAGTATACTGCTCATTCTCAGTCCATTGATACTGATGCTGATATTTCACAATCCATTTATAGAGTGTCGTCTTGGGTATCCCGTATTCGTTAATAACCTGTTGTCTGCTTTTATGCCCTTTGGATACCGTCTCTAATATAAAATCTATAATTTCTACGGTATAAATATTTTTTCGAAATTCAGGACTGCTAGCATTTCTTTTTTTTTGTACAGCTTTTTTAGGATCTGTATCCTGAGCAGGGGCAAATAATATTAAATGATGAGAATAAATCCGAAAAAAATCATGCCTCAATAATTTGCTCCACCCTAGTAATAACTCTGTATTAATACTTTTTGCTTCATACATTTCCGTTATTTCCATCTCTGCACAATTAAAGAATTTACATACGATGTCAATCTCTATTTCTGACTCTGTAAATTTCTGCTTGATGAAACTTCCGATATGAACATTTTTAAAATTCACTACTATTTCCTATTTGGTTAATACCCATCAAAAAGTGAGGGTTTAAAAATACCTCCCTTTTGTTTACGAATTTATCCCGATAAATCAATTCCGGAAATAGTGATTATTTAATATTTTTTAATAATAGAAAAAAATTAAGAATCGAGTAATATAATACATTAATTTTGCAATACCTCCGTATAAAAATATAATTTAAACTGAAATTTCGTGATTGTAACTAATAAAGACAAGGTCTATTTAAAGATGAAGACATTTGTAGGGATATTGATTTTCAATGTCTTTCTTGCTGTAACCGGCTATGTTTTAAAATCTTTAATCAATGAGGAACTCAGGTGGCCCCTGGTTTTTTTATCATTTCTATTAACTCTATTTATTATATACAGGTTAATGAAGCTAAGGGTCTTTTACTTTGAAAATAATGGTGTCATTTTTTCAATAAAGTATCATCACCCGTTAAAAAAGAGTATAATATACCCTGTCGTGGAATATCCTGTTAATAGATTGAGAACATTTAAAAGAGTACAGTTATTATTTTCAGATATGTTTATTATTGAGGTGGGATCAAATGAAAAAGATTCTCCAAAACGGATAAAAATAAAAGTTTCAGGTCTAAGTAGTAGGGATTACTTAGATATTATCAACTCTTTATCCTAGAGATAAAATGCTCCTTTACATTTTCGAGAGCCCTGGCCCTTGCTGATATTATAAAACATATAAGGTCGGTGCTATTATAGGCGAGCCGACGGACAAAAATGCGATGGACTTTGGGGAGGCTTTTATGATTGAACTTTCTAATGCCACATTAAAATACATCACATCGTTCAGTCATGGTGCAGACCGCAATAGATCTCAAAATAACCCTGTGCCACCCACAATAGCTGGCCAAATACAAGAAAGAAAGAAAGAAAGAAAGGGCTCTGGGATATTTATGGAAAATAGTAAAATAATAGCAGATCCAGAGGAATTAAGTTAATCTTCCCTATCTTAATTTATATACAAAAACTTCAACCAGGGGTCAAAAGGCCCGCTTTTTTAGTCTATAAAAGGCAAGTAGTGCTGGTTTTAAGAAGGGTTTGATCTTAAAGAAAAGTATCTAAATACATAAAATTTAGGATTCAGCAAGAAGCCGCATTATTTTAAGGGACTCTTCAGGGTTGTCCCTTAAAAGTTTAAGGAAAGCACGTTTATAAAGTTTTAAAACTATACAATCTGTAGTTGCTACAGCACTTACAAGGTATCTCTTGTTACTAAATAAAAAGAACTCACCAAAACTCTGCCCTATTGAATAGTTGTAAGAAATAATCGCATTAGCATGCTTAATATCTCTGAATTCTACATGTCCATAGAGTATCTGGAAATAAAAGTTTGCAAATTGTCCGTCATAGAAAATAACCTCATTTTTTTTATAATACTCGTAAATTGCACTGTATTGAAGTAAAAGATTCTCATTAATGATCATATTACATTTTTTTATAACAAAATCCCAACTAATCTTTTATTATAGTCAACAATAGACATACCCGCTCGGAAAATGTTTTTATAGGCTTAACAAATATACGTAATTATTGAGCCACCTGAAGTTTTACAAAAGTAAAACCTGCAAAACAATCGATTTCACTGTTTCTGATTTTGGTGAGTTGAATCCTATTTCACAAAAAGAATTAACCCATATATAGTCAGAATTCTAAATCAATTCGATAAACCTGAAGGGAATTCGGCTATATTAGAAGGATGCAGTATGCTTTTACCTTGAAAAATATTTAGCCTGCTCCCTTAACACACCTACTTACGTCAAATTATGACGCTTTTTTAAATATGTATCAAGCGTTTTCCTATCATTGGAGCCGGTAGCCTTTACTGCACCAACAACTGCTTGAGAGGTGACATCCAGTTGATCTTTGAAATACTGTATCTCGTACTATTCTGAACCACTCAGTTTAGAACGGTCAGCATTCCCTTTTTTTGATTTATTATCTGCCATTGCTAATAATTTAAATGTTAAAATGAAATATATTTTTTTGAAAGATTAAGCCGTTGAGCTTCACATTTCCAGCAGTATAACAGTTGTTATGTTAAAAAGATTTTATTTGCCGTAAATATTGCAACCAGTTATTTTTAAGGAATGAAATTTCAGACTTGACAACCCTCCACAGTCAATCTCAATATAAAGGTTAATTGAATAAAAAGCTTTTAAGATTCACTTTTGATCCTTTATAAAAACGTCAGTTTAAATTTGCAGTAATACTGCTATTCTTCTTTTCTTAATAATATATTTTGCCATTTGACAGCTGGACAACATCCATTTTCTCCATATTCTTTACAGCTCTGATAACAGTTTCAACGCGAAGTCCGGTCAGGTTAGCAATCTGCTGTCGCGTGAAAGGAACAAAAAATCCATATTTCTGCCTTTCTAAGCTGAATCTTTTAAAATAATCAAGCAATGCTCGAATTTTAGTAACAGGTTCTGATGTAGAATTATTAAACAACATAATGTATTTGTAATAAAGACGGTCTGAAAGACATCTGAATAGATTCATTGTACTAGCTTGATCTTTCAATAAAAGATCAAGAAAATTGGATTTTGCTAATTTTAAGACTGTGCAAAGTGTCTTGGCAGTGGCATTCATAGGATAATAATTATCACTGAAAAGGAGTGACTCCCCAATACTCTGGCCATCAGAAAGGATATTTAAAGTAAATTCCTTTCCATCCTCATGGTAATTGTTCAATTCGACTGTTCCGCTAACAATTTGAAAAAAGAAGCGAGGGCAATCATCTTTCCTGAATAGAACCTCCCTGGGTTCATACTCCTGATATTCTGCTCCATTTTGTAGTAATAGGTCTTCATCGATTATCATATCATTTTGTTTAGGTTTAGAGTAAACGTCTGGAAGTGACGTAAATCGTAACTAATTATAATACAAATACAAGACCACTATACCTCCTAACGACTAGAATTCAGCGTTTTCGCAAATCTCGGGATATTGTATCATCCAATGCATTCGTTTCTTCAAGCACTGGAAGTCAAATCCCGATTGCTATAAAAGCATATAGCCACCTAAGGATACATTGGATATTATAGCGCACCTCGAAAGTAAATATCCATTTATGCCATCCTCTTCACCCAGATCATTCGCAATCGGCTCAATAGTGTTATGGGGCAGCCAAAAATATTGTAAAACTTGGTTCACCAGGAAAGGAGGGTAGTCAAGGAAAATTTCCTTGTAATTTTGAAAGCAGTAAGCATATTGGGCCCTAAAATATTTTATTGTGCGCTCTCAATTCTATTTAAGAATTGACTTCGTTTTTAGTTAAAACAAAATGATCTGTTAACCATTATTTAAAATCGCGACTAATGGCACCAGCTCAATCTTGGCCCCTGGCTCCTACAAAGCAAATACTTCGCTAAGGACAACCTCAACCGAATATTTTGACAAAGGTTCCAATTCCCAAGTCATTTTCATAAGTTCCTAATTTGCATAAAGTTAATAAAAAATCATTTTTGTATATTCATTACATAATATTTCACATGGATGTGTGATAAAAACTTTTAACATGGACTCTTTAAACTATAACAATAGGAAGCTACGCATCGGCGCTGCTCTCGTTGCATCCGTTTATATTGTACTACATGGGCGTCTACATCTCTTTCTAAAAGCCATTACGTCAATGGGCTTTTATGTTGCAGTAGCAGCTAGCTTTGTCTCCGCGATGCTACTTACTTACCTTGTTCATAAAATAACAATCTGGCTAGATAAGCATTACAACTGGAGAAGTAAACCGGTTAAGAGATCTTTATTTCAATTGGTCTGCGGTATCATAATGCCTTCAATACTTGATGTGGCTTTAATGTCCATTTATTTTAAGGTTTTGGGTGAGAATATATTTCAAAACGATTTTTTTCTTGTGGATTTTCCGATAATCGTTGCATTGATTACCATTCTGAATTTATATTACCTCATTCATTTTTTGCTGCTGACCGAGCCAAAAAATCTGGTTTCTGATCAGGATGAAATTAATAATGTTTCAGAAGGCAACAATGCCCCCATATTAACCATTCAGTACAGTGGGCAAAATATTGTACTGGAAGTTAGTACTGATGTTCTATTTTTTTACCGCTCTGGAAGATTGACCAAAGTAGTTACT
Source organism: Chryseobacterium sp. ISL-6 (assembly GCF_018613715.1). Lineage (GTDB taxonomy): Bacteria > Bacteroidota > Bacteroidia > Flavobacteriales > Weeksellaceae > Chryseobacterium > Chryseobacterium paludis. The sequence goes on along the minus strand of NZ_JAGGPT010000006.1, from coordinate 785,646 downwards.
ATTACCGGGAATGAATATCCAACAAATTATTCACTGGTCTATTTGGCAGAGCGTTTTCAATCTGCTAATTTTTCCAGAATTAACAGATCTGTAATTATTAACCGGAATGTCGTTACTGGTTATGTACCTGGTGTAAAACGGGATACGATACAAGTTAATTTTAAGCCACAATATTACGAGGCAATCCAAAATAAGGACAGAGACCTTTTTCGTGTAACTAAGGAAAACATTGTGGACTTTAAGAGCTTTTTTACAAGCAGTTAGAAAATGCCAGCCCTTAATGATATTTTTTTTGATCATTATTCACAATAAAATGACTAAAATTTTGCACTAATTTATCAATTAGTGCATCTATTACATGCGATTTGGCGTACAATTTATGTCGGTTTCGCAACAATTTGTGCGGTTTGGATACAAATTTATGTCGGTTTGGTGTACCGTATGACAAATGCTATTGCTTTACATTATTGATTGTGTTTAGATTTGGATTTATTAACCTTAATAATCATAGCGAGCCAAAAAATGTATCCTATATGCGATGCCACAGGTAAACGGTCTTTGCCGTTCATTGATTAGGCAGAAGGGGTAAGGTATATGTTCAGAGACGCTTTAGTTAGCAGACTGATCTAAATGGCTTAAGTACCGGAGGGAAAAGCCTCTTGGTGCGGCTTATGAAGGCAGAATAGTAACGGCAATAAATAATCACGCCGAAGTAATGAATCCCTTAAGGGTGTAACATGAGAACTCTATTAATTTGAGATTGCAAAAGTATTCCATAAGCAACTACTTTATGTTTATGCCTTTTTCAGTCCATTTGAGGCAATATTCATTGCCAAAATCTTAACCAAAAAAACAATCAAAATGAAAACATTAAAAACGGCCATTGCAGCATTGCTTATTGCTGGTGGCACCATCGGTGCTTTTGCGTTCACAAAAGCAAATACAGAAAAAGTAAACGATAAAAAAGCAGATCTTTATTGGTTCAGTCCAGGAGGCAGCTATTTAGGACAGCGATCACAAAGCACTCAACAGACACAATGTGGGACGCCAGGATCAAACATTTGTGCTCAAGGCTACTCAGCAATTGATCTTGATGACAATGGAAATCCGCAACCAGAGGGTTCTGTCGTTTCACAAACAACAAAAAACTAAAGATTTCCTCAACTCAAGCCGTATCTTGTGATACGGCTGTTTTTATTTATCCTTACTGTTTTTTTTCTAACACAATAACATCACGATCTTTATTTTGTAAGTTTATTTGTAGACCAAATTTTTCGAGATTGCTGTTCATTTCCGCTAAATTGTCCGGGTTCCATACCATCTCAAAACTGATTCTTTTACCGAGTGCCAGTTCGATATAAATAGGTTTATCACTATATGTATTAAGTAGTTCCTTTAAACTCTCAGAGAGATATCTATTAACTCTAAATAATTTTCCTTTTTCTAGTTTTTCACCAACTAAAAAACCTTTTATTGATTCTCCTGGAAGGGCATTTATATAATTTTTCGAAGTTCCATTATCCTTGATCACATAACATTCTATTTGCCGTGTTTCTAAGTGGCTTTTCACATTAAAAAAGTTATCCAAATCTATCACCATATGCTGGCCGAAAGTCCACGGTCCTGAAACTTTATCTTTTCCCTTGTAAATTAAATCATAACAGTAGATATCAGAGAAGGTTGTGTAGTCCCCATGAATATTTAATTTTCCCCCATCAAGCCTTATCATCCTTGTCGGACGGTGTAAGTCTGGATTTCCTAGGAGTGAAGCATAAGCTCTATCGTATAATCCTAGAAAGTCAACATTGCGGCACTGAAATCTTACCAGCTGATTAACTGTATCGACTTCAATCCCAGATCCTCCTATAAATTCTTTGCGGTACTTACTAAAATAAGAATAGTTAAGGATGTTTTTCTTATTACTTTCAAAGTAGTAACTAATTTGAGGCTCTTCAGCAAAACCCACCTTGCCATCAAGTTCATCTGCTTTAAGAGGAATATGTAAGGGCTGGCCTGATATAAACTTGTCAATGTTTATATCATTGGTATGAGTACCATCATTAATTGATCGTACAACTCCTGTTTTATCAATCCATACCTGATGCGGAAAACCCCTTGCAGGAAAAAGTTTCTTTAAAGTACTGTCATTCACTACCTGTGTAAATTTTACAGATCTGCCGATGGGATTATCCCTGAAAAATTCTTCTACATTTTTCTTATCCTCCCAAGTTACAAGCAGCACTCGTACATCGTCTTTGTACTTTTTACTGATGCTGTCAAGATGAGGCATTGCATCCCGGCAGGAACCGCAGCCTATAAACCAAAAATCAAGTATTACAGCTTTGTCTCCAAATTCCGAAAACCTAGCGGAACTGCTGGAATAATTCAGCATCGATTTCAATAGGACGTCAGGTATCTTGTCACCAATGGATAGAGGTTTTTGCGCATATAGAGTGCCCCTAAAAAAGAGAAATAATAAGCAGGTCGTTAAAATATATTTTGTTTTCATTAGTATCCTGGGTTTTGGTTTAAATTAATATTAAGATTTAACTCTGTAATCGGAATTGGAAGCAGGGCAGCGTTAGGTATCCACGCAGATTTTATATTGCTTAAGATCTTGTCTAATTGGCCTGTACGTTTCAGGTCAAACCACCGCTGCCCGTATTCCGCAAAGCACTCTACCCGTTTTTCTTTAAGTACAGCACCCAAAACCGCATTCATGTCAGTGCCGACAAAATCTGTCAGCCCTGCTTTGTTGCGGATAAGATTAAGATCAGCTGCAGCTTCTGCTAGGTTATTCAGGTGTGCACGCGCTTCCGCACGAGTTAAGTACATTTCTGCCAGTCGAAAAGCAATGCAATATTCAGTTTTAGCAGCAGTACTAAACCGCACTTTGTATTTATATGAAAAATTATAAGTTACACCGCCGACAATTTTTGTGGCAGTCCAGCTGGTCTTGCGCTTGTCCCCAATTTCAAAGCTACTATTCAGACTTGGGCTTATGGTATAAGCTGGTATAGCAGTTCCTGCTAAACTTACAGCGAGTCTGCTTCCCTCGATCGTGTTAAATAGGCTATTTTCAGGCTGGGCAATCTGCCACAGCGCTTCATTACTGCCAATTAAGAATGTTTTTGACAGATCGGTTTCCAGACTGTATTTCCCTGAACTGATAATTTCGGTTGCCACTTCTTCTGCAGCCTGCCAGTTCTTCCGATAAAGATAGACCCTACTCAGCAGAGCAGTGGCAGTATAATAGTTCACCCGAAGTTTTCCGTCCGATGGATAATTTATGGAAAGCAGACCGCGTGCTGTCTGCAAATCTAAGATTATTTGATCCATGATGTTTTGAGCAGGGGTTCTTGGTATTAAAGAATTATGCTCATAATTTGTGTTTAAGATCAAGGGCACATCACTAAATAAATTTACCAAATACCAGTAGCAGAAGGCTCTTACAAAAAGAGCTTCTCCTGTAAGCTGTTTCTTTAATAGGGAAGTTAACGAAGCTGAACGCTCCAGACCTTCAATACAGGCATTGGCCTGATAGATGATTTCATAGGGATTACGCCAAAAATCACGATATACAAGGCTGTTAGAGGATGTAAGCATATTGGTGTTAAATGCTATAATCTCTGCGTCGGTACTTGTATAATTAAGCTCATCTGCAGCAAGCCCCATCCAGATAGTGGCCGCTCCATCTGAAAATGTTGGAGTCTGACTTGCCAATGAACTATAAAGACCTAAAACCGCAGATAAAGCGGTTCCGTCTTCTAAAAAGACACTACCGGAACTAATGCGGTCGATAGGAGCATCCACCTCAATAATTTTCTTACAGGATGAAATAGAAAATAATAGCACTATGGTTAAAGTATAGATTAATGATTTCATATTACTTGATTTAAAATGTGAGCTGTATTCCGATGATAAAGACCTTTAAGGCAGGTAGACTATAAAGGTTCTGCATTTCGGGATCAAAACCCTTCTGCTTATTCCAAGTAAAAATATTTTGCCCCTGTGCATAAATGCGGGCAACAGATGAATAAAACCTTGAACTAAATTTTACAGGAAGTGTATAATTTAAAGATATATTGCGCAGGCGTATATAGGATGCGTCTCCATAAACCCTGTCAGAATTTTGAACGTTCACGGCATTGGTATTCACGGCAGATAAGTACTTTTCGTATTCTGCAACGCTTGATGAACTCTGCCAGCGGTCTGTAAGTATGACCGGCTGATTAAAAAGTGTACCGGGGATTTTGGACTGTGAAAATATGGAATACAAAAAGTTTTTTCCCGTCTGTTTCCGATAATCGAAGAATACACTTAATTCCAGTTTTTTATATATGATAGTATTATTGATACCTCCATAAATTTTAGGATCGACATTGCCATTAACCAGCAGGTCACGGTAATTGAGAATTCCATTCCCGTCTACATCTCTGAATTGATACAAGCCTGTGTGTGGGTCAATACCGGTGTAACGGTAATTATACAAACTGTTTAATGATTCTCCAACTTTATATAGGGTTGCATATGTTGAAGTTTCAATTCCAGGAAAGGAGACTAATTTATTTCGGGATAATGTTGCATTGGTAGAAATAGTCCACTGAAATTTACCATTCCTTAAAATATCTGCACTTGCCGAGAGCTCCCACCCGTCATTTTGTACTAATGCCGGAAAATTACGAATGATAGAAGCAAAACCTGTTAGGTAAGGTAGCCTGTAGGCTACAAGTTGATTATCACTGCGGTTGCGGTAATAGCCCACAGAAAATAAAATCCTGTCTTTCAGAAATCCAATATCAATTGCGGCTTCAAACTTTTTATTAACTTCCCAGCTGTAATCGGCATTGGCCAATGCTGTAGGTCTTAATGTACTCGTCCCCTGATAAGTCTGGCCGTCGGCCTGCCAGGTATCAAGGAACTGGTAATCGCCGATCTGGTCATTTCCTGTAATACCATAACTGCTCCGTAATTTTGCAAAGCTTAGAAAAGGAAGCTTATTCTTTAACCATTCTTCTTCAGTAATTATCCAAGCAGCACCCAATGCTCCAAAATTGGCATACTGCTTTCCTGTTCCAAATCGGCTTGATCCATCTCTCCGCCCCGTGAGATTAAAGAGATATTTGTTTTCAATATTATGATTCAATCTGGCAAACACTGCTGAATATCGGTATTGAGTAGATAAATTGCTCGCGGAATTAATAGTGCTTGCTGCACCAAAGCTCTCCATTAAGGCTTCACTGCTAAAGCCGCTGAGAGAGATCGTATTTCCAGTATTTCGCCTTTGATGAATTGTTCCGCCCAGCAGAAGGTTTAGTTTTCCTTTTCCTACATGTCTGGAATATTCTATCTGAGGTTCAATGTTCCAGCTACTGAATTCATTATTTGCAAATTGGGAAGAGTTTACCTGCTGTATTGCATTGGGAGAAAGTGAACGGATGGGAATAAGCTGCTTTTCTTTACTGCTCAGTTGATTGTATCCAGTTGAGATCTTAATCGTTAAGTCATCCGAAATCCTATAAGAAATATTTAAGCTGCTCACCAAGTTATTGGTTTTTACATTGTAGGTTTGGAAAAGGTAACGGTATGGATTTTCATACTGACCTCCGTTTTCTACCCATTTTAACCCGCCTTCCGTGGTAAAAAATTCTGGTGTATTGGGAGCTAAAAATGTATAATAAGTTAAATCTGCACCAGCAGTTCTATTTTCACTTGCAGTATAGCTGCTCGAAAGATTAATATTGAAACGTTTGTCTTTCGAGCTATGGTTTAGATTCGTGTTTACGCTTCCTCTGGTATTAGGTAGCGCATTGGGAAATACCGAAGTCTCCCGGTAAAATGAACTACCTATTAAATATTGTATTTCCGAAGAACCACCCGATATTGATAGCTGAGCGTTGGTGAGTTTTCCGGTACCTCCAATAAGTTCTTTCTTGTAATCATTATATCGGTTTTGATCCCAGGCGAGGAGATCAGGAGCATTAGAGACAGTCGGGGTAATATCAGAGTTGGCAAAGGCTTCCTTCCGCATTTCCAGATACTGTCCGATGTTCATTAGTTTCATTGTTTTTCCAACCTCTGTAAAACCTTGGTTGATATTGGCTGTTACCTGCGTTTTTCCCGCCCTGCCTTTTCTTGTGGTAATCAACACTACGCCGTTTGCTCCCCTTGAGCCGTAAATGGCTGTAGCATCAGCATCTTTTAATATTTCAATACTCTCAATATCACTAGGGTTGATACTGTTGAAAGGACTCAACGACGTGCCTGTGACACCATTTGTCAAGGCCGAAGGTAGAACCGAAACCCCTTCATTACCTGCTGCAAAAGGAATTCCATCAATCAATATCAATGGTTGTGACCCTTGAGCGATGGAATTTCTTCCCCTGATCTGGATATTGAATGAAGAGCCTGGCACTCCCGTTGATTGGGTAACCACAAGGCCGGGTATCCTGCCTGATAGAGCGCCGAGCGGGTTACTCACTGGTTGTTTCGCTATATCAGTTCCGGATATACTGCCCACCGAGCCGGTATTTAATCGTTTTGTTGTTGTACCGTAAGCAATGATCTGTACTTCATCAAGCTTGGATTCACTTCTGCTTAGGATAATTTTACTGGCATTTTTTACAGTGACCTCCTGCTCCACATAGCCAATATAAGAGACAATTAAAACAGCATTTTCCGGGACATTTAAAAGGGTATAGTTTCCTTCACTATTGGTCACTGTAGTCTGGTTTGTTCCTTTAACTGATACTGTAGCACCGGAAAGAGGGTTTCCATTTTCATCACTTACTATTCCGGTCACAGTCTGTGTAGTCTGTTTCTCTTTCTTTTCTTTAACTGCTGTTTTTTCTTTTACCACAATGGTTCCCTCTACCAATTCATAGGTAAAAGGAATATCTGCAAAGATTTTTTCTAAAGCAGCTTTAATCGGCATATTTTTGATGTTGGCGGTGATGGGGGTGTTTTTACCCAACATTCTGCCCTTATACCAGAATAGAAAGCCTGTCTGCTTTTCTATCTGTTTAAAGACCTTATACATCGGTACATCTTTGGCTTCTATCGTTACATTTTGAGCTCTAACACTTGTTGCAGAAGCAAGGAGGCAGGAAACAAGCACGATGAATAAGATTAAATGCACCCTCATAATTGCGGGGTGTAAAGGTATTTTCGGCAGAGCCTTTTTGTATAGGGACCAATAAACTGTAAGACTGTATGGCTCTGCATAGTCTGAGTTTGAGAAAAAAATCATATGTTTGTTTAGGTTTTGCTATAGGTGCATCGCATTTGAGAGCGTGCTAGATGCCCTATAGTCGGTTGATAAATCGGTTCGTGCTGATTGTCACTAAACCCAGTTTAACCGGAGCATTCTAGAACAATGCCTCCGGTTTTTTTGTGGGTATTATTAACTAAAAATAAAAAACTACCTCATAGGCTTCTCTTGCTAATTGATGGACAATGGACATTTATTTCTCTGGACTGACGGTCAGAAAAGTTACATTATTCTTTTTATTGAGGCTAAAATGGACATTACTGAGTTCAAGAATCCGCAGTACTGCCGATAGATTGGCTGTGCGCTTAATACCGCCGTTAAAAACTTCACTACCCGGTTCCCCTTTATATTCAACCTCAATATTGTACCATCGGCTTACCTGCCTGAGGACTTCCTGTAGGGATGCATCCTTGAAATAAATCTGGCCTTCTTTCCAGGAGAGTGCTGTCTGCATGTCGGCTGCACGCACATTTATATCACCATTGGAATAAAGAGACTGCTCGCCCGGTTTTAAGATAACGGCTTTCTGATCGGCGTTTTGCAAAGCCGAAACTTTTACAGACCCTTCAGCAAGGGTGGTCACCGTTCGTCCTTCATCAGCATAACTATTGATATTAAAATGTGTGCCCAGGACTTCAACTGACTGTGTGGGTGTTTCTACCACGAACGGATGACTTTTGTCTTTAAAAACTTCAAAGTAGGCTTCGCCGGCCAGCTTTACTTTCCGCTTTCCCTGCTCTCTCAGGTTTGCAGCGTATTGCAGAGTAGTACCGGCGTTAAGCCAGACTTTGGTGCCGTCAGACAGCACAATTTGATAGGTTTCTCCTTTTGCAGTCGATAAAGTGTTAATGCTGTGCTCAGAAGCTCCATTGGTACTGGAAATGGTATAAATTAATTCTCCGTTTTTATTTTTCGAAACAGTAATACCGGATTCCACGGCTAAAGTCCCGGCAGAAACGTCATTGAGTGAAATTTTCCTGCCACCTGCAAGGGTAAGGGTTGCAGCGCTATGGCCCGGTTTTACATCATTGGCGAGACCTTGTTTTTGTTTTAGATATCCTTGATCTGTCCTGCTAAGATAGTAGGCGGTGACTGAAGAAATTAAAAGGAGCACAGCTGCTACATAAGGAAGGTATCTTCTCAAACGAACCGTTTCTCTTGGCTGTAATTTTTCTCGGAGCTGAGAGGCAACTGCATCTACTACTCTAGCTAATTCTACATTGTCGTATTCTGAATTATCAACTGATAAAGCTTCCATAACGAACTGGCGTAAATCACCTTGATCTTCTTCTTTCCCAAAGTACCCTAGCAATACAACATACTCCTCCCTATTAATACTGTTGTTTAGGTATTTCGTAAAGAGTTCTTTGATATGTGGATCAGTTTCCAAGGCTTTTTTTTATAATATTACGCAGTTGGATGCAAAACCAATAGCCCTGTCGGTTTATAAAAAAGTTGTTTTTCTGTAAACAACTGATTAATAGATAAATAAAATTATTGCAGCAGTTATAAATTACGATATAATAGATTAATGGTCTAATAATTCTTCACTTATTATAGCCCCTTAAAAAGACCCGACAAGTAAAGAGTTTTACTTGTCGGGCTTTAAGAACTGATTTTAGGTCTACAAGGTATAAGAGAACTCGAATATGAGTTTACCTAGTGCAACTGTTTTTCCTTCGGCATTTGATTTAATAACGAGAGAATTTGAGCTTCCTGTCCATTTTGAATAATCTGTTTCGGGAGGAATTGGGTAAATCAATTCGATGGGCAGCCTGTTAGTAAAACAGACCGAACATTGTGATCCAAAATAGGTAGTAGTCTGATTGTCTAACCGGGCAAGATATGCTTTCTGCTTGCCAGAAAGAAAAAAATTATCCGTTATCCAAGATTTGAAATTCATTTGAACGGCATCGGCCTGAGCCTGTAATTGCTCTTCATTTAATGAATATAGTTCTTCCATTTTACTTTGCACACCGCTGACAGATAGCGGTGATTTTGTAATGAAAGCAACTTTTTCAGATCTAAATGTTGGAATAGTTAACGTAGGTGTAGTCATTTTGAATGATTAAAAAGTCAATTATAAAATAAGTTGATTTTAAACCGTATAGGTAAACTCAAAAGTGAGTGTGCCTGTTGCTACAGGTATCCTGCTACCATCTGATTTGACAGCAAGGCTATTTGATGCACCTGTCCATTTTGAGTATTCCCCTGTCGGTGGTTCAGGATAGATCAATTCGATTGGTAACCTGTTTGAAAAACAGATAGAGGACTGTGATCCAAAATAAGTAGAGATTTGACTGTTCAGCCTATCCAGATAATCCCCTTGTTGAGTACTAAGGCTAAAGTTTGCTTTTATCCATGCTTTAAAGTCTGCCTGGATAGCTTCCGCTTCTGCTTGCAAAGCGGCGTCTGATAATAGGTAAAGTGCGTTGATCTTGTTTTGTACACCCGTTGGTGTCATTGGTTGTTTAGCCATGCGTAGTTTGGTTAAATTGTAAATAATTATTGTTAATTAAGATTTTGAATATGATGCTTTGGGAGCAGATAATTTTTCTTGTCTATAAATGAAGGTTGTATAAACCGGAAGTTTTCCATAGGCAGCTTTTTGATAGTATTACGCAGAAAGCTGCAAAACCAATAGTTGCATAATAAGAAAAAAATAAAAAATGCGGTTTACATCTTTTAGTGTGCTACCAAACAATACCTTCCTGGTGTATCATTATTTTTCTTTGTAAGGACCTTCTCAATCAAGCTCACATAATCAGCTAAACAGCGGGTTTCTTTGAACTGCTGATGTAAATTTTCATATGCCAGGAAAGCAGATATATTTTTTATTTAATTCTCATATTTGTGAATTAGTTTATAGTTTTGTTTTTAATTTAAACATTGAGATGGCCACCCCTAGTTTCTGTTTATGTTAATATTTATCAGATTATTTAAAAACACAAGGACTATGAAAAGTTTATTTATCGCAGCAATATGTCTGGTTCTGGGAACCAGTGTATTTGCAAACACCCCAGATCTGGGAAAAAGTCGACCTGTCGTAACGAAAGTGGAAGTAAAATTAGGCCTGGAAAAGTTAAAGGCCAGTACCACAGTAAATCAAAGCAGCAATAAGGAAAGTGGGCTGTTCCGCATCCAACGCTCATGTGATTTCACCGACGCATGTGGACACATAGTGAGGGTATGGGTATCCGCACCTGATGGTTACACCAATGGAGCGCATATGTACAACACTGCCTATAATTATTATTTTTATATCACAGCAGGCGGCAGCGGCTGCTTGTAGAATGACCTCAACGGGTTAAATCAATAAAAGAAAAGGGGGTGGTCTATTTCATCAGTTATGAAAAATTATGAATTATTTTACTAGAATCTTCATCAGTGCAGTCTTTTCCTGCATTTTTGTCTCTTTCTGCTGGGGCAGCACCAGTGCGGACGATCCGCCGTACGGGATCGCGTCATACCATTTTTTCCATATCCGGGATACGCTTAACAAAGGTATCATCCACGAAGAGGATTTCCAGCTGGTCTTTGATGCCGGTAAGAGTGCCTATTCAAGCTTTACCAAGCATATCCAGGATTCGGTTTTTCTTGCAAAGATCGAAGCTTCGGAAAGATCCGGAAGTTCCCACACGGACATGGGCATTTTTACGCCGGTAACGACTGATCAGATCTATACGCTGCAATCAAAACATATGCAGTACATTAACAAGAATTTTGACAATCAAAATTATCTGATTAAAGAGGATTTGGAACAAACGAATTGGAAAGTTATGCAAGAAACAAAGACAATTCTTGGTTATCCGTGCCAGATGGCCAGGGGTATGTGCAAAGGCCGTGAGTATACTGCATGGTTTACAACCGACATATCCGCAGGTTTTGGACCCTGGAAACTGCACGGGCTCCCTGGGCTGATCCTGGAAGCATATGACGATCGGCAGATGATAAAATTTACGTGTACGAAAGTAATGTTGGATGTGAAAGCTTCTGGCAATCAGATCCTGGATTTGCCAAAAGACGTGATTACGACCACCTACAGGGACTATGAACGGATGGAAAACGCATTTATGCAGGGGCTTGATATAGGCGAATTCAGTGGCGGAGAGGCAGTTGTGGAAAAAGTAGAAGTTGACCAGGGGATACAGACAAAACTGCAAAGGAAGGTGAGGATAAATTATCCGCTTGAACTTGATCAGGTAAAAAAGTAAGGATGTGCATAGCATAAAGCCATTCGTGTTGCTTATCCTGCTATTTTTAACGGCAAGGTTACCTGCACAGGATATTGTATCCGTCAGAGGAGAGGTTAAGGATAGTGTCGGAAACCCAATTATGGGAGCAACAGTGAGCATTATAAGGAGTAACGGCATCGGAATTGTTTTTGAAAAAACAGATGATCGGGGAACCTTCACGTGCCAATTCCAACCTGCCGGAGAGCTGTCCATTAAAATTTCGGCACTGGGATATCGACAATCTGTAGTTCCGGTCATATCCAGCAACAATAAGCCTTATCTGATTATACTGGCAAAATCAGTTCGCCAGTTAAAAGAGGTTGCCATAAAGTCGAAAAGGGACATCGTCCTGTCTAGCGATACCCTAAAGTACAACGTAAAATCTTTCGTAGACAAAAGTGACAGGGTAATCGCAGACCTGCTTGGTAGGTTGCCCGGTATACAGGTTGATGACAAAGGTGCCATCAGTTATAATGGAAAGGGGATTACGAATGTCTATATAGATGGGGACAACCTTGTAGAAGGGAGGTACAGGCTCGCCACCGATAACGTACCCGTCAAGGCTGTGGAACAGGTAGAGGTAATCGAAAGAGATCAGCCAGTCAAAGCGCTGAACGGATATGTACTTTCAAACAGCTTTTCCCTGAACCTTAAACTCAGTGACAGTGCAGGAACGGTTACAACAACTACGGGCCATGCCGGAGCCGGCAACAATGCATACACGGCCGGGATGAACAATCTGATTTTTAGAAAGAAATTTAAGAGCATCAATAACCTGAAAGCTAACAATATCGGTGAAAACCTGGAAAATGAAAATGCAAACCTCGGGGCTGTTTCCGCTGATTATGGAGCACAGGTGAAACGTCCCCAACCACTATTATCGATACAGACTGCGGCGCAACCCGGTATCGCCGAGAAATATTACTTGATGAACAATGACAATGCGGCGAACAGCAACAGTTTATTTAAATTTCGGGGTGACTGGGCCTTAAGAGTCAATGTTTCGAGATTTGGGTTAAAACACAAGTATGTCTACAATAACAACATTTATTATTTCCTTACAGATAACGACACGGTCCGCTATAGCGAACTACAGGATAATCTTTTCAGGCTGCATCACTGGCAAATGCAGGCCCAGCTAGAGAGGAACAGCAGTTCGGTATACCTCAGATCCGTCACCTCAATAGATCTTCCCAAATGGAACAGAAACGGTAACCTTACACAGAATGAACAGGTTTTGCGACAGTTCCAGCCTACGGGCTTTCTTTCATTAAGTAATGAAACGGTGATCATTAAAGCCGTAGGTGTAAACCAGGTCATTCAGTACGGTACTATAATACAGCGCTATACCTCACATGAAAACCTCATCATTTCACCGGGTATTCAGCCCGAAATAGTTAATGAAGGCCTGGCTTACCGGATGCTCGATCAACAGGTTTCCACCAAAAACCTCTTTGTAAACCTTGCGGGATCATATAAGCGAAAATTCAAGTTTTTTATCCTTTCTACTGCGCTTGGAGCAGAGCTCGAAAGTAACAGTTTAAACAGCGGCCTGTACAAAACATCTGACAGCACTACAGCATATTTAGTTGGGGATAGCTTCAGAAATGCCCTGGTATTTGATCACTTGAAGTTATATGGTAATAGTTCACTAGCTTATGTTGTTAAGAAGGGATCGATAAGCATAGCATCTATGCCTTCTCTCCATTATATTACCTTCACGCGCAGTGGCAGGATAGGTCCCGATAAGAGCCCTTTTTTTGTACCCAACCCTGTAATTGAAGTACGAAAAACAATAGGCAGATACAGTGAACTGGAGCTAAAGTATTCAGGACAGACCGAATTCGGTCAGATAACCGATATTTATCCCGGAACTGTCCTGGTCAACTATAGGCAGTTTAACTACAATGATACCCCACTTCCAAAAACAGCTATTAGCTCTTTCGCTACCAGGTATTCCTACCGGAAACCGCTGAATATGCTATTTTTCAACCTTAACGTAACCTACAGCAGATCAAAGGCGAATTTTATCAGTGCATACACGGTTGACGGCGGTCTCACAAGATCATCAGCCGTGATGTATGAAAATAGCGCTGATCAATATTCATTAAATGGGAACATTTCAAAATATGTATACGCTTTGGCGACATCCTTCTCAGCATGCACCAATATAAGTGTTCAAAAAGGTACAGGTTTTTACAATGGTGGACTTTCGCCTTTCGTTAATTACAACATCAGCTATTCAGCAACAATGAGAAAGCATATCTTCACCGGGGCGAAACTTTCAATTTCAGTGAAATTCGGAAATTTCATAAATAAACAGGAGGCCATAGGCGCGGCAGTAATAAGAAATACAAACAGGTTGGGTGAGCTTCAGGCTGATTGGCGGCATAGTATAACTGATAGGCTTTCATATATTTTGGCTTATAATTCTGTATCATACCATCAGTATAGCCATCAGCCGATCAATAATTTTTTTCTGGACTCAAATATCAGGTACAGACCCAAAAAGTGGACGAGTTTTTTTGAATTGCATGCTACGAACCTTTTAGACCAGCATACCTATACACAGATCAATTTAAATTCAAATCTATTATCAGTTAGCCAGACACCGATCAGGGAAAGAACCTTTTTTATAAAATATTCATTCTCCCTGTGAAGTTCATGACACACCTATCGGTCATCGTATTTCCTATTGGTATAGAAATCAACAGGAATCCTGTTGTATTTGCAGAAAATATTCCTCAGATCGTTTTCTGTTAATTTAAATATACAATTTAAAAACAAACTGGACAGAGAGGAGCAGCCCTAAGATTAAGAAGGAAAAAAATATCAGCGCTGTTGAATATTGCAAGAAAAAACATGATTTTATGATTTGAATCATAAGATCTTAAAACAACCTTATATTAAATTTGAGTAGGAAATTTCCATTTCTACACTATAAGTATCGGCCAGGGGCTCTTATAAAAAGGGCTCCTTTTATTTAATGCTTTGATCAATGTTATAAAAGTGGGGAGTCCAAGCTTAAGATATGTCTGTTAAGTTAATCACAATCCAATTAGATGACTACAGAACAACATTACCGCAAAAGGGATAGCTTTATCATAATTATCTTTTAAGAATCTGTTTGCTTTAGTGATATGATCATTAACCGCAGCTTCCGAAATTTTTAGAAGTTTGCTCACTTCAGCGTAGCTTTTCCTTTCCATCTTGCAAAGCATGAAAACTTTTTTTCGTTGCTCAGGAAGCCTGTCTATAGAGCGAAAAAGCTCCTGATCTGCTTTGGTTTGAGAAACCTCATCAAATGGATTGTACAGTTCTGATATCCTGTACCATAATTCGTCGGCTAATTTTTTATCTTTAGAAATTCCCCGGAAATAATCATTAACCAGATTTGTAGTAATGCGGAAAAGATAGGCATCAATGGGTTTTTCAGTATCAATCAATTCCTTGTTTTTCCAAAGGCGTATAAAAAGTTCCTGTAAGACGTCTTCTACCAGATCCCACGATTTGAGGAGCCTGAAAATACGGCCTGCTATTTTTTCTTTATGAATGGAGTAAATTTTTTCGAAAGCAACATAATCCCCCTGTCGAAGCCGAAGCAGTAATTCTTTTTCGTTGACTATGGGTGGGGCATTCATGATTAACAATCAATATGAAATTAAAGTTAAAAAAAATTGTCTTTATAATGAAATTATTACTTTAATAAATAGATCACAAAAACTGCCGTTGTCATCTAAGCAAGGGCAAATTCAGGAAGATTATTATGACATCCTGTACATATAGGTAAGTTAGTATGTAAATTGGACCGCTTAACTTTATTTATTCGTTCTTATTGATTATTGTGTA
This sequence comes from Chryseobacterium sp. ISL-6, assembly GCF_018613715.1. GTDB lineage: Bacteria > Bacteroidota > Bacteroidia > Flavobacteriales > Weeksellaceae > Chryseobacterium > Chryseobacterium paludis. The sequence goes on along the minus strand of NZ_JAGGPT010000006.1, from coordinate 770,292 downwards.
GTTTTTGGATCATAATGCTCTAAAAAAAGATGTTCTAGAGGTACAATTTCATATCTATCTATATTGCTAAACTGAGTGGAATCTCGCTCGAAAAATAAATACTTATCATTACAGTAAAGCAATTTTGCCTTTGGGTATGTTATCCGTATTTTAACTGTTAGTTTGTTAATATTGCTGATTTCACTGTAATCTGGCTTCGTAAAAATGTTGAAAAACATAGAAAATACAATAGAGAGAGCGGTCACAAATGAGGCCTTTTTATTAAAAGTCTGTAAAAATCTTTTTTGCTTCAGAAGCCCCCAAAGTACCAGGATATTTGCGATTGTCAGATAGCAGACCCTACCAAGTAGTTTATATTCTTCTTTTACAAATAATAAGCATATCAGAGCAATGACCATAATGATAAATGTTGAGAAAAATACAAGCGTACCCCATTTTGCTTTTATATTGTTCCTGGCCTCATCGAACTGCACCTTAGTAAAAACAGCAACCAGAAATATGGGTACTTTGACCAATATTGAAATACCGTCGACAGGTACTTGCGTGGGAGAATAATAAAGAAGGAGGGTAAAGGACTTAAAGCAGAGTATGGCGAATTGCTCAAAGCCTCCCAGTAGAGTTGGAACAATTAGCAATAGGGTTAGGTTTTCTCTTAGGAAAGTCGTTAATCTGATTGTTGTAGATTCAGCAGATGTAGTTCTGGACATTTATAGAATTTGTACGAAAATAGTACTTAGTAAATTAAAGTTAACACAATGGTATGCATTTAATTATGTCGTATATACAATTTTACTCACTTTACATTTCAACTTTAAAATCGCTAATATAATTAGTATTTTACTTTAATACTATAAATGTTTCTATCCCTTAAACATGACATTATCCGGCTTGAAGAACATATAAAGTCATAAATATTCTTGCGTGTCAGAGAAACTCAGCTGATTTCGTATTGAAAAAATACATAAATTTGAACTATTAATAATCCCTCCCGTGACGTTCTTCTTAAAACATATTAATATAGAATGGGGCTTTTACAATGAGTTCTATAACCGATACAAGATTCCTGTATTTCAGTACATCAGTCGTGCAATTCAAAATGAGGATGATGTATTAGACGTTATGCAGAATGTATTTATACATCTTTGGGAGTATCGTGATCAGCTCAGTAATGAGAACTTAGAGCATATTATATTTCACACAATCAAACAAAACGTAGCTCAATTTTATAGAAAGTCTAAAAAGCAGCCATTCTGTAGTGTAAAGGATATCGAATATGCCGATAACTCTTTTAAAGAACTGCTGGAAAAAGAAACTCGGGAACAACAACTTGATGCCATTGAGGAAAGTCTCAAATTATTACCTCCAGCACGTAAAGAAATCTTTATGATGAACAAATTTGACGGGGTTACCCAAGATCAAATTGCCAAGCAGTTTAATATCTCTAAAAGTGCTGTAGAAAACCAAATATCAAAAGCTATGCTTTTTCTGAAGAAACAGCACAAAACTATTAAAAATAGTTAAATACCGTTAAAAATAGATAAAATTAACACAGTAGGGGGTGTGGTTTTTTACGTTTCTGCATATTATATAATAAAGGCCTCTTTATTATGGACGATAACAATAAGCCCCTTCCCGATTTCACTCCTGAAAAAGATTCAAGGATGTGGGAAAATCTCAAAAGAGACATAGCTATCCATGAGCGTAGGAAACAGATTAAAAAATTCTATTTTAAAGCTGCAATACTTGTTATTTTTTTATCTGTAGGTAGTATTCTTGGATATAACACCATTTTCAAACCTGATGTTTACCTAGCCGGATCACAAAATTTTGAAATTAAACTAGCCGATGGTTCAGTTGTAATCCTTTCACAAGGAGCTAAGCTGACCGTTGAAAAATCATTTCCTACTGAAACAAGAGATGTTTTCCTTGAAGGGGATGCGGTTTTCAATGTTACAAAATCTAAAAAACACCCATTTATTGTTCATGGAAAGGGATATGAAACAAAGGTGCTTGGAACTGTTTTTAAGGTTACCCAGAGTGGCCAGACTTTCAAGGTTGATCTGTTTGAGGGAAAAGTACTGGTTTATAAAAAAGGGCATTCCAAAGAACCCATTGTATTGAAACCTCAACAGACATTTAGCAATTATGGATCACCAAATGTGGCTTCTGTTACTAAAACAAATGAGGAAAGGATTCCAGCCACTAAGGACAAAACGGCGACACTCATCTTCAATAAATGCCCCATAAATGATGCAGTAAAGATTATTGAGAAAACATATGGGATCAAGGTACAATACCCCTCAGAACTTGAAAACATAAAAATTACAATCACAGTACCTGACGCTAAGGCTGTTGCATTTATTCAAACACTGGCAATACAAAGCAATCTAAATATAAAACAAAACAATGATTCAACATTTGAACTGGAAAAGTAGGCTATGGTGTCTCATGACTCCAGCCATGATACCTGATAGATAAGGTAAGTGAGGTACAAAAAGACCGACGGGTCCCACCGTCGGTCATGTACCAAAATAATAACAAAATCTTCACTGAGTTACTAATTTTAATACAATGCAAAAATATGAAAAATATTTGCACGGCTGCCCTATTCCTTATTTTGGGGATAAGTCTCTTCAAAGGGCAGCAACAAGATCTTTCTAAAATAAAGGTCAATTATTCGGCGGGACAAATCCCTGCCACAGAAGCGGTTGAACGTTTCATTACAGAAAACAAGATCAAATCCTTTGCTTATTCTACTGATCAATTAGAAAAATATAAGATTCAGGGGGTAAAATGTACTGATGAAAGTGTGCTGGATTGTACCAGTAAAATACTAAAGGGCTTACCCTTTGAGGCTATAATCTATAATAATACCATTATTATCCGGCAGAAAATACGCAAAGTATCTGTTTCGGATACTGAGGAAAGTATTCCCTTGATGGCCACACAGCAAAGGAAAGATACTATTGATCTTTTTAACAGGGAAACCAAAATCGAAGAAATTACGCTGAATGCCGGATACTACTCGGTAAAGGATAAAGAACGCACCGGAAGTATTGCTAAGGTGACAGCAAAAGAAATAGAGAACCAGCCTGTAAACAATGTACTTTCTACCGTGCAGGGGCGTATGGCAGGGGTAAGTATTATCCAAAATGGAGGTGTTCCAGGTGGCGGGTATCAGGTGCAAATACGTGGAAGAAACAGTTTAAGGACGATTTCTAACAGTGGAATAGATGGAAGTCAACCGCTATATGTAGTTGATGGGGTTCCTTTTGGAACTGAAATTTCTTCTCTTTATTCATCAACAGCTATCCCAAATGGAAGTATCAATCCATTGAATAGCATTAGCCCTAGTGACATCGAAAGCATAGAGGTACTCAAAGATGCTGATGCCACCGCAATCTATGGCTCGCGTGGTGCAAATGGTGTTGTCCTTGTAACGACCAAGAAAGGAAAATCAGGAGTGCTAAGATTAAGCTTTAATACAACCTATAGTTTAAGCCAGTCAATGTCAAACCTTGAAATGATGGATGCCACGCAATACCTCAATATGAGAAAACAAGCTTTTGCCAATAGTGGCATTAATGTTTATCCTGCCACCGCTTATGACCTGAATGGTACTTGGGACCAAAGCCGTGATACAGATTGGGCCAAGACACTCATAGGAAACACAGCAACCTCATCTAACTCCACGCTTTCACTAAGCGGGGGAAGCGACACCACTACTTTTTTATTGAGTCTTGCCCACAATGAACAGACAACAGTTTTCGGAAAAAACTTTAAGTACAAAACCAACAATATTTCAAACAATATTACCCATCGCTCTAAGGGTGATAGGTTGCAGTTAAACATATCAAACATGTTTTCAATACAGGAAAACAATATGATAAATTCGGATATTACCAGAAATTCATTTTTGCTGGCACCAAATGCACCCACACTTTATAATGAAGATGGAAGCTTAAACTGGGAGAACAATACATTTGATAATCCCATAGCAGCCTATGAAGCAACCTATTCTAATAAAAATATTCAGTTTTTAAACAATCTCAATGCGCAATTCAGGGTATCTAAGGATATCAGACTCAAACTAAATACTGGAATTAACTATCAGGCTTTTGAAGAATGGTCTCTTCGTCCACATACGACAATGAATCCATCCACAGGGGCAACTGCTGCTCTTTCTCAGGCTTATAAATATAACCAGAACCGTTTTTCATTTATTGTAGAGCCCCAAGTGAATTGGCGTTATTTAAAAGGGAATCATGAGCTTGACGTGCTTGTGGGAGGATCTTTTCAGAATGAAGTTAACAGTCAGGGCTCAATGAAGGGTACTGGTTTTGAAAGTAATGTGTTTATCCAAAATATAGCAGCTGCCCAAACCAAAACAATCAACGACCAGATCAGAACAGAATATAGATACGCAGCGGTTTTTGGAAGATTAAATTATCAGTTTGAAAAAAGATTTATCCTAAACATCACAGGGCGTAGGGACGGTAGCAGTCGTTTCGGTCCAAATAAAAAGTTTGCAAACTTTGCCGCAATTGGTGGAGCATGGCTGTTCTCGAAAGAAAATTTTTTCGAAAAGGCAAAATGGCTCAGCTTTGGAAAGCTTAGAGGAAGTTATGGTACTGCGGGAAGTGATAACATTGGGGATTATCAGTATCTTGATACCTATACCGTATCAACTTTTATTTACAATGGCGTTACCGGACTAGCCCCTTCCCGTCTCTATAACCCAGATTATAGTTGGGAAAAAACAACCAAGCTTGAAGCCGCTTTGGAATTGGGACTTTTCAAAAACCGCATCAATCTTACTACAGCATGGTATCAGAACCGCTCTTCGAACCAATTGGTGGGCTATCAATTACCCGCTATTACAGGTTTTACCTCAGTATTGGCCAATCTCGATGCTACGGTACAAAACACGGGATGGGAACTGGAGATCAGCGGTCACCCTTTTAAATCACAGAGGTTTCAATGGGAAACCGGAATAAACATAAGCTTCCCGCGAAATAAACTACTTTCTTTCACAGGTCTGGAAGGCTCAACCTACGCAAATAGTTACGTAATAGGACAGCCCACCTCAATTATTAAGCTTTATCAACTGGAAGGGATCAATCCACAAACAGGTCAATACAATTTTAAGGACTTTAATGGTGATGGGAAAATCACAGCGGATGACCGCCAGACAATTGAAAACATAGGCATGGATTATTTTGGCGGATGGTATAATAATCTAAAATATAAAAACTGGGATGTATCTTTTCTTTTCCAGTTCGTAAAACAAAGAAGCAGGAATTATAACTATATACTGCCATCACCAGGCCTGATGACTAATTTGCCTGTCGAAGCCCTAAACGTATGGTCAGCCCAAAATCCCAATGGATTGTATATGCCCTACAAATCAACAGTTAACCCCTCACATTCACTTTTTCAAAACAGTGATGTGTCAGTTTCCGATGCCTCTTTTATCCGCCTTAAAAATCTACAGATCGAATATCGGATTCCGATCAGAAATAGTGTCTTCAGGGAGGTGAAAGTTTATTTTCAGGGACAAAATCTCATAACATGGACAAAATATTTTGGTCTTGACCCTGAGTTCGCTTCAATGGGCTTCCTTCCCCCGCTTCGAACATATGCTTTTGGTGCACAGTTTAACCTTTAATCAATTTTAAAATGGAAACATACAAAATTACCTATATCATATTTGTCTTATTTATACTTCAAATATGCACTTCATGCGAAAAAATGATTGAAGTGGATACGCCAGATAACCAAATTACCTCAGTACAAGTATTTGAGGACGTGCAGACTGCCAATGCCGCATTGGCAGGATTATATGCAGCTTCTTGGGATAATTCCCCATTAGCCGGAGATCAAACAGGCAAATTACTTGGAACATATTCAGATGATCTGGATTATTATGCCTCGGCATCCACAACGGGCATTCTTGAACTTTATAACAATACACAGGCCGATTCAAACCCAACAGTTTATTCTTACTGGTCTAGTGCTTATCAAAAAATCTATATTGCCAATGCCATTATAGAAGGAGCGGAGAAATCAACTACATTACCCACCACCGAAAAGAACAGAATAAAGGCTGAGGCCCTTCTTGTAAGATCAATCTTGTATTATTATTTACAACAAATTTTCGGGGATATACCCTATCCTGATACCACCAACTATCAGGTCAATCAATCACTTGCTAAAATTGCTTCTAGTGAGGTTTTAACAAAATTGGAAAGTGATCTGGGACAATCCATTAGCCTGCTTGTGGATGAATACCGCAACACAGAGCGTATTTTTCCCAATAGAAAAGTTGCTCAGTTAATGCTCGCTAAAGTTTATATGTTACAAAACAAATGGAGTGAAGCAGAAAATTTACTAAAAGAGATCAAGCAAAGCCCCTTATACCAATTTGAAACTAACATCACCAAAGTATTTAATAAGTCAGGGACTCATATATTATGGCAGCTGAAACCAAAAAACTCAGGGGATGCTACTAAAGAGGCGGCAGCCTATTATTTTATCAATGCTGCTCCTTCCAATTTTGCACTTTCACAAAATCTGGTTACAGCTTTTAATCCGGCCGACCTGCGAAAGCTGAACTGGACGGCAGCAGTATCGTTTAATGGTACCACTTGGTGTCGTGCGGAGAAGTATAAGAACCGTACCAACAACACCACGGAATATTCTATTGTATTTCGCTTGGAAGAAGTATACTTATTATTAGCGGAAGCGCTTGCACAGCAGAATAAAATACCTGAAGCTTTACCATTTTTAAACGCCACCAGACAACGTGCAGGCCTTGCTCTCTTAATTCTGCCATTTTCAAAAGAAACATTATTAAATGAGATATTATTGGAGAACAGAAAGGAATTTTTTACAGAAATGGGACATCGGTTCCTTGATTTAAAACGATTCAATAAACTGAACACTCTTTTCCCCGTTAAACAGAACTGGAAAGATTACCACAAATTTTGGCCACTGCCCCAAAAAGAACTGCTGCTCAACCCCAATTTAAATCCGCAGAACAATGGCTACTAAGATCAAGGGCTGCTTACTGTTATTTATCCTATTAGCAGAGTCTCATTTGTTGTTTGGGCAGAAAACCAAAACTGCTGACACCCTACAAAGCTGGATGTCGGCATTCCACATGATCGGCAACCTGACGGTTTCTAAAGACAGCCGCTTTGTAGCTGTTAACAAGTCCTATAAAAACAATAATGACACAGTACTTGTATTTGATACTCAAAAATATAATCTTCCAGCAACGACCCTAATCAAATTGAATGGGCAGAAAACATTCTTCAAGGATGGTCATTTGCTGGTTTCAGAAAACGGCAGGGGGGAGTTTCATGATTTTAAAAATAACAGAAAAGAAGTTTACCACAATGTGAGACGAGCGGAAGGATTAGATGAAATTAACTTATATGTCATTCTCGATCAAAATGAGAACTTGGCTATCTATAATATAAAAGGGATTAGGCTTCAATTTGTTTCAGAAGTTCAGAACTATATTACAGATAAAAAATCGAAACTGTACTTAACTAAGAAGACAGGATCAAAATATGAAATTCTGACCTGGTCAAATAATCAGTTCACTATCCTTTATGCCACTAATAACGAAGTTACAAGAATGGATTTAATACCTTCTGGCAAACATTTGGTTATTACAGAGAAGGAAAAAACTGTGATTCCGCAAGCGGAGAAATCTAATACGAGCTCAAACATCGATTCTTGCAGATTAAAAGTCACCTTTATCAATACGGCAACCAGCGTGGTACTACACCCTACGGATCTTTCTACAGTTGAAGCTGACCTTATTACTGTCACCAATATAAAAAATGGGGAAGCATATCTGATTGACTTTGATAAAAGAATCCGTCCAACGGAAAACAAAATGCTAGATATTTGGTATGGCAATGACAAAAGTTTACGATTTAAGAAAACCGGAACACAGAAACATCAATATTACCTGTGGAAAACTGACGCCAACATGACAATCAAACTTCCGCAGGATCAGTTCTCTTCCTATGCACCGATCAATAACGATCGTTATCTTTTAGCCTTTAATGTTACAGAGGAGTTCAATTATGTAAGCAGTACACCTTTATATAACATGTACCTGTTTGATACCCAGTCCAGCTCTTCCAAGATGATTTTCTCCAACACATTTCATATTATTGGAAGTGCAGATGGCAGATACATAATGGGCTACGATGAAAGATATAAAGCATGGAAAATGTATGATATTAATGCATCTTCAATTACTGATATCCAGAAAGGCCTCCAAACTCCGGCTTTTAGTAAAGACAGCAGACAGGTCTTCTTTGGCAATGATAATGATCTTTGGCGAATGGATTTAAATACTAAAAAACCAAAACCTCTGGCTATTGCCATAGGAAGTGAAACTAAAATCATCAATATAAATACAGAAAATACATACCGTCTCCTCAATTCCAGATTTGAAATTAATACCGTGGATCTGCAAAAACCGTTGCTAATAAGAGTCCGCGATAAAAAAAATAATCGTTCATCCTATATCAGTTGGCAAAAAGGAAACTCCAAAACCCTGGTTCCATCTACCGATAACAGGATAAAAGAGGTCAAATATGATGCTGAAGCAAAAAAGATATTTAGTATTGAAGAAAACTTCAATAAAGCTCCCAAGCTATTCATGTATGATTTAATAAGTAACACAAAGAAGGAATTATTTTCCTCAGGCATTACTGATAAAACAGTATCACTTTTAAAACAGGATATACTTTCTTACACCAATTCTGTCGGCACCCCACTGAAAGGAATACTCTATTATCCTGTGCATTTTGATCCCAGAAAGAAATACCCAATGGTGGTAAGGATCTATCAAAAACAGAGCGAATCTTCCGGCGTATATCCAATTCCAGATTTTGATGAAGATGGATTTAACCTCCGTATTCTTCTGGAACGAGGATATTTTGTATTCCTGCCGGATATAATCTTTGACGAAAGGGGAACGGGGATTTCCGCGCTCGATTGTATTCATTCAGGTTTGGATGCCACAAGTACCAACCTCGGCATTGACAAAAACAAAATCGGCTTGACAGGACATTCTTTGGGCGGTTACGAAACCAATTTCATTGCTGCACATTCTAACCGCTTTGCAGCGTATGTCTCCGGTTCTTCAGTAAGCGATATCGTCAAATTCTATTTTTCATATAACAATCATTTTAACATTGCTGACTATTCCCGTTTTGAAATCGGGCAGTTTGAAATGGGCACTCCATTTTCAGAGAGCAAAGAAAAATATTACAGGAACAACCCAATCAATAATGTGGAGAAAGTCAGTTCCCCGATGTTACTCTGGGCCGGGCTAAAAGATGAAAATGTTCCCCCAGACCAGACAATGGAATTTTACATGGGGCTTTTACGGAACTGTAAGCTTGTGATAGTTTTATTATATAATCAGAAAGGGCATGACCTTGGAAAAGGAACTGATGAAAGCAGAGATTTAAACATCAAAACTCTGGAATGGTGGGATTATTACTTAAAATCAAAAAAGAAGGCTCCCTGGATTAACTAACAAAAAAGGATGCCGTTGGCATCCTTTTTTTACTACGGTTCGATTTCGTGTAGCGTTTCTCCACACATCGTCGGTGTGTCAAACTGCTTCAAAGAAGTAACACCGTCCGACCATGTACAAATCGGTCCGGAATCAACGTCACTACAATCTTTTTCAGCATTCTCACAGCTAAATTGTCCTCCGCCTAAACTCACAACGCGATACCCTGCCACAATCGCTTTTGATTTGTTTTTTGCTAAGTGGCCAGCAAATGCTGTTCCTGCACCGATCAGTACAATAACAGCAGGTAAAAAAAACTTTCTCATAATAAAGTTATTTAAGATTAGCGCCTACTCTATTTCAGGTTTTCAGCTTTCCCTGTTATTAATATTGTTTGAGGATTGGTTTAGTCAACTGATATCGAATCAGTTCATTTCCTCGCAGCACATATAGATATTTATCAGTTGCCATTAGGTCTGAAATGCTACTGCCTTCTTTATTGTAGATATAAAAGCTTCCAATATATTCCTGCCTATCAGTACGGTAAACATCTATCACTTTTGCCTTCCTCCAGGCTTCTTTGGATTCAAGTTTACCCATCAGATCAGATTGGTTAAATAAAAGATTTCTATTTGCTGCAGAGAGCCTGTTAACCTTCATCGGCGGTGCTTCCATTTTATGTTTACCATCGGAAAGTGCAGTCGTTTTGATATTCGCAGTTTTTGTTGTATCAATAGTATTAAGCCGTCTTTGAACTGCGAGACTATCGTTCATCACAATAAACTGATTCCGGTAGGTATAGGTATAGATCATGAGTGGAGAATTGCTGCTAGAAATAAGCCTGCCATCAACATCAAAAACCCCATCCAATTGTTTCTCAAGAACAGTTGGTAAAAGTTTTACCTTTGGAACCTCAGCAAGATTCAGACTTGCGAGAACAAATTCCAATTTTTCCTTACTCTGCGTTCTCAGTGCAAAGCGTAAAGAATCCTGTATAACAATCTGAGAAAAATAGGCATCCCCAAAACTAATTGTTCTGGCAGAAGAATCACCAATCTTCCCACGGAATATGACAGGTACAGTACCATCATAAAAGTAATAATATGGAGCTTTAACCTGCACCCGTATATTACGATAGGTATGGGTTAGATTATCAGGTATGATTTTGAATTTTCCCACCTGGGTCAGTTGGGTATCTACATTGGTGATAGTTTGTGGTAGGATTTTGCTTCCCAAGTAAATATTACCATCATCGCTACCAGCAAAATAATAATTCTTGTTGTCAAGCTTCAATGTTTTGTCTTCAATTACCGGATGTAATAAAAAACGACGTGTAAAGTTGTTTTCTTTCTTAATTACATTTTCAGATGATAAAAATAATCCAATGACTACAGCTGCAGAAACAATACTTATTGATACGGTTTTGATAATAGTTTTATATACCTTCTTTTCTCTGGGTTGGTCTAAAATATAAATTCCAGTAAATGCGAAAAAGATGAAGACCATATTAAAAATCAAATGTTCAGTCCAACCCAGCTTTTCTAAAACTCCTCCACAGGAGCAGGGAACAAAATCACTGTAATTTAGTATAAGATAAATATACACTGTAAAACTCACCATGATCCCAAGTGAAAGATAAAGTCCTATTAATCTGGTGTCTTTAATACAAAGCATCAATACAATCAAGAGCTCGGTAACAATCACGGCATATGACAACAAACCTGCATACGCACTTAACAAAGGAGACTGCCCTAACTGTACCTGAAAATTCTCAAAATCCAGTATTTTACTTATACCTGCATAGCAGAACAGCAATACAAAGAAATAGGAAAAAATAACTGGTAATATTTGAAGAAGTTTAGTCATGGAGCTTTGTTTGTTTACCAACCTAAAGCTCTCCAATTAAAAAATAGGAAATATTGAAAATAGTATTAAAAACATGTCAAAAAGTATAAAAAGCATTGATAATAATACTCTAAATATTGATAATAGTCCCAAAGTCTGTAAATGGATTGATTTCGACTAAAATTCAGTCAGTAATCTGGGAATGGAGTCTATCGGAAATTTGTACTTTCTGCAAAATAGGATATACATACTATTATAATTAAAAAAATCATTCCTATATGCCACTTCCTTAAAACTGTAATCGGTGAACATAATGTCAGCTAGCACAGCTAGCATCTTCATTTTATTATGCATTTGATGGAAAGTATCGCCAAAATATTCTTTACAATCCCTTTGAAAGTGGTTATAGTTCTTTCCGTAATCAGCAGCAACTTTTCGAGGGGATACTGACCTTATGAGATTATCACTATTAAGTATATTATCCAAGTAGTGTAAACTGCTAGGACTATAGTCTATGGATGCTGTACTGATAGAGAACCTATGAAGAAAAAAAGCAGCTGAATGGCCAGTGCTCTCTAAAACTCCTATTCCCGTGTACCAAAAAAGCTGCCCGGATTGATATAAGTGAATATTAACGGGTATCGCAAAATTAGTGATAGGAGTCTCGATCAGATTAATAAGCTTTCTTTCAATATGGTCTAAATTATCACTGTTAATATTCAAAAGGTCAAACATTTTTACAATGCCGTTTTGGGAATAATTATATTCACTGGGAATAATCTGCACGCACTGGAAAAACCTGATATAGGTCTTTAAAATTTTTTCAACTAATCCTGCTAGTATTTCTTGATGGTTATAGCTTAATAGCAAAAACCGTAAAGGAAGCTGTGATAACTTAATCATCGCTCCGCCAATACTCTTGTCGATCAAAGACAGTAAGAAGACACTCATGAGCACGTTGTTTAGTCTAGAGAGAAACTAAATAAAAAGTCAATGTAATTCATTTAATTAAGAAAAACAAGTTTAATTCTCATAAGCGAGAATTATGCATAGAGCAAAAAGTTTAACTCACATAGATCATAGATAAAAGAAGAGTAACTTCAAAGCCAATTTTGCATCTACTATGTATTATGATGAATGTGGTTCTTCCCCAATTTTGGTCTGCGATCCGTTTACACCGGAACTGCTGAGATAGCAGGAATGTGTAGAACGCTTGATGCGTTTAACTGTAATTCTGTATTGGTGTGATTCCAATCTCCCAGGTATCGGGATGAAAGCATAACCCACATGAGTATGGCCTGACGATCATATTTGTGCGAGCATGGGTTAAAAGGTGGTAACCAGAAGTCCGGTCTGGAACCCCATCGAGCAAAGTTGAATAAGATTACGAGAGAAACCTGTGTCTGAATCATCGTAATGGCGAAATAGCGAAAGGGACTGATTACGCTATCACCAAAAGGTGCGGAATACCAGACTAATCTGAAACTATCAAAGTTCAGGTTGATACCAGTCAATTCCCGGTGAACAGCAGGAATCTAAGTTCAACGCAAAACAGGAATACGGAACGGAGTAACCACCATACCCGCTCTCAAGGGTAAAACTTTGAGCAGGCAGTCAGCCGCATGCGATGAGTATGGGTTGGGATTGTTTCAGAAGCAAACGCCCAAAGTAATGTTTGGGATAAGCTGACGGAAACACGATTATTTGGAAGATAAAGTTGCAGGTAGCAGTAAAGAAGTTATGAACCAAACTGAAAAGTTAAGGTATGAATGTGAATGGTCAGAGATCGATTGGAATATAACCGAACGGGCTGTTTTTAAGCTGCAAAAACGAATTTATCGAGCCTCTTTAAACGACAATAAAAAGGGAGTAAGACACCTGCAAAGACTATTATTAGCCTCAAAACAAGCTAAGTTGCTAGCCGTTAGAAAAGTGACACAGGACAACAAGGGCAAAAACACGCCCGGAGTAGATGGTGTTGCATCGCTTACACCTATACAGCGAAACAAACTGTCTAATAACTTAAAGCTCAACGAAAAGGCCACACCAATCAGGAGAGTCTGGATAGACAAACCCGGTAAAAGTGAAAAACGGCCACTCGGTATTCCCACAATATCGACAAGAGCGGAACAGACACTACTCAAGATGGCCTTAGAGCCAGAATGGGAAGCAAGGTTCGAGCCTGATAGCTATGGGTTCCGTCCGGGCAGATCATGCCACGATGCGATCAGGGCTATATATGGCGCAGCCTTCAGAAAACAGGCTTACGTCTTGGATGCTGATATAGCCGGATGTTTTGACAACATCAACCACCAGCAATTATTGAAGAAAGTAGATGCCTGCCCAAAAATTACCAGAATCATTAAATCATGGCTTAAAGCGGGTATTGTGGACAAGGGGTTTCCTCCGAAATCCAATGAAAGCGGCACACCGCAAGGATCAGGAATTTCACCTTTGCTTGCCAATATCGCGTTGCATGGAATGGAAGAGGACACCAGGCAATACTTAAGGCGTGATCTGATGGACTATTGCAAACTGCACAGGAAAGGGATAACCGGAAAATGGCAGGATACCATATCCATCATCCGATATGCCGATGACTTCATTGTGATCCACAAAAGCGGTGATATTGTGCTGAAAGCGAAAGCATACATAGCACAGTGGTTAGGTAACGTAGGATTGGAATTGAAACCTTCGAAAACGAGGTTATGTCACACGTTAAGCCAGCATGAAGGAACAGATCCGGGCTTCAACTTTCTGGGCTTTAATATCCGTCAATATCCAAAAACAAATAATAAAAAAGGATACACCTTGATGATCAAGCCAAGTGGGGATGCCTTGAAAAGGCACTCTCTGAAGCTAAAAACTACCATAAGGAAAATGCGGCCGGTGAAACAGGAAGCGTTGATCAAAACGCTGAACCCGATCATCAGCGGATGGGCAAACTATTACCAATACTCCGCATCCAGTGCCGCATTCAGCAAAATGAGTACAGTAACCTTCCGTAAATTATGGAAATGGGCGTTATACAGACATCCCAAAAAGGGACGGAAATGGATAAAAACCAAATACTTCCGTACCCACGGAAAGGATAAATGGACGTTCAAAACCATACAAGGGCAGGTACTCAGAAAGCATTATGAGTGGACATTCAGGAACTATGTTAAGGTCAAAGGGACAAGAAGTCCGTATGATGGCGACTTCATTTACTGGGCGACAAGGTTAGGCCGCTACGCAACAATTAGCAAAAGAACCGCAGAACTACTTAAACGCCAAAAAGGAAAATGCGGGCACTGTAAATTATTCTTTAAAAGTGATGACCAAATCGAAAATCACCATAAAGATAAGAATCACAACAATAATGCAATAATAAATCTCGTCTTACTTCACACACATTGTCACCACAAAATTCACGGGAGAGGTGTGATTGACAAGCACCAAATAGTCGAGGAGCCGGATGCCATGAAAGTGGCACGTCCGGTTTTGAAGCCGAGTGCGGGGGGTGATCCCCGCACTTAGGTCAGCGGTTACAATAAATTGAATGCGTTAAGATTAGTAAAATTTCTGGTTTGAATGCTGCCTAGAGTACCAGCTCTGCCGAAAACAAAGATTATAATAGGATAAATCATCATCACTCGAAAAAAGAAGAATTATTAGTCGATGAGATCCGGAGCTATTCATTTAGTATACAGAATGTTGTAACCTCACCACAAACTGTTTTTCGCATTCTTTTTACCACCAAAACTGGGGAAGAACCTGTGGTCACTCCATTTCGGGGCAAACTGTACACCCTTGGCTGCCATGTGTGGTAGCGAATGCTATTACAGCCAGGCCAAATATAATTAATATCCCACATGTGCGTGCTGTACCTGCTCCAATTCCAAGCTCCTGTACGTTCCTTCATTTTGGGGTCATCAACCCGCCATAGCGACAGATCATTGATCCCAAACACCAAATCAGGGTATCCAAAGCTATTTTTCGGAGTTTAGCGAAACCCATTCCCTCGATGGATAAATATTCTTCCGTATAGGCCAAAATAAACAACCACAGACGGCTTTCACCCCCTGTTTTGACACAATCCCTTATCCCATGATTTTGGTGGAGTATTGACGAACATACAACAATACTGTCTTCCAAAAATTTATACACCTCAATTTCCAGCTCATCAATACATTCCTTTATAATCAACTACATACACCTTAAATATTATAATGAAAAAACAGGACGGAAAACATTCCCTCCTGATTATAAATAATGTAAAGTGTAAATTATAAGCCGAGCATTCCCTGTAATAAGCCGCAATACTCCGTTCGTAAATAATTATAAGCTTGCATCTTAAATTTTAATCTTTTTATTTGTTTTTTGTTATAGCATGCGTTAGCATGAGGTTCGAAAATCAGTGCTTTAAGTTTTTGAAAACTATTATCAATAACTTTGATATATTACCCTAATCGCTAAGAGGAATTGTATAGCAAATAATTAAAAAGAGATTGATTAATAGTAAAGTTAAAACTATTATTATATTAATTTTCTTTACAGATGTAATAAAAAGAAATACAAACATCTGATAAATATATATCACAATCCTGTCTAAATTTACTCCAAAAAAATGATTAAAATTATTATCAAGCAAATTTGTTGATTCTTTGTAAAATATTCTAATAAAGAATATAAGAATAGTTAACACTAATACAGTTATTTTAAGTTTCATATTTTAATTTATTCAAAAGTTCTTCCTCCTAAATATCGATGTGTACTTATATCATAAAAACTATATCTCGACCAGATATGATTTTGAGGACCTACAACCATATCCAGATTTACAGTTATTCCTTTCTGATTGGCTGGGAATGCAGCATGGATATCAGTGTAATTGCTTCGAACATCTTCATACATTTCCAAAAAGTTTTCAGCATTTGCATTCTCAAGTAAAATTGTTGTAGCTCCCAACACAAATGTAAGTGATTGAGGATTCAGAACTTTAACGCCTTCCTTAATAAAATCATAAGCACCTTTAATTCCACCTATTCCTGGCGTCCAGTCCATCACCTTGTCTACTTTACTTGTAAGTTCTTTTATTTGTTTAGTTATTTGTTTAAATTCTAAATTCATATTTACATTATCTAGTTGATATTGTATTTTTTTTGTTTCAATACCCCAGATATTAAAACTGCTTTCATTTTTGAGATATTTTCTTTTAGGTGTTGGGTCACCATTTCCAAATTGTTCAAAATTGATTCCAGCAAAATAATCTGGTTGCGCAAGATAAGCCATTATATCCCTAAATTCCTGTGTTTCTCCAAAAGTAGCAGGCTTCTGATCATATACATCACCACCACCATAATTTTTAAATGGCGAAATATGGGTTCTCTCTCCTGTCATTCCCATCCACCATCCAGAGTTTGGATCCTGGGATGCCATATCACCTTGCTCATAAGGCATTGCAAATTTTCTTCCATCTGGATCAATAAAGCTGATAGGATTATTTACAACATAATTATAAGGTGAAAATCTTCTGCTGGTCTCCGCTAATGGATCTATTACCCCCCATCTTCCGATGTCAGACATATACATTCTGGCCCCATAATCACTCCATCCTGTTTCCTTTTGCAGGTCTTTGCCGTTGTAACCATAATTGTAGGCAAGGTTTCCATTTAAGCTGATAGTGTGCTTTAATCCAAAAGGATAATAATTACTCTCTTCAATGACCTCTGCGCTTCCTGTTGAGCTTTTAGCATAACTCAGCCTTACATTTCCTAAATGATCTGTATAGTTGTAAATATACTTATTATTTTCAAAATTGTAGTACCCTTCAGCTGTAGGCACAAACTTAAGAACCTGGCTGAATGCTGTACCTGTGTCTCTGGCCTCATATTGGAATCCGTTTAGATATTCAGTTATCGTTTTGGTTTCTAAGTTCGTTCTACCCAGACCAAATGTATACGTTTTTCTGAGCTTTGTTCCATCTGCTCTGTATAGATATTTGGTATTTACGTTGATCTCTACATCTTCTGTTATCACTCTGGGACTATAGGTTTTATCAAACACCACATTATCAGGCAGGCTGAGAACATTGTAATCAATCCGAAGAATACCTTTATCCACCTGATCTTTCATGTTCCCATTGTCATCATAAGTAATTGGATTCCCTGAGGTGTCAGGATACCCTGCATAGTCACCAGTAGCATCAGTTACAGAATTGAGTTTATTCCCTGTATATTGATAGGTCAAGTTATCAATCAGTCCTGTGGCACCTAAAGAATTTTTCCCATTTCTCTGAAGAGAAGTAATATTCCCGTTTATATCATATCCCACAGATTCGTTAAACAGGTTATTCTCAGGAACAGAAGCATTTGGTTCAGAATAGGCGCCTTTTTTCAGTCTATTCAACCCATCATAGGTATAGGTATATCTTTTTAAAACATTATCGCCTGCCGTTTTCCAGTCTATTTCATTAATAGTTCCATTATACTTTGATGAAGTACCAACAGGATTGGTATACTTCACTTCGTATCCGAATAATTTTCCACTAAGGCTGGATTATTAACTTTGATTACTGAGCCTCTAATGTCATAAGTATACTCAATATTTTGTAGGTTATTTCCTACTTTTTTACTGGAAATTTTCTGTGTCTTGATTATTGATACGATCTAATAATAATGAACTGTCTTTTAAATAATTTTCAAGTTCAGATTCTGTCACTCGAAGTAAATTTCCTATCATGCTCATAATTTCGATAGCACTTATTTTAATTAGTTTTTAAATAAGAGGCAGATTTACATTAAAATAAATAAAAGGGCCGTGTCAAATCATAAAAGTTGATATAACACGGCTCCTTTAATTTTTATTGATTATTTACCATTCCCTCCATTCTTCTGTAACATCTTCATCCACATCATTATACCCCATCTTATTACCTACTAAAATGATTATTTCTGCAATCTGTTCTCTCTCATTTGTTTCAATCAAAGTGCCATCGCATTTATCATTTAAAGCATTAAGTTTTAAAATAGTTGATTTTACGATTTTCAATGCCTCATCTTTCGAATTTGTTTTAAAAACACTTTTTACATGATTTGACAATAAATCAATACATTCTTCAATATCGTCTTGAGAATATGGATTTGCATCTTTCATATAATTTTCCATATTGTCTTTTAGATCATGAAGTAAACTATCAATATCTTGATCTCCTGTTGTGTTTTTGCTTATTGAACTTGTATCTTTTTTTTCTTTTCTAACAGGCCAGACTGAAGTTACCGACACAGGTAAATTACTAACATCTAAATTTTTACAGTTTTCTATAAATACATAATTAAGTTTATGGTTATCGGGTAATAAGATTCGTTCCAGTTTAGAACATAAGCGTATGTCCAATCTCTCAAGATTTTTATTATTTATAAGATCTAACTCTGTTAAGCCACCTTTATTAATTGTCAACTCTTTAAGATTCGGAAACATTTCAGGTAATGTGGAAGCTTTGGTACTGTCCCACAGAACTGCTTTCTCAACGCTATCAAGCGGGGAAAGTACTTTCCCTTTAAAAGTTTTCACAGATAAGAAGGTAACTTCTTTAAGGTTTTTGAAATTCTTTGCAGATATATCAATTTTTGACTTATCACCTATAAAGAGTTCCCGTACATCTATTGTGACATTGGATAGATCTACTGTAGAATTATGAAAAGCAACACTATTAAAATTAAAGTCTGAAAATATACCCTTTATTGTCTGAAAGTAGTTGTTATCTACTTTTGTAAACCCAATGCCTTTGATCCCATATTTGCTAAAATCAGAAATTGTCATAGGTATATATTCGATTTTGGGGTTCACTCCCAAATCCATCCACTTTTTCTCTTCAGCGAAATTACTTGTAATTGAAACAGCTTTGTGTTCAGGTATGTAATAGATATTAGTATCCATCTTGTACGGTATATTTTTTTCCTGGTGATTGTATTATATTATAGTTTATCGGGTTTGCATACATCGTCTAGTTTCATCCTTTACATTCTATTACTATATTCGTCTTAAAGTCTTGCGTACTTACCAAAAAATTCTAAAAAAATAAGGGCAAATATTACATGCCCTTATTTAACAATTACATATAATGCTATTGAAAATTAAATTTACACATTAAAGCCATATGTCCATTTGTTCACGTTTTCCTTTATCATTAGAAGTAATTGAAAAATGTCACCAATTTTGATTCTTAGGCTTTTTGTCACTATTCAAAATCAGGATAAAAGAAATTATATCTTCCTATTTTTATCCTGTCGACAATGTCATAAGGATTTACAACTATACCAATTTCAGCTTTTTTATTTTGTTCTTCTAATTTTCCAACATCAATAAAATCGTTATTAATCGTCCAAACATACCATTTATCTGAAATCCTAATAAGCTCATTGTTAATCATTTCCCCATATTCACTTGTACCTCTAAATAAAATATCTCTCGTATTTCCTACTTCATCGGTATTTCCAATCTTTTCCCACAGTTGTAACTTAAGTCCAAAGTCAGTAACACTGTGCGCATAAAAAAGCACTTCATCATTAACTATTTCCGCGTCTTTCGGAGCTGTATCAATGTGATATATTTTTTTAAATACTCTGATAACATCACTGTTAAGTTGTGTCGAGTCAAATGCAATTAATTGCATGTATTGTTTTTCTTTGTCATTAAAAGTTATTGAAAAAATATCACCTATTTTAGTTTTTAATCTTTTTGCCATTATTCAAAAGCGGGATAGTTAACGGGGTATTTATTTCCTTTAGCAATCTCAACTATTCCCAGAGGGTTTATAACAATGCCAATGTAAGAATCTTTATTTTTTTCTTCTAATTTCCCAACTTTCGTAAAAGTTTTGTCATCAATATGCCATACGAACCAATTATTAGATATTTTTATCGGCTCTTCACCTGGTCCTGTCCCATAATCGTTAGTATCTCTAAATAATATTGAACTAATATTTCCTACATTCAAATTGTTCCCAATCTTTACCCAGAGATTCATTTTCAGACCAAAATCACTTGAACAGTGAGCATACGTCAATATTTTATCACCTATAATTGTTTCATTACTCGGCATTTCTTGCAGAAAATATTTTTTTTCAAAAATTCTCACCACATCACTATTAAGCTGTGTTAAATCATATGCAATCAACTGCATATACCGTTTTTCCTCTTCATTTATAGGAATGGAAAAAATATCTCCTATTTTGGTTTTTAATTTTTTTAACATTTTTTATTAATTTCTAAAATTTTACACCATATTTAATCCAATATTTTTGAGATATAGAATTTATTTTATTAAAAAGCTCGCCTCCAAATCTTTCTTTTTCAAAAATTATATGTGTTAAAATTTGGGAATTATCAACAGTTCTTCCAAGTTCATCTAATTCTAAAACCTGATATCCTTGCATTCTATTTTCAAATTCCACCGTATCAAAATCAACAATAAATTCTAAATGAGATAGGCGTTCTTTTAAAAACTCAATAAGATTATTTAGATCACCATAATTAATTCTAGGATCTAAAATACTTAGGAAAAGACTACTCCCCAAACACGTATTTTGATTGTTAAGTATATAGTCTAGTGTTTGATTAGCAAGCTTTTTTTCGTCTAATTCTATATGTGAGAATCTATTCATCTTCTGGATCAAATGATTCTTCAATAAACTTTATATACTCCTTGGTAGTAAAACTTATTCATTTTCTGGGTCAAACGATTCCTCTATAAATTTTATATATCCTCTTGTTGTGTGAGAAAGCATATCATAGTAAAAAAAAACATGGCGTTTCAAATATTCACCGAATTCTTCAGACATAGATAGCTCTACACTGCCATCATCCATAAAATCTTTCTCAATAAAATAATGAAAAGAGTTTTCTATATCACTTACGCGGAGGAGATTTTTTGCATAATAATAAGAACCAAATGAATAAGCTGGAGGATCAAAATGTGGATGAACAAATTTTTCAAATATTACAATCCTCTCTATCTTTTTTTTATTCAATTTTTTAAATATAATAAGCTTATGATGGGGGGCCACACCGTAATCCTTCTTGAATTTATTTTTGAACAATTTGTAATTGGTTTCAATTCCTAAAAAGTAATCGTCCTTAAATTGGCGATATCTAATGACATCATTGCCTATCATTATTTCATCTGAAAACTCAGGAAATTTTAAACTTAATAAATCTTGATAATACTTCTCCCAGCCTTCTAAATTAAAAGGAACATTAATTACTGTCGTACTAAATTTATCTGCGGAAATAATTAATTTTTTAAAGCAATTGAAATTGCTAATAATTTGATAATCAAATTTCTCGTTATCATTTGCCTCATAATCATCGGCTGTATATCCAACCAGATCATTTTCAAATGTGACTTCATCATAATCAATAAAAAACTTTAAATGAGATAGTCTTTCTTTAAAAAAAGACTCCTTACTTTTTAAATCTTCATATTTTTCAAGTGGATTCAAAATATTTATATACAATGAGCATTCCAAATATGTGTTTTCTATTGAATAAATATACTTTAGTGTTTCTGCCAATAACTTTTTTCATCTAACTCTATGTGTGAGAATTTGTTCATAATTTTTATTTATAGTTAGGAATTAACCTTATTCCAATATTCAAAATTAATAAGGCAACTGCTAGGCTTGTTCCCATTTGGTTAGCTGTCTGAGGTTGGTTTGTACTACTCTAAATCGATAAGGTTCTCCTTTTCATCAGCTTAAAAATGTGATCATAGCCTCCCCATTTTTTGCAGCTTCTGCGTATGTCTTCTGTACGACAGAAAATCCATCAACAAGATACTCGAAAGCCCCATCCTCTTCCTCCCAAACTGAGGGGTAAACTTCAGTCATTTTTGCCGGATCGAAATTGGGTTTTAAAGAGTTGGCAGTAATCACAGAAATTTGTGTATTTAATTCAGAAACCTGGCTTGGAGTCAAATAATGAGCAGGTCCATAACCTAGATCCTGTACTTCATCAATAATTTGTTCGCTAAACAGGATTTTTGATAGAGGATGATTATTGCTGTTGATTATGCTTTGACCAGTCAATAAAAAAATAATACCATCCCATGCCTTATCTATATCTACCAGATTTGCATCTTCTGTGTCGTGATTATTGATACGATCTAATAATAATGAACTGTCTTTTAAATAATTTTCAAGTTCAGATTCTTTCACTCGAAGTAAATTTCCTATCATGCTCATAATTTCATAGTATTTGTTTAGTTAGTTTTTTAGATAAGATTCAAATTTACGTTAATATAAAAAAGGCCCATATGCGACCTTTTTAAAAATTGATATGGCCCCTTTTATTTTTAGTTAGTCATTTGCGGATCAAAAGATTCCTCTATAAATTTTATATATTCTTTTGTTGTATGATAAAGCATATCATAATAATAATAAGCATGACGCTTAAAATCATCACTATATTGTTCTGTATTATAAATTCTTATGGCACCGTCACCTAAAGATTCATTTTTAGTTCCATCATCACCTAAAACAATTTCTCTTTCGTTAATTCTGCGAGTAGTCATAGAGCCATAAAAGCCAAGGAAGCTGAAGACTGGAGGATCAAAATGTGGATGTACAAATTTTTCAAATGTTACTGCTCTATTGATTTTTTTACCATCAAGTTTTTCAAATATTATCAATTTATACTCAGGAGCTTCCCACCATCCCCTCCTAAAATTATTCTTGCAGGATTGATAATCTGTCTCGATACCCAAAAAATATTTACCTTCTAAAGGTCTATATTTTATAATTATTTTACCTGATACAATTTTCTCTGAAAATTCGGGAAATTTAAGATCAAGCAAAGCCTGGTAATATAAAATCCAACCTTTTACATTATAAAAAGGTGCATTTATGAGTACACTGTAATACTTTTTCTCGTTGACAATCTTATCTTCAAAGCAACTAAAGTCAGATACTTTTTGATACTGTCTTTCTTTCTCTTCATCTGACCAAAATATTTCTTTGGAGAATTTTTCTTTTTCAAAAGTTATAGGTGTTAAAATTTCAGATTTATCCATCGTTCTTCCAAGATCGTCTAACACCAATACTTGATATCGATCGATATTATTTTCAAATTCAACCGTGTCATAATCAACGGTAAACTTTAAATGAGATAAACGTTTTTTCAAAAAATCAATATGATTATGCAAATCACCGTAGTTAATTCTAGGATCTAAAATATCTAAGAAAAGGCTACTTCCTAAACAGGTATTCTGATTTGCAAGAATATAATTTAATGTTTGATCAGCAAGTTTTTTTTCGTCTAATTCTATATGTGAAAATTTATTCATAAACTTATTGTTAATTAGGAATTAATCTTATTGCAATGTTCAAAATTAATAAGGCAACTGCTAGGCCTGTCCCCATCTGATTTGCTGTCTGAGGTTGGTTTTGAGTTTGCCTAACCGGATCTCGTTGAGAATCTTTACAATTTAAACAACTATAATAAATCATTCCGTCAGTTCCAAATGGAACGGTGTAATTGAATTGATACCCCATATGAGTTAACATTTGTCCATTGATAGGAGGCATAGGTGCGCCATGTGAAGACCCTACATAAAATTTCTTATTCTGGACATAAGATTCCATATCGGCATAAAATTTCACTTGGCTCTTACCACTCAGTGAAAGTGAAGAGTTTACAAAATTACTAATTGGTTTTAGTTCCCAAACAGCGTTTACCCCATTATTTTTATATTGTAGATCTGAACGCCATTTCATATCCAATTTCCAGATTGCTCCTGTTTGTTCAGGAAACCAATTGTTTCTATAACGATTATCACTTTTAAAGAAATTAGCCATTGCGCTGTGTGCATATAATCCTGCGAGCTGTGGGGTAATATCCATAAACTGCTCAAAATTGATATCTTTAAAATAATCAGAACTAGCATTATCAGGTTCAGCAAGATATGCCATTATATCCCTAAACTCCTGAGTTTCTCCAAAAGTCGCGGGATTTTGACTAACCAGATCACCGCCACCACGACCAACACCAAGTGGTTCTGTCCTGTTATCTCTTTCTCCTGTTATTCCAATCCACCAACCTGACCTTGGATCTTGAGGAACCATGTCACTTGCTTCGTTCGGGATTAAAGCCTTTCTTCCATCAGGGTCGATAAAACTAATTGGATTATTTAGTGCATAGGTATACGGAGAAAATCTTCTTGAAGATTCAGCTAAAGGATCAATTACACCCCATCTTCCAATGTCACACATATACATTCTGGCACCGTAATCATTCCAACCTGTTTCTTTTTGAAGTTCTTTACCGTTATATTGGTATTTATAGGCGGGGTTTCCTGTTAATGCATTATATCCTTGGTGTTTTAACCCAAAAGGATAATAGTTATTCTCTTCAATGATCTCTGTTCCTGAGCCATTTTTGGTATAGCTCAATCTAACATTTCCTAAATGATCTGTGTAGTTGTAAATATACTTATTATTTTCAAAATTATAATAACCTTCACCGGTGGGGAGAAATTTTAAAGGAAGCGATGTAATTTTTCCTCCTACATCCTCACCCTCATATTGGAAGCCACTTAGATATTCAGTGATTGTACTAGTTTCTATATTTGTCTTTCCAAACCCGTATGTATATATTTTCCTCAGTTTTAAACCATCTGTTCTATAAAGATATTTAGTATTGACATTAAAATCACCAGGCATATCCGGAAATCTTGGAACATAAGTCTTATCAAACTTTACATAGTCCGGAAGATTAAGAAAATTATAGTCAATCTGTAAAATACCTTTATCTACATGATTTTTCATATTCCCATTATCATCGTATGAGATAGTGGCTCCCGAAGTGTCAGGATATCCGCCATAATTTCCAGAATTATCCTTGATAGAATTAAGCCTGTTACCAGTGTAATCGTAGATAAGGTTATCGATAAGTTCTGCCGTCCCGGCAATGCTCTTTCCATTTCTTTGTAGACTTGTGATATTACTGTTCATGTCATATCCTATGGTCTCATTAAAGAAATTATTTTGTGGGACAGAGGAATTAGGTTCCAAATAACTTCCTTTTTTGAGTCGTCCTACTCCATCATAAGTATAAATATATCTTCTTAATATATTGTCACTTGTTGTTTTCCAATCTACTTCATTAATCGTCCCATTATATTTTGCTGAAGTATTAGCTGGATTGGTATATTTAAGTTCATATCCGAATAGTTTTCCTACGAGATTGGCAGGATTATTCACTTTTATTACCGAGCCGCGGATATCATAAGTATAATCAATGCTTTGCAGATTGTTACCCACCTTTTTTTGGGAAAGTTGTGATAACTCATTGTAAATGTTTTCACTTAACAATTCCTGAGGCAGTGCATCAACCTGATGCCATTGCTTTTTTAATCTGTTTTGACTATCATACTCAAATATCTGAGTAATGATCCTTTCTGTATCTGTAGAAAGCCTTTTATGATGCACTTTGGATTGTTTAGGTACTCCAACAAAATCAAGTTCTGTTTCTGTTTTTGTATATCCGCCAAGATGATTGATTTCATAGCCTCCTATTGATCTTCCTTTGGCGTCGTAATACACGTAACTTTTAGTCCAGTTATCGTCCTCAATATTTTTCACTACTGACATTAGGGATAGACTTTTAGTATTTACAATACTGTTCTGAGTATCTGTAATAACAGTTTGCCCGAATATAAGTGACGGAAAAACTGGATTAAAAGAATAAGATGGATAGGTGTCATAGTAATGTGCACTCATTAGGGATTCTATCCCTGGCAACTTAGCATTAGTATAATAAACCTGCATTCCGTTAAGAGTAAAACCACTCGTAGATCTTGTTTCCTCAATAACCAGGCCTCCTATCTGGCTTTGCAAACTTAATCTGCTACCACCTGGTATGATACCAGTATAGACTGATCTCCCATATTTATCATATTTTGTAATAAGCCATTTTCCAGTTTTACGCATTTCAGTATCCTGTGTCATGATGAGCCTGTCGGCTTTGTCATACACCATAAATTCCCAGCCTTTCCCAGGTAGTTTTTTCTCTACCATTCTTCCCAGAGTGTCATAATGGTATTGATAGCATGAATTGTCTAAAGTAGTTTGATCCGGTATTGAGGTTGTAACCGCCAATGGAGGGATCACGTAGGCCAATTGACCAAACTCATTATAAACATAATAGGTATCCAAATCTTTACCGC
This sequence comes from Chryseobacterium sp. ISL-6, assembly GCF_018613715.1. Lineage (GTDB taxonomy): Bacteria > Bacteroidota > Bacteroidia > Flavobacteriales > Weeksellaceae > Chryseobacterium > Chryseobacterium paludis. The sequence continues at coordinate 743,693 of NZ_JAGGPT010000006.1, read as the reverse complement.
CATCATTTTTCCTTACTAAAACTACTTGCCCCAATCCATTGGTAAATTCGATGGAGGTATTTCCGTCGGCATCTGTTGAAATGTTTTTTGATAACGTATTGGCTGCATACAAACCAATATAGGAAATGGCGGTGGAGGTTGCTCCATTTTCCCATGTGGTAACCGTTGTTATCTTTTTTACGTCGCCTGCTGCATTGGCAGAATAGGAAAACTGAGTAGGATGAGTAGCCCAATTAGTTCCTATCGGAACAAGCTGTTTCACTCTAGCTCTTGGAGATTTTTCTAATATTCTTTCACTGTATATTTTTTCATTTCCATAAATAGCCGTGGCATTATTTAAAGGAGTACTATAAATAGCCCCACCCTGGGTTCCCACTTGGGGAATAGGGAGATAGTTCTGGGTCTGTCTTCCAAAATCGTCATAAACAATAGGAGTTACCACGTCTCTTCCACCTGGAGTTGCTTTGACATTAACTGATTGTTTTGCCCGTCCTAATCCATCAAAATACTTAACAGTCTGAATTTGCTTAGCATTGGGGCTTGAAGAAGTTACTTCCTCAAGATATGTTCTGGTCTGTACGTAATTTTCGTTAGTACTTGGACTTGTTTGCGCATAAGACAATCCCGCTACAAACAATATGCTGAATAATATTGTTATTTTTTTCATGACTTTTAATGTTTGTAGTTATACTCGTATTCTTTTAATAGTTTACCATTCTTATCTTCCACCCTTTGTAATCGTCCCGATTTATCATACCTGTAAACTTCTCTTGCTCCGTTAGCAGATGTTATAGATGTTGTCCCTACTAAAGGGTCATATGTGTAGGTGGTAATGGAATAATCTTTTATTGCGGTATCTTTTCTAAGGTTTTCCAAAGCCACCAGTAAAGCAGGTTCTTTAGTTGGATCAACCGCATCAGCATCAGAGGCAGTAATAGCTGCTGTAACCGTAGCAAGAGATGCGATCTGGTTGTAAGATGCTCCTGTAATTTTTGCAATCGGCTGAGTTCCATTATATCCATAAATAATCGCAGTAGGGATACCTGATTTTGAAATAACTTCTCTTGGATTCCCTTTGCCATCATAATTATTGATGGTAGCTTCTATTACCGGAGTTTGATCCTTAAGATCAAAAGACAGGACGGATGTAGGATATAGGTTGGAAGAATTATCAAATTTAGTTTCTGATTTTCCTACCAGTTTTCCATTAACTTTAGTTTCACTCTGTAAAGGCACAGTAAGCATTCGGGCATTAATGAGTTTAGTATTGGAAAGATCTGATGCATACTTTACTGCTTTTTCAGTGATAATTCCTTCGGGAGAGGTCTCCTTTACAATTGATACTGAAAAATTAAAAGGGCTGAAGGTTGTTTCAGAAGTACTTTCAAGGCTTGTCGAATTATCGAAAAATGTCTTAGAAGTTACCTTTGTAGATTTGATCCATGCTGCTTTTGAGTTATAGCCTGAGCAAGTACTATATTGAGGAGCTCCAGCAATATCATCCATTACATAGTCTGTATTTTGTGAGCTGGTTATTGCATTCTGACTATTATATACTTCCTGCTTATACATTAGGCCTGTAGAGGTAATGTTATAATATGGCCTGAATAGAGGTATGGTCGAGGTGAAATCTTCAGCCATTTTAAAGTAATACTTTGTATAACCTAGGTTTTTCGTGGCATCTCCATAAATTTCCTTTACATTTTTGTAAAGGACAATCGTATTATCATAAAATTCACTACTACCCTGACAATTTTCAGAAGTATAAATGCCTCCGCTTGAGTTATTAGGATTTGCAAATGAGTCGTATTGATAGCTAGTTGTCTTTTTTAAAACATTATCGACATCAAACTGTTCAATACTGCCTATTCTTACACCTGCTGCAAATACAGCATTTTTATAGGGTAATGGTGCTGTAACAATTGATTTAAGCTTAATATTACCATTTCCATAACCAGGATTATCTCCAAAACCTTTAATTTCGAAGGTATAGTCTCCGGGGCTAAGGATGTATTTTACACAGCCTAAAGTAGTAGTTGGAGTGACTTCTATCCCGGATTTCTTGAACTTAAAATTAATAACATGAGGCATATGAATAGGATACTTATCATCATACATCTCATACGTTAGATAAACAATATAGAAAGTCTTCGCGGCATCGATATGAAGATTATAAATATTGCTTTGGTTCGTATCAAAATCTACACTCTGTTCTTCAATTAATTTTTGGAAGGATAGATTAGTTAAACTATTATTGTTCAGCTGAAGTGAGCTATTGTCGTAATAGATGTCGTTAAATTGAAAGTTATACTTTGTGTACCCACCCTCCGGATGTCTCATCATCTCTAAGGTTCGTCTCTTATAAGTAGTTGGATTAAAATATTCACTAGCGCATGCATAATCATTTCCTCCAATATCCTTATACACTGAAAAGTAAAGATCCGTATAACTGAAATCTCTATTTTCAATTTTCTCCTCGATACTGTTAAACCTATCAAGGCCTGTTAACTCTCTTCTATCTCCATCTTGAAATCTAAACTTATATTTGGAAATTAGCCTGTTTGATTTATCAAGAAGAGATACACTATTTATTTTGTATGGATCATCAAGCCCATTTTCTTTAGTTGATTCATACACGTTTTCAAAATTTATTTTTCCAAAATCGGTCGAGATTTCCTTCAACTTACAGCTCTGGTATAACAAAACCGACGATCCATTTTTATTTATACTTTCTTTCTGGTAGGTGAAAGTGACAACTTCAACGTTACTTTCATCCAGTATTTTACTTAAGAAAAAAGCAGATTTATAATAAAAATTAGGGTCCAATAGAGATTTACTGTAGTCATCAAAAATATATTTAAACCCTTTTTCATCTGTAATTTTAAAAGAATTTAAAACCAATGTAGCCGTATTAGGATCTCTTGTATACTCAATTTTTATATTGTTCCCTGAAATATGATTTAAAGTAAAGGTGTTATTGGTAACATCTCTGATAAAGCTGAACTTACCAGAATTTCCAGGAATATTATAATAATAGAGATCATCAAATTCATTCTTTTTATAGTCAGGTTTCGATGCATTATCATAAAACTCGTCAACATACTCATTAATAACCCGGGAAATACTTCCTCCTTTAGCTAAGGACCAGCCAACACCTACTTCACTACCAGGTTTATCAATCGCAGCATTCGCAACATGATAACTTAAAACAACAGGGATTTCAAGACTTTTATTGCTGGTCTGAAGGTTTAATAAAGGAAGTGATATATCCGGTACTCCTGTAGATAATGAAACAGGGGTATTGACATAAGATGAAAAAGACGAAACGGAAGGAACCGGTTCGGGTGTATTCCCAAAGTTTCTTTGCCCTTTTCCTAGGCCAAATATCAAAATGGAGAATGATAGTAATTTATATATAGTATTCATTGTATTATTTCTTAATCAGTTTAGCATTTGCCGTTTTATTCGTATCCGTTTTTATTACCACCAGATAAGCTCCCTGAATCAAAGCCTGCGTATTGATCTTCGTTACTTTATTCTTTGTCGTAAGACTTTGCAATTGTCTTCCTCCCATATCATACAAATTGATATCGGCATCTTTGAAATCAAAGCCTATTTCTATATATGCATAATCTGATACCGGATTCGGATAGATCTTAATATCTTGTTTCTCGATTAACTGATCAATCTGCTTGTCACCCAGTTTTATAATCTTCCAGTTTTCCTTTCCTAATTCCTCAGCACTCGTTCCTGCAAGGATTATTGAGCCATCTCTGTTTAACTTGATGTCTGAAAGCCTCTCTTCCCTTTTACTGGATTCCCCTTCCACATGTTTCCTCCACTGTTCATTTCCGTTTTGATCCAGATACAGCATCCAGAATTTCTCATCTCCATTTTCGATTCTTCCTTCTGCCTGAGTATATCCTCCTAGTAATATTCCTTTGGAAGTTTTATCATCCGCAGAATGAATCACACTCATTCCCATTAATATATCCCTGTTTTTGAAGTTGTAAGATTTCTGCCACTCCTCATCTCCTCTTTCATTTAAAAAGATTAACCAAACATCAGTTCCCTCCTCGATTCCAACCGTTTTATTTCCTGATTTTTCGGATCTCGATTCACCTCCGATTAAGAAGCCAGTTGAAGTAAGAGCTAGTGTTCTTAGGTGATCATCACCTTTTCCTCCATAGTTCTTTTCCCATTCTACTTTTCCAGATTTGTCAAGTTTGATGATCCAATAATCTCCTTCTCCAAAGTTTTCAGTTTGTTTTGATCCTCCTATATTACTTCTTGAATAAATGCCTAACAAAGCACCACCGTCACGGGTTGGTATCATCTTTTCAACTTCATCATTTCCCCTTCCACCAAATATAGATTGTGACAGTTCTTTTCCGTTTTTGTCAAGTTTTATAATTAAGACATCTTTTGAGCCGTAACCTTTAGAATTGTTTTGAACATTTCCAGCTACGACAAATCCTAAATCTGTCGTTTGAATAATGGTCCGGGCTTCCTCATCAGAAGAAGTTCCCAAGGTCTTTTGCCATAATTCATCACCAAATTCATTGATTCTGATAAGCCAGATATCTGATCCACCTTTGGAATCATCCTTCTTATCCAGCCCCTTATTTGAGTATGTTGTTCCTGAAAGAAGAAAACCTCCATCTTGGGTGGTCACTGTAGCATTTAAATAATCATGATTTTGTCCTGAAAAATATTTCTCCCAGACCTGATCGCCTTGCTGATTAACCTTAATCAAATGAAAATCGTAACCGTGGTTCTGTTTACTCTCTGCTTTCGAGGTTTGAATAGCACTTCCTGTAATAAGGTACTGCTGATCAATCGTGGTGGTAACCCCACTTAAGAAATCCTGTGTACTGGATTTAATAGTTTTCTCCCAGACCAATTCTTGGCCATACAATGGAATAAATGCACAAAGTAGTAGTGCACCATAATAGGTTTTTCTCATAAATTAATAGGTTCATTGGTTATGCGGCGAAATTAGAGTAAAATACTCAGGTGAGTAATCCTGCTTTTCCCCATATTTATATCCGTGTTTTTACGGATGCGCCATTATTATATTTTTAGATTGTTATTACTTTTGCAAGGTTAAGGCCTTGAGGCGACAGAACTTGTCGCATTTAAACTTTTTCAAAAAATTTAATGACTTATAATATTTGTCACCCTATTTTGAATAATTTTCACGGTGAAGATAGCAATCGGATCAATGCAATTTGATAACTTGGGTTATAAATTTAATAACTTACGTTATAAACTTTAGATCGTAAGCCTAATTTCCTTATTTTAGCATGTTAAAAGGAGGAAATGCTTACACTCGGAACCAAATTAACAAGATTAAGAAAGAAAAAAGGATATTCACAGCAGGAAGTTGCTGATTTATTGCAAATAAGCCAGCCAGCTTATCATAAATGGGAAACAGACATGACCCACCCCGATCTTGAAAATCTATTAAGGGTTAGTAAAATATTTGAAGTTGACCTTAGCTATTTAACCGAAGAAGGTAGTAATTTAATCTCAAATAATCAGTTTGAAGGTTCTAACATGGTCGCTAATCATCAGCATGTTATCAATATGCATTCTCCAGAGTTATTGCAGACCATTGTCCAAAATCAACAGGAAATATCCAAATTGATAGAAATGCAGGGTTTACTTATTAATAAATTGATGACTGATAAATAAAATGGTAGTCTAAACTAATCTTAAACAATTTCAGATATTTTAAAACAAAAAGGTCCACCTCATCGGCAGACCTCTTTATGATTATTTATTTAATCTTATTTGTCAGTAGCATTGAACTGAAAACTCACCTTCTGCTCATATCCTTTATCGTTTGAAACCCAAATGTCAAAATTGTGGCTGACATTCGATTCTGATACATAAAATAGCCTAAATTCCTGCTCTTTTATAATATACAAATCATTAGGTTTAAGCGTAACCGCTTTTCCATTGCCTATTGACAGTTTCCCTGATCCGTCAAACTGAAAGTACCGGATGTAATACTTCGTGTTTTCATAATGACCTTCCACTTTAATATTACACCGGATTGTCACAGTTTCACCTTTTGCTATATTTTTGGGCACTGGCATCACCTGCAATTTGAAAGGAAAATCAGTTTTCACATCCAGTTCTTTATCACAGGAGGCAAAAGTAAACAGGATCATAAGTATTGGCAAAATAGCCAGTAAGGATCGAAGTCCTTTTTCAAAAGAGGTTCTTTTTATATTAAAATTTTTCATTGTTTGAGATTAAAAAATTAGAAAATATAACGTAATCCAATACCTGTAGAGGGCCGGAATCTTTCGACAGAAGTCCCCCAAACTGCTTTGGTTTTTCCCTGTAGCAGAAACACAAAGTGATCCGCAAGATAGGTTTCTAATGAAAGCCTTAAACTACCCCCGTAAATAAAGCTGTCCTTATTTTGTATAACAGCGCCGTTAGACAAGGTATCTTCCCCACGATTAAAACTTTCATATCCCACTACTCCATCCACCCCCAGGTTTAATGAGATATTCTTAGCCCAGTCTCCAATTAAATAGAAACTGTATCCCCATTCAGCCGAATAAGTTTCCACCGGAATCACATAGTTTTCAAATTCGTGTGTCTTTTTGCTGTATTCCAGCATCCATAACTGATAGTTTCCTTTTTTTTCGTTAATGGTCATTCCTGCCTGGACATAAAAATAATTATGTAATGGCATCTTATCAGAGATCAGTCCAGCAGTTATTTCAAACCCTTTTTGCCCCTTAATCAATCTTTGAGCTTGCAAACCTGTACTGCTGATAATCAATATGATCAGTATAACTATATATTTATTCATTTCACTTTGTTTTAAAGGGTTAAAAAGTCAGTTTTAAGTCCGTAACAGGTTTTGCATTAATCAGATCCAAATTTTCGACTTCCAGTTTTTGATGCCTGCCACCGTTTTTCTCGAAAATTTCGATCAGCAGAACCTTATCATCAGCAAGGGTAAACTGATCAAGCAGAAAAACATTTCGCTCACTGCTTTGACCACCCACTGTACTTATGGACCAATAGGTTCTTAGAGGAATCAGTTCCTTTTCCTGCATAGCTGTTCGTTTCGCTGTTTTCTTGTCCACTATTTTAAAAGTCATAAAATCAACTGGAAAAGGCACCGCAGAATTATTCTTCAATTCAGTATGGAGAAAATATTTACCGTTGTCTGTGTACACGCTTTTAAGGAGGAAACTGATCCCGAAACTTTTAGAACCAATATGTTTAATAAGCTTTTTATTCTGGTTATAAATAGTTTTTAAAGCCGACTCAGTCGATAAGGGCTGAATGTCGCCAAGATCTTCAAAGAGCACAGCGGTTACTTTTTCCTTTTCTTCTGCGTGCTGCATTTTGAGGATGTCATAGTTTACCGTCGATGGGTATTTACTGTAAAAGACATCAAAATTGTAAAAATGACCATCTTCGGTGATAACAGAAAAATTAGTTTCAGCTTCAAAATCGCGTACCGAAGCCTTAATTCGTAGTACGTTTTCCGCCTCTTCCGCTTTGCCGGCAATTAGATTTTCACTGCCAAGATCTACATATCGTATTTTTGATGGAAAAATAATATGCGTAGTCTTGTCATAGGTTACTGTTAACCAATAGGGGTCTATTTTTCCGGATTGAAGCTTTGAGCTTGTTTTAACGGAATCTGGAATAGAATCAGTTTTCATCTCCTGGGCATTTATCTGCAAGGCAAAAATTATAAGAAATCCTGCCAACAGGCATTTAAATATTAGGTTCATATATTATTATTTTTAGCATTAATATTATTTTTTGGCAATCAGGAATATTTGATAGCCCGCTTTTAAGGTTATTTTGGGCATTCTTACCTTTTTTGAGAAGTAACCGGAGATTCCCTGAACAACACTTTTGCTTAAATCTGAAGTGATTTGCTGTCCTGTGGTGGAACTCAGCGAAATACTGGTTCCCCCGGTATTGCCCATATTTGCCACGACATCTGTTAGTGCATTTCTTTCCGCAGAATACGGTACTGCCAAGCCTTGTTGTCCGTCAGTATCATAGGCCAATATATCGGTCGCTATGATGTTACCTTCAAATTCCACAGAACTGATCTGTAGCTGTAGACGGTAACCCTGAAATTTAGCAATGGCTGTCAATATAGTCCCTTTAGGTAGGACAAGCTTTGATATCCTTGTCTCATCCAAAAGCCTGATGCGGACAGCGTTTTCACTGGTAATGGTTTGCGTTTCATGAATACATGCCCGGATACTGTTAGCCGGCTGGGTATTTTGCTGCATATTTCCAACGGTATAAAACTTCCTGTTTTTTACCAGTTGCAAATCCGCAAGCCAGGCACTGTCTGATGGTTCACGATAAAGTGCAGAAACTACACTTTTGTGTGCTGGATAAAAGCTCGCCAAGGAAACTTTCGCATTGTTTTTAGGCGTCGTATCTTCAATAATTTTATCCGGTTTTTCTCCTCCAGTTGTTTTGGCAGCCGGAAAATATTTCGCTGCCATCTGGTAGGATTTTTCCATTAGTGCCAATTGGCTTTCAACGGGATTAGTTTGTGGAGCTTCCTTTTGCGCCAATTGTGTCCGTAAAGACTGAACCTCATTTTGAAGCTGCGTTGTTTGCCCCCTGTCCTCATAAAAGGAACCTAATGTACCCTGAATGTTCCGGTAACTCTTTAGCGCTTCGTTCTGCTGATTAGGAGCAGAAACTGCGGGATTACTCACTGAATTACTGTTATTAGAACCAGAATTGGTGCTGTCTACATTCCAGTAATCTGATAAGCCCGAAAGTGACCTCTTTTTCTCCAGCTCTTTTTGCTCCAATAGTTCACTTTCATAAGCTTTGCTTTTATCAGCCTGCATCCCGGCCTCGGTAGCCTGCGGCACGACTTCATTTAAACCCGCCTGCTCATTTTCTTTCTTCTCTGAAGAAGGCTCAAATATCAGGTACATACACGCGGAAAATACAATAGCCATTAAACCAAAAATCAATGGTTTCTTCAGCTTTTGAAATTTATCCTTCGAACTGCTTTCCGTTTCAAAACTCTGTTTTTGATTAACTTCTGTAAGTCTTATCGATGCTTTATTTTTATCATTCTCTTTCATCTGAATTAATTTTTAAGTGAGTTGATGATGAATCTCTTAATGGTGTATCCTGTTTTAAAACAGGGTTTCGGATATGATCGATTCTGGCCTTCTCAATGGAATTCGCAGATTTGGCGTCATACCACACGGACATGATCACAAATCCGGTAATCAGCAGGTAACCTGCAAAAAAGAGGATCAAAAATTTCCTTTGCTTTGTGGAAGAAAGCTTCTGCCAGCGTTCTTCCAACCTATATACACAGGTGTCGATAAATAATCTTAATTTTTTCATGACACTATGAGTTTAGCGGTCAACGACTTGTAAATCCCTATTTTCCAGTACACTGAATTTCTCTATGTTAAAACCCTGCGGATTATTATCAGACCGCACTGAATTAACCAGATAGCAGGAAGTAATCAGATTCCTTTCAGTTAAATTGCTCGAACGGATAATGTATTGTCTTGCAAATGTTTTAACGGCATAAGGATAAGTGTCAAAATTGCACTCAACGCTGTCTATTTCAACCCTTTGCTGGATATTACCTGAAATGATCCGGTTGTAATAGCCTTTCTCGGAAAGATCTTTGTAGTAATCGAAAGCGCTTTTATCGGCAAGATTAAATGCTCTTTTCATATTACTCTCAATGGCATTCTTATCGGGTGCAAGGGTAAAAAAGAGTTCGTGGAAGCGCCTTACATGTTCCCTTGCTTCCACAGGACGGTTGACTGTAGCATCCTGAGCGAGTGCCAGCATGAGTGACTTGCCATTATCGAGGACATAAATCTTTTGTCTCTGTTTTTCGGCAAAACTGTAGGATTCCCAGGTGGTATACCCAACAACCGAAGCACAGAGTACGGCAAATATGATCGCGTAAAGTCTGATCTGCCTGAAACTATTTTCGATATTTCTAAGTGTTTTAAATTCCATTATTCTTAATTTTTCGTGAATTATATTATTTCAAAAGCTGGCCGCCAATATTGCCTGCCGCTGCACCAGTGCCTGCACTGGCAACATTTCCTGCTTTTTGGGCTGTTTGCGTAACATTGCGCATGAAATTACCGGCACCACCAGCCTGAATTACCCAGCCTGTTACCGTTGGAACGGTGAAGTAGCCAACAATCCCGATAATCATAAATATGATATAAATGGTACTTGAACCATCTGGAATGAAATTCGGGTCTGACAAGCTTTCAATATCCTTTTCCAGCATCAGGGACTGGAGCTTTGCCAGCATCGCACTAAAAATATCTGCCACAGGCAGCCATAAATAAACGCTGACATATCTTGAGATCCATTGGCTCAGTGTGGATTGAAAACCATCCCACACAGAGATGGCAAATGCAATAGGCCCTAGGATAGACAATACAATTAAAAAAAAAGTCCTTATGGTATCAATAACCAGTGCAGCAGCCTGAAAGAGAATTTCAAGCAGATCCCTAAACCAGTTTTTAATAGTCTGCTCAAATTGATAGGTCTGACGCTCCAGGTACATACCTGCCATCGTTCCCAGGTCGGAAGGTGACCAGCCCAATTCATCGAGCTTTTTATCAAACTCTTCATCTGAGATTAGATAAGCCTGCTCAGGATTTCGGAGCATGGCTTCCCTTTCAAGCTGATCTTTTTGCTGCTGTAATTTATTAAGGTCGAGCACCTGATTTTCCAGCATTAAGTGGGTACCTGTGACCACAGGACTTAGTACCGCATTGATCGTTCCAAGCACGATTGTTGGAAAAAACATAATACATATTCCCAGGGCAAAGGGTCTTAACAGTGGAAACATATCAATGGGTTCAGCGCGGCTCAGTGCCTGCCAAACTTTTAGGGCCACATAAAATAATGCGCCCAAACCTGCGACACCTTTTGCCACTGCCGCCATTGTGGCGGACATAGGAAGCATTTCGTCGTACAAGGACCGCAGGATTTCATGTAGGTTGTCAAATTCCATAATAATAAGGGTTTAAGGGTTTAGAGATCTACCAATATTTCTGATTAGCCGTTCCATAGAGCTGAAGGACACGCTGAGCATCGTTTTTCTTTTTTGCTCTCAGATAGCTTACGGAGATATTTTTGTTGGTATAGTAGCGCACCAGCTTGTGATACTCGCTCACTTCCTTATACACTTTGTCAACTATTTCCATTCGTTCCTTGTCATTCATGGAAAGGCTTGAGGCGTTGATGATCTGCTTGAGGTCCTGAAGGAGATCCCCACTTTCATTCAGAAGCTTTGAATAACCGAAGGCTATTGCCGTTAATTCCTGTGGTGAAAAATTGGGATCATTAATCATTTTACCAAAATTGTTGACATACAGTTGTGAAATATCACCCACCATTAGTACGGTCTGCTGCACTTTTCTTGCATCTTTAACCAGATTGGTGACGGCTTTCAGTTTATCGTAATACTCCTTTCCCTGGCTGTAGACTTTTTGCACTTCCTGAAAACTTTTCAGCGTGTTGGTAACCGTACTTGATGTCTGCACGATCTGTTGGGCTGAATTGACAATTCCCTGCGCAAGATTGGTCGGGTCTGTAACCACAAATTGCGCTTTAGCGGGTGTAAAACCCAGAAACAGGGCTGTACACACCAATAACATAAAATGTTTCATTTTTTTAGATTTTAAAAAGTTGTTAAATTGAAATTTTATTGATTTTCTTTTTTATCGGTAGCGATCCTTTTAATCGCCAGTTCGACATTGCCACCCAACTCCTGAGCAAGCTGCATCACTTCGAGTTTTTCGGTTTCTTCGGTTGTATAGGCGCAATATTCCTCCAGACTAACTTCTGTAGCGTAGACAGCGGAGTGAGTACCTCCTAATCCTATCCATACTTCCTTATAAAACCGTGAAGGATCATTATTCATATTGATCGAAAGCACCTGTGCCTTTTCTTTATCAGTCAGTCCCAGCATAGCCTGTATTTCATCAAACTTGTTCATGTACTTTCGCTGGTCGAGCAGGATCTTACAGTCCGAGTTGTTGATAATACTTTCCCTGACAATTGGTGAGTGGATTATATCATCCACCTCCTGCGTAACGACGATGGCTTCACCAAAGAATTTTCTAACGGTTTTAAACAAATATTTCAGGTATTCCGCCATTCCTTCCTTCGCAATCGCCTTGTCGGGTAGGTCGGCAGGATTACTCCCGCTTTCCCCCCTAAGAACCGTACGTGAGAGTTTCCCCTCATACGGCTCAAGTAACTTAAAATTTCTTGTTTGAAACCAGCTCATTAGTACTTCAATTTTAATTGGTAAGAACTTCTGCGGCAAACATCGTGAACGAGAAAGTTCTTGCGAACTCCTTCCTCCATCAGGGTTGTTGTTCCCCATTGAAGTTCTCGCCCTATCAGTTTGCCACACAACGGACACTTGCGATTTTGTCTTTTCCATAGTTGTAGGAGCGACTTTTTACCGTCGAGGGATTCTAACATTTTGTAAGTTTCCCTTTGGTCAAAGTAAGACTTCCATTCAGGGTCGAAAGGATTGGCTTCCTGCTTTATCTGGATATGGCGGAGTATTTTGGTGTCATACATCCTTTTAAGGGAGAATGTTTCATTCTTTCCCTTATAGTTGGGTGTATCTACCGCAAATGTCCAGTTCCTGTTCCCGATTTTTCGGAAGTATTTCTTTGCAACCCAGAATTTTCCTTTTTTAGGATGTCTTCTCATCGCCCAAGTCCACAGTTTTTGGAATATCAGGAAATCTGCTTTCCTGAATGTTTCAGAGGCTACACAGCTTTTGTAATAGTTTGCCCAACCCATTATCACAGGATTTAATTGTCTGATAAGAGTTTCCTGTTTGCTTGTCTTATTGGAATCAATAATACCTGCCACTTTTTCAGAAAACTTTTTCAGACTATCCTTTGAAGGTTTAATCAATAGCTTACCATTGCTGTACTTGCGGATGTTGAATCCAAGAAAATCAAATCCATTCGAGATATGGGTAATTCTGGTTTTCTCCATTGAGAGTTCCAGACCTCTTTCCGAAAGAAATTCTTTGATAAGCGGAAGTACTTCATTTTCGAGCTGTTCTTTGCTTGTCCCCGTTATAATGAAGTCATCGGCATATCTTACCAGATGAATCTTTGGATTTATAATTTCCAGATTGACTTGTTTTTTCTTGAACTTACCAGCAAGCAATTCCTGCAATCCATCTAAGGTCAGATTAGCAAGAGTGGGAGAAATAATGCCTCCCTGCGGAGTTCCTTCTTCCGTTGGAAATAGCTTCTTTTCAAAGATGAATCCACTTTTCAGCCATTTTTGGAGCATAGCCTTGTCTGTAGGGACACGATTCTGCAACCAATCGTGACTGATATGGTCGAAACATCCTTTGATGTCAGCTTCCAAGACCCACTGTGGCGATACTTTTTTTGAAAGTAGCCCGAAACAAAGAGCTATCGCATCAGCCGTACTGCGTTCCTTTCGGAAGCCGTAAGAATGACTGTCAGCCTTAGTTTCTGATATGGGTTCTAAAGCCATCAGGTATAATGCCTGCATTGCTCTGTCTTTCATTGTCGGTATGCCCAATGGTCTTAATTTTCCGTTTTTCTTGGTAATATTTACTCTTTTCAATGGTTGAGGGTTGTAGCTTCTTCTTTTCAGGTCGTTAATCGCCTGATACTTCGCATTGGATGTAGACCATAATACTTTGTCCACACCTGATGTGTTCTTTCCTTTGTTTGAAGTAACTCTTTTCACTGCCAAAGCTTTGGCGTGAAAGGAGTGTGTAAGCATCCACTGCAAGGATTTAACCTTGTTATGTCTGCCTTCTTTCTGAGCTTTTACAATACGCGCTTGCAGCTTTCTGACATTGGATTCGCAACTGTCCCAGTCAATGCTGTCCCAGTTTTCCACCTTGTCGGCAGGTGCACACGTTTTTCTTTTTACGTTCATTTGCTTTCCTTCCTTTAAAAGTTCTATAAGGTTATTGTAATAAGTTACCATACAGAAGTCTGCCCACTTTCGTGTGGAGTAAGGTTTAAACTCCTATCCATCCCATTACAGAATGGCATTCGCTTTTTCTGTTTTCCTCTACCCACACCGCTATCGGCTTTCCTTGCGGTCAGCTTTCCTGTAGCTACAGGAACGGTATGGGCTTACCGAGTTCTGCATAAATGACATATAAGTGGGTTAGGCTCCGTCTATCCGCCGGCAGTGCTTTGTTCGTGTACCCTATGCATGGACGAGGGTAACCGACTGCCTCCCTTTTGGGTTAAAGCCTTTCAATATCTTTGGCTTATTCGAAGTTACGACGGTTCCAACGACGGTTCACTTATGTTAGCCATACCACTCAAACCTGGCACCCATATCCCGTGATATTGGGGATAGTTGCTCTGCCTCACGGCTTCTGCTCCTTTTTTACAAAGGGTGCTTTGTCCCGACAGCTTCATACAACGCCGTTACCAGCGATGCATGTGTCGGTAGGTTACTGCTGACGAAACAGCAGGTCTGGTCGCTTTGCCAGACAATCATTTATGCAACTTCTCGTCGCACCCACGCTTCTTCAATTAGTATGAGCTTTCGTATACCTTTCAGCCTCCTCATTTTGTTTAAGAATACCTCCATAATGATGATGGTGACGATGGGAAATAAGATCTTGTGGTCCTTTATAGCATCAATTTCAAACACAATAAAACGCTTATTCAATAGGTCAAGCTGTTTATCAGAATTCAGCAGGTAATCGTATTCGCCCCCTTTGTAATAGGGTTCAAGAACATTTAAAAAGTTAGCAATGTCAAAATCCTTTTCTCGAACCTGTTTTTCTTCCAGGATCTTGCGGTAATCCCCTTTTACATATTCATAAAAGCCATTGAATGATGGACAGGTATCTGCCTGTTTTATTTGTTCAATGTACCCGCTCACCGCATTGGAAAGAGCGACTTCTTCGGCACGGGTTGGTGGTTCATCGTCGCGTTTCCAGAGTGTTAATACCAACGTTTTAATACTCTCTCTTTTTTCAATATCAAATACACCGTCGTCGGTATAGAATGGATTAAAGGCAATTGGGTTATCTTCCGTATAAGTAAAATAAACGCCGTCTTCTCCTTTGGTTTTTCCTTTGATGAGTTCGCACAAGCCCTGATAGGAATTTCCGGTATCGACTAATAGAACATGAGCCCCTTGCTCATAATACTGCCTGACCATGTGATTAGTGAAAAATGATTTTCCACTGCCTGAGGGTCCCAAAATGAACTTGTTTCTATTGGTGATAATCCCTTTTTTCATTGGTAGATCAGAGATGTCCAGATGGATTGGATTTCCGGTGAGCCGATCAGCCATCTTAATTCCGAATGGTGAAGGTGAATTTTGGTAATTGGTTTCCTCGGTAAAGAAGCACAGTGCCGGTTCAATGAACGTATAAAAACTTTCTTCACTTGGAAAATCACCTGCATTACCAGGAATTCCCGCCCAGTAAAGCGTCGCTACATCCGTGGTATTATGACGAGGCTTACATTCCATCAATGCTAGGGCACTTCCTGTATCATTTTTCAACTGTTTCAATTCAAAAGCATCATCAGACCATGCCATCACATTAAAATGAGCACGTATCGAAGAAAGGCCATAAGAATGGGCTTCATTTAAATAGCGTTCAATCCATTCTTTATTGATTTGATTGCTTCGGCTGTACCTACCCAGAGAATGCATATTCCTTGCTGATTTTTCAAACTTTTTGAGATTATCGTCACTGTTATCCAGGAATAAGTATTGGTTATAGATATGATTACAGTTTAAGAGCAGTCCCACAGGAGCTGCAAAAGACAAACGGCAGTCACTGCGGTCCGTCGATAACTTTTCATAGCGGGTATCGGTAGATACCGTTCCGGGAAGGTCATCGGTATCAGACAGTGTATGAAGGCACAACCTGTTATTCCCGATACGCATTTCTTCCGCACCTAACGCAATATCCTGTAATGGTGTTCCATGCTGTCTTGACAGGGTAAAATATTGGTCTAATAAACCTTGTTTGCCTTCTGTCCCCACAATATCTTCTTCTTTTAACCTCTCTAGTTTGACAAACTGTGAATCGTTCACGATTCGTTCAAACTGGCTTACGCTTTCCATAAACCGCGATATAGTTTCTTTGTCCCTGATCTCTTTTGGCACTAAGACGCCTTTGCAGAGGGAAGAGAAATTGCTCTGCATCCGCATTCGCTCCTTAGAAGTCTTGGTAATAAACACATAGCAGTAGTGGTTCAAGAAAGGACGCTCGTTAAAATGCATCTGGTAGGATTTTGCCAGAAAGCTTAATCCTTCCTTTGCCATATCCGGAGTATAGTTTTCTTTGATATACCAGTCCTGTTTGTGGATCACGGTAAAATCAGGCAAAGTTTTCACCGCTTTATGCCAGGCAGAATGAATGGCTTCGTATTCAGGGGCAGCTACCGTAAAGAGTTCCGGAAGATGCACCCTGAAGCAGGCGGTAATATCAGCCTCCTTGGAAATGATACAGTGATCTTCTACGGCCAGCAGAGGAAACTTACTTTCCAGTGTACTGGTTTTGGATGTATTTCTCATTATTATTTCTTTTAGATTTAGAGATTGTCTCAGTTATTATTTTACCTTTTGCCCTTATTCCGTGAAACAGCTTGATTGGTCTTCTGCTGCCCGGCAAGAAGTATTTTTTGATTAATTTTAGAAACTGGAATAAAACTGATATGGGCTGGTAGCATCCCCTTAGCTGATGGTAATTCGTGAGGAAACGGGACTACCTTTTTGTTCGTGTCAAAATAAAAACCCGTTACACCTTCACTTTGCACCGCATCATTTTTAGCGATCATATTCCAGGGATTCTCCTGCTGAAAGAGATGGCCAGTCTGTTTTTCCCAAAGGAAATTCACACCCTCTATGTCGATTACCGGTAGATTTTTAAGAAAATGCAGGTCCTCTTCTGTAAGCTTTTCTTTTGCTCCGTCTGGATCATAAACACCAAGCGGACGCAGCCATAAGTACGCATACCTTTCATCTTCAATATTTGTCCAATCTGATTCCTTAAGATTTCGTGTATGCTTGTCAAATACCATTTCAAAGTGGCTGTCCAGCATTAACATTTCATAAATATGAATGCTGTTAGCACCGTTAAGGGTGTCTGTCAGTAAACCGCAGGTGGCATCGACATAAAATTCTGCACCTGCGAGATTAATTGTTGGCAGCTTTCGGTTTTCCTTATTCATCGCTCATTTATTTAGTTGTTGTATGTTTGGCGATGTAACGGCGGATAGGCTTACGGCAGATGATGTAACGGGGATGGCTTTTTACGGCGCCGACTTTCATAAGCCCATAAGCACCATATTTTTTGTTCAGCGAAAAGGTCTGCCAGATGATCAGTGATGCACCACCAACCCCGATGAAGAGACATGCATAGGAATTAAGCCCAGCCATGTATAAAACCATCACCAGAATTAGGATACCCAGTAATCCCCCTGCAAAAATGAACAGGTACTGTGCTTTAAGTCCCTTAAATTCTACCGTACGCCCAATGCCTTTATTTATATTGTAATTATTCATAAGGCGAGGGATTATAGGAAGAATGAACGAAGGATTGTTGCTGCAACGATCAGGAAGATACAGGCTCCAAACCAGCTTGCTGCTGTCTTACTAGTATCGGGATCACCGCTGCTAAACTTGTTGTAAACCTTTACCCCGCCTATCAGTCCTACGACAGCTCCAATTGCATAGATGAGCTTGGTAGCAGGGTCAAAATAGGAGGTAACCATCTGCGTTGCTTCTGTAATCCCTGCTGTACCATTGCCCTGAGCAAATGCCTCCGACACAGAAAGCAGTGCGATGCCCATCAGCAGGATCTTTTTTCTTTGTTTTTCCATGATTATATACATTAAGTGATTAATGATTCCCTGCTTTATGCAGGCTTGGAGACAAATGTATCGGGACATTTAGGCGCACTTAACCAATTGGCTGTCAGTGGAATTGTTTGGCGTTTAGTGACGTTGTAATTTATTTTAGAGCACAAAAAAACGTCAGCCCTGCTAAGGATTGACGCTCAAATTATGAAGTTTTAGATCTACATTCTGCGACCTTTACGTTTCATTAGCCTGGGTTGGATTGGCTGTTGTTTTTCTGCAGCCTTTTTGGGATTCTCTTCCGATTGACGATTGCTCTTTTTTTCCTGGCGGACTTCTGTGACCCAATCAATGTAGTTTTTTGCATCTTCTATATTATGTGCAAAAGACTGCCTTCGACCTGACATCTTTGAATCATCAAAGCCGACAATAAACCTACGTTCGGGAAAATGTTTTGTCTGGTAAACAATGATGAGGTTATTAATGCTCTTTTCTGCAACATTGTCTTTGTGGCTGGCAATCGTAT
This sequence comes from Chryseobacterium sp. ISL-6, assembly GCF_018613715.1. GTDB lineage: Bacteria > Bacteroidota > Bacteroidia > Flavobacteriales > Weeksellaceae > Chryseobacterium > Chryseobacterium paludis. The sequence goes on along the minus strand of NZ_JAGGPT010000006.1, from coordinate 725,282 downwards.
ATTCTTTATATTCCTCAAATAGATAGTCGGGATCGTTTTTGGAGACCATAATTATGCTGATTTAAAATTAATTAGATATTCCAATGCTATTGGCTCTTTTTCTGGAATAGTTATAAACAGACAAAAAGAGATTTTCTTTCAGACAAACGCTCCTATGTCAAAATCACTGAGATCATTTTTTTTCCGCAAAATGGAAGAACCGGATTCTATTTTGGTGGAAAGACTTTTGTCTAATAACTCTGCTATTTTTCTTGAAGCTCCTTCCATAGAGTTTTCCAATAGACTGAAGAGTTCGGTTCCTTGTATTTTCTGAACTATGGCAACTGCTTGTTTTTCTAAAGAAGGCTCCGGCATTTCTTGCCGAATTACCATCCCCACTGTACCCAGTTCTTCAAAGGTGACCCCCATGGCAAAACCGTCTTCATCATCAGCAACTCCGTACACATTCCATTCTTCTTCCTCTTCTCTCAGATCAGGTACTTCTCCAAAAACTTCATCCGGCTCTTCCAGCGGAATTTGTTTATCGAATTCTTTATTTTCGATTATATGATCAAAATTATTCGTTTCTTCCTTTTGTTTTTCATCTTGCACTTCAGAGGCAATGTTTGGCGTTGAAAGTCTCTTTACAGGCTTAGGCACTCCCATGATTTCAGGCAATTTAATCTTAGATTTTCCTTTGTCAGCTTCGTTTGTTACAACTTTTTTAATGACAATCTTATCCTGTAACAGTAAAAAAATTACGACTAGCAGGCATATTACGATGAGTATTTCCATAACTGTGATTATAAATCAGTTTATATAATTAGAAAAGGGGTTTGTATTTTTTGTCGAAGTCTTCTGTAATATCTTTCTCAAAAATTTCAAAATGATGTTCCAGAATGTTATCAAGGTAGGCATAAAGCGGAATCTTGTCTTGACCTATAACCTGTATGATACGGGATAAACGTTCATGATGTTCCTGACGAATATATATACTTTTTTCACCTCTTCGTGTCATACTATGGCTGCCCAGAAAACGCTCTCCATAACTTAGGTCAATTGTTTTTTTCTGCCTAGTTCTATCCCTGACTGCAGGCTTCTCTTCGGCTGGTTCTCTACGCGTTTCTGCCTGACTGAGTTGAGTTGTGTTCTTGGCAATGATAGCCATTACATGTTCTTCATCAACCTTTGGGTTCGCATTTCCTTTATTTTCCATTGCTTACAATTTGATCGTTCTTAAAAATTCCTCGATAAACACATCCAAATGACAGCTTTTCATCAACTTTTCATCCGGAGGCAGTAAAGTAGAACGGAAGATGGTTTTTGCCGCAACCTCACTTTCCTTACGAAATCGTTTACTGTCCATGATTCGGGAATTCATAAGATGTAAACCAAGATCTGCGATTACTTTTTCATAAGATTCATATAAAGGTGATTTTTCCCGCCTGTCCACTTGGTTCCAGAACAGTTGGATAGTTTCAATGGTAGTGTTTCCTTGCTTCATCAATACATTGGCCATTACATCGGTAAATCTCAATGTACTTTCCATCACAAGTCGATCTGCAGTGATCGGTGAAAAAATATGATGAATTCCGGCCAGTGTATTGAGTAAGCCCGGCGTATTAACGGTTCCTGGCAAATCAAAGAAAACAACATCAATATCAATGGCTGAAGATTGTAAAAAGCGACCGGCTTCCAGTAAAGCTTCATCCGACCTGCATTGAAGTATGGGATATGCTTTTTTATTGATCATAGAGAATTGGCGGAATGCCAGTTTTTTGAATATTTCATTGTTATTGACCGCTTGCAGATCCCTTTCACGCATCTGCATAAGGCTATGCTGAGGGTAATCACAATCAAAGACGGCGATATTAAGACCCAGACGATAATGTAGAATACTGGCAATAATTGCCGTAAAAGTACTTTTGCCCACGCCTCCTTTTTGGCTCGAAAAAGCAATAAATAATGTTTTGTTTTTTTTGTCCATGATATTCAATTTTTAAGGTTAAACTTCTTTTTTGTTGTCCTGATAACTTTCTGTACAACATTCGTTCAGGGCTGGTTGCTATCCTAAAGGATATAGATCATCCTAACACTCCATCCAGAAAACCAGCTTAATGATTTTCATGCTTATCTGCCGTCCATACTGATGTCAGCTTATCCGAGTACCCTTCAATCATTCTTGCTTTCTTGCCTGATAATCTTCCGGCAGGCTGTATCATACATCTGCAAGCTCACAGGATTGTTTGCTGTCCTGCCAGCTAACAGAATAATCGGTTAGCATCCACACAATCGGGTATTCCCATCTTCAGAATCAAATTCCATCAAGCCTACTTGCTGTCTGGTTCTCATGATATTTCTCTTTCCAAATGACTGTACGCACTGCACTCTTATTGGACGATGTCCCAGCCTGATTGCTGCCACAAAGAAATAAACCTCGATAAGCTCCTTTACAAAGGTGGCACTCACTGGCTGCCACCGGCTTTATTTGGCGTTTATTTCCATTGCAGTCCTTTCGTTTCTCCTCCCGAACTTTGTAAAAAGATTTAAATATGGATTTTAGCAATATATACTTTAATGGATTAAGGAGTTTAAAAAACAGCTCGAAGCTGTTTTCCCTGCTATCTATAATCCGCTCCGAAGGACGGATTTTCGTGTTCACCCGAACACAGCAAGGTGTGTTTTGAGGCACTCGAAACTCATTTCGTGCCCCAAAACCCTTGCCCTTGCAGGGGGCTGGAAACTCCTCCAAAGTCGGAAGTTTATCAATTTTAATAATGGATATATTATGGATCAGAATAGTAAAAGAAAACAGAACAAAGGCGGGCGGATTCCCAAAACTGATCCCAGTATACACCGCCATGTTTTTCGTCTCACAGAAGAAGAAAATAACAGATTATTATCGCTTTTTGAAGCATCAGGGATGACCAATAAAGCAAAATTTATTATTTCCGTACTGTTCGGAAAGGAAATTAAAACAGTAAAAATTGATAAAGGAGCAGTGGATTACTATATGCGACTCACTACTTTATACGGCCAGTATCGGTCTGTCGGGGTCAACTACAACCAGATTGTTAAGCTCCTATACCGTAATTTTTCCGAGAAGAAAGCATCGGCTTATCTCTATAAACTGGAAAAATATACAGTTGAAATGGCAAAATTAATTAAAGAAATAATTCGTTTGACTCAGGAATTTGAAGAAAAATATCTGAAAAAAGGAGCGTAAAATGATAGCGAACATTGGGAGAGGAGAGAGTCTCTTTGGTGCACTTTCCTATAATCAGTTGAAAGTAGAGAAAGAAAACGGAGAAATTTTATATACACATAAGATAGTGGAAACGGTGAACGGACTATATACCACAGCTCAGTTAGCTCGCTCTTTTGAACCTTATCTGGCAGCAAATAACAAAACAGAAAAGCCGATTCTGCATATTTCTTTAAATCCAAATCCTAAAGATCAGGTTAGTGATGAAAAATTTCAGGCTATTGCACTGGACTACATGGAGCAGATGGGCTACAGGAATCAGCCTTTCGTGGTGTTCAAGCACACAGATATTGATCGTACCCATATTCATATTGTTTCTGTGTGCGTAGATGAGAAGGGTAAAAAAATATCAGATAGTTTTGAAAAAAGACGTTCTGTAAATATCTCAAGGGCATTAGAACAGAAATACGGACTAATACCCACAACCGAAAAAGAGCATTTACAAAATGATAGCATATTCCGTCCAGTGGATTATATAAAAGGGGACCTGAAAAGCCAAATCGCTTCCGTAGTCCGTCATCTTCCTAAGTATTATAGGTTTCAAACTATGGGTGAATACAATGCTCTACTTTCCCTGTTCAATATTACTGCCGATGAAGTTAAGGGTGAATTGCATGGTACAGAGAAACAAGGACTTGTTTACTCTGTACTTAATGAAAATCGTGAGAAGACCAGTAATCCCTTTAAAGCATCATTATTTGGAAAAAGCGCAGGGTATCATGCGTTACATGAACATTTCAAAAAATCCAAGGAATCATTAAAAAACGAACACGCAAACAGTTCCCTGAAAAACATTATACAGGTCGCCATGCATATGGCAACTGATGAGAAAAGTTTCAAAAAACAATTACAGGAACACGGCATCAATACCGTAGTGCGCATTAATGATAACGGACGTGTTTACGGGATCACCTTTATTGACCACAACAACAAAACAGTATTGAATGGCTCGCATTTAGGGAAGGAATTTTCCGCAAATGTCTTTAATGATTGGTGGAATAACGATAAAAGGCCGCAGATTGAAAATATAAACTCTAAAAAACCAATTGTTGAACCCGTTATTGCTAAGGATCTATACAACAGAGAAAAGCCACATGACCTGTTTGATTTTCTTAATTATAATACAGTTTCATATAACCAGAATGAACCTAGCTTTATTGAATCTCTAGGGGGATTATTACCGGAAGTTCAGGTTGAAGATTATGAGGAACAGCTATTTGAAAACCAAATGAAAAAGAAGAAAAGGAAGCTAGGTCAGTAACAGATTTGTCAATACCTATTAGGGGTCAGCTCACGAAAAGTAAAAAAAGGATAAAGGATAAAATCTATCATAAACAATAATTTCGATAGTTATTTTAGATTATTCAATCTTAACGGTCTTAGTTCTCCCGGTTTTAATGTTACTTTATTATTCCAGACAAAGTCTCCGGTTAAATGGATGTGTTCCCAACCTAAAGGTGAAAGATACTGGAGTAATTCCGGGTTAATCTCTTCTCCTTGCTGTTTAAGGTGTTCTACAGCTTGTTCAATATAAACCCGTATTCCATAAAACAATAGCAGCCGTAACCAGGTTAAGACCTTCGGCTCTGTATCGCTGACTTTCAAAACTTCTGTCTCTTACTTCTCCGAGACGGTTAAAATATACAGCTCTTGCCAATGCATTTCTGCCTTCTCCTTTATTTAATCCTACAGTAACTCTTCTTCGCAGAGTTGGGTCCATATACATTCGAGCATGAATAAGGTTCTTTCTATTTTGCCAAGTTCTCTTAGATCTGTTGCAAGTCCGTTTTATCTAGGATAGCTTCCAATTTTCCGGATAATAAGAGAAGCAGTCACTGTTCCATTTTTTATAGAGGTATCTTCTTACAACATACAAGAAGGAGCTGATGAGATTGTTTACCAGGATTTCGCCCACAGATTTTATAAAAACAGATATTAGACCATATAGCTGATAAACTGTTCAAATTCTTTGAAAACGTTGTTTTTCGCAGATTTGCAGGAATAACCTCAATGAGCATTCTCCATTGTGGTCATACGTAATGAAATAGCATGGATTTTTTATTCTTAAAGTTTTCTATTTTTTTATATTTGTAATGAAAAGTAAGTGTTAATTTATTTTAGTGAGTCACTTATTTCACATAACTAATTTTTTTTCATCTTGAATGTTTTTTAAGTAAGCAGTTCGTTTGGACTGCTTTTTGTATATTAAAATTCACACAAAGGTGGGAAAAGGTTTATTTCCTCATTCTGTTTTTCATAAAATGGTAATGGCAGCAGGCATATAAAATGCCTGTTTTTTTATGCTTAAATTTAGATAATATTTGAAACCGCCGTTTTTTCTTTTTTGCAGGATTCTACACATTGGGCTTACTTTTAGTACTTTTGTAAGGTTGACCCCATTTATGGCTGACTAAATTGACATGAAGATTAAATTAACCATCATAAGCGTAATGTTGTTCACAACAGTTATGGCACAAAAACAAATTAATTTTAGCCCTCAAAGCAACGCTCCCAAAAGGGTTAAATGTTTTTGATGATAAGGAAAACAAAGAATCTATAAATAGGATGCTTAAGGGTGGAATTTTACCAGAATCTTATAGGTTGCTGGTAATTGATTTCGCATATAAAAAGGACAACATTATTGTTAGATTTTTTGTTGGAAAAAGTGAATGGCCTAACGATTATATTGAAGAGAAAAGACCAAAGTATAATACATTGAACACAAGGCACATCAAAGACAATAGTTATTTAATTTTGGATTATCAGATCAAAAAAAAGCTTATTATAAGATTGAAGTAAATAATGCAAAAAAAAAAGAATGTTATTACTATTGAAATCGAATATAATGCCTTTATAAATGATGAAAAGAAGAAGTCAGAGGGTTTAATGAATGAATTATTTGAGGGTTTAAAATTGTAGTAGTTGGCCCAGTGTGCTATAACAATAGATTCGCTACAAACTAAGAGAGGGTTTTCTTAGCCATAGAAGATACCGGAAATAAAAAGAGAAATTTGAACAGATTACTATGGGCAATTTTTCAAGATTCTACACCTTCGAGGCCTTTTTTGCTTCTTTATACAATTATCTATTAATAACAAAACTTACGATAGATTTATCCTTTACCCTTTTTTTACTTTTCGTGAACTGACCCCTATTAATGAGAAATTTTCAGTCCCAAACCATAGCTCCAGCTCAAAATCTTTGGTGCGGTAGGTGTTTTAAACCGATAAAGACCGTATATGTAAAGTGAAAAAAACACGAATGCTCCCCAGCTAAGTAGGATACACCATATACTTTCCCTTTCTGTAGAGCTGAATAAATTAGCTACCAATGATTTTATTATAAATGCCGGAGCGATACAACATAATAACACACAAATTGTCCACGGTAGCAACCATAACATTCGTTTCCTTGCCCGTAACCCAATGATGGTTCCTTTAAGGAAATAAATAATACTAAAAATAAGGTAGGTAAACAATAACGAAAACCCCAAAAGTTTAACCTTATCGGTTTCATCTCCCCACAACTTTTGTGATAATAAAAACCCGGCATAAAAGAACAAGCCAAAAATGGCTGCAACTTTTAAGATAAGGATAAAAATGTTTACCACCACAAACATTAATCCTGTGGCAGATTCACTTTCACTTCTTTTTCGGATATTATATTCGTCCTCACTTTCACCAGGGAAAGCGTCGGGATTATTCCAATCCATAACATTGTTTTTTACTCATGATTAATCAAATGGATAAGATATTCCATGATTTTCACAACTATAAAGATAAAAAAAATCGGATAAGTAAATGGCATATAGCAGGTTAAATCCAATCGCTGCCGGGAATAAACTATTTCTTTTGAGCCTGTCAAAAACATCAAATGAGCTTTATAGTAAAGCAACATTGCCAAACGCTGTCACTTAAAGCCATCGACCGCCACAATCTAACAGCCCTGCAGCACAGCTTTTAAATTCAATCCCAAACGTTTAACATTTACGAAAATGCAAGGAGAAGACGATTTAAAAGGTCTGGCTAAGATCATGGAGTTTATGCGGGCCGTAAGCATTCTTTTGGTGCTGATGCACAGCTATTGGTTCTGTTATGGATTTTTTCAACAGCAAGGCTGGACATTGGAAGTTATCAATAAAATACTCAGTAATTTCCAGCGAACAGCAGGATTGTTTTCACATCAACTGTATACTAAAATATTCTGTCTGGTTCTGCTGGCGTTAAGTTGTCTGGGTACTAAAGGGGTAAAGAACGAAAAGATTACTTGGTCTAAAATTTATATGGCACTAGCCATTGGTTTTATACTTTTCTTTCTCAATACACCCTTACTGAAACTGCCATTAAAAACCGGAACCTTTTTTTATATCCTGACCATTAGCATAGGATATATTGCCCTGTTGATGGCAGGAGTTTGGATGAGCCGGCTGTTAAAGAATAATCTGATGGATGATGTTTTCAATAATGAGAACGAAAGCTTCATGCAGGAGACCAAACTCATGGAAAATGAGTACTCGATTAACTTGCCGACTAAATTCTGGTACAATAAAAAACAGCATCAAGGCTGGATCAATATTGTCAATCCATTCAGGGCAACTCTAGTTTTAGGAACTCCCGGATCAGGTAAGTCATATGCCATCGTAAATAGTTTCATTAAGCAGCAGATCGAAAAGGGCTTTTCTATGTATATCTACGATTTTAAGTTCGACGATCTTTCCACTATTGCTTACAATCACTTGCTCAAGCACACCGATAAATACGAGGTAAAACCTAAATTCTATGTGATCAATTTCGATGATCCCAGGAGAAGCCATCGATGCAATCCCATCAACCCAGAGTTTATGACTGATATATCAGATGCCTACGAGTCCGCATACACCATCATGCTTAACCTAAATCGCAGCTGGATTCAAAAGCAGGGAGATTTCTTTGTAGAATCGCCAATCATTCTTTTGGCGGCTATCATATGGTTCCTGAAAATCTATGAAAATGGAAAATACTGCACCTTTCCACATGCCATTGAGCTGTTAAATAAAAAATATTCAGAGGTTTTCACCATTCTTACCACTTATCCGGATCTGGAAAATTATCTTTCACCTTTTATGGATGCCTGGCAAGGTGGAGCACAGGATCAGCTTCAGGGACAAATCGCTTCGGCTAAGATTCCTTTGTCAAGAATGATATCACCGCAGTTGTATTGGGTAATGACTGGCGATGATTTTTCTCTCGATATCAATAATCCTAAAGAACCCAAAATCCTGTGTGTGGGTAACAATCCTGACAGGCAGAATATCTATTCTGCTGCACTCGGATTATACAATTCCAGAATTGTAAAACTCATCAACAAAAAAGGTCAACTAAAAAGCTCGGTCATTATTGACGAACTACCAACGATCTATTTCAGGGGATTGGATAACCTGATTGCCACTGCCCGTAGTAATAAGGTTGCCGTCTGTCTCGGATTTCAGGATTATTCGCAATTGACCCGTGATTATGGCGATAAAGAAAGCAAAGTAATTCAGAATATGGTAGGTAATATTTTTAGTGGTCAGGTAGTAGGAGAAACGGCCAAAAGCCTTTCGGAACGTTTTGGAAAAGTATTGCAAAAGCGCCAAAGTTTAAGTATTAACCGTAATGATAAATCCACTTCAATATCTACTCAGTTAGACAGCCTGATCCCAGCTTCTAAAATATCCACGCTCACCCAAGGAATGTTTGTAGGGGCTGTATCAGACAATTTTGATGAACGAATTGATCAGAAGATCTTTCATGCCGAGATCGTGGTGGATAATGAAAAGGTAGCCAAGGAAACGAAAGTTTACCAAAAGATTCCTCAGATTGCATCATTCGAAAATGAAAGGGGAGAGGATATCATGAAACAGGAAATTGAGGCGAATTATCGACAGATAAAGACCGATATCATAAAGATTATCACGGATGAACTGGAGCGGATCAAAAATGATCCTGACCTACAACATTTAGTTACGCAACAGTAAAAAGATGTTACCCTCATCAAGCAAATTCGGCTGATCGAAGAAAGGGGGGCGGCTTGAAGGTGATAACCGCAACTTTTATTGACAAGGATTAGATAAGTTGATAGAAAGCAATTGGTAATTTCCAATACCAATATCCAAGGCTTGAAGCATTTCTTAACAACAGCAATAGCAATACATTTGTGGATAAAACTTATCATGTATTGCTATTGCTATTTTTTACTGACTTTAAGCATTATTTCTTAATCTCTGTTTGAAATAATAATTTAGTGCCCACACACAGATTCCAACTAAAACCAAATCATATACAAAGTTTAGCTTAAAATATGGGACTACTGTGGTGGTTCCAAGCGGATCGTCAATAGTCATTCTTTGTAAAAAAGGAAAGGGGAAACCAAGCTCTACAAATGAAAATTGATTCCAGAAAAATGGTAGTGCAGATACCATTATGAAAGACAAAATAAATATTATAACAAATTTCATAGTTTTTTAAATTAAGTTACCAGGTATAAGAATTTTAATTTCTGCTCCATAGGGTTTCGCTATAATATACGAAACATGTGCTGTTTTTCCCTCAATAACGACTTTGCCAACCTTAGTACGCATCATACTTGGTTCTTGTGGAAGTATAGCCTTTTGATAAGTTGGTCCAGTGCCGATTACAAGAGGAAGTTCGTCAACGATCGCTTGGTCAGCTGTTCTAAATGTCATTGTAAGATCTCCAGTCAACGCAGAAATTTTCACTAAATCGAATATCCATCTTCCGATCCGAAAGTTCCTAAATTTATAAAAATCGTCAAACTCTTCAGTATAATCGAATTGTGAGACATTGACTTTAGAAAAACCATTATGCACAATAATCGATTTGATGAAATCATTGTTCTTTATTTCTTTAATAAATTCTACATCGTCCAGCATAATTACCAATCATCACAATCACATTCACCAGTAGTTTTACTATATGACTTCGTTGAAATTGTAGCAGTTGGCCACTGATTAGATTGCATTACTCTTCCACCATAGGCCTGGATTTTACTCTTTAAAATGTTCAGAAATCTGGCTTTAATCAATAGAATTCCTGTTTCTTCAAGAGAAGGCGGTGACGATTCTATTTGACTTTCAAGTATATCTTCCGCCTCATCCTTTGCTTGGGCTGTTAATTTCGCGGCTTCACACGCTGTATAAGATTGTCCATTTAGACGAACTTTCGGAAATTCAAAGTAAATTTTGTTTGTAAAACGACCCATAACATATGCGTGATAAAAATAGCTACCTAGTTGCCACTCTGCATTCCAATCGAACCTCAGGTCAGTCACAGCACATACTTGGTAGGTGCCAGCTGCATTAGCATTTTTATAGTCAAACGATTTGCAATTAGACGGAAAGTCTGGATCACGAGTACCATTAAACTCTATAATTCCCTCAGCATCAGAAAAACTTTGCGGCAGGATTAAGCCAGGCCCGTTAATCGGTACGCTTGGATTCCCTCCCGGAGGTATTACAAGAAGTCCGCCACCGCCCGTACCGCCGCCAACAATTGTTACACCAGATAGTGTGCCACCCATTCCGCTCGCAACCCCGGAACTGCTGCCACTACCGCTACTTACGGAGGCCGTTGTATTCGAAGGCGTATATAAATATTTGTAGTTATTGATTCTACCATTATTGTTGATATTTCCTTCAATTGTACTTAAATATAAGGGTAACTTTATCCTTGATCCAGAAAAGGCCAGACTCTCTTTTCTGGTGATAAGTGCTTTATCATGTGTTACCTTACCTTGCTCATAAATTTTCCCATCAGTCCATCGATAATTTAAGTCATAATTAATGATCGCTCCATTAAATCCCGAGATAGATTTTCTTTTTTGGTCTTGTATCAATTGATCAATATTTTTTTGAACATTGTAGTTAAGACCAACAAACTCGACTATTCTTGCATCTTGCACAGTATTGTCATCCATCTTGAATAAAAATAACCTGCTGATGGATACTTCTAGCTTGTCTACATGATCCATCGGTGTAGGTACTGCAAGATACTGTCCTCCATCTGGATCATCCACCGTCCAAGACTTTTCCCATTGAGGCTTCAGGGTTACAAATCCTGCTACTTTTGAATTTTCACGATAATGTTCTGCAACAAATTTCGCATTCCAAATTTTAGCAGCCTCAAGTTTCGACGCTGATACGTTTGGGTTAACATCAACAAAGGCGCCGATTTCTTTTCGGCACGCAAATAGTACTAAGCTTAGTGCAAACACTAAAGTCAGTAAATAAAAATTTTTGTTTTTCATTTAAGAAGCTGATTAGCTTTCTTATGTGTTACATAAGCGAGCGGTGAGCATTAATTTGGTTAATTTTATAGTAAAAATGTATAAGTAGTATGAAGTTATTATTTCAAAAACTAAAATCCAAATAATTAATATCTTTTTTTTGGATTAAAATATTCCTGGTTCTCAGCTTGTTGAAAAAAGAAGCCAGAAATTTTCATTGATTTTAGAAAATAAAAATTAGAAGCGATAATAATGTTTATCAGTATAATAACAAGGAGCAAAAAGTAACCAAATTTTATTTGTATCATATTCTGTTTATCATTAATTGAATTTATTAGGTTTTGCATAGTCTGATCTGCTTTTAATTTCGAGACGCATTTTTTCTTTTAAGGTAACCGCATCTTGCCAAACCCATATGTGGATACTTGTGTAAACTATAAAATAGAGACAGTAGGTGATTGACATTAAGATGTAACCAAGTTTTCGTTTATGTTGCTCTTTCTGAAATATGCGTGCAAATAAAACAGCAAAGAGCCAAAATAACCCAATAGATGCAATATATGCGTACCTATCCGCAACGATAGAGTATCTGGCCAATGAAATAAGGTTGCTTACCATGATGATATGAATCATAAAAAATGTCACTCCAAAAAGGATGTGCTTTTGAATCAAAATACGCCTTAAACAATACACAGTACATAGCATGCAAATTGGGAAAAGCCATATCCATATTGGCGGATTCACTTCAGATGAAAAAGGAAAAGGATATACATATGAAAGATTTACAGGAATCAGAATTTTTGTAAAATATTCAGATATGGTATAGAACGCTAATAGTATTCTATCAATCATCCCATAAGTATCATTTGCCAACAAGATTGAACGACCCTGTGATTGAAAAGAAGCCAACACAAAAATTGCAGAAAGTAATATCGGGGGCATTTTTTCCCACCACGTTGTGCTACTTTTAAAATTGCGTTTATAAATATAGTCTATAAGAATCATCGCTAGAGGAAGCGTCATTGCTTGTTCTTTCGCTGAAAATGAAAGAATGAAACATATTACCGTAAAATAATAATACTTTGCTTTATTGGTTTCTATGTATTTTGTATACCATATCAAGGAACAGAGATAGAAGAAAGCATAAATTAAAACTTTTGATGCAGCAATCCATGCAACAGACTCAAGATTAATTGGGGCAATTACAAATAATATTGTAGTAAAAAATGCAATAAGATGGCTATTACTTTCAGGTACTATACGTGTAGTAATTTTTCCAATAAAGAAGTAAACGAGCAAAGCATTGGCAGCATGCAAAAGAACACTACAGGCATGGAAATATGCTGGGTTATACCCGAAAAACTCATAAACAATTGAGTAGAATAGTTGATTCAATGGCGCATATTGACCATAATAGAATTCGGTAATTATTGCTTCTATGTTTTTTAGGGTTAGGCCACTCTCCGTATAGTTGTTGAGCACATAAATTTGATCATCCCATCCTATAAGAAAGCTAAATGTTACAACAGGCAGAAACAACAACGTGCTTGTAACTAAAATCACTATAATATGCTTACGCTGAATTGATTTTGTTGTAATACTTATCATACCAAGAGCTTATATATTTGCAAATATGTTAATTTTGAAAATATTTATACGTCTTTAGAACCTACAATGTCATTTATTTTTCGCTTTCTCTTGCTCATAAGAAAAAATTGGCCGCTTTTGGCAAGTTTGACGTTATTTGCATTTCTTCTTACCTCTTGGATTTATAGATTAGAGGAGCTTCCCGGTTTACATGCCGATGAAGCTTGGTTTGGCCTAGAAGCTACTATACCCTTGAATCAATCAACGAGTAAACTAACTGGGATGACGTACTACACTGGAATATTACAAGTCCTTGTTTCTAAGATTCAGTTTAGTCTAGGGGGGATAAGTGTATTTAATCTACGTTTAAGTGGGGTAATCTTTAATTTTTTTGGTGTGGTTGTGGTTTGGGCTCTTTTATATACAAGGCGATTAGCAGTTCAGGCTGTGATTTTCTTGTTGATAATTAGTCAGTCAGCACTATTTCTAACTTCTCCAAGGGTTGCCTGGGAAGTAAACACGTTTACCCTTTTATTTTCGTCACTACTACTGCTCTTTATCATCAAATTTGTTGAAAAGCACAGTACTCCCCGACTATTAATATTCTTAATTTTATTAATAAGCATCCTCGGATCTTACAATCATATTATTTATTCTGCCGTTCCACTGGCATTAATGTTAAGCTGCGGTTTTTACTTCTCATTTACACGTAAGACCATTTATTTTAAGTTGTTAATTATATTAGCGGTGGCTCTTGGGAATATTGGTTTGCAGCTTTTATATTTTAAATTTGGGCAATCATTTTGGTCGCCCCATCCATTGGTTTACACAATCCTAATCATTTTTGTATTGTTAGTACAAGCACAAGTCATATACTTATTAAAGATACCAACTTCCTTTTTACTCGCGTTCAAACCCAATAAAAGAATAATTTTCTACATATATCTAATCGCTCTCATCCCGTTTTTTATATTTCATGGAAAAGCATTTTTTGAAATTTTAACAGGTTATAAAATCTATATGCAATACTACTCGCTTGAAAGTGAGCAATGGATGAGGTTACTGTCTTGTGCTCTGTCTATAATGCTTATTGTATATTTAGTCTTCCAATTACGCAATCAAATTTCAAACGAAAATACGCAACTATTTACATTGTTTCTGCTGAGCTTTATGGTTGTTTTCAGTTTTTATACCACCACGAATTCGTATCGTTATTATTTGCAACTATATCTAATTATTTCGCTTTACATTGCTGTCATTGTACCCGCAGTAAAGAATTTAAACTGGACAAAAGTGTTCATTTCAAGCCTTGTTATTTCGTTAGGCGGTTCAATATATACACAGCTAAAAGTATTCGATAGTGATCGGCATGATAAAGCCATGTACTTCAATATTGGGAATAACCAATCCGAAACCTCTGCTCACTTTTTGACAAAAAAACCACTGATTAATTTTTTAAAAAGACATCAGGTTGACTCCCTAATACTCCTGAATATAGAGCCCTATTTTCTTAATACACCCATTGATTTTTATAAGCAAGCGTCACCTTGGTCTACTGACCCCCGAAACAAGGCTGTAATCATGTTTCAAACCACGGATAGTAGTAAGGACGGTATTTTGTACTTTATTGCGAAATAATTAGGGTACTTTTTGATAAATATACGTCTGTTGGCTTTTCAACTTCGGGTTATAAAAATTATATAAAAACATAGTGAAATCAGGGATGCTCTGATATACTTTTTTTAGGCCTAAACTTTTCAAGTACAATAATTCCTTTGGCCCGGCAATCTCATTTGCGTTCAAGATTAGCAAAACTTTCCTGCCATCGGAAGCAGGTCTACTAATAACTTCTTTATGATATATGTTGACAGCTTGGTCAATTTTTTTATATTCTTTAATACTGTAATAGCTGGTTTGCAAAAAATCATAGTCAATAAATGGATAGGCGGAGCCCACTAACCTAATTTGAATTTTATTTTTGTCATAATGCTTGTGAATGTACGCAGCCACCGAAAATCTACCACCTGATGCACTGGTAGAACTAATTGCATACAAGCCGAAAATATTTATTATTGCGAAGAATAGAATTCCAACTTTCCACCAAATAAGGCATATTTTGTGACTCACTCTTTTTCTTAACCAAGCCATTGTCTTCTGCAATCCTAAAACTAAAATCAAAGGACATAAATTTATAAGAGGAAATAAGAAACGTAGTTCTTTATGTGGTATTATTGAATGAGCAATCAAAAACGGCACACACATCCAAACGAGTATATTTTTAGGATAGTAAATCAATACTATTACAAATGAAATTAATATAACTGCCCCAAATAAGCCAGGCGCTTGTAGAATGTAGATAATGTATTGATAAAAAGGTTCTGTTCCAAAATTGCTTGCTACCCCTTTAAGAATATTCACGTCAAAATAGCGTAATGCAGAAATAGTCCAGGCCCCATAGAGCCAATAATCGATGAGCACACCGAGGATAAACACCAAAGCTATTCCAAATATCAGATTCAGGACATTTTTAAGCATCGCTTTTCTTACCAATAAAAGCCAAGGCACCATTCCTAAAATAACCAAAAGTGACTGAAAGCGGAATAAGATTGAAAAACCAAGAACAATTCCAGTTAATATAGTTAGTTTAGTATTCCTGCAAATGTTTGATTTGTCCAAGAGCACCAAGGAATAAACAAGCATTAAACCTGAGAGGTTTTCAGATGAAAATCTGATATTAATGTATGGCAAAAACCACAGCAAATACGACGCAGCTATATAAATAGCTTTCCATGAAGGAGTAACATATTTTTTATAAACAGCAATAAAACTGCTGATTATAAAAACAGATAATATGGCAGTCAAAGCTCTAAGGATAAAAATCAAAGTGTAACCATCAGCTATACCGATTGATTTCACTGTTTTAAATATAACATAGCAGATGAGCGGCTGACAGCCAGGTCTAACCATTGCCTTAAACTCCCATGCAAGCCCGTTGTATGAAACTACCCCAAGTTTATAATTAGCAAATTCTATTATCTGATAGTGTTCATCCTCCTGTAAATAGCCTAAACTTTTATAAGCGCAGAAAAGATAAAATCCAATTACGGACGACAATAAAAGTGCATTTTTTAGCTTTTTATTCTGATCTGAAAATATTTGTGATGGAATTATCAAAATGATCTAACTAAGTTAAGTTCTGAAACTAGTTATTTGAAATGAATTTCGAAAGAACCTGTCGATAATTTCGAATATGGAATTATACTTGTAATCGGAATCCATAATAAATTTCTTCATGATCGAATTTGACAGAAAGCAAATTTTAAACCGTAAGAGTGTTAGTTTATTTAAACATAAAATCCTTGGCTAGTGCCAAGGATCAATAACTAATAACCATGATCATTTAAATGAGATCAACAGCAAATATACAAAAAGTATGTATCGAAGACAAAAGGAATCCAATGGGATATAAAAGATCTAAATTGAATCTATCAAATTGATCATTTAAAATCTATCTACGAATACGCCCAATCTATGATTTGTTTAAGGGTTTTCTTTATTTCAGCTGCGCCTTCCAATGTATTAATATCAATGCCGCACATCGTTTCGCCACTCATTTTGGCCTGCAGTATAAGATAGTAAATACCACTAACAAGAATTCCTTCTATAGCTCTGAGATTTTTGTCTTTATCTTTAAAATGCTCATCCGTGATTTTGCTAAAGAATTCCTCACCAAATATTTCTCGCTCCTTATTTAATTCCCTAAGTGGCTTCAAATCCTCACTCAGACCCCAATGAATAATCTTTCGCATCTCCTCGTTAGCCATTAAGCCATCAAACTGCTTCTCCAAAAGTGCGTAGGCTGTTTGCTGACCAAAATCTTTTTTACTCTCTTCAATAATTTCGTTGAGCTGATCCAGGTTTACCTGCCAATAGTCCCTCTTGTTCAAGTATTCTTTAACCAGGTTCTCCATTGTGCCAAAATACTCATAGATCAATTTCCGGTTAACATCTGCTTTTTTAGCTACATTGCTAACATTTAACCCCATAAATCCCTCTTTTTTTAAGATGCTGCCTACCGAGCTTAACAGCTTCAATTTAGTTCGCTCTTTATCCCTAACAGGCCCACTTGGGGTTTTTCTGGTCATCATTAAACAATTTATAGAGGCAATTTGCCATTTTTCCCTTGCTATTCAAAGATTTTCAACTTTTTATTGCACTAATTTTTCTACAAATTATAATATGTTCCGTATTTCAGTGAAAGCGGAATGGAGCGGCAGTTTAATTGCGGAATGCGGGGGTCTCATCTGCCATGATCGTATAAAACTCATTGCATACTACCTTGAAAACAATATCAAATTTGGAAAAATGTAGATTTTCAAATAAAATATATTCGGCGATTTCATTGCATTGTTCAATGCGGTTACCGGCCATGAAAGCCCCTTCATAAGCATTGAGTGCAAACTGATAGCGACGTCTAATAAAAATTACATCCCCAGATAATTCAGGGAAACTGATCCTTAGTAATTCTTGTAATCTCAACGTGAAGTACGAGAGGTCTTTTGCTGCTAAATTCATATCATATTTTTGTGGATTCGGAAGTTAATCCACGTATAAAGAAGGGTGCAGCTTTTGGAACCAAAAGTCTTTAACTGGCCTTTTTTGGCACTCTTTTTCAACGTAATTAAAAATTAAAGTCTATTTTTACATCTCAATTTTTTAAAAGAAAAGATCATGAAAGAACTTATCGAAAAGATCAATGCAGAGTTTGAATCGTTTACAACAGATGCTGGACTTCAAGTTGAAAAAGGAAACAAAGCGGCAGGTACAAGAGCCCGTAAATCAGCTTTGGAGCTAAGTAAATTATTCAAAGACTTCAGAAAAGTTTCTGTTTCAGAAGCTAAAAAGTAAAAATAAACTCCTGAATTAATTCAGGAGTTTATTATCGATTATCGGGCATATTGAATATTTCTATCCTTTATAGCCAGAATCATTCAAATTATAGGTGCCTGTAAGGACTTCAATTTTTCTTTTCCCCTTCACACCCAAGCCGGCAGAGACACTCACTTTTTTTTCAAGATGTTTACTGAACCATCCGTTTTTCTTAGTATAGTAGTTCAGTAAGTCACTGGGATAGCTACTTAATAAAAACTTTCCTTGCATCACTTCCAATGTTTCTAAAAGAGCCTTAAAATCGTCCTGGGTATATCCATCATAATGCCCGCAATTAGAGTTGTAGTAGGGCGGATCACAATAATGAAATGCTTTAACATGATCCCGGAGTACCCGTAATGCATCTGTACACTCTATTTGAACAGATTGAAGTCGTATTGCATAATCATCTGTAAAATTGTCTCTTTTTTTTAAGATTTTAACAGCAGTGGTGGTGGTTGTCTTATCGTATCCCTATCCACCATTGAGTTTGCCACTAAATGATTGAGAAGCCAATATCCAAACTGCCCATGCACGTTTGATCCTACTAAACATATGCGGATTATTATAAATGACCATAGCATCATTATACAGCGATCTGCTGTGAAGACTGATCCGTATTATCTTTTCAAGGCTAACAAATTCGTTTTGTACCATTTCGTAAAAATTGATCAGTTCCCTGTTGGTATCATTGATTATCTCTAATTTGGAAGGTGCTTTGGCCCAAAATAATGCACCACCCCCAACAAACGGCTCTACGTAGGTCTCATGGATAGGAATAAGTGGAAGAAGAATTGGAACAAGCAATTGTTTTCCACCATAATAAGTAAGCGGTGTCTTGATGCCCATTATTTCTTTTTTCTTGGTTTAGAGTTCACAAATTCAAAAGAGGTTTCTGCATTTTCTTTCAAGACAATTAATGCATCGAACTTATTGCCGTTTTTACTTTTCATGCCCTTAATCAACGATGTTTTACCTTTACTCAATAAGCTCTCTATATCTGTTATGCTCAATTGGACTCCACAGATATTACGAAACTGAACCCAACGGCATCTCTCATCAGGACATTTCACAATCTTATCCCGGATGATTAATGGCTGCTTTTTGCATTTAGGACAGGCGAGTTCAGGAAGATTTTCCTGAGCTATAGCAGTTTCGAGTAATTCCCTGGTAATACTAACTGAATAGCCCTCCATCTTTTTCTGAAAAGCTCCGGAATCAGCTTCACCATTTTCAATCTTTTGCAGCGCCAATTCCCACTCAGCTGTCATCGCTGCATCAGCAATCTTTTTATCTTTTACCAGGTCATAAACCTGCATGCCTTTTTGAGTTGGGATGATTGATTTATTTTCTCTTCTAATATAATCCCTGCTGAATAAGGTTTCAATGATCGATGCTCTAGTGGCCGGTGTTCCTATTCCTATATTGCGCAAAATTTTTCGTTCTTCTTCGTTCTCCATCTCCCTGCCGGCATTCTCCATAGCAGATAATAATCCCGCTTCTGTATATAAAACAGGGGGCGCTGTCTTTTTTTCCAAAACTTGCGAACTCTTTATCTTTATTTCTTCACCAACGGTCAGTATAGGAAGATCTTGCACGGGTTCACTGTCATCTTCTGTAAAGCTCCCTCTGACGGCACGCCAGCCTGGTTCCAAAATTTTACAGTTTCTGATGCTAAAATAACAATGTAAAACTTCCAGCTGTATGTCTGATATTTCTTTTATGCAAGAACCAGACAAAGCTTCCACTAAACGAAGGGCAATTATATCATAAACCGACCTTTCTTTTGGGGATAAGGAAGAAGGAATTTTTTCAGTGATGAGTAAACCGTGATGATCTGTCACTTTCAAATCATTAACAATCCGCTTATTAAAGCGACCCCAATGCAATTTTGAAACCGCATCTTTATAAAAATCGTTGTTATCCAAAGCCCTGACCAGATTAGGAATTTCCAGCCATAAGTCTTCAGGGATATATTTGCTTCCTGTGCGCGGATATGTAATGAATTTGTTTTCATATAGGCTTTGTGCAATATTTAAGGTCTCCTCAGCCGAAAGATTCAACTTTTTGTTGGCTTCTTTCTGTAGTCCTGTCAGATCAAATAATAGAGGAGGCTGCTCAGAAATAGTTTTACTGTCTACTGCTGTTACAAGTGCCAAACCATTTCGTTCAATTGCCCGCAGTACCTCACCTGCTTTTTTCCTGTCGTCCCACCTGTTGTTGGATAGGCTTTTAAATTGGATAAGATCTTTCCGATGTTCGAGTTCAATCTGCCAATACTGTTTTATATTAAAATTTTTGTTTTCATGGTACCTTTTACAGATAAGCGCTAAGGTTGGGGTCTGCACTCTTCCCAGCGAGTAGATACCGTTTCCTGCGGCAATACTGAGTGCTTGAGATGCATTGATTCCTACCAACCAATCGGCACGGCTCCTGCCTTTGGCCGCCTCGTACAGTCCGTCGAAATCTCTCCCTGGCTTAAGGCTGTCAAGCCCCTGTTTAATAGCTTTTTCCGTCAAGGAACTAATCCACAGTCGCTCGAATGGCTTTTTACTGTTCAGGTATTCATATATATAACGAAAAATTAATTCTCCCTCACGTCCGGCATCAGTGGCAACTATAATACTTTCGCACCGGTTTATAACCTGCTCTATTACTTTTAACTGTTTTAAAGCACCTGTATCGGGGATATATTTTTTATCCTTTTTCACTTTTCGCACCGTTAATACAAATGGATCAGGCAATAGGGGTAGAGCTTCCTTCTGAAATCCGGAAATTCCATAATCTTCAGGCATACCAAGTCCTACCAAGTGTCCCAATGCCCAGGTCACCTCATATCCATTACCTGTCAGAAATCCAACTTTTTTTTCATAAGCTCCCAAAAGAGCAGCAATCTCTCTTGCTACGCTTGGCTTCTCTGCTATTACTGCTTTCATATTTTTTCTTCTTTATATTGGTTGATCATAAAAAATGCCTGCATGCAGGCATTCTCTTATACTGGAAAGGATTATATTTTTCTGCCTTTGAATTTCGCAGGCGGTTTAGTGTTTTTCTTCTTCTTCTGCTGCTTATTCTCTGGGGTTGTATGCGCTGAAGTTAGGGGCTCATTGCTAGGTTTGGTTGACTCCTTAGTTTTTCCATCAGAATTGAGAGCCACCTGAGCCTTGTTTTCCTCTTTGGGTTGTATCTTATCTTTTATTACGTCGGGATTTTTAAAATCGAAATGAGTCATGCCAGTTTCTTTATTGAAAGAGATGTAACCCTGATATTCTTTTCCTTTTTTATTAACAAGACCATCCACGTAGACGGTTTGACCGTCTTTAAATTTTTGATATTGTTCATCATTAAGCCTCTTGTCTCTAAAAACCGTAGGCGCTTCTTGTTCACCCGTTTGCGCTGCACTCTGAATTGATTTATTAGTTTCATCATGCGTCTGTTTGTAAGTTTCGCTTCTGTCAAAGAGGAATTCTACATAACGTTTGTCAGCACTGAACTGCATATCAGCACTAAATGGTTTTCCTTTCGTAGAAATCATTCCATCTAAATGAAGTGGTTTACCTTCCATAAGGAGTTGTTTTTGATGTTCATCAAGTTTGACGCCTTTAATCTCATCAGGCACCTTGATCTTTTCCGCTCTATACGCAATGAGTTCTTTGGTCAAGTGATCAACACTGATTATGGAAGGCACCACCTCGCCTGTTTTAGCATAAGTGAGGTCTACAATACGACCCATATTTCCGGTTTTAAGCAGATTATCCTTGTCTTCCCTTGTAAAGTCATGTCCAAAGAATGAAAATTGAAGATTAGGTTCTTTGCGTACGCCATGAATCGCCATAACAACTTTTCCTTCATTATTTTGCTGTAGTGATAACCTTGCATCCAGCCGGGCGATTGCCGTTCCTAAATTTAGGCTGATCGGAACCACGTCATTAGTTTTATAGCCTTTTAACAAAGGGTCCAGGATCTTCATCTTTTCAAGTTTCTCTTGGCTCAATCCAAGATTGGACATCGTTTCCCAGTCAATGTCTTCCACTTTATACCGGTATTCATCTGTTGCCGGAGTTGCCACAGTTGTTGCTGTTTGTGTATTTTCCATTGTATTTTGATTTTGTGATACGTTTTCGGGTTGCTCTTGATGTTCCAGCTTTTCCGTCTGTTGATCAGCTGTCACTTTATATTTTGACAAGATTGCCTCGCCTTCGGAAGTTGGTTGAGCAATAGCTTTCTCAATTTCAAAAGCGACCTTGTCAGCAGAAATTGCAGGAACTTTGAAGAATGAAAAATTTGGATTTTTAAGCTGACTTATGAAATTGGTGAAGAAGTTGGAAAAAATATCACCATTCTTATCCACCTTCATAAACTGGTTTTTATTTTTCTTATTGGGAGAAACCGTTTCCAGTTCTCCATTTTCTCCAATTCCTTTTACCGCCTCAAGCTTCTTGGTTTCTTTACTAAGAACCAATAAAATATCTGATAGCTGGTCAGGAGTTTCTTGTGTAGTCTGTTGTGATTCGCTCATGATATGTGATTTTATATTTGCTACCAAAACTATAAGCCGTACGAACCACTTACCCTAATTGTCTTTTAGAGGCCCTACTTGTCTCTCTTTGTCTTTGATAACCTCTCCACAGAACTAGAAAAGCTACTCCTGATAAACTGCTGAACGTCAGAAAGTTTATAATAGAGTTTTCCGCTGATGGTAAAATAAGGTAGTTGACCGGAGGAACGGTATCGTTGTAGAGAACGGGTGCTGATCTTTAGCTTTTGTAATACCTCCTGATTGTCCAGCAGCTCTTCACCATCTATCGCATTCAATTGTTTATTACTAGAGCTGAGCTGGTCACCAAGAACATCGAAACGTTCCATAATCCGCTTCATCCAGAAATTAAATTCCATTTTATCGATTTCCATAGTGCTGTCAGGTTAAGAGGTTATTTTATTTTTTAGTCTTTTGGAACACTGTACTTGCTTTGGCCACCATCCCTTTGCATATCGATCACAACTTTGAAGGTGATCCGCGCACAACTTATCTTTAACCACCGCCCCGATAGTATGATAGCAACACCTCATGGAGGAAAGTTTCTTTATATAGATAGATATCTCCTTGATCCTGTCACCGAACTGCTGGCTGACCTGGCTTTGAATCGTGATGATTTTCATTGTACAGTTTTTATGGTTACAGTACAAAATTGGAAAACCTGTGTGGGATCAGCAGCCAAGGTCCTGCCAATGGAAAAATAAGATTTTTTAAATTTCACTAAGTGTCGGATAAAATGCTCAAATCCTGCACTTTATATTTTTTGAGCGAAAATTATTTAAAAAGGGAAGATTTTTGCCAATTGGCTGGCATGGGCGGAGAACAGAAAGTTGGAAAACTGGCGATCACGCAGCGAAGAGTACCTACCTTTATACGGCGTTATAAAGGTTATAAATGATTGCCGGTAAAGATTTTTTATTATAGATCCTTATCCATATACTTCTCCATCGAAACTTTAAGGTGATCAAGAAAGGTGGTTCTGCTTCCACTACGTACTTTCATCCTGTGATAGGCATGGTGAATATCACCAAGGTTTATCCTGAAAAGTACCTGAAATACAACGCTTATTTTTCGGATACTTACTCTACCTCCAGAAATGCTGCTTGCTGCATATAATGCGTATATGAGCTCTATCAGTGCATTTTTAGAATCCGTCCAATAAAAATCTTTATCATTAGTTTGTGCCTCCAAGTGATCAGGAGTGATCTTGGACAATAAATAAGCGTACATCAGCTCATTGGCTATAATTCGTGATACTTTATAGTCATAATAAGTTGAGAAAAGCGGATCTATTTCAAACACATAGCTGTTTAAACCACCGTTGAAATTAATCTTTCCAAGTTCAAAGTATTCGTGATCCAAGTCTGTTCTACCTGATCGATAATATCGAAAAAAATCAGAATTACAAATATGTTCCTTGTATTCCTGCTTTAGCTGCTGCAATTCACCACCATAATACTTATGTTGCATTTTTCCGCTTGAAACAGGACACGAAGTCTCGACCCGGTAAAGCTTATTATAGTAGATGAGCTTTCCTAATATCTGTGGCTTAATTTTTCTGAAAAATTCGATTTCCTCAGAACGGTTCGTAAATCCATTAGACAATACATGCTCTTTCATTTGGTAGAGCAGTTCCCGGAGAAACATCGTCATGCGGTAAGATTCATCAATGACGTGTGTGCTGTCATAGCTGATTCTCTGCTCTTGTTGAGAGATGCTCAAAAGCGCATCCCTGTAAATTCGTTGTGACATGGTAATTAGTTTAAGTGAATAATCAATATTCCCTAAGAGGGTTAGATCAATCAACTTAAGTATTTTAATTTTATTTCTCACCAATGAGAAATAATACCAGGCAACGATTCCATTCAACATAACATTAACTTGTTTGTTTCTACAAGAAATCTCCTTGGTACAAATCTTCCTTTAATTTACAGGCGGCTTCTTACAAGTAAAAGCATCCAAGCCGAATTAACTTTACAATCGCCTGATTTACTTCATGTTATTTGCCTAGTTGTTTTCGCTCCGGAAAATTATCAATGTCGTTTTTTGTTTGGCCGCAGGTTAATAAGTTATAGGGGCGGTGATTACAAATTCCGATATAACACATTAATAAAATCAATCGAAATTCAAGTAATATTTATGCGATACAATTTAATTTTATGGTTAATATTTCATTTAAATGTGAAAATTAGGCGCATTTACTTATTACAAGAATATTCCCAGAGTATAAATAAACTGTTTCATCTTTAAATCAAAACAATGATAGAAGGAGCTATTGAAGGCTCCCAATTATATATAAAAAACTATTTACTAACCATTAAAATTATTTAGTCATGAGTTATCCATTAACACCAAATGGTGTAAAACTAAAACAAACAGAATTATTTCAGCTGTCGGACGACCAACTACAGGATGTCGCTGTTGAAATGTCAACGGATTTAAAATCCTGGGTTCTAGCTAACTTTCAAGTTACCCAAGAACAGCAGGATTACTATGAAGCAATGGACGAGGGGTACAGGCTAATTTTGGGCTGGCAGGCTGCAACAACTATCCTCAACAGGAATTATTTTGAATTTGGTGATGTTCCAACCACGTTTACAGCTGAGCAAAAAAAAGCAAGAACAACTACATTAGAATTTAATGGCAATGCATCTTATTCTCCTGGTACTGGATGGCAGGGGTCAGCAAGTGTATCTTTAAAGTTTACCCTTTAAAATTCATTAGCGTGGCTCACAAAAATTCTCAAAAAATCGGTTAAGTATTAAAAAATGGGCTTAACCGATTTTTTAATAACATTTTACAGAAACACAATAATCCCAAAGAACTCAATACAGGCTTATCACCGAGGAAAACACATTGCTTCAGTGTATTATCAGAAATATCGCCAAATGAACAATTGATACTCTAGTTATTTATAGACTTGGTATTTTTTTTGAATAGAAAATCAAAACCAACTATTTAAATTAGAATCAGATGACAAGTAAAATTATTGGAGTAGGAAGCTGTATTCCATCAGAGGTAATTAACAATTTATATTTTCAAAGCCATGATTTTTTTGATGAAAGTGGTCTTAAACTTGATCAGGATAATGTTGAAATTGTTCGAAAGCTCACTGAAATTACAGGAATCGAAGAAAGACGATATGCACATAAAACATTAGTTACATCAGACCTTGGTGTGGTAGCCGCTAGATTAGCAATTGAAAATTCGAAAATTGACCCAGAAACTTTAGATTATATAATATTTGCTCATAATTTTGGTGACGTCCCATATGGTAATATTCAGTCTGATGCAGTTCCCAGTTTAGCTTCACGGGTTAAGCATCAACTCAGGATTAAAAACAATTACTGTGTAGCTTACGATGTATTATTTGGCTGTCCGGGCTGGATCGAAGGATTCATACAGGCCAATGCATTTATTAGATCCGGTATAGCGAAAAACTGTCTTGTCATAGGTGCAGAAACCTTATCACGTGTAGTAGACATCCATGATAGAGATAGCATGATTTATGCAGATGGCGCAGGTGCTGTAGTTATTACAATTACAAAAGATGATATAGGCGTTAAATCTCACCTTTCAGCTTCTCATACTTTAAATGAGAAAGACTTTCTTTATTTTGGAACATCATACAATTCCGAAACTTTGTCGGATACAAAATTTATTAAAATGAACGGCCGGAAAATATATGAGTTTGCTCTTTCACAAGTACCACAGGCGATGAAGAAATGCTTTGACGAAAGCGGATATAAAATAAACCAACTTAGTAAAATCATTATCCATCAGGCTAATGAAAAAATGGATCAGGAAATTGTCAAACGCTTTTACAAATTATATGACTTACCGGTTCCTACAGATATTATGCCGATGTCAATCAATAAGCTGGGTAACAGCAGTGTTGCTACGATACCGACACTTCTCTCAATGATTTTAAATAACGAGCTTCAAACCCACCATATCCAAGAAAACGATATTGTATTATTTGCATCAGTTGGCGCAGGCATGAATATAAATGCCCTAGTGTATAAATTTTAGTCGCTTAATCATATGCTTCGGAAAAATGGTCTTTTGCTCTTTCATTTATCAAAGGTGGTCAGATCCTCTTTTTGGTGCGTAACGTAAAATCAGTTTTCCGGTTCCCTAAAAAATTAAACAAAATTTAAAATTGGTCAGTGGCGATTCCTTCTGATGTGAATACGCCACCCCTTCGTAGACTAATTTAGTAGAAAACTAATATAGTATTACGAATATGGAAAAGACAAAAGACAAAAGAAATAACAAATTATTTAAATTATCTAAAAAAAGTTCAAGTATTAAAATATGCAAAAGAACGAGGTAAAAATAAAGAAGCGTATGAATTTTTCGGTATAAAAAAGAGTACCTTTTATAAGTGGAAAAAAGAATATGAAAAACAGGGTGAAAAAGGTTTATTAAGAAAAAAGCCCATAGCGTATAACTTTCCAAATCAAATAAAGCCTGAAGTTGTTGAAAAAGTATTAGAGCTTCGCAAAGAACATAAATTAGGTACTTGGAGAATAAAATGGTACTTAGAGCGCTACCATGATATCATCATTTCAGAATCTAGTGTTTATAGAATTTTAAAAAGAAATAAAGTAGAACGATTAGATAGAAAAACAACTCGGCGCGCTATGCATAGCATTAGATACGAAAAACAGGTTCCTGGACACCATGTTCAAGTAGATGTTAAGTTTCTAATTTTCACAAATGAAGGTGGAATAAAGATAAAAAGGTATCAATATACAGCAATCGATGATGCAACACGCATCAGGACTTTAAAAATATACGAGAAACATACGCAAGAAAGTTCCATTGATTTTATAAACTGTGTTGTCGAAAAATTTCCTTTCAGAATTAACACCATACAAACAGATAATGGACATCAATTTCAATCTAAGTTTCATTACATGTACAGGATTTAGGTATAAAACATCGATTTATAAAAGTCGGAACGCCTCAATTAAATGGTAAAGTTGAACATTCGCACTTAACAGATAAAAAAGAATTTTATCAACTTTTAAGTTATACCGACAACGGAGATTTGAATCAAAAATTACAGCAATGGGAAAATTTTTATAATTTCAATAGGCCACATGGATCTTTTAAAGGAAAAACGCCTTATGAAATAGTAAAAGCTAAACTAAAATAATTATCTTTAAAGTCGACAAAGCGATGAAGTACGACACCAGAAAACACTTTGTCAACAGGGCTTCCTGCAACGTTGTTGAGCCGTCGTCCAGATTTAAAAGCAGCAGTATATTCTGTAATCAGTTTAAATGCTAAAACAGGTTTGGCAAAAACTGCGATGTATCCTAGCTTTAGCCTTAGTCCCCCAAATTGGGGTCAATTCTAACAAAATAAGTATCTTGTTTGATCTACCGGGTTCTATAACAAAAACGTTGGCTGCCAATCTCGCAATGCCACTTTTATAGAAAAAACAGCTTAAAAACCACTTACGAAACTGCAATGATTGAACAGGAGAAAACAGCGATTAATTTTAAACAGTCCCTTTTGACAGCCGTTTCCGAAGTTTCTGATGCGATGGCAAAGTCTAAAGGTGCAGACGAAAGATTATCTCTTCTATCTGAGCATACCATCATTTTAGAGAAGGGTGTAAACGATGCTCTAAAATTGTACAAAATGGAATGGCAACCTATCTCGAAGTTATTACGGCGCAAAACAATAAACTACAAAATGAATTGGAACCTAATAATGTAACATTGGAATAGCTAAATGCTGAAGTTGAACTTTACAGAGCACTAGGTGGGGGAATTAATTAATACAAGAAAGTCATTTTTTAATAATCAAATTAACCTTGTAAAGGAAAGTTTATATCAAACACTTGTAAATCTGCACAATTTTATTCTGTATTATAACAAGATAAAAATACTTTAACTTTACTTATTAAATGACATTCATCAATTATTGAATTTTTGATAATTATATTATTTTATTTAAAATTAATAACAAACAGACTTAAGTAACGGCGAAATTAATTTAGCTGATAATTGATATGGTATATAAATTTTTAAATTTTAAGTTGAGAAAAGTTGTTCATTACTCATTGATCATATGTATTTTATTAATACAGGTAATTATAGCAATCTTTTTTTATAACGAATTTGTTAATGAGAAGAAACTAAAATTTGTTGAAAATCAATTACAGGAAAGCAGAATTTTGGGAGAACTAACTAATAATTCAAGAAATGATTTCATAGATGCACAGAGCCATTTTCAAAAATATATAATGAGCCAGAATCCAGGGGATCTGCAATTATACTTTCAATCGCTTAGAAAACTTGAAAATAACTTTGATAAAATAAGTAAATATGAAAAGACAAGCCAAAAATTGAAAAATAGTTTAGCGCAGCAAAAGAAAGATACTCTGAAGGTGACAAAACTGAAAACATTATTGGATTCTGTATATCAATCTTCTCTGAACACATCTGCCAAAATCAAGAATAAAGAATATGAGCCGGAAAAGTATAAGAATAACTTTGATAATTTAAATATACAAACCCATACCTATACGGATACAATAAAAAAGAAAGGTTTTATAGGGCGTATAAAAGATGCGGTAACAGGTAATGTTAATGTTCAAAAAGAAAGTACAGTAGTTACCTTAACCAATAATAAGAGGGTAGCTCTTTCTAAAGTAAAATCTGAAATGAATAATGCAATGAAGTCGATGGATAAGCATTATGCAGCCGAAGTAAAAAAAGTCCAGTTATATGCCGCTCAAAAACAGCAGGAAAATATGCAGTTTTATACTAATTTTAGTAAATTATTGATTTACAGTAACGATCTTATCGATGTCTACGAAAATGCAATTAAAGATTTTAAATCAGAATTAGAAAAAGAATATAACAAACAAAGCTCAGACAATAATAAAATTAGAAAATACTTGGTATTTGGCCTCATGATTTTAATGTTTATTGTATCGATTTTGATCATGTATTTCACAAGGGTTGCTTTTATATACGAACGGAAACTTAATGCAGCGAATGAGAAAATTAAAAAGAATCTTACCTTCAAAAACAGGATATTGGGAATGTTGAGTCATGATCTAAGATCTCCTTTGAAGATTATCAATATTTTTATTGATAAGATCCACCGAACGACAGAAAATGAGATGATTAAAGATTACCTTAAATCTATAAAGTTTACCAATAGTACTTTACTTATACAATCTAATCAAATTTTAGAGTACACAAAAAACCAAGAAACTGACAAAAAACTCATAAAGTCAGTCTTTAATCTTAAAGAGGAAATCAATTCTATAGTAAAGATAATTACTCCGTATGTAGAAACAAGAAATAATAAATTTGTCGTAACGGATAGTATACCTGAGAATTTGGTGGTATATTCAGATAACATAAGAATTAATCAGATATTTATGAATATTCTGGGAAATGCCAACAAGTTTACAGAAAACGGACAGATTGGTCTTACAATGGCAACAGAACCAATAGGTGAAAACCAAATTTCTCTCATAACCATAGTAAGCGATACAGGAATAGGAATATCAGAATCTGACGTGGCAAAAATTTTTGAACCTTACTATCAAGGGATGGTATCTGATGAAGTTGATAATCTTGGAGCAGGTTTAGGATTAAGCTTATGCAAGGAAATTGTAGATTTATTTGATGGCGATATATCTGTCACAAGTAAGTTAAATGAAGGAACAAAAATAAAATTCAGGCTAAATTTAAATATTAATAATGATTGAATTACCAAATGAGAATAAAGAGATTAGATTTCTTTTAGCAGATGACCATAGTATTGTAAGGCAGGGAATTGAAATCATTATCGACGAGATTGTTCCAAATGCAATAATTTATCATACCTCATCGGTACGAAAGATCTTGGAAATTGTGGAATCAAAGGAGGTTGATATTGCTATCATTGATGCTCATTTTCCTGATGGAAATAGCTTACATGTCTTATCTGAAATAAAAAAGGCAAATCCCAATATTAAAATTCTAATCTTCACAGGACTTGAAGAAGATTTACATGTGCTCAAGTTTATCAAAGCAGGCGCTGATGGGTATCTTAGTAAATTAAGTGAAGAGGAAGAAG
Source organism: Chryseobacterium sp. ISL-6 (assembly GCF_018613715.1). Taxonomy (GTDB): domain Bacteria; phylum Bacteroidota; class Bacteroidia; order Flavobacteriales; family Weeksellaceae; genus Chryseobacterium; species Chryseobacterium paludis. Next base: position 694,629 of record NZ_JAGGPT010000006.1, on the reverse strand, counting down.
TAAGAGAAGCTCTTTTACACTTTATACAGAAAGGGGAGTATTTTTCTGATCTTTCCCGAAACTTATTAGTACAGTTTGTTTACAATCCAAATTTAATTAATCCTCTAACTAGCTTGACTAAAAGAGAATTAGAAATTGCAGAAATGTATACCGAAGGGCTTGGTAACCTGGAAATTGCAAATCACCTGGGTATTAAGCAAAATACAGTAAGCACGATTAAAAAAAATATATTTAATAAACTAAAAATAGAAAATCTTGTTGAGCTGATTGACCTTATCAACACACATCATAAAATATAGAATTTCTAAAGTCTATATCTCACTTCTTTATTGTTTAAATACCCATATCGATAAATATCTATGCTTTTATCGATGACTATCGATACGATTTGTAAATCATTTCATGCTGTAATGTTGTTACTTTGCAGCAATAAAAAAATTAAAAATGCTTTTTTTAATAAAACACAAATGATGAAAAATTATATAGAAGTGTATTCATAACCTATATAACCCACTTCTTGACAGTCTATTAAAAAACACAATTAATATAAGAGATAAATTATAATGTCCTTATGCTTTACTTCTTTATTTCCCTTGTCCGGAAAGCAAAGAAAATCGTTATCCATATGAATAGAAATCTGCTTTTCATTTTAAAGAATTCGGTAATTCTGATACCATATAATCAATGACTTTAAGTGCGGAATCTTGTTTTCGCCTAAGAATTTGTAGTAATTTGTTCGCACTTGCAAATTTTAAGCTTATAATTTAACAGAAGAGCAAGATAAGTAAATTTAGGGGCGAGTCAAATATCATTAAGTTCCGAAATTCTACTCTTTTAACTTAATTTAACTTGTTGACTACGCCGACCCTGCATATAACTATTTGATAATCAAATCAGCAAAAATAATTGCTTAAATTACTCAGAAATTTATTGCGGGAATCGTGGATTTCTTCTATATTTGCACCAGCAATTGCAGAAAAGAAGTACATTAGGATTTAGTGAGTAATTCGATGAGCTACAAATAAATTGAATCCATAAGTAACTAATAATAAGGTATTTGTCTATAGCGGATTTATTCCCCTACGGGCTACAATAAGAGTTGTAAACTTATAAAAACAAAAACCTAACACACTAAGTCAAATTAGTGTAATCGTAGATGGCCCGTTCGTCTATCGGTTAGGACCTCAGATTTTCATTCTGGTAAGAGGGGTTCGACTCCCCTACGGGCTACGGAAGCTTAATAATCAGAGCTTATAAAAGCTGCAAACAGTGTTTGCAGCTTTTTGTTTTTTATCAACCAACCTGGTAAATGTTAATCCATTATAGTGAGTCCGCTCAAAATGGAACCAAAATTTTATAAATATACTTTTCTGGGAATGGCGAGCACTAAAATGGGAAACAGTGGTATCATCAATTCAATATTTCTCTTTAATTTTTATAATCATTTCTTTTCCATTTTCATTTTTGGGATTGAGCAAAACAGACCTCTTATAATGATCAAGAGCCCTTTTATTATCCCCTTTTAAAAAGTAAGCTTCTCCTAAACTATCATGAGCATTTGAAGAATTCGGATGGTCTTTAACATTTTGAGCAAATATTTCAATTGCCTGATCAATATGTCCGCCTTTTAATCTTTGATAGCCACTCTCATTCATAAAATCCTCACCAGGCTGTACGCTATATCCAAATTCTTTGGTCAATTTTTGAAAATGCATCTGTATATCCCGATAAGATCTGACCGAGGTGGTATCTTGTGGATTGATAAACCAATCTTTATAGATAAATCGTAATCCATCATACATACTTTTATATCCTACAGAAAAGTGATCCTCTTCCTTATAGGAATTGTATTGCCATTTAAATGATTTTGGTGCCAACCTTTTCAACTGGCCCACGAGCGAGTCAGCGGCCATCTTACCTCCAGGTTCCTCACCTAATGAAACCGGCATATATCCGGAAAGCTTTGGGTGCTCCTTAAGGAAACCGGAAAATCTTCCAAGAATTTCCATGTTACCGCCATAAATAGCAGGACTAATTACAATCTCCGACTGAAAAAGATCAGGTTCTTCTTCTTTGCAGTATACTGCGAATAACCCGCCCAGAGAATGCCCCGATAAAATGCGATAAGGTTCAGTTCTATAATTTTTATTAACATAGGGAATAAGTTCATCTTTTACATACCTTAAAAAATCTTTTCCACCACCACTACTTGCCAGGCTATTGTCTATCTTACCGTTAAAGATCAGAGAATGTATGGGCGTGAAGTCCTTTATGCGGTCGTTATTCACAACTCCTACTACAATTAACTGAGGAATTCGATATCTGTCAGATAAAAATCTTTCAAGTTCCGTCACATAAGCAAAGTTCTGATCAGGGTCTAATAAATATAAGACAGGATATTTTTCATTAGATCCTTCGTAGTTGGATGGTGTGTAGATCCACAACGTCCTTTGCTCATTTAAGATCTTTGAAGTTATCACTACCTTCTTTTGATTTCTTTTAGGAAGCTCATCATTCTGAGCCCCTGCATATGATGACAAATTAATGAAAAGCCCTATGAGGATAAATTTGACTAATAAAGTCCTATATAATAACCATTGTCTGTAGGTAGTGAAATCGATCATGCGATTAGTATTTCTGATAAATTTACTAAATTAGCTATAAACAACACAAATTCAACCAATTATCAATCAGAAAATTTAAAATCAGACCTTCTCAAAACTTTCTGTTAATTTCATTTAATAAATTTTATATTTATCTATTAAATTATTTTTCAAATAAAATCAAATAACCTGATAAATTATGGGACATGTTGATACAGAAGATAAAAATTCCGAACAAAAGGATCTATTATTTCTTCATTTTGAAAACTATATTAAGGTCAGCGATGAGCTGAGATCTGCTTTGTCTAAAAGCATACATTTTATTACTTTTAAAAAAGGAGATCTTGTACATGATGCAGATAAAGTATGTACTCAATCTTATTTTATTCAAAAAGGGCTCTTAAGAACTTATTTTCTAAAAGACGGAAAAGAAATCAGTGAGTATTTTCCTTCCGAAGGCGAATGGTGTAATTCTCCAAAGAGCTTATATAAAAGAGAAAAGGATATTTATTATATCGATGCTATTGAAGATACCCAAACTTTCTGCCTACACGTAAATGATCTTGTTTACCTGTTTGATCATTTCCCTGAAATGGAACGCTATGCAAGGCTTTCTATGGGAACAGTTGTCGGTCACCTGATGGAGCGTATAGCCTCACTCCGGTTTGCATCGGCAAAAGAAAAATACGATCATTTCATTCAGACTTACAAAGGCATCTATCACAGGATTCCCTTAGGAATGACCGCTTCTTATTTAGGAATAACCCAGGAAACATTAAGCAGAATAAGGGCTCAAAAATAACTTTTTGATATAGGTCAAAAGTTTATCCGTTATTAAATACCAATTTTGAAAAAAATATTACATGGAATTTAATAAAACAACCTGGGCATTTTTAATTTTATTGTTAAACTTCAGCCCGATTTCTATATTCTCACAGGATACTTTAAAAACAGCTAATGTAGAGGCAATTTTATATGTAGGAAATGATAAAAGCCAACCACTTATAGTTGGTCTTGGCGGATCAGAAGGAGGCAATGCATGGACAAAAGATTATTGGAAAAAAACACGACAAGAATTTATCGACAAAGGGTATGCTTTCTTGGCTATTGGATATTTTGGATGTAAAAATACACCATCCATATTAAACCAGATAGCCATTAACGATGTACATAATGCCATCATGGAGGCTTCTAAAAACAAAAAAATCAATAAAAACAAAATCGCAGTCATTGGAGGATCCAGAGGTGCGGATCTCGCATTACTATTAGGCAGCTATTATCAGGACATTTCTTGTGTCATTGGAATGTCATCCAGTAATGTTGTTTTTCCCGGCCATACCCAAGAGTTTACAACTTCCTGCTGGACGCTTAACGGGAAAGAGCTACCATTTGTTCCTGTAAATGAAGAAGCTGTTCCTTTTTTAATGAAGCATGATCTCAGGGGCACATTTGAAGCCATGCTAAAGGATACCATTGCAGAAGAAAAAGCCATTATAAAAGTAGAGAACATAAAAGGTTCGATTCTAATCTTATCCGGCACAAAAGATGAAATGATCCCTGCAGTACAAATGGGTAATAAAATGATTTCCAGACTTAAAAATAACAAATTCAGATATGCATATGAACATCAGATTTACGAAGGTTCTCATGCTGAACCCACGAAACATTTTGATAAAATATTCGCTTTTTTAGAAAAGAATTTTAAATAAAATCAAACCAGGCATTGACCCCACAACATTTATTATTCTTTTTACATTTATTTTTAGTTAAATAATTGCAGAAATATCTCAGATAATTTATACCTTTGCAGTCATCAGATGATAAGATGTATATGGCACAAATTCAAAGACGAACATTAGCTCAGGAAGTTGCAGAAAGGCTGACTGAAGGGATAATCAATAATGAATATGCTGTTGGTGAAAAACTTCCTATTGAGCCTGAGCTCATGAAAATTTATGGTGTTGGACGGTCAAGTATTCGGGAAGCCATAAAAATATTATCTATTAAGGGAGTATTAAATGTACAGCAGGGCGTTGGCACATTTGTAGTTTCCAAAAACATTCAGGAGTCTTTGGAAACCCAGATGGACAAAGCACAAATTGAAGATGTGTTTGAAGTAAGGTCTCTTCTGGAATCAAAAATTGCCGCAAGAGCAGCGATGTATCATACTGAAAAAGATTTAAAGACGATAAAATCCTATTTAGATCTCAGAGCCAAACTGGCTAAAGAAAATCAGGCTCTTGAATGTTATCAGGCGGATATTAATTTCCATGTCGCCATTGCAGAAGCTTGTGGCAATAGCCTTTTAAAAGAAATTTATAAAATAGCCAGTAAGCATGTGTTGAAAACGTATGAAAGCAGCCACAATAACAACACGGACTCTTTCATTGCTTCACAAAAAATACATACAGATCTTTATCTTTATATAGAAAAGAGAGACTCTGATCATGCTGCATTGACTGCACAGAAAATTGTTGAGAGACAATATTAAAATAATTAAACCCATAACAAAATTCATCAGATGACATGATGAATTAAAGATTTTATTTCATGGAAAATATAAAGACCCAAACAATTGACACTTCTAAAATTGTTTACCCCATTTTATTTATGATCAGTTTTTCTCATTTTTTGAATGACCTGATCCAATCTACTATTCCTTCATTATACCCCATTCTAAAAGGTGAATTTAAATTATCATTTGCTCAGATTGGTATTATTACTCTGGTATTTCAACTTACCGCATCTATTTTGCAACCATTTGTAGGGATCTACACGGATAAGAAACCCAATCCAAGATCTCTTGCCATAGGAATGGCATTATCCATGGCTGGTTTATTACTTCTTGCAGCTGCACATCACTATTATGTCATCCTTATTGCTGTTGCATTTATCGGAATGGGATCTTCAGTATTTCATCCGGAAGCTTCACGGGTTGCCCAAATGGCTTCAGGAGGACAGAAGGGACTGGCACAGTCTATTTTTCAGGTGGGTGGTAATTCCGGAAGTGCCATAGGCCCATTATTAGTAGCCCTCATTGTACTTCCATTAGGACAGGGGTATGTCGGTTTATTTGCTATTGCTGCCTTTATTGGTATCATCCTTTTATGGAGAATTGGAAACTGGTATGCCGAAAGATTATCCATTAAAAAAACAGCTAAACATAAAGATTTAGTTGTTAACATAAATCTTTCCCGCAAAAAAGTAATGTTCTCGATCACGATCCTACTGGCTTTAGTATTTTCCAAATATATTTACTTAGCGTCCATGACGAATTATTTCACTTTCTTTCTGATTGATAAATTTCATATCTCCGTTAAAGACTCTCAGTTATATTTATTTATGTTTCTTGCTGCTGTTGCTGTAGGAACTATATTGGGTGGAAAATTGGGCGATAAATATGGCAGAAAGAAAATTATCTGGATTTCAATTTTGGGGGCTGCTCCATTTACTTTATGCCTTCCGTATCTTTCATTAGTATGGACCATAGTATTTGCTGTTCTAATAGGTTTGATCATTGCTTCAGCATTTTCTGCCATCTTAGTATATGCAACAGATCTTATGCCCGATAAAATTGGTCTGGTAGCCGGTTTATTTTTTGGTTTCATGTTTGGAATGGGCGGAATCGGATCCGCTGTTTTAGGTGCAGTGGCAGATGATACCAGTATTGCATATGTATTTAAAATTTGTGCCTTCTTACCACTTATGGGAATAATAACAGCTTTTTTACCTAACATTAAAGGATCAAAAAAAAGTAATTAATATCATATTATTTATAAAGCATATTAAAACTCTTTACGACGTCGTAAAGAGTTTTGTTTTTCTACGAAACTAAAGACCTTTTCGCTTATTTTGATATTAGGATTAATTTATCAATCCATCCTATTAATTATAAAATTCACAACTTAATTTTTACACCATTTAAATAATAATTTCACGGTTATATCTAGTTTCCTGCTATTTAAAAAAATAAATTGAATACTAAATCACATAAAAATGAAATAAATGCAACAACATAATCTTTTTATATGTAACTTTATAGAAACTAAAAATTTAAATTTTTAACCATGAAAACAAATCTATTAGCAGGCCAAAGTATGACGAAAAAAGTAGTCTTGGCGTCTTTACTGTTCCTTATGGGCACTATGTCTTTTGCACAAATCGTTAAAACGTATCCAAGCAGCCAAACAAATCGGGCTTACGGTATTTGTGTCGCTTGTTTTGTACAAAATCCAGAAAATGCAGTAGGAAGTAATGAAAATGATTATTCTACTCTACTCGTTCCTGTGGGATTATTAGGAAGAACAGAACAGACCCTGATCTTCTCTGCCACGAATATAGCTGCAGATACCAATAAGCTTGTCATTGGTATTGGTACAGATCAATCCATTCTAACTGCCCAGTTAATAGGTGGAGTATCAGTAGAAACATTTCTTGGAGATGTTTCTAATAACGATTATATGAACATCCATGATAATGTTCTTAAGCTTGGCGGTACAGACGCAAGCAGAGGAGCTCTTGAGCTTACCATGAACAAGCCTTATGATCGTGTTAAGATAAGCCTTAACTCTGGTTTGCTTAACCTTAATGGTGGTTTCCGTATTTATTATGCATACCAATACAAGGATCCACATATCAGCTTAATGGCTAACATCCAGGATGGACAGATTACCCTTGATGGAAAAATTCCTTTCGAAGGATCTGAAGTTACATTAGTTAATTCATCAGGAAAAGAAGTTCACCGTTCTACACTGCAATCAAAAACATTTGAATCCAGACAACCGGAAGGGTTCTATATCTTAACACTTAAGACGAAAGAAGGAAAATTATATTCCCGTAAAATTATGATTAAGTAAAAGACATACACTTTAAAAAATCAACACCGGCAAGCTAAAGCTTGCCGGTGTTATTTATTTTACACCCAATCGAATTCCATTAAAATCAGTACGCTAAATAAATTGCAAATAAGCCTGACAACGTATTAAAAGGAATCTTCCTGAAAATAAAAACCTCTACCAATAGCGGTAGAGGTTAATATCAAATTAAAAAATCATTACAGAAATTAATTCTTAATAAATTTCTGTTGATATACAGCTTTATCAGTAACCACTTTTAGAATATACATTCCTTTAGTAAGTGTGCTTACATTGATCTGTCCATTATTGAACGGAGCATTGATCACTTTTCCTGAAATATCAAAAATAGTAGTGTTCATCACTTTATCCTGTGTTTTAATATTAAGGATGTCTGTAGCCGGATTAGGATAAATTCCTAATTCAAGTTTTTTAACTTCAGCGGTTCCTAATGTTGAAGTACTTGCATTTACTGTAAGGGATTTCTCAACTACTTTTCCATTAGAGTTAAAGCTTAATACAACAGTAGCCGTTCCCGTGCTCTGAGGTGTTAAAACCAGCTCATCATTTGTATTGATTACAGCAGTAACAATACCCGGATTGCTATTAGATTTTATGGATTTTACAATAGCCATCGATAAATTATCCGTATCTGAAACTACTGTTTTTAAATCGATTGTTGTAGTACTGTTCACTGTGGTCTGAGATGGGAATGTACTTTTCACAACCGGAGCATTATTATCCGGGAATACAGCCACTGAAGGGAACCAATAATAATCATTTAATGTCTTAGTATTTGTAAGAGCTCCTGTATTACTGAATGTATGTATCCAGTTTTTCTGATAATGCGCTCCAAAACCACTTTCTGTCGTATTTAGAATGAGCTCATCGGTTACTGGGTTAACACGCAATGCAGCACCATAAGGAATTTGCTTATACGTACCGGTCTGTCCTGGAATTGCAGCAAAGTTTTCATTAAATGCTTTAGAGGTAACATCAAACTTCACAATCTTCGCTCCTGAAGAAAAAGCATTGATAGAATTGATCCAGTATAAAGCATTTTGCTGGGTACTGTATGTAAGTCTTCCTGCATACCACGCTCCCCAGTCACCGAAATACTTAGTCGTAGGAATTGCATATTCTAATGTCGCAAAAGTAGTAGGATTAATGCTCACTAATTTCTGTTCCTGAATACCCCATACACTTCCATCTTTCGCCTGCACAATTGAATAGAATGCACCAGCTATAGTCTGAACAACGGCATTGGTATTAGGATTAATAACCAGGATACCCCCATTTTGTGTTACAGCAAATACATATTGTGAAGTACGGATCATATTTCCGATCTGCCCTTTTCCACCAGTTCCGGGAACCAGGCTTCCAACCTGTAAATTATCAATATTAAATAAGAAAATCCCTGTAGTCGTTCCTATGTATCCTTTATGTTCATTAACTCCAAGGAATGATCTTCCATCACCGCCACCAATTGTGTTAAATCCAGCTATTTTCTGCATTGTGGTCGCATTCGCAATGACAAGTCTACCGCCCGGTGTATATTGAGTATCTCCTCCATCAGCAGCCTGTTTAGAAATAAAATAAAATTTATCCCCATAAATGGTACCATATTGAGTAGTCGCTCCAAAAGACTGATTGTTATTTGCATTGCTGTACACTCGGTAGTTAATCTGTCCGTTATTATTAATAAAATTTACAGAACCATTGGTATGCCCAAACCAATCTTCATTCACCATAAAATAACCATCTGTAAATGTTGTTGGTGAAGAATAAGCTGACACCGGAGTCAGAGTTGTTGAAATAGGCTGATCAACCATTCCCGGATAAAAATTCCAGAGATCCCAAGAACCATCTTCTAAAACACGGCTGCTGGCTCCCAAACTTGAATATCCAAAGGCTGCATCTGCAGGATTTTTCACCCAGTAAGACCAATATCCGGTAGTCCATCCGGACTTCCAATGATCATTCGCTCCATCTATTGATGTATAGTCATCAAAATCATATGCCGTTGTATTAACAATCCCATTTAACGGATATAATGGATACGTAAGGTTTCCGCTCTTGTAAAGTCCAATAGTCCCTTGTCCATTCAGATCAAATCCAAGTCCTCCGATTGCACTTCCAAAAGTTGTCCCCTGGTATAGTAAAGAATAAAAACGATGATCTGTCTGAGCAATTGCTTTCAACATATCTTCTCCTGTAGCATTTCCATCCCATTTAAATCCCCAAACTAAAGCATCAGGATTCTTACCGTCGTTCCATTGTACTACAAAAGCAGCCTTTTTAGAACCTGTCCCTACCCAATACTGAATATCAGAAAAATCAGTGACGGTAGTGGTCGTTTTAAGCTCATTCTTTTGCTTTGAATTCTGCTTAATATCATTTCGGGGTACCCCTTGAACCGTTACCTGTGCATTGGTAAAAAATGCAAAAAATAACAGTAATGTTAAAAGATAGATCTTTTTCATTTTTAAATAAATTTATTGTTGAATTTTTATTTTATATACAAATCATAAGCACCGGCTACTTCAGTAGAAACCTCTCCCAGCCAACCAGCTTCCTGGTTAACAGCAGTATGTACTTTTACAAAATCAATCCCCGGAAGTTTTACATATTTTCCATTTTTATCGACCGCCCAAGAAATATCTATATTGGAGGCTTCATCATTATTCGGAGCATTATCGGCATATCCGAAATCGAAAGACTTCCCTACCCAATAGGATCCGTTTCCGCTCTGATCGTAATAGTTATTCTGTATTTTTGTTCCTGAGAAACCATAAGAAGCATCGGGAATCCATAATGGATAAAAACTGTGATCATGAAATCCATTTTTTGTCTTAAAACCAGTATTTCCAAGATTATCCTGCCATTTAATGTATTCTATATCAGCCTGCCAGGGTTCATTTCCAGGAACAGGAGGCTTATTTTCATTAGGTTTGAAATAAGTAATACTGTAGTTTTTAACGGTTGTATTTTTAAAATACTCGCTTCCAGCAATTTCATACCATTCATTATCATCCGGTTTCCCATTTTTATTTCTGTCATAAGCGACCATAATAATTCCAGGCTCACAAGATCCTGAGCGAGGTTCATTAGCATTATTCCCCCAGAAAGCATTTCCAAGGATTTTGAAATCCCGACCATTCATATTTGGTATGGTATGATCAAAGCCTAAAACTACATATCCTCCAAAACCACCTAAACTAATCATCGAGGTATTGGAACCCACCAAAGATCCTCTGGCTTTTTGAAGCATACTGCTGGAAGTATCTCCAATCATATATTCAGGAATTTCGTTGGTAAATTGTCCTACAGCAGGACGGAAATCCAATACATTGGAAACATATTTACTGTAAGAACCGGGTTCTTTATTGACAATAATTGTTGATTGATACGTTTTTACCTTTCCGTTCTGATCTATTTTTAAAGTAAGAGGGTACGTTTTAATATAGGGACTGATAAAGTCCAGCTCTGAGCCCTCAGAAATAATGGAGTCTTTAATGCTCCATGTCATTTTTCCTGAAACATTCGCGGCAATATTCAGAACGTTGAAACGGTTGATCGTATAAGATTCTTCTAAACCATTAAATGGTGAATCTTCATCTCTGTCACTTTTACATGCGGTCATTCCTACCAATAGAAATACCGTCAGTACAGTTTTTAAAATTTTAAAAATATTTCTGTCCATATCTTAGATTCTGTTTATTTGTATAAAAAGGTGAAGTGTGCCGGTATATTTCCACCCTCGGTTTTCCATTTAAAATGTCCACTTTTATTAAAGCAGTAGACAAATCCTGTAGACACATAATTCCGGGCGTCTGTAATGTAAATATCTTCTGTGATCGGATTTACAGCTATTCCGTAAGGTGCTTTAATACCATCTACGTATTCCTGGTCAATAATTTTATTGGAAATGATCTGCTCGGTTTTTACATCAATAATGCCAAATGATTTAGAATAAGAGTGGGTATTGTAATTAAACTCATTCCCGTAATAATACAATTTGTCATTAACGATGGTCATTTCGCTTACTGCCACATGAAAATCTTTTTTCAGCACTCCTGTTGCAGCATCCACTAAATATAAACTTGAAGGGATGTTATAATAATCCCCTCTGGAGCTCACATATAAATCGCCGTAATTGTCTTTTTTAAGACGGTGAAGATTAATTGCGACATCCAATTTCCTGGTTTCTGTAAATGAATTGAGATCAATTACCGAAACCGTTTTATCATAATTAGGAACCATATACCCTCCCGAGTTAGCGACAAAAAGCTGATTGCCTACAATCTCCATTTCTTCAGGCTGATATCCCACTGTTACCTGTCTCTGAATGGAAAGTGAAACCGTATCAATTTCTACAACCTTTCCTTTAGGAGCATTAGGATTGATATCAACAGGTCCGGCATAACTGCTTGCATACGCTTTTCCATCTTTAAATTTGATATATCTGCAATTCTGTAACTGAATTGTTTTAATACGCTTTGCTGTTTTAGCATCTAATACCTCAATTTTATTGGAAACATTTACAATCACATAGAGTTTGCTTCCATAGATCTGGATATCATTTCCAACATCACCCAACTCCTTTACGACATTGGGATTGATTTCACCATAAATATTACGTCGGTACACTCCTGTTGTATAATCAAAAAAGTCCAGCGTACATTTATTACTTCCCATATTTCCCTCATTAAGAATATAAAACCCTTTAATAGCCGTATTTTCTGGCTGTGCCAGACCTTCCTCTTTTTGCTCACGGGGAATATATTCATCTGTTCTGCAAGAAAAGAAGAAAAGAAGCAGACCGATCAGGAGGCAAAAGTTTAATTTTCTCATAATGTAAAACTTACAATTAGTTTAAAAGTTCTTCCAGGCATAGGGTAATTCAGTACCACATCATAGTATTGATTGAAAATATTGTTGACCTCCAGGCTCGCTTTAATTTGATGTGTCTGCCAGTTGAATTTTTTTTGCACCGATAGATCGTGAGTATACCAAGGCTGAATATAATTGTATTGAATATTGTTTTGCTGGCCGTCATATCGTTCCCCTACATAAACAAAACTATAATTGAAACTCCAGTCTTTGTAATCTGCCATTGTCGTAAAGTTTCCACTATGCCATGGAGTATATGGAATCTGATCCCCGAAATAGCTTTCGCTTCGATCAGAAAAATCCCGTGCCCGCTGAAAGGTATAGTTGACCTGAGGTCTTATGGTTACATTTCCAAAATTCAGATCAGCCTGTACGTGAACATCAGTTCCCAGGATCTCTACATTTCCGAGATTCAGCATTGTCCATCGGAATAAGTTTCCTGTGGGAGCTGCAATAATTTTATCTTCCACCTTATTGAAATAGCCATCTACTGTAGCATAAATACCCTTTAAAATCTGATGATGATAGGATTTCCCATAGGTAAAACCTACGTTATACTGATTTGTAAATTCAGGTTTTAGAAAAGCATTTCCAATTACCGTATAATACAGATCATTGAAAGTAGGCATCCTGAAAATTCTTTTGTAAAAAGCTCTTATGGTTATCTCCTTAGAATTAAAAGGCTGATAGGACAGAAATGCCGCTGGTGTCCATTCTGTTTTATCCGGAGATTTAGAATTTTTCTCAACTTCTTCACTTACAAAAGTACCCAGAACACTTCCTAAAAATTTGAACCGCCGCCACTGGTAAGTCGTCGCAAAAGCCATTAATGTAGTATAACGGGTAGGGTAGGAAAAATTAAACAAATTGGCATCCAGATTATTATACTGAAAATCTACACTCGCACTTATATCCCAGTTGGATGTTATAGAATACATATTGGATGAAGAAACATATACTTCACGCTGGATATAACTGTTGCGAACAGGAAAAGCCGCTTCTGTAGAAACTGTATCTGCATAAAAAGTATAATCGTAAGCAAATTTTGCTCTAAGCTGTGTTTCAAATTTTGGAAATAGTTTTTTCCTTAAACTGGCTTGAACAAAGTAGCTTTCATCCCGCAATCTTTGTCCCCGTGCACCAAACCGATTATTAACAATCGCTGCCGGAATTCCACGATCAGACAAATAACCATATCCTCTCACACTCCAGTTTCCATCTTTTAAATCCCCATGAAGACTTGTTTCAAACCTTTTTGACTTAATATCAGAATCAAATCTTTTGGCAATTGTATCATTGGCAATTTCTCCATCAGGATATTTCTTTCTATATCTAAATTTATAAACTCCGTCACTTTGTATAAATTCAGAGCTGAAGCTTGCCGATATTTTCTCAGATATTTTTTGTTCTAACCGAAATGAAGGATTAAATAAATCAATGGAACTGTTTTTAAATCTTACGACAAGATTGGTTTTTTTATTTCCTTTAAAAGTTGGGATTTTTGGCTGCAGATAAATGGAACCCGAAGAACCAAAATCTTTTGCAGGCTGAAAAATTTCACTTTTCTGCCCGTTATAAAGAGAGATTTCTTCAAGGTCATCAAGAGAAAACCGCCCTAAATCCACAATCCCATTTTGAGCATTTCCCAACTGGATACCATCATAGAAAACACCAACATGCTGGCTTCCCATGCTACGGATATTGATGGTTTTCAGACCTCCGATCCCGCCATAGTCCTTAATTTGAATCCCCGCAAAATACCGGAGAGCATCTGCTACGGAATGGCTGTTAAGCCTCTCTAATTGTTCTCCCGATATTACCTGTGCCGGAAGGATCTCTTTAAAGGTCTTTTTCTGAATATGTACAGGAACAATGACCTGTTCTTTAATAGTATCCCTCGACTGAGAAAAGAAAAGCTGAGCGAATAGCACAAGAATTGTGATAATCGTTTTATTCGTTTTATAAAAAGTAAATTTTGGTTCCATTAGCTCATTGAGAATAATTTTAATGCTAATGGATATAAGAAAGCAGCAACGATATTGTACAGCTATAACTGCACAGAATCATTGTTGTCCTAAGCTTTATTCCACGAAAGCATCAAACTTTAATCTTTCCGGCAGGTCTTCTGACTTACTCTATTTTTGAAATCCTTCCCATTAAAAAAACAGTGGATATATGCTTCAAAAACTTTTGTAGAGCTTACAGCAGCGGGTCTGTTCCGGATTTACACCGGATTCCCTATTAAGAGCTTTTTATGGCTCACCAGAATCCGGCAAAGATAGAAAATTCTGCTTAGAAACAATACGGAATCTAACAAAATGACAATCAACCACATATAAGCTAACATTCCGTTACTATTGCAACGGAATGTTGTGTGTCATTCTGAACACAGACTGTAAGTCGGCGAACGGAGTTCGGAAGTGGGGTGAAGAATCCCGATTAAGATTTACGTTAACCATTCATTCATTAGATTGTGATTATAGAGATTCCTCCTTTGTCGGAAAGACATTCCGGAGACAACACAGAAGCTTAAAAAAAATCCTCTAAAGCATAACGCTCTAGAGGATTCGCTAAAAAAAATACATGATTATGAATATTGTACTATTCCTAATCACTCACAAAAATGAACAAAAATTATTTCCAAAAATTCCATACTTTGCCATCAAACATGGCAAAAGTCTTACTTCTTACGTCATAGCATATCGTTCCCGGATATGGACTTGGCATTGTCTCTACATTAGAGACATGGGGAAGGATCAATGCTTTAGTATCGGATTCCAGAACCAACGCCCCTCCTGTAGCAGCAGAAGTCGCAGCGCCTATGATCACACTGTTTACAGAGGCTGCCTGTGGGGTGGATGTGTTAAAAGTAACCGCAGCAGTATCGCCGGGATCACTGAAGTTTACCACTCCCGAACTGGTAACACCCTGTATCACTTTGTTATACATTCGTATCGTTCCTGCAGAAGGAGTGGAGTTTGCCTCTGTTAATACCGGAAGGATGATCCCTTTGTTTATTCCTGTAGGAAAATCCAGGATACCGCTCCCTCTTATCGTTTCCGTTTCTACACCCACCTGAGCTCCGGCAATGCCTGCCATACACAATGCCACTATAGATAAGGTTTTCTTTATATTGCTTATATTGTTTATATTTTTCATTATTCTGCTTTTTTGTTGATTGATCTTTCTGCAGACCGATTAGTCATTACACGATTTTTCAATACATTTCCATGAGGTTCCGTTGTATAAACTGAAACAGTTTTTAGAGGTGTCATAGATCAGCATTCCTGCTACAGGATCGGTGATCTTACCGGGAACTGTTCTAGTAATTACCAGCCCGTTGAAGCCTGACTCCAGTGCGATAAAACCATTAGGAATCTTAGCCGGCCAATCCTTTTGCAAAGAACTGTACCCTGACATACCCATCTTTGTAAAAGCGGTAGGAGTCGCCGTAGAAGCTGGCTTCGTACAGGTAGTTACCACGCATACTCCTGTAATAGTGAATGTACTTGGAGGTGAATCACAGCTATTTACCGTATCTCTATAAGTAACCGTATACACTCCTGCCTTGCTTACGCTGGTAGGGTTAGCTACTTCAGCTCCCGTACTGTCTCGCCACATCAGGATCAGGTTATGGGGATTAGGATTTAAAGGCACTACAAAGCTGTTCAGATTAATAGATCCACTTCCGCAAGGAACAGAAGTCTGCCTAAGAACCGGCCTCGTTTCTGCATTACACTTAAAGATCACTTTATTGATACTGTTATAAGTACCTGAATCTTTACCGAAATTAAGAGATATTCCCATTCCATTATCGGTATTAGGATTCGAATTAATTACATTTTTATAAGCTAAATCATTATCTAAATTACTATTCAAGGCAAAATAGTTCGCCGAATAATATCCACTCCATGGGGTTCCTGAAACATACTGGAAGGCCTCGTAAGAGCCTTGCTTTTGTACACCCATCGTATAATAGGGAGCCTGGCCGGTTACAAATCCCGGACCACTGTCCCCCCCATTAAGGTAAGTATCCCAGCCATGTGCTACTTTTACCAACTCTGTGTTACCAACAGGGATCTCTACTTCATAATCTACCGTCATAAATGTTTCAGGACTTCTGTAATAATAATATACATTCAGAAAATAATCCCGCCCATTTTTAGTGGCCCTGAGGCGTATCTTATTACGTTCAATTCCATCGGCATCCGGACCTGTATCCTCCTGACACGTATTTGAAACAATTGTAAGGCGACCTCCATCCGTAAACCCTGAAGAGGCTTTCAATGTACCGGTCGTATATTGAGTACCCCCTATTCCCAGTATAAGACCATGCGTAGTACCAGGCACTGAATAAGGACTGGAAGTTCCGCTGTCTAATCTGTCATCACTTTTATAAATCTGTCCCGTTCCATTTCTTACAATCTGGATATTCCCGGCACCAGTCATAATAACACGAAGTCCGTCTGTGCCTTTTGTACCACCACTGTTATTAAGTGTAGTTCGTCCAGAACAAACTATAGTACAATTATTATCGCCCGGTGTAAAAGCATACACCTGGTTTGTGGCTGGTCTATTGAGATCTGAAGATTGAGTCGATGAGGCCGTAGGAGATGATGAAGCATTATTTAGCCATCTCTTATGGCTACTATCAGAGCCATAGAAAAGACCTATACTCAAACCACTTGGGCTACCTGATGCAAATTCCTGTTTATAAATATATTTTATTTCGTTAGTCTCTTCATAAAGTTTTACCTGAAAAGAAATATTTTTATCGTAAAAACCAGAACCATACCGTTTCCAGTCTCTCCATTCCATGGTAAAAACCCTGTTGGGAGCGGTACCGGAAGTAGCATAGCTGGCTTTCCCCAAACGACCATCCAAATCAGCCCAAAAGGGAGCTAAAAATCTTTTCCAGGATAAAGGCTCATTATTATTAGAACTATAAGGGCTTCCACCTTCAAATGACAATGTTCCATCAGAACTGGCATATACCTGGGTATAATCCTTACAGCCAAATTTAAAACTAAAACCGATAGGCAATGCTCCGCTAAATCCGGTATCAACCTGAATACTGCTTACCCCTGTGCCTCCCGTAAGATATGTAAAACTTCCCGACGATGCAGAAAAGGCATAGGGAGTAGTAGTATTTGCCATCCAATTTTGCGATTCCTGAGCTTTAAGCCCGGTCGGAAATATCAAGAGTAAGAGGGTCAGTATTGCAACGAAGCAACTGACCTTCTTCTGAAGATTTTCTTTCATTTTGTTTGTGTTTTAAGTCCGCAAAATTAGATGTTTGCCTGATCAACAGGAAACATTTAATCAGCTATTAATATGCTATACATAACTGATTTGCAGTACATTATATTGATATATTAAAAATAATTGATATAGTACCAGAGAAAATATTTTAGATTTTTTTCAATAGAGCAGTATGAATTAGAATCATTCTGACTACCTGGTAAAATTTGTTCGTAGAAATACATTGCCTGGAGAAATCTGACAAGTTTGCTCTTCAGGTAAAAAAGCAGATTTAAAACCGCAAAGAAAGATACCTTACCATTTCTCCTTAACCTCAAAGTTTTTTAAACATTTAATCTATTTTAAGTGCTGAAATAATGCATAAGAAGAACACAGAAGTTTTTTAAAAAAATCTCTGATTCTATAAACTTCAATAGCGAAACATCTTTTTGCTAAATTAAACCCGATCACATGATCCTCAGGAAGTCTATTTTTTCTACATAAGTTAAATTTTTTTTTTGCACATTTGTAAAAATATCTGAGATGCAAAAAGAAAAATTACGTGCCCTAAGAAAGAAAAGAGGCCATACCCAACAGGAGATCGCTGATCTGCTTGCAACAGATGTATCCAACTACAGCAGAAAGGAAAGCGGCAATGTTAAGATCATAAGAGCTGAATGGGAGAAAATAGCAGGCTTTCTGGATGTTCCACTTGAAGACATCTACGAAGAGGATGAAGCGACCATTATTATAGAAAATCAGGTATTTAATGATAGTCAGGTATCTTCTGTCAATACTAATTTTTCCGGTGATAATGTTTCGAACTTCACCAATGATCTAAGTATAGAAATCATTAAAAATCTACAGGATTATATCAGCCTGCTAAAAGAAGAAATGATCAGCCTAAAAAAGAAAAACGAACCGGGCCAATAAGGCTTCCGTATTAACCGACATACTGAAAAAGCATTCTGTAACAGGATGCTTTTTTTTAACCACAAAAGGCACAAAAGTTTTTAAACACTTTCGTTTTTCAAGTTAATATATGCTCTATAATAAGTACACATAAGTTTTAATTTCTGTAAAGACCTTAGTACGATCGTATTTAAATAAAATATTTGTTTTCAAAGTAGAAACTTCTCAATACGATTTCTTCAAAATCTACTCGAAGTGACGTAGAATATTTCGGGTTGATTTACAGAGAGATATTCAATTTACCGTCAGCTCGATTGTATAATAGTTTATTTAAACACTTTTCTCTTTATAGTAAATTTACTTGTTGATCACTTTGCTAATCTAAAGGAGTGTTTTTCGTAATACGGGATGTAATCCTGCGAACGTAGTTCAGAAGAAAAATGTATCGAGAACATTCTTATAATAAAACCACAAAAGTTTTTTAAACATTTAATTTATTTTAAGTACTAAAATGCTCCGTAAAAAGAACAAAAAAAATCTTTGATTTTTCTCCTGGAACAAGCTTCATAGCGAAGCCATTCTTTGCTAACTTAAATTATATAATATCGCTATAAATCTTTGCGTGAAAAAAAATCTGTTTAATTCGGAGAAAGAAAATAACTACTGTTGTTGATTAGCTCTAAGCTCTCTTAATCTCAGTCTTATCAATTTAAATATTACTCCTGTCATTCAGAACGGAGTGAAAAATCTATTAAGATCCCCAGATGACATTTTATAAAAAATGGTGGCTTCGAATACCTCAGCCACCATCATTTAAATATCATTACGATCTATATCACCATCAAATTCCAAAGTTGATAAAGACACTGAATCTGGATTTGGCTTCAATATTTCCACCGGCAAGATTCGTATAAGCGGGAAGCATCACCTCACTTCCGAGACTCCACTTGCTATAGGAAAGTTCGAAACCCAGTTTTCCGTATAATGCGCTTCCGGCAGTATCCGGTAAGGCTTCATCAAACTGCTTATTCCGGTCATAAACTTCACCCTGCAGCCCAACTTTCCCTGAAAAGATCACCTTTTTATCCGCATGGATCTGATAGAATCCTGTTGCTGCATAATTCCACTGGTTACCAAACTGATAATATTTCCTGTTTTCAGTTTTAACGGTATAATCTGTATTAACAATCAGGGCTACTTTATTTTTTTGATATTTATAATTCAGAACCATCTGATAATCCCAGCTCCCTGTTCCCAGCTGAAAACTTGGATTAACTCCCGTAATACCTTTTTCATCAAATTTCCCCAGCGGAACTTTTACCCCCAATCCACCGTTTAATTGGTGTGAGGAATCTTTAGAACTGATCAGCTGATAGATTCCCATAAGATTAAGATCACCAAGTCCATTGATTTTAATATCACCCTGCATGGTCTTTTTCTCATGGAATTGAAAAGGAAGACTTCCATAAACACTTAATTTCTTTGTAATGGGAACTTTTCCCCACAATTGAATGGTATTGAAATACTGATCCTGCGTCAGATCTTTTACAAAAAGATTCTCTTTTGCTTTATAATGCTGAGCAAAATATTTTATCCCGATAAACTGTGGATTCAGTAAAGACTCAAAGCCTGATGAACCATTGCCGGCAGCACAACCACAGGCATCACAATCATCATCCAAAAATACCATTGAACTAAAACTATTTTCGGGAATATAAAGGCTGTCTTTAACTGGCTTAGCCTGAGCTATTGGAAATATCAACAGGCTAAATAGTGTTATAATTATGTTTTTCATGTTGAATTAAAATTTATTCCGAGAATTTTGGATTGGTTATAAAATTCTTGTCAGATAACGTTTTCAGGAAAGCAATGATGGATTGTTTTTCTGTACTGTTTATCGCAATTCCAATATGCCCGTTTTGTTTTAACTGTGGATCAAGATTAGGATTGTCCTCTACATTATCCGAATAAAAATTGAGAACGGCATCCAACGTATAAAACCGCCCATCATGCATATACGGCGCTGTATATTCTACATTCCTCAGACCAGGCACCCGAAATTTCATCCAATCCACTTGATCTGATGTCACCCGGTAGCGGCCAGCATCTTTAAACTGAGTATTATAGTACATTCCGGTATTCCGGAAACTTTCATCTGTAAACAGTTCTCCGCTGTGACAGGAAGCACATTTCTGCTGAAACAAAGCCATTCCCTGCGATTCAGCTGATGTCAGCGTTTCTTTTCCCTGTTTATAGCGATCATACTTTGAATCTGCAGAAATCATGGTGACCATAAACTGAGATAAAGCTTTCAGTACCCTTTCCCCGGTAATATTTTCATCACCATAAGCTGCTTTAAAGAGCTTTTTGTACTTGTCATCTAAATTTAATTTAGAAATTACTTCCGGCATAGAGCTATCCATCTCATTAGCATCAGTAATTGGAATAATTGGCTGCTCATTAAGGTTATGGATCACTCCGTCCCACATGTATCTTTTTAAAAATGCCATATTTTGAATAGGCGGCGCATTTCGTATTCCTATCCTGTCATCCACTCCATGGCTTACATTATGTCCGTGGTGGGTAAAAGCATTTTCCTGAATATGACAAAAACCACATGAAATCGTATTATTACGTGAAAGCCTCCCTTCATAGAATAATTTCCGTCCCAGCTCCACTCCATTTCTGGTAACAGGATTTCCAGCCTGATCGAAACTCATTTCAGGAAAATAAGCAGGAAACTGAAGAGCATAAGCTTCATCTTTTTCTAAAGGCTCAATCACCTCATCTGAACATGATACGATATTAAAAAAGCCAATACCTATTAACACCACTTTTAATAAACCCCTAATCTTCATCATTATGGACATGATTTACAGAAAACATCTTCGTTAGATTGTTGGTTACGTTTACCAAATGTGGGCTTGATCCCATCATCATGTCATTGGCAGTAGTTAATGTAAGCGGTGTATTTCCACTTAAATACTGATTAAGATCCGCAAGAATATGAATAGACGGTCTTATTTTATTGGTAACTCTTGCTGTGGTAGGAAGATCTAAAGTAATTTCCCTGTATAAATCCGGTGTATTATTAGCCGTCACATTCCCCATATTTCCGGTGTGGTTCATAAACTCTTTATCCGCTGTATTGCTTCCATATTTACCTTCCAGTTTTACAAAAACATATCCTGCAGCCCAGGACCATGACATTCCTTTCGCCTTTGCTCTATTCCAGAATTCTGCCTGCCCATCCATTCCAAGTAAATAAGCATTCTGACTAATTCCCAATCCGAATTTCACTTTTTTGTAGTTATTTTTCGGAACTCCGGTAAGATTTACATAGACAATTCCAGCCACTGCATCCGCCTGGTCAATGATAAAAGCCCCTTTATCGGGATTGTTTTCATTGTATTTAAATTCTTTTCCGTTTTCATCTATTAAACTGATATTGCTTACAATATATTTTAAAGTTGAAAACTGATGTTTTTGTCCACTCGAAGAAGTTTGTGTAGTCTGATTGAGAACAATTCCACCCAGGTTATTAAAACCATTTTCAAATTTGATCTGAAGATTTCCTGGTGTTGTATCCTGTGGATGATCATCATCGTCATTGTTTTGACATGAAGAAACTGCAAATAGGGTAAAGGCAATAAAGAATAATGATAAAAATTTATAAATTTTCATTGTTGATTTTTTTAAGTTGTATTTGTTTAAATAGAATATAATTTGAATGTTAAAAAACATTCATTTTTTTGACCACAAAAGCCACAACAGCTCCAGATACTTTTGCATCTTAAAGGGAAGGTCTTATTATTAACCCAGGTTAAGGATGATTGAGTAACAGTGAAGTCTTACGAAAAGATCCCGGTACATTTCTCTTCTGAACTACGTTCGCAGGGTCACCTCCTGTATTTCGAAAAACATTCGGTCTTACGTCAGTCACTTTTGTCCTGAACTCAGATTAAAATTTGTGGTTAAAAATATACAGACAACTTAAAAAACCGGCGGCCGGAAAATTAGTTTTAGAAAAAGAAAAGAATAATTCTTTTGATAGATAAAATTGAAATTGATCCGATATATTTGATCTGTGTTTTTTATTTCTGTAATTTCCGGAAGGATATAAATATCGAGAATCTTTTGTCCGGAAGTTTTTCCCTTAGATAAAGGCGTTGATTCTGTATCATTGGTTTTAGCCAGTTCTTTGCTTAAATAACATATACCATTACAGTTAAGTTCTGGTTTATCTTTATTGATACAAAGTGTTTCAACGATATAATTATAATTTACAGCATATTCCATGATGGGGATCAGAGGCCTGAACACCATATAAAAAGTAAGGAATATGCTGCAAATATAGTTCATGAATTATTTCTTGCTTATCGCATTTTCATATCTCGTACTTACTTCTTTCCAGTTCAGCACGTTCCAGATAGCAGCCAGATAATCAGCTCTCTTATTCTGGTATTTTAAGTAATAAGCATGTTCCCAAACATCAATCCCTAAAACAGGAGTTCCTTTTTCCTCTACAACATCCATTAAAGGATTGTCCTGGTTAGGCGTTGAAGAAACGAATAGTTTCCCATTTTTATCAACAGAAAGCCAAGCCCATCCGGAGCCGAAACGCTCAGCACCTGCTTTACCTATTTTCTCTTTAAAAGCATCAAGACTGCCAAAAGTCTCAGTAATTGCTTTTAATAATTTAGCCGATGGCTGGGTGTTTTTCACAGGCGTTAACATCGTCCAGAAAAGCTCATGGTTAAAATGTCCGCCGGCATTATTTCTGATAGCAGGACTCAGTGTCGAAACCTTAGAAAGAATTTGAAACAAAGTTTCTTTCTCCTGCGGAGTTCCGGCAATAGCCTTGTTCAGATTACTCACATAACCAGCAGCATGTTTTGTATAATGAATTTCCATTGTCTGTGCATCAATTGACCCTTCTAACGCATTGTAAGCGTAAGATAGTGGTGTTTGCTTAAACTGAGCAAAAGCAAATTGCGCCGCGAAAACTGCACTTAATGCAGCTATTTTCATAACCTTCATAATGTTTTGTATTTATGGTTTAACCTATTAATGTAATAACTTTTTAATATCTTCAATCAGCTTTTCCCTGTCAGGATGGTATTTCCCTGTAAGCTGCGTTTCTTTTCCCTCGGGATCTTTGTAGTTTAGTCCGGAGTAGTAAAGAACAGGCATATTGTCTTTGTTATACCGGCATCGGATATTTCCTTCCTGATCCACAAGAGCAATCATCCCACTGTGGTTAAGACTTTCCCCTTCATCTTCTTTATCCCCTACATAGATATTGAATTTATCGGCAAGACTTCCAATATAGGTTCTGTCGCCCGTTAAAAAGTGCCAGTCTGGAGATTTTACGCCTAGTCTTTCAGCATGTTGTTTTAAAGCTTCTGGAGTATCATTCTCCGGATCTATGCTAATAGAAATAATGCCAAATTCAGGACTGTTGATCTGTTCTTCAATAGCCTTCATATTGCTATTCATCACGGGACAAATAGTTGGACATTTACTAAAGAAAAATTCTACGAGATATACTTTCCCGAGCATATCTTTATGGCTGATCTTTTTATTATTCTGGTCGGTAAGTTCAAAATCAGGAACCTTCATTACGGTATAAAGATTCTTTTTAAAATAGCTCATTCCAAAACCTACACCCAGGAAGATCAATGCAATGATGGCAATAGGAATTACAATCTTGCTTTTCGCACTTTTGGCTGTTGTTTTATTTCTGGACATATTTTTCAGGATTTTTATTGAACTCGTTTTTACAGGAAGCACTGCAAAAACCATACACCTTATTTTTATAGGTTGCTGTAAACTTTAAATAATCGGCGGTCTTCATATGACAGACAGGATCTTCGGCATTCACAACTTTTACATTTTTAAGATTCTCTTTAGGAGTATCCATGCTTTTACTATGCTTAACCTTAGGAGCTTCCTGGGCACAGGACAGCAGTGATATAGACAGCAGAGCTGTCAAAATGAGTTTATGTTTCATCAGATAGAAATGAAATTAATAATGGTAATACATGAAATAAATCGTAGTGACAGATTGAAAAATACCTCTGGAAATGTTATAAATCAATTCTGATCAGGTATTTTTAAAAAAGCACTAAAAGTTTAGTTTAATGAAACTATGATAAAGGGGGATGAAAAACCTTAGCGAAATATTCTGTAGTATGAGAATTCAGATAGCCTGAATTAGCTGTCTTTTGTAAGATATCAAATCCTTTTTCTCTGGAAAAATAAAGAATTTCATTGGAAAGGAATACATCCAATACGGAGATTTTTATCGTTTGCGGTCCGGATTGTTTTTCAGTTTTAGCCAATTCTTTCTCAACATAACATTTCCCTTTACAGGTAGATTCGGGCTTTGCTCTGTTTTCACAAAGATTCTTTACAATATAATCGTAATTCACCGCATAATTGATCAATGGCAAAACAGGACGTATTGCAATGGTAAAAATAATGAATATGGATATGAAAAACTTCAACGATTAATTCTATACCACAAATATACTATTCAAAATGATCTTATGCCTAATTTATGATGAAAGTCATTGATATTTTTTTTAAAACAAAAGCTCTACTGATCGTCAGTAGAGCTTCATCTGTTTTTAGATAAACGCTAAGGCGCAAATTATTTTAATCAACAATGTTTTAAGGCGCAAAGATTTTATCGTCGATATTGCCCCCCCTTATTAAAAGACCTTGTTCTACGTATTACTAAAGTTTTGAGATTGACAAGGTATAGGATGCTGCCCCATAATTAGAAGCTAAACCAACAGCACTATATGAACTACCTAGCTGCAACGTTCTATAATATGTAAGCCTTATTAAATCACCAGCATTTAAACTTTTTATAACCGTAGGCGCAATAAATGAATTCCCCGGGAGAGCCTGGGGAATTCTTTAGATTAAAGTTCTTCTATTAAAAGGTAGCTTCCTACACCTGATCTTGAAGCACTTCCTGAAATCCAATAATTACTGGCACTACCTCCCCCATATCGAACTTTCAATTCTACATAACTGGGATTAGGTCCTGTAGATAGCATTATAATTGGAGGAGTTACTCCTCCATCATCCCACGTTTCTGTAGAAGATTCTGTATAACCTAGTGTAGAAACTATAGTTGTAGCATCCCCACCAGCTTGAAATAATGTTGTGATATATCCAGGATTAGTGGTAGAACCAGTATTGGAGCTACCTTTAACTCCTATATATCCTGTTATTTTAAAGTTTCTATTGGGGGGTAAATTAATACGATCTTTAGCGCCATTCAGGGTTATTAGATTTGAGTTAAGTCCAGACATAGGATTAGGACCATCAAAAGTTACATTATAATCAGTATCTTTAACAGCAAGACGTTGGGGATTATATCTACTAGCAACTACTATAACTTTAGAGTTTATCGCTGCCTGGTCATTACTTTTTATTTTATTGACATTAACCTTTCTTATATTTCCATCCGCATCAGGTGTTAAAACATATTTTGGGGCTGTAGTGATACTGTCCGTCTTTCTAATTCGGGCATTCCCGTTTACATCCAGTGTTGCAGTTGGAGCAGCCGTATTAATTCCTACCTGTGCTTGTAAATAAGCTCCCAGTAAAATACTGGAAATAAATAATAATTTTTTCATGTGTGTATTTGTTAAAATTAAAAAATTGTGTGTATTGTATAAAGTGCCTGTAGTCCCTGAAAAATCAGCGATTACCTCCAATAAGTGATCCATAGCTGAATATCCTTATTCAACTATTTTATATGCTAAAAATCAATTATTGTATATTACAGAGTGTACTTCCATTGTCTCTAAAAAGAGCGGATTGATGTGTTTTAGGATAATTTTTTTCAATGTGTTTTTTTATATTTAATTAATTTATTTAATGATGAGCAGCTATAACTACATCGATCATAGAGAGGAGGGATATGAATTAACTAAATTTCTGCAAAGAAAAACTCTTTTTTGCAGAAAACAAAATATTAGTTGTTATCTTTTAAAATAAAATCATAAATCGCACCTTATTATCTCATAATTAGGAAATTTAACGCCTTATTACCTATTTGGATTATTATTTTTTACATCGGAAGCAGGTACTCGGAAAATTCGAGTAACTGAACATTCTTCTCATTCGCTATTATCCTGGATCCCAAAACATTTTCTAATTCTTTGCGACATGAACCATACAGATTTTTGTGTGATATCTAAATTACGGCTTAGCTGTAAAGACAAAATTCCCTTTTTGTGAAAAGTAGCTAAAACCCCATCAAAATTTCATTCTTTGTATTCTTACGGCATTCAGGATCGCAATCAGAGAAACTCCTACATCCGCAAATACAGCTTCCCACATGGTTGCCAAACCTCCGGCTCCCAGAATTAAAACAATTCCTTTAACAACAAATGCCAAGATGATATTCTGCCAAACGATCTGTTTTGTTTTCTTTCCAATATGAATTGCCATCGGAATTTTACTCGGCATATCATCCTGTATCACAACATCAGCGGTTTCAATTGTTGCATCACTTCCTAATCCACCCATTGCAATTCCTACATCACTTAAAGCGACAACGGGTGCATCATTCACTCCATCTCCGACAAAGGCAACCGTTTCATTTTTAGCCTTGATCTCCTTTACTTTATTCACTTTATCTTCCGGAAGTAAATCCCCATAAGCATTCTGAATTCCTAAAGTATCTGCTACATATTTTACCACTGAGGTTTTATCACCACTCAGCATGGTTGTTTTTATGTTCAATGCTCTTAGCTTGTTGATCGTCTGCTGAGCATCATCTTTAATACGGTCTGCAATGGTAAGATATCCTACAAATTTCTTAT
The DNA here is from genome assembly GCF_018613715.1 of Chryseobacterium sp. ISL-6. Lineage (GTDB taxonomy): Bacteria > Bacteroidota > Bacteroidia > Flavobacteriales > Weeksellaceae > Chryseobacterium > Chryseobacterium paludis. The sequence continues at coordinate 667,278 of NZ_JAGGPT010000006.1, read as the reverse complement.
CATAACCTACTGCAATCAGGGTATATACAATATGATCAGGATTAATATCGTAGGTAATATTGAACTTATCCATTAATTTGAAGTTTCCAACTAACAATTCCTTTCCGTTAATTGTTGCTTTCAATCCATGTCCAGCAATTTCTTCTACATTTTCTAAAGGAAGCGAGTGATCTATTTCACCTACATATTCATGGATAGCCGTTGCTACAGGGTGGGTACTCTGGCTTTCTAAAACATTGACCAATTTTAATATTTCATTTTTATCAAATTCAGGTTTAAAATCTACTTCCTGAACTTTAAAAACGCCCTCTGTCATGGTTCCGGTCTTATCCATCACCACATTCTGAATATTAGCAAGAGCATCTAAGAAATTACTTCCTTTAAACAAGATCCCATTTCTGCTTCCGGCTCCAATCCCGCCAAAATATCCCAATGGAATAGAAATTACCAAAGCACAAGGACAAGAAATCACCAAGAACACTAAGGCTCTGTATAACCAGTCTCTAAACTGATAATCCGCTACAAAAAAATAAGGCAATAAGGTAATTGCTATGGCAAGAAGCACCACAATCGGGGTATATACTTTTGCAAATTTTCTGATGAATAATTCGGTTGGTGCTTTCTGGGCAGTTGCATTTTGAACGAGTTCCAAAATTTTACTTAATTTACTGTCCTGATAAGCAGTAGTCACTTTAATCTGACTTACTGTATTTAAGTTAATCATTCCAGCCAGAACTGTTTCACCTTTTGATTTTGTATCAGGTTTACTTTCCCCTGTAAGGGCTGCTGTATTAAACGCTGCTGTTTCAGAAAGTAATTCGCCGTCCAACCCTAATTTCTCTCCAGACTTCAGCTGGATAATTTCACCAATACCTACAGTTTCAGCTTTTACAGTTTGTGGCTGACCATCTTTTAAAACCGTCACCTCATCGGGACGCTGATCTAATAGTGATTTAATATTACTTTTCGCTCTGGTAACAGCCAATGCCTGAAATACCTCTCCTACAGCATAAAACAGCATTACGGCTACTCCTTCCGGATATTGTGCAATTACAAATGCCCCTACTGTCGCAATTCCCATTAAAAAGAATTCTGAAAAAACATCACCTTTTATAATGCTTTCATAAGCTTCTCTTAATACGGGAAGTCCTACAGGAATATATGCCACTGAATACCAAGCGATACGAACCCAACCGGTAAACCATTCTGTTTTTATATAATTATCTAAAGCAACCCCTATCATTAAAAGAATAAAAGAGATCACCGCAGGTAAGAATAATTGAAACGTTGTTTTATCCGACGTATCGTGAGAATGCCCATGATCATGGCCGTCTCCTTCAAAGTGATCGTGCTTTTTTTCTTGAGGTTTTGTATCACAGCATTTTTCCATAACTTATAATTTTCAACAAAATTAATTTTAAAACAGTTGCAATACTATTGCAAACTTTCAAGACAGGTTTCACAAATACCTTTGGCAAAAAGTCTTATTTCATCAATCCTGAAATTTGTCTGTATATTTTCCGGAAACGAAATATCTTCCTTACATGTGGTTTGCTTACAAATCTTACAGTAGAAGTGAAGATGCCAGTCTTTGTGTGTTTTTTCATCACAATCATCATCACAAAGTTTATACTTGGTTGTTGTATTTTCCTGTATACTATGAACAATCCCTTTTTCTTCAAAGGTTTTCAACGTCCTGTAAATTGTTGTCCTGTCCGCGTTGTCAAAAGAATTTTCAATTTCAGACAACGATAAAGCCATTTCCTGAGAGCTTAAAAAATCATATACCAGAATCCGCATACTTGTCGGTTTGGTATTTTTATCTATCAGTTTATTTTCTATCTCTTTTTTCATTTTCTGCTATTTTAATTAAGAATGGACAGCCCCTTCCTTGTATCCCTCCTCCTCTATCTGAAAGGTCGTATGACTGATTTTAAACTTGGTCATCGCCTCTTCTGTAAGGGCTTCCAGCAACTGATTCTGAGTAATCGTATCGTCTTTAACAACATGAGCACTCATTGCATTAATTCCTGAAGTAAGTGACCATACATGAAGATCATGAAGGCTTTTTACTCCGCGAATTTGTTCTAAGGATTTACGAAGAAGATCTATATCTACATCTTTAGGTGTGCTTTCCAATAATACATTTACAGCTTCTTTCAGAAGGCGCCATGTCCTTGGAAAGATCAACAATCCAATGGCTGCTGAGATCAATGGATCTGCATAATACCAATTGGTTGTAAGCATAATCACACCAGCAATCATCACCCCTATTGAGGTAAGCATATCTGAAAGCACTTCAAAATAAGCTCCTTTCATATTCAGACTTGCCTCGGAATCTTTTCTAAGGATCATCATGCCAACAATATTAACAACTAAACCAATTCCTGCGACAATCAACATCGATTTACTCTGCACTTCCGGTGGATTCTGAAATCGCTGATAAGCTTCATACAAAACATACAGGGAAATTCCAAGTAGTACTACAGCATTAATTACAGCCGCTAATATTTCTGTTCGGTAATAGCCAAAAGTTTTTTTAGAATCAGCTTTACGCTCCCCTATTTTTATGGCGATAAATGCCAGAAGCAATCCCACCACATCGGTAAGCATATGTGCGGCATCAGCTAATAATGCAAGACTGTTAGTAATAACACCTCCAATAACCTCGGCTATAAGGTAGGTTCCACTTAAAGCTAATACAAGAAGAAGATTTTTTTTGTGTTTACTTGCCGCCGAAGCGGTTTGTGTGTTTTTTTCGTTCATCATTTCAGAAATAGGTTTAATTACATTTCATAGTATAAAGGATTCTCTTTCTTCATAGGAACATTTTGTTCTCCAATCATCTGTCTCAGATTAATTTCTATAGTCTGCGCCAGGGAAGTCATTGGTGTATCAACAGGAGTATTTTCAAATGGATCCTGCATGATAATAGATGTTCTCTCAATGGCAATAAACATAGTGGGAACCAAAAAAGTAAGTGCGATCTCAACTATTAACTGGTTATCATCCAGACCAAATGGCAGTATAGCCGCAAACACATAAATTAACACATGAACTAAAATACTATAGGATCTCGGAAAAACAGTATTTTTAAGCCGTTCACATTTTCCCATACTGTCACAAAGTTTAGTTATTGCATCATTAAGCTGTAATTGCTGAAATTCTGAAATAGATTTTGCATACATTATTTCTTTAACCTGCTTAGAATGTTCATCGAGCAAAGCATTAGGAATATTAAACCCCGAAATTTTATTTGCACCCAGATAATCCTGTACACGATCAGAAAAAGGCTGTTTTCTTAAGGATTCTCCAAGTGCGTACGTCCAGACAATCTGTCTTTCAGCAAACTTCTCAACTTCTTTATCATGACCTTCCGGTAAAAATTGCATGACCAATCTTACAAAAGTCCGCGAGTCATTCACAATAGCTCCCCAAACAATTCTTGCCTCCCACCATCGCTCATAGGATTGTGAAGTACGGAAAGCCAATAACAGAGATACTGCAGTTCCTATAAGTGCAGGCACATTCAATGGAAGTGATATCTTACGAAATCCAGGTAATAAATCTAAAAGTCCTATGGATACAGCAAATATAAAGAGGAAAAGCATCTGAGATTTTATTTCATTGACGAAATACCAAATGGATAATCTTTTATTTAATAACATAATTGTTCTTTTTAATTAAGTTTTAATCCTTTACGATCTATTATTTTCCAAAAAACCTGTTTTCATTTTTAACACTTTAAGTACAATGTAAATAATCATTGTAAAAATAGTTCCTGAAATGAAAAATAAGTTATGATCAGAATGATTTCTAATCCATTCCCCAATTAAATCAAACACCATGAAAATCAGAAACATGGCAAAAAGCCCGTTCTTTTCTTTCTTCAGCACCTTTTTTATACTAAAAGACAACTCATTCTTTGTAAACAACCCTAAGTTAGGGATAAAAACCGGTACTTTATCTGCCCATGATCTATATTTTTCACCAAATTTTCTTTCTAAAAATTGTTCTTCTGCATATATAATTCTTTCGTAATAGATCCAGTAAAAAAGAACAAAAGAAATGATAAACCATAAGTTCTCTGTAAACATTGCAAGGCCTAACCACATAAAGAAATTTCCCAAATACAATGGATTTCTTACTACGCTGTAAATTCCTGTTGTATTAAGAGTATCAGCCACCTGCCCTTCCGAAGTATTTCTTCCCGACGTATTCTTAGGTGTATATCCCACTGTGTATATTCTAATTCCGAGGCCAATCATACTTACGAATAAGCATGCAAATTCATAGAATATGGTACAGCTGTTTGTTTCTTCTTTTAAATTAGTTTGGATAGAAACTACTAAACCGACAAATAAAATACCTATCGGTAAAGTACTTCTATATTTAAACAGCCAGTTTCCCTGTTTTTCAAGTTCTTCTTTTAAAGCCATTTTTCAATTTTTTCTTATTTGTGTTTTTATTTAGATAATCTATTCATCATGTTCTCCGCCATTCGTAAGCTTGGCATTGACAAAAAATGCACTCTTTACAACTATTTTAGAATCCGAAGCAATTTCCCGTACCGGAGTAACAGCCGTATATCCCATATCAGTAGAACCTTTTACAACTTCTATTTTTTCAAAATTGACTGTTTTAATATTCTTTTTAGGTTTCCCGGCTTTTATCTCAGCTTCATCATGATCCTCTTCCGGCTTTTTATCCGTCTGTACAAAGACATAAAACTTTCCATCTGCTTCTACTATTGCTTCATTAGGGATCGCAGGCGTTGTGCTGTAATCGAGACTTACGATTCCGGTAATGTTCATACCGTCAATAAGACCTGTTTTATTTCCTGTAACATTACAGTGTACAGAAATTGTTTTGCTATCATTTTCGAATGATGACCCTATACTATACACTTTTGCATCATATTCCGTTTCAGGGTTATTGGTCAGTTTAAAATGTACGATCTGTCCCACTCTCATTTTTGGCAGATCTTTTTCAAAAATCTGCAGATCTAAATGTATCGATTGGTTATCAATAATTTCTGCAACAGGGGATGAAACATCTACATAGCTTCCTATCTGGGCAGCAATACTACTGATTGTCCCACTTATTGGCGCCGTAATTACCAGGCCGGATCTCATATTTGCATTATTTACACTTCCGGGATTTATTCCCATCATTTGAAGTTGTCTCAGCAAGGATGCCTTTCTTGTTCTTAACGTCTTCAATTCCGAATCAGAGCTTTGAAGATTTTTCTTTGCTCCGGCATCATTATCAAAAAGCTCCCGCTGTCTTCTGTATTCCTGTTCAGCAAAAGTGATCCTGCTGTTCGTAGTCAGATAGTCTTCCTGGAGCTGAATGAATTCAGGGTTTGCAATGGTTGCAATTACCTGTCCTTTATTTACAAAACTTCCTACCTGAACATTGAGTGTTTTTATAATTCCTCCATATAGAGAAGTTATTGTTGCTTTATTGTTGTTCGGAACTCTAAGTAATCCATTTGCTTTGATCGTTGAAGTCAATTCCTTCATTTCAATGGTTCCCAGTGTAATTCCTACTGCTTTCATTTGCTCTTCTGTAAGTGAAGCAATCGTCTGAGGAACTTCTGCAGGGCTTTCAGCTTTCTGTTCTGTTTTCCCCGCAGCAGTCTCAGCTACCTCTTTCTTTTTCTCACAACTAATGACGAATAAAGAAAGAAATGTAAAATATATGATGATGTGTTTTTTTCTCATTTTATTTATTAATTATTGAATTAATAGTAACTACAGATTGATTGACCTGCTGAATAGATTCTAAGTATTTTAATTGAATATTAGTAGCTGTCTGTAAGGCAAAAAGATATTCTACATAGGTGATTTCTCCTGTTCTATATCCTAATTGTGCTGCCTTCACTATTTTATCAGCGTTGGGAATAGCCTGCCCCACATAATAATCGTACTGCTGAGCATCCTGCTGATATTGGGTAAAAGCATTTTCCAATTGTGTGGAAAGCTGATTCTTTTTATATTTTGCATTGGTTTCCGCAACCTGCTTCTGATATTCTAATGATTTAATTCTGGCTTTTGTAGCTCCGAACGTTAATGGAATAGCAATTCCCAAAGTCACAGAATTAAAACGGTTTCCTGAATTGTAAAATACATCTTGTTCGTTTTTTTGGTATAATCCAATTAATGACTGGTTGGTATATCCAATACTGAACTCGGGAAGTCCCTGCGATTTTTCGACACTCTTATTTCTTTCGGCAATTTCCATTTCCTGATAAAAAGCTTTTATCGTCGGATTATTATCAACAGCTTTGATATCCAGAACATTTTCAGCTTTTAAAGGTTCATAATTTCCATTAAATGGAATTTCAAAATCCTCTGAAGTATTTAAGAGAACTTTCAGATTTTTATAGGCATTATTTAAGTACACCTGATTTTGATTTAGCAGAAGGTTGATTTCCCCCTGTTGGGTTTCAGCAGTACTTATTTCTATTTTTTTGATATCCCCCGCTTTGAATCTTACCGTTGCAATACGGATAAAATCCCGGTAAAGGCTATCCAGATTCTTTAGTTGCGATTTATTGTACTGCAGATATTCTATCTGATAGTAATAAGAACGCACCTGCTTTACCAATTCATTAACAGATACTTCTTTATCGATCTGTTTACTTTTCACTGTTTCCGTGATCAAGTCTTTCCGTGCTTTAAAAATAGTAGGAAATGGGATACTTTGTGAGATCGCAAAAGACTGGTCAAATTTTGGACTGTTATATTGACCAAGCTGAGCGTCAAAACCGAGTTTTGGCAGTTCCCTGGCCGTGGGTTTTAATGCTTCTGCAGCCTGAATACTCAGGTCCTTGGATTTTAAAGACAGGTTATTCTCTACTGCCGTTGTTACTGCCTGTTCTACAGAAAGTGTTTTAGACTGTGCATTTAACGTTTGCCCCAACATTAAAAATCCAAGAATGATCACTGTTGTCAGAGGTTTCATTTTTATTTTCTTTAGTGGAATTTTTGTATTGAAAATCATATACAGCATCGGTAATACAAACAGTGTTAAAAAGGTGGCTGAAATTAATCCTCCTATTACTACTGTTGCCAAAGGTTTTTGAACCTCAGCCCCCGCTCCTGTTGATATCGCCATTGGTAAAAATCCTAACGAGGCCACTGTTGCCGTCATCAAAACAGGACGAAGTCTCGTTTTGGTTCCTTCAATAACTCTTTTTAGAATATCTTTTTCACCTTCTTTTTCTAGTTCATTAAAGGTTCCTATCAAAACGATCCCATTAAGAACCGCGACTCCAAATAATGCTATAAATCCTATTCCTGCACTTATACTGAATGGCATTCCTCTGAGAAGTAAGGCAAATATGCCACCAATAGCACTCATCGGAATAGCAGTAAAGATCAACGCAGCCTGTTTGAAGGAGTGAAAAGTGAAATACAGTAACATAAAGATCAAAAATAAGGACACAGGAACAGCGATCGTTAGACGCTTACTTGCCTCCTGTAAATTTTCAAATTGTCCTCCATAAGTAAAATAATATCCTGATGGTAATTTTATCTGTTTTTCAAGCTTCACCTGAATATCTTTTACCACACTTTCAACATCACGCCCTTTTACATTAAATCCAATTACGATTCTTCGTTTCCCTTGCTCACGACTTATTTGCGCCGGACCCAGTTTATAACTGATATTAGCAACCTGTGAAAGAGGAATCTGGGCGCCAGTATTGGTTGTGATCATCAGATTATTCACATCATCGATATTCGTTCTGTTAAGACTGTCTAAACGAACAACTAAGTCAAAACGTCTTTCATTTTCAAAAACCTGTCCTGTGCTTTTCCCTGCAAAAGCAGTACTTAAAGCATTATTAACATCTTCGATACTCAATCCATAATTAGCAATTCTGGTTCTATCATACTCCACATTGATCTGTGGAAGACCACTTACTTTTTCAATCTGTGGCGCCGTTGCTCCATCTACAGTCTGTATTGCTTTTCCTACTTTATCTGCGTAAATGGAAAGGGAATCAAGATTTTCACCAAAGATCTTCACCGCTACATCTTGTCTGATCCCTGTCATTAATTCGTTAAAACGCATCTGTATCGGTTGGTTCTTTTCAAAGAATACTCCTGGAATCGCCTCTAGTTTCTCACTGATCTCATCAGCCAGTTCCGTATATGATTTCTTTGTTTTCCATTCGCTTTGAGGTTTTAGAACCACAATCATATCAGTTGCTTCAGGTGGCATTGGATCGGTCGGCACTTCAGCGGATCCCGTTTTTCCAACGACCATTTTTACCTCATCAAATTGTTTAATAATTCTCGAAGCCTGCATTGAAGTTTCAAGACTTTGACTTAAAGAACTTCCTTGTGGCAAAATACAGTGGAATGCATAATCACCCTCTTGCAGCTGCGGAATAAATTCCCCTCCCATACCTTTAAATATAAAAGCAGCGATAACGAAAATGAAAATTGTTATAGAGACGATCATATATTTTAATCTAATCGCTTTTTGCAACAGCGGCTGATAAATGCGTTGCAGAAAATCCATTATTTTATCACTGATCGTTTTTTTATTTTTAATATTTTTTGAAAGAAACAATGCACTCACCATCGGAATATACGTTACAGATAAAATCGTTGCTCCGATAATGGCAAATCCTACCGTTTTTGCCATCGGGGTAAACATTTTCCCTTCTACTCCCGCTAAAGTAAGGATGGGAATATATACTATCAGAATAATGACTTGTCCAAATATGGCACTGTTCATCATTTTAGATGCGGCAGTTCCCACCTCCTTATCCATCTGGATCTGGGTAAGCCTTCCTTTACTTTTATGATTCAGTATATGTAATGTTGATTCCACAATGATGACAGCTCCATCTACAATTAATCCGAAATCAATAGCCCCTAAGCTCATTAAATTGGCACTGACTCCAAAAACATTCATCATTCCCAGAGCAAACAATAACGAAAGCGGAATTGCTGAGGCCACAATAAGACCAGCTCTAAGATTCCCCAGGAAAACAACAAGTACGAAGATGACAATAAGTGCACCTTCTATTAAGTTTTTTTCTACAGTCTTCATTGCTCTTCCAACCAGATCCGTCCTGTCAAGGAAAGGTTCGATCACCACGTCATTAGGAAGAGATTTTTGAATGGTTGGTATTTTAGCCTTAATATTATCTACGACTTCATTACTATTGGCTCCTTTCAGCATCATGACAACTCCACCTACCGCATCTACTTTTCCATTAAAGGTCATGGCACCGTAACGAACGGCGCTTCCAAAACGAACATCGGCTACATCTTTAATAAAAATCGGAACACTGCCTGTTTCATTTTTTACTGCAATGTTTTTAACATCCTCCAAAGAGGTTACCATACCTATTCCACGAATGAAATACGCATTGGGCTTCCTATCAATATAGGCTCCACCCGTATTTTGGTTGTTTTTTTCTAAAGAGGTAAATATATCTGTAATACTCACTCCCATTGCTTTAAGACGATTTGGGTTGATAGCTACTTCATATTGTTTCAATTCCCCCCCAAAACTATTGACCTCTGCAACTCCAGGAGTTCCATTCAGTTGTCTACGTACGATCCAGTCCTGCATTGTACGTAGTTCTTTAGCATTATATTTTTTCTCACTCCCTTTTTTGGGATGAAGGATATATTGGTATACTTCTCCTAATCCCGTACTTACAGGAGCCATTTCCGGAGTTCCAACACCTTTTGGTATTTCCTCAGCTGCTTCTTTTAATTTCTCACTAATGAGCTGCCGGGCAAAATAGACATCTACATCTTCTTTAAAAACTACGGTAATAACAGAAAGACCAAATCTTGAGATACTCCTTGTATCCTCAATCCCAGGAACATTGGCAATGCTCTGTTCGATAGGAAAAGTAACCAACTGCTCTACCTCCTGGCCGGCCAGGGTAGGGCATACAGTAATAATCTGCACCTGATTATTGGTAATATCAGGTACGGCATCTATAGGTAGTCTGGTAGCACTCCAAACTCCCCAAATAATCAATAACAAGGTCATAATACCTATGATAAACTTGTTATTGATGCTGAATTTTATGATTTTATCTAACACAAATAAGATTTATTTTATTGAAAATATACACACGATGGCATTTTAAAATGTCATGTGCAAAAGTATCATGAAGATCCTTGCAATGTAATTGCAAAGTTTCACGTAGGTTAGAAAGCATTACTTTCTAAAAGTCAATAAAATTAAATTTTAGGGGGTTGCCAGATATTCTCGTAAACCTGATAGGCAAAATCATTCTTTTGAAAAAGAATCTTTTTTGAAAAATAAGTCTGAACCTGTTTTGGAACACTGAGTAGGGGTTCTGTTTTGAAAGCTGTCACCGTAATCTGACAGCAGTTGCAGACACATAAAGGAGAACAGATATCGCCTTTGTCTTTTGTATGGGGCTGCCCGATACTTAGTGATGCATTAGTTGTAGATGAATTGGGTTGTTTATGCACATCTTCACATGGCATTAGAGATAATGCCATAAAATAGAATGCTAAAATCCATCTTAACAAGTTCATTGTGACAAAGGTATATTTTTTTTATTAAAAAAAAATTAAATCCCGATATTGTATATTTATTTTAGGCGATAGCCCGCAAAGAACTATATTTAAAATTTAACTAATCATTTATAAAAAACTATATTATTCTTCAGTCTTTTTAACCATACTATTGATAATCATTCAAAAATAGTAGAGAAGTAGAATTCTATTTCACCTCCAAAAATAATAGAGATGAGAACCAATAAAAGACTATTAAAAATTACTTATGATTATTTCCTTGCCAATGAAATAATAGAGCATGATAAAAGTAAAAAGTTTAATCAATTCATGGTAATATTAGATTTATTAATCTATTATAAATCTAAAGCAAGTAAAAGAAAATATCGAATTTTCAAGTAAATAAACCCACTTGCAAATACAAGGGGTTTATTTATATCATTTTTCATCAAAAATAATCACTACAAATTTGGATTATTCTCCACTTCCTTCTGCGGAATCGTAAACAAGTAATATCTACTGTTGGGAGCAAATACAGATTGATCAGGGAAAGCAAATATAGAGTGTCCTCTCCCATTCACTGTTTTCACTGTACCATCCGGAGTTGTTATCTGCACTTTAATCGGTTGTCCACTCGCATCAGTGTATGGTTTTCTTGCTACTGTTCCTTGAGTTCTGATAATATCAGACAAAGAGAACCCTTCCCCAAACAATTCTTTTCTTCTTTCAATCAGGACTTCTTTAATCACATCATTCTGTGCTAAAGGTCCAGTATACACATTGGCATGTCGGGCAGATTTTAATTGGTTTAAAATAGTCACCGCATTGGTCACATTTCCATTTCTGGCTTCTGCTTCTGCTTCAATTAAATACATCTCAGCAGCTCTCATGAAGACAATGTCTGCAATAAGATTGGCTTTAAATTTAAATTTAGCATATCTTAAAAGTCCTTCCCTTCCCGGAAGTCCATCCCATTGGAACAACTGATATCTGATGTCATTGGTATCAAACAGATCTTTAAAATAAGGATCGGCCATGAAACTGTAATAATAACTTCCTGAAGAAGAAACATCCAGATAATGAAAGGCATAACTTTCACCTGATTGTTCCTGCGTCTGGCCATGTCCCCAAATCCACTCCGCATTAGTAATATCATTAAATCCATCTTTATATTTTTCAGCGGCCATTAATGGAAATCCTGCTTTTGCTATTTGTGCAGCAGTAACCGCTTTAGCCCATTCTCCAGTATTCAGATAAGTTCTTGCCAACAGTCCGTTTACAACAGACCTGTCAATTTTATCCTTATTATTTCTGGTATAATTCTGCAACAAATTACTGGCTTCTGAAAGGTCATTTTTAATTAAAGTATAGATTTCCTCAAGGGTTGCTCTTTTCTTTCCTACCGAATTCGTTGTAGTAGGTTCAGTATAAATAGGCGCTACCAAAGCATTTTTATCTTTTAAATAACTGAACTGATAAAAACTAGCTAAATTCAAATAACAAAAAGCACGTAAAGCTTTTGCCTGTCCCTTAACCTGATCTTTTTTGGACTGACTCCCTTCTACTCCATCGATTCTTGCTATCACATTATTCATATTATTGATCGTGGAATATAACATACTCCAGATAAATTGCGAGCGACTTCCAGTATTGTTTACCAGATCGGTAAATGCATACGGGGATGCAAATCCATATTTATTTGTGAGAACCGCAACATCACTTCCCATAGCATCACTTGTTCTCAGCACAGTGGAATAACCAATATTAGCATAGGTAGTTCCATCATCATTAAATTTTGCCCAAGCTCCATTAATAACCGTTTCTGCACTTTCAGCAGTTTTAAAAACTTCTGCTTCATTTGCCTGGTTAGTAGGTGCTGTTTCCAGATCATTTGCACAACTGGAAAAAGACAGCGCTGCAATTATAAAGGCTATATATTTTATTTTTTTCATTGCTTAAATTTTAATTTTTAAAGGGTTGCCTGAAGGCCAAAAGTTATTGTTCTCATTGCAGGGTACCTATAATAGGTCGTTCCATCGAGCGTCTGCTCCGGATCCATTCCTTTATGCTTATAAAAAGTAAGTAGATTTTCAGCCTGAAGATAAATTCTAAATTTCTTTAAACCTAACTTCCCAAAATAGTCTGAAGGCAGTGTGTATCCAATGCTTACATTTTTCACTCTGGCATAGGTACCCGAATACAGGAACCTTGAAGATGCAGATGTCCAGTTGTTTGTTTTCGTACTTAAAGCCGGTACATCAGTATTTGGATTTTCCGGCGTCCACCTGTTGATCATTTCAGCACTCCAGGCTCTTCCTGCACTGCTTCCATTAGACATTAGCATCGTGTAATCCGTATCAAGGATCTTACCTCCAACACTGAAGGTCACCAATCCTGAAAAATCAAAGTTTTTATAGGTTATGCTTGTGGTCAATCCACCGGAAAACTTAGGTAAAGAAGACCCTTGTAAGGTTTTTGTAGCTTTTGCATACTCCGAGGTTGTCCCTTCCACTGTATTTCCATTCGCATCCTGGTAGATGTATTTCCATAAAGGAGACCCATTGCCTGGATCAACACCCACCCATTCAGGAATAAAGAAATCATAGACTGAACCTCCAACCTGTAATAATTTGGTTCCTGTAACAATAGATCCTTTTGGAAGTTTTGTGATTTTATTTTTCAGAGTGGTTAAATTAAGATCAACGTCCCACTGGAAATCATCTGTTTTAACAGGTGTAGTAAATAATGAGAATTCAAACCCTGTATTTTTCAATTCACCAATATTGGCAGAATACCCAGTAAAACCAAGAGAAGGAGCTAATGGTCTGTCAAATAAAAGATCCTTACTCTGGCGTTGGAAATATTCTACATTCCCTTTAACTCTATTGTTAAGTATTGCAAACTCTAATCCTACATTTAAATTGAGATTTGTCTCCCATTTTAAATTCGGAGTTGGAAGTCTGCTTGCTACAGTTCCTCCTTCACCAAGATTATTGTAAAATGCATATAAACTCTGATAAGCATAATATGTACTTAACTTATCATTTCCCTGACCTCCGTAACTTGCACGAAGAGTAAGCTGATTAAAGAAATTCAAATTCTTAATAAAACTTTCATTTGAGGCTTTCCATGAACCTCCCACAGACCAGAAAGTTCCCCATCTATTTTCAGGTGAAAATCTTGAAGAACCATCCGCTCTTACAGACCCTGAAATAAAGTAAGTGTTTTTAAAATCATATTCTGCTTTACCTAAAAAACTCAGTAGACCTAATTTATCACTATTCCCACTGAATCCTCCCAACAGGGCAGCTGCATCCGGCTCATAATAATAAGGCAGAGAAAACTGACTTCTGTTTCCAGATATTGTTTGATATTCATAATGATAAAATTCCTGCCCTGCCAGAATATTGAAATGGTGCTGGTTGAATTTTTTATCATAGGTCAAAATATTACTGGTTGTATAAGATAGGGTTCTCGAATTTGTTTTCGTTACAGAACCACCTATTTCACTCCCCTCGCCCAGCAATGGATTAGAATAATAATGTCCATTATAATTGACCAGGTCAACTGAGAAGCTTGATTTAAATTTTAACTCTGGTAAAAAAGTAAAGTCTAAAAATCCTTTTCCTGAAAAGTTATCTTCTCTGTTTTCGTTTTTATCTAAAGGTAAAGTTGCCGCAGCATTTTGATTCTGTAAAGCACTTGTTGGTCTGTATTTTCCAAAGTCATAGATATTGTTTCCATTGGCATCCAGTCTGTAACTTCCATCCGGATTTCTTTCATAATATGGATAAAAAGAAGGAATTACTCTTGCTGCATTAATGATATTATCTGTTCTTGAATCTGAAGAAGGTGGAGCTTCCTGAAGACTATTGGTATAACTTAAATTAGCACCAATAGTTAACCATTTTTTGACTTCATTATTAATTTTTAATCTGGTGCTGTATTTTTTAAAACCAGAACCAATGGCAATTCCTTTATCATCCAAATACCCTAATGAAAAAAAGTAATTCCCTTTCTCATTTCCACCGCTGAAATCAAGATCGACTTGATTTCTTGAAGCTACTCTCTGAAGAATATCCCGCCAGTCATCATTCCATAAAGCCTTAGCTCCAGGTAAAAGCTTTCCATCGGTTCCTACTGGCTGAGCATAATTTGGTCCATAAGGATTAATTCCCAATTCGTTCACCAAATTGTTTGTAGCCATCTGTGCTGCCTGTTGTGAAGATATCTGAGTTGATTGATATCCATTCCTCAAAGCTTCCCAATACAATTGAAAATACTGATCTGTATTTACCTGCTCATAATCTTTTACTGCTCTGCTGGAAAAACCCTGGCTCATATTAAAGTTGATTCGAGGCTCGCCTTTTTTTCCGGATTTTGTTGTTACTATTATAACACCATTTGCCCCTCGTGATCCATATAAAGAACTCGCTGTAGCATCTTTCAAAACACTGATAGACTCAATATCGTTTGGACTGATAGAATTAATGTTTCCATCAAAAGGAATTCCATCTACAACAAATAAAGGATTGCTTGAAGCACTGATAGATCCGATCCCTCTGATACGTATCGTTGCTGTGGCTCCAGGTTGTCCGGAGGAACTTACTGCCTGCAGTCCTGCCACTTGCCCTTCCAGTGCCTTGGTAATATTAGTAACTGGTCTGTTATTAATCTTTTCACTTGAGATTGTTGCTACAGAACCTGTATAACTTGTTTTTTTTGCTTTACCGTAAGCAACTACGACAACTTCATCAATATCTTTTTCCCGAAGTGTATCTTTTTTAGGCTTTGCTTCCTGACCATTCACACTCATAATTCCTAAGAAAAACAAAGCACTTGGTGGAATCCAAATTTTAGCCTTAAATAAATTTTTACTAACCATAATCAATTTTATTTATGAAATATTAAAAAATAACCCTTTGCGGAAAAGACAGCAAAGGGCATCAATAAATTTGATTAACCTAATGCTTATTTTCCCTTAAAAGGCTGAATGTAACACCTTGCATTATGCAGGTTGTTAAGATTTCACAGGGTCAGTTCCCTCCATCTTTCTTTATAAGCCGATCGAAATATGGGTGCAAATCTAAAAACAATTAGTCTATAAAACAAGTAGACTATTAAATTTTTTATTAAAATTTTTCAAAAATTAACTAAATTTTTACATAAACTGCCTGTCAATAGACCTTTAGAAAAAATGTTAAATTTTCAAACATGAGAAATATCATTAAAAATAATGTAATCCATCTTATTGAAATAAAAGACAGAAATATAAATGCTAATCAAAAAAACTTTTTAATTTTATAGTATGAAAATTTTAATTGTAAACGGTCCAAATCTTAATTTGCTAGGAACGAGAGAACCGGAAATTTACGGAACAATTTCAATGGCGGAATATTTAGATAAATTACGATCGGAATTTCCTACCCAAGAGCTGAATTATTATCAATCTAACATTGAAGGTGAACTGATCAACAGACTTCAGGAAGATAATTTTGATGCTTTAGTAATAAATCCGGGAGCTTTTACCCACTATTCTTATGCTATAGCTGATTGTTTAAAAAACATTCAAAAGCCTAAAATTGAAGTCCATATCAGCAACATTTATAAAAGAGAAGAGTTTCGTCAGAAGTCTGTGACTGCTGCATATACTGATGCGGTATTATCAGGCTTTGGCTTACAAGGTTACAGATTAGCGCTGTTGAGCTTCTAATTTTTGGTCACAAAAGAAAAAAATAAAAAAGCCTCATCAATGATGAGGCTTTAATTTTATATTAAGATGGTTTGTCTTAAATTGTTTGTTCCTGTAATTGCGGACCTGAAGCAATAAGCTTTTTCCCCTCTTCAGTATTACAATACTGTTCGAAGTTTTTAATGTATCTTGAAGCTAGATCTTTTGCTTTTTCTTCCCATTCAGTTGCATCATTATATGTATTTCTAGGATCTAGAATACCTTCCGTAACATTTGGTAAAGAAGTAGGAATCTCTAAATTCATAATTGGAATTCTCGTCTTAGGAGCATTTTCGATAGACCCATCAATGATCGCATCAATAATGGCTCTTGTATCTTTTAAAGAAATTCTTTTACCAGTACCATTCCAACCTGTATTTACCAAATAAGCTTTTGCACCGTGTTCTTTCATTTTACCAATCAGTGTTTTAGAATACATAGTTGGGTGTAATGTTAAGAATGCCTCACCAAATGCAGGTGAGAACGATGGTTCTGGAGAAGTAATTCCTCTTTCAGTTCCAGCTAATTTAGAAGTGTATCCACACAGGAAGTGATACTGAGCTTGGTTTTCATCCAATATAGAAACCGGAGGTAATACTCCGAACGCATCAGCAGAAAGATAAACTATCTTTTTTGCATGTCCGGCCTTAGAAGGCAAAACAATTTTGTTGATATGATAAATCGGGTAAGAAACTCTTGTATTTTCCGTGATTGAACCATCTGTATAATCAGAAACCCCATTATGAACAACAACATTTTCTAAAAGTGCATCTCTCTTAATCGCTCTGAAAATATCCGGTTCTTTTTCTTCTGATAAATCAATTACTTTAGCATAGCAACCACCTTCGTAATTGAATACTCCATTATTATCCCAACCGTGTTCGTCATCACCAATCAGATATCTTTTAGGATCTGCAGATAAAGTCGTTTTTCCTGTTCCGGAAAGACCAAAGAATAAGGCAACATCTCCTTCTTCACCTACATTTGCAGAACAGTGCATTGATGCCATACCTTTCAAAGGAAGATAATAATTCATCATAGCAAACATTCCTTTTTTCATTTCTCCTCCATACCATGTTCCACCAATGATCTGAAGTTTTTCAGTAAGGTTGAACATTACAAAGTTCTCAGAATTTAATCCCTGAGCCTCCCAGTTTGGATTAGTTGTTTTAGACCCATTCACTACAGTGAAATCCGGCTCTCCAAAGTTTTCCAGCTCAAAATGAGATGGACGGATGAACATATTAGTAACGAAATGCGCCTGCCATGCAACTTCTACAATGAATCTTACTTTAAGTCTTGTATCAGCATTTGTTCCACAAAAAGCATCTACAACATAAATTTTCTTAGAAGAAGAAAGTTGGTTTAGCACTAATTCTTTACAAGACTGAAAGATTTCTGCTGTTGTAGGTAAATTCACTTTACCATCCCAGAAAATTGTGTCTCTTGTAACATCATCCTGAACAATATATCTGTCTTTAGGAGAACGGCCTGTAAAAATTCCCGTTTTTACTGATACTGCACCAGATTCCGTAAGTTCAGCTCTTTCAAAACCCTGATTTTCGGGAGAAACTTCTGCTTGAAATAATTCCTCATAAGAAGGATTATATATTACTTCATAGTCTCCTTTAATCCCTAATTTTTGTAAATCCTGGATGATTTTAGCGTGTTTCATTTTACTTATATTTTCTATTTCTTTTTTTAGTCCAACAAAATTAAATATTAATTTATTGTTAAAGGTGGTTAAATATAATGATATAAGTCAGAATGACAAAGAAAAATGAAGAGTTGTAAATTGTTGTTTATGAGTTAATTATATTATCCCAATCAAAAATAGTATTAAAACCTTTTCCCCGAAAATAGTCCTTAAAGCCCCTGAATTTGGCACTCATCACAAAATCACCTCCCCATGCGCCCAAACTTTTTACAAAAAAGGGACAGTCTTCAAAAAGCCGATCCTTAACTGTTGGCATGTTCAGAAAGTGAGAAATTTTTTGTTCGTGAATCTCCATTAATCGTGAAAAATCATCCAATTTATTGCACAATAAAATTTCTTTTGTAAGATTTGAGAACTCTTCGATTAATTCATCAGATTTTACTTTAGATTTATAAAGATTAATAGCCTCTCTACTGTCTTGTTTCTGATTTAAATGAATAAAGATCAATTCATCTTTGAAAACAGGATTGAAGGTTACCTTTTTATAGTGTATTTCGGGTTTGTTTTGGTAAAGAACTGCAGATTTCTCTTTTGCAACAGCGATATCATAACCACTTCCGCCTAAGCTCATGGTATTTAACTGAAAAGCATTTATTCCTGCCCACTCGGAAAGATTATTCATTAAGGTAGAACTGCTTCCCAATCCAAAATCGGAAGGAAACTGAAGATTTGTTTTTAAATAATAGGAATCTGTTCCAGCAAGTTTGCTATTTGAAAGTCGCTGTACATTCTTTAAAGTTTTTACAATAAACTCTGCACTTATAGGAATATTGGTATCCAGGATCTGCCACTCTTTATAATCAATGACGGCTTCTAACCAAAGTTTATTCTGATGATAGGCTTTCCAGAAAATTAATGACTTCCGATCATTTTTTTCATCAAAAAAAAACTCTTGTCCTAGTTTGGTTGGTACCGCTAGGACAAGAGCTCCATCTATTGCGAAATATTCTGAAGTCAGCATCAGCTTTCCTGGTGAAAATATCTCGCCCATATTATTTTGTTTAGATTGCAGAAGCAACGTCTACAGAACCATCAATCTTTTTGATCAATCCTTGAAGCGTCTTTCCTGGTCCAACTTCTACGAAGTTAGAAGCACCATCTTTAATCATATTCTGAACAGATTGCGTCCACTTTACAGGACCTGTTAGTTGTGCAATCAAGTTTTGTTTAATTTCGTCAGGGTTAGTAACCGCTGTTGTTGTAATATTCTGATAAACCGGAATAGTTGCTTTTCTAAATTTGGTAAGCTCAATTGCCGCAGCTAATTTCTCTTGTGCCGGCTGCATCAATGGAGAATGGAAAGCACCATTTACAGGTAATAATAACGCTCTTTTAGCACCTGCCTCTTTTAATTTTATACAAGCCTCTTCTACAGCTGCTGTTTCTCCGGAAATCACTAATTGTCCAGGACAGTTATAATTTGCCGGAACAACAATTCCGTTAATCTGAGCACAGATATCTTCAACTTTAGCATCTTCTAATCCCAAAATTGCAGCCATAGAACTTGGATTTGCATCACAAGCTTCCTGCATTGCTTTTGCTCTTTCAGAAACTAACTTAAGTCCATCATCGAAAGATAAAACCCCATTAGCAACAAGTGCTGAAAATTCACCTAAAGAATGACCTGCTACCATTTCAGCACCAAGACCGTTTACTGCTTTTAGAGCAGCTACTGAATGTATAAAAATAGAAGGTTGTGTAACCTCAGTTTTTTTAAGATCCTCATCCGCCCCATTAAACATAAGGGAGAGAATATCAAAACCTAAAATTTCATTGGCAGATTCCATCAAGTCCTTTATGTCTTTTCGAGAATCATATAATTCTTTTCCCATCCCAACGAATTGAGAACCCTGCCCAGGAAATACAAGTGCTTTCATCTATTAATTTAAAATATTATGCAAATATAAATATAATATTAAGAATTTCCTTAATGCAATCCTCTTCTCTAAGGAACCAATCGAATCACACGATAGCCTGTATTTACATAAGCACCATTAGCTTTGGACTTTACAAACTCAAACTTAGTCGCAAGCTGGGTCTGAATTTTATTCATTTGTTTAAAGATTTCTCCTTTTTTGTTCTCTCTTGTTAACATATCATTTACAACATCGAACCCAATGATTGCATATCTTGGAGGAGTCTTACAATATTTACTTTTATAGGCTGCAAGGATTTCCTTTTCAAAACTTCCATCTGTATTGATCTTTCTATCCATTAGATAAACCAGATTAACCTGACTAAGCTCGTCTACTTTTTTCTCAAAACTTGGGACATAATACATACTGAAAGCTTTTACTCCCTGCACTTCTTTTGACAATGCAATTATTTTATTTGAAAAAGCTTCCCCGGTACCATCATTATCACTGGCTAAAATTGCAATTACCGGTGCTGATTGTCCGGTCATCATATTTTGATCCGCTTTGATTTCTGCAGGAGAACCTACAATCATCACATTTGGATTTTTAACCGCCTTTTCAAGACCTGCTTTAATATAATTAGCGTTGTCTTTTTTACCATCAGCAACTATATATATCTTTTGATCGGAATATACTGCCTTCACTTCATCTACGATCTTATCAGCATAGGTCTGATCATTCGTTTCAATAATAACCAAATTACTATAATTATACAGCTCAGGAGAGTTAGCAAATGGAGCTACAATAGGAATTTTTTGGGTTTTGGTAAAATCCAGTACGTCAATAACATTGGATTTAAAGAATGGGCCGATGATCAAATCTGTATTATTAGGATTGATTTGAGTTAATGAGTTTCTAAATGAAGCTTCATTTCCGGAATCCACAATTTTTATATCAAGTTTTTGTCCGGTTCTGGCATTTCTTTCAATAGCTAATTTCGCCCCTGTAAGGAAATCAATTGCCATGGTTCTGTATTGAGTCTCGTTTGTGCTATATCCGAAAGGAAGCATTAAAACAACACTTAATGCATCTCCACTTTTCTTTATGTAAGCAGGGTCAAGTTTTTTTATTTTTAAAACCATCCCTGTTTTTAATCCATGTGATAAATCTGGGTTTAAAGCAATTAATTCATCAATGGATATCCCATATTTGTTAACAATAGAGAAAACAGTATCACCTTGTTGAACGGTATATGTTACATATTCATCTGCCAAAACTGTATTTGTATTGGATGAATTCGTTGATGATTTTTCGTTTCCTGAATCAATTTTAGCTTTGGTATTCACTGGCTCCGAAACAACAGCAGTAGTATTTGATTTCTTGACCTTAATAACCTCACCAGGTTTTAATCCTTTTTCTTCCAATCCAGGATTTAAAGTATACAGTTCTTGTTGGCTGATTCCAAACTGTTTTGTAATTCTATAGTAATTATCTTTTGACTGAATCGTATAACTTTCTTCGTCTGATGCGTTATTTGTAGCGATTACATCAACAGGTTTTTCAGTTGGCTTAGAAGCTACTACCGGCTGTTGGTCACCACCATATTTCTTAATACTATCAAAAGGCAGAGTAATTTCATCGCCAATTTTCATATGTGAATCCAATTCCGGATTCAATTTTCTTAAATCAGTTTCAGAAATACGGTATTGCTTTGTAATCCCATAAATAGTTTGTTTTGGCTGCAAAATGATTTTTCCAGTCTGAGAAGTCGGTTTAGCCTTTTCTACAACGGCAGCTTTAGCAATAGTACTTGCAGGACTTTTTACAGAACTTTTATCGGACTTAACCGTAAGCACATCACCAATAGCCAGTTTGCCTTCTTTAAATTTTGGATTTAGTTTCAGCAGTTCATCTACAGTTATGCCATATTTTCTAGCAATATTATAAGGATTATCTCCTTTAACTACGGTATGTGATTGTTGAGCAGAAACACCCAAAACCATACATAAACTGGATAGAATAAAAAACCTTTTTATCATAGTAGATACTTATAATTTACAAAAATACTCCTTTAAAATTAAATGGCAACAATTATTAATTTTGATTCTTGAACCACCATTTCTTCTAAACAAGTTTCAAGCCATGAATATCCATAATCCGCAAAAAATACACTAAAATTATAAACTCTTTCCTGCCAGGTTTTAGAAGGATGTACATCTAAAAATAAATTTTCCAGCCTTTCAAGTAATTCACTTTGTTTTATTTTTTCGGCATGTAGAAGACGTTTTTTCATCCTTTTAAAAGATTTAAGCTGTCTTACCTCTTCTGCCTTAACCATATTTCCAAAAGACCTCTCAGTCGTTTCAGCAATAGCTCTTAAATCGGAAAAACTATTAATCAAAAGACTTTCCTTTTCTTCTAATACTTTAACAACAGCACTGTCATCCAAGATCTTTCCATTGGTTATAGTAGCGAAATTCTGGAAAAAATCATCAATTTTCAGATTTAATTTATCTATTTT
Organism: Chryseobacterium sp. ISL-6; assembly: GCF_018613715.1. GTDB lineage: Bacteria > Bacteroidota > Bacteroidia > Flavobacteriales > Weeksellaceae > Chryseobacterium > Chryseobacterium paludis. The sequence goes on along the minus strand of NZ_JAGGPT010000006.1, from coordinate 644,924 downwards.
CTTTAGGGTTTTATCTTGAAGAAAAAGCATTGAATTTCTCGGAATAAGAATGGGAAATGGAATGTTAATCGTATCAAAATAATCCTTTAATTCCAACCAATACATGATTTCAGCATTACCTCCTATATATGCTAAATTAGGCAATACCTTTTCCTGATATACTGGTCTCATCAATGCATTTGGGCTAAATCTCTCAGGAGAATCCTCTAACTCATTCAAAATCTCTTCCCTGCTAAATTGAAGACCCCTATCAATAATAATGTATTTATTTCCATCAAAGTCGATCCTATCTCTAGTTTCTGAAAAGTAAAAGAGATTGATTTCCCGAGGATTCACCTGAACCTTTCCGTACTTCCCAGTCAGAAAGTTCACTTTTTCTTTTGACACATTATACAAACTGGAATTAAGAATCTCATCTTTGAAAATATCTTTTATCTGATTTTTCAATTCCTTAGAATCTCCATCAATGATCAGTAATCCAAAGTCAGAGAAAAGTCTGTTGACCAAAATTTTAATGGCGTCAGTAAGTGTATTTCCAACTTTATAGGCTTCTTTAAGCATTAAAATAAGTTCCGTCCCAAAAACAGAATCTTTGAATTCCTTTTCAAATTCAGAAATGAAAAATGTATCACTTACTTCGATTCTTCCAACGGGTCCACCTGACTTTTCATTAATCTCGTAGTAGTTATTTTCCGTTTTAAAATGATTGATCTCAGCAAAATCATGATCTTCTGAAGCCATCCAATAAACGGGAACAAAATTAAAATCCGGAAAATGAACTTTTAAGTACGAACAGGTTTTAATAGTCTGCAAAATTTTATAGACAAAAAAAACAGGCCCTGAAAATAAGTTCAATTGATGTCCTGTTGTAATTGTAAATGTATCCGGAAGTTTTAAATTTTCCAGGTTTTCCTTTTGCCTAGTCGAAAGCTTAAGATTTGAAAGTTGTTGTTCAAGCACATTAAAGAGTACATCCCTTTGTTCTGATGTAAAAGATTCTTGTTTCAGATGAATCTGTTTTGTAAAATGTTCTAAAGAAAATGTACTTTCCTCAAAGCCCTCAATTTTCTGATCTAAAAAATCTTTTATTAATTGAGGTATGTTTTCTATATCATTAAATGATATTTTGTTAATTGTTTTCAACTGTAATTTAGCTTTTTAGTTGAACAAATACCAAACAATTCCAAGGTTCAATCTGAAGTCATAAACCGGATAATGTGGAAATGCATAGGCTTTATTAGATGATATAAGAGTGCCAATTTGCTGTCCTTCAACAAAGAAGAACATTTTTTTCACTTTCATATTAATGTAAATATCGGCAATGGGCTGCCCTCCAATTGAAAATGAATCAGCTCTTGGTAAAATGTATTCATTAAGTATTGGAAAATATTCTCTTGAAGCAAACTTCGAGAAATAATAAACTTTCAAACCAGCCTGTATTTCAGCAGCATTTTTAAATGCTTTTGCCTGATAGAAAAAATTAACTCTTCCTATAAACCCAGGCATCGGATATAATTCTTTATTTGTCAATGCATTCTGAAATTGCACTCTTGTATTTAAATGATACTTACCAAAACTGAATGTTGCATCTCCTCCGATCTGAGAGATATTCAATGAACTTTGACTTTGCTTTGGCATTGACGCTGCATCAAGATAGGTGTAGTTATCAATTCTAAAATAGTTAACGAACAATTCTGTTTTAAACCATTTAAGATTGATATTTCCTCCAATCTCAGTTATTGACTGATTTTTCACATCCTGCAGAACATAATTGAATTTATTATATACTGAAGTGTTTAAAAGATAATTGAATGTAGGATAGGTGCTCTGGAAATTTACTTTAGCATTTACAAAGTAATCTTTAATAGGTTCAAATTTTATATTATTTGTTGTTTTTAGATAAGTCCCGAATTGACTGCCATTTGAAAATTCTACAAATGAATTTAATTGTATTTTATCTAAAAGTTTCACCTGAAGATTTCCTACAGCCCCAATTCTGCTTTCTTTAATTTCGTTAGGAATTTGTGAAAGCGGCAAGGTAGTCTGCGTTGCACCAAATTTCAGCATTTGATAACGTACTCCAGCATCTAGCTTAAATTTTTCATTATCCCAAACCAAACTCACCGTATTGCTTAGATTATTTGAATATTTCTTGGTAGAAAGAGGAAAGCCGCTGACAATTTCTGATGGAGCATCGTACCAATATCCTTCTAGAGCCCCTTCTGTGTAATAGTATTTATTTCCCTGATTAAAAATAGTATGTCTTATCCTAAAAGGAAATTTTTCAGAATTAAAAGGTGTAAACTGATGACTTAAGTAATATCTCCTATAGCCAAACTGCGAACTTGAAGAAGCCAGATTTACTTCAGCATTGAGCCTGTTTCGAAAATCACTATTTCCACTTTGAAAAAGATCGTCCGCAACAATCCCTCCATTCTCCTGGTTATTCACATTTTGATGTAGGTAATGAGCAAACAATTCATAGTTCCCACTTTTACTAATGTAATGTCCCGAGAACAAAGTGTTATTATTGGCTGCTAACGAATTTCTATAAAGACCTTGCGACCGAAGTCCCATATATTCCAAGGCAAAATTAAAACGCTTCCCAATATTTTGAGTATATGTAGATTTCAAAATAGCCCCATTCTTTATTGAATTATGATATATAAAAGTGGCCGTTGGCGTTTTTACATCATAATATTTAACATCACTAATTCCTATAATCCCATATGATTTATTGGAAGGTAATAATGATAAATTTTGTTCTGCATTTACCTCATAAGAAAGAGGATTAAATCCAGATCCTACATTGGGAAACTGAACCCTCCCAAAGTTATCTTTGTTATTATATTGTGAAAAGATATAGGTTTTATCATAGGTCATTACTGTATCAAATATTTTCTTTTCAGAAAATTGGGTCTGATACAGATAATCATTGATAGTAGGTTTAAATATTTTTAAAGAATCCTTCTTTCCTGAATCAATAACCAGAGTATCTGCCAGTTTTTTTTCAAGCCTATTAGAATCTGTTTTATTAACTACCTGTGCATTAGAGAGACCACTAAAGAAGATAATTATAAAAAATAGGTATTTCATATGTTAATTTATTGGTTCAAAAGTGATACAGAACCATAGCGGTTTTTATATTACATTTTGTACAGCAAAAGTAAGAAATAAAAGGAAATAAAAAACCCTGCTTGGAGCAGGGTTTCATATTATATGGGTTATTGTTTAATTAATAACCGGGATACTGCTGAATAAGAGTATTTGTATTAAGCTCCGATTGTGTTATTGGAAAAGCCTTAAACTGAACTTTAGCTGGTGTAAGTTCAACTTGTGTCTGTGGATTTTTGAAAGAAATGCCATTTCTTTTCAAATCACTATATCTAAAACCTTCTAAGAACATCTCAAGATTCTTTTGCATCAGAATTTCTTTTAACAAATCTGTACCAGTTCCAGCATAAACATAATCAGTATCTCTATATGTTTTCACCCAAGCATTTAGCTTTGTAAGAGCTTCTACAGGATTTGTATAATATAAAGCTTCTAATTGATTGAATACTGCTTCAGTTTTCCTTAACACTACAATATCTCTATCTGTTGTAGTATATTTCATCACATCAATAGGTTTCGGATTATCTGTTAAGGTTTGAACATAACCTGTATTTCTATACCACGTCCCTCTTCTTACGTCATTAGCTCCTAATTTACTGAAAAATGTTTGAGTTGCGAAATTTTGCTTATAACGACCTGTTGAAGACCAGGTTGCAGTAATACCATCATTATCTCCTGGCAAATCCAAAGAGTTATAATCCACTTGAAAGATTGTTTCAGGGTTTGTTTCCCCTGCAGCTGAAAAATAATTAGCAACCCCAGAAGAAGGTAATAATGTACTTGTAGAATTATCTAGAACACTTTGAGCATAAGTGTTAGCCTGTCCATAATTTTTAATCGCAAGATAATATCTTGAAAATAACAAATCTATTGCAGTTGAATTAAGCTTTTTATTACCGTTTGTTGTCCCTACTAATGATTTAGCCTTTGTTAAATCAGAAAAAATTTGATCATAAACTTGTTTCACACTAGCTCTTGGTAAATTTGTTCCTGGCTTAAACTCTAATGGAAGTGGAACTCCCACATCTGGATTTGAGCCATTAAAATTATCGCTGTATAAAGCGACTAGTGTTGAATAGGCCATTGCTCTTATAGCATGAGCCTGACCAAACAAATTTTCAGGTGTACCTGGAGTAGTCAGGTCATCACTTATTTTACCTTCATATCCAAGAACAAAATTAGCATTTGCAATGATCTTATAAAGAGTAGCCCATAAAGTAGCTATATCCCCATTGTTTCTAGTATAAAATGTAAGATTACTATCTCTTGTGGTTGAAAATCTGTTAGAATTTACAATAGCAACAAAAGCATTATCCCCAAGTAATTCTTGCAAAGTAGGTAATAAAGCTCCGTATGAGTTTAATGATCCATCACTGTTCGTTTGATAGTATCCATACAGACCATTAACAGCTGTATTTAATACTTTCTCGTTAGTAATTGCCTGATCAAGAGGAAGTGTAATAGGTGGCAATTCTTCAGTAAAATCACCTTGACAAGAGCTTACAATTACTCCCGTTAATATTATTAATAAAACTTTTATTTTTTTCATTTTTTTAGAATTTAAATAATTAGAAATCAACCTGTACCCCAAAAATAAACTGTCTCATATTTGGTTGCGTCATATCATAAACTCCTAAGTTAGATACGGTGTAATTAAACGCATTAGAGTTTGCTTCAGGATCAAAACGAAGGTTTTTATCAAATGCATAAGTATATAAATTAACTCCTCTTACGTATGCATATATTCCATTAATCCCATTTACATTAAGCATAGAACCTTTAAATTTATATCCTAATTCTACATTTCTCAATCTAATATGATCTCCTTTGTATAAATATCTTGTAGAGTTTGCATTTGAGCTTTTATTCCCATTAAACATTTGTTTAGGTCTTGAAGCATTTGTATTGTTGGGAGTCCAAGAGTCATAAAATGCTGCAGTAGTTGTATTTACAGTAGGATATGCTCCGTCTGATTCATACACAAAACCCCATCTGTCCCATACAGAGTAATCTCCTTGATAATTTATCATAAATGACAATTTAAACCCTTTATAAGTAAACTCATTAATCAAGCTCGCAATATGTGTAGGTAAAGCCTTTTTACCTGTAAAAGATAGGTTAGCTTTATTTACATCATTCGTTGTAGTAGTTCTTGATTCATCTGTATACCATAGTGGATCTCCATTAGATGGATCAACTCCGGCCCATAATCTTGTGTAGAATTCAGAAGGATTGTGACCAGGGAAGAATGCCTTTAATCCATCAATAGCTGTAGGAGTAGGATCGCCTTTTATATAAGTAACTTTGGAATCATTGTAAGAATAATTCCCTTTAATATCCCAGCTAAATAACTCACCGCCTGTTCTATAACCTAGTAAAACTTCAAAACCATTCGATTTAACTTCTGCTTGATTTTTAATAATGGAACCAAATCCTGTTGATGGAGAAATTGGAACATTATATACCTGATCTGAGTTTATATTTGAATAAACATCAAAAGTTCCATAAAGGTTTCCTTTTTGACCTAACGAAAAATCTAATCCTATATTTCTTTTATTAGATTTCTCCCATAGTAGACCTTCCGGTGCTCCCGGAGTCTGAATAAATCCTGCGTTGGTTTGAAGATAGTTACTTGATAAAGAATATTGTGGGTACTTATCATAAGGACCCGCTGCTTGGTTACCATTTTCTCCATAACTTGCTCTAAGTTTTAAAGTATTAATGTAAGATGGTAAGAAATTCATCCTTCCTAAATCAAAGCTCACACCAACACCAAAGAAGTTACCCGCTTTAGTATATCCTGAATAATCATCTCTTCTTGCAGAACCCGTTATCGTTGCAAATTTATTATAGGTATAAGATGCTCTTGCGATATATCCTACCAGAGTCCATGCATCTGTTCTTCCCGTAGCTGCAGTAACATTAGCAGCCGCATCTGCGTATTTGATTCTTGTACCTGCTGGAAAACCTCTTTTTGTATATGAATTATATTCCAACGTTCTTCTTGTAGCTTCCATACCAATAGAAGCTGAAACATCATGTTTCTCAGCAAATGTCTTATTAAAATTCAAGAAATTATACCAGTTCCATGTAAAAAAGTTTCTAAGACTTTTAGAGTACAATCCATTACCATTCGTATTTGAAGGTGCATAACCATCTCCAAAATCAGGGTTCCAATATGTAAATTCATTTCCGGAAGTGTTATCTATACCAAAATTTGAGTTAAAAGTTAAATAAGGTAAGATTTTATAGTCAACATTTATTGAGGTAAGCACCTTATCGAAAGTCCCTTTTGTAATATTTGTTCCTGTTAATGCCAGAGGGTTGAATTGTGGGTTTAAATAAACCAAATTCAAATTATAGCTACCATCACTTAAATAAGGACTTTGTGTAGGTGAAAGCAATGTTCCTGAGAAGATAGGGTTTGAATATGATGACGCATCTGATGGCCCTGTTTGTACAGTCCTTGATAAATTCGCCCCAAAAGTTATATTTAGTTTGTCACTTGCTCTCCAATTAGCTTTAATTGCACCTGTATATCTATCAAACGCCGCATCATATGATAATCCTTCTTGCTTTAGGTATCCTAATGAAGCATATAATGTAAAATCTTTAAAACCTCCTGAATAACTAAGGTTATATCTATTTGTAATCGGAGAATTTCTTCTTGTCAATTTTCGCCAATCGGTATCAGTTTTGCCATCCCACTTAAGAATATTGACTCTAGCATCATCTATCGCCTCTTGTAGATTTGCATATCCATCCGGTGATGTAGATGGATATTTGTTATATAGAGCCTGCCCTAAATAATTTACATTTTCTTGAGCATTTAACATTTTCAATTTATCAAATGCTATATCTGAGGCCCCGATTTCACTAACAAATTGTAAGCTAGACTTACCCTTTTTACCAGATTTAGTTGTAATTACAATTACTCCATTTGCTCCTCTTGATCCATAAATTGCAGTAGCAACACCATCTTTTAAGACCTGTACATCCTGAATATCAGCAGGGTTAATTAACGATAAAGCATTTTGCGTTGTCAAGGCTCCAGAAATATCACCCGACTGAATTGGCACTCCATCTACAATATATAGAGGATCATTTCCAGACGTCAATGAGGATATACCTCTAATTAAGGTAATAGTTGACGCTCCTGGTTGTCCTGAACTTGCAGTTGACATTAGTCCTGCTACAGTCCCTTGCAAAACATTATCAATAGAAATAGCTGAAGGTTTGTCTAGGATATCCCCTGATACTTTTACAAGCGAACCCGAAGATTGTTCAGGAGTTACTTTTATCCCATAGGACCCAGTAATTATGACCTCCTCGATTTGCTTTTCTTTAGGAATAGTATCTCCCTTTGTTGTTTGTGCAAAAGCTACCTGTCCAAAAAAGAACAGCACCCCAGCACTTAGTACACGTAATTTCACATTCATATTAACAAATTTTAATATATTAAGGGAGCAAATATGTTAATAAATATTAACACTTACAAGTTTTGAAGGTCGTGGTAAATATCCCGTTTACTTTCAATTACGATTAATAATATGTCAAAACCACTTGAATTTAACAAAAAATAACATTTGTCTTTTTTATAAAACAAATATTTTACTTTTCAAAATATTTTTAACAAATTTTTATCATCTTAAAAAATATTATTTAGAATAATTATAAATTATATTTTTGAAAACAAAAAAGACCACTTTGAGTAAAGTGGTCTTTTTTTCTATAAATAGTGAATTATTTCAACTTTTTCTTAACGGCAACTTCTTCATAAACTTCAAGAATATCACCAATTTCAATGTCATTGTAACCTTTTAAGTTCAATCCACATTCGTATCCTTTCGTTACTTCTCTTACATCATCTTTAAAACGTTTTAAGCTTTCCAGTTCACCGTCGAATTTAACGATACCATCTCTTAAAACTCTTACTTTTCCACTTCTTGTAACTTTTCCTGAAAGAACCATACATCCTGCAATTGTTCCAACCTTCGAAATCTTAAATACTTCTCTGATCTCAACATTACCAATTACCTGTTCTTTAATTTCTGGAGAAAGCATACCTTCCATTGCTTCTTTAACCTCATCAATAGCAGCATAGATCACAGAGTATGTTCTGATCTCAATCTCTTCTTTATCTGCTAATTCTTTAGCATTACCACCAGCTCTAACATTAAATCCAATGATGATAGCATCTGATGCGGTAGCAAGGTTCACATCAGATTCAGTGATCTGACCAACCCCTTTATGCAAGATATTTACACTGATTTCTTCAGTAGAAAGTCTTTGTAACTGATCTGAAAGTGCTTCAACAGAACCATCCACGTCACCTTTTAAGATGATGTTCAATTCTTTGAATTCACCCAGTGCAATTCTTCTTCCAAGTTCTTCAAGCGTAGTGTGCTTCTTAGTTCTTATTGAAAGTTCTCTCTGAAGCTGCTCTCTCTTATTAGCGATCGTTTTAGCTTCTCCTTCATCTTCATATACTTTAAACTTATCACCTGCAGTAGGAGCTCCATCTAAACCTAAAATAGTAACCGGAATTGATGGACCTGCTTCCGTAAGATTTCTACCCCTTTCGTCAAGCATTGCTTTTACCTTACCATGGTTTTTACCTGCCAGTACATAGTCACCAACTTTTAAAGTTCCTGTTTGTACAAGCATGGTAGCAACATACCCTCTTCCTTTATCTAGTGAAGCTTCAATAACAACACCTTGAGCATTTCTATCTGGATTAGCTTTTAGATCAAGCATTTCTGCCTGAAGTAATACCTTCTCTAATAGAACATCCATGTTATTACCAAACTTTGCTGAAATTTCCTGTGCCTGAACATTTCCACCCCATTCTTCAACTAAAATATTCATACCAGAAAGTTGCTGACGAATATTATCAGGATTTGCAGATGGTCTGTCAACTTTATTCAATGCAATAATCATTGGTACACCTGCAGCCTGTGCGTGAGAAATAGCTTCTCTGGTTTGAGGCATTACATCATCATCTGCTGCAATTACAATAATTGCAATATCCGTGATCTGAGCACCTCTGGCTCTCATTGCAGTAAATGCTTCGTGACCCGGTGTATCTAAGAATGTTATTCTTTGTCCATTTTCCAGTTTCACGTTATAGGCTCCAATATGCTGTGTAATACCTCCTGACTCACCAGCAATAACATTTGTTTTTCTGATGTAGTCAAGTAGGGACGTTTTACCGTGGTCAACGTGTCCCATTACCGTTACAATTGGTGCTCTCGGAGAAAGATCCTCCTCTGTATCCATATCCTCTTCAGACTCTACCTCTTCCAGGTCTGCATCTGAGAATTCAATTTTATAACCAAATTCATCTGCAACTAATAACAACGTATCAGCTTCAAGTCTTTGGTTCATTGTTACCATAACTCCTAATGAGAAACAAGCAGAAATAACTTCCGTTGGTGAAACATTCATTAAACTAGCTAATTCACCTACTGTAATAAACTCAGTAACTTTTAATGTTCTGTCTTGAGCATCAATTTCCTGCTGACGTTCATCTTGTTCTCTACGGTAAGTTCTCTTATCTTTTCTATGCTTAGCAGACTTAGATTTACCTCCTTTATTTGTTAATTTCTCAAGGGTTTCTTTAATCTGGTTCTTAACTTGTTCATCAGTTAATTCAACAGGCATAGTTCTCTGCCCAGGTCTGTTGTTATTGTTTCCACCCGGACCTTTTTTGAACCCTCCTCCTTGACCTGGAGGACGACTTCCCTGATTGTTATTATTATAAGGACGGTTTCCACCTGGCCCACCTTGTCCTTGAGGACGGTTACCACCAGGCCCACCTTGACCTTGGGGACGATTCTGACCGCCTCCCTGGCTATTGTTATTACCACCACCTTGTTGGTTGTTTCCTGTATTCTGTTGATTAGGACCACCAGGTTTTTCTATTCTTTTTCTTTTCTTTTTCGCCCCTGAATTTGGCTTTGGAGCAAATTGAGTTAAGTCAATTTTCTCACCAACAATTTTAGGACCGTCTAATTTTTGATAAACTGTTTCAATTTTCTGAGGCTCTTGAGGCTGCTCATCATTTTTTTTAGGCTCTTCTTTCACCTCAGCAATTGGTTTATTTTCAGTTTCAACAACTGGTTTCGGAGTTTCTTTCACAACTTCAATTGGTTTTTCTTCAGCTTTTTTCTCCTCCACTTTTGGTTTATCTTTTTTAACAGGTCTGTTTCTGGTTTCTATTTGAGATAAATCAATTTTATCCAGAACTTTAAATTCCTGTTTTTCGGGAGCTGCTTTAACTTCAGCTTCCGGTTCTGGCACTACCTCTTCCTTCTTCTCTTCAACAGGAGCCACAGGAATAACAGGAGCATCAGAAGTTTCTTCAACTTCAGGTTTTTTAGAATCCAAATCTATTTTACCTAAAATCTTAGTTTCTGGTTTATTAGCTTTAGCTCTTATTACTTCAGGGGTTTTCTTTTCTTCAATTTCCAGTTTTTCTTCTGGAACCTTAATGATCACCACCTCATGGGAAGCTTTACGTTGTTCGCCATCCTTGGCAAACTCAGCCTCCAATGCAGAATATGCCGCTTCTTCTAATTGAGCGTTAGGATTGTTTTCAACCTCGAAATCCTTTGACTGTAAAAACTCTACTAATCTGGACATCGAAATGTTGAATTCCTTAACCGCTTTATTTAATCTTATTTTTGGCATTTATATTATTTACTATTTTTTTAATTCTTAAAATTAAAGTATTTCTTTTTTACTTTTTGTTAAAATTTATTCAAAAATCTTAATCTTCAAATTCTTCTCTCAGAATGCGTTTTACATCTTCAATAGTTTCCTCTTCCAAGTCAACCATATTTAAAAGACTCTCAGTATCTTTATCTAATACCGATTTCGCAGTAGTAAGACCTACTTTCTTAAATTCATCCAAAATCCACTGCTCGATATCGTCATTAAATTCTCTCAAATCAACATCGTCATCCTCGCTAGACTCTCTATATACATCAATTTCATATCCTGTCAACCAAGAAGCCAATCTGATATTCTGACCTTGTTTTCCGATTACCTTAGAAATTTCTTCTACAGGGGTATAAACTAATGCATAGCTACTGTTCTCATTGATGTCAATTTTATTGATAGTAACATTTCCTAATGCTCTTTTCACTAAAATTTCAGGATTCTTAGACCACTGAATAACATCTATATTCTCATTTTTCAACTCTCTTACAACTCCATGAATTCTGGATCCTTTAACACCCACACAAGCACCAACCGGATCAATTCTATCATCATAAGCATCTACTGCAATTTTTGCCTTTTCTCCAGGAATCCTTACTACTTTTTTCAGCATGATCGTTCCATCTTGGATCTCAGGAATTTCAAGCTCCAATAGTTTTTCAAGAAACTTAGGTGCAGTTCTTGAAATAATGATCTGCGGCTTAGATCCTTTAAAATCTACTGATTCAACAATAGCTCTGATATTTTCACCTTTTTTAAAGAAGTCTGAAGGAATCTGATTTTCTTTTGGTAAAATAAATTCATTTCCCTCATCATCCAACAAAATTACATGTTTGTGACGAATATGGTGAATCTCTCCAACTACAATCTCTCCAATTCTATCTCTGAACTGCTCATACAACATTGCATTATTGTGCTCCTGCAGTTTTGTAGCTAAAATTTGCTTTAAAGTTAAAATATTCCTTCTTCCTAATTGTGCAACAGGAATTTCCATCGTGAAATCTTCACCTACTTCAAAAGTCGGGTCGATTTTTTTTGCTTCAGAAATCTCAATTTCCAAATCATCATCTTCCGACATTTCATCCTCAACAATTGTTTTATTTAAAAATATCTGAAAATCTCCTTTATCGGGGTTTACAATTACATCAAAATGATCATCTGAATCAAATCTCTTTCTTAAAAGAGTTTTCAGTGAATCTTCAATAATTGCCATAAGATCAATCTTACTGATCCCTTTTTCGTCTTTAAAATCACCAAAGGATTCAATCAACGCTATATTATCCATTTATTCTTTTTTCTTTTTAAAATTTAATTACTACTAATGCCTTTTTAATCTCAGAGTAAGGAATTTCCTTTTCCTCTTCCACATCTACCTTACCTTTTCCAATATCTTTTGGTTTACGGTAACGCAAAACAAGTGTGATTTTCTCTTCATCCACTTTTGACAATTCACCCTCAATTTTAGAAGAATCTTCAAGTAAAATCTCAATCTCTCTTCCTATATTTTTGTTAAACTGCCTTGGAGTTGACATTGGCTCACTTAATCCAGCAGACATTACCTGAAGGCTAAAATCATGCTCTTCGCGATCCATATTGAACTCTATTGCACGACTTGCATCAAGACAGTCCTGCAAAGAAACTCCATTATCACCATCTAAAATCACCGTAATATCATCCCCCGCAGAAATCTTTAAATCAGTAAGAAATAAATCTTTTCTGGTCTCGAGGAATCCATTTAATAATTCTTCAATTTTCTTTCTAAACTCCATAAATTTTATGCTTGATCTACAGTACGAAAAAAGGCTTTCTTCCGAAGCCTTCCCATTTTTTTCCGTAAATCCTCTGCAAATATAATATTTTTTTTCTAAAAAAGCAAAATCATCTTATTATCAGATAAATAACCATAGGATCTATTAACATTAAATTTAAAGAGGTGTTGAAAGTATTTTTATTATTTTTGTCCTGAATTTTAAAAACATACATTTTGAATATAACAATTGTAGGAACGGGTTATGTAGGATTAGTTACAGGAACTACCCTTGCAGAACTTGGCAATTCAGTATACTGTGTTGATATTGATGAAAAGAAAGTAGAAGGTATGAAAAACGGCATTGTTCCCATTTATGAGCCGAACCTTGAAGAAATGTTCCACAGAAACATTCAATCCCAAAGATTATTTTTCACCACCGATTTAAAGGAAGCGTTAGACAAAAGTGAAGTTGTATACCTCGCACTCCCTACCCCTCCGGGAGAAGATGGTTCAGCGGATCTGTCCTATGTACTTGGTGTGGCTAATGACATTGGAGAAATGATGGCAGAATATAAAGTCATCGTTAATAAAAGTACGGTTCCTGTAGGAACTGCAGATAAAGTAAGAGAAGTGATTTCTTCAAAAACAGACATTTCTTTTGACGTTGTCTCTAATCCAGAATTTCTGAGAGAAGGTTTTGCTGTAGAAGACTCAATGAATCCTGCGAGAGTAGTGGTAGGATCAAGTTCTGACAGAGCAAAGAATATCATGTCTAAAATTTACCAACCATTTACCAATACTGGGATTCCAATTATTTTCATGGATGAAAAATCATCTGAACTTACCAAGTATGCCTCAAATTCTTTCTTAGCGGTAAAAATTACTTTTATGAATGAGATCGCCAATTACTGTGAAAAAGTAGGTGCTGATGTAGATAAAGTGAGACTGGGAATGGGAAGTGATGATAGAATTGGACACCGCTTTTTATTTCCTGGAATCGGATATGGGGGAAGTTGTTTTCCTAAAGATGTGAAAGCTTTAATAAAATCCGGAAAGCAAGAAGATTTTAATTTTCAAATTTTAGAAGCAACCGAAAATGTAAACATTGCTCAAAAAGTAATTTTGGTTTCGGAAATTGAAAAATACTTTGACGGAAACCTTAAAGGAAAAAAAATAGCAGTATGGGGATTAGCCTTTAAGGCAAATACAGATGACATCCGCGAAGCATCTTCTTTAGATAATATAGATCTTTTATTGAAAAAGGGAGCCGAGATAGTTGCCTATGATCTTGTCGCAGAAAATAATGTTCAAAAGATCATTGGGAATCAAATTCAATATGCAAAAACAATGTATGAAGCTTTAGAAGAAGCAGATGCATTATTTATTGCAACAGAATGGCCGGAATTCAAAAATCCAAATTTTGAACTTATGGCAGAGAAGATGAAAAACAAGGTTATTTTCGATGGAAGAAATATGTATCCCTTGGAAGTCCCTAAGCAATATGGATTCTATTATAAAAGTATAGGAAGACAAACGGTACTTAATTAATGAATTCAAAAATAACACACGCTATTCTTTACCAGTATATAGGCTACTGCTATAACATTAACATTTAAGAAAAAGAACAAGTCTATACATTATATTATAGATGGTGTAAAATGTATCTTAATACTTTTACTATCTTTAACCTTTAACTTTTTTCAAAATATTAAAATGAAAAATATAATCATCACAGGAGGAGCAGGTTTTATCGGCTCTCATGTTGTAAGAGAATTTGTAAAAAATAATCCCAATACAACAATCATTAATCTTGATGCTCTTACCTACGCAGGAAATCTGGAAAATTTAAAAGATATCGAAAACGAACCCAATTATATTTTCGAAAAAGCAGACATAACAAAACCTGAGGAACTAAGAACGGTTTTTGAAAAATATAATCCGGATGCCGTAATACATTTAGCTGCTGAAAGCCATGTAGACAGAAGTATTACCGACCCTATGGCATTTATCAATACAAACGTTAATGGTACTGCCAACCTTCTTAATCTATGTAAAGAATTCTGGACCTTAAATCCAGATCATACTCATGGGAGATTTCCAAACGAACCCAGACAAAACTTATTCTATCATGTTTCTACTGACGAAGTATATGGAAGTTTAGGCGAAACAGGATTTTTTCTGGAGACAACAGCTTATGATCCGCAGTCTCCTTATTCCGCTTCTAAAGCAGCGTCTGACCATTTAGTACGAGCATATGGAAATACCTATGGTATGCCTTTTATCGTTTCTAACTGTTCAAATAATTATGGCCCAAATCATTTCCCAGAAAAGTTAATTCCGCTTTGTATTTTTAATATTATCAATGAAAAGCCATTGCCTATTTATGGAGATGGGAAATATACAAGAGATTGGTTATTTGTAATTGATCACGCAAGAGCTATTCATCAGATTTTCAATGAAGCTAAAACGGGAGAAACCTATAATATCGGAGGCTTTAACGAATGGCAAAATATTGATTTGGTAAAAGAACTGATCAGTCAGATGGATTCTAAACTTGGAAAACAAGAAGGTTATTCCGAAAAGCTGATCACTTTCGTAAAAGACAGACCGGGACATGACAAACGTTACGCTATTGATGCTACAAAACTGAACAAGGATCTGGGCTGGGAACCATCTGTAACTTTTGAACAAGGATTATCAAAAACTATTGACTGGTATCTTGAAAACAAGGAATGGCTTGAGAATGTAACTTCCGGAGATTATCAGAAATACTACGAAAATCAATATAATTAATTTATAAATACAAACAGATGAAAGGTATTATCCTTGCCGGAGGCTCCGGAACAAGACTTTATCCCCTTACAATTGCCGTAAGTAAGCAGTTGATGCCGGTTTATGACAAACCAATGATTTATTACCCCCTCTCAACATTATTATTAGCCGGAATTAAAGACATACTTATCATTACTACCCCTCATGATCAGGAAGGCTTTATTAAACTTTTAGGAGACGGCTCTCAGATAGGCTGCAATATAGAGTACATGGTCCAGCCAAGCCCCGATGGTCTGGCACAAGCATTTATCCTTGGAGATTCTTTTATTGGAAATGATCCTGTAGCATTAGTGCTTGGGGATAACATTTTTTATGGCTCAGAAATGGGAACTTTATTAAAAAACAAAACAAATCCTGATGGAGGTGTTGTTTTTGCTTACCATGTTTCTGATCCCGAAAGATATGGTGTTGTAGAATTTGATCAGGATTTCAAGGCTGTATCTATAGAAGAAAAGCCTGTTCATCCAAAATCAAATTATGCAGTTCCTGGTTTATATTTTTATGACAATGAAGTTGTAGAGATC
The DNA here is from genome assembly GCF_018613715.1 of Chryseobacterium sp. ISL-6. Lineage (GTDB taxonomy): Bacteria > Bacteroidota > Bacteroidia > Flavobacteriales > Weeksellaceae > Chryseobacterium > Chryseobacterium paludis. The sequence goes on along the minus strand of NZ_JAGGPT010000006.1, from coordinate 628,982 downwards.
GCTAAAAACATACAACCCTCAGCTCGTGGCGAGCTCGAAATCACAGATGTAAACAATGTCTATCTTAAAAAAGGAAAACTTGAAGTTGGTGTTTTAGACAGGGGAACGGCCTGGTTAGACACAGGAACATTTGACTCTCTTCATGATGCCTCAGAGTTTGTAAGTGTTATTGAAAAAAGACAAGGCTTCAAAATTGGATGTATTGAAGAAATTGCATTCAGAAATAAATTTATTGACGAGGAGAAGCTTTTAAACACGGCTTTAAAATATGGGAAAAGTGGGTATGGAAAATATCTCACTCAACTTGTAAACAAATAATTTTTACCATAGAAATTTATAAAGCTGTTGTCTTCATTGGTTACAGCTTTTGTTTATAATAATAAATATCAATATATTAGTTATTATTTTTGGTTTTTACATGAATAACAATTCATAATATCTGGAACTATGAGAAAATTAATTATTGTAAATTTGCATAAACTTAACACAAATGATTGAACCACAACAAAAGTGGACAGAAACAATTGAAGCTAATCATTCTCTCTTTGATTTAAAATTCAAAGAGGTATGGAGATATAAGGATCTTATTTATATGTTTGTAAAGAGAGACTTTGTATCCAGCTTTAAACAAACCGTGCTTGGACCCATATGGTTTTTTATCAATCCTATTTTTACAACAATTACCTATTTAATTGTTTTTGGAAGAATAGCCAAATTACCAACTGACGGAGCTTCACCTCTACTTTTTTATCTGGCTGGAATTACGCTTTGGAACTACTTTTCAACTTCATTAACGGGTACATCCTATACCTTCGCCGGAAATGCAGGCATCTTTGGAAAAGTTTATTTTCCAAGATTGGTAACTCCTTTATCAATTGTAATTTCCAACCTAATGAGGTTTGGTGTACAATTCATACTATTTATAATGGTATGGGGATATTATTTCGCAAAAGGAGAAGCACATCCAAATATCTGGATACTTGCTACCCCCTTCCTGGTTATTCTTATGGCGCTTTTTGCATTAGGTGTGGGAATGATTTTTTCTTCTCTCACAACAAAATATAAGGATTTGAATATGCTTCTTGGATTTGGTGTAAGTTTATATATGTATGCTACCCCAGTTATATATCCGACATCTTCACTTCCTGCAGGTTTCAAAAGCCTGGCTTATTATAATCCTTTGACAGGTATTTTCGAATGCTTTAAATATGCATGGCTGGGTGTTGGAAATTTTTCTCCACTCATGCTAGGAATCAGTACGGGCATAATCCTGGTACTTCTAGCGATAGGAACTGTTATTTTTAACAGGGTTGAAAAAACTTTTATGGATACTGTATAATTAAAACAGTAAAAAACTGTTAGAATTTATAGTAGAAGTCTAATTCTTTAAATTAAAAAATATGCTGGCTTTAAAAGCTGAAAATATATCAAAACAGTACCGCTTAGGACAAGTGGGTACAGGAACTCTTACTCATGATCTAAATAGATTCTGGTATAGAGTAAGAGGCAAAGAAGATCCCTATTTAAAAATTGGAGACACCAATGACAGAACGACAAAAGGCGATTCTGAATATGTATGGTCACTTCGTGATATCGACTTTGAAGTAGAACAGGGAGATGCTGTTGGAATCATTGGCAGAAATGGAGCTGGTAAATCTACTTTATTAAAACTTTTAAGTAAAGTAACTAAACCTACCACAGGCAAAATATACACGCAAGGAAGAATTGCATCATTATTGGAAGTAGGAACTGGATTTCATCCTGAAATGACGGGCCGGGAAAATGTTTTCCTAAATGGTGCTATTTTAGGAATGACGCGTAAAGAAATCAAGCGCAAATTTGATGAAATAGTAGATTTTTCTGGTGTTGAAAGATATATCGATACCCCAGTAAAAAGATATTCTTCGGGGATGTATGTGCGATTAGCCTTTGCCGTTGCGGCCCATCTTGAATCAGAAATTCTTATCGTAGATGAAGTTCTAGCTGTTGGAGATGCCGATTTTCAAAAAAAATGCCTTGGAAAGATGGGTGATGTTACGAAAGGAGAAGGAAGAACTATTCTTTTTGTAAGCCATAATATGACCGCTATAAAAGAACTTTGTAAAAGTGGACTTTTATTAAATCAGGGGCATCTGGATTATTCTGGAAATATTCTACAAACTATTACAGAGTATCAAAAAAATGCAGAAAGACAAAGTAGTTATATCCATGAGGGTTCTCTGGAGACAGCTTTAGGAAATGAAAATATCAGGATATTGGAATTCTCTACGAAACCAATACAAGGACCATTTCTAGATATTGAATCTGGGATTAAAATAAGATTGAGATTTTATAATTTCAAAGAGAATATCAATCTGGATACTACATTCGAATTGAGAACCTATGAAGAAGCTGTAGTTTTTCATACGGGAGCCTTCGTAGCAACAAACAACAGTTCCCGAAAAAAAGAATATATAGTAGAATTTGAAATTCCTTCCAATCTTCTTAATGCAGGAAATTATTATTTCAAATTAATTTTCGGGGAAGATCAAAAAATCCCTCTTTATATAGCCAATGAAATTATAGGTTTTGAAGTTGAGAATGTTAAACGTGGTACTAATATAAATTCTCTACCGGGAATTATTAGACCAGATTTTAAATATGATATAAAATAACAGTAATGGACAAGGTTCAATATTTTGATTTAGATAAAATTGGTAATTCTTCTCTTGGCTTTATTACAGTAGCCGAGAGCTTAAAGAACGTGCCTTTTGATGTCAAACGTGTATATTGGACTTACTATACTCCTCAAGATGTGATGAGAGGAGGTCATGCTCATAAAAATCTTAAGCAAATCATATTTGCTGTATCAGGAACAATAGAGTTTAATATCGAAGATAAAAATGGTAATAAAGAAACATTTATACTAGATAATCCTTCTAGAGGAATATATATCCCAAAATTAATCTGGCGGGATATTAAATTCTCACACAGTGCGGTATTACTCTGTTTAGCATCTGAACTTTACGACGAAACCGACTACTTTAGAAGTTATGAAGAATTTACCTCATACCCTTCTCCATCTGAAGTGTTACATCTGGTAGATTATACTGAAGAAATTCTGGATAAATCGTGGAATTGGCTTAATGATCCTGAAATTAAAAAGCTTACCAATACACCTGATTTTACAAGAGAAGATCAGAAAATATGGTTTAGCAAACTTGAGGATATGAAAAACTATGATATTAAAGGTATTGCTTTTGGTGAGCAAATTATTGGCGTTGCAGGTCTAAAAAAAATTGACCTCAACAACAAAGATGCTGAGTATTTTGGTTATATCGGAGAAAAGCAATTTTGGGGGAAAGGTCTAAGCAAACAAATATTATCTGAAATATTGCGCAGTGCAAAGGAAGAGCACAAGTTAGAAAACGTCTATCTAAATGTTATTCCTGATAATATTAGAGCTATCAAAGCTTATGAAAATTTTGGATTCAGAATAGAGTTGATCGTAAAAGATAACGTAAAAATGTCTTTAAAGTTATAATGGATATAGAACTAACACGATATCATGTTACCCAGAAAGTCATTTGGGATACTTTCATAAGGGAAAGCAAAAATGGATTATTCTTTTTTGAAAGGGATTATATGGATTATCATGCTGACCGCTTTACTGATCATTCTTTGATTTTCATTAAAAAAGATCAGATCATTGCTGCTTTTCCAGCGAATGAAATAGATAAGGAAATTTTTTCTCACTCCGGATTAACTTATGGATCTTTGGTTATCAGTGAAAAAACTAAAACTGTTGAGGTCTTAGAAATATTTACACTTTTAATCAACTACTACAAGAATAGTGGTTTTAGCAAATTACTTTATAAAGCAATTCCGTCTATCTTCTTTGAGCAACCTTCGCAGGAAGACCTGTATGCTTTATTTTTAAATAATGCACAACTTATCAGACGAGATATCTCTTCGGTGTTACCTATCCAAAATAGGTTACCTTTAGCGAATTCACCTGCAAGAAGATATAAAAAATGTTCCAAGTTAAATCTTGAGATTAAAGAGAATAAAAATTTTGAAAATTACTGGACACTTCTAACAAATGTCCTTGCATCAAACCATGGAGCTAAACCTGTACACAGTCTACAGGAAATTCAACAGTTAGCAGAAAAATTCCCAAATAATATCAAACTATACGAAGTTACAGAAAATGAAGAGCTACTGAGTGGTACCTTAATTTTCGACTTTGGTAAAGTCCTTCATACACAATACCTCGCGAATTCTGAGAAGGGCAGGGAAATTGGTGCTTTGGACTATCTTATTGTCAAGCTGCTTGAAGAACAATTTCAAGACAGACCCTATTTTAGTTTCGGAATCTCTACTGAAAATCAGGGAAGATTTTTAAATGAAGGTCTGATCAACCAAAAAGAGATGTATGGTGGGAGGGCTATTTGTAATGATTTTTATGAAATTACTTTAAATTAAAACCAAATGATTAGTTTTTTAAATTTAAAAAAAATAAACCTTAAATATCAAGAAGAAATTGAAAACAAACTTTTGGAAGTTTTCAGGAGCGGATGGTATTTATTGGGAGATGAGCTTAAGAATTTCGAAACCAATTTAGCTCATTATATTGGTTCAAAATATGCTTTAGGAGTAGCAAACGGACTGGATGCTTTACGATTAATATTCCGCGCCTACATAGAGCTGGGCATTATGAAACCTGGAGATGAGGTCATTGTCCCTGCAAACACTTACATCGCTTCTATTCTGGCTTTATCGGATAATGGATTAATCCCTGTTTTTGTAGAGCCGGAAATAAATACATACAATATTGACATTTCAAAAATTGAAGAAAAACTCACTTCGAAAACAAAAGCAATACTAATCGTTCATCTGCAGGGTAGAATTGTTTTTTCTGAAGAATTAAGAAAAATAGCACAGGACCATAAACTAAAAATTGTAGAGGATAATGCACAGGCTATCGGAGCAGAATGGAATAATATTAAATCAGGAAACCTGGGTGATGCAGCTGGATTCAGCTTTTATCCCGGTAAAAATTTAGGTGCTCTGGGTGATGCTGGTGCAGTAACAACAAATGATAAAGATTTATTTGAGACCATCCGTGCATTAGGAAACTATGGTTCTAATCAAAAATATGTCAACATATACAAGGGTCTTAATTCCAGATTGGACGAAATACAAGCTGGAGTACTGGATATTAAATTAAAGTATATTGAAGAAGAAAATAATGCGCGAAGACTAATTGCGAAAAAATTCATTGAGGAAATAACTAATCCAAAAATCATTCTTCCAGAAAATCCAGAAGATGAAAAGGAACATGTATGGCATGTGTTTGTTATTAGAACAGAAAATAGAGACAATCTTCAAAGCTACCTCAATGAAAAAGGGATCCACACAATTATCCATTACCCTATTCCACCTCATAAGCAAGAAGCTTATAAAGAAATGAATACGCTATCTTTTCCAATTAGTGAAAAGATACATGAGGAAGTATTGAGTTTACCTATTTCATCTATTTTAGATACGGAAGAAATTGAAACCATTATTAAAGCTATAAATGAATATTAATGGTGAACAATCCTTTAGTAACAGTTATTATCGTTTCATATAATCATTCCGGTTATATTAAAGAATGCCTGGATAGCATAAAAAATCAAACTTATGAGAACATTCAATTAATTGTAGGAGATGATGCTTCACCAGATAATTCTGTAGAAGTCTTCGAAAATTGGATTAATGACAATAAGTATACTGCTGAAAAAAATTTCCATTCCAAGAATACTGGTTTAGCTGAGATGCTTAATGAATGTATAAAATTCGCTAAAGGAAAGTATATTAAACTTATTGCAGCTGACGATTATTTGCACCCGGAGTTTTTGGAAAAATGTGTAAAAACATTGGAAAACAAAGATGATAAGTTTGCTGTGGTTTTTTCATCAGCATATATTGTAGAGGAAGATAAAAATTTAGTTGAGTATTATGGGAATTTTGATTTCTATAGAGATGAATATCAGTTTAGAAAACTTGAGAAAACAAGAAATTTTGTACCGGCTGTCAGCGCATTGATCAAAACTAAAGCTCTTCTTGAAACAGGATCTTATAATAAAGATATTCTTTTGGAAGATTACGATAAATGGCTACAAATAAATGAAAAACATTTTTTTGCTTTTATTCCGGAACACCTTGCTTATTATAGAAAGCACGAAGAAAACATTTCAACCTTAAAGGCCCGAGTGGTTTTCGTTGAAGAAATACTGTTGAGACTACAATATGACACAGAGTTAGATAATAAATCGGAACTTAATAATAGTGTCAAGAAAATTTATATTACATCAACTAACAAGAAAGAACTAAAAAAGACTTTTGAAAAATATAATCAGTACAAGGGAAAAGAACCTTGGCTGAATTTTTGTTTGAAATATCGTTTACCTATTAAACTCTATCATCTAAAATATAAATTTTTCTAATGTTCTTAAGGCTAAAAAATTATATCCATAGAAAAATAGCTTCTTTTATTACTGATCTTGAAGTACAAAAAAAGAAGAAACTTTGGCGGGCTTTTAACGCAAAACCAACTATTACAATTCACCATACTTTTGCCCCTCAAGATGTTAATATCTTTAAAGGAAATGAGGGCGAATTTGGTAATATAGCTATTGGTGAACGGTTTTTCGTGAGAGATTACTGTAATATTTCAGTGCTTCCAAATGCTTCACTAACTATTGGCAGTGGGGTGTTCTTTAATAATTATTCTTCAATTAATTGTATCGATAATATTACCATTGGTGATGATACTATATTCGGAGAAGGTGTAAAATTATATGATCACAATCATGAGTACGGGTTCAATCCCAATTTCTTTATAGATAAAACAGCCTTTAAGACTTCACCGATAATTATAGGTAATAATTGCTGGATAGGAAGTAATACAGTCATATTAAAAGGAGTTAACATCGGTGACAATTGTATTATTGGTGCTGGATGTGTTATTCATAAATCTATCCCGGCTAATACTATTGTAAAAAACAGTCAAAATTTAATATTCGAATCTTTGCAAAATGAATGAAACAAAAAAAATATTAGTTATATCTCATGAAGCATCTTTATCAGGTGCTCCAATACTATTGTTGAGTGTATTAAAAAAGCTTAAACAAGAAAAAAAGAATTTTAGCATTGATATTCTATTATTAAGAGCAGGACAGCTTTTTGAAGATTTTGCTAAAATTTCTGACAACAAAATTATTGTAGCTAGTTATTATAATCAATCATTTTCTTTTATCAATAGAAATTTTAAAAAACTTCAGGCTGCATTTTTTCCAACAGCAGAAACCAGAGAGGAACAGATTGAAAAGATAACCGGAAGATTATTTTCTAACAATTATGATTTGGTATATGGAAATACTGCAGAAACACTAATTTGGACAATACCCTTTTACAAAAAGAACATTCCTACCATTGTAGCCATCCACGAACTGGCTTTTGGAGTAGAAAGTTCTTACTCAAAAGAATTTATTTTAGAAAACGTATCCAATGTTTCTACTATTATTGCGGGATCAAATGCTGTAGCAGAGAACCTGATTACCAGATATGGAGCAAAACCAGAAAAAATTAAAGTCATTCATTCTTTTGTCGATGAAGTAATTGATATTCAAAAAGATACGACAGCTTTAAAAAAAGAGCTCAATATTTCTGATAATGAATTAGTTATTGGTATTGCAAGCTCTCAGGAATTGCGTAAAGGAACGGATTTAGTACCTCTCCTTGTAAAAAAAATAGCAGATCAGACAGATATAGATTTTAAATTCATTAACCTTGGTGGAACTTCCAAAATTGGTCCTGTAAAATGTTCAAAGCTAGATGCTGAAAAACTTGGAGTAGATGATAAAATCATATATGTAGATCACAACAAATTTCCAAACGACTATATTAATATTTTTGATATTTTCCTCTTACTATCCCGGGAAGATCCGTTTCCTCTTGTGATGCTTACTGCAGCAAAACTTAAAAAACCTATTGTTGCATTTGAACAAAGTGGCGGCGCAGTAGAATTTCTTGAAAATGGTTTTGGTGTTCTTGCCCCTTATCTTGATTTGGACACTATGGCTTCTGAGATCGTTAAGCTATTACAGAGCAAAGAATTAAGAGAAAATTATGGAATTAAAATCCAGAATAAATTAGAACTGGAATATTCTGAAAAAAGACTGACTACTGATATCTTTCAGACGATGGACAATCTATTGAAATAAAATTAGTGAATACTTTTATATGATCTCTATCATTATATCTTCATATCTTCCTCACTATTTCTCTGCATTGGAAAATAATATTGCAGAAACGATTGGTGTACCCTACGAAATTATCAAAATTGATAATCCTGGCTTAATGGGGATCTGCAAGGCATACAATATGGGAGCAGAAAAAGCTAAATATGATTATTTTTTATTCATCCATGAGGATATTTTATTTCATACAGATAAATGGGGCGAGAAATTAATAACCCACCTCAACCGACCTGGAACAGGTGTTATCGGACTTGCCGGCTCTTCCTATGTCCCTGTTGCACCTTCCAGTTGGACCGTTTCAGAAAAACATAATTTCATCAATATTTTGCAGGGAAATAAAGAAAATGCCGAATCCTATCTAATTAATAAAGTCTCTGGAAATACAAATCCGGTTTATGCCGTAGATGGTGTATTTCTAGGTATTAAAAAGGAAAATTTCTTTGATTTTAAATTCGATGAAGATATTAATGGGTTTCACGGTTATGATCTGGATTTTACATTAAGGGTATCAAAAAGACTTCAAAATTACGTAATCGATAATATACTTATACAACATTTCTCTGGCGGAAATCTGGATAAAAAGTGGTTGGATTCCAACATAAAAATTAAAGAAAAAATTGGATCTGATTTTCAAAAAACAATTGACAATACCACCGAGAAAAAAATATTTTCCGGCTTTTTACATAAATATTTTGAATACTACCCGATTAATAGGAAAACGCTTTTATTTACACTAAAATTTTATCCTTATAAGTATTTAGATTTCAGACAACATCTATTTTTTATTAAAAAATATTTTAATTACATTAGATATGCATCTCAGATTAATAGAAAATTAAAAGTAGATCTTTAATTTTATTTTTAATAATACTAACTTTAACAATAATTAGTTACACACAATATCAAAAGACACAATATGATCATAGGAAACGGGCTTATTGCTAGTTCATTACAAAATATCGATTCGGACAAAATACTTTTCTTCGCTTCAGGAGTTTCAAATTCTCTTGAAACAAAAAAAGCAGAATTTGAAAGAGAATTCAATCTTTTAAGCAACGCCCTTGAAAATTACAGCGAAAAGAAGTTTATCTATTTCTCCACATTGAGTGTTCAGGATCAATCAAAACAGGACAGCTTTTATGTACTGCATAAGTTGGAAATGGAAAATTATATTAAAAGTAAATCTGACAATTACCTTATTCTAAGAATTGGTAATATCGTAGGGAAAGGTGGAAATCCTAATACTCTTTTTAATTTTCTTAAAACAAAAATTAAAACCAATGGTAAATTCATACTTCACCGAAATGCCAGAAGATTATTATTAGATATCGATGACATTGCCAATTTTTTAGAAAGTACATGCCAGTCTGTGAAAAATGAAACAATAAACTTTGCATATCCTTATTATTATGATTTAAGGGAAATTATAGATGCCATCCAAAATAGAATGGATCAGAAAGCAAATTATGATGAAGCAGATGAAGGGGATTTTTACAAAGTCGATTTTGATAAAAACACCAACAGCTTTTTCTCTGGAATAGAGCCTACTGATTATTTGAAAAATTTAGCTGAAAAATATACTTAAAAAAAAATAAATGCCAAGGATTTATCTTATTATTGTCACTTATAATGCCATGAAATGGGCAGAAAGATGCTTTACAAGCTTAAGGCGATCTTCGGTTCCTATACAGTGTATTGTTGTAGATAATGGATCAACAGATAATACACAGGAGTATATAAAAACAAATTTCCCGGAAGTAGATTTCATTCAGTCTTCAGAGAATCTGGGATTTGGTAAAGCCAATAATATAGGTATTGAAAAAGCTCATAAAGAAGGTGCTGATTTTTTCTATCTGATGAATCAGGATGCATGGCTTTACCCTGATAGTCTTGAAAAGTTGCTTGATATTTACAGTAAGCATCCCAAACAAGAAGAAATTGGGATCATCAGCCCCATGCAAATTGATGGAACAGAAAAATATCTGGATATCTTTTTAGATAAATATATTGCTACAAATTTTGAAAAGACAAGGCTGATATCTGACCTGTATTTTCAAACACTGAAACCTTTTTATGAAATTAAGTTTATTAATGCTGCTCATTGGCTTCTTCCAAAGCATACCATAGAAACTGTAGGTGGATTTAACCCTTACTTTTTTCACTATGGAGAAGACGATGAGTATACAAACCGGGTATTATTTCACGAGAAAAAAACGCTACTTGTCCCTGGCAGTAAAGCAGTTCATGATGGAAAACAATTTTTAACTAAAATTGATTATAATAAATTTCCAAATCTGAGTATAGAAACTAAAATTATAAATCCTAACCTGAATAATGCATTATATTTAGAAAAGAAATCTCTTAAGCAAAGCATTGTAAAGAATATTATCACAGGAAATATTGGCACTTATAAAAAACTATCTTTAAAGTATAAAAAGATTTCAAAAGAAGAAAAAAAATTAGCTGAAATACGTAGTAAAGTAATGCAAATAGGACCAACATTCCTGAATCTGTAAGTTAATGAAAGATTTATTACAATAACATTTCTTTTATCACATAAATAAAACACAATATGAAAATCCTGGACAGAATAAAAAAAAAGATAGAGCTATTTTCTCATTCAGGCTCAAATTATCAATGTCCATTTTGTGGCTACAAATCGAAAGATCTGGAAATTGTAGGACATAATTTACCTGTATTAATAGAAAAACATGTCATTGGAGGCGGGCGTAGAGCGGCAGGATGCTATAAATGTAATTCCAGAGACAGAGAAAGACTTTTATATGCTTTTGTTATTAAAGAATTAAATCTTCCAAAAGACATCAGTGTATTACATATCGCACCAGAACCTAAATTATCAAAGATTCTTTTAAGCCAGAATTTAAAGGAATATATTTGTGGAGATCTGCTCACAGGGAATTACCATTATCCAGACCATGTAAAAAATATTAATATTTTAAGTATCCCTTACGAGAACAATTATTTCGATCTGGTGATTTGTAATCATGTTTTAGAACATATTCCTGACGATGCAAAAGCCATGAAAGAACTTTTAAGGGTATTAAAGCCTGAAGGAAAAGCTATTTTACAGGTCCCTATTTCTAAGAATAATCAACAGACCTACGAAGACTTTTCTATTTCCGACCCTCAAAAAAGAAAAGAACTTTTTGGTCAGTTTGATCATGTAAGAATATATGGTCAAGACTATGTAATACGATTAGAAAATGCTGGTTTTATAGTAGAGAGAGTAAATATTTCTGATAAATATAAAAAATTTGGAGTGAATCCTGAGGAAGATATTTTCTTTTGTAAAAGAGGGATGTCATAATTTAAAATAAAATGGTATTATGTGTGGAATAGCAGGAATAATAGCTCCAAACGCTAGAAATTATACAAACGAAATAAAAAAAATGACTGATGTACTGGTACATCGCGGTCCAGATTCTTCACATCATGAATTTTATGAAAATGCAACTTTAGGTCATCGAAGACTTTCAATTATAGATCTCTCAGAGAGTGGAAAACAACCGATGTTTTCAAATTCGAAAAACGAATGCATTGTACTGAACGGTGAAATTTATGGATATCTTGATATTAAAAAAAGATATCCGGAATATCCTTATCATGGAACTTCGGATACAGAAGTTATTCTTGCAATGTATCAGAGAAAGCAGGAAAACCTCATCCATGATCTCCCAGGAATGTTTGCTTTTGCAATTTGGGATGACCAGAAACAGCAATTATTTTGTGCCAGAGATCGTTTTGGAGAAAAGCCATTCTTCTATGCTATCGGAAGTAACAACGAATTCATTTTTGCCTCGGAGATTAAAGCTATATTAGCTTCTGGATTAATTCAGCCCGAAGTAAATTCTGAAGCCTTAGCTCACTATCTGCAACATGGATATGTAAATACCTATCAAAGTATTTACAAAAACATTTTCACGCTTCCTCCTGCTCATCAACTAATTTGGAAAAATGGAAAAGTTATCGTTTCACGTTACTATAGCTTACCGGCAAAGGATAGGAATATAAGTTTATCTGATGCAAAGGAAGAATTCTTATACCTCTTAAAAAATGCTGTTAAAAAACAGCTTATAGCAGATGTGGAAGTTGGAAGTTTTTTAAGTGGCGGATTAGATTCGTCCTCCATAGTAGCCCTGGTCAATGAATTTATGCCAAAACAAACGACTATTAGCTTTGGGTATGATCATAAAGATAGTGAATTGAAATATGCTAAAGAAATTGCCGATAAATACCAAACCAATCATATTGAGGTTCACGAAAAAAAACAGGATATAGCAGCATCACTCTTAAAGATTTCTCCATTCTTAGATGAACCTTTTGCTGACATCTCTTATCTTCCACATTATGAGATCTGTAGAAATGCCAGAAAAAATCTTACTGTAGTCCTTTCTGGGGATGCCGGTGATGAACTATTTGGTGGGTATCATTTTTATAAAGTCGAAAATGAATTAAAAAACCACTTTAGCTATAAAAATATAATTACTCAATTCGGATTAAAGATTTATCAAAAGTTGAGAGAAACTTCTTTTGTTACACAAAGCAATTTACAGTATTCTTCTATTTTAGATTTTCATCAGAATTCCGTTAGAAATGCATTCTCTAAAAAAGAACAAAATCTGCTCGGGATTCTAACAGATTATCAGCAACCCTACAGTTTCACACCCAATTCTGACTCATTGAACGATATTATGCGGGTAGATCTGGAAAATTATGTTCCAGGAAATATGATGATGAAATCCGACAGAATGGCCATGGCGAATTCATTGGAAGTGAGAACGCCTTTCCTTGATGTTGATTTTGCTGAGTTTTGCATACAATTACCTGAACAACTGAAGTTAAATAGTGAAAATGATAAAATTATACTTCGGGAAACAATGGGGGCATATTGGACAGAAACGATTAGAAAACGTCACAAGCAAGGATTTGGAATGAGTGTTAAGAGTTGGTTTGAAGAAGATAATCTCATCAATCTATCCAATGAATTGCTTAAAGATCGAAATCAGAAAATTTTCAATTATATAGATTTTGAGGGTGCTCAAAAATTTCTGAACAAGGATCATAAACATTGGAATTTGTTACAACTTGCTCTTTGGGCCCATAACAATCAATCTGTATTATAATGCTTGAAATTTCTGTTATTATCCCGGTTTATAATGCGGCTGAATTTTTAGAAAAATCAGTTCAGTCTGCATTGCAATTTAAAGAAGTTAAGGAAGTTATTTTAGTTGAAGATAAATCAACAGATAATTCACTGGAAATTTGCAAAAGATTAGCTGACCAAAATCTAAAAGTATTACTATTTCAACATGCTGATAAAAAAAATCATGGCGCAGGCGCCTCAAGGAATCTGGGAATAGAAAAATCAACAGGGAATTTCATTACATTTTTAGATGCTGATGATTATTATCTACCCAATCGTTTTGACGGAGAAAAAGAAATATTTACTGATTCTAAGGTTCAAGGGGTCTTTGGAGCCATTGGTATTGAATATTTAACTGAAAAGGGAAAACAGGAATTTCAATCGAAATTCAGTGATACTTCCCTTACAACTGTAAATTATTCCGCTGAAGGAAGGGAAGTTTTTAAAGGACTTTTAGGATTAACAACTAAAACTTTCGGTACATTCTTCCATTTAAATGCTCTTACAATAAGAAGATCAGCCATTGAAGTATCTAATTTAAAATTCAACAAGACACTTAGAGTTCATCAGGATTCGGATTTTATTATTAAACTGGCTTATCACTGTTATTTAAAATCAGGGATTATAGATCAGCCCGTGGCCATACGAGGAATACATGACGATAACAGAATTACTAAAATTGTGAAATACTCCCCTCAGTATAAACAAAGACAGCTTCTTTTCTGGAAATCTTTATATGACTGGGCCCGCGATCAGAAGATACCTTCAGAATTTAAAGAAAAAATTTACTTAAGATATAAGTCCTTCGACTTATCTCAAAAAACGGGAGCAATAAAATATTATAATATCTTTATTGAAGCTCTTAAGAATCCCAATATATTAAAAACACAGTATAGGTTTAATTATCAAAAATCGATGAAATGAAAATCTCAGTAATCATTCCCGTTTATAACGCTGAAAAATATGTTTCTCAGGCTGTAGAATCAGCGCTCCAGTTTGATGAAGTATTTGAAGTCGTTTTAGTGGAAGACAAATCACCAGATCAATCTTTACGGACTTGCCAGGAATTAGCCGCGAAGCATAGCAAAGTAAAATTATATCAACATCCCGACAAAGAAAATCATGGCGCGGGTCCAAGCAGAAACCTGGGAATACAGAATTCAACTGGAGATTTCATCGCATTTTTAGATGCGGACGATTATTTTCTTCCCAATCGTTTTGATGCAGAAAAACAACTTTTCAAAAATCCCAAAGTAGAAGGTGTTTATGGGGCTATTGGCGTACATTATTACACTGAAAAAGCTAAAGAGCAATATTTTAAATTATTTAAAAATGTATTAACCACAGTTTACAAAAAACATGATCCTAAAGATGTTTTTCCAGGGTTGATCCATAAGTTAGGAAGTTTTGGACTATTTAGTATTGATGCTCTAACTGTTCGTAGAGAGTCTCTTTTGGCGAAGTTAACTCCTTTATTCAAGCCAATGAAACTTCACGAAGACACAGAGTTTTTATTTCGCCTTTCATATTATCTTGATTTATATCCCGGAATTATAGATGAAGCTATAGCAATGAGAGGAGTGCATGAAAGCAATAGAATCACCAAAGTAGATTCTAATAAGATAAAGCATACGATCTCAAGAGTTATCCTTTGGAATGAAGCTTATAATTGGGCAAAAGATGAGGCTAATATTCCAGAAGACATTAAAACACATATCAAAAGGATGCAACGTAGTTTCGAAATAGCAAGTTCTCCAAAATTAAAAAAATGGGCAATGATTATAAAATATTTATTCGTTGATTATCAGAGTATAAGATCAGGATTATATAACATCAACTTTAGATATTCTTTAATTTCGTAATCTTGCATATTCGTACCGTACCATTTTACTTATTTAATTAATTGGCAACCATGAAAATATCTGTCATCATTCCTGTTTATAATGCAGAGAATTACATTTCTCAAGCTGTAGAATCAGCGCTTCAGTTTGATGAAGTATTTGAAATAATTCTCGTGGAGGATAAATCTCCAGATAATGCACTCCTACTTTGTGAAAAACTCGCAGAAAAATACGACAGCGTAAAACTTTATCAACATCCTGATAAACAAAATCATGGTGCCGGAGCGTCCAGAAATCTTGGAATAATGAATGCAACAGGAGATTTCATCGCATTTTTAGATGCAGACGATTATTACCTGCCTAATCGTTTTGATGCAGAAAAACAACTTTTTCAAAATCCTGAGGTAGAAGGTGTGTATGGCGCTATAGGAGTACATTATTGCTCAGAAAAAGCCAAAGAACAATACTACAAAGTTTTTGAAAACCGCCTAACCACAGTATACAAAAAACATGATTCAAAAGAAGTTTTTCCCGGACTTCTTAATATGAAAGGGAGTTTTGGACTTTTCAGCCTTGATGGATTAACGATCAGGAAAAGTTCTCTTTCAAAAGTCAGTCCTTTTTTCAAAACCGGACTTAGACTTCATCAGGATACAGAATTTATTTTCCGTTTATCTTACTACCTTAATCTTTACCCCGGAATACTCGATAACGCTGTTGCAGTAAGAGGAGTCCATGAAAATAATAGAATCACGCAAGTAGATATTGGGAAAATAAAGCCATCTTCTACAAGGATTCTGCTTTGGAGTGAAGTACATAATTGGGCTAAAAGTGAATCTTCAATTCCAGATCATATTAAGAAGCATATTGAAAGAACATACCGAAGCTATCAGATAGCCGAAGCTTCTGTCCCAAAAAAATGGGGAATGATCATGAAATATTTATTTACTGATTATAATAGTATTCGTTCCGGTCTATATAATATTAATTTTAGAAAATATTTACTTTAATTCTTTTGTATTCCATTAAGCGTTAATTCTCTTACTTTATAAAAACACCTACATACTTATCATCAATTTCTACAATAGTTGTGTCAATATCATTTTTCTCACAAAAATCCTGGTAAGCTGAATTATCCCCGATATCATCACTGATAAATACCCCGCCACTTCTTAAGTGTGTATACAATTGATTATATGCCCAGAACATTCCGTTATAGCTTTTGTCCGAATCATAATGAACCACATCAAAAACTTGATTTTCATTGAATATTTTTGGCAGAGACTCCTTATCTGCAAAGCGAAAAAGTTTCCAGTATTTTTTTAGATCTTCAGGAACTACATATCCTACGTACTGATCTCCATTTTGTCCTAAATAGGGCATATCAGAACTATACAAAGTTCCATTTCTTTTTTCCAGCGACAACAGTGAGGCTAGTGAAGACCACCCATAGGCAACTCCCGTCTCTACTACATTCTTACCTTCAGAAAATTCACAAGCATAATAGATAAGCTCTAATGCTCCCGGACCGCCCATTTTAATGGGACATTCTTTTTCTTTTTGTGCCGCTTTATCCAAAACATCCTTATATTGCGTTTTAAATGTGGAGGCATCAATTCCAAAAAGATTGAAAACAGCTTCTTTCTGCGAAATAGCCTTTGACCGTGCCCAAGAATTCGTTTTTTCTTTTCCTTTGAAGGCATTATTTCTATTCACAGTGTTCTTCAAAATTTTCCTTCCTAATTCGGGATAAAGGTCTGGCCTTTTAAGGTATGCTACAAATGTTTTAAAAACTCTTTTTAATTCACCCATCGTGTTTACTTTGTTACAAAAGTATATTTTTTTTTAGCTACATTTGTTTAAAGCTAAATCTTTTTTAATATAAAAAAAGCAGAAGCTATTATGTTCAAAATGGTTTTATACCTACAGTTTTGCATGAACAGAAAATAAAATTAATTAAAAACACATGCTTTCCAAAATTTTTGAAACACTTCAAAGGAAAAAACAGATTTCCATTTTTCACAAACACCCTAAAGTTATTTTAGGAAATATAAAATTGGGAATTAATAATCATTTTGTGATCTATAAGAATATCAAAAAAATAAACCTTGGAAATGACATCCGTTTTCGTAATTATATTCACATTTTAGTTCAGGATGAAGCAACATTAGAAATAGGAAACAATGTTTTCATGAACAATTTTTGCTCTATTAATTGCCTCGATCACATTTCGATTGGCGAAAATACATTATTTGGCGAAAATGTAAAGATGTATGATCATAATCATGCTTATCAAAGTTCTCCTGAATTCAAAATATTTCAAAACCAATTTACTAAAGCTCCGATAAAAATCGGGAAAAACTGTTGGTTAGGTAGTAACGTTACAGTATTAAAAGGGGTCAGTATTGGTGATAATTGTATAATTGGTGCGGGCTGTACTATTTATAAAGATATTCCTGCAAATACAACTGTTATGAATAAGCAGGAATTAATTTTCAAATCTTAATTAAAATGAAATTTTCAGTTCTTATTGCACATTATAATAATGCCGATTACTTTAAAGACTGTTACGAAAGTCTTCAACAACAGACCTACACAGACTGGGAGGCAATCATTGTAGATGACTGTTCTAATCAAGCAGAAAAGGAAGCTGTAAGATCTATAATTGAAGGTGACAGCAGATTTATTTTCTTTGAAAATGAGTCCAATCAGGGAGTTGGATATACAAAAAGAAAATGTATTGAATTGGCCAATGGAGAAATCTGTGGATTTGTAGATCCTGATGACGCCATTTTTCCTACAGCAATTGAAAAGTCTATCACGACTTTCCAGAATAAAAAAAATGTCGTTCTTACCTACTCCAGATTTTTAGCCTGCGATGAAAATTTAACTCCTCTTTATCCTTTCAAATCTGCAAAACAAATTCTCAATAACGATCCTTATTTTTTCAATTTCCCAGTTCAGATCGCACACTTTGTGGCATTTAGAAGAGAGGCATATTTAAGAACTGAAGGCATAGACTCTAGTCTTACGAGTGCTGTTGACCAAGATCTATATTTAAAAATACTAGATCTGGGAAGCGCTTACTTTATTAATGAAAACTTATATAAGTATAGACTTCATCCTAATGGTGTTTCTCAAGCAAAATCGAAAGGAAAAGCAAAAGATTCATTTGCAAAAGTTATCTTTAACACCTTAAAAAGAAGAAACATTACTTCTATAAATAAAAAAACAGTCCCTGAAAACTTTCAAAGTCCTCAAGAAATTTTTAACTTACTTGATTATCAGACAAAGAGAATTTATAGACTTAAAATCAAAATATTAACTTTTTTCCAATCAGAATAGAAATCTTCAAAATATTATGGCTACTGCCAGAAATTATCTTTGAGATCTGTTCAATTTATAGAATATACCTAACACTTTTCGACACAAAAAATTATTACAAAAATCCCAAATGCAGGAGAATAAAAAAATAAAAGTTCTTTTCAGACATCGTTCTATGGAAATGGGTGGTGTAGAAAAAGTTGTATTAAGTATGCTTAATAATCTTAACAGGGATAAGTTTGACATGACAATATGTTTAAATATTAACCAGGGAGAACTACGTAATGAATTTCCAAATCATGTCAGGAAAGTATATATAGCTGAGGGTAAAGAAGATTTTTCTAAAAATCCTGTTATTCAAAAGATTCAATTAGCAAAAAGAAGACTTAAACTTGATAAAGCAGCAAAAAATCCAAAGATTGCTGATCAACTGCTAAATGACACCTACGATGTAGAAATTGCAACAGGTTATACAGTTTATAAAACAGTACTAAATTCTACGAACAAGAAATCAAAAAAAATCGCATGGCTTCATTCTGATTTATCGCTAGAAGGTTTTGCTCCCTATCGGGATGAAATCTTCAAAAACATGCAACAGTTCGACTATATTATATATGGTTCACAACAATGCAAGGATATCTTAAGTGAAAAATATCCTGATCTCAAACTTCCACCAGGAGAAGTAATTTTAAATGCGATTCCAATTGAAGAATTAAAGATAAAGGCAAAAGCATTTAATCCTGACTTTGGTACAGCTCCCACCTTTGTCTCTGTTGGAAGATTACATTATAGAAAAGGATACAGAACACTTTTAGAAACCCATAAAAAACTTATTGATGACGGCTTCCATCATCATATTACTGTTATTGGAAATGGGGAAGATTACGATTTGTTATCTAAAAGAATCAAGGAACTGGAGGTACAGAACTCCTTTAAACTACTCGGCACACAAATGAACCCATATCCCTATGTTGCCAATGCAGATTTTTATATTATGCCTTCAGAAAGCGAGGGCTGGCCACTAATTATCGCCGAGACATTAATTCTTCAAAAACCTATATTAGCAACTAAAGTTGGTGGAGTTCCGGAAATGGTCACCCATAAGGAATCCGGATATTTAACCGATTATTCTGACGAAGGTTTATATAATGGTATTAAAGAATTTTTAACCAATAAAAATCTGATTGAACATATTCAGGAGAATTTAAAAGATATTGAGAAACGTTTTGACAATGAGAAAATCTTCAAAAGTGTAGAAAGCATTATTGAAAATCTTTACCAGAACAAAACTCCCACTACATAGTTTCCATAAATTAAGTAAGCAAAAGTATACTACACAAATTTAAAAAGATGAATCCCTTTATTGAAAATTTATACCAATCTTTTCTACAAAATAATACAAAGACCTGTCTACGTATTCAGGATCAAACCCATACTTATGGAGATATTTTAGATTTATCCCATCAAATCAGAATCCAATTACAAAAAGTCGATTCTCAAAATGTAGGAATTTATCTTACAGATGATGTATACATGTATGCCTCAATACTTGCCATTTGGTTTACAGGAAAAACCTATGTTCCGATTCATCCTGAATTTCCTTTTAATAAGAACCTGGATGTGATTCAGCAGGCTGATATTGAAGTAATTTTAACCTCCATAGAAATAGAGGCGAATTATCAAATTTCTATTATTGACACAAAGGAAGTTTACCCCTTAGAAGCTATTTTACCTGTTGACTCATCCATTCACAACAATGCTTATATTCTTTTCACATCAGGTAGTACCGGAAAGCCCAAAGGAGTTCCCATTCAATTTTCAAACTTATATTATTTTTCTGAATCTTTTCATTCAACTTTTGGAAACTTAAATCCTAATGATCGTGTTTTGCAGATGTTTGAGCTCACTTTTGACTTATCTGTGATGAGCTATCTTATTCCCTGGCTAAATGGAGCTGCAGTTATTGGTCTTCATAAAAAAGAAACTAAATTTTTACAAATTCTCGATTTACTGGAAGCTAATGAAATTACTGTAGCCCTTATGGTTCCAAGCATTTTAAATTTAATTATTCCTTATTTAGATCCTGAAGTAAAAAATGAAAGTCTGAGACTCAATTTATTCTGCGGTGAAGCATTATTAACAAAACAAATTAAAGGTTGGAAAGATTTTATTCCTAATGCAAATATCTACAATGTATATGGCCCAACAGAAAACACCATTTTCTGTACTCAATACAAAATAGAAGATCCTATAAAAGAGAAAAATGGTATTATTAGTATTGGAAAATCAATGGTCAATACAACAATGACTTTTTCTGATAACGAAACAAATGAAGGGGAACTATTATTATCAGGAAAATTACTTACACACTCTTATTGGAAGAATGAAGAAAAAACAAATGAGGTTTTTGTTGAAAAAGATAACGAAATATTCTATAAAACGGGAGACTGGTGCTTAAGGGATATTGAGGGTGATTATTTTTATCTCAACCGAATAGATTTCCAGGCTAAGATAAATGGTTTTAGAGTAGAACTGTCTGAAATTGAATTTTTTTCAAATCAAAAACTAAATAATGCTATTAGTGTTGCTCTCATCTGTAAAGATAAAAACAATAATGATCTTCTTATCCTCTTTATTAATGATATGAATGTAGAGGATGAAATAATTATTTCATATTTAAAAGATAACCTTCCTGAATATTGTATTCCTTCAAAAATTGTCAAACTAGAAAAGTTTCCCATCAACACTTCAGGAAAGATAGATAGAAATGAACTAAAAAATAAATTATGATTAGTATAAGAAAAGCGATAAAAGCTGACATCCCTTTGATTATAAAAGGAATTTTAGCTATTGAAACTAATTCAAAATCTTTATCAGATACTTATAGTAATCTATTTGAAACTGATCTCTCAACCACCAAGGAGTATTTAAGTCAATTTTTTTTAGATGAAGAAAATTTCGATACAGAGCTTTCTTTAAATTCTTATATAATAGCAGAAGTTGATGGAAAAGCTGCCGGCTGCTGCGCTCTTATTTTTACAGATAAGAATTATTACCAAAATAAAAGCGAACTATTTCCTATCCATTTAAGAAGCGAGCATTTAAATTCGTTTATTAACAATGTAAAAAATTTACCTGAAACCAAGACATATTCCGAAAACAAGTATCTTATTCAATATGTCTTTGTAGATGACGATTATAGAAATAGAGGCATCGCTGAATATTTATTAAAACATGTCATTTCACAGATGGAACCTCAAGCCAACGACCTTTATATAGATGTATTGGAAAGCAGCCCGCATCTTATAAAATATTACGCCAAATTTGGTTTTAGAGAATATAAAACTATTAATATCGATACTTCAGATCATAAGATCTATCCTAGTGTTCAAAAGATAATCCTGCGAAAAACATGTACAGATTAATCAAACTTTTCTATTCCTATTGCTTCTGTAAGGTCTCCAATAGTATTAATATTCCTGAAAGATCTTGGATTTAAACTTACCCCAAATTGATTTTCAACCAACTGCATTACCAATACAGCTGATAAAGATCCATAGCTTTCCAATTCTTTGAAATTAGTATCTGAGGTTATTATAGTTTGTTCGTTAAGTTCCTGTTTAAGCAGTTCACAAAAATGTTCGATCTTCATTGTGTTATAATATTTGGACAGGCAAATTTATAAAATAATTTCTAACTTTGTTTTTACTATGATGATATATAAAATTATTAACAAAATATCTTCCTTAATTCAGGATTTCCAACATTCTGTTTACCTTAAAACATGCATCCATAACGGTTTAAAATTAGGCAAAAATGTTGTGGTAAGAAATCATGTTTCTTTTGGCTCTGAACCATTTCTAGTTGAGATTGGACAAGACACAAGAATCGCTTCTGGAGTAACTTTTGTAACCCATTCCGGAGCTACTACAAATATAAGAAAGCTGAAAGGCTATGAGGAAGTAAGAAATTTTGGATGGATAAAAGTTGGTGAAAATTGTGCTATTGGCAGCAATTCCGTCATATTACAAAATGTGGAAATAGGAAATAATTGTGTTCTTGGTGCCAATTCGGTTCTTTCCGAATCTATGCCGGAACATACTGTCTATGCGGGAAACCCAGCTAAGTATATTTGTGAAGTAGAAGATTATGCTGATGTATTGAAAAAAACGACAGTTGAATATCCTCTTCATTTAGAAAAAAACAGGAAAGAGCTTAATCAATGGCTGAAGTTGAATTTACCTCAAAAATTCAAAACTACGAAATAGTGCCAAAGAAAAAAATACTTATCCGAATTGGTTCCCTCCGCCATGGAGGTGCAGAAAAGGTATTGGTTACTTTTCTGAAAAACCTATCGCCGGATCGATATGAGATTGATCTTCTTTTAAACTTATATTCCGGGAAATATTTACAGGAAGTTCCAACCTGGATCAATGTAATTTATCTTAACAAGGGAGAAATGATTACAACGAACCGTATCCAGGATATTCCAAAAAAAATCACACGGGTTATTTACCAAAAGCTTCTGAAAAAATTTCCTGATCTTCTGTATAGTGGAAAATTAAAAGGTAAAAAATATGATATTGAGTTTGCTGCTATTCATGGGATGCGTGATGAAATTTTAGACTCCCCTCATACTTCATCTAAAAAGATAGTTTGGATTCATAACGATCTCTCTGAAGTAAAAGGATACAATGATCATGAGATTAAAAAGTTTTTTGGTTTTGATAAGATCCTGGTTATTTCAGAAAAAATTGAAAAACTATTTTACGGTTTAGCTAAAAATGAATCTGAGAAACGAAAAATTGTTAGGATCTATAATCCTTTAGATACTCAGGAAATCCTAACTAAAGCTGAGAAGCCTGTCCAAAAATATAGCTTTGAGGGATCTATTCCTACTTTTGTCTCGGTAGGAACTGTATTTCCACAAAAAGGCTTTGACAGACTTTTAAAGGTTCACAAAAAAATCCTTGATGAAGGTTTAGAACATAAAGTTTTAATAATTGGTGATGGTTATGATTTTGAGAATATCAAAAAATTAAAATCTGAACTTAATATTGATAAAACTGCTACTATGTTAGGATTTACAGATAATCCTTATCCTTATTTTAAAAATGCTGATTTTTATATTCTAAGTTCCAGGTATGAAGGTTTTCCAACCGTTCTATTTGAAGCAATCACGTTAAAAAAGAAAATGATCACCACAGAGGTATCTGGAGCAAGAGAAATGTTAAATAACGGAGAGTTGGGCTTAATTGTGGAAAATTCAGAAGACGGAATTTATTTTGGGATGAAACAGGCTTTACTGCATCCTGAGACATTTCTGCATTATTCTGAAAAACTAAATGAGTATAAGATGCCCTTTAATCTCGAAAACTCTGTTAATAAAATAACTGATATTTTAGACGAATTATAATTAACTTTATCATTTACAACTTACACAGACTGCTATTATGCCAGAAAAACACACCACTATTCAAAAAGATTTTTATAGAGAAAATGGAAAATGGCTTTCAAAATTTGAAATCTGGGCAAAATGTGTAAACCCCAACCTTCATTTTATTTATATTCTAAGAAAATCTCAGCAACATCAGAAGAAGTCTGTTCCTGGATTATTCTGGAGATTTGTATTAAGACATCATCAGATTAAATATGGCTTTCAGATCTACCCTGAAACTCAGATTGGAGAAGGCTTTTATCTTGGGCATTGGGGAAGTCTGGTCATCAATCCAAATACAAAAATCGGCAACAATTGTAATATTGCCCAAGGTGTTACTATTGGTCAGCAAAACCGGGGAAAGAACACAGGAATTCCTGTCATTGGAAATGAGGTATGGATTGGCGCCAACGCTGTAATTGTCGGAGGTATAACTATTGGAAACAACGTTTTAATTGCTCCCAACTCATATGTAAATTTCGATGTCCCTTCTAATTCTGTGGTAGTAGGCAATCCGGGGAAAATTTATCCAAGGGAAGATGCTACTGAGGGCTATATCAATAATAAAGTCTAAAAAAGAAGCCCCTATCCGATCCTTATTTTTTCGCTTTTAAGAATATTTTAATTTCCTAACTATTTCATTGTACCTAATTGTTTGTACTTTTATCTTAATTTAAGAACGTTTAAATTATTGACATGAAAAGGATTCAATATAATTTATGGCAGTATTTGACTAATTTTGGGTATTAATGTATGATTTTAAACATATTTTAATATTAAACTTTGTTAAAAGAGATTTACTTTTCGTCAAAAATTATATTTTTGCATGATTATTGATTTAGTCTATTGGATTTGAAAATAATTTAAACGAAATAAATAATTATAAACTTTAAAAAATTTATTTTATGTCCCAATCGTACGAAGTTATTTTCGAGAACAACAAAAAATGGGTAGAATCAAAAATTTCAGAAGACCCACATTATTTTGAAGAATTAGCTAAAACTCAGCATCCTGACTATCTATATATCGGATGTTCAGATAGTAGAGCTACAGCTGAAGAATTAATGGGTGCTAAACCGGGAGAAGTTTTTGTTCACAGAAACATTGCCAATGTAGTTAATACTTTAGATATGAGTTCAACAGCAGTTATTCAGTATGCTGTGGAACATTTGAAAGTAAAACACATTATTGTTTGTGGACATTACAATTGCGGTGGTGTAAAAGCAGCGATGACCCCTCAAGACTTAGGATTGCTAAATCCATGGTTGAGAAATATTCGTGATGTTTACAGATTGCATCAAGCTGAACTGGATTCTATTCAAGATGAAGGTAAACGTTATGACAGGTTAGTGGAACTTAATGTTCTCGAGCAGTGTATCAACGTAATTAAAATGGCATGTGTACAGGAAAGATACATCTTAGAAGAGTATCCTGTCGTGCATGGCTGGGTTTTCGACCTTAGAACCGGTAAAATTATTGATTTAGATATTGATTTCGAAAAAGTTTTGAAAGACATTCAGAAAATCTATAATCTTACGGAATCGGCTTGGGTTATGAATAGAAAAACAACTTAGTTTTTCAAAAAAAAGAGTGTGAAATGAAATTCTGGAGTATTATTGTATTAACGGTTTTCCTAAACTTTACAGCGTTGCCAAGCATTGCTGTAATTGCAGGTTGGGATCTACTGAGAACCAATATAATAATTAATGAAGAAGAACCACACTCTCATCCTTCTTCTTTTACTGTTTATGAAAAGACACTTCCAAAAACTTTGGATGTTTTTGATTATCTAAAGTTTTTTGAATCTGATCCAAAAGAAAGATCTTTTGTTCTGATAGATGATTCCTTTCACCTATCTCCCTTACTTACTATATTTTCTCCGCCTCCGGAAGCCTAATTTTAAATAACTCCGTAATAAATTATTCATATCAATTTGATATTGAATACACTTGCTTTAAAATTAAAATTCCAATCTTTTATAACTGATTATTCAAGAATAATTCAGTCAGTTATATTATAGTATTTTTCGAAAAGAATCATGAAAAAAACATCATTATTAGGAGGAATCAAGGAGAATTTCCCTTCAGGACTCGTTGTATTTTTAGTGGCACTTCCATTATGTCTGGGAATTGCCTTGGCATCAGGAGCACCACCCTTATCTGGTATTATATCAGGTATTGTAGGTGGTCTAGTTGTAGGCGCTATGAGTAATTCGAATATTTCGGTTTCTGGTCCTGCTGCAGGCTTAACAGCTATTGTTTTAACTGCTATTACTGATCTGAGTGCATTCGAACTATTTCTTTGTGCAGGCATTATTGCAGGTATCATTCAATTGGTTTTAGGATTCATAAGAGCCGGCAGTATCTCGAATTATTTCCCCAACAATGTTATTGAAGGAATGCTAGCTGCAATTGGAATCATCATCATCTTAAAGCAGATCCCGCATGCACTTGGATTTGATAAGGATTATGAAGGCCATGAATCAATCTTTGACAAGGGTTTAAACTTCAATTATTTCACAGAATTGTTTGGAGCAATTCATCCTGGAGCTATCATTGTGACATTAGTTTCTGTTGGGCTCCTTTTACTTTGGGATAAAGTTCCTGTATTGAAAAGAATGAAAATGCTTCCTGGAGCTTTGGTTGCTGTAGTAACAGGTATCTTATTGAATGAGGTCTTCAAAATGACTGGAAGCGCATTGGCTATAAAAACTGAACATTTAGTTTCCCTGCCTGTTCCAAAAACTATTGATGATTTTAAAAACCTTATCATATTACCTGATTTTACCGGGTTCACAAATCCTAAAGTTTGGATTGTTGGAGCAACTATTGCTATTGTAGCCTCCATTGAAACATTGCTATGTATTGAAGCATCAGACAGATTAGATAAACAAAGAAGGATTACTGACACTAATTTAGAGCTAAAAGCACAGGGAATCGGAAACCTTATCAGTTCATTCATTGGTGGACTTCCGATGACTTCTGTTGTTGTAAGAAGTTCTGCAAACGCAAATGCAGGAGCAACATCTAAAGTTTCAGCAATGATTCATGGTGTACTACTTTTGGTTTGTGTGCTTTCTATACCATTTCTATTAAATTTAATACCTTTAGCTACTTTAGCTGCTGTATTAATTTTGGTAGGATATAAATTAGCGAAACCTGCTACTTTTAAACATTTCTGGCATTTAGGAAAATTTCAATTTATTCCATTTGTAGCAACAGTGGCAGCAGTGGTTGCAACGGATTTACTTAAAGGTGTAGGAATTGGTTTAGCTATCTCTGTTTTCTATATCCTGCAGGGAAATATGAAACGTGCTTATTATCTAAGTAGAGAAAAGCTGGATGATGCAGACGAAATTACAATAAAGCTTGCTGAAGAAGTATCCTTTTTGAACAAGGCGGCTATCAAAAAAACACTAAAAAACATAAAGCCAAATTCATCAGTAATTATTGATGCAAGAGGAACTTCTTATATAGCAACAGATGTTTTGGAAATGATTCAGGATTTCGCTAATATCCGGGCGAAAGAAGAAGATATCACTGTGGAACTTTTAGGTTTCAAAACATCATATCGAGATTACGAAAAAGATGAAGATTCTCATATCGTAATTACTCATAAAAGAGCCATGTAAACTCTTTAACATCAATTATTTTTTAACTAAAAATTCAAAAAACAACGAAATTAAATGAAAGCACATACATACGAAACTCAGTCGACGATTACTCCTGAAAAAGCATTAGACTTTTTAAAAGAAGGAAACCAAAGATTTGTAAACAATCTCAAAGCAAACAGGGATCTTCTGGAACAGGTAAATGCCACGCGTGAAGGACAATGGCCTTTTGCAGTGGTTTTAAGCTGTATAGACAGCCGTACATCTGCAGAGCTTATCTTCGATCAGGGACTGGGAGATGTTTTCAGCATCAGAATTGCCGGTAATTTTATCAATCAGGACATTCTTGGCTCAATGGAATTTGGCTGCAATGTTGCAGGCTCTAAGCTCATTGTAGTTTTAGGCCACACTAAATGTGGCGCTTTAAAAGGTGGACTGGATGCTGCACAAATAGAAGGAATGGGAATGGATAACTTAAACTATCTGATCAATCATTTTGACCCGATCATTAATGAAGTGATAGAAGAAAATGAGGAACGTTCTTCAAAGAACAGTTCGCTTTTGGAAAGATTAAATCAGCAGAACGTAAAAAATGCGATCGAGGATATCCGCAAACAGAGTTCAACACTTAAAAATCTTGAAGACCAAGGTAAGATCAAAATCATTGGAGCTAACTATGATGTTGAAACAGGTGTTGTTAGCTGGTTATAAGATATGAAAATTCATATTTCAGCTCCCAAAAAAATCAGGTCTATAAAATATGTTTAGATAAATTGATTGGGAATTAATTTTAAATGCATAACAAAAGACCATCGTAAACGATGGTCTTTTTTATTAATTCTTTCTATATCTTAAACGATAATTATTTTGCGTTGAAAGCTGACATTGTATTATTAATTCCGGCAAATACAAATGACAGACATGCTTTAGAAAATTTATCAATTCTCTCCGGAAGCTTCTCTCTCTCCTCTTCATTCCAGGTACCCAGTACATAATCAACCTGCCTGCCTTCTGAAAAATCTGCAGAGATCCCAAAACGAAGTCTAGCATAATTTTGAGTCTGTAACACTTCATTAATATTTTTAAGCCCATTATGCCCTGCATCAGAACCCTTCATTTTCATCCTCAGTGTTCCAAAAGGCAGCACCAAATCATCGGTCACTATCAATACATTTTCAAGAGGAATATTTTCTTTCTGCATCCAGTATTTAACGGCATTCCCGGAAAGATTCATGTAGGTATCCGGCTTTAACACCAGTACTTTTCTTCCTTTATATTTTCCTTCTGCCATCCACCCAAAATTCGTAGTATTAAAAGAAGCATCAAGAGTTTCAGCTATCTTTTCCGCAACTTTAAAACCTATATTATGACGTGTATTTTCATATTCAGGGCCTTTATTTCCCAGACCTACTATTAAATATTTCATTTGAAATTTTTTGCAAAATTAAGAGATAAAAAATAAAAAAACCCAATCCGATAAAGAATTGAGTTTATATATTGTTTATAGAATTATTATAAAGGTTTATAAACATAGTTTATTCCAAATCCTTTTGTTACGTAAGTTTGAGGATCATAATGATAATCTGTACTAAAAATAGCCGGCACTGGAATAGGAGTTGTAAGATCCGTAATTGCCATTCTTTTGGGACTGTTCGGCGAAAGTATCAAACTTCTTCTATCATTGATCTCAGTAGATAAAATAACTGATATTTTATACGCAAACGGAAGAAGTGTATATCCACTAATCTGATTATCAAAATTGGAATAGTCATAGCCAAGCTTAGCAGTAGGCGCACCAAATACACCACCAGCCATAGGCCCATATTGTCTTACAACTTTAGATACGTTATCTCCTAAATATTCATAAGTTGTTTCAGAATAGTTCGTATAATCAAAAGGATTTACATCCTCACCTGTTCTCATCGTAATCTTCGCCAATTTACTTGTTGTTGGGCTATAGACAAGATCATAAATAGTTTTTGTCTTTCTTAAAACGGTCCAGGGTCCCGGAGGAGTTCCTGGCGGTACGCCCGGAGTTCTGTCATATACAGTTCGTTTCTCAGAAATAGTTGTCAATCTTCCGTTATTACCATAAGTAAACATTTGTGTATATGATGTACTATCCACATCTAAAGTCCCGTCATTATCAGAATCAACAAATCCATTGAAATTAACGTTACTTAAATTGTTTCCACTAAACTGTACATCAGTAACAGAAGCTCCTTTTGTAAGAACTCTGGATAAAAGCAATCCGTTATAATGATATTCTGCAATAGTATCAGCATCTGTAATCTCTCTATATAGTGCTCTTGGTCCTGTTAATCCAGGATTGTTATGCATATCGATAAGTGGGTTACCATCTTCATCAGTCAGATCTTTACAAGAATGAATGGAAGAAAAACCAGCAAACAGTAAAATAAAATAGAAAAGTTGTTTCATTTCCAAGGGGGATTATTTATTTTTCCACAAATATAATTTTTTTTTAAATAAAAAGTATATATTTATTCATATTATAATAAAACTAGCAATTAAATAAAGGCACTATACTGCATTATAAATATATTGATAAAGAATAAGTTTAGTTATAAACACCCATAATAAATCCACGAATCAATCTTTTGATGCCGGTAACTGTAATTTAGGAATTTAATAAAATCTACCCTCATTAAAACATAAAAAAATCTAAAAGAAATATCTTTTAGATTTTTTATTTAATATTATCAAAATTAATACGGTTGTAATACTTGAGTCGTCAATACTGACTGAGCCATATCATCATTTAAGAAAGCAGTATTTACAGCTTTTCCTGTTCCTAAAGTTCCTGCATTAAGGTTTCTCTTTGTACAGGCAGCTTTTACACTGTAATTATTTTTAGGAGTAAGATTTGTGAGGGTTGCATTAAGATTAAAAATCTTATTTGTCCCGTCACCACCTACTAAAACATCCGTTCTTACAGCCTTAAGAGCATTATCAACAAAGATACCACATGCATAACTTATTGATGCATTTGCATTAGTTGTTTTTTGAGTAGTGGTCTGAAAAGTAAATACCACCTTATTCGTTGCATTAGTTATAGAAAAGGTATCAACTGCTCCTGCTAAAACAGTCCATGTCGCATCTAAAGCAACATTTTCAGTATAGGGTGCTGTTGATCCATTAGCCCCTGAAAAAGTTGCACCAACCTTATCAGAAACAGTATTTATAGAAAACAGGGCCATACTTCCTTGCCCGTCGGCAATTTTTATACTTTTCCAGTCATTACTTAATAAATCGGAATTATTGTGAAAAATCTCTCCGGCATTCCCTGCACTACCTTTTACAGCATCGGTTCCGCCTGTTCTTAGTTCCTTATTTACATTTAAATCTCCATTAATATCAAGTGTATTTACAGGGGTCGTTGTATTTATACCCACCTGAGCATTAGATAAACCAATAGCCAATAGTAGTGTTACTAAAAATATTTTTTTCATGATCTAGTTTAAAATTGTGTTAAATACCTGAGGAATCTCATATACATCAACCTTCAAAGAAGATTGAGCAATAAAGCTATCAATGTTAGTTGCTACGTTAATTCCTATTCCTAAAGTTATATTACTTGTATTATAAGATTGTAATCTTGAACAAGCGACACTAACAGTGTGTGTACCTTTCGTAAGATTTTGAGCAATTCCAATTTGGTTATGAGTTAAGAAAGTATTACTTGCACTACTTGCCTTAATATTTCCTTGTCTAAGATTTACCAATTTGTTATCGACAAAAATCCCACAGGCATAGTCAATTGAAGTATCTGTTGCACCACCTGCTGGAAAATTCGTATGAACTACTGTTTCAAACTGAAAATAAGTTTTACTATCTGTACTATTTACCTGAAAAGGTTGTGATAGAGAAGTGATTTTTTTAAAATTCGTAAAAGTACTAAAATCACCTCCTTTTGTAAAGCTTGTGGATCTGGTACTACCAGTAGTAGACTCTTCAGATCCAGTGAAAGTAACTCCAGTTCGATCTGAGAAGGAGTTATTAAATATCAGATAAAATTGATTAGGTTCATATTCAGGGATTCTAAGGGTTTTCCATATTGGAGGATAATTTTCTCCTTGTGAAACTAATATTTGCCCATTAGTTCCCTGAACGAGACTATTGTCTGTTGTATTTAAAACAACCAGTTTTTTACGAAGATTAACATCTCCATTTACATCTAATTTCGCTTTAGGTGTTACTGTTTTTATTCCTATCTGCGCAGAAAGAGATAGCCCTATTGATAAAAATAGGATTGATAATATATTTTTCATGAATTAATTGGCTTTGTAGGTTACATATTCAATAATGTCGATCTTTAGATCTGATTCCAAAGTAAATGCATTGGAAACTGTATTGGTATTCGAGATGTTACGTCCAATCGAAAATTGGCTATTAACATCAGACGTTGTAATTTTCCTACAAGCTACTTCAATTTTCTGAGGCCCTAAAGGAACATTTTGTTCAGTATAATTAAGCGTGAAGATATAATCCTGAAACCCTCCTTTAGCGGTATTATTTGTTGAAGAAACTTTGTCAGGACGAACAGCAACAAGTTTACCTCCTCTAAAAACTCCGCATGTAAAGCTTATATTTTGTGAAGTGGTAGCTGCAGGAGCTTTCATTTCAATTCCTGTCTGAAACTGATAGGTAATTCTGTTTCTTGGATTTTTTACCGTGAAATTGTTTTCAAGACCTTCAATCTTAACCCATTTACCTTTACCCGTATCCGTAATATCATCTCCCACAGTATTTGTGAAAATGTTATCACCTGCCACACCATTGGATAAAGTGGTAACACCTTTTTGATCCAGTGACAAATACGAATTAATCAGCTTGTACTGTCCTTCTTCCATAAAGGATACATTGATTGATTTCCAAACCGGAGGTAGATTTTCCCCCTGCGAAACTAAAACTTGACCGTTTAGTCCGGCATTTCCTATAAGAGCTGGAGTACCTCCTACTCTTAATTCTTTTCTTAGAGTGGTTTTCCCGTTAACATCGAGAGTCGAATTAGGGACATTTGTGTCAATTCCCACCTGTGCGTGCGCATAAACAGAGCAAAACACTGTTATGCAATAATAGATAGTTTTTTTCATAATAAGCGCCGCAAAGATACATATTTTTAATGTAAAACTCTATTATTTAATTATTTGTACCATAGAAATATAACTATAGGGTATTAGAATTCTTCATACAAAAAAGTAGAATTATCTTTAATACAGGGGAGAACCGAGCTATAACTCCAATATTGATTTAAGTAAAATATTTACTTCATCTACATTTTTCACCTTATCTTTTCGCATCATCAGGTTATTTCCTTCTTTTCCTATTTTTTCTTTAAGCTGA
The DNA here is from genome assembly GCF_018613715.1 of Chryseobacterium sp. ISL-6. Taxonomy (GTDB): domain Bacteria; phylum Bacteroidota; class Bacteroidia; order Flavobacteriales; family Weeksellaceae; genus Chryseobacterium; species Chryseobacterium paludis. The sequence continues at coordinate 595,957 of NZ_JAGGPT010000006.1, read as the reverse complement.
GCTTCTGATGGGTTTTGAGTTAAATAATTTATAATATGTTTAAACTTATCCGTCTGATAAAATTTATCTTGAGGGTTGCTTGGAAAATATCCTAAAAAGACCCCGTTTTTCATCACGATCTTTTCAAAACCAATGTCAGCTGCCAGCCATTTCAGAGAAACGCTTTTTAAGAGATTAATAGCTTCTTTTGGTAAATTTCCAAATCGATCAATAAGCTCTGATTCAAACTTTTGAAGATCTTTTTCATTATCAATTTCAGCAATCTTTTGATACAGCAATAATCTTTCTTCGGTATTTGAAATATAAAAATCAGGAAGCATCAGCTCCAAATCAGTATCAATATTGACTTCTTTTACAGATTTAAAAAGCTTTTGTCTATCTTCTTCATTTTCAAATAAATTTTCAAAATCTTCGTCATCCTTTAATTCCTCTAAAGCTTCCTGCATTAATTTCTGATAGGTCTCAAACCCCATTTCATTAATAAAGCCACTTTGCTCAGCTCCTAACAAGTCTCCGGCTCCACGGATCTCAAGATCCTTCATTGCAATTTGAAAACCACTTCCTAAATCTGAAAACTGCTCTATAGCTTCCAGTCTCTTTCTTGCATCGGAAGTCATCATATCATACGGCGGAGTGATCAGATAACAGAAAGCCTTCCTGTTACTTCGTCCCACTCTTCCTCGCATCTGATGAAGATCGGCCATACCAAATCTGTGGGCATCATTGATGAAAATTGTATTCGCATTGGGAACATCCACTCCACTTTCAATAATTGTTGTAGAAACCAAAACGTCATATTTCCCTTCCATAAAATCCAGAACATTTTTTTCCAACTGCTTTCCTTCCATCTGGCCGTGTCCGGTGATTACTCTTGCATCAGGAACCAATCTTTGGATCAATCCTGCTATATCTTTCAGGTTTTCAATCCTGTTATTGATAAAATAAACCTGTCCATCTCTTTGCAATTCATACGAAACAGCATCTCGAAGAATCTCCTCATTAAAGCCAATAATCTGAGTATCTACAGGTTGTCTATTTGGCGGTGGCGTTTTAATAACTGATAAATCTCTTGCTGCCATCAGAGAAAACTGCAATGTCCTTGGAATAGGCGTCGCAGTTAATGTCAAGGTGTCAACATTACTTTTAAGTGTCTTTAGTTTATCCTTAACAGAAACTCCAAATTTATGCTCCTCATCAATGATCAACAACCCAAGATCTTTAAATTTTACGCTATTGCTTGCCAATTGATGGGTACCAATAATAATATCAACTTTCCCATTTTTCAACCCCTCCAAAGTCTCCGATTTTTGTTTTGCCGTTCTGAATCTGTTAACATATGAAACGGTTACCGGAAAATCTTTCAGTCTTTCTTTAAAACTTCTGAAATGCTGAAATGCAAGAATTGTAGTAGGAACTAAAACCGCGACCTGTTTTCCATCTGTTGCGGCCTTAAAAGCCGCCCGGATAGCAACTTCTGTTTTACCAAAACCTACATCTCCACATACCAGACGATCCATTACCGTACTGGCCTCCATATCTGCTTTCACATCTAGAGTTGCTTTTTCCTGATCTGGAGTATCTTCATAAATAAAACTGGCTTCCAGTTCATTTTGCAGATAGGAATCGGGAGTATATGCAAAACCCTGAGCTGTCTTTCTCTGCGCATACAGTCTGATCAGATCAAAAGCAATTTGTTTTACTTTCGCTTTCGTTTTCTGTTTTAAAGATTTCCACGCCGGTGAACCTAATTTACTTAAAACTACTTCTTTCCCATCCGGTCCGTTATATTTGGATATTTTATGTAATGAATGAATACTTACATATAATAGATCTCCATTTTTGTACGTTAACTTAAAACATTCCTGAATTTTTCCATCATTATTTACCTTCACCAATCCCATGAACTTACCAATTCCATGGTCGATATGTGCAATATAATCCCCTATTTTTAAAGACATTAAATCCTTTAAAGTGAGTTGTTCGGATTTTGCAAAGGTATTTTTGGCCTTATACCTTTGATACCTATCAAAAATCTGATGGTCGGTATACACAGAAATCTTATGATTATTATCTACGAAGCCTTCGTGAAGTTCAGATTTAAAACTTTTGAAAATTGTTTCATGTTCCAACTCTTCAAAAATTGACTCCAGTCTTTCTTTTTGTTTTTCTGTTGAGAAAGAGATCCAGGTATCAAAACCCTCACTTTGCTTTTCTTCAAGATCCTGAATAAGCAATTCAAAATTCTTATGAAAAGAAGGCTGCGAAGTTTGTTCAATACTGATATCAAAAGTTTTCACACCCTCAATCCCGATACTACTGAAATCAATTGTTTTAAATTTTTTATAATCAAATAAAAACTCCTGATCAGAAATAAACAATTCCTGAGGCGTTCTATGAGCAATATCTTTACTTAATGTTTTATATTTCTCGAGCGATTTCTCATAAAAAGATTTAAGCTTTTGTAATCCTACAACTCCATTTCTAGAAATCACAAAACTTTCATCTGGCAGGAGCTGGAGCAAGGAAACTCTACTTCCTGAAACTGAAAAATTCATATTTGAAACCAATTGAAACTCCTTTACTTTATCAACTGAAAGCTGTGTTTCAATATCAAAAGTCTTGATGTTTTCCACTTCATTTCCAAAGAAAGTTATTCTATAAGGTCTTTCATTAGAATAAGAGAAGACATCTACAATCCCGCCACGAACAGAAAATTCTCCAGGTTCGGAAACGAAATCCGCCTGCTGAAACTGATAATGAGACAGCAATTCATCAACAAAGTCAAAATCCAATTGATCGCCTACTTTTATCTGGTGCGAAATCGCTTTAAAATCTTCTTTCTTAATAACTTTTTCTGACAAGGCTCCAATATAAGCAACAATTACTCTTGGAGATTTGCCGGAGTTTATTTTATTTAAAACCTCAGTTCTTAAAACCAGATTTGCATTTTGAGTTTTCTCAACCTGATAGGGTTCAAGATGGGTAGCTGGAAAATAAAGAACTTTATCCTTACCCAACAAATCTTCCATTTCCGTATTGGCATAAAGAGCATCCTCCTTATCATCTATGAGATAAAGAATATTCTTCTTTTGCGTAAGGAAAAGCTCAGCTATAAAAACAGAAGTTGAAGATCCTGCACTTCCTTTTACAGAAATATGCTGATGAGTCTCAAGTTGGGTGAAAATTTCTTTTCCAAACTCCTTTTGCAATAAATCGGGAAGAAATTTTTCTTTGATGGTCTTTAACTGCATAGTATATAGATATAAACGCCAAAATCGATTTCAGAACTTTTCCGAAACCGTTTAGTATGCAAAGATAATGAAAAGACAACATTTTGCGACTTTATCATTTTCGAAAACCACAAATAAAACTCACAAACAAAATAAATTTATTAAATTTTTAGAATTAATTATGTATTTTTAACAACATAACATCAAACAAAATATAATATGACTAAAAAATTACTATTTTTATTAAGCATCTTCCTTTTAAATCTCACTATGGCTCAAAGTGGTTTTGAGTATTCAAGGTCTTGGGGAACCTATTTCGGACCCGTGGGTGGAAGGTCATGGACTGCATTATTCGACACTAAACCTATACTTTTTGACTCTCAGGATAATATTTATGTAAAAGGATTAGTCACAGGAATCATCAGCTATAACACCCCCTATTATCAACAATTTAGCATAGGCAATGGTCAACCCTATTCATTTGGCTCAGGCCCTTATCCTCAGTCACTGTACAATGCAAAGTTTACTTCTGCAGGAAACCTCTCATTTTATGAGTATGATCAATTTCATCAAAATATTCCAGGCACTTTCCATAAGGAACTTATGTATATTGATTCACAAGATAACAAATACTATCAGTATCATTCCGGCGGCAATCTCCCGGTATCAGTAACTCCCGGTGTATGGATGCCTGCCACATCAGCGTATCCTTCTGTAATTCTTGCAAAATTATCAGCAAACAATACATTAATATGGGCTACATATCTTCCATCATTAGCAAGAATTACAACTGACGACTCTCAAAATGTTTATGTTTCAGGACTCACATATTCAGCACAGGACATAGCAACTCCGGGAGTCTTTCAGGAAAATTACCAGGTAATGACTATAGGTGGAGCCCAAATACCTAACGGATATCTAATAAAGCTAAATCCCAGTGGACAAAGAATATGGGGAACCTATTATCCAGGTTATGGTTCTGCAATCCAATATCATAACAACGGCCTATATATGATGGTAAGTCAAGAATTTGCATCTAATCAAATTTCAATTCCATCACCAGGTGCTTTTCAAACATTAAAATCAACAGGAGCAATTATGAAGATGAATGCGAATACAGGAACCAGAGATTGGGGGACCTATTATGGAGTAGGATTCGGAAATAATGGAATGACCAATTTTGAAGTCAACGACACTGGTTTATATATTGCAGGAAGAGACTATCTATCATCTGATCCAGCTACGAATAGTAACAATTATTATGGTACTCCTGGAAGTTACCAACCCCAAATGGCCGGAAATTCAGACATCTTTCTTAGTAAATTTGATCATTCCGGAAACAGAATCTGGAGCACCTACATGGGCGGAACGGGCAACGAAACCTCTCAAGGATCTCAAAAGCCCCTTGCAATTACAGGAAATGATATCTACGTCTGTGGTTTGACTTATGGAGGAGGAAGTAATATATCAACCCCTAATGTTTATCAACAGAGCCCTCAGCAAAATAACAGCAATTCGGTAAACCGATTTTTCGCAAAATTTAATTCAAGTGGCTCTCTTCAGTGGAGCTCATATTATGGTGGAAGTAGTGAAAGACTAAACGAACCTCTCAATATAGCGATCCACAAAAGTGCGTTATATCTTTATGGAGAAACTACGGCACAAACCGGATATACAAGTGAAGGCTGCTGGCAATCTCAGATTATCGATCCAAACCCAACAGTGGTAGGTCAAGAGAAAAATGTAACTTTTCTAACAAAGTTTGATATAAAAACATTAAGCACCTCTGAAACCTCACAATTCAATGATCTGGCACTTTACAATAATCCAAACAATGGAAACTTTACTCTCAAGGGCAACATCCTTGAAAAAGAAAACTACAAAATTAGTCTATATGATATTTCAGGAAAACTCATCTATGAGGAAAACATGCAAAAAAACAATGAACAGAAATTTGTACTTCAGAACAAACTCGAGAACGGAACCTATATAATAAGCATTACAAGAAATTCTGGAGATTTCCAGAAAAGCTTTAAAATGGTGGTTAAAAAATAAAACTAAAACCTCATTCTGCTCTAAATCCAAAAACAAATACCCTTGATTTTAATTCAAACACAAAAAACAATTAAAAACAATAAACATTTCACAATATTTATTAAATTTTTTAAAACAAAAGTTAAAAAAAAGCCTTTTTTATGACGTGGCATAATGTTTGGCAATTTGATCATTACCAAACATTAAAGATCGTATTATGAAAAAAGCAATTAAAATTTTAGGAATTTTCATGTTGATATTTTGTACTGTCATTACAATATCTTCATGTAGTGATGATGATGACCCAGTTAACAATGACTTCTTTGCAGGTACTTATAAAGGAACTGTTTCTTACAATGATGGAGGTTCTACCAACATTAACACTAACGATGGGAGCGTATTCGTTACAAAAATCGCAAGTGGCACAAAATATAATTTTGCATTCTCAAATAGTATTCCGGATCTCAATGGAATTGAATTTGAACAAAAAGGAGATCATACATTGGTGATGATAGGCTCAACAGGAACATCTTATATAAGAATAGATAACAACGAATTGAAAATACTCTTTATTAAAGATGGTAAAACGTGGACAGCTAATTGTACACGATAAAAATATCACACTTATTTACCGAGCCCGTTTCTATTCCAGAAGCGGGTTTTTTCGTGTATTACAATGAGCTTTAATGTTTTTTTAATCTGTAATAAACTTTAGTTAAGTTTCTGGAAGCTAGTTTTTTCAGCCTGTTTTTTGCATACCTTTACTTAACAAAACCAAAATAATATAATCCCTATGAAAAAATTATTAACGGCAATGTCACTGGTCTTAGGGCTAGGCCTTGCTACTGCTCAGCAAACTACTCCAGCAACTGCAACAAAAACAGCTCCGGTTAGTACTGTTAAAGTTAGTCAAGAAGCTCCAAAAACTTCAAAAACAACTGAAGCTAAAATGACTAAGCCAGCTGCGACTTCTACCTCTAAAGACGGAATGAAAATGAAAAAGGATGGAACTCCAGATAAACGATACAAAGAAAACAAACATTTAAAAAAAGACGGCACACCCGACAAAAGGTACAAAGCCAATAAATAAACTCAACATATAGTTGTTATTTTCATAATCAAATTTCGAAGAACCGATGAACTCATCATCGGTTTTTTTTATTTTCAAATTTCATTAAAATACCCTCAAATTCTTTAGTTATTTATAAATTTGAACCATGTTAAGCTTCCTTAAGAAAAATATAGCGCTGGCCTGGGCAAAAAAACATGTTCAAAAAGCCGAAGAATTCAAGAGAAATCCTGAAAGAGATCAGGAGAAATTACTTCTATCTTTGATCACGACTGCAAAAAAAACTCTTTTTGGAAGGGAACATGATTTTGAGAACATTCATTCTATAAAAGATTTTCAGGAAAAAGTTTCTATTGCTGACTATGAAGATCTAAAGCCCTATATCGAAAGAGTAAAAAAAGGGCAGGCTAATATTCTCTGGACCGACACTCCAGAATATTTTGCAAAAACCTCGGGAACAACTTCAGGATCAAAATATATTCCTATTTCTAAAGAGGCCATGCCTTTCCAAATAGCGGGTGCACAAAGCGCACTATTTCATTACATTGCTCAAAAAGAAAATGCTGATTTCGTTAAAGGAAAGATGATCTTCCTGCAAGGAAGCCCCGTGCTTGAAGAAGTTTATGGAATAAAGACAGGACGTCTTTCAGGAATTATAGCCCACCATATTCCTAACTACCTTCAAAAGAATCGTCTTCCAAGCTGGGAAACTAATATTATAGATGATTGGGAAACCAAGGTTGATAAAATCATTGAAGAAACTGAAAAAGAAAACATGACCTTAATTTCCGGAATCCCACCGTGGCTGATCATGTATTTCGAAAAGCTAACTGAGAAACACGGAAAAAAGATTAAACAACTTTTTCCTAATCTTCAACTTATTGTTACTGGTGGTGTTAACTATGAACCATACCGCGATAAAATGGAAGATCTTCTAGGAGGAGATGTTGATATTATTCAAACTTTTCCAGCTTCTGAAGGTTTTTTTGCTTTCCAGGACGACCACAAGAAAGAAGGACTTCTTCTTTTAACAAATCATGGTATCTTTTATGAGTTCATTCCTTTAGAGGAATATGGAAAACCTAACGCAAGAAGGCTTACCTTAAAAGACGTTGAACTGAATAAAGATTATGCACTAATTTTAACAACCAATTCAGGACTATGGGCTTACTCCATTGGGGATGTAGTCCGGTTTATTGATAAAAAACCTTATCGGATTTTAGTAAGCGGAAGAACCAAACACTTCACCTCTGCTTTCGGGGAACATGTAATTGCATTTGAAGTAGAAGCGGCCATAAAAGCCACTTTAGAAAAATACCCTGCTCAAATTATAGAATTTCATCTCGCCCCACAAGTAAATCCGGAAGAGGGACTTCCCTATCACGAATGGTTTATTGAATTTGAAAGAGAGCCTGGGGATTTACAAATTTTCAAAAACGAACTGGATGATCAACTAAGAAAAAGAAACACTTATTATGACGATCTTATTTCAGGAAATATCTTACAAAGGCTTCACATCAGTCCATTGAGAAAAAATGCTTTTCAGGAATATGCCAAATCTCAGGGAAAACTTGGCGGCCAGAATAAGACTCCAAGATTAGCAAATGATAGAAAAATTGCCGATTTATTAGAAATCTACAAATTTTAATCATATTTTTTCAATTCCAAAAACATATATTCAAAAAAAATTATAAATTTGAAAAACTAAATAAAAATAATGAAAGCATCTGTACTTTTAAAATCATCTTTACTGACATCTTTATTTTTTATCTCTTCATGTGCTACTACAAAATACAGTGAAGATGTTTCGAAAAATAATTACTCCAATCTAGAAGCAGGAAGAATGTACATTGTCACTATGAAAGACGGTTCTAAAAAACAAAAAATGTTATTTCGTAATATACAGGGTGATAATATTGTAGGAACTGCCGGAAAAAAAGACAGTACAGAGGTAATTATTCCTAAGGCCAATGTTGCTGCGGTTAAGGACAGATCAAGAGCAAGAGTAGCTGGAGGTGCCGTTATAATCGGTGCTGCCGCCGCTGCTGCTATCGTAGTAAGTGCTTCAAGAGCAGATTAAATAGATTTTATCTTTCAAAATACATTTGATTTATCATTTGAAAAATCAATAAGCTAATAGCTCTAAATAAATATTTAGAGCTATTTTTGCGTATGATTTCCTTTACTCCGTTAAAAACACTACAAAATATTGAATTTAGAAATCTTCTTACGGGAAGATTTTTTATCGTTTTAGCCTTCAGAATGCTTGCTACCTTACTTGGATGGTGGGTATATCAATTAACAAAAGATCCATTTTCAATAGGATTAATAGGTCTTTCAGAGGTCATACCAGCTGTTAGCTGCGCATTATATGCAGGACATGTAATTGATATGAATGAGAAAAAAAGGCTTTTATTAATTTGCAATTATGCCTATATATTCCTCATAGGCTTGCTTCTTATTCCTGCTTTTTTTGATGTTGAAATGCATTTTACAGGCCATCAGATCACCTATTTTATTTATAGTGTGATTTTTTTTACAGGAATCGCAAGAACTTTTATTGGCCCAATCGTTCCATCGATGATCCCAAAAATTGTAAAAAAAGAAAATCTACCTAATGCAGTAACTCTCAACCAGGCTACATTTCTGATATCTTCAGTGTGTGGACATGCAGCCGGAGGTATTTTGATAGGCTTTTTTGGCGTAAAATGGACATTAGTAGTTATTATCTTATTAATTTTCACAGCATCTCTCTTTTTCTGGCAACTTAAAAAACAACATTCTGAATATAAAAAAGACAGTGTAAATGTTATAGAAAGCATGCGCGAAGGTATTTCGTACATATTCAAGACCAAAGAAATTTTGGGAGCACTGTGTTTAGATATGTTTGCTGTCCTTTTTGGTGGTGCTGTAGCTATGATTCCGGTGTATGCTACCGATATATTAAAAGTAGGCGCAGAAGGATTTGGTTTATTAAATGCCGCATCAGACATCGGCTCTATGTGTATTATTACTACTTTATCAATCATTCCGTTAAGAAAGAACCAAGGGAAAATACTTCTTGCTGTGGTTACAGGATTTGGACTTTGCATAATAGGGTTTGGATTATCAAACATATACTGGTTATCATTTATGTTTTTGGTGTTAAGTGGGATGTTGGATGGAATTTCAGTTGTCATACGAGGCACTATTGTACAATTAAAAACACCAGATCACATCAGGGGACGCGTTCTGAGCGTAAATTCTATCTTTATTATGTCTAGTAATGAAATGGGGCAATTTGAAAGTGGATTATCCGCAAAGCTCCTTGGGGTAGTCCGTTCGGTCGTATTTGGCGGAACAATGACCGTACTTATTGCATTAATTGTAGGAAGCACCAATTCTAAACTAAGAAAAATGCAATATTAAACACATATTTACCGTTCTATTAAATAAATCTTAAAAACATTAATTGAAGATTAATAATTTTTTATATTTGTCGTATAAAATCCCCCCTTATGAAAAAAACTTTACTCACTTTTTATTTTGTATTGTTTAGTGTACTTATTTCTGCCCAGAGTAGTTACGAGAATACATTGAATCAAAAAGCAGAAAAAATATCGTCTGCAAAAACCGTCGCTGATTACGAAAAGCTTTTCAGAGAGTTTTCGGAATTAAAAAAATCCAGAGATCCTTACAGGTGGAAAGCGTATTATTATGCTGGCCTTGTATTATACAAGGAAGGTGAATTTATTATAAACAGCGGCAATAAGAAAGCAGATACTAGATATACTAACAGCCTCGCTGAAAAGTTTGTTGCAGGAAGTTTAGAATTACAACCTGATAATAAAGAAATCACTGATTTACTAAATCTTATTCGAGAGCAGAGAACAAAGTTTGAAGCCGTTAAAACTGCAAAATAGTTTTACAGTACAAATTTACTTCTATTTAAAAAAAAAATTATGAAAAAAACATTACTCTTTATAGCCTTTTTGGTATCTCATATTTTTTTCGCACAAAATAACGACTGCTCAACAGCAATACCTATCTGTAGTAATGCAGATATTACCCTTACACCCACTGGAACCGGAAACAGTGATGAAGGGAATGCAGGTTGTTTAGGCGGAGAAAACAACTCTATTTGGTTTACCTTCAGTACACTTACTGCAGGTACTTTGACATTTGCGATTGATCCTGTTAATAATGTGGATTATGACTGGGCTCTTTATGGCCCTAATAACACCTGTGCAGAGATTCAAACCATAATGCCACTCAGATGCTCTTATGATTCGCCATCACCTGGACAGTACATAACAGGACTTAACCTCACTTCACTTGATACATCGGAAGATGCAGGTACTGATAATTTAGGAAACCCATCAGATGGTATGGTAAAATATATCGATGTTCTGCCAGGACAAGTATATTATCTGTTAGTTGATCAATTTTCCGGCGCCAGCTCACAGTTTTCACTAACCTTCGGAGGATCTGCAGGATTACTTACTCCTTTTGGAGATCCTGTTTTACAGCCATATCCATTTGTTACACCTGGCCCAAATCATGATGGTATTCTTGACATTTGTAATTTAAATTTTGATTTCTCTACTTTGACTTCAGGAATATTAAATGGTAACCCTAGCTTCATTATTAAGTATTATAAAACAGCTACTGATGCTTTGGATGATGTAAATCCAATCATTGGCCAAACTGTTGTAAATCCAGCTACAACTTACACTTATGTTATCAGCTATTTTGACCCTACAAGTCCAGCCAGTTTTTTAAATAAGTGCAAAGAATTTGGAACGATAAAATTCGTAGACAGGTCATTCACACTCACTCCAGGATCACTTACTTCCTGTAGTAATAACAACTCCGGAACAGGAACCTATGACTTATCAACTGCAGACGTTGGTGCAGGTGCCATTCCTGGTCTGACATTTCAATATTATCCTTCACTAGCTGATGCTAATAATGGAACAAGTGAAATCACAAACCCTTATGTTTATGTTGCTCCTTCAGGATCTGCCTACGTAAAAGCAACCAATCAGTTTGGATGTACAGCAATAGCCGAAATCAAGCTAAACTTCCATCCAATTGTAACGGTATTAGAACCTACTATAAGATCTTGTTTTATTGAAACAAACCCTTCAACAGCATTGTTTAATCTTCCAGCTGCTATCGTAACATCTCTGTCTGGAACCACTAAAAAATATTACCCATCTATGACAGATGCTGTAAACGCTACAAATGAAATTTTGCCAGCCGCAGCCGCAGCATATGTAGCTCCGAACGGTGTTGTTTACGTTAGGGTATCAAATTCAAACAATTGTTTCACTGTTGCAAAGATTACCTTGATCGTATTACCTCCGGTAAAATCTACAGTTTTGGTTGATAAGATCATCTGTATGGAAGATAGAACAACTTTAGATGCAGGCCCTGGATTTGCTTCTTATTTATGGAGCACCGGTGCTACAACGCAGGCAATTACAGACGTCCCGGTTGGAACTTACTGGGTAAAATTAAAAACAGGAGAATGTATTACAACCCAAACAGTAACAGTTCATCCTACCGAACAACCAGTTATAACGAATGTAGATATTTCAACGAATACCATTACTGTAAATGTTATTGGAGGCACTCCACCTTATAAATATTCAATTGATAATATCAACTGGCAGGATTCAAATGTATTTAATAATATCCCTAGAGGAGATACTCAAATTTATGTGAAAGATTCTTATGATTGTGAACCTATTGACGTCACTGTTGTAGTTCCTAATTTAATTAATGTGATCACTCCTAATAATGATGGTATTAATGATGTAATTGACTATTCTGCGTTAGCAGGCAAGCAAAATTTAGTATTAAGCATATTTGACCGATATGGTGCTAAGATTTTCCAGGCTGATAAAACTAATGGCTATAAGTGGGATGGTACCACCAATGGAAATAAAAAAGTTTCAACTGGAACTTACTGGTACTCTGTAACCTGGAATGAGAATGACAAGAAAAATACGCCTATCAAATTCTCTAGCTGGATTATGGTTAAAAACAGAGAATAATCATATTTTTTTTTAATAAAAACCGCTTTTTCAAGCGGTTTTTATTAATTCGTGCGAATAATAACTTAAATATTTTGTTATTTTCGCTATTTTTGTTACATTAAATTCATTTCAAAATGAGAAAATTACTACTTATTTTTATTTTATTTTTGTCCCAATTATATTTTTCACAATCGGATTGTATTACTGCAATTCCGGTATGTGGAAACTCAGACATTTCATATATACCTACGGGCTCAGGGACTGTTGTTGACATCCCGGCTCCACCAAGTACTATTCCTGATGATCTTTGCCTTAAAGGTGGAGAAAAATATTCTGTTTGGTATTCATTTACCATAGCCACTTCAGGAACATTAACTTTTGAGATTACACCCAATACCATTCCAAATACTCCGCCAGGACCCAACAATGATGGCGCAGATTATGATTGGGCTGTATGGGGTCCTAGCCCTACCTGTGGAAACCTTGGAGCTCCTGTGACTTGTAATTTTTCTGCACGACTTCCTCCATGGCCTTACCCAACAGGGTTATCATCTACCCCTCCAAATCTAAGCTATAACACTCCAATGAATGTGCTAGCAGGTGAAAGCTATGTATTATTAGTAAGTAACTATAGCACTAATGCATTTGGATTTTCTTTAACATGGGGAGGAACAGCTACTTTAGCTTCCGCTTTCAATGACCCAGTACTAACACCTAATCCTTTTGTCACTCCAGGCGTTCCTGGCCCAACTCCTGATTCTCCTAATGAAATTTTAAAATGTGCGATTCCAGGTCCATTTGATTTTAATACACTTACTTCCGGAATCGTTAATGGTAATGCAAATTTTTCTGTTACTTATCATGATAATAACAATGATGCTATAACCGGAAATAACCCCCTAGCAAACCCTACAATTGTGGATGGAACCACAATTTATTATTACAGAGTCACTTATACTGATCCCACGAATCCTGATAATCCGATTAATAAATGTTTTATAACCGGTAAGTTTAAATTCAGACAAGGTAATATTATAGCCAAAGATGCTATTCTTTTTGAATGTAATAATAATGGGGCGGGAACTGCAACCTATAACTTAACATTGGCGGATACTTTTAGCGATCCTACTGCCATTAAGAAGTATTATCCTACGTTAGCTGATTTAAATGCTGGGACTAATCAGATTATGAATCCAGCAGCTTATGTTTCAGCTGAAAAGAAAGTGTATGTAAAAGTAACTTCAACAGAAGGATGTTCAGATGACTCTGAGATCACTTTAAAATTCCATCCTGTTGTGGTTGTTAATGACGCTACTATCGAATCTTGTTATATAGATACTAATATAACGACAGCATCATTTGATTTAACCACTGCCAATGTCTCAAATCAAGCACCGATTACTAAAAAGTTTTATACTACACTGGCCAACGCTGTCAGTGGAACAAGCCCAATAGCTAATCCTCTGGCGTACGTCTCTACTAACGGTGAGGTATATGTAAAAGTATTCAATGCTAACTTATGTTATGCTATTGCTAAAATTACCCTTAAAGTTTTACCTCCGGTAAAATCTAACGTTCTGAAGGATGTTACTATTTGTTTAGAAGATAAGACAACGTTAGATGCAGGACCTGGTTTCGACGGGTATGAATGGAGCACGGGAGCAACAACCCAAGCCATTACGAATGTACCTGTAGGATCTTATTGGGTAAAGTTAAAAACAGGAATCTGCTACACGGTACAGCAAGTAAATGTATATGCTTCGCAACAACCTGTTATTACGAGTGTTGATATTTCAAACAATACAATTACAGTAAATGTTTCAGGAGGCAAAGCGCCATATAAATACTCCCTAGATGGTGTTAACTGGCAGGATTCAAATGTATTCACAGGTCTTCCTAGAGGAGAAAACAAAATCTATGTTATAGATTCTTTTGACTGTACACCTATTGATATTCAAGTAACAGTTCCAAATTTAGTTAATGCTATCACTCCAAATGGAGACAACGTAAATGATTATGTAGACTACTCTGAATTAGGATACAAGAAAAATCTCGTTTTCATTGTTTATGATAGATATGGAAATAAATTGTACGAGGCTGATAAAATGAGAGGATACAGATGGGATGGTACTTCTGGTGGTAAAAAAATTATAACCGGTACTTATTGGTTCACGATCTCATGGAACGAAAATGATAAAAACAATACTCAAACGAATTATAGCGGATGGATATTGGTAAAAAACAGAGAATAATTTATATAATTAATCAAATCTAAAAAATCACCTCAATATTGAGGTGATTTTTTTATCAACATATTTTATCTTTTATTGGCGGTATTTTAGTACCTATTAAGAATAATTTGTTGAATACTATTTTTTAATTATTTTTTAAATAAACTATCTTTGCAACATGGCGCAGAAAGAAACATTATCATCTCTTACGCATGGAAACTTTGCGAAGGAACTGTCAATTGCTGATGGAAAAATGCCTCCTAATGCAGTAGATTTTGAAAGATTGATTATAGGAACTTTTTTAATTGATAAGAAAGGACTAGACCATTCCATTGACTTACTTACTCCTGAAGTTTTTTATGACCCCAGACATCAGGTGATCTTTACTACCATATTGAAATTGTATGAAGGTAACCATCCTGTAGATTTAATGACCATTATACAGGAGCTAAAAAAGGAGGAAAAACTACATTTAGCAGGTGGCGATCATTATATTATTGATCTAACGATGGGAGTTAGCTCATCTGCGCATATTGAATATCACGTTCGTGTTATTCTTGAAAAATATATTTTAAGAAGTTTAATTAACGTTTCTGCCAACGTTATCGACTCTTCATATAAAGAATCAACTGACGTATTTGAACTACTGGATAAAGCGGAACAATCATTCTTTGAAATTACCAACGGTACTATTAAAAAAGGTTTCGATACAGCAAATTCATTGGTAAAACAAGCTATTGATACTATTAAATCTTTAAAAGATAAAGAAGGCCTTTCAGGGGTTCCATCGGGATTCAGAGATGTCGATAAAGAAACAGGAGGTTGGCAAAATTCTGACCTTATTATTATTGCTGCACGTCCGGCGATGGGTAAAACTGCATTTCTTCTTTCCATGGCAAGAAATATTGCGGTAGGGCACAAAATCCCTATGGTTCTTTTCTCTCTGGAGATGGCATCAGTACAGCTTATCACAAGGATGATCGCTTCTGAAACAAGAATTTCTTCAGAAAAATTAAGGAAAGGAACATTGGATGATGAAGAGTGGCAAAGACTGTTCTCCAATGTATCCGAATTGGAAAATGCACCTCTTTTTATTGATGAAACTCCCTCACTTTCCATATTCGATTTCAGGGCAAAATGCCGAAGACTAGTTATGCAACATGGCGTTAGACTGATCATGGTTGACTACCTTCAGCTAATGACCGCGGGAGGTGGAGGAAAAGGAGGCGGAAACCGTGAACAGGAAATTTCTATGATTTCACGTTCATTAAAAGCTATTGCAAAAGAATTGAATGTACCAGTAATTGCGCTTTCTCAGCTTTCAAGAAGTGTGGAAACCCGCCCTGGAAAAAGACCTCAACTTTCCGATTTAAGGGAATCAGGAGCAATTGAGCAGGATGCCGATATTGTATCTTTTATATTTAGACCGGAATATTATAAAATTGCCGTTTGGGATAACGATGAGGAAGGACAGGAAAGTTCAACAGAAAATCAAGCAGAACTAATTATTGCAAAACACAGAAATGGTGCTACGGCAGATGTAAGATTATCATTCTTGAAACATTTTGCAAAATTTGGAGATGTAGAGGCTGCGATGGGAGGAGCTCCAGGATATCCCTCTAATTTTAATTCTAATGAACCTAGTGGTTTTGACAAGATAAAAACCACCATTCAACCAGGTGCGGCATTTGATCTTCCAGATAACTCTCAGCTCTCAGGATCTTCTATGAATGATTTTGATGATGATGATGATTTCCCATTTTAAATAATTAAATACAACCATTCTTACAGATCAGAAAGTTTTGAGAATTGAAATATATACCGACGGAGCATGTAGTGGAAATCCTGGAAAAGGAGGATATGGAATTCTGATGCGCGTTCCAGAAAAAAATTATCAAAAAACTTTTTCTAAAGGTTTCCGAAAAACAACAAATAACAGAATGGAACTTTTAGCTGTTATTACAGCTTTAGAAAAACTGAAATCAACAGAAAATGACATTCATGTTTTTACAGACAGTAAATATGTTTCAGATGCCATTAATCAAAATTGGATTTCAGGCTGGATAAAAAGAGGTTGGAAAAACGTAAAGAACCCTGATCTGTGGAAAAAGTTCGTTATCCTCTATAATCAGCACAGTCCAAAAATGCACTGGATAAAAGGACATGCCGGTCATTTCGAAAATGAGTTGTGTGATAAACTTGCAGTTGCCGCCGCAGCATCTTCTCATTTAGAAATTGACACCTTTTTTGAAGATCTTGAAAATAATTCCCTGTTTTAAAGAAAACTCCTCAAATGGAATCTATATCAGTATTTCCAACTATTCTACACCCTGAATTAGTTATTTCACTAGCTTAATTAACTTTTATTAAAATATTATTAATCTTTTCTGCAAAATTAACACTGAATACATATTTATTACTTAGGATTTAATATATTTACACGTCCAATTTTTAAACATCCTAATTAATGAATAAAAAATTACTATTTTATTTTACTCTGGTTTTATTCTGCTTATCCGGAAAACTCTTTTCACAAACTTATCAGCTCACAGGAAATCCCGTGAATACTACAGGTTGGACCGTAGTTCCTTCTGCAGTAGTAAATGGAGATTTTGTCATGCTTACCGATGACTTAACAAATAAATCCGGAGCTATAAAGCTTAATGATCCCATTAATCTAAAATACTGTGACAAATGGAGAATTGAATTTGATTTCAGAATGGATGGAAATGGAACATCTGCTGGAAGAGGAGATGGCTTTTCATTTTGGTATCTACAAAATCCTCCAATAACAAGTCAACTGGGCTCTGGTTTAGGAATCCCGCAAAATGCAATCGGCTTAATGATTGGTTTTGACCTTTACAACAATACAACAGCAGGTCAGATGAATAAAGTCCATCTTGCCTATGGTGTTGTACAAAATACCACTGATACAAACAATATCGAATATTTTAATACTCCCGGAAGTTCATTTCACTCTGCTGATCTAACGTCTACCCTTCCTTTGGTAGGCCCCACCTTTAAACATGTTGAGGTGACCGGAGAAGTGGATCCTGCAACACCAACTAACTGGATTATTACTTTAAAAATTGATGGAACCTCAGTCATTAACCAATCTTTTGCACCTGCCGGAGCAGCAGCAGCAATAACCCAGGGATATTTTGGCTTCTCTGCATCTACAGGAGCAGCATCTGTAAGAAACTCCATTAAAAATGTAAAGATATATACGGACAAAGTTGCAATATTACAAAACTCTGCAACACAATCTTTCTGTCCCAATCCTTCCACAGGGAACGGTGTTGTGAATTTAACTACATTCAATTCGCAGTTTGTAACTACACCAGCGAACTATACATTTACTTACTATGTTCTAGGTAGCTCAACACCAATTGCGAATCCTACCAATTATCAATTCAATGCCAATACAACGATATCCGTTGTCATAAAAGACAATGCAGGAGTCCTATGCGATAATCCTGACGGAAAAATACTCCTCGTTCTCGCTCCGTTCACAGCAAGTAATGTAACAATATCTGAATGTAACAATAATAAAGCTGGCATAGCAACATTTAACCTTGTAACAGCGCCTGTAACAGGAGTACCTGGCGTCATTAAGAAATTCTATAAAACGTTAAATGACCTCAACGCGGGAACCAATGAGATTACAAACCCAGCAACTTACACTTCTGCTCCAGGAATTGTTTATGTGAAAGTAACAACCCCTCAAGGCTGTACTGGAACAGCACAAATCACTCTTTCATTTCTTCCTGAAGTAGTTGCTAATGATGACACTATACGTTCATGTTTTATTGATACAAATATTACATCCGGTTTATTTAATCTAACCACAGCCAACATAACAACACAAACTGGAGTTATCAAAAAATATTATACAACCCTGGCAAATGCTGTAGGTGGTACTAACGAAATAGTAAATCCGGCAGCATATGTTTCCACTACCGGCGTAGTCTATGTTAAAGTAACTGATGCCAATAATTGTTATACTATTGTAAAGATCAATCTTGTTGTTTTACCTCCGGTACAATCCTCCGTTCTTAAAGATCAGACAATTTGTATCGATGAAACAGCAACTTTAGATGCAGGTCCGGGTTTTGATGGTTATTTATGGAATACAGGAGCAACCACTCAATCTATTCAAAATGTTCCTGTAGGAATTTACTCAGTTTTGCTAAAAACAGGAAATTGCCTTACCAATCAGATCGTAAGAGTAAAAGCAGCTCCACAACCTGTTATTACAAGCATTGATATTACCAACAGCACAATCACCGTCAATGTAAATGGTGGCACTCCACCCTACAAATTTTCTTTAGATGGTGTTACATGGCAGGATTCAAACATATTTTCAGGTTTATCAAGAGGAGAACATAAAATATTTGTTAAAGATTTTTACAACTGTAACCCTATTGATGTACAAATCACTGTTCCTAATCTTATCAATGCTATTACACCAAACGGAGATAACGTAAATGACTATATCGACTATTCTGCCCTTGCTTACAAAAAGAATCTGGTATTCATTGTTTATGACAGATATGGAAATAAGCTATATGAAGCCGATAAATTGAGAAATTACAGATGGGATGGCACTTCCGGTGGTAAAAAAATATCTACTGCTACTTACTGGTATACGATCTCTTGGAATGAAAATGACAAAAACAATACTCAAACAAATTACAATGGCTGGGTATTGGTTAAAAATAGAGAATAATAAAGAAAAGATCACTCCATTATTGGTAGTGGTCTTTTTTATTACTTAAGTTTTATTATAAAACAAAAAGGACTTGAATTAATTAAATGGAAAAACAATAACACTTTACTCCACTCACCTCAATGAAAAAAACTTTACTTTTCTGCCTTCTTATCATCTTCATCAATCTGCCCAGTATTCTTTTCTCTCAGACATATCAACTTTCGGGTAACCCAGTAAATACTACAGGATGGGATCTTGTTTCAAGCGCAAATGTAAATACTGATTTTATACAACTTACCGCGGATCAAGGAAATCAATATGGTGCTATTAAACTAACCAACCCAATCAATCTGAGGTATTGTGACAAATGGAAGGTAGAATTCGATTTTAGGATCGACGGAAATGGGACTGCCCAATTCGGGAGAGGGGACGGCTTTACCTTTTGGTATCTGGCTAATCCTCCAACAGGATTTGTTTCAGGAGGCGGATTAGGAATCCCGGCTAATGCTTCAGGTTTAATGGTTGGGTTTGATATTTTTAACAACACCACAGAAGGACAAATGAGCAAGGTTCATATTTTGTATGGGACCAACAACTCTCTTAACAACAATATAGAATATAATAATACTGCCGGCAGTACATTCCACTCTCCTGATTTGAATCCCACACAGCCATTTGTCGGCGCAACCTACAAACATGTAGAAGTAAATGGTGAAACAGATCTTGCCAATCCTACCAACTGGCTTATTAAGGTAAGAATAGACGGGGTACTTATTGCAGATCAATCTTTTGCCCCATCTGGAGGTGCAATTGGAATGACTCAGGGATATTTCGGTTTTTCAGCAGCAACTGGAGGAGCAAGTGCGAGACATTCTATTAAAAATGCTAAAATTTTCGTAGATAAAGTTCCTATTTTACAAAGCACCATTACTCCTTTCGTATGCGTAAATCCTGCAACAGGAAACGGAACTGTAGATTTAACATCTTACAATTCTCAGTTCGTAAATAATCCGGCAAATTATATTTTTACTTATTATGTTCTGGGCAACTCGACACCCATTGCCAATCCAACCAGTTTTCAGTATACAGGAGCCACAACAATCACAGTTGTTGTTAAAGATCCTTCCTCCACATTATGCGATAATGGAGATGGAGTCATTCAACTGAACCCAACTCCTTTTGCAGCAGATGATGTTACCATAACAGGATGCAACAACAATAATGCAGGAACAGCTACATTTGATCTAACCACAGCTGCAGTTACAACTGTTCCGGGGGTCATAAAGCAATATTACCCTTCATTAGCAGACCTTAATGCCGGCACTAATGAAATTATGAATCCAACTGCTTATGCATCTCCTGTAGGATCTGTTTTTGTAAAAGTGACCACTCCACAGGGTTGTGTAGATGTTGCACAAATCACTCTAAACATCTATCCTGTTGTTGTTGTAAATGATACAACTCTTAGATCTTGTTTTCTGGAATCAAATCCATCTATGGCATCATTCAACCTCACAGCCGCAGCAGTGGCCACACAAGTTGGAATTTCTAAAAAATATTATCCATCTCTGACAGATGCCATAAATGGGACAAATGAAATCACAACACCCGCAGCATATATTGCTCCAAACGGAGTCATTTACATTAAAGTCACTAACGGAAACGGATGCTATGCTGTAGCCAAAGTCACACTAATTGTACTCGCTCCCGTATTGTCTACTGTCCTACAGGATAAAACAATTTGTATTGAAGACAAAACAACATTAGATGCAGGTCCTGGTTTTGCATCTTACTTATGGAGTACCGGGGCAACAACTCAGGCTATTACCAATGTAGGAGTAGGTGTTTATTGGGTTAAATTAAAAACAGGCGAATGTATTGCTACACAAACTGTAAAAGTTCATCCCGCAGAACAGCCGGTTATTATCAATGTAGATATTTCAACCACCACAATAACAATAAATGTAATTGGCGGAACTCCTCCGTATCAATATTCATTAGACAATATTATCTGGCAGAACTCCAATGTGTTTGCTAATCTACCTAGAGGAGAAAGCACTGTATTTGTAAAAGATGCCTATGATTGTGAACCGATCAATGTTACTGTAACAATTCCAAATATAATTAATGTGATTACTCCTAACGGAGATGGTATTAATGATGTAATTGATTATTCGGCATTAGCAAATAAACAAAACCTTGTGTTCAATATATTTGACAGGTATGGAGCTAAGATTCACCAAGGAGATAAGTCTACAAAATATAGATGGGATGGAACCATAGGTGGTAGAAAAGTTCCTACAGGAAGCTATTGGTACTCTGTTTCATGGAATGAAAATGACAAAAAGAATACTTCTATCAAGTATTCCGGTTGGGTTCTAGTAAAGAATAGAGATTAACTAAAATAGGTAATCAAGAGATAAAGAATCACTCCTTAAAACGGAAGTGATTCTTTTTATCAAATCAGATCCAAAGACGTATTTTGTATAAACTAAAACTAAAAATCTATTATTTATCATACTTAAAATATCTCAAAAACAAATAACCTAATAACAATGAAAAAAACTATACTTTTTTATTTCCTTCTTATTTTACTTTGTCTTCCAATACAGCTCATATCACAAACTTATCAGCTAGCAGGTAATCCCGTAAATACTACGGGATGGACAATGGTTGCTCCCACCGTTGTGAATACGGATTTTGTACAGCTTACGCCCGACACCAATGATAAATCAGGTTCTATAAGATTAAATGAGCCTATAAACTTAAAGTATTGTGACAAGTGGAGAGTAGAGTTCGATTTTAGAATGGACTCCAATCAAACTTATACCGGCGACGGTATCGCGTTTTGGTATCTGGCCAATCCACCAATCGCAAGCATCCTCGGTTCCGGGCTAGGTGTATCTCAAAATGCAATCGGTTTTATTACGGCTTTTGACACTTATAACAATGCTACAGGAAGCTCAGGAATGAGTAAAGTACATGTTGCCTATGGACAAGTTCAAAATACGACAGACACTAATAATGTCGAGTTTTATAATGTTCCGGGAAGCTCTTTTCACTCAGCAGATCTTAATTCAACACAACCATTTCAAGGAACAACTTACAAACATGTTGAAGTAAGCGGAGAGGTAGACCCCGCAGCTCCTGCCAATTGGATCGTAAAAATAACACTTGATGGTACATTAATCGTAAACCAATCCTTTGCACCTTCCGGAGCTGCAGCCGCAATGACTGTTGGGTATTTCGGTTTTTCAGCATCTACAGGAGGAGCAAGAGCCAGACACTCTATTAAAAATGTAAAAGTTTATGTTGATAAAATCCCTCTTTTACAAACTGCAATTACAAAATCGATTTGCCCAGATTTAGCTGGAATGGCAACTATTGATCTTACGACATTAAACTCACAGTTTACAACAACACCTACTAATTATACCTTTACATATTACATTACAGGAAGTGGAACACCAATTCCTAATCCCACAAATTTCCAATACACTTCAGATACCAATATTTCTGTCGTTATAAAAGACCCAACATCTGTATTATGCGACAATAATGACGCAACAGTAACTTTAAAAGTTGCTCCAATTGTCACTGTAAACGATACCACTTTAAGATCCTGTTTCCTTGAGGCAAATCCCTCAACAGCATTATTTAATCTTACGACCGCTATTGTAACAGGAACTCCGGGAGTATTGACTAAAAAATATTATCCATCTCTAGCAGATGCTCAAAACGGAACAAACGAAATAGCCACTCCAACTGCTTATATTGCACCAAACGGAGTCGTGTATATCAGAGTCACCAACTCAAACGGGTGTTACGCAGTGGCTAAAGTCACTCTAATTGTACTAGCTCCCGTACTTTCTACTGTTCTAAAAGACAAAATAATTTGTATAGAGGACAAAACTACTTTGGATGCAGGTCCAGGTTTTGCATCTTATCTTTGGAGCACAGGAGCAACAACACAGGCTATTACCAATGTAGGAGTAGGTGTTTATTGGGTTAAACTAAAAACAGGAGAATGTGTTGCCACTCAAAACGTAAAAGTATATCCTGCTGAACAACCAGTTATTACCAATGTAGATATTTCAAGCAGCACGATCACAGTAAATGCCATTGGTGGAACTCCTCCATATCAATACTCATTAGACAATATCAACTGGCAAGATTCTAATGTGTTCACTAACTTACCAAGAGGGGAATGCAACCTATTTGTAAAAGATGCCTATGATTGTGAACCAATCGACATTACCATAACTATTCCTAATTTAATTAATGTAATTACTCCTAATGGAGATGGAGTAAATGATGTAATAGATTATTCAGCCCTTGCTGGTAAACAAAATCTGGTATTTAGCATCTACGATAGATATGGTGCTAAAATCCATCAGGGTGACAAATCTAATAAATACACTTGGGACGGAACTATTGGCGGTAGAAAGGTTTCCACAGGAAGCTACTGGTTTTCTGTAACATGGAATGAAAATGACAAAAAGAACACTCCGATTAAATATTCAGGTTGGATATTGGTGAAGAATAGAGAATAATATAAACATTCATTCATATCAAAAGGGTTGCTTCAAAAATGGAGCAATCCTTTTTTTGTGTTATTTATAAACAGATAATTCATAACAACTCCATTTTATTCATATTCAATTCTTAAATTTGTCCTATGAATTATTTGGAAGCTTTAAGCAGAAGATATTCTGTAAAAAAATTCAATAAAGAGATTATACCTCAGGAAACACTTCACAATATTCTTGAGTCAGGAAAACTGTCTGCAAGTTCTTTGGGGCTGCAACCTTATAAAATCTTAGTTGTTGAAAGCGAGGAAATGAAACAAAAACTAATTCCGGCTTTTTATAATCCATCTCAAATTTCTACATGCTCTCATCTCATTGTTATTATTTCAAAAAAAACAATTGACGAAAGCTACATCCGGGGCTATTTCAATCACATTTCTGAAGTAAGAGATATTCCTTTAGAAAACCTAAATCTTTTTAAAAATAGTATAAGCCAGCACGTTAATCAAAAAAACCAGGATGAAATTTTCAACTGGGCAGAAAAGCAATCGTATATCGTTTTAGCAAATTTAATGTATGCAGCAGCTATTGAAAATATAGACACCTGCCCAATGGAAGGTTTTCGTGAAGATTTAATTGAAAAAATCCTGGATATAAACCCGGAAACAGAAAAAGTAACTGTTACACTGGCAATTGGCTACCGTTCTGAAGAAGATCTCTTTCAGCACATGAAAAAAGTAAGGAAACCAAACGAAAAATTGTTTAAATTTATTTAATGATTAGACCATTGTCTTAAAGCAAGCATATGATAAAAGCGGATGTATTAATAATTGGTTCCGGAATCTCGGGACTTTCTTATGCCATTAAAGTTTCTGAACAACTTCCTGATGCCAAGATAATCATAGTAACAAAGTCCGATGAGGATGAAAGCAACACTAAATATGCACAAGGCGGCTTAGCTGTGGTTACAGATTTCAAAAAAGACAATTTCGACAAACACATTGAAGATACTATGCGCGCCGGTGACGGTGAAAGTAAACGTGATGTTGTTGAAATGGTCGTAAAAGAAGCTCCTAAAAGATTCAATGAAATTGTAGAATGGGGTGCAAAATTCGACATGAAAAATGGTGAGTTTGCACTAGGTAGAGAAGGCGGACATACGGAAAACAGAATTGTTCACCATAAAGACATTACCGGTTTTGAAATTGAAAGAGCCCTTTTACAAACGGCCAAAAACAGCCCAAATATTGAGATATTAGATCATCATTATGTCATTGATATCATCACACAACATCATGTTCCGGGAAAAGAATTAAATGAAGGTGACATCCATTGTTATGGTGCATATATTTTGGATGAAAAATCCAAAGCCATTAAAAAGATCACTTCAAAAATAACACTTGTGGCAACAGGAGGTGCAGGACATGTTTATAAAAACACAACCAACCCAACCATTGCAACTGGTGACGGGATTGCTTTTGTTGCACGAGCGAAAGGAAATGTTTCTAATATGCAGTATTACCAATTCCATCCAACAGCATTGTATAGCAAAATTGATGGAATGCTTTTCTTAATTTCTGAAGCCGTTCGGGGAGATGGGGCTAAACTTAGAACCAAGAGAGGGGAAAAATTCATGCACAAATATGACGAACGTGAAGAACTTGCATCAAGAGATATCGTAGCCAGAGCCATTGATAACGAAATGAAAATCTCCGGTGATGAATATGTAGGCCTAGACTGCAGAGAAATGAATAAAGAAAAATTCCTGGATCATTTCCCCAACATTTATAAAAAATGCAGAGAAGAAGCCATCGATCCTTTTACACAACTCATCCCGGTTGTTCCCGCTTGCCATTACTTGATGGGCGGAATTGAAGTCGACAAAGACGGACAATCATCAATCAATAATTTATTTGCAGTCGGAGAATGTACCAATTCAGGGTTACATGGAGCCAACAGACTAGCTTCCAACTCTTTACTTGAAGGTCTCGTTTTTGGACATAATGCAGCAATTAAAACAGTAGAATTGTTGAATAAAAATAATTTCAATTTTGATGACTTAAAAGCTGTACCGGAATGGAATGAAGAAGGAATGAAAATTATCGATGAAATGGTCATCGTTAGTTATCTTAGAAAACAGCTTCAGGAAATGATGAGTGATTTAGTAGGTATCGTAAGAAGCAACAGACGTCTGAAGATGGCACTGCAAAAACATCATGAAATAGCAGCTGCTGTTGACGAGATCTACCACTACTCTATTCTTTCTCCTCAATTATCAGAACTAAGAAACTTAACAACCGTTGCCTACCTCATCATTACCCAATCTATGGAAATGACAGAGAACAAAGGAGCATTTTACAATAAAGATTTAGCTTAAAAAGCATACCATATGAAAAAGCCAAACTACGTAACAGATAAGGCACTTAAAACTTTTATAAAATCAGCTCTTGAAGAGGATATTCAGGACGGGGATCACTCCACGTTATCCACAATTCCCAAAGATCTTAAACAAAGTGCCAAACTTTTAGTAAAGCAAAATTGTATTCTTGCTGGGGTTGAATTAGCCGAAATTATCTTTAAGACTTTCGATAAAAATTTAAAAGTAGAGACTTTTATCAAAGATGGAGAGGCAGCCAAAGTAGGCGATGTTGCCTTTATTGTTACTGGAAGTGCTCAATCTATACTTTCTACGGAACGACTCATCTTAAACTGCATGCAGAGAATGAGTGGAATTGCAACACTTACTCACGAATGGGATTCAAGATTAGTGGGTACTAAAACCAAATTATTAGATACCAGAAAAACAACTCCCAATTTTAGAATTTGTGAAAAATGGGCTGTTTCTATTGGCGGAGGTACCAATCACCGATATGGCCTTTATGATATGATCATGCTGAAAGACAATCACATTGATTATAATGGCAGCATTACCAATGCCGTAAAAATGGCTAAAGATTATATCAAAAAAAATAAGAAAAAGCTTAAAATTGAGGTTGAAACCAGAAATTTAGATGAAGTTCAGGAAGCAATTAAAGCAAAAGTAGACAGAATCATGCTTGATAATATGGATGTAAAAATGATGAAACAAGCCGTAGATATGATTAATGGTTCTTGCGAATCTGAAGCATCAGGAGGAATCACCAGAGATGAACTTAAAGAAATCGCAACTACAGGTGTGACCTACATCTCTGCAGGAGCCCTTACTCACTCCGCTGAGAACATTGATTTAAGCCTCAAAGCCGTGAAGTAACGTTGTATTTTTAACAAAAATAAGCATGCTTTTTTACATATTATGCAATGCATTTTTTTAACACAAAAACACTGCTTTTAGTTAAAATACTACTAATCAACACGTTAATAATTCTTAATATTAGTTAAAAATTAACATTGAGTTAATATTGGTTAAATTTTATTTATCGACTTTTGCATAAAATTTAAATCTAACTATTACTAACGATTATGAAATTAATCAACAAATCGATACTGACTGTAGTAATTACATTGTCTACAGCTAGTGTTTATTACGCTCAAGAAACACAGGACACAATCAAAAGGTCTAAAGACATTGAGGAGGTAATTTTACAAGGTGTAACCGATATCGCTAAAGATAGAAAGACACCTGTTGCAGCTTCTACTATTAAAGCAGCACAAATTATCGAAAGATTAGGTAACCAAGAACTTACTGAGATTTTAAACACTACACCTTCTGTGTATGCTACTAAATCAGGAGGAGGTTTTGGAGACGGAGGTATTGTGATGAGAGGTTTTGAATCTCGAAATATCGCTGTAATGGTAAACGGTATGCCTGTAAATGATATGGAGGGTGGTACAGTGTACTATTCTAACTGGACAGGCTTATCTGATGTTACAAGTTTCATCCAAACTCAAAGAGGTTTAGGCTCATCTAAATTAGGAATTGCTTCTGTTGGAGGAACAATTAACTTTATTACCCGTTCAGCAGATATGAAGAAAGGTGGTGTAATAAGATTGGGCGTTGGTAATAACGATTACTTAAAAACATCATTTGCTTACAATACAGGAAAATTAAACAACGGATGGTCTTCATCATTCTTAATAAGCAGAACTGCTGGTAGCACTTATATTCAAAATACAGATTTTGAATCTTATGCATATTATTTTGCTTTAGGTTGGGAGCCAAGCAAAAAGCATAACTTCCAATTTATGATTACGTCATCTCCTCAATGGCATGATCAGAGATCTTTCGCACCTTCTATTTCAGACTATATTAAGTATAATCCGGATAAGGATGGAAAACCAGACAGAACTTATAACTCAGACTGGGGATACTATACAAACGCTGAAGGCAGAAAAGTTGCACTTGCCAATAGATCTAATTATTATTCAAAACCAGTACTTATGTTTAACTGGGATTGGACAATGAGTGAAAAATCCAAGTTAAGTACTGTTGCCTACATGTCTAACGGTAGAGGTGGAGGAACTGCAGATATTGGTAGAGTAAACAATAAAACAATTAACGGTACTGATGCAAATGGCCAGCCATATTTTAGAGACGCACAAGGTCTATACAATTATGACCAAATTTTTAAAGAAAATGCTGCTATCGACGTAAATGCTGCTGGAAATGGAGCAACTTTAATTCGTAGATCAAGTATCAATTCTCACAACTGGTATGGTATTTTAGCAAACTTCCAACACAAGATCAATGATAACTGGAATTTCTCAGTTGGAACAGATAACAGATATTATTATGGATACCATTATCAGGTTGCTTCTGACTTATATGGAGCAAGCGGCTATAAGGATAACACTAATAAAAACATTGCCCCTAATGTCATTAATCAGACTTATGATTACCAAAAGTTGGTTTGGAACCCATTTGGAGGAAGCCAAGTTCCTCTAGAGAACAGATTAGCTTTCAGTAATGATGGTGAAGTTCTTTGGTACAGTGGATTTGGTCAGGTTGAATATACCAATGATAAAATATCTGCCTTCTTACAAGGGTCAGTTTCAAACCAAGGTTATCAAAGAATTGATGAGTTTGTAATTGATGGCGTTACAAAACAAAGAGATCAGATCGTTAATAGAAAGACTGGATTCAAAAACTTATTTGGATACAATGTTAAGGGAGGACTTAACTATAACATCAACGAAAATCACAATGTGTTTGGAAACATTGGTTACTATAGTAAGCAACCTTTCATGAATGCAGTTTATCCAAGTAATCAGCAGGTTGTTAACCCTCAGTTAACTAACGAGAAAATATTCTCTGCAGAAGTTGGATACGGATTCAGATCTTCTAAATTTAATGCTAATGTTAACATTTATAGAACAGAATGGAAAGACAGAGCATTAAGAAGAAATATTACGGTTCCAAACGTAACAGATGCTTATGCAGAAATGAATGGCATTACAGAAATCCACCAAGGTATTGAAGTTGATGCAAACTATAAACTTAATAATTTTGTAGAGTTTAACGGAATGTTCTCTTGGGGAGATTATTATTACAAAGGAAATGCAACCGGATCAACATTCGATGGAAACAACCAACCTTTGACAGTTGCAGGAGATTCAAATGTAACAACACTTTACATCGATAAGGTTAAAGTAGGAGGATCAAGCAACAACAGTATTCCACAAATGACAGCGTCATTAGGAGCTACTATTAAACCTGTAAAAGACTTGAGTATTTATGGAGGTTGGAGATTCGTTGGTAAATTATATTCTTCTATTGATATTGCTACATTCTCAAATATTGCTAATCAAGACAGAGGAGTATTACAATTACCTGATTATAACCTAACAGATATTGGTATATCATACAAAATTAGATTAAGAGATAACAGCCAGTATTTTACAGTGGGAGCAAACATTTATAATTTATTTGATACTACTTATATTGCCGATGGTGCTACAAACACTTTTGGTAGTGATAAAATTACTGCTAATAACGATCCTGACAAAGGGAAAACTTATGAACAAGCAGGTAGAATGTATAAAGGTATAGCTGATGGAAACCGTGTATATTTTGGTTTCGGAAGAACTTGGTCCGCAACATTATCTTTCAACTTCTAATAATACAATTTTAGATTTTATAAATATCAATCCCGGCTTTGGCTGGGATTTTTTGTTATCTTTGTGATCAGAAAAATAGAAAAAATAGGATATGGATTTTTACAAGATTTTACTTAGTGCCCATAAAGGGTTTGGGTATCTGGAGCTTCTTTTAGTAGCATTATTTATTATTGCACTTTTAGGAACCATGTTTGGTTTCAGTGGGAAAGTGAATAAATTTTTGAAGAAGATTACCCTCTTCACGATGATTTTCTTTCATGTTCAGTTTTTAATTGGGATTATTATGCTGATCACTAATTTTACAAAAGGATTGGATATGGGATCAGTAATGAAAAATGCAGACCTAAGGTTCCAGTATGTAGAACATCCATTTTCTATGCTAATTGCAGCAGTATTGATGACGATCATCAATAAAAAAGTAAAATCCAATGATACCATTTCTTTAGGAATTGTCATTATGGGATTAATTGCAGTTGGTTTATTTGCATTCGCGTTCCCTTGGACAAGAGTCTTTGGGGCATAATATATTAACTTAAACATTGTAATCATTAAGATGAAAGTAGCTGTAGTAGGTTCAACAGGAATGGTTGGACAAGTTATGCTTAAAGTATTGGAGGAGAGAAACTTTCCTATCACAGAATTAATTCCGGTCGCTTCGGAAAGATCTATTGGTAAGAAGGTGAAGTATAAACAGGAAGAGTATACGATTGTAAGCATTAATGACGCTATAGCTGCCAAACCTGATATTGCAATTTTCTCAGCCGGAGGTTCTACATCGCTTGAGTTTGCACCAAAATTTGCAGAAGCCGGAATAACGGTAATTGATAATTCTTCAGCATGGAGAATGGATCCTACAAAAAAACTTGTAGTTCCGGAGATTAATGCAAATGTATTAACTGCTGAAGATAAGATTATTGCTAATCCAAATTGTTCTACGATTCAGTTGGTGATGGTTTTAGGACCACTTAACAAAAAATATGACCTTAAAAGAGTTGTTGTCTCTACTTACCAGTCTGTAACAGGAACTGGAAAAGCAGCGGTTGATCAATTGAATGCTGAAATCAATGGTGACAATTCGGTAGCGAAAGTATATCCTTACCAGATCTTTAAAAATGCTTTACCGCATTGCGACGTTTTCAGTGATGATGATTATACTAAAGAAGAAATTAAATTAATGAAAGAGCCTAAGAAAATTCTAGGTGATGATACATTTAATTTAACAGCAACTGCAGTAAGAGTTCCCGTTCAGGGAGGACATTCTGAAAGTGTAAATATCGAATTTGAAAACGAATTTGAACTTGACGAGGTAAGAAAAATCTTATCTGAAACCCCAGGAGTTATTGTAATAGATGATGTTAAAAACAACCTCTATCCAATGCCTTTAGATTCTGAGGGAAAAGATGAGGTCTTCGTTGGAAGAATACGGCGAGATCTTTCTCAGCCGAAAACGCTCAATCTCTGGATTGTAGCTGATAATCTGCGAAAAGGAGCTGCAACGAACGCAGTACAGATTGCAGAATACCTGGTAGCAAACAACTTAGTATAAACTAACAAAATAAAAAAGAGTCTCAAAATTGAGATTCTTTTTTTTATCAAACTTATGAACATTCAGAGTACGAATAAAAATAAAATAGGTTTTCAGAAGTGGATTGCAACTTTTGGAATAATCTTATTTATCGGAAAAATTATCGCCTGGAAACTCACCAATTCAGATGCCGTATTTTCTGATGCCATGGAAAGCATCGTTAATGTAATCAGTGCATTTATGGGACTGTATTCTTTACATCTTGCTGCCAAACCCAAGGATGAAGATCATCCTTATGGGCACGGAAAGGTAGAATTTGTAACCTCGGGTATAGAAGGAGCTTTGATCGCTATTGCAGGGATTATGATCATCTATGAGGGTGTCAATAGTCTGATCGTCGGAAAGATACTTAACAAATTAGATTGGGGGATTGCTATTATAGCAGCTACCGCCGTGGTTAATTATTTATTGGGTTATATTTCCATAAAAAAAGGGGAAACTGATAATTCACTGGTACTCATATCCTCAGGAAAACACCTCCAATCTGATACAATTACGACACTTGGTGTCGTGCTCAGTTTAATTGTCGTCTACTTTACTAAAATATATTGGCTGGATTCTGTCGTAGCACTTATTTTTGGAGGGTACATCATCTTCGTAGGGTATAAAATTGTTCGAAAGTCACTAAGTGGAATTATGGACGAACAGGATCCTGAAATATTAATCCAAATTGTTCAGATACTCGAAAATAACAGAAAAACTGAATGGATAGATATTCACAATATGAAAATACAACAGTTTGGATCTTCTCTTCATATTGATGCACATATTACGCTTCCCTGGTATTACAGCCTTCGTGATGCTCACAAAGAAATGGAAAATGTAATTATTCTTTTAGCTAAAAATATGAAGCGTACTATCGAATTTAATTTTCATATGGATGATTGTAAGATCATTTCATGTCCCATATGCCAGATTATGGATTGCCCGGTCCGTGAAAGAGAATTCGTAAAAAGAATAGAATGGACAACCGGTAACATTATACTTGAAATCAAACACACCGTAAAATAAAAATTTTTACTAGCCTCCCTTTACCATCTGTTTTCTATAATAAAACATTGGAACGATTAAAAGTATTGCCAAAGGCTGAATCACAAACCGTCTCATATAGAAAGAAAAAAGATAACCTATTTCAAATTTATTGTAAATACAATACAGATAAATAGGAAAAGTAATCAGGAAAATTATCATTATCAATATACCTCCCTGCATTGTCCATGTTTTATCTTTAAATAAAAAATGAATAATTAAACAAGAGAAAAGTAAGTTTAAAATAAATCTGAATACATATCCCAGAATTAACTGCCCCCATTCAAAAGAAGGAAATATCATACTTTTATCAGCTTCATGAAAATAACCCAGGAATGGGTCATAAAACAATTTGTCCTCAAGTATTCGCACACTTATAAGACCACAGATTCCGATTATTACTAAAAACCAATTAAGAATTTTCATTTTTTAAAGCAAAGAATTTAATCCATATAAGCCAAAGTACAACTACTGTCCCATAAATGATGGCAGGAAAAAGAAAATCATGAGCAATTCTCTCATATTGTTTAAAGTCACTTACAACAATATTTAGGCCTACAATTCGTAGAATATTCATTATATAAAGCAATAAAAGGCCAATAAATGCAAAAATAAAAGTTTTGAGGCCTTTATAAAAAGCAAAAACAAAAGAAATAAATAGGATCATAACTGAAATAGCATTACATCCTTCTACCATTCTTGTCACATAAACTTTTTTCACATAAAACCAGACCTGTTCTTTTGAAACATCATTATACAACTGTGTAGGATAGTGTAAAGCATTTTGGATCCAGCTTACCTGTTCAGCAATTATTCGTGAAAAAGGGTCTAGTCCGGATTCTTTAAAACTATTCAGGTAAAACTGATAACAAAAAAGCAGCACCAGATAGATGATGATGAACCTCAATAGAATACTTAAAACTGGTTTAAAATCCTTTAGCATGATGCAAAGATAAAAATTAGACTGTAATTTAGTATATTTGTTTCCATATTATGACTTCTGAAAACGCACAACGATTTTTTGAAAACTATATAGGTGAAAAATCTTCTGAGTTCGTCACATTGGCTCAAAGCGGATCCGCGAGGGTGAATTTTTGGGCAAAAGCAGACAACAAAAAATACATTATTACTTATAATGAGAATATCCAGGAGAACGAAAGTTTCTTCTATTATTCAACAGTTTTTTCCAAACTAACCCTTAATACTCCTACTATTTTTGCTATTTCCGAAGATCGGAAAATGTACATTCAGGAATTTTTAGGTGAAAACACCTTATCTGAAATCATTTCAAATGAGGGCTTATCGGAAAAAGTAAAATCTTTGGTAAAGCAAACACTAGAAAAACTTTTCCAGCTACAGAAACAGACACAAGGAAAAATTGACTTTAGTAAAACATTTGAATATGAAAGCTACGATGAACTTCCGGTCATTCATGATCTGTATTATTTCAAGAACTTTATTGCTGATGTCTTGGAACTCGAATATCATAAATCAACCTTACTAAAGGAATTTAAGAAAATTTCAATTCGTATTGAAAATCTTGAGCCACAGGGAATAATGATCAGAGACTTTCAGTCAAGAAATATCATGATAAACGAAAATAACAATGTTTCTTTTATCGACTATCAGTCCGCTATGAAAGGGCCTTTAATGTATGATGTAATTTCTTTTCTTTTTCAGGCTAAAGCTAATTTCCCTGAAGATTTAAAAAATGAGATGCTAGAGTTCTATATTGCTCAGTTTGAAAATGAAGAAACAGAACACCAACTAAAAGATTCGGTAAAGCCGCTTCAAATGATGAGATTCCTTCAGGTTTTGGGCGCCTATGGTTTTAGAGGACTTATTCAAAGAAAAAAACATTTTATATCAAGTATAGAACAGGGTATTGAAAATATAATACAGTTTGCTGAAAAATGGGACCAGATGAAAGAGTATCCTGAACTAAAAAAAGTAATACAACAATTAGCTCTTGATAAAACGAAGTCAAAAATTAATGAGATCTTAAACGATAAATAGATTCTCTCCTATTTTAAAGCTTCCTAATCCTTAATTAAGTTTAATAAGCCTTTGGTTTAAAAATAAAAAATAAAAATGCTACACATAGATATACACAGCTTCTCATATAAAAAAGGAGGAATACCAAAAGATGATTCTGGAAATGGGGGCGGTTTCACTTTTGATTGCAGGGGAATTTTAAATCCTGGAAGAATTGAAGAATATAAAACCCAGACAGGCAATGATATCGGGGTTCAGGAATTTCTGGAGAGCGAAACTGAAATGCCAAAATTTTTAGAACTGGTAAAAAGTATTATATCCATTAATATCGACAATTATCTTTCAAGAGGATTTGAAAATCTTCAGGTAAACTTCGGATGCACTGGTGGACAGCATAGATCGGTATATTCTGCAATAAAAATAGCTGAATATATCAAGCAAAAGTATCCGGAAGGAACAGAAATAAGCCTACATCATGATGAGCAGCATCATCTTAATTCGTAAGCGATAAATTATAAATGATTAATTTACACACTGCTTATTTTATCAATGATCATTCATCATCTATCAACAATAACAAATGAAAGCTTTAATTTTTGCAGCCGGAAAAGGAACACGTCTAAAGCCTTTTACAGACCATCATCCAAAAGCGTTGGTTAAGGTAAATGAGGTTCCACTATTAGAAAGAAATATCAAATATCTTAAAAGTTTCGGGATCAACGATTTTGTCATAAATATTCATCATTTTGGAGATCAGATTGTTGATTTTTTAAAGGAAAACAACAATTTTAATTGCAAAATTGAAATCTCTGATGAAAGGGAGGAATTGCTTGAAACCGGCGGTGGTTTAATTTTTGCTAGAAAACTCCTTGATCATGGAGAAGATTTTCTGATCATGAATGCGGATATTCTTACTGATATAAATATTACTGATCTTGTTACCTATCACAAAAAGATAAAAGATTTTGCTACTTTAGCCGTCTCGGACAGAGAAAGTTCGAGAAAGCTTCTTTTCAATGATGATTTGGTACTAAGAGGGTGGTTAAATGTACAAACCGGAGAACAAAGGCTTGCAGAATTCAATAAAGGATTTAAGGCATTAGCTTTTAGTGGTGTCCATTGCATTAACCCCTCTATCTTTGAGAAAATAAAAAGAAAGGGCAAGTTTTCTGTTATGGAAGAATATCTGGATCTTATGCACACAGAAAAAATCCATGGTTATGTACACGACTGTCTTTTGATAGATGTTGGAAGACCGGAATCTGTAATAGAAGCTGAAAAACACTTTAAATAATTTGAAATGGAAATTAATGAAACCAGGGATGAAAGTTTAGTAAATCCAGAACTTGATATAAACGAAACAAAACTACAAAATAGCCTAAGGCAAAAAACCTGGGATGAGATCATTACAAAAGACAGTTGGATGGTTTTTAAGGTAATGGCTGAGTTTGTGGATGGTTATGAAAAATTGGCAAAAATTGGACCTTGTGTCTCTATTTTTGGATCTGCAAGATTGAAGCCGGACAGCAAATACTATGAAATGGCTGTAGAAATTGCAGAAAAAATAACCAAAATAGGCTTTGGTATTATTACAGGTGGAGGCCCCGGGATTATGGAAGCAGGAAATAAAGGTGCTTTTAATGCTGAAGGAAAATCTATTGGTTTAAATATCGACCTGCCTTTTGAACAACATTTCAATCCTTATATCAATAAATCCTATTCAATGAATTTCGATTACTTTTTCGTGAGAAAAGTAATGTTTGTAAAATATTCTCAGGGATTCGTTGTAATGCCTGGAGGATTTGGGACCCTTGATGAACTTACAGAAGCGATTACCCTTATTCAAACTAACAAAATCGGAAGATTCCCTATCGTATTGGTTGGTTCTGAATTCTGGAATGGTTTACTGGAATGGTTCAAAGCAACTTTATTAAAAGAAGGAATGATTGCTGAAGATGATCTGGATCTTTATAGAGTGGTAGATACTGCTGATGAAGCTGTAGCGCACATTAAAGCATTTTATGACAAGTATGCTGTAAATGTCAATTTCTAATTGGCATATTATTTGTGACTTATAAATAACAATTATGATTGTAAATCTATTAATTAAGATGAAAAAACTTTTATATATATCAGGAATTTTAACATGTTTTGTGTTAATGAGTTTTATGTATGTAGACTTTTTCTCCTCAATGACAAAAGTTGATTATATTGATGGAAGCAAAACATTGAAGTTCACCACAAAAATGAATACAAGTCATATTTCTGATGCTATTAAAATAAATCCCAATACAGCAGGATTTGAAGCAGAAGTAAAAAAATATGTAAATAATAATTTTGATGTGTACGTCAACGGTTCGCCTAAAACAATAACATTTACCGGAAGTCAAGTAAGCGGAGAAACTGTATGGGTATATTTTGAGACTGGCGGTGTTTCAGATATCAATACCTTAAAGATTAAAAATACAATACTTCTAAGTGCCTTTCCAAAGCAGAGTAACATCGTTACTATTTCTTATAAAGGAAGTCAGAAAGTAATGAATTTCCAACGTGGAAAAGAAGTAAACGAAGTATCTTTCTAAAAAAGAATCAATTTAAATAATAAAGCCACTACACCTGTAGTGGCTTTTCAGTTGGTGTAGTATAATACAAAAGTCTGTTTATAATTTCTTTTAATTCCCAACTACTCTTATATTATCCAGTTGCCATATTGCGGAAGCGGAAACCGCAGAGGTATATTTAAAGCCAATAATAATATCCTTATTCAAATAAGCATTCAGATTAATATTGCCGGAATAAGTCCAGGTGTTAAACAAATTAGCATCCTGATCAAATACAGCAGATAGTGGCTCCCACAGCGTTGTTGCAGGATTTCCTGTATAATTTTTAGTCACAAAAACTTCCAGTGGGTTACCATTATTTTTAACATCGGTATCGAAAGACAAAAAAGCGGAAGAAAACCCTTGCAAAGAAATGGGTTTTGAGATCAACCAATCTTCGTTATCTTTATTTAAACCATTCATTACCACACATGGTTTTGGGTTTCCAAACTGCTGAATATTCCAGATCTCAGCTCCTTGAATACTTATATTGGACCAATCATCTAGGTTTCCATCAAAGCCTTCAAAGAAAAATCTTTTCCCTATAAAATTAACATCATTTAAATTTCGTATTTGCATCCGCCAGGAAGAATTATAGCGGTTTATAACAAACGTAAGGCTCCCTTTTCCTTCCGGAATCGACGTTGCTCCAAATGTAGAAAACCCCGCGTTTCTTAATATTGTAGAGTTTCCATTGGTATCCACAATACTTCTATCTGTATCAACTCCAGAACCCGCTACATAATTAACATAGCTTT
Organism: Chryseobacterium sp. ISL-6; assembly: GCF_018613715.1. Classification (GTDB taxonomy): domain Bacteria; phylum Bacteroidota; class Bacteroidia; order Flavobacteriales; family Weeksellaceae; genus Chryseobacterium; species Chryseobacterium paludis. The sequence continues at coordinate 558,109 of NZ_JAGGPT010000006.1, read as the reverse complement.
TCCCTAATTCAGAAGCTGCAAACTGAACATTAGGTACTTTAACCAAAATATTCAAATAATCAGTCTTCTGAGCTTGTTTCAGGTCTGCCAGTTCTAAAGGTTTTATAACTTCAATATCCAAACTTGACCCATTACATACACCACAAATATATTTACTGAATAAAGTACCAGGTATTCTTCCTATTGCATACGTTGGATCTACTGAGCCAATCTTCACCACGCCTCTATCAGTTCCTAATCTTAATCCTTTTGCATTAATTATGATATGTGCTCCTACAGGAAAATCGGCATAATTACCTGCTTTATCAATTTCAATTTGTAGTCCTGCAGTAGGGTTTTCAGATTTATCCTGAAAAGAAATTGTTTTATAGAAATTTCCGTTTTCATCAGAAGAGATCACATAACCGTCAAAAATCTGATCCGTATTAATTAAAATAAAACCATTCGCCGGAGCCTGTGCTTTGAAATTTGCCATTGTCATTGTGGGAGCAGAAAACTTATTTGTACATCTGATTGGAGGGGTATCCCAATCATCTTTTTGTACACAAGAACTAAGAGAAACTGTAGCAAAGACAATTCCTGTTATTAAACTAAAATATTTTTTTCTATTCATTTTGTTGTTTTAAAAATAGTTAATGATAAGTGCTAAAATCTAAATTGCAGGTTAACAAAATAAGATCTTCCCTGAGTATACCAGTATTTTGGTCCGAACAAAGTAAATTCTCTGTCATTATCTTGCATAAAATTTGAGAATTTAGCATTTCTTGTTTGTTCAAAACCTCCAGTAATATATCTTTTGTTATTCATAATATTATTTACTGAGGCCGAAAGCAAAACATAATACTTCCTGATAGACCACGATTTACCAGCATTCGCATTAAAGAAAAATGAAGATGGTAATTTATTCGGCTTTAATACCCTTCTTAATTCAGATGTTGTCAGGTTATAATAAGGAGTTGAAGAATTATTATTTTGGACAAATGATTCTGTTCTTATTAATGCCGAAGGATCCAGATAACTATCATCAAAATAGTTCCAGTTGCCCCCAAACCACCAGTATTTAGGTGAATTATATTTAAACCCAAAGGAATAGGCTTGTTGTGGGGTACCTCCCTGTCGATAATTTTTAATGTATGCTTTTCCTACGTTCATATAAGAAAGACCGTTGGAAAAAACACCTGCTGCATCTGAAGCGAAGTAAGTGACAGGATCATTCTGATAAGTGAACTGTCCATAACTTATTAGTCCCTGTAAAGATAAGGTTGGAGTAATTTTAGCATCAATCCCTAGCTCTACACCTAAATTTCTTTTTTTCACATCAGTCATTATCTGGGTTATAAAAGCGCTCTGCACTGATGTCTCATTTCCCTGATCATCAATATTATTTAATTGAATACCATCTGCAAAGAATCTTTGTACTGTTGTTTCATTACTTGTATCAACTAAATACCCACTTAGCCTTAGTTTCAGAAATGGAGAAGACATGACATAGCTAAGGTCATTTGCCCTTATAACCATGTTCTTGATATTGGGAGCTGTCGAGCTATTTACCCTCGGATTTATGAACAGATCTTCAAGAGAAGGCGCCTGAGAATAATAAGCTCCATTATATATAAAAAAATTCCTTCCATTTAATTTATAAATGGCTTGCCCCTTCAAACCATAATTCCAGAAGTTGTAATCTGCACTCTTTCCTTTAGAATCTTTATACAAATAATGATTGAACAACCCTTCCCTGCTTGAAGTTGAATATCCTGCAAGAGCTGTAACAAATAAATCAAATTTCCCAGCTATAAATTTCAATCCAGGATTTACCTTTATCTCTTGCCTTCTGAAGATATAATTGTATGTCATTCTGTCTCCAATCTGTTTGGTAACATTCTCTTCGCCTTCATTAAATAAACCAGATTTTCCGGGCTGGTTGGTTGCCGCAAAAGGATCCCGGTTTAAAACAAAATCAGCACCCATGAGATCCTTTACTTGTCTGTATAATTCGGAACGATAGTTCTGATATGATACATTAAGTAAAAACTTGGTTGTCTCATTAAAATTGCGGACGAAATGAGTAGATACATTAAAGATTTTATCATCACTCACATCATTAACAAGATAATATAAAGCTCTTTTACCAGTTCGTCCATAATAGTTTTCAATAGGTTGTTGCTTGTTTCTCCTGTAAAGATTATCCCAATTCAATTGAGTAACATTTGTATCTCCGGAAGTCCAAGTAGCTAAAGAGGTCTGATATGCATCCTGTACACTAGTCGGTACTTCACCAGAACTAGTAGGAACTGAAGTGTTAGGATTCAAAGAATTATAATAACTGGGTAGATTTCTATAATAAGTAGGTGAAGGATTCTGCACATTCTGCCAGTCTAACCGGGAGCCCTTATCTTTTCCAAACTGATAGGAAACAGAAGTCCAAAGACTTGATTTTTTATCAATTTTCCAAAAGTCCTGGATCTGGAATATTGGTTGAAAACCTTTTCTAATCCGCTCACTCCTCTGTTTACCATCTTGATATCCCCAATAAGAATTGTAATGAACTCCTCTGTAATTATATACTTCTTGTGTGCTAGGGCTTGCAGTAGATCTCCGGTAAGGAGCTCCGATAAAATTAAATGTTATGCTATGTTTGTCGTTAATTCTTTTTTCAATCCCTAAATAAGCAGAATATGCATTATAAAAAGTTCCCTCTTGAATCCCTTCTTCAGCCCATCTCCTGGCACCCATTACTGTAAATGCCCAGCCTTTTTTATTCATTCCTGAGCTGTAACGCAAAGATGTTCGGTTTCTGTAATTCCTATTGGTTAAAGACTGAGTAAACTGGAAGCCCTTCCTATATTCACCTGCTTTCGTATTTTTATAAATCACAGAACTATTCCCTCCATAGGTATATTCGGATGGTGCATGATTTGCAGAAATTTCAGGATATCTTGTAATCTCATTCAAGCCACCCCAGTTTCCGAAATCTACATTTCCGTTATCCAACTTGATCATCGAAACTCCATTCAGCATAATCTCTCCAGTTCTTCCATCTATTCCTCTTGGTCGGAACCAGTAAAATCCTAAGTCAAATGCTGCAATTCTACTAAAAACATCCATAGAGGATTGAAGTAGTCCTACGGTAGAGGTCTGATTGTTGCCATCATCGTCATTATTGCTGTCTATAATAGCCAGGCCCTGATCCAAATTAGCAAGCTTAGAATATAGGGTAATGATTCCTAAATCCTTCCTTTTTTCGTCATCCGTGATATCGAACTCCATTACTTTGATTTCGTAATTGGATTTCGTCATTACAATTTGATAATGTCCCGACTGTAAATCGACAAATTGGAAATATCCAATCTGATCTGCCGTTGCATCATTTTCGCTCCCTTGCAAATCTACTTCTACCCTTTCAATGGGTTTTCCATCATCATCCTTTAGATACCCGAACACTGTAGTTTGAGCAAAATAATGAGATGTGGGAAGTAAAGTAAACAAAGAGACTAATGATAGTTTTTTCATCATAAGTGTATGTTTTTTTCTTGTTTTGCTCTCATTTTCTATTCTTTAAAAAAATGGGCATCTATAAATTTAACAAAATTTACAATCTAAATACTATGTAAAATTGTTTTATATTACCAATATAAGATCTCAGCAAAAACACAAAAAAAATCGAATTGATCATTTTAAACTTTAAATACAAAACCGGTTTAAAAAATAATGACAACCAATTAATTTTACATATGATGAAAAAAAATTTAAGCTTTTTAATTATTCTTTTTTCAGTAATAATTTTTGCACAGCAAGGGAATATTAGAAAAGTTGTAGCTATAGGTTTCCTAAATGTAGAGAATCTTATGGATACAATTAGATCTGCTGACTACATAGATGGGACGAAATCAATTAGTAATCCTGCCTTTCACAGAAGTATTCCTTTTGATTCGATTAAATTTTTAACCGTAGAAAAATACGACGGACAATGGAATGACACCTTATTAAAAGGAAAGAAGGTTGTAAAATACCAAATAAGCTCTGAAGAATTTACACCAAATAGTTCCAAAAACTATAACACCCAGATTTATAAGACTAAACTTGCAAATGAAGCAAAAGTAATTTCTGAGCTCGGATCTCAATATACAAAAACAGCACCTGCAATAGTGGGTCTCATAGAAATCGAAAACAGACAAGTGATAGAAGATCTCATAAAAGAACCAGCGTTAGCCAAATATGATTACGGGATTATTCATTACAATTCTTACGATTATCGGGGAATTGATGTTGCCTTGATCTATCAAAAAAGAAGATTTACCATTACAAATTCTTTAAAAAAGGAACTGAAAATTTTTAACGAAAATGGGAAAAGGGAGTATACGAGGGACATTTTAGTGGTAACAGGCTTTTTGGATAATGAAAAAGTTGCTTTCTTCATGAATCACTGGCCTTCTAGGAGAGGAGGTGAAGCGATCTCTCTGCCTAAAAGAAATGCTGCCGCACTCCTTTTAAAACAACAGATGGATAGTGTAAGGACAGCAGATCCTTCTACGAAACTTTTCGCAATGGGAGATTTTAATGATGACCCTGTCAGTTCAAGTTTAAAAAACCATCTAAAGGCTGTAGGAAAACTCAAAGATCTTAACGAAAGCACACCATATTTAAATCTTATGTACCCTTTATATAAAAAAGGAGTTGCTTCTTTGGCTTATAGGGATGTACCCAATCTATTTGATCAGATCATTGTGTCAAAAAATCTAATTTCTGCTCATCTAACCAAAGAATATTCAGTTTACAGAACTGAAGTTTATGCTCCGGCTTATCTTATTAATAAAGAGGGAAATTACAAGGGCTATCCTTTCAGATCGTGGAATGGAGATCAATTCACAGGAGGCTACAGTGATCATTTTCCTGCATTTGTCATTCTGCAAAAAGAACCATAATGTAAATGGCTTTTTATGTAACCTTATGAGTATGAAAAATTTAATCCTTTTATTGCTAATATTTTGTCTTCCTTTTAGCTGTTCTTCACAAGATAAATCTAAGACTGACAAAGAAAAGTCTGAAATAAAACCATCAAAGAATGACGATGGGGAATGGGATATTGATGTATTAGATACCCAATATGATTATTTTTTAAGCGCTATTGCAAAACCAATGAACCAATATTCGGAGTCTTATTTGAAATCTAGAAATATAAATCTGGTAAGTGAGTGGAATTCCTACTTCAGTTCCGGAAAATATAGAAATGTAATTGAATCATCAATTAGCTATGATCCACGAGAAAATTACGGATTAAAGTTTGAATATAAATTGTATCAGGTTTTTGCCTACGTCAACTGGAAATATGGAATAAGAATGAATGGACTTAGTGGCAGTGATGTCACACGATTTTAATAAAAAAGGTTCAGAAAATTCTGAACCTTTTTTATTTTATAATAATTGAAAATTATTTATTGAATAATTCTTCAACTTTATCCCAGTTTACTACACTGAAGAATGCTGAAACATAATCAGGTCTTCTGTTTTGATAGTTTAAATAATAAGCATGCTCCCAAACATCTAATCCTAAAACAGGAGTTCCTTTAACATCTGCAACAGGCATTAGTGGGTTGTCTTGATTTGGTGTAGAAGATACAGAAACCGATCCGTCTCCGTTTTTAATCAACCAAGCCCATCCAGAACCAAATCTTGTTTTAGCAGCATCAGAAAAATCAGTTTTAAATTTCTCAAGACCACCATAATTATCAATTGCAGCCTTTACATTTCCTACAGGTTCTTTGCTTCCGCCAGGTGTTAAAATCTCCCAGAATAAAGAGTGGTTAAAATGACCACCTCCATTATTTCTTACTGCAGGCTTATCAGTCCCTGTTTGGCAGATTTCTTCAATTGTTTTTCCAGCAAGCTCAGTTCCTTCAATTGCTTTATTTAAATTATCTATATAAGCTTGGTGGTGCTTTGTATAGTGAATTTCCATAGTTTTTGCATCAATAGTTGGCTCTAATGCATCATATGCATATCCTAGTTTTGGTAATTCAAATGACATATTTTTTATTTTTAATGTTATATTTCAAAGTTAGCCAATAATTGACCGATTATCAAAAATAGCGGATTATTTTAATAAATCTTTAACATTGACAGATTAGATTCAAATAGTACTATTTGAAAGTAAAAAGCACAGATTTTAAAATCTGTGCTTTTTATTTAACAATATTAAATTAATCTATCTATTCATAGACATCAGGAATTCTTCATTATTAAGAGTTCCTTTGATATTTTTATTCACGAATTCCATAGCTTCCACAGGATTCATTTCAGAAAGATACTTTCTAAAGATCCACATTCTCTGAGAAGTTACTTCATCAAGAAGTAAATCATCTCTTCTTGTGCTTGAAGATACCAAATCAATTGCTGGATAAATTCTTCGGTTCGCTATTTTTCGATCTAATTGAAGTTCCATGTTACCTGTACCTTTAAATTCTTCAAAGATAACTTCATCCATTTTTGAACCAGTATCAATAAGAGCTGTAGCAATGATAGTCAAAGAACCTCCGTTTTCAATTTTTCTAGCCGCTCCAAAGAATCTTTTCGGCTTGTGTAAAGCGTTAGCATCCACCCCTCCTGAAAGAACTTTTCCTGAAGCTGGTGTAACGGTATTATATGCTCTTGCTAATCTTGTAATTGAGTCTAATAAAATGACCACATCGTGTCCGCATTCAACCATTCTCTGAGCTTTAGCTAACACAAGGTTGGCCACCTTTACATGCTTTTCTGCCGCTTCATCAAATGTAGAAGCAATTACTTCTGCATTTACACTTCTTTCCATATCCGTAACCTCCTCAGGACGCTCATCGATAAGGAGAACCATCATATACACTTCCGGGTGATTGGCAGCGATGGAATTAGCAATATCTTTAAGCAACATTGTTTTACCCGTTTTAGGCTGTGCAACAATCATTGCTCTCTGTCCTTTCCCAATTGGTGCAAATAGATCTACAATTCTTGTGGAAATAGTAGAATTGCTACCTGTAAGATTAAATTTCTCTTCAGGGAAAAGAGGTGTTAAATATTCAAAAGCAACACGGTCTTTAATAAATGCTAAATCACGACCATTAACTTCCGTTGGCTTTAATAATGAGAAATACTTCTCACCTTCTTTTGGAAGTCTTACAATACCTTTTACAGTATCCCCTGTTTTTAATCCAAAATTTCTGATCTGTGCCGTTGAAACATACACATCATCAGGAGAAGAAATATAACTAAAATCTGAAGAACGCAAGAATCCGTAATTATCTGGTAAAATCTCTAGAACTCCTTCGATACTAACCATTCCATCAAAATGGAATTCTTTTTTAGATTCGTGGTGCTCTTCCTTATCAGAATGTCTGTTTTGATTCTGATTTTGGTTTTGATTCGGGTTCTGGTTCTGGTTTTGATTTTTGTGAGGATTTCCACTGTTTTGTGGATGATTGTGTGTTTTTTGAGGTCTTGCCTGATGTTGAGGATTATTAGGCTTTTCTTCTGTTGAAACAGGCTCTTGAGTTTCTGTATTTCCAGGAATTTCTGTTTTTTCCTGAACAGCAGTTTCTGTTGTATTGTTATTAGGAAGTACTCTTTTCCTTTTTTTCTTTGCCTGGGATGAAGCAGAATTTTCTTCTGTTGCCGAAGATATAACTTCTTCCTGTTTTGGTGTTTCAGAGACAACTTGTTTTTCTTCTATTTTATCATCAGCAATTGGTGTTGTTTCTGTTGGTGCTGTAACCTCCGTTTTAGGTTTTGCTGTCCTCTTAGGGGCAGCTTTCTTGGCAGGAGCAGGAGCCTTAATTTCTTTCTCCACCGTTTTATCTTCAGCAGTTATACTGGTTTCTGTGGTGTTGAAATAATCTTTTGTAACTTTAGGGTTAGAAGCTTGAAAATCAAGAACAGCAAAAATTTTATCATTTTCAGTGCTGTTTCTTGCAACTTTAACGCCCAAATCTCTTAAGATTTTAGTCAATTCCGTTACGGATTTTGACCTTAACGTTTCAATGTTAAACATATGTATGTAAAAATGTAATTAATTGTGAGTAAGAAAAGTAAGTCCGGCGACTTTTGTTTTCAAGTACATTGTATAATGCAAATCTACACTTATTTTTGAATTGTGCAAAATTTATGTTATTTTTGCCAAGAATTTAATGTTCAATGCTACAAAGAATACAAACTATATGGACTTTTCTGGCAGTTTTAGCTGCTGTTTTTCTTTTCATCACAGGACAAGATGTTGCTATTTTTGGCAATATACCTGTTATAGATAGTGCATCTATTGTACTTGTTTTGGTTGGATTACTAAGTGTATTCAGCTTTAAAAACAGAAAAAGACAAATTTTGCTGAACACAATCAGCATCATTATAAACGCTTTGTTGATTGGTGTATTGATTTACTGGTTACTAAACTTATCCGGAGGAATTCAATTTCCTGAGAAGGGTATTGAGCCTGTTTTTCCGTTGATCGCGATTATTTGTTTGTTCATTTCAAACATTTATATCCGTAAAGATGAGAGGCTCGTGAAATCTGTAGACAGACTTCGATAACCTTACAACGATTTTTTGAGTAGAACAGCTTCTTTTTGGAGCTGTTTTTTTTATTTCAAATTCTTTAAAGGCTTAATTTTTAGATGCTATTCTTTATTTTCCATAAATTTATTTTTATATCGATGCAACATTTTAAATAAATCTGCGACATATAGATCTATAAAATTATGATTCCAATGAAAAAAATAACTTACCTCGCTTTCTCGTTTTTCTCAGTAATAACTTTTGCTCAGGAAGTTTCAAAAGAAAGAATCAATACTGTTATTTCAACACTATCGTCAGATGAAATGAAGGGCCGAGAAATAGGAACAGTTGAGAATGACAATGCCGCGAATTATATTGCCAAACTTTTTAAAGAAAATAATCTTGAATACTGCACAGGAAACTCTTACCTTATTCCTTTTGATTATAAGGGAAAGACAGTTTATAATGTATGTGGAGTTAAAAAAGGGAAAACCGATAAATATCTGGGTTTCTCGGGACATTTTGATCATATAGGAACAAACAACAAAAGCGGCGACAATATTTATAATGGAGCTGACGACGATGCAAGTGGAATAACAACTCTTGTAGGAATTGCAGATTATTTTAGAAATAAAAAACCTGAATTCTCTATGCTTTTTATGGCTTTTAATGGAGAGGAAAAAGGAATGCTGGGTTCTCAAGCAATTTCAAAGGACAAAAATCTAGATCCTATTTACAACAATTTGTATGCTCTTTTCAATTTTGAAATGGTAGCAACAGAGTCGGAGTTTGGGAAAAATGCTCTTTTTATGACTGGAGACGAATTTTCTGATCTTGATGAATTATTTAATCAAAATGCAGCAGAAGGTTTAAAAATACATCCTGATCCTTATGCAGCAGAACAGTTGTTCTACAGGTCGGACAACGTAAGTTTTGTAAAAAAGAAAATCATTGCCCATTCTATTTCTACAGCTGATATGAGTAAAATAAAACATTATCATCAGGTAAATGATGATGTAAATGTTGTTGACTTTGATAACCTTACTCAAATCATTAATAATTTTGGAAAGACTTTGGATAAATTAAGTCCTAAAAATTTCGCTCCGAAGTATAACGATAAAGTAAAATTTAATTAAGAACGTCTACTCTTTTAAATTTACGTAATTTTGCTTTTCCAATTTTTTCATTAAATGAACGAATATATAAAAATATTAAAATTCGCAAAACCCCATCAGAAATACATTTACGGAAGTTTATTTTTCAACATCATGTATTCTGTATTTCAAATAGCTTCGCTAGGGACTATTTTACCGGTTTTGGGAATGCTTTTCGGCACTATAAAACCTGAAAAATATGAATCAGCTCCTGTTTATTCGGGAGATATTATTGATTTCTTCTCTTACTTAAAAGATTACTCCAATTACTACGTGCAAAGTCTGGTAACCAATTACGGTTCACTGAAAGTTCTTGCATGGCTTTGTATCATTACTGCTTTTATGTTTCTTTTGAGAAATGCATTCCGGTATTTCGGATCTTTTCTTTTAATTAATTACCGTGTAGGGGTTACTAAAGATCTTCGTGGTGCTATGTACCGCAAAATACTTTCTTTACCTGTTTCGTTTTTTACTGAAAGCCGAAAGGGTGACCTTATGTCCCGTATGTCAAATGATGTGGGTGAAGTTGAGGGGAATATTTTAGGCAGTTTGATCGAACTGATCAATGCACCATTTATGTTGATCAGTACTTTGGTTACTTTATTCTTCTTAAGCCCCGAAATGACACTTTTCTCTTTATTGGTTTTACCCGTAATGGGAACAATGATCGCTTTGGTAGGGAAAAGTCTAAAAAAGGATTCTCATGAAGCTCAGCACGAAATGGGAACCATTTTTTCCATTGTAGATGAGACTCTGAAATCATCAAAGGTGATCAAGATCTTTAATGCTGAAAAAATAATGGACAGTAGATTCATGCAATCGATGAACAAATGGATATCCAGCTCAATAAGCCTAGGTAGAAAGAAGGAATTGGCATCACCAATGAGCGAATTTCTGGGATCAATCACCTTTTTGATCATCGCATGGTATGGAGGAAAACAGATCATTGTTGAACAAAGCATTTCGCCAGCCGATTTCTTAGTTTTCTTAGGAATGTTCTTCCAGATACTACCTCCGGCAAAGAGCTTATCAACAGCTATCTCTAACGTTCAGAAAGGAGAAGCTTCTTTACAAAGAGTATTGGAAATTCTTGATGCAGACGTTAAAATTGAAGAAGTGGCTGAGCCTGTTTCAATATCTACTCTTCAAAATAACATCCATTTCAAAGACATCGGATTTTATTATGATAAAGATAATTTAATTCTTAAAAACTTTAATTTAACGATTCCGAAAGGAAAAACTGTTGCATTAGTCGGACAAAGCGGAAGTGGAAAAACAACAATTGCCAATCTTTTAGCAAGATTCTATGATGTTTCTGAAGGTGAAATTTTAATTGATAACACTAACATTAAGCATTTAAAACTACAGGAGTATAGGAAACTTTTAGGAATGGTAACACAGGAATCTGTATTATTTAATGATTCGGTTTACAATAATATTCTGATGGGGAAACCTGAAGCAACCAAGGAAGAAGTTATAGCAGCGGCTAAGGTGGCCAACGCGGACACTTTTATCACACAGCTTCCAAATGGTTATGACACCAATATTGGAGACGATGGTGGTAAATTATCCGGAGGACAAAAACAAAGGGTTTCTATTGCCAGAGCGGTTCTTAAAAACCCACCGATTATGATTTTAGATGAAGCTACTTCAGCTTTAGATACGGAATCTGAAAAATTCGTTCAGGATGCTCTTGAGAAAATGATGGAAAACAGAACATCATTAGTCATTGCACACAGACTTTCAACTATACAGAAAGCCGACTGGATCGTAGTGATGGAAAAAGGTGATATTGTAGAACAAGGAAGCCACCATGATCTGATTGCAAAGAGAGGTGTTTATCACAAATTAGTTGAGCTTCAAAATTTTGATTAAATCCTTTTAAATTAATTTTTAAAATGAATCCCATACAAGAGTATTTCTACAGAATTGAAGAACCTGATAGAAGTACTCTTTTGTATTTACGGAAAAAGATATTGGAATCTGATCTGGAGAACATTACAGAAACACTGAGCTTTGGATTACCTTTTTTCAAATACAAAAAGAAGATGCTTTGTTATTTATATTATAGTAAAAAATATAAAAAGCACTACATCAGTTTTTATCACGGGGACCGATTGAACGCCCCGGAGTTGATCCAGGAAGGCAGAAAGAAGTTTAAAATCCTTTTAATTGATATGGAAGAGGATTTACCTGTTGAACTTATTTTAAACCTTATTAATGAAGTAAAACAGCTCATTAGAGTATAAACTAGTAGAGTTGATTACTTAACAAGGTCTATAGTAGCTAAAAACTGTATACTCAATGATTAAAACAAATGCTGCCATTTGTAATTAATAATAAAAAAAGCCACTTCTTTTTGAAACGGCTCTCTTATATATTTTTCAATTGAATTATTCCTTCATTTTTGCGATCACATCAATACCTCCTTTCGTTATATCTCCAATCTTACAAATGATCTCTGTATCTAGAGGCAGGAAAACATCCATTCTTGAACCGAATTTAATAAAACCAAATTCATGACCTGCCTTTGCCTGATCTCCTTCATTGCAGTAGAAAACAATTCTTCTTGCTACATATCCCGCAATTTGTCTAAATACCACTTTATGATTTGTTAAACTTTCAATAGCAATAGTTGTTCTTTCATTTTCTGTAGAAGATTTTTCGTGCCATGCCACTAAGTATTTTCCTGGATGGTATTTTTTATAAATTACCTCTCCTGAAACAGGATATCTACAGATGTGGACATTCAAAGGAGACATGAAAATGGAAACCTGAATTGCTTTTCCTTTAATAAATTCTGTTTCGTCAACTTCTTTAATCATTACTACTTTCCCGTCTACCGGAGCAATTACATTCTCTTTATGATCAAGAATCTCACGGTTAGGAACTCTGAAAAACCAAAATACTAAACTGTAAATAATGAGTAAAGGCATAATGATCAAAAGCGACCACATTTTAAGAAAATAAATCGCTAAAGCACCAATTATAATGAAAAGTATTGTTGCTACTGTAATCGTTCCTTTTGATTCTCTATGTAATTTCATGAGTCTAAATAAATTTTTCTAAAATAAAGTACAAATATACGACAGGAACGCAGATTAAAAAACTATCCAGCCTATCTAATACACCACCGTGTCCCGGAATGATGTTTCCACTATCTTTAACACCAAAATTTCTTTTGAGCTGGCTTTCTACTAAATCCCCTAAAGGAGCAAAAGAAGCCACTAAGAATCCAACAACCATCCAGTTTCCACGGAGATCATGTTGATATTTTTCAATAAAATAAGATAGAACTAAGGTTAAGATTACACCTCCTGCGTAGCCTTCCCAGGTTTTCTTAGGAGATATTTTAGGCGCCATTTTATGTTTTCCAAAAAACTTTCCTGTGAGATAGGCAAAGGTATCGCTGCTCCAGATTAAAATAAAGAGAAACAACACTTCTAAAGAGAACTTATCATCATAACTGGAATACTTCGGAAGACCAAGAGCAAAACTAAAAGGCAAAGCCACGTAAATGACCGTAAAAATCAATTTACCACTGTCGAAATATAATTCGGTAGGATATTTAAATAAAGTAACCACAGCAATTGCTATTAAAGACAGGGCTAATATTTCACTTAATCTAAAATCAAAAAAGAAATCATGGTAAAAATATCTCTTCGAGAACATATAAAAGATAATCATAACAACCGGAAATACGATCCATTTTTCATATCCTTTTCCAAACTTCATGATCTTTACACACTCCCACGATCCAACCACCATTAAAAATGTGATCAATCCATAATATAGATATTGCTGTTTAACGAGATCCGGAGAAATGCTATTGATCAGTTGGGCTCCGAGTGGAGTTACGCATAGGATAATAATTGCCACGTAAACAATACCCGAAATTGTTCTTTGAATGAGGTTTTTGTCCAAAATGTATAATTTAGAAAATTGATGCTTAATCTTCAAGCAGCAATAAAAACAGTTTTGTGTTAGAATTAGAAGAGGTATCTAATTTTGATTGACTTCCGCTAATTGAGGTTAGGTTTTTAATATTACCATTCCTTTTTATTTTCCCCATTGCATCATTAAGATTATTTACAATCTGCGAAACATTAGCCATGATAATAATTTTATTAGGCAATCTCGAAGAATGGTAATGAAGAATATTATTATGCGACAGCATGATCCTTCCATCATAAGCAATAAGATACTCACAGGTAATAAATGCCGCATCATTGGAATGTTCCAATTCTGAAGTGCAGGGAGTTTTCACAACAGTCAAAAAATTCTGAAGTTCCTTATCCCAGCAGAACATATTGTGAATACCTTCAATTTTAATAATTTGATTTAAAGTTTGTAGAGCCTCCGCTTCGTCTGCACAATAATTAAAAAAACCACCCGAATGCGTAAATAACTGCGCAAACTTATAGTCGAGATCCGCATTTTTTAGCGAATCCCCAAGCTTCTCCAAACTCTGGCTATCATCTTCCTCAGGTTGGTTGGTTAGTTTGATTACAATTCTTTTAAATAAACTCAACTTATGTTTTTTTAGTCAACTTTATACAAAAATAGAAAATAAATTATAATAGATTCTAAAAATGTAGCTTTAAATATGAAAAAACCTGGCAATTTTGAAATTACCAGGTTTTATTTCTTTTATTTTTTAAGGATTTAAAGTTGAGTCGGACTCTCAGGAGCCTGAATTTCACTTTCTTCCTCTTTTTCCTTTAATAATGGAATGGTATTCGTTACAGGTCTCTCTGTTAATTCAGGGTCCCATGCTCTCTTTCCGAATATTTCCTCTAAATCTTCACGGAAGATCACTTCTTTTTCCAAAAGTTTACCTGCCAAAGCATCTAGTTTATCCTTATTATCAGCAAGAATCTGCACTGCTCTTAGATATTGATTTTCAATAATTGATTTTATTTCAACATCAATTTTATTTGCTGTCTCTTCAGAATAAGGTTTTCCGAAATTATACTCAGATTGCCCTGAGCTGTCATAATAAGAAATATTACCAATATTTGGGCTTAATCCGTAGATCGTAACCATTGCCTGAGCTCTTTTCGTTACAGTTTCAAGATCAGAAAGTGCACCTGTTGAAATATTGTTAAATATTACTTGCTCTGCTGCTCTACCTCCTAATGTAGCACACATTTCGTCTAACATCTGTTCTGTAGTAGTAAGCTGTCTTTCTTCCGGAAGATACCAAGCTGCTCCTAAAGAACGTCCTCTTGGAACAATCGTTACTTTTAAAAGTGGTGACGCATGCTCAACCAGCCAAGAAATTGTAGCGTGACCTGCTTCATGGTAAGCCACTCTTTTCTTTTCAGAAGGCTTGATAGCCATGTTTTTCTTCTCAAGTCCACCGATGATTCTGTCTACAGCATCAAGAAAATCTTGTTTTGTAACTGATGTATGACTATTTCTTGCTGCGATAAGTGCTGCTTCATTACAAACATTTGCAATATCAGCTCCACTGAATCCTGGTGTCTGTTTTGCTAAGAAGTCTCTATCTACATTTTCATCCAATTTGATCTTCTTTAAATGAACATCAAAAATTTCTCTTCTTTCATGTAATTCCGGAAGATCCACATAGATCGAACGGTCAAAACGTCCTGCTCTCATCAAGGCTTTATCTAAGATATCCGCTCTATTGGTCGCAGCCATTACAATTACATTTACATCCGTTCCGAAACCATCCATTTCAGTAAGAAGCTGATTCAGGGTATTTTCTCTCTCATCGTTACCTCCTGAGAAATTATTCTTCCCTCTGGCACGTCCGATTGCATCAATCTCATCGATGAAGATAATTGCTGGTGACTTCGCTTTTGCCTGGGCAAATAGATCTCTCACTCTTGATGCACCTACTCCAACAAACATTTCCACAAAGTCAGAACCGGAAAGTGAAAAGAAAGGAACTTTTGCTTCTCCTGCTACTGCTTTAGCCAATAAAGTTTTACCTGTTCCCGGAGGACCTACCAATAGAACTCCTTTTGGAATTTTACCTCCAAGTCTTGTATATTTTTCAGAATTTTTCAAGAAATCTACAACTTCCTGTACTTCTTCTTTGGCGCCTTCTAATCCTGCAACATCTTTAAATGTTACCTGAATTCTTTCTTTTTCATCAAAAAGCTTTGCTTTGGATTTACCAATAGAGAAGATTTGTCCTCCAGGTCCTCCGCCACCCCCCATCTTTCTGAAAAGAAGGAAATAGAATAATCCCAAAATAGCAATCCATATCAATGCTGAAAATAAAATATCCATAAAAGGATTTTTACCTGCACCATAATCTTTTGTGGTCTTGATAGTCGCATTATCTGCTCTTATCTGATCAAATTTTTGAAGGAAAAGCTGTAGGTCTCCATATTTTACAGTGTAATCTGCTTTAGGAGCCATTTCGAATGCTGATAACGGATTGTTTTCTTTGGCGGTCTTACTCACCATAGCCGTTTTAGCAGCCTGAGTCAGGAATACATCAGCCTTTTCAGTGTCTTTATATATAATAATATTCTGAACTTTTCCCGATTGCATTTCTCTGAAGAAACCATCTTCATCGATAGCTTTTGCACTGTTGTCTCCTAAAAAATTGGATCCAAAAAATAACAAAAGTGCTATGATTGCAATTGGAAAAAACCAGTTAAATCCTTTATTGTTCATTTATACTTTTTAAAATTAAATTTCATTTTCAATTTTGGTAATTTTAGCATCACCCCACAATTCCTCAATATCATAGTACTCCCGTACCTGTTTTTGGAATATGTGAACAACTACTGTTACGTAATCTACCAAAACCCACATTGCGTTATCAGTTCCCTCGACATGCCAAGGTCTATCCTGAAGTTCGTTTCTCACTTTCTTCTCTACACTTCCTGCTAATGCAGAAACTTGTGTGTTTGAGTTTCCACTACATATTACAAACGTTTCTGCCACTGAGTTTTCAATGTTGGAAAGATCGAAGATCATAATGTCTTCTCCTTTTACATCTTGGATAGCTTCAACGATTTTATCTATTAATTCTTGCTTTTCTACTGTCTTATTCATTAAAAAAATACTATAATCTGCAAATTTATTGTTTTTTCTTTACTTTAGCCTTACTTTTAACCCTTTAAAGTCTTAAAGTTTTCTTAATGGCTCAACTATTCTATCTAAAAGAGTGTTCTTCTACTAATGACGAAATTTCAAAGTTTTTACTTTACGAAAATTCAGATTTTATTGCTTTACATACATTTAACCAAACTAAAGGCCGCGGTCAATACGGAAATACATGGTCTTCCATAGCTGAAAAAAATCTCGCATACACACTAGCTGTAGGCACTAATCATTTCAAGCTCACGGATTTTATGTTCAATTATTATACCGCAATTGTTATCAGGGATTTCCTTGCCAATATGACTGAAAGTGATGTAAAGATAAAATGGCCCAATGATATTATTCTTAAAAGTAAGAAAATAGTAGGGATATTGATCGAAAAGAAAAAAATTAATCAAAAAAATTATTTCATCATTGGAGCAGGAATAAATATTCTTCAGGAGAAGTTTGATGAAATTTCCAATGCTGGTTCACTTCTAACGCTGACAGGCAGAAAATTTGATCTTGAGGAATTCACTTTAAAGCTACATGATTTCCTGGTTGAAAAACTGAATAATATTCCTTCAGAGGGAGAAATAATGAAACAATTCAATCAAAATCTATTTAGAAAAGATGAAATTTCTGTTTTCGAGATCGACAAAAAGAGACAAAATGGCATCATAAAATTCTCCGATGAAAAGGGAGAAATCTGGATCGAACTGGAAGAAGGTATACGTTCTTTTTACCACAAAGAAATTAAGCTTCTCTATTGATTTGCTCTTCTCAGATACAGATATAACGCAATAGGTAAAAAGATAAGATTCGGAAACCACATAGCCAGTGCTGGAGACATACTTTTATTTTCCGAGACTACCTTTAATGCTTCAAATGAAAACACAAAAATAAAGGCAAGAGAGATCCCAATTGCTAAATTAATTCCAAGACCACCTCTTTTCTTTTGTGAGGAAAGAGAAAGCGCTAAAAACGTCAGAATAACAATAGAAATAGGCATTGAAGTCCTTTGATACAATTCATTCAAGTGGGTATTCAGATTACTGTTTCCTTTTTCTTTTTCCCGCTGAATAAATTTCAAAAGTTCTGGAGTTGTTTTATTTTGTCCTAATAACTCATTTGGAAAGAGCTCTTCCGGAGCATGGCCATAGCTTTTTCTTAATTCGGGTCCATTCGCTAGTTTTTCAGAATTATTTTTATTGATGGTTTTCTCGGCGTAGTTATTCAAAACAAATTGTTTTTTGGGTACATCCCAATATACGTCAGATGCCTTTAGTTCATAAAGCATCCTTCTGTCTTTATCAAATTTCTGAAATATAAAACCGGAACCTCTCCTTTCTCTCTTATTCCATGAATTGATAAAAATATATTCTGTTCTGCTAAGCTGTGCCGTAACAGGAGCCGTTCCTAAGACCTTTTCTTTATTTGCTGCGTTGTATGTATATGCCTCAAGCTCATTCTTCTTAATATTTGCCCAGGGCAACACAAAATGATTGATTGCAAGAGACAGAAATGCAATAAACAATGAGGTCAACAAATATGGTTTTGCAAAACGGTGAAAGCTGGCACCACTACTGATAACAGCAACAATTTCAGTATTATTTGCCATTCTGGAGGTAAAATAAATTACCGAAATAAATACCAAAATAGACAAAAATGTCATGACCAGGTTGATGATCCAGAACGGATAAAAATGGACAAGAAAATAGGTTAAATTTAATTTAGCATCAATAGCCGTTGCATTTTCAATCCTTGGGATCTTCTGCTGGACATCGATTACTAAAACAACTATAGACAACAATATGAGCATGAAACCAAAAGTTCCAAGATATTTTTTTATGATATATCTATCTATAATTGTAAACATAATCTTCTTTTATAATCTTTGTCTAAGAATAGGATCAACTGATTTTTTCCACTCATAGAAATCGCCAGCAATAATATGTTCTCTCGCAACTTTTACCAAATCTAAATAAAAAGCTAAATTATGAATGGATGCTATCTGCTTTCCAAGGTATTCTTTTGAAACAAACAAATGGCGGACATATGCTTTTGAATATTCTTTATCTACAAAACTTGTCCCAAACTCATCTAAAGGCGAAAAATCTTTCTTCCACTTTTCGTTTTTTAGATTCATTACTCCCTGCCATGTAAAGAGCATAGCATTTCTTGCATTTCTTGTAGGCATTACACAATCCATCATATCGATTCCTAATCCAATCGATTCCAAAATATTCCATGGAGTACCAACTCCCATCAGATATCTGGGTTTTTCTTTAGGTAGAATATCTGTTACCTCATCTGTGATCCTGTACATTTCTTCCTCTGGTTCTCCTACAGAAAGACCACCGATTGCATTTCCTTCCGCTCCTGCTTCCGAGATAACCTCAGCGGAAATTTTTCTTAAATCAGAATATGTAGACCCCTGGACAATAGGGAAAAACCTTTGTTTATGACCGTATAGTTCAGGATTTTTTTCATTCCAGTCAATGCATCTTTTTAACCAGCGGTGTGTCATTTCCATGGACGCTTTTACCTGGTTATACTCACTAGGATAAGCAACACATTCGTCAAAAGCCATAAAAATATCTGCCCCGATCTGCCTTTGGATCTCCATTGATTTTTCAGGCGTAAAAAGATGATAGCTTCCGTCGATATGAGATTTAAATTTCACTCCTTCTTCAGACATTTTTCTGCTTCCTGAAAGTGAAAACACCTGAAAACCGCCTGAATCCGTAAGAATAGGAAGATCCCAATTCATGAATTTATGAAGCCCTCCTGCTTCGTGCATGACATCCATTGTTGGACGAAGATATAGGTGGTATGTGTTCCCTAATATAATTTGGGCTTTTATGTCTTCTTTTAATTCTCTTTGGTGAACCGTTTTTACACTCGCAACAGTTCCTACCGGCATAAAAATAGGCGTCTGAACTTTACCGTGATCGGTAGTAAGTTCTCCGGCTCTAGCTTTCCCCTCAGAGGTTTTTTCTATATTAAAAAATTTCATTCTTCTGTTTTATTAATTCATTGCCACTGGTTTTTACATTACCAACTGGTGCGCTTTCTACATTTAAATTAGTTTGACAAAGTGGGAAGATTTTTATTCTTCTTTAGTTTATCATTTACATATTTATCCGCTTTAGGATCTTTTTTTAGTATTATCTTCTGTGCTTCATCAGCAATATCAGTCATCTTTTGTTCGACAACATAATATTTAAAACTTTCTACAAAGTCATCGGCTTTTACATTGTGGGTCTTAAGAACATATCTTGTTCCACTCTCTAAATTCGTATTCTGAAACATAAAAGTTGCCTGATCATTGATTGCAAGATCAGCCAGTATTTCAGACATTTTATCTTTGGAAACAAGATTCTTAGGTGTATCAACGTATTTCTTACAAGAAAATACAAACATCAAAACAAAAAGAAAAATCAATTTTTTCATAATCTGTTAATTAATGATTTCCATTTTAAATTTAAAACACCAAAAACGGCCTCATGAATAATTCCGCCATTCATTTTACTTTCTCCTAAAATTCTATTGGTAAAAATAATAGGTACTTCTACAATTTTGAAGCCTTTTTTAAAAGTTCTGAATTTCATTTCAATTTGAAAACCATAACCTTTTAACCTTACATTCTCCAAATCGATATTTTCCAAAACCTTTTTCGAAAAACAGACAAATCCAGCTGTAGTGTCATGAATAGGCAGTCCTAAAATAAATCTTACATATTTGGATGCAAAATAGGAAAGCAATACCCTTCCCATTGGCCAGTTTACGACATTTACTCCTTTTGAATAACGCGAACCAATTGCCATATCTGCGTTTAAGCAAGCTTCATATAATTTGGGTAGATCATTTGGATTATGAGAAAAATCTGCATCCATTTCAAAAATATAATCATAATTATTTTGAAGTGCCCATTTAAACCCATGAATATAAGCTTTCCCTAAGCCGTCTTTTACATGCCTTATTGAAAGGTGAAGACCATGAGAAAATCTTCTTTGCAGATCTTTTACAATTTCTGCCGTTCCGTCAGGAGAGGAGTCATCTACAACAAGAATATGAAAGTCTTCTTCCAATGCAAAAACTTTGGAAATAATATTTTCAATATTTTCCTTTTCGTTATAAGTTGGAATGATGACGAGTTTTTTCATTTCAGTTTGCAAAGATAGTTTATTTAACCTTTTTATTTTATACAAAATATTCTATAATTTTGCAAAAAACAATCGGTTGCTATTATCACAAAATTTCGTAAACCATGTAAGGATTCCTGAGAACAATGATTGGGTGATCTTTATATTGCTGGGCTGCATATTTTTATATCTTTTTATGATTAATATCGTAGAAAGAGGCGCCAATCTAAAAGATTTTCTGCTTCAAAAATATTTTGATGCCAGTAATAATTTAGCTAGCTGGATCATCACATCCTGTGTAATCACACTTACTTTAGCAGTATTATTATCACAATACATTCCAGTTGTCCCTAAATATATTGCCGATTTACAAGTATTGGGGTATCAAATGAATAAATTTGGATATTGTTTATCAGCAATCAGTCTTTTTTATTTAACAAAATCTACTTTAGGCTTTTTATTTTATCAAAGTATAGGAGACACAAAAAAATGGCTGATTTTTTACTTTACCTCCACTAAATTTTATTTCATTCTTTCATTTTTATTAATAATTCTGTGTGTTACCCATTATTATTTCCCAATTGACAGAAATAAAATATTTTTTTACTATTTAGCATTCTTTTCTTTTGTGTTTATTTTTAAGGTTTTTTTCTATTTATTTCACAAGAACAACATCTTACCTGAAAAATGGTATTATAAATTTTTGTATATTTGCACCCTCCAAATAGCGCCATTATTGTTGCTTTGGAAATTGTTATTTTTTTAATAAAAGTCAATGATGAGAATAAAGTCTATATTGGTTTCTCAACCAGCGCCTAGTGAGTCTTCTCCATACCTGGATATAGCGAAGAAGGAAAAAATAAAGATTGATTTCCGTCCGTTCATCCACGTAGAGGGAGTTGACAATAAAGAACTTAGAACACAAAAAATAGATCTAACGCAGTATACTGGCATTATCTTTACCAGTAAGAATGCGATAGACCATTACTTTAGACTAGCTGAAGAACTGCGTTTTGCTGTTCCGGATACGATGCGATACATCTGCCAGTCTGAAGCGATTGCTAACTATCTTCAAAAACACATCGTCTACAGGAAGAGAAAAATCAGCTTTGGGGAGAAAAACTTCTCAGATCTATTACCTCTTTTCAAAAAATTTCCAACTGAGAAATATCTATTACCGTCTTCAGACGTTTTAAGTCCGGATACGATTAAGACACTTGACACTGCAAATATTGACTGGACAAGAGCAATCATGTACAGAACGGTATGCAGTAATCTAAGCGATATCAATATTAAAGATTATGATATGTTGATATTCTTCAGTCCACAAGGAATTAAATCGTTACAGATGAATTTTGAAGATTTCAAACAAGATGAGACCAAGATCGCCGTCTTTGGAAATACTACTTTAAATGCAGCTGAAGAAGCGGGATTAAGAGTAGATGTAATGGCTCCTACCAAGGAAACACCATCCATGACCATGGCACTTGAAAAATATATTAAAAGCCTTCATAAGTAGTTTTTAATATCACATAAAATATAGCCGTCTTTCAATAAAAGGGAAGATGGCTTTTTTTTAATTAAATTTGAACAAAAATTAATATTGAATAAAATGTCTGCATATATTTTTCAAAGTGAAAGTATAAAATGATGCTCTTTCGAACCAATAAAAAATTAAAATACCCCGGATGAAAGCTCCCCAACCAAAAAAGATAGAAAAAATACTCGAAATACACGGCGATAAAAGGACAGACAATTATTTCTGGCTTAATGAAAGGGAGAATCCTGAAGTTATAAAATATATTGAAGAGGAAAATGCTTATTCAGACTTCATGATGAAGGAAACTGAAGATTTTCAGGAGGAGCTTTATGAAGAAATGAAATCCCGTTACAAAAAGGATGATGAATCTCTACCCTATTTTTTTAATGGGTATTGGTATATGGTTCGCTATGAAGAAGGAAAAGAATATCCTATTTTCTGTAGAAAATATAAGAGCCTGGAAAACCCTGAAGAGATTATTCTTGATGTCAACATCCTTGCAGAGGGAGAAAGCTTTTTCGAAGTTGGAAGTATTGCTGTAAGCCCCAATAATAAATTAGCTTCTTTTTCTTCCGACAATGTGGGACGAAGAATTTATTCGATCAATTTCAAAAATTTAGAAACTGGAGAAATTCTTTCAGATAAAATTGAAAACACAACAGGAAAAGGAGTTTGGGCCAATGATAACGAACACGTTTTTTACATCAGAAAGGATGAAAGTTTACGTGCATTTCAGGTATACAGACACAAACTGGGAACAGAGCCATCAGAAGACATTTTAATCTTCCATGAAAAGGACGATACGTTTGATGTCAATGTTTTCAAAACAAAATCTTTACAATACATTTTTATTGCGAGCTCCAGCACTATTTCTGATGAACATCGTTTTATTCCTTCCGACAATGTTTTTGCCGACTGGAAGATCATTCAGCCTAGAATAGATGATCTGGAATATTCAGTAGAGCATTATGAAGATGAATTTTACATCATCACCAATGCTGATGAAGCTTTCAATTTCAAAATTGTAAAAGCTAAAATCGACAATTGCGGAATGGAAAACTGGGTGGATGTAATTCCTCATCGGGCCGAAGTTTTACTGGAAGGTTTTGAAATATTTAAAGATTATCTTGTTCTTGAAGAAAGAGAGCAAGGTCTGTTACAGATAAAGATCATTGAAGAAAAAACCAAAGAATCTTACTATCTCCCATTTTCAGATCCTACCTATACCTCTTATATCGGCGTTAATTTAGAATTTGACACAGAGATTTTACGCTATGGCTACACTTCTTTAACACAGCCAAGTTCTACCTACGAATATAATATGAAAGACAAAACAACCATACTTCTGAAACAACAGGAAGTTTTGGGTGGAAAATTCTTCCCTGAAAATTATATTTCTGAAAGAATTTGGGCAGATTCCCGAGATGGAGAAGCAAAAATTCCCATTTCCCTGGTTTATCATAAAGACACCAAAAAATCTGAAAATACACCCTTACTATTATATGGATATGGAAGTTATGGACATACCGTAGATGCAAGTTTTTCTAATGTAAGACTTTCCATTTTAGATAGAGGTTTTATTTATGCCATCGCACATATCCGTGGTGGAGAATATTTAGGCAGAGAATGGTATGAAGATGGGAAAATGTTGTTTAAAAAGAATACATTCTTTGATTTTATAGATGCGGGGAAATATTTAATAAAGGAAAATTACACTTCATCTAACCATCTTTATGCGATGGGTGGAAGTGCCGGTGGATTATTAGTGGGAGCAGTTATTAACTACGAACCAACCTTATTTAATGGTATAGTTGCACAGGTTCCTTTCGTAGATGTTGTAACAACAATGCTGGATGAAACAATTCCTTTAACAACAGGGGAATATGATGAATGGGGTAATCCGAATGACAAAGAATATTATCATTATATGAAGGAATATTCTCCATATGACAATGTAGAAGCTAAAGATTATCCACATATGCTTGTCACAACAGGCTTGCATGATTCTCAAGTTCAATATTGGGAACCAGCCAAATGGACGGCAAAATTAAGAGAGCTGAAAACCAATGACAATCTTTTACTTTTTAAAACCGATATGAGTGCAGGACATGGCGGAGCGAGTGGAAGATTTGAATCACTTAAAGAAGATGCATTGGAATATGCATTTCTATTGAAATTAGAAAATAAAAAAGAATGATTAACGAATCCGAATATTGGAAAAAAATAGAACAGTTTTTTGAAGAGAATTTTGAGACTGAAAAAAATCCACCTATTGAAACAGTATTGTTTTTAATTGGTTTACAGGAATTGGGAAGTGGTCAGCAAAAATATTCAAAAGACGATAAATTAAATATCCTTCATATTGCTGTTTGCAGATTATTAGAACCGTTTGGTTATTATAAATTTACGCATTATGAAGATGGATGGCCACAGTTTGAAAAATTGGAGGATCTTCCGGAATTACGAACCAACGAACAGACATTGCTCATGAAAAAAGCAATTATTCAGTATTTTCAGGACGAAGAACTGATATAAAATGAAATGATAATATGACAATTTGAATTATTTTCATTATCATATTTTTTTTGCCTAAAATAATAGGGCGGGCTTAAGCCCGCCCTATTATTTTCTATTTTATTGTTGAAGATTTCAAATTGACTAATTAGCTTTAAGAATTTCTTCTAGCTGACTCAGCCCCATTTTAAAACCATCTTCAAAACCCATTTCAATTTGTTTTTTCATGGCATCCTGAGATGCAAAATGAATATTGACCGTCACTTTTGCACCCTCTTCTATTCCTGTAAATCCAACAAGCCATTGTGCTTGTGGAAAGTCTTGATTAATGTTTCCCTTGTCATCACAAAAAGCATCTACACCGTCAAAACTTCTATGCTCCATAATTTCTCCGTATTTCAATTGTCCATACATTCTTTCACCTTCAGGACCAACCATGGCATAATACCAAACTCCATTTTCTTTAAAATCCATGCTTACCGTTTCACAACTCCAAGGTTTTGGAGCCCACCATTGATCCAATAATTCAGATTTGGTAAAATAGTCCCACACTTTTGAAACATCAGCGTCATAGACTTTCATAACATAAACACTGTTCGAGTCAAAATCTTTGTTAAAAATGATACTTGATTCCATACGTAATTATTTTTAACAAACTTAGTTCTTTATTTGTAGGCAACGCTTTTCATATGACAAGTAATTTTTACGATTTATAAAAAAATGTTAAAAAACATAGTTTTAAGAAAAAAAATACAATTTTTTGGCTCGTTTTTTGTTTATGAAGTCTTAAAACAATTAATTTTAACATTCATCATTCCAAACAACTTAAAAAAAGATAATGAATAATAAGTTCATCCCAATAATTTCAGTGTTCATGACGATCTCACTGATTGTCTTTGTTACACTCCAATTTTATTGGCTGAAAGGATATTACGGTGCCCTGGAACAAGACTTTTCTAATAAAGTCTATTCAGCATTGGAAAACACTGCTAAAAACATCTCCGAAATTGAAGTTGAAAAGTACCTGAATGAGGATTTTAAAAATTTCAGGAAAAATGTCATTTCAAATAATAATCAGCCATCCCTGACTACGATTCAACAAGTTCAGGATTCCGGGACACAAAGACAGATTATTTATTCTAAAAATATCATTGAAAAAACTCAGCTCCCAATTTCTAAAAAAGGAGATTCTTTAAAACTTACTACATTATATACTGACGAAGCAGCTTATAAGCTGAAGAGAGATACCACTAACCGGGAACTCCTTACGACCGATATCAATCAGGATATAGAAAGCGGTGATTATTCGATGAAGGAGTTTGCTAAAGTATATGGAAACAATCTTCCTATTACTAAAAGAGTGGATGATAAGATATTGGACTCAGTTCTTACAAAGGAATTGAAGATGAAGGGTATTACCGCTAAATTTGGTTTTGGTGTTACGGATAAGAATAATACACTTACCACCGTTTTCAATAAGGTTTATAAAGAGAAAAAGGATAACAATACCTATAGCTACCCACTTTTTACAGATAAAAAAGAACGGACTTTATATAATCTGGCTTTAGTTTTTCCTAAAAAGGAATATTCATTAGCCATGAATAACTGGCCAATGCTTTTGGGAACTTTCCTTTCATTACTGACTATTTTAGGAATCTATATCATCTCTATCAATTATATGATGAGACAAAAGAAGCTTGCAGAAATAAAGACCGACTTCATCAATAATATGTCTCACGAGTTTAAGACTCCTTTAGCAACTATTTCAGTGGCTACAGATTCTTTAGCCAATGACAAAATTGCGACCAACCCTGAAAAAGTTAGATATTACTCAAGTCTTATAAAACAGGAAAACCTGAGGATGAAGAAACAGGTGGAAAATGTTCTTAATATGTCTAAACTGGAAAGAAATGAAGTTAATTTATTTTTGAAAGAAACCAATGTAAGAGAACTTATCAAAAAAACAACGGAGTCTTTCAATCTTATTGTAACCCAGAGAAACGGTTCTCTTACCCAAGAGTTCACTGCTGATAAGTACAATTTTAAAATTGATGAATTTCATATTTCAAATATGTTGGTGAATTTATTGGATAATGCCAATAAGTATTCTCCTGATACTCCTGATATCAAAATAAAAACAAGAAATGAAGGCAATTTCTATGTTATTGAGATCTCAGACAAAGGAATGGGAATGGAAACCCAGAACAAAACGAAAATTTTTGAAAAGTTTTTCAGAGAAGAAACAGGAAATATTCATAACGTAAAAGGACAAGGCCTAGGGCTTTCCTATGTTAAGAAAATTGTAGAACTGCATAAAGGTCAGATTATAGTAGAATCGAACAAAGGAGAAGGAAGCATATTTACTATAAAACTTCCAATGACCTAAAAGGGATAATTGGAATAAATAAAAGATAAACCAAATAACAAATATAACAGAAGAGAGAGTGAGGAAGTTCATTCTTATTATTAATTTTTAATTTTTAAAATTATGAGCAACAGAATATTATTAGTAGAAGACGATCAGAGTTTTGGAGCGGTATTGAAAGATTATTTAACGATAAATAATTTTGAAGTAACTCTTGCAACAGATGGAGAGCAGGGGCTAAAAGAATTCACAGAAAATGAATTTGATATCTGTATTTTCGATGTTATGATGCCTAAAAAAGATGGGTTCTCATTAGCGGAAGACGTAAAAAAGATTGATAAAAACACCCCGATCATTTTCTTGACTGCAAGAAATATGAGAGAAGATATTTTGAAAGGATATCAATTGGGGGCAGATGATTATATTACAAAACCTTTTGATACTGAATTGCTTTTATACAAAATCAAAGCAATCCTTCAAAGAAGTTCAACATTAGAAAATGAAGAACAGGAACAATTTAAAATCAGCAATATCTTCTTTGATTCTATGCTAAGACAATTAAGAGTGGGCGATAAAGAATATAAACTTTCTCCAAAGGAAAATGAATTGCTTAAGCTTCTTTGTATCCATAGAAATGATTTCATGCCTAGAGATCTGGCACTAAGAAAGATATGGAAGAAAGAGAACTACTTTACAGCAAGAAGTATGGACGTTTATATCGCTAAACTTCGTAAGCTTTTGAAAGATGATGAAGGATTGGAAATCATCAACGTACACGGAGAAGGATTCAGACTTTTGGTTAAGAATTAATTCCAAAATAAGATTATAAATATAAAATTAGCAAAACAATTGAAAATGTTTTGCTAATTTTGTTTCATACGATAGGATATGAAAAATACATTTTTAGGTCTTGCTGCTGTTTCAATACTTACAGTTTCTTGCAAAAAAGACGAAAGAGCAACCTATGTCAAAGAAGAAGCATCTGTTCAGCAACCGGCTGTTACTGTTAATAATACACCCAAAACTTCAATTTTAGATCAAGCAGGAATTAAAACCAATGCACAGTATACAGCTACGCCAGCTCCTACTGCAGTTACTGCTCCAGGCATGAATCCTCCTCACGGGCAACCGGGGCATCGATGTGATATTCCTGTAGGACAGCCTCTAAACAGCAAACCTGCTCCAACACAGGCTCAAGCTACTCAAAATGTTGTCGTTAATAAGAATGGATCACAAACTATTCAAATAGACCCTAATTCCTTACAACCGGGGAAATTCACGGTTGATAAAACTGGGAAAGCGGTAAAAACTGCTCCTGGCATGAATCCTCCACATGGACAACCGGGACACCGATGTGATATTCCTGTGGGACAGCCTTTAAACAGTAAACCTGCTCCGGCTGTACAACCAGTACAAAATGTCGTACAAAATACACCGGCTTCAACACCACAGCAAAGTTTGGCGAGCGGTGATAAACCAAAATTAAATCCTGCTCATGGAGAGCATTTCCATAATTGTTCTGTGAAAGTAGGTGATCCTTTACCATAATTTTTGTAATTTTGCCATTGTGAAGTTATTTCAGATCATAACCATCATTTTCTGCTTAGGGATCTTTTTGATTCCTAAAGATAACTTCGTTCTAAAGGCAGCTCAGGAAACATGTTGTAAAGCAGAGTCTAAAAAAGAAGACTGCTGTAAAAATCATCAGTCGAAATCAACTAAAGGTCACGAAAAATCAAAATCATCATGTAATGACGATTGCTGTTCGACCTGTGTAGCTTGTTTTTCATTCATAGAAACGCCTTTTTCTAAAGGTTTGCTTTTAGAAATATCTTATTACAAAGCGAATAAAAGACTACAATTTCAGTATTGTGATCCTCACCTTTCGGATCGTTTAAAAGAGATTTGGGAACCGCCCAAGCTAGCTTAATTAAATATATGGATGTTCATTAGACCACTAATGAGCTGTTTTTTAATTAATCTAAATTTTAAACAAAATGAAATTATTTATTTCCAAGTTGATTCTTGGTATATGTCTACTATCTATTCAATTTATATTTGCTCAAAATCTTAAAAGTCAGTTCCAGGTAAAAGGAAACTGCGAGATGTGTAAAGAAAGAATAGAAACCACAGCTAAAAAAGCGGGTGCAAAAGCAGCAAGGTATTCTATTGACACTCAAACATTAACTTTAGAAACTGAAGGCACTATTTCCACTAATGATATTCTTAAAAAAGTAGCCGAGGCCGGTCATGACAATGAGAAATTCAAAGCATCCATTGAAACATATGAAGCCCTTCCCGGATGTTGTCATTATGCAAGAGATCTTCAGCCTTCAAGTACCACTGTATCAGCTCAGGCTTCTAAAGCAGACAATGAATTTTATGTAAAAGGAAATTGCGCTTCATGTAAGGCAAGAATTGAAAAAGCAGCAAAAGACGCTGGAGCGAGCTCTGCAGAATGGAGTGCTGAAAAACAATCTGTTATTTTAGATTTCGATACTACAAAAACCTCAGCAGATAAAATTTTAAAAAAGATTGCTGATGTGGGACATGATAATGAAAAGTATAAATCTTCGGACAGTGTTTATAATCACCTTCCAGACTGTTGTCTTTATGACAGAAATGTTGCGTTAGGAGAAAAAGGAGCAGGTGTACATGTTGATGAACTTGGAAAGCCTGAACATCATGAAGAAACTGATTCAACTTCTTCAACCAGTCAGGATCAAGGTAATCACGAAAAAAATATTGAAGAAGTAAAATTATCTGCCTCCAGAGCGCCTACTTCATTAAGTAAGAAAGATGCGGGTTTGGTTTTTAATATTGATAAAAAGGAATTATTAAAGGCTGCTTGTTGTAATTTATCAGAAAGCTTTGAGACCAATGCTACAGTGGATGTTTCTTTTAGCAATGCTGTTACAGGAACTAAACAGCTTAAAATGTTAGGACTTGATCAAAAATACACCAGTTTAACAAAAGAACTTTTACCTGAAATCAGAGGTCTGGCATCGGCTTATGGATTAAATTTCATTCCTGGGAGATGGATCGAGAGTATCCAGCTTACCAAAGGTGGAAGCACCGTTACTAACGGATATGAAAGTATTACCGGACAAATCAACACTGAACTTTTAAAAAATTCAGAAAAACCAGAAACCTCATTAAATCTTTTTTCAGACTTCAATGGAAGAGCTGAAGCTAATATTACGAGTGTTTCTCCTATCAATGAGAAATGGTCACAGACCTTTCTATTACACGGAAATGGAACTTTTGGAAATACAGATATGAATGATGATGGTTTTCTTGACCGTCCGAAAGGAACACAGATTAATACAGCATACCTTCTCAATTATAATGATCTTGAAAAGTCTGGATTTGGTTCTCATTTCGGAATTAATTTTGTTAAGGATAACAGAACTGCAGGGCAAACCGGTTTTGACAAAAAACTGGCTCAGGATAAGCAGAATGCTTATGGAGTAGGAATTGATATCTCTAGATTTCAGGTGTGGAATAAAACAGGTTATGTGTTTAAAGGAAAGCCTTACCAGAGCCTGGGTTGGATGAATCAATATGTTTACCACCAGCAGGATAGCTTTTTCGGGTTGAGAAATTATTCAGGTAAACAGAATACATTTTATTCAAATTTAATTTTTGAAAGTATCCTTGGGAATACTAATCATAAATATAAGGCTGGAGCAAGCTTTATGTATGATGGTTATGATGAAACCTACCTTACAACCCCTTACAAAAGAAATGAGATTGTACTGGGAGCTTTTGCCGAATATACATTAACAGGATTAAAATATACTTTGGTAGCTGGAGCAAGGATCGATTTTCATAATCTAGCGGGGACACAATTTACTCCAAGATTAAATTTTAAATATGATTTCACTCCACAAACTATTTTAAGATTATCAGCTGGAAGAGGTTTCAGAACGGCTTCTGTTTTTGCAGAAAATCAACAATATTTTGCTTCCAACCGTACGATTCAGATCATACAGAATGGGGGTGATATTTATGGTCTAAAACCCGAAATAGCCTGGAATTATGGCGCAAGTTTACAACAGGAATTTAAAATTTTCGGAAGAAAATCTTCTATTGTTGCAGATTTCTTCAGAACAGATTTTCAGGATCAGGTGATGGTTGATCTTGACAGATCACCTCAGCAACTGGTGTTTTATAATCTTAAAGGAAAATCTTTTGCTAATAGTTTACAGGTACAGTGGGATTTCATTCCTTTAAAAAACTTCGAGGTAAAAGTAGCTTATAAGTATTATGATGTACAGGCAGATTATCTGGATGGAAGAAGAGAGGTTCCTTTTATGGCTAAAAATCGTGGGTTTGTAAACCTTGCTTATTCTACCAATAAAAATAATAATGGTGGATATTGGAGCTTTGATACAACATTAAACTGGGTTGGAAAACAAAGACTTCCTGATACATCAAGTAACCCATCCGAATTTCAATTGCCAGGATATTCTAATTCTTATGCCGTTTTAAACGCACAAGTCTCAAGAAGTTTCAACAAAAAAATAAGGGCTTATTTTGGTGGTGAGAATTTAACTTCTTACAATCAAAAGAATGCAATTGTAGATTTTAAAAATCCTTTTGGTAATTATTTTGATGGCGGAATGGTTTACGCGCCTATTATGAAAGCGAATTTTTATGTAGGTCTTGATGTGACTTTCTAGATCTTAATTATTTAAATCATATCAACAAAACAGCATCAATACTGGTGCTGTTTTTAAATTTAAATGAACCATATTTTGAATTAATTAAAAAAAAATCAATCTGGAATTAAAAAATTATTACCTTTACACTTTATCATATGTATGAACATACTAACTAAAGACTTTACTATTGATCACAACAGCAAATTACCACTACATGTACAGGTAGAAGAGCTTTTCCGCAAACTGATCAAAATGGAAGTGTATAAAAAAGGAGCTTTATTACCAAAGGAAGTGGATCTGGCTAATCTTTGGGGAGTTTCCCGGAATACGATCCGACAGGCAACCAATAAATTGGAGCATGAAGGACTTATTGTTCGTAAAAAAGGTGTCGGAACCCGAATATCTGAAAAGAAAAGTCTGGTAACAGGACTTGATCACTGGTATAGCTTTACGCGGGAAATGCTGGAAAAAGGCATCAATGTGATCAACCAGTCACTAAAGACGGAAATGATACAGCCCAATGAGGAAATATGTAATTTCTTTAATTGTACACCTGATAAAAAAATATTTAAGCTTTCTAAGTTGAAGGGAGAGAACTCAGGGGATCCAATTGTATATTTTGAAAGCTATTTTCATCCAAGAATTGGTATTGATAAAAAAGATGATTTTAATATCCCATTGTATAGTATGCTACAGGAACAATATGGAATTATCGTGCATCGATCCCGGGAAAACATAAGCGCTTGTCAGGCTGGTGCTGTAATAGGAAAGAAACTAAAAGTTTCTGCTACTTTTCCGTTGTTGAAACGCGAACGTTTTGTTTATGATATCAATGGGAAACCTGTAGAATATAATATAGGCTATTATCGTTCGGATAAATTCACTTATACTATCGATATCAATAAATCTGCTGAGAGCTAATTTATTTTTTTTAAATTCAATATGTTCAAACATTCTAACATATAATCATAAAATGAAGTCCATGTCCAACAAGTATTTTCTTTTGCTGATGTCTTTTCTTATGACAGGCAACTTTATTTATGCTCAGAAAAAGGTTCCTTTTTTTGGCAATGTTCAAGCAACGAATGGCTACACCCGTGAAATAAGTGGTGAAAATATCGATTATTTTTCAGCATTTCCAGATCACGCTACCCGCGCCCTACTTACCCGTACAACTGATGGCGCTAAAACCATTGAATGGGAAACAGCACCAGCACCAACGGAAAGCAAGGAGCCTTATGTGTATTTTAACTGGCTGGTTTCTCACTCGTCAGGCAGTAGCGGAGGAATTCGTAATTTCGATTTATATATTAATGACCAAAAAGCGTTAACTCTAACTACCTATCCAGCGAATCAACGCCCAGATTGGATTGCCAAGGCTGCTGATAGTACAGCCTTTGTATTCCACCAAACAAAAATGGATGGATTGAAAGACTCTTATGGCATTGCCTACCTCCGTATACCAACCCATAAAATAACACCTGGTAAGCCACTTCGTCTAAAACTTGTAGGACAGGCTCAGGATAGCAGAGATTGGTTTATGACCTACAAATTTACTTTTCAGGAAAAAATAGATGCCAGTCCAACACCCTTTATTTTAAAAGATGGTAAGCGTCTTATCACCCTTACCACATTACATTTCGGTCCGGAGCAAAAAATAACGGCTAAAATCGATCATAAAGACTCCTTCTCTTTTGTTATGCCTGATGGTATCAAAACATTCGACATTCCTGTTTCACTCTCACCAAAAGGAGGTAATGTGCTACTAACCGTTAGCTCAGGAAAAAAGGAGCTTCTTCGGAAAACCATTGAAGCTGGAGTTGTTGTCCCGCGTACTTTATATTTTATTCATCACTCCCACACTGATGTCGGGTATTCCCATTTACAATCAGAAGTAGAAAGAATCCATACCAAAAATATCTATGATGCTCTCAAGATGATTGAGGAAACCCGAAACCTCCCTGAAGAGGCTCGTTTTAAATATAATGTTGAGGCTCTTTGGGACGTAGAAAACTTTATGCAAAAGGCAACTCCTGAGGAGAAGGAATCTTTTGTAAAAGCTGTAAAAGAAGGAAATATTGGTCTTTCCGCGATGTATGGTAATATTTTAACAGGGCTCAGTCAGCCGGAGGAATTATTCCATTATACAGAATATGCACAAAAACTGGAAAAAGAATATGGTTTTAAAATTAACAGCGCCATGATGTCGGACGTTCCAGGATTTGCTTGGTCTTTAGTTCCTGCTCTTACATCCGCAGGAGTAAAGTACTTTTCCAGCGGTCCTAACTACCTGGGAAAGACCAATCCTTATCTGGGTGATCGTGTGGGTAATTTTGTGAAAAGCTGGGGAGATAAACCTGTTTGGTGGCAGTCACCATCCGGTAAGGAAAAAATATTATTCTGGACTGCTGGAAGAGGTTATTCTTCCTGGCACGGTATACATCCTGGAGGAGTATTTGACAATGGTCAGAAAAAAATATCAGAATATCTTGATGATCTTACGAAAAACAATTATCCATACGACATGGTTCAATGGCGTTATAATATTGTATCAGAT
Source organism: Chryseobacterium sp. ISL-6 (assembly GCF_018613715.1). Classification (GTDB taxonomy): domain Bacteria; phylum Bacteroidota; class Bacteroidia; order Flavobacteriales; family Weeksellaceae; genus Chryseobacterium; species Chryseobacterium paludis. The sequence continues at coordinate 523,585 of NZ_JAGGPT010000006.1, read as the reverse complement.
AATGGACCAATAGATCCTTCTATTTCAAAATTTGTAGATGAGTGGAATAAAAAATATACTTCACCTAAAATCGTACTGAGTACAAATGAAAAGATGTTTGAAGTATTTGAAAAAAAATATGGAGATCAGATTCCAGTTGTAAAAGGTGATATCAGCCCTCACTGGGAAGACGGAGCTATGTCTACAGCCAAGGAAGAAGGAATTAACAGAAACACCAGCCTGAAACTGCAACAGATCACAACACTCTACTCAATGTTAAATCCTCTTGAATATAATAATCAAAACTTTTATGAAGCATGGAGAAACGTAATCCTTTTTCATGAACATACATGGGGAGCATTTAATAGTATTACAGCCCCAGATCTTCCTTTCGTTAAAGATCAATGGCAGGTAAAAAAACAATTTTCTCTTGATGGCAGTACACAGACAAACAAACTTGAAACGGATCTATTACACCCATTGACAGATCCGGCATCTAAAACCATAGCTGTTTTCAACACATCATCTTGGATACGCAGTGGCACAGCGATCATTCCAGCAACTACACAAGGTAATACTGTTCAGGATGCTGCTGGTAACATGATGCCATTACAAAAACTGGAAAATGGAACTATGGCATTTATTGCGAAAAATATTCCACCACTAGGTTCTTCAACCTATACCATTATAAAATCTACATCTCCTAAAGCAAGTCCTTTTTCAATTACTTCCAATAGTATCTCTAATGGAAAGGTAACATTAATCTGGGATAATAAAACAGGAAGTATTACTCATTTTACAGATAATGGGACAACGAATTACGCTGGAAGCTTTAACAACCAGGGTTTAAATAGTTATTGGTATGTACCTGGATCTGACCCGAAAGAAGCATTATCTAATTCGAATGTGCAGGTAAAAGTATTGGAAAATGGTCCTGTAATGGCTAAGATCTCATTAACATCAGAAGCACCAGGAGCTAACAAACTCGAGAAAATTATTACGCTGTTTGTTGACAATGATGAAGTAGCATTAGAAAATATTATAGATAAAAAGTCTGTCCGTACTAAGGAATCGGTTCATTTTGGTTTTCCTTTCAATGCAGGATTCAAAAACATTACAGTAGATGCGGGTTATGGTATTATGAAATATCTTACTGATCAGCTTCCGGGTTCCAATATGGATTATTGGTACAGCCGCCGTTGGGTAGATGCTTCTTTTGGACAGCAAGGTATGCAATGGATGTTATTAGAAACACCATTAATTGAAGCTTCGGAAATGATAGATGAAAGAATGGTTATTGATAACAGCCATAAAAAGTGGAAAGATAAAGGCACACCTGGCACCACTAATTGGTTCAGTTATGCGATGAACAACTATTGGCATACCAATTACAAAGCAGATCAGGAGGGGCCGGTACACTATCGCTACGCACTTCGTCCACACGGTACTTTTAATGCTGTGGAAAATGAAAAGTATGCAGCCGCTTTCACACAGCCTCTCATCGCAATTCACGTTCGTGAAAAAGCACCTATCGAGGGAAGTCTTTTTCAGATGAACAACGATAAAATTGTAGTGACAAGTGTAACACCGCAGGAAGATCATAGTTTTCTTATAAGACTTTATAACCCTGACGAAAAAGAACAGAATACTGCGTTCAAATGGGGGAAATTAAAACCATCAAAACTAATCAACCCTAAAACAGGCAAAGTATTTTCAGCTAACGAAACATTTAGTTTATCAGGTATGGACGTTATTGAAATTAAAGCAATCCCATAACATAAAAGCAACCAGAATGTCAAAACCAGTCATTACCATAGACATGGGAGGTACCAGAATTAAAATAGGTATAGTATATAATAATTCTTTGCTGGCCTCTTCTTCCATCGATGCTAATTCCAATAATGGTCTTAGATCACGGCTACCCTATATACAGGAAACTGTAGAGAAGTTACTGTTACAGGAAAGACTTTCTTTGACAGGTATTGCCGGATTAGGCATTGCCTCTCCCGGTATTGTGGACAATCATCAGAAAAAAATACTTTCTATTGATGAAAAATTTGGCGATGCTCCAGAAATTAATTTAGAAGAATGGTGCCTACAGGCATTTGGCCTACCATTTTTTATTGAAAATGATGCACGTGCTGCATTACTGGGAGAATGGAAATATGGGAAAGCACAGGATTACGATAATATTGTTCTCATGACTCTGGGAACAGGAATAGGAAGCGCAGCTATCATGGAAGGGCAATTGCTGAGAGGCAAGCATTTCACTGCGGGTATACTGGGAGGGCATTCGGTTATCAATTACAAAGGAGGGTTATGCAATTGTGGCAATAAAGGATGTGTAGAAACAGAAGCTTCTACCTGGAATCTTGCAACCATCATAAATTCTGATAAAAATTTCGCAGAAAGCAGACTTGCCTCCATTCCAGAAGTTGACTATGAATTGATTTTCGGCTTGGCAGAAGAAGGAGATGAAACAGCATTACAAATACGCGATCAAAGTCTTCAGGCATGGTCTGCATGTGCTATTAATCTGGTCCATGCTTATGATCCGGAAGCACTTATACTTTCTGGTGGAATCATGGCGAGCGGTTCTCAAATCATCCCTTATATAAGAAAACAAGTTGAAGCTCACGCGTGGACACCTTGGGGAACTGTAAAAATTGAAACAGCAGAATTTCCTGAGATGGCAGCTTTATTAGGTATGGCACATTTGATATCCAATTAATAAAAACAATAGAATAAACGAAATAGTACGGAATGAAATCAAATTTTAATAAATTCCCGGTCGTTGAAATACAAGATCACCATTGTATGGCAGGATGGGAAAACATTGCAGAACAATTAAAAAGAGATATTCCTAAGATAATTGCAGTAGAATGTTATCCGGGTGTATTTGTGGAAGAGATCATTACCTCATTACAGAAATTCTTAAATCCTCAACTGCTTGTCAATACGCAGCAAGCTATGAAATCAGAGCACGAAATAGCAGCAATGGTGCAACCCTATGTCACGGATGATCCGGTATTCGGTTATATCGCACCTCTGAAATTGGAAGATTATTTTGATCCTTCTACAATAGCTGAATTTCAAAACCAGATCGCTGATATTAATGGCTGTACTGTAGTGGTTGGTCCGGGTGCCACTTTGCTTGCAAAAAAACCTGATCTCACGATCTATGCTGATATGCCACGATGGGAAATACAGATGCGTTATCGTAAAAATACAGCCTGTAATCTTGGTAGATTCAATTATACCGACTCTTTTGCATATCAATATAAACATGCCTACTTTGTAGATTGGCGTGTCTGTGACCACTATAAGAAAAGAATACTGAATAATTGTAACTTCGTTTTGGACACTACATTACTCAATCAACCCAAAATGATAAGTGCTACTGCTCTATTTGACGCACTTCAGCAAACAGTAAAAGCTCCTTTCAGGGTCGTTCCTTTTTTTGATCCAGGCCCTTGGGGCGGTCAGTGGCTGAAAGAAGTTTGTGACCTGGACAGAAGCCTTCCCAATTATGCATGGGGATTCGATTGTGTTCCCGAAGAAAACAGCCTGTTGTTAGGTTTTGGTAATCAGGTGGTAGAAATACCTTCCATTAATTTAGTGTTTTTCCAATCGGAAGCTTTATTAGGAAAACAAGTATACGATGGATTCGGAGATGAATTCCCTATTCGTTTTGATTTTCTGGACACCATGGAGGGAGGCAATCTAAGTCTGCAGGTACATCCACTGAAAGAATATATTAAAGAAAAATTCGGGATGCCTTATACGCAGGATGAAAGCTATTATATGCTGGATACCAAAGAAGATGCTTTTGTATATCTGGGTCTAAAAGAAGGTGTTGATCCTGATTCTATGATGCAGCAGCTGGAAATAGCCCAAAATGATCAAATCCCTTTTGATGCAGAACAATATGTACAAAAATGGCCTGTCCGCAAACATGACCACGTATCTATACCTGCAGGTACTGTACATTGTTCAGGAGCAAATTCTGTGGTATTAGAAATTAGCGCAACACCCTATATTTTTACATTTAAGCTTTGGGATTGGGGACGAATGGGACTGGATGGCAAACCAAGACCTATATCACTGGAACATGGTAGAAATGTAATACAATGGGATCGCACCTCATCATGGACAAAAGAAAATATTCTAAATCTTACTGAGCCTGTTGCTGAGGGAGATGGTTGGCGTGAAGAACGTACCGGGCTGGATGCATCATCGTTTATTGAAACCCGAAGACATTGGTTTACTAAAAAAGTAGTTCACCACACCCAAGATGTTGTCAATGTCCTGAATCTCGTGGATGGGCGTGAGGTAATAGTAGAAAGTCCAGACCTAAGTTTTGAGCCATACATTATTCATTATGCCGAAACTTTTATTGTTCCTGCCCATGTTGGAGCTTATACTATTACCCCATATGGTGAAAGTATAGGTAAAGAATGTGTTACCATAAAAGCAAGTGTCCGTACAAATATGATCACCAATAAAGTTTTAAAATAAACCACATGCAATCAACTGTAAATTCTAATATGATCTATAAAGCAACTCTGGTGGCATCTGTAGGCGGCTTATTATTTGGTTATGATACTGCTGTTATCTCCGGAGCTATTGGCTTTATGCGAACTTATTATCACTTATCTGATATTATGACAGGCTGGGTTGCTTCCTGTGCTTTATTAGGCTGTATCATAGGAGCCATGTATTCCGGAGCACTTAGTGACCGTGTCGGTCGTAAAAAAGTACTCATGCTTTCAGCGTTATTGTTTACTATTTCTTCTATAGGGACATCACTTGCGCCGAGTCTTTGGCTCTTTGTAGTATTCCGAATTATAGGTGGTATGGGCATCGGTATCGCTTCTATGCTCTCTCCTATGTATATCTCAGAAATGGCACCTGCTGCAATAAGAGGACGGTTGATTTCAATATTTCAACTTGGGATTGTATCTGGTATTTTAGTTATTTATTTTGTAAATGCCTATATCGCCGGTATACATAATGACTCCTGGAATATCTCAACCGGATGGCGATGGATGTTTGGTTCAGGAGTTATACCTTCTATTATTTTTATATTGTTATTGCTTACCGTGCCCGAAAGTCCTCGTTGGCTGGCCGGACAAGCAAGGAACGTTGAGGCATTGGCTATTCTAAGTCAGATCAACGGGCCAATAATAGCACAACGAGAATTAAATTCCATTACCGCATCGTTGAAAGATGAAAAGCCTTTTTCTTTTTCTATTCTAAAAGAACCTAAACTAAAACGGGCATTATTTATCGGTATACTACTCGCCATATTCTCACAGATTACCGGAATTAATGCCATCATGTATTATGCACCGGAAATTTTCAAATCAACAGGTGTAGGATCAGATTCTGCATTTATGCAAACTGTTTTGGTAGGTATCATTAATGTAATTTTCACCTTTGTAGCTATAAAGTATGTTGATACCTGGGGACGTAAAAAGCTGTTGCTATTTGGTATTTCAGGTATGGCTATTTGTTTGTTTATTATTGGGTGGGGGTTTTACATTCAACAACAAGGCTATTTGATACTCATTGCAATTCTGGGGTATATTGCTTGTTTTGCAATGTCAATGGGACCTCTTGCTTTTGTTGTTATTGCCGAAATATTTCCTACGAAGGCGCGTGCTACAGCAATGTCCGTTGCCACATTTTTTCTGTGGTTAGCTGTATTTTTAGTGTCCCAAACCTTTCCGGTACTTATAGGAACTATAGGTAATTCTTATACTTTCTGGTTATATATGGTCATTGCAATAATCGCTTTCCTGTTTATCTGGAAAAAAGTTCCTGAAACCAAAGGAAAAACCCTGGAGGAAATAGAGGACACATGGAATCAAGAGAAGGTCTTTTGAAAATAAATCTCTTTAAAAATCCCATTTTCTTATTGACTGTTCGAAAATATTAAGTTTTCAGAACCAATTCCTTTTACAACAACCTTTTTCCAATGAGATGGTAATGTACTTTTTATTTTTTTCAATGATCCTTTTTCATCGATATCAACTCCTCCAAATCCCATGATCATTGTCTGAAGAGTACCTCCAGCTCCAGTAATAAAGTAGGGGTTATCTCCTTCAACCGTTTCGGCAAAAACTCTAAATGGAGGTAAAAGATTAGGTTCATAAGATTCTTTAAACAACTTATAAGCCTGTTTTCCATCCCCCAACCGACTGTATAATAATGCAAAAATAGCCTTGCTCATCGCGGGAGTCTTTTGATTAGGCACTCGTTTTTGATAATATTCCAGATCTTTTCGGATCTGATTTTTATCCTGAATAATGTGAAGAGGGTAAGCCAAGAGATTGACATCTGCCTGTTTAATCGGTTCTCCTTTGTAGGTGTCATACTCCTTTGTAACCCCATTTTCTAATTTTGTAAAAACAAGATGCTCAGCAATATCATCCCAATCTTTGTTTAATAGTAAATCAAGGGCTTTAGCTGCAGCATTTGCAAATTGTAAATTCAGTTTTGCAATGGCATTAGTATACGCATTATTATCAATATTCTCTGCCCATTCATCAGCTGCTACTACATTTTTAATATGATATTCGCTTCCTTTCTTTTCCACCCTGGACTGCCAAAATTCGGCGGTTTTTTGCAAAACAGGCCATCCTTTTTCTTTAAGCCATTTTATGTCCTTAGTAAAAAGATAATAATACCAGGTAGCAAATGCAACATCCCCTGTTATATGATGCTCATAAGTTCCTGATAAAGCCCAAACAGGAGTCTCTTCTTCTCCTGACATAGCGCTTTCCCATGGAAACATCGCTCCTTTATAACCATGTATTGCAGCATTCATTTCTGCTGCTTTTAAACGATCATATCTGTATTCTACAAGGCTTTTAGCCATTTCTGGATGAAAAAACAGCAATGGTTTGAACATGAACATTTCCGTATCCCAAAAAACATGGCCGTTGTACCCAGTACCACTAAGTCCCGCAGGTGATAGCGAATGATTAGATCCTTCTCTGGAAAATGAATAAAGATGATACAGCATATTATGAATATCCTGTTGTACCTGTGGATCCCCTTCTATTTCAATATCTCCCTCCCATAATTTTTGCCATTCTGCTTCATGTTTTTTATAAAGATTATCGGGGTCCTGCAAATTTGCGTAGATACTTAATCTTTCTACTGCATTGAATGGATCGTTAACCTGAGATGAGGTAATTAAAGATCCTATTACTGAAAAAGTATAAGGCTTTTCTGAGGTTTTCAGTTTTTTAACGAATTTCATGAGGTGGGTATCACTATCACGCATCTCATGGGAAATCTTAGGTTGGGTGTATTGTTCTTCAGAAAATACAAAAGTTGTACTCGCTGCCACTGTCACTGCTCCGGTAGGACTTTTTGCTACAGATGTAAGAAGAGGAATCGTTGCGTGCGGTGGTGTTATTTCAGTATAATATTGTTGGGGCTGTATAAATCCTTGTGGTGTCTTTATATTGCTTTCAGCAACGAATGCCAAATCTTTTTTAGGCTGAATACTCACAGTAAGCAACACATTATTGGGCAGATGTCTCAATGCTGTATACTTATATTCAACATGGGCAATATCTCCGTAATCAAACGAGCCTGAAAAAGTAGCCGTCTTAAGATCAATCCTCTGGCTATAGTTGCTTATATTATTTCTGTTGATTTGTTGCCAATTGATGGATAAATTAATATCCAATATATTAAAATTCGAAAGGAAATTACTTGTCCTTCCCCGCCCATATTGATCATAAACTCCAGCTAGAATAACACTTCCTACCTTCAATGGTTCTGGTGATGAAACAACACCTATCATACCATTAGAAACCGAAATTCCAGTATAGTTATTAGGTTCGATCTTTTCAGATTTGATGATCCATGGATCCTGTGCAAGACAAAGTTTGAAGAAACCCGCAAAGAATACAGAGAAAAGAACAAGTGATTTTTTCATTATCTTAAATGTTTTATACTTATCGCAAATCCGCCACCAGGTGCCACTTTTATTTTCAGCTTACTGTTTGAATTTACCTGTTGTTTAGATATTTCATAACGTTTAGGATTAGTCTTCCAGTCTGCATCTTTTCCATCTTTATAAATAGTGGCTTCAAATTTTTTGCCTTTAGGTAAAAATGCAAGATCAACAATAGCCTCTCTGGAGTTTTCATCAGTGATACTTCCAACAAACCATTCATTTTTATTTTTTGCTTTTCTAGCTATGGTAATATAATCTCCAGGTTCTGCCTCAAGAATATAGGAAGCATCCCAGTCAACAGCAACATCTTTAATAAACTGAAAAGCATCAGGATATTTTTTATAGTTCTCAATCAGATCTGCTGCCATTTGGAGAGGACTGTATATTGTAACGTAAAGAGCCAATTGCTTAGCTAGTGTTGTACTTAATTTTGCCTTATTATTTCCATACACGGACAAATCACCTTCAAAGATCCCCGGCGTATAATCCATTGGCCCACCTATTAATCTGGTAAAGGGCAATATTGTTGTATGATCCGGTCTGTTTCCGTTAAAAGATTCAAACTCTGTTCCGCGCGCAGATTCCTGGGCAATCCAATTGGGGAAAGTTCGGTGTAAGCCGGTTGGCCTTACCGCCTCATGTGAATCAACCATAATATGATATCTGGCCGCCATTTCTGCAACGTATTTATAGTGGTTTACCATCCATTGACTATCATGATATTCGCTTCTGGGAATTATAGGGCCTACATATCCGGTTTTTACAGCATCATACCCATTATCTTTCATAAATTGAAAACTCTCTTTAAGCTGTCGTTCATAATCAATGACTGAAGATGTTGTTTCATGATGCATTATAATTTTTACTTTTTTGCTTTTTGCATATGCCTGAAGTTCTTTTACATCAAAATCCGGATACGCTTTTGTAAAACTGTAAATTTGTTCTTTTCTGTAAGCTTGATTATCTTCCCAACCTTCATTCCAGCCCTCTACTAAAACTGCATCGAATCCATTTTCTGAGGCAAAATCTATATATTCTTTTACATGTTTTGTATTGGCTCCGTGTCTTCCATTCGGTTTTAAGGTTTTATAATCTGTTTCCCCAATTCTGACGTCCTGATTATCAGAATATGCCCAAGTAGAACCTCCGCCTGTAAAATACTCCCACCAGACACCAATATATTTGGTTGGTTTAATCCAGGAAGTATCTTCTACCTTGCTTGGTTCATTAAGGTTAATAATGAGGTTAGAGGAAAGAATCTGCCTTGCATCATTACTGATAATCATAGTACGCCAAGGACTTACTGAACCCGTTTGAATGAAACCTCTATCTCCATTTTTATCGGGCGTTAAATTCGAAGTTAAAGTAAAATTTTTATCATCAATATTCAATGTCATCGCTGCAAAATTGACTAAAGCAGCTTCATGAATATTAATGTATATCCCATCTTCTGACTTCAGCATCAATGGTGTCTGTACAGCAAGACTAGCGCTTGGAGCTTTCGATGCCAGTGATTCTTTTCGAACGTCGTCAATTAATTTTGAAACTTCTGATAATTTCGAAGTCGTTACAGGAAACTCATTCGTATCGTAATCTGCGGGTATCCAAAACGCTTTATAATCTTTTCCTAAATTAAAATTCGTCATTTCATCTTTTATGGTAAAATGTCTTAAGTCATTCTGAACCGGAAATTCATATCGAAAACCCAGCCCATCATCAAAAAGTTTAAACCTTATATCAAGTTTCCACCCTGTTTTATTTTGAATTAAATGAACAAGCATTTCGTTGTAATGGTTTTCAACTTCTTTGTTTGGCCCCCAAACCGCAATCCAACTTTTATTAAAAGATGAATATTCAACCTTATCAACTTTAAATTCAGAAAAATACGAATAGGAAGGTTTTAAAACAAACCCCAACCGACTATCTTTCAGAATTGATTGATCCTTATAGTTTAATGAATAATATGGAACTCCCTCACCTTCAATTTTAAAATTTAATTTTAGCTGACTATTGGGAGATGAAAGGGATTGCCCTGATACAATAGCTGCAAACAGCATAAACACACAAAAAGATATAATATTTCTCTTCATACTATTTAATCTTAAAAAAGCCCCTGCCCATCATCTCTCTTAGTGGGAGAAATGACGGACAGAGGCAGATATAATTATTTTAGAATTATCTTCCGAAATCGTCCTGTACTCTCACGATATCATCTTCATCTGATGGATTAGACGCATCAGTATGCTGCCATATTTCAGCCACAACTCCCCAATCATCTAAACCTATCAAGCGGTGTCTTTCGCCTTGCTGAAGTTTTATCTGATCCTTAGGGTTATACTCTATCAATTCCCCCTCTTCATCAGTATCACTAGTTTTGATGCCTACTTTTCCTTCAACAACCTGCCAGATCTCAGCTCTTCTGTGATGATACTGCCAGCTTAATCTGGCTTCAGGAGCAACAACCAAAATCTTTGGACTTAGTTTTCCACCTATCTTCAGGCTTTCTACATCGATCCCATCAAAATACCGGTTGGCAAAATCCTGTGCCTGATTTTCATCAATCACAAAAAAACCACCCCAAGGTCTTCCATCATCTTTTGCAGCAAGATTAAAGCCCTGAGCTTCTAACATTTTCTCTACTTTCTCAAATACTTCTTTTTTTTCTGCGCTCATACAGTTTTAATGCTATTTAAATTTAATTCTATTTGTTTAATTATTACTTCAAATCTATGAAGTTATTCATCCTGATATCTATTCTACGATTACCTTTCCCGAAGAAATAATTTGATCGTTCGCCGATTTTATTTTATAAATATAAGTACCAGTGGCTAAATTTTGGGTATTAACTGTGATATTATTTTTATCAATATTCTGTTTTTTAACCAACTTTCCTGAAATATCATAAAGTACAACCTCACTAGCAGAATGATCATTGATGATAAAATGAATATCATTTCCTTTTTTAACTGGATTTGGATATACACTATTCCCTTTATCCATGTCAACATCTCTTGTAGATAATGGTGTGCTGCAAGGAACATCTGTACTCCAGTTAGAAGCGGACATATTGATTAAAGCCGCAAAATGAGTATTGGAAGTAGCATCTAAAGCTCCATTGCCACTACCTTCATCCATTTTCCAATTAGCTTCAAGGCTAGATGAATTTGCTGCAATATTACATTTATTATCCATAATCTCCTGAGGTGTTAATGCTTTTTTCCAAACTCTGAATTCATCTAAGAAACCGTTGAGTGTTCTGGAGTTATCATAATTTCTCGCCAGGTAAAGGATCCCATTTGCTGTAAAATTTCCTGTTGCAGCAACACTTGCATCCAGATTTCCATTAATGTAGATCTTCATGGATACACCATCATAAGTTGCCGCTATATGATACCAGGCATTTGTATTCAGTCCTGTAATGCTATTAAGTTTTATCTGGGACGACCCAAAACTTAAGATGAACTGTAATTTGTTATTCGCAAGATTCCCATCACCAAACCTTAATATTGCTGAATTATTGTCTCCAACTTCAATACCAAGCACTGATGAAATGTAAGGGAAGGCAGGCTTAAATGAATTTACTTTAACCCAACCTTCGAATGTTAAAGCATTTCCACTAAGGTTAAATTGCCCAGCATTAAGATAATTTGTACTGCCATTGAAAGAAAGTGATCTTGGACCAGGACTTTGAACAGGAAGAAAACCACTGTTAAAAGTAGCTTCACCTGAGTATGTGCTGGTATTAGTTCCACCGCATACTGACTGTACTTTCCATACATAGTTTGTGTTTTCTGACAAATTTTGTAAAGTATAGGTGTTGGTTGAAATATTCGGAACTGTAGTCCACGTCGATGCAACAGCAGTTTTATATTGCAGTGTATAAGTAGACGCAGTTCCTGTATTCCAGGATAATTTAGTAGTTGTTCCCAGATAATTACTTGACACTAAACCAGCCGGAGTTTCACATCCGTTTCCTGAATTAAATCTCGGTGCAAAAAGATAAGTACTCTTTAAAGTTGAAGAGCAATTGGATTGTATTCTCCAGTCATAATCTGTGCTTAGAGTTAGATTATTAATGACGATATTGCTTCCTGTATAATTATTGGCTGCATTAATCCACGTATTTGAGCCTACCGCTTTATAATCAATTTTATAAGTCTGAGATCCATTGGAAGTCCAGTTTAGTTTCGCTGTCGTTCCTGTAACATTAGTAACTTCAAGCCCCAGTGGCGGATCGCAAGTTGCCCCCTGAGTCCAAGAATAAAGCTGACCGCTTAGCTGTGTGTTTTCATTATAAAGAATATTCGATCCTGTACTCAAATAACTGGCAGCATTTGTTCCTTTAAGATCATACCACATAAATACTCCATAGCCATCATTTTTTGTATTGGTAGCCAGAGTGGTAAGTGTAGATGCAGAAGTATTCTGTATCCAGGTTGCTGCAGCTGAAACCTTGGAATTAGCAAGAGGTGGTATACTAGGTGCACTATACGTTCCATAATAAGCATTCCATCCATAATTGATGTAATTTCCTGCCTGATCACCATTGTAACTCTGTCTTGTCGTTGCCGGGCCGATAAAATAAAAAGTGATTAATTTATCCGGCATTGCAGCTTTAAGCTCTTGTAATAACATAACAAAAGAGCTGTTATTAGGCTGTCCTGTTCCGTTATTTCCATAATCAGAATATTCATCATCAAGATCAACACCATCTAAACCGTAGGTATAAACGGTATTTGCAATCTGCAATGCAAAATCACGCGCTGCTTCGCGGTTTGGAAAGTTACAAAGCCCTGCTCCCTGATGATTTCCAAGAATATCCAGCAGTACTTTGATCCCTTTTTGCTGTAAAGGCCTTACATAAGTATCTACATCGTTCAATACTTTTGTGACATTATTATTGCTGGAGATGTAGGCCCTACTTTTAGAAACATCATAATTAATATTAGCTGCAAAAATAATAGCAACATCAAAAAGTTGCTTGTTGGTGTTTTGCAAAGTATAAGACCCTGCATTTAGCATATTGCTGTTATTCACTTCTACATAGCATATTCCTAAAGGATTAAGCTGCGCATTTAATAATGATTTTGCTTGAAAGATCAATAAAATCAATACAATAAGAATAGATTTTTTTTTCATATTAAAATTTGTTTTTAGAAATGGTAGAATCACTGGGCTTAGACTCAATGATTCTACCAATGAAAATATTATTAGTTAACGATTAATTTTTCAGTATGTTTCAGGCTTCCATCTTGAGACTCAAATTGAATGATATAATTTCCTATTGAAAGTTTAGACATCTCATATTGGTTATTCCCAGTATTTAATGTTTTTATTTCTATGATACTTCCACTGAAACTATAGACCGTTAATTTCCCTTTGTTATATTCTTCAGGAACAGAAATAGTAAGCGGTGATGATTTACTTAAAGGATTAGGATACAGTTTTATTTGTTTTTTACCAGCCACTTGCTCCAGTCCTGTTCCTTTTTGATTTCTTCCGTTTTCTGAAATTTTTTGAGTCCCTGTAGCACATGGAATATCTGTTCCCCAGTTAGAAGCATCAATTCCGGTTAAAGTCAGTATAACACCGTTTCCTGAAGTATCCTGGACTGATGAACCACTTCCTTCATTAAACTTCCAATAGGCAGCGAGAGAAGTAGCTGGAAGTGTGACGTTACACATATTCTGGCTAACCTCTGTCTGATTTAATGCCCGTCTCCAAACGCGAACCTCATCTACTTTACCATTGAAATTTCGGGATACATTATATAAATAACCAACATTAAATGCTCCGTTAGAAGTGAAGTTCCCACTTTGGGAACGGCTTGCATCCAGAGTTCCATTGATGTACAGTTTCATAGTAGACCCATCATAGGTTGCCGCAACGTGATACCATGTATTAGCATTTAATGCTATATTAGAAGCCAACTTTTGTTGTACATTATTAATACTTAATACAAACTGAAGTTTATTATTGGCAAGATTACCATCTCCTAATCGTAAAAATGCAGAATTACTGTCGCTTATTTCTGTTCCCATAATAGATGAAATATAAGGGAATCCTGATTTAAAAGATGATGGTTTTATCCACCCTTCAAAAGACAATGCTGAACCGCTTAAATTAAGATTTCCGGCTGAGCCTGATTCGCTGCTTCCATCTAAGGAAAGAGCATAAGAACCTGTTGGAACGGTTGTTCCGGTACCACTGTTAAATCTTGGAGCAAAATTATAGGTACTTTTTACACTGCAATTTGTCCTGATTCTCCAATCATATTCCGTATTCTGCGCTAATCCTGATATCGTTACCGAAGTGGAAGTAGTAGCAGCTGCAACACTCGTCCATGTATTTGAAGAAGCTGGTTTATAATCTACATCATAAGTATTCGTTCCAACAGCTGACCAATTTAGTTTTACACTTGTCCCGGTAAGATTGCTTGTATACAATCCAATTGGAGCATCACAATTGGTTCCTTGTGCCCATGACTGTAAAGGAGAGCTTAAAACAGTTTGTTCTCCATACAATGTTTGTGTTCCTGCTGAAAGTTGTGTGGTCTCACTAGTTCCGTGAAGATCATACCAAAGAAATAACCCATATCCTCCAGTTTTAGTCTGACTTGCCAAACTGGTTGTTGTAGAATTAGAAGTATTTCCCATCCATATGGCTGCTGGGGAAATTTGCGCCTTTGTAAGAGGAGGAACACTTGGTGCAGAGAAAGTACCATACATTGCATTCCAGCTGTAGTTAATGTTATCTCCTACTCTGTTTCCATTCCAAGAAAGTCTTGATGAAGCTGGACCATAATAATAAAATGAAATGATCTTATCCGGCAATAATGCTCTTAATTCCTGAATCAGCATTACAAAAGAGCTGTCATTAGGCTGCCCGGTTCCATTTTGACCGTAATCTGAATACTCATCATCAAAGTCGATACCATCTAAACCATAAGTGTTTACGGTATGAGCAAGTTGTAAAGCAAAATCTTTAGCAGCTTCACGGGTCGGAAAATTACAAAGTCCCGCTCCCTGATGATTCCCCAAAATGGTCAATACCACTTTCATTCCTTTTTGCTGAAGTGGCTTGATGTAAGTATCTGCATTGGTAAGTACTTTGGTTACATTATTATTACAATACAGATATGCTCTGCCTCTGTTGGCGTCATAGTTAAGGTTTGCAGCAAAAATATTTACCACACCAAATAAGTATTTATCTGATGTTTGCAGTTTGTACGATCCTGCATTCAGGATATTGTTATTGTTCACTTCTACATAGCAGATTCCCAAAGGATTAAGCTGTTGTGCTTTGATAAAAGAGTTTGACTGAAAAATCAATAAGATCAGTGCAATAAGAATGGATTTTTTTTTCATAATATGACTTGGTTTTGTTGTTTTTTAAAGTATAAAATACTGGAAAACAGCTTGAATTAAGCTTTATCTAAATGTTATGAACAAAAAAAGAACCTGGTGTTACTGTAAAGTTTCTACGTCAATAAATCTTGATTTTCGTTAAAGGTTTTCCATAATAATTCTCCAAATAAGGTGTTGGACCATGCAAACCATTCTCTTGTAAACTTTTTGTCATCATCCTTATTAAAGGATTCATGCATGAAACCTGTTCCACCATGCGTTTTTTGTAAAGTTTCTATGCACCATTTTATTTCACCTTTATCTTTAGTTGTAAGGGCTTTCATAATGATGCTCATTGGCCAGATCATATCAAGACCGATATGTGGTCCGCCAATTCCTTCAGCCAGCTTTCCTTTGAAAAAGAAAGGATTATCCTTTGACCACACATATTTTCTGGTATTTAAATAGATAGGATCATCAGCTTTCACTGCTCCCAGATAAGGTAAACCTAAAAGACTCGGACAATTGGCGTCGTCCATCAAATTATAACTACCGAAACCATTCGTTTCAAAAGCATATATTTTCCCATACTCGGGGTGATCGTAGATTCCATACTTTTTGACGGCAGCATCGACCTCATCAGCCAGACTGCTTAATTGCTGAGCCAAAGCTTTTTCATTTTTTATCTCCGAAACCATCTCCGCGGCCTGTCGTAAACTTACTACTGCAAATAAATTAGATGGGATCAGGAACGCATAAATAGTGGCGTCATCACTTGGACGGAACATTGAATTGATAAGACCTACAGGATTCGTAGGATAACCATAACCTCCCATCGGGATTCCATCTGTAGCCCAAGCCGTCGTACGTTCGAATTTGTAAGGACCTAAGTTTGTTTTTCTCTGTTGCTCAGTAAAAGTTTGTAAAGTAAGTTTAATACCCCGCAACCAGTTATCGTCAAAAGGTTTTACATCTCCCGTTGTTTTCCAGAAATTATACGCCAGACGAATAGGATAACATAATGAATCGATTTCCCACTTTCTCTCGTGAATACCGGGTTTCATATCTGTATGATCATACTCTTTCCACTTGCTTATCTTATTATCATCATTATAGAATGCATTTGCATAAGGATCTTTTAAGATGAATTGTGTTTGCTTATGTATTACTCCAGAAATGAGCTTATGTAGCTTTTCATCCTTTTTTGAAAACTGTAGATAAGGAAATACCTGAGCCGAACTATCACGAAGCCACATGGCATCTATATCTCCGGTAATAACATACGTATCGGGAGTTCCGTTAATTTCTTTATAAAAAACTGTAGTATCTAATGTATTCGGGAAACAGTTTTCGAAGAGCCATGCTAATTCTTTATTTTTAACTTTCTTTTTAAACGCTGAAATCGCAGTTTCTACTGCTTCACTGGTAAAATGCCTTTTATCTTTAGGAACACGGACCACAGGGAATTCTTCAAAGCTAAAACTTTTCGCAAATGTATTCTGACTCCATAATAAACCTGCTCCAGCTAATGCACTTGTTTTTAAAAATTTTCTCCTTTCCATTGATACTTTTATTTCGTTGTTATTTTATTAATTCTATTTTACGGGCTTATTTCCCATCACAAATCTCAATTCGCCACCATTCATAATGTCGCTGTGGTTCAATTCCCAGCTTTTAAATTCTTTCCCATTCAGATACATTTTCTGAACATATATATTCTTATCAGATATTTTGTCCGCAATCACGGTGAAAGTTTTCCCATTCTCCAGTTTTAAAGAAACTTTAGGGAACTGAGGAGCTCCAATCGCGTAAACCGGCTTACCTGGAGTAACCGGATAAAATCCTAATGAAGAGAAAATATACCAGGCTGACATCTGTCCGCAATCTTCGTTATTTACAATTCCATCAGGTTTTGCTGCATACATATTATCGCGGATGAATTTTATCATTTTCTGAGTTTTGTATGGAGCTCCCGCATAATTATAAAGATAAGGAACATGATGTCCCGGTTCATCACCAAATCCTAAAGATCCAATAAATCCTGAAATATCAACATGCTGCTCACCCTCCATTTTAAGTGCCTCGGTAAAAGTCTTATCCAGTTTTTCTTCGAATCCTTTTTTTCCGCCATACAGATTCATCATTTCATCAATCTGATGCGGAGCAAAGAAATCATACGCCCAGATATTTCCTGAAACCCAATGAGGTTGTAATTTTTTCCAGTCATTTAACGGAAAATCAGGTAAGAATTGACCGTTTTTTTGTTTCGGCCAGAAATGGCTATTCTCTTTATTGAATGTATTAAGGAAATTCATTGAACGTTTCTTATAAACTTCCGCATCCTCTTTTTTACCTAATTTTTCTGCCAGCTGCTGAATACACCAGTCGTCATAGGCATATTCAAGAGTTGCGGAAACAGAAGCCCCATTTTCTGATGGTGAATAACCAAGTTTGATGTAATCATTAAGACCGCCACCGCCATCACTGCTGCTCATTTTATCCGTTAAAGAAGCGTCTTTCATTGCAGCGAATGCTTTCTCCTGATCAATTCCGGGCACTCCTTTAGAAATGGCATCCCAAATAACTGATACACTATGGTAACCAAGCATACAGAAATTATCATATCCACAAAGCTCCCATATCGGCATATGATCTTTACGGTCTGTATATCTACTGATCAGAGAATTTGCAAATTCTTTAGTATGCTTCTGATCCATAATAGTAAGCAGGGGATGTGTCGCTCTAAAACCATCCCAATACGAGTACGTACTATAGTTTGTGAACCATTTGGTATTCATATTTTCCTGAGCGGCTACATAATCTCCATTGGTATCCATATATAGATTTGGTGCAATGAAAGTATGATAAACTCCTGTGTAGAAGATTTTTCTCTGATCGTTTGTTCCTCCTGTTATCTGAAATCTATTCAAGAGGTCCCGCCACGTATTTTGTGCTGTTTCTTTAGCTTTGGCAAAATCAATATTTTTTGCTTCAGCGTCAAAATTTTCCTTTGCTCCTTCTGTACTTACCGGAGATAAAGACACTTTTACCTCGATGCTTTCGTTCTGTTCAGTAGAAAACCTTACATATGCTTTTGCATCTTTAGCAAGGGCAAAATTTTCATTATCTTTTATTTTTCCCTCAGAATAGGTTCCATAAGACTTAAATGGTTTTGAAAATTCCATTACGAAATAGGCAAATCTTTTTCCACCCCATCCATTACTGTAGCAATAGCCTGAAATTTTGTTATTTCCCTCTATTCTTACCAGTGTATGATTAATATTTCCGAAGATTTTGTTCGTTGGATCAATGATAATGTTTGATTCATCACTCTTTGGAAATGTATATTTATGAAAGCCTACTCTTGGCGAAGCCGTCAATTCTGCTTTTATGCCATAACTATCCAACATCACAGAATAATATCCAGGTGAGGCAGTTTCTTTTTCATGACTGAATTTGGAACGATAACCGCTCTCCGGATTTTCTTCTGAACCGGGAAGCATTTTTACTTTTCCAACGGTAGGCATTACCAAAATATCTCCAAGATCAGCCCAACCGGTTCCACTAAGGTGATTGTGGCTAAACCCCATTATGGTCTTACTGCTGTAATGATATCCTGAACACCAATCCCAGTCACCACTTTTTGTATTCTGATCGGGGCTCAACTGTATCATTCCGAAAGGTGTTGTAGCTCCCGGGAATGTGTGGCCGTGCCCGCCAGTTCCTATAAAGGGATCCACCCATGAAAGGACATCATCCTTCCGTTGTTGAGCATTAACCGTTTGAAAAAACAGAGCAATAAAAAAATAGATAAGCAGTTCTTTTTTCATAATAGAGAGATCTTGAACATTTTTAAGACAACACAAAAAAATGAAAATTTTATTTTAAAAGCGAGAAAATGACGCTTTTCATTACAATTTAAATAGAATTGTTTTTCATAAAATCAATAATTTCTGAGATATATCCAAAAGCTATAGCAACTGTGGTATCAGCAGCACCATAATATACAGTAACTTTATCTCCTTCCGACAATGCTGCACAAGGAAAAATCACATTAGGAACATCTCCTGTTAGCTCATACAATTCTGCCGGAGCTAACAGATAAGGTTTTGTTCTGTACAACACTTTTGAAGGATCTTCAAGGTCAAGCAATGCAGCTCCCATCGAATATCGGAAACCACTGCATGTATTAATTACTCCATGATAGAATAACAACCATCCTTCATCGGTTTTTATTGGAACCGGGCCACCTCCGATCTTAGTACATTGCCATGCGCTATCTTCAAAAGGTGTTACTTTCATTACACAACGGTGTTCACCCCAGTATTTCATATCCGGACTATAGCTGATGTAGATATCTCCAAACGGAGTATGCCCATTATCACTTGGACGACTCAACATCGCATATTTACCATTGATCTTTTCGGGGAAAAGCACTCCATTTCTGTTAAATGGCAAAAAAGCGTTTTCACACTGGAAAAATTCTTTAAAATCAAAAGTATAACCGATTCCTATGGTAGGCCCATTATATCCGTTGCACCATGTGATCCAGTAACGGTCTTCAATAAAGGCAACACGTGGATCGTATTTATAATCAGATTCGATCATTTCAGTATTTCCTGCCTGCATTTCAACAGGATTGTGATTGATATCCCAGTTAATACCGTCCTTACTAAAACCTGCGAAAATATTCATTTGCACGGCTTTATTGTCACATCTGAAAACTCCCGCAAATCCATCTTCAAAAGGAACTACGGCACTATTGAATATACTGTTTGATGTAGGTATCGCATATCTGTTGATAATTGGATTTTCGGAGAAACGCCACATTACATCGTGACTATCTACCGGACGATCCTGCCAAGGGATCATTGCTGATTGAGGTGTCATAAAGTATTTTTTACTTTTATTTAAAATTATTTGATAATTGAATTATTCTTCTTTTTGTTTTTCCGGATGAGGAAAGGGTGCTATAAATGTGACTGCAAATGCAGGAATAGTAGCAATCAGAACCCAGATGAAAAACATTTTGTATCCGATCCAATCACTGATCATTCCACTGAACATTCCGGGAATCATCACACCCAGATTCATGATCCCTGTTGCAAATGCATAATGGGCTGTTTTATGTTTTCCCGGTGCTATCTGCTGCATCATATACAACATAAGCCCAACAAAACCAAACCCATAGCCAAAGTATTCTACGACAACAGCAATACTTACGGGTAAAAGAGTACCCGGCTGGTAATGAGCCAATAAGGCATATACTACAAACGGAACATTGAAAGCACAGCAAAGCCAGATTAAAGATCTTTTCAACCCTCGGGCAGAAATAAAATAGCCTGCCAACACAGACCCTAAAATAAACGCAGCCGATCCATAGGTTCCATAAATAAGACCAATATCCGATGTTGATAATCCTAATCCTCCGGAAGCTCTTGGTGCTTTGAAAAACAATGGGGCAATCTTTATGGCGAATCCTTCTGCAAAACGATATAAAATAATGAACAATACAGACCACATAATATTACGTTTTGTGAAGAAAGAAGTAATCACTTCCAGAAGTTCATGCCGGACATTTCCAGCCGTTTTTTCATTTTTCTGCTTTTCCTGTTTATTTTCTTTCGGTAAAATAGAATAATGATAAATGGCCAAAATGAAAAATAAGGCCGCATAAACTCCCATGATGATCATCCATGCATGAGTAACTCCCTTCGTTTTTTCTAAAACCCCAGCGAAGTAAACCAGTACTCCACTGCTGATAATCTTAGCCAGATTGTAAAACGCTCCCTGCCATCCTATATATTTTGCCTGTTCTTTATTGGTTAAAAAATTGATATAAGTCCCGTCTGCTGCAATATCATGTGTCGATCCACAAAACGCAACAACAGCAAAAAGAGCGATACTATACTTGAAAAATTCTGGTAATGGAAGAGTGAATGCAACCAAAGCAAACAGAATCCCTATCGCAAATTGAGTAAAAACAACAAAGAATTTTTTTGTTTTATAGATTTCCAAAAAAGGACTCCAAAGAGGCTTAAGTGTCCAGGAAAATAAAATCAGAGCAGTCCAGAAAGCAATCTTTGAATCCGAAACCCCCATATCCTTATACATGATCCCGGAAACAGCATTAATAGTCACAAAGGGTACACCCATTGCAAAATACAATGTTGAAATCCAGAAAATAGGTTTTATTGAATGAGTCTCGGAGCTGGTCTTTCCCATATTACTTTTATACAAAGAGAGTATCCCAAGGGTTCATTCCGATTTAAACGAAACTTGATGAAGAAATAAAAAAAACAATAGATTCTTCCTACATCGGAACGAAAAAAATCAAATAAAATCTGACCCTTGAGACTTCCCCTAAATTTTTAATTTTTTAAATTAAATTTATGGTTTCTTATCCCACCATAGTTTAGTTCCACCTGTATCTGCTCCACCTAAATATTGCAAGGCCTGAGGATAATTAAAAAGTGAATTTTTAGTATCTACAGTAAATGGAATTCTACGAATCATTGCATCTGTACTGATAAGCCCGCCACTATCATTTTGTCTTACTTTGAAAAGAATAGGATAACCGGTTCTTCTTTGCTCTGCCCATGCTTCAGGTCCGTTAGGATAAAGCGACAACCACTTTTGGGTAATGATCCTTTCTAATTTTCGTTCATTAGAATCAGCATTGTTCCAGGCAATGGTAATCGTACTCAATTCAGGGTGTCCAAGACCTATATTATTAGCGGTATTTTTTGGATCAACATACGGAGCTTCTGTAGCAGTGTTATTGGCAAGATATGCAGCAACACTAGCGCTTTTCCCCCATTCACCAAAAGATTGCTGAACTCCAGTTTCATAATCTGCCTGGATTCCACCAGCTCCAGCATAACCTCTCAGTGCTGCTTCTGCTTTCAGGAACCAGGTTTCGGCAGCGGTAAACAATTTCATTTTACCGTCAGTAGCAGAGAAATAATCTCCATTTGCCGATTTTGCCTGTGGCTGAGAAAATCCTCCATAAGTAGTTTTCCCATTTAATAAATCAATTCCTTGTCGTATTCCAATATACTTCCCATTAATTTGAGCATCACTGTCCGTTGCAGGAATTGCATAGGCAGGAAGTCTAGGGTCATTATACCCGTTCATATAGGCCATTAATGGTGCTCCTATAAGACAATCTCCCCAACCATAGATAATGAAACTCAATTCAGACTGACCAACGCTGATCAAAGCATTATCTTCATTTTCAGTAATTAATCCTGCAGATGATGCAAGCGCTTCTTCAGCATATTGCTTGGATTTTGCAGGATCAGCATAACTCATACGCATCGCTAACCTCAATTTAAGAGAGTTAGCTAATTTTGCCCATTTACCCATATTTCCCTGATAGACTAAATCTGCTTTTTTTAATGCAGATTTATCTTCTACATTTTGTGTTGCAGGGCTATTCTGTATCATTTGTAGATCATTAATAGCAGCCGTAAGATCAATAATAAACTGATTATAGGCATTTTGTTGAGAATCAAAATCCGTAGTACCATTGGCATTCGGTGTGTCATATTTACTGTATACTACTGGACCATGGTTATCAGAAACCCTTGCAGCAGTAATTACTCTCAATATTTTTTTAACTGCAAATGTTCCTTTAAAATCTATACCTGGATAGATTTTCTTAGCAGCATTATCAATGTTGATAGAATAATTGAAAATATCCTGTTGTCTAGCAATAATCCTGTTGTTCCATCCATCCATCATATAATAGGTCATATTATTTTTTCCCCCATTAAACTGTGATGCTGTACTGAACATCCCGCTGAACATATCGGCACTCAAATTAGGATAGAGCTGGTAATCTGCCTGAAGCCCTCTCTGCATAGAAACTAAAGGGTCTACCACCAATTTAAAATCTGCATAAAAATTTTCAGGCCCTCCTAACTTTTCCTGATTATATTGATCAAGTTCACTGGTACATCCGGAAGCAGAAGCTAATACTACCACTCCTAGTACCCATGTTTTTATATTAATGATTTTCATTTTGTATTGTAAAATTAGAAGTTAGCTTTTAGTGATAATCCAATAGATCGGGTGATCGGTAATCCAAATGAATCTACCCCTACACCACCAGGTGTATTTCCTGATACCTGCTCAGGATCGAACGGCGCCTTTTTATAGAAGAAAAACAAATTCGTTCCTACAAGACTTACTGTTGCACTTCTCATATATTTTGAATTCACATCAAAGGTATAGGAGACTGATGCCTGGCGTAAACGTACTGTTGTAGCACTATACATATAGGCCTCATCAATCCCTGTATTATTTTCAATTCCTCCAATTGCTTTATAGTATGCTTTTGGATCTGTTTTGCCAGTATAGATCTGTCCTGCATTAGGTGTTCCCGGTGCATACACTGAATTTGGAATAGATACCCCTCCTGCATCACGAGCATTCGCAGAAGCCTGGCTCACACCATAAACATCATTCGCTTTTTCAGTAAGTGATAATACCTGTCCTCCAAATTTCCCATCAACAAGGAAGGAAATGCCTAATTTACCAATATTAAAATTATTGTTAAAACCTAAGATAAATTTAGGATTTGGGTTACCTAAATAACCAAGGCTCCCTGTAGTTGCTAATGGAATACCATCTTTATCCACTAAAATACGACCCTGATCGTCTCTTTGATATTTAATTCCATAAATATCACCAAACGAACCTCCCAATTTCATTTTTGTGTAGTTTCCACCACCAGTCAATGAAAACAGTTGATCCTGAGGAATATTTAGGCTTGACGGAAATAGTTCCACGATCTTGTTTTTGTTCACAGATCCATTCAATGTGGTTGTCCAATCAAATTTCCCTGTGTTGAAAATCTTGTATGATAATGAAGATTCAAACCCCGTATTCTGTATCTTTCCGGCATTAATATAATATGAACCAGTAGGAATGCCTCCTAAATTGGAAGAGATCAATGTTTCTAACAATTGATTAGTAGCATTAGAGTCATAATAAGTAAAATCAAAATTAAGCCTGTTTCTAAGTATTCTCAATTCAGTACCTGCTTCAAATGTTTTATTAAGCTCCGGTTTTGGAAATAGATCCTTATAACGGGGATCAGTAACAAATGAACTCTTAGGATATACAATTGTTCCTGCGTCTACTCCAAAAGAATATCCTTTATTATATTCTAGCATTGCGTTTGATATATTTGGTGGCAACCCTAGCCCAACAGTAGCATAAGATGCCCTTAATTTCCAGAAATTAATAACTTCCGGAAGTTTAAAGACCGAGGATAATATAGCATTTGCACCTATTGATTCGTAGTCAAATCCTTTTCTACCAGTTAAGGCCAAAGTAGAATCCCAGTCGTTTCTGAATGTCATGTCCAGGTACAACATATTTTTGTATCCAACAGACGCACTGGCAAAAAATGACTGTACCTGTTTTTTTAAGTTATAATAAATATAATGATACCCATCTCCCGGAGCCCTGTTTCCTGGCCACAAAAGGTTATTTAGTGCAAATAAATTGGGTGTTACCAGACTGGCGTTATCAATTTGCGTTACTTTATTTCTTGTTGTATTAATACTTCCTCCCACTGTAAAGTCTAGAGAAATATCCTCACTTAATTTTGGGCTACCAACCAATAAAACATCTCCATAAGTGGAAGAATTTTCATATGTATTTCTAAGCAATCTTCCATTCGTTCCATTGACCAACAATGCCGGGTCTGAGTAGGCAGAAATTCCTCTCTGGCTATCGGAGATACTCCAGCTGTAGTTTCCACGCACTCTGGCAGTCAACCAAGGATTGATCTGGTAGGATAGAGCTACTGCACTGTATGTATTTTTGTTACTTACTGTCACCTTATCTCTATTCAATATCCAATATGGATTCTGTGTAGCAGGATTTCCTTTAAATGATCCGTCTGGCTTTACCTCCCACCAATTTTGGGCTGGAAGTAAACGATTTTTATCAATGTAGGAATAATTATCTCCCCCATACTGATCAAAATCTACTCCTCTAGGCAACCAATACAGACTCGTTAAGGGAGAAAAAGATACCCCCGGGGATTGTCTGTTTTCACTATTCTGTATGGAACCAATGAAGTTAGCATCCAACGTTAATTTATCATCCAGAAATTTACTGGAGTTTCTGAAAGAGACATTGTACTGATCAAAATAAGAAAGAGGAACAACTCCTTTGTTGGTTGTATTTCCTAAAGAAAAATAATTTGTTGATTTCTCATTTCCTGATTGAAATGAAAGACTATTAACCCATGTTGTTCCGTTTTGTAGAAAATCTTTTAAGTAATCCTTAGAAGATCCTTTTGCTCCCCAACTCTGAACAGAGGCACCTGGAGTGTCGTTCGCCACAGATGGATCATAGGATAGATAACTGTGTTGCAATTTAGGAAGACTATATGCCCGTTCTACACTGAAACTAGAACTATAGCTAATAGAACTTCTTCCGGCTTTCCCCTTTTTTGTTGTGATTAATATTGCACCGTTACCACCTGCAGAACCATAGAGCGCTGAAGCTGAAGCTCCTTTAAGAAAATTCATGCTTTCAATATCATCTGGGTTGATGGAGCTTAATACATCCCCCGCATCTGGCATACTTGAATACTGACTGATCTCAGGAGCTTTCCCCGCATCATTGATGATTGGAATTCCATCGATCACATACAATGGCTGACTATTAGATACAGATTTATTCCCCCTCATTACCACTCTTACGGAACTTCCTACACCATTGGTTCTATTGATCTGCACATTGGAAACTTTTCCGTTGATGGAATTTAAAAGATTGGGAGTCTTTACAGCAGTCAGTTCATCTCCGCCAATCTGTTGGCTTGAATAGGTAAGAGAGCGTGCTTGTTTTTTGATCCCCAAAGATGTCACAACAACCTCTTCAATATCGGCTGTTTTAGTTGTATCGGCTGGCTTAGCTTCTTGTGCATATCCAAACACAGAAAAGGCTAATAAAACCGGTATAGCAGTTTTTCTCATAGGTAGATTAAATAGTGTTTAATTTAGAATCAGTACTTTACATCTTGTTTTTACTTATAAAACAAACCCAACTTATTTTGCTTAACATTTATGTATCATAAACACCAAACAATTAAAGTTTTGTTAAAATTTAATTCATATTGACAAATCTAATTTTTGTGCTCAATTAGATATAATACTATTTTGTCATAAAACGATATTATTTTTTCTAACATTTTTTAAGCCGTCTTATTTTCTCCTGACAGACAGTCTTTTATAATACTTTTAGAGATTAAAAATAATAGGTGTTTTTGATGATTTTTGCATGCAAATTGTGATTTATAATCAATTTATTCTGTCATTCTTATCGGTTTACTGCTTATCAAAAGAAAATCCGAATACCTAAATCCGGACTCAAGAATATGAAATCTTTTAAATAAAAAATATCATTCTATCTTTTTAACTCCTTTAAACTGCTCCTTAAATTCTGTGGGTGTTGTTTTTTTTATGGATTTAAAAACCTTATTAAAATTGGCTATATTATTAAAACCTGCTTCAAAAGCAATTTCAGAAATAGTAAGGTTTTTTTCCATTAGCCAACGGGCAGCATAACTTACTCTTATCTCATTGAGGTAGTTCACAAAAGTTTTACCTGTCCTTTTCTTGATAAACCTATTAAAGCTCACACTACTCATATTGATCAGTGAGGCTATATGATCTAAGGTGATTTTATTTTCAAAGTTTTTATGAACGAAATCATGGATAGTTTTCATTTTATCACTATCCACAAATGTCTCAAGTTCAATACTATAGGATGATAAAAATGTTTTATTTTCAGCGGTAGCCAATTCATTGAGAATTTTCATGATCTCTATAAAAGATTCAAAACTATTCATCTTTGATAAATTAAGAAATGATTCCTTCAGCTTTTCTGCCGTTTCCTTCGAGAACAAAATTCCCCTGATCGATTCATTGATCAAATTGCTAATGGGTTTCAGAATATTTTTCTGCATCAGAGATTGGTTAAAGAAATCCTGATTGAACTGTACTACAATTTCATACGTTTTCTTGTTCTTACATTTATAATTCGCCCAGCAATGTGGAAGATTAGGACCAACCAGCACTAATTCGATCTCTCCGATCTCTCCCGTATGATCACCTACCATCCTGCGATATCCTTTTCCTTTATAAATAAAATTGATCTCAATTTCCGGGTGATAATGATAGGGGAAATCAAAGGATGTTTTTATCCTGTCAAATACAAGAAAACTATCCTCTGGAGATAGAGGAGTTATTTCTCTCAGAATATTTTCTAAACTGCTCATATAGTTTTTAAAGAAAATTATATTTAAATGTAAATATTGATCATAGAATTATCGGAAATATATAAATTTTTATTCTTACATGCATGATACGAAGAATTAATAGAATTGACATTATTCATTTTTGTATCTTTATTGTTAAAGTATATCAATGCTCTCACAAAGTTTAATTTTTGAAGACCCTTATAAAAAGTTTGGATTCGATGTTTTTTCTGAAGAAAATTTAGACACCCTTAAAGAAAATAGGTTCCGTTCCGAGATCAAAATTTTTTTTGTTCCTCCTGGATATGAACTCAGTGTGGATTTCAATCATTACAAGACAGACGTACCTACGCTGTTTTTTCTTACTAATCAATACCTCGATGTAAAAAAGGGAAACCCGAACGAATCTGTTCTTCTTTATTATAATAGGGACTTTTACTGCATTCAGATCCACGATAAAGAAGTTGCCTGTGATGGGCTTCTTTTTCACAACATTTTTGAAATTCCAAAAGTAGAACTTGATTCAGAGGAGTCTATCGTTATTGAAAGTTTACTTAAAAATATAAGGCATGAGCTCGAATGGAAACAGTCGTCGAATGAGGAAATGATCAGAACCTATCTGAAACAGATTATCATTCATTCAACAAGAAAATGGAAAAAGCAAAACCTGGAAACGGATGTCGTTAATATTCCTGGTAATGAATTGGATGTATTCAGAGACTTTAGCAGAAACCTGGAAATCCATTTCAGGGAAAAACATAATGTTGCCGATTATGCAGAAATATTGCGTATTGCCCCAAAAACATTGACTCATAAATTTAAACATTTAAATTTGGAATCTCCAAATCAGTTGATCATTAACAGGATTTTGCTCGAAGCGAAAAGGCTACTATTTTATACGGATAAACCGGTAAAAGAAATTGCTTACGACCTGGGATATGAAGACCCTGCTTATTTCAACAGACTTTTTACAAACAAAGTAGGCAGTACACCTTCCAATTTCAAAAAAAGTTACTCATCGGGAAAAAAGTACAATATTTAGTTCTTTTTATCTATTGAGATCAACCCATCAACACCATACCTTTGTCATATCAAAAATCAATTTAAAATAATTTAAAAACAAAACATTATGAAACGTAACGCAACAGCCGTTTGGAACGGTAACATCAAAGAAGGAAAAGGAAGTTTAACGACTCAAAGTACTACTTTAAACGAAACACAGTATTCTTTCAACAGCCGCTTTGCTGATGGAGTAGGAACAAACCCGGAAGAGTTATTGGCTGCTGCTCACGCAGGATGCTTTACCATGAAACTAAGCGCAGAGTTATCACAAGCAGGTTTTACTCCTGAGGAATTAAAAACAACTTCTGTGATTACCCTTGATCCAAGTATCGGAAAAATTACGAAGTCGGAATTAACTTTAACTGCAAAAGTTCCTGGCCTTTCTGAAGAGGATTTCCAAAAGTATGCTAAAATAGCTGAAGAAGGATGTCCTGTAAGTGCAGCTTTCAATTTTGAAATTACCTTGAATGCTACTTTAGCTTAAAACCTTACTACTATAACCAATTAACAACCTTAAAAACCAAACATTATGTCACACCATATCCAACCCGCAGAAACCGATCCACATATTCTAAAAGATATTCGCGCATTTCTTAAAGAACTCAACGGTGGAGGCGGAAAACCAATTGAAGAAATGTCGCCTGAAGACGCAAGACAAGTTCTTGTGGGAGCACAAAAATCAGTAAGTTTTGATTATTCTGATATTGAAGAGTCTGAAAGAACAATTACCCAGGATGGAATTTCACTAAATATCCACATTGTAAAACCTAAAGGAGCAAAAGATAACCTTCCGGTATTTATGTTCTTCCATGGTGGCGGATGGGTTTTAGGAGATTTTCCTACTCATAAAAGATTAGTGAGGGATCTTGTTGTAAAAAGTGGTGCTGTTGCAGTATTCCCGGATTACACACCTTCTCCTGAAGCTCAATATCCTACAGCTGTTAATCAAGCATATGCCGCTACAAAATGGGTTGCTGAAAATGGGAAAGATATTGGCGTTGATGGTTCAAAATTAGCGGTCGTTGGAAATAGTGTGGGTGGAAATATGGCTGCAGTAGTTTCTTTGATGGCAAAAGACAAAAACGAACCAAAACTTCAATACCAGGTTTTATTATGGCCAGTTACTGACTCTGATTTCTCAAGAGAATCTTATGAAAAATATGGACAGGAAAGATTTTTAACTGCTCCGTTAATGAAATGGATGTGGGATAACTATACCACAGATCTTGAAAAAAGAAAAGAGAAATATGCTTCACCATATCAGGCTTCTCTTGAAGAACTGAAAGGATTACCTCCGGCATTGCTTCACGTTGCTGAAAATGATATTCTTCATGACGAAGGGGTAGCCTACGGAAGAAAATTGGACGAAGCAGGAGTTCCTACCACACTTGCTGTTTATAAAGGATTCATTCACGATTACGGAATGCTGAATCCATTGGCTCACATTCCCGCCATTCAGGAATCAATAGCTCAGGCAGCTTCAACAATAAAAGAAGCTTTATTTAAGTAAAATCATATTAAGTCTGGGAGTTAACACTCTCAGACTTAATTTTAAAACCAAATATACCATTTGGTATATTTTCGTATATTTGCATATAATTTCATGATTATGTCAAAAGCAGAAAAGACCAAACAGTTTATCATTGAGACCACAGCCCCCTTATTTAATAAGAAAGGCTATCTCTCAACGACGCTTTCGGACATTACGGAAGCTACAGGATTAACAAAAGGCAGTATTTATGGCAACTTTGAAAACAAAGACGAAGTGGCGCTTGAAGCTTATAAATACAATTCAACATTATTGAGTAAGAGTATGGCCAGATCTTTGGGAGAGGACTTTCCTTCTGCCCTGGATAAATTAAAGGCCTTTGTCAATTTTTATCGCAAAAGCTGGAAAGCAGTTTTTCTTAATGGCGGATGTCCTCTGATGAATGCTGCTACTGAGGCAGACGATACTTTCCCAATACTAAAAAAACAGGTAACTCTATCTTTTGAGGGGTGGATTAAAAAAATCTCAACAACAATTGTTGAAGGCCAGAAAAATGGAGAGCTTAAGAAAAATGCGAACGCCAACGAATTGGCTTCCCTATTCATTATGCTAACCGAAGGAGGAATTTTACTTTCCAAAACAACTGGTGATGAAAGCTATCTAAATCTTGCCTTAGACAGAATATTATTAATTATAGATCAGGAACTCAATATCATTCCATCATAAATTTTATCATATGGAAACAAAAAAAGTGGCTATTATAGGATACAACAGAATTCCTTTTGCCAGAATGAATACCGCTTATGCAAATGCCGGAAATCAGGATTTGCTGGTCTCTGCTTTAAATGGATTAATAGACCGCTATCATCTGAAAGGGAAACTTCTTGGAGAGGTTGCCGGTGGTGCTGTTATCAAACATATTTCGGAAAGCAACCTCATCAGAGAAACCGTAATGAATACTTCTCTGGATCAGGCAACTCCGGCATGTGATCTGCAACAGGCCTGTGATACTGGAATTGAAGCCGCAATCTATATTGGAAATAAAATTGCCTTAGGCCAAATAGAAAGTGGCATCGCCTGTGGTGTCGAAGCAATGAGCAATATTCCTTTTGAATCATCAGCAAGATTGCGTAAAGCTCTCCTTAAAGCTAATAAAGAAAAATCAGCTTTCGGAAAGTTAAAGCAATTATTAAGTCCTAAGCTGAAAGACTGGATGCCAATTCCTTATAAAGGGCAAGAACCCAAAACTGGTTTAGTGATGGGTGAACACACGGAAATAACTGCAAAATACTACCAGATATCCCGGGAAGATCAGGACGAACTGGCTTTTAAAAGTCACAAAAATATGGCAAAAGCTTATGATGAAGGTTTCTTTAGTGATATGGTCACCCCTGCTTTTGGCCTGGATAAAGACAACAACCTGCGCCTTGATACAAGTCTTGAAAAATTAGCTCAGTTAAAACCCGCTTTTGATAAACAAAAAGGAACCTTAACAGCTGGAAATTCTACCCCATTTACAGATGGAGCTTCAGCTATTTTATTAGCAAGTGAAGAATGGGCAAAAGAAAATAACCTCCCGATCTTAGCTTATATTACCTTTTCAGAATTAGCCGGAATTGAATATGTTGAAAATAAACAAAATTTACTTTTAGCGCCTGTTTTTGCAGCAGAAAGAATGTTGAAAAAAGCAGGAATCAGTCTCGAAGATTTTGATTATTATGAAATCCATGAAGCTTTTGCAGCACAGGTTCTGGCAACAATTAAAATTTGGGAAAATGATGATCTCGCTAAAAAATTTGGCCTCGAAAAAGCATTGGGAAAAATAGACAGAAATAAACTTAACGTAAAAGGAGGAAGCCTTGCTGCAGCCCATCCATTTGCAGCAACAGGTGGTAGAATAATTGCCACACTGGCTAAACTTTTAAATGAAAAAGGAAGTGGAAAAGGCTTTATTTCAATTTGTGCGGCCAGAGGGCAGGGAATTACAATGATCTTAGAAAAATAAGAATTACAATATGGATCGATTAGAACAGTTAAGACAATTCGTTGGAAGGGAATTTGATCAGTCTCCTTCACCTTTTATGAAATGGCTGAATCCCATTATTATTTCCGTAGAAGAAGGAAATCTGGAATTTCAGTATACCGTACGTCCGGAGTGGCTGAATCCTATTGGCAATCTTCATGGTGGAGTAACCGCGGCAATTGTTGATGACGTGATAGGTGCCACTATGTTTTCACTAAATGAAAATTCTTTCATAACAACCATAAATAATGTCATCGATTATTTTTCAACTGCGAAAGAAAATGATAATATTGTAGCGGAAACTAAAATCATTAAAAGAGGGAAGCAATTTGTGAATGCCCAATGCGAAATATGGAACGCAGATAAAACAAGATTAATTGCAAGGGGAACCTCTAATTTATTTAAAATCAATAACTAGGTATGAAAAGAGTTGTCATTACAGGAATGGGTGCTGTTACACCCTTGGGAAACAATGTCGAAGATTTCTGGCAAAACAGTATTAATGGAGTAAGCGGAGCTGCTTTGATCAAACATTTCGATGCAGAAAAATTTAAAGTTCACTTTGCATGCGAAGTAAAAGGTTTTGATCCTAAAGTTCATTTAACTCATAATGAAATAAAAAGAAGTGATCTTTTCACACAGTATGCAATGTATGCCTCTGCAGAAGCGATCCAGGATTCAGGATTAGATTTTGAAAATATGGATCCTTTTGACACCGGAGTGATCTGGGGAACAGGACAGGGAGGGATGTTAACTTTCGAAAATGAAGTTGCAGAATATTATACTGGGGATGGAACGCCCCGTTTTAATCCGTTCTTTGTGCCAAAATTCATTGCTAACATGGCTTCCGGAATGATTTCCATGAAATATGGACTTCAGGGAATTAATTATACCACCGTTTCTGCTTGTGCAACTGGAAATACAGCATTAATGGATGCCTTTAACTATATCCGTTTAGGCAAAGCAAAAGTAATTATCAGTGGGGGTTCAGAAGCTGGTATTACCCCGGCTTCAGTGGGTGGATTCTCTACTATGAAAGCCATGTCTACGAGAAATGATGATTTTGCAACAGCAAGCCGCCCTTACGACGCTGAGAGAGACGGCTTTGTGATCGGAGAAGGTGCTGGCTCTCTTGTTCTTGAAGAATATGAGCATGCAAAAAGCAGAGGAGCAATAATATATGCTGAATTGGTAGGTGCAGCAATGACTGCAGATGCCTATCATATGACTGCACCTCATCCTGAGGGAGCAGGGGCAATCAAAGCGATGCAGCTATCTCTTAAGGAAGCTGGTGTAAATGCAGAAGATATTGACTATATCAATCCACATGCTACCTCAACACCCCTGGGCGATCTAATTGAGCTAAAAGCGATCAGCAGTATTTTCAAAGGAAGTAAAAAACTGGATATCAGTGGAACGAAATCAATGACGGGACATTTATTAGGTGCTGCAGGTGCTGCAGAAGCGATACTCTCGATAAAAGCGATCCAAAATGGAATTATTCCACCAACCATTAACCTTCATAACATTGATCCGAATATTCCAAAAGATGTTAACATCGTATTTAATGAGGCAAAAGAAAAGGATATTACTTATGCATTAAGTAATGCTTTTGGATTTGGCGGGCATAATGCAACAGTGATTTTCAAAAAATTTAGCCACTAATATCTCGCAGATCAAAGAGATTCAGCAGATTTTAGATACAAAAAAAAGCAGTCAAAATTGACTGCTTTCTCATTTTATTCAGAGTCAGGAATAAAAAAATCATCTTCACCCTCTGCAATTGGAATATAAAGCCTCTCCCATTGATCTCCCTTCATTATTTCCCAACTATGACCAACACCATTAGTATCTCCTGCAACTAGAATTATTCCCGGTTCAATTAGAAATGTAGAACCATCACTAACTTTAAATAAAATTTTTCCTTTTAATGTGACCACATACTGCCTCCTGGGAGCTGGATGTACATTCTTTTCCCATTCTTCTGTCATGGTACTTATCCAAAAAGTAGTGGTATTCATGGATTTCAATGTGGGTATTTTACCTTTCTCGAATTTGCTTGTTCCATCAGGATTACTTAGCAATCTAAAAGAAGGTACAAACTCACTTTTGTTTTCCATGTTATATTTAATTATTTCTTACGGCACCATTATCTATGTGAGCACCATTTATATCACTCCCTGTAAATTAAGACTTCAACCATTCAGACGAAGAAAGATAATTCTGATCAGGATAATAAATGAAGAGGCAATTTCTTCCTTTTATGGT
This sequence comes from Chryseobacterium sp. ISL-6, assembly GCF_018613715.1. Classification (GTDB taxonomy): domain Bacteria; phylum Bacteroidota; class Bacteroidia; order Flavobacteriales; family Weeksellaceae; genus Chryseobacterium; species Chryseobacterium paludis. Next base: position 489,157 of record NZ_JAGGPT010000006.1, on the reverse strand, counting down.
ATTAATGATAGGAGCAGTAAGGTCTTTTGGAATTGCGGGACACCCCCAGCTTCTTCCAATTCTTTTATGCATTGTGGCAAACTCTTCACTTACATAGTTCGCTCCATGCATTACAATTGCTCTTTTGTAGGCCGCATCATTAAATCCTTTATCCATTCCCAGTAATCTTAAAGAATATCCGTTGTCTCCATTATAGGTAGCATCCGTAATATAAAATCCCATGCTGCTTTGAAGTGAGCTTTCAGTATTTGAAAAGTTTGTTGCAAATTCCTCACCGGTGTTTTTTCCGTGAGCAACCAATGAATTAAATAGTACTTTCTTTTCCTGTGTATCAATCACCCAAAGTCTGTTTGTATTTGAAGACATAGAAAAATCGCAGATAGTTAATAAGTGCGAATCCTGGTTCAGCAATCCTGCCTTTTTTAAATTTTCAAATCCTGTTAATGCTTTAAAAAACACTTCTTCATTAAGCTCATGCCCTGGTTCAAATACAATTGATTTATATAATGCTTCTGATGAAGATACTGTACTTATCGTCTTCTCAGATTTCGTATCGTTTACTCTTTCAATTTTTTCTGTGCTTATGATCTCACTCCTTAAATTTCCTTTCTCCGGGGAAATATAAAATGAAGTAGTAACCATATACGCAAAGCCTAATAGGCTATATAATCCTTTCATTCAATCCTATGTAAAATATCAATTAGTGGAGCAAAATTATAAAAACATAATTACCAGACAGTTATAACTCTAAAAAGTTTAACTCTATTTAAGAAACTTTAACGGCCGTCAAAAGCATCTATCTGATTATAAATCTCTTCCAGTCTTTTCCAATAACTCCTATTTACAGGTTCATATAGAACATAAATACATTTGATGGCAAAAATATCCAGTGTACTTCTGGATTCCATCCAGTTCATAATATTTTTAACTAATCTTTTTTCATCAAATCCGCCCCATTCTCCAGCCGGATTTAATAGATTAGAAAAGAGCACTGGAAAAACTTCGTACTGATCAATTCTTTTAATTTCATCAAAACTAAAAGGGCTTTTATAAAGGCTTAAAGCTACATATTGAAAATCCGATTCCTGAAGTTCTGTATCCAGGTATAATTCGGATAATACATTCCATACCAGTTTTCGCTCATCCAGATGTTGCAGCTCTTCCAAAACAAATCTATTCTTTGGAATCCGGAACAAATTCCAGGCTCACGGAATTCATACAATATCTAAGTCCGGTAGGTTTTGGTCCATCATCAAAAACGTGCCCTAAATGAGAATCACATCTTTTGCAAAGCACCTCTACTCTTTCCATCCCATAAGCAGTATCTCTTTTATAATAAACACCTTCTTTATCGGCTTCAAAGAAACTTGGCCACCCGCAACTGCTTGCGAATTTTGATGTGGAACGAAACAAATGATGCCCGCAGACGGCACAATAATAGTCTCCTATTTCATCAAATTCATTATATTTTCCTGTAAAAGCCCTTTCCGTTGCAGCTTCTCTTGATACAGCATACAGATCCGGAGCCAAGATTTTTTTCCATTCTTCATTGGAAATGTTCAATTTTGTGGTATCTGTTCTTGAATAGTATGGATTATTTTTTGCTTGGTTTTCCATAAATGTAATTTTGACAGGTTGAAGATTCTGCGAATGTGGTTGCAGAAAAACGATTACTCTAAATGAAATTAAAATTTCATAACCAAATTTACTAAATTTGATCATATGAATGATGAAGCTAAAAGAAAACAATTAAGAAAATATAAAGCTTTTGCTACTGGATTATTTGTTCTGATGGCGATAATTTTTGTGATTACCACTATTCTCCAGAAAACAAATACTTCCCATTGGATCGGTTATGTCCGTGCATTTTCTGAAGCTGCAATGGTAGGTGCCTTGGCTGACTGGTTTGCAGTAACCGCTTTATTCCGCCATCCGCTTGGGATCCCTATTCCCCATACCAATCTTATCGAAAACAGCAAAGAAAGATTGGGAGACAACCTTGGAAGCTTTGTGGTCACCAATTTCCTTTCCCCTCAAAATATTCGTCCCTATATTCAAAAGCTTAAAATTTCAAATTTTGTCGGTGAATGGCTGGTTAAAGAAAAGAATCAGGAAATTTTAATTAGAAACCTCTCTGATATTGTCCTTGACATTCTAAATAAATTGGATGATTCTGCTGTGAGTGGTTTTATCAGTAAAAAAGTTTCTGAAATGACGAATGATATTAAATTCAACGTTATTATTGGAAACGGGATTAATTATCTATTGGATAAAAACGACCATCAAAGGATTATAACCAATCTTTCAAAACAGATCAAAGACTATATCATTGAAAATGAAGAAATGATCGAGGACCGGGTGAAAAAGGGCAGTTATTCTTTTATCCCCTCGTTCGTTGACAATAAAATTGCCGAAAAAATAGCAAGTGGGCTTTCTGATTTTTTTAAAGAAGTAGAAGAAGATCCTCAACATGAGATCCGTTCATTAATTACAAAAAAGATTTACGAATTTTCGCAGGACTTAGAAGAGGATCCAAAATGGGAAGGTGAGTTTAAAAATATCAAAGATGGGCTTCTTAAAAATGATAAGCTGAATGAATATTCTAATGATATCTGGATTTCTATTAAAAGTACTCTGACTAAAGAGCTTCAGGAAGACCAATCTTCTCTTAAAAAATACATCTCCCAAAACTTAAATGAGTTTTCTCAGAATTTAAAAACTGACGAAAAACTTCAAAACAAAATCGATCATTGGGTACGTGTTACTGCTTATAAATATATTCTTAAAAACACCCATCAGTTTGGGAACCTCATCAGCTCAACGGTTGGAAATTGGAAAGGCAAGGAGCTAAGTGAAAAAATGGAACTTGAAGTTGGTAAGGACCTTCAGTTCATCCGGGTAAACGGAACACTGGTAGGAGGATTGGTTGGCTTAATTATTTACACTATTGCCCATTTCTTTATATGATCAAAAACTAAAACTAAGTATAACCAAATCATGAAAAAAATCATTTTACTACTCCTATGCTTCATAGGCTGTCTTTCCTTCGCTCAAAAAGTTGAACTGAAAGACATTACAGATTCATCACAAATCTTCAAAGGAGAAATTGCAGGAATTCCAATTACTATGCAATTACGTTATGCTGGAATTGTAGATTGCAGTCAATATCAACATTTTGTCGATGGATGGTATTATTATGATAAGTACCAGAAAAAAATCCCGTTAACCGGTATTTATGATTATGGAAATCTATATCTCTACAACTTTGGAAACAAACAAAAACAAAGTTCAAAAATACTTGTTGAAAAGATTACATCACCGCGACTGATCGAAAAAACAGACAGTATTGCAAAAACATTGAATCCCAAAGAAATTTTAAACTTTCAAAGTGATCATGCAGAACATGAAATTTCCGGAACTTTTATCCTGGGAAATACCATACACCCTGCAAAACTATTAACGAAAAACAGTATGATCTACAGATTCAACAACTATCTGATTCTCCCTAACAACAAAAAGATCAATACTTACGATTTCATAGATCCATACGGTGGCAATGAACTTGTTTCTTATATTTCCGATAAAACCGGAAATAGGGTCTTATTGTATTTTGAACGTACCTCCAATTTCAATGCTTGTGGAATGTGCGGAGCCAGTGAAGGAGAAAAGGGATATCGGGTTTTATACTTTACCAGCGACTGGAATTACAAAAAATACCAGGATTTTCTTACGGAAAGCTGTATCAATAATATTTACGACACTACAGAAAGTAAGACCAAGGATCCAAAAGTTTTGAAATTTAGTATTAAAAAAACAACGACAAGTCCTGCTTATACTTTGGTTGTAGATATTAAAAATGCTTCAGTTGTAAAATCGAAATAATATTAAAACAAAGGAAGTTGTTTATTTACAGCCTGGTTCTGCCATTTCGACGACAGGAGAAATCTTTTAAATATTACGTTAGGGATTTTCTACAGGATTAAACCTTGGCATTCTTACAGAATACCAATTCAAATGTCACCTGAATTTAAAATCTATTCTACCTTGGCAGTCTACTTGCTCTTTTTAAAAGCTCTTGGTTGATTTCGTTGATCAATTCCGGACCTTCATAAATAAATCCTGTATAAAGCTGTATTAAACTTGCTCCAGCATCCAGTTTTTCAATAGCATCTTTTGCAGAATGAATCCCACCGACTCCAATGATCGGGAAAGCTCTACCACTTTTTTCAGAAAGAAAACGGATTACCTCTGTAGATCTTTTTGTTAAAGGTTTTCCGGAAAGTCCACCTGTTTCAGATTTATTTTCAGAAGTTAAATTTTCGCGGGAAAGTGTTGTATTTGTAGCAATAACACCAGCAATCTTTGTATCTTTTACAATATCAATGATGTCCAATAATTGATCGTCGGATAAATCTGGAGCTATTTTTAAAAGAATAGGTTTTGGATTAGCTTTCTCAGTATTCATCTGCTGTAAAGTACCTAAAAGCTGTGTTAAAGGCTCTTTATCCTGAAGCTCACGAAGGTTTGGTGTATTGGGAGAACTCACATTTACTACAAAATAATCTACATAAGGGAAAAGTTTCTCAAAACAAATTTTGTAATCGTTTACAGCTTCTTCATTAGGAGTCACCTTGTTTTTTCCTATGTTTCCGCCGATAAGGACATTTTTATTTTTTTTAAGTCTTTCAACAGCAGCATCTACTCCTTCATTGTTGAACCCCATTCTGTTGATGATAGCAGAATCTTCTTTCAGACGAAAAAGTCTTTTCTTATCATTACCAGGTTGTCCTTTTGGAGTCAGCGTTCCAATTTCAACAAAACCAAAACCAAGATCTGAAAGCTCTTCAAAAAGCACTGCATTTTTATCAAAACCGGCAGCCAATCCAACTGGATTCTTAAATTTCAAACCGAAGACTTCCCTTTCCAATCTCTTATCTTCAATAGGTTTTGGAAGAAAAAGTTTTGTTAAGAAAGAGAAATTTTTAAGCATTGAAAAAGTAAAATAGTGAACTTCTTCAGGGTCAAATTTAAAAAGAATGGGACGGATCAGGTTTTTGTACATTGCCTTTTTTGGGAGACAAAGATAGCTGTTTTAGTGGAGAGTTGAAAATGGAAAGTTGAAAGTGGATAGGTCTTACAAACATGTCAGGAATACAAAGTCAAATCAAAATTCAAAATATCTCCTACTCTTTTGAATTCGTCATCGATAGTTGCATTTACCATAATTCTTTCGTTAGAAATAGGATGATTAAAAACCAATTGATGGGCGTGAAGCGTCATTTTGTTGATGCTAAATGTTTGAAGCCACAACTTATTTTGTTTGTTGCATCCGTGCTTACGACAGCCTAAAATAGGATGTAAAATATGCTTAAAATGCTTTCTCAACTGATGAAATCTTCCCGTTTCAGGAATGGCTTCAACTAAACAATATCTTGAAGTTTGATGTTTTAAAAAAGGTAATTCTATTTCTGAAATCTGTAAACGATGATAATACGTAATCGCGTTTTGCCTGACTTCGTTTTCATTAATTAAATCATAATTAATAGTTTCCTCTTCTTTTGCCCAACCACGAAGAATTGCAATGTATTTCTTTTCAACCTGCCGTGTAGCAAATTGCTCACTCATGATTTTCAACGTTTCTTTATCTAAAGTGAACAGTAAAACACCCGAAGTTTTTCGGTCAAGGCGATGTATGGGAAAAACATATTGCCCAATCTGCTTTCTTAATTCCTGAATAGCATAAGTATCTGCTTCTCCGGAATAAAAAGATTTATGAACCAATAATCCGCTTGGTTTATTGATGGCAATAAGATATTCATCGCGATAAAGAATTTCTAACATGGGACAAAAGTAGAAATTTTCGATCGATCTAGCCCGATTATAGTAGCATCATTTTGCGGAGTAAATACTTGATATTTCATTTACAATTCATCCTGTTAATAAAAATTCCAGTCCTATTTTCAAAAATCTCTATATTTATGTAATTTAAGAATATGAACGAATATTTTAATTTTTTCGTAGCACTTGTTATTATTTCCATAGTGGCAGTTGCTATTACTTTAGCAGCGACCGATCCTAAAAAGAATAAAGTAACAAGAATATTATTATTAATTGTAGCTGCAATTATATTCATTATCGGAGCTGGTGGTTGTTTGTTGATGACAATTTCTAATGTTGGTTCTTATCGATATTGATCCTTTGTCAAGCATAAAAATATAGTTGTAAAACTAATCGAACGATCTCTAAACCTGAAAAATCTCAGGCCTTCGGTTTCTGTTAATCTCATTATTTTCACGGAATGGTTTATCATTAAGCTATCATTTTTAGCATCCTAAATATTTAAAAGCAGTTTTTTAACTGCTTTTTTTGTTGAATTTCATGAATTTGGATTCCAAATTCATATTTTTGCACTTCAGAAGTAAAAAAAATTATGGCAAAGCAAGAAGATGTTTTCAAGAAAGTGATTTCTCACGCTAAAGAATATGGTTTTATTTTCCCTTCCAGTGAGATCTATGACGGTTTATCCGCTGTTTATGACTATGGGCAGAATGGTGCTGAACTAAAAAATAATATCAAACAATATTGGTGGAAAGCAATGGTACAGCTTAACGAAAATATTGTGGGTATCGATTCAGCGATCCTTATGCACCCAACTACTTGGAAAGCATCAGGCCACGTGGACGCTTTTAACGATCCATTAATTGACAATAAAGATTCTAAAAAGCGTTTCAGAGCAGATGTTTTGGTAGAAGACTATTGTGCTAAAATTGAAGATAAAGAAAATAAGGAAATTGAAAAGGCGGCAAAAAGATTCGGAGATTCTTTTGATAAGGCTCAGTTTGAAGCTACCAATCCTAAAATCCTGGAATACCGAGCAAAAAGAGAGGCTATTCTTTCAAGATTAGCGAAGTCTCTGGAAAATGAAGACCTTGCTGATGTAAAATCATTAATTGAGGAATTGGAAATTGCTGATCCGGATACCGGTTCAAAAAACTGGACGGAAGTAAGACAGTTTAACCTGATGTTCGGAACGAAATTGGGAGCTTCTGCTGATTCGGCAATGGATCTTTATTTGAGACCTGAAACGGCTCAGGGTATTTTTGTTAATTTCTTAAATGTACAAAAAACATCCCGTCATAAACTTCCTTTCGGTATCGCTCAGATCGGAAAAGCATTCAGAAATGAGATTGTTGCAAGACAGTTTATTTTCAGAATGCGTGAATTTGAACAAATGGAAATGCAGTTCTTTGTAGCTCCGGGAACAGAACTTGAATTCTATGAACAGTGGAAAACAAAACGTCTGAACTGGCATCTTGCTTTAGGTCTAGGTAATGAAAATTACAGATTCCATGATCATGAGAAATTGGCTCATTATGCTAATGCTGCTGCAGATATCGAATTTAATTTCCCATTTGGTTTTAAAGAACTTGAAGGTATTCACTCAAGAACAGATTTCGACTTAAAAGCTCATGAGAAACATTCAGGAAGAAAACTTCAGTTTTTTGATCCTGAAAGAAATGAAAACTATGTTCCTTATGTTGTCGAAACTTCTGTAGGTCTGGATAGATTATTCCTTTCTGTATTCTCTCATTGTTTAAAAGATGAAATCCTGGAAGATGGTTCAGAAAGAACAGTTCTATCTCTACCCCCTGCTTTAGCTCCGGTAAAAGCGGCAATTCTTCCTTTAATGAAGAGAGATGGTATGGCAGAATATGCTGAGAAGATCTTTAATGACCTAAAATACGATTTCAACTTATTCTATGAAGAAAAAGATGCCATCGGAAAACGATACAGAAGACAAGATGCTATTGGTACTCCTTATTGTATCACAATAGATCACGATTCCCTTATTGACCACACCGTGACGATAAGAGACAGGGACACCATGAAACAGGAAAGAGTTCCGGTATCGGAATTAAGAAGGATCATTGATGAGAAAGTGAATTTCAGAAATTTACTTTCAAAAATATAGAACGAAAGCCTTGATTTTTTCAAGGCTTTTTTATTTTCTATAGGTTAATTCATTATTTTTGGCGCAAATTATAGCTATGAAAAAAATTCTATTGGTGGCCTTCGGTCTTGTTCAGGCGTTATATTATTCGCAAACACAGGATCTGGCGGCACTGGCTTCGGGAAAGTACATCGGAATGAATGCCCTTTTTGACACAAAAGATAATCTATACGGTTATGTTTCTGTATATTCCTATGGAAAGACAGGAAAAACCACTAACAAATTCGGTTATGTAATTCTAGATAAAAATTTAAATCCTGTTGCCAATAATGAATTTGAAGGAGACAACAGTGTTGGTTCTTATTTTGGATATTTAGATTTTAAAGGAAAGATCATTCTACAACCTACTGACATCACTTACATCCAACTTTTCAAAAGAGTACTGACCGCTCCTCCTCCTTCTATGGTTGTTGATCTAAAAACAAATACTGTTGCCCCTAAGGTCTATTATGACTATAAGGAAGGTGTTTTTACAGAAATCACTCAGCCAAAAACCTGGAAAGAGGAAAGAAAAGAAAACCGTGAAGAAAAGAAAGAAAAAGGGTATAACTACGTTTCTGCCGTTAGCGAAGTAAAAGAAGGCGGATTTATCGCTGTGGAGTATCATGACTATGGCAAATATGTCAATAATAACAGCATTATAAAATTTAATGAAAACAAAAAAGAGATCTGGAGGTATAAATACAACACCAATGGAAGCAAAAAAGTATTTTCTGATCTTAGTGTTTTAGATAAAGATGAAAAATATATCTACGGAATTTTAAGAAATGTAAATGGAGATGATAAAACATTTTCTATGCTTGTCATTGATATGAAAACCGGACAGGAGGTTTCTAATAAACCTGTCACAGGCCTTTCACCGGAAACGATCTATAATATTGATTTTTTTGCAACAGGGGAATCGAGAATTGACAATGATAAAACTTTTGATGATAAGATTGTTTTAACCGGAAAGAATTTTGTTTCTGATAAAATGCGTGGCTTTGCCCGTCTGGTTGTCAATAAAAATGATTTTACTACAGATTTGAAGGCTTTAAATTTCAAACCTGATTATTCGGCTCACCTTAAAAATATCAGCGCAGATGGAGGGGTGGAAAACGGATATTACCTTCAGACCAAAGACATGTATTTTATGAGTGATGGAAGTGTCGGAATTTTATCTGAAAAATTTAAACCTGAAGGCCAGTACAATGCTCCCAAAACGACAGATCTTGTATACATCTATACCGATAAAGATTTCAATATAAAAGAACTGAAGGTTTTTGAAAAAGAAAAATCCAAGTGGGTAAATGCAGATTATCTGTTTTCACAGTATCTGAACGATGGGAAAGACGTAGTTTTCTTCTACCGCGATTATCAGAAAGATGAGGCAACGAGAGAAAAAAAATGGAATCTATTTATCAATACTGTAATCGATGGAAAATTCAAACAGGAAGTCATTCCGATTTCTGAAAAAGATAACTTTACAGTAACTCCATATGTAGGAAAAGAAGGTTATATTCTTTTGAGAGAATTTAATGAGAAAGAAAAATTCAATAAAATACGTCTTGAAAGACTTAACTACTAATAAAAGAATCCTGATTTGATCAGGATTCTTTGTTTTGATAATAATCAGCTATATTTTTTATATCCTCTAAACTGAGGTTCCACATAAAATTAAGGAATTGCTGATAGCTTTCACTTTGATTTTTGGGATCAACGCGATCCAGATATCTGTTGAGATTATAATTTTTCCGGCCTTCATAAATCTTAGCAAAGCATTTCCCCAACCAGCTTTTATAATATTTTTCCTCTACGCCATCCTGTAAGAATTGAAGACTTGTATACACTCCTAATCCATAATCTTCAGAGTGATAAAAATCAGGTAAGATTTCCATACTTGCGATTTTTTCAAGTGAAGCAAATGACTCAGAAGCCTTTTCCGGCAATGCAGCAACGATTAATTCCGGGAATCTCTTTTTAAGCTTTTCTATCCGTAAAGTAATTTCAGGATGAGAGGCTAAAGAATCCTTATTTAGTTTTTCTTTAAAATGATTGTAATCATATATCGAAAAATCTTCCTTTTTAAGCCATTTTTCCTTAAACTCCTGCTTGGGAAGATTAAAATACTTCCTGTAAGTCTCTAGCTTTAATACCTTTGGTGAAATGGTATCAAAATCCTGAAGCCGTAATAGGGCATTTACAAATTCTTCTTTTTTAAAATCACTGTTTTTAAAGATTGTATAACCTAAAGAATCTGCCTGCATCTCATGCCCTCTTTTTTCTATTCCTTTTTTATACATCCTGTTCTTCAAAACGTCGAAAGCCCTTTGGTTCAGGTTTACTTTCGCTGATTTTAGATTATTGACAGTGAGTTTATCTTTTTCATCCTGAGTGATATAGTTTACAAATGCCTTCAGAGAATGCTGTTCAATTCTATGTCCCAATTCGTGCGAAATCACTGACGCAATCTGGTCATCATTATCCAGCCAGTTAAATAAACCTATATTAATTACGAAAGTCCCGTCTGCAAGACAATAAGCGTTGGGAGTATTATCTTTAGCAATCAATATTTTTAAATCTGTGGGGATTTGCGGATTATTCTTTCTCAAACGCTGAATTAAAGATTTAATCGTAGGATCAAATTCAGATTTGAAAATGAAGTCTTTATTTTTAACCTGTTTTTCAAAATCAGCCCCTATCTCTTTATAAATTTTAGCTAATTCTGAACCCGTCTTTCCTGAGTAACTGTTTTTTAGATTTTTAATCAGCAGCTCATTATTTGCATTAAATGTCTTTAAAAAGGCTATCCTTTCTTTATAGTCTGCAGTATCTATTGTTTTATAAGTCTGTGAAAAGCAGCTTATGGAAAATATGAACAATGCAAATACAATAAATCTTTTAATCATCTTTTCTTCAATAAGCGCAAAAATAACTTATTTGCCAATAGATTTTTATTTTCATGCTAAATTTATTTTAAATTTGTTAAAGACACATTTAAACAAAAATGCTAAAATATATTATTGGCGGAGCAGCTGCCACAGTAGCTCTTTCTTATCTTTTCGGATACGATTATTTATTCAGTGGAATTGCTAAAACGTATTTTAAAGGCAGGTCAAGCGCAAACATTGATGATGGAAAACTCTTTCCCAGTAATATCATTGCAACAGAATCACCAAAGCTTTGGGAAGAAGATCCATTATACAACAAAACAGACTTACCTAAAACCATAGTTGACAACCTCATCCATTCTAATACGGCCTCTTTCTTAGTGATCAAAAACAGCAAATTAGTTCATGAGCAATATTGGAACGGATATGATCAACTATCTAAAACTAACTCTTTCTCTATGGCTAAAGCTGTTACAGTAATGCTTTTGGGGAAAGCTTTAGAAGAAGGTAAAATAAAAAATATTGACCAGAAATTTTCAGATCTTTTCGATGATTTCAAAAACAAAAAATTTGGCGATCAGCTTACCCTAAAAAATCTTGCTCAGATGGAGTCTGGTCTGGATTGGGATGAAGATTACAAAAATCCCTTTCGTCCCAATGCAAAAGCTTATTATGGGAGGAGTCTTATAAAAGCTACTTTTACAAAAAGATTTAAAGCAGAGCCAGGTTCAAAGTTTGAATATCAAAGTGGTTCGACACAACTATTAGGTTTTGCCATAAAAAAATCAATAGACCAAACACTAGCAAGTTATTTATCAGAGAAATTCTGGATTCCTTTGGGAATGGAACAAAATGCAGAATGGAGCGTAGATAACAGCAGAATGGAAAAAACATACTGTTGCATACATTCTAATACCCGGGATTTTGCCAAACTAGGTCAACTGTTTTTAGACCATGGTAAAGCTGATGGTATTCAGGTTCTCAATGCTGAATTTATTGAGCAGATGAGAACACCTACAAAAAAATCGGATAACATTTACGGAATGGGACTTTGGATCAATCATGACAATCCCATTAAACACTATTATTTTCTAGGACTTCAGGGTCAATATATCATTATGATACCTGATCATAATATGGTTATTGTAAGAACCGGAAGCTACGAAAACTCACCTAAAAATGACAGAGGAAGACCTGATCAGGTAAAATTTCTTGTAAATGAAACCGTAAAATTATTTCAATAGGATTATGGAAAAGCATAGCATTAAAATTGATTTATATATTGAAAAATCTCAGGATTTTGCCAAACCTATCTTAAATTACCTTCGTGAAATCATTCATGAATTCTGTCCCGATGCTGAAGAAACTATAAAATGGGGTTTCCCTCATTTTCTTTACAAAGGAAAAAATCTTTGTGCTATGGCCTCCTTCAAACAGCATTGTACTTTTGGATTCTGGCTTGAAAAAGAAATGAAAACAATGCAGGAAATCACAGAGACTATTGAGAAAAACTCGATGTTTAGTTTAGGAAAAATTACAAAAATAGAAGATTTGCCCTCAAAACCTCAACTGAAAAAAGCAATTAAAGAAGCGATGGATCTTATGGATATGGGTGTTACTATGAAAAAAGCACCTGTTTCGAAAACTGAAGTTCCCATTCCGGATGATCTTCAAAAAGCATTGGACAAAAACAAAAAAGCTTTAGATATTTTTCAGAAGGCTTCACTTTCTTTCAGAAAAGAATATATCCTATGGATTTCTGAAGCTAAAACAGAAGTTACCCGTAATAAAAGAATGGAACAGGCTCTGGAATGGATATCTGAAGGTAAATCCCGCAATTGGAAGTATGAAAAAAAATAAAAAGATCCCCATACTATAATATTATCATCCTGGTAAAACTCCAATTATTTTTCACAAGCGCAATGTTCTTGAGAAGCTTGAAAGCTCCAATAATTGCACGCATCTGTTTATAAATCATACAGTTCAAAATCGACGTAATTAATGAATACAACAAGTTAATTCTATTTTAAATACGTCAAGTTTTGGCGCTATCCATATGTATTTTTGTTTCCTAAAAGACTAAAAATTGTATTATGGATAAAGTGACTTTAGAACGGATAGAAAAGCTTCACCCTTTGGTAAGAGAGGAAGTAAAACAAATTATTAAAGAATGTGATGAAGCTCTTGCTGGCAGAGCTAAAGTAAGAATTACCCAAGGTTTGAGATCTTTTGAAGAGCAGGAAAAACTATATGCGATCGGAAGACTTACGACGGGAAAGAAAGTAACCAATGCCAAAGCAGGGCAAAGTATTCACAATTATGGGCTAGCGGTTGACATTTGTTTGATGATCGACGGAAAAGCAGTTAGTTGGGATACTGCAAAAGACTGGGACAATGATGGTGTTGCGGATTGGTATGAATGTGTAAAGATTTTTGCCAAACATGGTTGGGACTGGGGTGGAAACTGGAAAACATTCAAAGACCTTCCGCACTTTGAAAAAAAGAACATTTTAACAAAAAAAGGCCTTATAAAAACTACCTGGAGAACCCTGGCTAAAATGCCTGCGGATAAGAGCGGATATATCATTATATAATTCTCTTTTATTTGAAAATAATTATAATACGACAAGTTCTGTCGCTTCCCTGATCTACCTTTGCTTTACAAGAAAACAATAAAAAACAATGAAATCTACATGACAAAAATAATTGTTTTATCTAGAAAAATGAACCTTGGTTTTAAACATTAAAGATTGTAAGTGTCGCTTTAACAATTAATACCATCACATGAAAAAGACAACCATTCTTTCTTTAGACGGCGGCGGAATAAGAGGTATTATCACCTGTATTATTTTACGTTACATAGAAGAACAACTACAATATTATGATAAACCCAATGCAAAACTTGGCGATTATTTTGATTTGGTAGCAGGAAGCAGCACAGGAGGACTCATTGCTTCTATTATACTGTGCCCGGATGAACACCGAAAAGCAAAATACTCTATTCAGAAAGGATTAGAATTATATGCTGAAAAAGGTGGCGACATATTTCAGGTTTCTTTTTGGGAGAAACTGGTAAATCCGTTTGGCTTACTCAACGAAAAGATTTCCCAAGAAGCACTGGAAAAAAATCTAAATGATTTTTTTGGACATCTTGAATTAAAAGAATTAATAAAACCTTGTTTGATTACCAGTTATGATATTGAAAACAGAAGGGCTAAACTTTTTAACTCATGGGAAGCCAGCTTAAGTACGGACAACTTTTATGTAAAAGATGTTTGCCGGGCAACTTCAGCAGCACCTACCTATTTCAGTCCTGTACAGATCAAATCGATGTATGGACAATTATTCAGTCTTATTGATGGTGGGATGTTTGCGAACAACCCTGCACTTTGTGCTTATGCGGAAGCAAGAAAGATCCCTTTTGCGGAAGTGCTGAGAAACCATCAGAAAGCCAATCACCCTACAGTAAATGATATGATCATGATATCTATAGGAACAGGAATTGAATCCCGCAGCTATTCTTTTAAGAAATTAGAAAAAGCCGGAAAAATTGGCTGGGTAACTCCTATTATTGATATTTTGATGTCTGCTAATGCAGAAACTGTTGATTACCAACTTTGCCAGATGTTTCAGACATTGGGTTTGAGAAATCAGAAGAATTATTATCGGATCAATCCATCCTTAAAAAATGCTTCTCCTGCAATGGATAATGTAAGACGTTCTAATATCGAAAATCTGATACAAGCTGGATTAAGCTATATAGATGATAATAGAGAAACATTGAATCAGATTGTACAAAAACTCATCAGAAACAAAATATAAGCTAAAAAGCTTATATTAGACTAAAATAAGCTTATGAGCTTATATTAATAGATTCCTATTTTTTTAATTAAATAAAAAACACACCAGATTTTGGCGCTTTTCGAAGTTATATTTGAAGTATCAATAAGACCAAAATAAAACAAAATAATAATGGAAGAAAATTATAACACGACGAGTTTTGGCGCCACCTTAAACTATCTTTGAAGTAACAAAATAACCAAGGAAACAAGAACTAAGTAAACTTGTTCCAGTCTTAAAAATATCCAAATTAATTTTTAATTAATTATCAGTTTTCAGTACCTAAAAAACACTGAACAGGATATGTATTACCCTAACTGAATATTAGTCTGCTAGCACTACTATATATTATTAACCAATTATTAATAACCTTTAAAATTTTTAAATTATGGCAAATTTAGTTCAAGAATTAAACAGTTTAGATTTTAGTGTTTACATCGGTGGGCCTATGCAGGCAGCTATTAAAGCGCAACACGATGCATCTATTTCGCAAGTAAACTTCATTAAAGAGGTAGGTTTCAACCCTGCCAATCACCCGACAGCTCCTTCAGAGCTTAGATATGTAGATTTTAAATATAAAAAGTCGGTTCCTGGTGAAAATGGTGCTATCATAGATTCTACTGTTACACTACAGGTTCCGTTTCTTTCAATGCTTACAATTCCTGCATTAAGAATTGATGAGATGACGATTGATTTTAACGCAAAATTAAACTCAGTGGAAACTCAAGCTATTTCAAGTGAATTCACAGGAAGTGCTTCTGTAAGCGGAAAAATTTGGAAAGTAAAATTCAATGCTTCTGCTTCTTATAAAAAGACCAATTCAAGTACATCAACTACAGAGAAAACGTACACTTTAGGTGTCCATGTAAAAGCTGTAAATGATGAGTTACCTGCCGGTCTTGCAAGAATTATGGACATGCTAGAAGATGCTATTGTAGCTAAAGCCGCTGAACCAGCAGTTTAAAAACCCTATTTATTTTTGGATGGTTGCTTCGGCAGCCATCCTTTTTCAACCAACTTTTTATAAATAAAAAAAATTATCATGCCGAAATTGAACGAATATTTGGGAGGCATAGTCTCTGAAATTGCTTCTGCCAGAAAAATGGCAGACTTACAAACTGTACAGATCGCTAAGGAATATGCTCAAGACGATTTATTGAAACATTTTTCTATTCCAAGAATGAAGGTTGGAACTGTAGATCTTACAATTCCTTTTGCTACCGCTGGAAATTCACCTATAATGATTTTTAGAGATTTCGCCTACGATGAAATTATAAAAGTGGCTAAAACAGATTATGACCCTTCTGATATAAAAAGTGATCAGAGTCTTAAAGCTTTTTTGGTCGACCTTGAAGTTACTTATAATGATGCCATCAAAAAAATCAAAGAAGAGAACACTACCACGATTACAGATTCACAGATCAAATATTTTGATCCCATTCCCCAATATACATTGGAATTTTGCCAATCGTTGCCTAATTTCAGATGGAAACTGACCAATCCACAATTTTTTCAGCAGAGTATTTCTAACAGAACTATTTTTGAAGCGAGAAAAGTAATTGAAAAAATTGAAGATCGTGAGATTATTGTAGAAGCCAGCAAACTAATGGCTTTAGATGCAAAATGTCTGATCTATGCAAAAATGAGTGTAAGTGAAGCTGGCATGGAATGGTCGAGATATGAAGATATTAATGGAAACATCATAGAAACGCTAATCCCTGAATAATATGGTAAAAAAATCTCAATTTATATTGGTTTCTCAATTAAAAGAGAAATTACAGGAATTTCCGAAGATCGTTTCTTATCTAGAAAAAAAAGACCCTTTCTTTACTGACAAAATTTTATCCTGGTTAAAATCTATAGAAGAAATTTTTTCCACGAACAACATAAGTGAAGTTTCAGAAGTTGCGGGATTCAGAGCAAAAATATTAGCAGGAAAATTTAGTGATGAAAGAGGATTCAATACTAAAAAAAATCAAATAAAAATTGCAGCTAACCTTCTTTATGATGCGCAAAACTGCGTAATTAATGTTTTATTGCCACATGAAGGAAAGATGAATGAATGTAGGGATATCACGAAACAAATATTAGCATTAACAGCACAGCAAAAAGGCCTACATTACACCAATGAGATGGACTTCCACGATTTTGTTCAAAAGGTATGGTGGTATATTCTCTCAGATAATGACCTTAAAATAGGAGGAGTGAAACTCAAATCAATGCTTTCAGAAATGGATATCATTATGCTTATTGCTGATGAAATAGATCTGGAAGATTTTTCTTAAAAATTTAAAAAATAACTCATTTTTTTTGAGTTATTTTTTTTTACACGTCAAGTTTTGACGCCACTAGCTCCTACTTTTGAAATATAAACCAAGACACAAAAAACAATCTTTAAAAACTTTTAAAAGCCATTGAATTCAACATTAATTAATGCTGGACAGCCAGAAATATGTTCAACCTTTAAAACACCCAACATGGAAACACCAAATCACAGTTCAGATATAATTTTCGATAAAGATCTCTACACTATTGAGTGGAGTGACATCGAAAACGTGGAGATAGATTATGAAAACTATCTCAATGATATTGAAGTTTTCTTCAAGGAAGATTTTGAAAATGAAATCCTTGAAGATGATATTTATTAATAAAAACGTATTAGTTAGTGAAGTTCTGGAGCTATCCAATAATTCTTTCAGACCAAATTCCATAATGCCTTTGAATCACCATTCACAAGTATTGGATAGCCGGAACTTTTTTAAAAATAAACATATTTGAAATTCTCATATCTTTATATTTATTAAGAATGAGCTAAGCCTCTTTAAAACTTATCCACAAAAATAAAACACGACATATTTTGTCGTATTAAGAATCTATATTTGTTTTAGAAAACTAAAAATGAGACACGTCAGGTGTTAGATTAAAAAAACAAAAAAGAAACTATAGCCATAAAATTATCCGAATGAAAAAAGATTTTTATTTAACAAGATACGCCTTAATCATTAAAAAATTAGAAAGTGCACCCGCTACCTATTCGCAGCTGGAGGATTATCTTTTAAACTCTTTTGAATTTCAGGATGCGGATATAAAAAGCTATTCGATCCGCACATTGCAGAGAGATATCCGGGAGATATCTGACCTCTTTAACCTTTCCATTCACAATAAGAAAAAAGGTGATAACCGTTATTACATTGAAAGCCGTCCCACAATGGAGGTGGATGAATATAATCAAAAATTACTTGAATCTTTTCAGGTTAGTAATGCTCTAAATCTACACCCTGATTTTTCGGATTATATCTTTTTTGAATCCCGAAAGCCAACTGGAGTAGATCATTTTTATGATCTTTTCTTCGCCATTCGAAATAAAAGAGTCGTTTCTTTTGAGCATTACAACTATAAAAACAAATTGATGACTTCCCGAAAAGTACATCCTTTGGCTTTAAAAGAATCTAAAGACCGATGGTATCTCATCGCTATTGATACCAAGGATAAGATTTTAAAGTCTTTTGGACTTGATCGGATCAATTACCTTGACGTCAGTAAAACTAAATTCCGTGAAAAATATAAATACAATTTCAGGGAGTATTTTAAAAATGCTTTTGGAGTAATGAACTTAACTGAGCAGAAGCCTCAAAAAATCACCCTAAAATGTACCCGCCATCAAGGCGAATATATCAAAAGTTTTCCGCTTCATCAATCACAAAAAGAAACTAAAGAAACACCTGAAGACATCTATTTTGAATTCTTCCTTCATCCAACTTATGACTTTATGCAGGAGATCCTTTCGTATGGAAAAGAGGTCAGAGTCTTAGAACCGATATCTTTAGTTGACGACATCCGTAATCATTTAAAAGAATCTTTAAATAGTTATCTTGAAGACTAAATTAGTTTCATTTAATTTTAGTTTTTTTTGACTATTTTTACATAAATATCTCAAAATTGAAATCTTTATTTCTCTTTTTATGTTGCTTTATTTCTTCGGTTTTCTTTTCTCAACAAAAGGAAGAATTTAAGCTTGTGAAATCTTACTATAACCAGCATCGCAGTATGCTGAATACTGAATTTAAGAAAAAGTTTGATGCTGAGACAGGCAATTTTCAAAAAGCTTCCATTAAGCAGGATTTTCTTTTTTTCATGAAAAAGATGGACAGCATTGAGAATGTTGCTTTAATAGGCGCTTTGTTAAAAATAAAAAACACAGAAGATCTCAACAGATTACAGCTTGAAAACAAAACGATATCGCCGGAAAAAGCCCCAGATATCTTTCCTATTACAGATAAATCTGCAGATTATCCGGGAGGTATTAATGCATTGCGAAAGGAAGTGGCCCACCTTTTTTATATAGATGGCGTTCTTTCCGAAACGAAAATAGTAAAAGCCACTGTAGCTTTCATCGTAGAAAAAGATGGAACTATCAGCAATGTAGAAGCACAAGGCGACAATTTTACCTTCAACAGGCAAGCTCAAATTGCACTATATTCTCTTTCAGAAAAATTTTCTCCTGCTATTATCAATGGAGATCCTGTGAGATATCGATTTAAGCTTCCACTAACTATGAGTTTTGAATAATGTTTACGGACGAATATTTCATGAAAATGGCTTTTCAGGAAGCAGAAATTGCTCTTGAAAAAGATGAGGTTCCTATTGGGTGCGTGGTGGTTTCCAATAACCGTGTTATTGCAAGAGCACACAACCTGACGGAAACGCTTAATGATGTAACTGCCCACGCAGAAATGCAGGCCATTACTTCAGCAGCCAATTTCCTGGGAGGAAAATACCTTATCAACTGTACATTATATGTTACATTAGAACCTTGTGTAATGTGTTCAGGAGCTCTTTCATGGTCACAAATTTCCAAAGTGGTAATTGGAGCACGAGATGAGCAAAGGGGCTTTATTAATAAACACCTTAGTCTTCATCCTAAAACGGAGATTGTAACAGGAATTATGGAACATGAATGTTCCGGTATTGTAAAAGATTTTTTTAAATCAAAAAGATAAGACTAGTCCTTACAGGTAATATTGAAGATACTCTTCTCTATTTTCTTATATGAATTCTGATTAGGTTTTAACTCAATTCTACGATATTTATATAAGGTATTCAGATCGTGGTATGCATCATCTTCTGAAACGGCATTTGGCTCTTTTGCTGTATAAATTTCTTTTGCATCGTTATAATTGTAATTGTACTTTAAATAAGCTTCTTCATCTAAATCCGCGCTCCTTTCTCCTGGCCCATAAGATTCAATATTGTAGGCTTTATTACTGATAATAAATTCTTTTGAAACCGCTGATACACCCTCGCTAACAAATTTTCCCATCTCTTTTAATTCTTTTGGACTAATATCTTTTCTTGGAGAAGAAGGACGGTTATCATCTCTGAAATACAATTGACCCCCTTTCAGGCGTGCAGTAAATGGGCGCAGTCTTGTTGCAGATGAATAATACATAATAATAAAATCATTATATTTTTTATTTTCTGCCACATAAAATGTTTCCTTTGTCTGATCAAACATAGTCACTGATAAAACAAGATCTTTAAAATCCTTATTGAACTCCTTTAGCAATGGATATGGGAGACAATTGGCATTTTCACCTAAAATGGGCTGTACTCCCTGATCGGTATCTCCTATATACGTTTTAGCATTGATATCAAAATTATCAAACATAATTTTTGTTCCTTTAAGAGCGGAATCATACCTGCCATAAACATCGAAGGGAAATTTAGGAGTAGATGGGGTAAATGAAATTACATTTTTATCGTCTATACTCCATTTTCCGGCAATGATCTGCCCAAAAGTAACCATAGCAAAATTATGATTCTCAAAAAGCATCCAGTGATATCCCCCATCATCTGGATTTCCAGAACTAACATGATAAGTCCCAGCTACTTTTGTCTGTGCATTGATAATAAAAAGAGATAATAAGAAAAAACAAATAGTTATTTTTTTCATAGTATTAGTTTAATGAGCCTTCGATAGAAAGCCATCTCTAATATAATCAAATAAAGCTACTTTTTCTTAAAAATAGAATACATGGAAATATCAAAATATTCTCCATCCTTCTTGAGATGTTGTTTTAAGATAGCTTCCTTCTCCATTCCAATCTTTTGCATGATACGGCCTGAAGATGGATTGTGAAAAAAATGAGTAGCAAATATTTTATTATATCCCAATTCTTTAAAGCCAAAATCAACAACAGCTGATGCCGCTTCTGTTACATAGCCTTTATTCCAAAATGGAACGCCCAGCCAATAACCTAATTCTGCTTTATCATCACCCCTATCATGAATTCCAATAGCACCAATTATCTTATGTTCTTTATTTCGAATCGCAAAAGTGTATCCTGATCTATTTTCAAAAGCTTCGTGGGAAATCTTCACCCAGAATTCAGCATCTTTTACAGAATAAGGATACGGAATATTGGAAGTAAGTTCCGAAAAAACTTTCTCCTGCAGATATTCTACAACATAAGGAATATCTTCCGTATTCAATGCTGAAAGAATAAGTCTTTCTGTCTCTATTATTGGGAATTCTTTCATGATCTATCTTTACCTAAAAAATACAATCCTTTTAGTGTATGAAGTCGGTCTGTGATATGTATTTTATTCGTTAATGGTTTGTAAACATGAGAAACACCTCCTGTTGCTATCACAAAACAGTCATCATTTACTTCTTCATTAATACGGTCTACGAAGCCTTCTACCATCCCCAGAAACCCATATACCATTCCACTTTGCATGCACGTTACAGTATCAAGCCCCAGAACCGATTTCGGCTTCTTCAATTCAATTTCAGGAAGCTGGGCGGTTTGACTGATCAAAGAATTTAATGAGGTTATAATTCCTGGTGCAATAATAACCCCAAGGGTTTCACCTGTTTCTGTAACACAGCTCGCCGTAAGTGCCGTTCCAAAATCAATAATAATTTTCTTGCGATCGGGATACATGGTGTGTGCCGCAACAAGATTAGCATAAATATCAGTTCCCATCTGCTTAGATTTTGCCTGTACTTCAGAAGGGGTATTTCTATCAACAATTACAGGAAGAATACCGTGAATTTTTTTTATGGCTGAGCTCATTACTTTGGTAAGCTGAGGCACTACTGAACCAATAATTATATTGCTTATATCCTTAGGTTCGATCTTATAAGTCTGATAAAGCATGAGCATTTGCGCATACAACTCATCAGCCGTTCTATAGGGCTTTGTATTAATTACCCATGAAATATCACAGTTATCATCATCAAAAAGTCCAAATCTGATATTGCTGTTTCCTATATTTATAACGATAGAATTCATTTATTCTTTAAACTAAAAGGGTTTGAAAATAACTGTAAAAATAAACCTTTACAATTAAAAAATTAAATACAAATTAATTTTATCTCAATTAAATGAGATTCAGCTATATAATTTTATAAAATCACAGTTAAGAGCTATACAGCTGCATTTATTAAATCAAATGAAACACTTATATATTCATCCTGTTACGAGGGACTGTTTTAAAATACATTTGTTATCCAATCAATTTAAAGAAAATAATATGAAAAATTTAAAGAAAATGTCAAGAAGTGCATTAAAGTCTATAACAGGCGGAGATGTAGTTTGTCCTATGCCTAGTGGTGTACCGGCATTGTGCCCAGGTACCAAATGCCCTATTAACCCATGCCTTGTTCCTAACTGCAGAGTTTCGATCCAGGATTGTGGTTCACCTGTAATATGGTAACCATTTAGTCATTCTCAATATTATATTAAAATAAAAGAGGAGTATTTTTCAATACTCCTCTTTTATTTTTCTTTGTTTTATTTAATTTCAACAAAATTATCTTCCATATTTACATCAGCTAACCGCTGACTAAAATCGATTCCTAAAACCTCTAACTGAGATTTAGAATAAGGAATCGTCAGGGTATATTCTTTCTGAGTCCATGGCCAGTAATTCATTGTCTTAAAATCCCCATACGCATCTTTCTGTTTCCATGTATGCGTAAGATTAGTAGGAATTTGATAAGTAACAATTTTTTTATCTTTCGTCACAACGCTGAAATCAATAGGCATAGGTACCTGTCCGTTATTAATCAAAGTAACAGTGGTAGACTTTGCATCATATTTCACATCTTTGATTCCATAATCAATAGTTTTTGTGGTATTGATCCAGTAATGATGGAACCACTTCAGATCCATTCCGGATACTTTCTGCGCAATATGAAGAAAATCCCTATCTGTAGGATGTTTTAAACTCCATTTATCAAAATACTGCTTCAGAATCTCCGAAAGATTTTCTTCACCAACTATATATCCTAATTCAACCAAAAACAGCTCTCCTTTCACATAGGTAGAAAAAGTATAAGATGTCCCGTTATCATGATGGTCTCCCAACCATACAGCCGGCTCTTCAATTCCTTTTTTCACAAAACTTCTATAAGCGTTTAATCTATCAACAAAAGGATTAGGAAGTTTATCTTTTGGAGGAAATAGCTGATTCATTACATAGCCTTCTGCATAACTTGTAAATCCTTCATCCATCCACGGACGAACTGATTCATTAGTAGCAAGCATTTGCTGATACCAGGAATGTGATCCTTCATGAGCCATTAATCCCATTAAATCTTCCATATCTTTTGATTCCCCTAAAATCATGGTACACATTCCGTACTCCATTCCACCATCTCCACCTTGGATAAAAGCATAAGTAGGATAGGCATATTTTCCAAAATGCGAATTCATGATCTGGAAATATTTAGTAACATAAGGTTGAGCTTCACCCCAAACTTTAGTTTTATCGTTTTTCTGATATACTAAAAATACCTTTGGCCCATTTGGAACATCAAAACCGTTAACAACGTAATCTCTATCCGCACTCCATGCAAAATCCAAAATATTTTTAGCAGTCCATTTCCATATTGCTTTTTTATTTTTTTCAGTTTTAATCTTTGCGTTGGCATCATAGCCTTTTACTTCCGTAGGGTTTTCAAGGATTCCTCCTGCTCCTATTACATAATCTTTATCTATTTTAATGGTAACATCAAAGTCTGAAAACGGTGCATGAAACTCTCTTCCTATATAATCAAATGTAGCCCATCCATCATAATCATATTCTGAAATTTTGGGATACCATTGCGTCATGGTCATATCTACTCCTTCTCTATTATTTCGTCCACTTCTTCGAATCTGTTGTGGAATCACAGCATCCCATTCCATAGTGAAAGATGTCGTAGAGTTTGGCTTGATCGGTTCACTCAGATAAACCTTCATTATTGTTTCCTGGATTTCAAATTTCAGGTCTTTCCCATTCTGTTTGATCCAGTGTATATTTTGCGCTCCCTCCTGATCTTTAGGAATAGAAGCTAATCTTGAAACTCCGTCCTTTTGCAATCTTGAATCACCATTTTTACCTTGACCTGCTACTCTTTGATCCATCATTGAGTTAGGTTTAAAAGCATTCCAATATAAATGAAAATACACCACATTAAGTTCATCCGGTGAGTTATTCGAATATTCTAATGTCTGGGTTCCCTGGTAAGTAAATTTTTCTGCATTAACATCAATATCCATCTTGTACTTCGCAGCCTGCTGATAATAAGGTATTTGTTGGGCCTGAAGCTGTGAAATGATAAAAGCAAAAATGATTGCAATCGACTTTTTCATTTAAAATTTATTTTTTTTAAAGGTAAGTAATTTATCCAAAATCCTCAAAAATGCGGAGTTATATAGGATTTTCATCTTATTTAATTCTATTTCCCCGCATATTAAGAAAATGATTCTGAATGGAAATCTATTGTTATGGATTCATCAGTTTTTTTATCAAAGTAATCTGACCCAAATGATAGTAGCTATGCTCAATCATTCCATCGATATTCCTTCTGTACGTTCCGTATTTCTCGTCTGCAAAAACTTCATCCAGCTTAGCATCAGGCATTTGTTCAAGCAATGTAGCAAACCTCTCGGAGTCTAACCACAGCTTATTCAATAATTCTTTCCAATCCTTCTGAGATTCAATAGGAGGAAGATCAAAACTAAATTGATCTCTTATTTCAAGATCCCCACTTTCAAATACATTAACAATTCCTGCAATATAATAATCAATATGAAAGGTTAAAGCCGCAATGGTATTCAGAGAACCAACTTTTCTCGTTGCTTGTTCCCAGGTTACATCAGAAAGTTGATCTTTAAAATTGGTATTGGCAATCCAAAATCCATCAAGTAAAACTTCCCTGAATCTTTTTGATAGTTGTATTACTGAGCTCATTTTTAAAATTTTGTATCTAAAGATAATTAAATTTAAAATCTCGCGGATTTAGCAGATAACAGAGATTTTTTTTAACCACAAATGGCACAAATACTTACACGGTTTAAACACAAATATATTCGTGCTATTTGTGAAAATAATTAATGCTATCCGTGTTTAAAATCAAAAAACCTCAAATGCATACACACCTGAGGTTTATATTTAATTTTAAATTAAATTATTTTTTAGAAGAAACTTCTTTCTTTCCGCTTTGTAAGATCTTTTCAAGGATCTTTAAAGTGATGAGGTATGTTGGCTTCACTCCGGTAAGTCCTAAACCTCCAGAAGAAAGGGTGCTTCCCGTTTCCAATGGATTATCCGAAGCGTAGTAAGCGTAGCAAACAAAAAGATCCGGTGCAATATGATGTCTGATCTTAGATGCTACCTGAATTGCTTTTTGATAATGTGCACCCTCCATTTCAAGACCTATCGCTTTCCATGAAGTATTCATGAAGTAAGATAAAATGTCTCTATTTTGAAGCGAAGTTCCTAAAACGGTAATCATTGTCCCTTCAAAAGCTTTCAGTTCATCATCCTTAAAATCATCAAGCTTTAGAGCATTTTCAAAAGGATAGTTATCTGCTGTCCCTTCAAAAATATGAGAAGTAGGAATCATAATATCTCCTTTTGCTCCATTTAGGATTCCTGCTTTACCCATGATAGAAACAGATTTCACTTTCATCATATAGACTTCTCCTGTATGTTCGAAAGGTCTTAAAAGCTCATCCATTACTTCAAAAGCCTGTTCCCCGAAAGCATAGTCAAAAACCATGATTACATCATCTCCTGAATATTTTGCATGTCCGAAAGGTGTATTTTTAAGCTCTGTTTTACTTAAATCAATGATCTGAACATCTATATTACTTCCACTTTTGTCGTCTATATAAATCAATCCTTGATCAGCAGCATATTTTGAAACTTTATCACGAAGATCTTTTTTATCAGAAATTTCACCATATAATTTATAGTCTACTTCCTTATGATCTTTTTTCTTCAAAGCATCATTGGCATACAACATATTTTTTACGGAGTGCATATTCGCTGAAATAATATGCAAAGGACGCATATGAAGATTATTTTCAAATAAAATCTCCTTCACTTTATTTGCCCACTTCTCTCCAAAATAATGATGCCCTACTCTTTCCTTTAATATAGCACTGAAATGAATTTCTCTTTCTCTGCTTTGTTTAGCATCATCTAAACTTACTTTTCCTAAGTTGTAAATGATCTTAAATAAACGATCAGGATTTTCATCATCACCAAAAGTATTATAAGCCCTTAATGTTTCCTCAAAAGTTCTTCCTATTAAAGAAGACAAATGAATAAGTGCTACTTCTTTTTCCCTTCTGCTAAATTTCTTTTCACCTTTTACTACCTCTTCGATAATTTTAAAAGCCCGCGTAGGTTTCCAGTTTTCATCCTGAATGAAAGCCAGATTACGGATCTTATCGGCTTCAATAAATAAGAATGTTAAGTGAGTAAGAATATCATAGATTTCTGAACGTCCCAAAAGAACTTCAATATTCATCTGGTGTTCATCTATTCTATAACAGTTTCTCCTTCTCTTTTTAGGAACAATAGGTTCGAAACTTCCTTTATCAAAACCCTCATCTGATGTAAGATGAATAAAAGCACATTCCTCAATTCCTTCAGGAAGTCTGTCTAAAACATACATCAAACCATCAAGCTCCAATTTATTGGGAACATTCATGGTACCATAAATTTCAGGGTTGATTGTTTTTAACAAACTTCTGATACTTTCTCCTGAAACACCCCCTGGCTTAAAAAACCCTCTATAAAACAAATGTCTCATAGAAATATATAATCTTTCAATAGCCTCTGTTGTTTCTCTTGCTCTAGAATTTGTCATAAAATAAATTTCACACAAATATACGACTCTTTGGTCAATTTTATTTTAAGTATCTTTTAACAAGCATTTTATCAATATTAGTTTTTACGACATCTTCTAAAAGCTCAATCAACAGTTAGAAATTATTTTTTTTCATATTACCCCTATATTTTTTAGGGTTAAAATGTTTTCGATTCATTTTTTTTGTAAATTTGCCCTGTAAAATTAACCCTATTATGTCAACTTTAAGATTCAAAGCGTTAGAAACATTACCATTTAAGGACTTTAGAAAGGATAATTCTATCGAAGTTCCTGCAAAATTGTCAGAACTGTTCTGTCAAAATGTTTTCTCAGAAGTAACAATGAGAGAATATTTAACGAAAGAAGCATTCAACTCTATTATGGATGCTATAAAAAAAGGGACTAAAATCCAGAGACACATCGCAGATCAGGTAGCTGTAGCTATGAAAGATTGGGCAATGAGCAAAGGGGCAACACACTACACACACTGGTTTCAGCCTTTAACAGGAACAACTGCGGAAAAGCACGATTCTTTCTTTACACCAATCGAAGGTGGAAGAGCAATCGAAAGATTCAGTGGAAACCTGCTTATCCAGCAAGAACCGGATGCTTCTTCTTTCCCGAACGGAGGAATCAGAAATACATTTGAAGCAAGAGGCTATACCGCTTGGGATCCTACATCTCCAGCTTTCATTATGGGAACTACACTTTGTATCCCTTCTATCTTTATTTCTTACACAGGAGAAACATTAGACTATAAAGCTCCTTTATTAAGAGCTCTAAATGCCGTGGATGAAGCTGCAACAAACGTAATGCAGTATTTTGATAAAAACGTAACAAAAGTAACTCCTACTTTAGGATGGGAGCAAGAATATTTCTTAGTTGATTCAGCATTATTTCAATCCCGTCCGGATTTAGTATTGACAGGTAAAACTTTACTAGGTCACTCTCCGGCAAAAGGACAACAGCTTGATGATCATTATTTCGGATCTATCCCAACGAGAGTGATGAACTTCATGAAAGAGCTGGAAATAGAATGTATGAAGTTAGGAATTCCGGTAACAACAAGACACAACGAGGTAGCTCCTAACCAATTCGAGCTGGCTCCAATGTTTGAAGAAGTAAACGTTGCTGTAGACCACAACTCTTTATTGATGGACATCATGGCAAGAGTTGCTCACAAACACCATTTCCACATCTTATTCCACGAAAAACCATTCGCAGGAGTGAACGGAAGCGGGAAGCACAACAACTGGTCACTTGCTACTGATACAGGAGAAAACTTACTAAGCCCAGGAAAGAATCCTAAGAAAAACTTACAGTTCTTAACGTTCTTCGTGAATACCATTAAAGCAGTACATGAGTATGCTGACCTTTTAAGAGCAAGTATTGCTTCTGCAAGCAATGACCACAGATTAGGTGCTAATGAAGCTCCACCGGCAATTATTTCAGTATTTATTGGAAGTCAGCTGTTCAGAGTTTTAGAAGAGCTTGAAAAAGTAACAAGCGGGAAATTATCTCCTGAAGAAAAAACAGAATTAAAATTAAATGTAGTTGGAAAAATTCCTGAAATCCTATTGGATAACACGGATAGAAACAGAACTTCTCCATTTGCATTTACAGGAAATAAATTTGAGATCAGAGCGGTAGGATCTTCTGCAAACTGTGCAGAATCTATGACCGTAATGAATACCATTGCTGCAAAACAGCTAAATGATTTCAAAAAAGAAGTTGATGCGCTTATCGAAACAGGATTAAAAAAAGACGAAGCGATCTTCAACGTCCTAAGAGAATACATCAAACAATGTAAAAACATTATGTTTGAAGGTGACGGATATTCTGATGATTGGGCAAAAGAAGCTAAAAAGAGAGGTTTGAATAACTGGAAAACCACTCCTGAAGCTTTAAAACAAGAAATGAATAAGAAGTTTTTAGCTTTATATGAAGAAATAGGAGTATTTACACATAGAGAAGTAGAAGCTAGAAATGAAATCAAACTTGAAAAATATTCAACAGTTATTGATATTGAAGCAAGAGTTTTAAGTGATATTGCTAGAAACCATATTATTCCTTCAGCTTTAAAATATCAAAACAGATTAATTGAAAACGTAAAAGGTCTTAAAGAAATTTTTGGAGACAAAGAATTCAAAGTATTAGCGAAAGAGCAAATGAGCCTGATCACTCATATTTCTGAGAATGTTTCTAAAATCAAGTTAGGTGTTGAAGAACTTATCATTGCGAGAGAAGCTGCAAAAGCGGTTTCTGACAGCCAAAAACAAGCAGAGCAGTACTGTAGTAAAGTAATTCCTTTATTTGATGGAATCAGAGAAGCTTCAGACAATCTTGAAATGATGGTGGATGATGAACTTTGGCCAATGACGAAATACAGAGAAATGTTATTTACAAAATAATATTTATAAAGTTCCATATTAGTTAAGCTCTCCGAATATTCGGGGAGTTTTTTTTATTTCCGTTATCGAAAACAAGACAAACTAAAGACCTAAAAAACAATATTTTACACAACTTCAAAATTGATATAAGATTTAGTTTTAACTTTGTACTTCATGAAAATCCTGATCATCGAAGATAATAAAGAACTTGCTCAGAGCATGACCTATTATCTTGAAGAAGAGCATTACATCTGCGAATGTGCCTATAATTATAATGAAGCTTTGGATCGCCTGAGCTTCAACACTTATGACTGTATATTACTGGATATTATGCTGCCGGATGGCAATGGCCTTAATTTGCTGAATCATGTCAAAAATGAGAAGATCAACAGTGGTGTATTAATCATTTCTGCCAAGGATGCATTAGATGATAAAATTAAAGGTCTCGAAAAAGGAGCCGATGATTATATTACCAAACCTTTTCACTTACCTGAATTGCACGCAAGGTTAAGAGCGGTTTACCGCAGAAAAAAAATGGACGGGTATAATGATGTAAAATTTAATGAGATTCTATTGAACACCGATACTTTTGAAGTTTTCATTCATGAAACAAGATTAGAAGTCACTCAAAAAGAATTTGAACTATTGCTTTATTTTTTAGTAAACAAAAACAGGGTTCTATCCAAACAGTCAATTGCCAATCATCTTTGGGGTGATTATACTGATAATTTAGCTAATTTTGATTTTGTATATCAACATGTTAAAAATCTCAGAAAAAAAATAGCTACGGCACAGGGTAATGATTACGTGGAAACTATTTACGGATTGGGATATAAATTTAATGCGTTAAAATACCCGAGCTCATGAATTTATTAAACAAAATATCCATTTGGTTTATCGCTATTGTACTGTTGGTCACCCCTCTCAGTATGTATATCTCTTACACCAATATTAAAAAACGATTGGATAATGTAGAAATAGAACGGTTGAGATCAGTGAATAATTATGTAGCTTCCCAATTAAAAAGAGGTGAAACCCCGGAAAAAACATCCCAGGGTTTACCTATATCCATCAAGCCATATGCGGGAAGTGGTATCGTTCCCACAAACCCTGAAATTATACACACCTGTCTTGATAACAATGGAATTTCCCGTAACGAATGTAAAATACAGATCAATTCCTTTGTAACAGCCGCAAATAAAACATACAAAATCTCTTCCTACAGCTATATTACGTCTACAGAACAAATTATGCAAGGGATGTTAAGTGCCTTAATTTTAAAAGTATTACTCATCACTTTTATTGTTTTTGTTACTGCCAGAATATTATCAAGGTACATCCTCAAACCCTTTCATCACGCCATTGATAACATCCATCATTTTAATATCCAAAAAAAAGAACCTCTGGATCTTTTACCGACAAGCACCAATGAATTTAAAAAGCTCAACGAGTTTCTTAGATTAATGACTGACAAAGCGATAGAAGACTATGCTTCGGTTAAGGAATTCAGCGAAAATGCTTCTCACGAAGTACAAACTCCCTTAGCTATTATACAGAGTAAAATTGAACTTTTGGCAGAAACAGAAATTAATGGAAAACAAGCTGCCTTGCTTACGGATATTCAAAATTCCATTGATAAGCTAAGCAGGATCAACCGCTCACTGATCCTACTTACCAAACTTAATAATCATGAATTTTTAACCGAACAGAAATTAAAATTCTGCAGGGTTGAAAAAGAAACCATAAATGCTTATTCTGACCATATAGCACTGAAGAATATTACCCTCAACAGAAATTGCGAAAAAGATGTATTTATAAAAATCCACCCTGCACTAGCAGAAATACTTTTAAGTAATCTTTTATCCAATGCTATTCGACATAATTTAAAAAATGGCAATATAGAAATTAACCTTACCAGTCAGTTTTTTCAAATCAGCAACACTGGTTTACCTCCGGATATCCCTACCCAGGAACTTTTTAAAAGATTTAAAAAAAGCAATCAGTCCACTGAAAGTATTGGATTGGGGCTGTCTATTGTAAAACAAATTTGTGAGGTTAATGCATTTCCGGTTTATTATGATTTCGTAGATGGATGGCATAGCATTACAGTATATTTTAGCAGTATAGAAAATCATGTTCTTTTTGTTCCTGCTAAAATCTGTAAAAATCCTTTGACAAAAATTGGAAGCGTACAGCCTAACTTTAATTTTGCAGAATAAAAAAACACCTTCTCAAATAGGACGTTTGATCAAATTAAATAGAACTTCAAATTTGCTTCAAAATATGTTTTTTACTTTGAATAAAGAAAAAACTATACTCGATGCTTTTAAGAGCTTTTATTCTATCCATCTCAACGATTTTTTTAATCAACAAAGTGAGTGCGCAGGAAGTCATCTCACTACAATCTGCGCTTGAAACAGCGGTTCATAATTATGGAACCATTAAAGCAAAAGAATCCTATCGTCTATCCTCTCAGGAATCTGTAGAATTGGCTAAGAGGCAATATCTGCCCAACCTTAACTTAAGTGTACAGCAGGATTTTGGAACAGTGAATGGCCAGAATGGACCTTTATATGGGTTTGGAGGTTATGGAGTCGCTTCATCCGGTCTTCCACTACCGGAGCAAAATTGGAATGCATCCTTTGGTGCTTTGTACCTTGCAAATGTCAACTGGGAATTCTTTTCATTTGGTAAAGCCAAACAAAGGGTTAAAGTTGCTGAATTTAAAAACCAAAGAGACACCAGAGACCTTTCTGATGAAATCTTTCAACACAAAATAAAAGTAGCCGCCGCTTATCTGAATGTACTGGCAGCTAAAAAGTTGAAGTTATCCTACAAAAAAAACGTAGGAAGAACGGATACTATAAGAAGAATTGTTGAGGTTAAAGAAAAAAACGGGCTCGTTCCGGGTGTTGATCTATCTCTTGCTAAAGCTGATTATGCAAATGCTATGATCACCTACACAAAAGCCAAGGACAATGAACAGGAACAGGAGAATAAATTAGCACAACTTATGGGAATTCCGGCTCAGGAATTTAAATTGGACAGTACTATTCTCAAAAGGGTCCCCGTAGATCTTCCATCAGAAAAAACATTTGTTTTAAAAGATCATCCCCTTTTAGCATTTTACAAGAGCCGTATCGATGTGAGTGAACAGGAAAGACAATTTCTGAAAACTCAATATTACCCCTCATTTTCTATGGTTGGTATTATCCAGACTAGAGCGTCGGGGTTTGGAAATGGATATGCACAGAATCAGAATGACTACTCCACTTCTTATTGGGATGGAATTCATCCTACCAGAAGCAATTATCTGATCGGCTTGGGTGTATCCTGGAATTTTACACAAACCTTCAGACTATCAAAAGAAATCAGTGCACAGGATTATGTAAGTCAGGGGTTAAAACACGAATATGATCTTGCAGAACAACAGCTTAAAGCACAATTAGATTTATCTGAAAACAAATGGAATAACGCGCTTACTGTATATGACCAGGTTCCAGCCCAATTAAAATCAGCAACCGATGCTTATATCCAACGCTCTGTATTATATAAAAATGGATTAACTGATCTGGTTGATCTTTCCCAATCAATTTACGCACTCATAAGAGCAGAGACAGACAGAGATATCGCCATCAGCAACGTTTGGAATGCCTTATTACTAAAGGCGGCAGCTACAGGTGATTTTACCGTTTTTGAAAGCGAGCTGTAAGGACTAATATAAATTACATCAACAATAGATCAATGAATTTAATAAGATTTGCATTAAGAAAACCCATTACGATTCTGGTACTTGTAGCAGGACTGTTTTTCTTTGGAATACGGTCAGCAAGCTCCATTAAAGTAGACATCTTCCCCAAACTGGACTTACCGGTTATTTATGTTTCACATCCTTTTAGCGGATATACTCCACAACAGATGGAAGCATTCTTTGCTAAACAATACATCAATATCTTCCTTTTCGTTAATGGGATTAAAAGTATTGAAACTAAAAACATCCAGGGATTGACATTAATGAAAATAAATTTCTATCCGGGAACAAATATGGCTCAGGCTGCGGCTGAGCTCAACTCATTTTCAACAAGGATTCAGGCAGCATTTCCACCAGGATCCAATCCACCTTTTATCATTCGTTTTGATGCCTCTACACTCCCTGTTGGACAACTCGTTTTAAGCAGTGACAAAAGAAATAATAATGAACTACTCGATTTAGCAAACGTTTATGTACGTTCAACTTTCACCTCAATTCCAGGAATTGTTTCATCTCCACCTTTCGGAGGAAATATACGTACCGTAGTTATCAATGCCAATCCGGATTTACTCCGTCAACATAATTTAACCCCTGATCAGCTGGTAGAAGCATTACGCTTAAACAACCAGACAGCTCCTTCAGGAAATGTACGTATTGGTGATAAATTTTATATCACCCCAACCAATACCATGATCAAGAATGTAAAAGATTTTGGGAATATTCCTTTATATAAAGGCGGTGTTCAGAATCTTTACTTAAAAGATGTGGCAACAGTAACTGATGGAGCTGATATGACGTCCGGTTATGCATTGGTTAATGGTCGCCGTTCTGTTTACCTGAGTATCGCTAAAAGTGCCGATGCATCAACCTGGGATGTTGTTCAGAATCTTAAAAAACAACTTCCCCAGATCCAATCCAATCTTCCGGACGATGTAAAAGTAAGTTTTGAATTTGACCAATCTACTTATGTAATTAATTCTGTTAAAAGTTTAATGAGTGAAGGAACAATTGGTGCCTTACTGACAGGATTGATGGTAATATTATTCCTCGGAGATATACGGGGAGCTATTATTGTAATCCTCACCATTCCGATATCTATTATTTCGGCGGTTCTATTTCTTAATCTTTTCGGACAAACTATTAATATCATGACGCTAAGTGGTCTCGCATTAGCTATTGGTATTCTCGTCGATGAAAGTACGGTGACGATAGAAAATATACATCAGCATCTGGATATGGGGAAACCAAAAGCATTAGCAATATGGGACGCCTGTAAAGAAATTGCTTTTCCAAAATTATTGATCTTATTCTGTATTCTTGCTGTTTTTGCACCGGCATTTACAATGGAAGGTATTCCAGGATCTTTATTCTTACCTCTTGCTTTGGCTATAGGATTCAGCATGATCATCTCTTATTTCCTTGCACAGACCTTTGTTCCGGTAATGGCCAACTGGATCATGAAAGTAAAACACCACAAAGCAAAAGACGGCCACATCATGACTGAAGCAGAAGAGTTGAAAGCTGCAGGTTTAAGTGATGAAAGTGATACATGGAGTCAAAAAGAAATACTGCTAAAAAATATAGACAGCAACAGGGATGGTAAGGTAAGTTTATTCGAAAAAGTGAGATTCCGTTATCTAAAATTCCTGGATCGCATCATGCCTTTTCGAAAGATCATTGTTTCTGCTTATATTTTAGTTGCAATGGGACTTGTTGCGCTGCTTCTGAATAGTATAGGAAGAGATGTTTTGCCTCAGGTAAATGGCTCTCAATTTCAGGTTCGAACCCGTATTCCCGATGGAACAAGAATTGAAACAACTGAACTTCAAACTTTAAAATTACTGGACGGGATTAAAGACATTGTGGGCAAGGACAATATTTCAATTACTTCAGCTTATGTAGGAACGCACCCTAACCTTTTCTCAGTGAGTCCAATATATCTTTGGATGGCAGGATCCCATGAGACTGTATTACAGGTAGGTTTAAAAGAAGGGTTTCATACTAATTTAGATGATCTCAAAGATAAGATTCGAGAGAAAGCTAAAAGCATTAATCCCGAAATGAAGCTTTCCTTTGAACCTATTGAATTAACAGAAAAAATTCTAAGCCAGGGATCTCCTACTCCAATTGAGGTGCGATTATCCGGAAGAAGCAAAGAATTAAATGAAGCTTATGCTAAAAAAATAGAAATAGAACTTAAGAAGATCCCATATCTGCGGGATGTACAAATAGGACAGTCTATTAAATACCCTTCTATTGATATTAATGTAGACCGTATTCGTGCCGCTCAGTTGGGAGTTGACATGACAGACATTTCACGCTCATTGGTGGCTTCAACTTCTTCATCCAGATATACAGAAAAGAATATTTGGACTGATGAAAAAGCTGGATACAGCTACAATGTTCAGGTACAGATCCCTGAAAATAAAATGAACAGTAAGGCAGAAATTGCTGGCATTCCATTACAGAAAAATTCGAACAGACCTAACTTAGGTGATGTAGCAACCATAAAAGACAGTTTCACGTATGGTGAAACAGATAACCTTGGTGCCATGCCAATGCTTACAGTAACAGCAAACTTAAATCATACCGATTTGGGAAGAGCCTCAAGAGATGTTCAAAAAGTCATCAATAATTTTGGAGAACTTCCAAGGGGTCTGAATATAGGATTAATAGGATTAAGTCAAACCCTTAATGATACTTTAAGTAGTTTACAAAGCAGTTTGATCATTGCTATTATGGTAATCTTTTTAATGCTTGCTGCTAACTTCCAATCCTTTAAGGTTTCTGGAGTCGTATTGGTCACCGTACCTGCCGTATTATTAGGGGCCCTTGCTCTATTGATCGTAAGTGGCTCAACACTTAATTTACAATCTTATATGGGTATCATCATGTCTGTCGGAGTATCTATCTCTAATGCAGTATTACTTATTACAAATGCTGAACAATTAAGAAAGCATAATGGCAATGCTTTACTGTCTGCTAAAGAGGCTGCTGCTTTAAGAATAAGACCTATTGTAATGACGGCTCTGGCAATGGTTGTAGGAATGGTTCCCATGGCTTTGGGATTAGGAGAGGCGGGAGATCAGGTTTCTCCTTTGGGACGAGCTGTAATCGGAGGGTTAATCGCTTCTACATTTGCAGCTCTGTTTATTCTTCCACTAGCTTTTGCATGGGGACAAGGAAAAACATCAACACAAAGTGTATCGCTTGATCCTGAGGATGAAGAAAGTATTCATTTTATACCCGAACTTTCAAAATAAAGAAAACCTAATGGCTATTAAAAATTTAATTATGAATCGATTATATCAATATGTTATTCCTGTTACAGTTCTACTTTTCAGCCTACAGAGCTGTGAGCAGAACAAAGCTGAAGTAAAAAAAACAACAACTCCATCGGCACCGGAAATAGAAGCAATTAATCCAAAACAAGGAGATTTTGCATCTTCTACTACCATTCCCGGTGAGCTTCAACCTTTTCAAAAAGTTGATGTCTATGCTAAAATAAGCAGTTTCGTTAAGAAATTATATGTGGATGTAGGAAATGAGGTAGTTGCAGGACAACTTCTAGCAACATTAGAAGCACCTGAGATGAATGCACAACAAAATGCTGCTGCTTCCACATTAAAATCAAAAGAAGCAATATATATTGCCAGCAAGGCAAAATATAACCGATTGAAAGAAACAAGCAAAACACCTGGAACAATATCTGCTCTTGATCTTGAGCAGGCTCTTGCTGCACAACAGTCTGATATCGCTCAACTGGAAGCAGCGAAAGCTTCTTATCGGGAAGTAATGGATGTCAAAAATTATTTACAGATCAAAGCCCCATTCAGTGGAAATATTGTAACGAGAAATGTAAGCGCCGGAGCTTATGTAGGTCCATCAGGAAAAGGATCTGAACTCCCACTCTTTAGTTTAGTACAACAAAATAAATTACGTTTGGTGGTGAATGTTCCGGAGTCTTATACAGGAAGTCTTAATAAAGATGGGGAGATAAAATTCTCTGTACAGTCTATCCCGGGAGAAACCTTTACAGCTAAGGTATCAAGGTTTGCAGGCGCGTTGGATAATCGTTTACGTTCCCAGTCTGTAGAAATGGATGTCTACAACAAAGATAAGAAGCTATTACCGGGAATGGTTGCTAATGTAATCCTGCCTCTAAATGACAATAATAAAGCCTTGTCTGTTCCTACATCAGCCGTATTAAATTCTACGCTTGGGGTATTCGTTATCAGAGTAGAAAAAAACACAGCACATTGGATACCCGTTACAGCAGGCATTTCAAATACCGACACAACTACGATTATTGGACCTGTGAGCCCTAATGATGTAATTATCAAATTAGCCACTGAAGAAATCCGTGATGGACAGAACATAAAAGTGAAGCTCTCAAAATAGATTAATCTTAATATCCTGTTAATAGGAATTTTTATTCATTTTTTGATTAGAAACAAAAATAATCCCAATAACAAAGGAATCACCATTTACTTTGTTAAAGAATCTTAATAAAAAAAACCGCAGTATCACCAAAAAAGGGATGTTGCGGTTTGTTTTTCTTTAACATACGTAAATAATATGTTAAAATGTGTTAAAGTAAGAACCTGATATTAATCATATCAAAGCTCTTCAAGTTGGAATCTCTATTTTTGTAATGCTTTTAGAAATAAATATTCCTTATTTAACACGGATAATCAAATATATATGAAGAAAAGAGTTTTGTTTTATTTAGTTGCTTTAGTCTCTACTGTATCATTGCAATCATGCGTTACCAACTACGTTGTTGCAAAACCAGCAACTTACACTAAAGAATACAAAACAGATGCCAAACTAGCTTCTATTGATACCAAGAAAATGGAGCAGGATAAGAAGCAATTAATCAATTCTTTTATCTCTGAGAAGGCAGCCGTTTTAAACAACGCAAAAAATACTTTAAAAAATTCTGAGATTGCAAAAGCAATCAAACACAATACAACAATCGACAATATCCTTAACGAAGCTCAAACGTACCTGGGAACTCCTTACAGATATGGAGGAACAACAAGAAACGGTATAGATTGTTCAGCTTTCGTTCTTTCTGTATTCGGTGCTGCAGCAGGTCTTAGTTTACCAAGAGTAGCGGCTTCTCAATCTCAGGAAGGAGAAAGAATCGAAAAGGAAAACTTACAAAAAGGAGATTTGATTTTCTTTTCACATGGAAGAAGAATTTCTCACGTAGGTATTGTAGAAAGTGTTTCTGAAGATGGTGAAATTAAATTTATTCACGCAGCCACTTCAAAAGGAGTTATGATTTCGTCGCTTAATGATTCTTATTGGGGTCCGAAATTCAGATTTGCAAAAAGAGTGATCAATGAAGAAGGTGATGCATATAACAACTTAGCTGCAACTACAGCATCAACAGCGACAAGTTTTTAATTTTAAATAATTGATTTAAATAATGAAAGCCATCAAATATATTTGATGGCTTTTTCTTTTATTTTATTTAAGGCTCTTAACTAGCTATTCCTTTCGATCTCTATATCTAATTTATATAAGAGACCATGAACTTCAGAAAGTGAAAATTTCGCCTTTTTAAGCCTGTTGGATTCAGGATTGATCGTATAATTAAAAGAGCTCCTAAAATCAACCTTCTCAAGGTTTGTATTCTCGAAGATTGCTCCCGACAAATCACAATTCATAAAGAATGCATTTGACAGATCGCAAGCTTCAAAATCTACCTCAATAAGCTTTGAATTTTTAAAAGAGGTTTTCTTTAAGGAGGTTTTATAAAATGTAGAGTTATTCAGAGAACAACCTTCAAATCTAAAAGAAAGTCCAAATTCATTACAATCGTTAAACTGTAATCCGAACATTTTACTGTCTTTAAAATATACGTCTCTAAATGCTGTTGAAACCAGCTTGGCCATACTCATATTACATCCAATAAATTCACAATCTGTAAATCTAAATTCTGAAAGATCTGCATATTCAAAATTACAATTGCTGAAAATACAGTTTTCATATTCTCCTTTTTCCAAGGGAGACTGCCCAAAATTTATAGCATCAAAACTTTGGTCTGAAATATATGCTTCCTTCATAAGCCGTTTTAAGTAATTCTTGGTAATGATAAGATTTAAACCAAGCTATTCTTATCAGAATAATTTAGTTTAAAAAAGATAAAAGTCATGGTAGAAAAGGCCAACAATGAACTTCCTCCATAACTAAAGTAAGGCAATGGAATCCCAACAGTTGGAAAAAGCCCCATAACCATCCCTAAATTGATTGAAAAGTGCATCAGCAGGATCGAGGCAAAGCAATAACCAAATACCCTGTTAAAAGTAGATTTCTGCTTTTCTGCGAGATAATAAATTCTCCCTATATAGAGCATATAACACAAAACCAGACCTGCACTTCCTACAAAACCCCATTCTTCACCAACTGTACAGAAAATGTAATCGGTACTTTGTTCAGGCACAAACTTCCCCTGAGTTACAGATCCTTCACGATATCCCTTTCCCAAAAGTCCTCCAGAACCAATTGCCGTTTTAGAATAAAGAAGGTTATATCCCGAAGTATCTCTAAAAGCTTTTTCACCTTTATAGAGAACCTCAATTCTTTCCCTTTGGTGTTTAGGCAGTTTTTCTAAAACGTATGGTGTTGCAAAAGCCAAACCACAAAGCAGGATAATGGATCCCGCAATACTCGAAATCGAAATAACATCCCAGGACATTTTATAATAGTTCAGGGCTATTAAAATTCCAGCAATTATCAAAATAGCAATAGTGACGTAAATAGGATTTACGGCTAATGAAACTAAGAAAACCGAAGCAAATAGAAATCCAATTCCAAATAATAATCCACTTAATCCTTCTCTATATAAAGCGATAAAAAAAGCCACGAAAACAAGCAATGACCCAACATCCGGAATTGCCAATACCACTACTGCAGGGATTCCTACAATTGCTAAAGACGTTAGGAGAGACTTTTTATTACTTAAATTAAAATCGGGTCCTGACACATAATTAGCCAGCATTAATGCTGTTCCTAATTTGGCAAATTCAACCGGCTGTAAACTTAAAGGTCCAAATTTATACCAGTTCTTCTGTCCCAATACTTCTTTTCCAAAAGGAAATAAGCCGATCAGTAATAGAACTCCAATAATATAGATGATCCCAGCCATGTTTTCAAAGAACTTAGTCCGGGTAAAGAAAATAATTAAACCAACAAAAACAGATACTCCAAACCAAACAGCCTGTCTGGTTCCACTGGCAGGCTCAACACTGTAGATATTTGCTATTGCAAAAATGCAAAGCAAGAAATACAGACCCAGACCTAATTTATCTAATCCTTCTGTCCATTTCATTGCTCTTTGGTTTTTTTAGTTTGAGTTTCTGCGTCTATCTGCTTCTGCAATTTTTCTTTTTGCTTTTTGATAAAATCTAAGCTGTCTTGTATTTTCTTAAGCTTCACAGAATCCAGTTTTGGATCTTTATATAAACCTTTACGTTTTAAATCAACAATCCATTGTCTTTTATATTCAGGCATAAAACTGGCTGAGGTCATCTTTTTATAAAGATTCTCCCTTTTCAGATCACCGGTAATATATTTTTCTGCGATTACAGTACTGGCTGGCCCTGCCCATGTTGCTCCAAATCCGGCATGTTCCATTACCGCAACTACAACAATTTTAGGCTTATCTGCAGGAGCAATCAATACAAAAATAGAATTGTCCTTACCCTGAGGAACCTGTGCTGTTCCTGTTTTTGCTAATTGGGTAAAATCGTTTGATTTTAATCCCCTTGCTGTACCATTTAAAACTACAGCCTCCATTCCTTTTAGAACTGGACCAAAGTGTTTAGGATCAACTAAAGTTTTATGTTTCTTTTTAAATCTAGGATCAGGATTGGGCTTCCCGTCAATGGATTTTACAATATGCGGTGTATAGTACCATCCTTTATTAGCAATAGCTCCAACATAATTTGCCAATTGAAGAGGAGTAACCATAACATCACCTTGTCCCATCCCATTGAAAACTGCACCAGTTGCTAAAACATCCCAGTTTTTATAGTCTTTTTTAGAACCACTAGCTTTAAGAATGTTCTTCATTCTTTTTTCATAAAATTCTCCAGAAGGAATCCTTCCTTTTGCTCCTACGGCAAAATCATTATTTAAAAATTCTCCAACTCCGAAGCTACTCATAATGGCCTTCCACTCATCAACTCCTTTTGAAGGATTTCCAGGATATTTATTAACAATAGCCAAAAATGCATAGGAGAAATAACAGTTACTGGAAACCTGAATTGAAGGGATCAAAGGAATTGCACCACCGTGGCCTTTTATCCTTAATCCTCTATAATTAAATCCTCCTCCACAAGGAAAGATTGTATTTTCATCCATTACCCCCATCTGCATTGCAGATAAGGCAGTAAGCAGTTTAAAAGTAGACCCTGGTGGATAACCGGCTTGTAAAGAGCGATCAAATGTGGGTTTATTTTCGTAAAGTGTATCTTTTGATAAAGCGTATAGATTTTTTGATTTGGAGGGCCCTGTAAAAAGATTAGGATCAATATCCGGACCAGTTGCAGCAACTAGAACCTCACCATTATTAGGGTCTAAGGCGACAATTGCCCCATGTTTGTTAACCATCATTTCTTCGGCCATTCTCTGAAGATCATAATCGATGGTTAAGGTAATATCCTTTCCTGTAATTACATCTTTATCCAGTGCTCCATTTTTATATGAGCCTATGTTTCGGAGTCTGA
This sequence comes from Chryseobacterium sp. ISL-6, assembly GCF_018613715.1. Lineage (GTDB taxonomy): Bacteria > Bacteroidota > Bacteroidia > Flavobacteriales > Weeksellaceae > Chryseobacterium > Chryseobacterium paludis. Next base: position 447,400 of record NZ_JAGGPT010000006.1, on the reverse strand, counting down.
TATCCTTTTGGATATATTTCATCCCCTTTACTCCGCGAAGCTCTTTTTCATATGATTTTTCAACACCGGTTTTTCCAATGAAATCTCCAGGAAGATAATAAACAGAATCTTTTTTAATATCCCTTTCATTGACTTCACTGGTATATCCCAGAAGGTTTCCGGAAGTGGAAACTTCATATTGACGCTGAGGTCTTGAAACGATACTAAACGCAGGATATTTAAATATAATTTCCTGAACCCTGGCAATATCTTCTCTGCTGAGATCTTTGATAAAAGTCATCGGTGTCAGCTTGGAATAATATTTCTCTTTGGTTATTGAATTGATCTTCTTAATAAAATCAGACTTACTGATCTTCATTAAATTACAGAATCCCAAAGTATCGAAATCAGGCTTCATTAAAGCCTGAGTAAAAGAAATCTCATAGGCAGGCTGATTGCCTACCATAATTTTACCATTCCTATCAAAAATCACCCCTCTCTGTGGGATAACGTATTCTATTTTAATAGATGTATTGGCTGCATTCAAAGCATACCGGTCTGTAAATAGTTGTAAATAAGCAAGCCTTGCCACAAAGATCAGGGCAATAACGGCAACAACGGCAAAGATTTTTAAATAGCGTGTGTTCAAACTTTTTGTTTGATTTTAAATATTAATGCGTAAATAACTATAAATATAAAGGAAATTACACTTGTTACCAACACATTAAATAATATTTCAAAAAACCTGCTGAACTTAAAGAACTCAATATACTGTACTAAAAGCTGATGCAAGAAAATACTTGAAAAAAGAAACAGTAAGAACTGACCCCACTGAAGGGATTGAAATGAAAAGAAGTCAGTGGACGTGTCGGTAGACGTCCTAAAAATCAATGTTCTGAAATACGCGATGAGTGTAGTTGCAAGGGCATTGATTCCCCACGAATATAAGAAAGCATCTATAGAAAGACCTATTAAAAAACTTAATGCTAAAAATTGAAATTTATTTCTAAAGAAAGGATAAAACATGACAAATACAGGATATAACACCGGAGTGTATTTTCCGAACAGCGTGATCCTGTTCAAAACAAAAATCTGTAATGCAACAAGAAAAATCATGATTAAAATATCCGTAAATAGTGTTCTGCTAATCATTTTCCTTTTTTATTACTGCCTGTAATGTATCTTGAATCTTTTGAACCTCAGCTTTCTTCAGACTTTTTACAACAAATACTTTACTTAAAGAACCCATCTTCTCGCTTAGTTCTACTGAAATGTCCCAAAACCCTGTTTTATTATCTACGGAGTATCCCGCAATAGTACCAATCATAACACCTTTCGGAAAAATTGCAGATTTACCATCAGTAACAATGGTGTCTCCGATTTTCAAGGCAACATATTTGGGAACGTCTGATAAATGCATAACTCTGGAGTTATCACCACTCCATGTTAATGTCCCAAAATATCCTGATTTTTTTAAAGCAGCATTGATTCTGATCCGGTTTACACTTAACACCGACTGAACTAACGCATAGCTATCTGTAGAATTAATAACGATTCCGGCTACTCCTTTTGGCGCCATAACTCCCATTTGAGGAAATACACCATCTCTTCGACCCCGGTTGATCGTAAAATAATTATTTCTTCTGTTTATACTGTTGAAAACGATTTCGCCATCCACAAATGTATAGATCTGCCCACCTCCTAAAGTATCATGAACTTTTCTAAAAACAGGTTTTTTTGCGCCATCTTTTCCATACAGTTCAATCATTAATGCTTTATTCTGAGCAACAAGATCTTCGTTGATCTGCTTCAGCTTCAAGTAAGAAACTCCCTCATCAATATACCCTGAAACCCAAGAATTTAAAGCGGCCGATTGACCAGCGATCCAGGATTTCTGCATGGCATTTTTGGAGAATATAAGAACCAGAGCAATAATTTGCAAGAAAATAAAGAAGACAAAAAGAGCGTTCTTCGAAAATAATCTCAGCAAAAATCCCATTCAGATAGTATCGTAAAAAGTTAAAATTATTTGATTAAGAAATTGAATTTATCCATATTCTTAAGTGCAATCCCTGTCCCACGAACTACCGCTCTCAACGGGTCCTCAGCTACAAAAACAGGAAGACCTGTCTTCTTGTGTAATCTGTCTGCCAGACCTCTTAACAATGCACCACCTCCAGCAAGATAAATACCTGTTTTATAAATATCAGCAGCCAATTCAGGAGGCGTTAAAGAAAGAGTTTCCATTACAGCATCTTCAATTCTGATAATAGATTTATCTAATGCACGGGCAATTTCTTTGTAACCTACCATAATTTCTTTAGGCTTACCAGTAATAAGGTCTCTACCTTGTACCGGGATATCTTCAATATCAACATCCAGATCTTCAACAGCCGATCCTACTTCAATTTTCACTCTCTCAGCAGTTCTTTCACCAATGTAAAGATTATGATGTGTTCTCAGGAAATAAGCAATATCATTTGTAAATACATCACCTGCAATTTTTACAGATTTATCACAAACGATACCTCCTAAAGCTACAACTGCAATTTCAGTAGTACCCCCACCTATATCAATGATCATATTCCCCTCAGGTTTCTGAACATCAATTCCAACTCCTATTGCTGCTGCCATTGGCTCATAAATAAGCCTAACCTCTTTAGCATTCACCTTTTGTGCAGAATCTCTTACTGCTCTTTTTTCCACTTCGGTAATTCCTGAAGGGATACAGATTACGATTCTTAAAGCGGGTTGGATAAATTTACCTTTGATTCCAGGAATTTTTTTGATAAATTCTTTGATCATGTGTTCAGAAGCATGAAAATCTGCAATTACCCCGTCTTTCAAAGGACGGATGGTTTTGATATCTTCATGAGTTTTCCCCTGCATATGTTTAGCCTGTTCACCCACAGCTATCGGCCTGCCAGTAGATCGTTCAATTGCAACAATTGACGGCTGGTCTATAACAATTTTATTATTATGGATGATAAGTGTGTTAGCAGTTCCCAAGTCTATCGCAATTTCTTGCGTAAACATATCGAATAAACTCATATTTTTCTTCTGATTTAAGTTTACAAAGATATAAATTAAACACTACCAATGAAATTTGATAAGCATATAATTTGGTTAAAATTTTATTAAAATTTGAAATTATTTATTAACGGTCAATTTAATTTCTTATAATATTAAATTCAAAGTCGGAACAGCAACGGATTTATAGTTTTTTACGATAATTATCATACACAATTTCAGAAAGTCTTTAATTAAAAAAAACGTAAATTTGTCGCCGGATATGTTACACTACTCTCATATACATCAAACTTCAAATTTCGCGGTACTCTCCATAAGCTACGAAAAAGCTGATGGAGAAACACGGGGAAAGTTTGCATTTTTTGATGAAAACATAAAAAATTTCGTTACCCGAATTCATGATGAAAATTTAGGGGATGCTTTTGTGGTTTCAACTTGTAACAGAACCGAAATTTACACTACTACATCCAATTATCTTTTAGTAGCTGAGGAATATTGCAAAACGATTGGTGTTAATATCACTGATTTCCTATTATTTGCCAATATCCTAACCAAAGAAGAGGCTTTAACACATCTTTTCAGAGTGGCTGCTGGTCTTGAAAGCCAGATTATTGGAGATTTTGAAATTATTGGACAAATTAAAAAGGCATATAGCCGTTTTAAAAAGGAAAGACAAAACTCTAACCCCTATTTGGAAAGAGCTATTAATTCTGCTATTCAGATTTCAAAGAGAATTAAAAATGAGACTGGGATCTCCAATGGTGCAGCTTCGGTTTCTTATGCCGCAGTTCATTATATTTTAAATAATCAGAAAAGGATTACCGAAAAGAATATCTTACTTTTAGGAGTAGGAGAAATTGGACAAAATACGGTTGAGAATTTGGTAAAACATGTTTATCAGCCAAAAATAAAGATCACCAACAGAACTCAAGAGAAGGCCGAGAAAATTTCTGAGAAATATAATATCCCTCATGTTGATTATGCTGACTTTGACAAGGAGCTGAAAAGCACAGATATCCTGATCGTTGCAACTGGAGCAAAACATCCTATTGTGAATGCTTCTCATTTTCCAAACGGAAAAGAAACCTTGGTCATCGATCTTTCTATTCCCCATAACGTTGAGAAAGATGTTACCAATAATAAAAATGTAACATTAATTGATGTGGATGAGCTTTCAAAGCAGATCCAGGAGACGATTCAACAAAGGGAAAAAGAAATTCCTAAAGCAGAACTTATCATCAAGGAAATGGCAAAAGATTTTCTTGAATGGGAGAAAAAGAGAAAACTAGCTCCTAATATTCATCATTTCAAAGCGGTTTTAAAAAATATGGAACGTAATGAGATGCACCAGTTCTACAGAAAAAATAAATACATCAATATAGACGATATGGCACTTTCTGAGAAGATGATCCAGAAAATTACCAGCCGTTTTGCAAAATACATCATAGACAACCCTTGGAAAGCCGAAGAAATTAGTAAATTAATGCACGAAATATTAGTTGAACAACCAAACAACGAATTCAATGAAAAGCATTAGAATAGGAACGAGAAATTCCGCACTTGCACTTTGGCAGGCAAGAGAAGTTGCAAGATATTTGCAGAATAACAATTATACTACTGAGATTGTTCCAATCCTCTCTTCGGGTGATAAAAATCTTAACCAGCCCCTTTACGCTTTAGGGATCACTGGTGTTTTCACAAGAGATCTGGATACTGCATTATTAAATGATGAAATAGATATCGCCGTACATTCTTTAAAAGATGTTCCTACAAAATTACCCGAACATCTTGAGCTTATTGCTTATTTGGAGAGAGATTTTCCACAAGACGTTCTAATAAGAAAAGAAGACGCTAAAAATAAAGAGTTTCATGAGCTGAAACTGGCGACAAGCAGCTTAAGAAGAAGAGCATTTTGGCTGAAGTACTATCCTGATGCAATATTTTCTGATATTCGTGGGAATATCCAAACACGTCTTCAAAAATTAGAAGAACAGGATTTTGATGCCACCATCCTTTCTTTGGCCGGCATTAAAAGAATGAAAATGGACATTGATTATGAAATGCTTCCTTTAATGATTCCAGCACCTTCTCAGGGGGTTATTGCAATTGCTGGACATTCGGATAAAAAAGAAATCAACGAAATTGTAAGCAAGATCAATCACAAACAAACTCAGATCTGTGTTGAGATCGAGAGAAACTTCTTAAGCACTCTTGAAGGTGGATGTACTGCACCCATTGGGGCTTTTGCTGAAATATTTGATGATCAGATTCGTTTTAAAGCAGCATTATGTTCATTAGATGGTAAAAATTGTATTGCCACAGATGAAAGCTTTATCTATAATGATTCTGAAAATTTTGGAGAAAAATTCGCAAAAATAGTTCTTGAAAACGGAGGTAAGGAACTGATGGCAGAAATTAAAAGCCAAATATAGACCCCTCTTTCTTTTCTACTTCACCAAGTTTTAAATCATGAAAATCTTATTTACCAAAAATATAGACCCATCTGTTTTATCCAAAGAATTAGGAGAAGACATCTTGGTCGATTGTATTGAAGTAATTAAGACCATCCCTATAGTGGTAAAACCTTTTGATCTAAAGAATTATTCACTCATTTTCACAAGTGCAAAAGGGGTGACGTCTTTCTTTAGAAATCAATTTAAACCAAACGAAAATTTTACTGCCAAAAATTACAATAAAATTTATTGTGTAGGAGAAAAAACGAAGCGGGAATTAAGAAAACATGGCTTTGGGACTTTTAAAGTTTTAAAAAATGCAGAAACTCTTTCAGCATTTATCATTGGACATTGCCCACACGAAAGGTTTGTACATTTTTGTGGAAATTTAGCAATCGATGTTCTAGATAAAGACCTGCCATTACAAAACATTAAATATCAGAAAACCACGGTTTATAACACAGAGGAAATTAATCCTTTGATTACTGAAAAATATCATGCTATAGTTTTTTTCAGTCCGAGTGGAGTTCGTAGTTTTGCAAAACAAAATTCATTGAACCATATGAAGCTCTTCTCAATAGGAGAAACTACATCCAATGAATTAAAAAAGTACACTCAAGAAAGAATTTTTACTTCTGAAGGCAATAATCTAGTTTCAATTTTAGAAATGATCAGAAGAGAAATTAATAATAACCGATAAATAATGATTGTAAAATCAATCTTATCGAAGTATTAGTTTAAAATAAATTATGATTAAGAACGACCTATATTTAAAAGCACTTCGCGGAGAAACCGTAGAAAGACCTCCCGTATGGATGATGAGACAAGCAGGAAGATATCTGCCTGAATTCATTGCACTTCGTGACAAGTATGATTTCTTCACAAGATGTCAGACTCCGGAATTAGCTGCTGAAATTACAGTACAGCCGATCCGCAGATTTCCTTTAGATGCTGCAATTTTATTTTCTGATATTTTAGTGGTTCCTCAAGCAATGGGAATTGATTTTAAAATGAAAGAATCCGTTGGCCCTTGGTTGGATAATCCGATTAGAACAATGGAACAGGTTCAGAATGTAGTTGTTCCAGATGTAAATGATACTTTAGGATACGTTTTTGATGCAATCGAATTAACGTTGATAAAATTAGATAATGAAATTCCTTTGATTGGCTTTGCGGGTTCTCCATGGACGATCCTTTGTTACTGTGTAGAAGGAAAAGGAAGTAAGGCTTTTGATATTGCAAAATCATTCTGTTTCCAACAACCGGAAGCAGCTCATTTATTACTTCAGAAGATTACAGATACCACTATAGCTTATTTAAAAAGAAAAGTAGAAAAAGGAGTTTCTGCAGTACAGATCTTTGATTCTTGGGGTGGGATGCTTTCTCCTGAAGATTATCAGGAATTCTCATGGAAATATATCAATCAGATTGTTGAGGCTCTAAGTCCACTTTCTCATGTTGTTGTATTTGGAAAAGGATGCTGGTTTGCTTTGGAAGATATGACCATGTCTAAAGCTTCTGCCTTAGGAGTTGACTGGACGATCAAACCTGAATTTGCAAGAACGCTGACGAACCATACAATGACCCTTCAGGGAAATTTTGATCCTGCAAGATTACATTCAACACCGGAAACGATCAAGAAGATGGTAAATGAAATGATTCATCGTTTTGGAAAAGACCGATACATCGCTAATCTGGGACATGGTATTTTACCAAATATTCCTGTCGAAAATGCAGAAGCATTTATCAGAGCCGTAGTAGAATGGAAACCATAAAAAAATAAGAAAGCCTCCTGGTCAGGAGGCTTTCTTATTTTTTTTTATTCTTTTATAATCTTTTTACTGATTATTTCTTTTTTATCATCTATCAGAATCAGATAACTTCCTTTTGGTAGATCTGAAAGATTATAGCCATCAGATAGCCCTATAAAAGTTTTAACTTTTCTACCAGACATATCAAGCACCGTAACTTTAGAATCAAATTTCAGGTTATTGGATTGGATATGAACAAAATCTTTTACTGGGTTAGGATAGACTTGCATTTCATTTTTCATTGAAACCTCTGTTGTCCCTAGAGTTCCTGCCGTAATAACAACATCATCTACTACTGTTCCAAAGGAATAATCTCCAACGTCATCATATACAAACCTCAATTTAAAATTAGCATTAGCATAAGGACTAAGATCTATATCCGTCGCATCAACATAACTTGTCAGTATATAAGTTAGTGTAGCCAGGTCAATAGTCCAATCGCCCGCATCCCCTGAATGTGTAAACACCTGCACCCACGATGTTCCATTAAACACTTCCACTTTTAAGACGGTATCATCAATGTAAATCTGGTTAGCATACTTAAATGACAACTTCGGATTTGTAACTCCCGAAAGATTGATCACCGGAGAAACTAATCTCGCATTGGTATTGATCCCATTAGGCCCTGCCTCATCATCATCAAAAAATGCAGCACCACTGGGAAATGAAGCGAACCCACTTTGCATACCCACTCCCCAATTATAAGCGGTATCAGGATTATCTATTGTCCAACCCGCAGGTAAAGCATTTCCGTTAAAGTTTTCAGAAAACACCTGTGCATTACATATTCCACAGGCTACTAGTAAAAGTAAATATTTCTTCATGGCAAATTTTATTAGTGATAATAAAATTAAACATTAATATTCATTTAATTATAAAATTTAACATTATATACGATTATAGCGGAAAATAAACATATAAATATTAAAAACAAATATTTAATTTCTCTTTGTATTTCTGCTATTTGAGTCTCAAAAGCACAATCCTCTATTTAATGAGATTTATTTTTATATTTGATTACTAATACATTAAACCTATCACTATGAAAAAATTAGACAAAAAAGAAATGAAGAAAATTATAGCCGGAGGTGAAATCTGCCTTGAATGTGCGTATGGATATTATCAGGTCATTATCCAAGGAAGATGCTATTGTGTTCCTTGGGAATAGCTATTAATAAAAAAAGCAGTTTTTCAACTGCTTTTTTGTTTTTTAACCCAACATCTTTTTCGCTTTTTTCACCCCTTCAACGAGTAAGTCAATTTCCTGAAAAGTATTGTAAACCGCGAAGCTTGCTCTCACTGTTCCCGCGATATTAAAGAAATCCATTATAGGTTGTGTGCAATGGTGTCCGGTTCTTACTGCGACCCCCATTTTATCTAAGATCATCCCTACGTCAGAGGAAATCCCTATTCCTTCCAGATTAAAAGAAACAACTCCCGTTCTATGTGCTTTCTCTCCATAAACTTTAAGGCTTTCAATTTCCAAAAGTTGTTTTTGAGCATATTCCAAAAGAATGTTTTCATGTCTTTGAATATTTTCCTGTCCAATTCTTTCTATAAAGTCAACAGCAGCACCTAATGCAATATTCCCACCCACATTCGGAGTTCCAGCTTCGTACTTAAACGGAAGTCCTGCGTAAGTTGTGCCATCAAATGAACATACCGCAATCATCTCTCCTCCTCCATGGAATGGTGGCAAAGATTCCAGAACTTCTTGTTTTCCATATAAAATACCTGTACCCATTGGTGCATACATTTTATGTCCTGAAAATACAAAGAAATCACAATCTAATTTTTGAACATCAATTTTAAAATGTGGAGCAGATTGGGCACCATCAATTACAATATAAGCGTCTGAGTTCTTTCTTGTTTTTGAAATAATTTCTTCAATAGGGTTTACAATTCCTAATGCATTGGAAACCTGATTTACAGAAACTACTTTTGTTTTTTCGCTTAAATATTGATCTAAGTAATCAAGTTGTAAAATACCATTCTCATCAATTGGAATTACACGAAGTTTCGCACCCGTTCTTTCACATAGCAATTGCCATGGAACTATGTTAGAATGATGCTCCAAATATGAAATAATAATTTCATCATCTTTTTTTAACTTCTGTGTAAGGATATAAGCGATGAGATTTAATCCTTCTGTTGTTCCTTTTGTAAAGATTACTTCAAAATCATGTTTTGCATTGATGAATTTTTGAATCTTTCGTCTTGAAAGTTCCATTTCTTCTGTTGCAAGCTGACTTAAAGTATGGATCCCTCTATGAACATTTGCATTGATTTCAGTATAATATTGAGTCCAAACTTCTAAAACAGAATTGGGCTTTTGAGATGTCGCTGCATTATCCAAGTAAACCAGAGGCTTACCGTTTACCTGCTGATTTAATATAGGAAACTGACTTCGTATTTCTTGAATGTCAAACATTTATTATAAATTTTACAATTATAGCGTTCTTATTTAGAACACTTCAAATTTACAGCTTTTTTTTCGAAAGACTAAAGAATGAATACCAATATAGATGTAATCTAAAATAAAAAACCTGTCAAAAAAATTGACAGGTTCTATATAATTGTTTAAAGCAATTCTTATTCTGCTGCAGTTTCTTCAGCTGCTGGAGCACCTCCCTCAACTTCAGCTACAACTTCTTCATCATCTTCATCATCACCTGCTGCTGCACCACCTTTCATTGCATTTCTAGACATCTTAACAGCTACAACAACTGCATTGTCTGGGTGCATGAAAGAATAACCTTCAGTTTTGATACCTCCAACATATAATTTGTTACCGATTTTAAGTGAAGTAATATCAATAACGATCTCATCCGGCAAGTTTGCAGGGATCGCTTTTACTTTCAGCTTTCTGAAAGACTGACGTAAAACACCACCAGCTACAACACCTTTAGAACGACCCGTAATTCTTACAGGAACTTCCATAACTACTGGCTTATCATCAGATAACTGATAGAAGTCAGCGTGAAGAATCTTGTCCGTAATCGGGTGGAACTGAATATCTTGAAGAACTGCTGGAATTGTTTGTCCATCAACCTCAATAGATACCGTGTGTGCTTCAGGAGTATATACCAAACCTTTAAAAGCTTTCTCTTCAGCAGAGAAGTTTAATGGTCCTGTTGTACCTCCATAAACAACACAAGGAACTAATTCAGCATCACGTAAAGCTTTTGTAGACTTTTTGCCCACGTTTTCTCTTTTTGTACCTTGAATTGTAATAGATTTCATTTATAAAAATTTAAAATTTTGTTTAAAATATAACTCGCAAACAGCAAATAATCAATTAGATAACAAATTTACTACTGATTGATTGATGCTCATGAACCATCTTCATAACGTCTGCAAATAATGGGGCGCAAGATAGCACTTTTATTTTAGATGACAAATTATTTTTAACAGGAATTGAGTCAGTTACAATAACTTCCAGCAATTGGGACTTCTCAATATTTTCGTAAGCTTTTCCTGAAAGCACACCATGAGTAGCCATCGCTCTAACAGTTTTCGCCCCTTTTTCCATTAAAATATCTGCAGCCTTACAAAGTGTCCCAGCAGTATCGATCATGTCATCGATAAGAATAACGTTTTTACCATCTACATCTCCGATAAGGAACATCTCCTCTATTACATTCGCTTTCTTTCTTTCTTTGTAAGCAATTACTACTTCAGCACCTAAATGTCCGGCATAGTTTTTAGCTCTCTTTGCTCCTCCCATATCCGGTGAAGCAATCGTAAGGTTATCTAGGTTCAATGCTCTTATATAATCTACGAAAATAGTGGAAGCATAAAGGTGGTCTACCGGAATTTCAAAGAACCCTTGAATTTGGTCTGCATGCAGATCCATTGTCATGATTCGTGTCGCACCCGCTGCTGTTAGAAGATTCGCAACAAGCTTTGCACCTATCGGAGCTCTTGGTTTATCTTTTCTGTCCTGTCTTGCAAGTCCAAAATATGGAAGTACAACAGTAATACTTTTTGCAGAAGCTCTTTTTGCAGCATCAATCATTAGAAGAAGTTCTAAAAGATTGTCTGCTGGCGGGAATGTAGATCCTATTAGAAAAACTCTTCCTCCTCTTACAGATTCGTCTAAAACAGGTTCAAATTCCCCGTCACTAAACTCCTGGAAGTTTATTTTTCCTAGTTCCTGCCCATAATACTGAGCAATTTTCTCTGCCAAGTCCTTACTCGTCCTTGTACTAAATAGATAACTTAACTGATCGGCCATTTTTACTTTTTAAGATTTTGCAAATTTAAAAAAAAACCACAAGAATTACTCTTGTGGTTTCTAAGTTTTTATTTCTTTGATATTTTAAGGGAATTTTATTCCCGAATAATTGTTCGCGTTTATCTGTGGTAATGTAGATTTATACCTTGCGTTAATAGATTTAATAAATTCATTAGCAACAATAGCATACCCTCTACCAGTCAAGTGAACTCCATCAAGAGAGAAAGCACCGCCTGTTACAAATTTAGCCGTATACTTTACTCCATCAAATGAAATCCCAGATTGATTATTAAGCTCAACCATTTTTTTATTCGCATCAACAAATGCATATCCTTTAGAATCTGCTGCTGCCTTAATGGTAACATTGTAAGCATCAATAGCCGTATTTACATCTGTAACTTCTGTTAATGTCAGCACATATTTATCTGCAAATGGGTAAGCAATTCCCTTTGCTCCAAGTGCTGCAGGAACTCCCGGAGGCAATGTTTGAAGTGTTCCTATTTCAGCTTTTGAAGTTAAAGGAACCAAATCTCCAGCTTTAGCCTGTCTAGCCTGGCCATAAGTTGCCCCTAAATATGGCGCTAAAGCCACTAGGGTTGGGTTGCCCGAAGCCAATGCTGCACCGGTAATCTGATTATTTAAAGGAGCCAGACTTTCATCGACAATAAGCAAAGGGTTTGAATCCGTTTTAGAAAGTAGCTTTATTCTGTCTCCAGCACCAATAGCCGTTAATATCTGACTTAATGGACCGTATAAATTAGTATTTAAGTTATCTATAGTTGCATTTCCAACAGTTACATTACCACCTCCCAGAACAGCTGCTGTTAAAGGATTGTATGGCACTGTCGTTAGAGAAGGAATAGAAGTAACACTTGGAATATTTGCTATTACCCCTTTAGCATTTGTTGATGCTATTTCATTAATTAATGCATTGTAATACTGTGTAAACTGTGCTGGCGGTGTAAGTGTTTCAACTGTAGCATCTCCCCCTGCAAGAGCATATAGTAATGCATCGTTATTTCCTATCCATAATGAAAAGAATGTAGGATTTTGTGCTTTAAAATCAGCTATTACAGATGTTGTAGGACTTGAAGCAAATCTCACAAAATAAGGATTAGCTGTTTTTGCCGGAATCCCTTGGATATTTCCATATCCCGGAGCCAGTAAATGAGCTACTTTTGCTCCCGGTACTCCCATATTATTAAAAGGACCTGTTAGAATTGTATTAACAACTGCGGTTGCAGTATTATTATTTGCATTTTTAATATCCGGGGATCCATTTACAAAAGCATTAATAAATAATTTTGTATTAGCAATCTGAACTGGACCTATAAGACTATTTAAGATCAACCCACCGTTATTATCTGGCATTAATGGCTGCTTAAACTCACCACCTCCAACAAGTTTCATTTGTTGAGCAATCATTGATGGATAGGATTCATTTTGTCCATCTAAATAAAGAGCACCATCTCTATACCCTGAAGTTAATGAATTACCTAATGCAACATACTTAGAAAAGTTTGCTTCACCTTTATCCACTTGGATATCTTTTACATCCGTATCAAAATCATTTTCGCAGCTTGTCATAAATAAAAGAGCAGAGACAGCGATTGTAGAAATTATAATTTTTTTCATAGTCTTTCAATTAAAATGGGTTATAAGATAAGCCTAGACCAAAATAGAACGCGGTAGCTTTAGCCTGTCCAACGAAACCAAGATTGGTATTATTTACGTCTCTGGCTTGAGGCATTGCATACCCTCCGGCAATATCAACTCCAAATTGCTTTAGTTTAAACCCTACCCCTCCTGTTACTACATAGGTATTAAACGAAGGTGTTTCAGCAATAAAGTTATTATCAGAATAAGGAGATTCATCATAATAAGCACCAAGACGACCAAAGATCATATCACTGAATGCATACTGTGTTCCCAATCTGAATGTTTTTGAATTTCTAAAGTTTTTAGGAGCAACAAGAATTGTTGGGTCTCCTGGCTGATTTCCAATAGGAGCATTTGCAAAATCTAATGTTAGTTTGCTGTATCTTTCCCATCCATGATAGTTAAAGTCGGCAGAAACCAACCATTTTGGAGTAATTTTATATGTTAAACCAACCGTATATTCTTCTACTAAAGGTAAAGTCGCCGTAAAGCTATCCTGCCCGTTAGCACCCAGACCTAATAATGAATAGATAGATTGTGATGGGAATTTAAATGTTGCTGTTCCGTTTTTAGCTTTCATATCAACAGGTGAACGGTAGGCAATACTTATATCAAGTTTTTCTTCCGGTCTGAAATAGAAACCGAAGCCGTATCCATGTCCACTTGCTTTTTCGTCATTAATATTAACCTCTCCTCCAAACTGGGTAACAGCTTTATCCCAATCCACCTTTCCTCTTGCATAAATATAACTTGCCCCAAAAGCTAACCATGGTGCCAATTTTACAGAAACCATTGGCTGGAAATAAAAGCTTTTTAGTTCTAGTTTCTGAACCATTTCTCTTCCTTCCCAATTATTTGGCCACTCAATAGTACTACCAAAAGGCGTTGAAAAACTAAAACCTACTGATAGATTTTCTAGCGGTTTATAAGCAATAGCCGCATATATCGGTGTCCCAATAGGATTATCAGTTTCTGTACTCTGTAAAGTATTCAAATTCTGAAAAGTAACTTTGTTACTTGCTCCAAATCCTCCGGCAACTATACTCAGTTTAGAAGGAATGAATGACATACCTGCAGGGTTAAAAAACGCCACACTTGCATCTTCAGCATGAGCACTAGTATGTGCCATTGCCAATTGTTTTACCCCTTGCAAGGAAACTCTGAAGCCTCCGGCGTAAGATAAAACACCTGCCAATAAAGCAGTTGATACTAATATTTTTTTCATAGACTATTATTATATAACCCAAATATAAAATTATTTTGAATAGGTCTGTTAATATTTCTTAATATTTTAAACATTACAGGAAAAGAAAATTATGTTTAAAATAACACTTTGGGAAAACATCAGTCTAAAAGCATATATACTAGCACATTGATAATATTTTATTGAACAATTGTAATATTTGTTTAAGATTAAACAATGATGTTATGGAATATTTGAATTTTTTAGAATTACATAAAGATAAAAATATATAAATTTGCAAGATTAAATATTAGTTATATGAGTTGTGGATGTAAAACATCCGGCGATTCTGCGCATTCTTGCGGACCCAAGAAATCCGCGAATGGTTGTGAAAGTGTAAATACCTGTGGTAATAGTTATAAATTAAGTGTTTTCGACTGGCTGTCTAACATCAACAATCCTCCTTCTAACAGGTGTGATTTTGTAGAAGTTAGATTTAAAAATGACAGAAAAGCGTTTTATAAAAATGTAAATAATGTTCCTTTACATATAGGTAGTGTAGTCACCGTAGAATCGAGTCCCGGACATGATGTTGGTGTGGTAAGTCTCACCGGCGAATTAGTGAAAATTCAGATGAAAAAGAAAAAATCTTCTGAAGAAACCTCACTAAAAATATACAGATTGGCCAATCAGAAAGATATTGAAGTTTGGCAGGAAGCAAGAAAAAAAGAAGATAGCGTAAAGATTCAGGCAAGAAAAATTGCTCACGGTCTTGGGCTTGAAATGAAAGTTACTGATGTTGAATATCAGGGTGACGCTTCGAAAGTAACATTTTATTATACTGCAGATAACCGAATAGATTTCAGGCAGTTGATAAAAGAATATGCTTCAACGTTCAGAACTAAGATCGATATGAAACAAATCGGTTTTAGACAGGAAGCTGCAAAAATTGGGGGTATCGGTTCATGCGGTAGAGAGCTTTGCTGCTCAACCTGGCTAACGGATTTCAGATCGGTAAATACGAATGTTGCAAGATATCAGCAGCTTAGTATTAATCCTCAAAAACTGGCTGGACAATGTGGCAAGCTAAAATGCTGTCTTAATTATGAATTGGACAGTTATCTTGATGCATTAAGCAATTTCCCTTCTTCATCAACAACATTAGATACAGAAAAAGGAAGAGCTTTCTGTATCAAAATTGATGTTTTCAAAAAGAAAATGTGGTTCGCTTATGTTGACAGTTCAGTAGCTTGGTATGATTTCGATATTGATCTTGTAAAACAGTTTATTTCTAAAAATAAACGCGGTGAAAAGATTCTGCCACTTGAAGATCTTAAACAGCCTGACATCCCATTACAAAGTATTGATTTGATTCAGGAAAACAGCGTTGACAGGTTTGAGAAAAAGAATAAAGCTTTCAATAAAAACAGAAATCAGAATCAGAATAACAATCAAAACAGGCCAAACAATAATCAGGGACCTAGAAAAAACAGACCTGAAAGACCTGAGAGATCAGAAAATGCAAATTCTAATCACAATCCAAAACAACCAAGGCCTCAACAGCCAAAAGTTCAATTAGAAAAAGCAGAAGCTGTATCTGATCCTGACAAAAAACCGCAACAAAATCCGAACAAGAAAAAATTTAAAAAGAAATTTCCTCCAAAAAAAGATAACAATGCATAAAATTTTAGGATTACTATCCCTTATTCTTTTCTTGAGTTGCAATTCTTCAGGAGAAAACGTTACAATGAATTCTGTTGATAACAAATGGAATAAGAAAAGTGAGCAAAAATTTAATCTTGAAATTTCGGATCCACAGAATCCTAAAAATATTATATTTGTTGTAAGAAATAATAACAATTACCCTTACAGCAATATAAGGTTTATTGTTAATTTCACTAATCTTCAGAACAAGAAAAAAGAGACAGATACCTTAAACTATGTCCTTACAAAACCAAATGGAGAATGGCTTGGTACAGGTTTTGGAGACACGAAGGAAACTCTTTTTCAGTATAAATTGAACTATAAATTTCCAGAAAAAGGGAAGTATGAAATTGGATTAATACAAGCAATGAGAAATGACTTCCTTCCTGGGATTGAAGATATTGGAGTAAAAATAGAAACGGCTAAACCGTAACCATAAATGGAAGAAAACAAAAAAAACACAGGAAGCAAAGGAAAAACCTTTCCACTTCCACCCAAAAAAAATACTTCTTGGAAAAAATGGGCTAAATTTATTTGGCTTGGACTTATTGTTGTTGTCTTAGGTATTTCAGGGCTTTTCTTTGCCGTTTCTCAAGGCTTTCTTGGTGAAATGCCTGATGTAGAAGAGCTTGAAAATCCTGATATTTATGTAGCCTCTCAAATTTATTCTTCGGATGGTGTTCTATTGGGTAAGTTTGAAAAAGAAAAAACTCAACCTATTACATACAAGGACCTTCCTCCTTTTCTTGTTTATGCTTTACAGGCTAAAGAAGATGAGCGTTTTAAGGAGCACTCAGGAATTGATGTCCAATCTATTGCAAGAGCTGTGGCTTATGGAGGTAAAAGAGGTGGTGGATCTACGATCACTCAGCAGCTTGCAAAATTACTTTTTACAGGAGGTGCTTCACAAAATAAAATTAATAGAGCATTTCAAAAACTAAAAGAATGGGTCGTTGCAGTAAGTCTTGAAAGAAGATATACAAAAGAAGAAATTGTAACATTATATTTCAACAAGTTTGACTTTTTATACAATGCAAACGGAATTGAAATGGCTTCAAAAATTTATTTTAATAAAACGACAAGTCAGCTTACATTACCTGAGGCTGCTATGTTTGTTGCCATGTTGGAAAATCCGGTAAAAAACAACCCAATGCGTAATGAAACAAGAGCAAAAGCGAGAAGGGATGTTGTTTTGGAGCAAATGCAAAAAACAGGTTATATTGATGAAGATACCTATAGTAAAGCTGTAGCAACTCCTATTACCTTGGATTACCATCCAATCAAAAACATCAATGATGACTATTCTGCCTACTATAAGTTTTATCTGAAAAAAGAGATTGACAACTATCTTAAAGATCACGAGAAAGAAACCGGTAAGAAATTAAACCTTTATAAAGACGGGCTGAAAATATATGTGACCCTTGACTCTAAAATGCAAAAATATGCGGAAGAGGCGATCAAGGAACACTTAACTGATCTACAGAAAAGATTTGACGCGGAGCAAAGAGGCAGAAAAAACAGACCATTCTACTATTTAACAGATAAGCAGATTAATGGTGTTATGACTCAGGCGATGAAAAGAACCGGACGTTATAAACTTCTAAAAGCTGCGGGAGTATCTGAAGACTCAATTCTAATGGAATTCCATAAACCTATAAAAACATCACGTTTTACATGGAATGGAGAAGAAGAAGTTGAAATGTCACCTTGGGATTCTATCAGATATCACAAGCAAATTGCTCAGGCAGGACTAATGTCTATGGTTCCAGGAACCGGGGAGATTAAAGCCTGGGTAGGAGGAATTGACTGGCAGCATTTCCAATATGATCACATTAAACAAGGTAAGAGACAGGTTGGTTCCACATTTAAGCCTTTCGTATATGCAACTGCTATTATGAAATTAGGAATGACTCCTTGTTCAGCAGTTTCAAATGGAACCTATGACCACAACGGATGGCACGTCCCTGGTAGAGGAGGAATGCTAACTCTGAAAGATGCTTTAGCTCATTCCCAAAACCCGGTTGCAGCACGTCTTATCGAGATGACTGGGGTAGATGCAGTAATACAAACAGCCAGAGATCTGGGAGTTACGGAAGAAATACCAAGAAACAACACCATTGCTTTAGGTTCATCCGATATTACGATTTATGAAATGCTAGGAGCTTACAGTACTTTTGCCAATTATGGAAATCACAACAAACCGGAAATGATCTGGAGGATTGAAGATGCTAATGGTAGGGTTATTAAAGAAGTAAATGTAGATCCGAAGGAAGTAATGAATCCTCGTTATGCATACACCATGATTGAATTAATGAAAGGGGTAGCACAATTTGGGACCGCCTCTGGAGAACTTTCAAGAAGAGGGATTTCAAAAGCAGTAGAAATTGCTGCTAAAACAGGTACTACACAGAATAACTCTGACGGTTGGTTTATGGGAATCACTCCAAAACTAGCTACAGGTGCCTGGGTTGGATGGGAAGACAGAGCAACCCACTTCTTTGGGACTGGTGAAGGACAAGGAGCGAGAATGGCATTACCAATCTGGGCTATCTTTATGAAAAAAGTCTGGGCTGATAAAAGCTTAGGAATCACTCCTGATGATAAATTTGTAAAACCATCAGACTGGAAAGACGGATGTTCTGACCTAAAAGGTTTGAGTGGTGGCTATGGAGATGATGGAGGCCTTCAGACCATTGATGAAATTAAAAATCCCAAACCAGTAGATCAGACTCCAAAAACGAATTCTGGTAAGAAAGAAGAGAACGTCAATGAAAACCTGAATACAGGTGAAGAGATTGATTTTAATAAATAATTTCTCTTTTATAAATACATGAGACCTTTCAAGCAATTTGAAAGGTCTTTTTTTATTGTCGTATCTTTGTATCTATGAATATTGAAAAGATCAGACAGCCCTTTCTAAAAAACTTTCCAGGAGATTTTTCGGGAAACCCTATGCAAAGAGTTACTCCAAAAGTGTTATTTTCAACCATCAATCCTGCGGGTTTTGAAAATCCAAAAGTAATTGCTTTTAATGAAAAACTTTCAGAGGAAATTGGATTAGGCAAATTCGAAAGTTCTGATATAAATTTTCTTGTTGGAAATGATCTTCCTGCAAATATTCAATCGTATGCTACTGCTTATGCTGGACATCAATTTGGAAATTGGGCAGGTCAATTGGGAGATGGAAGAGCTATATTAGCGGGTGAAATAACAAATAATTCCGGTCAAAAAACCGAAATTCAATGGAAAGGCTCTGGAGCAACTCCTTATTCAAGACATGCAGATGGACGTGCAGTATTGAGATCTTCCGTCCGGGAATATCTTATGAGCGAAGCAATGCATCATCTGGGAGTCCCTACAACAAGGGCTTTAAGCCTATGTTTTACAGGAGAAGATGTTGTAAGAGATATGATGTACAATGGAAATCCTCAGAATGAAAAAGGAGCGGTGATCATCAGAACTGCCGAAAGCTTCCTCCGTTTTGGACATTTTGAACTAACTTCAGCCCAAAGGGAATATAAAACACTACAGGATCTTGTTGACTTCACCATTCAAAATTACTACCCGGAGATCACATCATCAGATACACAGAAATACAAGGATTTTTTTAAAAATGTCTGTACAAGAACGGCGGATATGACTACAGAATGGTTCAGAGTGGGATTCGTTCATGGAGTAATGAATACCGATAATATGTCAATTCTCGGATTAACCATCGATTATGGTCCCTACTCAATGATAGACGAGTATGATTTAAATTTCACACCCAATACCACTGATCTACCCGGAAGAAGGTATGCATTTGGAAAACAGGGACAGATCTCACAATGGAATCTCTGGCAGCTGGCCAATGCTCTTCATCCATTAATAAAAGATGAAAAATTTCTGGAAGATACCTTGAATTCTTATGGTAATTATTTTTGGGAAACCCATGATAAAATGCTGTGTAGAAAGTTTGGCTTTGATCAGTTAATAAATGGGGATGAAGATTTTTTCAGCAACTGGCAAGGATTGATGCAGGAACTGCAGTTTGATCATACCCTATTTTTCAATCAATTAGAAAAAGTAGATCAAGAAAACGATGTAAAAGATTTATTTGCGAATGTTTCTTATACAAATCTGACTGATGACAAGTTGAGAAAACTTGAAGATTTCATACAGAAATACAATGAAAGGCTCTCCAAAAATAACATAACAAAAAAAGAGTCCTTGAATTTGATGCAAAAAACAAATCCTAAGTTTATCCTAAGAAATTATCTTTTATATCAATGTATTGAAGAAATTAATGATGGTAAAACAGAATTATTAGATAAACTAACCCAAGCATTAGAGAATCCATATCAGGAAATTTATCCTGAATTTTCTGAGAAGAGACCTTCAAGCTATGATGATATATCAGGATGCTCTACCCTGTCATGCAGTTCTTAAGTTCATAATATAAAGTAAGATACAATTGTCTATTAAAAAAAATGCTTACTTTTGAGTAACAATTACAAAATAGCTTTATTATGAAAAAGACTTTACTCTCTTTAGTATTATTAACGGGCATTATGGGCAATGCTCAAACCGTTTTATTAGATGAAGGTTTCGAATCTTATACAAACTTTGCAATTACAGGCTTAGGTACCTGGCAAACATTAGATTTAGATGGATTAAATACTTACACTGGAGGAGGTCCTGTTGTTGGAGGCACCACTATTCCTGGATGGACAGCCAATTGGACCAATGCAGGAGCTCCAATGGCATTTCAAATATTCAACCTTTCTGCAAGCAATGCCACAAACAACCTTACTTCGGTAACTGGAGTAGATGAAGAAATAAGAAATTTCACTCCTCATGCGGGACAAAAAACTGCAGTATCCTGGGCCGGCGTTCCTGCAGCTGGTGCTACAGCAAATAATGATTGGCTTATTTCCCCAGCAGTAACACTAGGCGCAGGAGGCAATCAATTAAGTCTTTGGGTAAAGGCACTTTCTCCAGCTTTCATTGAAAATTATAAAATTGGAGTATATATCGGTAGTGGTACACCAACTACAGCAGCTAATTTTACAATTATTTCAGGGGCTAGTCCTTTAGTTGCTCCTTACGCAGCATGGCAACAAGTTACACAGAGTCTAGATACTTATGCCGGTCAAACTGTTAGAATAGGTATCCAATATATGTCTGCTGATAAATATATGCTACTCGTAGATGACGTTAAGATTACGACGGGAACTCTTTCTACTAACGAAGTTTCTTCAAAGACCAAAACAAGTATCTCCCCTAATCCTACAAAAGGAGAAGTGAATATCAAAACTGATAAAAAGATAAAATCTTCCACAATACTAGATATGTCTGGCAAATCAGTAATGAATACAAATTCTGAGAAATTAAATATCTCTTCTCTCCCAAAAGGAATTTACCTGATTAAGGTTGAGTTTGCCGATGGAACTTCAACTACTGAAAAAGTAATTAAAGAATAACAATTTTTTATATATCTGTTAAAACTCACCAAAATTGGTGAGTTTTTTATTTTACTTTTGCAAAAACTTTAAACAGGTGAATTTCAAATCAAAATTCGTTAATTTCTTCAAGCTCGTATTCCCTTCTTCATTAACTGAGCTATGGGTATTTCTATTTTTTATATCTTTTTATGGGATTTTAGGATCATATATCGCCCTTAATTACCGAATAATTTTTGACAACAGGATTCCCTGGGATGCCTATTTCAGCTTTGACAACCGCTCTATTGTAATGAGTGGCGGAAGTTTTGAAAGACATCCCCTCTCTTATTATTTCTTCAACTGGATAAGGGAAATTGCTTTTTTTATTTCAAATGGTAAAACAGATTCTACGTTCCGATTGACCTTAGCATGGTTCAGTACAATCACGATAAGCCTAAGTGTACTACAGATTTTTAAATATCTTAAAAATATCATTCATCTACCTTTGATGATCAATCTTTTACTGGTATTATTTTTTGGATTTTTTTCAACAAACATTTTACTTTCCTTTACTCCTGAAAACTTCACCTATACCCTTTTTCTTCTCTGTTTGTATAATCATTATGCCGCAATTAAGCTTAAAAAGGATGAAAAAATACCGGCATTAGCTCTTGCTTTTGCTGCCATTTCAGTAGGAGGTCTTACAATTACAAATATTGCTAAAGCATTTGTTCCCGTATTATTTGAAAAAAATATTTTCAGAAATTGGAGAAAATTCGGAAATGCAGCTCTGCGCGTTGCCATAACCTGCATTTGCTTTGTCCTACTCTATTTGAACCGAATTGATTTTAAATATAAAAACATATTTAACAAGACCAGCGAACAGTATGAAAAATTCTCCAATGTAAAATCTACTCCTACCTGGGATATGATAGCTTCTTATTTTTTCGGTGGCAACATCCTATTCTCAAGCTTCATTATCCGGGACAAAAATAATATGAAAGGCTTTAATTTTAAAGCGTTAATCATGGATGTTTATTCTTCCTGGATTCCTTATTTATTTATTGCAATTCTATTAGGATTAATATTGTGGAGTTATTTTAGAAACTTTAAAAGCAAATTTGTGCAAATAATCATGATTTCATTTCTGCTAGATATCGTTATCCATTGCATAATGAAATTTGGATTACACACTTCATATATCTATGGTGGACATTTTGTTTTCGTTTTTCCATTACTTTTAGGATGGCTTTTTTATGCTTATAAAGCATCACCAAAAGTATTATCGATCTTAGCAGTCACAATAGGAATATTGTTCATCTATTTAGTAGTTAACAACTACATTAGAATGACAGAATTTTTCTGGTTTTTAAACACCTATTACCCATAAAAAAGCTGAGAAGAAAATTCTTCTCAGCTTAACTTTTTATATAGAATAAAAGCTCTATTTTGCTTCAGCACAGAATATTCTGTATTGTATTGCCACCGCAGATTTAAAATATTCTCTAATTTTAGACAAGTCCGAAGATGCACTTTGTTTCGTGAAATAACTTCCTACTAAGATCTTGTAATTAGGTCTTAAAGAAGCATCAGTTTCAACCTTCAGATTTGGAAATCTTTTTCTAAAATAAGACTTGATCTCATTGGCTTCATCATTACTTTTTACTGTCGTGATCTGTATTTTATATCCCAAAATTCTTGGATTCTTTCTACAGATCTCTGCATTTGTCAATTCTCGACTTGGAACATATATTTTTGTCGGTTTTGTATAGGTCTCTTCATTATTTTCTCTAGGAGTTGTAGAAGTAGAAACTCTGGAACATTTATCTTCCAGACCTTCTAAAGCATCTTTTACCTTAGGATCCATAGACATAATCAGCTCTGTTCCGGACAATGTATCCTTCTTTACAACCTGCTGGGCTTCAATAGTATAAAATCCGAATAAGGATAGTATTGTCAATATTTTGATTAAATTTTTCATTTAAACTTGTTTGCGCAAATTTATACAAATTAAAAAATTATACCAAACAGAGTTATTTAGAATCAATACAAATTAAACGTAAATGATATTTTCCCCTTTCTATATGCCGTTAAATTCCTGTTAAAAATATTATTTTTGCGGGATTGATTGAATGTTCAATATTTTACTAACATAAGATAATTTAAATGATTAGTTGGAGAAAGCATTATAAACAAACGTTGATCGCAATAGGCTTATTGCTATCAACCAGTGCTTCATTTTACGGGCAAGACGGCGATCCTAAAAACGGCGAGAAACTTTTCAAAGCGAATTGTACTGCATGTCACGCGCTGGATAAACAAGTTATAGGACCTCCTTTGAAGGGAGTTGTAGAACGTGTAAAGACAGAAGGTGGTGTAGACAAAGATTGGCTTCATAAGTGGATCAAAGACAACAAAGCTCTAAGAGCTTCTGGGGATAAATACGCTAATGAGATTTTTGAAAAATTTAATAAAACTGAAATGTTACAGTTTCCTAATCTTACAGATAAGGATATTGATGACATCTTAGCTTTTACAACTAATCCTCCAGCTCCGGAAGAGAAAAAACCGGAAGCGGGAGCTACTGCAACAGATGCTACGGCAGCTGCACCAGCGGACAAAACAACAACAAACGTTGTAATCATTTCACTTTTAGCGATTGCAGGTTTATTGGTTTGGATCTTACTTAAACTAAGACAATTAGTTAAACTGGGTCAATCTGAAGATTTAGCAGGATTAAACGAAACAAGGGTTCGTTCTTTCAGTGAAGTCTATGAAAAATACCATTATATAGGTAAAGGATTACTGGCAATTTTAGCGATCCTTGCTACTTATGGAATTTGGAACTGGATCATGTGGATCGGTGTTTACAAAGGATATAAGCCAGAGCAGCCTATCTTCTTCTCACACAAAATCCACGCTGGAGAACAGAAAATTGACTGTCAATTATGTCACTCAAGCGCTAAATACGGTAAGGTTTCTGAAATCCCTTCTATGAACGTTTGTATGAACTGTCACAGAACAATTTCTGAATACAATGCAGACCACTACATGGAGCCTGGAAAAGACAAGGCATTCTATGATGGTGAGATCCAGAAGATCTATGCCGCAACTGGTTGGGATCCTGCAAAACAAGTATACACTGGGAAAACTCAGCCTGTAGAATGGACAAGAATCCACAACATGCCGGATTTCGTATACTTTAACCACTCTCAGCACGTTGTAGCTGGTGAGCAGGCGATCATCAATTCTTTCAACAAGAAAAATCCAACGAACAAAATTGATGTTGTTTGTAAAGCTTGTCACGGAAAAATTGATACAATGAATGTTGTTCAGATGGCTAATGACTTTACGATGGGATGGTGTATTGAGTGTCACAGAACTACAGAAGTTGATATGAACAACGGTTATAATAAAGAATACTTCAAAAATCTACATGACAAGTTGAAAAAACAATACCCTAAAGATGGTGGTAAGATTACTGTAGATGCGATTGGAGGTCTTGAGTGTGGTAAATGTCATTATTAATAACTAAAAATTAGAAGTATAAATGGCTTCAAACAAAATACAATTTAGAAGTATTCATGAACTTAAAGACCCAGCTTTAAATAATAGGCTGGCTCAGAAAGAGTTTCAGGAAGAAATTCCGGTAGAAGATTTCCTTGGAGATGCTGAACAAAACGGATCAAGTACTTCAAGAAGAGATTTCTTAAAGTTATTAGGATTTTCTACGGCAGCGGTAACGCTTGCTGCCTGTGAAGCTCCGGTAATTAAAACGATTCCTTACGTGGTAAAACCTCATGATATTATTCCTGGGGTTCCAAATTACTACGCTTCAACATATTTTGATGGTTTCGACTTTGCTAGTGTTTTAGTAAAAACCCGTGAAGGAAGACCTATCAAGATTGATCCAAACCCAGCTGCAGGTGATTTAGGTAAAACTAACGCCAGAGCTCAGGCAAGTGTACTTTCTCTTTATGATAATGATAAAGTAAAACAACCTAAGCTGGACGGTAAAGACGAAACTTTCGATAAAGTAGATGATTTCGTTCTTAAAGGTTTGGCAGAAGCTCAGGCAGCAGGTAAGAAGATTGTTCTTTTATCTCAGTCATTCGCTTCACCAACTTTCAAAAAGTTGTTCGCTGAATTTAAAGCTAAGTATCCTACAGCTGAACTTGTAACTTATGATGCTTTCCCTTACTCTGCCGCATTAGATGCTGCTCAGGAAGTATTCGGACAAAGAGCATTACCTGTTTATGACCTTAAAGGGTCTGAGTTAGTAGTTTCTTTCCAGGCAGATTTCTTAGGAGATTACAATGCATCGAGTTTAGAAACGTCTTATGCTGAAGCTAGAAAACCGGGAGCAAACATGTTGAGACACGTTCAAGTGGAATCTAACATGTCTTTAACTGGTGCAAATGCTGACTCAAGATACAGATTAAAACCAAGTGCAGTAAATAAAACGTTAGTTGAGGTTTATAATGCAATCGTAGGTGGAGGTGCTGCTTCTGACAAGATTGCTGCTGAAATCGTAAAAGAACTACAGGCAAAAGGCAACAAAGCAGTTGTATTAGCTGATGGTTCTAAAGGAGCTCAGGTTCTGGCACACTTAATTAACCAAAAACTGGGTTCAGTAGCTTTCACTGGTAAAGCTAATTTCTTAAAAGAATTTGATAAAGCAAGATATCAGGAATTTCTGGGATGGGTAAATGCAGGTCAGGTTGGTGTATTAATTACAAACAATGTAGACCCTATCTACTCTCATCCAAAAGGAGAAGATTTCAAAAAATCTTTAACAAAAGTTCCTTATGTAATTGCTGTTGCAGATAAGAAAAATGAAATGTATAAGGCAGCGAAAGCTGTAATTCCTGTAGCTAACTGGCTGGAATCTTGGGGTGACATGGAACCTCAGACTGGAGTTTATACATTAATGCAGCCTACGATCCAAAAAATCTACAAATCAAGACAGATTGAAGAATCTTTATTGGTTTGGAAAAATGGTAAAAACAATGCTGCTAATAACTACTATGACTATTTAAAAAATAGTGCAGCTTCTATATTAGGAGCTACCTCTTTCAACAAAGCTTTATATAATGGTATCGTTCCTTCAAACAACGCAACAACGTTGGCTTATACAGGAGGAAATGCTGCTCAGGCTCTTGCTGAACTAGGAAACTTTAAAGCTTCTGATTTAGAATTGGTATTATATACTAAGACTTCTATCGGAGATGGTACTCAGGCCAACAACCCTTGGTTACAAGAATTACCAGATCCATTGACAAGAATGTCTTGGGATAACTACTTGACAATTTCTCCTAAAGATGCAGAAAGACTAGGAATAGAAAACGACCTTAACGCTAGAATGCAGTTAGACGGTTCTATTGTAAATCTTACGGTGAATGGAGTAACAATAAAAGATGTTCCTGTATTTATTCAACCAGGTCAGGCAGACGGATCAGTAGGTCTTGCACTTGGATATGGTAAAAAAGATTCTGGAGCAACTGCTGATACTGGAGTAAACGCTTATCCTTTATTTGATGGCTCTAATTTAGCGGTATCAAATGCTAAAATAGAGAAAACAGGAGAAGATCACGAATTCGCAGGTATCCAGCTTCAAAACACCCTAATGGGTCGTTATGAAATTGCTAAAGAAGTTCCTCTTACTGAGTATTTAAATGTAGCATTTGATGACGAGCATAAAGGATGGAACAAGCCTTTGGAGTATCACACGATCAGTGGAGCTCTTCCAGCAAGAAAAATAGATCTTTGGGATGCTTTTGACGACACAGATGGCCCTCACTTCAACTTATCAATCGACTTAAACTCTTGTACTGGTTGTGGAGCATGTATCATTGCTTGTCAGGCAGAAAACAACGTTCCTGTTGTAGGTAAAGAAGAGATCAGAATGTCAAGAGATATGTACTGGTTAAGAATTGACCGTTACTACTCTGCTAAAGAAAAAATTGAAACTAAAGAAGGTATTGAAAGAGGATTAAATGTTCCTAATCTATACGACATCTTAATTGAGCCAAACGAAAGTCCTGATGTAATTTTCCAACCGGTAATGTGTCAGCACTGTAACCACGCTCCATGTGAAACAGTATGTCCGGTAGCGGCTACTTCTCATGGTAAGCAAGGTCAGAATCACATGGCTTATAACAGATGTATTGGTACTAGATATTGTGCAAACAACTGTCCATACAAAGTAAGACGTTTCAACTGGTTCACATATAACTTAAACGATCGTTTTGATTTCAACATGAATAACGATCTTGGAAGAATGGTACTAAACCCGGATGTTGTTGTAAGAACAAGAGGGGTTATGGAGAAGTGTTCAATGTGTATCCAAGAAACTCAGGCTACAATCTTATCTGCTAAGAGAGAAAACAGAAAAGTAACTGACAACGAATTCAAAAATTCTTGTGCATGTGCTGCTGCTTGTTCTACCGGAGCAATGACGTTTGGAGACATGAATGATAAAGAATCTGAAGTGAGAGAATTATATTCTAGCAACAGAAGATATTATTTACTAGAAGAGATCGGAACAAAGCCAAATGTGTTCTATCACACTAAAGTAAGAAACAGAGTAGAAAAATAAAGTTTAAATAATAAATAGGTAAAAAATGTCAGGACATTACGAAGCTCCGATAAGGGAACCTCTAATTATTGGTCACAAAACTTATCACGATATCACAGAAGATATTGCACGACCTATCGAAGAAAGAGCAGGTAAATTATGGTGGGTATCACTATATGCAGCTTTAGCTCTATTCATCTACGGATTCGGCTGTATCGCTTATACTATCGGGACAGGTATTGGAGCATGGGGGCTTAACAGAACTATTAACTGGGGTTGGGATATTACCAACTTCGTATGGTGGGTAGGTATTGGTCACGCCGGAACCCTAATCTCAGCGGTATTATTATTATTTAGACAGCGTTGGAGAATGTCTGTAAACCGTTCAGCTGAAGCGATGACTATCTTCGCAGTTGTACAGGCGGCAATCTTCCCTGTAATCCACATGGGTAGAGTTTGGGTAGGATATTGGGTATTCCCTCTTCCTAACCAGTTTGGTTCTCTTTGGGGGAACTTCAACTCTCCTCTACTTTGGGACGTATTTGCAATCTCTACGTATTTCTCAGTATCTACAGTATTCTGGTTCATGGGATTAATCCCTGACTTTGCAATGATCAGAGATAGAGCTAAAACGCCTTGGACAAGAAAAATTTATACATTCCTAGCATTCGGTTGGGGTGGTAAAGCAAAACACTGGCAGAGATTCGAAGAATTATCTTTGGTATTAGCAGGTTTAGCAACTCCACTTGTATTCTCAGTACACACTACCGTATCTTTTGACTTCGCAACTTCAGTTATTAAAGGATGGCACTCTACGATCTATCCTCCATATTTCGTTGCTGGTGCGATTTTCTCAGGATTTGCAATGGTACAAACACTATTGTTAATTGCCAGAAAAGTTTGTCACCTCGAAGATTATATCACTATGTATCACATCGAGATTATGAACATCGTAATCGTTGTAACAGGTGGTATGGTAACTGTAGCTTATGCAACTGAATATTTTATCGGATGGTATTCCGGATCAAGATTTGAAGACTTTACATATCTTTCTCCAGGTGCTGCAACAGGACCTTACTGGTGGGCTTTCTGGGCTTTGATTACTTGTAACTTGATTGTTCCGGCTTCTTTCTGGTTCAAAAAAGCTAGAACAAATATTATCTGGACTTTCATCGTTGCATTAATTATCAACATCGGTATGTGGTTTGAGCGTTTTGATATCATCGTTATTAACCTTTCAAGAGATTACTTGCCAGGTTCATGGACGATGTTTAAACCAACGATTATTGACGTGGGTGTATATTTAGGAACAATCGGATTCTTCTCTGTATTATTCTTATTATATGCAAGAACATTCCCTGTAATTGCACAGGCTGAATTAAAATCGATTTTGAAAATCTCAGGTGAAACTTATAAAGCAAAAGAAGGAGATGAGCACCACTAAAATTGTATACGGACTTTATGCTGATGACGACGATTTAATGAACGGCGTTAAAGCATTCAACGATAAAGGAATAACGATAAACGAAGTTTATACGCCATTTCCAGTTCACGGACTAGATAAAGCTTTAGGTTTAAAGAAAACTAGAATTTCTGATGCTGCGTTTTTCTATGCTCTTTATGGTGTTACCATTGGTGCAACTGTAACTTGGTATGTGATGAATCATGACTGGCCTCAAAACATTGGTGGTAAACCTGCTTTTGACTGGGGACACAATATGCCGGCATTCGTAGTTCCAATGTTTGAATTAATGGTATTTTGTGCAGCTCACATGATGTCTCTTACTTTCTTAGTTAGAAATAAGATGTATCCGGGAGCTCCAGCTCAAAATCCAGATCCAAGAACTACAGATGACAAATTCATGATGGAGTTTGTAACTGAAGATGTAGAATCTGTAAAACAGCTACTTATTGAAACTGGAGTTGAAGAAATAACTGTTAAAGACGCTTAAAATGAAAAAGAATGTATTAAGAATTACTGCAATCTTAGGTTTAACAACAGTTTTACTTAATTCTTGCGGACCGAAAGAAAATGCACCCCTGGTATATTTCCCGGATATGTATTTCCCGGTAGCTTATGATCCATTGATGAAAGCTCAGGATGCGTATTCAGATCATGAGAATGAAATCCCAGCGTTTGTTAAAAATAGCTTTGCAACAGGACTTGCTCCAGTAGAAGGAAGTGTTGCTCAAAATAAAGACGGAATTTTTGAAGAAGGATTACTTCCGAAAAATGTAGATGAATATAATGCAGGATATGATGCATCAAAGAAGATGACTGTTTCTCCTTTAAATCCAGCTAATGCAGCTAAGGATATAGAAAGAGGAAAAATGTTGTTCGACCACACTTGTGCAGCATGTCACGGAACTGGAGGTGATGGACAGGGTCCAATTGTACAAAGCGGTGCTTTCTCTGGTGTGCCTAACTACGCAGATAGAGAAATTACTGTAGGATCTGTTCATTATGTATTAACTAACGGTAGAAATGCAATGGGTTCTTATGCGGGACAATTGAACGCAGGAGACAGATGGAGAGTGGCGATGTATGTGATGAGTGCTTTCAAGAAAAATGCAGCACCAGCAGCAGCTACAACCGCTACAGCTACGCCAGCTGCGGCAACAACTGAGACGACTACCGCAACTAAAAAATAAGAAAAGAAATGTATACTTTTTCACCAAAATTAAAATCAACTTCTATAATACTGCTTGTTGTAGGTTTAGTTCTATTTGGTATTGGTTTTTTCTTGAATAAAGGAATCAGCACAGAAAAAATTGAACAGATGATGGAAGCTGTTCATGCTTCAGGTCACACTGCCCCTACTCATTCAAGTGAGATGATAGGTCCTCAGGATCATGCTGCTCATTTAGAACATGCAGAATTACAAATTCACAACCAACCATTAGCATCACTACATTTCGTAGCTGTATTTTTCTTTGGAGTAAGTTGTGCCGTATTGTTCTTCTATTGTATTCAGCACGCTGCTCACGCAGGTTGGCCAATTATTATTACAAGAGTAATGGAAGCTATTGCTTCTTATATTCCATACGGAGGAGCTATTTTGATCATCCTTATGTTATTAAATATCTTCCACCAAGGACACCTTTTTCATTGGATGGATCCGGATTTAACAGATCCAAACTCAGCACACTTTGATGTGATCTTATTTGAAAAGAAAAGATTCTTAAATATTCCTTTCTACGCAATCAGAACTTTGATCTACGTAATCGGAGCTTCATTCTTCGCATGGAAACTGAAAGCACAATCTAAAAAAGTAGATGAGACAAAATCTTTGGTTGAGTATCAATTCCTTTACAGATGGGCTGTTGGATATATCGCATTCTTCGGTTTTGCTTCTGCAGCTTGGGCTTGGGACTGGTTGATGTCAATTGACCCTCACTGGTATTCTACAATGTATATCTGGTATTCTATGGTGAGCTGTTTATCCAGTGGTATTGCTGTTATTATTCTTATCAGTGTATACCTTAAGAAGAACGGATTCTTACCTCAGTTCAATGACAATCACTTACACGATCTTGGAGTATTCCTTTTCGCAACAAGTATGCTTTGGACGTACACATGGTTTGCTCAGTTCATGCTTTACTGGTATGCAAACGTACCGGAAGAGGTTAATTACTTCTTTGGAAGATTCCAGCACTATTCACCTACATTCTTACCAATGCTAATTATCAACTTCTTATTACCTTTATTGGTATTAGTAAGTAGCAGCATTAAAAGAAATTATAAAGTAGTTACCGTAATGGCAGTAGTTGTTATTTTAGGACACCTTTTAGATTACTTTAATATGGTAATGCCTGGAACAGTGGGCCCATATTGGAAAACTCCTGAAGTATTTATACTAATACTAGGTGCTGTCCTATTTGTAGTTGGATTATTTATGTTTACTGTAATGTCAGCATTATCTAAACTAAAATTAATTCCTACTGGAAACCCATTCTTACACGAATCTGAAATTTATGAGTATCCTTTCTAAGGACTTGTAACAAAATAAAACTCTAAAAGACTGATTATTAACTAATCAGTCTTTTTTTATGCAGAAAATTAAGATTTCTGTGCAACCTTTTTTCAAAACTGTTGTCTTATAAGTAAACGGTCTCCACACCAGCAAATAATTAATTATGAAAAGAAACTACCTATTACAAATTCTATTCGTTTTGCTATTCAGCTTTACCAATGCCCAGACCATTACATTCATTTCAGAAAAAAATAATAAACCATTGCCTAAGCTTTCTGTTTTTGGAAAAGACGGAAGTATTTTAGCGTATTCTGACATTGATGGTAAAATAGATAAGCAAGCATTAAATCCGTCCCAGGAAAAATTTCAACTGATCTATGATAATTTTCTTGTAGCAACACTTTCCTATGCAGAGCTTGATCACGACATAATAAAAGTTAACGATCAGGTAAAAGAAATAGAGACCGTAGTATTAAAAAATAACAAACCTGCAAAATACATCATCATTAAAGGAAACTTTAATGCCTATGTCACACTAAATAACAAACTGAATTGCTATGCAGATGGTATTGTAACCTATGTTTTTGATAACAAAACTAAAAAACTAAAAAGTACCAATGCACAACAATACAGAATTTACAGATTGGAAGATCCTTCAGAGGAAAAAAAGCAAACATCATTATGGGACTATGGCAATTCATTAAACCTTCCCAGACTTAAAAAAATAGGAAGCCCCGAAGACTATAAAAATAAAGTAACGGTTATAAAAGAATTAAAAGGAGACAAAAAAGATCAAATAGAAATCTCTGGTGAGGCATTACAAGAAAAAGAATTTGCTCTTTTTGGGTATCGCTTTTTTGACATAAAGGCTATTGTTAATCTTTCCTTCGAACAAGGATCTGAAAAAGGATTAAAAGATTTTTTAGAATATAATGATCGGGTCTTTATTAAAATAAAACACAAGAGCGAACCTAATTACAATCAAATACAAACATATACCAATTTCTATCCAACTGAAATCTCATTTGATAATAATGATGATGTTGAAAAAGTAAGATTTGATAAGGACAACAGCAGCTATACATCAAAATTCTGGCAAGATGCATCATTCCCAAATATGCAGGCAATCTTCAGTTCATTCTTTGAAGGAAGTCTAAAAGAGCAACCAAACAAACGATAAAATAAAAAAATCTCCTATTTCTTTTAAATGATATCTTTTAAAGTGAAAAATAATACTATAAATACTACTCCTTTCTTTTACTAGAGCAACTTTTCAACAATAATTATATAAAAGATTCCTTTGGCTGTACTCTTCAAATGGTCCATAAGATCTATTTAGGGATAAATAGCCTAAAGAACAACCAAACAAGTATGGCGGTAGTATTGAGATTCCAGAAAAAAGAAATAAAAAATAAAAAATTTCTATTAATAAAGGTTTTACTAAATTTGTAACAAACCGAATAAAAATGAAAAAGTTTTCTCTTCTACTAATTTTTAGCCTATTGCTTTTTACAGCATGTAAGAAAGATCATGTAGATGCTACGAGTACAAAAACTTTACAGTCAAGTATCAATGATATGGCATCAAGCCTGTCAACCATCAAACAAATCAAGTTTAATGAGGCTCTTTACATCCTTAAAACATTTGGAGTAGATGCCGAAGGTGACGTAAACGAAGTAAAGGCTCTTGGCAAATTAATTAATGGAAAAAAAGTTCCTGAAATTTTATCAATGGCCGATGAGGTAGCTCAGAAGAATAACATCGAATGGGCAAGTACGGCTCCACCTTCATTAGGAGAGATGAACATTTTTGGTGATGAAAAGGCGAAGGAAAGTGATCCAAATGATGTGAAAGCCAGCTCATTGAGTATCATTACAAGGCCTTCAGCTGATGACGGAAACGGAGCAACAGCTATCCAGATCATTCCTAAGCTTGTCGATAATGCAGGAAATCCTGTTGCATTTACGGGCGCCGGCTTAGAAGCTACATTAGAAGTTTTCAGTAATGGAGTAAAGCTTTCAACAGCAAAAAATCTGATGACTGATAATAATTTCAAAGGTTTCAATTTAAGATTTTCTTCTCTTTTAGCTTCAAAAGTGGTTGATAATAAAATAGATATCACGGTATCTGTAAAAACAACTGCAAAAACTTTTAAAATGTCTAAAATCGGGTTGGAAGTAAATCCGTCAGCTTTAAAAATTCCAGCACCTCCTAAAACAGATTCCACAGCTGTACCTACAGATCCAAATGCAGTAATTGATCCTAGCAACCCTACAGGTACTGGCAATACTACAGACCCTTCTGTAACAACAGTTCCTGCAACACCAAAACAACCAGCTGCAGATCCAAAAAATACAGTAAGTAAATTTTTAAATAATGTAAGTTCACAAAATCTTAAAGCAGCATTTGAGTCTTCAAATAACCCAAGCTGGGGAAGCTATGAGTCTTTTTCAAATCCTACTTCAGGCTTTGGATCCGTAAAAAATGTGAGTGTTAAAAATATCACGGCAAATGCCACTAATGCTAACAGCTCAAGTGTGAATGCTACTTATGATGTTACAGACAAAAATGGAAAAACAACTTCCCTGAAAGTAACTTTCGGACTTAAAAATGTAAACGGAGACTGGAAAATTTCCAGCTACAAAATAAACCCATAAATGGCTTCACAAGAATTAATTCATAAATTAGAAAATACCATTGAAAATGTTCCTGACTTTCCTATTCCGGGAATTCAGTTTAAGGACATCTCGCCTATTTTCCTTAACCCAAAATTATATGAAGAGGTTATTGAAGATCTTGTGAAATTCAGCAAAGGAAAGATTGATGCTGTTTGTGGAATCGAAAGCCGTGGTTATCTCTTTGGAATCGCAATTGCTGTTGCTTTGGAGGTTCCGTTTATTTTAATCCGTAAGAAAGGTAAACTTCCACCACCCATTATCTCGGAAAAATATGACCTGGAATATGGAAGTGCCGAAATAGAAACGCGTGAAGGACAGATAAAAAAAGAGCAGCGAATATTAATTCATGATGATTTATTGGCAACCGGGGGTACAACAGAAGCTGCGGCAAAATTAGTTGAAAAACAGGGCGCAAAAGTAGTACAGTTCAGTTTTTTAACCGCTCTAGGAGATTTAAATGGCGATGAAAAACTAAAAAAATTCAATGCGGAAATCTATCATATTTTAGAATATTAAATAATACATTCAAAGTATTTTGTAAATCCCTCAGAAACAATTAAATTTGCAATTCAATTTTTAAGAATTTATGGCAAAACTTGCAAAGAATGCTCAAAAAGAGCAAGAAGGTAAAGAAACAGTGGAATTTTTTAAAGATCTTGACAGAGAGGCTTTAAATACAGAAAGATTCCTAGAAAAATACTCAAAACCACTAGGTATTGTTTTTGGGGCTTTGGTTTTAGGAGTTTTAGGATTTTTCGCCTATAAACAATTTGTAGTTGCTCCTCAAAATACGGAAGCAGTAAAAACTTTCCTTGCCGCTCAAAAAAACCTTACTGAAGGTAAAGATAAAGAGGCGTTGGGAGGTAAATCTGCTGCAAACCCAGGTTTCATAGGAACTTATAATGACTTTTCTTCTACAGATATCGGTAAACTCGCAGGTTATAATGCTGGTTTATTAAAATTCAAAGAAGGGAAGTTCCAGGAAGCTTACGATCTTTTAGATCAATTCTCTTCTGACAACAAAACATTGATGGCGATGAAGTTTGGAGCTATGGCAGATGCAAAATCTGGTCTTAACAAAAATGATGAAGCATTATCATTGCTAGACAAAGCTTCAAGCGCTTCTTCAGATCCTTATACTTCTTACTTCTTTACAAGAAAGGCTGGTATAGTAGCTTTAGGATTAAAGAAAAAAGCAGAAGCTAAGAAATACTTTTCAACAATTGACGAAAAATATCAGGACTATGACAATGGAATGTCTGATTCTTATATTGAAATGACTAAATATTATTAAAAAATGGCAACAGTTAATCTTTCGGATTACAAGCCACTTAATATAACCAATGCCGAGGATTTTTCTATCGGCATTGTTTTTTCTGAGTGGAATGACTTTGTAACCTATAACCTTCGTGATGCAGCTTTAGAAATCCTTGAAAAAGAAGGAGTAAAAACTGAAAACATAAAACTTTTTACAGTACCTGGAGCATTTGAATTAAATTACGCAAGTATGCAATTGTGCAAAGAGCGAAAATTCGATGCTGTAATTGCTATAGGATGTATTATCAGAGGCGAGACTCCGCACTTTGATTTTGTATCTTCAGCAGTCGCACAGGGAATTAAAGATTGTAATATTCTGACAGATACTCCAACCATCTTTTGTGTTCTTACAGATGACGCCAAAGAACAGTCTGTAGCACGCAGCGGTGGAGACTTAGGTAATAAGGGCGTAGAAGCTGCTGTTACAGCTCTAAGAATGATAGATTTTAAAAAGAAATTATCTCAGAAAAAGACCAATATAGGCTTTGGAAATTCTTAATTTTAATATCTTTTACAACCTATAAATTAAAAGGACTATTTTTTATAGTCCTTTTTTATTGTCTTTATTTCTTAAGCTGAGAAAACCTCTTTTATTTAATAATATTCCTTTTTAAGAATAATTTAAACAATTATAAAAAACATAACAAATCAGCTGTTTTTGTTTTTTTCCTTAAAAAATACAGCATAAAAACTATCTTTGCAAAAGTTAACATATACTTTATCTAAATGTATCCTCAAAAAATAAAACCATTCTTATACTTAGGATTTTTTTATCTTATTGTATCACTGATTGTTAGAATAGTATTTTTTTTCCACCCAATAACTACCGCAAGCTTCGGTTTCTTTGAGGTGCTGAAAGTCTTAGTAGTCGGAGTAGCTAACGATGTCTTTGTCTTTGTTTTAGCAAGTACATTTTTAGCTCTGTACTTCTTATTTCTTTCGGATTCAAAATATAAAAAGCCTTATGGGCAAATAATATTAGGAGCTTTACTGCTCCTTTTTTTCTATATCCTTCTTATTCCGAATAATATTTTTAAACAATATGGGGGATCTATAGCAGAAATTGCACTTGCTTTTATCGGACTAAAAATCATCTGCTTTGCATTAATGCTTTTTCTTCCGTCAAAAAGAATTAAAATCCGTAATACTCTTTATTTCATTACGTTATTCATCTATGTATTGCTTATTGTTTTTAATGCTGTAAGTGAATATTTCTTCTACAATGAATTTGGACTGCGTTACAACTTTATTGCAGTTGATTATCTTATTTACACGAATGAAGTGATAGGAAACATTATGGAAAGCTATCCTGTCTTTCCCTTATTTTTAATCATCTTTGCTATTACATCTACCATCACATGGTTTATTTATAAGAAAACAAAGAATGAGCTTAAAGATCTTCCCAATTTCAAGCAGAAACTGGTTTTATTAGGTTCTTTTATTCTACTTGCAGGAATCAGCTTAGTCTGCCTAACATTTACTACTCAGATAAAATCCACGAATGTCTTTGCTGAAGAAATTGAGGCCAATGGATTTCCAAAGTTCTATTGGGCATTTACACATAATGAATTAGACTACTTCCAGTTTTACCCACAGATAGATCAGAAAAAAGCTGAAAGTAATTTTTTAAGCCAGTACTCTGATCCTGTTTTAACAAGAACAATAAATTCAGACCAACCTGAGCTCAAAAAGAATGTCGTTCTTATCTCTATAGAAAGTTTATCTGCTGATTTTATGCAGCACTATGGAAATGATCAGAAAATAACACCTTTCTTAGATAGTTTAGCCGATCGTTCTATGATGTTTACAAACTTGTATGCAACAGGAAACAGAACGGTTCGTGGTCTGGAAGCATTAACTCTTTGTATTCCTCCAACAGCAGGAGAAAGTATCATAAAAAGAGAAAATAACAAAAATAAATTCACAACAGGTGGCATCTTCAAATCCAAAGGATATGATGTGAAATTCCTATACGGTGGTTACAGTTATTTTGACAATATGCAGGATTTCTTTGCTGGTAACGGATATGGAATTGTTGACCGTAATAATTTTAAACCTGAAGAAATTACTTTTGCCAATGTTTGGGGCGTTGCCGATGAAGATATGGCTAAAAAAGCAATTCAGGTAATGAATACGGAATCAAAATCTGGAAAACCCTTTTTCAATCATTGGATGACGGTTTCTAATCATAGACCTTTTACTTATCCGAACGGAAGAATAGATATTCCCGGTGATGCTAAATCCAGAGAAGGAGGGGTAAAATATACAGATTATTCTCTTCGTAAGTTTTTTGAAATGGCAAAGAAACAGGATTGGTATAAAAACACGGTTTTCGTAATTGTTGCAGATCATTGCGCATCAAGCGCTGGCAGTACAGCATTACCAATGGATAAATACAGAATTCCAGCTCTGGTCTTCTCTGAAGATTTTATTCAGCCACAAAAATTTGATAAACTTATGTCCCAGATAGACCTTATGCCTACCGTATTGGGATTACTTAATTTCAACTACCAATCGAAATTCTTAGGACAGGATGTTTTTAAAAAAGAATTTCAGCCTAAAGCCTATATTGCCACTTATCAGGATTTAGGATTTGTAAAAGATGGATATTTAACAGTAATTTCTCCAGTAAAAAAGATAAAACAATATTCATTATCTCAAAAAAAGGATAAGCTAACTCCGGAATTTAGCATCTATTATGATGAAAATCCTATGAAGAATCCGAATCAGAAAGTGGTTGATGATGCCATTTCTGCTTATCAATCTACTTCATATTGGCTAAAGAGTAATCAGCTTAACCGTTAAAATTGTTCAAATATTTTTAGTAGAATTAAAAAATAATAATTAATATCGATATTAGTTTTAAATTTACATCTAAAATTATTTACTATGAAATGGACAAACGATAGAGGCGGAAACGTTGAAGACCGTCGTGGCTCCGGGGGGAGTGGAGGTATGATCGTAGGAGGAGGCTTAGGAACATTGATTATTGCTGCCATCGTTTTCTTTTTGGGAGGCGACCCTTCGGGTATATTGAATTCAAATAGTATGTCATCACAAGGCCAGTCTGAACAGAGAGAATTAAATGCTGATGAGAAAAAAATATATGAAATGGTCGATATGATGGATGGATGGAACACCATTGCATGGACTGAAGTTTTCAAAGAAAACGGAATGACCTATACTCCGCCTAAAATTGTACTTTTTGAAAACACAACACAATCCGGCTGTGGTACTGCACAATCTGCAATGGGACCTTTTTACTGCCCGGCAGATCAGAAAGTGTATATGGATATGAGCTTCTTTAATGAATTACAGCAAAGATTTGGAGCGAAGGTAACAGAATTTACTGTAGCCTATGTTTTAGCACACGAAATCGGACATCATGTACAGACTCTTTTAGGAACAACCCAAAAAGTAGATGCTCTCAGAAGAAGTGGAAGATATTCAGAAGCTGATATGAACAGGGTCTCCGTAGCCACTGAATTACAGGCTGATTTCTATGCTGGTCTTTGGGCAAAAAGAACTAATGACAAGAAACAAATTCTGGAACCTGGTGATATTGAATCTGCTATAGATGCTGCCGAAGCTGTAGGCGACGATAATATCCAAAAAAGATCTCAAGGATATGTAAATCAGGAAAGCTTTACTCACGGATCTTCTGCTCAGCGTAAAGAATGGTTTATGAAAGGTTTTAATACGGGAGATATCCGGCAAGGTGATACTTTCAATCAACTTTTAAAATAAATAAGATACAATAAAAACCCTGAAGAGTTCTTCAGGGTTTTTTATTTATTGTAATTCAATTGGATTGCTGTTTTTCTTCGCCTCATCCTTCACCCTTTCTTCCATTCTTTTTTTCATATCAGCCGGATTCCGGTTTCCACCACCTCCACCTCGTCCAGCACCACCTACAACAACAGTCTGGGCAGAGCCTCCGCCACCGCCACCGCCTTGAGTCATAAAGGACATTGGATCTGTTCTATATTTTTCCTGTTGTTTTAGAAAATCTTTTCTTTTCACTTTTATGATATTCCCTCGTTGACTTAAATTTGCCAATTCAGCGATCTTATAATTTTTCATTAAATCAAAGGAGTAATCTCCCTGGCTATCTTCTACCTTTACAATTAAACCTGGAAGCCCACTAAACTTATAAGGTCCATCCTGATAAGGAAGATCTGTAGTAAACCAGGCTGTCCATTTTCTTCCTGCAAAATCAGTTTCAGCCTTTTGAACTTTATAGTCTCCTATTTTAGTAGTTTCAGGTGATATTTTCCAATTTAATGGACGGTCTTCTTCATAAGAATACATATCTCGTCCCAACCTATCTTTAAAATAGGTTTTTTGATCTTTTTTATCTTTTTCAACAGAGTAATTGATATTGGTTCTCAATCCTTCCATTTGATCCCTGTTAAAAGCTATTGCTCCGCCACTTTGAAATGTCTTTTGCATAATAGAGTCTCTTTTTACTCTATTCTCAGAGTAAAAAAGGGATTTCTCCTGCGAAATATCTAAGTATGCATTTTCTGTCTTTATATCATTTTTATTTGCTGCATCTGATTTCATAGTAACCTGATATACAAATCGGTTTACCTGTGCAAAAGCATTCTGCACGAAAAGAGCTAATGCAATGATGGCTATTTTTTTCATTTGTAATTTATTTTAGTTCAATTGGGTTTTGCTTTACATCATTGTGAAAGCTTTCGATATCACCCGTTGGTATAGAATTACTATTGCTACTGTCCATTCCTCTCGAAGACATTCCTCTACCTCCGCCATGACTGCCGCCTTTCATTCCGCCACCTCGTCTTCCACCCCCGGAATTCATATCTCCGCCACTTCTACTTCTCAACATGGTTCTGCTGTCTTTACTTAATTCTATTGCCGCTTTATCACCCATAAAATCTATTCGTGTGCTCAATTTTGCATCTGGACTTACAGATTCTTCAAAAGCATTTTTAATAGTAATCTTTTTTACAAGTTCAAATTTGTAATCTCCTTTATCATCCTCCAGCTTCACAATCAGACCTGGCAATCCCGAAAATTTATATGGTCCATCAGAAATATTTATTTCTTTTGTAAACCAGCCCGTCCAGACTCTGCCACCAAAATTGGCTGTTGCTTTTTGAGCTTTATATCCATTTTGTTGTTCAGTCTCTTCTGTCACCTGCCATTTAATAGGTCGGTCTTCCTGATAATAAATTTGCTTCCCAGCTATTTTATCATGATAATAAACTTTTTGTTCAGAAATGTTTTTTGTGATAAAATATTCAAAAAAAGATTGTTCCGATTGTTTTCCAAATCCAAATTTTGTAAAATCTTTCCCTTCTTTTTTACTATCATTTTTTTCTTCCTTTCTAAAAGCAGTTAATAAAGAATCCCTTACTAATTTATGTTCACTTATAAACAAGGATTGATTTCCTTTAATATCTAAAAAAGTTTTTTCAAATTTCAGACTTACCAGATTAATTGAATCGGGGTTTACTGAAGTTTCGTAAACATATCTTA
Source organism: Chryseobacterium sp. ISL-6 (assembly GCF_018613715.1). Lineage (GTDB taxonomy): Bacteria > Bacteroidota > Bacteroidia > Flavobacteriales > Weeksellaceae > Chryseobacterium > Chryseobacterium paludis. The sequence continues at coordinate 405,867 of NZ_JAGGPT010000006.1, read as the reverse complement.
TAGTTTGTCCATAAGACATTGTCAGTAAAAACAATATAAAAAAGACCAGTAATTTTTTTTTCATAATTATTCTTTATAGATAAAAAATACTGTTCAAAGTTAAATCAAAAACAGAATTACTAAATTTGCAGAAGAATATTTATACATTTTTTAACACTAACAATGATATGTATAACGATGCTATTAAGATTCGAATTATTAAAATAGATATCTTCAATTTGAGATTGCGGAAATTAGTTCGTATTTTTGCAAGATTAAATCATTCTAAATAAATACAATGATAACAGTATCAGATCAAGCGAAGTTAAAAGCCATCCAACTTATGACGGAAGAAGGCTTTAACCCTGCTGAAGATTATATAAGAGTGGGGGTGAAAAGTGGAGGATGCTCTGGTTTGGAGTATGTTTTAAAATTTGACAACCAAAAAGAAGAAACAGACCAAATTATTGTAAACAACGATGTTAAAATTGTTGTAGACAAAAAATCTATCCTCTATTTAGCGGGTACCATTCTTGAATATTCAGGAGGTTTGAACGGAAAAGGATTTGTTTTTAATAATCCTAATGCATCCAGAACGTGTGGTTGTGGAGAGAGTTTTAGTTTGTAATTAGACGTTGGAAATTAGAAGTTAGTAATCACTATCTGACTTCTGATATCTAAAATCTAGAATCCATCAAAATGAGTAAATATACAGAAGACGATTTACGCGTCGATTTAGAAAATAAAAAATACGAATTCGGTTGGGAAACGAAGATCGATTATGAAGATTTCCCGATTGGTTTAGATGAAGATGTCATCCGTGCTATCTCTGCTAAAAAAGAAGAGCCAGAATGGATGACAGAATGGCGTTTGGAATCTTATAGAATATGGCTTAAAATGGTAGAACCTACATGGGCCAACATTAAATATGTGAAACCAGATTTCCAGGCAATTCGATATTATGCTGCTCCAAAGAAGAATGCCGAATTGGCAAGTTTAGATGAAGTAGACCCGGAATTGCTTAAAACCTTCGCAAAACTAGGAATTAACATCGAGGAACAAAAAAGACTTTCTGGAGTTGCCGTAGACATTGTAATAGATTCAATTTCGGTAAAAACAACTTTCCAGGATACTTTAGCAGAGAAAGGAATTATTTTCTGTTCTATTTCAGAAGCGATAAAAAACCATCCTGATTTAGTGAAAAAGTACTTAGGGAAAGTAGTTCCAAGAGGAGATAATTTTTATGCAGCTTTAAATTCTGCTGTATTTTCTGACGGAAGTTTCTGTTATATTCCTAAAGGAGTAAGGTGTCCAATGGAACTTTCAACATATTTCCGTATTAATCAGGCAGGAACAGGACAGTTTGAAAGAACTCTTGTGATTGCTGATGAAGGAAGTTATGTTTCTTATCTTGAAGGTTGTACTGCTCCTTCCAGAGATGAAAATCAATTGCACGCAGCCGTTGTGGAATTAATTGCAATGGATAACGCTGAAATTAAATATTCTACAGTTCAGAACTGGTATCCAGGTAATGAAGAAGGAAAAGGAGGTGTATTTAATTTTGTAACAAAAAGAGGACTTTGCGAAAGAAATGCAAAGATCTCATGGACACAGGTTGAAACCGGATCTGCGGTAACATGGAAATACCCATCTTGTATTTTGAAGGGAGATGGATCAATTGGTGAGTTCTATTCTATTGCTGTGACTAACAATCACCAATATGCTGATACCGGAACAAAAATGATCCATATCGGAAAGAACACAAAATCAACGATTATATCCAAAGGTATTTCTGCCGGTAAATCACAAAACTCTTACAGAGGACTGGTAAAAGTAATGCCTTCTGCAAAAGGAGCAAGGAATTTCTCCCAGTGTGATTCTTTACTAATGGGTAACGAATGTGGTGCACATACATTCCCATATATTGAGATTAAAGATCCTACGGCTCAATTAGAGCATGAAGCAACCACTTCAAAAATCGGTGAAGATCAGATCTTTTATTGTAACCAGAGGGGGATCGATACGGAAAGAGCGATTGCTCTGATCGTGAATGGCTTCAGTAAAGAGGTTTTAAACAAGCTTCCTATGGAGTTTGCTATTGAAGCTCAGAAATTATTAGAGATCTCACTAGAAGGCTCAGTAGGATAAGACAGGATGAAAACTACGGAAAGATTAATTTTAAGAAAACCTGAAAAGCAAGATTTTGAAAGATTTTTTGAAATTAATAAAGACCCGCAGACCAATCTTTATAATCCGAGTGGACCAATGAGTCTTGAAAAAGCTGAAAATACATTTAATAGAATGCTTGAACATTGGGATCAATACAATTTCGGTGGATGGGCAATTTTAGAAAAAGAAAACCCAGATAGGGTTATTGGCTTCGGCGGACTTAGCTATAAAATGTATGACGAAGAAGAAAAATTAAACCTTGGATATCGTTTTGCTCCGGAAGCCTGGGGAAAAGGATATGCAACAGAGTTTTCAAAAAAAGCTATAGACTTCGGTTTTAATGATCTGAATGAAAAGGAAATTTTCGGTATGGTTCGTCCTGCTAATGTTGTTTCGATCAAAGTATTGGAAAAAGCAGGAATGGAACAGACTGGACAACTTAATGATGTACCGGATCAGCCGGAAAGTTTAATATATAGAATTCAAAAATAATTTGTTTAAGCAAATAAAATGTTAGAAATAAAAAACTTACACGCCAGAATTGAAGATGGCGCACAAATTTTAAAAGGTATCAATCTCGAAATAAAACCGGGTGAAGTTCATGCTATAATGGGACCTAACGGAGCAGGAAAATCTACTCTTTCATCTATTATTGCGGGTAAAGAAGATTACGAAGTTACTGAAGGTGATATTATTTTTCAAGGTGAAAACATTAACGAAGATGCTCCTGAAGAAAGAGCTCATAAAGGAATATTCCTATCTTTTCAGTATCCTGTAGAAATTCCCGGAGTTTCTGTGACTAACTTTATTAAAGCTGCTTTAAACGAAACCAGAAAAGCAAACGGACTTGAAGAAATGCCTGCAAAAGAAATGCTTGCTATGATTCGTGAGAAGTCTGAAAAATTGGGAATTAAGAAAGACTTCCTTTCAAGATCATTAAACGAAGGATTTTCAGGAGGTGAAAAGAAAAGAAATGAGATCTTCCAGATGATGATGCTTAATCCAAAACTGGCTATTCTTGATGAAACCGATTCAGGATTGGATATTGATGCTTTAAGAATTGTTGCAGATGGTGTAAATCACTTTAAAAATGAAGGAAATGCAGTTCTTTTGATTACTCACTACCAAAGATTGCTAAACTATATTCAGCCGGATTTTGTACATGTTCTAGCGAACGGTAAGATCATTAAAACGGGTGACAAATCTCTTGCTTTAGAATTAGAAGCGAAAGGTTACGACTGGCTTCTTAATTAAGAAGAGAAATTTTTTGGTGCAGATTTTATCAATTCTGACTAAAAGATAAGCGGAAAACCCGCAAATAATATTACAATTTTTAAATATATAAAAAAGGTGTGATGGCCGAAATTTCAGTAATGGCTTTATACGATCAAATTATTGACAACCACGATGAGTTTTTGAAAAGCCTTCGTCACAGATTTCTGGATGAAGATAGAAAAGCAGCTCTTCGAGAGTTCGAAAGCATTGGTTTTCCAACCAAAAAGGACGAAGAATATAAATATACCAACTTAAAAGAGATCACGGAAAAAAACTATAATTTCTTTCCAAAAGAAGGTCACAATATTACCAAAGAACAGTTGGACCAATTGCATTTAGGTGAAGAAAACTTTGACTGGATCGTTTTTGTAAATGGTAAACTACATAAGGAGTTATCAAAAGTTTCTATCGAAAACGTAGAATTTCTTTCATTCAACTATGCTTTGAATGACGAAAAACATAAAGAAGTTTTTGATAAATATTTCAATACAATTGCAGGGAAGAGTTCAGCTTTTACAGATTTAAATCTTGCATACTGCAAATATGGCTTCTTCTTGAAGGTACCAAAAAATGTTGTCATTGAAAGACCAATCCATGTTTTCTATCTTTCACAAAACCAAGAAGAAAATACATTCTACAATACAAGAAATTTATTGATCGTTGAAGATGGAGCAAAAGTAGAAGTAATTGAAAGTCATCATAATTTTGACGATACTTTTGTATTGACAAATTCAGTGACCGAGATCTTTACCTATCCAAATGCTAAGGCAGACTGGCATAAACTTCAAAATGATAATGATACTTCTTATCTTATCGATAATACTTTTGCAAAACAGGAAAAAGACAGCTTAACAACTGTAAATACTTTCTCTTTTGGAGGAAAATTGGTAAGAAACAATCTGGATTTCATCCATAATGGACAGAATATCAACTCATTCATGAATGGGATTACGATTATCGGAAAAGATCAGCTAGTGGATCACCATACGGCTGTTCACCATAACCAACCTAATTGTGAAAGTTATCAGAACTATAAAGGGATATTCAAAGATAAGGCTCATGGAGTATTTAACGGAAAGGTTTTCGTTGATAAAATAGCTCAGAAGACCAATGCTTATCAACAGAATAATAATGTGTTATTAAGTGAAGGAGCAACAATTGATACAAAGCCTCAGCTAGAGATCTTTGCAGATGATGTAAAGTGTTCTCATGGTTGTACAGTGGGCCAATTGAATGAAGATGCATTATTTTATCTGAGAGCAAGAGGAATCTCCAAAAAAGAAGCTCAGGCATTATTACTTTATGCTTTTGCGAATGATGCCATGCAGAACATTGACATTGAACCTTTAAAGGAAAAAATTTCAAAGTTACTGGCTGAAAAATTAGAAGTAGACATTGAATTCTAAGAAAATAAATTGATACCAAAAAAAGCACTTCTTTCGAAGTGCTTTTTTATTGATTAAATAATTACTTTGTTATTTTTTAAGCCACCACTGATTGTCTTTTCTATCAGATCTTTTCACACCATTATTAACGGTATACGCAAAACCGATTCCTAAAGTTTGTTTCAGCTGTGTTTTCTGGATCTGATTATGATCGTATAGTACATCTACTGTGATATTGGATGAGATATACTTATTAATTTTTAAATTTAAAACAGCTCCATAAGCCAGTACTAACCTTTCGGGATGATCGAGATAGTTTGAAAACACAGAAGCGGTATTCGTCAGATTAATATTTTCCATCAGTTTCACTTTATATACAGCATTTCCTAAAAAACCAAACTGCAATAGTGAGTTATCTCCATCTGCTTTTAAACCATAATTCCCAGCTTTCTGAAGCTCATTATCCAACACAAAGGTCCATCTTCCATTGACAGGGCGCAATGTTACCGTTAAATTATCATTGGGTCTATAGGTAACCCCCAAACCCATGTTAAAATATCCCGGAGCCATAAAATTGGATATCTTTTTAGCTTCAGGGTTGTTTCCATCTTCATAACCAGCAGAAAATTGTGACTGCAAACTGGCCCCTGAAGAAATATACCAGCTTTTAGAAAACTGTCTTCCGTAGTTTGTAGATATATTGAGGACATCCTGTGTTTTCCTTGTCCCTATTCCCTTTGTATTATTCTGACCGTAACCAAGAATGATGATATTCTCCCACAGGTCTTTATCTTTTTCGTAGGTAAGATTATAATCGACACCAGCGAGCCAGCCAACATTATTGGCTCCTCCACCAACCCAATTTGAAAAAGCTGCCTGATTGAACATTAATGTGTTTTTTCCTAATACAGACCAGCTTTTTATAGAATCCTTTACCGGTGTTGCTGTTGTATCTATTTTTATCTCTTGTGCTGCTACATTTATTCCCAATGCAATGGAAAAAATCAACAATTTGTTCTTCATAATTAAAGATTTCCAATACAAAAATAGAAATATAATTTTTTATTGAAGAACTTTCACTAAACAAATAGACCCAACAAATGGATCGAAATGTCCGAAATAAAGAAAATGAATCATCAAACAATAAATTCCAAATCACTAGTTCCCTAAAAATCATTACCTTTTGTCTTATAAATAATTTAAAAGAGAAAAAACCATCGCCAAATTTTCCGAAATTTATTATTGGCTTTTGATTTGACATTACCTCTTCATGTTTAAAAACGCAATTTCCAAGAAAGCTATCTTATATCCATTGCTGATGCTTGCTGCAATGTGGCTGGGCTACTTTTTACAAACACAAGGCTTCTTTCAGAGTTGCTTTGGAGCCATCATTCCTCTTTTACCTGAAGGTTTGTTGGGGGTGGTTACCTCTCCTCTTTTGCATGGAAATATGGACCATATTATCAGTAACTCAATTCCCATTGCTGTGCTGATGTTTCTTTTATATCAGTTCTATCCATTAGTGGCCAATAAAGTGTTTGTTATCGGTTGGCTGGCAACTGGATTATTGGTTTGGTTACTTCCGCCCATAGATATCCTCACAGGTGAGTACATGTACACCTGTACCATTGGAGCCAGTGGCGTCGTATATGTTTTAGCTTTCTTCCTCTTCTTCAGTGGAGTATTTAAATGGAATATGAAACTTTTAACCATTTCTTTACTGGTTGTATTATATTACGGAAGTTTGATTTGGGGGATGTTTCCTGAAGAATTATTTTACAATCTTCATGAACCAAGTAAAATATCCTGGCAAGCCCACCTTTCAGGAGCAGTAGTAGGAAGTATCATTGCTTTTGCATTCAAAAATATTGGTGAAAAAAAGAGAAAATTCATTTGGGAATTCCCTAACTACTATAACGAGAAAGATGACAAGCTTTGGCAGGAATATAAAGAAAATCACCCCGAAGACTTTTTAGAACTGCCCCACAAAAAAAGAGATGATATCTGGGATCATTTAGAGGAATTAAGGAAAAAATAAAACTTAATTCATTACATTTGAAAAAAAACACACATGATTTCCGAAGAACATCTTTATGCAATCGCATTACGCGAGTGCAGCCTGATTGGTGATATCAATTTCATAAAACTTATTAGAACATTTGGAAGCGCTAAAACGGCGTGGGAAAAGGCTAAGAAAGAATATAAAAAAATAGATGGATTTGGTCAAAAGATTGTATCAGATATTGGCAACCCTAGCCATTTAGACTTTGCTGAAAAAGAATTGAAATTTTGCGAAAGCAACAATATTCTGATCAAGCTAAAACATCTTAAAGAACTCCCCTACTTACTCGGGGAATGTGAAGATGCTCCTGCTATTTTATACCAAAAAGGAAACTACAAAAATTCACTACTGCCCTTAAGTATTGTAGGTACAAGGAATATTACGGCTTATGGTAAACAGTTTATAAAGAATTTTTTTGAAGAAACCCAATCTTGTAGTTTTATTTCCATTAGTGGATTGGCTTTGGGAGTAGATAAAGAAGTGCACGATCAATCTCTTCACTACAAAATCCCTACCGCTGCTGTTTTAGCGCATGGTTTCCACACTCTTTATCCTGCAAAAAATAAGCGGCTATCTGAGAAGATCCTGCAAGACGGCGGAGTCCTGTTTACCGAATTTAATTCTTCAAGAAAACCTGATAGAGAAAACTTTATTCAAAGAAATAGAATTATTGCTGGAATATCTCCAGCAACTATGGTGGTGGAGACCGCTTTTGGAGGCGGATCAATGAGTACAGCAACCTTTGCTAACGGCTATAACAGGGATGTTTTTGCTCTGCCCGGAAAAATTACAGATCAGTATAGCCAAGGCTGCAATCATCTTATTTCTCAAAATAAGGCAGCTACAATTTCTACAATTAAAGATCTGATCAGCAACCTTTGTTTTAACAAACCTAAAGAAAAAATAGAAGAACTATTTCCCAGTTCTTCTATTGCAATTCAATTAACTGAAAATCAAAGTCTAATCTATAATTTTATTGCTGAAAATCCACAAATTAATTTGGATGATTTAGCCCAGCAAATAGTCCTTCCAACACATAGAATTTTACCTGTACTTTTAGAATTAGAGCTTTTAGGTAAAGTGAAATCGTTTTCTGGGAGGCAATTTCTAGCAATTTGAAATTTAACTATTTCTTAATATTGCATTATTTCACGTATAACATTTAATTTTTAATAAAATTTAAATGCAAATTATCAATTTAATAATATTTTCTCTCATAATTAATAAATTTTCAACAATCATCAATTAAGGTGTTGTGAATCTTGAAAAAAAAATTAAATTTGTTGGCAATAATATTCAACCTTAATATATGGAACAATATAATATTGACCAGAAAATCCAGGAGTTTATTGCAAAAATTGAGGCAAAAAACCCTAACGAGCCAGAATTTTTACAAGCCGTAAAAGAAGTTGCAGTTACTGTAATTCCGTTTATCGCTACCAAGAAAGAATACACAGGAATGAAGCTTCTTGAGAGAATGGCTGAAGCTGAAAGAATTATTATTTTCAGAGTTCCATGGGTTGATGATAAAGGAGAAATCCAGGTAAACAGAGGTTTCAGAATTCAGATGAACTCTGCAATCGGACCATACAAAGGAGGAATTCGTTTCCATCCTACTGTAAACTTGTCAGTTCTTAAGTTCTTAGCTTTCGAACAAGTATTCAAAAATTCATTGACTACTCTTCCAATGGGTGGTGGTAAAGGAGGTTCTGATTTTGACCCACAAGGAAAATCAGATATGGAAGTAATGCGTTTCTGCCAGGCTTTCATGACTGAATTATGCAAGCACATTGGCCCTGAAACTGATGTTCCAGCAGGAGATATTGGAGTAGGATCAAGAGAAATCGGATATCTTTTCGGACAATACAAGAAAGTAAGAAACGAATTTACAGGTGTGCTTACAGGAAAAGGTCTTGCGTATGGTGGATCATTGATCCGTCCTGAAGCTACGGGATATGGTGTCGTTTACTTCGCTGAGCAAATGCTTAAGACTATTGATCAAACATTTAAAGATAAGATTGTTTCTGTTTCAGGTTTCGGTAACGTAGCCTGGGGAGTTATTAAAAAGGTATCTGAATTGGGTGGAAAAGTAGTAACTATTTCTGGTCCTGACGGATATATCTATGATAAAGACGGTATCGATGGTGATAAAATTGATTATTTATTAGAATTAAGATCTTCAGGTAATAACAGAGCTGAAGACTATGCTAAAAAATATCCATCTGCTATTTTCTATGCAGGAAAACGTCCTTGGGAAGTGAAGTGTGATGTTGCTATCCCTTCAGCTACTCAAAACGAATTGGACTTCGAAGATGCTAAAGTATTGGTTGAAAATGGAGTTCTTTGCGTAACTGAAGCAGCTAATATGCCTTCAACGTTAGAAGCGATCAACTATTTCTTAGACAGCAAAGTATTATTCTCTCCTGGTAAAGCGTCTAACGCTGGTGGTGTAGCTACTTCAGGATTAGAAATGACTCAGAACTCAATTCGTCTAAACTGGACTTCTGAAGAGGTAGACGCAAGATTAAAGGAGATCATGATCGGAATCCATAAAGCTTGTAGAGACTATGGAAAAGAAGAAGATGGTTATGTAAACTACGTAAAAGGTGCAAACATTGCCGGCTTCGTGAAAGTTGCAGAAGCAATGCTGGCTCAAGGAGTTGTATAAAATAAAATATAAAGGTTGGGAAATTCCCGGCCTTTTTTCTTATAGCCTGTTCCCGGGAAAATGGGAAAAAAGTAAAAAGTGAAAGGAGAAAGCATTGATTTATTCAATGCTTTTTTTATTTTCAGAATATGGGAAATACTTTTAAAATAAAAACTATTAATAAAAAAATCCTGAAATAAATATTTCAGGATTTCTCACTTTTACTTTTAAATTACTTATTTCGACTTTTTCTTTTTAGCTTTTTTTTCCTCTTTAGTGGCTTCTGCCGTTTTAGTTGCTTCTACATTGGTATCGGCACTTACGGTTGCTGTTGCATCACTTAGTGTTGACGTATTTGCAGCGGCATCTGTTGTAACTGTTGCACCTGCATTCTGCCCTTGCATTTGGGTAGTCGTACTCATGTTTGTTTGTGTACTTTGCGGCTGCGCTTGAGTAGTTGTTTGATTTGCATCACCTTTTTTCTGAGCATCAGTTTGAGCTGATACGGCAACAGCTCCCGCTAAAGAAAAGACTGCCGTTAAAATTAACTTTTTCATATTGTAATATTTTAAATGGTTGTTTAATATTTTTTAAACGCCATTTATTTCATTAAATTATATCTAAAGTTCTTATTTAACGTACTTTATGTATTTTTAAGATGATTTTTGATTATAGGTTATTTTCCTAAATTTTTCATAATTCTTTCTACAAATTCAAATGCTGCAGGGCAGATTACAGTATTTTTCATCATCAGAGAATTGATCTGATAGATCTTTTTACGATCCGTATGTGGGTATTCTCTGCAAGCCTTAGGTCTCACTTCATAGATAGAACATGTATTATCATTATTAAGAAAAAAGCAAGGGAGATTTTGCAGAACTTTATCATTGTCTTCATCTACCCTCAGAAATTTTGCTTCAAAATCTATAGGTTTCATCCGAAGATGTTTAGCGATACGTTCAATATCTTTTTCTGTATATAATGGCCCCGTTGTTTTACAGCAATTAGCACACTGAAGACAATTAATCTTTTCAAAAACCTCCTCATGGGTTTCCTGAACAACATAATCAAGGTTCTTAGGTGGTTTTTTCTTTAACCCATCTAAGAATTTTTTGTGTTCTTTTTGCTTTTGTAAAGCCTGTGTTTTATAAAGTTCCAGATTCATTATCCTCTATCCTCCGCTAAAACGGAAAGATCTACTTTTTGATATTTATTAATTTTATCCAGATCCAGAATTGTAGACTGGTTATCCTTATTTGGGTAATACATTGGTACAAATTTAGCCCCATAAATTATCTCTCCGGTAGCATAAGATGACCTTTGAACCACTGTATTTGAAAAGACCTCATCAAAAGCTCGTACCTGTACTATAATTTCTATATCGATACTTTTAAAATCATCTTCAGAAAACCCATAAAAGGGAGAGTTTTCATCAATTAAATGTACCACAGTCCAATTCAGTGCCAATGTACTGATCTTGTTTAATCGGGTCTCTAATCTATAAAAGTTGCTCTTAGGTATTCCGTCTTCAATAACCTCAATTGCAGCTGATACTATAACATCTGCATCAGTAAGTGCATTATTTTTATAAGGAGCCAGCCTAAACATTAAAGCTGTAGAATCCTGAAAAGGCGATATAACAGCAATATCAGAAAATCTTAAATAGGCTCTGGGTCTGGAAAATCTTCCATAAAATAAACCCGTTGCAATGGCAAAAGCAAGCAATCCCAGAAAAGCTTCAAAAGTAGCCACCAAACTCGCCATAAAACCGATCGGAGCTATTCTACCATATCCAACAGTAGTAAATGTCTGTGAACTAAAGAAAAATACATCTATAAATTCATTGATCGGATTACTCTTATCGATCCCAGTAAGATGTTGTACTCCTATAGAGTAATAAATTAAAGCAAAAATAATATTTATAAGAATATAGCCAATCACTAAATAGGAAAGAAACCTGAATGTAGACAGGTTCAGCATAGTGTGATACCAGCTCAACCTATTAAAGACATTAATGCCTTTTCTTCGAACATTCGGCAGTCCATCCTTATTGATAAACCTTCCGGAAGCATTACTTCCAAAACCACTGCTATCCGTATTTTTCTGACGAATTTTTTGCCTAAATCCTCTTGCCATTATTTATATTATTTTTCTTTCCAACTTTTGTAACCAACATGCAAAGATAAAATATTGTTTTCATGAAATTTATCAAGTCGATGATTGAATTCATCAATTGAATTTAAATTAACTTTGAAATATGAAAAAGCTTGAATCCAGAGAGGACATTGAACTGTTGGTTAATTCATTTTACAAAAAAGTAATTAAAGACGATACTATTGGATTTTTCTTCAGGGATATTATCAAAGTAGACTGGGATAAACACCTTCCAAAAATGTATTCTTTTTGGGAAAGCATTCTTTTTGGTCAAATGAGTTATAAAGGAAATCCCATGGCTGTCCATTTTCCAATTAATGAGCTTCAGGCGATGGAGAAAAAACATTTTGACCAATGGTTATCATTATGGAAAAGAACCATTGAAGAAAACTTTATAGGTGAAAATGCTGATATGGCTATCTATAAATCTGAAAATATCGCCAGGCTGATGGCATACAAAATGGAAATGGCCAGAAAGCTTAATTAAGGAACTATGACAGTAAAAATATAAGCCGCTAAATTCACTAGTAAAACTGTTCCATATAAAATATTGGTTTTTCCTCTACTTAAAGAAAGCATTACAATAAACACGGATAAAGAAAGTAAAATAATATCTTTCTTATCGAGCCCCAATACAAAAGGAATATCATACATTATACAAACAATAGATACCGCAGGGATCGTTAAACCAATACTTGCCAAGGCAGATCCCAATGCTAAGTTCACACTAGACTGTATCTGATTATTTCTTGCTGCACGAATAGCAGCGACACCTTCCGGAAGCAACACAACCCCTGCAATAATTACTCCTACTAATGATTTTGGAGCACCTATACTTTGTACCATATCTTCAATTGTTGCGGAAAGACCTTTAGCCATTAAAACAACAATAACAAGACAGATTACCAGAAAAACAAAACTTACAATAGTTTGACTTCTTGATGGAATAAAATGAGAATCCGGATGATCCCCTGTAATAATGAAATAATTCCTGTGTCTTACGGTCTGAACCATTAAAAAAACACCATAAATAACCAGACACGCAATAGAAACAAAAATCAGCTGAGCGGTGTTGTAAAATGGCCCATTTACACTTGAGGTAAAGTTAGGGAGGATTAATGTTAAAACTAATATTGAAACAATACTTACCAGATATGTCGTTGCTGAGGTTCTTGCAAAAAACTGCTCATAATATTTCACTCCACCTACTAAAATACATATTCCTAAGATCCCATTTAGAATAATCATTACTGCAGCAAAAATAGTATCTCTGGCTAATGTAATAGCCTCACTTCCTCCTGCTACCATCAGCGAAATAATTAATGCGACTTCAATAATAGTAATACAAAGGGCTAGAATAATAGTACCAAATGGTTCTCCTACTTTGTGAGCTACAACCTCTGCATGATGGACAGCTGATAATACACTACCTGTGAGTAAAATTCCTGCAATAATTTCATAAACAACACCATTTTCCATTAATCCAGAAAAATAGTAACCTACTGCTAAAACAGGGAAAATAAAGGTATAGTGTAAAAGTTCTTTTAATTTCATAAGTGTCTACAAAATACAAAAAAACGATGAAAATTAAATTATTAAAAGAAAATATTAATGATATTTTAATGGCACCATAGGTTAAAATCCTGAAAATCGGTCAACATATGTAATAAAAGTCCGATACCAATAATTCTGACTGTTCCTTTAAAAAAAAGCATTACGAAATATAAGGTAATGGCATAATAAGAATGCAGGAAATGAAATCCTATACTATTTCTCGTAGGATCAAAAACAGGATTGGCAAATAGATGATCTAGGTCTACTAGCATCGTTGCTAATAGAATAAGATACACCTTCTTCCAGTTATCTCTATAGAAAATTAAAGCTATAAAAACAGGAAATATAAGGTGTAAAAAATAATGGGCACAGGTCTTCCAAAATAAACAATCCATTAGATCCTTCCTTTTAAATAATCTTGCCGTACTTCTTCATCCAATTTCTCAATCGCATATCTCAGGCATGTTCTGGGCATATCTTTATAGTATTTCGACAAATAAGAAATCAACTCTTCTTCATTTTTATTCCCCATTTCTCTTAGCAGCCATCCATTTGCTTTGTGCATCAGATCATGTGAATGTTTTAAATTATTTGTTACAAATTCTTTCGTTAAATCAAACGATCCTTTTTTCACATAATGCATTGTTCCAACAACAGCAATTCTTTTATGCCACATGTCATCAGAGTTAGAAAGATCTCTAAGTAAATTTTCTTTCTTATTTTCAAAAGCATAGCGTCCCAAAATTTTATAGCAACTGGAATCTACCAGATCCCAGTTATTGACAAACGGTAAATGATCAAGGTAAAACTTTACAATTTCCTCTTTGTTTTTTGGATCTTTTGTTTTTTCAAACTTATTGATCAGCATAAACAAGGCAGTCAATCTATGTTCGTGAAATTTTGAGGAAAGTAGCTCCCCAAGTTCTTTTAAAGAAATTTTAGAATAGTATTCTTTTGCCACTACTCTTTGGTACGGAACTTTTACTCCCAAAAATACATCCCCTTCACCATATTCACCTTTTCCTGTTTTAAAAAACTTAGGAAAGAAAGCTGCCTTTTCCGGAATAGATAAAACAGCTAATGCTTCATGTATATCTTTGATTGTATTATTCATCGTAATCAACTAATTAGGTAGTTTCATCTAAAGCAACACCTTCTTGTTCCAGTTCTTCTTTCGCAATCTTCTTAGGATTAGCAACTTTAGCAATTGTAAGCCCCTGAACAATAATTGAGAATACCACTACACAATAAGTAATGCTTAAAATAATATTACTGTATTCACTTTTAGGAATAGACATTGCCAACGCAATGGAAACCCCACCGCGAATTCCACCCCAAAATAAAACCTTAATGGTCTGTGGACTGAACCGCGTCCTGAAGGACATAAATTTCGAAGGTCCCCAAATAGAAATAAACCTTGCGATCAAAACAACTAGAATTGCAATAAGCCCTGGAATAATAAAATGATTCAAATCTTTGATCATTAGTAACTCAAAACCAATAAATAGGAATAGTACGGCATTTAATATCTCATCTATTAATTCCCAGAATTTAATAAGGTAGTCCTGGGTAATGGATTTCATTTTGAATCGTACATTAAAATTCCCCATAAACAATCCTGCAGCTACCATAGTAAGCGGCCCAGAGATATGCATTTGCCTTGCAATAAGGTAACCTCCCATCACAACCGAAAGGGTAACTAATACTGAAATAATATAATCATCCACTTCACGCATCAGTCGGGAAGTGATCCAGCCTAATAAAACACCCAGCAATAATCCTCCGCCGGCTTCTTTCATCAATAGTAACCCGATGCTCTCAACTCCCAAATCTACTTCTTTCCCAACAGCCAGCTGTAAAACAACAGTAAACACAACAACAGCCATCCCATCATTAAAAAGAGACTCTCCTGCCACCTTTGTTTCCAAAGACTTTGATACTTTTGCCTGTTTTAAAATACTGAGAACTGCTACCGGATCTGTAGGAGAAATAAGGGCTCCGAAAACCAAACAATAGATAAACGGAAGTTTGATACCTACAAGAGGAAGAAGATAAAACATTCCGAAACCTACTATAAAAGTAGAGATAACAACTCCTGCTGTTGAAAAGATAAGAACCGGCCTAAATTGTTCCTTCAGATCATTGATATTGATATGTATTCCTCCGGCGAACAAAAGAAAATTAAGCATTGCACCCATCAGTACTTCCGTAAAATCAATACTATTCATTAATTTATGAAGATGCCCAAAGGTTCTAGGTAATACGGTTTCACCAAATAAAACCAGGAAAATTGAAACCACAATGGCAATAACCATAATTCCGATCGTGCTCGGAAGCTTAAGAAATCTGTAATTGAGATATGCGAATATGGATGCTAAAACTATTAACACCGAAAATGAATAATATAATTCCACTAAGTTATTTTTAAATTTAAAAGCCTAAATAAAGGACTTTGATATATATTTTGTTATTCTCTTTTTCCCATACGTCGATAACCCCGTCCTTCATTGTTTTTGAACTTCTTGTATATCCTTCTCCCAGATTTAGAATATTCAGAAAAATATATTCATCACCCACAGAGTTAACATTATAGGCTGTTTTCTCTGATTTTCCATCCCCGGAATTTTTTATTGCATCAGCAAGCAATCGAAGTTGTGACAAATGATGGGTAAAATTGCTTATATCTTTTTTGTTGTCATATGCTCTGAGCAAAATTAACAACACATCAAGATTTGTAGGATCTTTACCATATAAAATCTTTCCTAATCGTATACACTCATCAAAATTGCTATTCTTAAACGCTTCGGCCAGACTCTTAAAATCTTCATCCGAAGTAGTTAGCTTATTTGTTTCAAAATTTCTACCATAGTACAAATGTTGAGCTTCTATGCTATCCAATGATTTTGGTATCCCTTTATATTTGAAAATAAGTCTATCATAACTGTATGGCGACTCAGAGTTTTTAAGGTTCTTTTCAATACTCTTAAAATCGATCTTGGATTTTTGACTAAAGCCAGAAATCGAGATACATAGAAACAGAAGGAAAAAGTAATATTTCATTAATCGTTATTTTCTTCTTCCTCCTCATCATTTTCAAAATATTCGAAAAGGAAATCGTTATAAGGAAATCTCGAGATATGAATTTTCATTACCTCATCATAGATCATTTTCTTCATTTCTGGAAAGTTTTCTTTACTTAAAGCAGAAATAAATACGGTAGGATATTTAGATCTTGCCATCCAGGTTTTTTTCCACTCCTCAAGAGAAATATTCTTTTTTGTGGTTGGCGTTAAATCATCCTCATCTTTTTTCTCATAACTGAAGTCATCAATTTTATTGAAAACCATGATCATTGGTTTCTGATGAGCATTGATTTCCATCAAAATATGATTAACAGATTCTATATGATCTTCAAAACTTTCGTGAGAAATATCCACGACGTGAATAAGCAAGTCAGCTTCACGAACCTCATCTAATGTAGATTTAAAAGATTCTACCAGTTGAGTTGGCAGTTTTCTGATAAACCCTACCGTATCGGTTAGCAGAAACGGCAAGTTTCCAATAACAACCTTTCGCACTGTCGTATCTAAAGTCGCAAATAATTTATTCTCAGCGAAAACTTCAGATTTTGAAAGCGCATTCATTAAAGTAGATTTTCCAACATTGGTATAACCCACCAAAGCGGCACGAACTACTTTCCCACGATTGTTTCGCTGAGTAGCCATTTGTTTATCAATGGTCTTTAATTTATCTTTCAACAATGAAATTCTGTCACGGATAATACGACGGTCGGTCTCAATTTCTGTTTCCCCCGGACCTCTCATTCCTATTCCCCCTTTCTGACGTTCCAAGTGGGTCCACATTCTTGTCAGTCTCGGTAAGAGATATTGATATTGTGCCAATTCTACCTGAGTTCTTGCATACGAAGTTTGCGCTCGTTGTGCAAAAATATCAAGAATAAGATTGGTACGGTCCAAAATTTTAATTTCCATTTCTCTTTCCAGGTTTTTAAGCTGCGAAGGAGAGAGTTCATCATCGAAAATTACAGTCCCTATCTCGTTTTCTTTTACGTATTCTTTTATTTCAAGTGCTTTTCCACTTCCAATAAAGGTCTTGGAATCTGGCTGCGTTAATTTTTGAGTGAAGCGTTTTTCTACTGTGGCTCCTGCCGTGAAAGCTAAAAACTCCAGTTCATCCATATACTCTACCAGCTTTTCTTCATCCTGATTCTGAGTAATAACACCTACTAAAACTGCTTTCTCGTAATTATGTTCTTTCTTTTCTAGCATTAAGTTCTATCTATGTTTGTGAGCTTTACAAGATAACATTTTTAAGAATAAAAAACAAAATGATTTTTTGGACAATGAGAAATTTTAATGTTAATTTAAGTTTATAATAATACCGATTTGTAGAAAATTACCAATTAGATTAACCCGTTTTTTATTTTCTAAACACTAAAATTAAATAACTGGTAAAAACACCAACGATCCCTTTGAGTTATGACACTAAGTGAATGATTATTAAAAGCCAAAAGAATTTATTTATTATATTGAATGATTAAATATTGTTTTTAAAAACCAATCTATATGACGGAAGAACAAACGATTAAACTGAGTGTCCTGGAACAATCCCCTGTTATTGCCGGAAAACACCCTCAGGAAGCTCTCGATAACAGTATTGAATTGGCACAATGGGTAGAACAATTAGGATATGAAAGTATTTTATTTTCAGAACATCACGGTGTAACGGCTTATGCCAGTTCAAGCCCAGAAATTCTAGCTGCCGTCATCTTGGGAAAGACACAACATATAAAAGTAGGTACTGCTGGTATTATGCTTCGCAATTACTCAGCTTATAAAGTATCTGAGATAACAAAACTATTGGCTTCTATCTTTCCGGGACGCTTTATATTAGGATTAGGAAAGGCTCCGGGTGGACTTAAAATGTCGTCGCTTGCATTGAATGGTGATAAACTTCCAACCGTAACTACAATTAGTGAAAAACTACAGGATATCGTCGCATATCTGTCCGAGGATATTACCCCAACTCAGGAGCGTTATGGAGACTTAATAGCACAACCACAAAATCTTCATCACAAACCTGAAGTCTGGTGGTTAGGATCGGGCAACAATTCAGCAAAAGAAGCAGCAAAAAATGGACTAGGTTATTCATATTCTCATTTTTTAGTAAATGAACAAAGAAATGAAAGCACTAACATTTATAAAAACGATTTTCAACCTAACCTTATAACATCAACGCCTCGTTTACAAATTGCTCTTTCAGTTTCAGTAGCTGAAGACTATGAAACAGCAAAAAGAAATGCCTATTCAATGGTTTACCAGTTTTTAGAGGCACATCGGGGATTAGCACCAACGCCCCTTTTACATCCAGATGAGGTAGAAGAAAAAATTTCGAGAGAAGAAGGCAAAAATGATTTTCAACAAGGTTTAAAAAATATAATCATTGCCACACCAGAGACTATCGGAAAGCAACTTTCTGATATTGCAGCATTTTATAAAACCAACAACATGATAATCCTAAGTAATATTTATGATAAAAATTCTCGATTCAGAAATTTTGAATGGATCATTAACAACATTAAATAACTTGCCCTACCCTCTTTTCTTATCCTTAATTATATAACAATTATATAACTCCACTTTTAGCTACATTCATCTTATTAGTGATAATTCGCTCTGGAAACTACTTACTTTATTTAAAATATAAAAATCTTAATGTTAAATTTAATTTAAAACAACATTAAATTATATTATTTTAATAACTTTATAGAACAATTTTATTGTTTTAATACTTTAAAATTTAAAAAACTAACAACATCCAGAGAATCATGATTACCAATATTAAATGTATGGTTATTGATAATAATGAACTGGACAGACTGGTTCTTCATCATCATATTAATCAATATGAGTGTATTGAAATTGTTGCTTCTCTTGATTCCGCAGAAAAAGCTATTCCCTACCTTGACCTTCCTATTGATGTTTTATTTATTGATACCAATCTGCCTGGTATGAATGGAATGGAATTTAGCAAACTAGCCCACAAAATCCCGATCTGTATTTTTATAAGTTCACATCCTGAATTCGCTATTGAAGCTTTTGAACTGGACATTTTAGATTTCATTAAGAAACCCCTGAAAACAGAACGATTCCATCAATCCATGTTAAAGCTCTTTGATTTCCTTGAAATGAAGGAAAAGAGTGAGTGTCTTGATATCTTGCTAGGTGAAAATAATATTAAAATAAAAGAAGGAAGTACAATTCTTCAAATAAAAATCACAGATATCCTTTATCTTGAAGCATTAAAAGATTACACCAGAATCATAACTTCCGAAAAAAAGCACTGTATTCTGGATTCTATTGGCAATCTTCTTCACCAAAATTATTTTGATTCTTTTGTAAGAATACACCGCAGTTATGCTGTCCCCAAATACCTCATCCGAAGTAAAACAGCACACGAAGTAGAACTCGTTAATCACATCAAACTTCCAATCGGAAGAACTTATAAAGACAACCTGGCATTTTTCAATATGCCCGGCTGAGATCAAACAATAACTCCACAATCTCAACTATTTTAATAAACTGGTCATTCGTCGATTTTTCCTGTCGTTTATCTATTTTCCAAATATCAGCCTCAAATATGTGGTAATTTTAATATTCCACAAACTCTTACTTATTATCATTAACTAATAACCAAAAAATCACATGAAAAGAACATCTATTTTCGGCTTCTTTTTCATTCTGTTTATCGTATCCGGACATCTGCACGCTCAGTCAGCTGTTCTGGCTACGGGAACGAGTGTCTCAGGAGGTAACGGCTCTGTTTCTTATAGTGTAGGGCAAATCACTTACCTCTCAAAGGGAAGTGGCTCACAAGTTATGGAAGGTGTACAACAAGCCTTTGAAGTAACAACTCTTTCTACTCATGAAACAACAACCGAAGAAGACGGCATTTTACTTTACCCTAATCCATTCAAAGACAATTTATATCTGGATTTTACTGTAAACAGTTACAAAAACTCAGATTATCAATTATTTGATGCCCAAGGTAAATTGATCAAAAAGGATAAGATAACTCAATCAAAATCTGAATTCAACTTTTCTTCACTTCCTTCTGCGATGTATCTGATCCGAATAAATCAAGAAGGTAAAAACATCAAAACGTTCAAAATCATAAAAAAATAACACCATGAAAAAAATTCTATTTATGCTAGGGCTTATGTTGGGCTGTCTTTCAGCCTATGCACAAGTACCCGAAAAAATGAGCTATCAAGCAGTTATGCGGAATCTTTCCGGACAACTGCTCGTCAATCAAAGCATCGCCATAAGAGTGAGTGTCTTACAAGGTTCTGCAGCAGGACCGGTCGTTTATTCCGAAAGATTAACCGGAAATACGAATGCAAACGGCCTTATCAGCCTTGAAATAGGTTCGGGAACAGTCCTCACAGGAACATTTGCCACTATTAACTGGTCAACAGGAAATTATTATTTAAAAACAGAAACGGATCCTCTTGGAGGAACAAGCTACACAATAACAGGAACCAGTCAGCTACTTAGCGTTCCATATGCTATGTATGCAAAGTCAGCAGGCGGGGGTGGTGGAAACTTCACCCTTCCTTATACGGCAACTGTTAATAACCCAGCTACCCTTTTTTCACTGACAAATGATGGTGACGGCACTTCAGTTGAAGGAATCAACAATACAACGACTTCAAGTATTGCTTCAGTGAGGGGTATTGTGAGCAGCACTTCTCCTGGAGGGTTTTCATCAGGAGTTCGCGGAATCAATAACGGAACAGGTGGTTTGGGAGTTGGTGTCTGGGGCAGTCAAAACGGAAGCGGATGGGGAGTATACGGAGTTACTCCTAATGGTTTAGGGGTTTATGGAAACTCATCAGGAGCCGGATATGGTGTATATGCAAACAGCAATACAGGAACAGGTCTTAATGCAACAAGTAACAATGGGATCGCCGCTAATATTGCTTTATTAAATAATGCCAATAACAATAACGCTCTTAATGTTTCAACTTTAGGAAATGGAACGGTAGTGAATGTTTCTTCTTCTGGAAGCGGTGCCGGAATCTTAAGTACCACAGGAAGCGGATTTGCCGTACATGGCATAACCAGCCAACAGGTTTCTGCAGGTATTATTGGAGACAATAACGGAAATGGAGAAGCTGTTGTGGGGAGAACAACCAGTGATATCGCCGGAGCAGTGGTCGGAAGAAATGATGGTGGTGGATATGGCGTAAGAGGATTTATCTCTACAAACACTACGGGAACAGGAGTTGGTGTCTTTGGTCAAGTAGGGCTTAATACCAGCACCGGACGAGCAGGACGATTCGAAAACGTGAATCAAACCAATCTCGTTAATACACTTGAAGTAGAAACCAATGGAAATGGAAATATTCCTGACAATACTGAGGGAAATGCATCATCATTCCTTGTCAATAACACGAATAGTGTGGCAGCAGCTGTTAGAGCTGAAGTAAATACAATATTTGGCAACTTCGGAGCTGCAGGTAT
Source organism: Chryseobacterium sp. ISL-6 (assembly GCF_018613715.1). Lineage (GTDB taxonomy): Bacteria > Bacteroidota > Bacteroidia > Flavobacteriales > Weeksellaceae > Chryseobacterium > Chryseobacterium paludis. The sequence goes on along the minus strand of NZ_JAGGPT010000006.1, from coordinate 384,096 downwards.
TTTTGGTATAGCTTCGGGAACGGGTGGTTTTGGAGGCCTTTTCTATGCTTCCAATGTTGCAGGAAACGGACGTGCCTTAGTTGCAATAACCGACGGCAATGGAAATGCAATAACCGCTAATGCAGGTAAAGACGGTAATGGTGTTGAAACCAATATTGATGGAAATGGGAATGCCTTATATGCATGGGTTCCAACTTTCGCAACAGGACGGGCCGGAAGGTTTGAGATTTTTAATGAAGACAATGAAAATGATGTAATAACTGTAAAAACCGTCGGGAATGGGATTGCAGGTAACTTTATGGTAAATCGCACTACAGGTACTTCACCAGCTGTGAAAGGAGAAGTGAACTCTATATTTGCCAACTTTGGTACTGCTGGCGTCTATGGTCTTTCATCAGGCACCGGGGGATACGGTGGTTTATTCTATTCCTCCAATGCTGGCGGGAATGGTCCGGCTGTGTTAGCCCTTACGGAAGGCAATGGAAATGGCATTACCGCCAATGCAGGAGGTACTGGCGACGGTATTGAAGCATCGTGTGACGGAACAGGCAATGCCATCTCAGGCTTTATTCCCAATTTTGGTACCGGTAAAGCTGGTCGCTTTGCCAACTTCAATAATGCTAATGGCCAACCAGTGGTACATGTAACCACTACAGGCACTGGCTCCGCCTTGCTTGTTAATCATCAGGGACCATCAGGTAATATTTCCGTATATCAAAGTGCCTCCGTTAATGTAGCCCGTATCAATAAAGCAGGAAGAGGATTTTTCAATGGTGGAACACAAACTGGAGGAGCGGATTTAGCTGAGGTTTTCGATGTAGAAGGAAATATTTCAGATTATGAAACCGGTGATGTTTTAACGATCTCAACAAACTCAGACCGAACTGTAGAAAAATCTTCAAAACCATATTCTAATCTGGTTGCTGGTGTTTATGCTACCAGACCAGGTGTACTACTCACCGAAGAACATATAGATGCTGATATTTCTGATAAAGTTCCCATGGGTGTTATCGGTGTAATTCCTACGAAAGTCTGTTTGGATGGTGGCGCAATAAAAAGAGGAGATCTTTTAGTTACCTCATCAAAACCAGGTGTTGCTATGAAGGCTAATATTAAAAAAGTAAAAGTAGGACAGGTAATTGGAAAAGCACTTCAGGACTACAATCAGAATGAAATCGGAAAAATAAAAGTACTTGTAAATATTAAATAAAAAACTATGAAATCTATATATATTACCGCATTTCTACTATTAAGTGTTAGTACTTATGCTCAGGAAACGAAAACCTCGGAAACGCAGGATCAGACACTGGTATTAAAAAATGCAAAAGAACATGAAGCCCAGCTTTTGAAAGAAACTCAGCAAAGTGCAAGCAAAAAACCTGTACAAAGTGGTCTAGCATCAGATCAGGGTCTTGAGGTTAAAAAACAAGATTCAAAAGCGAAGACTCCGGCAGGCAATTCAGGTAAACAACTGTCCAATACAGCCACATTTGATGAGGTTCTGGCAACAATACCCAACAGACAGTCACGCAAGGCAAATAATTCTAGGAACACAAATATACCCGTTATGGGATTACCCAACACTGCAACTTTGCAGGAAATAAAAAAAACTATTCCTAAAAACTAATAACAAAAGAAAGTTTTTTCAACAAAAAGAAAGTCCGCATAGTAGCGGACTTTTTTATATTTTATCTTAAACAAATTAATGGGTATTTAATCCCAATCAGAAGCTACAAATTTCATCACCTCCCCTTTATCATCCGATAAGGTGAGAAAATGTCCTTCAACAGAATAATGGGTGATCTTTTCAATACTTCTTGAAAAAGCTTCTTCTAACTTCATATCCTGGCAAGCCATCATGGTGCTTCCAAGCCCTGAAAACTTAATTTTACCCTTGCTTTTAATCTCTGCTGTAAAAAACATCTTATTACATCCCATAAAAGCTCCTCCCTTTATCTTTCCATCTTCTATTTTAGAGGTTAAATTAATACCTGCCTTATTTTTAACCATCATTTCTTTACTGAAATTCCCAAAGGACACCATCATCCATTCTCTTTGAAGTGATGGATTTTTTTCCGGCACTGAAGAACAATTTAAAGTTATTCCCAAAAACAAAATGCCTAAAAGCAATACTAATATTTTTTTCATAAAAACAATCCTTCCATTTTCATACCATTCACGGGCAGAATATCGTAAAAATTAGTAAATTAGCGACACAAAATTATTTTATAAAATGAAAAGACTATTTCTACTATTCACTTTTTTATTGGGCTTTGTCCAGATGAGAGCGGATGAGGGTATGTGGCTGTTAATGCTCATCAAAAGATTAAATGGTGTTGATATGCAAAAAGAAGGTTTGCATTTAACTCCTGAAGAAATTTATTCTGTAAACAATTCAAGTTTAAAGGATGCCATCGTAAGCTTTGGTGGATTTTGTACTGGAGAGATTGTTTCTGATAAAGGACTTATTTTTACGAACCACCATTGTGGTTACGGTGCTGTGGCAGCAGCTTCTACTCCAGAAAAAGATTATTTAAAAAATGGTTTCTGGGCAATGAAGCAAAAAGACGAATTTAACGCAAAAGACCTATACGTTAGATTTTTAGTTAGAATGGATGATGTTTCTCAAAGAATCAACTCCAAACTAAATAACAATATGACCGGTGAAGAGAGAAAAGCTGTGATCGATGCTGAAACTAAAGCAATCCAGTCTGAAAACTCCGAAAACGGAAAATATACTGTGGTAGTAAGAGATTTCTTTAACGGAAATGAATTCTACTATTTCGTTTATCAAGATTACAAAGACATCAGATTGGTTGGTGCTCCACCTTCATCATTAGGTAAATTTGGTGGTGATACAGATAACTGGGAATGGCCTAGACATACAGCGGATTTTACCGTTTTCAGAGTATATGCTGATGCTGCAGGAAATCCGGCAGAATATTCTCCAAGCAATACTCCACTAAAACCTAAACATTTTTTACCGGTTTCTCTTAAAGGAATTAAGCCTGGAGATTTCTCTATGATCTTAGGATATCCGGGAAGAACAAACCGTTATTTAACGTCTTACGGTATCCAACAGATGGTAAACAAAGATTATCCAGCTTGGGTGGAAGCATCAAAACTGGCAATGGATGTAATGAAGAAGTATATGGATAAAGATAAAGCTACGCAGCTTAACTATGCTTCTCAGTATGCTTCAGTAGCTAACTACTGGAAAAACAGACAAGGAACCATTGATGCTGTTATTAAGAACGGAACAATTTCTGACAAACAAAAAATTGAAGACAACTTCGGCAAATGGGCTCTACAAGCTGGAAACACTGAATATGATGGAGTATTAGATGATATTTCTATTTACTACAAGCAAGTTTCTAACAGAAATGTTGAAAGAAATTATGCTTCTCAACTTTCCAGAAATGCAAAATATATCAGTCTTGCTTATCAGGTAGGTTCTGTTCTTAAATCTTATGCAGAACAAGACATGCAAGGAAGATTAGCAATGAAAGCAAAAGTGGAAGCTTCTGTAAAAGCTGCTTATGAAAACTTCAATACTAAATTGGAAGGAGAAATGCTAAACTCAATGGTTGGTCTTTACCAGTCAAGAGTAGATAAGGATGTTGCTTCTGCTACTATTATGGGATTAGACTCTAAGAATCTTTCAAATGTAGCCTATTCATCTATTTTTGCTAATAAAGCTTCAGTAACAAACTTTATCTTAAACCCAGACCGTTTGAAACTTGATGCAGATCCACTTTTAAAAATTGCTAACGGTGTTGCTACTGATCAGAGATTATCTTCTGAAAAGTTCTCTAAAATAGATGATAACTTTGCTAGAAACAACCGTTTATTCTTAGCGGGTTTAATGAAAGCAATGCCTGAGAAAAAATTCTATCCGGATGCTAACTCTACAATGAGATTAACGTATGGAACAGTAGATAAATTACCGATCAGAACAGATAGAAATTATTTTGGTGTAACGGACAACTATTACACTGATATGACTGGTCTTGTTGGTAAATACAAAAAAGGAGATGAAGAATTCGATCTTCCACAAAGGGTGATTGATCTTTACAATATGAAAGATTTCGGTCAATATGCAGATGCAGCAGGTTATATGCCTGTAAACTTCCTTTCTAACAATGATATTACAGGTGGGAATTCTGGTTCTCCGGTAATTGACGGTGAAGGTAATCTTATTGGTATCGCGTTTGACGGAAACAGTGAAGCGCTAAGCGGTGATATTGTTTTTGAACAGGAATGGCAAAAAACAATCAACGTTGATGTACGTTTCGTGCTTTGGACTATTGATAAATATGCTGGCGCAAGAAGGCTAATTGACGAATTAAAATTAGTAAGAAGTGAAAACACTCCTGCTGACACTAAAACTCGTCCTGCTAAAGCAGAGCATGAAAAAACGACTAAAAAGAAAAGGTAATCTTTTCTTAAGATATATTTTAAAACCCCGTGAAAAAGTTTCACGGGGTTTTATTTTAGTTTTAATTATAATGAATAATATAAAGGTTACTTTGCTGCGCGTTATATTATTTTTTTATAAACTTCTGAGAACCGGCAGTTCCATCTGAACTCTTAACTTTAACAATATAATTTCCAGATGGTAAATCCTGTACAGAAACACGAACTTCTGTATTATCTGCTTTTAGGTTTTTAATGTTCTTTCCACTAAAATCGATTATTGAGATTTCCGAAATTTTTGATGCCGACGTAATATTTACGAAATCGGATGTAGGATTCGGAAATACTCTGAATAAATCTTTTTTATGATTCACTTCAGATGTGGATAATGCTGAGGCGTTCACCGTTACATTATCTACAGTAATAGAATATCCATACATCGCCACTCCCTCTAGAGCAATCTGATAAGTTGCAGATGGTGAAGGTAATGGTAATACTCCGGATGTAGTCCATGAACTTACACTGGAATTGTACGTACTTATCAAGATCCAAGCAGCTGAAGAAGATGTTCTGTAATATACTTTAAGCTCATTCTGATCTCCACCCCAATCTCTATTTCTATAATAAAATTCCAAGGTAGGGCTAGCTGCCGACGACAAATCCAATACAGGACTCACATACTTTGTTGTATCGCCATCAAATGAAGTAATATCAAATTGTGCCATATAAGAACCTTGGTAAGCTCCAGTGGTATATCCGGCATATGCAGTTTGCACATTCGTCCATTCTTTCGTTCCGGACTCATAAATTTTAGTCCATAAAGAAGAAGTTGACGAATCAGTTTCAAATGTTTCCAACCAAGGAAAACTAGTAACTTGAGCATTATATAATGCTGAAATTAACGTTAGAGAAAGTAAAATTTTTTTCATTCCATTTTTTTTAATATCAAAACAATTTACGAATTTTCAATTGATTAAATAAAAATATTTACATTTAATTAAACTAAAAACAATAAAATACACAAAACATTCTTACACTATTAAAATACTCTCATATTAAATCTTGAAAAATATTCGAAATTTCTTATTTTTGACTATAAATCGATTTACATGAGCTCTATTAAATTTTCAGCTATTATCAGACAAAATGGCGAAATAAATGCTGCGTTTGTCGAATTCCCTTTTTCCACTGAGAAAATATTTGGAAAAAAAGGACAGGTTAAAATCAAGGCTACTTTCGATGGCAATGTTGAATATCGTGGAAGTCTTTCTAAAATGAAATCTGATTGTCATGTTTTAGGACTAACCCAGGAGATCAGAAAACAACTGAATAAAACTTTTGGCGATGAGGTTTTCGTATCTCTCATTGAGGATAAGGAAGAAAGAACTGTTGAAATTGCAAATGATATTGTTGTTGTTTTTAATGAAAACCCCAAAGCAAAAGACTTATTTGATAAAATGAGTTACACTCATAGAAAGGAATATATAAGATGGATTGAAGAAGCCAAAAAACAGGAAACACGGGAAAATAGAAAAACAAAAATGATTCAGATGATTATGGATGGGAAAAAAGGGGTTTAACTAACCTTATCACACTATTACAATCTGTAAAGAATATCATTTCAAAATTTCAATTGGTATCCGCAACTAACTCTCAATAACAAAAGCTTCCAATTCAATCATTTTACCGTTGTGAAATCTCCAAACATCACAATAAGAGTAATCGATGATCTTTCCCCCTTTGTTTTTCATACTTATTTTACCAACTGCTGTTACAAAATCACCCTCACCTATTAGTTTTTCAACTCTAAACTTAGGGGGCTCTATATATATTGTTGCCATATATTGCCTGACCTCCTCCTTTCCTTGTAAGATCTGCTCACCAACAAAAGTCCATTTCGTATCATCAGCACAGAATGCCAAAAACCCTTCATAATCTCCTTTTGTAATGGCCAAATTTGCTTTTTCTAAGATCTCTTTGTTACTCATATCCTTTATAATTTTATTTTTTTTGAAAAAATGCACCTATAGCTAGGTAAGTCTCCAAATAAGATCAAAAGCTTCTTTTAAGAACTTTTTTTCCAAAGTAAGGCTTAATTAGTAAAATAAAAACAAAGTTATGTGCTTTGAAATGAAAATTTTACTAAAAAATAGTAGCATATAAAAATATATTCACTACTTTTGAATTCATCGCGTAGTGATATAAGGTTTTTAGATAATTTGTTAATTTTAATTACTATTAAAAGATGAAAAACATTACCTTATTTTTTTTAACATAAATTTAAGTTTTATCTCTTATCTTTATGTTGTAAAAAAATATATATTGTTATGAATCTAAAATTAATTTTGTCAGGAATTATTTTGATATCTCTTTTGGTAGCTTGCGCGGATAGAAATGATGATGAAATGACCACACAACAATCCAAGAGTATCAAATCAGATATGAAAAGATTAAAGACGGTAAAAGTTATTACCGACTCAGTGAGAGCATCAGAAATTCCAACTAATCCACCAGCAATAAATGAACCAGCAGCAAACGAAACAATCGACCCAACGAAACCGGATAGGCCTAGGTAAGCTCACTATCCAGATTGTTATGTCAGCTTTTGTGCTGATATCGGCAATTTTACCATTTCTGAACAACATCGTTGGTTATTTTACTGACGTGAATGTTCAGTTAGCAAATAATGCTGGTGAAAGGCGTTTGGATCTTGATTCGGCTATTTACTTTTTATCAATCCCATCGTGCATTATACTTCTTGCGCTAGGAGGATTATTTAAAGCTCATCGATATACATTCTATGCTGTTTTCGTTTCTGGATATTTTCACCTAGCAACGTATATTAAATTCATATTTTTTAATAAGAATATTATATCGGGATATGCAGACATTGCAATTGTTGTAATTATTGCCTTAATCGTTTATCTGATATATCGATTAGATAATTACTATCGAGAAATAAGTGTAATTGATAAATTTAATAATAGTACATTAGAAAGATTTTCTTCCATACTATTTAAACGAAATGACATCACTAAAAATGAGTAATCACAGAGAAAGTTTAAAGATTCTTGTTGCTCTTAGTGATAAACTTTGGGAAGATTATATTCATGAAATCTTATCTGAGGAGCAATACTTAAAGAAAATGAGTTTAGTAAAAAAAGAGATCAATAATGGATTTATTGGTACAATGCAGGATTTGGAAATTTTCACCGATGAACTCGGGTATCTCATTTTAAATGCTCCTACAAAAACATTGATTTCTAATAAAGAAAAGATCATTGTAAATAAGAATTAAACTTACTTTGAATCTGCTTTATCTTGAATCTGGGATAGAATTTTTTCTAAATACTTACCTTGTTTTATAATAGCAGCATCTAATTTCTTCTCCATTTTCGATATTTGATTTTGTATGAAGAGTAAACTTTTATCTTGAGTATTGTACTGGGCATAGATATTTGCCAGTAAATCTCCAATTCCTTCATTAAAATTTTCACTATATAAAAGATCGCCAGATGATTGGGGATCTTTTTTTTGTTCCTCTTCCTCCACAGCATTTAAATCTAAAACACCTTCCCCTTTTATCAACCAATGTAAGTGGTTATTCAATTCCGGATATACAGAAAGTACTTTAACAACCTTATCAATTCCCAAGTCGCTCTTTAGTCCTGCTCCTTTGAAATTAGAAGCAGACATTCCAGTTTCTCTATAAAAAGACTCCTTTTTAATACTTTTTTCTTCCAGATAAAATAGTATCCTCTCCTTTATGGTTGTTATTTTGTCCATTTATATTTAAATTAGTCTAAATTTTGACTATATTTGTACAAAGGTAATAAAACAAAATTAACATAAATATTTAAATATGAAAAATTTCACAGAACCTACAAGTGCCTATTACAATAATTTCAAGACTCCAGAAACTTTTCGTAAATATAAATCTCCTTCAGCTTTAAAAACAAAGATCATGACTAACAGAAACAGTAGCCGTAGAAATTTTGCCAACGATTTATACGATGTTTATTCAGTTCCGCAAGACCTACATGATTACAAAGATGGATATAAATTTACAGAAGGAATTTATGATTTAACAAATTATGAAGATTGTTTGTGGTTATTGGATCTGATATTGGATCAGCAAATAGATTTAAATCCCGAGTTTCAAATATGGTATTTTACAAGAACTCATCAGAATTCCTTTACCCTAGTATGTAAAAACAAAGAAGGCAATAAAATAGCTGAAACAGAAAATGTACAGGCAAATTTTTATTTTGATGATGTTACAATTATAAAAAAGGATCAATTATTCTGTTTACCTATTGAAGAAAAAAACTATTAAAAATATGAATAAACTCTTCCCTTAAGCTCTTCTTGTAGTTTCAATCTTGGGTTTTATTTCTTTTAGGTTTTAAGATTTTTTCGTCAATCTATATCAGGCATTCCAAAATTCTCTGTCCAGGCTTCTATATTGTATCGCTTCGGAGATATGCTGTGACAAAATATTTTCAGATTCCTCAAGATCTGCAATTGTTCTGGCTACTTTTAAAATTCTGTCATAGGCTCTTGCAGAAAGATTTAATTTATCCATTGCTAATTTTATTAAGGAAAATGAAACCCCATCTAATGCACAAAATTGTTCGATTTGCCGAGGACCAATCTGGGCATTACAACTGATTTCTAAACCCTCATATCTTTCTTGCTGTATTTCACGGGCTTTTAAAACCCTTTTTCTGATATCTTCACTTCTTTCACCACTCCTTTTTTTTGTTAGCTGGTCGAATTCAACCTTTTGAATTTCAATGTGGATATCAATACGATCTAAAAGAGGGCCTGATAATTTGTTCATGTATCGTTGCATCTCCATAATGCTCGAGGTATTATTAGGATCATCTGGAAAATATCCGCTCGGACTTGGATTCATTGAAGCAATCAGCATAAAACTTGCTGGATAATTGACGGTAAATCTAGCCCTTGAAATCGTTACTTCCCTATCTTCCAGGGGTTGTCGCATGACCTCGAGAACTGTCCGTTTGAACTCAGGCATTTCATCAAGAAATAGAACACCATTGTGAGCCAGAGAAATTTCGCCAGGCTGAGGGTAACTTCCACCACCCACTAAAGCAACATCTGATATGGTATGATGGGGTGATCTGAAGGGGCGAATGGTCATTAGAGAAGTCTCTGTTCCAATTTTCCCAGCAACAGAATGAATCTTTGTTGTTTCTAAAGCCTCCTTTAAAGTTAGTGGTGGTAAAATACTTGGAACTCTTTTTGCTAACATTGTTTTTCCACTTCCTGGTGGACCAATTAAAATAATATTATGTCCTCCTGCTGCTGCAACTTCCATAGCTCTTTTTGCAGTCTCCTGCCCCTTTACTTCTGAAAAATCAAATGGAAATTGATTAACCTTTTCCTGGAATTCTTTTTTTATATCTAAAACAACCTTTTCAATAGGTATTCCTTCGTTAAAGAAATCAATTACTTCTTTAATATTATCAGCTCCGTACACATCGAGACCTTCTACTACTGCTGCTTCCCGGGTATTTTGTTTGGGTAGAATAATTCCTTTAAAGCCTTCCTCACGAGCTTGAATAGCAATGGGTAAAACCCCTTTTATAGGATGTAAACTTCCATCCAATGAAAGCTCTCCCATGATAATGTAATCTTGAATATTTTCAGCAAGAATTTGATCTGAAGCAACTAAAATCCCTATAGCTATACTTAAATCATAGGCAGAACCTTCCTTTCGAAGATCTGCAGGAGCCATATTAATTGTGATTTTCTTTCCCGGAATTTTTAATCCTACATTTTTTAAGGCTGCAGAGATTCTGTAACTGCTTTCTTTAATAGCATTATCGGGAAGCCCCACCAAATGATAGCCAACGCCTCCTGTATCGACATTTACCTCAATAGTAATAGTCTGAGCTGCAACTCCATGAATTGCGCTTCCATAAATTTTGATCAACATTTGTGTGTGTTTTAAAGTAAATATAATTTAATTTTTCCTGAATAAATAACTATCAGTCAATATTGTAATAATATTGATCTCAAATACACTGATCATGTCAGCCGTATTCTTTAAAAAAAATGTCGGTGCAGAAAAAATTCTACACCGACTCCACAATTACTGAAAAAACTAACTGAGTTATAAGGGGGCACCCAGTTTTACTTTTTAATGAATTTATTTTTATACGTTTGATCTTTTGAATCCTTAGAAACAATAATATACGTTCCAACAGCCAATCCGCTTACATCAATAGGTTGATTATAGGTATGATTCTTTTTTTGTAGAACAAGCCTTCCTGAAGCATCAATAATGGAAACCTCCGTATATACTTTATCGGAATCTTTTCCAATAAATATAAACTGTGCCGCTGGATTAGGATATATTGTTAAATCATTCGTTTTCTTTGGTCCTGTTTCATCAGTTCCCAGATTACAAAAACTCCAGTTTCCAAAATTCAATTTCACAAAAGAACCTAAACCCAGGAATTCACATTGATCCGGACAGTACGCCGTACATGCATAATAACCATATTCACCTGATCCCGTTGCAATATAAGTATCTCCTGTTACTCCTGTTATGATACAAGGGTCTCCTGGAACCGGTGGTATATTACTTGGCGCACATTTGTACCAGGTATGGGCTCCGTATAGTACTGGGAATGCATCGTCAAATTGCACTGATGCACCATTACAAACATTGTATTCTCCACCTCCTAAATCTTCATAAGTTCCCGGAGTCAGAGTGGTCATCATAGCTGGAAGAGCATATGCATATCCATCTGCCATAACTTCCGCACTTTGTGCTGTACAATCATTAAGGGTAACTTCCACCTTAAAATTATAAAGCATATCATTAGCTCCATTGATTGTCAGGTTTTGGGAATTAGCCCCAGAAATAGGAACCCAAGGATTTGTATTTGGGGACTGCCATGTCCACATCTGTTTGTACCATTGGTAACTACCATAATTTTGTGTTGAAAGTATTTCAGACTCTGTGTTACAAAACACAATTTTATTTGGGAATTGAGCTCCTAATCTAGGACTGGTAATGGTAGGTGTAAATGAACACTGTGCATTTATTCTTAAAATACTTAAAAATAAGAACAGTGATAAAAAAATTAGTTTTGTTTTCATATATAAATTTTTATGGTTGGTTAGTATTTTTAATAACAGTATTAAGAAATTAATCCAGTAATATCCTGATACCAAATTTGATATTTAAGTTTAAAGGTTTCTCCTTATAAATGGTGTTCAGGGAACTATTATCTTTGAAATGATAGCCAACACCAGGCTCTGCATAGACTCCAATTTTATCGACAAGTTTCAATTGTACCCCCAAAGCAGTATTTAATGAAACCTGTACTGGCTGGCTGGGTAAATCTTCTTTTGTCTCTTCATTGACAACATTATCTACCACATATTTCGTTGTAAAGTTTCCAGCAACAGATTTTTCAACAAGAGCACCACTGGTAATGTATCCTGTAAATCTTCCTTTCTGTATTACATTATAATTTACCTGTACCGGAATCCCAATATAATGAACCGTCTGTTCACTTTTCACGAAATTAGACTGACTGCCGGAGTGAAGCTCAGATGATAATTTGGTATAATTTAGTCCTGTCCCTATACCCCATCTTTTTCCTAAGTTATAATATAAAGAAATTCCTAAATTCAATGGTACCTTATGTCTCAATGTTGCCTCTACATTTTTGTTTTGGTTAGCTAATAAAACACCAACAAATGGATCATTATCATATGCTGAGGCACTCCACATCTCACTGATGCTCAAAGGCTGACCACTCATTGTTGCATATCCGGGGAACTGCTGAGATTCAGAAGAAGCTTTTCCCGTTAACATACTTAGCATCCATGATCTATTCGCCCTTTGCTTTTTCAGTTTTGCTGTGCTCGCCATGGATTGGTTTTGCATTTCCAGATCTGTTTCAGAAATAAGTTCGTTGATCTCATCTCTGCGATTAATGTAGCCATTATCTTCAATATGAGGAATTTGTTTCTGTATTATAGTGCCTGATTGTCCTAACAAATAAGGTAACAGACTTGTATCTGTTGTTTCCTTATTATAACCCATATCCGGATTTCTTCCCAAATTCTGATATAGACTGTTTTGAAAAATATTTCCTGTTAAAGAGGCCAATTCATGTGATCCAATTTTATTTGAAACATCATGATCAATATTGACATTTCCATTTCTATTCACAGGAATCGTTCCATTATTGGATAAATGATCCTGCTTTATTTTATTTCTCTGTTCAGGAGAATAGGTCATTTTTGGTGCTACTTCCTTTTCATTATCTACCTTAAGCAGCTGTTTTCCTATGATAAAAAATAATGCAATTGCAGCTGCAATTCCGGCAACTCTGTATACTAAAGGTTTAATCTTTTTGGCTGGAACTTGATTTTCCTCTTCATCTGAACGACTTCCCTCAGTAGGAAAGCCTACAACAGTATTTTTCTCCTCTTCAAAGGATAATTCATCCTTTATATCATTCCATAATTCATCCGGAACATCACTTGTATGATCTTCCATCTTCCTGCGCAGCTCGTTTAACCATTGATTATTCATATTGCGCCTTTGTTAACATTTTATACTCCTTAATTTTCTGAACAAGCATGCCTTTAGCTCTATGAAATTGCGAAGCCGAAGAATTTTCTGCTATTCCCAGTAATTCCGCAATTTGTTTATGACTTTTATTTTCAAACACATACAGATTAAAAACAGTTCTGTAACCATCCGGAAGAGAGCGAATCATTTCCATAATAACTTCTTGCGGTACTTCCTCCAGATTAGGTTCCGCTTCTTCGGTTATATCAGGAATTTCAAAATCATCCGTTACTATTTTAAAGTCAGAATATTGTCTGATATGCTTTAATGATTCATTAACAACAATCCTGGTTATCCATGCTTTTAGAGAACCATTTCCACGGTACTCGAATGAATTTATCGAGCGAAACATTTTAATAAAACTATTTTGTAATACATCATGGACATCATCTTTACTGATGATATAGCGGGAGCACACATACGAGAGGTTTCCGGAATAAGCTCCGAAAAGCTCCTTCCATGCAGCTTCTTCCTTTAACAGAAGACGGTCTACTAAAATCTGCTCCTTATTTGCCTCCATTGATTATGTTACACTGACACCCTGGTTTAATGATCAATTTAATCTTAATACAAAAATAGGTTGCATCATTGCAAAGCGCAACCTATTTTTAACTAACTCTACTATTATCTAATATTTTAAGCAATATGGAAAATCATACTTAATAACCTCATACGGTGTTAATACAACTCCATCTACTGTTATCTTTTCTGCTACCAAACCAAACTTCATCCCATCATCCTGTCTTACATAGAAGCCTTTTTCTTTGGCTGTAAATGTCACTACTGTATTTTTAATGGTTCCATCCACAGGAATCTGAATAGTCAGTACTTTGGGAGTAAAAGCCAATTCCAACACATTATAATTGGTATTTATGGTTGCAGTATAATTAAGATTATATTTAACTTTCCCTATTGCAGTTAATGCCGCTTCAGCTTTTACAGGATCCTTAACTACCGATTTCACGATTTCTTTTATAGGAAGATCAGTGAACTTAATAGTATCTTTTTTTGCAGTGAAATTAACTGCTGCCTCTGCCTTTATATTTCCCTGACTTGTTATCAGTTTAGCTCTATAGTTTCCTATAACATCCTGTAGTTTCACGGGCGGAATATCTGGTCCATTATCATTATTACACGAAACTAAACTAAGACTTACAAAACCAATCAACAAAGCCATAAAAGCTTTAAGTACTATGAATTTTTTCATTTTTTAAATTTGTTGTATTAAACACTTATTTTTACTTTGAGTACTCATTTATATAAACCCGCCTTTTAGAAAATCTTGCATGAATTTTTCAAAAAGAATTTAAAAAAACATACAAACACTTGATATTCAGAATAAAAAAACATAAAAATAGTTTCTTCATTAAATAATTAATACAGAAACAGAATCGTGTTTATTGAATCCAACATGACTTACACAGATAAGATCAATAAAATCCTTATATTAGATCATCATTAAGCATCATAAAAAAAATTATGAAAGCAATCATTATAAAAGAATTTGGAGGAGCTGACAAACTTGAAATAGTAGATACAGAAAAACCTCAAATAAAAGATGATCAGGTTTTAGTAAAGGTAAAAGCGTTTGGAATAAATCCTGTGGACACCAAAATAAGATCTGGAAGTCATATTACCTCTAAAACATTGCAATTACCCGTAATTCTGGGAAAAGATATAAGTGGGGTTATTGAAAAAGTTGGCAAAAATGTTCTGGAGTTTCAAGTGGGAGATGCCGTTTTTGGACTTGCCAGTCAAACCTATGCTGAATATGTAGCCTTAAGCCCTGACGTTATTGTCAAAAAACCAGAAAGAATCAGTTTTGAAGAAGCTGCAGCAGTATCATTAGCTGGTCTTACTGCTTATCAGGCAATTCATGATCATTTAAAAGTTTCCTCTGGAGACCAAATTTTAATTCAATCCGCCGCAGGAGGCGTTGGACATCTGGCAGTACAGTTTGCTAAAATAGTGGGTGCATTTGTAAGCGGAACTTCTTCAGGTAAAAATATTGACTTCATTAAAGCCCTTGGTGTTGATCTTCCAATTGATTATAAAAATGAGAGGTTTGAAGAAAAAGTATCTGACCTGGATGAAGCATTGGATACAATGGGTGGGGACGTTTTATATAGATCGATCAATTGTGTGAAGCCTGGTGGAAGACTTGTGTGTCTTCCTTCCTATACCAAAGATGATCCGAAAGCTATAGAGCTTGCCCAAAAACGAAATGTTGATCTAATGTGGACCATGCTTAATTTTAAAAAAGAGCAGTTGCAGATTATTGCAAGCCTATTAGATGAAAATAAACTTAAAGTGCATGTAGATAAAATTTTTCCAATTGAAAAAATAGCAGAAGCACATCAGGCGATCGAAACCCATGGTACCAAGGGAAAGATTGTAATTCAAATGTAATTTCTATTATTTTAATACATTTGTTAAAAACATATTTTGAATGAACTTTGAACAAATCAATCTACATCTTGATGCCTACAAAGAACACAATCAGATTATAGATGCAGCTAACTATCTGATTCATTCTTTTAATTTGGAACATGAAAACTTTGCAGGATTTGATTTCCGGGAAGAGTTATCTCCCAACTCAATGCTTTTGACCGCTGAGGGACAACTCGGACAACCGCAAAAAGTAATGATTCCCAGAAATTTATTTGATTTTGATTTGAATCTTGTTCTTAATATGGTCGCCCATGAAATGCTTCATGTGAGACAAAAAGCCCCCGGTAATTTTATTGAAGATAAAAACGAAAGAGAGTTTCAGGCCTATTCTGAAATGCTTTTTCACAAAGTTTTCCCACAAATTCCTGAGGTTTCAGATTTTCATAAAAAATTTTTCGCCAATAAAGCTTTAGAGTATTATAAAAGAATGGGTGAAGGTTCAGAGCTTCAGAAAAAATATGCAGAACAGAAAATAGAAGTAGAACAGTTAATTAACCAATTATCATGATTATAAAGCCAGAAATATCCTGGGGAGATTTCGAAAAAATAGATATAAGATGCGGAACCATTATTTCCGTTAATGATTTTGAAAAAGCCAGAAACCCCTCTTACCAGTTAGATATTGATTTTGGAGATCTTGGCATTAAAAAATCCTCTGCTCAGATTACAACGCTATACAAAAAAGAAGAGCTAATAGGAAAACAGATTTTAGCGGTTGTAAACTTTCCAAAAAAGCAGATTGCTAATTTTTTCAGTGAATGTTTGGTATTGGGTGTATATGGAGAAGATAAAAGTGACGTCACTCTCCTAGCTCCATCATTGCCCGTAAAAAACGGCATGCAGGTTGGCTAAAAACACAAAATACTTATGATACAACACATTCAATTAGAAAAGATCTTATTCCTTGATATTGAAACCGTTCCGAATGCAGGATCATGGGATGACCTATCAGAAACAGATCAAAAGCTTTGGGACAAAAAAACAAGATTTCAACGGAAAGATGAAACTTCAGCGGAAGAATTCTATCCTGAAAGAGCAGGTATTATGGCTGAATTTGGTAAGATCATTTGTATTACAATTGGAATGGTCGAAAAGAATAATACCCTGAAAATTAAAAGTTTTGCCGATCACGACGAAAAAAAGCTTCTTGTGGAATTCGGAGAAATATTTAATAGTCCAAGACTTCGGGATGTAATTCTTTGTGCCCATAATGGGAAGGAGTTTGATTTTCCATGGATCGCGAGGCGCTTTTTAATTAATGGAATTCAACCTCCAGTTCCGTTTCAGATGTTTGGAAAAAAACCGTGGGAAATCCCTCATATTGATACAATGGAACTCTGGAAATTCGGAGATTATAAAAGCTTTATTTCCTTAGAGTTATTAGCTCATGTTTTTGGAATTCCCACTCCAAAAGATGACATCGATGGTTCAATGGTTTCATCAATCTACTACATAGAAAAAGACTTGCAAAGAATAGTTGACTATTGTGAAAAAGATGTCTTAACTTTGGCAAATATTTTCCGGCGTATGCGTCAGGAAGATTTATTGAAAAGAAATATCAATCTAGATTAAAAAATGAAATTTACAGACGATCAAATTGCTGATATAGGAGAAGAAATTATAAGAGTACTAAAATCCGTATATGACCCTGAAATCCCTGTGGATATTTACGAGTTAGGACTTGTTTACGATGTACAGATTTCTGAGGATGGTGATGTGAAAATCATTATGACCCTTACTACACCAAACTGTCCTGTTGCAGAATCCCTTCCACAAGAAGTAAAGGATAAAGTTCAGGCGGTAGAAGAAGTAAAAAGCGTTGATTTAGAACTTACTTTTGAACCTAGCTGGAATAAGGATATGATGAGTGAAGAAGCCAAATTCGAATTAGGAATGCTTTAATCATTAAAATACAATATAAAAAACCGCAGAAATTCTGCGGTTTTTTTGTTTTAAATATCTTTCGCTATTTCTTTCCCTTCTCTTCTGCTCCACTCGCTCCACGATCCTACATATAAGTTAGGAATCTGTAAACCAGCATATTCCAAGGCTAAAATCGTATGACAGGCTGTAACTCCAGAACCACAATGAATGATTAAATTCTCAGGCTTGTCTTTCAGCAATTTTAAATATTTCTCCTTTAAAATTTCAGGATTTAAGAATTTCCCGTTTTCATCAAGATTTTCAGAAAAAGGAATATTAATTGCTCCCGGAATATGTCCGGCTACCAAATCTATAGGTTCAGATTCTCCTTTATACCGGTAAGCATCCCTAACATCAATCACCGTTGAAGAATTGTTTACTAGTTCATTTTCAACATTTTCCAAACTTGAAGTAGGAAGAAGCCATCTTTCTCTTTTAATAATAGAAGCTTTCTCAAAAACTTCTTCACCTGATGTAAATTCCAGTCCTTCTTTTTCAGCGGCTTGAAAACCTCCATCTAGTACCTGAACATGATCTAATCCAAAAGACCGCAACATCCACCAGGCTCTCGCTGCAGCGTTGGATCCGTTTTTATCATCATACACAACAATATGGGCATTTTCTGAAATTCCTAAGTCAGATAAGGTTTGGCTAAACTTTTCAACACCTGGAAGCGGATGTCTTCCACCAAATGCAGCATCATCTCCAATTTCAGCAAGGTCTTTATCTAAATTAATAAATCTTGCTCCTTTAATATGCTTCTCAAGGTAGTTTTGGTAAACGTCCTTTCCTACCCTTGCATCAAGGATAATGAGGTTTTTGTTTTGGAAATTTTCTTTTAGTTCTGAAGTTGAAATTATAGGAGACATCTGATTTAAATTTAATTATTAAAAGCGGGCTTAAACCCACTCTTATTGATTTTTATATTTTTAAAAATGAAAAATATCTTTCGCTATATTATATGAGCTCTCAAAGTTTAAAAGATTCAGATTGTGATCTACTTTTTCAACGCTCATAAAATTAATGACTTGCTCTGTTGGCATATTTCCAACCAGATCATCTTCCGCCATAGGACATCCTCCAATTCCTTTTATCGCGCTATCAAACCTTCTGCAACCTTTATCATATGCTGCTTTCAGTTTTGAATAAGAATCTTCGTAACGATTATGAAAATGCCCTCCGAAATGAATTTCCGGATGTTTTACCGGTATCCTTTCGAATAAAAGAGCGATTGTTTCGGGTGTTGCAACACCTGTCGTATCAGATAATAAGATATTTTTAATTCCAATGTCAGAAAATCTTTGTGCCCAGAATTCCACATCTTCGACCTTCCACATTTCTCCATACGGATTACCAAAAGCCATTGAAAAATAAATATTCAATTCCTTATTTTCGGTTTTTACCAATTCCAGCATTTTAACAACATCATTAAAAGCCTCTTCCTGGTTTTTGTTTGTATTTCTATGTTGGAATGTTTCAGAAATAGAAAAGGGAAATCCAAGAATATCTACAGACTGGTGTTTCAAAGCTTTTTCAGCTCCTCTATAATTTCCGATAATGGCAGAAATTTTTGTATTCGATAAGGATTTGTCAATGTTTTCAGCAACCTCATCGGAATCGGCCATCTGTGGAATTGCTTTAGGAGAGACAAAACTCAGACTATCCAACACATCAAAACCCACTTCCATTAGCGAATTGATGTAATCTATTTTTTTATTTGTGGGAATAAATTCTCCCCAACCTTGCATGGCATCTCTAGGACATTCAGTAAGAAACATTTTCACTTTAGATTTTCTCAAATATAATAAAACTAAACAAGTTTATCTACGATAGATACAAAGCTAACATAATTTTGATTTTCAATTATTTATATCTGATTCATAATTTCAATAATTGATATTCAATTGCAAATAAGGTGTTGTGAGCATCAAATTTGCTAACTTTGTTAAAATTTATATTATCTAATGAGTACTATAGAATTCAGCCAATTATGGAGAGAGAAGTTATTGAATCGTTTTCTTAACTATGTAAAAATATATTCAACCAGCGATGCAGAAAGTGAAGCTACACCTTCAACTCCTCAGCAGTGGGACATTGCAAAATATATCGTTGAAGAATTAAAAACAATAGGTTTGGAGAATGTTTCTATTGATGATAATGGATACATTATGGGTTATGTTCCTTCCAATCTTGAAAATGATAATACTCCTACTATTGGATTTATCTCGCATTATGATACTTCACCGGACTTTAATGGAGAAAATGTAAAGCCTCAGGTCTGGGAAAATTATGATGGTGGAGATCTGCTTCTTAATCAGACAACAGGATTTACTTTATCCTCTTCAAAATTTGAAAGTTTAAAAAAATATATTGGTCAGACTTTAATCACTACAGATGGGAATACCCTTCTTGGAGCTGATGATAAAGCTGGCTGTGCAGAAATTGTAACTGCTGCGGAATATCTGATTGCTCATCCGGAAATCAAACACGGAAGAATTGCTATTGGCTTCACTCCTGATGAAGAAATCGGAAGAGGAGCTCATAAATTTGATGTTACAAAGTTCGGTGCTGAGTGGGCTTACACGATGGATGGTGGAGAAGTTGGAGAATTGGAATATGAAAACTTTAACGCTGCCGGAGCTGTGGTAAAAATACACGGATTAAGTGTTCACCCTGGTTATGCATATGGAAAAATGGTGAACGCAAGTCTTCTGGCTGCTGAGTTTGCACAATCTCTTCCAGCAAATGAAACACCTTCTACAACAAAAGGATTTGATGGGTTTTATCATTTAATGGATATTACTGCAGATATCTCTGAGGCAAAACTTCAGTATATCATTCGGGATCATAATGAAGAAAAATTTGAAGCCAGAAAGAAATTCATGGAACAGAAAGTGGCTGAATTTAATCAGAAACATGGTGAGGGAACTGCTGAAGTAGAAATTAAAGAACAGTACCGTAACATGAAGCAGCAGTTCGATGGTAAAATGCATATTATTGACCAGGCTGCTGAAGCAATGAAAGAAGCGAATATCGAACCTAAGATTAAAGCGATCAGAGGAGGAACAGATGGTGCGCAATTGTCTTATATGGGTCTTCCATGTCCTAATATTTTTGCTGGAGGTATCAATTTCCACGGACCTTACGAATACGTTGCATTAGAAAGTATGGAAAAAGCTACTGAAGTGATTATTAATATTGTTAAAAAATAATCAGTAATATACTATAGATACAAAAGCCTCTGTTTATACAGGGGTTTTTGTATTGGTGGAACATTACCAATACCTCCTACAACTATAACAATCTAACAGATAACCTATTACAAGTATAATACTTCTGAGTTTTTACTTCTCTACAATGTGAGTAATAAAAAATAAACTGTAACTTAGTTGGAGCTAAACCTTCAACTATGAAAAACAATTTTAACTATTACATAAAAAACGAGAAACCATAGCAATTGCTGTGGCTTTTTTCTTTAGGTTTATTAAAGGCATTTGTATTCTACTAAGTAATCTAGTATCAGATCAATTACAAGTTAAAATCGATTCTCATAAAGCACAACCCATTCTAATTCAATCGTTTTCTTTATATTTATTAAACAAAACCATTAAAAATCAAATTATCATGAAAAAACTTTTAAGAAAAGATCTGTCAACAATTCTGGGAAGTGGAATCAATGGCTGTCATAGTAATGGCGACTCTGCTTATTGCTGGACCGACTGTGAGTGTACTTACGGAAAAGCATGTGAAATGCCTGATGACGGAAACCCAGGAAGTTGTGTAAGTGTTGGAAGTCCAGGAGGAGGAGGTAACCCTGGTGGCGGATGCCCTCCAGGAATGATTTGTGAAGAAGAACCTTTTTAATGATAACCAATCGGAAATATTTTTCCGATTTTTTATTTTCCTTATACCGACTGTGTTAAGTGCACTTTCTTTAGTGTTGGTTTCACTCTTTAAATATAAATTCCTTTTTATCCTAACATCTCCACCGTTCATCAAATAAAATTTCATCTCATCTCTGACATCCGTTGTTTTGCATCAGATTTAATAACATTTATTTTTATGAAACAACGTTTTTTAGCAGTAAGCTCATTATTACTTTGCATTACTTGCTCCGTGGAAACCAACGCACAGCAAACTCCAGCTATACACATCGGAGTCAAAGCGGGAACCAACTTTACAAAAACATCCACAGAATCTTCGGACCTTACGGGAAAATATGGATTAGGATATCAGGCTGGGATTATGACAAGAGTAGATTTCAACCGTTTATATTTACAGGGGGAAGCAGTATTCAATAAGAGAAAAACATCCTATGACCTGAAAGAAGGAAGCTCACCTAAATTGAAATGGAATTCAATTGATGTTCCTATCGTAGTTGGTTATAAAATTGTAAATTCTAAAGATTTTAATGTTAGAGCATTTGCCGGTGGGGTCTACAGTTATGCATTTAATGAGAATATCTCTACATCAAAAGCTCTGCATGAAGGATTAAAAAAATTCGATAAATTCAATGTTGGAATTACAGGAGGAATTGGTGTCGATTATAAAAACTTTACAGTGGATCTGAGATATGAAACAGGGCTGACAAGCATCAGTAAGGAGTTCAAATCAAAGCCACATAGTTTCTCTCTGGGCATTGGATATTTCCTGTTCTAAAAACTTAAATTACCTTTACACATTAGAAACTGCAGTCTTGCGGTTTCTAATTTTTTATAAATCCACCTTTTTAACTATGACAACTCCCCTAGTTTTAAAAAAACATGTATTAATAACTATTTTTTGGATGGTTTTCGGCATAGCTATCTGGATACAGATCCAAGCTGATGTCGGCATGTATAATGCTTTTCTTCAGACTTCTATCATTCTGATAAGCTCTTATATTTTTGCTCATTTTTTAACGAACAAACGTCTTCCCAAAGCATTAATATCTAAGAATATGAATCAGTTTTTAATAGAGGCGCTCATTGTCATTCTATTATTGAGCTTTATATTTTCACTTGTCTTTACCTACATTAATATTAATGCCATTACTCCTATTCCACCAGGGGTTTTATCACATCTTTCCGTATTATGGAAGGGTTTTTATCTGTCGATTCCGGCATCGCTTTTAATTAATGGGACTGCTTGTGGTATCAGATTTTATCTGGAACATGGGAAAATAGAACGTGACCACATTCTGTTGCAACAGGCACATTTAGAAAACCAGCTTAAACTGTTGCAGGATCAGATTAACCCACATTTGGTATTTAATATCCTTAATCACATTCATATTTTAATGAAAACAAATACAGAGCTGGCTTCTTTTCTTCTGTTTAAGTTTTCTGATATTCTGCGTTATCAATTATATCATTGTAACAAAAATCAAGTCATACTCAATCAGGAGATTCAATACCTTCAGGATTTAGTTGAAGTAGAAAAACTACGCTGGGGAAATGAGCTGGATGTAAAAGCTACTTGGCAACTCAACAATCAGAAAGCCTTTATTGCTCCCCTTCTACTCGTTACTTTTATAGAAAATGCTTTTAAATATGTATGCCGCCTACCAGGACATAAAGGATACATTATTATTTCATGTAAAGAAGAAAATAATACCCTGTTTTTTTATGTTGAAAATTCTTATTCCAATCTCAGTACCTACAAAAAGAAAGATGGTGCTCATGGAATAGGTCTTCAGAATGTACAAAAAAGATTGCGTCTTCAGTATCCGGATTCTCATATCCTAAAGATTGAATCTGATGATAATGTGTACAAAGTTTCTCTAACCTTAAAATTATCTATAGATAATGATGAACAATAACCTTCCTAAAATGAAATGTTTAATAATCGATGATGAACCTTTAGCAAGGTTTTACCTTAAGGATATGGCAGATCAGATTGACTTTTTAGAAGTTGCAGACACCTGTGCCACAGCATTAGAAGCAAATTATAAAGTACAGGATAATCAAATTGATCTGATCTTTCTGGATATTAATATGCCTTATTTAACCGGACTTGAGTTTTTGGAACAATTGGAAAATCCTCCCTTATGTATTCTTACAACGGCTTATTCTGAATATGCTCTAGAAGGTTACAGACTTCAGGTGGTAGATTATCTTTTGAAACCCATTGCTTTCAATCGCTTTTATCAGGCGGTAAATAAAGCCCATCAACAATTTATTCTATCTGAAAAATCAAAAAAGAACCTCCAATTGGATGATCCTTTTTTATATGTCCGTCAATCTGATACCTTCATTAAGGTCTCCTGGGTAGATATCTTATACATAGAGAGCATGCAGAACTATACTAAGCTTCATTTTAAAGATAAATCTCTTGTTATTCATCAAACAATGAAAGCCATTGAAGAATCTCTTTCTCCAGAGCATTTTTTTAGAATTCATAAATCTTTTCTGATTAATATCACCCATATTGAAATGATCTCGGGAGGCAGATTGTACATTAATAAAATTGAGCTCCCTATTTCCAGAACCCGAAAAGAAGAATTACTAAATCAGGTTGTTTATAAGAAGCTCATCAGCAAATAAAATTATGGCAGATTCCAGCGTAACGAAAATGCCATATAAAAGGTACTGGCGAAACGCGGATCTTCCATCTTTTTAGTTTTAAATATACTTTTTATCTTACGATCGTTTTCGTTGAAACTTCTTAATAATGCTGTTCCTCCGGTAAGCCGTAAGCTTAAGTTTTTGCTGATCTGTAACTCAGGTCTTAAACCTGCGGTTATCTGCTGATATCCCAATAAAGTAGATTTTCCGCCTTTATTTCTTTCTACGGTCATCCCATTCATTTCTACCACCCCTTTTAAAGCAAATTTATCTGTGAACTGATAACCCGCTTCCAAACCTTCCGGGAAGTTAATCTTAAACTTGATTTTACTTCCTGTCTTCCAATCGAAATAAATCCACGGCATAATCATAGGTACTCCGAACGCAGTAGTTAATACCGGTCCTGCACCGAGAGCTAGATTTGGACTAAAGTTCTTTATAAATAATATTCCTCCCTGACCCAATACATCATCAAAATTTACATTTTCCAGATCGGTATAAACTCCTGCCGAAGCAGTAATCATCATGCTCCATTTCCCTCCTAATGGTCTCAAATGCTGTAATCCAATTTGTGCATTCAGCATCTGATCCGGAAACAAACTACTTTCGTAGTTCTTGTGGGACATCTTAGCATAGGATCCATTCACCAATAATGACCAGGCTTTCACTTTTCCATCATCTGTTTTCTTCATAGATAATGGAATATTGAAACTTACATCCATTCTCTTAAAATCACTTTTAGAATTTGTTTTCACGCTATCCTCCGGACGGATATAGCTGGAGTGTGGAATATATTCCGTTTTTACTTCTCCGGAAATTCCAGACTGAGCATTAACCCAACAACTCAGGTGAGCAAGACCATAAAAGACCGTCAAAAGACCTTTCTTCATAATTTAAAATTTTCACAAAGAGAGCCCTTTCGTTGCCCTGGGCAAAAATTACTTGATTAAGTGCTTATATCTTAGGATGAGTTGAAATAAATGTGTGATGAGTAAGATTTTCCTTTCCTTTCGATTTATACTAAAGAGATTGCTTCGTCGTTTTGCTCCTCGCAATGACAGTGAACAAAAAACCACCGCAAGGTTGCAGTGGCTTTTACAATATTTAAAAATTAAATCTAATCTATTCTTCTTGCTGGTTGCCTAAAAAAGCATCCCACCCCTGTGCTGTCAGAGAAACTAACTGATTTGATCCTCTTGCTACCATAAAGTTCCCTTCTTCTTTTTCTACAGCATGCCCTATAATGGTAAAGTCGGGATGGTTTTTAATTTTATCAAAATCATTAGGTGAAATTGTGAACAGCAATTCATAATCTTCACCACCACTTAATGCCGTCATTACAGGATTTAAATTCATTTCATCTGCTGTAGAAATTGTGAGGCTATCCATAGGAATCTTCTCTTCGTATAATCTGAATCCAACCTTCGACTGATCAGAAAGGTGCAAAATTTCAGAAGCCAATCCATCAGATATATCGATCATAGAAGTAGGTTTGATATCCAGTTCTTTCAAGATCGATTTTACATCTGTTCTTGCTTCTGGCTTTAATTGTCTTTCTAAAATGTAGTCAAAGCCTTCCATTTCAGGTTGCATATTTGGATCTGCTAAGAAAACAGCATGCTCTCTTTCCAAAATTTGAAGCCCCATATAAGCGCCTCCTAAATCTCCACTTACAACAAGTAGATCATTTGCTTTTGCTGTACTTCTTTTTATCAGGTTTTCTTCATCTTCTATTCCAACAGCTGTAATGCTCATTACTAATCCTGCATTTGAGCTTGTGGTATCTCCACCTATTAAATCCACTTTATAACGTGAGCAAGCTGCTTGGATTCCGGAGTAAAGTTCTTCCAGAGCTTCAACCGGAAAACGGTTTGAAACTGCCAGGGAAACTAATATTTGAGTTGGTGTAGCGTTCATCGCAGCAATATCACTAAGATTAACAACAACTGCCTTATATCCCAAATGTTTTAATGGAACATATCCCAAATTAAAGTGAACTCCCTCAGCTAAAACATCTGTAGTAAGTACTACTTTTTTGTTACCCGGATTAATAACTGCTGCATCATCCCCTACTCCAAGCTCCGAAGATTCATTGGACAGAGGAAAATGTTCCGTAAGGTGTTTAATCAGTCCAAATTCTCCTAATTTAGAGATCGGTGTCAGTTCCTGAGATTTATCTTCAAACATATCTTTATTTATAAGTGATGACGGATAATTGATAAATGATGTTCGATACTATTCTACCTATTATCATTTACAAATTATCTTTTATTTGTTAAACTCTGTTGGGTCAATATTTTCCGCATGAAAAGGGAATTTCTTAAAATCCTCTCTTGTTAAAATTTGCGTATCGGCAGTTTTGTATTTATTCATTGCTTCTACAATGTCATCCGGCGGCGTGGTCATTTTTCTTAACATCATATCAATCCATACTCCTGTAGCCTCCGATGTTGCACAATGCACCCCATCCGGCGTGTAGAATTTATGAAGAAAACGGTAGATAGAAGAATCTTCTGAGCACCCATCTATTTCCAAACTTACAATTACGGTCTGATCGGCATAGATCTCTTTAAAGAAAGAATATCTTTCATGCAGCATAACAGGTCCGATTCCCCATCTGCTTAATTGGGTAACTCCCATTTTTTCTTTTGTCATAAAAGCCATTCGGGTTTGTGCACAATACTGCACATAAGATGAATTTGCTAAATGTTTGTTGGCATCAAGATCGCTCCAACGCACTTCGAAGGTATGGTAGAATGTCATTTGAAAATCGTATTTAGAATGATAAAATTATAATCATCAAAAATACTCAAATAAGATGGTTTATAAAAATTGTACTTTTGGAAAAATAATCTTCAGCATAGGATTACATATACATGAAAAAAATTATCATTATTGGTGGTGGTGCAGCAGGCTTTTTTTGTGCATCAAACCTCGACGAAACAAAATATAAAGTTATTATTCTTGAACAGAATTCAGATGTCCTTCAGAAAGTAAAAATATCCGGAGGAGGTCGTTGTAATGTAAGTCATGCCTGTTTTGATCCAAGAGAACTGGTTCAGTTCTACCCTCGTGGAAATAAAGAACTTCTAAGCGTTTTTACCAAATTTCAACCGGGCGACACAATGGAATGGTTCGATCAACGAAATATTTCGTTGAAAATAGAAAATGACAACAGGATCTTTCCAGAGAGTAATTCTTCACAAACGATTATTAACACCTTCCTTAATGAAATTCAAAAAAAGAACATTGAGGTAAAAACAAAATGCGTTGTAAAGGAAATTCTAAAGGAAGAAGAAAAATATATTGTTAAAACCAATTCGGAAGACTTTGAAGCAGATTATATTATTTATACCACCGGAAGTTCTCCAAAGTCATTGAAAATTATTGAGAATTTAGGACATAAAATCATCAGTCTTGTTCCTTCGCTTTTTACATTCAATATTAAGAATGATTTACTAAAAGATCTCGCAGGAACAAGCTTTGAAAATGCAGAAATTTCTATTCCAAAATTGAAAACGGAAGAAAGCGGCCCATTATTGATCACACATTGGGGCCTTTCGGGTCCCGCAATTCTGAAAATTTCTGCTTGGGAAGCTATAGATTTAGCTTTGGTTAAATATAATTTTGAAATTGAAGCCAACTTTATTTCAAAAACAATGGATGAAGCTGAAGCATTATTTCAAAACTTCAGACAAAGTAATCCTAAAAAAACAATTGGTCAATCCAAGATCTTTGATATTACGAATAGATTCTGGCAGAAAGTTCTGGAAGTTTCCAAAGTTGACCTCAACAAACAGGTTGCTAATATTTCGGGAAAGGAAATGCTGATTATTTTAGAAAATCTTTGCAAAAAGAAATTGCAGGTAACTGGAAAATCAACCTTTAAAGATGAATTTGTAACCGCAGGAGGTGTAGATTTAAAAGAGATTAATTTTAAAAATATGTCTTCAAAAATCATCCCCAATTTTTATATTGCGGGTGAAGTTTTAAATATTGATGCGGTAACAGGTGGTTTCAATTTTCAGGCTTGTTGGAGTGAGGCTTGGCTTATCGCACAGGATTTGAATATAAAATAAATAAAGTATATAATGAAAAAAATAGCTTTGGGCAATAACAAGTCAATGAATAAAGAAGTGGAACGTGTCATAAAAGCAATGGCAAAAACTAAATGAAACCCGGCTGAACTCAACGGCAAACCTGTAAAATATAGATTTAAATTACCTATCACAATGCAATTTGAATAATAATAAATTCTTAAAATGCTTTTAGTCAAGAAAAAATATCTTCCCGTTTTAAAAATCCTTTTAATTCTAGGGTTCGGATATTTCTTTTGGCTTATGTTACAAATTACATTGGAATATATTCCTATAAAAGCAGATGTGAGTTTTTTAATGATCAAACAAACAGAAGTAGAGCACAGACCTGAATATCTTCCATTTTTTTACACCCATGTTTACACCAGTATCTTTGTATTACTATCTGGCTTTTTAGCTCTTCTCAGAAGGGATTTCGGTTTAAAAAACTTCCATAGAAATGCTGGCAAAGTGTATATTTTACTTCTGTTAATCTTCTCTGCTCCTGCCGGAATTTATATGGCGACATTCGCCAATGGGGGTTTTCCATCTAAAATTTCTTTCATCATACTTGGTAGCTTATGGTGGTTTACTACTTTCAAAGCTTATCAATTTGCAAAACAGAAAAAATTCACTCTTCATAAACAATGGATGTGGCGAAGTTTTGCGTTAACATTATCTGCTATAACTTTACGAATGTGGAAAGTTATTATTGTATATTTATTTCACCCCAATCCGATGGATGTTTATCAAATTATTGCATGGTTGGGTTGGATTCCCAATATCTTATTAATTGAATTCTTAATCACAAAAAAAATACTATGAAAATTTTAAATTATGCTTTGATCCCTTTACTGACAGTCTCTTTACTAAGCTGTAAAAAGGATGCGAAAAACACCAGCTCTTCTTCAGATTCTCTCACCGCAAAAAAAGACTCTGTAATCATTCCTGAAATTCATAAAGAATATTACGGAATTTATACTGGTGATTTTGCCGGAATGGAAAAAATGCTGGATGAGAGTGATGGTTCAGAATATGATGGAAGTATCTTAAAAAGAATTTCCTTAAAAATAAATAAAATAACAAAAGACAGTGTGTATGGACAAAGTATTGTAAATGGTAACCAACGTCCGTTCAGAGGTATTTTTAATGAAGCTACAAAATCTTTTGTTTTAGACGAACCTGGAAGTGATAAAACTGATGGAAGATTTGAGGTAAAATTAAATAATGACTCTCTATCTGGAAAATGGACAGCCTTTAATAAAACCGCTGTAAAAGCATCTTCTAAAACATTGAGATTAGCAAAAAAGGATTTTGTATATAACCCAAATTTCATGTTGGATGAAGATTCTGATCTTGTAGACTGGACTAATCCCAAAAGTTTTGTCGAAAAATATAAGGATGAAGAAACAGGAAAAACAGAAAGCTATACCACCTCAAAAAACAGAGTGGCTACGGAAGCTATCTTTAAAATTAATGCATCTAAGCAAAAACTAACTGAAAAAGACATTAAAAACTTAAGAAAGCTGGATATGGAAATCATTAAGAATTCAGTTTTTGCAAGACATGGATATTCTTTTAAAAAAGAAACATACAGAAACTTTTTTGAACATACGGACTGGTATATTCCTGTATCTGGCAATGTAGACAATGATCTTTCACCAATGGAAAAAGAAAACGTTGCATTATTGAATCGTTTTATCAAATATGCTGAAGACAAATATGACAGTTTTGGAAGGTAATATGAAAAAGTACCTAACCTTTATTATACTCGCTTTCTGCGTTGTTTTCATTTCTGCACAAAAAGATTCTATTTCCAATAACAACATAACAAAATCCGTTTCACCTGCTGGGTCTGCAACTGATAAGAGCCCTGACTTTCCAGGTGGCCATCAGGCATTTGTGAAGGAAATTTTAAGCACTTTTCGTACTTCACTGCTATCAAGTCTTAACATTACTAAAGCAAGAGCTGTGGCTTCATTCGTCATAGAAACAGATGGCAGTATGACCGATATAAAAATAGAATCCTATGAAAATGACATTATTAAAAGAGAGTTCTTAAAATCCCTCAATAGTGTTAATACAAAATGGATTCCTGGGGTAAACAATGGGATCAAGACGAGAATGAAAATGAGGCAGCCCCTTATATTTAGCCTTGAGTAGTCAGTAGCCGTTTATAATTTTTATGTTTTACAATGATATAAAGAATTAAACATCCGACTGCATAACATGCAATATCAATCCAGGAAAATGAATTTCCAATGACAATATACATAAGGCTTCCTTTTCGGAAGCCTATTTTTTCTGCAATATTGAAATATTGAGCTAGTTCTATAACACAAGAAAAGATAAAAATCCCTACAATAAGTTTTTGATCATCAATTATAGTGAAAGTTTTGATAAAAGTATACAGAAGAATCACGACAATAACATCCCCCAAATAAGCTCTTATAAAGAAAATATCTTTTAATACGGTCGCAATTAAAACTTCTGTCAGAAACAACAGAATTGTTAGAAAGAGATATTTCAGATTAAATTTTATCTTCATTATAATCTTTATATTTTAATATGGTATAATCAATATTACAAAGCGGGCTAAAGCCCGCTTTGTAAGTAAACGTATATAATCGATGATTATTTCTTTACTTTCACTGTGCATCCTATAGCTACAGTTTTTGTCATTTTTATAGGCTCTCCTTTTATCAAAGAATTTACCGCATCCTGAGCGTAATATTCTGAAACGTCATTCGGGTTGTCATAATTATTATCTATAGCTCCGATATATTTGACAATATTTTTACCATTATTCTTTTGCAGAATAAACACATGCGGTGTTTTAGTGGCTCCATACTGAGGATAAATTTTCTGTCCCTCATCTACCAAATAGGGAAAAGTAAATCCTTTTTGCTTAGCTCTTTCAATCATTTGCTTGTATCCATCTTCAGGTTGAACGTTCGGATCATTTGGGTTAATAGCAATCACAGGATAGCCCTGATCTTTATATTTTTTGTCGAGTTCTATAATCCGGTCTTCATATTTTTTAGCATAAGGACAATGATTACAAGTAAAAATGACAATAAAGCCTTTTGCGTTCTTATAGTCACTTAGGGAAACCATTTTCCCATCAATGTTTTTTAATTTAAAATCTGTTGCCTCATCACCCACCTCATATCCTTTATTAGATAGAGAAATAGGATGTTTCTCTGTTCCTTTTTTATCGTTATCTCTTGTTGTAAAACTCAACATTCCAAAACCAATAATGAAAGTTAGTATGATAATCTTTAAATTTTTCATAGTATTTTGTTTAAAGTAAATTTTTGTTAATCGTATTCTCCAACTCATCTTTACTCATTTCGCCGTCATTGAAAAATATTTTCTCGCCGTTTTTATAAAATAAAGTGACCGGAATATTACCATCCCAATCTTTTTCAAACCTTGGTATCCATGTATTCATCCTTTTGATATCATCCAACAAAATGACTTCCGTTGTTAGGTTTTTATTTTTTATAAATTTAATCACCTTTTCTTTATCTACCGCCCTATCCAAAGAAACCAAGATCATTTTAAATTTTGGATTATCTTTATGCTTATTGTTTACCTCCATGAAATAAGGAAGTTCCTTTATGCAAGGGGCACAGGTTGTTGACCAAAAATTGACAACAAGCAATTTATCTTTCTCCTGCTGAATACGCTTTTCCAGCTCTTCATATTTTATAGAGGAAACATTAATTTGCTGCGCCTTTGAAATGGTAAAACATAAGAACAGAAATAAAATACTTATTGAATTCTTCATATTCAAAATTAATGAAAATTTTCATTTGTCAATGATTTCCAGCACATTAATATACCTAATTTCAGGTATTTTCATAAATTCTGTTCACATATAATTGATATATCAGAATTAAAAATGTAATTTAGTTTAACCAAATTAAAAGTTTTTATTATGAAAAAATCAAGCATTCAAATCAAGAAATTGACTAAAAAAGAATTGAAGGAAATTAATGGTGGTTTTGGACCGGCTTGCCCAAGAGTAATCAGTTGTTTTGATCGCCATACCGGTGAAGAACTGAGTGGCGTTTATGGTATACAAGACGGATACTGCTGCTAATTAAAAGAAATATCTTGCTAAAAACAAGCAAATATATTCTTCTAAACTAGAAAAGACACCAATATTTTGGTGTCTTTTTTTATATTAAAGAAGAGTTTTACTCACTGTTTTTGGATTTATTAAATAAATAATATACCTTAGTTTAACTAAATTAAATATTATTACTATGAAAAAATCAGACTTATTAAAACGAAAATTATCTAAAAAAGAACTAAAAGAAATTAATGGTGGTAATAGTAATGGCTGTGATATGGAATGCCTTTGCATTAACCCGGGGGGCGATCCCTATATTGGAGTTTGTGACATAAAAGGAGCGTGCTGTTAATAACTCAAAATAAAAAAAGAAAGCTTTAGCTTTCTTTTTTTATTTTGAGTTAACCTCCAATCATTTTCTTTATTGAATTTAGTTTCATTAAAGCTTCAATAGGTGTCAAAGTATTGATATCAATCTTTGTAAGCTCCTCTCGGATATTTTCCAAAACAGGATCATCTAACTGGAAGAATGACAGTTGCATATTTTCATCTGTTACTCTTTTTATGCTTTCTGATGAAGTTCCCTGGGTACGACTCGCTTCCAATGTTTTTAGAATTTCATTAGCCCTGTTCACTACTTTTGCGGGCATTCCAGCAAGTTTTGCTACATGGATACCAAAACTATGCTCACTTCCCCCGGGAATAAGTTTTCTCAGGAAAATAATGTTCCCTTTGTTTTCCTGAATCGAAACATGGAAATTTTTCACCCTTTCAAAATTAACCGTCATTTCATTCAATTCATGGTAATGAGTAGCAAATAAGGTTTTAGCCTGGCTTGGATGTTGGTGAAGATACTCCGCGATAGCCCATGCTATAGAAACTCCATCATAAGTAGAAGTACCACGTCCGATTTCATCCAGTAAGATTAAACTCCTTTCTGAAATATTATTTAGAATATTGGCAGCTTCATTCATTTCAACCATAAAAGTAGATTCTCCAGCAGAAATATTATCTGTTGCCCCTACCCTTGTAAAGATCTTATCTAACACTCCTATTTCAGCATGTTTTGCCGGCACAAAACTTCCGATCTGAGCCAGAAGACAAACAATTGCTGTCTGACGAAGGATCGCAGATTTACCGGCCATGTTCGGTCCGGTTACCATAATGATCTGTTGAGAATCTTTATCCAGAAATATATCATTCGGAATATATTTCTCTCCTAATGGGAGCGCATTTTCTATAATGGGATGCCTGGCTTCTTTTAGATCGACAACATAACTTTCATTCAATATCGGTCTTGTATAACTTTCAGACACGGCTAGTTCTGATAACCCAGCAGCAACGTCGATCTGAGCAATAATATTTGAATTTTCCTGTATCTGATCAATATACACCATTGTTTCAGAGCATACATTTCTATATAACTCATTTTCCAAAACACTGATCTTCTCTTCAGCTCCAAGAATCTGACTTTCATATTCTTTTAATTCTTCTGTGATATATCTTTCAGCATTCACTAAGGTTTGCTTTCTTAGCCAATCTCCCGGAACTTTATCTTTATGGGTATTCCGAACTTCAATAAAATACCCGAATACATTATTAAAATCAATTTTAAGACTTGTAATTCCTGTTCTTTCAATTTCTCTCTGACACATCTCATCCAAAAAGCCACGACCTTTGCTTTGAAGATTTCGTAACCTGTCCAATTCTTCAGAAATACCATCTTTTATCACTTTTCCTTTCGAAATATTGACAGGAAGTTCTTCATTCAACCTATTTTGCAAAAACTTAATCAGCTCATCCAGGTCATATAATGGTTCTATCCATGCCAGCACATCTGCAAATGGATGAAGTAACTCTTTGATGGTATGAATATTAACTAAGCTCTGACGAAGATATCCCAGTTCTTTCGGTGAGATCTTTTCAGCTGCCAGTTTCCCCATTAATCGGTCTAAGTCAGAAATAGACTTTAGTAACTGTGAAATTTCATACTTTAAACCATCATTTTCGTTTAAAAAATCAATTAATGACAATCTTCTTTGGATCTCACTAACGGATTTTAGGGGGAGAATAATTCTGCGTCTCAAGAGTCTCCCTCCCATTGGAGTTGATGTCTTATCTATAATATCTAATAGCGATTTTCCCTGTGGATTACTTGGATACACAATCTCCAGATTTCTTAATGTAAAATTATCCATCATCAGGAAATCATCCTGAGGGATCACTTTAATTTTTGTAAGGTGAGCCAGTAGATTATGATGTGTATCTTCAACCAGATAAGCAAAAATAGCTCCTGCCGCCGTAATTGCTAAAGGAAGGTTTTCTATACCAAACCCTTTTAAAGAATTTGTTTTAAAATGATTCGTTAATTTCTCATACGCAAAATTGTATTGAAAAGCCCAGTCTTCCAGCTTAAAAGCACTTTTATTCTTAAACTGATCAGGAAGCTGAACACTTCTCTGATAAATAATCTCACTGGGATCAAACGTCCCGACAATATGTAAAAGCTTTTCCAGATTTCCTTCGCTTACTAAAAACTCTCCTGTGGAGATATCAACCAAAGCAATTCCAAATTTTTCTTTTTCTTTATGAAGGGAAAGCAGAAAGTTATTTTTCTTCGAACTTAATACCTGATCATTAAATGTAACACCTGGGGTAACCAGTTCTGTAACTCCTCTTTTTACAATTCCCTTTACCATTTTAGGATCTTCCAACTGATCACAAATAGCAACACGAAGTCCAGCTCTAACCAGCTTTGGAAGATAAGAATCCACAGAATGGTGCGGAAATCCAGCCAATTCTATATGCCCTTCTCCATTTGCTCTCTTTGTCAGAACAATACCCAATACCTGAGAAGCACGGATCGCATCCTGTCCAAAAGTTTCATAAAAATCTCCAACCCGGAATAATAAGAGTGCATCAGGATATTTTGCCTTGATGGTATTATACTGAGTCATTAATGGAGTTTCCTTCTTCGTTTTTGCCATAGTAAAAAATGAACGTCAAATTTAGAAAATAAATTCAGGCTTAGGAAATTGTTTCTGGATTAATGTTTTCAAAAACTACCTTGGTCTAATTAATTTTTTATCGTATTTTTCAATAAAATTGAGTAATGGATTTTCCAATATTAGAAACTGAAAGGTTAATTTTAAGACAACTAACTAATAAGGATTCTAAAGATTTATTTGACTATTTCTCTTTGGATATTGTCATGGAATATTATGATTTAGAAACCTTTACTCAAATTGAAGAGGCCGAAAAACTGATTGACCATTTCAATAGTGAATTTGAAAATAAAAAGGGATTCCGATGGGCTATTGAATTGAAATCCGAAAAAAAAGTAATTGGAACCTGTGGTTACCACAACTGGTTTCGCGAACATTTTAAAGCCGAACTTGGCTATGAGCTCAATCCGAAATTCTGGAGAAAAGCCTATATGAAAGAAGCTGTACAGGCCATTATTCCGTTTGCTTTTACAACAATGAATTTACATCGCATAGAAGCTTTCATTGATCCTGCTAATATTTCATCCGAAAAACTTTTATTGTCACTCGATTTTAATGAAGAAGGTACAATGCGTGATTTCTTCTTTGAAAAAGGAAAATTTGTAGACGCTACTATTTTTGGACTTATTAATAAGCTGAAAATATCTGCAAGCAGAAAGTAATTTTATTTGTTTCCCTTCAACTGTTTTTCTAACGCTTTTGTGCTTTTTTCATAAGCCCATTTTTGTTTATAATTTACCCACTTTGCTTTAAAGACCTTCCTTAACAGCTTATCAGTATATCTCATAACAAAAACATGGTAAAGCATACTTGCAAAAACCTTTGGTTTATTAGGAAGTGCTCGGAGTGACAATGAAAAACCAGGTTCAAGATATCTGTTAAAATGCCAAAATGCTCCCGGTATGAAAAGAGCATCTCCATGTTCCATAAAAATCTCATATCCTTTAGCATATTGTAAAGCCGGAAATTTCTCATAATCTGGATTTTCATAATCTATATCATAGACTGTATGAACAGATAAAGGAACCTTATAAAGAAAAGCAGACTGCTCCTGATCAAACAATAATATCCTTTTTTTTCCTTCAAAATGAATATGCATGAAATCTCCCAAATCAACATCATAATGCATTAAAACATGAGCCTCACTTCCTCCAAAAAATAAGGT
The DNA here is from genome assembly GCF_018613715.1 of Chryseobacterium sp. ISL-6. Lineage (GTDB taxonomy): Bacteria > Bacteroidota > Bacteroidia > Flavobacteriales > Weeksellaceae > Chryseobacterium > Chryseobacterium paludis. The sequence continues at coordinate 347,808 of NZ_JAGGPT010000006.1, read as the reverse complement.
AGGAAGCCTTTTAAAAAATTTTATGCCAAGATCAGGATAGGTAAAGTTTTTTAAAAGCTCAGGAAGTCTGTCAGTAATAATATAGAAGAAAATACGGAGATCTGAAGGTTTGCTTTTTATAGTATCTATATAATCCTTCATTTTCATATGGGTAACCGGAGCATCTGAACTTTTGGCTGCATTGGCCGGTTTATTATCATATAATGGAACTTCTTGTTCTCCCGCTTTTTCACGAATATAAGCGAGATTCCATTGATCAAAAGCTTCCCACCGGCTTGCGAAATTTTTGATCAGCAGAGGCTTTTTTTTCCTGAAATAATCTTTCTGAAAATCTTCTTTACTAATATCATTTACAACATCTACTTTTTCGAGAATCATTTTGTTGGCTGATTTAATGTGAAATAAAAGTAATGTTTTTTTGAAATTTATAAAAATTTTACTTTTTACATTTTCTTTAAAATCCTAATAGTACTGTTAATAGAAAGGATTGTGTAAGAAAATAAATCAATAATGCATAGACTAAGGATAAATCGAAAAAAATTATATTTGTACCATCAACTAAATTTATGAGAGTCTACAATACCAAACATTTCCTGAAGATCCTTTTCAGTTTACATAAAAGTGATACTTTGAAAATTCTTTTTCCGTCGATGATCGTAGTTGGGATATACTCTTATGGGATAGAATATCTGGAAATTGAATACCTTCACCTCACTTCAAAATCAGCGGTAAGCAATGTGGGTATGATTCATTCTCTGCTAGGTTTTGTACTTTCTTTATTACTGGTTTTCAGAACCAATACAGCATATGACAGATGGTGGGAAGGAAGAAAGTTATGGGGAAAACTGGTTAATGATACCAGAAATTTTGCTATAAAAATTAATCTTATTCTTGAAAATGACAGACAAAGTGCGGAACAAATAGCACGGTATTTAAAGTTTTTTCCTCATTTTCTGGCTAAACATCTCTCTAAAGAATCTACAAGACTCGCATTAGATGAAGATTATTCAGAGATAGAAAAATCTCTTAAACATCATGGGCCGAGTGAAATTGTTATTCTCCTTAGCCACAAATTAAACCAATTGAAAAAAGAAGGTAAAATTTCAGATATAGAAATGGTATTTCTTGACACTCAACTTTCCGGTTTCCTAGATATATGTGGGGGTTGTGAAAGAATAAAAAACACACCGATCCCCTATTCTTATTCTTCCTTTGTGAAGAAATTCATTATACTTTATGTATTGGCACTGCCTGTGGCTTATGTAATTAGCATTGGCTTATTCATGATCCCTCTTACAGTCTTTGTCTATTACGTTTTAATGAGTCTGGAACTTATTGCAGAAGAAATAGAAGATCCTTTCAATAATGACGAAAATGATATTCCTATGGAAACAATAGCACAAAATATCGAAAAGAGTGTTCACCAGATTATGGGACTAAAAAATAAAATCAACCTTTAAAGGTTGATTTCTTTTAACTCGCCATCTTGTTTTATTTCTACGAATTTACTTTCTCTACTTGATGAAGCATAATTATAGAAAAAAGTTTGATATATCGGAGTGGAGTACAGATAGCCACCATAAACATTGTAAGCATCTGATTGTCCGGTTTGTTGTTGATAATTTGCTGTAGCTGTAAAGTTTACAATCGTTTCCAGATAATATTTGCCTGGTTTCAGTTTTTCAAATTTAAACCGTCCATGAGCGTCTGTATAAGCATCTATTCTATATTTAAACGCTTCTTCGGACATATAAACAGTTGTTTTTCTATTTTCATATTTCTTTCTCATGTTGTAAAACTCTTCAAAGTATGGGGTTACAGGAAAAAGCATGACTACGGTTCCTTCAGGAGCATAATGTTTTTCCCCAAGCAATGGTTTAAATCCCCAACTGTTTTTTTGTTTTGTGGATGCTACTCCTTCAATGGTAGAATTTCCAAAACCAATCATACTCTGAGCTAATTTTTTATCGAAGAAAGCTTGTGGATAATATGTATTTTGTGCCTTTGATAATATAAAAGCAGACATTAACGTTATTAGTATAAGTAAATTTTTCATATCATATTTTTTTATTTCAAATATAACTATTTTACTATTTTTGAAATAAAAAAATCTATGAAATACATTTTTCTTTTATTATTTTCTGCATCTTCGTTGGCTATTGCACAAAAACCATGCGGATATAAAGATGGGTTACAGGAAGGAAGCTGCAAACAATTCTTTGAAAATGGACAGGTAAAAGAAGTTGCTGAATGGAAAAAGGGAAAGCTTGATGGTGATGCTGTTTTCTATTATGAAAATGGAAAAATTCAAGCTCAAGGAGAGTACAAAAAAGACTACAAAATAAAGGAATGGGTTTATTATGACAAAAACGGAGTCTTAACCTCAAAAGAAGCTTTTAGGAATGGTGAAAAAAATGTCTATGATAATAGTTTAACAGGTACCTTTTATTCACCTTCGGGAACGATTACTGAAATTTCTAATTATAAGTTAGGAAAACTGAATGGTGAAAGCAAAGTCTTTTATGAAAATGGAAAGTCTGTAAAACAGATTGGTTATTATGAAAATGGGGTGGCAACAGGGAAATGGAAAATGCTTTATCCATCGGGAAAAGTTCAGCGTGAGACCGAGTTTGCCAATGACCAATGGAATGGTACCAGGGTTCATTATCGTGAAGATGGAAGTGTTGAAAAAACAGAAATTTACAAAAACGGAAAATTAATCTCTACAAAATAATATAATTGGTACATAAATTAAAACTGGAAGAACTCAACAGAATAGATGTAGAAACATTTAAGAAAGTTGAGAAGATTCCTTTGATCGTCATTTTGGATAATATAAGAAGTATGCATAATGTGGGAGCCACGTTCAGAACGGCTGATGCTTTTTTAATTGAAAAAATAATTCTTTGCGGAATTACCCCGCAACCTCCTCATCGCGAAATTCATAAAGCGGCATTGGGGGCTACAGAAAGTGTGGATTGGGGTTATGAAAAAGATATTAATATAACGATTCAGGATTTAAAAAGTCAGGGATTTGAAATTATTGGTATCGAACAAACCAGCAACAGTACGATGATCACTGATTTTACAATCGATAAATCAAAGAAATATGCTTTAATCCTCGGTAATGAAGTGGATGGTATAAGTGATGAAGCTTTGGAAAACATTGATGTATTCTTGGAAATTCCTCAGTTAGGAACTAAACATTCTTTAAATGTAAGTGTGTGTGGAGGTATCGTAATGTGGGAGTTCACAAAGGCTTTAAAATAAAAAACTGCATATGTCTAAAAGACAGTGCAGTTTGAAATAAATCTAATAAAAAGTAAAAATGAAAGGCGACAAAGATAATTTTTTTTTATTTACAAACAAATTTTTGGTTCGCATTTTTTATTTTTCCGAAAAAAAAACCGAATATTACAAAACAGTTTCGTTTAATTTTTTATAAATTAGCACAATGTTTATCAAGGACTATATCTCAAAGGATTTCCCGTGTTTTAGCCTGACTGACTCAATAGAATCAGCAAGAAGTACATTAGAAGATTTTGGATATACCCATATTTTCATTAAAAAATCCCATCACTTTTATGGGGCTATTGCTAAAGACTTTCTTCATGAGACAGAAGGAACGTTAAAAGATCTTGAGCATCAGGTTGAGCGATTTGCTATTCTTGAAGATAACAATATCATGGACAGTATCCGTTTGTTTTACACGTTCAATTCCAATGTGATCCCTGTAATCAGTAAGACAGAAAAATATTTGGGATATATCACCTGTGAAGATGTTTTTCAAGATATGTCACGCTATCCTTTATTTTCAGAATCTGGGGCCATTCTCACGGTAGAAGCTCCGGCGAGAAAATATTCGATGACTGAAATTGCCAATATTGTGGAAAGCAACAATTCAAAGTTTTATGGTGGTTTTATCAGTTTTATGTCTGAAGAGGTTGTTCGTGTTACCATTAAGATCAGCAATGAAAATCTGGCGTCTATTGATGCAACTTTTGATCGATATGATTACAGAATTGTTGAAAAATTCTATTCTGATGAAAAGACCGATCTGTTTAAAGACCGATTTGGTTTTTTCCAAAAATTTATAGAAATATAACATGAAGGCAGCTATATATTCTCAAAAAAAAGATCTCGATACTTTTTTATATTTAAGCAAATTTGTTTCAGAACTTGAAGGCAGAGGTGTAAAATCTGTTTTGTATGATGAAATGGCTGAAGCTCTTCAGTTTTCAAAAATTTTCGAAACATTTAACAATAAGCAGGATCTTATAGATAAAGAAGTAGACCTTTTCTTCACTTTTGGAGGTGATGGAACTATTGTAAATTCACTTACTTTTATTGAAGACCTTGAAATCCCTATTGTTGGGGTAAATACAGGAAGGCTGGGTTTTTTAGCAAGTTTTACTAAAGAAGAAGCTTTCAAGGAACTGGATGCCATCTTAAAAGGAGATGTAAAAACCAGTCGCCGTTCTGTAATTGAAGTAGTTTCACCAAGATCAGATGAATTTTTCCCATATGCTTTGAATGATGTCACTGTTTCAAGAAAGGAAACCACATCAATGATTACTGTAGATTCTTTTATAAACGATGAATTTCTAAATGTATTCTGGGGAGACGGGGTTATTGTTTCTACACCTACTGGTTCTACTGCTTATTCTTTAAGTTGTGGCGGACCAATTATCTCTCCCAATAACGAAAACTTTGTCATTACTCCTATTGCTCCTCACAATTTGAATGTGAGACCTTTGGTGGTTAATGATCGGGTAGAAATAAAATTTAAAGTAGAAAGCCGGGTATCCCAATACTCTCTTTCTTTGGATTCAAGATTGATACATATAGAAACAGATAAAGAAATCGTCATCAAAAAGGCTGATTTTCAGATCCTTTTGGTTCAACCTAACAACTTAAGTTTCTACGAAACCATCCGCCAAAAACTACTCTGGGGACGGGATAAAAGAAATTAGCAATTAAGCAAAATTTCTTACCTTTACAACAACTTTACAAACACCTAATAATATTTTTAAAAAGTAAAACATGAGCAGAATTTTTCCGGCAGGAGTTGCCACAGGTCAATTAGTTACTGATATTTTTCAGTATGCTAAAGAAAATAAATTTGCGTTACCAGCTGTAAACGTTATCGGTTCTAGCAATGTAAACGCTGTTATGGAGACTGCAGCAAAATTAAATTCTCCTGTTATTATTCAGTTTTCAAATGGTGGAGCTGCTTTCAATGCAGGAAAAGGATTAAGCAACGACGGACAAAAAGCTGCTGTATTAGGAGCAATTGCCGGAGCAAAACATATTCATACTTTAGCTGAAGCTTACGGAGCTACTGTAATTTTACATACAGACCACTGTGCAAAAAAATTATTGCCATGGATTGATGGTATAATGGATGCTAATGAGGAATTCTTTAAATTAACAGGAAAATCTCTTTATTCATCTCACATGTTGGATCTTTCTGAGGAGCCTTTAGAAGAAAACATTGAAGTTTCTGCCAGATATTTCGAAAGAATGGCTAAAATGAAAATGACTTTAGAGGTTGAGATTGGTGTAACAGGAGGAGAAGAAGATGGTGTTGACAATTCTGATGTAGACAACTCTAAATTATATACTCAACCAGAAGATGTAGCTTATACATATGAAAAATTAAAAGCTGTTTCTGACAACTTTACTATCGCTGCTGCTTTTGGGAACGTACATGGAGTATATAAACCAGGAAATGTGGTTCTTACACCAAAAATATTAGATAATTCTCAGAAATTTGTTCAGGAGAAATTCGGAACAGCTGATAAACCTGTAAACTTTGTATTCCATGGAGGTTCTGGTTCTACTTTAGAAGAGATCAGAGAAGCTATTGATTATGGTGTTATCAAAATGAATATCGACACAGATCTTCAATTCGCTTATACAGAAGGCGTAAGAGATTATATGGTAAACAATATTGAATATTTAAGATCTCAAATCGGAAACCCTGAGGGAGAGGAAAAGCCTAACAAGAAATTCTATGATCCAAGAGTTTGGGTAAGAAAAGGTGAGGAAACTTTCTCTACAAGATTGGTTAAAGCTTTTGAAGATTTAAATAACGTAAATACGCTTAAATAAATTATAAATTTTGGATTTTAGATTTTAAATAACTTTTTTAAAATCTAACTAATCCAAAGTCTAAATCTAAAATTTTATAAATGGCATTCGACTGGTTTAAAAGAAAAGCTAAAAACATTACCACTTCTACTGATGAAAAAAAGGATGTTCCTAAGGGGCTTTGGCACCAAACTCCATCAGGAAAAGTAGTAGAACACGAGGAGCTTAAGAAAAATAATTACGTTTCTCCTGAAGATGGGTTTCATGTAAGAATAGGAAGTGCAGAATTTTTTGATATCCTTTTTGATGAAGGTAAATTCACTGAACTAGATGCTAATGTTGAAAGTATAGACATCCTAAACTTTAAAGATACAAAGCCTTACGTAGACCGTTTAAAAGAAGTAAGAGCAAAAACAAAACTTACGGATTCTATCAGAAATGCAGTAGGAACTGTAAATGGAACTCAAATGGTAGTTTCTTGTATGGACTTTGCTTTTATTGGGGGATCATTAGGTTCTGTAATGGGTGAAAAAATCAGGAGAGCTGTAGATTACTGTATTGCTCATAAACTTCCTTATATGATCATTTGTCAGTCTGGAGGTGCTAGAATGCAGGAGGCAACTTATTCTCTAATGCAACTGGCAAAAGTACAGGCTAAATTAGCTCAACTTTCAGAAGCAGGTCTTTTATATATTGCTTATTTATGTGATCCTACTTTTGGAGGTATTACGGCTTCTTTTGCAATGACAGCCGATATTATTATGGCTGAACCTAAAGCTTTAATCGGTTTTGCGGGACCAAGAGTTATCCGTGAAACGATTGGTAGAGATTTACCAGAAGGCTTCCAAACCTCAGAATTCCTTCAGGAAAAAGGTTTTGTGGACTTTATCGTAAAAAGAACCGAGATTAAAGATGTTGTTGCTAAAACAGTAAATTTATTAGCAGTACATGCTTAAAATTTGTAACAAAAACAATATAATCTCTCTCTAATTAGGGAGAGATTTTTATTTATGAGAACTTTTAAGATATTTTTCAGTACGATTCGGACAATGAGTTTTAAAAAGATTCTTCGTCTTTTATCACTTGTCTTACCACATCCTTTGTTTTCTATATTAAGTTTTCATGCTACCGTCAAAGCTTTTACTATTGCTCAAAAACGGTTTCCCGATACAGCTTCCAATAATGGAATAGGAAATGCATTCAGACATGCCTTGTGGTGCTGTTTTATTATCATGTATTGTTCTAAAATTTCCTCACCTCAAAAAGCACTCGACTTTTGTAAAAGAATAACAGATTTACACGAAGAATTGTTTCCCAACAAACCATTAGAAACAAAAATGGATCTTCATAATAATAAAATCGGAATGGATTATTTTATGGAAATTCTCCCTGGTATCCACCGTCAGTTTTTTGAAAAAAGTTTCTTTATAGATGCTCTGATTGAAAAGATGAATGATGCCAAAGTTCTTAAAAATCTCGATGATGATTTTGAGGGATATTTGGTCTATCTTGATGAAAAATAGTTTTATCAACCTATTACAGGCTTTTAAGAACTTAAGTTTAGATGAATCATTTTGATCTCCTAATAACTTATTGAATCTTAGTATTTCAAAAAAGCAAAAGTTTAAATAGTTTTACATATAATTTATTATCTTTTCTTAAATTTTAATTCAATCAAATGGTTCTCAGCAGAATTTGGTCCGCTTTCATTATTATAGCTATTGCTATTGCAAGTATAAAATATATTTCTTCAGGTCATTATAATACTATTTTCAACGATATGGTAGTTGGAAAAGGAGGAGATACTGTACAGATTGCAACACAAAAGATGAACACGCTCTCCCCAATCATCGGAGATAGCCTGATGAAGAAATCTGATTTCGCAGATAACAGAATTCATTATAAAGCAGATTCATTAAAACAAAATGTAAAAGTTTACCGTGTTCAGGAGGCAGATGGAGTCATTGGCACTGCAGAAACAGCTGTGAAAATATGCATTGGACTGATCGGCATCATGACCCTGTTTATGGGTTTTATGAGTATTGCAGAAAAGGCAGGTGGAATTAATTTGTTAAGTAGGTTGATTCAACCATTTTTTTCGAAATTATTTCCTGATATTCCCAAGAATCACCCAGCATTTGGGCATATGCTAATGAATTTTAGTGCTAACCTTTTAGGTCTTGATAATGCTGCTACGCCATTTGGTTTAAAAGCAATGGAAAGTTTACAGACCTTAAATCCCAATAAAGATACGGCAAGCAATTCTCAGATCATGTTTCTTTGTCTCCACGCAGGTGGAATGACGCTGATTCCGGTTTCTATTATTGCCATCAGAGCTTCGATGGGATCAAAAACACCGACTGATATCTTTCTTCCCTGTATGATTGCTACTTTTACAGCAACATTGGCAGCAATGATCATTGTTTCCTTATATCAGAAGATCAATTTACTACGTCCGGTTGTAATTGCCTATGTAGGAGGAATTTCTGCTATTATCGGACTTTTGGTTTTATATCTTGTCCAATTAAGCAAAGATGAATTAGATACATTCAGTAAAATCCTTAGTAACGGATTGATTCTCTTTATATTTTTAGCTATTGTTCTTGGAGCAGTCTACAAAAAGATCAATGTATTTGATGCTTTTATAGACGGCGCAAAAGAAGGCTTTACCACCTGTGTGAAAATCATCCCTTATTTAGTCGGAATGTTGATTGCGATATCACTCCTAAGAACTTCCGGCGTTTTTGATGTGATTATAGACGGAATGAAATGGGTTGCTAATGCAGCGAATTTAGATGCAAGATTTGTCGACGGACTGCCAACTGCTTTAATTAAGCCTCTCTCTGGTTCCGGAGCTCGCGGAATGATGGTTGACACCATGTCTACTTTTGGGGCAGATAGCTTCCAGGGAAAATTAGCCGCTGTTCTTCAGGGAAGCTCAGACACTACATTTTACGTGATTGCAGTTTATTTTGGAGCCGTAGCCGTTAAAAACACAAGATATGCTGTAATTGCCATGCTTTTGGCGGATCTGGTAGGTGTTATCACTTCTATTGCGTTAGCCTATTTATTTTTCGCATAACAAAACTAAAAACAACCTTCTAACAACTTGCAACAAAAAACCAGAATATGATAACAGATAAAGAATTCACATTAAGACTCATCCGCCAGTTAACCCAAGCACTCGAAAAACTTATTTTAGATAAACCGGAAGAAAGCTTAATGCAGAAAGAATTGGATTTTGATTCCTTAATGAAGGATATTTTTAAAATAGACTTCGTAGAAATATCTTCAAAATCCAAAGAAGAAATCATTGCAATTGTCAACGAAAGACAGGAAAGAGATCATAAAGATTATTATGAAATGCTGGGAAATCTTTTTTACTTTACAGGAAAACAAAGCAACAATACTGATTTCCTTGTCAAAGCAAAAACGTTTTATGAATTATATCTTCAGACAAGTGGAATTTTTGCACTTCCCATTATAAATAGAATCAACGAAATAAAAAAAGCACTTGAATAAAGTGCTTTTTTTATTTTATATATTAGAATGTAATTTTGTAGGTTCCTGTTGAAGAGGTACTTGCTTTTTCAGCTTTCACATACTTTTTAACCCATGCTACCGATGTTGAAGAGACACACGGATCAGATATTCCTCCTGCCCGTCTTGCGGAGACTACATTTCCTGCTTTGTCTACTGTATAAGCAACGGTAACAGAACCACTTGCCGTACAGCTATGTTGAGGCTGTGCTCCACCCCTGCCCATTGTTCCGGGTATATATCCTACTAATTTTCTGTCAATTCCTACTTTACTGTCTCCGTTTCCATCTCCTCCTAAAGGATCTCCAGCATTTCCAATACCTGTTCCTGTTCCTTGGCTTCCTGCTTTTGTTCCTCTCCCTTTAATTAAATTTCCAATCGCTGCATTTCCTTTTCCATCTCCGTTACCTGTTTTTGAATTAGCCGTTGTAGCAGTGGCCTTTTTAGTATTTTTGGAAGCAGAAGAGCTTGTTGTTTCTTTTTTATTCGATTTAGATTCTTCCTTTTTTGGAACACTAACTTTTTTATTATTTCCTTTAATAATTTTTTCCTTTGATTCTGATTTTTTCGTCTCAGGCTCCGGCTCAGGTTTTACTACTGTTTTAGTTTCCGGAACCGCTGCTTCTACAGGTTCTGGAGTGATTTCTTCTGTTTTAGCGGCTAAACTTCCTTCCTGCTCTGCCGGCTCTTCTACCCCATTCCCATTTCGATTGTCCCCAAAGTTAACCAACATCGTAGTGATTACTTCAGGTTCTTTATCTTGTTCGGGTTTTAATTTATAAAGAAAAACAAAAAGTAGAATTGCAGACCATATCAGAATAGAAAGTATTCCACTTTTTATCCGATCTCTCGTTTCCTCATTTTTGTTTACGATATAACTTTTCATTTCTTTAAATACTTACCAACCTAATGGTTATTTATCTTTAACTGTTGCAAGCGCAAGGTTGAATTTATATTTCTCAGCTATTTCCATTGCAAAAACAACATCTTTATGTAATGTATTTTCATCGGCACGAATCGTAAACGACTTATTGCTTTGATTGGCTAAACTGTTTACAATAGTTTGTTCAAGCAGTTGTTTAGTCACTGGTTTATCATCTACATAATAAGATCCATCAGGCTTTATACTAACAGTCAGTGGATTGGGTATATTATCATCAACGGAAGTTGTTTTTGGCAATTTAACATCAATTGCACTTTGGTTGGCCGCTGAAGAAGTGATCATAAAAAATATCAGCATCAGCAAAATAACGTCAGTCATCGCTGCCAAACTGAATTCCGGATTCGCTTTATTTCTTCTTTGAATTTTCATCTGTTTACTTTTACTTTTTTTTAAATGGTCAGATGGAACCTTTCGGTTTCATAAGAAAGATTTATAAAGGTTTGTTGATAAGATCTAAAAATTCTCCAGACATATTCTGGGTCTTCAGTACAAATTTATCAATCCTTGTTAAAAGGATGTTATAAAAAAAGTTTGCAGGAATAGCTACAGCTAAACCAACTGCCGTTTGTCCCAACGCAGTATAAATGCCTTCTGAAAGAGTTTTTGGAGAGAAAGATCCTGTTGCATGAGATAGATTAAAGAAAGCTATAATCATCCCGATAACAGTTCCTAAAAGTCCTAACATAGGAGCAATACTCGGAACTACAGCTAATAGATTTAGATTTTTCTCCATATTGGCTACTTCAACCTGAGCCTGCGATTCCATTGCACTTACAATATCTGACACAGGACGTCCTAATCTTGAAATTCCTTTTTCCAAAATTCTACCTTCGGGTGAATTCTGCCTTTTGCAGTAATCAGCAGCAGATTCAATTTTTCCTTCTTTTATAAAGTCTTCAATATTATTCATAAAGTTGGAATCTGTTTTCGACGATAATCTTTTAATAAAGAAAAAACGTTCAAAAAACAGATAAACAGAAAATACACCAAGAAGTAACACAATGGCCATCACTATCTTAGCGAAAGCTCCTCCATGGAACATTATTTTCCAAAATGAAAATTCTAAATTGTCTGTGGCAACTGCGGGTGTCGCAATTTGTGCAAATAAGATCTGGGTAAGTTCCGTTAACAGCATTAATTTGAATATTTTATAATGATTTTAAACGACAAAAGTAATGGAATATTATTAATTGATGTCTTAAAAAATGCTTAAAAACAACTTAAATTTTTTCCATTGCCACATAAACAGCAAATTTCTTTCCAAAAAAGAATTTTGAAAAGAAATTGATTATAGTAAGACTGAGGAAGATGAATTTAATCTTCGTCTATCTCAATATGGTCTTGTTTAAATTCGCATTTAAGTCTAAAAGCAATTGGAGTATCTGATCCTGTGTAGAAATCATCAATGGTTCCTTTCCAGATCAATTCTAGCTCTCCCGCTTCATTTTTCTCAAATGAAAGCTCATTATCGTAGATAAAAGCATCTTCATCATCAAACAAATCTACCTCTGTAAAGGTGTCTTCATCGGAATCATTGATGTTAATCGTTTTTCCTTCAATCTCCGCAGATTCAATCGGAAAATCGAAAACTTCAAGTGAAAGTTGAGGAAAGTTATACTGTAAAGAATCATCGTCTACGTGATCCAAGCCATCATCCGTTATGACTTCAACTTCAAGAAAGTGTTGTTGGTTACTATAAATAGCCTTGCAATAAGTGCTTCTTATATTGTATTTTAATGTCTCGTCCGGATGGTAAATTTTTAAAATCCCTTTCATTATTTCTTAAAAAAGAGCTGTAATAATATGATTGTTAAATGTTTTAAGCAAAGATAAAAAATAGATTGAATTTGAAAAATATTTTCAAAATTATTTTTCTAAAATCGACAATCAGGACGTTTTTGATCTCCTAATATTACTTACTTTTGTTGTTATAAAGATTCTGAAATGAAAAATGTTTTATGTAAAGGTATTTTGTGCTTAGGATTAGTAGTAAGCCTTACAGCTTGTAAAAAATCTGATTCACCCTTAACAAAAGTGACTCCCACCAACCTGGATTCTATTGCTTCAAACTATTATGAACAATACCTAAAATTATATCCATTGGATGCTACCTCACAAGGTGATCCGAGATATAACGATCAACTGCCGATTAATATCGATAAAGATTTTATCACAGGAGAGATCGCTTTTTACAATTCAATTCAAAATCAATTAGACAAGGTAGATTACAATGGTCTTTCAGACGATGACAAGGTAGTTTACGATGTTCTGGATTATACATTGAAAGATAAAATTGAAGCTTATGCTTACCATCCGGAATACATTCCATTTAGTCAGTTTACGGGCCTGCCTTTAAATTTCCCTTTATTCGGAAGTGGTGAAGGGAGCCAGCCATTTAAAACAGAAAAAGATTACGCAGATTGGCTACAAAGGATGAATAAATTTCCCTTATGGATGGATAGTGCAATAGAAAATTTTAAAGAAGGAATCAATAATAAAGTCGTTTTACCTAAAAAACTGATTGTAAAAATGATTCCTCAGATGAAAGCGGAGGAAATTATTACCCCTGATTTTGACAAAAATATTTTCTACGGACCCATCAAAAATTTCCCAAAAGATTTTTCGAAAGCTCAAAAAGATAAATTTACAGCTCTTTATAAAGACGCTATTTTGAAAAAAATCATTCCTGCTTATACCAAAATGGGCGTGTTTTTAGAAACGGAATACCTTCCTAAAGGAAGAGATACTGATGGATACAACAGTCTTCCAAGAGGAAATGAAATCTACCAATATTATGTAAAAAGTTGGACCACAACTAATAAATCGCCTGAAGAAATTAATAAAATTGGACTTCAGCAGGTAGCCATGCTTCGTGCAGAAATGGAAAAAGTGAAGCAACAGGTTGGATTTACCGGAAGCCTGGAAGAATTTATCAATTTTGTGAAAACTGATCCTAAAGCAATGCCTTATAAAACTTCAAAAGAAGTTCTGGATGGTTTTAACGGGATTTTGTCTAAAATTACCCCGAAACTAAAGACCATGTTTAGTGTAACTCCAAAAACAAAATTTGAAATCAGACAAACCGAGAAATTCAGGGAAGCAAGTGCGAGTGCAGAATACATCCAGGGAACTCCAGATGGAAAAAGAGCCGGCATTTTCTATGTTCCTCTTCCCGATCCTTCAAAATTTAATGTGACTTCAGGAATGGAATCCCTATTCTTACATGAAGCTATTCCGGGACACCATTATCAGGTTTCTCTTCAGCAGGAAAACACGAAGTTACCAAAGTTTATGAGATTTGGTTGGTTTGGAGCCTATGGAGAAGGTTGGGCACATTACTGTGAAACTTTAGGTCCTGAGTTTGGATTATACACCGATCCTTATCAAAAAATGGGCTACTTAAGTGATCAAATGCTGAGAGCGGTACGATTGGTCGTGGACACTGGATTACATACAGGAAGAATGACAAGAGAAGAAGCTATAAAATATTTCTTAAGCAATATTTCCTATGATGGAGCAGGAGCTACTGCAGAAGTGGAAAGATACATGGCAATGCCGGGACAGGCTTTAGGATATAAAATAGGTTCTTTAAGAATTCGTGAACTTCGTGATAAATACCAGAAACAACTAGGCAGTAAATTTAGTCTGGCAAGTTTCCATGACGAAGTTTTGAGTCAGGGATGTCTTCCTTTGGATGTCCTGAATAGAAAAATGGAACTTTGGGCAAAGAAGCAGAAGTAATTTTCAACAAAATAAAAAAGCCACGAATTAATATTTGCGGCTTTTTTTACATTTACTTAAATATAATAAAATGATAACAGATTCGCTAAAATCTCTTTATACCAGAGATTTAAATAAATTAAAATCAGAAATTGAAGCGTACCAAAATGAAGAGTCAATCTGGTTAATAGACAAGCATATTTCAAATTCTGCAGGAAACCTCTGTCTTCATTTGGTTGGAAATCTTAGCCATTTTGTGGGTGCAATACTTGGACATTCCGGATATATAAGAAACAGAGAACTTGAATTTTCATTAAAAAATATTCCACGAACTGAATTAATTCAGCAAATAGAAAGTACAATTGAAGTTGTAAATTCTTCCCTTGACAAATTAACTGATTCTGACCTAAAGAACGAATATCCTCTTGAAGCTTTGGGATATAAAATGACAACTGAATATTTCCTGTTTCATTTGATCGGGCATTTGAGCTATCACCTGGGGCAAATTAATTACCACAGAAGGTTGCTGGATCACTAATTATTTCTCAAACATCATCTTTGTAATAAAATCTTTGTCTCCTTTTCCTCTTGCAGGAGAATATTCTCTGCCATAGAAAATGATCTGGAGATGAAGCTTATTCCAAACACTTTCCTTCCATATGTTTTTTGCGTCTTTTTCCGTTTCTACTACATTTTTTCCTGAGGTGAGTTTCCATTGGGTCATTAATCTATGAATATGCGTATCAACAGGAAACGCGGGAAATCCAAACCCCTGACTCATTACTACGGAGGCTGTTTTATGACCAACTCCCGGTAGAGCTTCAAGTTCTTCATATGTCTGGGGCACTACCCCATGATGTCTTTCCAATAAAAGTTCAGCCATTCTTTTTAGATTTTTAGCTTTTGTATTTGAAAGTCCTATTTCTTTGATGAGTTCTTTAATCTCTGAAACTTCCAGTTTAGCCATCTTTTCTGGCGTTCCTGCCACTTTAAAAAGCAGCGGGGTTACCTCGTTCACCTTTTTATCTGTTGTCTGCGCAGAAAGCGCCACAGCGACCGTCAATGTGTAAGCATCAGTATGAGCTAACGGAATGGGAACTTCGGGATATAGTTTTTCTAATTCAAACTGAACAAGTTCTGCCCTTTGTTTTTTTGTCATTTAACCACTAAATTTGAACAAAAATAAACATTATGTTGAAAGTAGGAGACAAATTACCCGATTTTGAAGGAATCAATCAGGACGGAGGAAAAATAATCTCATCGGAATTGATTGGAAAAAAATTAGTTATATTCTTTTATCCGCAGGCCAATACACCAACGTGTACTGTGGAAGCATGTAATTTAAGTGATAATTATTCTCAACTAAAGAAAGCCGGGTTTCAGCTTTTAGGGATAAGTGGAGACTCTGTAAAAAAACAAAAAAACTTTCATAGCAAATTTGCTTTTCCATATGATTTGGTTGCTGATGAAAACCGTGATATTATCGAGAAATTTGGTGTTTGGCAGGAGAAAAAGACATTTGGCAAAACTTATATGGGAATTGTAAGAACTACTTTTATCTTTAACGAAAAGGGAATTTGCACAAGAGTTATTGAAAAAGTAACTTCAAAAACAGCTGCAGAACAGATCTTAGAAAAATAAGATTAAAGGTAAATAACACGAATTTTTTCAATTTAAGAATTCGTGTTATTTATTATTCGTTTACTCAGTTTCGTAATATCTTAATTCCTCCTCATCATTGGGAAGAGTTACATATTTTTGGAATTTCAATCCAAGTTTCTCGATTAGCTTTTGTGAAGAAAAATTATCTTTGGAAGTAATAGCAGATATCTTCTTCAATCCGAATTCATCCATTCCAATTGATTTAACCATCATTGCTGCTTCATAGGCATAACCTTTTCCTTCAAATTCATCCAACAGAGAGAAGCCAATATCCAGAATATCAAGCCCATCACGTTCAAAAATACCTACAGCACCGACTTTTTTATTCTCATCTTTCGTTACAACCAAATAATTTCCAAATCCTAACTTTTCAAGCTGAGGAAGAAATCTGTTTTTAATATAGTCTTCTGCATCAGAAATCGTTTTTAGCTGGCGATCTCCAATAAATTTAATAAATTTTGGCCTGTTATAAAGATCAAATATAAAAGCACTATCATCCAAAGATATTGGACGAATGATCAATCTTTCAGTTTCGTAGAAATTATTTTCTTTTGGTTGATTTCTTAGGCTCATCTTTTTTTGGTTCTTCCTTTTTTTCAATTTTTAAAAGCCTTGGGTTGTTGGCACACTTCTTATTATAAAGTTCAATATAAGTTCCATTATCCTTTACATTAGTTATGGCTCCGGTAGTTTTGTTTACCGTTAATGTATAATGTGTTTTTTGATATGGACATTCCTTTGATGTTAATTTTCCTAGATCTAAATAATAATTATTCCGGTCTTCGTAATAATTTCCTGCCACATCCGTAAATTCCTCATCTATCATGTATCCATCTATAGTCGCAGCAATCGCCGCTTCTTCAACATTATCTACTTTTCCAATAAACCCTTTCAGGCTTTCAAGATCAGTGATATAACTTATTTTACCTCCTGAAGAATAAGCTATATAATAAAAACTATCTTCGTCCGGAAACAGATCAAAGCCCGAGAATTGTGGTGTATAATCTTTTTTTGCCCCTGAGATTTTTATCTCCTGATCTTTTGCATAGGTATTATAAACTAACACCCAAAAATCAATTTTCCCATTGGGTTCAATTTCTTTTAGAACATTTGGGATACTTGAAAATTTCTTTTTTTCCTGAGAATATGTCAAAATTCCTAAAAGAATAAAAGTGAATGTAACAAGTTTAGATGCCAATTTTATCATAATTTGAAAGTTATAAAAAGTAAAGCACTACTACATAAACTTCTCTCCTTTTTTGAAGTTCTTCAGGTCAAGAACATAATCTTTTATAAGCTGATCATTGTCTCGCGGACAAATAAGCAGTGCTTTATCCGTATCTACGATAATGTAGTTTTCCAGTCCATCTATAATGACAGCCTTGTTGTTGCTCTTCATCCGAACAATATTCCCTTTCGAGTTATATGCAAGGAGATATTTAAGCTTTACCGTATTTTCATTAGCATCTTTTTCCGCATTTTCATAAACAGAAGTCCATGTCCCTAAATCGCTCCATCCAAGATCTGAAGGTATAACATATACATTTTTAGCTTTTTCCAAAATTCCATTATCTATAGAGATCTTTTGAACTTTTGGATAAATAAGCTCAATACAATTATCCTCACTCTCAGCATTATATTCACAAGCCATAAAATGTTGAGTCATTTCAGGAAGGTAGGTTTCGAACGCCTTATGAATACTTTTCACATTCCAGATAAAGATTCCTGCATTCCAAAGAAAGTCTCCACTTTCTAAGAAACTTTGAGCGATTTCTAAAATTGGTTTTTCTGTGAATGTTTTAACTTTAAAACATTCAGCTTCTTTTTTATCAACAAATTGAATATATCCATAACCGGTATCCGGCCTTGTTGGCGTGATTCCTAACGTAACCAGATAATCATTTTTTGAAGCTAGGTCAAAGGCAAGTTCTACTTTTTCAAGGAAAACATTTTCTTTTAATATTAAATGATCTGCAGGCAAAACAACTATTGTAGCATCAGGATCAATCTCAGCAATTTTATTTGCCATATAAAGATTACATGCTGCCGTGTTTTTCATCAAGGGCTCTCCAACGATATTAATTTCAGGAATTTCAGGCAATTGTTGATGAGAAAGACTCATATACTCCTTATTTGTAATAACAAAAATATTTTCATTAGGAATGATCTTACTAATCCTGTCGTAAGTCTGTTGGATCATTGTACGTCCTACTCCTAAAATATCCTGAAATTGTTTTGGAAACTTCTGCGTACTCATAGGCCAGAATCTGCTACCAATCCCACCTGCCATAATTACACAGTATTTATCTGATTTTGACATGTTTAACTGCATTTTTCTACCCTTGCCAAAGGTTTGAAAGAATACTTCCTTCCAGTAGCCAGGTTCTTACAAAGATAGTTTTTTTTAATCAGACCTTCTAGAAAATACTTCTCGTTTCGGTACATAAAGTAGTCTCCTTCTTTTAATTCTTCAATAAATTGAAGTTTATCATCTTGTTTCTCAATATGGAAATATTTAACCAAATCAGGGCTTGCCATAAAATTGGCCTTTGGAGACTTTGAAAATTTCATAATAATTGGCCTCAAAGCTTCATCATATACCTCGGTACTTTCCAGAAGCATCCGTCTGAAAGTCTCTTTCCATTCGTTACCATGAGGAGAAATTCTTCTTCCATATTTTTCAAAGGCAATAAGATGAGCTAACTCATGAGTAAGCACGAAGAAAAAGAGTTGGGGAACCAATGTAGAATTGATTGTTATTTCATGGGAATGATCTGGGAGCTTTCTATAGTCTCCCAGCTTAGAATTCCTATTTCGAGTAATTTTTATATGAATATAATAATCTGAAAACCAGATTTTCAAGTACTGAAGTGTATTCGGTGGTAAATATTTTTCTAATGATTGGATAGACATTTTACAAACTTAGTGGAATTCCTGCATAGAAATTCAACAATTTAAGACTGAAAAGATAATTAAATTTAGCTTGAGCCACAGAACCCTGTGCATTCGCATAATTATTTCTGGCTACATTTAAATCAAAGATAGTGGTTCTTCCTGCTGCATAACTCTTATCTGCAAAATCCATTGAAAGCTTTGTGCTTTTTGCTGCTTCAACTGCAGCAATATATGCTTCATAATTAGCATCTACGTCAAATTGTGCTTTCTGAACATTTTGTCTTACCGTTTGCTTCTGTTGTTCCAATGTATTTTTGGCAACACTTTCATTGATCCTGGATTGCTCGACTTGTAACTTTGTTATTCCTTTATTAAAAACTGGAATACTCACTGACAATCCGGCCTGCTGCCCGAAGTTGTCTTTATATTGTTGGAAAAAATTGGGCTCTTCAATGTAAACCAGTGCATTACCCACATTATTTGTATTAAGTAAGTTATTATAAAAACTTCCGATTCCTGCACTTGCTGTTACCGTTGGCCAAAATGCTGTTTTAGACACTTCTGTTTGCGCTTCAGCAGATCTAATTCTACTTTCCGCTGCTTTTATCTGCGGCTGATTGTCATAAGCAGTCGTTAAAACCTCATCTACAGATTTCAATTGTGGAGTAAGCTCGTCCGGAACGTCTACATCTTCAACATCAAAATCTTTGTATTCCTGCAGCTGCAATAGTTGAGCTAAGGCAAATAAACTTCTTCCGGTATTGATTTCTGCGGTTTTAAGGTTCTGCTTTTCTCTAGCTACGGCTGATTGTGCTTCAGCAAGAACGGTTTCAGCAGTTGTTCCTACCAGGGTAGTTATTTTTGCTCTTTCATATTGTTTTTGAGCATTCTCAACAGCACTTTGAGAAATTTTCACAATTTCTTTGTTCAGTAAAGTTGTTAAATACTGTTGTGCAATCTGTAAAGAAATATCATTCTTTATTGTTTCTATATCATACTGACTTGCCTCAACATCAAATTGTGATTTTCTAATTGTTTTCTCTAGTCGTCCATTATTATAAACTAAAACATCTGCTGAGAGATTAGCATTATTACTGAATCTATCATTCCTGATACTTCCTGTTCCTAATGAGGCCTGTCCAAAACTTACTGTGTTCCCCACACTCGCTGATACAGAGGGTAAATATCCTTTTTTAGCAATTTTAAGATTAGAATCCTGAACTTGTTTCGAATATTCATTTTGGATAACCTGAAGATTATGTTTTACCGCATAATCCACACATTCTCTTAAGGACCATTTCTTCTGAGCATTCATACCCAGACAAGTTAATCCGAAAACGATAATCCAAACTTTTTTCATATAGAGATTTTACCATATTAGACGTAGTAAATATAAAAAAGTTACACATTTAAAAATTAATGTTTCATTTTAATAAAACTTTTGAGAATTTTGCATCATGACAACCAAAGAATATCAAGAAGCCGTAGACTGGCTTTTCGTGCAAGCACCCAACTATCAGATCGATGGTGAGAAGGCTTACAAGCCGGGATTGGATAATATAACCAAGCTTTGTGCTTTTTTTGACAACCCACAGGAAAAAATAAAATGTATTCATATTGGAGGAACGAATGGAAAGGGTTCAACAAGTAATATGTTGGCCTCTATACTCCAGGAAGCAGGATACAAAGTCGGAATATATAATTCACCTCATCTTATTGATTTTACAGAACGTATAAAAGTGAACGGTGAAAATTGTGATAAAGAATTTGTTTTTAATTTCATTCAGAAACTAAAAACTCTTCCAGAGGACATTCTACCCTCTTTTTTTGAGTTCACAACCATAATGGCTTTTGAGTATTTTTATCAGCAGCAAGTCGATTTTGCTATTATAGAAGTAGGATTGGGAGGCAGACTAGACTCTACAAACATAATAAAACCTATGGTTTCTGCCATTACGAATGTACAATTAGACCATCAGAACATATTAGGTAATACCATCGAGGAAATTGCCTATGAGAAAGCAGGCATTATTAAAAATAATATTACAATCATTTCGGGAGATGAAAATGAGACTGTAAAAAATATTATTAGGGATAAAGCCAAAAAAGAAAATGCCAATTTTATTGACGCTACTTCCATAAAATCAGATTTAAAATCAGATTTAAAAGGAAACTATCAACAAAAGAATATCCGGGTTGTTTTAGCTTTAACAGATGAATTAACAAGGTTAAATGTTGAAATTTCACACCAGGATATTGAAAGTGGATTACTAAATGTTAATCAGAACACCGGATTTATTGGTCGTTGGTTTGAGTTTTCCAAAACTCCATTAACGATTTGTGATACCGCTCACAATCAAGCAGGATTAGAACAGGTTTTTTCCCAGCTCAATTCAATTGATCGCCACAAACATGTTATTTTAGGTTTTGTAAATGATAAAAAAATAGATGAAGTGATGAATTTGCTGCCTGAAAATTCTAAGTTTTATTTTGCAAAACCAGCTATCCACAGGGGACGCCATCCAAAAGATTATGAAGATTTGCTCATTAATGCAAAAATAATTTACAAAATTTTTGATTCTGTACAGGAAGCGTATTTATCTGCAAAACAAGAATGTACAAATGATGAAATGATTTTTATTGGCGGAAGCAACTTTGTAGTCGGAGAATTTTTAGAAAAAAATTTGTCTGTAAAAGAATAAGTCGTATATTTGCACCACTCAAAACGAGAAATCGTAAGTGGGGCTCTTAGCTCAGTTGGTTCAGAGCATCTGGTTTACACCCAGAGGGTCGGGGGTTCGAATCCCTCAGGGCCCACAGAGAAAGGTAACTGAAGCCTTTTAAAAAAAAATTCAGGGCTCTTAGCTCAGTTGGTTCAGAGCATCTGGTTTACACCCAGAGGGTCGGGGGTTCGAATCCCTCAGGGCCCACAGAAAATCTCTCAGGAAACTGGGAGATTTTTCTTTTTTATATCAATCGCTTATAACAAAAAAGGTTGATCCATTGATCAACCTCACGTATATTAATATTTCAACAATTTTACTTCTTAATTAATTTTAAGGTATTTGAAGCTTCTTTTGTATAGACTTTTATAATATAATTTCCAGATTTCAAATCATTTATATCTATTTTGTTTTCACTTAGAAAAGCTTTTCTAACAATTCTTCCTGCCAGGTCATATATTTCAATTTTTATCAATTTTTCACTTGTTTTAAATATTAAAACATCCTTTACAGGATTTGGATAAATTGCAATATCAGTTTTAAACTCCGTGTCTTTTATTCCTAATGAGTTTTGAACAGTTGTAACATAGTTATTTGTTTCTATTGGGAAATTATAATCAAAATAAATATTTGCCATATTTGCAAACGACTCTCCAGCAAGCAATGTCGGTTTTACCTTAATTTTAAATATCACATAACCGTCATTATTAGCATCATCAAAAGGAAGATTAATACCCTGAAAGATAAATTCTACTTTTGTCCCTGTAATTTTGGTTTCATAATCATGACTTCCTCCAATAGGTATTAAACTGTTTATATCAAACTTGTTCCCATCTATGATATCTTTCACTAAAATGTTCTGAGCATTTGCAGTACCATTGTTTTCAAAACGGATTAAATAATGCACATAACCACCTACAGAACTCTGTGAAATTATATTCCCTTCTAAACAGGTTTTATCATTCGGATCAAAAGCATTGACAACATTTTGGTTCAATACGGAAGTATTATCTTGGGGAGTCTCATCACTATTGTCTGAAATATGTGCGTTAAAATTCAAAATATCACCTAAATTTAAAGGAGGTACTTCTGTAGACGCATTTAAATTCAGCACAAAATTGATTACTCTTGTTTCAAAAGGCTGGATGTTTGAAAAATTCCATGATAAAATATTGGGCACCTGATTTGAAATACCCGGAACAGAAGACATAAAGTCCAAAACGGCGTCATTAAATTGCAGAGTAATTAAACCCGATTGAGTCTGATTTCCTTTATTCTTATAAATTATTTTATAATGCGCATCAAATCCCGGTCTTGCACCATCTAAAGGAATAACGTTGATTTCAAGGTCATTATGAACTCCATTCGGGATAACACAAAAGTTTTGAGTTTGTGGACTTACCATAGAGGGAAAAGAGAAAGTAGCACTTGATGGATTAACCGTAAAATAAGCCGGGTTTTCCAGAATAGGAGTAAGCGTATGTGTTCCTGCTAATACCGGTAAACCATAGTTTCCAGATGAATTACCTATCAATACTCCTGTCAAATACCCTCCTTGATTGGTCACATTGAACTTCATATTTGGATATATAGGGTCTGTAATACCACAGCCATCATTATTAAAATCATATTTCGTGCTTCCTTGAGCTACAAAATAAGTCCCACCCGGATTAAATGAACAATAGGTATTAACGGAACAATTTGTACTGCCATTAATATTTACATGCTGTTGAATCGTGTACATCTCCCACTCGTCAACACATACATATTTTAAATTAGGGAGATTTTCAAGATTCAGTCCAGATTCTACACTTCCGTTTTTCATGAAAATCCTCTCCAAATTTGGATTATTACCACACAATAAAGTAGTTAAACCTGTCTGATTGGATACATCGACTACACTCACATTGGTATGCATACATTGAAGAGTTCCTATTTTATTAATCATTGACAAGTCCAGTACCGAAATAGGATTGTCATTAACAACAAAATCGTTAACTTTAATTAGGCTACTTACATCCAAAGTCGAAATATTATTATTTCGAGCTTCCAGTTGTATTAACTCCGGCTTATTACTTAAATCTAAATTGGCAATTTGATTGTGTCCACAATCGAGGATCTGCAGATTAGATAACCCTGTAATATTTAACGTTACGAGGTTGTTATAAGAACAATTAAGCCTTTTTAGATTAAGCAAACCATTGAGATTAATTGAATTAAGTAAATTATTTGTAAAATCAATGTGCTCCAGGTTCACAAGAGGAGAAACATCAGCATTAGTAACCGCATTATTAAAAGCGACTAACACTTTTAAATTTGAAAATGCATTCAAACCTGTTAGATCTGATATCTTAGTTGGTGAAGTTGCAGAAATATTTTGAATTTGCAATTGATAAACAGCCAAAACTTCATTTTGCTCTATTTCATTATTGTTGTTGGCATCTATTTTAATAGAGCTGCCATTTATATTTTTCGCAATATCATTGGTGATATCCGCCTGTAATAATTTAGCTTTGAATTGCGAATCAGGAATACTAAGTATCTGAGCGTTACAAGAAGAAGTTATCCCCAGGAAGATTAATGTAGATTTTATTCTCATATTTTAATTGGTTTATTAGCTTCGGTTAAGTCACAAAAATAGCACATCTACACTATATTTAACTCTCCTTTTAAAAATTTAAAGATTTTACAAACAATTCATTAAATTTGATTATTACAACTAATGTTTGACAGGTTAAAATGATATGGTTATGGGCATCGTAATGTCAAAAAAAGAAATATTAAGGAGACTAAATACACTTAGAATCAATCCTTTGGGACTGAAACCCAGAAACTATGGCATCTCAATTAAATACTATTCCTATGATGAGAAAGTCCCATCAAAAAGAATTGATTACGAGGCAACCGCAGATCTAAATCTTGAATATAATAAGGGTGTTTTAACGATTAACAAAAAAAATATTTTCTATAATCAGCATCAGCCCGACAATATCAGTGAAATTTTAGCAGACTCAATATCAAAAGCCTTATACCCTATTCAAACTCACCTGAATGAAAAAGGTATCGGCACCAATGAAATCACTAATTTGGAAGAGATTAAAGAACGATGGAAAGATGAAAAATCTAAACTATCACAAAAATACTCGAGCAAACCTCTTACTGATCTTTTCACATCAGTTGATCATAAAATAGATAATAAAACGGACCTGGAAAAAAGTCTTCAATATGATTGGTTTTGGAACCTTTTTTTCCATTCTAAATTCATTGATTACGGAGAAACCAGAAAAGCAAAAACAGCTTTATTTCTCTCGGTAATTCCTTATCAATTTCCAATTAGATTTTCCGGACTTCAAACAATCAATAAGATCCCAACCGGCTACCATTCTTTTGTGATAGAGTTCAAGAGTGAGGAAATGCCTGCAGACCCTTACTTTATTCCTAAAAATCATCCAGACCCGTCATCTTACTTTATGTCTTTACATGTTATTTTTGATTTGGACTTATATCATCATTTTCCTATGCATACGAGAGCTTATTTTGAAGTTTTCACCAATGATTCCTTAGGAAATAAAACTTTAGTGAAAAAAATAAATTACACTCAATTTCAACTCAATAATGAAGATTATAAACATAAGGAATTAAGCAAAGAGAGTCCTTTTATTACGGGAGGTTTAGTTATATCAGAGCCTAATAAATGGGGATTCTATAAAAACATATATGAGAATGACTGGTAAAAATCCATTTGTATAAAAAACATTAATTTTACAGACCACACAAATTATATTAATATGCCTTTAAAAGAAAAAGTAGTACAGGGAGCCTTGTGCCAATGCCAGTTTGGTACTACTCCAGATAAATTAATGGTACTCACGCAACAGAAATATTTCATTAATGATCTTAATGGAAGTTCTAAACTTGCTGCCACTCATAAAGATATAGGACCCACTTTTGAAAAAAACTGCTTTGGTTCGTGTAAAAAGAAGCTTAATACTCCTTGCGTTGCCATCGTTACAGAATGGAGTGGTTACTATGAAAAGGAAAAATATTCTCCACCAGACGGTTATATTTTATTGGAAGACAGCAAGGCCACCTGCCCTGTTGGAGGCAAAGACTGCATAAGTATTATTAAAACAGGACAGATCGGAGAACCATCCCAAAGCAACATTAAAAACGCTGACGAAGAACTTCAGCCTCATGTAAATCCTATCATTGATATGTCACAATATAATGCGAAGGACATGTATAAATTTGGATTTTAGGTATGGGTACAGCAGGAATTAAAAAGGCACTGATCAAAGAGCCGAAAGAAAACGTTAAAAAATATGGTACCGGGTTCATTGTGGAACTAGGTCACTCGCAGAATTCTTTCACAGCCTATCTGGATAAAACCTGCCTTGGAAAAGGCACGCGTAATCCGGAATCTACCATGAAAGAGGTCAAATGGTTTCTTATAAGAGAACATATATGGACAGCCTATAAACAGCTTTATCCAACCCTTGGTCCTAATGAGTTTTTTAACACCATAAAAACTCAAAATGAAGAAAATAAAGATTATAAACTGTTTGAGGGAAATAATAAGGTATTCAGCACTGGAGATATTCAAACAAATTCCAAAAGCATAGGTGTTATCCATCTTTTAATTCCCTACAGCACTTTTCCGGAGGCAGATGGGAATGAGGTTTTAAGAGTCGTGGTTGTAGATAAACCACAGGTTCTATATTGTCATTTTAAATTTCCAAAAACCGGATATATCCCTTTAACAAATAATGAGAAAAAAGCTCTGTATGGGCAAACAGTAGATGTAGAAGTATATACTCATTTACTTCCTGATTGGAATAATAATCTTTCAAAATTCATATTTGATGTCGAACTTATTAACAAGGGTAAAGTTGTTTCTAAACAGGAAAGAGTAGAAATCACCAGTCCTGGGCCATTTGTTTACAATTCAGTAAAAGCTCTAAAATTTCAACTAAATCCTGACTGGCAAAAAAACCACAACAAAGAAAAGAAGGATGAACAGTTCTTTCTTAGATTAAAAGGCTATGTCGGATTTACAGGACCCGTTTTACTTCCAAAAGGTTTTTTGTCTCAGGAAGGAGCATACGACTCTCAAAAGGACACGTCAAACTGGGGCAGAATGGAAAAAGGAAAATGGATCTTTAATACCTCCCCTGATCTATTGGTTCCTTACAATGACATGAGTGCTCTATTTGGTGAATTTGAAAAACAAAAAAATAATCAGATTCAGTACATTGGAGATATTGAATATCTTAAAAAAGAATATGATCCCTGTGGATACAGTAAAATAACCGTAGCCGATGAATCTGATAAAAAGCGTAGTCCGTATGTTATCTTTGATGAAGATGCAAAAGACAAAATAGATAACACCAAAAATACTTTTGATATTATCACTGGTGATAAGGAAAAGAAAAAGGTAACCATTACATTGGATAACCTTCAGAATAAAAACGTTTTATGCACAGGTGTTTTACTTCCTAAAGATGAAAAACACAATATTCCAAAGCATGTCTTTTTATTAGATAAGGTATTGATACCACATTATACAGGTAAAATACCTTCCGTTAAAAATGACTCTACACAGGCAAATGATACTGATGTTTATGCGGACGAAACTAAAGCTCCTTCTCAAAATGTTGCTGATGTACAAGGATGGACAGAAAATACTGATTACAATTACATAGGAGAAAATAAACTCCAGTTAAACCTTGATTATATTTATAATAAAACCATCGCTATTGGAAGTAAAGAATTTAGCGATGTGCCAGCAACAGAAGTATGGCTTGCCAATTATTTCTGGCTGTCGAAGGACAAAATACAGACTTATTTTGTCCCTATTTCTACCTGTCGTTATCCCAATCAATTAGTCAAATTAAGGCTATTTCCAGATGTTGAATGGTCATTAAACTTTTTTTATAACACTTCAGATCCGGTATGGTATGGGAACTCTGAACCTACATACAATATCTATGGGACTGAGAGTAAAGCGACCAGGGATACAATATCTGTAAAAGATCTTAAAACTAAAGGAGATGTAATCTCACTAGCAGAATTAAGAAGAGAAGAAAGAAATGAAAATAAAAATAAAAAAGACGGGCAAAAAAAGATAGGCACAGCAGCTAACCGCTTTATGGGCGATATGAAAGGCAGCTACGGGTTATCAGCCAAGGTTTCATATAATAGCGGGGTTTCTCACGAATTAAGCTGGAAATTTGCTGAGAAGTATCGTAAGATGCTTGGCATTCTAAAATCTATCTATGATACTGTTGATGATATTGCCGGAGCAAAAGATGCTAGAAAAGGTGCAGAATCTCTACCTCCATCTTTGGCTGGAAGAAGAAGCATGATGAGCCTTTCACTCCTGGCTCCTGCCCCATCTGTTGGGATCAGCTGGAAATTCGCTAAAACAGGAGACTCTGTAGGCCTGGAACTTGCTGGTAAGGCAAAGTGTTCTCCCCTTATCGGTGGTGAACTTAAAATTGATTTATTGGCTTTAGCGGATAAGATCCCGGTTTATGGAAAGTTTATTACTTTTCTAGACCTCACGACTTGGTTGATTGAAAAGATTTCGATGGATGCATTAAGCATCACCTACCGTATAGATTTGATATTTTATGCTAATTTAGCAATAGAAGAAGCATACGTAAAATGGAATGACGCAAAAGAAGGAAATAAGTTTGATACAGATCTAACTCTTTCGGGAACTCTTGGAGGTAAGCTTGAACTTGAATTGGGCCTTACTATGAGTGCTAAGCAGATCGAAAAATTCCCGGAAATAGAACTTCAGGCTGGTGTAAGAGCAGATTGTTCTTTTAAAATAACGGCAAGTCCAAATTTTGACTGGGGAAATAAGCTTGATTTTACAACCAAGTTCTCGGGGCTTATGGTTACCGTTTATTATAAGTTTTCCATGAAAAGAAATTCCAAAAACAAAGGCCCCGAAACTCTGGATCCTTTTAAATTGATACCAAGCTATTCAGGAAACCCGGTAAGTATGACTTTTGGAGAAGGCGAAGAAAATAAATTTTAATAAAATGAACAGGAAGATATTATTTGGTCTATTGTTATTTAACATCATAAGCTGCCAAAAAAAAGATACAATAACCCACACATCAAATCTCAATACGAATAATAACGAAAAAAAAATGACAAAGACTATGGCTTCTCATCCTTTATATGCTTTAAGCCTTGATGCAGCAGGCGATTTTCAGGTTTATATCAATGATATCCTGGTTGCTTATTATTATAAAAACGGTGGTACATCTCTTACCTTACCTATTAATCGTGAGATTTTAGGGTCAGGTAAACAGACCGTTAAGATCGTTCTTAAGTCTGATAAAGAATTGGATGAAAATGAACTTAAATATTATAAATTCAGGATTTTAAAATATGCTTCTTTCGATTCGCCAGATTATGATGTGGTTGTAGACTGTAAATTTAATACAGATGAAAACAAACCCGCAAAGGAGATTACTCAAACCTGGGATTTTAACTCTGATGTTCCTTACCAGGTAACTGGATGGTCTCAATCAACGGTTTTGTTGAACGAAGATAAAGACGCATTACTTAAAGAAGTTTTAGATACATATAATAACTTCAGGGATATTCTTCAGAAAAAAGATACTGGCAGTTTCTTTACAAAAACCAAAATAAGAGATGCTGAAATTGATAAAGCATTGTATCTCTCTTCCTCTGATAGTAAAAAGGATCAGTCAGAAACCTCAGCAACCATCCAAAACATTGTTGAAGTTTTACCCGTAGACAATTATAAAATGGTTTTTTATGGAAATGGCAGAATGGTTTCTTTAATAAGAACTGATGAAAAAAGTAAAGATGAATCTGCTTTACAGGCAAGGCTTAAAGATCATAGTACGGAGATTTATGAATTGGTACTTCACCGTCCTAAAAAGGGATCTCCACTAGAAGTTGTAAGATAAACCTATCCATCAATAGAAAAAGCATTGTTATTTAACTCCGACAATGCTTTTTTTTAATTACATTTTTAGAATCAATCAAATAAAATTAAATTGTTTTTAAGAATCCGGATTATCTAAAAGTAATCCAAGTTTGTAAAGGTCGAGATATCTAAGGCTTACGTTTCCCTTCAAAAGGCTCTGCTCTATCCTTCGTTTATTCATCCTGAAAAAAAACTTGAAGAGGCTTTTTAACCCTATTTTATTCATTACATTATGGGCTTTTACAAGCTTAATCTCAGACAGTTTTAAGCTTAACTGGTGGTCTTTAAGCATTTGAGATAAACTTTCCACAGACTCTTTTACTTTTTCCAGATAGACTCTATTATCTTCTAAATCATTATTAAAAATGGGATTTTTAATATGATCAACTACGATTCCTTCTGATTTTAAATCCATTGCAAAGAGCAGGTCTTCATATCCGTATTTTTGAAATTCAGGATTGAATCGAACTTTTTCAAGCA
This sequence comes from Chryseobacterium sp. ISL-6, assembly GCF_018613715.1. GTDB lineage: Bacteria > Bacteroidota > Bacteroidia > Flavobacteriales > Weeksellaceae > Chryseobacterium > Chryseobacterium paludis. The sequence goes on along the minus strand of NZ_JAGGPT010000006.1, from coordinate 317,777 downwards.
CTTCTTTTTTTATAATAAAATTATTGGTCTGAAAGCTCAGATATGGTTTTTCAATCCGAAGTTCTACAGGTAGATTTTCACGTTCTGTTGCAAATTTCCATCGTAGAAAATGTTTCTGATCAGGAAGTTCTGCCGATACACTTCTACCCCCGTAAATAACCTTTGTAGATGGGTTTTCCTGTATGAATTGAATATAGTCTGTTAAAAAATTTTCCTCAATTATTCTTCCGTCACAATCGAGGAAAAGTAAATAATCTCCTTTAGAATAAGTAAGAAATAAATTACGAATTTGTGATCTTCCTATGTTTTTATCAAGATAGATCAATTGGTCGACCTGATTGTGAAGGTCTTTATTTATATCTTTGAATTTTATTTCAGATTCATCATCTATTAAAATGATTTCTGCATCATAATCTTGTGCATTAATTTCTTTTATCAGGTTTGAGACCAATTCCCGGACATCAAAATTATACACAGGGATACAGATAGAAACTTTCATCAGATCAGATTTTTTCAATGATCTTCTGAATGTTCAACTCTTCCAGGCAAGCCCAATCTCCTCTAAAACATTCTTTATCTCCAAATACAGAACAAGGTCTGCAGGTGAGATCTTTTATTTGAACAACATCATTTTCACTCTGGCCAAATCCAAGAAACCCAGCATAAGGATGAGTGGAGCCCCATATGGAAACACACCTTGTCCCAACAATACTTGCCAAATGCATATTGGCTGAATCCATTGAAATCATGAGTTCCAATTCTGCAATCTTGTTAAGTTCTTCTTTAAGATTTAATTTTCCGGATAAACTCTGGGTATTAGGAATTTCACTTTCCCACTTCTCAAGAGTATCAGTTTCATTTTTTCCGCCACCAAAAAAATACACCTTTTCTTTTTGAGACAAAATCTTCACCAGTTCATAAGACTTTTCTAAAGGAAGCATCTTCCCTTTATGTTGAGCAAATGGGGCAAATCCTATTCCGGACTTCTTTTTTGCGATTGGCCTCAACTGATTGGATAATATCACCTTAAATCCCATTTCTCTAAATACATCAGCATATCGCTCAACAGTACGCTTTAATTGCACTTTATTAAGATTCCAAATATCTGTAAGTACTTCCTTTTCCTCCTTTCCTTTGTTGATTTTAAATACTTTATAGCCTTTTCTTCTATAAATCTTATCCAATATTTTTGTTCTGATCACATCATGCAGATTCGCAATATAATCAGGATGAAATTCTTTTATAAGCTCATTTGCCAATCTATTTAATCCAAAAAAACCTTTATAATCATCGAGGTTAATTCCTTTAAATATAACATTTGGGATATCAGAGAATAAGCTTTCAAAATTTTTTCTGGAAACTATTATAATTTCTACATTGGGATTTTGTTCAAGAAACTCACGAAAGACAGGTACTGTCATCGCAACATCACCAAAAGCGGAAAAACGATATGCTAAAATTCTTGTCACAACTACGACTTCAGTTGGTAAGCCACGGCGTAAAATTTAATCTGCTTGGTCATTGCCATTAGACCATTAGCTCTGGAAGGAGAAAGAAACTCCTGCAATCCGATTTCTGAGATAAACTGAAAATCAGAATCTAAGATTTCCTGTGTAGAATGACCACTATAAATACTTACCAACAAAGAAACGATCCCCTTTGGCAAAATACCGTCGGAATCTGCATCAAAAAAAAGTTTCCCTTCTTTAAATTCTGCATCGATCCAAACTTTACTCTGACAACCTTTAATAAGATTATCATCTGTCTTTTTGTCCTCAGAAAGACCTTTCAAATCTTTACCCAGGTCAATTATGTATTCATACTTCTGTTCCCAGTCCTCAAGAAATGCAAATTCGTCAATTATTTCCTGTTGTTTTTCTTTAATGGTCATTTTTCAACAATTCTTTATGCAAAGATACCAATTTTGTAAGGATTATTTATTGGATGCTTTTTCAAAAACTTCCAACAGCTTTATTTCTTCATTTTCCCAACAAAGGACTTTGGAAGCTCTTTCTAATTCTGCCAAATATCCTATTCTTCCTTTATTTAAAACGGCTTGCACCGCCGCAGCTATATTTTCAGGTTGATGATCTTTAATAAGCTCTCCAACATCGAACTGGTTTTTAATATTCTGCATCTCAGGAAAACTAGCCATAATTAATGGAACCCTGCTCTGAATACAGTCTAATACTTTATTGGGTAAAGAATATAAATAGCTATCCCCTCCATTTTCTTCAATACTCATCCCGACATCGGCAGTCAGAGTAACTTTTCTCAAATCTTCAGGCAGGAGCTTTCCTAAAAACCGGACTTTTTGTTGGAGATTCTCACGAACGACCAGATCTTCATATTCTTTTCTTCTTGGTCCGTCACCTGCAATTTTAAATACTACATTCTCTAGGTGATGCATTGCCATAATTGCCTTTTCAATTCCCCTAAACGGGTTTATTGCTCCTTGATATAACAGTATTTTCGGATTATTCTCTGGAATTTCTATAGTGAAATCTATTTTTCTGGGTGCATTTTGAATAACCACAGGATTCACAAGATATTTTTTTTTAAACCATTTTGCATAGCTTCCACTAGCTGTAATCATATATTCCAATTTTGGAATTATATTTTTTTCCAGGTTACGCCACATTTTTTGTGACATTTTGCCTTGAATTGCCGGCATCTCAGAAAAAATTTCATGACTATCAAAAACTAAGGGAATATTTAGCCGTTTAGCAATAAGATAATTGGGAAGCAAAGCGTCTATATCATTAGCGTGGAGAATTGTATTCTGATCAGCTTTCTTTTTTAATTCCTTATATAACTTCCAATTGAATTCGAAATAAGCTGTTTTTAAACTTTTTGACAGTAAAGGTATTCTGAAAAAAGAGTATGGCCGCTTCATTTCCTCGGCTCCACCCCAGTTATTTCCTATCAGCTCGATTTGGTATCCCTTTTCATATAAAGTCCTGCATACCTTTTCTATTCGTTGATCTGTATACAGGTTGCTAAAGGCAGAAGTAATTATTTTCTTTTTCATTAATTTTTCTTTCCTGCAATCAAATGATAAATTTGTATGAAGCAGATTAACCCATTTGGTATGATGACCGGCCAAAGCATTCCGCTAAAAATACCATAAATGACAAAACAAATACAGCCCACCATATTTACGATTCTGATTTTTCTTACATCTTTCAATATAAAACTCAACACTATAAAAAGCGAGGCAGAATATCCAACATAAGTAGCAATTTCGGGACTCATAAGGAAAATTTAAAGAAAACAAACTTAGTCATTTTCAATAAGATAATAAAACTTTTTTCTGCCATAAAGTCATTAATTGATTTTTGGTAAAATATTTGTAATTTAGAATAATGAATAAAAGATAATTCTATCTTTATTCTAATTGAGATATATTATGGATTATAAGTTTTCACAAGGTTTGAGCCAAGTGTTCAAACAGAGCAAAAATGAAGCTAAAAGGCTGAAAAGTGAATTTCTTAATACAGAACATCTACTTTTAGGTATTATAAAAACAGAAAACTCTGCAAAAGAAATCCTTCAAAACCTTAATGCCGATTTAACACAAATCAGAAGAAAAATTGAAACTCTAAATACAACAAGTCTTAATCCTATTTCTGAGGAGGTAACCAATATTTCTTTCACTAAAATGGCAGATCATGCTGTTAAACGTGCAGAGTTAGAATGCCGACAATACAAAAGTAATGAAATTAATACCGTTCATTTACTTCTGGGTATTCTATATAAATATGAAGACCCAACCTCCAATATATTAGGAGCCTATGATATTGACTATGAAGGAGTTTCAAGAGAATATCAAACAATGCTTAAAAATTCTGGGCAGGCACCTCAAATGAGTGCATACGACGACGATGATGAAAGAGAGGAATTTGAGCAAATGAGAAAGCCTGCAGGAAACTTAGGTTCTGCAAAAAGCAAGACTCCTACCCTTGACAACTTTGGTCGAGACCTTACTTCTTTGGCAAGAGATGGGAAACTGGATCCTGTAATCGGTCGTGAGAAAGAAATTGAGCGTGTGTCTCAGATCCTTTCTCGTAGAAAGAAAAACAATCCACTTCTTATTGGAGAGCCCGGAGTTGGTAAATCTGCTATTGCGGAAGGTTTAGCTTTAAGAATCCAGCAGAAGAAGGTTTCAAGAGTTCTTTTTGGTAAAAGAGTCATTACCCTTGATCTTGCAAGTTTAGTTGCAGGAACAAAATATCGTGGCCAATTCGAAGAAAGAATGAAGGCAATCATGACGGAGCTTGAAAAGAACCGTGATGTAATCTTATTCATTGATGAGCTTCATACTATTGTTGGTGCAGGAAGTTCTACAGGAAGCTTAGATGCATCCAACATGTTCAAGCCTGCTTTAGCAAGAGGAGAGATCCAATGCATCGGGGCAACTACTTTAGATGAATACCGTCAGTATATTGAAAAAGACGGAGCATTGGAAAGAAGGTTCCAAAAAGTTATGGTGGAGCCAACTAATATTGAAGAAACCATTCAGATTTTAAATCAGATCAAAGATAAGTATGAAGAGCATCACAATGTGATTTATACACCGGAAGCAATATTAGCTTGTGTCAATTTGACATCGAGATATATTACAGACCGTTTCTTACCAGATAAAGCAATTGATGCAATGGATGAAGCAGGTTCTCGTGTTTATATTAAAAATATGAAAGTCCCTACTGAAATCATTGATTTTGAAAAGAAAATTGAAGATATCAAAGAAATGAAGCAGAAAGCTGTTAAGGCTCAGGATTATCTTGAAGCCCGAAAGCTAAAAGATGAAGAAGAACGCCTTCAAATGGAACTTAATGCCGCTCAGGACCAGTGGGATAAAGATGTAAAAGAGAAAAAAGAAACCGTAACAGAAGAAAATGTTGCAGAGGTGGTTTCTATGATGAGTGGTGTTCCGGTAACCAAGGTTGGTAAAAATGAGCTTGATAAATTAGCTCAAATGGATAATAATCTAAACGGAAAAGTAATCGGACAGGAAGACGCTGTGAAAAAAGTAGTTAAAGCTATTCAAAGAAACAGAGCTGGTCTGAAAGATCCGAATCGTCCAATTGGAACATTTATCTTCCTGGGTACAACTGGTGTTGGTAAAACAGAGCTTGCAAAAGTAATGGCAAGAGAGCTTTTCGACTCAGATGAAGCATTGATCAGAATCGATATGAGTGAATACATGGAAAAATTCGCGGTATCGAGATTGGTAGGTGCGCCTCCGGGATATGTTGGATATGAAGAAGGTGGTCAGTTAACGGAAGCTGTAAGAAGAAAACCTTATGCTGTGGTTCTTTTAGATGAGATTGAAAAAGCGCACCCTGATGTGTTCAATATCCTTTTACAGATCTTAGATGAGGGTCATGTTACTGATAGCTTAGGTAGAAAAATTGATTTCAGAAATACGATTATCATCCTTACTTCAAACATTGGTACCAGAGATCTTAAAGATTTCGGGGATGGCGTAGGATTCGGAACTTCTGCTAAAAAGTCAAATACAGATACAAGAGCAAGAAGTACAATTGAAAATGCACTTAAAAAAGCATTTGCTCCAGAATTCCTGAACAGAATTGATGATATCGTGATCTTTAACTCTCTTGAGCAAAGTGATATTAAGAGAATCATTGACCTTGAATTGAACAAGCTTTACAGCAGACTTGAAAAATTAGGATATAAAGTTGATTTAACTGATGCAGCAAAAGACTTTATTTCAGAAAAAGGATGGGATAAAGATTTCGGTGCAAGACCATTAAAGAGAGCAATCCAGAAATACATTGAAGATTTATTAGCTGAAATGTTGGTAAACAAACAATTAAATGAGGGAGAAACCATCATTTTGGATGTTAATGAAGCTAAAGACGGATTAACCGGTAAAGCTCATAAAACAAAAAAGACGACTGAAAAGTCTTCACAATAATAAATAATTTTGTTAAAACAAAAAGCACCGAAAAATTCGGTGCTTTTTGTTTTTATAATCTTTAGTTTTAATTCTAATCAGGTTATTACAATCCTATAACAAATCCAATATTAGGAACTAAACCACTTGAAAAAATACTTGAATTCTCTTTCCATAAAACATTATACATCAGTCCCAACTGCATAAAAGAATTTCCTCCGATCCGCTGCATATATCCACCACCGAGATAAAGAGCTGTTTCTTCCCTGTTATCTTTAAAATCGTAAAACTTATCTTTATAATCAATAAAATAATGTTGCAGGTTTGCCCCTACATAAAAAGACCTCGCAAAATAATAATTGACAAAAGGTCCTACTCCAAACATTGTTGATCTGTAATAATCTGAAGTCTGCCAGGAAACACTTCCTATAACTCCACCTTCAAGATCTTCAGTAAGTCTGTAGCCTACTCTGGGAGAAGCCTGTAGATAAAATGCACTATTACTGCCGAAGCCTAATCCAATACCACCACCAAAAGTCCATCGGTTACTTTCTGCTACTGAAGGAGTTCCTACCGAAACCTGGGAATAGACTGATAGTGAAAACATCAACATCAATGGAATAATTATTTTTTTCATATGCGGATAATTAATTGTTTTAATGATCACATGGAATCACTTATCTTGATAGGTGCTTGTATTTAATCTGGCACACCGTGATTTCATATACTATCGTTTTTATCAATGTTTAAAATTATAACTTTTTTTGCGAAAAGGATTGTTGTAATTTTGCACCCGTTAAGATAGAGATAAAAACTCTATCAAAAATATTATGAAAGTAGTTGTAGGATTGTCGGGAGGTGTAGATTCCAGTGTTACAGCATATTTGCTGCAACAGCAAGGTCATGAAGTAGTGGCTTTGTTTATGAGGAACTGGAATGATGCATCCGTAACTCTAGAAGATGAATGCCCTTGGATAGAGGACAGTAATGATGCATTAATGGTAGCTCAAAAACTTGGAATCCCTTTCCAGGTTATTGATATGAGTGAACTTTATAAGGAGCGTATTGTAGACTATATGTTTGCAGAGTATGAAAAGGGAAGAACTCCGAACCCAGATGTTTTATGCAACAGGGAGGTTAAGTTTGATGTTTTTATGAAAACAGCAATGTCTTTAGGTGCTGATAAAGTTGCAACAGGTCATTATGCAAGAGTAAATTCAACTTTTGATGAAAACGGAAAAGAAATTTTTCATCTTTTAGCAGGAAAAGATAACAATAAAGACCAGTCTTATTTTCTTTGCCAGCTGAATCAGGATCAATTATCTAAAGCATTATTCCCAATTGGTGAACTTACAAAACCTGAGGTTAGAGAAATTGCAAAAGAAATTGGTTTGGTAACTGCTGATAAAAAAGATTCTCAGGGATTATGTTTTATTGGAAAAGTAAGTTTACCTCAATTTTTACAACAACAATTAAAGCCTAATGAGGGTGAAATTGTGGAAATTTTCAGTGATTCTCCTTTATTCTCACAAGAAAAACCCGGGTTTTCTTCTAAAGAAGAAGAATTAGACTACTTAGCTCAAAAGATCAACTATAAAAAATCTGATGGAAAAGTAATTGGAAAGCATCAAGGTGCTCAATTTTTCACGATCGGACAAAGCAAAGGCTTAGGAATAGGTGGGCATAAAGAAAGTTGTTTTATCGTGTCCAGAGATATGGAAAACAATATCATCTTTGTAGGAGAAGGACATAGTTTCCCAGGGTTGCATAAAAAAGCTCTAAAGGTTGATAATTCTGAACTTCATTGGGTTCGCGAGGATCTAAAACTGAAGAACGGAGAAAGCATGGAAGTAATGGCTAGGTTCCGTTACAGACAGGCACTTCAGAAAGCTATTATCTATCAATTTGAAAATGCATTTTACATGGAATTTGAGGAGCCTCAATCTGCAATTGCTGAAGGACAGTTTGCTTCCTGGTATATTGGTGATGAACTTTTAGGAAGTGGAGTTATTGCTTAGTTTTTAAACTAATAATTTTTGTAACATGTTTTCAGAAATGATACTTACTCTGTAAATATTAACAAAATCAATCACTATGAAAACTTCTTTAAAAAACCAGTACACTATTACAAATCAAATATTAATTGCTGTGGTATCTTCCGTTTTAGGCTATAATATCTATCAAGCTATTGTAAATCCGGAAAGATCACATCTTATACTAAGTCTCCTCTTAATTATGATGACTTACATTATGGTAGAGAAATACGACTCAAATAAACAGTCAGAGAATGAATCTGAGTAATGAATAATAATAAGGTCTGAAATATTTCAGGCCTTTTTTATATGATTACAAGACATCGTTATAAAGTTAGTCTTCTCATTTTAAATTATTCAAAATCAACATAGTAGACAATTTTATTTTCAACATCTTTCACAATTATATCGATTTGCTTTTCTATAGACTCCCCTGAAAAACTTATAAAAAGTAATTCCTTCGTTCTCAGGCTATAAATGAGATCGTACTTTGTTTTCAAAAAATCATGAAAAGAGTCTATTTCCTGATCAGAATCCAACTTTATATCTGTAGAAAAATCACTAGAATTGATGTAAGCCATCCGAGAGGGGCTTTTAGACTCTGTTATCCGTAAGACTTTCTGAAAAGAAATATCAATATTCTGAGAACCAGACATTCTGTATTTTTCAATCTCTTCCAGAAAATCCGTTTTAAAAGATGATTCAACATATATTTTCAGGTATACCTTTATCTCTATTTTCACGTCTTTAGTATTGAAAATCTGTATTATAAAATCTTCATCATTTCTTCCTTGAATAACTTCTATTCTTGCAACATGGTAAATGTTTTGTACGGCATATTTTCCATATTTCACATACACTATAAGTCCTCTTATAGAAATGAACAGGGCAACTATTACTAAAAAAGAAATCACACAGAGTAGTATAAAACCGACAAAAAAATAAAAAAAGGACGCCAAATCATCTTCGCCCTCTGCTGAAAAAGGGTTATGGTCAAAAAGAATCACTTTAAGGCTAAATGTAAAAAGGATGATATTCAAAATGATGAAGAGAACTGTTTCCCAACTTACATTATGTCCTTGTTTCTGTAAAGGAATATTTTTATATAAAATACTTTTCTCTTTTTCGGTAAATGTTCTTACCATAAGCTTATTTCTTATTGTTTATGTTTAAATTATATCCATAGATCATAATACATTCTGTGATCAACAGCATCACAAGGTATCTTACAGGTTTTGCTAAAACCAAACCTTTGATCAATTTTACCACTCCTAAAAACAAAATGAAAATCAGAAAATAAAATGTTGATTTCGGAATTTTACTCCCAGATAATTTTTGAATAATCATTGAGGCATAAAATCCTAATAAAACAATTAAATAAAACTTCAGAAACTCGGAACCTTTTAAAGAAATAGGATTAAAAGTCTGATGTTCAAAGAGAAGCCAGATCATACCAACTATACTTGACGCTGAGTTAAATAGTAACTTTTTCATGACACAACGATTGCATTTTACCCGCCTCCACAACCACCACATCCTCCACATCCGCCTCCACAACCGCCTCCGTCTCCTCCTCCACTGCAACTGTTTCCACCACAACTTGAACCACCCCCGCCATCATTGGTCGAGCGATTGTTTTTACCATTATCCTGAAGTAAGAAAATTAAATATCCAAATCCCAATACTGCAATTATTGTTAGAATAATAGGACTTAAAACACTGATAACCTGCCCTAAACAGGAGGAAAACAAAAATGGAGTTAGAAGTAAAAGAGACAGGTACAGCCTTTTAATCCAGTGTTTTTTAGAATTTATATTATCGTGATTTTTCCAGATGTCCTCAGGAGCCTCATATTGAAATATTTCCCTGTAATATTTTAAGGTACCATTAAACCAATCATCGTGTTTTAATTTTTCAGTATAGCCTCCTTTGGAAGGATGATGATGAAGCTTTCTTTTTAAGATATTCGGACAAAAGTCTTCCCAATAATTTTGTGTGTAAATAAGGTGCATATGCCATACTTTATCAATTATTTCACTTGGCGAAGCCCCATTGGGCAAAATACAACACAGATAAACAAATTTTTTATACTCTTCTATGGCTTTTTGGGTAAAATCTAAGGTCCAATTTTCTTCTTTTGCTAATTTCCTTGAAAAGGGAAAGCTAGCTTCCGCAGCATCTAGTGAAAACTCGCTAATCCTATTCCATAGGGAATCTTCTTTTATAATGATTGTCGTTTCCATTGTTTAAACTTTTAATTTCTACTCAAATTTCAGAGGATTAAAAAATATAAAAGTCTTACAACAATCTCTTTTGGTCGTAAAAAAATCTTAAATTAGTCTTATGAGAAAAGAAGATATTAGTCATCTTGAGAAATTGATGAATTTTCTTAGCATGCACTTTTTAAAGAAGAACAATTGGGAAGACGTTACTAAAACGGAATGGTCCTACATTGTCGATGAACTTAATGAGCTCATTTCCAGCAACCATTCAGAGCGGAACATCAAAGTAAAAACTGATATCTTAGGATCAAATTATCTTTATGAACACCTGATAATCAACAAACTAAAGAAGTACAATCAAAATAGCGGTGCCAGTATCAGTAAACCTAATCTGGCGAAGCTAAGTCTTATTGTAAGAGCTTTAGGATATTCTAATTACATTGATTTCATTAATTCCAATACAGAAGTATTTAATTTCAATGATCTTAGGATCGAGATGAACAATGCTAAACAAAACGTAATTCTTTTAGACCGGCTTGTCGGCTGTTGGTATTCCTATAACAGAAATCTTCCCGATAATCCCTTACAAACTAAAGAAGATAGAATATGGCGTTCAGCCATGGAAATCTATAAATCTGAAACATCTGGAGAGTACTTCATTGAAAGAAGCGGAGGGGATCATCACAAGTATTTCGGAAAGGTTACTGCATATTCCGATTATGTATTCATTATCATGAACAGCAATACTTTTATCAGACAAAGACACTTTATTTCAAGGATAAAAGATATCAATGAAAAACTCAAGAATCCAGAATATAAACTCCATGAATTGCATTTTATAAGTACATGTATTAGTTTTAATCAAGAGCCTATTGCTCTATTCGAAATTTTCCAAAAAGCAGATCGTAAAAATTTCCTTCCCGATTCCATCAGCTTCCCAATTGATAGCGATGAGATTCCTACTTCTATCATCAAACAACTTGAAGACACTGAATCTAACCGAATAGATTACAAGTAATTAACTTACCAACCAGTCTTTAAAATCTTTAACGCGATCCCTGCTGACTGTAATCTCTTCTTTTGGCTGAAATTCCATTTCAACCTTATAATTTGGCGATGTATGAATATTCTTAATATACTCTGAATTGATGATAAATTGTCTATTTACTCTGAAAAACTTTTTCTCATCCAAAGTATCTTCCAATTCATCCAATGTAAAATCTGAAGGATAGTTTCTTTCCTGGGTCTGTAAATAAACAATCTTATTTTCACTGTAGAAACAGCTTATTTCATGGGTTTGAACAATCTTCAAATTATATCCTATTTTTACTAAGATCCTGGAAAGAGTTGATTTATCTTTTTTAATTAACTGCTTAATATCCTGTGAAGTAACTGAGTTATCTGAAGGAAGAAATGATTTAAATTTTTCTATCGCTCCAGCCAGATCCTCTTCTAAAATCGGTTTTAATAAATAATCTATACTATTTAGTTTAAAGGCTTTTAGTGTATATTGATCAAAGGCAGTTGTGTAGATCATAAATCCTTTTGAAGGAACTTTTTCAAAAATATCAAAGGACAATCCATCACCGAGAACAATGTCCGAAAATATCAACTGAGGATGTTCATTTTCAGAAAACCAAGCAATACCTTCTTCTACGGATTCAATTTTTGCAATAACCTCTATTTCAGGGAATATACTTAACATCCGCTCTAACTTCCTTGAAGCCGGTTTTTCATCCTCAATAATGACAGTTTTGATCATAGAATAGTGGTTTTAGTTTTTAAAATCCTGGAATTAAAATTATATAAAAGGATTTGATTCTGACTTATAATTTCGATTTGCTTTTTTCTAATTCCTTATTCAGAATTCTTTGTTCCCAGGTTGAATCAAAGATAAATAATTTAACCCCTTTAATGAATAATATTATTCCCCAGATTAGCAACAGGATTGATCCGTGATAGAATGAAAAATCAATTTTTCCATTTTCAAAATAATCGTTGAAAAATAATATCCCCGCAATAATACCATACCATGTAAGACTTTTATAAAAACTTTTCAATCGTTTTACCCGCTCGTATGCCTGATTATAATCCATTGTATTAAAGTGTTTTTCCATGATTTCTTTTATCTGCTTCCATCAGTTCTTTTATTTTATTTTCTTCCCAGTCTTTTCCGATTCCGAAAACATTTATTCCATGAGCTACAAGTCCCATTCCCCATCCTAACATTGGCCAATAAAACCATAAATGAGTAGGTGATGTTAAAAGATTTAAAGCCAGTAAAAAAGGAATGATCAGACAATAAGACGTCAGATTTCCATAAAACCCTTTTAATTCTTTTACTCTCTTTGCTGCTTTTTCGTAAGCGCGGTTTTCTTTGTTGAATGATAGTGTTTCCATAGTAATGAATTTTGATTTATATTTTTTTCTTGAATCAAATGTATGTCGAATACCACTCTCAAATCAACTATATCTTACTGAACTGTAGAATTTGAATTCTGAGTTGCAAAAATCCCGACTCAATTGTGGCCGGGATTTTTATTTTGTGTAATTTCTTTTATTGATTACATCATATGTCATTCTTTTTTAAATTAATAAATAAAAGGAATTAACTTCTTGGTCATTTTTCGGTATTGAATATATTCATCTCCAAATTGCTCTACAAGAGCCTGTTCTTCAATTTTAATTCTATAACTGAATGCCAAGAATGGCGGAATAAATGCTAAAGCCAGAGAAAACCAATTATTTAAATATAAACCAAGCCCCAGAAAAGTTAATAGTGAGAAACTATAAGAAGGATGTCTCAGATAATTGTAAAAGCCTTCTTTTTTAATTTTATGGTCATCTTTTATTGTGATATCAACTGTAAAATATTTTCCCAAAGATCTTATTATAATTAATCTGAAAATAATTCCGATTAGAATAAGCGCCACCCCTAAATACAGAATCCATGCTGAATTAGAGATCGGGAAACTGGATATATTCGAAACAGTAACCGCACTTGCAATTGATACTATAATCACCAACCAAAGGATATTGAGTGTAGATCTATCTTTTTTCTGATCTTGATCTGCAGATTTCAGTTTTTGTTTGTAAATAATTTCACTTAAAAACCAAACTCCCATAGAAACATAAAATAAGATTTGTAGATTCATTGTTATTGTTTTAGATTTTGGAATAATATTGCGAAGTAGTAAACCTCTATGATGAACTGTTTTGCCATTAGCCATTTGGCGGTTTAACTTTGTAGCACCCTTGCCTTCATTCTTTATTTTTGTCCATTAGTTCTTTAATTTTTCTTTCTTCCCATTTTCTCATAAAATTAAAACTAGGTAAAAATACAACCAGCGCATGTGCAAGAAGTCCAATGCCCCAGAATGTTGCAGTAAAGAAATTTTTAAACTCAAAATAGCTTTCTCCTGGTTTTAAATTCGTGTAATTAAAGTAAGCAATCATAATGTTTACAGCAATATAGGAGAATAAGTGTCCGTAAAATCCTCTCAGTTTATCTACCTTTCTTTTGGCTTGCTGATATTGAATATCATTTTCATCAAATGTTTCCATTGTCTCTGTCTTTTTGTTTATTCATGATTTCCTGAATTTTCCTTTCCTGCCAAGGTTCTCCAACTCCAAAAACCTGAAAAGCATGTGAAGCAACTCCAATACCCCATCCTAACAGTGGCCACCAAAACCAGTGATATTTGTTTTGGGTATAAATATTAATAAAAATTAAAAAGGGAATAATAATGCAATAAGAAATAAGATTGGCATAAAATCCCTTAATTTCTTTTACCCTCTTTCGTGCTCTTTTGTATGCTTTATCCTGATCTTCTTTTTTCAAACCGACAACCGTTGGCTTATCTGATAAAACCGGAAGTTTCACTTTAAAATAATCTTCGGATTTTTCAATAAAAACATTTCTCTTAGTAAGCAGAGAATAGCGCTGAACAATATTCGCTAATCCAATTCCCGCACTTTCCTTGATCTGTTCTCTTTCCTGGAGATTGTTTTCAATACATAAAGTGTCATTTTCTGAAAATACTTTAATAACCAAAGGTTTTGAAGATGTTGCAAAATTATGTTTGATACAGTTTTCCAAAAGCAGCTGCAAAGAAAGCGGAACTACATATCTTCTGTAATCTTCTTTTCGTACATCAAAAATAAAGTCTACACTATCCTCGAATCTCGTTTTTAATAAATCGCAATAGGTTTTTGCAAATTCTATTTCATCTTCTACGGTCACCAGTTCTTTATCTTTTTGTTCTAAAACATAACGATAAATCTTTGACATTGAAGCCGTAAACTTCTGAGCCTGTTTTGGGTTTTCATCAATTAAAGAGCTTAAAACATTTAAGGAATTAAAAAGAAAGTGTGGATCCAGCTGATTTTTAAGCGTCTCAAACTGTGCATTTGCAGATGTTGCAATTAATTTCTGCTCTACTACCTCTTTCTTAGAGGTCTTTTTGAGCTCTTCCATAAATCCTCTAGCATGGAGAAAGGCAGAAATAAGCAGGGCAATATTCACCATAAACCAGTTGGTAAAATTATACTTCCCTGAAAAAAATTCCTCCGGAGTGGCTGCTTTCTGAAAAATAACAAAATTGATATAGTTGCAGATATAGACCAAGATAATGTTAGCTATAAGAATTGAAACAATACTTAAGATGGCTCTTTTAGTAGTTGCCTCTGACCACGGAATCTTTTTATTTAGATAGTCGTTTATTAGCCCATTTCCCATCCCCAAAAGAAAAGAATACATGGTGGAAATAAGAAAGGAAAGCATAAAATTATCTATCGTCTTTTCTTTTGTAAAGAACAAAAAGAAAAATAATGCGGTTCCAATGGATACCCAAAGTAATACGATAAGACTTTTACGTTTCATGAGTTTTTTTCTTGGTTCAAAATTAGTTGATATTAAATGTACCAAAAATTATTTTTCACCGAACCGTCAATTTAATGTTCTGAAAGGCAAAATAAAAGTCTTCCTTTTGAGGAAGACTTTTATTGATCTTATATTTTAATGCTATTTTGCTGGCTGACTGATAAAATATTCTGCCTCTCCTTTCCCCCAATTTGGATCCATTGCCGTTTTTGGCTTGTAGGTATTATATTGGTCCAATGTCTTTTTAAACATTTCAATCCCTTTTGTTTTACTTCCCCCATATTGTTCTGGAGTAAAGTAGAGGTCTTCGGCTTTAATCAGAGCAATTCTTGGATTGTTTGGATCCAACTTTTCTGCTATTTTAAGCTCTTCTATAGCTTTCATTCCGTCAGTCATATATCTCTGTTGTGGATTTACCATCATTCTTAAAGAATATGCCATTTTTCTAAGGAGATGAATTTCCGCATTATCTGCTCCTGCAAGATTTTGTGCTGTAGCCAAATGTTTTTCAGCCTGATTAGCTACCTCATCCAGATCCTGGGTTTTCCCTTCTCTCATCATCACTCTCCCTTTTTGGATATAAGAAAATGCCGTATAGTAACTTGGAAGCCATTTTCCACTTTCTTTACTTCCTATTCTCTCAAAATCGTTTGCTAAGGTTTGGAAGTCCTCTGCTGTCTTACAGGTTTCGATCTTTGCGATTTTTTCAGACATTATTTTTTCATAATCGGCCTGAGCAAAAGCGGTTAAGCTCATAAAAGCTAAAGCAAAACTTAATAGATACTTTTTCATTGTTTTTTATTTTTTTAGAGTTCGTTTTATTGTATAGAAAGATATGTATTTCATGTATGTCATCACGTGATTAAAAATACAGTCTTTTATTTTATTATAAATTATTATTGATTGCATCTTGTGTCTTATCAACTCCGAAGCTGATAAATGCTCCAACGAAGACAAATGTATTTACTGGAGGAACCACTGTAGAGCTTCTGGATCCATCTTGTGAAAAATTGTATCCATATACATTTTTTGTTCCCAGTATATTGGAAATACTCAACACGAAAACAGTAAACATCTTTGCCTCTTTTTTTCCAAGATTGGGAAGATAATTAAAGCTCAAATTGAGAGCATTATAATCTTTCAACCTTCCTTCATTTCTCGTAAAACTTACAATGTTTCCGTTTACGTCTTTCGTTGCAATATCATAATAAGGACGGCCTTTTGCATAGGTGTAAGAAAGATTAACCCCTAATTTCCACTCAGGAATAAATCTCTTGGCAACCGCTGATAGGGTATGCTCTGATGCAAAATTAGGCTTTAAGCTAACAGGATAATTCATAAAATCCCTTTTAGAATCCAAAAATGAATAACTGATCCAGTAATCAATATTTTCAAATGTTTTTTTGTCCCGCCAAAACAATTCCAATCCTTTTGCATAGCCATATCCATTGTTATTGATGGCTGTCTGAACAGGTTGGCTCTGATCATTGATTGAAGCAATATCCTTCACTTTTATCAGCTGATCATATTTTTTATAAAAAGCTTCAAATCTCAAACTCCTTCCCTCTGATGTTCTTTGAACCTGGAGAATGTAATGCTGTGATTTTTGAAAATCCAAATTGGCAGGTCCATTAATATATTTGCTTTCGGGGTTTTGATAGAAAAGGCCATATGCGAAAGAAGTGGTCCAGTTTTGAGCTAAACGATAAGCTAAGGCTAAACGAGGAGCAATATTGCTTTTATTTAAGAAAGAAGAATTTTCAGCCCGCACTCCTATCTTCGCTGAAAACTGATTGCTAAATCCTAAATCTGTTTCAGCAAAAACAGAAGAGATAAAATCCTGATAATGCTTGTTTACCTCTTCAAAATTTAGCTTTTCATCGGCATTATTTAATTCAACGCCGCCACGCACTGCACTTATTTTATTGATCTTTCTTTCCAAAACAGCTTTAAAATTGATGTAATTTCCGGTAGTCAAAAGCTGTGTCTTATCGGATTCTACCTCGCTTTTTTCTGTTGAGAAATTAAGATCTGATCTGTTGTATGAATAGGAAGCTCCTGTATTTAATAGATACTTTCCGAACTTTTGTTTAAAAGAAAGATTATGGTAAGTGTTTTTTCCTTTCAATCTTACGAGAGCAAAATCATAATCTGGCTCTAAGCTTTCTGTCCTCACTCCCATTTTATTCGTGTCATACATTCCGTAATACTTAAAAAATCCTCCGGATTTTGTTTTAATCCGAAAATTAGCATCTCCATTTAGACCTTGCGGTGCATCAATAAAATCAGTATTGAAATTGAGAACATTAGACATAAGACTTAAAAGAGAATATCCTAAAGTAGCACCATACGAGTGATTTTTATCATCGCTTAATTTTTGAAACCCACCACTTAGAAAGATTGGAGAAATGCCAAAATCATAAGAGCTCTGATCAGGTAAATCAACACTCTCAAGCATTAACGCTCCTGAAAGAGCCTGCCCATATAAAGCTGAATATCCACCACTGGAAAATACATTTCCTTTAAAAAGAGAAGTATTGAATCGGTCCCTTCCTGCAATTCCCGGAACTGAACTGGAGAAATAATTATTGATAAGGCTTCCATCCATAAAGATCTTAGATTCTGTTCCAGTACCACCTCTGATAAATAAGCCTTCCGTTTCTCCTACTTTCTGCACTCCTGGAAGATAATTCAATGCTGAAGAAATCTGTCCGTCTGCTCCTGCTGTTGTGTAGATATCAATCGGTGTCAATAATGCGGTCGCTCTTTTTTTATCACTGGCTTCTATCGATCCTGCAGAAATCACCACCGCGTCAATTTCGTTGATCTGCTCTTTCAGTTCCGCATCTACAGCTATGTCTTGATTTCCAATGACAATCGGCTTTTCAACATCGTTATATTTTGGATGGGTAAAAGTAAGTATATGATCCCCTTTTTCAGTGGTTTCAAAAGAGAAATTACCTTTAGCATCTGTTGTAGCACCGTCGTAAGTTCCTTTCAATGTGACGTTGATATCACTAACCCCCTTATTTCTAAAGGTTACCTTCCCTGTAATTTTTACTTGAGTGTAACTTAAAAAGAACGATAGAAAGGCAATTAGAAATAATAATTTTTGTGTCTGCATTTTCATGGTTGTTAATTTTCGATTCAAAAATACTATTGAAAATACCTTCCTGTTAAAAAAATATTACTGAAAGGTATAGTTTGAATACTGAACCGGAAATTAATGTATTGGAATACAAAAATCAACCAACATTTTTCCTTCCGGATGTTCTTTAAAGTTGGAATGGTAGATCTCAAATGGGAAAGCTTTTCTGGTTGTATAATGGTTTTCATTCATCCATAAGAATAAAGATACCCAGCATTGCTCAAAATCATCAAGAGTCACCTCTCCACTACCAATGATAAATTTTCCCGCCTCAAGGATCTCTGGAAAAATCTCCCCATCCTGGGCTTCCAGCTTATCTTCGACAAGCATCCCGGCATGAATTCGTACCTTATCCGGAGATGTCGTTTTGAAGCTGTCGTGATACACAGAAATCATTTTTACATGATCCCGGGGAAATAAGTGTTTCTTTTTAGCCCAATTGATCAAGACATCATAAGACGATTCTACATTTTCAATACCAAGGCTCATTACAGACGCAAGATGCATCTCTTCCAGATCTGCGACTTTAATTTCTAAATTCATTGTTCTCCATTTTAATAGGTTTTCTACATTACAAATATATTGGTGAAAAACGGCATCAACTTGTCCATTCTTGCTTTCAATTTTTAAGATCTTGTGAAAATTTTCAGGAGCAGATTTACGAAATTCAGAAGGGGACTTTCCGTAATATTTTTTAAAGGCTTTATTAAAACCCGAATGATTGTCAAATCCCAATTCTAAATATATTTCCTTTATATCCACTCTCTTTCTCATGGCAAGATATAAGGCACTTTTTTCTATCCTCTTTCTTATGGTATAATTCTGAAGAGTTTCTCCGGTAATAAGCTTAAAAACCCGGTGAAAATGGAAGGGAGAGTATGCGCTGATCTCTGCAACTTTCTCCAGACTGAGATCCGTGTCAAGATGCTGTTCTATATATTGAATTATTTTAATAATCCTTTTTTTATATTCTTCCAATTATTGTTTTTATTCACAAAAATAACAAGATTAAATAGAGCAGATTTGTCTTTTATTACGGATTTTCGAAAACAGATCAGAATCATAAAGTGTTTTAGAAAATTATTTCTAAATTTAGGTAATCATAAAAAATCACTTTAAATCATTTTAAAATGAAACTACAAAAATTAGTATTATTAACAGGATTTGCCCTATTTGCTGTTTCTTGTGGAACAACAAATACGTACATGGTCAACGCTAAAAGCGGAACACAGACTGGAGGAACGGCTAAGTTTACTCAGAAAGGAGATGAAGTTATCATGAAACTGGATGTAACGAATTTAACTCCGGGAATCCACGCAGTACACATCCACGAAAAAGGAGATTGTTCTGCTGCTGATGGGACTTCTACTGGAGGACACTGGAATCCGGCAAAAGATGACCATGGTAAATGGGGTGCTGAACATTTCCATATGGGAGATATCGGTAACCTGGTTGCTGATCAGACAGGAACTGCAACATTAACTTTCAAAACCAATAAATGGTGTCTTGGATGTACCGATGAGTCTAAGAATATCATTGGAAAAGGGCTTATTGTACATGCTGCTGCAGATGACTTTCATACTCAGCCAACAGGAAATGCCGGTGGACGAGTGGGATGTGTAGAGATCAAGTAATACTTGCACATCTAACCATTAAAAAAATGACTGTTTAGTACTAAACAGTTTTAAAAATAAAAGCGGGAATATAAATTCCCGCTTTTATTTAATTTATTTTTTATAAGCCTTAAAAAATACCCGGCCTTTCAGGCCGGGTATTTTAGATTATGATTTTACACTCATGTCTGCAATAATGTTCATTGCTTCCTGTAGGTATACATCTTTTTTAAGATTTTTAATCCACATTTCAGACTTCTTCTTAAATGCTTCATCTTTCTTCTCACGTTCAACTTCATTTGGATACATTGTAAACTGAAGTCCATTCATAAATTTAGTCAGCGCTTTGAACTTCTCAATCTGAGCTTTTCTCTGCTTCATAACTTCATTGAACTTCGTAATATTTAATGTAATTGTTTCTTCTTTATCCAATTTCTCTCTCCATTGAGCAGATTCCAATAACAATTGATAGTTTGAGTTTTTAGCCATTCTATCATTACTTGCTTTTTCCAATGCTTTAACATCAAAATAGTTTAATTTTTGGAACTGTGCACTTGGAATCTTATCCCAAGCCAGCGCAAAGTCGTCATATCGCTCTCCTATTTCAGCATACGTAAAGAAATCTTTCATCTGAATATCTGAAACAATTCCTTTTCTCTGATTAGATTCTCCAGTAATTCTATAAAACTTTTGAATGGTTAGCTTTAATGATCCGAAATCATCCTCTGTATTTAAGAATCTGTTCAGATCTACAAAAGTCTGTACAGTTCCTTTTCCGAAAGATTGTGGAGCACCCACAATCACTGCTCTTCCGTAATCTTGCATTACTCCAGCTAAAATCTCTGAAGCTGAAGCTGAAAGTTCATTTTGCATAATTACTAACGGCCCTGTCCAGATTGGAGTTTCATTTTTATTCTTTAAGGTCTGGATTTTACCGTTTCCATCTTTTACCTGAACATAAGGTCCGGCATTCATGAAAAGTCCCATAATATCACCAACTTCCGTTAATGATCCACCCCCATTATTTCTTAGATCTAGAACAATCCCTTCAATATTCTGAGCCTTTAATTTAATAATCTCATTTTTGATATCATCTGAAGCGTTTCTACCTTTAGAATCTTCAAAATCAGCGTTAAAGCTTGGTAAATTGATGAAACCATATTTCTTTCCGTTTGGAGAGTTTACAACTACACTTTTTGCAAAAGTATCTTCAATAGCTACTTCTTCACGGATCATGGTAACCTCTTTAGTTGTACCATCTTTTTTCTGAACCGTAAGTGTTACAGGAGTTCCTTTTTCGCCTCTGATCAATCTTACCGCCTCATCAGAAAGCATTCCTACTACGTTTACTGCATCTTCTTTCGGTTTAGACTTTACTTTCAGGATCTTATCACCTTCTGAAAGCTGCTTCGATTTCCATGCCGGAGCTCCAATCGTTAAAGCACCCAGATAAAGATTCCCTTTTTTCTCCTGAATAATGGCTCCAATACCAATTACTTTTCCAGTAAACTGTGTATCGAAATCTTCTTTATCTTTTGGAGAATAATAGTTGGTATGTGGATCAAAAACCTCCGTATATGCATTCATATACACCGTGAACCAATCCATCTTTTTTCTCTTTTTAAATCTTGTGAATGTCTCTTTCACAAGGTCTTTTACTTCATCTGTAGCTTTTACTCTTTTTTGATCGGGAGTAAGGATCTGAAGCTTAATTGTATCCTTTAGATTGAATTTTTGTACAGAGTCCTTTTTTTCTTTTTGAGCCTGCTCTTTACTATTCATAGATTCAATCTCCTGAAGGATATTATATTTTATGAATTTTCTCCATTCATTATACTGCTCTTGCTTGTTGCCCGGGATTTTTTTTAGTTTTGGTTCCAGAGTAAGGGTCTCATCTTCCTCCAGGTTGATAGGCTTACTGAAAATGTCCTGGGTAATCTTATCAATTTCATCTACTCTTTGGTATAACCTATCGATAGTAAGTTTATAAAATGTTAAATCTCCAAGGTTCAGATAATCATCCAGCTTTGTTTCATGTTTGCCGAATTCATCCATATCCGATTGAAGAAAATATCTTTTTCCAGGATCTACCATTTCAAAATAATGCTTATAAACATCTTTTGAATAAGCATCATTGATGGGTTTTGGGCTATAATGCAAATAAGAAAGTGTATTCTTTACGCTCACCATTATCGTCTGCATCTTTTCATCATCATTCTTAGGCGAGTTGAAACAAAACATTAGACTTGTCAATGGAATTAGAAGTAAAAATTTATTGAGTTTAAAATTTTTCCACATAAATCTGTTATGTATTTTATTATATTTTTTTTAAATAATATTAATTAGTAGTAATATTTAAATTACTGTTACAAACTATCAAATTTAATACCTTATTTACAAATATCGGATAGTTTTGAGTATTTTTGTTAAAATTAAAATATTTTATGGAAAGACCACTTATTCTGGTTACTAATGATGATGGAATTACAGCACCTGGTATCAGAAATCTTATCAGTTTTATGAACGAAATCGGAGAAGTGATTGTGGTAGCACCCGACTCCCCACAAAGTGGAAAGGGACATGCTATTACTATTAATTCTACCTTAAGTTACGAAGAAGTACAGCTAGATGGTCCTCAAACGGATTATTCTTGTAGTGGAACCCCCGTAGACTGTGTCAAAATGGCTCTTGATAAAATTTTAGCAAGAAGACCCGACATTGTTGTTTCTGGGATCAATCATGGAGCGAACTCATCTATTAATGTAATCTACTCCGGGACAATGTCTGCAGCTGTAGAGGCTGGTGTAGAAGGAATTCCAGCAATTGGATTTTCATTACTTGATTTTAGCTGGGAAGCAGATTTTACGCAAGCCAAAGAATTTATTCAAAATATCGTTAGGAGAACATTGGAAAATCCAATGCCTAGAGGGATCGTTCTCAATGTAAATATTCCAAAACTTCCTGCCGGAGATATAAAAGGAATCAAAGTTTGTAAGCAGGCTCATGCAAAATGGGAAGAAAGTTTTGATGAAAGAGTAAATCCACACGGAAAAAAATATTACTGGTTAACTGGATATTTCAATAACATGGATGAATCCGAAGATGCTGATGAAACCGCTTTAGCCAATGGATATATCTCCATTGTTCCTGTAAAGTTTGATTTAACAGCTTATGAATATATGAAGACTCTGGAAGAAGTAATGAATTTCGATTAATGTACGAGAAACTAGACAATCCTGTTTATCATTCACTTAATGAGCATCATAAAAAGTTTTGCTTAAACTTTGGAGATTCTAAATTTTACAATCCTGAAGTCGCAGCTTTCGGAGGTTCATCAGAGGTTGCAAAAGAAAAAGATATCACAGAATACTCAAAAATCTGTGATGACTTTCTTATTTTCGGGGCCAAACCTTATGGTAATTTTGAAAAAGAATTATCTCAGCTTGTTTGTGATCAGTATGTATTGGAGAATAAAATTGATCTGGACTTTACAGAAAAAATTGATCTTTTAAAGGAGGAGAATAATGAAGAACTCCTTCATTTTATCAAAAAGTTCTATCCGCATTATTTTAAAAACAGAACTCCGGAATTGGGTCGTTATTTTGGTATATTTAAAGATAACAAACTGGTAGCAGTAACAGGAGAAAGAATGCAGATGAATGATATGACGGAAGTAAGTGCTGTTATTACAGATACAGATTATCTTGGAAAAGGCTATGCAAAGCAACTTGTCGCTTTTGTTTCCGGGAAAATATTTGAAGATAACAAAACACCTTTTCTTCATGTTGCTGAAACTAATACCGGAGCTAAAAAGCTATATGAGAAACTAGGTTTCCATCATAGAGGAACAATAAATTTATGGGGTGTTAAACGATAGTTTTTCACCCTTTTTTATTTCTTTCAAATTTTTTGAGTATAAAAGAACTAGGTCCTGGATAATACTAAAACAGAACCTTATCCTCTCTCCTTAATTCTTCCAGATATTCCTTTTTCCCATCTCTGTAAAAAAGATTCATTGTTTCAAAAGGGATTAATTTCAGATCTTTATTCACAATGTGAACACAGGATTTCTTTACTGCGCGAACATCAAAATCATGAGCATCCATAAAATTCATGATAATAATTCTGAATAAATTATCATAATCCAGATTTGGAGCCGAAACCTCAGGAAGACAGCAAAGTAATTGATTCACTTTAGGTTTTACTTTATCTACAGATATTCCAGTACTGAAAATGTCCAAAAGCTGCATTTGGAGTCCGGCATCCTGCTCATACACAATTGTATTTCGAGACTCATTATTCAGTAAATCAGCTGGATTGATATACCTCGTTAAAGGAATAATTTCACCCTCAAGTTTTAAAATATATCCCATTGCCAAAGCATCCGGGTTACAGGGAACGGGAATAATATCATCTGAATTCAATAATGGGAATTGATTCAGTATCTCTTGTCTTACTTCCGTTAAAGTAATTTTTTCATGTGCTGAATCTTCCCTGTTTCTTCCTGCAATTTCTACAGGCTGAAATGTAATTCCACGCACACATTTTTGTTTCAATGCAAAATCAATGATCTTTCCAATCTCATCTATATTTTTGCCTTGTTGAAGAACAATGACCAATGTCGTAGAAAGGTTAAGCTCGTTTAGCTTTTCAAGAGCCTTCATTCTGATATCGGTGAGGTCTTTTCCTCTAAAATCGATCAAAATCTCTGGTTTAAAAGAATCAAATTGAAGATAAACCTCAAACTCGGGAGCGTAAGTTGCCAGCTTTTCTGCAAAACCCGGATCATTGGCAATTCTAACCCCGTTTGTATTGAGCATTAAATGTTTGATCGGCTTCGACTTAGCAATATCCATGATCTTAAAGAACTCAGGATGGATGGTAGGCTCTCCGCCACTGATCTGAACAACATCCGGCTGGCCTTCATTTTTTACAATCACATCAAACATTGCTTCTATTTCTTCGAGACTTCTATGACTTCCGTAATGAGGAGATGACATTGCATAGCATGTAGGACAAGTCAAATTACAACGATCTGTTACTTCTACAATGGAAAGACAGCTGTGCTGTTCATGATCCACACACAGTCCACAATCATAAGGGCAGCCGTATTCTACGTCCGTTCCAAAATGCAAAGGCATTTCTGATGCTTTATTATAGTTTCTGATGTTTTTATAATAATGGACATCGGAAGCAATTTTTGTTTTGAAAAAACCATGATCAGGACATCTTTTAGTCATGAAAACGGATTCATCTTCTATAATGATCTTAGCTCCCACTCTTTTCAGACATTCCGGGCAAAGACTAATTGTATAATCGTAATATGTATAATTTCGTATTGGCATAATGTAATTTTATATTCCTCCACCACAAATATACCCACTGATCAGACCACAGATCAACAGACAAATCAGCATGCTCTGAATAAATTGTTTTTTGGTAAATTTTTTATCTCCTTTCCATTCATAGGAGATCTTCACAATCATTGTAATAATGAATGAAATAAATAGGGCTCCCAATATTATTATTAAAATAATCATTGCAACCATTCCGCCCAGATTTCCACCTTCCAAAAGGGTTAAGAATTTCATTTTTAAATATTTTAAGGTGAATTTACGGTTTTTGTTTTTCTAATCTTAAAGATGTAATAAATAATTACACAAATACATAAAAGCTGAATCGTCCCCAGGCTTCCAATAATACCTACCCTCGGTTTTATAAAATCCAGAAAAAATCTAAAGGTAAAATAACTCAACATAAATAGTTGGAAAATATACCCGGATGGGTACTCTTTTGTACTTTTTTTTATCTTTAAAATAACCCAAAGACTGATTAAGAATACGATTTCATAAAGCGCAACAGGATGACGTAAATACTGATCTCCAAGATGCATCCCAAATATTGAGTCTGTTGGCAAACCATAGGTTTCTTCATAAACCCCGGTAAGAAAACAGCCTATTCTACCAATAATGATCGCCAGCATTAAAGGAAAAACAATGAGATCGCCAGTACTTTCCTTATGTTTAACAATCTTTTTCGCCAATTCCACGCCCATTAAACCAAAAGCAAGTCCACCCACTATTGTATTATTCGACCAAATACTTTTCAAGTCAAAGTGTTCAAATAGTTTGTAAGGGTTTTCGAGATTACCAATTAACTTTGACCCGATTAAAGCGCCTGCTGTTGCTCCAATAAGAACCGCTGCAGAAGTATTAAAAGTAAGCTTTTCTGTTGATTTTCTTTTTAAATAAAAATAATACCGCATCCCCATAAACATCCCCGACGCTTCAAAAAGAGGATGCGTTAACACTGTATTACCAAATAATTGAAAAGTAACAGGAAAATCCATGCATCCAAAAATACTATATTTAATATTATTTGCTAATTTTAATATTCTAAATAATTACAATGCGTATAGAAAATGATATAAAATTAGGGTTTAAGGATGTAATGTTCCGTCCGAAAAGATCTACCCTGAAATCCAGATCTGAAGTAAGTTTAGAAAGAGAATTTACTTTCAGACACACCAAAAAGAAATGGACAGGTACTCCCATCATTGCTGCCAATATGGATACTGTAGGTACTTTCGAAATGGCTGTAGAACTCGCAAAAGATAAAATTATTACAGCAGTTCACAAACATTATTCCGTGGAGGAATGGGATCAGTTTCTGAATAGTCAGCCAGAAAGTATTCACCAATATATTGCATTAAGTACAGGAACCGGAAAAACGGATGAAGAAAAGCTTAAACAAATCATCGAAAAGCATCCAAAAATCGAGTTTCTGTGTATTGATGTAGCCAATGGTTATTCTGAACATTTTGTTGACTTTGTAAAGCAGGCAAGAGCTAATTTTCCTGATAAAATCATTATAGCAGGTAATGTGGTAACCGGTGAAATGGTTGAAGAACTACTTTTAGTAGGTGCAGATATCATTAAAGTTGGCATCGGGCCTGGTTCCGTGTGCACAACGCGAGTGAAGACCGGTGTTGGTTATCCTCAGCTTTCTGCTATTATCGAATGTTCTGACGCTGCTCATGGTTTGGGTGGTCATATTATTGCAGATGGGGGCTGTAAAGTTCCAGGCGATGTCGCTAAGGCTTTTGGAGGTGGTGCAGATTTTGTCATGCTTGGTGGAATGTTTGCCGGACATGATGAAAGTGGTGGTGAGATGATTGAAGAAAACGGAAAAAAATACCGTCTTTTTTATGGAATGAGTTCAAAAACAGCCATGGATAAACATTCCGGTGGTGTTGCAGAATATAGAGCCTCAGAGGGTAAAACTGTGAAAGTAGGCTATAAAGGTCCGGTTTCGGAAACTGTAAAAGATATTTTAGGAGGTGTACGGTCTACCTGCACTTATGTAGGGGCCTCCAAACTTAAAGAACTATCCAAGAGAACCACATTCATCAGGGTTCAGGAACAGGAAAATCAAATCTTCAAAGATTAAGATAAATAAAAAGCCAGATCAATTGATCTGGCTTTCTTTATTTTTATGTTAACATTCCACCGTCAACATGTAATGTTTGTCCGGTAATATAAGTTGACATCTCACTTCCTAAAAATACACAGGCATTTGCAATATCCTGAGGCTGTCCACCTCTCTTCATTGGAATTCCATCTCTCCAGGCTTTAAGTGTTTTCTCATCTAAAGAAGCGGTCATTTCAGTTTCAATAAATCCTGGGGCAACAGCGTTACAACGGATATTTCTTGATCCTAATTCAAGGGCGATAGATTTTGTAAATCCAATTGCTCCAGCTTTAGAAGCTGCATAATTAGACTGTCCCGCATTTCCTTTTACCCCAACTACTGAAGTTATATTGATAATAGAACCTGATTTTGCTTTCATCATAGGTTTGATTACAGCTTTAGTAAGGTTGAATACAGAATCTAAATTTACCCTGATAATAGTATCCCAATCATCTTTAGACATTCTCAATAACAGATTATCTCTTGTAATTCCAGCGTTGTTGACCAGTATATCGATCTTGCCAAATTCTTCCATTACATCATCTACTAATTTTTGAGCAGCATCATAATCTGATGCATCAGATTGGTAACCTTTTATTTGAGTTACAGAACTTAAAGTCGCTTCTAATTCTTTTGCTTTGTCTACAGAACCGGCATAAGTAAAAGCCACTTTTGCTCCCTGTTGAGCAAAAATCTCAGCTATTCCTTTTCCAATTCCTCTTGTAGCTCCGGTAATTAGTGCTACCTTTCCTTCTAATAGTTTCATATCTATGACAATTATTTTCTTTTCTATTTACTAATGTATTGATTAGCGGCTAATTTAATATATTTTTTTTTGACAAAATAAATAGCCGCAAAGATATTATAATTTGTTATTCAACGCATTATTAATCATACATTACTTTCGTATTAAGTCTGTTTTTTGTCATGTTTGAGGATCAATCCCAGACTGTTTTATCTTCAGAATGCGTAAAATATAAAAATTCTGAATTTTTACCCTTCGTCAGTTTTACCCCTTTTCTATCCGATGAGTAGCTATCATAAACTACATCTTTAAGAGGTTCATTCTTATAGTTTGTAACTCCGAATTTATTTTCTTTTTTTACAACAATTTCATTGGCAGAAAGGAAAGTGATCATATCATCGTAGATCCCTGGAATTATTTCAATTCCTTCTTCATTCATCATTCCGAATTTATTTTCTTTATTTTTATAGATCAGCCCGGGTAAACGTACAAAAGGTTTTATAGAAACAATATTCTCCAGCACTTTGTATTGTTTATCCTTTGGTGAAAATCTGTAGAACACCCCTTCTTTTTTAAGAATCAGATAATTAGAAAATATTTTCTCGATCTCATAATCCCCATCTAAAACACTATTCAGATTTTTATCTAAAAGTGTTTCTTCATTATTTTTTCTCAGATAAAGAAAGTCTTGCCCTGAAATTTTAAGAGCATCTACATCATCATACTCTTGAGGCAATACAATTTCTCCGTTGGTTCTGATTACAGCAACTTTAGGATTTTTATTCTCAGGAACCGTTCTGAATAAGCCATTAAATAAATGGTTTACATATCCGAAATCCGTAGCATGTACTTTTTTATCTTTCTTAGAAAAGATACTTACTTTATCATCTTTCTTAAGATAGATGTATTCTGTTCCCACAAAAGCCTGATCGTAGATCTCTTCAGCCAATATATTTTCATCTGCATCTACAATTCCATATTTATCTTTAGGAATATTTTTAGTAACGAGAAAAGGATAGGAAATAATTCCATCAATATAGTGGTCGGAAATAGAACTTATCGTTTTCCCATTATTATCAATGATCTCGCCTTTTCTAAAACCGGTAATAATATATACCCTTCCCTTATAAAAATGCAAATTTTCATCAAACTCCCTATCGGAAACTAATTGACCATCAAAATCATAGATCTTCCAGCTTTTTCCAATTTTTACAAAGAATCTATTCTCACTGGCAAATTCTATTCTATCAGAGAAAGGAATGATCTGCTTTCCGTTGTAATCATAAACACAATCCCGTCCACTTTTGGAATAAATGAGTCTTTGTTTATTTTCCCAGGTTCTGAACTTAAAATTATCGAATGGTATTAACTGAATTCCTCTATTGTCAATCAGAGCCGTTTTTCCATTAAAAGCTCCTTCTCTCCCTTTTACAATGAATCGGTCTTTCGTCAGGCGGGAGATCTCACTTTTGTAAGGGAAATCAGCAGTAATGACTCCTAAAGAATCTACTATACTCGATTTACCGGTTTCAGAAATTATTCCATATCCCTTTGAGTAAAAGCGTACTTCTTTACCCAGTTTTTTTGATAGTAAGATCTGTTTGTATTGATCAGTTTGCTGTGCGAAAGAAACTGATGAAAGTAGTATAAAAAATAGCTTTTTCAATTAATTAGAATTATTCACAATAAGAACAATTTCTCCTTTTAAAGTTTTACTTTTAGAAAATTCGATTAATTCATTGATCGTTCCTCTTTTAGTTTCTTCAAATTTTTTAGAAATTTCACGGCTTAAACTTACTTTTGTATGTTCACCGAAGAACTCTTTGATCTGTTCTAGTGTTGTGTTTATTTTATGAGGACTCTCATATAAAACAATTGTTTTTTTCTCTTCTGCAAGCTGTTTAAGCTTGGTTTGTCTTCCTTTCTTTTGTGGGAGAAAACCGGCAAATAAAAATTCATTATTTGGAAGTCCGGATACCACAAGTGCCGGAACAAAAGCTGTTGCTCCAGGTAAACAAATCATCTCAATATTATGATCTGCCCCTGCTTTTCCCAATAAATAACCGGGATCAGAAATTCCAGGTGTTCCTGCATCAGTAATAATAGCAACATTTTGGCCGCTTTCAAGGTCGGAAATTACTTTCTCCGTTGCCTGATGTTCATTATGCAAATGATAAGATCTTAAAGGTTTAGAAATCTCGAAATGCTTTAAAAGGACTCCGGATGTTCTCGTATCTTCACATAAAATATAATCTACTTCTTTCAGTACATTCACGGCTCTGAAAGTCATATCTTCTAAGTTTCCTACGGGAGTAGGAACAAAATATAGGATTCCGCTCAAAATTAAAATTATAAAAATTTATTTTCCACCAATACCCATAATCTCTGGGCATATTCATCTACTTTTCTCCAGTTTCTGGAGTAATATAAGTCACTTAAATATTCTTTAGCTTCCTCTAGCGTTCTAAAACTGTTTAGGTCTGAAATTACAGTATTCAACTCGGACTGACTTCCATCAAATAGCATTTTTGAAAAAGCTATCCTATCATTCAGATCCAATCTGAACTCAGGTTTAGATTTTTCAGCTTCCATAAAATTTGTTGGGATATTGGTCTTCAACAAACTTCCATTGTCTTCTTTTACAACCGGCTCATTCTTTTCCCGAGGAATTTCTCTTTCTAAAGGATCATCATCAAACAGTGACTGAATAGATTTTAATCCTTTAATATTTGCTAATTTTATTTTTTTCTCCTGATTATAAGCATCGAGATTTTCAAAGCTTTCATCAGAAGGATATTTCTCTTTTTCAGATTCCTGATATCCATGATCTATATCAACAATTTTTCTTTTATTAATTTCATCAGAAATAGCTTGTTCTTCATGTATCTCTTCAACCTGGGCATCATTTTTTATTTCGCTAAGGATATTTTCTACATTAGAAGTTTCCATTACCATCTCACCTTGTTCAATCGCTACATTTGAAGATATAAACTGTGATTCATTTTCTTCAATCAGCATTTCATCATCTTCTAAAACCTCACTATCGAAAATACTTGGAATCTTTTCATTTACTTCAGGAAATTCTTTTACATCACTCGCAAAAATCCTTTCTTCATTAGTTTTCATTTCCTCTTCTATACTATTCTGAATACTTTCCTCTTCATCAAAAGAATTCATACTCGATTCCTGATAATTAGAAGGTTCGTTCTCAAACTCATTGATCTCATTGAGTTGATTCGTAAAGATCACCTCTTCTTCAATCTGATCATCATGTGAGTCTTCTTCAGTATCTTTTTCTACAATTTCTGTTTCGAAATTTTGTGCGATTTTTTCCTCATCTGCAAAATTAACTACATTTTCATGATATCCATTCTCAACAATTTCAGTCAATTGATTGTTGAAAATTTCATCTTGTTCTGCCGTAGTTGGAGCATTTACATGCTCAATCTCTTCATATTCTGAAGCCTCATTTTCATCAATTTCATTCAGTTCATTATTGAAAATCGCCTCTTCTTCCGTCACTTCATGTGCTGACTCCTGGCTATCAAGTTCATCATTCACAAAAGAGTTATTCGTTTGACTTTCGGTATTTTGTGACGATGTATTGGGTATAAAATACTCTATATTCTTTTCCAGCATCTTCAAAAAAGAAATCCTATTGGCAAGCTCATCCACAAGATCTTGCTTGGAAAGTAATTCATCCACATTGTTTATTTTCTCCAAAATATCAATGATATTCTTGGATTCGAAAAAAATTTTTTCCTTTAAATCTTGGATATTCTGCATATAAGATTCTTGTTAAAAATTGCTTACTTTTGATGTTAAAATATTACGGCTAATTTAACAAATGTTTTTAGAAAATACAATTAATCACTCCAAACAAAGCGGTTGGATGGAAGTTATTTGTGGCTCAATGTTTTCCGGAAAAACCGAAGAGTTGATCAGAAGGCTGAGAAGAGCAGAAATGGCAGGGCAGAATGTGGAAATTTTTAAACCAAAAACTGATACCAGATATTCTGAAGAAGATGTGGTATCACATAATCAGAATAAGATCCGAAGCACCGCGGTAGAAAATCCCAACGAAATCCTTTTGTTGGGTTCTAATTGTGATGTGGTAGGAATTGATGAAGCACAGTTTTTTGATGAAAGTATTGTTGACATTGCCAATCAGTTGGCAAATAGTGGAATAAGAGTTGTTATTGCGGGTTTAGACATGGACTTTTTAGGACGTCCATTTGGACCAATGCCCAATCTTATGGCCACTGCAGAATATGTAACCAAAGTGCACGCTATTTGTAAGAGAACGGGTAATCTGGCTAATTACTCTATGAGAACTTCTCAGGGAAATAATTTAGTGGAATTGGGAGAAACAGAAAGTTATGAAGCTGTAAGCCGCAGGGTTTTTATAGATGAAGTCCTTTTAAAGAAAAAAAAATAATTTTTAAATAACCTAAAATTAGATTAATTTTAATTTATAATTTTATATACTAAGTTAAACGCAAAGACGTAAAAATAATTTAATAGTAATCTTTTTAGGGTGCCGAGATTTTATCCCTGGTAAAATTAAGCCTCATACCTTGTTGAGAAATTTCTGATTTTAACAGGTCATAAAAATATTCTTTTTAGAGAACTTTACGTTTTGGCTGTTTATAAAAAAATAAGCTGACGGGAAGTAATGAATTATACGATACAAGAAATTGCAGATATCACCAATTCACAAGTTATTGGTGATACTGATATTATTATAAAAAATATAGCTTTTGATAGCAGAATTATCTATTCAATCAAGAATACTGCATTCATTGCAATTAATACAAAAAAAAATTCCGGTGAAAAATTCATAGAATCGGCCATTGATAGGGGGATAAACGTTATTATTTCCGAACATCAGTATCCGCAATTTGAAAATATCACCTGGATCTTAGTTGAAAGTTCTATTGACTTTCTTCAAAAACTTTCTAAATACCATTTTGAACATTCCCATCTGAAATCGATAGGAATTACAGGAAGTAATGGAAAGACCATTTTAAAAGAATGGCTTTATCAGTGTTTGTGGAACGAATTTTCTACAGTAAAGAGTCCTAAAAGTTTTAATTCGCAAATAGGACTCCCTCTTTCATTACTTCAAATTAATGATTCTTATGAGCTAGGGATTTTTGAGGTTGGAATTTCCAAGCCCAATGAAATGGAAAAGCTGGAAAATATTTTCAAACCTCAGATTGGTCTTCTCACTCATATCGGAACTGCACATGCTGCAAACTTTGAGTCTGATGATGAATTGATCAATGAAAAGATCAAGCTGTTCAAAGATTCTGAAGTCATTATTTACAACGGAGATAATTCCCTAGTTAATCAGAAAATAAAAGAATTATATTCAAGTAAAAAATTAATATCCTACGGTTTCAAAAATGAAAATCAGGTATTTATTAAAAATAGTATTTCTAAAGATGAAAACATCATCGTAAAATATTTTAATGAGGAAATAAGTTTTCCCGTTCATCAAAGGGATGAAGCTACTCTAACGAATGCTTTAGCCCTTATTACGGTTTTAAAAGAGCTGAATATTGACAATCAAAAGATCATCGAAAAAATCAACGCTCTGAAAACTGTAGAAATGAGATTAGAGGCAATTGAAGGAAATAAAAATAATATCATTATTAATGATTCCTTTAATCTGGATCTGGATTCTTTGAAAACAGCTTTACAATTTTTAAACGAATATAAAAAACCAAAAAAATCTCTGGTTTTAACTGATATTGTAGGGGTGAATTCGAATTCAAAAGAGTTGTATGAAGAGGTTTCTGAACTTGTTAATGAACAAAAATTTGACTCTGTATTCTTAATTGGAAACGAAATAACCCAATTTAGCGATCTGTTTAAATCTAAAACCTTTACTTTTATCAATACTCAGGAATTAATTGAAAGTAAATACCTTACAGATATTGAAAATCAGATTATTCTTTTGAAAGGAGCGCGAAAATTTGAGATAGAAAGGCTTAAAGATATTCTTGAACTAAGAAAGCATGATACCGTTTTGGAAATCAATCTGAACGCAATTCTTCATAATATCAACTATCATAAATCTCTATTGAAACCTGAGACTAAAGTAATGGCAATGGTAAAAGCAAATGCTTATGGTTTAGGAAGTTATGAGATTTCAGAATTTTTACAACATCACCATATCGATTATCTTGGTGTTGCATATACCGATGAAGGCGTAGAACTCCGAAAAAAAGGAATTACAACCCCTATCGTTGTCATGAATGCTGCACAGCATAGTTATGATGCGATTATACAATATAATCTGGAGCCGGAAATTTACAGCTTCAGGGTATTAGAATTATTTAATGAAGCCGTTCAGAAATCCGGATATGACCAAAAATTCCCTATCCATATTAAACTGGAAACTGGAATGCATCGACTTGGTTTTAAAGGATTTGAGTTAGATCAGTTAAGTGAAACTTTAAAAAATAAAAATGTAAAGGTTCAAAGTATCCTGACCCACTTATCATCTTCTGATATGCCGGATGAAAGAGAGTTTACTTTAAATCAGTTTGAAATCTTTGAGAAAAACTCCAACTATCTTATTGAAAAGCTGGGATATCAGCCTATCCGTCATATTCTGAATTCGTCAGGAATTACAAGTTATACGGACCATCAATATGATATGGTAAGAATTGGTATCGGAATGTTAGGTGAGTCACCAAATAGTGAAATACAAAAACAGCTTCAATCCACTGTAAGCTTTAAAACCGTTATTTCTCAGATTTCAACCGTAGAAAATGGAGAATCTGTGGGCTATAGCAGAAGATATAAGACCGATCACACGACGAAAATAGCCACAATCCCGGTAGGTTATGCAGATGGAATTCCAAGATTGATTGGCAATCAGATTGGTAATGTTGGAATACATAAAACCCTAGCTCCTATCGTTGGAAGTATTTGTATGGATATGATGATGATCAATATAGATCATATTCCTAATGTTGAAGAAGGGGATATGGTAACTATCTTTAATTCAAAGCCAAGTTTAAAAGAATTTGCAGATTACTGCAAAACAATAACCTATGAAGTATTAACCTCCATTTCGCCGCGGGTGAAGCGGATTTATATAAAAGATTAACTCTATGAGAAAACTCCTGGTTCTTATACTCGTATTCCAATTGCTTTTGCTGCATTCGCAGGTAAAAAAAGGATTGGTAATTCCAAAAAATCCCAGAATTGGGCTTTCGCTGGCCGGAGGTGGAGCTAAAGGATTTTCTCATGTAGGAGTACTCAAAGTATTGGACTCCTTAGGGGTAAAGGTTGATTACATTGCTGGTACAAGTATGGGAGCCATTGTTGGTGGTCTATATGCTTCGGGATATTCAGGAAAAGAAATAGAAAAAATTGTAATGGATACGGATTTCTATTCTTTAATAATGGATCCTAAGTCAAGGAAAGAAAGTACATTTTTTAATAAATCTGTAGACAAATATCTTTTGTCAATTCCTATCAAGAATGGAAAGATTAACCTCCCCTCTTCCATAAGCACGGGTCAGAAAAATGTATATCTTTTAAAGGAACTATTTAAAAACGTTTCCAATATCGATGATTTTTCAAAACTACCCATTCCCTTTATGTGTGTAGCAACTAATCTGGAAAGTGGAAATATGCAGATTTTTGAAAAGGGAGATCTTGTACAGTCTATTATGGCGAGTTCAGCATTTCCGTCACTAATGGATCCCGTAAAGGTTGGTGACAGCATTTACATAGATGGAGCCATGACTGTAAATTATCCTTCAAAGCCATTAAAGGACAAAGGAATCGACATTGTTATCGGTGTCGACCTTAATCAGGATCTATCGAAAAGAGAGGATTTAACTAATATTATTGCCATTCTCAATCAGATTATCGATATGAATATTCATAAAGATACCAAACGGCAATATAAATACACAGATATCAATATTAAACCTAATTTAAAAGGGATGTCTGCTACCAGCTACGATGAAAAGAAAAAAATTCTCGATAGTGGATATGTTGAAGGGTTAAAATACGTTGATATATTAGATCAGTTGCCAAAGCGATCGTTTGACCGCCTTAGACAGCGTATAAATCCAATTTATTCCAACGTATATAAGATTGATAGTCTTTCTTTAATTGGAAGCAAAATATATGGTAAAAACTACGCCTTAGGGAAAATGGGATTACATCTCCCCTCTTTGGAAACCTATGGCAGTATCAATAAAAAAATAGACAGGCTGGTTGCAACCAATAATTACAAGTTTATCAATTACGATATTGTAACAGAGAACAATGCAAACTATCTGAAATTATATGTTACTGAAGATGATGCCAGACATTTTTTTAAATTCGGCCTGCATTATGATGAAGTTTTCAAGACAGGGTTATTACTCAACTATTCTGCTAAGCGTCTTTTATTCAGAAACTCAAATTTATCTTTAGATGTTATTGTGGGAGATCAGCCAAGGTACTATCTGAACTATTTTATTGACAATGGATATATACCAGGATTCGGAATTTATTCTTCTGGGATGAGTATTGATCTAAAGGATATAAATAACAATGTATTTGATAGTTGGCAATGGTTGAGAAATGAAGCCTATATCCAGTCCATTTGGAAGGATAAATTTGCA
Source organism: Chryseobacterium sp. ISL-6 (assembly GCF_018613715.1). Classification (GTDB taxonomy): domain Bacteria; phylum Bacteroidota; class Bacteroidia; order Flavobacteriales; family Weeksellaceae; genus Chryseobacterium; species Chryseobacterium paludis. The sequence goes on along the minus strand of NZ_JAGGPT010000006.1, from coordinate 281,105 downwards.
ATTGGGGGTGGAATAAGCCATGACTATTTTAGTGCTGATAATAATGGTACCAATGAAAGAGTAAGTCGTTTTCTGAATCCTTATGTATTTATAAAAAGTGATACTCAAAATGATAAGGATTTTCCGACAAAAGGAATATACATATCAGCTGAAGGTAAAGTTATCGATCTGATGAAATCCGAATTGGAAAAAAGAATAGTTCAGATAAAGGCAGATATAAGAATAAACGTTCCTCTTGCAAAACAATTAACTTATCGACTGAACTTATATGGTGGAGTAACTTTAGGAGAGCATCTGCCTGAATTTTATAAATATAGATTAGGGGGAATTTTTGAACAAAATGTGGTTAACTTTAAAAGCTTTGCTGGTTTTTATTTTGCTCAGCTTAGTACCAATAATGTTATTCTTATTTCAAATGATCTTCAGTTTAGATTCAACAAAAATTATTTCATCAGTGGGAATTTCTCTTTTGCGAACCTTTCGAATGATATTACCTTCGAAGATGCTGTTAAACTTAATTACAGTTCACTTGGAATAACTGCGGGATATAAATCTCCTTTCGGCCAGATTAAGGTTAATTTCAGTCATTCATTAAAAAATAATCAAAAAGGCATATTCAGTGTTATATTAGGACACTGGTTTTAAAACAATGATACAATTCTTTTACGAAAACTTACCAGATTCTGTACATACAGACTATACTAAATGGCTGGAAGATATCATTCTTTCAGAAGAAAAAAAATTAGGCGAAATCAATTACATCTTTTGTGATGATGAATATTTGCTTAAGATAAATCAAGATTATCTGCAGCATGATTACTATACGGATATCATCACTTTCGATTATGTTAAAGGCAAAACAATAAGCGCGGAGATTTTTGTATCTTTGCAGCGCATTTCAGACAACGCTTCTACCCTATCCAGAAACTACGAAGAAGAACTAAGAAGAGTTTTAGCCCATGGCATTCTTCATCTTTGCGGTTATAAGGATAAAACAGAAGATGAAGAAAAGGAAATGCGTAGAAAAGAAGATTTTTATTTAGCTACGTATAAAGACTAATATCTTAAGCCAATAAAATCTTTCATTTCGTCCTTGTTAAATAACTTTTATAATTAAATAAAATATAAAACAGGCCGGATAATGCAGAATACAAGCTCTTTTAAGCTGTATTTTTAAACAATGTTTCACGTGAAACATTTATTATAAAGATTAAAATTTAAGCCTTAAAATAGGTAAGAAAATGATTTCAGAAATATATGATGTAATAGTAGTTGGTGCCGGCCATGCTGGTTGTGAAGCCGCTGCTGCTGCTGCCAATTTAGGATCAAAAACTTTGCTTGTCACAATGAACATGCAAACCATTGGTCAAATGAGCTGTAACCCCGCAATGGGAGGTATCGCAAAAGGACAGATTGTTCGCGAAATAGATGCAATGGGAGGTTATTCAGGAATTATAGCTGATAAATCTGCCATTCAGTTTAAAATGCTAAACCTTTCAAAAGGACCAGCGATGTGGTCCCCTAGAACCCAAAATGATAGAATGCTTTTTGCAGAAGAATGGCGTTTAGCATTAGAAAACACACCTAATCTTGATTTCTTTCAGGATATGGTAAAACAGCTTATTGTTGAAAATAATAAAGTAACCGGAGTTATAACCTCTCTGGGAATCTCTATAAAAGCAAAATCTGTAGTGCTTACAAATGGCACTTTCCTTAATGGATTAATCCATGTTGGAGATAAACAATTAGGTGGTGGAAGAATGGGTGAACCAAGAGCATTTGGTATCACCGAACAATTGGTATCCTTAGGTTTTGAAGCTGGAAGAATGAAGACCGGAACTCCTCCCAGAGTAGATGGAAGAAGTCTTGATTACTCTAAAATGGAAGAACAGAAAGGAGATGAAAAACCTCAAAAATTCAGCTATTTAGACACACCCAAGTTAACCAAACAATTAAGCTGTCATATCGTTTATACGAACGAAACTGTACACAATATACTTAGAGAAGGTTTTGACAGAAGCCCAATGTTCAATGGTACCATTCAAAGTTTAGGTCCAAGATACTGCCCTAGTATTGAAGACAAGATCAACCGTTTTGCAGAAAGAACAAGACATCAGTTATTTGTAGAGCCAGAAGGTTGGAGAACAGTAGAAATATATGTGAATGGGTTCAGCTCCTCATTACCAGAAGATGTACAGGTAAAAGCAATGAAACATATTCCCGGATTCGAAAATGTAAAAGTATTCCGTCCTGGCTATGCTATTGAATATGACTACTTCCCCCCTACTCAATTAAAGCATACTCTAGAAACAAAATTGATAGACAATCTTTATTTTGCAGGCCAAATTAACGGTACTACAGGATACGAAGAAGCTGCAGGACAAGGTTTGATGGCAGGGATCAATGCTCACAATAAAGTACATGATAAAGGAGAGTTTATATTAAACAGAGATGAAGCATATATAGGAGTTCTGATTGATGATCTTATCACAAAAGGAACTGAAGAACCTTATAGAATGTTTACTTCCCGTGCAGAATACAGACTCCTGCTAAGACAAGATAATGCTGATATCAGATTAACTGAAAAAGCATATCATCTAGGACTTGCAAAAGAAGAAAGGTTAAGAAAAGTTGAAAACAAAATTGCTAAAAGTGAGGAACTTGAAAGCTTTTTACGAGAAACTTCTTTAAAACCAGGCATCATTAATCCAATTCTTGAAAAAGAAGAAAGCAATCCGGTAGATCAGGCTTACAGAGCATCCCAGTTTCTTACAAGACCTAATATCACTCTTGAAAAACTGGAAAATATTGAAGTTATCAAAGAATTTACTTCTCAGTTTGAGGATGAAGTAAGAGAACAAGCTGAGATTAATATTAAATATAAAGGGTATATCGAAAAGGAAAAAGAGAATGTGGCAAAGCTAAATCGCTTAGAAAACATTAAGATTCCAGAAGACTTCGATTACTTAAGACTTTCCAGTCTTTCATCTGAAGCTAAACAAAAAATGAATAATGTAAGACCAAAAACAATTGCACAGGCTGGAAGAATAAGTGGTGTTTCTCCTGCTGACATTAATGTTTTACTGGTCTATTTAGGACGATAATTAATATATGTTTCACGTGAAACATCTTTAAAATTAAAGCAAAAATTAAGGTATTTACGAGCTTACATTAAACTCTGAATATCTTAATTTTTAATATAAAAGAATAATTTAATGAAAATTAAAGATCACTTTCTTACTCAGGAAATATTCGAAATTAAAGAAACAGAAACTAAAGGGGTTTTTAAAACCTCCCCTATCCCATCGAATATTTCAAAATATTATGAAAGCGAAGATTACATTTCCCACCATCAGGATTCAGGAAGTTTAAAAGAAAAGCTATATAAATTTCTTCAGTCTTTTAATCTTCAGTATAAAAAAACAATCCTGATTGACAGAATTAAAAAGAATTCCAAGATTCTGGACTATGGATGTGGTGCAGGAGAATTTGTAAAGTTTATAGAGAATGACTTTCAGACTTTAGGATATGAACCTGATGCTGATGCAAGAAAAGCGGCGCAAACTAAAGTATCAAAAACGAAGATTATTGATGATATTAATTTAATTGAAGATAAAGCTTTAGATGCTATTACACTCTGGCATGTTTTTGAACATATCGAAAACCAGGCAGAAATACTTCAGATATTTCATAGTAAATTAAATGAAAAAGGATTGCTTATTATAGCAGTTCCCAATCCTACTTCTTATGATGCAAAACATTATAAAGAATATTGGGCAGCCTATGATGTACCCAGACATATCTATCACTTTTCAAAAAATGGTATGGAAAATTTAATTTCTAAAAACCCTGACTGGAAATTAAGAAAGATCAAACCTTTGATCCTCGATTCCTACTACATCTCTATGTTGAGCGAAAAATACAAGAAATCACCACTTTTTTGGCTAAAAGCTCTCATCTACGGAACGATTTCGAACGTAAAAGCATTGTTTTCGAATGAATTTTCAAGTTTGATATATATTATCGAAAAAAGATAGAAAATCGATTTTTGAGCTATTTCTGAAAGCCAATTTTCACCGATTTCCACCTAAAAATTAGAAACTCTCAAAATATTGAGAGTTTTTTTATTTCCATTTAAATAAAAATTTTAACAAAAACATATTTAATAAATAGCTCATGTCATTTCACTCTCTTTTTCACAAAAAATTCAAAATATAAATAAAATCATTACTTAAAGCACATTTTTTTCACTCATAATATGTCAAATACCTAACAAAATTCAAATTATAATAAAAATAAACCAAATAAAATTTACATTAAATATATTATTTTAAATAAATTAATTAATAAAATATAAATTATTTAAATATAATTTTAATAACCATTATCCAAAAACATAAGTAATGTGCTAAATGATAAAAAAAATATAATAAATGATAAAAAAACAAAATAAATTAAATGAAAATGAATAAAAAAAAGGAAATATTATTAAATAATAAATTTAATTCAATAAATACACTCAATTGCATTAAATAATTCATTGATATGTGAAAATAATTTATACATTCACAGAACCATTTTTAAATATTAATCAATGAAAAATTTTAAACTCGTAATGATAGCGATAGGAATGCTATCTGTTACATCATGCGCAAAAACAGATGACGATCAAAACACCACCTCTACTGAAGTTCAAAAAAACTACGCATTGGGGGCACGGCTTATAGATCAATCTATCTACAGAAATTTTGCAAAAGTAAACATCAATGAACTTACGCTGAAATTAAAGGGAAAAAGTGAATCAACTGCTAAAAATGCTTTAGCATCCAGTTATTTTATTCCCGGTTTGCCAGCAATTGGTGATCAGGGCGGTGAAGGATCATGTGTTGCATGGGCGACCGCGTATACCACAACCAGTGGTTTAGAATCCAATTTTAAAGGAGTTACTGCAAAAAGAAGCCCTGAATATGTTTACAACCAGATCAAACTTGGTTCTTGTGATGCAGGTGCTTATGTTAGTGATGGTTTAAACTTAATTAAAAATCAGGGAGTTTGCAGCTGGAGTGAAATGCCTTACACGGATACAGGTTGCTCTACTCAGCCTAATACTTCCCAAAAAAATGCAGCTAGTAGTCATAAATTTACTACCTGGGCAACCGTCGACAATACGGATATAAGCAACGTAAAAACGCTTTTAAGTATGAATTTACCCATAGTTATCGCAGTTACAGTAGATTACAGCTTTGATCATTTAAGTTCATCAAACGGATGGATATGGAAGTCACATTCAGGTAATGTCCGAGGAGGACATGCAATTGCCGTAATAGGATATGACGATGCAAAACAAGCGTTTAAAGTACAAAATCAATGGGGTACAAATTGGGGGAACAACGGATACTTTTGGATTGATTATTCATTCTTTGCGAAAGCAAATAATGGAGCAATTAATGAATGTTATGTAGCTTACGTTCAATAAGATAATGACTAATAAAAAATAACCTTCTCAAAAAGAGAGGGTTATTTTTTTATTTATAATAACAGTTTTTTATTTATTAATAGCAGCAATTCCAGGAAGTTCTAATCCTTCCAAGCTTTCAAGCATGGCACCACCACCAGTCGATACATAGCTTACTTTGTCATCATATCCAAATTGCTTTACAAACGCAACACTATCCCCTCCTCCTACTAAAGAGAAAGCTCCAAGTCTAGTCGCTTCAGCAATACTATCACCTAAAGCAACAGTACCGGCAGCAAAGTTGGACATCTCAAAAACTCCAATTGGTCCATTCCATAGAATAGTTCTTGAATTTAAAAGAACATCATTAAACTGATCCCTCGATTTTGATCCGGCATCCAATCCCATCCATCCTTCAGGAATTGCATAAATATCTATCTCCTTTCTTTCAGCATCATTACTGAAACTTTCAGCTATAATAGTATCAGATGGAAGATATACTTTAACGTTGTGTTCTTTTGCTTTTGCCAATATCTCAAGTGCTAGAGGCAACTTATCCTGCTCTACCAAGGAAGTTCCAATTTTACCACCCAGCGCTTTTATAAAAGTAAAGGCCATCCCGCCACCAATGATCAAATTATCAATTGCAGGCAGGATATTTTCTATAATGGTAATTTTAGTTGAAACCTTAGACCCTCCAAGTATAGCTGTAACAGGTCTTTCACCGCTTTTTAAAACTTTATCGATAGCTTTTAATTCATTAGCCATTAATAAACCGAAAAATTTAGTTGAAGTGAAATAGTTAGCAATTACAGCTGTAGAAGCATGAGCTCTGTGTGCGGTACCGAATGCATCATTCACATAAGCATCTCCTAATTTGGAAAGTTGCTCAGCAAACCCTTCATCTCCTTTCTCTTCTTCATTATGAAAACGTAAATTTTCCAATAATAGAATTTCTCCCGGTTTAAGTTCAGCAGCTGCTTGTTCAGCTTTAGGACCTATAGACTCTTCTACAAACTTTACTTCTCTTCCCAAAACATTAGAAACTTCCGCAAGGATGTGTTTCAGAGAAAATTCATCCTTCACTTCTCCTTTAGGTCTCCCCAGGTGAGTCATGAGAATTACAGAACCACCATCATTAAGAATTTTTTCTACAGTAGGTTTCACTGCTACGATTCTTGTATTGTCTGTAACTTTCAGTTGATCATCTTGCGGAACATTGAAATCCACTCTCACTAAAGCTTTCTTGTCTCTAAAATTGAAATCATTGATTGTTTTCATAAATAGCTTTGAATTTTCGTTTCACAAATGTAAGATTTTAAACTTTTGGAAAAGATTGAATCAAAAAAAGTTTTCAGAAATCTTCCCACAGACCCAACACTCACTAATCAACAATTTTTTTTTAATAAAGAAAATATGAGTGAGTATTGTTGTTGAGTGTTGGGGGTTTAGGGGATAACTTTCCTCTAAAAAGTTCATAACACTTAATTTTTATTTAATTCATATTTAATTCACAATGCAATTTCTTGTAAATCTGATTATTCAGATGGTTACTAACAAAAATGAGTTAGTTGTTAACAATTTTAATTATTAATTACTGATTTATGGAAAAACTAACGAATAGTCCCAAAAAAGATTTTGAAAATTCTGTATTGACTTTTGAGAGAATTTGTCCATTAGTAAATTTTCATATTCAAAAATTATTTACTTTATAAAAGTTTTCCACAGTTATTCACAATGCTTTTCACAATTAACTAGTGTTGAACTAACAATTAATATTTAATACTTAAATTTGTAGGGAAATAAATCTATATTAAGTCTAATACAAGTATTATGAAAAGAAAAATTGCGATCGCAGCTGATCATGCAGGCTTTGAATATAAGGAGATTGTTAAGAACTATTTTTCAGAACAATTTGATATTCAAGATTTTGGAACGTTTTCCACAGACAGTGTGGATTATCCTGACTTTGTTCACCCTGCAGCAACTTCTGTAGAAAATGGGGAAAATGAATTGGGAATTTTAATCTGTGGTAGCGGAAATGGTGTACAGATCACTGCAAACAAACATCAGAAAATTCGTTGCGCTTTATGTTGGATGCCGGAGATTGCATCGTTGGCAAGACAACATAATGATGCCAATATGATTTCTATGCCTGCAAGATTCATATCTAAGGAATTGGCAATAGAGATCGTAGAAAAATTTCTCTCTACAAACTTTGAAGGGGGCAGACACCAAACAAGAGTTGACAAAATAGCAGTTTGCTAAATATATAAAGGCTTGTAAATCAAATTACAAGCCTTATTTGTTTTAAATTACATATCTTTGCACTATCAAATAGAAACACATTCTATATTCTCTCTCGAAACTTATACTCGTAATATTAAGTTTATTTATAACAGGTTTTCTCCCCTCTTCTCCATATTTGTATTAAATTTATACGAACTAAAACTCCCGTTATCAAAACACTGGGAAGGAAAATGATGTTGTTGATATTTTAAACAATTATTAAAAAATGAAAAAAAGAAAATATATAAGTCAGAAAAATGACCATAAATTAATGGAGATCGGAAGATTGATCTTAAGATTTATGAACGAAAACTCGTCGAAGATCTATAACTATAAGCAGATCGCAGACGGAATTGATCATAAGAACCCAAGACAAAGGGAACTGGTGATCCAGGCTTTACATAAGCTGCAATCTTCAGAAAAAATTAAAGAAACAGATAAAGGAAAATATATTATTAACTTGAATATCGCAGGAACTTTAACCGGAGTTATTGATTTTAATCAATCTGGAAATGCCTACGTGAATGTAGATGGAATGGAAGATGATATTTTTATCCATTCAAAAAATGTAAAGGATGCTTTACAAGGGGATAAAGTTTTAATAGTAACCTATACTTATAAAGGAAAGAAGCTGGAAGGTTCTGTCTTGGAAGTTTTGGAAAGAACGAGAACGGAATTTGTAGGTACTTTACAAGTGGTTGCTCATAAAGATTTCGGATTTGTTGTTTGCGATAAAAAGTCGATCAATACTGATATTTTTATTCCAAAAGGGAAATTTGGTGGTGCTGAAGATGGTGCTAAAGTTATTGTTAAGATGACAGAATGGAGACCTGGGGATAAAAATCCTGAAGGAGAAATCATTAAAGTTTTAGGAGCTCCTGGAGAGCACGAAACAGAGATTCATTCTATTTTAGCAGAATATGGATTACCCTATGAGTTTCCTGAGGAAGTAGAAGCAGATGCTGATAAGATCAACAGACAGATTACGGATGATGAAGTTTCAAAACGTCGTGATATGCGTAATATCTGCACGTTTACTATTGACCCTAAAGATGCAAAAGATTTTGATGATGCTTTATCAATCCAGAAATTACAAAATGGAAACTGGGAAATTGGAGTCCATATTGCGGATGTTTCTCATTATGTGGTTCCGGGAACTATTTTAGATGATGAAGCTTATCAAAGGGCAACTTCAGTATATTTGGTTGACCGTGTGGTTCCTATGTTACCAGAAGTTTTAAGTAATGATGTTTGTTCACTTCGTCCTAATGAAGATAAATATACATTCTCTGCAGTTTTTGAACTGAATGATCATGCAGAAATACAGAAACAATGGTTTGGTAGAACAGTAATTCATTCTGACAGAAGATTTACCTACGAAGAAGCTCAGGAACGTATTGAAACCCAGCAAGGAGATTTAACAGAAGAAATTCTTGTGTTGGATAGGCTGGCAAAAATAATGCGTGATGAACGTATCAAAAACGGAGCTATTACCTTTGACAGAAGTGAAGTAAGATTTAATCTTAATGAAAATAACGAACCTGTTGGAGTTTACTTTAAAATAAGCAAAGATTCTAATCACCTGATTGAAGAATTCATGCTTTTAGCGAATAAAAAAGTTTCGGAATTTGTATCTCTTACTAATAAAGGAGGGATGTCTAATAATACATTCATTTATAGAGTTCATGATGATCCGGATCCAGCAAAATTAGAAGCATTAAGAGATTTTGTATCCACTTTTGGATATCAGATGAACCTTGCAAATACTAAGAAAGTTGCCGAATCTTTAAATAAATTACTGTATGATGTAAAAGGAAAAGGAGAAGAAAATATGATCGAAACTTTGGCAATGCGAAGCATGAGCAAAGCGGTCTACTCCACTGAACCTATCGGACATTATGGTTTAGGATTTGAATATTATTCGCACTTTACATCTCCTATCAGACGATATCCTGATTTACTTGCACACCGTTTGTTGCAACACTACCTTGATGGTGGAAAATCTCCTGATAGAACTGAATTGGAAGAAAAGGCAAAACATTGCAGTGCTATGGAAAGACTGGCTGCAGATGCAGAAAGAGATTCAATCAAATTCATGCAGGTGAAATTCATGGAAAAACATCTTGGTGAAACTTTCACGGGTGTGATTTCGGGAGTGGCAGAATTTGGTTTCTGGGTTGAAATACCTGAAAATGGTGCTGAAGGATTGATCAAATTAAGAGATCTGGTAGATGATTCTTATACCTATGATAAGTCGACACACGCAGTTTATGGCTCAAGAACCGGTAAAAAATATCAATTGGGAGATCAGGTTCAGATCAAAGTGGTTAAAGCTAACTTAATTCAGAAACAACTGGATTTCAAGATTGTTGATTAATGACAAGGATAGATAAAATTATTGTCTTTAGTATTGCCAATGTTATTTTACTATTTACAATTGTTTTTAAAACCGTTATTAATTTTTTCTTACTGGTAAGTATTATATTTGTGCTTTGCCTTTTTATAAATGTACTCATCAATAAAAAGATTATTAAGATAGAGAATTGGGAAAAAAAATATTTTTTTTTGATTAAATTTCCTTTAATAATAAATTTATTTTTTTTAATCAATTATGTTACAGGATCAAACCCTACTAAGGAAACGTATTGTTTTAAATGTAAAATGGCAGATGTAGGAGGAAGGAGTAATCATTATAGAGGAAAAACTACCTATATCTATTTGAGTAACAGTGCTTACGAATACGAATATATGATTCGTAGTTTTTTCATTGATTATAAAAGGATGGAATTTAAAAATCAAATTACTTATATTTTCGAAAAAGGTATCTTTGGATTGAAAATTAGAAAAGATTACCAATTTTTTTATAATGAAAACTGTCTAGAATAAAATGTTTGAACTTGTACTTTCTGCTGTCATATTAGGATTTATGTTGAGCCTGGTTTTCATAGGACCTATTTTTTTCCTTTTAATTGAAACCAGTTTCTCAAGAGGTCCCAGACACGCTTTAGCACTGGATCTCGGAGTTATAACCGCTGACCTGTTGTGTATCGTTGCAGCATATTATGCAAGTGCAGATCTTGTTAGTTTAATAGACAAACATCCTGGTTTTTACAGGATTACGTCTATTCTTATTTTTGTATATGGGATCGTAATGTTGGTTACCAAAACCAAAATGCATATGCCTGGAGAAGAAAGAATCATTAGTCAAAATTATTTTAAAACTTTTATTAATGGTTTTTTCTTTAATCTTTTAAATGTTGGGGTAATTCTTTTCTGGTTGGTAACAGTAATTTCGGTACGAAATCAATATCCTGATATCAGTAATTTTATCCTGTATATAGGCTTGGTAATTGGTACTTATTTATGTATCGATCTCGCTAAAATATTTCTGGCTAAACAATTCCATGATAAATTAACACAAACTTTAGCCAATAAGATCAGAAGAATTGTAGGTGGAATTCTTATCATTTTCAGTTTCTTTATCTTTTTACAAAGCTTTAAAAAATTTAATCAGTTTGATAAACGATTAGAAGAAGCAGAGAAGAAAGAAGTCAAATTTCAAAAAACAAAATGAAAAAAATTATCTTTCCAAAATCCCTAAAAAAAGGGGATAAAATTGCTCTTATTTCTCCGGCAGGAGCTGTAGAAGAAGCTCAACTTGAAAAAGGAATTTCAATGATTAAAGCAAAAGGTTTTGAACCTGTTATAGGAGAACACCTTTATACCAAATTTTCTAATGGTTATAATTATGCTGGAACAGAAAAGGAAAGATTAAAAGATATCAACTGGGCTTTAAATGATACTGATATTTCTGCAATCTGGGCTTCCAGAGGTGGATATGGGTGTCAGCATCTGGTCCAGCACCTGAAGCTTAAACAATTTACTGAAAAGCCAAAATGGTATATCGGTTACTCTGATAATACTGTGATTCAAAGTTATTTATTAAAAAATGGTTTTGCATCTATTCATGGCCAGACCATTAAAACTTCCAGCTTTGGAGTTACGGATGAAAGCTATGATTTATTATTTGATGTTCTGAAAGGAAAGACTCCAAAATACAGCATACCATCAAATCAGTTCAATAAACAGGGGACCGTGGAAGGAGAATTGGTTGGTGGAAATCTGGCTCTGATCTATGCTCTTTTAGGAACTAAATATTCTTTTGATTTTAAAGATAAAATATTATTTATTGAAGATATAGGTGAAAATTATTATGCTTTAGATCGAATGATCATGAGCCTGGAACTGGCAGGAGTCTTCAAAAAAATAAAAGGACTTATTATTGGCGGAATGACCAATATGGGGGATGAAAAAGATAATAAAAATTACGAAGAAAGCTTTGATGATTTTGCTTATAAGCTAATCTCAGAGAGAGTTTCAAAATATAAATTCCCAGTTGTTTTTAGTTTTCCAAACGGACATATAAAAGATAACAGACCTTTGATTATTGGGGGAAGTATAAAAATGAAAGTTGATAATAAAGTCAAGATTGAATTTTAAATTAACGGGGAATCTATAATTTTTAATCAAAGAGGAATGGCAACGCATAATGATTTCGGAAAAATAGCAGAAGATATGGCCGTTGAGCACCTGGTAAAAAATGGGTATAAGATTCTCACCAGGAACTTTCGATTTCAAAAAGCAGAGATTGATATTATAGCTGAAAAAGATAATTTAATTATTATTACCGAAGTAAAAGCACGCTCTACAGACGCTTTTATATTACCACAGGAAGCTGTTACCAAAACGAAAATCAAATCTATTGTTTTTGCTGCAAACCATTATCTTGAAGAATTCGATAAACACAACGAAGTGCGGTTCGACATTATAACGGTTATGCCCGATGAAAAAAGAAAATTAGTTATTGAACATATAACGAATGCTTTTGAAGCATTTGATGCAAACTAAAATTAATTTAACAAACGTATCAATGATCCGTTTACCATAAATTGTTACATTGATACACTATTACAGCTACATTTATATATGAAAACAATATTAATAACCGGAGCTACTTCCGGAATTGGAAAATCAACCGCTGAAGTATTTGCTAAACAGGGAAACAGAATCATTATCTGCGGAAGAAGAAGTGAGATACTGGAAGAAGTAAAAACTGAATTATCTGCTTTTACGGAAGTATTTAGTTTAAAATTTGATGTAAGGAAGTTAGAAGAAGTAAAAAATGCTATTAAATCTCTTCCTGCTGATTGGAAAAATATTGATGTTCTGATTAATAACGCAGGCAATGCACACGGTTTAGATCCTCTTTCAGCCGGGAAAACCGATGATTGGGATTCTATGATCGATGGAAATGTAAAAGGGCTTTTATATGTGTCTAAAATACTTATTCCGGGAATGAAAGACAATAACTCTGGCCATATTGTTAATATAAGTTCTGTAGCTGCAAGACAGACGTATATAAATGGAGTTGTTTACTGTGCGACAAAAAAAGCAGTCGATGTGATCTCTGAAGGAATGCGTTTAGAGCTTACAGAATTTGGAATTAGAGTAACAAATATTCAACCGGGCGCCGTAGAAACAGATTTTTCATTAGTGAGATTTAAAGGAGATAATGAAAGAGCTTCCACAGTTTATGCAGGTTATGAACCTTTAAAGGCTGAAGATATTGCAGATGCTATTGCTTATTGTGTGAACGCGCCGAAACATGTAAATGTTTCTGATATGACCATCTATCCAAGTGCGCAGAGTGAACCTAGAACGATCTACAGAAAATAGTTTCAAAAAGGATTAAATTTGCGTTAATTATTTAAAAGCATTTTTGCCTTTTTGCGAATTTGCAGTTTAGTTTAGAAAAAATGAAAATATTATATCTTGAAACCTCTTCTAAGAATTGTTCTGTAGCCATTTCAGACAATGAAAAACTATTATGTTTATGTGAAGAAGTTTCTGAAAATTATAAACAGTCCGAAAGCTTACACACTTTTGTAGAATGGGCACTTGAAGGCGCTGGTATTTCGATGAAGGATATTCAGGCGGTTTCTTTAGGCAAAGGACCAGGTTCTTATACCGGATTAAGAATTGGTGCAGCTTCAGCAAAAGGCTTTTGTTATGGATTAAAGATCCCACTTATTGCTGTTAATTCATTAGAAAGCATGATGGAGCCTTTTTTAGGAAAGAACTATGATTATATAGTGCCATTGGTCGATGCAAGGAGAATGGAGGTTTATACTGCCATATATGACGGAAATACGGGAGAAGAAATTGCTGCGACTGAAGCTAAAATTCTGGATGAGCATTCTTTTACAGAATTTGCAGATAAAAAAGTAATATTCGTTGGTGATGGTGCTAAAAAAGCAAAAGAAATCCTTCAGCTTCCGAATGCTGAATTTAATGAAAGCATCTACCCTTCTGCACAGTATTTAATAAAGAAAACCCTTGAAAAAATAGAAAAAAAAGACGTCGAAGATATTGCCTACTTCGAACCTTTTTATTTAAAAGATTTCCATGGAGTAAAGAAAAAGAAAAGCGAAGATTAATCTTCGCTTTTTTATTTATTTTGGTTTTGCAGGAACGTCATTAGGGTTCTGCATTTTAAGATCTTGTTGATTCTGATTTGTGCCCAATCTTTTCGACTTTCTTTTCACTGGCGGTGGCGCGTTAAGATCCTGAATATTCGGATTATTCGGATTTGCAGGAATATTATTATTCTGTAAATCTGGCTGTACAGGAGCATTATTCTGATTTTGAGGAACAACATTTCCTTTGTTATCCGTTGACTGGAAAGCGAGGTCACTCTTCAGATAATTCAACATTTCTTTAGCCTTTATACCTTCAGGTGTCTTAGCATAGTTAAGTGCAATTTGTTCCAATTGTAGGATCATTACTTCCTTTCCACTTGATTTTCCTGTATTAAATGCATTTAATAAATATAATTTCGGGACTAATGCATCTTTAGGATACTTTTGAATGGTCTGATCGATGACATCTTTACTTTCTCCAAATTTTTCTGATTCAAATAATGCATAAGCCCGTTTGTACTCATTTTCAACGTCTTCAGAAGATTTTACAAAAGAGTTATTTTTAGGGTTTCTTGCAAATTCGGCATAAGAAGTATATGGATAATCTGTAAGCAGGATCTGCTTCGCTTTATCTCCCGCTTGTGGATTTTTCTCATAATTCATCGCAAAGATCTCATATAATGCCTGTAACATCACCTTTTCTTCGGGTTTTACATCTACCAGATCATATAATGTTTTGGTCGCTAATGGAGTATTTGTAAAGTAATTTTGATACATGATACCAAGACCTAGAGACGCTGTATCCCTATCCTTTTTCAACTGCCCTAGCTTACCTGCATCTGTAGGAATCTGCTCTATGTAAAAAGCAGGCTCAAAACGTCTTGGATTAGGAGCTGAAGTTACTCCCAGTGCTTCATTTTTCATGTCATCAATCGTTGACATTTTCTTTGAATAACGCCAGTTATCACTCAATGCTCTATCACCCCAAACTTGTTTGAACGAAGAAGTTCCTTTACTTACGGTTCCTGTATTACTGAAATAAAACCCTTTAGGAGCTGTTCCGAAATCTTCAAAAGAAGTTGAACCATTAGCAAATATAGAATTAGAATTATAATCTCCAGTATCGAAACCTTTACTTCTTTCAGCACGTTTTCTTTCCAATTCTTCTTTTTCCTCTTTAGCTTTTAATTTTGCAATATGTTTCGCAAAAAAATCATTTTTTTGAGCATCACTCATTTTCGCTAAAGAAAGGATACTGTCATTCTTTTTGATCAGATAGTAATTCTTTGAGATCTTTTTAATATTTTCAGATTGATCTTTTAAAAGCACTTTAGAAGGCTCATATGTCATTACAGCAAGTGCAGAATCATAATAACTTCCCGCACCGATATAATCATTTTTATCCAGGTAATTCTTTCCTATTTCGTAGTAAGCCAAACCACGGACTTGTGGATCTGAAACCTTTTCAGATAAAGATTTTCTAAAGAACTGTTGACCTTCATCTTTTTTACCAGCCTTATTGGCCATCAGACCAAGAGCATAATAGAACTCGTTTTTTCTGGACATATAAGTTCCCTTATTACTGATCTTTTCTAAATAATTTTTAGCTCCTTCATAGTCTCCTTTTCCATTAAATGTTTTTGCAATTTCTATTTGAGATTTAACTTCAAATTCAAAATCATTGGCATATTTATACGCTGCTAAAAAGCTTTCTCTAGCTTTTTCATTCTGTCCTAAACCTTCTAAAATCTGTCCTCTTAGAAAAGAAATTCTGCTTTTTAGCTTTCTGTTGCCGTTGAGATCATAAGCACGGTCAAGTTCTTTTACTGCTTCTTCTTTTTTTCCAGCATCTAAAAGAGCTTCAGAATTATAGATACTTAGCAGTTTATCATAACTTTTACTGATCCCCTCTCCTTTTAGCTTAGAGAATATCTCCTGAGCTTTATGATAATCCTTGATCTGAGCATAGGCTTCACCTTGGTAGATCTTCGCTAAAGGAAGCCTTTTATCATCTTTCATGTGAGTGAAAACATAATTTAAAGCATCAAGAGCTTGTACAGCCTTATTTTGATAAATTCTTGATTGTACAAGAATCATGTAAGCTTCAAAAATCTGTTTGTTTTTTTCTTCTCCGCTTCTGATCACGGAATATTTATTGATTGATTTTAAAGCTTTTGCTTCTGCAATTTCGAGTGCAGTCGCTCCTTTTGTTTCAGGTTGATTCGGATCATTTCCATTCCCTGTTATACCGGATACAGCAGAATTAATTTTATCCTTCACCGCTCCAACAGCTTCCTGAAGGCCAGGTTTACCCGGAGGGCCACTTGCATTTCCTCCCCTGTTTGAAGTTGAAGCAGATCTATTAATATCCGCCATTTTCATTGAATTTTCTGCAAAAGCTGAAGATTGTCCAAGATCACTGCCTAAAGGCTGGTTTTCGTAAGTAAGTATAGGAATATAAGGGGCATAAAAATTATCTTTATGGCCTTTATCTCTGGTCGTAAACTCACTATTTAATGCATCTTTTGCATTAAATAGGGTATTATAATGTGTGGAAAAACCTTTTAGGAACTTTGATCGTTGTTCCGGCCTTTTTACTTTGGTAGCACAGGAAATAACAATACATGCTGCTAAAAGGAATAAAATATTCTTTTTCATTATTTCAATATAACTAACTAATCTACTTTTTATTATCAGTAGTTTGATGATTTTTGTAAAAATAATAAAATTTTATTTTGAAAAAATTTATATTTCTCTCAAAATTTTATATACCAAATGGGTAGGAAGACCCATAATGGTATAAAAGCTACCGGATAATTTATTGATTTTTGCCATTCCCAGCCATTCCTGGATGCCATAACTTCCCGCTTTGTCGAAAGGTTTATAATTTTTCACATAGTAATCAATTTCATCATCAGAAATTTCATCAAGCTCAACATCCGCAACATCTGTCTCTGTATAAGTTTTATTGGATGTTTGGATGGTTATCCCGGTATAAACCTGATGTGTTTTCCCGGAAAGCATTTTCAACATATTCTTTGCATCTGCTTCGTCTTTCGGTTTCCCAAGAATTTGATGATCTATTGCGACCACTGTATCTGCGGTCAATAAAACTTCGTCATCATGAAGAGATCTAAATGCATTCGCCTTTAATTTTGAAAGATAAGCGGCAGCATTTTCTATTGTAATATTTTCAGGAAGAATTTCCTCACAATCTATTTTTACCACTTCAAAATCAAACCCTAAACTGGAAAGCAATTCTTTTCTTCTTGGAGATTGTGATGCTAAAAGTAATTTCATATCGACCAATTATACAGATTGTGTATTATCATCGTGCCAGTTTCCCTGTACTTTCATCACCTGTTCGATAACATCACGTACAGCTCCACTTCCACCCTGCTTTGTTGATATATAATCTGAAATTCCTTTGATCTCAGGAACGGCATTTTCAGGACACGCTGCTATAGCAGAATTTTCCATAATATGTAGATCTGGCAGATCATCACCCATCGTCAGAATTTCTTCGTTCTTGAGGTTATATTTCTTTTTAAAATCTTCAAAATCAACCATTTTATTATGAGATTTAGCATAATAATCTTCTATACCCAAATAATGGATCCTGTGTTTTACCATCTCATCATTTCCCCCCGTGATAACTCCTATTAAATAATTGTTTTTTAATGCTTTAACAACTGCATAGCCATCTAAGACATTCATTACCCTACTCATATTTCCACCAGGCATCAAATAAACGCTGCCATCTGTAAAAACGCCATCCACATCAAATACGAATGCCTTTATATCTTTTAACTTCTCTTTATAGCTCATACATTTTTTTAATAGAGTGATTTATTGTTTTGTATATTTCAAGACTTTCATCTTTTAACAGTTGCTCATGAAGTTCCAGAACCCTTATATCGTTTCTTACTGCTGGCCCTGTCTGTGCTAGCTTAGGTTCAATTTCATGAATTTTCTGTACTGTTTCATCAATTAATGGTAAAAAATAGTCAAAAGGAATTTCTTGAGAATCTGAAATTTCTTTAGCTTTAGAAAAAAGATGATTCACAAAATTACAGGCAAAAACTGCCGTAAGATGGATATATCTTCTTTTTTCATGATTGCTTTCCATGACGTTTTTTGACACTTTTGAGGCCAGTTCGAAAAGCAGTTTTCTATCTTCTTCATTTTCTGTTTCTATAAAAAAAGGAATTTTCTCATAGTTCAGATCTTTAGATTTAGAAAAAGTTTGCAAAGGATAAAAACTAGCTTTTCTGTACTCCCCTGCTAAAATTTCTTTAGGAAGCGAACCAGAGGTGTGAGCGACAAGAACATTTTTTTTAGTAATGATCTTAGAAATATCCTCTACAGAATTGTCGCTGACACATATAAGATATACATCAGCATCTTCCAGCCGTTCTGTAGAATATGGAATATGTAACTCTGAACCTATTTTTTCAAGGTCTTTTTCATTTCTTCCAAAAATTTGAGCTAATGGAATGTTACTCAGAACAAAAGCTTTTGCCAGGTGATAAGCCACATTTCCGGAACCTATAATTACAATTTGCATATAACAAAGATAATATTTTATGAGTTTTGGACTGAAAATTGAACAAAGTATTTAACTTTTAGATATTTTTGTAATCCAAAACAGTGAAAGCATCTATGAAGATTAAGGACGCGGAAATTATTACGCTGATGCAAGACCCACGAACTCAAGATAAAGGAGTTCGTGCGTTGATGGATGCTTATCAAAGTAGATTGTATTGGCATATAAGAAGGATCATTGTAGATGGAGATCTTGCTCAGGATACTTTGCAGGATACATTTATAAAAGCATATCAGAATTTTCACCAGTTCAAAAATGATAGCCAACTATACACCTGGTTGTATAGAATTGCTACCAACGAAGCATTACAGCAAATAAATAAAATGAAAAAAATGCAGAAAACTGATGAAGACGCTGAATATTATATGCAGAATCTTGTAGCAGATAATGCAGAAAAGAATGCTGACGAAATACAAATTTTACTACAGAATGCCATACAGAGTCTGCCTGAAAAACAGAAACTCGTATTTATGATGAGGTATTACGATGATTTGCCCTACGAAGAAATATCAAAAATAGTAGATATGTCTGTAGGAACATTAAAAACAAATTACCATTATGCCAAGCAAAAGATAGAAGAATATATAAAAGAAAATTACGAAAATAATTTTTGACCAACATAAGATGAAAGAATTCGATATAGAGAAATTAGAACGTAAAAACATTTACAAGATTCCTGATGATATGTTTGATAACATCCAGGAAAGAGTAATGAATGACGTGAAAGCAAACAAAAAAGCGCCCATCTTTAAATTAAACTGGGTGTATGCAGTTGCGGCGTCATTAGCTTTAATCTTTGGAGTTACTTTTGTTTATAATTCAGATCAAAATCAGAATACAGCAAAAGGATCCGGTGTATCGGAAGCAAACTATGCTAAGAATGACCAAGCTCCCAAAAGTGAAAGCGAGATTGCCTATGAAACTTTGAAATCTGATTTAAATTCTGTGGAAAATACAGATCAAATAGTTGAAAATAAGAAAAATAAAAATACAGAGTATTCTCAGGATAATGAAACAGAAAATATAACAAAACCTCAGATAGGGAATACTGTTTCAAAACAAACGGATACTAAAATGAACGAGTATCTGGATTCATTTTCTAATACAGAAATTGCAGAATTAGCTAAGAATTCCACAGAAGACGTTTATTTAGATTTATATAATTAAAAGAAAAGATGAAAAAGATATTATTTACACTTTTTATTATTTATGGCTTTTGTTTACAGGCTCAAAGAACGGATTACGACTGGAAGAAAATGGACCCTAAACAGAGAAAAGAGATAATAAATAACCTTTCTCCCGAAGAAAGAAAAGAGCTTTTGAAGAAATTCAGAGATAATATGATGTTAGATAATCTGAATGTTGATGCAAAGGATAAAGCTGCATTTACTGCAATCTATAATGAATATATAGATAATCAGAAACAAATAAAAAGCCAGTTTAACCCCGATTTTGATCCTGAAAAGATGTCTGATGAAGAAGCTAAGATCAAGCTACAGCAAAGTTTTGAACTTGGACAGAAATTATTAGATAATAGAAAAAAATATGCTGAGAAGATGCAGCAGGTGATTCCTTGCCAGAAAGTATTGAAGTTATTTCAATCAGAGTGGAAGATGAGAGATAAAATGAATGATAGAAAACCTCATGATCACGATGACAATACGGCAACACCTAAACAAAACCCATAATAGTTTATTTTTTTAATGTTGGACGACTCTTACGAAGATTTTTTGTAAGAGTCGTTTGATTTTCAGGCCAAATACATACTTTTGCGCAAAAGTAAATTATGAAAAAAATATTATTATTTATTTTATTCTCAGGATCACTATTTGCCCAGAAAACTGAGATTATAGATCTTTCCAAATCTATTAAAGACAAAAAAAATTCTGTTAAAAGACTTACAGTGATCGATCAAAGACCTAATAAGGAAGTGGGTCATGTAATGTATCATAAAGATCAGGTAAATATTGTTTTTGAAAACAGTGCTGAAAAAGATATTACTGACTGGTTTTTCAAAGATAATCCGATAAGAGGAAAAGATGAGCTGGTTCTATTATTAGAAAACATAGAAATAATAGAAGATAAAAAAGAAAAATTTTCAATAGGGAAGCTTAATTTCCGAGCAAGCACATTTATTAAAAAAGAAGACGGCTATCATTTTCTCTTCAGAAAAGATACTGCTGCGAGCGTTTCATCTCGTACATCGCCTTATCTGGCACAAAGTCTATCTAAAAAAATTACACTTATTTTCACAGATCTATTTAAAAATTCTTATCAAAAAACTCCTTGGGAATTCGCAGTTGCGGAAAATGAGCTAACAGATTATGCTGTTTTGTTGAAGGAAAAACTGGATATTTTTAAAACAGATAAATTAAAAGATGGAGTTTATAAAGACTATTACAGCTTTTTTACACACAATCCTGATCCTGATTTTACATTGAAGACCAATGATAAAGGAATTGTTACAAAGGCTGTGAATGGAGAAGAAAAAATGGGGATACGACACTTTTATGCTTTTGTACATAATGGCATTGCTTATAAAAATATACCAGTTGGTTATGTTGAGATTTTCAAAAATGATCAGGGGCTTTTTATTGAGGCTAAAAAGTCAGATCTATTTCCGGAAACATCAACCAATGGAGCTATGATTGGAGGAATGGCAGGCGGTTTAGTTGGTGGCATTATTGGTGCAGTAATAGATGCAGGGATTCAAAGTAAAAGAAAAGGAGATCCCGGATCTGAAGTTTATCTTGATCCCTTTACAGGACATTATATTTTACCCGAAGGTTTTGATAAAACAAAATAATCTATAAAACAAAAGAGAGACAACTTGTCTCTCTTTTGTTTTTACTTTTTGTCCGTAGAATAAGAATATGGAAAATCTTTTTCATTGGTTCCCCGATTCTTATTCGGTTTATCATCCATTATAAATTGCAGCACAGCACCTTTCATTAATTCCTGATGGTTTAACCAGTTTTTGGAATAGGGCTGACCATTCATATTTAATGATTTTACATACATTTTTTCCTTACTGTTTTCCTGAGCATTGATTTCAATGTTTTTGCCGTTTTCCAAATGGATAATTGCTTTTTGAAACAGTGGAGCTCCCAAAACATATTGATCTGTAGCCGGAGTGACAGGATAAAATCCTAATGCTGAGAATATATACCATGCAGAAGTTTGGCCATTGTCCTCATCTCCACAATAGCCATCTGGTGTTGGCTGGTAAAGACGATTAAGGGTTTCACGAACCCAATATTGTGTTTTCCAGGGTTCACCAGCATAATTGTATAAATAAATAATATGTTGTGCCGGTTGATTTCCATGTGCATATTGCCCCATATTGGCATTGATCATTTCCTGTATTTCATGAATCGTACTGCCATAATAGCTATCATCAAAAAGAGGGGGCATTTCGAAAAGTGAATCCAGTTTTTTTACAAATTGTTTTTTGCCACCCATTAATTTTGAAAGCCCTTCTATATCGTGAAAAACAGACCATGTATAATGCCAGCTATTGCCTTCTGTGAATGCATCACCCCATTTGAAAGGATTGAAAGGTTTTTGGAAACTTCCGTCAAGATTTCGTCCTCTTGCCAGTTTTGTTTCGGGATCTATTATTTTTTGATAATTCTGAGAACGTTTGGCATATTCGGCCCATTCGGATTCCGGACGACCCAAGGCTTTTCCAAGCTTATAGATGGTGAAATCATCATATGCATATTCTAAAGTTCTTGCAGCGTTTTCATTAATTTTAACATCATAAGGAACATATCCTAATTTTTTATAGTACTCAATTCCCATTCTACCTGTTGCTTCAGGGCCGGCATTATTTGCACCATGAAGAAGAGCCTCATACAGCGTATTGATATCATAACCTCTAAGTCCTTTTATATAGGCATCCGCAACAACAGAAGCAGAATTGTTTCCGATCATACAGTCTGCATACGCCGGACTGGACCATTCCGGTAACCAGCCGCCTTCCTTATAGTCACTGATCAGTCCTTTCTGCATTTCAACATTGATGCTTGGGTAGACAAGATTTAAAAATGGATAAAGAGCCCTAAAGGTGTCCCAGAATCCTGTTCCTGCAAAGCGATAACCAGGTTCCGTTTTTCCTGTATAGGGGCTGTAATGTACAACCTCATTGTTTTTATTGATCTCATACATTTTATGAGGAAAGCACAGCATGCGGTATAATGCAGAGTAGAATGTACGCATCTGATCGATACTTCCACCAGATACTTCCACTTTTTTCAACTTTTCATTCCATGATAACTTGGCCTTTTCGTAAGTAGTATCAAATGAGTCCTTAGAAAGCTCACGTTGTAAATTGAGTTCCGCCTGTTCTAAACTAATGAATGAAGAAGCAACACGTAAGTTTACTTTTTCTCCTTTCTGCGTAGCAAAACCAATGATAGCACCACAATGATTTCCTGTAATATGAAGAGAATCTTTTACAAGACTTTTATCCTTCCATGAAGTGTATTTTGTAAATGGTTTATCTGAATAAATAACAAAATAGTTTTTGAAGCCCACTAATTTTCCACGTGAGTACCTTGTAGAATAACCAACAATTTTCTTTTGGGAAGGGATGATGGTAATACTTGATCCTTTATCGAATGCATCGATAACAACCCATGAACTGTCAGATTTGGGGTATGTCAATCGAAATTGTGCAGCACGTTCAGTTGGTGTAACTTCAGCCGTTACATTGTGATTAGCCAGGTAAACACTGTAATAATAAGGTTTAGATACCTCCGATTTGTGTGAAAACCAACTTGCTCTTTCATCTTCATTAAAACTCATTTTTCCTGTAACCGGCATAATAGAAAACATGCCGTAGTCATTCATCCAGGGCGAAGGCTGATGGGTTTGTTTTATGCCACGTATTTTATCTGCATCGTACTGATACTGCCAGCCATCACCATTTTTACCGGTTTGAGGAGTCCACAGGTTCATTCCGTAGGGTACTGTTACAGCGGGATATGTATTTCCATTAGAAAGCGAAGGTTTGGAAAGTGTTCCAATTAATGGATTTACCCATTCTTCCGGATGATCCAAAGCTTTTTCCACCCATTGTGATTTTAATTGAGTTAACGGAATAATAAAAAGTAACAGATAGGTTAATTTTTTCATGAGTATAGATCGGTTATTGCCATAATTCAGGTTTTAATTAAATGTTTTTCAAATGTACCTGAGCTTTATGATTTGAAAATAAACTGAAAAGATAAATATTTTTAAAATTTTACAGGCAATTGAAACACATTTTTTTTATAAACAGATCCGTGTTGTATTGCTTATTGCAGGAATATATTACTTAATTTAACGTAATAATATCAACAAGTATTATCTGCTTAAAATCAATAATTAAAATTAATTTCACCCAATAAAATTAAGAGAGAGGAATTGTCTTCGTTTTTTTTATCTTTGCAAATTACAAGGTTCTTAAATGAAAAACATACGAAATTTTTGCATAATCGCTCATATTGACCACGGTAAGAGTACTTTGGCTGATCGTTTATTGGAATATACCAATACTGTTACCCAAAGAGAATTACAGTCTCAGACCCTGGATGATATGGATTTGGAGAAAGAACGTGGGATTACTATTAAATCTCATGCGATCCAGATGGATTATGAATACAAGGGGGAAAAATATATTTTAAACCTGATCGATACCCCTGGCCACGTAGATTTCTCCTACGAAGTTTCCCGATCAATAGCAGCCTGCGAAGGTGCACTTCTTATTGTAGATGCTGCGCAAAGTATTCAGGCACAAACAATTAGTAATCTTTACTTGGCGTTAGAGAATGATTTAGAGATCATTCCTATTCTTAATAAAATAGATCTTCCTTCAGCAAACCCTGAAGAAGTAACCGATGAAATTGTTGGTCTTTTGGGATGTAAGCCTGAGGACGTTTTAAGAGTTTCAGGAAAAACAGGAGAAGGAGTCCATGACTTGCTTGAACAGATCGTTAATAGAATTCCAGCTCCGGTTGGAAATCCTGACGGCCCATTACAGGCTTTGATTTTCGATTCTGTTTATAATCCTTTCAGAGGAATTGAAGCTTATTTTAAAGTAGTCAATGGAAGTATTTCCAAAAACGAAAAAATTAAGTTTTTTGCTACAGGAAAAGAATATGGTGCTGATGAAGTAGGAACATTGAAACTAAAACAGGTTCCTAAGAAAAAGATTGAATGTGGTGATGTAGGGTATATTATCTCAGGGATCAAAGATGCACGGGAGGTAAAAGTAGGGGATACTATTACTTCATTTGAAAATCCTGCTTTAGAAGCTATTGATGGATTTGAAGAAGTAAAGCCAATGGTTTTTGCGGGAATTTATCCTATTGATTCTGAGGACTTTGAAGAATTAAGATTTTCACTGGAAAAACTAAGACTGAACGATGCTTCCCTGGTTTTCGAACCGGAAAGTTCTGCGGCACTTGGATTTGGTTTCCGTTGCGGATTCTTAGGAATGCTTCACATGGAAATTGTACAGGAACGTTTGGATAGAGAATTTAATATGAACGTTATTACAACGGTACCTAACGTTTCATATCTTGGATATTCTAAAAGAGAACCTGAAACGGCAATCTTAATTAATAACCCATCCGAGATGATGGATCCAACGATTTTGGATAGGGTAGAAGAACCTTTTATAAAAGCTTCTATTATTACGAAATCAGATTTTGTAGGTCCGGTTATGACCCTTTGTATTGAAAAGAGAGGTGAGATTGTTAACCAGAGCTATTTGACCGCAGATAGGGTAGAGCTTACATTTAATATGCCTTTGGCGGAAGTTGTATTCGACTTTTATGACCGTCTGAAATCTATTTCAAAAGGATATGCTTCATTTGATTATACACCAATTGGAATGCGTGCTTCTAAATTGGTAAAAATGGATATCCTGATCAACGGAGATATGGTAGATGCTCTTTCTTCATTAATTCACGATAGTAATGCTTATCATATTGGTAAAAAGATGTGTGAAAAGCTTCGTGAGCTGATTCCTAGACAACAGTTTGATATTGCTGTACAAGCAGCTCTGGGAGCTAAAGTTATCGCAAGAGAAACCATTAAAGCCCTAAGAAAAGATGTTACCGCTAAATGTTATGGAGGGGATATTTCCAGAAAACGTAAACTTTTGGAAAAGCAGAAAGAAGGGAAGAAAAAAATGAAACAGATTGGTAGAGTAGAAGTACCACAATCTGCATTTATGGCAGTTTTAAAACTAAACGATTAATATAAAAAAAGACCGATATCATATCGGTCTTTTTATTTTTAAAGATTTCTTTGCTTGTCAACCAGGCTTCCCTGAACAACCAGTGCTCCCAGTCCCAGGATAATTTCAACGATTCCTAACATGGTAATCAGATTAGTTCCGCATACAATACATTCGGGTTCAGGAAATGGTTTCTTTCCAATAACAATGATAATCACTCCTCCGATAATGATGATGATTACGATAAGTGCTCTCAATAAAGTTTTAGCATTCATAATGGTGTTTTTTTAGTTTTTATATGCCTACTCTTTAAGGTTTTCGGCTTGCCCCTTTTATTACTTCAAAGTTCTGTAATAAAAAGACCAAGATAATCAGTTAAAACCCTGAAAATGAGGTGTGTTTTTCACTAAATTTCAAATAGTATAAATTTCATTTTAAACTATTATTCTTTATCTTATATTTACGAAAAATTTATTTTAAATGAAAAAAATCTACTTACTGGTCGGTTTTTTAGTTTCTGTTCCTATTTGTTCCCAAAGTCTTATTGGAGGAATAAACTCTGGAGGAGTTTCTAATGAAAACCTGATGCACACGGTAGGAGAAATCTATGTGATTCCTACCAATCCCGATGATCAGAATTCCGGAACCATTGGGGTTCTTTATCAGACTGTTTTAAATGTTTTAGGGGTAAACGAGATCGTTACCGAAAAAGCGGTTAGTATTTATCCGAATCCTACAGCTGGCTACATTAATTTTAATGTTTCCTCCTCAACGAGGCTTGAAGATGTTTCTATTTATGATATGTCAGGAAAGCTAGTTTCTCAAAATAAGATAGTTAACAATAAATTAGATTTATCCTTTCTGCTTCAGGGGATATATATTCTGAAATTTAATAATTCTGAATTAAAGCCAGTAAAAATCATTAAAAAATAAAACGATACCATGAAAAAAATATATACTTTATTTTTAGCACTGCTTACTACGGCAGTATTTGCTCAGGTTCCAAAGGGATTTGCTTATCAGGCTGTTGCCTTCAATGCTTCGGGAAATCCGGTTGTTAACGGACCTGTTTCTTTAAGAATAAGCATTTTGGATAATTCTGCTACAGGAACGAATATCTATACGGAAACGCATTCAAAGACGACCAACTCCAAGGGATTGATAAATCTTAATATAGGGCAGGGAACGGCTGTGTCAGGGACATTTTCTGCAATAAATTGGAGTACGAATTCTAAGTTTGTAAAAGTAGAAATGGATGCTGCAGGAGGGACTAATTATACAAATGTAGGCGTGAATCAATTGATGAGTGTACCTTATGCTTATGTCGCCAAAAAGATAGATGTCTCTTCTTCAGATTCATCATTGGGAGATGATCTTATTGAAAATAAAAGTGTAAATTATGTCTTTACAGATAAATATGACCGAAAAGTCTATGCTTTTAATTCTAAAACGGGAACATGGACTCCACAAATTTATAACGTGAATTATTACAACAATAATTTTGCGGTGCCAGAGGTAACGTCCTCTAACGGTAACTTTATGTTTATTGATAAATATGATAGAAAAGTATATGTATTTAATTCTAAAACAGGAACCTGGTCATCACAGATTTATAACGTAAACTATTATAATAATAACTTTTCAACCCCTACTTTAGTTCCCTTATCCAATGGAAATTTAGTATTTTCGGATAAGTATGATCACAAAATGTATGTCTTTAATTATATAAGTGGAAGCTGGTCATCACAGGTATTTAATGTCAATTATTATAACAATAACAATAGTTTTCCAACCTCAATTTCTTCTGGAAGTAATGTTGCTTTTGTTGACAAATATGACCATAAAGTGTCTGTTTTTAATGCCAAAACAATGACATGGGCTTCTCAGGTATTTAATGTTAACTATTATAATAACAGCATGAGTATTCCTGATGTAACAGCGTCTAACGGGAATTTTATCTTTGTTGATAAATATGACAGGAAAGTATATGTTTTCAATTCCAAAACAGGAAACTGGGCATCACAGTTGTACAATGTCAATTATTATAATAACAGTTTTAGTATTCCTGTAACAAGTGCTTCTGAAACCAATTAAAAATAAAAAACCGCTTCATTTGAAGCGGTTTTATTTTATTTCTTACGGGTGAATTTTATTTCCATTGTTTTCATTTCCTTACCGGTTTTCGAACCTGGACCATACATTTCAAGGGTTTGATTGTTGTCGTCAACAAATGTGAAGACTTCTCTTACATCACACTCCTTCCCCGGTCTTGTAAGATCTGGCATTTTACCTTTAAATTCAATTGATTTTTTTGAAGCATTCCATTCTCCGGTGGTATACATTATCCCTGTTCCCATATTATCCATCCAGGTGCTTACAAATTTTTTAGTGGCATTATCATATCCTACAATACTTCTTCCTTCGAATGGCATTCCCCAAAAATTACCTTTGTGGGTACTTTCCTGATAACGTCCACCAAAGATCATTTTATTGGTACATTCAGAAGTACTTTTCATTGGCTTTCCTCCTTCTTCCATCCACATTGTATTGTCTCCTATCCATACTCCATCAGATTTAGCTAACATTTTGTGCATGTCGCCAGGAGTAGCATATTCCATCCATGCTTTTGCTGCAGTAGCAGAGTCTACCGGTTTCCATGCTGTAGAATCAGTTCCGGTTGATTCCTTACCCATGGTGGGTTTTCCTTTTTCGCATGCAGTTAACAAAAATGCAGCGCAGAAAATGAACATTAGATTTTTCATAAATATTTAATTTTAAGTTGGTTATAATCAATCTTAAAGATAAGGAATTTTATTTTTACGCTTTTTGGTTTTTTAATGGTGGGACTTTTAATTCAAAAATGTAATTTTGTGTATTCATAACGCAAACTATATTATGCAGGATATTAAAGTAGCGGTAGACGCTGTTATATTTGGATACTTTGATAAAAAAGATTTACAGATCCTTTTAATAAAAAGAAAGATCGATCCTTTTAAGGGAGGCTGGGCTTTGCCTGGTGGACTTGTTCTGGATGATGAAAATCTGGATGATGCCGTAAAAAGAGAGCTGTATGAAGAAGCGGGCATAAAGCCTGATTTTTTAGAACAACTCTATACTTTTGGTAATGTGGGTCGTGATCCCAGAAACAGAGTGGTTTCTGTGGCTTATCTGGGACTAGTGAACCCTTCTTATCATGAACTGTTTGCAGACTCAGATGCTGAAGATGCTCAATGGTTCAGTGTCAATCAATTACCAAAGCTGGCTTTTGATCATAAAAGTATCATTGATATTGCTTTAAAGAGACTTCGCACAAAAATTCAGTATCAGCCGATCGGCTTTAATCTTCTTAATGAAGAGTTTCCATTTTCGGATCTTGAAAATTTATACAAAACCATTGTTGGACAGGAAATTGACCGTAGAAACTTCCGAAAGAAAATAATGAGCTATGGTCTTCTTAATGAAACCAATAATGTAAAAAAAGAAGGGAGTGGAAGGCCCGGGAAATTATTTACTTTTAATCAGGAAAAATATAAGGAACTTGAAGAACAAGGGTTTTATTTTGAGATCAAATGATAGCTAAACACAAAATGCTTTTCACAAATGGCACAAACATTATAAGGAAAAACAAAATATTTGATATCAGATAGATGTCAAAAGACATCAATATAAACGGGCTTTAGTCCGTTTTTTTATTAATGGTAATTCATCGACTTTAGCCAAAACATAAAAATAGATTATAGCTTGTGTCATTGTAATGTATTATTTGTACTATTAATATCTAGATAGGATAAAATAAATAAATTGATTATCAGTTAGTTAATTTATTAGCGTAAAAATAACACAAATAAATTTGGAGGATAAAATGATTTTATTTTACATTTGTGTAATAATAACGCAATCATGAAATACACCATACAAAATACAATTGAACTTTTTCAGGAAAAAGGAAACTTGCAATTTTTGTTTTTCTGGGGACATACCATTAAAAATGAAATTTCAAAAGCTTGTTTTAGCCAGTGGTTTCCTGCAAGTTTCAAAGAAAATAGTATTGAGTATAGAACTGCTGAACATTATATGATGGCAGAGAAGGCGAGATTATTTAATGATGATGAGACAATGTTGAAAATCCTTGAATCAGGAAACCCTAAAGAAGCAAAGAGCTTGGGAAGAGAAATAAAAAACTTTGATCATCAGACTTGGGATAATCATAAGTATGAAATTGTAAAGAGGGGGAACTTTTTAAAATTTTCACAAAACTCAGAATTCAGGGAATTTCTTTTATCTACCGAAGATAAAGTTATTGTAGAAGCGAGTCCTTATGATACCATTTGGGGAATAGGAATATCAGAGTCTGATTCCAAAGCAGAGAATCCATCTCAATGGCGTGGAGAAAATCTGTTAGGATTCGCTCTGATGGAGGTAAGAGATGAATTGAGAAGATAACACAATCATAATCACAATATAGAAATCATGGAAAAGATCGATTTACATCCACAGATATTTCTGATTGAAGATTTTCTAACCAACCAGGAATGTGAGAGCTACATTAAAATGGCAGAAGACCAGGCTTTTGAGGAAGCGAAAGTCAATATAAACGGTCAGCAGTTAATGAGTAAGGGTATTCGAAATAACGACCGATTAATGCTTTTTAGTAAGGATCTTGCTAACAATCTTTTTGAGAGAGCTTTTGAATTTCTTCCAGAAAATCACGATGGAAATGAAATATGTGACTTTAATGAGATGTTCAGGGTTTATAAATATTCTCCAGGACAAAGATTTAAAATGCACAGAGATGGAAGCTATGTAAGAGACGAGAATGAAAAAAGCTTCTATACGTTTTTAATGTATCTGAACGATGACTTTGAAGGTGGGGAAACAGAATTTGAAAACCTGTTTACAATTGCTCCTAAAAAAGGAATGGCATTGGTCTTTTATCATCCATTAAGACACGAAGGTAAAACATTGATCAGTGGGGCTAAATATGTACTGCGGACCGATGTAATGTATACTATTAGAAAGTAGTTTGAAAAATAAGTGCAAACTCATGTCTAATAGAATTAGTGTAAAAACAACACAAATATTAATTTTTTAAAACTTAAAGCTATGTTTGGTTTCAGACACATCAAATTCGATTCAATGACTTACGTTCTTCATTTTAAAAATGGAGGAACCGTAAGAGAAGGAAGGGGCTTATCATTCTTCTATTTTGCTCCAAACAGTTCTATTGTTGCTATTCCAATGGGAAGTAATGATCTCCCTTTTATTTTTAATGAAAATACGTTTGATTATCAGATGGTAAATATTCAGGGACAGATCAGTTATAAAATTTTTGATCCAAAGGCTTTGTCCAACACATTGGATTTTACAGTTAATGAATCAGGAGTGTATAAAAAGAATGATATTGAGAAGCTTAATCAAAGGATCATCAATCTTGCGCAGACATCTACATCATCATTTATTCATGAAATGAGTTTAAAAGATGCGATCCGTTCTGCTAAAAAGATAGAGGAGCATATTCTGGAAGGGCTAAAAACTTCAGAAACAATCCAAACGATGGGAGTTGAAATATTAGGAGCGAGTATTTTAGCGGTTCAGACCACTCCGGAAATGGCACGGGCATTAGAAACAGAAACCAGAGAAAAACTTCAGCAACAGGCAGACGAGGCTATTTATGAAAGGAGAAACTTTGCAGTAGAACAAGAAAGGAAAATCAAAGAATCTGAGCTGAATACAGAAATAGCGGTTGAAGAAAAACAAAAACAGATCGAAGAAAAGAGAATGGAGACCGAAATTCAACAGGAAGAAAATAATAAGATACTGAGAGAAATGAAGATCGCTGCTGATATATCAGTTGAAAACCAAAGAAAACAACTGATCGAACAAAAGACAGAAAACGACAGAAAAGAAGCGGAAACACAAGGCTACGTATTAGAAACTTCTTTAAGACCATACAAAGAAATGGACTGGAGAATTTTAACCGCTTTAAATGGAAATCAGGATGCAAGATCAAATATTGCCCTTGCTTTCAGGGAACTGGCAGAAAATGCAGGAAAGATCGGAAACTTAAACATCAGTCCTGATTTATTAGAGAATCTGTTGAAAGAACATTAAAAACTTGAAGAGAGAGGCGAGGACATTGAAGTTAAAATAGTGAACTAACGCAATCAGTAATACATTGTACATTTTACAATTAAAGAAAAGCCATGAAAATAGAATACGCAATTATCATTAAGAACAAAACGAGATTGGAGTCTTTGATTGAAAGATTTAATACCAAAGCTCAGGCTCAGTTTTATATTGAAAGTTCTGGCGGAGATTTTCAGGAGTATGTTGCTGAACATGAAAAGTTCTGTCAGTCTTTTCTGGAAGTTCAGACAAAGCTTTCTAAAGTGATCAAGAATAAAGTACTGGAAAGAGAATTTATGCCTTCCTATATTTTCTCTGAAAAGAATCTTATTGTGGTCATAGGACAGGATGGGCTGGTTGCAAATGTTGCGAAATACGCTAAAAACATTCCTATTGTAGCAATCAACCCTGATGAAGAAAGATATGATGGTGTACTGCTTCCTTTTAATGTAAAAAACTTTCTCAATGGAGTAAATGCTGTAATAAACGAAAATTTTAGTTCAAAGAAGATGAGGTTTGCAGAAGCTGTTCTGAATGATGGACAAAAACTCTTAGCAGTTAATGATCTGTTTATTGGTATTTCTTCCCACAGCTCTGCCAGATATAAGCTAATGCTGAACGGAAAAGAAGAAACGCATTCTTCCAGTGGAATTATTGTTTCTACAAAAACAGGAAGTACAGGTTGGCTGAGTTCTATTTTCAATATGGCATATGGTATTTTAGGATCAAAAAAACTAAAATATCCAGAACTCAATGATGAAGATCTATACTTTGCGGTGAGAGAGCCTTTCAAAAGTAAAGCAACACAGACCGACATCTGTGGTGGGATTTTAAAAAAAGGAAATAGGCTTATCATAGAATCATTAATGCCAAATAATGGTTTTATATTTAGTGACGGAATTGAAAAGGATTTTTTGCAATTCAACAGTGGGGCTACTGCAGAAATCAGGCTGTCTGATGAAGAGGCGGTTTTGGTAATTAATTAGAAAAATGAAAACAATAAGACTTTATAGGCCAGTAGGAGAAAAGGAAATGATTTTAATTATTGAAAGTGATTATAAAAATTTTCCACCAAGATTGGAATGGCAACCTATCTTCTATCCGGTACTTAATGAAGATTATGCTTCGGAGATAGCTGAAAAATGGAATACCAGAGATCAATCTGGAAACTATCTTGGGTTTGTGACTCAATTTGATGTTGTGGAAAGTGAAGCAGATAAATATCCACCTCAAAATGTTGGAGCAAAAAACCACAATGAATTATGGGTACCGGCAGAAGAATTAGATAAATTTAATCAGGCTATCGTTGGAGAAATTAATGTAACAAAGGTATTTATTGGCAATGATTTTATCCAATCTGAAAATACTGAGATAGAAAACCTGATAGAGAGATTAAAAGAGAAGAACAATGACTAATAAAGGAATGGCTAAAGATACTTTAGAAATCTTAGCCAACAAAAAATATATAAATCTAAAGGGTGAAAAAGTAGAATTAGATCGAGAGATTGAAATTTGTAAAAAAAGGACAGTTTTATTTAGTTCGGAAGAACTTGCAGTATTAGTGGAAAATGTAGTTACTAAAAATGATTTTGAAACTCAAATTGAGGTTTGGAATTGTAGCTCATTAAAAGCCATTTTGCAATTGGCTAAAGAAGAGGATCAGGAAAAGCTGATGTGTTTGAATTTTGCATCTGCAAAAAATCCAGGTGGTGGATTCATAGGTGGAGCAGAGGCTCAGGAGGAAAGCCTGGCAAGAACTTCGGCCTTATACGCTAGCCAACTTGAAGCTGAAAGTTTTTATAAAACGCATCGTGGAATGAAATCATGCTTTTATACAGATCATATGATTTATAGCCCAAAGGTTCCTGTCTTTAGAAGAGATAAAGGAGAGCTATTAGAAAAGCCTGTTCTGTGTAATTTTATTACATCTGCTGCTGTAAATGCGGGAGTTGTAAAAAGACAAGAACCGGAGAGAATAGGTGAAATTTTAAATGCAATGGATATGCGTATGGATAAAATGTTTGCTTTGGCTTTGGAGAAAGGAAATGAAACGCTGATTTTGGGAGCCTGGGGATGTGGTGTTTTTAGAAATGATCCGAAAGAGATCGCAGGATTATTCAAAAAATACCTACAAGGAAAGTATAAGAATAAATTTAAAAGGACAGTTTTTGCGGTTCTTACTAAAAATGAAGAATTGGTGACATTGTTTGAAGAAATTAAATGAAAATCAAATTAAAAAAATATAAAGAACAATTACAGGATTGGCCTCAGAAAGGACACTATATAATGGCGCAATACAATGATGAAGAAATTATTGTTTATCAGTCTTACCGAAAGGACATTGGAGAATTTGCTGTTAGGAATCAATATTTTGGAGGCGATTTTAGTTTAGAAAGAATGACCTGGATAAAACCAAACTTCCTTTGGATGATGTACCGAAACGGATGGGGATCAAAAGAGGGACAGGAATGTGTTTTAGCAATTCATCTCAAAATGGAGGCGATAAAAAAATATTTGCAAAATGCTGTTTATTCTTCTTACAATGAGAATCTGGGGGTTTCTGAAGAAGTATGGAAAAATCAAGTAAAGGAATCTTCAGTAAGATTACAGTGGGATCCTGACCATGATCCGTTTGGAAATAAATTAGAAAGACGGGCAATCCAAGTTGGATTGAGAAATAACTTTATTCATTCGTATGCTAAAGATGATATTATTTTGATTGAAGATATTTCTGGTTTTGTAAAAGAGCAATATCAATTTGTACTAAATGATAACTTGGAAAGCCTGATGATTCCAGAAGAAAAGCCATTAATATTTGAAGATCATAATCTAAACAAAAAACTGAAATTAAATGAAACCAGTTATTGAAGTACTAAAAGGAGACCTTACAAAAGTTCAGGCTGATGCTATCGTTAATGCGGCTAATTCTTCTCTACTTGGTGGAGGTGGTGTAGATGGAGCCATTCATCGTGCAGGAGGAAAACAAATATTAGATGAATGTATTGAAATCAGAAACAGACAGGGGAAATGTAAGACCGGTGAAGCGGTTGTAACTTCTGCTGGAAACCTGCCAGCAAAATATGTCATTCATACCGTAGGACCTGTTTGGAATAATGATGAAGAAAAAGGCTCAACGCTTTTAGCGAATTGTTATAAGAATTCTTTAAAGTTAGCAGAAAGTCTGGATGTTAAAACGATTGCCTTTCCAAACATCAGTACTGGGATTTATCATTTTCCTAAAAATCTGGCGGCGAAAATTGCTATTCAGGAAGTTCAAAAATTCAACACGGAAAAGATTGAGAAAATTATTTTTGTTTGTTTTGATGAAGAGAATGAGACGATCTATGATAAACTATTAAAAGAGAAACAATGAAAAAACTAACCATATTAAGCGGTGCAGGAATTAGTGCCGAAAGTGGAATAAAAACGTTCAGAGATGGAGATGGTCTCTGGGAAAATCATGATGTAACAGATGTAGCAAGCCCCGAAGGGTGGAGAAAAGACAGAGCTTTGGTATTGGAATTTTATAATCAGAGACGTCGCCAACTGCATGAGGTACAACCTAACGAGGCTCACCAATTGGTCGCAGATTTAGAAAAGTATTTTGATGTGCAGATCATTACTCAAAATATAGATGATTTACATGAAAGAGCGGGGTCAACCAATATCATTCATATTCATGGAGAATTATTTAAATCCTGTTCGTGCAATAATAAAAATCTTATTTACGAACAGAAAGATGATATTAATCTTGGTGATAAAGCCGAAGATGGAGCACAATTAAGACCATTCATTGTATGGTTTGGAGAAGATGTCCCATTGTATAATGTGGCGAGAGATAAAGTAAAAGATGCTGATATTTTAATTGTTATAGGAACCTCTTTACAGGTGTATCCGGCAGCAGGTTTAATTCATGAGATCAAAGATGATTGTCTATTGATTGTAATTAATCCTCATGAAACGGAATTCGGGTATGGACAAAGAGCGGTTGTTATGAAAGAAAACGCAACGAGAGGAATGAAACTGTTGTTTGATAAACTGATAAATATGGCGTAATGAAAGATGTTGTAAAATCAGGAATTTTTGGAGTCTGTATTGGAGATGCCTTAGGTGTTCCTGTGGAGTTTAAAAGCAGAGAACAATTGAAAAATTCACCTGTCATTAAAATGCTGGAGTTTGGAACCCATCACCAACCAATTGGTACATGGAGCGATGATAGTTCGTTAACACTTTGTCTGGCTGAAGAACTTACAAAAGGATATGATCAGGAAAGAATAGCACAGAGTTTTGTTAAATGGTACAAATATGGACACTGGACTCCTCACGGAAAAGTTTTTGATATTGGAATTGCAACTCGACAAGCTATTCATAAAATAAGTAAAGGATATACTACTTATTTATGTGGAGGAACAAGTGAAAGGGATAATGGAAATGGATCTTTAATGAGAATCTTACCCTTGTTGTTTTATATAAAGGGTTTTCCAATTGAAAAACGTTTCGATGTAATAAGGGAAGTTTCTTCTATTACTCATGCTCATATTCGTTCAGTAATTTCATGCTTTATTTATTTAGAATTTTCATTGGAAATATTGAAAGGAAAGGAAAAATTTGAAGCATATCAAGTCATGCAAATGACAGTAAAACAATTCCTGAACAACAATCCAATTTGTTCACAAGACGAAATGGATAGATTTGATAGAGTTTTGAACAATGATATTTTTGAATATAAAGAGGATAGCATCAGTTCTGGTGGATATGTTCTTCATAGTTTAGAGGCATCTTTATGGTGTTTTATGAAATCAGAAAGTTACCCAGAAGCTGTCTTGAGAGCCGTTAATCTGGGAGAAGATACCGATACAACTGGAGCTATCACAGGAGGAATTGCCGGAATTTATTATGGATTTGAAAATATTCCTGAAGAATGGGTTTCAGAATTAGTAAGGAGGGGGGATATTGAAAAGCTTTGTAATAAATTAGAGAATAAACTAATGAAATAAAAACAAATCATGAACGAAATAGAAAACAAAAAAATAAGTAAATTTTTAAGTCTGATTCTTAGGCACCAGCCGGAAACAATTCATCTGAAACTGGACGAAAACGGGTGGGCAGATGTCAGTGAGTTGATCGAAAAATCAGCTAGGAACAGAATGCGTTTTGCATTGGAAGAATTAGATGAGGTCGTTGAAACCAATAACAAAAAAAGGTTTGCTTTTAATGAAGATAAAACGAAGATTAGAGCCAATCAGGGACATTCCATTGATGTTGATCTGGTATTGATTTCTCAACAGCCCCCAGAATTCCTTTATCACGGAACGGCAGAAGCAAATATGGCTTCGATTTTAGAAAAAGGAATTGAGAAAAGAAACAGACAGCATGTTCATTTAAGTTCGGATAAAGAAACGGCTACAAAAGTGGGTATGCGTCACGGAAAACCCGTAATTTTGATAATCAGAACGGGCGAAATGTTTAAGGAAAATATTGAATTTTATCTTTCGGATAATGGAGTCTGGTTAACTGATTTTGTAGATGTTAAATATATTTCAAAGTAAAAAGTGAAGCGGAAATTAGTAATTGGAGATATTCATGGTGGCTTTAAAGCCTTAATTCAGGTTCTGGAACGCGCAAAGGTGACTGCTGATGATCAATTGATCTTTCTAGGAGATTATGTGGATGGCTGGAGCGAATCTTCTCAAATCATTAAATTTTTAATGGAACTTTCCAAAACCCAAGACTGTATTTTCATTAAAGGAAATCATGATGCCTGGTGTGAAGATTGGTTTTTGTCTGGTGAAAAAGCAGATGCATGGCTTTTCAATGGAGGTCGAAAAACGGTTGAAAGCTATGAAACCTATTCTTTAGAAGATTTGGAAAAGCATTTAGAGTTCGTCCAGCGAATGAGAAATTATTATGTAGATGATCAAAACCGCTTGTTTATTCATGCTGGATATTCTTCAATGCATGGTCCAGAAAAAGAAATGTATATGAGCAATTACCGTTGGGATAGGACTCTTTGGGAAACCGCTGTAGCAATGGACAAGAAGCTGAGTAAGAACTCAGAATTGTATCCTAAAAGGCTGCTTTTATTTAAAGAAATTTTTATTGGTCATACTTCAACTACAGAACTGGGAATTACTTATCCTCTTAATAAAGCGAATATCTGGAATTTAGATACAGGAGCAGCTTATACAGGACCTTTATCTATTATGGATGTTGAAACCAAAGAGTTCTGGCAGAGCGATCCGCTTACAAGCTTATATCCTGATGAAAAGGGAAGAAATTGATAGTTAATGATTAAGGCGTAAGTTTTTAATCTATAATAAAAAGTCTATTATGCAACGATTGCGTCTTTGCGATTAACCAAAGCTTTTTGAAAAGATAATTTCAGTAATTTTAAAAACTGAAATTATACCTTCATGAAACTTAAATATTTCCTATTATTTCTTAGTTCTTCAGTATTGTTTTCTCAGCAGTCTTATCAAACACCTTTTGAAAAAGGAAATGGTAATCAGACGGTTACCTATGATGAAATGAATACCTATTATCAGGGTCTTGCTGAAAAGTTTCCTAGCATTCAATATCTTAAAAAAGGTGAGGATGACAACGGAAAACCTATTTACGTCGTCATTTATAATCCTTTTCCTGAAAAAGATCTGGACAAACTGAGGAAAGATAAAGCCATTCTATTTGTTAATAATGGGATTCATCCTGGAGAACCGGACGGAATTGACGCGACCATGATGTTGATGCGCGATCTTGCTACAAAAAAAATAAAAACACCTCAAAACTTTATTGTTGCCGCCATTTCTGCTTATAATATAAGTGGAATGCTCAATAGGGGTTCCTATTCAAGAGCCAATCAAAACGGTCCTGAACAATATGGCTTTAGAGGAAATGTCAGAAATTATGATCTCAACAGGGATTTTATTAAAGCTGATTCTAAAAACGCCAGAAGCTTTCAGGAGATCTATCAATGGCTGAAGCCGGATATTTTCATTGATAATCACGTAAGTAACGGGGCAGATTATCAGTATACGTTTACCTATATCTCAACTTTTAAAGAACGCTTGGGAAATGTTCTGGGGAATTATTTTTACAATGATTATCAGGCTAAAAATCTTGATGATTTAAAGAAAACAGGATATGAAAGTACACCATATGTCAATATCCATGGGGATGTTCCGGAGATTGGATTTGCTTCTTTTGAAGACTCACCAAGATATTCTACAGGATATACCTCTTTATTTAATTCCTTGGGAACGGTTCCTGAAACACATATGCTGAAACCTTATGACAAAAGGGTGGATGCAACCTACAAGTATATGCTCGTCAATCTTCAGAATCTTGATAAGGATTATAGAAAAATTAAAGAACTTCGTCTTGAAAACCTAAAACAATATCAGGCAGGGAAGCAATATGGAATACGATGGAAGATAGATTCTACAAAATATTCGACCATGGATTTTAAGGGATATGAAGGAAAGTATAAACCAAGTGAAATTTCAGGAAAACCAAGGTTATATTATGATAGAAACAAGCCTTTTACAAAGAAAATAAAACTGTTTACCACAGCCGTTCCTACAAGCTATATTACAATACCTAAGTATTATGTGATTCCACAATCGCAGTACCGCGTAATTGAGGAATTTAGAAGAAATAAGATAGAGATGAAACTACTTCAGAAAGACAGTATAATGATGGTAGAGTCGTATAAGATCAATGACTTTAAGACGGTTAAAAACCCATATGAAGGACATTATCTGCACTATGAAACGACAGTGGATAAATCAGATAAAAAACAGGCTTTCTCAGCAGGTGATTATATTGTTCCAACTCAACAGCCCGGGGTTAAATATATTATTGAGACCTTAGAACCCGAAGCTTTGGATTCTTTCTTTAACTGGAATTTCTTTGATGGCATTTTAGCTCAGAAAGAATACTTTTCAGCCTATATTTTTGAAGATACTGCTGCCGAACTTCTGAAAAAGGATAATACACTGAAAAAAGCTTTTGAGGATAAGAAATCTTCAGACAAGAAATTTGCTGAAGACGGAGATGCTCAATTGGACTGGGTATATAGACATTCCTCTTATTTTGAGGAAAAAACATTCAGACAATATCCTGTCTATAGGATCTTATAAAAATAAAAGGCGTTTCAATTGAAACGCCTTTTTCATATTATTTAGGTAAGCCTCTTTTCAAAGCATAATTTGCTCTTTCAACAGCTTTTTTCTCTTTCCAGTCCATGTATCTTTTCTTAAAGCGCCCTTTCATAAAATTATCAAAGTTCCTTTGAACGGTAAGGTTCCAAAGGGAATTCGCTTTCACGGCCCAGGATTTGTCCCATGCTCTTAGAGAAATAGAAAAGCTTCCATCAAGATATTTCATCCAGTGCCACCATCCGGTAGGCATAAATAGCGTATCACCATGTTCAAGAAAACACTCAATCCCTTCTACGCCATCTAAAGCCGGAAAATTTTTGAAATCAGGGTTTTCAATATCATAATCTTCCAGAGCATAGGTTGCATAAGGAAGTTTGTATAACCT
This sequence comes from Chryseobacterium sp. ISL-6, assembly GCF_018613715.1. Classification (GTDB taxonomy): domain Bacteria; phylum Bacteroidota; class Bacteroidia; order Flavobacteriales; family Weeksellaceae; genus Chryseobacterium; species Chryseobacterium paludis. The sequence continues at coordinate 240,378 of NZ_JAGGPT010000006.1, read as the reverse complement.
GTCTTTCCATTTATAATCAAAAAGCAATACGTGTTTTCTTCCATTGAAGTGAGTATGGAAAATATGCGCTAAATCAATGTCAAAATGCAAAAATGTTACTGAACCTTTACCTCCAAAAAACATAGAAGGATATTTATCGAGAAATCCGCCCATCAATTCTTTTGGGGAAATATAATCGTCCAATAATTTATTAGCACGTTTTATAGGATCAAAAAAGAAAATTCTCAAGTCTGTTGGTTCTCTCTGAATCAGATCTATATAATCAGCAAACTTCATTTCTGTAGTAGGAGCATTGATCGGAGCTGCGGGATCGGCTTTGGCACTATCATATAAAGGAACAACAACATCTCCTACCACTTCTTTTACATATTCCATCGTCCATTTTTGGTAAGCTGGCCATTTTTTTGCCATGTTCTTTATGACAACCGGTTTTCTGGGTCTCAGGTATTTTTCGAAGAAATCTTCTTTAGAAATATCGTCAACAACATCTATAGGTTTTAGAATAACTCCCATTCTTATAAATTTTATGTTACAAAATTATTAAATAAATAAATATGATGGTGAGTTTAAGTTTTTTTTAATCTATGATTCAAATCACAGTTTTCGATATTTAGACTAAACAAAAATAACGGAAAGAGCTTATGACTTCGATAAGGTAGTAGGATAAGGATAATAGCAGTGTGATAAAAACTCTGGGATGTGAGAAATATTCAACATTTATGCATTATAGCTATTTATTTGCAAGATTTAATGAGAATTTACAAATAAAGAGTTTTGCTTTTATAAAAGGGATTAAATTGACAAACTCAAGTTTCAGGGAGATTATTTTATCAATCAATATATCGCAAAAAAAAACGTACAATTTTAGAAAAACTGTACGCCTGTTATGTTGGATCGTTGTTACTTTGGTAAGTTGTTTTTTAATGCACTTTCTGCTATTTTAACAGCTTTCTTTTCCTTCCAGTCCATGTATTTTTTCTTGAAATTGACTTTCATAACATCGTCAAATTTACGCTGAACAGTAAGATTCCATATAGAATGTGCTTTCACAGCCCAGGATTTATCCCATGCTCTAAGAGAAAGTGAGAAGCTTCCATCCAGATATTTCATCCAGTGCCACCATCCGGTAGGCATAAACAGGGTGTCACCATGCTCAAGGAAACATTCAATTCCTTCGATACCATTCAGGGCAGGGAACTTTTCGAAATCAGGATTTTCAATATCATAATCTTCCAGTGCGTAGGTTGTATAAGGAATCTTATATAATCTTTCTTTCCACTTATTTTCAAAAAGGATCACATGCTTCCGCCCATTGAAGTGGGTATGAAAAATATGAGGTAAGTCTATATCATAATGTAAAAATGTAACAGAACCTTTTCCTCCGAAAAACATCGAAGGGTATTTATCGAGGAACCCGCCCATTAAATCTTTTGGAGAAATATAATCTTCCAGTAGTTTATTCGCAAATTTTATCGGATCAAAAAAGAAGATCCTCAGATCAGTTGGTTCTCTTTGGATAAGATCAATATAATCAACGAACTTCATTCTTGTGGTAGGCGTATTTATAGGAGCGGAAGGATCAGCCTTTGAACTATCATATAAAGGAACTTCGACATCTCCTACTACTTCTTTTATGTACTCCATCGTCCATTTTTGATAAGCTGGCCATTTTTTTGCCATATTTTTAATAACGACTGGCCTTCTTGGCTTTAGATATTTTTCAAAGAACTCCTCTTTGGTGATGTCGTCTACAATATCAATAGGCTTTAAAATGACTCCCATTCTTATAAATTTTATGTTACAAAATTATTAATAAAATATTTACAATAAAACATTTAAGATTTTATTAATCTATAACTCTTATCGCAGTTTTATTTAGTCGAAATAAACAAAACTATAAATATTAAATGAAGATGTAAGTAATAATCTAAAAATAATCTGTTCATACTGAAACAAATTGAGTGTAAAATCTGGAAAAGGAAAAATTTCGAAAAAAATTATCACTAAAAACATAGTGAAATGCAGCGGTTTAACTTATTCCTCTAAAATGCATCTCTATACATATGTAACAAAAAACACACAACAATAACTAATTAAGCAAATAACTAGAATATGAAAAAGAATATTACTTTGTTTCTGATGATTTTTCTCTCTGTACTTACCTATGCACAGAAATCAGTTACCGGAAAGATCACAGATGAAGATGGTGTTCCTATTCCAAGCGCAAGTGTAACAGTTGAAGAACCTGGAAAAGATGCCATTTTAGCGTATGGAATTACCAACTCAAAAGGAGAATATAAAGTAAGTTTTACTTCAGCTGAATCCAATGTAGATCTGAAAGTAAAGGCATTTAATCAAAAACCGCTAACGAAACAAATAAGCAACAGCGATCAGACTTTAAGTTTTAAAATGGAGTCCGAAGCGACAGAAATCAAAGAAGTCCAGCTTAAAACCAAAATGATCACCTCAAGAGGAGACACGATTGCCTATGACCTTAAGGCTTTCGATAGTAAAAGTGACAGAACACTTGCTGACGTGATGAAAAAGATCCCGGGAATTGAAGTCAATACAGATGGAACGATTCTTTATCAGGGAAATGCTATCAATAAATTCTATGTTAATGGAAAAGACCTTATGGAAGGCGGATATGGTACGATAAACAATTCGCTGCCAAAAGATGCGGTGCAGAAAGTTGAAGTTCTTGAGAATCACCAACCCGTAAAAATACTTCAGGACAAAGTACCTTCAGATCAGGCTGCCATTAATATTAAGCTAAAAAATTCGGTTACCATGACAGGTAGAGGTGAAGTCGGAACCGGTTTTGGAGATCCATGGCTGTGGAATGTGAAGTTAACACCGATGTTCTTTGGACAGAAAAGCCAATGGGTTGTTAATTATAAAACCAATAACATGGGCGAGCAGGTAGAAAATGAAGGAAATATTCTGGCCTTTGGGAATAGTTGGGAGGGACGACGAATTAATGCAGCTCAAAACGATTGGTTGAATGTTGAGAATGCAACCACACCAAATTTACCAGTAAAAAGATACTTAATGAATAATGTACATTATTTATCAGCTAATTATTTGACCAATATTGACAAGAAAAAAGAATGGGAACTAAAGGCCAATGCAAACTATACAAATAATGCAGTGGAAAGAGAAGATAATGTTGAAACCAAATATTTTTCTCCGGATAATAATGTTTTATCTACTGTTGTAACAAGTACAAAAAATAATTATTATACAGATAAAATAAAGGGAGAATTAATTTTTACAAAAAATGCTAAAAAAGGATTTTTCAAAAATACAACCAGCTTTAGTCAATTTTGGAATGCAGATAGAGCCGTTGCAACAAGAGGAGGAAGATTAGGAAATGAAGGAATAGAGTCTCCGACATCCTCTTTCCAAAACTCTTTAAGTACAATTATCCCATGGAAGGAGAAAATGGTTAATCTTAAATCATATATTAATTACCAAGATGATAGGCAAACCTTGGAAATAACTCCAGCCAATTATTTACAATTTCCTTACAGAAATCCGGCTGTTGATTCAATTACAACTATTAATTTTGCTCCAGGTAGTAGAGCAATACAAAATATGAGAATTAAAACGCTTGATACTTCTCATTCTGCTAATATTAGCTTTTCAACAAAAGGCTGGACGTTTACACCAGAAGTTGGGATTGATTTTTCTACAGATAAACTAAATACTAATTTTAGCGGGGTTGCTATACCAAATCCGGATATACCAAATGACCTTCCTCCTAATTTTAATGATCCTATTTATGAAAATAGTTTAAGGTTTACAGAAATTACACCTAAAGCTTCAGTCGGGGTGAATTATAAATCTGATTCTTGGAGCTTATTTGCCAATTTTCCTGTGAATTTAAATAACATTAAGGCAGAAGATGGATTGAGAGGTGTTTCTAAATCGTTAAATAAAACGACTTTTACTCCTAATATTTTTGCACAATATACGTTTGCTTCTTTTTGGAAAGCAAGTGCAAATGTAAATATCAGTAATAATTTTGGTGATGTAAACTCTGCATATGCAGGATATATTTTAACCAGTCCGGGAGGATTTAACGTAATGAGTCCTAACAATCCTATTCCACAAACGAATACAAAATCGGCAGGAGCACGAATTGAATACAGAAATCCACTGAACAATCTATTCTTTAACCTTAATTATAGACTGAGTGATAGTAAGAAAAATTTACTTTCTTCACCTATCCTAGATCCAACAACAGGTTTTACATTAATGCAATTTATTGAACAGGAAAATCATGCAAAAAACAATGCATTTAGTGTTGAAGTAGGTAAATACTTCCCAAAATTTAAAACAAATGCTTCGATTAGCTATGGTAATACAGTTGCTAAATCAGACGCCTTTTTAAATGAAAATCAATTTCAAAATAAAAACAATACACAGACTTACGGATTTAAACTCAATAACACTTATTTTAGCTGGATGAGTGTAGATTACAATCTTAATTTGTCTAGAAATAAACAAGAAAATATAGGGTTAAATAATGGAGGGAGACTGGGGATAAATGAGGGATTCAATCATAATTTAGGATTGTTCTTTTATCCTATAGAAAACCACACAATTGGATTTAACTGGGATCAGGTAAATACGAGTGACGGAACTCAAAAATACCATAATGCTTTTTATGATTTAACTTACCAATTTACCTGGGCCAAGAAGAAGATTGATTTTGAGCTGAAATGGTTAAATATAGCGAATAGAAAGGTTTTTGAAACTTATAATATTAATGCAACAACTAACAGCATTGCTTACACTAGAGTTCAGCTCCGACCAAGTCAGGTCATGTTTACCGTAAAATTCAACTTCAAATAATAAACTAAAATAAACAGAAAAAAAACCAATCCCGAGAGATTGGTTTTTTTATTTAAAAATATTTTTAAAAACTCTGTACATCCGCAGATGGCCCATAACTTCCAGGTAATGGAATGTCATTGAGTCTGTAATACACTCCAAGTTGTGCTCTGTGATGGGTTATTTGATTTAAACTATGACGGATTGACGCATACTTCGTCCACTTTGCCAATTCATGACCGTTGTTTTTCAAAGCCCAGGTGGAATCTAGCTCTTCTTCTTTTGCATTTTCTAATGCATCAATACCTGATTTAAAGTTGTCATCTAATTTTTTCAACAGATCTTCTTTTGTAGAAGATAATGTAGGATACTCAGCGGTGCCAAAATCCAGTTCTGATGTTTTCAGCATCGTATTCGGCCATTCAAAAATGTCGGCAAGGTGATTGGCTAGAGGTTTCATTTTCATGCTCTTTTCATGGGGAGCGAAATCATTTTTGTCATCAGGATAAATGTCGAAGAACTTTCTGGTCGTCTGATACTCGTTATCGAGTTCTGATTTTAATTGAGATAAGGTGTCCATATTAATTTTTGTTTTTAGGTATTTAAAGTTAAAGCTTTTAGTATGAATATCATTTTAAGAGAATAATAATCTTTTCAAAAAACAAAATAAAGAAGCAAGAACAATATTGAAATCAATCTTAGCGTGTTGTCAAATAGGCTTGAAAACTTTTTTCAATTAACTTAAAATGAAAGTGTTACGATTAAAACCAAAAAAAACTGTAACATTTTTATAGAAATGGTAACTAATAAGTAAACATTATTACAATGAAAAAGCTCTTCTCAGTATTTTTAATTGCTCTTTTTGCTGTTGCAAATGCTCAGGAATCTAAAGAAACTGCAAACCGTTTCTTTTACGAACTTACCTTTAAACCTAAAAAGGATTCTACAAAGATTGATAAGGTGGTCACTATATTGGATATTACAGACAAAAACAGATCTATATACCAAGATTACACGATCATCGCCCAGGATTCTATTCTGAAAATAGAAATAGAAGCAATGCAGAAGGCAGGCGTGATGAAAGACCTTTCAAAAACGATTAAGCAGCCAAAACTTTCAGCAAGGATCTATAAATCATACCCGAGCATGAAAGTTCAGTATGTGGATAAAATTGCCAGTGGATTTACACCAAGTAATATCGGCTATAATGAAGAACCGAAATTTAACTGGAACATTCAGAATGAGAAACAAAAGATAGGAGCATATAACACTCAAAAGGCGACTACAGAGTTTGGAGGAAGAAAATGGACGGCGTGGTTCAGTACTGATCTACCCTTCCAGGACGGACCTTATAAGTTTTCTGGTCTTCCGGGACTAATTGTTAAAATAGAAGATGATGCTAAAGATTATTCTTGGGTTCTTCAAGGAAATAAAAAAGTAAAAGATTATACAGAGTATTCATATGTTGAAAATCTAATGCAGGCGAAAGGAGGAAAAGTAAATGAACTGACAAGAGAGAAGTTTGAAAAAACATACAATGATTTTAAGAAGGATCCTTTTGCTACCATGAGACCTATGATGACTCAGGAAATGCTTTCCAAGACGATACCAGGAATGGACGGAACACTTGGAGATATGATGAAAAAGCAGGAAAAGCAATACAAAGAATTCTTTAATGCCAACGATAACCCAATTGAAAAAGTTGAGGTAGCAGACAAGAAGAAAAAATAGACATTCAACTAACTAAATTATATTTTATCAAGTGAACCCAAATGTTTTTTAAGCATTTGGGTTTATTTTTTTTAAACCAAAGGTTATTTAGATTAAATTTAAATAGCGTACATTTGCATGTACAAAAAGCAGGCTTTGAAAGAGAAGGATCTACATAAATTAAGCGGTTTTCCTAAGAATAAAATGGGGAAAATACTGGACTATGATAATGACCATCTAAAGATGCCGAACAAAATTATAGAAATGGGACTTTTACCGGAAACTGTTTTTAGGATTTTGTATCAGGCTCCGTTTAATGGTCCCATGTATGTTGAATTTGGAGAGGAGAAAAGCCGGATTGCTCTTAGAGAGGAAGAAGGAGATTATATCATTGTACAAGATTTGGATTAATGCAGGAAAATACGAAAAAACAGATCCTTTTAGTAGGAAATCCTAATGTGGGAAAATCTACGGTTTTCAACACACTCTGCAATAAAAAGCAGAAAACAGGAAATTATGCGGGTGTTACTGTAGCTAGTTATTCCGGGAACTACAGGTATAAAGATGAAGAGGTTGAGGTAATTGATCTACCAGGTTCTTACAGTATTTATCCAAGCTCCGAGGATGAGGCTATTTTTTCTAAATTTCTGATCGATGAACAGAAGAATTATGCAGGAGTAGTTTATATTCTTGAAGCACTAAGCTTAAAAAGAGGACTTCTTCTTTTCCAGCAGATCCAGGATCTGGGAATTCCCATGATTTTGGTGGTTAATCAGATTGACCAGGCAGAGAGAAGAGGGATTAATATTGATATCAAACAATTTTCAGAAGCTTTAAATATTAAAATTATCCAGACCAATGCCAAAGAGCAGATTGGTATCGATGAAATAAGAGAAGCTGTTTTCAACAGTGATTTTCAAAAAAGAGATCACATTTCTTTTGAAACACCTAACGAACATAAAGATTTTATTTCTCAAATTAAGGCTCACAAAGGTTTTGATAATGAGTATAAAGCATGGATGAGTATATCTTCTGGTCCAGGGCTTGGAAAAATAGAATCAATAAATGATCTGCTTAATGGAGCAGATGCTAAAAGTTTAGTTCCAAAAAGATTACAGGTTCAGGAAACCGTAAGAAGATATCAAAATATAGATAAGGTTTTAGCAAATGTTATCACTAAAAAACCTCAGTTCAAAGAATTATTGACGGAAAAACTCGATAAGGTTCTGGTTCATAAATTCTGGGGATATGTCGTTTTCATGTTTATCTTACTAATCATATTCCAGAGCGTTTTCTTTCTGGCAGAATTTCCTATGAACTGGATTGAAAGTTTCTTTTCATGGCTATCTGCATTTACAGGCGAACATCTTCCTGATGGTCCAGTTAATTCTTTAGTTTCAAACGGAATTATTCCTGGATTGGGAGGGATTATGGTTTTTGCGCCACAAATTGGTATTTTACTTTACTTCTTATATTTATTGGAAGATTCAGGATATATGGCAAGGGTTATTTTCCTGATGGATAGATTCTTACGTCCTTTTGGGTTAAATGGAAAAAGTATCGTGCCGCTGGTTTCGGGAACAGCCTGTGCTATTCCTGCAGTGATCTCAACCCGAAATATTGAAAACGTAAAAGAAAGATTGTTAACCATTTTGGTAACACCATTTATGACTTGTTCTGCCAGACTTCCTGTTTACAGTATCATCATTGGATTGGTCATTTCAGACAAAAGCTTTTTAGGAATAAAATATAAGGCACTTGTTTTAATGGGAATGTATTTATTAGGTTTCCTTGTTGCTTTATTTTCTGCTGCTATTCTTAAAAGATTTATTAAAGATAAAGGGAAGACCTATCTGGTAATGGATTTACCAACCTATAAAAAACCACTTTTCGGATACGACTTTAAAATGGTGTTAGGAAAAGTTTGGGATTTTATCACCGGAGCCGGGAAAATAATCTTTATTGTGAGTATCATTATTTGGTTTTTAAGTTATTTCGGCCCATCACAAAAATCCAATCAGATGGTCGCTACTGATGTAAAATTAGATCATTCCTATCTTGCAAAGATGGGTAAAGCGATAGAGCCGGCAATTGCCCCATTGGGATATGACTGGAAAATGGGCGTTGGAATTATAACCAGTTTTGTTGCCAGAGAAGTTTTCGTGGGAACAATGTCTACTTTATACAGTTTGGATGATGATGCTCCTGAAATGAAAGTAATAGATAAAATGAGACATGATGTAAAACCAAATGGGGAGAAAGTGTTTAATTTTGCGACAGGAATATCCGTACTTATGTTTTACGCATTTGCAATGCAGTGTGTTTCTACACTTGCAGTAGTTTACAGAGAAACCAAAAGCTGGAAATGGACTGGCTTTCAGGTGGTAATGATGACTGGTTTGGCATACTTTGTGTCAATGTTTATTTATCAAATTTTAAAATAATGAACTCTTCATTAATTTTTCAATACATAATCGTAATATTAATCGTGGGATTTGCCTGCTACTCTTTATTTAGAGTGATCAGGAAGAACTTTGCCCCTAAAAAATTCAATTCTAAAGGCGGGGGTTGTGATAAAGATTGCGGTTGTTCATAAATTTGTCATGCAAATCATGTAAATAATTTCTAATTTTGCTTTGCCTTAAGCAAAATATTAAATAGAATTTAAACTTACAAAAGACCCACAATGTCATTAATTAAAAGTATTTCAGGAATCCGAGGAACGATCGGAGGAAAAGTGAATGATAACTTGACGCCACTTGATGTGGTAAAGTTCGCTTCAGCATTCGGAACTTGGCTTCAGAATAATAAAAACAAAAAAGATTTAACGCTTGTTATAGGAAGAGACGCCAGAATTTCCGGTGGAATGGTTTCTTCTCTGGTAACGGCTACATTACAAGGTTTAGGAATTAATGTTGTTGATCTTGGACTTTCTACAACACCAACCGTTGAAATCATGGTGCCTGAACTGAAGGCAGACGGAGGGATTATCCTTACCGCCTCTCACAATCCAAAACAATGGAACGCACTTAAATTACTTAACGAAAAAGGAGAATTCATCAGTGGTGAGAATGGAGCAGAAATGTTGGCTATCGCTGAAAGCGAAGATTTCAATTTTGCAGAAGTAGATGATTTAGGAAAATATGAAACAAGAGATGATGCTTTTGATATTCATATTCAGCAGATCCTTGATTTACCAATGGTAGATGTAGAAGCGATTAAAGCTAAAAAATTCAAAGTTGTTTTAGACGCCGTAAACTCAACAGGAGGAATTGCTATTCCAATGTTGCTTGACAAGCTAGGGTGTGAAACGGTAAAACTATACTGTGAGCCCAACGGACAATTTCCTCACAATCCTGAACCATTAAAAGAGCATTTAGGAGATATCTGCGAATTGGTGAAGAAAGAAAATGCTGACTTCGGAGTTGTTGTAGATCCGGATGTAGACAGATTGGCACTGATCGATGAGAAAGGAGAAATGTTCGGGGAAGAATATACCCTGGTAGCTATCGCAGATTATTTATTAAAGAATAAAAATGGGGTGGCTATTTCAAACCTTTCTTCAAGCCGTGCTTTGAGAGATATCGCTCAAAATCATCATTCAGAATATTTCGCAAGTGCTGTAGGAGAGGTAAACGTGGTTACCTTAATGAAAGAGAAAAATGCAGTAATCGGAGGTGAAGGAAACGGAGGGATCATTTATCCTGACTTGCATTACGGAAGAGATTCATTGGTTGGTGTAGCCCTTTTCCTTACTTATTTAGCTAAAGAAAATAAGACCGTTTCAGAATTAAGAGCTGGTTATCCAAGTTATTTTATGGGTAAGAAGAAAATTGAACTGACTCCTGAAATCAATGTAGATGATATTTTAACAAAAATGGAAAAGGAATATCAGAATGAAGAGGTTTCTACGATAGATGGTGTAAAAATAGATTTTGAAAATAATTGGGTGCACCTTCGTAAATCGAATACAGAACCTATTATCAGAATATATACTGAAGCTAAATCTCAGGAAGAAGCAGATCAGCTGGCAGATGAGATCATCGCAAAAATAAATAGTTTGATTTAAAAATAACAAGAACGGGGCATTATGTTCCGTTCTTTTTTATACTTAAAAAATGTTTGAGCACCTCAAAAACAGATTTCCTTTTCCAAAAGCCAAATGTGCAGAATTTGTGAAAGAATTCAAACGAATGGAAGTTCCCGCAAAAACAATCCTTTTGAAAGAAGATGAAGTGTCTTTACATGCTTATTATGTAGAAAAAGGAATGGCGCGGGCCTGGTATAATAATGATGGAAAAGATATCACATTCCAGTTTTTTATGGAAAATACCATGTTTTCATCCCTGGAAAGCTTTAGAAAAGGATTGCCAAGTATGGTTTCTTTTGAAACGATTGAACCCTGCGTGTTGTGGAAAATAGACAAGCCTACTGTTGATAAAATTTTAGCTGAGATCTATGAAGATCCTCAATTAAGAGACCGGTTTATGGATTCCATTTTTGAGCGGACTTTTGATTATATGAAACATTTTTTTTCATTTATTAAAGACAGTCCACAACAACGATACCTCAATCTTACAAGGGAAAAGCCAGAGATCATCAAAAGAGTCCCTCAGCATTATATTGCATCTTATCTTGGAATTACCACGGTGCATCTCAGCAGAATAAAAAGTAAGATCCTGAAAGAAAAATAAGAGCTTAACTGATTACAAATGTTATTGCACAACGAGTCGCTTTAGGAATAATTTTGTATAAAAATTAAATAGAATGAAAGCAGCAATAGTATTTGAAAAAGGAGAAATTCCTCAATATGCAGATTTCCCTGATCCTGAAGTTCAGGATAATGAACAGTTGATTTATGTAAAAGCAGCGTCTATCAAACATCTCGACAGAGCAAGGGCAAGCGGAAAACATTATTCAACGGCAAATGAGGAACATAAACCTACTGTTGTCGGAAGTGATGGCGCCGGATTATTGGAAGACGGATCTAAAGTCTATTTCTTCAGTAAAAAAGGAACCGTAGCCGAAAAAGCGGTAGCCGACAAAAAAATGATCGTTCCTGTTCCCGAGGGATTAGACTTTTCAATAGCCTCAGCATTACCCAATGCAGTAATGGGATCAGCAATGGGACTGAAATTTAAAACACAGTTAAAAGAAGGGGAAACAGTTCTTATTAACGGGGCTACAGGAGTAACAGGTAAAATTGCCGTTCAGGTGGCGAAATTATACGGAGCCAAAAAAATAATTGTTACCGGAAGAAATGAAGACGCGTTGAAATCTCTACATGAATTGGGAGCCGATGAGGTGATCTCTTTAAAATTGGATGATGAAGATTTTAAGCAAAGAATAAAAGATATCCATCATCAGACTCCTATCGATGTTGTTCTGGATTATATCTGGGGGCATTCTGTTGAGCTTCTTTTATCAGCCATAAAAGGAGATGGAAATTTTTCTCATAAAACAAGGCTGGTTTCTGTAGGGGGAATGAGTGGAGATACCATTCAGTTATCGTCACAAATCCTGAGGGGTACTGACCTGCAGATTTCGGGTTCCGGTTTGGGAAGCTGGTCTCCGGAGGAATTTAGATTATTACTCACAGAGATTATTCCCGAAATGTTTCAGGCAGCAGCAGATGGAAAATTGAAAATGGAAACGGAAAACGTTGATTTAAAAGACATTAAAACAATTTGGGAAAATGAAATTCCTAACAGAAAAAGGTTAGTCGTATTAATTTAATGTGAATCCCTCTTTTTATCCACATTTCTTTTATTATATTCTTCTTTTTACTATCTTTAGGATAGAAAATTACGAAAACATAATTCAAAAAAAAGTCGCAAATTTGCAGTAATTTTGAATAACAATTTCAGAAGTAGTATATTAATTAAATAAGTTTGCCGAGGTTCGCAAGAAAATTCGGGCATTGGCTGACTGAGTAGACACTATATTGGAAGAATATTTTGGAAATGAACTTGTAAAAAAGTTCGAAGAAATGATTGAAAATAATGATGAATTCTATTTCGATACAGAAGAACTGGAAGACATTATTGTTTATTATCTGGAGCTGGGCGATTTTAACTATGCAGATAATGCTGTTACTTATGGCCTAAAGCTTCATCCTAATTCACTAGACATCAAGATCAAAAAGCTTGAAGTCCTGTTGGAGTGGGAAGATTATAATACGGCAAAAGAACTAATTGACGAGTTAAAGGCTTCATCCATGGAGCACACGGACTTTTTAGTTTGTTACGCCAAGTATTATTCGAATTTGGGAAATCCTAGAAGGGCTATCGATATTTGTAAAAAAGCATTAGAATTGAAAGAAGAAGAAAACTTCCTTCACAATTTTATCGCGGATGAATATGTAAACCTGGGAGATCCTTTCAACGCTCTTATACATTATAAAAAAGCATTGAAAGAAGACCCAACGGATGAATATGCGTTGGAGAACTGTATGATCTGCTTTAATGATTTAAAAAAGAGTGAGGAGGCTATTGCCTTTTTGAATGAATATTTAGATGAATTTTCTTATTCTGAGACCGCTTGGTATGAATACGGACAATTCTATTTCAACAGAAAGAATTATGAGGAGGCGATCAAAGGGTTTGATTACCTTTTAGCGATCAATTCATCTTCTGTGGGAGTGTATGCTAATAAGTCTGCTTGTTATGAGGCTTTAGGGCAATATAAGAAAGCAATCGAGGTTTATGAGGAAATGCTTGAATTGGAATATACGAAAGCATTTACTTATTATAAAATCGGATTGTGCTATAAAGCATTGAAACAGCCGATCGTGGCATTAAATTCTTTTCAGAAGTCATTGAGAGAAGATCCTCAGTTCTATCTTTCTATGATGGAGCAGTCGTACTTATATGAAGAGATGGGCGGAATGGCAGAAGCACTGCATTTTGCAAAAGAAGCAACCCACCTGAACGACAGCAATCTTGATTATCAGAAAAGATTGGCATTTTTGTTCATCGATTCAGGAAAGTTTGAAGAAAGCCTTTCTTGCTTAAAGAAACTGGTCGCTTCTGAGCCTTCAAGGTTTTACAATTGGTATGCATATTCAGAAGTATTAATGCTTTTGGGTGAGTATGAAGAAGCGGTTACGATTTTATATAAAGCAATAGAAAATCACAACAGAGCAGAATTGTATTATCAGCTAAGCAACTGTTATTTCAACCTGAGAGAACAGGAAAAAGGAATTGAATCGCTTCAACAGGCGTTAGACTTGGACTCAACTCTTGTTCAGGATATGCAGAAAAAATATCCTTTTATAAAAGATGGGGTTAAAAAGGCTAAAGCTAAAGTGAAGAAAAAGAATTAACAATCAGTAAATGATTATTTAAAATAAAAATCCTGCAGTAATGCAGGATTTATTTTTTTATAGTGGGTTTCGTTCTTAAAAAGATCAAGCCTCCAATAATGATGGCTGCACCTACAAATTGTAAAAAGGTTAAAGATTCGCCATCTAAAATTCCCCAGATGATCGCAACAATAGGCATCAATAAAGTTACCGTAGAGGCAAAAAGAGGAGAAGATACTTTCAGTAGTCTGTAATTCATCGTCATAGCCAGACCAGTTCCGAATACGGAAAGTAATCCTACAAACATAAGACCCATCATATTATCTTCTGAAAAACTAAATTCCGAAAAGAATCCGGTTAATGCCAAAGCAATTATAGAAGGGAAAAACAATACGAAAGAGAATACGAATGATGATAAAATAACGGAAGACAATTCCATAAGTTTGGATTTCACCGTCGTTGTGCTTATTGCATAACATAAGGTGGCCAATAGAAGCAATAAGATAGGAATGAGTTTAAACTTTCCTTCGTCATCACCTCCGAAAGCCAGCAGACAAACTCCTGCAAAGCTAATACAGACGCCAATAATCTGTTGTTTTGTCGTATCGAACTTCCATATCAGCGCCCCTACAATAATCACGAAAATAGGCATCATGGAATTGATGATCCCGGCAATACTGCTGCTCACTTCTGTTTCCGCAATAGGGAAGAGGAACATCGGAATGAAATTTCCGGTGATTGCGGCTAAAATAAGCCACTTCAAGTGTTTTTTCGGGAACAATTTATATTTGGAAATCGCGACCGGAAGTAATATAATTCCTGCAATAAGAACCCGAAGGGCTCCTACCTGATAGGGATTATAATGTTCTAAAGATTTTTTTATTAAAATAAAAGAGGATCCCCAAATAAGGGTGAGTACAATTAAAAGAATCCATTTCTCTTTTTCTGCTTTCATTATTTTTTGTGTAAGTGGTGTAAAAATTGTTTTTTAGGAATCATCCTTGCTCCCAGACTTTCCAGATGCTCGGTATGAGACTGGCAGTCTACAAGGTCCAGCTGATCTTTGTAGGTTTCTACAAAATGAATAAAACCGGCTTTAGAAGCATTGCTTACTTTCGCAAACATGCTCTCGCCACAAAAGACATTCCCGATCTGAAGACCATAAAAACCACCCACCAATTCTTCATCTTTCCACACCTCGATGCTTTTTGCTAATCCATATTCGTGAAGTTTAATAAACGATTCCATGAGTTCATCAGAAAGCCAGGTACCCGACTGGCCACTTCTGCTTATTTCCTGGCAGTTTTTGATCACGCCCCTGAAATCCTTGTTTTCAGTAAATGTGAAAACACCCCTGTTGAGTATTTTCCGCATCGATTTGGAAACCTTTAATTCATTAGGAAATAAAACAAAACGCGGATCAGGACTCCACCAAAGAATCTCTTCCCCGGGATTGTACCAGGGAAAAATACCCAACTGATAAGCAAACCAAATCCTGTCTACTGATAGATCACCCCCAAAAGCTATAACTCCTTCATGCCCGTCATAAAGTTCCGGATCAGGAAATGAAATCTCGTTTTTGTCTAATCGAACCATGTTGAGGAAAAAAAATCCCACTTAAAAAGCAGGATTTTGTATTTTTAATCGTTGTATCTTAATTAAAAAGGTAAATCATCATCCTCATCTCCTGCAAATGGATTCTCATTTGAAACCGGAGAAGCAGATTGTGATGGACTAGCCTGAGTTGGCTCAGATCCATTATCCATTACTTTTTCTATTTTCCAACCTGTAATAGAGTTGAAATATTTAGTTTCCCCTTGTGGAGACGTCCATTCTCTTCCTCTGATGTTGATTCCCACCTTTACATTTTCTCCTTCTTTAAGGTTATCTAATAAACTGATCTTATCAGACAAAAATTCTATGTTTATCGGCTGTGGATACTGTTCCTGAGTTAAAATAACCATTTCTCTCTTTTGAAATCCACTCGCAAATGTCTGAGCATCAAAAAGTTTCTTTACCGTTCCTTGTAATTCCATATCGTATATAATTAACGATGTAAAAGTAAGAAAATGAAATGTAATATTTGGGGTCAGGAAAAAAAAATGCCGAAATTTTAATTTTTTTTTGAAAACTCTTGCAATTAAAGAAAATTGCCCTATATTTGCACTCACAAAAACGAGAGAAGATCTTTAAAATATATCTTAACAAAACAATGCGGATGTGGTGTAATTGGTAGCCACGCCAGACTTAGGATCTGGTGCCGTGAGGCGTGGGGGTTCGAGTCCCTTCATCCGCACTACGTTTTGCGAAAATAGCTCAGCTGGTAGAGCACAACCTTGCCAAGGTTGGGGTCGCGGGTTCGAGTCCCGTTTTTCGCTCTACTTCATGCCCTGGTGGTGGAACTGGTAGACACGCAGGACTTAAAATCCTGTGTTCGTAAGAACGTGCGGGTTCAAGTCCCGCCCGGGGTACTAAAATCCTCTGTAACTTAGTTACGGAGGATTTTTTTTGTTTTTTAAGATGATTATTTTTTAAAATTGATTTCTTATATTTGTGATAAGAAAGCCGGTTATCTCTATTAATAGAGATCAACAAAACCAGCGGATGTGGTGTAATTGGTAGCCACGCCAGACTTAGGATCTGGTGCCGTGAGGCGTGGGGGTTCGAGTCCCTTCATCCGCACTACGTTTTGCGAAAATAGCTCAGCTGGTAGAGCACAACCTTGCCAAGGTTGGGGTCGCGGGTTCGAATCCCGTTTTTCGCTCCACTCCATGCCCTGGTGGTGGAACTGGTAGACACGCAGGACTTAAAATCCTGTGTCCGTAAGGACGTACGGGTTCAAGTCCCGTCTGGGGTACAAGATCCTCTGTAACTTTGTTGCAGAGGATTTTTTGGTTTTAAGGGTTTTGTTAATTCTATTGTTCTTAATTTAATGGCTTCTTTGGCTTCAAACCGAAATGGGTCTGCCAAAAATTTATAACAGAATGCTATAACCCCAGTCCGACGAACCTTTACAACAGGATAAAGAAAAATAAAATACAGGAGATGTAAATCCTATTTATAAATAAAACTATCAAAAATTTAATTTTGATAGTTTTTATCCTTAAGTCTTTTTTTACTTTTCGTGAGCCAATCCCAATATCCACCGAACCCCAAAAATATCGGTTATTTCGATGAGCCTTTGCTTTTTCAACTCCAGAGAAGAATCTGCTATATTCCCGCTGAGCTGTATGATGAACCTAAACCGTTCGGATGAATTCCGGCAAGGGAAATAAATTGCAAGGTGATTACCAATTTGATATCCTTCATCATGAACCAGGTCGGAACCATGAAGAACGATGCGTTCAGAAATTAGAGAACCACTAATCACAGGTTTATTGAGGTATTGATTTAGAGGTATTTCCAATATTTCAAAAAAAAGTTCGCCTCCAAAGCATGATTGGTAAAAAGTAAATGCTTCTTTACAATTTCCTGCCAGCGTTATGAATATTCCGAATTTTGCAGATTTATATTGTTGTTTAAGCATGTAGTTACATTAAGCATCCGGAATTTCAGGTTCAACAAGCCTTTTTAATTTATCAAGAGATTCCTGCCAGCCCAGATAGCACATTTCTGCAGGTATCTGTTCTGGAATACCAGTTTGTTCAATTCTGATTTCTGTTCCACACGATACTTTACCGAATGAGACTGTAGTCGTCATTTCTCCCTGTAAAGCTGGATTATCAAACTGCTCAATATATTTAAGGAACTGTCCTTCTCTGATCTCAGCATAGGTACCACCAAAAGAATGTCCATTACCGGTACTGAAATTAATGAAAGTCATTTTAAACTTTCCGCCTTCTTTAAAATCTGCCTGCTGTACAGTGCATATAAATCCATAAGGCGGAATCCAGGAGGCATAAGCTGTCACATCGGCAAATGCGCGAAAAACTTTTTCCGGAGCAGCCTGGATTATTCTGTGTAATGAAACGCTGTTATTTGTCATTTTGTTTGATTTTAGATGTTTGAATATATTTCAGTTTTTTTTATCATTATCGGAAGCCTTATTGTGCTGCAGATATTTCATCATAGGAAGCAACTCCGGAAGCCGATACGTTTTCTTTTCGGACATTCCATTTCCGGAAGCGATAAGAAACTGCCAGCAAAGCCAGAAATATAAGAGGCATAAGCATATATGCCGGATTCCCATCAACACATGCGTGGCTTATAAATGCAAATACCAGGTTAAATGCCAGGCCTGCATAAGCCCATTCTTTTATTGTAGCCGGTATCTTATTAAGAGATATTGCTACAATTCCTAATATTTTACTGATAATTAATGCGTAAGCAAAATAGTCGGGATACCCCAGCGCTTTTGTTCCCGCATTTACATATTCCGGTGCAAACAATAATGTTGCAGCAGGCATAACGCCTTCCCATAAGGACAGTACAATGGTAGCTGCCCAGAAAATTATTCTATTCTTTTTCATGTTTTCTGATTTACTAATTATTAGATGATTCTGCATATTTTACAAAACTATTTAGAATAGCCTGCCAGCCTTGTTTCTGAAATTCAGGGTCATTCTCTGTTTCAGGATCAAAGCTTGTGGTTACCAACGTTTTTCCGTCCTGTTCATTGAAGATGGTAGAAGCTGTTCTTCCATCAGACATGGTATAAATTATTTCCCTGTTTGGGTCCACCTTATCATAGGTACCGGAGAAATCGAAACCGAAACTTCCATCCCTGGCTTCCATTCTGTTTGTAAATGTACCTCCTACTCTAAGATCGTTATTACTACTCGGACAATGCCAGCTTGGGTCTGCCGAATTCCAGTTCATAATATCTTCCGGCGAATTCCACATTTTCCATACTTTTTCCACAGGAGCATTAACTTCAGCTTGTACCTTAATTTTTACTTGTTCTTTCATTGTTTTAATTTTTTGTTGTTATTGTTATGACAAAGATCGCACAGATAATAAAATTAGGGCTGTTGCAAAAACGACAACTTAAGGGGTGGATTGCGACAAAAAATATAAGTATCTTTACAACAAAATAAAAGCTATGCAGATATCAGTTTTTGTTCCTCAATATGGTACGATAGAAGCCATAACCCCGGCATTCAGGACTTTTCATACGGCCAATGAGTTTCTTTCCGTGTTTGGGAAAAAGCCCATCTTTAAAGTAGAATATGTAGGATTAAACGAATATGTTCCGGCTAATAGTGGGGAATATACGATAAAGACCAACAGGCTACTTCAGAATGTTACCCATACGGATCTGCTTATTATTCCTCCTACCTTTGGGACTATGGATGAAGGTATAGCAGCCAATGCAGACGCAATTCCTTATTTCAGGAAGCTTTATTTCGGAGGAACAAGCCTTGCCAGTTTATGTGTCGGAGCCTTTCTTCTTGCAGAAACAGGTCTTCTTGACGGCAGTAAATGTTCCACCCATTGGGCCTATATCAATGAGTTTAAAAACAGGTATCCGCAGGTAGAAGTAGAAGACGGCGCTATTATAACAGAGCATGATAATATTTACAGCAGTGGTGGAGCCAGCAGCTTATGGAACCTGATACTATACCTTGTAGAAAAATATTCGGACAGGGAAACAGCTATTATGATTTCAAAATATTTTGCATTAGATATAAGCAGAGATAACCAGTCGCAGTTTGCTATTTTCCGTGGTCAGAGAAGCCATACCGATGAACAGATTAAGAAGGTTCAGGATTTTATAGAGGAACACTATGAAGAGAAAATAAATGTTGAAAATCTTGCAGCATATGCCGGTACAGGACGCCGTACCTTTGAAAGAAGGTTTAAAGATGCTACAAACAATACTCCTGTAGAATACATGCAGCGGGTACGGATAGAAGCTGCTAAAAAGTTTTTTGAAGCATCACGGAAAAATGTTTCTGAAGTAATGTATGATGTAGGATATACGGATACGAAAGCTTTTCGTGATATTTTCAGAAAAATAACAGGACTTACGCCCATCGAATACCGAAATAAGTTTGCCAAAGTTTATTAAGTTATAACAGCAAGTTCGGTGTATAATAATCCGGCAAAGATATAGATGTGAGAAATTTATAATATTTTTATGTCTGCTGTTAGCATAGACAAACCATTGTTTAGCTGAATCCGCCATCTTGCAGCTCACGGAAAATAACCGGGGCAAATGCTATTTTCCCCAAATAAAAAATATGATTTAATTATACATCTAATAATGGATTGGATGGCGGCTGGAGAAGGAACAACCTTAAAGCATCAATATCAAAAACAATTACAAGGTCATTTATCGAAGAAGGCATCTTTTACAATGTTAATGAGATCTATGCCTGCTGTAATAAAATACGTGCCAGCTAAATTGCTAGATTAAAGACCTTTAAATATTCCTGAAATATTCCTTTTTCAATAATTCAACTACATATAGGATTATAAACTATGATCCTATTAGTGAAACAATAAATAATATTGTTGTCAATATGGATATTGACCTAGATAGTTTCAAAGTCTGAACAGTTCTTTTTTCGAAAAAAATTTAAAATAAATTTTTTAATATAAAGCTCTACTATTAGTAGAGCTTTTTTTGTTATGAGTTGATTTACAATTCAATCTTTTAGAGGTGTTTCTATTAAACTTTGAATTACAAAAGATAATTCAAAGTTTTATTTTGGGTTTTTAAAATTATGTCCTACAAAAAATCCCACTTAAAAAAGCAGGACATATATTTTCAATTATTCTAAGAACAAAATTACTTCCCAGATTTAAACTTCTCCAATTCCTTTTTCAAAGCTTCATTCTGTTCCTTCAACATATCAATATATTCCTTATGATTTTCCAGCATATAGTCCGGAATATTATAATATTGATTTGTATTACCTGTTTGCTGAAAAGAACTACTATCATTAAAAGTTAAGTTGTCATTGTTTTGAACAACGCCATTAGTTCTTTCTTCTTTAATATCTTCCACTGGAACATTCAAAGCTTTAGCCAACTTCTCCCATTCATCATCAAATATCTTTACATCGCCGCTTTCTTTTCTGCAATAGTTTGAAACATCCGTCGCCAGAATTTGTGACATGTATTCCTGAGTATATCCTCTCTGCTTTCTTAGACTTTTTAGCTTTTCCATAGTGACCTCTTAAATGTGCTTTCTACAAATATAAAGAAAATTGTTGTTGTTATTCTGGTGATTTTAGTTTTTCAAAGGTTCATAAAAAGTTTTTCCGTTGGTTATCTGTTTTTAATTATAATTTTTCATCTGCTTACATCGAAAGAAGAAAAGGCAAGTCAGATATAACTTTACAAACGAATAATAAAAATGTATAAATTTGGACTTGTTCTTCGTTTGCCTCACCATTGCAAAACCCCGAACAAGTTAATATTAGATAAAAATAAATCTCACAAAACGATTGTTAATATGGATACAAGATCTACCAATTTTCCCAATCAAAGAAAGCCCAATGCTGTATTACGTTTCCTGCATTTGTATGTTATTTCTTATGTGTATCTTTTTATCCTCACCTCACAGTTTTCGCCTTTAGCGGGAATATATAAAAGCGGAGTGTTGTGGTTGTGTAAAAATGTTTTTCAGCAGCAGCAGGTGGAATATATTATGATGACTGGCAGTGGGGATACAACATTGGATTATTGGGTAGTTTTCGTCAGTATGGGCTTAGCTGCAGTGGCGGCGCTCATTATACTTTTTACAGATAAAAAGCAGCGTACATTTAAAGATCTTCATTGGTTTACGGTAGTAGTAGCACGTTATTATGTTGCTATGATCATGCTTTCGTATGGTTTTGCGAAACTGCACAACGGTCAGTTTCCTGCCAACTCGATTGGGAGGCTGGAAGAAAAAGTTGGCGATATGTCGCCCATGGGAATAATATGGGCTATGATGGGGGCTTCCAAAGGATATACATTTGTTTCCGGACTGCTGGAATCTATTGGTGGACTTTTACTTCTTTTCAGGCGAACAAAAACTTTTGGCGCTCTTTTTTCCATGACGGTGATGATCAATGTAGCGCTGCTGAATTTTTTTTATGATGTCCCCGTAAAAATATTTTCCAGCCATATTGTTTTGTTTTGTGTATTTATTGTAAGCGGTGATGCCATTGCGCTGTATCGCTTTTTTGTTTTGCATCAGCCATCGCAACTACGTTTTCAAAAACGAACATCCGACAAAAGGTGGAAGCGTATTACACTTATTGTCCTCAAGGGACTTGTCGTGGCTTATTTTATACTCACTTCTTCGTCAGTGCTGTCTTATACACCTCCAGCTGTACCAATGGAGGGCGCATATACTGTTGAGAAATTTATAATTAACAATCGGGAAATACCGTCCTGCAGCAACGATTCTGTTGGTTGGAAAAAACTATTGATCAGTTACCCCGGCCGGACAGGTATAATTCTTAACAATGATAAGACTAAGGCATTTCTGGGCGTTATAGATACACGAAAAAAAACACTTACAATTCGTAAAACGGAACGAGACCATATATACGCAAATCTGCATTACAATGTTCAAAAAGACAGCATCATTTTTTTTACAGGAAATATGGGGAGCGACTCTGTAAGAATAAAAACAATAAGAAAGAAAAAGGAAGATTATCGGCTAAACAAGCGTGGTTTTCACTGGATCAATGAATATCCGTTTAACAAGTAAGTGATAAGGGTATGTTCTCCGATGTTATAAAAAAACTTGTGAGAATAATAGGGAAAAATAAATAGAGGAGATGAAATTTAAAGTTAAAATTTGATATTAGATTCTAAATAATAGTACAAAAAACCCCACTTAAAAAAGCAGGATTCTATATTTTCAATTATTCTAAAAGCAACAATTACTTCTCCAACTCCTTCTTCAAAGCTTCATCTGTTGCCCAATCATTTTAAATTATAATTCTTATCCACTTAAACCGAAAGAAGAAAAGGTAAGTCAGATTCTAAAAGGCTGATCATTGAAATGAGTATTAAATTTCTAGACACTGGAATGACTTTCAGGAAATATTTATAAAACTTCAATACTTTTTTTATCTTACGCTTGGTTCGTAGCTTGTTGCTGGCATTAACGATTTGTTTTAAAAAGTATTCGGGGGAAATTCCTGCCAGTAACGAATATTCTGTACTGATGATTTTGAGAATCTTTGGATCATTGGTTATTCGTGAAAAGTTTTTAATCCTTTTTGGAAGTTCAAAATCGGCATGAAAATTCATTCTGTTAAGATCTACCATAAAAAAACGATAGGCATCGTTGATCTTTTCTATTAAGAAATTTCCTGGAGAATTATCAATGAATTCAATTCCCTGTTCATGCAATTGAAAAACTAACTGGGTGTACGCTTTGATAATCTCTTTCACATCCTCAAAAGGTCTTTCGGAATAAAAAACGTTTTCTAAGGTACAGGTGTTTTCTAGTTGTTCGCTTATATAATAGCTGTTTGTTAGCCCCAGCCAATCATGAAATTCTACGTAGGCGATGGGCTGTGGGGAGTAGAAGTTTTTCTCAATCAGCATATTGGCATATTCGAAAGAGCGTTTTGCTTTAGACTTACGGTAATACTTATAAACATGCCTGTTGATAAAGTTATGCTGCTTAAATGATTTAAAATTCAGCTGCTTTCCGTCGATTGTAAATGATTTTACAATATTTCTGCTTCCGGGACCAATTAAAGTACCCTCGTTATGGAAGTTTTTTATGATACGGATTATCTCATCCTTATAATGAGAATAATCGGGTGTAAGAACAATATTCATACTTATTATAAATGTAATTGTGGTAAAGATCAGTAGGTTTCAAGTTCAGTATTCGATGCAATTCTTTAATTAAGAACTGCTTTTAGCATGTCCATTATTTGATGTTCATTAACGTGGTTTGTATTAATAGAAAAACTTTTGTCATTGTAAGGTTTGTATGCGTTCTCATCAGTTACTGCAAACAGTCCTACAGTTGGGGTTTCTACAGCGCTGGACAAATGCATTACACCATTATCTGCAGCGATAAAAACACTTGTATTAGCAATGAAAGAACCCATCTCCCGAATATCTGTACTGTAGAAAGACGGGATTTTAAAATCTAATCTGGAAATATTTTCCACGGGTAAGAGTTCGATGATATTATAATCTGGAAACGCAGACTGTAAATTTTCATGAAATGAAGCCCACCAGTCTTTCGAATAACACTTGTCCCCGGTAGCGTTTGTGAAAAGACAAATGGTCCTTTTGTCATTGTTGATGATTTCGTTTAGTTTTATTTTGCCGGTTTCTATCTCATTTCTATCCAGTTTTATACTTAAAAAAGGGATTTTGCCTGTATTTTCTTCAAATCCCAATTGGGTAAGAAATGCCCGCAGATTGTAGATTGCATTTTTTGCGGCATGTGGATAGTCCGGGTATTTTAAATGGAGTTCATCATTCCATTCATTAAAAAACTTGTACTCAGCATTGGCCATCTGAGTAGATAATTTTCCCGAAGATGAGCTGTGGCTTGTATTGATAACCAGATCATATTTGGTCCAGCGCAGCAGACTCCAGCCTTTTATATATTTTAATAAGTTACTGAACGGCTTCTTTGGAAGTTGAATGATACGATCAATATTTTCGTAATTTTTAAAAATAATGGGTGAAATACTGCCTTTTACAAATAGATCAATTTTGGCATTTGGAAAAGTGTCAATAACTTCCTGAACTATTGGTGAAAGCAACAAAAGATTTCCCAATCTATGATTGGGGCGGGAGATGAGTATTTTTTTTATCGTTACCTCTTTGCCCTGCTTAACAGTGGAATTTGATTTCCCTATATTTTTTGTAAGGCTCCGCATCACCCTCCTCCTGATAACATTGAGTTGTTTGGGTATCTTCATAGCAAATAGGAGATCATCAGGATCTCGGTTTATGGATTAAAAACTTCTTAAAAAAAATTGGATGTATAAATTTAATACAAAACAATCATTTGATTGATATTTTTTTAAAAAGTTAATCGTGTTTACAAAATTTAATATTTTAAGTAAAATATTATAGTGGAAATGTTAGTTTAGGCTTATTTAAAATGGATATTCCCTGCTATTAGAGAATAAATAACTTTTTGGTAATGAGGATGATAAAACGAATGTCTGGAAGAATTTTGTATTTAGTGAATGTAAGAAGTATAAAAAAGAGAATTTTGTCTCAGCAACATTCTACTTTAATGAAGGATGTATTTAGGGATAAACTCACAATAATATATTTTCATATAAATAAAGACAGGACTAATTAACCTGTTTGCGTTATTAGATTTTAGATTGAATGATAATGAGTAATTCAATTTAAGACACCCCTGGAGGTGGATGTGGTGCATTGAAATTCTGGTTTGGGTTTAAAGCACATCCATACTGAATAGGAACAGTAAGAGCCTGAAGCGCAGTCTGCATCACTTTTACAAAATGGGATGGCTGGACCACCTATTGTACCTCCACCAACACTTCCACCTTGTCCCAGAATTTCTTTTTGCTCTTGTCTGCTAAGCTTCTTAAAATTTTTCATAGGTTGTTGTATTTAAAATTATTATCCTAAAATTACCAGTATACTTAATACCAGGCCAGGACAAGCTAATAAATGGATTTATTTCTATATAGATGTAGGTATTTTAAAGATAAGTGTTGGTTGATGGTTTATTTAATAGGTCTGTATCAGCGATTTACAATTCTTTTTAGTTTTTCCGAAGGTTTTTCAATAGCATATCTGTAAAATAATGCCCCAACGATACACGCTGACAAACAGATCAAAAGCACTATATTATCGGGAATAGCGATGTTTAAAGATTTTAATCCTTCCTGTACCATATGAATAACACCTTTATGGGAAAGATAGATGGCATAAGAAAGACTGGCGAGCTGATTGGTAATAAATAATCCCGATTTAGAAATATAGGACGAATGGGAAATAGCAGACATAACGATCAGTCCATAGCTTATGGCAACTGAGGTAAATCCAAAAACAGAGGCGTTTTTTGAAGCTTGTTCATCACAGAACCAAAAAGAAAATCCCAGAAGGAGAACACCAGCAATAAAAAGAAGATTTCCATAGGTGTTGATCAGGACTTTAAATTTTAAAGAGAACTGAAATAAATAACCAATCAGAACACCTATAGCTAAGCTATCCAAACGGGTATAAGTAGGATAATAGATATTCATATACCATTCTTTCCAAAAGTTTTCGGTATTGATATGAGGAACTATAAACCCGTGCCATGAAATAAATCGGATAAGTATACTGAAAATGAGAACTAAAGCGATAAAAATTTTTAAATATTTAAACGTTTTTGTTTTTAAAAATAATAACAATGAAAAGGGAAGCAAAAGGTAAAATTGTTCTTCAATACACAAAGACCAGGCATGAGAAAAAGTTCCCTGGTTGATCACATCAAGACCATAGTTTTGGGTAAAGGTGAGAAATTTCCAAAGCGGAGATAAGCTTTCCCTTTCTCTAAAAAAAGGGAAACTGAAATACAGCAAAATGGTGAAGAGATAGGGCGGAATAATCCTGAAGAATCTATTGGCAAAAAAGGATCTGAGATCGATCTTCTGATGAATTTTTATTTCTTTGAAGAGCTGATTAGAGATCAGGAATCCGCTTAACACAAAGAATAGATCCACACCTGTCCATCCAAATCTTCCATAAACATTTACCCATTCAGGATGGGTAAATGCCCGGTAATGATAAAATAAGACCAATAGAATCGCAGTAGCTCTTAGGTGATCGAGTCCATAAAATCGCTCAGATGGTGTATCCATTATTGTTTTTTTTGCAAATTTTTCTAAAAGAAGGCGCTTATTGAGCGATTGTGTCAGAATGAATGTATTTAATGGTAGAAAGCATCTTTTGCTGTCTGAATGTAAAATATCGTTATTCACCAGCAATTTTACTTTATTAAAAACTAAATGTATTTTCATCGATCTGGATTTTATATTTTTGGATATTGTGAAGACTACGAAAAAGAAGAGAATACAGCAGAATATTGGTTTCCAAGTTATTTTTTGGATAGGATTATTTTTGTTTGGAATGGCCAAAGATTATGGTCATTATGACTACGCCCATTTCAATGAAAACCTTATTTATGATATTAGCCATTGGATTTTCCAAATTGCAGGTGCCAATTTTATCTATTATGTGCTGATTGCCCGGTTTTTCAACTGCAAAAAATATTTTCTATTTTCAACTTACCTGGTTATAAGCATCTATATTATTTCGGTTATTAATAGAATTTTTATTGTGTACGCAGTAGAACCTGTTTTTATGAATTATCCCAAAGATAGCTTAGTGGATATCGTAACTGACCTGAATTATCTTTTATTTTATTATGTATTCTCTATCGTAACAGGAAGTTTTATTTTTGTCGCTACGATGTTTATGATACGGTATAGAAATGAAAAAGAAAATACAACCCAACTTTTGAAAGAAAAGGCAGAACTTGAGCTAAAAGCATTAAAATCCCAATTAAACCCACACTTTTTATTCAATACACTAAATAATATCTACGCACTTTCTGTTGCTAATTCTGAACGGACCTCTGAATCGATCAATCGCCTTTCCGACATTCTGGATTATATTTTATACAAGGGACAAAGGAAAACAGTCCTTATTTCTGATGAGCTTTTAATTATAGATGACTATATAGAACTCGAGAAATTACGATACGATGAAAGATTAAAAGTCCGTAAATTCGAGAAACTGGAAAGCTCAAATACCATTCCTCCTTTGCTGTTTCTTTCTGTAGTGGAAAATGCATTTAAACATGGAGCCGGGAAAATATCAGGAAAAGCAGAAATTAATATCTGGGCAGAGACCAATCGGAATCATTCAGTTTTAAAAGTTGAAAATACGTGCCCGGACGCTGTAGAAGCTGAGAAAGAAGGACTTGGTTTGAAAAATATTAAGGAGCAGCTTCGACTGTATTTTGACAGTCGGTTTGAGTTGATTACCTTAAAAGAAAATAACTGGTTTACCATAAAAATAACGATACCTGCGCAAAATGATTAACTGTATCATAGTGGATGATGAACCTTTGGCCATACAGCTTTTGGAAAGTCACATTTCAAAGATTGAAACGTTGAAACTTTTAGGGACGGCTAAAAGTGCTATTGAAGCGTATCAGCTCTTACAGGAAAAGTCAATAGATTTGATGTTTCTGGATATCCAGATGCCTGATTTGAATGGGATAGACTTTTTGAAATCTCTTAATAAAAAACCTAAAACTATTTTTACAACGGCTTATCGCGAATTTGCTATTGAAGGATTCGAGCTTGAGGCGGTAGATTATATTTTAAAACCAATCACTTTTGAACGATTTTTTAAATCTGTGGATCGTGTACTTCGAAATGTTTCAACAGAGAAAACAGCTGAGGGGTTTATACTCCTAAAGTCTGAAGGTTTACAAAGGAAAATTCTGCTGAATGAGATCATTTACTTTGAAGGCAATGGTAATGATGTGAAAGTGGTATTAAAAGGAAGTTTGCATATTGTCGCTAAAAATAAAATTTCAGAGCTGAATGATGTACTTTCAGAGAAGGGATTTATAAGAGTACATCGGTCTTTTTTGATCAATTCCCTGTATGTCACCGCTTTTAATAATGACGAGGTTTTATTGGAGAAGTCTTCAATTCCTGTGGGAAGAAGCTATAAAAGGGAGTTTGATGACTTTATCATTCATTTTTCAAAGAAGAGGATCAATTAAAATTTAATCAGAATTTGTATTTCTTTTTCAAAATAATATTGCTGTATCCACGATAATACTAAGTTCTGTATCTGTGTCCTTTCGTATAGGCTTTATAATTTTGTTTATTATAAAGCAAGCACTATGGAAACGCGTATTCAGTACCCACACAATCTCCAATATCAAGAAGTTTATATTTCGGATATGGTACTTTTAAAGAATATTTTTCTTCAAAAGCAAAATTCAAAAATCGTTAATGAGAGTTTTGGACTTCCCTTTCTTGTGGCAAAGAAAACAAATGCTATTATTGCTTTTGCATGTCTTGTGGTAAACAGTTTTGGGAAACCTGATTTTATCATACATAAAGTTGGGGATTTAAATAAGGAAGAAAAAAGAGCTTTTGAATTCTTTGTTGAAGATTACTTTAAAAGAAACCCTTCAGAAAATTATAAAAACCCACAACAATTGAAAAGTACAATCAACAGTATTGTTAATTGGATCAATGTTTAACAAAGATATTTTCTGTTTACTTTATATTTAAAACGATCATCCTATGGCCAAAGAAGTTTTATACCTTAAAATAGCAAAAATAATGATGGAGCAAATCCAAACTGAGACATTACAGTTTGGAGATAAACTACCTTCACTCCGAAGTGCTCAGAAGCTATATAATGTTAGCCTGAATACCATAAAGCTGGCTTATATGGAGCTTGAGAGTCATTCTCTTATTGAATCGAAGCCTAAATTTGGCTATTTTGTAAGCCATACTTCACAACGAAAACTGGCGTTGCCATCTGTTGCCAAAATAAAAAGCTTTGAAGCTGAAGGAACAAAGGAAGATCTTATTGATAAGGTGTTTGGAACTATTTCAGAGAAAGATTTTACTCAGTTTGCACTGGCAATTCCCGGCAAGAACTTTCTTCCTTTGGCCAAGATGAAAAAATCGATCATTAATGTTGTAAAGAGCAGAAATGACAGCGGAACGGATTATGAACCGGTACAGGGAAAACAGAGCCTTCGTCGGGAACTGGCAAAATGGTCATTGGTTATGGAAGGGAAAATTACGGAAGATGATCTGGTGATAACCTCTGGGGCAATGAATGCTATTTATAATAGTCTGATGGCCGTAACAAAGCCTGGTGATCTGGTTGCCGTGGAAAGCCCTGCTTATTTTGGAATTTTACAGGCCATCCAGTTATTGGGACTAAAAGCGGTTGAAATTCCCACTCATCCGGTATATGGAGTAGATCTTGATGCTTTAAAAAAAGTATTGCCAAAATTATCAGCATGTTGTTTTGTGACGAACTTTAATAACCCGATGGGGTTTCAAATGCCTGATGAAAACAAGAGGGAGCTGGTGAGATTAATCATGCACTATAATGTTCCTTTGATCGAAGATGATATCTATGGGAATCTATATTTCGGAGCAGAACGTCCCAAGCCATGTAAGTTTTATGATGAGGCAGGATTGGTAATGTGGTTGGGTTCAGTTTCGAAGACCATGGCTCCCGGTTATCGGGTGGGGTGGGTGGCTCCGGGTCAGTTTAAAGATCGGATTATCCGCCAGAAGCTTGTTCAGACGGTATGCAGTCCATCATTATATTCTGATGTGATTACAGATTTTCTGGAACATGGCCGTTATGATCATCACTTGAGGACATTCAGAAATAAACTCTATGCTAATTACCTTCAGATTCAAAAAGCAGTTACGGCTTATTTTCCGGACAATACTAAAGTTTCCGAACCAAAAGGAGGTTTTATGTTATGGCTGGAGCTAGACAAAAGAATATGTACGGAAGATTTATTTGACGAAGCTTATAGTCAGAAGATCAATTTTGCTCCCGGAAGAATGTTTTCTCAATATGACCAATACAGAAACTGTATGCGATTGAATTATGCCTTAGAATGGACAGACAGGGTAGAAAGTGATCTTGAGAAATTGGGGAAAATGGTAAAAAACAATATATAAATATGGTGTTATTTAAAAATAAAAAAGGATATTAGAACTTGGAGTAATCCGCGTTCTAATATCTATCCAATTTAAATCTACTAATGATATGATGAAAATTCTCTGATTACTTTTTAATAAAAGTTTTTGACAAAGATTTTTGACCTTCTGTGAGTTTTATAAAATATACACCACTTGGCATTGTATTGATATCGAATGTTTCTTCATACTGTCCATCTGATGATTTTACTTTTTTAGATGAAACAACAGTTCCTTTTGTATCGATGATCTGAAATGTAACTTCTTTCTCATTAGATTTGAACTTTACATTCACCTTCTGATCTGCAGGATTAGGATATATGGCAAAATCTTCTGATACTTTTTCTGAATTTCCTACAGATAATGTATTAAGATCACAAACAGGTAGCCTGTTGACACCATCTATACCCCAAGAACTTTGAACAGGAATACATAACCAGTTTAATACCGTTGGTAAGTGGTCTGTTTCTCTGGTTGTTGATAGATAATTATAAATTTTGAAGTTATTAGCGGTGTTCAGATTACGGGTTGGGCTTCCTGTGACCGTCGAGTTATTGTTGTTTGGGCTTGAATCGGTTAATGTATTACCAGATGTTTCATCACATTTCCAGTTGGCTAGCAACTGAGAATAATAAGGGTGGGAAGAAGTGATGTTCTGAGTAGCCCAGTTTACTAAAACGCTGTTTGGAATTGCAGATTTCCAGATTCTGATGTCTTTATAAGAAGCTGCAAGATTAAGTCCGTAGGTGTTTGTTCCATCCTGATTAATCGTAAGGGGAAGTCCCGAATCGATGTTTCCAATGGTATTCATTTTAGCAAATGTTACCACAACACCATCTTCATAAAGAGTTACAAGACCATCTCTGTCGAAACTTACTGCAATGTGTTTCCATTTATTGGTTTCCATTTTACCACCGACAAGATCAATTCTGTTTGTGCCGTCTCCGATATTTATTTTATAGGTTTGTCCTGAATATCCAGAAATAACAAATCCTTTATTTTTTCCATTAGCCCAGTTTTTATTACTGATCATTACAGGATCACTTGAAAAGCTTGCATTAGGTTTTACCCAAAATTCAATAGTAAAATCCTGCGTTGCTCCAAAATTAAAAGGTGTTTGATTAGCCGGTTTAGCATACGTTCCTGCAGGGAAGTTAAGCTGGTTGTGCGTAATATTCGAATTTATTTCGGTCTTGCTTATTTGCTGAGGAGTAAGGTTGGGGTTAGAATAGATGGTAAAGATGTTTCTTTCAGAAAGATTTCCACCACCGTGACCATCACTTACAGCACCATGATCTGTGGTTAAAACAACCAACCAGTCTTCATTATTATAAGCAGCTCTGTTTTTCATCGCATTTACAATTTCTCCGATATAAGTGTCTGTTGTTTGCATGGACGAAACATATTGGGGAACAGTTGAAGAAAAACCATACGAGTGGCCTGCGTGATCAACATCATCAAAATCAACAAATAAAATATCAGGGTTATTTGTTTGTAAAGCATTAACGGCGGCATTTTTCACTGCTAAATCTGTGCTGAAATTAGTCTGTACATCTGCATCCTTAACAATAATATCATTGATAGGAGCCCAATGTGCCAATGAAATTGTTTTTAAGTTTGGATTGTAAGTTTCTGCACGGGTTAAGAAATCCGGATAACTGATATAATTTGGATTGGTGAAATTATTATCCTGAACATTGTGTTTTGTATGCCAAACACCAGTAAGCATGGTACTCCAGCCGTTTCCGCTCCAAGTAGTTGCAGCGCAAAGGCCATCCAATGAATAAATAGATTTTGTGATCAGACTCTTAATGTTAGGCGTATTGGATGACATCATGACATCTGCCCTGCATCCGTCGATACCGATAAAAAGAACTTTTTTCGTCTGAGCGCTTAAAAAGCAACTCGCTACGATTGCCAATGAGAATAG
The DNA here is from genome assembly GCF_018613715.1 of Chryseobacterium sp. ISL-6. Taxonomy (GTDB): domain Bacteria; phylum Bacteroidota; class Bacteroidia; order Flavobacteriales; family Weeksellaceae; genus Chryseobacterium; species Chryseobacterium paludis. Next base: position 207,938 of record NZ_JAGGPT010000006.1, on the reverse strand, counting down.
TTTTGTTTTCATAAAAATTATTGGTTTAGAAATAAAAAAGTTTACAAATAGTAATTATATTTTATTATTTGTAAAATTAATTTACTATTTGTAAACATGTGTAAACTTAAAGTTAATTAAAAGATAAAAAAACAATAAGAAATTGAGGCTGAATAGATAAGATTGTGATGAAAGAATTAGTAAAGAATTTCTTCAGCCTCAGATATGGTATCGAAAATATAATCCGGATTGGATTTTTCGAGTTCTCCTCTTTTTTGGGCACCGGAAAGAACAGCTATCGTCAGTCCACAGCCCGCATTTTTTCCTTCTTCAATATCAACAGCAGAATCCCCTGCCTTTAATACTTTCTCTGGATCATCAATATTAAATTTTTTCATAGCAAGATGAATCATTTCAGGACTTGGGCGGCTTTCTGAAACATCATTCGCCGTAATAAGATCATCATAATATACATTTTCTTTCCAGCCTAATTTATCCAGAAGCTGCTGTGCGATCTCCTGAGAATAGCCTGTATTAAGGACTATTTTTTTATTTTTTGCCCTCATTTTCAGCAGAAAATCCTCGACTCCATTAATAGGTTTTACATCCAGGTCTTGATAAGCTCTTTTTAACTGCTCTGAGAAATTTTCAAAAATAGCAAGAGCCTCATTTTCATTACCTCCTATTTCCTGCAATAAACTTGTGATAGCTTCTAGCTTTTCCTTTCCGGCGCAGCTTGAAAGTACTTTTTCTAAGGAAACTCCATACCCATAATCATTTACGGAGTGCATTAAAGTTTTATATACTACATTGTCTTCATTAATCGTTGTTCCGGCCATATCCAGAACCAATAATTCTATGTTCTTCATTATTTTATGAATAAATTTTTTCTATGTTAAATTTTGAATAACCTCCACTTGCGGTCATTCCTTTTCCTCCGATTGCAGTGACAATATGAATGTTTGGTGAAGGGTTATATTCAAGGATGTCTTTGTCTTTGCATTGGGAGTAGATTCCAAACCATCTTCTTTGGATCTCATAAGTAGGAAGGTCTATTATTTTTTTTGCTTCGTTGATCATGAATTCATCGATTTCCATATTCAGATCATACCCCAGGGAATCAGAATCTTTGGCACTCGCATATTCATGAGAATCCCCTAAAATAATAGAACCGTCAAGAGCCTGCTTGAATAAAATGTGGACTCCATATTTTTTCTCAAAAGAATTTTCATCCTCTAAAGATTTTATTTGGCTGTAAGAAGGGCACTCCTGAAAAGACTCATATCTTCTTATAGATAACCCTGTCAGTATATTTCCCTGTAGTGAATAGATGCCCTGAGGTTTTGTCTGTAGCATTTGTAGTTTACTAACCACTAAGTCACTTTCATTAAATATATTTGGATATAATGTTTTAAACTCGTGTCCACTGCAGATAATTATCTTTGATGCGTTAAACTTGGTACCTTCGGAAGATATTGCAGTACATTGATGATCATCTTCATAAGTTTCTATTACAGTTGTATCATAGAAAATCTTCAGATCTAATTTTTCTTTTAAAAGAGTATGAAGTTTTATGATCATTTCTGCTGAATCTACAGACAATTCTTGTGGAAAAAACAACCCTCCCTTACAGTAATCAGAACGGAGACCATCGAATTTCTTGATGCAGTCGTTCTTGGATAAAAGAACGGATTCGTAATCATTTTTTTTATTGATTTCATACAGCTCGTTGATAAGCTGAAGCTCCTCGTCGTTAGATGCTAAATATACAGATCCATTTTTTCTTATAGTCAAATCTGTCTGAGACTGTAACTCATTGTATATTGCCAGACTTTCTCTTCCGAAATTCTGCCATTTTAAATCCATTCCTGAAGGAACAATTTGTCCGAAATTCCTTACGGTTGCTCCTTGTGGAAACGAATTCTTTTCGAGAATAGCAACTTTGAGGTTTCTTTTTAAAGCATGATAAGCGTGGAATGTTCCTAGGATTCCACCTCCCACAACAATTAAGTCAAATTTTGTTGTCATTATATTTTAGTTTTATATCATTTTCGAGGTGTTGAAATTGATGTATTGATTATTGTTATTTGATTTTGGCTTTGATTTTTTTTTGAACGCTAAATAGGCAATGACCGAAAAAATCAAAACGATCATAACAATAATATAGTTAAGATGAATGTAAAAGTTCAGCCACGATGTCTGAGCAGAGCCAAAATTCTTATATAATAAGATTAAAACACTTCCCAGATATCCGAATGAATCTACAAAATAAATTAGAAAACCTACATTGCCTTTGATATCAAAAGCCGCAATCATTCTGTCAAAATAAATTCCATTGAACGGAACATAGCACAAATACATTCCAAGTCCGGAGAACATCATCCATAAAAAAGGAGATATCATATGATGCTGGAAAAAGTATGTTGAAAAACCAACTATTGCGATGGCTGCAAAAAGAATATAATGGTAGTAAGCGAAAGCTTTTTTGTTGTTCTTTACTTTTACCATCAGACTTAAAACCAGGAGAACAACAATGGCAATGGGAATTTCGGTAAGGGTAAAGATAGAGCTGTCAGTTTTGAGACTTAAACTATCCCAGATCTCACGATTAAAATTATCCCTGAAGTCCCGAAGGATGGTTAAGCTAATGTATAAAATAGTAATACAAACCATTGGAATAAAAAACTGACGAATCAATCCTATTCTGGCTGCCTTATCAAGAGGTTGTCTTTTGTTTTTTAACAAAATGTCCTCTTCAGTAGGTTTAGGAATTTTATTTAATAAAACACCAAAAAGGATCAAAGGAATAATAAAAACCAGACCGGCGGTAAAAGGCATCCAGAACTCTGAAATATCAAATGTATCCATAATAAATTTTCCTACGGATTTTGTGAACCCTGAAGAAACGACAAAACTCGAGCACAGAAATAAACCTATGATCTCGGTTGTTTTTCTTCCTTCAATATAGGAAAAGACAATTCCCCAAATCAGTCCCAATGGAAATCCATTGATAAACATAAAAATGATGTTATAAGGTGCCGGAACGAGGGCAAAACCCAGTAATGCAATTTCTGCGATGGCAATAAAAGTAAATAGATAGAAGATCCTTTTTTCGGGTTTTAATTCTGAAATAAATCGTATTCCGATAAATTTTGAGATGAAATACCCTGCGACCTGAGCAATGATGATCAGTACTTTATAATCCACTCCAAAGTAAGCAAGACCTTCGAAAGATGCTACAGTGAAAGGTTTTCTAAATCCATACATGCAGAAGTAAACACCAAAAGCAGAAAATGCTGCTTTCAGTGTTACCAATGTGTTTTTTTTGATCGTATCAGCCATTTTTATTGATTAAAAATTTAGCTTGATACCTAAATTGAATCTTACTCCGTAATATTCAACCTGTTCTGGGCGATCTTCATTCTTTCCGAAATGATAGATCAATGGCTTATTCAGAATGTTATTTACATCTGCATATAGCATTAAAAATTTTGTAAACTGATAAGATCCTCCGAAATCCAAACTGCTGTATTTTCCATAATAAGAATCATTAAGATCTGTTTCGGCATACTCAACAGCATATTTTCCTTTATAATTATAAGCTAATCTGGCATTGAATCCTTTTTTCTCGAAGAATAACTGTATGTTGTATAGTTCTTTGGCCTGATAAGGAAGAGCAACTTTTCTACCACTGGGTTTCTCCATTTTTGAAGTCATGAAAGTAGCATTAAGCTGAGTTCCGAAATATTGTAAGAAACCCGGAAGAAAGTCGAATCTTCTGTTTATACCCAATTCAAGACCTCCCAACGAAGCTGCTTTTCCATTATTGGGAGCTGTAAACTGTACCCCAGGATTACCATTGTAAGTTCCAATGAAAGAGTCCTGGAAAACGGGATCTGTAATTGACTTATAGAAAATTCCACCACTTAAAATCCCTACATTAGAGAAGTAGTATTCTCCCATCAGGTCAAGGTTTAGAGAATAAGTAGGATTCAGATTTGGGTTCCCTCCTTTGAATTCATTGTCTGCTTCAATATAAGTTCCACCAGGAGTTAGATCCCCGAAATTAGGTCTTGAGAAGGTTCTTGTCGCTGCAAAACGAAGGTTTGTCTTGTCATTTAAGGTATACTTGATATGTAACATCGGTAATACAGCAAGATATTTCTTAGTGTTTTCTGTGGGAACCAATTTGTCGTCGATTACATTAAAACCTCTTACCTTCGTATTGGTATTTGATAATCTGATTCCTCCTAAAACCGTAATTTTATCACTCACTTTATAAGTACCCATCCCATAAGCATCCGCATGTTTTTCAAAAACATCAAAGTTTCTTCCTAATGCTTTATTGTATTCCAGAGATTCTGAATCTGCAGGGTTTATTTTTAAATTTCCCTGATTCTGAAACCAGAACTGGTCCATCCCCGTTGTTGATAAAACAGGTCCGAAAGTGTTCCCAATGTGGGCATTCATTTCGCTTAAATATTTAGGACCATTCGGCTGTGTTGTGATGTATTGACCATACTCTGATAAAAGAGGTGCCGTTCCGTTGCTCCAGTTATAGAAAATATCTGAAAACTTTGCAGTACGTTCTTTATCCCTGTATTTAAAACCATACTTTAAGGTCAGTCGGTCAGAAACATTCATTTCATGATTGAATGCAGCTACAATTTTATCTTTCTCATCAACAAAGACCTTATAGAATTCGAGATCAGTAAATCTCATTTGAGAAGCATCCATTTTAAAATTGGGATCGCTGTAGAAACCAAATAGGGCATCAGGATCTTTATAATCTAATTTTCCACCATCAGCTTTCCAATATGCTCTTGGTCCATTTCCGTGATCTCCAATATAATTAGGATCGATTCCTACACCAGATTGGGTATATTTAATAACATAATAAGAGTTATTCTGTTTATCAGGGATGTTTCCGTACTTGAATCTATTATCATAATAGGACACATCCCAATCAATTTTTCCTTTGTTTAACTGATGAACTCCACCCAATGAAACAGAAGTTAGTTCTGTGATTAAAAGATTATGAATATTCTGTAATTCAACTCTTGCTGTGTTGTTGGCAGAACTGAATTTATCAAATCTTATTCTATGCTTATAGTGCGTTTCGTCATCAGACAAAGTACCATACATTCCTTTTAAGTATAGGGTGCTTTTGGGAGATAGCACATATTCGAAAGCGGTATTGATTCCCGTTGTTTTTCTTACCCCATTATAATCACGGAGCTCTAATCTGAAAACCCCTTCATCACCACTTCTTCTTGCTTCAAAATTATCTGTGGACCAGTTTCTGGTAAAGTGAGCAACATTAAACAGGTATCCAAACTTTTTATCTTTTGTTCTGCCACCATACAATAAGCCTAAGTTATAAACCCCTTTATCAGACTTTGCATTATAGCCGCTTCCGACTGTAATTTTTAATTCCTGCTTCATTGGAGGTGTTTTTGTAATAAAATTAACACCACCACCAATTCCATCGGCTTCCATATCAGGAGTGAAAGATTTATTTACATGAACGTAGGAAATAAGCTCAGTAGGGAAGAAGTCAAAAGCTGTTGCTCTGGAGGTTGTTTCCTCTTCGGCTGTTGGAAGTCTGTTTCCATTAATGGTAGTTGATGCCCAAAAAGGAGGAAGTCCTCTGATTGATACGAATCTTCCTTCTCCCTGATCCCTTTCAATTGAAACACCCTGAACACGCTGAACTGTTTCAGCAGCGTTTCTGTCCGGTAATTTTCCTATACCATCAGAAGCAATAACATTTGTAATGTTGATTGCATTTTTTTGAAGACTTAATGCTCTTGCTTCACTGTTTTTAAGCGTAGCAGTGACAACGACTTCATCTATGTTTTTATGTTTTTGAGATAATCTGATAATACCCAGATCCGTATTCTCTTCAGGCTTTACCGCTACAGTAATATCGTTGTTTTCATATCCGATATATCCAATCTGTAAATTATATTCACCCGCCGGAAGATCATTGATCGTGAATTTACCATCGAGATCTGTAACTATATTTTTAGATAATCCTTTTATTTTTATTAGTGCTCCGGGAAGAGGTTGATTCTCATCTGATACAATTCCCGTAACAGATTTTTTTTGAGCCGAAACCCAACCAATGAAACAAAGAAAAATAAGGAGTAGTAATTTCTTTAATTTTGTTTCCATTTTTACAAATATTAAATTTTTATGCAAAACAAGCTAATAATTTTAATATATGTAAATATTTGATATTAAGTAATGATTAACAAATAGAGGCGATTTGTTAAGTATTTCTTACAAAAAATAGTTCTTTGAAAATCTAATAAATGTTTAAATAATACCATTAAACAGTATGTTACATGGTTTTTGTAAGTTTAAATGAAAAAGGAGACGAATGGTATTTGATAGGAAATCCGTTAATTCTCCATTAATTTTAATGAAGTGCAAAAAACCGGAAGTTGAGTATTTGTAAACTTTTTAAAAAAAGAAGACAGTAAAACTGACAACTATATAAGGAACAAAATAAAGAATGTTGCTATTTATCAGAATAGAAATAAAGAACCAGCATGATGCAGCTTTCATCACTAATGCTTACCGGGACGTGTGGCAATTTTCCATTGAAATATAATGAATCTCCTTCCTTTAGAATTATTTCCTCATTATCGATCAGATACTTTACCTCGCCTTTTAAAATATATTTAAATTCCCAGGCATCTGTAATTACCTTTTCTCTTTTAGAATTGGGTTCAAGAGTTAATAAAACAGCTTCAAAACCTAATGAATGAAGACTTTTACTGAAAATGTGCAGATATTTAAAGCCTTCAGCTTCCACTTCTTTTTCAATAAGCTGCTGGCTATCTTTTGGTAAATAGATAAACTTAGCATTTGATTTTTTTTCAACGCCTTCGAAAAAAAAGCTTGCGTCTATTTCTAATGACTGAATGAGATCCAACAGAACAGGAAGAGAAGGAATTGTTCTTCCGTTTTCGATCCGGGATACAAGACCATTACTCACATTGGCCTTAAAAGCCAGTTCATTGATCGTTAAATTATTTTTCTTTCTAATATCTTTTAATCTTTTTCCAATACCTATTAAAAAATCATTCATACTATTAAAATTTAACCTGAACTGTTTTCATTATTTGCTTATAACAACAAATGTAGTATTATTCTCCATAGTTTTCAACAACTTTAAAATCATTTCATTTAAAATCACATCGTATATACCTTCGGAATGTTTCCTTTCTTTTTGTTATTTTTGTGAAATTCGTTACTTATGAAAAAAATTATTCTGATCGAAGACGAAACCAGTGTTGTATCTTTTATTAAAAAAGGACTTCAGGAAAAAGGCTATGAGATTTCAGTGGCTTTTGACGGACGTACCGGAGTACAGCTGGTGGAAGCCAATGATTTTGATCTGGTAATTTTAGATATTATGTTACCGGAAATGAATGGGCTGGATGTCTGTAAAGAAATAAGAAAGACCAATCAACATGTTCCCATCCTTTTTCTGACCGCATTGGGAACCTCTGAAAATATCGTTCTGGGTCTCGAAAGTGGTGGTGACGACTATCTTGTAAAACCTTTTAAATTTATTGAACTGGTTGCCCGCATAAAATCCTTATTGAGGAGAAGTATCGGCAATACAACAACACAGGAGTCTTTAGAATCTGAAGCTGACAGTGAATATGTTTATAGGTTTTCAGATCTGATGGTGAACGATTACACTAAAAAAGTTACCCGGGCCGGAGATGAGGTTTCTCTTACTTCTACAGAATATAAGTTATTAATGTACTTCCTTAATAATCCTGAAAAAGTAATCTCCAGAGCCGAAATTCTGGATGCTGTCTGGGGAGTAAATTATGAGCTCGGAACCAATGTTGTGGATGTATATGTAAACTATCTGAGGAAAAAACTGGATAGCCAGGATGATCAGAAACTGATACATACTGTAATTGGAATGGGATATGTTTTAAAAAAAACTTAATTGATGTTTAATAAAGTAATTACCAATCAAACCAAAACAATGGTGCTTTTAATGGTGGTTTTCACCACGATTATATTGCTGTTTGGTGGATTGGTGTATTTCTCGATCGTCAATTTTTCTCATCAGAGGTTTTATGAACTGCTCAAAATCCGAACCACGACCATTGTACAAATTGAAAAAGGGAAACAACACCTGGATCTTCCGGAAAATTACGTTCTGAATAGTCTGAATGATGAAGAACTTCCAATGGAAAAGGATTATGTATTTATGGTTCCAACGGATTCAAATTTCAAAAAAATATCTCAGGAGGTTCATATTCCCGATACTTTTTTTAAGAATATCATGAGAAAAGGGGAAGATAATTACAATGATAAAGAGTTTTATTATATCGGCCAGTCATTTAAATTTCATGATAAAGAATATATCGCGATCGCTTCTGCCAAAAATCATTATCTCATTTATTACTTGGGATTCCTCAAAAGAACATTGGTTACGTGTATTGTTCTTTCACTGTTCTTCAGCATGATCTTTTCCTTTTATTTATCTAAAACGTTGTTTAAACCCATATTAAAGATCACAGGTAAAGTAAAACAGATCAGTTCTGAAAACCTTCACCTGAGACTGGAATCTCATCCTGACAATAAAGAACTCAATGAGCTGGTAGATACATTTAATGACATGCTTAATCGTATTGAGACCTCATTTGAAACCCAGAACCATCTGATTGGAAATGTTTCTCATGAATTGAGAACTCCGCTTACCTCTATTATGGGTGAAGCTGATGTGGCTCTTTCAATCAACAGAACGGCTGATGAATATAAAGAAACACTGGAGATCATTCTCGATGAAGCAGAGAAACTCGATAAAAAGATAAAAGCACTTCTGATGATTGCTCAAACAGGTTTTGATGGGAAAATTCAGAAAATGGATAAGGTTAGGATCGATCAGTTGCTTTGGGATGTTATTGAAACACTAAGAAAAATTGACACCCGAAATAACATCTATTTAGACATCAGTATGCTGCCTGAAAATCCCAAAAAATTAAAAGTTCAGGGGAATGAACAGTTGCTCCATCTCGCCGTAGCTAACATTATTAATAACGGGTGTAAATATTCTAATTTCCAACAGGTAAAAGTTTCATTAGGTGCTACTGATACGGATGTTTATATTATCGTAAAAGATAATGGAATCGGAATTCCAAAAGAAGAAATGAATAAGATCTATGATCCGTTCTTCAGGGCTTCTAATACCAAAAACTATGAAGGGTATGGTATTGGCTTGCCGCTAGCCCGGAATATTGTAAGAATGCACCATGGGGAGCTTATTGTTAGTTCCAATGAAAACCAGGGGACGACCGTTCAGCTCCGTTTCCCTAATTTCTATAGCACACAACCTGAAGAGAAGACAGTTTAACTTATTCGATCGATCACCTATTTAAAGGTCTTCGAACATCATTTAGAATTGTGGAATTGCGACCTGAAACAAAACCTTCTGGGACTTCGTAATTTCTTCTTCCTATCAATATTAACTCTCGCTTAACAATTTTCTAATCTCATTTTAATCTCTTTAATCACATTTTAATTCAATTCCAAAGATCCTCTAATTTGGTCACTATAGTTTTGTAACATCAAAATAAGATAATACAAAACTAAATCTAAAGATATGATCAAAACGATTTTAATTGCAACGGATTACTCTCTTGAGTCTTTAAACATATTGAAAAAAGTACTTAAAGAAAAAGATAGTAAAGATGATGAAACTCAGTACACTATTTTATTTGTATCGGGGTATGATATGGGAGATTCTATTAGAGACCTGTTATTCACAACCAAAACTGCAATATTTAATAAGATCAGACCAGTAGAGTTTTCTGATGCTATCAGTATTGTTAAAAATAAATATCCACACCTGGTTCATAAAGTGATCTGTGATGTTTTTACAGGGAGCTTTCAAAGAACCTTTAATAATTACGTAAAAATAGAAAATATAGAAGAGGCTTATTATTCTCCTTCTATAAAAAGTAAAGGCAAAGGGAAATTCGACATTGCTTCTTATATCAAAAAATGCAAAGATCTGGAGTCGTATGAAATAGCACTTGAAATTTCTGAAAGACTTCCGGAAAGAGGAAGACTCGCTGAAATTTTTGTTGAAGTTTAAAAAACACAAAGTCAATTATAAAATTAAAAAAAATGTTAAGAAATTATAGTAACAGCAGGACATTGGGAGACAATATAAGACTGGGGACGCTGACTGCCTTTACGGCAGGAACTATAAATATAGCATCTCTATTAATATTTCTTTCTTTTACCTCGAACGTAACAGGTCACTACGCAATATTTGCGGCTGAAATCAGTAAAGGAAACTGGACTCAGGTCGCGGTAGTTGGTGGATGGATTTTCCTTTTCTTCTTTGGAAGTTTTGTAGCCAACTTCTTCGTTATTAATTTTAACAAGAGAAGCAAATACTTTGCTCATTCGATGCCAATCGTACTGGAAATTTTGTGTTTGCTGTTTGTCGGGATCTATGGGCAGTTATTTTATCAGAAAACAGTTGAAGAGACAGAATATCTGGTTGCCTTGATGCTTTTTGCAACAGGCTTACAGAATGGCTTAACTGCAAGTATTTCCAATTTTTCTGTGAAAACCACCCACCTTACAGGTACAACAACTGACTTAGGGATTTTATTATCGATGTTTACGCACAAAAAATACAGAAGAAATCCGGAATTAATAGCACGGGCAAAGTTGCTGTCGAGTATTATGGTGGCGTATGTTTTGGGAGCGGTATTTTCAGGATTAACCTATTATTATCTGGAGTTCAGAGTGTTCTATGTAATCAGTGTTTGTCTTCTTGTCGTTATTGGATATGATTTCTACAAAATTAATATCAGGCACTTCCATACACGATACAGATATAGTAAGATCTATAAAAAGCCTAGCGTTTTAGCTAATCTATACGATAAAATTCATGGAGAAGCTAAAACTAAAGAAAAAAGAAGACTTGTATTTGATGATTAAAATACAATAATAAATAAAGAACTATCAGTATTAATTTTGTGTAAACTAGCTGTGAATCAATTCCCTATTTGTGTCGTACAATTAGGGAATTGTGATTTATAAAAAGGCGCAGAATAAAGAGAATTTTGAATAAATAATAAAAGGCAGAATATTTGCATGTTGATAATTAAATTTTAATTCACGGTTTTATTGTTTTTATTCCCATTTTCATTGACTATTTTTGTAAGTTGATTTAACGTTTTTATGTCAGATATTATTCAGCTTTTACCGGATCATGTAGCCAACCAAATTGCGGCAGGAGAAGTGGTGCAGAGACCTGCATCCATTGTGAAAGAACTATTGGAGAATGCTATCGATGCAGATGCTTCTAAAATTGAGCTGATCGTAAGAGATGCCGGGAAAAATCTGATACAGGTTGTTGATGACGGAAAAGGGATGTCTGAGACGGATGCAAGAATGGCTTTTGAAAGACATGCTACCTCTAAGATCAGAGGAACAGAAGATATCTTTAAAATTTCTACAAAAGGTTTTCGTGGTGAAGCTCTGGCTTCTATTGCTGCAGTAGCTCAAGTAGAGCTGCGAACTAAGCAAAAGGAAACAAATATCGGGACCAACATATATATTGAAGGCGGTGTTTTCCAATTTCAGGATCCGGTACAAACTTCTGAAGGTTCAAACTTTTTAGTAAAGAATCTTTTCTTTAATGTTCCGGCAAGAAGAAAGTTCCTTAAAAATAATAATATCGAATTCAGACATGTAATTGATGAATTCCAAAGAGTGGCATTAGCTCATGAAAATTTAGAATTCTCTTTATTTCATGACGATGAACCGGTTTTTCGATTGAGAAAAGGAAGTCAGATGCAAAGGATCGTAGATATTTTCGGAAGAAAATTACAGCCACAACTGATCCCGATCAAAGAAGATATTATCTGGTGTAAACTTCATGGATTTGTTGCAAAACCTGAAGGAGCAAAAAAAACCAGAGGCGAACAGTTTATATTCGTTAATGGAAGGTTCTTTAAAAGCCCATATTTTAATAAAGCAGTTCAGGAAGCATTTGAAGGATTGCTTTTACCAGGATATATTCCTACATTTTTTCTTTTCTTAGAGCTTGATCCTGAAAAGATAGATGTTAATATTCATCCACAAAAAACAGAGGTGAAGTTTGAAGATGAGCATCTTATTTTTGCTCTTATCCGCTCAACGATAAAAAGATCTTTGGGAATCTATAATGTCGCTCCAAGTCTGGATTTTGAAAGAGATCCTCAATTGGATGAGCTTATGCAGAAAACGTTTCCTAGTAAAGGAAATAGCGGCGGGGTTATAAAAATGCCGGAGATCGTTGTAGATAAAGATTACAATCCGTTTTTAGAAGAAAGAGGAGTTATAAGACAGGCAGAGATACAAAATCTCGCGGAGATGTACCATCAGAATATTTCTGCAGAACCATCAAAAATTAATCTATTTGAAGATGAAGATTTTGATGAAGATCTGATGAGACTTCCCAATGGATATTGGTTATTCAATAAAGGTGACCGAACATTGATGTTGGATTTAGGGAGAATGCACAGGCTTTTCGTTTCAGAAAATAATAAGCCCACAAAAAAAGGGACAACAAACAGCCATGCCCTTCTTTTCTCTCTGGAATACCATATGAATGAAATTGAGAAAAATAAGTATAAATCAATCAAAAAATATCTTCCGGAATTAGGCTTCGATATGAAAATTGCCCATGAAAGTGTTTTAAGGATAGACGCGGTTCCTGAAGGACTTAAAGAGACTCAGGTAATGAAATTCCTTGAAGATCTGTTTGATATTTTAGATTATAAAACAGAAGAAGAGTTTACGCAGTATTATCAGAATCAATGGACGAAGATGCAGTCTAAATCCAGATTTGATTTTATTTATAAAAAAGATGCTGAGCAATTAATTAAGGATTTTACAGCATTAGGTTTTCCTGAATTTTTGCCCAATGGCAAACGATGCTTTTATGAAGTTCCATTCAATGATTTTAAAAACAAATTTTAAAAAATGTTTAATAATATACCACCGATCACAAGAAATATAATTATAATAAACATTGTTGTATTTATTGTATCATCTTTTATATTTCCGCAGTTATTCAGTGTACTTGCTGCATATTACCCGCTATCTCCAAACTTTAAATCATGGCAGATAATAACCCATATGTTTATGCATGGTGGATTTGCGCATATTTTATTTAATATGTTGACTTTGTGGAGCTTTGGGCCAATCCTGGAGCAGTCTTTAGGAGAAAAGAAATATTTGATTCTTTATTTTGTAAGCGGATTAGGAGCGTTTTTCTTATTTAATCTTTGGAATTTTGTGGAGATTCAGCAAATCACTTCAAGTTTAGAAGGTTTGGGATTAAATGCGGCTGAAATTTATAAAAAAGCAGCAATAGGATATGCTGGGGATATGAATATCAGTGCAACAACAACAGAAGGAAAAGAGCTTTCTCAGAGCCTGTATAATGCATTAAGGACTCCGATGGTAGGTGCGTCGGGAGCCATTTTTGGAGTTATAGCGGCTTTTGCTACCTTATATCCGGATTCAAAAATTGGAATCATGTTTATTCCCGTTCCTATTAAAGTAAAATATTTGTTACCTATATTACTCGTTATTTCTATTTATTTAGGTGTTTCAGGAAATGTTGGGGGTATTGCTCATTTTGCCCATGTAGGTGGAGCTATTGTAGGGTTTATATTAGCACTAATCTGGAAAAAACATTTATATCGATTCCGTTAAAATAAACCTGTGAAAATACTTCGCCTTATATTTTTAATAGCACATTTGGGGATACTGCTTCTATTATTAGGAACATTGCTCAATGCCTACATACCTCCGAAAATATATCCGTGGTTTAATTTGTTGTCACTTGGCTTTCCTGTTCTCATTATCGCTTATATATTATTAACTATTTTCTGGATTTTTTCATGGAAAAAGAGAGCTGTTGTATTTGTTGCTTTGGGCTTGCTTTTTTTAAGCCCAATTAAAAGATGGGTGAATTTTACCTCTGTGGATAAAGCTGGATCTGATCTTAAAATTGTTTCACTAAACGCAAAAGGAGGAATATTGGGTCAGGATGCTATTGAAAAATACATTGACAATCAAAATGCTGATATTGTAATGCTTCAGGAACATGGTGATGTCAAAAAGTATCAATTCAACGGATTCGGTGAAGGAAAAGGAGACGTTATTGTTTCAATCTTTTCTAAATATAAAATTATTGATCAGAAAGAATTGATTGATAGTGATCATAAGATTAATAACGCTTATGCAAATCAAACAGATATAGAAATAAAAGGAAATGTATACCGCTTTATCAATGTTTACCTTCAGCCATTTAAGTTTGAAAAGAGCATGGTGAAACTTCAGGGGGATAGTGATGAAGATAAACAAAAAGTGAAAGGTGTTGTAAGAAGATTAATTCCAACTTTTAAAATGCATCAGGAGCAAATAGAAAAAGTAAGAAAGGGGATTGATGAATCTCCCTATCCTGTTATTTTAGTTGGTGATTTCAACTCAGTTCCAAATTCTTATGAGTATTATCATTTAGGAAAAGGACTCAAGGATGCTTTTGTAGAATCAGGGAGGGGCAGTGCTACAAGCTTTCATGACTATAAATTTCCAATAAGAATAGATTATGTTTTCACATCCCAATCTATACAGCCGCTCAGCTATCAGGTTGACCGTTCTGTCAGAATTTCAGATCATTATCCGGTTATAACGACTTTTAAATTAAAAAAGTAATAATCATAAAGTCCGTTAAAGTTTCTCACATTGGTTTGGTTTTTGATGAAAAAAAGACTAGACCGTTTTTTCATGAAGCCTAACCAGATATTATTGTTTTCACATATTGCAATTATTGTTCTACTATTATGTACCCTTGCTAATGCATGGGTTCCTCCTAATATCCTAGGTAGCTTAAATCTTCTTTCACTTGGTTTTCCTTATTTGGTCATTTTACATATTATATTGACACTGGTATGGATCATTAAAAGAAATAAAATTGCAATCGTATTCCTTCTTAGTACATTTATTTTCTATAATCCTATCAGACGATGGGTTAATTTCTCTCCTAAAACTGAAAACTATAAGTCTATCAGAGATGTTAAGATATTGACATTCAATGTGAAATATGGAGAATTTGGCTGGGATAAGGTAAAGAAATATATTCAGGATCAGAATGCAGATATTATTCTTGTTCAGGAAAAAGACACGAATACAGCGCTTAGAAAGGATATGATAAAATATCCGGTAGTGATTTTAAAAACTAAACATAGAATTGTAAGACAAGCCGAATTAATAGAAGATAAATCCCGGGGAAATTCTTTTTATGCCGATATTGATATTAATGGAAAGATAGTGAGAATAGTAAATGTATATCTTGAACCATTTCGCTTAGATAAATCAATGTTTAGTTTTAGCGGAGCAGGAAAGGGAACAAATAAGATTCACCAACTTTTTTCGCATATGGCGCCAACGTTCAGAGCCCATGAAGAGCAGATAAAGAAAATAAGAAAAGCGATTGATTTCTCTCCTTATCCGGTAATACTTGCTGGGGATTTTAACTCTGTACCAAACTCATATGAGTATTATAATTTGGGAAAGAACTTAGATGATGCATTTTTAACAGTAGGAAACGGTGTTTCTACCAGTTTTCACGACTACAAAGTTCCTTTAAGAATTGATTATATTTTCACATCAAAAGATATTAGGCCTATAAGCTTTAAAATAGATCAATCCGTAAAATTATCAGACCATTACCCGGTAATTGCGGAATTTCTATTAAATTAGTTCCATGAAAAATTTATTTTTTGTAGCTATCATTTTTTCCACCTTTTTTATTTCATGCTCCAAAGGAGAACCTGCTCACATCGATGCTGAGCAGGATATGAAAGTGCACTATGATACAACAGCTATTGACTCTTTTTCTAATGGTGCAACTTCAGTAGATATTGTACGTCAGATCAGAATGTCATCTCAAAAATACCAGGATTCTTTAAAAGAAGCTTTAAAGCTTGAGAAGGAAGAAAAGCGTATTAAAGAAGAGCTGGAAAAAGAAAATAAAAAGAAGCAGGAAGAGGAGAAAAAGAAAACGGAACAAACAGATAAGGAAAAAGCTCCACCATCAAAAACTTCTCCATAGATGTGAAAATGGATAAAAGTTTTTATAAATTTGAATACACACTTAAAAAATATCAATATGAAAAAACAAATTTTAACAGTACTTATGGCTGCAGGATTAGTAGTTTCTTGTACCAAATCAACAACAAAAACTGAGCAGGTTGAAAATCCAGATGGATCAGTTACTACAACCAGCACTACGGTAACACAGTCTCCTACAGATATTGTGGATACTTCAAAGGTTAATAAGGCAAAAGAAGATGTAAAGGCGAAAGTAGATGCTGCAGGTGACAAAATAGATAATGCAGCCCATAAAACAAAAACGGAACTTAACGAAGCTGGAAAAGATATTAAGGCAGGAGCTAAAGAGATCGGAAAAGATGTAAAAGACGCTGCCGCAAAAGGAGCCGGAAAAGTTGAAGAGGGAGCTAAAAAGTTAAAAGAAGATTTGAAAAAATAAAAGTAAAAACCGTAGTAAAAGCTGCGGTTTTTTTATTTGTTAAGTTCTAATAGCGGATCTATGTATTCCCTATCATTGCTTAGTCTGGGAACTTTATTCTGCCCACCTAGCTTTCCTTTAGATTCCAGCCAGCAGTAAAATAAATTAGGCCTGGCAATATGAACGATAGGTTTTTTCAGTGTGATATTATTGTATCTTTTAGCTTCATAATCTGAATTTACAGCCTTTAAGCTATCATCGAAAGCATTGATAAAGCAATCAAGATCATCCGGATTTTTGCTAAACTCAAATATCCACTCATGAGCACCACTTTCATTTTCTTTCATGAAAACCGGAGCCCCTGTGAAGTCTGTTATCGCAGCTCCTGTTTCCTCACATGCTTTTGTAAGAGCCAGCTCAACATTATTGATCATTAACTCTTCTCCAAATGCATTGATATAATGTTTTGTCCTTCCTGAGACTTTTATCCTAAATGGATTAACGGAAGTAAATACAACAGTATCCCCAATCAGATATCTCCATAATCCACCATTGGTGGTAATGACCATAGCATAATTTTTTCCGACTTCAACATCTTCAAGGCTTATTACCAAGGGGTCTTCAAGGTGAAACTGATCCATCGGAATGAATTCGTAGAAAATACCATAATCCAACATCAGGAGCATCTCATCACTATTTGGTCTGTCCTGGATACCGAAGAAGCCTTCAGAAGCATTGTAAATTTCGTAGTAATTAATGTTTTTTCCGATGATCTGACTGTATTGATCCCTGTAGGGCTTAAAACTGATTCCGCCGTGAAAAAAGACCTCTAAATTAGGCCATAGTTCGGAAATATTCTGGACATCTGTTTCTTTTAGTACCCTTTGCAATAAAACCATCATCCAACTGGGTACGCCTAATAAACTACCCACATCTTCATTCTTAACTTCAGAGATAATGGCTTTCAGTTTACTTTCCCATTCGGACATAAGGGAAACCTTTTTACTTGGCGTTGTCGTGATCTCTACCCAAAAAGGAAGATTATCTATAAGAATTGCAGAAAGGTCCCCAAATTTAGTATTGAAATCCGCATAGAGTTCAGAACTGCCTCCTAAACGTAGATTCTTGTTGGTGAACAATTGATTTTCAGGATGATTATTGGCATAAATCGATACCATATCTTTTCCTGCTTTCATGTGGCAATATTCCAGACTTTCGGCAGAGATAGGGATGAACTTGCTTTTAGCGTTCGTTGTTCCTGAGGATTTAGCGAAATGCTTAATATAACCAGGCCAGCTTACATCTTTATAACCTTGTCTTGCTCGCTCAATATAAGGTTCAAAATCTTCATAGGTAACAACGGGAACCTTATTTTTAAAGTCCTGGTAACTGGAAATTGAATTGAAGCCATACTTTTTACCATACTCTGTATCTTCGGCATGAAACAGCTGGGAAAACAAGATACCCTTTTGTGTCTCAATAGGATGATTCATAAAATTCTGTATCTGATCTATCCTTTGACGGATAAACCAATTCACTACAGTATTGAAGAGTGCTTTCGTTGCCATTTCAACAAATATAATGATATTTGGATTTTTAAAGAATTTTTTATGGCTTAAAATAAAAAAACCGTTACAATATTGTAACGGTTGATTATCTGAAAATATTGTTTTCTAGCAATATTCATCATAAGCTGCCTGAAGGTTTGCAGCAATTGCTCCTGCAGGATTCCCTTCAATATGATGTCTTTCTAGCATATGAACCAATTCTCCATCTTTAAAAAGAGCTACACATGGTGAGCTAGGGGGGAATGGAGCTAAATGTTTTCTAGCTTCTGAAACTGCTTCAGTATCAAAACCAGCAAAAACTGTTGTTAAATGATCAGGTTTCTTATCTCCTGTCAAAGAATAAACAACTCCTGGTCTTGCAGCACCTGCAGCACACCCACATACCGAATTGATTACTAATAATGTTGTTCCTGATTGTTTTAATGCTTCTTCTACCTGAGATGTTGTTGTCAAGTCTTCGAAACCTTTATCTGTAAGTTCAGCCTTCATAGGCATTACTAAGTCTGTTGGATACATTTTTTGTTTTTTTTAAATCTTTACAAAGGTAAAAAATTATTTATGTTTCAACAATTCATAAAAACTATTGATGTATTAGGGAAAGTGGATGATACAAAAAAGTTACACAATATTAATGTTTTAATAATATTAGAAAAAATATAAACAAAAGCTATGTATAATAGAATATATTTATTAATTTTGAAATGATTCTAAAAACAACCAACCATGAAAAAGCATTTTTTACGTCATTCCCTCGACATAAAAGATGCATTCAGTTAAGTCTGTTATTTACAGACGATTCTTAAGCATCTTATGCAATAAATGAAGCCCGAAATTAATTTCGGGCTTCATTAATCAAATCGATATGCAAAGGTTGAATATCCTTACTTAGGATTCGTGATCCACATTTTGGGATCTAAACATATAGCTCATATCCCGGAACACGAATTAATTTTGTTATGAAAGTAACTTTTTAGCCATCTCGGAAATACTTTTTCCATCCGATTTTCCGGCTAATGTTTTTGAAGCAATTCCCATTACCTTTCCTAGATCTTTCATAGATTCAGCTCCGGTTTCTGAAATGATATTTTTAATTTCCGCTTCCAGTTCTTCTGCAGTAAGCTGTTGAGGTAAGAACTTCTCAATTACTTTCATCTGAGCATCTTCTACTTCAGCTAAATCTGTTCTTCCCTGAGCTGAAAACTGTTCATAAGAGTCCTTACGCTGTTTGATCATTCTTTGCAAAATGGCAATTTCCTGTTCTGCTGAAACTTCTGCTCCTCTAGCTTCGGTTTTTAAAAGCTGGATTTGAGATTTTACAGCACGAAGAGAATCCAGAGCGACTCTGTCTTTCTCTCTCATTGCCGTTTTTATGGCTTCGCTTATTATATTTTCTAAACTCATAATTTTAATTTGTATTAACGTAAAATGTATTAATGTAGTAAAGATTAAAATATGTAAAAATCGTTAATACATTTTACATCAATACATTTAAACTAGTCTACATCTTTATTTAAAAATCTGTTTTCTCTGATTTGCATAGAACCATTGTTATCAGATAAATATGTATTTATATTCTGATCTGAAGCGTTGGTTCCGTCAATTGAAATATTCTTTCTTTTGAAAGCAGGAACAGATTCGAATTCATTCACATTATCGAAACTTTGATAACGGGAATTGAATTCTTTTAATTTATTTCTTCTTTCAACTACTCTTTCCTGATCGATTGTTTTATTCACAAACGTGAATTCGCTTTCTGATGGTTTAGGAGCTTCACTTTCTGTTTTATTTTCTACAGCTGGTTTTTCTTCAACTGCAGGAACTTCTTTTACAGGCTGGAAGAAACTTTCAACTTTTTGAACAGGCTCTTCAGTTATTTGGCTAACAGCATTTGTTGTGTTATTAAACTCTGCTTTTGGCTGCCCATAATCTGCTTTTGGTTCATTGACAGGTTCGTTTACGAAGAAGCTAAATTCAACCGATTTTTCCTCTGAAAAAGACTGAACAGAAGAACTTGTACTAGGCGTTTCCTTTTTTTCCTCTGTTTCAAAAGAGAAAGATTGGATCTCCAAATCATTTGGATCGTGCTCTTCATCGAAAGAAAATAAACTATATGCATCCTGTGCCTCTTCAGCTTCATTTCTCCAGTCTTGGATAGGGCTGTCTAACGTATCTTCCTCTCTCTCAGAGAATTTTATTTCTGTTTTGACGTCTTCATCCTCAATAATCATTTTTTTTTCAGTAGATGTTTTAAACTGAGGATTATCCTGGTCTTCATCATCTAGTCTGAAAAGATTCTTTCCCCCAAAAGTATATCCTTGTTCAGGAGCTATTTCTCTTTCTTCTCTTGTTTTAAAAGGAGATGTTTTGAAAGAATCTAATTTATCATTTAAACCAATTCTGATTTTTTCAGTAGGACCTGCAAATTTTTTATCGTCATTTGAAAAACCGGTAGCAATAACAAGAACACTTACTGCATCACCCAGTTCTTCATCTGCTCCAACTCCAAAAATGATATCAGCAGTATGTCCTGCTTCTTTCTGGATATGATCCATGATGATACCGATCTCATCCATAGTAACTTCTTCAGCACCACTTCTGATCAACAACAATACATTTTTAGCACCTGTAATTTTATTGTCATTCAACAATGGGGAATCAAGGGCTTTTCTTACTGCTTCGTCTGCTTTATTGTCTCCAGAAGCTGTTCCTGTAGACATTAGCGCTGTTCCAGAATTCTGAAGAACAGATTTAGCATCTCTAAAGTCAATGTTTACATCGAAGTAACCTGTAATAACTTCTGCCATACCTTTCGCGGCATTGGTCAAAACTTCATCGGCTTTTGAAAATCCTTGTTTAAATCCAAGGTTACCAAATTGCTGTCTTAGTTTATCGTTATTGATGACAATTAATGAGTCAACATTATTTCTTAATTTTTCAAGACCATTTTCGGCCTGCTCAAGTCTTCTTTTTCCTTCGAAGCTAAATGGAACAGTAACAATACCTACTGTTAAAATTCCCATATCTTTAGCCACTTTAGCAATAACGGGAGCAGCACCCGTTCCGGTACCACCACCCATTCCGGCAGTAATGAAAACCATCTTCGTGTTTTGTCCCATCGCAGCCTTGATTTCTTCAATACTTTCGATGGCTGATTTTTCTCCAACTTCAGGATCAGCACCTGCTCCAAGTCCTTCAGTAATAGTAGTACCTAACTGAACTTTATTGGAGACGGGGTTATTATCTAAAGTTTGAGCATCCGTATTACAGATCACGAAATCAACACCGTGAATCCCTTTCTCGTACATGTGTTTAAGGGCGTTGTTTCCACCGCCACCAACACCAATTACTTTGATGATTGATGAATTTCCTTTTGGCAAATCAAATGAAAACCCTTGTGTACCTATATTTTCCATAATTATATTTTTTAAAATTGACTCATGATAAGTGATAAGGAATAATCGTGTATCGCTTATCATTCATCATTTTATACTTTATTCTACTTCTTCAAAGAATTTTTTTACTTTTTCCATTAGCGACTGTCCGAAAGTTAATCTTGCCGCTTTTTTTTGTTCTTGCTGTTCTCTTACAACTTCCTGTTCCTGAACCGAAGAAACCTGTTGGATAACAGTATTCACTTCAGTTGAATTGGTTGTAGTTTCTGGCTGTTGTTTTTCCTGAACAATTTCCTCTTCTTCTATATTAACTTGCTTTTTATCTCTGATTTTTAAGCTTTCCATCAGCAATCCAATAGATGTTGCAAATTCAGGACCTTTTAGATATTGGTTCTTATCATTTGCAATATATTCGTTTGCAAAACCGATTCTACTGTCAAACCCAGTGGTATAGTTGGCAAGTTGACGCAAATGCTTCAGGTTAGAGCCACCTCCCGTCAGAACAATACCTGCAATCAGTTTTTTCTTCTGTTCAAAGGCGCCATACGCTTTTAGCTCTGTATTTACCATTTCAAGAATTTCCTCTACTCTTGCATTGATAATTTGTGCTAAAGTTTTAAGCGATATTTCTTTATCTGGTCTGCCATGAAGCCCAGGAATAGTGACGAAAGTACTGTCTTTTTCCAGTTCCGGAACTGCAGATCCAAATTTCACTTTCAATTGTTCGGCATGTTTTTCAATAATGGAACAGCCCTCTTTGATATCTTCAGTAATAATTCCACCACCGTATGGGATTACACATGTATGACGGATGATATTATCTTTAAAAATGGCAATGTCCGTAGTACCACCACCAATATCTACAATAGCTACACCTGCTTCTTTTTCTTCTTTTGTAAGAACAGCTTCAGAAGATGCTAAAGGCTCTAAAGTAAGGGCTTCCATTTCCAGGCCAGCCTCTCTTACACATCTTGCGATGTTTCTGATACTTCCCATTTGTCCTACAACAACATGGAAATTAGCCTCTAAACGTTTCCCGTGCATGCCAACAGGTTCTTGTATTTCACCCTCGGAATCCACCTTATATTCTTGAGGAAGGACATGGATAATTTCTTCACCAGGAAGCATGACCAGTTTTTTTACCTGATCCTTTAAGGCTTCGATGTCGTCATCTGTAATAAACTTGTCTGGATGCTCACGCATAATATAATCGGAGTGTTGCAGCGAACGGATATGTTTTCCTGCAATACCAACCGTGACCTTGCGGATAGGAACTCCTGCACTGGATTGTGCTTCAGAAACAGCCGCCTTGATTGAATTAATGGTTTGTGAGATATTATTCACAATACCTTTATGAACTCCAAGACTTTTGGCCTTTCCTACACCGAGAACTTCTATTTTCCCGTGTGCATTCCTCCTTCCGACAATCGCGACTATCTTTGTTGTCCCGATGTCCAGACCTACTGAATACTCTTGATTTTCCATTTGTTTATATCGATTTGATTTTTTATTCTATTTTAACTTTTCCTTTAGGCTTTGTTACTGCTTTCTTCTCAGGTGTCTTTTTTGTTTCCTTCGGTTTAGCTGTAGTTTTTGGCTTTATGCTTTCCTTCGGTTTGGAAGTTGTGCTTTGTTTTTTTACAGTTGCCGTTTTTGTTTTGGCTTCTACTTTTCTGGCTACTGCCATGACAGGAACTTTTGCCAGCTCCATACGTCCGGCATTTAAAATACTGTCATTTTCTTTAAAATAAGGATTTAATGTCGTTACAATTTGATTCTGATATTTTACTGAGATCATATTGTATTTCTGAGGATCCTGATAAACAAGATATTTCTCAACAAATGCTTTAAAACCTTTTACTTTAAATTCGATATTATCTAAATCTCCAATTTCTACCTTATAATTTCCCTCACTTGTCAGGAGGTTATAATCATCTTTGTTTTTTGAAATACCAATAAAATATTTTTTACTGAAATCATCTTTATCAATTTTTCCAACAAGTTCTGCCAGCTTTTCATACTCATCTGGTTTTACATTTCCAGTGACAAGCATGCAAGGATGGGAATACGTTTTTGAAATCGGAAATTCAATTCCTTTTTCATCTACATAAAAATCACGACCATCTTTATTTAACCTGAAAACAGGAACCCTTTGTTTAATATCCAAATTGAGTTTTCCATTTAAATTTAAATAGACATTGGCGCTGTCCACGGCAGGAAGGGCATTGATCTTTTTTTCCAAAGCGGGAATATTTAGATCACCAACTTTTCCTGAAGGGTTTTCCTTATTTACAATTGCTCTTATATCCTTTTCATCAATGAAATAAACCGGAGTTTTTTCACTCATTTTTACAGAAATCTTATTATCCGTAATCTTCTGACCGCCGAATTTCTTTAAAGAGAAACTCAGCAGGAACCCAAGAAGGATTACCGTGATAGCAATTTTTAATATTCTGTATTTATTTTTCATTCCTTTTTTTAATGCGAGATTTCAGACATCAGATGTCAGAAGCCGCTATAATTTCATTATTATTTCCTTTTATTCATTATTTCCCATCCATTGGCATATCGGATCATAGAGGGTGTCTATATTTCCCGCGCCTACGGTAAGAAGAATATCGAAATCCTTTTCTTTTATTTTCTCAAATGCTTCTGCTAATGTTGATCCTTCTTTTTTACCTAATGTTACTTTTTCTAATAGCCAGGTGGAAGTAATTCCTTTAAAATTTTCCTGTAATTCTCTCGCAGGATAGATATCCAACAGAATCAGTTCGTCGGCGTTGCTTAAACTTTCAGCAAATCCGTCTGCAAAATCTCTTGTTCTGCTGAACAGATGGGGCTGAAATGCAACTAATAATTTTTTATCAGGGTAAAACGTTTTGATAGAACCCACTACTGCATTAATTTCTGTTGGATGATGTGCGTAATCATCAATATAAATCTTACCGTTTTTATATATATGTTTGGTATATCTCCTTTTAATTCCTTTGAAATTAGCGATAGCCTTTTTTAAAGTTTCAAAATCTACTCCTAAATTGTGAAGAATAGCCAGTGCTACAGTTGCATTTTCAACGTTATGAATTCCCGGAATTTCCCAGACAAAATCTTTTATCATTTCCGTAGGAGTATGAAAATCAAAATAGATTTTATCATGATCCATACGAAGATTGTCGGAATAATAATCTGCTTTTTCATTGACAGCGTAAGTTTGGTGATCTCTTCCGATGTCAATTCCTTTTCTTACGAATAACTTCTTATCTTCACGAACTAGTGCTGCAAACTGTCTAAAGCCCTCTTCAATATGGCTTTTATCGCCATAAATATCCAGGTGATCAGCATCCGTAGAGGTTATTACTGCCCAATCGGGGGAAAGGTTAAGAAAACTTCTGTCATATTCATCAGCTTCTACTACTGAATATTCAGAACCGTTATATAAAAAATTAGATTTGAAATTCTCTGAAATACCTCCCAAAAAGCATGAAAATGGCAGATCGGCTTCTTTACATAGATGAGATACCAATGTAGAAGTTGTTGTTTTACCATGAGTTCCTGCAACGGCTATACAGTTTGTATTTTCCGTAATTAAGCCCAGAACCTTTGCGCGCTTTAGAATTTCAAAATCATTTTGATTAAAATAATCTAATATTCCTAATGTTTTGATAGCCGGAGTATAAATAACCAAAGTACTTTCCTGTTGAAGGGATGTTACTTTTTCATCGGTTATATCTTCAAAAACAATATCAATTCCCTCATTCATCAACTGCTGAGTAAGTTTGGTGTTGGTTTTATCATAACCTAAAACTTTTTTGCCTGAAGCATTAAAATAACGCGCCAGGGCACTCATGCCAATGCCTCCGATTCCAACGAAGTAAAAAGTCTGATATGTTTCTAATAATTTCATTTTCTATTTAGTTATTGATAATCGAAAATCTTTTCTTTATCTATTCCATAAGCATCTCCCTGATACAAAAAGAATTCCAATACTGCATCTTCTAATGTTTCATTAGTAAATCCGTTCGTAATCCAGAAATAATACTTAAAATTGATAGAGTTTTGACTTTCTATATACTCTGCTTTTATCATAGCTAACTGATTGATCTCATTGATAAGAGCGTTAATTTTATCTTTAGCTACTCCTTTCGTTATCAGGATATTTACGTTTAGATTAATAAATTTTTTTCCTGCATCGACATCCAAAAAAAGAGTGGCCTTATCTTTATTTGCTATCTTAATGTAAGTCTCATCCTGCTCCAATACTTCATAACCTTTACTTTTCAGAAAAGTACCTACCGATGATATCTTAAAGTCTGCCGGCTTTACAAGCGTCTGTGCTGTAAACAAACCAGTGAAAAAACTGATTAGCAGGACTGTTAATAATTTAGTTCTCATATCTTGTTGGTCTTGGTTATTGTAGTTTTTTTAAAATCTCATCAACAATTTCCTTTGCAGCATTCGGCTTGGCGAAATACTCTAAATTTTTAGACATTTCTTTTCTTAAGCTTTCACTTTCACATATCGATTCAAGTGTATTCCAGAATTTTTCTTCCATCTCAGAATCCCTTACCATTCTAGCCGCATCTTTTTCTACCAGATTCAAAGCATTCTTAGTTTGATGATCTTCTGCCGCAAATGGGAAAGGAACCAATAAAACAGGTTTTTGTGCTACCGCAAGTTCGGAGATAGCAATGGCACCTGCTCTTGAAACAATGATATCTGCAGCAGAATAAGCTTTCTCCATGTCTTTTATGAATTCATGAATCTGAATATTAGGACTGTTTTTGTCTTTAGTTTCTTCAATAATATTTCTATAATCCAGCTTTCCGGTTTGCCAGATCAGCTGATAATCTTTATTTATAATTTCATCGAGATGGGATTTCCATGCATTATTTAACGTTCTGGAACCTAGAGATCCACCAACAGAAAGTATAGTAAGTTTTTCTGTATTTAATCCCATTTTTTCTTTTGCCTGTACTGTATCCTCCATTCCTGAAATGATATTTTCACGGATAGGATTGCCAAGAAATTTGATCTTTTCAGTAGGAAAGCCTTCTACTTTTGGATAAGCGGTAAAAACAGCTTTTGCTTTCTTACTTAAAATCTTATTTGTAACCCCTGCATGTGCATTCTGTTCCTGGATAAAAATTGGGATTCCCATTTTACTGGCTTCATAAAGAGCCGGTCCGCTTGCAAAACCTCCTGTTCCAATTGCGAAATCAGGTGCGAAATTTTTTATGATCTTTTTAGATTTGGATAAGCTTTTCAGAATCTTGAATGGCAGACCCAAATTGGATAAAAGGTTACCCCTATCAATTCCGGCAATATCAATTCCTTCAATTTTATAACCGGCTTGTGGAACTTTTTCCATTTCCATTTTCCCGTTGGCACCGATAAACAAGAATTCTGTATCCGGAAATCTTTTCTTGATCTCATCGGCAATCGCGATAGCCGGGAAGATATGTCCTCCTGTTCCACCACCGGATAATAATACTTTTAGTTTCTTGTTCATTTTTTTCAATTTTGAAATTGCTTCGTCACTTCTGAACTACGTTCGCAGACCTTCAGTCTGTTCACAATGATCTAAGCGATATCATTTATTTCTGCAATACTTTGTTTTTTACCCATTCCTTCTTCATCATAAATCTGTATCCTTGAGCTTATATTTAAAATAATTCCTAACTGCAAATAGGTAACCAACATAGAGGTTCCCCCATAACTTATTAAAGGTAATGGCTGTCCGGTAACTGGGATCAGATTAATCGCTACAGCAATATTTACTGAAAGCTGTATAAAAATCATGACCCCGAGACTGAGAACGAGTAAGGACCCAAAAAATGCGGGCATCTTACTGGCTATCATCACGATCCTTATAACCATTATCAGGTACATACTAATCAGAAATGCTGCACCAATTACCCCATATTCTTCAACAATTACAGCGAATATAAAGTCGGATGCAGACTGTGGAAGCATTTGTTTTAAAGCACTTTTTCCGGGTCCCATTCCTGTAATTCCACCATGAACGATAGCGGCTTTGGCTTGCATCACCTGATAATTTTTTGCCTTTACACTTTCGTCGTCTACGTCTGCAGATTTTGCCTTACTGGATGTAAATGTTTCTACACGGCTCATCCATGTGTGAACACGGTTTCCACCTATTAAATTGGTATTCAGAGCAATCAATAGAAATAAAACAATTGCAATAAAAGAGGATGATATAAATCCGGCAATGTATTTCCAATGAAGCTGGCCAATAATTAAAACAATGACCGATACCATTAAAATCATTAATGCGGTAGATCCATTATCTTTTGCAACCAATACAAAAACAAGTAGAATTGGTCCGAAGATGTACATAATGTTTTCTATCGGAAGTCTTTCTCTTGTTATTTTTTTTGTTAAATATCTGCACAGATAAATAACCAACATGAGAAAGGCAAATGATGAAGGCTGAAAAGAGATCGGTGTTCCCGGGATTTTCAACCATCTGGATGCACTGGCACCATCGATTGTTTGTCCCGTAAACATGGTGATAACCAATAGAATAATCATCAGACCAAGCAGTATACTGCTGAGCTTTCCTATGTATTCATATTTTACAGTTCCCACTAATCTCATAATTCCTAAACCCAGGACCACAAAGAACATATGCTTGATAACGTGACCGGTTGTAGTCCCGTTATTAACAATATATTCCAGATTCGAACTTGCTGAATATACAGGGAAAATAGAGAATATGGAGATCACAAGAATGACCATCCAAAGTACCTTATCGCCCTTTAGAAATTCAAATCTGTTTTCTGTGTCCTGTTCGTTCATACTTTATGTATTCATGTATTGATGTAAAATGTATTCGTGTACTTTAACCGTTTGGGATCATTAATACTTTAGTACATTTTACATGAATACAGTTATTTTAATACTTGCTCTTTAAATTGTCGGCCTCTATCTTCATAGCTTTTGAAAAGGTCAAAACTTGCACAACAAGGAGAAAGTAAAACAGTATCTCCGTTTTTGGCAATTGATTTTGATATTTTCACCGCTTCTTCCATGCTTGAGGTATCATATATAAACTCTTTTTTATTTTTAAAGAAGTTTATAATTTTTTGATTATCAATTCCTAAACATACGATTGCTTTTACTTTTCTTTTAACAAGATCTTCAATCTCTGAATAGTCGTTTCCTTTATCCTGTCCTCCTACAATCCAAACAGTTGGTGCTTTCATGCTTTCTAAGGCATAATAAGTAGCATTAACGTTGGTTGCTTTGCTGTCATTGATATATTTTACTCCATCAATTTCGGAAACAAATTCCAGCCTATGTTCTACAGCCTGAAATGTCATTAATGAATTTCTAATGCTTTCATTGTTGACATTCAGTATTTTACTAGCCATCGAAGCTGCCAAGCTGTTGGCAACATTATGATTGCCTAATAAAGAAAGCTCATCAATTTTCATTGAGAAAGCGTCCTTTAATTTTACTATAATACTATCGTTATCAATAAAACCTCCTTCAGACAGTTTTTCTTTTGTTGAAAAAGGGATCATCTTCGCTTTAATTTCTAATTTTTCAAGAATGTTTTTACTCATTTCATCATCTTTATTGTAGATAAAGAAATTGTCATTTTCCTGATTTTCAGCAATTCTGAATTTCGCTAAAGCATACTCTTCATAATTGTAATTATATTGATCCAGGTGATCCTGTGACAAATTCAAAAGCAAAGAAATATAAGGCCTGAAATTTTGAATATCATCCAATTGGAAAGAACTTACTTCCAATACATAATATTCATGATTCTCATCAGCTACCTGCTTGGCAAAACTGTAACCTATATTTCCACCCAGACCCACCTTTAATCCATCATTTTTAAGAATGTAGTAGATTAATGAAGTCGTTGTTGTTTTTCCATTACTTCCTGTAATAGCAATTATTTTAGCATTGGTGAATTCTGAAGCAAATTCTATTTCAGAGGAAAGTCTGATTCCTTTCTGATGAATTTTATAAATAATATCTGCTTTTTTCGGAATTCCTGGACTCTTTACGATCCAGTCTGCATTTAAAACTCTTTCCTCATCGTGATTTCCTTCTTCAAATTCAATGTTGTTTTCGGTCAGAAACTGCTTATAGTTATCCTTAATAGTTCCTTTGTCTGAAAGAAATACTTCCAAACCTTTCTTTTTAGCTAAATAAGCGGCTCCACAGCCACTTTCCCCACCCCCTAAAACAACTATTTTCATATTAATTTTGATTAAATGATTGACGATTTTTTTAGTATTTAAATCGTTCAATTTTTAAATTAATTCTATCTCATTTTCAATGTGATCAGACATACTATAGCCAGCATTACACCAATGATAATCATTCTATTAACGATTTTACTTTCGTGAAAACCATCCTTTTGATAATGGTGATGTAATGGAGACATCTTAAATAATCTATTATTTTGGGCATATTCCAACCCGTATTTTCTTTTTCTATACTTAAAAACAACAACCTGTAACATAACAGATATGTTTTCTATTAAAAAGATTCCGCATAAAACAGGAATCATTAATTCTTTTCTTAATATAATTGCTAAAACGGCAATAACTCCCCCTAACATGAGACTTCCTGTATCACCCATAAAAACCTGCGCAGGATAGGTATTATACCAAAAGAAACCAATGACAGCACCCACCATGGCGACTACGAAAATGGTGGTCTCACCCATATTGGGGAGGAACATGATATTGAGATAGTCGGCAAAAATGATATTTCCTGAAACGTAGGTAAAAAAGGCTAAGGCAAGTAGTATGACCGTACTTGTGCCCGCCGCGAGCCCATCGATCCCATCGGTAATATTAGCACCGTTTGAAACTGCTGTTACAATAAAAATAACAATTGGAATGAAAACAATCCATGCCCATTCATGAGCATCTTTATCATTCATCCAAAATAGCATTCCACTATAATCGAATTCATTGTTTTTGGCAAAAGGTACTGTAGAAACTGTAATTTTCTCTGTAGGCATAAAATTCTGCTCTACATTATTTCTATTGACAACTTTTGCATCAGCATATTTTCTCTTTACTGTAATATCCGGATGGAAATACATTGTAACTCCAACAATTAGCCCTAATCCAACCTGGCCTACAATTTTAAATTTACCGCTTAAGCCGTCTTTATTTTTCTTTACTTTCTTTAAATAATCATCCACGAAACCAATAGCCCCCATCCATAAAACCGAAATGATGAGAAGAACGATATAAACATTGGTAATTCTTGTCAGAAGCAAAACAGGAATCATCGTAGCAAGGATGATAATAAGACCTCCCATTGTTGGAGTTCCTTCCTTTTGTTTTTGACCATCGAGCCCAAGATCACGAACCAATTCGCCCATTTGCTTTGCTCTCAGGTAATTAATGATTCTTTTTCCGTAAATAAGAGCGATTGTCAATGACAATAGAACTGCCATTCCGGCACGAAATGAAATGTATTTCAACATTCCAAGTCCCGGGATATGGATTCCATGATTGGTTAGATATTCGTATAAATAATATAACATAATTTCCTGTTGTTAATAAATGATAAGTGATAATTGATGAGTGATAAAAAATACTAGCATTGATCAATTATCGATTATAAACTACTTGCTCATTAATTTCCAAAGCTCATTAATTACTTCTTTGTCATCAAAATGGTGTTTTATACCATTAATCTCCTGATAGTTTTCGTGACCCTTTCCGGCTACTAAAACAATATCTTTTGGTTCTGCAAACTTGATAGCCATTTTTATAGCCTCTTTTCTATCTGGAATTGAAGTGTATTTGCTGAAATTTTGTGGTTCAACACCTGCTTCAATTTCTTTTATAATAACTGCTGGGTCTTCTGTTCTCGGGTTATCAGAAGTGATAATTGCCAACGTAGATTTTTTTGTTGCAATATTTCCCATTTCGGGTCTTTTCGAGTGATCTCTGTCACCTCCACAACCGAAAACTGTAATCAGCCTTTCATTTTTTGTTCTGATGTCATTGATGCTGTCCAGAATGTTTTCTAAAGCATCCGGAGTATGAGCATAATCAACAATAAAGAAGATGCCACCATCAGATTTAAAAGTTTCGAATCTCCCTGAAACTCTTTTCAGGATACTGATCGCCTGAAGAATTTCACTTTGCTCAAATCCCAGTTCTGATGCGATTCCAAAGACAAGCAATAAGTTATAAACATTAAATCTACCTGTCAGTGTGGTCCAGAATTCTTTTCCATTGAAATTTAATAGCATCCCATTAAAATCGATCTCCAATGCTTTTCCATGGTAATCAGCCATAGTTTTCAAAGCATAAGATCTTTTAGTAGCCCTTGTGTTTTGAAGCATAACATTGCCATTTTTATCATCCACATTGGTAATAGCAATGGCCGTATCCTGAAGCTCGTCAAAGAATCTTTTCTTTGTTTTCAGATAATCATCAAATGTTTTATGATAGTCTAAATGATCATGTGTAAGATTGGTAAATCC
The DNA here is from genome assembly GCF_018613715.1 of Chryseobacterium sp. ISL-6. Classification (GTDB taxonomy): domain Bacteria; phylum Bacteroidota; class Bacteroidia; order Flavobacteriales; family Weeksellaceae; genus Chryseobacterium; species Chryseobacterium paludis. Next base: position 175,922 of record NZ_JAGGPT010000006.1, on the reverse strand, counting down.
AGCGATCTTAAAATGTAATCCCTCTATTCTGTTTTGAGCAATTCCATGGGAACTTACCTCCATAAAAGCAAATTCACAACCTGCATCAAGAGCTTTAGCTAAGATCTGATTGATGGTAATAACATCAGGAGTGGTATGGGTTGCCGGGATTATTTCGTTTCCAATTCTTATTTCTACCGTTGAAAGCAGTGCAGAATCATATCCTAAATTCTTGAAAACATCAAATAGTAATGTTGAAACTGATGTTTTTCCATTAGTTCCAGTAACACCGATCAGTTTTAATTTCTCTGAAGGATTGCCGTAAAAATTAGAAGCCAAATGTCCCAGAGTTTTAGATGAGTCTTTTACTTTTACATAGGTAATGTTATCATCCAGATCATCAGGAAATTCTTCACAAACTATTGTTTTTGCTCCTTTTTCTATAGAAGATGCAATGTATGAATGTCCATCTGCAACGGTTCCTCTCACTGCAATATAGAGAGCGTTTTCCGTAACCTTTCTGCTGTCGAAAACCAATTCAGAAACCTCACGTGTGTTATCACCGTGAATATCTAAGGTTGGGATTCTGTTTAATAATTCAATTAATTGCATTTCTTTGATGCTTATTATTTTAATTCTGTAGAGATAAATATATTCTCTGGTTCTTACTGATTCCTGTGCCTTCCAAAGGAAATTGTTCTTTTATTCTTCCAACTCCTTTATAATCGACACGATATCCTAAATTTTCTAACTGTGGGATTACATTTTTACCAATCAATCCTACCACATTAGGCATTTGGCTATTATTTACTGCGACCTTAACATTTGGTTCAACCATTTTATTGAGGTTTACCTTTCTGTCAACAAGCATTTCTTTTTCAACATTTTGAGGCGTTTTTAAGAATGTTTTTCCAGCAATTTCTTTAAAAACAGGAGCTGATACAGTTGCTCCATAAAAACCTTTTGCAGTATTAGGCTCACTGATCATTACATAACAGGTATACTTCGGATTATCAGCCGGATAAAAACCAGCAAAAGATGCCCGGTACTTCATCGGCCCAGGAAGCCAGTATTCAAATCTTGCTGTTCCTGTTTTTCCTGCCATCCTAAGATTTGGAGTGAAAATACTCTTACCTGTTCCTTTTTCTACTGCTTTGGTTAGTGCGCTGGTCATCATTTTAATCGCTTTTTCTGATGCCATTTTGTTAACCATTACCTCTGGTTTTGCGCTATACATTACTTTACCATCTTTCATGATTTTGTCGATAAATAAAGGCTTCAGCATTTTACCATTATTAGCAACTCCATTATAGAAAGTCGTTAATTGTAATAAATTAATATTCGAAGAATAGCCAAATGATATAGAAGCCAGTGTTGCGGCATTCCATCTTTTATTCTGTGGAGTAACGATCTTCGGTTTTGCGATTCCAGGAAGTTCGAGATCCATTTTGTCAAATAATTTCCAGCGTTTTAGGTGATCAAGAAATATCTGCGGCTTATCGGCATAATATTTTGTAATCAGTTTTGCGGTTCCTACGTTACTGGATTTTGCCAGTACGTCACTGATGTCGTAAGTTCCGCCACCATGACCATCGGAGATTCTTTGTTTAGCATAAGTCCAAACTCCGTTTCCAACATTTACGGTAGTGTTATCATCAATAAAACCATCATCCATTGCTGCTAAAAGCGAAATAGTTTTGAAAGTAGACCCCGGTTCTATATTATCTTTTAAAGCATAATTGTATGCATCTTCATAATCTCCGGAATCGGTTCTTCTTAGATTAACAAGAGCACGAACCTTCCCGGTTGCCACTTCCATTACAATTACAGTTCCATGTTTTGCTTCAAAATTCACCAACTGCTTCTCTAACGCTGAGTGCGCAATGTCCTGAATTCTAAGATCTAAGGTCGTATAAACGTCTTCTCCGTCCACAGGTTCCTTCACTTTCCAGAAGTCGATCGGTTTCCACTGTGAAGAGTTGATTCTCTGTTCTAATCTTTTTCCGTCAGTTCCTGTTAAATATTTTGAAAAAGCACCTTCCAGTCCGGATTTATATTCGCTATTATCCATTCCGATGGTTCCGGCACCAATTTCGGAAGTTGCGAGTTCTCGTTTATAATTTCTGTCAACGATAAATCCGCCCTTATTCTTTCCTTTTTTAAAAATGGGAAAGTTTCGGATTCTATCATATTCATCAAAATCCAATCCTCTTGCTAAAGTGTAGTATTGGTTTTTCTTTCTTTTTTGTTCGTCAAATTTCTGTCTGAATTCACTTCTTGGTTTTCCAAACATCTTGCTTAAAGAATCCGTTAATGCACCAATATTGTTGCTGTAGATCGTATCCTTCATTGTTTTGAAATCAAGAAAGATATCATAACGCATTACCGTGGTTGCCAGAATAGAACCATCTGAAGCAAATAAATTCCCACGAGCAGCCTTTAAAGTGGCTTCACGATAGTTTTTATTAATATAATCGTCTTTTATTTCCTGAACATTAGTGTTTTGAAGAATAACGATCCTTGCTAAGAAAAGTACAAACACGGACAAAGCTACCACTGCGAAGAGGTAGCCCCACCTTAACGTTTTTTTACGTTTGTTATCGTATTCATTTTGCTTTTGCATCTGTACTATCCAATTTTATTAGCAGTTTGTGAGGATGGTTTTCCAGTGTCATTAAAGAATCCCGTGCTACTTCTTTTCCCAGCTCTGATTCCATTTTTACTTTGATCAGTTTGCTTTGTGCGTATGCATTTCGAGATTTATATTCTTCTGTTTCTTCTTTTAAAGCATTTACAATTTTAATCTTCTTGTTCACTAAGTGGTTACTGTAGATCATGGCCATCATCAGAACAAAAAGCAATAGAAAATACTTGTAATGTACTTTTATCTCATCCCGGTTAAGGAAATTCCCTTTTATAATATCTATAAAAGTGAGTCTCTTCTGCGGGCGATTTGTTGTTCTTTTAGCCAAAGTTTATTATTGATAAATGATTGTTAATAATTGATAAGCAAGATCATTGATCTCTTATCTTTTATCATTTATATTTTTATTCCTGTTCTCATTTTTGCACTTCTTGCTCTGGAGTTTTCTTCAATTTCCTTATCATCTGGAATAATTGCTTTACTCTTAAGTAACTCAAAGGCTTTCTTATAATTTCCGTAAATATCTCTTGCTGGTTCTCCTTCAAACATTCCGTTCTTTAAAAATCTTTTAACCAAACGGTCTTCTAAAGAATGGTAAGAGATAACAACCAATCTTCCTTCAGGTCTTAAAACCTGATACGCCTGAACAAGCATTTCTTTTAAAACCTCAAGCTCCTGATTAACTTCAATTCTAATGGCTTGAAAAAGCTGTGCATAAAATTTATTAATCTTGTGCGGCGGAAGAAAGCTGAACAGTTTTTTCAGGTCCTCAGTTGTATTTATGATCTTGGTCTTTCTGTGATGAACAATATCTCTTGCTAATTTTCTGGCTTCCCTTAATTCACCGTAGTAATAAAAAATATCTGCCAGTTGCTCTTCTTCATATTCGTTGATCACTCTTTTAGCATCCAGACCCTGCATTACATTCATTCTCATGTCCAAAGGAGCATTGCTTCTCGTAGAGAATCCTCTTTCAGCTTCATCAAATTGGTGAGATGACACTCCGAGATCTGCCAAAACTCCGTCCACCTGAGAAACTCCATACATTAGTAAGGAGTTCTCTAAAAATCTGAAATTCTGATTGATCAAGGTAAATCTTGGATCATCAATGTTATTTTTAAGAGCATCTAAATCTTGGTCAAAACTGAATAGTTTTCCTTTATCAGAAAGTCTACTCAAAATTTCTCTCGAATGGCCTCCGCCACCAAAAGTACAGTCCACGTATGTTCCGTCTGGATTCGTCACCAAATCATCAACACTTTGCTTCAACAAAACGGGATTATGATACATGTTTTAATTTGTGTTTTACGCTTTTTTCAATTTTGCGTAGTTATTCTTCATCGAAAGAGCCCATCACATCTTCAGCAAGGCTTGCAAAATCAGTTTCATTGGTTGAAATTACTTTCTCATATGCGTCTTTATCCCAGATTTCAAATAATTCTCCCGCACTTGTTATCACAATATCTTTTTGAAGACTTGCGAAAAGGGTAAGATCTTTTGAAATTTGCAATCTGCCTGCGTTATCCAACTCAACTGTTTTTACTCCTGCCGTAAACATTCTAATGAAATCAGCATTCTTTTTAATGAATCTGTTTAGTTTATTAATTTTGTCCATCAACTTATCCCATGCTTTCATAGGGTAAACTTCCAGGCAAGGTTGAAACACGGAACGTTTGACTACAAAGGCTTTGTCTTCAAAGTTCTCCATCTGCTTGATCAGCGATGCAGGTACTTTTAAGCGACCTTTGTCGTCTATTTTACACTCATATGTTCCAATGAAATTCTTCATTTGGGACAAATTTATATAAATATTTCCAAAACTTCCCACTTTTTCCCACTTTTTGACTTAATGTTAATAAGTTTTATCAAAGATTGAAGGTTAATGGTGTAAGTAGTTGATATTTTGAATATTGTATTTGTTATTATTTAGACCATAACAAAAAGGATGTTAAAAAAGATGGACAAAAAGCCGTTATTATATTATTTTTATCTTAAATTAGGAATATCAAAATATTTTTGAGGTTTAATTTGTATTTTTGCAAGGCTTTATTAAGGCGTTTTATGATATTTAGTACAAAAAAAGAAAAGAAATATACTTTTGTAGAAGCGGGAGAAGGACATCCATTGGTGCTGTTGCACGGTTTAATGGGTGGTTTGAGTAATTTCGATAAGATGGTGAATTTTTTTTCGGAGAAAGGATTTAAGGTATATGTACCTCAATTGCCAATCTATGATTTGCCGGTACTCAATACCAATCTTACTACTATAGCAAAATATATTATTAAGTTTATAGAGAGCCATATTTCCGAACCGGTAACGATTGTCGGAAATTCAATGGGCGGACATGTCGGGCTTATTTTAGCTTTGGCAAGGCCTGATCTTGTTAAAAATCTTGTTTTAACCGGAAGTTCTGGTTTGTATGAGAGAACATTCGGAGATAGTTTCCCAAGAAAAAGTGACCGACTCTATATAAGGAAGAAAACTGAAGAGGTTTTCTATGATCCAGCAGTAGCAACAGAAGATTTAGTAGATGAGGTATTCGGAGTGGTGAATGACAGAATGAAAGGGATAAAAACCGTAATGCTTGCAAGAAGTGCCATTAAACACAATATGTTGAATGATCTTCCAAAGATTTTAACACCAACATGTCTGATCTGGGGGAAGCAGGATAATGTGACTCCGCCAGAAGTGGCAGAAGACATGCATAAGTTCATTCCTAATTCAGATCTATTCTGGATTGACAAATGCGGCCACGCAGCAATGATGGAAAAACCAGATGAATTCAATGAAATTCTCTACAGCTGGTTAAAAGATAAAGTGTAAAATAACTTAAACCATTAAGAGCTATCTTAATGGTTTGTTTTTCTTAAAATAATTCAAAAATGGTAATTAAAACAGCAGAATTTGTAAAAAGTAGCGGGAAGTGGCAGGAATGCCCGGAACCGAATATTCCCGAATATGCTTTTATAGGAAGGTCAAACGTAGGAAAATCATCATTGATCAATGCAATGATGAATCATAAGGATCTGGCGAAAACTTCACAAACTCCGGGAAAGACACAGCTGATCAACCATTTTATAGTCAATGAAAGCTGGTATCTTACCGATTTACCGGGATATGGGTATGCTAAAGTTTCAAAAGTTCAGAGAAGAGATTTTGAGAAACTGATTAACAATTATATACTGAACAGAAGAAATCTGGTCAACCTTTTTGTTCTAGTTGATGCCAGGCACACTCCTCAAAAGATCGATCTGGAATTTATCCAATGGTGTGGTGAAAGTGGGGTTCCTTTTTCAATTGTTTTTACCAAAGCAGATAAGCTAAAGCCTAATGTTGTGATAAAAAATGTAGAAGACTACAAAGCTGAACTCCATAAGACCTGGGAAGATCTGCCAGAATTGTATATTACTTCTGCAGAAAAGAAAGAAGGGGGTGATAAAATTTTAGATTTCATCCAGAAGACCAATGAATTTTTAAAAAATAATAGCGTAAACTTTGATGAGTAATATAATCTGGAAAATTAAAACTTTCGATGAATTAACAGTTCCTGAGCTGTATAAGATTCTGAAAGCGCGTATTGATGTTTTTGTGATTGAGCAGAACTGTCCATATCCGGATCTGGATAACAATGATCAAAAAGGTATTCATATTTGGGCCGAAGAAGATGGAGAGATCCTTGCCTACTGTAGAGTCTTTAATAAAGGCGTAAAATATGACGAAACTTCTTTTGGAAGGGTATTAACAACAGAACAGGCAAGAGGAAAAAGCTTAGGCAAACAACTAATGAAGTATGCTATTGAAACGATAGAAAATCGCTTTCATACCTCTGAAATCAAAATTTCTGCACAAGATTATCTCATACGATTCTATTCAGAATTTGGTTTTGTAGATACTGGAAAGAAATATCTGGAGGACGATATTCCACATACGGAAATGATAAGAAAATAAAAAAGCGAAGATTTATCTTCGCTTTTTTTGTGGTTATATGTTGAGTGTTTTTAGTTTTTACCCGTAATGGCTTTCAAGATGATAGGTTCAAGATTAGAAGGAAGATCAGCAGATTTGATCTGATAATTTTTGATTTTCATTTCTTTGAACCAATTTTCCCAGTATTCTTTAATGACTGCTTCTTCGAAAGGATTACCCTTTTCAGGATTGATTCCCAAAACAATTACTTCAAGATTGCTTAAATTATCATTGGCTTTCACAAATCCTAAGTTATTTTTCGCAATCGTATTTTTAAAATCAGATGTAATAAGATTGTTTGATTTTATTAATTTGGAAATTAAATATGACGTCTTTTTATCTTGTGAAAACTTAGAATCTTCGTGAAACATATAGCCGTCAGTCAAAATAAAAAGAATATTTCTGTGATCGTTTTTTATACAGTAATCTTTTACTTTATTTCTGAAGAATTCCCAAATATCTGAACCAACATAATTTCCGTCTTTGATTGCTGATTGATAAATATTGGATGGTAATTCAGAATATTTTTTTTCAACAGAAGTGAAGTAATCTTTATTTATGTTTTTATCGAAAGAGACTTTTAAGTCTTTGGTAAAATCATTTATTTTCGGGTCGGAAGGTTCGGGATTGAAGAAAACCTGCATCTGATCATCGTATGTGATTATTTTTTTTGATTTAATGTGATTTAAAAATCCTTTTTCAATGGCTTTTATATATTCCACATCCCTTTGAGCATATTCCATTGTTGGATTGGGATTGGTTTGGGGATCAATCCGATCTGATAAATCGATTAAAATACTAACATTGATATTATTAGAATCAACTTCTGGTGGACAATTTGTGCAAGGTTTTATTGGAGGTTGCTTGCAGCAAGAAACCAATGAAATAATGAGTAATAAATAGAGTGTCTTTTTCATAATTTTCTGTTATAAAGATGATAAATAAACTAAATTTTGATTATCAGAATTGGCTCCAACAGTTTCCAGATTGATGTTATAGGTTTCAATACAGCTTTCAATCATTGTTTGTTTCTCTGTTTTTGAAACAGCTATCTTCTCTCCAATAAAGGTGATCCAGCCCTGAACATATTCCGAGGCATATAACTTGTAATCTTTGGTTGGAATGATAACCCCATCGATAATATTCTGAAGTTCTTCGATTCTTCCCCAGGTTTTTATGATTAATTCTTTTGTTGTTCCAATATTTCCTAGAATTTCTTCAATTTCTTTTTTCAGGACATTGATTTTTTCTAAAAGAAAAAGCACATTTTTTTGTCTGATTTCCTGTTCATTTTTAATCCGGTCTTTTTCTTTATGTTCCTTCATCACAAAATCGAAAACCAATCCCCAAATGATATATACAATGAATCCTGCGAAAATAATTCCCCAAAACTGAATTTTGGTAAAAGCTATTTTAAGATCAAATGGGGGAGAATCAAAGACTTTATTCAGTTCATACAATTTTGATTCAATCTCATAGGCTAAAATGGAATCGAAAACAAAAGTAACAATGAATAATAATCCAAGTTTAATATAGTTTCCTGTGGTTTTATTTTCACTGAACATATGAATTAAAAAACCGAGGCCAAGAAATACAAACGGAATTAAAGAGACAAATGCTCCTTCAATCAAACCCTCATTCCAGGCCTTACTGAGTGCCTGTGCATCCAAGACACTTTGTATGACAGTGCTTTTGGCATCAAAGCTTTTAAAGAAGGCAGAATAAGAAGTAGAAATATAAAAGGTCAGTAGATACAAACTTATTGGAACAAGAAGAATGGCACCAATCCAAAACTTAGTGGATGCCCCTTTTGTTGCTTTTACATTGTGCTTTTCAGGATTTCTTGGTAAATCGAGAATCTCAGCTTTTAATGTTTCAATGTTATTTTGATGATTTTCAATTTCTTTGTTTTTGTTTTTTAATTGTTCTTCTTTGGTTTCCTGGGAAACAGTTAAAGCTTTGATTTCGGTTTCTCTGTTTTTTTGCTCATTAACATAAGATTCTTTGAGTTTCTGTTGCTTTTCAACCATTTCTTTTTCCTCATTTTGGAATTTTGAGTAAACAGCGTCAAGACAGATTGATAGCGTGGAATGATTTCCATTCGTCCTGGAACTGTCTCTATATCCCGATTCGTGATAAGTTCTCTTCCTGCTTTCTTCAAAAGACTCTGCCTCAATTTTAGGGGTATCTTCTGTTTTTGAAGTTTCCTGTTTTGGGACTTCGATCGGAACTGATTTTAATTTAAATAAATTTTTTATACTGGTGGTATCCATCGTGTTTTAGTTTTTTAATTCGTATAAAATGTCACTTTTATTCTTGCCGATTTTTACGGCTTCAATCAGATATTCAACAATATCTTTTACATTTTCTTCCAAAAACCCGAACATCAAAACATATTTTTCCATGGCTGAATATTCGTTTGGCGAAACTATTCCATCTGCCCATATCATGACGGTGAGGTCATACAGATAATCTACTTTTTCTTCAATGGTTTGAGGCACAAGAGACTTGAAATTAATGGGATTTAGTAAAATGTCGTCCAGGTTTTTTGACGATATTCCTCTTTCCTCAGCGCATTTGTAAAGCATTTTCAGTTCCAGAGCACTAAAATCATCATCGCAAATTGCCATTTGATAAAGCCGCAAAAAATGAGCTTTTAGATTTTCAGTTATTTGATTGTTTTCCATTGGGTGGTTCTTCTTTAGTTTTTTTAGGATTAATAATAATATCTCGGGAAGGAGATCTCATTTGTTTTGATTGCTCCGAAATTTCTTCAGTACTTTTTTCTTCCTTTTTGAGGTCCAGTTTTTCGACAAAGCCAATAAGTAGGAAAAGAATTCCAGTAATAATATCAACAGGAATCCATGTGTTTTTCCTGTACAAGTAAATAGGGAAGACTGGATTGAAAAGGATAAGGATTATGATGAATATAGTGCTCCAATATTGTATTTTAAAAACAAATGCATTGTAGATAACAATAAGGGCTCCAACGGATACCAAGACCCGGAGAAAAGTATAATACTCTATTGGAAGTTTGAAAATACCGATGAAACAACATATCGCACAGAAGGTGAGGAATGTTTTCATTTTTTTTAGTTTTTAAAACCCTGTCGTTAGATTATATTTATAATTAAAATGATCTTCAGACATGAAAATAAAAACGAAGAAATCAATGAACGCAATCAATGCGGGGATAAATGTCCAGCAAAACAAAAGATAGAATATTCCTAATTTGTTTTGACCCAGGTAAAATCTGTGGATGCCTAATCCTCCTAAAAAGAACGCAAGCATGGCGGTGGTGAATTTTGATTTCATAATTTTTAAACTCTTGATAAGATTTCGTTCTTTTTTTCTTCAAACTCTTCTGTGGAAATAATTCCACTTTCTACTAAGCCTTTTAATTTTTGTAAAACCGCAAAGGGGTCTTCATTTTCTATCAATAAAGGTTTCTGTTGCTGAAATTGCTGAGGCTGTGCTATAATGGGAGTCGTGTTGTTTACAGTTACTCCTCCTCCTGCAGATGCTCTTCTTGTTTCTAAATCTTTTTCTCTTCTTACTCCTCTCATTTGTTCTTCAATTTCCTGAGCATACTGATAGAGTTTTCTTGCTTGTGTTTTTGGTAGATAATCCATCATATTGGAGAAGTTTTTGACTGTTCTCATAATAAAAGTAGCTCCTAGAATCCCCTCTTTGATATGACAGTCTGCGACATCTACCCAGCTGTAATCCTGGAAATCCATTGACAAACCGAAGTTTTTAGGCCTGCAAAAAATAATTCTCCTGTTAGTAAGAGCAATACAGTCCGGAGAGAGATTAAGAGCGGGCTTCTTTTGAACTGCAATATATTCCACAAACTCTTGTGAGGTAAGAAGACTGTTGATCCTTTGCAAGAGCTTTTCAACGGCTTTCGGATCTTGCTCCTCGTTTAAAAATTGTTTTAAATTCATGATATTTTGTTTTTAGTTATTTTACATCTTTATAATAGACATATCCGGTTTTTCCTGTTTTCTGTGCCTTCACTTTATACCAGGAATCTTGTTTTGAAAGTTGAATTAGTTTTTCATTTTTGGGAACAATCTCGATTATCTTAGATTTAACAGAAGGCTTTTCATACACATGAGTAACCGCAATTCCCGCGATATATCTGCTGGAATTGATATTGATTTCATTTACAAAAACTGGAGGAGCTTTGGTTGATTTACCTTTTTGGGAAGGTGTGTATGGATTGGAATCCCTTGATTTTTTAGATCTGTCTTTCTTTGAAGAGTATTTTTTCTCATAAGAACCTCCTTTACAAACGCCACAGCTGCCACCGCCTCCTGCGCAGTGCCCACAACCCGAGCAATTGGAACATGCCGAGCAATTGGCTGAGCCTGTGCATCGTCCTCCGTGGATTGTTTTGTCAGGTTTAAATGTAGAAAAAGAGTCGGAAACAAGAGCTCCAAGACATAATGTGATTATAAAAATGAAAGTTTTCATGGTTTTAGTTTTAAGAATAAGCTTCCAGTGTTTTATGAAGTTCAGATTTGTAATTATAAATTTCATCAAGGTTAGTTAGCAGAACCTTTTCACCTGCTTCTTTGCCATTGTGAAATGTCTCCAGGTATTTATTTGCTGTATTAAAATGAAATCTGCAGAGGGGCTTTCGGTTATTATCATCGAGTAAGACACCGAAATAGGACAGTGTATCTCTGTGGGCAATTCTGGCAGAAGGTATTTTTTCTCTTAAAATGGCTTTAACAATTTGGAAAGCTTCCAGTTCTTCGTCTGTTGTAACAATTTTCGAGTCATTGTTCTCATCAATAGACTGGGAAGTTTTTACCGTTTCATCCTGTTTTTCAATTTGTTCGTTGATGCTCAGTGCAGATTTAAGCCTAAAGCTTATGGATTCATTGATTGACGTTGTCAAAGCTTTCTTGGCGTATTCCTTGAAAGAAATCATTCTGTTGGCTGTTAAAGGCTTTTCGAAGAAGCGGTTCACTAACAGTTTTACCAATTCATCAGACGGATTCTCAATCTCTTTTTCGAATTCCTTTCTTATGGCTTTGATGTACTTTAATGCTTCTGCGGAATCAAGAATACTTTCCAAATTATAATCTTTCTTCGTAAAGCTTTCAAGAATTTTAATCGAACTGTCTTTTAGATCTTCAATATTAATAGTGAAAAACGGTTTTTCATCCATAATATTAGGCTTCTCCAAATCAGTGTAAAAATTGTAAACTATACCATTAGTTAAAACACCAAATCTTGTTTTTGAAACGTGATAATATCTGTGAAGCTGCGAATTGTGAGCATCTGCACTTTCCTTCCAGTGTTTACACTCTATAATGAAAATAGGATTGTCATTGTGTTTGATGACATAATCTACTTTTTCACCCTTTTTAGTTCCAATATCACAGATGTGTTCCGGAATAACTTCTGTAGGATTGAAAATGTCATATCCTAGAATTTGTATAAAGGGCATGACAAAAGCGTTTTTAGTTGCTTCTTCAGTACTTATCTGATCTTTTAATCCCACCACTTTCTGGTGTAACTGTTCAAGTTTAATTTTAAGGTCCATTGGTTTTTAGTTTTTAAGCGTTTCGTCAATAATTTCTGCTGTTGGAGCGTTGGATTTTACAGAATGGATGCCACTTTCCATTCCTGTTTTTGAGCTGTATAACTGACTTTTTCCAATAATCTCTCCATTTCTGGCTTTTAAAACGAAATAGTCTTTACCATTTACAGCCACTCTTCTGTCATATCTTGAATCATCATGAGAATTGACTTTTACGGATTCTATTCCCTTCTGACAGGATGCTTTCTGAACATAACCTTCGCTGGTTAAAATAATTTCTCCGTTTCCGGCTTTAAGATTGAACTGATACTCATTATTAATTCTTTGAGTGATTACGAATTTTCCCATGATTGCTTTATTTATTAACTTGTGTGACACGCATTTGAACAGTAATAGCAGCCGTTGATATTATTTCTTTGGACTGGAAATAATCTTTTCGCTTCATTTACCGCTTCTTGGCAGGAGTAAAAATTGCCCAAATAAATTCTATTTTCAAGAGATGACAAGAATCGGCATGAACTTTCATGCACTTCATAATCTCCATTAGGCTGCTGATTCTTATTAATGTAGTATTCTTTTTTCATAACAAATTGTTTGATTTAACACTTCAAAAATATGAGCATTAAATTTTGGTCTATTACGGGTTTCCGTAAAACGAGCAAAAAATAAAAAAACCTTTCAAATTTTTTGAAAGGTTGTAAGTAAAATGAATTGTTTTATATTATTCCGATATCCTTGCAGAAGGCTACAAGCTGTTCGTTACTGTTTATTTCGAGATCTTCTTTTAGACTGTTTAATCTTTTCTCAACGCTACTCAGGCTGGAGGGTTTTAAATTTCTCTCCTCGAGATGTATAGGAATGTTTTTCTGTAAGACTCCTTTAGAAAGGAGGGAAATAAGCGTAATGTCAAACGTAGAAAACTCATAGTTATTGAACTTTTTCATATCCTGTTTCAGATCAAAAGATAAATAGTTTTCTCCTATATAAACTGCTGCAATAGATTTTTTTAAATCTTTTGAATCGTTTCTGGCTTTACGTACATAACCATTAATTTGGTAGTTTGAAAAAAGATTTTCTATAACTCCCGTTTTATGTTCCGCTGAAAATACGATTACTTTCAAATTAGGCTGTATCTCTTTTGCTTTTCCGATGAGGTCTTTTCCGTCTTTAAGATTCTGTTCATGATGATCCTCCTCATAATAAAGATCTGTAATCAACAAATCGTAAGGATGTTCTTCTCGTAAAGCTTTCCGTATTTTTCCTATGGCATCATCACAATAGTATACATAATCGACTTTGGGAATATTAAGATCCTCAAGGGTTTTCTGGACGGAAATATTAATGCTTTCATGGTCTTCGGCAATTAAAACTTTTTTAAACATGGTTATGTGATTTAATTAAAGAAACTAGGTTAAGACCTCAAAAGTATATTCATTTATTTTTTCATCATTACGGTTCCCCGTAACAGGGGAAGATATTTTCAAAAAAATGTGATCAGATAAGGCCAATATCTTTGCAAATTACAATCATTTCAATATTATTTTTTGCACCGATAATGTCTCGAAGTTCATTTAATCTCTTTTCAATAGATCTAATGCCGTATGGTGGCATTTTATGTTCTTTTAGGTAGAGACTTATTTCATTTTGTTTGTGACCTTTGGCAAGCAATTCAAGCAATTTGAGATCATACTCGTTAAACTCAGAAGAAATATGGCGCATCATATTCAGAACTTCTTGTGGAACTACAGTCTCTCCATGAAAAATTTTTCGTATTGTACTTTTCAAGTCTTTTCCATCATGTCTTGCCTTGCTTACAAATCCATCGATCTGATATATTTTATAAAGATCATCAATTGTTTTTGCTTTCTTTTCTACTGAAAATACAACTACTTTTAAATCGGGCTGAATCTTTTTCGCTTCAAAAATAAGTTCCTGTCCGGAATGAAGTTTCTGGGAAATATGGTCTTTATCAAACGATAGATCAGCAATAAGCAGATCATAAGGGTTTTCTCTTTCTAAAGCTGTACTGATCCTGCCTAAAGCTTCATCACAATATGTTACATAATCAAACTCAGGGATATTTAATTCTTTTACTGTATTCAGTATTCCCTGGTTCATTATTTCTTGATCTTCAACGATTAAAACTTTTTTGAACATGGTTATATGATTAGGAAACAGGGAATGAAAGATTGACCTTCAGCCCTTTTTCAATTTTTGTGTCAAAAGTAATAGTTCCGTTAATAGCCTCAATACGGGATGCCGCATTTCGTAACCCATTTTTATAAACAAGATCTCCGGAAATTCCTATTCCATTGTCTTTGTATTGAATTTCAATGACATTGTTTATTTTTTCAAATTTAATGGCAACATGAGTGGCTTGGCTATGCTTTCTCATATTCACCATCAGCTCACGAAGCATCTGGTAAACCTCTTCTTTTACTATAGGAGAGACGAATTCCCAAATCGTAGGGCTGTTTCCTGCTGTAAAGGTTTTTACGCTTTCATTATTAAAGGAGGCAATAAGTTCTGAAATTACTCTACTGAATTCTTTTTCTTCTCCAATTTTATCGTAGGAAATATCTCTGGATTTTTCATAGACAAATTCGAGTTCATCAAGTGCTTCATTTTTATTAAAACTGTCCTGATTTTCTATTTTGGTCATAACCTGGTAGATGCCATTGGCAACTACGTCGTGTACTTTTTTGGAAATTTTGAGCTGGTTTTCTTTTATTTTTAGTTCGTTTTCTTGTCGTAGTCTTATTTGTCTTTTTCGATACCAAATTGTAAGAATAATTAAAACTGAAACTAGAGCACCCAAAAGATAGTTCTTTTGTAAAATGTGACTTTCTCTTACTATGGCATCAGCTTTTAAGCCCAAGTTTTCTGCTTTTTCTTTTTCAATTCCATAGCGAAAGTAAGCGAATTGATTTTTAGCTCTATTTCGTGCAATGAGAAGGCTATCGTTAAGAGATTGGTACTTTTTGAAGTATAGTGAAATATTATTAGTATTAAGCTCGATGAGCTTAATTAATGCCTGTAGTTTATCTTCAGGGCTTTTTAGTGCAGTTGCAGTTTCTAACATTTTCCCAGTATAAAAAAGCGCCTTATTTTTATCAATATCTTTAAAATATTCAGATAGTGTATAATAGCTCGAATTCAGGCCATCTAAATCATTATTTTTTTTTCTTATTTCTAGTGCTTTATAAAACTCGGGAAGAGGATTGTAATTCTTGTCTTCCATAAATTTTGCTTTGGCAAAATTATTCAGGGCTCTAGCGTATTCTGTGTCATTTTTGGTTAAAATGGCCTCTGTAAGATAATTAATAGCATGTTTAGAATCATTCTTTTTCAATAAAGCAACAGCTATATTATTATAATAGGTATATTTTGTTTCATTATTAATTGCATAACGAATGGCATTTTTGTAAAAAATAATAGCATGGTCATAATTGTACATATAACCAGATGCTATACCCATATTGTTAAAACTAGAAGCCAAATCTCTTCTTGTTGTACTGTCTTTGATATTAGTAAAAAACTTATTTGCTTCCAGACAGGTCTCTATTGAACCATAAAAGTCACCTTTTGATGTTTCGATAATTGCCATGTTTACCAAAGACTGTCCAATTCTTAGTGAATCATTATTTTTTACATATTCATCCTTTGCTAGAGTATAATAGTAAAATGCAGAGTCACTGATTTTGGTGTCTCTAAATTTTCTTGCCTTTTTATAAAATAAGTTTTCTTCTTTTAATTTTTTTGATACAGGCTCCTCTCTTGAGCATGAAAATAGAATCAGTGATATTATTAGAAATAATATATTTTTCATAGTATTAGTTTATCATGCAAAGTAAGAAAAAAGGACAGATTTATGCAATCTGTCCTTTCTGATTATTAAGGGTTTGTAAATGGAGGAGGTGTTTGGCCGGTATCTCCTGTAGTACCTCCACCAGGACCTCCGTCTCCCGGATCTAATCCCTCACCTGGATCACTACTTGTTTGTGTTGTAATTTGTGTTGGGTTATTATGACATGCTGCTGTATTTGTGTTATTATTTGAGAATGCTAAACCTAGTAGCATTAATATAAATTGGATCATTTCCTTAAAATTTTGAAGTTTTTGACTGTTTTTCTTCCTCCCACGGATTTTTCCACAGGCTGTACACGGTTAAAATTTCGAAGCGCTTCTTAATTTTTTAGGGAAGTAGAACCTTCAAAAACGGAAGAGAAACATCTGCTTCCCAACCCGGAGTTTTCTTCCGTTTTATCAGGTGATTTAGAGATAAGGCTTTTTGAATTTTCTGTTTTATTGTTTATTCTTGCTAATCTCTGAGGACAAAGTAAAGACAGAAGTAGGTGTCATTCCTAGACAGAAGAAGGACAGGTGAAAGGTTGTAAGTTGTTGTTTTTTACGGGAATCCGCAATTTTATTGTCTTAGTTTTGTCTAACTTAGACACCAATAACCCCTTTAAACTAAATCCATGTATGAGAAGAAAAAATTGCTGCTAAAAAAAGCATACGAAAAAGCAAAAAAAGAACTCAATAGAACCAAGTGCAGCGATGTTTCTATTTTAACTTATCTAACCTTTGAATTAGAAGGGAAGTTTGGTTCTTCTAAGGATGTAAGAACTTTTGTCAGATATCATAAAAGATTAATAAAAGACAATAGAGATTATGATATAGATGAAATTACGCTTGATCAATTAAGCTGGTATGTAGGATATAATAATTTCGAAGATTTTTGTACAAATGTTCTAATTGAGAAAGATAAAGGAGAAACGAAAATAGAACTTAAGATTGATCAAGATGAAGATTCTCTTTCAGAGAAGCTTTCTAAAATAATTATAAATATTACCAACACTCCTATTTTTAATGTGCCACAATTGGCTAAAAACGGGATGGGAATAGGAGCAATGATTTTAACTCTTGTTGCTGGCTTAGCTTATGGCGGAGGGCTTGGTGAGAATAAATATATGTATTGGAATGGAGAAAGATATGTAGGTACTGACAGCACTTATGTAAGTCCTAAATTCGATGTAGTAGCAATGGATAAAAATGTATATAAAAACTTTAAGAAAATAACAAGACCAGATACTTTAACCGTAGAAAATGCTATTGGCAAGGCGTGGTATTCAAAATATAACAATAAGGTAGAGTTTTTTACTATGGATGGAATAAATCCAGAGAATGGGAAAGAATTAAGAAAAGTAAGTGAACATATGGTAGATTTTTACGCTGGTGTGAAATAGATAGACTATATGTCACAATTATTTAAAGTTCCCTTAAAGCAATACCTAAAATAATCCCTTAATTTTCGGGTTATTTTTTACCATGTTTAAAAAAGGAATTTTCTCCACCTTAGTTTTTGCTTTCACTTGTTTATCTGCCCAGCAAAAGCCGGTGCAAATTGCTTTTCTTTCTGATGTGCATTTCCAGGATTTGTATGGAAGTTTTTCGGATAATGACTTTCAAGGAATTGTTAATCCTAAAACCGGAAAACCAACTATCCTTAGAACAATGGATTCTCAGTTGCATTCTACCAGAATTTTTAATGAAAATTATTTTGCTTTTTTAAAGGCTTTGGATGATATTGCGGCTAAAGGAATTAAGATCATTGCTATGCCCGGAGATTTCTCGGATGATGGACAGGCTTATAATTTACGTGGACTGCATCAGATTTTGGATCAATATCGTAAGAAATATGGAATTCATTTTTATTTAACCACTGGTAATCACGATCCGGTTGGTCCATTTCGTCAGGATGGTGGAAAGGATGATTTTTTGGCAGAAGACGGATCTCTGTTGGGGATTTACAGTAAAAAAGATTTAATAAAAACGAAGAATCACATTATTACTAAAGATATTGCTGAGTCTGGATATATTGAAATTTTGGACGAATTAAAAGATTTCGGATTTTATCCTGATAAAGAGAATATATATTGGAGTACTCCTTTTGATAGTCATTCTTATTCCAATTATTCCTATTCTAACGCACAACATTATGCTGAATACTCAAATAGGATGTATGAAGTTTCCAAAGATTTTTCAGTTCCGGATCTGAGCTATGTAGTGGAACCAATAAAAGGAGTCTGGATGATTGCGATTGATGGAAATACCTATATTCCTAAAGATCTTAATCATAACCCCAAAGATGCAGGTAATTACAAAGGAGCAAGTATTGGATATAATAATGTCCTGACCCATAAGCAGCATTTAATTCAATGGGTTAAACAGGTTGCTGCTGAAGCTAAAAAAAATAATAAAACATTAATTGCTTTTACACATTATCCAATGATCGATTTTAATGATGGGGCAACGAATGAAATCAAGAAGCTTTTAGGTGAAAAGAAATGGCAGCTGGAAAGAGTTCCAGAAGAGGAAGTTGCAAAAGCATTCTTAGATGCAGGGTTGCAAATTCATTTTGCCGGACATATGCATATCAATGACACAGGGATACGAAAAGAGGGAGATAAAATGCTGGTGAATGTTCAGGTTCCTTCGTTAGCCGCTTATTTACCAAGCTATAAAGTTCTTACCATTCATTCTCAGAATAAAATGGAGGTTCAGACAGAAGTTTTAAATAATGTTCCCCGTTTTGACGAGCTATTTCCGTTGTATGAAAAAGAATATGAAGCATTGCAAAAAACTAAAAATATCAATCTATGGAATAGGGATATTCTGAAGACGAAATCCTATCATGATTTTATGCTATTCCATTTGAAAGAGCTGGTTCGCTTGCGAATGATTCCTGATGACTGGCCTAACGATTTTATTGAAAGGGGAAAACTTTTAAGCGGAAAAGACTTGTTTTTGCTTTCACAAAATTCAAAGACGGAATCGACCCAAAAGATAATTAATATTGATTCATTCCAGAAATGGGGTTTTGAAGACCTACTACTTGATCTGTATAAATTCCAATCTGCTGATGAACTAGCTAAGAAGGATATTCCAAAAGAAAGATTACAGCAGTATCGAACTTTGATTAAATCCTTTGAACTCAATAAGTCAAATGATCCTTTTGTTGTACGATTGAAAGCCATTTTTAAAATTCTATCTTTGCTGTCTAATGGGGATCCGGCAGATCATTTTGAAATTGACTTAAAGGAGCAGAAGATAAAAAGGTTGTAGATGTTTTTAATTCTTGATGTCTCGCAGGTTTAGTGAATAAAGCCGTTTTTTTAAACATAATCATCGGTCAAATTATAGAAAAAGAAAAGCAACCTTATAATAAGACTGCCTTTCCCCTTTGATATGAATGAAAACGTGTGTAGTTATTGTCCGTTTATTGGATTTTTTCTTTCATAGGTGTTGTTTTCAAAACTGACCTTATAATTTGATTTGAACAATTTACTTGGCTGATAATAATCTGTAGAGATCACTTGTGCACCACTTTCTTTGGCTTTTTCAAACCGTGAGTAATCTTCACTTCGTGCTTCCATTGTATCAGCATCTGCTCTCGTGCGAATGATATAGCCTTGCTGTACCAGTTCGTTGATTTTTGGACTTGGATCGTTCATAAATAATACTGCTG
Organism: Chryseobacterium sp. ISL-6; assembly: GCF_018613715.1. Taxonomy (GTDB): domain Bacteria; phylum Bacteroidota; class Bacteroidia; order Flavobacteriales; family Weeksellaceae; genus Chryseobacterium; species Chryseobacterium paludis. The sequence goes on along the minus strand of NZ_JAGGPT010000006.1, from coordinate 156,245 downwards.
ATTCAGGAGTTCCAGGAGCCGAATTGGTGAAAATCATTCTCTCTTTTAATGAAGGATGGCCTTTTATATATAGATCTCTGTTTTCTCCATTGTTATCCATCACAAAAAGAAATTTTCCTTTGGCATCCTTTACTTTAGGCCAGTTCTTATGGAGAACAGCTTCATTTAAAGTTTTGTAAGAACCGCGGATATCATCTGGAGTTATGATTTTATTCTTTCCTAAATAATTTTTTAATTCATTGTCAAGATCGTCAAAGAGTTTTGATGTATAATGCTCAGGCTCGGTTCCAAATCTATTGGCTTTACCGTCTTTAGGTTCCAGTGTGATGAATATAGGGTCGTGATCTGGATGTGCATCAGACCATTTTTTCAGGTCTTTCAAACAATCCGCTAATGTATAATACCAGGTCTGATAATCGATATCTGTGATATGGATCATTTTATATCCCGGCTTTTTCATTTTTCCTTCCTGATCGAAAGGTTGCACTGTCTTTACCAGATCTAAAATTTTAGGATGAGCATACTTTCCGCCCTTGCTGTCAGCGTACACATCGATTTCAAGATTACGTAATCCTAAATCCAATTGCTTCGGTATTGCGATATGTTCATATTGAATTCTGGGTAAGGCATGTAAAGAATCTTTCTTAGCCAGGTAGGAATAAACCTCAGGAAGAATTGCTTTTTTATAGCTGTTATGTGAACCGATAACCTGGATTTCATTAATCTTTAGGTGATTTAAATCCTTAGTTTGTGACCATATTAAATGCAGTGGAGATAAGCAAAGAAGTACAGTAGAAATCTTTATCATTTTTGAATCAATTTTGTTATGGCGAAATTAACGAGTCGTTATTTGTTGTGGGTTACATATTATATTAATAATGTTTTAAGATTGTGTAAATAAGTCAAAATTCAGTGTTTGTAATTTGCTGATAACTAGATGAATATTATTTTCTCATTTTGAGATATTTATATTTTGTTGATCTTAAGATAATATTATGTTAAAATAGTTTCTGAGGAAATCAATTTACTTTGTATGCCGAAAATAAGCTGTGTAAAGAGTAGATAAAAAACCACTGTTGCGGGAACAACAGCGGCTTTTTAATAAGCAATGTTTATTACAATTACTTAATGATATGTACCACAAAATTAATTTTTTTAAATTTAAAAAGCTAATTCCAATAGCATTAATCTTTCTGGTTGCCAATCAGGCTCATGCAGAAGGATTTACTAGAATTAGCCCTGTTTACTCGCAGGTGAATGAGACAATATCCGGAATCGTTCTGGATCAGGAGGGGTCAGCAATAGAAGGTGCAAAAATTACTGTTATAGAAACAGGAGCTACTGCTACATCTGATGCTTCGGGAAATTTTACTATTTCGGCCTCCATTGGGCAGACCTTATCCATTTCTTATGATGGATATGAAGTTCAAAAAACCAAAATTTCAAGCACTACTATTTCGGTTAATTTAAAATCTAAGAAGGGAGCTACTTCTATTGAAGAAGTTACTTTAGTAGGTTATGGTTCTCAGAAAAAATCAGATTTAACGGGTGCTGTAAGCCAGTTGAAAGCTGAAAATTTCAAAGAAGGAATGAATATTTCTGTTGATAACTTGATGCAGGGGAAAATTGCCGGTGTTCGTATTGTTCAATCGAGTGGGGAACCTGGAGCTGGTGTTAATGTTTCTATCAGGGGTATTGGATCCATCAGAAGTGGAAGTACACCTTTATTCGTTGTAGATGGTGTTCCTTTAAGTAATGATGCGGTAAGCGCAGCAAGTCCGAACGTTGGTTTAGGAAATGCTGGGGCAAAAAATCCGTTGAACTTTTTAAATACCAGTGATATTGAATCAATTACTGTTTTGAAAGATGCTTCTGCTGCGGCTATTTACGGGGCGAGAGGTTCAAATGGTGTTGTTTTGGTAACCACAAAAAGAGGAAAAAAGGGTGAGCCCATGTTTACGTATGATACGTATTTAGGTTTTTCTTCTGTTATAAAGAAATTGGACCTGTTAACAGCGGATCAATATAGAGGCGCGGGAATCAATAAATTGTATGACCATGGTGGAAATACAGACTGGCAGGATGAAATTTACAGAAATGCAGTTTCGTCAAATCACTCGGTTTCATTCTCAAAAGCCACGGAAACAGGGAACTATTTTGCATCCATTTCTCACATGGATCAAGATGGTATTGTGCTGAATAGTAGTTTCAAAAGAACGACAGCCCGTTTGAATGCAGAAGAATCTTTTTTTGATAATAAAAGATTAAAGGTTAAAGTAAATCTTACGGCGAGTGACATCAGGGAAACGGGAATTCCGAACGGTGGAAATGCAGGATCTGATGGTCAGGTGATTATCCATGCTTTGATGGCAAATCCCACACGTTCTGTGTATGATGAAAACGGAAATTACACCAACTTCAATATGAACGCCCACTATAATCCTTTGTATTTATTGAGTGTTTATAATGATAAAACCAATACATTCAGAGTGTTGGGGAATACGGAAGCTACATTGAGAATTTTACCGGGATTAAATTATAAATTCAATTTAGGGATTGATAAGACAATGTCGGAAAGAAATACAACCATGTATCCGAACGTTACCGACAGAACACCAAAAGGAATGTATGTTCAGGCCAATCTTGACTCTTATAATGTGCTTTTGGAACATTATTTAACATATGATTTTAGTTTAAACAAGAATAATTTTAGTGTGTTAGGTGGTTTTTCTTATCAAAAATTCAAATCTACAGGCACTTATTTTGGAGTAAAAGATATTGCAGCTCAGGGAGCTGGAATTGCTCCGGAAATTAATCCGGGATATTCGGGAACAGCATTCGTTCCGGGAGCGGGCTATGCTCAGGAGAATGAATTACAGTCGTATTTCGGCAGAGTAAATTACAATTTTGATAAAAAATATTTACTGACTGCTTCATTAAGAGCCGATGGTTCTACACGTTTCGGAAAGAACAACAAATACGGATATTTCCCTTCCGTAGCTGTGGGTTGGACGATGTCTAATGAAAATTTCTTAAAAGATTCTCAATTCATTAACGAATTAAAATTAAGAGGAAGTTGGGGACAAACCGGTAACCAAGAAGTTCCGAACAAAATTACACAGGCGAGCTCTTCGTTGACACAGGCTGCAGGGTATTATTTATATCCAAATTTAGATTTGATCAACGGCGTTTCGATAAACAGAACTGTAAATCCTGATCTGAAATGGGAGGTCGTAGAGCAAACCAATATTGGTGCAGATTTCAGTTTATTGAAAAATAAATTATATGGATCATTGGAATATTACAACAAAACAACAAAAGATCCTATCTTAAATATTCCTTCAAGACCATTAAGTCCAACAAGTACAGTATGGAAAAATGTTGATGCACAGATCGTGAATAAAGGTTTTGAATTCTCTTTAGGTTCAGAAATTATTAAAAATGAAAATTTCACATGGAATTTTGATGTCAATGGAGCAACAGTAAATAATGTTGTAAAAGATCTTCCTGTTTCCGCAATTTATTCGGGAGAGGTTTCTGGTCCAGGACTTTCTGGAGTTACTGCCAATATCTATAAAAATGGATATGAAGCAGGATCTTTTTATATGTACAATTATTTAGGGGTTGATGCCAACGGAAAATATATCTATGAAGATATTAATGCAGATGGAAGAATCGATCAGAATGACAGAAAGATTTTCGAAGGAGCTATTCCGAATTTCACTTTCGGGATCAATTCTTACATGAAATATAAGAAGTTTGATTTTTCTTTCTCTTTCATCGGACAAACAGGAGGTTATCTGGTAAATAATACGGCGTTGGATTTAAATATCAACAACTTAGCTTCAGACAGAAACGTTCTGAAAAACTTCTACGATTCGGGAGCTAACTTCACGAACCAGCCGCAATTATCTTCTTTATATCTTGAGAAGTCAGACTTTCTTCGTCTGAACAATGTAAGATTAGGATATACTTTTGATATAAATCAATTAAAATTCCTGAGAAGTATCAATCTTTATATAAGCGCGCAGAATTTATTTACAATTACCAGCTATACGGGTTATGATCCACTTGTTGATACAAACAAACAGGTGGGAGGAAACCAGTCTTTGGGAATTGACTATACAACGTATCCGTCTGCGAAAACGTTCATTTTGGGAGCAACTGTTAAATTTTAATTTAAGTTAAAAGAAATCATGAAATCTAAATTTTTAAATATTAATAAAATTGTTTTATCCATTGGTGTACTGGCTTTAGTTGGATGTACAAATCTGGATGAACAAGTGATTGATGAGGTTTTGGGATCTGAAGTTGCAGATTCTGAAGCTGCTTTGGCTGCTGCTTATAGCCAGCTTGGGGAAGGAACTTTTGTAGACCATGGAAGTGTTTTTGCTTTGCAGGAATATTCTACTGACGAAGCACTGTTGCCAACAAGAGGAAGTGACTGGGGCGATGGTGGAAAATGGAGAGCGATGCACGAATTCACCTGGGATGCCAATAGTGATGTTGTAAAAACAACCTGGAATCAATTGAATTTCGGAATTACAAAGTCTTTAACGGCCATATCAAGTGCCAGCAAAAGTACCGGAGCGAATAAAGCATTATTTTTAGCAGAAGCAAAAGGTTTATTGGCGTATTACACCTATACAACGATTGATTTGTTTGGGCAGGCACCATACAGGGATCCGGATAATATCAATGCTCCAATTCAGATCAGAAAGGCAGAAACGACCATTGATGCTTTAATTACTGAAGTGGAGGGCCTTATTCCCAATTTAGCGGATATTAATACTCAAAATACACATGCAGGAAGATTTACAAAACAGGCAGCTTATGCACTTTTGGCAGATATGTATCTCAACAGAGCTGTTTTGAAGAATAGAACGACAAGTAATTTTACCTTTTTGGAACCAGCTGTAAATGGCGGCGGAAATGATATGGATAAAGTGATTGAATATTCTAATTTGTTAATCAATAATCCGAACTTCAGTTTAGAGTCTAATTATTTCCACAATTTTGATATCAATAATAATACGAGTAAGGAAATGATCTTTACGATCGTTCAGAAGAAAATTGCGAATTCAGATAAAGGTTCAGACAATGACTTAGCTTACATGTCAATGGAGAGAATTCAGAAACCTTCACCTGATAATAGAGGAACAAACGCAAATTGTGTCACTCCGGAATTTTATTATTCATGGAATGGAAATCATGATGACCCTCGTTTCCAGAGAACCTATCAGTATGAAGACGGAACATGGTTCAGAAACGACGGAACAGACGTAAGCGTACCATCAACAAGTAAAGTGGAAGGAACAGGAAAACCTTGGTTCCATTTCAACAGGGGGTTGCAGGTTGGCCAACAATATGGTCCGAAAATTCTTGCGAATGGAAATTTCGATATGACTGCTGATGGAAGAATTAAAGTATTTAAATTATTTACTGAAAAAAACACAACGTTAGCAGCAGATTTCACTCCGGAATTGAACTTTGACAGCCCTTCAGAATCTGTATTTACTCAGGCTCAGATCAACAGGGGAGTAAGGGTTTTCAAGTTTGAATTTGATCCTGGTTACGGAAACAACGGAACAAGTGGAATGGATGTGCCGTTGTACAGATTAGGTACGATCTATATGATGAGAGCGGAGGCATATTTCAGAAAATCAAATGTTAGTGCAGCTTTGGCTGATGTTAATATACTGAGAACAAGCAGAACGAATGACGCTTTAAAAGGAAATACACCTGGTGTTAAGATTGCTTCTTTGGATGCGGATACATTATTAAGAGAATCTGGATTTGAATTGTATTGGGAAATGTACAGAAGAAAGGCAATGATCAGATTCGGTAAGTTTGATTTGCCGGGAACTGCAAAACCCGCTTCACAACCTTACAGAAGAATTTTCCCGATTCCTCAGGCAACGCTTGATGCTTCGGCAGACTTCACACAAAATCAAGGATATTAAGTTTCTTCATATCAGATTATTTTTAAGCAAAAAAGCGAAGAGAGATCTTCGCTTTATTTTTTATTCTGAATCGACAGTCAACATCTTCAATTCTCCAAAATGTTTTTTGAATTTCTGAATTTTAGGGCCCACCACAGCACTGCAATAAGGTTGTGTAGGGTTTTCATTGTAATATCCCTGATGATATTGTTCTGCCGGCCAAAATGTGTCGAATTTCGTTAATTCTGTTACATATTCTCCAGACCATCTTCCTGATTCCTGAGATGCCTTGATCGCTTCTTCCGCCTTTGCTTTTTCAGCATCATCCTTATAGTAAATAACTGACCGGTATTGTGTTCCGATATCATTTCCCTGCCTGTTTAACTGAGTTGGATCATGAAGGAAGAAGAAAACATCCATTAATTGCTCATAGGAAATTATGCTTGGATCATAAGTGATCTGTACGACTTCTGCATGACCCGTTTCTCCGGTACATACTTCTTCATAAGTTGGATTGTCTTTGTGTCCTCCTGAATATCCTGAAACAGCAGATTCAACACCCTTCAGCATATTGAAACAGCTTTCCACACACCAGAAGCATCCGCCTCCAAAAGTGATCTGTTCTAAATTATTTTTATCCATTTTAGATTAATTATTTTGTTCGTTGTTTTTCTTCTCTTATCCGTTGAAGGAAATGAGTGAAAAACTAATCAAAAATAGGAAAAACTTTTTCATTTTATACCTGAATTTTTCTCCTTTTATCGACGAAAAAATAGAATGTTTTACGAATAGAATTAATGACGTTTGACCTTCAGTAGTTATTATATCTGTAGGCTGAGACTCTCTCGAAACATACTTTTTGAGTTTAAAAACAAATAGCACAAATGTTTTTCACGAATGAACACAAATAATAAACACAAACATCTGCAGCATCACCAAAATCTGCGAGCACTAAAACATCCGTGTAATTCCGTGTAAATCCGTGGGCAAAAAAAGCATCCTTTTGGATGCTTTAATATATTTAAATAGAATTCAGTTATTTTTCCCAAACCAAAGCACTTGCTCCTAAAATAGCAGCATCTGCTTCATCAAGTTCACTGAAAACAAGTTTTACTTTATTTCTAAAGATCGGAAGAAGGTTTCTTTCCATATGAAGTTTTGTAGGCTTTAAGATAAAATCTCCTGCCTTGATAACGCCACCAAATAAAAGAATAGCTTCCGGAGAAGAGAACATCACAAAGTTAGCTAATGCTTCCCCTAATTTCTGCCCTGTATATCTGAAGACTTCAATCGCGATTGGATCTCCTTTTAAAGCACATTCATGAACTGTTTTCGAATTAATAGCTTCCTCTGGGTACTGGCTAAGCATAGATTCAGGGAATTCTGCCCTCATTTTCTTAGCAGTAATGGCAATTCCGGTTGCAGAAGCATACGCTTCTAAACATCCTTCAGAACCCGTACTCCAATGTTTTCTTCCTCCTGGTTTTACAATAGTGTGTCCCAGTTCTCCAGCAAAACCATCATGTCCGTAGATTAATTTTCCACTCGCAACAATTCCGCTTCCTACTCCTGTTCCTAAAGTGATCATGATGAAATCCTTCATTCCGCGTGCTGCTCCGAAAAGCATTTCACCAAATGCTGCTGCATTAGCATCATTGGTAACAGTACACGGCATATTGAATTTGTTTTTCATCAATTCACCAAAAGGAATTACTCCTTTCCATGGTAAGTTGGGTGCCTGCTCTATGGTTCCTGTATAATAATTCCCATTGGGAGCGCCAACGCCAATTCCATCGAAGTTCTTTTCATTGCCGTACTTTTCAACTAAGGGGTGAACTTTCTCATATAAAGCATCGATAAAATCTTCAACTTTCTCATACTCGTCCGTTCTAAGGTTTCCTTTTTCAAGAACCTCACCTCGGTGGTTGACCACTCCAAATTTTGTAGTGGTTCCCCCTATGTCAATTCCTAGGGCAACATGTTTTGATAAATCTATTAATGACATTTCTATTTTTATAATTCTAAAGGGTTAAAATTATAAAAAAGATTGTATTAATGGATTATTAACAAAGAATTTATTAAAAAAAGTTTTTAAGCTGTTTTTGGTGTTTTCTTTTTTCTTCTTCCCCACCAAACTAAGAATCCAGTCACTGGTAATGAGGCACATATGAGGCTTACAATAAAGGCAATGATCTTCGTAGGAAGTCCTAAAATAGATCCAACGTGAATATCATAATTCGCGCCCACTGTCTTTTCTCCAAAATTTTTGTCTTTAGGATCGTGAGTGTGAAGGAGTTCACCAGAATTTTCATCAAAAATCAAACTGCTGCTTTTATGGTAAGAATACGAAAGGTGTTTTACATAAACTTCAAAATTAGGATGCTCATGGTCGTCCATATGTTCATGTCCAAGATCGATTGCAAAACCAAAGGAATCAGGATACTTTTGTTTAACCGTATTGCTGATTTTATCTAAAGTGCCTTCTGTTCTTAATTCTATAGGAGCCTTGGTCTTGATATTAGAGAAATCCGGATAAACAGTATTTCCACCTGAGAAGATCACATACATTGCTGCCTGAACAACAAAAAATGCATAAAACAATCCTGTAATAGAGAATACCAGAGCAAAGATGGAGGCATAGAAACCTAGCACGTTGTGAAGGTCATAGTTCTTTCTTTTCCAGCTTTTAATATTTTTCCATTTGAAAGAAAAACGCTGTTTTCTTGCCGCTTTATTTTTAGGCCACCACAGCACAATTCCGGTGATCAACATGATAACGAATATAATAACAGGAATTCCAACCACATAAGTTCCCCAGTCTTGCTTCAATAAAAAGCTCCAATGGATCATTTTTACAATTTGAAAGAACCCATTTTTTTCATCGTAGGTCCTCAAAACTTTTCCATTGTAAGGATTTACATATGCCGCTTTATAAACGGGAAATTCATCAAAATAATTCCAGGCTTTTGGATCGTGTTCGTACCAATAGAAAACATATGACATTTTTTTATCGATGGGAATATTCACCCAATGAACAGGATATTTTTCCTTTACCTGCTGTGTGACGGATCTTTCGAGAACTCGGATAGGAAGAATTTGTTTTTGATCAATATTTTGCTCGTTATGGTAAATAACATCTTTTCTCGTAACGTTTTCAATTTCATCTTTAAAAACATATAATGCTCCGGTAATAGAAATAATGAAAATTAAGAATCCAATACCTAAACCAAACCACAAATGCAGTTTAGCTGACCATTTTTTAAAGAATCCCGGCTTTTTATGGTGATGTTTTTTCTTCATATCGTAATAGAAAGTCTGACAAAGATATGTTTATCTTTTTATTTAGTTTAATTAAAATTTATATTCAATCATGAACGTTCCTCTCATTCCTAGTGAGTTGATAAATTCACTGTCTCGTGCTGACCACCATGCAATGGCAGGCTGATACATCTTGTTAAAAAGGTTTTCAACACCTAAAGAAACCTTCCAGTTATTGTTAACTTCGTAGCTGGATCTTAGGTTGAATACGGTGTATTCCGCAACTTTTCCTTCTCCATAAGCATACAATCCTGTTTTTGAATTGGGCTCAAATCGATCCTGCTGAAAAGAATGCAACATATCAAGGCCTATTGAAAGAGATTGTGTTGGTCTTACCTGAACATAAGCTAAAACCTTTGGTGCTGAAATTCTGCTGTTATTGATTTTTGCCGAATAATCTCCATCATTTTTTATGGAAGTAATTCCTTCCATCCAACTGTAGCTACCTCCGAAATTGATCCATTTTGTAGGTGTAAAATGTAAAAATCCTTCTACGCCATATACTACTTCAGGAGATCTTTGAATTGTTAGGGCTCTATCCGGGCTCTGAACAAATGATGCTCCCAGTTTTGAAGTACTCACATATGAAGTAATTTCATAATTGATCCATTTTGAGATCTGACCGGTTGCTCCGAATTCGTAATTGTTGACAATGATAGGTTTTGTTTCAAGGTTTTGTATGGTTCCCTGTGTAGAAGTTCTTAAAATTCTTCCCAACTCATTGATGGAGTAGGCCTGAGAAAAGCTGCCAAATAAATTAAGATAGTTTTCAATATTATAACGGATTCCAATATTTCCTACTAAAGCATTGTATTTTAGATCTCCACCAGTTACGAAAATACTTTGCGTGAAAGTTCCATCGCTTTTGATCGATGAAAGGGTATTGAAATCTCCAACTTTTACTTTTATATTTTCATAACGAAGTCCTCCCTTTATGGTTATCTTTTTTAACAGATCAATTTTAATTAATGCAAAAGGAGCAATATTGGTCATACTCATATCTGGTGTCCAATAACGGCCATCTTCTAACTTTTGTACAGTCTTATCATTAAGTATATCTACTCCGTAAATGACTTCTCCCTGAGAATTGGGGGCATTCCATAATTGAGTGTCCAGATTTATTCTTGCACCTTTTTTCTGTGAAATAACATTGGACTGACCTCCGTTCAGGAATGTATCACTGTATCCATATACTGTTCTAAAGTCCTGATAATAGAAATTTACATTTAATGCCGTTCCGGTGAAGAGATTTTTATTGTCGTAACTTAATTTATAATTATGGTTTCTAGGAGTTCCCTGTGGTGTTGTTTCCAGGCCTAAACCTCTGCCTTCACCAATGGTAGGTGTTACTCCATATTTCCCTGTTTTTAAACCTAAATTGAGATCAGATTTTGAAGCATAACCAATGTATGAGGCCTCGATTCTTTGATTTTGATTAAGATTATAACCCAATTTCAACATGCCATTGTAATTGTTCATTTTAGCGGTGCTGTATGTTGGGCTTAAAGTAACACCATCTGCATCTTTCATATAGCCCGTTCTTTCGTAGGCTAAAGAGGCTACATAATCGAATTTGTCAGTGATTTTACCAGATAAAAGCTGGCTTGCTCTGAATCCTAATGTTCCTCCATACGGCTGACCTGTAATACCGAGCTGAGAAATACCTGAAATCTTCTGATCTGATTTGCTTCTTTTGGTTATATAGTTAATGATACCACCATCTGCTCCGTTTCCATAAATGGATGAAGCACCTTTAATGACCTCAATTCTTTCAATAACTGAGGGATCAATTGACCGTAAATCTCTTGCTCCATTTCTTAATGGTGTAGACTGAGGAATTCCATCGATAAGAACCAAAACCTGACGTCCCCTAAGGGTTTGCCCTGAGTTGGAAGTTTGTCCCGAACTTGTTCCCAAACTCGGAACGGTATATTGAAGAATACTTGTAATATCCGAGTTGACCGTTAATTGAGACTGAACTTGTTTTTCGCCAACGATGGTAATCGAACTGGGTACCTCTTTAATGTTTTCTTTCTTTCTTGAGGCAGTCAGTACGACTTCTTCTACATTCTTAGTTTGTAATGTATCTTTAACCTGAGCAAAAATTGTTACAGTTCCTAGACACGCTACTGATAAAATAGCTTTTTTCATTATATTTTTTTCCCTTGTTTTTTTCTTTTTCCCCACCATACCAGGAATCCGGTAACCGGTAATGACGTGCAAATTAGACCGGCAATGAACCAGATAATTTTACCAACCAATCCAAAATAAGATCCTGTGTGGATATCATAATTTGCATTGGAGTATTTTTCAGCAGTACTTAAATTCTGATGAGGTTTGTTTGCCAATAGTTTTCCTGAGTATTTATCGAAGATCAATATGTTCCTTTCACTAAACCTTCCGTCTTTCTGATAGACAGTAACAGGAATGTTTTTCAAGTCTTTTCCTTTTTTGTTTTTTCCATTCAATGGAAATCTGAAGCTAGAAGATGTGGGGTATAATTTCCTTGTTTCATGAGCAGCCAGATCAAAAACCGAAATGTTTTTTCCCAATAGAGAATCAGGAGATTTAAGCTCTTTTTCTTTTGGCAACTCAAATGAACCAGATAATGTGAAATTAAAGACATTTTTAACGTATGGATAAGTGAAATAGATTCCTGTAACACTTAATAACAGAGCTATAAATGATGCGTAAAAGCCCAGGACATTATGGAGATCATAGTTTTTACGTTTCCATGTTTTTACATTTTTCCAGTTGAACCAAAAACGTCCTTTTCTGGCTTTTTTATTTTGTGGCCACCATAGGATAATTCCTGTGATCAACATAATAATAAAAATAACGACAGGTATTCCAACTACATAAGCTCCCCAGTCGGCCTTTAGAAGAAGGCCCCAGTGAATGTATTTTAAAATCGTAAAGAAATCATATTTCTCATCATAGATCGCTAAAATTTCCCCTGTATATTGATTGACATAAACCTGTTTGTTGATAAGAACTTCCTGAAAATAATTCCAGCCCTTTTTGTTTTTTTTATAATATAAAAAACCGTAAGATTTACTTTTATCCAAAGGGATTTCAACCGAACTCAGAGGATATTTTTCATTAAGTTCTAAGGTTATTTTTTCACGAAGAAGTTCAACAGATAAAGGTTGTGATGTAATAGTTTCTTTTTTGAGCTCAATAGCATCTTTCCGAAGAACATTTTGAATCTCATCCTTAAAAACATATAACGTTCCTGATAATGAAACGATAAATACAATCATACCAACAGACAATCCAAACCACAAGTGTAGCTTGGCTGACCATTTTTTTGTGGGTGGTCTTTTCTTTTTATGGTGATGTTTCTTATGCATAGTAAAAAATTAGCTGAGAATTCTCAGCTAATTTTTATGTATTTAAAATTTGTATCCTATTGATATTCTGAAGTTTCTAGGAGCGTCTGCTTGATAGTAGTAGTAATTCGCATAAGGGGAACCTGAATATAAGTATCGGTTAAATACATTGAATACATTCAATCCTACTCTGAACTTGTTGTTTTCCCAAGAAGCACCAGTATCAAATTTCACATAATCTCCCATTTGTAAAGAGTTTGTAGCACCCCAATCCCAGCTACTTCTACCAGCTAGATAAGTACCACCAAAACTTAATCCAAAACCTTCTAATAAGCCATCAGTAAAGGTATAGTTTAACCAACCATTTGCTGTATGTTTTGCATATCCAGGCACTTTATCTCCTTTTTTTGCTTTTGCTGTGGTCTCAGTAAATTTATTTTCTGTAAAGGCGTAATTAAAGATTGCATTAAATCCTTTTACGATTTCACCTTTAAGGTCAAACTCTACACCTTGTACTCTTGTCTTTCCAAGAAGAATTGAATATCTTCCATTAGGATTATTTGTTTGGTCAGGATCTCCTGTAATTTCATTATTTTTATTAATGTTATATAATGATAATGTAGTGTTCCATTTTCCTGCAAACCAGTCTTTTTTAAGTCCTATTTCGATATTACTACCAGTTAATGGGGTCGCCGTTGTTCCATCTCTAAATAAACCAGCCTGCGGCACGAAAGTTTGATCATATAAAGCATAAGCTGCCATAGTTTCGTTGATTGAATAGCTTAATCCAATACGAGGTGTAATTCTATTAGCTTCAGACTTAGTTCCGTAATTTATTTCTTTTACGTTTGTATATCGCGCTGCAAGGGTAAGTCTTAAAGCATCATTAAAGAATCCTAATTCATCCTGTAAATATAAACCGGTATAATTTTGATCTATAGTACTTCCTGCACCTGCTCTGGTCGAAAGAGGAGTGCTTTTATTGAAGGCTTTGTAATTCGCGGTATTATTTGGACCAGAATATGCGTTTGTTCCATTGATATCATAATTATCCGTATTGGTATTGTACCAATAATTATGATCGGCAACTGTATTAGTATCAGAGGCATCTCCATTAGCATTAAACTTATCTAAATTATATCCCTGAGACCAGTCAGCCATATATTTTTTGCTTCCTAAATCAAGGCCAGCTAAAATTTTGTGTGAAACAGAACCTGTTTTTACAGAGCCATTTAAGAATACCTGTCCGAACTTCATTGTGTTATCAGCTTCCCAGTAATTTACCCGGCGAATCATATATCCTCCTTCAAAATTACTTGGCCAGATATCGCTACCCATTGTATATTCATTTACATACGTTAATTGTGAAGTTAACTTCCAGTTGTCGTTGAATTTATGTTGTAAATTAATATTTACGGTATTGTTATCTACTTTTGTAGGATCAATACTTGGGTCAGTAACGGTATATCCCACTGGCTTTGCTTTATAGCCTTCAAATGAGAATACATAAGCAGAACCTACTTCGCTCATTTTAGCTTTCTGATAGATGTATTCAGCCGTTAAGGTGGTTTTATCCGAAAGTTTAACTTTTAATGAAGGATTGATAATATATCTGTCGTTGAACTCATAGTCTCTAAAGCTGTTTTTATTTTGAGCCATTAAGTTCAATCTAAAAGCGACTTTGTCAGTAATCTTAGTGTCGATATCCGCTTCTCCTCTATACATATTAAAGCTTCCAAGAGTTACTCTTGCAGTTCCGTTTAGCGATTGACCTGTAGGCTTTTTTGTGACAATATTATAAATACCACTTGGTTCACCATTTGACATTAAGAAACCAGAAGGGCCTTTGATAAATTCAATATGATCAACAAAACTCATGTCTTCACTTAATGGTCCCCAATTTGAAGTAACATTTACACCATTCATGAATGCTGCAGCTCTTGAACCTCTCATGTTAACTCTGGTATACATGTCTCCCCAGTGCTCTAATCTTTGTGCCCCAGCAACATTTCTAAGTACACCATCACTTAAAGTGGTTACCTGCTGATCTTCTAAAGCCCTATTTGTAATAATAGAAATGTTTTGAGGAATTTTAATAAGTGCTTCATCTAAACGCATAGAAGAAGAACCTTCTTTTTCTACATATTTTTTATAATATTTCCCGCTAACGACAACTTCTTCAATATCATTCGATTTAATGGTGTCTTTTTCCTGAGCAAATACGATCACTGTAGATAATAAAGCTGCTCCAATAATTACTTTTTTCATTGTATATAGAATCCTTAAGTGTGTGTTAATATTTAATTAGAACTTGTAAGTCACGCTTCCTAAAGCGTTGATCAGTCTTTGTGGGTTAGCTGTAGTATACCCGATCCAATAATGTTGGTTCGTGAAGTTGTCTACTTTTATTCCTATTCTGAACTTTTTAGCATCATAAAAGGCATTGGCATTTAATACGATGTAAGAGGGTAACGTAAATACGTTGTTGGTTCCTGTGTCAGGATCTAGCATATTTACGATCTTATTGCTGCTTGCATAATTTCCACCAACACCAAATCCTAAACCTTTAAGATTGCCATCCAAAAATTGGTAGCTTGCATATAAATTAACTAGATAAGGAGATCCGGAAGTATTGGGTCTTCTGTTTAAAACAGATTTGTCAGCCTTTGTATATGATGAGTCGTTATAGGTGAAGCCGGCAATTGCTGTAAAACCTTTTACTAAATAAGCATTGATCTCAAGTTCAACTCCTTTACTTACAATGGTACCATCTTGTGTTTGTGCGTTGTTGTATTTTGGATTTGGAGTGCTTCTTAAAGCATCTTTTACTTTGATATTATAGTAACTTAGTGTAGATGAAATTTTTCCGTTGAATAAACTGGTCTTTATTCCTCCTTCCATTTGGTTAGCCTGCTCTGGCACGGCTGTTGTCATTTGGCCTTCTGTATTCGTGTAATAATCAAGGTTTTTGAAGCTGTTCTGGTAGTTTCCAAAAAGGGAAACTTTATCTTTTATTACTTCATATACAATTCCAAGTTTTGGAGAGAAAAAGGTTTGGTTAAAGGCCTTAGCAGTCTCTAAAGTTTTAGGATCTACTATGCCTGGTTTATTTGAAAAACGGTCCACTCTTAAGGCCATTAAAACACTTAGGTTATCCGTAACATTCAAAACGTTAGAAAGGTAAACAGCATAGTTGTTTTGTATACTTTTTATCAGATACGGAGTTTCGTTTCCTGCCATAGCATCGTATTGAGCCTGTAGTGCAGTGCCATTAAAGTTTGTAAAATCAAAACCAGGCTGATGTAAAGGAACGGGTATTGAACTTCCATCAGGTCCTTTATCAAAACCGTTGACATCAAAGAAATTCTGATCATTATTAATTCTTAAATAATCAAAACCTAAAACAACGCGGTTTCTTAAATTACCGATACGGAAATCTCCGTTAAAGTTTTGTTGGAAATTAATTGCTTTCTTTCTACTGTCTCTGGTTGATTGATCACTTCGGTACATTTTTGTAGGATCATCTCCCATAAAATACAGATAGGGCATAAATCCATCAGAATAACTTGAAGAGGTACTGATATTGGTAGAGGACTTGATCGTATTGGAGATTTTATAGTTAACCTGTCCGAAGAAGTTGATACTCCTTCCTGTATTGTTGAGGTCTTTTCCTAGATATGAATTTTTATAATCCAGATTAAGATCTTTAATATTGTTGACTTTCTGTAAGTATTTACCAGAATAGAAGAAGAAAGTCTGGTCACTCATACTTTTCATATTGAACAATTCCATTTCGAAATTGATGTTCAATCGATCTGTAGGGTTGTAGCTCAGACTTGGAGCAATCGCTAAGTTTCTTCTATAACCTTCAGTCTGGAAAGTTCCTTCATTCGTATAAGCAGAATTCAATCTGAATAATAACTTTTTATCTTTCGTAAGTGGAGTATTGATATCTACTGATGCTCTGTAGGTGTCATAATTTCCACCAGATAGACTGATATTACCTCCAAATGTGTCAAAAGGTTTTTTTGTAACCCTGTTAATCACACCTCCGTAACTTGTCAGTAAACTTCCAAATAAAGTCCCGGATGGACCTTTAAGAACTTCTACTTTTTCAAGGTTAATGGCATCTATTGTTCCTGTTATTGATCCGAGAACACCATTTCTTAAAGAGTTTGAAGATACAAATCCTCTTAAATTAATATAAGCTCCTCCATCACCTGCTCTTCCATTAGCAGTCCACATCGTTTGTAAGCCCGGAATGTTTCTAAATGCCGCATCAACGGTATAAATAACCTGGTTTTCTAAAATTGCTTTGTCAATACTTGAATAGACCTGCGGATTTTCAATTGCTTTCAGGGACATTTTGTTGGAATAATCACTGTCCTTTTTGATGTAAGTGTTCATAATAACTTCATCAATCTTTTTTACATTAGCCGAGTCTTTTTCTTGTGCAAAAGTGAACATAGAACCCAACACAGAGACACCAATCAGTACATTCTTCATGAAAGCAAATTTTTTGCAAATATATTGTTTTTAATTATTCTAAATAAATTAGAGCGTTGATATTTATCATGTAAAAGATATTTATGGAATAACAAAAAGCCGCATCAAGTATTCTTGATGCGGCTTTTATTATAGTTTTATTATTTCTTATGCTGGAATTTCTCCTTTGTATAAGAATGAAATAATTTCTTTGTTCATTTTATCTACCATCTCACTGAACAGGTGGAAAGATTCTTGTTTATAAATAACAAGTGGATCTTTTTGCTCATAAACAGCACCTTGTGAAGATCTTCTCAGATCATCCATTTCACGCAAGTGAAGTTTCCAGTTATCATCGATAATCGATAATGTGATGTTCTTTTCAAAATCATTGATTAAAGTATCACACTGGCTTTCATATGCTTCTTTAAGATCCGTAACAATGGTCAATGTTTTATGGCCATCAGTGAAAGGAACCTGGATCATTTTGAACATTGAACCTTGATTTTGAAATACATTCTCAATAATAGGGAATGATTTTTCTTTCAATAAATTCAATTTCATTTGATAATCTTCCTGAGCAGCTTTAAAAAGAATATTGGTAAGATCCTGAACTGTTTTATTACCAAAGTCAGTTTCAGAAACCGGAGATGCCATTGTAAAGTATTTGATTACCTCAAATTCAAAATCCTTAAAGTTTCCATTAGCTTTTCCGCCTGCTGCAATAGAACTAGATACATCGAAGATCATATTTGTAATATCATACTTCAGGTGATCTCCAAATAGAGCGTTCTTTCTTCTTTTGTAGATTACATCACGCTGCTTATTCATTACGTCATCATACTCAAGAAGTCTCTTTCTGATTCCGAAGTTATTCTCTTCTACTTTTTTCTGAGCTCTTTCAATAGACTTACTGATCATAGAATGCTGAATGACTTCACCTTCTTTATGACCCATTCTGTCCATCATTTTAGCGATTCTTTCGGAACCGAATAAACGCATCAGGTTATCTTCAAGAGAAACATAGAACTGAGAACTACCAGGATCTCCCTGACGTCCCGCTCTACCTCTAAGCTGTCTGTCAACACGTCTTGAATCGTGTCTTTCAGTACCGATAATAGCTAAGCCTCCTGCTTCTTTTACTTCTTTAGTAAGCTTGATATCCGTACCACGACCTGCCATATTGGTTGCAATAGTTACAACTCCCGGCTGTCCTGCTCCTGCAACGATTTCAGCTTCCTTCTTGTGAAGTTTGGCATTCAATACCTGGTGTGGAATTTTTCTTAATTGAAGTGCCTTTGAAAGCAATTGAGAGATTTCTACAGAGGTTGTTCCTACAAGAACAGGTCTTTTTGCTGCAGTTAATTTTTCAATTTCCTCAATTACGGCATTATATTTTTCTCTATTAGTTTTGAAAACTAAATCTTGTCTGTCATGTCTTAAAATAGGACGGTTGGTAGGAATTACCACAACATCTAATTTGTAGATTTCCCAAAGTTCTCCAGCTTCAGTTTCAGCAGTACCCGTCATCCCCGCAAGTTTATTGTACATACGGAAATAGTTTTGAAGCGTTACCGTTGCAAACGTTTGAGTTGCAGCCTCAATCTTTACATTCTCCTTTGCTTCAATAGCCTGGTGAAGACCATCTGAATATCGACGACCCTCCATGATACGTCCAGTCTGTTCGTCAACGATTTTTACCTCACCATCAATTACTACATATTCATCATCTTTTTCAAATAATGTATAGGCTTTTAATAATTGGCTCATGGTATGAACACGCTCAGATTTTTCAGCGAAATCGGAGAAAAGTTTTTCTTTAGCTTCAAATTCCTCTTCTTTAGATAAATTTTTAGCTTCCAGTTCTGCAATTTCAGTTCCGATATCCGGAAGAACGAAGAAATTGTTATCAGAGTTTCCTTGAGACATGTATTCTACACCTTTGTCTGTCAAATCAACCTGATTGTTTTTCTCTTCAATTACAAAATATAGATCTTTATCTACGATCGGCATATCACGGTTGTTGTCCTGCATATACTGACCTTCAACTTTCTGAAGCAATGCTCTGTTCCCGCTTTCCGATAAAAATTTGATTAATTGTCTGTTTTTAGGAAGACCTCTGTAAGCCTGAAGTAATTTAAAACCTCCTTCTTTCGTGTTTCCTGCAGCTATTAATTTTTTAGCTTCGTTAAAAATAACAGAAACTGTTTTTTTCTGAACTTCTACGATTCTGTCAATAGATGGTTTAAGAACATCAAATTCCTGTCTGTCTCCCTGAGGAACAGGTCCGGAAATAATCAGTGGTGTTCTTGCATCATCTACTAATACAGAGTCAACCTCATCCACGATAGCAAAGTTTAATTCTCTCTGCACAAGTTCTGAAGGTGAAGTTACCATGTTATCTCTTAGGTAATCGAAACCAAATTCATTATTTGTTCCGTAAGTGATAGATGAGTTGTATGCTTTTCTTCTTCCGTCTGAATTCGGTTGGTGATTATCGATACAATCGATAGACATTCCGTGGAACTGATAAAGAGGTCCCATCCAAGCCGAGTCCCTTTTTGCAAGGTAGTCATTTACTGTAACTACGTGAACTCCTCTTTCTGAAAGAGCATTTAAATAAATAGGTAATGTTCCTACTAAAGTTTTACCTTCACCGGTTGCCATCTCTGTGATTTTACCACTGTGAAGAATAACCCCTCCAATAAACTGAACATCATAATGCACCATATCCCAAACTACTGGAGTTCCGGCTGCATCCCAAGAGCTTTTCCAAACTGCTGTGTCTCCCTGAATTTCTACAAAATCTTTAGTTGCAGCAAGTTCCCTATCCATAGCTGTTGCAGTTACACGGATCTCTCCATTCTCTGCCCATCTTCTGGCTGTTTCCTTTACCAATGCAAAAGCTTCAGGAAGAACCTGTCCTAAAACTTTCTCTTCAATTTCGTAGGATTCTTTTTTGAGAGATTCAATTTTTGCAAAAAGAGCTTCCTTTTCATCAACATTAGTTGAATTTTTTATCTGCTCCTTTATTTGTTCTACCTGCGCTGTAATGGTACTCGTTGCTGATTTAATTTTATCTTTAAATTCAGCAGTTTTTTCCCTTAAACCATCATCACTCAATTGCTGAATGCTAGGTTCAACAGCCTTGATTTTTGTTACAACTTTTTTTACTTCTTTTAGGTCCTGCGCTTTCTTGTCTCCCAAAAACCCTTTAAGAACTTTATTTAAAAAACTCATAAAAATTTTGATTTAGGCTCAAAACTTTAGCCTTGAGCATTTTAATTATTACACCTTCATGGTGCTATGATATATCTAAAAAAGCTTTAAACAAATAGCTTAAAGCTTTTTAAGGTTTAATATTCGTCCTCGTTCCAAAGGTAATCCTCATCGGTTGGATAGTCACTCCAGATCTCATCGATGGCATCATAAATTTCTCCTTCATCCTCGATAGCCTGAAGATTTTCTACTACTTCCATAGGTGCACCAGTTCTGATTGCATAATCGATAAGTTCTGCTTTTGTCATTGGCCAGGGTGCGTCACTTAAATATGAGGCTAGTTCTAATGTCCAGTACATAATTTTCTATTTTTTTTGCAAAAGTATAAAAATAGGTTATATAATAAACTTTTTTATACTTGATTTTCAATTCTTTTTATTAACTTTTGTTCATCACAGGCTTTATTCCCTTGCGTAACTATACCTGCAACTTGCTTGATGTCATTTTCTCAAAAACCATTCCATAAATTTTTTTATGCCATTTTGGAAGTCTGTGGCTGGTTTGTAGCCAATTAAAGTCTGTGCCTTTGTAATATCGGCATTGGTTTTCTTTACATCTCCAGGTTGCATAGGCAGTATTTTTTTGTTAGCAGTTCTTCCAAGTGCCTTTTCAATAGTCGAAAGCATTTCAGAGAGGGTGATTACTTCACTTTCACCCAAATTAATAATTTCATATATATGAGAATTGCTTTCCAAGTAGATGATAGATTTTAGAATTCCATCAATAATGTCATCAACGTAAGTGTAGTCTCTGGCAGTATTTCCATCTCCATAACAAGGGACTTCTTTCCCTTCAGAGATTAATTTTGTGAATTTATGTATCGCTAAATCAGGTCTTTGTCTTGGTCCGTATACCGTGAAGAATCTCAATTGTATCATATCAATATCATACAAATGATGATAAACATGTCCAAGAATTTCTCCACATTTTTTAGTTGCTGCATAAGGTGAGATAGGATTGTCTACATTGTCTGTTTCAGCAAAAGGAGTTTTTGCGTTGTTTCCATAAACGCTTGAAGAAGAGGCACAAATGAATTTTTTGATGTTGAATTCTTTACAGAGTTCCCATAGATTCATTGTTCCTTTTACATTTACTTCTTCGTATTCCAGAGGCCTTTCAATGGAAGGACGTACCCCCGCAAGTGCTGCAAGATGAATTACTAAATCAATTTTATTGTTTTTAAATATCTCTTCCAGACCGTTTTTTTGTCTAATGTCTTGAAAATATAGTGTGTAATTGCCTGATTTAGTGATGGAAATTAATTTTTCAATGTCTTCTTCTTTATTAGAAAAATTAAAGTTTACCTCTTTGCCGACAGATTCTAAAGTATTTTCAATTTTTATCTGATAATTATAAAAATTATCGAAACTGTCTATGTTTATGACAGAATGTCCATTTTTCAACAGTTGTTCTATTAAATGAGAACCTATAAATCCACTCCCTCCAGTTACAAGATACGTCATTCGTGTTTTTTTATGATCACAAAAATATAAAATTTAAAACTTGAAAATATAATCATTAAATTTACTTAAAAAAGTAATATAAATTTATGCAGTTTCAAGGGCAAATTTTAAAAATGACGAGCTATGATGATCAGCCGATTCAATATTATCTTAATCTTTCTGGAGATTTAATTCATATGAACGAGTTGTTTGGAAAAGAGCTAACCATAAAACATACCGGATTTCAATGTGTCAACTGTGGTGAAAACAAGCCTATCTATAGAATGGGATTCTGTAAGAACTGTTTTTTTGAAAGTCCTTATGCCAGTGATACGATCATCCGTCCGGAACTCTCGACAGCTCATTTAGGTGTTGGTGAACGTGATTTGGAAATAGAAAAAGCAATTCAGCTTCAGCCTCACACCGTGTATTTAGCCTATACTGGAGATGTAAAAGTGGGTGTGACCAGAAACACTCAGATTCCGACAAGATGGATCGATCAGGGAGCAACCTTTGCTTTACCTATTGCCAGAACTGAGAACCGTT
This sequence comes from Chryseobacterium sp. ISL-6, assembly GCF_018613715.1. Lineage (GTDB taxonomy): Bacteria > Bacteroidota > Bacteroidia > Flavobacteriales > Weeksellaceae > Chryseobacterium > Chryseobacterium paludis. Next base: position 133,901 of record NZ_JAGGPT010000006.1, on the reverse strand, counting down.
ATGAAGCAGGAATGATAGAAGTTGCATTAAAAGAGCATTTACCAGATAAAACAAATTGGAAGAAAATGTTACAGGACGATTTTGAAGGAGAAATAGATCTTGCTGATTTTCAACAAAAAATAAAAGAATATTTTCCAGAGGATTTTCAGAAATTCTATAGTGAAGGTGAAGATCTATGGAAATTCGATTATCCTTTTGACAAACCTGAAAAAGTAACCTCTTTTACATTAGATAAGAAACCTGAGTTTACAGGGAAATTAATAGGAATAAAGGGGCAGTATTTAAGTTTTCAAGGCGGCAATTTTATAAATGTAAGAGGACATGAAGGATATGTGATTGAATTGACTGTAAAAAATTAATATTATATTTAGATATAATTATTTCAAAACACAAACATGAAAAAATGGGTTAAGAAGTTATTGATTGGTCTCGGTATCTTGGCAGTAATTTTCTTACTGGCCAACTTTGGGCTAAATTTTTGGCTGAAGACCCAGCTTCCTAAGTATATTAAAAACAATACGGATTATAAAGTATCTTATAAAAAGTTGGATATAGACTTGGGAAGTGGAAATATTCTCGCAACAGGAATTACCGTAAATAGCAAAAATCCGAAGAATATAGATGTTATTGGTCTTCAGGGTACAATAGATACCCTGCAAATTAGTCGTTTGGGTATTTATAATGCTGTTTTTAAAAAGAATATCAGTTCTAAAGATCTATTACTGGCAAGTCCCAATCTCAATATTACTTTAGCGAAACCGATAGATAAAAAGACAGGAAAAAAGAACAATCCTGTATTATTTGAGAATATCAGAATCAATAATGGGAATATTAATATTTTCAAGTACACGAAGCAAAAATTTTTAGGAGTAAAACAATTCAATCTATTTGTAGAAAATCTGCAAATGACGGAGGAGTCAGTAGAAGATAAATTACCAGTAGTTTTTGATAAATATGATATTAAGGGGAGAGATTTTTTCTTTCGACCAGGTAATATTTATGCTTTAAAAATTAGTAAAATAACGACCACGAACACGAACGGGGAGATGTTGATAGAGAATTTTAAACTTATTCCTTTGTTAACCTTTGATGAGTTTAAAAGGTTTTATCCTAAAAAAAATAAACTCTTCAAATTTGATATCCAGAAAATGGAATTTAAAGATATCATTTTAAAGAAAGATAAAATCTCTCTTAGTAATGCAAATCTTCAGAATCCCACACTTTTAGTGTACACGACAAATGCTGTTGTAAAGAAATCTGATAAACCGGTGGCTTTTGAAGTTAATTTGGATGATATTAAATTAAGCAATGGTACTGTTCAAATTATTAAACCTGATGGAAATAAACTTTTAGTTGCTCAAAGTTTAAATCTCAAAATTAATAAACTCCTGTTCAATAAGGAATCTGCTGAAAATATGATTCCTATAAATTATAAAGACTTTAATTTTTCAGGGAAAAATATTCATTACACAGGCAAACAAAACATTAATGTTGAAAGCTTAGCTTTAAATCCTAAAAGCGGAGAATTGAGAAATATTTCAGCTTTACCCACGGACTCAAAAACATCAATGGATTTTAAAGCCAACCATATTGCATTTAATATTAATAAATGGGAATTTATTGATAAAAAGCTCAATCTTGATGTTAAAGATGTTCTTGTAGATGGGGTACATGGTACAATTAAAGCGCGTGAAGTAGCTCAAAAAAAGAAAACTGAATTGAAAGGAATTCAATTTCCATTGGTAATAAGAAAGGTCATCATAAAAAACTCAAATATTATTTATGATAAGGAAGATCAGCCTTTAACTTTTAATGACCTCAATGCAACAATAAATAATATAGAGCTCAAACCAAAAGCGGATAACTCAGGACTTGCTGTTAGTGTAAAAGATTATATACTTACAACGAAGAACTTCGCCTACAAAACAAAGTTTTATAATATGAGCGTGGGTCTTCTTAAAGTAAATAAGAATAAAATTCAGGTTAATAATTTCGCAATGAAACCTTTGGTTTCAAGGGCTCAATTTATCAAAATGATACCGGTTGAGAAGGATTTGTATGATTTGAAAGCAGGACAGGTTACGGCAGAAGGCAATTGGGATCTGTTCTCTAATAATAAATTTATTAATGCATCTAATGTAGTCATCCAGTCCGCTGATGCAAATATTTTCAGAAGTAAGATTCCTAAAGATGATCCGAAAGAAAAACCTCTATATTCAAGATTGCTTCGTTCCATAAAAATTCCACTGTATGTTAGTAATCTGGATTTGAAGAATTCTATTCTAGTATATGAAGAAGATACTCCTGAAAGTGCAGGTCCTGGAAAGTTGACGTTCAGTAATTTTAATATGAATGTGAAAAACCTTAATTCCGCAAAGCTTAAAGGAAAGCCTACTCAGGTAAAAATAAAAATAGACTGTTCATTTATGAATCTGGCTCCTTTTGCTGTAGATTGGAATTTTGATGTTGCCAATCATAATGACGTGTTTGCTATTTCGGGTAAAGCAATCAACCTTCCAGCAGAGGGAATCAATCCATTTATAAGGCCTTATCTTCATATAACAGCGAAAGGAACTATTCAGGAAATGGTTTTTAACTTCAAAGGAAATCCTAAAGGTTTAAATGGAACCTTTAATCTGAGACATAAAGATCTGAAAATTGCTATTTTAGATAAGAACAATAAAGAAAAGAAAAACTTTATAACAGCTATTGCTAATTTGGTTATAAAATCAGATTCAGGTAAGTTTCCAGAATCTGTTACTGTAGAGAATGTCGAAAGAGATCCTACAAAATCTTTCTTTAATTTATTCTGGAAAGGCGTGGAGGAAGGTCTTAAGAAGACTTTAATAGGAATTAATGTTGATAAGGCGAAGAACGCTGTGAAAAATACGGTTTCTACTGTTAAAGATGTCAAGAATACAATTAAAGATATTGATATAAAAGCAATCAAAACTAACAATAAAAATACAGAAGAGAAACCCGGACAGCCCGGAGAACAGGAAAAAAAGAAAGGGTTTCTGAAAAATATTTTCAAGAAAAAAGAGAAACCCGGAACTGAATAGCTTCGGGTTTGTATATATATGTTTAAAAATTGAATTCGTCGCTTTCCTGAACCGGAATATCTCTTAAGAATTCATCAAATTTTTCACCAGGGTAATTACTATCTGCACCATAAGAATCGATCATCATTCCAATATTTCCGGCAGTGTCTTTTAGTACATACAGAACTGCATTATCATCAGGATCGCTTTCTCCCTCGAAACGGTATGTTTTTAAGATCGTTAAATCTGAAGGTTTATAGGGTTTGTCCGAGTTTTCGAACTTCATTTCGCCAGTTTCATCTAATCTGAATTCTCTTTGTATTCCCCTTTCTGATAAGGTCTTCATTACCTGGCTTAATGTGGTCATTCTATCGAGGTTTTCTGAATTTTCCATAATAATACTTTTTCCTGTTTAGTACAATAATTAAACCATTATTTTAATGAAATTCCTAAGTAAACGAAATATTCTTCACAAGAATTATTTTTCTAATGTTAACAAAATTTATAATTAAGGAAAACAGAAAAGGTACATTTTTTGCAATACAGAGAGTAATAAATCGAGTACAATATGAAAAAGGAAATTGGAGTTTTATTGGCAGGAGGAGTTGGTCTTTTGGCAGTATTAAGTTTCTTAGGAATAAAAAAGATTTTAAGTAAAAAAGATAAAAAATATAGTGATTATTATTCAGATTATCACAGACACTTTGATGGAAAAGATCTTGATGAAGAGTATCATGGTGTCGAATTTTATGCACTGAAGTAGTAAAACAATATATCAGATTATGTTTTAAATCCAACACTTTCAACAGTGTTGGATTTTTTTGTGGAAAACTTTAGTGTTAAAACTAATTATTTTTTGATCAAACCCCTATAATTTTACATCAGAATGCAGAACGAAAATATCATAAAAGGGCAGGGTGCACAACGAAACGTAAATAATCGTTTCGACAGGTATACCTTTGAACCTGAGGATGAAGATTTCGAAACTGTAAAAACATCCTTCACAGAAGTTTTTCCAAAAACCATTGTGAATCAGGTGAAAAGTGATGACCTTCCAATGGAGTATTCTATGAACCCTTATCAGGGGTGTGAGCATGGGTGTTCTTATTGTTTTGCACGGCCAACACATGAATATTGGGGCTATAGTGCAGGGATTGATTTTGAAAGAAAGATCATGGTGAAAAAAAATGCACCTGAATTATTAGAGAAATTTTTTCAGAAAAGAGGATATAAACCGGAACCTATTTTACTTTCTGGAAATACAGATTGTTATCAACCTGCTGAAAGGCAGTTTGAAATCACACGCAAGCTACTGCAAGTGTGTCTTGAGTATAGACATCCTGTTAATATATTAACAAAGAATGCTTTGGTTTTAAGAGATTTAGATCTATTAAAACCTATGGCAGAACAGAACCTTGTATCTGTTTCCCTGAGCATTCCTACGATGAATGAAGAGCTTCGAAGAAAAATGGAACCCAGAACCAGCTCTGCCACAAATAAACTGAAAGCAGTGGAAATTTTGTCCGAAAATAAAATTCCTGTCCACATTATGGTTGCACCCGTAATTCCTGGGCTGACAAGTGATGAGTCTTTGGGTATTTTGAAGGCAATTTCAGATGCTGGTGCTTTGAGCTTTGGTTATACATTGGTAAGACTGAATGATGCTGTAGAGCCCATATTTGTAAAATGGATAGAAACTCATTTTCCAGACAGAGCACAAAAAGTGTTGAACCTTATTCGCTCGATGCGTGGTGGAAAGCTTGGTGAAAAAAGATATTTTGATCGTTATAAAGGAGAAGGGAATATTGCAGAAATGATTCATAATACCTTTAAAATTGGTAGAAAAAAGTTTTTCGAAGGAAGAGAATTTCCAAAACTCACAACAAAAAATTTTACTGGGACAAAAGAGCAGCAGTTAAGATTGTTTGATTGATTTCTGTTTTATAGATAGGAGTTTATTTAATTCGCAAATAAATGTCTTAGCAAATACTTATAGAGAAAAATAAAACCATTCTTTTGAAAATGGTTTTGTTATAAAGAACAGATTGTTTTAATAAATAATGGGTTGCTCACCATCGGGACAAATAAATTCTAACCGACACAATGCACGATAGGTAATTCCATCACTACACACATAAACACAGTCTCCGGGAAAAGGATAACTTATTCCTCCAGACATCGTTTTTAATTCTGTTTTTGATAGTTTTTTTAAGTTTTTCATATAGTTTTAATTAAAATTTGATAACAAACTAAAGGTAGTCAAAATAATATTAAGTCAACCTGTTTTGAATTATTTAATCAAAGTGAAGTATTAATCTCTTTTACAGAACCATATTGTTTTAAGATTAATTAAAAAACAGAAACCGCCCCAAAAATGGAACGGTTTCTTATAATGTTGTAGAGCATTAATATTTTCTACATAGAATCATCCGGACATTTGAAGTCATTACTGCATGTTGCACAAATGACAACACCATTGCAGTAGTACATACAAAAGTCTTCTACTGGTTTGATGATTCCTGCTCCTGAAATAGTCTTTAATTGACCGTTAGTTAGTTTTTTTAAGTTTTTCATACTGTTTTAATTAAAAATTTGATACAGAAGTAAATATATAATTAAAATATGAAATGAAAAACAAAATTTTTGAAATTATTTTTTAATCAATCCTAACTCAATAAGCCTTTCATGCAAAAATTCTCCTGCAGTCGTATCTTCATATAATTTTGGATTATTTTCATCAATACAATTTTCAAGACAGTTAAGAGACATTTCGCTTACAGGATGCATAAAGAAAGGAATTGAATATCTTGAAGTACCCCATAATTCTCTTGGTGGATTTACCACTCTGTGAATGGTAGATTTCAATTTGTTGTTCGTATGTCTTGAAAGCATATCACCAACGTTGATCATCAACTCATCAGGTTCAGCAATAGCATCAATCCATTCTCCTTTATGATTCTGCACCTGAAGTCCTTTTCCTTGGGATCCCATTAGAAGTGTAATCAAATTAATGTCTCCATGAGCAGCAGCTCTTACCGCGTCATCCGGTTCCTGAGTAATTGGAGGGTAATGAATTGGTCTTAAAATAGAGTTTCCTTCAGCTATTTTATCATCAAAATAAAACTCATCCAGACCCAAGTACAATGCTAAGGCTCTTAATACATATTTGCCTGTTTTTTCCAACATCTGGTAAGTTTCTTTACCTACTGTGTTGAATTTGGGAAGTTCGTCAACAATAACATTGTCAGGATACTCTGTCTTGTATTTTGAGTCATCCGAAACATACTGTCCGAAATGCCAAAATTCTTTTAAGTCTCCTTTTTTAAAGCCTTTTGCAGTTTCTTTACCGAATCCTACATAACCTCTTTGTCCTCCAATTCCGGGAATTTCATACTTCTGTTTCGTTTCCGTAGGAAGTTCAAAAAAGTTTTTCACCTCACCATAAAGATCACCTACTAATTGATCATCAAGAAAGTGGCCCTTTAAGGCAACAAAACCAATTTCTTCGTAAGCTTTTCCGATTTCATTTACAAATTTCTGTTTGCGTTCCGGGTTGTCCGAAAGGAAATCACGCAGGTCTACACTAGGTATTTTGTCCATTTTTAGAAATTTAACGTGGGTGCTAAATTACGTCTTTTTTAGATTAAATGATTTTACAATTTAGTATTTATGAACTACATTTGTCATATGAAAAAATATTCTTCTAAGAGAAGTATTCAGATACTAGCAAACCTTCTCCAGCAGTACGGAATTTCAGATGTTGTCATTTCTCCAGGATCGAGAAATGCTCCCATTGCGATTCATTTTTCAGAAATAGATCATTTTAACTGTTTTAGTATTGTAGATGAAAGAAGTGCCGCTTTCGTTGCTCTGGGAATGGCTAAAAGTGAAAAGAAACCTGTTGCAATTACTTGTACCAGTGGTTCTGCAACGGTTAACTATTATCCTGCTGTAACAGAAGCATTTTATCAAAATGTCCCTCTTTTAGTGTTAACTGCCGACAGGCCAATAGATTTCGTTGATATTTTTGACGGACAGACCATACGACAGAATAATGTTTTTCATCAACATTCTTATGGAGATTTTCAGCTTTTAGAAGATAAAGAGGAAAATGCTGAGGATATCAATTTTGAGACGATTAAAAAAGCGATTGAACTTTGTTTTGAAAAACAAGGTCCGGTACATATTAATATTCCCCTGGAAGAGCCCCTGTATGAATTGGTTTCAGAACTGCCAACTTTTCCTACAGTTGAAAAAACCATTAAAAAGAAAGAATACGAGATTCCTTCCAACCTTGTTGCAGATTGGAATACTTCTCAGCGTATTATGATCTTGGTTGGAACAAAAGATTACAGTCCGGAATTGGAAAATCAATTGTCACAGTTGGTTAAAAATCACTCAGCTGTAGTGCTAAGTGAGGCGAACTCCAATGTGTATCATGAAAAATTTTTCCGTTTCATAGATCGTTATATTTTTAACTTCACTGAAGAAGACTATAAAAAATATGCTCCAGATTTATTAATTACCGTTGGGCAGAATGTAGTTTCTAAGAAAGTAAAACAGTTTTTAAGAAAAGCCCGCCCAAAGCAACATTGGCATCTGGACGAAGTCTGGCAACCGGATACCTATTTTTCTTTAACAGAAAAAATTGAAATAAAACCAGAAATTTTCTTTTCAAAATTATTAAAATTTATCAATCTTGAGCCAAGACCATATTTCAACCTTTGGGATGTCCTCAGAGATAAGAAAGATGCGAAACACGAAAAGTTTTTGAATCTGGCTGAGTTTTCTGATTTCTATTTCTTTAATAAAGCTTCGCAAACAGTACCGGAAAATTATAACATTCATTTCAGTAACAGTTCTGCAATCAGATATGCACAACTATTTGATTTTGGTAAAAGAAGAATGTACTGCAACAGAGGAACCAGTGGAATTGACGGCTGTACCTCTACGGCAATGGGGTTTGCGATCAAGAGTTCTAATCCTACCTTGTTGATTACAGGAGATTTAAGTTTTTTCTATGATATCAATGGTCTTTGGAATCAATATATCCCTCCGTTTGTAAGGATTATCATTTTTAATAATGGGGAAGGAAATATTTTTAAAATTATTCCTGGACCTGGAAATGCCAACCCAAATACTTTAGATGAGTTCATTGCAACAAAGCACCATAAGAACGCTGAATATTTAGCAAAACACTTTGGTTTCGCATATACAAAAGTAGAGGATGACAGAACTTTAGATAGGGTATTAGATAATTTCTTCAAACCGGATACTCAGCCTAAAATATTGGAAATCAATACTTACGGTACAAATAGTGCAGATGTATTAAAGGGTTATTTTGAATTTATGGCAGAAAACTAAATATCCAGATATTCTTCATTACCAGGCAAATTATTGATCCTGTCGATAGGATAAATAAACATATCATCGAAATCATTCAAAGCATTAATCAATTGGAAGTGTGAAAATTGTTTAATGTTTTGTAAGGTGATTTCCATTTCTTTTATTTTCTTTTTCTTTAAAAGGTTTTGTCTTTGAACACCATTCAAAAGATAAGTTGTGGGAGTAAACCATTCTTTACCTTTCATAAATAAAAGATTGGAAAATGAAGTGTCGGTTATATGATTGTTTTTAACAATAATAATTTCTTCAGCTTTAGATTTCATTTTCATTTTTTCTAACTCCTTTCGGTCTTCAAATTTGAAGGAATAATCAAAAGTATTATTTTCCACCAACTGAAAATCCTGTATTTCCGGAATAGCGTAAGGTATCATCTGTGTTCTAACCTTTTTATCCAGGTCATAAGCCACTCTTAGTTTGAAAAGACCGTCTTCGTCATGATCAAGGTTTTTGAAGATTTTTGACAGATCAATAGAGCCTTCCTTACCAAAATGGGCAAATGTTTGATTTACACGCTTTTGGTGGAAATCTAAAAGAAAAACTTCCTGGTCTTCTACTTTAATACTTTCAATAAATTGGAACATAAATTTTATTTTTCATTTCCTGATATTCGTCTTCTAACTTGCTCATATGGGTTATCCCTCCACCACTCTTAAAATACAGAGTGCCATTTTCTTTCTCAATGAAACGGATCATTACACAACTGTCGACATTTTCGCCATCAAACCAGCCGCAAACTCCTGTATAGTAGCCCCTTTTATAGCCTTCAGCCTTTTGGATGATCTCCAAGGTCTTTGGTTTAGGTGCTCCTAAAATAGAACCTGCAGGAAGTAATTTTTTCATAATACTTCCAACCTTCCCTGAAAATTCAGGCTTTAAATTTCCTGTAATTTCTGAGCTCATCGCGTAGAGATCCTTTTGTTGTGTTCTGATAAGATCAATATGTTGAAACTGATCAACTTTCACATCATCTGCTACCATACTGAGATCATTCCTAAGCAAATCGACTACCGTGTAATGTTCAGCTTTTTCTTTCTTATCGTTTTTCAGAACTTCTTTTGCATTTTCTACTGCAGCATCAATAGTTCCCTTCATTGGGTAAGTATAAATTTTACCATTAATGATCTTTACAAAAGTTTCAGGAGAAAAAAATACGAAAAAATCTTTATAAAAAACTTTATATTTCGCATCGGAGTGAAGAAATATTTCTTTCAAGGATAAATTTGTTTCTATTTTAGTTTTTCGTGTATAATTAACTAAATAAGAGTTTCCAAGACGAATATTTTTCTGAACCTCATCAAATCCATTTTTAAAACTTTCTAATGATTCAGGATATGACTTCCATATTATTTCTTTGTGTAATTTTTCCTTGTTGTTAGATATTGAAATTGACTGAAAATCAATTAATAAACCTGATTTTTCAATCTCATTCTCTAGATAGATTTCAACCTTCTCACTTAGGAAGTCGATGATAAAGAAAAAGGGAGTTTTCTGAAGAGAAAGCTCGTCCATTTCCATAAATTTTTGATGATTCACTGAAAACATTCGACAAAAGTACTTATTGATGTTTACTTTTGCACAAAATATTTTACATGCAGAACAAATATCCACAGAAACCGGGAATTGATTTTATACTGAAGCAGGCATTTTTCTATTGGAATAAAACTTTAATTTTTCAATTGATGTTTTCCATTATTTACTTTGCGATATTTTTTACAGGAATGTTTTTTTTCGCCTCACGATTTGGGATCTGGGAGCAAAATCAAGAATTGGCTGAAGCTTTTCGTTTAGGAACCAAGGCTTATATGGAGAAAGCAGCTGTTATAAGTGCCACTGAAAATTACAAGAATTTCAGTTATTGCCTTTTAGGGGTTATTGTTTTTCTTTATCCTTTAAATCTCGGGCTTTTCCAAATATTCAGAAAAATTGATCTTAAAGAGAAAATAGTTTTAGGTGATTTGTTTGCGGGTTATAATGGATCTAATTTCTTTAAGTACATCAGTTACTTTTTATTTTGGTTTTTCGTTTACCTGCTATCGGCACAAACGATTATTCTTGGAATTGTATGGGTTATGGTTACTCTATTTGTTGCTCCACTGATGTTTTTTACCGATAAAAGAATTTTTGAAGCCATTACTTTAAACTTTAAGGCTTTGAAAATGTATTTTGTAGAAATAATGGTTTGCGTTATTGTTGCATTTATATTTAAATATGTTGGATTCGCATTGTTTCTAGTGGGTGGACTCTTTACTTTTCCTTTTTGGAATGCTATAATATATTCATTGTATAAGACCGTTTTTTCAGAAAAAAATTAAATTTTGGCTTTGTTTAATGCTTTTTTTATCAAAAAAAATTAAATTTGGTAAAACATTAAAAAATTAAACCATGTCTGGATTCGACGAATTTGATCAGCAAGGCTCCGTACCTAATAGAGATACGGGCTCAATTATTTCGCATGCCTTCGAAATGTATAAAGGAGTTTTTCTTTATGCTATTGTCGCAATGATAGTGTATATCATCGGTGGATTTATAATTCAAACGGTAACAGGATTCAATTCTGCCTCTATGATGGAAGAAATGAGAGATGCTGGTGATGATTTCTCTGGATTTAGCTATTGGAATGCACCGGGATTTCCGTTGTACCTTACCTTATCAGGATTGCTGGGTATTCTCCTTGCTCCTTTGTATGTCGGATTAATATTTATTGTGAATAAATATAACACTAAAAATCCTATTGAATTTGCTGACTTATTTATCGGATACCGTCAGAATTTTGTGAATATATTGATTTACAGTCTGATCTCGGGAGTTATATCCAGCGTGGCTCTATCCATTTGTTTTATCCCGTTCTTTTTTGTTTATCCCTTGTTGTTGTTGGGTTATCCAATTTTATTATTTGAAAATGCTTCAGCAACAGAGGCTTTGGGAAAATCTTTCAATATTGCAAAAGAAAATTATGGTGTTTTTCTTGGAACAACCGTGGTTGGACTGTTAATATCTTTTGCAGGTATTGTACTTTGCTTCATAGGGGTTATTATTACAGCTCCGTTTATTATGGTTGTAATGTATTCTGCATATTGTGCTTTTCTGGGGAAACCAAGACAAATATTGTTAAAGTAAATTATGATAAATAAAGAGAAACAAATAAGCGGGGTGGCAATAAAGCAGGTTTTCTTGCTTGCTATTATATTAGTGTTGACGGGGCTGATTTGTTTTAACCTCGCCCTTTTTATACCTTCGGTTTTGGGGGCACTTACGATCTATGTTGTATGTCGCAAGTATAACTTTTATTTGCAGGAGGTGAAAAAATGGAAACCATGGCTTTCATCACTGGTGTTAATGCTTGCCAGTTTGATCATTCTTATTCTGCCGATCTATTTTATAGCTGATCTATTGATTGATAAACTAGGGAATGCACAGGCTTATATGACCAAGTTTAATGTATTTCTTGAGAAAATACATACTTATATTGATACAAAGTTTGGGTTTGATATATTGAGTAAGGAAAATATGGATAAGGTAAAAGGTTCGGTAGGAAAAATCTCTTCGGTTGCTCTTAGTGGAACCTTTAATACGCTTACCGTAATCATGTCAATGTATTTTATTCTTTACTTTCTTTTAGAAAAACCAAGACTTTTTGAAAAAATATTGACATCATCTGCTCCCTTAAAGAGAGCTAATGTCTCTCTGATCGGCGATAAAATGAGAAAGCTGATTATGGCAAATGCCATAGGAATTCCTGTTGTTGCTATTGGCCAGGGGATTGTGGCACTTATAGGGTACTTTATCTTTGGTGCACCCAGTCCTGTATTACTTTTTGCATTAACAGCTGCTGGTTCCATGATCCCGGTTGTTGGGGCAGCCATTGTGTATATTCCGGTTTGTATTTATATGATTGCTGTGGGTGATACAGGACCGGGACTTGGTCTTGCTGTCTACTGTTTGGTGGTCGTGGGACTGACGGATAATTTGCTGCGTTTTACACTTTTGAAGAAACTGGAAGATATTCATCCCCTTAATACAGTATTTGGAATTATTATGGGAATGAATTTGTTTGGCTTTATGGGGCTGATTTTCGGGCCTATTCTGATCTCTCTTACTCTTCTACTCATTCAGGTGTATAGAAACGAATTTTCAGATGATGAGGCACATCCTGAACTGGAGTTGCCAGATAAGGACAATGATTTAGATAATAAAGTTGATTTAATAGTATAAGTTGTGGAAGGAATAAACCCAGAAATATTGAAAGAAATATGTGTTGCTAAAATGCCGTTTGGAAAACATGAAGGAACTGTACTGGCTGATTTGCCAATTAGTTATCTCGAATGGTTTCAACGACAGGGAATGCCGAAAGGAAAACTTGGAATGCAGCTTTCAACCATTTATGAAATAAAGCTGAATGGCTTGATGGATCTGTTGACACCACTTCGCGGGGGAACAGTAAATTATGAAAAAATAAAAACCAAGACTTATAAATTTTAATATAAACAGATGGATTCTCAAAAGCTCGTTGATATTTTAAAATTGGAGCCACATCCTGAAGGAGGCTATTATAAGGAAACGTACAGATGTGAGCAGATATTAACCTTAGAAGATGGGAATGTAAGAAACATAAGTACCGCTATTTATTATTTGTTGGAAAATGAAAACAAATCTTCTTTTCATCGAATTAAATCTGATGAATTATGGTTTTTCCATCAAGGAGAGCCTTTGGAAATTGTTTTTATAAAAGATGGGAAGCTACATACCGTAATTTTGGGGAATTCTATAGAAAACGGACAGATACCGCAAGTAAGAATTGAAGCCAATTTGTGGTTTGCTGCAAAAATTTCAAGTGGGAAAGGTTATTCATTAGTTAGCTGTACCGTTGCTCCTGGGTTTGATTTTTTAGATTTCGAACTAGCAGAAAGAAGCGTATTACTTGAACAGTATCCTGATTTAAAAGAAGTAATTAAAGAATTTACACATTGAGATTTATTTGAATGATTTCCTACTCCTCTAAAGTAAATTTATAATATCTCTAAAAAGAGAACATTGATAATGAAAAGAGACAAGCTATTGCCTGTCTCTTTTTATTTATTAGTAGTGTAATACATGTATAGTTCCTTAAAGTATTTAATGTGTAAATAAAATGGAATTAAATAAAAGAGTCGGTGTCACTTTTTTGTATTTCCAATTTTTTTATTTATTAAATGAATATATTACAGGAACAAGAAAAAGTATAGATCCGATAAAAAACGCAAATGTTAATAAATGAATTCTGTAATCATTAATTCTTAAAAAAATGAACTGGTTAACTATTCTCAATGCCCAAAATCCAGAATTAGCTAATAGAAAGTATTTACCGAAATTTGTACCTGTTATTTCATGATTAAAAAAGAGACATATTAAACCAGTGGTGAAGAAGACAAAAATTATCTGGATGTTTAAGATTTGCATAACTACTCTATTGACTTGAGAAAGCTTTTCCAGGTCTTTTTTCCAATTAAAAAACTTCCAAAAGAATAAGTGAAACACACCAAGTATTAAAGAGTAAATCCCGCAAATAATGATGATTGTTTCCACTGTTGTTCTGTTTAGTTTTTCAGACCTGCAATTTCATCACGAAGCTTTGCCGCTTTTATAAAATCAAGGTTTTTTGCTGCCGCTTCCATTTCTTTTTGCTTTTGCTCGATCATCTTCTCAATATCTTCAGTAGCGTAATTTGCTTTGGCTTCGGCAACTTTCTGAATAATTTCCTTTTGGGTATATTTTGAATCAGGGAAATCCTTACTTCTTCCAACTAGATTTTCTGAAATTTTTTTATTTAAAGCAGTTGGTACCAAACCATTTTCTTCATTATGCTGCATCTGTTTTGCACGGCGGTACTCTGTTTCATCTATAGTAGCTTGCATCGATTTTGTCATCTTGTCAGCATATAGGATAGCCTTGCCGTTAATATTCCTAGCCGCACGTCCAACCGTCTGAATCATTGATCTTCTGCTTCTTAGCATTCCTTCTTTGTCGGCATCTAAAATAGCAACCAGCGAAACTTCAGGTAAATCCAATCCTTCTCTTAATAAGTTGACTCCGATCAAAACATCGAAAACTCCCAACCTTAGATCCTGCATGATCTGTATACGTTCCAGTGTTTCAACATCTGAATGGATATATCTGGTTCTTATTCCGAATTTTGTAAAATATTTGGTGAGCTCTTCAGCCATTTTTTTTGTTAGTGTGGTCACTAAAACTCTTTCATCTGCAGCAGATCTTTTATGGATCTCTTCCATCAGGTCATCAATTTGATTTAATGATGGTCTTACTTCAATAACAGGATCCAGAAGTCCTGTAGGACGAATGATCTGCTCAATATAGGATCCTCCGGTTTTTTCCAACTCATAATCGGCTGGTGTTGCCGAAACATAGATGACCTGATTCTGCATGGTTTCAAATTCGTCAAATTTTAATGGTCTGTTATCCATTGCAGCAGGAAGTCTGAAGCCATATTCTACAAGAGCTTCTTTTCTGCTTCTATCGCCGCCATACATCGCATGAACCTGAGGAACAGTTACGTGACTTTCATCAATGACCATCAGGAAATCTTTTGGAAAATAATCGATAAGACAGAAAGGTCGAGAACCAGGGAGTCTTCCATCCAGATATCTTGAATAGTTTTCGATTCCCGAACAGTAACCCAATTCTTTTATCATTTCAAGATCTAGCTCTGTTCTTTCCTGTAGTCTTTTTGCTTCCAAAGGCTTGTCTACGGAGCTAAAGAAATCCACTTGTTTTACCATATCATCCTGAATACTTCTGATTGCTCCATTTAAAGTTTCCTTGGAGGTAACAAATAAGTTAGCAGGGTAGATTTGAATCTGCTCAAAATTAGACGTTACATTTCCTGTAACAGGATCGAAACTCTGGATCTTTTCAATCTCATCACCAAAGAACTGAATTCTGACACCATCATCTGCATATGCTGGGAAAACATCGATTACATCTCCTTTAACCCTGAATGTTCCCCTCTGAAATTCGTTTAGAGTTCTTGCATAGAGTGCACTTACTAAAGAGTGAAGAAGTGCCGTTCTTGTCACTTTCTCACCAATTCCAATCGATATAAGGGATTTGTGAAATTCAGATGGGTTTCCGATACCATAGATACATGAAACGGAAGCTACGATTAATACGTCCCTTCTTCCCGAAAGCAAACTTGCAGTAGCAGAAAGACGTAATTTTTCCACTTCTTCATTAATGCTCAAATCTTTTTCGATATAGGTTCCCGTGGTTGCAATATAAGCTTCAGGCTGATAGTAATCATAATAGCTTACAAAATACTCGACAGCATTGTCAGGGAAAAACTCCTTAAACTCCATGAAGAGCTGGGCTGCCAAAGTTTTATTATGCGCTAAAACCAGGGTAGGCTTTTGAACATTGTTTACAACATTGGCTATTGTAAAAGTTTTTCCAGATCCTGTAACCCCTAGTAAAGTCTGATATTTCTCACCGATTTCAATTCCTTCGGTAAGTTTTTCAATAGCTTGAGGCTGATCTCCGGTTGGTTTGTATTCTGAGTGAAGATTGAAATTCATACATCAAATTTATGAAATAAAAAAGAGTCCTAAAGCGGACTCTTACAATTATTATCATTTTTTACTATATTCAAAAGTCATCGTTATTGGAAGTCTGAAGACAGTTGCGGCTGGTTTGCCATCAGCAAGTGCTGGCTCCCATTTTACGTTTTCTGTAGCAGACTTTACCGTTCTGTAAACTTCATCATTAAAAACCCTGTTATTACCATCTGTTGTTATCTTGTCAACTGTGCCATCTTCTTTAATTGAGATAAAAACGTCGGATCGTATATGCCCTTCATTTCCATTAAGAAGACTTCCATTGAAGTTTTTGGAAATTTTGTTTCTTAGCTCATTAATTCCTTGCGGAAATTTTGCCTGAACAAAAGAGTTGTTTGCTGGGGGTGGTGGCGGCGGAACATCAGGGTTTCCAGCCATATTCGCTTTCTTTCCTTTTGTTTTCTCTACTGGAGGAGGTGGTGGTGGAGCCATTTCAGAATTTCGATTGATTTTCCCTTTCTTGGCTGCTCCTTTTTTTGTTGGACGAATGGTATCCGAAGCAATTATTTTGTTCGTTGTGCTTTCTTGTTCGTCAGCTGTTTTTTGTGAAGCATTTATCAACGATATTTTTCCATGCTCTTTTGAGTCATCTATATTTGAAACAGAATTGCTGGCGTATGTTTTCTCCACAAAAAGACCAAAGGCTATTATTAATATGGGAAGCGCCGCTGTTTTTTTCAGCCAGGTAAATTTTGATTGTTTAGTGTTCATCATAATAAATCGTTTTTTGGTATTGTTAAAATTAAATGGATGAGTAAATTCAAGCTTTTGAGAATCAATTATTTCATTAAGGATTAAATTCTGATAATCCCTAACATTGAAATTATTTTCCAGAACAGTCTCATCAGCGAGAAATTCATGATTGGTAATGATTGCTTTTTTATAAAAATAAATAGCAGGATTAAACCATGTTAAGATTTTAATAATTTCGATTAAAAATAGATCCCAGCTATGCTTTTGATCCAAATGGCTTTTTTCGTGTAAAAATATTCGTGGATCTATTTTACCATTGACTAGGTAGTTTTTTCCAAGATAAATGGTGTTTGAAAAAGTAAAAGGAGACAGATTATTTTCTGTTAATATTATTTTGTAGTTGAAGTGAGTTGTTTTTTTTCCTTTAATATTTTTAATCTTCAGGATTGAAATGATGGCTTTTACAAGGAGGGCAATAGCAATGATCCCATATATGATCCATAATGCGTTCACCCAGTCAAAGCTTTCCTGTTTTGCATGGAGTGATTGTATTTGCTGGGTTGCCTCTTCAAAAATGAGTTGTGATTCCTGTTTTGAAATTGGATTTTCCACTGTAATTGAAATGAAAGGAACCGAGTATGAAAACAGTAATGAAAAAAGTAAGAAAAATCTGTTGAAACGATACATTTTTTCTTTTTCCAATAAAAAATAATACACCGTAATAAGTAGCGAAGAGCATAAAATTATTTTGAGAAAAATGTAAAACATCTTTAATCTTTTATTTGTTGATCAATTATTTCGCGGAGTTCTATCAACTGTTTTTGAGATAATTTTGCATTAGACGTAAAAAATGATGCAAATTGTGTTACCGAACTGTCGAAAAAACGGTCAATCATAGAAGTCATTTCTTCCTTGAAATATTCTCCTTTACCTACTTTTGGATAGTATTCACGAGAATTTCCATATAATGTATAGCCTACAAGATCTTTATTCTGCATCCTTTTTAATAAGGTTGCGACTGTTGTGGAAGCCGGCTTTGGTTCAGGGTAAAGGTCTAGAATATCTTTCATGAAAACCTTTTGTTTATCCCAAAGAATTTCCATAATCCCCTTTTCGGAATCTGTTAACTTTATTTCTTTCATGTTCTACTTTTTGATAGTTTGTTCTACAAATGTAGAATAAAATTTTGAACACGCAAATTTTTGTGGCATTATTTTTCCATTCATTTTTTAAATCACTAATCCCAATACTATGAAATTCAATAAGTTTTATGTACCCGCTTTCAGTCTTTTCTTACTTTTATCGGCATGTAAAAAGAATAATGCAAATGCCCAGCAGGTCTCAAAGGACGGCGGCGTTGAAACAGAAAAGCCGAATTCTAATTATAAACCTGCATTTGCAGGACAAACGAGAATTAAGGCTGTAAAAACCACAACACCTTATAAAGTAGAAGTCTTAACTAAAGATTTGGGCAGACCTTGGGGCATCATAAATTTACCCGATGGGAAATTTTTAATTACAGATAAGAAAGGTTTTATGAATGTTGTTTCTACTGATGGAAAGCAAATTTCTAAAATTGAAGGATTTCCAAAAGTAGATTCAAAAGGTCAGGGTGGAATGTTGGATGTAGCGCTTGATCCTGATTTTAAAAATAATAATACGATCTATTTCAGTTTTTCTGAACCTTTTGGGAAAGGGAACTTAACTTCCGTTGCAAAGGGTAAACTTTCCGGAGATCTCAAAACTATAACAGATGTGAAGGTTATTTTTCGAGCAGAGCCGTCATATGATGGAGATAAGCACTATGGAAGTAGATTGGCCTTTGATAAAGAAGGTAACTTATTTGTAAGTACTGGTGAAAGATCAGACAAAGAAACAAGGATATATGCTCAGAAAACAGATAATTACTTAGGTAAAATTCTTAAAATCACAAAAGATGGTAAACCGGCTCCGGGAAATCCATTTATTGGAAAAGCAGGATATAAGCCCGAAATATATGCTTATGGAGTAAGAAATCCTCAAGGAATGGCTATTGACCCAAATGGAAATCTCTGGGATGTTGAAATGGGACCGAGAGGGGGTGATGAGATTAATTTTATCCAACCCGGTAAAAATTATGGTTGGGGAGATGTTACTTATGGTATTGAATATTCTGGAGAAAAAGTAGGACAGGGAATTACTCAAAAAGAAGGAACTGAACAGCCTGTTTACTATTGGGATCCTGTGATTTCACCAAGTGGAGTTACTTTCTATACGGGAAATATCGATGAATGGAAAGGGAATTTGATCATTGGATGCTTAAGCGGAGAACATATCAACCGAATTGTAATGAAGAACAATAAGGTTGTAGGTGAAGAACGTCTTTTAGCTGATCAGAAAGAAAGATTCAGGGATGTACTCGATGGGATGGATGGAAATATTTATGCAGTAACAGATAGTGGGAAATTGTATAAAATATCAAAGAAATAAAATAAATAAATAGATAAAGAAGGCTCCTGAAGTTATCGGGAGCCTTTTTCTATTCTTTAAAATTTGAAATTAAATCGTGCAAAAACCTGTCTTCCTGCAAAACCCATCTGTACAGGATCAAAAATTCCTCCGGATTCTGTGTTACCAGCTGAAACAGCTGTTGTTTGTAGGGTTGGGTATCTGTTGAATAAATTTTTGCTTCCCAATGTCAATGTAATACTCTTCGAAAAATCATACCCAAATGACAAGTCAGTGGTTACTCTTGCATTATAAGTCTGATAGTCATCAGCCCCATTATAGCCGATTAATGTAAGCTTGTCAAATCTAACCAATTGTAAATTAGCATTGAACTTTGAAATTTTATAATTCAAGCTTAAGTTTATTTTTGTTTTAGGTGCTGAGGCTAAGATAAATGCCCGTTCTCTTGGGCTCAGATAAATGTCTTCTTTGCCTTTTAATCTGTCGGAAGCATTTACAGATGTGATTTGCATTTCATTATAGTTTCCGGCTAAACTTGTAGTTAATTTTCCATTTCCAATAATTTCATTGTAGCTTAAAATAACATCAACACCTCTTGTTTTGGTATCTATAGCATTAGAGAAAAACTGTGCCTGATCTATATATGGATAATCTATTTGAACCTGTTCCGGAAGATCTGTTCGCGCAAAATTACCAGTTAAAACAATTCTGTTTTTCACTTTAATATAATAACCATCAACAGTGGCTGTGAATTTTCCAGTGTTAAATGTAAATCCAACACTTCCGTTTAATGATGTTTCTTGTTTTAATTGCGGAATTCCAACATCTTTAGCAAGTTGACTGTCATTTGAGGCTAATTGAATAGTTACTAAATTACCTCCCTGAAAATTGGTGAATTGTAGAGCATAGTATTTTTGTGCTAAAGAAGGTGCTCTGAAACCAGTGGAAACAGAACCACGAAGGGCAAATTGAGAAGTTATGGCATATCTTGTTGCGAATTTTCCATTAATGGTGCTTCCAAAATCGTTGTAGTTTTCAAATCTTCCGGCAAGACTTACCATCCATTTTTTGGTAATATCCAGTTCAGTATCTACATAAGCAGCAAAATTGTTTCTACTTTTATTAACTTCCTGAGAGTATCCTGGAAAACCCTGTGAACCGCCGGGTCTTGTGTTGCCATTTAAAGGGTTTGTTACCAATAAATTTTGTGGTGTACTGGAGGTTACAATATTTCCATTAACGTCATACATAGCATACGAAGCTTCTTCACCTTTAATAACATTAAATTTTTCATATCTGAATTCAGATCCAAAAGCGATATTTAATCCCTCCAGTACATTGAATTGTTTTGTCGCATTAAAGCCTGTCGTATTTTGTAAGATAGAATGTCCCCCTGCATTAAAACTGGTAGGTGATTTTACACCCAGGGTTGCATTGATCGTATTATCAATCTGATAAGTAAATCGGTTACTTCCGAAAGCATTGTAAAAATCAACATCCCATCCGGCAACTTTGAACTTCAGGCCATTATCGAACGTGAAATCTGTTATACTTGTATCTTGGATTGGATTAAAACCATTTGGGTATACTTCTGGTACATTTCCGTCAGCATTTGCTTTTCTGGTCCACGCATTGGCATCTGTATTTCTTTGGGAGAAACCGGGATGGGAGTAAAATTTTAGATTGTCAGATAAAGGAACTTCGATATTTCCAAAGAAGTATACATTTTGAGATTTTGCGTCACCAAATCTTTGTCTTGGAGCATCATAGATTGCTGGATTTGCATTTCGAATAGAATATTCTTTATTGATGAACTCAGCTGTAAAATTGGCAAAACCACCTTGAGAGCCTATTTTCGTTCCATAATTCCCACTGAAATCAAAAGTATTTCCATCTATTTTGTGGTCGGATACAACATCATTGCTTCCTGGACTTTTAAAGAGATTCATTCCATAAAAAGCATTTCCTTCAAATCCTTTATTCCGATCATTCAGTACGATATTAATGACCCCGGCAATTGCATCGGAACCATATTGGGCAGCTGCTCCATCACGAAGTACTTCCACTCTTTTGATTGCTCCGATAGGGATGGTATTCATATCATAACCTGTATTTCCTCTTCCTTTGGTGCCAAAAAGATTAATAAGTGAAGATTGATGATATCTTTTGCCGTTCAATAAAAGTAGAGTTTGATCTGGTCCCAGTCCTCTTAAAGTCGCAGGGTCTACTGCGTCTGCACCATCTGATCCGGATTGCTTATTGGAATTGAATGAAGGGGCAGCAAATTGCAAAAGCTGATTGACCTCCACTTGCCCTGTTGATTGGCTTACTTGTTTAATATCAATGACATCAATGGGTACTGGAGTATCTACCACGGTTCTTTTTTTATTCCGGCTTCCGGTTATAGCAACTTCCTCAATTTTTGCTTCTTTAGAAATAGTATCGTTCACTTGTTGCGAATAAAGCACGGAAGTCGTGCCCAGAAATAAGGCACTTAAGTATTTAATTTTCATATATATCAAGTTTCTGTGATTGGTAATTCTATCAAAAGTATTGATTTTTGTTTTTAAATCATCAGAAAAAATCACTATTCTTTGAAAAGTATTATGAAAAATAAATGTATTGCATAATTAAATGAAAAATTTTAATTAAATAGCCAAAATCAGTTAAAATTATGAAATCTGAAAAGAATGTTTGTCCTAAATTGATTTGTAGTTGATATTTTTAACTACTTATAAATAAGCCAATGAGAAATAAAAAAACCGAGAATAAATCCCGGTTTTATTTTTATGCTTCTTCCAGTTGTACTGTAAAGTGTCTTAAAAGTTCAGGCTCCCAAGTGATCTTATATCCTTTTGCTATTTCATCGCGTCTTTCATAAACGTTTTTAATAGCTGCGGCAATATAATCCATGTGGTTATTGGTATATGTTCTTCTAGGTATGGCCAAACGAACCAATTCCAATTTTGGATAACGGTTTTGTCTCGTTTCCGGATCTCTGTCGGCAAGTAAAGTGCCGATTTCTACTGTTCTGATCCCAGCTTCTTTATAAATTTCAAGACCTAAAGTCTGTGCTGGGTATTCTTCACGGGCAACATTAGGAAGAAAATTTAATGAATCGATAAAAACAGCATGTCCTCCAATTGGCTTTTGAACTGGAACTCCATATTCGATCAATTTATTTCCGAGATATTCAACCTGTGAAATTCTACTTTCTAAATAGGCAAATTCTGTAGCTTCATCAAGTCCTACTGATAAAGCGGCCATATCTCTCCCGGCCATTCCTCCGTAAGTAATGAACCCCTCATAAATAATAGTAAAACTGGATGCTTTTCTAAAAATTTCCTCACTATTTAATGCAATGAAACCACCGATGTTTACCAGTCCATCTTTTTTAGAACTCATGGTCATTCCATCTCCGTAAGAGAATATTTCTTTACAGATTTCTTTGATACTTCTGTTTTCCTGACCTTTTTCTCTTTTCTTAATGAAGTAAGCGTTTTCAGCGAATCTTGCAGAGTCAAAGAAAACAGGAATTCCATATTTATTAGAAAGTTCTCTTACTGCTTTCATATTTTCCAAAGAAACAGGCTGGCCTCCTGAAGAATTACAAGTGATCGTAATCAGACAGAAAGGGATCTTTTCTTTTGGGTGGCTTTTATAAACTTCTTCCAGTTTTTCAAGATTGATATTCCCTTTGAATGGATGCAGATCGTTGATGTCAAAAGCTTCATCCACTGTACAATCAATGGCATGGGCTTTACGAAATTCAATATGTCCTTTTGTTGTGTCGAAATGAGAATTTCCAGGTACAACATCACCATCTTTTACAAGAACAGAAAAAAGAACGTTTTCTGCAGCTCTTCCTTGGTGTGTAGGTAAAAGATATTGGAAACCTGTTATGCTTTTTACAGTGTTGTGAAGTTGGTCAAATGAACGAGAACCAGCATAACTTTCGTCACCGGTCATCAATGCTCCCCACTGTCTGTCTGACATTGCTCCCGTTCCGGAATCAGTTAATAGATCGATAAAAACCTGTGAAGATTTTAGATTGAATAAATTGTAGTTGGCATCTTTAAGCCATTGTTCTCTTTCTTCTCTTGTTGACTGGCGAATTTCTTCAACCATTTTAATACGGAAAGGTTCCGCGTACGGTAAATTCATGAGTTAAGTATTTATTTGTTTTGTAAAGAAAATTTGTTTGAAAATAATTTCAATTCATCAAGTATATTTAAAAGAATAATGAATATTACTCTGGAGCTTTAAATATATTTTCATCAGAGTGGAAACCAGCTACGCCGCCACTAACAGCAAATTTCATAGCTGATGCGGCTGTCATGCCCACTACAGGTTTGATGTTTTTTTCTTCTGTAACAATTACCCATCCGGAAATAGCATATGAATGTGGAAGGTATACAGCAACATAATTGTGCTTATCCACATCAGACATTTCTTTCTGAGTTAAAAATCCAATCCTCCAGATTTCCGGGTTTTCATTGGTTTTTACCCAAACGGGATCATTAAATTTTTTCTTATCTCCCACAAATGAAGACATAACATCTTTTGTAGGAGTGTAAATATGTTTTACTCCAGGAGTCTTTTCCAACAAACTGTCCATCGTGTCAAAAAAGAATCTTCCCACAACGAATTTATTTCCCAGATATCCTAAAATTGCGGTAATTAAAATGGTTGATACAAAAACTAACCCCGGAATTTCTTTTGCAACAGATGGTATTATATTGTCAATAGAGGTTACAACATACCATATTACAAAAATAGTAAGTCCGATAGGTCCAATAATCACAAGTCCCTGAAAGAAATTTTTCAGGAAAAAGTTGGCAATATTTTCAAAAGTCAGTTTTTTCAACTTGTGTTTTTAATGTATTTTGGATTAACCGTGTATTGTTTCTTTGTTTCCGTATGATTTGATAATACTAGCTTCATAGTCTAGCCACTCTTCCCATCGCTTATTCACTTTTTCAGGATCACCTAATTGTCTTGCGAACCCTATGAATGTTGTGTAATGGTTTGCTTCAGAGATCATTAGCTCTCTATAGAACACTTTTAGCTCCTCATCTTTGATGTTTTCAGTAAGAACTTTAAATCTTTCACAACTTCTTGCTTCTATCATAGCCGCAAAAAGCATTTTGTCAACAATAAGATCTTCTCTTTTCCCCTGAACAATAAATTTGGCAAGCTCATTTACGTAATCATCCTTTCTGGCTCTTCCGAAAGAATATCCTTTTTTCTTAATAATCTCATGAACCTGATTGAAATGATCAAGCTCTTCCTGAGCAATAGCAAGAAGTCCGGTTACAATTTCAGTTTGTTCAGGCATCATCGTGATAAGAGAGATAGCGTTTGTTGCTGCTTTCTGCTCACACCATGCATGATCCGTTAAAATTTCTTCAATGTTTTCCTCTGCAATATTTGCCCACCTTGGATCAGTAGGAAGTTTCAACTTAAACATGTTTTAAATTTTTTGTAAATTTAAAATAAATTGACATAACAAATCTTCTTTTATTTCAGTTATTTAAGAAGCTGTGTTTCTTCGAAGGAATTCCAGAATATTCCATCCCAGGCTATCTATTTTCTTCAGGCCTTTTGCTATTATTGTTGCTAAAGCGATATTAATGATATAGATGATGATCATTAAACTCCACCACGGTATTTTTTCATTTAAAGAAACCACCAGAAAATACACCAGAGAAGAACTTATTCCTTGGGCAAAATAAAAGAAAATGGCATTCTTACCGATATAGGTGATGAAATTCTCCTTTGTGATTTTTAACCGGTTATAGAAGACAAATAATGTTACTAAAGAGAATAATGTCCATATAATATAAGGGACTTGAGGTGGAAATTTATTTTTATTGATCTTATAAAATATTTCGGATCCGTAATACCAGAACATCCATAATAGTAAGGCTGCAACTATTGCATAAAGAATGGGGATTATTTTAGTCGGAATTTTTTTTCCTCTCATTCTATTGGCAATTAAAAATACGGCAAAATAAAATGCCACATAACCGACCTGTCCCGTTGGATAAAGCCAGGGAAAGAGATTAAATATTAATGTTAAAGCAATACATAATCCGATAAACCAATTGATGTGTTTTGGAAAAAATCTTAAAGTTAAAACTCCAAAAACGGTTAATATAAAATACACTTTTAAGTACCAGAAGCTTCCCATAACTACAGGAAACGTATCAGCATTGGTATACTGATGAAGATACCAGTTACCTAGATTTTGCCATTGAGGTTCCATTGATATACTCGTTGTTGCGTATTTTGAACCAAATGTTGAATAAAATTTTTGTAACCATTCCATGGAGAAGAAGGTTAGCCCGAAAACCTTAAAGAAGTAGTCGAGAAAGAAAAGAAACGTTACAAAAATCATGTAGGTGATCTGTAATTTCAGTAACCGATACAACGTTTTTTCAATATTAGCTCCTGAAGTAATCCCACTTAATGCGTAGAATAAGGCAACATCAAATACCAATGAAAAGACTCTTACTTCGGCAGGAATATAAAATTGGCCTGACCAGAAAGCAGTGTGAATAAATATAATTGAAATGGTTGCTAATCCTTTTGCAAAATCAATATAGAGATCCCTATTCATTGTATTGTATGATAAAGTTCAAAAGTAAATAAAGTTTATTAATTATTCTGAGTAAATAAAAAAGAGGTAAAGAATAACTTTACCTCCTTTCTAAATATGCAAAAATGAGTGTTTATAGATTTTTAAATTCTTCAGCAGAGATTTCTCCGGTTTGAATTTTTCTTAATTCATCCATATATTGACTCATATAAGCGTCAATTTCAGGATTTCTTGAATTTTTCCCCATTTTGTAGGTTCCGTTTAAAACACCTTGATAATAATAGAAGAAGTTATAATCGAAATCAGCTGCAGAAAGACTGTATTGTCCTAAAAGGAAACCTAAACGTACAGCAGATCTTCTTTGTGGTGGAGTTCCGTGGTGATTAGGACTGTTCGTCTGATTGTCTCCAATACTTTGTGCAAACTCATAAGCAGAAGCGATTTCTGCGAAGGTGGTTTTGTTATACCCATTTGGTCTTCTTAAATAGTAACCTGCAAATCCATCTGCTTCTAATTCGTTAGGTCTCGCAGTAGATTCATTTACAGAAGGTAAATTAAAGATATACTGTAATTGATGACCATATTCATGAGCTAAAATCATCGCATTGACAATGTCTCCACCTTTATTTTTTGCATCAGCATAAATAGCATAGCCATAATAAATTTTTCCGCTTGAATATGAAATTGCATTGTAAGTGGAATTGAAATTCGAAGGATCATTTACAAATCGTAGGGTAGGATTACTTCTTCCCCACATGCTTGCGATTTTGGTCATTTGACTATTCATGAAATTCGTATCAGCAGTGGTTTGTAAGCCAGTCATTAAAACAGATGATGAACTCCAGTTTTGATCTACATAGTAACAAATTTTTTCTTTGTCCCCAGGTTGCTCAATTTTTGCGTTTTCCGATTGTGATTTTGGTAAGACATTGTCTTCCATTTTGTCATCATTACATGCAGTTAAAGAGAATACAGCAACTGCTCCTGCTAGAAAGCAGAATTTAAAGTTTTTCATATAAAATATTTTTTTGGTGAAAACGAAGATATAAATTATTTTTTATTTACTAATACATAAATAGTTAAAATTATTCCTTATATAGTGAAAAAGCTTTTAAGTAAAAAAGATTGTTTTGATTGTAAGGTAATTAGAAAATAATTCTTATATTTGCACCTCGAAATAACTAAAAATTTATAAACAATGTTTGCAATTGTAGAAATAGCAGGGCTTCAATATAAAGTTGAGCAAGACCAGAAGTTGTTTGTACACCGTTTAAAAGGAGATAAAGGAGGAAAAGTTTCTTTCGATAAAGTTCTTCTTACTGTAAACGGTACAATCACTGTAGGCGCCCCAGCTGTAAGCGGGATCACTGTAGATGCAGAGATCTTAGACCATTTTAAAGCTGATAAAGTAATCGTTTTCAAAAAGAAAAGAAGAAAAGGTTACGAAGTTAAAAACGGTCACAGACAATCTTTAACTCAGATTAAAATTACAGGAATCACTGGATTTGAAGCTGGAGCAAAAAAGACTGCTAAAAAAGAAACAGTAAAGGCTGAAGTTCTTTCAGACAACGCAACTGTTAACTTTGGTGAAGATCATGAACTGAACTATCACTTAAAGAAAAACAACTTGTCTCAGTCTAAAGAAAACAGAGAAACTTTAATTACTTTAGGAAAAGCTGTTAAAGTTGAATTAGAGAAGAAAGTTCTTACTCACGAAGAAGTTGATGCTGCTATCGTTAAGAACATTGATCAATTTAAAGCTCTTAATAAATAATAATAATCTACAAATAAAATGGCACACAAGAAAGGAGTCGGTAGTTCCAAAAACGGTAGAGAATCTCACTCTAAGAGATTAGGTGTAAAGATTTTCGGTGGACAAGAAGCTATTGCCGGTAATATTATTATCAGACAGAGAGGTACTCAACATCACCCAGGTGAAAACGTGGGAATGGGTAAAGACCATACTTTGTTTGCATTAGTAGACGGTAAAGTAGTTTTCAGAAAGAAAGCAAATAACAGATCTTTTGTATCTGTAGAACCAAACGCTTAATCTAAGCGTTCTATAAAAATTAAAAGCCTCAACAGTGTTGAGGCTTTTTTTTGGCAAAATATTTTATAATATTCCAATTTTTGTGAAATATTTTTATATTTGTTAGCGTTCATATACAAATGATTGCGAAAGCCGAAAAGCATAAAGAGTAGGCAACAAACTAAAACTATTTATTATGAAAAATTTAAAAAAAACTGACAAAAAGAGAGTTAAAAACGATTGATGGTGGCGCTGAAAGATGTCCGGTACCAGCTTCATGGTGTGCAGAATGGTGCTCATGGACAGCTTGGCAAAAAGCACATTGTATCAATGCTGTTATTGATACACCATGTGATTGTTAATTGAAAAGAATGAGTACAAATTTTTAAAACAAACTATTTTATGAAAAACCTAAAAAAACTTACGAAAAGAGAATTGAAATCAATTGATGGTGGTGCGGCAGCTTGTCCTCCTCCAGCAACTACCTGTTCAGCATGGTGCTCATGGACGCCACAACAAAGGCTTAGATGCCCAAATATGATTATAGATCCAGATCCATGTCCATGCTAGTCTGAATTTTATACTTACATATAGTGCCTCAACAATGTTGGGGCTTTTTTGGCAAATATTTTTTATAATATTCCAATTTTCGTGAAATATTTTATATTTATCATCGTTTATTTATTAAATAAAATGCGAATGCCGAAAAGCATAAAGAGTAGGCAACAAACTAAAACTATTTATTATGAAAAATTTGAAAAAATTGGGAAAGAAGGATTTGAAAAACATTAACGGAGGACTTGGTTCAGATTGTCCCGTACCGGCCACATGGTGTGCAGAGTGGTGCCAATGGACAGAACAGCAGAAGAGAAAATGTGTTAATATGGTTATCGATTTCTGTGAAACTTGCTAAATAATATAATAAAGAGGTCTCAATTATTTGAGACCTCTTTATGTTTATAATTAAAATGTATAAACAATTTTTTCGTTTTACTTAATCTAAATTAAAAACCAACCTGGAAACCAGCTTTTATTCCAAATGTAGAAATATCAGGTCTGTTTAGATAGTTGCCCCGCCAGTTAAAATCTACTCTGAAGATCCTTAAATTTCCAAATCCTATATTCTCAATCCCAAATCCATATTCATAGTAGATGTGATCACTTGGTGCGGAGTATTTGAATCCTTCTACATTAATGTTCTTGGAAGCATCGCTTAATGTTCCGTATGCACTTCTTATAAATGCAATCTCTCTTAATTTCAGCTTCTTGATCAACGGAATATAAGAAAGGATTTTACCGTTAAAATGGTGTTCCAAATGCAAGGTAGTGTAGGTATCTGCTACAAATTCATAGTAATTAAGTTGAGCAAATGTGTTCCCTACTAAACTGTAGGATTGGTTTCCTGGGATCACATTTTGTAAAGCCAATGGAACTGTGTTGAAATTTTTTCCAGCTTCAAAATTGATTAATGTTTTTCCCCAGCTTCCAATTAAAACAGGTTTATAAAATAAGAATTGCAATTTATTGTAATTGAAATCTGCATTAAATAAACCTTCAAGTCCTCGGGTATATTTTAAGACAATTGTGGGTGCCAATGTTCCATGTTCATGCCTGTCAACTCCGGTTTGTGAAAATTTAGCTCCTGGTCTCGCTATTAAGCTAATAGTAACATGTGAGTCGTTAAGCGTTTGTCTTAAGTTTCCATTTCTATAGTACATAAGACTGAATCCATCAGGATTGGCAGATTTAATGCTTTGCATGGTTCCGTCAATTCTAACCTGAAAATTTTTCCAAGGCTCAATAGCCGCAAAAACATTGGTTTGATTTAAAGAACTTAAAGAGGCATTATCTCCCCTTGCGAAAACGGTTGAAGACGCAA
Organism: Chryseobacterium sp. ISL-6; assembly: GCF_018613715.1. GTDB lineage: Bacteria > Bacteroidota > Bacteroidia > Flavobacteriales > Weeksellaceae > Chryseobacterium > Chryseobacterium paludis. Next base: position 104,200 of record NZ_JAGGPT010000006.1, on the reverse strand, counting down.
ATGATCTGGACATGATTCCATCGTCAGTTGTTAGCTGAACTCCCAGCTGCATAATGTCTCTTCTCGTTCCAGCTCCGATCATAAATCGGTTAACTCTATTGAACATGTATTTTGCTTCGACACCATATTTAAATTGTTGATCTTTAAAACCATAAGCAGTGTAGAATTGTATTCTCCAAGGGTCGTTCATGGTAAAATAGCTTCTGGCTCCCAATCTTATTCTATCCCCTTCTACTTCGTTTACTCCATATACTGAGAATATGGGACCTAGATCTATCCCTTTTGTGACGTTGTAATATCCTGAACCAAGGGTTTCATACAATTTTACAATTCGATTGAATTTTGGGACCTGTTGAAGCTTGTCAAGCATATCATACACACCTTGTTCAGATTTAGACAACGAGTCGGGTCTTGCTTTGGTCCAATAAGCTTCGTCTTTATCTACGAACTTATTATCATATTCTTCCTCTCTACGGGTGAAAACTGATGCAGCAAGAGGTTTGTTAAATACATAGTCTGAATAATCAACAGATCTTTTGGCAATTATGCTTTTAGAGGTTTTCTTTTTTGAAAATGGTGTTATTTCTACTTCTGTTACAAACTTTTTAGGCAAAAAAGTATTTTCGTCAGGATTATCATATTCTAATTCAGTAGAAATTCCATTCACGAAATTAACGTTCATTTTCTGTGTTGATTTCAATGTAGCTCCTATTACGGCATAGGTATCGGTATCAATATAGAGGTAGCCCTGGAAAGCTAAAATATCTGTTCTTTTGGGTTGATATCTGATCTTATAAGCGTTCTCCCCACGTACACTAAGGGTGTCAACTAAATTGTAATCATATGTACTAAATCCGTCAGTTCCTACCGGGCTTGGAAAACCAATATCAAAATAATTCAATGTATTATCATAAATATTAATATCCCGATAAAGGTTTTTTGCTGTTAAAGTAACGATTTGATTATCTTGAAATCCAGAAGTTTTTTGAGCAATTAATAGTCTTTTTGTTTTCTTTCCGGGTTTATTTTCTCCATAATTTTCATAAACTGCTTCATTTAAAAAAACGGGAAGTGCCATTTTACCACTCGCTGTTGAATCTGCATAATCAAAAATGAAATCCAGCTTGTTAAAGATCTTCCTCTTCATAAAGGCACTATCAAGATTGTTGGCGTCAAACTGGATCTTTTCGTATTCTTTGTAGGTATACGTGTCAAACTTATTCAGTCCGTTGTTTCTTTTTCTTTTCCAGACTTCCTGCATAATAGCATAAGCAGGGTTTTCTTTTTTGTTTTTGTATTTTGTTTTTTCGTTGTGAATGACAACTTCCTGAATACTTTCTACTTTTTCTTTAGAAAGTTTTACAAAAATATTGTTGGCATTTTCAGGTGTTATATCAACGCTCTCTAATGCATAGCTTTTTCTTAGAAACTTTAGTTTATAAATAATGCTGTCCGACTGAACACTGAAATCCCCATTAGTTGTTGTTAAAAGGGGCTGGTTACTGTCATTGATAAAGATATCCACTCCGGTAACTTCTTTGTTGGTCTTAGCATCAACGATTTTGCCACTTGCTGTATTTTGTGCGCAGACAATGCCGGAAAATAAGAGGAAAAGGTAGAGGTAGTGGTATTTGGGGTTATTAATTAACATTCGTAGTTTCTTCAAGCATTTAGCATAAACAAAAAGTATGCTGTTTATTTTTAAAACGGATAAGATTATAAAAAATTTCGTGTTTATTTACAAAAGATGCAAATGTACCAAAAAATAATACCATCTCAATATGATATTTGGGGAGTTTCAATTTACTAACGAAGCAGTAATAGCTTGTTTAAGTATCATATAGGAGTAGTTTTATGCAAAAAACAGCTGTATTGTTCTTCATTAAAATAAATAACTTATTTATGTATGAATACAAATTATAAAATTTTGCAAAATGAACTTATTGAGAAAAGGGTTTAAAGTTGAATAATACGGAATGTTAAGTTAAGGCAGATATTTATTTAATAAATGATGAAAATACAAATAGAAAGTAGAGTTTGGATTTAGTCAAATAAAAAAGAGTTACAAAATTGTAACTCTTTTTAAGCTCCTCCTGCTGGGCTCGAACCAGCGACCCTCTGATTAACAGATGAAAACCCTAGGGTTTCATTTATTTGTATTTAGCTTCAAATATGTTGATTCTCTTTTGGTTACGGATTAGCTGCTTTACTTTTGGTTTCATATAATTTTGGTTGGAAGTACAACTTGTTATACTAATGTTATACTTAAAAATTAAACATATGAAACCGAGTATTAAGACTGTATGTAAGAAGAATCCGTTACAAGATGGACTGTATCCTATTTATTTAAGGATAACGATAAACAGGAAAAATAAATTTTACTCAACTCCTTACAAATGTACACTAAAAGAATGGAATTCTAAAACAGGTGAATTCAATTCTAAATTTAGAAATCATCTTGCTTTTAATTCATCTTTGAGAACCCTAAAAGAAGAAGCAACCGATATTATCGAAAAAATCCAAAAAGAGCAGGGAATTGTCACCTTAATACAATTTGACAACCATTATCGTCTTCGTGGAAACTCCGGAATCCTACTCAAAGAGTTTTTTGAAAAAGAGATTAAATTGATGGAGGAAAACGGACAAATCAGCTATAAAATTTCCTTGGAAACAACAATAAGAGCCCTCGGAAAATTTAAAAGGAATATTGACAGGTACAGGTTTGAAGATATTGACGAATCTTTTTTAAACGGCTTCGAGAGACATCTCCGTAAAAATGCAGATGATGGTGGGATTGCCGTCTATATGAGGAATGTCAGAATGGTTTATAACAAAGCAATTAAAGCAAAAGTTGTCTCCAAAATTCATTATCCTTTTTCAAAAGAAGGATACAAAATATCGAAATTAAAAAGTCAAAAGAAGAAAAAGGCTTTGTCTGAACAAGAATTCGAAAAGATTATTGATTTTGATGTGGAGAAAGCTCCATCTGTCAGACATGCAAGGTATCTGTATATCTTCAGTTATTACGCAAGAGGGATGAACTTTACAGATCTGGCAGAATTAGAATGGTCGCATTTGGAAGATTTAAAATTTAGTTATAGCAGGATAAAAACGAAAGCTCATATCAACGTGAAATTACCAAAAAATGAAATCATTGGGGAGGTGCTAAATTTCTACAGGAAATACAGGATTTACGATACCCCTTATATATTTCCTATTTTGAAAATGAATAAGGAAGAATATTCTGCGGAAGAATTATATAATAGAAAATATTCAGTAAGAAAATACTACAATAAGCAATTGAAATATCTTCTTAAATTATGTGAAATAGATAAGCACATTACATTCTACACAGCCCGGCATACTTTTGCGACAACAGCTTTAAGAAAAGATGTAAACATCAATATTATCAAACCGTCTTTGGGACATAAGAAACTTAGCACAACAGAAAGTTATCTCGAAGATTTTTCAACTAATGAAGTGGATATGGTAATTGACAGTATTTTTTGAGGAATCAAAAAAACAAATTGTAGGAAATTATAGTAATTTTTACTATTTATATTTGTGTATTATTTTAGTCATATACTTTGAATTTGTATAAAATAATAGACATATGAAATATATTTAACTTGAAATTAAGTATAAGATTAATTAATTTAGATGATTTTGGGGCTTGGATATTTGCCTTATCATCATATTCACAAAAAATTATGAGTAATAAATTAGAAGAAATCAAGCTATATAATGATATTAGTTCGATCATTGATGAAACTAGGGTTCGGTTAGCAGTTAATATAAATTCAGAAATAATTATGCTGAATTGGCAAGTTGGTAAGCGGATAAAAGAAGATGTGCTTTATAACCAGCGAGCTCAATATGGTAAGGAAATCTTAAAAAATCTTTCTATAAAGCTTGTTTCTCAATTTGGCAAAGGCTGGGGATTGCAAAAACTACAACATTGTGTACGCAGCGCGTACACTTTTTCGGAAGAAGAAATTAAATATGCAGTGCGTACACAATTGACATGGACACATTTGCGTTCACTTATGAGCATTGATGACCATCTAAAGCGAGCTTTTTATATTGAAATGACGCGTCTGGAGCGTTGGGATACCCGTACCCTAGACGAAAAAATTGATGCAATGCTATACGAGCGTACAGCACTAAGTAGAAAACCGGAAGAACTTATTAAACAGAACCTTCAACAAGTAAAAACAAATAATATTTTAACACCGGATTTTGTTTTTCGTAGTAGTTATTTTCTGGATACCTTGGGATTGTCAGATTCTTTTTCTGAAAAGACGCTAGAGAATGCTATTTTACAAAACTTACAAACATTCATAAGTGAGCTGGGAACTGATTTTGCTTTTCTTGATCGTCAAAAGCGCATAACAGTTGATTTTACGGACTATTATATAGATCTTCTTTTCTATCATCGTGGATTACGAAGACTTGTCGTTATTGAATTAAAGCTTGGCAAATTCAAACCCGAACACGAAGGTCAAATGCTCTTATACTTACGTTATCTGGATAAAAATGACAGGAGAGAAAATGAAGAATCTCCAATTGGCTTAATTTTATGTAGTGAAGGTAACACAGAACATATTGAATATCTAATGTTAGAAGATAGTCCTATCAAAGTGGCACAATACTATACCCAATTACCAGACAAACAGGTATTACATGAAAAACTCCAAAAAGCGATAGCTATTGCCCGGGAACAAATTGATAGAAAGGAAGACTCTGAATAGTTTAAGAGTTTATTTCTATTAAAAAAAGATATTGAACCTTTTTAAAAATAGCTTTTTAACTACTTTTGCAATCAATGTTATAATCAGAGCAGGAATTGATGGAAGGGGCGTCTAAGGTGTAATTTTAGGCACTAAACTATGTAAGATAAATAGAATTTTTCAAATTTCGATAAGTCAAGATAAATTTTGGCTCATCTAGTTTGCTTTGTGGTGAATTAGTTGATTGTTATTAATCAATCTTTTTCGGTAGCAAAGAATTCAGAGAACGCAATGAAAGTTTTGAGAGATCTATTTCCCATAGTGTCTCATTTTCATTAATTACTCTTAGCGTTCTGTTATTCAAGTCAAATTCTTCGACAAAACAATAGTAAAGCAGCCGTAAAAGCATTTTGGGGTTTCTATCTTCCTTCGGGTGTAGCTTAAAATAAAGGTAACCGGATTTATCTTTCTTTATTACATTGAGAGAGATAATTTGCTCTTCTCCGAAAAATTGATACCCAGCCCTCCAGCCACTTAATCGTTTTATCCTTCCTTTATTAGAAATTACATATTTCCCCTCAAAGCCGGGTACCGATTTCCAATGTTCATCTGGTAAGTCTTTTATCGATAAATCAAAAACAGCAGGTGGGTTCTTCTTATTAATTTGTGGCTTACCGAGCTTTTTCCAAAGCAAATCGTTAAATATTTTTTTTGAATTAAATATTGTTCTCACCTTAACAACACCAAAATCTTTATTTCTTTCTCGAAGAACATAAGAAACGGGACGTAATGAAAGTTTTGACAGGTCTATATCCCATTGCGGATTATTTTCATTCACCACAGCAAGGCTTCTGTCTTTAAGATCAAATCTTTCTACAAAACAATAATAAAGTAATTTGCTCATTACAGGCTGGACTTCTTTATCTTCATTATTTAATCTGCAATATAAAGAATACGTTGTATCGCTATTGTGTACCATGAACTGAGATAATATCTGTTCTCTCAAAAATATTTTTCTTCCTTTTGAAGTCCAGCCATTTAATCGTTTTACTCTCCCTTTGTTAGAAATCATAAAACGATTTTCAAAATTTTGGATTGGTATTGGAATCCAGGATTCTCCGGGAAGATCTTCAAGTGAGAGATTCATACATGGAGGAGGATTATCTTTATCAATTAAAGGTTTACCCAGCTTCTCCCAAAGAAACTGGTTAAATGAATCATCTAAAATATATGACGGTGTAGTGATGATAAAGTCTTCCTTTTTCGGAGGATTACTTTGCAAAAACCATCGAAATGTTCCTGCTGTTAAAAATCTTTTATTAACTACATCCATAATGCTTTCCGGGGCAATACCTATTTTTTTTTCTACAGCATAAATACTTTTAAAATCAGCGATGAAATCTCCTTCAGCAGTGTATTGGCTGACGGGTTGCAGATAGTCAACATGTACATTCCTTGCTCTATTTTGCCGAAAGGTTTTTAATCTTTTTTCACTGGCTGAAATCTTCTCTAAATTATTGCAATGTATATGAAGGCTATTCCCATCTTTATATGAAATAACAATAAAACGGTCATTCATATCAAATTCTTCAACAAAATGATAATAGACCAAACGTGCTACCGATCTTGTATATTTACGGCCATTCCATATAAATCCACAATGAACATAAAAACATCAGCTTGAAGATAGTTATTAAACTGTTTTACAGAAGTCAGCTTCCTAATGAGTTCTGGAAGCCAGCGTTCTTTACCAAATAATGACAAAGACATACGTTCCAAACTCTTCACCCGTCCATAGTTAGAGATCACATAATTCTCAAAACCTTCAATCAGCCTCCATTTTTCATCCGGAAGGTTTTCTAAGGATCTATTGTAAAGAACATCTTTTACATATTGGTCTTCTAATTCAGGAGGCAGCTTCATGGGTCGAAATATTTTTTTATCAAATTATAGTTTATTGCATTTGTTTAGTTCGAAGTTAAAGCGAAATTTCAAAATATCAAAATGAGCCCTCACTAAAGTAAATCCTATCAAGCCTTTCTCAAAAAAATTGATCCTCTTTAATGTATTAAAATACCTTTATGCAATTGATTAACACGATATAAAATAAGGCAACAAAATAATTCTATCAAAAATTTACTATTTTAGCTATACAATTATACACTCTGGGGGAATTCTTTTCTCGTTTGCTAATCTGCTTTAAACTTACTAAACAATTTATCAAACCTTTATTATAGGTATGAGAACTATACCTATAAAATGCATTAACAAATGAAAAAAGACCAACTTCCTACCCGCACTAAAAGTGCCAGAATCACCCTGCGCTTAGAACAGCAAATCAAAGATAACTGGCTGTCACACTGCCAGAAGTCCAATATTTACCTTTCAGATTTTATTGTGAATACTGTTGAAGGCAAAATGCTTGAAAACGACCGTAAGGAAATTATGACTTTTATAGAAAAACAGGGAAATATTTTTGCAAAAATTGAAAACAATATCAATCAGATCGCCAAGTACGTCAATACAGAAAAATCAATCCCGACAGAACTGTTGAAAGAGTACAGCTCCAAACTTCAGCAGCTTAATAGCCTTAAAACAGAACAAAACAGAATTATTAAAAAAATCTACATAGAACTTGCCAGATGATTATCAAAATTTTAAATAAAACCTCAAAGGAATTTAACGGGGTTACGTACAATGATAAGAAGATCGACAAAGGGAAAGGGGAGCTTCTGGTCATGAAAAACTTTCCTGCCTATATCAATTCATCTTCCGGGACACAAGATGTTAAGAATTATTTCAAAGCCTTATCCAATAATAACAAACGTATTCAAAATCCTCAATTTCACTGTACTATTTCTTGTAAAGGAAGAGCACACTCAAAGGAACAATTGGCACTTACTGCTGAAAAGTTTATGGAGAAAATGGGATATGGAGAGCAGCCCTACATTATTGTTTTTCATAACGACACATCCAATAATCATGTCCACATCGTCAGTTCCAGGGTTAATAAACATTCCGGAAAACGGATAGAACGCGATTTTGAAAAATATAAAAGCCAGACCGCGCTTCAGGAAGTTTTAAAGGAATTATACGGCACGGATGTCCACAAAAAGCTTGATACTCTTTTAGGGTATTCTTACAGTAATACAAGCCAATTACAAAAACTGCTGGAAAATTCCGGTTTCGGAATATATGAAAAAGAAAATACTATTCATTTCATTTGCAACGGTTTGCATTTAAAGTCAATTAATGTAGAAGATGTAAAATTTTCAGAAAAAAATGGGACAGATATCAGAAAAAAACAGATATTTGCGATATTCAAAAAATACAAAGAGGTATTTTCAAACTCTGTTTTTAAAGTTACAGACGAAAAAGGAAAATACATCTACTACCAATCAGAACTTCAATACCAACTAAAGAAGAAATTCGGGATTGACGTTGTTCTTTCATTCAAAGATGATAAACAGCCTTTCGGCTACACCATCATCGACCACAAAACAAAAACAATATATAAAGGAAGTGAAATCATGAAAATGGGCGACCTCTTCAAGATGACCTCCGAAGTATTAGATAAAAAGCTCTTTGAAATTCTGGCCAATTCAAATTTAACAATCGAAACGAAGGAAGCTTATAAAAAGCATTTGGAAGACGAGTACAAATGCGAGATCCGGGATTATATGATATTTTTGAAAAACTCAAAAAAGACATCATATAATATCTGGAAAGAAACACGAAATTTAACAATGGATCATATCCGGAATTTTGGAAAAGCAAGCAGCCTTGAAGATAAGATTAAGATACTCAGTTTCTCAAATGAATTGTACGTTATAAACCATAACGACAATGCGATATTTACGTTAAAAGAATTGGTTGGAGAGCATGAGCAAAATCTTTATTTATCCCGGCTGCTTACCTCACAAAATTTCGAATCGCATCCTATTGTAAGCGGCAGGCAGGTTCCGGGCTCATCAGATTTCGAAGCAATGCTCCGGCGTTCTTCCCTATTTGATCTTCCGGGGCCTTCACAGCCGACAGGCGAAGAACATGAAAACAATCACAGAAAAAAGAAGAAAAAGAGATGATTATCACTTTTGCCAATCAAAAAGGCGGCGTGGGCAAAACCACTCTTGCCATTGCATTTGCCAATTATCTTTCCCTGTTTACCGATAAAAAGGTTAATGTGATTGATTTTGATTTTCAGCGTTCATTTTACAGGAGATGGTCAGAAGACAAAGATGTAAAGGGAGAATATTTGTACGAAGTGGAAAAAATTTCGGAAGAAAATATTCACCTTACCCAAAACGAAAAAATTCTGCAACAGCTCAAAGCGAGCGAAGAAATTTTTCTTTTTGATACAGCAGGTAATATCCAAAATAATTATACACAAGTATTACAATATAGTGATGCCATCATTATACCTTTTGAATATTCTAATGTAACAATGATGTCTACCGTTCTCTTTCTCAACTTACTGAAACTGATCAAGGTCAATGCAACATTGTATTTTATCAGAAGTAATATGCGGAAAGATGACAGCTATGAGCTGAAACCTGTAATGGATGCTGAGTTTGATGCAATCGGGAAAGTAATAGGCAGTCCGGTATTTACGCGAAAAAGCCTGCTTAATATAGGTACTAAAGGATTAACCTATGAGCAAAGGCTGGCCGTAAAAGAAACATTCGACGAATTAATCTATCATGTATGGGAATTTTAGACCGCTATGCTACAGACGACGATAAAGAAGAGCTGGCAAGGAACCTAAAACTGCCTGTAGATGAGAGAACCGGAAAAATAAATACCGCCAGGAAAAAATCCGGGGCTTCAGGAAAAAAAACAGCAGAAAAAATAACGGAGAAAATATCTCCCATTCTTGATGATGAATTATTATCAATTATCAGCGAATTTGTCCAAACCTATAAGGATAGTGACAAAACAAGCAGAATGATCAGGATACAGGATGTTCAATACCGGAAACTCGTCAGCTTACGTGCCGATGGGATTTCGGTGAGCAGATTCATTAGCTTTGCCGTGCATTTCACCCTGAAGTCGAAGGATTATGATACCATCATAAACATTCTAAAACAATAACAATTTTAATGGGAAAAGTCTTTATAATTACCGGCATATTGTACCTGTTGTACTATGCCGGAAATATAGTGTACGACTTATTTATAAAAACCCCTACGGCCTTTAGAAATGAAAATGAAGGAGAAGTGATAAGCCTCGGAAGCATTACTGATGAAATTCCAACTGACACTGTGCGTGTCAGTGAACAGGAAACAGAAGATCTTACTATGCCCGGTTCTTATACCTTTTCAGATGAAGAAGGATTATTTTCTGACAATAACGACGAATCGGGAATACATCAAACCCGGTACGAAGAAGAAAAAGCGATTGACAATTACAATGCGGACCCTGAACCCACAACTGAAGAGAAGGACGGTCAAACATCTTTTCTTTCCAGGATAAGTTCAGCCCTTACCATTAAAGAGCAGGATGTACTATCCAGGGAAGCTGAAATTCTTCCGACTGTTATATCGGATGAGATGTTCCGGGATTTCTTTGAAAAAGCCTCCCGCCATATTGTTGTCAGTAGTGAAAGTGGCCAGAATTTTTATAAATCAAGTTTAGTTTTTTAACAGTTAAATAGCAGTGGCACGGCTTAGCCGCAGCCCGTTTCGATTCCAAAGTATACACAGTGTGCTTTGGAATTTTTTATTCAAAGCCAAAGGCTTTTTGAAAACACCGTTCAATATCTGTTCAACTAAAAATTTAAAGATCAAAATGAAAAAATATATCAAACAATCATTCAAAAAATTTAACATCACCTTAGAGTTGCTGGCAGTCGCATTACTGTTTGTTTCCAACCTTGCACTGGCACAGGCAGGCGGTGCCGGAGCCATTTCTTCTGCCACATCGGATATTGAAGAATATGTAGAGCCTGTATCAAACCTGGTTCAGATGATTGGAGCCGTTGTCGGAATTGTCGGCGGAGTCCGCATTTACAACAAATGGAATAATGGCGATAATGACGTCAACAAGGAGCTTATTGGCTGGGGAGGGGCCTGTATTTTCCTCTTGCTTGTTCCGACCGTTATCCAGGCATTCTTTGGTATTTAAAGATGGAAGAGAAGAGTTTTTTTCTTTACAAGGGGCTTAAAAAGCCTCTTGTATTCAAGGGACTGAAAGGGAAATATATCTATTATGCAGGGGCTGCGTTCGCAGGAACTATGATTTTAGGGATCATTCTAAGCAAAGTCATCGGTTTCTTTATCGGAATTGCGCTTGCTTTCGGTATCGGTGGCGGACTGATGTGGAATGTATTCCGGCTTCAGAAAACCAGAGGTCTTTATAATAAGACCACGAACCACAATGAAATTTATATAGTTCCCATAAGAATCAGGCTGAAACAGAAGTACGAATCCACGTAAATAGTAAAGAAATGAAAAAGAAAACCTTTAGCCTTCCTTTTATCGGTTATGATTATGGTATGGAGCTTGGCACCGGCTATGATGTTCTGATAGGTGAATATGGAAACCCTATTATCTCCATTCAAATCAAAAATATTGTCACCCAATATTCGGCAGATCGGGCGCTTTACCTTAAGTACCATTCGGTTTTACTGAATATCATCAGTATCATTGGTGAGGGGCATATTGTCCAGAAGCTGGATATTTTTGATAAGAAGATTTATCATTCAGAACCTCATGCAGAATATTTACAGCAGAAATACTCAGATCATTTCGAGGGAAGGATTTTTAAAACCATCGATAGTATTTTGGTGTTTACCCACCGGATCGACCCGGGCAAAAAGAAAAATCAGTACAAATATTCTGAAAAAAAATACAAGGAACTGCGTGATAAAGCAGAAAAAGTCTTTATGCTTCTAAAGGATAACGGCTTTGAACCCCGATTCTTCTTTGAAAAGGAATTTGAATATTATATTTCTTCCATCCTTTCCATGAATTTCGGAAGATCCACAAAAGCATTGGATAATATTCGATCGCTTGACAACAACCTTCAGATCGGAAATTCTTATGTAAAAGCTGTTTCGTTGGTGGATGTTGAAAATATTGAACTTCCCAACGAAATGTATCCCTATACCACATTAGGCGGAAACGGGGCTACAAAAAATACAGCAGTTGACAACTTTTCTTTTCTGAATGATCTGGCACTGTACAATACGATCATCTACAATCAGGTTATTGTTATTCCCGACCAGGTAGAAAGGGTCAAATTCTTATCCAATAAGAAAAACCGCCATGAAGGGTTTCAGAATGAACCCCTGAACCGTATTTGTGCGGAGGAAATCGGGTTGCTATTGGATAATATTGCCAAAGATGGGCAGCTTATTGTAGATGCCCACTACAGCCTGGTCATCAGCTGCGAAACCCGGGAGGATATGGAGAAAACACAGTCGATGATTGAAAACCAGCTGTTTCAGAAAGGGATTATTACCAGTAAAAGCAGCTACAATCAGCTGGAGCTTTTTCGCGCTTCCATGCCCGGTAATGCCAATGAGCTGAAAGACTACGATCTCTTTACCACTACGAGCGAAGCCTCGTTGTGTTTTTTTTTTAAAGAAAGTTATCCGATAGATGAACATTCCGGTTTTTACCTGCGGTTTACCGACAGGCAGGGTGTCCCGCTTAAAATCGACACTTCCGATCTGCCGATGCAGACCGGAAGGATCAACAACCGAAACAAGTTTGTATTAGGTCCCTCCGGCAGTGGAAAATCTTTCCTGATGAACAGTATTATCGAGCAGTACCTCACCTATAATTATGATGTAGTCATCGTCGATGTTGGGGATAGTTACAGCGGAACTGCCAAATACAAGAACGGGAAATATATCCAGTATACGGAAGAAAAGCCTATTACGATGAATCCATTTGTAATGGATAAGGCAGAGTTCAATATTGAAAAGATAGAATTTTTAGGAAACTTAATTTTCCTGATCTGGCTAGGTCCTGATGCTTCCATGACCACCACGCAGAAATCCATTTTGGATAATCTTCTGCTGGCCTATTATCATCAATATTTCAATGGCGGAACAAATTGGTATACGCATAAAACATCACGGGAGCTTATCCTGTACCTAAGCAAGTACAACATCTATGAAGAGGAGCTGTATGCCGATTTCGAAAATCAGTTCAGGGAGCATGAAAGCTATTACCATATTCTCGGTATTCCTATGACGGCAGAAAAGGATGAGATCAAAAAAGCTTTCAGAAAACTGGCCATTCAGTATCATCCGGATAAAAATTTCAACAACGAAGAGTATGATGACAGCCAGTTCGACAGAATCCATGAAGCATACGAAACCCTTTCTAATGAAGAAAAAAGGAAAGTATACGATGAGACGCAGCTTGTTCTTTCGAGAAGAGAAGTTATGGGAAGGGCAAAGATCAATACCACGGAATGGGAAGAGGCTTTCAGAAGGGCGCTCATCAAAAAAGTGATGGAACTTGAAGAAAAGCTGCATATTCCAGAGCTTTCATTCAACAGCTTTTATGAGTACGCCGAAAAATTTCTGCCTATTTATTTATCTAACAAAAAATTCAGGATTGCCGAAAATGAATTCAATCTAAGAACTTTCCTGTATGTGCTGGCAGATTTTTATAAAGGCGGAAGATATGGAACGGCCCTTAATGAAAGTACCGACAACTCTTTATTTGAAGAACCCTTTATTGTCTATGAGATTGACAATGTGAAGGATAATCCCAAACTTTTTCCCATTGTAACGCTGATTATCATGGATACTTTTATCCAGAAAATGCGTCTCAGAAAAGACCGCAGGAAAGCGATCATTCTGGAAGAGGCATGGAAAGCCATTGCCAGTAAGCTGATGGGCGGATATATTCTCTATTTATATAAGACCGTAAGAAAGTTCTGGGGTGAGGCGATAGTGGTTACGCAGGAACTGGATGATATCATTGGAAATACAGTTGTCAAGGACAGCATCATCAACAATTCAGACACCTTCATACTGCTGGATCAAACGAAGTTTATTGACAATTTTGACCGTATAGCAGCATTACTCTCCCTTAATGAAGTGGAACAAAGCAAGATTTTTACGATCAATAACCTGAATAACAAAAGCGGCAGAAGCCGTTTTAAGGAATTTTATCTCAAACGGGGCAGTAAAGGTGAAGTGTATGGAAACGAGGTGTCTGTTTACCAGTATTTGACCTATACCACTGAAAAGCCGGAGAAATCAGCTCTGGAATACTATGCTAATGCCTTCGGAAATTACCAGCAGGCACTCGAGCATTTTGTTAAGGATATAGAAAGCTTAGGGGATGGCCTGCCTAATCTGGTGGCACTGGTCAACCTGTATCAAAAGCCGATAGATAAGCCACTTATCAGTTACTATCAATCTTTTAAGAAGCAGCATAAAGGAAAAGATTTTTTCAAGATCATCAAACATGAGTTACTGGGCCATGATATGAATTTACAGGAATTTATTAAAATACAATCAACAATTTATGAAAAAATATAGTGTATTCCTCTTTGTCTTTATCGTGAGTTTCCTTAAAGCACAAACTCCGTATATCGACGTGTTGACCGCTCCTGCCATGGCACTCTATGCCAGTCAGATCAAAAATGAGCAGGAGAAAACAGTGGATGAAATGAATAAGCTTCAGCAGGCACAAGCCTTCGTTTCTTCCCAGATGGTTATTGCCAATGACATTCAGAATAAAGTCTATAAAGGACTGAAAGAAGTTAACGGAACCCTTAAGAACGGGATTCAGGTTCAGAATATTTACAATAATCTAAACAAAATCATTACCAATGTAGACGGTATCTATGATGAAGTTCAGGATGCACCGGAGTACAGTGTTTTTGCCTACAAATCCGTCCAGCTGGTCACCAATAAAGCTACCGATATTTATACCGATGTTGCTGACCTTCTGACCAGTGGTGAGCTGAACCTGGCTACTTCCGGAGACCGGAGGCGGCTGCTGTTCAATATTGAGAACAACACCCGCCTGATGAATGTATATCTGATCAATGTGCGGTGGGCGATCAAAAGAGCCAAGAAAAAAGGCTTCTGGAAATCCATTAATCCGTTTCAGACCTATGTGAACACTGACAAGCAGATCTTTCAGCAGATTTTAAATAACGCAGGAACTTTAGGATTATGAAATCGTTTTTAACACCTCTACTGTTTCTTCTGGTAATTATATATTCTTCTTCATTACGGGGACAGTTTACCGGAGGCAATTACATCTGCTATTACCTGATCAATTCCGAAATTCAGAAAACAATGCAGGAAAACGAAAAGCAAAAAGAAATGAGAAATAAGCAGCTTACGAACTTAGCGCTGGAATCTGCCAATAAAGAAGAATGGAACAAATACAGGGATGTCACCGAGAAAATACGAGGCAGGCTCAATAACCTTTCATTTGCAGTTCAGGCTATTCCCGCCTCTGTCAGTATTGTAAAGGAGATCGACAAGATTTACGAGATACAGTCCAAAATCTATGATGAACTGTCTGATGCTCCGATATGGATTCCGCTCGCTTTAAGCGGGCAATATGAATTCATTAACAGCTTACAGATGGATATCAGGCTGATGGCAGGGATTGTACTGTCCTACGGAACCATCAACGGGATGGAAAAAGCGGAACGCAAAATACTGCTGGATTATGCCCAATCGGAAATTAAAGGACTCCGGCAGCAATCATATTCTACCCTGCAAAAAATTGTGAATGCCAAACGAAAAATGAAGCTGCGGAACAATCTTTTGCAAAATTGGGTAAACCGTGATAAAAAGATCATCCAGGATATCATTAACAACGCAAATCTTTATTAAAATGAGAAAACTATTCATTGTACTGCCTTTATTGTTTTTCATCAAAGGCAGTGCCCAGTATTATTATCAGCTCTATTATAACCTGGAATTGCAGGCACAGGTGACCGCCAACCAGGCGGCACGTGTTGTATCAGAAAAGCTCTATCAAAATTCCTATGAAAAACAGCGAAAGTCTTATGATGATATTAAAGAAAAAGCCACACAGGTGGTGGTTATCAAAAATCACATTTACAATCAGCTCCGGAATGTCAATTCAGCCTTGAAGCAGGGAAAACAGCTTGAAGCCATCTACTATGATTTTTCAAAGCTGGTGAGAAACATGCAAAAAATGCTTGAATTGTCCGGTCAAAAACCCCAATACGCCGTTTTGATTACCAATTATTATTCCAAGCTGTATCTCCATGCCATGAACTCCTATGAGAATATCAGCAGCTGTGTGATGAATGAGGAAAACGATTACCTGATGGACAGCTATGACAGGCAGAAGATCCTTTCCAAGATACAGCATGAGATCAAGATCATGAACGGCTGGACGGTACATATTATCAATTACCTCCGGAATGCAGACAAGAAACCTTATTTCCGGCACATTGGTGTACTGAATAGCTGGTATATACAGGACAGGGCCATGATTCAAAATATCATTAACAATTATCAGTACAACCTTAACGGGTGGTAAAATTTTTTAGCGATGAGAAATATTCTAATCATGACATTTATAATGTTATTGTTCCCCCTCGCTGAAGGGAAAGGGCAAAGTATTAAAAGGATAAAAGACAAGCATATCGTAGGACAGGAAAAACGGCAGGTATTCTACGAGTGGGGCGACTGGCAGCCCAAGCCCAAATATTTTCTGGGTATTCAGACCAATTATGCCTATGCAATGGTTTGGGGCTGGCTGGCCCCAAGCCGTAACCGTGATTACAAAAGCGGTAGTGACATCCGCCCACTAGGCCCCTGGGGACTTCAAAACCAGCGCTATGCCACTACCCTTGTACAGCAGGATAGAACAAAAGAAATCCAGGAGGAAGCAAAAAATACCTATGAGGAAAACCTGAAAGAGTTTTACCACTATACGAGCTCCACTTCATCAGCAGACCCCCTGTACCTGTTGTATTATAAAGATATGCTCAAAAGCCTTGACAATTTTGACACCAGTTCTCCGGTTCCGTATCAGTGGGGATTTACCTCCTATAAAGCGTGGGAACGTTTTAACAATTACGGAATTATAGGAGAATGCAGACGAAAGATCGATGTAATGCAGGATAAATACAGGATAGCCAAAACGGTAGATATGCCAAGAGGCAAACGGATTCTTGCCTATCACGACTGCCTTATCGAATGGCGTAAGATGAAGAAATATCTTGCCTACCTGAACACGCAGGCTGAAAACAGGCTGAAGGCGGAAGCCAGACTGGAAAGTTATAAAACTAAAAATCCCGGAAAGATCACTAAAGAGCGGCGTGACGCTGAAATATTTATGGATGTTTTAACCGGGCACTTATACTAATAAGCAACATAGAATTTATGAAACAAAAAATGATAGTAAGAAGCATTACGCTGTTAATGCTTCTCTTTATCCCATGCCTTGTCTTTTCGCAGGACACTCACAGCGATGAGTATTATCAGAAGGCCATGGACTTTTTACAGGGCGAAGGCGTATTGGAAGGATGGTTTACCGAAAAATTCCTGCCTTTATACGATAGCTTCATGACGGCAGAGTATGGAAAGTTCATCCTTTTCGGACAGGCAGTTGCCGGGGTCGGGGCCCTGCTTTATCTCGGAAATATCGGCTGGCAGATGATCAGTGGAGACCGGGAATGGGAAATTGTTCCGATGCTTAAACCCTTTGCCATCGGTCTTGTTATTATGAACTGGGTATCTTTTGTGGGAATTCTCAGGACCCCATTAATGAAATTACAGGATGTATCAGAAGGAAGCTTTGTGGAAAGCCAGCAGGAGCTCAATTCTTTACGTTGGGTACGATTCAAGAAACAGCAGCAGGTTGTAGACCGGATTGTTGAAGAGCAGGCAAAGGCACAGGCCGAAATACAACAGCAGGAAGCCGGAGACCAGTCTTTGATTGAACAAGGGCTGGATATGATGGGAGACGGCTTAACCGGTCTGATGAGTCCTGTGTATGAACTCTATCTCCGTTTACAGGTGGGATTACAGCTTGCGATTTCCAGTGCATTGGAACTGATCGGATTATGGATATTACGAGTCTGTGTGTATGGCATATTTTTTATCCAACTGATATTTTCAACGATTCTGATCATCGTCGGCCCTATTCCGGTGGGATTATCGGTATTCCCGGCATTTTCCAATTTCCTGTCGCAATGGGTTGCAAGGTTTATCAATGTCAATCTGTACGGATTTGTAGCATTTATTATCCTGAAGATCGGGACACTGCTCCAGCTTTTTGCCTTTGAAGCTGAAATTGAACGCTATGACCAGATCATCAATGGTGACGGAAGTATCAAAAACATGGATTTGCTGCTTACCTATTCAAGCAGCGGTATCATGTCTTTCGGACTCGTAATTGTGTGTTTTTTGATTACAGCAGTAGGTATATTATGTGTGCCCACTCTTGCCAACTATATTATACCGTCAGGAGGCAGTAATGCAGGGGTCATGAGCAAAATGAAACGTGCAGGAATGGCAGTCGCCACCAAAGGTGCATCACTAATGAAAATATAATTATGGGACTCGTAAAAAATATCGAACAAAAAATAAAAATCAACCGGGTGACCTCTATAGGCTGCCTTGTCCTATCCGTGATCGTGGTTATTGCAGGGCTTGTGTTTTCCTACAAGCAGATTCAGGACGCCAGAAAATCCATCTATGTGCTGGATAACGGTGTTCCGGTTCTGGTAAAGCAGACCGATTTACTGATGAACCGTCCTGTTGAATATAAAGCGCAGATCGATCTCTTTCATTCCCTGTTTTTCACCTTATCTGCCGATGATGATTACATCAGGGAGCAGACCAAAAAGGCACTGTATCTCATTGATGACAGCGGGATGAAAGAATATATGAACCTGAAAGAGAAAGGCTTTTATAACCAGATTATTTCCTCCAACAGTGTGATGACGGTAAAAGCTGATAGTGTAAAGCTTGATGAGCAGAATTTAAAATTTATCTATTATGGTACACAGGTGATTAACCGGAAGACACAGCTTATTGTCAGGAAGCTGGTTACAGAAGGATTTGTAAAGGATATTCCACGTTCCCCGAACAATCCCCACGGTGTACTGATCGAAAAATGGAAAACCTTAGATAACTCGGATATATCCGTTAAAGAAAAATTCAGATAATGGAAAAACAGCAAAAAATAATGAACAGCGAAAAAATCCTGCTCTGGAAAAGGGCGGAGCATTTCGCGGAAAAGTATCCCCAAAAAGCATTTTATATCATGTTCGGGCTCATTTTCTTTTCCGTCCTTTTTACGATCGGGAACCTGGTCTATGTGCAGAAAGTTTCCGTTCCTGAGTATGAAAAGATGAAGAAGCAAAACATCCTGAAAGACGCGACAACCTCCTTTGGGGCGACCGTCAGGGAAACAGAAAAAATTATGGATCTACGGCAGGCCCTGAAAGAGCTCGACTATTACCGCAGAAAAACAGTCCTGAGCACATCAGACAGCGTAAGGATAAAATACCTGCTGGATAAATACCAAATAAAGAATACGCGATGAAGAAACTTAATGTAAAGCAACCCAAATACGTCCTTCCGCTCATTGCCCTGCCATTCGTCCTGATGATAGGGTATTTTTATACCCAGTTTGCAGAAGGATCAGAAAAAGATAAGAATAAGCTTGCCGAGAGTAAGGACATATCTACCGACCTTGGAAAAGTCGGAGAACGGTCTGAGATCAAGGGCAAAGCCGATGCCTATGCCGATTTCTTTGACAGGCGGACAGACGGGAGGACCATGATTGACGGCTTTGGAGACGAACAGGAAAATCTTGAAACATTCGACGATAACCTTTCTGACCGTCAAAAAAGACATATTGACAGCCTGAATTATGCCCGGGAAAAAGAAAGGCTTAACAACCTTTCAAGGCGGGCAGGCCAGCAGTCCTATTACAACGCAATCGACGGAAGGCAAAGCAAACAGCGTGAAGACGAGCAGTATGAACGAAGCATGAAGATGCTTAAGATGCTTAACGGAGACAACCAGCAGCAAGGTTCCGGGGATTCCCGGGAACAAAAGAATGAAGCTGCGGATTGGAAGAAAGAACAAATGGCGCTCATGCGTGAGCAAATGATGCTCATGGACAGCATTGAAAAAGCCAACAACCCGGAATTGAAACAGCAGGCTAAGCTGGTGGAAAAGCTGAAAAAAAATGAAAAGGAAAAAGATTTCTTTTTGAACTCTACTCTGAAAGTTACCAAAGCTGCCAAAAGTGCTGATTTCAATTCTATTTACCGGGAAAAGCAAAGCTCTTTTATTAAAGCGGTTATTGATGAAAATATCAAAGGCTTTATGGGAAGCCGGATTCGTATCCGCCTGCTGGAAGATGTCTATGTCGGCAATACCAAAATCTCGAAAGGGACACCCTTGTATGCCCTGATCAGTGGATTTTCACTTCAAAGGGTAAGCCTGCATATTGTATCGGTTATGCATCAGAATGAAATCCTGCCCATCAACCTGAATATTTATGATATTGACGGAATGGAAGGCTTATATGTACCGGGTTCTGCATTCCGGGAAATGACCCGTTCTATGGGCGAAAATATTGTGCAGGGGCAAAACCTTTCAACCGGAAGTACAGATTTCTTTACCACGACCCTGACCTCTGTATACCAATCCTCCTCCAAGACCATTGCTGATGTGATTCGGAAGAATAAAGCGAAGATCAAATACAATTCTTTTGTCTATCTCATTGATAACAAAGAGCTGGAGAATAAGAAAAAGAACATTTATAAAACCAATACCAATCCTTAACCTATGAAGAAACTATTATTTACCCTCACCCTGATGCTGATATCAGCATATACTTTTGCACAAAATCAGGCTCTTTCCAAAGTGTATAAAAGCGGGCTTCCCGAAATCAATATTTCCAGGGATGTCAACCTGCATTTCCGAAGCCCCGAACCGGTGCAGTTTGTGGATTTAAGCACCAACCGCCTCATTGGTGATCTGCCTGCCGAAAATGTGGTCAGGATTAAAATTCAGCAGAGCGAAGAGGAAAAACATTTTGTGAACGACAGCCTGAAAAAGACAGTGGAGATTCCTATAGCCTATTTTGATCACCAGGAGCTGGGTATCATTACAATTGTCGGGCAATCCTTTATGGCTCAATACAAACTCATCTTTAAAGAAGATAGTTCTTATGATATCATTACCAACATCGAAATTTCACCTCACGATATGCAGCCTTTGGAATATCCGGAATTTCAGATGTCCAATGCTGAGCTGAGAAAATATTCAATGCAGCTGATTGAAAAAAAGGAAAATAAAATTCTCAGGAAGAATAAGGATTTAGGCATGGTATCACAATTGAATAACGTCTATACTTTCGGTGATTATGTTTTTCTGGATGTCAGCTTTAAAAACAAAACCAATCTTGCCTATGACATTGACAAGCTTAAATTCTCAATAGATGACAGGAAAATCTATAAAGCAACGAATGTACAATCCATTGAGATTGAACCGGTCTTTAGGTTATATAACGTAAAGAAATTCAAAAAGTCTTACCGGAATATTTTTGTGTTCAAAAAATTCACTTATCCTAATAACAAAATGTTGAATATAAGGCTGATTGAAAACCAGATCAGCGGACGAACCATTAACCTGGAAGTCAAATATTCCGATATTTTACAGGCGGATACTTTCTGACAAACCTATTTATACTAACCTTAGCAGACAGTCCCGGAATTTCCGGGCTGTCTGTTTTTTATATCCTAAAGATTATGCAGGAAAGTAAAGAACAACAGAAAACATACGGTTTCTTTCAGAAAGCGGTGTATATGCTGGTTTTGATAGAATGCAGCATTTTGTTTTTTGGGACAGCGCAAATTCCGATACTTCCAAAATTATTAAAATCATTGGGCAAAATGCCATTTCTGTTTCCTCCGCTTCATGCGAAGTGTGCAGAAATTGTGCTGATTATACTGATTGCCATCGGAACAAAGCCGAAAAAGAATCAGGACATGGGTGTTGCAAAATCCATTATCCTTCCGATTATTTGTGGGCTACTGATGATGTTCGGCTCATTACTATTTATTAATGATACCCTTAGAAAAGATGCGATGCTTTTAGCTCCGCATTTTAACATCTATCAGGCAGCTTATGCCCTGCTGTCATTTTTGGGAGTACTGATTACTTTATTGGGAGCCGATAATATCAGCAAGATCATGAAGCATCAATTGGGTAAAGACCGCTGGAATATTGAAGAAGAGAGCTTTGACCAGAATAAGGAACTGATTAATACTGATTTCTCGATTAATATTCCGTACCTGTTCTATTATAACAAGCGGATGAACAAAGGCTGGATCAATATCAATCCTTTTAAAGGCACGATCGTGATCGGAGTTCCGGGAAGTGGAAAATCTTTTGGAATTATAGCCCCTGCGATCCGCCAATTGATCCAGAAAAATTTTTGCCTTTGTATTTATGACTATAAACACCCGGATTTGGGAAAGATTGCTTATTATCATTACAGGCTGAAAAAGCAGCATGAAAAGGATTATAACTATGATTTTGCTGTGATTAACCTCAATGAAGTGGAGAAATCAAGGCGTATCAATCCCTTAAGGAAAGAATACCTGTCCACACTGGCTGAAGCACAGGAAATGGCAGAAGCAATGGTCTCTTCGCTACAGAAAGGAGGTGGTTTAGGAGGTGGGAGCGATCAGTTCTTTACCCAATCCGCCATTAATTTCCTGTCGTCGTGCATTGCGTTTCTGGCAAAATACGAGAATGGGAAATTTTCAACCCTTCCGCATTTGCTGGCTTTTATGAACAGAAGCTATAAGGAAATTTTTAGTACACTGTTTACCAATATTGAGCTGCATTCTTTGTTGTCTACGTTCAAATCCGCTTATGACAATAAGGCTTTTGACCAGCTGGAAGGACAAATCGGAACCCTTAAGATCTTCCTGTCGAGATTAGCAACTAAAGAAAGTTTTTGGGTTTTCTCCGGGGATGAAGTCAACCTGAAGATATCCGATCCGAAGCATCCGACCATTATCGTTCTGGCATCTGATCCCAATACCCAGGATATTAACTCGGCATTGTATTCCACGGTATTGAATCGGTTATTAAAGCAGATCAATTCCAAAGGGAATCTTCCCAGCGGGATTATTGCCGATGAGCTGCCTACCATCTATATCCATAAAATCGACAACCTTATTGCTACGGCACGGAGTAATAAAGTAGCTGTTGTATTAGGATTGCAGGAAATTCCGCAGTTTAAACAATTTTATAAAAAAGAGGTGGCAGATACCATTACCGCTATTATTGGGAATATCCTCAGCGGTAGTGCAAGGGATAAAAGCACGCTCGACTGGCTTGAAAAAGTATTCGGAAAAGTGAAGCAAAAATCACAGTCGATGTCGATCAATAACAATCAGACCACGATTTCCATTCAGGAGAAAATGGATAACCTGATTCCGGCCGGAAAGATAGCCGGACTCAGAACCGGAGAAATGGTTGGGATTGTAGCCAAAGACGAGCAGAATGAAACGCAGGAATATACAACTTCGGCTATTCACGGAAAGATTAACCTGGATAGGGAAGCTCTTAAAACTGAAGAGCAGAATTATATTGACCTGCCGGTGTACTACAACTTTACGGATGAATCCGGAAATGACAACAAAAACAAAATACTGATGTCCAATTTTCTACGGATCAACCGTGAAGTAGAGCTTGTCATTCAGGAATTTATGTGAAATGCCTAAGCATAACTTTTAATAATACCTAAAAAAAAGTAAATGAAAAAAATAGTAATCCTCATTCCTTTGTTTCTTTTTTCAAAATTCTATTCACAGTTCAATACGGTTTTATACAGTGGCAGGCTCAATAGCATTGCTGTTACCCCTCTTTCAGAGAACCGTTTTGGAGGAAGTTTCCTGTCCTACCATATTGAAGGCAGGTCCGGCAGAAAACTAAAAGAACCCAGGGAAGCTGATAAAAGAAAAGGTGCGGAATCCACAGAAAGAAAAGAATCAAAATCCCGATCGGAAACTTTTGTAGAAAAGCAGCCTGTACCGGGAACTGAAAAACCGGAAGCCGGCGATGTAGAGGAAGATCTACCCCTGGAAGAAAATAATGAAGCGGTAGGGAAGACAAAGCGGTATAAAAAGCTAGACCTGATTACCGAGGGTAACAATGATTTTAGGGAAGAGCAGGTTGTTTTTATGCCGCTCAAAAGAATGATTATCACCTCAAATTTCGGAACCCGGTTCCATCCGGTAGATAAAGTGGAGAAATTTCATGCAGGAGTGGATTTACGTGCCAATGGCGATTATGTATTTGCTGTTCTGGACGGCATTGTAACAGGTGCAGGTTACAGTGGTGGTGCCGGAAACTACATTAAAATACGTCACGGTGATTTTGAAACCATGTATATGCACCTTTCCAGGATTTTTTTCTCTGAAGGTGATATCATCTATTCCGGGGATATTATTGCCCTGAGCGGCAATACCGGAAAAAGTACCGCT
Source organism: Chryseobacterium sp. ISL-6 (assembly GCF_018613715.1). Taxonomy (GTDB): domain Bacteria; phylum Bacteroidota; class Bacteroidia; order Flavobacteriales; family Weeksellaceae; genus Chryseobacterium; species Chryseobacterium paludis. The sequence goes on along the minus strand of NZ_JAGGPT010000006.1, from coordinate 79,979 downwards.
CCACATTTACATTTTGCAGTCAAAGAAAACGGAAGATATATCAATCCCATTCAATTTTTAAACGATTTAATACAAACCAATAACGCTTTAGCAGATTATAACAATGGAAAATAACACAACATTTCTCACAGACGATTTAAAGAAATTCGGGATCATGACCGAAGACAACCAGTTCTCCCAAAAGCTCTCGCAGCAGGAAGTCTACAACTTCCTCAAAGGAGGGGTGCTGATTGCTGAAAATGATACAAGCAGGCTGACTTTTAAGATAGCTGACGATAAGCTGAATGTCAATGCCTACACTAAAGATTGGGTGAGCCATCAGGACTTGTCTTCAGCGGAATTATTTGAAATCACCTCAAAAAACACCAATCTTTATAAGGTGATGGCTGATTATGGCATGATCACCCATATCGGGAAAAACAATTTCAATAATAACCCTGAAAATGAGATCACCCTATTTGTAGAAGTTGAAAATGAAAGAGGAAAAACAAGATTTTTTGGAAATAAGCTGGAAGAGGGTCTCACTGGCTTTAAAATCGGGGATAAGGTTCAGATCAATCAGACCGGAATCGAGAAAGCTGCTCTGCGAGCCAATATAGACGGGGAAATAAAGGAGATGACCAGATATGACAATCTCTTTATCATTCGTCCTTTGAACGAAAAAAACAAGCAGTTCCAATCCAGGCTTTTTGAATTGGATGCAAAAGAGAAGAGCATTAAGGATATTGATACCACTAAATATGAACTGCAAACGGTAAACGGGCATACCCTGTCGGAAAAGCAGCTTCAATTGCTGCGTAAAGGAAAAGCAGTGAAACTGGATGATGAGACCACCATTCAGCTAAGCCCGAAGGCAGATAATGAAAAGAAACTTTCTGCTTCGGTGAAAATGCTGCTTATTACTTCCATTGCTATTGATGGCGGACTGACATTCCTGATCATTAAAGGAATTCAGAAATTAGCAAAAATGCAGGAAGAGAACCAAAAACAGCAGGAAAGTCAAAAATACCTCGCAGAGCTTCAAAAACTCAAAGGTTTTCTTCAGTCCAAAGCAGAGCAATATCCAGACAATAAGCAAATCATTACCGATTTGAATATTGTCGGAAAAGAAATTTCCAATGTCCAGGCCAGAGGTATGGAAAATCTGGTTCAGGAAAAGAATGACGACACAGTAAGCTTAAAGGTAGGTGATCCTGACCTGTTTGAAGATGCTAATCAGAAGAAAGAAGAGGAAAGGAGGAATGAAAAGGATGCCGAAAAATCACAATCTTTTTCCAGAAGCCGGTAAAAATTAAATTTTAATAATAATGCAGCTGGATTTAGATATCCTTCATGTATTTGAGGGAAAGATTAATGAAACAGGCAATTTGTATTTTTTGGGGAATAATGAAAACTCCTGGTGCATTGTATATCCTGATTTTACCAGCGCCCAAACGCAAGAGTTTTACAAGATCATCAACCCTTTCGGGGATCTCCTGATTCACAATATGTATTGCTTCCGATACATCCAGGAAGCAATACTATTTTTTCAAATTAAAAAAGAGGATTTTTTCAGAAATGCCCTTATTATCATTTCCGGATTGGGAAGCAATAAGTTTATTACATCTTTTTTACTTAGAAATTATATCCAAAATAAACGGAATATTCCCAGACTCCATCTTTTCCATTCCGCAGGGAACTTTGAAATGACAGCGCTATACCTCGATCTTCTGGATAAAGGAATTACTTATAGAACTGTAAAATTCAATGGGAAAAATTTTCTGGCAATCCGGTATAAAGATGTACAAACTCAAATCAGTTTTGAGCAGATCAGTAAATCCAGGATTTGTTTTCTCCTGGGGATTAACGACCGCAAATACAGTATACGTAATCACTATTTATCACGGTATATAGCTAACCAGAGCCTATTGTGGTAAATCATTAATTTTTAAAAAACCTTCCTTACCCGGAAATTAGACAAGAAATAAACAAGTAACAATAATAAATACAAAATTTATGGAACAGGAAAAAGTAGAAAAAGCTCACAAGAGCATTCTAGATACGATTTCAACATTTACACCAAAAGAAAAAGAATTACTGCTGCAATATGCCAAAACAAAAGTTGAAGACTTTGATAATTTTTTTGCTGACCGATCTACCTGGAAAGAACTTGACCAATACACTGAATTAAAAGCAGGGTATTTGGAAAAGGAAATTTCAAAAATTGAAAAGATAGTGAATGATAATACTTTTGCACAGAGTGGTGGACCAGAAGAAAAAATACAAATCGATAAGTTCGTTCGCATTATTAAAGACCAAAATTCAGAAATTATGGAAAACAACCTATTTGAAAGCAAAAAAGCAGATTTACAGGTAAAAATTGAATTACCTGGGCAGGAAAAAGCTTTCTTTGATAAAATGTCCACGCCCAATAATCTGGTCACTCAGATTCAAAAAGCAGGACAAAAGCTCGAAGAAAAGGAAAGTCTCAGCATAAGTATCAATGGTACTTCCTTTGAAATTCCGAAAGAAAAAATGGAAAAAGGAAACATTCTCGAGACCCTTCAATCGGAATTTGAAAGAGCAAAGAAGAATAATACACAGGCAAAGGAAACAACCGATAATGAAGAGGCTAAACAGACTGAATCCCAACAGAATGAAGCACCGGCTAAACAGAAAGAAAAAACAAACTTTGGATACCTGAAAGACCAGATTAAATATCTCGGCATGGGTGAAGATCCTGCCATGCATAAAGAACTGGCAAAAAAGACGGGTTCAGGAGTTAAAGAGTTTTCTATGGTAATCTCTTCAGATAAAGCTTCTTTTAAAAAGAATAAGGTAGAATTTACGCTTAATTTTCAAAAATCTTCTTCAAACAATAAAGTGTACCTTAATACTTTTCAGGCTGCCCTTAAGAACGAAGAAAAGAATATGGAGCTAACTCATACATTTTCTGCAAATGGCAGAATTACAGCCAAAGAAGCTATTAATCTTCTGGAAGGAAGATCGGTCAAAACAGAAATTAATAGTAAGCATTCTGATGATAAGGAAGAAGCGTTTATTAAGCTTTTGCTCAACGAAGAAAAAAATGAAAAGGGTAATTTCAAACTTCAGGTATTCAATAAGAATTATGGCATTGATGTGGAAAAAATCATGGATAAATCCAAATTGGTATTTGATGATGAAAAGCATAAAGAGATCACCCAGAAATCGTTGGAAAAAGGAAATATTGTTTCAGTAAAGTTCTCGGATCAGAATAACAAAGTGTCAGAGGGAAAAGCGATTCTGAATCCCCAATACAAAATGCTCAATTTGTACGACAACAAAATGAAGCGGATCAATTCTAATGAACAAGCTTTTCAAAAGGAGAATTCTGAGACAAAGGAAGTGAAGAACCAGCAAAACTATTCGCGTAAAATGTAAAATACCTTATGAAAAATTTCATTTTGATAGTAATGCTTTCTTTTTTTGTTTCCTGCCACAAAGATAAAAGAGTACGGAGTGAAAAGGGAGGTATTGATGTAGTTACCAATATTTATTATAATGCTTCTAAAGGGCTGGATGATCATCAGCAGATTGTTATTTCCAGAATTAATTATTGGGAGCAGGATATTATTGAGCTTGTTCCCAATATCAATATACCGGAAATTATTGATAGTATTTTTTATATCAAAGATTCAGTATACTTTAATGCCGGAAATCAGACAGAGGCCAAAGCTCTCATTTTCAAGGAAAAGCAACTTTATGAGATACCGAAAAATCTATACCATAAAAAATCAGGTGCTATTTGGGTGAATATCCCAATCTATGGTTATAATAAGAGAAAAAATTTGACTGATACCCTACTTTATGGTAGAAAGCAGTTCAAAAGGTTTCAGGTCTTTACTCCGGAAAACTACAGCATTTTCTATATTGCCAAAACCGATACGATTCTTCCTTATTCACTTAATCCAATTGCCGATTGCGATTACGGCGGTAGGTTGGAACGTATTGACAGCTATGACAAGAAAAGAGATCTGTTCACTACAGTCGTATTGCTGCCAAGAAGAAATCTGGATAAAGAAGCAGAAGAAATTTTTGAATATAATCATGCTGTTGATCGCATTTACGTAAATCCCAGACAAAATGAAAAATGATCGAGCATGTGGCCCGGATTATTATTAATAATTCAACAACAAATAACAAGGGATAAAAAAGAGAAATTAATCAGACTTTTGTGTATTGGCAAATCGAGAAATGTTGTTTTGTTGTTTGAGTAAGATGGTATAAAAAAGATAAATCTTAAGTTTATGAATAAATATCACAGAATTTTAAGTAAAATCCTGCAAAAAGGGAAAATACAAGATAACAAAAAAGGGAAAATAAAATATTTGATGAATCAAAGAATTGATTTGAAACCCATAGATCTTCTAGAACTGTTTGAAGGGCACAACATAGCCCGTAAGAAATTAAAAGATGAATTAGGACTGTTTATGAAGGGGGAACGGCTAACGGAAAAATACAGGGATATTGGTGTAAGCTGGTGGGATTATTGCGGTCCTATTTTGATTAATAGTTATCCAACTTATTTTGAACAGTTACCGCCTTTGATTACTAAAATTAACAAAGAGAAGAGAACATCTAAAAATTATGTGTTGTTTTTGGGAGCCAATAACACAGAAAGTACTCAACAGCCCTGTTTATCTTTAATTCAGTTTCAAATTGAAAACGATAAATTGATTCTATCGGCATATCAAAGAAGTTCAGATGCTAATTTAGGATTACCAAGTGATATTTACCACCTGTATCTGATCAGCAAACAAATCAATATGTCGCTAAAAAGCATTCATTTGTTTTTAGGGAATGTTCATATCTATGAAAATAATATTGATCAAACTATTAAGCTGTTGAATGGTGAGGCCGTTAAATTCACTTTAAATATTAATTAAACCTGTTTAAAATGCCTTTCGGTATGAAAGGCTTTATGTTTACAAGTGTTTCTTCATAATGGAAAAACTAAAAAATAATTGAAACCAGAAATAATCCCAGATCATTAGTGGCCTGGGATTTTTATTTGCATTATGTTAATAATGTGGTCAGAAAGCTTTTGAGGCTTTGTTGCTGTATTTTTAGAATCCCTTTGTTTGATTTTTTAATCCTAATAATCTCTCCGTTAGCCGCGTTAAATAACTGATCATTTATTAGCAAATAGGCTTCATGATCCTGTGTTATGAACAAATCGAAGGAGACCTTTCCATTTCTAAAATGAAGAGAGCCGCTAATAAGAATTTGATTATCCTTTTCAAATGGGTTATTGGCAATCATTTTGGTTTCCGTGTATTTTTTATTCTTTACAGGAATAACAAATGAAAAAAGAAGCTGATCAGGAGATTTTATATTTTTTCTCAAAATTAAAAAATATAAGAAACACCCTTTTTTTCTTTTATTAGTTGTAACAACACCGCTCATAAGGTCTAGTCTAAGACCTTTTTTTTAATTGATTTATCAATCATAATTTAAATATTTAGGTTTATTTTGGATATTTTTTTATAGAATTGATAATCAATGTGTTTTTTAGTAGAAATTATAGTGGAATACTGAGCTGCAATTTAAATCTATGAATCATGGAAATAAAATTTATGTTGTTGTTTTTCAGGAATCAAGACGTCCTAATTCGGGAATTAATACAGCATTTGAAAGAATAAATAGTCTTTCATTTTAGTTATTTGTTTTAAATAAAGTCTTCAATTATTAATATTGATCGAACTAACATTATGATATCATAATATGATCTGACACTGACAGCCATAAATAAACCATTCCCCAAACAGGAATGGTTTTTAATTATTATGCAGTATCAATTGATTATATTTTGAGAGGACAATATAATCCGAAACACAGTACTAAAAGAATTTTAAACACGTCAATTTTTGATGTGAGTGAGGATTAGCTTTGCCTTAGAAACGTTTCAGAAGAATTATTAATTGCAAATTTAATAGATAGTCTTGATGAATTGATGAAGAAAGCCAAAGGCTTCTCCGAAGTATTGGAGCTAGTAAAGGTGAATCGATGAGAGGAAAAAAAGCTGATCATAAAATCAGTACAGAGTAAACAATTATTTTATATTTTTTAAACCATTTTTTAGATCCGTTTAGCCTGTGCTAAATGTGCAGGGTTAAGCCGTGTGATGTTTTCCACTTAGCATGGTATTCAAAGGAATACAAATAATTTAATCTCTAGTAACTAAGAAACTATGAAGTCCTAATATAGTCAACCTTTTTAGGATTTCACGTTTATTCTTAAGTCAAATAAATCCTAAATTCAATTAAGATCGATCTACCTTAAAAACGTTTATAAAAAATACAATAATCTACTTGTTATTTCCCAGTTAGTTTTTCCCGGATACCTGGAAGTTTTTCCTCTGTAATATGTCCTATAACGTCAGTTATTATTCCTTCTTTATTTACTAGTAATGTCATTGGGAATCGTTGGATTTCCAGATAAGATTCAAGTTCTTTTCCCGCATCAGGTATTTGTATAAAATCAAATTTATTTTTTAAAAGAAAATTATCTATTTTTTCTTTCTTATCATATGTTATACCAACAAAATTTACGTCTGGAAGGGAACTTTTGAAGCTATTGAGTAATGGTATTTCACGAAGGCAGGGTGCACATGTTGTTGACCACAAATTTATCAGCGTATATTTCCCTTTTAAATAGTCCGGACTAAAATTATTACCATATTGATCCTTAAAGTTCTCAATCGGAAATCTGGTATCTAATTTACTTTCCATATCCGGAAAGGTCCTAAGTTGTTTATTCTGAGCAATTAGGAAGTTGCAGATTGTGAAAAGTAGTATAAAAATAATTTTTTTCATGTTAAATAATATTTTTTTAACCAATATATTAAATTTTTTATATATTAGCCAACCAAATCACAGTGTAATGAAATTAATAACCATCATTTCTGTGCTATTCATAGGGATTCTCTATGGACAGAACAAACGGTTTTATTACGAATATAATTTTGCAAACGATTCAGCAAACCTGAAAAATAAGGCTAAAGAATTGCTGGCACTTGACGCGAGCGCAGATGGTACAATTTTTTATAGTCACCGTATTAATCAGATTGATTCCCTATATAATTTAAGAGATCCAAAAGGAAGTCCGCCCAAGTTTTTGGGATATCCTTATAGGGATGTATTATTTCACGAAGTTATCATTAGTAAAAAGAATGAGACTCCAAAGTTGTATTTCATGGGAGGACCAACAAGGAACTATTATGAAATAAAGTTGGATCAAAAAATCAATTGGACGATTTTACCCGATACGAAAGTATATGAGAATTTTAAGGTGCAAAAAGCTACTGCAAAAGTAAACGGAAGGAAATGGACAGCTTGGTTCACAAAAGAGATTCCCATCAATTCTGGCCCATATTACTTCAATGGTCTTCCGGGACTAATCTTAATTGCTGAGGATGATCTGAACTCACATTCGTTTAGGTTAACTGGAATTTCTAACATTGAGACTGTTGACCTTGATTTCATACCTATGTTTCAGAGCAAACAGCTTACTTCGAATAATACCAAAGTTATTTTAAGTACCAAAGAATTTAAAAAGTTACTAATCAGCAATGATGGTGATTTTGTTAATAACGTCATTCCATCCAATAATGCTGGTGAGGTTGTATCTTCTAAATTCTATGATTCATCGGGAAATGAGGTTTCCCAGACTGACTACATTAAAAATCAACGGGAATCACGTCGGAAGATCTTAAAAAGAAATAACAATAAACTTATAAATGACTTTAAAATAGGAGTAACCGAAAATCCTTTAAAGAGTAGGACAAAACAATAATCTATTTTTATGAAAACAATCAAAGAGTTTCAAGAGTCAAAGAGCATTTGCATCGAAAAAGAAACAATGGACGCTATCAATGGCGGTCTTCTTCCTGAAGGATCAACGAGAAGAGAGGATTTCTGTACTGGTGCGAACGATGGAGACAGCGAAGTTACGTATTACAGCGACAGCGGTCAGTTGATTTCTATTGATGGAACAAGGTTAGACGGAAGTACGTACCATTATCCTTAGTAGATAAATGATATTGATTTTATCTAATCAAAATGATTTCACAACCAATCTTGTTCAGGATTGGTTGTGTTATTACGAGAAAAATTCAATCCGTGTAAATAACAATCTGAAAAACATAAGTTTTGGGCTAGAAGGTGTAAAGTTTGTTCCAGAAAATGGACATGATCCAGAAGGAATGAATTTAAAGCAAGTTTCAGCCTGTTGGTTCAGAAAAGGCCAAATTCTGGGTCCACATTCCGGTAATGATCCTATAACGGCTAATGAACGCAGCGTAACAAAAGGTTATGTTTCGCACCTACTAAGAGACAAGAAAAGTATTGGTGACTTTATAAATGAAAATACGGTTAACAAGCTGATCGTGCTGGAACAGGCTAAAGTTAGTGGACTGCATATTCCTGAAACCTATATCGTTGAGACGAAGAAAGATATCCAAACTCTACTTAAAAAAAATGATGACAAAGAATTTATTGTTAAGATGAAAACAGATACCTCCATGTTTCAGTTTGATGATTGTGCGGCTATCATTTATACAAATGTGTTGAAAATTGATGAATTAGGAGAATTACCGGACGTATTTGCACCTACCTTAATCCAGGAAAAAATTAATAAAGTTTTTGAAATCCGAACCTTCTATCTTGATGGAAAAACCTGGTCAATGGCTATTTTTTCTCAGCAGGACGAGAAAACAAAAGATGATTACAGAAGGTATAACAATCAGAAACCAAACAGAAATACTCCATTTAAAATCCCGGCCCATTTAGAGCGGGCATTGTGTAAATTAATGGAGACACTTGATTTACGAACAGGCTCGATAGACTGGATATTAGCAGAAGACAATAATTATTACTTTCTGGAGGTGAATCCTACGGGACAGTTTTCAAACCTGTCCATGACATGTAATTACCCTTTAGAAAAAATTATGGCAGAAAAATTATGAAATTAATTGAATTCAAACAAAAAGTAAAGGATAACCCTACTCGATTTTCCTTACCGATGTTCTTTCTTGAAGTGCAACCAATGTCAGAACGAAAACGAAAAATTCTATACAGCAAGTACTATAACGGTAATTACATTATTGACTCTTTCTATAAAAATATCCATAGTCTTATATGAACTATTTTAAGTTATTTCCGAACATAAAAATCATAAAGGGTAAGGTAAATGCTGTTCTTCATGATATTGAACGCGGGAAAATCGAATTTTTACCTCTTGATTTTTCAGAATTTTTATCAGAGCTTGACACCGGGAAAACAGTAGCAGAAGTAAAGCAAAAATACCCTGAAGACGAACAATCAATCATTGACGCTAATCTTGATTACATGATAAATAATGAATTTGGTATTTATTGTTCTGCTGAACTATTTTCTTGTTTTCCAGCTATGTCCACTGAGTTTTTTGTACCATCTGAAATCACAAATGCGATTATAGAACTTAAATTAAGTTCAATCTATTACTTAAGGGATTACCTATCTCAATTGGAAGATTTAGGTTGTTTCGACATTTCCATTGTTTTTTATGAGCAGATCAATGAATGGTGTTTTTTAGAAATTTTCGAGCAGATCCCTCAAAATAGAATCAAATCCATCGAAATGATTTCAAAGTGGCATGAAGGTCTTAATGATACATTCTTCATGAGAATCAACCCAGATTGTCCACAGGTCTGCAAAATGGTCTTTACTTCATCACCCTTTGATTCAATTGAACAGTGGAATCAAACTAAAAACATTCTTTTTCATCGACAATTTGTGACAAAAGAAATTAACAATTTTTCTCACTGTGGAAAAATAGATCTCAAAAACTTTAGTATAAATCTACCTAAGTATACTGAAGCAGTCAACCATAATTCCTGTCTTCATAAAAAAATTGCGATTGATATTCATGGTAATATCAAGAATTGCCCAGCTATGCCTGCAAATTTCGGTCATGTAAAAACAACAAACTTAAGAGATGTTGCAGTATCTCAAAGCTTTAGGGAATATTGGAATATGAACAAGGACCAAATCAATATCTGCCGCGAGTGTGAATTTAGATATGTATGCACGGACTGCAGAGCTTATACTGAAAAAAATTCATTTGACACCCAAGGCAGGGATAATTCTAAGCCTTTAAAATGCGGCTATGATCCTTATCTTGGAGTGTGGGAAGATTGGAGCAAAAACCCTTTAAAACAAATAGTTTTAGCGCATTACAATCTGCATTCTGTACAGAAATAAATGGATAGTCCTACCTTTAAAAAAGTCCATTATATAAATTTATGTATATATTTCCATTCTAATTTGTGTTCAATTTTTAGGACTTCAAAAATGACATAATATGAAGTGTTTTCCCAATTCAGAGACTAAAAAAGATCTTTGCTATAATTAATTTGTTACCCAAAAGTTACTTTCTTGTTTTCCAAAATATAAGGATACATGAATTTATATATGTCTTCTGGAGATAAAATAAATTCAACTATTAAAACATCCTTTCCCTGATGTCGTCCAGACCAATAGCGCAAATTCTTATATCTTCATCTTTTAAATCGTCATAAAATCCGGTTAACAAAAGATCATACATTTTCCTTCTGAATAAGCTCCAATATAGATTAAATCTCCGTTTGCTCTTGTATGTGCGATACGGAGCAAACTCTCCATTTTCAATTAAAAATAATTCTGCCTGTTCATTTATAGCTTCAAGTAGTTTCTCAGCGGTATTCATTTAATTTTCAACCAGATTTAAAACTTTCCAATTTCCTTCTTTAGATCGCCATACCCATAATTTGTTGAATGTAAAGTTTCCGTTTTGATAGATAACTTTTTCTTCAATTTAATTTATAGATGGACCTTCATAAAAGAACCGTTTGGTTCAGCGGATAAGATTATAAAAACAGATAAATGTCTATAAAAATTGTAAACAAATATTGTCTGACAATAATTTTAGGATTTTTTTAAAACATGCTTGAGATTTAAATACATAGTTTTACAAATATAAATATCAACATAAATGAGTCATGGAAACCTTTCTGAAATAATAGCCTATTTTAATTTCACTAAGACAAGAAAATCTAAGCAGTATTTAATATCATTTTTCACTCAAAAATCTTTTAATAAAAATCAGACACTTTATGTCCAACAAAAATTGAAGCTATTCTTAGATAATTTTCATATTGTTGATCATTATGAGATTAGAGAAAACAGAGTTTCTGCAATTCAAAAATTTCTGGATGAAATTGATGCCAGTCAATATAATTATTTTACAAGCCTTACCTATCGTGAATATTTTAAAGAAATCAATACTAATATTTCTTTGTTGATTGACTTCTTTTATCATTTTGGATTGCTATTAAAAAATTTCCAAAAGAAAGAAACCTGTTTAGAATATTTTTATGAGGTTGAAAAAATGATTGCCTTCATCGAATCATTGCCCATTAATGAGTTTTATAATAAAGAGCTTGATTTTAAGCAAAGAAAAAATATTCTTATCAAAATTGCACCCGAAATTGAGAAAGGAAATTTTGACTTATTCTGGGATTTTTTTTACATGTTTGATGTGTATTCCAGTATTGCAAAGGGAATTAAGCTGAACAATTTGGTATTTCCTCAGTTTAATTCTGAAAATACTTTTATAACTGAAGATTTCTACCATTTAGACCTGGAAAAAGCTGTTAAAAATACTTTAGATATAAAGAATAAAAATACACTTGTCTTCACAGGAGCAAATATGTCGGGAAAATCTACCACAATGAAGTCGATTAGTATTATTGTTCTACTTGCTCACCTGGGAATTGCCGTTCCGGCTAAATACTGTAATATTCCTTTTTATGACAGTATTTTCCTATATTTTTCTGTTAATGATAATCTTAAAGAAGGTTACAGCCATTTCGCTCAGGAAATTATGAATGTAAAGAGCGTTTTATTAGAACTAAAATCTAAAAACTGTTTCGTTGTGTTTGATGAAGTATTCAGCGGAACCAACATCAATGATGCAGCACAGATTACCGTCAAAACAGTGAATGGTTTATCTAAATTTAAAAATTCCCTGTTTATTTTTTCCACACATTTAAATCTTATCGAAAATCATTTAACAGAAAATAAGAATGTTTTATTGCTGAATTTAGAATGTTTTCTTGATAATAATCATCTATCATTTACCTATAAACTGAAAGAGGGCTGGTCTAAACTTGAAATAGGAAAACTGCTATTTGATCAGTATGGCTTAAATGAACTTTTAAAATAGACGGACAATCAATATAATTTATGAAACTATTCTAGAAGTGTCATAAATCTATATAAAATGATAATGCAATTACAATAAATGAATCATGTTTTTTTTATCCAAATACTCAACACTTATACTTGATTTAAAATTTATATTTAAATCTCTCAAAAAAGGACCAACACAGAAAATTTTATCAACATTTGTTGACTCAACTTGTTTAATTAAATGATTAAGATCCAATGTATTTGTTTCACTCACTATGACGTTTTCTCTTATCATTTCTTTTTCTTTTATAATATCAAACCTTTTCACAGCACTAGCTATTAGAAACGCAGGATCATTTATTGTATTGCTTTCTAAGTAAGTCCTTGTTTCTTCGGCTACATAATTTCTAAATTTAGAATGGAGAGCAGCCCGGCACATTTCCTTAGGCATAATATTAATTTCTGCCGGACCTTGCCTTCCTATTGTTTCTAATACTTCTCTTTCACCTGACAACATTAACATTCTTCTTAAGCCAGTATCAACCATTCCGAAATTTACTGCAATATTCATATTTGGAAATTTGTTATAGTATTGATAATCTTCATCTTTATCAACATAGGTAAGAGCTACTGCTTCTTTGTCACCTTCTGATTCCTTTCTTATTTTCAAGATATTAATTGCGTCTTCAAATTTGACTGCGCCTGCTAAACATATTGCATTCAAATCTCCCAAACTTATTCCTCCACTAATGAAAGGAGAGTTTTTTTCTAGCGAGCATATGTGTTCTGCTATACCCATCATTCCGGCAAATAAACCAAATTTTACTATTTGGAAATGAGAAAAATCAGTAGTATTTTCCTGATCCTTCAAAAGCACATTGACGGGAATACCTGTTAAAAATGATGTTTCATCAAATCTTTTTTTTACGAAATCATTATATCTATATAATAATTTATAGTCTTTCATATCATGAGAAAGAACCGCAGGAGCAAATAGGATAGCGTATTTTGTCATTATGTTCTGATTATTTAAAATTAAATTTCACTGTAAGTATTACCTGTCGCGGACGAAGTTGTATCTTTGAATACAATTCTGAAGCAGCATCTAAACTGTACATCTCAAAAACTTTTCGATTCCCAACATTTAGCCATTTCAGTTCAAAATCTATTTTCTTCTTAGCCCATGTATACTGATAGGAAATATCATAGAATGCATTTCTATAGGTGGAATTTATATCGCTTGAATTTATCTGATCCCAATTAAATCCAATAGTATGATTTTTGATAGGATAAATAAACAGATTTAAATTATGATTAAATCCTTTATTACTAATTTCTTTACTGCTGAACCCTTTCTGTTTTGCCCATACGTAAGTAAGTGTATAGTCTAAACTCAACAAGCTGAAATATGCATTATTAAATTTAAACCCAATATTTTGAGAGTTGGTTGTTACATCTTTCAAATCATCATTTATTTTTTGCAATCCAACAGATTCTATCTTGTTGTAGCTGATAGAAGAATTTGTTTTAAATTTTGGAAAGTATTTTCCGAACTCTCCAAAATAATTATTTGAATAGTTTCTGTTTTTAAGTATATCATATTCTGTTATTACAGAACCATCCTGTTGATTTTGTATACTGGCAATTAAATTTTTCGTACTGTGGGAATAGCGATATCCTAGATTAAAGAAAATATTATTAAGAGGGTTCCTGTATTCTATTTTTCCACCGATATTTTTGTTTTTTATTTCTTTAACAGGGTTATCAGAATTCGTTTTAGACAAATAGATAGGGTTTGATAATATATAGCCTGCATATATATCACTGATATCTCCAAAAGTATAATTAATTCCTCCGCTCATCGATGCTTTCCAAAAAGATGCAAATGAATATTGAGCAAAGAGATTTGGTTCAAAAGTTGTTTTAGATAAAGATCTTATTACATTTCTTATAGGATCTTCAGAAGTAATACTGTTAAAATTAACTGGTGCTCTTAAATATAACATCCAAGCATTCATTTTATAATTTATGTCTAATGAAGCATATGGTCTAGAGTTTATGTATTTTATATTATTAGTATAGTCATTAGGATTTTCTTTAAGAGTGGAAATATTTGAGGTCATCTGTGTTGTAAGATGATCTAATCCAATTTCAGGGGTGAAGGTCCAAGCCTTTTGTGTAAAACTAATATTAACTGAATGAACCGCCTGAAATGTATTCATTTTCAAGGCTTGGAGAACATTATAAGAAGTAATATTATTAGATATTACGCTTGCATAATCTTTTGGTGTTATGTCTAAAGTTTGATTATCTTTTTGGTAATTGATATAAGACTTTACATTTACCAATTTTTGTTTCCATGGAATTATTGCACTTAATGAATTTTGGAAAGAGGTAGTAGGAGATTCGACAGTTTCATTTCCTTGTATCGAAGTGTTACTGGAACTTCTATACGCTACAGCTTTATCTACGTTCCAGAACTGAGTAAATGTAGTTGTATTCTTAAAGAACCCTTTTTCAGCGTTTTTGGTGAAAACAATCTCTCCTTTTGCCTTATCTGTGGATAAATGATTTAAAATATTACTAATTATATGATTGTCTATCTGAAAATAGTGTGTATCTGAATAGGATTCTCTCGTTATTATATTATTAGTATAATTGACATTTGCTTTTAGTTCCCATTCTTTATTTTTAAAAGGATTTGTAAGCAAATTTGCAGATAAATAATGAACGTTATTCATTAAATATCTTTTCTCTGGAAGATTAGGTATGGATGCTGCATCTACATTTAACCAGTTATTTTGTGTAGTATTGATCCTTCTTCCTTCCCAACTGCTTCCAAAAGCCAATATATTACCTTCTTTTTCTACACTTTCCCCTGTATTGTTGGTCTTATAATTTACAACCCATTGATTTTTCTGTCCAAAAAACATGGGAGTAAGCTTTACATTCCAAAGCCAGGGATCTCCAAAACCACTCCCTACTTCTCCGCGTCCTGTCATTGTAATTTTGCTTTTTAATTTTACATTGATCGCTGCCTGTTCCGAAGGAACTTTATTCTGAAGAATTTTTACAGGCTGATGATTTTCCATAACCTCCACTTTCTGTACTGCATCTTTCGGAAGTGAATTATTGACAGTTCCGTAACCACCCTCCATTAGATCTTTACCATTAACATAAAACTTATTAATAGCTGTTCCTTGATACAGAACAGATCCGTCAGTATTTACTTCTATTCCTGGAATTTTCTTAAGAACATCAGCCAGAGTTCTATCTGCCTTATTTTCAAATGCTTTTAAATCATAAGAAATAGTATCTCCTCTTTTAGTAATGATTTTTGTTTTTAGCTTTACTTCTTGTATTTCGGTAGCTTCTGTTTCTATGGTAAAATTATACGTTTGGTTATCATTGTTTATTTTTGTAACCAATGTTTTATGATTAAAGGCTTTTATTTTCACATCTATACTTGGTTCTGTAGAAGTAAAAATAACTTTATATTCCCCTTTTGCATTGGTGATACCATAAGCAATAACAACATCTTTCCCTGGCTCTTCTACAGTAACACTTGCACTGATAATTAGTGAACCATCAGTGTCTTTTACAATACCGGAAAGTGTTTTTTGAGAATAAAAAAATAATGGTAAAAGTAGTACACTAAAAGTGATAATTTTCTTAAAAAAATCACGCATAATTTTATGTTAAATTTATTAATAAGGATTGTGAAAAAGATTATACTATAACTTTTCTTGAAGTATTTTTAATGGAATACCGCTAAAATAATTGTCATATTTTTCTTTAAAAAACTCAAGCATATTTTCATTAATAGTATCGGATTGATATACTTCTAAAAAATCGAATATTGGTCCATTCTTGAAAAGTTCTTTATGGTTTTCATAAAGAGTAAGGAGATTATTTAATGCATCATTAAAATCTGAATTTAAAAACATATAATTGAATATAAATTCATTAAGAAAAAATTGCTTAAAATCATGAAATACATCTTCACCAATAACATGGAAGGAATTTTCCAAGGTTCTTAATTCTGTATTTCCGGTCAATAAGAATTTTACCAGCTCATAGATTATTGTATTCGCTTCTTCTTTTTTATTCTGAAATACAAGTACTTTTAACAAATTCTGATAATGAGAAATGCTATCAAAAACCAAAATTGGAAATTTTTCTTTAAGACTTTTATTAATTTCAAGAGTATTATTTATCCTTTCATTTGCTTTATCATAATTTTTAATTTTAAAATAGTAATAAGATTTTGCTCTGTCGTAAGAATTAAAAATCAGTTTATTCAGTAAAATTTTATCCTTTGGAATTTCGCTTTGATAGTGTTCTCCAACTTCAAAAAAATACTTAGCAGCATGAATATTAGTTCTTGCAAACTCCACCGCATCAGTAAAATATTTGGAAATCATATAAAGTGTTTGCCTATCCTCAATAGGCAGATGATCCCGCAAAGAATTCATATAAAAAAGAACATATCCACTTCTTTCAATAAGAGAATTTTTATGCCATTGAAGCCTATTTTTATTATTAATCATGTTTAGTTATAATTTTATACTTTAATAGAAGCATTAATTTAAAATTCTCAATTATTAAATCTAGATCTTCTTTTTTAATCTCTCCAAATGCCTTATATTGATCTATAGGTAGCAAGAAGGAATCTTTGCTTGAATATTTTTCAATCATTTCTTTATAGTAATGATAATTTTTAGATATATCAGGTTCATCAATTGGTATGAAACTAAGATTTTTCTCCTGAACGTATATCAATGACATATTGTATTCTTCATCTAAAAAATCATATGAAATACCATCATGTATAAGTTGTAATAGCTTTGAATGTTCTTTATTTAAAAATTCATATAAACTGCCTTGTTGTAAAACATCTTCCGAATGAGTTCGATTACTGCTATTATGATTAAGGACTACTTTTTTTAAATTTAAAAGATATAATTCTTCATTTTCTTCCTGAGGTATTATAATTTCATAATGCATGAGCATCGAAAAAATATTATCCGGAAGTTTATCAAAAAGTCCTTTATTCAACAAGTCAATTAATCCTGCATGTATTTTAATACCCATTTTTTTTCTTGAGGAAAAAAGAATTTTGGATATTTTTTTATCATCGTCTCCTTCCTTAAAAGTATCACTCAGAATTATATATTTTGATAATTTAAATTTCATACTATTTGGTACTTATCAATAATTTTTTAGGTCCTCTCTGAATATATTGTTCATTCTTCCATTCTAAATTTGAAACTTTTAAATCTTCTATACTTAGATTTTCTACAAGAACCTCTATTGCAGTAGCAGATTGCAGTTGAGCTAGCCTTGCTCCAATACATCTATAAGCTCCAAAACCATAGCTTAGATGCTGAGGATTTCTATCAATCTTTATTTCATCCGGATTTTCAAATTTTTCGGGATCTCTATTAGCAGAACCGACGCAAACTAGAATTTGACAACCTGCTGAAATTTTTGTATTTCTTATGATAATATCATTTTTTGTGTACATTGTAAAAAACTGAACAGGGCTGTCAAATCTCAATAATTCATCGATAGAATTTGGAATAAGTTGAGGATTGCTTTTTAACTTATTAAAAACGTGTTGATTATTGTAAAGAGATAAAAAGCCGTTTCCTAAAAAATTCATCATATTATCATGTCCTGCATAAAAAAGGAAAATCAATAAACATAATGCAAAATCAGTGGATTCATCAGTTGATTGACATGACTCAATTAATGCGCTTGCCAAATCTTTACCAAGAGCTTTTTCTTTTTTATGAATAAATTTTCTTAAAAAAGCAATAAAATTTTGTTCAGCAGGATTGCTAGTTTCCAGATTATTGATAAGTTTTAAATATCCGTTATCTAATTTAGATACGACTTCCGTTAATTCTGAAATATCTTCTTCAGGAATTCCTATAATTCGGCTAATCGTCTCAAAAGTATAGTGGTGGGCAAAATCATTAATAAAATCAAACTTCCCTTTTTCCTTACATTCTTTAAGAAATTTTTCTGCGGATATTTTCATTTCCTCTTTTTCGAATTTCAAATTTCTTGCAGCCAGACCATGTAATACATTTTTTCTGTACGGGCTATCGATTTCAGGAGCATAAGCATACATGGTTTTGGAAATCATGCTTTTTTGTTTCCCAAATAATGCATTTTGCGTTTCTGTGTCCTGTCCCCAGTGTGAAACAGACGGATTCTGCATTAAAGAAACGGCATCTTCATACTTCATCACCATCCATCTCATAGGTGAAATTCTATACAAAGGTGTTTTTTCTCTTATTTTTTTATAATCTTTATAGGGGGTTTTCTCACTAAATAAATTAGGAATATCTCCTAAAAAGCTTTTCAGTAAATTATTTTTCATTTTTTAACAATACTTCATGTTTTCAATTGCTAAGGTCTCTTCAAAAGAGTCAATAAATTTTATCAATTCATCTTTGGTTTCGCTATGAATTTTTATTTCTTTTAGCTTTATATCGTCTTTTATACTATATCTGATTGTAGGACATGGTGGGTTTCCTTCCATCCAAGACTTTGGACAAGCACTGCCGCATATGGGGAAAAGCTTACACGAATTACATTGGTACTCTTTCTTTTCCCAAACTTTATCATACCAATCTGTATAACTTCTATCATTGGATACTTCCTTATTTACATTTCCTAATACATATTTGGATTTTTTATAAACATCCGTTAAAGAAACTTCGGAACAGCTGTATACATTTCCATAGGCATCATACATATCAGAATCTTTGGTTGTCAATATGCATGTATTTAGCTTCCTTTTCGGAAGCTCATTTGAATTGTATCCCAGTTTAAGTTTTAATAGTTCCCATTTCAACTTATAATAGGCAAACTCTTCTTTTGTTAGAGACTCTTTATGAGCATCGTTTTGTGCCCAAGAGTATATGGATGCAAAATATAAATGGTTTATTTTGTTATGCAAATTATCTTCGGCCAATTGTCTGATAAGCGGATCTACGCCATCGAAATTTTTTCTATCAACATTACACCTAATAGTCATACTTTGATGGGCAATAGCATAAAAATCTGAGTTAAGAATATTACTGATGTTCCTATAGATCAATTCATAAGACCCCGCTTTTTCTTTTTTTAAATATCTGTGTTTGTCGTGATATTCCCCGATCCCGTCAATGGTAATTTCAAATTGATTGATTTTAAAGTCATTAACCATTTCCTTGTATATATCTGGTTTCAGACTCATACCATTAGTTACCAATACAGAACCTTTTAATTCAATATCAAGTTCCTCACAATGAAGTCTTACAATATTATTAATCTTCCTCATTGTACTTAAACCAGTTAAAGGCTCTCCTCCAAACCAGCCAATATTCATAGTTTTATACTTTCCAGTTTTTAATTTTACATATATTCTGTCTGTAATATTTTTGACAGACAGGTCTGATAAAACATTTTTTGTATGATCTTGTCCACAATAATAGCATCCAAGCTGACACCAAGCACTTGGCTGAATTACTTCATATAAATTTGTGCTTTCAGTACTACTTTTTTTATTTTCAGTAATTACCGTTAGCAATTCATCTTCTTCTTCCTTTATAATTATTCTGTCATTTATAAGCCTTTCTAATGTTTCTTTAGGTAGTTTATGCAATTCATTCCTTTGTAAAATGAGAGCAAAAAGAGCTGAAATTTTTAGTAGTTTACTTGAAACCGTAGAATATATTAAAACCTGATTCGGATCAGTATGACTTTCAGTAAATATTAGATAATGCGATAATTTATATTCCATAGCGTTTTTTTAAATATTTTTTAAACCCCTTATAAATTGAAATAGTAAACATGATATAAAATGCAGCTAAAGGGGACAAGGCAACAAGGTTTCTTTTATACCAGTTAAAATCAGAAGGAAATTCTGTTATAATTTCATGAACAAAGAGATAAAGGTTTTTTGGAAAGTATATGATTGAATTATGTTGCTTAATTATCATGAATAAGATGAAATTTATTACGACAAGCATAGAAAAATTACCATATAATATCAAAAAAACATCTTTTTTACTGGGTTGAAAATTCTTATTACGACCCACACACCATGAATAAAATTTTACAGAAGCCTTCGTTGCTCTTTCCCTTAAATTTGTAATATTGGTATAATCGCTTAATGCCCAATATCCATCAAATCTTAGGAATGGATTTAGATTAAAAACAACACCAATAAGAATTAAGGAAGTAAGAGACAAAACTCTCACGTCATGACTTATAAGAAAGAAAAGACTTAATAAACATGTTATAATAAGCTGTACATAAATGCCGCCTAAATCAACAATTAATCTTTCTTTTCTGCGTAGGCGCCACGCATCCGACACGTCGGAAAAAAAGACTGGTGACATAATATATAATCCAAACCCTATTTTTCCGCTATTAGCTCCAAATCTTTCGCAAGCAGATGAATGCCCGAATTCATGAATAACTAATGTCAATATATTAATTAAGAGAAAGTTGATAAATAGATTTCCATCAACTGTTTGAAAGACTATTGAGAAATCTACAAGGAAAAAAGGTAATACCGTAATTAAAAGAGAAAACAACAATATCGGATAGAAAATTTTTTCATTAAAAGCCGGAGTTAAGACTTTAGATATTTTCTTAACAACAGACTCGTTGAAGATTGTCATTTTCAGCCATATATATTTGTCTTTAATCTTAATTCTGCTTTCATCATCATCTTTAAATATTCCATAGCCGGATAAGTTTTTCTGAAATATTTTAAAAATGGCTTCATCTGTCAGTTTGTATTTTGACTTTTCATTATAAATTTTTTTAACATCTTCTAAAGAATTATTACCATCTATTAAATTCAGAATTTCTATAACTTCCTTTGAAATATATAGTTTTGAGTTTTTATCACCATCGTCTATACAAATAAGATAATTCCTTTCATCAAATTTTTTCCAAGAACAGTTCTCACTTATTTTTGGAACAATAGACACATCAATTAAACCATCCATTATTTAACTATTTATTTTTGAGAAACGACTATATGCTCTAAGAGCGACACTTGTTGAAAATAAACCGTATTGTTCGCCGGTAATACTATTACTCCCTCCAAACTTATTATTATTGAATTTGTGATTGGCTTTCCATTGTTTTACATTCGGGTTTGGAATTACCTGATAAAGAGTATTGTCAAATGATCCATTTGAAAGCTGGTTTTCAAGAAGCCAGTTGCATAATTTATTTGCCTTTATTGAAAATTTATCAAAATATTTTTTTTCAAGGCAGATCGTATCCAAAACAAGTGAAGTATAAAAAGCACTTTCAGTCTTATTTACAGGACAGCTGAAACTGCCATTATCATTCTGTAAACTAAATAATACTTTTAATTTTTCTTCTATCAGAGCTGGTTCTGTCTGTTTTTCCAAAATCATTCCTTGAAGAATAAAACAAGTAGGGTACACAGGAGATGTCCACCAATATGCTTCCCAAATCCCATCTTTATTTGTATTGGAAAAAATATAATTTTTTAATTTTTGGAAATCAATATGATCTTCCATTTTTTTAGAAACTACAAAATAATATGCTAAAGCACTCACACAAATATGTGATTGTACCCAACCTTTTACATTACTGCTTTTTAGATTTATTTTTTCTAATAAACTGGAATCTTTTTTTGGATATGTACTAAAACCACCATCGTCATTTTGTCCGCTCTGCCAAATTTTAATTAGATCTCCATCTTTTTTGGTTTTTACGATATTGATAAGTGAACAAGTAGTTGAGTCATAGTCATAAGACCAGTCAGTATTGTAACCCCAAAGATTGTTTTCATGTGATTTTTTAAGAAATTCAATAGACTTGTCTTTTTCAGTACATTCATCTAAAAATGAAGTAATAAATCCTGTAGCCCAAGAATTACTGAACCCTTGCTTATTTAAATTTTCATACCAACTACCATTCTGGAATTGTAGATTACTAATATATCCTTTAGAGATCGTAATGGCATTTTGTATATTATTTGATTCTAATTTGTCAAACTTACCAACCTTATTTTTAATTAATACATCAATTCTATAAGCTTCCACCTGAACTTTATAAAATATGATTGTATTTAAAATTGATGAAAGAAGTTTTTTATATTTGATTAGTTTAGAACCATACTTTTCGCATAAATTAATTGCTCTTTTAAAATATTGAATAGACAGCATAAGAAGATTTTCTAGTTCGCCTGACGAAATTAAAAGCCTTTCAAGTTCCTCATGACTATAATTATTGATATCAAGATTTTTTGATTTCAACCAATTATTCAAGAAAACATGCCCTAAATTGTTTTTCTTAAAAATTAAATCTTTTTTAAAGTCCTCAATATCATCCTGAATACATCTTCCTATTGAAAAAAGATTATTGATTTCAATTAAGTCATTATATATTTCTTGATCTTTATTTTTAGTGTAAAATTCAAAAACATCAACAGCTACATTTGTAAAGCTACATTTCCCAATGCAAAGAGATTCATATTCTTGAATAGTTAAGGAAATATTATAAAAACTATCCATTTGGATACTTTGTAAAAAATCTTTATTTCTTTTATCCCAGGTGTTCCAAAAATCTTTGTTTTTTCCGAAATAATGACCAAGTGTGATTAAAGCTTGTTCATGGTATATATGTGATTGCAAAATCTGCATCTTGTATAGATTGCTTTTCGCTTCTTCATTTTCTAGTAATATATCTTGATCTGCTAAAGAGTCTAGGCAAAGCAGATATCTGAAATAAAAGTAACCCGAATTGCATATATCATTTACAAATTTCTTATTTTTTGTCTGGTATATATCTTTAAAAAATTTAGGAATAATAAAATAAAATCTGTGATCTAAAAAATTTTCCGGAAAAATAATTTGCTTTAGAGCAGCAGGAATATTTATTCTGTCTATATGATCATATATATGAGCCACAGAAGAACTCAAATCTTTTTCATTTAGATCTATCTGAAGTTTATTAGTTAGGTTTAACATTATATATTAATTGGATTTATAGTGATACAAAAATTTTAACAATTCCCATTATTAAATCCATATGCAATGACACACACTATTAAAAATGAGTTTGAATTTGAAATAAAAAATTTGAGAAAATTCGGTATTCCCTAAGCGACTTCTTAGAGAATTTGTACTGTAATTTTATTATTCAAAAATTACAGATGTCAGGAGTTTAAGACTATTAAAGATATGTTTTGAAATTCAATAACTGATTTTAAAACTAAATCCTATGCCTGTTTATTTTAAGAAATAGTGAGAAAATAAAGGCTTTCCAAGGATAGCCTTTATTATTCTTTAATAGAGTTGACTAGAGCTACAGTTTACCAACAAATTTTGTTAGTGTCTGCTGGCTCAAGACTGTTACTTGGAGCTATCGCGGCCATTTCTAGTCTGTTTTCAAGTTCTTCAACTTTGAAAAGTTCTAACATTTCTTGTTCTGAAATGTTTTCAATGCTTAAATTCTCATTCATTTTTTGATTGTTTTTGTTCATAAAATTTAATTTAAAGGATTAGACAAATTGTTTTTTGTAGTCTTTATTTTTCTTTTGAGAAAGATTTTGATTTGCTACAGTCTACCAACAAATTTTATTAGTGTCTGCTGGCTCAAGACTGTTACTTGGAGCAATTGCAGCCATTTCTAGTCTGTTTTCAAGCTCTTCAACTTTGAAAAGTTCTAACATTTCTTGTTCTGAAATGCTTTCGATACTTAAATTTTCATTCATTTTTTGATCGTTTTTGTTCATAAAATTTAATTTAAAGGATTAGACAAATTGTTTTTTGTAGTATTTATTTTTTCTTTTGAGAAATATTTTGATTTAATTCGATTGGATTTGTATTTGAGTTTAGTATATTTTTTAAAAGCTTATTTTGATTTTCGAACATTTGACCATAAGTTACCTCACTTCCAGGCATTTTTTGAGTCAGCATTTCTGGTTTAACCTGCCCTTTCATTGCAGCTAAAGGATCTTTTTTATATTCGTTATATGTTTTTTCAAATTTGTTTTTATTAATATAAATTACATTAAAATTCCCTCTATAGTATAAATTGTCAGTAAATGAAAATTCGTTATAATTATCCATTTTTTTATTTCCTTTTAATATCCATACATAGTCCTGTTCGGAATCTTCAATTTTAACAATCATACCAGGAAGACCATAAAATTTATAAGGCCCTTCTTGGAATGGCAGATCCTGAGTGAACCAAGCAGACCAAACCCTACCCCCAAACTTTACACTGGCTTTTTGACAGTTGTACCCTTCAATAACAGATTTATCATTTGCAACCTCCCATGGTAAATTTATTTTTTCTTTGTAACCATATAAACTTTTTTCAATGCCATCAACATAGCCAATTGTGTTATCTTGATAAAATTTATAGATCCTATAGCTAAACTTTGGCATTTTAATCATCTTTTCCATTGGGACATATACTCCACTTTTTTTCATTTTCTCAACTTCGGACTGAAGTATTGAATCCTGAGACATAACAGTGTAATCACGATATACTGATTTTTCTTTAGCGACATCAAGAATTGTTGTAATTTTTTCTTTGAGATCGGCTGTCTTGTTAGGCCTGTATGTTAACTCATAATAAAATCTTTGCGCAGTCTGAGAACTATATAATAAAGGGATAAAAAAAATAGCGAAAGCAACAAGGCGTATTTTTAGAAAATTATCAATAATAAAAACTTGCTTAGGGGATGTATTCATTTCTTTAAATTTATTTTTTATATTATTTAATTGTATTTCTAAATATAATCAAGTTTAGATTTTCTTAATACTTTTACAAATACTATTTTTAGAAAAACTTTCAATTTACTTAGTTGTTTAGATTTTGCACTGTACACATAAAAAAATAAATATTTGTGTTTTTACCTGAAGCAAAGATGCAAGAGCTTTTTTGATGACACAAGAAAAGTATATCGGAATTTATAAATTTTGGGTAAATGCTATAAGAAATTTATAAATTCAGACAAAACAAACACTGTTTAAAATATTAATTATCAAGTACTTGCATCAATAATTTATTTCAATAATAAGAAGGGACTTTAAAATGCGTATTTTTGCATTTTTAAACACAATGCAAAAAAAATTTTTCCTTTATCTACTGATTCTTTGCCAGAATTTATATTTTTCACAAAGTATAAAGGGATTTTGTATTCCAGACTCTTTGGACAATAAAAGTTATGAGCAATTAGAAAAACCCTTTAAAAAAAATCTTTATATCAATAAAGCTAAAGCAGAAGTCTATGCTAATACAATTCTTTTAAAAGGAAAAAATAATAAAAATGATGAAAAAATTGCTGATGGATATTTGATGTTACACCGATTGAGTAATGATGAATCAGCATTATTGTATTTGGATAGCATGATGATGGTATCAAAAAAAATACAAAATTCTGATTATTTAGCGGATGGCAATATGTACAAAGGAAATTATTACTATGCGAAAGGTGAATATTCAAAAGCTTTGGCCAGTAATTTAGCCGCAATAAATTATGCAAAAAAGAGCAGCAAAACATATTATATTCTCAATTTTAATATCGGTTTGTTAAAACTTGAATTAAAAGAATATCAACAATCTATTCAATTATTTCTCAATTACAAGCAATATTTGGAAAAAAATAATGCTGAAAGGTCGCTTGATTATGTAAGTTGTATATATGCACTAGCTTATACTTATAGCCAGGCAAATGATATTGACTCTTCTGACAAGTATGTTGAACTTGGACTAAAGAAAAGCTATGAGATGAATGATGGCGAATGTCAAGCAAATTTATTTTTAGTTTCGGGTATAAATGCCTATAAAAGAAAAAAATATGGATCTGCATTGAAGATCTTAAGAAAGGCATCTAAATTGATAAAAGATAATTCTTATAATCCTCAAAACCTGGCTATCAGTGAATACTATATAGGAAAAATACTATATGATAACAATGACGATTCATTTCTAAATACACTTCAAACAGTTGATTCTATTATTATTGAAACTAAAAATGTTACTTCTGAATTAAGAGACGCTTATCCTATATTAATTGATCATTACAAAAAAACAGGAGATAAGGAAAAACAATTATTTTATATAGAACATTTATTGTCTATTGATAGTATTTTAAATAAGAATAATAATTTTTTAACTGCCGAAATAAACAAAAAATATGATACACCTCTTCTTTTAAAAGAAAAAGAAATTCTAATTTCAGACTTAAGTTCTAAGAATTATACCTTATTTTGGATACTGGGGATAGGAGGAATAATTATCATTTGTTTGTTTTATCTCTACGACAAAAATAGAAGAAAAGTTAAAGTATATCAAAGTAAGGCAGATTTACTAACAAAATCTTCAATTTATCCAGATGTCACTGAAATAGCAAATCTCCCTCTTAAGGAAAATTTAGATTTTCAAAAAGAAAAATCAAAAATAATTTTGCCAGATAATAAACTTAAACAGTTAAACCTACAGTTGGAAGAATTTGAAATTGAAAACCGATTCTTAGACAAGAAAGTAAATTTGGACATTCTATCTAAAGAATTTAATACAAACAGAGCTTATTTATCAAAATCAGTCAATGAGCTGAAAGGGCAAAATTTTTCTCAGTATCTTAATGAGCTAAGAATTCGATATATAGTTAATGAATTAAAAACAGATAAAAATTTACAGAAACTCACAATAGCTGCTATTGCTGATAAAGCAGGATATAATAATGCGGAATCTTTTACAAATGCATTTAAAAAAATGACAGATACTCTCCCTTCTTATTTTATAAAAGCGCTTCAAGAAAACAGTAATTGACAAAATCATAAAATACTGAATATTAATTATTTAGATTTTAAATAACACGAAATTTATAAATTTCGGCATCTATTTTTTGAATGAGAGTACATTTATTTATTTCTTTGTAGATGTAATTAAAAAATAAAGCAAATTATGAAACAAAAAAAACAAACAGAAAAAAAATTATCATTAAAAAAATTACAAATGGTAAGAATTAGTAATCCTAAAGTAATAAGAGGAGGAGACGACTGTAGTAGGATTACTACCATGCTAAATATAATTGATAATGATGGTGGTAATACTGGAACTGTAGGAACTTCAAGAAAAGACTAAACAATGAAGAGGTCAAATTTAATCTTTTATACATTTTTTGTTTTTCTAGGAATGGTAAGTGCTCAAAAAACAAATTTTGCACCTTCTAAAACGGTCACTGATGAATACTTTAATACTAAAGTAGTTGATGAGTACAGAAATCTAGAAGATTTAAAAGATCCTTCAACAATCAAATGGATGAATGATCAAACAAAGTATTCTTTATCTGTTCTGCACAGCATTCCTAACAGGGCGTATTATATTAACAAAAGATTAGAATTTGACAAAAGAAAGTCATTTTCGGTATCAAATATAAATATTACTGAAAATGACTTTTATTTTTATTTAAAACAAAAACCTGGAGAAAATACTGTGAAGGTATTTTTTAAAAAAAAATTTAGTGGAGATGAAAAAGAGGTTTTTGACCCACAAAAATATAAACCTGAAAATAAAAAGAATTATCAAATAAATTATATTAAGCCTAATTATGATGGTTCTAAGGTAGCAATTGCCTTAACAGAAAGTGGGAAAGAAATTTCTGAAATGATAATTTATGATTTGATACAAAATAAAGTACTTCCTTATACGATAACTCATTGTTGGCCGTCAGATGGTGGTGGCATATCTTGGCTTCCTGATAATAATAGTTTTATTTATTTGCATTACCCTGTTATTGATCCTAATTCACCTTTATTTTTAAAGGATATGCAATCTGTAGTTTATAAGATAGATGATGACCCTCTGAAACTAAACATTTTATTGTCAAGAAAGAATAATTCAAATTTGAATATAAAGACTGAAGATTTTCCAAATGTATCATTACCTACAAAAAACTGTAAATATTTAATCGGGCAAATATCTGGACCCGTTAAATTTAAAGATACTTATTATATGTCTGTCAAAGATATTGATAAGAAAAATCAATGGAAATTTTTGTTCAGTAAAGAGGATAAAGTAAGTGATTTTATCATTAAAGAGGATGATATTATTTATATTTCCGAAAAAAACGGAACCAATGCAATTTATAGTACGTCATTAAATAATCCAAACTTTAAAGCTCCAATAATCTTAGTCCAAAATATACGAAATGAAGTAATTAATAATATATATAGTATAAAAGATGGCTTTGCTTTTAATACGTCCAAAAATGGAGTTGAAGCTAAATTATATGTATATAGAGATAAAAAAATTAACTTACTTACGTTGCCATTTACAGCTGGCGATATTTCAGTAACCACTCAAAATGAACAGTCTAATGATTTTTGGATCATTTGTAGTGGTTGGAAAAATGAGACAGCTAGGTTTAAATATAATTCATTAACTGGAAAATTTGTACCAGAAAATTTAGCTCCTGTAATTGAATATCCAGAATTTAAAGATATTGTTGTAGAGGAAATTGTAGTAAAATCACATGATGGTTTAGACATTCCTCTTTCTTTAATTTACAGTAATAATATTCAAAAAAACAAGCATAATCCTTTATTAATGGATGCTTATGGGGCATATGCATTCAATAATAGTCCATATTTTGCTAAAACCTATATGCTTTGGGTCTTACAAGGAGGTATTGTTGCGGTTGCTCATGTAAGAGGTGGAGGTGAAAAAGGTGAAGAATGGTATAAAGGAGGTTACAAAAGTACAAAACCGAATTCTTGGAAAGACTTAATCTCTTGTGCAGAATATCTAGTCAAAGAAAATTATACGTCACCCGAAAATATTGCGATTTGGGGAGCAAGTGCAGGAGGAATTACCATTGGTAGAGCAATGACTGAAAGACCTGATTTATTTAAAGTAAGTATTATAGATGCAGGCATTGTAAATGCATCAAGGATGGAGTTTACTCCTAACGGATTAAATAGCGCAAAAGAATTTGGCTCTTTAAGCATTGAGCCGGAATTCAAAGCATTATTAGAAATGGATGCCTACCAGCATATTAAAAATGGAGAAAAATACCCTGCAACATTAATCACTTCCGGGATTAATGATCCAAGAGTTTCGCCATGGATGCCGACAAAATTTGCAGCCAAACTAATGGCAGATAATATATCAGATAATCCAATACTTCTGAAAGTAGATTATGAAGGTGGACATGGAGGAGATATCCCGGTTGCACAGAAATATGATAATTTAGCAGATTCTTTTGCGTTTGCATTATGGCAATTAGGACATCCTGACTATCAGCCAAAAGAGTAGCACTCCGGTAAATAAATGTTATTCATATTATTAAAATATATGAGAAAAAAACATTTTATTCTTTTGATTAATTTTGTTTTCTGCAACTTTATCAATGCTCAAAAAACAAATTTAGCTCCTTCAAAATCTGCTGTTGACGAATATTTCGGAACTAAGATATTGATGAATATAGAAACCTGGAAGATTTAAAAGATCCCGTCACTATTAACTGGATGAAATAACCCCGAATGGTCCTGGAAATGTTCCGGAATTTGGAACTGTCACAAAGCTAAATGAGTTTAAAGCATTACTAGAAATGGACGCTTTCCATCATATTAAAAAAGGAGAAAAATATCCTGCCATTTTGATTACAGCCGGAATTAATGATAGCCGCGTAGTTTCATGGATGCCTGCAAAATTTGCAGCAAAGATCATTGCCAATGATACTTCTAATAATCCAATACTCTTTAAAGTAGATTATGAAGGCGGGCATGGAAGTAGTGGGGTTGATCTTGCGCACGCATATGCCCGAATAGGGGAAATTTTCGCCTTCGCTGCATGGCAATTAGGACTCCCGGATTTTCAACCTAAAGAAAGTATAAAAAAATAAAATGTCTCGTTTCCCATATCATTTTTTTGAAGAGTATATAGTTCGTACCCCTCTATTTTCACGTAAAAATTTTAGGGAAAAATTAGAGAAGATTGAATTACCAGATGATGAGCTCAGAGAAATTTGCAGTAATTTAATCTTTCAAGAAGCTATTTACTTAGCATCACCTTATTTGCATGAAGAGCTGAATCAATGGTTAAATACAAAAAAATTATCTCCAAATCAATATCAAAAACTAAAAAACACCATTTTAAAATACTATAGCCGAATGAGTGACCGGTGTACTCCTTTCGGCTTATTTTCAGGAGTTGGTTTAGGAAAGTTTAACAAAGAGGTATCAACGTCTGTCAATTATTTCCTAAAAACTAACCAATTACGTGATACAAAACTTGACATGCATTTTCTGGTAGCCTTATCACAAAATTTGGTAAAAACACATGAAATAAGAAATCAACTTTTATTTTCATCCAACAACAGTATCTATAAAGTCGGAAATAAAATCCGGTATGTGGAATATGAATATAATAATGGAAAAAGATATTATACCATTTCATCGGCTCCATTTTCAAATGAATTACAACAAATATTAGATTTTTCAAAACAAGGTAAAACCATTGAAGACATTGCAAGTATTCTTGTCGATGATGAAATAGCAAAAAATGAAGCCAAAGAGTTTGTAGAAGAATTGATTGATAATCAAGTTTTGATAAGTGAATTGGAACCTAATGTTTCAGGTAATGATTTTTTAGATATTATCATTTCTGTTTTAGATAAAATAGGAGCTAGAAATGAAACTGAAATTTTAATCTCTATAAAAAGTAAGCTGAATGACTTAGATTTAAAAATCGGAAACTTATCTACAAAATATACTGAAATCGAAGAATTAGTAAGATCTCTAAATGTAGAATACGAACAGAAGTACCTTTTCCAAACTGATCTTTATAATAAAGCCGAATTTTGTTTGCCATCCCATTGGAAAATAGAATTAAAAAAAGCGATCAGCTTTCTGAATAAAATCACATTATCTCAAAAAGACAATCATTTAGAAAAATTTAAAAAAGCATTTTATGAGCGATTCGAAACAGATGAAGTTTCTCTAACATATGCTTTGGATACAGAATTAGGAATTGGTTACAGGCAGGATAGTATTACAAAAGGCGTTCATCCTTACCTTGAAGATTTAGATCTTCCTTTATCTCAAGAAAAAGTTACTTTAAAAACTGAGTTTGATCCCGTCCAATTGATTTTAAATGAAAAACTTCAGGAAGCTTCATTGGAGAATCAATATACAATCGAATTATCGGATGATGATTTTATAGATTTTAATGAAAACTGGAGTGATTTACACGATACAATTTCCTTTATGGCAGAAATCATATCGGAAGAAAACCATGAAAAACTGTTTATTGATGTTAATGGAGGAAGCAGCGCGGCTAATTTAATGGCAAGGTTTTGTTCTGAAAGTTCGGAAGTGCAAAACCTTTCAAAAACAATTGCAAAAAAAGAAGAAGAACTAAATTCTGATTATATTTTAGCAGAAATCATTCATTTGCCGGAAGCAAGAATTGGAAATGTGATTAGAAGGCCAACATTGCGACAATTTGAAATACCATATTTGGGAGAATCTATCCAGCCAAAGGAAAATCAAATCCCGACAAATGACTTATATATTTCTTTAAAAAATAACAGAATTGTATTACGTTCTAAAGAATTAAATAAGGAGGTCAAACCTTATTTAACCAACGCTCATAATTATTCTGCTAACTCTTTGCCTGTCTATCATTTCTTGTGTGATTTACATTCACAAAACATAAGATCGGGACTCTATTTTAATTGGGGAGATTTAAAAAAATTATATCAATTCTTACCGCGAGTTGAATATCAAAATATCATTCTCTCAAAGGCTTGGTGGAAAATCTCAGAAAAGGAAATTATGCATGTTTTAATGTTAGCACAAAATGACATTATTAATAATAAGGAACAAATATTGGCAGAATTAAGAATTTGGAGAAATAAAAGGCAAATTCCACAATGGATACAATGGGTACAATTAGATAATAAACTTACCATTAATCTTGAGAACTATGATTTGGTTCAACTATTTATTGATGCTGTGAAAAAAAAGAAATCAATCATGATTGAGGAATTTATCTACAATGATAATAGTGATTTTATGCATCAATTTATTTTTTCAATGTACAATAAAGAAAAAGAAGTAAAGACCAAAAATTAAGGCGATGATTGAAAGAAAATTTATTCCCGGAAGTGAATGGTTATATATGAAGATTTATACAGGAGTAAAGACCTCAGATATTATTTTGGAAGAAGCATTACAGCCCTTGATAGAATATTTGCAGGAAAATAGTTATATTTCAAAATGGTTTTTCATTCGTTATCATGATCCGAAACCACATTTGAGACTAAGATTCAAGTTAAATGAAATTGGGCATTATAATTTTGTCTTAAACAAGATCAATGAAAACCTACTAATATATTTAGACAGTGGAGAAATTTCGAATATCCTGATTGATACTTATAATAGGGAAATTGAAAGGTATGGAGAGAACACCATAGAAAATGCAGAAACCTTATTTCAAATAAACAGTGAGTATACTTTGCAATGCCTCCATTACGACGATGAAGAAAAAATTATTGTAACACTTTTCTACATTGATGGACTTTTAAATAAGTTAAACTTGTCTGTTCACGAAAAACTGGATTGGATCAAAGATTTCAATGCTGCCTTTAAACAAGAATTTAATGCGGATAAAAATTTAAATTCTCAATTAGATATAAAATATCGAGAGTTTAAACCAAAATATTTAGATTTTATCCAATCAGAAGAATTCTCAGAGGAGAGAAATTATATTATTTCTAATATTGAAGAAAGTAATTTAGCATTGCATAATGTTATTAAGCACCATGAAACCAAAACTTTAGAAATCTCGTTGCAAAGCTTCTTTCAAAGTATTTTTCATATGAATATTAATAGATTGTTTGTTTCCAATCAGAGATTGTTTGAAATGGTGATTTATGATTATCTACTGAGATACTATAAGATGAAACTGTATACTTAGTTTTTTGGGAATGCAATTTACAAAGATCATAAACTATTCACTTATTTTATTACTATTGTAAATTTATCAATGATTGCAACTGTCAGATCAAATATTGACTAATTCAGATTAACTCAAGTTATTTTCGTAAAATAATTTCTATAAACTTCTTAATATCCTTTTCAAACTTATTTTCTGTCGAGTAATAAGTGTAGATGACATTTCCCTTATTTTCAACTGTTTTAAAACCATTATTTCTGTACCATTCAATTTTTTCGGTCATTGACTCTAAGTATTTTTCCGAATGTGTCATCCCAAAGTGTTCCCAATAAAACGTTTTTTGAGTTAGCCTGTTCACTATTTTAAAATCAGCATACTTTCGTTCGTAACTCCCTTGAATTTGTGCATCATAGAAAATTGTCAAATAATTACACTTAACCAAATTCTCATATATGTTCTTTTCTTGTAATGATCTTAGTTTTGTTCCGTCTTCTGCAATGATATTTAAGCTGGATTTATAATAAGCTAAATCACTTTTCTTTGTTTCGACCAATTTTCGAGATTCATTTTTGCTTTTCAGTTCTGTGCTGAAATACCATTGATAAAAGTTTTTATTAAAGGTATCTACATTATAATTTGGAATTATCTGTTTCATAATTCCGTTATTGTGATACTCTCGCAAGAATTGGTTGAACATTTTCCCATCTTTGAAATAAGTATTCAATACTGGGTCTTTCTTTACTGAGTCATATAATTCATTTGATCTGATTTCAACAGCAGTTTCGCCATTAGCCATTAAAATATCTAACCTTACCTTTATTAATTTTAATATTTTAATTTCCTCCGGAAGACTTTTCATAATATGGCAAATTTTCAAAAAAAAACTTTTAACTGTTTACTATAGCACCAGAAATAAATTTATTATATTGGCATTATTTCATTGTATTATATTTTTCCCTCAAAATCTTTTTTTCTTTAATAGCAGAATCAATTTCATCTTTAGAAACTTTAGCTACTTGCTCAAATAATTCTTCAATACTAATGTTAAAGTAGTTAGCAATTATAAAAAGATTTTCGAGCGTTGTATTTGGTAATGCTTCTTCTCTCGCTGCATTCCAGGTTTTAGAATATTTAACAAAAATATCATTATTTAGATACTCTTGCGTCATTGCTTTATTATCAATCTTTACTGCCACCCTCAATTTTTTGAAAGTGATTCCTACAGCTACTCTGTATCTAAAAGATTGTAGTTGGTAATTCATTATATAAAATAATTCATAAAAACTTACATTTTCAACGACGTATATGTCGTTATTTTTATTATATTTGCATTATAAGTTACAATAACAGTAATTTTGCGATACTTCAAAGTATAATAATAGAAGCTATTGCTTAGAGTCTCGACTTGAAAACTGCCAATTTTCTTATGCAACGAGATGATAAGTAAGCGGCTCATGACCTAGGCATGAGCCCACTTATCTGTTGCACGGTATGGCAGTACCTCAAGTCAGATAATGTTGGGTCTCATGCCGTTTTATTTCCGGAATTCACACACATCTAAGCAAAAGTTTACAAAATAAGTTCGCATTGAGAAAGATACAATGGTGCAATACCATTGCGGCAGTAATGCTTAGAGAGGACTAAATCTTACATTCATGTTAATATTTGTTCGAGCCGGAGGCTATAGTTTCCGCCCGTAACAAATTATAAAACAGCAAAAACTATAAGACACAAAGAAAACATAAAGAACAACATGAAGCCGAATTTCACTTACTATAACGATACGTAAGGCTGTATATCTTGTACTGTAAGAAATAAAAAAGCCCTTTCCGCAAAAGTTGACAGCTGAGCAGGAAAGAGCCTAATTGCTTAATTAAATTAAACTTTTCAAATTTATGAAAAAATCCTATACCAGCATAGGGCACATTTCATGTGTCCTTATGCTGACGGTAGCAGGCACCTCTTTTCAGGCACAGGTACAGAGAAGCTCTGATACTATTTCCCGAAAGAGTATTGCTGAAGCATCCGTATTAAGGAAAAAGACCGATACCTTATCCCCTTCAAATAAGCCCCCTTCAGAAAAAGTAAGCAACATTGAAGAAGTTGTGCTTAATGCCGGATATTATAAGGTAAAAGACAAAGAGCGCACCGGAAGCATAGCAAAAGTATCGTCAAAAGATATCGAAAACCAGCCTGTAGCTAATGTACTTTCTGCAATACAGGGTAGGGTCTCCGGTGTCAATATCATTCAGAATTCCGGTGTTCCCGGTGGCGGTTTTGATATCCAGATTCGTGGGAAAAACAGCCTTAGAAGAGAGGGCAATGACCCGATGTATATTGTCGATGGCGTGGTGATCAGTTCCGAGAACCCATCCCGGTATTCGAGCAGCATTATGCCTTACTCTTCCATCAGTCCATTAAACAGCATTAACCCTAATGATATTGAAAACATCGAAATACTGAAAGATGCCGATGCTACTGCTATTTATGGTTCGCGGGGAGCTAATGGTGTAGTCCTTATCACTACTAAAAAGGGAAAAAAAGGAAAGACACAGTTTAGCGTTAACAGCAGCTATGCCTTAAGCAGTGCCGCTTCCAAGATGAAGATGATGAATACCGCAGAGTATGTCCGTATGCGTAAAGAGGCGTATGCTAATGATGGGATTACTGCTTATCCTGCTACGGCCTACGATATCAATGGAATTTGGAACCAGTCCCGCTACACTGATTGGCAGAAAGTACTGATTGGTAATACCGCTGAAGCTATAAGTACACAAATTTCTATAAGCGGAGGTAGTGAGGGTACTTCGTTTTTAGTAAGCGGCAGCCATCAAGAGCAGACCACTGTGTTTCCCGCTTCATTCAGATATAAAACAAATAATATCACGAGCAACATCTCTCATCAGTCAAAAGACAGAAAATTTACAGCTAATATTTCTAACCTGATTTCCTTTCAGACTAATAATATGCTCAATCAGGAGATTACCAACAAATCATTATTCCTTAGCCCTAATGCTCCGGCTTTATATTCGCCAAACGGGAGTATCAACTGGGAGAATAATACCTTTGATAATCCCATTGCACCTTTCGTAAGTACCTACTCCAATGACAATAAACAGTTCACTTCCAATATCAATATGGGTTATGAAGTATACAAAGGAATATCGGTTAAGCTCAATGGTGGGGTTAATTACCGGGCTTTTGAGGAATATTCATTGCTTCCCCATACCATGTACAATCCATCTTACGGCTTAACCAGTGCTTCTTCTTCAGCACTGAGGAACAGGCGGCAATATTTCTCCTATATCATAGAACCACAAATTAACTGGAAGCATGACTTTGGAGACCATCAGTTTGATGTGCTTGCCGGAGGCACCTTCCAGCAGGATTCCGGCTACCAGTCCCAGAACCAGGGATATGGATTTGAAAGTAATGCTCTGATCCACAATATAGGCGCGGCAAAAACCAAAATTATCACCGAAGCAGGCAGTGAATATAGATATGCCGCCTTATTCGGGCGTATCAACTATCAATATAAAAATAAGTATATTCTCAATGTTACCGGAAGAAGGGATGGTTCCAGCCGATTCGGCCCGCAAAAACGATTTGCTAATTTTGGAGCTGTAGGAGCTGCATGGTTATTCTCAAATGAAAATATTCTAAGGGAAAGTAGATGGCTAAGCTTTGGAAAGTTCAGAGGCAGCATCGGGACTACCGGTAATGATAAGATTGGCGATTACCAATATCTGGATACCTATACCATTTCAGGGACGGGTTATGGCGGGATTACGGCACTGAATCCTTCGAGATTGTATAATCCTCTTTTCAGCTGGGAGAAAACAGAGAAGCTCGAAGCCGCAGTGGAATTGGGCTTTTTGAAAGACCGCATCAACCTTTCGGCAGCATGGTATCGAAACCGCTCTTCTAACCAATTGGTAGGAATTCCATTACCGGGGACAACAGGTTTCAGTTCTATTCAGGCCAATCTTCCGGCAACGGTTGAAAACAAAGGATTTGAATTAGATATTAATGCGTATCCGATAAAATCTTCTAAGTTCAAATGGAATACCAGCTTTAACATCAGCATTCCGACAAGCAAACTCGTATCATTTCCCGGGCTGGAAGGCTCTACTTATGCCAATCAATATGTTTTGGGATATCCTGTTTCTATTGTAAAAGTCTATCAGTATGAAGGAATAGATCCGGTTACTGGACTCTACAGGTTCAAGGATTTTAACGGTGATGGTAAAATCACTTCGCTGGATGATAATCAGGTGATCGAAAGAATAGGTGTCCGGTATTTTGGAGGGTTACAGAATCAGCTCCAGTATAAAAGCTGGACGTTCTCTTTTTTATTACAGTTTGTTAAGCAAAGGAACTGGAATTACCACAATTATATGCCTACCCCGGGAACGATGAACAATCAGCCAGTAGAGCTGTTGGATGTATGGTCTGCTGATAATCAGGGAGGAACATATATGCCCTACACTTCAGGAGCTGACACTCAGAAAACCACCTTGCAAACTCTCTTCAAGAACAGTACGGCGGCCATTGATGATGCTTCATTTATACGGTTGAAAAATATTCAACTGAGCTACAGGTTAAAGCCGGAAAGCAGTATCATAAAGGATGTGCTTATTTACTTTCAGGGGCAAAACCTGCTGACATGGACCAACTATTTCGGGCTTGATCCTGAATTTGTTCTTACAGGTTTTTTACCACCACTTAAAACCTATTCCTTCGGAATTCAGCTTAACTTTTAAAACAAAGAAAATGAAAAAATATAATATCAATATCAGCGAGGTTACTAATTCTATAACCTTGATACCTTTTACAGCTATAAAAATACCTTTCATCTTTCTTTTCCTTTTGTTCACAACACTTTCATGCGAAAAGCTGGTTGAGGCAGATGATCCGGATAACCAGATCGGGACTCATCAGGTATTTGAAGACCTGCAAAGTGCTAATGCTGCTTTATCAGGATTATATTCAGGATTATTCACTTCTTCACTTATTTGCGGTGGAAGCGATGGTATGGGAGCTCTTTTGGGAACCTATACCGATGATCTGGACTGCTACTATATGAATAATAACAGCGGGGCACTGGAGCTCTACCAAAACCAGCAGATTCCCACCAATCCGATGATAGAAAAAGTTTGGAATACGGCATATCAGCAAATTTATGCTGCTAATTCCATTATAATGGGAGTTAGCAATTCACAGTCGCTGAGTACAGAAGATAAAAACAGGATCAAAGGGGAAGCCCTTTTAGTGCGAAGCCTTATTTATTTCTATCTGCAACAGATTTATCAGGAAATCCCCTATACGGATACGACAGACTATCAGTTTAACAGTCATTTGTCAAAACTTTCCAAAGAAGCATTGTTACAGAAATTAGAGGCTGACCTGAATCTTGCCATTAGCTTACTTTCCGATACCTACCGCAGTACCGAAAGGATTTATCCCAATAAAAAAGCAGCAGAATTGATGCTGGTAAAAGTATACATACTACAGCAAAAATGGAATTTGGCTCAGCAATTGGCAGACGGCATTCTTCAAAACTCTCTTTATCAGTTAGAGCCCAATATTACAAAAGTTTTCAAAAAAGAAGGAAAGCATATCCTTTGGCAGTTAAAACCACTTAATTCCGGGGATGCTACCAAAGAAGCTTCACTGTATTATTTTTCTAATGCTGCTCCAAATGCTTATGCGCTTAGTCCGAATTTAATGAGTACTTTCAGCAGTTCTGATCTAAGAAAACAAGCATGGATCATCCCTGTTACGACTTCTCAAAATACATGGTACCGGACAGCCAAATACAAAAATATTTCAGGAAATACCGATGAATATTCAATAGTTTTTAGGCTTGAAGAAGTTTATTTAATAATGGCAGAGGCTCTTGCTCAGCAAAATAAGATAACAGAAGCTCTGCCTTATATTAATGCTATTAAAGAGCGAGCCGGAATTCCTGCTCTTGGAAGTAGTACAAAAGATATCTTTCTTCAGGAATTACTATTGGAAATCAGAAGAGAATTCTTTGCTGAAATGGGACAGCGGTTTCTCACCTTAAAAAGGTTTAGCCGTCTTGGAGAACTGATAGGCGTAAAGCCTAACTGGAAAAGCTACCATACGGCATGGCCTCTTCCACAAAAAGAGCTGCTACTGAATGCTAACCTTAACCCACAAAACCAGGGATACTGATGAAAACAGCCTGCCGCTTG
Source organism: Chryseobacterium sp. ISL-6 (assembly GCF_018613715.1). GTDB lineage: Bacteria > Bacteroidota > Bacteroidia > Flavobacteriales > Weeksellaceae > Chryseobacterium > Chryseobacterium paludis. The sequence continues at coordinate 40,561 of NZ_JAGGPT010000006.1, read as the reverse complement.
GCCAAGATTCTTATAACGCTGCTTTTACTTTACTTACTTAAGTGGCTACCTGTATTGTTGCCCTTATTCTCCGCACAGGACCTTAAAGTAAAAGACATCCATCCTCTTCAAAAGTTAGGTTCAGAATCCCATGAAATCCAGCTACTCAAAATATCAGCGGACGGAAATTGGTTGGCTGTAAAAAAGATAATGGACTCTGGGCAAGACACTTTGATGATCTTAAGAACAGATGTCCCCGAATCCATTGCCCTTAAAAGAACTAATATTTCGGAATTACAGTTTCTTATCAATAACAGGGTATTGCTGTTGCATAAAGAAGGAAAGGCGGAATATCTGAGCTTAGGGGAGAAAAAAAAGGGAAAAGCACAAGAGAAAGATAGTGAAGGTAATATTTTTGCCAATCGTAAAATTTTTAATCAAATAAAAAAAATTGAAGTTCTTAAAAACGGCAAAGAATTTTTGTTATGGTCTGATTCTTCGCAAACGAATTCCCTTGTATGGTACTCGGCAAACGGACATCCCATACAGGTATTGGAACATATTATGACTTATCTATTAGATAGGAATTTTGAACTTTATGCGGTGCAGAAGGAAAGAAACGAAGATAAAAAAGTCAAACAGTACAGCATTTTCAAGTTTTCCGGTTCTGCTAAACGGTTGCTGTACCAGACTAACAGGCCAATTGAGAGTATTTACACTGCGCCTGACGGAGAAAGCCTGATCAGCTTTGAAAAAGACCTTACGACCGGGTATATGAAAATGGTATCTATAAGTCTTAAGGATTTTAAAAGCTATCCTTTAGACGAAAGCCTTTTGTTCCATCATATTACGGTAAAAAGCATTGGGAAGGAAAAATTATTTTTTCTTCACACCATCAAAAACAAGACAGAGACAAAGAAATCGTCACCCGAGATTTGGTACGGTGATGATAAAAATCTTGAAGAGAAATTTTTACCACAATTTCAGGAAACGTATTATCTCTGGGAACCTGAATCAGGGCAGCTTGAAAACCTGAATGGCAGCAGTGGATTTCAAAAAATCATTCCGCTGCATAACCATAGGTATTTCCTGGCTTTCAAGCCTCTAGAGTTAAAAGATTATACGCAAAAAACACCTTCTTTGCTGATTTCTGTATACGACCGGATAAGCAATATTTCCGTAAAAGTTGATACCATAGGGACTGAATTATATACTTCCGCAAAGGGAGAATATCTTCTCTACCCCGAAAACAAGTACTGGAAATTATACAGGATTTCTGATGGGAAAACAATTCTTATCTCAAAAAATGGAGTAGAGCAGCCTTACTTTACCAATGATGGTAAAGGAATTGTTTTTGGTGGGAATGATGCTCTCTGGTACTATGATATCCGGAAAGAAAGCTTTAAAACATTAACCGCAACTACTAAAGGATACATATTTCGTATTATGGAAAGTAAAAGGGAATCGCTCTTAGCCAATTACAATTTTTATCGTTCGGTGATTGATGATAAAGCTCAACTGATCGTAGAATACCGGAATGAAATGAATAATCGGTTCGGGTATGAGAGATTACATGTGAATAAAAGCTATACTGCCATTCCTCCTACAGATGGCAGAATGAGTTCTCTTCTGTATAATCCCTCTTTTAGTACCTTTGCTTATTTGCAGGAAAATTATAATATGCCACCCCGCGTTGTAATTACAAAGGATAATAAAAGTAAAGTGATCTATCAAAGTAATCAAGGGGATACTAAGATTTCAGAGGCAAGAATGGATGTCATCGAATATATTGGGCCTGAGAATACTCCATTAAAGGGGCTGCTCTATTACCCTATAGATTTCAATCCTTCGATGAACTATCCGATGGTGGCGCATATTTATGAAACGCAACATCACTTAAGCTCACAGTACTGGCGGCCAACTTATAAAAATAGCCTGGGCTTTAATGTGAGGTTATTACAGGAAAAGGGATATTTTGTCTTTTTACCGGATATCGCTTATGGTTCGGAAGGTCCGGGAATTTCTGCGCTGTATTCGGTAGAATCTGCTATGAAAGCTGTACTAAAAAATACTTCTATTAACCCCCTGAAAATTGGGCTTATAGGACAATCATTTGGTGGATATCAGGCTAATTTTATCGCTACCCGATCAGATCTGTTCACAACCTATATTTCGGGAGCGGCCAATGCCGACGTTGTGCATGTTTACCATACTTTTAATGAGAATTACCATATGCCGGAATTCTGGCGGTATGAATCCGGGCAGTACAGGATGGGAAAATCCTTTTCACAGAATAAGGAGCTTTATTTTAGAAACAATCCACTGTATCGTGCCGATCGGGTTACTTCACCTATACTTTTGTGGTGTGGTATGCAGGATAAGAATGTAAACTGGGAAGAAACCCGGACGTTTTACAATGCTCTGAAAAGGAATAAAAAGAATGTCATAGCATTATTTTATCCTAATGACGGACATTCTATGTGGCAAGAGGCTTCTAAGACAGACCTTACTTACAAGATATTGGATTGGTTTGATTTTTACCTGAGAGATCATAAGACGGCAATATGGGTTAATAATAAATAAAGAAGGGTGCTTTTGACACCCTTCAGATTTTTAGTTAAGTCGGTACAATGGCGCTCCGCATGCAGTGTCATTGATCTTTTCTCTCAGTACTTCGGAGTTCCAGGTACATTCTGCACCTTCGATGGTGCTGCATTGGGCAACTTCGATACATTTCACTTCTGATGCAGATGGATCAAACCTGTGACCAGGGACCATTGTTGAATCTGCGGTTTTAGATACGGTGGATGCAAATGCTCCTCCTGCGCCTGTTAAGAAAACTACAACAGGCAAAATAAACTTTTTCATATAAAAAGATTTTGATGTTATGCCTACTCTTTTTTACAGGTTTTCGGCTTTCCCTGTGCTGAAATGCCGGGTAAGGGACGGGTATAACCGATACCTGACAATTTCATTTCCGATAAGGATATAGAAATACTTATCGGTAACAAGCATATGGGAAATCTTATCCTTCCCGCGGTGAAAGACATAAAAACTTCCCACATATTCCTGCCGGTCGGTACGGTACACATCTACAATAGCTGCTTGCTTCCAGGCTTTTCGGGATTCATGCTTTCCCATTAGATTAGATTCGTTAAACAAGAGTTTGCGATATGCAACCATATTTTTATTCACTGTTAAGGGCGGTGCACTCATTTTGTGCTGTCCGTCTTTCAGTTGCGTTACCTGTATTTGTGCCCTGGTAACGGTGTCAATCGTATGAAGCTTTCTCAGTACATTCAGCTCATGATCCATTTCCATGAACTGGTTGCGATAGAAATAGGTATACAAAAGCTTTCCAGTTGCAGGGTCCCGAATCATTTTGCCATCTGAATCGAAAACCCCGTCCTTTTGTTTTTCCAGCACATCTGAATACAGCTTCACCTTTGATTTTCGCTGAAGATCCAAAATACCCAATACACGATTTTGGGTTTCGCTACTTTGCGTCCTTATGGCAAAGCGCGTAGAATCCAAAGGAATGATCTGGTTGAAGTATGCATCCTTATAGCTAATTGTCTTGGCATTTTGCTTACCGAGTTCACCTCTGTAAATAACAGGGACATTGCCATCATAAATATAATAGTAAGGCTTTTGAACCTGCGTTTGTATTGACCGGAACGGATGGTTATGGCGGTCTATTACTGAGGTAAAAGATGTCTTTGCTACCAGAGCTGTATCAATTGTTGTTAAAATGAGGGGAGTTGTATAATTTCCCAAATATATTTTATCATCAGCGGCTCCTGCGAAATAATAAGAATTCGCTCCCAGGTTCATTTTTTTATCCTCTTCCATTGGATGCTGAAGAAAGCGCCGGGTAAAATTATTCTCTGTCTTCATGATATGTTCCGAGCGGATGAATAAAAAAATCACCAGCCCGCAGCTTATAACTCCAATGGTTCCGGAGAGAATAAGGTAACGCCGCTGATTCGTTCCTCTCTGCCTTTCCAAAAAGATAATAGCTACCAAGGCAAGGGCAATACATACTGCATTAAAGATCAGATGCTCCGTCCATCCCAGCTTTTCAAGAATTCCACCACAGGAACACGGTACAAAATCACTGAAATTTAAAATCAGGTAAATGTATATCGTGAAACTCACCATTAGTCCGAATGATGCATATAGTCCTACTAATCGCGTACTGCTAATACATAACAACACTGCTATGATTAATTCCACAATAATAACAGCATAAGAGATAAATCCTGCATAAGCACTTAATAGCGGTGATTGTGCTAACTGTACCTGAAAAGCCTCAAAATCTAGTAGCTTGCTTGTCGCCGCATATACAAAAAGCAGCACAAAAAAAATGGCTACTATACCAGGAAAGTGATAAGAGAACTTTTTCATGATATTAATTTTATGGTGATTAGTTAGTGGTGTAAAGTTCTGTAAATTATATAATTATACTATTGTATAATTTGTACAAAACATAGTAAAAAATGACAAAAACATAGTAAAAAGTGACACTTTGTTGAAAAATTATCAGTTGGATCCAATTAATATTCTTGGAATTATGTTTAATGGGAAGTTGTACTTTCTTTTAAATAACTGGTACATTGCAATGTAGCTAGAAAAATTATTTTTGTGGGCAATTTCCTTTAGTGATAGATTGGTCAGCATAATATCATTAAGCACATCCAGCATTTTCATTTTAATATAAAAGTTATGGAAAGTGGTTCCCAGGCAGATTTTGCAATCCTTTCTAAACTGCCTGTAACTTATATTATAAATAGGATATAGGTTATGAATACTTTGTCTCTCATTATACTCAATAGCATAAATTATAGACAGAAGGTAATTGCATCGTGAATGGGAAGTATAGCTAATATGATTTATCGGCATTGACATTTCATGTAATAAGCTATACATTGTTGATTCATCCTGTTTAAGCAAGCTGATTCCTGAAAACAAATAAACTTCTTTACTTGTTGTGAAATGAATATGGATTGGTAATATTTGTTTTCTATCAGAGGTACGACTAAGCAAATGTGGTAAAACAAGATTTTGAATAGCAGTGAGATAATCCGGATGAATTTCCCCATCTGCTTCAACTCCGGTAGCAGTATGTTTTATTAAAAAATGTCCTTTATAGTACTGATTTTGTTCAGGTAAAATTTGGAGTAACTTCAGTAACGAAATATATGTTTTAATAAGAACCCTGCTATCATGCAAAAGCTGTTCAAATAAGCCTGCATCAAAAATTGAAGTATTGATAGGAAGCAATGAAAATTTAGCTATTGCTTCCTTTAGTTTTTTATCAATGATGGTAAGCTGATAGATATGCATTTTGTTAGGTATACAGTAATATGAAGTTAAAGGTGTCTATTTCAGAATGTAGCAATACGGGCTATTGCAATTATATTTTGTAAATGGCTTACGTAAAAAAATAAAAGTAACCTGAATGGTAATTATTCAGGTTACTTATCGCTGGCTAAAATGATTGATTAGTGTGTGTAAGTTTCATTTTGAAAAATTGATTTCTTATATTTTTACTCTTTTAGACTAGATAGTTTATTATTGTTTTACTCTCCACCTGATACCGTCTTTGGGTGGAGGTTCGTTTTCGCCATCAGCGGGAGGTATTTCCTGTTCCGCACTTTTTATAATTGTGATACTGTCCATTTTTTTACTGTTTAAAGTAGTTCCTATTTTTCTATTTGTTTTCTGATAAAATGGTTCATCTGTGATATCTTCTCCTCTACATGATTGAGTGGATATAATCAACAGAATAACCGTTAAAGATGAGATTAACTCTTTCATTACATTTTGATATTAAAAGTTATCTCCGGCCGGATTGGAATGTTTATTAGAATTCTGTTTTCGAAATTAGCTGGTCTTCTGCGATGGAAAAATAAATTATTGGCGTCTTTCGGGAAATACGACGTTCTAATTCGGGAAAAATAACATCAATAAACAGATATAAATCAATAGAATTCAATCAATTAGGGTGAACACGTTTCAAATCAATTCCCATAATTAAAAAACAACATATTTTATGTAATTTTGACAACCTTTCACCACCTCATAGTATCATTAATGAACAAAAAAGTTTACTTTATTATCTTGTTTTTGTTTTTTATAGTTGTTTTTTCTCAAAAAAACACTCTCAATGAGTATGCAGCCCTTCGTAATAAGTATGAAAACTATCAGGACAGTGACGCAAGGGCATTGCCTCATATTAGCCTTTATATTGCAAAAGCTAAAAAAGATAAGAACTATCCGAAGTTATTCCAGGGTTATAAAGATGCGGTGATGTTTTCAGCTACAAAAGAACGGAAACTGATGTATGCGGACAGTACCATTCTTGCCGCTAGATTATCAGGAAAAGATGACCTGATAAGTGTCGCCCATCTTGGGAAAGGTGTCGTTTATTACTATAATTACAAGAAGTTTCAAAAGGCATTGGATGAATATATGATAGCTTATGAATATTCCAAAAATTCGGAGGATGAATATTTTAAGCATAAAATATTGTATCATTTGGGTGTTGTGAAAAGCTATTTGGGTTATTATAAAGATGCTTTGATTTTGTTTGAAAAATGCAGGATATTTTTCAGATCAAAACTCAATGCAGAATTACACCCTAATGAAGTCTATAATAATACAAAAGGATACTACAATACATTACATCAAATGGTTATATGTAACAGGAACTTAAAAAATTATGCAAAAGCAGATTCATTAATCGAATTAGGGCTGAGGCACACTTCTATTAATGATGACCTATCATTGGAACATAGCTACTTCCTTAAGTGTAAAGGAATATCGAGCTACCAGAAGAGAAATTATGCGCAAGCTATAAAGGAACTTGGACAATCGCTTCCCGAAATCACAAGAAACACAGATATTACGTGGGAACCAATCATCTACTTTTATATGGGAAAATCCTATTTGGCCCAGAATAATACGAAAGAAGCAATAGTTAATCTCCGTAAGATGGATTCAATTTTTCAAAATTACCATTTTATATTACCTGAGCTCAGGGAAAACTATGAATTACTAATCAAGCATTATCAACAACAAAATGATGACAAGCGCCAGTTATACTATACAAGCCAACTGTTAAAAGCAGATAAGATTCTGGGGAAAGACTTTGTTTATCTGTTACCAAAAATTCATAAAGAATATGACACCCGTACTTTACAGGATGAAAAAAGAAAGCTGGAAAAAGCAAATTCCAGGGGTACCTTTATCAATGGCGGACTGTTCATTTTGGCATCAAGTCTTGCAGTGGCCTTAACAATACGTTATAAACGGGAAAAGAAAATTCGGCATCAATATTTGGTATTGGAAAAAAAACTTATTACAACAAAGAAAATTCCTTCAAAACCAGCTGTTCATTTGGACAACGAAGAAGATAAAAGATATGGGTTGAGCAAAAATAAAATAGAAGAGCTTCTACACAAACTGCAAGTTTTTGAAAATAAACAAAAATTCATCCAGAAAGGGCTTACCATTTACAAATTGGCGCAACAGTTTAATACCAACGATAAATACCTTTCCTACGTTATTAATGAATATAAGGGTAAAAACTTCACCAAATATCTAGGCGAACTGAGAATTGAATATATAACGCAGCTCCTTTTTAACGATAAAAAATATCTCGATTATAAAATAGAAAGCCTTTCTGAAGAATGCGGCATTGCTTCCAGGCAGAATTTCTCAAGCCTTTTTTATGAAATTAATGGGATACGCCCCACTGATTTTATACGAAAGAGAAAGGCTGAACTACAGGCTAATTTAAAATCTCAAACTAATATAAAGTCTGCCTGAAAATATATTTATCCTCAATACCGTAGTCGATTTTTAGAGAATATTTTTCTTGTACATTCTAAAATCATTCTTAGCCAAATCATGAGTTCCGAATGATTTTCATCCTTTTGCAAAAAGGCAGGATACACTTTTACGGCCATTTTTCATAAAAATGGACGTCCAAAAGGACATCTTGCACCCACAAAAAAACACGACCACCTGTATTGACAGATGCAGTAACTGTGTACAATTGTATAATTCCTTTTCCAAATTCCATTGATACAATTATATAATAGTACAATAGTCTAAATGAATATTTATTTTCTTATTGATTTACAGATCTATACTAATATATATCTCAATAATGCTGTAACTATATATTTACTGATTTATACTCTTATATAAGAGTGGTTGTTCAACACTGTAGTAGTGCAAATACGGAATTACATAAATATGGAATTATATAAGCATATAAATATTTAAAAGTTTTACTGTTGAATTATATTACAATTCAACAGTAAAAAGCTCTAATTCATTATTGCTGATAAAAGAAACAATGAATTCAAAAAATATTGAAATAGAATAACTTGATGAATTGGACTTTTCATTGATGTAATAGGTATGCATCAGACTGTAATAAAGCCTGGAATACTCATTCGGAAACAAAAAATTGATACTTTCCAATATCCTTTCCTCCTTTATCATATCTATTTTAGTTCCTCGTTTTTTGTAGAATACTAAATACTGTTCACCAGGCTCTGTTATTTCACCATATTTTTGTAAAAAATGCTTCTGGATATTTAGAAGTACTAAAGCCAGGTAATGCCTGAAAGAAAACAGAGACAGCAGGTCATTGTCTTTGTAGTAGGTAAAACTGTGAATTTTGAAATTATTAATTAAAGACTTGTCAGTTTTAATCAACAAGTTTTTAGTTTCTTTAGATGCTTTTTTTGCACACATATTGTATTTATTAGCCAACTTGCCGTAAAACGGCAACAAATTATAACAAAAATAACTAAAACCGGACATCCCCTTTTGAAATATTCCGGTTTTACAAAAATTATAAAACAATAGACACCTTAATATTGTCTTTTTTCAGCGTTTGTACGATTTCTATAGCTTTTTGTCGTTGAAAAACATAATATGCCAGTTCTTTAGCAGGGCTAAATAATGGCAGCTTTCCATTGAACACCCGTATAAATTTTGAATAATACAAGCCTTCATCTGAAGTGAATACATAAATTTTCCTGTGGTTAGCTGATTTTATCCAATTCAATAGTTTTTCCCTACACAGCGGAGGTTCGTTTTTGAGCTTTACCGTAAAGACTTCTCTGCCATCGAAAGAATCATCTTTAAAAATAAGATTGAAATTGCTCACATAGCAGCTTAGAACAATATTATCCCCAGTTACTACCAAAGGATTATTAATGTCTCCAAGCAGACTTATATGAATATCATTAGCTTTGAAGAACTGTTTCATAAAAAAATTTCTTCTTGCTATATCAGTAAACAGGTTATTATTGGTATTCTCTTCCATTATATTGTTATAAGAACAAAACAAAAATACTATTTTTTACCTACAATACCAATTAAAAATAATTGAACTAGTATAAAATTTTTTCTTATATTTACATACTTACTTAAATATTAGTAATGAAAAGGATAATAAAATTTGTAGTTTACGGTGCAATAGCGTTTTACATATTTTTGTTTTCGTTTATCGGAACTACTACGGACAATAATGATGCAAGAAAAATATCTCTTGTGCTACTTCTTATCGTCGTTGGCTGGAATATCTTCAAAGCCCCAATAAAAAGGTTTGTCAGGAAGATTTTTAATTAGAATACAATTCTGGACGATAATAAGAGGCTGCCACAAAAGCAGCCTCGTTTTTTTTTAGTAATACTAGAATTGTTCGAGATATTTCTTCGCTTTTTTGGAAGATCCAAAAGCTTTTTTGATATTCTCAATTCTGTTTTCTGAATTATTTACAGACCAGCTTTTTAAATAGCGTACAGAATTGATAAATTCTAAAGTAATTCCAAATTGTAAACAAATCAGCATACTGCCCATTTCGGCGATCAGTTCCTCAAATGAGTAGCTTGTCATATCGGAATGACCTTTCAGCTCCCTGTTTAATCGGCTTTCGTGTCCTGTCCAGTGAATGATCTCATGGAATAAGGTAGAATAATATCTGTCTTCAGAGACAAAGAATTTCTTTTCTGGAATAGCGATATAATCCTCTATTGGTGAATAACAGGCAATGTTTAGCCTGGCATAGGTAATTTTCAGATTTCCGTCTTCAATGATTTTCGTAATGAAGCTCTCACATTTTGCTTGCTTCTGGAAATCCAGTTCATGATTTTCATCTTCAAAATCAATATTGATGTTGATCTCTTCCAAATTTTCGATAAATTCTGAATTGAAAACTGTGTAGTTCCTTAGGCAGGCAATTTTGGAAATGTTTTCTCTTTCCATTGAAGACATTTCGGAAACCTGTTCGGAAGTGAAGATTTTTCCAGTTTTTTTATGCTTAAAAACATAGTTGAAGAATTCAATGACAGTTCCTTTCGCTCCTTTTTTCAGCTTTCCGCCAGCTTTAGAGATGGAACTGAATGTTGCATAGTAGGATGTTTTGAATTTATTGACAACAGTGTCAATGTATAATGCAATGGTATTGAATCCCTGATATTCTTTTTTAGTAAAAAGATTTTTCGGATGATGGAATTGTACATTGGCGTATTGTTCCCAATCCTGAGCATTGACTTTATCAAGATTTTCAAGGATTTTGGAAATGAATTTGTCTTCTTTTGGTTGTGAGACAGATGTTTTTGAATTTGTTTTTTTTTTTAAAGCTTCCATAATGTTGTGATTTTAAATTGTTCTGACTGTTTTTTTGTTTTATTTGCTTTCTAACCATATAAATCTGCTTTCAAACAAAACCGCAATGGAAGCAATAGAATGCAGGCTCCGAAATCTTTTTGTCAGTATGATTAAGGAGTGTCTGAAAAAATTATAGAACCTGTGAAAAGAATTTTTTTAGAAACCCAAAAAGATTTTTTTTGGCAAAAAGCAGATTTCTAATTTTGCAAACGGAAAACAGGAAACAGTCGGAATAAAAAAGCAATCAGAAGGATTCCAATTGCTTTAAAAAAAGAAAAATCATAGTCGAATACGGAGCAATCTTTGAAGATTTTTCGATTTACTGAAATTGATATACTTTTTAAACTCAGGAAACTTGGAAAACTCCTGTAAAACTTGAATAGTTTTTACATCTTTTTCAATGATACAGGATATTTTAATACAGACAGTTCCAATGTCACCAAAACAATTTCCTGATCCAAATAGAAGCCAATAATAAGTTTCTCTGGAAATCGGACGTTCATAGTGTGGAAGGTTGGCTTTGCCTTCCTGATCTTCGTTCACAAAGCGTAAATCTTCATCGAACATTTCCTGCGTAAAAAAAAATACCATAATCGACACAGTTATAATTTTCATATTCAAGATTGTACTTTTCTTTGTCATTAACTTTTTTGCTAAACCTGTTTTTAGCCGTTTTATGATCTATAGAAATATATTCAATAAATTTAATCTGCTCGAACAAAAAAATAAAAAATTGCTTGTTTTCAATTAATTATGTGTACATTTGTAAAATAATCAGGCTCCTGCCGATGCTTCTTCTGAAACTTTGAGTTCACACTCTTTATCAGTTTTCGCTTTTTCAGCCGCTAATTTTTGTCCTCAATATAACAGGTGCAGTACCATTTCATCTTGATATTCTCAAGATTCTAAAAAATACCCCATCATTTCTTGTTCACAAATCGATTTATTACTGTTTGATGTAATTATCAAGCCAGTGATGGCAATAGCCAAAAATATTTTTTTTACTAATACAATAATTTAATACAATACAATACAATACAATACAATACAATACAATACAATACAATGCAATGCAACAAGGAACAGTAAAATTCTTTAACGATGCCAAAGGATTTGGTTTTATTTCACCTTCAAATGGAGGTCAAGATGTTTTCGTACATAATTCAGGTTTAGTTGATACTATTCGTGAAAATGATGTCGTAACATTCGATTTACAAAACGGAAATAAAGGTGTTAACGCAGTTAACGTTAAAAGAGCGTAAATTAAAAATACTGTTTTGATGTTATCATCGGTACAGTAAGGGCAACAGCCAAAAACAATTTATCAGTAAATACAACAATTTTAAATACAATACAATGCAACAAGGAACAGTAAAATTCTTTAACGATGCCAAAGGATTTGGTTTTATTACACCTTCAAATGGTGGTCAGGATGTTTTCGTACATAATTCAGGTTTAGTAGATTCTATCCGTGAAAATGATGTCGTAACATTCGATTTACAAAACGGTAATAAAGGCGTTAACGCAGTTAACGTTAAAATAGCATAAATTAAGATGGAAGTTTAAAAAGCTTCTTTCTCAATAGAATATTAGCAGAGAACTATAATTGTTCTCTGCTTTTTTTTGTTAAGTCCCAAAGTAGCTGCACTTTTAAATGTTATTATTACTTTTTCGGGTTAATTATATTTTAAAATTTATATACCAAGGCGTTTATATTCATACCGGCTCCAACCGAAGCAAATAATACTACATCATTCTCTTTGATATCATGATTCTGGAGTTCGTTATTTAAAATCATAGAGAGTAACGTGGGTACAGTTGCTACACTACTATTCCCTAATTTACTGATGACCATAGGCATAATATCTTTAGGTGCTGATGCATCGTATAATTTGCAAAAACGCTTTACAATTTCTTCATCCATTTTCTCATTAGCCTGGTGAATAATAATTTTACTTAGTTCGTTTATCTTATAGCCACTATCGTCAAGACATTTTTTCATAGCATCAGGCACATGTAAGAGAGCGAATTCATATATTTTTCTCCCGGTCATTTTGATGAATTTCGTATCTGAAAGATTTGCTATGTTATTTGATTTTCCGAAATAGAGATAATCCTTCTCTTTGAAAGTATGAGAAGCCGAAACATGAGATTTAATACCAACATTCCCCTCTGTTGCCTGAATGACTACAGCGCCTGCACCGTCTGCGTAAATCATACTGTCCCGATCATGAACATCAGATACACGGGATAATGTTTCTGCTCCGATAATTAAACAAGTTTTTGCAATACCCGCTTTAATGAAAGCATTGGCTTGAATAACCCCTTCAACCCAGCCCGGACACCCAAATAGCACATCATAAGCAACACAGTAATTGTTTCTAATTCCTAATTGATGCTTCACTCTTGAAGCTAAGCTCGGAACTGCATCGGATTGAATCCCGCCATAAGGAACATCACCAAAATTATGGGCGAATATGATATAATCTAATATTTCAGGATCTATTTTAGAGTTTTCTATGGCAGCTTTTGCAGCAATAAGTCCCAGATCAGAAGTTACCAGTTCTTTAGATGCATAACGTCTCTCTTCTATTCCTGTAATTTCTTTGAGCTTTTCTGCAATGACAGCATTGTCCTGTTCCAATTTCTTGCCCTTTTCATCAAAAAAAAGGTTTTTATTAAAAAATTCGTTATCAATAATCTCCGAGGGTATATAATTTCCTACACCAATTATTTTACTTGTCATGTAATTTAATTTTATATGATTTGCATTTGTTTCTAATCGAAGAATTCAAAAAAGGTGCTAATTTATACAATTATTTAACTAGAAATAAAGAATTATTAGAGAATATTTACGTTAGATCAAATCTTAATAAGTACTATTGAAATATTATATGTAATAATGCCTTGTTCTGGATATTCAGATAAATATATGGCAGATAATGGGATTAATATTTTCCAATCCTTAGGTATATTTTATGGAAAAACTATTCTTGTAACAAATGAAATTGTTTAAGCTTTTTTATATTGAATAATTTTAAACTTCGATATATAATATATAATTGAATAAGTTCCCATAATATAATTGTTTAATTGTTTGTGATTTTGTAGTTCCACCATCCATAAAATTCCTTGTCTTTGATAGTTTCACAGAGTTCTCCGGCGGAGTAACCATTTTTTATGATGAAGTGAAAAATGCTTTCTTTTGCCTGCTTTTCCAGCATTTCTCTTTCTTCAGAAGATAAATTGTCCAAGTCCTCATTATAGACGAACCAAAATTCGATTTCTATTTTCCATTCAAATGTTGCTTTATTCATATTGTTATAATTTGGGATTAAAAAAATACGATTGCCTATACATCGTGAGGTATTTGGTGATTAATGTTCACTTGGGAGCAGTAATACATTCGTTTCTTTCCAAATGGTTAATTCATCAAAGAAGAAATCAGAAAATTCAATATCTTTTGAAATCAAGAGATTATTGTTTCCGTCTGTTGCGGAAAGTTTGAACTTAGTATCTTTAATCCTCTTGATTTTCCATACCTGGAATTCTTCCTGTTTAAATTTTTCTTCAAATTGGTAAGATGCAATGCAGTCGAGGAACCAGTAACATTGTTCTTCATCTGCAATGGTTTTTACACCATCAGTTAACAGCAATCCTAAAAGGTAGGTGTAATAGGATTCTGTACCTGTAAAGTGATTGTAGTATTCATTTGCTGAAATGTTTGGATTTTTCATAGTCTGAAATTTTAAATTGTTAATATTCATTTTTGGTTGGTACACTCCGGCTTGTCTTTTAATTGGCGGAAATGTCAATGAACGCTATGCTTTTTTTCATCTAGCCGGTGTGTTGTTTTTCTTTGCCTACCCACGAAAAAAATCTGGTTTCAGCACGAAACCGGAATGAGAGAATAGAATGCAGGCTCCGAAATATTTTTGTCCGGAGGATTTTAGGAGTGTCTGGGGAAATTATTGGAGATGAGCGGAAAGAATTTTTCGAGAAACCCAAAAAGATTTTTTTGAGCGGAAAGCAGATTTATAATTTTGCAATATGAAAACAGCTCACTGGCTAGAGAAAAAGTGAAGATTCGGAATTTTACTGTATATGAATTAAGTGAACCAAATGTGCTAAATTTGAGATTATCCGTCTCGGGACGTAAAAATTGTAATTTTTAATGACAATTATCTTATGTAACTATTATTCCAGCTTGGCTTACTATTTAATTTGATAGTTTTAGAAAATGAGTAGTAAACTTTACACCTCTTATCCGAAGTTCTTCAGCTACCTCTTCTGCCTTACTGCGAATTTTCCATTCCGGTGGATTTTGGACTTTTAAAGCGTGATAGGCACGCATTGCGTAACCAACACCAATGTTTGAGGGCTTACAAATTGTATCATAATATTTTTGATCGTAATTATCGAGTCTTTTTAAAAGAGTTTTTGTTTTATAGGTTCTTGTTGCCATAATAATATAATTTTAAGAGTTAAAAATTAATTTTGTTATGATCGTTTAGCTTCCTTGGCTTATTTTATTCGTCTTATAAGTAAGCCATCGTTAAATCGGAAAATTCCTATTTTCTTTATTTTTACGATAAAACTTCCTAAAAAAGAATTTCCAGTATCATTTCCTGCCTCAGCTATTACTTCCGTGCTGTCAGAAGATGTATTAAAATACTTCTGAATAATTAATAGTTGCCCTTTTTGTGGTTTCATATTCTATTAAGGTTTTCTATTTTGCCTAACTCCATTATATGGTCTGTAATACTGAATACCTGTTCATCATCAAGAAATGATAAGCTGTATTGATACCCTTTGTTGTCAATTACAACACTGCCAATTTCCTCTAACCATCTTCCATTATCAAGGTTGAATTGCAATTCTTCTTTTCGGATGGGAATAATAATCTGATTACTGTGACGGCTTTCTTCACCTATTAATACTAAAGAATTTGCTATAATTAAATGAGCAGATTCTATTAATTCTTCTAGTTTCTGTGTAAATGTTTTCATAATTTAAGGTTTAAGTTTTGGACTTCTTTAGCCAATCGTTGTAAATTTTTCTTCCATTCTTTAAAGTCTTCCAAAGATTCACGAATTGAAAATATTTTTCTGTAATCCGACATTTGGCGATGAATTTCTATTTCTTCATCTATATCAATATCATCAATTCGATGAGATAACACTTTAAAAAAATCTTCTGGATTTTCAGGATCCAATTGAGTATCCCGAAAATCCAAAAACAGAATTTGATTTACACCTCTGCGTGTATAGGTGTTTAGTTCGTATCCACAAAGCTTATCATCTTCTTTGTAATCATTAATGTATATATCAGCTTTGTTTATTTGGAAAAAAATATTTTCCATTGTAAATAGGTTTTTCATGGGGTTTTAAAGTTTATAGTTGTTAACTTTTCTGAACATTTTATAAAATGCAATGAGATGGGTCATTACTTGTTTATCGGTTCGTAGGAGTGAGAATTTATTGCGATTAATAACTTTTTCTTTTTGGAATGGCTGTAGAAATAGTAATAGCCTCCTTTCTTTTCTGTCATTAACTGGCAGTTTTTATATTTTTTAGGCTGTAATCCTTTTCTTTTCAATGCTATTGGAGTATTTATATCTTCAGTAACATTCGCAAAATAGGGCAGGAAAATTTTATTATAATTCTCACCTTCCGGCACTTCTGAAACGCTATAATGCTTTCCACTGTTCCAGTATTCTATTTCATTATTCTTTTCACACCTGAAACTATTTTCCTCAACTTTATCAACTTTATCAAAATTTAGCTTTTCATGCGTTGTGAACCTGAACCTATCATGTCATAATTTCTAATGAGATAAATAGATTCAACAGCTTTTGAGTGTAATAATATTTCTGATTTCCAGCTTTCACAGCGGGTATTTATTAATACATTGGAAAGGGAGTAATCTGAAATCGTGTAATTCTTTCCGTCATGGAAGAAATCCCAAAATAAATTATTTAATGAAATGTTATTAAAATACTGTTCTAATATTGGTGTCTTAGTCATAATGTAAGTTTTAAAATTTGGATTAATTCTCTGAAACTTCCTTTAAATACAATATTTCCATTGTCGGAAATAGTAATTTCCTCTGTTTCTCTTTGCCTATAGGAATCACCAAATCCTTCAAACAGGTCTATGGAGATCCAATCCTGCGGATGCAGGAAAATTGAAGCAAAGCCTAAATTTTCTTTATATTTAGGCTCGCTTCCTGCTCTATTTTGAGTTTTTATTGCTAATTTTTTCATTTTCTAAATATTTAAAAAGGTTCTCTTATACCGAAGTGAGGAGGATTATCAATGAATTCCCCTGTATCTTCGATTGTAAACTCTGGGGATAAATTATATTTTCCAGCAAATACTTCTGCATCTGTACATGCCTGCTTTAAATTATAAGCGTAACAAACCTTTGCTTTTTCCTTAAAATTGATAATGTATTTGATTTTTTGATAAAGACGGGCTCATCCTGAGCGGCAGAAGTCATCGGATTTGCGGTTTCGGATAATATTCATTCAGAATATCAATGTGGGGTTTTTCGCTTGTTGTTATAATACAGTAGGTAATGAGTTTCTCTGCATTGTAATAAATCTCCGGTTCGGAAGTAACATTGTAGATATAATCCCCGCATCTTACTAATAGGGCATCCTTACCGTAGTAAAGCTTTTTCATACCCGTTATACTACCTGATTTGTGGAAGTTTGGAAAATCACATAAATTTTCAGGAGCATTTTCTTTCTTAATTATTTTTACCCGTGACATATCTTTATTGCTTGTATTTTCTTCATTTCGGTTTCAATATATCTGCCTGTCTTTGTTATTGCTTCAAAGTGAATTTCCTGATACTTTATTCCAAAATCGGCAGTGAAATTCTTTCCTATCAGATTATATGTAATTGTTTCATTTTATTGTTTTTCATAAATGTTTAATTGATGCCAATTATGAGATCCAGATTCCATAAACTCTTTGAGATTTTTATATTTGATAACATGGTTCCTGCTGTTTATTGCCCAGTGCGGACAAACTGTTAATAATGCCTCTTTTGCTACTTCCAGGCTATAATCATCTGATATTCTAAATCCGGTTCCGACTTCCTTTGATGGTTTATGAACACTTGAAATACTGATATCACGATATTTGTTTTCCTGTTGCAGATAGGCGATATTATCACCATCTGAGAAATATGCATAATTGGTTTTCTTGAATGTTTCTGTTGGTTCAGGAATTATTAGCTTAAAACCGTTTTCCATAAGCTTTTTAAATGCTTCTTTAAAATCTTCACTGATAAATACTAAGTTTTCAAATTCTGTTTTCATAATTGATATTTTTAATTGTTAATACTTTCTGTTTTATTCGGTATCGAGGACACCGTGTTTTTTCTTTTATTTATTTTCGGAAATGTCAATGAACGCTTTGCTTTATTCGTCTAACTGAGGTGTCGTTTTTCTTTGCTCACCGACGATAGAAATCCTGTTTCAGCACAAAACCGGAATGGAACATAATGGAATGCAGGCTCCGAAATCTTTTTGTCCGGAGGATTTAGGAGTGTCTATGGAAATTGTTGAAGCTTGCGGAAAGAATTTTTTTAGAAACCCAAAAAGATTTTTTTGAGCGGAAATCAGATTTATACTTTTGCAATCTGAAAACGACTCAGTTATAGGAATAATCTGGCGGACAGGAAACCGATAGACACTTTAGCTAGAAGGCAGCAATTATAAGTATTATGATAAAACATAGTTTTGTACTATTTGGATGGTTGTGAATAACTCGCAGCTTTTCTATCTTTGTAAAAGAAAGTTACTTTTAAAGTGTTTTTGGTTCAAGTCTTGGTACTGAAAACTGGTAATTTTTAAGACAACAACACAACAATTAAGACGCCTATGCTATAGGTGTAGGTGCTCGCTTATTCGTTGTCGGCTATACCATACCTCAGTATCGGTAAGTGTGGTGTCCTAAGCTGTTTTGTTAGATACTCCATAAAACTATAAACATCAAATTATGAGCACCAACATCCACCAAAATTCTAATGAAACTGACCATACTTCGAGGAATTCACCTGCTAAAAGCAAAAAGAGATCAGCTTAGAAAAAAATATGTTTCCGGCTATAAGAAGCTTTACTTACCGAAAAGCGCAGAACTATTTTAATCAACAAAACCTCACTGAGTTACTTACCATAGGAAAAATTGAAAATGGGAAAGGATGGAAAAGAAGACCTGATCATAGAATTCAAAATCCAGAAAAGAAAACTGGAAGAAAATCTGCTCAGAAAAACAAATCTCCTTAACCAACTATCCATTCGGTAGAGAACAGGATTCTGGATGATGAAAGGCGAAAAGTATTGGCTTTCATTGAAAAGCAGGACAACATCTTTGTTAAGATAGAAACCAATATCAACCAGATTGCAAAAATTGTAAATAGTCAAAAGTTTATTTCCGAACAAGAATTGAAGGATCTCCTGGTAAACTTTCCAAGATCGAAAAATTGAAGAAAGAAAAAAACATGTTTTTCTCTAGGATTTATTCAATGCTTGGGAAATGATTGTAAAGATAATGAAGCCTGCGGTTCCGGGTTTCCCGGACCACTAGACCAAACCATGAAGATCAACTTAAAAAAATACCAATTAATAAAAAGTCGTGTCTTTTTATTCTTTTCTTTTATGCTTGTACGCAAAGATAGAGTTAAATTGTGATGAAGTTGCGAAGTTTAGTGTCACTTATTTTATAAACCTTCACTTCAAAGACTCGTAGGGAATCTCTGGAAAAACGATTTAATGCCTTATAGATCGAGAAATAGGCATAGACTGGCATAGACCGTTTACGGTGTTTTTATTGCTTTACAATAATTGCTGGATTAAATCTATCACTATTTAATATTAATCCTTAGCCGCTGTCTTTAAATATCCCTAAATATATATGAGAGTCTTGTCCCTCTCTTGTATTTGGTCAATACTAATTTGAGATAACAATATCCGGTAGCACGGGGTTATTTGAGTTCTGTTGCTATCTGCACTGACTGAACGATAGGATAGATAGAATTTCAATATGATTATTGGGAAGTTCAATCATAAAAACCTCCCCAAAGTTCATAACAATTTCGTCATCGGTTCACGGCTAAATGCCATTTTATATGTTTTTACAAGGTCAGCTAATGTGGACATCCTTAGTAACTTATTATTCTATAACTAAACAAAATTCTTTTTATTTGTTAGCTTATCATTGTTATAATCCCACATAAGAGTGCATGTCTCGCATTCTTCTATGAAAAGAGTTTATAATGTGTAAGTAATCTCTATTACTTAGATCAGAAACCTTTATCCTTATTTTAATTGGAGTACTTTTTTCACTTGATCCAATTTCGATATTGAAAATATCTAAAAATAACAACTGTTCTCTTGTAAAAGTTCTCAGTCTATTAACAGGATATTCGATCCTAGAGTATCCTATACTTTTCTTTAGAGGATGATAATGTCTTATTGAAAAAGTGACACCATTATTTTCAAAGTAAAAGACTCTTAGATTTATTAATTTGTTTATCATAAATAAACCAACTGTGAGTGAAACGAAAAATAGATGCCATCTCAGTTCCTCATTGATTAATGATTTTAAAACATATCCACTTACTATTAAAATGGTGTCAAAAAGCAATATAGCTGCAAATGCTTTCATCTTTAGATCCACTTTGTTTCTGTTACTTACAATCATAAAATTCTATTAAATTATAGATTATCTTAAGGGAATTGCAAAATTAATGTATTATGTTATTCAATTATTAATTTTTTTTCTATTATTAAATAATAATTAACGACTATTTCTGGAATCGATTTATATTAGTTAAGACATTGGAGACACTTGTAGCTCTCATTTTTATTTAGAGATAATACATAAATAACCTGAGTTCGGGATAAGCAGCTAATAAGAATTTGTAAGAAAAAGTAATTCGTATATTTAAGTTTCTGATATTCAAACATTTAAACGAATTATTATTATGAATTTGAAAGATCAAATTACAATATTTTGTACAAATTGATGATTTTTGTAAAGAGTTTGATGTCAAATTAGAAAAATGAATTTTGAAGCACTCGGCGATAGCAAGAAAAGAAGAAACAGAAAGTCTCTGATGTAGATTCTGAAATGATCACCATTTTGATTGGTTTTCATTTGGGGGCTCACAAAACAATTAATGACGAACTTAAAATCATTATCAGCTAGAACATTCCAGACGTCGTAGTGTGAATAATTTTTATGATGAATATTTTAGGTGGACTTACGGCATATTGTTTCTTTCCAAAAAAACCGTCACCCAACTTGAAAAAAGTAAATGACGGTCAACTATTTTTAAGCTTTGCTTAAACCGAACTCGGGTTAAATAGTAATTTATAGGGGGTAAAATATTCATGTTGAAAGTCTGATCAAAGAAAGTTACAGAGTCAAAAATAGAGATTGGTATAGCGTCTGAATTTTTTGGATGTTCTGAGCTAAAAATACAGGAAATGTATGAAGTAAAAGCATTGATAGAATTACTACTGAGATGGTATAAATTATTCCCATCATTTCATATTATTTAGTCTTGCACTGGATTCGGATTCTCAAAATGTGAAGAATAATTGATATGAAAACATGTGGTTTTATATTTTAGCATGAAAAGGGTCTATAATTATTTATATTTCATTATATATTCCATATGGTTCAATTATTGCACTTTATATAAGTTCAATTTGCAAAAATTGCTCATTGTATAACTTAAATAATTTATAATTATGATAATCAATGAAGAACTTTTGCTTGCAAATGGGGCGGAGTATGAAGTATATAACACCAACGATATAATATTTCATGAAGGGGATAGGCCACAGTATTATTTTCAAATTGTATATGGCACTGTTGAACTTAACAATTATCGCGAAGATGGTAAAGAGTTTACACAAAATATTCTTTCGGACGGACAAAGTTTTGGTGAATCGCTATTATTTAACGAAAAGCCGTATCCAATGAATGCGGTGGTAAAATCTGAAACGTCTATACTAAAACTTTCTAGGTCTAATTTTCTTAAATTAATTCAATATGACACCGAGGCGGCGACTAATATGTTCCGGTGTCTTGCCGACAGATTGTTTTATAAATATATTATGTTGTTTAATATTTCTTCAACTAATCCTATTTTTAAACTTGATAGTATTATGAATTATCTTAAGAGTTTTAAAACCAATACATCAAAATATTCATTTCTTGTCCCTCTAACCAGGCAGCAGCTAGCAAACTTAACAGGTTTGCGTGTGGAAACTGTTATCAGGACGGTAAAAAAAATGGAAAATGAGTTAATGCTAAGGATAGTAGTAGGGAAGATTTATTATTAATATGGGTATTTTGCTGAAATGCCCAGCTCTAATTACAAACGATGCGTTATATATGATTACGAACTCCATTTAGCATAACGATGTATTTTTAATTCATTTACCTTAAATTTTTTAGCACACTTTTCATAATAAATCCCTTGTCATCTATATCCTCGAGATATTTTATCAATTTAACAAAATCAGATAGTTTAGTTAGAATACTGCCTTTCATGGCGAAGGCCTCGAGTTTGGATAAGGCTTATGAACCTTCTAATTTTCATTGATGGTAAATATAGATAGTAGATCACCATAAAGCACAATGGAGTTTCAAGTAAAATCCTAAGGGACAGCTTATTCCTGTTTTTATATTTTCTTTTTATCTATGATTTCTAAGGAGCTTGAAAGCTGTTCCTAAATATATGGGTATTATTCCTCTTGTCGATTTAATCATTTCTAGTGGAATTTTCCAATTTTTAATTTCATCGACACATGATGCAAATCATTACAGGACTATGTTAGTTAAAAAACTACAATATATTAGTGATAATATGACTTATCATCAAATCAGATATTAAAAGTTGATTTCTACATTTGTAATGTGATTTTTCACCAATTAATAAGGTAAAAAGAAAAGTAGGGATGGAAAACTAGAGTTATGGATATTGTCTTAATATCCTATATTTTTTTAAATCAACTTTTGATCACACAAATAAGAATAACAAATAATTTAAATATTATTACGATGAGAAAAATGTATTTATTACCAATAGTTTTGATAGGTGCTTTGTCTTATGGACAGGTGGGGATCAATAATGTTGCTCCTAAAATAACCCTGGATGTACAAAGTAAAACAACGGATGGAAGTACTTCGGAGGGACTTCTTATTCCGCGTGTTACAGGAAACGCTTTGCACGCAGCTGAAGCAGCAGCGGTATATGGCGCGGATCAGGATGCTGCGCTGGCCTTTGTGACGGCGGCGCCTGATCCTGTTAACCGTACCGGGCAGGTGGAAGGAATGGACAGCCGAGGTTTTTATTACTTTGATGCCGGAAGTAACCGCTGGGTCAAGATGACATCCAACAGTGGTACTGTTACGGCTGATATTACCCAGCTGAGCTGCTCGGGTTCTACAGATATTGGGGTGCTTGAAGCGGGAGAGCCTGCTGCAGGGATTAATACTACAATCCCCTATACGGGAGGTAATGGAGGTGTTTATTCCGGGATCAGTGTTCCTTCTACGGGTGTAACGGGACTTACTGCTGCCATTCCATCCGGTACGCTTAATAACGGCAACGGTACGCTGGTCTTTAATATTACAGGTACTCCTTCTGCCGCGGGTACTGCGGTCTTTACCATTAGTTTTGCAGGCGAAACTTGTGGATTTACCCGTACTGTGGCAGCTGGTGGCTCTTTTCCTGATGTGGTTCCTGTTGTTATCAATGGGCAAACGCGTCAGATGATGACGCATAATTTAGGCGCTGATACCTCGCTTGATCCTAATGTTCCTAATCAGGCAATTATGGGAAATGATTACCAATGGGGTAAACTGAATCCGGTGGCTACGGCTTATACTAGCACCAATGCTATCTCGGGATGGAGTACTGCTTCTGCTGCAAATGGATCCTGGAATAGCGGTACGGAAGCTGCCCCTATTAAAACTTCTAAAGACCCTTGTCCTGCAGGTTTCCGGGTACCTACCCGAAATGAATGGGTAGGGTTTAACACGGCAAGTACCACAAGTATTATAGGAACATGGGCTACCACAAACGCAAATGGTACTAATAATTTTAGTGCTGCCAGGAAATTTGTTAATAATGGGAGCACCTTAACCTTCCCTGTCTCAGGGGGCCGCTACTTCCAGACGGGAGAGGTGGACGGTCGCGCCTACTACACAAGCTATTGGAGCAGCACTGAGAACAGTTCAAACGCTTACCGCTTATTCTTCAGCAGTTCTAATATCGATCCCGCAGAGAGCGCCGAGCGCCCGTTCGGATTTTCAGTACGTTGCATTAATGAATAATTTTTGGCAATTAATTTTACATAAACGATACCTTAAATAAAATAACTATTATTTCTATTACTTAAATTGATTTAAGCTCTGTGCGGCAAAGGAATTTTTGCCGCACTTTTAAATAAGTTTTGAAGCTTACTGGTGGCTGCAAGAGGTCATTGAATAGAAAAATAGTAGCGATGATACTTTAAAAATTAACTCCCATGTTTAAAGATTATTTATGGATTATAAAAAACAATTAGTTTGGATATTCCTGTTTTTGGCAGTAACAGTAAGAAGCTATGGTCAATCGGTGAGTATGTATTTTCCTAAGTTTGCTGGAAAAACCTATGACTTTATCCTTTTTGAGGGACACGATACCAAGGTTCAGAAAGGAACTATTCCTACTGATGGCAGGTTTGTACTGGAAGTTCCAAAAGAACTTTCCCCCTATAAAGGAATGTCCCGCTGGCTTATTACAGGTACGCAGGAAGGTGGCGGGCTAGATATGATCATTCCCGGTCATGATTTTTCCATAGAATGCGTATCGGCTGTACCGGATAATAAAAATATTATCTACAAGAGTAATAATGAGAATGCGCTTTTAGACTCACTTTACGAGCATCAGAAATCTATTATTGACAAATATATGGCGATGAAAATGGTAACAAATTCATACACAAAAGAGGACAAAAATTTTGCGCTCTATCAGGGTGAACTTAATGTACAAAAAGATAAGTATGCTGAGTTTCAAAAGCAATTACAAAAAAAGCAAGATTATCCTTCCAGCTATATCCCATTAGTAAATATCACAAATGGCATGGGCTCTGCCCTTAAGGATACAGAAGAGGAAAACAAAAAAGAACTGATAAGGACAATGACAGAAGATATCCGCTGGGATGCTCTTTATACTTCGGGGAACTGGGATGGGGTGATCGGTATGTTTACCGAACTTGAGGATAAGACCGATGGTGGGATTGGTTTTGCCAGGGATTTTAAGACTATAGGTGGACGAATTTCAGATAAGATGCTTTATACTTCTTTTGCAGAGCGTGTCACCTATTACCTGACCAAAGCTGGCCGCGATGATGTTATGACGCACTTATCTCCAGTTATTCGCAGTTCGGGAAAAATAACCTCCTATGATGGTGTTCTTTCGGTATACCAAAAAGCGGTTATTGGCAGTAAAGCACCAGATGTAATGATAACTCCAAATAAAAATTCAACGGCATCATCCGGGAAAGTGGATCTTAGTGATGGTAAATACCAAAAGACCCTTTTGGTATTCTATCAATCAGGATGTGGACATTGTGATACAGTGATGAATGATATTGTTAGCAAACAGGATGAGCTGATTAAAAATAACATCCGGTTGATTGCTATATCTGCGGATACAGACAAAAAGGTGTTTGAAGAAACATCCGCCAAACTAAATTGGAAAGGAATTGTATCCTGTGATCTTCAAGGGATGAAAGGACCTAATTTTATGAATTATGGAGTTCAGGCCACTCCTACTTTATTTACTATGGATGAGAAAGGAAATATTCTAACGCGCGGAAGTGCTACGCTTCCAATCCTGAATGATCTTTTAGGTCCTTCGAAAGAACTCTGGAGAAAGATCCGTAAGCCTCCCAGACCTTGGGTACCTGAAAAGTAAAAAAAAATAATATATGAAACATACAAAAGTAACATCATCGGTATCCCATGTACCGGATTATAAAAAGATATATACGGATCTTATTACTTTGAAGTACCCGGATTTACTTGACCGGTGCAAACATTTTTTAGAGAAAGACAAACTACTGGCTTATGATGTCATGCAGCTTAGCGGAATCATAACTGGGAAGAGTGATAAAGAGACTGATCTTTTTAATGCCAAGCATAAGTCTTATGATGTTTGGACGATTTCGAAGATCCTTAATTTTCAGAAAGAAAACCATTGCAGTAATCAGGAACTGGCTACTAAGTTCGGTACGAGCAGAAATACGATCACAAAATGGAAAAAAGTGTTCAGTAAAACTGCTTAGTAAATAAAACATGATTGTTTATACAAGATGACGAGAGATTAGCAATATTATTTTGCGAATTGCTAATAAGCATGATTATAAGTTGGCTATCCCGGCGAAAGGAGAGAATTTTATTGTTCTTGAAAAAGGGAAATACAGCATTACCGGAAATATTTGCGGATCGAGTTATGAGCAAATAAAGGACCTTAATAAAGGGATATGTTTGACTTTAAGACAACTCTAGAAATATATATAACATGCTATATATAGTATGTTGCTTAGAGATGTTTCATACTTACGAATATGGATAAGATCTGAGGTGATTTCTACCAGAGATGTTTAGAATGATCGGGAATGAAGGCGCTCTTTTTACATCGATATGATATTTAACGTATAGTTTTTAGAATCTTTCAGCTTTCTTGTAGATACTAAAAATGAATGATTGAGCATAAGCACAGGATTTGATAATGCCTCTCAATATTTAATAATGCCATTCAATAAGGTTAAACAAATCATAGCTGAATAACATGGTGAAAAATAGGGTTTTACTTATATTCCGGGACCTACCGACTAACTTTTATTGACCTTTAAAATGAACTATAGTTAATGAAAAGATTAAATAGGAAAGTAATGGGTTTATGCTTGCGGTATGCAGGAACTATGATAGTTCTTGCATTATGCATTATTTGTTGTGGTCAGTATTCTGAGGATGTAATACAAGGACAAGGGGCTGAGCACCTCATATTAATTAAACTACGTAAAGATACTTCTGAGACAACAAAACAGGAAATAATCAAGCGTTTTATGGCTCTTAATCGGTCTTTAAAAAACGGCAAGCAGTACCTAAAAGCGGAATATGGTTTTCAAAACAGTAAGGAAGGGCTGGATGGTGGATTTGAGATTGGCTTTAGGGTTTACTTTAAATCCGTGGAAGACCGGGACTACTTTGAAGGAAAATCAAGAGTAACTGATACCGGAAATAACGGAAAGTTTGATCCAATGTATGATGATTTTAAGCATTTCATTACCCCCTATCTGGATACTGATAATGGGCTTTTCACCTTTGATTTTACCAGTAATAAAAAAGGAGACCAAGATGTTCCCGGTAAAGGATACAGATTAGACCACTGGGTATTATTTAAATTCAGAAGTGATATAACACCCCCAGAGAAACAAATGGTCATTGACCGTTTTTTGGCTCTGAAGAATTCAGTGAAAAATGGGACTTCGTATATTCCTTTTATAGAATATGGATATGAGGATAACAGAGTAAAGGAAGCCGGAGGTTTTGATGTGGCATTCAGGGTAGGGTTTTCGTCGCTAAAAGACCGTGATTATTATGTAGGAAAACCTTTTCAAACTGATCCCGGGACCTTTGATCCGATGCATGATGACTTTAAAAATTTTGTAGGTCCATATCTTAATCCTACTGGAGGGGTCCTTGTTTTCGACTACGAAGTGATAAGACCATGATAGACACGATTAAAAAAAACTCAAACCTATGAATACTATGAAAATTTCAGTTATTATTCCTGTTTATAATGCGGAAAAATATGTTTCAAATGCCATAGAGTCAGCATTACAATTTGAAGAAGTTCATGAAGTAATCCTTATTGAAGATAATTCTCCGGATAATGCCCTGGAGGTGTGTAAAAAGATGAGTGAAAAATATGAAAAGGTAAAACTTTATCAGCATCCGGATAAAAGAAATCATGGAGCAGGGGCAAGCAGGAATCTGGGAATAGAGAAATCAAGTGGTGAGTTTATTGCCTTTCTGGACGCGGATGACTATTTTCTTCCCAATAGGTTCGATGCCGAAAAAGAACTTTTTAAAGATCCAAAGGCATCAAGTGTCCTGTTTAGCTGTACTTTGAGGCTTACCAAATCTCCTGTTGCTGTAAGTGTGGAAATGGTTACCAAGCCTTGTTACTGTGCATTCAGGCTATCAGCGTTATTTTGTGCATTCATCGTATTGACGTTTAAGATTAAAACAAAAAGCATTTATCCATTTTACAAATCTGCTTTTGCTCATCATATTCAGTATTATTTATTTACTTCATTAAATTCTGCATCCGTTACAGAGCTTAACCATGTTACGTTTTGTTCACCCGAATAGTTTGTTACAGCGATATGTACCATTTTGGTGGTGGCCGTTGCACCGTGCCAATGCTCGATGTTTTCGGGGATGTTTATTACATCGCCTTTTTTAATACGTTGGGTAGGCTTCCCTTTTTCCTGATAAAACCCCTCGCCCCCGGTTACAATTAAAACCTGTCCTTTGGGGTGGGTATGCCAATGGGTTCTTGCTCCGGGTTCAAAAGTTACACTACCCAATGCAAAATCATTATTCTTATCCCTTGCCAATAATGGGTGCAGAAAAGCGTTACCTCTAAACCATTCGCTCGATACTTTTTTCTCCTTTGGGAAAAAGTGAGCTATTATTCTGTTCTGTCATATCGTTATTGTTTTTTGTGTCATTGTTTTTTGTACCGTTGTTATTGCATGCTGCTATTGTTAACATACCACTGATAATTAGCATAATAGACTTTAATTTCATGGTCTTTATCATATCGCTTATTTTTATGTTACTGTTTAATAAATACTTACTTCGATAAAATTTTTGGAAGCCGGGCATCAACATTACCTTACTTTTCTTCCACTAGTTCAAAATACACGTTGTCTATAGAACCCGATACCTGGAATGCTTCGATACCATTTTCAATGCGACCAATTTTCACTAATCCTCCGGCATAACCAAAATCCTAGAAAATAGCTATGTTACCCCACGGGCCATAATAGGTAATATCACCCAAATTTGGGTCTGTACCCGCTGGGGCATTTTGGGTAGATAACTTCTTCGATGGATAAAAAATCTTTTCGCTGCTTGCGTAGTCATCCAGTTTTACCATAAGTGGTAGAAGTGCGATAAAATCCCTTGTTGTAGGATTATCATCCAATGTTGCAGTAAGGGTACGGCTGCCCAAGATTATTTTCAGTTTCATACGCTCTCTTTTTGATACAATTTCTCTTTGATATTCGTCTCCCTTTCTGTATGGCAGGTATGAACCTGCATAACGTTTAGTAAAAAAATAAGCCGTAGATGATTTTCATATTGTTGATTGTCATTGTCTTATATAATATCTTTTTTATCATAACTCGGATTGAGATCAGCCCGCCAAAGGTTCTAATCTCTTTTCCTCCAGAGTTAGCAGATTTATACCAGCCCATTTTGAACTTTGCTAAGAATTCATAGACTTCGATAAGCTGTTTGGTAGAGCCACTGGGTGAAATCTTACTGTTTTTAATTCTCATAGAAGCGAAAATGTTGTTCTCCGTCTCGAATTCCTGGTCAAATAATGAAAGTTGCTTTGGACGACCTTCCGGACGGAATTGCTCACTGCTAAGAATGGAAATAAAATTAAAAATCACACGTAATGCATTAATAGGAATATCTGCCGCCTGCTGGTCCTCGAAAATAAAGTCATCCGCGAAATGATTTCCAAGGCGTATCTGCTGCTGAAGCCTTGTACCTTCGAATGCCCTGCGAATAATTTTTTGTTCTGTTGTATGAAATGGCATAGTCCTATTCTAGTATAACATTAGTATAACATTAGTGGATTAAAAGATATAGCATCATAGGAAAAGTGACTAACTAGTCCTGTTTCTTTTATGATTCCTAATCATACGCTGAGCATCTTCAATTGTATAGATACGGTGCTGTTTAATCCAATCGTGTATTTCTTCTTTAAAAAAAAGGAGCACTCCATTAGTAGGTTTACAATGGGGTATGAGCTTACGGGAAGTAAGTTTATAAAGCAGGCTTTCGGAAATTTTTAAATACGAAATTAATTCGGTACTATTAAAAACTTCCTTATTGTTAATGTAATTCTGATGGACAAGTTTCTTAATCTCATTAAGCTCTTGCTGTAATTGAATCGGTGTCATATTTTAAAATTTGACACGAAAATAAATGGGTATAAAGAGATGAAAAGGTTAAAAGTTATGCAGCAGAACTTTATTTTTCTGAAACATAACTTTTTGATAAAAGTTCCTCAATTCTTAGTTTGATTTTCTTCAGTTCCTTTCTTTTAGAAGTAGAGTTGATAGAACCATAATTCACTTTTCGGAATTCATTGTTTTTATAATAATAAAAATAATTGCACAATTGTTTTGTTTCAATTTTCAAAAGGGGCCTGAATATTTCATGGATAATATATCCTGCGACCTTCTGATCGCAGGTCATATAAATGCAAGTATCAGTATGTTTATAGATTTTAAGGCTATTTACTGAATTCATAATATAATTCTTGGAGAAGAGTTCAGTAAGGTCATAGGAATTGTCTGATTGTTCTGAAACAAGGGTAGTGTCTAAAAGACGACATTCGTCATGCAATAGATAATAAAGATATTCTGTCAACTCTTCATTAAATGTGTTTGTTATTGATTTTTCTCTGTTATCCTTGACTTTTTCTTTTTGAAAATACTTTCTTTTGAGAGCAAAGAAATCCAAGCCTCTAATCCTGTAAAATATTGGAGGCATTAATAAACCAAGAAGAAAGATGGTTGACAAAAAATAAATCGTAAAAAAATAGACGTTCTCTCTAAAAAAGAACAAGTTATAGTGTAGCAAAAAAGACGGAATAATAATCAATGCCAATAACCAAAATATTTTAGAATTTAAAAAGTTACGGTAATGATTGCTAATCGTTTTTTGAAAATTTATAACCAAATGATGAGTTTCAAATAAATATTTTTCGATCATAACACAATAATTTTGCAATCATTAACAAATATCTAAATTATTTTTAAAATTAATATCATTGGTGAAGTATTTTCTATCACTAACATCTTTTAGATTAAAGGAAATATAAATGTGAGGATTAAACTAATATTGGAATTTTATGGCTTTTATTGATATTTCAACTATTTGTCACTAAAAACTGTTTTGACAATATCTAATTGTAGAGAAAGCAAATTTAATTTATTGAGAGGTCGTTTTTTTCAGCCTCAAAGTCACATTTATTAGAAAAAAGACAAATGATACAATTGATAGCAACCCAAAAATATTTTCGGTTGGTGGCTTTAGTAGTAACATAGAACTAAGAATAGCTATAGTATGGACAATTGATACATATTTATTAGTTTTCCTTTTTATTAAAGTTAAAATTCCATAACCAAATAAAAAATTAAAATGAGTTGGAAATAAATTTCAATAAAGGAATTTAATTTATCAAACCACCTCCACATAATTGTTCGATTAAATCCTGTTGGTGTAAATATAAAAGTATATAAAATCAATAAAGCCAGAATTACTAAAAACATCTTAATTTGAAATGTTTACTTATGAATTTCATATTCTATGAATTAACTTATTTTTTAATATATTTTGAGAGCTATTGTTGAGAATTGAGTAACTTATGCTGGGTCAACTCTAATACAACCAAATTACAAAAATAGTAACTGAAAAACATTGATTGATAAAAGTGGAATTTTATTTTGTAACTTTGAATAGTTTTGTTGTACTAATGTTGTACTTAAAATTGTATAAGCCAAAAAAAACACTTACAAATTAATGCAAGTGCTTGATTTTCAGCAGCTCCTCCTGCTGGGCTCGAACCAGCGACCCTCTGATTAACAGTCAGATGCTCTAACCAACTGAGCTAAGGAGGAATTTTCCTTTGTTTTAAGTGGTGCAAATATAATATGAATATTAATATGAAGCAAATTTTTTTAGGGCAATTACCATAAAAAATTAAGAAAATTCAAAATTTGAGTAAAAGCAGGTTTATTCAGGTTTGATGCATGATAGAGAAGATTTTTTTATCAGTCTCTATTTCAATATTTTGGAATTGAAAATTACGAATAAGTCTATCTATTTAGTTGGAATTAGAAATTAAAAAAATAGAATTGAAAGGTAGAAATAAAAAAAGAGTTGCAAAATTTGCAACTCTTTTTGGCTCCTCCTGCTGGGCTCGAACCAGCGACCCTCTGATTAACAGTCGGATTTTGGCTATTTTATAATTATTACAGAATACTTTAGTTTTCTTTATATGTTCTGTTAATCAGTAATTTATAATTTTATTTTGTTTATTTTTACATATAATATTTTATATTTGTAAGCAGAATGTTCGTGAAGTGTTCGTGAAAAATAAATAGATGAATGTAGATAAATAAAATGTTTATTGACTTCATGTTCGTGAAAATTATAAATAAAAAAACAAAATGATCACTTATAACTTTACTTTAGCACCCAAAGAGAATGTAAACGGAGAAAAAAGCATTATCATATCTTTTATCAAAGACCGGAAAAATACCAGTCTTTCGATAGGTAAAACCTGTAAAGAAAAAGACTGGAGCTTTGAGACGTCGAGGGTTAAAAAATCACATCCTAACCATAATAACATTAATAAATTCATAGACAGAAGAATTAAAATCATAGACGAGATCATAGATGAATATGATAAAAATGGTATTTTCTTTACTTTAACAGATTTGACCAGCAAGTTAAAAACCATAAGCGGTCGAAAATTAACCTTAACCTATACGAAATTTCATGAAGGTGTGATTGATGATTTGAATAAAGCGGATAAAATAGGAACCGCCCAAATAGAGAAAGACACTCTGAATTCCTTGAGACGGTTTTTCCGGAAAAGAGAAATTGGATTCAATGAGCTTGATTACGTCGCTTTGAAAAAATTTGAGTCTTATTGTATTTCGAGAGGAAACAAACAATCGAGCATCGCCATCAGAATGCGGACTTTGCGTTCTGTTTTTAACCAGGCAATTAAAAGCCAGATTATAACAGAAAAACAATATCCGTTTAAACAATATAAAATATCACAGCTAAAAGTGAGTGGTAAAAAAGAATACTTGAATGAAAATGAAATGGAGCTACTAAAAACTTACGAACCAAAAGACGAAAAATATGGATTTGCAAGAGACATGTTTCTTTTTAGCTATTATTCCAGAGGTATTAATTTTTTGGATTTGATTAAGCTGGAGAAAAGCGCTCTTAATGGAGAAAGAATAAACTATATACGGAGTAAAACCGGAGTTCCTGTCAGTTTTAAACTGAATGAATATACCCATAATATCATTCAGCAATATTGCTCAAAGGAAGATTCCAAATATATTTTCAATATTATCAATACGGAAAACCCCACACAGGTCTATCTTAAGAATCGATCAAAAAAGGTATTGACGTATTATATTAACCAACAATTGAAAGAAATAATGAAAGAGCTGGTGATCAATAAACATATTTCTTATTATTGCGCCCGTCATTCATTTGCTACCGTATTAAAGTTTAATAATATTTCGATTGAAACCATTCGAGAAGCATTGGGACAGAAAGATATTAAATCCACCATGTCATATCTTAACACCCTTCCTGATAACAAGTTGGATAGGATAATTGAAGACGTTTTAAGATAATCTACCATTTTCTAAGCCAATATTTAGAAAGTTATGAGGTAAGCAGATTGTAGAGTTTCGTTTTAGATAATGATGTTTATTTTTTCATCCTTAGTGTTTGTGTTTTGAAAACCTTTCTTTCGCAAATGAGGAAGACTTTATTTTTAAGAAAAAGCTATCTTGGGATCGAATTTTAGAAAGTGTAGTTCCATAAAAGTAGTTTCATACAAAAATTATCCTTGTTTCTTTTTTTGTCTTTTCTTTACCTTTCCTTAGAGAGACACAGAAACGAACTATATCTTTATTATTGGGCTTAGCTTCACACTTAAGCCTCATAATCTGTTCGCCCATGTATGTTTTACTTTTCCCGGTAACCCATCCGCTCAATCGCTTAACTCTCCCTTTATGAAACAAGATACGTCTCTTCAAAATCAGGTACAGACTTCCAGTTTTCATCAGGAAGATCATTAAGAGACAGGTTCATGCAGGCAGGCGGATTATTTTCGTCAATTAATGGCTTGTCCAGTCTCATCCAAAGGTTGATATTAAGAACATCATCTGCTCTTATTGCCCTTTACGTGAGTATAATAGTAACAGGTAAAAGTTGAACATGCATGAAAATTACGCAGGTTTTCTTCTAGCCTGAGTAAAATTCACCCACCTTATTGTAATACCTGTACAAAATAGTATCAGATTACATTCTTACATGAGTTACATGAATATAGGTTAATGTATTTTTCTTTCAAGTATTTGAAGTACCTTTTTCGTTCAAAAGCAAAAAAATGCATTTAAAGTTAAATGATTGGATATCAGTATTTTGATTTGTAGTAATTGTTGTTTTCAGAGTGCTGAAAAATGAGTGGGTTTTGGCTGCAAGATGTGTCTTTGGAGATACAAACTTTTCAAGTTGTATGTCCAAAGACGATCTTGCCTTTTTTGCAAAAAGGAGAAAAAACGGCGGAACTTGTTTTTTTGTTTTGAAACATTATTTAAGGATTCCAGATTAACCCAGAATATTCTTTTTAATCTTTTGAAGTTCTAGATGATTCCAGAATACTCTTATTTGAGTTAAGTATACTCATTACTATTGACTTATTGTTTTTTTAATACTAATTTGCCTCAGAATTTTTGAGTCCAATTATTAAGTACAAATGACGAATAATAGAATAAAGAAGCACGTATTTTCATAGGAATCCAAAAACAGAAGAAAGAAAAATGGAAAAAACTTTGTGCAAAAAAGAATATTTCTTTGAGCAGTCTAATTATTGATTTCAGTGGAGAAAAGGATTTTTGATGATGAAAGGAGAAAAGTATTAGTATTCCTTGAAAAG
This sequence comes from Chryseobacterium sp. ISL-6, assembly GCF_018613715.1. Taxonomy (GTDB): domain Bacteria; phylum Bacteroidota; class Bacteroidia; order Flavobacteriales; family Weeksellaceae; genus Chryseobacterium; species Chryseobacterium paludis. The sequence continues at coordinate 5,801 of NZ_JAGGPT010000006.1, read as the reverse complement.
CAGGATATTCCTTACATAATATTGATGTGGTTATTTTCCCAAAGCTGATTTTTAACTCTTGGAGTGCATTATTTCTTGTATCTGATCGTAAAACCTTTCTAGTTTATCGCCTTTCAAAGTATTAAGCTTTTGAGTCATAATCCTAAGAACTCATTTTTTCTTCTTTAGAAGATATACTTAAATCTTCTAAAGTAATTTTCTTTAATGCAAGATCGAATTTATTTTATCTTCTGTAGCATTTAAGGAGGTAAAACTACAATTCTTGTTCTTGATCAAATTTGAAATTTTAGCGACAAGTAAATCCTGTAACCTTTTCTTAGTACTTATCCTAAAAAATATTAAATATTTTAACAAAATATAGTTGACTATTTGAATAACTTTATTTAAGTTTGCGAATTATAGGTCAAGTTAAAAATATACAGATATAAAAATGGCAAGTTTTGGACATTTTATAAAAGAAGAAAGAGAAAAACATGGTTGGACACAAACCGAATTTGGTGCTAAAATTGGCATCAATGCTTTTGCTATCAGTAAAATTGAAAATGATTCCCAAAAATTCAGCAAAACAAAACTGAAAGAGCTTGCAGAACTTTTTGAAATGGAATTTCAGAAAGTAAATGATTTATTTTATGCAGATAAATTTGCAGTTGAAGCGTACAAAAACCATTGTTCAGAAAATGTCTTTGTAGTTGCCAATAACAATGTTAAATATCTACAAAATACAAATGTTAAACAAGGCAAAATAAATTTCGACTGATGAGTGAGGAACTATTACAAAGAGATTTGATTGACAACTGCCAAAAGCTTGGCAAGTGGGATTTCTACAATATTGGTGCAACGTCTGTAAAAGCATTAAAAGAACACGGGATTATTCGCAATGTAAATTACGGAGCTGAAGAAAAAAAGAAAGTTGACGGCTTAATTGTTCAGAAGAAAAATGTAATTGCTGTTATCGAATATAAGAAACCGTCTGAATTTAAAACAGCAGCCCAGAAAAATAAGGCAATAAAACAAGAATTAGAAGTTGCTCGAAAACTTGATGCTCATATAATTATTGCAACAGACACTAAAGAAACTGTTTGGGTAAATGTCTTAACAGGTAATAAAATCAAGGACGAGAGTGGAAAAGAAATAAAAACAAATTTTGACTTAAAAGACGAAAAATTACCAGAACTTATTGAGAAAATTATTTTTTCGATAAACGAATTAAATGATCAAATTAAGCCAAAACAATTGGTAAATCCAACTGACTTGGCTAAACAGATTTGGCAAGACATTTGGTCAGTAAGTGGAGCAACACCAGAAAATTGTCTTTATACATTTGTTGAGCTTTTCATTTTTAAATATTTAAGTGATTTAGGAGTATTGCAAGGAATGTATAACTTCAATACTCTTTATAATAGTTTTAGAGGAAATACAGAAGACGAAGTTTTAGAGACGTATGCAAGTACTATACGTCCTAAGATCAAAACTTTGTTTCCTGAAAATCCAGCAGACAAGACAACCATTATTAACGGAACTATTTTTGTCAGTAAAGACCAAAAAGCTGTAAAAGGATATAGTACAGTTTTCAAAAAAGTATTGACCAAGTTTAAAGACTACGGAAAACTTGAACATATTGATTACGATTTTAAAAGTCAACTTTTTGAGAGTTTCCTAAAAGAAAGTATCAGCAAGAAAAATTGGGGACAATTTTTCACACCTCTAAAAGTAGTTAGAGCTGTCGTAGAAATGGCAAAAGACGACATAAAAGTAGGTGCGAAAATTTGTGACCCAGCTTGTGGTGTTGGAAAATTCTTATTAGAACCTATAATTACAAAACTTGATCAGTTCTACGAAATTAAGGAAGGAAAATTAGTTCCTAAAATTACTATTCATGGTTACGACAAAGGCTTTGATAAAGATGAACAAAAAACAATCATATTGGCAAAAGCCAATATGTTGATTTACTTTTCTGATATTATCAAAGAAAACCCAGGTATTACAGTGGAATTTGCCCAGCTTTTTAACGATAGTTTTTTACTCAAAACAAATTCCATTTTAGGGACACTTTCTGAACCAGTTGAAAATGAGTACGACCTTATTGTAACAAATCCACCTTATGTAACAAGTGGGAGTAGTAACTTAAAGGAAGAAATCAAAAAAGACGGAACTCTCGTAAACTATTACAAAATCAATGCAATTGGTGTTGAAGGTTTGTTTATGGAGTGGATTATTAGGGCATTAAAACCAAATGGAAAGGCTTTTATAATTGTTCCCGATGGAATTTTCAATCGTCAAAATGATAAAAATTTAAGACAGTTTATAGTAGACGAATGTTATATTGATGGTATCGTTTCATTACCATTAAACACATTTTTTACCACAAACAAAAAGACATACATTCTTTGCTTAACCAAAAAAGCAAACAAAAAGGACCTTCAAACTGACCCTGTATTTACTTATTTAGTAAGTGAAATGGGAGAAACAAGAGACGTTTACAGATTTGATATTGATCAAGATGATTTAAGCGAAGCAGTTACTCTATATTCTTTTTTCAAAGGGAACAAGATAAGTTTTGCAAAAATTAATACTGACAAAAGGTGTAAAGTATTTCCTTTTACAGACTTCACAGGTTCATTAGAAAATTCTTGGATAATAGATAAATGGTGGAGTAAAGAAGAAAAAATCGAACTTGGAATAAGTGAGAAAAAAGACAAATTAGGATTGCTCGACTTTTCTTCATTGGTAGAAGATATGTCAATTTCTTTAAAGACTTTTCAAGAGGGCATAAAGGAATTGTCTGAAAAAAAAAAGTCTGAACTAAATAAGAAAGCCTATAAAATCAAAGATCTTTTTGATATTGAAAAAGGTAAATCTCTATACACCAAAAATTACGGTAATTTAAATAAAGGAGACAATCCTGTTTATTCTGCATCTAATAATGCACCTCTAACCTATATCAACACGAATGATTATGATGGACAATATCTGACTTGGGCAACAAATGGATTTGCAGGTTATATGATGTTGATTGATGGGAAATTCTCAATTAATGGGGATAGAGGTTTATTAAAGCCTAAAATGTCAAACATTAATTTGCTTTATGTAAAAAATATTGTTGAGCCAAAATTAAGAGAATTAGCAAAGGGAAGAAAGGGAGAAAACGGTTCAGATGAATTTACAAAAGTTTATCCAAGAATGGTTGAAGAGGTTGAAATTATTATTCCTGTTGACGAGAAAGGTAATTTTGATTTAGAAATACAAAAAGATATTGTAGATAAAATCTTATATGTCGAAGACATTAAAAAAGCTATTGAAGAATACAAATCTCAAATCGAAAATCTTGCAGTAGAGATAGAAAATACTTCAATTTTAAAGAAATTTACAATTGACGAACTATTTGATATAAAGAGTGGAAACTCACACCTAACCCAAAAGTTTCTAAACGCAAATAGAGGTGAATATGTTGTTTATTCTGCAAATACAAAAGAAAATGGGGTTTTTGGATTTATTAAAACTTTTGATTATGATGTTGAATGTATCCAAATTACAACAAATGGTGTTTATGCGGGAACCGTTTTCTTTAGAGAAAAACATAAATTTAGCATCAATGGTGATGCAAGATTATTAATAAAGAAAAGTGATGACTTGGACTATACTTACTTAACATTTGAATTAATAAATGCATTTGCGGATCACAATTTTAATTGGGAAAATAAACCAACAATTGGGAAAATAAAAAATATAGAATTATTCATTCCTGTTAATAAGCAAAGTTTATATGATCTTGAAATACAAAAAGAAATTTCAGACAAACAAAATAAAATCCAACTTATCAAAAAAAGTATAATATCTGAACTAGACAGAATATCAAAAATAGAAATAGACTTTGAGTAGGCATTTTTAATAAATTCAAAATTATAAATCAAGTAATGTGCACTGCTTCGTATATAAAAATTCCAAATCTTTTTAGTCATATTGGGTGAATAGCCAATCTCGCGGATAAATATTTCATGTATCAATTTATGAACTTGATCTAAATCAGATTCCTTAACCACTAAACAATCATGAAATGTAAAAAATGGGATTTTTCTTTTAAACGTATTGTTTATTTCACGAGCAATAGTATTTACTATAAAATGCGATTCTAGCTGAAACAATAAGTATGACAACGTTAAATTTCACTTTGGGTAAATTCATATATCGTCCCCAAAAATGTCATAATAATCGTAAAATGATTTTTCTTCATATAATAGAATGATTAGTTTTGAATGCGATAAGGATAAAAAATAATTAGTAACTTAGATTCAATTATAATTATTTGGAGTAAACATTGTATAAGATCCAAATAATAGTTGAAAGTAAAAATTAAAGTTTATCAAATTAAGATATTTAAACTAGAGAGAATTCTTTATTCAAAGTAACCAAGAAGTAAATAATGCAAACTAAAAGGACAGATATTTCAGATTATGTTATTCATTTTCTACGGAGACAGGATGTAAAAGACCTTCCTTTTGTATTTGAAACCGGGGGAAGAATGCACTTAAGTGAATACGAGAAGATTGCCCAAATGACCGAGATGGAATGTATGTTTAATATAATATCTGAAGGGGGGTTAAGAGCTGGGTTCTCTTTTAGAAATGGAAAAGCGACTATATATGGTACTAAGCCAGTGGTATGCTTCACTGAAATGCCATTATTCAATCTGTTGGAATATAATAATTTAAGAAAGAACCCCTATCGGATTTCTGATTATGGAATAGCAGTCAAAAAGAAGGATTTTTTTAAGAAAGGAGGAAGACCTGTTATCTATGGTCTATCCCCTAATAACGTTTTTGAATTTGATGATTCGGCAGAGCAGAATCCCAATCTCAGGATTATTAAAGAGTCCATTTTACCATTAGAAGAACAATACCGCTACGTTGCTTTTCAGTTAGGAAGTACAAAGAATATTGATTGGACTCATGAAAGAGAATGGAGGATTGCAGGTAAGGATGATATATTTCCTAACATTGATATCGATGACGACTTCTTTCGTGGTCTTTATCTTTTTGATGGAGAATTTTTTGAGGAAGTTATTTTTATTGTTAAGAGTAGGCAAGATGCTGTGGAACTAGAAAGGTATATCAGACCCATACAAGAAAGTGGTCATACACGTTCAGGCCTGTTTTATGCAAATATTAAATTTCTTGTTCTTGACCTAGCTATTGAATTATTCAATCAAGGAAAATTAAAAAAAATAGAAGATCTTCCAAGTAATGTATTCTATACCTTTAATTATATTCCGCTTAGTCAGGAGAAAATTGAGAAATTACATCAGGTATTGGAATTCTGCAAGTTGGAAGCAGAAAGACTTAGAAAAGAGTATTTAGAAACACATGAAACACGAGGACTTTATGGTTGGAGTCACATTGTTAGTTGGGAGGCTGACAATCCAACCATACGTTATCTTTTTGAGAATGGCAAAGTCGACATTCATAGTGGATACTATGTATTGAAGGATACCTTTAACACATATTCTCAAAATTTAGATTGTACAACTTTTATAGCCGAAGCTATCTGTAAAATTCTGAACGAGCATTATGAAAATATCTTTGATGTGGTAAATATCTATGATTAGATTTTAGAAGAAGCCTCTGCTCAAAACCGTGGACAGCAACCTAACATTTCTTTCTTTGCCTTTACCACAGCGTCTAGAGAAAAAACTTTACAGGTGTCGTACTTCATGGCTTCGTAGACTTAAAGATAATTATTTTAGTTTAGCTTTTAATATTTCATAAGGCGTTTTTCCTTTAAAGGATCCATGTGGCCTATTGAAA
>NZ_JAGGPT010000005.1 GCF_018613715.1 Chryseobacterium sp. ISL-6 | reverse complement strand
TAGCCTCATTTTCTGTCGTTTAGGCTACTGATTTGCGAGTGCAAAAGTAAATGTTTTTTTTGATGTGACCAAATTTTTCCGAAAGAAAATTTAAAGTTTTTTTAGTAACCTTAATCCCTATCTCCTATTCAATCCTATACTCTCCTGCGCTCCCTTAATTGGGACTGCAAAGATACAAACTTTTATCAATTATCAAAATAAAATATTATTTATTTTTCTAACCTTCAGTCCTATTTACTTATCGTCTGCGCTACCTACTATCTCTCGTTTTCAGTGGGGCAAAAGTAGAAACTTTTGATATATCTACCAAGCTTTTCACAAACTTTTTTAATGCAAAATATATAACTAACTGACTTTCGGCATTAAAAATTTTAATCAAGATCTCAAAACGTACAAAAAATAAGACGACTGGCACATCTTAAGCTATCCAAATATAAAAAACTGACCTAAAAAAGTCAGTTTTCATATACTATATTATATGTATTAATAATGACGAACTATGTACTCATTCTCAAATGAGCCATCATCATAGAATTTTAATATGGCATAACCAAGAGGTGTTTCCTGATAATAGAAGGGTTTCGCGGAATGTTTATCACCTTCACCCCACCAAAATCCAGACATCGCGCCATTACAGAAATAGTATACATCATTATACCAGGCTCTGTCTAGCAGGTGCTGATGCCCACTAAGGCATCCTTTTACTTTATCTCTATGTTTATAAAAAAGATCTTTAAGGACTATGTGGTCTTTATGCTGTCCTCCTTCCCAGGTTCCGGTAACAGTAAGTATAGGATAATGCGACATGATCAATACATATTCCCCCTGAGGAATATTATAAATTATATAATGGAGTTGCTGCATCGTGTTTATATTCCATAACAGTTAATGGATCAGTTACCAGCTCCGGTAATTTCCCAACCGTTCTACTAGGCAGTATTGGTATTCACAGATACATTTAACTGTCCTCCCTTTGCACTTTTAGTCGTGATTAATACGACTCCAAACGCTGCTCTTGCTCCATGTATTGCAGCTGAAGATGCATCTTTAAGAACTGATACATTTTCTATATCTGCAGGATTCAATCTTGCGAGCTCTTCACCACTATAAGGTACATTATCTACTAATATCAAAGGGCTGCCCCCGTTCACACTGGTAAAACCTCTTATATTAAAGTTCGCTGCTGAAGCCCTTCCATTATCAATAGTAATATTAAGGTTAGGAATAAGTCCTTGAAGTCCAGCTCCAATATTGGTAATAGGTCTGTTTTCAAGTTTCTTGGCTGAAATCATATCTACCGCTCCGGTAAGATTAATTTTTTTTTGCTTTCCAAAGCCTACAACCACTACCTCATCTATATCTTTAGATTTGGCAAGTGTATCCGTTTTTGGAGAATTTTCTTTCTTTATACGTTTTTGTTGGGCTATGGCAGTGTATGAGGTACACAGGAAAAATACAATAACGACCTTCAAAGAGCCTTGGGCGATTAACGAGCTTCTTCTCATGGTTTAAAATCGGTAGTGCCAAGGCTTCGGCACCAGAATAAATCTCTAATTAAATTATGATAAACTTTAGAGGTTCATTGATAAGGTTGGTAATAGGAGTGGCTATGCAAATTATCCAGCGAAAAAAGTTCTGCTGTATCTCTATTATTAAGAAATAGAAAGAATAGAAACCAATGCAAGTAGATTAAGGTTTCTGAATAGAATAAGAATAGAATAAAAATAAACCCCGAACTAAGTCGGGGTTTATATATTTAGTGTCCAAAAATGTCTTTCAGACCTATTTCTTTAAATGTTCCCATTTCATTAACGGCTTCCATATTCAGGTTTTCTTTCTTCCCGATAATAGCTGTATTAAAATGCAATGGTTTTATCTCTGTTTGATAGAATTTTTTTACAACTGCAAAGTCCAGGCTTTGGATCTGTTCATAAATATCTTTTCTGAAATCGTGAGCAACTCCTATTTTTTTTAACCTTAATGTATTAAAGAAAATATTTGTTCTTGTTACTCTTGTTGAAGCAATCTGCTTCATGGCAGTATTTTTAGCATTCTCAAATTGAATGGATACCTCTGGAAGATCGTTCATCAGTTCAGACATGGTATCTACGGCAATTTGTAATTTATCCGGTTGCGTTCCAATATAGGTTGAAACATAATCCGGATGTCCCAATTCTGAATTAGCTGAATAGGAAACATATGCTGAATAGGCTAAACTTTTACTTTCGCGGATCTCCTGAAAAACAATAGACGACAAACCTCTTCCGAAATATTCATTGAAAACATTGATCTTCCCAAAATTCAAAATATTGACATTCTTTCCTTTGCCGATTTTACTCATTTCCATCTGCACCATATCGTAATTTGTGAAGTAAACATTTCCGTTGGTTTCTGGCTCAGGGTATTCTTTAGGTTCAGGAATTGCAAGACTTGATACCTCAACATAGTGATCAATATAATTTTTGAAGTTTTCATAGTTTTTCCCGTAGAAAAATAACTGATAAGGAAATTTGAATAAGTTTTTCATCCGATCAGTAAATTTCTCTACGGCACTGCTTTCCAACTCTTCTTTAGAGATAACATCTGTAAAACGTGAGAATTCTCCCAATTTTGTATAATTCGTTAAAGCTGTCATGATTCGGTTTTTATCCTTTTTCACGGCTTCACGATTTTCTAAAACCGTTTCTACAAACTGGTGATAGACTTCCTGATCAGGTTTTATATTCTGCATCCAATGCTGGAGGAGTTCAATTCCCTGTTGAATGTTTTCTTCCAAACCACTTAATGAAATTAAAAGCTGATCATTGGTCGTTTTGAAATCATTACTCACTCCTATTTTAAAGAATTCTTTCTTCAAGTCTTCAGGTGAATACTTATCGGTTCCTAAATACTGAAGTAATTGTGTTGAGATTCCTAAATCACGTTCATTATCACTTCCAAAAGGAAAAATAAAATACGCTTGCGCAATATCATTATATTTATTCTTAACGAAACTCAGCTTTTTATCTTTAACAGTATCTGTTAGGATCTCTTTATCATAATCAATAAACTCCGGTTGAATATCTTCAGTTTTTTCCGCTAAAATCTGTTTTAAAAACTCTGACTGTGCTTCTCTATTAATTTTAATTGGCGTAATTCCAGGATTTTCAACCCTAATCAGTTTGTCATTAACTCCTTTTTCTTTGTTGATAATTACATAATTATTTTTAAAGAAATCTTTCGCAAAATCTACAACATCTTGTTTAGTAAATGCAGCATATACATCCATTTCATTAAGTTCCTCCGCCCAGGTTCTTCCTTTAATATAGGTATCATAAAGATTTGTTGCCAAGCCATCTGCTGTCTCCAGCGCTTTCATTCTCTGAAGCTTGAAATCATTAATAATAGCCGGAAGCATCCAATCGGGAAATTCTCCTTTTTTTACCAGTTCGATTTGCTCTAAAACCATATCTTTTGCTTCATCCAAAGTCTGCGTCTCCTTAGGAACCGCTACAATTGAAAAATAGCCATATTGTTTTAAACCTACAGAAAAGGCTTGTGCCCACAGCATTCTTTGAGTTTGATTAATATGGAGATCCAATAATCCGGCCTCTCCTCTATTACTCATAATGTTAGCTGTAATATCAGCCAACATTGCTTCCTTAGTTCCATAACTATCCGTTCTCCAGGCCAATTGGACTCTTGGAGTCGTAGGGCTTTTTACCGTTCTTTTTACAATTGCTGTAAGTGGTTTCTCAATAACAGGCGTCTTCTTTGGTAATTCCTTGTATGGAATAGCTCCAAAATATTGATCAATAAGCTGAATAGCATCTTCAAAAACCAAATCCCCAACCATGACCATAGCATAATTATTAGGAACATAATATTCATCAAAATATTTATGAATTGCCTTCATAGAAGGGTTCTTTAAATGTTCCGGCTTTCCTAAAGTAGTTTGCTGACCATTAGCATGCGTTGGAAAAAGTGCATCCATCAATTCATAATTCACAAGCCTTGAATCATTATCCTGAGCTCTGTTAAATTCTTCATATACAGATTCCAATTCTGTATGGAAAAGGCGTAAAACAACTTCCGAGAATCTCTCTTTCTCAACTTTCAGCCATTTTTCCAACTCGTTATTCGGAATATTATTCTTATAAACCGTTTCATCAAACCAAGTATGGGCATTGGTTCCGCTAGCTCCCAATGAAGAAATTACTTTATCGTATTCATTGGCAATAGCATATTGACTGGCTTCCTGAGATACTGCATCAATTTTTTTATAAATATCCTTCTTTTTTTCGGCGTCCGGTTCTGCTTTATGCTGTTCGTAAAGTTCTGAAATCTGATCAAGCAAAGCTTTCTCCTGAGTCCAATCCTGAGTTCCGATTTTGGAAGTTCCTTTAAACATCATATGCTCAAGGTAATGTGCTAAGCCTGTATTATCAGAAGGATCATTATTACTCCCGGTTCTTACAGGGATATAGGTCTGAATTCTTGGCGCATCAAAATTTTGAGCAAGAAAAACCTTTAATCCGTTCTTAAGAGTATACACTCTTACCCGGTTTTCATCGTGAGTGATGCTTATATATTCGTAGTTGTTTTTATCTGTATGAATCGTCTCCTTATATCTTTTGTCCGTCATATGTAAATTCATTTTCATTCTTTAAATAGAATGCCTTACAAATGTAAGGAATAGAAAAAGAAGACTTTCCAATTTTATTAATTTTTAAATCTATGGTGACGATTTATTATTCCAAATGAATTAACATTAATTTTTCGTATTTACCACAAAACTTAACGGAAAGCTTCTCACAGCCGGATTATCGTTAAAAATAATCACAATACAGTGAAAACTAATTGCAAATATTAACTTAAAATTACATTATCAATAATTATATTTTATTATTTTTATATAACCAACACCTAAGCACCCAAAATATTATGAGAAAAATTTTATTCAGCATTTTTTTGTTCATATTTATATTACATATGTGCAAAACGTCACCATCTGTTTTTATAGACGCTTCACTATCAAACTTTCCAACCGTAAAAATCAAGGAAGAGAAAAAGGCTTTTCACATTTTCTCTCATGGAAGGCCAGGTGAACTTTTTATTAATGGACAATGGTTAGAAAAAGAGAAGATATTATATTTTTTAAAAGACAAAATAAAAGACCAGAAAGAACTTCTTATTTACGGCTGTGAATTCGCAAAAGGTAAAAAAGGAAAAGAAGCTGTTCATTATCTTGAGAAAAAATTAAATATAAAGGTCTCAGCCTCTACTGATCTTACAGGTTTGGATGGCAATTGGACTCTTGAATATGGTAAAAGCCTCCAAACACTAAAATTATCAGCATATAAGGGAAGTTTACAATTAGATAATCTTCATTATCTTAATCCTATTGTATTTACCAATTATCCACTTGATATTACTCAGGAGTTCATTTATCTTTCTACACCATCCCTGTCAAATATTACAATTTCTGTCAATTACGCCTCAGGAAATGGTAATCCGAGAATGTCTGTTTTAGATATCAACAGTAATACCTCTGCAATTATCACTGACGGGTTGATTACGATAAGCAATACCCAGCCTAAAAGAATCAGTTTTATCAATCCATCCAATACCGTAATTACACCAGGACAATCTCCTATCACATTACCTTCTACAAGCGCAGGAACAATTATTTCCGGTGATACTGCAGGACTTGTATTTGCATCCACCGGTAATTTTTATGTTAACTATCGGGGGCGGCAGACCAATCATGCAGGAACAGTTCTTACCAAGGGTGAATCAGCTTTAGGAAAAGAATTCAGATGGGGAGGCTCTCCAACGCAAAATCCCACAGCTACCGAAGATGTAGGTAACATCCTCTCTGTAATGGCCACTGAAGACAATACAAACATAGACATCTCAGATATTAAACCTGGTGTGGAGTTCCTAAACGGTACTAATCCCACACCACTTATCGGCACTTCATTCCATAGAACCTTACAGAAGGGGGAAACATTTATACTTTACGCACCAGTAAAAACAGGTGGAATAACAATACAAGATACAGGATGGCTAGGATCAAAAATTATATCAAATAAAAACGTAAGTGTCGTTGTAGGAGGACTTATGATGTTAGGAGCTTCTGGCACAGCGAGAGATTTTGGTCTGGATCAGCTTATTCCCGTTAATCAAATAGGTGTTGAATACATTGTTATGCAGGGAGCAGGTGGAAATAATGAAAGGTTAATTGTTGTAGCAACTGCGGACAACACTACTATTACTTTAAATGGATCTCCTACCCCTTTATTAACATTAGCAAACGCCGGGGATTATGCCGTTATCAATGCAGCTGGAAACTTTAATGCAAATGGGAATTTATATCTGAAAGCCAGTAAGCCATCCTATGTATTTCACAAAATATATGGGAGTGCTGGAGGTGCTACCAATAATATTGTTCTGGTCGCCCCATTATCGTGTTTTGGTCAGAATGAAATTGATCTGATTCCCGATGCCCATAAAATTGGCAATACCGGTTATGCAAATACCATTTTATCAATTCTTACGACGGCAGGAAATACACCTACTGTTACCATTAACGGAAATGCTGTTGTGCCATCTCAAAGTGCAGGAACAGTAGATGGAAACAGCACCTGGGTAAGTTATAGATATCCGATAGGAGATGCAGTAAATGATGTAAAAAATGTAAAAGTAACATCCACAGGAACTATTCAGGCGGATCTGCTGGGAGCTGATACAAATGCTGGTTTCGGAGGTTATTTTTCTGGTTTTGGAACCACTCCGATTGTAACCATCTCACTAAGCACTCCTTATCCCCAGGCTTGTATAGGACAATCTATTTTATCTGTCCCTACAGGTTTGGGTACCTACCAGTGGTATAAAGATGGAGTCCTTATTCCGGGAGCAACAAACAATACTTACACATTGCCTATTACAGATATTTCCCCTGCCGAATACAGTATTATAGTAACTACGCCCGGAGGATGTACTATTAGTTCTAACTTCGTTAAAAGTGATACATGTCCTTGTTCTAAGCCCGGCACAACCGGTACTCCCAACTCTGGAACTAAGTTCGGCATATCGATTAGAAATGCAAGAAGTTCGAGTAACTGGCCTCATGACGTTAACAATGGATTTGTAGCTCTGGAAGGTAATAGCAAAGGTTTTGTTATTACAAGGATCAGTAATCCTGAAACATCGATCACACAACCGGTGGAAGGAATGATTGTTTATGATACAGATGACAGCTGTATTAAGCTTTATAATGGAACATCTTGGAACTGTATACAACAAACCTGTAATTAATATGAAAAAGCTAATATTATTAATATTTATACCTGTTGCGTTAAACGCACAAGTTGCTATAGGAAAAGAACAAGTAGATGGAAGTGGTATTTTAGATTTTACTACGGGAACTACTAATGGTATCATCTTACCTCAGGTATTGGATAGTGAAACCATGACTTCTACGGAGCCCGGAACATTGGTTTTCGATTTAACCACATCCAGAGTAAAATATTTTAATGGTGCATGGGTAGATCTTTCTGACAAAACGGGAACCAGCCCTACCCTTATTACTGGAAATGATATTACCGATCGTGGGGTTATTATTGGAGCTGCCTCTTCAACTGCAAATGGAGTTTTGGTTTTAGAATCAGCTGATAAAGCACTTATTCTTCCTAAAATAACAGATCCTGTAACGAATGTAAAATCCCCAGTTGCGGGAATGATCTGCTATGACCCTACTACCAAACTTATTTGTATTTATAATGGTAATGAATGGTTTTTCTGGAAATAAAACTCATTAAAAAAGAAGAAAAATATAAACCTTTATCGAATCTGGTAAAGGTTTTTATTTAAGAATAGTTTTTTTGTTATTTTCTATTTGGTTTTATCTAATCTTATCTAAAATATCAGGAATATTCGGTTTGTATCTTGAACTTTGTTTAAGTTTGCATAAGGTTTTACCTAAAATATATACCATGTCCGGAAATATTCTTATCATCGATGATGAGCTCAAACTTCTCAAACTTTTGGGAATGATCCTTTCTCAGGAAGATTTTAATGTAAAAGAAGCTTCTACCGCACGTTCTGCTATGACGATGCTTGAACAATATGAGTTTGATGTTGTTTTAAGTGATGTCAGACTTCCCGATGCATTTGGAGTTGAACTTGTAAGATCCATCAAAACAAAATATCCACATCAGGAGATCATTTTGATGACCGCTTTCGGGAATATTACTGATGCTGTTCAGGCCATGAAGAACGGAGCTTATGACTATCTGGTAAAAGGAGATGATAACGATAAAATTATCCCTCTGGTGTATAAAGCTTTGGATAAAGTAAAAGATAATAAATCTAAAATTGTTCAGAAAAGTGATATACAAAAGGGGTTCGATCAGATTATAGGAAGCTCTTCTGCCATTCTTCAGGCTAAAAAACTGGCTGAAAAAGTTGCTTTAACAGATGCTACTGTACTGTTGACAGGAGAGACGGGAACCGGAAAAGAGGTTTTTGCCAATGCCATTCATGAAGGAAGTGATAGAAAGAAAAATAATTTTGTCGCCATCAACTGCTCTGCATTCAGTAAAGAAATTCTTGAAAGTGAACTTTTTGGCCATAAACAAGGATCTTTCACAGGAGCAATTAAAGATAAAAAAGGATTGGTAGAAGAAGCCAACGGCGGTACTTTATTTTTAGATGAAATCGGAGAAATGCCTATTGAGCTTCAGGCTAAATTACTTCGTGTACTTGAAACCCACGAATTCATGAAAATGGGTGAAACAAAAGTTTCAAAATCAGATTTCAGATTAATTGCTGCAACAAACAGAAATCTGGAAGACGAAATCAAACAGGGAAATTTCAGGGAAGATCTGTATTTCAGACTGAATGTTTTTGAAATCAACCTCCCTCCACTTCGTGAAAGAAAAGAAGACTTAAAAGTATTAGCCAAAAACTTCGTTGATATCTTTTCACATAAACTTCACCTTACTTCTGTAGAGGTTTCGGCAGATTATTATAAAACATTAGAAAAAAACGACTGGAAAGGAAACATCCGTGAGTTAAGAAATACGATAGAAAGGAGTTTAATTTTAATGAATGACCATACTCTGGATGCTGAAAGCCTTCCCCATTATTTAGAAAAAGTAACAGGCGATAAAGATTCTTTAAGCATCAGGTCTTTAGAAAAAGAACACATCCAGAAAGTTCTGCATTACACCAAAGGTAACAAAGCTGAAGCCGCGAGACTGCTCGAGATTGGTATTGCCACGTTATACCGCAAGCTGGAAGAGTATGGATTAAGATAAATACTACCCTATCATTTTAATAAAGAGCCTATCATTTTGATAGGCTTTTCTGTTTTTGGCAGGTTCTCAAATAGCACACAACACTCTATTACAAAGCAACTTAACAAAAAAAACAACAAAATGGATTCTTTTTTGGCATTAGAGATATAGAATAAAATATTTTAAAATGACTATTTCAAAAAAAACATTCAAAAAACGAGATCATTCGAAGTTGAGCTTCCTGATCGTGTCGTATGTACTGTTTACCCTTTTAACTTTAATTGTAACGCTATGATGTTGGTAATTTTATTAGTACTGAGTGCCATTTTATTTTGGCTTTTGTATAAATCCGTTGAATTTTTTGATAAAATATAAAGCTATGTGGAGTTTATTTTTTCTTTCAATACTAGCCTTTGTGTATATCTGCTATGTTTTAATAAAACCTGAAAAATTTTAATCAGCCATGAATACAGAAATTTTAGGCATCGTAGCGATGTTCGCAATCACATTGGTAATAGGGATATTTTTAGGTAAATATATTGCTAATGTCTATGGTCATAAAAAGACTTTTTTAGATCCTGTTTTTCAGCCTCTTGAAAACTTTGTTTATAAGATATCAGGGATTAATCCTAACCGTCAGATGAATTGGAAACAGAATATGTTTGCCATGCTGACGATCAATCTTGTTTGGTTTGTCATTGGATTTTTTATCCTGCTCAACCAATCCTGGCTTCCACTAAATCCCGATGGAAATCCAGATATGTCACCCGATCTTGCTTTCAATACAGCAATTTCTTTTTTAGTGAATTGTAATTTACAGCATTATTCCGGAGAAACGGGAGTAAGTTATTTAAGTCAATTATACTTAATGTTCCTTCAGTTTGTAACTGCTGCAACGGGAATGGCAGCTATGGCTGTACTTTTCAAAGCGTTTAAGGAAAAATCAACGTCGGAATTAGGAAATTTCTTCGATTTTTTTACAAAATCTATGGTCAGAATATTAATTCCGATCAGTATTATTATTGCTTTTATTCTTTCTGCTAATGGAACTCCTATGACTTTTGAAGGTAAAGATCATATCACAACCTTAGAAGGTCAAAAAGTAGATGTTTCAAGAGGTCCGGCTGCTGCTTTTGTTTCTATTAAACATTTAGGAACAAACGGAGGTGGTTTTTTTGGCACCAACTCAGCACATCCACTTGAGAACCCTAATTATATGACGAATATGACAGAGATGATCGCTCAGATGATCATTCCGTTCGCATTGGTTTTTGCTTTAGGATTTTATTTAAAAAAGAGAAAACTTTCCTGGACAATATTTACGGTAATGACCATCGGTTTTCTGGCCCTTACTATTCCTAATGTTATTAATGAAACAAATGGCAACCCACTCATTACACAAATGGGTACTGATAGTCATTTGGGAGCAATGGAAGGTAAAGAAATTCGTTTTGGAAGTGCTGCATCAGGCTATTGGAGTATTGCTACAACAGTAATTTCTACAGGTTCTGTAAATGCAATGCACGACAGTACCATGCCATTATCGGGAATGAATCAGCTTCTTGCCATGATGATCAACTGTTTCTATGGAGGTTGTGGTGTTGGAATTCTGAACTACTTCATATTCATCATTCTCGCTGTATTCATGAGTGGGCTGATGGTAGGAAGGACACCAGAGTTTATGGGTAAAAAAATTGAGGCTAAAGAAATGAAAATTGCAATGATCGTTGCCTTATTCCACCCTTTCTTAATTCTTGTCGGAACAGCTCTAACCGCTTACTTACCAGAATTTGGAGCTAAAACATTAAATAATCCAGGATTTCATGGATTCAGTGAAATGCTGTATGAATTTACTTCTTCTTCCGCTAATAACGGATCAGGATTTGAAGGGCTGGGAGATAATACACCATGGTGGAACATTTCTACAGGAATTGTGCTTTTACTTTCAAGGTTTATTCCAATTATAGGTCCTATTGCTATTGCTGGGTATCTGGCTGAGAAAAAATACATTCCGGAAAGTGCAGGTACTTTGAAAACAGATACTGCAACATTTGGATTCATGACTTTAGCCGTAATCCTGCTTATTGCAGCCTTATCTTTCTTCCCGGCACTTACATTAGGGCCAATCGCAGAACAACTTCAATATTTTTCTAAATAAATGAAATTAAAATCAATTGTAAACCATTAAGGAATTCAGGATACTAAGAACTCAAAACTAGTTTATAGTTCATAAAACATTCACTTGAAAAATATTATCCATTTCAAATCTTAGGTCTTCTATCAACCTTAATGGTTCACGTTGGTTTCAAATTATATAACTCTTTCAAAAAAATGAAAAATCAATCACAAACATTGTTTCAAAAAGATTTGGTAAACGAAGCTATCAAACAGTCTTTCGTAAAACTGAATCCGAAAATTATGTTTAAAAATCCCGTCATGTTCCTGGTTGAGATCGGAACAATCATTATGTTTATTGTGAGCTTATTTAGCTTAACGGGAGACAAAACACAGGGAAGTTTTTCCTATAATTTCTTAGTATTCATTATTTTATTTTTCACGGTCTTATTCGCCAATTTTGCTGAAGCTATTGCTGAGGCAAGAGGTAAAGCACAGGCAGACACCCTTAGAAAAACCCGTGAAGAAACTCCTGCTAAGCTGATCATTGATAATAAGCCGGGATTTCAGGTGGAAACGACATTAAAAATGTCTGCCGAAATGAAGCTTGGTGATATTTTCTTTTGTGAAGCAGGTGATCAGATCCCTATGGATGGAGAGATCATCGAAGGTCTAGCGACCATAGATGAATCTGCAATTACTGGAGAAAGTGCACCGGTCATTCGTGAAGCTGGCGGAGATAAAAGTTCTGTAACCGGAGGTACAAAAGTACTTTCAGATCGTATTAAAGTGAAAGTAACCACAAAACCTGGAGAATCTTTTCTTGATAAAATGATTGCCCTTGTTGAAGGTGCTTCACGACAAAAAACACCTAACGAAATCGCATTAACTATACTTTTAGCAGGGTTTACCCTAACATTTATAATTGTTACCCTTACTTTAAAACCTTTTGCAGACTACGCGCAGACACCGATTACCATTGCGGCATTTATATCACTTTTCGTTTGTCTGATACCCACAACGATCGGAGGTCTGCTTTCTGCAATTGGAATTGCCGGGATGGACAGAGCCTTAAGAGCAAATGTTATTACCAAAAGTGGTAAGGCAGTAGAAACAGCGGGAGACATTGATGTTTTACTTCTTGATAAAACAGGAACGATTACCATCGGTAACCGTAAAGCAACACAATTTCACCCAGCTAACAACATTAAACTGGAAGAGTTTATTAAAGCTTCTGCACTAAGTTCAGTAGCTGATGAGACTCCGGAAGGAAAATCAATTATTGAATTAAGTGAATTAAAACCTCAGGATTTATTGGTTCCCAGCCCTACTTATATCGAATTTACCGCTGAAACAAGAACTTCAGGAATTGATTTCGAAGATACAAGAATCAGAAAGGGAGCCTATGATACGATTAAAAAACTGACTGAAAAAGCGGGAAACATCTTTCCTCAGGAAACTCAGGATGCCACGACAAAAATTTCTGAAAACGGAGGAACTCCATTGGTTGTTTCTGTAAATGAAGTGGTTTGGGGAGTGATTGAGCTTCAGGATATTATTAAAACCGGAATTCAGGAACGTTTTCAGCGTTTGAGAAAAATGGGTGTTAAAACGGTGATGGTGACCGGAGATAATCCTTTAACAGCCAAATTTATCGCAGAAAAAGCTGGTGTTGATGATTTCATAGCTGAAGCTAAACCTGAAGATAAAATGAATTATATCAAAAAAGAACAACAGTCCGGAAAACTTGTGGCGATGATGGGAGACGGAACAAATGATGCACCCGCTCTTGCTCAAGCTGATGTAGGTGTAGCAATGAACAGTGGAACACAGGCTGCAAAAGAAGCCGGGAACATGGTCGATCTTGATAATGACCCTACAAAACTAATTGAGATTGTAGAAATAGGAAAACAGTTATTAATGACACGTGGAACCTTAACCACTTTTAGTATTGCCAATGACGTTGCTAAGTATTTTGCCATTATTCCGGCACTATTTATCACTTTCATTCCAGCTCTTCAGAAGTTAAACATTATGAACCTTCACAGCCCTGAATCAGCCATATTATCGGCAATTATTTTCAATGCGATCATTATTCCTATTTTGATTCCGCTGGCTTTGAAAGGGGTTGCTTATAAACCGATCGGTGCAAGTGCCTTGTTAAGAAGAAATCTCTTGATCTATGGTGTTGGAGGGATCATCGCTCCATTTATCGGAATAAAAGTTATCGACCTATTCATCAGTTTATTCTTTTAAAAAATTAAAAAAAATGAAAAATTATATTTTATCAGCATTGAAACTGACTTTTGTAATGCTGATTCTTGTAGGGGTTTATTTGATCTTTGTTTATGCAGGCTCAAAAGTATTACCTACTCAAGGAAATGCAGAAATCATCAATCATAATGGTCAAAAATTCTACGCTAATATCGGACAGGATTTTAAGTCTCCAAAATATTTTCACGGTCGTCCATCCGCAGTTGATTATAATGCAGCAGGAAGTGCAGGAAGCAACAAAGGACCTAGCAATGCAGAGTATCTTGAAACAGTACAGAAAAGAATTGATACTCTGAAAATGCAGAATCCAGAAATGAATACCATCAAAGTTCCTGTAGAATTGGTTACAGCAAGCGGAAGTGGATTAGATCCTGATATTTCTGATGAAGGAGCTCTTTATCAAGTAAAAAGAATCGCTAAAGAAAGAAATCTTCCGGAAGCTAAAATTGAAAGTCTTGTGAAAACAAATACTGAAAAACCTCTTATAGGACTTTTCGGACCTTCAAAGGTGAACGTATTAAAACTCAATATCGCTTTAGATCAATTAAAATAAAAAATATATTCATTTTCTTTTTGTCTTAAGAAGACCCATCTGGTCAAATAAAATTCAATAAGAAAACTTCAATTAAAAATGAATTCTGTTTCCTACAATTCTACATGGACGGGCATCAAAACTTTCAAGTTCAAATAGATCCCGTTTCCTAATCATAAAACATTCTTATTGTTAACAGAATTCATTTTCTTATCATCCTTTTTAAGTGGAAAGTTGTTTCCACATATTACTGCAACACATTATTATCAATATTTATATAATGAAATCAAAAACTTTTCAAGCAGCATTTTTCTTAGGACTTACTGCTTTAAGCCAAATCAATGCCCAAGAAATTAAAAAAGATTCAGTTTTAGGCAAACCTAAAGATTCCTTAATTACAAAAACTGAATCCAGAATTCCTTTTGACGGATATGATCTTACGTGGATCAATGGTCAAAATCGTCAGACAGACTTTCCTTTAACCCTAAAAGACAAAGATGGTGAAACTATACTTACTGGTGTAACGTATGTAGATGCTTATTACAATTATGATTTTAACCGTCCAAAGGATAATACCCATACTATTTCTTCAGCCATAGGACGTTCTAATGAAGTAACCATTAATATGGCAAGTATTGGATTAGAAACCAATTATAAGAACATAATTGGGCGTTTATGGTTGCAATATGGACAGATGGGTTCTATTGTTCAGGACCTCGATGGTACTGTGAATCACG
Source organism: Chryseobacterium sp. ISL-6 (assembly GCF_018613715.1). Taxonomy (GTDB): domain Bacteria; phylum Bacteroidota; class Bacteroidia; order Flavobacteriales; family Weeksellaceae; genus Chryseobacterium; species Chryseobacterium paludis. The sequence goes on along the minus strand of NZ_JAGGPT010000005.1, from coordinate 639,611 downwards.
GTAAAAATACAAGCGGAGGCAACTTAAAAAACATTCGTGAAGCTTCTGCAGGGTATCATTTCGATGTGATGCATGGTTTGAATGTAGAAGCCGGTATTTTCATGAGTTATATTGGGTTGGAAAGTTACGTTTTAGGAGAAAACTGGAATTACCAGAGAAGTTTGGTGTGTGATTTTACTCCTTTCTACTTCCAGGGAGCAAGAATTCAGGCTTTTCCTTCAAAAAAATTCAAAACCGAGATTTGGGTTCTCAATGGATGGCAGACTTATAATTCATGGAATACAGGTCTTGGATTAGGAGTTTCCAATTATTACCGTCCTAACGAAAATTTGCAATTGGTAGCCAATTTTTACCTTAATGGAAAAGATACCAGAAACAATCCTGGAGTTCGCCGATTCCACCATGATCACAGTATTGTAGCCAGATATTACAAAAATAAAGAAAGTAAGGGATTATCTCAGGCAGCATTCAGTATCAATAACCATTACGGATTTCAAAGTGGTGGTGGTATAAAAGCCAAGGACAACTACATGATCGGTACTTCTGTGGCCAACAGACTTTGGTTCCACAATAACAAAATTGCTTTAACCCTAAGAGCAGATGCAGTTTCAAACCCAGGTGCTTATTTAGCATTTACCCCTTCTCCTGTCGCTCAGAATGATTTTAATGATGCCATTGCTTCTGGAGAAAAACTAAAAATGTTCCAGGGAACAGCAACCGTGGATATTATGCCTAATCAGTTTGTAACATTCAGATTGGAATATGGTTTCAGAAAAAGCAACATCCCTTATTTTGCGGGAAGAGATGGAACAACCAGTCCGGATGGATGGATAGACACACCTATAGAATCGTGGAGACCCGATCTTAGAAAATCTGACAGCAGGTTTACATTAGCTGTCATGTTCAGATTGTAATACATTATTTAACTATTAAAACTACATGAAAAAATATATTGTTGTTGGGATATTATTAGGAATATTTTTTCCAAAAGCTCAAACTTCGGATTCAACAAAACTAAGTCCTAAAATAAAATTCTCTGCCTATGCGGAACTCTTTTATACTTATGATTTTAATGAACCGGCTAATCATCTTCGTCAAAATTTTTTATACTCATACAATAGACATAATGAAGTAAATCTTAACTTAGGATTGGTAAAAGCGTCTTATGAAAGTGATCAGCTTCGTGCTAATCTTAGTTTAATGGCAGGAACTTATGCTCAAGATAATATGGCAGCCGAACAAGATGCTTTACGTTATGTAAATGAAGCTAATATTGGAATTAAAATTTCCAAAAATAAGAACTTATGGATCGATGCGGGAATAATGCCATCCCACATTGGTTGGGAAAGTGCGATAGGAAAAGACAACTTCAATCTGACAAGGAGTTTGGCAGCAGAAAATTCTCCTTATTTTGAAACGGGTGCCAAAATTTCCTACACCTCAGATAACGGAAAATGGTTTTTAAGTGGATTGGTATTGAACGGATGGCAGCGTATTGCAAAACCTGAAGGTAATCAGACCATTTCTTTCGGGCATCAGGTAACCTACAAACCCAATGATAGAATTACATTAAACAGCAGTTCATTCATAGGAAATGATAAGGCAAAAGATGATAAAAGAATGCGTTATTTCCATGATTTACATGGAATTTTCCAGGTGACAAAACAGTTTTCCACGATCTTAGGTTTTGATATTGGAGCGGAACAAAAAACAAAAGGAAGTGATCAATACAACATCTGGTATACTCCGAATATCCTGATGAAGTATCAGTTCGATGATAAATGGGCATTGGCAGGAAGATTTGAATATTATAATGATAAAAATGGAGTAATCATCGATACAAAAACTCCAAACGGCTTTCAGACCTTCGGATATTCTGTGAATGTAGATTATGCCATTTTGAAGAATGTCGTATTTCGTACAGAAGCTAGAGGCTTTACTTCAAAAGATGCGATCTTTGTACAAAATAATGAGTTGAAACAGGGGAATTTTTTCATTACAACAAGTCTTGCAGCTTGGTTTTAATAATAAATTTAGCCACAGAAAAAAGTGTTTAAAATAAAATTAAAAAGAATAAAATCAATGTCATCAGCAGAACAATTTTTAGAACTGATCCAAAAATCCAAAAAAGGAAAATTCAAGATCTATATTGGAATGAGCGCCGGTGTGGGAAAAACCTTTCGTATGCTTCAGGAAGCTCATGCTCTCTTACGAAATGGTATCGATGTAAAAATAGGTTATATTGAAACCCACGGTCGGGAGGAAACAGTCGCGTTAGTTGATGGCATTCCAGAAATAGCAAGGAGATCCGTATTTTATAAAGGGAAAAATCTCGAAGAGATGGATCTGCAATCCATTATCAATGAACATCCTGAAGTAGTTCTTGTAGATGAACTGGCACATACCAATGTGGAAGGTTCAAAAAACAAAAAAAGATGGCAGGATGTTCTTGAGATTCTGGATAATGGAATCAATGTGATCAGCGCAATGAATATTCAGCATATTGAAAGTCTGAATGAAGAGGTCAAAAAAATTACTGGTGTAGAGGTTTCAGAGCGTGTTCCGGATAAAATCCTTGCCCTTGCTGATGAGGTTGTAAATATAGATTTAACAGCTGATGAACTTTTAACAAGATTAAAAGAAGGAAAGATCTATAAAAAAGATAAAATTCAGACGGCATTAAATAACTTTTTCCAAAGCGGACATATTCTACAACTTCGGGAGCTTTCATTAAAAGAAGTAGCTACACACGTTGAGAGAAAGGTTGAAACTGAAATCAAAACTGAAAACTTTAAGCCTATTAAGTTTCTCGCCTGTATCAGTAGTAATGAAAAAATTGCCAAAAATATTATCCGGAAAACAGCTCGTCTGGCCAGCTACTATAACAGTCCATGGACTGTTTTATACGTTCAGAAACCTTCTGAAAATCCAGAAAAAATAGCCTTAAATAAGCAACGATATTTAATTAATAATTTTAATTTAGCACAAGAAATGGGTGCTAAAGTAATCCGGATAAAGGAAAGCAGCGTTCATAAAGGAATTTTGGACTATGTGATTCAGCATAATATCACAACAGTCTGTATTGGAAAACCCCATTCTCATTTCTGGCAAAGACTTTCAGGTTACAGTTGGATCTACACATTAATGAACCGATTGAACGAACGACAGATAGACATTATCATTTTATCTTAAGAGTAATGAAACTTAAAACTAAACTCACACTAGGCGTAGGTCTTTTATTTTTGCTGATCGTTTTACTATCAGTGATAGGCTCTGTATACATCAATAAATTAAAATCGGATACAGAGAAAATTCTTACTGCAAATTACAACAGCTTAGAATATTCTAAAAATATGCTGATCGCCTTAGACAGGATGAGTACAGACAGCGTTGTTTCCGTAAGGGATTTTGAAAAAAATAATGCTTTACAGGAAAATAATCTTTCAGAAATTGGTGAAAAAGAAATCACTCAGAATCTTAAGATCCATTTTGGCAGCTATTTGAAGCAACCAGATTTTAAAAAAGAAAAGCTCATTCGTGAAGATTTAGTAAAGATCATGTCTTTAAATATGAAAGGGATTGAACGAAAAAGTGATACCGCAATAATCACTGCTGAACGTGCCACATTCTGGATTGTAAGTTTAGGAACGGTTAGTTTTCTGATCGCTTTTATTCTCTTATTTAATTTACCACAAACCATTGCGGAACCAATTAATCAGCTCACCTTTAGTATTAAACAGATCGCCAATAAAAATTATAATGAAAGAGTTCATTTTAAAGGAAGCGAAGAGTTTAGTGACCTTGCGAATTCTTTCAACATCATGGCTGAGAAATTACAGGAATATGAAAGCAGTACGCTTTCTACGCAGCTGATGGATAAAAAACGTATTGAAACACTTATCAACAATATGCACGATGCCGTTATTGGTCTTGATGAAAATAATTTCATCTACATGATCAATGACGAAGCTTTGAATATCACCAATCTTCGCAAGGAAGAAATCATTGGAAAAACAGCCCATGAGGTTGCAATAAACAATGATCTGGTCAGGGAGCTTCTTAAAAATATGGATCATCCGGTAAAAGATCCGATCAAAATTGTTACGGATAATAAAGAAAACTACTTTGAACAGGAAATAGTTCCCATTAATATTGCAAAAACGGGTGAAAAAGAGAAAAAATATATTGGAAAAGTAATCTTGCTACGAAATATTACTCCTTTTAAGGAACTTGATTTTGCAAAGACCAATTTTATAGCTACTATTTCTCATGAGCTTAAAACACCAATTGCGGCAATAAAAATGGGTGTTCAGCTTTTAGGAAATCAAAAATTTGGTGAACTGAACGGTCAACAGCAAGAGCTTCTTAAAAGCATCAATGATGATGGCCAGCGTTTATTAGATATCACAGGGGAACTTCTCAACCTATCACAAGTTGAAACTGGAAATATCCGCCTGAATATTAAGAGCTGCTCTCCCAAAGAAATCGTTCTTACTGCCATTAAAAATGTTGAAAAACTAGCTGAGCAAAAACATATTGCTATTACCACAAACTTTCTTTTAGGTGATGATGATTTTGTTTCTGCAGATTTTGATAAAACGGTTTGGGTAATGAATAATTTCCTGAGCAATGCTATTAAGCATTCTTTTCAAGATGAGAATATTCAGATTTTGGTTGAAAAATCAGAGGCAGTGATTCAGTTCAGTATAACAGATACCGGAAGTGGAATTGATGAAAAATACCATCGTCAGATTTTTGACCGCTATTTTCAGGTTCCCGGTGAGCACCAAAATGGAACAGGTCTGGGATTAGCCATTTCAAAAAACTTTATTGAAAAACAGCACGGTGAAATTGGGGTAAAAAGCTCTCCGAATCAGGGAAGTACTTTTTATTTTGAATTGCCTTTAGCTTAAGTTAAAATTTTAAGATAAGATTTCATAAATTTGGTTGTTATAAATTAATAACCAAATTTAGCTTATCAATTAAGGTAATAATGAAAGAAATCCATTTTTATTCAAGTAAAATTAAGAGCTTATTTTTACTTTTGGGTTCAATTGGTTTTTGTTTATTACTCAGTCAATTTTATAGAAAGTTAGGAAATGAGGGCTTAGGTAAAACTATTCTATTCTACTTTGCATTCACTATTTTCATTTTTTCATCCATCCTTTCAATGTTATTACTATTGAGAAGAAAGCCATTATTAAGTATTACTGACACAGAAATTATTATTTATTATTTATTGAGAAAATCTGTTTCAGTAAAATTTAAAGAAATTTCAAAATTTTTTATATCTAATACGAAATTTCGAGGAATGAAAACAACTGAATACATCAATATCGTTATTAAGTATCCTAAAAATGTTCCACAGAAAAAATTTCCCGTATATTCTAGTGCTCAAAATATGATACAGACTGATATGTTGAATATTAAAACGAGTGAATTACTAAAAATATTAAATAAAAAATTGAATAGCTAAAAGCTCTTTCCAATTTTAGATAAATTACAACCAGTCCCTTATCATTATTAAAAACCATTGCTTTCCCATATTATAAGTATCTTGGTTCGCTTAAAAGCTATTGGTAATTACTTATGAAAAAAATTCTATTATTTGCTTTGTTGAGCTTCATTTTCACCCACAAGGTTTACGCTCAAGAAATTCCTGCATCCTACGTTGAAAAAGCTATTCAGATTATGGAGCAAAATTCCGTTAATAAAAAAAGCATCGATTGGGCAACGATCAAAAAAGATGCTTTGAAGACTGTTCAGGAGAAAAAGGAAATCAAAGAAACTTATCCGATAATCAGAGATATTTTAGGAAAATTAGGTGATCACCATTCAAAATTATATGAACCGGAGGTTGTTGCAGATTATTTAAAAAGACATCAAGATGTAGGACTGCCGTTTCCATATCCTAAGGATAGTCTTATTGACAAGAAAATAGCTTATATCTCCGTTCCTGCTATTGCTAACTTCAACCAGGAAGATTGGAATGAGTATGTACATTCGTTTTATGATAAGGTGAAAAATTTAGATAAAAGCAACCCAACGATATGGATAATAGATCTTAGAAATAATGAAGGAGGCATGTTTTCACCCATGTTAAAAGCAATTTATCCATTTTTAGATGCTGAAAAGGTAGTTGGTTCCATTGATAATTCTGAAGGAGCCAGTTTTTATTCTTATAAAAATTCAGATATCTACTTTGGAAAGCAAAAAATAGCAAGTATTCCAATTCCAGATATCACATTAAAAAATAAAAACAAACCTATTTACATTTTAACAAATAAAAGAACGGCAAGTTCAGGGGAATTTGTTGTGGCAAGCTTTGTCGGACAAAAAAATGTAAAAATAGTGGGATGTAATACAATGGGATTGACCTCTGACAACTCCGAATTTAAATTGCCTGACAATGCTTTTCTGGTTCTTACTACTGGAACTCTCATCAACAGACAAAAATACGCATATAAAGAAGTTGGAAAGGGGATTGCAGCTGATATTGAAGTGAAAAGTGATCAATTGAGTGATTATATCGATAGAATTAAAAAATTATAAAGTTTAATTTAAAAATAAATTCATGCATAAATTAAAAATTATTTCAACTGTTTTATTAATACTAGCACTGAATTCTAAGATCGTTGCTCAGGCATTCAAGTTAGATGAACTGGAAAAATTCAATCAATTAAGTATGGATTCATTTAAAAATGAGATCAAAAAACTTAATTACAAATATTATGACAAAACAGAAAGCTCTGAATTTGTTTTATATGAATATGACAGCAGCGATTATCAATATAAGATTGGAAAATTTCAATATACAACCGATAAATCATCAGACAGAATAGAGTTTCAGTTCAAAGCAAAAAATGAATATAATCAATATCTAAAGGCAGTTACCGGTTTAGGATATAAACAAACTGAGACCGGAAAGATACCGGGAGGAGAAACCTATGTTGATTATTTTAAAAACAAAGATCACATCAGACTCATTTCCCCTAAGACTGGAGAACCTAACGATCCATATACTATTTTGATTTTTAAAAAGCTTTAATATCTGATAGGTTTCATGAATGATCTGATGTATACATCCTCTGCTCCACCCGTTTCTCTTAAAGACTTTGTTGAGAGTTTCTGGATGCTGGATAATCCATCGGAAAATAAAGAAGTCGTTCTTTTACCCGACGGAAGGATAGATATCATATTTTCACAGTCCCCAACAGAGCCTTTTCATATTGTTCTTTTAGGAATCGGAACTCATCCTGAAGAGGTTGTTATTGCTGAAAAAACCAAAACCTTTGCTATAAGCTTTAATCTACTGGCTACGGAATATATCCTTCATGAGAGTGTATCCGATCTTCTGAACTATGCGAAAAATCTACCTATCGATTTTTGGGAATTCAGTGCGAATGACATATCGGATTTTGACCAATTCTGTATAAAAGCATCCAAGAAAATAGAAGGTGAACTTTCGAATCAAAAAATTGATGAACGGAAACGAAAACTTTTTGATCTTATCTATTCCTCGAATGGTGCCATCCCGATCAAAGAACTGTCAGAAAAGGTGATATGGAGCGAACGACAGATCAACCGGTATTTTAATCAGCAATATGGTATTTCCTTAAAGGCTTATTGTGGAATTCTACGCTTCAGAGCTTCCTTTAAACATATTAAAGAAGGAAAACTATTTCCCGAACAAAACTTTAGTGACCAGTCTCACTTTATTAAGGAAATCAAAAGACTTTCAGGATTTCTACCCAAAGAACTCAGTCAAAACAAAAACGACCGATTTATACAATTTTCCGTCCTTCCCAAGAAGTAATTTTGCATCATAATTTTAAAGATGATGATTACACAAAATAAAAAAATAGCCATTATTGGCGGTGGTCCGGGAGGACTTACTTTAGCAAAGCTTTTACAACTTAAAAATGTTCAGGTTCATGTCTATGAGCGTGATAAACATAAAGATGTCCGTGTACAGGGTGCTACTTTGGATCTGCATGAAGAATCAGGATTGGAAGCACTTCGAAGAGCAGGATTAATGGATGCCTTCAAAGCAAATTACCGACCTGATGCAGGGAAATTAAAAATTTTAGATAAAGATCTTAATCAATATCTCAATGAACATGATTCAGGGAGCTTTCATGATGAAGATCGTCCGGAGATCGACAGAGCACCCCTTAGAAAAATTCTATTGGAAACATTGGAACCAGAAACGGTGATTTGGGATAGTCAGTTTTTTTCTATGGAGAATCAAGAAGATGGTTGGATTTTACATTTCAAAAACGGTAAATCCTACTATGCAGACATTGTTATTGCTGCAGATGGAGCTAATTCAAAAATACGTTCTTACATCACAGATGTTCAGGCAATATATTCTGGTGTCACAATTATTGAAGGTAATATTTATAATGCACAAATGAATGTTCCAAAGCTTTGGGAACTTGTTGATGGAGGGAAAATTTTTGCCATGGATGAGGAAAAGACTTTATTATTCAGCACCAAAGCAGATGGTACACTGACCTTTTATACCGGATGTAAGGTGAATGAAACCTGGGCACAGGAATCCGGAATTGATTTCAGCAATAAAGAACAGATCTTTGAATGGTTTAAAAAAGAATATGAAACATGGAATGAGATCTGGCAGGAATTATTTGAGACCAATGATTCTTCATTTGTGGTACGTCCTCAATATCATTATCCTCTAGATCAAACCTGGGAAACACTACCAAATTTAACGATGCTTGGTGATGCTGCCCACCGAATGCCTCCTTATGCAGGAGAAGGGGTTAATATGGCAATGCAGGATGCCTATGAACTGGCAGAATGCTTAACAGACGGGAAATCTAAGGATGTGCAAACTGCTCTTTCCTGTTATGAAAAGCAGATGCAAACCAGAGCATCGGAAGTAACCAAAATTACCCTGGACAATACTGTCTTAATGCATGGTCCGCAAGCAATTGAAAAATTGATGAAGATGTTCAGTGGTGAATAGAAGGTAAACAGTTATGTAATCTTAAAGAACGGATGTTTACAATGGGTTGCTGTCTTGATTATTTAAAGTGTTTTTTTGCATTTATATTTATTTTTGGAATTAATTATATATTTGCGAAAGGTGAATTGAATTAACACATTATTCTACCTTATTTACCTTAACACACAATGAAATGAGAAAGACGATTTCCAATTTTTTAAACCTTCACACCGGAGAAGAAAATCCCACCATTGTTCTCGAAAATGTAACGAGTAATGTATCTTTTAGGGGTGCTAATCTATGGATTCTGGCTTGCGCGATACTTATTGCGTCAGTAGGACTCAATGTAAATTCAACGGCGGTAATTATCGGTGCCATGTTAATTTCTCCTCTTATGGGCCCTATTGTAGGAGCGGGTTTTGCTTTGGCTACTTTTAATTTTAGTTTATTAAAAAAATCCATGAAAAATTTGCTGATTGCCACGGTTGTCAGCTTAACGGTTTCCAGTCTGTATTTTTATTTAAGCCCTTTTAAAGATATCCAGTCCGAGCTGTTGGCAAGAACCTCACCTAATATCTATGATGTTCTGATTGCATTTTTTGGTGGAATTGTTGGGGCAGTCTCCATAACACGAATTGAGAAAGGAAACCCAATTCCGGGAGTTGCTATTGCAACAGCTTTAATGCCGCCATTGTGTACTGCAGGCTTTGGTATTGCAACAGGCAATTGGTCTTTTGTCGCTGGGGCATTCTATCTCTATACAATCAACTGCTTCTTCATCTGTATTTCTACATTCCTGATTATCAAGTTCCTTAAATATCAGGCAGTAGAAACTACTAATAAAGCTTTTGAAAAAAGGATCCGTTATGGAATTTCAATATTGATCATTGTGATGATCGTTCCCAGTTGTTATTTAGCTTACAACTTACTTAATCAGAAAAAATACAATCAAAATGTTGAAAATTTTATCGATAGTGAGTTTTCAAAGAAAGGATATACCGTGATTTATAAAAAAGTAGATTATAATAGTAATCCAAAATTGATTGAACTTGTTTTTTTATCTACTAAATTTGATAGCACGGAAATAAAGAACTTCAATTCTTCATTACAAGATTTCGGAATAAAAAATACCAATCTGGTCATTAAACAAAACACCAGCGACATAAAAAAGGAAATTCTAAGTGAGATCAATCTTCAAAAAACAAATATCACCGAAAAAGATCTCCAGGTTAATGAGTTGAAGAATGAATTGTATATATATAAAATGGATAATCCTGAATTGGTAAAAGAAGTGAAAATCCTTTTCCCGGAAGTCCAGGAAATGGCCATCGGAAAACTTCAAAATTATATCACAGCTGATTCAACAAGTTTAGAGACTGCTTTTATATATCAATCCGAAACTAAGATAGATGAAGAAAAACTGAAAGCATGGTTAGCTAACAGGCTAAAAACAAGTAATATTATTTTGTTTAATACAACAAAAGATATGAGCAAAAAGAAAAAATGATAGGGACTTTTAATAGATTAAAAATAGATGTGCGAATGAAATTTCATTCGCCTTTTTCATATAAATAATTTGAGTAAATTAGGATAAATAATATCCATGGAAGCACTTTTTTTCGAAACACCCAAAGAATTCAGAAAATGGTTGGAGAAAAACCATACTACAGAGACAGAAGTCATCGTAGGCTTCTATAAAGTTGGGGTTAAAAAACCATCCATGACCTGGTCTGAATCTGTAGATCAGGCTTTATGTTTTGGCTGGATCGATAGTGTAAGAAGATCCATAGATAAAGACAGCTACTGTAATCGTTTTACACCACGAAAACCGACAAGTATCTGGAGTGCCATCAACATAAAAAAAGTTGAAGACCTGACCAAAGCCGGATTAATGACACCAGCAGGTCTCAAAGCATTTGAATTAAAAAAACAAGAAAAAACCTCAATGTATTCTCACGAAAGAGAACTTGCAAGCCTTAGTCCTGAATTTGAGAAACAATTTAAAGACAATAAAAAGGCCTGGGATTTTTTCAACAACCAGGCTCCTTCTTATAAAAAGGTAATGCTACACTGGATTATGTCTGCCAAGCAGGAAAAAACACAGATATCAAGATTAGAAAAAACGATCAGAGAAAGTGAACAAGAAAAACGAGTAGTCTAATATTTCCATGGAAAAAACATTTAAACTAACAGGCGGTGCAAGAATCGGCCTTGCCAATGCTACCTATCCTTTTGCAGATCTTTATGTTGATGAAAACATATTGAAGATCAATGCCTCTCTTGTGGGCAATCTAGTTTTTCAACCGCAGGATGTTATTTCTATTCAGCCTTACACCTCTATTCCGCTAATTGGTCAAGGTATTAAGATCAATCATCGAGTGGAAAATTATAATTCAAATGTTATTTTCTGGACTCTTAAAAATCCGGAAACAGTCATAAATGAAATTAAGAGTACTGGATTTTTAGAAAACAAAAATTCTACACTCATTTCAAGGGATTCCAAAATTATAGAACAACAGATACAGGGTGGATTTCCTTTAAAACCTTTTGTTTCTGTTTTTTTTATTGTTGTCTGGAACGCTTTTTTTATTTCTGATTTCTTTCCCATTTTCAGAAACGGAACTTCCCCGCCAGTATTTCCTGGCCCGGGGGTATGCTCTGCTTTGGGATTTATTTTTATTTCGGCTATACTTTCGTTAGTATCATCTGGTTTCAGAAGATTTATCTTAAAAGAAGGACGAAGTTTCGAAGACATTAAAAAACTAGCTATTTTCATCTCGTTGATTACCGGTTTCATGTTAACCGTCTTTTTAGCCATTGGTTTTTCAAATTAAATCTGTAAGGTTAAACTTATTGTATATTTTCTGATTAAACCTGTCCACTCCAAAGCTTTTCCATACTTTAGCCAAATTAAAATCTATTAACCAGTTTATTAACTCTTACTTAATTTATGAAATATATTATTGCATTTAGTCTTTTCATATTTAGCCACACTTATTTTTCCCAAGATAAAACGGAGATCTATGTGATCGGAAATATCCATCAGAGCGTTCCCAATTATAATCCACCCATTTTATTAGAAATCCTGGAGAAAATAAAACCAGATATTATACTGCATGAAGTAGATAGCAAAGGAATGGAGGAGTATGAAAAGGCGACTGAATTTAAAGAAAACGAAATTACTGCCAGTACTCAGTATTTTAAAAAATATCCTAAAACACTGCGGGCTTCATTTGATTTTGAAGGAAGAAATCAATACAGGAAAGACAAAGGAATGGTTCCTACAGATAATTTAGCGGTACAATTAATTGACAGTTTATATAAAACTAAAAGTCTGGATGCAGCAGACACGAAAATATATGAGAGTTTTATTAACACAACTGAAGAATTAAAAAAAGTTGCTGAATTAGCTCCTAAGAATTTTAACAACGCTGAAAACGATAAAATTTGTGAGAAAAGACAAAACGAGCAATACCATGAATTGACTAAAATCACTGACAAAAGACCTGAATTTGCTAAAAGATTTGTTACCAAGCCCAATGGAGAAAAAATAAGCTATAGAGAAGGATTTAAATTGATGTCCGGATTCTGGGATCTTAGAAATCAAACGATGGCTGCTAATATTTATAAAGTGGCAGCACAAAATCCAGGAAAAAAAATAGTTATTTTAACTGGTTTCTTACACCGCTATTACATTATTAAGCAATTGAAAAAAATAAACGATCTAAAATATGTGATCAAAGAGTTTTATGATCTGTAAAAGATTCTTGCTAAAGATGTTTTTTAATAAAATCAGAAAATAAAAGACCAGATTGCTTATCAGTAATCCGGTCTTTTATTTTTATTTGATCCAACGATCAAGGCTGATAACCTCTGCTTGGGACGGAAAAACTTTGGTGGTTAATACCTGATGAATTTCAGGATCCCTATCCTCACAACAATCTTCAATTACCGTTAACTGATAATCTTTATCTGCTGCTTCCCGGAGTGTAGAAAGAACCACTCCTGAAGTACTTATACCTGTAAGCACAAGATGCTGAATTCCCTGCCCTCTTAATACGACCTCCAAATCACTTCCTGTAAAGGCACTGAAGCGACGTTTTGTTACGATGACCTCATCATTATCAGGCTTTACATCCTGATGGATTTCCTGCCATTGAGCCACAAACTCCGGTGTCCACATATCCTTTCCAAATCTGGAAAAGGCTTTGTTAGACTCACTGATCTCAGGAGCCCCCGGTCGAAAGGAAACCACGACGTAAATAACAGGAATTCCGTTTGATCTCGCATGGGAAATTGCTTTTGAAACCTTATCAAGTAATGGCTTAGGGTCTTCAAGATTCTGTAAAATGGAATTTTGTAAATCCATAACTAATAAAGCTGTTTTGTTTGATTCTTGCATTTTTTTAAATATTAAATTGTTTTATTAGTGAATTCTTCCGTCTGTAAGGAAGATAATTGATCCTTTTTAGGAACAGCAAATAGTCTGTAAAAACATATAGCAATGAGAATAGCCAAAATCCCCTGAATCAATAGCGTATTACTGCTTCCAATATGTTCAGATGCATATCCTGTAAGTAAGCTGCCTAAAGGTAGCATTCCAAAAATAGCAGTGAGTAAAATACTGATTGCCCTTCCTTTCATATGAGGCGCAGCTTCGGATTGAACGATAATGTTACAGCTGGTCAATTGCATGACACTTCCGAATCCTGTTAGAACAACAAATAACATCGCCCCGTAAAAATCGGTAGTTTGAGAAAAAAAGATGAGACCAAGTCCTAGCACAACAGTACTGAGAACGAGATAAAACCGGAGCTTATCATTTCTTTTTAAGGAAGCCAGTAATATGGTTCCTGAGACGGCTCCCAATCCTATAAATCCAGAGATATAGCCGAAAGTGGAAGCACTCCCTTGAAAAGTTATTTTGGCAACTTCCGGAATTAAGGTATCATAAGGCAAAACCAATAATCCCATCAAAGAAAGCATAAGGATGACCAAACCGATTCTTGACTCATTTTTAAGGTAAACAATACCTTCTTTAAATTCTGACATTACTTTTTTGTTGGTTGTTTTCTTCTCATAAGCAGGAAGCTTCATCATGGAAAAGCAAACGATTACTACAATAAAACTTATAGCATTCATCACAAAACAGAAACCAACATTCCAGTGTTCCAATACAAAACCAGCCACTGCTGGTCCCAATACTTTACTTACGCTTGCTGTCGCAGAACTGAGAGATAGTGCACTTGGAACATCACTGTCCTCCCTAACCACCTGACTGATCATGGTCTGTCTTGCCGGAACATCAAAGGCATTGATAATCCCCAATACAACACTTAAAGCCAGGATTTGCCAAACAATGATATGATTGGTCAGAAATAAAAATGCCAATAATGAAGTCTGCAGCACCGCAGCAATTTGCGTCCATCGTATGATCGTACTTCGGTTGAAACGGTCTGCTGCCACCCCACCGGCAAATGAAAAAAGGAACGAAGGAAACTGTTCGGCAAACACCGTAACACCCAGCATAAAAGAAGAGTGGGTAAGTGAATAGATCAACCATACTATTGCCGTCCGCTGCATCCATGTTCCAAACTGTGATATAGAACGGCCTGCAAAATAATATTTAAAATTTTCACTTTTAAAAGCTCTGAATGTGCTTACGCTACTAATACTCATGGTACATTTTAATTCAATTAAGTTTAATACTTTAATCTAACTATTTGACAAAAAACATCAAAACGTCAAATTTTATTTAAAAAAATTTATCCTTTAATTTTCTCGACAATCATTCTGGCTAGCATTTCAGCCCCTTCTTCCCATTGATCTTTATAATTTTCGCTTATCGATTCGCGACGGATACCACGAATACTGCTTAATAATACAAATATCAATGTATCCATAGTTTTCGAATCCGGCTCTGTAATATCACCTGCTTCTACTGATTCACTGATTACTTTTTTCAGTAATACCGTTTCAGAACGCATCATTCTCTGATGTATATCCCATATAATACTTGAATACTTGGAACGTTCTTCCTTATCCATATTTGCTTCAATAGTTGAAATAAAATTCCTCGTTTTGTTGAAACCTTTTACCTTAGCAAAGCAGAATGCCTGAATACGCGATTCTAATGTTTTCTCTTTATAGATAATCTTTTCAAGTTCACTTTTCACCTCATCCACAAGGGAAATCATTACCGCTTCGAAAAGCTCATCCCTATTTTTAAAATAATAATAAAGAGCACTTCTCGTCTTTCCCACCGCTTTCGCCACATCATCCATTGTCACTTTCTTAATACCATGACGTTGATACAGCTCCTGTGCGGTCTGCAAAATCTGACTTTTTAATAGTTCTTCCTGGGAAAGGGATTGGCTCATTTACTTTAATATATTGGAATCTGCTTCTGAAATATTTGACAAATTTACAAATTTTGTCAAAACGAAAATAATTTATTTGATATTTTTTTAAAATTTCAGAACTCATTCTTATTTATGGCTTAAAGCGTTTATCCTTAAAAAGATATAATTGAGTATATTCGTCTTGAGAATTAAAACCTGATCCAAATAAAAGACTAAGACCATGGGAATATTTGACTTCATGAAAAAGAAGGCAGGAAAAAAACTTCCGCCGGCAGAACAATATCTGAATCATCTTGACCGTATTTTTCAGCAAGAACCTGAATTGTATATGGAGAAAAGCCTCATAGAAGGTATTCCGGGTGTCACTACTATTGTGTATCGGGACATTCCTAAAAAAGGATATACAACAGCTTTCACTTATGGATTGTCATTGGTTCAGCATCCTGCCTGGAAAGTAGGCAGAGCAGAACTTTGCATTTCTGTCAGTTCACCTCGCTTAGATTGGGCGCAAGCTATGGGATATATTGCGAATAAACTTCGTGGAGACTGTCCTTTTTCTTATGGCCAACTTATCAATTTCGAAGAAAAGATAAGTGACGATTCTGAAATGGACGCATTTTTTATCTTTGCACCAAGTACAATTGATAAAGAAGACTATCTGCACATCGACATCGGAGCAGATTATAAGGTAAGTATCGCAAGTCTTTATCCAATGTACTCAGATGAGATCGAAGTTTATGAAAATATTGGTCTTGAAAAATTCTGGCATCATCCTAATTTTGATAATTATAAAGTGGACAGGAAGAAAATTAAAGGTGAATAAAAAGTAGGTATGAAAATACATCATTATGGATTTTGGATTTTTAAAGAAGGTCTCTTTGATCTTCTTGACTTTTTTCATAGAAAAATTAACTTACCCCTTACTGTCGATAATGAATTGGTCAAATATGAACTCCATTACACCGATGGCGAACAAAACCTTTGGTTTACACTTTTAATACATGATGTAATAACAATCAAAGTAGCAAAAGATTCGAATGATAGGGATATTATATTTTTTAATATTGAGTATACAGATCTTGTAATCAGAGAGATTAAGGATTTGGAAGAATTTATAAATTCAAAGTAAATGGATCTCAATGATTTCTTATCTTTGCAATAAATTATGATTCCTATCCATGATCTTTTCTTCTTTCTCTTAGCCGCGTTTATTTTGGTCATAAGTCCGGGACCTAATATGATTTATCTGATTTCAAGATCCATTACACAAGGAAAAAAAGCGGGATTAACCTCACTTGCAGGTGTTGTCTGCGGTTTTTTATTTCACATTGTCATGGTTTCTTTTGGACTAACTGCAGTGTTGTTTGCTGTACCTTATGCTTATATCGTTTTAAAAATTCTGGGAACAATATATCTTTTATATCTCGCTTACCAGGCTATTAAACCAAACGGTAAAAATATCTTTGAAGTAGATAAAAATATGACAGCAGATGGACCTAAAAAATTATTTGCAGTCGGTTTCTTAACGAATGTTCTTAATCCAAAAGTAGCTGTTTTCTATCTGTCCTTTTTTCCTCAGTTTATAAAACCTCAGTACGGTTCTATCTTTACACAAAGCTTAGAGCTTGGATTAATACAGATTTTCACAAGTTTTACGGTCAATTTCATTATTGTTTTAACGGCAGCAAAGGCAGCTTCATTTTTTGCTAAAAATCCTATCTGGATCAAAGTGCAAAAATGGTTTATGGCGAGTGTGCTTACCTTTCTTGCTGTGAAAATGGCGCTTTCGAAAGCGAAATAGAAAAAGAACTTTAAGCTTTTTGATGACTGCGGGAAACCGTAATTAATTTATGGTTATATTCTCTAGATTTGAAATACTTAATAAAAAGTAACCATGAAAAACATTTTAAACGTATTTAGCCTTATAATAATCTGCATTATTGCAGTATCATGTTCAACAAATTATTATACTGTTTTACTATCTGAAGATGCAAAGGTTTATAATTCATCAGACTCTACCAATGTAATAACTATAATTCCCAAAGATACACCAGTCTATCTATCGTCTAAATCAAATAAAAAGAATTATAAGAAAATAAAATGGGGGAATTATTCTGGATGGACATACAATCCGATCTATACATCATACACCAATTATACACCTTTAAAATCATCACCAAGTTCATCATACAACTATAATTCAAGTAGCTCAAGCTCGGGAGGGTCTGTAAAGGTAAAGGGATATACTAGAAAGGATGGAACATATGTTAGGCCACATACAAGAAGTAGCCCCTCAAGAAGGCGGTAATCTTTTTAATTAAATTTTTCCATCTTTGAAAAAACAAAGAAACCTTCCATCAAAGTGAAAGGTTTTCTTTATAAAGAATTTTATTTTTTTAATGTGCTTCCAGCCAGTTGTTCCCTACTCCAACTTCAACCAATAAAGGAACCTGTGTTTCAATGGCACTTTCCATTTCTGTTTTGATTAGTTTTGAAGCAACTTCAATCTCGTCAATTGGAGATTCAAATACCAATTCGTCATGTACCTGAAGTAACATTCTGGTCTTAAGTTTTTGTTGGTCCAGTTGCTGATCAATTTTGATCATTGCCATCTTTACTACATCAGCTGCACTTCCTTGTACTGGAGCATTAACAGCATTTCTTTCTGCGTGGCCTCGTACAACGAAATTGTTAGAGTTGATATCTTTTAGGTGGCGTTTTCTGCCTAAAATAGTTTCCACATAACCTATCTCACGTGCGTTTTTCACCTGCTCGGCCATATATTCTTTCAACTTTGGATAGGTCTCAAAATAGGCCTCGATCATCTGCTTAGCTTCTGATCTTGATAAGCCAGTTTGTTCAGCCAATGCAAAAGCACCCTGACCATAGATGATTCCAAAGTTTACCGTTTTAGCCTGACTTCTTTGTGTTTTTGAAACTTCCTCTAAAGGAATTTTAAACAATTTTGCCGCTGTAGAAGCGTGAATATCTTCACCATCCTGGAATGCTTTGATCATATTATCTTCCCCGGAAATTTCAGCGATTAAACGAAGTTCAATCTGTGAATAATCGGCAGAGATAATTTTCTTTCCTTCTCCTGAAACAAATGCTCCACGAATCTGTTGTCCTCTCAGGGTTCTGATCGGAATATTCTGCAAATTCGGATTCACACTTGCCAAACGACCTGTTGCCGCAGTTGTCTGAGAGAAGTTGGTATGTACACGCTCATCCTTATCAATCTGAGATGGCAACGCATCTACATACGTTGATTTCAGTTTCTGATAAGTTCTGTATTCAAGGATATATTTTATAATTTCATGCTTTGAAGACAATTTTTGTAAAACATCTTCAGAAGTTGCATACTGTCCGGTTTTAGTTTTCTTAGCTTTTGGATCGAGCTGCATTTTTTCAAATAAAATTTCACCCAATTGTTTTGGCGAGTTCATATTGAATTCTTCACCAGAAAATTCAAAAATCTTAGACTCTAATTCTCTTAGATCATTTTCTAAATCAATACTTTCCTGAGCCAGCCACTTTTCATCGAGAGAAATTCCTTCAAGTTCCATTTTAGCTAAAACTTCCATCAAAGGCATTTCTATTTTAAAGAACAGATCTTCCAGATTCTCTTTCTTCAATTGGGGAGCAAAAAGTTCATACAACTGGAAAGTAACATCTGCATCTTCTGCAGCATAATCCGTTTGTGTCCTTAAATCGGCATCCCTGAAAGTTCCCTGATTTTTCCCTTTCTTTCCGATAATGGTTTCAATAGAAACTGGCTTATAATTTAAGTACACCTCTGAAAGATAATCCATTCCATGTCTCCCATCCGGACTCAGAAGATAATGGGCAATCATCGTATCGAACATTGCTCCTTTTACAGTGATGTCATATTGTTTTAAAATTTTATAATCGAATTTCAGATTATGGGCTACTTTCAGTAAATCTTCTTTCTCAAAAAACGGTCTGAAAATCTCCAATGTCTGTAGCACCTCACCTTTATCTTCTGACAAAGGAATATAATAGGCCAATCCTTTTTTATAGGAGAAACTCATTCCTACCAATTCAGCTTCCAACTCGTTTAAAGAAGTTGTTTCTGTATCGAAACAAACCACTCTTTGTTTCAATAAATTATTAACAAGAATTTTTTGAGCTTTTGGATTATCGACGAATTGATATAAGTGCTCATTATGTTCTATAGTTGCTTTTGTAGAAGTTGCCTGATCGAGCTCTTCATAAGTAGCAAACAGATCAAGCTGGGTAACCTGACCTTTAACAATAGTTCCTTTTGATGTTTCAGATACCTCAACCTCTGCGACTACTACAGTTTCTGTAGGAGCAAAAGCACGATACAGATTTTCATACAATCTTCTGAATTCTATTTCATCAAAAACTTGTTTTACTTTTTCAAAATCCGGAGTTTCAAGATCGTATTGTTCCTGATGGAATTCGATTGGAGCATCACAAATAATGGTCGCTAATTTTTTAGATAAAATTCCTCTTTCTGCCGAAGCTTCTATTTTCTCTTTTAATTTTCCTTTTAACTGATGAGTATTAGCCAGAAGGTTTTCAATGCTTCCATATTCTTTAAGGAATTTCATAGCTGTTTTTTCTCCTACCCCTTCCAACCCCGGAATATTATCCACAGCATCACCCATCATCGCAAGAAAATCAATGACTTGTTTTGGATCTTCAATTTCATATTTGGCTTTCACTTCCTCTACACCCAAAATTTCAATATCTCCACCTTTTAAACCCGGTTTATAGATTTTAATTTTATCTGTAACCAGTTGGGCAAAGTCTTTATCAGGGGTTACCATGAAAGTAGTATATCCTTCTTTTTCCGCTTTACAAGCAATAGTCCCGATCACATCATCAGCTTCGTAACCTTCTACTCCTAAATTAGGAATATGCATCGCTTCTAAAATCTTATGGATATATGGAACAGCAATTTTAATAGCTTCCGGAGTTTCACTTCGATTGGCTTTATAGTCGGCATAATCATCAGTTCTTACACTTGCTTTTCCAACATCAAACACAACGGCTAAATGGGATGGTTTTTCTCTTCTGATCAATTCGATCAAAGAATTGGTAAAACCAAAAATAGCAGAAGTATCTACTCCCGTACTCGTTAGCCTTGGATTTCTAATTAATGCGTAATATCCTCTGAAAATCATCGCATAAGCATCGATGAGAAATAACCTTTTATCTTGAGTTGCGTCCATATTTTCTATAATGAACAAATATAAGAAAATAGGAATATTTATGTTCTACAATTTGAGTTTTAAAAAATAAAAAAAAGACCTTAAATGAGATCTTTTTATTTAATTCTTCTTCCTTATGGATTGTAATTCAGATATGGATTATTGATTTTAAATTCATAATTAAATAGTTCCTCATTGGAAAGTTTTAAAAGGCCTTTAATATACTCAGGCAAAGATTCACCAAATTTGTTATTATAGGAACTCGTTTCCTGAATAGCACCGTTGCTCATTTCTACCGATTTAAGATAATCATTATTATAAACTATACTGACTACTGCTATGTTCCCATTTTCATCATATTCTTTTGAAATACCAAACATCACGTTTCCTCTGTTTTCATTGGTTTGTTCTATATCCCCGTTTGAATTATAAAGATGTTCAATTCCATTTTTATAGCCATTCTTATATTCAGCCTCAGATTCTATATCATCATTAAATCTCACATAAATCTCACCAGTAAAAGGTTTTTTGAATTCTTCATCTAAAAAATAGATAGCATATCCGTTAATATCATTTTTAGTGTATAAACGGTCATCAATATCTTCAAATCTGAATTCTACATTATTATTAATCATAAATTTATTAATTATGTCCATGGGTGTTTATTCCATCAGTTAAGAATCCACAATGTGGGCATCTTACTTTAGGCGGTGGCGTTCCGCCATTATTTTTAATCGCATTATTTTGTAAATCTCTATTATGAAGATCCATCTCTCTGATTGAATTTTCATCCACTGGAAGCCCTGCTTCTCGTCTAGCTTTTAACGCCTGATCATAAGCTCTGATTTCTGAATGTGCGGCCAATCTGTTGTCGGCGGTTTCAGGAAGTTCTATCTCACCATTTTTAATTTTAGCCTCATATTCTGCGACTTTCTGTTTAATAAGTGGATCAGCACCTCCTAATTCTGGAGGATCACTTAGCCATTTTTCATAGGCAGCTTTACCTGTAACATTATTTTTAAAGTTTTGTCCATAAAAAGTTTTTCCAGTCACCGGATCATATACTCCGGATAAACAAGGCCCCCTTTCTTTCGCACTTTGAGTTTCTACAATTTCTTTAGCCTTAGCTTCAGTATCTGCTATTAATTTGTCACTTGGTTTTTGAGGGGTGCTTTCATAAGCATCTCCTTTTTTGTTTTCTCCAGAATTATTATGTCCTTCATCTCCTTGACCCTTATTTCCATTTGCACCCTCATCTTCTGGAGTCTTATTTCCTTCTTCTTTTGGCTGTCCTTCCTCTTCAGGGCTTTGATTTCCATCTTCATCTTTTGGTTGGCCTTCATCTTTATTGGTATTGTTACCATCTTTATCAGAAGGTGTATTTCCATCTTTATCACCCCCTGTATTAGGCTCTTCAATGGGAGCAGGCCCTTTTGCCCGTATATTAAGCAAATATAAGAAAAGAAGATAATCTGATGGATGTGCCTGTCCTGAAAATATACGCTTTCCCATACCTATTTCCGGTACGCCTCCGTTAACTAAAGCGGCTCCGGCATCTCCGGCATCCTGTACATTTCCATATGCGTGTTCATTGGCTAAAGAATTAAGTCCAAAAAGAGCTCTGCTTCCACCCCAGATCCCGGTGAAACTTCCGGCAACATTCGATAAAACACTTGAAAACGTTGGTGCTGCTATTGCTAATGATCCTCCAGCCAGACCTGATACCAGAAAACCTCCGGCACCGACTGCAGCGCCACCCAGTGCACAGCCTGCTAATTGAGTAACATAGTTAAAACCTCCTAAAGCCAAAGCATGACCCCAGCTTTTTATCTCCGGAGCAAATTTTACAACCCCTCCAATAGAACAGGTCATTGTTCTGTTTCCTGTAATACCCGGAGTACCTGTAAGAAGAAGGTTATCTTTACTTCCATCCCAGGTCCTGGCAGTAGCATTTTTTTGTCCACATTTCAATGCACCATCAACTGCGGCAATAACACCTCCAGCGACTCCTGCTGCGGCACCAATAGCCATCATTCCGATAAGACCAATGGCAGCAACTCCGCCTGTACCTACAATTAATGCTACAACAACCACAACGGCAACAGCCGTTAAAAGAGCTGCCCAAAGCATATTCTTTGTACATCCGAAATCTATCCAGCTGCTTGTAGCAGTATCTGCTACAGTAATGTAGACTTCGCCTGAACTTTTTTTATTACTTTTTCTGGTTCCTTGTAATTGAGCGGGCATTGCTCCACTGGAACACATCCAGAAATCTTTTTCTGTGATAATTTTGTTTCCCATTTCTGATCACCTTCCCCAATTAATGTTGTCTAAATTATATACAATTTTATCCTATCACTTATCTGAATGCAGATAAATTTTATATTCAATTCTTCCAAATTTGCTGTGTTATTAGAAGATCAGACAATTCCTTACGTTCCCCAAGAATACTCTTTTATTAAGAAATTTTATTTTACTGTCTTCTATCTTATAAACGAGTCCAAAAGAATATCCGGAATCTTCATCTACATTATATACTTGAGAAACGATGGCATCGAAACTGCCATCATTAAGTTTAATATTATTTTTATAGATCAAAACGACTGTTTCTTCACCGATGTCCTCTATTTCTTCTTCTGCCATTTCTATAGCTTCATCCAAAGAATCAGCTACCATTTTTTTGATACTTTTTTCACCAAAGTAAATAAACGGGGAGAAATTAATACCATTTTGAATATTTTCAATGGCTACTTCTTCTGCTTTTTCCACTTCAGACTGTAACTCTTGTTCTAAATCTTCGAATTCCATGTGCCTTTATTTTATGATTTTTATTTTAATAGGTGGTGGGCTCTTTAGCGCTTCTTCCAGAGCTTTTGATGGCCCTTTATCTTTAAATACCCATTCGACATCCCATCCATTCTCTGCAAGTTTTTTATCAAAGTCCACTTCTGCTTTAATATCTTTATCGTAAGGAACTTTTTTACTGGAGTAATCTTTTACTTCAACAGCCTTTTTGTTTGCGGCATCTCCAATATCTAAATTTCGGGTTTCCTGTCCTTTTTTCACCTGAACCGGATTTCCATTTTCATCGATCTTCATTGGAACCTCTCTTTCTCCCCATCCTATTTCTTTTTGATATTCATCTGCAGATTTGTTCCCTTTTTTTGCATTCTTCATATTTGCCTCATAACGGTTGCTCCATTCTTCATAAGATTTTTTATTTTTAACCTTAGGATTATTTTGATAAGCTTCCCATCTTGCTGCTTTATGTTCTGGTGAACCCGGTTCTGGTTTTGAAGGTTTTGGTTTTTTAGGTGGAATACTTTTTCCATCAGATTCAGCAAAAGCATCTCCTTTACCATCTTTCTTAGGCTGAGCCGGTTCATTCTCATTTTTATTTGCTGTAACCCCTTCATCTTCGGGCGTTTTTTTATTTTCTTCTTTTGATTGTCCTTCTTCTTTATTGGTATTTCCATCTTTATCAGAAGGTGTATTTCCATCCTTATCACCTCCTGCATTGGATTCTTTTATAGGAGTAGGTCCTTTTGTCCGTATGTTTAACAAATATAAGAAAAGAAGATAATCTGAAGGATGCGCCTGTCCTGAAAATATACGCTGACCCATACCTATTTCCGGCACGCCTCCGTTAACTAAAGCGGCTCCAGCATCTCCGGCATCCTGTACATTTCCATATGCGTGTTCATTGGCTAAAGAATTAAGTCCAAAAAGAGCTCTGCTTCCACCCCAGATCCCGGTGAAACTTCCGGCAACATTCGATAAAACACTTGAGAACGTTGGTGCTGCTATTGCTAATGACCCTCCAGCCAAACCTGATACCAGAAAACCTCCGGCACCGACTGCAGCGCCACCCAGTGCACAGCCTGCTAATTGAGTAACATAGTTAAAACCTCCTAAAGCCAAAGCATGACCCCAGCTTTTTATCTCCGGAGCAAATTTTACAACCCCTCCAATAGAACAGGTCATTGTTCTATCGCCGGTAATACCTGGAGTGCCTGTAAGAAGAAGGTTATCTTTACTTGCATCCCAGGTTCTGGCAGTAGCATTTTTTTGTCCACATTTCAATGCACCATCAACTGCGGCAATAACACCTCCGGCAACTCCTGCTGCGGCACCAATAGCCATCATTCCGATAAGACCAATGGCAGCAACTCCACCTGTACCTACGATTAATGCAACAACAACCACAACGGCAACAGCCGTTAAAAGAGCTGCCCAAAGCATATTCTTTGTACATCCGAAATCTATCCAGCTGCTTGTAGCGGTATCTGCCACGGTAATGTAGACTTCACCTGAGCTCTTTTTATTACTTTTCCTGGTTCCTTGTAATTGAGCAGGCATGGCTCCACTTGAGCACATCCAAAAATCTTTTTCTGTAATAATTTTATGTCCCATATCACAGTTTTTTTAGAATTTGTTTTCTCCTATGGGCTTTTATTCTATTTCTATCATTAATCAATTGATGCTCGATACCATAACCGATTTTTCTGATAAATTTTTCTTGTTCCTTTTCATATTCTTTCTCAATGAATATGAAAAAACTTCTAATACAGTTTTTCTTATCGGATTTTAAAATAAATCCGAAACTATAGTTTCTTATAGAAATACCTTTAATATAAGATCTTACATCAGGAATTCGCTGTATTGTGTTCATTCGACATTTTATATTTAAAAATTTCGTCGCTATAAAATGTATATTTCAATTTTGTATAAAGATTTTCAGGATCAGCAATTTCTTCTCTGGTCAAAGAAGCTTCTATAATCCGCCCTGTATATTGATCTACTCTGTATATTCCTTTTTCCTGCAATGCTGTTTCCAGTTTTGAGACATCGATCTGATTGGAAAATTGAATGTAGGCTCTGTTATAAAATCCTATATTCAATAAAACAGAAGGTTCTCCAGAAATTTCCACAATCATTTCATCTGAAGACAGCAAAGGATTACTTATATTTTTCAGATCGAAACTCCAATGCACGTTAGCAGAATTAAAGAAGTTTAATGCATTTCCTTTATAATTTCCTGGAATCTTTCTCCCATAAATTTTATTGAAATACATAAGGAAAAATTCATTATTCTGAATGCCTTCCATTAATTTCGTCTCATCTTCAAAAATATTATCGTTGAGAACAATAGCATTTTTAATGTCGGGATTAATTTCTGCAATCTTCTCCATTTCAGCTCTTGTTTGCTTCCATTTGGATCGAATAATATTCATATTGAGTACCTCCGTTACCTTACCTTCAGTGTTTACTTTTAAATATAATTCATTATACAATCTTGAAAAAGCATTTGTTAAAGCCGCTACTTCTTTAATTAATGGATTATTTGCTTCCAGTAAAATATGATCCAGCAATATTATTTTTATTTCGATATGATCTTCGTTTATTTTTAAAACTGTAAAATCCCACCTTAACTGTGAACGGGAAGTCATATGTACGTTTACAGCTTTAATATCTGAATCTATTATTAAAGTATATTGTTCAGAAAATGTATTCTTTATTTTAAGAGAATCACTCATATTTATATTTAATTAATAAAGGCATCTCCACCATCTATTTTTGTCTGACCGCCTCCAATATGATTGGCAGGAGAAGACACATCAATTCCTTTTGAAGCTGAAAGACCTATTCCTTCACCACCAATTCCAATTATTTTTCCACTGAGAATAATGGTTCCATCAGATTTTAACGTAATTGAACTCGCTCCTGTTTTAATGGTAACATTCGTATCGCATTCCAGAGAAATGTTTCCGGCTTTATCCATAGAAAACATAGAATTTGAACCACCGCCGTCTTTACTTCCAACGTTGATGGTATTTTTACTGCCTGTATTTACTGTATTATTATTTCCTACTTTAACTGTTTTATCATTATTGGCATTTGTTGTTGCATTTCCAGCTCCATCAAACTTCATATTAGCTCCTCCTTGGTCCGTTAAAAAGACAGAACCTGCACCATCATCCAATTCCAGTTTATTTCCACTTCTACTACTTAAGCTTTTGATATTATTTCCGGCTCCGCCACCACCTCCAACACCACCATGGAACATTCCGCCCATTACAAAAGGACGGTCGGGATGCTGATGAACGAAGTTAACGATTACCTGATCTCCTACTTCCGGAATAGCCATAAATCCCCGGTTTTTACTTACTTTATCACTGCCACCTGCATCCGGAGTCATCACTCTGATAAATTCTGTAGTCGTAGATCCGTTTTGCCAGTCGAATTGTACCTGTACCCGGCCTTGGTTCAGGGGATCTGTATTTGAAATTACTTTTGCAAATTGAGCTTCCGCTTTCGGAGCCACGAATTCCGGACGCGGAATAAATCCCGTATCAGAAGCAATAGCATCAAAAGTACCGGTATAATATCCTCTGGCATCAACTTCATGATTCACCTCCGTGATCATTAATTTCGTAAAATAAGAGGTCTGATTACTATCTGTTTTACGCATTTCTATATCTGCAATACATCCAGGATACAGAAACGGAACTGTGGTATTCCCAGAGGTGATGAAAACATCAGAAGCTTTACTTCCCGCAGTTCCTTTTTGGGAAGCATCAATATCCATAAACGAAGAAGCTTTAATAGGTGCTACTCGAAGTGATGGTGTCGTAAAAGTTTTCTCGGAAATTTCATATGCTCTTTTAGCAATATCTGAACTGTGATTTATTTTTGAATTGCCTGTTGTTAATTTTTCGTTTTTACTGCTGTTATAGCCATAAAAAGTAGGATTAACGTGCTGGGCTTTCATCCTGATCTTTACGTCGTTTACACTACTTCCGTAAGTGAGTTTAATAGGTTTTTCCTGTGGTGGAAGTTTTCCGAAATGCAACACTTCTCCATCATAATAGAATTGCTCTCCATATGCCTCAGCCATTCTTGCAAGGTAATTATAGTGGGTTTCTTCATATTGGGAGCTATAAGAGACATTTCCGTGTTGTGAATCGACTCTGAAATCAAATTTATTTTGTCCCAGACCTTCTCTGATTACCTGATCGGCAATACTATTCAAACTTATTTCCTGAGCTCCTCCAAAACTTTGAATATGTGGAGCTGCATCTAAAAGAACAGTAGGACTGGATCCTGTAAGCACAATATTTCCGAGACTTCCTTTCTCCTGACTAAAACCGACTTCAGTGATAACTCCAACAAAACTTCTCTCAGGACCGTCCTCAACATCTTTGTATTTGAATACTACTGTGATTCGTTTTCCTAAGAAATTCTGTGCTTCTTCCAGATTATGGTTTTCAGCACTACCTAGAGTATCGTGAGCAAGCATCAGATCAAATTCATGATGCTTTATTGCACTTTGTCGTAATTTAAAATGTTTGAAATGCTTAACGATTTTTCCCTCGATTATAATCTCAAGTTTTACAACCCGATTAATACCCATTAACTGATTTTCAGGGATCGCATTAGCATTATGAATTTTAGAGGTAGGTTGTTTCGACCATACTTTATCTTCTACAATTGAAGGAGTATTAGGTTGTAAAACCTGGTTCATAAAAAGGTTGGAACCATTCTGAACCATACCGGAATAAGCTTGTGCCTGAGCCAGCTTTTGAGTTACTTTTTGAGTCTTACCGCTTGTTTTTTCTTGTATTTTTTCACTAGCTTTTTGTATCGCTTGTGTTTTGGTTGTATCTCCTAATTGTTCAATTGGGCTCTTTATATTTTTTGGAGCTGGCATTTTTGACGATTTATCATCCTTAAACATAGCCTTAGTATTTAGGTTTATATAACTGGTGTTACGAATTCAAATATCTGATTATTGTTCAGATAACTTTCTCAATTCTATCTAAAGCAAAATCACAAACATCTAATTAACAGATATATATGAAAAATTATTAGATTAACGTATCTCAAAACGAAAAAACAGAATAGTCAACTCTAGACGAGTAAACTATTCTGTACCAATTTTATTTTTACTAAGATGATTCGGATTATTTACCGCTTCCACCTGGCCATACTCCTTCGTATATACCATTACCGTAGTCGATTTTCTCTGCACTTACGATAAAGCTGATCAACATACTGTTTTCGTCAACAGCATCGAAGTCTACTTCGTGTTGGATTACATATCCATTCTCCCACTTCAAAGTAATTAGAGTTCCTTCTTCGTGAGATTTATTGAATGTAACTTCTCCAGTTGTTGGCTTATACTTACCATTTAATAAACTTTCTAAGATATCAGATTTCTCTGTAGCTTCGATCGTTAATTTTATAAGTGCGTTTGATGGATCTGATGCTACACGTCCTGAAACGTCTGTAGATCTGGAAACACTGTAGTTAAGCTTTAAAAGTTTTTGACCTTCGCCTCCGTTGAATTTTAAAATTCCTCTTGAATTTGCTGCCATGATTTGTAAATTTTAATCGTTAATATTTTGTGATGTGGTGTTCAATTATGTAGCAAATATATACTCCTAATTTTAAAGCTGAAAGTTTTTAAAGGGTAATCTGAATTTTTGTAGTAATTCTACGATTTGGTGTAGTAATTCTACTACTTTAGAAATAAATAAACTCATAAACAACTGTAAAACAATGCATTAAATATACAAAACACACGTTACACAATTTTTTTTTAACACTAAACAGAGAAATATTAACAAAAATTTAAGACAATTTTACATTTCATTATGATTAAGTGAAAAAATTCTGTTTTAAGTTTTAAGAATAAGAAAACAAAAAAGCTATGAAAATTCACAGCCCGATATCTCAATAATCAAATCTTAAAAATCGTTGATTTTTTCCCTATTGTTTTTCGTACGAATCATGAAACTCTCTTTCGGTTTTGAAGATCCTTACACTATCCACTGGAAAAGGTTCTCCGTTTAGGAACACTTGAAAAATACTATTGTCAGGGGCTATCTTAAATTCTAAATTTCCTTTGTTTCCAGATTTTTTAAATGCTTCATTCGCTTTTTCCCAGTTAAAGAATGCCCTCCCAATATATTGTTGATCTTTTCCGGTTTCCCATGTAAAATTTAATTCTTCAGGAACAGCACGTTCTTTAACGGGAATATTATTAATCCATGGACGAAGCATCACTTCTGTTTCACCATTGTAATATCTTAAGTTCATTTCAAAATTTTTCAAACCCTTATTTTCAGAGGCAATGACGGGTTTCCATGGATATTTACTTCTGTAATCTTCCCATTTTTTGGGGCTAACCTCTAAAAACCTTTTCTTTTTCATTTCTTCTCTGCTAACAGATAAATCGGCAAAGAATTTCTTTTCTAATTCTCTATCATCTTTAATAACTTCCGATTGATATTTACCCAGTTCAATCTGGATAATTCCAAAGCGCAACCAGACAACAACCATCCCTTTCGGGGCGAAACCAAAAACTAAGGTTGAAAAGCTGCTATATGGATTTTCTGCACTTCCATAATGCTGAAATCTGCCAAGATCTTTGTATTCTTCAAGAGGTTTTTTATATAAAGAAGATTCTCCCTCTGCATAGGCACGCTTCATATAATCTTTGATTTTATCTTCAGGAAAATCCACTTTCAAATGATAAAAAGTGTCTTCGTATCTTGAAAAATAGATAATATCTGCTCCTATTGGGGTTCCATGTTGTTCTGTCCAGCCTTTTCCAGACGATCCCCAGGAACCAGAAGAACTTCCGTATGGCAAAGTTGCAAAATCTCCTTCTATTGTTGGAATTTTATCTTTGACTGGTGTTATAATCAAATCATTATTTGGGCTGCTTATTTCAACATGGAACTCAGGAAGTCTTTCTTCTTTCATTTTCTGGCAACTGAGTAAATGAAAGAAAAGCATTAGATATAATATAAAAAACTTCAATTAAAACTATTTATAGGATTCATGAAATTCTCTTTCGGTTTTGAAGATCCTTACACTATCCACTGGAAAGGGTTCTCCATTTAGGAACACTTGAAAAATACTGTTGTCAGGGGCTATTTTAAATTCTAAATTTCCTTTGTTTCCAGATTTTTTAAATGCTTCATTCGCTTTTTCCCAGTTAAAAAATGCCCTCCCAATATATTGTTGGTCTTTTCCGGTTTCCCATGTGAAATTTAATTCTTTAGGAACAGCACGTTCTTTAACGGGAATATTATTAATCCATGGACGAAGCATCACTTCTGTTTCACCATTGTAATAATCAAGGTTCATATCAAATAACCGAAGTCCTTTGTTATCTGAGGTAATTAAAGGCTTCCAAGAATATCGGGTTCTATAATGATCCCATGTTAAAGGTAATGCTTCAGGATTAAGATCTCTTTTTTTAACTTCATCTCTGGTCATACTCAAATTAGCAAATAGTTTCTTTTCCAGCTCTTTATCATTTTTTATCACTTCCGCCTGAAATCTACCCAATTCTATTTGTACCGCTCGAAAACGAAGCCAAACTACAACCATTCCTTTTGGTGCAAATCCAAAAACTAAAGTTGAAAAACTGTTGTAGGGGTTTTCTGCACTTCCGAAACTTTCATTTCTCCCTAAATTTTTATACTCCTCAAGTTCTTTTGTATACAAAGAAGCCTCACTTTGAGCATAGGCTCTTTCCATATAATCTTTTACTTTATCTTCGGGAAAATCTACTTTCAGACGGTAAAAAGTATCTTCATATCCTGCATAGTAAGTAATATCTGCCCCTATAGGAGTTCCGTGTTGCTCTGTCCAGCCTTTTCCAGATGTGCCCCATTCTCCCGATGTGCCGCCATATGGTAAATTTGCGGGAATTCCTTCAAGAGTAGTAATCTTATCATCAACAAACTCTATACGGTATTGATTAGCCGGCGCACATATTTCTACATGAAATTCGGGTACTTCTTTTTCTTTCATCTTTTGACAGCTGAGTATATGAAAGAAAAGCATTAGATATAATATAAAAACCCTCAATTAAAACTACTTATAGGATTCATGAAATTCTCTTTCGGTTTTGAAGATCCTTACGCTATCTACTGGAAAAGACTCTCCATTAAGATATACTTGAAATCCACTATTGTCAGGGGCTATCTTAAATTCTAAATTTCCTTTGTTTCCAGATTTTTTAAATGCTTCATTCGCTTTTTCCCAGTTAAAGAATGCCCTCCCAATATATTGTTGATCTTTTCCGGTTTCCCATGTGAAATTTAATTCTTTTGGAATGGCTCTTTCTTTTATCGGAATATTATCAACCATGGGACGCAATATCACTTCTTCCTCTGCATTAAAATAGCTCAGATTCATTTCGAACAATCTTAAATTTTTATTTTCAGAGGTAATGACTGGCTTCCAAGAATACTTTATTCGATAATCATCCCATTCTTTTGAGCTAATCTCTAAAAACCTTTTCTTTTTCATTTCTTCACGCGTTACAGATAATTTGGAGAAAAATTTCTTTTCGAGTTCTTTATCATCTTTTACTTTTTCGGCCTGAAATCTACCCAATTCTATTTGAACAGCCCTAAATCTTAACCACACTACCACCATCCCTTTTGGTGCAAAGCCAAAAACTAAAGTTGAAAAACTATTGTAAGGATTCTCTGCACCGCTAAATTTTTCATCTCTTCCCAAGTTTTTATACTCCTGAAGTGGGTTAGAATAAAGAAAAGCTTCTCTTTGAGAGTAAGCACGCTGCATATAATCTTTTATTTTTTCAATAGAAAAATCAGCCTTTAAATGGTAAAATGTATCTTCATATCTCGAGAAATAAGTTATATCTGCACCAATAGGCGTTCCGTGCTGTTCAGTCCAACCTTTTCCAGATGTCCCCCATTCCCCAGATGTACTTCCATAAGGTAAACTGGCAGGAACTCCTTCTAAAGTTATTATTTTATCTTCAACCGGACTTACATCCATATCATTTTTAGGGTGACTTATTTCCACCTGAAATTCTGGCAACTTCTTTTCTTCCATTTTCTGACAGCTAATATTTTGAGTAAGGAGCGTAAAAAAAAACAAAAATCTTAATAATGTTTTATCCATCTTGTATAAATCTTTTTCGGAATTTGGCCTCTAATGCTCCTGTCCTTTTTGGAGCATCATCATTAGGTCTTGTATCAAGACCAATCTGATTAGTTTTCGCAGACCAATGTAGATATTTATTTCTTAGTTTACTAAGATTTTCACTATCGATATGCCTCAAATAAGAAAGTGCTTTAATATCTTTTATATATTGAGATACAGACGGTTTATTTCCAGCCTGATAATTATTAACATATTTATTCCTAACATCATTACAAGCATTCATATATTGTGATAATTGTGAATAGATAGCCTTAAGAAAATCATCCGTAATTGCATGATCTTCGGTTATTCTATTTTCCATATACTTTACTTCATTATTTTTGGAATAATGAAACATTTGGTTTAAAGGAATTTTATCATACTTATTGGAAAGGTTTCTCGTTCCAACAAGACCATAATATTGTGCACCCTTGTTCCACCATCTGTCATAATTGACATCACTTTGGTAGAAATATTTAATCTTTAATTGTTCTTCGTTATACCAGCCTTCTTCTATTAATATTTTTTTAAATGTCTCACATTCTTTATGGGTATTTACATTATCATAAGGGTCATAAGGATCACAATATAGTACAGAAATTTCTTCTCCAATACCATAAGATCCACCAATATCCGAATGAACACCTGGAAGAGTAAATTCTAAGCCATACAGCCCTGTACTATTGATATTCGTAAGGTCAAAATTATCTCTATATTCATCATCAGAAGCAAGTTGTAAGGCAAATTGCACTTTACCGCTACCAATTGCATCCAATCCTAACTGCTCCGTGTCATTACCAATACCAAAACCTCCTCTATGATTCAATCCAAAAGATGCTACAGTATCATACAAACCAGCAAATCTGAATCTTATTTCTTTCACTTCCAACCCTTGTGCTAGAAGACAAGCTCCAAAATAACCATGCTGGCTGATAAATTTATCTTTCGAACCATCTTTATCTTTGATTATCAAATATCCGTCTTTGATATATTCGGGAGGAGAAACCTGTATAACTTTTCTAGAGTTAGTATATATTACCGCAGCATTTGAATTGGCAATATGTACAAAATGCCTTGCAGCAGCAGCTCCTCTACTAAAGCCAAATACATTAACAGTAAGAATATTGATTGGTTTTATGTTGCCTTTTAATTTATCAACGATAGCCTGTGCTCCTTTTAAACAGCCTTTGGTTACTTTTGCTACCACTCCAGTATCTCCAGTCCCCTGTGCTACACCTTTCAGTATACTATCACTTTCTTTGTCCTCAGTTCCTATTCCCTCAATATACCATGACACCTGATTATCTGCACTGGGATCAATGGCATCATAACCTTTTGCTACATTAGTAAATTCATTATTATAGCTATCATCTTTATCACTACTAGCTTCTTTAAAATCTCCCCCAAGACTGGTATTTGTTTTATTATTCTGTGTCCCATCAAAAAAAAGATTCAGACTAATATCTATTGTGTTAATAGGTTTATCATTAGGATTCACTTTCTGAGCTTTATTATAGCTCACTCCTGCTTCATTTCCCTTTTGTTCAACTGATACAGAACTATTATGATCTATGCCTTCTTTAGCATAGGTCAGATAGTTTCCACCTGTTCTCGTAGTGGTTTTACCCTCTACAAAATATTCGATACTCATCGTTAGTGATTTTTAGATTTCTCACCACTATTATTTTGAACTTCTTTTTCAGCGTGATGTTCAACTTTTCCTTCACTATTAACTTCAACTCCTTTTAGGCTTGTCAATTTATGTTCTTTTTCACCATAAACCTCCATATCACCTTTTACATAATGGCTCATTTTTCCAACAACATTCGTTGTAAAATCTGCGCCGGTAGTAACGTATTTCATGGAACCTACACTTTCTGTGTTGTTAAGCACGACAGTATCTGTTTTATTCATTCCAACATTGGTATTCATATTTTCTCCTACGTTAATATTCATATTCTTACAGTTAAACGTCATTGTTTCTGGCGCTGTAATAGTAATATTACTTCCCGTCGTATCTAAATGAATCTTGTTTCCTGATTTATCCGTAATGATGATGCTTTCATCTTCAGTGAAAATTATGCGATGTCCGCTTCTGGTCTGAATAGATTTTACACGGTTATCTACACCACCACCTAAACCAATACCTCCATGGAACATCCCGCCCATCACAAACGGTCTATCCGGATGACTGTGTACAAAGTTGATCATCACCTGATCTCCTACCTCAGGTATGGCTACATAACCTCTGTTTTGAGTGATCTGATCCGTTCCTCCAGCATCAGGAGTCATAACACGGATAAAATGAGTGATATCATTAGTCTGCCAGTCGAACCTCACCTGTACACGACCTTGACCTTCAGGATCGGTATTTGAGATTACGGTAGCGATCTGTGGCTCTGCTTTAGGTATTTTAAAATCCGGTTTTGGTAAAAATCCGGTATCTGAGGCAATTCCATCAAAACTCCCCTGATAATGGCCTATTGTATCTATTTCATGGGTTGTTTCAGTAATCATAATTCTTGTGAAATAATCACTTTCATTCGTGTCGGGCTTACGCATTTGTACATCTACAACACATCCGGGATGTAAAAATGGTACGGTTGTATTTCCAGAAAGTGAAAAAACACTTACAGCCTCACTTCCAGAATAACTCTTTTGGGAGTATTCTACATCAAGGTGCGTTGAAGCTTTTACAGGAGCAACCTGTAATGCTGGAGTTTTAAAGATCTTGTCATTATGAGCATAAGCCGTTTTTGCCAGATCACCTACATGTTGGATAGGCGTTGCAGCTGAAGTAAGTTTTTCATTTTTGCTGCTATTATATCCATAAAACTGAGGTTTGGTATGAACTGCCTTCAGCTCTACTTTAATATCATTTGCATTGCTACCATAGGTAAGTTTAATAGGTTTGTTTTGTGCCGGAAGCTTTCCAAAGTGGAGCACTTCGCCATCATAGTAAAACTGTTCACCATAAGCTTCAGCCATTCTCGCCAGATAGTTATAATGGGTTTCATCATACTGACTACTGTAAATAATCTGCGAATAATCATTGGTATCTACTCTAATATCAAAACGGCTTTTATCGATGCCCTGCTTGATGACCTCTTCAGCGATAATTCCCATATTAACAGGTTGATCGCCGCCAAAGCTTTGGACATGAGGTGCACCATCCAAGAGAATCGTAGGGCTATAACCAGTTAAAACAATATTCCCTAAACTCATTTTTTCCTGACTGAACCCTACTCCGGTAATGATCCCTACGAAAGTTCTTTCGGGGCTGTTTTCTATGTCTTTATAAGAAATAACAGCAGTAAGTCTTTTCCCTAAAAATTTATTAGCTTCCTCCAACGTATGTGTTTGCCGGTTTCCTAATGTATCATGAGCTAAAGTAAGTGTAAACTCATGGTGACGCTGAGCACTCTGCTTTAGCTTAAAGTGCTTATAATAGCTAATTACATTACCTTCAATAACAAGGGATAATTTTACAAGACGATTGATGCCTGTGTGGTGACTATCAGAGACTCCATCTGCATTTTGTGAAGGACGAAAAGAAGGGGTTTGTGGTATATTTGGTGATTCTAATTTCATATTAACTTCATTTGGATTAAACTTTATCGTTTAGCATTTTCATTGGGTAGCTGTTTTATTCCCTCCTTTAATAGAGCGGCTAAGTATCTTATTTTTCTTTAGTAAAAAATCAGGCATTAAATCAATTGGCAGGTAGAATATACTTTCGCCACTTTGCTGAAGTTCCTCCATTATACCAGGGTTCCATGCCAGGATTTTATCAACATCTACATCAAGCTCATCAGCCACAATACTCAGATCGAATCCAGCATTAATATCCGTTTCTGCAAGTGAAACAGTTCCCGAATTTTGTCCAGTCCCATTCTGGAAGACCATATTCATCCTGGAGTTATTGTAATCATTCAATACATTTTGTAATTCACCTGTTGCATAGCAAGCATTTAAATATTTCTTAACATGATTGATCGTTTCCCCAGGTAGATATTTGCTGAAAATATGATATTGTGGAGATCCCGCAGCAGCCATTGCTTTAGAAATATTTCCTTCACCACAATTGTAAGCAGCTACTACTGTAACCCAATTGTTGTATTTTCTATATAGCTTAGCTAATGAAACAACTGCTGTTTTTGTACTTCTATATAAATCTGTACGGCTTTGCTCAGAAAGACCATACTGATTGGCGTGAGCGGTCATAAACTGCCAGACCCCTACTGCTCCAGCTCCTGAAACCTGTCTTCTATCAAACCCTGATTCGATCAACGCCAGATTTCTTAAATGCTTAGGCAGACCTTTTTGAGAAAGTGAATACTCTATAAAATCAACGATCTCTTTGTTTGAGTTAATGATATTTTTATATCTTTTCACACTGTTTTCGGAAGTATCAGAAGCAGAAAGAAATTGCCCATTAACAAAATGAGTGGAGACCACCAATAATAATCCCGTTACAATATGTTTGAAATTAATTTTCATTGTAATATTTAATAATTAAATATATTTTAAGGTAAAACTAAAAATAAAACATTTTTAATTTTACCTTATTTTTTACAGACTTATACTACGTTCCACGTTAATTTGTCTTCTTCACTGTTCCAGTCTACATGAATCGTCTGCCCTGTTTTTACCTCTTCACGAACAATCATTTTTGAAATAGGTCTTGCCAATTGGGCACGAATAACTCCTGAGATCTGTCTTGCACCATATTTACTGCTAAATCCTCCAAGGGCAAGGTTTTTAACAGCCTCATCACTGATTTTAAGTGTCATTCCCAATCTCGTTAATGAAGAATGAAGTGACTTTAACTGGATATTGAAAATTCGTTCGGCAATAGATTCCGTAATAGGTGCAAAAGGAATAATTTCTGTAATCCTTGCTAAAAATTCTGGTCTGAATCTCCCTGAATTAGACATAATCTGCATTAATGCTGAAGATCCGGGAACCTTTCCTTCTTCAAATTGTTTTACAATTTCTTCACTTCCAATATTGGAGGTAAATAGTATTATAGCATTACTGAAATCTCCTTCTTTTCCAAGTTTATCATGTACTTTTCCTTCATCCATAATCTGAAGAAATACATCAAAAACAGAATGATGTGCTTTCTCGATCTCATCAAACAGAACTACAGTATAAGGTTGCTGTCTGATCTTATTGACAAGCATTCCTCCTTCTTCATATCCTACATATCCTGGAGGAGCTCCATATAATAATGCTGCTGAATGTTCTTCTTTAAATTCTGACATATCAAAACGAACCATGGCTTTTTCATCATTAAAAAGAAGTTCAGCCATCGATTTTGCCAATTCTGTTTTTCCTGTTCCTGTAGGTCCCAGTAAAAAGAAAGATCCTATTGGCTGACCTGGTTTGTTAAGTCCGCTTCGGTTCTCAACAATAGCATCGGAAAGTATTTTTAAGGCATGGTCCTGACCTACCACTCTATTCAGTAAAAGCGATTCCATATTCAGAAGTTTTTCTTTTTCCTGAGCCTGGATCTTACCGATCGGAATATTAGTTTTTGCTGCCATCACTGCTGCCAACTCAAGCTTACTTACTCTCTCTCTTTTCTTTGAAGCATGTTCAAGCAGCTCTGTAAATGTATCATCAATGATCTTTTTGATCTGATCAACCGGCATTGAATTATCAATAGCAGGTTGCTCGCTCAAAGAACCCCACAAAATAGGACTGATCTTATCTCTTAATAAATTATAGTTCCAGATCAGCTCGTCAGCCTGATCTTTACTATCCAGATATTCTTCTTTTAAAATTGTTTCATAGATTGTTTTCCAGCTTTCCAGTTCTTTTTCAGAAAGCTCATCAAGCATTTTTATAGCAGCCATTGTTCTGTCTAACAAGTCAATTGCTGCATCGGGTAATTTTTTTCCTTTTGCATATCGTTTCGCCAATCGAACACATTCAGGTATAGCTGTTTTTTCAACTTCAATATTATGATGCTTTTTATATCCATCTAAAAGAACATCGATCATTTTTACACACGTCTTCTCATCAGGTTCATTTACGGTAAGCACTTCAAAACGTCTGTTGAAGGCTTGTTCCGGTTCGATAATTTTTCTATACTCTTCCTGCGTTGTGGCACCGATAACAGTAATCTCGCCTCTTGCCAATTCAGGTTTCAGAAGATTGGCAACATTTCCAATACTCCCTTTAGGATCTAAAAGGGTATGAATTTCATCAATGAACAAAATAGCTTTTTCTATCTTTTTACATTCGTTGATTACTTTTTTCAGGCGGTCTTCAATTTCGCCTTTATATGAAGTTCCCGCAAGCAAAGCTCCGGTATCCAACTCCAAAAGAGTTCCGTTTTTAAGCATTTCAGGAACATTCCCTTTTGTAATTTCAGTAGCAAAACCTTCTACCAAGGCTGTTTTACCAACTCCCGGTTCACCAATTATAATAACATTCGGTTTACTTCTACGGCAAAGAATTTCAACAAGCATTCTTAATTCTTTATCCCTGCCAATGATATTTTCCAGGGTTCCTTTTCTTGCTTGTGCTGTCCGATCCACACAATAATTTTTGATGGACGGAAAAGAGGAATCTGTAAAATCTGATGTATTAGAAAAAAGTGAAGAAATCTCACCATTTTCAGATGTACTGAAAGGCGAATCTTTTCTATATAAATTGAATATCTCATGCTCTCTTAATGGCAAAGATTTCAACTGTTGTAATGAAAATGCAACCTGAGGTTTCACGATAGCTGTAAGTATACAGATGGGGGTAATTTCATCTAAACCTAGTTTCAGCCTTATATCATCTGCTTCCTCTGTAATTAGATCCACATGCTCATCCTGTCTCACTTCGTCAGGAAGATGAGTTGTCTTAGGATAATCTTCAAGACGTACATCCGCCCATTCATAAAAATAACCCGGATCTTTATCAATGTTTTTCAAGAATTCATTGAGTCCGATGTCTTTATGCATTAAAGCTTGCAAAAGATGCGGACCACCATAAGTGGCATTGTAATTTTCTCTTGCTATCGATTGTGCAATATGAAAAAGCTGTTTTACTGTTTCGTTGGTTACTAGTACTCCCATTGATAGTTTTCTTATTAATATATGTTGTTTAGTGTAAATAATTTCAGTGTAAAAAGATAGTCTTTCTTAGAAGAGAATCTCTCTTAAATTTCACCAGCAGCAACTGCATCGGATATCCGTCACTTATATGAAAATCCATCAGAACGTCATCTGTATTCTGTGAAATATTAAAAGATGAACCGTGCATTTTTTCAAGTGTGGTTGACATAACTTTGTGATTGTGGTGAAGTTTAAAGGTAAAAAAAAATATTTAATCTGTTTAAAGTATTACTTTATAAAAATATTATATCTATATTATATCTATTACTATGACTATAGTGAACATGACTATGCATCATCTCAGGCAAAAAAGACTGTCTTTTGATGGACAGTCTTTTTCTTATGAATGTGGATTAAATGTGTCGCTTTTAATTAGCTCATTGGCCATAAACCTTCGAAAGCAGCCAAACCATAA
Organism: Chryseobacterium sp. ISL-6; assembly: GCF_018613715.1. Taxonomy (GTDB): domain Bacteria; phylum Bacteroidota; class Bacteroidia; order Flavobacteriales; family Weeksellaceae; genus Chryseobacterium; species Chryseobacterium paludis. The sequence goes on along the minus strand of NZ_JAGGPT010000005.1, from coordinate 599,574 downwards.
TCGATCTTCTCTGCACTTACTACAAAGCTGATCAACATGCTGTTTTCGTCTACTGCATCAAAATCTACTTCATGTTGGATTACATATCCATTCTCCCACTTTAAAGTAATCAGAGTGCCTTCTTCGTGAGACTTATTAAATGTAACTTCTCCTGTTGTTGGTTTATATTTCCCATTTAGCAAGCTTTCAAGGATATCAGATTTATCCGTAGCTTCTACTGTAATTTTGATAAGTGCGTTTGAGGGATCGGATGCTACTCTTCCTGATACATCTGTAGATCTGGAAACACTGTAGTTAAGTTTTAATAACTTTTGACCTTCGCCTCCGTTGAATTTTAAAATTCCTCTTGAATTTGCTGCCATTATTGTAAATTTTTTATCGTTAATAGTATTTTGTGACTCAGTGATTGTGAAACAAAGATAACATCCTTATTCCTTTCTTAAAAGCTTTTAAATGCAATTTTTATTTTTTGTAGTAGTTCTACGATTCAATGTTTTAATTATATGATAAAAGACCTGTCAAAATATTCAAATATGCCTCATATGAATAGTTTAAAGCAACTTAAAAATTTTTAATACCAGGAAACATTTTAAGTCAAATTACGAAATATAAGCCTCTAATTTCCTTTAAATTAAACATAAAAAAGGGCGGAAATAAATTTCCGCCCTTTTACCTATCGTGAGTGATTAATGTTTAGTATATTCCGGTTCTTCCACAGGAAGCATCGTCGGCATGAAATATTCGTTCAGCCAATAGAATGTTTGTCCATTTTGCTGAATCTTAACCGCCGGATTATTTCTATGCGTTAGTAATCTTTCTGACAAATTTTTATAATTCAGAAAATATTTTCTTACCGTCTCATTTAAAACAATCTTAGACTTTTTCCATCCTTTAAGTTTGTATTTAGACATTAACTCTTCATCTGAGTTATCAAAACCTGTAGTCAATCCCACAGCATAAGACATTGGCTGCTCATACAGATCACCTTTATCTAAAAATCTCGTCGTTGGATTATACTTTTTGAGAAGTCGAACATATTCTTTAACTGCTTTAGACTGATTAAAATCTAATCTTTCAGCACCTGTTTTCTCATAAACTTCTTTATAAAAAGACTTAAGATTATCATATTCCGTTTCAGAAATCAAAATACCTTTTTCAAGGCCAGGCTGATAATCTTTTAACTCTTTGGGAATATAACCTTTCACTAAGAACGGACTTCCATAATTGATCAACTGTGCAGCAATTCCTGCAGGAACAGGATTCGTAAGTCCCGTGTATAAGTATTTATATTTTGCATCTACATCTGTTTTTCCAGCTCCTACTGAAGAATGGAAGTATTCATTCAGAGAGTGGTCGATTGTTGAATTGTCAAGCGTTACCTGAGAAATTAAACTGTCAACAGATTTTTTCAAATATCCAGGAGCTGCAATATCACCCTTTTTAGGGAAAATTACAAATCCTTGTGACATACTTTGCTTTGGATAATCCAGAGAGAAGAAACCTTCGTCTCCTTCAATAAGACTAAAGTTATTTTTGGTTAAAACATCACTCTGGTTAATGATCTTTTGTTTTTTAAGTTCAGCAATATTTTTTGCAGTATTCGCAACAATATTTTCTCCGAGCAATACAAAATCATTATAGGTATCAGAAGATCTGGCACTTGTCTGGAACATAATCAACCTTGCCTGCGCTTGCGTAAGAGAGTTAATCACACCAAACATATTTCCACTCTGATTAGCAGATGTACCAACTGTAATTACAAGGTTGGTCTCATCAGGAACTGAAGAAAGAAGATCTCCCGCCGCTATTAAACCTTCACTAACTGGTTGATATCCACTATTAGTCGGACAATTCATTTCATTAGACTTTTGATCTATGAATGTTGTTATTTTACTGTAATCCTGACTTAGATTAGATACAGCTACATTATCACCACATGTATTGTTTTTATATAGAACAACACCATATTTTACTGCATTGAAATAAGAAGGTTTTTCAAATCTCAGCTGTAAATCCTGTAATAAAGACTTCACAATAGGTGCATACGGAGTATTTGGTCCGCTGATATCTAATACAAATACAATATTTATTCTTTTATTTCTCTCGGTAATCTCTCGGTAACGATCAAAATAGATAGGCTCACCAAGTACATTGAAAACATAATTTTTACTGTAATCTAAAATATTAGTGAAATATTTAGTCTTCGAATCTGGAGTCGGAGTATCTTTTAATGCAAGTTTAACAGGGTAAATATTTTCAAGCGGTGTTCTTTTATTAACATCTGTTAAAAGAACTGCTGTTCTGTTTATTCCATCACTCCCACCAGGAGCGCCTTCGTGTAATCCTAAAGCAGTCTCTTTAACTTCTGTTGTATTTTTCATTTTTACCGCAGAACGCTCACCCCACGCTGAAATCACGTTTGAACTTACCCAGCCGTATAAACTTGTGCTGATACTGTCAATATCAATATTTGGCCTTTTTCCGACCAAAAATCTCTTATTATTCTCTGCTTGTTTATAGACATATACGATCTGCCCATTAGGAATTTTCACATTAGCATTTTCAATTAAACTAGGAGAATTGAAAACCATAATGGAATCATTTTTATAGTATCTTTCAGCACTTCTGATTACATCACTATTACTAGGAACTACTGCCACCCTTACCGGATAACCCGTTTTCTCATCTTTTAGTGAGCTGTTCCAAAGCAGAAGTTCGGATTCGGGAATCCAACCGTAGGTTTTAATAGATTTTGATGAGATTTTTTTCATTAAAGCATCAGGAACATATTCCGCTACTTTTACCATTCCATCTCTATGTTTTAGAACCATTAGAGGCTCTAAAAATTTAACTTCTTTATATGATTTTTCATCATTCTTATCAAGATACGCCGTATTTCTGGATCGATCTGAAATGGCAATCCAAGGAGCTGACTTTTTCGGATAGCCATTAATTACTGAGGCATTATCAATTTGCCCGTATTGTGCCGGTTCAGGAGTTTTTTTTGATGGTAATTTTACTTGACAACTTATAAGTAAAACTGAAACTCCAATATAATATGCTGCTAGAGGAAATTTATTTCTCATCCTAATTTTCTTTTATGATTTGGTGTTCCCAATAAAGGGTTATAATTATTTACTTTGGTTGATATCAACTTTGGTTACGCAGTTCTGTGTATCATCAAAATTAACTTTTACAGTTTGAATAATGGTATTCTTGTCAAACTGAAGTCCCGCACAGTACATGTAGAAGTTGTTCGCTTTACTATCATTTACTTTCACTACTGTATTTTCGTTATTACAAAGATATTTTTGAAGTAAATAATTATAGTGTGAATTGAAGTTGCTTCCATTTGCAATTTGCTGCAAATGTCTTTTAAAGTCATCATCGATCTTGGCATAAGCATCTTCTACACTTACTTCTCCATCTTCTAACTCATCGTAATAAGGAAGAATTTTGATATGGTGAATAACAGGTTCCAGACTTTGATTAGTGTACAATGTAACGATATAATCACCCGGTTGTTTATAAGAATAAATTGCCAGTTTATCTCTGGAATCAGTATTTTGAGTCTCACCAAATTTCCAGCTAAACTCCTTTGCATCTGAAATTGCTCTAAACTGCACATTCTCATGCTGCATTGCCTGAGATGGAGCTTCTATTGTTGTTTTAACCATCGCCGTATCTTTTGCTTTCTGAATTGCTCTCGCAGAAACTAATACGGGAAAGGATTTGGAGTATTTATTATCAATAATAAGCGTTACCGGATAATATCCCGGTTTGCTGTAAAAATGGAAACCACTGCTTTTTTCTGAAGTTTGACCATCTCCAAAGTTCCATTTTTTACTTTTGGCAAATTGTGTCGTATCCTCAAATACCAGTGTGTCTCCTACGCTTAAAGTAGATGGATAAACACTTCCTACAATATCATCTGCAGAATGAATGATTTTCTTCTGCAGCCATAATGCAACAAGAGCCGCAATTAGCAATGTCGCGACAACACCGATAATAATGTTCTTTTTGTTCTTTTCAAAATAATTCATAGTTATAATTGTGATGTGATTTGTGAATAATAATTTTTGATTTACTGGCTTCTTGCTTTTAATGCATTTTCCCGTTGAAATACCCGATCTTTTTTGTCTTTAAGACCGATCATGCATTCCTGATATTTTTTTTCAAAGAGTTTAATATCCTCAGATGTAGTGGAAATAATCTTTTTGTCATCAAAGTACATTTTGTAAAACAGAGAAATCTGGGAATAGGATTCTTTCCTGATATCAATAAAATCATTGCCAAAAACGTTATCAATATCCAGAATTCCCGTCTGGATATCGTTTTCAACAAATGGTTCAGTGGTTTCATCCTTAAGTCGGGTTATTTTAACGAATGTACTATCCAGTAATTTTAAGGTAACCTTTTGCTGTTGATCAAACTTTGCTTTTTGTTCAAGCTTTTGAATTGAAATAATATCGTCTTCCGAAAAAGGTGATTTAAACCTCTTCAAAAAGATGATTCCAAGAAATATAAGTGCCGCTAAAAGCATTAAAATCAAATAGAAAAATTGATACTGCTTTTCTTTTTTGGATAATGTAATCTGTCCTTGCATAACTATTATCTTTTTCTTCTACTTCCAGTGAACTTTCTGGTAGGATCTTCTTTCAGTATATTTTCCACATGCCCTACCTTACCTGTACAGCTGTTCAGGTCTCTTATGGCAATCCTTTTATGATTGGAAACATCTACAATGTGGTTTTTCAAAGCAAGCATACTACCTATTTGCTTCATTAGAATAGCATACTGTTTAAAGTTGTCAATGCTATCTTTTTTCATGATGTTTTTAACATCATTTATGTTATCAATAATATTTCTTCTTAGAAGAATATCATTTTCGGCTCTGTTAAGCATACCCATTCTACTGTAGATCGTATCCACCTGAACTCTGAGTATATCACTACGACCCAATAATTCGTTGTAGGCTTCGGCATCTCGACTCACGCCCTCTGTTTGTTCATCGTAACTCTTAAAAAAGAAAAATACGCTGGTGAATGAAACAGCGGCTAGGACAACAAAAGATAGAGCAAATTTCCAAATGCCTACTCTGACGTCCGACTTATTTAATTTTTTCTCTCTATTTGAAGACATAAATTGTGATTTGTTTTGGGTCTGTGAAAGTATAAAAAAAAAAATTCCTGCACAATATCTAACTTTTCCGTGATATACCCACCAATTTCTCATTTAAATTAAGATTAATTTTAACTTTCATAAGTTTTTCTTAATTTAGGCCTCTAAATTTAATTATCATAGGCCAAATCGATATTAAATATTAAAGTGAATAAAATTTTATCTAATACCGTGAGATTTTCAATAGCTGACAGTGATTTTTATTTTAAAAAAATACTTGTCAAAACACTTTTGGAAAATCCGTTTTACATGCTTCTTAATGATTGTAATAACGGGCACGAACTTGTAAACAGAATCTACAGAAGACAAGAAGATGTCTTTATTATTGAGCTTTTCATGCCCATATTGAGTGGAATTGAAGCTATAAAATACATCAGAAAAAGTAATACTGAAACGCCTATCATTACCTATTCCGGGACCTATCAGGAAGATATGGCTGAAATACTTTCTAAAATCCCAAACCTTTATTATTGCGAGAAAAAAAGTAACGTAATAAGGGATATCATTAAAGGACAGGTTACTTCAAATACGTTCAATTACGAAGCGTATTCCAAAGAATGGGAACAGCAACCTCTTGCTGTAATGGAATACATGGACAGACAGAAAAAGAGCCAGGAAGAGCTTTCTCCTACCGAGATACAATTGATGAAATTCTGCTACGAAGGCTTTAGTAATAAGGAAATTGGTGAGAAACTTAATCTAAGTACGAGAACCATTGACACCTATATTAACAGGCTAACAGAGAAGCTTGGATTAAAAACCAAACTGCATCTGATCCGATTTTGTGTAGAAAACGGATATTATAATTCCAGCATGTAAAAACATCTTAACGTAATATTCATATAGAGTAAATACAAAAACCTCAACCGTTTATCGAAATTTTTTTGCCACTAATTTGCTAGTATTCAATTTTTTTAACTAAATTTGCACACCTAAAATTTAAAATTAAAAAAGGAAATGACAAAGGCAGAATTGGTAAACACCATCTCAAATAAGTTGGGAACAGAAAAGAATGAAACACAGAAAGTTGTAGAAGCTTTTATGCAGGAGATCAGGACTTCTATGTATAATGGAGATAACGTTTATCTAAGAGGTTTTGGTTCTTTTATAATTAAAACAAGGGCTGCTAAAACAGGACGAAACATTTCTAAGAACACTGCAATTGAGATCCCTGCTCATAATATTCCTGCTTTCAAACCATCAAAATCTTTTGTTGAGAAAGTAAAGACTAAAGTTGCAGTAAAATAAAAATTAACTGAATATTAACTAGTTACTAAAAAATTTAAAATTATGCCAAGCGGAAAGAAAAGAAAAAGACACAAGGTTGCAACTCACAAAAGAAAGAAAAGAAGAAGAGCGAACAGACATAAGAAAAAATAATCTCTTTTTTCGAGATTCATAATATATTAATATAGTTGGTGTTTTTAATTTTTTAATTTACACCGACTATATTTTTATTTGTAACTATAGGATTCCCAAGGAATCAGGATTGGTTTTATTTATTGAAATAAATAGCATAACTTTAAATACTAATTCTTAAATTTAAAAATGAATTTATTTACAAAACACCATGCCTATTCCCTATAATCTTAACAATTTTATCTTATAACAAAATGAAGAAAGAACTAATAGTTTCGCATGAGGATGAACTTACAAAGATTGCATTACTGGAAGACGGAAGACTATGTGAACTTCATGAGGAAGAGGACAAAAGTGATTTTATAGTTGGAGACTTATTTATAGGAAAAGTAAAAAAACTGGCACCTAATCTTAATGCCGCATTCGTAAATATCGGTTATGATAAAGATGCTTTTTTGCATTATCAGGATTTAGGTCCACAATATCTTACGTATAAAAAGTTTTTAAAAGATACTATTTCTAAAAAGCAAAGCACTTCAAGCTTAAAAAATTTCGAGATACAGCCCGAAATAGACAAAAACGGAACGGTAGAGAAAGTCATTGCTAAAGATGACATTGTTCTGCTACAAATTACCAAAGAACCTATCTCTACTAAAGGGCCCAGAATTTCTACCCAGATTTCCCTAACAGGGCGTTTTTTGGTTTTAATACCTTTTGACAATAAAGTTTCCATTTCTAAAAAAATCAGAAGTTTTGAGGAAAAGGAAAGATTGCGGACTCTTATTGAAAGTATCAAACCTGAAGGATTTGGTGTTATTATAAGAACCGTTGCAGAAGGAAAGAAAGTTGCAGACCTTCACAACGATATGAATCAGCTGATTCAGAAATGGGAAGGCACTTTTAAAAATATTCAAAAAAATAAAGTTCCATCTAAGGTCTTAAGCGAAGAAGATAAAGCTTCATCTATTTTAAGGGACAATTTCAATCAGGATTTCGTAAGCATCATTTGTGACGATGAACAGATGGTAGAGGAAATGAAAAACTATGTAGAGGTAATTGCTCCTGAAAGAAAAAATATTGTCCAGTTTTACGATTCTCACATTCCTCTTCTGGAATATTACAATGTTGAAAAACAGCTTAAACAAAGCTTTGGAAAACACGTCAACATTCCAAGTTCTAAGGGAGCTTACCTTGTTATTGAACATACGGAAGCTTTACACGTAGTCGACGTGAATTCCGGAAATAATATTACTACCGGAAATGCAGCCAATAAAGAACACGCTCTCAACGTGAATAAAATGGCAGCAACAGAAATTGCAAGACAATTACGTCTTCGTGATATGGGCGGAATTATCGTAATCGATTTCATCGACATGCCAAACGCCGATCACAGAAGAGATTTGTATGAACATCTGAAAGAAGAAATGAAGCGCGACAAAGCTCGCCACAAAATCTTACCTCCAAGTAAATTTGGATTGATACAGATTACCAGACAGAGAAATCGTCCGGAAAAACAAATCGAAACCAAAGAAGAAAACCCTAATAAAGACGGAGAAATAATAGCTCCTATTGTTATTGTGGAAAGGATGGAAGAAACCATCAGAAATATTATGCAAAAGGATAAAGGGAAACTTTATCTGCATGTACACCCATTCGTAGAAGCTTACCTTACTAAAGGTATTAAAAGCATCCAGATGAAATGGTTTGTAAAATATAAAAAATGGGTAACCATCGTCCCAAGGGATTCTTTTAAGTACTTAGAATACAAAATTTACAATTCTAAAAAAGAAGAAGTATCAGGATATTCTAATTAATACGAAATTATAGCCTCTAGTTTTCTAGGGGCTTTTTTATTTTTAAATTAGCAAAACCACTAAAAAATAGTCTATGAAAGAGCATCACTACACAGCCACCATCCAATGGACAGGAAACAAAGGAACAGGCACGAGCAATTATCGTAGCTATGAAAGAAGTCATACTATTTCAATAGCCAACAAAACAATCATCGAAGGATCTTCTGACCCTGCATTTCGGGGAGATAAGACCAAGCATAACCCTGAGGATATGCTTTTATCGTCTATATCTTCGTGTCATATGCTCTGGTATCTGCATTTTTGTTCTGAGGCAGGAATCATTGTAACAGATTATATGGATAATGCAACCGGAATTATGGAGGAAACAGCGAACGGCAGTGGTCGTTTTAAAGAAGTTATATTAAATCCTGCAGTGATTATTACGGCGGAATCAATGATAGAAAAAGCAAAACAACTTCACGAAAAGGCACATGAATTTTGTTTTATTGCCAACTCTGTCAACTTCGAAGTAAAACATGTTCCAACTGTGTCGGTTAAATAAAATTTATGATAGCCACAGCATAAGCAAATCATAAACCTATATGCTAAAATAAGCTTAAAACAATGGTTAATTAATGTTAATGGCTATTCTTTTCTTCAAGATATATTGCTAAATTTGAGCTATGGAAAGTTTTGGAAAAGATTTATTAAGAAAAATTAAAAATGTAGAGCTACCTGGAGAGCATGCTCATGGGGTATTTTCCATACCCTCACGTCCTATTTTCAACCACGATGAAATCTTAAAAAAGAATCCAAAATTTGCCGCAGTAAATATTGTTTTATATTTAAAAGATGATGAATGGTATTTCCCATTAATTCAAAGAACTGTAAACGAACATGACAGACACAGCGGGCAGATATCTTTGCCTGGTGGAAAACGAGAAGAAATGGATAGAGATTTTGCTGAAACAGCAGTTCGTGAAACCTCGGAAGAAATAGGAATTGATAAACATTATGTAAGAGTTATAAGAGAGATATCACCTATTTATATTCCACCAAGCAACTTTTACGTTTACACTTACATCTCATATACCAAAAAGAACCCTGTTTTCATTTTACAGCAAAGTGAAGCTGTAGAAACGATCGAATTTCCCATCACTTCTTTTTTAAATCTTCCGGATCAACCAGAAATTATGGCTTTGGACAGCGCTGGTGGACAAGAAGTTCCGGTGATCAATTTTAATGGATACATTATTTGGGGCGCTACAGCAATGATATTAAGTGAATTCAGTCAGTTACTGAAAAAAATGTAACTTTGCACTACCGTGTTTAATTGAGAGATGGCGAAGAAAAATATTTTCACCGATGCATTCGGAACACCTTACTTTTTGAAAAGGTTAATTATTTTTATTTTAGGATTTGTATCTTATAGAAGATTCAATGGTTTTAATAAACTAAAGATAACGGGTACTGAACACCTTGTGGATCTTCCTGATTCTAATGTGTTATTTGTATCCAACCATCAGACCTATTTTGCAGATGTAGCAGCAATGTATCACGCATTTTGTGCTGTAAACAATGGTTATTTAAACACTATTAAAAATCCGATCTATCTGCTTAATCCGAAGATCGATTTTTACTATGTAGCAGCAGAAGAGACCATGAATAAAGGTATTCTTCCTAAGATTTTTAAAATAGCCGGAGCTGTAACTGTAAAAAGAACATGGAGAGCTGAGGGGAAAAATGTAAACAGAATGGTAGACCTTACAGAGGTTGATAATATAATGAAAGCTTTGGATAATGGTTGGGTAGCTACTTTCCCTCAAGGTACTACATCTGCTTTTGCTCAGGGACGAAGAGGTACTGCCAAGTTGGTAAAAAACCAGCGTCCGATTGTAATTCCTATTAAGATCAATGGCTTTAGAAGAGCATTTGATAAAAAAGGACTACGTGTAAAAGTAACAGGTGTAAAACCAACTATGGAATTTAAAGCACCGCTTGATATCGATTATGATAAAGAAAATGCCCACCAGATTCTTTTAAAAATCATGACAGCTATTGAACAAACGGAGGATTTTAATTTACTGCACCAATATGATGAAGAATTAAAAGCTAAAAAATTGGAACAAAAGGATTCAGATAATTAAAAAAAGGCAAATTAAATATGAAAAGGATAATAGGGATCTTATTCACAATCATAGTATTAGTTTCATGTAACAGTCAAAAAGTATATTCGGATTTCGATATAAGCTATTCTAAAAGCGGAGGATATGCTCCTGTCTATGAAAACTTGCTTATTAAAGATAATACAGCACATTATTCTTTTGAGGGTGAAGGAAAAAAGATCAAACAGGATTTTAAGGTTTCAAATGAGGACTTAAAAAAACTTGATAACGTTCTTTCTCAAAATAATTTTAGAAGAATACAGGAAGATCACAAAAAATTATACGATGCTGTGACAACTTCTATTAATATAAAAAAAGGTCCTAACGAAGGAAGCAGAACAGATGCAAGTCTTATTATGCCAAATTTTAAGACCAATTGGATAAACATTACCAATGCTTTCCAGGAAATCATTAATAACAACGTTAAAAAACAATAAGTAAAGTTGAAGACCCATTTCATTGCTATAGGCGGAAGTGCCATGCATAATCTTGCTATTGCATTAAAAGATAAAGGATATCAGGTGACAGGTTCAGATGATGCTATATTTGAACCCTCAAAATCAAGACTTGAAAATAAAGGAATTCTTCCCCAGGAGATGGGCTGGTTTCCTGAAAAAATCACTTCTGATATTGATGCCATCATTTTAGGAATGCATGCTCATCAGGATAACCCTGAATTAGCAAAAGCAAAAGAATTGGGTTTAAAAATATATTCATATCCTGAATTCCTTTACGAGCAGTCAAGAAATAAAACCCGCGTCGTTATTGCCGGATCACATGGAAAAACGACAATTACTTCAATGATTCTTCACGTTCTAAATTTCCATCAGAAAGAGGTAGATTTTATGGTAGGAGCACAATTGGAAGGTTTTGACTGTATGGTAAAATTAACTCAAGACAATGACTTTATGGTATTGGAAGGGGACGAATACCTTTCCTCTCCTATTGATCTTCGTTCCAAATTCTTGTTATATCAGCCTAATATTGCTCTATTAAGTGGAATTGCATGGGATCATATCAATGTTTTCAAAACATTCGATGATTATATAGAACAGTTTAGAAAATTCGTAGCAAGCATAACTCCTGGTGGTGTTTTAGTGTACAATGAGGAAGATCCAGAAGTAGTAAAAGTCGTTGAAAATGCAGAGAATTTTTTCAGAAAAATACCTTATAAAACTCCAGAATATGAAATCAGCAATGGTAAAGTTTTACTAAAAACTGAAATGGGTGATATCCCTCTTTCTGTTTTTGGAGCACACAATCTATTGAATATGGAGGGTGCAAGAAACATCTGCCGACAACTGGGTATAATGGATGAGGATTTTTATGAAGCAATTATGAGCTTTAAAGGAGCTTCTAAACGTCTTGAAAAAGTAGAAAGAGCAGATAAAGCTACTCTTTATAAGGATTTTGCACATGCTCCGAGCAAAGTAAAAGCGGCTGTAAAAGCCTTTAATGAACAATTTAGGAAAGATAAGAAATATGGCTTCTTGGAGCTTCATACTTATTCAAGCTTAAACCCTGCTTTTCTGGAGCAATACGACCATGCAATGGATGGTTTGGATGAAGCTATAGTCTTCTATTCTGAAGATGCTTTAAAGATCAAAAGAATGGACCCTATCTCACCGGACCTGATCAAGGAAAAATTTAAAAACGACCATTTAAAGGTCTTTACCAATGCTGAAGAGCTTCACGCCTACTGGGATCTCTTAGATAAGACCCAAGGTGTTTTCCTGATGATGAGCTCAGGTAACTTTGGTGGTTTAGATTTAACGAAATAATAAAAAACTCCTTTCAGATTTGAAAGGAGTTTTTGTTTTAATCTATTCTCTTAAAAAATCTTGTGATAACATCATTGATTCCATCATTATCAAAATCCTCAAGTCTATCTTCCATCACCATGTCTGTCTGTGTCAACTGAGTAATATAGTAAGGATAATCCTGCTCTCCTTCATACCAAAACTTCTTATTAGCCGTATTAAAAGTATAATTTCTGGTTACTACATCAGTTTGGATACAATTATTACCTTGTGGGGCAAAGGTTATAGAGGTCATGTTTGTTGACTTAAACTCATGGGTACTTTTTTTCTTACATTCAGTTGAAGTCATGGTTTGTGTTTGTTGATTTTTAGATTTAAACACTTCAACTTTTTCAATATACCATTTTCCGATTATCGATGCATCATTTGAAGTATTAAAATCCTCACTATCACTCGCACAGGCTGCCATTGAAAATAAAGCGAATGGTAAAAATATTTTTTTCATATATACTCTCCTTTAAAGCCTGCAAAAATAAAACAATTTCTTCTTATATTTCCTTGACTTCGAGAATAAGATTTTTTAAGATATCAACTGTTGAAAGTTCACTGTAATTGTGGATTGACTGGCCTAACCAAATGTTTACAAAATCTGTATTGCACATTGTTTTGGCCACTTTACGCAACTCATTGGTCAATTTATTCTGATAAGGATAAGGTAAAACATATTCTGAATTATCTAATGTTTCAATAAATTTATTCTTAATTCCTCTTGCATAGCGACCTGAAAAACTTTTGGTTAAAACAATGTCTCTTTCGTTTACAGCTTTTAGCTTTTCTTTCTCAAATAGCCGCAAGGCACTTTCCTGGGAAGCCAATAAAATACTGCCTACCTGAAATCCCTTTGCACCGAGCTCTTTTGCAGCATATAATGTTCTTGCATTATAAAGACCTCCAGCATAAATGAGTGGAATAGCAACATGATCGTATACCTGTGACAATAAAGACAAGCCACCAATTTGTGGTACGTCCTCAGCATCAAAGGTCCCTCTATGACCTCCTGCTTCAATTCCCTGTACACAAATAATATCTATTCCTGATTTCTCCAATAACAGAGCCTCTTCTACTGATGTACAGGTTCCAATAAGCAGTACTCCATTTTCTTTTAGCTTTTGAATACTCTCACCATCCAGATTTCCAAAAGTAAAACTTAGGATCTTACAGCCTTCATCAATAATCACATCGATTTGCTCATGATAGCTATTTATTTTAATATTTTCAAGATCCGGAAGATTAACTTCTAAATGGCTTTCTTTTGCCAGCTGCTCGATAAAGAGCTTGGTTTTTATAAATTTCTGTTGCAGATCATTCGTTATTTCAGGAATATAGTGGGCAAAAATGTTAACCGCAAAAGGCTGATCTGTTAATTTCTTTGTTTCCTGAATTAGTTTAGCAGATTGATCAGCAGATAAATCTGCCAAAGCAAGAGTTCCCAGACAACCGATATTCATTGAAGCGGCAACCATTTCCGGTGTACTTACTCCAAACATAGGAGCCTGAATAATAGGGTATTTTATACTTAGTTTTTCAGCAATTATAGTAGGCCATTCCATTGAATATTTTTATTTAAAATTACCTAAATATATTTGAATCCTTAAAGGAAGGAGATCATAATTACCTTAACCTGCCAAATTTCATCTTATTTATTTCTGGTTAATCCTATCTTATCTCGATAGACAATTTTAAGTCCCATTATTGTAACTGAATCTTCACATTCAATTAAAAACGATGACTATAATTTTTAAAATTAAATATCAGCCACAGATTTCAGCATTTTTTGTTCCCATTCAGGATCTTTCGGATCAAAGAACAATCTCTTCCCTGTATCTAAAGATCGTACTACATTCATTTCTTCTTCCGTTAATTCAAAATCGAAAACGTTAAAGTTCTCTTCAATTCTGGATGGAGTTACAGACTTTGGAATGATCACAAATCCTTCCTGTAAATGCCATCTTAAAATCACCTGAGCAACCGTTTTGTGGTATTTTTCAGCAATCGATTTCAATGATGTATTTTGTAAAAGTTCTGCATTTCCATTCCCTAAAGGACTCCAGGGTTGAGTCACAATATTATTTTCGCGATCGTAAACCTGCATTTCTTTTTGCTGGAAAATTGGATGTAATTCAATCTGATTGATCACAGGAAGAACGGTGGAATTTGCTTTTAATTCGTCCAATTTTTCAGCAGTAAAATTACAAACCCCAATAGCTTTGATTTTTCCTTCTTTATATAATTCCTCCAGTGCTTTCCATGCTCCTAAGAAATCTCCATATGGCCAATGAATAAGATACATATCCAGATAATCTAATTGCAGTCTGTCCAATGTTCTTTGAAATGCTGCTTTAGCTTTTTCATATCCGTGATCCTGTACCCAAAGTTTTGAGGTGATAAAGAGATCATCCCTATTTACACCACTATTTTTCACAGCACTTCCTACTGCTTTTTCATTAAGGTAAATAGATGCCGTATCAATCATCCTATATCCTGTATGAATTGCTTTTATCACTGCATCTTCACAAACTTTTAAATCATCAATCTGCCAAACACCAAATCCTAATACCGGTATATCAACTCCGTTGTTCAAAGTAACAACTGGCTGCCCGATGTACGTTTTTTTCTGCATAATTCTTTATTTTAATTTTAATGTAAAGGTTAAACAAATTTGCAACAAAAAATTGAAATTTTGCTCCATACATCGCGCCTTTATGAAATTTTTAATTTGTTTATTTTTGTGTGAAATTATAAATTATGTCTTATCACATTGTAAAAGCGGGGAAAAAAGATTATCCTAGAATCATGGAAATTTGGACATCTTCAGTGAAGGCGACGCATGATTTTCTTAGTGAAAAGGACTTTGATTATTTTAAAGAAGTAATCCCAAAAGATTATCTTCCCCGATTGGATGTTTATCTGATAACGGAAAATAATGAAACTAAAGGATTTGCATCTGTAGCCGAAGATACCTTAGAAATGCTATTCATTCATGACGATTTTCGTGGAAAAGGTTATGGAAAAAAGCTTTATCAATTTATGAAAGACCAAATAGGATTCTCTAAGCTGGACGTCAATGAACAGAACCCACAAGCGATCGGTTTTTATGAAAAAATGGGGTTTAACAAGGTGGGGAGGTCTGAAAAAGACGGTTCAGGTAAAGACTACCCCATCACTCATATGGGTTTATAAATGAGTGATTTTATATTCTATAAAGTTGATCAGGAATCAGATATTCCTTATGAACTGTTATTGCTTGCTGATGAAACAAGAGAAGCTATTGATCAATATATTTTCAAATCTGATATTTATATATTACATGATAACCTCAGGGATATCGCTGTTATGGCTTTATATAAAAACAATGATGCTGAATTAGAAATCAAAAATATGGCCGTCATCAGTGACTTTCGCAGTCAGGGTATTGGTACTTTTTTAATTGATAGAGCAAAAGAAATAGCTAAGCAAAACCACTTTTCATCACTCTTGGTGGGCACCTCAGATACGGGTTTCCAACAGATCAGATTTTACGAGAAAAATGATTTTGTTAAAAAAGAAATACGCAAAGATTTCTTTATTGAAAACTACTCTACCCCTATTTTTGAAAATGGAATTCAGATGCGGGATATGATCGTTTTAGAATTTTTAATTCATCACTTCTCTGAATAATTTTTTAATATGACCTATCTCTGACTGGTAGCTGGTTTTTTTACGGCATCCGAAGTATAATGTATTTTCTAACATCTTATCTCCTTCCCAGATCAATTGAATATCACCGTTTTCAATTTCATTTTTACATAAAAAATCAGGAACTACGGCTAATCCTGTTCCTCCTTTCAGACAGCGAATAATAGAATTAAGATTGGGAACGATATAATTAGGGCGAAAATTCGGTTTATGTCCAAAATTTAAGATCCAGAATTGAAACAGATGCTCCATATCACCAGTTGTTCCATACCATTTCTCCTGTTTAAGCCAGTCTTCGATCTTCGTAAAATCCTTCGTCTTTAATACTTTTTTAAAGCTCTCCACATCTACATCTTTGCCCCCTACCAAAATAATCTGCTCCGATGAAAAAGCTTCATGCTCAATATTTATAGAAGATCCTTTTTTAGGGGTAATAATAAGGTCTAAAATCCCTTTATCCAGCTGATCGATCATTTCAGGATATTGCCCAAAGCTGATAATCAAATTAAAAGGCAGTGAAGAAACATACTGCTCTAAAGTGGTTTGAAAAGTCTCAAAACACATTCCTACACTTATTGTTGGGGTATGTTTTTCAGTAGATTTCTGAAAATTCTTCTCTACATTTTCAAGTTTCTGAAGAGGCTCGAAAACCGCATTGTAAAGAACTTTCCCTCTTTCTGTGGGCATCATTTTACGTCCTGTACGGTCAAATAATTTATATCCTACATAGGCTTCCAGAGAACTTAAATGTAAACTTACCCCAGGCTGAGAAATAAATAAACTTTCTGCGGCCCCGGTCAAAGTACCAGTCTTATAGATCTCTTTAAAGGTGCGATACCATTCTAAATTAACCATATTAAAGTATTTAAATTATAATGCGAAATTACAAAATAATTAGAATACTAATAGATAGATGATACCTATGCTTCGAATTAACAATTATAATATCTTTGTATAAAGGCTATTCTTATACAATGAAAGATGACATTCACACATTTCACAAGTTTCTAAATTCCATCAGAGAAATTTCTAAAGAAGACTTTGATCTTATCT
This sequence comes from Chryseobacterium sp. ISL-6, assembly GCF_018613715.1. Taxonomy (GTDB): domain Bacteria; phylum Bacteroidota; class Bacteroidia; order Flavobacteriales; family Weeksellaceae; genus Chryseobacterium; species Chryseobacterium paludis. Next base: position 582,528 of record NZ_JAGGPT010000005.1, on the reverse strand, counting down.
ATCATTATACTGAGATCAGAGAAATCAAATCAGGAGAGATTCTGCTGCATGAAGGTAAAATTGCAAAGGAACTTTTCTTTGTGGCAGATGGCATTTTAAAAATTGTTTCTACCAATGAAAAAGGAAATGAAGTCATCCAATTTTTTATTAAAGAAAATAAGTTTTGTACAATCTTATATAGTTTCACAGAAGAGGTTATTTCCAGGGAGGAAATTATTGCTGCCACTCCCGTGAGAGTACTTGTTTTTCCAAAGAAAAAATTAAATGAATTGTTTGAAAAGCTTCCTTATTTTAAAAATATGCTGGAAAGCATTACGCAGCAAACCCTACTGGAGAAAATAAAGGTACGAAACCGTTTAATGGGTGAAGAAGCATCCATAAGATATCATAAATTCATTTCTGAGTACCCCGATCTTATGCTTAGACTTCCATTAAGTGATGTTGCATCCTATTTGGGAATCACCCAACAATCTCTTAGCCGGATCAGAAAGAATATCAATTTTTAGATTTTGTTTCCTTTTTTATTGAGATAATAAAACGTTCCCATTTCTTAGAAAAAAAGCATAATAATCTGGAATCTCACTGGCTTCAATTTTTTGAATAACCTCATTTATAGGATATTCCAGCTGAATAATTTCAGGATTTATTTTTTCTTCATCTAAGGTAAGAATCAGATAAGAGGCTAATCGATTCTCTTCTTTCGAGCGACCTACAGAACCGCTATTAATTGCCCATTTACCTTCCATCTGTTTTTTAAAGGATAAGTGGGTATGCCCCATTACAAGAACATCAGACTGAGAAGCATTCAGCATTTCCATAAAAACTTCATCATTTTCAGATTCATACAAGTAGGTATCATTGCTCTGTAAACTCGAGTGCACCAATTGAATGTTCCAATATTTCTTTCCTATTTTGTAGTTTAGTTTTAAATGAAAAGGAAGCTCTGCCAGAAATGATTTATTTTCATCTGTAATGTATTTTTTAGAATGATCAATAGCTGAAAATCTGGCTATGGTTTCTTCTTGAGAATGCTTATTTAAAGGAACAACAGGAAGATCAAAAGCAATCCTTTCGTCATGATTTCCCAGTATACATGGAATATTTTTTTCTTTAATGAGCTCAATCACTTCATTTCCCCATGGAGCAAAGTCTACCAAATCACCCAAACAGAATTTCTGTGTAATTCCTCTTTCATTAATATCATTCAATACGACTTCCAGAGCGGGAAGATTTCCGTGGACATCACTAAAGATAGCTATCTGTATCATACTTCATTCAATTTGCTAAACAAAATTACTGGAGAAATACCGTAATAAGATTAAAGGACAATATGATATTCACCCATAATTCTTTAAATTTAATATATCATTATTCTGATACTAAACTATAATTTATACTATTTTTATCATAGAACGACAGGAACTAACTTTGCACTATCAATTTTAAACAATCATAAAACAATGAAAAAAGTATTAATAATTAATGGTGGTCAAAACTTTGGACATTCTGGAGGAAAATATAATAAAACAATCGCTGACAACACATTAGAAGCTTTAAAATATTTTGAAAATGTAGAAGTTAAGGTAACTAATGTTGCAGAAGGTTATGACAATAATGAAGAGGTTCAGAAATTCGTGTGGGCAGATTATATTATTTACCATACTCCGATCTGGTGGTTTCAGCTTCCTAATGGATTTAAAAAATACATCGATGATGTTTTTACTGCAGGTCATGCCAAAGGTATTTATCTGAGTGATGGCAGAACAGCAGAGAATCCTGAGATCAATTATGGAACCGGAGGAATGCTTGGCGGAAGAAAATATATGGTAACAACAAGTTGGAATGCGCCTGAAACTGCATTTACATTACCCGGAGAATTCTTCAGCGAAACAAGTGTAGATGATGGACCATTATTTGGGTTTCATAGAATGAATGCCTTTGTTTCTTTACAAAAAATGGATAGTTTCCACTTCCATGATGTAGAAAAGAACGCTAATATAGAACGTGATATGAAACTTTACCAAAGTCATATTAAAAATGTTTTTGAAAAAGAACTAAAACCACAATACGTGTAATGAAAAAGGTACTGATCACAGGAATTACAGGCTATATTGGTGGAACAATTGCCAAGAAGCTACAAGAAAAAAGCTATCATGTAATTGGCTTAGTTCGTAACAACGCACAAGTAAAAGAACTGGAATCATTAGGAATCGAATCCATTATAGGAAATATACATGATGAATCGGTTTTAAAATCTGCTATTGCGAATGCTGATGCCATTATCCACAACGCAGATTCTGCAGATGATGCTTATGCAGTGGACAGTATCATCAATGCTTTGGAAGGAAGTGGTAAGACCTTAATTTTCACCTCAGGTTCGGCAATTCTCGGCGGAAAGGAAAATGGAGAAAAAAGCGATTTTGTCTTCACTGAAGATATTCCTTTAAATCCCAGGCTGGAAATGGCTTCAAGAGTTCTTATTAATGATTATGTTTTACGATCTGCTCAAAAAAACATCCGAAGTATTGTTATTGTACCCACAATGGTATATGGTACAGGCTTAGGTCTAAAAAAAGACAGCATCCAGATTCCGGCCTTAACTCAATTTTCAAAAGAAAAAGGATTTGGCATTTATTTCGGAAAAGGAGAGAATATATGGTCAAACGTACATATTGAAGATCTGTCAGATTTATATGTACTAGCTTTAAAAAATGCAAAGGCGGGTTCTATTTACTATGCAGAGAACGGTTCATCAACCATAAAAAACATTGCTGAGAACATCAGTAGAAAACATAATCTAAACCCGGCACAATCTTTAAACGTACAGGAAGCAGTCAATAAATTTGGTCCTGCAGGAGGATATTTTGGTTTTGCTTCTAACAGTTTATGTAGTGCTGATAAAGCAAAAACAGAATTGGGTTGGAATCCACAATATTCTTCAATAGAAAACTTTATTTAATTAAATTATTATGAAAATATATCTTACAGCAATTATAAAAGCAAAAGAAGAACATCAGGCAGAAGTATTGGAAGTTCTTCAAAATATGGTAAAAGAAACCCGTAAAGAAGAGTCCTGCGAGCTCTACAGTTTACATCAGGGAATAGAGGATAAGAATGAATTTGTATTCTACGAAATATGGAAAGATGCTGCAGGACTTCAACAGCACAATCAGCAACCCTATATCCAGGCTTTTGGAGCTCTGATTGATGAAAAGTTGCAGGAAATTCCTCAAATTTATAAAACCAACATTTTGTAATCATGAAAAAACTTGCGTTTCTGGTACTTAGCCTATTCATGATAGGATTAATCAATTCACAAACAAAAAAATCAATTAAAATGAAAAAGAAAATTTTATTCGTTGTGACAAGTCATGACAAAAAAGGAGATACCGGAGAAAATACCGGATATTATTTAGGAGAAGTTTCTCATCCTTGGGAAGTTCTTCACCATGCAGGATATGATATCGATTTTGTAAGTCCTAAGGGAGGAACTCCTCCAGTTGATGGATTTGATCTTAAAGATCCTGTAAATAAGGAGTTCTGGGAAAATAAAGAATACAAAAACAAAATTGACCATTCTCTTACTCCTTCTCAGGTAAAACCAAACGAATATTCAGCTATTTTTTATGCTGGCGGTCATGGTGCTATGTGGGATTTTGCAGACAATACGGAACTCGCTTCCATTGCTTCGAAAATTTATGAGAACGGCGGAATTGTAGCAGGAGTATGCCACGGTCCGGCTGGTTTGGTAAATATCAAGTTGAATGATGGTAAATACCTTGTTGATGGTAAAAAGATCAACGCTTTTACCAATGAGGAAGAAGCTGAAGTAAAATTAACGAACGTTGTTCCTTTCCTTCTGGAAGAACAGTTAAAAGCAAGAGGCGCAAAATTCGAAAAATCAGGGCTTTGGCAGACGCATGTTGTAACAGATCAAAGAGTCATTACCGGGCAAAATCCGCAATCTGCAAAAGCTGTTGGTGAAGCTATTTTAAAAGAATTAAACAAATAAATTTCAAAAATTTTAAGACAACAAATGGAATATAGAAAATTAGGTAATACTGATCTTGAATTATCAGTCATTACTCACGGTGCTTTTGCCATCGGTGGAAATATGTGGGGTGGAAATGAAAAACAAGATTCTATAAACTCTATCCATGCTTCTTTGGATAACGGAGTAACCTCTATTGATACTGCCCCATTTTACGGTTTTGGATTAAGTGAAGAAATGATCGGGGAAGCCATTAAAGGAAAAGACCGTTCAAAAATTCAGTTATTAACTAAATTTGGTTTGGTATGGGATGGAAGTAATAATGGAAAAGGAGAGTTCTTTTTTAATGCCGAAGAAGCTGGTAAAACACTTCCGGTATATAAATTTGCTTCTAAAGAAAACATAATCAAAGAAGTTGAAGAAAGTTTAAAACGTTTGGGAACAGATTATATTGATCTTCTACAATTGCACTGGCCAGATAACTCTACGCCTATCAGCGAAACAATGGAAGCTTTAGAGCTTTTGATCCAACAGGGAAAAATCCGTACTGCGGGAGTTAGTAACTACCTTGTGGAACAAATGGAAGAGGCTTCCAAAACAATTCAACTGGCAAGCAATCAGGTTTCATACAGTATGCTGAACAGGGCTATAGAAAAAGATATTGTACCTTATTCTTTGGAAAACAATACTGGAATTATTGTTTACAGTCCAATGGAGAGAGGTTTATTAACCGGTAAATATTTTAAAAAGGCTCAGCTAAAAGCTGATGATCACCGTAATGGGTATTTTGCCCAGTTTGATCTTGAAAAAGTAAAAACCTTCTTAGAAACTCTGGAAGTTATGGCAGAGGAAAAAAATGCCAGCGTTTCTCAATTGGTATTACGTTGGACAAGCTTACAGCCTGCTATAAGTGTTGTATTAGCCGGAGCCCGTAATGCTCAGCAAGCTATTGAAAATGCACAGGCAATGTCTGTTGATCTTTCTCAGAAAGAATTGAATACCATCAATTCAGCATTAAATAAAATATAATATAGAAACTTCTGTCAACAGGTTCTTTTCTCAGAAAATGTTGGCAGAGTTTTTCTTTCTTCTCAATCACTCAATTTACAGAAAATGAAAAATAATCTGATCACAATGTTCGGGTTGGCAGCTTTATTGGCTTTTAATACAATATCCATTAAAGCTCAAAACCAATATATCAACCCTGAAGATCAATCATGGTATCCATCTTCATATGGTGCTCATGACGAAATAGGAGCAGCTAATCTTTTAACTCCTGATGTGGTAAAAGGAGCTATTACATTGGTAAAACAAGGTAAAACATTACCACTAGCTGTTGCTATTGATAAAAACCTTCCTGCTTTCCGCCATAGAAGTTTTAATTTGTACAATATCCAACCCGGGGAACAGGGTGGCCAAAGTATTGGCACCAATAAATTCACATTCAATGATGAATTGGTCAATGGCTGGACTGGTGTCGGAACACAGCTTAATGGAATTGGACATATCGGAATCAACAATACCTATTACAACGGAAATAAAGCTGCTGATTTTGTAACCGTAGAGGGCGTGAAAAAATTAGGTATTGAAAAAGTCCCTCCATTTGTAACCCGCGGGGTTGTACTGGATATGACCTCTTATTACGGAAAATCCATTGTTCCCGGAGGAACAGAATTTACAGCATCCGATATTAAAGCAGTATTAAAAAAACAGGGAATTAGCCTTAGAAAAGGGGACGTTGTCCTTTTTAATACAGGATGGCTTGAACTCATTGGTAAGGACAGCAAACAGTTTTTAGAAGTTGAACCAGGCATCGGCATGGAAGCCGCAAAATGGCTTGCCGATCAGGGTATTGTTGCTTTTGGAGGTGATACGTGGGCTTCTGAGGTTTATCCAAACCCAAAAAGTAAGGAAGAGTTTCCAATCAATCAATTTATGCTGGCTAAAAAAGGAATTTACAATCTGGAATTAATTGACAGCCGTCCGTTGGTAAAAGAAAAGATATGGGAATTTATGTTTGTTTTAGGACAGCCTCTTTATAAAGGATCTACTCAGGTTAACATCAATCCTGTCGCTATTTATTAAACTTTCAGTAATAATGTGTAATTTAACATAATCATTATTGAGCTTAAATTAATGAAAATGAAGATTTTAATCCAAAAATTTCGCCTTGTAGCATTACTGTTTTTTGTCACCGTACATATATTTGCTCAACAGGTCTCTAAGACAGAGATTCCACGTTACAATAAAACCCAAACCGGATATATCATGGTATTGCGTGAAGGCGATAATGTAATTGCAGAAATTGAAAAACTGGCAGTCAATGAAAAAATTCCATTTGCCAATTTCTCAGGAATTGGTTTTGCAAGTGAAGTCACTTTTGGATTCTACGATTTTAATAAGAAAAAATTCAATCCTAAAACTTTCAACCGTGTAGAAATGGGCAACCTAACCGGTTCAGTCGCTTGGAACGAAAAAGGACCTTCCATACATATTCATGGCATCGCAACAGATGAAAAATTTGATGCATATGGCGGTCATATTTTGTCATTAAAAGTAGGAACAGGTTCTATGGAAATTTATATTACATTGAATGACAAAAAATTGCAACGTAAAATTGAACAGCCTTTAAACGCAAATGTTCTACAACTGAATCAAGAGCCATAACACTTATATAATCACAAAATTTCAAACAATGGAAAAATCATCAAATCAAGGTTTTACCCGAGCTAATCATGTTGGTATTACCGTTAAAAATTTAGAGAAATCAATTGCTTTTTATGAAGCCTTAACGGGAACAAAAGTTTCCAATATCGATGAAATAGGAGGTGAAAGAATGGCAAAAACACAAGGATTAAAAGACACCCGTATCAAATATGCCAATCTGCATCTTGACAACCTCAATATAGATATCCTGGAGTATGTCATTCCAGAATCTGAACAAGCTTCCTATAAAAATGATCAGATCAGTGCTATGCATTTATGTTTTGAAGTTGATGATATCGATGCAGCAGTTCAAAGGCTAAAGGAAATAGGTATAGAGCCTCAGGGAGAACCTATTGTATTTCAGGAAGAAGATGGTTTAAAATCCGGATTTGGTACCGCTGTCGCTTATTTTCAGGATCCGGATGGAACCAATCTGGAAATCATTGCACCACAGGGACCTTTTAAAAGAAAAAATCACTGAAAATTTTTATAAACCTTTTACAAGCAAAAGAGCTTCTCAATATTGAGAAGCTCTTTTGTAATGATTACAATTTTCATTTTACCATTCCGGGTTTTGCTGACCGGCAAGAAGTGGATTAACACTTGTGGTCATTAATGGTATAGGCCACAGAAATCTTTTATCCGTATAAGGAATACTGTTTGTTAGATTTCCAGTATATGGAATTCCTATTGTATAACTTGAAGCTGAAGGAAATCCATTTGGCACTTTTGCCGGAATTCCATAGGTAGGTGCAATATCATCATTGATCAATCTATGTATATCTGCCCAACGAACCCCCTCACAGCTCAATTCTATTCTTCTTTCTAACAGAATAGCTTTTATCATACCTTCTTTATTAGAAAAAGATGAGCTGGTGTAGGCTTCTGTATTGGGGGTTTCTAATGCTCTGTTTCTAACTTCATTAAGAAGTAACAACGCACTTGTCATATTATTTAATCTTGCATGAGCCTCGGCTGCTGCTAATTTCATTTCGGAGAATCTAACAATTGGTGATGCATCAGAAAATGTTGTTATATCTTTATATTTCCTGGTAAATCTGGACCCGGAGACAACATCTGTAACCGATCGTCTTTTATCATCTTTCAGCCACAAAGGATTATTCCATAAAATAGGACTGATGGCTATTAAAGAACGACCACTAAATTGCGAAGCTAATGCTCCGTTGACTCCCGGGTTATTATTTGCTGTGTTAATGATAGAAAAAATAGACTCTGTATTGGTCAGGTTGTTATTAAATACTGTAAGAGGGTTGGATTCTAAAGTATACATAGAGGTTAATTTATTATATTCTTCTATTACCTTACTCCAGTTTCTCATATTCAAATAAGCTCTTATTTTAATAGCAATTGCAGCTCCTTTGGTTATTTTGCCTATTTTATTTATTCCCTGTCTTTGAGCATTACCAGGAAGACCATTTTCTGCAAAGTTCAAATCTTCAAAAAGCTTCTCATATCCCTCTGCCACAGTACCTCTACCTACCTGCATTGCCTGCTCTATAGTAGCTTCAGTATCTACCCCAATTGTTCTGTAGGGCACTCCCATGGAAGATCCATTGTCTAAATGATAGGGTCTTGAAAAATGCTTCAGAAGTTCCAAATGAGCCAAAGCTCTAAAAAATAAAACCTCTCCCTTATATATTTTTCCCTGATCCTCAGAAATTACTTTATTGTTCACGGCTCTATTAATCCCCTCATTAACAAGATTAGCTCTGTTAATAAGTCGGTAGGCATCACTCCAATAATATGCATTATTGGCAGTAGTAGGATCATAATTAGACTCATAAGTCAATTGATAGAATGCTTGTGTATTCACTACATCTTCTCCCCGTACCTCATTTTGCTGAAAATAAGCTGCGCCAAAAACATAGCCTCTTGCACTGTTCGATAATGGAGTACTGCTATAATATCCAATTTGTGCTGCATTATAAACTCCATTTACCGCCAACTGAACCAATTCAGGAGAAGTAAATGCCAATTCAGGATTTGGATTATTAAAAGATGTAGTATCTAAAATATCCTGTTGGCATGAGCTGAATACCAATCCTACAAAAACTAATAGTATATATTTTTTTAATTTATTCATCATAATATTTTTAAAGGGTAACATTTAATCCAACTGAAAAAACTCGCTGTCTTGGGATTCCATTAAAATCCAAACCATTAACCTGCATTTCCGGATCTGCACCTGAATATTTAGTAATAATGAATGCATTTTGTGCCTGGATATAAAGTCGCATTTTTTGGATATTAATTTTATTCAAAAATTCTCGTTCTAAACTATAACCTAAAGTGAGGTTATCGAATTTTATAAAGTCTCCCTTTTCTATAAACCTACTATTGGAAACCGATGGCCCGTTTACTCCCGGATCATTACCCGCCATCAGCCTTGGAGTCCATCCATCACCAGGATTTTCCGGGCTCTGCCATCTTCCCATAATTTCTGTAGAATTATTAACAAGATTCTGACTCAGCATTTCTCTTCTTGTAATGTTCATAATATAGTTTCCACCACTAAACCTCATCAGAGTGCCCAAGTCGAAATTATGATACTTCACTGATAAATTGAAAGCTCCAAAATATTTTGGGATTGTATTTCCTAATAATTGATTCTCCGGAGCTTTTCCACTCTGAGAGACATTGCTCGGATCATCCTGATTAAAAACATTATATAATCTTGTATTTAAATTATATTGTACCAAAGAACCATCCAACCTGTAATAAACAGGATTACCATTAGCCGAATTTACCCCCCAGTATTTTATTCCATACAACTGGTTCATAGAATAACCTTCCTTATGTACTCTGTAAAAACGGTCGAAATTTCCCCAATCCACATTTCCAGGGAAAATATCTGCCCCTTTATACAATTGTGTGATTTTATTATTAATCAATGAGATGTTACCGCCAATATTTAATTCAAAATTGTCTTTTTTAATAGGGGTATAGTTCACTGTCAGTTCCCAACCTTTATTCTTCGCTACCCCAATATTTGAGCTGTATTGATTGTCTGGGATTCCTAAAGAAGGATCAACAGGAACCTGCTGAATCATTTCATCAATATTATTTACAAAATAGTCTAAAGTAACTTTAAGCTTATTACCTAAAAAGCTCATATCCACACCATAATCCAACTTCTCACTTCGCTCCCATCTCAATGAGTTAACTCCCATCTGGAAATAGCCTAATCCATTAGAATCTCCATACCTAGCTGGTCCATATAAAGACATATATGGATAATTTCCAATACTACTATTACCTACTCTACCATAAGAAGCACGAACCTTTAGCTCATTGACAATATTTTTGGCTTTTTCAAAAAAGCTCTCATTACTCACATTCCATCCTAACGAAGCTCCTGGGAAATACCCTACTCTACCCTCTTTAGGAAGAGAAGACAAATCATCCCTTCGTATTACTCCCTGGAAAAAATATCTTTTTCCAAAATCATAATTAAATCTTGCCAGATAGGATATCAATGCAAATTCTGTTTTTCCTCCCCCTGAAACCGGGGTTCCATAAGAACCTGAAATTACATTCGTATTAAAATAAGAATCACCCAAATCTATTCCACCTCCAAAAAAGGAGTTCTGATTTTCTTTCTGATATTCATTCACCAATGTAATTCCAATTTTATGCTCTCCAAAACTTTTGTTAAAGTTTAATATATTTTGAATATTATACCTTTCCATGGTTGTATTGCTGTTTTGGATCCGCCCATTGCTACCCCGCCCATCTCCATGAAATGCATTCCAGTACATTAATCCCTCATTCTGAGATCGATCTATGCTCATCTGAAGCTTATAGGTAAGAGATGGTAATATTTTTATTTCTCCATAAACATCTCCCAGCACCCGTAGTACTTTGGACTGCAATCTATTGGTATTAAGAACATACATAATATTTGGAAGATTATTTGCAATATGCTCCGTGTTTTGCCCTCGCCCTGTAATTGTATTGGTGCCTACAACATCAATATTATATCCAAATGGACCATCTGCTCTATATATAGAAGTATTCGGTAATTGTCTTACAGCATTAGCCATCGCTCCTGAGAGAGAATTGACCCCCGAATTAAGGGATTGATATTCTGTTCTCGTTACTCCCAGATTAGCACCCATTTTCAGCCAGTTGGTCACTTCCTGATTTACATTAAAACGGGCTGTAAACCTTTCCATGCCATTACTCAAAATAATTCCATCCTGTTTAGTATAGCCTACAGATCCAAAATACGAACCCTTACCCAAACCTCCCTGAAGAGATATATTATGGTCTGTTTGAGTTGCTGTTCTTAAAACCGCTTTTTGCCAGTTTGTATTATATTCTGTTCCAAAGGCCCAAGGTGCTCTCCCTGCATTTGTTCTTTTTTCATTAGAAATCGTCAGAAAATCTGGTGTCTGAAGAAGATCAAACTGTTTAACAACCTGGGCAAGTCCTGTATAGGTATTGTAATCTAACTGAAATTTACCTTTTTTACCCTTCTTTGTCGTAATGATCATTACTCCATTGGCAGCCCTGGAACCATAAACAGCAGCGGCAGCTCCATCTTTTAAAATTTCTATACTCTCTATGTCCGAAGGGTTAATATCTCCCAAGGCATTGCTTGGAGCATATCCTCCCGTATCACCTGTGAAAATTGGCATCCCGTCTACTACAACCAAAGGATAAGTTCCTGAATTAATGGAATTTATTCCTCTAATATTGATAGCAGGAGGTGCTCCTACCATACCTGAACTGGTTGTTACATTGACCCCTGCTGCTCTTCCAGCCAGCTGAGATTCAAAACTAGCAGTGACCAGGCCTGCCATATCTTCAGCTTTTACCTGTGACATTGCTGCTGTTACCTCGCTTTTCTTCTGTGTTCCATAACCCACCACCACTACCTCTTCTATTTTTTTTTCTTTAGTGACTGTATCTTTCTTTGTACTCTGGGCATAAGCAGACTGTCCGATAAAAAAGAGGACCGCAGTACTTAGCAAATGTTTTTTTATATCCATATTAACAAAAATTTAAAAAGTGAGTTGTTTTCCCAAAAGTATGTTAACAGATATTAATCCTCCATGAACTGAAAGTGATTTATTTACTAGGCAGGAATGTCAATTCATCAATTTTTTTTCACAAAAAATATATTCAATTACTATTTTAATCACAAACATTAAAAAAACGTCTAAATAATAAATATTTTAACAATATGCTTATTTTAATTAATTCTAAATAATCAAATATTTGAAGGATAAAAAAAAGATTATTCCATATTTCAAATACTGAGAAAAAAGAGGATAGGATTGACAAGAAGAGTATAAATTATTAAATTATCTGGATGATTTAGGTAATAATAACAAGAAGAGCTTTTCATATGAAAAGCTCTTCTTGTTAAAAAAACAATTTAAAAAAATTATTTCATGATCGGCAAATGTGTGCTTATCGCAATTCTGTTCCATGCATTAATCGTTACAATAGCCATAATGATTTGTGAAATCTGAGTTTCATCAAAAAATGATTTTGCCTTCTGATAAGTCTCTTCTGTTAAACCTTTATGACTAATTAAAGTAATCTCTTCTGTCATCATAAGCAAGACCTGTTCTTCTTCTGTAAATAATTCTAAAGCTTCTCGCCATGCATTTAAAAGATATATTCTTTGTGGAGTTTCTCCATACTTCATGGCATCCTTTGTATGCATATCCAAACAAAATGCACATCCATTGATCTGTGAAGCTCTGATTTTAATTAATTCCTTTTGAATAGGGTTTAAAGAAATAGTCTGAAGATATCCCTCTAATCCCATCATTGCTTTGTAAGCTGCTGCATCTGTTTTTGCGATGTTCACTCTTGTACTCATAATATTATATTTTTTTGGTTAATTGATCTAAACTAAATGAAAACTCTTGTTGGCTTGCCAGTAAAAATGCAGCGGCACTTCCTACCCAAACTGAATAATCTAAAGGTGCTTTTACCCCTAAAGCTATACTCATGGATAATGCAAAAATCAACAACAAAAATCCTGCGCCATAAGCTGCTATTTTGGTTTTGTATCCTACAAGCAATAACAGTGGAATAGCAATTTCAAAGAATGTGGCTGTATAAGCTGAAAACTGACTTAAACTTTCGGGTAGAAAAAAGGTTAGTTTTCTGGTGTATTCCTCAAAATTCGCCCAGTTTCCCCAAGCTGAATTTCTACCCCAGAATCCGAATCGGTCTGCCACTGCGGAAAGCATTGTTATGGCAATCGCCACTCTTAAAAATAACTGCGAAAATTGAACTTTTTGATTAGTCATTGTATTAGCTTTTAATAACATGACAAAATTCGGACTTTTAATTCTTAATAATCTTAAACTGGTTTAAGAACGTAATTTCGCTCTTATTTCACTTAGATATTCTGGTGTAAAACCTAAAAAAGAAGCAATTAAATATTGTGGAATCCGCTGAATAAACCATGGATACTGTGTACTGAAATGAATATAAAGATCCTCTCTTGTCATTTCATATAAATAACGGATCCTTCTTTCCGAAGCGGCATAAGCTCTCTGATAGATCATCCTGAAATAACGTTCCATAACCGGATGCTTTTGCAATAACAGTTCCTGGGTTTCAAGATCGATAACTAAAATCGTTGACCGCTCTACTGCCTGTATCGTAAACTCAGTTTTGATTTGCCTTTCATAGGCAAAAGTATCTGTCATCCACCAGTTTTCAACAGCAAACTCAGTCGTATGTTCTACTCCTTTTTCATTCACAAAAAACTTTCTGAGACATCCGTTTAAAACAAAGTACATGGATTTACAGACTTCACCCTCAAGAAGTAGATTCTGTTTCTTTTTAACTTCCATTACCTGGAAAAAAGACAATACAGAAACATAATCCGCATCATTGATGGTAATAAATTTATCCAGATGTGTTTTAAAAGTATCCATTTTGAAATTTAGTAATCAAACTTAACTTTATTTTTTTAGTTTTACAATGACAAAAAACAATTAATCATGGAAATCGTTGCAAAAATTTTGATCGGATTAGTAGCATTAGAACATATTTATATTCTCTGGATGGAAATGTTTGCCTGGGAAACAAAAGGTAAAGAAGTTTTCAAAGCTGCGTTACCAGCGGAAATGTTCAAGCCAACTAAAGGGCTGGCAGCCAATCAAGGTCTTTATAATGGTTTTCTGGCTGCAGGATTAACATGGACTTTCTTTATCAAGGACGCAGAATGGCAAACTAATATCGCTTTATTTTTCTTGAGCTGTGTTGCTATAGCCGGAATTTACGGAGCTATTTCTGCAACAAAAAGAATATTCTTTGTTCAGGCTTTACCCGCTATTTTAGCAATCATCGCGGTACTTTTAAAATAACATTTATTTTCCCCGCAGATTTTACAGATGGCGTAGATGCTAACGTTAAAAAATCTGTATGATCTGTTAAAATCTGTGGGACATTATAATCTATCTCATGTAAAGCCCAGAAGGGCTTCAGCTTTTGAATGTTTTAATTTTTAAATCTTTCAATCACCTTTACCCACCCATCGATTCTTTAATCTTTTCCCGATGGTGAATTCCCCAATTAACCAGAGTTTCTGTAACCGGAAGCACCGACTTTCCATACTCGGTTACTGCATAAGTTACCGTAATTGGTTTGGTATCCTGAATCGTACGGGTGATCAGCAAATTGATTTCCAGCTCTTTTAGTTCCTTACTCAACATTTTTGCAGAAATTCCATCAATCCCTCTCTGGAGTTTTTTAAAATGAATCAGCTGATCAGTTCGGTTGGTCAGATAACGTAAGATCATCAGCTTCCACTTTCCTCCTAAAACATCCAGACTATCGCGCATTGCGAATAATTCTTCGGTACATGTGGCTTCACGTTCTACCCCGTTTTCTATAATTTTTGACATAATAGTATCCTTAAAGTTACTAGTTACCAATAGTTAACTAGTAGCAAATATAAACTATTCTGGTTTTACATTTGTCCTATAAAATTGTTATAATGAAAACAGTCATACTTAATAAAGATTTCAAACTAGAAGATGGTTATATAGAAAAACCGTACCCTAAAAATAATGAAGTTTTAATTCAAATAAAAGCCAGTGGATTTAATCCCATTGACTATCAGATGATTGAAAATGAGCTTGAACGCAAGCTTGTCAGTTCTCCTGTTTTAGGCCGTGAACTCTCAGGAATTATCATTGGTAAAGGAAGTGATGTTTCCCAATTTGAAATTGGAGACGAAATATTTTGTGGCAGCGGCTCCATGGGTAGTAATGGTTCTTATGCAGAATATATTACAGTTCCAGCGGCTATTGTTGCATTAAAACCTAAAAACATTTCTTTTGAACAGGCAGCAGCTATTCCATCGGTAGGAATGACTGCATTACAAACTTTTAATCGTATGTCATTAAAGTCTACCGATACTGTTTTGATCACTGGAGCTACCGGAGGAGTCGGATCCTTTTTGATCAAACTATTACTCGCTAACAGTTACAACAATATAGTGGCAACGGTAGGATCAGAGGACAACAGAAAGTTATTGCTTGAAATGGGGTTAAAAAATAATCAGATCATTAATTATAAAGAAGACCGGCTGGTAGAAAATTTAATTAAAGCAAATGATAATCTGTCTTTTGATATCGGAGTCGATCTCGTAGGTAATTATATGTCCGAGGTGACCGCCGAAGTACTGAAAATCCATGGAATGTATATAGATGTGACTGCGCTAATCAGTAAAGATGCCAAAGAAATACTATTTAATAAAGGAAACATAATCATGAACATCTCGAATTATACCTTTAGCATGACGAAGAATTATGATTATTATAAAAATAGTTTAACCAAGATTTCTAACCTTATCGAGGAAGGAATAATCGTTCCGCCAAAATATAAAGTGATTGGAAATCTTTCTTTAGAAACCGTTCTTCAAGCTCATCAAATGCTGAAAAACAACCTTACTCAAGGAAACAAATTAATTATGTCCCATTAGATTATGAATAAAATACCAAGACGCGTTGTAACAGGGATTCAAAACGGAAAATCAACTATTGTTGAAGACAAGGAAGCAGAAAATGCAGTAGAGCATTTACCCGGACTCCTTATTTCAGATATCTGGAATACTCAGAAAGCTCCTGCAAGCCTGGATTTTGAAGTTCCAATTCCCAATACAGGATTTCCTCAAACTCCCAAAAACGGAACGTACTTCCGATATGTGGTCATTCCGCCTGATAAAGACCTTGGAGTTGAGTTTAAAGCCGGTGAACTTCATCCTATGATGCATCAGACTCAAACCTTAGATTACATTGTTATTCTTTCAGGTGAACTGCATTTAATCATGGAGGAAGGTGAAACACTTCTTAAAGCAGGAGACATTGTGATACAAAGGGGAACGAACCATGCCTGGAGTAACCGTTCTGATCAACCTTGTATTCAGCTGGCAATTTTAATGGATGGAGAAGTGTGATTAAAAGATGGATTTATCTCAGCTTTTTAATCTGCGAGAGATTATTAATCAAATTATTTTAGCAGCATCAAGAACTTTCGCAGGTTAGGCTGATTTTCTATACTATTTAAATCAGTATTATCTGAAAAATAAGTGTAAAAATAGTAATTATTATAAAGCAGAAATTTCTTTAAGTTTCTGTTTCATTATTTCGGGTTTAAATTCTCCTTCATGGTAATAGACCAGATTCTGATCAGCATCCAATATAATCCACAGCGGATAAACTGGTTGACTTTTATTTTTAGATAATGCCAGAGCTAGCTCATGGATCCCGGAATTTCCATTCGGGAGATAGTTAAATTCTTTCCCTTCAAAACGAATCTTTTCTTTAGTTTTCTCCGCTTCGAAATTGATAAAATAAAAATGATCATTAATAAAATTAACAAGATCTTTATCTTTATTCAGATTAAAAGACTCAATTTTACAAATGGCACACCATCCGGTATACAAATGAATGATAACAGGTCTCTGATGTTTATTATGTAGGGTTTCAAGTTCAGAAAAAGTGCCCTCTCTCATCTTTTGAGAAAGACAAAAGTAGGGCACTAACATTAAAAATAAAATTAAAAATATTTTCATTTCAAAGTATATCTTACTCCAAAAAATCCACGTATTCCCTGCATTGGTGCGTAGCCATAAGCAGTATCAAACTTGTAATTATTGGGGTTATTAATAGGATCATTTACATGCTGATCAAACGGGTCAAACGGCCTCATCAATGGATCTTTAGGTGTAAAATTTAAAAGATTTTTAATCCCACAATACACTTCAAACCCTGATTTAAAAGATTTCGAAACCTGAATATTAGCCAAAGAATAGAATGGCGAATACTCACGACGGAAGTCATCCGGTAAAACCGGTAATCTCATCGGTCCATAAAACTGACCTGTAAAATCTACTGTAAGAGCATTCTGAAATTTATACGTCAGGCTATACGTTCCACTCCATTTTGGAGCATGAAGCTGTTGAATTTTGCCATTTTCACCATCCAACTTCTGAAATACTTCTAGATAAGTTACACCAAGGTTGACAGTCAGAGGAAAACTGAAGCTGAAATCTACATTCATCGACGCTCCTTTTGAAATGCCATATCCGTGAAGGTTATCATAAATAATTTTTCCGGGATCTGTATCAAAATCACCTACGATCTTATTACTGAAATAGGTATAGAAAGCAGAAGCATCAAGATTAATCAAACGATCTCCTACTGGAATTTTCCAGATGTAATTTAAATTTCCATTAATTGATTTTTCAGGTTTTAAATCAGATTTGATCACCACTTCCCGGGAACCCGTTAGAGCCGCATGATCTTCAGTAAATAAATTCACCACCCTGAAACCGGTCCCGAAATTAAACCGGAGGGTATGGTATGGATTAGGTGAAAATTTCCATGCAAATCTTGGTGAATGAACAGAATGATGGATCCTGTCGTAATCATATCTGTAACCAAGCAATATTGTGTTTTTAGAATCTATTTCCCATTGGTCCTGTATAAAAGCTCCTAAAATGGGAGACTTCATGGGTTCGTTCATAAGTCCGTCTCCTGATGAGGTTCCCGGAGTATTGTCATCGTAAAATGTCCGCTTATAAGTAGCTCCCAAGATCAAATCATGATTTCCAAATTTTTTATCCCAATACGTCTGAACGAAAGCCACTTTCTGCTTTGCATCATAAGGATTTGTTCCATAAAAGGAATCCTGATTATGATAGTTATAGGAAAATTGGGTAATAACCTGTTCCTTCAAAGGCCATTGATATACTCCTAAAGCTTCCATTCTATTGGTATAAATACTTTCACCATATATTTTATTACCCCCTCTATCAGACCTATTCCATTGCATTTCCCCTCCAAAACGATCCTCATATAAGTAACGTAACGCTAAACTTGCCAGCCTGTTTTCCTTTCTCTGAAAGTTCCATTTATTAAAAACAGATATCCTGTTCTGTAGGGTAGCATCTGTAAAGTTATCTTTGTTCTGATCTATTCTCTTAGTAAAATTGAAATAGTTAAGACTTAATAATGAAGCCGCCTTTTTTCCAACATTGAATTTCGTTGATAAATCAATATTATCTTCACTCCAGGTACTTGTCATAAAATCTACACTAAGCCTCGGAGCTGTTAAGGCATTTTTTGTAATGATATTAATAACACCACCCATTGCTTCGGAGCCATAGAGAGATGAAGCAGGACCTTTCACTACCTCTATCCTCTCGACCAGGCTATTTGGAATTCCACTCAGTCCATAGACTGTGGATAATGAGCTCACAATCGGCATTCCATCGATCAGAATCATAGTATAAGGTCCCTCGAGACCGTTGATATGAATATCTCCTGTATTACATACAGAACAGTTCAATTGGGGACGTACTCCATTAACCATCGAGATGGCTTCAAAAATACTGGGCGTTGGATTCTTTTGAAAAAACTTCTGACTATAAATTTCTACCGCTACCGGGCTTTTAGATCTGCTCATCGGTTTTAGTGTTCCCGTGATCACTACGTCATCGATCAATTTCGTTTTGATCTCTTTTTTAGGAGTAGCTATAGAATCGGGTCTTGGAGCTTGATTTAAACTTAAACTGTCTGTTTCCTGAGAGAAACAATAGGATGATAAAAGTACAACAGAAAATAATATTCGCTTCATGAAATAATAAATGTTAGGCAAATCTAACAATTATTTTCGAAACAAAAAACTCTATGATAAATATCCTTAAAAATTATTCGTCAAAAATTATTAAATTTGAGAAAATATAAAGGTAAAATGAGATATAATCAATCTGGGAAAATCCCACAGAAAAGACATACGATTTTTAAATCTCCAGAAGATAAATTCTACTATGAGCAACTTTTCGGAACCGAGGGCTTTCATGGTATTTCTTCTTTGCTCTATCATATCCACCGACCTACTCAGATAAAATCAATAGGAAATGCAAAAGATGTAACTCCTAAGATTGCTGTTGATAAAAATGTAACTCCAAGAATGTTCAAAGGAATGCAGGTAACTCCTGAAGATGACTTTTTGGAAAGCAGAAAATTCCTTTTGGTGAACAATGATCTGAAAATGGGGTTATCAAAACCTAGAAAATCAACTGATTATTTCTATAAAAATGCTGAATGTGATGAACTTTTGTTTGTTCATGAAGGCACCGGAGTTTTAAAAACATTTGTTGGTAACCTGGATTTCTCTACCGGTGATTATCTTATTATTCCAAGGGGAACAATCTATCAGGTAGAAGTTCATACTGAAAATACTGTATTTTTTGTACTGGAAAGTCATTCTCCAATTTATACTCCAAAGCGATACAGAAATGAATTTGGACAACTTTTGGAACATTCTCCATTCTGTGAGAGAGACATTATCGCTCCAACTTTTGTTGAACCTAAAGATGAAAAAGGTGAGTTTTTAATTAAAGTAAAAAAAGAAAATCAAATCACTGACTTCATTTATGCAACGCACCCTTTTGATGTCGTAGGCTGGGATGGTTATTTTTATCCTTATAAATTTAACATCAAAAACTTTGAGCCTATAACAGGAAGAATTCATCAACCACCTCCAGTTCACCAAAACTTTGAAGGACATAATTTTGTCGTTTGTTCTTTTTGTGCCAGAATGTATGATTACCATCCATTAGCTATTCCTGCACCATATAATCATTCTAATATTGACTCTGATGAGGTTTTATTCTACACAGAAGGTGACTTTATGAGTCGTAACCATGTTGATCTTATGGACTTCAGTCTTCACCCTGGAGGAGTTGTTCATGGGCCACATCCCGGGGCAATGGAAAGAAGTATCGGTAAAAAATTCACTGAAGAATATGCTGTGATGGTAGATCCATTCCGTCCTTTAAAAATCACTGAAGAAGCTATGAAAGTAGAAGATCCAACCTATAAAACTTCCTGGTTGGAATAAACTGTAAAAACACAAATGACTGTAAACAACAGTCGGTATAAATATTATTTCAAAAAAAATTTAATATGTACAATTATATTAGTGCAGAGGAAGCCGTATATACTGTAAAAAGCGGAAATCGTGTATTTTTTCACGGGAGTGCATGTACACCCAATTACCTGATTGATGAATTAGCCAGACAATCCCACAGATTAGAAAACGTGGAAATGGTTTCCATTACTCAGCAAGGAAATGTTGAAATTGCAAAACCACAATATAAAGACAACTTTTTCGTCAATTCTTTATTTGTTTCAACTCCTGTAAGGGATGCCGTAAACTCTGAAAGAGGTGATTTCGTTCCCGTATTTTTAAGTGAAATTCCCATCTTATTCAGGAATAACATTTTACCTCTTGATGTAGCATTAATTACTGTTTCTCCACCTGACAAACATGGCTTCTGCACATTAGGTACTTCTGTAGATGTTGCAAGAGCTGCTGTAGATACTGCTAAAATAATTGTTGCTATCGTAAATCCTTTAATGCCGAGAACTCACGGAGACGGAATGATACATATTAGCAGAATAAACAAACTGGTATGGCATGAAGAAGAACTTCCTACGGTAGATTACGGATCAAAAGTAGACCCTGAGGAAATGTTAGTTGGAAAGAACGTTGCCGATCTTATTGATGACAGATCAACCATCCAAATGGGTATTGGAACTATTCCGGATGCTGTATTGAAATGTCTTGGAAATCATAAAGACCTGGGAGTTCATACAGAAATGCTAAGCGATGGAGTAATAGATCTTATTCAAAATGATGTCATTAACAACAAATACAAAGGTTATAACGATAATAAAACAATTACCAGCTTTTGCTTTGGAACAAGAAAATTGTACGACTATGTAGATGACAACACTGTTTTTGCTTTTAAGGATGTAAGTGACGTGAACTTCCCAATCAATATCATGCGAAACAAAAAGATGGTTGCCATTAATTCTGCTATAGAAATCGATTTGACTGGACAGGTTTGTGCAGATTCTATAGGAACTCTACAATACAGTGGAATTGGTGGCCAAATGGACTTTATGAGAGGTGCTGCCTTAAGCGAAGGAGGAAAACCTATTATTGCGATCACGTCAAGGACTAAAAAGGGAATTTCAAGAATTGTTCCTTACCTGAAACAGGGAGCAGGTGTTGTTACCACGAGAGGACATATCCATTATGTCGTTACAGAATATGGAACAGCCTACCTGTATGGAAAAAATCTACGCCAACGGGCTCAGGAATTGATCAGTATTGCTCACCCTGATGACAGAGAGATGTTGGAACAAGCCGCTTTTGAAAGATTTAAACATTAAATAATTTCTTTTGCATTAAACGATCTGTAAACTGACCAAAAAGGGATAGACAAAAGACCTTCTAAGTCTTTGGCAGTATTTTTGATAAACCCTTTTAAAGTTAGGCAATTGAAAACGATATATAATTCGATAAGAGAGGAAATAATAAAACATTCCAAGGTAAAAAATTCGGTTTTAGGTAATGTTAAAGATTGGAAGAGGAGTCATTATATTATTCTCTCCGAAATTATAAAAGATGAACTATCAGGATCTGAAGAACTGAAAGGAGGTAAAAAATTTGAAATAGGAAGTACTATTTCTCATGTTACACTGCAGCGTTTTTTTGAAAATGATTATCAGGATAAAACACATAACGATCTTCGTTTTTTAAAAACACTGGATAAGATATGCATCTTTTTAGGATTTAAAGATCTCAATGCTTATATTCAGTTTATAAGGGAGAATAAACAGGATCATAATTCTGAAGATGAAGAGTTCTTCAGTAATATCATATACAACTATTGTTCTACAGTGTTTGAGTTTTACAAACAGTTTCCTTCTCATAATACTCAACTTTTTAAAGATCTTGTTTTCGATGATTCCCCTTTTTTGGAAAGAGCCACGCAGTTTAGTAAAGAACTATGTGACAGAGAGTTTAAACTTATTACAAAAAATAATCGCTCCAATTTTGAGGTTTTTGATATCCATATGGTTACTGATGAACCTGACAAAAAAATATTGGAATCTCAGGAATTTTGGAATCTCTTATTTAAAGTTGGCGAAACAGGTGAAGAAAATTTTGTTAATCAGTTAAACACCCAAATTTACTTTATCAAGAAAATAGATAACGTCTGGAAAATATGGGATAATTATAACCCTGATGCAGGGAGACTAAATCATAAAAAATGAAAGCCGTAGTGTCCTACGGCTTTCAAATTTTCGAAAATATTTTTTTTTCACTTGTCTTTGTAGATACAAAAATAGATAACCATCCTGTAACATACTAAACTTAAACATACTTAAATGAACTTTTCTTTAAATCTATGTTAAGCCTCACTAAGGATTTCCTATTAATACTTTTGCCATATCTAAGATTTTTGTAATTTGCATACCTATAAAAATAAAAGTAAAAAGAAAATATGTCAACACTTACATTTGCCGAAAAAATTGCTCAAGCAGAGAATTTTTTGCCAATTAATGGCACAGATTACATTGAGTTTTATGTAGGAAATGCTAAACAGTCTGCTCATTTTTATAAAACCGCTTTCGGTTTTCAGTCTGTAGCATACGCTGGTCCTGAAACAGGAGTAAGGGATCGTGCTTCTTATGTTCTTCAACAGGGAAAAATAAGATTAATCTTAACGACAGGACTTACCTCTGAATCTCCAATTAGTGAACATGTAAAAAAACATGGAGATGGAGTAAAAGTTTTAGCACTTTGGGTGGATGACGCTTACAAAGCTTTTGAAGAGACCACAAAAAGAGGTGGTAAACCTTATTTAGAGCCTGTAACTTTAACTGACGAGCATGGAGAAGTAAGAATGTCCGGAATTTATACTTACGGAGAAACAGTTCACATGTTTATTGAGAGAAAAAATTATACAGGTCCATTTATGCCTGGTTATGAAAAGTGGGAAACTACTTATCAACCGGAAGAAGCAGGTCTTTTATACGTTGACCACTGTGTAGGAAATGTAGACTGGAACAGAATGATCCCTACTGTTGAATGGTATGAAAAAGTAATGGGCTTTGTAAATATCCTTTCTTTTGATGACAAACAGATCAATACAGAATATTCTGCGTTGATGTCTAAAGTAATGTCCAACGGAAACGGATTTGCTAAATTCCCTATCAATGAGCCAGCTGAAGGAAAGAAAAAATCTCAGATAGAAGAATATCTTGATTTTTATGAAGGTGAAGGAGTTCAACACATTGCGGTTGCTACCAAAGATATTATCCATACTGTAACAGAACTTAAAAAGAGAGGTGTAGAATTCCTTTCTGCTCCACCAGAAGCATATTACGATATGGTTCCTGAACGAGTAGGTCATATCGATGAGGATCTTAAAAAATTACAAGATCTTGGTATATTAATTGATCATGATGAAGAAGGATACCTTTTACAAATCTTTACTAAGCCTGTAGAAGACCGCCCTACTCTTTTCTTTGAAATCATTGAAAGACATGGTGCACAAAGCTTCGGAGCAGGTAATTTCAAAGCATTGTTTGAAGCATTAGAAAGAGAACAGGATAGAAGAGGTAATCTTTAATTCCCAGATATCAATACTAAGTTTTGTCAGGATGCAAAGTCTTGACAAAACTTTTTTTTAAAACACTTAATATGAAAAAAATTGTATTTGGAATTTTATTTTTCAGTGCACTGGGCTTGAAAGCTCAATACGGAACACTTAATGAAATTCTCAACAGACTTGAAGAAAGAAAAGGCATCAATCAGCATCTGGAAAATGTAAATATTGACGACAAAAAATTTGTCTTTATTAAAGATTCCGATGACCATACAGAAAGGGATTTCATTATTATTAAAGGTAATAATGCAACTTATGTAGAAGTTTTCGATGATAAGGCTACAGGTGAAAGCAGTTCTAATGTTTTTACTGGTGATATCGTCAGAAAAAAGAATATTGTTTCTTTAAGAGCTAATATTCTAGAAGGTAAAAAGGTTCCCATTCCGGTTACCAAAACTTTATTATTAACGAGACAGGATAATATACTTTACCTGATTGACGTTAATACTAAAGACAGATGGATCGATGAAGCATCGTATTCAAAAAAATAATATACATATCTTGAGGGCGCTCGTTATTGCGGGGAGCGTAGTGAGAAAGTAATTTATTTAATATCTCAATATTTGGTCAGTACTTAATGATTTTATCATAATCAAGGATACTGATGAGTTTAAAAATATTTAGTTGGAAACTTTGCTTTTCTACTACGGCCACTTGAGATATTAAAAACCTAAAATTTTAACAGATTTATTAATCTCAATTAAATTACAATCTTATGAAATCATTTGTAGAGTATTCCTCAAATTCAGACTTTTCTATACATAATATTCCTTTTGGAGTAGCGGTTTTCAACAAAGAATATATTGGATGTTGTACAAGAATTGGGGATCAGGTTATTGATCTGGCCAGCTTATTTGATTTAAGTTACTTTGAAAATATTGAAGGACTTGATGACAATGTCTTTGAAGCTTACACCCTGAACGAATTTATCGAATTAGGAAAACCTGTCACTAATGCTGTTAGAGCTAGAATCCAAGAATTATTACAGGAAGGTTCCATTTTATCTAAAGATCAGAAAACCATAGAAGATGCGTTCTATGATCTTGATAAAGTAAGAATGATCATGCCTATTCATATTCCAAATTATACAGATTTTTACAGCAGTATCGAACATGCAACTAATGTTGGAAAAATGTTCCGTGATCCAGCTAATGCTTTACTGCCGAACTGGAAACATTTACCTGTAGGATACCATGGCAGAGCTTCTTCAATCGTTATTTCAGGAACAGATATCAACCGTCCAAAAGGTCAGATGAAACCTGCCGATGCAGAGAAACCAATCTTTGGTCCTTCGAAACAGCTGGACTTTGAATTAGAAATGGCTTTTGTTATCAATAAAAACACCGATATGGGTGAAAGTGTTTCTACAAAAGAAGCTGAAGACGCTATTTTTGGAATGGTTATCTTCAATGACTGGTCTGCAAGAGATATTCAATCTTGGGAATATGTGCCACTAGGACCATTTTTAGGTAAAAACTTTGGTTCATCGATTTCTCCTTGGGTGGTTACTTTAGAAGCACTGGCTCCTTTCAGAACAGCTTCTCCAAAACAAGATCCTGAAGTTTTAGATTACCTAAAATTTGAGGGTGATAAAAACTACGACATCAACCTTGAAGTATACTTACAGCCTGAGAACGGAGAAGAAAACCTAATCTCAGAAAGCAATTACAAGTTTATGTATTGGAATATGACCCAGCAACTGGCTCATCATACTGTAAACGGTTGTAATCTGGAAGTGGGTGATATGTATGCAAGTGGTACTATTTCAGGAAGTGATCCAAAATCATTCGGTTCTATGCTTGAATTAACATGGAGAGGCCAAAATCCTATTCAATTAAACAATGGCCAGGAAAGAAAGTTCATTGAAGATAATGATACTGTAACGATGAAAGCCTGGGCTGAAAAAGACGGTGTAAGAGTAGGCTTCGGTGAAGTATCTGGAAAAATCATTCCTACATTATAAAAAAAGTTTAAACACTTAAGTTAAAATAATTATGCTAAAATTAAGTTCACTTTAGTTTTTGTAATACTAGATTTTCAAAAGCTAAAGTAGCTTAAGTATAAAATATGAAAACAGTTATCCCATCCGAAATAACCGCTGTACAGCTTCAGATGATCATGCAAACCGCTGTTGCTCCCAGACCAATTGCTTTGGCATCAACAGTTGATAAAAATGGTACAATAAATTTATCGCCTTTCAGCTTTTTTAACATGTTCAGTACAGTTCCGCCAATTTTGATCTTTTCACCATCAAGAAGAGTTCGTGATAATACAACGAAACATACGCTGGAAAATGTTCTGGAAGTTCCGGAAGTGGTCATTGGAACAGTTAATTTTCCCATAGTACAACAAATCTCTTTAGCGTCAACAGAATATGAGGATGGCGTGAATGAATTCATCAAATCCGGGCTTACCATGAAAGATGCTGACATGGTAAAACCAAAGCTTATTGAAGAATGCCCCGTTAATTTTGAGTGCAAGGTTTTAGAAATAA
The DNA here is from genome assembly GCF_018613715.1 of Chryseobacterium sp. ISL-6. Classification (GTDB taxonomy): domain Bacteria; phylum Bacteroidota; class Bacteroidia; order Flavobacteriales; family Weeksellaceae; genus Chryseobacterium; species Chryseobacterium paludis. The sequence continues at coordinate 556,302 of NZ_JAGGPT010000005.1, read as the reverse complement.
AATCTTTAGGAGAACAGGGAGGCGCTGGTAATTTAGTTATTTGTGAAGTACAAAAAATTCATATCAGAGAAGAATACCTCAATGAACAAGGTAATCTGGATCAGGCAAAACTGGATATGGTTGCTCGTTTAGGAGGAAACTGGTATTCCAGAAATAATGAAAACAATCTCTTTGAAGTACCAAAACCTTTGGTAACAAAAGGAATTGGCTTTGATCTTCTTCCTGATGCTATAAAACTAAGCAAAGTATTTACAGGTAACGATCTGGGAATGCTTGCCAATGTGGAAGTTCTTCCTTCAGAAAGTTGCTACGCAGATGAAGATATTCATAAAAAGGCTCAGGAACTTTTACTGAAAAACAATATCGATGAAGCCTGGAAAATTCTAGTGATTTAATTATATATCTAAAATAAAAAAAGATGGTTTTTTAAACCATCTTTTTTTATTTTACCCACTTTCAATAGATTACGCTTCTCCAATAAATTTTTTGATAAGAACGACCTTATCTTTAATATTATTTAAGTTAATATGGAATACATTTTCAAGCAAAATAAACAAATCCTCATGATTAATGACATCAATATTTTCTCTGGTCCCATTGTTATAGCGTATGTTTAGAGATTTATTGTTTAACGTGTAACGAGCTATTACATCCACTTTTGTCACAATAAGATTTTCTCTAAAGATGGAAGATGGATTCGTAGCGATATACCAGTTAGCAACTTCTACATCAGTCTGCTCGGCAGGCTCTAAAGAAAATTCATAGATCGGCATATTTTCTTCTCCAATTAAAGATAGAGTGTAAATATGATTATTTGAAGATATTTGAAAAAGACCATTGGGCGTTATTTGTTCATTCACTGACTGTAAAATTAGCGGAGATGTTAGCGTCACTGTCCCAAATCCCGAATCCACAAGATATTTTTCTCCGCTTAGGGTTACAGTAAGCAACATATGTGTACGAGCAGCTTTCCCTTCCTTCTCTCTTCCCCATAAAACTCTTCCAAGATGAGCGGTAACATCAAAGCCTATTGTTTCTAAAACATTTTTCAGCAAAACATTTTGTTCATAACAATATCCACCCCTGTTTTCTATCACCAATTTATTAAAAACTGATTCTATGTCAACCTTCGGGACATACCCTGTATAAGTAGCAATATTTTCAAATGTAATGTATTGAGGATGCAATTCATGGATATTTTTCAAGGTTTCTATATTAACAGCAGCATTCCCTGTAAAATGTATTCGCTCAAAATATTTTTTCAATTCTGTATGTATCATTGTATTTTATTATTAAAATTAATATTATTTGAATAACCTGATGGAAGCAAAAATTCCAAAATTATTTTTCACTATCCTTTCCGGATCATAAGCATCAAAGTTTGCCCCAAATCCAAAACTATAATCATGATGACTGACCCCAGCTCTTATCATTAAATAACTTCTCGCATGATTACCGTTTTTAACAGACTGCGCATATAGTCCTTGAAGCCTTGAATATACCTGCCAATTCCCGTTCAGTTTTGGTTTATATTCCAGCATTCCAAAACCCTCCACATTACTATTATCAGACAGATCTACTCTGGGACCGAAAACGATGGTCATATTTTCTGCTACATAAGAATACAATACCATAACACTTGGCCTTAAACCTGTAGATGGTGTATAGTGTATTCCTCCAAGTACGCGAAAGCCTTTCAGAAATTCATACGCCAAGTTGAATTGTGACATGGCATCTTTGGCATTCTGTTCGTTCCATTTTGAAGAAATATTACTGACACTGAAAAAAGAAATTCCATGGACATCTTTAAAATTTTTATTGATATTCAGTTGAGAAGCAATTCCCACATTGCCTGCAAGTACTTCAAAAGCAACAGGAGCATTTAGCTTTTCTTTCACATCACTCGTCTGAGCCTTAGCCAAAACGAACCCTAAGAAAAACATCAACCCGCTTTTAAAATCCATAATTTCAAACTATTATATTGCAAATTTCAGCAATAAAACAGGCTTACATATAGAACAAACAAAGCAATTAATAGGACAAATCAATCCTCTTCCTATATTGATTGGGAGAAACACCAATGTGTTTTTTAAAGAAACGGGTAAAATAGGACGGGTCTTCAATTCCTAAAGAAAAAGCGATATCCCCGACACTTAACTGAGTATTGGAGAGCAGTGATTTAGCTTCCATCGTCAGAGTTTCACTGATAATTGACGAAGCCGTTTTTCCGGTTGCCATCTTTACAGATTTATTTAAATGATTAGGAGAAACATGCAGCATATCCGCATATTCCTGAATGCTATGAACAGTATTAATATATTGAGTAATTGCTTTTCTAAAGTGGAAAGCGATAGTTTCGTTTGCAGTAAGAACAATAGGTGGAAGATCTTGTATAATAGATTTTATCTCTGCTAAAAATGTCTGCAAGTATGAGATGATCAAATTGACATCATTCTGCTTATACAATTCCTTCATCCTTTTCAGAAGATATAAAAGATTCCTCTTTGTATTGTTTGCTATTGTGATACGATGATCATTTTTTAAATCTAAGTAATTAAGTATTTCCTGAAGGGCCTTAAATCCATTATCCCGTGAAAGAAGATCATCTGGAAAATGGCAGTAATACCCCTCGATATCATCTGAAAACTTCTCCATGGTCCTTATTTTATACGGCGGTAAAATCATTAAGGTAGATTCAGGAATAGAGTAAGAATCCGAGCATACCGTTTTTATGAGCTCGCCTCTGCTCACAAATACAAAATCATTAACGGTCAAACGATGTGGAAGAAATGGAAGCTGAACTTTGTTTTTTTGAATAGCAAGATCAATTATAAAAAAGTCATTTGATTCTTTATGGTTAAAATTTTCAGTACTGTTCTGAAGTACTGTTCTAAAATTTTCAGGATCATATTGCGGAATTAAAGTCATACTTTATTAAACAAATTTACATTTGCCCTACATTTTCAGATTAATAAAATCAATACATTTTTCCGTAACCGTATTTAAATCTTGAGGAAGACCAGCTTCAGTCCAAGGTTCTTTTGCACCAAAAGTATGATTGGCATTTTCAACTAAAAACAATTCGGAATTAGGGTTCAAAATATGTAAATGTTCTGCATTCTTTACCTCTACACTTTCATCATTTGTTCCATGGACAATCAATAAATGAGCCTTTGCCATTTCTGTAGCCATTTCTACATCAAAACGATGAGCATCTTGTTCAAAATTTTCATAGAACTGGTAATAATGAGGCATCTCCTGTTTAGTTCTTCCATTTAAAACATAATAAACTCCTTCGTTTTTCCATTTCTCCAAACTAGCCCCATCTGGAAAACGGTCTAAAGTATCTACACTAGCTAATGTAATCAACCCATTAATTCGTTCATCTTCAAAAGTTTTAACAATGGAAATCCCACCCCCTCTGCTGTGGCCTATCAGTATTATTTTCTGATCATCAACTTTGGGATCCTTAATAAAATAATCAATCACTACTCCCAAATCTGAAAGCTCTTTAGAATAGTTATTCTTACCAAAAGCTTCTAAATCTGCAAAATTATCAGGATCTTCTACAGTTGTTCCATTATGTGAGAAATTAAACTTAACAAAGAAAAATCCGGCTTTTGCAAATTTTTCAGCCATCAGATTCCAGGCTCCCCAATCTTTGTAGCCTTTATAACCGTGAACAAAAATCACTAAAGGTAGTTTGTTATCCGTTTCGGAATAAAACGCATCAGCAAGGAAATCCCTGGTTTCAGGATTTGAGAGGATTACATTTTGTTTTTTTGTGATTTCCATATTTCTTTTTTTAGTTAAAAGTGAAAGTCCTTATGAGATGCAATTAAACTTATCTTATGATAAAATGACTTTATCCTTTTTGCTACTAACTTAATTTCAACTAAAAATATTAAAAATAGAAACAAACACAAAGTAAAATCTTATTTTTGCGATATGTTGGATTTAAGAACGGTAACCGTAATGCGTTATATCCTGCCTTTAAGAGAGGGTGGATCTCTTCCTGCTTTGGCGGAAGCTGATGACGATTTTAAATATGTGTTAAAATTCCGTGGTGCAGGTCATGGAGTAAAAATGTTGATATCAGAACTTTTAGGTGGAAAAATCACAGAAGTTTTAGGATTAAAAATTCCTGAATTGGTTTTTGTAAACCTTGATGTTGATTTTGGGAGAACTGAAGCAGACGAAGAAATTCAGGATTTACTGAAATCTTCAGAAGGATTAAATCTTGGTCTTCATTATCTTTCCGGATCTATTACTTATGATCCTGGTGTTGTTATTGACCCACTTTTAGCCTCAAAAATCGTATGGCTGGATGCATTTATTACCAATATCGACCGTACTTACAAAAACACCAACTTATTAATGTGGCATAAGGAACTCTGGGTAATTGATAATGGAGCTTCTTTTTATTTCCACCATTCATGGGAGAATTTTGATACTGCTGCAAAAACACCTTTTAAATATGTAAAAGATCACGTTTTACTTCCTAAAGCTAAGATGCTGGATGAAGCTGATCAGTGGGCACATGAAGTTTTAAATGATACTGTGTTCAGGGAAATCGTTAATTTAATCCCTGAAGATTGGTTACAGTGGAATGACGCTGATGAAACTCCTGAGGAGATTCGTGAAGTATACTTCCAATTTATGAAAACAAGGCTAGAGAATTCACAAACCTTTCTAAACGAAGCGAAAAATGCAAGAGGATAAAATATACGAATACGCCGTAATACGTTTGGTACCAAAGGTTGAAAGAGAAGAATTTTTCAATGTAGGTCTTGTTATGTTTTCAAAAAAGGAAAAATTTATCCGGGCTGATTTTTATCTGTGTCCCGATAAATTCAATCTTATGCACAGTAAACTGGACTACGAAGATATTATTCAAAATCTGGAAAGTTTTAAAAAAATTGCCAATGGAGATAAAGACGGTGGACCTATTGCACAATTGGAACTTCCAGAACGTTTCCGTTGGTTAACCGCTGTACGCAGCTCTGTTGTTCAAACCTCAAGACCTCATCCCGGAAAATCCAAAGACCTGGAAAAAACTTTTGGTAAACTTTTTGAGGAGTTAGTAAAGTAACTAATTTCCTCAAAAAAAATCATATGAAATCATTTAACAACCATACTACATTATACAGGTTTTTATTAAACCTGTTTTTTGTTTTATCTTTAAGTGCATTTAATTTAAATTTCTCTCAAAATCAAATTCAAGCACAAACCCCTAAAAGTATACTCTTACAGGAAAAAACAACTGTTTCAGAAAATATTTTTTATAAAACTAATAAAGAAGGCTCTGTAGCTTTAGATATTTACAGCCCTAAAAACAGTTCCGATGAAAAACATCCTGTTCTTATTTATGTGCATGGTGGAGGTTGGATAGGAGGTGATAAAGTGATACACGCTGATTCATATATAGAAAATATGATTCTAAAACTTGTAGAAAAAGAATATACCGTAGTGAGTATCAACTACACGCTGGTGAATAAGGATGTCCATTTTCCTCTTCCTATTCAGGACACTAAAGATGCCATTAGATGGGTAAGAAAAAATGCCGATAAATATCATTTTGACACCAATAATATTGGCCTTTTCGGAGCATCTGCAGGAGCTCATCTCTCATTATTGGCAGCTTATACTGAGGACAACGAGTTTGTTGGAGCTCCAGAGCTTTCACCCTATTCGGCAAAAGTGAATTATGTTGTAAATAATTTTGGACCAACTGATCTTAATAAATTACTACATACCCGTGTAGGAAACGTGGGTGCTTTTTTTGTCAGCCTGTTTTCAAAAAAAATTGTTGATCTCAGGGATAAGCTGATCTTAGGAATCTCAGGTTATGATATAAAAAAAGACAAAAGAAAAGTGATCGATTATTTTAAAACCTTATCTCCTGTAACCTATATTGACAATGCTACACCTACTCTGATTTTACAGGGTAATAAAGATAAAATTGTTCCCTTGAAACAATCTGAAATATTAAAAAGAAAATTAGATAAAAAGGACATAAAAAATAAACTAACCATTGTTGAAGGAGGAATACACGGTTTTGGAACAACCGATAAATCCTATCTCAATCAGCTTGTTGATGAAATGGTAGACTATATCGTATCTCAAAAAAAATAAACCCAGTAAATGATGATGAACGAGTAGTGACTAATTATTAAAACCGATTAATAAATATAGTTCACAAAATCAACACCACAATATACATACTGGTTTATAGCACTTTAACACATAAAAAAGCTTTCCACTTTATTAATTTGCTAAATTAATATACATATCTATATTTTTTATTCATAAATTAATTAACTTGGCCATTGTTTAAATTATTCAAAGTAAAATAAACAAAAAATTTAATTATTTATTCATAAAAAACTAAGATGATATGGATTTCCTAAATAACATAAACGCCTTAACTTTAGTTTTCACTTCAGTCCTTATTTTTGCAATTGCCTACCGTTTCTACGGTATTTTTCTGGCCAATAAAGTATTGCGTCTTAATGATAAAAATACAACCCCTGCATTGGAATTTGCCGATGGTAAGGATTATGTTGCCACTAACAAAAATGTTCTTTTTGGGCATCATTTTGCGGCCATAGCTGCTGCGGGACCTCTGGTTGGACCTGTACTCGCAGCTCAATTCGGATATCTTCCAGGTGCTTTATGGATCTTGATCGGCTGCGTCCTGGGAGGGGGTGTGCATGATATGGTTGTTTTATTTGCCTCTGTTCGCCACAAGGGACAAAGTTTAGCTACCATAGCTTCTAAAGAAATTGGAAAAACAACAGGAACTGTTGCCGGTTTTGCCATTTTATTCATCCTGATTCTCACGTTGGCAGGTTTATCACTTGCCTGCATCAATGCCATGCACGAGGCATCATGGTCTCTCTTTACAGTAGTAATCACTATGCCTATCGCTATTATCATGGGCTTAATTATGCGCTACCGAAAAAATAGTGTGACCTTTGCCAGCATCTTAGGCGGTGTGCTTTTGATCGCAGGTATTATTGGTGGGCATAACCTGATGCAGAATGAAACAATGAATAATCTATTTTCCTGGGATATTACTACTATTTCTATCGCTATTCCTTTATATGGTTTTTTAGCTTCAGTATTACCTGTTTGGTTACTTCTGGTACCAAGAGACTATCTTTCTACCTATTTAAAAATCGGAACCATCGTCATGCTTGCCATAGGCGTAATTGCTATACATCCAACGGTACAAATGCCAGCGATCAGTCAATTTGTAAATGGTGGTGGCCCTGTTATAGGAGGCCCGGTTCTGCCCTTTATTTTTATAGTGATTGCTTGTGGGGCCATTTCAGGATTCCACGCCGTTATTGCAACCGGAACCACACCTAAAATGCTGAATAAAGAAAGAGAAATTCTTTTTGTAGGTTATGGGGCGATGTTGGTAGAAGGATTTGTTGCCCTTATGGCTTTAATTGCCGCCTGTACTTTAATGCCCGGCGACTATTTTGCGATCAATACCCCTAAAGAATCTTACGATGCATTTCTTGCGACACATCCTTCTCTTCACGGAGTAGACATTGATTACTTTTCTCAAAAAATAGGCATCGACCTACATGGAAGAACTGGTGGAGCTGTTTCTCTGGCCGTAGGAATGGCTCATATTTTTAATAAGATCCCATATATGGATCAGCTGATGGCTTATTGGTACAACTTTGCGATCATGTTTGAAGCTGTATTTATCCTTACTGCCATTGATGCCGGAACAAGAGTAGGACGGTTCTTTTTACAAGAAATGCTGGGCTCTGTCATTCCAAAATTCAATGATAAAAACTGGATACCGGGAATCATTATAAGCAGTCTTATTTTTACTTTTGCCTGGGGCTATCTGGTCTTCACAGGTAATGTAAGCAGTATCTGGCCATTATTCGGAATTAGCAATCAACTTTTAGCAGCCTGTGGACTCATCGTGTGCACTACGATGCTTATCCGGCTGAACAGAGGAAAATATGCACTTTGCTCAGCTATTCCAGGAGTATTTATGGCAATCATCACATTTTGGGCTGGCTATATTCAGGTAACAGTTATCTATCTCCCTAAAGAACAATATCTACTTGCTACACTAGCAGTTGTTGCCATGGCATTAATGCTTATTGTATTTATTGGTGCTTTTAGAAAATGGTATGAACTTTTAAAAATCAATAAATCTGAAACTGATTTTTATGGAGAAACCGTAAAGGAACTAGTAGAAAGATAAAAAGATCCTTTGCTGGTTCTTTGCCTGCTCTGATAATTTTTATACATTTGTCTTGCTTTAGGGGTATTCTGAAAAAGAATTGAGAGAGTCCCTTTGAACCTGATACGGCTTACACCGACGTAGGGAAAAGCAAAAAGACATTCTCTACAATGTACTTTTGTTTTGGATTTTTTCCTGAAGCTATTTTTATTTTAATCAATAACAATGGACAAAAATCTTTGGGAACTGGTACAGTTGGTAAAACAACACTCTCCTCTTGTACATAATATCACGAATTATGTTGTGATGAATAACACAGCTAATGCTCTTTTGGCTGTCGGAGCTTCACCTATCATGGCTCATGCAAAATCTGAAATTCATGAAATGGTCAATATTGCCCATTCAGTGGTCATCAATATTGGGACACTCGATGAATACTGGTCTGAATCGATGTTAATCGCTGCTGAAGCCGCACATTCAGTAAAGAAACCCTGGGTTTTGGATCCGGTAGGTGCAGGAGCAACAACTTTTCGGGATGCTACTTTAAATCAGCTCCTGCAATACCAGCCTACAGTGATAAGAGGTAATGCCTCTGAGATTATTGCACTTGCTAAAGCCAATACGAGTATTACTAAAGGGGTCGATAGCACAGCAAAAAGTAGTGAAGCCATTAACGCTGCACATTTTCTCGCGGATCACTACCATGCAATCGTATGCATTTCCGGTGAAACAGATATCATTATAGATAGTCAACAAATATTTCTTATCAGCAATGGACATCCGATGATGACTAAAGTAACAGGTCTTGGATGTTCTGCTACTGCAATTATCGGAGCATTCATAGGTATTACGGAAAATATAAGTGAAGCTGTGGCAGCTGCAATGGCATTGATAGGTATTGCTGGTGAACTTGCTGTTTTGGAAAGTAAAGGACCAGGAAGTCTCCAGGTCAATCTTATTGATAAATTGTATAACATGACGGAAAAGGAATTTATCAGTTATTTAAAGATAGAAAGAAAATGAGTTTACATCCTTTTCCTTATCAACTTTATCTTGTGATCTCTGAGGCAGATTGTATCGGAAGAAGTTTTCTAACAGTCGCCGAAAAGGCTATTCTTGGTGGCGTAGATATTATTCAGCTGAGAGAAAAAAACTGTTCTAATAGCGAGTTTATCAAAAAAGCCAGTCAACTGATTGAAATTACAGACAAGTATAATATTCCACTTATTATTAATGATAATATTGAAGTTACAAAAAATATAAATGTAGCCGGAATTCATGTAGGTAATAATGATGCAAAACCTACTTATCTCAGACAACAGCCATTTCTTCAAAATAAAATCATAGGCTACTCTATAGAATATCTGTCTCAACTTGAAAATGAACAGATCACAGAATCTGATTATCTTGGAATTAGCCCTGTATTCAGAACGAATACAAAATCTGATACGGTGACAGAATGGGGACTTGATGGAATTACAAAGATCAGACAGCTCACAGAAAAACCTTTGGTGGCAATTGGTAATATTCATCTCACTAATGTTAAGGATATTATAAACGCCGGAGCAGATTGTATCGCTGTGGTTTCGGCCATATGCAGTGCTGATGATCCTCAAAAAGCTGCTTATGAATTAAAAAATGAAATTCTAAAATGAAAAAGTATACATATCCATCGGTATTAACGATTGCCGGATTTGACGGAAGTGGTGGTGCAGGTATTCAAGCTGATATTAAAACAGCCTCCGCGTTAGGTTGTTTTTCCACATCTGTCTTAACCGCTTTACCTGTACAGAATACACAAGGCGTAAGAAAAATCTACCCTATTCCTGTAGAAGCTGTAGCAGATCAGATAGAAGCTATTCTGGATGATATTTTCCCTGATGCCATTAAAATCGGAATGGTTCACACCCCGCAACTGGTAGAAGTCATTGTTTCAACATTAAGTAAATACAAAAAAATACCTCTTGTTTTTGATCCTGTAATGGTAGCAACAAGCGGACATAGGCTTATTGAAGAAGACACCATTACCGCTATTATAGAAAGGCTCTTTCCTATTGCTGATGTTATTACTCCAAATATGGATGAAGCAGCCATTTTAGCTCATATGAAAGTAGAAACTCTGGATGATCTTTATACTGCGGGAAAACAGATCAAACAATTGGGCTGTAAAAGCATTCTTCTTAAAGGTGGACATCAGGAAACTTCCATGATCACATCCTTATTCTATGATGAACACGAGAATTACCACTGTTTTGAAACAATAAAATTTAATACCAATAACACCCATGGTTCTGGCTGTACACTTTCCTCTGCTATTGCGGCTTATTTGGCCCTGGGGAAAACTTTATATGACTCCGTTTCTCTTGGTCAACAGTATGTTTATCAAGCTATAGAAAATGGCAAAGATGTAAAAACCGGCCTGGGAAATGGTCCGCTTAATCATTTTTTTAACCCTCAAAAACTCGTCAAAAATGAAATGGTCTGAACAAACCTGGCAAAGTATTGAAGAACGATATCAATCTATTCTGAAAATGCCCTTTATAAAAGAATTATCAGATGGTACCTTACCACAAGAGAAGTTTAAATTTTACATGGCTCAGGATTCCTTATATCTTGAACATTTTGGAAGAACACTTTCAATGATTGCTACAAAAATTCACGATCTTAAGGATGTACTTGCCTATATGCGATTTGCTGAAAATGCCATCGTAGTGGAAAATGCATTACATGAGTTTTATTTTAAAGATTTTGGGGTTACTGATAAAGGAGTATTAGAACCCGCCTGTCATCATTACATCCATTTCCTTAGAAGTACTGCAGCTATAGAATCTGTAGAAATTGGTGTTGCCGCGGTATTGCCCTGTTTCTGGATCTATAGAGAAGTAGGAGATTACATTTACAAAAACCAAAACACAGTTAATAATCCCTATCAGAAATGGATTGAAACTTATGGTGGTGACGAATTTTCTGTTGCGGTAGATCAGGCCATTGCAATCTGTGATAAAATAGCAGAAAATGCGACCATGGAAACAAGAAAAAAAATGACTGAAGCTTTTATCATGTCAACCCGGATGGAATATCATTTCTGGGAAGCAGCATATGACCTAAAGACATGGATATAAAATCTAAAAGAGCCGTAATTTTCGATATGGACGGTGTTCTCATTGATAGTGAGAAATTCTGGAAGCAGGCTGAATATGAAGTTTTCAGCTCTTTAGGAGTTGAGGTCACTGAAGAATTAAGCAAGCACACACAATCAATGACGACTTCCGAAGTAGCTCGATTCTGGCATGAAAAATACCCCTGGGAAAACGCTGCACTAGATGTTATAGAACAGCAAGTCATCTCAAGGGTAATTGAATTGATACAAACAGAAGAATGTTCTGTTGCAGGTATAAAAAAGTTTATAGAAGATCTTAAATTAAAACAATATAAAATAGGCTTAGCCACCAACTCTCCTTACAGAATTATTCAAACTGTTCTGGATAAAATAAGGGTCACCCATTTATTCGATCACATTACCTCAGCAGAATTTGAAAAGCAAGGCAAACCTCATCCTGCGGTATATTTTACTTCAGCAAAAAATCTAGATGTTGATCCACAATTTTGTTTCGTAATAGAAGACAGCCATTCCGGTATTATTGCTGCAAAAAATGCGGGAATGACTGTTATTGCTTTTACTAATCAAAATCCTGATATTTATTTTGATCTTGCAGATGATAGGATCATCAGTTTTGAAGGTCCCTTACCCGCAATATTTAACTAGATGAAATAAAGTTTTAGAAATTAAAATTTAATCTCGTGAAGACATACCTACCATTCTGTCCAAACTGTGAAGTGGAACGTGAGTAGATAAACTGGTCATTATTACTGGATGCCGGAAGGTTTTTCGTAGGATAAATATCAAAGACATTATTGACTCCTAACGTTAAACCAACATTTTTCGTAAACTGATACGCTACAGAAACATCCGTAATCACTTTATCTGCAATCTTTTGATGTTCATCAAATGCAATAATCCCATCTCCATTAGCATCTAAAACATCCGCTCCGGTAACTTTTCCGAAATACGTATTTCTAAGATAGAAACTTGCATTTTTCCAGGAAACACTATGTGACAAAGTAGCTTTTACTCTTGGAACAGCTTCTTCAAGGTATATTCTTGATTTCTCAGAAAAATAAGTATTTTCCAGATTAGCAGATTCCAGTAAACCTGATGAATGAACATTTCCTACTTTTTTGGTCTGGTTAAGATTAACAGCAAAGTTATTATCCAATTTTACTTCAGAAAATCTCGCATTGTGCGTAATTACAACATCCAAACCTTTGGTTTCTGTATCTATCGCATTGGCAAAAAATTGTCCCGCATTGACTCCTGCTTTATCAAAGGCCACTTTTGCTGCATCAGGAACCGCAGCTCTTGTAAATTGATCGGTAAGGATAATTCTATTTTTAATTTTAGTAAAATATCCATCAGCTGTAAAGGTTAAGTTAGCCGAAGGAATTCTATAAGTAAATCCGAAGCTTGCTGATTGGGAAGTTTCCTGTTTCAGTTTTGGGATATCTAATAATCCGGCAATTTCTGAATCATTACTAAAAGTTCCAACATCAAGCAGCTGACCATTTGTAAATAATGTTGAAGTCACATTATAATAGATCTGATGGATAGAAGGAGCTCTGAATCCTGTAGATCCGGCAAATCTCAGATTTAAATTTTTATCAAGCTTGACTCTTGAAGCAATTTTATAATTAAAGGTAGAGCCAAAATCTGAATAGTTCTCATATCTCGCTGCCGCATCTACCAATAGCCAATCTGTAAAGTTGAACTCAAAATCAGCATATCCGGCAACAGATTGTCTGTTTTTATTTACAGCATTATCAGGCCTGAAACCACTAAAAACCTGTGATCCACCAGGAAGAAATTGCGTACCATTTCCGAAGAAATCAGTAGGTCTTGGAGTACTCCCGTTCCATACATTTCCATTTACATCATAGGTTGCATAAGAAGCTTCCTCCCCTGCTGTTATTTTAAAATTCTCATAACGGTGTTCTGCCCCAAAAGCAATATTGATCCCCTGCCAAACATCATATTTTTTTGAGAAATCGAGATTTATTGTGTTTTGAGAAAACCTCAATCCTCCAGCACTAAACTCATTTGGTGAAGCAAATCGCAAAGAAGTATTTCCTGTATTCTGGATATTGTAATCAAAAGAATTCTGTCCATAGGTATTACTGAAATCAATATTCCATCCTTCCCAGTTTCCTTTGATTCCTGCAGAAAGAGATAAATCCTGAATATCTGTTGCGATCTGAGGTAGATAACCATCCGGATAAAGACCCGTAAAAGTTCTACTTTGATTAGGTCTTCTGAAAAAACCTCCCGAAGTTCCATGTCTGAAACTATATCCTCCAAATGTATAGACTTTCCAATCATCATTAATAGGAACTTCTATATTGGCAAAAAGCTGATGATTATTCAGTTTTGATTGTCCTACTTGCATATTGAAATCCTTTCTGTCTAATCCTCTATACGCCAGTTCCTGATCACTAACATCACGCCCTAATATCCCCTGTAATGCTCCAATTGTATGAGCCCCCTGGATTTGATTCTGAAAATCCTGAGAAAAATAATTTACATTCTGGGAATACTGATGAATATAATTTACGATCTGCTGAGAGTTGGGCGTATTATTAATGTCTGTGAATAATGTGGAAAGATTTACGCCATCATTCAAAGCTCTTTTTTCAATTGCGTTATAAGCATTATATATTGCTCCACTTTCTGTTCCTGCTCTATAAGTAGGATTTCTGAACTGAGAAGTCCAGGTAATATTATAAAAACCACCTTTCTTTCCTATTTTATTACCATAATTCAGGTCAACCTGAAAATTTTGACCATCAAAATTTCCGGTATGGTCATTGGCTGTTGGAGTAAGATTTCCACCATATGTAAATTGTCCGGTCAGTTTGCCGGTGTCTCTTTTTAACCCTAAGTTGATCACTCCTGCAATGGCGTCTGAACCATATTGGGCAGCTGCCCCATCTCGCAAAACTTCTATTCTATTGATTGCAAAAGAAGGAATTGCGTTCAGATCTGTTCCAACCGTTCCCCTTCCAGGAGTTCCATTAACGTTAACTAATGCTGAAGTATGTCTTCTTTTCCCATTCACCAAAACCAATACCTGATCTGGACCAAGTCCTCTAAGCTGAGCAGGATCCAAATGATCCGTACCATCTGAATTGGTCTGAACCGTAGAGGTAAAAGAAGGGGCAATAGCATTTAAGATCTGGGAAATATTGGTTTGAGGTAAAACCAATGAAGATTCTTTTATATTAAAAACATCTACAGGAACCGGGCTGTCTACTTTAGATCTTGCTCCACTTCGAGAACCTAATATAACCACTTCTTCTACATTAGCCGTCTTTACTGTATCTTTTTCCTGTGCATAAGCATACGTTCCCAAGAAAAATAAAACAGAAGCCGAAAAAATTGTCTTTCTATTTTTCATACATTTTATGTTAAGATTTCTTTAACTTTTTTTGAGGAGCAAATGTATGTCATATTTATTAGTCTACAAAACAAGTGGACTAATAATTTATAGAAAATGTTAATAGCTGATATCTATTCTTTTTTAAATCTTGGTTAGTTTCGCGTATTTCAGAATAAGATTTTTTTCTCCTTCATGCATGAAAATAACTTTTGCTTTGATATTCTGAGGATCAGTTCCATCCAGGAAAGTAACTTCGCCAATACCAAAGCGGTCATGCCTTACCCTGTCGCCAATCTCAATGTCCTGAGAAGAAGCTCCGCTTGGGTTGATAATTTTAGCTGTACTTACAGGTTTTAATTTCCTTGGTTCAGCAATAGGTTTCGCATCATCACTCTTTTCAATCGTTTTCTTTTCAACTTTTTTAAAGCTTCTCATTTCAGAAGGATGCTCGTCAAAAATATTAGACTTAAGGCCACTTTGGTTTATGAAACGCTTTTCCATTGCCGGATTAATGAATTCCAGATATTCCTCATCAATTTCACTTAAAAATCTTGAAGGCTCAGCATCTGTAATTTTTCCCCATTGAAAACGGGAAATAGCATAAGAGAAAAAAGCCTGTTTTTCAGCTCTTGTTAAAGCAACGTAGAAGAGACGTCTTTCTTCCTCCAGATCTTCTCTGGTTGCAGAACTCATAAAACTCGGGAAAAGATTTTCTTCCATTCCTACAAGGTGTACCACAGGAAACTCCAAACCTTTTGAAAGGTGAATGGTCATCAGGGAAACCATATCTTCTTCCTCTTCCTTAGCTTGTGTATCTGCAGAAAGGGCAATATTCTCGAGGAAATTAGATAAACTGGGATCTCCATCTTCCAACTGCATCTGTTCTTCAATGAAACCCTGCATCGAATTCATCAATTCCTGCACGTTTTCCACTCTCGAAATACCTTCCGGAGTTCCATCGTCTTTTAAAAATTTGATCAAACCACTTCGCTTAGCCACTTCCATAGCTACGCTGTAGGCCGTTTCGGTTTTTAATAATACCTGAAAGGCTTTGATCATGGACCAAAAATCGTTCAGTTTATTAAGAACGCCATTATTGAAACCTAACTGTTGCGAATACATTGGTAGATTATCCAATACTTTTGAAACAGATACATTATGAGCATCTGCAAAAACAATCAGTTTATTTTGAGTAGTTTCACCAATTCCTCTTGTAGGATAATTGATAATTCTTGTCAATGCCTCCGAATCATTTTCGTTAATCAAAAGACGCAGGTAAGCAATTAAATCCTTTACCTCTTTTCTCTGATAAAAAGACAGGCCTCCATACACTTTGTACGGAATATTTTTACGTCTCAATGCATCTTCAAAAGCACGCGTCTGAGAGTTTGTTCTATATAAAATAGCGAAATCATTGTATTTTCTCTGATCTCTGTTACGAAGTTCCCAGATATTTCCGGCTACGAAATTTGCTTCATCAGCATCGGAAAGAGAACGGTAAATTTTTATTTTATCTCCTTCTTCATTTTCACTGAATACGTTCTTTTTGAACTGTTGAAGGTTTTTTGCGATCACTACATTAGCTGCATTTACAATCGTTTGTGTGGAACGGTAATTCTGCTCCAATGAAACTGTTATTGCGTCCGGATAATCTTTTTTAAAGTTTAGTATATTATAAATATTTGCACCACGGAATGAATAAATTGACTGCGCATCGTCCCCTACCACACATATGTTTTCAAATTTTGAAGCTAATGCTTTCACAATAAGATACTGCGAATGATTGGTATCCTGGTACTCATCTACCAAAATATATCTAAACCGATCCTGATACTTTGCCAAAACTTCAGGGAAACGGGTAAGCAATTCATTGGTCTTTAACAATAAATCATCAAAGTCCATGGCTCCATTTCTAAAACAGGCATCTACATATTTTTCATAGATCTTCCCGATAAATTTCATATTGGCCTTTTCATCAGCTTCCATCAATTCAGGATTATTGAAATAGGCCTTTACTGTGATCAGGTTGTTTTTATAATTTGAAATTCTTGCCTGAACTTTTTTAGGTTTATAAAGGTCAGCATCAATATTCATGTCTTTCAGTACTTTTCTGATCACATTCAAAGCATCTTGCTGATCATAAATCGTAAAGTTTGAAGGATAGCCTAAATAGTGTGCCTCACCTCTTAAAATTCTCGCAAATACAGAGTGGAAAGTTCCCATCCAAAGGCTTCTTGCATTGCCTGGCCCTACCACCTTTGCAATACGCTCCTTCATCTCTTTTGCCGCCTTATTGGTAAAGGTAAGTGCTAAAATATTAAAAGGATCGATTCCATTAGTAATCAAATGGGCAATACGCATGGTTAGTACGCGAGTTTTCCCGGAACCTGCTCCTGCAAGCACCATTAGTGGTCCCTGTAAAGTGGTAACGGCTTCATATTGTGATTCATTTAATCCTTTCAAATAGTCCATGCTGCAAAAAAATTTGGGAATACAAAAATAACGTATTAAAAGGAGAATTCAAACTGTATATAGTCTCCAGTTTTCAAACTTATTTATTACCAACCATCTCTGAAAAAAAACATTTCACGCTTTTAATCTCGGTACATTATCCCTGCTCTATGACTTATTAACACATTGAAACTATAAGTAAATAAGATATTTACACTTAAAATAATCAACTTTACAATTATTTTTTTATCTTAGTTGATAACTAAAAATTAAAATAATATGAAAAATTTAAAGTCAATTTCAAGAGAAAATTTAAAAACAATTAAAGGAGGACTTAAGTATTGTGGTGATGGTACACCATGTGGTGCAGGCTGGTGCTGTGCGGGAAGTGCTTGCAGACCAATCAATTCTTCTTACTGTTTGATAGTACCGGAAGAATAATGCAATAATTTTTGTAATTATCCAATAATTGAATTTCAAACTAAATTAAATGATATGAAAAATCTAAAAACAATTTCCAGACAAAATTTAAAAACGATTAAAGGAGGACTAATACAATGCGGTGAAGACCTGCCACCATGCGCAACAGGATGGTGCTGTGCTAAAAATAGCTGTAGACCGTTAAGTCATCCTTATTGTCAATAATAAATCACCTTACTGATACCATCATAAATACCCCTGTAAATACAGGGGTATTCTCTTTGCCTGAGATACTCTAATATTTAATTTTCATATTCAATAACAATGAAAAAATCAAATTTGTAACAAGTAAGCTTTTTTAATGACTAATTGACAAACAATTTCGACTTTATGAAAAAACGACTTCTTTCTGTTGCTGCTGTAGCTTTCTTTGGAATGATGCTGAATGCGCAACAAATCAAATTCGAAGAGTATGATTTACCAAATGGTTTACACGTAATTCTTCATCAGGACAATACGGCACCAGTAGTTACAACAGGGGTAATGTATCACGTAGGTGCTAAGGATGAAGTAAAAGGAAGAACCGGTTTCGCTCACTTCTTCGAACATCTTTTATTTGAAGGAACACCTAATATCAAAAGAGGTGAATGGTTTAAAATTGTTTCTTCCAACGGAGGACAAAACAATGCCAATACGACGAATGACAGAACTTATTACTATGAAACCTTCCCTTCGAACAATGAACAATTAGGTCTTTGGATGGAAGCTGAAAGAATGCGTCAGGCAGTGATCAATCAAGTAGGTGTAGACACTCAGAGAGAGGTTGTAAAGGAAGAAAAAAGATTAAGAATGGATAATCAGCCTTATGGAAATCTATTTTCAACTATCCAAAAAAACCTATTTACCAATCACCCATACAACTGGCCAACTATTGGATCAATGGAGGATCTGAACTCTGCAAAATTGGAAGAGTTTCAGGCATTTTATAAAAAATATTATGTTCCTAACAACGCCACTCTTGTTGTAGCAGGAGATATCAAGCCAGAACAGACAAAAAAATGGATCGAGGAATATTACGGTGGAATTCAAAAAGGTACTGTTACTCCAAAAAATTTCCCGAAAGATGCGCCTATCACTCAGGAAAAAGAAGTTACAGCAACCGATCCTAACATTCAGCTTCCAGCTTATGTTTTTGCATACAGAACACCTGCCAATAAGGAGAAGGATGCTTATATCTTAGATATGCTTTCTTCTTATTTAAGTAATGGAAAATCTTCCGTTTTATATAAAAAATTAGTAGATCAGGAGAAAAAAGCGCTTCAGGTAGCTGCTTTCAATCAGGGGCTTGAGGATTATAGTATCTTTGCTTTCTTTGCTATTCCAATGGGACAGACTACAAAGCAAACTTTACAGTCTGATATAGACGCTGAAATAAAAAAACTACAAACAACTTTAATTTCTCAGGAAGATTATCAAAAACTTCAAAATCAATTTGAAAACCAGTTTGTAAATCAAAATTCAAGTATTCAGGGAATTGCTGCTTCACTAGCAACAAACCACGTATTGATGGGTAATACCAACTTAATTAATAAGGAAATTGACATTTACAGATCGATCACAAGAGAAGATCTGCAAAATGCTGCTAAAAAGTACCTGAATCCTAACCAAAGAGTAATCATTAATTACGTACCTGAAAAAAAATAATCCTAGATAACTTTAGGTTTAAAAGTGATTATAACAAACAATTATTTACAAATGAAAAAGCAATTAACATATATAGCGGTAGCATTTTTATTTACTGGAATGCTTTCAGCACAAAAAATAGATATTAATGCGATGCCAAAGCCAGGACCCACTCCTGCCATTAACATTGCAAAGCCAAAGACTTTCCAACTAAGCAACGGCCTTACGGTAATGGTTGTAGAAAACAACAAATTACCAAGAGTAAGCGCTAATCTTTCTATGGACAGACCTCCTTATTATGAAGGAAATGTGACAGGTGTAAGCCAGATCATGGCAGAACAGTTCGAAAACGGAACAACAAACATCAGTAAAGACGAATTCAATAAAAAGGTTGACTTTTTAGGTGCTAACTTAAGCTTTTCTTCAGCGGGCGCTTTTGCGAGTTCACTTTCAAAATATTTCCCAGAAGTATTAGGTTTAATGGCTGATGCTATTATAAACCCTAAATTCTCTGCTGAAGAAATTCAGAGCTCCAAAGAAAGAGCAATTGAAGGTTTAAAATCTGAAGAAAAAAACGCTTCATCTATTGCATCAAGAGTTTCTAATGCTTTACAGTATGGAAAAAACACATCCAGAGGAGAATTTGAAACCGTTGAATCCATCAATAAAATTCAGCTTGCAGATGTTCAGAATACGTATAAAAAATACTATTCTCCAGACAACGCATACTTAGTGATCGTTGGAGATGTTAAATATGATCAGGTAAAATCTTTGATTGAAAAGGCATTTAATAGCTGGAAAAAATCAAATACTGCATTTACAGCACTAGAACCCGCTTCAAACGTGGCTAAAACCGAAATTAATGTTGTTGACGTACCTTCAGCTGTACAGTCAGTAGTTTCTGTAGGAAACTTGAATACACTGAAAATGAAGGATACCAATTATTTCCCTGCAACAATTGCTAACTACATTTTAGGTGGTGGTGGTGAGGCCAGACTTTTCATGAACCTTCGTGAGAAAAATGGGTTCACATATGGAGCTTACTCCAGCATGAGTGCCAGTAAGTATTCTCCTGATTTCTCCGCTGAAGCAAGTGTAAGAAATGAAGTTACCGACAAAGCGGTTAAAGAATTTATGAATGAGCTAAATGCAATTTCTACAGTAAAGCCGGAAGAACTTGAAAACGCTAAAGCTAAACTGAAAGGAAACTTCATTATGTCTTTAGAAAAACCTGAGACTATCGCAAGATTTGCTTTAAATCAAAAAGTTCAGGATCTTCCTTCTGATTTCTATACAAATTATCTGAAATCAATTGATAAAGTAACTGCTGCTGATGTTTCAAACGCTGTAAAAGCTACGATCCTTCCTAATCAAAGTAGAATTTTCATTGCTGGTAAAGCTTCTGACATTTCTGAAGGATTGGAAAAATTAGGATACCCTGTAAAATATTTTGATAAAGATGCCAATCCTGTAGCAAAGCCTGCCGCTCAAAAAGTTGATGCAAGCGTTACAATAGGTTCTGTTGCTGACAAATACATCAATGCAATTGGTGGATTAGCTGCTGTTCAGAAAATCACTTCTATTTCTAGCGAAGCTACTACTAAAGTACAGGGAATGGATATGACCATGAAAATGATACAGGCAAAAGAAGGAAAAATGGCTATGAACATCAGCATGATGGGAAATACAGTTCAAAAAATTGTGTTTGACGGGAAAGATGGTTATATGGAAGTTCAAGGAAAAAAAGTTCCTTTAAGTGACAAACAGAAAACAGAAATGTCTCAGGAAAAAGAACTATTTCCGGAATTAAACTTCGCTAAGTCTGCGGAATACAAATTAGCAGGAATCGAAAAATATAACAATGAAGATTCTTATGTAGTGAAAAATGCAAAAAACACTTACTACTACAGCGTAAAAACTGGATTAAAAACCGGAGAAGTAAAAGCTGGAGAACAGGGCTCTACTCCTACAAGCTATGCCGATTATAAAGATGTATCTGGCGTGAAATTGCCTCATACGATTCTTCAAAATATGGGCGGAATGGATATTAACCTTGCGATAAAATCTTATCAGATCAATCAGGCTAAAGATTCTGATTTTAAATAAGGATAATCTCTTTTAAAGAAAAGACGGCAACAAATGTTGTCGTTTTTTCTTTTTACTAAAATCTTATTTTGTCATTCGGTAAAAAAAGATTAAATTTGCCCATTCAAAAAGATATCAAATTAATGGATTCTATATTTATACTATTGATGGTTCTTGTTATGATTGCTAGCATTTTACTAGTAATTATTGTTATGGCTCAAAACCCTAAAGGTGGAGGCCTTTCGAGTACTTTCGGAGGTGCATCATCTGCACAGTTTGGAGTACAAAGAACCAATGACTTCATGGAAAAAGCAACATGGACTTTAGGAGGAACGATCATCGTTCTTATTCTGATAAGCGTTATTGTTACAGGAAAACCTTCACAAACAGCTCCGGTTCAACAACCAGCTAAGAAAGAAGCTCCTGCAAAACAATCTACGCCTGCTTCTCAAACAAGCACACCTGCAAAGACTCCTATTGCACCAGCTAAATAAGCAAATAATATTTTTATATATTTAAAAAGCAACTCTACCGGAGTTGCTTTTTATTTTAATTTAATCTTTTCTATTTTGTGTCGAAGTCTTAATCCGGCTTTTAAAAATGAATACTGAATCGGTTTTGATTCTTTATAGTATTTGCTGATAAAAATTTCCATTGCCCCATAGAACCTTTCCAGGTAAATCTCATCTTTTACTGTACTTTCGCCCTTATGATGCAGTATTGAAGCCTTACCATAATAATAGTTTTTCAAGCCACTTCTGAGCAAGGTATAACAAAGATCAATATCTTCTCCATACATGAAATAAGCCTCATCCAAGCCTCCTACATTTTCATAAATATATTTTTTAACGAGAAAAAAAGCTCCCGTGATCACTTCTACTTCATTAATTTCATTTTCACCGATATCATTTCGATAATAAGATTTTGAATTGTTATTTTTAAAATTGACAAATAACTTTTCAAAAGAATTGAACATATCAGGAACAGAACGCTTACTTTCAGGCAAAAATACACCATTAGCATCATGCATTCTAACACCCAAACATCCAAAATCAGTTTGTGAATCAGCGAAGCTTAAAATATCATTCATATAAAAGCCTTCGAGTTCCGTATCAGGGTTTAAGATAAGAATATATTCGCCGGTTGCCGTTCTTATAGCTTTATTATTAGCTTTAGCAAAACCTTCATTATTTTCAGATTCAATAAAATGAAATTCCGGAAATTCCGTGATAAGATCTTTCCATGAAACATCTGTAGAAGCGTTATCAATGACAATTACTTCATATGCAATTCCCTCTATATATTTTTGAATAGATAAAAGACAATTTCTAAGTAATCCAGTAACGTTATAATTAACAATTACAATTGATAGTTTTGTGTTCATTTTAGTCCTTTTCGTTATAAGGAAGTCTGTTGATAATCGATCTACCCAAAGAGATCTCATCTGCATATTCAAGCTCATCCCCTACTGATATACCTCTGGCAATACTTGAGAAGCTCACATTGAAATTTTTGAATTTTTTATAAATATAGTAGGCTGTAGTATCACCCTCCATCGTTGCACTAAGAGCAAAAATAAACTCTTTTACTACACCTGCATTTAATTTTCTTTCGATACTTGGAATATTCAGCTGGTTAGGACCTACACCTTCCATTGGAGAAATTTTTCCACCCAAGATCAAATACTTCCCTGTATATTTCCCCGTATTTTCAATCGCAATAACATCACGAACATCCTCTACGATACAGATCACTTCGTCATTTCTTTTAGAACTGCTGCATATCTCACAAATTTCAAAATCAGAGAAATTATGACATTCTTTGCAGTACTTTATTTCATTAACAAGATTGATGAGAGAATTTCCAAGACCTACTGCCCTGGAATTCGGTTGTTTCAATAAGTGAAGTGCCAAACGCAAAGCTGTTTTCCTGCCAATTCCGGGAAGTCCTGAAATCTCATCCACTGCTTTTGCCAAAACTTTACTTGGATAATCCATAATTACAAAAATAATATAAAAAGATGAGTATTTAAGGGTTTACAAAGCTTAAATACTCTCCTTTCCAATAAAAAATCTATCTTTGAGAATTATATGAAAAAAATAAACTAAATGGCACTTAAGAACCTTAATTATCCACTGGATTTTAAATTTAAAATCACAACATTAGCCAGTGATTTCAACATTACGGACAAAAATGGAAATTACGTTGCCTATGTTCGTCAAAAAATGTTTAAACTTAAAGAAGATGTTATTGTTTTTAATGATGAAAGCAAGTCTCAGGAGCTTTTCAGAATACAGGCTAACAAATGGATCGATTTTAATGCTTCTTATTCTTTAAATGATCTGATTGATAAAAAGAACTTTGGAAGATTAGCAAGAAAAGGAATGCGTTCTCTGTGGAAATCCACTTACAATATTCTGGACTCAAATGATCAGCCAAAATTTACGGTAGCAGAAGATAATGCATGGACAAAGTTTTTTGATGGAATGGTAAGTGAAATTCCAATTATCGGAATGTTTACAGGATATTTCCTTAACCCTGCTTATACGGTAAGAGGTGTGGATGGCAAGGAATATTTTAAACTTAAAAAAATGCCTTCTTTCTTTGGCAGAAGATTTCAGCTTGACAGATTGATTGATATTGATGACGAAGACGAAAGCTTAGTTGTACTTTCTTTATTAATGATGGTTCTATTGGAAAGAGCCAGAGGATAAATGCAATAAACCACAAACAATGAAATATCTTATTATTCTCTTTTCAGCGCTCTTATTAGTCGCTTGTAAAAAAGACAAAGAACCTGTTTCCAATTCTGCACCTAAAGATTCACTGAATGTTGTTCAGGACTCTTCGAAAGTAGAAGCATCAGGAAAAATTTTAGTTGAAACGATCACATTCCCGAAAGAAATCAAAGAATGCTCATGTTATTTTGCAAAAAGCAAAGCTGATTTTGAAGCGGAAAAATACATCTACGCAGATGATGCCGGAAAAACAGCATATATGAAATTGGACGGAAAAAGATTAGCAATGAATCTTATCTCATCCAGTGATATGGAAGCTGATGAACAATTGACGAAAGAGATTGAAAATGATAACTATAAAATTTCAGTAAAAGGTAAAAAAATAAAAGGTGAAGAAGCCTTATTATTTGAAGGTATGATTACAATAGAAAAACCAGATGGCACTGTAATCACTTTACCAATTTATGGTGAATGTGGATGTTAAAAAGTAAAATCAAATAACTATTAAACTACTAAAATGCAAAATCGTTTATTATTGTACTGGCGTTAATTTATAACCTTCCAATCCAACGATTTATTATTTTAGTGATTTTTGATTTCACAATAAAAAGAATGCTCCTGAATTTACGGGAGCATTTTTTATTTCGTAATTTTGATAAAAATAAATTTTATGGAATTATCCAACATAGAACCACAAATTATCTGGAAAAATTTCTCCAAATTAAATGCGGTTCCAAGACCTTCAAAAAAAGAGGAAAAAGTAATAGCATTCATCAAGGCATTTGGTGAAAATTTAGGATTACCTACAACAGTCGATGAAGTAGGGAACGTTATTATCAAAAAGCCAGCTACTGCTGGAATGGAAAACCGAAAATCTATTGTCCTACAGTCGCACCTTGATATGGTTTGTCAAAAAAACAGTGATGTTAATTTTGACTTTGAAACTGAAGGAATTAAAATGGAGATTGATGGGGACTGGGTAAAAGCCAAAGGAACTACATTAGGAGCTGATAATGGGTTAGGGGTAGCTACGATCATGTCAATTTTAGAAAGCTCTGATATTCCTCATCCTGATTTAGAAGCACTTTTCACAATAGATGAAGAAACAGGAATGACGGGAGCTTTAGGATTAAAGCCAGGTCAGCTAACCGGACAAATTTTATTAAACCTAGATACAGAAGAAGACGATGAAATAGATATCGGTTGTGCAGGAGGAATTGACGTTACGATTACTCAGAATTATGGATTGGAAGATTCTAAAGGACAAATTGTAAGAATTGAAATCAAAGGGTTACAAGGTGGACACTCGGGAATGGATATCCACAAAGGGTTTGGAAATTCAAATATTATCCTGGCTAGATTGCTTTATAATGGCTTAGCTAAAGAAAATATACAGCTGATTTCAGTTGATGGTGGAGGCTTAAGAAATGCTATTCCAAGAGAGGCTGTTGCCACAATATCAGTAAGAAATGCCAATGAGTTCATTGAAGAGCTAGCAAATGGTCTTAAAAAAGAAATTTTAGAGGAATTTGCCACGGTGGAACCAGGCCTTCAAATCAATATTGAAAACTCAACAAGTTCTGACAAAGCAATCTCTGAAGAAGATTCTAAAAAGATCATTTTAGTTTTAAAATCTCTTCATAATGGGGTTTATAGAATGAGCCCAGATGTAAAAGATCTTGTAGAAACATCTAATAATGTAGCAAGAGTAGAATTGAAAGGAGGAAGTTTAAGAATTTTAAACCTTTCAAGATCATCTGTAGATTCAAACAAATATGCGGTTGCAGAGCAATTAAAGTCTGTTGCTGAATTAGCGGGAATGCAGGTAGAATTTAGTGGCTCTTATCCGGGATGGAAGCCTAAACCAGGTTCTGAGATCGTTCAACTAATGGAAAAGATCTATACTGAAAAATTCAAAGAAACGCCTCATGTTGTCGCTTGTCATGCCGGTTTAGAATGTGGGATCATTGGAGCTAATTATCCTGAAATGGAAATGGTAAGCTTTGGACCTACCATCAGAGGAGCTCACTCTCCAGATGAAAAAGCAAATATCCCTTCAGCACAAAAGTTCTGGAGCTTCCTAAAAGAAATTTTAGCGAATATTCCTCAGAAATAAAACAATAAAATTTCTATATTGAATATCCAAAGTCGTTTGATTTTGGATATTTTTTTGCAAAATGAATTATCGATTTTTTATTAGAATGTCTCAATAAAAATAATAATGAAGGTGTTCTTTGAGATAAACAAAAAACTCCTGAAAAATATTTTTCAGGAGTTTATATTTTTAAGTTAAAAATTTTCTAGGGGTATGGAGCAATTTCCACTTCAAGTCCTTCCATTTCTTCTACCATATGCAGCTGGCAACCCAGTCTGCTGTTCTCCTTCACATGGAAAGCCTCCGCTAACATCGCATCTTCTTCATCTCCCATTTCCACTAATCCCGGATCATTGATCACATAGACCTGACATGAAGCACACATGGCCATTCCTCCACAAACACCGATTGTTCCCTCTTCAGCTAATTCATATGAACGGATAATTTCCATTAAGTTCATAGACATATCCGTTGGTGCAACAACGTCATGAGCTACCCCCTCTCTATCGGTAATTTTTATATTGATATCTGACATAATTTTGCAAAATTAGTCAATTTTTTTCACAACTGCTTTCTCTGCTTCTTTACGGCTTCCATCAAATCCGTCTACTCCACTTACTGTTGTATATTTTAAAACGTATTTTTTACCTGGATTTAATCTGTTATAAACACTTTGACACATTAATGTTGCCTCATGGAAACCACACAGAATAAGCTTTAATTTACCAGGATATGTATTGATATCTCCGATCGCGTAAACTCCATCAATGTTGGTCTGATAATCTAGAGCATTGTTTACAACAATGGCATTCTTTTCAATATTAAGTCCCCAACTGGCAATATCTCCAAGTTTTGGAGTTAAACCAAATAAAGGAATGAAATAATCTGTCTCGAGATCATAAGCTTCTTCTCCATCTTTCTGCACAGTGATTGCAGAAACCTTACCCTCTCCTTTTACACCAATAACCTCAGCGGGAGTAATTAATTTTATTTTTCCGGCATTCTTTAGATCCTGAACTTTTTCAACAGAATCCAAAGCACCCCTAAATTCATTTCTTCTGTGAATCAGAGTCACTTCACTTGCTACATTTGACAAGAAAATACTCCAGTCCAAAGCAGAATCTCCACCTCCGGCGATTACTACTTTTTTATTTCTGAAATGCTCAGGCTCTTTTACAAAATACTCAACTCCTTTTTCCTCATAGTCGGCAATATTTTCAATAGTTGGTTTTCTAGGTTCAAAAGTACCCAATCCACCTGCAATAGCAATTGCTTTTGCTCTGTGTACTGTTCCTTTATTTGTAATCACCTCAAACCACTCTTCATCTACTTTAGTCAGCGTTACAGCAGTTTCTCCTAAGGTAAATCCCGGTTGAAACTGTTTGATCTGTTCCATTAAGTTATCAACTAAATCTCCTGCATTTACTGAAGGATAACCTGGAATATCGAAAATAGGTTTTTTAGGATAAAGTTCAGCCAATTGTCCTCCAGGTTGAGGAAGAGCATCTATAATATGGCATTTCATTTTAAGCAAACCAGCTTCAAATACTGCAAAAAGTCCAGTTGGCCCTGCTCCTATAATCAATATATCAGTAGTAATCATAACAAAATTTAATTTTACATATAGCTGCAAATTTACTAATTTTAACGACAAGCTGATTTAATTGAGTCTAAATAAAAACCTGAGATTTATCAAATAACAGGAAAAAGAGAAAAATTTTAATTTTGGCAGCGTTTTTGTAAAAACCATAGTATGAAGAAAATTTTCAATATCCTTGCATTATTCGTATTCTTTTTGGGCTTTGGTCAGATTGAAAATATAGCGGATGGTGAATCTATTACCTTTAGAATCCATTACGGAATTCTAACCGCTGGAAATGCAACCCTCACAACACAAAAGACAACCTACAAAGGTTCTCCGCATTTGTATGTAAAGGGAACAGGACAAACATCTGGTGCTGTAAAAGCATTCTTCAAGGTGGATGATTTGTATGAAAGCTTCATTAATACAGAAACAGGACTTCCCAGTTTTTATGTAAGAAATGTAAAAGAAGGCAGCTATCGCCAACATTTTGAAACGGTCTTCAATCACAACAACAACACACTGATCCTAACTGATAAAAAAACACCTGCTAATGGTTCCAAGGTAATAAAGTCGGTAAAAGGAGTACAGGACATGCTTTCCTGTTTCTATTACCTGAGAAGTCAAAGTCAGACAGATTTAAAAGTAGGAACAGTCATTAACATGAACGTATGGATTGATGATGAAATGTTTCCTTTCCGTTTGAAAGTGATCGGTACCGAAGACCTAAAAACAAAGTTTGGAAAGATCAATTGTTTAAAAATTATTCCTTCAGTAATAAGTGGAAGAGTATTTAAAGAAAAAGAAGGCGTTACCATGTGGGTTTCAAATGATGCTAACCACGTACCTATGCTGTTAAAAGCTGAATTAGCAGTTGGTTCTTTAAAGGCAAGTATTGATGATTATAAAAATGTGAAGTATCCGCTGAAGTTTACAAAATAATAGATGACCTTTTTTAAATTTTACTTTTAAAGTAAACCAAAATAAATAAGAAGTAAAAAGCCTCCGAAATATCGGAGGCTTTTCTATTATAAAGTTTTAAATTGCTCTAAAGTTCTGATATCGTTTTCGAAGAACATTCTGATATCACTCATTTGATAAAGAAGCATGACAATTCTTTCGATACCCATTCCAAAAGCATATCCTGAATATTTCTCTGAATCAATATTTACATTTTTCAATACGGCTGGATCTACCATCCCGCAACCCATAATTTCTAACCAACCAGTACCTTTTGTAATTCTGTAATCAGTTTCTGAGTTTAATCCCCAATACACATCAATCTCTGCACTAGGCTCAGTAAAAGGGAAATAAGAAGGTCTCATTCTGATTTTAGATTTTCCAAAAAGCTCAGTAGTAAAAAACTGAATCGTTTGTTTTAAATCGGCAAAACTTACATTCTCATCAATATACAAACCTTCAATCTGATGGAAAATACAGTGAGAACGAGAAGATACCGCTTCATTTCTGAAAACTCTTCCCGGAGATAAAATTCTTATGGGCGGTTGGTTTTCTTCCATATAACGGATCTGTACTGAAGAAGTATGAGTCCTCAACAGAATATCCGGATTTTGCTCTATAAAGAAAGTATCCTGCATATCTCTTGCCGGGTGATATTCGGGAAGATTAAGTGCTGTAAAGTTATGCCAGTCATCTTCAATTTCAGGTCCGTCTGCTACAGCGAATCCAATAGATTTGAAGATCTCAATAATTCTGTTCTTCACCAAGTTGATAGGATGTCTTGATCCAAGCTCTAAGGGAAAAGCAGGTTTCGTAAGATCATCTTTCTCCAGAATAATAGAAGATGCAGAAGCACTTTTCAAGTCTTCTAATTTTATGGCAATAGCCTGCTTCAAAGAATTAACCTTTTGTCCGAATTCTTTCTTCTGATCATTAGGAACTTCTTTTAATGTTTCGTAAAAATCGTTTAGAACTCCTTTCTTACCATTATACTTGATTCGGAAATTTTCGATTTCCTCTTTAGATGTAGTATTGAAGCTGTTTACTTCAACGAGTAGTTCTTCTATCTTTTCTATCATTATTTTACCCTTTCAAAATGTTTTGCAAAAATACGATTTTTCAGTTTAAAAACTTTCTTATTTTATCATAAAAAAAATCTGCCCCTTATTCAGAGGCAGACTTCAATCACTTATTTCACTTAAATAAAAAAATTATTTCTTTTCTAAAGCTTTAACGTTGATCTGAAGAGTTACCTCATCTTTAATGACCCCGTTTTCAGCAGGAGCCTGGAATTTCACCCCAAACTCTTCTCTTTTAATATCTTTTGGCTCAGTTGCCACAGTTACCTCTCCTTCTTTAACAGAAACATTAGCTTTAAGCTGAAGTGGTTTTGTAATCCCTTTAATTGTTAAATTACCATCTAACAAGGTATTGTAATCACCTTCAGCAGCCGGTGTAACTTTAGTAATTTCATAAGAAGCAGTTGGGAATTTTTCAACTTCAAAAAAATCACCACTTTTCAAATGTCCATTTAATTTTCCCAGTTGGTCAGCATCATCTTTCAAATCAACTGATGTTAAAGAATTCATATCAGCAACGAATTTTCCACTTTCCAGTTTCCCTTCTTTTACTGTAAGATCTCCACTTTCAAACTTGATCGTTCCAAAATGGCTTGTGCTTTCGGATTTAAATACTTTATATCCTTTCCATTCTATTTTACTATTTAAAGTATCTAATGCATATTGAGTACCATCTTTTGTAGTTGCAACATCATTACTTTCGCTGGTAAGCGGTTTATCTTTTTTACAAGAAACCACTACAGCTGTAGCAAAAACGGCAGGGATAACGAAATAAAACAGTTTTTTTCTCATTTTTGATATTTTTTTATTACGTCCGCTAAGATAATAAAAAAAATAATTCTTTTATAAAAATACTACATTTGTAATATGCTATTAGAGATAAACAATTTATACTTTTCACACCGCGAAGATCAACCGCTTTTCCAAAACCTGAATATACGATTTGAGGAGGGCAAAATCATTGCATTGGCAGGAGAAAGCGGATGTGGAAAATCTACATTATTAAATTTAATTTATGGACTTTTAGACTGGGAAAGTGGAGAAATTATTTTTGATGGAATTCCACTTTTAGGTCCTAAAGGAAATCTTGTTCCGGGAGAAGCTGAAATGAAATTTGTAGCTCAAAATTTTGATCTGATGCCTTATTCAACGGTTGCTGATAATGTGGGGAAATTTATTTCAAATATTAATTTAGCTAAAAAAAGTGAAACTGTAGCGGAGCTTCTTGAGGTGGTAGGACTGGAGGAATATGGTAACGTTTTCCCAAAAAATTTAAGTGGCGGTCAGCAACAAAGAGTTGCCATTGCAAGATCACTCTCGGTGTTACCTAAATTACTTATTCTGGATGAACCTTTTAGTAATATCGATTTTCCACGAAAAATAGAACTTCGTGAAAGACTTTTCAGATATGTAAAACAGCACAATATCTCTTTAATTATTTCTACTCATGAGCTTCAGGATATTATGCCTTGGGTTGATCAGATCGTTATCCTCCAAAATGGCAGATTAATTCAAAACAACAATCCTGAAGAAACTTATAAAGAACCTTATAATTCTTATGTAGCAAAGCTTTTTGGAGAAGTAAATATTTTTAATGAAAATGAAATAAATGATTTTCAGATTTCAAAGTTCTTTTATTACCCACATGAAATTAAAATTTCCGAGAATGGCTTAGATGCTGAAGTTCTGGAAAGCAGATTTGCAGGCAATCATTACTGGAATAAAATCAGTATGAAGAATAGAGACCTCATTGTTTACAGCAACAATAAACTGGAAAATCCGATTAAAATCACATTTGAATAGAAAGCTAAAAAAATAAAATATCGAAATCTAAGCGGTCATCTTTATTTTAATAACCCGTTTGACGATTTCAGTTAATCAACACATTTACTTATAGTTAATGTTAGTTTGTGGATAAATAATAAAAATCTAAGAATTCATTTTTAAAACTTTTTCTTACATTTGTATTTCCACAGCATAAGGAAACTTTTGGTTAATTCTCTTTCTGCCTCCAGGACAAACATTAGCAGAATCCTGCAATCTAGTCTTTGAAAGATTACACTGTCCAATCTTTTCCTTTTTTTGTTTTCTATAGACAAAAAATGCGTCCAAAGACGCACCAATATAGTTAAGAAATTTCTTCTAAGCTTTCTTTACAAACTCCGATTTTAGTGCCATTGATCCAAAACCATCAATTTTACAATCTATATTATGATCACTATCTGGTCGTAAACGGATATTTTTTACTTTAGTCCCTGCCTTTACTGGCTTAGGAGCACCTTTTACCGGTAAGTCTTTAATGACCACTACAGAATCACCATCCTGCAATTCATTTCCATTGGAATCCAGTATTTTTCCTGAATTTGCAGCTTCAGCAGTAACTTCCTCCGCATTCCATTCATAGAAACACTGAGAACATACCGTCATATTATCACTTGGATAAGTAAATTCAGAACCACACTTTGGACAAAGTACAATATCACTCATATCTTTAAATTTCTACAAAGGTAGAGCTTTTTGAATGATAGAGTCAAGAGGTGGAAATGGAATTCGAAAACCAAGAGTTAAGAGAAAAGAACAAAGAGAGAAGATAGATTGGTTTATTAGAGGAAGCAACATTTTATACTACTTCTGCCTTTATTTTCAAATCCATTTCTTCTCTTCAGAAGGCTAAATCTCTCAAGTATTAATTCTCAACTATAATTTGTACTTTTGCAGATTGAAAACAGGAGAAGCAATTATGGAACTTATTCACAGAAACTTAGCAATCGGAATTCACGATGCCCTACAAGAAACATTTTTTGAAAAAAATAAATACGCCGATAAAGTAATTGAAAGACTTTTAAAGGCTCACAGAAAATGGGGAAGTCAGGACAGAGCCGTTGTTTCTGAAATTTTTTACAATATCATACGTTGGAAAAAACGTTTGGAATATTATATGGGAGAAGGTGTAAAACCCAATAATGTTTATAAACTGATCATTGCTTATTTGCTTTGGAGTAAAACAAACTATAAAAGATTTGAAGAATTCGAAGGGGTAAAGATCGCTGATATCATTACTAAATTAAAAAAAGGTACAGTTCCTACAAAAGCAATTGAACATTCAATCCCGGAATGGTTAGCTGAAACTTTAGAAAAAGAATTAGGTGCTAACTGGGAAAAGGAAATGAGAGCTTTAAACGAACAGGCTCCGACAGTTTTAAGAGCGAATTCTCTTAAAACAACGCCAAAAGAACTGATCTCTGATCTATCCGATGAAGGTGTTACTGCTTTTACTGTAAGAAATTATCAAGACGCGGTACAGTTAGAAGAAAAAAAGAATGTCTTTTTAACTACAGCTTTCAAAGAAGGATTATTTGAGGTTCAGGATGCCTCTTCTCAAAAAATCGGATATTTTCTTGATGTAAAAGAAGGACAAAGAGTCGTTGATGCTTGCGCAGGAGCAGGTGGAAAGACGCTTCACCTTGCTGCTCTAATGGAAAACAAAGGACAGATCATCGCTTTAGATATCTACGAATGGAAATTAGCAGAATTAAAACGTCGTGCAAAAAGAGCCGGAGCACACAATATTGAAACCCGCATGATTTCCGACAATAAAGTAATCAAACGCCTTCATGAAAAAGCTGACAGACTTCTTATTGATGCTCCTTGTTCAGGTTTAGGGGTTTTAAAAAGAAATCCGGATAGTAAATGGAAAATTGATCAGGCTTTCATTGACAGGATCAAAACAGAGCAGCAACAAATTCTACAGGATTATTCTAAGATCCTTAAAAAAGGTGGAAAAATGGTTTATGCGACATGTTCTATCCTACCTTCTGAAAACAATGGACAGGTTAAAGAATTCCTTAAAAACAATCCTGATTTTAAACTGATCAAAGATGAAAAGGTAATGCCTAGTGAAGGTTACGATGGGTTCTATATGGCACTGATCGAAAGACTTGCTTAATTAGAATTTCATTTTCATTATTAACATACAGCTACTCCACTTTCCTGGAGTAGTTTTTTGTTATATACCAATCCACCACCTCGAACTTAATATTTTAAACCAAAGGACATCTTATGATAAAAATATTTTTATAATTCCGTAACATTCTTATTATATGTAACACCTATTATATCAAAAACCAATTTTAATTCGCAAAATAGACATGTATTACTAATTCTATCTTTGTGATAAACCCCTATTACTATGTATAAAAGAATTTTATTAAGTCTATCTATTTTCGTATTTTTTGTTACGAACGCACAGACGTATGAAATTCAATACATCAGTTCTTATAACGGAAAAGTACAAGCAGACCAATCTCCTACCTTTATATGGGTAAATTCTGAGGAAAATTATATTCTCAATAATTCAATAAGAGAGAAGAAAAGTGAATATCCATTTGAGATTACAAAAGTAGAGAAACCCTCTAACACGATCGTTTCTTATGCTTTTTTAAAACCCTCTGAAACGATTTCTACATCGGATAAGGAATCGGTAAGCAAGCAAACTTTTGAATTAACCAGTGAAACTAAGAAAATATTAGGGTACACCTGTAAAAAAGCGGTTACCAAAATAAATTCCAACACTATTGAAGTTTGGTACACCAATGATCTAAAAATAAACGGCGGGCCATCAACATTAGGTCAAAATATGGGTTTGGTATTAGAAATTGAACGAAATAAAAACTCATTAATTACAGCCAGCTCCATTAAAAAAGTTAAGAAAGCGGATATTGATGACATTATAAAAGGTCAGATCAGAACTACTGATCTGTCAGGATATAAAGATCTTCTCTGGAAAAGCAGGTTTACCACTTTAAATATCTTTGAAAATGAAATTATTAATTTTTCAGATGAGTCAAAATCCGATGAGAAAGTAAAAAGATTCGCCAATGGAACAATCATTTTAAAAAAAGTAAAGTTTCCTAAAATATCTGATGGTGAAAATATTTTTGTTGAACTAAAGCAACAATCTAATGGTGACGCCTATGACAGAACGGGAACCGTATTTTTCATACCCCAAGATAAATCGCAATCTTTTTTTGATGGTTTGGAAAAAGGAGCCAAAACACTTCCTGTTTATGAAAATGGAAATGGAAAACAATATTATGGTATTACTTCAACGGAAAACTATGACCCAGGTATTGAAATGATGCGTTTCTTTACCGCTTTTGGTATTCAGAAATTTAATCATATCCAGTTGAAAGGAAAAGACTGGCAAACAATAAGTCCTTACCGACAGGATATTACAGATCTAAAGCCTTCTTTATCAGAAAAAGAACTTTGGATGGGTACATTTATAGGTAATTATGACAAAGGTGGACATAAGGTAAGCCTTGATATTACGATTCACAAAAGCGATCAGACCATTCATAAAAATAATATGGTACTGCCACTGTTCAATACAGTAAATATTATGGAAATGGCTGGTCAGGATTATTCAACAATGTTCAATCAGGATAAAGGACTATTTGTAGAATTCACTTTGAAAAAGGATCTTAAAAATGCACAATTAAGGTACATTACTACTGGTCACGGCGGATGGGAAAATGGTGATGAGTTTGTTCCAAAGGCCAATTCTATATTCTTAGATGGCAAAATGACATTCTCTTTCACACCATGGAGAACAGATTGTGGATCTTATAGACTATATAATCCTGCATCAGGAAATTTTCCGGACGGCCTTTCTTCCTCAGATCTAAGCAGATCAAACTGGTGTCCCGGAACACTTACCAACCCTAACTTTATTCCATTGGGAGATCTTAAAGCAGGTAAACATAATATCCAGATAAAAATCCCACAGGGACCAACAGAAGGCACAAGTTTCAGCTCATGGAATGTCTCAGGTGTTTTACTAGGAATCCAATAAAAACAAAACCTTCTTGTGATATTAGTCACAAGAAGGTAAAAACACAAATGATGAAAAAAAATTATTTCGAGCCACAAAGTAAATGTAAAAATTCATATAATTAATTACCATAGATTAATAAATATATCGTTTTAATTTCGTATGAATAGTAGCATTAGTTTGTAGTGAAAAATATCAACCAAAATCATTTATTCTCATTAAATTAATTTATAATTTTAATCAAATTCAATTAATAAGTTAAAAATATTAACTTATATTTAATTTATATTGTCTTTTTTAAATTACAACCCTACTTTTGTTTCTAAATAAATGATAAAAAATGTGTGGAATTGTATGTTTGTTTGATGCGAAACAAAAAACTGAAATATTGAGACCTCAGGTCTTAGAAATGTCAAAAAAAATCCGTCATAGGGGGCCAGACTGGAGTGGTGTTTTTCAAAATGAAAAAGTAGTATTCTCTCATGAAAGATTGGCAATCGTGGATCCTACTTCTGGAAAACAACCGTTATTTTCTAAAGATGGAAATATCGTCTTAGCTGTAAATGGAGAAATATACAACCACAGAGAATTGAAAGAAGAATTCCCTGACTATGAATTTCAAACTCAATCTGACTGTGAAGTTATTTTGGCTCTTTATGAAAGATACGGAAAAGACT
Source organism: Chryseobacterium sp. ISL-6 (assembly GCF_018613715.1). Lineage (GTDB taxonomy): Bacteria > Bacteroidota > Bacteroidia > Flavobacteriales > Weeksellaceae > Chryseobacterium > Chryseobacterium paludis. The sequence goes on along the minus strand of NZ_JAGGPT010000005.1, from coordinate 519,990 downwards.
TCCTTGAAAAACTAAATGGTATTTTTGCTTTTTCACTTTATGACATAAAAAATGATGTTTATCTTATTGCTCGTGACCATATGGGAATATGCCCTTTATATCAAGGCTGGGACAGAAGTGGAAACTTTTATGTAGCTTCAGAATTAAAGGCACTGGAAGGGGTATGTAAAACAATAGAGACTTTTTTACCGGGACACTATATATATAGTAAGGATGGCAATGAAATCCAACAATGGTATAAAAGAGACTGGGTAAACTTCGATGAAGTAAAAGACAACGAAAGCGATATAAAAAAACTTAGAAAAGGACTTGAAGATGCCGTCCACAGACAATTGATGAGTGATGTTCCTTATGGTGTATTATTATCCGGAGGTTTAGACTCTTCTGTTATTTCTGCAATTACAGCGAAATATGCAAGACAAAGAGTTGAAAGCGGAGATACTCAGGAAGCATGGTATCCAAGATTGCATAGTTTTGCCGTAGGACTGGTTGGATCTCCTGATCTTACAGCCGCTAAAAAAGCCGCAGAACATATAGGATCTGTCCATCATGAAGTCAATTTTACTGTACAAGAAGGGTTGGATGCCATTCGCGATGTTATTTATCATCTTGAAACTTACGATGTAACAACGATAAGAGCTTCAACTCCAATGTATCTTTTAGCAAGAGTTATTAAATCTATGGGAATAAAAATGGTACTCTCTGGTGAAGGTTCTGATGAACTTTTTGGTGGATATTTATATTTTCATAAAGCACCGAATGCAAAAGAATTCCATGATGAGACGGTAAGAAAATTAGGAAAGCTTCACCTGTACGATTGCTTAAGAGCAAATAAAGCTTTAATGAGTTGGGGAATTGAAGGTCGTGTTCCTTTTCTGGATAAGGAATTCATGGATATAGCCATGTCCATTAATCCGAAGGATAAAATGATCAATGTCGCTGAAGGAAAAATAGAAAAATGGATCTTAAGAAAAGCTTTTGAAGACACGCTTCCGGAGTCTATTGTCTGGAGACAAAAAGAACAGTTCTCTGATGGTGTTGGCTATTCATGGATTGATACTTTAAGAGAGGTCGCAGAAAAAGAGGTTACCGATGAAATGATGATTAACGCAAAATTCCGGTTTCCACTGAACACTCCTCAAAATAAAGAAGAATACCGATACCGTACTATTTTTGAAGAGCATTTTCCAAGTGAAACCGCAGCAGCAACTGTACCATCTGTACCATCAGTTGCTTGTTCAACCCCTATTGCATTAGAATGGGATGAGGCATTTAAAAAGATGAATGACCCAAGTGGAAGGGCAGTAAAAGTACATGAAACATCGTATGAATAATTAATCTTTGAGAGATAGATTTTTTGGAGTTAGACCATCAGAATAAAAATTATTCCGATCTGATTCTAAAGCCTCACATCCTATCTTCTAAAGTAAAATTTATTAATCCTGTAGCAATACAGGATTTTCTTTTGAATTAACAGCAAGAATATTGACAGATTTTAACCGACAATCAAAAATAGTATCTAATAAATAATTATATTTGGAAAACGAAAAAATCAATTTTATAAAATGAGAAGAACCATTACTATCTTTTTTGCTTTATTATCCATAAATTTTGCTTTTGGCCAAGGTAAATTTGGTAAATATCTTAACTCAAAAAAACTTGCCCTAACTTATAAGACTGTAAAGGATAACGAAAAAGAAAACTACTATCAACAATATTACTGGCTGGCAAAAGCTGAGCAATTAAAAACATATCCTCACCTTAAGGATGTAAAACCAATTGTTTTATATGAGTTTGTAAAAAAAGTAAACCCTCAAAATCTAACTAAAAAATTAGATGCAAGAGGTAAAGAATTAAGAGAAACAGCGGAATTATCTCTAAATCAATATTTTAAAAATAAAAATTTTGAGAACAATGCTGTTTTGATGTACAATCTCGAAACGTATGTGGATCCTTCTCAAGGCGAATATTTCACAAAAGTAGATCCTGAAAAAATTAAGGAACTGGTACCAAAAGAATTATTTGCATTCAACTCTCTAAACAAGAAAACTCAGGAAGAGAAAACATACTACCTTTGGATCGACAAGAAGAAAGATGATTTTAATATTGTAGATATTATTCCTAGTGAAGAAGATAAAAAATTCTATGCTTCTTTAAAGCAATACCTTCCGGGATATAAGTTTTCAAAATATGTTCCTTCTGTGAAAAAAGGAAATAAAACAGATAAAACAGATGTTGATTTTTACTACATCATGCCATTTGAACAGAACACGGATAACATTGAGTATAAAACAACAGATTTCAAAACTTTTATTTTAAGCCAGTACAGAAAAGCTGGGGATGAATGGAAAGGAGTAGAAAAAACTAAAAAATAAATTAAAAAGTCTTGTGAAATTTCACAAGACTTTTTAATTTTATAGATATTTCTTTATCTAATAATAAATTCTATTAAGTTTTTTAATGCGTTAATTTGAGCAATTTATAAACAGAGGAAAGAAAATAGGTTCTTCTTTTAATTCCACTACTACATTTTAATCAACTCAAATTAGCTGAAATTTTACTGATATAAATTATTTAAAGATTCTAGCTGATATAAAATGTCTGAAACCAACTCGTCCACAACATCTATTAAAAAGATCCTCCCATTGATTCTAGCCACTGCCATTTTTATGCAGATGCTGGATTCAACAATTTTAAATACTTCCTTACCTTCTATAGCAAAAGATCTGAAGGAATCGCCTTTGAATATGCAGAACGCTATTATCAGTTATGTTCTGACATTAGCGGTTTTTATGCCTGCAAGTGGTTTTTTAGCAGATCGATTCGGAACGAAAAAGATCTTTATTTTCTCTCTCGTACTCTTTAGTCTGGGTTCATTATTTTGTGCCTTATCACAGAACCTCACGCACCTTGTTATTTCAAGAGTAATACAGGGAGTTGGTGGCAGTTTGATGACTCCTGTTGGAAAATTAGCTTTAATAAAAACATTTGATAAAAATGAACTATTAAAAGCGATGAATTTCGCCATTATTCCTGCACTTATTGGCCCTGTCCTCGGCCCTCTTGTTGGAGGATATATGGTAGATTACCTATCGTGGCACTGGATCTTTCTTATTAATATCCCTATTGGGATTTTAGGAATTATTTTAGGAATTAGATTTATGCCTAATTATAAATCTGACAATGTTGATTTCGATCTAAAAGGATTCATGATTTTTGCGGCAGCCTCTCTCCTGCTTTCTATCTCATTGGAACTTTTTGGAGATTTACAGAATACGACTCCCGTTCTTCTTGTTTTTATTCTGGGCTTCTTATTTCTATACTATTATTACAGACATGCAAAAAGAGGTGGAAACCCTATATTTCCTTTAAACTTATTTCAGGTGAGAACATTCCGTGTAGGAATTGTGGGAAACATGGCCACCCGGTTAGGAATCAGTGCTGTTCCTTTATTACTTCCCTTAATGATACAGATTGCTTATAAACAATCTGCAGTTACATCAGGCTGGATTATTGCCCCTATGGCATTAACAGCGATATTTGGAAAGTCTTCAGTTATCAAGATCTTAGACAAATTCGGATATCGCCAGACCTTAATGGTCAATACATTCATTATCGGAACATTAATATGCCTGCTTGCTATTCCAAATATCCATACTTCCTTATACTGGTTTGTTCCTATTATTGCTGTTTTGGGATTTTTCAATTCCATTCAGTTTACTTCTATGAATACTATTTCCATCGCAGATTTGCGAAACTTCCAGACCAGTAGCGGAAATTCTCTGATATCTGTAAATCAACAGCTCGCTATAGGTTTTGGGATCGCCTTCGGCCTTATTGTATTAAAAATATTTGAAAGCACTGATCTTATTAAAGGAGAAATACACAATGCATTCCGTTACACTTTTCTTACGGTTGGTGTACTTACGATTCTCTCAGGATTGGTCTTCAGAAGGCTTCATATTTCAGATGGTAAAAACATGAAATCCAAAGAATAACGCCTTTATTCTCAATCCTTAACAAATCTGTGAAAATCAGATCTGTACGAACTTAACACAGATCAATGCAATTGATCTCCATCTACTCTATTTTTGTTTGTATAAAAAATCAACATTATGATGACAACTAAAAAAGTAGAAATGGTGATATCACCAAAACCTGCACATTTTGTAGGTGATGGTTTTAGAGTTCATAACTTTATACCAGGAGCATCCGGATTGGACATGAAAAGAATGGATCCCTTTATTATGCTCGATTATAATTCAAAATTTCATTTTAACGGATCTGAAAAACCAAGAGGCGTGGGTGTACATCCACACAGAGGTTTTGAAACAGTAACAATAGCTTATAAGGGAAAAGTCGAACATCATGACAGCTCAGGTGGCGGCGGCATAATCGGAGAAGGAGATGTACAATGGATGACTGCAGCAAAAGGAGTTCTGCATAAAGAATACCATGAAAGAGAATGGTCCAAGACCGGAGGAATTTTTCAGATGGTTCAGCTTTGGGTAAACCTTCCTGCTAAGGATAAAATGAGTAAACCAAAGTATCAGGCTATTCAGAATTCAGATATGAAATTGGTCGATCTTGGAGAAAATGGATCAATTGAAATAATAGCTGGAGAATATAATGGAAATAAAGGTCCGGCCTTTACTTTCACTCCTGTACATATGATGAATGCTAAGTTAAAAGCTGGTGGAAAAGCTGACTTTCATTTTCCTGACCATTATAATACCGCAGCTCTTGTGATTGAAGGAAGTATTATGGTGAACGGAAGTGAAAAGGCTGCAAGTGATCAGTTCGTATTATTTGAAAATCAAGGTGAAGATTTTACTATTGAAGCAAGCGAGGATGCAATCGTACTGATCATTAGCGGAGAACCAATCAAAGAGCCTATTTTTCCACACGGCCCTTTTGTAATGAATACAAGAGAGGAAATCATGCAGGCTTTTGAAGATTTCAACACCGGAAAGTTTGGATACCTGGAAGATTAACTAACAAATTAAGGAAATTAAGCAATAATTAAATAATCTTAATCTTAAGCCGATTATTTAATTATTGCTTTTTATTACCTTTAACGAAACACTTTTAAGCATTATAAATATTGTAATTAAAAAAATACATAATGAAATCAGAGTTTGAACATATTCCTTTAGTTAAAAATGACTCAAAGAAAAGATTTGAAATAGAAGTAAACGGACATTTTGCTTTTATTGATTATCGCGAAATGGGCAGTCAGATAATTTTAGTACATACAGAAGCTGAACCAGAACTAGCAGGAACAGGAGCCGCGGCAGCTGTTGTTGAGAAAACCCTTTGTTATATTGAAGAAAATATCAAAAAATTACTTCCACTCTGTCCTTATGTTTTCGCTTATATTAAAAAGCATCCGGAATGGAAACGTATTGTCGATGACAGATTTGAAGGATACAGTAAACTTTAATATCACAAAAAAGTAACAACACTTTAATTAAATCAATTTTAAAAGAGCACATTATTATGTCAAATATTGGACTTATCATAGAAGAAAAAGCTGCAGATATAGGAAATTTTTTGGTGGGAAGACTTTTACCTTTCCGTGAAAAAAGAGCAGTTGGTCCGTTTGTTTTTATAGACCATATGGGACCATCAGAATTGAAAGATTATCAAAATCTGGATGTGCCGCCACATCCGCATATCGGACTATCTACTTTAACTTATTTGCTTGAGGGTTCTATTTTTCACCGTGACAGCATTGGAAGCGCCATGGAGATAAAACCTGGAGCAGTTAACTGGATGACCGCGGGAAAAGGCGTTGTTCATTCTGAAAGAACACCTGAATATTTAAGAGAAACGGATAAAAAACTTCATGGTTTTCAAATCTGGGTAGGACTTCCAAAACACTTGGAGCAAAGTGAGCCAACTTTTCATCATATCGAAGCAGACGAGCTTCCGGTTTGGGAGGATGGTGAAATTCATTATAAATTAATTGCTGGAGAAGCATTTGAAAAAAAATCTCCGGTTCCTGTACACAGTAAATTATTTTTCATTGAAATAAAAACCAAAACCGCACAGAAAATAAGTATAGGACAGGATCTGTATGGTGAAGCCGCTATGTACGTTTTAGATGGAACAGTAAATATCGAGGGAAATACTTATGGATCAAAACAGCTTCTAATAGCCAAAGACACTAAGCTATGTGAGTTTGAAATGAGTGAAAATGCTACTGTTTATCTTTTCGGAGGTGAACCCTTCGATGAAGAACGATTTATATTCTGGAATTTCGTAAATTCGGATAAAGAATTACTTGATCAGGCTAAGGTAAACTGGAATGATCAAAACCATGATGCTTTCCCATTAGTTCCTGGAGATGACCAAGACTTCGTTCCACTTCCAAAATCAATTTTGAACAGAAAATAAATTGGATCAGAGCCAAACAACTTAAATAACCAATGAAAATATTAGCATTTGCAGGAAGCACTTCTTCCACTTCGATTAACAGAGAACTGGTAAAATTTGTGTTAAAAAGTTTTCAAAATGAAGAGATCAATCTCATTGATTTGAATGACTATAACATGCCTGTGTTTTCTGTGGATCTTGAGAAAAAAGGTTTTCCAGATCCTGCTCATAAATTTTTAAAAGTAATTGGAGACTGCGACGTGATCATCTGTTCCCTTGCAGAACATAACAGGTCATATAGTGCTGCATTTAAAAATGTTTTCGATTGGGCTTCTAGAGTTAATGTAAAAGTATTTCAAAATAAACCGATGCTTTTAATGAGTACTTCTCCTGGTGGCTATGGAGGTGGAAATGTGATGAATACTGCGAAAACCTTTTTCCCGCAATTTGCGGCAGAAATTAAGGATACTTTTTCCTTACCAAAGTTTTATGAAAACTTTGATCTGGAAAGTGGCGTTATCAATCCGGATATGCTCAAAGAACTGAATGATAAAATTGAAAATTTTAAAAACCAGATTACAGGATAATGACCAAGGGAAGACTAGAAGCATTCAGTGATGGTGTCTTAGCCATTATCATTACCATCATGGTCCTTGAACTCAAAGTACCGGAAGGAGATAGCTGGGCGAGCCTTAAGCCCATTGTTCCAAAGCTCTTAGCATACATATTCAGTTTTATTTATGTTGGGATCTACTGGAATAATCACCATCATCTTTTTCAGGCTGCAAAAAAAATTAATGGAAGTGTACTTTGGGCAAATCTGCATTTACTCTTCTGGCTTTCATTGATGCCTATTGCAACAGAGTGGATCGGAAATACCCGTTTTGCTAAAAATCCTGTTGCCGCTTATGGTATTGGACTGATTATGTGTGCCATTGCATATACTATCATGGAGAATTTAATTGTACAATGTGAAGGGGAAAATTCAAAATTAAAAGATGCAATACATTCAAAATTTAAAGAATACATTTCAATTGTATTTTACATAACAGGAATCGTAACTTCTTTTTTTTATCCTTATATTGCTATCTGTTTTTATTACATCGTTGCTCTTATATGGCTCATTCCTGACAGAAGAATCGAAAAAATATTAAAAGAAGAATAATGGAAACGCACGAATATAATAATGGAGATCTTGCTGTGATCTGGATGCCAAAAAAATGTATCCATTCCGCAATTTGTGTAAAATTGCTTCCGCAAGTTTATAACCCTAAGGACAGACCCTGGATAAAGGTTGAGAACGCAACAACACAAGAACTTAAAGATCAAATCGAGCAATGTCCTTCAGGGGCATTGAGTTACAAATTCAATACTGAAAAATAATGGGGGTAACCGTAAAAGCAAGTTTAGGAAAAACAAAATATTATACGGAAGTAATAGCCGGTGAAAATAAGATCATTACGGACGAACCCATTGATAAAGGAGGGCAAAATAAAGGTTTCAATCCTTTTGAAATTCTGGCCACTTCTTTGGCGAGCTGTACTGCTGCGACTTTAAGAATGTACATCGACAGGAAAGAATGGGATGTAGAGAAGATTAACGTAGAGGTTGATCTGGAAAACTTTCCGCTTTCCAAAAGAGCTGTTTTCACAAGAAATATCAGCTTTGAGGGAACCAACCTGGATGATGATCAAATGAAAAGGCTTCACACTATTGCTGATGCCTGCCCTATTCATAAAATTTTAACAAACGATATAGAAATACTAACCAAATTTTCATAATATGACAGAGGTAAAACAAAACAACGACGAAAAACACGGAAGTTTTGAGGCTTTCATAGACGGAAACCGCGCTGGATTAATGACTTATACCTGGGCTGGAGAAGAAAGATTCATTATTGATCATACAGAAGTAGAAGAAGCGTACAACGGAAAAGGCGTTGGTAAAGACATGGTTTTAGCGGCAGTAGATTTCGCAAGAAAACAAGGCAAAAAAATAATTGCGCTTTGTCCTTTTGCGAAAGCTACTTTCCAGAAGAACGAAGACCTACAGGACGTCGTAGTCTAGCTGACGAGAAAAAATACTTTGTAAACCTTTCAGGAATCTACCCTGAAAGGTTTTTCTTTTTTATCAGAACATAAAAAAACTATATTTGTAAAATTTTAATTGCAAAAAATATGTCTCCAGTTATATTATTGTCCATTATCGTTGTATACTTTGCGCTGCTCCTTTGGGTAGCTTATAAAACGGGTAAGGGAAGTGACAATGAGAGTTTCTTTATTGGAAACCGTAAAAGTAACTGGATGCTCGTTGCCTTTGGAATGATCGGCACCTCTCTTTCGGGGGTAACTTTTGTGAGTGTTCCAGGTGCAGTGGGTAAAGACAGTTTTTCTTATTTACAGATTACACTAGGGTACCTTATAGGTTATATTGTCGTTGCTTACGTCCTACTCCCTTTATACTACCGATTAAAACTAACTTCAATTTATGGCTATCTTCAGCAGAGAATGGGGCAGCTTTCATACAAATCAGGAGCGTGGATATTCATTGTCTCAAGATTAGTAGGTGCTACAGCCAGGTTATATTTGGTTGTCAATATTCTTCAGGTAACTATATTGGATAATTTAGGAGTTCCGTTTATTGTAACCACTTTGATCATTCTTGCGATGATTATTCTTTATACTTATGAAGGTGGCGTAAAAACCATTGTATGGACAGATACGTTACAGACTTCATGTATGCTCCTGGGCTTGATCATTTGTACCGTTTATATGCTTAATCATTTGGATCTAAGTGTTGGACAAAGCTTAACAGCAATGAGTGATAAAGGCTACACTAAAATATTCGAAATGGATTTTAATTCTCCCGGTTTTTTTATAAAGCAGATTCTTGCTGGAGCATTTATTACCATTACCATGACCGGAATAGATCAGGAAATGATGCAGAAAAGTCTTTCTGTAACCAGATTAAAGGATTCTCAGAAGAATATGGTTACGCTTGGGTTTATTTTACTGGGTGTGATTTCATTATTCCTTTATATGGGTGGGCTTCTTTATCTTTTTGGAGAAAGCCAAGGAGGTCATTTTACTGAAATCATAAAAGACGGCATCCCTAAAAAAGAATTCTTATTGGGTGGTAAAGAGATTTTTGGAGATAAAATTTTCCCTGAAGTGGCATTAAATCATATGCCTGGTTTTATTTCAATTATATTCATTATAGCTTTAATTTCAGCCTTATTTCCAAGTGCGGATGGCGCTATGACGGCTCTTACGTCTTCATTGTGTATCGATATTTTTGGAATGAAAGAAAAGAAAGACTGGACTGACAAAAAGAAAGAAAAATTCCGTAAAAATGTACATTTGATCGTTGCATTTTCTTTCCTGATAATGGTTGTTATTTTTAAGATGATCAATGATAATTCCATGATTGGATTGATCTTAAAATTAGCCGGATTCACTTACGGTCCGCTTTTGGGTCTTTTTGCATTTGGTATTTTTACAAAATATAAGGTTGAGGATAAACTTGTTCCTTACGTCTGTATTGCGGCACCCATAATTTCTTATTTCATCGATAAATATCAGGTAAGTATTTTCGGTGACTTTAAAATAGGATTGGAATTACTTATCATTAATGGTTTACTGACGTTCTTTGGCCTTTGGCTAATCAGAAAAAATAATTCTAAATCACATTTAAAAAAAACAAAATAATATGAAAAAAATTATTCCACTTTTATTAGTTCTTTTTGCTTCTGGCTTTCTTTCTGCACAGGAAAGTTTTGAGGTTTCAACATTAAGAATCGGACCTTATAAAGTATTTATGAAAAGTGCAGAGATTGAAAAGTATTCCGGAGCAAAATTAAGATTAACGAATGGAGAATTTAAAAATTCGGTAAAGTACAGTGGAGAAACCATTATGATCAGCACCTCCCAGGAATATGATAATGAAGGGAAAGAGACCAACGGCTACAGTATATATGGTGTTTCTACTACCAGTAAGAAATTTAAAACAAAAAGTGGTATTGGTGTTGGAAGTACGAAAGATGATATCATTAATGCTTACAAAAATTATCCAAGCTACAGTACATATCCTGGATGGGATGACCAAGGGAAACAGGTTAAAAATGAAAGTTATTTCATACTGAACGACACTGATGCGGGAACAGTATTATCTTTCAAGATGGTTAATAATATTGTCACTGAAATTTCAGTATCCCTTAACGAAGGCTGCTAAAAAGATAAATTCTTTAAATAATTCAAAATCCGAGTTTTCCGCTCGGATTTTGTATTTCCATAAGCCATTAAAAAATTGTAAATTCGCGTGCAAATAAATCAGATATAATGAGTAAAAGTATCGAAGAGTTAAAATCTCTTACTACGCAAATCAGAAGAGACATTTTAAGAATGGTTCATGCTGTTAATTCAGGACATCCAGGCGGAAGTTTAGGTTGTACAGAGTACTTCACAGCACTTTATGGGAAAGTATTGAACTATCATCTTCCTTTCACTATGGAAGGTAAAAATGAAGATCATTTCTATCTTTCAAATGGTCACATTTCACCGGTTTATTATTCTACTTTAGCTAGATTTGGCTTTTTTCCGGTAGAAGAATTAAAAACTTTCAGAAAGCTAAATTCAAGATTACAGGGTCACCCGACTACTCACGAGGGATTACCTGGAATCCGTATTTCTTCAGGATCTTTAGGACAAGGACTTTCTGTTGCTTTAGGGGTTGCTTTAGGGAAGAAATTAGATGGTGACCAATCATTAGTTTACTCTCTTCATGGAGACGGAGAATTACAAGAAGGTCAGGTTTGGGAAGCTTTAATGTTTGCTGCTGCTAAAAAAGTAGATAATATTATCTCTACTATTGACTATAATGGTCGTCAGATCGATGGTGACACAGATGATGTATTAAGTTTAGGAAATCTACATGCTAAATTGGAAGCATTTGGATGGACTGTTTTAGAAGAGAAAAACGGTAACGACCTTGAGGCAGTGATCGCTATTCTTGAGAGAGCAAAAGCCGAAACGGGGAAAGAAAAGCCTGTTGCTATTATCCTTCATACAGAAATGGGTGCTGGAGTTGATTTTATGATGGGAAGTCACGCTTGGCATGGTAAAGCTCCTAATGATGAGCAGTTGGAAACAGCATTCAAACAACTTTATTTGGAAGCTCCGGCAGATTACTAATATCTTAGATGATCACATTTATTAAGTTTTCCATGAAAAAATTCATCTTAATCTGTCTGCTTACAAGCTTTATTTTGGGAATAGCGCAAGAGAAAAAGATTTCTTTTGCTAAAGAGTTCAATTATCAGATGATTGATAAAAAAGCTCCTATGCTATCTTTAAAAATGTTTGCAAGTAACAACAATGAATTTCTTACCAAATTGAACATTAAGGATGTTCCAATGTATTACTATACAGATGCATTAGGAACAACTTCTGTTTCATTAGAAATGAACAGCCGTCTTAGTGGATCAGGGTTGGGTGCATTGATGTATCTTGGTTATAGCAATTACGGTTATGGAGAGAAGGAAGAGTATACTTTGGAAGCCAAGAAGCTGGGTACAAAAGAAACTATTTTAGGAACATCTTGTTCACATTATCTGATCAATTACCGATCAAAGGATGGTACAAAAAAGGAAAATGAAGATTTGAAATTATGTATTGATGATCAGTCATCTATTAATAACATGAGTGTATTTAGTGGACTTTTGAATCAATATCTTCCAGGTATCAAAATGAAAAATTCAGGTTTAAGCGGACTTATTTTAAAAGCGGGTCCTGAAAAAACTTATGACAAAGAGTATTTCGTTTTGGCTTCAATTAAAGATTCTAAAGATCAGGTGTTTTTTGATCATAAAAAAGCAATGACTGATCAGCAAAGAAAGCAGGACTCTATCATGATTGCCTATAAAAAACAGGAAGAAAAATATGCAAAAAATGATTCTGCATATGCAGCAACAGATTCTACAGCAGTTATTGCTGATTCAGCAACGGCGGCTATAGATCCATATTCAGATCAGGCCTATTATTACATTCCGGATTATACTTCAGACTACAAAAAGAATCAGGATGAAGATGGAAGCTTGGCTATTACCAATATTCCAAGTGAAACTCTTTGGAAAGGACTTCCTTCACATTGCAAAAATTTCGAAAAAGATCTTCCTAGCTTTGATTTTAAAGAGCTTAAAGGACATATAAGAAATTATGTAGGTCAAGTCTGTGATATGTACCTTACACAATCTTCCGGACATAATGTAGGAATTAAACTGACTTTAGATGAAATAAGACGTGAAGTTCTTTATCTCAATACTATTCAGGAAACACTTAATCAATCTGATAAGAAGAAATTAAATAATTATTTAAAAAATCTAGATTAAAAAAATAAAAATGAAATATACATATACAGAAAAAAAGGATACACGTTCAGGATTCGGAGCCGGATTAGCTGAACTTGCTGATAAAAATCCAAATGTAGTAGCACTTTGTGCAGACCTTATTGGTTCTTTGAAAATGGAAAAATTCATTGAAAAAGCACCAGAAAGATTTTTCCAGATAGGAATTGCTGAAGCTAACATGATTGGTATAGCTGCAGGTCTTAGTATTACGGGGAAAATTCCTTTCACGGGAACTTTCGCCAATTTCTCTACTTCAAGAGTATATGATCAAATTCGTCAGTCTGTCGCTTATTCAGGGAAAAATGTAAAGATCTGTGCTTCTCACGCTGGTCTTACATTAGGAGAAGATGGAGCTACACACCAGGTATTAGAAGACATCGGTATGATGAAAATGCTTCCTGGAATGACGGTAATCAACCCATGTGACTACAACCAGACAAAAGCAGCTACTATTGCTATCGCCGATTTTGAAGGCCCGGTATATTTAAGATTCGGAAGACCTACAGTTCCTGTATTCATTCCTGAAGATATGCCTTTCGAAATTGGAAAAGGAATTCTTTTACAAGAAGGTACGGATGTAACGATTGTCGCAACAGGACATTTGGTTTGGGAGTCTCTTGTGGCTGCAGATGAGCTTGAAAAAGAAGGGATCTCTTGTGAAGTGATCAATATCCATACTATTAAACCGTTAGACGAGGAAATCATCTTAAAATCAGTTGAAAAAACCGGAAAAATTGTTACTGCTGAAGAGCACAACTATTTAGGAGGTTTAGGAGAGTCTATTGCTGGAATGTTAGCAAGAAAAAGACCTACAAGACAGGAATTCGTTGCAGTACATGATACTTTCGGAGAATCCGCTACTCCTGCTGAACTAATGAAAAAATATAAAATTGATTCTGCTGCCGTAAAAGAAGCAGTAAAAAGAATTTTAGAGAAATAATTTATCTTTTTTAAGATAAAGTAAAGCATCCGATTCTGGGTGCTTTTTTTTGTTATATCCCACAAAAGCAGAAATAAATTCAACACAAGTACATTAGTATGTAATTTATTTCAAATACACAATGCTCAAAACAACATAACAAATTGACTATCAACCAATAATAATTGACACATTATATTATTATTCATATTTTTAGGAAAACAAAATGATGAAAAAAGCTACTAATCAAGATAAAGAAAAGGCAGTTGATATATTATGCCAGGCTTTTATTGATGTTCTTATCCCCAATTCTATAAACTTTGTTATAAATAAATGTGGAAACAGATATAAGCGCTTGAAAGCTTTGATGGAATTTCAATTCGACTTATCTATATTGGATGGAAATGTTTTTTTAAGTGATGATTACAAAGGATGTATTTTATACTTAGATAGAAATAAACTTAGTTTAAAAAAACTATTACTAGAAATCAAATTACTATTTATTTGTATTGGTTTAAATAACATAAATAAAGTTTTAAAACGAGAAAAACTTTTAAAGAATTTTCATCCTGAAGAAAAATTCATTCATCTATGGCTAATGGCAGTTATTCCAACCGAACAAGGAACCGGAATAGGAACGAAACTACTAAAAGACTCTTTAGAGTTTTATAAAGGAGAACTAATTTACATAGAAACTACCACTGTTGAAAATCGTACTTTTTACACTCAAAATGGGTTTATGATTTTTCATGAAACTTTTGAGCTAGATTACCCTCTTTATTTTTTGAAGTATGTTTAATACAGAAATTGGCATCAATACATGCATCTATATAATGATATTTGTATTACTAATTATAGTAGTTTCCCTACAACTTATTTCTGTTTGGAAAAGAAGAGATAAAAATTATTATTTGAAATTTTTATGTTTACTTATTTCAGGCTTAATTTATAACTCTGTAGAAGGTTTACTTCCTGATAAAGATTTTGGAATAAATATTATTTCGCAAAATATTTTTGCATGGATTATTGGAGTAGGTGTAGCTTTCCATTATTATACTTTTATAAAAAAAGAATATGGTTTAATCTTTATTAAAGAATTTTCTTTAAGTACACTTGGTGTTTTCGTATTGTTAACTCTCATTATTCTTTTTATCCTTCCGTATACTATTACAGAATCTTTAAATTATTCACGGATTTACTTTTTAACTTTTATTTTAGCTTTTTTATCATCAGTAATTATTCTGGTGATTAAACAACAAATTAAAAAGTTCAAAACACACAAAAATATCATATTTAAAATCCATGATATTATAGGTATATTATCATTCTTAGGACTTATTTCATTACCATTGAACATACTGATATTCGGAGATAATCAATTTATTGAACAGACATTTTTCAGCTTAGGTTTTTTCATAATGTCAGTTGATTACTTTTTATATCCTCTTAGAAAAAAAGAAATCAAAAAAGGCATTCAATTCGAAAAACTCTCAGTAAGAGAAACTGAAATTTTAAAATTGCTTTTAGAGAATCCGAATTTGAAATATTCTGAATTAAGTAAGATTTTAAATATATCGGAGAAAACATTATCAACCCATTTATCAAATATTTACAAGAAAATTGAAATTAAAAGTAAAAAAGAAATACAAGAAATGAGTAAAAAGTACAAAGATGTCTTAATGTCTTGATAAAATTAAACAATTGATAATCAACCTTATGAAAACCCTTAAAGTATACCCTTAGTAATTTAAGTAGAAGTTTAAGGGTAAATCATTTAATAATTATTTGTCATCCTTCATATGTTTGCTGAGAAATTCAAGCACTAGTGATGTTTTTTGTTTGTGCACATAACAAAAAAAGCTGATCAGCAGAAACCCATGTCAGGGATTGTATGACAAAAATTAATTATTAAATATAAAAAATCAAAAAATGAAAAATTTATTAAAATTCATTTATATCACTGCATTAGTAATTAGCAGTTTTTCATTCGGACAAAATTATATCAATAAAAATGCTAAAGAATTATTAACTACCACAAAAGAAGGTGGTGGTAGTGCTGATAGAAGAAAATTACTATGTATTACATATTCTTGTTGCGCAATTGGAAGCTTTGGTGTTGAGATATGGTCGCATACAACTTGTGATTATATAACAACAGGAAAAAATAAACTTGTTGTTATGGATGTCAAAGATACAAGAGGAAATTTATATGAAAAAGATGAAGTAGAAGTTTTACATGATTTAGCAATACCTGATGATAATAAAATACTTAAAGAAGGATATGGTTATATTATGAAAGCTGGCTTGTATAATGTAATAGATGGGCAGATTGCTTTTGAACCTAGTGTAGAAAGGATTCGTTACATATGTTATACTAGTGAACATCAAGGTCATATTTTTGGACATGAATATAGCTATTCCCTAACACACTGTTTTATATATCCTTGGTTTAATAAATCCGGTGATACAAAAGGGGCACTCGCAACAATTGATATTTCTGGAAATGATAATTTATTAAAATTAGCAAAAGAAAATAAAAATATATTGAGATTTGACGATGATATAATTATAAATAATAACATTATCATAAAAGCTGGAGAGTATTTTGTAAACGAAAATAATAAAATATATACAAGAGAATTTTATATAAAATAACATGAGAAAGAAAATTCTAATAACAGTCCCTATTGTTCTAATTATAATTTTTGCAGTTTATAATGTTGGATTTCAATTTGGAAAGATTACAATTGGCAGACAACATGATGATATTGAAGTAAATAGTAAGTATGATATTAAAAATAGCAAATTCTCAAAAAACTATTTACAAGATGGAGAAATTTCTGTAATAACTTTATGGGCGAGTTGGTGCAAGCCATGTATAGACGAAATACCTATTTTTAACAAATTAAAAAAGGACTTTCCAAATATTAAATTTGCAACACTATCAATAGATAAAGACAGTAATAAACTAATTAAATCAATTGAGTCCAATCATGTTATTAATGATATAACTTTGGAAAACTCTGAATATAGAAAAGCGATTAGAAATCTTCTAGAAAATAGAGATTTGAAGTCACTAATTAAAACTGAAATAGTTCCAATTACATATATTATCAAGAACAATAAAGTTATTTACAAGGAAGAGGGACAAATTTGTTATGAAGAGTTTTCTAAAAAGCTAAATTCAATAAAATAACAAAATGTGAAATTAAAACATTTAATTGTTTTCTTCATCTTAACTTTTTCATTGAACTTAAAATCTCAAACACCCACAAGTGGTTTAGATAAAGGATTAGCAATTGGTAATATTTTAGTACAAGGCTATATGGCTTTAAAAGGAAATACTGCAAAACAAACAGATCCAAATGCTAGAACCGTAGACAGTTTTTGTTTCAAAAATAAAATGAATGAGAAAATTACTGTAAAGATAAACGGAAAAATAGAAGATGAGGAAATCAAAAAAGAACTCGTAATACAAAAAGACGAGAAAGAGTGTATATATAATTTACCTAAAGGTATCTATACTTATGAGGTTTTACTATCAAGTAAAGATACTTATCAAAAAGGAGAACATAAAGTTTCACAAGAAACTTTAATGACAATAAATCGTTAATGATATTTTTCAAACCGCTCTCATAATGAGAGCGGTTTTTATTTTTATTTAAAGAATTTCCATTTGGGAATTATAGCCAGCATACCAAATCCTGTAAAAAGGAAAAGGTTGGTAACATCTGTATATAAAAATGTAGACAGATAATAGTTGTGCATAAAGAAGTGCAAAACCAATAATACGGGAAAAGTAAAGATCCCAATTTTTTTATAGAAGAACATCAGAACAAGGCTGACCATCATCAATAGATCTAAAGAAAAAATGATATAGAAGTACCATCTTGGAATATTAAGATATTCGTGTTGTAAATACTCATCAACATCTATCCCCAACCCCATGATCGTAAATAGCATTAAAGATGCAAATGCTAAAATAAAACCCCATCCTTTCTTTGGATCTTCATCAAAGTAACTGTATTCTTCCATAGGTACAAAAATAAAGAACTTATGAGTAATTTCATAAGTTCTTCTATAATTATTCGTTTACAATTTGATTAAATAGAAATAGCGTTGATTAATCTATTCTTATCACTTAAGTATTCTTCCATAGAAATCATACTCTCAGTTCTCATTACGTCCTGAATATCATCTATTTGATAGATAATTCTCTTCGCATCTTCAGTATTCTTAGCTCTTACTTTACAGAAAATATTATATTTTCCAGAAATCACGCTCGCTTCGATTACATTAGGAATAGTTGTTAATTCCTTTAAAACCTCTTGCGTACGGTTTGATTTAGTTAAAAGAACTCCGATGAAGGCTGTAAAATGATAGTCCAACTTACCATAATCGATATTAAGGGATGACCCCAAAATAATACCTGCATCTTCCATTTTTTTCACTCTTACGTGAATTGTACCCGCAGACACATCCATCTGTTTAGCAATTTCAGTAAAAGGCATTCTTGTGTTTTCTACTAAGAAATCAAGAATCTTTTTGTCTATTTCGTCCAGTTGATAGTTCATATTAGTTAAATTACAATTTTCTTAAAAAATCTATGTATTTTTTGCAAATCTATAAAAAATAATTTAACTAAAAAAATTATAACAATAATTAACAATAATTAACACAGATGATAAAAATCATTAAAATATTCAAATTATTTACCCTCTGCTTTTAGGGAATCTGTTTTTATTTCCTTTTTCACATCTGGTTGTTTTTTATCTTTTCTTTTCCTTTTAAATAAAGAATTGAAGCTTTTACTCCAAACAACACCGCCTCCATAGGCTTGATTTGCAGATCCGTTAGTGCCGGTTCCACCTGGTCCCATTCCGATATTCGTAGGTTTAGAGTACCCTCTTAAAACTAAACTTCCGTCATTTTTCTTAGAAATATCATATTCAATAGATCCCTCTCCGGAGAGATAATTAGCTTCAGTACTCTCAGTTTTCGTTAATGGAATTCCCAAACCGGTCTTCACTTTTATCCTTGGGGAAAGTGCAAAACTTACCCCCGCATTCGCCCGATCTCCAGTGTTTGAATTCTGATCCCCTTTTACGTAATTTAAGTCGATCTGGAATTCATTACTCATTGTATTAAGAACTGAGCCCAATTGCTTTAAAAGCATATTATATCCCGAAGATTCAGCTACTCCGGCAACATCGACACCCACTCCACCGGTATTTGAAATATTAAAACTATTTAACAACAGTATAGAACCAAACTGAAGAACCTTTTCACCCTCCTGACTCATTTTAGCAGCCAGCGTTTCTTTTACCTGACTTGATACATCCAGAGCAGATACATCCAGATCTATTTTAGGATCAACAAGAGATTGCGTAATATTAGCCTGTAGCAATATACTTATAGGCTGAAGATTACCCATATTTAAATATTGTCCTGCATTGGAAACCATTCTCACATAGTTGGCTGTAATATTCAATGCCGGCTTCATAGCATCACCATCCCAACGGATACTGCTGCCCTTTTCTATCTGGAATGTTTTATTAAGAATTGCTTTTGAAACAAAGGTCCCATTATCCACTCTATAGGTTCCAGCCATAGCAATACCCCCTTGTCTGTTCATTTGGAATTTCAGGTTCTTAGCCTCTCCTTTTACCGTAATATTCCCCACATCATCTCCAACCAGAACATTTACTGTCGTTCCTTTATCAACATCAAGAGAGAAGTCAATATGCATATTAGCTCCCGTTTTTTTCTTATCTTCAAGTGTTACCAAGCCATCTTTTCCTTCTTTTAAGAACCTCAGCATTTTAAATTCTTCAACATTGGAAGTTGAACTTGAATTAAACGTAAATGTACTTCCACTAAGTGCTTTCATATTAGGTGTCGTAATACTAAGACCCGACACAGGACCATCAATATACAGATCTCCCTGGCCATATACTCTACCCCAAAATAGATCAAGATCTTTTTGGGTACTATTAAGCACCAATAAATTATCTGCCCTCATTACAAGGTTGACCCCCATTGAAGAGAGTGTCTCAAACTGTATAGCTCCTGAAATATTTCCTTTAGAATTGGATCTTCCATCATGAACTTCAATATTATTAAGAATCGCCAGACCTTTTGATAATGGTATAACGGTATCATCAAATGAATAATCAACTCCTGTAAATAAGAGTTTTAATCCAAATTCTTTTAAAGCAATATCACCACTGTAGTCAAGATTTTTCAGAGTCCCGTTTATTTTAAGATCTCCTGTAGCTTTTCCTCTAAGGTTGCCAAAAATTGACCGTACAAACTGCTGCGCAAAGGAAACATTGAACTCACGCATCTCTGCCACAAGATCGATTGTAGGTGAAGAAGTATTATTATTAACAGTTCCTGTCAGATGTAGATTGTTATTTCCGATAACCCCGGCAGAAGTTACTTTTACATCTATATCATACACATTCAGCGAAAAACTGTTTGTAGCAGAAATGGTAAGGTCTCCCATATCACTTCCGTTCATCTGGATATCATCAACCGTTAAATCAACCAATGGCTGAAGGGTGCTTTTATCCATTCTTATTTTCACACTCCCATTTGCCAGTCCCTTTAGATTCATAGAGTTTCCACCAGACTGCATTTCCAGAAGTTTTTCAATAGAAAAGTCATTGATATCAGCGTCTACGTAAAAATCTTTAGCTGATTTAAACGTGGATTCTTTAATGAACAATACGCTTTTATCAGAATAGATTTTCAGGTTTCTGATCTCAAA
Organism: Chryseobacterium sp. ISL-6; assembly: GCF_018613715.1. GTDB lineage: Bacteria > Bacteroidota > Bacteroidia > Flavobacteriales > Weeksellaceae > Chryseobacterium > Chryseobacterium paludis. The sequence goes on along the minus strand of NZ_JAGGPT010000005.1, from coordinate 499,518 downwards.
ATCGCTCGTTTTTTTCCTGTACGTTATCGAGTGATCAAGTTCCGGACTTGTATCTATAGCCCAGGTTACCTCGTTAAACTTTACTTCAGTGGGATCAAATTTGAAGACAAAATCACCAAACTCGTTGGTGGACTGATTTACATTGATGGCATATTCTTTAAGCTTGTCCTCCAGTTCATCTTCAGGACTTCCATGTTTAAATTTAGTGGCAAGATGAAGAGTTGTGTTATTTTCATTCTTTCCACTGAGCGTAATATCTTTGAGTATATTTTTGTTATACTGAACCTTATTTATTTTTGCATACAGTTGCTCATCAAGATTGGCTGTATTTATTCTGACCATTACACTATCAACCAAAGCACTGTCTCTGGTGATATTATCTCTCGCATTTATCTTATATGCAGGATTTGCTTCTGCCAATGCCTTATCTGCTTCTGTAATCTCAACTTCTTTGGTCATCATATACTTTAATGAAGCTGCATCTACATTAAGAATGAGATTATTTGAATTACCATCATACTGTCCCTCAACTAATGCTCCCTGGGGAAGTTTCAAATCAGGTAAAAAATAACTCACTAATCCTTGCTGAACATCAAAATTCATTGCAAAATTCTGCCCTCTATATAGCTTTCTTGGTGGTGGTCCAACTAAGATCTTACCTAATCCATTCTCAACCATCCCCGAAAGATCCGCCAAATTATACTTGCCGGAAATTTTTCCATTTACTGCTCCTGGAGCATCAACGGAAATAACCCTACCTCCAGCTTCAATAAATGTTTTTAATTTAGCATTTGGAACTATATACTTCTGTGTCGCGGTCGCAAAATTGATATTATTGGCCTCTACATCCAATGTCAGATCATTAAGAGATGACATCGCCATTTTTCCAACCACCTTCCCACTTACGATCTGATTTCCAGGTTTATTAGTAAAATAATTCATGTTCAGATAGGTAACATCAGCATTTACATCTGTTGCAATTCTTGATGTACTGAAATCAATAAGTCCTTTTATCGTAGCTTTAGCCTGCTCATCATTTACTGTGATTGTTCCATTATATTTTTTGTGATCCAATAAACCGTCCAGATAAAGATTGTTAATTTCTTTATTCATGATCTCAATACTTGAAATCTGAGATTTTGTAGTCAGCCGCATGGTATTAACATCGAAGCTTTGTCCATCGATATCAAATTTCCCTGATATTAATCCTACTGATTTATTTTTTGTAATGACTGAAGTATTTAGGTCTGTTGCTTCCACATATCCAGAGTACTTTGGCATTGCCGTACTATATCCTGTAAGAGAAAGTTTAGAAATCTTAGCCTGTCCGATTCCCGTCATTAAATTACCATTGGGAATATAGATCTGATCAGGATTCACTCTTGCTGATCCATTGTATTTTAGTTTTCCAAAATCATCTGCAAAGTTCTTCATCTTTTTAGAGATAAATGAAGGCATCATTGCTTTTAGATCTTTATAGGTAAAGTCTGTAGAAAGGTTATTTGTTTCGATCAGGAATTTACCCTTTAAAAGATTATTTACCTTCATGGTCTGAGTCGCAATATTCACGTCAGGATTTCTGATAAGGAAATTTTCAAGGTAAAATTTATTTAATGGCCCTGTCATTTTCCCAGAAACATTAAAGGGCTTAAAGTTATCCCAATTGGTAACAAAGTAACTGATATCATAACCACTTAGCTGACTTCCCTGATTAAGATTCATATCCCATCTTACCCTATCTGCAAAATCTGCCCATGAACCATTATTAAGATTAAACTTAATATCTCCCTGTAAAAGAGTATGATCTGTATTTAGGGTTAAATCTTTAAGAGAAAGGGATTTATGAGTCAGTGACAATTCAGTGGAGAAAGTATCTACAAAGTGAGATTTTCCCCATCTTGTAGTTACAAAAGATAAGTTATTAATAAGTGCTGAAATGTCAGCTCCATTAACTTTTAAATTAGGGGCTTTCAGGTTAAATTTAGTGGCAGTCAGCCATTTCCCTGCTTCACCAGGTGAATTTTGATTAACAATCGAAACCTTAGAATCTACGATATGTACTCTGGAGTTTAATTGGAAAGCAGGTTTTTTAGGATCTCTTTTCTTTCCATTATCAAACAATTGTGTAAAACGTATGAAGTTGGAAATGCTATCCCCTTTATAAGTGATTACTTTCACATCTGCATTTACCATGGTAAGGGAATTAAAACTCAGCGAGTTACTTTTCCCTGAAATTGCCCCAGCCGCCAGTGATAACCAATCTGAATTGGCACGAAATTCCCGGGCTTTAATAAACTCTAGCCCTTTATAATCTTTAACTCTTAATCCTTTAATAGTAACATTCCCAAAATAATTCACTTCCACACTTTCTGTGGACATTTTTGCTTTGAAATCTTTATTAACGATTTGCAATGCCTGATCAGCTGCCCATTGCTTAGTAACAGGAAGATTTATAATAACTATAACCGCAACAATAAGGGAAAAACCTAACCAGAATAAAATGAGCAGAAGCCTTGCCCACCAGGAATAGCTGGTAACATCTTTAGCAGCCTGCTTACCAAACTCCTGGGCAGTTTCCACAGGATGATGAACGGCATCTGAAGCCAGTTCAGATGCCTCTTTTACGGTTTCTTTTACCTTCTCCTCTACATTTTCTACAGTCTTTTGTACCTGATCACTTAAGTTTTCAGTTACAGATTTTTTATTCTCATTTTCGTTATTATTCTCTAACTTTGCCATTATTATGAGCGAGTCTATAATTTTAGGTATCGAATCGTCTTGTGACGACACATCAGCAGCTATCATCAAGGGGAATACTATTCTCTCTAATATTGCTGCAAATCAGGCAATTCACAAAGAATATGGTGGTGTTGTTCCTGAATTAGCTTCAAGAGCCCATCAGCAAAACATCATTCCCGTTGTTGAAAAATCTCTCACCAAAGCAAATATACAACAAAATGCGATTTCTGCTATAGGATTTACACGCGGACCAGGACTTTTGGGTTCCCTCCTTGTGGGTACTTCTTTTGCTAAATCTCTGGCTATGAGTTTAGATGTTCCATTAATAGAGGTAAACCATCTCCAGGCACACATTTTAGCGCATTTTATTGACGATGCAAATCCTATGCCGCCAAAATTCCCATTTTTATGCCTTACTGTGAGTGGTGGTCATACCATGATCGTGTTAGTAAAAGATTATTTCGACATGGAAATTATGGGCAAAACAATAGATGATGCAGCTGGTGAAGCTTTTGATAAAATTGGAAAAATATTTGATCTTGACTACCCGGCGGGTCCTATTATTGATAGGTTGGCTAAAGAAGGAAATCCCGATGCTTTTAAATTTAATAAACCTAAACTGGAAGACTACAATTATTCTTTTAGCGGGATAAAAACTTCAGTATTATATTTCATTCAGAAAGAAGTAAAAAAGAATCCTGATTTTATTAGAGAAAACCTCAACGATTTATGTGCTTCGGTTCAAAAGGCCATTATTGAAATTTTAATGAATAAACTTGAAAAAGCAGCAAAAGAGCTGAATGTCAATGAAGTTGCTATCGCAGGCGGTGTTTCTGCCAATTCAGCATTAAGAGAAGCAATGCAGGTAAATCAGCGAAAACTAGGCTGGAATATTTACATCCCAAAATTTGAATACACTACAGATAATGCTGCAATGATCGCGATGGTAGCGCAGTTAAAATTTGAAAGAGGAGAATTTACTGACTTAAGAACAAGTGCTATTTCGAAATATGACCTATAAAAAGGTACATCATTAATTTATCGATTCACATAAAAGAAGAACTGCCATGAAAATTATGCCTCATACTAATAAGGTCCTTCATGGAAATCGAATAATAGCAAATCATATTTTTTTAAATATCGCTTTTGGTTTAACAATAGAGGTAATTGGGTCTTTAATTCTTTAAACCAATCTGGAATTTTAAATAATGAAGATTAAATTAATTGAGGGATCAATCAAAAATCTTAGTTTATTAATTTACAGTTCAACGATTTAACAATTTGGCAAAAAATGAAATTATTTTACGGACATATAGAAGATCATAAAGTAACTATCAATGATGAAGAACAGCAACATATTGTGAAAGTTCTTCGGATGAGAAATGGAGAAGAAATTCATGTAACTGATGGCAAGGGAAATCTGGCTTCCGGAAAATTGGTTTTAGAGGGTAAAAAAGCTATTCTTAATGTTTCTGAAATTAAAACTTATATCCCGGATTTTAATCCTAAACTTCATATTGCAATTGCACCCACCAAAAATATTGATCGAATTGAATTTTTCGTAGAAAAAGCTGTAGAAATGGGTATTTCCGAAATTACATTTTTGATCACAGAAAAAACAGAACGTAAAAACATTAATATTGATAAGATAAGAAAACAAAGTATTGCCGCGTCTAAGCAAAGCCTGAGGTTTCATTTTCCCATTGTAAATGATCCTGTAAAGTTTTCAGATTTTATTAAAAACATAGATCCGAAAAATACTTTTGTTGCTCATTGTCATGAAAACCTGGAAAGAATTGAGCTTAATAATATCCCAAAACTAGATCACTACACCTTCTTTATTGGTCCTGAAGGGGATTTTTCTGAAAAAGAAATTCAAAATTTAGCAGAAAATAAAGTGAAAGCGGTATCTCTAGGAAACCAACGACTTAGAACGGAAACAGCAGGTATATTTGTAACATCCTGGAATTATCTCAATCTGAATCCCAACACAAATAGCTAACCTCTTAAAATCATCGCTTTAAGTATTGCTCTAGAATTTGATGACCACTTCTAATGGAATTAACTGTCCAGCGTATCTTCATCTCCAAAAGCTTTTGTTCATTAAGTTTATAATCTATACCAGATCTAAGGAGTTTCTGTTTCAATTCATACATACAGATTCCCGCAGCAACTGAAACATTAAAACTTTTTGTAAAGCCATACATTGGAATAGCCAGTGTTTCATCCGCAAAGTCCAGTACCTCTTCTGAAACTCCTTCCAGTTCGGTTCCAAAAACCAAAGCAATAGGCCCTGTGATCTGATAATCAGGAAGCATTACGGCATTTTTTTCCGGTGAAACAGCTAAGATTTTATACCCGTTATTTTTGATTTCCTTGAGAGACGAAATATTTTTTGGCATTTTTTGTACCTCAACCCAGGTTTCAGCTCCTTTAGTCACTGTAAGATTGGGATTAAAAACATTCTCCTCTTCCATCGCTACAACTTTATGAAACCCACATGCTTCAACAGATCTTACGATTGCTGCTGCGTTTCTGAATTGATAGATATCTTCCATCACAGGAAGCACAAAATCAGAGCTATCCTGGGAAAAGTGTTCAATCTTCCGTAATCTTTCCTCTGTTAAGAACTGTTTTAAATACTCAAAAGTTTGTGCTAAATCTTTCATCTGCATTAGTCTTTTCTTTTTTTATAGCCTGATGTAACGCTAACAATTATAACCTGATTTTTATAAAATTTTTCCATAAGCCTTTCATTCATTTTCAAATCTTTGCAAATTAACGTAATTTTGAGATTATAAACCTGAGCAAGATTCAACTTCTTAATAAAAAGTATACATGAAACGAAAAGTTCTGTTGATATATACCGGTGGTACGATTGGTATGGAGAAAGATTATGAAACCGGAAGTCTCCGAGCGTTTGATTTTGGCAATATCTTCGAAAAGATGCCTGAAATGAAACTAATGGAATGTGAAGTTTTCGTGCATCCCTTTGCAAAACCACTGGATTCTTCAGATATGGGACCGGAAGAATGGAAAATTATCGCTCATTATATCCATAAGAATTATGATAACTATGACGGCTTTTTAGTTCTTCACGGCACAGACACCATGTCCTATACAGCTTCAGCTTTAAGTTTTATGTTAAAGGGATTGAAAAAACCCGTTATTTTTACGGGATCACAGTTGCCGATAGGAGATCTAAGAACTGATGCTAAGGAAAATCTTTTAACAAGCCTGTATTACGCCAGTTTATATGAAAATGATGAAGCCGTTATTCAGGAGGTTGCCATCTACTTTGAATATAAATTATTAAGAGGAAACAGAACTTTAAAATATTCTGCCGAATATTTTGATGCTTATGCTAGTCCAAATTATCCTATACTTGGACAATCTGGGGTTCATCTTAACATTGTAAAAGACAGCTTATACCGCTGTGATCCCAATGTAGAATTTCATGTTGATGATCATATTTCTGAAGATATCTTATTCTGGAGGATTTTTCCAGGAATGCACTTAAGTCATTTCAAGGAAATCCCTAAAATGAAAGTTTTGATCCTTCAGGTTTTCGGATCAGGAACCATTTTTAGCAGCGAAAAAACACAAGAAACATTACAGGAAATCCGGAACAACGGAACTGAAATCGTTGTGGTAAGTCAATGTATTTCAGGAGGTATTTCATTTGGCAAATATGAAAACAGTAATATTTTCTCAAGAATAGGTGCTATTAGTGGAAAAGATATGACAGCAGAAACTGCCATTACAAAAGCCATGCACCTAGTTGATAATCCAAAATATTCCGGGAACTTTGCTGATAATTTTTCTAAAAGCTTATGTGGAGAAATTACAGACTAATCGCTTTAATTATTTGTTAATTCAAGAAAATACATTACTTTTGCAATCTCGAAATAGAGAGGTGTCCGAGTGGTTGAAGGAGCTACCCTGGAAAGGTAGTATACGGGTAACTGTATCGAGGGTTCGAATCCCTTCCTCTCTGCAAAACAATTGATAATCAATTAAAACATTTACACCCAATAAGTTGGGTGTTTTTTTTTGAATCATTTATGAATATTATTTTTATTTAGATCATGATTCATGAGGTATAATGATCAAGAAAAAGCATTATAATAATAAAAAACGACTTCTACAGTAGAAGTCGTTTTTTTATATTTTTCTGAAAATCCTGAAAGGTTATTTTTTCAGATCTGCTTTTACATCTTTATAACCATCTGCTACTGCATCTGCACCTTTTACAGCGGTCTTTTTAACATTTTTTGCACCTTTGGTTGCCGTTTTGCCAACCCATTTCGTGCTTTTTTTAACACCTTTTTTCGTAGCTTTTGCCCCTTTTTTAGTTTTATCTCCAACCCATTCAGCACCATCTTTCACTCCTTCTCCTGTTGCTTTCGCTCCTTTTTCAATTGCAGTACCAACATTTTTTACTTCTTGTTTTACAGTTTCCTGAGCATTAACAGCTGTTGAAAATAATCCAAAAGCTAATAAGGCAAATAATTTCTTTTTCATATTTTTATTTTTAAAATTAACCTGATAAATATAACATAAAGCAAGCCAAATTTATATAATCCTAAAAAGATTAATGAAAATAATTTAATCAAATTGAAAAAATAACCTACGACAAACAGAGTTTACTCAGGTTGGGAATACAGAATTTTATCTGTCGGAACTACTGATAGAAAATATGAAATTGAACTTTTAACTTCAGCCTGCCTGACGCAAATCATATCGGAATTACGAATACAATTGTAATATCCAATTTTCATGTTCCTTTCTTTCTGAAAAAAAATAAAGCAATGAAAACCAATGCTTTATTTTTCTATTTTAATATAATAAATTTATTGATACTTAATCAATCTTACAAACGACTAACAGTCAATTGATATGTTTTTGCTACATTTCCATTATTAGTAATGGTATAAGAGTCAACTGTCGGCTTCATAACCGTAAAGTCAAATTGCGTTCCTATTCCTCCATCAGCACAATTGGTTACGTTGGCAAAAGTTACAGTCCACGTTCCTGAAGTATTTGCTGAAGGTGCAATAGGAGCAATCGCAGGATTTCCTATTTTGTCTCTTGCTACTCCAGAGATGTAACCTAAGGATAAGCCATTATATGCAAAACTGGTTATCATTGCCCTGGCACATCCGTTTGTTGATTTTACAATAAAAAGACCACTTGCAATATTAACTGTAGCGGGTACAGTAACTGTTGCACTTGCACCAGGTGCCACTGTTACACTTTCACTGTAGCTGTACGACGTCGCAACCACATCACTAGTAGTTAAATCTCTTGTCAGTATATCATAGCTCGCAGGAACCTGTCTAACAAGATTTCGAATTCTGAGACTTTGATTTTTGGCGTCTACATCCAATGATCTTTGAGGATTAGCATTTCCGACACCGACATTTCCGGAGGCCGTCACTACAAAATCATTTGCTTCTTGAGCAGCCGTTGGTGCACCGGTAACGGCATTGTCTTTTGCACCATCTACATGTAAAACAGCCTGAGGATTAGTTGTCCCAATTCCAACCTGTGAATAATAAGATACAGATAAACATAGACAGTAAAAAATAATTGATTTTTTCATAATTTGATTGGTATTTAAGATTAATATATATAATAATTTAATTACAAATAATCTTACTCGAGAAAAAACAAATTTTAGTACAACCTAATTCAACCGCTAGATATTCTTAATAAGAATATTATCAATCATATACTCAAAGATATAAAAAAAACATCTCAAATGTATTATTAGAATCGTTAAAAAGTTAATTAACAGGCTAAGGTTTAATAAGATCTTTTTAATCAAATTCATAAAATTTAATTAAATTGTACATAAGAATAATTACAATTCATGATTTTACAAAAATTAACTGTATTAACCTTTATGGTTATTAATATAATTGCGGCGGCACAGAATAATAAGAAAGAGATGTCAAAGCTTATTCGAAATGAATTTGAATTTGCTGAAAAGCAATATAAATATTTGATAAAATCTGTCCCTCCAGATAAAATGCCCCAATCTTATAATGCTTCTTCGAATAAAATTACGACCAGAGATATTACCTGGTGGTGTTCAGGATTTTATCCGGGTTCATTATGGATGATCTATGAACAGACTAATGATCCAGAGATAAAAAAAGAAGCGGAAAGAACTTTAAAAATAATCGAACCTAATAAAACATTTACCCGCGATCATGATTTGGGGTTTATGATGTTCAGTAGTTTTGGCAATGCATACAGAATTACTAAAGATCCTGCTTATAAAGAAGTGATCTTAACATCTGCGGAGTCTTTATCTACAAGGTTTAAACCTGGAATGCAGGCTATCTTGTCTTGGGATAAAATGGCAGATTTCAAAGGACCAGTGATCATTGATAATATGATGAATCTGGAACTACTGATGTGGGCTACTAAAAATGGAGGTAGTAAAAAAACTGAAGAAATAGCTATTACTCATGCTAATACAACGATAAAAAACCATTTCCGTCCTGATTACAGTTCATATCATGTTATCGATTATGATGTAAATACGGGTAAGGTTTTAGGGAAAAAAACTTTTCAGGGTTATTCAGATTCTTCCGCCTGGGCACGAGGGCAAGGATGGGCTCTATATGGTTATACGATGATGTATCGATTTAAAAAAAATGAAAAATATTTAAACCAGGCTCGTCATATTGCAAAATTTATACTGAACAATCCTACTCTTCCAGAGGATAAAATTCCATATTGGGATTTCAACGATCCAAAAATTCCAGAAGTTCCCCGCGATGCTTCTGCTGGTGCTATCATAGCCTCGGCACTTTTGGAGTTAGGTCAATATGTAGAAAAAGATGAAAGAGCAAACTATGCAGATGCAGCCCGCCAAATGATAGTGAGTTTATCTGGAGATAAGTACCGTTCACAATTAGGCGAGAATGGTGGTTTTCTTCTAAAGCACAGCACAGGAGGCTTACCTCTTAATTCAGAGATTGATGTTCCGCTAATTTATGCAGATTATTATTTTCTGGAAGCTTTGAAAAGATATAAAGACTGGTATCTACAATAAATTCATTTTTAATGAAAGCAATACAATGGGTTATAGTAATGGTAGGCATAGGATCATTGGTTCATGCACAACAATCTACAATACTATTGAAACTACAGCTTAAAAACAGCCTCGATCTTCAGCGTAATACACAGTCAATAGAAATCCTGTTGAAAAAGGTTAAACTTCTTATTGGTAAAACTTTCAGGATAAAAGAAACGTCTACAGGTAAGGAAATACCTTATCAATGGCTCAAGAACGGTGATCTTCTTGTTCAGGGTGATTTTACAGCTAAAGAAACCAAAAAAATAGAATTCTCTCAAACGCCATCACAATCCTTAAGCAATGTGGTGTACGGAAGATTTATACCTGAACGTTTAGGAGATTTCGCCTGGGAAAATGATAAGATCGCCTTCCGTATGTATGGTAAAGAATTGGAAAAAGTTCCTGAACAAAATGGATGGGGAATGGACGCATGGGCTAAAAGAACCGACCGAATGGTAATCAATGAATGGTACAAATTAAATAATTATCATGAGGATAATGGAGATGGTTTAGATTTTTTTCAGGTTGGAAAAACCTTAGGAGCCGGAGACATTTTACCTTACATCAGTGGAGAGTTTGTTTATCTTGGAAATTATACTTCATACAAAATTCTGGAGGAAGGACCTCTACGTTTTACTTTTGAGCTTACCTATCCTCAAGTAGAAAAAGGTGGTTACGAAATTTCTGTTGTCAAAAGAATTAGTCTCGATGCAGGCTCTCAACTTAACAAGTCTGTAGCTACCTACCACTTTTCAGGCAGACAAACGCTTCCTGTTTTCGCTGGAATTGTTCATTGGGATGGCAAAGGTGAAAAGGTAGCAGACCAGAATAATCATTTAGCTGCTTACTGGCCTGAGAATTCAAAAAACGGGATTGTAGGAACAGGGATGCTTTTTCCTTACGCTAACTATTATATTGTAGATAAGAATAAACATTTAGGATCAGAAATTATTTTGAGTAATAAACAATCTGTGACCTTTTACGCAGGAGCCGCATGGGATAAAGCAGGAGAAATTACTTCCGCTAAGGATTGGGAAAAATATCTTCAGGAGTTTTACCTAAAACTTAAATATCCAATACAGGTTTCCAAATAATAAAACAAAATCCTGATCAATTGATCAGGATCTGTCTGTTTGAATAATATGAGATATTGTTCAAACCATAATTGAGTTATAATGAATGTTTTGGTGTCGTTTGTCATACTAATTACACATGGTAAGAAACTGATGGCTCATCTGTACTTTGAATCTGGCATCTGATTTTAACTTACTATAAATCGTAGCTTCTATAGCCTGTACAGCTTTTAGTTTCTGATCAATGAAATTAGCAATCTGTACCACAGAGAAAATAAAATCTCTATATACTGCAATATTAACCGTTTGTCCGTAACAAGGTAAATAAGCCTTTAAAAAGGGAATTGTCTGCTGATGGAGGTTATAATTCACACAATAACCGGCTCCTTCTTTAGAAGTAATAATTTCATAATTATTAATATAATCAAGAACATTTTCTTCTTTTGGAGAAATCGACTTTTTTGTAAAATGACGATTAACTTTATCCAGAATATGTTGGGCATATTCCATCATCGTAATTGTTTTCCATTCAAAAACATGATTGATATTGTTTTTACTGTTCTTCTTTTCTTTTCCATTTTCACAACTGGTACAAAAGGAAAGACCAATCTTTTCATAATATGGAAAAAAACAATCTTTGATCTGAATGGAAGCATCAGTCTGAACTCTGTCATTTCCAAAATTATAATACAAATAAGGACGATACATATCTGTCAAGCTTTTCAGAAAATCAATTTCACTGGTATTGTGATACTCTTCAAACCATTTTTCAAGGTTATCGTAATAATGACTTTCAAACTCTTTATAACTTAAGTAAAACGGCAATTCCATAGCTTTATATTTTGGTGAGACAAAGCTATTTCAGTAATGCGACAAAACTTGACGTGTTATTATTAATTTAAAAAATTAATTAGTGAAAAATGAGAAGGTGAAACTATTTATTTGTCATAGTTTTTCATAATATACTCAAAGTACTGAATCATTTTCATATAATTTTCTATGCTTATATACTCATTGGTACTGTGAATACTTTGCTTTTCTGCATCAGTGATCTTTATTGGCATGAATCTATAGACATTCTTACTAACGATCTGATATTTATAAGCATCCGTTCCGGCCATTGTGAGATATGGTGTGGTAATAGCATTCGGGTAAATCTGCTTAATACCTTCCTGAATTAGTTGATAGGCTTTAACATTTGTAGGCGACACAGCAGAAGCTTCCCTTGTATTATCAATCTCCTCTACTTCAACATCAAAACCTTTTGTAGCTTTTTTAATATGATCCCTGATGTCTTTAACGGAGTCTCCTGAAAGAAGTCTGAAATTAACAACAAATTCAACTTCCGGAGAAAGTACATTCGTTCCATCACTACCTTTCATCATGGTAAGAGCTGTTGTAGAGCGAATTAAAGCATTCGTAGAATTATTCTTGGCAAGTTGGGAAAGTAATACCGATTTTAAAAGCCATTGATTGGAAATAGCAAGTCTATTTACAAAAGGCATTGTTCCACCAATATTATCAAAAAATTCCTTTATTAAAGGAGTAATCATGGGTTTCATCTGATCTTCTTCCAACCTCTGCATAATAACCGCCGCTTTACCAATAGCACTTTGCATAGGAGGCATGGAAGAATGGCCGCCTAAACCTTTTACCTTTATTTTTGCAGAGAGAAATCCTTTTTCAGCGCATCCCACTACCGCTACATCAGAATCTATTCCTTTAATACTTCCTTTCTGTAATATTAAACCTCCTTCATCATAGACGGCATCAAACTTCAATTCTTTTTCTTTAAAGTGTTTGGCAATCTGCTTTGCTCCCTTTCTTCCTCCAACTTCTTCATCAAATCCCAAAGCCAGATAAATATCCCGTTGTGGAAGTGCCCCGCTTTTAATCATGTTGGTAAGAGATTCCATCAAAGAAAATAACATTCCCTTCATATCTATCGCACCTCTTCCATAGATCCTCCCATCAGCAACTGCTCCCGAAAAAGGTGCATAATCCCAATCTTCCGATACTTTTGTTACCGCAGGTAAAGCCTTATCATTAGGCCTGAAAATATCTTGTGCATTATTTTTGATGTCAGCGTCTCCGGGAGGAACGACATCCATATGTGATAAAAAAAGAATAGGTTCAAGATCTGGCTTACTTCCTTTTAACTTAAAAACCAATCCATATTTATTCACTTCATAGTTTTCTGTATTCTGATATACTAAAGGATAAGATTTTTTCAGATATTCTTTAAACTGATCAAATGGTGCATAATTGAAAACATCCAAATCACCTGCTGATACAGTTGGAACTTTTATTCCGCCTGAAAGCCTTTGGATTGCAGAATCATTTTTCACCCATTTTACTTCAGCAACTGTGGTTGTATTATTTTTCTTAAATGGATAGGTAAAAGTTTTAATCAGAAGTATTGCTACCAAAATAATTACAATACTTAAAATTGCTAAAAAGAATTTTTTCATGATAATTTGGTTTTGTGATGGCTTTCCAATAAATATAACAAAGATATTTCTATTAAAAAAACTTAGAATACAAGACCAACCTTCAATGACGTTCGAATAATAAATATTTAAATAGGATTAAAAGCCGAAAAATTATTCTTGTTATCAAGTTCCTGTCTCCTTTTCCTGATAAAATCTGTTGGACGGATTCCATTAATTTCATAAAACAAATCTGAAAAATTTTGTCTGGAAGCTATACCACATTCTTTAGCTAACGTTTCAATTCTATATTTAAGATATTCTTTATTTTCAAATAGCTGTCTGGTTATATAATTGATCCTAAGCTCACTTAAATACTTATTGAAATTCATCCCCTTGCAATCATTAATCACCTGTGAAAGGTAGTTGGAATTGGTTCCCATTTGGCCGGCAAGTTTATTAATAGTAAGCCCTTTCTGAGTATATTCCTTCTTGTCTTCAAAAATTTTTAATTTTCGAAGTAATTCTTCTACTTTGTTTTCATCTAATCCTGTTTTTTTCTCTTCTGTCTCTATAGGCACAAGAGATTTCTCAAAAATCAAATTCTGTTGTAGGCTAAATTTTTCTTCTAAAATAATATATTTTCGTTGTATATCCTTTTCTCTTCTGTACCTTATAATCAATAAAATTGCAAGCAGAACAGCCAATAAAATCAGGCCAACAATAATAGATCTTCCCCATGAGTTCGCCTTCTCTAATTTACTCTTTTCTTCAAGCAGCGTTTTTGTATCAAACTCTTTATGGATCTTGTTTGATAAGTAAATAAAATCTCTTGAGATAATACTGTCCGCTTTTAAAAGCTGGCTGGTAAAATATAATTGTTGTCCCTGATCTCCTTCTTTTTTATAATGCTTGATCAATATCTCATAATTCTCTCTGAGTTCAGGAAGGATAAACTGATGCTTTTGAAAAATTGAATCTACTTTTTTGAAATATGAAATTGACTCTGCATTATTTTTTAACCCTGCATAACTTTTACCAACGTAAAAATAATCTACAGAAAGTCTGGCAAAATCTCCACTTTTCTTAATCGGAGGAATTGATTCTTTTAAGTATTCTGTTGCGGCTAAATATTCGCTGTCATCATATTCTAAAATCCCCTTAGAAAGTAGGAAGTAGCCTTTTTCCTGTTCATAATCACTATCACTGCCTGCTTCTTCAAGTCCTGTCTCAATTGCTAAGGTTGCCTGATCTGGCTTTTTTAGGTTACGATAACAAATAATCAGCTGATGAAGACTATTAAGATAACCTTTCTTATTGTTATAAACTTCGTTGGGATGTAAACCCGATTTGGATTTAGGATTATAATAATCAATGCATTGCTCAAACAATTTTGAGGCTTCTTCGTAATATCCCAAATAACTTTTTACAACCCCAATATGATATAAATTCTGATATTTTAAAAAATCGTTCTTTGTATTTTTAGAATACTCATAGGCTTTAAGGTATTCATTAAGTGCTGCCTGAAATCTCTTGTAGTGATAATAATATACCACACCCTTTTCCAGATACGCCGTGCTAATCAGATCCCTATCTCCTGATAGCTTCGCTGCCCATATTGTACTATCTGCGTAGATAAGCTTTTTCTCATTGGAAGAAGCATAAAATACACCGTCTTTATATCCCTGAACTAGCTTATCATAATTCTTCTCTCTTTTCGCTTTATTAATATAAGGTTGAATAAATGGAAATGCTTCCGTATTATTTTCTTCGAAATTTTCGTATTTAACTCTCAACTTATAATAATCGCTGTACCCTTCTTGGGAAAAGAAAAGTTTAAAAATTACTAAAAAGATTATAAAAAGTAGCTTTTTGATCACATTGAATGATTAATGGTGCCTATATAGTAATCAAAAATACACAAAATCATTTAAATCTTATCAAACATTCATGAATTAATACCTCCCATTCTAAAATCAAAAAACAAACACGCAATATACTGTATATCAATTATTTGTAATTGTCCTTATTTACGAATTAGGACGTCTTAATTGCCGAATAGAGACAACAAGTACTTTTTTATGTCATTTTATGCATATAATTTCGAACTCAGAATTCTGAATGATAAACCTGGCCGGGATAACCTTTTAACTCTGAAATATTATGAAAAAGATTATCTCATTAAAAACATTTCCACTACTAATCGTAATAGCAATGACATTAGGTGCTTGCAGACAGGATGATGAAAATGATTTTCAAAAGGCAAAAACAAGTGTTATTGACAGTAAAATAATGAACACTAATCAATTAAAAACGACCAATGATGAGAATCTGAAAGAAACAGATCCACCCGTAAAGAATGGAACTCATTGGAAAGCCCAACAGTAATACAAATAAGGTATTCTGGGATTACTAAGAACTAACAACCATGTTTATATATAATTTAGTTGCTATATGCAGGTAAATTGCAAAGGACTCAGTTTAATTACCGAGTCCTTTTTCTATACTTAAAGTTATCAGAAAACTGGCTTATTCAATTGCAGAGCAAAAAAAGAGACTGTCTTTCGACAGTCTCCTTCTATTAAAAAAACATTAAGGATTTATAATCACTTCCAGCCTCCGCCTAAGCTCTTATAAATATCAACAACTGTACTCAGCTGTTTTTCTTTAGCTTCTACCAATTCCATTTTGGCATCCAAAGCGTCTCTTTGATTTAAAAGTACCTCAAGGTAGTCTGCTCTTGAATTTCTGAATAATTGATTGGCAATATCGATTGACTGATCTAAAGCCTGTGTTTCCTCAGATTTCAGCTTATAATATTGGTCTATATTTTTAACCTTCGACATTAAGTTTGCAACATCCAGATAAGCATTTAGAATGGTTTTATCGTACTCATATAATGCCTGGATCTGTTTTGCATCGGCCGTCTGAAAATTAGCTTTAATTGCAGTTTTATTAATCAGAGGTCCCGCTACTTCACCTACTAGATTATAGGCAATAGATTCTGGCATTTTCACGAGATATGATGGCTTGAATGCCTCCAATCCCAATGTTGCAGAAATTTCCAAAGAAGGATAAAATTCCTTTCTTGCTGCCTCTACATCTAATTTCGCAGATTTTAATTCCAGTTCAGCTTGTTTTATATCCGGGCGATTTGCTAATAACTGCGCAGGAATACCTGTATAAACTGTTTGCGGAATTGTTGACATAAAGCTTTCTTTTGTTCTCACAATCGGCTGTGGGAATCTTCCTAAAAGTGCATTGATCCCATTTTCTTTTTCGGTGATCTGCTGACGGATTGTATACTCTGTTGCTTTGGATTTAGCCAGTTCGGCTTCAAATTTCTTTACCGCTAATTCCGTAGCCGCTGCCGCTTGTTTCTGTATTTTAGAGATCTCTAATGCTTTCTCCTGAAGCTTAATATACTGTTGAATAATATCCAACTGGTTATCAAGAGACAACAACTCGTAATAATTATCAGCTACTTCCTCAATAAGGTTCGAAAGAATAAAATTCTTTCCTTCAACTGTAGATAAATAGTGGGCAACTGCCGATTCTTTCTCAGTTCTCAATTTTTTCCAGATATCAATTTCCCAGTTAGCCATTAATCCACCTTCAAAATTCCCCAATGGATCCGGCATTTCTCGACCTGGTTCAATCTCTGTGGTAGCATCACCAGCTCCTTCACTGGTATAACGACCGGATTTTTTCACTCCAGCTCCTATTGTGGCTGCCACAGTTGGGCTTAGCTTTCCTTTCTTATAAAGGACTCCGCTTTTTGCAATTTCAATTTCCTGTAAAGTAATCAATAGTTCCTGATTATTTTTCAGGGCAGTTTCTATTAAGCTTACTAAATTTGGATCTGTAAAAAACTGTCTCCAGGGTGTTGTTCCGCTATTGGAATTAGCATCCTGCTGCTCGTTTTCTCCAAAATTCTGAGGTACATTTTCTTTTACCTCGTCTTTTATAACGGTCGCCATTGGAGCTTTACAACTTGCTACAACAAGTGATAATGCAATGGCTGTAAGAATTGATTTAATCTTCAAATTTTCCATCATGTTCATAAGGTTCAGTTTGTTCTGTTAAAGGATTCTCTTCTTCATATCTTGCCAGTCTGGATTTTTCAGCTATCGTTCCGAAGATGTAATACAATCCAGGAATGATCATTAGTCCGAAAATAGTTCCTATAAGCATTCCTCCAGCCGCAGCTGTTCCAATGGTTCTGTTTCCTACAGCTCCAGGACCCGTTGCCATTACCAATGGAATAAGTCCGGCAATAAATGCAAATGAGGTCATTAAAATAGGACGGAAACGGATTGTAGCTCCTTCAATTGCTGCTTTCATTACAGGAATGCCTTCTTCTGCTTTCTTCTGTACGGCAAACTCAACAATCAACACAGCATTCTTTCCTAATAGTCCGATTAACATTACCATTGCCACCTGAGCATAGATGTTGTTTTCTAATCCTAAAAGTTTAAGGCATAAAAATGCGCCAAAAATACCTGTAGGAAGAGAAAGAATTACCGGTAACGGAAGTATAAAACTCTCATATTGTGCGGAAAGGATCAGATAGACAAAGCCTAAACACACCAAAAAGATAAATACAGCTTCATTTCCACGGCTAACTTCATCTTTGGAAATACCAGCCCAGTCGATACCAAATCCTCTAGGGAGCGTCTTATCAGCAACTTCCTGAATTGCTTTGATCGCCTGACCACTACTATAACCAGGAGCAGGAGTTCCACTTACCTCGGAAGAATTATACATATTATGTCTTGTGATCTCTGATAGACCATATACTTTTTCAAGCCTCATGAAATCAGAATAAGGCACCATTTGTTCTTTATCATTTTTAACGTATAATTTCAAAAGATCACTCGGTAAAGCACGATATTGCGGACCTGCCTGAACAATTACTTTATAAGGTCTGTCAAAGCGGATGAAACTCGTTTCATAATTCGAACCAATCAATGTCGACAGGTTGTCCATAGCACTCGCAATAGTTACACCTTTCTGTTCTGCCAGATCGTTATCAACTTTCAGCATATACTGAGGGAAACTTGCAGAGTAAAAAGTAAATGCTGATCCCAGTTCAGGTCGTTTTTTTAATTCCCTTACAAAATCGTTACTTACCTGTTCCATTTTATGATAATCCCCACTTCCAGCTTTATCCAGTAATCGAAGTTCGAAACCACCTGCAGCACCATATCCCGGAATAGACGGTGGCTGGAAAAATTCAATATTAGCACCAGGAATATTTTTAGCCTTTTCTTCAAGCTTTTCAATAATTTCCGCAGCAGATTCTTTACGATCTTCCCAACTTTTTAAATTGATCAAACAAGTTCCTGAATTCGACCCTGTACCCTCCGTAAGGATTTCATAACCTGCCAGAGAAGAAACTGACTGTACGCCATCAATATCCTCTGATTCTTTTAACAGTTCTTTTGCTATCTGATTCGTTCTCTCTAAAGTAGATCCTGGAGGTGTCTGAATAATTGCATAGATCATTCCCTGATCTTCACTTGGAATAAATCCTGAAGGAAGCGAATTACTTAGAAAGAAAGTACATAAACAAAAAGCCAATAACAGAGGTAATGTAAACATCTTTTTAGTCACTGTTTTATTCAGCAGCTTTTCATATTTCCCAGCACCCTTAGTAAATACACCATTGAATTTATCTAAAAATATTGTGATCAGATTTCTCTTTTTAGCTTTCCCGTGATTATTCTTTAATATTAAAGCACATAATGCGGGAGTCAATGTCAAGGCTACAATTCCTGAAAGGATAATTGCTGAAGCCATCGTGATCGAAAACTGACGGTAGAAAACACCAACCGGGCCAGACATAAAGGCAATAGGGATGAAAACGGATGCCATTACTAAAGTAATTGCGATAATTGCACCACTGATCTCATGCATTGCTTCTTCTGTTGCTTTTAGTGGAGAAAGTCCTTTATCTTCCATTTTAGCATGGACAGCTTCAATTACTACAATTGCATCATCGACGACGACCCCGATCGCCATAACTAAAGCAAAGAGCGAGATCATATTTAATGTAATTCCAAAAGCGGACATTACAGCAAATGTTCCAACCAATGAAACAGGAACTGCTAAAGCTGGAATTAAAGTTGAACGCCAATCTCCTAAAAACAGGAATACCACAATTGCTACCAAAATAAATGCTTCGAATAAAGTATGCACGACCTTTTCAATAGAGGCATCCAGGAATCTTGAAACATCATAACTGATATCATAATGCATCCCTTTTGGAAAAGAGTTTTTCTGAAGGTCAGCCATCAAAGTTTTTACATTCTTAATAACGTCACTTGCATTTGAACCATAAGATTGTTTTACAGTAATCGCCGCAGAAGGTTTCCCATTTAATGTTGAATAAATATCATACATTGAACTACCAAACTCGATATCGGCAACATCTTTTAATCTTACAAATTCTCCAGCTGACTTAGCCTTTAGAATGATATTACCATAATCCTTTTCATTACTAAAACGACCAGGATATTTTAGGATATATTCGAATGATTGAGAACGTTTTCCGGAGCTCTCTCCTGTTTTACCTGGAGAGGCTTCTAAGCTTTGCTCATTTAAAGCTTCCATTACTTCATCTGCCGAAATATTGTAGGCTGTTAATCTGTCTGGTTTTAACCAAACACGCATTGCATATTCACGGGTTCCAAGAATATCTGCAAATCCAACTCCACTTACCCTTCTCAATTCAGACATTACATTAATATCTGCATAGTTGAACAGGAATTTCTGATCGGCCTTTGGATCATCACTGTATAAATTAATATACATCAACATGTTTGGTTCTTCACGGGTAATTTTCACCCCTTCACGAACTACCAGCGGAGGTAATTTATTAACCACCGAAGACACACGGTTTTGAACGTTTACAGCAGCAACATTGGGATCAGTACCCAAGTCAAATACAATTTGAATAGAGGCTTCACCGTCATTTCCGGCATCTGAAGTCATATACTTCATACCTGGAACACCATTTAAACCTCTTTCTAAAGGAATAACTACAGATTTAATTAACAGTTCATTGTTTGCTCCCGGATATTCCGCTGTAATATTTACTTTGGGTGGAGAGATGGAGGGAAACTGTGTCACGGGCAATTTTACCAATGACAGAACCCCCATAAATACGATAATCAATGAGATTACGATAGACAGAACAGGTCTGCGAATGAATTTCTTAAACATACAACTTCATTTTACGAGTAGACTACTCTGCTTTTAATTTCAATGATTGAATTACTTTTCTAGGGTCCTGGAATTTCACTTTTACTTTTTGATCATCTTTTACTTTTTGAACTCCTTCTAAAAGAAATTTATCTCCTTCCGAAAGTCCAGAAGCAACCACATAAAGATCTGGTAATTCGTAAGCTACTTTTATATTTTTAGATTTCAATACGCCATCTTTCCCTACCACAAATACATATTTCTGATCCTGAATTTCGTACGTTGCTTTTTGCGGAATAATTAGAGCATTTCTAAGGGGCAATGTCATTCTTACTTTTCCAGTTTCTCCATTTCTCAACAATTTATCTGGATTTGGAAACTTGGCACGGAAAGCAATATTTCCTGTCTCATTATCGAATTCCCCTTCAATGGTTTGGATCTCTCCTTTCTGAGGAAGCGCATCCCCATTTGCCATAATTAAAGTTACTTCTTTACTTCCCCTATCAGCAGCATGCATCTGATAGTTCAGGTATTCGGGTTCTGAAACATTAAAATAGGTATAGACATTGGTGTTATCAGACAAGCTTGTCAATAGATCACCTTCATCAATCAAGCTCCCTAACTTCAATGGAATTCTGTTGATAATACCAGAGTAAGGTGCTTTAATATCTGTAAATGATAAATGAATCTGAGCTAATTTCATTTCAGCATTGGCAGCATCTAGTTTAGCTTTTGCCATTGCTTTTTCATTCTTTGAAACAATATTATTATTAGCTAATGTACTGGCATTTCTCAGCTCAATATTAGCTTGCTCTACTTCAGCTTTAGATTTCATTAATTCAGCCTGATATAGCTGAGGCATAATTCGGAACAAGGTCTGTCCTGCGTGAACATACTGACCTTCATCTACATAAATCTTTTCAAGAAATCCTTTTTCCTGTGCACGGATCTCAATGTTTTTTACGGATTGAATCTGAGTAACATAATCCTTATTAATTACTGTATCCATCTTTACCGGAGACGTAATTGGATATGTTGTGACTTCTTCTTTTTCTTCCTTCTTATTATTGCAACTAGCAAATAACAAGAGGGTGCTTAGCGCTATGCCTGAGGCAGCTCTTTTCATAATTTTGAAATTATATAAATCGTTAATGTTTAATAGAATAGAATGGTAATAAAGATTAAACGTTATGATGATTACCAGCAAACACAACGCAGGAGTATTCCGCTCTGATAGGAGAGCAGAAAATAAATCGAAAAATGAATTTTATATTCTAATAGAACGTATCAGAATGAATTTTTTTACGGAGGAATAGTTAGAAATAAAACCTTGTATAGCAGGTTTTAGCCGTTTGTAATTAAACAATCCAAAGAAGTATACTAAACTACAGACACTTACGAAAAGCACCACATTTTGCACGGTATCCGAAAATTGGAAATCATCTTCAATCAATTCCAAAGAATTATTTCCGACATTATCCGGCGCTTGCTGAATAGATAATTTCTCGTAGGTCTGATTTAAGCGATTTGCCTTTTTTGGTAAGTGGTGAGAAGTATGATCAGGAAAATGATTTTGTAATGTTTTGACATTGATCTTACTTTCCACTATAAAAAGCAGAAATAAGCTTGTCAAAAAGTATACAATATAGGTTCTCATTTTGAAGTGGCAAAGGTAAGCTTAGATTTGAATATTATTATACAGATTAACAAAATTTAACTCACCTTGAAAAATTCTGAATCCAAATTATTACAAAAATATAAAACTAAGATTTAAGATTTAAAAAGACTTTACACCTTCTTCAGGCCATTTATGAATCAAAAAAACAGCATAAAAAAAATTCTTAAATAAAAAAATATAGTTAAAAAAACAAAAATAGGTTTTTTGAAACCAACATATTTACCCACAATATATATGAATATTTATTTAATTTATTAAAAATTAACAAATATCCCGTAAAAAAATTGTAATTTTACACATTATAAACATCTAACCAATGAAAAACCAAATCACTTATAATTATGAAAAAAATATTTTATCCCATCATTATTGTTCTGGCTGTTGTATCAGTAACAGCGTGTAAAAGTTCGGCAAAAGATGAACCCGAAATTACAGCAACCCATCCTGTGGAAACGGATGAAATAACCAAAGATGTTTTTACAGACAGCTATGGAGACAAAATAGAAGTTGCTATTAATAATACAGAAAATACGGTAGTTGTTCATTTGAACGGTAAATCTTATGAGCTTAAGAAAAACAAAGATTTACCAGATTATACTGCATCCAATTCAGAATACCAATACTCAAATATCAGAGGCAATATCACTTTCCTGAAAAGAAATGTTGACATGGTTTTATTTCATCATAAGCAAGACAAAAAAGACTCTGGATCCAGCAAAATGGCTTCTTACTAATTAACCTTAAATCTTAGGTGTTTAAATAAAAACAATAACTATGAAAAAATTACATTATTACTTATTGACACTTTTTACATTTGCCCTTATTGTAGGTTGTACAAGTAAGACCGTACAACAAAGCAATAATGACATTACTGGAAAAACATGGAAACTAACGGAAATTAACGGGCAACCCATAAAGCTTAAAAACCCAAAGAACAACCCATATTTCTCATTAAATACAACTGACATGAGATATGAAGGGAATGCCGGATGTAATGGAGTAGGTGGCTCTTTTGAAATCAAACAGGACATAATGCGTATAAAATTCAATCAAGGAATGTCTACTATGATGGCCTGTGAAGATTTAGAAACTGAACAGCTTTTTACCAAAGCATTACTTGCAACAGATAATTATTCTGTAAATGGAAATACCTTAACACTTAATAAGGCTAAAATGGCTCCACTGGCAAAGTTTGTTCTACAAAAATAAAATTAAGATTTTGAATAATAAAGGCGCTTTACCTGAGGTAAAGCGCCTTTAATTTTATTTTTTATAAATCATATAACATATCAAAAGAGAAATATTCATGAGCACAGCAAAAGCATTGGATAAAATAATTGGAAGCTCATTCTTTAATATGCCATACCATACCCATAAAGAAAGACCAGATATAAGTACCAAAAGCATAATCCAGGAAATATCCTCAACATTTTTCTCTTTCAAAACCTTTAAAAGCTGAGGTACCATTGATATAGAGGTAAGTATACCTGCTACGATTCCAAGAATATTTACATTCATTTTATTTAAATCTATCAGTTTGAAGATAGGAAATTAGATCAAATTGTTTAGATAAATTTTAAAATATTTAGCATTAGTTTTATTTAAAACGGGACAGGGAAACTTCATCTGGTAAAGAAATCTCCTCTTCAATAAACTGATACAGCCTTTTAGAAAAATAACATCCATTCAAAATTCCTCTCGCACCCAACCCATTGAAAACATACAAATTCTGATGCTCCGAATGTCTTCCTACAATAGGTCTTCTATCCTTTACAGTAGGCCTGAACCCAAAGTTAACTTCACGTACTTCAAAATCATTTGGATACAATTCAGACAGCGCCTTTATCAACTGTTCCACCGCAGAATCATCGATGTGATGATGGAGTTGCTCTCTGTCATAGGTTCCACCATAAAAATGGAGACCATTATTTACTGGAAATAGAAAATGTTTCTTTTTAATCGTAACATCTTTTTGAATAGCTTCAGAAAGTTTGACTTTTATGTGATGTCCTTTATTTGGAATTACAGCAATATCAGAAAAAAAAGGGTTGTCTTTCACTCCCATTCCTTCGCAAAAAATAACATGCTTAAAGGAGATATCTTTATATATGTTATCAGATGTATTTAACTGATTATAATCGAATTTTTCTTTTACCAGTTGTTCATTTCTCTCAAAATATTTGAAAAAATCACTAAAAAATCCATCCACATCTAGTCTTGCAGACTGATTTACTTTCCCCGTGGAGAAAGGATTATTAACCCCATCCAAATGTTGAAATTCTTTATTTAAGAATTCAGAAAGACCTTCATTATCTGATTTCTTTAACCAGAGGTTCTGCTCATTTTCGTCATGGAAAATCCGATGAATAGGATTGTTAATTAAATAGTTCTTTTTGGTATATGATTCAATTTCCAAAAGACTATTCTTCAGAAAGTCTATCTGCTGTTGAGCAAGCCAGAAAGTCGTGAATTTTTTTAGAACTACAGGATTAATAATTCCTGCAGAAACTTGTGAAGCGCTTTTCCTTCCTTCAGAAAAAATAATAAAAGATTTATTATTCTTAATTAGCTGATGGGCAAAAAATAGTCCCGCATATCCATCTCCTACAATAATATAGTCTATATTTTTCATAATAAAAAAACCTGAGTAAAAATACTCAGGTTTTGTATAAATATCAAGTGAAATCTAATAATTCCACATATCATTTTCCATATCTAGAATCTGACCTTTAATTCTGTCACTTTCTTCTAATTGCTCATCAGCATTCTTAGGAATGTAATCTTTGATTACACCATCTCCTAAACCTCCAGAAGATTTGTAGATAATTGACGAGAATCTTCTTGCATTGATAATATCATCAAAAGATAAATCAGCTGACGAATTTTTTCTGTTATACACAAAATTATTCGCTAATATCTCTCTTGCACTTGGATAATAGATCCAGAATAGATCGATCAACTCATCATTACTGGCAAGCGGTTTACCATCTGGTCCGATAACACCTTGAACAGCTGGATCTGGTCCCATTGCAGCAATACCAAGAGGTCTGTATTTCATTTGACCATCTCTTTTGTCAATAAACCACATACCCATAATCTTTAATACTTTCACCTTTTCAGTTGTTGTTTTAAAGACATCAGTGTACTCCTTCTTCTCCTGCTCAGTTAATGCTCTTCCAGAATTTAAAATATCAATAGCAGCATCAGCAACTCTTACACTTTCTAATCTCTTTTGAATTCCTTCAGGAGTTAGCTTAGTTACAAAATTCTCATCATCATATACTTCCTGAATTTTACCACTTGTAGCTGCATCCAATAATAACTGATACAAAGATCTTGTTTGAGTAGCAAGTAGACCATCAGGATTATCATAGTATAATGGCTGATTAATCTTATCATTCATATCAATAATCTCCCAAACAAACATACTCTTTAAGATATCTTTATCTTCTACAAAACCATATTCCAAAGGCTTTACAGTTTTATCGACAATCGTATCTCCAACTTTTTGTTTATTTTCAGCTCTCATTTGTCTGAACTCTTCCGGAGAAGATGCATTCAGAATAGTCTGGGAAAAAGCAAACCCCGAAACTACTACTAAAAAAGTGCTTATATATTTTTTCATAATATTATTTTAACTTATTAAAATTACTGAACATTGATTACAACAGGAGAGATATTTCTCAATGTCTGGTTTCCTAAACCTGTAGCAGTTGCTTTAATATCAAAGATATAAACTACATCTCCTGCTCTCACGTTTTTAACTAATCCAGCAGCTTCATCAAGGCTATTACCTTTGATCAATAGTGCCGCTCTACCTGGTACTTTTACCATAAACTGGTTAACAGTAAACGAAACCGGGAAGTCGAAATCAGGTAATGCTGCCTGTACCATTTGATTTGGAATTGAAGTAGCTGGAATATTCAATACCGTTTGGCCTCTCATTTGACCTTGCGGATTAGGAACATTTTTAATTCTATATTCAAATACCTGAGAAACTGTTTTACCATAAGGATCAGTTCCCGACAATGTCAATTTAATAGTATTTCCAGTAGAAGGAGTAATATTCCATTTTCCAGGACCAGTTCCTTTTACAACAGCACCAGGAGCAGATAATGATAATTTAGAATTATCAGCACCTAAGATAGATCCGGATACAGGATTCTCCAATCCTCTATACATTACATTCATCTTATCTGCTGAAAGTAACAATCCTTTTTCTAGTTTTACTTCTCTTGGTCCGGCAATTACATTATAAGTATGCGTCCAAGGGAAACTTTGAGGCTTACCAGAAGCATCTGTTAATGTAATATTACCACTTAAAGTATGTTCGCCAATACCTGATCCAGAAATTGGGATAATCCCTTTTCCATTCTCAAGTTTGCTTACTCCTGTAATATTGATCTTATTACTTGTTGAATAAGTTCCTAACATAACTTTAACTTCTGCCTGCTTACCAGACTGGATATCAACTGGTCCAGAAACAATTGGCTCATAGCTGCTAAATTTAATGCTAGCATCTACTTTTTCTTGAAGTAATAATGCCAATGCATCAGATTGTACATTTCTAGCATCATTCTGGATAATCTCTAAATTAGAGATCGCAGCAATAAGTGGCTGATGATAAAATTTATTCTGAAACCAAGTCTTCTCATTTGGTGATTTTCCTTTTGGATATTCAGCAATAAGAGATTTGTTAGCTCTTTCAACTAAGTCTTTTAACTGCGCATTGTTTCCAAAAGTAGCATTAATGTAATTTCTTACATCATCTATTTTACTTTTTAGTTCCAACGCTCCTTTCGAAGGTGAGTTTTCATCTCCATCAGCAAAGAAATAATGTGTTGTTGCATCATTATTGTTAAGTGCAGCAAAATTTTCGCTTACATCAACATCTTTCTTTGTTTCAGGATCTTTATCATGAAAGTCTGATTCCTTGTTAAGGGTATTTTTAATACCTTGAGCTGCAACAACCAATGCATCAATCTTTCCTTTTAAAACTTTATATTGTTCCCAAGGTTGTTGATAGGTATCTGGTACCTGCTGAGCTTTAGCTTCTAATGTTTTTTCAAAAATTTTCTCATTCTTTTTCTCCGTTAAAGTTCTTGTTTCATTAAGAGCTTTTGTAGAGTCATAATATGATCTGATGATTTCCGCATCAATATTTAGGGCCATCATAGCGATGAACACCAAATACATAAGGTTGATCATCTTCTGACGTGGAGTCTGTTTTCCTTGTGCCATTCTTTTTCTTTGTTTTGGATTAAAATTTAAATTTAAAAATGGTTAGGAAATTATGACTTCATAGCGGTTAGCATACCACCATAAACTCTATTTAAATTATTTAAGTTAGATGTTAAACCTTGTAACTCCTGATTGAATTTTTCTGAATGCTCAGCAGACTTCTGCATATCTGCTACATATTTGTTAGCAAATTCTGATTGTCTTTTACCATTCTCCAACTGCATTGTATATAAAGCATTCATGCTTTCCATGTGTTGAGCTGCTTTATTTAGTTGGTCGTTATATTTGTGAGTAGAAGCAGAAACGTCTACTGTTTGGTTGATTTGATCAACAGAGTTTGAAAATTTATCAATTCCTGTTCTTAATCTATCGAATAATTGAACATCTAATTTAGCATCTTGCAACATCTTATCCAATTTCGAAGAAAGTGAATTTTCTAGTTCTGCAAATTGAGCTGCAGCATTATTTCTAGAAGATACATTAGAGTGAAGCGGATTTGGGTTTGCATGTTTATCTAATAATTCAGGATATACATTTTCCCAAGCATAAGACTCCTCAGACTTTGGAGGGTCAAAAGCGAAAATAATGAAGATGATAGCTTCAGTAATAAGCCCTACAGTAAGAGCAACGTTACCACTGATTGGCCCCAAGTTAATGTGAGTAATCTTAAGCCAAGCTCCAAGAATTACAATTGCAGCACCGAATGAATAAAAGAAATTCATCCAAGCATCTTTAGTCTTAAACATATAAGTTAGTTTTTTTTAATGATTAAAAATAAATTGTATTGAAAAATAATTGTTTGATCTGATTATCTGTTAACTCTTCTTGGTTTAACAGCAGCCTCAGGAATATCCTGTACAGTTCTGAATCCAATATAACTTCTAGCCGAATCTTTTCTTTCCCAATCTCTTGCACCAGTCATAAGCATTGCACCTATATCTTTCCAAGAACCTCCTCTTACAGATTTTTTAGAATCTGTTTTATCTTTAGTTGAAGGATTTAAAGTTGAAGAAAATCCGTATGAAGAATTGTTATAAGAAGATTCTGTCCATTCAGAAACGTTTCCAGCCATATCAAATAACCCAAATCCATTTTTCTTAAATTTCTTTACTGGAGCTGAATATGTATAAGTCCCTTTCTTATCATCTTCCATATAATTACCTCGTTTAGGTTTAAAGTTTGCCAAGTAGCAACCTCTGTCATCCATTAAATATGGACCTCCCCAAGGATATGTAGCATTTTGCATACCGCCTCTTGCTGCATATTCCCATTCGATCTCTGTAGGTAAACGGAATTGTAATGGTCTTTGTTTTCTTCTTTTCAAGCTTTCATTGTAATCTGTTTTCAATTTAGATCTGAAGTTACAATAAGCTCTTGCCTGATCCCAAGTTACCCCAACAACTGGATAATCTTTATAAGCTTTATGCCAGAAATACTGTTCAAATAAGGGCTCGTTATATGCAAAGTGAAAATCTTTTACCCAAACTGTAGTGTCCGGATAGATCGCGATGCTTTTACTTTTAAGGTAGTTTACTCCTCTTTCGTTGTCAGCAAGTGCAGCATCCATGTCTCCCCACTGATAATTATATTTTAATTTACTAACATCTAGGATTCTTTCATTCCCCATTCTAGAAGAAGCTGGCAAATACAAAGATTCTAGAACTTCCGCATATTCAACATCAGGATATTTTGTAGTATTCCAATGTAATGGGATTTTCCAATCTAATTTTTTACTTGCATCGTAACTACCGTCATCTCTTCCTCCCTGTCCTTCTAAATATTCTTGATAAGGAGTTAGGTTCTCTTCTTTTTTAGCAAGGTATGCATAATCTCCTATGCTTGCACCTCTGCCTCCGCCTTCGCCACCTTCTCCAGCAGCTTCAGCAAGTAGAGTTCTAGCAATAGAGTCTCTTACATAATTAATGAATACTCTGTATTCTGCATTAGTAGTTTCTGCTTCATCCATAAAGAAAGACGAAACGGTTACTGTTTTTAATGCTGATTTTTCAGGGGTATGTGTAATATCCTGATCAGCTAAACCTGCAATAAAAGATCCTGCAGGAATCGCAACCATACCGTATGGTCTTTCAGCAACAAATGATTTAGTTTTTTCTCTTGGTATCAACTCTCCTTTTGTTCCTGGCTTCCCTACAGAAGAGCTACCACCACCTGAACAAGATACCGACGCTACTGACGCAGACAATAATAATAGAAATATCCTTTTCATGTTAATTTTTATAATTAAGCCGTAAATATATAATTTTTTTAAGAAACTTTTAAGATTTTTTTTGAAATAACGCTAGAAATCTAAATTTATTTTATTTCCTAGTATTTTTATTCTACAGTTACCGACTTAGCGAGGTTTCTAGGCTGATCTACATTGGCTCCTCTATATACTGCAATGTAATAAGCTAAGAGTTGTAAAGGCACCGATGCAACGATCGGAGAAAAGCATTCAGACGTCTCAGGAATCTCAATAACATAGTCTGCCATTTCACTTACCTGTTTGTCTCCTCTATTAACAACAGCAATCACTTTCCCTTTTCTAGCCTTTATTTCCTGAACATTACTTACAATCTTATCATAGTGCCCTTTTTTAGGAGCAATAATAACGATTGGCATATTTTCATCAATTAAAGCAATTGGGCCATGCTTCATTTCTGCAGCAGGATACCCTTCTGCATGGATATAGGAAATTTCCTTCAATTTTAAAGCACCTTCTAAGGCTGCAGGGTAATTGTACCCTCTACCTAGATATAAGAAATTCTGAACTCCAACGAAATCTTTAGCTATGCTCTGTGTTAATTCATGTGTAGAATTCAAGACATCTTCTATTTTCTTTGGAATGGCATCCAATTCTGAAATAAGGCTCATGAATTCGGCATTTCCAAGGTTACCGTTATGTTTACCTAGTTTAAATGCTATCAACGTTAGAATCGTAAGCTGAGCCGTAAAAGCTTTTGTTGAAGCTACTCCAATTTCAGGGCCAGCATGAGTATATGAACCAGCATCCGTAATTCTTGCAATAGATGAATCTACCACATTACATATACCATATATAAATGCTCCTTTTTCTTTTGCTAATTTTAAAGCAGCCATTGTATCAGCTGTTTCTCCAGACTGAGAAATTGCAATTACAACATCTTTATCCGTAATAATAGGATTTCTATATCTGAACTCTGAGGCATATTCTACTTCAACTGGTATTCTTGCATATTCTTCTATAAGATATTCACCTATAAGACCAGCATGCCAAGAAGTTCCACAGGCAATTATAATTATTCTGTTGGCATTCTTAAATTTTTCAACATGATCCCAGATCCCTGCCATTTTTATTACGCCCTCATCTACAAGTAACCTTCCTCTCATTGTATCGTGAATGGACTTAGGCTGTTCGAAAATTTCCTTAAGCATGAAGTGCTCATATCCCCCCTTCTCTATCTGCTCTAAGTTCAATTTCAATTGTTGAATTTCAGGTTCTATTTTAGAATTCTCTTTGATCGTTCTAATGTCAACCCCTCCTTCTAAGGAAATTGTTGCCATATGCCCCTCTTCTAGGTAGATCGCTTCTTTCGTAAATTCTACAAAAGGAGATGCATCAGAAGCAATAAAGTACTCTTTATCACCAATTCCAATAGCTAAAGGAGAACCTAATCTACCAACTACTAAAACGCCAGGATAATCTTCATGCATAACCGTAATAGCATAAGCTCCATATACTTCATTCAAAGCATACCTTACAGCCGTTGGAAAATCTATTCCAGCATTTATATCCATAAAATACTGAATAAGATTTACTAATACCTCAGTATCTGTTTCAGACCTGAAGGTAAATCCCTTTTCAGTAAGCATCTTTTTAATGGTATCATAGTTTTCAATGATTCCATTATGGATAATAGCAATTTTGTTATTATTAGATAAATGCGGGTGAGAATTTCTATCACTTGGAACTCCGTGAGTTGCCCAACGGGTGTGCCCCATCCCCATTTTTGCAGTACCTTTTAGTTGACTCGAAATATTGACAAGATCATCAACTTTTCCTTTTGTCTTTTCAACTTCAAATGAATTATTCTCTTTTTCCAGAACAATTCCTGCACTGTCATATCCTCTGTATTCTAGTCTTCTAAGACCATTTATAACTACATCGTAAGCATCTTGAAAGCCTGTGTATCCAACTATTCCGCACATAATTTATTTGGTGTATTTTTAAAATTTTACTTTGTCGCGTATGTAATTTTTAACTGCATTTTTTTAGCATTGCTAATATCAGATCCTACTAATACAGCTCTATCCACTGTGTATGCTCTTGATGTGTATTTAGCTCCTGCTAAACCTGAATTATCTGACTTAGATAGGAAACCACCAATATCAATTCTAAAAGATTTATAGGTATTAACTGATGTTCCTTCAACTAGATCTTTTACTGATTTTGTAACAACAAAGTCATAGTAAGCTGGATTTTTATCTAAATCATAGGCTTTATATATACTAAAATTCGGAGTACCTGCTAGGGTAAGCACATCACTGGTAAAGTCTGTTTTTATTGGATCGGTTGCTTTTTCTTTATCATTTTGTAAGAAAGTAAACAACACTGGTTTCTTATAATTATTACTCCACGTTGAAGCATCAGTGTAGATTCTTATCTTAGCACTAATAATAGCAGCTTTATTTTTTTGATATAATGTTTTAAGATCATTGATTGCCGCATCAGGAATTTTCACTCCAATAGAAGGACCACCCATTCCCTGAGCAAATAATTTTGCATCACCTGTTTCAGTATTTCCAATTACTGCATTACCTAATGCAGATCCTACTCTGTTATATTCATATTGACCAACATGAGTATTACCAGCTCCTAAAGCAAATGCATAAGTCGCGGGTGTCTTAGTGGTTGTCCCATTTTCAGTCTTATCATATTTGTAATACATGATTAACTCCATATCATTAGGAGAAAACTGGAATAAATATCCATCACTCTCCTGAACAGAGATTCTAAGACCTCTGAAATGTCTTATAAAGTTAGAAGCATCTGCCAACTCAGGTTTTCCTTTTTTATCAATAATTTTTTCCTGAAATAATGTCTTCGCATTATCTAATGGAATTCTTATACCTGGTGTTGTTGTAGTAAATATTGAACTGTTATCAGAATCTTTGGTAATGGCAACTGTATTAATAGTTCCTTTAAATTCTTTTGAGCCCAATACAGTGGTATTATAAGCAAATGTCGCATTGGACTTAACTTCATCTGTAGCAGCTTTTAAGAAATCGGTAACTTCATTAACATTAATAGTAAGCGTTTTTTTAGTTCTACCATATTTGTTGATAGGATATGTTTTTACCTCTTTCTTTGCTGGTACATTCCCGTCTGGATAAACATAATTTTCATCTGTAGTCGTCGTAAGGGAATCCGAAGCATATGTAGGTTTCAAAACCAAAACCACTGAATCTACCTTAGCATTGGTCCCAAAGTCGGGATCATAGGTAGATAATCTTAGCTGTGTAACATAAGATGCCCTTTGCATTCCAAACTGTCCCTCATTAAAAGCACCAAGAATAGCCGCTCCTAATTGAGTAGCATCACTTTTAATAGTATCATTATTTTTGATGTTAAAAGCAATAAGGTCATAAGATTTTTCATTTCCATGAGCTGCTCCATCTAAAAATAATTGTTCCCCTAAAGAATCCGGATCCGGTTCACAATTATAAAGTAATACACTGCCGAAAATTGCCAGAGAAAGTATGGCAAAAGTTCTTTTAATAGTACGAGTCATTAAATGTCTTTTTAATAAAGTTTGTTTATAGAGTCTACATCAAGATATTCCGATTTAGAAGTTGATGTTTCGTTGAATGCTTTATCGAGCTCTCCATCTAAAAATTCATCTCCTTTTACAACACCATCAACATAGTTCATGCTTTCAATTACAAAACTTTGAAAGCTTGGCTTATCTAACGCTTTTAAGCCCGAAATATTATCGAATTCTAATTTTTCTCCAATTTTATCATTTAGAGGAGCGTCCTTCTCATTATATAAAGAAAGAACAATTTTAGCGTCTTTAAAGTAAGTATCGGATTTGTAGTAGGTTTTAAGATAAATAGGAACAAAAGAAGCCATCCATCCATTCAAATGAATAATGTCTGGAACCCAATTAAGTTTTTTAATCGTTTCTATTACTCCTCTCGCAAAGAATATTGCTCTCTCATCATTATCTTCAAAAGCAACGCCATCATCTTCAAAGTAATATTGTTTTCTTTTGAAATACTCTTCATTATCTATGAAGTATACCTGAAGTCTTTCTCCAGGAAGAGATGCTACCTTAATTATTAAAGGCTGATCCAGATCATTAATGATAATATTCATTCCTGAAAGACGGATAACCTCATGAAGTTGAAACTTCCTTTCACTTATTTGTCCAAATCTTGGCATAAAAACTCTTACATCATTGCCTTCATTGTGCATTTTAAGTGCCATTTTGTTTACCACAGTAGCCATGTTCGTATCTTCCTGATATGGATACATTTCTGTAGTAATGTACAGTATTTTTTGATTCGGCATAAATTTCTATCTAATTTTTTGTAAAAATGCTTTAATGTGCAAAATTACAAAAAAACATCCAACATTATTTTAATTAACATTATTTTACGATAATTACCTTTTCCAAATTATCAAAAACGCATTTTATTATCTGATATTTTTACTATTTTTGAATTGGTATTAAAATTAACTATGGAAGTTCTAAAAAACAAAAAAACACTTCAGGATTTCATTGAGAGACAGAAAGAAATGGGAAAAAAAATAGGGTTCGCACCAACAATGGGAGCTCTGCATAATGGACATCTTTCACTCTACGAAATGGCCAGAAAAGAAAATGATCTTGTAATTTCTTCAATTTTTGTGAACCCTACTCAGTTCAACAACTCCGACGATTTGGCAAAATATCCCCGTGATATCAATAGAGATATACTTATTTTACAAAATTCCGGATTAGTAGATGCTGTTTACATTCCTGAAATTGTGGATATTTATCCTGAGAAAGCTCAAAGCCAACATTATGATTTTGACGGGTTAGAAAATGAAATGGAGGGCAAATCAAGACCTGGACATTTTGATGGTGTGGGTACTGTAGTAGAAGAGCTTTTCAGACAAATACAACCAGACAATGCTTATTTTGGAGAGAAAGATTTTCAACAATTAGCCATTATAAAAAAAATGGTTGAGAAAAAACAACTTCCAATAAAAATTATGGGAGTTCCTATTTACAGAGCAGAAAATGGACTTGCACTAAGCTCAAGGAATCAACGACTTCATGAAGATCGGAAAGAAGCATCAAAAATTATTTATGCTACATTAAAAAAAGTCAATGATTGGTTCCGTGTAGTCACAGTCCCTGAAATCAAAGACAGAGTTAATGATATTTTTGATCAGCAACATGGTATGAAGCTTGAATATTTTATGATTGCCGATGAGCACACATTAAAGGAAACTGATTTCTTTTATAAAGACAAATCATACAGAGCCTTTATTGTTGTCATAGTAGATGGTGTAAGATTAATAGACAATATGCATTTGGATTAAGAACCAACATAAAAAATCAAAGGCTTCCGGAAGGAAGCCTTTGAACACCAAATCACAAAATATTAATATGAAAAAAATTTACTTTTCAGTAAACTTGTGACCCGGCTGGGATTCGAACCCAGGACCCATACATTAAAAGTGTATTGCTCTACCAGCTGAGCTACCGAGTCGGTCATTAAATTTCTAATTTACAAATTTTAAATTAATAATAATCTAAAATTCACATTTTCTTTGCAGTGCCTGCGACTGGACTCGAACCAGCACATCCTTAGGAAACCACCCCCTCAAGATGGCGTGTCTACCAATTTCACCACGCAGGCAAAAAAATTACAGAATCTAGTAAAATTTTTGCTAGTGACCCGGCTGGGATTCGAACCCAGGACCCATACATTAAAAGTGTATTGCTCTACCAGCTGAGCTACCGAGTCGGCCACTTATTTTAAACAATTTTCATTTAAGTAATGTCCCTTGTTTTAAGTGGTGCAAAGATATAACTTTTTTTAATTTCTCAAAACTTTTTCGCAAATTTGTTTAAAAATATTTCATGATAATTTCACTAGTCGGATACATGGGTTGTGGCAAATCACACATTTCCAAAATTTTAAGCGAAAAAATAAATTTTAAATTAATTGACCTAGATAAAGAGATTTCCAGGCGAAATAAATCAACCATTCCCGAAATCTTCGAAAAAAAGGGAGAAATCTACTTTAGAAAGCTGGAAAGAGAAACTCTGGAAGAAATACTGGCCACCGAGGAAAATCTTATTTTAAGTCTGGGTGGAGGAACTCCTGTTTACTATAATAATATGGAGATCATCAATAACAATTCTAAAAGCATCTTTTTAAAAGCTTCTATTGGCACATTAACAGAAAGGCTTTCAAAACAAAAAGAGAAAAGGCCTATAATAGCCAATATCTCTGATGAAAACCTCCCTGAATTTATTGCCAAGCATTTATTTGAAAGAAATGAATATTATAATAAAGCTTTGATAAGTGTAAATACAGACTCAAGAGAGCCTGACGATATCGTAAATGAAATCATTGAAAAACTTTATCTATGATTTTTCCTCTTTATCTTCTATTTCACTGTTTTCACCAAAAAAGTCGTCCCAGTCTGTAAAATCTGAAGCAATATCATTTTCAACATATCCGTCCATGTCTCTTCTATCTTTTTTAGTAGGTCTTCCTTCGCCTCTATTTCTGTAATAGTCCTGAGACATTTTGCGTAGTTTAAGCAGTTCATATTGTTCTTTGTCTGTGACATCTTTGATATGAAGAGATACTAATTTTGCCCCAATCCGGCTTTTAGGAATCTGAATTACTTTAATTTTATAGTCTACCTGATTTTTACGGATTTTTATTACATCACCTTCTTTTACCTCCTTAGAAGACTTTACAACAGCGTCTCCAATAGAAACTCTGTTCTTTTTAATCTCCTCAGTTGCAACAGTTCTCGTTTTATAAAAACGAATGCTCCATAAAAATTTATCTATTCTCATAATTTTTTATACTTTTGCCGTTATATTATTTGTAAAGTAATTAAAGTTTTTGAAATGAAAAAAATATTTTTATATATCCTTGCAGGATCTTTATGTTTTTCAGCTTGTAAAAAAGATGACGATCCACAAACATTTGTAGAACCCGATGACGTTGCAGTTCGAAACACTTATGATGATCAGGCGATCCAAAAATTCTTAAATGATAACTATTTGGATACCCAAGGAAATGTAAAAGCTTTTAGCGCCACTGATACTATTGATGATCATGAGAAAAAACTAGCTGAGCTAAATCCGGTAAAACTTCCTTCAGGAGTAATCTATATTGTAAGAGCAGGTGCCCAACCTACTCCGGGGAAAGCAATTGGTGCTACTGATAACCTAAAAATGATGGTTAGAGCAGGCAATTACCTTGCTGTAAATACTGATGGCACAGTTTCACTTACAATTTCTCCTACAGTTCCTTATCTGGTTAATACAATTAATGGATCTGGATCTCCCTTGGTAGATCCTATGTGGTATTATGTTAAGAAACAAGTTTTAAAGGATGCAACAACGGATGCTGCTAAAGACAGAAAGTTTTATGAAATTGAAGGTTTTCAAGAAGGATTAAAATACTTTAAAGCTGCTTCTCCAGCTTTAGCAGATGAGGCTCCATATAACCTACAGGGAGTTATCTTAGTTCCTTCAAGAGCTGCTTTTGGAAGGGATGCACACTATAATTACACCGGATATTCTCTTCAAAACAGAACATTTATCTTTAATTTCCAAGTTTACAATACAACAACAAGACCTGTAGACGAGTAAATTAATGCTCTATAAAGCATACAAATAAATAAAAAGCGCTTTTTATTTATTTTAAAGTCTTGCTTTTTGTCTTACATTCCCTAAAATATCCGGGAAATAAAGATCAGCCAAGTGATCAAATTCATCACCTCTCATAAACATAGAAGCATCAACCTCTTCATAAGAACTTCTGCCCGCAGCTGCAATTAACTCATTACAAGTGTGAAGGGTATTTTTATGAAAATGATATACTCTCTCACTTTTATCCGTAACATCCAAACCTTTAATTAGCATTTTATCCTGAGTAGCAACACCAGTTGGACAGTTATTAGTATTACATCTTAAAGCCTGAATACAACCTAAAGAAAACATAAATCCTCTGGCATTATTACACATATCAGCTCCCATAGCAACTGCTCTTAAAATATCTAAACTTGTCAAAACTTTACCGCTGGCAATAACTCTTAATTTATTTCTTACGTTATAGTTATTAAGCGTTTTATTTACGAAAATCAATGCGGGCTCTAATGGCATTCCTACTCCATCAGAAAATTCCGGAGGTGCAGCTCCTGTTCCACCCTCAGCTCCATCTATTGTAATAAAATCAGGATAGATCTTCAACACATTCATCTGAACACAGATATCTTCAAATTCCTTTGTATCACCAATACACAATTTAAAACCAACTGGTTTCCCTCCTGAGAGGTTCCTTAATTGTTCCACAAACCTTAAAAGTCCTGCAGCATTAGAAAACGCAGAATGTGACGGTGGAGAAATAATAGTCATTCCTGGAGTAACGTGTCTTATTTTTGCAATTTCAGGTGTATTTTTCACCCCCGGCAAAACACCTCCATGTCCAGGCTTTGCGCCCTGAGATAATTTGATCTCAATCATTTTCACAGTCGGCATCGTTGAATACTTAGCAAATAAGTCAGGATTAAACTTTCCTTCTTCATCTCGACATCCAAAATATCCAGTCCCAATCTGCCAGCAGAGATCCCCGCCTTCTAAATGATGTGGAGAAATTCCTCCTTCACCTGTATTATGATAAAAGCCTCCTTTTTTAGCTCCTCTGTTTAACGAAATTTGTGCTCTGTCACTCAATGCTCCAAAACTCATTGCTGAAATATTGAATAAAGAAGCATGGTAAGGCTGTGAACATTGTTCCCCGCCTACCCAGACTCTTGGTAGCTCTTCAGAAGGAGACTTTGCGTAGATCGAATGCTTTATTCCTTCATATTTTCTATGATTAACTTCCAGCTGAGTTCCAAATGGAACGGTATCACTTAAGTTTTTGGCACGTCTGTAAACAGCAGAACGCTGGTTCCTGGGAAACGGCTTCCCATCAGTTTCCCGTTCAATAAAATACTGCTGCATTTCCGGAGAGATATCTTCAAAAAAATACCGGAAATAACCTAGCACCGGAAAATTCCTCAGTATTGCATGTTTTGACTGATAGGTATTATATACACCTAATGCATAGATTGCCGATAGCAGAATTGGGATCCAATAATGCGCTCTGATTAGTAAAGCTATAATCCATGTAGCAATTACTAATACAATTCCCCAAGATAAAAACTTATCTCTCATAGAATGTTGTATTTAAAAGTTAAAATAAATTTAGTAGAAATTTTGCAAAGAGACTATGCTTTTGCTAAAAAACTTTCGTAAGATGACTGCACAGAAACCGTGCCATCTGACAGGATTTTTTCTAAATTTAGAAATTCTATTTGGTTTACAGATGCCTGATCAAAATCTTTCTGCACTCTCACATAATTTTCTGTGAAGCCGAACATCTTGCCGTCTTTATTTTCATGCTCCCAGAGTATAGGAAGCGTTTTCCCAAGCTGGGTCTGATAAAATGACATCTTTTTCTTTTCGGAAAGAATACGTAACATCTTATTGCGTTTTTTCCTTTCGGGAATAGGAACAATATCCTTCATTTCCGCTGCTTCGGTATTTTCTCTTTCAGAATAAGTAAATACATGCAGATAGCTGATAGGAAGTTCATTCAGGAAGTTATATGTTTCCATAAATTTTTCCTCAGTTTCACCTGGAAAACCTACAATTACATCAACACCAATCGCAGCATGAGGCATAACCTCACGAATTTTATTTACTCTGTCCTTATACAACTTGGTTAAATAACGACGTTTCATTTTTTTCAATAAATCATCGCATCCTGACTGTAAAGGAATATGGAAGTGAGGAACAAAACTTCTGCTTTTTGAGACCAATTCAATACTTTCATCTTTCAGAAGATTAGGTTCAATGGAGGAAATACGTATCCTCTCGATACCATCAACCTGATCGAGTTCAGAGATCAGATCCAGAAAAGTATGTTCGTGTCTTTTATTTCCAAATTCACCTTTCCCATAATCACCGATATTAACTCCTGTCAGAACAATTTCTTTAATATCTCTTCCAGCAATTTCCTTAGCATTAGTCAAAACATTTTCTATCGTATCTGATCGTGAGATCCCTCTGGCTAAAGGAATGGTACAATATGTACATTTATAATCACACCCATCCTGAACTTTTAAGAAAGCTCTGGTTCTATCCCCTATAGAATAGCTTCCAATAAAAAAATCTGTTTCTTCGATTTCACAAGAGTGGACAAGACCGTTACTTTCCGACTTTTCTAAATCGTCCAGATAACTTAAAATATTGAACTTTTCCTTGGCTCCAAGAACCAAATCTACCCCATTTATCTGCGAGATCTCTTCGGGTTTTAACTGCGCATAACATCCAACAATGACTACTAACCCTTCAGGATTAGCCTTCATTGCTCTCTTTACATGAAGTTTACATTCACGGTCTGCATTTTCAGTTACTGAACAAGTATTGATAACATACACATTTGCCTTATCATCAAAACTCACCTTATCATAACCTGCATCTGTTAATTGACGGGCAATAGTAGAAGTTTCTGCAAAA
The DNA here is from genome assembly GCF_018613715.1 of Chryseobacterium sp. ISL-6. GTDB lineage: Bacteria > Bacteroidota > Bacteroidia > Flavobacteriales > Weeksellaceae > Chryseobacterium > Chryseobacterium paludis. The sequence continues at coordinate 459,268 of NZ_JAGGPT010000005.1, read as the reverse complement.
TTTAATTTGCAGCCAAGGGTATGAAATGCGGCAGTTTTGTGAAAATTTGACATTGAGTAGTCCTGAATTTTATGGGTGCAAAGATAGTAATTTAAATAAAAACTCTGAATCGATTCAGTCTATTGTTTATATTCTTCTCTTACCTCATGATTATTTTCGAAACAAACAGGTGAAGAATTAGAATTTAGACCTTCGCCCTCAAGTTTATTCTTTATTTCTTCATTAAATTCCTGAGATTTATTTCTTGCAATAGAAAGTGTGTTCCAATCATTATTTTTCATCATTTTTGCAATGTAAACGATCTGTCCTATATGATAAGGATAATGAGCCAGCTGGCGAAAAACAGCATCTATAACCAAATGTCCCTCACCTCTTATATAAATAGTAGCATACAAGTTTTCTTCATTAATTTGGTTCAAAGCATCAAAAAGACATTTCCAACCTGCTTCCCAAAAACCAATTGCTTCTTGTTTTGTTTTAAAGGTATTTACAAATTCTTCATCACGTTTCCGTCCCGGTTTTTCTCCATCTTCCGTAAGGAAATTTGTCCATCTTGAAATCATATTTCCTGCAATATGTTTTGCAATAACTGCAATTGAATTACTTTCAACATTATACTGCCAAAACATTTGTTCATCTGATAATTGTTCAAAAGATTTATCTCCAAGAGATTTATAATATTCGAAACGTTTGATAAATAGTTCTTTCATACTTTAAAGTTAATAAAAACTTTAAAGATAAAACCATCTTTTGTTAAGATGGCTTTATCTTGTTTTAGCACTACTCTCTATTTTTCACCATGATCCAACTAGAGAATTTAACAGGAGTATTTTTCTTATCATTCTCACTCCAGGTTACAGAATACCAATAGGTTCCAGTCGGAACTTTTTTACTTCCGTTGGTTGTTCCATCCCATTTATAGCCATTTGTTTTATCTGCCTGATGAACTTTATTGCCATATCTATCGAAAATATTCAATATTAAGTTTTGCTTGTGAGCCAGTGCAGAATAATCGATCACATCATTGATACCATCACTATTAGGTGTAATTACATTCACCAGGTTCGGAACTGTTATTGTAATATCAATAGGTTCACAATCATATATATCTTTTACATAAATATGACAGTCTCCCCTAGGAACATTGTTAAATACATTAGAATCCTGCCAAGTGATATTATCAAGTGAATATTTATAAGCTGGAGTTCCCCCTACAACATTTACAGTAATGGTATTCGTTGAGATATCTACATTTGATATTACAGGCTGCTCGGTAGGATATACTTTCACGGTCTGGGTTGTAATGCATTCCCCCGTCTTTAGTTTAACCCAATATGTTCCAACTGATACATTTGTGACTGCTTGAGTTATAGCACCCGTACTCCATAGATAGGAAGCAAAGCCCGGTCCTGCATCCAATGTTGTGGTATCCTCCATACAGATGATCTTATCAACCAGAACACTGGATTTTACTGGTGGCAAAACAATTAAGGTAATTTTTGCAACGGTGAAACAATTGTTTGAATTGGATACTCGCACATAGACAACACCATTTGGGGCAATATATGCTGCGGGAGTCGCAATTTGATTAGTTCCATTGATAGCATCTGTTAGAGAAGGATAATATTTTTTAGTCAACCCTACAGGACCTGTAGGTGTTACAAGAGCAGCAGTAAGATTAAATGAAGCTGTCGAAGGATTAGTTTCAATAAAGCATGATCTTAAAGTGGCTTCCTGTACAACAATAGGAGGATAAAAATTTAATGTAATTTTTGCTACTGCAATACATCCAAACTGAGAAGTTATTTTTACATACACAACCCCTGCAGAAGATATATAAGTACTTGGGTTTATAATTTCATTAATTCCCGCATTAAGATCATTCATCGTCAGATAGTACTTTTTGGTAACATTTGGAAGACCAATAACATTAGCACTCGTCAGGTCGAATACCGCTGTTCCCATGTTGTTGTTATTACAGGCAGTTAATGTTACATCATTGCCTGTTATCGTTCCATCTTTGAATTTAAAATTTCCTGTCTGCCTACATTTATTAATAGGATTGTTTGGATTTGCCGGATCTGTATAGCTGATACTATAGTAATAAGTGGTTGCTGTATTAATAGTAATTGGAGTTAAGATAGCATTATTTCCACTTAATGCATCATTTTGAGTGGTATGATAGGTAATATTAAAGTTTGGATTTCCATTAAGAATACCTGTTGATAAGGTACTGAAATCAAAAACTGCAGGATTTGAACATACAATTATTTCTCTTGGATCTGCTGGATTAGCCGCAGGAATTCCAGGTGGATTAAAGGGATGAGGCTGTATTAAAGGATCAGTAAATGGAGATGCTAAAGTAGCTGTTCCACCCCAAACTAAATTAAAAGTAAAGACCGTTGTTGAAAAATTATCAACATATAAAAAATAGGTCTCCCCTGGTAATACGTCCAGATATTTAACGAAACCATCTCCAAATCCGGGTCCTTCACTTGTATCTGTTGCGGTCATATTCATACCTGTTGGATAACCCGCAATAGTTCCATCGTTTGAAGAACATCTGATAGGTGTTCCTTTTGTAGCACAGGTTTTGTTAGGTCCATAAATAGCCCAGTCGTAATCTACAGGACCTGTTGGGTTAATTTCAAATGTAAGGGTACCACCTGTAGCAATTGTAAATGAATACCAGGTTGAATTATTTTCAACCTGTAAACAACCACCAAGGGTTTCATTTATGGCACCGGGACCTGAAGGAGTGTATGTTATATTTGCATTACCACAAACTGCGATTGCAGTTACACAATCAGCCTGAGAAAAGAAAATTTGTGATATAAGCAAGAAAGCAATAAGTAGATTTTTCTTCATAAAATACATGTTTTTGTTAAAAATTAATCAATAATTAAATCAATACACAACACATATATCAAATATACTTATTATTTAATTAAAAATAATAAAAATGTTAAAATCGTAAATTAACTTCGATTAAATGAAGAATTTATTGAATATTAAAGGGTGTTTGTGGCGATTATTTTATACTCGTCATATTTCCACAAAGATTTTCAAGATGAAAAATTTTATGAAATGGACTTTTTACTTCATTGAGATGTTCCTTATCCTGAATAAAAGTATATCGTGATGCAATAGAGTTCATATCGGAAACGATGACCAACCAACATTCGTCTACAGAAGTGTCATAATAGGGAAATTTTTCATTTTTCTTTTCAATTAATTCCAAGATCTTATCAGAACAAAGCTCATCAAATAAATTCATACTGTATTCGTGAGTAATAAAAACATTTCTACGGTGCGAAGATTTTCTAAGACTTTTCACACAGCCTACCGGCTTATTTTTTTTTATGCTTTTGTAAATGGATAAAATACTTTCCTGTTGCTCCTCCAAGATATCAAATTTAAAATCCGAGTGAAATTCTAAAAAATAAACACCACGATATTTCGTAGTGTCTTCTTGTTCTAATAATATTTCAGCCTGACGGAAAATCTTGTTCAAATTACTTTCAATCTTCTTCATTTCCAAATGATTGATCACCTCTGTTAGCTCGATCCCAATTTTTTTATCATTCAAATTAGCGATAAAATCGGGGCTTTCACAGGTAAGATTTTCAAACTTAACATCAGGGAAATGATGCATAAACGAATTCAGCAGTAAAATTTCTGATTTTTTCTTATATTTTTCCCGATCATGAAGTTGTGATTCATCTATTTTACGATGATACTTCTCTATCGGCTTTTTTTTCAAATGTCGATTCAGGTAATATAAGCTTAGATTCTTGATTAAATCTTCATCTGAAAATACCTTTTTCATCCTCTTCGTTTTTATTATTGTTAATAAAACATGAAACCTATAGTTTTATTCGAGAAGTTTTTGATTATCAAAAAATTACACTTAAAGGTAAGTAAAAAAACTATTCAACAGATACTTTTAAAAATAATTTGTTAAATAATTAATGTAGAGTTTATTTTCATTATCAATACCTTTGGCTATCTAATCTAAAACTCTGGTTCATGGATTTTAAAAATTTTAAAATACCCTTTAACATCAATCCTCAATATACGAAGAAAGTAGCCTATTTTTCTATGGAATTTGCTCTCGAGCAAGTTTTAAAGATCTATTCCGGAGGTCTCGGTTTCCTTGCTGGTTCTCATATGAGAAGTGCTTATAATCTGAAACAGGATTTTATAGGAATAGGTATTCTCTGGAAATTCGGATATTATGATCAAGCTAGAAATCATGATCAGACATTACAGCCCGTATGGACAAAAAAAATGTATAGTTTCCTTGAAGATACGGGAATAAAATTTCAAATAGAAATCCATAGTGCGCCAGTTTGGGTAAAAGTCTGGTATCTGGATCCAGAAACATTTCATACAGCACCCATGTTTTTTTTATCTACAGATGTTCCAGAAAATGATCACGTTTCAAAGACCATCTGCCACAAACTATATGATGCCAACGAATCGACCAAACTGGCACAATACATTTTATTAGGAAAAGGAGGCGCAAAATTACTGGATGAAATGAATCTTGATAGGGATATTTATCATCTTAATGAAGCACATGCTCTTCCTGCAGCATTCTATTTACTAAAAAAATACAAGGGAGACCTAAACAAAGTAAAGGAAAAATTGGTCTTTACAACCCATACACCCGAAGAAGCAGGAAATGAAAAACATAATCTGAAATTATGTTATGACATGTCCTATTTCTCTGATTTCAGCATGGAGGAAGCAAAAAGCATTGAAGGAGCTCAAGATGATCGTTTTAATCATTCACTTTGTGCGCTGCAGATGGCTAAAGTAGCCAATGGAGTTTCTCAGCTGCATGGGGTTGTTTCAAGAGCGATGTGGAGTAAATATCCTGGAATTTGTGAGATTAAGTCAATCACCAATGCACAGGAATTTAAATACTGGGCCGATAAACGACTTTATAACGCTAAAGACGAAAGAGACGAAACGGTATTCGATTATCGTAAAAAATATTTAAAAAAGAGACTTTTCAAGATCGTTGCAGATCAAACCGGAAATTTATTCGATCCAAATATCTTTACAATTGTTTGGGCAAGAAGGTTTGCAGGATATAAACGAGCTGATTTACTTTTACATGATAAAGACAGATTTTACAAATTATTAAACAATCCTAAATATCCGGTTCAAATTATATGGGCAGGAAAGCCTTACCCAATGGATTACACTGCAATTTCCACCTTTAATACCCTTGTTGAAGAAAGCAATAACCATAAGAATATGGCTGTTTTAACTGGCTATGAGCTCTCTTTAAGTAAATCTTTAAAACAAGGTTCAGATCTATGGCTTAACAATCCAAGAGTTCCTAGGGAAGCATCTGGAACTTCAGGCATGACCGCTGCAATGAATGGCTCCGTAAATCTTTCAACAGATGATGGATGGATTCCTGAATTTGCAAAGCATAAAGAAAACTCTTTTGTAGTTCCAAAAGTCGACTACATGAATATGAGCATTTACGAACAGGATACTTATGATCTAAATAAATTATATGAGATTCTGGAGAATGATATTATCCCAACTTATTATAACAATACAAATGCGTGGAGAAAAATTCAATACAATGCAATGGATGATGTTAAAAACCAATTCAATAGTGATAGAATGGCCGATGAATACTACAAGATCCTTTATAATCACCAGTAGGATTAGGCTACAAATTATAAAGGAGTAAAAAATTAAACGCCAAAAAATTAAACAAAAAACGTGGAAAATTCCACGTTTTTTATTTGACTTAATCCTTTTTCTTTTTAGGCACTTTTAAACCTTTTTCTCTGGCCTCTGAAATACCAATGGCAACCGCTTGTTTTTGACTGGTTACTTTCTTTCCAGAAGAGGATTTTAATTTACCCTCTTTGAATTCGTGCATTACTTTTCCTACTTTGTCTTGAGCTTTGTCTGAATATTTTGTCTTGCTCATCATATTATTTTTTAAGATTTTGGCAGGGAAACCCCTAATTCATAAACTTTAGCATGTTTCAAATACTTTGAACGTTCTCTTGAAGTAACCGATTCCAGTCGATCATTTTTGATCACAATAATCGGATCTTCCATATTTTCAATTTCAAAATTGGCGAAATACCTTTCTTCCGGACTCGTTTTATCATTTTTAGCCTTTATTTTTTGCAATTCCTCTGCATATTTCTTAAATCCAGGATCCGAGGAATGAATGAATTTATATTCATCACCAGCATCTACGTAATAATGAAGTTTTTTTTCTATTAAACCTGCTTCTTCTGAAATCTGAGGGTTGTCATTTCCATCTTTAAAACTTACTTCTACTAAAGTTCCTCCTTTTTTCTGAGCACATCCCTCAGCATCTTTAAAGCTAGAAAACCCTGTGTATACGATTTGATCGTTCAAAACATAACGGTTTAATTTCTGATTGAATGCATTCGTTTCCATAATTATTATTTTAGCTTGATTTATATAATACATCCAATTTTTTTGCCAAAGCCTTATCTAAAAAAGCTTTTTTGTGCATTTGATAAAATTATTATCTTTGAATCTCTTTAAAATTAGAAATGAAAAAAATCCTATTAACTCTTAGTATTGCTGCTGTATTTCAAAATCTATCAGCACAAGAAATTACATTAGACAAAATATATTCAGGATATTACCGCGGAAAGGGCATTGCTGGAATTACTTCCATGAAAAATGGAGAAAATTATCTGGTTATTGAACAGGGTGGAATTGCAAAATATTCTTACAAAACTTCCCAAAAAGAAGGAAATATTGTTGATGGACAATACCAGAGTTATGAGTTTTCTGATGATGAGTCGAAGATCCTCTTACTTAAAGATAGTCAGCCAATTTACAGACATTCCTTTTTAGGCAAATTTGATGTTAAAGATTTAAAATCAGGAAAAGTAACCAGCTTAAATGATGGTAAAACAGTGCAGGAGCCAAGATTCTCTCCGGATGCCAGTAAGGTAGCGTTCATTTCTGAAAACAATTTATTTTTCCAGGATCTAACCTCTGGAAAAATTACCCAGATAACTACAGATGGAAAGAAAAATTCTATTCTCAATGGATTGGCAGACTGGGTATATGAGGAAGAATTCGGACACGCGAGATTATTTGAATGGACAAAAAACTCGGATGCACTTGTTTTCGTAAAATCAGATGAGAGTCAGGTTCCGGAAATATACATTCCTATCTACGGTAAATCATTGTATCCGTCGGAAATGCGTTATAAATACCCTAAAGCAGGAGAAAAAAATTCTATTGTTTCAGCACAATTATACCGTCTGGATTCAGGAAAAACAATACCATTGAATTTAGGTTCTTTTAAAAATTATTACATCCCCAATGTTTTTCAAACTGCAAAAGCAGATGAAATGGTGTTAATTACTTCTGAAAGAATACAAAATGCTTCTGATATTTTAAAAGTTAATACAAAGACCGGAGCAGTTCAGAAGTTGTTTACGGAAACTGACGAAAAATGGATTGATACAGATAGCCCTACATTAGAATTTCTTGAAGATGATTCATTTCTTTGGGGTTCAGAAAGAGATGGCAACCGTCATTTATATTGGTATGACAAAGATGGCAAGCTGAAAAAACAAGTTACAAAAGGAAATTGGGAAGTAACAGATTATTACGGTTACAATCCAAAGTCTAAAGAAATTTATGTTCAGACCACTGAGAAAGGAAGTATCAACAAAGTGATTTCCAAGATCAATATAGAAAACGGAAAATCTCAACTGATCTCAAACGCAGAAGGAAATAATTCTGCCAATTTCAGTAAGAACTATAATTATTTTATCGAGACCTCCTCTACAGTTTCAAAGCCATTTACTTTTGTCTTAAAAGACGGAAATGGTAAAACTGTAAAAGAATTACAAAACAACAATGATCAGCTACAAAAACTAAAAGCTGACAATTTTGTTGATAAAGAGTTTATTACTATTCCAAACTCAGTGGGTGATCAAATGAATGCATGGGTGATGAAACCTAAGAACTTTGATCCAAACAAAAAGTATCCTTTATTTATGTTTCAGTATTCAGGACCTGGTTCTCAACAGGTGGCTAACACCTGGGATACCGGAAATACTTTATGGTTTAATCATTTAGTTCAAAAGGGATATATTGTAGCTTGTGTAGATGGACGTGGAACAGGATATAAAGGAGCGAAATTCAAAAAAGTAACCTACATGAATTTAGGGAAATACGAAATTGAAGATCAGATCACTGCTGCAAAATGGTTTGGAAATCAATCCTATATTGATAAAAGCCGAATCGGAATGTTCGGTTGGAGCTTCGGAGGTTATATGACGAGTTTAGCTATGACAAAGGGCGCTGATGTTTTCAAAGCGGGGATTGCTGTTGCACCAGTTACCAACTGGAGGTATTACGATTCTGTTTATACAGAAAGGTTCATGAGGACTCCACAGGAAAACGCGGAAGGATATGATAAAAATTCCCCAACAGAATATGCCAACCTATTAAAAGGAAAACTCTTATTGATTCACGGAACTGCTGATGATAATGTACATTTCCAGAATTCCATGGAATTCTCTGAGGCATTGATTCAAAACAAAAAACAGTTTGATTTCATGGCTTATCCGGATAAAAATCACGGGATTTATGGTGGCCAGACAAGACCACAACTGTATCAGAAAATGACAGATTTTATTTTAGATAATTTATAATCTAGTATCAAATAACCTATTAAACCTTCTAATTTATTTTAGAAGGTTTTTTAATATTAATTTCATTAATCGTTTTGCAAAGAGTAATTTATTTTATCAATTAAAATTAAAAACTTATTTTTGAGAAATTTGAAATTTGAATCGATGAAGACTAAACATCCTAAAGGCCTGCCTTTTCTCTTTTTTACTGAAATGTGGGAACGTTTCGGGTATTATTTAATTCTCGGAATTTTTGTTCTTTACGTTATTGAGCCTACAGGGTTGAAAGGTGGTCTCGGGCTGCCCGACAAAACTGCTGATGATATTTTTGGAACTTATATCGCTTTGACCTATTTAACACCTTTTATTGGTGGATTTCTAGCAGATAGAGTTTTAGGTTATATCAAATCTATCTATTTAGGAGGAATTTTAATGGCTGCGGGTTATATCGGGATGGGAGTTTTCAAAGATCTACCTTTATTTTATGGGTCTTTAGCATTAATTATTATCGGAAACGGTTTCTTTAAACCAACCATTTCTACCCTTTTAGGAAATCTATATTCTGAAGAACCTTATAGAGCAAATAAAGATTCTGGCTACAATATTTTCTATATGGGAATTAATATTGGTGCCTTTATCTGTAATATTATCGCCGCTTTTATGCGTAATAAATTCGGATGGGGTGAAGCCTTTATTACTGCTGGAGTAGGTATGCTAGTTGGTATGATAATTTTTACCATTGGAAGAAAACATTATATCCACGCAGCTCAGATGAAGCCTGTACAAGAAGGAGATACCAAACTTTCTGAAATCTTAATTAAGGTTTTCCTACCAGCGATCATAGCTGGAGCAATTGGATGGTTTGTACCTAATAATATTTTCGGAAGTGACAGTACAGATGCATTTATTTTTGCCTGTATCCCTGTTATTTACTTTTACGCTTCTCTTTATTTTAAGGCAAAACCAGAAGAAAAAACTTCTATTGGAGCCTTGTTATCTGTATTTTTGATCAGTATGTTTTTCTGGGCAGTTTTCAAACAGAATGGAACAGCATTAACGAGATGGGCTAATTATTACACAGACCGAAGTGTCCCTGCAGCTATAGAAAAGCCTTTAGAAGATATCTATATGGTAGATGGGAAAAGCTATAAAGATAAAGAGGTTCCTGTTTATGATGATCAGTATCAATCTCAAAAAGATAAAGACGGAAAAACAATAAAAACAACCGGCAAAGATGTCTATTTTAAAAATATTTCCTCTGAGCAACGTGCAGAACTTGAAAAGAATCCCGAGAAGCAGGTATTTCTGTACAATACGGAATTATTTCAATCAATCAATCCATTTTGGGTTATTGCTTTAACACCTTTAGTGGTTGGATTTTGGGCCTTACTGCGAAGAAAAGGAAAGGAACCATTAACTCCTACAAAGATTGTTTTGGGACTGTTTATTTCTGGATTATCCTGTCTGGTAATGGTTTTAGCAGTAATAGCCGGAGATAATGGAGCGGTTAAGGTTTCTCCATGGTGGCTGGTTGCCGGTTATGGAGTCATTACAGTCGGCGAACTTTGTCTTTCTCCAATGGGATTGTCTTTTGTTTCCAAGCTCTCGCCACCGAGAATCACAGCACTTATGATGGGTGGCTTTTTCCTTGCTAATTCTGTGGGGAACAAACTTTCTGGAATCTTAGCAAGCACCTGGTATAACTATGACAATAAAGTAAATTATTTCTTAGTAAACTTCGCTTTATTAATTTTTGCAACGTTATTAGGCCTTTCTATGTTAAAAAGATTGAACAAAATCATGAAAGAAAAAGGGCATTAATCATCCCTTTTAGATAGATAATAAAGCTGTAGCAGAGTTCTACAGCTTTTTTATTAAATATAAAATTAAAAACTTGCCAAAAACTCAAAAAAAACTATATTTGCTAGTCTTAACAAAAATTAACAATAAAATATGGATAATATTGAAGCATTAAATCCGAAACCGGATGAATTTGTAGAGAATAAAGGTTCCAGACATCCAAAAGGATTATGGGTTCTTTTCGGAACAGAAATGTGGGAACGTTTCAACTTTTATGGGATGAGAGCATTACTTACCTTATTTATGGTAAATTCTCTCTTAATGAAGGAGGCTGATGCATCTATTATTTATGGGGGTTTTCTTGCTTTATGTTATTTAACACCTCTATTAGGAGGTTTTATTGCAGATAAATATCTGGGAAACAGAAACTGTATTATCTTAGGAGGAAGCCTTATGGCAATTGGGCAGTTTTTACTTTTCCTGAGTGCATCTACATTTTCTGAAAGCTTAGGCGGAGCAAAAACCTTTATGTGGTTGGCTTTATTCATTATTATCTTTGGAAATGGTTTCTTCAAACCAAATATTTCCTCAATGGTAGGAAGTCTTTATCCTAAACAAGAAAAATCTAAATTGGATTCGGCGTTTACCATTTTCTATATGGGTATTAATATCGGAGCGTTTTTAGGTCAGTTTATTTGTCCTTATTTAGGAGATGTAAAGGATTCTGCAGGAGTTAGAGATATTTTCGCTTTCAAATGGGGATTCCTGGCTGCATCTATAGCAATGATTATAGGAACAGTAACATTTTTCATTCTTAAAAATAAGTATGTCGTAACTCCTGAAGGAAGACCAATCGGAGGATTACCTAAAAACAGTACCAGCGCAGACTTTGAAGAAGGAGAAACACAAACTGCAAAATTTTCAGGAAAATCTATGGGAATAGCAACTGTATTATTTGTTGCTCTTTTCTTTGTGTTCAGATATGTTCTAGTAGGTGAATTTGGATTTAATTCTGTAGGAATGGGACAGCTTATCAAAGGGCTTATTTATCCATTTATCTACGCTGCAGGGATCTCTCTGGCATTTTTGATCATGAGCTCTGCTGAAAACAAAGTGGAAAGACAAAGAATCTGGGTAATTTATATTGTTTCATTCTTTATTATTTTCTTTTGGGCTGCTTTTGAACAGGCAGGTTCATCTTTAACTTTTATCGCAGATAACCAAACAGACAGAAGTATTTTTGGTTGGAATATGCCGCCATCTATGGTACAAATCTTCAATGGACTATTTGTTGTAGCATTGGCATTGCCATTCAGTATCCTTTGGGATAAATTGAGAGCTAAAGGAAAAGAGCCGGTATCTCCAATGAAACAGGCAATAGGTCTTGCCTTAATTGCTTTAAGTTATTTCATTATCGCTTACAATGTAAAAGATCTGGGAAATACAGGTTTATTAGCCATCAAATGGTTAATGTTATTATATTTGATTCAAACAATGGGAGAGCTTTGTTTATCACCAATCGGATTATCATTGGTAGGTAAGCTTGCTCCAAAAAGATTTGCTTCATTGTTGTATGGGGTTTTCTTTATCTCTAATGCTGCGGGTTATGCCTTAGCAGGTTCTCTAGGGGCTATTATTCCTGCAACAGGAGACAAGTTTGTAAAAGCTGAAAAACTGGGTGTAAATCTACAGGATGTTTTGGATAAAAAAGTAACACTTACTCCTGAGCAATTGGCTTTATTTGAGAAAGAACAATTACCTATTGCCAATACAACTTTTGCGGGTGTAGAAATTCATAATTTATTTGAATTCTTCATGGTATTCGTTGTACTTTGTGGTATCGCATCTGTAATTCTTGCCATACTTTCACCAAGATTAAAGAAAATGATGAACGGCGTAGGCTAGTTTCATTAATAAAATACTATAAAAAACCTCTGCTAAGTCAGAGGTTTTTTTATAAATTAGCGAATCCGTTTCAAAATGAAACATCTTATTTTATTATTGTTCAATTAATATGTATACATTAGAAGAAATACAAAATTTTAAAGGAAAGTATCCTAAACAGCTTTGGACGCTATTCACGGTAGAAATGTGGGAGCGTTTTTGTTTTTATGGGATGCGTGGTGTTCTTACGATTTTCATGGTGGATCAATTAGGTTTATTAGAAGATAAAGCGAACTTACAATATGGCGCCATACAGGCTTTCATTTATGCTTTTACTTTTATTGGCGGAATTTTTGCCGATAAAATTTTAGGATTCAAAAAATCCTTGGTTTTTGGAGGTATTATCATGTCAATCGGTAATCTTATTATTGCCTTTTCCCCACACGATTTCTTTTATTTTGGTATTACCTGCTCTATTATTGGGACTGGGTTCTTTAAACCCAATATTTCTTCCATGGTAGGAGAACTTTATAAAGAGGATGATCCGAGAAGAGATGCCGGATATGGCTTATTCTATGCAGGAATCAATATTGGTGGGCTTTTAGGTGGTGCTCTGTGTGTTTATCTGGGAAAATATTACTCCTGGTCTTGGTGCTTCCTTGCAGCAGCTATTGTGATGATTCTAGGTTTAATTACTTTTTTTGCTACGAAAAAATCCTTAGGTCCTATTGGAGACTCACCGTTGCAAGTACTTCCACAATCAAAAAGAACTTTACGCGAAGTATTGGTCTATATTGGTGCATTATTAAGCATGCCGCTTATTTTCATTATGGTGAAGAATACAAATTATACAGATTACTTTATGTATTTAATAGGTATTGCAGCTGTTGGGTATTTTATAGTTGAAACACTAAAACAAACCTCTCCTTATCAAAAGAAACTTGTTGCAGCATTTATATTTATCTTCATGTACTTTTTGTTCAACTCCATTTATGAGCAAAGTGGCGGATCTTTATCTTTATTCGCGAAAGACAATTTAGTACATAAACTTTTAGGCTTCGGGATGGATCCCAATGTGATAAACAATAGTGCTAACTCTTTTTTCATTATTATTTTTAGTCCGCTGATCGGTTTAGCATGGATTGGTTTAAATAAAAGAAAACTTGAGCCTAATACCATTAACAAGTTCGGAATTGGATTTTTATTTCTGGCTGCAGGATTCTTTTTATTTTATAGCCTGAGATATTTTGCCGGTTCAGATGGTAAGTCTTCACTTAACCTATTTACTTTTACATGGTTGGTTATCACCTTTGGAGAGCTGTGCTTAGGACCAATAGGAATGTCCATTATCACCAAATTATCACCAAAGAAAATGTTTGGTATGATGATGGGATTATGGTTTTTAGCAAGTGCATTCGGACAATTTGCAGCAGGGAAAATCGGAGCCAGCTTATCTGAGGCTAATACAGGAAATACTAACATGAGTAAACTTGTTGCTTATACTGATGGATATAAAACATTGGGAATCTATGCATTAATTGCCGGAGTGGTATTAATTTTGATGTCCTCCTTTGTGAGAAAATTAATGCAAGATGTAAAATAAATGTAAGCTTATTATGCTTATTTTTATTAATAATTAAAAATTAAATGAAAAAAATTCTAAGCATAGTAAGTTTGTTTTTAATCACCTTCAGTTTTGCCCAAGTCAAATGGATGACTATTGAGGAGGCGCTAAAGGCTCAAAAACAAAATCCTAAAAAGATCCTTGTTGACTTTTATGCAGATTGGTGTGGCCCATGTAAAATAATGGACAAAAAGACTTATGGACATCCGGTTATAGCTCAAATTTTAAACGACAATTATTATCCGGTAAAATTCAATGCAGAAGAAAAAGGTGATATTGAAATCTTTGGAAGAACATTTTCAAATCACGATAAAGAGTATAAAAAAGGCAAAAATTCTTTGCACGAATTTACCCAATATATGAATGTGGCTGCGGTTCCAAGTACTGTTTTTCTGGATGAAAACGGAGGTCCCATTACGATCCTTCAGGGTGAACTTTCAGCGATTGAGCTTGAACCTTATTTAGAATTCATTTCTAAGGATTTATATAAAAAAATTCGAACCCGTGAACAATGGGAAGATTATCAGAAAAGATTCAAATCTAAAATAAAGAATTAAAAATCAAAGACTTTCAAATTATGAAAGTCTTTTTTCTTAAAAAATTTGAAATTTTATTCTATTTTGCCGAAATTAGGGCTCGCTTACAAAAATGAATAGCTGATATGGAATCTCATTTTTCTCACTAATTCATCTATTATTGTATTGAGTTTTTATCTGAATGACTTTAGAAACTTCCATAGAATATGTCAAGGGAATCGGTCCCGAAAAGGCTAAACTCATTAAAAATGTGTTGGGAATTTCTATTGTAGAAGATTTATTAAACTTCTATCCTATTCGTTATTTGGATAAAAACAAAGTGTATAAGATTGCCAACCTTCAGGAAAGCAATATCGAAATTCAACTAAAGGGAAAAATTACAAGTGTTCAGGAAATACAGACAGGTAAAACCAAAAGACTTACTGCAAAATTTAATGATGAAACGGGAATGATGGATCTGGTATGGTTCCAATATTCAAAATGGCTAAAGGAGCAGCTACCAATTAATAAGGAAATCTATATTTTCGGAAAGATCAATTTATTTAACAATCAATTTTCAATGCCACACCCGGAGATTGAAATTGAGGAAAAAAAAGAAAATGACAATCGTCTAAGACCTATTTATCCCAGTTCAGAAAAATTAACAAAACGAGGTCTTAATCAGAAATTCTTTCAAACAATTCTTAGAAATATCTGCAAAGAAATTCCTAATCTTATTCAGGAGAATCTACCTGACTATATGATGCAGTCTTTTAAATTTTTATCAAGGCAACAAACTTTTTTGAATGTTCATTTTCCTCAAAATCTAGAATACTTTGAAAAAGCAAATTACAGATTAAAATTTGAAGAATCCTTTTTCTTTCAGTTGGGTTATGGCTTAAAAAAGATCCATCATAAAAGTCAATCATTTGGAAATCCTTTTCCAATTGTTGGTGATTATTTTACCGGTTTCTACGAAAACCATCTTCCCTTTGAGCTTACTAATGCCCAAAAGAAGGTTTTAAAGGAAATTCGACTGGATATGAAGAAACCTATCCAGATGAATAGACTTTTACAAGGCGATGTTGGATCAGGCAAAACCATGGTTGCCCTGCTGACTATGCTTATTGCAATGGATAATGGATTTCAAAGCTGCATAATGGCTCCGACTGAAATTTTGGCGCAACAACACTACAACGGAATAAAGGAATTACTGGAAAAAACAGATATTAATGTTCGCCTATTAACCGGCTCTACAAAAGCTTCTGAAAGAAAAATAATCCATCAGGAACTTGAAAATGGAGAACTCTCGATTTTAGTAGGAACGCATGCAGTATTGGAGGACAAAGTAAAGTTTAAAAACCTTGGTTTAGCTATTATTGATGAGCAGCATAGATTCGGTGTTGCCCAAAGAGCTAAACTATGGGCAAAAAACAAAATTCCACCCCATATTTTAGTAATGACCGCTACTCCTATCCCAAGAACACTTGCTATGAGCTTTTATTCTGACCTGGATGTGTCTGTGATTGATGAAATGCCTGTGGGTAGAAAACCTATTGTAACCGCACACAGAAGAGAAAAAGATCGAATGTATGTTTATAATTTCTGTAGAGATGAAATTAAAAAGGGCAGGCAGGTCTATTTTGTGTATCCCTTAATTGAAGAATCTGAAACCTTAGACTATAAAAACCTGATGGAAGGTTTGGAACACGTCATGGAGGCATTTTCAGAATATAATGTCAGTATGCTTCATGGAAGAATGAAACCTGACGAAAAAGATGCAGCCATGAATTATTTTGCCTCTGGAAAAGCTGAGATTATGGTTGCCACCACCGTTATTGAGGTGGGCGTAAATGTACCTAATGCTTCTGTTATGGTTATAGAAAGTGCTGAAAGATTTGGATTATCACAGCTTCATCAATTACGTGGCCGTGTGGGCCGTGGAGCTGAACAAAGTTATTGTATATTAATGACATCTGATAAACTATCTACTGAAAGCAGAACCCGTATCAAAACAATGACGGAAACGAATGATGGTTTTAAAATATCCGAAGTAGATATGCAGCTACGCGGTCCCGGGGATATCCTGGGAACTCAACAAAGTGGTGTTGTTGATTTTAAAAGACTGGATCTGGTAAAAGATTCAGCAATTATAAAAACGACTAAAAAGGTCGTTGAAAAAATTCTGGAAACAGACCCTCTTTTAAGCAGAATCGATCACCAGATCATAAAAAATTATTATTTAAAGTATTATAAAGGGAAAAATAAATGGAGCAAAATTTCATAAAAAAACCGCAAAAAGAAAAAGATCTTTCCGCGGCCCCCTTATAAAACTGTTATTTAGAAGAAATTACTTTCGTTCAGTAAAAAATTTATTTAGTAGAATGCTTACTATCTTGTGATGTAGTGTGGAGTGAAAATATTTATAGCATTTGTATTTTTGCCAAAGCCACTACTAAATAAATTTAAAAAAAACAAAATGAATTATGTTTCCAACTTACTTATTATAAAAACTAACTGTGTTTGTCGAAAGGATTTTAAAAGAAACGAATATAAATATCCCCCCAACGATCGAGTTTTCATGATTGTACCGTTTTGTTTAAAGATCTTCTTCGCTTTTCCATTGGAAATTAATAATCCATTTTGTTTTACTAACATCGTGATTAATATAATTTACTTTCAAGATTTGAAAAAATAATTATTTACATTAATTGTTTTATATGATTAACTTGTGTTAGCACGTTTCTTGTACAAATTTCATCTATTGTTACTAATAACTATTTATATTATTATATTCAATAGTTATAAAATTTTCACCTTTTAGTGAGTATTATGTAATAAATACAAATCGTCTCTAAACTAAAAACCTAAAAAACTCAATATTCATCATACTTTAAGGATAAGATTATCTTTATTCAGGCCAGATGTATGATACTGCCAATTAAGTGTCACAACTTCGGAAATCACTCTTTTTAAATCTTTATAATTATCCGGTTTCTTTATATAAATATTCGATCCTTTTACAAAAATTCTTTCCACATCTTCTTCTGATAAAGCCTCTGCATATACTCCTGTAATGATATTACTTAATCTAAAATCCATTTTTATTTCATCCAGACATTCTAAAATACTCTTTTGAGGAATATGATAGCTCATCAATAACATCTCAGGAATAAGAGCTTCAGCATTGTTAAGGTATTTCATTAAATCTTTACCATTCTGAAAAGACTGAACTTTTACTGCTATTTTTAGATCTTTAAGTATATTTTTAAATAAAATAACATTTCCTTCATCGTCATCAACGAGGATCGCATTCAGATACTCTTTAGTCATACAGCATTTTATTAGTAACAATGACACTTTGTTCTTTTCGTCTCTTGCCGATTATTTTATGAAACTGAGAGGGAGTAATACCTGTTGTATTCTTAAACTGTGTACTAAGATGTGCTACACTGGAATAGTTAAGCTTATGAGCAATCTCGGTAAGATTAAGCTTATTATTGATAATCAATTCTTTCGCATACTCTATTTTCTGTAGAATAATGAAATTTTCTATGGAAGTATAAGCTACTTCAGAAAACAGATTTGATAAATAACCATAACTATGGTTCAATTTTTCTGAAATATAAATAGATGCTTTAACGGCAACAATATCTTTAGAAAATACCAATTCTACAATAGCATCTTTTATTTTCTGTACCAATGCTATCTTTTGGCTTTCTATAATTTCGATACCATAATCTTCAAGATTTTTCTTAAAAATAGTATGTTGTTCTTGGGTAAATGCTTCGTAAAATTCGACTTCCCCAAAATTTAATAATCTATATTTTAAGCCTTGCTCCTTAAGTTTTTCATCCAACACTTTTTTACAAAGAGCATTGAAATCAAATTTCACGTACATTTTCATCCTAGTATAAGTGTGTTAATTATTTTGTAAATATAATATTTTATTTCATATAAAAGTGAAATAGGTTAAAAAATTTAAAATAAAATTCACAAACGCAAAAAACTCCTGTATTAATGAATACAGGAATTTAAACACTAAGGATGAAAAAAATATACTGATAAAAGCTAACAGCTTAAAACCAAGTATATGAATGTATTATTTTGAAGTGATTTGGTTCTACTGCAAATATCAAGCTTATATACAGGTCACCCGTTATAGAATTATAAGATAATGTTACAGAATTATAAGTCTATTATTTGTGAATTATAAACTCCATGAGATAGTCGTCCATCACGAAATTATTTCCAATATCAAAAACCCCTTCATCATATATTTTATACCCTTGGGATTCATAGAATTTTCTTGCTGCATTAAATTTATTCACATTCAGGATAATTCTATTATCTCCATTTTCAAGTGTTTTCCCGGCTAGAAATACTAGTACTTCTTTTCCAAACCCTTTTCCTTTACTTTCAGGAACAAGATAAATTCTGTGAAGCTTTGTGGTTTGATTTTCGTAAGCGTGTTCATAGCCAACAAATCCTTCAGGCGAATCATTAACTTCATCTAATATTAGATAATAATGATACTTTGGATTCTTCAGATGATTCGAAATTTCATCGGCTGAATACATTGTACTAAGCATATAATCCATCTGTTCTTCTGAAAGAATTTCTGCATAAGCATTTTCCCATGACCTTCTTGCCAAATCCTGTATAAGAGGAATATCTTTTTCAGTTGCTTTAATTAATTTCATGTCTTTTTATGATTAAAAAAAGTGAAAAGCCGAAGCCTTTCACCTTATGTTATTTATTACTAATAAGAACAAACATTTTATCGACTCATAAATTGATAATCAGTTTATTCAGCTTTCTTAAATATTGATCATTTCTGCTTTTATCTTGGCATACAATCCTTCAGAAGCTGGAACAAGTGGAAGTCGCAAAAAGTTTTTAATAATTCCTTTTTCAGTTAAAATAACTTTAACTCCACATGGGTTTCCTTCAGCAAAAATTAAGCGCGTAATCTCAACGAGTTTATTATGAATCTCGTAAGCTTCTTTCACTTTTCCTTCAAAAGCTAACTGCACCATTGTTGAAAATTCTTTTGGATAAGCCTGCCCTATTACAGAGATCACTCCATCTCCTCCTGCCAGTGTAACGGGTAATGCATATTCATCATCTCCTGATACCAGTGAAAAACCTTCCGGTTTCTTTCTTAATATATCAAAATACTGAAGAATATTAGGTGCTGCTTCCTTAATCAAGATTAAATTTGGGTACTCCTTTGCTAAACGAAGTGTTGTCTCAGCTTCAATATTCTGTCCTGTTCTCGAAGGCACATTATAAATGATAATTTTTTTTCCTGTAGATGCCAGCACTTTATAATGCTGATAAAGCCCTTCCTGATTAGGCTTATTATAATATGGTGAAACGGATAAAATTGCCTCAAAAGCAGACACATCTGTTTCTTCAATTTGTTTTTTTACTTCCAGGGTATTATTTCCCCCAATTCCTAAAACTAAAGGAAGGCGTTTATTATTCACCTTAATGATATGATCTATAACCTGTTTCTTCTCTTCTTCAGAAAGTGTTGCAGCCTCAGCTGTAGTTCCCAAAACAACTAAATAATTGGTTCCGTTCTCAATATTGTATTCAACAAGTTTTGTTAAACTATCAAAATCAACGGATAAATCTTCATTAAAGGGTGTTACCAAAGCTACACCTACTCCTTTTAAAATGCTCATCTGTTAGAATTATTTTTTCCAAATTTAATAATTTAGACTAAGAATTTATAATAAATAATAATGTTTTATTATACATATAATTATATTTGCATATACTAAAAGAAATTATGAAAAATAAATTCTTATTATTAGGAATTGCTTTGGTTTCCCTTACCTCTTGTAAAACAACTTCTTTACAAGTTGCAAATGTAGAAACTCAGAAAAATATTTCTATTAATAAAGAGCTAAAGAATGATGAAGCTTTTGTAAAGGTTATTGAACCCTATAAACTGAAACTGGATAAAGAGATGAATCAAAAGATCTCTCATACCAACGTAGATCTTACAAAACAGGGAGATAACAGCAATCTTGGAAATCTTTTAGCTGATTACACTTTCAGTGGAGCAGATGAATGGGCAAAGACTCATCTTAAAAAAAATGTTGATGCTGCATTAATTAACATTGGTGGAATTCGTACTTCGATTGGAAAAGGTGATATTTTACTTAAGAATGTCTACGAAGTAATGCCATTTGAAAATGAAGTGGTTATCGTTAAAATGAAAGGATCTGATCTTGAAGGTCTATTTGAATACTACGCAAAAAAACAGGTCAACAATCCTGTTTCCCATTTATACATAGAAACCGACAACGGAAAACCAGCCAAAACTTTAATTAATGGTAAAGCAGTGAATTCTAATCAGGATTACTATATTGCAACCTCAGATTATTTGGCACTGGGTGGAGATAATATGAGCTTCTTTGCAAAAGGAGAATCAATTCCTACTGGAATAAAAATGAGGGAGTTATTTATTGATTATTTCAAAAGAAACTCAGAGGTTGTACCCAACACAGATATTCGTTTAAATTTTATTGGTAAGAACTAATGGATAGAAAAAGTTTTTTAAAAGCAATAGGTGGTGGAACTTTAGCAATGGCTTTAGCTCCCAATATGATGATGGCAGAGGAATTAAAATTGAACAGTCTAACCTCGACAAACAAACTTACTATTCTTCATACCAATGATCAGCACAGCAGAATAGAACCTTTTGATGAAAGTTATACAAAGAACCCTAATCAGGGAGGGTTTGCAAGACGAGCAAGTTTAATTCAACAGATCAGAAGCCAGGAAAGTAATGTATTGTTATTAGATTCCGGAGATATTTTCCAGGGCACTCCTTATTTTAACTTTTTCGGAGGTGAGCTTGAATTTAAATTAATGTCTATGATGAAATATGATGCATCCACAATGGGTAATCATGATTTTGATAATGGACTTCAAGGTTTTTTAAAGGTCTTGCCTAATGCTCAATTTCCGTTTATATGCTCAAATTATGACTTTAAAAATACTGTTTTAGATGGAAAAACTTTACAGTATAAAATTTTTAATAAAGATGGAATTAAAGTAGGAATCTTTGCCGTAGGAATTCAGCTGGAAGGTTTGGTGGGTAAAAAACAATATCAAGAGACTGTTTATTCTGATCCAATTGATGTTGCCCAGCATTATTCCAATTTTCTAAAAAATGAACAAAAGTGTGATCTTGTGATCTGCTTATCTCATATTGGTTATGATTATCATGATGAACCTAATAAAGTGAGTGATAAAATATTGGCTGCCAATACAGAAAATATTGATATCATTTTAGGAGGCCATACCCATACTTTTCTATCAGAACCTCAAAGTTTTAAAAATAGACAGGGCAAAAATGTTTTGGTTAATCAGGTTGGATGGGCCGGACTTTTATTAGGAAGAATAGATTTTTACTTTGACAACAACAAAAACGTACAACATATTTCTTGGAACAATCAGGTTATAGACAGCAGTATAATAGCATAATATGAAAAAACTCTCCATAATTTCCCTTGGTATTTTAGCATCCGTACAATTCGCAAATGCACAGGTTATTTCGTCAAAGAAATGGTCGGATATATTCTCTTACAATAATGTGATCGCTATGAAAGAAGATCACGGAAAAATAATTGCAGCAGCAGAAAACGGACTTTTTTATTATACCATATCAACAGGTGAAATTACAAAGCTGTCTAAAGCAAATGGTCTACACGAGGTTGGTATATCTGCCTTCGACTATAATCCACAAACTAAAATAGGACTGATAGGTTATCAAAATGGTTCTTTAGATGTTGTAACTCCAGACGGGGTTACTTATGTGGTTGATATTCCTATTGCTACCGGATACAACGGAAGTAAAAAGATCAATCATATTTCTATTACTGGAGACAAGGCTGTTGTTTCAGTTGGATATGGACTTTCAATTTTTGATCTGAAGAAAAAAGAATTCAATGATTCTACATTTTTTCTTGTTGGTGGAGTTTATCAAGCGAGTAACGAGGCAACAATTGTTGGCAATAAAGTATACTGTGTAACCACTACCGGATTTAAAAGCCATGAAATGAATACTACCTTTCCGATATATTCTACATGGACTACTGAAATGCCCGGTTCATTTACGCAAATCGATTCAGAATCTGTACTAAGTTTTTCTTCTCCGACAACAGCATATCTCTACGACAACGGCGTAGCTACCCCACTTTCACAAACTTTTGGAAAAGTTAGCGATATCGTAGTAAATCCAAATAATATCATTGTAACCGATCAAGCCAGAATTTATTCATTTAATACTAATGGAAATTTCATGGGCGCTGTAAGTCTTGGTGAAGAATGTAACACAGCAACAACAGTGAACGGCAAAATGTATGGTGGATCCATATTATCAGGGATTAAGGACGAAGCCAGTAACTCATTTAAACCAGATGGTCCATATTTCAATAATGCATACAAGCTTAGTTTATATGGTGAAAATCAACTTTTAATATCAACAGGTTCCAGAGATGCAAGATTTAACGGGCCTGTAATCAATCCTAAAAACCCAGGTTTTTATTATTTTAATGGAATGCAATGGATTTATCCATCTTATTTTATAGGAAAATCCCAAACTTTTAATGTTTTGGATGCTACTTCTAATCCTAGTAATCCTGATGAGGTTTTCTTTACCAATTACGTCTTTGGAGGGCAAGGTATTTACAAGATGAAGTATAATGCTGGTAACAAAGATTTCGATTTTACTAAATATTACGATTTAGCTGCACCTAGTGACTTTGTACGTCGTCCAGTTGGTTTAACATATGATGATCAAAATAACCTCATTGCTACTATTGCATTCATGGATACAGGTTCCATCGCAATAGCTCCCTATGATAAAGCAGCAGATAATTTCATTGTAAAAGATCTCGGTCTTTTAAGTAATGGTGTTCAAAAAGCATTATACTATGAAAATTTATTATGGATTCCCATGCCAAGAACAAATAACTTCTTGGTATATGATTATAAAAAAACACCTACAAATGTATCTGATGACACGCCTTATTTGTTAAGTCAGTCCAATGGACTTCCAACCAATTCTAACGGAAGTATTTCTGTCGCTATTGATAAGGCAGGAGATGCATGGATTGGTTCTGATAGTGGACTAAGAGTGTTCTCAAATGCTGTATCAGCAATTAAAGAACCTAATCCCGCTGTAGAACCAATTATTATTGAGCAAAATAATCTTGGAGAAGAGCTTTTTCGTGATTCTCAAATCTTACAAATAGAAGTAGATGCAGGAGATTACAAATGGATCTCTGTAGACGGCGGTGGCGTTTATTATATGTCTTCAGATGGACAGCGTACCATCAAACACTTTACTAAAGAAAACTCGCCATTACCCACCAATAGTATCACAGACATTAAAGTAGACAGGAAGACAGGAAAGGTATATTTTGTTTCCTATAGCGGAATTGTTACTTATCAGGGCGATGTGGCTGATGTAACTTCTAATTTTGGAGATGTTGTGGTTTATCCAAATCCTGTGGTATATTCTAACTTTAAAGGAAAAGTAACCATTAAAGGTTTAGCTGAGAAAACGAATATCAGAATTGCAGATGTAGCTGGAAATGTTGTTCATTCAGCAGTAGCAAGAGGTGGTTATTACGAGTGGGATCTCAATAATCAACGTGGCACGAGGGTAGCATCAGGAATCTATTTTGTATTAATGACCAATGAAGATGGTTCTGATAAGGCTACTGCTAAAATAGCTGTGGTTAATTAATGAATTCACAAAGAGCATTTTTACTTTCATTTATAAAATATGGTGAGAATGATGCGATTCTGCATTGTTTTACGGAGGAAGATGGTTTTCAGACTTATTTCCTAAAGGGGATATACTCTAAAAGAAATAAGAAAAAGGCACTGTTACA
The DNA here is from genome assembly GCF_018613715.1 of Chryseobacterium sp. ISL-6. Taxonomy (GTDB): domain Bacteria; phylum Bacteroidota; class Bacteroidia; order Flavobacteriales; family Weeksellaceae; genus Chryseobacterium; species Chryseobacterium paludis. Next base: position 434,844 of record NZ_JAGGPT010000005.1, on the reverse strand, counting down.
GCCATTGAATCAACTGAATATTTCCATTAGTATGGGAAAAAGCAGCGGTATACGATCCATTTCAAAATTTGAATTGGTAAAAAATAATGATATTTATACAGATATCAAGATCAATACGGTCATCTTTTTTGTCTCAGATTTTTTAAATCAGATTCTAAGAAATGAAGATAAAAACCTGATCTTATTTTTTAGTATTGATGAATTTATAGGTAAGCTATCTTCACTAAACTATCAGTCTCATCTTATTTTTTTAATTAAAATATTAAAAATACATGGGATTACACCTCTGGTAAATGTATATGATTTTCTGGATCCAGAAACGGGAACTTTTTCACTCTCTCAGACTCATCAACTATTTAATCATGAAGTATCCTCACTCTGGAAGTCAATTATTTCTTCTGAGAATCCATATGAAATAAAGATCAATTCTTCCTTCCGGAAGGATTTCCTTGATAGCATATTGGTCTACTATCATTATCATATCAGTGATTTTAAAATACCAACTTCTTTGGAAATCATTCAGCAGATTTTTGAATAACCTGTTAAATTGTGAAATTGAAAGATCAATTTTTAAGATTTTACATCTTCAGGCTTCTCTGTTTCAGATTCTGCGATTTCTTTCTTAGGAAACTTCGGTTGAAGAATTTTTGCTATCAAGCCTGTCCATCCTGTTTGATGGGAAGCTCCTACTCCACGCCCGCTATCTCCATGAAAGTATTCGTAAAACAGAATATAATCTTTAAAATCAGGGTCTGTCTGAAACTTTGGATATTGTCCATTAACAGGGCGGTTTCCATTTTCATCTTTTAAAAATATCTTGGAAAGCCTTTTACTCAAGGCATCTGAAATTTGATCCAGATTGGAATAGCTTCCACTTCCTGTTGGATATTCTACCATAAAATCTGGGCTATAATAGAAGAAAAAGCTTTGAAGGCTTTCAATAATTAAATAATTAATAGGAAACCAAATAGGCCCCCTCCAATTGCTATTGCCTCCGAATAGTCCGCTATCACTTTCCGCAGGGGTATATTTTACAGAATAGTCAATTCCATTCAGGCTAACTGCATAAGGGTTCTGTTCATATACTTTAGATAATGCACGAACTCCATAATCACTTAAAAATTCATTGGCATCAAGCATTCTGCTAAGTAATCTTTTTAGACGATGTCCACGGAGGAGTGAAAGCAAATGTTTGGAATCATGCCCTTTTACTTCCCAATGAGAAACCAGAGCTGCCAGTTCAGGTTTATTTTTCAATACCCAATACATTCTCTTTTTAAAGTTCGGGAGTTTTTCAATTACCTCATCATCAATTACTTCAACAGCAAACATCGGAATAAGCCCCACTATGGTTCGTAGTTTCAGGTACATATGATTTCCATCCTTAGAGGAAATTGCATCGTAAAAGAATTCATCCTCTTCATCCCAAAGTCCAAAGTTTTCATCTCCCATATTATCGAGCGAGTGGGCTATTGAAAGAAAATGCTCAAAAAACTTCATTGCCATTTCCTCATACACATTATTATACAAGGCCAATTCCAGTGCTATCCTCATCATATTGAGAGCAAACATGGCCATCCAGCTTGTTCCATCGGCCTGTTCTAACTGTTCACCATTAGGAAGCATACTGTTTCTATCAAAAACACCTATATTATCAAGTCCTAAAAATCCGCCTTCAAAAATATTATTTCCATTATTGTCTTTTTTGTTTACCCACCATGTGAAATTCATTAATAGTTTCTGAAAAGCACTTTCCAGAAATTGCAAATCAGGCTTATCATTAAGGTATTCATCGATTTTAAAAACCTTGAAAACAGCCCAGGCATGAACAGGAGGATTCACATCACTGAAATCCCACTCGTAGGCAGGAAGCTGACCATTTGGATGCATATACCACTCAAATAGGAAAAGTTTTAACTGATACTTTGCGAAATCGGGATCAATTAATGAAAAGCTAATGGCATGAAATGCCAGATCCCAAGTAGCATACCATGGATATTCCCATTTATCGGGCATCGAAATAATATGTTCATTATTAAGATGTTTCCAATCATAATTTCTTATTTTTTCTCTGGATTTTGGAGGGTTTACTTCTCCAGGATCTCCTTTTAACCATTTTTCTACATTATAATGGTAGTACATTTTGTTCCAAAGCATTCCTGCAAAAGCTTGTCTTTGCACCATTTTTTCGTCATCAGACTGCATTCCTTTCTGAATTTCATTATAAAATTCATCGGATTCTTTTTTCCTTCCATCAAAAATTTCTTCAAAATCTTTAAATGGTTCGGTTAAGTCTTTATCAGAAATCCTGAATTCAAATGCTTTTGTTTCTTTAGCTTTAAAATTTTCATCAATAAAAAAACAAGCCTTTGTTCCAATATCATTGGGATTTATTGCTGATGAATTATTATTAATAATGAAATCATTGATTCCGTCCTTACAATATCGGGAGAGATTAGATGACTGATAAAGCCTTTCATTATTAGTCTCATTATCACAAAACAAGGTCTTCAATGACTGCTTTGCATATACATTTTTGACGTTTAGATCTTTATGATGAACCTTGATAGTTGTTGCTTCGTCAGAGCTCAATTGAGGCTTATAATCATCATATCCCCAATTCCAGGTATTTCTAAACCAAACACCAGGCATGATATTAAGAGAGGCTTCATTTTCTGATTTATTGATAATTGTTAGTTTCACTAAAATATCATTCTGACTTTCTTTAGCGTATTCAATAAAAATATCAAAATACTCATTCCGGTCAAAAATTCCTGTATCAATTAATTCATATTCTGCATCACTCTTACTTCTTTCGGCATTTGTTTTTAGCAAATCTTCATAAGGAAAAGCATTTTGAGGATATTTGTATAACATCTTCATATAAGAATGCGTGGGAGTAGAATCCAGATAATAAAAATATTCTTTTACATCTTCACCATGATTTCCCTGTCCATTACTTAGACCAAAGAAACGCTCCTTCACCATCTTGTCTTTTTTATTCCAGAAGCCTACAGAGAAAATCAGTTTCTGCCAATCATCACAGATTCCACAAATTCCTTCTTCTCCCCAACGATAAGTCTTAGCTTCAGCAGTATCATGATTGGTATAGTTCCATGCATCTCCATTCGCACTATAATCTTCACGAACGAGTCCCCACTCCCTATTGCTTACATAAGGACCCCATTTTTTCCAGGTAACATCTGAAAGCCTCTGTTTTTCTGTCATGTTGATATATTATGAATGATAAGTAATTAGATCTTAATTCTACAGTAATCTATCAGAATTAAAAGATGAGATTCTTCAATTTGTTGCTACATTTTGAATGACAAATTCTATCCTCCAGTAGAAAAACTCTCAAAAGTGGTCATTCCACCATCTACAAAAACGCTTGTTCCTGTAATGTAATCGGCCAAATCACTGGCTAAAAATGCAGCTAAGTTTCCGATATCTTCCGGTTGTCCAATTCTGTTATATGGAATGAGATGAAGAAGATTATTTAAAGCCTCAGGAGTGCTCCATGCATCCTTATTAATAGGGGTTTGAATTGCTCCGGGACAAATAGAATTAACCCGTATCTTATCAGCTCCATGCTCCTGAGCTAATGTCTGCATCAGCATTCTTATCGCACCTTTACTGGATGCATAATTAGCGTGACCAGCCCATGGGATAATTTCATGAACAGAACTGATATGAATAATTTTCCCACAAGCTTTGGAACGGGAAAGATCGATACCACGGCGTAGAAATTCTTTTATAGCTTCTCTGGCACAAAGAAATTGCCCGGTTAGATTGACACCAATTACAGCATTCCACTGATCGATGGTCATTTCTGTAAATTTAGAATCTTTTTGAATCCCTGCGTTGTTCACCAGAATATCTACAGTTCCGAATTGCGAGACTACTTCCTGAAACATTTTTACAACCTGATCTTCTTTTGAAACATCACATTGATAGGTTATCCCTTTTCCACCGGCATCAGTAATATCCTTTAAAACTGCTTTAGCCTCATCAGTAGATCTTTCTGAAGAATGATTAACAATAACTGTAGCTCCTGCCGAAGCAAGAGATTTAGCAATTCCGGTACCTATTCCGCTTGATGCACCAGTAACAACTGCTACCTGATTACGAAGTGATATTTCCATATTTATTATTTGATGTTACTCAAAGTTAAGGGAAAGATCACGCTGAGAATAAGATTTTACTTTAAAATTTTCTTAAAGTTTTTTATACATGAGAAGTTGTGGCCCACTTCTGCCTATTCTGGTTTTACCATCGTATCGGTATCCTACTTTTAAATAAAGCTCATAGGCTGAGGTATTATTTTGATTCACTGCTAAAACAATTTCATCGCAATTCTTGAAATTTCTTCTGATAAAATCATCCACATGAATCATCGCTGCTTTACCAATTCCCTTTCCCTGAAAGTCGGGGTTTATAGACAGTGATCTCAGTAAAACCGAGTTTGGATTATCAGTAAGATCAAATTTATCATCACCAAAGTCCAGGGCGAAATAACCTGCAGGTTTATCGTCATCAAAAATGGTTATAGAAAAACCTTTCCCATCATTACGCTCTTTGATCCTTTCTATAGCGAATTCTGCGGTTGATGTATATTGTGATTGGATTTCATCCAGAATATAATTAACTTCAGAAAAGTCTTCTGGTTTGTAAAAGTGTAGGCTAACCATTTTTTAATGATGATAAATATCGTTATACATTACTCCTGCACGAATTTCTACAGGAAGCTTATTTTCTTCGGGAACGATCGGACAATTGTAATCATAGGCATTGTAAGCACAATAAGGCTGATATGATTGATTAAAGTCCAGAATAATAGTATTTCCTTTCGGAATTTTCAGATCCATATATTTCCCACCACCATAGGTTTCCTTTTCATTGGTTGCATCACGAAAAGGAAGGAAAAGATAATCTTTGTATTTTTCCTGCTTTAATAAGTCTAGGCTTTGATACAATGTCAGGGTATAAGGCTTTCCGTCCAATTGAAAACTAGCCTTTCCATATTCTTTGTATTGTTTTGTTTTCCCCGATGAAGTGGGAATTTCAAAAGGTTCAGAATTTTCTGTTTTAACGAAATTTGCAGTTACTCTGTATTTTAAATCAAATGGAAAGAAAGGATGTTCTTTGAAGTTGGTAAAATTATCACCGCGTAAAGGAGTTTCTTTAGAATTTAAGTATTCTTCATTAAGCTCTTTCTGAAATTTCTTTACTTCTTTCTCTTCTTTTGAAATCGTCTTTTGAGAAAAGACTAATAATGGAAATAGAAAGAGTATTAAAATATATTTTTTCATGAATATCAAAATTAAAAGAATAAAACTATGAATTTTTTAGAGGATGAACAGTATAAGTGCAGTAAAAATTGGGCAATATTTTAAATATAATTTATGATTTTTTTTGTTTTTCTAGCATGCTTTTTGAGAAATAAGGATCATGGATAGAAAGAAATTCATTACCACCAGTGCCTTAGGAATATCGAGTCTTTACTTCCTGAGTACTCATCTTCTTTTTGCATCACAGCCGAAAATTAAGAAACAAAGGAAAACATTAGAATCTCCCATCATTATTATTGGTTCCGGATATGGCGGAGCTGTCGCTGCTTTACGTCTTTGTGAAGCAGGAAAAAAAGTACTGATGCTGGAGATGGGTCTTAATTGGGAAAAATCGGGACTACCATTCTCCAATTTATTAAAGCCTGGAAAAAGTGCAGCCTGGCTAAAAAAGAAAACGATAGCTCCTTTTATGAACCTCTTTTCTTTAACTCCTTTTACAGGAGCTTTGGACCGATTGGATTTTGAACACATCAACGTCTGGGTAGGAAGAGGTGTGGGTGGTGGATCCATCGTTAATGGCGGAATGGCAGTAACACCTAAGGAAAGCTATTTTAAAGAGGTTTTTCCTCAATTAGATGCTGACAAATTTTATCAGTTTTATTTCCCTTTGGCCCGAAAAGAATTAAAGGTAAACGTTATTGATGAACAGTTTTTAAATGACTGTCCTTATTATAAATTTACAAGAGTAGGTGAAGAAGAAGCTCATAAAGCCGGCTTCAAGACCATCAGAGTTCCGAATGTATATGATTTCAAATACATGGAAAAGGAATTTAAAAATGAAGTTCCACGATCTGCTCTTAACACTGAAGTTATTTACGGAAATAATTATGGTAAGAACAGTCTTGATAAAACCTATCTCAAAAAGGCACTAGACACTGGAAATCTTGAAATCCTAGATTTACATTGTGTTGACTCTATTGAACTAAATGAGGACAAAAGCTATACGCTGCAGGTTCGTCACATCAATACTTCGGGAGATCTTGTGGCAGAAAAAGTCTTTCATTGTAAAAAACTGATATTATCAGCTGGAACCATAGGAACATTAGAGCTTTTAATGAAATCGAATTTCAGGAATCAGTTTCCTCTTGGAAAAAATGTCGGTGAGAATTGGGGCAATAACGGAAACTTTATGACGGGCAGAAACTGGGTGAGACCTTTATCCGGTGGTACCGGAGTTCAACAATCCACAATTCCCGTAGGCGGAGTTGATAATTGGGATGATAGGGAACATCCTTTCTTCACAGAGATTGCACCACTACCGATGGGAATGGACGTAGCCACTGCGTTGTATTTATTAATCAATCGCGTTGATAAAAAAGGAAAGGTTTCTTATGATCCTATTGCTAAAAAACTTGCTATTGACTGGAATGAAAGTCATACTGAAAAAATGAGAGCCAATGCTGATTATTTTATCAAAAAAATGAATAAAGCAAATGGTGGGACAAGAAGTCATTTTCTTTTTAAAAATGGTTTTGGACCTAATATATGCTACCATCCATTAGGAGGTTGTGTATTAGGCGAAGCAACGAACTCCTATGGAAAATTAAATGATCATGAAAACCTTTTCGTTCTGGATGGCTCTTTAATTCCCGGAACAATCGGAGTAAATCCTTTTGTTACTATTGTGGCTATTACCGAGTATTGTATCGAAAATTTAATCCAACAAAACGAATTTGCTTAGCCTTGTAACCTAATTTCAATCAGGTATTTTCTTACTTTATTTTCAAGCTCTTCAGGATAAACTGTATTGATCTTTGTTGCAATATCAATCCCTATTTCATGAAAGAGATCTGCATACGCAAATATTGCATTCCAGTTTTCCTCGATATTATTTCCTGAAAAAGTTGCTTCAACTTTCTTCCAGAGTTCAGGAGACAAATATCGCTTGAAAAGTCTTCCATGTTTATTGGTAGTTATATTATTCCATCCCTGTTCACTGGCAATATACCATTCCAATAGAGGAACGAAATAGTCTGTTCTTATGACATCCTCGCTCATGAATTTGGCATAGAAGATCTCATCACGCTTTAAACATTTTGCAACATAAGTTGTATCCCACCAGAAATCATTGATCAGCTGCTGAAACCTTTCGGGTGTAGGTTTCTGAATCATGATCGATTGATATGTTGGAGCTTTTAAATCTTTTGTAAGCTGATCCTTATCTACCAATACTTTATATCCCACATCCCAATCTTCAGGAAGTATTTCTTCCTGTACTTCTTTTATAAATTCAGATTTTTGATACAGCTTAAAATCAACTTTTACGTGGTCTTCATACAAAACCATTTTCATCGCATGCCTACCTTCAAAAAAAGTCTCATCTTCCTCCACCATAGAAATAGGCACTCCAAAAAGTTCAACCCATTTTTTATCGGATTCATAAGATGCCATATTTTCAAAAACGAGCTCTACATCCAGATCACTGAAATCATCAACAGGAGCGTAGGGATTCACCAATGAACTGGTTAATAAAACGACCCGGATATCCTTATTCTGTTCAGCCCAGGCTATGATCTGCTGTAGCTTTTCTTCCCTTGTTTTCATTAATAAGATTCTGAAATTTTCACCCGATATACATCCATAGAATTTCTCTTAATAGATTCCACAAAGAATCCTCCTTCTTCAGGAATAACTTCTTTAAGGTCAAAACTTTTACAGCCTTTAGGTAAACCAGAAAATATCAAAGTAAACCAAAAATCCCGCATAAAAGGAACCGGGGTCCAATCCGGAAATATAGAAATATTTTCAGCATGGATCAATTTGCTCTGATGTTCTGAACTATTATCCAGAAGATACGTTGTATTCCAAATCCTGATCAGATTACCTAAAAAAGGTGATGCCGGAAAACAACAATGCACAATGACCTGTTTCTCCTCCTCTATCTTCGTTTTAAGAGATTCCAGAAGTTCTTTAGCAATAATAGGTTTTACAATGATTTCTTCCACAGCTTTTATAGTAATTGGTAATCAGTAATGAATAGTCTGATACAAATTTATTTAAATTTAAGTTGATATGGATATTTTGAATGGATTATGATTGTGTTAAGAATTTTATTTAATGGAAAACAAAAAGCCAGCTTATATAAGTTGGCTTTTTAAATGATTATCAACTCAAAGTGATAAGCAGCGCGCACCTAAGAATTCTAAAGACAAAGACAAGATTTTTATCATCAATATCTTTTATCTAAACTAATACTCCAGCTCCAGCTTCTCCTTCGTATAATTTCTCACTTTCTCTGTAAGTTCTGGATTGCCTGCCAGCTTTTGTCCATAGGAAGGAATCATCTCCAACAATTTATCTTTCCATTCTCCATGAAGTTTTTCTCCAAAACATTTTTCAAGAACGCTGAGCATTGCATATGCTGCTGTGGAGGCTCCCGGTGAGGCGCCTAATAGAGAGGCAATCGTTCCACTTTCATTCACTACCACTTCGGTTCCGAATTCCAACTTCCCACCTTCTTTTTCATCTTTTTTAATCACCTGAACTCTTTGTCCTGCTATTTTTAATTCCCAATCTGCTTCATTTGCATCTTTTACAAATTCTCTTAAATGCTGCATCCTCTGAGCTTTGGTCATGGCAACCTGCTGAATAAGATATTTAGTTAAAGGAATATTATGCCACCATGCTCCGAATAGGGATCTGATATTTTTAGTATTGACGCTTTCAGGAAGGTCAAGATAACTGCCCTCTTTTAAAAACTTAGTTGAGAAACCTGCAAAAGGTCCGAAAAGAAGTGCCTTCTTTCCATCAATGATTCTTAGATCCAGGTGTGGAACAGACATCGGTGGTGCATCTACAGTAGCTTGGGTATATACTTTAGCCTGATGTTTTTCTACCAACTCCGGATTATGAGTGACCAACCATTCCCCTGAAACTGGAAAACCTCCATAACCTGCGCTTTCTTTAATATCCGAACTATCCAGTAATGGAAGTGCGTAGCCACCTGCTCCGATAAAAACAAAATCTGCTACCACTTCCTGTTTATGACTGTGGATCCTGTCTTTCACTTTCATTTCCCACTCTCCATTTTCTCTAGGATCGATATCTTTTACTTCATGGTATAAGAATACCTCAACATTAGAATCTTCCAATAAATGTCTTCCCATTTTTCTGGTAAGGCTTCCAAAATTCACATCGGTTCCTAAATCCATTTTTGTTGCTGCCATTACTTCAGAAGCATTCCTTTTGCTCATTACCAAAGGAATCCATTCTTTCAGTTTTTCATGATCTGTCGAAAACTTCATTCCGGAAAATAAAACAGAACCGATCATTGCATCGTGACGTTTTCTCAGGTATTCAGCGTCTTTATCACCAAATACCAAGCTCATGTGTGGACAGGAATTGATAAAATCTTTAGGTTCCTGGATGTAGCCTTTCTGAAGCAGGTATGACCAAAACTGTTTTGAGATCTCAAACTGTTCCGCGATACTTTCCGCTTTCGAGATATCAATGGTCCCGTCTTCTTTTTCTGGGGTATAATTCAATTCGCAAAAAGCTGAATGTCCGGTTCCTGCATTATTCCAGGCTGCGGTACTTTCCTTGGCAAACCTGCCTAACCTTTCGAAAATTGCGATCTCAAGATTGGGATCAAATTCGTGGAGTAATGTAGCTAAAGTGGCACTCATGATACCACCACCTATGAGTACAACATCATATTTTGGTTTCGGTGTTCTGCTTGTAAGCAAATGTGACATAACATTAAATTTAATACTAATTTCGGGAAAAGTTTTAACAACAGGAACGTGTTTAACGATTTTAACATGTTAATTTTTAGATTGAAAAAAGTTTTAGATTTGACAAGAAAATGCAATCGAAAGTATCAATCTAAATCAATTAGCTTTAACCATTAAAGTGATATTTCATATGTAGATGTAAATCATTTTATAATCCTCAGAGTTGTAACCAATTCTCTTGCCGCAGCACTTCCAGCTCTGTTTGCTCCAATAGTGGATGCAGAGGGCCCATAGCCTACCAAATGAATCCTCGGTTCTTTTGCAACTTCGGTTGCCAATCTTCCAGACATAATGACACCACCGCCCTCTTCCTTAGGTAAAATAGCATCCAAATGTGACAGTGACGATCGGAAACCCGTATTCCAAAGAATAACATCAGCTTTTTCTTGCCTTCCATCTTCCCATTTAACGCCTTCTTCAGTGATTTCACTAAACATTGGAAATCGTTTAAGAACACCTCTTTTTTCCATATCTTTAATTTCATCAGTAACAGGCAATCCTGTTACCGAAACAACCGACATTGGTAATAATCCATTTCTCACTCGTTTGTCAACCATCGCAACCGCCAAACTCCCTGCCATATCATCAAACGGTCCTTCCCGGAATTCCGGAGGTCTTCGTGTAACCCAAGTAGTAGTGGTTATTCTTGAAATCTGATCAAGCAATTGAATCGCAGAAATACCGCCACCAACAATGATTACATGTTTTCCTTTGAAATATTCGGCATTTTTAAAGTTTCGGGTATGCAGTTGTTCACCCTTAAAAAGCTCAGCACCCGGATATTCCGGAATATAAGGATTTTCCCAAGTTCCTGTAGCATTGATGATACCTAATGCAGAAAATGCAACAGACGATGTATCAATGTAGAACCTTTCTCCATTCAAGCTCACTTTCTCAACTTTCACCGGTCGATAGACCTGTATTCCGAATTTTTTCTCGTACAAATCATAATAATGTGGTACGGCAATATTGGCTCGGACTTCAGTTTCATCTCCCTGAATAGTTTCTTCGAAAGACATTCCCGGCAAATCATGAATGCGATTTACTGTACTCAAGGTCAATGAATCCCATCGGGATTGCCAGGCACCACCGGCAAAAGGAGCAGCATCTAAAATAATAAAATCCTGACCGATTTCCAATCCCATTTTTTTGAGATGATATGCGGTAGAAAGTCCGGCTTGCCCAGCTCCAATAATTGCAATTTTTGTTTTATACCAAATTTTTCCTGCCATTTTCCCTTTTTTAACGCCAGCCCAGTTCAGGAGCAACATATTTCAAAATGGATTCAAGTACATGTACATTGTAATCAACACCCAATGTATTGGGAATTGTCAACAACAAAGTATCTGCCTCCTGAATAGCTTCATCCTGTGCCAATTCCTGAATTAGCTGTTCTGGTTCAGCAGCATAACTTCTTCCGAAAATAGCACGTTGACTTCCTTCTAAAACACCTATTTTATCAGTTCTATCTGCTTCCTGTCCAAAATAGTATCTGTCCTGATCATTGACTATGGCGAAAATGGATCGGCTCACAGAAACTCTTGGTTCCCGTGTATGTCCAGCTTTTTTATAAGCTTCTTTATATAAACGAATCTGTTCAGCTTGCTGAATATGAAAAGGTTTTCCACTTTCATCAAATTTTAAGGTGGAACTTTGCAAATTCATACCAACTTCCCCTGCCCAGACTGCAGTAGCATCTGAAGCAGACCCCCACCAAATACGGTCACGTAATCCTTCAGAATGGGGTTCTATCCGCAATAATCCGGGTGGATTAGGAAACATCGGATTAGGGTTGGGCCGCGCGAAACCTTCTCCTTTTAACAAATCGAAAAACTCCAAACCCTTAAGACGTCCCATATCTGTATCAGTTTGACCTTCTTCCAAATCATATCCGAAATATCGCCAACCATCAATAACCTGCTCAGGTGAACCTCTACTAATTCCTAATTGTAACCGACCTTCGGAAATCAAATCTGCAGCGCCAGCATTTTCTACCATATAAAACGGGTTTTCATAACGCATATCAATGACGCCTGTTCCGATTTCAATTTTTTTAGTTTTAGCACCAATAGCCGCCAACAAAGGAAACGGCGAAGCTAACTGATTAGCGAAATGATGCACCCGAAAGTATGCGCCGTCAATTCCTATTTCTTCTGCAGCCACCGCCAAATCTATGGATTGTAACAGAGTATCACCTGCTGTTTTGTTGTCATATGAAGGATGGTTTCCCCAATGTCCAAACGATAAAAATCCTATCTTTTTCATTTACCTAATTTACGAAATGTAATCTCTTGGAATATTATCATATGGTAAGTTCGAAGTGAAGCTACTTGTTACTCATTGCAAATAAGTATCAAATATAAAGCAGACAATGTTTTCATGTGATGAAGACAGAAATTGTTTGAATGTCTGAACTAAAGATCAACAAAGTTGTATTTTAACTAAATATCCAACAAAAAACATCAGCAAATTTGCTGATGTTTATATTTTGGTTTATAACTTTCAAGTTGTTTTAGTTCAATTTTGCAGTCAGCTTTTTAAATTGCTTTTCAGCATTTTTCCCTTCATACAAAATCCCATAGATTGTGTCTACGATTGGCAGCTTAAGCTTTTTTTGTTTTGCTGTTTTATAAATAGAATCAGCTGCGTAATATCCTTCTGCAACCATATTCATTGATTGAATCGCAGATTTTACGGTATATCCTTTTCCGATCAGGTTTCCTAAACTTCTGTTTCTTGAGAATAATGAATATGCTGTTACCAGTAAATCACCTAAGTAAGCACTTTCATTTACATCTCTAGGTGCTTCATAGATGGCTTCCAGGAATATTTCCATTTCACGGATCGCATTTGATACAAACACAGCAGTAAAATTATCTCCATAACCCAATCCACTTGCAATACCAGCTCCGATGGCAAAAATATTTTTAAGGATCGCACTGTATTCATTTCCTAAGATATCTTTGCTGGAATGCATTTTAATAAAATCTGAATTGAAAATGCCCAAGAGCTTTTCAGATACCTCCTCTTCTACTGTGGCAACTGTAAGATAAGAAAGTCTTTCCATTGCCACTTCCTCAGCATGACAGGGTCCCGCAATAACTGCCTGATTTCTAAAACCGATCTGAAACTCATCTCTCAGATAATGTGCTACCACATCATTCACTTTAGGAATGATCCCTTTAATCGCAGAAACGAAAATTTTATCTTTATACTCACAGGTCATTTTTTCCAGTGTATCTGAAAGATAAATGGAAGGTGTTGCTAATACGACAACGTCGCATGCAGAAACCAATTCATTGATATCTGTGGTCAGTTTTAAATTTTTAAGATTGAAATTAACTGCCGTTAAATAGGTAGGATTATGTCCACGAAGCTCAATAGCTCCTTTTACAAACTCACTTCGTACACACCAATGTACTATTTTACAGTTTTCAACAAGCATTTTTACGATCGCAGTTGCAAAACTTCCACTCCCAACAACCCCTACCGAGACCTCATTATTATTCTTTTTCGGATTTGAAGATTCTGAAATTGTTTTCTTTTTCGCCATAATTGAAATGTGAATTGCAAATATATTAAAACAAAAAATTAGGATCTCTTTCACAGGCATGATAAAACCCAATTTTCTGAAAAAATTAACACTTTCATACAATTAAATAGGTAAATCGCCGTTAAATATTGAAATAAGTAAATTTTAATTAAAAATAATTCACAAAACCAATTTTTAATTAAATTTGCACTCTTAATACCGTTTTAATACTAAGTGAAAGAAATATGAAGAAATTTCTAAACAGTAAAAAGAACGTAAATATCCTCTTAGGTGGACTTTTACTAGTAGTTTTTGCTCAAGGCATTTTTATAGCTAAACTATCTTCCGAAAGGGATGATAAAAAATATGAAGTGAACCTTGTAAAAATAAACACTGAAAAAGATAGTGTAGATTACTTAAAAATGAAAACTGATCTCACTTTAGTAGATCAAACCGTTGCACAGCTTAATTCATTTCTAAAATCAAAGGATGTTCCAAGTGAAAAGCTGATGTTCTTAAGTAAAGACAGTATTTCAAATTCTGTCTATCTGGCTAAACAAGCCAACCGATACAGCCAATATTTAATGGATTTACAAAAAAAACTAATGCAGGTTCCGTTAGGAATGCCTACAGATGGTTATATTTCATCCAATTTTGGAATCAGAAAAAATCCTATCCCTTTTAAAACCGTATATGCATCGGTAAAAACAAGCATGGCATCCAATTCTAAACCAACTGTTGCCGCTGCACCAAAACCGGAAGTAAAGGCAGAACCTGTTGAAAAAATCATTGAACTTACAGACAGCTACGGAAATAAAAGAGAAGTAAAAGTAATGGTTACTCCAAAAACAACCAGTAGTGCTCCTACTCTTTCAGCAACCAGTTCTACAAAATCTGTTGCAACAACCTCTTCCTCCTCCTCATCTAAAACAGCTCCTATGGAAAGAAATAACCCTCCAGCTGAAGCTGACCAGATACAGTTTCATAAAGGACTGGATATTGCCGTTGCGTATGGATCTGATGTTAGGGCTTCCGCTGCTGGAACGATTATTTTTTCAGGACAAAAAGGAGGTTATGGAAACTGCGTGATCGTTTCTCATGGAAATGGTTTAGCAACCTTATATGGACATTTATCCGAATTGATCGCTAAAGTAAATGATAAGGTAAAAGTGGGTCAGGTGATTGCCAAATCCGGAAACTCCGGACGTTCTACAGGACCTCATCTTCATTATGAAGTACACAAAAACAATACGCCGGTAAATCCGAAATTGTTTATGAATTTATAAAAAAATAACGGCTGTCATCTGACAGCCGTTATTTTTTTATTTTATATCAATTTGAATTTATTTCAGAATAGTAAGCTTTCCTTTAAAATGATTGAATGATCCATCTTTTGATGCAATATTAGTGTAGACTACATTTTTATTATAATCCTGAACGTGAGTTACGTTATCTCCTGTTTTAGGCTCATGCCAATATACCATAAATACATTGCTTGCCACTTCGGTAACAGTGTATTGAACAGTATCTGCAGCTCCTTTAAAAGCACCATTCGTACCTGTAAAAGACATGGTCTTATTATCTTTATAATCCAGAACAAACTTTCCAGTACTGAAATCAACTTCAACTTTTCGTCCTATGGCTGGATAAGGAGATCTTAAATCCCAGTTCATTTCGCCTAAAAATACCTTCACTCCCATTTCAAGTTCATCTTTTCCCGGAAGATCAGGATATTGAGTCACCATAAATTTTACGATCGTATCTGGTGTTTTATTCTCAGTAACCGCTTTCTTATAATTCTCCAAATATCCTTTAACAAAATCCAGTGACTGAGGAGCTAAATTTAATTTTGCAAAATGTGATGGAACAACTTGCTGTGGTTGTAAAGCCTTCATAGCGTCAATTTGTCCGATCCATTTATCAATAGCTTCTTTGTTTTGTGTATCAGCCATCCAAATATGAGAATCTACTGAAACTGAAATTCCGCCCACTATTGTTTTTATTGAAGGGATCCAAATAAAACTATGGGCAGGATCATCAGGATTTTGTTTGATCTCTATCTTATTCCCTTCTAAATCGGGAATTGAAGTCACAGCTTCTGGCACGAAAACCTCTGATGGAGCATCTCTTTTCAATTGAGGATTCCAGACTGCCAGTTTATCATCCTTCGATGCTGAAATCAGATAAGCAGTCTGAGCTGTTGAAATGATCTTTACATTAGGAAAGGCTTTTTTAATAACATCCAATCCAAAGTAAAAGTCGGGATCGCTATGTGAAATGAAAACAATTTTAAGGTTTTTTCCTGTTGCTTTTATTTCCTTAACCAATTGCTCAGCATATTGTTTCTGAAATTGAGCATCTATCAATATGGCATCTTTATCTCCATAAATAATTGTTGAAGTGATTGGGAAAATAGCCTTCGTTCCAGGATTATATACTTTGATCTTAAGATTGCCCGCTAACATTGAGCCTGTAAAACCTAACAAAATAAATAGTGATAATAATTTCTTTTTTAACATCATTATGTATTTTTAATTAATAAGCCGCTGTAAAACGTTCACGAATATGATTATTTTGCTCTAATTCATCTACTAAAGCGACAGCAACATCTTCTACTGAGAGAATACTTCTTCCATTATCATCAAAAACCGGAGTTTCCAAAGAAGTTCTGTATTTTCCTGTTCTGGCTCCTACATTTGCCTGATTCATTTCAATCGCTGGGCTAAAGAAAGTCCAGTCAAGGGTGTTATTTTCTTTGATCTTATTCAAATAATCCCTTGCTGCCGTTGCTCCCGGCTTATACGCTTCCGGGAAATCCGGTGTATCGACGATCTGAACATTATCCGGTGTGTAAAGACTTCCGGCACCACCTACAACGATTAATCTTTTAACACCTGATTTCTCAACTGCTTTTTCAATGTTCTCAGAACCTGTAAGGAAATCATTATAAAGGTTTGGATTTGTCCAACCTGCGTTATAAGTACTGATTACAGCATCACTTCCCTGTAGTCCTTGAGCCAGCTCATCAATGTTATTCACATCAATACTTTTTGCTTTTACATTGTCATTCTGTTCAACTTTAGAAGCATCTCTTACAATTGCTTCAACTTCATAACCTCTGTTTGCTAATTCTTTCACAACATGTGAACCTACAAATCCTGTCGCACCGATTACTGCTACTTTTTTCATAATATTTATTTTTAATTAAACTGTAATAACTTTTGTTACATTTATGGTTAAAAAATTTTTATGCGAATTGGTCACAGAACTCCTGTAATGATTTATCGCCCAAAAACTGAATAACCAATTTTTCTGTTTCACTGAATAATGTATTCAAATGATTATTGATCTCTTTGCCAACGGTACACGCCGGATTTGGATTTTGATTTTTCTTTCCAAGAACTTCGGTATTTTTTACCGCTGAGTAAATTTCGGAAATATTAATTGATTCGGCACTTCTTGCCAATTGGCTTCCACCTTCTTTTCCTTGTCTGCTTGTCACTAAACCAGCAGCTCTTAAAACACCTAATTCTTTACGAACAACTACAGGATTTATATTAATACTACCCGCCATCCATTCAGAAGTTAACCATTCCTGTGGACTTTCCGCCAATAAGGTCATAATATGTACTGCCGTAGCAAATCTTGTATTGTTCATTATAATTACATGACAAAGATAAAACAAAATTTTAATTGTAACAAAATTTATTACAGTTAAATTTTTCTTAAAGTACTAATTTATCCAGATCCAACAGTAAATAATTGATATTCTGATTGATCGTTCTGGTTGCAGATTGCATCTGATTAAGCATTGCCGCACGATTTTGTAAATCATCAGCACGATAAAAACCACCATCACTGAAAATAACTGATGTATCAGCCTCGTTCTGGTTATCATCAAACTGATAATGCAGCCATCTTTCCTTCATGTTCTGAATAATGGAATGCGATTCTTTATTGGAAAACTTTTTCTCAGTATACATATACCAGATAAAAGGTGGAAAATTGGGTGATTCCAACTTCTCATGCCAGACATCCCGTAGGAGATTTCTCTGATGGATAAACTCTACTTTTTTTCCTTTGGGGTTAAGTGTCGCCAAACCGAAACCTGCACCTAAAGCACCTCCGCTAATATCTATTGCACTACTCCATCCTTCATCTTTTACAATCCCGCCGGCAATTGATGCTGCTGCTCCTGCAACAATAGAGTATAAAATCAATTTGTTATTTCTGGAAGCATTAAGGTTGTCTACATAGCTTCCGATCTGAGCTACACGTTCACCTTCACAGTCGAATTCCGCAGCCACAGCATCCAATTCTGTTAAAGCAATGGTTATTTTACTATTTATTCTCGTTTTAAGTTGTAGAACTTTAACCTGGGAACTCAATGAGGTATCTTTTTTCAGTTCCATAATTTCATGTACCTCATCCAGATTATCTAAAGCATTTAAAATAAGAATACTCTGATCGGAAAACATTCCTTTCAGTTCTTTATTTGCAGCCAAAACAGAATCAGAATTATATGATGGAAGCTTCTTGCTGTAATTATATTGAAATGGAGCTTTGCAGTAGCTATCTTTTAATGTCAGAATGTTTTGTTTAATCGCTTGATTTTTCTTAGAAACACACGAAGTCAGTAAACTAAAAAAAGCAAAAAGGTAAAGTAGTTTTTTCATCCAGTATATTTTTATGCAATGAGTCAATCGCAAAAAGGCTTCCTATTTTATTCATGATAAAATATGATAACTGCTGAATTTGCAGAAAATTATTCCGCCTTATGATCAATCTAAAGTACTAATTTAAGACAAATAAAAAAATTTACCTGACATGCAGGTAAATTTTAATTCATATTTAAGGTTATCCTATTTTATACTCAATAATTCAACTTCAAAAATAAGCGTACTGTTTGGACCTATTTCTTTGCTGATCTGCTCTTCACCATATGCCAAATTAGGCGGAAGGAATAATCTCCATTTACTTCCTACAGGCATTAATTGTAAAGCTTCTGTCCATCCCGAAATCACACGATTCAAAGGAAAAGATGCCGGAGTTCCTCTTTTCACTGAACTGTCAAATACATCACCTTTGATCGTTGTTCCATGATAGTGACATTTTACGGTATCTTTTGCTTTTGGCTGAGCCCCGCTTCCCTCTGTTATGATCTCATATTGCAGACCACTTGGCAACGTTACCACACCTTCTTTTTTGGCATTTTCCTCCATGAAGGCTTTTCCATCATTAAGGTTCTTTTCAGCCAATTCTTTTTTGCGTTTAAATAACATATCTGCTACTCCCATTATTTAATTTTTTTACAAAGATAAACTTTCTGAAAAACACTGAAAATCTAATGTTAAGGAGATAAAACACTAAAATAACATTATCTTAACATGCAATCCAAAACTTGGTGTTATAATTGAATTTAAAAATTAATGCCAATCCCAATACTATATAATAAGAAATTCAATGAACTGACGGAGGATGAAAAAGAACTCCTTAAAATCAATAAAAAAAGTATTTCCGATTTTGTTGAACAGTCATCTATCATAAGTGATGTAAATTATGCCACACGAAATGCGCACGCAAAAACGTATGCCGTTTTAAAAGGAGAATTTATAATAAATCGTGATCTGCCGGATCAACTACAGCCTTTCTTTGATAAAGAAAGATATGAGTTGGTTATACGGCTTTCCAATGCTCACTTGAAAATTAAGCAATCTAAAAAAGATATTCCTGCGTATGGCTTTTCAGTAAAAATAAAAGATGACAATGGCGAGGTATTAGCGAATTATCCATTGGTTAATTTTCCTCTTTTTCCGGTAAACTCTGTAAGTACATTTCTGAAACTATTTACTTCAATCAACCATTTCTTCATCAAAAAGTGGAATAATTTATTCCCACTCCTTATTCAGATTGTAAAAGCAACACCTTCTTTATTTACCTTTTCATTTTTAAAAAATATAGTCAGATTGATTGGGCAGCGGAATCATTTCTTCCTGTCATTTGACTACCATTCTATTGGAGCCTACCGATTAGGGGAATATGTGATGAAAATACAGCTCAGTCCAAAATCCGTGGAAAAGAATTTTGGCAGGAAAATGAACACCCGTGAGGCTATTGAAAGCTATTTTACAACCAATGATTATACTGCGGATGTATTCATTCAGCTCTGCTATGATTTAAAGGATCAGCCGATCAATAAGTTGAACCGGGAATGGAAAAACTCACCATTAATCAAAGTAGGAGAAGTTAAAATCGAAAAAAATTCTATACTAGAGCGTACCTGCGAAAATGAATTATTATCCTTTAATCCTTTTGAAAGCAAAACCATCTTTCAGCCTGTAGGTAAAATACAGAAACTCCGGGATGAAACATATAAGGTTTCTGTGCAAACCCGGCGTAAGATCAACAAGTTGTTGCATGGATAACCTAAGTGGAAATCCTTTCTATGATAAAAATAAAAAAGCCTTACTTTTCAGTAAGGCTTTAATCGTTATTTTTCTTCTAATTTCTCTTTTTCATCTTCCTTTTTCTCCGGGAACATGATTGATAAAAGAACCGAGATCACCAATACTCCACCTACTATTCCCAATGAAATAGGAGAAGAAATATGGATCCATGGTGCAATTAACATTTTAACTCCAATAAAGGATAATATAATCGCCAGACCATATGGCAATTTGCTGAACATATGAATAAAATTCGCTAATAGGAAATAAAGTGATCTTAGTCCTAAAATGGCAAAAATATTTGATGTATAAAGAATGAAAGGATCATCTGAAATGGCAAAAATCGCAGGGATTGAGTCTACCGCAAAAAGAACATCGGTAAATTCGATAACTCCTACCACCACTAAAAGGGGCGTTGCCATTTTTATTCCATTCTGGATTGTGAAGAATTTATCACCATCATAATTATCTGAAACTTTCCAAAAGCTTTTAATTAATCTTGCTCCTGCTGTATTGCTATAGTCTTCATCATCATCGTCATCTCCGTCACCCCATGATTTAATACCTGCATAAACAAGGAATAAACCGAACAGCATCATAACAATATTAATTTTAACAGCCTCACCGAAAATATTCATTTCAGGCAAATACGTTAAGTTGATAAGACCAACTCCTGCAAAAATAAATATAGCCCTGAACAGTAATGCTCCGATAATCCCCCAGAATAAAACTTTGTGATGTAAATATTTTGGAACTTTAAAGAATCCGAAAACAAGAATAAATACAAATAAATTATCTACAGAAAGAGCTTTTTCAATCCAATATGCTGCCTGATATTGTGTAAACTTTTCTACGGCTAGAGCATGGCCATCGGATTGGTTGAAAACCCAATATACTACTCCTGAAAAAATCATGGATAATGAAATCCATACGACTGACCAGATCGTAGCTTCTTTAGATGAAACCTCGTGACTTTTTTTATTGAAAACTCCTAAATCCAGAAGTAACATGACAACAACTGTTATCGCGAATCCCCACACCAAACCTGGATGCAGTTCTAAAATACTTTGATGTTTTTCCACTTTTATTATGTGTTATTATACGATAAAAGCAATAGCTGTACAAAGTACAATTATTGCTGTTTTTTTTCTGAATGCATAGATACAATTAATTTCAATAGCAATCTTTCGAGTAATTTATTTATAAAAATAAAAACCCGACTTGTACCGAATATCAATTACTTCTAAAACAATTTCTATTTTACAGATATTTCTGCTGTACTGTCTGAATCGTTTGCTCCAATTTTTTATCCGCAGTAGGATCTCCAATCGCATTGAATTTCCATTCTCCGTTTCTCTTATAGAAAACTCCCATTACCATGGCAACGTGTCCACTAAATGATGCATCATTAGCAATATCATATTTAGCAAAAACCTCTCTTACATTGGTAGGTGTTCCTTCATAAATACGGATTGAAGCAAAAGGAATAGTTCCGAAATCCTGTCCTCTGTAGCTATTTAATACCATAGCAACATGTTCAACACTTGCATCCAACTGACTGAAATCTACAGTGATTACCTCATTATCAAGACCATCATCCCCATCTACATCTCCTGTAAGATCATCCCCACTGTGTTTTACGGATCCGTTTTTAGATTTTAAATTTCCGAAGTAGATCACTTCAGTAGCATTTTTGTTTGAGTCGTATAAGATACAGCTCCCATCTAAGTCTACTGCTTCTTTTTTACTTCCGCCAAAAAAACTTTTTTTCTCTATTGCACCCCAGTTGATACCAACACAAGCTTGCGTAAGAGCCGTTCCGTTTTCTTTAGTAAGGTTAATTCTTTGACCTTTTTGTAAGTTAATAGCCATCTTTTTATGTTTAGTTATTTTTTATTGTTTGGTTAAAAGATGAATTTATTTTTCACCTATTTACCTTCTTTAATTATTCAAATTCAAATTGAGCATTGCCCTAAGAATATTGGTTTCTTCGTTAACATCAAATATTTTGCTCATAATATCAACACTTTCCAGGTTTCGCAGATAGTCTTTTAAAACGGATTCCACATCATCCGGCAACGTTCGTTTCCTTTCGTCTATGGATTCTTCCAATTCTTCATTTTTATTTTTCAGCTGATTGATAATCAAAATCTGATTGGATTCGTTTTCAGAAGTATTTAAATATGCAAGTTCATCATCGATCAGATAAAGTCTTTTCTCTTCAACATTGAAAATAAAATGTTCATCGGATTGAAAGATCTTAAACAACTCATATTCGTTCCTATCGATGCGATATCCACACATAAAGCGAACTTTAAAATTCTGTATATTAAGCTTACCCAATAGCTTTCTTTCTATCGAATAATCCTGATACTGATAAGAAGGAACCTGATGAAACTTAAGTTTCGATTCATCTGCTTCCGTTCTATAAAATTCTGCTCCATATTTTTTTTGAAAATATAAAACATCATTCCAGTTCAGGGTAAATTTGTCTTCTGTAAGATCTTTATACAAATTCTTCAGATGCTTGGAAAATATACCACTGTACATCTTCCTGTCTATTTCAAAACTATCAACTTTCTTTTCCTCAAAAGCTGAAATATATTGGTTATTGATATTGATCTCGTTAATAACAGCCAATAAATTGTTTTCCTTTTTCTTTTTAATTTTGGTCAGCAATTCTATCAGACTGTCGGTATACTGCAGATGAAAAAGCTCCAGTTTACTATAATCTAATGCTTTATTTTCATTGAATAAGTTATGTATAATATCTGTTTTAATGTAAATCGATATTATATCAACATTTTCAAAGAAGTTAGAAAGAAGCTTAAGCTTTGTTAATCTTCTTTTACTTTGAGACATTATGATTACTGCTTCATCATCCACCGGTATATCGTATTATTAACCTCTAATATTTGCTTTCAATTCGCTTTCTAATGTCTGTAGATCCTGATCCAGTTTTCTTCTGTTTTCGGTACCTTGTTTTTGGATCTGCTTCACTTCATTCAATGTATTGATCAACATTGCTGTTGTTTCTTTCAGTGTTTCAGCAGAAACAATGGTCTGCTCATTAGCTTTAGCAACATTTCTTGAATTCTGACCCAGGCGCTCTGCATTTTTTCTAAGTATCTCTTCTGTCGTAGAAGATACTTTCTGCTGAATTTCAATATTCTGCTGTTGTCTGTGCATTGCAACAGCTAAGGAAAGTTGGTTTTTCCATACTGGCAAAGTCGTTGTAAGGATAGTCTGTGCTTTCTCAGCAATAGAAACGTTATTGTTTTGAACCAGTCTGATCTGTGGAAGAGACTGCATCATGATCAAACGTACTACTTTAAGATCAGCTAATCTTCTGTCTAATCTGTTGATAAAATCTCTTTTATCAGCAATTTGATAATCGGCATAATTCTGAACATTAGCCTCCATTTCTGCAAGTTCTCCCGATGCTCTTTCCATTCTTAAATTCCCAGCAATCACAAGATCTTCAATTTGCTTGATAGAATTTACGTTACTGTCAAAAATAGTCTGTAATACAGCATTATCTTTTGTAGAAGTAATGATTCCAGCATTTACTTTATACGAGATCTGGTCGATATTATTAACGATCTTATCATACTTCGCAAATAAGTTTTCTACCTGGGTGATCATCTTTTTCATGAATGGCAAACGACTGAAAAAGCCTTTCACTTTATTGCCACCGTTGATTTCATCAACATCCACATAATTAAGTTCGACCAATAAATTATTGATCAGCTCTCCTACTTCGCCAGAATTTGATCTTCTTACATTATTTAAAAAACTATCACTTTGATTAGCTAAAGTTTTTTGAAGTTCAGAACCAAAATTCACGATAGAACCAGGATTGGTCTCATCTATAGCATTAGCTGCAGTTTCATATTTCTGAAGATCTGCACCTTGTATCTGGGTTAGATTTACATTTCCGTCTCTATCAACTAGAACCGGAGGTACTCCCTGAGCTGGTTGACTCTGCTGATTGGGCTCAAAGGTTTTAAGAGGTTCAATCGGCTGAATTGGGTCATTGGATTGATTTGATTGGTTATCCATAATAGATTATTGATAGATTGATACAAATTTTTCAAGACCATCTCTTTGTCCACTTCCTACAGCTTCAAATTTCCACTCTCCATTTCTGTTGTATATTCTTCCGAATTCAACAGCTGTTTCGATAGAGAAATCTTCATCTAATTCATATTTTAAGATTTCTTCATTCGTATCTGTATTGAAAATTCTAATGAAAGAATTTCTTACCTGTCCGAAGTTTTGTTTTCTGGATTCTGCTTCATGTATCGTAACAACTACTGTAATTTCTTTTACAGCATCATCAATTTTAGTTAAATCAATCTTGATTTGCTCATCATCTCCTGCTCCATCTCCTGTTAAATTATCACCTGTGTGAATAACTGCTTTATCCGGAGACTCAAGATTGTTATAAAAAATGAAGTGATTATCTGAAACTAATTTTTTGTTTTCTCCCAATAAAAATAAAGAAGCATCTAAATCGAAAGCACCTCCCGTAGATGTATTATTGATATCCCATCCTAAACCTACTGTGAATTTAGGTGCATTTATATTTTCTCTTTGTCCTTTCTGTAAGTTAATAGCCATAATATAATTCGGTTTGTGTTAAAGTGTTTATGTTATTTTCGTATTCTTTTATTAAATGATAATTGTTGCTGATAGCTAATTCCAGCAGATCATCCATATGTTCCTTTTTTACTTTAGACGTAAGATATTCAAAATTACTTGATTCTAACCCTAAAATATATTTTACAATTCTTGTATTGAACTGAAAACTGGGCTTTATCATGACCTCTACAATGTGCTCTACATTTTTTACAGCGTAGTAATTGAAGTAATTTTCGATAGTCGGATCAATATCAAAATTCATCAACTCAGCATAATATAAGAATATAAAATCCGCCTGTACAGCATATTCATCTAATATTTTGTTCACTGTATGTTCGTGACTTCCTGTAATTTTTATATCATCTATAAAAATACAAAGTTTTCCGCGTAAAAAATCCTTATCGATATAATAAGTATCATTGGCAATCAAATTTTTACGATCTTCAAAACTAAGATTTCCATAATCTGTGGTATAGGTATGATTACGGTTTATCTTTGAGAGAATACTTGATTTCTTTCCTCTCTGAAACAGATAAAAATCCAAGCACTTTTTAAAGTAGAAGCACAAAAAATTAGAAGCTGTAGGAATTGCCATATAAGGACTTGGTAAAATCACAATCTCTTTATCGACATTGAAAAGTCCTTCGTTATGAGAAATAAACCCATCGAATAGTTCCTTAGCAAACTTTTCGGCATAAGATTTATCTCCATACTTAAAATAACTGTATTCTGCAGGGGAAAAAGTAAACTCTTTTGCAGAATGGATATGGTGTAAACTGTACCTCTTGTTCATGTTATATTGAGTATTTAAGTAAGTGTGCATTGAAACCAAAATTTTTTGCTCCATTAAAATCAGCGATCAGATTATCACCTATGTGTAGAATCTGATGCAGTTCTAAATCTTGATTTTTAATTTTATTTTTCACTTCCTGAAAAACGATCGGATTAGGTTTTGAACAATTAATTTCATCGGAATAAATATGGAAATCGATAAATTCATCAAGGTTCTCTTCAATCAAAAATTTCCGGAGTGTTTTTCCTTTAATAAATCCCGTATTACTTAATATATTAATGGTCTTTCCCTGACTTTTAATTTCGTTAAAAAATTGATGTACATTTTCGAAGATAATAACTGGTTTATATTCGAGAAATAATTCTTCACTTTCAGTGTAAAATCTATTTAAATCATCCCTGTTTAATTCTTTTATATCAACATTTAAAGCATTTAAAATCAGCAAATAGATTTCAAAAGTATCCACATTCCCACCTATAACCTCATTGATGGTATTGCATAAATCATCATAGTATTTTACAGTTTTTGCAACCTCTTCTATGGGTCTGTTGATATTGAAAAATGAGGAGAACAGCTCAACTCTTTTTGCTTTAAATTCGGGATGAGATTTTATTAAAGTGAGCCACAGATCAAAAGAAAAATGATAGTGGTTATGGATGTCGATATCTGCTTTCAAAATGGTACCAATTATAATTTACATTAAGCTCCTCTTGAAAAAGATTGCTTATATAATTTCATGTTTTTGTCGTTAGTTTTAAGCTGAATTATTCAATTCCTTCCAAAGATAATTTTTTTAAAATTAATGTCTGTTTTTTTATAACTTTTTAAGATTTAACACTAATAATTAAGAAAAAATTGAGAAAACTAAACCACAAAAAATTGAATTGACATGAAATACTGTCCATATATATTAGTACAATATGTTCATCGTTAACCTATTGATAACCTAAAAAGACAAGGACTGTAAATATTTCACAGTCCTTGTTTGGTTATTTTTATCTTTCAGGCATCACTTTATAAGTAGGATCATCCTCAATATTAACATCAATGACTGCTTCTGCATGTTTCAATACCTTTCTACAATCCTCACTTAAATGACGCAGATGCAGTGTTTTATTAAGATCATGGTAACGTTTCGATAATTTATCCAGAGCATCAATGGCGCTCATATCAACAATTCTGCTTTCTTTAAAATCAACAATTACATCATTAGGATCACCAGCAGGATCAAATTTATCTGTGAAGGCCGTTACAGAACCAAAAAATAAGGGTCCAAATATTTCATAGTGCTTTGCTCCATCTTCGTCAATATATTTTCTAGCTCTGATTCTTTTTGCATTATCCCAAGCAAACACGAGAGCAGCAATTACAACCCCTACTAAAACTGCAAGAGCCAGATTATGCAATACAATTGTTATTAAAGCAACTACTACCCCAACAAATATATCGGACTTTGGCATTTTATTGACAATCCTTATAGAAACCCATTGGAAAGTACTTATCGCCACCATCATCATTACCCCAACCAATGCTGCCATTGGTATCTTTTCAATAAATGGAGCTCCAAATAAGATAATAATTAAAATAGTAAGGGATGCAATGATCCCCGATAGCCTCGCCCTTGATCCGGCATTAAGATTGACTAAGGTCTGTGCCACCATTGCACAGCCACCCATCCCGCCAAAGAAGCCGTTGGTAATATTTGCTATTCCCTGAGCCACAGATTCACGATTGGCATTTCCTTTAGAATTGGTAATTTCATCCACCATAGACAATGTGAGGAGAGATTCTATAAGGCCAACGCCTGCCATGATCAAAGCATATGGGAAAATAACATTCAGTGTTTCCAGGGAAAATGGGATATGGGGAATATGAAAAGAAGGAAGGCTTCCGCTAATATGAGCAATATCGGCAACTGTTTTTGTGTTAATATTAAACCCTAAAACAATTCCGAAGACCATTAAAATAGCGACTAATGAAGCTGGAACAACTTTAGTGATTTTTGGTAAAAAATAAACAATAGCTATGGTAAAAATGGTAAGCCCTGCCATAATATATAAAGAAGTCCCCTGTAGCCACTGAACGACACCATTGCTGTCCACAAATTTAAATTGCTCGACTTGAGCCATAAAAATAATAACAGCCAAACCATTCAAAAAACCATACATGACAGGCTGTGGGATCAACCGAACGAACTTTCCTAATTTAAAGATACCCACAAGCATTTGAAAAACCCCGGCCAGTATAACAGTAGCAAACAGATATTCAACACCATGAGATTTAGCTAATGCGATCAAGACAACAACAGTAGCACCCGCTCCACCAGAAACCATTCCTGGTCTACCACCGAAAACAGCCGTTATCAACCCCATTAAAAAGGCTGCATACAAACCCGTTAACGGAGAAAGTCCCGCTAAAATAGCAAATGAAAGAGATTCAGGAATCATAGTCATTGCAACTGTAAACCCTGCAAGTAATTCATTTTTATAGTTTACCTTTTTAGAAAAATCGAAGATCTTTATATATGTACTCATAACTGTGGACAAAGGTAAATACTTGAAACATTATATACAATAATCGAATTTTCAAAATAGCATAAACGAATAAGCATTATTCGTAATAATTCATATATAAATTTATATTGTTAAAAATATAAAAATTTAACACCCTAATTTTTTCGTTAAAACCATTTTTTAACATTATTTATTACTATATCTTTTGCTTCAATTTCTATTTTCTCTATATTTGGGAACCAATAAGTTGATTATTTCTTATATATCTTTAAATTAAAATAAGATTTTACTAATTTAACTTTAATATAAAAAAGTAATCTATCAGTAGAACAAAATAAAGAGAAATTACATGAAAGCGCTTTAGATAATGTATTATTACTACTACAGTCGTAAAATCTGATATTTATAGTATTTTATTAGACGAAATGAAAAATAAATAATCGCTAAAAGCATCGATGGAAGTTGGAAGGATACTCAATTAATTCTTTAAATACTCAAAAGCCAGCAAATAGTAATGTAAAAGATTTTACAAATTTTGCATTTTACCATCATTATAGCTCAACAGCATCTGATTACATATTTCATATCATATTCTATTATCATTATCTATTTCAGAATACCAATAAAAATTGTAACACACTATTTACTTACACATATTATTAATATAAATATTTATCTTATAAATGTTATACAAAGAAATACATATAGGACAATTCATAAAAGAGCGAGTTGAAGACAAAGGAATTACAATAGAAAGGATTTGTAACTTCCTAAACAAAGATGAAGAGTTTGTTGAAAACATGCTAAATAGCAGATCGATCGACACAGAAGTTCTGTTAAGATGCAGTAAATTATTAGAGTATGACTTTTTCAGACTGTATAGTTCTCACCTTATTCTATACGCTCCACCAGCAGCAGTAAATAAGAACACCGAAAAATCCGAAAAAATACCTTATTTCAGAAAGAATATCTACACTCAGGAAATCAAAGAATTTATTATCAAAAGAATTCAGTCCGGAGAGATGAGCTTGAATGACGTAATAAAAGAATATTCCATTCCAAAAAGTACGCTTCATCGTTGGCTCCAGAAAATAGACACCCCAAATAAATAAGATATAATGCGACCAAATTACAGCAAAATTTATCATGACATGCTCAGACTTGAACATCCTGATAAATTAGAAGAACCGAAAATTAAAGAATTACTCAAAAGACTTAATACTTCAGATGATGTTCTAAAACTTAATGAAAGGCTTTTTGAACAATCAAAAGAAAGTGCAAAAAACAACCAGAAACTAAAAACATACGATAAGAAAACAATGCTGAAGCTATTGCAATATCAGAGAAAGCATGGTTTTTCTACAAGTTATATGTCAAAGAAGTATAAGATCAGCAGAACCACTATTGCGAAGTGGAAAAAGAATTTTGAAGAAGAACTCAATTAAAGTATAAGCCGGTAAATAAATATTTATCGGCTTTTTTATTCGACATTCTAAATTTTTTAAGTTATAATATCTATCACTCTTTTTTTATAAAGGAATTGGTGAAATATCATTTTTGAGGAATTGATTTATACTTTTGTTATTACTTATAACATTTAATACGACAATTATGATCAAAGGATTATATGAAACACATATTCAGGTAAGTAATTTAGAAAATGCTATTCAATTTTATACTGAAGTTTTAGGACTAAAACTAGCACATAGAGATGAAACCCGACCGATTGTATTTTTATGGGTTGGTGAAGGAAAAGAGTTTATGCTCGGCCTATGGGAACAAAAAGAAAATTTACAACCCAGGCATTTTGCTTTTTCGAGCGATAAAGAAGATATTCTGAATTATTCGGTTGATTATTTAAAAACAAGAAACCTAAAACCTTACAACTTTCTGAAAAATGGGATGGATAAGCCGATGGTCTTTGCATGGATGCCAGCTTTAGCCATTTATTTTAATGATCCGGATGGAAATAGTTTGGAATTCATCTCTATTCTCGATGGTGAAGGCCGACCTGAATTGGGTGTAATATCTTATGAAGACTGGTTAAATTATATGAATGCGAAATGAGCTTCTGTTTTCACAGAAGCCCATTTCTATAGTAATAGTTATTAGTTTTATTTTGCAAAAATCTCTTTTAGCTGAGAAACAATATTACTGTTTCCGGAAACGGTAATATCTCCAATCTTATCTGCAATCTTCTCCATAAATTCCATTTCTTTCAACTTCCACAAGACTTCATTTTCCTCCATTAGTTTCGCTGTGTTCAGCAAACTTCTTGTAGAAGCTGTTTCTTCACGACGCATGATGCTGTTGGCCTGAGCTTTTTTCTCTGCAATCAAAACCTGATTCATGATTTCCTTCATTTCTCCTGTTAGGATCACATCCCGGATTCCAGCATCTGTAGCCTTCAATCCAAGATCGTTGGCTTTATGTCCAAGATTCTCCAGAATTTCTTTTCCTACAGAATCCTTTTTCAACAGCAATTCATCTAGTGTCAAAGCACCCACAAACTCGCGAAGAGCCAACTGCATCAGTATATACAATTGTTTATCATACTCTTTATTATCCATCAATGCTTTCACGATATTTTCCACTTGATAACGAACATAAAAATTGATACGAAGCATCGCTTTATCTTTCGTTAAAAGCTCCTGGCCGGCAATTTCCATTTGCTGCATACGAGTATCTACACTTTTTACTTCAACGGAAATTTCATTCACCCAAAAATAATAAGTTCCTGCATCCAGCACTTTCGTTAGCTTACCATCGATGATTAACAAACCTTTATGCTGATTAGTCACCACAAATTTTCTGGTAAGGTTTTTCAATTTTGCATTTTCCAGAATGGTTTTGGAAATCTTTTCTGTAATATCAACTTTCGTCAAGTCAGCTTTTAGAAATTCTCTGTTCATCACACCCTTCCAAATGACATATTGACCAACATGAAGTACCTCTTTAAAGATTCCGTTCTCATAAACCAATACAAGTTCACCATCTTTCACCTCCACGATTTCCAACATCGCATTTAACTCTTCATTTTTCAATAAAAGAATCAAATCGTCATTAGCTTTCAACAACGTCTTCATTTCATAGATTTCCACAAATTTACCACCAAAAACCCAGTGATTACCTTCTTTCAGGATTTCAATCAGGTTTCGGTTTTTAAATACCAAACCTACTTGGTATGCTTCAATTTGTACATTTTTTATCATCTTATTTATATTTTAAAGGTTATTAATTTTTAACAAAAGGAAAAAACTGAGGATCTCTCTTCCAAAAATGGCGGAAGCAAAGTATTTCGAAAAATTTCATCCGTTTAAGAACAGGCGTTTCAAAATTATTTTCCAATCATTCAGATCTTGGGCGTGCCCCTTGCCATTGCAAAGACAACAGCTTGGGTCGCTACGTTCACTTCTATCTTTTTTGTAAAACAAAAAAGGATATCCACTACCATCGCTCACGCAAAAACTTCCTTTTTAGAAAATGCATTCAATCGTCGTTATTCCTCAACTGAATTTTATTCTCAGAAAATATCTTTTCTTACAAGCTTTTTCAAACTGCTGATTAAACAACTGAAAAACCTCAGACTTTTCCATGGCAAATGTTTTTTAAGAGAACATCCAAAACTCGATCAAAAATAGATTTTAAGTCTATTCAAATGATACTACAGTGATCGTGTAGCGCGTCAACCATTCCGCCTTACCAATCGAGTTGGCAGTGGGATTCGAACCCACACATCATAAAGCTATTACTCTAACCTAACTGAGTTATATTCCCCAATGGAAATAGAAGGATTCGAACCTCCGACCCATAGCACATGGTAGAAGTTTTTTGGAAAACTCCTCAAACCTTCAAGTCAAGTTGAACAGAACGAAATCATGTTTCTCAACAAATTCTTCTACAATGGCGCTATACCGAAACACACAACAAGACTTCCCTGATATTTTAATTAAAGTTTATTTCTCAAAACTGTAATATTGTTTCATTTTGATAATGCAAAGTAACTGCACAAGTGCGCAGTCTATTTGCGTTATGAAATTATTTTAAAAAAAAGTGACTATTTTTTAATTAAAGAGAATACGCAAATGATCACATACTGCACTATTAACTAGAGTAAAACTCAAAATAACTCCGTGTATGAAGTATCATAAAAACTATCTAAAAAATAAAAGCTCCATTTATAAGAGAGCTCATTCTGAAACATTGAGAATTTTAATAATTCTGAAGGCACCAATACAAAATCTTGGCAATATTTTTGGCATCATCAACTCCTCTGTGATGAGTCCCTTCGAGCTTGAAATTCAATTCCCCTAAAGCTCTACTCATCCCTACACTTTTCCTGATAGTCGGATGCACTTCCCCAAATAATGTTTTCACATTGATATGGTCATCACCTAATGGATAATCCACATTAAACCTTCTTGCCTGGCTTTGAAGCATGTTCAGGTCATAATTGCCATAACTCGCCCACGTCAGCTCCTCAGAATCATACTCTGCTCTTAGAATATCTAATGCATCGTCAAAGAAAATACCTTCCTCATCCAACATTTTTTGAGTAATTGTAGTAAGTTCCGTACAAAAAGGGCTTACTTGGGAATATTGGGGTTTTACTAAAATTCCTTCATTCTTTGAGATCTTACCGGTTTTCGCATCCATGATGCAAACGCCGATTTCGATGATCTCACTTTCCTGACCTCTCGGGGGTCGGTCATCCCAACACGTGGCTTCAAGGTCTATAATTAGTATATTGTCTGTTGTTTTCAATTTTTTAATATTTATTGTTAATAATTATTCCAAAATCTTTCTCAGAATTTTGGCAGCGTTATAAGCATCGCCAGCTCCACTGTGATGATTTCCTTCAAATTCCATTTTCAAATAATCCAGGGCTCTTTTTAGACCCATCATTCTTGGAAGACTAAAATGGTCTTTAAATTCATCCATCACATTAAGATAATCGTAAGAAAAAGGAATTTCTATTCCAAGCCAATCACATTGTTCAAAGATTTGCTCCTTATCAAAATTTCCAAAGCCAGCCCAGGTTAATAAGGCTGGATTGTACTCGTCAATGATTTTTTCACAGGCTTCTTCAAAATAGATTCCTTTTTCTTCTATCAGTTGTGGCGTAATTCCTGTTAGTTTTGTGCAAAATCCATTGATTTCAGACCTCTCGGGAATTACATATATACTTTGCTTTTTAGAAATCTCTTTTGATGTTAAGTTCAATAAGCAGATTCCTATTTCTATAATATCGACTTTTTGCCCGATGGGAATCCTTTCGTTTTCCCAACACGTCGCTTCCAGGTCGATAATTAATATTTCATTTGTTGTTTTATTTTTCATACTACATAGTTTTTCTAATATCATATACATTTTGTTACTCAATTGATAAGTGGGATGGATTTGGAAAAGAAATATCCAGGAAAGAAATACTTTTAAAAGTCTATGCAAAGAAAAACCACAAGTACGCAATCTTTTTACGTGATATAAAAAAGTTTCGGTAAAAAATTACCGAAACTAAACTTTAAGATTTTTTATTAGCTTTTTTAAAATTTTCTAATAGGTTAAGAATATTCTCCTTCCCAACCGGGTTCATGGAATGGCTGTAAAACTCCGGTAGGTCCAGCCCATTATCCATACAATATTCGATCAGCCACTTGGCACAATCATAACCTGCCTTTTCAGTAAAATCTAAAGAATTCTGCTCCAGATAATGGATATCTGCAAGGTCATGATCAAAAGAGATCATCTCTGGAAGTCCTTTCTCCATAATTCTGTTGATAAACTGTTCGTAATTCCGAACTATATCCCAATCTTTCTCTAAGAAAATATCCTGTTTTGTATAATAATAGGCTTCGATCGGATATCTGATATCATCCAGAAACAAAAGCTTTTTTGTCATTTTCATAAGTTGAATATCTGAGATTACAATTACACCATCATATCAGCGCAGTTGGAACTTGCAAAAGCATGTGGCTTAGCTTTAAAAACATATCCCATTCCTAGAATATATCCCATTGCATCTTTTAATGCAACATTGGATTTAAATTCAGGATCAGTATTGATATCTGCGTGTACCTCCATTTCCACCCCGTAAGTATCCAAAATAGAACAGATAGCATATGCAATTTCCACAGATTTGTTCACTTCATTGAGCATTCGTTCCTTGATACTGATGGTCTGTATTTCCCTTTGTTTTCTAATAAAGGTAAACGCTCCTTTTCCTTCGCGAATAAATACCACTGCTGTGGCGTAGCTGATAGCGTCTCCATATACGTGAGAGTCTGAACCCACACAAACTTTCAGTCGGTATCCATTAGCCTGTTCACGAATGATGGCTTCTTCTACCAACTGTGTGATAGGTTTATGGAAAAATTTCCCAGTCATATTCTGCCATGTTTCTTGTTGCGTTTCCATTTTTTTACATTTTTTAAAATTCTACATACTTGTTTTAATTGATAAATGATTTTGTTGATTCATCAGGGCTCGAACCTGAACAACAAGAGTCAAAGTCTTGTGTGCTACCATTACACTATGAATCACTGTAATGAGCGATGAGTTATAAATGATGAGTTTTGAGTTTACTCATATTTTGTGGAACAGACAGGAATTGAACCTATACCTCTAGTTTTTCAGACTAACGTGCACACCTTGTACACCACTGATCCAAATGTTGATTATAAATGATCATAGATAAGTGATAATTGATTTTGAACACTACATTATCTTTTATCTTTTTATTAATTAACATTTACATAGTACGGGAAAAGGGAGTCGAACCCTCAATACCTTGATTCTAAATCAAATGCGTCTGCCAGTTCCGCCATTCCCGCAGGTTTTATAAATGACAAATTATAATTGATAAAATGCAATACATAAATCATTTATCACTTATCAGTTATTATTGATAATAAGGTTGGAGAAAGCTTGTCTATATAAACTTTTGCTTGTTAGTGTTTGTAAAGATCTTCTGCGCTTGACAAACCTTTCTCTTTCCTTGTTAACTTTGTACTCCATAAGGGAATCGAACCCTTATCAACTGCTCGAAAGGCAGGCGTCCTAACCGTTAGACGAATGGAGCATTAATAAAATCAACTGACTAGGAATCGAACCTAAGCGACAAGAGTATAGTTCCTGCATGCTGCCATTACATTATCGGTTGATTTTTGTGGAAGTGGTAGGATTCGAACCTACTTAGCTCTAAAGCAACAGAGTTACAGTCTGCCCCGACTCTCCAACTCCGGCGCACTTCCTTTTTATAAATGATGATTGATAAAAGATGAATGATATCAAGATTGCATTCTAAATTCTCGTACCTAACCTCTATTTTGGAGTCAGAAAAAGCTTGTCTTTATTTTTTTGTTTGATATAAGAACTTCTACGCTCGACAAACTTTTACTTTTTCTCCGGAACTAATCTCATTTTAGTTATTTGAGATGGTTATGGGATTCAAACCCACTCAGCTAATGCAACGGTTTTGCAGACCGCCCCGACTCTTCCACTTCGGCGAACCATCAGATATATTCATTGTAATTGATCAATGATTATTGATAATTGATCAGAAACTTTCAAAATTCATATTCAATTTTTCATTTAATAAATTGTCTGGAAAATAGGATTCGAACCTACGACCTCCCGCGTCCAAGACGGGTAAACAACCACCGTTATCTTTCCAGTTTTTCGGTTCAGTTTCCAATTTCTTTTCCGAGAGACAGTCGGAGCTGAAATTTTCCGTGAACCATTGCGGTCTATGCGAGAATCGAACTCGCAGTGCCCAAGAGACAGTCGGGCAGGTTAGCCATTACCTCAATAGACCATTTTGCGGAGACTGAACCTTCACTACTGTTGTAGAACTC
Organism: Chryseobacterium sp. ISL-6; assembly: GCF_018613715.1. Lineage (GTDB taxonomy): Bacteria > Bacteroidota > Bacteroidia > Flavobacteriales > Weeksellaceae > Chryseobacterium > Chryseobacterium paludis. The sequence continues at coordinate 398,979 of NZ_JAGGPT010000005.1, read as the reverse complement.
ATTAGCAGTAAGCCGCAACAAACCAATATCTGCCTACTCTCCTTTTGTAACCCCAGAAGGAATTGAACCTTCAACCCCCGGTTTAAAAGACCGGTGCTCTAACCAATTGAGCTATGAGATTATATTTTGGGTTTCTCCGGGGATCGAACCCTGTTCTCCGGTGCCACAGACCGACGCTTTACCAAATAAGCTAAAGAAACCATAAAAAAAGCACCTCTTTCGGGAGGTGCTGTATATATTTTGACGTATCAGATCATTAGCTGACCCACGTATATAAGCACCTTTCATCTATAAATTCACTATCAAGAAGACATACACATCCCTTCGGCTCTTGTGCCTGTAGTCCCGGATACTGATTAAATATGTAATGTAATTGTTTCATTATATTTTTTGTTTTAAACATTTTTGGAAATCCTGAAAACCTGTTGCTTTCAATTTTCGGTTGCAAAGTAAATATGATTTTTTTTAATTCGCAAATAAATTTTAATTACAAATAACTGATAAACAGAAAGTTACACCAAAATAAAAGAAACAGGAATTCCTGTCCACAATATATTGCAGATGCCTTAACTACCTAAATGACTGTCTCTCACCGGTTTGCTTATCACTCTATTTTGTTATATTAAAATTCCATTGTTAATTAAAAATTTTCACTTTTCTGGTTATTTTTTTTCATTCTAAATAATTTCTGCCTTAAAAACACAAAAAACGCCTCGACAATCGAGGCGTTTTGCAGTATTTTGATTAAATCTTTACGAGTTTACAGTAAATAATTTCCAAAGTCAGCACATTTTGCCCCATTCCATATCATACATTCATATCCAAACGATCCCTTTAGTATCGGGCTATCGCATAGATTCAAACTGATATGTGCTCTTTGTTTTGTCATAATTTTATTGTCGCAAAGATAATATTTTTCTTAATAAAATGGTGAGTTCGAGGGTTTGAGTCCTTCTTGATGGTGGCTTCGAGAGCCTCAGTCACCCTTGCAAACGCACAAAAATTGACCAAGTAAACAATATTGAAACATTTACAAATCTTTCAATTCTTAAATCATTCAATCTTTTAATAATATTAATTCCTAAACATCTTATTCCTACCCGTTTTATACCTCGAAATATCTTTTAAAATAACCTGATCATCAGGATTGAAATGTTTTAATTCATTTACAATTTCAGAATGTGTTTCCACTTTTTCCGAAATAATCTGGTACGCAATATTTCTCGCTACAGACTGTAGTTTTGGATCTTTTTTAAATTCATACTTCATCGCTTCCAGGTACATGATCTTTTTATCTGTGGGAGTATCTTTATATAAAACCTGAATTTGATTTTCCAATTGTTTAACATCAAAAATATTAGCAAAATAATTATTCAGACAGTTGAATGCATCTTTATTTTCTTCCCAGCCTTTTAACAAAACTTTCTGGGCTTCATCTGGCGATTCCATTTTTTTGCGATAGATCAATGACGCTTTTACCATCTGATTGTTTCCAACAAAATCATCCGCCACCATTTGATAATAGATATGAGCATTTTTCACATCATTCATCTCTTTATAAAGATCGCCTACTTTTTCTTTCTGCTCCAATTCTTTATAAAGATCAATCGCTTTTCTGTATTGTTTTGCTTTTTCATAGCAGATTGCAGCATCAGATTTATTATTTAATTTTTTAAGATAAATAACTGCCGCTTCATTATATAATCCCCCGTTTTCCAATGTTTTGGCTGCCCTGTAATTATCCTGTAAGAGATTCATATATACTTTTGCTGCTTTTTTATAATCTCCTTCACTAACGTATTTTTCAGCAAGTTCTTCATATTTACTTCGGATTCTGTCAAAAAGTGAATTTTCAAGATAAAAGCTTCCACCTGAACCCCCTCTTTTCCCCAGGCCTTTATCCCCTCTTTCTTTATCCTTCAAACTAACCATGACCAAAAGGATAATTACAGCAACGATAATAAAAATACCTAAAGTTCCTAAAACACTCCAAAAGCTTTGATGAAAAAGCTGAGCAATAAGACCTAATATTTTAAGAAATATCAGAATAAAAAATGCTCTGATAAATTTGTCTATAAACTTCTGCTTATTCATCTTCGTCGGATTTTAAAATGGTTTTATCTTCACTGAACAAACGATAGATCAGTAAGATTACACAAATAACCAGAAGCCATACGAACCAGTTGTAGCCATACATCTCAATCAGCGGATAGAAAAGATAGATCAACATGCCAACCAAGACAATGACTAAAAATATTTTGATTCCTCCCGGAACATTATTACCGCCAATGTTTAAGGATTTTTTCCTGAAGAAATAGGAATAAAGGCCTACACTTCCTATAATTAGAATTACTAACCAGACAATTTCAGAGAATGAAATCTTTTTGGCCGAAGAATCTCCTGAACCTGAGGTTTTCTTTGTATTGGCATTTTGATCAGATGAAAAATGAGGTTCAATATTTCCAAGTGTTCCGTAAAGACGTCCCAGAGAGTCCTCCATTAAAACCTGTTTTTTCCTCCAGACACTTTTTACAACCCCTTGGTTGACTGGCTTATTTGGATTTACCTTTTTAATGGAATCGGAGATCTTCCGCTGATAATCTTTGGACTTGCTTTCAATATGCTGAGCTATTTTCTTATTGTATATTTTCTTAAGAAAGTCTCTTGTTTTATTTTCTTTCGTTCTGTATTTCTCGACTTTCTTTTCAACCTCTGCAACCTCTTTTGCGTTTGGGCCTTTAGAAGCTGCCGTTGCATATTCTTTCATTAGATCTCTTCTCTCATCGTTGTATAGAGAATCAATTTTCATATCAATCTCAGTAAGACCGGATTCAAAAGCTAATTTACCGGGATCCTGATTTTTTAAAGCATCTTTAGAAATTACATTTCCTGAAGAAACAGGGGTTTCAGTCTCAGGTGTATCTTTACTAAAACCGATAATAATCCTTCCAACGATAATTACAATCCACAATGCAAGCAATACCCATCGGTAATCCCTGGGTTTACCATTTCCACGACCGCCACCCAACAACCTGCTCAACCAACCATTATCGAATTTAAATTTTCCAAAACCATCACCTCTGGAAGTTCCCAGAATATCCAAAGGAACTCCAAGATCTATCGCACGGTCAGGGTATTTTTCGATGTACTTTAAATATTTTTCAATTTCTCTTTTATTTCCCGCCATCACTTTCTTCATATCAAAAGGAAGATTTTTCATCCACTCTTCTTCAGTCTGTGATTTTTGGAGTGATTCCATCATTTTTTCATCATCGATCTCTACGGTATAGCTTTTAATTTCCTGCGGAATATAGACTCCGTTTGAAGGTTTCCTGATAGAAAGTTTAGCCTTTTCCGGTTCTTCAAGCACTAAGATCCAGTCGATCTCCTCTGATAATTTAACCAAACCAAATTCAGGATGCATTACCAGAAATCTAGAATCTATATTATGCCAGTCTTCGGGATTGATCTTGGGATAAAAAGTGGTATTCTCAGGAATAAAAAGAATCTCGTCGATACATTGAAAGTAAGAATTCTTTCCAATTTCCAGTGGAGCATGATCCGTAAAAATAATGAAACATCCGTATAGAATATTAGGTTCATTAGAAGGAATAGCAAAAGTCTTTACCAGATTAAGATCTATCTTCAACTTATCCATTTCTTCAAACCATACCAATGGTGAAGAACCTTTAATCAGAACTCCTTTCTTGGGATAGTTATTTTTTGGAAAAGGTTTTATTCTAAGCTCCATATTCCAAAATTTGATTAATAAAAGGTTCCAGATAATCAGAACACATATCTTCTATCGTTTTCATTTTAAGCAAAGTAGTTTCTGGCAGATAGTATTCTGCTCCGCCAAATTCTGTATTTGTTGCTAGAGATAGGAAGCCATGCTCTGTGGAGGGGATATAAAATACCGGAATATTTTTATTACTGCTTTTAAATGTTAATATTCCACGGGTATCAGTTATAACCTCACTTCCATCTGAAAAAGTAAATTTATTTTTATATTGATTGGCTGCAATCTTTATCTCGTGATTATTTTTAAATAAAGTCAGTGAGTTATCATATACTTTAGTCAGTCGGTTGTTTGAAATCACAAGGCTATCTTCCGCATTAATCCCAATATTATTAAAGTTGTTTAAAATTTTTATTCCACTATTCGATAATTTCCTGATCTCTACTTCTACTTTTGAATCATTCTTAGCGATCTCTTTGTCATTTTTTACTGATTCAAAAGAGATGTTTCCATCGATATTGATATGATAGATCCAGATAGATTCTGCATTGTAGAGGTAAAAACTTTTATTGAAATAAACCAATTTATAATCATCGGGAATATTTTTCCCAGTGAGATTTAGCTCTGAATATTCTTTTGTAACAAGATTAAGTTTAGAAATCAACTTTTTATCAGCCTGATATTGACATAAAATAAAATGCTGCTGTTTATTTTTCGCCAAAGCAAACTGTCCCCTGGGCTTAACAGAGATATCTTCAATTAAAACCTCACATCCTCTATGTATTCTATAACGGTCATAATAATCTTTATTATAATAATTATCGGACAAATAGGTTCTTAGCAATTGTTTCTTATTACTTAAAATAAAAAATTCCCCTTCATATAAAAAGGTAGCTATTTTATTGACTGGAGTTGGAAACAGAATAGGATAATTTTTTGGAACATCCGTTTTCTTGCCACTTGATAAATGACTATCCCCTTTTTGTTTTCTTTGTGGTGGATTAGCCCATAATTCCTGTAACGGAAGTATAATTTTTTGAATATGCTTACGGGCACCCTTATGGTGTTTAAAAAAATTCAATTCGCCATCAGCAGAGGTTGTTACCAAAAATTTCAATCGATCCCTGTTTTCATGAATTACCTTTTGTAAGTTTTCATTACTGAGGTTTTCCTGGTTGGTGATAAAAAATACTTCAATATCCTTTTCTGTATGTTCTTCCTGAAAAAATTTATCTAATGCCTGGGAAACTTCCAAAACCGGACTTACCTGGTTTAAGTGATCTATTACATTCTCCACTTTATCCAGAGAAATAGGAATATTAGTCTGTCCGACTGTGAAAACTTTGCATTGTGAATTGGCTTTTGGATGCTTGATCACAGCAATCGCAGATGCATAAGCTAAAACTTTTGGGGTTCCCCAGTTTTTCAAAGAAGTATCTATTAAAATAATTCTCTCGAAAACATTTTCTTCAGGAGGTATTTCCCTTTGAATATAAAGGGTCTCGCTATTAGCTACCCTGCTCATGAAAATCTCATCCTCATTGGCAAATTCTGATAAAAGCATTCTGTGGAGTTCTCCTTTATTCGTCATATCGGATATCCCCCCAATTGGCTGCTCCCCCGGAGAAAGATGACGCATGGGAATTTTGAGTCCACTCCAGATCCTTTTAATTAAACTTCCTACCTGAAATGTTTTGGGATCCTCTATTAATTCCTGAATAAAATCTTTATTAGATTCTACTGTTGTTTCTTCCTCTACAATTTCATCTTCCAATTCAGGCTCATCAATAAAGCCTTTCATGGCACCGATAATAGATTCTGAAGTCGGAAATTTTTCATTGAGCCAGACTAAAATCCGGGTATCTTTTAGTATAAATAATGGTGTTACCGCTATTTTTTCGGCACTTTTTGAAAGAGTATAAGGACTTTTTGCAAACTTTTTTAAGAGGAACTCACTGGAAACGGCTGATAGCCTGTTGTGACAATTATTAAACAGTGTCTGTAGCAGCAATATCTTATTTTGCCCTTTTTTAAAAGACACTCCCAATCGATTTAAATTTTCCAGGAAATTCATGATCGAAGCAATTTCCAGATCTGTTTTTGCCTCCTCTTCCAGCTTTTTTAGGTAATAAGAAATACCGTCAAAATTAACATATCCTTCCTGTGTAGCATACAATACCAATAGCAAAGCTCCAAAAGGAGGAATTCCTTGCGGTTGCAATTCTTTTAAAACTTCAATAATATAAGGTCTGTATGCAATGGCTCCAACATTTGGAATCGAAACAAGATTATTCTCATGATATCCTGTGTCATCACGTACATCTTCATCTGTCATCCATTCCCAAAAATATCCTTCATAGGATTGGAAATATACATTTAGATCCATTCTTTCGCTTTTTCAGTAAGACGGTATGAGCTTGCAGATAATCTCCGGAAGTCTTTTTTATTAATAGATAGATAACTTCCATCTTCCTGCCATAAAAGCCATTGATCCTGAAGTTCATTATATTTTCTCTGTAACAATAAACTCAAATTTTTAAATTTAAAATCAAAACCTGTTGGCAAAAGATGTCCATTTTTTTCCCAATAGGTCTTTCCCGGAAAACTTAATAATGGCGTTCCCAGAAATAATGCTTTATCTTCAATAATGATCCATTCATTTTTTTTAAGCTTAAAATTAGGTAATGCAGTAACCATTCCTTTAATTTCTGACATTGAACATAACAAAGCTGTTGCGGGTTGTTCTTCGGCACTCGATTTTAGCTTCACCTCAACTTTTTCACTAATTCCAAAAAAATTCTGATTGGATGGTGGTAAAACCAGACGTAAAGCTTTATCAATTGGAGACCATAATAGTGCAGTTCTCATTTTCTTAGCAGGTACTAAAGCATTCATTCTGAATAGCAAACCATCTCTCAACTCATACAAAAGGAAATTGGGCAATTGCTGAATCTCAGGAGAAACAACCTGTTCTTCTGTAAAACCTTTCAGCCAAATAACCTCATCCTCTAAAGCAATCTGAACATTTTTCCAGTCTCTGACAGACCCTAAAAAATCTTCATCACCACGAGGCAGTTCTGCCCAAAAGTCTTTTATACGCTTTGAAGGATCTTCTGCCATAAACTTTCTATTTCCTGTTGAATGTATTGTTTTTGTTCAGGATTTTTGATCCAGTCACAACGTGTCTGCAGGTATCTTAATTTATCTTTGATCACGTTCTGCTCTTCAAAAGTAACTTCTCCGCTATTCCATTTTTCAGTAAGAATTTTTACATCTTTCATTACTTCCTCTGGATTCGGGGTTTTATTGTGTAACGCCTGAGGATGGGTTTGCGGATTTTCATCTTTTTCTATTGTTCTGTTGATGATCCCTTCCAGGATTTCAATCTGTTCTTCCGTATCCCAGATGTGCTTCAGTACCCAAAGATCAGAAAGAATAGCTTCATTTCTTCCGCAGATCAACGCACTTGCAGCAATAAGATTCTGAAGTTTTACCGCCCTACGGTCAGAAATAGCAATTCCTGTATTCCGAAGATTAATAATAGTATTTAAATACACTTCATAAATAGGTTTCAGATCTACTGTTTTACATAGGTTCTGAAGCTCCCTTATTTCATCAGCCTGAATTCCGGGAATATCTGTTTCAACAATATTTTCCAATTTCCGTCCTGCCAAAAGTACTTGCTGAAGAAGCTCAGGATTTACATAATCTACATTAATCCTGATCAGAAAACGGTCAAATAAGGCATTCAGTGCTTCATCTTCCGGCAAAACATTACTTGCACCTACAAACATTAGAGCAGGCAGGTGCTTTGTTTCCTTTCCACGTTTGAAAATCTTTTCGTTCAACGCCATCAAAAGGGAATTCAAAATCGCGGAATTGGCATTAAAGATTTCATCTAAAAAAACCATAGATGCTTCCGGCATCATTCCCTCGGTATTGGTAAGAAGCTCGCCTTCTTTTAATTTTCTGATATCAAAAGGTCCGAAAATTTCATTCGGTTCGGTAAAACGGGTTAATAAATACTCAAAATTTTTACCGTCTTTCACAGTTTGTGACAATGTTCTTACGATTGCCGATTTTGCAGTTCCCGGAGGTCCATATAAAAATGCATTTTCTCTTGCCAAAAGACATATTCCAAGCAGGTCAACTACATCGTTTTTACCTACGAAAGTATCTTTTACATAATTGAGTACTGTATTAAGTTTTGTAATATTTGGAATCATTTATTTTCTTCTTCGTTAATAATTTTTAATTCTCGCCACAATTCGTCCTTATGTAAGCCAAATTCAGCAATCAGTAATTGATTAATATAGGGAATTTCAGCCAGTCGGTAGGCTCTCTTTTCTACAATTCTTTCGAGATATAATTTCCGGAAGCTTGGATCTTCCAGCTCCTCTTCCCAATTGATTTTTCCAAGATCAAGATCATATTCTACACCCGAATAATGAAACTGCGAAAGAATATTCTCCAGTCGCCCAATTAAAGGATCGTTTGGATCTAAAGTTTGAAGAGCGGTAATTATCTGTGGTAAAAATCTCAATGACAGGTCAGCAGATAGTAAGGCTGATACGTTCTTCTCTCCTCTAAATTCAGGAATTAACTGATCCAGGTCTTTTGCTGTATTTTCTCTCACCAGATACAGTTGTGCAGCATGATAAAACACTTTTGCTGCCCAAACGGCTGTTTCCTTATCACAAATCAGGTAGTCTGATAAAAACTCCAATCTTTCTTTTTCAAATTCGGATTCAAAATAATCTGCTGCATCCTGTTCTTCTTTTTTTGATATGGTTTGAATATTTGAAAAAATGGTGATACACTCCTCTTTACGAAGGAGAAAGAGCGTATCCAAAAATGGAGATGTATTTTCGACCATCTAACAAAAATAAAATTATTTCTTTGAGAATAAAATTTTTATGTAAATGATTATGAATTAAATAACATTTACTCCTAAAGTCAGTCGTAAAGACACAAAAGAATAAAAAAAGAATGTTTTTAAGACACAAGGATTTTGTCTGCGATAAAAATTGATTGTGTAAATTCTTTCACTTTGTTCAGAATAACAAATATTGTGTTGTAATGTAGAAAACAGCTATATTATTCAAATTATTGTTCTATTTACTATCCTTTTTCTATTGAGATTGCTTTGTCGCTTTGCTCCTCGCAATGACATTGTCAATGTAAAAGTTATTATCTTTGCCGTCATTCAAAATAATATTATGAGTATTCACATTAGTGCAAAAAAAGGAGAAATTGCTAAAGTAATATTACAGCCGGGGGATCCGCTTCGTGCACAATATATTGCCGAAAACTTTTTGGAAAATGCAAAACTGGTAAGTAAAACAAGAGGAATCTTATATTATACCGGTCTCTATAAAGGGAAAGAAATTAGTGTAGGAGCAAGTGGAATGGGATTCCCAAGCATCGGAATTTATTCTTATGAATTGTATACAGAATATGATGTAGAGACTATTATCAGAATCGGAACTTGTGGTGCCTACACTACAGATCTGAAAGTATTTGATATACTTAATGTTGAAAATGCTGCAAGTGAGAGTACCTACGCAAAATTTGCCTGGGAAATTGAAGACGATATTCTTTCGCACCAGGGAAATATTTTTGATACCATTAATGCAACTTCCGAAGAACTATCTTTGAAAACCAAGGCTATTAATATTCACAGTAGTGATATTTTCTACAGAAAGGATTTAACTATTCCCGCAATTGCTACAAAATATAATTGTCCGGCTGTGGAAATGGAAGCTTTTGGATTATTTGCCAATGCTAAACATTTAGGAAAAAATGCAGCGACCATTCTTACGGTAACTGATATTATTCCGACTCATGAAAATATTTCAGCTGACCAAAGAGAAACAGCATTGAAGCCAATGATTGAGCTGGCTTTGGAATCAGCATTAAAAGCTATCTAAAAGCTGAAAACAAATCCACGGCTTAACAAAAATAAAAAGAGCTTTACTTAATCAGTAGAGCTCTTTTTTATAATTTGAAAAATTTCCTGGTAACTTCTGTTGTTTCTTCTGCCACTTCAGCAATGCTTATTTTCTTCAAATGGGCAATGGTCTGTGCAATATAAAGCAGAAATGCAGGTTCATTACGACGATTTTGATTTCGTGCTGAAATATTTTTAGGCAACATGAAAGGTGCATCTGTTTCAATCATCATTCTATCCAAGGGAACATATCTGATCACTTCTTCGAGATGTTTAAATCTTCTTTCATCGCTGATCGCTCCTGTAAATCCAAGATAAAATCCCTTATCCAAATAGGCTTTTGCTTCTTCTGGTGTACCAGTAAAACAATGTACAACAGCTTTAGGAAGATGGGAAAGATAGCCATCCGTAATTTCATTAAATCTTTTAAAAGCAGATCTTTCATGAAGGAAAAGTGGTTTATTAATTTCTATAGCCAATTCAAGTTGTGCCTGATAACACTTTTCCTGTATCGGCCTTGGAGAAAAATCACGGTCAAAATCAAGTCCGCATTCTCCTACTGAAACCACATGAGAAAGCGCTAATAGTTTACGGAGTTCATTCATACTCTCACCATTAAAAGATTTTGCATCATGAGGATGGATTCCAGCTGTAGAAAATAAGACCTCCGGATATTCCCCTGCAATTTCAGCAGATTCTTTACTTCCACGTACACTTGTTCCGGTAAGGATCATCTGTTCTACTCCATTATCCAGAGCACGGTTAATTATTTCGTCGTGTTCATTATTGAACTGTTTATTGGTCAGGTTAATGCCAATATCGATGTATGTATTCATTTTTCTTTTTTTGTTTTAGTCATATAAAAACACCTTATAACATGAGGACTGTTTACAGCACTTCTAAAAGATCTTTCGCTGTAAAATTTTTTGTGGTTAGAGCGTATTCTTCCATTGACTTCTTTAGTGATCTTTACCCAGATCGATCTTTGCTTTTTCCTTCTGAGCTTTCGGAATCTAATAGATTCACACAATTGATCTTCTATTTCAGCTTGTACAGTTCTACGCCACTTCTTGTTTCCATACTTTTTCAGATAAGGTCCAATCTTACCATATTCATACGATCGGAATGTTCCCTTATTATAGATATTTTTCATTTCTAAAAAATTTCAGCAAAATAAAGAACCTAGTACGCAATCTTTTTACGTTGTATGAAATTATTCATTGATAAAAGGTTCCAGAAAGCCAATTAATTGGGTTTCTCCATGGCTCCAGCGAATACCATGACCGTTTTTCTCTCTTATTTCATAAACAAGCTCATGCTTGTAATGAAAGAATACATTCCACCATGTTTTATTTTCAATGACATCATTGATCTTCGCCATTACTTTTTCCTGTTTCTGTAGATTATTCCCTGATATTTCGCCCCAAAACATATCTTCCGTCCTTCCAAGGTGCTTTTCCCATGCTCTCTGAGCAATTGTTATTTCTTCATTAAAAGGTTTTTGACAGCTATCGATCACGATATGTTTAAGAGGTGGAATAGCTCTTTCATCACGAATACTTGCAGAGGTAAGTCTTTGTCCCAGAATATCCAACCAATACTCAAATGGAATTGCCTCCAACTTCTGAACTTTTCTTTCTTCTGAATCGTTTTCTTCAAAAATATTGATGAAACTACTAAAGCTCTGATCACGATCTGCTTTTATCTCTTCATTAAAATAAGGTACATCCCAATTTAAAGTCTCGTTCTTATATGCCAGAATATTTTTCTCTAAACTTTGCAGATGTTCATCCGATAAAATAGCACCATATTTTTCTTTCCATGAATTTGAAAACAAAGAACACAGTTCGAACATAATTATATAATTTTTTATAAAAATAACAGATTCTCTAATAATGCTAAAGACAAGCTATTATGTTTTTTTGAAGGTTTGGAATATTTGAATTTGAACAAAAAAAATCCTCATCAATGATAAGGATTTTTGTTTTATTCTTTCTCAATTTCTAATCATTATTCCTCAACTGTGCTAAAACAACAGACAAATTATTAATCCCCCAGTGTTCAGCGTATTTACCGTTTTTAAGGCGCACAATATCAATAACATCAATACTTATTCTTCTTCCAGACGGAGCAATTCCCATGAAATTTCCGGTATGAGTTCCAGAAATATTTTTCCGGGTGGTAACCAGATCTCCCTCTGCAATCTGTTGAAGAATCGTAACCTGAATATCGGGCATTGCAGGTCTCAAAACAGAGTTAAATGTATTAATCATTCCCTGTTTTCTATTGTCAGCCCCTTGTGGGGCAGAATGATTAATAAAATGATCATCCATTAATTCTTCGAAGACCTCAACATTACCGTTTTCAATTACTTCTTTATTAAAACGCTTAACGACTTCTTTGTTTTTTTCAAGTTGTAAATCCATACCTTATGATTGATAATTTTCATCAATATGTAAATTTACGATAAAACATCTACTCGCTCCATGGAGAATGTAAGATACAATTGCAGAAATTTTTTCTTTCGAAATTAGGAATCATAAAGGCACAGACATCGGCTTTAATATTTCCGAAAGTTGTCTCTGTTTTATGTTTAAATCCATCGAAGAATGTTGGGATAATTTTATTTTTGAAATCATTTCTTGGGAATGCCTCTATAATTGCATTTCTATTGGTCTCACTAAGATGTTCATAACCTTCTCCCATCACGTCCAATCCTACTCCGGAATACATCAGAGCAACTTCGTTTTCTTTATGTTCCGCAATTCCAATTGTGGTATGAAATGCTATTGTATCCCAAACCAATTGCAGCTGATCTTTTGGAAGACCGTGACTTTTTAGAAAATCTCTGGCTGCATTGGCTCCATCAACTTCAAATCTCAGATCCGCGCTGCTGTAATGTGAAACCAAACCCAGGTCATGAAAGACTGAACTTACATAAAGGAGCTCTTGGTCATATTCCATATTTCTCCTCTTCCCATTTAATGAAGAAAAAAGAAAAACCCTTAATGAATGATTATAGATAAATTCGGTTCCGTGTTCTAATAACAATTCGGTAGCTTCTGTAGCGATTTTACTGTCGGGAATACTAATTCCGGCCACACTTTTTAATCTTTGAACTGACATATTTTTATATTTTATTGAATACAAAAATAGGTTTAGACATCCTTGTATGGAATGTCAGAATCTTCGTATTACCTGCCAATATTTACAAAGATCTTTCGATAATCCAAAGGCGAAGTATTGGTTTGCTTTTTGAAAAAATGGCTAAACTGCTCTGGTGTACTGAATGAAAGCTGATAAGCAATTTCCTTGATTGTTTTAGCTGAAAACTGCAGCTGCCGTTTCGATTCGGCGATCACTTGTCCGGCTATGATTTCCTTAGCACCTTTTCCACTTTTCTTTTTAGATATTTCAGAAAGTTTACGAGGAGTAACCATTAACTGGTCTGCATAGTATGAAACATCATGCATTTGATTATACTGTTTATTAACCAATTCCAGGAAACGACGATAGATCTGGTTATCAAAATCGTCAAGGCTTTCCTGAAAAGCTGGGGCAGCATTAGCAAGCTTAATCATAAGAATTTTTAAATAAGCCGCCATCGCATCAAGCTTATTGGGATAATCATTGCTTATACTTTCTTTTAAGAGAATTTCACAAATAGCATTCAGTTCATAAAAATCTTTTTCCTTTAAAGATAATCTCTGATGAAGAGCAGCATCATTGAACAGTAATAATTTACAATTAGAAGCACTTGAAGGTGCCTTTTCCCAGAAACAGTCACCGAAGCTTATTTCAAATCCCGACCATTTCGTTTGGTAAGAAAAAGAAAACACCTGTCCTTTCGATATAACAAATACTTCTGATCCTTCTATATCAAATTCATTATCATCAATAATAAGTGTGCCTTTTCCTTCATGGATGATCAGTACCCGATTATAGGTAACACTTATTACATCAGCTTCCCCGAAAACCGATTGGGTAAGTTTTTTTACCTGAAAAGAATCCTTTATCTCTTTATCAAGGATAAGTGTTTCATCATACATACTCTATGTCATCTTGAATATTCAAATTTACAAATATCAAATGTATTAGTGATTATAAGTTATAGCTTTTGACGTATCAAAAAATAGCAACAATCAATGATATTTTTTACAACAAATGAGATATTTCATACAATTTTTTGATTTTTATATAGAATAAGTTTGCTCTGTTTAAAACCTATCCATTATGAATGCATTAAAAAAATTATGTTATCTCTTAGCAATGTTTGCTTTAACAATTACCGCTGCATCATGTTCAGATAATGATGAAGAGATCGTAGTTGTAGAACCTGAGCTTACTCCTTCACAAGTACTGGCTTCTACCCCCTGGGAAACGACAAACGCTAAAAATCAGAACGGACAGCCTGTTCCCTTAACAGATTCAAACGTAGTTAATTTTGTGGGATTTGCCTATTTCAAGGCAGATGGAACATTTACGATGTACAACCTGGATAACTCTCCAAAGATGCATGGCGATTGGTCTATTTCTGCAGATGGAACTACAAGAACCATTGTTGCAAAAGACAATAATGGGAATGTTCTTTTCACGAGAGTCGTAAAAATTACGGTATTAACGAAACAGGAATTTACCTATAGAGTGTTTCCTGACGCAAACAATCAGTCAGTGTATTATGATATTATCCATACACCGACAACTCATCCAGAGCCATAATGGTTCTATTTTTTTATAATAAGCGAAAGGCTGTCTCAAAAGACAGTCTTTTTTACTTTATTCTTCAAACCAATTATCTTCAAGATCGTCACTATCCAAATAAGCATTATTTTTTTTTCATTTTTTCACAAACTGATGTAACATATATCACAGGTCGGTTGTCTTATCAATTGAAACGCCCCCTTGAAAATGAAAATAATTATATCTACAATCGCGATATTAACCGCTTCTTTATCTTTAGCTCAGGTAAAAAAAGATTCGGTTAAACAAAAAGACATAGAAGCTGTTACCCTTGTTGTCAGAAAACCAACAGTAGAATCTAAAGTTGACAGAACTGTTTTTAATGTAGCCAATAGTTCTATCCTTGCAGGAAATACTACCTGGGATGTTCTTAGAATGACTCCTTTGGTTAGTATTGATAATAACGATGTTATAAAAGCTGAAGGTGAAAAGGTTACTGTTTATATCAATGACAGAAAATCAGTTTTTACAGGAAAAGAGCTGAAAGAATATCTGGCTACGATTCCTGCGGACAACCTGATGAAAATAGAAGTGATCACCAGTCCTTCTTCGCGTTATGAAAGTGCCGGATCGGTAATCAACATCGTATTGAAAAAACGTGATGATGAAGGGATGAAAGGAAGTGTTACCCTGAACAACAGACAAAATAGAAAAAACTCACAATACACCAATTTTAATCTTAATTATCATAAGAAAAAATTTACGCAGACCTTTATTGGAAGCTACAGTGATAATACGTGGTCACAAAAAAATTCCAACACCCAGTCTTTATACAAGGATAATGATGTTACCTCCATCAATATCATAAATACGGACCGAAACAAAAGCCCTTCTTTATCTTCTACTTCAGAATATGAACTGAATGATAAAAATAATGTTGGGGTTATTCTGGAATACTATCAGAGCAAAAGATCTACTTTTTCAGATGCAGAAGGAATACATTACGCAAATGATGTTTTTAAGGACTCATATAACCGAAATCAGGATTTAACCGGCTTGAGCCGTACCCTGGGAACCAATGTTTTCTATAAATATTATGATAAAGAAAAAAATAAAATTTTAGATATTAATATCGGTACAAATTATGATTCTCAAAAAGACACTAATGATCTAATAACAAATTATAGTAATAAATCCACGTTGGATCAAATAGGAATTAATTCCCATAATCAAACCCGTAACTATTATCTAAAAGTAGATTATACGCAACCTTTAGGGAAATCAGGAGCAACATTTGAAGTGGGGGGAAAAATGGACTTCAATAACAATGTAGCTCCATATGATCTGTCTGGAAATATGATAGACAGCAGTTTAAGAACAAATGATAATTTCCATTATCAGGATAATATTAATTCCGTTTATGCCAACTATAGCAAAACCTTTTTCAAAAAGCTGGAAACCAGAATCGGAATCCGCTATGAATATATTAGTTTCAAACTGCGACAGGATATAGCAGGTACTTCAAGAAAAGATTCTTATGGTACTTTTCTTCCCAACATATTGCTGAAATACAATTTTTCAGATAAATATGATTTGAGTTTGACCTATAACCGTAATATCTGGCGTCCGTGGTATACGGAATTCAATCCTTTTCTTATCCCTAATTATGATGGATTCTATTCCAGAGGAAATATGGATTTACAACCCAATCCTAGTGACAGACTTTATATGAAATTCGGAATTCTGAAAAAATATTTTATTTCTGCAAGGTATATGTATACCAATCAGGACTATTGGACAACTTATACTACTGAAGAAAATACACCGCCACAAAAAGACAAGACAATTACCTACCCAGGAAATTTTAGTGGCCGGGTTCAAAAGTATTATCTTTTTGCCAATACCAATCAGACCTTTCTGAAAAACAAACTAAGTGTGAATGTCGGATTTGGATGGTACTATATTGACAACAGCGATTTTAATACAAAAAATGATTTGAAGGGAGCTAAGTATATCAGTTATTGGGGTGGATCCACTAATATCTCTTACACCAATCTTTTTAATAAGAACATCAATCTGAGTGCATGGGTAGAAGTATCCAATCAAAACAACGGAAATTCTTATGCGAACAACACGAATGTTTTTCATAATATTTCTGTAACTAAAATATTTCCTAAAACACAGATGGAAGTCAGCCTACAGCTGATGAATATTTTCCAGAGACCTAATTTTGATTCAACTACCTTCAGTCCGGTCGGAGCCTTTAGAAATTCTACACAGTCGGATTGGTATGGTTTCTCACTTTCATTCGTAAAAAGATTTGGAAATCAAAAAGTAAAGACAAACACCAAAACCGATGTTGAGAAAAACGGTGGCGGCGGAAAATAAATAAAATTTTAATTGTTAATAACAGAAACGGACTTTTTTGAATTCTCAAAAAGTCCGTTTCTTATTTAATAAAATCAAAGAATTGTCTTAAAATTTATTTCTTTTTATTTTCTTTTGGTTGATAACCGGGAAGTCCTAATTGCCAGGCAACAAAAGCAAAAACTTCTCCTACATTGGCATATGCACGCGCAAGATCAGCACCACCCATATGTCCACCTTCGTAATCTACTTTAAAAAGTATTGGATTGTCAGAAGCGTCATTTGCCATTAGTTTCGCGGCAAATTTAGCGGGCATCCATGAAACAACCCTGCTGTCATTAATCCCGGTTGTAATCAAAGTAGCAGGATATTTTTCTCCTTTTTTTATGTGGTGGAAAGCATCCATTTCCAATAAAGCTTTAAATTCATCAGGCTTAGTTACTGTTCCAAACTCAGGAATATTTCCAGGGCCATTAGGTGTAATTTCACTTCTGATTGTATTAGTAGATCCCACATCAACAATCACTGCTTTAAATAGATCTGGTCTCTCTGTAACAGCTCTTCCAACAGTAATTCCACCTGCACTACCTCCCCAGATGGCTACCTTTTCTTTTGAAGTGTAGCCTTCTTTAATCAGATATTCAGTACAATCTATTAGATCTCTCCAGGTATTGGGCTTCGTTTGTTTGTAGCCTGCTTTATGCCAGATTTCCCCTTTTTCACCACCGCCTCTTACGTGGGCAATAGCAACCATACCGCCTTTTTTAGCCCACATACCAAAGCTTCTTGCAAAGAATGGACTATACGACATTCCGTAGCTTCCGTAAGACTCTATCAAAACAGGAATATTTCCGGTTTTTTTAATATTTTTATCATAAACCAATGTCAAAGGAACTTCTACCCCGTCTCTTGCTTTTATACTTGTTTCTTCAACAATTACACCTTCAAATTCAGGATAAGCAATCAATGGTGCCAGATTTTCTTCTTCAAACTGATTTGTTTTCAAATCATATTTTAATCTTCTTGTTTCATTGGCCCAGCCGGAACAATAAATCCAGACATCCGAATACTCTTTACCTTTTATCTCAATAGAAACACTTCCTGCGACAAAAGGTAGTTTTATTGGAATATCTTTTCCATTTCTATACAGATAGAATCTTGCATCAACACCATTTTTGGTTGTTGTATAATACATTCCATCTTTTGTAATTTCAAAACTTTTAATGGTTTCATCCTTTTTTTCAGGAACCAGAATTTCAGGATTTTTAAAATCCGGTTTTTCAAGATCGGTTTTACAAAGTTTAAAGTTTGGCGAGTTATATCCCGACATAAAATAGACTTCTTTTCCTACCGGTTTTTTTTCATACACCTTATCTGCCTTATAGTAGAGGGGTTTCCAGCTTTTAATTCCTTTTTCAAAATCTTTCCTGCTGATGATAAATGTATCGGTAAAATCATCTACATCACCCAGATTCCCAATAAAATAAGGATCATTCTGATTGAACTGAACAATCCCTGGGAATCGGCCTTCATCAATATTCAATTCTGGATTATTTACTCTTGAAAAAACATTTTTACGTTTTTTCGGATCTTCACCCAATCTGTAAAAAGTTACTTCTGTATTTTTTGTGTACTCCGGAGAGTTTGAATCTGTCACTGGAAAATAAGTGTAAAAGAAGCTGTTATTATCTTCCAGCCATTTTACCTGACCAACAGTTGTAGGCTCAAGATTGGTAATTACCTCCGGATAGATCTGTTTTGTCTTTACATCCATGATAATGACTTCAGAAATTTCCTTTCCATTCTCGGACATCGAGATTGCAATCTTACTCCCATCCCAGCTTGGACTCAGAAAATTAATTGTGAAATTATGTTTCTGTGTTGAACCCGGATCGAAGGTGGAAATAAAAGTTGCAGGATCATATAAAAACTCTTCTTTTCCCTTAAATCCTTTTCTGTAGTATAATTTTTGATATTTGTCGTCTGCTGCTTTTTTTAAATAAAAGTATAAGTCATCGCCCGTTATTTTTAAAGTTGATACTGAATATCCAGTCCTCTTGTCAAATTTCAATCTCTCATCCACAAAATATTTTTTGTACGGGAGTTCACCAAGTACAGAATCGGTATAATCAGCCTGAGATTTCATCCAGTTAATTGTAGCCGGATCTTTTAAATCTTCTAAATTTCTGTATTCATCTACTATTTTAGTTCCGAAATATTCATCAGTAACTGGTGCTGAAGGTGCTAAATTTGTTTTTTGAGCATTAATCAGTGTACAGGAAACCAAATTAACGGCTATAATAAAATATGTTCTTTTCATTGATCTTTTAATTCACCATACAAAGAAAGCAAATATGATTTATATTCCAAAAACAATCTAACAATGGGATTTGATGATCTATATTTTCAGCATACGATCGATACATAAGTACAAAAAAACGCTCACATTTCTGTAAGCGGTTTTATGTATTTATTTCAATTAAATCCTTAGTTTAATATTCCATTCATTTCTGTTAAAATGATCGGCTTCCCATCAGTAACCACAATAGTGTGTTCATGTTGTGCCATATAGCCTCCGTTATTACCTACCATGGTCCATCCGTCATTTAATTCTACGGCAAGATTTGAAGAGGTCGAGATAAATGTCTCTATCGCAACCACGGAATTTTTTTTGAACCTCCGGGAATCAAAACGGTTTTTATAATTAAATAATTCGTCAGGCTGCTCATGCAAACTTCTTCCGATACCATGTCCTGCTAAATTCTTAATCACTCTAAAGCCTCTTTTTTTAGCTTCAGTTTCCATAAGAAATCCAATATCTGCTATTTTGACTCCACCTTTTATATTACTGATTGCTTTTTCTAAAATAGCTTTAGAAGCATCCACTAATTTCTGATGCTGGTTGATATCCTTTCCAATAATAAAAGATCCTCCATTATCCGCCCAGAATCCGTTAAGCTCCGCTGAAACATCAATATTAATTAAATCACCTTCTTTTAAAATCCTTTCTTCTGTGGGAATACCATGACAGAATTCATTATCTACACTGATGCATGTCCAACCCGGAAATCCATATGTCAGATAAGGTGCAGATTTCGCTCCAAAGTCGGATAATATTTTTGCTCCGTATTTATCAAGATCCTTTGTTGTCATACCTGGCTGAGCATAATTGATCATTTCCTTTAAAGTATAGGCAACAGCTTCACTTGCCTTTTGCATTCCTATTAATTCAGATTCGTTTGTTATGGACATTGCTTTATTTTTTGTTCTTATAAATTCCCACTTGTGCTATCAATAACAAAATATTACCTCTCCGATAGCCCTTGGAGGTTGCAAAGTTAGCAATTTAAAATCTTTCTTATTTAGATTTAAGAGCTTAACCAATTCTAAGTACTACTTTTTTAGCCTTTCAATATGAACAGTATTATAAGCTTTAGTAATAGAATGATTAACAAAGATGGATTTTGAAAATACTAAGAATATCAGTCAAAACTCCACGCTTAATAAAAAAATATATTATCGTAAATATCAAAGCACAGATAGCTGCTTGCCATCCATTAACATCCATAATCCAGGATAACATAGATTGCTTTTTTCTTTTTTTGGCATATCTTTTAAAATCAAAATCATCCTTCCTAAATCTAAAATCTAACATCACATACATATAAAGGAAAATGATGATTAAGAAGATACTATTCTGAATTATATAATTACACATCATTTAACTCAATCATTTTTATAGGTTTTTGTTTGTTATAAAGCAGATAATTTTAACCTGCCCTTCAGTAGTGTTCGAATGTTTCACCCAATAAAACAAAAAACCACTCACATTACTGTAAGTGGCTTTTATATGTGGTCCCACCTGGGCTCGAACCAGGGACCACCTGATTATGAGTCAGGTGCTCTAACCAACTGAGCTATAGGACCTCAAAACTTGGTTAAATTTTGTGCTTGCAAAAATAGTAAAATTTCTTTCACTACAAAACTTTTTATTACTTTTCTTGACAAAGTTCTACCAATACTCCATTGGTGGATTTGGGATGAAGGAATACAACTAATTTGTTATCAGCACCTTCTTTCGGCTCTTCGGAGATAAATTGAAAGCCTTCTTTTTTTAACCTTTTTACTTCCTCAAGGATATTTTCAACGCCAAAAGCCAGATGATGGATACCTTCCCCTTTTTTATCAATGAATTTTGAGATCGGACTTTCAGGATTACTGGCTTCAAGAAGCTCAATTTTGCTTTCTCCGGTTCCATAAAAAGAAGTAACCACGCCTTCCCTTTCTACGCTTTCCTTTTTATAAGAAGGTTTTCCTAAAAGTTTTTCAAAAAGGTCATCTGAAATACCGAGAGATTTTACGGCAATGCCGATATGTTCTAACTTCATAAGTAAAATACTATAATTAAATCGTAAATTTGATACACCCATTAAATTTCAAATGAGCAATTCAAACAAAAGTAGTAAATTTGCATAAATTATGGAAAGTAACAGACAAAGAAAAGTAGCACAGATTATACAGGAAGATTTCGCAGAATTGTTCCGCAAACAGGCTGCAGATAGCAAACAGAACTTTTTAGTTTCTGTTTCCGATGTTAAAGTAACTGCAGATTTAGGAATTGCAAAAATTTACTTAAGCATCTTTCCTCAGGAATACCGTCCTAATATTATGAAGGAGATCGAGGAAAACAAAACCCAATACAGAAATTTCATTGGCCAGAAAATGGCTAAGCAGGTTCGCATTATCCCACAGCTTAATTTTTACCTTGACACATCTCTTGATGATGTTGAAAAACTGGAAAAAGAGTTAAGAGGTGAAGGTGACAATCCTGTATTATAGATTTTGAAAAACATTGCATTTTATATCGCTTCCCGATACCTTTTATCAAAAAAAGGGAGCACTGCCGTTACCTTTATTACATGGTTATCTGTAGGAGCTATGATGGTGGCTGTGACTGCAATGTTTGTCATTATTTCTGTTTTCTCAGGGCTGGAAGATCTTAATAAAGATCTTATCTCTAATCTTCATGCCGATCTTACAATAAAAAGTTCTTCAGGAAAAACATTAAAGAATTTAAATAAAATTGAAGGGGTTCTTAAAAACAATAAAGAAATTCTCAGTTTTTCAAGAGTTATTGAAGAGAAAGTATATATCAATTACAATGGCAAAGGCGATATTGCCTATCTGAGAGGTGTTGATTCTGCCTATACCATCGTAAATCCAATTAATAAAGATGTTTTTTACGGAAGCTATCCAAGTTTCGACTACTCAAACGAGGTCTTAATGGAAAATTCCTTAGATAACAGATTATCGATTCCGGTTGCTTCTTCAAAAGATTATGCCACTATCTTTATGCCTAAACCCGGCTTGGGGATCATTAATAAAGAAGAAGATATTTATAATAAAAGAGATATTCTTGTCACCGGTATTTTTCCTGGAAAAGATCAGTTAGACAGTTATATCATCTCTCCTATTGAACTTACAGAACAGCTACTGAGTCTTCCAAAAAACTCTGCCTACCAAATTGTAGTCAAATTAAAGAATTCAGAAAATGCTGATCAGATCAAAGCTAAACTTCTTACCATGATTGGCAAAACCATTGACATCAAAACCAAAGAAGAAGAAAATGCTGCTTTCTGGAAAATGATCAACACAGAAAAGCTTTTCATCTATTTGATTTTTGCGTTGGTCATATTTATTACCACCTTTAATCTTGCAGGTGCGATTATTATCCTGCAGCTTGACAAAAAAGAACAGGCAAGATCATTGATCTCTTTAGGATTTCCGTTAAGCCATTTAAGAAGAATCTATTTCTATACAGGACTTCTTATTGTGGTTTCAGGAATTATTTCAGGGCTTATTATGGGAACCGTATTGTGTTATTTCCAATTGTTCACCGAATTCTTTAAAGCCAACGAAACCCTTCCATTCCCGGTAAAAATCGTAGGTAAAAATTATCTCATCGTAGCCGTTACAGCATCCCTTTTCGGGTTCCTAATTTCATGGGTATTTTCAAAAATAAGCAAAGAGTATATTACTAAAAGTTAATACACGTAGGATTCATTTTTCTGTACCTTTGGCGTCCAATTTTTATACAATGAAACGAATTTTATTCTCTTTTTTATTGGTATTTGCATGTATTAATGCATTTGCTCAAATACCAGCAGGATACTACGATGGCACTACCGGACTGACCGGAGCCACTCTAAAATCAAAATTGAAAGAAATTATCACCAATGGACATGAAGATCATGGATATGGCGGATTATGGACAGGTTATCAAACCACAGACCGTGATCAATTTTATGAAGGTGACGGAACTATTTTAGACATCTATTCCGAAAACCCAACTGGTGCAGATCATTACAATTTTACGTATGGAACCAATCAATGTGGAACATATACTAATGAAGGAGATTGCTACAACAGAGAACACATTGTGCCTCAAAGTCTTTTCAATGAAGCTTTTCCAATGAAATCTGATATCAACTTCATTCGCGCTACCGATGGTAAAGTAAATGGAATGAGATCCAATTATCCTTTTGGAACAGTAGGAACAACATCTTACACTTCTTTAAATGGCTCTAAGCTAGGAACTTCTGTTTCTCAGGGATACTCAGGAATCGTTTTCGAACCTATTGATGCTTTTAAGGGAGATGTTGCCAGAATGATTCTTTATTTTGTAACAAGATATGAAACTCAGCTATCTGGTTTTAGCAGCGGAAATATGCTTGGTGGTTCTGCTTTCCCTGGGCTTCAGGCTTGGGAACTGAATCAATTATTAACCTGGAATATCCAGGATCCTGTGTCTCCAACAGAAGTTTCAAGAAACAATGCAGCTTATGTTTATCAGAAAAACAGAAATCCATATATTGATCACCCTGAATATGTTGCCTTAATCTGGGGAGCTCCAGTAGTGGATAACCAAGCTCCAACAGCAGCTACAAACCTTGTCGCCAGCAATCCGACATCCAATTCAGTTTCTTTAAGCTGGACTGCTGCTACTGATAATATGGGAGTGACAGGATATGACATCTATGCTAACAACACTTTAAAAACAACTGTTTCTGGAACTACAACTGTTGTTTCAGGATTATTATCTTCTACAGCCTATAGCTTCTATGTGATCGCAAGAGATGCTGGAGGTAATTCTTCGCCACAAAGTAATGTTGCTACAGAAACTACATTACCTGGGCAAACCGGTGGCACAAGCTGTGGAACAGAAACATTTGATACAATTCCAACAGCTACTCCTAGCTCATACGTTAATAGAACATGGACTAATAATGGTATTACATGGGATGCAACATTCGCAAGAACAGATGAAACCATTAATGGAAAATCAATTACGATCCGTAATGGAACACTAACGAGTTCTACAATTTCAGGAGGGGTTCAAAGTTTAACATTAACCACACAATTGAAATATAGTGGAACAGCAGGAACAGTGAGTGTTGAAGTTAACGGAAATATTGTAGGTACAATACCATACAGTGCAACAGCTACAACAACCACCATTAACAATATTAACGTTACCGGAAATGCAGTGATTAAAATTATCACTACATCATCCAGCAGTAATAGGATTGCAATGGATGATCTTAGCTGGACATGTACTTCAACTTTAGGAACGACAGACGCTACGAAAAGCCAATCTTCTTTTGTTGTTTACCCTAACCCGGTTAAGAACAATGAACTTTATGTAAAGGGTGATCACCTGAGCAAAATTTCTAAAGCAGAGATCTATGACCTGTCAGGAAAATTAATAGAAGTGATTGTAAATCCATTCAAAAACTCTAATAAAATCCAATTAAAAGGTTTGGCTAAAGGAAATTACATCCTTAAAACAGATCATACTTCTACAAAATTCATTGTAGAATAATCATAAAAATATTTTAATCATTAAAGACCGATTTATTCGGTCTTTTTTTTATTTTTGATAGATGGATTCCAATAAAAAATTAGGCTTGATAGGAAGAAATATTTCTTATTCTTTTTCTAAAAAATACTTCGAAAATAAATTCCAAAAACTGATGCTCAAAGGGTTTTCTTATGATATTTTTGATCTTAAGGAAATCGATGAAGTAGAAGGTTTATTCTCAACACCCGGGCTCTTAGGTTTTAATGTAACAATTCCCTATAAAGAAAAGATCATTGACTATCTGGATGAGTTAAGTGAAGAAGCAGAAAAAATTGGGGCTGTGAACTGTGTATTAATTCAAAATGGAAAGAAAAAAGGTTATAATACAGATGCCGTTGGATTTGAAAAAACATTACTTCTTCATAAAAAGCCACATCACAACTCAGCATTAATTCTTGGAAACGGAGGTGCTGCAAAAGCAGTAAAATATGCATTAGATAAAAATGGGATTTCCTCAGAAATTGTTTCAAGGAATTCTATATTAAATTTTGATAATCTTAGCGCAGAGACCGTTCAGAATCACAAGCTGATTATTCAGACTACTCCGGTGGGAACCTTTCCTAATACCAAAGATTGTTTAAAATTTCCTTTTGAAGGATTGTCTAAAGAACACCTAATCATCGATTTAATATATAATCCCAATTACACCCAGTTCATTATTAACGCTTCGGAAAAAGGAGCAAAAACAGTGAACGGATATTACATGCTTGAGCAGCAAGCAGAAAAAGCTTGGGAAATTTGGAATTTTCAAAAAAAATAACATAAATTAGTGCATTAATTGGCTTTTTAGCTACATACAACAGATATTAAACGCCACTCACATAAAAGATTTGCTATGACAACAGAAGATAATTTTTCTGAAAACGAAGAAAATAAGAATTCTACAGAAGTATCACAAGAAGAGACCTCAGAAAACACTGTGCCTCAGGAGGAAATTCAGCACGATGATGCTGAACATCTGGAAGAGCATGCTGATGCTGATATTTCTTTAGCCGATGCATTGAAAGAAATGGAAAAAATCATCAACTCAGCTAACGCTGGTGAAGATGTTAAAAAATTCAATCAATTAAAAGAAAAAGCAAGTCATTACATCCATGATGAAGTGGAAGACAAAAAGCATGAATATGTAGAAGCAGGGAATGCTGCAGAGAATTTCAGCTACGAGCATCCTTCACAATCAAAACTTTCTGCTTTAGTAAGTATTTTCAGAGAAAAACATGACAACTTCCAGAAAGGTCAGGAAGAAGAGCAGAAGAAAAACCTTGATCACCGTCAGGGTATTATCGAAAGACTTAAAAATCTTTATACCAATTCGGAGCCCAATACCAACTTGTTTAAATCTATCCGCGAAATCAAAGAAGATTGGTCAAACGCCGGGCAGGTGGCAAAATCTGAATTTAAAATCCTTAACAATAATTACTTCCACCATTTGAATCAGTTTTATCAAATGCTGGATTTAAATAAAGAATTCCTGGAGCAGGAATATGGGCATAACCTTGAAAAAAGACAACATATCATTGCCCGTGCTAAGGAACTTGAAAATGAACCTGTCATTCAAAAAGCATTAAATGAACTACAGTATCTTCATAAACTTTGGAAAGAAGAGGCAGAACCTGTAGCTGAAGAATTCCGTGAAAAAACATGGGAAGAATTTAAAGAGATTTCAAACAAAATTCACGAAAGAAAATCTGAACTTTCGGCAGCGATAGAATCTGAACAAAATGACAACCTTGAAAAGAAAAACAAGGTTATTGCTGAGATTAAAAAATTATCTGAGCCTGCTGAAACGCCAAATCATAACTACTGGCAAAATGCAATAAAAAGAGTTGAAGATCTTCGTTCTGAATTTTTAAAGACAGGAAGCGTTCCAAGAAAGCTATCCAACCAAAACTGGAATGAGTTCAAGACTATTTTAAGAAGCTTCAATACAACAAAGAACAATTATTATAAATCATTAAAAGGCTCCCAGCAAACGAATCTTGATGAAAAATTAAAATTGATCAAGACCGCTCAGGACAATATGAATAATGAAGAATGGGATATCTCTGTTCCATTGTTTAAAAAGCTTCAGGAAGACTGGAAAAAAATTGGTCACGTTCCTAAAAGCATGACCAATAAAATTTGGGATGAATTCCGTGATGCTTGTAATACTTTCTTCAATAATTACAGAGAGAAGAGTAATGCTTCTACTGATAACTGGAAGGAAAACCACAAACAGAAAAAAGAACTTCTTGAGGAATTGAAAACCATTTCTAACGACGAAGGAAGTATCGAAAAGATCGAAGCTATAAAAACAGCGTGGAATAATATTGGAAAGGTACCTAGAGACAAGATCGGCATCAATTCTGAGTTCAATAAAACTTTAAGAGAAAAATTAAAACTTAATAAGATCAATGAACTTGAGTTGAAAGAAGAAGGTCTTTCTGAAAATCAATTGACAGATAAGGCTAGAAAAATGAAGAGCCAGATCTCTGACCTCGAGTCTGAAATTGTAAAATTAGAAAACAATTTAGCATTCTTCAACAAGCCGTCAAGAGACAATCCTTTATTAGCAGATACTTTCAACACAATCGACGAAAAGAAAGCTCATCTGGAAACTTTAAAACAAAATCTTCACAATATTATTGTTGGAGACTAATTGATAAAAAAAAACAATAAAAAGGCGAAGCAAAGAAATTTGTCTTCGCTTTTTTTAATACTATGCAGGACGAATTATATATAAAAAGATGCATTGAACTGGCTCAAAAGGCTTTGGGAAAAACGTACCCTAACCCATTGGTAGGAAGTGTTATTGTGCATAATGGTGAAGTTATCGGAGAAGGCTACCATCATAAAGCCGGAGAACCTCATGCTGAGATCAATGCCATCAATTCTGTAGTCAATAAAGATCTTATCCCTGAATCTACAATTTATGTTTCTCTTGAGCCCTGTGCACATTACGGAAGAACTCCTCCTTGTGCTTTAAAAATTAAAGAACTAGGATTCAAAAAAGTAGTTATTGGTGCGATGGACTCTCATGATAAGGTGAATGGAAAAGGAAAAAAAATCATTCAGGATGCAGGAATAGAAGTAATTTCGGGAGTTCTAGAGAAAGAATGTATCGAACTTAACAAGAGGTTTTTCACTTATCATGAAAAGAAAAGACCCTATATTATTTTAAAATGGGCCGAATCTGCTGATGGGTTTTTGGATAAAGATTTCAAACCCACTTCTATTTCAAATTCGCTAGTCAATCAATTTGTCCATCAGTTACGGGGAGAAGAGCACGCCATTCTCGTGGGAACTCAAACTGCATTAAATGACAATCCTGGTTTAACTGTAAGAAATGTTGAAGGAATAAATCCTGTAAGAATCTTAATCGACTTTGATTTAAAAGTTCCCGGTGACTTTAAGATCTTCAACAATGAAGCGAAGACTCTTGTTTTTAATTCTATTAGAGAAGGATCTGAGAACAATATCCATTGGATCAAAATTGGAAAGGAGAATTTTCTTTCAGATCTAATGAATGCTTTGTATAAAGAGCAAATCCAGTCAGTTATTATTGAAGGCGGCCGGTTTACTTTACAGCAATTCATTGATTCCGATCTTTGGGATGAAGCAATGGTTATTAAGAATGATAATTTAAAACTTGAAAATGGAACAAGGGCTCCTGAATTAAATCCAAAACCTATTAAAATACAAACAGTAAGAGATAACACTTTGTCTTTTTATTTGTCTAATAGTCATTAATTCTTTTTATAATAATCACAGTTATTTGAAATAATATGATTAATTTGGTTCAAACTAAACTATACATATTATGAAAAATTTGAAAAAAATGTCCAGGGTCAATTTAAAAACCATTACCGGTGGAGTTTTTGTAACATGCACTTTACCTAACGGGGATCTTACAAGCTGCAGAGACAACTGTCCGACAGATTTCTGTAGGCCAACAAGTTATAAATGCCTTCTCCCTTTGGACTATTGTGGATAATAATCCAACTTATATCGAATAATTCATTAGTTTCAACTAAACATTTTATTATTATGAAAAATCTAAAAAAAATCACAAGACAGAATTTAAGAAAAGTATCCGGAGGAATGAGACCGCCTTTATGTTGTACTACTTATCCGCCATCTTTACAAATGCAATGTTGTAATAATTCTCAGGATATGAGCTGCCCGCCAGCTTGGGTTGAAGGAAGTTTTCCTGAAGCGTGCTAACAACATTAAAAATGATATTTGATTATAAGAGCGGAAACGCTCTTTTTTTTATGTAAAATCTTAATTTTGTAAGTCCTAAACGATACCAGGTAAATGCACGAATACAAAACGATAGAAAAACCCATCGAAAATACTTTAATAAAAGAAAAAGGAAGCAAATTCATTGGATTTGCTTATCCCGTACATAATGACAATGAACTTAAGGATGCTTTAGAAAAAGTAAGAACAGAACACCCGAAAGCAACTCATCACTGCTATGCTTTCAGAATGGGTTTAAATGGTGAAAATTATCGTGCTAATGATGATGGTGAGCCATCCGGAAGTGCAGGGCTACCAATTTACAATCAGTTACTAGCTCATGAAATTACCAATGTATTGGTGATTGTGGTTCGCTATTATGGTGGAACAAAATTAGGTGTTTCAGGATTGGTAAAAGCTTATAAGGAATCTGCAAAATTCACTTTAGAAGAAACTAACATTATTACCAGAGAACTAGAAACAGAAATTGAAATTCACTTTAATTTTAATCAGCAGAATACGATTTTTACCTTACTATCGAAGTTTGATGCTAAAGTTTTAAATTTTGATGCTAACGAAAATTGTATTCTTACCGCTTCTTTAAAAACAGCTCAAAAAGAAAACATCTCAGATAAATTATCTGAGATGCAGTATATTTCTTTTGAATTCAAAGATTAATTTCGTCTTCCACCCATCAATAAAGAAACCCAATACAGAAGTTGTACCAAAGATCCAATAGCAGCCACGACATACGTTCTTGCTGCCCACTTTAAACTATCCTGTACTCCCACATATTCTTCAGCAGTAACTGTTCCGGTATCTTTCAACCATTTCATCGCTCTGTTACTTGCATCATATTCTACAGGAAGAGTTATAAACGCGAAAAGAGTGGTAACGGCAAATAACGCAACACCAATTGCTAATACAGTGGCATTCCCATTTGGATTTTCAATAGTCCTGCTTGCAAACATAACAGCAATACCTGCCATAATTACGAATTGCATCAAATTAGAACTTATATTAACAATAGGTACCAATTTTGATCTTAGCTGAAGCATAGAATAACCCACTGCATGCTGTACAGCATGTCCACATTCATGTGCCGCTACTGCGGCGGCGGCTGCATTCCTCTGCATGTACACCCCTTCTGAAAGGTTAACTGTTTTATCCCCTGGATTATAGTGATCTGTTAACTGTCCGGGAACTGAAATTACCTGAACATCGTTAATTCCATTATCTCTTAACATTTTTTCAGCCACTTCCTTTCCAGAAAGGCCATTTCGAAGGTGTACATTGGAATAGTATTCAAATTTAGATTTCAATTTTGATGAAACATACCAGCTCACCAGCATTGTAATCCCAATAATTACATAATAACCAATCATTTTTTATAAAATTTTATAGATATTTTTAACCTGTAAGATGTAAAAACTGTGCCAAAGTATTACATTTTATTATTTATCTTTGTCTTTTAATTACCCTACACAACTATGTCAAAAGTTTCAATTCTAGAAGTAAAAACCCAGAACGAATTAAAACAATTTGTAAAATTTCCAATGGATCTTTATAAAAACAATCCATATTATGTTCCTTCGTTTATAAAAGACGAAATGAAGATTTGGGATGCAAAGGAAAATCCGGCATTAAATTATTCAGAGTCTAAACAATACCTTGCCTATAAAGACAACAAAGTGGTTGGAAGGATTGCGGTAATTATCAATCATAAAGAGGAAAAAGAATTAGGGATCAAGAAAGTCCGTTTCGGTTGGATCGACTTTATTGACGATAAAGAAGTTTCTGAAGCATTAATTCAAAAAGCAAAAGATTACGCTAAAGAGCATAATACCAATATGATCGAAGGACCAATGGGTTTTACAAATCTCGACAAAGCAGGAATGCTGACAATGGGGTTTGACAAATTGGCAACAATGATCGGAATCTACAACCACGAATATTATCCAAAGCACCTTGAAGATCTTGGCCTAACTAAGGAAAAGGAATGGGTAGAATATGAAATGAATTTCCCAAAGATCTTACCTGAAAAAGTAGAAAAATTCAGTGGATTAATTGCTCAGAAGTATAAGCTTAAAGTTCTTAACTTCAAATCAAAAGAGGAAATTCTACCTTTTGTTGAACCGATGTTCAAACTATTAGATGAAACCTATAAACACCTTTCTACTTATACACCGATTTCAGATGAACAGATAAAAACGTACAGGGAAAAATACTTTCCTTTTATTGATAAAAACTATGTGATTTGCGTAGTTGATGAAAATGAGCAATTGGTTTCTTTTGCTATTACAATGCCTTCGTATTCAAAGGCTTTACAGAAAGCAAAAGGTAAATTATTTCCTTTTGGATGGTGGCATTTCTTACAAGCCAGCAAGAAGAATGACCGTGCGAATTTCTACCTTATTGGAATTCATCCGGAATACCAGAGAAGAGGAGTTACAGCGATTATTTTTAAAGAAATTTTTGTGAGATTTACCAGTATGGGAATCGATTTTGCTGAAACAAATCCTGAATTGGAAGAAAACAAAAGTGTACAGGTTCTTTGGCAGGATTATAATCCAACGAACCATAAGAGAAGAAGAACGTATTCGATGATCATAAACGAAAACTAAAGTTTCGGGATTTGTGTTACAAGATTTGAGTAAAAGACGTAAGAACATACTGACAATCTCAATTTTCTACTTCCTCCAACTTGAACTACACATACCGTACCTTGTAAGTCCAAACAGCAATTCAACTCCAAACCTACAACTCTCGTCCCATGAAACCACATCTTATCGTCTTTGCAATCCTCATCGCCGGATTTATCATTTACAATTTCTTTTTTCAAAATGGAGACGATAAAACGAACACGGTCATTAACATTGCTTATGCCAGTATTCTTTTTGGCTATATTTCATTCATGGCCTATTCTCTTCTGAAAAAAATGAAGAAATAAATACCCCTTACAGACTATTTTTCGTTTGTTAAAAATATTTTTTTATTTTTACAACACACTAATACACTGTATACCATGAACTTAATATTAAAAACAGTTTTTTGGGGCCTATTTTTTATTTCTATAAAATTATGTTCACAGGAATTTTACGTAAGCTCTACTTTAAACATGTCCAGTACTGTAAACAAAGTATACAAACTTAATGTTTCAAATGCAAGCCAAATAGAAGAAACTTTCTGTGTGCCTACAAACCCTGTGAACGAAGTTTATACGGATATTGCTATAGACGTTTCCAACAATCTATATTATGTAACTACTTCGGGATCATTATACAGGAAAAACAGCTCCAATGCCACATGTGAATTTCTTGGGGATTTCACTCCTTCGCCTGGTGCAATTAGGGCTTTAATTTCTGATTCCGGCCCCTACTTATATGCCGTAGGAGCCCCATCCAAGCTTTACAGATATGAAATTAGCACTGGTACATTTTCGTATATGGGCGATTTGCCTTCCGGACAGTATGTAGCAGGAGATCTCTTTTTTTATAATAGGAGGCTCTTCGTAACTACTTTAACGGGTATACTTGAAATCAATATGAATACACCTTCCGCAAGCTGCCCATTCATCAATTTCGGAGCATTATCAAACTTCTTCTCAGCCTTTTCAATTAATCATGGAAGCTACTCCAAGGTTTATGTTATAGCTTCTACGGGATGGAATTCTACCCTACATGAGCTGGATATGATTAATAAACAAGTTGGGCCACCAATCAGAACGTATGGTTATCAGATTAACGGTGCAGCAACGTACTATGACTTAACTGATGTGAAATCCACATGTACTCCTATTTTAGGCGTTCAAGAGACGAGTACCGCAGGTATTTATTTCGACGTGATTAATCCAACAAAAAGCAGCATTATCTGTAACACCAACCTTGAACGCCAGCAAATCATCTCAATACAGCTGTTTGACAATTCTGGAAGACTTATTAAAGATTTTTCAAATCAAAACAACATAGAAAGACTGGATGTATCAAATATCGCTGATGGACAATATCTTTTGACGGTTGCTACTAAAAAAGGAGAAAAATACACAAAAAAGATAATCATCACTCTCTAATTTTTATTCATTCTAAATTACCAGTTTTCCTTATTTTAACTCCACATTTAAGGTTATTAATTTCATGCTTTCTTGTTTATTCGCTAAATTTGCAAATTGAGATAATAATGCAAAAATGAATTTACCTGAAAGTTATATTCCAATCCTTATTCAAGCCGGCGTTGCAATTGGTTTTGTAGCTGTTTCGTTACTTGGAGCGCATTTCTTAGGACCTCGTCAAAAGAAAGGAAATTCTGTGAAAAATCAAAGTTGGGAATGTGGTATTCCGGTAGAAGGAAATGCCAGGACCCCTTTTTCCATCAAATATTTCCTTACTGCGGTATTGTTCGTCCTATTCGATATCGAAATTGTATTTTTTTATCCATATGCTGTTAACTTCAGAGAATTCGGATTTGAAGGATTCCTTGCGGTTCTAACATTCGTTGCTATTTTCTTCGTAGGATTTATCTATGTATGGAAACGTGGAGCCCTTGATTGGGATAAATAAAGTAAAATTATGAATGATGAATTTTGAATCCAGAATTTAAAATTCAAAATCTAAAATCAAAGAC
Source organism: Chryseobacterium sp. ISL-6 (assembly GCF_018613715.1). GTDB lineage: Bacteria > Bacteroidota > Bacteroidia > Flavobacteriales > Weeksellaceae > Chryseobacterium > Chryseobacterium paludis. The sequence continues at coordinate 365,481 of NZ_JAGGPT010000005.1, read as the reverse complement.
AATGTCAGATCAAAAACCAATAATAAGAACAGATGCACCGGCTCCGGAAGGATTTGAAGGAGAAGGTTTTTTCGCAACGAAATTGAGCAGTGTAATCGGGATGGCAAGAAAGTTCTCTCTTTGGCCGTTACCGTTTGCAACCTCTTGTTGTGGTATCGAATTTATGGCTACCCTAAACCCAACATATGACGCATCAAGGTTTGGAATGGAAAGAAACTCTTTCTCACCAAGACAGGCAGATATGTTGATGGTTTGTGGAACTATATCTAAGAAATTAGGCCCAGTCCTAAAAGAAGTATACACTCAGATGGCAGAGCCAAAATGGGTGGTTGCAGTAGGAGCTTGCGCTTCTAGTGGTGGTATTTTTGACACCTATTCTGTTTTACAGGGAATTGATAAAATTATTCCGGTAGACGTCTATGTTCCTGGATGCCCGCCAAGACCAGAGCAGATCATAGAAGGCGTAATGCAGGTTCAGGCTCTTGCCGAAAGCGAAAGCATCAGAAGGAGAGATATGCCTGAGTACCAGAATTTATTAGATTCTTACAACATAAGCAACTAAGCGGAGATGACGAACGAATTTGTATTAGAAGCAATAACAAGAGAATTTCCGGAAACTGTAATTTCAAGTTCAGAACCTTACGGAATGCTGACCATCGAAGTTAAAAAAGATGATATCAAAAAGGTGGTTCATTATCTTAAAGATTCTTCTTTAGAAATCAATTTCCTTACAGATATCTGTGGAATCCATTATCCTGAATTCCCTGAAAAAGAAATCGGAGTGGTTTATCATTTACACAACATGATGACCAATTTCAGAATCCGTCTTAAAGTATTTATGTCGAGAGAAAATATCGAAGTAGATTCTCTTACAGAACTATATGCCGGAGCTAACTGGATGGAGAGAGAAACTTTTGATTTCTTTGGAATTAAATTTAAGGGACATCCTGATCTAAGAGCTATTTTAAATATGGAAGATCTTGGATATCACCCAATGTTGAAGGAATATCGTCTTGAAGATGGTACCAGAACTGACAAGAACGATAGCATGTTCGGAAGATAAAATAAAAATATAATGATTACTGATGATTGATTACTGATCAATTATCGCCTATCAATTATCAATTATATATTATGAAAGATAACTCATTATCTAATATACTTAACCAATACGAAAGTAAGGAGCAAATTGACGGTCAGTTATATACCCTCAATTTAGGTCCGACCCACCCTGCTACTCATGGGATCTTTCAAAACGTCTTAACCATGGATGGAGAAAGAATTCTTCATGCTGAGCAAACCGTAGGATATATTCACAGGGCATTTGAAAAGATTTCTGAAAGAAGAAATTTCACCCAGATCACTACCCTTACGGATCGTATGAATTATTGTTCTGCACCTATTAACAATTTAGGTTGGCATATGACTGTTGAGAAACTGATAGGAATTGAAGTTCCTAAGCGTGTTGACTACATTCGTGTTATCCTTATGGAGCTGGCAAGAATTGGAGATCACTTGATCTGTAATGGAGTAACAGGTATGGATGCTGGAGCAATTACGGGACTTACCTATATGTTCATTGAAAGAGAACGTATCTATGATATTTATGAGCAGATCTGCGGAGCAAGGATGACAACCAATATGGGAAGAATCGGTGGTTTCGAAAGAGATTTGACGCCAAAATGTCATGAATTAATTAAAGATTTCTTAAAAACTTTCCCTAAAAAGTTTGCTGAATTCGGTCAGCTTTTGGAAAGAAACAGAATCTTTATGGACAGAACTATTGGAGCAGGAGCTATTTCTGCGGAAAGAGCTTTAAGTTATAGTTTTACAGGTCCTAATTTACGTGCAGCAGGTGTAGATTATGATGTAAGAGTTGCGCAACCCTATTCGTCTTATCAGGATTTCGATTTTATTATTCCTGTAGGAACTGCAGGTGATACTTATGATCGCTTTATGGTTCGTCAACAGGAAATATGGGAATCTCTTAAAATCATCGAACAAGCATATAACAATCTTCCTGAGGGTGATTTCCATGCTGATGTTCCTGATTTTTATCTTCCTGAGAAAGCTGATGTTTATAATAAGATGGAAGCTTTGATTTACCATTTCAAAATTGTAATGGGAGAAACTGAAATTCCTAAAGGTGAGGTTTACCATGCTGTAGAAGGCGGAAATGGAGAATTAGGATTCTATTTAGTGAGTGATGGTGGAAGAACGCCTTACAGGTTGCACTTCAGAAGACCATGTTTTATCTACTACCAGGCGTATCCTGAAATGATTACAGGTTCTGTGATCTCTGACGCGATCGTAACAATGTGTAGTATGAATATTATTGCAGGAGAATTAGACGCATAAAATAAGATGTAAGACATCAGATATCAGATGTCAGACTCTTAGCGCTATAGATAAATTAAAATCTGATGTCTGAAATCTGACATCTGAAATCTTAGATAAAATGAACGAAACAATAGCTTTTAAACCGGAAAGTTTAGAACAAGTACATAAAATTATCGCGAGATATCCTGAAGGAAGACAAAAGTCTGCTCTTCTTCCTGTTCTGCATTTAGCACAGAAAGAATTCGGAGGATGGCTGGATGTTCCAGTAATGGATTATGTTGCAGAATTATTGAGTATTCAGCCAATTGAAGTATATGAAGTAGCTACTTTTTATACGATGTTCAATATGAAGCCAGTTGGTAAATATGTTTTGGAGGTATGCAGAACGGGACCTTGTATGGTTTGCGGAAGCGAAAAAATCCTAAATCATATCAGAACTAAACTGAACATTAAGGATGGACAAACTACTGAAGACGGTATGTTCACATTAAAACCCGCTGAATGTCTTGGTGCGTGTGGCTATGCGCCGATGATGCAGTTGGGAAAATTCTTTCATGAAAATTTAACGATAGAAAAAGTAGACGAAATCCTTGATCTTTGCAGAGAGGGACAAGTTGCTTTGGATTAATTAAAATATACAATGAGTAAAAAACTTTTACTTAAAGACGCACATATAGAAGGTATTCGCTATTTCGAGACTTACCGTAAACAGGGAGGTTATGAAGCAGCAGAAAAAGCCTTGAAGATGACACCCGATGAGATTTTAGAAGAAGTAAAAACTTCAGGACTTCGTGGTCGTGGTGGTGCAGGGTTTCCTACAGGTATGAAATGGAGCTTTCTGGCAAAACCGGAAGGTGTTCCAAGACACCTGGTAGTAAATGCAGATGAATCTGAACCAGGAACTTTTAAAGACAGATATTTAATGGAATTTCTTCCTCATTTATTGATCGAAGGAATGCTTATTTCATCTTTCTGTTTAGGCTCTAATGTTTCTTATATCTACATCCGTGGAGAATATTCATGGATTCCGGATATTTTAGAAGAAGCTATTGAAGAAGCTAAAGCCGCTGGTTTTTTAGGTAAGAATATTCTTGGAACCGGTTTCGATTGTGAAATTTATGTTCAAAGAGGTGGTGGAGCTTATATTTGTGGTGAAGAAACCGCATTGCTTGAATCTCTTGAAGGTAAAAGAGGAAATCCAAGATTAAAACCGCCATTCCCTGCTGTAAAAGGACTTTGGGAAAGACCAACAGTGGTAAATAACGTTGAATCTATCGCAGCAGTAGTTCCAATCATTAATATTACAGGAGCTGAATTTGCAAAAATAGGTGTTGGAAGATCCACAGGGACAAAGTTGATTTCTGCATGCGGAAATATCAACAAACCTGGAGTATATGAAATTGATATGACGATTACCGTTGAAGAATTCATTTATTCAGATGAATATTGCGGTGGTATTCCAAACGGAAAGAAATTAAAAGCCTGTATTCCAGGTGGAAGTTCTGTTCCAATCGTTCCTGCAAATCTATTATTAAGAACAGTAAACGGAGAACCAAGATACATGAACTATGAATCATTAGCGGATGGTGGCTTTGCTACCGGAACAATGATGGGTTCAGGAGGTTTCATAGTTTTAGACGAAGATCAGTGTATCGTAGAACATACCATGACTTTAGCGAGATTCTATAATCACGAAAGTTGCGGACAGTGTACACCTTGTCGTGAAGGAACGGGATGGATGTATAAAATTTTAAAGAAGATTGAAAACGGACAAGGAAAAATGGAAGACATTGATTTACTTTGGGACATCCAGAGAAAAATTGAAGGTAACACGATCTGTCCTTTAGGTGATGCAGCGGCTTGGCCTGTTGCAGCAGCCATACGCCACTTCAGAGATGAATTTGAATGGCACATAAAAAATCCTGAGTTATGTTTAACTCAAAATTATGGATTGGCTAATTATGCAGATCCTATTCCTGCTGTTGAAAATAATGCGTAATTACAATGAAAAAGTTATTAGTTGTTAGTTTGGTTATCTCAAATCTTGTGTTTGCACAGAAAACTAAAAATGACTCTTTAGAATATCAATCCGATTATTTACCTACCGTAGGTCCGGCATCTATTAAGAAGAAAGAAAAACCTTTACCTTTAAGCAAAAAAGGTCAGATGTTCATTTTTTATGGTTGGAACAGGGGCGCTTTTAGTAATTCTGACATCCATTTCACAGGAAACGGTTATGATTTTCAGTTGAATAATGTAGCTGCCAGAGATAAACAGACAAAGTTCGGAATCGTTTATTTTGATCCAAGCTGGTTTACAGTAACACAGTATAACTTCAGACTCGGATATTTTATAAAAGATAACCTTGCTATTGTTTTAGGGATCGATCATATGAAGTATGTAATGAAACAAAATCAAACGGTTGATTTTTCAGGAACAATTTCAGATCCTAAATATGCAGGAATGGTACATAATGGACAGGTAGATTTATCTGATACGCAGTTTCTTACTTTCGAGCATACAGATGGACTTAATTATGAAAATTTAGGTATTGAGAAATACAAAAATCTTATTCATAAAAAAAATATAGATTTAGTGTGGTCTTATGGAGCAGGAATCGGAGTAATGTTTCCTAAAAGTAACATAAAGCTTTTTGGAAATGAAAGAAGTGACCGATTTCATGTTGCCGGTATGGGGACCGATCTTAGATCCAGCCTTAACTTAGTTTTCTGGAAAAACTGGATGATTAGGGCAGAAGCTAAAGCTGGATATATCAATATGTGGGATATTAAAACCACATTGAATAATAAACCGGATAAAGCCAGACAGGATTTTGTTTTCGGGCAGGTTCTTGCAGGGATCGGGTATACATTTAACACGAAGAAGTATAATTAAAATATAGCTTAACGCCTTAAAAGCATAAGCGAAAGCATAGAATATGAGCGAAGAGGTTAAAAAATTCAAAATAACTATAGACGGACAGACTGCTGAAGTTTTGCCTGGGACTTCTATTTTGGAAGCTGCCAGACAAATTGGTGGAAAATCTGTACCTCCTGCAATGTGCTACTATAGCAAATTGGAAACCAGTGGAGGGAGATGTAGAACTTGCTTAGTAGAAGTTTCTAAAGGATCTGAAGCGGATCCCCGTCCTATGCCAAAATTAGTGGCAAGTTGCAGAACTAATGTAATGGATGGGATGGAAGTAAAAAATCTTACTTCTGATAAAGCTCAGGAAGGTAGAAAGGCGGTTACCGAGTTTTTATTGGTAAACCACCCGCTAGACTGTCCAATTTGTGATCAGGCCGGAGAATGTCATCTTCAGGATCTTGGTTATGAACATGGTGTTGTAGGTACAAGAACCGAATTTGAAAGAAATACATACGAAGCAGATGACCTAGGTCCTAATATTAAGCTGAATATGAACCGTTGTATTCTTTGTGCAAGATGTGTACTTACGGCTAATCAACTTACCAACACAAGAGAACACGGTATTCTTTTCAGAGGAGATCATGCTGAAATTTCAACATATCTAAATAAAGCATTGGATAATGATTACATCGGAAACATTATTGATGTTTGTCCTGTAGGTGCTTTAACAGACAGAACAGCTCGTTTTGCAAGCAGAGTTTGGTTTACAAGTCCTATGAATGCAACATGTAAATGTGATAAGTGTTCAGGAAAAGCTGTTGTTTGGATGAAGGGAGATGAAGTGGTAAGAGTTACAGCAAGAAAAGACCAGTGGGGAGAAGTTGAAGAATTTATCTGTGATACTTGTCGTTTCGAAAGAAAAGAATTGAAAGACTGGAATATTGAAGGTCCTAGACATATCGACAGACATTCAGTGATTTCACTTAACCATTATGAGAAGCCTAAGGATGAGCTAAGAGTTTTAGACAATCCAATGGCAAAGGAAATCAGCGAAAAAGACGAAAAATAATTTTAATAAGATATCGGATTTCAGATATTAGACAGCAGACTTTCTCAACTCTAATAGCTAACTTTTCATATCTAACATCTAATAAAAAATGGATTTAATTACATTTAAATTGATACTTGTACTAGCGCTCTTCTTGCTTTCATTAACGATAGCAGCCTACTCTACCTGGGCAGAAAGAAAAGTTGCTTCTATCATGCAGGATAGAATTGGACCAAACAGAGCCGGTCCTTTCGGATTACTGCAACCTCTTGCTGACGGTGGAAAATTTTTCTTTAAAGAAGACTTTACACCTGCCAATGCTGAAAAGTTTCTTTTCGTATTAGGACCAGCATTAGTAATGTTCATTTCTTTGATCACAGGAGCAGTTATTCCTTGGGGTAAAAGCTTAAATATTGGCGGAATGTCTTATGATCTTCAGGTTGCCAATATTGACGTTGGGGTACTTTTCATTATTGGAATGGCTTCCATTGGTGTTTACGGAATCATGATCGGAGGTTGGGCTTCGAATAATAAATATTCATTATTAGGTGCTATCCGTGCTTCTTCACAGATGATCTCTTATGAATTGGCAATGGGATTGGCTTTACTTTCTATCATTATGATGACAGGAAGTTTAGATTTAAAAGCAATTACTGAAACACAGACTACAGGAAAACTGTGGGGGCTTATTCATATTGATGGGATGAACTGGAATATTTTCTATCAGCCTTTAGCCTTCCTTATTTTCATGGTTGCTGCGTTAGCAGAAACAAACAGACACCCTTTCGATTTACCTGAATGTGAATCTGAATTGGTAACAGGATACTCTACGGAATATTCTTCAATGAAGTTGGGTTTATACATGTTTGGAGAATATGTAAACATGTTTATCTCAAATGCGTTTATGGTTGTTCTTTTCTTTGGAGGCTATAACTATCCGGGAATTGAGTGGGTAACGCAAAACTGGGGTGAAAATATTGCCGGAATCCTAAGTATTGTAGCATTTTTATCTAAAACGATAATTGGAATTCTGATCTTTATGTGGATCAGATGGACACTTCCAAGATTTAGATATGATCAATTAATGCATTTAGGTTGGAAAACATTAATTCCATTGGCAGTTTTAAACCTTGTTATTACCGGAGCTTTAATTTTAGCATTCGGACATTAGAATAGATAAGAATATATTTTTAATGCTGAATACAACTTCAGCCTAAAAAAATTACAATAAATGAAACTTACTAACAGATCAAAAGTTGTTTCTAATAAAGAAATGACCCTTGCTGAGAAAATCTACCTACCAGCGATTTTCAAAGGTATGGGGATTACATTCAAGCACGCTGTAAGAACCGTAGTAAAAGGTGCTCCTGCAGTGTATTCGTATCCAGAAGTACAAAAACCAAGAGCTCAGGTTTGGCGTGGTCAGCATGTCCTGAAAAGAGATGAGGAAGGAAGGGAAAGATGTACAGCTTGTGGATTGTGTGCTGTTGCTTGTCCTGCAGAAGCAATTACAATGACTGCTTCTGAAAGAACAAAAGAAGAAAAAGGTCTTTACAGAGAAGAGAAATATGCTTCAGTATATGAAATCAATATGCTAAGATGTATTTTCTGTGGTATGTGTGAAGAAGCTTGTCCTAAATCTGCTATCTATCTTACAGACAGATTAGTGGATGTAGAGACCAACAGAGGTTCTTTTATCTACGGAAAAGATAAATTAGTTGAAAAGATAAATGAAAGGATTGACATCACAGCAAGACAATCCGAGAAACAAAAAAATGCGGTAAAATAATGGATCAGTTTTTATTTTTCTTGGTGGCTTTTTTAGCAGTGGCTAGTGCAGTATACTTTGTATTTGCAAAAAATCCTTTGTATGCTATTTTGTCATTAATTGTTACAATGTTTTCAATTGCCGGAATGTATATTCTTCTGAATGCCCAGTTCCTTGCAATTATTCAGATCATCGTTTATGCCGGAGCGATCATGGTATTATTCCTTTACATTCTGATGATGCTTAATCTTAATAAAGAAGACGAAAGTAAAAAGAACAATACTTTAAAATTCATTGGTGTTTTTACAGCAGGCCTTTTATTGATTGGTGTTTTAGGGGTATTCAGAGGAGTACAGAGCAAATATGTTGTAGTAGAGAATGTAGACAGAGGAGTTGGTCTTACTAAAAATCTGGGTAAACTTTTGTTTAATGAATATGTTTTACCGTTTGAGCTTGCTTCCATCCTAATTTTGGCAGGTATTGTAGGTGCGGTATTAATCGGTAAAAAAGATTTATAAAATTATGGGAGAAGTAAATACATTTATACAAAGCGTCCCTTTAGAGTATTTCATCATTCTTTCTTCAGTATTATTCTGTTTGGGAGTGTTGGGAGTATTGTTGAGAAAAAACGCTATTGTAATTTTGGGTTGTGTAGAGCTTATGCTAAATTCTGCAAATCTTTTATTGGCTGCTTTTTCAGCGTATAAAGGGAATAGCGATGGGCAACTTTTAGTTTTCTTCATTATGGTGGTTGCTGCTGCTGAAGTAGCAGTAGGATTAGCAATTATTGCTATGCTATATAGAAATACCCGTTCTGTAGATGTGAGTATATTTAATAAATTAAGAGGATAAAGAATGGAAAATTTAGTGTATGCAATAATACTTTTACCACTTTTAGGCTTTCTTATTAACGGTTTATTCGGGAAAAATCTTCCAAAAATTTTGGTTGGAGGATTAGCAACTGCAGCGGTTTTCGGATCTTTCTGTATTGCGGTAAGTATTTTTATGAGTTTTAATTCTGAAAGTCAACCCATAATCGTAAAAGCTTTTGAATGGTTTAGAGTAAATGGAGTTCAGGTAAACTTTGGTTTCCAGATCGATCAGTTGTCTTTAATGATGATCATGATCATTACAGGTATCGGATCATTGATCCACTTGTACTCTATCGGATATATGAGCCACGATAAAGGTTTCTATAAGTTCTTTACTTATCTGAATCTTTTCATCTTCTCTATGTTACTTTTAGTAATGGGAAGCAATTACCTTATCTTGTTCATCGGATGGGAAGGGGTAGGTTTATGTTCTTATTTATTAATTGGATTCTGGTTCACAAATGAAGAATATGGTAAAGCTGCAAGAAAAGCATTTATCATGAACAGAATTGGTGACCTTGGTTTATTGATCGGTATTTTCATGATCGCTTCTCAGACCAACGCTATTGATTTCCTTTCAGTAGCTCAAAATTCTTCAAAATTTGAATTGGACGGAACTGTAATTATCTTTATTACGGCGAGTTTATTTATCGGTGCTACCGGTAAGTCTGCTCAGGTTCCTTTATATACATGGTTACCGGATGCAATGGCTGGTCCAACTCCTGTTTCTGCATTAATTCACGCAGCAACGATGGTAACAGCGGGGATCTATTTGGTAGTAAGATCTAACTTCTTATTTACTTTAGCTCCTACCGTTCAGAATGGCATCTTATTAATCGGATTCTTAACAGCAGCATTAGCGGGTTTCTATGCACTTCGTCAAAACGACATCAAAAAGGTATTGGCTTATTCCACAGTTTCTCAACTTGGATTTATGTTCATTGCTTTAGGATTAGGAGCATATACAACAGCAATGTTCCATGTAATGACACACGCTTTCTTTAAAGCCTTATTATTCTTAGGTGCTGGTTCTGTGATCCATGCTATGAGCAATGAGCAGGATATGCGTTTTATGGGTGGACTGAAAAAAGTAATTCCTATTACCCATGCTACATTCCTTATCGGAACATTGGCAATCTCAGGATTTCCATTACTTTCAGGGATGATCTCTAAAGATGAAATTTTAGTTGCAGCATTTGCAAAAAATCCTGTATACTGGGTAATGCTATTTATTCTAGCTGCCATTACAGCAACCTATATGTTCAGATTGTACTATTTAACATTCCATGGAGAGTTCAGAGGTACTGAAGAGCAGAAACATCACTTACACGAAAGCCCAATGAACATGACATTACCGTTGGTTGTATTGGCTATACTTTCTGTAATCGGAGGTTTCATCAACTTACCTCACTTTATTGGTCACGGTCATTATGCAAAATTAATGGAGTGGTTAAAACCGGTTCTTACGGAGGAAAGTTTCAAACAAATGGAAGCAACGCTTTCAGGTGTTGATTTTAATACAGAAATGATACTTTTAGCAGCAACAGTGGTTATGTTCTTCACGGTTTGGTTCATTGTTAAAAATACTTATGTAAATAAGAAAAAGATGGCTTTACCCGAACAGAATTATACAGGCTGGGAAAAGCTTTCTGCTAAGAAATTATATATTGACGAACTTTACAATGCATTAATTGTAAAAACTGTTGAAGGATTAGGACGTGGGGGTAAAATGTTTGATAAGGGTGTTCTAGATCGTTTTGTAGACTTCGTAGGCGAAGGTGCTGAAGATAGTGGAAGATCTATGAAACGTATTCAAAACGGAAATGTTGAGACATACATTCTTATCATGTCTTTAGCTGTGGGAATTATACTGATTGTTAACTTTATATTACAATAATGTCTGGTTTATTATTAACATTATTACTATTACCTCTAGTAGGTTCGGGATTAGTTTTTGCTTGGAAAGATAAATCCAGCAAATATTTGGCGCTAGGAATCGCATTGGTACAAATGCTTCTTACATTTTATATACTTTCGGATTTTGATTTTACTCCGACAGTAGATAGTGTATTACAGCATGAGATCAATTATCCTTGGTCACAATTTATCAAAAGCTCTCTTCATTTCGGCATTGACGGAATGAGTATGCTTCTTCTATTGTTGACCAATATTCTATCGCCTATAATTATTTTATCTTCTTTTAATGAAAATATAAACTACAGAAATTCATTCTATGGTCTTATCCTGTTGATGCAGTTCGGACTTGTAGGCGTTTTTACATCTTTAGACGGTTTATTATTCTATATTTTCTGGGAAGTAACTTTGATTCCGATCTGGTTTATTGCCGGACTTTGGGGTCAGGAAAATAAAAGATTTGAATTTACAACGAAGTTTTTCGTATATACATTTGTAGGATCGCTATTCATGTTGGCAGGATTGATTTATGTTTATAATCACTCTGCGTCATTTGCTTTAACAGATCTATACAATGCTTCACTTAATGAGACTCAGCAAACAGTAGTGTTTTGGTTTATCTTCTTTGCATTTGCAGTGAAATTACCAATCTTTCCATTTCATACCTGGCAGCCTGATACCTATACTTACTCTCCTACTCAGGGATCGATGTTGTTATCCGGAATCATGCTGAAAATGGCAGTCTATGGTGTTATCCGCTACTTGTTGCCAATTACCCCAATTCCTATTATGGGAATCTCAGGGCAGATTGTAATTATTCTGGCAATCGTTGGTATCCTCCATGGTGCACTGATTGCGATCATCCAGAATGATATGAAGAGAATTATTGCTTATTCATCTTTCTCTCACGTTGGATTAATGGTTGCAGGTATTTTTGCTTCAGCAGTTGTTACGCTAAGAGGAACCTTTACTACGGAAGGTGCAGAAGGTGCATTAGTGCAGACTTTTGCTCACGGTATTAATGTGGTCGGTTTATTCTACTGTGCAGATATTTTATATAAGAGATTTAAATCAAGAGATATAAGACAAATGGGAGGTTTAGCGAAAGTGGCTCCAAAATTTGCGGTATTATTCTTACTAATTTTGTTAGGTTCAATGGGAGTTCCATTAACTAATGGATTTATCGGAGAATTTATTTTGATTAAATCTATTTTCGATTTCAACGTATTAGCTTCTATTATTGCTGGTTTAACAATAATTCTTTCTGCAGTTTACTTATTGAGATTCTACGGAAAAGCAATGTTTGGGAAAGGAGATGAAGCAATATTAAGTACAGCAAAAGATCTATCAGGCGTAGAGTTTTCTGTATTAGCTAGTTTAGCGGTTTTTGTGATTGTACTTGGTATCTTTCCTCAACCGGTAATCGAAATGGTGAGTAGTTCGTTAAAGTTTATCTACCAATCAATGGTTAGTTAATTTGATATTTTAAGAAATGAGTGTTTTAATTATTGTTTTCCTAACGGCAGTTGCTGCGTTATTTTCAGGAGTTTTTGAACAAGGGAAATTCGCAAGATACATTGGGATTTTGGGGTTAATCATTGCATTATATGTTAGCTTCCTTCCTGAATGTTCATTTTTTGAGCATTACAGACACATGTATGAATATGGCTCTAATACTGCTCTATTCACAAAAATCTCAATTGTAACTACTTTACTATTGTTCTTTCTTGGAGGTTTTGCATTCAGCAACCATAGAAGCCATCAGTCCGAATTATATGCATTAATGCTATTCGCACTTTGTGGTGGTATTATTCTTTTTGGATTCCAGAATTTAGTGACCCTATTCTTAGGTATTGAAATTCTTTCTATTCCATTATATGTAATGGCTGGTGCTAATAAAACTGATCTGAGATCAAACGAAGCTTCGATAAAATATTTCCTGATGGGTGCATTTGCGACCGGATTCTTATTATTCGGTATCACATTCATTTATGGTAGTGCAGGAACTTTCGATCTATATAAAATTCATGACTTTGGGGCTGCTAATCCTAAAAATGTAATGTTCATCTTAGGAGTGATCCTTATGTTGTGTGCATTAGCATTTAAAGTGGCTTTAGCACCTTTCCACATGTGGAGCCCGGATGTATATTATGGTTCTCCTTCATTGATCACTGCTTTTATGGCAAGTGTTGTAAAGATCTCTGGATTTTTTGCATTCTTCAGATTGATGACGATAGGCTTTGCCGGAGTTACTCACGAATGGATCAATGTACTAGGTGTATTCCTGATCATCACTTTGCTTTTAGCGAATGTAATGGGTCTTGCACAGACCAACGTAAAGAGAATGTTAGCTTATTCATCCGTTTCTCATGCAGGATATATCGGATTGGTTTTCTTTGGAATGACAAGCCTTTCTACTTATAACCTTGCTTTTTACCTATTTGCTTACTCACTATCTACTGTTGGGGTATTTATGTGTCTGATATGGGTAGAAAAATTAAAAAGAGAAACATCTTTTGGAGCTTTCAAAGGATTGGCAAAATCCGAACCTCTTTTAGCAACTGTTGCTGCAATCTCTATGCTTTCAATGGCAGGAGTTCCTTTAACAGCTGGTTTTATGGGTAAATTTGCCCTATTCTCTCAGGCAATGAATGGAGCAGCATTCTTAGTATTGGTAGCTGTTTTAGGTTCTGCAGTTTCAATTGCCTATTACCTGAGATTAATTATTGCGATGTTCTTCTTTAAAGAAACAACATTCAAAACTTCAGAAAAAGTTACACTCACCTATAATATTGTTGCTGTAGTTATCATTGCTTCAATTGTTATTTTAGGTGTTTTCCCGGACATGTTTGCTAAACAGTTTGGTTTGTAAGAATCAACATAAAAATATAAAAGCACAACATAAAGTTGTGCTTTTTTTATAACTTTACTTTATAATTTTCAGCATTGTCAAATCTTTACAAAAAAGACGCCCCGTTCCAGGTTATCATATCATTCAAAAAATATTTGGATGTTCTTGAACATATTAAATACAATGACCGATTGGAGTACCGGGTAAATTATGCAGAGTCTCTAATTGACAAAACAAAAAAATTCCAGGAGCTTAAAGATGGTTTCCAGGATGTTTCATTATTGGAAAAACATGAAGAACTTATCCGGCTTTTGCTGGCAGATTTATTTCCAACGGGCTTAACAAATAATGAAATAAAAGCGGCAAGTATTCCACTTTCTAAAGTTACTTTTAATTATACAGAAAGGTTTAAAGACATTCTTAAAGATGCCGGAAAGGACTTTGAAATAGAGCTTAGAAATATTGGTGACGATGAATTTTATGTATTCTGTTGCTGTTTGATTGTACAGAGTTATTTTAAAAAAGATATTAGAAGTACGATGCCTTTGTATTATGATATTCCTAATAAACAGGGAATCATAAAGCATTATAAGATAACTGTTAATTCGGATTTTACCGATATTTATCCAACCCAAAAGGCTCAAATACCGACTGATGATATTTTGGACATGTTACTGGAAAATTTAGATGATTTCAGACTTTGGAAAAAATATTTCCCTCCAAAATCATGGATTCTGAAGGGATTCACCATTGTTTCATTGGTAGATTGTACAACGGAAGTTGCATTATCGGATCTCAAATCCAGCATGATACAAATAGATCCTGAAAACCTGGCACCAGATGAAAATTTAATTGAGATCTTTAAATCTTATTTTGATGTTGCCCAACTAAATTTCGGATTAATGCTTTTTAACAAAAAAGATCAGAGATTGGATAAAATTCCTATATATGAAAATCTTTTTACCAATCATATTCTTGATTTCTGGATTAATACTTTTGATGAAGAAACCCGGAAGAATACTTTTGAAAATTTAAATAATAATTCAAAAGCAATTGTTATTTCGAACGTTGATAAAATGGAGCAGGAAATAAAGAATCAACCTTCTTTCAGTATTCTAAAAGAAAATAATATCAACAGTTTCATGGTAATTCCAATTATGAAAGATAATGAATTACTGGCAATCATGGAATTTACCTCTCCAATTCCAAACAGTTTGAATGGATTAAAGCTAAAAAAACTTGTGTTTTTTACTGAAATGATTCTTTTCTCTCTCAATAGATTTAGTTTCGAAAAGAATTATCAGATAGAAGCCATTATTCAGCGTGAATATACCTCTATTCATGACAGTGTGGTATGGAAGTTCAGAAATGAAGCCGAAAAGTATTTCAATGCTTCTCTGGCAAAAAAAATATATACTTTAAAACAGATTTCATTTAAAAATCTCACCCCATTATTTGGTTTCTCGGATATCCGTTCTTCATCAGAAAAAAGGTTTAATCTGATGCTTGAAGATCTAAATAGACAAATAGACTGCCTTCATGATATTTTCTCTGTGATCAATTCAGATTCCGAGAAATATTTATTGGCTTTGGAAATTTTTGAAAATGAACTCAATAATGAAATAAAAGCGGATACGGAACAACGTTTTCAAAGACTATTACGTGATGAAATTCATCCTTATCTGCAAGGTAAACTGGAAGTAAGAACAACTAAGGAGATAAAAAAACAAATTTCAGACTATTTCGGACAGGTTTTTACCCAAACTGATCTGTTTTATAACAGCAGAAAAAGTCTGGACGACTCTATTACCTTAATCAACAGAAAACTCGCAGATATGCTTGATGAAAGTCAGGCTAAAGCGCAGTTGATCTTTCCTCATTATTATGAAAGATTTAAATCAGATGGTGTGGAGCATAATTTATTTATTGGTCCTAATATCTCTCCGGACCTTCATTATACATCAAAAGTAGTTCACCAGCTTAGATATTGGCAATTGAAAACCATCTGCAGAATGGAACAGGAAATTCAAACCTTTAAAAAGGATCTTCCCATCCCACTGGATATTGCCTCATTAATTTTTGTCTACAATGAAAAAATAGATATCCGCTTCCGAATGGATGAAAAGCGTTTCGATGTGGATGGAGCTTATAATTCTTATTATGAGATCATCAAAAAAAGAATAGACAAAGCCCATATTAAAAACTCTACTGAAAGGATAACCTGCCCTGGAAAAATCACTATCGTTTATTTTGGAATGGAAAATCAAAAAGAATATCTTCAATATATCAATAAGCTACAGAAAAAAGAAATTCTTCAGGCTGACATTGAGTTTTTAAAAGTTGAAGACCTTCAGGGAATTACAGGATTATTGGCTTTGAGGGTTTCTTTAGTTTAAAAACCTAGTCTATAAAATAAGTATCTGGCTTTTTCAATTCACCTTGAGGAATTTCAGCTTGTTCAAAAATAGAAAACTCAATCGTTCTGCAGATACTGTTCAGGGCAAGATCATTTTCTTCCTCTCCAAAAGGCTCACCTATTTCCTGAATAATAGCATCTAATGCAATAAAAGTATAACTGATTAAAAGAACAATGAGCGGCATCATCCAGCCCAGGCTGTCGACCAATCCAAATGGCAGCCAAAAACAATACAGATAAACGGTCCGATGTAATAAAACACTATAGGCAAAGGGTAAAGGGGTGTTATAGATTCGCTCACAACCTCCGGAAATATTAGAAAACTGATTCAGCTGTTGATCCATAGAGGTCATGACTATGGTATCAATATTTCCTTTTTTATTCTGTTCTTTCAGCCAATCTGCAATGAAACCCAGAATAATGCTGGGAATAAATTTCTTACCATTTAATTTTTGTTCATATTCAGGAGAAAGCAAACGGGAAAGATGCTCTGTTCCTGATTTATCCCTTAACTGATAATTTAAAGACCAGCAAAATGCCGAAATCATTTTTACAATTTCTTTTTTTTTATCCGAAGCATCCGGAGCAGAATCGTCTACCAATGATAAGACCTGTCTGGTTAATGATCTGGTTTCAATGACCAGCAATCCCCATAGTTTCCTACCTTCCCAAAAACGATCATAACTTGCTGAATTACAAAATCCCATGAAAATGGCCAAAGCCAAACCTATTAATGTAAAAATAGTAGGATTGAGATGTACCTTATAATCATATATTTTACCCTTAAAAAGGTAGACTCCAATTGAAAACAAAGTAATAGCTACCAGCTGAACAATGATCTTCTTCAACACTGAACCCCGCCATATAAATAACATCTTCAGCCAATTTGTACGCTGTCTTACAATCATATTCAGCTAGATTTAATAATTAGAGCGTAAGAAATGCAAATGCAAAAGAAAGTACAGAAATAATGATTCCTGCCATAAAGATCTGGTACGTAATTGATAATAGTTTGTATTTTCTATCCAATACTTTTCCAAGATAATATAGATCTTTTACCATAGAATCATAGATGTAGTCCCTATCTTTAATAAGATCCCGCATTGCATTATGATAATCATCAAATATCATCTGATGGAAGTTACCAAAGAATAAAAGATTTACCTTCCTGTTTTCAACATCCTGATTCGTAAATTTAGTTTTTGTAACATTGGGTTTTGTAGATAAGATGGCAAAAATAATTGTCATAACACTTGATATCAGCAAAACAAAACTTGGAATGATAAGGTGAGCATTTTTGGGAGTATCCAATTTGGGAACCAATACCGAAAGGCAGACAGAAATGATAATTGCATTTACGGAAAGTAAGATATTCGCTTTACTGTCAGCAATATCACTTAGTCTGGTATGGTTATTCAATGTTACTCTGAATAATGTATCTACACTTCTATCTGATTTTGGTTCTTTCTTACTATCAGAATTCTCTTTTTTATCATCTTTTTTATCATCCTTTTTTTCTTCCTCTTTTTCCAACTTCTTTTCTATTTTCTTGATGTTCTTCTTTTTTAAAGGATCCCAGTTTTCTTTTGCATAATCTGTATAGTAATGATGTTTATTTTTCAACATATCCAAATTTCCTGCATTCCATTCGTCATTGGAAAAGCATCTTACATTAGTAAGTTCCCACTCTTTCCTTAAAGCATCAGAAATATCATTGTAATCATGACTGGCAAAATGGCTGCAATCTGCATCTTTAGCTATCTTTTCCAATAGATTCTGAGGCTCATAATTAATCTTTGTCGCTAAAATCAATTTAGAAATATCCTCAATATAATTTTCCGGGTAATTTTCATTTGCAAGAAAATTTTTCATAATCTCAACACCCTTCTCCTCATGATTTTGAGCACAATCTATATAGCCCGTATCGTGAAACCAAAGCGCCAATATCACTTTCTCCTGGTCTTCTTTAGAGACTGGAGTATTCTTCATTATTTCTTCGGCTTTATTGACTGTATACGTGGTATGTATAAAATTATGATAGAAATATACCGAAGATAACTTATCTTTGAATAAGCTTTCAACATAATTTTTAACTTTTTGTAAAATATCCATTCCTGAATTTTAGTTAATGTAAATTTATGAATTTATCCTTTAAAACCCATCTAAAAAAAATATCTGTTCCATTTAGATTCTTGTTGGTATCAGGACTCTTATATTCTTGTGCTACCTATAACGTAAAAAAGGGTAAAAACTTACAAGAAGTTAAAAATTCTGACGCAAAATCTGAAAATGACTTTAAAATTTTCCTAGTCGGTGATGCCGGCAATGCAGATGAAGTCCAGGCGAAAAATACATTGAGTCTCCTTAAAAGTAAATTGGATTCTGCAGACAAGAATTCCATGCTTATTTTTCTGGGTGACAATATCTACCCGTCAGGAATGCCTAAAGAGGGAGACAAAGACTATCCTTTGGCAAAAGAAAAGATGGAAAACCAACTTGCTATCACAAAAAATTTCAAAGGCAAGACATTGGTTATTCCTGGAAACCATGACTGGTATCATGGATTGGATGGTCTAAATGCCCAGGAAGAATTCGTTAAAAATTATTTAAACGACAAAAAATCCTATCTACCCAAAAATTCATGCCCAATTGATGATATCAACATCACTGATGATATCAAATTAATTGTCATTGATAGTGAATGGGTTTTGCTTAATTGGGATCAATATCCCGGCATTAATAAAAACTGTACGATCAAAACCCGTGATGATCTATTCTATGAATTTCAGGATCTGATCACGAAGAACCAGGGTAAAAGAATTATTGTTGCTCTGCACCATCCTGTCATCAGCAGTGGAACACATGCAGGCTATAATTCTGCAAGATCTCATCTTTTTCCTTTTAAAGGTAATATTCCAGCTCCTGGGATAGCAACCCTTATTAATATCTTAAGGAATACCTCAGGCGCCAGCATGGAGGACATTAATAATCAGCATTATGCTGATTTAGCCAATAGACTTAAAAGTATTGTTCAGGACAAAGAGAACGTAATTTTTGTTTCGGGACACGATCATAACCTTCAATACCACTCTGAAAGAAATATCAGACAAATTATAAGTGGTGCTGGCTCTAAAGTAGATCCTGCAACAATAGCAGAAAAAACCGATTTTTCGTATGGTGGGAATGGTTTTGCTGTTTTAAATATCAGAAAAGATCAGAGTTCTGATGTAGAATATTTTTCGACTACAAATAATCAGCTAAAAACACTATCACATATTAATGTAATTTCCAAACCGGAACCTTTCATTAATAATTATCCAAATTCTTTTCCCAGTACAATATCCTCAACTGTTTATTCTAAAAAATTAACGGAGAAAGGAAAGTTTTACAGATGGCTTTGGGGAGATCATTACAGAAAATATTATGGAATCCCTATTGAAGCAAAAACAGCTAATATTTCGACATTAGACGGTGGCTATATCCCTTTTAGAGAAGGTGGCGGAAATCAATCCAACAGCTTAAGACTTAGAGCAAAGGACGGGCAGGAATTTGTAATGCGTGGTGTAAAGAAAAGTGCAGTACGTTTTCTGAATAATATGGCTTTTAAGAAAAGTACCTTTGGTGATGAGCTCAATAATACATTCCCAGATAAGTTCTTACTTGATTTCTATACTACCAATCATCCGTTTACTCCATTTGCAGTTGGAAATATGGCTGATAAACTGAATATCTTCCATAGCAATCCAAGATTATTCTACATTCCGAAGCAACAGGCTCTGGGAGATTATAATGAACATTACGGTGACGAAATGTATATGATAGAGGAACGTTATTCTTCAGATCCTAAAACACTTCAAGCCTTTGATAATGCAACAGATATTGTTTCTACAGATGACGTTATAAAGAACTTTGGCAAAAATTACAAATATTCCGTCGACAAAGAATCCTATATCAGAGCAAGAATTTTTGATATGCTGCTAGGTGACTGGGACAGACATTCTGATCAATGGAAATGGGCGGAATATAAGGATGGCGACAAAGTAATCTACAAGCCTATTCCGAGGGATAGAGATCAGGCTTTCAGTAAATATGATGGAGCCGCATTTAAATTAATTATGAACGTTCCAGCAATCCGTCACATGAAAACCTTTAAAGAAGATATTCAGAATGTAAAATGGCTGGCTATGGAACCTTACCCGTTAGATCTGGTATTCTTAAAAGGATCTACACAGGAAGAATGGGTGACGCAGGCAAAGTATATCCAGGAACATTTGACAGATACAGATATCAATGAGGCTTTTAATAATTTACCTAAGGAGGTAAAAGATGAAACAATTAGTGATATTCAGAGAAAGCTTAAATCCAGAAAGGAAAAATTACAGGATTATGCAAGTCAATATTATGATGTACTGCAGAAAAAAGTTCCGTTAGCAGGAACAGTAAATCAAGATAAATTTGTTATTACTAAAACTGGAAATTCAGTTGAAGTTAAACAATACAAACTGGATAAGAAAGGAGAAAATCCTGAGTTGGTATTTGAAAAAACATATTACGACAACAAAACAAAAGAGCTCTGGATCTACGGGCTTGAAGACGATGACATTTATGAGGTATCGGGAGAAGGAAAGCCAAAAATGACAATCCGACTGATTGGCGGTTATAATCATGATGTATACAATGTAAGCAACGGAAGTAAGGTAAAGATCTATGATTTTAAATCTCAGAAGAATACCTACAATGCGGATACTGCTACCAAGAATATTTCCGATGATTATGATATTAATACCTACAATTATAAACATCCGAAATACAATTTCTTTGCCGGATATCCTAATGCCGATTATAATCCTGATGACGGGGTTATCATAGGAGTTTTAGCGAACTATACAGTCAATAACTTTATCCGTGCCCCATACACCCAGAAACATAGTTTAAAGGCTAATTTTTACACAAATACGGCTGGTTTTAACCTTGTCTATAAAGGAATTTTTAAAAAAGCGATTTCAGGATGGGATTTTAATATTGATGCGGCATATACAACACCGCGTTTCTCAGAAAACTTCTTCGGATTATCTAATGAAAGTGAATATGATAAAGATAATACTGAAACAAAATATAACAGAGCTAGAATCTCAAAATTCAATTTTGCACCTTCAATTTCAAAAAAGAGCTGGCTCAATCTTGAACATAAATTCCAGCTTACATTCGAAGATAATAAAGTTCAAAGAAATGGAGACCGTTTTGTAGACCAATCGCCGGATGTAAATCCTGCAGTTTTCAAAAGTCAGCAGTTTGCTGGTGCTAACTATACCTTTAGTTTCAAAAATTTTGACAATAATGCCTTTCCTACTTTAGGATTGGAATTAATTGCAAATGCGAATTGGAAAACAAATATTTCTGATTTTGATAGAAATTTTCTAACCTTAAATGGATCTTTAAATGTCCATCACCGAATTGATAAGAGAGGAAACTTTGTTTTTGCAAACTCCAGTAATGTGATGTGGATCAACAATAACAACTTTGAATTCTATCAGGCTGCCAGTATTGGTGGAAATAATGGACTGCGGGCTTTCAGGAACACAAGATTCTCAGGAAAGTCTTACTTTGCAAATAACTCTGAAATACGTTGGGATTTTGGAAGGGTAAAAAATAATATCATTCCTGCTAACATGGGTATTTTAATTGGTTATGATGTAGGTCGAGTTTGGAATGATAACGAAAACTCTGACAAATGGCATCAGGCTGCAGGTGTAGGTTTCTGGCTAAGCGTTGTTGAAATGTTCTCAGCAAGATTAAATTACTTCTATGGTTCTGATGGCGGAAGAATTTCTGCAGGAATCGGAATGAACTTTTAAGAAAAATTTTTGCTTTAAATAAATAATCCTCAGAAAATTTCTGAGGATTTCATTTTATAAAGAATTGTAATCATGTTTTTTCCTGACTTAAAAAGAAAATTTATATACATTTCCACCAATCGTTTTATCCTTTTCATCAGCAATTAATAAAGTTTTATCATCAAGAAAAACAACGGCTTCTTTTTGTGAATTGTGATTCAAAGGTATCTTCTGAATTTTCGTTGTACTAAAATCATTTTGAGTAAATCCAGTCAGTACATGAATATTTTTATGGCTCAGTAGTACAATCTGATCTTGCTTACTGTTAATGGATGCAGAAGTAATTGCAGCATCGGTATATTTTCCATTCAGCTTTAACCGCCCTATCAGTTTCGCTTCAAAGTCCCCTTCCTGATTAGGAATCTGAAAAACGAGAAAAGTGCCATCAAAACCTTTACTTCTATTCTTAGTAAAGAGATAAAAGTTTCCATTCATTTCTACAAAAGCTTCACAATCATACAGCCAGTTTGATTTCTTTGGTGGAAACTCTGTCTGTCCTTCATAATGGAAACGGGTAGTCTGGATTACTTTCGTTGTTTTTTGAGAAGTATCTTTTAAATCAATTTTCAGAATACCAAGATTTTGTCTACTATTATCATTGTTCCCAAAATCACCAATATAGATATTTCCTTTGTTGTCCTTAGTAATTTCTTCCCAGTCATTATTTTCAGCATTTTCAACAAGAACATCAGTAACCATTTTTCCCTGTCTGTCTAAACCATAAACGACATTCTTATTTCCCTGGTCTTCTATTGCCCAAATGGTCTTTTGATCCTGAGATAAGGTAATTCCTGAAACCTCCTTTAGCTTTTTAGGTAATGAAAACTCTACCTTTAAAGTATCTTCTTTAGCCTGTTCAGTTGGAGTTTTAGGATTACATCCCACTAATAATAGGGCTGTTACTGCACAAAAAATATACATTCTCATCAATTTTTATTTAACATTTTAACTTCGTCCCACAAAAGATCCATTTCTTCAAGGGACATATCTTCTAACTTCAAATTTCTTTCCAAAGCGATATTTTCCATTTTTTGAAATCTGGAAATAAACTTTAAATTGGTTCTTTCTAAAGCAGAATCAGGATTGATTCCGGAAATCCTGGCATAATTGATCAGTGAAAAAAATACATCTCCCAACTCCTGTTCTTTTTTAAGCAAATCAGTCTCAGCATGAAATTCCGCCAATTCTTCATCTACCTTCTTCCAGGCATCTTCAGCATTATGAAATTCAAAGCCAATTCCTTTCACTTTATCCTGAACCCTGTAAGCTTTTACCATACTTGGTAAACTTTTCGGAACACCGCCCAAAATGGATTTATTCCCCTCTTTTAATTTTAGTTTTTCCCAATTCTGTTTTACCTCTTCTTCATCTTTTACTTCAACATCTCCATAGATATGTGGATGGCGGAAAATAAGCTTTTCGTTTAGAGAATTAATAACATCTGCCATATCAAAGCTTTCTTTTTCAGAACCTATTTTAGCATAAAAAACCAGATGAAGCAATACATCACCCAATTCTTTTTTTATTTCCTGTAAATCTTCCTGCAAAATTGCATCCGAAAGTTCATAAGTTTCTTCAAGAGTAAGATGGCGAAGAGATTGTAAAGTCTGTTTCTGATCCCATGGGCACTTTTCACGTAGATCATCCATTATATCTAATAATCTTCCGAAGGCTTCCAGTTTTTCTTGTTTAGTATTCATAGGTAGTTGAGAATTCGAACTTATACAAATGTAAGGGTTATTTGATTCTAGTACAAAAATTAGAAGTTAGAAGTTAGAAGTTAGAAGTTAGAAGTTAGAAGTTAGAAGTTAGAAGTTAGAAGTTAGAAGTTAGAAGTTAGAAGTTAGAAGTTAGAAGTTAGAAGTTAGAAGCAAAATTACAGATTACTGAGTATGCAGAGTCTTTTCTCTTTATTCTTTGTCCTCTCTTCCCTTCTAATCATCAATAATTGTGCAAAAAAAAGCCTTGTCAGGAAAACTCTCAACAAGGCTTGATTTTATATTCGAATAAATGAATTATCCCATTTTTCTGTGTGTGCTTTTTGGAGCTGCTTTTGCTCCCGTTGAAGCTTTTACTTTAGGAGCAACTGGTTTATCAGCCTTTGGAGCTGCTTTTTTAGGAGCCTCCTTATCTGTTAAACTTACTTCTTCGTTTGGATTTGCAGGATCTAAAGTTTCAGCTTCAGCTTTCACAAAACTTTCAGGAGTAATATATCCTGCCTTGTGTAAAATGTTATACCATTGAGCTAATTTCTTGATATCAGAAGCATATACTCTCTCCGTATCATAATTAGGAAGAGACGTTCCCATAAAGTCTTTCAACTCATCATCAGTAGATTTGTGAGAAATAGTTTCCTTATAGTCATGGTTTTTAGCAATATTTTCAAAAACTTCGAACAAAGGAACCTCTTTATCAAAAGTAAACATAGCAATATTATCCAGCAAACTTACCTGACTAGAGTTTCCGATACTTACTTTTTTCTTTGTAGTTACATCTTCAATAATAAATCCGTTTCTTAACTGAGAAACTAATTTGAAAAGACCTGGTTTTCCAGAAATTGAAATTATTTTTTCTAACAACATAATTTTATTTTTTTTAATTTTAGTAATTGATGCAAGATCTATTACTGCCTATTATTTTTCTTATTTAATTATTTACACTACTATTTCGGAAATCTCATTTTGTAATTAATGCTTACATCACCCTGAGATATCTTTGTTAATTTACCTTTCACCAATTTCTTTTTTAAAGCACTTAAGTGATCCGTAAACAGCGTCCCTTCAATGTGATCATATTCATGTTGAATTACGCGGGCTCTAATATCGGAAAAAGTTTCTGTATGCTTCAAAAAATTTTCATCATAATACTCGATAAGAATCGTACTCTTTCTCTTAACATCCTCTCTTACATCAGGAATAGAAAGACATCCTTCATTAAATTTCCATTCTTCTCCGGATTCTTCAAGAATTTTAGCATTGATGAAAACCTTTTTGAAATCCCTTAATTCATCCTGAATATCTTCATAATCTTCATCTTCTGCCAAAGGAGTTACATCTATTACAAACAAGCGAATATCAAGACCAATCTGCGGAGCAGCAAGGCCAATTCCGTTTGCACTATTCATAGTATCGAACATATTATCTATAAGTTCTTGTAAATCGGGATAATTTTTGTCTATATCTTTGCCTATTTTTCTTAAAATAGGATCCCCAAAGGCTCTTATTGGTAGAATCATCTTGTTCTTTGTTCTAAAAAATTTTGCAATATAATAGTTGCACTTATCTTATCTATCAAACCTTTTTCCTGTTTCTTTTTTTTACTTTTCCCACTTTGAGAAATAAAAAATGATGCCATTTTGGAAGTAAACCTCTCATCAAAACGGAAAACGGAAATGGTTGGAAATTCTTTTTTAAATTCTTCTATGAATTTTAAAATATCAGTCTCCACTTCGGAAATATTTCCTTTTAAATCTACAGGAAGTCCGATTACTACGTCATCTACTCTATTTTCACTGAAATATTTTTTCAGAAAAACCAGTAAAAGTTTTGTTTCAACGGTCTCAAGGCCGCTTGCTATAATCTGCATATCATCCGTCGCAGCAAGGCCACAACGAGCCTTTCCATAGTCTATTGCAAGGATTTGTCCCATAGGTTTGCAAATTTAGTAAATTTTAATGATTTTATTCATAACGTAGTTTTTTTTATAAATGATGTTTCATTCCACATTTTTTTTTATAATTTTAATCTTCCAAAAAACAAAATTATGAAGAAACTCATTCTTGTGAGACATGCGAAGATGCTATGAACATGTCCAGATTCTTAAAAACCAATAGTATTGCGATTGACTATTTAGTATCAAGCCCGGCAGTGCGTGCATTGAATACGTGTAAAATTTTCAATCAAACCTATCAGTTGAATTTCATGACGGATGAAAAGCTTTATAATCCTTCAGAAAAAAATTTTGAATCTGTTATTTATGACTTGGATGATAACCATAGCTCTGTAGCTTTTTTTTCCCATAATAATGGAATTTCCAATTTTGCCAATTCAATATCTGAAAATATTTTTCATTTCCCGACCTGTGGTGTTGCCGGTTTTGAGATAGACTGCGATTCGTGGTCTGAATTTGATGGAGCTAATAAAAAGCTTTTATTCTTTTACGAACCTGGTAAAATTAAAATTTAAAATTTCTACTACTCCCTTCATATCAAAAGAAGCAAAAGGTTAAGAGATAAACAAGTAAAACATGATTTACATTTAATCCAGAATAACTCCATTAAAATTCTCATTTATTTTAATGGGGAAAATATCATGTAATCTCTTTTGTCATTTCATTTAGAATAAAATATTTTTGTATTATATATAATTATTCTAAATAAAAATAACAATGAAGAAACAGTTTTACTTTCTATTCTTTTTCCTTGTATTATCAGGAAACAAAGCTTATTCGCAAATTACCGCCTCACAATTGATCGGAAATTTAGAAACTCCAAATCCAATGGTGATAGATGGTAGTGAAATGTATATAGGAGTTTACTATCAGGATAAAGTTATTAAGGTTAATATTGATGATCCTAGTATTCCACCGGTTGATGTTGTTACAGGAGTAAACAGACCTTATGGTTTAGCTTTAAAAGACAATATTTTATATATTTCAGAATTTGGAGGAAACAGAATTTCCAAAGTCAATCTTAATAACGTCAATCCTGCTCCTGAAGTTGTTCTAACCAATATAAACAGTCCATTAGGACTTGAATTTGTTGGAAATGACTTATATATGGCTCTTGAAGGTGATAATAAGATCGCTAAAATAGATATTACCCAATCCAGTCCGCAATTAATAGATATTACTTCAGCATCGTCACCATTCGATATCGAAATTATTGACAGCGAAATTTTCTTTACAGAGAGGTTTGCGGGAACTGTATCCAAATTCAAACTTAACAATTCTACTTCTCCAACTGTAATAGCACAAGGATTAAGCTACCCATCGGGATTAATATCTTATGGAAACGAACTGTTTATTTCTGAAGCTGGAGCTTCAAAAATTTCAAAATTGAATTTCACTATGGCTAACCCGGTAATTTCCGATGGCATTATTTCCACCGAATTCAATTATCCATCCGGATTAGCTGTAAAAAATAATACAATATACATTACTGATTTTTTTGCCGGATCATTACTAAAAGCAAATTTAGGTGCTTTGTCAGTCTCAGAACAGCAGCTCAAAAGCAAAGCGCTTATTTATCCTAATCCTGCAAAAGATATTCTAAGTGTTCTAAATACATCCTCAAAAGAATATAAAATCTTTGATATGGTAGGGAAACTTATTCTTTCAGGAAAAATTGAAAGAGGCTCTATTAATGTTGGCCACCTTACAAAAGGTGCATACATCATTCAGATCGGAGATCTCATCAAGAAATTTATTAAAGAATAATTGAGGTCATATTAAAAGAAAAAAGCTCTGACGTTTGTTAGAGCTTTTATTTTATTGACTTTATAGGGTATCGTAAGATATTATATTACTTTCTTCTCAAATCCAGGTCATCAAAATCAAAACTAAAGTCTGTAACATCAGAAATAGGTTTGAGTTTTGCAGACTCAGCTTTTCCATTTTCATTATAATCAAATATAATATATGCATCTGCATCATAACTTCTGTCATCCCATTTGATAATAAAACTGTTGTTTGAATAAGGTAATAATTCCCCTTTCAACCTCGGTGAGTTTTTACATGAAATCCTGTAGGTGCTTCCTTGTTGAACAATTTCCACATCACCAAACCAAATATCACTATACTTTCCTACAAATTGTTCTGCTTTAGGTTGTAGATTTTTATCTTTTTTAAAAGCATCGGATTTTGCAAAAGCTTCTTTCTTTTGTTTTTCATATTCAGCATTTACCTTTGCCATCCTGTCTCCATATGTTTTCAGCCAGTTTCTATCCGCTACTCCAAGATAAGAATCCTTCAGAGTATTTGTAATCGTATTAAATGCAGCTCCCGACTGTTGGTTTGTTAAAACTACAATTCCCAATTTCAGATCAGGAATTAAAGTAAACTGAGTTACTGTCCCTATTAATCCTCCAGTATGCTGAATTTGTTTATGTCCTTTTACATCACTTAAAAACCAACCCATTCCATATCCGTAGAAACTTGTATCATATGGATTTTTCATTGCTACACCGCTAGGAATCTGTAAGCTCCATAACTGCTGAATCTGTTTATCTGTAACCAATTTCTTTCCGTCTTTTGTGGTAAAATTGTTTAAAAGAAATTCTGCCCAAGTGGTCATATCTTTGATATTACTTAAAATTCCTCCAGCTGCATTTCCGGTTTCATTCCAGTCATGAGGAACAGCAATTACTTTTCCATCTGCAGGAGCATGGGCATCAATCTTATTTGCAACAGCTTTAGCTCTGCTGTAACTTCCAAAACTTGAAGTCATCCCAACAGGTTTCATAATTCTTTGCTCAATAAATTCCGCCCAGCTTAATCCTGAAACTCTATGAATAATCTCTCCGGCAACAATAAACATGATATTATTATAATCTAAAGTTGTTCTGAAAGGATTTTCAGGCTTCAGATATCTGACATTATGTACAATATCATTTACAGTAAGGCTTCCTCCTTCGGGAAAGAACATTAAATCTCCCTGCCCTAACCCTAATCCTGCCCTGTGAGTTACAAGATCTTTTATCGTAACATTTTGTGAAACGTAAGGATCATACATTTGAAATTCCGGAAGATATTTTGAAACTTTATCATCCCAGTTCAGTTTTCCTTCATCTGCTAAAATAGCAAGAGCAGTACAGGTAAAACCTTTTGAATTAGAAGCAATCCCCACCAGAGTATTGTCATCCATCGGTTCTTTTGAAGTTAGAGAACGTACCCCAAAACCTTTTGAGTAAATAAGTTTACCATCTTTAATAACACCAACAGACATTCCCGGAACATCAAAAGTTTTTAAGGTATTTTGAACTAGTTCATCCAGTTTTTTTTCTTCAACCTGAGCATTGAATAAGCCAACCGCTAAAAGAAAAATGAAAAAAGAAATTTTCTGTTTCATTATTTTTAAATTTTCTCAAAGTTAATCAATTCGAGTTTTATTAAGTAAATTTGAACTTTATTTTAAGTGTGAAAAAATGATTTCAGAAAAAATACTGTCCTTCTTTTTATTATTAAGTCTCAATTTATATTTCTCGCAACAGGTCACCATCAAAGATGACAAGGTTCTGGTGGATGGAAAGCAGATTTTAAAAGCAGAAAAAATTGATATTACTCAATACTCATTTTTTACAATGAAAGATGATGAAGAAATTCTCCTTTACCGATATATGGATAATGAGACTCCAAAATATGTAAGTGATGATTATTTTATATTAAACTTTCTGACCGAAAAAGTAAAAGTAGAAACAACTGATATTGCAAAAATTGCCAACTTTATGAATTCCAAAAAAGGAATGGAAAAGCTTATCAAATGGCTATTGAAAGAAAGAGTAATCAATCATGAAGGAGAATTAAATCCTGAACGTATTGCTATATTTAAAGAAAAGTACGACGAAAATATTACTGAAAGAACACTAAGATAATGACTAAAGTCCTTCTCCTTTCCGATTCCCATTCCTATATTGACGATCGAATCTTAGAATATGCCAGTCAGGCTGACGAAATTTGGCACTGTGGTGATTTTGGAAGCTTTGAAATTATAGAACAGCTCGAAAAAATCAAACCTTTAAAAGGTGTTTACGGAAATATTGACAACGCCAAAATCCGTTCTGAATTTCCAGAAGTGAATCGTTTTTTCTGTGAGAATCTGGAAGTTTTGATGATTCATATTGGAGGTTATCCGGGAAGATACACACCATTAGCTAAGAAGGAAATTAGTGAAAAGGCTCCCAAACTATTTATTTCAGGCCATTCACATATTTTAAAAGCAATGTTCGACGCGAAGAATAATTTACTTCATCTTAATCCCGGCGCATGTGGAAAACAAGGCTGGCATAAAGTAAGAACAATGATGCGCTTTGTAGTGGAAGGTGAGGAAGTAAAAGACTTAGAGGTAATTGAATTAGGTCCAAAATAGATTGAATATGAACATTGGTGATCAGGTTTCTGTAGTAGATGAAAATTTAAGCGGCGTAATAACTTCCGTGAAAGGTAATATTGTTGTTTTGAAAGATGAATATGGATTTACCCATCAATATCCTAAAGAAAAGCTGGTTCCGAAAAATCCTTCTTTATATGAAAACATTAAGGTCGAAAAAAAAGCAGAACCCAAAAAGATAATCTCAAAAAAACACCAAAAAGAAGCTCTAATTTTAGACTTACATTTTCACAATCTGGTTAAAAACCCAAATGATTATGATAGTTTCGAAAGGCTTTTTATTCAAAAGGAAAAGCTATTAAGTGTTTTAGCATTCTGTAGAAAGAATCATCTTAAAAGGTTGGAAATTGTTCATGGAATTGGTGATGGAGTCCTCCAGAGAATGGTTTTAGACGTTTTAGAAAGTCAGACTCACCTGGATTTTTACAATAAGGAAATACTTCACCATCAATCAGGTGCCGTAATGGTAGAATTTCACTAAATTTGCATCAATTGAACTATGAACGTACTTAATTTACTTTTTACAAAAGACGGATTAATCTACCAAATTGCCAAAAACAAGAGCATTTTGGAGGAAAAATCCTATTTCGTTACTGAAGAATCTCCTAAGGATTTTATCGCTGAAAAACTGGATGAAGTTTTAATTAAACAAAGATTCGATGAAATTTCTGTTATTTCAGCTTTTAATCATTTTACATTAATGCCTGAAGGTTTTTCAGAGCATGAGGCGGGATATGACCTGATCTCTTTTAACGCTCCCGTTGATAAGGAGAATGAAGAGCTTATGCTTTCTTTAAATAAAAAGTTCAGGATCCAGTTCTATTATACTTTTCCAAAAGCTTTTTACAAGAAAATAAAAGAGTTGGCAATTCCTGTTCACTTTAATTTTTCGGGAGAAAAGTTTTTAAACTCGATCAATAATAAAAATAATAAAGAAATTCACATTAATCTTTATCATAATCAATGTGAGTTTTTTGCAATCGACAATAAAAAACTCATCTTATACAATAACCTGGATGTAAATTCAGAGGTTGACTTTCTTTACTTCGTTATGTTTACTTTAAGTAAAATAGGCTTTGGAATAAATGAAACTAATTTCTATGCATACGGAGAAACTACGGAAAACGAAACCTTCATTTCTGAACTGCAAAAGTTCGTAAAGAATTTGAAAATTGTATTTGATAATGTTCCTAATAAGAATTTCATACTTAACTAGGTTATAGGCAGCAAATAATACCTGCTACCCATTACCTACAATCTAACTACTAAACAACATGTACAGAATAATCTCAGGCCGTTGGAAAGCCAAAAAAATAGCCGCTCCTAAAAATTTCGATGTAAGGCCAACAACAGACTTTGCAAAGGAAGCTCTATTCAGTATTTTGGAAAACAAATACGATATGCAGTCGATCTCTGTACTTGATCTCTTTGCTGGCATCGGTTCTATTTCATTAGAATTTGCCTCAAGAGGTTGCCAGGATGTAACTTCTGTAGAACTGAACCCAAAACACACAAGCTTCATTAATTCGACAGCTTCTGAGTTAGATATGTCTTCACAGATTAATGTACAGAGAGGCGATGTTACCGATTGGCTAAAGAAGTTCAGGAATAAAAAATCATTTGAGATCGCTTTTGCTGATGCTCCTTTTGAAACTGAAGAAAAGAAATACCATGAAATTATTTCTCTGGTATTACACAATAAATACCTGAAAGAAAACGGAGTTTTAATTATAGAACACCAAAGTCGTTTTAAATTCGATCATCCCAACCTGATAGACACACGAAAGTATGGAAATGTAAGTTTCAGCTTTTTTGAACCAAATAAAATAGATGCTAGTAGCCAGGAAATTTAATTTCTGGCTATTTTTTTTGATATTGATATTGCATCTTCACCCCATTTTGTAATTTCATTTAAAACAGGTAATAAGGTTTTTCCAAAATCTGTTAGGGAATATTCTACGACCAACGGTGGTTTAGCAGTAAAAACCTTCCTACTGATAATTCCATCTTCTTCTAATTGCTTTAACTGAAGACTCAACGTTCGCTCTGTAATCGTTGGAATATCTTTTCTGATCTCATTATATCTTTTTGTTCCCTCAATGAGGTGATATAAAATTACAGCTTTCCATTTGCCACCTATAAATTTCATCGTTACGCTTGTACAGCATGGGTATGTTTTATTATCTATTGTATACATTTTAATACTATCATTTTTGACCGTTATTGCAAAGATAATAAACTTACATTAGTTTTGCAACTATAAAAAATATAGTATAAAAATTATGAACTTTTTAAACAAAATGAAAACAAGATATACTGTAAAAAAGTATAATCCACAAGGTAAAGTAAGTAGTGAACAAATACTTCAGTTGAAAGAAATTCTTAACCTGAGTCCATCGTCTATTAATAGCCAACCATGGAATTTTGTCTTTATAAATGACAATCAGGTCAAAAAAGAATTAGCAGAAGTATCTTACTTTAACAAAGAAAAGATATTGGATAGCAGTCATCTAATTGCTTTTCAGGTTTTGAAAAATGTTGAAGATTTTGAAAAACAGATAGAAGAAAATCTACCAGAGGGCTCTATAAATTATTACAGAACTATGGTAAAACCTAAAGGCGAAATAGAAATAAAATCATGGCTGGCACATCAGGTATATCTTTCTTTAGGAATTTTGCTTTCCGCTTGCGCAGACATGGGAATAGATTCAACGCCAATGGAAGGAATTGAAACGGATAAATATGATGATATTCTAAAAAATGATTCTTACGAAACCGTCTTTGCTGTTGCAATTGGTGAAAGATCAGAAGACGATACCAATCATCCAATGGTAACCACAAAGAAAAGATTGAAATCCGAAACGGTAATTTTCGAGGTATAAAGAAAAAATTTGTTTCGCAACTAATGATATGGGTTGAGAATCTTCAATTTGAAAATCCCTTCAATAGAAGGTCGATCAAAAAAATAAAAAGACCGTTTTCAAGAGTTTTGATACGGTCTCTTTTTATAACAGACATGAATCAATCAATGTAATATTCTAAGTTTTCTTTAGCCAGAATCTGTATCGGTGAATGGTAAACTGTGTTAAGTTTCTTTCCATATATTAAATGTTCAAACATTAATTTAATGCTTTTATATCCTTGTTGAAAAGGTTCCTGACAGATTAAAAAGGTAAAAATACCCTTATTCATATATTCTTTATTTTCTTCTGTCATATCATATCCTACAACCATATCCAGCTTTATCTGGTGCATATCAAAATACTTCCCGGCCTTTGTAAGTGCATTAGATGGAAAAAACATCCCACCAATATCATCATACATTTTAAGGCTTTCTTCCAACAATTGATAAAAAACCTGGCTATTTTTATTGGGAACCCTCAGCTTATCGATCTTAAAATAGGAAGGATGGTCTGCGAAAAAACTTATAAAACCTTTTACACGCTGATCTAAACCATAATAATTTTCAAAATCTTCCAATACTTCTACTACTATAATCCTTGGTTTTCTGGTATTTTGAGAAATATGGAAAAGCTTCGCTGCAAGACGGCCGCTTCCAAAAGAGTCTTGCCCTACAAAAGATATATTATTAAGTCCCGTAAGTGGCACATTCATAAAAACGTATGGTATATTCAGCTCTTCCAACTGTGATTTTCTGTCGAGAGTCTCTCTTGTAAAATGAGGAGCAATGATAATTCCATCCAGGTTTTTATCTTTTAAAATTTCATCCAGTGCTTTCTTGTATGTTTCGACATCAAATTCGTCAAAATACGAAATATTAACCTTCATCCCATAACTGGAAACTTCTTCTATAGCTTTCAGTACACCCTCTTTAGGATATTGCCAAAAGGGGCTTTCGGCATTACAAAGCGGCATTAAAACGGCAATCTGATATACTTTATTAAGTACCAGATTCCGGGCAATAACATTGGGGGTAAATCCGCCAACCTGTTCGATGATCTCAAGAACTTTTTTTTCCGCATCTTTTGAGACTCCGCCTCTTTTATGCAGTATTCTGTCAACCGTTCCAGGAGAAACGCCAGCCAGCCGGGCTATATCTTTAATTGTCAAATTACCTGTTTTTTAGATGAATATAAGGATAACAAATATAAAAAAATACCTCCATTTTTTATTACACCAAAAAACGTTGGATAATCCACCTTAAACACATAAAA
Source organism: Chryseobacterium sp. ISL-6 (assembly GCF_018613715.1). Taxonomy (GTDB): domain Bacteria; phylum Bacteroidota; class Bacteroidia; order Flavobacteriales; family Weeksellaceae; genus Chryseobacterium; species Chryseobacterium paludis. Next base: position 331,231 of record NZ_JAGGPT010000005.1, on the reverse strand, counting down.
ATAAAATTAAAAAAATAAATTATCACTAAAAATTTTGCGTATTATAAATAAATATATAAATTCGTGTTCGAACACAATCGATATTTTATCAAAAACAAAACCTATTTATTGATAAAACAATAATAAAAATATTTATTAGCACAGATGAAAATTAATCCCGTTATCCTTTTTAAAAAAGCCTATGGAAAGTTTTGTATTCCGGCGATCAATATATCCAGTCCCGAACAGATTCATGGGCTGTTCAGCACAGCTCAAAAATTGAATGCCCCCTTTATTATACAAACCACACCCGCTGCAAGAGAATACATGAATCCCATAATGCTGGTCAACTGTATCAAGTCTGCAACAAAAATATATCCGAATGTTGTTTTTGCCATGCATCTTGATCATGGCAATGAGCCTCATATCAATAATGCCATTGATTCCGGTGAGTATACTTCTGTAATGATCGATGCATCACATGATCCTTTGGAAAAGAATATTGAAAGAACGAAATTAGTGGTAGACCAGGCTCATCAAAAAAACATTGCAGTAGAAGCGGAACTTGGTGTACTAAGCGGTATTGAAGATCATCTCAATATAGAGGAAGAAAATGCATTGTACACTAATCCTGCCGATGTAGAGTATTTTGTAAAGAAAACCCATTGCGACAGTCTTGCCGTAGCCATTGGCACAAGTCATGGTGCTTATAAATTTTCAGGAGGAAAAGGCCTGCGTCTCGATTTACTGGAAGACATCCAAAAAAGGGTCCCTAATTTCCCGATTGTTTTACATGGGGCTTCCTCTATAGATATTGAAGAGATAAAACGGATTAATATCGCTGGAGGAAACATCAAAGAAGACGCAAAAGGTATTACCGAGGACGAAATAAGAAAAGCCATCAGCTATGGAGTCTGTAAACTGAATATTGCTACAGATCTGAGGATTCTCTGGATAAGGATCTTCAGAGAATATTTTCAAGATTCTCCCGAACACCTGGATCCTCTTAAGGCCGGTCGACAGTATATGGAGGAACTGGAAGTCCTTTTAACCAAAAAATTTGAGATTTTAGGTAACATCAATAAATCAGCATTATATAAATAACACTATGATACAATTAGGAATAGCCCCTATTGGCTGGACCAATGATGATATGCCCGAATTAGGAGGGAATATCACTTTTGAACAATGCATTAGCGAAATGGCATTGGCCGGATACCAAGGTTGTGAAATCGGAAACAAATATCCGAAAGATCCCAATGTTTTAAAAAAATATCTGGATATAAGAGGTCTTACAATCTGTAATCAGTGGTTCAGCTATGAGCTTACTACAAAACCTTATGAACGGGTAAAACAGGATTTTATTAAACAGCTCAATTTTCTTAAGCATTTTAATACAAAAGTAGTGGGTGGTGCAGAGTGTGGAAACACAATTCATGGAGAATTTAATACCCCTATTACACAGCGTAAAAAAGTGTCCAATGAAGATTGGAAAAAACTGACTGAAGGATTAACTGAGCTTGGAAAAATTGCGCTGAATGATTTTGGAATTCAGCTTTCTTACCATCATCATATGGGTACCATGGTGCAAACCCAAGAGGAGGTAGAACGTTTGTTCAATGAGACTGATGAAAAATATGTAAAACTTAATTATGACTGTGGACATTTTGATTTTGCCAACGAAAATCCTGCAGAAGCATTAACAAAATTCATAGGACGTACAGCGCATATTCACTTTAAGGATGTAAGAAAAGATGTAAAGGACAACATGTATAAAGACAATAATAGTTTTTTAAAATCTGTAAAGCTAGGGATATATACAGTACCAGGAGATGGTGATCTTGATATGCAGGCTCTATCAAAAATTATCCACAGTAGTGACTACAAAGGGTGGATTGTTGTGGAAGCAGAACAAGATCCAGGCAAAGCAAATCCGTTTGAATATGCAAAAAAAGGATATCAATTTATAACGGAAACCTTAAAGTTTTAAAGTAAAAAAAGTAGAAGATAGAAGATGAAAAAACTGAATATCGGAATTGTAGGATTGGGAAGACTAGGTAAAGAATATGCTAAAAACATCACTTACCTTGTGCCCAATGCCAATCTTGTAGCGGCATGCAGTATCAGAAAGGAGGAATTAGATTATGTAAAAGACAGATACAATGTCCCGAATTTATATGCTTCTTATGAGCAAATGCTTGAACAACAAGAGGAAATGGATGCTGTAGTTATTGTTACATCTACAGATCAGCATGCCGATGCCATTATTAAAGCAGTACAAGCCGGTTATCATGTTTTTTGTGAAAAACCTCTCGCTCTTAACATCGAAGACTGCATTCGTGTGGAAAAAGCAGTTGCCAAACACCCGGACAGAATTACCATGTTAGGATTTGTCCGAAGATTCGATGTAAGCTATGCAGACGCTAAGGCTAAAATCAATGAAGGATTGGTAGGCACACCCTACCTTATACATTCTCAAACAATAGATAAAGACACTTTTGCTCCATTTCAAATTGAATTCTGTACAACTGGAGGTGGCATTTTTCATGATTATAATGTTCATGATATTGATCTTGCCCATTGGTTCTTAGGCTCCAGAATCCAAAAAGTATGGGCATTAGGTGGTGCCTACAGATTCCCTGAATTCGCACTAGCAGGAGATGCTGATAATACCAGTTCTATGTGCGAATTAGAAAATGGAACAATGGCAGTATTAACAGCTTCCAGAACATCTTCCTTCGGTCATAATACCTGTACAGAGATCTTCGCCACAGAAGGAAACCTAAAAATAGGTGATCCACCAGCAAAAAACATGCTTCAGATATCCGATAAACACGGTATCAGAAGAGAAGGAATGGAAACTTTTTTCGACAGGTTTCAAACTGCTTTTCTAATACAGATCCAAGCTTTTGTAAACCATGTACTGGAAAACAAACAACCTGAACTTACTATGAATAATGCAACCAATGCCACTTTGGTAGCTACAGCATTAACCAAATCATTCAAAGAAAAAAAGCCGGTAATCATATCCGACCTACTTTCTTAAGATTCTTAATTATCAAAAAAACATGCAAATGAACCTTATCAGAAAACCTACAGATCAGAAAATTTATCAAAACATATCTGCTAAAAATGCAGACTGGAATTGGTTAAATTTTGGAGCTCGCCTCATGGAGCTGAACGAAACATGGACTTATGATACCGGTGAAAATGAAATGGTCATTGTATTATTATCCGGTAATTATATCGTAGAAAGCAACAGAGGAAGCTGGGAAATAAAAAACGGGCGTAAAGATGTGTTCAGAGGTGTTGCACATACGCTGTATCTTCCCCGCAAAACAACATTCATTCTTATATCAACTTCCGATAAGTTGGATATTGCCTACAGTTGGTGCAGAGCCGATGATGATTTTGAACCCCAACTGGTAACCCCGGAAGAAACACCTACTGTGATTTTTGGTGGAGACAATGCTACCCGTCAGTTTAACGATTTAATTCCTCCGGGATTCAAATGTTCGCGACTGGTATGCAGAGAGGTTTACACTCCTTCAGGAAATTGGAGCTCTTTTCCGGCTCACAAGCACGATGAAAGAATTCTAGATGATAGCGGACAGTTACGGGAGGCACAACTGGAAGAGATCTACTTTTACAAATTCCAAAAGCCAGAAGCGTATGCTATCCAGCAGGTTTATACAAAAAATGACGCAGATCCTATAGATGAAATCCTACGGACAAGAAATAATGATGCCGTATTGATTCCTAAAGGCTACCATCCTGTTGCAGCAGAACACGGCTACCACTGTTATTATTTAAACTTCTTGGCAGGAACCGATCAATCTCTGGCCAACACTACAGATAGTGACCTCGAATGGATTTTCGATTCATGGAAGGGAAAAGATTCCCGCCTTCCATTAGTAACCTCAGCAATGAACAATCAACAGAACGATTAATACAAAGTTAAAATGAAATTTGATTTACTAACATTCGGAAGAGCAAGTATAGATTTATATTCCAAAAATATCGGTGCTGAATTTAATGATATCAAAGAATTGACCACTGCCATTGGCGGATCACCCGTCAATATTTCTATAGGAGCACAAAGACTTGGTCTTAAAACAAGCATAGTAACAGGTGTAGGAAATGATCCTATAGGCGGTTTTATCATTAATACATTGAAATTGGAAAATGTAGATACCTCTTATATAAATACTATCGAAGGGACAACGAGTACGGCTGTAGTATGCGGTATTGTACCTCCTGATAAATTCCCGCTTGTATTTTACCGGGATAAAGCCCCTGACAATTATATGACCATCGACATGGTAAATACCATAGACTTTGATCAATATAAATCATTTTTAATGACTGGTACAGCACTTTCCATAGAACCTACCCGAAGCGCTGCGATCTATGCAACAGAAAAAGCAAAAGCAAAAGGTATCACTATTTTTCTGGATATCGATTTCAGGGCCAGTTTATGGCATGATGTACGTGCATTTGGAGTCACTTTACGTCAGTATTTACCCTTATGTGATATTGTAATGGGAACAGAAGAAGAGCTTTTAGCAATGGGACTTACGGATTCTAACCAAGTGAAAATAACCGACAGTGCCATCTCCTCTCCTACTATCGAAGGCGATATCAACACTGTGATCAGACAGGTATTACATTCTGGAATCAAACTTCTTTTAGTAAAAACAGGCCCCAAAGGCGTTACAGCATATTATCCAGATGGAAGGATAGAAACTATTCCTGGCTTTCCTGTAGAAGTTGTTAATGTACTGGGTGCAGGAGATGCATTTGCCTCCGGATTTGTATACGGATATCTTCAAGGTTGGGATACCTACCAATCTGCCCGTCTGGCAAATGCCTGTGGGGCCTGGATGGTCACCAAGCAGGGATGCAGCAACTTTGCTCCTACTTATCCGGAGATTATTCAGTTTATTGAAGATAATGGAAATTTTTAAATCGATCAAGCACCGAAATCATGGATACAAAAAGATTAACCGTGGCACAGGCCACCATAGAATTTTTAAAAAATCAATACACAAAAAGAGACGATAAAGAATTACAGTTTTTTGCAGGATGTTTTGGAATTTTTGGACATGGAAATGTAGCTGGATTAGGTGAAGCACTGAAACAGAATCATGATTTTAAATATTATCAGAGCCGCCATGAACAGGCAATGGTGCATACTGCCGCTGCCTATGCAAAAATGAAAAATAGAATGCAGACATTTGTCTGTACTACTTCTATAGGTCCGGGAGCACTTAACATGGTCACTGCAGCAGCAGGTGCCACGATCAATAGATTACCTGTACTACTGCTACCGGGAGATTTTTTTGCCACCCGCTCTGCTTCTCCTCTATTGCAGCAATTAGAAGTTAGCCAAACGCAGGATATTTCTGTCAACGATTGTTTTAAACCTATCTCAAAATACTGGGATCGTATTCAGCGTCCCGAACAACTTACTTCCTCATTACTGGAAGCGATGCGTGTCCTTACTTCTCCGGCTGAAACTGGTGCTGTTACCCTCGCTCTTCCGCATGATGTACAGACGGAAGCTTATGATTTCCCGACTCAGCTTTTTGAAAAAAGAATATGGTACATTCCCAGACCTATTCCAGATCAGCAATTATTAAAAAAAGCAGTACACCTTATAAAAAAAGCGAAAAAACCGATGTTGATCGCGGGTGGAGGAGTCATTTACTCCGAAGCAGAAGAAGAGCTGAAATCTTTTGTCGAGCAACATGGAATTCCTGTTGCAGAAACCTATGGCGGAAAGGGTTCTTTACATTACCAACATCCGCTTAATTTAGGAGCAATGGGAGGAACAGGTACTAAAGGAGCCAATGAAATCGCCAGAGAAACAGACCTAGTCATCGGTATAGGTACCCGTTATGGAGATTTTATGTCGGCCTCAAAGTCGGCTTGGCAAAACCCCGACGTTACCTTTATTAATATCAATATTGCAGAAATTGATGCCTTTAAACATAGTGCAGTTCCTTTACAGGGAGATGCCAGAGAGATCCTGAAAATACTGAAAGAAATGTTAGGGGATTATTATACTGGAAGTGATTATGTGGAAAGAATCCGAGCTTATCATTATGAGTGGGATGGGATAGTAACGAAAGCTTATTTATGTGAAAATCCTGACTATCCCGTACAGGCAGAATATATTGGTGCATTAAATGATTTTATAGACGATCAAGATGTAATGTTATGTGCTGCAGGTTCTTTGCCAGGAGATTTACATAAATTATGGCGGACCAAGAGCTCAAAGGGATTCCATCTGGAATATGGCAACTCATGCATGGGATATGAAATTCCCGGTGGACTTGGTGCTAAAATGGCTGCTCCAGACCGGGAAATATATGTAATGTGCGGTGATGCTACCTACCTTATGATGCCATCGGATCTAGTAACAAGTCTACAGGAAGGATATAAAATCACCGTGATATTAATCAATAACAGCGGTTATGCTTCTATTGGAGGGCTTTCAAATTCTGTTGGAGGTGAAGGTTTCGGAACCTATTTCAATTATAGAAATGAAATAACAGGTCAACTGGACGGAGATCCCCTTATGACAGATTTAGCAACAAATGCTGAAAGTCTTGGAGCAATAGTTTACCGTCCTCAAAATATGGATGAATTTAAAGAAAGTCTGGTCAACGCAAAAAGCAATAATCAAACAACTGTTATCTATGCAGAAACTATTCGGGACAGAAAAATGCAGGGCTATGAATATTCATGGTGGGAAGTGCCTATACCCGAAATATCTGTCTTTCCTGAAGTGAATGAAGCCCGAAAACAATATGAGCTTAATAAACAAAAGCAAAGACAATATATAAAACCTAATCAATATTAATTAATAATAAAACCCATATGGATCAATTAAAAAATTATATCAACGGAGAATGGAAAAGCAGTAGCAGCACCCAAAACCTTTCGGTACATAATCCGGCTACTCAGGAACTCATCGCAAAGGTACCCTATGGACCGGACACTGCAAAAGATGTCAATAAAGCAATAGAATATGCCCATCAGGCCTATTTGGAATGGAAAGATATTCCCGCTATGAAAAGAGTACAGCCGCTTTTCAAAATGAAGACCCTTTTGGAAAATCATAAAGAAGAGATTGCTAAATTGATCACCTCCGAATGTGGAAAAACCTATACCGAATCTTTAGGAGAAATCCAGCGCGCCATTGAAAATATTGAGGTAGCATGCGGTACTTATGTCATGAATCAATCTGAATTTTCAGAAAATATAGCTTCTGGTATTGATGAATTTATGATCAGACAGCCTTTAGGTGTATGCGTCTGTATTACACCATTTAATTTTCCCGGAATGATTCCCTTTTGGTTCCTTCCGTATGCTATTGCAACAGGTAATGCATTCATTTTAAAATCTTCAGAAAAGGTACCTACTACCATGCAGTATGTATTCGATCTTATTCATAACAATATTGATCTTCCAAAAGGAATTTTAAATCTGGTACATGGCGGAAAAGAATCTGTGGATGCTATGCTTCAACATCCTGATGTAAAAGCCGTAAGCTTTGTTGGTTCTACAAATGTAGCCAAATACATCTACTCCGAAGGTGCCAAATACGGGAAACGTGTTCAGGCGCAAGGGGGTGCTAAAAATCCTATTGTCATTATGCCTGATGCAGACATCGAGATGACAACAAAAATCATTACCGATTCGGTATATGGCTGCGCCGGTCAACGTTGTCTTGCTGCCTCCCTTGTAATCACAATTGGAGACGATAAAAATTACAAAGAAGCATTGGTAGAAGCTGCCAAATCCAGAAAAGTAGGATATGGGATGGAAGCGGGAATCGAAATGGGCCCTGTGATCTCCAAAGAAAGTAAAACCAGAATAGAAGAACTTATCCAGAAGGGACTCAGTGAAGGAGCTAATTTTCTGGTAGATGGAACTCAAAAAAAAGTCTCAGGTTATGAAAACGGCCACTTCCTTTATCCTTCGATTCTTGAAAATATTCCATTAGGAAAAGAATTTATCTCCACGGAAATTTTTGGACCTGTCATGAGTCTGCTAAATTTTAAATCCCTGGAGGATTCTATCCAATTTATCAATAGTGGACGTTATGGCAACATGGCGTGTATATTTACACAGGATGGTCTTTCAGCCCGTAAATTCCGTAATGAAGCTATGGCCGGGAATATTGGAATCAACGTTGGGGTTGCTGCTCCTGTTGCTCAATTCCCATTCTCAGGATGGAAAGATTCTTTCTTCGGAGATCTTCATGCACAGGGTCGTCATGGAATAGAATTTTACACTCAGACAAAAGTTGTTATCGAACGTTGGCCAAAAAACTGGTCTAGGACTTTTTAAAATTCTTATCAATATCCTTTATGCTTATTCAGATAAACAAAAACACAAATGAAATTATAAAAAAGTGAGTACAAAAAAAATAAAGGCAGGCATTATTGGCCTCGGAAGAATTGGGCAAATACATCTTGCTGCTCTAAAAGCATTAACGAATATAGAAATAATAGCAATATCAGATCCTGTTATAGAGCATGGAAAAAAAATAGCCAAAGAACATCAGATTCCAGATTTTTATCCTGATTATCGTAACATTCTTCAACAAGAAGAAATTGATGCAGTTTGGATATGCTCCCCTACTGCTTATCATTTTATTCAGGTAAAAGAAGCTCTGGAAAACAATAAATATGTTTTCTGCGAGAAGCCTCTGGATGCAGATCTAGGTAAAATACAGTCTCTAATTGATTCCTATCCCAATATCAATAATCGTCTTATGGTAGGTTTTAACCGTCGTTTCGATCCTGATTTTGCTTCTGTCAAAAAAAGGATGAAGGACATTGGAAAACCTGTTATCATTAAAATAACAAGCCGAGATCCTTTTCCTCCTTCTACAGAATACACCAGACAATCAGGTGGTATCTACAATGACATGAGCATTCATGATTTGGATATGGCCCGTTTTATTAGCGGAAGCGAAGTTGAGCAGGTTATTGCTATAGGCTCAAAAAACTACACCGAAGATATAGATACAACCCTTATTACCCTGAAATTTAAAAATGGGATTATTTGCAATATAGACAACAGTAGAAAAGCTTCATATGGATATGATCAGAGGTTAGAGATATTAGGAGATGAGGGAATGATCTGTGCAGAAAATAAAAAGATCAACAACATCCAATTTTATTCTGGAAGCACTATCCAGAGCAGTGTTTTGGAACCGTTCTTTCTAGAAAGATATAAAGATTCCTATGTAGAAGAAGCAAAAGCATTTCTCTCTTGTATACAGGAACAAAAAGATTTTCCTTCTACTGCCAATGACGCTTTGAAAGCATCAATGTTAGCAAATGCATGTGAACAATCCTTGGAAAAGCACCAGTTGATTTTTCTGTAAAGAAAATAATTAATACAACAATTTAAAAAATCAAATCTTAAAATCATGTTTATTATATTAATTCCTTTTCTCTTATTTACTGGTGGAGTAGCATTTATCTCCTGGTGGTATACAAGAAAAACAAAAATGACACATTCCTCTATCGGTTATTTTTTGGGTGGCCGGGATCTCAGCGCTATCTTAATTGTAGCTTCATTGCTACTTACAAATCTATCGACAGAACATTTAGTAGGTCTCAACGGAAGTGCCTATGCTTTTGGGATGGAAGTAATGGCCTGGGAGACCTTAGCTGCTGTAGCTTTAGTACTTATGGCTGTATATTTTCTTCCGAGATATCTAAAGATGGGCCTAGTAACCATTACAGAGTTTTTAGAACTGCGTTATGATAAACAAACCAGAATGATTTGCTCCACGTTATTCCTTCTACTCTATATCACCACCCTTCTTCCTATTGTTCTCTATACAGGGGCTATCACTATGGAAAGTATTTTCAATGTTTCTGAGAATCTGAATATTGATAAATTCACCGCTATGGTGGTGATGGTGGTTGGAATTGGGGTCATGGGATCTATATATGCTATTTTAGGAGGATTAAAAGCAGTGGCGATATCAGATCTTATCAATGGGATAGGGCTGATTATCGGAGGGTCATTAATTCCGATATTGGCTTTTTATAAAATTGGCGATGGAAATTTTCTAACCGGTGTACACACTGTTTTTGAAGCAGTTCCCGACCGTTTTAATGCAGTAGGAGAATCCACTTCCGATCTTCCGTTTCCCGTACTTTTTACAGGAATGTTTATTCCACAGATTTTCTATTGGACAATGAACCAATCTATTATCCAACGGGCACTGGCAGCTAAAAATCTGGCAGAAGGACAAAAGGGAGTATTACTGACTGCCTTTTTCAAAATTTTCGTTCCTTTTATTGTTGTGGTACCAGGTATAATAGCTTACTATTATTTTAAAAATAGTTTAAATGATCCAGATTATGCCTATCCAGAGCTTGTAAAGTCTGTATTACCCATTGGTGGTATTGGTATTTTTGCGGCGATTGTAGTAGGAGCTATATTAAGTACCTTTAACGGAGCGCTAAATAGTGCTTCCACTTTGTTCTCCATCGATATCTATAAAGGATATTTGAAGAAAGATGCTACCGAAACCCAGATCGTAAAATTCGGCAAAAAAAGTGGTACTGTCATGGCTTTAGTATCTATGGCTATTGCTCCCTTTATTAGCATGGCAGGCAAAGGACTTTATATTATTCTTCAGGAATTCAGTTCCATCTTCAATATGCCCATTTTTGCGATCATCATTGCAGGATTACTACTCCCAAAAGTGTCTGCAAAAGCAGCTAAAATAGGATTAATATCGGGTACAATACTTTATCTATTTTCAAAATTTGGATTAGAAGCAATGGAAGTAAAAATCCATTTTTTACACCGTCTGGCCGTTGCATTTTTTGTTACTATTCTTACCCTTGTTATTGCGAGTAAATATTACCCCAGAGAAAACAACTTCGTTATTAAGGATACAGGTACAGTAAACGTAGAAAACTGGAAATACCTAAAGCCTGCATCTATCTGCATCATTATTCTTACCATTATTGTTTTTATCGTTTTCAGCCCCCTAGGAATTATTCCTAATCGTTAAATTACAATCAGATTTTATTACAGTTTAAAAAATAACAACACATTTCCATTTTTGGTATTTTATATTGATGACCGCCATTAAGTTTAACTTAATGGCGGTTTATTTAGAAAAATCTATTCTCTTATTTCTTTAATTTCTAAACAGTAATCCAGAAGAATATTTTAAGATCATAATACTTTTAACTCTAAATCAATTGTCTTCCCAAAGAACTTTTTCGAAATCTTTTCAAAATTCTTAGTCAGATCCGAAAGATAGAAATGATAGTTTGGCTTGGCATTCTGGTCATTTAAAAGATTGTATTTATCTAAAATAATTTTTAAATGACTGGCTACAATGTTTGGTGAGTCAATAACACGAACACGATTTCCATAATACTGCTTTATTTCATCAATTAATAAAGGATAGTGGGTACACCCTAAAATTAAAGTTTCTATATTCTTTAATTTACTATTACTTAAATAATTATAAATGATCGCATGTGTAATCGGATGATTCTTAAAACCTTCTTCGATCGCGGGCACTAACAAAGGAGTTGCCAATTCATCTACTTTAATCCATTTATTATGTTTTCGGATGCTTTTTTTATATAAGCCTGAATTTACCGTCGCTTTCGTAGCTATTACTCCAACATTCGTATGAATTTCATAGGATACTTTTTCTGCTACCGGATTGATCACGTCAATAACAGGAACTTTTCCGGCTACTGCCTGCATTACTTCATTTAAAGCATTTGCTGTTGCCGTATTACAAGCTATGACTATTGCTTTACAGTTTTGCTCCAGCAAAAAATTAGTAATTTTCGTAGAATATTCTATAATTGCCTCACGAGACTTCTCACCATAAGGAAGGTGTTTTGTATCCCCAAAATAAATGAGGTCTTCATTAGGAAGCAGTCTTTTTATTTCTTTAGCCACCGTTAATCCTCCCACTCCACTATCAAAAATTCCGATAGGTTGTTTTGGTGAAAGATGTGAGTAGTCTTGTTTTTTAGTTTTCAAATGAGTTGAAATTTTATACAAAAATAGTAAATACTATGATATCTTAATTAAGATTGTTTATTGAATAATCCTTTGGATATCTTACTTTGTAACTCACCCGAAACTTCTTAGTTTCTGATGGAGAAATTTTCACATTCCAGGTCAAATATCCTTTCTCCTTGTCAACTTCCGCCTGATCACTTTGTAAGAGCTCAATTTTTACAGACTCATCTTTACTTAGCGGAAACTGATCTTTAAGTTCCATATCTATTGGATCCTTCTTATTATTTCGGATTACAATATCATAGGTATAAGTTTTTTCTTGATAAGATGAAAATAATTTGATGCTACTTTTATCATCAACAATTTCTTTTTGAATACTTATTTTTTTATCATCGCCTAAAGTAATACTTAGCTCATCGTTCGTTTGATCAGGTTTAATGTTTGTTTCCCCTATATACATATTTTCAAAGACTATTGTAGCAGGTGCTGAAATGAGATTGAATTTATTAAAGTCCTTAATCTTTGCAACTAAAAATGCATCTCTATTATATTTTGGAATTGCCGAATATTTGTAAGTAGCAGGGATTTTTATTTGTTTAAGATTAATAAGATGATCTTCATTATTACCTAAAATATCATACGGAACATCTACATCAAAACTAATATTAAATTGATTTTCAACAGAGGTAAAACCCATTGCTGTTACAACAACCTCTTCAATATTTTGCTCTTTAGCAATTGTATCACTTTTAATACCATATGCTCTTGCCACAACTTTTTCTTCATTCTTATATGAATTTAGAAACCAAGGGTTTAATACTGGAGCTATATTCTTATGGGAGGATCTTCCATTAATTAGAGACAGCTTAACCCCTTTCCAGTCTAAACCTGTATCCTGTCTTATTTTAGCTTTAAAAATCACATCTAAGGGTTCTGAAAGTTTATTTCCCCTTATTTCATAAAATGGCTGCCATGATGCATTTCTAGTCAAATAGCTTACTTCAGCTTTTACATTTACAGGAGTACTACTCGTTAACCTTACAATTAGAACACCATCTGAAGAGGCTTCTTCCATTTCAGAATTTACTTTCAAACTGCTTTTTAATCTAGCCAATTTTTTCTGAAGCACAGCATTATTTTTATTAACAGCGGCTAAAATATTGCTTATTTCAATTCTTTTATTCTTATAGAATTCTGTTAGTTGTATCAATTGTGTAACATTTGATGCATTGCTACCCACTAAAACAGTTTGGTTTTTATCCAAAAGTTCAAGAGTCTTAGTATTGGCTTCCAATTCTATATTGGATTTTGAAATGAGGTTCTCAACTATAGTAATACTGTCAGTCACTTTTTTAATCCTAGGATTTGTCTTATCCATATCATATTCAGATGTATAGTTATCTGTATACTGAGAAGAAAGGATAGACACATTCTTGTTATTAATATTGATTTGCAAAGATCTTTCTTCAATCTCATCTGAAATATTTGTAATAACAACTTCAGACGAACCAGCAGGTATGGAAAAACTGATGGAATTTTGCAATTCAGCAGAACTTCTATAGACATTCACAGCATTTACTTTCGCTTTAACAAAAATTGGTTTTTGTGCAAGACACAAAGCATTTATACATAGAAAAAATAGGAATAAATTTTTCTTCATAATTATTAGTTTTCAATAAAAGGATATTATTAATTAAAATTATACTAAAAACAGATCCGAAGCAATCCCATCTGCCATAAACCAATGCTTTTCAGGAATTTTTAGATGGCTGTTTTCAATAATTAAAATACCGTCAGCTATTTTTTGCTTTATTTCATTTTGAAACTTTTGAAGTATTTCATCCGAAAATTTAGTCTTCATACTATTCAAATCCACCCCCCAGATTGTTCTCAGCCCAATCATAATCATTTCGTTAAACTGATCTTCTTGTGAAAGGATCTCCGTTTCTTTAGCCAAAGTATTTGAATTAAGCTTTTTGATATAAATTTGATTGTTAGCAACATTCCAGCTTCTTATATCCGATCCATTATAAGAATGGGCAGATGGTCCTATTCCGAGATATTCTTTATATTTCCAATATGCTGAATTATGTCTGGAATAAAACCCCGGTTTCGCGAAATTAGAAACTTCATAGTGATCAAATCCATTATCTTTTAAAAAGTCTGACAGATAATAAAACTCTTTATTCTGCTCCTCTTCTTTGGGTTTGGATACTTTTCCTTTTAAAATCCAGTCATTTAAAGCTGTTTTTGGCTCCACTGTTAATGCGTATGAAGAAATATGAGGAACTTCAAGAGCTATTGTTTTATTGAGATTCTCTTTCCAGATCTCTAAATTAGAAGTCGGAGAGCCATAAATAAGATCAATACTTAGGTTTTCAAACCCAAAATCCTGTGCTCTTTTGATTGAACCCTCAGCTTCTGATGCATTATGAGCACGGTTCATTAACTTAAGATCTTCATCGAAAAAGCTTTGGGTACCAATTGAGAGCCGATTTACAGGCGACCTGGAAAGGTCTCTAAGAAAGTTTTTATCAAGATCATCTGGATTTGCCTCTAAAGTAACCTCTATATCCTTTGCAAAGCTATAATATTTTAGCGCCTCATCGACAATAGAATTGATTTCATCTCCCGAGAGAATGGATGGCGTACCACCTCCAAAGTAGAGAGACTGCAGTGTTTTATTCTGTAATTCATCTTTCCTTAGAAAAATCTCTTTCTTAATAGCAGAGAGTACCTCATCTTTAGATTGCAAAGATGTTGAAAAATGGAAGTTACAGTAGCTGCACTTTTGTTTGCAGAAAGGAATGTGAATATAAATCATAAAAAAAGCTCTGAAAAAATCAGAGCTCAAATTTATTTAAATTAAATTGATTAATATCTATATCCTCTATGATTAATAAAGTTATCAAAGTTATAACCTAATCCGATCATAAAGCTGTTTCCGCCATAAGTCTGGATATCAGATAATCCTAAGTTATAAGTTGCACCAATCATAAATTTATTGAATCTTACTTTTACTAATGGTGAGATACTTAACTGCTGGTTATCAAATCTATTCTGAACTGATCTATAACTAACTCCAAAAGAGAATGAATTGATATCATTAAAGAATGTAGCCATCAGGTTATAATCAATTGTTCTTGTAGAGTTGGTATTCAAGTTAATTAATGCAGATGGTGTTACATACATATTATCTGCAAAATGCCAGTCATATCCTAAGTTTAAGAAGAATTTTATTGGCGATGGCTCACGACCGTTAACGATAGATTCATCATTCGTTAAAGCGATATCATTCACAGAAACACCTGCAAAAATATTTCTGAAAGTAGCTGCTAAACCAAAGTTAGCATAAGCCATGAAAATATTACTTTCTGTACCCTGTAATAATGGGTCATAACCGTCTTCAGTATTAATTTTAGTATAATCAAAATTCATATTGTAGAAACTAACACTCGTACCAAAAGAGAATTGATCTTTTCTTTCTCCCTCACTACTAAGTGGGATAAAATATGAAGCACCCGCTGTAATACCTCCTGCCGAAATAGGACCATTACTATCTCTAAAAACTGATATCCCTGCCCCAACTCTATCAAAAATATTCGCATTAATCCCTACAGATTGTACATTAGGGGATTCGTTAAATTTTGAAAATTGTTGTTGATAATTGAGGTTGAGTTGTACATAATCTGTCTTACCGTATTGTGCTGGGTTGAACAGGAACTCACCATCCAAAAGATATTGTTGATAGTATGGTAATGTTTCTTGTGCTTTGTATGCATTTGACAAAAGAGCCAAACACACTATAGCATATAGTTTTCTCATAACAAATCTTGATTTCAATTCAACAAATATAAAAAAAATCTCAATATATTTTTAGTTTTCCAAATAATTTCTCCATTTTTTTACAGCATCCGCCATATCTTGAGGCATTGGGCTCTCAAAATACAATTCCTGTTTAGTGGTTGGATGTATAAATCCTAAGGTATGGGCATGAAGTGCATGTCTAGGAAGAATTTCGAAAACATTCTTGATAAACTGCTTGTATTTTGGTAGATTAACCCCTCGTAACGGCGTATGTCCCTCATATCTTTCATCATTGAACAAGGTATGCCCTATATGTTTGAAGTGCGCTCTGATCTGATGTGTTCTTCCGGTTTCAAGTTTACATTCTACCCAGGTCATGTATTTAAATCTCTCTAAAACTTTATAATGTGTCACAGCATGCTTCCCGTGGCTTCCATCTTCATATACCGACATCTGCATTCTATTCTTAGGATGCCTTCCTATATGACCCTTAATAGTACCTTCATCGTCCTGTACATTTCCCCAAACAAAAGCCCAATACAATCTTTTGGTCTTTCTTTCAAAAAATTGTTTAGCCAAGAAGCTTAAAGCGTATTCGTTTTTAGCAATAACTAATAAGCCCGAGGTATCTTTATCTATTCTATGTACAAGCCCTACTCTATCCAGATCAGATTTTTCACCTTTCTTAGCAAAATGAAATGCCAAAGCATTCACTAAAGTGCCATCCCAGTTTCCAAATCCTGGATGTACAACCATTCCTGGTTCTTTATCCACAACAACAAGATCGTCGTCCTCATAAATAATGTTGATTGGGATATCCTGTGGAATGATTACATTCTCTCTTGGAGGATGAGCCAGTAAAACGGAAATCTGATCACCAGGCTTCACACGATAATTTTGTTTTACAGGATTTCCATTTACAACAACATTACCTGCTCTGCAGGTTTGAGAAATTTTATTTCTTGAGGAGTTTTGTCTGAATATTAATAAGAACTTGTCTATTCTTAGAGGCTCCTGGTTTTTGTCGACAGTGATATTAACATGCTCATACAATCCTTTATTTTCCTCATCAATATCGATATTGTTAGGATCTAATAATTCTTCATCTAAAAAATCTTCGTTATCTTCTGTCATGATTTTTATTTTTTACACAAAAGGCTTCAACATAAAAAGTTGAAGCCTATATTTTTTATAATAAATACTTGTTATTCTACTACGACTTTCTTGGCTTTTGGCTTTTGAGCAGGCTGTTGCACTGCATTATTTGTCGTTTTATTGTTACTTCCAGTATTATTTACTGAAGAAACATTGGTAGTCGTCTTAGGTTTATTTTCCGTTGGTTTTGGCTTTGTTTCCGCAGCAGCTGGTTTTGTAGCAGAAACTTTTGGTGCTTCTACTTTTGCAGGTTCTACTTTTTTATGGACAACAGGTGTAGGAACAGGTTCATAAACCGGTTGCTGATGAACAGGAACTTCTTCATATTGTATCGGTGGAAGTGAGGTATCTACTTTCATTCGATATACAGAATTCAGTTCGTCTATTTTAGATCGTAACTCAGCTGGAGTTTTCTTACTGGCCCAAAGGTCTATTTGCATTCCCTGATCTCTTACATCTCCTGCAGCAGGATCCTGATAATAAATGATATCAGATTCATCTTTTCCACCATCTTCATGTTCTACCAATCCCACTTCAAACATACTTCTCGCGATAGCTGCTCTGGCATCTTTTACAGTGAAGCCAACAACATTGGGAATAGATATATTTCTCATTGGCCCAGAACCTACCACTACATCGATTGTTGAAAATCTAGGAATTAATGATCCAGGTTTTACAGGATTTCCTTTAAATAGGATTCTGAGAATTGCATCTTTCTGGATACTTGGTTCGAAAATGGTATCCCCTACCTTTAGACCAACCTGATCTATTCGTTGGAAAGCTAATCCGGAATACTTATTAATAACATCCGGAATTGCAACCGGAGCCCAGCTTCTAGGATTAACCATTAAATGTATTGCACGCCCGTCTTTCACATGGGAACCAGGTGTAGGCGACATTTTTAAAACCTGAAAAGGTCTGTATTTAGGATTATAAGTAGCACTATCTACTTCATACCCAAGCCCGGCATCATCTAATATTTTGACAGCCTCGTGTACGGATTTGTTGACAACATTGGGAACGGGTATTTCCTGACCATGATTTGTATGATATTCTAACCAACGAAATGTAAGCCAGACCAAACCCACAAAAACACCGATGGCTACTAACAAATTCAGTAAAACTTTCCAGTTGAAAAGTGATTTAAGCATACTTAAAAATACTTTAATTATAATGGCAAATATAGCTAATAATTTTAGAATGTACTTTTTATTTATCACAATTCATATTTGCTTTCAAAATTTTGAATTTTCCCTAATTGCATTACATAAAATGATTAAATTTGCCTTAATTGATACTATATGGTTATGAGCAAAAAAAGTGTTGCCGTAGTTATGGGAGGCTATTCTGATGAATATGTTGTTTCCCTGAAAAGCGGTCAATTAATTTATGATTCTTTAGATAGAGATCTATATAATGTACATAAAGTAGTTGTTTTAAAGGATAAGTGGTATTTTTTAGATGAAAATAACAAACAATACCCGATCAACAAAGGAGATTTCTCTGTAACATTGGAGAATAATGAACAATTAAAGTTTGATGTCTGCTTTAATATAATCCACGGAACACCAGGTGAAAATGGTATCCTGCAGGCTTATTGGGACGCGATAGGACAAACCTATACTGGATGTGATTTTTATCAGAGTGCTTTAACGTTCAATAAAAAAGACACATTAGCTGTATTATCTAAATATGGTATTCCTTCAGCAAAAAGTATTTATTTAAGGAAGGGAGAAAACATAAATGTTGATGAAATAGTAGACTATCTTGGGCTTCCTCTTTTCGTTAAACCAAATCAATCCGGATCGTCTCTAGGAATATCTAAGGTAAAAGAAAAGTCTGAATTACTCCCAGCAACAGAAATTGCATTTAAAGAAGATCATGAAATTCTAATTGAAAGCTTCTTAGATGGTATGGAAGTATCTGTCGGAGTAATTGATTTTAAAGGAGAAACTATTGTTTTAGGAATAACAGAAATTGTTCCTCAAAATGAATTCTTTGATTACGAAGCCAAATACGAAGGAGCTTCTGAAGAAATAACCCCGGCTAGAATTGACGAGGAGACAACTAAAAGAGTAGAAGAAATTTCCAAAAGAGCCTATGATTCTTTAGGGATGAGTGGTTTTTCCCGCAGCGAATTCATTTTAATGGATGGTATTCCTTATATGTTGGAAATGAATACCAATCCAGGATTCTCTCCGGCAAGTATTTTACCTCAGCAAGCAAGACATTACGGAATTTCTATTATGGATCTTTGCGGCAATGAAGTTGAAAAGGCATTAGCGAAAAAAACGAACTAATTATGAAAATTGCTGTTTTCCCAGGATCATTTGATCCAATTACTCTAGGACATTATGATATTATAGAAAGGGCCGCACCACTTTTTGATAAACTCATCATCGCAATTGGACAGAACTCACAAAAGAAATACATGTTTCCTCTTGAAAAGAGAATGGAATTTATTCAGAATTCCGTAGCAGAATTTCCTAATGTAGAAGTCGATTATTTTGAAGGTTTAACGGTTGATTTCTGTTTTGAAAAAAATGCTCAGTTCATTCTTAGAGGACTAAGAAATCCTGCTGACTTCGAATTTGAAAAAGCCATTGCTCATACGAACAGAACTTTAGCTCATAAAAAATTAGAAACTGTATTTCTATTAACTTCATCCGGAAAATCTTTTATCAGCAGCAGCATTGTAAGAGAAATTATCAATCACGGTGGTGAATATGAACTACTCGTTCCGGAAGCCGTAAGGGTTGAAAAAATAAAAAAATAGATGATCATTGATAAATGGTAAAAGATTTGCTTATGGAAGAATCAATCATTAATCTCTTGCCATTTATCATTCATAATATATGCACGAACAGTTCAATTTTGCCATAGAAGTATTGGGAACCATTTCCTTTTCCATGTCCGGAAGCTTTGCAGCGATGCAAAAGCGACTTGATCCGTTTGGTGTTCTCATTATCGCTTTCGTTACTTCTGTAGGAGGTGGAACTGTTAGGGATTTACTTCTTGATATTCCGGTATTCTGGATGCATGATTTATTAACCTGCGCCGTGATTATTATAACCAGTATTTTCACAATGGTTTTTAAATCCCTGGAAAAAAACTTTCAGGTCACCCTATTTATTTTTGACAGCCTTGGACTGGGATTGTTTACTATAATAGGAGTTCAAAAAGGCTTAAATGCAGACATTCATCCTTTAATATGTATTGGATTAGGGACTATTACTGGTTGTTTTGGAGGTATTATCCGAGATATCTTGCTCAACAGAATACCCTTAATCTTTAGAAAAGAGATTTATGCAACAGCCTGTATCGTGGGTGGGGCTGCATTTTTATTAATGACCAAATACACTGATCTTTCATACACATTCATCCAGATATTTACTATTATACTGATTGTAGCAATACGTACTTTAGCTGTAAAATACCACTGGCAGATGCCTAAATTTTATGGTTATGATAATAATTCGGAAATGTAGATATAAAGAACAAAATAACACAAACAAAAAAAGGCAGAAAATAAATTTTCTGCCTTTTTATATTTTTAAATTTTGAATAAATTATCTTATTTTTCCTCCTCTCTGTCTCATATTAGGATTATGCATATGCTTTTGCATTGTTGGCATTTTCAACTGATCTTTCATCATTTTGATCTGATCCGTCATCATTCCTGCGCTATCGAGTCTTTTAGCTTCTTCCAATAGTTTTTGCCCTTCCTGTTTTCTTCCTTTAGAAATTGCAGAAGCTGCAAGATTCAACGTAGCCATTGCTCTATCATGTTTCATATTCAAACCATATTCAAGAGCTTTCTTCATTAAAGGTTCTACTTTTGTAGGGTGTTCCTGAGCTAAAGTTAATCCCTGAAGATAGTGAAAATACCCATATTGAGATTTATGAAGCTGGCTTGGATAGTTCGTGATATGATCTAAATATGTCACCGCTTTCTGCATATTTTGTTTTCTCAATTGCCAGAATGCCAAAAGGATGTATTCATTTTTAAAGAAAAGAAAAATAGGCAATGCTGCTAGAAGAAACACTACGATTCCCCAGCCTAAACTTCTTGTGAAGATCATCAAATAAAGACCCGCGATGATAAGAAGTGCTGCGATTACAATTTTTATATATTTGTTCATTATTAAAATTTAGAAGTGCAAAGATAAAAAATTTAGAGGTTAGAAGCTAGAGGTTAGCTGTCTGAATTCTTACAACTATTCATTTTTAATTTTTTCATAAGTTTGAAAGCAGAAATCATACTGATTTTTTTCATCTTTCTCATGGCAGATCTCACTTGTTTTGCTCCACAATCTTCCATCTATTTTTGGAAAGAATGTGTCAGCTTTTAAATCCGCTTTCACTAAAGTCACTTCAAGCCTGTCTGCAATATCCATGGTCTGTTCATAGATATTTCCACCTCCGATAATAAAGACATTTTCATCAATTTTTTTAGCAAACTTTACCGCTTCTTTAATACTTCCAACAATTAGAATCCCTTCTTCAAACCAATTTTTTTTACGTGAAATAACAATATTGGTACGATTAGGAAGTGGTTTTCCAATACTTTCGTAAGTCTTTCTTCCCATGATAATCGGATGCTCCGAGGTTAAATCTTTAAAGTGCTTTAAATCTTTAGGAAGATGCCAAAGTAACTGGTTTTCAAAACCAATTTCATTCTTCTCTCCCATGGCTACCACTATTGTTGTCATTCAAATTATTTTCTGCAAAATTAGCACATAATTTGTATATTTGATTAGCACAAAAAATTTAAAAAAAATAAACTATGAAAAATAAAGGCTGTCTGAGCGCTGGAACAATTGGCATCGCTCTCCTTATCATTGTTGCTGTCATCTTCTTCTGGGGAAAAAGCGGATATAATAGTTTCGTTACAAAAGAACAAAATGTCAATAGCAAATGGTCTAACGTAGAAACTGTATATCAGAAAAGAGCCAACTTAATTCCTAATCTTGAAAGAACGGTAAAATCGTATTCAAAATTTGAACAAGAGACTTTAACTAAAGTTGTTGAAGCTCGTTCTAAAGCGACATCTATCAATATTGACCCTACCAATATGACAGAAGCAGATCTTGCAAAATTCCAAGCTGCACAGGGAGAATTATCCGGAGCATTAAGCAGATTAATGGCTGTCGTAGAATCTTATCCTAACCTGAAAGCTGATCAACAATATATTAATTTCCAAAGAGAATATACTGCAATCGAAAACAGTATCAGATCAGAAACTGTTTATTTTAACGATGCTGCTAAGGATTATAATACATCAATTAAAACTTTCCCAAATAATATTTTGGCGAATTTTACAAACTTTAAAGAAAAACCATACTTCAAGGCGGAAGCAGGAGCGAGTAAAGCACCTGATGTTTTCTCTGAATAATGAGCAATTTCCTAACAAATCAGCAAATAGCTTCCCTCGTGGAAGCTATTAAATCTGCGGAAGAAAATTCTACAGGCGAGATCAGAGTGCATATAGATTCCAATACAGAGACTCAGAACGCCGGAACGGCGTTAGAAGTTTTTAAAAAACTGGATATGCATAAAACCGCCGAAAGAAATGCAGTACTCTTTCATGTCAATTTCGAACAAAAATATCTTACGATTATTGGGGATGTTGGAATTCATGAGAAGGTGCAGCAATATTACTGGGACCATCTCCATGATTTTATCACTTCTGAATTTGCAAAAGGAAACTATCATAAGGCATTGAAAAGTGCTATTCTGGAAACCGGTCTTGAACTTAAAAAGTATTTTCCTGTAAAAGGAGAAAATCACAACGAACTTCCCAATGAAATTACATTCTCTTAAAATAGTATTTTCATTTCTATTTATTTGCTTTTACAGCTTTGTATCAGCACAATATACTATACCTAAAAAACCAACTGTTTTATATCCTGTTTATGATGAAGCCAACTTGCTTTCACAGCAGGAAAAAGATGCTCTAAATAATAAACTAATTAAGTTTGCTGATTCAACATCAACGGAAATTGAAGTAATCATCATTCCAAGTACCAAAGGACAGGATGTCAATTTTCTGGCAACAATGTTTGGTGAAAAATGGGGAATTGGCAAAAAAGGAGTGGATAATGGTATTGTATTTCTTATTGCTACCCAGGACAGAACAATGTCTATACAGCAAGGAAGAGCAGTTGAACAATACCTGACAGCTTCTGTTTCAGGGCAAATATTGGATTATCTCGTAACTCCTAACTTCAAACAAGGACTTTGGTACGAAGGCATTAACAGGGGAACCTCAGCCATTATGGAGGCGGTACAGGGAAAGTTTAAACCCATCAATGAACCCTCCGGTGGCGGGAATACAAAAGCATTTAAAGTACTCATCATTGCCTTCGTGATATTTATTATCCTCGCTATACTCTTTGGAAACAGAGGTGGTGGTGGCGGAAATAATAATGACGACGATGATGTGATCCTTACAAGAAGAGGTCGTAGAAATTATCCTGGTGGATTCTTTCCTTTCCCAGGCAGTTTTGGAGGTGGTGGTTTTGGAGGTGGAAGCTCCGGAGGCGGTGGATTTGGAGGCTTTGGAGGCGGTGGAAGTTTCGGCGGCGGTGGCGCTTCAGGAGGATGGTAAGATAAAGGGAAACACATACAATAAAGTATTAGAATACATCAATTAGTGATGATCTTTCAACAAATATATTTCCTTTTCCAATTCTTGGAATCATCATTGAGAAAATACTTTCATTAAAGGAGAATGAAGTTATCCATACTGATTCTCAATACTGTTTCTATGAATATTAATATATTTAACAAATCCTATATCTTTTTATAAAATTTAAATATAAAAGCTTCTAAGGTCTTCTGGTCTTAGAGGCTTTTGCTTTTGGGGTAATTCTTATACTTTTTTTCATGTCCTCAAAGACAAATCCCTTAAAGAATAATTTAGTTTCTGTTACAACATAATTTGTCGGGCAATAAGCTGTGAATCACATATCGTAATCCCTAATTACAAAGATTTTAAAAATATTAAATTTATTCTAGGTAAAACATTTACAGTACTAGAAAATCTCAACCAAGATGTTTAATTCAATTAATTTCTATTGTGAAAAATATTCACGAATGAGGGATTTTAAAAAAAAATTGATATTTTTGAAGGAAGTGAAATCTCCGAAGAATTTCATATAATAAAAACACAAAAAATTATTTAAGATGAAAAAGAAAATTTTCAGAATCTCAGCATTATTATTTCCATTGCTTGTAACAGCTCAGGTAGGAGTAAATACAAGTGATCCAAAAGCAATGTTTCATATCGATGGTAATAGGGATAATGGCACTACAGCAAATTTCATGCAGCAACTAAATGATTTTGTTGTTACTAAAGATGGAAAGGTAGGGATAGGAACAACAACTCCGATAGATCTCCTAACCATGGTAGGAAATGGAAATGCAGATGTAAATATTGGTCTATTTACCAATGGTAATAAAGGCCAGGCAATCGCTTATCATAATACACTTTTTGATGGCACTCCAATTACTCCGCAGACTGTAGGAACATCCAGAAGTATCACTGCTTTTGAAGGATATGCCTATAATCAGAATTTCACAAAACCCAACCTGATATCTTCTGTTGTAATGAGAACAGGAAGGAATGCAGGAGGAGAAATTTGGTTTGGAACCTCTACTACTAATACAGGGAATTACACTAATCACTATAATTCATCTATTGACAACAATGGAAATATGGGAATTGGTGTAGATCCTACAATAAGAACCGCAAAATCAAGGCTTGAAGTAAATGGTGTCATAAGTTCAACCCCTCAAACCTTAATAAGTAGTGGGGCACAAATAACAAGCACTGTAGTAAGTCTACAACCAGCTGCACAAAATGATAATTACATTTTACCAAGCCCTAAAACTGCTCCTGGTGCTATTATTTTTGTACGAAATATTACAACAATTACTGCTCAAATTACTACTCTTGTTGGTCAAATTATTGATGCTTCAAAAATTGGAGGAAATACAAATTTCTCGATGATTGGAAGCGACAGTGATCCCAGCAAAACCAAGACTGTAATGCTTGTGAGTGACGGGTTTAACTGGACAGTATTTAAACCCAGCAATTAGAATAGCTATTTAGAATGAAAAGACTATAACAATCGTTGTAGTCTTTTTTTACATTACCTAGAAATCAATCCATTATTGTAAAAAAATCTTTTTAAATTTACAGAAAGAGCACATTTTGAAAAAGACATTAGTGGTTTTTGCACATCCTTACCTAGAACATTCTAACTCGAATGTAGAGCTTATCAACTTCTATGTTCGCCACCAGCATTTTACCCTACGTGATCTTTATGAGGATTATCCAGACTTTCATATCGCTGCCTTCAGAGAAAGAAAAAGACTGAATAATTATGATCGTTTTATTTTTCAATTTCCGATCATCTGGTTTGGAATGCCTCCACTACTAAGGTTATGGATTGATGAAGTTTTTGACCGCGACTGGTTAAAAGAGGGGGAGTATAATCCATTGGAAGGAAAAGAGGTGCACATTTTAGTAACCACAGGAGGGAAAGAAAGATCTTTTACAAAAACAGGAACTTATAAATACACTATAGATGAACTTATAAGTGGATTAATTGTTTCTTTAAATGTTTTCAAAGTCAATATCAAAAATATCAAGATCGTCTATGAAGCTAATAAACTGACAAAAAAGGAAATTATTCTGCATAAAAAAGAATTTATGGAACTACTGAATCAATAGAATATGGAATCTTCTTTAGCAATGAACACATTATTATTCCTTGGTGTAGCCATTATTATGGTTCCACTGGCGAGGAAATTTGGACTCAGTTCCGTAATTGGATACATTGCTGGAGGAATAATTATTGGCCCTTATGTTCTTAAACTCACAGGAAAGAATGTAAACGATATTATGCATGCCAGTGAGTTTGGAGTGATCATGCTTTTATTTTTAGTCGGATTAGAACTGGAACCCAGAAAGTTCTGGGAAATGCGAAAAAAAATTATCGGACTGGGATTAACCCAGATGCTTCTTACCATTTCTTTGCTCATTTTGGTTTTCATTGCTGTAGGATGGAGAATTGATAAAGCGGCGGCTGTAGCCATGTGTTTTGCACTGTCATCTACCGCTATTGTTCTGCAGACTTTACAGGAAAAGAATAACCTGAAAACAATGGCCGGTGAAGCTTCTTTCTCCACTTTATTATTTCAGGATATTGCGGTAATTCCAATCCTTGCCATACTTCCTCTTATAGCACATTATAAAGCGAGAAGTCATGATAATGAAATACAAATAATCATTCAAAAACTGCCTGAATGGTTGCAAGCAGCTACCGTATTATTTGGAGTAGCTTTTCTTATCTTATTGGGAAGATACGTATTTGTTCCGTTTTTAAGGTATGTTTCAAAATCAGGAATGACGGAATTGTTAACTGCTTCTTCTCTATTTCTGGTTATTGGAGTTTCAGAATTAATGATCGCTATAGGTTTATCTCCAGCACTAGGAGCTTTCCTTGCAGGAGTTATGTTAGCTAATAGTGAGTTTAGACACGAACTTGAAGCACAGATAGATCCATTTAAGGGTTTATTATTGGCTGTCTTTTTTGTGAGTGTAGGATCTACAATGAATTTCAATATTATTCAACAGGATCCCATATTTATTTTCAGCACTGTATTTGCCGTTTTAATGATAAAGTTTGTTGTTTTATATGCGATCGGAAAGTTTTTCAAAATTGATACACCGCAAAGTTTATTTTATGCGTTTGCTCTTTCGCAAGTTGGAGAGTTCTCTTTCGTTCTCCTGAACTACGCCTCGGATCTTTATCTTTTAAGTCCTGAACTAAATGCTCAAATGATGGCTGTAACCGCGATTACAATGTGTATCACTCCGTTCCTTCTAATTTTAAACGATAAATTTCTTACCCCTAAATTTATTAAGAAAGAGCCAGAAGGTGAACATGATTTTAATATTCTCGACAGTAATGTCACTCAAAAGAAAATTATCATTGTTGGTTTTGGTCATTTTGGAAGTACAGTGGGGAGGTTATTAAAAGCCAATAAAATTACAGCAACTGTTTTGGACAGAGATTCTGATCGGGTAAAGTTATTAAGAAGTTATGGCTTTAAAGTGTATTACGGGGATGCTACCAGAATTCCTATCTTAAGAGCCGCTGGAATTGAAGATGCTGAAGTATTGGTTCTCTGTCTTGATGATGCGAATGATAATATGTTCATTGCTGATCTTGTTCGTGAACACTATCCGACCGTTAAAATTTTTGTAAGGGCAAAAAATAGAATTGATGCGTACAGTTACCTAAACAACGGTATTGATAATATCTACCGTGAAACATTAGGCACAGCCGTAGATATGGCTATTGATGTTCTTCATGAAACAGGTATGAGAAAATATGCAGCAAGACGACTCGGTCAAAGATTTATGGCTATTGATAAAGCCTCTATAAGAAGGCTGGCGAAAATAAAAGAAGAAGATGAAATACTCCTTTTTACCACAAAAGAACTCCTCCAAAGAGAGGAGGAGCTATTGGCATTTGATAATCTTAGTTTTGATAATAAAGATTGGGAAGGCTCTACAACTGTTGAAGAAGAAGAAGAAGATCCTGAAAATTAATTCCTTAGTGTATGTTTACACTTCCGCCACTGCTTTCCTCTTTGTTTACAGCAGTAACATTCCCTTTTTTATGTACATCAATACTTCCACCTGAAGAAGCGTTAGCATCAATTTTCGATGTTACACTTATTTCAACATTTGCTCCACTTGAGGCTTCAGCTTTTACATTGTCTGCAACAACATTCTCAGCAGAAATACTACTTCCTGAAGAAGAAGTAATCGTGGCATTTTTAGATTTTCCTGATATTGAAATACTTGCCGCAGAAGAGGCGTCAACATCTAAGTCAACAGCCCAGATTTTACCTTCAAAACTACTGCTGCTACCAGCAGAAATTTCAAAATCATTAGCTTCCAGGTCTCCGGTAATACTTCCGGCACTGGATATTTCTATATCTGTCTTTTCCTGAACAAACTTATCTTTAACTGTAATTTTTCCCGCAGAATTTGCTGCAAGCTTAGTAAAGTCTTTAGTGTAAATTTTTGCACTTACATTACTTGAATTCATTACTCTGATTCCTGGCTTATAATGAATATGAAGTTTTCCACCACTATTATCTACAAGAATTTCATTAATAATATTTTCAGGTGCTGAAATAACCACTCTTTCTGTTTCAGATTTTATAATTTGTGCATCAATAGCCTGAGAAACCTCTATTTCATCAAAGTCACCTTTAAATTCCTTTTCCCTTGTAGGTCCGTGATCTTTGTCTGTTACAGTAGACACCCAATCACTTTTTTCTTTGTATTTTCTATCATGTTTTTCATTACACGAGGCTAATACCACGAAAGCTGAAAAGATAAAAAGAGTCGTTTTTTTCATATGTATCAATTTTATAAATTAAGTTTAAGTATTCTATATTAATAACAACTAATGTATAAAAAATATTACAACCGTCTGGATAATTATATTCATTTTCCAAATTAGAAGCACTGCCAATTCCCATCAAAACAGATTTTCCTGCACACTCTTTTTAATCTTTTCAATAAAGACTTTCGTGTCAATACATTAGTTTTTAATATCTTTATCCTTCAATAATAACTAATTTTATGAAAAATATTTCATCGGTATTATTAATTTCTGCTTTGGCATTTAACTACTCTTGTACAACAATGAAAAAAACCGATACTCAACAGGAAATTCCTGTCCCAGATTCTTCTCTTTCGTCAAACCCTTTTATGAAGAAAAGCAAACTTCAGTATGAGGCTCCCGAATTTGATAAAATTAAAAATGAAGATTTTAAACCGGCTTTTGATTTCGGATTAAAACAGCACGATGCTGAAATCATTACAATTGCTAACAACTCAGCAACACCTACTTTTGAAAACACGGTCGTTGCTTTAGAAAAGAGCGGCGAAGTTTTAAAAAGAGCATTGACTGTATTTTCAAACTTAACAGGTGCAAATACAAACCCCACATTACAAGCTTTAGATGAGGAATATGCTCCAATTCTGGCAGCTCACTCTGATAAAATGTATCTTAATGATAATCTTTATAAAAGGATAAAGGCCATTAAAGAAGATGGCTTAGATTCTGAAAGTAAAAGATTATTACAATTCTATAAGCAGAATTTTGAAATTGCAGGTGCTAATCTTTCTGCTGCAGATAAAGAGAAATTAAAGCAAGTAAACCAAGAGCTAGCCTCACTTTCTACTCAATATTCAAATAAATTGTTAGAAGCTAGAAAGCAAGGTGGTGTTTTCTTTTCAGACGCTAAAGAACTTGATGGGCTTTCTCCTGATGAAATTGAAGCGGCAGCAACAGATGCAAAAACAGCAGGACAACCTGGAAAATATCTGTTAGCTTTACAAAATACCACTCAACAACCTTTATTACAAAACCTAAAAAACAGAGCTACCAGAGAAAAGCTTTTTAAAGCTTCATGGTTAAGAGCTGAAAAAGGAGATGCCAATGATACGAGAGAGACAATTGAAAAACTTGCTAAATTAAGACTTAAAAAAGCCCAGATCTTAGGTAAAAAGAGCTTCGCAGAATGGAAACTGCAGGATCAGATGGCAAAGACTCCTGAAGCAGCTACCAAATTAATGAATCAGATTGCAACTCCTGCTGTAGAAACAGCAAGACGAGAGGCAAAAGATATCCAGGATTTAATTGATCAACAAAAAGGGGGTTTCAAAGTAGAGCCCTGGGACTGGACTTTCTATGCTGAACAGGTAAGAAAGGCAAAATTTGATCTAGATGAAAACCAGATCAAACCCTATTTTGAAGTAACAACTGTTTTAGAAAAAGGAGTTTTCTATGCTGCCGAAAAATTCTATGGTCTTACTTTCAAAAAAAGAACAGATCTTCCAACCTATCATCCTGACGTTGTAACTTATGAAGTTTTCGACCATGACGGAAAATCAATTGCCATTTATTATTTGGATTTCTATACCAGAGATTCTAAAAATGGTGGTGCATGGATGAGTAATTTTGTTGAACAGTCTTACCTCTTGGGAACAAAACCAGTCATTGTCAATTGCTATAACTATCAAAAACCAGCTCCTGGAAAACCATCTTTAATTAGTTATGATGATGTTTCCACTATGTTTCATGAGTTTGGCCACTCTATTCACGGAATGTTTGCAAGTCAAAAATATCCTTCTCTTTCAGGAACTAATGTACCAAGAGATTTTGTAGAGTTTCCTTCACAGATTAATGAGCATTGGGCATTAGATCCTATTATTCTAAAAAACTATGCACTTCATTATGAAACTAAACAGCCTATACCACAAGCATTAGTTGATAAGATAAAAAAAGCTGGAACTTTCAATCAAGGTTATATGACAACAGAATTGGTTTCTGCAGCAGAACTTGATATGGATTGGCATACTGTAATGAATGAAAGCCAGTTGATCCCAGTTCTCGATTTTGAAAAACAATCTTTAGAAAAACATGGATTTAACTTGGCAACTGTTCCGCCAAGATACCATACCCCTTATTTTGCACATATTTGGGGTGGTGGATATTCAGCAGGATATTATGCTTACTTATGGTCTGAAACACTAGATAATGATGCTTGGGAATGGATTGAGAATAATGGTGGATTAACAAGAGAAAACGGAGACCGTTTCAGAAAATACATTCTTTCTGTAGGAAACTCTGTAGATTTGAATCAGGCATTTAGAGATTTTACAGGACATGATCCGGATATTAAACCTTTATTGAGAAACAGAGGGTTTATAAAATAAATTTTTAGAGCATTCATTAAGTTGGATGCTTTTTTTGTTTTTAAACATACATGGTCCAAATAAATTCACGTATAAGCACAGAAATTATACCATTGATTCAAATGAAATTTTAATTAATAGAACAAAAACTGTGGTATTTGTGATAAAAATTCGTGATTTTTGTGTTTTAAAAAATAAATAAATGAATTGTCCCTGTTGCTCTGGAAAATCATATGAACAATGTTGTAAGCCTTATCATACAGGAGAAAAACATGCTCCAACAGCAGAAGCTTTAATGCGTTCCCGATTTTCAGCATTTGCTATTCCTAATGGAGAATATTTAATGGAAACCACTCTACCTGGAAAGCGTAAGTTGCATAACAAAAAAGATTTGCAGGAATGGGGTGAAATTAATGAATGGACAAAATTAGAAATTGTCCAAACTCCAGCTTTAAATCATGTTGAATTTAAGGCTTATTATACAGATCAGGATGGAAACCCACAAGTTCATCATGAGTTTTCTGTTTTTCAGAAAATGCATGACCGCTGGTATTATGTTTCTGGAAAATTTTTAGATTAAAATAATCATCAACAATATTGATATTAAAAAAAATGTCCGAAAAAATCGGACATTCTATTATTTTTAATGAGCATCTGTTCCGTCAATTCCATGAGGATGACCATGTGCTAATTCTTCTTCTGTAGCGGGACGTGTGTTTAAAATTTCCACCTGGAAATCTAAAACTTTTCCAGCCATCGGATGGTTAAGGTCAGCTATTACAACTTCTGGCGTTACTTCAACTACCAATGCTTGAAAATTATTCCCTTGATTATCAGACAAAGGCAAAATAGCTCCAACAGGTGGAAGACCAGATTCATTAAACATATCAACTGGTAATTGTGCTATAGCGTCCGGTTGTCTGTCACCATAAGCTTCTTCAGGCAGAATAGTAAAAGCTGCTTTATCACCCGCTTTTAAACCAAGGATATTTTGCTCAAACTTTGGGATCATCATTCCTACACCGTGCAAAAATGTAAGTGGATTTTCTGCTGTTGTTTCTTCTACAAGAATCTTACTTCCATCCTCTTCGATTGTGTGAAGTATGTAACTTACAGCTACAACATGATTGTTTTCGATTGTCATATTTTTTCTTTTTTTCGTGAGTCTTTTTTCACGATTAACGGTGCAAATATACTATTTTGATTTATTTAGAGAAGAAATACGAAAAGAGTATTAAAGCAATATCAGATCTTCTACTTTCTATTCTTTGTTTCATTCCTTTTTTTCTGTCTCAACATAAAGAGATACAGACTTTCAACTTTTGTTCTTGCCCAATCGGTTTTACGTAAAAATTTCAACGAAGAATTAATACTTGGATTATCCGTAAAACATTTAATATTAATCTGCTCTCCTAACTTTTCAAATCCTTCATAATATTCAACTAACTCCTCTAGCATAGCATCAAGCCTTTTGCCGTGTAAGGGATCTTTGGATTGTTCCATATTATTCTGTTCTTTTTTGAATGTTTTCCTGTTGTCTATTGCCATTAAGGATGTTCTCTGCAACTTTCTTAAATTTCTCTTTTTTTTCAATAGAAAGATTATTAGATTTCCCATTCCATACACTCACATATTCTTTGGAAATAACTGTATAATCATCCCACTTTGTAAACTTATAATAGAGCATTAAGGTACAAATATCAGTAGGTGTTATCAGCGACCAATTTTCTAATACATGAGAATGAGCTCCCGCAATTGTCTTGCCAACTTTTTCATCATTAATATTTTGAATGATAATTCCTTTATGTAACTTTTCTACATTTCGAACATTACCTTCGTGGTTAAAAGTTATCAAATAATCATTCCCAAAAATTACCACATTGTTCATTGAAGGACCTGTTAAAACATATACTTTTTTGATATTGTTTTTGATGATTGGAACTAGGTTTAAATTTGTGTTCTTATAATGTTTAAAAATAGTATCATTTTTAATTCTTTCAAGAGCATTTTGTCTAATCTTAAAATAATCATTTTCAATTTCTGTAAAATCTCTTTCATTTAAATCCACTTTTGCGTCTTGCGGATTATAATTAGTAGGAAAAGAAATTGTAGCTAATACTTTATTACTTTTGGAAAAAAAAACACATTTGGGAACAGCCTCATTGACATAAGAAAAATACCCCCCTACATTCTCCATGTTAGTATAATTCTCTTTGAAAACATCGGTTCCATACCAACTGGCCATTTCACTTCTATATAGATCGACTCCCTCTTCTTTTACTTCTTTTACAATTTTTTCCAGGTTTTGGGCATTTAAAAACAATCCAAATAAAAAGAAAAAAACAATCCAAATACTTTTCATAAAAATCAGTTTTTTTCAAAAATACTCATAAAAAATTCCATTCTCAAGAATATTAAAATAAAAAATAGAATTTCACTTTCCCTTTTTTGTTTCTTACATTTGAGTTATGAAAATTCTGCATACTGCCGACTGGCATTTAGGGAAACGTCTGGATCGGTTTTCACGTCTGGAAGAACAGGTTCAGGTTATGAATGAAATTGTTCAAATAGCCGACGTACAAAAGGTAGATCTGATTATTGTAGCCGGGGACCTGTTTGATAACTTCAACCCTAGAGTTGATGCCATTGAGTTGTTTTATAAAACGTTAAAACGTTTATCATTAAATGGGAAGCGTCCTGTTATAGCTATTTCGGGAAATCATGATGCTCCAAGTTTAATTGATGCTCCCGATCCACTTGCCAGAGAATGTGGAATTATTTTAATTGGTCATCCAAAAGCTAAGATTAACCCATTTGAACTGGAAAATTTTACGATTTCAAATTCGGTTGAAGGATTGATCGAGTTACAACTTAATGGTTTAGATTTCCCAATACGAATTTTACATACTCCTTATGCAAACGAGGTCCGATTAAAGGAATATTTTGGAGAGAATAAAGAGGAAGAACTTAATAAAGTTCTAGCTGAAAACTGGAAAAAGCTTGCTGATGAATTTTGTGACACCAATGGCGTCAATATTTTAACAGCTCATTTATATATGAATAAAAGAGGCACAGAACTCATTGAAGAGCCTGAAGGTGAAAAGCCTATTAAAATTGGAGCTGCAGACCTTATTTATTCCGATATTATCCCTGATCAAATTCAATATACTGCTTTGGGACATCTTCACAGTTTTCAGAATATTGGAACAAAAGAAAAACCGGTTGTATATTCTTCTTCACCCCTATGTTATAGCTTCAGTGAAGCTGGACAAACAAAATATGTCAATATTATCGAAGCAGAGCCCAACAAAGAGGTTTCATATGAAAGAGTAGCTCTAAAAAATGGAAAGTCTCTCATTAGAAAAACATTTGATTCTATAGAAAAAACTATTGAATGGTTACTTGAAAATCAAGATACTCTGGTTGAATTGACACTGGAAAGTGAAACATTTTTAAAAGCAGATGAAAGAAAACGTATTTACCAGTCTCACAATGGTATCGTTCACTTGATTCCGAAGGTTAAAAATCAGGATTTCAATGAAAACCATCTTCATGAAATTAATCTGAATCAGGATATTCAATCTTTATTTCAGGATTATTTTAAATCTAAAAATAATGGACAGCAACCTAATGAAGACTTAATGAAAATGTTCAATGAAATTTTAAACGCTTAATCATGATCCCAATTCAAGTAACAATAGAAGGTCTATATTCTTATCAGGAACGTCAGACTATCGATTTCAGAAACCTTACTGAGGCTGGATTGTTCGGAATCTTTGGTTCGGTTGGTTCCGGAAAATCATCTATCCTTGAAGCAATTTCTTTTGCTTTATATGGTGAAACGGAGCGTTTGAATATGCGTGACAAACGAGCTTACAATATGATGAATCTGAAATCAAACAGTTCCTATATTGAATTTGATTTCATAAACCATGAAAATAAATTATTCCGTGCAACCCGAGATTTCAAAAGAAATTTCAAAAAATTTGATGATGTAAAACCTTCCTCTGTAACTTTTTATGAAAAGAGGAATGAAAAATGGATACCACTCGACCATTCTGATGCTGAGCAAATTATAGGATTAAGTTATGCGAATTTTAAGCGTACAATTATTATTCCGCAAGGCCAGTTTAAGGAATTCCTTGAATTGGGAGCAGCAGAAAGAACGAGCATGATGAAGGAAATTTTTAATCTTCAACGGTTTGATTTACAAAATAATGTCTCGGTTTTAAATATCAGAAACAAATCTGAGCTGGATCAATTACAAGGTGAATTGAAAGGATTTGAGGAAATAAGTGCGGAACAGATTAATTCTCAAAAAGAAAATCTTACAAAAGAGCAGCAAAAATACGATCAGGTAAAAAATGAGCATCAACAAGCTTCAGAAAAATATCAGCAATTAAAAAGTCTAAAAACAGATTTTGAAAATTTACAACAAAAGAAAGAGGATTTTGAAAAGATATCTGCTGATAAATTAAAGATTGATGCTTTAGAAAAGAAAACAAATATCTATGATACTGTTTTCAGGATCTTTAATCCTTTGCTTAATGAAAAAAATAAGCTATCACATGAAATTTCAGCAAGACAAAAAGAGCAGGAAGTCCATATAAAATATGTAGCGGAAACCGAGAAAAATTTCACTAAAATAAGAGAACAGCTTCTATCGCTCCAACCTAAATTTGATGCATTAGGACAGTCAAAAACACAAGAAAATGATTTAGGTTTGATCTTACAAATATTGAGGTTTTCGACTGAAATAAAAACACTTGAAGAAAGGACACAGAAGGGTTCTGAAAAAGTGCAGGAAGTTGAAGAAAAACAAAAGAACACTTTAAAAAAAATAAATGATCTTACTAAGGAGACAGAAGCTTTAAAACCAAAAAAAATTGAAGCTAATTTATTAATTAGTGTTGGAAATTGGTTTGTACACAAAAAAAATCTGAATGATCTCCAACACAAGCAAACCGAAAAACTAATTCATCACAAGGGATTAATCACAAAGGTTTTAGAAGACTTAAAGCCCTTTAATATCAATCCTGAAAATTTTCGAGAAGATTTTAAACTAAAAACAGATTCTTTAGAAACTGGCAGAAAAGAATTATCACAAAAGTTTGACCACCTTAAAATTCAGAATGAATTATCCCGTTTTGCCAACGAATTACATGATGGTGAATCATGTCCACTTTGCGGATCGTTAGAACATCCAAATATTGTCGGATTTCACGATGTGAATACTGAGCTCAATGATATTCAGGAAAAAATACAATCTATCGAAAATGAACTTTTAAAAATTCAAAAACAGACTTCTGAAATTGAAAAAATTCTGGATCGTAAAAAGATCTTTGAAGATCAATTACGAACAGAGCAGGAAGTTTTAAATCAGCTTCAAAAAGAGATATTAACTCATCGTCAAAATTTTATATGGGAAAATTTTAATGCTGATCAAGAAAATGACTTTGAATTAAAACGTCAACAGTCATTTACCATAGAAAAGCAGATGGAACAAATCAGTCAGCTGATTTTAAAGGAAAGAGAAATTCTTGAAAAAGAGCAGGAAACCCTAGAAAAGTATAAAAAAGCTTTGGACGAATTTAAACTGGAAGAAGCAAAAAAAGAAGAACAGATCAACACCAATCGTTCAAATTTAAAGACTTTGAATTGGAATGATTATAAGAACCAATCATATCCTGAGGTTTTCGACCTTCATCAAAAATTAGCTGAATCCAATCTTGATGTTGAAAGAAATTATCAAACTCTAACTAATCAGGAAAAAGAAACTGCGCCCAAACTGGCAGAACAAAAAACCATTGTAAATCAGCTAGCTATCAGGGTTTCAGAGCTAGAAAAAGAAATTTCTTCCAACGAAGAATCATTACAGCTCGCTTTAGCACAACAAGGTTTTACTACATTAATGGATGTTCAAAATATCTTAATAGAAGAAATCCATGTTCAGGAGAAAAGGAATCAAATCCAACAGTTCAGAATTCAGTTTGAAACATTAAAAAACGGAATTCAGGAACTAGAGGTAAAGCTTAAAGATTTCTCTTTTAACAAAGAAGAGTTTCATTCTGTTGAAGATCAATTTAAAATTATTGAAACAACATTAAAGCAAGCTAACGACACTGTTGTTAAAACTATTTCTGAAATTGACAGGCTTGAAAAAGAGTTTAAGAAAAAAGAAAGTCTTCTGAAAAATCTCAGTGAACTTCAGAAGCGATCTGAGAATTTAAAAGTGATGACCAACTTGTTTAAAGCAGCCGGTTTTGTTCAGTACGTTTCATCCATTTATCTAAGACAACTCTGCGATCACGCAAATGTACGATTCCATAAGATGACCAGAAATCAACTGAGTCTCCAACTGAATGAGAACAATGATTTTGAAATAGTTGACTACCTGAATGAGGGACGAACCCGAAGTGTAAAAACACTATCTGGAGGACAGGCATTCCAGGTATCATTAAGTTTGGCTTTAGCTTTAGCAGAAAGTGTACAGGCTACAACAAAAGCAGATAAAAATTTCTTTTTTATAGATGAAGGTTTTGGAACACAGGATGTGGAATCAGTAAATATTGTTTTTGAAACGTTGATGGGGCTCCAAAAGGAAAACAGGATCGTAGGAATTATCTCGCATGTAGAAGAACTTAAAGAAAAAATCCCCGTTTCATTGAGTATTGTAAAAGATGAAGAGCGTGGAAGTCTTATTAAGATCATTTAAATAGCATTTTTCAATCTTCAATATCATATCAAAAAAAACTCCATTGAATTGCTCAATGGAGTTTCTTTGTTTTATAAAGATTTAATGTTAGGTAATACTTCCTGACCAAATAATTCAATAGATTTCATCATCAAATTATGGTCCGGATCCCCTACATCCATGTGTCCAATAAATCTGGTAATACCAAAAATTTCCTTCATATAAGCAATCTTATCAGAAACTTCAGCAGGACTTCCAATAAATAAAGCACCATCTTTACCTCTTCCACCATCATATTGAGCTTTAGTATATGGAGCCCAACCTCTGGAAGATCCTATCCTGTCCATCTGTGACTTATAATTATTGAA
Organism: Chryseobacterium sp. ISL-6; assembly: GCF_018613715.1. Taxonomy (GTDB): domain Bacteria; phylum Bacteroidota; class Bacteroidia; order Flavobacteriales; family Weeksellaceae; genus Chryseobacterium; species Chryseobacterium paludis. The sequence continues at coordinate 293,394 of NZ_JAGGPT010000005.1, read as the reverse complement.
ATAGCCATCTACCACATTCTGGTCATCACTTACAAAAGTATGAGAATGTATTGCGATCTGCATCTCAGAAATATCGTGTCCAGCATTTTGATATTCCTGTTTATAGAATTCTATCAGATTTCTAAACTGAATAGGCATTCCACCAATAATCGCCACGACTAATGGCATTCCTAGTTTCGCAGCACTTAAAACTGATTGCGGAGTTCCACCAACAGCTCTCCATATAGGAAGCCTTCCACCATTCTTTGCTCTTGGATAGACCGTTTGATTCTGCATCGGTGCACGAAGCTTTCCTGACCATGAAACATTCTCTTCTGAGTTTATTTTTAACAACAATTCTAACTTCTCATCAAAGAGTTGCTCATAATCATTCAGTGAATATCCATAAAGTGGAAAGGATTCAATAAAACTGCCTCTTCCTACAAATATTTCTGCTCTTCCATCAGAAATAAGGTCTAATGTTGAAAAATCTTCATAAACTTTTACTGGTTCCGATGAACTTAAAACAGTAACACCACTTGCCAGTTTAATATTTTTTGTAATGCTCGCTGCTGCTGCCAATACCATTTCAGGAGAAGAAACAGCATAATCAGGACGATGGTGCTCTCCCATTGCAAAAACGTCGATTCCTACCTCATCCATTAATTTTACCTGTTCGAGAATTTCTCTGATTTTTACTCCGGCATCTTTATATTTCCCTGTTGTCTGGTCAAAAGCTAAATCACCAAACATTCCTATTCCTAGTTCCATATTGTATGTTTTTAATTTACCTCAAAATTACAGGAATCAAAAATCAAAAACGTTGATGAATGGTAAGAATGGAAATCAAGATTATTAAATGAAATTACCATCCATAATCTTGACCTTTATAAAAAAACAACTGAAATAATTAGATAATACTAGGAAAAATAAATCCATGTCTTGATAATAAAAGTAGCATAGTTAATCTATGCCACTTTTATTTTTTGCTCTACTCCATTCCAGAATTCCCAGAATAAGCATTATTATTAAAAGAATAATCTGAACAAAAAAATAATTATCTCCTTTATCCAATACTTGGATACCATTCGTCAGTATTAAGAATACATATGCAATAAATGCCATTCTTTCATTTCGTTTCCACGCAATAATTGCCAACAGAAAAAATAGTATAAAACAGGAAATTTCAAAAATAATACGCCATGTGCTATCTCTTGCAAATAAAGGAGTAAGAGCTAATATGAGGACTGAAAACATTAAAGCATATTTAAATTTCATATCTTAAATTTTATTTTCCACCTCCATTTCTCACACATCCCTGATAATCACTTTCTGCATCCGAATTACAGACTACCATATGGGCGGTAGCTATACCTCCGGCAATAACTCCACCAACTCCACCAGTAAATACACCAACTAAAACTGATCCACCTATTTCTATAGCATAATCTCTCATACATCTATTAGAAGCTGTCATAAAAGCAGAATGACAATTTCTTCTACCTGTAAGGGTACCATTTTCATTATAGCCAAGCTGTTGATCTATTTCATTCGTTAGCATTTTCCTTCTTTCTCCTTCATTATATTTGGAATAAAAATCTGAGTTAGAATCTCTAAAACTCTTGCTATTATCCCTTAATTTTTCATACATAGAAATTAATTCTTTACTATGTTCAACTTTCGCAGATTTATACAATATTTCCAGCTCTTCGACTGTATTTATTCTATTTATTCCTGATTGAATTACAGAAAAGTTGGCATTCTTTTCATTGTCAAGAATACTTTTAATTTCAGACTGAATGCTGAGTTGAACGGACACATAATTAGATAAAGCTTCTGAACTTAATTTCCCATTCTTTAAAGAAACTTTTTGAGTTACGTCCGCATTAGAATCTTTTCCAGTAGATAAATCTTCATTAGAAGAACATGACTGAAAAACCAGCAGGAACATTGTTCCTACTATAAATAATTTTTTTCTCATTGTGTTGTGTTTTTGTTTGTTGTCTTCCAAAACTATAAAAGTAAGAACGTTCTTAGTGCATCATCGTATTGTATCTTTTTTGTGTTTTTACTGTACACGCGTCATGTGATTTGTACATTTTTTTTGCATATTTGTATAAAAATGCGAGATGCAAAAAGAAAAATTACGTTTGATTAGAAAGAAAAAGGGATACACTCAGCAGCAGATTGCTGATATCATTGCTACCGATGTCTCCAACTATAGTAGAAAGGAAAGTGGGGATGTGAAAATAGTACGAGCCGAATGGGAAAAAATAGCTAATTTCTTAGATGTCACCATGGAAGAGATCTATGAAGAAGATGATGCTCAAATCGTAGTTAATAACGACCATCCTGTTTTTAATGACAGTTCGGCATCTGGTATCTATCAATATAATAATAGTACAATTCCTCTTTCTATCGTTGAGAACCTTCAGGAATACATTTCTTTATTAAAAGAAGAAAATCGAAAATTAAATGAAGAAATTAAAAGCTTAAAAGGAAAAAAATAAGTCTACAATTCTTTAAGAGGATCCCAGAAAAGCTGTTTGAAGTTTTTGATTCTAAAATTCTCAACTACAACACCCTCTGCTTCAAGCTTAGGCTGAAACTCTTTTACCGATAAAGTTCCGGAACTTGAAATAACCCGATGTGCCGGAACATCTTTTGGGCAACCGCCCATTGCTTTTCCAACATGTCGGGAATGATTTGGATAACCCACTGCTTTTGCTATTGCTCCATACGAAGAAACCCGGCCTTTTGGAATAAGCCTGGTTATTTCATAAATCTGTTGCTTGAAAACCTCGTCCATATCAGGAATATTAAGATTATTTAATTATTTGCATCATTTTTGAACTATAATAATTTCAATGATGTTTCTCATTAAAAATATAAAGTTATGAAAAAATCATTCTTCAGCCTTCTGAATAAAATCAATAAAAAGATTTTACCTAAATTAAGTGATAAAGATCCAGGCTCTCTAACAAAGATTCAAAAAGGCATTTTGGCCTATCGATACTTTGTCCTTATTAATTCTATGGATTAGCTGCCTATTATTTCGCATCTCATTACAAACCTGATATTTTTTTATTTATTCCCACATCTATCAGATTGCATGAATATTTTTCATATCCCAACAAATAAAAAACGCTCCAACAAAGTGAAGCGTTTTTTATATTTTTTTCTCACGATCAGTGAGAAATAATGATTAAGAATTCTCTAAAATGTAAGAAAACATTAAAGGTGCACAAATTGTCGCATCACTTTCAACGATAAACTTAGGTGTTGTAATATCCAGTTTCCCCCAAGTGATCTTCTCATTTGGAACAGCCCCTGAATATGAACCGTAAGATGTTGTAGAATCAGAAATCTGACAGAAATAAGACCAGAAAGGCACATCATGCATTTCCATATCCTGATATAACATTGGTACTACACAAATAGGGAAATCTCCTGCAATTCCGCCACCAATCTGGAAGAATCCAACTCCTTTTCCAGCAGAATTTTTAGTATACCAATCTGCCAAATACATCATGTATTCAATTCCTGACTTCATTGTTGTAGCTGTAAGTTCTCCTTTGATACAGTAAGATGCAAAAATATTCCCCATTGTAGAATCTTCCCATCCCGGAACTACAATTGGAAGGTTTTTTTCAGCGGCAGCAATCATCCATGAATTCTCTCTCGGGATCTCATAATACTGCTCTAAAACTCCTGAAAGAATCATTTTGTACATATATTCGTGTGGAAAATACCTTTCACCTTTTGCCTCGGCATCTTTCCAGATCTCAACAATATGTTTCTGTAATCTTCTGAAAGCTTCTTCTTCAGGGATACAAGTATCTGTAACTCTGTTTAAACCTCTTTCTAACAAGTCCCACTCTTCCTGCGGTGTAAGATCTCTGTAATGTGGAACTCTTTCATAGTGAGAATGTGCAACCAGGTTCATTAAATCTTCCTCAAGGTTCGCTCCTGTACAAGAGATAAAATCTACTTTATCCTGACGGATCATTTCAGCAAGAATTTTCCCTAATTCAGCAGTTGACATTGCTCCCGCTAAAGTGATCATCATTTTTCCACCATCTTTAAGATGTGCAACATAACCTTTTGATGCATCCACCAATGCAGCTGCATTGAAGTGCAGGTAATATTTCTCTATAAACTCAGAAATTGGCTTGTTCATTTATTTTGATTTTTGCAAAGATAAAACTTAAAATCGGAATGTTGCAGCCGCACTTAGAGAAAGTCTGGTTAATCCTTCTTTTTCATCATCTCCTAAATTCACTGTGTTTCCGTTAAAAGTCATTTTACTCAATGTTCCGGCAGTCAATCCTACTTTTGGACCGATAAAGAAATATTTTGATAATGCATACTGATAAGCAAAATTAGCATCTAATCCCAAGTTAGAACCTTTTCCTTTTACTGTTCCGGTTTTTGTAGTATATGTAATAGCACCTAATGCAACATCATAATAAAACTTATGCTTTGACTCATCATTGAAATTAGAATACATAAATGCAGGCCCAAAGAAACTGATATTATCTTTTGTACTTACATTTGCAGAAACAACTTGTCCATTATTATCCAGCACAGAGATTCTTCCATTACTTGAGGCACTGTAATTAGAATATTTTACTCCCAAATTTATATTCCCTTTCACATTGTAGTAGGCTGAAATATCGAAATTCACACCGCTCTTTAAGCCTTTAATATAATTTTTTGTATCTCGTGAAATATTTGCTGGGGTCTTAGCAACTCTCCATGCGTATCCAACCGAAGGAATAATTGAAATTTTTTGCTGTGCCAGAGATAACATAGAAATAGAAAACATCCCTAATAATGTAATTTTTTTTATCATTTATTTTAATATTTCGGCAAAAATAATGTTTTTGCCAAACTAAACAATTAAAACTTAAAACGGCGGTTTTCTTTTTTATCTGCTATTTTCTTTTTAGTATCAAGCCTTTTCTGCTTTTGCCCTTTTGACGGCTTTGTTGCTACTCTTTTCTTAGGAATTATTAAAGCTTTATTTACAATTTCTAGAATTTTTTCAATAGCTTTATTTTTATTCATTAGCTGGGCTCTGCTCTCAGAGACCGTTAAGAATAAAAAGCCCTCTGCATTGATCCTATTTTTTAATTTATTTTGAATTAAAACCTTTTCATTCTCATCAAAAAACCCAGAGTCATCAACATGCCAAAGTACAGTAACAGCGGTTTCAACTTTGTTTACATTTTGCCCTCCTGCGCCACTGCTTCGGGAAGTTTTAAAATTAAGTTCTTTGGAAAAGTCTTTCATGATTATGGATTAGGAAATTAAGGGTTATAAACTATCGCTTATTTTTTTGTAAAGCTCAATACGACTAACCTTTCCGTTTGGAGTTCTCGGTATTTGCTGAGTAAAAATAATCTTTTTGGGTTTATAAAAGTTTTTTTCAAACGGGATATTTGATATCGTTCTTATGATTTCATCTGATTCTTCACCTTCAATTACTAAAATGAGTTTCTGTCCTAAAAGTTCATCTGCTGCTCCCATAAATACCACTTCATTCGGAATTTCCTTTTTCACCAAAGCTTCCAGTTCTTCAGGAAATATTTTTGCTCCACCAGAGTTGATAACATGATCAATTCTTCCCAAAAATTTAAACTGATTTCTATTCCTAACATCAACTAAATCGTTAGTTTGTAAAATCTCACCATTCACATTAGGTGCGAAAATTTTCAGACATCCTCTATCATCTGTAGAGATGGTAACATTTTCAAAGGCAGTAAAATAGTCTTCTCTTTGTGGTGCCAATTGTTTTAAAGCAATATGCGAAAGGGTTTCAGACATTCCATATGTTTCAAATATATGGGTTGTAAGATGTGAGATTCTTTTCTTTAAACTTTCTGATACTGATGCTCCACCAATGATTAAGTTTCTAACTAAGTGTAGCTTATCCACTGAATTTTCAACCTGTAATGGAGTCATGGCACAAAAGTCGATTTCTGTTTCAAGATTCTTAAGCGGTTGTAAAGATGGTTCAGCAATTATTAACTTCATCTTTCTTTCAAATGAGCGTACAATCATCATCTTCCCGGAAATGTATTCTGTTGGTAAGCACAACAAAGCTGTATCTCCCGTTTTCAAATGTAAGAAGTTACAGGTCATCATTGCGGAATTCAGCATTTTGTCCTTTTCAATTTCAAAAACCTTTGGAACTCCGGTGGACCCCGATGTTTGCACCGCCACCGTTTTTGAATCATCCAACCATTTTTCTAAAAAAAAAATCACTTTTCTTTCAAATTCAGTCTGTGAATGTAAATTATTAGTTTTGAGATTATTGAAGTCTATCACCATGTTTGTTGTAAATAAAAAGTGATGTAAATGTAAAAAAAAGTTTAAAAAGTTCTTGTATGTATAGAAAAAAGCTTTAAATTTGCATCACCAAAATAAAACAGACTCATAGTGTAACGGTAGCACTCCGGTTTTTGGTACCGTCAGTCGGGGTTCGAATCCCTGTGGGTCTACAAACCATCCTTTTTAAGGGTGGTTTTTGTTTTTCATATGGTTTTGCTTTAATTTCATTAATAAATAATCTAATTCAAAAAAGATCTTTCAATAACAGACTAAAATACAATTTGTTATTAATTTATATTGATCAACAAAGAGAATTTTCGCCAAAGATTTTTGCATATAAGGAAAAAATTTATAAATTTGCACCACCAAAAAATAACGCAGACTCATAGTGTAACGGTAGCACTCCGGTTTTTGGTACCGTCAGTCGGGGTTCGAATCCCTGTGGGTCTACAAACCACTCTTTTTAAGAGTGGTTTTTTATTATACTTGCTATTATATCATCAGAAATCATTCTTGACATTCAAAAATAAAAAGTATGACTGGTAAACCAGCCATACCTATATTAAAAACGGTACGTTTTTCACTCGATCACTTTACTATCTTATGAAAGAGCAATTATAGTAAAAACACGAAAATTACAATCTTGAATTAAATTTGATTTGTCCACTTATATCTCTTGAAAAATGATTCATATCACCAGGTCCATTAAGATAATTATAGATAATTCCTTTATCATAATAATTATCTGCAGAACGATACTGATAATTTCCATTAAACCCATTATTGTTAATAGTCGTTGATTTCACTCCTGTTGGCCATGTATCTTTTTCATAAATAACATAATTCAGTGCATCTCCTTGCCACCCGCCAACATTTCCTGGTCCTGGATCCCAAGATCCTGCATATCCACAAACAACATATAATGCTATATTAGGAATCATATATCTTGTGAACTTCTTTACAAACACCTCACCATTCGGATTATTGGTCCACATAATACGAGATAAAGAAGAGTTACAAGGATTTACACTATTGGGTGTATTCCATCCGGTATAGGTTTTAGTCCAGATATCACTTTTCCCGGCCAGGAATGATTCATTATGTTTTCTTATGGTCATATATTCAAAATAAGGCCAATAATGAATTCCGTTCTGGCAACGATCGTCCGGAGGAGGGGGAGGACCTGCAGGACCGGGTTGCTGAGTACGTTGAACATTTTCCTTAGGCAATATTGATAAATCTATCGTATCAACAAAAGTTTCATTTAAAGAGAAAATCCATACTTCTTCATTATTAACAGTGTCTTCATCAATCATTTTTACAAACTCCCAATCTCCAGCAGCATTTAGCTTATACGCTCTTACCGATGTCTGTGTTTCATCACCTGTGTGAAAAGCTACTAAAATTGGATTTGTTGTTCCTATATTACCCGCAGATTTTAGGCCACTATAGTTATAAATAAAGATTTGCGGAAAATATTTATTTCCTTCCAAATCATTGAAAGCCATAAGACTGTTTTTAAATTCATCACTATTATTTAAAGCTGGAATATTTTTGTAAAAAACATCAACTAATGCATTATCATCACCATCAATGTTTTTCTCTAATTCAGTGTATATGACGTGCCTTGATTCATCATTGTTCTGAGCTTCCAAAACGATGGCTTTAGCTGAATTCATTAAGATAGATTCCAAAAAACTCCTTTTGTCATCTAGAGACATGTTTGGTAAATCAGCTTTCATAGCTGTTGGATTTGCTTTTAGATTTGCTGCGGGAGGATCTGGGTCATTATTACAGGATGAAATAATAAGCCCCACCAATACTAAGGATAAAGTAATTTTTTTCATGGCTTTTGAATTTGGTTTAAAGATTCCTTACTTCTTTTTAAGGTTGTTTTTCAGAATTAGTTCCAACCATTAGAGCTATACAAACACTGCTTTTGTTCTATAAAGCAGATATATTCAGCACTTAATTCAACAAATTTTGAATTAATAAATCATATAACAAACCTGGATTTAGCAAGTGTAGAAGATTATCAATTAAGTGTAGCACTTTAGATTGTTTCTGTAATCTGCCTGATTAAAAACAATAAAAAACCTTGACCAAATTCTGATCAAGGTTATTACTTTTATTTTTGTATTATTATTTGAGAAGACTTCCAGCTGGCTGCTGTTGAGTAACACAATGTACCATTCCTCCATTTTCATATAGATTTCTTACATCAATCCCTATTACTTTTCTACCCGGATATTGCTCCTGAATAATTTTATTAGCAACTGCATCATTCGGATCTCCATAGTTAGGAACAAGAACGACATTATTTGCCACATAATAATTTACATACGAACCTTTCTCTTCCAACTGTTTTCCATAAGCCGTTTTTACTTTATTTTTTGTAGCAGGCACATAGATTTTTTTATATTCTTTTCCATTAATGTTTGCCGCAGTATAAAGTGTATTGATATCTTTATCAGAAAGTCCCATATCTGATAAATCTTCTTCATCCATGGTAATCATGGTATTATGATTGATGAATTTCATAAATCCATCAATATGCATATCAGTAACATCCAAACCTGTAACACCATCCAACCAGATCACTTTTGACACTCCATAATAGGTTTCAAACATCTCCTCAGCTTCTTGCTGGGTGATTCCTTTTGTTCTTGTAGCTCCACTTTTCTGACTGATCACTGAACTTTTACACGCCATCAAAACTCCATTTCCATCAGTTTCTACAGCACCACCTTCATTAACCATTTCTTCATTTAAATCAATAACCTTGATACCAAGATCTTTTCCAATACGCTGTGGAATTTGATCACAGTTTTCGGAGTCAAATTTATCCCCCCAACCGTTAAACCCCCAATCTTCAATCAAAAGACGGCCTTGATCATCTTTTACGAAAATAGGTCCGTTATCTCTTATCCATACATCATCAGTAGGATAAATTTTAAAATCAATATTCTTTAACGAAACCTTATTTTGTTCCAATAGGCTAATGATCCTTTTTTTCTCTTTTTCATCATAAGCAATAATGTGCACTTTCTCATTATTCTGTAGCGCTTTGGTCATATCGATCCAGGTCTGTTCTACTCTTTCCCTGTATGTTTTTCCATGTTGATAATGATGTGGCCACTGAAGCCAGGTTCCTTCGTGAGGTGATGATTCTTCAGGGAAATGATAATTCTGTGACATACAAAATATTGAACTTAATGTTAAAAAAAACGTGAAAAATTTATTATTCATAATATTAAAATTTCTTTCCTATAAAAATTCCAAAATCAGCCTCCGTTTCAAAATTATTCCCAGTCTGAGAAATAGTACTACCTAAACCAAATTGCAGCTTTTTTCTGGTCTCTAGTCCCAGTCTGATTATCTGGCCACTACCCTGATGTTGTTTAAAACTAAAATCAGATTCCATAATCAGCATACTGTACAAATTAAAGTGTTCATTAATTTTAGGAGTGTATTCCATTAATGTGTAAAGTCCAAATCCCATTTCTTCACTATCAAAAGAATAAGTTAAGGCTGGAAATAAATTAATTCCAAAATCACCTTTTTCTTTGATAAATGCAAAGCCTGCAGATGGCATAATATCTTCATTAGAAATATAACCCCCCGCAGAAATTCCCCAGTTTTGACTTATATAATAATTGAGGTTTTGATATACTTCCGCATTCAGTTTTTTAGATTCATATCTATAAGAAATCGTTCCTGAAGCAAAGTAGTTCCACTTTGATTTAAAATCTTTATCATAGATTCCTAAAACTTCCGATTCTTTAGTTCCTGCATATCCCTGTATAGAAATTTGAGCAGTCACTTCATATGAAAATAGCAGTAAAAGAGGAAATAATATTCTTTTCATTAATCTTGTCTTCTAAATTTTTAAAATAAATTTCTGTTGTTATAGATATTTACTTTTGCAAAATTAGATCATCAGAAAAACAAAAATTGTCCTAAAAGGACAATCTTATGAGTATACAGGAAAATAAACGTGAGTAATATTCTCTCCATTTTGAGAATGCATATATTCTTCAATTACCTCCGAATGATCAAGCATTAAAGAAGATTCGCCCAACCAAAATCGATAAAAAAGACGATAGGTTTCCAGGATATTTTCAAAATCTCCGTAATGGGTAAATTTTATATATTTTCCACCAAAAATTTCCTTTTTTTGAAACCCTGAAATACTCGAAGAGATTTCACTTATTGCGACTCCATATCTGCAGTGTGACCCACTTGTGATAAGTGGCTGATCACTAATAATCCCATAGGAAGAAATGGAAATACCATTTTCATTTTCAATTGTTTCCCATAGATCATTAATCTCCCGATTATTATAATCTTTGGCTTTAATAAATTTACAATAAACTAAAATTGAATCTTTGTATTTTATTTCATACTGAAAATCAGCTTTGTCATTCTCTATAAATTTATTAAACATATCCTGTTTATTTTTTCTCGCCAATGCCGGTGAAATATGATACTGTTGTTTAAATGCTTTTGAAAAAGACTGAATGTTAAAATAACCAACCTGCCATGAAATATCAGAGACCTTATCTGTTGTATAGATTAGTTTTTTATAGGCATTCTCCAGACGTAGTCGTTTTTGGAATCCGGAAATAGTTTCATTAAAAATTTTAAAAAATATCCGTTGAAAATTTCGATAAGAATAATGGGACATATTCTCAATTTCATAAGCCGTAATTTCTCTGTCAAAATTTTCTTCAATATGATCAACAATCTTCTGGATTTCACTAAAACTTATAAGCATGATCCTACATTTTACAAATTACCATGACTATACAATTTATTCATAAGTATATTAGACTATTAAAGATACAGCATTTTAGGTTATTTTTACTGAGCACAAAAAAAAGGATAAATCAACATCTATCCTTTGTATTGTTTTCATTAAGCCTATCTCTGCATTTTATAAATTTTCGTTCTTTATAAAACGTTCGGCAATTGTATCATAATTGACAAGATCATTCTTCACTGGAAGCATTTTAGAAAAAGAGTCATCATTGATTCTCCATTTATTCTTTATTCCCAAATAATAGATTGCTCCAGGGTTCTTCTGATCTGCCCAATGTTCTATTTGAGTGAGCTTGGTGTACCCTTTTTTCTTAACCGTAAATCTAAAATCAATCTCGCCTTTTTCAGATTTATTCAGTTTTGAAAAAAAATATCCTTTATCGTCTGTAGAAGCAATAACATTATTATTTTCATCTACAATTGTAGCTCCCATTACCGGTTGCTTTGTTTTAGAATCAATAATAATTCCTGCAATATGAATTTCTCTTGAATTTTCTTGAATTTGGGCATACATAGTAGAAAAAAATGCAGCTACGAAGATCATTAAAAAACCTAGAATTCCTGTTCGTTTTTTCATTTATTAATTATTTAGTTTTAGGTTTATACGATTTATACATTACAAATAAGAAGGCTAACCAAATCGGAATTAAAATTACCTGTATCTCCATTCCTGTGATACACATAAGTACTAAAATTATCAATAAAAAAACAATACAGATATAATTAGAGACAGGATAAAATATAGATGGAAATAGTGTTTTAACTCCATCTTTTATTTTGCTTTTTCTGAATTTTAAATGGGTATAGCATATCATCAACCAGTTGATAATAAGTGTAGATACCACCAAGGCCATTAAATACTCAAAAGCCTTTTCAGGAACTAATTTATTAATGATGATACAGATACCCGCAAAACAAGAGGACACGATAATCGCATTGGTAGGTACGTGATTTTTATTAAGTTTCATTAAGCCTTTGGGAGCGTTTCCTTGCTGAGCCAATCCAAAAAGCATTCGACTATTGCTGTAAACACTACTGTTATAAACTGACAGAGCTGCTGTTAGAACAATTAAATTAAGAATATTTGCAATCAATGAATTGAATTGAATCACTTTCCCAAAAATGGTAAATTCAAGTCCGTTTAGATTTTGAAAAACCATCACGAAAGGGCTTGATCCCTCTGTAATATCTCTCCATGGGCTTAATGCAAATAAAATAACCAAAGCCCCAACATAGAAAATTAAAATCCTATAAATTACCTGATTGGTCGCTTTTGGTATTGTTTTTTCGGGGTTTTTAGCTTCAGCAGCGGTAATCCCAATTAATTCTAATCCGCCAAAAGAAAACATAATCATAGCCATTGCTGCGAAAAGACCTGTATATCCGTTTTCATTTTTATTAAATAATCCTTTTGGGAAAAATCCGCCATCATTCCATAAATTCTGGATGCTCGCTTTCTCACCTCCGCTTCCACTTACCAATAAGTAAATACCAAAAACGATCATAGCAACGATAGCTACTACTTTGATAATTGAAAACCAAAATTCGGTTTCTCCATATACTTTTACAGAAGCGAGATTAAGCGCATTAATCAGCACAAAGAAAACTAAGCTTGAAACCCAGAGTGGAATTTCCGGCCACCAGAAATGAATATAGTGACCAATCGCTGTAAGCTCGGCCATACTCACCAAAATATAAAGAATCCAATAATTCCATCCTGAGGCAAAACCAGGGAAATTCCCCCAATATTTATAGGCAAAATAACTAAAGCTTCCTGATACAGGTTCCTGAACGACCATTTCACCAAGCTGACGCATAATAAAGAAGGCAATAATCCCAGCTAAAGCATATCCTAAAATAACAGATGGACCTGCTAAAACGGCAGCGGGACCGATTCCAAGAAACAGTCCTGTTCCAATAGCGCCACCTAAGGCGATTAATTGAATATGTCGGTTGGTTAGTCCTCTAACCAAAGAGGTATTTTGTTGTGGATTTTGTTCAGTTTTCTCTTCGTGGTTCATAGAATGAATTATTCGCTAAATATATAAAAACTTCACAGAAATTCCCTTCTATAAACAAAGTTCAACGTTCAATTTATTAAACACTCAAGAATTTAGCTAAAATTAGAAAAGTAGAATAATTATAGAAAATTAAATATATTCTTCAGGAATCGGAATATTATTTTGTTTCATATAGTGAATAAGATCATGGTATTTATCTTCATAATCTGTTATTCCACATCGATGAGAAATGCTGCAAATATCTGAGGGCTTAATTTCCAGGATATTTGAAATTTTACTTAAAATATCGAGATTGATCTTTACTTTAGAATTCTCAATATCAGAATAGGCTTTTTGTGAAATCCCCATTTCAAAAGCCATATATTCCTGTGTAAAATCTTTACTTCGTCGAACTTTTCTTATATTTTGACCACATATTTTCATCGTATTTGTTTTAGTAGTTTTTGGTATGGTTTAGAAGGATATCTACTAGCCTCTAACAAAGTTAATAAATACCTTTGGCAAAACATTATACACGTTACATGATATTTATTTCCTAATCAGATTTAGCCTTAAAAACATCAGTATAAAGCTAAATGGTAATAAATATTAATTCTGTACAACAACTATTGGAATTATGGAGACGCAAAAATTTAATTATGACAATAATATTGTCAGAGCATTTCTCTATGCTACTATTGTATTTGGCCTGGTTGGTTTTTTACTTGGTCTTACTGCAGCATTAATGCTCTTCTACCCGGAGTTACCCGAATTTTTATTCGGAACTGATGATACAACGATCCAAAGTTTAAGAAGTGGAAATATCCAGGGATTAATAAACACACAGGGAGCAATGGGATTCGGAAGAATCCGAATGCTTCATACAAGTGCTGTTATTTTTGCTTTTGTCTGTAATTCATTTTTCTGTGGTGCCTATTATAGCATGCAGCGATTATTAAAAACAAGAATGTATAGTGATACCTTGTCATGGATCCACTTCTGGTCATGGCAGATCATGATTATCAGCGTTGTTATAACTTTCTTAATGGGAATTAATACTTCAAAAGAATATGCTGAACACGAATGGCCAATTGATATTTTAATTGCTTTCTCGTGGATCATCTTTGGTATTAATATGTTTGGAACGATTGCCAGAAGAAGGGTCAGACATCTGTATGTTGCCATCTGGTTTTATATTGCAACCTGGATTGCTGTAGCCATGCTTCATATTTTTAATAATCTTGAAGTTCCATTATCATTTACGAGCTGGAAATCCTATTCTGTATATGCGGGAGTAAAAGATGCTCTTGTGCAATGGTGGTATGGTCATAATGCAGTTGCATTTGTACTGACAACTCCGGTATTGGGTTTGATGTATTACTTTATGCCAAAAGCGGCACAGCGTCCTGTATTTTCTTACAAATTATCTATTATCCATTTTTGGTCGCTGATATTCGTATACCTTTGGGCAGGTCCGCATCACCTTCAGTATACAGCGCTTCCGGCATGGGCTCAGGCAGTAGGTACAGGTTTTTCTATTATGCTTATTGCTCCATCTTGGGGAGGCATGCTCAATGGTCTTCTTACTTTAAGAGGAGCTTGGGATAAAGTAAGAGAAAATCCTATCCTTAAATTCTTCGTTGTAGCAGTAACCTGTTATGGAATGGCCACTTTTGAAGGACCACTTTTAGCGACTAAATCTTTAAATAAAATCGGACATTACACCGACTGGGTAATTGGCCACGTTCACCTGGGAGCTCTTGGATGGAATGGTTTTATGGCCTTTGGAGTAATTTATTACCTGATCCCGATCATGTGGAGAACAGAGCTTTGGTCTAAAAAACTGGCCAACTGGCACTTCTGGCTGGGAACTTTAGGAATCATTTTCTACGCTGTTCCGATGTATATTTCAGGATTTACTCAGGGATTGATGTGGAAGCAATTTAACCCGGATGGAACACTATTGTGGAAAAACTGGTTAGATACGGTAACTGCTATTATACCTTACTTCAAAATGAGATTTTTGGGTGGTATCCTTTATCTGTCAGGAGCGATCTTAATGGTTATCAATGTTATTAAAACCATCAAAGCAGGCTCATTCCAGAAAGAAGTTCCGGCAGAAGCACCTGCTTTAGCTAATATTGGAAGCCAAAGAAAAGAGGGTGAAGGTGCTCACCTTTGGCTTGAAAGAACACCAAAACTACTTTCTATATTAGCTTTTATTGTAATCTCAGTTGGTGGATTGGTGGAAATTGTCCCTACCCTGACCATAAAAAGTAATCTCCCTCAAATTACTGCTGTAAAACCATATTCACCACTGGAACTTGAAGGCAGGGATCTGTATATCCGTGAGGGTTGTAATTCCTGTCATTCCCAAATGGTCAGACCATTCAGAGATGAAGTGATGAGATTTGATGGTAAAAATGGACAATACTCTAAAGCGGGAGAGTTCGTATATGATCGTCCATTCCTATGGGGATCTAAAAGAACAGGACCCGACTTACATAGAGAAGGAAGTAGAAATCCAGATTCATGGCATTTTAAACATATGTACAATCCAAGAATTACTTCAGCAGGATCTATCATGCCTCGTTTCCCGTGGTTAATTACCAATAAACTTGACCGTTCTGAAATGGTTAGCAAAATGGAACTAATGAAAAACACTTTTGACATTCCTTACACAAAAACTCAGATAGACTCGGCCAATCAATGGGCAGACAATCAATCTAAAGCTATTGTAAAAAGAATCTATTCTGAAGCAACTGACGTAAAAGATCAGGTGCAGAAAGACAAGATAACAAAAGGTCCGGCATTCGTTCCTCTTGAACAAAGAGAAATTATTGCCATGATCGCCTATTTGCAAAGATTGGGTACAGATATCAAAACCACTGATATTAAAACTGCAAGTGTTGACTAACTATTAAAATCAATGTAAAATGAAAACGAGAACACCCATTTCAATATATATCATTGTAACCATCGGGCTAACCATTATGGCATTTGAGATGTTCGCACAGGATTCGGGTTATTTCACATCTCCTTTCTTCTGGGCATTATTACTCATTGCAATCATCCTGCTTTTGATTATGAATTCTATAGGAGATCTGGTGGAAAATGAACAGTTCAGCAGATTAACAGAAAATGAAAAGAAAGAATATCTGACAGAAAAGAATATTTCCTATTTTCAAAAGCTTTGGAATTCTGCGTTTAAGAAACAGTCGCAGACTGAAGAAAAAGACATTCTCATCGACCATGGTTTTGATGGAATTACTGAACTTGATAATTCTTTACCAAAATGGTGGATTGGATTATTCTATTTTGGAATTGTCTTCTGCGCCATCTATATGATTGCTTTTGCATTTACAGATTACGCGCATCCTGATGTGGAATATGACAAGGAAACAAAAACGATGCTTGCATCGATTGTAGAATATGAAAAAAATGCACCTACTATTGATTTAGAAACAGCAAAATACAGTGCTGACAATATCGCAGAAGGTGAACAGCTTTTCAAAACCAACTGTGTAACCTGCCATGGAGATGGTGCAAAAGGAGGAATCGGACCAAATCTTACTGATAAGCACTGGATTAACATCAAAGAAAAAAGCCTTTTTAAGAATGTTTTCTGGATGCTTGAAAACGGTTCTCCAAATAATCCTACCATGAGACCTTTCATTAAGGAAGGAACGATCACAGGAAGGGATGCCGAAAAAATTGCAGCTTACATATACCATATCAATCAGGAAACAAGTCCGATTACCCAAGCTCAGGGCGGGGCAGCTCCACAAGGAGAAGAAGTAAAATGGGAAAACAATAATGAATAAATATTTAACTAAAACTATCACTATATCATGCCCCCTTTTATCACTAACTAACATTAAATTTCATTTTTCTAAACCTTTTCATACTTTGAAAAATGTATAAAAAGGGGGCTTTTTAAACTAAAAAATAAATCCAAGCCTTGACTGTTGTCTCAACTAATTCACTTCACTTCGATTCAACTAAAATTCCATAAAAGGCAGTCAAGGCAGGATTTTTGCATTCGCAAAGGGGTACCACATCGGGTAATTTTTTAAATAGTATTATTATCTTTGTTATAAACCCTATCACATTTGAAACTAAAAATTAATAAAAGAAAACTCCTGAGGCGCTTTGCCATTACCATTATATCAATATTGGTACTTCTTGCCCTACTTATACTAAGTTTGCGTCTTCCGGCGGTTCAAAACTTTATTAAAGACAAACTTATTGTCTACCTCGAGAAAAAAATCAAAACAAAAGTCAGCCTTGAAAAGGTTTATATAGGATTCCCTAACAGTCTTGTTATGGAAAATCTTTATTTAAAAGGTCAGGATATTGATACCCTTCTAGCTGTTAAAAAACTGGATGTTGGATTAAATATGCTTAAACTCATCAATTCTACTGCGGATATTACTTCTGTCGATCTTGAAGGTGTGAAGGCTAATGTGGTCAGAAAAAAAGATGGGAAATTTAATTTCGATTATATTATTGATGCTTTTGCCACTTCAGATAAGGAAGAAAGCCCTTCAAAACCATTTATTATTTCACTTGATAAAATCAACTTAAAAGATATTGGGGTTACTTTTAATGATCAGCAATCAGGAAATGACATAAAATTATACTTCAAATCTTTCGATACAAGAGTAAAAACTTTTGATTTAAATAAAAATAATTACGCAGTCAATGACATTAATCTGGATGGATTAAAACTAAAATTAAAACAAGATCTTGTAGAAGAAGTTTCGAAGAAAGTTGAGAAAAAAGTTGATTCTTTAAATCAGAAAAAATCAATGAATATTGGTTTGAGAGGAATCAAACTAACCAATTTTGATATTGATTACGGTGATGACAATACAAAAACTTTTGCAAAGGTTTTATTTAAAGAACTAAGTACAAAGGTCAATAAACTGGATCTGGATAATAATTCCTATAATGTGTCAAATATTATTCTTTCCGGAGCAGATATCAATGCCAATCTTTATTTACCTGCCCAAAATGCTAATCCAAAAAAAGAAGAAGCCACCTCACCAGGAAGCTCAGAAAAGGAAAAAGCAATGAAAGTACTTTTGGGTAAACTGGTTCTTAATGATGTAAAAGTAGCTTACCATAATACTGCAATCGCTCCTACCAAACAGGGGATGGACTTCAACCACCTTAATTTTTCAAAAATGAATGTTGAGGTCCGAAGTTTCAAAATGGAAAACAACACCTTTGCAGGAACGGTAAATTCAGCAGAAATCCAGGAAGGACGTGGTCTGGATATTCAAAAATTTAACACAGATTTTGTTTATGGAGAAAAGGAAGCCTATCTTAAAGATCTATACTTACAGACTCCAAAAACAATATTAAGAGATGAGGTTATTTTACAATATAATTCTATTGAACAGCTGACTTCTAATCTTGGGGTCGTAAAAATATCTGCTAATATCCATGATTCTAAAATAGGTTTTTCTGACATTCTAAATTTAGTTCCGACCTTAGGAAACACTGTTCCATTCAATAAATACCCCAATACCATACTTGCTGTAAATGCAAATGTAAAAGGAAGTGTGAATGATTTATTGATTCAGGATTTAAAAGTTGCAGGATTGGATCAGTTAAGGGTTGCAGCATCAGGAAGAATCAGAAATGCCATGAACCCTGATCAATTGTATTATGATTTAAAAATTGAAGAATTTTCTTCATCAGCAAAAACGATCTATAATCTGGTTCCTAAAAATACTATACCATCCAATATTTCATTACCATCTAATTTCAGTATAAAAGGAACTGCAAAAGGAACTACCAAACTGGTCAATACCAATCTTAATCTTTATTCTACTCTAGGGAATGCAGCTATCATTGCCAATGTAGATATGCGTAGAAAAAATTACGAATTATATGATATAAAAGCCAATCTTCAAGGAATACAGGTTGGAAAGATCATTCAGAATAAAGATATTGGATCAGTTACTGCACAGATTTCCGCAAAGGGAGAAAGTTTTGATTTCAAAAAAGCAAAAGCGGATCTTAAGGGTCATGTTGCTTCCGCTACATATAAAGGCTATCAGTACCGCGACATGAATTTGACCGGAAAAATAAATAATGGTGCTTATCATATTCTTTTAGATTCTAATGATCCGAATGCCAATCTGAAATTGACCGCTTCTGGAGTTTATAATGAGAAGAATCCTACAGTAAAGGTTAATGGAGATATTATCAAACTAGATCTTAATAAACTTGGGTTCTATGAAAAACAAATGATCATTGGAGGGAAAATTGATGGTGACTTCACCAATCTGGACCCTGATCATTTGAATGGATATTTAAATCTTCAGAACTTCGCATTTTCAGATACCAAAGAGGTTTATCCTATTCAGGAAGTACATTTGAAAGCAAGTTCAGCAAATGATTCAACGAATATTGTTTTCAATTCTCAAATCGCAGATGTAGAACTGAAAGGAAAATATAAATTGACTCAGATATTTGGATCATTAACCCAAACTATTAATCAATATTATCAATTTCAGAAACCCGATAAAACTCAAAAGATTGATGCTGGTCAGTATTTTACATTTAATGCGAAGGTTAAAAATGACGATCTGATCAGAAAATTTGTTCCTGATCTGAAAAGTTTTGAAACCATCAATTTAGTTGGAAATTACAATGCCGATTCTCAAAAGATTGAAATTGATGGACAGATCCCACAGTTATTATACGGAGAGAATTCAATTGAAAATGCAACGTTAAAAGTAACCAACGAAAATCAGGCATTACAATACAACCTGAATGTTGCTGCCCTAAAAAGTTCGAGTCTTGCTTTAAATAAAATTAATATCGGAGGTGATGTTTCGAACAATATCATTAATTACAATATCACAACCAAAGATCAAAAAGATGTTACTCAATTTCTGATTGCCGGAAATGCAAAATCATTAAATGACATTACAGAAGTTTCTCTGAATCCGGATGGTTTAAAATTAAATTATAATGACTGGACAGTTGCTGAAGGAAATAAAATCCAAATTGGCAGTAAGGGGATTGTAGCTGATAATTTTAAACTTTCGAATGCCGGAAGTGAGATTTCTCTGCAGTCAGAAAGTGAATCTGCCAACAGTCCTTTAAATATCTCATTGAAAGATTTCAAAATCGAAACCATCACCGAGATCATTAAGAAAGACTCTCTTTTAGCTAAAGGAACCATTAACGGGACTGCTCAGCTTCGGGATTTAACAAAAGATATGACATTCACTTCTGATCTCAATATTTCAGATCTGTTCGTGTATGGAAATCCAATTGGAAATCTAGCTGTAAAGGTAAACAGCACATCATCTAAACTTTTAAATGCTGATATTGCGCTTTCCGGAAATGACAATGATGTGAAAATTGCTGGAAATTACAACACTTCTTCCAGCACATTTGATCTGAATATGGCCATCAATAAGCTTCAGATGAAAAGTGTTCAAGGATTCTCCATGAATGCCATTACCAATACAGAGGGTTATCTTTCCGGAAATCTGAATATAACCGGAAGTACAGATAAACCTAATATCTTGGGTAAAGTGAAATTTAATAATGTAGGTCTTGAAATCGCTAAAACGGGAAGTGATTTCAGAAAGCTGAATGATGAAATTGATTTTACAAACAGAGGCATTGAGTTTAATAAATTTAAAATCAATGATAAAGATGGAAATGCACTTGTTGTAAACGGTCAGGTTCTTACACAAACATATCGGGATTTCGCATTCAACCTTGATGTTAATGCTAAAGGTTTCAAGGTAGTCAATTCTGAAAAATCTAATGACGCCATGATGTATGGAACACTTGCGATTGATGCGGGGTTACATATTCGAGGAAACTTAGACTTACCAAAAGTGGATGGAAGATTGGCTGTGACTGACAATACAGATTTCACTTTTGTACTCCCTCAATCCAGCCCTTCATTACAGGAAAGAGATGGAATTGTAGAATTTGTAGATCAGGATCAGATTGTTCTCAATAAGACCATTAAAGCCGATTCCTTAAAAGCGCAAAGCCGTATTAAAGGAATGGATGTAAGTGTAAATATCGAAGTAAGCAAAGAAGCTAAAATGTCGATCATCATCGATAAAGCCAACGGTGATTTTGTACAACTTCAGGGAGAAGCACAACTAACTGGTGGGGTTGATCCATCAGGAAAAACGACTTTGGTTGGAGTATATCAGGTAGAAAAAGGATCTTATGACCTTTCCGTAAGTTTACTTAAAAGAAAATTTGACATTCAGAAAGGAAGCACCATTACCTGGACAGGAGAACCTACTGCAGCGATTATGGATATTACTGCCGTCTATAAAGCTGACGTAGCACCTATCGATCTTGTAGAACAACAGATAAGTGGTGAAAGTTCTTCGACTATCAATCAATTTAAACAAAGAATCCCTTTCAATACTTTATTAAAAATGAGTGGTGAATTGCTGAAACCGCAGATTACATTTGATATTACCACTGATAAAAAAAATAGTTCTGTTTCATCAACAGTAACAGATCTTGTTGATCAAAAACTTACCCAGCTCAGAACTCAGGAATCTGAAATGAATAAACAGGTTTTTGCTCTATTATTATTGAATCGTTTTATAGGTGAAAACCCCTTCCAAAGCGGCGCAGGAATGTCTGCTGAGGCAATGGCAAGACAGAGTGTAAGTAAAATTCTTTCCCAACAGCTAAATAACCTTGCTTCAGGCTTGATTAAAGGGGTAGACTTAAATTTTGGACTAGACTCCTCTGAAGATTATTCTACCGGGCAAAAAAATACGAGAACTGATCTTAATGTAGATATCAGCAAAAAACTATTGAATGATCGTCTTAAAGTTACGGTAGGAAGTAATTTCGGTTTGGAAGGTGATGCCAGACAAAATGAGACTACGAACAACATTGCGGGAAATGTAACGGTAGATTACAGCCTCTCCAAAGACGGCAGGTATATGTTGAGAGCTTATCGTAAAGATGAATATCAGGTGGCTCTGCAAGGACAAATTATTGAAACCGGAGTTGGATTTATCATCACATTGGATTATGATCAATTCCGTGATATTTTCAAAAAATCAAAAAAAGACAGACCGAAAAAAGAAAATAAGAATAACCAAGTGGTAGAATTTAAATAAATGGGAAATAAACTCAAAAAATACTTTACATATTTTTTCGCTTCAGGACTTACTGCAGTTAGTCTTTCGTGTAGCAATACCAGATTTCTTAAGGAAGGGCAGATGCTTTATACCGGCGCAGAAGTAAAGATTGACAATGATACCATCCCTAAAAAAGATAAAAAAGAACTTCAGGCTGCTCTGGAGGAAAATCTAATTCCTAAACCGAACTCAACCCTACTTGGGCTACGTCCCAGGTTATACTTTTACAATATTGCCAAAGAACCTAAAAAAGATAAGGGTTTCAACTACTGGCTAAAATACAAGATCGGTGAAAAACCGGTTCTATTAGGTGATGTTGATCGTGAATTCAATAAAGATATCATTGTCAACTATTCTGAAAATAAGGGATATTTTAACGCTAAAGCAACGTATGATACAATTTCAAAAAACAAGAAGGCAAGAGTTATTTATACTCTAAAACCTGGTGCTCAGTATTTAATCAGTAGTGTGAAATTTCAGCAGGATTCTTCTGTGGTCAACCATGAGATTCAAAATTTAAAAGAAAAAACCCTGCTTAAAAATGGAAATCCGTTTGATCTGGGCGTTATCAAAACTGAGCGGGATCGAATTGATAATGGTTTGAAGGAAAAGGGTTTTTATTATTTCCATCCCGATAATATTATTGTTCAGGCAGACAGTACAGTGACCAAGAATCATAAAGTAGAGCTTAATGTAAAATTAAAAGAGGATACTCCTGATCTGGCTACCCAACAATTCAGTATCGACAAAGTGATTGTTTTCCCTACTTATAATCTTCAGGATGTAAAAAAGGGTAAATACAGTGTTCCAATGAACAAGGATTCTCTTTCAAAGTATGCTTATAATGACATATATGTGATTGACCCACAACATAAATTTAAACCTAAAATTTTCGATAGGGCATTATACTTTGAGAAAGGAGATTTGTACAACCGTACCGATCACAATCTTTCATTAAACCGTTTAATCAGCTTAGGCGTTTTTAAATTTGTAAAAAATGAATTTATTGTTTCAGATTCTCTACAGCATAAATTTGATGCTTACTATTTATTGACGCCAAGAGAAGTACAATCTCTTCGTCTGGAAGCTTTAGGAAGAACCAATTCTGCCAGCTATGCAGGTAGTGAGTTGAATCTAAACTGGACGCATCGAAATTTTTTCAAAGGTGCTGAACAATTTAAAGCAGCTATTTATGGAGCTTTTGATGTACAGATGGGTGGCCAGTCACAGGCTAAAAACATGTATCGTGCCGGAGCAAATGTACAGTTGTCTATTCCTAGAATAGTTGCCCCATTCAGATTCCACTCTTCCAGCGCTTTTGTCCCAAGGACCAATATAACTCTTGGGTATGAATTCCAAAACCGTACTGAATATTACACACTTAATAATTTTACAGCTTCATTCGGATATGTATGGAAGGAAAATGCAAGAAAAGAACATGACTTAAAAGTTCTAGATATAACTTTAGTTTCACCAGCTAATGTCACTCCATTATATCAATCAATAGCGACTACTCCTGCTATGCAAAGAGTAGTTGAAGAGCAACTTATTTTTGGTCCTACTTATTCATATACCTATACGAATACTATGTTGCCAAAAACAAATACCTTCTATTACAAGGGCACACTTGATTTGGCGGGAAATATTACAGGCTTAGTAACAGGAGCCAGCGCAAAAAAAGGGAAACAAAAAGAAATCTTTGGAGTTCCGTTCAGTCAGTATGCAAAAATGGAAAACGATTTCAGATTCTATCACAAGTTTTCAGAAAAAACTAACTTCGCTTCACGAATTATAGCCGGTATTGCTTACCCTTATGGGAATTCAGAATACATCCCTTTTTCCAAACAATTTTTTGTAGGCGGAAGTAACAGTATTCGAGCGTTTCGAGCAAGAACCTTAGGACCTGGAAGCTATGATCCAAGAGGCTTAAATGAGAAGCTTTCGTTTGATCAATCGGGAGATATCAAATTAGAGATGAATGCAGAATATCGTGCTAATCTTTATAAATTTTTAAATGTGGCCGCGTTTATAGACGCTGGAAATGTTTGGTTAATTAAGGATAAGGACAATGACCGCCCAGGTGGAACATTTTCAAAAGATTTTTTGAGTGAAATTGCTGTAGGTGCCGGAGTTGGTCTAAGACTTGATTTCTCAATATTAATTTTAAGATTAGACTTAGCAATGCCCCTTCGTGTTCCTTACTATGAAAAAGGAGACAGATGGACTTTTAACAGGATCAATTTTGGAGATGGCAGCTGGAGAAAAGATAATCTTGTTTTAAATATAGCAATCGGATATCCATTTTAATATGATCAACAATATAAAATTTTTCTGGGAGGTTTTAAAAGACACATTTGCAGAATGGAACAGTTCTACCGCATCAAGAGATTCGGCGAGTTTAGCATATTATGCGATCTTTTCTATTCCGGGATTATTAATTATTATCATATGGATTGCCGGAAACTTTTTCGGGGAAGAAGCCATCCGTGGGCAGATCAGTACTCAGATCAGTGGATTGATGGGAAATGATGTTGCCAAAAGTGTAGAAAATATGATTGCCGGCGCATTGATCGACAAACAGAACATTTTCATGAAGGCAGTAGGAATAGGCTCTTTGGTCTTTGGTTCCACCACATTATTTTTTCAATTGCAACATTCTTTAAATACCCTTTGGGATGTACAATCAGCACCCAAAAAAGCATTAATTAAATTTCTTCTTGACAGAGCCAATTCCCTGGGAATGATCCTCATCCTTGGATTTTTATTAATGATCACCATGATCCTTTCTTCAGCAATAAGCCTTTTTAATACCTGGATCACAAATTATTTTGGTTTTGAAACTTATATGTTGGTGGAATTGGTGAATTTTGCTGTTGGCTTTGCTCTTGTGATGCTGTTATTCGCCCTAATGTTTAAATTTCTACCTGATGTACAAATCAACTGGAGACCGGTCTGGAAAGGTGCTATATTGACGACCCTTTTGTTTACATTAGGTAAGTTTTTATTGAGTCTTTACTTTAGTAATTTCAAACCAACCTCAACTTTTGGAACCGCAGGAACTGTTATTCTTATTATGATGTGGATCAATTATTCCTGTATGCTGATATTTTTCGGAGCAGAATTTACAAAAGTATACTCTTACAAAAGAGGATATAAAATTGTTCCTTCCAAACATGCCAAGTGGAGTGACGCCAAATTATATGAAGACAGTCACAAAAATCAACCTAAACAAAACGAATCTGCTTCATAAAAAAGCCTCTTGAATTCAAGAGGCTGATATTTTACATTCTGTTTACGGTTCCTATTCCCAGTAATCCTAAAGATTTCTTTATTGTCTGAGCCGTTAGATCTGATAGATTTAATCGGGTCTGCTTTACATTCTCATCTTCCTGAATCATAATAGGATTATTCTGATAGAAAGAATTGTAAGATTTTACAAGATCGTAAAGGTAATTAGCAACTAAGGCTGGGCTTAATGTTTCTGCTGCTCTAGCAACTACCGTTTTATAATTGGCTAATTGCATGATCAGTTCCTTTTCAGATTGATTTAATTCAACATTAGCTACTTCTTTTTGAGCGTACATTGCTTTTGTTAATAAGGATTGAATACGAGCATAGGTATATTGAATAAAAGGACCTGTATTTCCGTTAAAATCAATACTGTCTGCCGGGTTAAACAGCATTTTTTTCTTAGGATCTACTTTTAGCATAAAATACTTTAATGCTCCCAATCCAACAGTCTCGTAGGATGTTTCTTTATCTTCATCAGACAGGTGTTCAAGTTTTCCTAATTCCTGCGCCTTAGATTTCGCTGTTGCATACATTTCCTGCATCAAATCATCAGCATCTACAACAGTTCCTTCACGGGATTTCATTTTTCCTTCAGGAAGTTCCACCATTCCATAAGATAAGTGGAATAATTGATCAGCCCAGGCATAGCCTAATTTTTTCAGGATTTTAAATAAAACCTGGAAATGATAATCCTGTTCATTCCCTACCGTATAAATTAGCTTTTGAATATCATTTTGCTTAAATCTTTCAACCGCAGTTCCCAAGTCCTGAGTCATATAAACAGAAGTCCCATCAGAGCGTAATAAAAGCTTTTGATCCAAGCCTTCATCTGTAAGATCACACCAAACCGATCCGTCTTCTTTTTGATATAGAATCCCTTTCTCCAAGCCTTCCTGGATAAGATCCTTTCCTAAAATATAGGTATTGCTTTCGTATTGAACCTGGTCAAAATCAACGCCTAGTCTCTTATAAGTTTCATTGAATCCTTTATAGACCCAAGAGTTCATTTCATTCCACAGGCTTCTTACTTTTTCATCACCATTTTCCCAGTCCAGCAACATCTTTTGAGCTTCCTTCATTAAAGGAGCCTCTTTCTTCGCCTCATCCTCTCCTATTCCCTTCTCAACAAGCTCGGCTATTTCTTTTTTGTAATTTTTATCAAATTCTACATAATAATTTCCAACAAACTTATCTCCTTTGGTATGGGTTGTCTCAGGTGTTTCCCCATTTCCAAACTTTTCCCAAGCCAACATCGATTTACAAATATGAATCCCTCTATCATTAATGATCTGTGACTTGATCACATCATATCCTGCCTCTTTTAGAATTTGAGCAACAGAGAAACCTAATAAATTATTTCTGATATGTCCTAAATGCAGTGGTTTATTAGTATTTGGAGAAGAATATTCTACCATCACTGTTGCATCTTTCTTTTCAATTTTTGAGAAACCATCAGTTACAGATCTCAATTGATCTACAAAGAATTGGTTTTTAACTTTAACATTCAGAAATCCTTTAACCACATTAAAGCTTTCAAACACATCTGTTTGTGCTGTTAAAGATTCTCCTAATTCTATTCCTATACTTTCGGGATTTTTCTTTAATTGTTTAACTAGTGGAAAGGTAACAATCGTAAAATCTCCTTCATACTCAGTTTTATTTTCCTGAACCTCCAGATTAATTTCTTTTAACTGATATACATTTAAAATGACTTCCGAAAGTTTTTCCTCTATTATATCTTTAATATTCATGTTCTAATTTTGAAATACAAATATACGGAAATAAAAAAACCGCCCGAAGGCGGTTTATTATAAGAAATGCTATTGTTTTATAAAAATTAAAACGGCTTCATCATTTCCAGGCACATTATCTAAATTTTTAGAATTATCATATACCCTAAGCTCAGTAGTGGAAAATGACTCTACCTCCTTTTTAAGAGTTTTAACTGCTCCACCTTCATTATATGTAAGTGTAAGAGTACTATATAGATTGTCATAGCCCCATTTACCAGCAAAGGAATCAAATTTAGTACAGTTACCTGAAGTAGAAAGATCATATCTTTCATAAACTCCAGTAAAATCTGCATTGATCAATAGCTGACCTTTGAGACCACAATCATTTACCATATAAGTTTTACCCCTGAATTCATATTTATAGGGTTTCCAATTTCCATTGATGCTTACATTGTCTACAATATTGTTATTATCGTCATCATTGGAGCATGAAATAATGCACATTAAAAAAAAGAATCCTATTAAAAATTTCATATAAAAACATTTACTTTATCTAAACAGAAATGCTTGTTTAGATTATTAATTAATTTAAAATTTGTCCCAAAAGATTTTTGTTGACACTTTATCGCCTCCAATTTTTGCAGCTGCAGCTTTTACATTAGTAGCATTTAAAAGATATTCCTGATCAGAATAAGGCATTCTTACTGGCACTGCTTCTACTAATGATCCTGATGGATTTGCAAATACAGGAAAATCCAGTCTTCTTGTAAAATTCCATGCTTGGAAGCCCTTATTAAACATCGCTATCCACGCCTGCTCACCAATTGATTTTTTCCAATTAATTGGATCAAATGGATGTGCAGCTATAAATGCACTAGCCTGAGTTGGGTCAACATTATATTCCGTCATGGAAGCTTGAATTGCCTGCGAATATAAGGTAGTAGCAGTTCCACCCACAGCAAAACCTCGAGCAGCAGCCTCAGTTCTCAAAAACATAATTTCAGCATAATCCAATAAAAATCCTTGTGCATTCTCTCCTGAAATAACATTTGTAAAGTGAGAATATTGGTTAAATACATTTTGGCTACCGTACACTCCACCAACATAAGCATTAGCAACAGTAGTAAACCAAACCGCTCTTCTTGGATCATTATTAGTATTCATGAAATTTACCAGAATATTTGAAGGTAAGAAATCATTTCTACCAGATTGTATTACGTCTTGATAAACCGGATTGGATAATAATCCTGAAGGAAATGTCTGTAGTCCAAAATTATCAGCCTTCTCTGTAAATAGCCCTCCTGTATATGCCGCTTCAGCATAGGTTTTGGCAAGTACGGGTTCTACATCTGCTAAAGCAATAGCGAGTCTAAACTTCAAAGAATTTCCCATCTTTTTCCATTTAAACATATCTCCTTTGTAAATTAAATCTTTATCATATCCTATTTCAGAAGTATTAATCAATGCCAAAGCAGCATCGATCCTTTTAACAAGATCAAGGTAAATGACCTTTGCATCATCATAAGGAATTTCAGCATTTCCAGGGTTTTCCGCTGTAGCTTTCAACGCTCCAAAATATGGTATATCTCCATAAGTATCTACTAAATTAGCCCATGCGTAAGCATTCACTAATTCTATCATAGCGATGCTATTATTTCTTTGAACCGGAGTTACACTTTCTCCATCAAGAAACCTTCTTGCATCTCTTAATGCTGACAGAACCCCCGGAGAGTTTATTGTAGCAGAAGCAGACGACATCATACGGTTGTAATGATTTCTAGGTATCGGACGAGCAGTCATATTATAATTTGTCTCATCCGGATATGTTGTTTCCGACCATTGCTGGGTGAAAAATCGACTTATGTTTCTGTTAACATTAACGTTCAATACCTGATCAAGCAATGCGTGTTCCGCACTTGCAAAAAGTACTCCTGATGGAACTTCTGTTGGATGTTTTGGATCTTCGTTCAATGAAGTAATATCCCTCTCACATGAATTCAAAGTTAATGCGAGTGAAGCAACACCTATAATTAAAAATATTTTTTTCATTTTTTAGAATTTTAAAGTTATGTCTATCCCAATGTCACGAGTTGTAGGCAACGATCCTATGGATTGTCCTTTAGCAGCTAGCCCATTCCCTGTTCCTGTTTCAGGATCGGCATAAGGTAAATTTTTATGGATGATCCAAAGGTTTCTTCCAACAATTGAAATTTTTGCATCCTGGATACCTGTATTCGCTAAGTATGATTTTGGTAAATTATACCCTATACTGGCTTCTCTTAATTTTACATAAGATGCGTCATAAACAAATCGTTTGTTTGGCATAGCATTATATCCATCTACACGACCACTAATTCCAGGAGTACTTGTAGGTGTTGTATTGACTTGTCCATTTGGATTCACTCCTGGATAGACTACCCCACTTTCTCTATAATACGCTGTTTCTTCATATAACCCGGTAGAGATACCATATCCCATATCTGGAGAAAATACATCCCCTCCTTGTTTCACATCAATCAGGAAGCTGAATGAAAAATCTTTGTAGCGAAGACTATTTCTTACACCACCTACCCAATCAGGTGTAACATTTCCTATAATCTGATTATTGTTTCTTAAATACCTTCCTGTAGTCGCATTAACTACTTTTTGTCCATTAGCATCATATACATAATCCGATCCCACCAAAGCTCCAAATGCTTCGCCAACACGAGCATTAAGAGATACATTGTTCTGATAACTTGCTAAAAGATAATTTTGAGAATTTCCATTTAAAGAAACTACTTCATTTTCATTTTTAGACCAGTTTACATCAATATCCCATCTAAAGTCATCGGTTTTAAATGGCGTACCATTTAACTGCACTTCTATACCTTTATTATTGACCTGCCCGGCATTTACTAAAAACGTTCTATATCCTGTAGCTGAAGATACTGGCAAATTAATGATTTGATCAATTGTTCTTGTTTTATAGATAGCTACATCAAATCCTAATCTGTTTTTAAAGAATTGTGCTTCCATACCAAATTCTGTTTCCTTAGATCTCTGCGGCTTTAAATTTGGATTAGCAAGGAAAAAAGGCTGATCAAACAATCCTTCTCCTCTGGCTTTAAATGTATTTACTAATCTGTAATTCGTTGTTGAGGAACCTACCTCTGCATAATTTCCTCTTATTTTCCAGAAGCTAAGCCAATCCTGCTTTACAAATTCTGAAAGAATTAAAGATCCTGTAACTGAATAATAATCGTAGTTATTATTCTTTTTTGGAAGGTTAGAACTTTGATCCATTCTATACGTTCCATCAACGTATAAGAAATTTTTATACCCAAAAGATGCTGTTGCATAAATACTCGAAGTAACAAACTTTTGGTAGGTCTCATCAGGAGGAAGTATTGTTCTTACTGAGTTTGAAATCGCAAATAATCCCGGCTTCGAAAGTCCTCCTTCCGTAGTTGCAAATACATTATCTACTAAATTTCTTCTGACGTTTCCTCCGACAATACCACTCACATTCAAATCAGAGGTAATATCAAATTTATAGTTAGCAAATAAATCAAAATTGATTTCTGTATTTTTCACATTTGTTCTCGAATATCCTGAACCTACATTAAGGCCTGACGCTCCAAATACCTGAGGTATTGATCCGTTCATTAACCTTTCTTCTATAACCATCTGTAGATCATCATACGATAACTTTCCTGTAATTCCGAAATTTTTGGAAACATCGTATTTTAACTGTGCATAACTGAATATTCTGGTTCTATCATCTGACTGATAACTCTGATATCTTTGAAAGTAAGGGTTGTTCCAATATTGAGGTGTTGCATCATCAGAAGCAGTTCTGTTCCAGGAAAAATTAGAGTTTCCATTATTTTGATATGCCTGTCTCAATGCTTCAACATCTACGTTAGTCTGCCACCATTGTCGGAAACCAGTAATAATATTGTCAGAATAACCTGTTTCGTTTCTACCTCTTGTACCCTGCAAAGTTAAAGTGGTAAAAACTGATGCATGTAATTTCTCTGTAAAATCATGATTAAATTTTGCTGATATGGTATTCTTCCTTAATTCAGAGTTTGGCATAAGACCATTAGAAAGCATATTAGAATAAGATAGTGAGAGATTCGATGTTTTATTTCCTTTCTCAAGCGTAAGCGTATTCACATAGGTAATCGGAGTTTCAAAAAATTTAATCGGTCCGTTTTTAGCTGCAACCCATGGTGTTGCTTTTTTATAATTTGGAGACGATGGATCGTAAGAATCCCATTGATATACCAAAAGATTGGGATCGAATGCAGGTCCATAAGATGCATCATCTACGAAGTTAGCATAATTGTGTCCGTCTGGGTTTGGATCTTCATTCCAAGAATTCCCTCCGTAACCGGCGCCGTATTTTGTTTGGTATTTAGGAAAGGTAGACTTGTCAATAAATCCCGCAGTTATTCCAGAATTTATTGTTACTCCCCAAGTACCGTCATCTTTACCTTTACCACTTTTTGTAACGATCAAGATAACACCATCACTACCTCTTTCTCCATATAATGCAGATGCGGCGGCTCCTTTCAGAACGTTTACAGACTCAATATCTTCCTGATTAATATCGGAGAGAAAGTTTCCGTAATCGAATATTGATCCTGCAACCGTGTTATTGTTCACTGGAGAACCATCTATTACGATAAGTGGAGAACCTCCGGATAGAGATTTGTAACCTCTAATTAAAAGGTTAGCTGATCCGCCAAAGTTATTGTTTGTATTAACCTGTAACCCGGCTACCTTACCTGAAAGAAGTGATGCTACGTTTCCGGTGTTTGTCGTTCCACCAGTTAACGCCTCGGCCTTTATTTCTTCAGAGGCATAACCAAGAGATTTCTTATCTCTTTTAATTCCAAGGGCAGTCACTACGACTCCTTCGATGTCTTGTGTTCTTACTGTATCTGTCTTCTTTTGTTGTGCATTGGTGAGTGCAAACGATGAGGACAACACAAGTATAAGTACACTTGCTGTTATTTTCTTCATATCAAATTATTTAAGCTTTACAAATTTGTAAAACTTTCTTAAGAACACAAAAGAAAATTATAAAAAATTAACAATTGTTCAAAAATCATCAACATAATCATCAATTAAGTTAATAATTTCTGTTAAACATTGAAGATTTAACAAAAACTAAAACTCTAATAAGTGATTTAATTGTAAAAAATAGACCAGTCTATAAAAACGACATACTATATCATACAGTAGTGATATTTAATTATAAAAAGGAGCCTAATAATAGAATTAACAGCTGATTAACAGAATATTAAAAGCAATCCCTTCATTAGATATTACATTCAATTACTATATTTTCAATCCATTCGTGATCAAATTCACGACCATATACAATGCTATGCATATAATATTTTTATCCTTATTTCTTCTTATTAGTATAAATTATCAAAAATTAAATATTACTTAAAACAAAAAAAAACCGCTCTAAAGAGCGGTTTTAAATATATTAAAATGAATGATCAAATTAATTTCTTGCCCAGAATGGCGTGTATTGATTTTTGCTAAATACATCAGAATTACTTATTCCTGGAACATTGCTAGCATTACCAATATATTCTGAAAGAGGATAAATTAGTCTGTTAGGTTTTGGATTTGAAGAAACAGTTGCTAGAGGAGTCACAGGGAAACCTGTTTTAGTATAATCAAAGAAAGATTGCTCAGGATTAACTCCTGTTAAAGCGATCCATTTCTGAGTCATAATAGCCTCCAATTTATTCACATCAGTTCCAGTCCATCCCAATCCTGGTCTTGCTGCTATTGCTGTTAAATAATTTGTTAATAAAGTAGCATCAGTAACTCCAAAGTAATTAAATGAAGCTGTTATACCAGCAGTAAAATTAGCATTAGCATTTGAGAAAATACCCGGATACTTTAAAGCCGCTTCTGCTTGTAAAAACTTGGATTCTGCTCTAGTCATGATACAACCAGATTTAGCTGATGCCATACTTGTTAATTCAGCAGTAGTAGTAGGTGTTCCCGTTCCGATGGTAATACCATAAGAGAATCTTGAAACAGAAGTTGGTACACCTGGCTGACCTGGTAAATTACCTTGTCTAATCCCTTGAACTTTTCCACCACTAAGATTAAACATTCTTGCTCTTCTACCATCAACAATTCCATTAAATTTCTGATAGACCGGACGGCTATCTCCTTCAATATTTCCATTTAAGATAATTGCCTCATGCTCAGAAGCAACATTGATAGAGAAATTCGCAGCATTATTACCTGAACTAGTTTTTACGAAGAAATTTGTAAATGGATTTTGTTGTGCATCATTTGCAGCTGAATATCCTGGGTTCTCCAATACATCCTGATCAATAAAAGTTGCACCACTTAATGATGCTAACTTTTGATCTCTGTAAGTCGCCATAGCACCTGTCACATTTGACATTCTTAGCAAATACCTTAGTTTCAATGTATTAGCAAAAGCCTTCCATTTAGTTTTATCTCCTTTAAAAACAATATCTCCAGTTGGAGTATCTCCAGAATTAGAATTTAATAGAACAATTGCACTTTCTAAATCAGCAATAGAAGCTTTGTAGATATCTTCACCTTTATCATATTTAGGCGTTAAATTATCTTGTCCTTTCCAAGCTTCAGAATATGGCATATCACCATACAAATCTGTTAATATCTGTACATAGTTCGCCTTCATAATCATTGCCATTGCCTTATGCTGGGTATATTTCTTAGTAGGATCATTAAATACAATTATCTGTTGAAAATTGGCAATCCCTCTGAAAATACTATCCCAAACATCATTGTAAAATGTGTTGGAAACGTTAGGCTTATAATCATCAATAAATGGAGCTCCATATACCAATGAGTTTCCTGCAGTTGAATTCATTGCAACGCTCGCAAACCTATTTAATGTCTGAGACTGCTTTGCATATGTTGATGTAATACCAACAGGCAATAATTCATTTGGAGTAACTTTATCAATCCCAATGTTATTTGGATCTTCATTAACATCAAGGTATCTATTACATGACACCGATGCAAACAACATAGATATAGATAAAACTGCTGTTGTTAATTTTATATTTTTCATAATTTTTTTAAAGTTTAGAATGTAGCTTTTAAGTTAATACCAAAAGATCTTTGAGAAGGATATTGACCTGCGATTGCAATACCAGCACCATTACCATTTGTGTAAGAAGTTTCAGGATCAGCATAGTTTCTGTTTTCTTTCGAATAAACAAAGAATGGGTTTCTTGCAAATAGACCAACTGTAAAACCAGTAACAAAAGTTGACGATAAAACAGATTTTGGAATATCATAAGACAATGCGATTTCTCTTACCTTAAAGGCTGTAGCATCTAATACCATTGGTTCTCCTAATCTTTGTAGAGATTGAGAACTGAAATATCCAGCAACACCATCATAATCTGCAGTTCCTCCTACTGGAGTAACGTTGGCAACAGATTGACCATTTACTATTTGTACTGAATTAGGAATCACATACCCTTGGCTTCTGTCAAAACCAGCAGTATCTTCTGTCATCCCGGCAAATGTAAGAATACTTTTACCTAGTGATGCAAATTTACCCCCTTTACGGTAATCCATAGTACCGGAAAGTGTAAAGCTCTTATATCTGATAGAAGTATTCAACCCAAGTGTATAATCTGGAGTCACTCTACCCATACTAGTTAAAGTAGTACTTTGCAATGGAACACCATCTGCACCTACAATAATTCTTCCCTGATCATCTCTTTGGAAAGTAGTAGCTTTAATAACCTGTGCATCAGATCCTTTTATCGCAAAAACTCCAAGTCCAACTGTTTGATAAGGAACAGCAAGTGCTACTTCATCAAGTCCATTTGGTAAATCTATTACAGTAGTTCTGGATTTCGCGAAAGAAGCTCTTAAATTCCAAGTGAAATCCTGAGTTTTGAATGGTGTAATACCCAAATCTATTTCCAAACCTTTCATTCTGGTTTTCCCAAAATTATCCTTCAGTGTATTAAGTCCCGAAGTATTTGAAACATTCGCATTAGTAATCAAGTCTTTTGTATCAGACTGATAAATCGATCCTTCTAGAGTAATACGATCATTGAAGAAACCTAACTGAACGTTTAAATCAACAGTAGATATAAATTCTGGTTTTATTGCTCTGTTTGTCTGCGCAGCATTTACCCCATAGCCAGGTAATCCTGGAAAAGGATAACCAGCAGGTATAACACCAACATTTGTAGTATTATAAGGTAATACTGCTGATGTATTTCCAACTCTTGTGAAACTTGGTGCGATCTTGATATAATTAATCACATCATTTTTCAATCCTTCAAATGCTTTTGTAGGAACGAATGAAAGACCTACAGAGTAATAAGGATATGTTTTATTATGAAGCTCTCCATTATAGAATGTAGATAAAACAGAACTTTGTT
This sequence comes from Chryseobacterium sp. ISL-6, assembly GCF_018613715.1. GTDB lineage: Bacteria > Bacteroidota > Bacteroidia > Flavobacteriales > Weeksellaceae > Chryseobacterium > Chryseobacterium paludis. Next base: position 257,644 of record NZ_JAGGPT010000005.1, on the reverse strand, counting down.
CAATTCTAAAAGTAGAGTTTAAAAATAGATAATCTTTATATGATAAATCTAAATTGGCAAATCCTGCAACAATCCTTTGTCTTGTAGTACTATTTTCAAAAGCAATATTATCCAGTGCAGCTGCTCCATTTAGGTTTCCTGGTTGAATCGGACTGTTAACATTACGGATATCATACCATCCCGGAACAATTAAATTAGTTCCTCCCATTGATCTTGCAGTTCTGTAGCTATCCTGAATGTTATTACCAAGGTTTAATTTCAAATTAATATCATCAGTAAGATCATAGTTGAAATTCAACATAATATCTCCATAATAGCTTCTTGTATTTACTGTACGGTTGATATAGTAAGAATCATAATTAGCATTTTGCGTATAATCCTGTAAATTCCCTCCGTCAAATGTTAGCCCTGCATCATATATCTGAGTTGCTTTAAAGCCATCATCATGGTTATCTGATCTTGAATTATTTAAAAATACGTTACCTGTGTATGTTAAATTGATATTCTTGTTAAAATCATATTGTAATGACAAGATTCCAGATAAATAATCATTAATAGTATTCTGTCTGGTATGCTCAATCTGATAATAAGGGTTTTTAGTAAATGCAGATAAACCTCCTTCGATACCAGAGTTTCTATACTTTCTGACATCGTTCATTGTAGGCATTTGAAGGATATCGTTGTATAGCTCAGAATCAGATTGATTTGTAATTTTACTAATATAATTAACAGTACCGTCAATTCTTAATTTATCTAACTTTTTACCAGCTTTTAATAAAAAGCTATTTTGTCTTAATTTATCACCTTCAACAACGAAATCATTTTCTAATCTGTTGATAGATAACATTGCATAAGAATCAGCTCCCCCAGAATTAACAGTAATACCATTCTGCAAGATTACGCCATTTTTGAAAAATTTAGAAAAATGATCTTTTACAGGAGCAAACTTTTCATAGATAAATTGATTGTTTGCTTGCGGAAGCCCTGAAGGAACCATTTGTCCTCCAATATCAGGATTGTTATAAGCTGGACCCCAAGACATATTTTCAAAAGGCACATAAGTTGCTCCATTATAATCTGGATCACCAGCACTAAAAGCAGGCTCATGTGGATATCCCTTTCCATATTGCTGTTGAACTATAGGAAATTTAAAAGCTTGGGTCATTTGTATTGAGGAAGTTAGAGTAAATTGCATTTTCTCACTCTTAGCTCCTCTTTTAGTAGCAACGATAATAACACCGTTTACCCCTTGCTGCCCATATAAAGCTGCACCTTGTAATCCCTTAATGACATTTATACTCTCAATTGCTTCTGGAGGTATTTGAGTTAAAACGTCAGCAGAGGAAATTACGTTATCAATAACAACTAAAGCCTGGTTATTACCAGAAATTGATTTATTCCCTCTAATTACGATTCTACTTGTTGCTCCTACACCATTATCAGTCTGAGTAATCTGTAAACCAGATACCTTTCCTGTCAAAGCTTGTACAGCATTTGGAGCTGAAGCCTGGTTTAATTCTTTTGTGCCAACTACTTGTTGTGCATTTGTTACTGCATCAGCTTTTTTCTTAATACCAAGAGCCCCTGTAACAACGACTTCTTCGATATTCTGTGTTCTTACTGTATCACTCTTTCTTTGCTGTGCATTTGCAACAAAAAAAGACGAAGACAAAACTACAATTAGAACACTAGTTGTTAATTTCTTCATATTTAAATTGATTATTTTTTTTATTATTGCAAATTTGTAAAACTTTCTTAACAATACAAAAGAAAATCGTAAAAAATTAACAACTTTTTAATAATCGACAAAATTAAATATTAAAATTTAACACAATTAGTTAAATATAAGGATTTTAACAAAAATTCATAAAAAAAAAGAAGGTTTAATTAAATTAAAAATACATTTGAAAAAAATCACAAAGCCGTTATATTAATAGAAGTAATTTGATTAAAAAAAAGCAAATTAAACACTGATTAACAGCAGATTACGATTAAAAGCCATATCACATTAAATTATTCACCACTAGTTGTATTAAATTGTTTTTAAATTTAACAAATAAAAACAACCATCAATTAAGCACTTTTCATCGAAAATTTTTCTTAAAATAAGCACAAATTGTAAAAAAAATGCCAAAATTTAAAATATATGATTCAGATTTGAATTACAAATCATCATTAAAAAAAATCACCACATTTCGAGTGATATGAAATAAGATGTGACCAGAATTTCTTCCGGTCACATCTGCAATATATAGCATTTGTTAATTGAATGTATTTTTTAAATTATTTCATCCAGAATGGTGAATACTGATTAACCGTATACATTTCATCAATTCCCGGATTTGGAACATTTGCCGTATTTGAAATATATTCAGATTGAGCATACATTAATCTTTTTGGTCTTGACGGATAATAAGATCCTAAAGGCATTGGCAAAACTGGAAATCCTGTTTTATTATAGCTAATAAATGTTTCAGTAGGATTAATATTCGTCAGAGCAACCCATTTTTGATATTGAATAGCTTGAATTTTATTAGGAGAAGCTGCCCATCCCATTCCTGGCTTAGTAGAAATAGCTGCCAAATAATTATTAGTAGCTGTTGGACTAGCACCAAAAGTAAGAAAAGATTGAGTAACACCATCATTAAATGAAGTCTGAGCATTAAATGCCATTGTCGTAGGATAAACAGTCGCTGCTTCAGCCTGTAAAAACCTAACCTCAGCAAGAGTTAAAACCAAACCTGGCAATGCTGAACCTCCAGATGGAGATGCAAAAGCAGAGAATAAGCCCAAAGTCGCAAAATCGGTTTCAACCTTGGAAGCATCTTTACCCCCACCCTGAGGCTGTCCAACCATTAAATTTGCATTAGCAGAAGGCCCAGACACTCCCCCAATATAATTAGATGCCTGTCCAACTCCATTATTTAAGAACAATCTTGTAATCCTACCATCAGCAACGCCAGAAGTCTCGGGTATTTGTCCTTTTAATGCTTTGATAATATGATCAGAAGCAAATGTCAATCTATAATCCGCACTCATATCATTTGAGGCTATATTAATCACACCATAAGTTGTATAAAATGGGTTCTGCTGCCCCGTACTAGCACTACTATACCCTGGATTTATCTTAACATCGGCGCTTACAAATTTTGTTACATCTGACGTTAAAGGTGCTAATGCTTGCAACTCTGTATTTCTCCAGGCGATTACTTCGGGATCTGTACAATTTGAAAGCCTCACCAACATTTTCAACTTCACCGTGTTTGCCATCTGAGCCCACTTACTCATATCAGCAGATGCAGCCGCAAATATAGGATCCTCAACAGGCAACAAAGCATAGGTTGCATTTTCAGGTGTTTGCCCCAATAAAACTAAAGCTTGATTAAGCTCAGCTAACAATCCTTTGTAAACATCTTTACCCTTATCATATTTCGGATGCTTATTAGCTTGACCTTTAAAAGCCTCAGTATAAGGCACATCATTATACAAATCCACAATCATTTGCATATAATAAGCCTTCATAATCTTAGCAATCGCTACATGATGTGGATATTTAGCTGCATTAGGACTTTCAATTATCGCCTGATAATTTGAGATTCCTAAATATAAATTATCCCAAATCGTATCATAAAATTGAGAATCAGCTCTCATTCTAAATTCATCTCCATAAGGTGAAGCATAGAAATAAATATTTCCAGCCCATGCATTCATTATTAAATTCCCAAACCTATTCATAGTTCCTGCTTGGGTTCTAAAAACTACAGTTTCTGCAGCAGACAATCTATCTTTTGGGGTAAGCTGATTACTGTAAGCATCATTAACATTCTTATTCACATCTAAGAACTCCTCACTACACGAGTTAAAAAATAACAATGCTGTTATTCCTAAAATTGGTATTAATATCTTTTTCATTGTTTTTATTTAAAAATTAATTGTAGTAGTAAACCCGACAGTTCTTGTCGACGGATACTGGTTAGAATTTGATATACCTGAAATATTTCCTGTTGTAAATGATGCCTCAGGATCTGCATACCCTCTATTCTCCTTAGCAAACTTATAGAATGGATTCCTTGCATAAACACTAAAACTAAGTCCGGTTAGACCAATAGATCGCGCTGCATCCCCTCCAAGAGCATAAGATATCCCAAGTTCTCTTACTCTAAATGCCGTACCACTCATGATAAAATTCTCAGCAACTCTACTGTAAACACTTCCATAATAATCCGGCAGTCCTGCATAAGAATCTCCACCCGATTTAATAGAGGTATTTTCAACATATTGACCGGCATTATTCATATACACTGAATTTGGAATAATATACCCTCCTTGAGTTCTATCAAAAGATGCAGACTGCTCTAGACCTCCACTAAACGCAAGGTTTTGCATTGCTCCAGAGTACAAAACCCCGCCATTTCTATAGTCAAGCACCGCATAAACTCCAAAATTCTTGTATTTAAAATTGGTATTAAGTGCTAATGTATAATTTGGAGTTACCCGACCAAAGTTTACATAATTATTTGAGATGTATGGATTACCGTTATCTGGGTTAATAATAATTCTTCCCTGATCGTCTCTTAAATAAGCAGTTCCTTTTAACATTGGAAACTCTTCACCTTTAATTGCATAAATACCAGCATTTCCACCCACAGAAAGATTCACCTCATCCTGTCCGTTAGCAAGCTCAATAACTTTAGTTCTATTGATACTCCATCCAAAATTCAGATCCCACGAGAAGTCCGACGTCTTAATTGGAGTAGCACCTAAGTTAACCTCAAATCCCTTATTTCTAATATCACCAACGTTAATAGGTGTAAATCTTATACCAGTCGTATTAGATGTAGTTTGGTTTGTTATCAGATCTTTTGTGGTCTGAATATACCCACTAACATCTAATGTAATTCTATTTTTCAAAAAGCCCAAACCTATACTGATTTCATTACTGGTAACAATTTCAGGTCTGATATTAGTATCTGTTGGCGTCTGATTATTAACAAAACTTAATGGACCAGTTCCAAATGGATAACCAGGCGCAAGTGTAGCAGTATCCTCAATTCCAAAAACATTTACATTGTCATTACCAACACGTGTATAAGAACCTTTAACAACCAATCGGCTTAAGATATCGCTTTCAACCTCAAAAGCCTTTAAAGGCATGAACGACACCCCAGCAGAATTATAAAAATAATGTGCTGTACTCTCAATACTTGAGTCAGAATGCAATAGTTTAGAAGAATTCTCCAATCTACCTGTTACATTTAAGTATAAATAATCTTTATAGGACAAATCAAGATTAGCAAAAAAAGCGAATTTATTGTCTGTAAATCTCCTATTATTTAAGTTATAAGGAATCGTTAATGTAGTCAAATTCCAATATTGATAGATTCCAGGAATTTTCAAACCAGTACCACTTACTGAAGTAGTTTTAGATTCATTCTGTTGAACATTATAACCAACTAATAATTTAAAATTAATATCCTTAGTAAAGTCATAATTAAAATTAGCCATTAAGTCATTATAAAAATATCTGCTAATAGCATTAGACTGAGATAATGATGAAGTAACTGAACTAACAGCAGTAATCCCATCTACATCAGTGATCCTTGGGCTGGCAGTTGAAGCAACATATCCATTATTATAATTTAAAATATCAGTTGAGGTAATTTGAGCCGTTCCATTATTATTAATCGAAATATGATCATTAATTTTATAACCTAATGAAATGGTTCCATTGAAGATATCCTGTTTTGAAGTATTCCTTACATTCTGAATAGTCCAGTATGGATTCTGATAATACATTGTCCATGCATAAGGCAAAGAACTATCCCGGAAAGCAGTGATAGGAATCTCTGAAGAAGATTGAAGAAGATTGGTGTACAAATCTGGAGTGGTTGTAGAAGCAGACCTATTAATGTACGTAACGCTTCCATCCAAAGAAAGCTTACCTAACTTAAAGCCTCCATTAAACATTACTGAAGTTTTCTTTAATTTATCTTCCGCTACAATAAACTCTCTATCCTGACGGTTGATTGACAAACCACCATATGCACCCTCACTTCCACCTGTAACAGTTAAAGTATTATTAAAACTCGGCCCTGTCTGAAAAAATTCTTTAGCATTATCCTTTTTTCTTGGCGAATAAATCCCACGTACTGAAGCCGCAGCATCTTCACTAGGAACATCCCCGTTAGGATCCACAAATATCATTCCGTCACCATTTACATCATAGAACGGAACACCCATTGCAAGGTTTTGTCCCGCATATGCCGGATCAGAATAAGACGGACCCCACGATCCATTCTCAGCATGAATTCGATCACCAAACCAACCTTGACCATAAGCCTTTTGTCTGCTTGGTGTAAATAATACATTCTCAAATTCAACGTTACTATTAAAACTAATTCTAGGCTTTCTTGACCCACTTCCTTTTTTTGTAGTTATAACAATTGCTCCATTTACACCTTGTGAACCATATAGTGCGGCACCTTGCAAACCTAACAATGTAGTAACAGATTCAAGCATATCAGATGGGAGAGCCTGAAATATTTGAATTGATGATATCACCCCGTCAATTACGATTAAGGGAGATGTACTACCAGTCAGTGTTCTCGAACCTCTAATTTTAATATCATAAGTCCCATCAACACCACTGCTGGTTTTATTAATGGTAAGCCCAGGCACCTTACTGGTTAAACCCGCGATAGCATTTGGAGCACCTGCCTGAGTAAGCTTCTCCTTACCAATAACAGCTGCCGTTGAAGTTTGGGCATCTAATTTCATTTTACGCCCCATAGCTCCAGTCATAATAACTTCGGCAATGTCTGTGGTTTTGAGAGTATCTCTTCTTTTCTTTTCCTGTCCACTTGCTAACGCAAATGTCGAAGAAAGCACTACCATCAAAACACTTGTTGTAAATTTCTTCATATTCAAATTGATTATTATTTTATCAATTACAAATATGTAAAACTTTCTTAAAAAAACCAAATAAATTGTTAAAAAGATTTAATTTAATATTTTTTCCATCATAAATAACACTCAATAATAACAATAAAACAATAAAAACCATTTATTATTAAATCTTGAAAAAAGCCTTATTTTAACGACTTTCTAATAATTATAAATTATAAATAATATATTTTCACTATTTAATGAAATAAATAACTAAATACTTATTTTATTAAAAATATATTTTTATTTATTTTTACACCTATTTACAAGATTATATACAATTTCATGGATTTATTAAAAAGCTGGTCTGAATCTTATATTGAAGCAGGATGCGATGAAGTTGGCAGAGGATGCCTAAGTGGCCCTGTTGTAGCCGCAGCTGTTATCCTTGATCACAGCTTCAGCCAAAGCCTAGTAAACGACTCTAAAAAGCTTAATTTTAAAACACGAATGGATCTTGATAATTATATCAAAGACAATGTTCAGGATTATGCGATTGCAGAACTACCCCCGGATTTTATTGATCTACACAACATTCTTAACGCCAGTATCCATGCCATGCATAAGGCGTTAGATAAATTAACAATAAGGCCCGAGCTCATATTAGTAGATGGAAACAAATTTCATCCTTACAATTATATACCTCATCAATGCATTATAAAAGGGGATTCAAAAATGCTTTCGATAGCAGCGGCTTCTATATTAGCTAAAAACTACAGAGACCGTTTAATGATTAACCTTCATGATGAGTTTCCGGAATACGGCTGGGATACAAATTTCGGCTATGCAACCAAGAAACACCAGAATGCACTTATAAAATTTGGACCAACCCGACATCATAGACAATCTTTCAGGCTTAAATATGATTAACAAAAAATATAAACAAAAAAAAAAGAGGAGCAAATTAATTTGCCCCTCTTTTTTATAATGTATTAACAAGATTATTTTTTCTTCTTTTGTTGCTCTGTAACTTTTTGTTGTTCCTGAGCCTTCTCCATCATTTCTCTCATTCTCTTCTGGAATTTGCCCTCAGTTTTAGGCTTCTCTTTATTAGCCTGAATCTGGGCATGAATCTTCTTCTCATCCAAAATTACATATTTGATAACAAGGATAATTAAGATGTTGATCGCATTTGATACAAAGTAATACCAAGAAAGACCTGATGCTGAAGTATTCAGGAAGAATAAGAAAGTAATCGGGAAGATATACATCAATACCTTCATATTCGGCATACCTTCCTGCTGTGGCTGCTGGATATTCCCTGATGTCATAATCGTATAGATTAAGATTACTACTGTACACGCCAATGCAAAAACACTTAGATGATCTCCTAAGAAAGGAATCTTAAATGGTAATTTAATTAAATCATCATATGCCGTTAAATCTTTTGCGAACCAGAATCCTTTTCCTCTTAAGTCAATAAAGTTTGGGAAGAAACGGAATAATGCATAGAAGATAGGAATCTGAACCAACGCCGGTAAACAACCCGCCATTTGATTAACCCCCGCCTTTCGATAAATCTCCATGGTCGCCTGTTGCTTTTTCATAGGATCTGCATCCTTCAACTTAGCTGTAGCTTCATCAATCTCCGGACGAATCACTCTCATCATCGCACTCAGCTTATGCTGCTTGTACATAATCGGAGACAGGATCAATTTCACGATAATCGTCATAATGAAAATTACCCATCCTGCAGTTAATCCCCATGATGCAATAATATTATACATCGGCATGAAGAAATAACGGTTCATTCCTCCGATCAACGACCAACCTAATGGCAATATTTCATCAAAGTTTTTATCATAAGATTTCAACAACGGCAGATCCAATGGCATAAAGTACCAGGTAAAATCCTGATTTAATTCGCTTCCTGTCATCTGAACAAACCCTTCATAGTTGAATTTCTTCAAATACTCCCCTTCTTCTATAGATTCCTGATTTCCTTTACTTTGTGTAAATCCATTCTTAGCTTCGATTACTGAAGAGAAAAACTGCTGTTTTACACCAATCCAATTAAGGGTTTCTTTTTCCTCCTCCATTGTAGTTCTTCCATCATAATCATAACTCTTATAGTTATTAAATGCATATGAGAATTCTGAATGAGACTGCTCTTGAGCTCTACCTTTTTCAAAATTCCTTACATTATAATTCCATAAGAAATCAGCTTTTGTATCTGAAGTTATTTTAGCTAACCCTTGAGTTCTTACTTTAAAATCTAAAGTATACTTTGGAAGTAGTGTATAAATAAACTGAATAACAGCTCCGTTATAATTAGCTGACAACGTTACTGCGTTTCCATTCACTGTTGGAGAGAAAACTAGGTCTTTAGTATTAATAACTTTTCCAGTCTTATCTTTAAACTGAAAACCGTAGTTTGAGTTGTTTTTATTGATTAGATAAAGAGGCAGATCAGCTTTATCACTCTTATGATCATAAGCCTTATATTTTAAAAGTTCTACTTTAGAAACCTGTCCTCCCAAGCTGGAAAATTCCAATTTCAATTCATTATTTCCTAGGGTAGAAACCTGAATAGCATTAGGAGTTACATTTGGATTGATATTACTTGCCTGAGTTTGTTTTACGGCAGTTTTTACTTGTTCAGTTTTTTGTTGTTGAGCTTTCAACTGTTCCTCTTTCTGCTGTTTATTTTGGAAATAAAACATGAATCCGAAGAGAACCAAACATAAAACCGCAAAACTAATCATTTGACTTTTATCGAGTCCGTTGTTCTGTTGCATTTTGATTTTATTAAAATTATTTTTTCATAACCCATCGCAAAACTCAATATTAAATTTCACCCTGGATTTCGAGCTGACAAAAATACTGATTTTTTATCAAAACTCTATCTTTTACTCTATTACAATATAATAAACTCAGACTGATAATAATCAACCTGAGTTTACACATGACGTTTATACGATATAAATCCCTTTATTTCTTTTCACAAGCTTTAATAAAAGCTCTGAATAAAGGATGCGGTGTTGCTACCGTACTCTTATATTCAGGATGATACTGTACTCCTACATAGAAAGGATGATCTGTAAGCTCAAGAGCTTCAACCAATCCTGTTTCAGGATTTGTTCCTGTTGCCAAGAAACCATTTTTCTCAAATTCCTGTAAATAATCACTGTTAAACTCATAACGGTGACGGTGTCTTTCGGAAATATTCTTACTTCCGTAGATCTCCGATAATTTAGAATGGTTTTTTATAGAACACTTCCAAGAACCAAGACGCATCGTGCCGCCTTTATCTACTACATTTTTTTGCTCTTCCATTAATGAAATTACAGGATGCTCCGTAGCAGTATCAAACTCCATAGAGTTTGCTTTTGAATATCCAAGAATATTTCTTGCAAATTCAACAGTCATAATCTGCATTCCCAAACAAATTCCTAACATTGGAATTTTATTTTCTCTTGCGTACTGTGCTGTAAGAACCTTTCCTTCAATACCTCTGTCTCCAAAACCTGGAGCAACAAGGATTCCGTTAACTCCTTTTAATGTTTCTTTAATATTCTCTGGAGTAATATCTCCACTGTAAACCCATCTTACTTTAACTTCAGTTTCCTGATCTGCTCCAGCGTGTTTGAAAGCTTCAGCAATAGAGATATAAGAATCCTGTAGAGAAATATATTTTCCAACTAAAGCAATCTCAACTGTTCTTTTCGGATTCTGGAATTTCTTAAGGAAGTTCTTCCAGTCTTTAAGATCAGCTTCTTTATCACTCTTAAGATCCAGTCCTTTTAAAACTACATCATCAAAATTTTGTTTCTGAAGGTACATTGGAACCTCATAGATCGTTTCCAGATCCTTACATTCAATAACGTTGTCTAATGGAACGTTACAGAACTGAGCTAATTTGGCCCTCTGATCTTTTGGAATTTTATGTTCTGTTCTACAAACCAAAACATCAGCCATAATTCCACTTTCCATCAATTGACGAACGGAATGCTGAGAAGGCTTCGTTTTTAATTCTCCACTTGAAGCCAGATATGGCAACAAAGTAAGGTGAATCACCATAGAGTTTTTCTCACCTAACTCCCATTTTAACTGACGTACAGTTTCAATGTAAGGCAAAGATTCAATATCTCCGACAGTACCTCCGATCTCAGTAATAATGATATCATAGTTCTGCTTGGAAAGCATTTTAATTCTACGTTTAATTTCGTTTGTAATATGAGGTATTACCTGAACTGTTTTCCCAAGGAAATCTCCTTTTCTTTCTTTTTCAATTACAGTTTGGTAAATTTTCCCTGTCGTAACATTGTTGTTTTGGGAAGTGGGAGCATCCAAGTATCGCTCGTAGTGACCTAAATCCAGATCCGTCTCCGCACCATCTTCGGTTACATAGCATTCTCCGTGTTCATAAGGATTCAAAGTTCCTGGGTCAATATTAATATAAGGATCTAGTTTTTGGATCGTTACATTAAAACCGCGAGATTTCAGCAATAGTCCCAGAGAAGCAGAAACGATTCCTTTTCCCAAAGATGAAGTTACACCTCCTGTCACAAAGATGTATTTAGTATTCTTTTTACTCATTAGATTAGGTTTGTGCAAAGTTATGGGAAAAAGAAATACGAGGCAATTTATTTACCAACAAATAAAAAAAAGGTTCCTCAAAATTACTTGAGAAACCTTTCACCAAACCAAATTATATTTAAAAAAATTATTCTTTAATTAATTCGAAATATAAGTTAACATCAACATCTTTAGCAACTCCGGCACCCGTTGGATCGTATTTAATATTATAATCTAAACGGTTAACTGTAAATTTCGTTTGAAAACCTAAAATTTCTTTTCCCTGTTGGTTTTTTGTTATTCCACCATAGGTTACCGGAACAGAGATCTCTTTAGTTACATCTTTGATTGTCAATTTTCCTTTAAGTGTATAGGTGTTATTTTTACCCTTCGTAATAGAACCGCTTTCAAATTTCATTGCCTGAAATTTTTCAGCATCAAAGAAATCGGCACTTTTTAAGTGCTTATCTCTCATCTCAACGCCCGTATTCACAGAGCCAGTGATAACACTAAACTTGAACGTTGCATTATCCAAATCTTTTCCGGGAGCAGCTATTACCCCCTCGAACTTATCAAATCTTCCCTGTACAAAGCTAATCCCCATATGCTTGATATTGAAGTTAACTGAAGAATGCATAGGATCTACGTTCCACGTAGACTGAGCAAAACCGGTGATGCTTAAAAAAGCAAAAATAAAAGCTAATAGTATCTTTTTCATAATAATATATTTTATATTTATTTATAATCCAAAGGTAACGTGATAAACTCAATTGTGTCTTGATCTATGATAGTTTTTTATTTTTTGAAGAAGAAATTTTTGAATCAATTAGATATAAAAGGTAAATAATAAATAAAACAATACCTGAATTCGCATAAATTAGTAAACTAAAAAAGTTATCATCCTTACTGCCAAAAGGATTAAAGCCCGACATAATAAGCCCAATCAAATAAATAATTTCAAACAAAACAGCAATTCTCATCATTGAATGATAGCTTTTTTTAAAAATTAATACTGTAATAAAACCAATAATTGATACCAATATATTTTCTGTTAAAATAAAAAAGGGAGTCATTCCAAAACTACCACCAGGCAAATTCATAATATATAGAACCGCTACGCTCAATATAAAATTCAGAAATGCCATTACTCCAAAAATTTGGACACTATTTAGAAGAATATTTTTCATGATTGAAAATTAACCAAAATTTCAGGAGCAAAATTGAAAAAAAATTTTGAACTTCGCAGTATGGCAAAACTTAGAACAGCATATTTCTGTCAGAACTGTGGAACACAGTATTCACAATGGATGGGACAATGTAAAAACTGTGGAGAATGGAATACTTTAGTGGAAGAGGTCGTAGAAAAAACGGCTAGTAAAAGCCTTCCTTCCTCCCGAACAAAGCAGCATGTCATTAATATCATTGAAGTTGAGGCTATTGAAGAACCACGAATTAAAACGCCTTCCGAAGAACTCAACCGAGTGATGGGTGGCGGAATTGTTTTAGGTTCTGTTACGTTGATTGGTGGTGAACCTGGAATTGGAAAATCTACCTTACTGCTACAGTTAGCCTTAAAAATGAAAAAGAAGGTATTCTACGTATCTGGAGAAGAAAGTGCCTCACAAATTAAGATGAGAGCAGATAGGTTATCCGAAGTTCAGAATCCTAACTGTTTTTTGTATACAGAAACTTCATTAGAAAAAATTCTTCATGAAGCTAAAAAACTGGAACCGGATTTTGTAATCATTGATTCTATTCAAACTCTGCAATCTCAACTGATTGAAAGCTCACCGGGAACAGTTTCTCAAATCAGAGAGTGTTCTAACGAAATTATTAAGTACGCCAAGGAAAACAATACACCCGTCTTCTTAGTCGGTCACATTACAAAAGACGGACAAATTGCTGGTCCAAAAGTTCTGGAGCATATGGTGGATGTGGTTTTAAATTTTGATGGTGACAGAAACCATCTTTTCAGATTATTGAGGGCAAATAAAAACCGTTTTGGTTCTACGTCAGAAATCGGAATTTATGAAATGATCTCCCAAGGTTTAAAGGAAATCAAAAACCCCTCTGAAATTTTAATCACTAAAAAATTCGAGGAACTTTCCGGAAACTCTATCGCGGTAACCTTAGAAGGAAACCGACCAATGCTCTTGGAGATCCAGGCATTAGTAAGTACAGCAGTTTATGGAACACCACAAAGAAGCTCTACCGGTTTTGATGCAAAAAGATTAAACATGCTTCTTGCTGTATTAGAAAAACGGGCTGGTTTTCAGCTGGGTGCCAAAGACGTTTTCCTTAATATTACAGGTGGAATAAAAACCGATGATCCGGCTCTCGATCTGGCTGTTGTCGCTTCTATTCTTTCTTCCAATGAAGATATTGCGATCTCTGAACATTTCTGTTTTGCAGGAGAGATTGGCCTTAGTGGTGAAATCAGACCTGTAGCTCAAGTTGAGCAACGAATCTCAGAAGCTGAGAAGCTAGGATATGAAAAAATATTTGTTTCAAATCTTAACAAAATTCCGAAAAGAAAATTTGGGATTAAAATTGAAGAGGTAAGCAAAATCGAAGATTTCCATGAGCGAATCTTCTAATAAAAAATAATATAATGTCACTAGAAAACATCCAGAGATTCGTTCTTGTATTGCTTTATGGCGGCTTAATTTTGTTTTCATTCACCGTATTGATCAATCCAATGCGGGTCAACAAAAAAGCAAACTTATTTTTTGGATTATTTCTCTTTTTATGGTCAAGCTACTGGATCCTGAATGTATTGCAATTTTGCGACATTCCCTCGGATCCTTTATTTGAACTTGGAGTATATGCTGTACAAATATTCACGCCCATCTTTTTGTTTTTCAGTGTTATATTTTTCATTAATCCGAATTACAGGTTTCAAAAAAGAGATGCTGTCTGTATCATTATCCCTTTTATTTATTGGATATTGCTCGTAAACTCTGGGGATAATAAAACGATTCATGCTACTGTAATGCTCATAGCCGTCTCCCACAATCTTCCTTATATCGCTCTTATTTATTTTAAAATAAGAAAACATCAAAAACGAATAGAAACCATCTCTTCCAATACCGAAAATATCGATCTCCAATGGCTCATTAAACTCAGCTTCCTTCTTTTCATAACAATAATTATAACTGTAGGTTATGAGCTATTCAATACTTTTATTTATAAGATGCACCAACATCTGGTAATGGATCTTTTATTTTTGTTTATTGTATACAGCACCTTATATTATGTACTCCGTCAAAAGGAAATCTACCCGGTAGATAAAAAGCAACGGGAAGAACTTTTATCCATCGAACTGGAAAGTGATGCGGAGCAAATTGAAAAGAAAAAATTAATTTCTGATCAGGAGTTTGAGATTTTAAAGCAAAAACTGGTCTCTTTAATGGAAGCTGAAAAACCTTATCTGGATGGTGATCTTAATTTATTGAAACTCTCTGATTTAATTCAAATCAATGCACATCAGCTATCTTATCTTCTGAATACGGGTTTTAATGAAAATTTCTTTCATTTTGTAAATAAGTACCGTGTACAATATGCTAAGGAACTTCTTTTAGACGATTCTCAAAAAAAACTTTCTATGGTAGGAATCGCTTTTGAATCCGGTTTCAATTCTAAAACAGCTTTTAATACCATTTTCAAAAAAATGACGGAAATGACTCCTTCTGAATTCAAAAAAAATCATTCTGATCTATAAAAATACTCCCTTTAATTCCGAGACCAAAGAACTTACGACTTTACACAACAACCAGCAAACAAGCTTAAAAATCCACATAAAAACAGAGGATTCATTGTGAAAACTTTCATTAAAATATAAAATTCACCAAGTATTGATATTTTGTATATATTTGTATTACACCACTTAAACAAATTAAAATGAAAACAAAATTCACTATTCTAGTCATGTTTTGTGCTGCCTTATTGTTTGCACAAAACAAGGTTTTCCAAAATCCCATTAACGAAAGTACCTTAAAAAACAATCAGAAAGTAAGCAGGGAATTATCATCCACTTATTTACTGACGAAGTACTATTCGCAATCTCCTTTCAATTTAAAATCTGATCTCCAGATCACTCTTCCTACCGGTAACGAAATTACTGCAAAATTTAGCCGTACCTTCAACTACAGTAACAAGAGTGAATCTTATGTTTATGCTATTGAAAACGATCCTAAGGCAGAGCTTGTTCTTTCAAAGTATGATAACATTGTAACAGGAATGTATGCTTCCGGCACCGGTGAAAAAATTATGTTCCATCAGACGGATGCATCTATTTTTGCACTCTCTTTAGTAAGTGATTCTAAAATCATCAATCAGGATACTATAGATGATTATATTTTAGACAAAACAGAAAACTTTAACAAAGCCAATTCCAATGTCTGTTCATCTTCAACACCGGTTTGCCCGGCAACAAGAATAGATGTCATGATCGTTTTTACAACAGCAGCAAAAAATGCATGGGGAGGACTTTCCCAAAGTAATTCTTTTGTTGCAACAGCAATTACGAATTTCAATACAGCATTAACAAATTCAGGAGTTTCCAATGTAACAATCAATCTTGTTTACTCAGGGGAAATTGCCTATACTGAATCCGGAAGTCTAAGTACCGACCTACCTCGACTTAGAAACAACAATGATGGTTTCATGGATAATGTACACACCCTAAGAACAACATATGGAGCCGACTTATGTGCATTAGTCACTTCTACACCAACCAATACCTGTGGTTTAGGATACGTAAATACCAGCTCAACCAACTATTCCAGTTCTTCAGGATTCTGTGTAAGCCTATATAATTGTGCTGTTTCCAATTATTCCCTTGCTCATGAACTTGGCCACAATATGGGTCTGAGACATGACTGGTATGTAGATACCAGCACCACCCCATGTGATCATCATCATGGCTATACCAATAAAAAAGCTATTGATCTGGGAACCTCCAGTACTTCTTCCCAGAGATGGAGAACAATTATGGCTTACAATGATGAATGTTCATCAAAAGGATTTAACTGTACCAGAATCAACCGTTGGGCTAATCCAAGTGTAAATTACAATAGTGATCCTACCGGAGTGGCTATAGGAAGTACTAAACCAGCTAATGAAGCCTATGGATTTACAAGATTTGCTTGTGTTGTTTCCAACTTCATGCCTGAAACTCAATCTTTCTTAGCCATAAAAGAAGAAACTAAGGAGAAACAGAATTTTTCATTATACCCGAATCCAGCTAAAGATGTCATTACTATTTCTGGAGAAGATAAAGGTAAATATTCATTCAGAATATACAATTCTTCCGGGCAGCATATCACAACTACGAATGAAAAAACAATCCATTTGAAAGGACTGACATCGGGAGAATATTTTTTAAATATCTATAATGATAAAAACGTCATGATAGAAAGTAAAAAGTTTATTGTTAGATAATTTCTCTGAAGAAATAACAAATAAGACCTTCAAATATCTTACATTTATTTGAGGGTTTTATTTTTTGGCCTTAATACGATATGAATTATTTAGCTCATTCCTTTCTTTCTTTTACAGATCAACAAATTGTAGGACAGTTTCTGGAAGACTTTATCCGAAATAAGGATAGATATTCTTTTCCAAAAGACATCCAGGATGGTATCACCCTTCACCGGGCAATTGATACTTTTACAGATTCACACCCTGCTATTCATGAAGCGAAAAAAGTATTCAGCCCATTGGTGAGATTATATGCTGGAGCATTTGTGGATGTCTCAATGGATTATTTTCTGGCAAATGACCTTACACAACATTCATTACAAGAGTGGAAAGAACATTCTTCAAGAGTCTATCGGGTTTTAAATGAAAATCAAAAGTGGCTTCCAGAGAATTTCAAAAGGATGCTGGTAAAAATGGAAGCCGATGACTGGCTGTATAACTACCGTGAAGATTGGGGAATAAAATTCAGTATACAAAATGTTTTAAACAAAGCAAAATACCTGGATAAAGACATCCCGGTTTTCAAAGCTTTTCTGGGGAATAAAAGCATACTACAGGATTGTTATGATCACTTTTTCCCAGACCTACTTGCCCATACTAAAGGCATTAATACAGTCTTACAATTAGAAAATTAAATAAAAAAGTACCTACAGGTGTAAGTACTTTTTTTCATTTGTGTTTTTAGAATATCCGTCTTATTTTTTAGGATGAAATAAAACCTTCATCTTAAGGATTAATTACCAAGTAATTTCTCATCATTTGTGTTTGTTAATTTACAAATCACTTTAGTAAAAATTTAACATCATATCATTTTCAAAAAATAAGCCATAAAGTACATTTATAAATATTCTAATGAAATTCTAATTTTTTTAACGTGTTATCCTATAATTGAATAACATCAAAATACGTAAGATTTGTAATAACAAAAGCACCTACCGAAGTAAGCGCTCCATATATTGAATTTGTGTTATTAGAATTTGTGCCTGTTTGGTAAATGGGAACTTTTACCGTAAATTTTATATAATATAGTTTTCATGGTTATTTTAAACTATTTATCAGAAGGTCATTCACTTCTGTAACGATCAAATCAGCATCTGCTACTCTAGTATTAATCCTTGCAAGCGCAATAGGTTGGTACTGCTAATAAGCATCTCAGCACCATCAATATTAAAAATACACCTTGTGGTGGCTATTCCTATTGATCCTAACTTACGCTTGCATCTTGGGGGCTAAAGCTAAAAACAGAAAAAAAAGATCGATTTTTTTACTTTTCATAACAAACTTATTTATTTTAAATATTCTCCTTTTTAGTATTAAAAGTAATCTTACTTTTTACTAATATACCAGCCATTATAAATATTGATAATTTTACATAAAAAATAACATTTTAATTAAAATTAACATAAATATGTTAAATCAAATGTAATACTATTTATTTAAATATCAAAATAATAATATAAATATTAATAATTGTTAATAGTTAACATAATCACCAATACGTGAATTTTAAATATTTACAAACACCTGTATTATAAACAAATAAATTCACAATAAAATGTTAACGTATAATATTAATTAATAATTATAAAACTAATGAAATATTTTTTATCACACAACAGTGTATTAATGTTTCGTCTTAAATTCTCCTAAAAATCGTGGAAAAAATGCATAAAAAAGACACTTATCTATAGAATAAGTGTCTTTAAAGGATTCTTAAATGATGTAGCTTTTATCCTGAATTTCTAAAATTGCTGATATACATACCTATTTGGATAGCTTAATTTTTCACTTTTGCGCTGACCATTAATGATCATATGGACGATATTGATTTGATCATCAAACAAATTATAAAGAAAACTAACTGCAGATTCTAATTTTTTAGGAGCATTTACAGATTCAGATTCCAAAAAAACATTTACAGATTCACTGTCTTCTTCATATCCAATATAATTGACCTTTAAAAAACGACTGTCTGCTTTTAATTTAAAGTATTCAGCACTGTAATTCTTAAGAGCCTCATTAAGCTGAGCTTTGTATTTTTCATCGTTAAAATGGAAAGGTTTTCCATACTTTTTTGTCAACCCATTTTCCAGATCATCAAGAAAAAAGCGTCCGGTAATTTCAAAAGTCTTTGACTTTGAATTATAATTAATTTCTACCGAACCCACATGATAAGGGTGCTTAATCCTGGCAAAAGAAAACAAAAAAATAACAGGAAGTAAAAACAGCCACAAACTCTTCATAAAGTACAAGATTAAATTTGTTCCGAAATTAATCATTATTTTCGTAAGCTTTATATCATCACAATATCATGCAAGACTTTTTATTCTATTTAAAGCTGGGTTGGGAACATATTATTTCTCTGGATGCACTGGATCATCAACTTTTCGTTTTGGCCTTAATTGCCGTCTATTCGTACAAAGATTTGAAAAAAATTCTGATTCTTGTCACTGCTTTTACGGTTGGACATTCTATAACTTTGGCGTTAAGTATTTTGGACATTGTGAGAGTTCCGTCAAATTGGGTTGAATTTTTAATCCCTTTAACGATCGTACTTACTGCATTGGGGAATATTCTAATGAAAAACAAAAAGCAGACCCTGGACAGAACCAATTACTATCTGGCCTTAATTTTCGGATTGATTCATGGAATGGGATTTGCCAATACAGCAAGGGTAATGATTGCAAAAAGTCAAAGTATAGCAGTCCCGCTTTTGGGTTTTAACATTGGGCTGGAAGTTGGCCAGATCGTTATTGTTCTTGCCATATTGATCCTGCTTTTTATAGCATTAAATATCTTCAAGGTCAACAAGAAAGACTGGATACTATTTGTGTCTTCCGGCGTTTTTGCTTTGGCACTGAAAATGACTTTAGAAAGAATTCCATTTTAAGGAGTAACGATTGATATTTTTTCAACGACTTATTGTTATATTTGAAAATTATTAAATCATTTCGCTTATGAAACTAAAAGTAACTGTACTTTCTGTATTCACATTTGTAGGCTTAACCGCTCAAAACATTCAAAATAATCCAGGGAGCAATCACGGAAATAAATTTGAACAATTGGGAACTATTTTACCTACTCCCAATATATATAGAACAGCATCGGGATCACCAGGAAACGGTTACTGGCAGAACAGAGCAGATTATAATATTTCAGCATACCTTGATGAAGATAAAAGGAATCTAAAAGGATCTGAGACCATTACCTATTACAATAACTCTCCGGATGATCTGGATTACATCTGGCTGCAACTGGATGAGAATGAAGCTTCATCTATAAATAAAGCAAATTATCCTACTTCAACCACGCTTCCAAAAATATCAAATGATCAACAGCTGAAAGCTTCCGTTTTACCGGAAAAAGACAATGGATACGGAGTGCATCTTGAAAAAGTAACCGATGAATCAGGAACTCCTTTACGCTACACGGTCAATAAAACAATGATGCGTATTGATCTACCTAAGGTTCTAAAAAAAGGTGAGAAATTAGTTTTTAAAGTAGACTGGAATTATAACATTACCAACAGAATTAAAATGGGTGGCCGTGGTGGTTATGAAAATTTTCCTGAAGATGGGAATGACCTTTATACAATCACGCAATGGTATCCGAGAATGTGCGTTTACAGCGATTTCCACGGATGGCAAAATCATCAGTTTACAGGAAGAGGAGAATTCGCTTTAGCTTTTGGAAATTTTAAAGTTTCAATGAATGTTCCTTCTGACCATGTTGTAGGTGGAACAGGAGAATGTAAAAACTATGAACAGGTTTTATCTTCTGATCAGCTTTCAAGATATAAAAAAGCTCAGAGTTCTGCAGAACCTGTAGAAATCGTAACTCTTGAGGAAGCTAAAAAAGCCGAAAAAAATAAATCAAAACAAAGAAAAACCTGGGTATTCGAAGCTAATAATGTCAGAGATTTCGCCTGGACCTCATCCAGAAAATTCATCTGGGACGGAATGGCTGTTACTATCCCGGAAAATAATAACAAAGTAATGGCTATGAGCTTCTATGGAAAAGAAGCTTATGGATTGTATAGAAAATTCTCTACTAGGGCTGTTGCTCACACCATTAAAACCTATTCAGAATTCACTATCCCATACCCTTACCCGGTTGCTCAATCTGTAGAAGCTGCCAACGGAATGGAATACCCTATGATCTGTTTCAACTTTGGAAGAACTGAAAAGGATGGAACTTATTCTGAGGGAACAAAAAACGGAATGATCGGAGTAGTCATTCATGAGGTCGGACACAACTTCTTTCCGATGATCATCAACTCGGATGAAAGACAATGGACCTGGATGGATGAAGGATTGAATACTTTTACAGAATACCTTACAGAAGAAAAATGGGATAATAAATTCCCTTCAAAACGCGGACCGGCATGGACGATCGTAGATTATATGAAACTTCCAAAAGATCAATTGGAACCGATCATGAGTAATTCTGAAAACATTGTTCAGTTCGGACCCAATGCCTATTCAAAACCTGCAACAGGGTTGAATATCCTTCGTGAAACGATCATGGGCAGAGAACTTTTTGATAAAGCTTATAAAACATATGCTAAAAGATGGGCTTTCAAACACCCTGAACCTGCTGACTTTTTCAGAACTATGGAAGATGCAAGTGGTGAAGATTTAGATTGGTTCTGGAGAGGGTGGTTCTATGGAATTGATCCTGTAGATATTGCTATTGATAAAGTTACCATTGCTACCCCTGACCTGGATGCTGTCCCAACAGGTAAAGAAATAAAGTATAAGGTCGACAAAGCGCTGGTGAATGATTTTGAAGACCTTTCAAAAATCAGAAACAAAGAGGATAAGAATATTACATTTTATGTAGATAAAGATAAAGAAGCTCAGGATTTCTATTATCGTTATGACAGAGGTCAGGAAAAAGTAGACAATGATAAAGAACATTCTCTTACTCAGGATAATACCACCACTCTAGATAACAAAGACAAAGAAAAGTTCAAAAACATTCAGGCTTATCAAATTGACTTTGTAAATAAAGGTGGATTGGTAATGCCTATAATTCTTGAGTTCACTTTTGAGGATGGTACGAAACTTTACGATAAATCTTCTGCACAGATCTGGAGGCTGAATGAACAAAAAGCTTCCAAAACCTACTACTTTGAAAAGAAATTAAAATCTATCCAACTGGATCCAATGAGAGAAACAGCTGATATTGATACTTCAAATAATTTCTGGAGCAACGATGGAACTAATTCACAGACTTCAAAATTCCAGGTGTTTAAGCAAAAACATGAAGGCGGAGTAAGAGGTGGAGCCAGCGGAAAAGTAAATCCAATGCAGGCCGCAGGAAAAAAATAAATCAACAATTAAAAACCGTCCATAAGGCGGTTTTTTTTATTTACCTAAATGATCTTTTAATATGGCTTTGTATGTTCTCCCTAAAGGAACTTTATCTCCATCTTTCAAGTAAACATTTTTCACATCATAAGAATCGATATGAGAAGATAAAACAATGTAAGATTTGTGCACACGGATAAATCCAAAAGCCTGAAACTTCTCTTCAAAATTTGACATCCTGTCCAGGATCATGTACTTTTTTAAAGGGGTTACCAAAACAATATATTCTCCAAAACCTTCTACCCACAGAATATCCTTAAGAAAAACCTTATTCATGATATAATTGGATTTAAACATAATAAAATCTTCTTTTTCTGCTTGTTCAGAAGAGTTTTTAAACTTCATGAAATCCTTAGCTTTGTGTATCGCTTTTCTGAAAGTCTCAAAATCTACCGGCTTCACCAGGTAATGCACAACATCCAGTTCAAAAGCTTTTACAGCATGCTGAGTTTCTAATGTCATAAAAATACACAGGGGCTTATAAGGAAGTTGCTGTAACAATTCTACTCCATTTATTCCAGGCATATTGATATCCAGGATCACAAGGTCTACTCTATTTTTTATTAAATATTCCAATGCCATCTCAGGGTTCTGAAATGAACTTTGCAACTCTATCCCTTCTATCTGCGCACAGTATTGTTTGACAAGCTGCAACGCAGGATATTCGTCGTCTACATTTACTACAGATAGATTAGTCATTCAGATTAATTTTTAAAGTTGTCTTATAGGTATTATCTTCAAGTACTTCAGAGAAAAGGTTAAAATTTCCTGAGTAATGCTTTTCTAATATTTGTATAATCGCTTCATTTCCCAACCCATTATATCCTGTATCTTCAGAAGGCCTTTTAGTAGTAATAGAATTTATAATTTCAAAGAATATATCCCGCCCTTCAATAGCATACGAAACTTTTATAAAACGATCAGATTCCAAACCAATTCCTGAATGCTTCAACGCATTTTCAAAAAGTGTCAGAAATACAGATGGCGGAATTTCGATTACATCCAAAGTCTCTTCATTTTGAATATTAAAATCAATATTAAGTTGATTATCATACTTCAACTGATACAGCGTAGCCAAAGAATGTATCGAAGAAAACTCCTGAGCCAGGCTTATCTTTTCTTTTCCACTGTCATAAATGATATACTGTAAAAGTTTACTGAGCTGCAAAATAGAATCTGAAGTTTTTCCAGAAGAAACAAAACTGTTTGCATAAATATTATTCAGCGTGTTCAATAAAAAATGTGGATTCATCTTCGATTTTAAAAGATCCAGATAAAGCTGCTCCTTTTGTTCTCCCAGATCAACAACATCCTGCTCAATGATAAATTTATCTTTTGTAATCCCCAGAAATGAAGCAACAAGAATAATGATTCCCTGAGCCGTATACACATTATATAAAAATTTTGTATTGGAAAGAGTTTCATCAAAATTCATATTAAAAATCTCAGGTTCGAGCAAGATTCTGAAAAGACTCGACACCAAAAAGAGGATCAAAGCATACAGGATAAATTCCGGATACTTATTGGACAGATAAAAATAAGGAACTAAATAATAATACACCAGATAATAAATTCCAATATTGAAAATAGTTACAGAAAGTATACTCCAAATCAAATCAGGAGCATCGAGGAAGTAGTTTTCGGTAAAATAAGTAATCAAAATGAAGAGGCAAAAGAAGAAAACATGCTGTAACCTCAACAAAAACTTCCAACGGGAATCCATAAGGACCTTCAGAATTTTAGAACTGAATAAAATCCTGAAAACCAGCAGTATAATAACAATATTTATAATTAAAAACATTTCAAAAAACCTATTTCAAAAGTTTTCAAATATAGGATGTTTTTGATGGAAAATGCAGTTCGCTGATAAAATAGGTCATTGATTGAAAAATTGACAGCCCGGTACTTCTAATAAATATATTTGAGAAACAACAACATTAACCAAATATTATATGAAAATTAAGAGAAAATTAATTTTTATTTTTTTAATACTGCTCAACCATTTTTATGAGGCTCAAAGTAATGACACTTATAATATGTGGTTCCAATATATAATGACCGCAAAGGTATCGGACAAGAGTACGTTAACCGCTTTAACGCAGTATCGATCTTTTGACCTTGCTTATGACACTAGACTTTTCCTTGTTAATGCTTACCTGGATTATGAAGTGACAAAAGGAGTAAGGCCTGCTGCAGGAGGGATGTTTCTTATTTTAGATTCCTATCAGTCCAATGATCAGAAAAAAACGCGGTATGAAAAAAGAGCATTCCAACAGGTAACCCTGGATCACGATATTGGCAGAACATCCGTCTCCAGTAGATTTCGTGTAGAAGAAAGATTTATCAATAATCCCGATGAATTTGTACTTAGAGTGCGTTATCTGATCTCTATGAGAATTCCTTTCAATAAAAAAGGTGAAAAAGAGAAATTATATGGCATCCTGAAGAATGAAATAAGGATGAATATTAAGAAAGAAGACCCCTTCGATAGCAACCGTATTACTGCCGGACTCGGAATAAAAGCTGGAAGAAATTCAGCCATCGAATTGGCTTTTATCAATCAATTGTCACCAGGAAAAACAAGCAACTATGGATACATAGGTTTCAGAAACACTTTTGACTGGAGAAAGAAACAAAAATAACCGATACATTACTTATAAAATTTAATATACTGCTATGCTAACATTTCTTGGGTTTTTGATGATCCTCTTTTTCATGGTACTCATCATGAATAAAAAAATGACACCTCTTACTGCTTTGGTGATCGTGCCGGTAGTAGTTGCTCTCATTGCAGGATTCGGTCCTCAGCTTGGGGACATGATGAAAAATGGAGTCAAAGAAATAGCGCTTACCGGCGTCATGCTGATTTTTGCTATCCTCTATTTTAGCTTAATGATCGACACCGGATTATTTGAACCATTGGTTAATGTAATATTAAAAGCCGTTGGAGATAATCCTATTAAAACAACCATAGGAACAGCTATCCTCACCACATTGGTTTCGCTGGACGGAGATGGCTCTTCTACCTATATTATTGTAGTCGCTGCCATGCTTCCCCTTTACAAAAAACAGGGACTGAATCCACTTATTCTTACCTGTATCATTATGCTTGCTGGTGGTATTATGAATATTCTTCCCTGGGGTGGGCCCACTGCCAGAGTTATGAGCTCCCTGAAACTTGGACATACAGAAATTTTTGTCCCTATGATTCCCATTATGATTTTAGGAATCTGCTGGGTGCTATTTGTCGCTTACATTCTAGGTTTAAAGGAAAAAAAACGAATTGCAAAACATGGAAAATACACCAATTACAGTGGCAGTGATATTGTTGGGGAGGTAGACCCCAAACTTCTCCGTCCAAAGCTTATCTGGATCAACCTTGGACTTACGGTCGTTCTTTTAACGGTTATGATTTTAGATCTCGTTCCCCTTGGGATTGCATTTATGATTGCATTTTGTATCGCTTCTGTTATCAATTATCCAAAATTAAAGGACCAGCAGAAAATAATGTCCAAACATGCAGGAAATGCATTATCCGTGGCGGGGATGATCTTCGGAGCAGGAATTTTCACAGGAATTCTAAATGGTTCCGGTATTATGCAAGCTATGGGAAACAGTATGATAGAGATCGTTCCGAAAAGCTGGGGTGGTTCTTTAAATATTATTACAGCCGTATTCAGTGTTCCGTTAACCTTCTTTCTTACCAATGATGCTTATTATTTTGGAATACTGCCTATCATTGCAGCTACAGGTCATCAGCTTGGTATTCCATCGGATATATTAGGAAGAGCAAGCCTTGTAGGACAGGCTTCTCACCTTTTGAGTCCGCTGGTTCCTTCAACTTATTTACTGGTTTCACTTGCGGGTGTAGAATTTTCTGATCATTTAAAATACACACTCAAATGGGCTATCGGATC
This sequence comes from Chryseobacterium sp. ISL-6, assembly GCF_018613715.1. Classification (GTDB taxonomy): domain Bacteria; phylum Bacteroidota; class Bacteroidia; order Flavobacteriales; family Weeksellaceae; genus Chryseobacterium; species Chryseobacterium paludis. The sequence goes on along the minus strand of NZ_JAGGPT010000005.1, from coordinate 231,411 downwards.
ATCTATTGTTATGTTATTGGGAGCACTGCTTCTTGGAATTATATAGCTGAAATTAGTTTATAATTATTATATTTCAAACTTATAATTATAATCAGCCATCCTTTTACGCAGAGAATAATAATTTTGAAATGAACCTTTTCCATACAAAAAAAACATTCACCAGCAGATATTTAAAAAATCTTACGCTGTATGTCTTCGTAGCCATCATTGGTGGTGTACTTGCCGGACATTACATTCCAGAGATAAGTATTAAGCTTGGTGTTATCAGCAGATATTTTTTTATGGTTTTGGAAATGATCATACTGCCCATTATTTTTATGGCGATTATTTATGGGATCTGTCATTTATCAGATATCAAAAATGCAGGAAGTGTGGTCTGGTATACCGCTCTTTATTTTTTAATTATAAGTTCAATAGCCATTTTACTGGGATTTATTTTTGGTATTGCTGTGCAACCCGGTGCCAATACAGGAATTGAGCTAACTAAAATAAATACAACCCTCCCAAAGAATTTTGAAATCAATGACAGCTCTATAACGTCTGTTATCTATCTTAACAGACATGGTATCTTTCTTATTACCTCCATTATTATCGGAATCTATATGAATCTGTCGAAAGGAAGGGAAAAGTTTATAAAAATATTAGATCGGGGTCTTGATATTTTTTATACCATCATTAAATATTTATATTTCACGCTCCCTTTTATTATTTTTTGCAACATCGCTTATGGCATCGCTGTATATGGTATCAATACCCTTCTGCCACTTAGCAAAGTTGTGGCAACCGTATACCTCACAGATATTGTTTTTATTTTTGGGATTTTAGGACTTGTTTCCTATGTATTCAAATTTAATCTGTGGAAATTTCTTGTCAGTATCAAAGAGGAAATCATTCTTGTCGTTACTACATCTTCTTCGAAAACCGCATTCCCCATTATTTTTGAAAAAATGGAATCCCAGGGGTACAGCAGAAAGATTTTAAGATTTATTATTCCACTTGGGTATAATTTCAATCTTGCCGGAGCCTGTATCTATATTTCTGTAGCCTGTTGTTTTCTGATCCAGTTTTATCATATTTCTTTAAGCCTTAATGATTATTTATGGCTTTTTGTCATTATTTCCATTACCTCAAAAACAGCTTCGGGAGTTCCTGGATCTGGCTTTTTGGCCCTTATATTTACTTTGAATAGATTTGGAAAAATTCCGGTGACTGATTTAGCATTACTTTACAGTGTAGACCGTTTTATGAATGAAGCAAGATCGGTAACCAATTTCATTGGCATTGCTGTTTCAGGTGCTGTAATTTCAAAAATCAATCAGCCTTTGGAGAAAAATGAAGTGACAGAATTCAATAATAATTAATGCTCCTGAGAGGTCCATTTCTTTTTAGAGGTGCTAAAATAGTCCAAACTGAAAAGAAGAAATGCATACAGATATTTTCTTATGCTGGCTTTTTTTAAAACCTGTTTCTTTTTTTCATTCATTTAGAAATAATTTTCAACAGAAAAGTACAAAAAACGCCTTACAAAAAGTAAAGCGTTCTTTATATAGATCATTTATTGTTTTTTAAGGCCGCCTGTTACTAATTTCCCCAGTTATTTCTAGCCCACACAACCAGAGCCGGTAACATATCTCCTCCTGAAGCTACAGAATGAAGATTTGAACCGAAAAGTTCCCAATCTGTTTCATTACCATGATGAACTCCTATAGCATACATCTGTCCGTTAGAGAACCAACTGTACAATGGTGAACCCGATGCTCCACTTGCCTCATCAGCATAGGATTCTATCTGAGTGCTGTCTACTGTTCTTCCATCCGGTAATCTAACATCATCACCGTCGTCGTCATCCACAACACTGATACTGCTTTGGTAGGTTGGTCTATTTTCACCTTTATCATACGGATAACCTGTCATCGTCCATACATTCATGTCTTCCCAATCGCTGTTATAGCTTTTGGCTCCGAAGTACCCTGTCGTATCTCCAATATTATCGTATAATTTTACGACCATCATATCATTCCCAACATCACTTTGATAGGCTATATAACTTTCTCCGTAGGTGTAGAATGAGTTTCCATAAATTGATCTTCCATCGTAATAAGCAGGTATTACTTTTATCATCCATGATTTGTATGGCTGTTGCGGTCTCATATGTCCTGAAGTCATCAGAATTTTTCTACCGACCATAAATCCGGTTCCCCGCCCTTGATAGGACCAGGGTGATACGTCAGTTAGCTTAGTATAAACCTCTACTCTACAGACACAACATTCAGGATAGGTATTAGGATAAATATTCACTCTGTTATCGCTGCCAAAAATCGTGGTGTGGTTGGCACTTTTCGTAACGATTCTGTTTAGTCGGTTTCTCTTTGCAGATTTGGTATTTGCAAAAACTACTTTAGGGTGCAGTCCAAGGATATGCGTTTCCGGAACAAAAGCTTCAGCTTCGGTCACTTTTATTTTCTCAGACTTGATTTTAGTCTGAAGTTTTTCCATAGAAATAATTTCTTCCGTTTTACCTGGAATCCCCCAGTCAAATGGGGAGATCTGATCTAACTGACCTAATTCCTTATTCAGTTTTGATACCGAAAGCTTTGCTGAATCTTTTACCTTTTCAGTGAGCCTAAAACTTTTGGCAGCATCTGTAATAAAAAGATTTCTGTCCAATTCTTTAGTTGGACGTGGGTTCTCCTGTTCCAATAATAACTCCTTAGGAATTGGTGAGTCAGCTGGAACACCTTGAAAGATTTTTTTTAATTTTTCCATTTTTTTAATTTTATGATGGTTTGGTTTAACAAAGGTGAAGCAATGCAACAGCAAATACTCTAGTGGTATCCCTGCTTTTACATAGTACAATCCCCGCAATCGATCGCAGTATAATCCACAGGGTATCAATTTATTATATTTTATTTTTTTTCTATGTAAAGAGAAAATTACTTATATTAGAAGAACCAAAAAACAAATACTGTTTAACTCGCTAAACAGATAGTCAAAAGTCCCAATTGACTTTAAATGTTTGGGGTCATCAAAACAAAATATTTACTTATGAAAAATGCTAAATTACTAAGCAGAGACGCACAAAAATCCATTCAGGGAGGTGCCGCGAGACTTGTTTGTTGCGAACGCGACGATAACGGAAAATGTACTCTTTGGATCGGACCAGGGCAAAATTGTCCTTAATCAAAAGACCATTACAGTTAAATACAGGCCGGAATTTTTCCGGCTTTATTTTTTATTGTTCTGCCAAAATTTCACACCCGAAATAAAACTCTGCCATTTTTAACTGTCAATGATGAACAATGAACCCTGAACTTCATTTGGCACACATTTAGAGAATTTGAATGCAGAAATAATTAAAAAAAAGATATATTATGTCAGTAAACTTTAAACCACTAGCAGATAGAGTTTTGATCGAACCAATCGCTGCAGAAACTAAAACAGCTTCAGGTATTATTATTCCGGACACTGCAAAAGAAAAACCACAAGAAGGTACAGTAGTAGCAGTAGGTCCTGGTAAAAAAGATGAGCCTACAACTGTTAAAGCAGGTGACAAAGTTCTTTACGGAAAATATTCAGGTTCTGAATTAAAATTAGACGGGAAGGATTACTTAATTGTAAAGGAAGGAGATCTATTAGGAATTATTGGATAAGATTCCAGATTTCAGATTTCAGATTTTAAACTGAATAAAAAATTAATTTAAAAATAATGCTTGGCGTCTAATATCTGACGTCTAACATCTAATATCTAAATAAAATGGCAAAAGAAATTAAATTCGATATTGAATCAAGAGACGCTTTAAAGAGAGGGGTTGATGCATTAGCAAATGCGGTAAAAGTAACTTTAGGACCAAAAGGTAGAAACGTTGTGATTGAAAAATCTTTCGGTGCTCCACACGTAACTAAAGATGGTGTTTCTGTAGCAAAAGAAATCGAACTTGAGGACAGAGTAGAAAATATGGGAGCGCAAATGGTAAAAGAAGTAGCTTCCAAAACTAATGATATCGCAGGAGATGGTACAACTACCGCTACTGTTTTAGCACAGGCTATCGTAAGAGAAGGTCTTAAGAATGTAGCTGCTGGTGCTAACCCAATGGATCTGAAAAGAGGGATTGACAAAGCAGTAACAGCTGTTGTTGCAAGTTTAAAAGCTCAATCTAAAGAAGTTGGAGATTCTAAAGAAATGGTGAAGCAAGTTGCTTCTGTTTCTGCAAACAACGACGAAACAATCGGGTCTTTGATCGCTGAAGCTTTCGGAAAAGTAGGTAAAGAAGGGGTAATCACTGTAGAAGAAGCTAAAGGTATCGATACAACAGTAGATGTTGTAGAAGGTATGCAGTTTGACAGAGGATACCAATCTCCTTACTTCGTGACTAACCCTGAAAAAATGTTAGCTGAAGTAGAAAACCCTTACATCCTTTTAGTAGAGAAAAAGATCTCTTCAATGAAAGAATTGCTTCCAGTTCTTGAACCAATTGCACAAAGCGGAAAATCTTTATTAATTATCTCTGAAGAAGTGGAAGGTGAAGCTTTAGCTACTTTAGTCGTAAACAAATTAAGAGGTTCTCTTAAAATTGCTGCTGTAAAAGCTCCAGGATTTGGTGACAGAAGAAAAGCAATGCTAGAAGATATCGCGATCTTAACAGGTGGACAGGTTATTTCTGAAGAACAAGGTTTCACGATGGAGAACGTTTCTTTAGATATGCTTGGAACTGCTGAGAAAGTAACAATCGATAAAGACAATACAACGATCGTAAACGGTGGTGGTGAAGAAAGCAAGATCAAAGGTAGAGTAAACCAGATCAAAGCTCAGATGGAAACAACTACTTCTGATTACGACAGAGAAAAACTACAGGAGAGATTAGCTAAATTAGCTGGTGGTGTTGCCGTACTTTACGTAGGTGCAGCTTCTGAAGTTGAAATGAAAGAGAAAAAAGACAGAGTAGATGATGCACTTCACGCTACAAGAGCAGCTGTTGAAGAAGGAATCGTTGCAGGGGGTGGTGTTGCTTTAGTAAGAGCAATCACTGCTTTAGAAAACCTTACAGGAATTAACTCTGACGAAACGACAGGGATCAAAATCGTAAAAAGAGCGATCGAAGAACCATTAAGACAAATCGTTGCTAACGCAGGAGGTGAAGGTTCTGTAATCGTTGCTAAAGTTGCGGAAGGTACTGGAGACTTCGGATACAACGCTAAAACTGACGAGTATGTAAACATGCTTGAAGCAGGAATCATCGACCCTACGAAAGTAACAAGAGTTGCTCTTGAAAATGCAGCTTCTGTATCTGGAATGCTTCTTACAACTGAGTGTGTAATCACTGAGATTAAGAGCGCAGAACCTGCTATGCCAATGGGAGGTGGAATGCCAGGAATGATGTAACAGCGCAAGCTATCGATATATATTGAAACCGCTCTGTTTTTGCAGAGCGGTTTTTTAATCAAAAACTTTAATTATATTTAAAAACAAAAAATGATAATCAAAGAACTACAAATATTAACGGAAGCATTGTGGGAATCTGTAAAAAATGATTTAGATTTTTTTTCATCAATAAGTTCCTTTGTTAAAAAAATGGCAGAATTTAATTATTCTGATTTAACAAAAAATGATTTACTTGAAATAAGCATATATATAAACAATATTGAAAATTTCTTTTCAAAATATAGAAGCTCAGGAGGCTCAAGTTCACTATATATTCCGCCACAACAAACTTCCACTAATGATTCAACAGTTAAAAGAATTGGAATAATTGTAAAAAGTTTAGATCAAATGAGCGAACAAGAATTAGAAGTCCAAATAAATGACCTAAAGCCAAAGAAAGTAACCGAAAAAAGTAAAAAGAGAAAAAAAGTTTTCATTGGGCATGGAAGAAGTAAGCTTTGGGCACGCGTTCAGTTATTTTTAAAAGATGATTTAAATATTGAGTCTTTTACTTTCGAGTCTGAAAATCAAACAAGCAATTCAATTATTCAAATTTTAGAGGACTTTTTAGAGAATTCTAGTTTTGCAATTTTAATACTAACTGCTGAAGATGAAACTTTAGAAGGTAAATTAAGAGCAAGACAAAATGTAATTCATGAATGCGGCCTATTTCAGGGAAGATTAGGGTTTGAGAATGTTGTTTTACTAAAACAAACGGAAACAGAAGACCTGTCAAATCTTGCAGGGCTACAATACATACCATTTAATGGAGAAAATATTGAGCAAACTTTTTATGAGCTGCAGAGAAAGTTAAAGAAAAGTGGCTTAATTTCTTAATATAAAAAACAATCAAATTAAAACATTATGGATATAGCTATTTTTATCATTCAAGTATTAATTTTTGCAGCCATTATTATTGCATACTTTTTCATAAAAAATTTATTGCCAAGTTATTTTTCGGAAAAAGGGAAAAACTTAGCTACTAAAGAAGATATAGAAGATATTACAAAAAAAATAAAAACAGTTGAGTCAAAAATTAATGTTAGAACAAACGGAGAAATTGATTATCAATCATTAAAACGAAAAATTGTTTTAGAATATTTTGCCACTTATAACAGTTGGGAAAGATTAATCACAGATGGTAATGCAAATACAGAAATTAATTCTGAGACTAAAAATAACATTCTACTTCAAAAAATAAAAGATTCAAAATTACAATATAATTTGAAAGAAGGTGAAATTGAACTCTTTATCGAGGATGAAGAGTTTTACAAATTAAGAACAGAGGTTACAATTAAATTATTAAGACTTCAACAAGAATTTGAAATGCACTGTAGTCAATTAAATGTTATTATAAAGATAGAAACAGATCCCCAAGCAAGACATGATAAAATTATGGAACAAACACGTAAATATAACAATATTCTTATCAGTAAAATGAAAGATATAATACCACATAGAAATAATCTAATAAAATACTTGGAAAAAATATTGAAAGAATCATTTAGCTAATTTTAATCCCTACAATTATACACCAGCTGTGCAAAGTCTCCTGACTTTGAGTGAGTAAAATAAAAAACTTCCCTTTTAAAATGTGCTCCAAAGCCTTGAGACTTCGGATACAATGCTAAAACTGACGAGTATGTAAACATGCTTGAAGCAGGAATTATCGACCCTACGAAAGTAATAAGAGTTGCTCTTGAAAATGCAGCTTCTGTATCTGGAATGCTTCTTACCACTGAATGTATAATTAAGAGTGTTAACCTACTATGCCAATTGGAGTTGGAATACAGGAATGATTTAACAGTTTGTCACTGAGGCAACTTAATATATAAACCGCTTTGCTTATGTAGAACGGTTTATATTTTGTGATAAAAAAAACGGATAAAGTTGTTAATGTCCTTGATTTGTCTCAATAAAAGTATACTATCTTGAATAATAAGTATCTCAATAATATATAGTAATTTTAACTTTTTACATAAATTATAAAAAATAATAAACATTATAAAGTGACAAATATTATAATTGACTCAAATATTATTGTAAGATATCCACAAATTCTAGGGTTAAGGATTCCAAATATTAATTTCATTATACCGCTTGAGGTCATATCAGAATTAAACATAAGGTCTGAAAAAAGAGGAGCTGCTTATGATGTTAGATTGGATTTAATTGAGAAAGCAATCAAAGAAGGAACAATTTCAATAATAAATTCCGATGGACCTACTTTGGCAAAGTATAATAGATTATTATATAATAATCGACTAAGTAGTGTAGATATCGCATTACTAGCAGGTGCTATAGAATTTAAAAATAAAAATCAGCAAGTAAAGATTGCTACACTAGATAAGATTGTAATAGATATAGCGGAACAATATGATATTCAAGTATTATCCAAAAATGAAATTTTGAATTTTTTATCAGAGTTTAATGATGATGGCTTAAAAAAAGAATCCATAGAACACCTAATATTAAATTATGAAAATACGGAGACTAAAACTTTTTTAAAAGGACTTTCCATAGGAATAATTACATGCTTAATTGGAATAATTCTCTATAATAACATTGAATTAATAATTTCAAAAATAAATATTTGGGGTACTATAATTATGATATTGTTAGTTGGCATTTGTTTATTTATATTTCGCGAAAAACAAAGATTGAGCTATGGTTTCTTTGAGTTTTTTGTAGGAGTAGGCGCAATAATTATTCTTTTTATACCAAACAATTTCAATTACCAAAAGTTACAGTTTACATTAGATTTTAATTTGAAATTATTAGGTGGACTTTATATTATGGTAAGGGGTCAAGATAATATAATTAAAGCTATAAAAGACACTAAAATTGGAATTATAATAAAAGATAAATTTGGAATAGGTATATAAGACTAAAATTCCATGCTAATTAATTTAAAGTTTCTTGTATTTTATTGTATCGTGTGACTTTGGCTTTAGATTATATTATTAGAATGTTTAATTTATAATACTACAACCACACGAAAGGATTCGTGCGGTAGCGGGTGTTCCGTAGTTCGCAACCTCCTCGCTACCGCACGATTGTATCGTTTGGCTTTTGCTTTTAAATTAAATTATTAAAATGTTTAATTTATCATATAAAAAGCACACGAAAGTAAATTGACAAAGAATGAAAAATAAGTTGAGAAAAATAACTATTGAAGATGTAGTGTACTTGTATTCTGTTACAGACAAATATCATTTAGGAACTGAAACCAATACGCTGACGGTAAAAGTATTCTTAGACAGACAAAAACAGACACCATTAATAATAGAATTTCTAACAGTTGACCACTACTATATGGGACAGATTTTAAAATCAGGCGTAAAATTGACAAACATACTAAAGAGTACAGATGACCTTGTAAATATGAACGAACCAAAATATATTAGAGAATTGATTTTGCAGGGACGAAAAAATGGTTGGACAGGAACAAACAAAATCGAAAAGCAAAATGGATTGAACTATTTGACGGAATTAGGCTACGAAACAGACATTTTGTTGCCGAATAATTAGAGCTAAATGGACAACGCATTTGATATATAACCGCTCTATTTCTAAAGCTGTTTTATTTTTTCAACATACAAATCCCAAACCCACATAATTTACCCCCACTCCCCCATTTTTTATCCTCCAACTTTTACCTATATTTGTTTATATAACATACACAAATATGCAAAACAAAAAAATACACCAAGGCAGAAATATCAAGCGTTTTCGTGAGATGTTGGGCATTAAGCAGGATGCTTTGGCCTTTGATCTTGGTGAAGATTGGAACCAAAAGAAGATTTCACTTTTAGAGCAGAAAGAAACAATAGAAGAGGATATTTTAGAAAAGATTTCCAGCATTCTTAAAATTCCCGTGGAAGCAATTGAAAATATGGATGAAGAACAGGCGGTGAATATTATTGCTAACACATTTGATAATGGTGCTATACTTAATGGCATTAATTACAATCCTTCATTCCATCCTTTAGATAAGGTTTTGCAGCTACACGAAGAAAAAATTGCCCTATACGAAAGAATGCTGAAAGAAAAAGATGAGATGATGGCAGAGTTGAAAAAACTAATGGAAAAATAGTACAATTTCTCTTACAATGATGAAGTTCAAATTTTTATTTCTGTTTATATTAATATCTATAAAATTTTTAGCAACCGGCCAGCAAACTAATTTTATCACAATACAAGGGAAAAATTATAAACTACTGAATGATCCTTTAGAAAGTTATTTTGAGAAACATCCAGAAGACCACCCTGTTTATGGAGAAAAGTTTGTACGAAAAAATGAAAATGGAGATGAAACATTTTCAATGACTACCGCAAACCATCGTGGGTATATTGCTTATTTTGAAATAATAGATAATGAATTATTTCTGGTTGATCTTACAATAACGGACCCTGACAGTGATTCAGACATACAAATTTCAATGTTCAACAAAATTTTCCCCAATAAAAAAACTAAATTGAACTATTCAGGAATTCTTACCGTCCCGAATGGAGATTTTATTGATTCTGATAATTTTGGTTTTTCAAGCTACTATTCAAGTTATCTCATTCTTACTTTACGCAATGATATCTTAACTAAAAGCAAAGAGTTACAAAACGAGGATTACATAAAGTTTAAAATAAAGCAGTTCAAAGAATTTCAAAAAACTAAAGAATATAGAATTGCATATAAAAACTATCTCAAAAGTAACAAAGAGGACAAAGAATGGGATCTATCCTATGAAAACACCAAAGAATTATCAAAAGAAGAAATTAAAGAGATAAAGAAACAATATTCAAAGAAACCGACAAAAGATCAAATTGACAATTTTTTATTTATGATGTCGAATCTGGAAAAGGTGTATGTTGATTATTAACAGTAATTTTATGAAAATATGAAAACAAAATTATTGCTCCTTTCATTTTTTGGTTCAGTGTTAGCCAATGCACAAACGCTTAATTTTAAAAATCTCACGAATATGTCTGTAGGCAGAGGTGCCACAACCAGTGTAATCGTGAATGATAATATATATGTAAGCAACGGGTATCAGGAAAAAGCAAGTGATGCAAAGTATGTTGAGAAATACAATATTACTGATAACAGTTGGAGTGTTCTCAATTCTACTCTACTTCCCAAAAGATTTGCTAATTCGGAGACTTACAATAATAAAATTTATATTTTTAATGGTTGGGGAAACAGCCATCTTGAAATTTTAGACCTTGCCACCAATACCATAACGAAGGGGGCTGTTAACCGTTCCTATACAGGAAATGCAGGTTCTGCAATCTATAATGGCAAAATATATGTGTTCGGTGGCAGCGGACTCAATGGAGCTGCAAAGACTGTATTTTCTAATAAATTCCAGTATTATGATATTGCTTCAAATACCTGGAATCCATTACCCAATATGCCCACAGCGAGAGAAGCAAAGGGCAAAATTGTTAATGATAAGCTTTATGTAATTGGTGGTTTTAATGGCACACCGTCTCGTCTGATCAATGTTTACGACCTCAACACTAATCTTTGGGTCGATCAATATACGATGCCTGCTGCTATATCCGGACACTCTTTAGCGGTATCCGGTGATAAGATTTTTATTGTAGGCGGTTTTAATAATCAATCTTTTCTGGCCTATTTTGATACTACAACTAATAAATTACATCAGCTATCATCCAATATGATTCCCAGAAGACACGCTGTAGCGGAAGTATATAACAATAAATTATACATCATCGGTGGAAGTACAACGTCTCTAACCAGCTCAGCTATTAAAAGCATACAAGTAGCAGATATTAGTGAAAGTGCACTCTCAGCAAATGCAGCCAATGAAGATCAAGTATCTAAAACAAAAGCCTACGTCAATGCCTATAGAGACGGTTTTGTAATCAGTAATAAAAATAATAGCAATCAATTTGAATACACCATTTTCTCAATGGATGGAAAACAAATCACCAAAGGTTTTACCTACTATAATAAAAATATAGATTTATCAAAAGTACGGAAGGGAACTTATATTTTTCGTTTTAAAAATGAAAAAGGAATTTTAGAAAGCATTAAAATTGTGAGATAATAAACCTACAGCTTCGCAAAATTTCCCACCTTTGTATAATTCAATAATGAAACAATAATGAAGCGAACAGTATATACTTTTTTCTTAAGTTTTTTATTTACTTATTCATTTGCACAGATTGATGTGAATCTGATCAAAAAAAATGCAACTGAAAATCCAAAAGATAATTATTATCCGTTATTGGAAAAATTCAAAGTTAATCCCAATGATCTGTCCCAGGAAGAGCTAAATCAGCTCTATTACGGAAGTAAATTCATTAAAAACGAATATAGCATAGGTGATTATAACAGTGATTATGAAAAAATATGGAAGAAGACTCAAAATAAATTATCAAAAATGAAGGCCGATAAAATAATCATTGAAGCCGAACCGAAATATATAAAAAACCCTTTGAATAAATTTGTTTTAGAGGGAATGCTTTATCTATACACTGCAAGTGAGGATGAGAAAAAATTAAAAATTGTTAAGGAGCAATCGGATTTAATTAAAACCACTATTGAAAAAAGCGGAGATGGAAAATCGGAACAAACTCCCATTTGTGTTATAAATCCTGGTGATGTGCATGCTCAACTTGGCAAATTCCGTTTTATAGACCGAACTAAATTCGAACAAAAAACCAAGCAACTTAAAGATGGAAGTATTTTAAGTATATATAAAATGGGAGATGAAGTTTATTATGTAAAACTTGTTGGTGGATATTACTTTTCCAGCGACCGACTTTGAGCCATAAAATAAATTAATCAACCAATAGCTTATATATTAACACAATGGAAAATAACAAAAATGAACCGCTTACTAGTGATGTTTTAGACAATGGACCATTTTATCATGGAACGAAGGCAGATCTACAGATCGGAGATTTGCTGACTGCCGGATTCGGATCCAATTATTATCCTGAAATAATCATGAACCACATCTATTTTACCGCTTTAAGAAATGGCGCCGGACTTGCTGCTGCTTTGGCACAGGGTGATGGTCAGGAGCGCATATACATTGTAGAACCTACAGGAGCTTTTGAAAATGATCCTAATGTAACAGACAAAAAATTCCCTGGAAATCCTACCCGATCTTATCGCAGTAAAGAACCTTTAAAAATTGTAGGCGAATTGACAGACTGGATCAAACTGACAGATGAAGAGCTCCAAAGATGGCGGGAAAATATCGTGAAGATACGAGAGAACCCTAATGCTGAAATTATAAATTAACTCATTAAAATACGATAGCCATTCTGCCTCTTCAGAATGGTTTTTTGTTATATTTACGTTCATTAAAAAGAATCAATGAAGGCAACATTGGGCACGATAATATTGTATGTTAGAAACGTTGAATTACTTAAAAACTTTTATGTTGACAACTTTAACCTGAAAGTGACTGAAGAAGATCCTACCTGGGTTCTCCTTAATGCGGGAGCAATCAATATTGGTCTCCATACAATTGGAGAGCAATTTCTTAAAGAAATAGGTGAAGATTACAAGTTCGACAACAACACCAAATTAGTTTTTGAAATAGATCTTGACATAGAATCGGCAAGGAGCGAATTTATATCAAAAAATATTCTCATGCGGGAAATCAAAACATTTGAGAATTATGATTTCTGGTTATGTGATGGAACAGATCCTGAAGGAAATGTCTTTCAGCTAAAGAGTAGAAAACAATAATAAAGGTTTATTCTATTCTGGAACTATTTGACCTTCGCCTTTAATACCTTGGTCAACTCCTGAATAGCTCCGGCTTTGTCTTTTTTGATTTTTTTCCCCAATTCTTTCCGTGGACAATTAGCATTGTACTTTGCCCCCCAATCCATTATCTCAATGACAATAGGCAGCAGATCAACTCCCTTCTTTGTTAAGCTATATATAAATTTTGACTTGTTAAGTGGTGATACTTCTTTAAGCAAAATTTTCTCCGACTCCAGAATCCCCAGCCTGTTAACAAGTATATTGGATGCAATCCGCTCTTCTGAATTTAAAAATTCACTGTAAGACATTTTACCTCTCAGCATAATATCTCTAATTATTAAAAGTGACCATTTATCTCCGAAAACATCAAGAGAACAACTAATTGGGCAATCCGACCTATGTTTATCCATAAAAAATATCTTATTGCATAATGCAATAACTTTCATATATTTGTACTTGCATAATGCAACAACAAATATAACCACAAAATTTTAATAAAATGGAAAATCAAGCAACAACAAGACAACTTCTTGAAATTTACTACAAAGGTTTTGCTGAAAAAGCAAACTGGGAAAGCACGATAGCCGATGACTTTGAATATATTGGCGGTGATATGAACAACACAACCCCTATCGTTGGAAAGCAAGCCTATATTGAAATCATAAAGCGATTTTCTCAGCGCTTTGAAGCAATGAGCGTAAAGGAAATGATAATTGAGGGGGATAAAGCAAGTGTTATTGGTAACTATGACTTTCAGTTCCCAAATGGTTTTAAAATTAATGGGAATGTCTCAGAAAATTGGACCGTAAAAAAAGGCAAACTGCAATCTTTAACCCTTTATTTTGACACCCTGACTTTTATGGCCAATCTGAAACCATAACTTTCGATTATTGAGTGGAATAAGCCTGGTATAATTTTTTCAATTAAAGAGCGGAAAAAGCTAATATTGCCTAGCTTTAGCAAATGAATTAATTTTTTAATGAAGATAATAATTACAATCAGCTGTTTAAGATGAAAATTAAAAAAGAAGAATATTCTTGTAGAATAATTTCTTTTTTCCTGTCATATGACACTCAGAAAATTCCCATTTCGATTCCATGTATTTTTTTGTAGTTTAGTTCTACTGAATCCTAAAGAAATAATTTTTTTTCACGAGGCTTCAATTAAAAAAAACATCCATGAAAAACCTGCAACGGGAAGATATCCAAATTATCAGCCGCCACAGTAATGTGACCGAACAGGGCATTGAAAGAGCCTTAAAAGAAAACGTTTACAATGATAAAGAAACATGGCAAAAATTCTTCCGCCTTTTCCTGATCACTCTCGGTATTGGTTTTACGACAGCAGGGATCATTTTCTTTTTTGCCTATAACTGGGCGGATCTGAATAAATTTGTAAAACTTGGATTGATCGAAGTACTCATTGTAGCAACGACCATTATGGTCTTACTTCCAAAGATAAAAAGTGGAACCAAAAATATTATTCTTACGGGTTCTTCATTTTTGGTAGGGGCTCTATTTGCCGTATTCGGACAGATTTATCAGACAGGTGCCGATGCCTATGACTTCTTTTTAGCCTGGACCTTATTTATAACGCTATGGGTTATTGTTTCCAATTTTGCTCCGTTATGGCTGCTGTATATTGTTTTAATCAACACCACATTTTTTTTATATACAGAGCAGGTTGCCAAAGATCTGCCTGAAATCCTTGTTATTACATCATTGTTTTTGTTTAATACAGCAATACTTATTGCATCCGTTCTATTGGATCACTATAAAAAGATTGAAAATATTCCGAAGTGGTTTACCTACATTCTGGCTTTAGGATCGGTTACCTTCGCGACGATGGGAATTGTTTTTGGAATCTTGGATGATAATCCACCTTTATTTCCCCTTTTGATTTCAGCTATTATACTGGTTTTTGCCCTTGGAATCTGGCACGGAATACGTTCGAAAAATACATTTTATCTTTCAATCATTCCATTGAGCCTTATCATTATCATTACCACCTTATTATTTAAAATATCAGATGAAATGATCATGTTTTTAATTGTCGGCATATTTATCATTGTAAGTGTTACTTTGGTTATTATGAGTCTGCTTAAACTTCAAAAAAAATGGACCAATGAGAAATAAAGAAGAGATAAAAGAAGTATTGGATTATTTCCAAACAATGGATGATAAAGAATTGAAATTTGATGAAGAAGCTATTTTAACCGCATATCAGAAAAAAGAAGATCATCAGTCTTTAGCCATAAAAATCCTATCCATTTTTGGTGGAATTTCAGCAGGTCTTGTTTTTCTGGGAGCGTTGTTTATTACGGGGATATATGATTCAGATTCAGGATTATTAGCATTTGGAGTAGTGGCTATTATTGGAGGTGTCTTCATTAATAAGTTCTTTGATAAATTAATTATTGATACCATCAGTGTTTCGTCTTATATTATTGGGTTTATTCTTTTAGGTGTAGGTATGTTTAAAATGGAAGCGAGTGAAAATACGGTGTGCTTTCTTTTTATTCTGATAGCCATTGCATCATTACTGATCGTTCGGAGTTATATTATTTCCTTTATTTCGGTATTGATCATTAATGGATCTATTTTAGCACTACTCCTATTCAATAACAATTTTTTTGGTATTCAGATGTACACTTGTGTTCTTGCCATCATGGTAACTGTTGTGTTCCTGAAAGAGGCAAAAATAATTTCTATCCATCCAGCATTTTCAAAATTATACAACCCTGTTCGAATAGGACTGATTTTTTCATTCCTTGCAGGATTGGTTCTTCTTAATAAAAGTGACATTCCCGATATATCAATAAACTACCTTTGGATATCATCGGCAGTGATTATCCTGACCATACTATATGTACTTTCCTACCTTTTTGAAGTATTGAATATTTCACAAACGAAACAAAAGGCCGGAATATATATTGTAAGCACGGTCATATTGCTATCTACCCTATTATCTCCAGGGGTATCGGGTGCTCTTTTAATTATTCTTCTAAGTTTTCTGGTCAACTATAAAACCAGTTTTGTTATTGGCATTATTGCCTTCATTTGCTTTATTTCACAATATTATTACGACCTTCATTTTACACTGCTTACCAAATCTATATTTTTATTTTCGTCAGGTGTTTTATTTCTGGGTCTTTATCTATTAACTCACAAAAAACTGACATCAAATGAAAAAGTATAAATGGATTATTATAGCACTAAACCTCATCGTCTTACTGATCTATTTTAATTTTTCAGTATCTAAAAAGGAAGCCGTCCTAAAAGACGGAAAGTTGGTTCTTTTACAGCTTGCTCCGGTTGATCCACGTTCTTTAATGCAGGGTGATTACATGAGTTTAAGGTATCATATAGCACAAAATATAAATATGGATCATATTCCTAAAAGAGGATATTGCGTTGTTCGTCTTGATAAGAATGGAGTCGCAGATAGAGTAAGGCTTCAAAAAGAGACAACACCACTGAATAATGGTGAATATCTTATTAAATATTCTTCACCTGAACAGTGGACCATCAATATTGGAGCAGAATCTTTCTTTTTCCAGGAAGGACAAGCCGAAAAATATGAAAATGCCAAATATGGTGGTGTGAAAATCGATGAAAATGGCAACAGCGTGTTAGTGGGACTTTATAACGGGCAACTAAAAAACATAAAATAAAAACGTTATCACACAAGATTACAAAATATATGATCTGACTACAGATCAAGAAACCTACTTAAACTTTTAATTTCCAGCATTTATATAACATCATGAAAAAGGCACTTGAATTTCTTAAAAAAATCAATGAAAATAACAATCGCGAATGGTTTAATGAACATAAGCATGAATATGATTTAGTTGTAAAAGAAAACAAAGTCTTTTTTAATGAGATCTATAGTGAGCTACAGCAGTATGATAATTTAAAAGGCATCCATATTTTCAGGATTTACAGAGACGTTCGTTTTTCTAAAGATCAATCTACGCCTTATAAAACTAATTTCGGAGTTGGATATTCCCGTTCAAAACCTATGTTAAGAGGCGGGTATTATATTAACCTGGAACCCAATAACAGCTTCGTGGGAGGTGGATTCTGGGGTCCTGAGGCTAAAGATCTGCTCCGTATCCGCAAAGAATTTGAACTCAATACAACAGAAATTGAAAAGATAATGTCTGATGAAACTTTTATAAAATATTTCGGAGAAATCAAAGGTGATGCCGTAAAAACGGCTCCAAGAGGTTTTGATAAAAATCATCCCGCCATTGATCTCATCAGAAAAAAGCAATATGTTGTGATGCGAAAATTCACGGATAAGCAGGTTCTGTCTGGTGATTTCCAGAAAGAAGCCATTCTGACCTTATTAGCCATGCGGCCTTTTTTTAATTATATGAGTGAAGTTCTTACAGTGGATTTAAACGGAGAACCTTTATTTTAAAAGTCAGCTCACCTGTTATCAAAGCCTTCCTGTTTTTAGAAAGTCTTTTTTGTTATATTTACTCTCATTTTAAAATTCTAATACAACCAGCATGAAAAAAATTTTAGCCCTTTTTGTGATTTTATCTATACTTTCCTGTGAAAGCGAAAAGGAAAAAAAAGAAAAAATTTTTAAAGAATTCCAAAAGGAGGCAAAAGAATTGAAAAAAAATCAGATTGACTTCTTTCTTAATGCAAAGCCCAAATATTTTTCGGCTAAAACAATTAATGGAAGTGTTTTCAATTCACAAAATTATAAGGGTAAAAATCTGGTCGTTTTTGTTTACGATAAATCTTATCTAAAAAAGAGTGCATCTTATGATATGCCAGAAGAGTTTAATGCGCTGTATAAAGAATTTAAAAACGAGGCCAATTTTATTGGTATTGTAGAAGGATTTATAGAAAATGAAAAAGAACTAAAAGATTATCTGAGCCAGTCAGATATTTTGTTTGAACAGATTGACAATACCAAGTCATATAGTAAATCCGAAAAATTAAACTACAACCTGTTTTGCAGTCCGGCAAAAATACTCATCGACACCAATGGAAAGGTGATCCATTCTTCTTGTGGTGGTGGAAACAATTCAGAAATCGAACGAAAGCTGGACAGCATAAGATCTGCTGTAAAATAATTAATTTTATCTTTAAAAATGAAAAAAGTAATATTAGATCTGGCGACTACTTTAGACGGATTCATCGAGGGACCGAACGGTGAAATCGATTGGTGTATTATGGATGATGATATGGATTTCGATGGTTTTCTTTCAAGTATAGATACTATTTTTTACGGGAGAGTGAGCTATGATGCCTGGGGAAATTATCAGGCTGGTGAAAATGCAACTCCAGAAGAACAGAAACTCTGGGAGGCCGTTCATTCTAAAAATAAATTTGTGTTTTCCAGTCAGGACAGAGAAGACAAAAATGCCATTTTTATTAATACGGATATTGAAACAAAAGTTTCAGAGATAAAAAATCAAGGCGGAAAAGATATTTGGCTGTATGGTGGTGCCAGTCTTATTAAAACTTTTATTCAGCATAATTTGATTGATGTCTACAGAATATCTGTTCATCCTATTGTCTTAGGAAGTGGGAAACCTTTATTTGAAGATCTGAACGAAAGATTACATTTAAAACTCATAACAACCAATGTCTTCAAATCCGGAGTAGTACAGCTTATTTATGAACCTGTAAAATAAAATTCATGCAAAATAACGACAGAGTTTATAATATGTCTTTTGCAGGAGTTTATCCTCACTATATTCAAAAAGCAGAAAAAAAAGGACGTACAAAAGAAGAAGTTCATGAAATTATTTTCTGGCTGACTGGTTATAATGAAAAAGATCTTCAGGAAATACTAAATAACAAAACCAACTTTAGAGATTTCTTTGAACAGGCTCCTCTGATAAACCCTAATGTTTCCTTAATAAAAGGCGTTATTTGTGGCTATCGCGTTGAAGAAATTGAAGATGAGCTGATGAGAAAAATTCGTTATCTGGATAAGTTAATTGATGAATTGGCGAAGGGAAAATCCATGGATAAAATTCTGAGACGATAAAATATTTTTAAATTTCTAAATAATTTTTCTCCATCTTTTGTCCAATTTCGAAAACTCGATTGTCATTAGAGTATAAACCCATAAAATTATACATAATGAAAATCACAGTAATTGGCGGTACCGGCCTTATCGGTAGCAAACTTGTTAGTAGTCTTAAAAATTTAGGTCATGAAGTTTTAGCGGCATCTCCCAATTCAGGAGTCAATACCTTAACAGGAGAAGGCCTTGACAAAGCTTTGGAAAATGTAGATGTCGTGGTAGACGTTGCCAACTCTCCTTCTTTTGCAGACGATGATGTCATGAAATTCTTCAAAACATCAGGTGAAAACTTAATTGCAGCAGAAAAAAAAGCAGGTGTAAAGCATCACATCGCTTTATCGGTAGTAGGGACAGACCGTCTACAGGAAAGTGGATATTTCAGAGCAAAACAGGTTCAGGAAGATCTTATTAAAGAGTCTGGAATTCCTTACACGATCGTTCACTCTACTCAATTTTTCGAATTTGTTGGTGGTATCGTTCATTCCAGTACAGTTGATCACAAGATTTTAGTTTCTCCAGCATTAATCCAGCCTATCGCTTCAGATGATGTGGTAAAATCAATGACTGAAGTTACCATTAATCCTCCTAAAAATAATACCGTAGAAATCGGAGGTCCTGAAAAAATAAAACTGGATGATTTGGTAAGAAAATACACATCGATCATGAAGAATCAGGATGAAGTAGTAACAAATCCGGAGGCTACTTATTTCGGAGCTCCATTAAATGACAGCACTTTAGTGCCCAATAACGATGCAAAATTAGGAAGTATCCGTTATGAAGAATGGATTTCAAATCCTGAAAATCAGAGATAAGATCCAAGCAGGATTTTTTATTATTAAATTTATAAAGTAAAATACATTTTATTTAAAATTACAACATCATGAATGAGTTTTTAATCGCCATACACCGGGATATTATTAATAAAGACGCAAGTCCTTCACCAGAGCAAATGCAGGCTTCTATTCAGCCTTTTCAAGACTGGTTAGGAAGCATTGCCGCTCAGAACAAACTCGTTTCTCCACCCAAAAGATGGGACCTTGGCGGAAGAGTGGTAAAAAACGACACTGTTATTAATGGACCTTATGCAGAAATCAAAGAATCTATTGGCGGGATGTTCATCATCAGAGCTAATGATTATGATGAAGCGGTAGAAATAGCAAAAGGCTGTCCTATCCTTCAATGGGGGGCCAGTGTAGAAGTTAGGATGGCAATTCCACCAGCGCAATAAATTATTAAAATTTAATGCAGGAGCATTCATTAATACCCAATTTATTCAGAACAGAGTACCGGAAAATTGTTTCGGTGCTCTGTTCTGTATTTGGCATCAATCATATTGAAATTGCAGAGGATATTGTAAGTGACACTTTTCTTACTGCTACTGAAACCTGGAGTATTAATGGGATTCCGGAAAATCCTACTGCCTGGCTCTACACTGTTGCCAAAAACAAAACCAAGAACTATTTTAAAAGAGATGCTTTGTTTCACCAAAAAATCTCAGATGAAATTAAATATTTAGCTTCTGATCAGGAAGAATTTGAAATAGATCTTTCCGATAAAAATATTATTGACAGTCAATTGGCTATGATGTTTACAGTCTGTAATCCTTCTATTTCAAAAGATTCTCAAATTTCATTAGCCTTAAACTTACTTTGTGGATTTGGGACCCAGGAAATTGCCGATGCTTTTCTGGTTAATAAAGAAGTGATCTATAAAAGACTGAAAAGGGCAAAAGAAAAACTAAAAGCCCAGGGAATAAAAATTGAGCAACCTTCAGTTGTACAGATCCATTCAAGCCTGGAAACAGTTCTTACCACTTTATATTTATTATTTTCGGAAGGTTATTATTCAACCTCTCAAAATGCCATTCTTAGAAAAGATCTTTGTCTTGAGGCGATAAGGTTAACATTATTACTTCTTAAAAACAAGCTTACCAATACTCCATCTACTCACGCATTATTATCTCTCATGTATTTTCATTCCTCAAGATTCAATGCGAGGATTAATGATAAGGGTGAAAGTATTTTATACGGGGAACAGGATGACACTTTATGGGATCTGGAATTGATTAATAAAGGGATTAAACACCTGAACCAAAGTGCTTCAGGAAATTCTTTAACCAAATTTCATTTGGAATCAGCCATCGCCTATTGGCACACAAAGAAACAGGATCAAGATGAAAAATGGGAAAATATTCTGCAATTATACAATCAGCTTTTACAGGTTGAATATTCTCCAATGGCTGCTCTCAACCGAACTTTTGCCTTTGCAAAGGTGAGAGGAAAAGCTGCGGCAATTATTGAGGGCGAAAAGCTGGAACTCATTGACAATCCTTTTTATTATTCCCTTTTAGGACATCTTTATACCGGTATTGATGATTTAAAAGCGATACAACATTTTGAATCGGCCATAAAACTTTCTAATTCGCAATCCGTTATGAAAACCCTGAAAAGGTATATTGATACTTTGAAAAGAAAATAACGTCATCTAATAGATATTTGTTCTCTTAAGTAGTTTTGAAAACCCATTATTTGATTTTTAACGCATACGCTCTTTGAATATATTCTAAAATACTATACATTTGCATTTATAATTAAATGAACATTCATTTAATTATAAATGACTGATAATAAAATAAATATGCGTAACCGGGATTCTACCAAAGAAAATATGATTAAGCAAAAGGCTATTGAAATCATTGTAAAAGATGGATTGGATGGTTTTACGATCAACAAATTGGCGAAAGCATGCAATATATCTGTAGGTACCCCTTACGTATATTATAAAGATAAAGATGACCTCATCGTTAAACTGGTTATTGAGGAAGGAAATAAAATGGAAACACTGATCAATGAAGGATTTGATCCGGCTTCTTCTCTTGAAGAAGGACTGCGTGTACAGTGGACGAACAGATATCATTATGCCATCAAAAATCCCCTACTCCTTCCTTTCTTTGAGCAGATCAACAATTCTCATTACAGCCAGCAATTTGTTCAAATGTTTAATGAAAAACCAGGGATGTTTATGAGCGAATTCAAAAACAATCTTTTAAATTTCATCTCCAATACGGTGCAACGGGGAGAAATGGAAGAAACTCCATTTGAAATTTACTGGTCAATTGCTTTTGCTCCATTATATACCTTATTACGTTTTCATCAGCAGGGAAGAAATATCAACGGATTACCTTTTGTTTTAACCGATGAAATAATATGGTCAACTTTCAACAAGGTTTGTAAAGCATTAAAAAATTAATAAAAGAATCATAATTCAATACGCACAATGACACATTCATTTTTAATGATCGGACAATCCAATATGGCAGGTCGGGGGTTCCTGAAAGACGTTCCTTCTATTCATGACGAAAAGATAAAAATGTTAAGAAACGGAAGATGGCAGATGATGGCGGAACCTATTAATTTTGACCGATCTACTTCAGGAATCAGTCTGGCAGCTACTTTTGCTTCTTCATGGCGATTATTTCATAATCAGGAAGATGATATTGCATTAATTCCATGCGCCGATGGAGGTACAAGCCTGGAAGATTGGTCTGTAGAAGGTCCGTTATTTCAAAATGCAGTTTCTCAGGCAAAAGCTGCACAAAAAATAAGTAACCTGAGTGGAATTCTCTGGCATCAGGGAGAAAGTGATAGCTATGGACAAAAACATCAGCTCTATAAAGAAAAATTAAGTCTGATTATAGAAACCTTGAGAAAAGAACTTAATGCTCCGGATATCCCTCTGATCATTGGAGGATTGGGAGATTTTTTACGAGATGGTATCTATGGTCAGTATTTTAATGAATATAATGAAGTCAATGCAGCTTTAATTCAATTCGCAGAAGATCATGATCACACCTACTTTGTATCTGCAGAAGGTTTAACAGCCAATCCCGATAACATTCATTTTGATGCTATTTCTCAAAGAAAATTTGGAATCAGGTATTTTAGAGCTTTCGAGCAAAAAAATCATATTCTGGGAAGATTACCAGATGAAGATCAAATTATAGAAATGATCAATAACCGTCCACTGACGAAAAATGAAAAGCATGAATTGCTCCAATTTCAATTAGCAATGGGAGCTATAGAGGTTGAGGAATTTCAATCCCAATTGGCAAAACTTGCTTGATCAATAGATCTTATTAATCATAAGAAATAATAAAATCCGGTCTTTTTTCAGACCGGGTTTTATTTTATACAAACTCAATTCATATTTTATTTATTTTTATTTTGAAATAATATCAAAAACAACATCAAAAAATAAAATAATTATGAGCTTAAAAACATTAGTCACTAAAAGTGTTCAGTACAATAATTGGGTCGTTAATAAATACATTGACTGGCTTTCTACCAAATCGGATGAACAGCTTAATCAGGAAACGATCTCAAGCTTTCCAACCATTTTAAAAACATTACATCACATCTGGCAAACTCAGCAATACTGGTGGAGTCACATTGCTGAAAACGGTGATTTTGATTTTGCTAAAACTTCAGCAGTAAATACTAAGGAAGAAATTTTCAGTGCCATTAAAAACAATTCCGAAATGCTGTTGAAGTATGTGGAAAGCCTGTCTGAAGAAGATTTAACCAAAAATGTAAAAATAGAATCTCAATGGTTTCAGTGTGATTTCTCCAAATATGAATACATCCAGCATGCCATCATTCATGGAACTTATCACAGGGGACAAATCGTAACCATGGGGAGAAATGTCGGAATTACAGATGCACCGATGACCGACTACAATTTCTGGAATATTTATAAAGATCAGTAATAAGTGAAATTATTTATTCCAATAAAGACTAACTTCAAACTAACCATTCTAAAATTTAGGATGGTTTTTTATTTTCTGAACAAATTAAAAAGTACACAAAAGAGTAATTGATTCATAATCATGGGCAGGGTAAATTTGGTATATAAATTAATAAAACAAACGACCATGAAAACACTATTTAAAACATTTTTTATCTTGCTAGTCTCCATTAATCTTATTCAGGCACAAGATCCACCAAGAAGTTGTGAGCATTCAGTAAGTTTATTCGATGCCATTATAAAAGGAAAGATAACGAGCCAGGTTCGTACAGCACATCAGTATTATATGAACAGTTCAGATCCAAATGCAGGAAGCACCTACGAAGAAAGAACTGCTAATTTACAGAAGGAAATAGCCAAAACATTTCAGGCTTTTATGAAAGTCCGCAGAGAGGAATACAGAAAAACTATTTGTCATTACTACAAAACAGATTGGAATAAACCAGGCAACAGCAGCTATAGAACGCTAACCGTCCAACCCGGTTTCTATCTCTTGGTCAATACTCTGAAGCGCACAACAAATGGCGACTGGAAAGGAGGCCCAATATGGCAGCCCGATTCAACTGCTCCCACTTCAATTAGATGGAAAACCGGTGGGCACAGGAGAAGTGAAACTTTTGTAGATATCCAGGCCATGTACGGGGAAAGTTACATAAAAACAACGATTGTTAATGAATTAAACCTGGTACGAAAAGAACTTAATGATCTTGGTATACCCACTGAAATTCCCCCATTCCTCGAAGAATAAACCGTTGAACTTTAACTCTGGAGAATTATCTCAATAAGAATTTCACTAATATCAATATAAAACTGTTCTGATTTTCAGGACAGTTTTTCATTAAGCACCGATCAAATATGTATATTTGAATATAATATACATCACTATCTGTCCCCGCACAAAATGAAAAAAAACCTACTCCTTACTTTCACTTTTATATATACTCTTTATTTCTCCCAGAATAAAATTTCGCTTTCTCACGCGTCCCAGTATGATGATTTTATTGAGATCGGAATAGAAATAGACAAACCAGTCAGTAAATTTGATTTAATTGATCTGGATACCTTAATTATCAGTGATACTAAGAACAATATCCTAAAAGAGAATTGGGAATATCCGCTAAATTACAACTATAACAATGGCATCACCAAAGTAAGACGTTTTTACATCCCGGATAAAAAAATTAAAACCGCTGATATAAAGGGTGTATTTAACTATTTTACACCTTCTAAAGAAACCAATACCTACTTTGATTTGGGTACCCTTAAAGATATCAAGCGAAATGTAAATCTCATTGATAGGAAAATTACAGATAAAAATCCATACCTCCATTTCAGTATTGTTGATTCCACAGAGATCAAAAAAGTTTTTCCTGATTTCGAATATAAAGAGGGTGATGAGAAAGAATACAAAAAAATTAATTTCAAAGATTTTGATTTTATATATGCCTACAGATATAATAATAAACAAAAATTAGTTTATTTCTTTAATGATAATCCTGCCCCCGGATACCACACCTTCACCGTGGGAGATAAGAAGACAAGAATTAATTATATTCTAATCAAATTAAAACGTGATATCACTCCTTCCGAACTGGATAATGTCAGAATTGAACTGATGATAGAAAATGAAAAGTCAGTGAGAAAAATACCTTTTGAATTGAAAAACGTAGTTATTGAGAAGAAATAGACATTGAGATAATTAAGTTTGAAATTTGGCAATTAAAGTATAGATTATTTCAAAAATACATGACCCATATTAGAAAAAAAATTCCCAAATTTATATTCTTAGAAAATAATACAACCATTTTACTTATACCAATGGAAAAATACGCAACATCTTCGGACGGTCAGAAAATTCATTACAGAGAATCAGGTAAAGGAAATATTTCAATTATTTTTGTCCATGGATGGTTGGGCAATGTGGATTGGTGGATCACTCAAGTAGATTATTTGAAGAATCAATTCAATATCATACAAATTGACCTGGCCGGACACGGAAAGTCAGACAAATCAAGGCAAAACTGGACGAGTGAACAATATGCTGATGATATCAAAGCAGTAGCCGATCAGATCGATTCACAAGATATTATTCTTGTAGGGCATTCGATGTCGGGTGCATATGTTCTTGATGCTTCTTTGAAAATTCCTGCAGTAAAAGCACTTATTTTAGTAGATACACTGAAAGATCTTGATGAATACTTTAATGAGGAGATGGCCGAAGAATTTTTATTTGTACACTATCGAAATGATTATAAGAACGCAGTTGAAAATATTCTTCCGCAATATCTTTTTGTTGAATCGACTCCAGGTACAGTAAAGGATAGATTACAAACGGAGTTTCTACAAAACACGCCAGAGATGGCTATCAATCTTCTTAAACCATTATACAAAAGGGACTTCAGAAACGTTGCAAAACAAATTCAGATTCCTGTAAGGGCTATTAATTCTGATGGATCACCAACCAATACAGAGTCGAACAGAAAGTATTTTAAAGATTTTGATTATATAAATATGGCAGGGGTTGGTCACTACCCTATGCTTGAAAAGCCGGATGAGTTTAATATAATCCTTGAGGATATCATAAAGCACCTGATTTAAAAACGTCCGTTTCAATAAAACCAAATAAACCGTTCCAATTCTTAGAGCGGTTTTTATTTTTAAATCTATTCTAAATTCTTTAAGGTACATTGATAAAAAGCATGAAAAATATTTTCTCCATTTCAAAAACTTCCCGAAATTAGCAGTCTGTGCGTTAAATAAAAAATCAATGAACTAAAGAACAATTAAACAAACATACAGTAAAACTTAGTATAAGTTTTCTTCGGGGCAGGGTGTAATTCCCTACCGGCGGTTACAGTCCGCGACTCCTTTTTTATTAAAGGACTGATTTGGTGAAATTCCAAAACCGACAGTTAAAGTCTGGATGGGAGAAGAAAATGAAACGATCAATAAGGCTACCTTATGGACTTATTGTGTTGTATTTCATTTCCATGTACCGAAGTGTATTTTAACTTTTTAAAGTAAAATAACATGGAAAAATTATTAGAAAAATTCGGAGTTTCCTCCAGAGAACGTGTAGAAAATGCACTTTTAAAATTACAACAAGGTAAAGGAATCCTTTTAGTAGACGATGAAAATCGTGAAAATGAAGGCGACATTATCTTTCCTGCCTCCACCATTACAGAACAGGATATGGCACTTTTGATCCGCGAATGCAGCGGCATCGTTTGCTTGTGTATTTCTGAAGAGAAAAGCAAACATCTAAATCTCCGTCCGATGGTGGAAGCCAACAACAGTAAAAATCAAACCGCATTTACCATTTCTATTGAAGCTAAAGAAGGTGTTGAATCCGGCGTTTCAGCAAAAGACCGTGTGACAACGATCAGAACTGCTGTGGCAGAAAATGCTTTAGCAGATCACATTGCAAGTCCGGGGCATGTCTTTCCTTTAATTGCTAAAAAAGATGGTGTTTTCGAAAGAAGAGGCCACACTGAAGGCAGTGTAGATTTAGTAAAAATGGCTAACCTTGGTGACGATGCTGTACTTTGTGAACTCACTAACGAAGATGGTTCTATGGCCAGACTTCCGGAAATTGTAGAGTTTGCGACAAAAAGAGAAATGAGTGTGGTGACCATTGAGGATATTTATTCATATCGTAAAATGATGATCAGCCAGAACTAAACCAGAATAATTTAACGCACAGAAAATCTCCCACGACTTTGTCATGGGAGATTTTTATTGTAAATAGAATGATCATTAGAAAGTCGCTGCAGGAGCGGTTGAATTATTCAGTTTTTTCTCAAGATCCGTTTTCTTACCCCTAGAAAAATCATAGCTTAATCCCAGAACAAACATCGATTTATTGTTCATGATCTGACCAACCTTTGAATAGTTAACCAAACTTTCAGGAAGGCTTTTTGTTTTATATTCCGAAGGCATTCCTATCCAGTACATTCCCGTAGAAAATGTCCAGTCTTTATGTTTATAACTGACAAAAATGTGATTCTGGTTTTCGTTTGAATTAAGAAACGCTCCACTAAGCATATAAACAGGAATATTCAACTGATACTGTATTGAGAATGACTTATACTCTGAAGACAGCTCCAGGTTATTGGCTATATAATTGTTTTTGATCAATGCTCCTTTGCTGGTTCTTACCGTTTCTGATGAAGGAGCAATCATCGCTTTGATCACGAGAAGGTTGTTTCCAAAAGGTTTATAGGAACCCGTAAGCTGTATCCCATACTGTTTCGAATTTTTTGCATTCTCATAGGTAAGAGCATAACCTCCAAAAGTGTCATCTAATACATAAAACTGATTAATGGTACGGCGCGTATCCGAATAAAATAAATTGGCATTGAAATCAAAATGCTTATTATTTAATGAATAAATCAGGTTATTTCCCCATGTCAACTGTGATTTAAGAAATGGATTTCCTTTTTGCACAATATTGGGTGCCATCTGAACGACATTACTACTTAATGCAGCACTCCATGGACTTCTTGGTTTATAACTACTGGTCAAACGCAGACTCTGATTTCCTTTCAGCTGATATCCTAAAATGATTTTAGGTGTAACAGACCACTCATCAAATGTAGTTTCGGCACTTTTATTATGAATATTGGTAAGCCCTGCTCCGATTCGATATGAGAATTTTTTAATCTTACCTGAAAATTCTGTATAAAAATACTGTTCTAAATAATTCACCTTATACTGTGAGAAACCTGCAAGGTTTTGGAGATCATTCGAGATTGATGTATTGGAAATACGATAACCTGAAGAAAGTTTTCCTGCTTCAAAGTCATGCGTGTGGGCAATTTCTCCAACAAAACCGGTTTGTTTAGTGTTAAGGTTCATATCATTGTCAAAAACAGGATTCCCAGTATTGGTAACCCATTCTTTTGTAAATTCGGATGTATCGGTTGTAAAGTGGGAACCTACAAGATTCACACTTAATTCATCTTTTTTACTCAGGTTTTTGGAGAAATAAAGATCAAGCGTTGGGGTCACATAATCTGTAGAACCTCTTTTCATCATCGTATGATCCTCCATTAAATTATCTTTTGAAAAAGAACTTTCTCCATTGCCTTTAACGAAACTATTAAGAATATCCATATTCAATTTTGCCTGAAATGAATAATTATCGGGAACCATGCGGGTGTATCTCAAAGCAATATTTTGATCGGTATATCCAAAATGATCTTTTTTATTTTCATCTGAAAGATAATGAGTATTATCCAGCTGGTAGTCGTAGATACTATGTACTTTTCTATTATTATAATCTCTTAAATTAATAGAATATTCTAACCCGAAGTTATTTTTACCTTTGGTAAAATTGGCATAGGCTGATCCGTTCACAAACCCGGTATTCAAGGCTGTTCTGGCATCGGCTCCAAAAACATATCCCGTCTCGTTAGACCGGGTAATGATATTAATCACCGTATCTGCTCTTGTTGCCCATCTTGCTGGTGGAATATCATAGTATTCTACTTTTACCACTTCACTTGGTGCCACACTTCGGATCTGCATATCCGTGGCCTCAATTCCATTGATGAGAAATAAAGAGGTTCCACCTTTGGTGCTTTTAAGCTTATTTTCAATAGGGTCGAGTTGCAGCTCCGGTAATGTCTGCAGGAGATCTTTTGCATAGCGGGCTTTGTCTAAAGCATCTTTATCAAAGGTATAAACAGCCTTATCGGCAAATTGTTTTTTACGCTGAGATTTAATAATTACCTCCTGGATTTCGGCGGTTTTCGTTTTATCGATAGTATCATTTGTTACGGCCTCTTGCGAAAACACAAAAACCCCACAAAGAAAAAACACAGCACCTATGGTCTTTTTCATATCAGAATTGGAATAATATAAATAGAACAAGCAGGATCAGAAATTCATTACATAGTAATCGAATCCTAACTTCTATTAAAAGCTTATAAAACTTAAAATGAAGAGCTTATTTTTACTCAATTTTGCTTTTTGATTAATTCTTGCCCGTTTTTTGCTTCAACTTTTACGAACACCATCGCCTAATATTTAATGAAAATTTAAAGTCATGAAAAAAGGTCTTTTACTCTTCTTTTCTTTCCTTATTTTGAAAGTTTATGGCCAGGAAATCAGTGAATCTCCGTCGAACAAAATGAACATTATTAAAACCAATGTAACTGCATACGCCGTCAGAAATATTAATTTATCTTATGAAAGAGCTATTAATCAATGGTTTTCTATTAATGTTGGATTTGGGACAATGCCTGAAGGAAAAGTTCCTTTCATTAATGCATTTCTAAAAGACAAAGATGAAGACCGTTTCCAAAATCTGCGAGTTAAGGCTACCAATTTCACCGTAGAGCCTCGTTTCTATCTCGGAGCAGGCTACGGAAAAGGCTTTTATGTTGCTCCTTATTACAGATATTCTAAAGTAAGTTCCAATACTTTTGATTTCTATTATGATTTTAAACCTGTTAATGGAGTTACTTATCAGATTCCATTGCAAGGAACCGGAAGTACTAACGGTAACAGTGGTGGATTGATGGTTGGGGTTCAGTTTTTTCTCACCCGAAGCCAGAATTTAGTTTTAGATCTCTGGATTGCAGGAGCACACTACGGCAGTGGAAAAGGTGACTTTAGCCTTAGCAGTGATTTTTTACTTACCCCTGAAATGCAGCAGCAGCTTAAAAAAGAGATCGAAAACCTTGATATTCCTTTCGTAAAATATACCGTTGAAACCAATGCCAACGGAGCTAGAATAAAAGTGGATGGGCCTTGGGCTGGTTTTAGAAGTGGACTATCTTTGGGATATCGGTTCTAACAATATGAAAATGACCCCCTAAGAAACCATTCTCATTTTTTAGAATGGTTTTTTTATATCTTTAAGCCCGCAATAATGTATTTTGATTAATATTTTCACATGAAAATCCTTATCATCGAAGACCATAAAGATCTGGCTACCAACATTACAGACTATCTTAAAAAAGAAGATTACGTCTGTGAAGTGGCTACCAATGCAAAAGAAGCTTTAGAAAAAATTGAGCTTTTTGAGTATGATTGTATCCTTTTGGATCTTATGCTTCCCGACGGAAATGGATTGGAAATTCTTAAACATATTAAAAATGATGCGCCGGAATCAAGTGTTATCATTGTTTCAGCAAAAAACTCCTTAGATACAAAACTTACAGGCTTGGATGATGGAGCTGACGATTATATTACAAAACCATTCTCACTACCTGAATTACATTCCCGAATAAAGGCCGTTCTCAGAAGAAAAACCCCGGAAGCCCATCGTATTCTCAGTTTCAATGAATTTACAATCGACCTGGAATCCAAGGAATGTAGAGTCAATGACCAATTGCTGAATCTGACAAAAAAAGAACTGAATCTACTGATCTACTTCATCAACAACCAAAACAGGATGCTTTCCAAGCAAGCCATTGCCAGCCACCTTTGGGGAGATTACACCTATAGTGTTGATAATATAGACTTTGTATATCAGCATTTAAAGAACCTTCGGAAAAAGATTATTGATGGTGGTGGTAAAGATTATTTACAGACCGTTTATGGATTGGGTTATAAATGGATTGACAAATGAATTTAAGTTTTCGTTTTGCAAGAGCATTTACCATCTTGGTATTTTTCGTCCTTACGACGGGATTTACAATTCTATATTTTGCCTTTGAAAGAGCTACTATGCGTTCTGCCATTCTAAAGCTTGAAGATCTGAATGTTTATGTCGCCAAAAAACTGGAGCAAGACTCTGCTTATGATTATCTTAATTCTCACCATCGGCAGACTCAGGTTAAAATCCTTCCCGCAAATTATAAGAATACCAAAGAAAAGATTATTGAAGAAAAATACATCTGGAATAAGAGCGTACAATCTTATATCAACAAAATTACGGTGATCACCTATCCAGTAATTCATCAAAAAAGATATGCAATAACAAGTGTCCGATATATTACCATCATAGAAAATCATTTCCTCATAAGCATCATTATGGTTGTTGCATGGATTATGGTCTTTCTTATTATTCTGACCATTATCGTAGGAGTTCTGGTTTCTAAAAAAATTCTTGAACCTTTTTACCATGCTATAGATGAGATCAAAAAGTTCAGTCTGAAAGACAATCGTTCTATGAGCTTAATGAAAACACAGACGGAAGAATTTAAATCATTAAATACCTTTCTACTTAAAATGTCTGAGAGTTCAAAAAAAGATTATCACTTATTAGAGGAACTTTCAGAAAATACTTCTCATGAATTACAAACCCCTTTGGCCTCTATTAAAGGGAAGATAGAATTATTGATGGATAGTGATCTTTCCGAAAAGCAACTCCTTACGCTTTCTTCAATGAATGATGAGCTGGATAGACTTTCTTCCATTAATCAATCCCTTATTCTTTTAGCCAAGCTGGAGCATTTTGAAAAAAATGATTCACATCATATTAATTTTTCAGAACTGCTTACTGAAAGGCTTTATTATTTTGAAGACTTATTCGAAATTCAGAATCTTACACTGACGAAAGAAATCCAGAAAGAAGTTTATCTTAATTTTGATGAAAACTTAGCCATCATCGTTATCAATAACCTCATCAATAATGCTAAAAGACACAATATTGAAAATGGAAAGATCGCTGTAACACTTACAGAAAGCTATTTTCAGATTTCAAATACAGGAAATCCGCCTACTATTCCTACTGAAGAATTGTTCAAAAGATTCAAGCGTGGAAATCCAGATCAAAACTCGATTGGTATCGGTCTAGCGCTCGTGAAGAAGATTTTGGAGATTTATGATTCTGAAATCTCTTATCATTTTGAAAACAATCAGCACATATTAAAAGTCAATTTCACAAAATAAACGACTGAATTTCAAAAACATAACAACAAATATTGAATTTTGATTAAAACTTCAGAAATTCTTCAGAATTTATCTATTGTTTAGGTGCAAATAAAGCATCAATGAAAAAACTTCTCATTATTTTAGGTTTAGCTGCTATACAATATACCTATAGCCAGGATACTCTTAAAGTCGATAAGAACCCTGAAGAAATTGTGACTGAAAAAGATCCTTTGGATATCGGCGAGCTTAAAATCAATCTGAATTCAAAAGGAGACAAATGGCTGAAATTTGGTATTTCGAGTCAGATTTGGCTACGTAGTATTGATAATAACCCTGGAACTTTAGTGAATGGGGTTCCTCAAGAACAAACCTATGATGCCGGAATCCGAAGAATGAGATTAACGATTCAAAGTCAACTGACACCGTTTTATTCTATCTTTTTACAAATGGGAATCAACAATCAGTCTTTTATTTCGGGAGGTGGAACGGGTACTGGAAATAATGGTGCCGGAAAAAAAGCCCCATTCTTTTTTCACGATGCTTATAATGAATTGGCCATTATTCCGAGAAATGATTTTCAGACTGGAAAGCCCAATAAAAACAATTTGTATCTGGGAGCAGGACTTCACTCATGGAATGGTGTCAGCAGATTAACCAATGCAAGTACTACGAAAATGCTGGCTGGTGATATTCCGGTTTTTAATTTTCCTGCTATAGAAATTGCCGATCAGTTTTCAAGACAATTTGGTATTTTCGTTCATGGAGAATTTGATAGATTAAATTATAGATTTAGTGTGAACAAACCTTTTGCAACTAATTTAAAACCTGCTATTGGAGGACCTGCTGTAGATAATAATCAAAGTGGGAAATTGTCTTATTCAGGATATGCATTTTATCAGTTTTTTAATAAAGAAACTACCGTAACCTCTTTTCTTCCCGGAAATAATCTTGCAGCTAAAAAAATATTAAACTTTGGAGCAGGCTTTTATACCACTAAGGATGCCACTCAATCTCAACCTTCAGAAAATGTTTTTGAATCTCATGATGCCAATGTTTTTGGCGCAGATGTTTATTCAGAACTTCCATTAGGAAATAAGAATAAGGAAATGGGATTAACCTTATATTCTGTTTATTATAATTACAACTATGGTCCGAATTATTTAAGGGTAAGCGGGCTTCTGAATCCAGGTACTCCAGATCCACAATTTACAGGACAAAAGGCATTAGAAGGAGCAGGAAATAACAGAGTTTTGATGGGAACAGGAAATATCTGGTTTTCTCAAGTGGGTTTTGTTCTTCCTAAATTCAGTAAGATCCTGAAAGTACAGCCCTTCTTTAACTATGCATTGAAAGATATGAAAGCGCTTAACCAAAGTGGAAGCTATTATGATGTGGGTGCCAATTTCTATTTATATGGTCAGAATGCAAGAATAGTTGCGCAATACAGCAGCAGACCACTATATGATCTGACATCGAAAACAATTTTTGACAGAAAAGGAGAATTCTTATTGTCTTTGCAAATTATACTTTAAAAAATTTAATATATTACCCCTATGAATACGACTCAAATTACAACCGCCCAAAGGATCAAAGCCATCGTTGGTGGTTCCATTGGAAATCTTGTAGAATGGTATGATTGGTATGCCTATGCAGCCTTTGCCATTTATTTTTCCAATTCATTTTTCCCGGATTCGGATCTTAATGCTCAACTGATGAATACTGCAGGGATATTTGCAGTAGGATTTCTAATGCGTCCTATTGGAGGATGGCTTTTTGGAAGTATTGCCGATAAGATCGGAAGAAAAAAAGCAATGACCCTTTCCGTTTTACTGATGTCATTTGGTTCTTTGCTTATTGCCCTTACCCCGACCTATGAAACCATAGGTATTTTGGCACCCATCTTACTTTTAATTGCTAGATTATTGCAAGGGTTAAGTGTAGGTGGAGAATATGGAGTTTCAGCAACGTACCTCAGTGAGATGGCCACCGAAGACAGACGGGGCTTTTATTCAAGCTTTCAATATGTAACGCTTATTGGTGGTCAGCTGATTGCACTGGGAATTCAGTTGGTTTTACAAAAATTGCTTTTAACGGAGGCACAGTTGGAAGATTGGGGTTGGAGGATACCTTTTATCATCGGAGCAGCCCTATCGATTATCGCTTTATATTTACGGGCTAACCTTCATGAAACGGAAGCTTTTGAAAATAAAAAGGAAGTAAGCGATAAGAAAAAAGGAACTATTACTGAGCTTCTTAAACATCCCAAAGCTCTTCTTACTGTTGTAGGGTTAACTTTAGGAGGAACATTAGCTTTCTATACCTACACTACCTATATGCAGAAATTCCTTGTGAATACCGTTCATCTCACAAAAGAACAATCTACACTGATCTCTTTTATCTCCTTATTTATTTTCGCATGCCTCCAACCGGTTTTTGGTGGCTTATCAGACAGGATTGGAAGAAGACCATTGCTTTTAGGATTTGGAATTTTAGGAACCCTTTGTACTGTACCCCTGCTTACTGCCTTGAGTACAACAACTTCCATGTGGGGTGCATTCTTTTTAATTATGATCGCTTTAATTATAGTAAGTGGTTATACTTCGATTAATGCTGTAGTAAAGGCAGAACTTTTCCCATCCGAAGTACGGGCACTTGGCGTTGGTCTACCTTACGCTTTAACAGTCGCTATTTTTGGAGGAACGGCAGAATATATTGCTCTTTGGCTTAAACAATCTAATATGGAGTCTTACTTTTATTGGTATATCACAGCGTGTATATTCTTTTCATTGGTCGTATATGCCCGAATGAAAGACACCAAAGAAACATCAACATTAAATAAGGATTAAATACATATCCCATTAATAAGACGCGCCACAGAAATTCTGTGGCGCGTCTTTTATTTTTATTTTAGCTATAAGCTTGTCTGAATTTGACGATAAGATCATCTAAATTGTGACGCTGCACATAGATTGTTTTCACCTCCTCATATTTGGGAGACTTATAAAATACTTCATGAAAGTCCATGCTTCCATTTCCTACTTTTACTACTTTTTGTACTTCGATATTCAATTTTCTCAATTCGTCTTTTAGAACTTGAAATTCGTCTTGTATATTGTTCATCATATTTTTGGATTTAATTAAAAAAACGGCTACTTTATTTACAACACCCCCACTATCTTCATGGGGCAATTATAAATTCTTACTAAATTTAGTGAATTTTCTAATACAAACACTAGGTTTCACTAAAATTTTATTAATTCCTATACGATGCAAAAACTATACCTATTATTATAGGGATTACATAATATTTTTTAAAAAAACCGAAGTTAACTTACAGGAAATGAGGACTAACAACCAAAACTTGACTTTACTTCATTAAATGTGATTTTAAAATTTCCAGAATCCAAGGGCATTTCCAAGCATTTCACATAATATTTTAAATTAATTTAAAAATTTTGTAACATTTTAAAAGGTGTCGTATCTAAAAGATAAATTAACCATTAAAAATTAGAAAAAAATGAAAAAACTAACTTTCTTAGCCGTGATATTATTATTTCTAGCATTATGTGCTAATGTATTTGGACAGATAAAATCATTTCCATTTGAGGTAAAAAAAACAGGACAGGGGAAACAATCATTAATTTTCATTCCAGGTTTTGCTTCTTCAGGTGATGTATGGAAAGAAACAACAGCAAAATTCGAAAAGAACTTTACATGTTATACATTAACAATGGCAGGATTCGCAGGAGTAAAACCACAGTCTGACGCTACTTTTAAAAACTGGGAAAGTAAAATTGCAGAATATATTGCAGATAATAAGATCGATAAACCCATTATCATTGGCCACAGTATGGGTGGCGGTCTGGCATTGGCTCTTGCTGCCGACTATCCAACATTAATCGGCAAAATAGTAGTGGTGGATGCTCTACCCTGCTTATCAGCATTAATGAACCCTTCTTTTACATCTAAAGAAAATAATGATTGTTCCCCAATGATCAGTAAAATGACTGCTATGACAGATGAACAGTTTCACCAAATGCAGGTAAAATCCATTCCACAGCTTTTGGCAGATACTACCATGCAGGAGACTGTTATTGGTTGGAGCGATCGATCAGACCGAGAAACTTTTGCTAAAATGTATTGTGACTTTTCAAATACAGACCTAAGGGAAAAAATAAAAACCATTCAGTGTCCTTCCCTTATTTTATTAGAATCTTATTTTGCTAATTTTAAGCCAGCCATGGAAGATCAATATAAAAATATGAAAAATGCTAATTTACTATACTCTACAAAAGGATTACACTTTATTATGTACGATGATAAAGAATGGTATTTCACCCAATTGAATAATTTCTTATTACCAAAGTAATGGCATTTGAAGAGATTTATCAGCTGTATTGGCAAAAAATATTCCGCCTATGCATGGGATATGTGAACGATTCTGATTCTGCCCAGGATCTGGCTCAGGAAACATTTATCATCGTCTGGCAGCAACTTCCAAAATTTAGAAATGAATCCAGTATTGGAACCTGGATATTCAGGATAGCTTCAAACAATTGTCTGCGACAGATTGAAAAAGAAAAGCGGTTTACAAAAGGTGATCTGCCCATCAATCTGGAGGAGAAAAAACAAGAGTCTTTGGAAACCGAAATACAGCTTCTTTATCAATTTATTTCAGAGCTTCCGGAAACAGACCGTATCATCATTTCTTTGGAATTAGAAGACTTAAAACAGGCGGAAATAGCTAATATCGTTGGACTTTCAGAATCCAATGTAAGAGTAAAAATTCATAGGATAAAAGAAAAATTAACTCAAAAGTTTAAGGAACATGGAACCCACTAATATAGATTTTAAAAACATCTGGCAAAAACAAAAGGTCAGTGAGCCCAATTTTGAAGATTTGCTACGAAAATTAAAACAGTTTAAAAATAAAAGTTTGCGGAAATTGATCATTACAAACATTTTATTACTGTTGACAAGTGTCGGTATTGGCTTGATCTGGTATCATTATCAACCCCAGATGATCACTACAAAAATTGGAATTGTTCTTATTATTTTGGCTATGGCTATTTATCTATTTGCTTATAATAAACTATTTTCACTTTTCTATGTAACTGACAGCACGCAAACGAACAGCGAATATTTGCAAAGTCTTTATGTACTGAAAAGCAAACAGGGATTTATGCAAACAACGATGATGAATCTGTATTTCATCATGTTATCGACCGGAATATGCTTATATATGTATGAATATGCTTCACGAATGACTATTTTCATGGCTGTTTTCGCTTATGGGGTTACCTTGATCTGGATAGGATTTAACTGGTTTTATGTAAGACCAAAGACTATAAAAAAACAACAGACCCAACTTAACGAATTAATTAAAAAATTTGAAGATATCAACAAACAACTAAAAGACTAAAAATAGTTTGATTAAAATATTTTCTTTCATGATGTCTTTTGTAATTTAGTCCCTGCTAAAAACATCATTACTTATGGGCTCGCCAACGAATAAAAATCACTGGGACACAGTATATGAAACTAAAAACCCTGATCAAGTAAGCTGGACGCAGGAAAGACCTGAAACTTCACTCAACTTTATTGCTTCTTTTGGACTTGGAAAAGATGCTAGAATAATTGACATTGGCGGTGGCGACAGTAACCTTATTGACTGTTTACTTGATGAGGGATATCAGGATATTACTTTACTTGACATTTCTGAAAAAGCATTGGAAAAAGTAAAAATTAGATTGGGAGACAGAGCAAAAAAAGTAACATTTATTGCGACAGATATAACAGAATTCAAGCCAGATCATCACTATGACATTTGGCATGACAGAGCTACTTTTCATTTTTTAACGGAACAAGAACAAATTTTGAAATACCTCAGCATTACAGAAAAAAATGTAAAAGGATTTTTAATATTGGGTACTTTTTCAAAAAATGGACCGACAAAATGCAGTGGATTGGAAATTAAGCAATATGATGAAGAATCTATGACAGGACAATTTGAAACTCATTTTGAAAAAATAGAATGTACTTCAATAGATCATACTACTCCTTTCAATACGATTCAAAATTTCACATTCTGTAGTTTTAAAAAACGATAGCAGGACACATTTCGTTATAATGTTTCTCGTTCTCGCTATTTTTCAAGTAATATAATCAAAATGAAAAATTTTCTTCTTGTCTTTTTTTTATCTGTATTTTCTTTGTTTTCTGCTCAGGATTCGATAAAAGCCCCAACACCTATTACAAAAGATACAAAATTCGGATTAGCACTCAGTGGGGGTGGCGCCAAGGGATTTGCACATCTAGGAATATTAAAAACGATAGATTCACTCGGTATAAAAGTAGATTATATTACCGGAACCAGTATGGGTGGAATTCTTGGTGGGCTTTATGCAATGGGATACAATGGAGATCAGTTAAAAAAAATGGTGTATGGCATGAACTGGAAAAGGATTCTAAGTAATAAAATTCCATATAACCAGGTCAATATAAGTGAAAAAGATGAGTACAATAAATATATCCTTGAATTTCCCGTTAATGATGGGCGCCCTTCTTTGCCAAGTTCTTATATAGAAGGTCAGTACATGAGTGAAGTACTTAATACGCTTACCTTTCCTGCAAAACATATCAATGACTTCAGCAAACTACGTATTCCTGTAGAGCTTACCTCATCGGACATTGTAAATGGAGGATTGGTTATGCAGAAAAAAGGGTCTCTCGCATTGGCTATACGTTCTACATTGGCTATACCCGCAGCTTTTGCGCCCGTTTATATTGATGGAAAACTTCTTGTAGATGGAGGACTTGATAGAAATTTTCCCGTAAAGGAAGTAAAAGATATGGGCGCTGATTATATTATCGGTGGTTACACGGGATTCAGGCTTTTCACAAAAGAAGAAATCAAGAACCCAATGAAAATGATCTATCAGACTCACGCATTTCATTCTGTTCAGGACTTCAATGAACAAAAGAAAACCTCTGATATCCTCGTCGATTTTGTAACACCGCTTAATGATTATACCACCAAGGATTTCAGAAAATATAAAGAGATCATTAAAATAGGTGAACAGGAAGCTAAAAGACATCTTCCTGAATTTATAGCCCTTGCCAATGAACAGCGAAGACTGGGAATTATTTATGATCATCAGCTTATCGAAGAGGTAAAAAAGCCAACTATACAATTTACATATAGTGAAGACAATGGTACACCAATCACTAATCTATCAGAAATTGAAGCAATAAAAAGCCTGATGGGATTAAAGGAAGGCATATATTATGATGCAAAAACAATTAATGCAGCAATTGACAGAGTTTTTGGAGTGCGACAGTATGATAGGGTTTATTATACCTACACCGATTCTGAAAATGGATTAATTATGAATATTTTCGTAAAAAGATCGGCTCCCAGCAACCTAAAATTAGCCCTTCATTACGATAATGAACAATCTGTAGGGATTATATTAAATTACACTTACCGTGATTATGCGGAAGGAAAATTTCGAGCATTGGCTACTGTTGATATTTCAGAACGTTTTAAAGCACGCTTACAGTTTCAGAAGTTTCTGGATACTGATTATCACTGGTGGGTAAGTATGGAAGGGAATATTTCATTTTTAAAAAGTAATGATCTCCTGCTAAGATTTTCTGATAACAATGACGCAGAGAATAATTTGTTTTTTCCAAATTATATTTATAGAAACATCAAGGCTAATACAGCCATAAATTATTCTATCCATCCAAATACAATGGCTTCATTTGGATTAGAGTTCAATGCAGAAAAGCTGAACAGATCTGTCGACAGAATTAGTCAGACCTTTACCGATTTATACAGCAAAAAAGTCTACTATCACACCAACCTCGATCTATTCTTTAAATTTAATCAAAACAGTTTTAATACAAGGTATTATCCAACCTCAGGAAATAATTTACAGTTTATTACAAAATACTATTTCGGAGATCAGCACGATTTATACGATCTAAAGGAAATACAGCCGCAATTATATGAATATTTAAACCCGGGAACTGATGGATATTATAAACCGAAGAATCTTATTACTTTAACCCTTAATGAGAATTATATCATTCCCATCAATAAAAAGGTATCTGTAAAGGCAAGTGCTTTTTTAGGAACCAATTTTTCACCTCAGACTTTAGGATCTTCAGAAGGTATGCCTTACCTATTTCTGAACCAGAAATTTAACCTTGGTGGAAGTGAATTTAATTTTGATGGTATGA
This sequence comes from Chryseobacterium sp. ISL-6, assembly GCF_018613715.1. Lineage (GTDB taxonomy): Bacteria > Bacteroidota > Bacteroidia > Flavobacteriales > Weeksellaceae > Chryseobacterium > Chryseobacterium paludis. The sequence goes on along the minus strand of NZ_JAGGPT010000005.1, from coordinate 190,306 downwards.
GTCCTGAATTTAATGGTTTCAGACAAAAAGAGGTTCCCATAAATTCTGTTGCGAAAGTTGGACTAGAAGTTCAATATAGATTTTACCATAAGTTATATCTTACCCCTTCTTTTCATTATGCAGCGATTAGTGATGAGCTTTCTCCTTTTAAAAGTAATGCCAAGCTAATTGGTTATGGACTAAATCTTGGTTATGAATCTATTTTAGGACCTATTAACTTCAATATATCAAGAAATGATGCTCTTAATTTCTGGAGGGCTTATTTCAGTATTGGTTTTAAATTCTAATTTTCACCTTAGCAATTAAAAAATGAAATTAAAGAAGATCGGATTGGTAGGCGGAATCAGTTGGGTATCCACCTTAGATTATTATACATTCATTAATGAGGGAATCAATAATAAGTTGGGTGGATTAAACTTTGCCGAATGCATCATTTACTCATTGAACTTTGGGGATATCCAGGAAAAAACCTGGGAAAATTCTTATGAACTTCTGCTTAATGCCTGCGAAAGCCTAAAGAAAAGCGGTGCTGAAGCAATTGTTTTATGTGCTAATACAGCCCATTTATTTGCTGATAAATTAGAAGAACAGATTCAATTGCCATTCATAAACATCATCTCTGAAACTGCAAAATCTATTAATAAGGCTGGCTTGAAAACCATAGGACTTTTAGGCACCAAATTCACGATGGAAATGGATTTTTACAGCACTAAATTAGAAAGCTTTGGAATACAGGTACTGACCCCTGAAACACAAGAAGTGCGAGACTATATTCAACATACCGTAAAGGAAGAATTGGGAAGAGGAATTGTAAACCATCATACTAAAGAAAAATATCTGGAGATCATCCAGGATCTGATTAAAAGAGGTGCCGAAGGAATTATTTTAGGCTGTACAGAAATTCCTTTACTTCTTAACCAAAATGATTTTTCAATCCCTGTTTTTGACACTACAAAAATTCATTCTGAAGCCATTATTGAATATGCAATATCTTCCTAATATCACCTCTTAGGCACTTCAGAGGGCTTTTAAATTATTTCCCATAGTATTGATATTTTTGTTTAATTTTAATAATATTTTATTAACACCATTAACAAATATATTATGAAAAAACTATTATTCTCTGTTATTCTTGGTTTCTCGTGCACTACTTTTTATGCACAGAAAACCGAGTTAGTAGAATGCGGAACCGATGAATTAATGCGAAAACATTATCAGAGATTTCCGGAAGAAAAAGCCAGAGACGATGCTTTTAATTTAGAATTATCAAAACTGATCAAAAGTGGAAAACTAGCATCAACTATCGACAAAAATCAAGTCTATGAAATTCCTATCGTAGTTCATGTCGTAGGCGACGGAAGTGCTATAGGTACGGTAAACAACAAATCCGATGCTGATATTATTGCTTGGGTAAATTACACGAACGGTGTTTTCGCAGGAAATTCCTCCAGCGGTATGTCACCTTCCAGTGCTATATTGCCTGTAAAGTTTGTTTTTGCTAAAATCAGCCCCAGTTGTGCAACAACGAATGGAATCAACAGGATCAACGCATCAAATCTCCCTAAGTATGTAAGTGGCGGCGTAAATAATGACAATACCACCAATGCCGTAACTGCATCTGAAATTACAGCCATGGGAATGTGGGATACCAGCAAATATTACAATATCTACGTCGTTAAAAAATTAGCATCCAACTCTGGAACTCTTAATGGTTTTGCCTATTATCCTGGCGGAAGCAATGATTATGCATTTATGTCCACCAGTGCATCTGCTGTTAATGCCCAAACATTGGCACATGAATTTGGACACGCCCTAGGACTTCGCCACACTCATGAAGGCTTTAATGACTCCACTGGCGCATGTCCCACCAATACAGATTGTACATTACAGGGAGACCTGGTATGTGATACAGAACCTATGAAGAGCCTCTATCATTCTTCTGTTCCTTTTACGTGTCAGACAGGGCAGATCAATCCTTGTACAAGTCTAACCTATGCAGGAGGTGAAAGAAATGTAATGTCTTATACTTTCTGTTTCAGGGATTTATTTACCAACGGCCAATCTGACAGGGCAACAGCACAGCTTTTACAATACAGACAATCACTTATAAATTCTCCTGTAGGTAATGCAACTCCTCCTAACAACACGGTATCTTTAACAACAGCTTGTATACCGACAACCATTACCAATCCAGGAAATTTCAATATCGGAATTACATCCGTTAAGTTTGGAAGCATTAATAATTATTCAACCAATTTTAAGGCCGTATCTAACAATTTCTATGAAAATTTCACAGGAAATTATTGCTTAGGCGCATCAAAAACATCCATACCTTCAGGCTCTCCAACAACCCTCACGATTGCTCCCGGAGCAAATAACCCACATATAATTAAAGCATACATCGATTATAATAATGATGGCCAGTTCAATGAAACAACAGAATTGGTTCTTAACCAGAGTAATATAGCAAGTGGAACTACTGCGACCGCAGCTGTTACTCCACCATCGAACGCTGTCGTTAATAAAGCTTTAAGAATGCGTGTGATCGGTGAATATAATGGTACTGCGGTGACTTCATGTTATACCCCAAAATATGGACAAGTGGAAGATTATTCAGTTATTATTCAGCCCCGAACTTTATCCACTAAAAATAATATGATTGAAAACAGGACAACTATTTCCCAGATAGAAAATACAGTCCAAATAAACAGTGATATAAAAATTGTTTCACTCACCATCTATGATTCTTCAGGAAGAATGCTGATCAACCAAACCAACATCAGATCAACTGAAGTAACGGTTCCAATTAATGCTAAAAATGTTGTCGTTATAGTACGTGCAACACTGGAAAATGGAAAAGTGATCACCCAAAAATTAAGATTCTAAAAACACAAAAAAAGAGAGCTGGTTTTCAGCTCTCTTTTTATATCTATTAAATTCTATTTATTTTATTTTGAAGCTTCACTCTCTGCTTCCATTTCAACCTCATGTCTCAGCTGAGCTTTATACAAAGTAGAATAATATCCATTTTTATTAAGCAATTCCATATGTTTTCCCTCCTCAACAATTTTACCATGCTCCATGACAATGATCTTATCTGCTTTCTCAATTGTTGAAAGCCTGTGGGCAATGATAATAGAAGTTCTGTTTTTGGTAATTTTTTCGGTTGCCCTTTGAATCAGCTTCTCACTTTCATGGTCAATAGAAGATGTAGCTTCATCAAGGATAAGAATTTTGGGATCTGATAAATAAGCCCTTAAGAAAGACAACAACTGTCTCTGACCTAAAGATATCGATGAACCTCTTTCACTTACTACATAATCATATCCACCCGGAAGCTGCTGAATAAATTCATCTACTTCAATCTCTTTAGCACCTGCTTTTATTTTTTCTAATGTAACAGAATCATCTCCGAATGCAAGGTTTTCAAAGATACTTCCGTGGAATAAGAAAACATCCTGCAATACCACCCCTATATGACTTCTTAGATTATATAGCTCATAATCTTTAAGTTCCACATCATCAATAAAAATTTCCCCGGAATTAATATCATATAGTCTTGTGATCAAACTGATGATCGTAGATTTTCCAGCTCCAGTAGCTCCCACAATCGCTACAGTTTCTCCAGGATTTACTTTAAAATTTATTCCTTTTAAAACTTCCTGTTTCTCATCATAGGCAAAACGAACATCTTTAAACTCGATTTTACCATCAAAATGATCTTTCTTAATGGTACCATGATTAGGCATTGCATAATCTTCATCCATTACCCCCAAAACCCTTTCTGCTCCAACAATTCCACGTTGAATATTATTAAAACGATCCGCTATTTGTCGCAACGGACGAATCAACATTGAGATATATTGAATAAACGCAATAACTACCCCTGCACTAATTGTAATGTATCCACCATAAAAAAGAATGAATCCGATAAATAATGAAGAAATAAGTTCTACTACAGGAAAGAATAATGAGAAAATGAAAACAGTTTTCAATAAAGCGCCTTTCAGCGTAATATTGATATCATCAAATTTTTTGAATTCTGCTTGCTGCCTGTTGAAAACCTGAATAATGGGCATCCCTGCTAATCTTTCCTGAACAAAAGAGTTTTGGTTCGCTGTCCATGTTCTTTCATCTCCAAAAGCTTTCTTCAGTCTCTTTTGAAAGAATCTCGTGATCAACACCATTAAAGGGAGAATTGCAAGGGTAATATAACTCAAATGAACATTGGTACTGAACATCATCACCAATACAAACACAATTCTCAGTATATCTCCAAAAACCATCAGGAAACCATCTGTATATACAGTAGCAATGGTTTCAACATCACCAACAGCACGTGTTACCAATTGCCCAATTGGAGTTTTATCAAAAAATGATGTCCTGAAATAGATAAGTTTAGCATACAGCCTTTCTCTTATATCCCTGATTACATTCTGAGAAATATAGTTGGAGAAATACACCAAAAAGAAATTTAAAACAGTTTCAGCAAAAACCAATCCCACTAAAATGTAGATATGCTTCATCATTAAAGCTTTATCCTGCAGTTTCGTGATATCGTTATCTACAACCTGCATTGTAAGATAAGGTCTGTAAGTAGAAACTATTGATAGTATAATAGAAATTATTAGGGTAAGGATAAACCAAGAACGAAATTTCATTCCGATAAAGAAGAGCCTTTTAATAATTCCCCAGGTATCTTGTTTTTTCATTGTACAAATTGAAGAAAGAATTCAATTAAATTCTTTGCAAAAATAACACTTTATAATTTGAAAGCGGGAACAACTTATTCAAATAGTAATAGAAAATTTCTGATACCTATTATTTAAAATATGAATATCCTGTCATTACATATTCGTCATTTTCAACCCAAATATCCATCACACATACGATGGATAAATACAATGACAGATAAGTATTTATATATTTTCTTTAATGCCTATTTCTTCAATCTCTAAACTAGGTTTCTTCATAACTTCTTTCTTAAACTTTTTTTCAAGAAGTTGATAAATACCCCAGACCGCAACTATAGCAAATATCCAGCTTATAACATTAACCAGTGTAAAACCACTATAGTTATTATCTTCCAGAGAACCGGGATTCGTAATCGCAGTATAAACGCCGTAGCATAAAAGAAACACTACCTGAAATCCCAAGTAGATACCAATCGCCAAAAGCCCAAAATGCCATTTTGTTTTTCCAAATTTCTCGGCCAGCCCCGCGTAATATCTATAGGCTCCTATCAGAATAAAAATTGACATCATAGTTATTATTTTTTAGTTTTATTTTAAAATTCGTAGCCTACATCAACAAGAAAGAGACCCTGAGCCGGAGCAGAAGTTCCAGCAGAATTACGGTTTTTATCTTCAATAACTTTTCTTAAATCTTCGGGTTTTATTTTTCCGGCACCAATCTCTACCATTGTTCCAACAATTGCCCGTACCATATTTCTGAGAAAACGATTGGCAGAAACAGTAAACTTTAATTCATTCCCGTTTTGCTCCCATTCTGCTTTATACATTTTGCAGATATTGGTTTTATTATCTGTTTTCAATTTAGCAAAACTTGTAAAATCTTCGTATTCAAATAAAATTTTACAAGCTTCATTCATCGCCTCCACATTTAAAGATCTTCTCCACATCTGCCATGCAGAATCTATTGTAAAAGGATTTTTTTCCAAAGAAATATAATACTCATAAGTTCTATAAGTAGCATCAAATCGCGCATGGAAATCATCTTTTACCGGAAAAATTCTTTTAATGGAAATATCTGGTGGAAGAAAGCTGTTTAGTTTATGGGAAAGCTGATCATTTAAAACTTCTTCAGTATCAAAATGAGCAAACATTTTTTTAGCGTGAACACCAGTATCCGTTCTTCCGGCACCCGTCATTTTAATTTCTTCCCTTAAAATTGTGGAAAGTGCTTTTTCTAATTCTTCCTGTACAGAATTAGCATCCGGCTGGATCTGATAACCGAAATAATTTTTCCCGTTGTAAGAAAACTCTATAAAGTACCTCAATGTAATAGAATAACTCCACAAAAATACTTTAATTTTATTAAATATTTGTTGAAAAGTCATTGAGAATATTAAACAAAATCCTCTTGAAAATTACTATTTTTGCAATCGTATGAAAAGATGGTACCTTTATCCCTTCTCTGTAGGTTATCATTTGGTAACGGGTATCCGAAACACAATGTATGATCTGGGGATCTTTAAATCTACGAAATTCAAAACACCGATCATCAATGTCGGTAACTTGTCTGTTGGCGGAAGTGGAAAATCACCAATGGTGATGTACCTTGCCCAATATCTATCTAAACATTATAGAACCGGTGTTCTTTCACGCGGCTATGGCAGACTTACAAAAGGTTATGAAATAACGAATTATGACAGCAACTATAAAATGGTTGGTGATGAAGCTATGCAGTTATTCGAACGTTTTAAGAACCGGTTTGTAATTGCCGTTTCTGAAGAAAGAGTTCCTGGTGCTAAAAAAGTGATTGAGGATATGGATCTCGATGTTTTGGTGCTTGATGATGCACTGCAGCACAGAGCGATCAAAGCTGGTTTCAATATTTTGATGACCGATTTTAATGATCCTTATTTTAAAGATCATCTTCTTCCTGCAGGAGACTTAAGAGAATCGAGAGGCGGAGTAAAAAGAGCAGATATCATTATGGTCAGTAAATGTCCTGACGAATTGACTGAGGAAACCAAACAGTATTACATTTCGAGAATAAGACCTGATCGTTATCAGAAAGTATTCTTTTCATCTATAGGATATGACGAAAATGTATATGGGAAAGAAAAAATGCTTCCTGACAACAACCTTAATTATTATGATATTCTTTTCATTACAGGAATTGCAAATCCAAAACCTCTATTAGAACATTTGGCTAAATTTTCCAATAGAGTAAAACATTTAAAATTCAGGGATCATCATAATTTTTCTGACGACGATATCAAAAAAATTGTTGCTGAATATAAAAAATTAGGTGAATACAAATTAATCCTTACAACGGAAAAAGATTATGTCCGTTTAAAAAGCTTTGACTATCTTAGAGATATTGTTTACTACTGGCCTATCAATGTGATCATTGATAAAAAGGAAGAGTTTAACCAAATCATCTTAGATTATGTTAGAAAAAATCACGGAAACCGTTAATTTCATTAAAAATATTATTCGGGATACCCCTGAATTTGCTATTGTTTTAGGATCGGGATTAGGAAAACTACAGGATGAAGTTGAACCTATTCATATATTAGAATATAAAGACATTCCCAACTTTCCTCAAACTACCGTGGCTGGTCATGAAGGTCAATTAATTTATGGAATTTTAGAAGGTAAAAAAGTTTTGATGATGAGTGGTCGTTTTCATTATTATGAAGGCTATTCTATGGAAACTGTTGTATTTCCTATCCGTGTTTTTCATCTATTAGGAATCAAAAACCTTCTTCTTTCTAATGCTGCAGGAGGAGTAAATCCCAATTATAATGTAGCAGATATTGTATTTTTAAAAGACCATATCAATATGATGCCTGAGCATCCTCTTAGAGGCAAAAACATTGATGAATTCGGACCTCGCTTTGTTGATATGAGCGAGCCTTACAATAAAAAAATGATCGCTGTAGCAGAAAAGGCAGCTTCTGAACATAATATTAAAATTCATCAGGGAGTTTATGTAGGTCTGCAAGGTCCAACTTTTGAAACGCCTGCAGAATATGGAATGATAAAAGCGATAGGTGGTGACATGGTTGGAATGAGCACCGTTCCTGAAGTTATCGTTGCCAAACATATGGATATGAATGTCTTTTGTGTTTCTATTATTACCGATCTTGGAGGCCCGGATGTTGCTTTCGCTGTATCACATGAAGAAGTTCTGAATGCAGCCAACAAAGCAATGCCTAATGTAATTACGGTTGTAAAAGGCTTGGTTAAAAACTTTCAATAATTCTTTTATTGAATTTTCAAATTTCTTAAATTTTTTCTAATTAATACAGAAAGCAATTCATAACTTCGTTTCATTGTTTAGATTTGTAAAAAAAATGAAATTGAAAATGAAAAAGCTATTCTTATTTTTTATGTTAGGAAGTTTTGGACTTTCTTATGCACAGCAAACTCCAAAAGTTCTGAAAACCAGTTTTTCTAAAGAAGCTTTACAACAAAAGCTTGAAAATGAAGACGGAAAAAATATTACGATACAAGATATTCTTGATCAGCATAAAGGGAAAGTTGTTGTGATTGATTTCTGGGCCGGATGGTGCAGAGATTGCCTGAAGGCACTACCAAAAGCTCAGGAATTGGAGAAAAACAATCCGAATATAGATTTTGTATTTCTTTCATTAGAAAGATCTAAAGAGGGTTTTGATAAAAGCCTTGAAAGATTTGATATGAAGGATAAAGATAATTACTGGTTTGCAACGGGATGGAAAAATGATTTCAATAACTATATTGACCTCAACTGGATCCCAAGATATATGGTGATTGACCAAAAATCTGCAATTGCAAAATACTATGCGATCACACCGGAAGATCCTGAAATTCAAACTACCATAAATAAGCTTTTACAATAGAATAATATACTGTTATGACTATAAGAGAAGCTACGAAAGAAGATTTAAAAGTTCTTTTAGAATTTGAACAAGGTATTGTTGATTCTGAAAGACCTTTTGATAAAACTTTAATTGATGGTGAAATTCATTATTACGATTTAAATTTTTTGATTAGTTCAGAAAATGCTTTATTAGTTGTGGTTGAAAAAAACAACGAAATTGTTGCCTCAGGATATGCCTTGATCAAGGAAACACAAAAAGATTACAGCAATTTTAAAAAATATGCCTACCTCGGTTTTATGTTTGTAAAACCCGAATATAGAGGCCAGGGAATCAATCAATCTATTGTTGATAAATTGATTGAATGGTCAAAAGAGAAAGGAATGTATGAAATAAGGTTAGATGTATATGATAAAAATGAATCGGCAGTAAAAGCTTATGAAAAGGCCGGTTTCGAACCCCTGCTTCTTACGATGAGATTAAAAAAAGAATCTTAATTCACTGAAAAATAGAAATAAATGAATCCATATCTTTGTATATGGATTTTTCTTTTCCCATCCGCAAAATTATTCATGTTGATATGGATGCATTTTATGCTTCTGTAGAACAGCATGATAATCCTGCACTTCGGGGGAAGCCCATCGCAGTAGGCGGTGAACATCGCGGAGTTGTTTCAGCTGCAAGTTATGAAGCAAGGAAATTCGGAGTCCGTTCTGCCATGCCTAGTAAAATAGCAAAAGAAAAATGCCCCCATCTTATTTTCGTTCCGCCACACTTCGCACGATATAAGGAAGTTTCAAAAAAGATCCGGGAAATCTTCCATGAATATACAGATTTGGTAGAACCTTTATCTTTAGATGAAGCCTATCTGGATGTTACTGAAAATAAAAAAGATATAGAATCTGCTAATGAGATCGCAAGAGAGATCCGTCAGAAAATATTTGAACAAACCGGCCTTACGGCTTCAGCAGGAATTTCTGTCAACAAATTTTTAGCAAAAGTAGCTTCTGATATTAATAAACCTAATGGCCAGAAAACAATACATCCTGATAAGATCGAAAGTTTCCTGGAAGAATTACCTGTAGAAAAATTTTATGGAGTTGGAAAAGTGACTGCTAATAAGATGTTTACTTTGGGGATTTTTAAAGGAAAAGATCTAAAGAAGAAAACACTCCCGGAACTTGTCAGCCTTTTTGGTAAATCAGGAAGTTACTATTATAATGTAGTCCGTGGCATTCATAATTCTGAAGTTAAACCTCATCGAATTCAAAAAAGTGTAGCTGTAGAACGTACATTTTTTGAAGATCTTTATGATGAACAGCAGATCAATGAAAAATTAAAAAGTTTAAGCGAGGAATTACATCAAAGATTACAAAAGAATAATATTCTTGGAAGAGCACTTACTTTAAAGATAAAATATAAAGACTTTTCGCTTTTTACCAGAAGTATGACAAAAGAAGAATATTATATTTCCGATGAAGAATATTTCAAAACAGCCCAAAAGCTATGGGAACTTAGACCTTTTGATAAGCCGGTCCGTTTACTGGGATTATCCCTCTCCCACCTTAATACGGAAGAAAAAAAACAAATCTCCGTTCAACTAAAAATCCCGTTTGAAGAGTTTGGAAATCAATAGTTATAAATTTTCACTACATTGTAGTAAGTAAACCTTATAATGTATGAATTCAACAATGATTCAGTTTTTTCACTGGTACTCAGATGGAAATCAAATGCTTTGGAAGGAGGCTCAAAATCAATCCGAATATCTTGCAGAATTAGGAATTACATCAGTATGGTTTCCACCAGCTTACAAAGGAACTAGCGGTGGGTATTCTACAGGATATGACGCTTATGATCTTTTCGATCTCGGAGAATTTGATCAAAAGGGAGGAATTCCTACCAAGTATGGTATAAAAGACGACTATATAAAAGCAATTCAGGCTTTAAAAAAACAGAATATCCAGGTTATTGTTGATATTGTTTTAGGACATAAGGCAGGGGGTGATGAGCTTGAAAAATTCAAAGCTGTAAAAGTGGATGAAAACAATAGGGAAAAAGTAATTTCTGATATTATTGAAATAGAGTCTTATACTAAATTTACCTTTCCCGGAAGACATAAAAAATACTCTGATTTTGAATGGAACTTTACCTGTTTCAGCGGTGTAGATTATGCGGAAGGAATGGATTCTCATATTTTTAAAATACAGTCTGAATATGGAAATGACTGGGAAGAGATGATAGATGATGAAAAAGGAAATTATGATTATCTGATGTATAATGACATTGAACATCGTAATCCTTTTGTTCGTGAGGAACTTAATAACTGGGCAAAATGGTATTTTGATCAAACTGATTTTGATGGAGTGAGACTGGATGCTTTAAAACATATTTCTTTTGATTTTTATAAAGAATGGCTTACGCTGATCCGGTCCAACTCAGGGAAAAATATTTTTGCTGTTGGAGAATATTGGGCGCCGGGATACTTACATCTACTTCAAAAATACATTGACGTCACGGAAGGATGTATGAGTTTGTTTGACAGCTCTTTACAAAATAATTTTCATAATGCGTCTAAAGAAGGAGGTTCTTATGATTTAAGAAAAATATTTGATGAGACCTTGACCCAGGCAGATCCTTTACATTCGGTAAGTCTTGTTGATAATCATGATACTCAGCCACTACAGGACCTTGAAGCTCCTGTTGAAGAATGGTTCAAACCGATCGCATATGCTTTGATCCTATTAAGAGAAGATGGGTATCCATGCGTATTTTACCCCGATCTCTATGGTGCTCATTATGTTGATAAAGACAGGGAAGGGAATGATCAGGAAATTTTCCTGAATAAGGTAGATGGAATTGAAGAATTACTGAAAGCCCGAAAGGAGTATGCCTATGGGATTCAAAAAGATTATTTTGAAGATTCCAATTGCCTGGGATGGATTCGTGAAGGAAATGATGAGCATGCAGGCTGTGCCATTGTTCTAAGTAATAAAGAGGCTTACAATAAGCCCATGGAAATGGGTGAAAAATATATTGGACAAACTTTTTACGATTTACTCGGCAGATTTGACGAAAAAATAATCATTGATGAGAAAGGTTGGGGAAATTTTCCGGTTCCTGCAGGAAATGTAAGTGTATGGATCCCTCAATAAATTTTCAAAAAAAGAGCATACATGGCAGGAAAGGTTATTCCTTCTGTCATGTATGCTTAAAAGTGGAATCTTTTAATTAGTTTGTAGATCCTAACACTGTATATATCTACAGTTCCATATGTCCGTAGCCCATTCGCAACATTGATTGTCTTCGTTTGAAGTACAACAAACCTTACCCCGGGTAATGTCTCCTGCTTTTATAGTTTTAAGTTCCTGTCTGTCGAGCTGTCGAACACGACGCTGTTGTAAAGTATTATTTTTCATTTTGAAATATTTTTGATTGATAAAGTAAAGTTTAATCGCTGAAACAGAAATTCGGACAAGGATCCGAAGTCACATAATTGTAAGTCCCACAATAGCAGGTATGTGTTGACCCTGTGCCACCTCCACCTCCTGTACCACCACCAGTAGAAGGATTATAAGGTACACATCGTCCATTATCACATATCTCACCAGAGCCACAGCCCCCCTCTCCGGGGCCACCTCCTGAAAAACAATAAGCAGGCTCTCCGGGAGATCCGGCCAGTAGATTCTTTAGTGTATCTCTACTCAGTTCATTCCATTGAAATTTGGTATTCATGATCTTTTAATTTGGTATTAGTAGTTACTTTTTTGGTTTATGTTGTTTGTTCAGGATCTGGTCCACCCAGGCCACCACCAGTTCCTCCGCCACCACCACCAGAGCCACCTGTACCAGTACCTCCACCGGAACCACCACTACTTCCGGAAAGTTCACATCCATATAATCCACATACATAAGGATAAAGACATTCCTCACCTCCTCTGGCGGATACATTAGTACAGCCTTCACCACCAGCTAGTACTGTTTTCAGAGCTGTTCTGCTCAACTGTTTTTGAAAAAGTTTTGTTTTCATATTTATTACATTTAAGACTTGATTACTCAAATATAACAAAATATTAAACGTATTATTGAATAAAAATCACTAAATAAAGAATTAAAGCTACCAAAAACACATTTTGATTTCTTCTTTAAACACAAAGAACACAAATCTTTAGCACAAATGTTTACAAATAGATTTTGTAGACCTATCAAAAGTCTCATTCTATTGGTTACATTTCTGACATTTTTTAATTCAAATGCAATGGCCTAGATTTTTAAAGCTCAGTATTCCCAAATAAATATCGGTGTGATTCGTGAAATCATTAGTGTTATTTGTGTTTAGATCTAAACTACATTCTTTGGATTTTTAAGATCTCCGGTTTTTCCGAATCATCGGAAATATGCCCGTTTCGAGCAAACTCCGCCCATAACGCTCTTAGTTTTCTTCCGTTTTCATGAATATACTCCCAAGGAATATCTTTTAATAATCCTGCAGATTTCCATGCACCTTCATTTCCAAATAATAAGGGTAAGTCAATGCTATGAACTGCGCCGATATGATTCGTTTCCAGCGTCGAGTAAATCCTGAATAAATAAACATTACCTCCCGCCGACGCATAATTCTCAGCAAAAAGCTCTGCTGGTTTCCCATAGATCTTTTCTGTGGTTAAATGAACTGTTTTATTGATGAGTTTCTGCCCAAAACCCTTACCGAAATAGGTATTTAATGCTTCAGATGCTTTAAGGTAAAAAGCGGTTTCATCATTATTTAATCCTATTAAAACATCAAATTTATTTGCCCTGGTATTCCATCTTTCTTCTGCTTCATCTTCTCTGCATAAAGGTGGAAACCCATATTGAAGGCCAAATGGCATTACCGCTTTCAGACCGTATTTTATGACAGAGGGAACTTCTTTTTTGTATGCTAACATCATTTTTAAAACATCAGCTTCATTTTTTATACCGTCTGTTCTCCTGAGAAATTCAGCGGACATTTTTTGCCTGCCATGACGAAGTCCTAATGGTGCACTTTGAATAATAACCCGTTGGAATAATCCTTCAATACCGTCTGAGATCATTAAATGGGCAATCACATCACCTCCGGAAGACTGTCCAAAAAGGGTAATATTTTCTGCATCGCCACCAAAGCTTTCGATATTCATTTTGATCCATTTTAATGCTTCAATGATATCAAACAAACCAAGGTTTGCAGGTCTTTCTTCATTCCCTCCTAAAAAACCAAACATTCCTAACCGGTAAGAAACTGAAACAACGATAATATCCTGTTCTTTCACCCATTCACTGGCATCTGAAGTGGGAATATCTCCACAGCCTATTTCGTGGGAGCCTCCATGAATCCAAACAACAACAGGGAGTTTATTTTTTTCACCTTCAGAACGAACAACGGAAAGATATTGTGTAGATTCATCCACTTCAAAGTTGTCAAGATTGGTATGTCCAATCATTTTTTCAATAAGAGGGCTAATGCTTTGTGGACAAACAGGTGTTTGATCCGGGAAAATAATTTCAGTAGTTGATGGCTGAATAGGAACAGGCTTTTTAAATCTTTCGGAACGGGCATAACGGATACTTCTGGCCCTGATAACGCCATTTTCTCTAAGTGCTATTATTCTTCCGAAAGGAGTTTGAAAGACATAAGTGCCGATCTGCTGCTGTGATTTCATCTCAAAAAAACTTCTTTATTAAAATTAAAGCAGTTTTTTTTAAATCTCGAATTTATTTGAAAGAAAATGACTATCCTTTTAATTTACTTAAACACAAATGCCACAGATTTTTTAGCACAAATGTTCACAAATAATAAATATAACAATTCGTGTAAAAAATTAGTGCTATTAGTGTCAAAAAAGATTAATTCAACGATTTATATTCACTGGGAGACACTCCCACCTTAGCCTTAAACAACCTCGTAAAATGTTGTGGATATTTGAATCCCAGATCATAAGAAATCTCACTGATTGACTTGCCGGGATTAAAAATCTCCTCTTTAGCGACATCGATCAGTTTATTATGAATAAATTCCTGAGCTGAAACACCCAATTCTTTTTTAATTAAATCTCCGAAATAGTTGGCCGAAAGATTAAGTTGTTCTGCAAAATAATTAACCATTGGAAATCCAATGCTTTTAGGCTTATCAGATTTCAAGTATTCATTCAGGAGATTTTCAAATTTACCAATAACACCTTGGTTAATATGATCTCTAGTGATAAACTGGCGATCATAAAACCGCATACAATAATTTAAAAATAATTCAACATTATTAACGATTAAAGATTTGCTATGTTTATCGATAGACTGTTCTAATTCAAGTTTGATATTTTTAAAACATTCAAGAACAATTTCCCTTTCCTTCTCAGAAAGGTGTAAAGCTTCATGAACATCATATGAAAAGAAAGAATAATCTTTGATGTTTTTACCCAGATTGGTTCCCTTTATTAAGTCGGGATGAAATATCAGAGCATATCCTCCAGGCTGGGTATACGTTCCATCATTATTGATCCCATACACTTGTCCGGGGGCTATAAAAACCAATGTCCCCTCCTGATAATCATAATTATTCTTTCCATAATACATATCTCCACACATAACATCTTTTAGAAACACAGTATAAAAACCATAACTCCTTCTGTATTGGGAAATAGGATCTGATTTAGAAAAATCTACAATACTTACCAAGGGATGTAAGGTCTCATGATTCATCATTTTATTATAATCCGAAACACTGCTAATTATCTGAACCTCTTGATTTTCCATAAAATACCCTTTTAATCTTATCCAAAATTACCACTTTCTATTCTACTTTTTATAAGGTCTGTAAAATTGGTACATGTTTCTGTAATCTGTATAAGTCCCGTTTGGTTAAAAGTATCGACTTTTGTATTGTTATGGAAACATCAGAAAACAAAAACATTTTTCCCAAAGGAAAAAAAGCACCTTCCGAATATTTTTCGGGAGGAACAGCCTGGATACAAATTCTAAAGCCTAATACAGACGAACTAAATTGCCAGATCGGAAATGTAATCTTCGAAGCTGGCTGTAGAAATAACTGGCATTCTCACGGTGGCGGACAAATTTTAATTGTAACTTCAGGAACCGGTTATTATCGGGAAAAAGGAAAGCCTATACAAATTCTAAATCCCGGAGATGTCATGAATATCCTTCCTAACATCATTCACTGGCATGGTGCCAGTCCCAATAGTGAATTTACCCACATCGCTGTGAATCCCAATACTCAGAACGGTATTGTGGAATGGATGGAACCGGTAACCGACGAAGAATATAACAATTTATAAACTAAAACATAACTTAAAATTAAAAATCAAATGAACACATTCACTGTAAAAGCTTACGGAGCAGAGTCTACTACGGCAGACCTGAAAGAAATGAATATCGAAAGAAGAGAAATAACTCCTAATGATGTAGAAATTGAAATTCTATATTGTGGGGTTTGTCACTCTGATCTTCATACTGCAAGAAACGATTGGGGCGGAACTATTTACCCGGCTGTTCCGGGACACGAAATTGTCGGAAGAATCACAAAAACAGGAAGTAATGTTTCTAAATTTAAAGTTGGAGACCTAGCAGCAGTTGGCTGTTTAGTTGATTCTTGTGGAACATGTGACAGCTGTAAACAAGATTTGGAACAATATTGCCTAAACGGATTTACCGGAACCTACAATGGAAAAGATGTACATTTAGGAGGACATACTTTTGGTGGTTATTCTCAAAAAGTAGTGGTAGATGATCACTTCGTATTAAAAGTACCTGAAAATTTAGATCTGGCCGCTGTAGCTCCTCTTCTTTGTGCTGGAATTACAACTTGGTCTCCATTGAGACACTGGAACGTAGGACCTAACTCAAAAGTGGCTGTTGTAGGATTGGGAGGATTAGGACACATGGCCATCAAATTAGCCAAAGGATTGGGAGCTGAAGTAACTCTATTTTCAAGAACTCCTGGAAAATCTGAAGATGCAAAACAATTAGGAGCAGATCACGTAGTGATTTCTACAGAACAGTCTGAAATGGATTCTGTAAAAGGAAAATTTGATGTGATCATCGATACTGTTCCTTACGTTCACGATGTGAATCCTTATGTAGCCACTCTAAATATCAGTGGAACATTAGTTGTTGTTGGCTATTTAGGTGGATTGGAACCCATCTTAAATACAGTTCCAATGATCATGGGAAGAAAATCGGTAGCAGGTTCTGTCATCGGTGGAATTGCTGAAACTCAGGAAATGCTTGATTTCTGTGGTAAACACAATATTGTCTCTGAAATCGAAATAATCAAAATGAACGAAATCAACGAAGCTTATGAAAGAATGTTGAAAAGCGATGTTAAATATCGTTTTGTCATTGATATGCAATCTTTGTAATTCTTCGGATATTTTTTAATAGAAAGGCCCCTCAATTGAGGGGCTTTTTTGCTATACTTTTAATTTTCTCTTAACGTTTTAATTACACTGGTTTCCAATTGTGCTCTCCTTTCATATCCTGAAAAGCCCAATCTGCCATCGCATCGATCACAGGAGCCAGTTTATTGCCTGCTTCACTTAGCTCATACGTTACATGAGGTGGAACAACAGGCTTCGCCGTTCTAATGATTAAACCATCAGCTTCCAATTGTTTTAAATGCTGGATCAACATTTTTTCTGTTACTTCGGGAATGGCTCTTTTTAGCTCACTGTATCTTTTTCCTCCTGTTGACAACTGAAATAGAATAATAGGTTTCCAAAAACCACCAATCTTTTCCATAACGTACATTACGGGACATTGATCCAGTATATTTCTTTTGTTTTCCTGGATGGTTGAACTTTCTTTAATTTCTGCCATGATACATACTTTAGGGTAAGTACTTGTATAAAAGTAAGTACAAATATAACTTTGTTCTCAGAAATAAAAAAATATTTACATATGAAATCGCAATCACTTGATCAATTCATAAAGACTAATCAATATTCAACGATTACATATGACCATTAAAAACAATAAAAATTTTACATATGAAAATTATAATCACAGGTTCATTAGGAAATGTAGCCAAACCATTAGCTCAACAATTAATTACAGAAGGACATGATATTACTGTCATCAGCAGTAATGAATCTAAAAAAAGTGAAATTGAATCATTAGGAGCAAAAGCAGCTATCGGCTCTATTACAGACTTAGATTTCTTAAATAAAACATTTGAAGGTGCAGATGCCGTTTTTGCCATGACCCCTCCAAATATGGGTGGTGTAAATATTGTTGAAGAAACGGCAAATGTAGGAAAGAATTATGCAGAAGCAATCAGAAAAGCAAACGTGAAGAGACTTGTCATGTTAAGTAGTGTAGGTGCAGCTTCTCCAATAGAAACCGGTCCTATTAAAGGTCTTCACCGTATCGAAAAATTTTATAATGAGTTAGAAAACACATCTGTGACACTATTACGCGCCGGATATTTTTATATCAATTTCTTTAATGATATTCCACTAGTTAAAAATGCTGGAATCATTGGCGGAAATTTTCCTGAAAATGCAAGCATTCCATTGGTACATCCAACAGATATTGCAAAAGCAGCAGCGGAAGAACTGGTTAAAAATTCTGATAGTAAAAACATCAGATATATAGTAAGTGATGTACGTACGCCTTCAGATTTTGCTACCATTCTGGGTTCAGCTGTTGGAAAGCCTGAATTGCCTTGGGTAGAATTTACAGATGAAGAATATCTGAATGGAGCACTTCAGGGAGGTCTTCCCCAGGAAATGGCTGAATTATACACCGAAATGGGGAAAGGGATGAGAACGGGAGTGGTACAGGCCGATTTTATTGAGCACGGCTCACCTGTTTCAGGAGGAGTTAAATTAGAAGAGTTTGCGAAGGAATTTGCAGTTCAATTTAATTCCTAGATTTTTTATCAATAAAACAGTTTCGGCGGACCTTTGGTCCTCCGAAACTTTATTTAATCGGATCTTAATCTTATTTATCTTTTAAAGTTCCCTTTAAAACTTTCAATTTACCATCAATTGGCTGGTCATTTTTCAATCCCAAGATTTCAGTCACTAAAGGATAGACATTCACATTGGTAAATTCATCAATAACCAGATTATTTTTGAACTGTGGACCCCAGGCAAAGAACGTTGCTTTCATCTCCGGAACAAGTCTTGGGTTATATCCATGTTTTCCAACCGATGTCTTCTTTCCTTTTTCTAAAAATATTTTAGGAGCCCTCGGTATTAAAAGAATCTGTCCTATTCTGTGATATTGATCATCTTTAGCTCCAAAATGCATGTATTTAGGAAGCCTTTTATCTAAGTAAACTTCGTAATCGTCAGTTTTCTTTGCTTTAAGTTCGTTATAAACTGTTTTAGTTTCTGCGGGATTTTTTACCACAACCCTTAACAAGGTCTGAGAATTAAAGAAATCGAATCTTTCTTTATTAAAAAGCATCTCAGGGATTTCTAAAGGAGTCCCTCCATCTACTTTTATCATTCCATGATCAGAAACAAAAATGAAATTTACATTTTTTAATCCCAGATTATTTACTTTCTGAACCAGTTCTCCGATTGCATTATCCACCAGATGAACGGCTACTTCCGTTTCCTTAGCATCAGGTCCAAAATGATGTCCGCTTCCATCTACTTCCGGAAAATATAATGTAATAAAATGCGGCCTTTTATCCATTGGCAATTTTAACCAGTTAACCACTTTATCCACTTTCTCAGAAGGAGTGAACTTTTCATGATAAGGATAATAATAGGTTGGTCTTTTCCCTCCTGCATCACTCGCAGAACCTACCCACATCATTGTGGCAGAGATCATCCCTTGTTTTTCAGCCAGCCCCCAAAGTGGAGTTCCACCATACCAACTTCCATCTTCAGCATTCTTTTTATCACTCATCGCATAAAACTCTTTCCTTTTATAATCGTAGAAAAAGTTATCAATTAATCCATGATGTGCAGGATACAATCCCGTGATTAAACTCCAGTGATTAGGAAATGTAATACTTGGATAACTTGGAATCATTGCCTTTGCCTGAACCCCATTATTAGATAATTTTAAAAGATTTTCAGCATTGTATTTTTTAGCATAATCATATCTAAACCCATCCGTTGAGATCATAATAACATATGGCTTCGTTTGAGCATCTACACTATTATATCGATTAGGGATCACGACCTGTGTCGTATCAACTGGTGCTTTCTGAGCAAATCCCATTACCGAAATAAACAGGAGTAAAATTTGTATTCCTCGCTTCATTATAAAATTTTTGGTAAAGTTACATCCTATGTTTTTCTCTGAAAAGTTTAATAGATTAAAAGTATATTAAAGAAATTGGAAACTGATGAAAATTAATTATCCTATCCGTTAATTCGAATAATCCACAAGCTAAGATCGACAATAGATTAAAAGAATTAATAATAAGATAACTGCTGATAATTACCATGGAAATAGACTTAAATTTGTACAGAAAGGCTTTAACTTAATTAATATGAAATATTTAAGATTTTTTATAGTGTTTATCGTTTTTGCAACAATAGTAATATTTTTTAAAAAAACAGGTGCAAAAGAAGATATTAGATTAAATAATGTTTTAAATAATAATGTAGAATTGAATGGTTATGTTACAAATATTAAACAGTCACGTAATCATGCCTTTGGTATTATTCAATTAAGATTGACACATAGCAGTATAAAAGAGTTTAATAAGTCACTTAACGACACAGTAAAAAATGGAATTTATCCCTATAGAATTGAAGGATCTCTCGCTGAACTATATACAATAATACCCGGTGGAATAAATGAGGGTGATAGTGTTAGATTAAAATCGTGTGAGAAAAATAGTCATTATTATAATGTACAGACAAAACAAAGTTCCGAAGGATATATATGGGTAGTTGCCAATTCCACTGATATAGATTTTGTAAAAGAAAATACAATGTTTAAATAAAAAAATCCTCCGCTGCCGCACGAATCCTTTCGTGTGGCATTTTTATTATAATTACTTTCGACAAACTGCCTCATTTTATATCTTTATATAAAACATGTAGAAATCTGGTTAAAAATAGGTTTTGAATGAGATCTTATTTTTTTAAGATGCAGGAATATAATTTTATCCACACGAAAAGATTCGTGCGGTAGCGTGCAAGTAATAATATTATGAAAAAGAGAAACATAATAATCCTATTTTTAACCTGTATTGTATTTTTTGCTGGTTATTTATTTTACAGAAACTCTTATACTACATTTCAACCTACCAGGTTTGATGGTAATAATTATGAAAGTTATATTCCTGAAAATAATTCAGAATTTCATAGAAGATTAAAGAAAGTTTTAAGCTACTATGGTGAAGATTTTAAAACTACTGAAGATGGAAATATTCTCATAAAACAGGAGCTCCAATCAGATAGTGAAACTATATATAATTACACAAATAAAGCACTGGATTATAACTGGCAGAAATCTAAATAAGAAAAGAATCAATCATGTTTATGAGTGGCTTTTTTGTAATAAAATAGTAAACGACAATTTTGTTTACTTCAGAGCACATCAAGGAGAGCAATTTTCTCAAAGGATAAGTATCAACAAGAATATTAAAAACAACAATTTTCTTTATATTTGTACAAAGCACATATACAACAACTATGGAAAAGCTAAGAAGTTTAAGAAAGTAAAGAGGATATACTCAGGAATACATGTCGAACATTCTTTCAACGGATGTTTCCAATTATTGCAGGAAGGAAAGTGGAGATGTGAGAATATTTGACGATGAATGGGAAAAGCTGGCTAAAGCTTTAGAGGTTCCGGTTGAAGATATAAAAGAAGAAAAGCCTTCAAGTATCATCCAGAATAATGACAATCTTACATTTAATGATAGCTCGGGTAACTATAATTATTATTGTAGTATTCCCAATCATGTTTTAGATCATTTAAATGACTATATTAACTTACTTAAAGAGCAAAATGAGTCTCAGAAGAAAGACTTGGAAAAGTTTAAATCTGGAAAATAATCTTTGATCATTTCTACTAAAAATATAAATGAAAGAATGCTGTTTCTATAGAAGCAGCATTCTTTTTTATGATTCAATATTAATATTATTCGCCATCTCAAACTGAGACACCCAATTTTCAAGACCCATTCCACTAAGAAAATGAGACGTATTTTCTGAGGAATCATCCACATTATTAACAACGGTCACCGATCCAGCACTCATCTCTCTTATCACCTTAAAAAGTTTCGCCCCAATCCCCATTCTCCTATTTTCTTTATTAACAGCCACCTGATATACTTTTCCTATCGCTGGATTAAATATAGCATAACCTACAAGCTCAGTCATTTCGTATGCTCCCAAAATAACCAAGTCATTTCGCATCTGGTCAAGGACAATTACCGAACTCTGCCATGAGGGTTCAATATCCCAGAAAGACTTGAACGTTTTCCATTGGAAGTGATCCAGCTGTTGCACATTGATCTCAGAAGATGTTTCTTTAGTTTCAATATTTCCTTTAAAACAAAGCAGTTTTCGAGAAATCTTAAATCCTAGATTGGTATATGCTCTGATGGCAGGTTCATTTCCTTCAATAACTTCCAGAGTCAACACATCTGTATTTCTATCTTGTAGTATTGGAATAATATAATCATACATCTTTCTTACCAATCCCTGTCCACGGTATTCAGGAGTAACCCCAGTTCCTGCATTATACACAATTCGTTTTCTATCTTCTACTTTTTCAGCATGCAGAATAAAACCAACAATCTGATCATCCTGAAATGCGCCAACTGAAAAATTCATATCTATTTTTTCTGCATTAATTTTTGATGTGAGCTGCTCCAAAGTCAAATGAAAAGGAACCAAATAATCAGAAAAAGAAAGATTAAATACTGATAAAAGGTCTGTTATATTGAGGCTGACTAAATTTCTAAACTCCATTTAAATTATTTTATATGTACTAAAATTACTGAATTCATATGAATTCGTGCTGTGGATGATCGTGTTATAATACATGATTTTGAGCAGGTCTTTGTAAAATAATCTCAAGTGATTTACAGCAGATCTCAATACATTTTTCTTCTGAACTAAGCTCGCACGATTACATCCTGTATTTCGAAAAACACTCGATCTCACAATTGATATTCTCACCTGAACATACATCAAAAAATACCATCTCTTCCCAATATGGTTTAAGCTCAGGTTTCCACAAAAATAAAAATACCTCTATTTCTAGAGGTATTATAAATTAAAGAATTATTTTTTTCTTATTCTTTGATCAATTTTTCGAAAGATAAAGTTCCGTCTTTAGAAGTGATTTCAAAATAATAGGTTCCAGATTTTAAATCAGAAACGCTGATATTTTCACCATTCAATTTTACGGTTCTCACTTTTCTACCTGTTGTTTCATAGATATCAATAGATTTTATTCTGTCAGCATTTTTGAAGTTCACTGTTTCTTTTGCAGGATTTGGATAAAGAACAATTTTCTTATTTTCAGCAATAACTTCCCCTGTTCCTAAAGTTCCTGCCATATTTAATGTTGCATAATCTCTATTTCCACCACCGTGATAACTTAAATTCAAAGTATTATTTCCTTTGGCATAGAAAATACTAATAGTCCCTGCTGCATTTGGAATTGCCGTATCACCCGCTCCCCCAGAAAGAGATCGGGTTGCAACTACAGTTCTTATTCCTCCTGAAGTTGTATTAGTTGTTACGGTCCAATCCTGAGAAGCATCTGCAGATGGCATAACCCCTACTCCATTAAAGGTATAATCTCTATTGGCAGAAGAATTATAAATAAATCCATCAGCTCCGCTTGCCATTCCACTACTTCCAAAGCCAATTCCCATAAAAGCATTATCATTTCCAGTAAGGGTCATTGTCACTAAACTTGGAGTAGTATCCAACTTTATTGTCATTCCTGTTGTCGTGAGATTCACAACACCCGAGCTAAATTGCGCTCCGAGAGAAGCTGCCAGAGCCATTGTTAATGTTAGTAAAACTTTTTTCATATATTAATTTTTTAAAAGGTTAATGATGTCAGTATTGTTTGTTTTAAGTGCATATTCAAATGGAGTCATTCCCATTGAATCTTTTTTAGATTTATCAGCTTTATATTTAAGCAATAATTCTATTAATTCTTTATTTCCGAATTTAACAGCCCAGAATAAAGGGGTAGATCCTGTTGTGTCCCCAATATTAGGATCAGCATTCTTTTTTAATAAATACTCTACCAAATCTTTATTATATTTGACAGAAAGTCCTGCTAAAGCAGTTCCTTCCTGACTTTTATAATTAACGTCTTTCACATTGTCCATCAAAAACTTAGCCACTTCCAAATTGCCTTTATAGCATGCTAAAATCAGAGGAGAGAAGCCACTTTCATTGGTTTGGTTGATAACATCCGGATTCTGTTTCATCTGTTCTTTAACTTCAGCTACAGTTCCACTTCTGGCAATATCAAAAATTGATTTTGCTTTTTCCTGAGCAGACACAAAAGAAAAGCTCAGGAAAACACTTAGAATAATAATTAGTTTTCTCATTGTTTAACCAGTGTATAATTGTATTCAACATTGATACTTTCAGCAATTTTTTTCGTAACCATTTTAGGAATGGTCACATTAAAATCGGCTGGCTTCGCTACAAAACTTCCCTGCATGTATATCTTTCCGTCTTTTGAGGAAATTGTTGCTGTAGAAGAAACCGGTTTATTTACCCCATGGAAATTTAATGTTCCCTGTACTGTATATTTTTGCGGTGTTGCAGACAGCTTACTTTTATCAAAATTGGCAATCTTTCCTGTAAAAGTTGTTTTGGGATATTTTGCCGTTTCTGCATAGCTTTCATTGAAGTGTTCTTCCATTAATTTTACTTTAAAATGGAAATTCTTCACTATTGATATAGATGCCATATCACCCGTATCTGTATTCACAACAACGATGTTGTTATCATCCTGGGCATACACATCTTCGAATAGTGGTACAGATGCTTCAAAAGTTACTTTGCCTGTTTTAGAGCTGTATTTTTGCGCTAAAATCAGATTACTAAAAAGTAACGAAACCATTATGAGTGTTAATTTTTTCATATTAAAATTGATTTAATTTTCAATAAGTCCATCAGCTTTCCATTTGATAAAAATATTGATTTGTGATTGTGGTAACGATCCTCCCTGCGGCATTTTCTCAGGATCTCCAAGTGGTCTTTGTATCCTATTTAACATATCATCTATACTGGCTTTCACCAGATCATAATTGGTAAATGGCTTATAGGCAGCTGGACCATTTACAGAATGACAACTGATACAATTGGCATCAATAATTGGTTTTATATCTGTTGTGTACTTTACCTGTTGAGTGATTGGCGTATTATCTGAAATCTCTTCGTATGTTCTGCTTTCACAAGAAATAAGTAAAGCCGTCGATGCTATGATGTATATTAACTTCTTCATCTTAAAAAACTCTATAAAGATTAAAACCAAAGTAAATATGTCCTTTTCCCCAGTTTCCAACAGCATTGGAAAGATAACCTATATCAGAATTTAGCTGGGAGTTGCTAAATACCAGCTGGAAAACATGGCCTCCTGTTTCGATATCCATGCCTAATGATAAAGGATTTTTATAAAAACTATGATTGTCAAAATTCACAAAATATTCAGCATTGATAGAGATCCTTTTAGAAATTTTGTAACGTCCTCCTAATCCTGTTAAGAACTGATTTTTATCTTCATTTTTAGGTTCGTAAAGGTTCTTATGAATGTATGAGGGAGTTAACTGTAACGAAAGTTTATCATCAAATCTTCTGGAAATTAAAGCCTGAGTAAGATAAGAAAGTCTGTCGCCAAAATGAAGCCCCGGATAATTATCCTTATCAAGATCAGTATTCAAGGCCAATACATTGTAACCAACTACATCAACAGGAAAACTTTCGTTTTGTTTAAGGATCTTATATTTAGCGCCTAATTCAAAAGTTTTCTGATTGGTTTCTCTGGATAGGTTTAGAGATAGCCAATCGTTAACCCCATAAATAGCTCCTAATTTAGTAGAAGCTTCATCCAGTCCAAAGAAATTTTTGAATCCTGTACTGATGTCACCAAAACGGTGCGCCACCACAATGTACCATTCATTTTTAGCAGCAAGTTTTGTAGATTGTCCTGTAACAATCTGCAGGGCCTTAAAAGCGGGCTGCGAATTTTCTGTGTTTGCTTTAATGGTGTCAATATCTTTCAGCAAATCCTCCTGTGAAAAGGCAAGAGTTGAGGATAATATTGACAAAAATAATAGAGTTTTTGTCATACAAATTTTAAAAAATATTAGTATGGCAAACTTATAGAGTTATCAGTTCAAAAATGTGTGATAAAAGTCACCTAACAAATTGTATTTATCAATTAGCTTATTAAAAAAAACTATTAAAACAATTTTTATTAGAGTTAGCTAACATTTTCATGAATAGCAATTCTAATCCCCTCTTTTCCCTGAAAGATCTCACCTTCATTTTCTATCTTTTTCAGGACTCTGCTTACGACCTCCCTGGATGTCCCAAGGTTACTCGCAATTTCTCTATGTGTTAATTTTATAGGATGATTCCCTGTTATTGAAATTTGTTGTTTGATATAATTAAGTACCCTTTTATCCAACCTATGGAATACGGCTTCATTCACCATATTCATTACGTCTATAAATCGCTTATCATATTCCTGATAAAAAACTCTGTTAATTCCAGGAAAACGAATGAGCCAATCGTGCATTACAGAAACAGGTATTAACAATACTTCAGATTCTTCTTCGGTGATTGCATAGATTTTACTGATGTAATTACTGAAGATAGACGAAAATGTCATCACACAGCTCTCATTAGGTCTTACATAATAATAGATCAGTTCCCGTCCATCATTCAGACAGTATACCTTCACAGATCCTCTAATCATAAAAGGGATATACTTAATTTTCTCTCCTTCTCTGATCAATTCAGTCTTTGCTTTGATTTTATCTGTAATACCGTATTCATGCACTTCATTTACAAAATCATTACCTAGAAAGCCGAATTTATTAACAATAAATTGATGATCGATCATATATTATATCAAACTAATAGAAGACAAATATATAAAATGAATTGGTGAATAAATGTTAAATTTTTATTATCCGCATTCAAATGACGAATATTTTACTCTATTTAAAGTAATACTAAATAAAAAAAATTACACCGCTCAAATTCGTAATCATAAATTACTAATCGAATAATAATTTATCAAAATATAAACTATCATAAATTATAGTGATAAACACAGCAATTCTGGAATAATTAAAATTATACATAAAAAATGCCTCAATAAATTGAGGCATTCTGATTTATTTTAATAAAAATCTTATGCTTGTACATTGTTACCTCTAAAACGAAAGGCTCAACTTCATTAATTTTCCCTAACTTCCATTTTGAGTTGTATTCTTCATCTGAAAAAATTAGAAAGACCTAGATTTAACTCTTTTTTTCTCTAAGCTTTGTATTACATATTCACTTGGCGTAATCCCTTCTATCTGTTTAAATACCCTATTGAAAGTAGCCTGATTGCTAAATCCCGCTTCCGTATAAATATACATAAGGGTCACCTTCTGCAAATCACTTTCATTGATAAGATTTTTGACATAGTTAACTCTAAACGTATTTAAATAACTATTAAAGTTCTTATACCCTTTGTAACGGATAATTTTTGAAATATAAGTATAATTTACATTTAAATGGGTACTTACTATTGATATAGTGAGATTCGAATTTTTAAATAATTCTTCATCCCTCATACACCTTTCCAGCTGTTCTGCTATTTCTTCATTAATCATATCATCTTTCCTTTCTATCTTCTCTAAAACAGTTACTTTTTGAACTTTAATGCGATTACGACCTAATTCCTGCTCCTGAATTTCCAATAAGAATTCCAATTTATTGATTTCGTTATTATAAATCAACAACATCATGATGAAAGTAAAATTAGAAACAAAAGCAATAGTATCAAGAATAATAATTTCTCCACGAGAATAGTCTCTAAATTGAAAATTAAAATAGTAATAAACAACAAAAGAAGCTAGTATATTGGCAATGATATACACAGAATAGGCTATAGCAACTTTTTTTGAGAAAAATATGTAAGCCATCAGTGGCAAAGGAAATAACCATGCAAAAGTTACCACTGTACTTTCCCAATGTACAAGCATACTAAAAAAAAGATACAAGGGAAGTATAATCAGATAGGCATGTACCATTTTATCTGCAAGATATCTTTCTCGCATCATTAAATAGCCATAAGATAAAAATATCAGCCCACCTATATTATATAAAGCCATGACTGTATCATCTATAAAAAATCTAATCCCAATCTCTAACAAGACAATGCTGCTCATCAAAATGAAATACTGGTATATAAAACGACGTTTAAGCTCTTCCATTTTTACCTTATAAATTATCATTAGTGTTTTATCTAAATATTTTTCAATTTTATTTCATGTAATATACTGATTTTAAATACATTAAATAAAAAATAAATTTATTTTCAAATTTAATTTATATCCCATATAACTGATTTACAAAAGTACATAATTTTACAAAAAACATACAAGGAAAGCAAAAAAAACAAAAAAACACTATTCAAAAGATAAATGAATCACCCTATACAACAAAACTTTAAACATATCCATATAGGTCAATACCTAAAGATTAAAGTTGAAGAGCTTCAAGTCCCAATGGCTAGGATCTGTAATTTTCTAAATGTCTTAGAAGAAGAAGTAGAAATAATGTATCAATCTGAAAGTATAGACAGCCGGCAATTATTGAGATGGAGCAAATTACTGGAGTATGATTTTTTCAGGTTGTATTCCCAGCATTTAGTACTCTACTCACCACCTTCAAAGCAAGGATTGTCCATTACTGAAAATAATAAAAAAAGCAGACTGCCAGTTTTTAAAAAGAATATTTATACCCGGGAAATAATCAATTTTATTTTAGAACTGATCAGCAGTCAACAAAAAACAAAGCAACAGATTATAAATGAATACAGAATCCCTAAAACCACACTCTATAAATGGATATCAAAAAATACCAAATATGAACAACCCTAATTACAATAAAATTTATAGTGATCTGATTGAAAAAGAATTTCCTGAAAGAAGGAAAGAGCTCAATCCATTATTATCCAAAGAAATAAAAACTTCTCTTGAATTTATTGAAATACACAGAAGTATTTTCACTCATCAGACCAAAGAAATGCATGCTTTTAATCAGAAACTTCATTCTTATGATCAGATAAGTATCCAAAAAATTATAGAATATCAGAGAGTGAATAAAATCAATAATATACAGACCTCTAAATTATTTGGAATAAGCCGAAATACACTTGCCAAATGGAAAAGTCAATTTCCATTATCACTATAAAGGAACAATTAATTTTAAACACAAAGCAATGAGAAAAAAAATTTATTATTTAGCAATTTGTATAATTTATTCATTATCGATGGGCAATCTGTCCGCTCAGATCGGAATAGGAAACAGCACTCCAAGGGGAGCACTTGATATCAACAAACCTACCACCAATAATATGGGACTTGTACTGCCTATTAATGCAGATCCTAATAATCTCATCAACCCAATAGGTGGCTCTGTAGCAATAGGAACCATTATGTATGATTCTACTCTCAGCTGTGTCAGGGTTTTTAAACCATCAGGCTGGTCCAACTGCTTATGTGATGATTGCAAAAACACAGATCCTACTTTCACATTAACCTGCGATGGAGCTCTTGCAGGAATCTATAAACCGGGAATTAGCAGCTCGGGAAGCAAAGTAATTAACTACACAGCCGGCCAGGGACAATCTTACGGAGCCATCAGTATTGCATCTACAGGTGTTACCGGCCTTACTGCTACAGCACCTGCAGGTACCATGGCAAATGACAGTGGCACCATTGCACTCAGCATCAATGGTATACCAAGTGGTGAAGGTATTGCTAATTTTGCGATAACCCTGAGAGGACAAACGTGTCATTTCCAAATACAAGTAACCTCCGCTAACAACTTTGCTTTCAAGTGTGGAGAAGCTCAATTCTTCGGAAATACTACTGTAGGCGGAACGTCTTCAGGGCAACTAAGAATCCCCTATATCAATGGTAATGGTGCAAACTATGCTGGTGGACAAATATTTAATTCAACTGGAGTTACAGGCTTAACTGCCACCTCTCTTCCTTCAACACTTGATAACAACAATCCTCTTGATTTTACAGTAACCGGAACTGCCAATCAGCAAGGCTATGCTGTTTTCAATATAAGCATTTTAAATTCAGTACCATGTGCAGCTACGATCCAGGTACCCATTGAAAATCATTAAACCAAAAGTATTAAAAAGATCAGAATTCAAGTGATCTATTTCATTGTACTATTTTTCACAGATTTGATCATAGATAAGATACAAGTCTACATTACACCATTCTGAATAAAGTATGGCAATAGAATCTTCTTGAAAAATAAATATTAAAAAACATAGATGAATTGTATGGGTGTACTATGTTTATATGCTACAGCTTTCAACAGAAATAAAGCATTACCCTCACATGCATTTTTGTTGGCAACCTTAGAAAAATCACCTGTACAGACTAAATTATTATACAATTTTTTAACCTAAAAATTTCAGTTATGAAAAAAATCATTTTTTTGTTAGCTGCTTCAGCGCAGTCGCTGGCAATGGCTAATGACATCCATTTTGATAACAAAATGGAAACATCAAAATTAACGGCAAGCAGATTCATCGTGCCTTCAGGGATCTCACCCACCAGCGTTAATTTTGTTAATTCAGAATATTACGCTAATGTATATTCTACAGGAACTCTGGCTGTACCATACACTGGGGGAGCTTATTCGGCAATGAGTATAGCATCCCAAGGAGTAACAGGATTAACAGCCGTAGCCAATGCCGGAACTGGGGGGAATATTACGTTCAATATAAGTGGAACTCCCTCTGCCGTAGGTACAGCATACTTCTGGACTGTTATCAATAATACTCCTGTTCAATTTCAGGTTACTGTAAAAGAGGCGTTAAGCAGCGAAAGGGTAGCCTCTTTAGACTGTTCTTCTGCAACCGTTGTCGGAACTTTTTCTGCAAACATGCCAAGCGCAGGAAGCAAGGATATTCTATATACAGGAGGTAACGGACGTCCTTATTTAGAGAAACAAATAATCTCTACCGGAGTAACCGGATTAACTGCTGTATTGAATAGTGGAACATTGAACTCCGGTAATTCAGTTCCGGGAAAACTTTCACTTCAAATTTACGGTGTTCCAAGTAGTGCAGGAAAAGCTTATTTCACAGTATCTTTTGGTGGACAAAATTGTACTTTCTCTGTAGATGTGACCGATGCTGACGGAAGTGTTCTTTCTTTAAACTGTGCTGCATCAGAAGCAACAGGATCATTTATAGTAGGCGCTAACAGCAATGGTGCAAAAATAGTACAATATTTCTCTGGTAATGGAAAAGCTCATGCTCCGCAAGTAGCACATTCTACTGGGGTAACAGGGTTGACCGCAGTACTTACTGCCGGTGTATTAAATTCTGGTAATGGTAACATTACCTATCAAATTTCAGGTGTTCCCGCTAGTGCAGGTACCGCAAATTTTGTAGCAAGAATAGGAAATCAAACTTGTACATTCTCAGTGAATGTAGGAAGCCATCCTACTGTTACAAGCCTAAATTGTAATGGTACATTAACAGGTACTTACAGAAAGAAAAGTTATACATCCAACGGAACTAAAGTAGTCAGTTATCAAGGAGGTGCATCAAGCACTTACAATCAAATGGTAATCAACTCTACAGGAGTAACAGGATTAACCGCAGTAGCACAAGCTGGAATATTAAATAATGGTTCTGGTACTATTACTTATAAAATCACAGGAACTCCTCAATCCAGTGGTACGGCTACATTCACTGTAAACATTGGAAACAAATCTTGTTCATTTACGGTAAGAGTAGAAGATGAAATCCTAGATGCAAATTGCAATTCTGCAGAAGACTTTGGTTACAACATATCTGAAAATCCCAATGCTCCGACAACTCTTATGATCGGAGGCGAGCAAGTAAAAGTATATAGAAAAACCACTAACAGAGCAAAATACCCAAGTTGTTATGCAGCATTTTCTCAGACCCAAAATGGAATTACTATGGGGAATGCCTGTGCACGTTTCAGAATGGGGAATGGTTATGTTAATAGTATGACGCTGGTATTCGATAGACCTGTTAATAATATTGGATTCAAATCAACTTGGTACGCAAATAACGATTCAGCAATCATAACGACCAAGGGTGGAGGAACACTAGAAATGAAAGGGATAGCTGGTGATGCTTCATTGGTTACCAACAATTCTGGAACTTTCTTAAGAACAGCAGGTAACATATCTAGTAGAAATGCTGCAGGAGTTGCTTATATTATTTCGGCTAGCCAGCCTTACACAGAGCTTACTGTAACTTTTGACACTAAATATGATGATGTTATTGTAGCCTTCAGTAAGTGCAGTGCACGTGTGGAAGACGAGGATAATGGTACAATTTCTAACAGAATGGCGTCAGTTTCAGCAAATGCAATGAAAAATGATATTGAAACAAAAACTGTTACAACCAAGGAATCAACGATATTAAAATTATATCCAAACCCAGTAAAAGATTTTCTTAAGGTTTCTCCTATCAAAGGGAAAGCTTCATATCAAATCTTTAATTTAGGAGGAAGACCAGTCGCTTCTGGTACTGTTTCAGAAGATACTGCAATAGATGTTACAAAACTTATGCAAGGTACTTACATCCTTACAGTAGAAGATGCTGATGGAAAGCATAGCAATAAATTTTTAAAAGACTAATTTTTAATGTCTATTTAAATATAAAAACTGTTTAAAAATTCTATACTGAAGAATAGAAAAATCATAAAACAGCAAAAGATGGCCGGAAAAATCCGGCCATCTTTATTTTATAGATCAATTTTATATCAAATAATCCGTGATATTAGTAGAACTTTTTAGTCTGAAATATGATATGTAATCGGATCAGTATTTACTTACTGGGAAAAAAAGGCAAAAATACAACCATAATATTTTTATGTACCCCTATCAGAATTTTAGATATTTTTTTAAGGTTAATTTTTATTATTAATCTTACATGATATAATAAAAAAATGCCTCAATAAATTGAGGCATTCTGATTTATTTTAAGAAAAATCTTATGCTTGTACATTGTTACCTCCTAAAACGAAAGGCTCAACTTCTTTGATTTCTCCAAATTGTTGCTCGTAGTTAGCGATGTTTTGTTGAAGAGCAGATAATACTCTTTTAGCATGAAGAGGAGCAAGAATGATTCTTGATCTCACTTTAGCTTGTTGAACACCTGGCATTAATTGGATGAAATCCACTACAAACTCGGATGGAGAGTGGTTCACTAAAGCTAAGTTAGCATAGATACCAGCAGCTACCATTTCATTCAGTTCGATGTTGATGTTTCCGTCTTGTGGATTTTGATTTTGATTGTCCATGTTTTCTTTAAATATTTTTTTGTTTAAAAAGTTTCAGGCCTCTAATTTAAAATTTAAACTTGAATCCTGAAACTTTTATATACATTTTAGTTAATATCTTCGAATTCTTTTTTAGAGCCTACGATTACACTCTGATACTCTTTAAGACCTGTACCTGCAGGAATTCTGTGTCCTACAATTACATTTTCTTTAAGACCGCTAAGGAAATCTACTTTCCCAGCAACTGCTGCTTCGTTAAGAACCTTAGTGGTTTCCTGGAACGATGCTGCAGACATGAATGACTTGGTTTGAAGAGCTGCTCTTGTGATCCCTTGCAATACAGGCGTTGCTGTAGCAGGAAGTGCTTCTCTTACTTCTACCAGTTTTTGATCTTCACGTTTCAGTTTAGAGTTTTCATCTCTTAGTTCTCTTGCTGTAATCATCTGACCTGGTCTGAATTCTTTTGACTCACCAGCTTCAACAACTACTTTAAGACCAAATACTCTGTTGTTCTCTTCTAAGAAATCGTATTTATGTTCTAAAGCTCCTTCAAGGAATTGAGTATCACCTCCGTCAACGATAGATACTTTTGTCATCATCTGTCTTACGATAATTTCAAAATGCTTATCATCAATTTTTACCCCTTGCAGACGGTAAACTTCCTGAATTTCATTTACAAGATATTCCTGAACCGCAGTTGGACCTTTAATTCTTAAGATATCATCTGGAGTAATAGAACCATCAGAAAGCGGAGAACCAGCTCTTACGAAGTCATTCTCCTGAACCAAGATCTGATTAGAAAGTTTCACTAAGTAAATTTTTCTTTCTCCTGTCTTAGCCTCTACAATAAGTTCACGGTTACCTCTCTTAATTTTTCCATAAGAAACTACCCCATCAATTTCTGTAACAACCGCTGGGTTTGAAGGGTTTCTTGCTTCGAATAATTCGGTTACTCTTGGAAGACCTCCGGTGATATCCCCTGCTTTTGCAGATTTTCTTGGGATCTTGATCAAGACTTTACCAGCCTTAATTTTTTCACCATCATTTACCATTAAGTGGGCTCCTACCGGTAAATTATAAGCTCTTTGCTCAACACCTTTAGAGTCTACCACCTTCAAGGTAGGTACGGCTTTCTTATTTCTAGATTCAGAGATTACTTTCTCTTCGAATCCTGTTTGTTCGTCAATTTCCAACTGGAATGAAATACCCTGAATAATATCTTCGTATTCTACTTTACCAGAAGTTTCAGCAATGATAACCGCGTTATACGGATCCCACTTACAGATAATATCACCTTTCTTCACTTTATCACCAGGTTTTACCGCCAATACTGAACCGTAAGGTACGTTAGCGATCATCAATGGTGTTTTAGTTTCGTTATCAGCGACTAATCTAAATTCCGTAGAACGAGATACTACTACTTCAGCAGTGTTTCCGTTTTCATCTTCAGAAGTAATTGTTCTTACTTCATCCATTTCAACGATACCATCTCTTCTTGCTACGATTGAAGGATTTTCTGATACGTTACCTGCAGTACCCCCTTGGTGGAAGGTTCTCAATGTTAACTGAGTTCCCGGTTCACCAATTGATTGTGCACCAATTACACCTACCGCTTCACCCATGTGAATTACTTTACCTGTTGCCAAGTTTCTACCGTAACATTTAGCACAGATACCTTTCTTAGCTTCACAAGTTAATGGAGAACGAACTTCAACAGCTTCTAAACCTGTTTCTTCAATTCTCTTAGCTAATTCTTCATTGATCACCTGATCAGCCTCAGCAATTAACTCATCTGTTTCAGGATCATAGATATTATGAAGAGAAACTCTACCTAAAATTCTTTCAGAGATCTTCTCAACGATCTCGTCATTTTTCTTCAGGGCAGTAACCTCAGTACCTCTTAAAGTACCACAATCTACTTCTGTAACGATAACATCCTGAGCTACGTCTACTAATCTTCTTGTTAAGTAACCTGCATCGGCAGTCTTAAGAGCGGTATCCGCAAGACCCTTACGTGCACCGTGGGTAGAGATAAAGTACTCTAAGATCGAAAGACCTTCCTTAAAGTTTGCAAGGATCGGGTTTTCGATGATCTCCGCACCAGTAGAACCGGCTTTCTGCGGTTTTGCCATCAAACCTCTCATCCCTGATAACTGACGGATCTGTTCTTTAGACCCCCTCGCACCAGAATCAAGCATCATATATACAGAGTTGAATCCACCTTGATCGGTTTTCATTCTGCTCATGATCATCTCAGTTAATCCAGCATTTGTGTTTGTCCAAACGTCAATTACCTGGTTATAACGTTCTGTATCTGTAATAAGACCCATGTTATAGTTGGCTCTAATTTCATCTACAGTTCCGATTGCCTGAGCGACCATTTGTTTTTTCTCAACAGGAACTACAATATCCCCAAGTGAGAACGAAAGACCACCTTTAAATGCGTTCGAATATCCAAGATCCTTCATTGCGTCCAAGAACTTCACTGTTGTAGGGAAGTCAGTATCTGCAAGAATTTTACCGATAACGTTTCTTAATGATTTCTTAGTTAGAAGTTCATTAATATATCCTGATTGTTTAGGTACAATTTGGTTGAACAAAATTCTACCAACTGTCGTTTCAATTAATCTAATTACTAATTCTCCATCTTCTTTAACCGGTAGTCTACATCTTACCTTAGCATTTAAAGAAACTTTACCTTCTGCATAAGCAATTTCTGCTTCCTCAGGAGAATAGAATGCAAGACCTTCACCTTTTACTTTCATATCTTCTGTAGAACTCAATTCTTTAGTCATGAAATAAAGACCAAGAACCATGTCCTGAGAAGGTACTGTAATTGGAGAACCATTAGCAGGGTTCAAAATATTCTGAGAACCTAACATCAATAACTGAGCTTCCAAAATCGCTTCTGGGCCTAACGGTAAGTGTACCGCCATCTGGTCACCATCGAAATCGGCATTGAAGGCTGTTGTTACCAACGGGTGTAGTTGAATAGCTTTACCTTCGATCATCTTAGGTTGGAAAGCCTGAATACCCAATCTGTGAAGAGTAGGTGCCCTGTTCAATAGAACCGGGTGGCCTTTCATCACGTTTTCAAGGATATCATAAACTACAGGTTCTTTTCTATCAATAATTCTCTTCGCAGATTTTACTGTTTTTACAATCCCTCTTTCAATTAGTTTTCTAATGATAAATGGTTTGTAAAGTTCTGCTGCCATATCTTTAGGGATACCACATTCGTGAAGTTTTAGGTTTGGACCTACAACAATTACCGAACGCGCAGAGTAATCTACCCTTTTCCCTAGTAAGTTCTGACGGAAACGACCTTGCTTACCTTTCAATGAATCTGAAAGTGATTTCAATGGTCTGTTTGATTCAGATTTTACGGCAGAAGATTTTCTTGTATTATCGAATAGTGAATCTACTGATTCCTGAAGCATACGCTTCTCGTTTCTTAAGATTACTTCTGGAGCTTTGATCTCCAATAGTCTCTTTAAACGGTTGTTTCTGATAATAACTCTTCTGTAAAGGTCATTTAAGTCAGAAGTAGCGAAACGTCCTCCATCCAATGGAACCAATGGTCTCAGTTCTGGTGGTATTACAGGAAGTACACGCATGATCATCCACTCCGGTCTGTTGATCATTCTAGTATTTGCACCTCTCAATGCTTCTACAACGTTCAATCTTTTAAGAGCTTCAGTTCTTCTTTGTTTAGAACCTTCATTGTGAGCTTTGTGTCTCAAATCGAAAGACAATGCATCAAGATCAATTCTCTTTAATAATTCTTCTACAGCTTCAGCACCCATTTTAGCGATGAATTTGTTTGGATCAGAATCATCAAGATATTGATTTTCAACAGGAAGAGTTTCCATGATATCAAGGTACTCTTCTTCTGTTAAGAATTCCATTTTATCAAAATCAGAACCATCTAATTTTTTAGCAATACCTTGCTGAATTACTACGTATCTCTCGTAGTAGATGATCATATCTAATTTTTTAGAAGGAATACCTAAAAGGTAACCGATTTTGTTTGGTAAAGAACGGAAATACCAGATATGAGCGATAGGAACAACAAGATTAATGTGTCCAATTCTCTCTCTTCTTACTTTCTTCTCTGTAACTTCAACCCCACAACGGTCACAAACGATCCCCTTATAACGAATTCTCTTATACTTTCCACAAGCACATTCGTAATCTTTAATTGGACCAAAGATTTTTTCACAGAACAAACCATCTCTTTCAGGCTTATGCGTTCTGTAGTTAATAGTTTCCGGTTTTAGGATCTCCCCTCTTGAATCCTGAAGAATGGATTCCGGAGAAGCTAAACCGATGGTTATTTTATTAAATCTACTTGATTTATTTTTATTTGACATTTTTTAGATTTTAGATTTTGGATTATAAATTTTGGATTTAAATTCTGAACTGATCAAAATTCAACACTCAAAATTTAAAATTATTCCTCTAGTCTTACATCAAGTCCAAGTCCTTGTAACTCGTGAAGTAATACATTGAATGATTCCGGAATACCTGGTTCAGGCATAGATTCACCTTTTGCAATTGCTTCATAAGTTTTTGCTCTACCAATCACGTCATCTGACTTCACAGTCAAGATTTCTCTCAAGATATTTGATGCTCCGAATGCTTCAAGAGCCCAAACCTCCATCTCTCCAAATCTCTGACCCCCGAATTGAGCTTTACCTCCTAACGGCTGCTGAGTAATTAATGAGTAAGGACCAATAGAACGTGCGTGCATCTTGTCATCTACCATGTGTCCTAGTTTCAACATATAGATTACCCCTACTGTTGCAGGCTGAGTAAATCTTTCTCCAGTACCACCATCATAAAGGTGAGTGTTACCAAATTTAGGAAGACTTGCCTTTTCAGTATATTCAGTAATCTGATCAAGAGTTGCTCCATCGAAGATTGGTGTAGCGAACGTCATTCCTAATTTCTGACCAGCCCATCCAAGAACTGTTTCATAAATCTGTCCGATGTTCATACGAGAAGGTACCCCAAGTGGATTCAATACGATATCTACTGGTGTTCCATCTTCTAAGAATGGCATATCTTCTTCACGAACGATTCTCGAAACGATACCTTTGTTACCGTGACGTCCTGCCATTTTATCTCCTACATTCAGTTTACGTTTTTTAGCAATATAAACCTTAGCTAACTTCATGATACCTGCTGGAAGCTCATCTCCGATAGAAATTGCAAATTTCTCACGGTTTTTAACCCCTTGGATATCGTTGAACTTGATTTTATAATTATGAATTAATTGTTTGATCAATTCATTTTTATCATTATCAACAGTCCAATCTGCACCGCTAACGTTAACGTAATCTTCAACTGAAGTCAATAATTTATGAGTAAATTTCACTCCTTTTCCGATAATTTCCTCGTCAAGGTCATTAGTAACCCCTTGAGAAGTTTTACCGCTTACAAGTGTATTTAATTTTTCAATTAAAGTATTTCTCAACTCATCAAACTTAGCCTTGTAAGTGTTTTCAATTTCTTCAAGTTTAAGTTTTTCTTCAGTTCTTTTCTTTTTATCTTTAATATTTCTAGAGAACAATTTCTTGTTGATAACAACACCTCTTAATGAAGAATCTGCTTTTAATGAAGCATCTTTTACATCACCAGCTTTGTCACCGAAAATCGCTCTAAGAAGTTTTTCTTCAGGAGTTGGGTCAGATTCACCTTTAGGTGTGATCTTACCGATCATAATATCACCAGGCTTCACTTCAGCACCAATTCTGATCATCCCGTTTTCATCAAGATCTTTAGTTGCTTCTTCTGAAACGTTTGGAATATCTGCTGTCAATTCTTCCATACCTAATTTGGTATCACGAACTTCAAGAGAATATTCATCCACGTGGATCGAAGTAAACCAGTCTTCACGAACTACTTTTTCATTGATTACGATCGCATCCTCAAAGTTATATCCTTTCCAAGGCATGAACGCAACCACTAAGTTTCTACCAAGAGCCAATTCTCCGTTTTCAGTAGCATAACCATCACAAAGTACCTGTCCTTTTTCTACAGTTTCACCAATTCTTACGTTTGGTCTCAATGTAATAGTTGTACTCTGGTTGGTTTTTCTAAACTTAGTCAGTTTATATGTTTTCGTAGCAGATTCGAATGATACTAAATCTTCGTCATCGCTTCTTTCATATTTAATAGTAATTTGATCAGCATCTACATACTCTACAGTACCATTACCTTCAGCATTGATCAAAATTCTAGAATCTTTCGCAACTTGTTGTTCCAGACCCGTACCCACGATTGGAGCTTGTGGCTTCAATAGAGGAACTGCCTGACGCATCATGTTTGATCCCATCAATGCACGGTTCGCATCATCATGTTCCAAGAATGGAATTAATGAAGCTGAAATACCAGAGATCTGGTTTGGTGCAACATCGATAAGATTAACTTCAGATGGCTCAACTACCGGATAATCTCCATCTAGTCTCGCAATAATTCTTTCAGTTAAGAATTCACCATTATCATTCAATTCAACGTTTGCCTGAGCAATAACTTTATCTTCTTCGTCTTCTGCATTCAGATAAATAGGAGCAGCATCAAGATCGATCTTACTGTTCTCTACTTTTCTATATGGAGTTTCGATGAAACCTAAGTTGTTAATTTTAGCATAGATACCTAAAGAAGAGATCAAACCAATGTTTGGTCCTTCTGGAGTTTCAATCGGACAAATTCTTCCATAGTGAGTATGGTGAACGTCACGAACCTCGAAACCTGCTCTTTCTCTTGATAAACCACCAGGTCCTAGGGCAGAAAGTCTACGCTTGTGCGTGATCTCTGACAATGGGTTGGTTTGGTCCATGAACTGAGAAAGCTGGTTGGTACCAAAGAATGAGTTAATAACTGATGTTAAAGTCTTAGCATTCACCAAATCAAGAGGAGTAAAGATCTCGTTATCTCTAACGTTCATTCTTTCCTTAATCGTTCTGGCAATTCTTGAAAGACCTACACCGAATTGTCCTGCTAACTGCTCTCCAACAGTTTTAATTCTTCTGTTAGAAAGGTGGTCAATATCATCTACCTCTGCTTTTGAATTTACCAATTCAATTAAGTGTCTTACAATAGCGATAATATCTTCTTTTGTAAGAACTTCAGTTGTTGTAGGAATATTAAGACCTAATTTTTTGTTCAATCTGTAACGTCCTACTTCTCCTAATGAGTATCTCTGCTCAGAGAAGAATAATTTTTCAATAATTCCTCTAGCTGTTTCCTCATCTGGTGGATCTGCATTTCTTAACTGACGGTAAATATATTCTACTGCTTCTTTTTCAGAGTTAGTAGGGTCTTTCTGTAATGTATTCTGGATGATAGAGAATTCATTGCTGTTTTCTTTGTGGATCAAGATAGATTTCACACCAGCATCAAGAATAAGATCTAAATGCTCTTTTTCAAGAACAGTTTCTCTATCCAGGATAATTTCATTTCTTTCGATAGAAACAACCTCACCAGTGTCTTCATCTACGAAATCTTCGAACCAAGTGTTCAATACTCTCGCAGCTAATGTTCTTCCCTCCACTTTTTTAAGAGCAGCTTTAGAAACTTTCACTTCTTCCGCAAGGTCGAAGATCTGAAGGATATCTTTATCAGATTCAAATCCGATAGCTCTTAATAAAGTAGTTAATGGTAACTTCTTCTTACGGTCAATATACGCATACATTACGCTATTGATATCCGTAGTAAATTCCATCCAAGATCCTTTGAAAGGGATAATTCTTGAATAGTAAAGTTTAGTTCCGTTTGCGTGGTAAGTTTGCCCGAAGAATACACCAGGTGAACGGTGTAACTGCGTAACGATAACTCTCTCAGCACCATTGATGATGAAAGAACCACTAGGTGTCATATAAGGAACCGGACCTAAATATACGTCCTGAACTACTGTTTGGAAATCCTCGTGCTCAGGGTCTGTACAATACAACTTAAGTCTTGCTTTAAGAGGAACGGAATACGTTAAACCTCTTTCTACACACTCGTCGATTGAATAACGTGGAGAATCTACCAGATAATCTAAGAATTCCAATACGAATTGGTTTCTTGAATCTGTAATTGGGAAATTTTCCTGGAAAGTCTTATGCAGACCTTCTTTTTTCCTGTCTTCAGGAAGGGTATCAAGCTGGAAAAACTCTTTAAAAGACTCTAATTGGATATCCAAGAAGTCAGGAGTAATAATTTTTCCTTTCGCTGATGAGAAATTAATTCTCTGATTTCCCCTAGTTGTTACTGTTGTTTTACTCATAAAACTTTTAAGAAGGGTTAAAAAATATTTTGATTTATAAAAAAATATCAGGAACAGAAGAAAGAAAATAGAGAAAAGATAAAAGAATTCAAATGTTTGGCGCTATTTAGAAATAGTCTTTATTCTTTTTTCTTTATTCTAAGAATCTGATTCCTAACTGCAACACTGGTATATCTTTTCACAGCGTAATGCAAAATATTCTTAATACTTTTGAGGCAGAAATTTCGTAACACCTATAAACATAAAATCCCCTTCATCATTATGAAAGAGTTGATTTATAATATTTTATAGATTTACAAACAATTATTAGCGCCAAAAGAGGAGCAAAGGTACAAAAAGTTATCCACATTCACAAGATTTATTATGTAATGTATTAACGTAAAATGTATTAATGATTTCCAGAATGTGAATTAATTTTAATAAAACCTTTAACGATGCTGCTAAAAGCTTTCTCAAACTTAAAATTAATACTGGAAATATATCTAAAAAGAATCAATAAAAAAAGCCCGAACAAATGTCCGGGCTTATATTTGTAAGATAAATTGAATTATTTTACTTCTACTTCAGCACCAGCTTCTTCAAGTTGCTTCTTAAGAGCTTCAGCTTCGTCTTTAGAGATACCAGTTTTGATTGCAGCAGGAGCTCCATCTACGATATCTTTAGCTTCTTTAAGACCAGCACCAGTTAAATCTTTTACCAATTTA
Organism: Chryseobacterium sp. ISL-6; assembly: GCF_018613715.1. Lineage (GTDB taxonomy): Bacteria > Bacteroidota > Bacteroidia > Flavobacteriales > Weeksellaceae > Chryseobacterium > Chryseobacterium paludis. The sequence goes on along the minus strand of NZ_JAGGPT010000005.1, from coordinate 148,265 downwards.
ACGATAGCCAATTTAGATGCACCTGCAGCCTTAAGAATTACATCGAATTCAGTCTTTTCTTCAGCAGCTTCTCCACCACCTGCAGCAACTACTACAGCAGCAGCAGCTGGCTCAATTCCGTACTCATCCTTAAGGATAGTAGCTAATTCATTTACGTCTTTTACTGTTAAGTTTACTAGCGTTTCAGCTAAATTTTTTAAATCTGACATTGTTGTAATGTTTTTTGTTGATTATTTTATTTAATTTTTTGAGTCTAATTATTCAGCACTTGGAGTTTCTTCCGTGCTTTCTGCTGCAGGAGCTTCTGGAGCTGCTTCAGCAGGAGTTTCTTCAACAGCAGGTGCAGCAGCTACTTCTTCAGCTTTCGCTTCTACTGTTTCAGGTTTGTTTTGAAGAGCAGAAACAACTCTTTGAATTGGAGATTGAAGTAATCCGATGATTTCACCAATCATTTCTTCTCTAGACTTGATGTTAGCAAGTGCAGTTAAGTTTTCGTCTCCAACATAGAAAGTTTCCTGAAGGTAAGCAGATTTTAAAGCCGGCTTATCTTCTTTCTTTCTGAATCCCTGGATTAATTTTGCTGGACCGTTTGCAGTTTCTCCAACCATTAATGCAGTATTCCCTTTAAAAGTCTGGAACATTTCAGAGTAATCTACTCCTTCAATCTGCTCCATTGCTTTTTGTAAAAGTGTGTTTTTTACCACTTTTACTTTGATGTTTTGTTTGAAAGCCTGTCTTCTGAATTCTGAAGACTTAGCAGCGTTCAACCCATCTAGATCTGCTACGTATACTACTTTTGCATCCTGAAGCAAGTCTTTGATCTCTTGTATTGCTACAACTTTTTGGTCTTTTGTCATTGTCTTAAGGATTTATATTAGTTAACAGATTTAGTATCAATTGCAATACCCGGGCTCATTGTAGAAGATAAATAAATACTCTTCACATAAGTTCCTTTAGCAGCAGTTGGTTTCATTTTAACCAATGTCTGGATTAATTCCTGAGCATTTTCTCTTAATTGAGCAGCATCAAAAGATACTTTACCAATACCTGCATGGATAATACCATATTTATCTACTTTGAAATCAATTTTACCTGATTTCACTTCAGTTACAGCTTTTCCTATTTCCATAGTTACTGTTCCTGATTTAGGGTTAGGCATCAAACCTCTTGGTCCTAATATTCTACCTAAAGGTCCTAATTTACCCATAACAGCTGGCATAGTAACGATAACGTCAACATCAGTCCAACCATCTTTTATTTTTTGTAAATATTCGTCAAGACCTACATAATCAGCACCAGCTTCTTTAGCTTCAGCTTCTTTATCTGGAGTTACAAGAGCTAATACTTTAACATCTTTACCAGTTCCATGAGGAAGAGATACTACACCTCTTACCATTTGGTTTGCTTTTCTTGGATCTACACCCAATCTAACAGCGATATCTACAGAAGCATCAAATTTTGCAGTGTTCACTTCTTTTACAAGAGCTGAACCTTCTTCAAGATTATATACTCTTCCTTTTTCTACTTTGCTTAAAGCTTCCTTTTGCTTTTTTGTTAATTTTGCCATTTCTCTAAGTTTTAAGCGTTAGCTGGTTTAGTTCCTGTTACTCTCAATCCCATAGATCTAGCAGTACCTGCAACCATAGAAAGAGCAGAGTCCAATGTAAAACAGTTAAGGTCTACCATTTTATCTTCTGCGATTTTCTTTACTTGATCCCAAGATACAGAACCTACTTTGTTTCTGTTTGGTTCTCCGGAACCTCCTTTAATTTTTGCAGCATCCATTAACTGAATTGCAGCTGGAGGAGTTTTAATTACGAATTCAAAAGATTTGTCTTCGTATACAGTAATTACTACTGGCAAAACTTGACCAGGCTTATCCTGAGTTCTTCCGTTAAATTGTTTACAAAACTCCATGATGTTTACACCGGCAGAACCTAATGCAGGACCTACTGGTGGAGACGGGTTTGCAGCCCCTCCCTTCACCTGAAGCTTTACCATTTTAAAGACTTTTTTAGCCATTTTCTTTTTTTTTAATTGAATAATTAATGAGTTTGGAAGCATTTATTATTCAGCAGGTTACCGCACTCACATATAGTAAACCTACTTTTCGGACTGCAAAATTATAAAATATTTTTGAAATAGCAAATGGAATTGATTGATTTTTAGAAAGTTTTTAATATTTTTTACAAACAAGTGTACTCAACCTTCCCGATAAATTTTGCTATAAAAGAAAAAAAGCCATATCCTATTATTGGTATATGGCTTTTTATATGGTTTATCTTTTTATTTAAAACCCAGACGGTTTATTAATCGTTTCCGTAGATCCATCTTTACCACCAAGATCAGTATTGATGTCATTTATATTCTGCTTGGTGATCAATCGCTTATATACCATCAGATAAAATTCCACTGTAAAGTCGTTGTACACTCTTGATGGTCTGGCCGAAGTAAAGGCAATTAATTTACTATTTGTAAATCCTGCTTTTAAATGCCATGTCCCGTTACTTTTAAATGCAATTACATTAGGAGATCCTTGTGCATTATCATCAATTCCGTTATCTCCATAATCAAGAGCGACACTCGTACTCCCGTCATTTAATTTAAAAGAGTAATTATGTACAGTTACCAAAAAGTCATTTGCATTTATTTTGGTATCGTAATCTGTAATTCCAGAAGCAGAAACCCCAGTAAGTGATAATTTGATATAATTGAATAATCCACTGGTTTCCAAATTCGGATCGTATATCTGTAATGAGTTTTGAGAAGTCGCTAAAAAGTGTCCTCCTGTTGTGGTTGGTTCGCCTGGATTTCTCATATATAAAGAATTCGTAAGAGAATTACCATTAACATCCAGTGTTTCAGTAGGAGTTGTAGTTTTAATACCTACATTTCCTGTTTGAGCCTGTAGGATCATCCCCATACAAGCCATAATGATGATATAAATTTTTTCTTTCATAATTTTTGTTATTGAAGTCCTACGGGTGTATTTGTGGATACTCCTGAATATCCAGGAGATGCTGAAGAAGAAACTGAGCCAGTAAAAGTTCCCCAATCCTTAATCAATGATCTTTCATAAACATTCAAAGTAAGGGTCCAGGTTCCATTTTTTGATCCTACAGTTCCCGCTCCTTTAAAAGCCAGGTTAATACCATGATAAGTTTTTCCTCCGCTGGTAACTTGGGTTATTTCAGTTGAGTAGGCACCATATGATTTAGGAGTAGTAGAAGTATTTGATGCTGAAACCGCATCAGTAAATACGGCACCGGTAATTGCTACTACATATTTATTAACCTCTAATCCAGTGTTCAAATTAATAACTTCATCCAGTTTAACGTTTTTCAAAACCACATTATATGCATTGACCGGAGCTACATCTCTTAGAGAAATGTCAAGCATCTTAACTTTACCTACAGGAGTAGTATCCTTTGATCTTGTAAGCAGAAAATAGTTTCCTGTTGCTGGCGAATTCGTTGTATCTATAATATAGGATTCTACTAGTGTACCACCAACCACATCTAAAGTTCCCTGTGGTGTATTTGTATTAATTCCTAGTTGGGCCTTAACGCCACAGAACGCATAAGCCATAAAAAATAGTATGGTAATTTTTTTCATTATGTGAATGTTTTTTATTGAATTAAAGGAGATGCAGCTACACCAGTAGTGGAAGTGGCCATCGCTTGTGTTTTATTGATTTCTTTTGCGTAGGCCCTATCAAAAACTAGTAAGTTAAGTGTCCATACCCCAGCTGGTAAATTTGCTGCTGGAGCGAAACCCTGATAGTCAGCCTTCACCTTCCAGGTGCCTGCATTATAATAAGCATATATTTGAGGTACTGGTGTAATCCAATCTGGACTATTCGTTCTTATTGGCTGAGTAAATCCGAAAGAAGAAATGACAACAAGAAATTTATCCGAGTTAATTTTTGTGTCATACTGATTAACCCAATCTTTATCTGTCGGGTCACAGGTGATCTTATATTGGATAATATTGATAGGTGCAGGAGAATTGGGTACAAAGGTGTCATTATACGCTGTAATTTTGTTTTCCGGTGCGGGAGACTTAATGATAAAGGTATAATTTTCATTAGAACCCAATTTTTCGATTGGATCTTTAAAAACCATTCCAGAAGTTTTCATTGTCCCGTTTACAGATAATTCTTTTTCAGGCGTTTTTGTATTGATCCCTACTTTACCAGTAACCTGAGCATTCATCAGTGCAATAGTACTTGTACAAAGTACTATCGAAATAATTTTTGTCATTGAAGTATGTGTTTATGTTTGTGTTTAAATTCCTGACAAAGAATTCTAAAGAAACAGTTAATTAAACCAGTGTATAAGTTTAAAAATCAGAATAATAGAACTCATTTGTGTTTTTCGAAAGTATAGTTTACAAGAAGTGTGCCATAGATAAAAAATATTTTTTATCTAAATATTTAGTTTTAATTAAATTACTAATAAGACATTACTATTAAAGCGTATAAAATAAATAAAAAGTTTTAAAATAAAAACATCTTAGCATTAAAATACCATGATGAATCTGACTTAAAATAAAAAAACCACTCAGATGAGTGGTTTTATATTATTGAGAGTATTTTTATACTTTTTCTACTTGCATATAGCTTAACTCCATTGGAGTCTTTCTACCGAAGATTAAAACAGAAACTTCAATTTTCTTTTTATCTTCAAGAATTTTTTCAATTGTTCCATTGAATCCGTTAAATGGACCATCGATCACTTTAACATTCTCTCCTACTACATATGGAATTTCAAGATCAGTAGCAAATTCTGATAACTCATCCATTCTTCCAAGCATTCTGTTAACCTCAGATTTTCTCATTGGAACCGGATCACCCCCTTTGGTTAAGCTTAAGAAAGATATAACTCCTGGAATATTCTTAATAACGTGAGGAATCTCTCCCATTAAATCTGCTTCAACCATTAAGTAACCAGGATAGTAAGGTCTTTCTTTAGGAACTTTTTTACCATTCCTTAATTGAATAACTTTTTCCATAGGAATAACCACCTGAGTAACGTACTGCTCAAACCCTAAACGTTTGATTTCTGTCTCAATATAGTTTTTCACTTTATTTTCCTGTCCGCTGATTGCTTTCAGCACATACCATTTCAATTCGCTCATTATGGGAAAATACTTTTTTAGTTGAACACATTAATTAGCATTCCTATTATGTTGCTAATTGCTTTTGAAAACAATTCGTCAACTCCAAAGGTAAATAACGCCAGAATAACTGTTGCAATAGTTACTACAATTGTAGATGATTGCAGATCAGCCCATTTTGGCCATTCAACTTTATGTCTGAATTCGTTATAAGAACCTTTTAAAAAATCGATAAATGAACTCATAATTATTATTTGCACGGGCACAAGGATTCGAACCCTGATCAACGGTTTTGGAGACCGGTATCCTACCATTGGACGATGCCCGTAGAAAAAGCTTCCGTAAAGAAATTCCTTACGGAAGCTTTATTTATTTTAAGATATTAATCTAAGATTTCAGTAACCTGACCAGAACCTACTGTTCTACCTCCTTCTCTGATCGCAAATCTAAGACCTACGTTAAGAGCGATTGGTTGAAGTAATTCTACAGTGATCTCTAAGTTATCACCAGGCATTACCATTTCTACACCTTGTGGTAAGAAGATCTCACCTGTAACGTCAGTAGTTCTTACATAGAACTGAGGACGGTATTTGTTGTGGAATGGAGTGTGACGTCCACCTTCTTCTTTAGAAAGGATATAAACAGATGCTTTGAATTTTTTGTGTGGCTTCACAGAATCTTTCTTAGCGATAACCATACCTCTCTTGATGTCAGTTTTTTCAATACCTCTCAACAATAGACCTACGTTGTCACCAGCTTCACCTCTGTCTAGGATTTTTCTGAACATCTCAACTCCTGTAATTGTAGAAGTTAATTTTTCATCACCCATACCTACGATATCAACTGGATCTCCAGTATTGATAACACCTGCCTCTATTCTACCAGTTGCTACAGTACCTCTACCTGTAATAGAGAATACATCTTCAATAGGCATCAAGAATGGCTTATCCATATCTCTTGTTGGTTGCTCGATCCAAGTATCAACAGCATCCATTAATTCTTCTACGCTTTTGAACCACTTATCTTCTGTGTTAACAGGAGTTGCAGTAGCTGCAGTAAGTGCACCTAGTGCAGAACCTTGAATTACAGGAGAGTTATCTCCGTCAAAATCATAAGTAGATAATAAGTCTCTAAGCTCCATTTCAACAAGCTCTAATAACTCAGCATCGTCTACCATGTCAACTTTGTTCATGAAAACAACAATTCTAGGTACGTTTACCTGACGACAAAGTAAGATATGTTCTCTTGTCTGAGGCATTGGTCCATCTGTTGCAGCACATACTACGATTGCTCCATCCATCTGAGCAGCACCAGTTACCATGTTTTTAACATAGTCGGCGTGACCTGGACAGTCAACGTGAGCATAGTGTCTATTTTCAGTTTCGTACTCAATGTGAGCAGTATTGATAGTGATCCCTCTTTCTTTTTCTTCTGGAGCAGAGTCAATCGCAGAGAAGTCTTTTTTCTCAGCAAGACCCTTGCTAGCTAATACAGCAGAAATAGCAGCTGTAAGAGTAGTTTTACCATGGTCAACGTGACCAATAGTACCAATGTTCAAGTGTGGTTTGTTACGATTAAACGTTTCCTTTGCCATGATTTAAATTATTTATTTATTGTTTATTCAAATTTTCGGTGTGCAAATATAATGAATTTTTAAATACTAAAATCTTTTTTCCTAAAAAATTTTAATATTCAAATCCAAAGAATTACAAACCTTATATACTTCGATGTATTGAAGTGCAAATTTACACAAATTTCTCGATAGAAAAAATCATTGGAAATCTTTTCATTAAAATCTAAACTATCTGATTAATTCTGAATATTATAGAGAATTGAAAATTGTTCATTCATATAAAAAAGTACTAGAAAAAACGACATTAATTTTGACATATACCAAGTAGAAAATCAACAAAATAGCTTTATTTCCTCTTTAGATAATTTGCAACTTATTTCTTTTAATAAAACAAAAGCCTGTCAACAATTATTGATAGGCTTTAATTAATATATTTAACTTAAGATAAAGGTAAATTCCTATTAAAATTTTAGATAAGAATTATTTCATCACATTGAATCGCTGGTTTATGTCAAGCTATCAAGCATATTTTCTAAATGATCTGATAAGAAGGTAAATTCCAAACAGGAAAGCTCCCCCTAATATAATTAAGGATGAAGCATAAATAGAATCAAACAATTCAAAGAATTTATTTAGAATATAACTTACACAATTAAAATCGAAAACTACAATAAGTAGCAGATATAAAGCAACAAAAGCAATACCCCAAAGTTTATATCTAGGTTGAAATACTGTTTTCAACAGCCTTTTTAATTTTGTTTTAAAATTTAATGGTATCAATTGCGAGGGAATAAAAAGCGCATAGAAACCTATAGAATAGGTAAATGATATATTAAACATCAGCAGCACATTTAAATGAAAAAACAATGTAACCAATATCATCAACCTAAAGAATTTGGGTTTTAAAAATGCCACTAGAAAAATAGTTTCAAAAAACACGGTACAATAGTCTAAAAATTCCCAAAAAAATTGAGAGTTGATTTTATCATAGGTATCTGACATAAGATCATCCCATCCAATACCATATCTGTATTGATAAAAAAACACCTGAGTACTTTGTATATCAGTATTAAGCCAACCTCCTAAAATTTTTGCAAGACCTGCTGTAAAAATTCCAAATCCAAGAAGCATACTTAATAAAAACATAGGCCATGATTTAGAAAGTATATCAGTTTCTCTTGGGCTCCGGAAAAAAACTATAGGTCGTATTCCAGGGCGAAAAAGCCATAATTATTATAGGGAGAGCATAAACAAAAGTGTGATTTATTTTTCCAAAAGAAAAGGCATAATTACTGCTCACAATATAGACCACCATATATAGTATTGCAAATATCCTGGGCTTCAACCCTATTAAAATCAATAAAAGACATAAATACATACTGTAATAGCATCCAATAAAAAACCATTCCGGAGGTACATTATCTGTAAATGATAAAATACTTATTGGTGGATGCATTGCACTATTGGGAATACTATATACCCAGCTATCGTTTGATATTCCCATCCATAATAAATATAAAGAAAAAAATATCCTATAGAAAGCCAAAAACTCATCACTCGGATTGTAGCTTGTGAACGGTAGTTTTTTTATTTTTTCAATCATTGTGCTCATTAAAACTTGAAATTAATCAGTGTGTCCCTGGTTACCCTATTCGTTAATTGTTTAGTCGTTATATCAAAATCTTTATTCTCATTAGTGACTAATATCTGAGCTACCTCTTTGTTTGGGAAGTTTTCTCTAAGCTTTTTTACAACAAAAGCTTTGCTTTCCTCTAAATTGATTTTCTTAATATTTCTATTGAGAATAGACTTTTTTAGTATATACAATCTTTTTTTGTAGGGCGGTAAGGAATTGACCCTTGCATCAAGTATGGGATATTCTGTGGGAAAAAGAAGATTTTTAATGAGCGTAATTTGTATCGTTCGCGGGATTTTATTTCCTAAATAATCGTTTTGCGCTACAATTGTATCAGTTTTGTCTTTAAAATAAACTTTGGTAGTCGTTTTAGTAAATACAATATATTTTTCTTCTTTAATAGGTAACGAAGCAAATCCAGGAAAATTAAATGAGGGATAGGTTTCTTCTAAACTTATTTTAAAAAACAATTGCAGGGGTAATAGTATACAAAAGCCTACAAATACGAATAATACGGTATTCTTATAACGTTTCATGTGAGGGATTTCTTGTGTTTTTAGTGGGAAACGGTTTACTTGTGCGCAAATATACTTTATTTTTTAAACTCATTATCATGAAATAAATGATTCCGATAAAAGAATTAAAGTTCTACCTATAATAAATAAAATAAAAAGATAAGTTCGGAATAAACCTATCCCGAACTTATCTTTTTATTTTAAAAATCGATCAACTATATATGTTCCGATTTTTTCGTTCTGTTAAAAATCCAGAAAATAATTGGAAAAATAAGCAATGTAAGTACTGTCGCAGTTATCAGTCCCCCAATAATAACAATTGCCAATGGCTTTTGAGATTCGGAACCTATACCTGTAGAAAGTGCAGCAGGCAAAAGACCAATGGAGGCCATTAAGGCAGTCATAATTACCGGTCTGGTTCTGGATTTCACCCCAGTGAATATTGCCTCATCCAGGTTTAATCCATTTTTAATATTCTGATGAAACTCTGTAATTAGAATTACCCCATTTTGGATACAGATTCCTAAAAGTGCGATCATTCCTACTCCTGCTGATATCCCAAAATTCATTCTCGTAACATGAAGAGCAATTATACCTCCAATCAGTGCGAATGGAACGTTCGCTAAAACTAATAGAGAATCTTTTATATTTCCAAATAGTATAAACAATAAAAAGAAGATCATCAGAATACTTACCGGGACTACTTGTGCCAATCGATGTGATGCTCTTTGTTGATTTTCAAACTGACCGGTCCATCCAATTGAATAGCCATCGGGAAGTTCAATCTTGGAAACTTTTTTCTGAGCATCAGCAATTGTTCCCCCCAAGTCACGATCACGTATTGAAAATTTCACACCGATGTAACGTTTAATATCATCCCTATAAATAAAGGCGGCACCATTATCTTTTACAATATTGCTTATTTCTTTTAAAGGTATTTTCGCCCCATCCTGAGTGGGAACCATCAATGCCGCAATATCATTTTCGTCTTTTCTATATTCCTGAGAATAACGAAGTCTTATTGGAAATTTCCGTTCACCATCAAACATTTCTGAGGCAGTTTTACCACCAAAAGCCATTTCCAGAACCGCCTGTGCATCAGCCGGCATTACTCCATAGGCTGCCATTTTATCTCTATCAAGCACCACACTAACCTCTGGCTGACCAATATTTTTAATGATTCCGGGATCTTTAACCCCATCCACATTTTTTATTTCTTTTAAGACCTCCGCTGCTAAACGATCTAAAGTCTGCAGGTTATCCCCATAAATTTTGATTCCGTTTTCAGCCTTAAATCCTGCTACCGCTTCCGCAACATTATCAGAAATTGGCTGCGAATAATTAAAAGTAATTCCTTGATAATTTCTTAGCTTTCCATCGATCTCTTGGATCAGTTCATCATAAGAAATCTTTCGCTTCCAATCTTCCCGTGGTTTCAGATTGACGGCAAACTGTACAAATCCAAATCCATTAGGATCTGTTCCATCATTACTACGTCCTGTCTGTGCCAATACGTCGGTAACTTCAGAAAAGCTCATAATGTCTTTTTTTAGGAGATCTGCAGTTTTTAAAGATTCTTTCAGTGAAGAACTCATCGGCATTTCTGCAGTGATCCATAATGACCCTTCATTAAGCTGGGGTAAAAATTCAGTTCCTAAGAATTTTCCCGAAAATAATGTAGCGACTAAGAAAGAAATAGAAACAATTAAACTTAATTTTTTATTTTTAAAAGTATAGCTGAATCCTTTTTCAACAATCCTATCCCAGAAATTTACAAATGGATTATTCTTTTCTCTTACATTTTTATTTAATAGAATATGAGAAAGAACGGGTACTAATGTCAAAGTAAATATTAATGCCCCCATCAAAGCAAATCCTAGCGTAAAAGCCAAAGGTGAAAACATTTTACCTTCAACTTTCTGGAATGAGAAAATTGGGATTAAAGAAGTAATGATAATTAATTTAGAAAAGAATATTGCTTTTCCTAAACCTGTTCCGGTTTGTTTTATCCACCCACCTTTTGCAAGCTTATTGAATTTTTCCATTCCATACTTTTTGGCTTTATGGTCAAGCATAACAAAGATACCTTCCACCATGACGACGGCTCCATCGATAATAATTCCGAAATCGACAGCTCCCAATGAAAGCAAATTAGCACTCATACCCGCCAGCTTCAGACATAGGAATGCAAACAATAAGGATAAAGGAATAATAATAGAAACTATTAATGTCGTTCTCCAGTCTGCCATGAATATTAAAACCATGACAGTTACCAGTACAATGCCTTCAAGTAAATTATGCATTACGGTTTCTGTCGTAAAATCCATCAGGTTATCACGATCATAAAAAGTAACCATTTTCACATCCTTTGGAAGGATTTTTTCATTCAGCTCCTTGATCTTGGCTTTAACACCTACCAATACCTCGCGGGGATTCTCTCCTTTCCTCATTACCACAATCCCTTCCACCGTATCTTCATGGTTGTTTAGCCCCGCCTGCCCCACTCTTGGCATAGAGCTCTCGTGAACATTGGCAACATTTTTTACCAATACAGGATTTCCACTTTCATTCTCAATGGTAATATTTCCAATATCTCCGATAGATTTTACCAAGCCAATACCTCTTACCACATAAGCCTGACCGTTCTTCTCTATCACATCTCCACCTACATTCAGATTACTTTTTGTAACAGCATCATACACCTGAAGTGGTGTCAGATTATATTTATCCAAAGCTCTCGGATCAATGCTCAGTTCGAAAACTTTATCCTGGCCTCCGAAGACATTGATATCTGCTACACCCGGCACTCCTCTCAATGCTCTGTCTACTACCCAGTTTTGTAGTGTTAATAATTCCCGTGAATCTTTCGTTTTACTCTCTAAAGTATATCTGAAAATTTCACCTGTTGGTCCGTAGGGTGGTTGTACTTCGGGATCTACCTCATCAGGAAGGCTTATAGTTCTTAGTTGGTTATTCACCTGATTTCTGGCAAAAGTATCGTCCACCCCATCATCGAACAGAATTTTAACAATAGAAAGACCAAACATAGTGGTACTTCTTACACTTGTTTTTTTCTGAACCGGACTCATTGCTAATTCTATTGGTGTGGTAACAAAGCGTTCTACTTCTTCTGCGCTTCGTCCGTTCCACTGGGTAATAATTACAATCTGGGTATTGGTAACATCAGGAAAAGCTTCAATAGGCATATTTTTGAAACTTATAAACCCTGCAACAGCCAATATTGCTACCCAAATAAAGGTAAATGCTTTATTTTTAAGTGAAAAAGAAATTATATTTTTAATGAATTTATTCATAGTATTTTAAATTGATGACCTAGAAAAGTCGTTTAAAAAAAGACTTTGATTTAGTTGTTAAGAGAACGATAAATCAACAATTGATTTTCAGTAATGACTTGTTCTCCATCCACTAACCCATCAGATATATAAGTGGTATCTCCCACCTGTTTTAAAACTTTGACTTCTTTAACTTTTAAATTAGTTCTGGATTTAAAAACAACAACAAAGCTTCTGTTATCATCGAAAATTACCGCTTTGGAAGGGACAGTTAATGCCATATTATTTTCTGAAGTAGAAACTTTTATGGTAGCCTTACTATCTGGGATCAGCAATCCGTTTGCATTATCTAAAACAACTCTGGCTTGCATCGCATTGGTTTGAGGATCAATAATTTTGAATATCTTATCAATCTTTCCGTAGAATATTTTATCAGGATAAGAAAGTGTAGAAACCTCAGCTTTCATTCCAAGACTAATTTTATCAATGTCAGATTCATTAACGTTCATAATAGCCCAAACATTAGTGGTATTGGCAACATCAAAAATATTGTCACTTCTATCTGTTCTCAACTGCATATCCTTATTGATATTCTTCTGAACAATAAATCCACTGATGGGAGCTAAGACACTATAAATATTTCCTCTCTTTACATTATAAACCGTGCTTATCGCACTTGCTCTCTGCATTTGGTCCTGTGCTTTTTGCAATTGACTTTTAGCTTCAAGGACATCTCTTTCTGTATTCAGTTTGCCTTCATACATTTCTTTAGCAACACGAACATTATTTTGAGCAACTACCAAATCTGTTTTAGCATCGCTTACATCCTTTTGTACTTCAGCAAGCTCCGTACTTCTGATGGTCGCCAGAACCTGACCTTTTGTTACATGGTCTCCAAGTTCAACATTTACACTCAAAACATTTCCTCCTACTAAAGGATAAACATCTATATAGCTGTTTTGATCTGCAGATATTTTTCCGTAAAAATTATAATTGTCTGCGATATATTTTTTTTCAACTTTTGCTAAAGCGATGGATTTAAGCATTGTATTGCTTAGTTCAAATCCTTTTGGTTCTACAACTTTCGTTTCTTCCTTCTTAGAGCAAGATAATGATGCAATGGCCACAAATAAAGCAATTATATATTTTTTCATTTTTTTAATAGAAGATTTTAGTTTGTACTAATTGATTAAGCTGTTCAGCCGATTGGATGATATCATTTTTCATGTCATATATCTGAAGAGCCGTTTGTCTGTAGCTTTCCATAAAGTCAGTAAATTCAATAAGACTTACATTTCCGCTTCTGAAATTTTTAAGCATCCCATTATATACAAGATCAAGATTATTAAGATCTGTCGCTTTTATTTCGGCTAACTGATCATATTGGCTTTTCCAGGTTCTGTATGAAGCCTGTACTTTTGTTTCAAGATCCAGTTTTTGGTAATCAGCATTTTTCTGATTCTGCTGAATAGCATAATTTGCTTTTTCAACATTTCCCTGATTACTTTTCCATAAAGGCAACGGAATACCTACCATCAAATTAATTTCATTTTTGAAAGTCCCTCCATTCTGATCCCAGCCTGCTCCTACATTAAGGTCCGGAACATTTAAAGACTTCTGCCATTGGGCAAATAATTTACTATTATCAATCAATTTTATGTTGTATTGATAGTCTGCATTATTTTCCAATGCCTTTTTCTTTAATTCCTCCTCATCACCAAAAGGCTGTGTGGCAAGAATTTCCTTAGCCTCAGAATCCGACAGCTGCGGTTCTATATCTTCTGTAATTCCTGTTAGGACTTTTAGATTTTGCTCTACTGTGAGAATATTTTTATTGATCTCTACCTTATCATTGTTCAGCTGAATAACGATACTTTGTAATCTTACCTCGTCTTTAAGTGATACATTTCCTTTTGCGGACTGTACTTTGTAAGCACTCAGAAGCTCTTTCATGTATCCCAACTGCTTGTTGGTGTTTTCCAGTTTTAATTTTTCAAAGTAAAGATTGTAGTAAGTGGTGTGTAATTGTGTTTTAAGATCAACTAAAAGTTGAGAAAATTGAAATTGTGCCAGTTCCTTATTCGATTTCGCAAAAGCAATCTCATTCTTTTTCTTTCCACCCATGTAGATCAGCTGAGTTACCTGTGCCCCTTTAGCGTTTCCAACATCAAATACTTTTTTCTTTTCAGGATTATAAGCATTGATTTGTCCACTTAGTTGCGGCAGTTCCCAGATCTTGGCCTGTAAAATATCAGCATCCGCCATATTGATATTATACTGTTGGGCGAGAAGTTGAAGATTATTCGTCTGGAAAGCATTTTCACAATCCAGGAGTGACATTTTCTGTTGTGCTGTCATGAATGAGGAAATGACAACAAACAGTCCTGCAATTTTGTTCATTCTTTCAATTTTATGATACAAAAGTGCTAAGACACGATTAAAACGAACTTAAATGAGGCTTAAAAAAAAATTAAATTTTAGTTTTTGAAGGTAACACTAAACTTGTTTACGTTTTCTAATGGTGAAGAATAAATGATATCAGCTCCGTGGTATTCTAAAATTCTTTTTACAATACGAAGTCCTAATCCGGAGCCGGAAATATGCTGGGAATTGTGTCCCCGCATAAATGCCTCAAATAGTTTTGACTGCTCATCCTCTGAAATAGTATTTCCATGAGAAATAACATCCACAATCAGTTTTGAAGTAGTTTCTGTAATAAGAACATCCACTTCAGTATTATCTGAATATACCGCTGCATTTTTGAACAGGTTGATAAACACGATATCTAGCAATGATTGTATTCCTTTAATGGTTAATAGTGCTTGTTCTGAAGTTTCTTCAGAAATTAAAAAATCCATTTTCAGATCCGGATAACTTTTTTCTACGGTTTCAAAGGAACTGAATATAACTTCATCAATTCGTACTTCCTCATACAAACTCTGAATATTCTCTTTGTCAAATTTGGTAAGAAGCAGCAAGGAATTGGTCAGATCAGACAACTGATATACATCTTTCTGAATCTGTTTTAATGAAGATAGTGTCTCAGGAGAATGTTTTTCAAATTTAATCAGATTCTCCAACTGGAATGCCATCCTTGTGATGGGGGTTCTTATTTCGTGCGAGGCGCTCGCTGTGAAATCTTTTTGAGATTGAAATACGTCATTTAGCCTTACAATCATCGTATTGAATGACTGTGCCAGAATGCTAATCTCGTCTTGAGATTCTTGTACGGGAATTTGTGTAGTCAGTTTGTGGGCTGTAACTTCGGATATTTCTTGATTCAATTCTTCTAATGGACGAAGAAACTGTCCCATAAAATAGTAACTGAAAAGACCAATCAAAAGTGTACTCATCACATAGGCAGTGATAAGTAGATATTTTAAATAGTTCAACTTTGATTTCCCATTGCTGTCAAAAGCGCTGGTGAGAATATAGTAATTTTCTCCACGGATGTTTTTTAATGCTGCATATATCTCAGGAACTGTCTTTTCTGTATAGATCATTTTTTTCTGATCCAGCTCCTTTAATAAAGCGGCGTCCCAGGTGACATTCCGATCTTTTATGGTACTGTAGATCAACTCCTTTTCTGCATTAAAGATCAGGATCTTTTCATTAAGAAGGATATTATCCGAATTTTCATTAAAAAAAATGGGTGCTTCCCTTTCGAAATCTTTAGATTCTGAGATAAAATGAGATGTAAATTCTAACCTCTGTCTGAATCTCTCTTTAAATTCATCTCTTCTAAAATCATTAAAAGACATGTATATTATAACCATCACAATACCGAAAAGTAATGAGAAGGCAATACTTAAATTTAAAGCGATCTTCCTTTTTAACGACATTTATAGTGGGCTTAAGTAATATCCAAATCCCGATCGGGTATGAATAAGTTTAACTTTAAAGTCTTTATCTATTTTCTTTCTTAAAAAATTGATGTATACCTCTACGGTATTCGTATTGGTATTAAAATTATGCTCCCAAACATGTTCTGTGATCTGTTGCTTGGAAACCGTCCTTCCCTGAGCTTCGGCCAGATAGGCCAATAATTGAAATTCTTTCAAAGTAAGGGTAATTTCATTTCCGGCCCTGAAAACTTTTTGCTCTGTTTTATTAATGATAAGATCATCAATCCGTACAATTTCCTGATCTGAAGTATCTACAGGCATTTTTCTTCTCAACAGAGAATTTACACGTAAAAGCAATTCTTCAAACTGAAAAGGCTTTACAAGATAATCATCCGCAAGTCTTGTGAAGGCATCTTTTTTATCAGAAAGATCTCCGTACGCCGAAATAATGATAATGGGGGTATTTTTATCAAAAGAACGAATCGTCTGGCAGACATCCAACCCGTTTATCTTGGGAACATTAATATCAAGAAGATATAAATCGTAAGAATTGTTTTTTATCTGGCGAAGGAAAGTCTCACCGTCATAAATTTTATCACAGGTAAAATGATTTGATTCCAAAAATTTACAAAGTTCAGCTGAGAGAATAAGATCGTCTTCTAATAAAAGTATATTCATCAAAAAATATTTATACGAATTTAACGAAAATTTTTATGATTGTTGATTAAAATCATCAGCAGATGATTTATATGTTTCTTTGAATTTAATTTATTTCCAAAAAAAAATCCCGAAAGAATCCGGGATTATTACGAGAGCCAACTACGGGACTTGAACCCGTGACCTCTTCCTTACCAAGGAAGCACTCTACCGCTGAGCTAAGTCGGCATTAAGCAAAAAAATCACACTAAAAGCGTGATTTTCTTTGAGCGGAAGACGGGGGTCGAACCCGCGACATTCAGCTTGGAAGGCTGACGCTCTACCAACTGAGCTACTTCCGCAATTTTGTTTCCAAAACTATTGGTAAACGCTGTGCAAATCTATAAAAAAGCTTTTAAATTTGCAAGTCTTTTTTCTAATATAAAATGTGGGAAGAGCAGGATTCGAACCTGCGAAGCCGAAGCAACTGAGTTACAGTCAGTCCCATTTAGCCACTCTGGAATCTTCCCTCATGTTTTATATTAAATTGAGCCTCCAGAGGGATTCGAACCCACGACCCCGAGATTACAAATCACGTGCTCTGGCCAACTGAGCTATGGAGGCAATTTAAACTTTCTGAAGCTTTTCGAAGACTCTATCTTAAGCTGTATCAGGTTTAAAAAAAATCACGCCTTATGGTGTGATTTTACTGAGCGGAAGACGGGGGTCGAACCCGCGACATTCAGCTTGGAAGGCTGACGCTCTACCAACTGAGCTACTTCCGCAATTTTGTTTCCAAAACTATTGGTAAACGCTGTGCAAATCTATAAAAAAGCTTTTAAACTTGCAAGTTTTATTTTCAATATAAACAGTGGGAAGAGCAGGATTCGAACCTGCGAAGCCGAAGCAACTGAGTTACAGTCAGTCCCATTTAGCCACTCTGGAATCTTCCCTAGTTTATATTAAATGAGCCTCCAGAGGGATTCGAACCCACGACCCCGAGATTACAAATCACGTGCTCTGGCCAGCTGAGCTATGGAGGCATATTTTAAAAAGAATTCAAAAGATCACTGTTCCCTTTTTGCGAGTGCAAATATAGAACGGATTTTTTGAATTCTCAAATTTTTCGTTAACTTTTTTAAAAGTTTTTTCTATGCGGTTTCTTTTTTCTTGATTAATAGCTTCTTAGCAGTATCAACACATAGATCCAAACTCTCTTCAAAACTTACACTTGTCTTTTTTACTACGATATCGTCTCCTGGTACGGCCAAAATAATCTCGGTCGTTTTATTCGATTTATCCGAATTATTTTCAACTTTCAGGAATATTTTACATTCATGAATTTTGTCATAAAAGGTTTCAAGTTTGCTTACTTTTTTTTCGATGTGTGATTCTAATGGTTCGTGTGGAGTTAAACCAATTGATTGTACTGTGATCTTCATAATTCTTCTTTTTTAGACGCTCTTGGATGAGCCTGATTAAACACTTTTTTCAATTGTTCAATATTAGCATTTGTATAGACCTGCGTACTCGCAAGACTGGAATGACCTAATATTTTTTTTACTTTAGAAATCTCTGCCCCATTATCTAAAACGTGTGTAGCAAAGCTATGTCTCAGAATGTGAGGACTTCTTTTTTGCTTTGAAGTTATAAGACTAAGGTACTTATTTACGACTACATAGACAAACTTTTCCGACAGTTTTTTACCCTTCTTATTGACGAAAAAATAGGATTTATATTCTTCATCAGGTTTTCTTAATTCTAAATAACTTCGAAGTAAATGTGTTAAATCTTCAGCTATGGGAACATATCTTTCTTTATTCCCTTTACCTATAATTTTCAACTCATTTCCATCTAGGTTTACATTCTCAAATATCAAGCCACAAAGCTCCGCTTTACGAATACCCGTCTGATATAAAACCTCTATGACACAATGGTCTAAAACATCATGCCCATCTTCAAAAAATGCATTATCAAGCACTTGCATTTCTTCCTGAGAAATGGGAATCTGTTTTTCGGCGTAAAATTTAAGTGAAGAAATACTTTCTGTGGGTGAAACTGTAATTTCACCAATCTTTAAAAGAAAAAGATAAAAGCTGCGAAGTGAAGAAAGTTTTCTGTTGATACTTCTCTTGGAGATATTATTTTCGCTTAACGCAACAATAAAATTCCGGATTACTTTTTTATCAGCTTTGGAAATATCTTCAGAAGATTCTGTTTCAAGGAAGAAATAAGAAAAATCTTCAAGATCTTTTCTATAACTTGTAATAGTATGAGGTGAATACCTCTTTTCGAACTCTAAATATTCTAAATACTTATTCAGCATCACGTCTGGAGTGAACATAAAAAATTCACTCCTCAAATATAAGTATTTAAGAAGTGAATTTAGTATTTGTTTAAGAAAAATTTCTTAAGCCTGCTCTTCTTTGCTAAGTGCTCTTTGCTTGTAAGCAGCTTTTAACTTAGATTGTCTCAAAGTTACAGAAGGCTTGATAAACGCTTGTCTAGATCTCAATTGACGAACTGTACCCGTTTTATCAAATTTTCTTTTATATTTTTTTAATGCTCTGTCGATGGATTCACCATCTTTTACTGGAATTATTAACATATATTACATCTCATTTTGGATTGCAAAACTAGGACTTTTTTTCTTAATGTGCAAAATTACTCTCAAATTATTTTACATTTTTTATACGAAAACCAATTGTAACACCACTCACACCTTGATTTTCTTAAAAACAGTAAATTGGAACATTGCTTTAAAACCTCCCAAACAGAGATCAATTAAAGGCTTCGTTAAAAAACCGTTCATATTTGAACAAAAATCCTTACTTTTGCATTCACTTTAACATGGGGTTGACTGGTTTCGACAGCAAGACCAATGGGTAAGTAAGCATGCAGAGAACCGTAGCGCGATCTCTTAAATCCCTTGCTACAAAATTTTAACTGGCAACGAAGAGTTCGCTCTTGCAGCTTAATATCGAAGTTTAGTAGATTCAAGCGCTTTCCCGAAGATTTCAGTAGGGAAGCAAGATATCTCACAAATGCTCTGTTTTGCGGCGTTTGATCCTGAGATATAGGAATGCAAAAATAAGGTTTTAGATACTTTGGCTAAAACTCGAAAACCTCAGAAGATAAGCTGGAAGTTGGGTGTCTGCTCTCTGCCTCCAGTCGAAAACCAATAGTAGAATAAGCATGTAGAAATCTTATGTATTGCTTGTTTGGACGAGGGTTCGAATCCCTCCAACTCCACTTAAAACCCTGTAAGTCGCTTATTTACAGGGTTTTCTATTTCAAGGTGCTATTTTAGGTGCCATTAATTTTCAATTCAATATTATTCGCACTGTTTGCGTAATATCGTTTTATACGTTGCTGATATTATCTTACTAAATACTTTAGAAGTATATACAACGGCGTGGGTTTTTTTCAAAAAAAATAAGACCGTGAACCTTCTTGAAATCAACCGCTAAACCCCGCATTTTGCAAAACCTATGTTATGTGCAGTTTTTATATAAATTTAATTTTTTACTAAAATCAGCTTCAATGACTTTGTTTTGAGTGTTATTGAATGACTCAAGAATGCAAACCGTTCTATTTTCGAACGGCGAATCATTTATGTAATCAACAATTAAATGAGGAGTATTACTATTATATCGATCTCCAATTTCGTCTACTTGTAATATTCTGTCAAAATGAATTGATTTTAATTCTATATAAAAGCCTTTGTTTTTATCTTCCAATTTGTTCCAAATTTCCCAAGCTTTATTATGATTTAATTGATTTTCATCTTTCTCATAATTAAAATCAAAAATTTCTGGATAGCGTAAAAATGCACTGTCATAAATATCAATATAATCCCATTCCTCAGTTTCCCAATTTATAAAAGCATAATGTTTTATAGCAATTACAGAGATACAATTAAATGGCATATATTCATATGCTTCGTAATATCTCCATAATGGTTTTTCTCCATTCAATTTTGGGTAGTTTAAAACATTAGCAGGGCGAATAAAAATAATTTTATGTTTAATACTTGACAAATCTGAAATATGTTTTATCAGTTTCCTTTTAGTGGCTAATTGGGAAGATAAATTTGACTTAATAGAACTTCTTTTTTTCTGTAAAGAAATACCAAAATACGCGAATAATAAATGGTCATATTTTGGTAGAAAAAGTAAGTCTTCTATTTCTGATTTCCCAAATATGTAAAACTCTTTTATTCCAAGTTCATTTAGTTTGTACTTAAAAGTATCACGTGCTTTTTTTGAAAAATTAGTTGAGGCTGCTAAGATATAACCATACGGAGGTAATGCTTGCTTTATTATATCATTTTCAATTATACTTTCAACTTTTTTTGGGGAAATAGCTTTCTCACGCTTACATTGAATTATCCAGACTCTTTCCTTAAGTATAAATTTATCATCATAATTATCATCATCATAATTATCTGCTTCCTCAAAATTATTTTCTATTGCTAATATATCGATACCATCATCGGAACCAAGTTTACCAGTTGCTTCGATTGATTTCCAATCTTTAAAATCATACATTAATTGCCGAATTAGATCCTCAAATCGATGTGGTTCTAAATCTTCAAAATGTATTGGATTAATTGTCCTTGTAACCATATTGGAATAAAATTGCACATAACGTTTCGGGGCTTTGCGATGGTGGGGCAAAAGCACAAATCTTCAATTTTGCACAAAAGCTGAATCGAACAAATATCGTTGAAATTTGTAGTTTCGCCCCACTATTTCAAAACCGTTGTTAGCTGCTGGCAATATTTGTCTTTGCTTTTAATATTTCACTCCGTGTTACTCTTGCGTTTCTACTATTCGTACCTGCATACATATTAGCATAATAGATTGCAAATTCATTTGTACTTCTATCAGATGATTTATTCTCTAAAACATTTACCTCGAATGCATTTAAGTCTTCAATCAAGTCTTCTATTTGTTTGCCACTCCAAAGTAATTCACAAACCAACGTAAAGTAATTTGATTTTCTATACCATATCGAGTCAGTAGCTAGGTCGCTTTGATTTATTGATAATATAGTTCTTATTAAGTTATCTCTCATTTCGATGAATCTTGGATATTCATCATTGAATTGTGCTATATACTTTTCAACCTCATTGTCAGCTGGGAAATATCCACCTTCTTCAATTGTAGCCATAATAAGAAGTAAAAAGTGAAGATCAGCCATTCTTGTCAGTTCGCTTTCACTGAATATTGGTACTTTAAACTCAACATTTTTGAAATGCTCTAATACATCTTTCGCACATTTAATGAATTGACCATCATAGATAGCATTATTAATCTCAATTGCATTTAATGTAAATTTGGTTGAGTTAATCCTTTGAAATATCTCAATCATTATTTCTGGATTTACGTCTTTCAAATCTCGAACTGTAACATCATAATTTAAAAAATCCGTCTTATCCTGGCCGGATAGATCAGCGAACTTTGGAATTCGTCTTTCAAAGTTATGGGTACCTTCAATATATCTTTTAATTGTAGTTAACCTTTGCTGACCATCTACAACAACATTTTGTGTAGAAAGTGTTTCTAAGTCAATTCCTTTTTGCGATATATATATTTCAGGAAACGGATAACCTTCTAAGATTGTCTTAATAAAATTCTCCATATGTTCTGGTGTCCAAACAAATCCTCTTTGAAACTCCGGTTGCAGAATTAATTCATTTCTTTGAATTTTTCCAATTAGGTCGGAAATTGTCTTTTTATCTGGTTGTGCTTGTATTTGCCTTGCCATATTTATTGTTTTATTTCTTTTTGCAATTGAGCTATACTGCTCTGATAGTATTTTTCTGCGTATGCTTGATTTTTAAATAAACCAGCTTTTACCTTATAGTTTCCAACTTCTGATTTTCCGTATGAAATTGTTTTAAAAAAATTATCCCATCGTTCTCTTATTTCAATGAATTCAACAGTGTTTGAAGGTAATAAATCAGGTCTCATCCAACCGGTGCTAAAGTATTTTAAGAACTTAATGTATTGATTGTACTGATCCTTCCGTAAAAATATTTCGCGGTATCTTAACTTATATGTATAATCAGAAATTAGCTCAAAGTACTGTTCAAATAGTGTCTCATTACATATCGTAACATCAATATCGGATTCAAATGAAAACTCTGTAAATCTATATGGACTAAATCCGAATCTAGATGACCCAACGATATTTATGTCTGTATATCTAATGTTAAATTGGTCGGCTATTCTTTTAGAGAAATTGTAATAGTCACCATCTCTTTCACGAAACACAAAAGGTGTACCGTTGAAAAAATTCCTTTGAACAAAAGTTGTCCTTTCAATTTCAGTAGAAATTGCATTAAGTTCTGCTTTAAATTCTTCTAAGGTCATTTTATCGTTGTTGTGTTATTTTGCTTGCAGCTAACTATTGGATTTACAAATTGCGTAAATCTGATTTATATGACTTGCGTAAAGCCATTTCTACTGCTAATATAAAATTAATTTTGAAGACTTTATTATCAATTATTTATAAATATTTTAATTTGGATTGGCGAATGTTATCGAACTTTGAGTAGATTTAATTTTAGTACTATAAAAGTCTATGTCCGTATTATTATTTTTAGTGTCTTGTAAAATTGTACCTGAAGAATTTTTTACGATATATTTTACAATGAGAGCATCTCTATAAAACTTTTGATCACCATAATCAATTAATTTATTTTCCTGTTTTGTAATAAATAATGTAATTTCTTTTCCTCCATAATTGGCTTTATAGTTGCCTATGTATGGAGTTAGTTCATTATTAGTATCTTTAACATAAACATTATTAGGAATATTTGATAATGCAGTATTTAAAGGAAGATTCTGAGCTTTACAAGAAAACACAATAAATATTCCTGCTATTAATAAGATTTTCATTATTGTTTAATAAATATCAGGTCTTTTGTTTCTGAAAGATAAATAGTTGTATTTAAATTAGAAGGACATTTACTTGAAATTGTAACTATATCATCAGGTCTGTATTCCCAAGAGATTTGGGTATTATTAATTTTCTTTAAGAAAATATCTACCCAACCTACACTACAATTAGTACCCGCATAGTTTAGCCTTGTCTTTGTACCGTTTTCTATCACCCACAAACTATAAATAGTATGCAATTGGTCTGGCTGAAATGTCATATTTTTAGTGTCTTGGAGTATAGCTCCAGAAGAATTATTTATAATGTATCTTACAGAGAAAATATCCTTATAAATTTGTTTACCTCTGTGTTGCTGTAATGACTCCATTGCTATCTTTTGCTACGTTGTATACTGTTCCATAGCCTCAATACGTTGAAGAATTACTCAGCCATCAGTTACATCATTAAATACTACTTGGTGTGATGAATTTACATCTGCTGGAACTACAGTTCCATCTTTCTTTTCCTTGAAACCAATTTCCCCTGTACTTGGGGTTATTAATGGTGAAATTTATGAAAATATGGAAAGTAGTGGTTTTTGGTGCATTTTAAGAAATGTAAATACAATAAAAAGAAAACAGGCCCGAATATGCCTGTTTTCTTTTATTGTTATTATTGTTTAGTAAAAATCAAAGGATTTTCTGTCTCTGGAAGATAAATTGTTAAATCAGGATTTCCAGGACATTTACTTGGGGTAAGAATAACATCATCTGGTTTATAAAGCCAAGATATTTGTGTAGCATTTATTTTTTTTAAATAAATATTTCCCCAACCGACACTGCAATTAGTGCCCTCATAATAAAGAATAATAGTATTATCATATGATCTTACTCTATGACTGGTGATGGCATTATTCTGTAAAATTACATTTTGGGTATCCTGTAAAATAACACCAGAAGAACTTTTGACGATATATTTGATAACGAGTGCATCTAAATAATATGTTTTGTCCACACTTTTTTCCAGCTTATTTTCAACCTTGGTAATATACAAAGTAATTTCTCTTCCCTGATAGTTTGCTTTATAAATACCCATATATGGATTTAGTTCATTGTTGAGATCCTTAACGTGTGCATCTTGTGGAATGTTTTCCATTAATGTATTTAAAGGAAGTTGTGCATTACAGGATATAAAACCACTTATTAAACCTGTTACAAAAAGTATTTTAAAAAATGTATTTTTCATTTGTTTATTTTTAAAGTTACGGACACGGCATAGCTGTAGGAACTCCATTAGCATCTAAATCAATATTATTTACAGTACCGTCATCATCTACTCTTTGCAACATCACTTTTCCTGCTAACCCCATTTTAGCTAAGGTATCAAAAAAAAGTTTTTCTACCCCCTTATTATTTAATTCATCTCCTAAAAAGTCTACATAAGGTAAAATTTCAGCTAACTCACTTTCTCTTTTTTTAGTAAATCTTATGAAATTTTTCATTTGATCGTCGGTAAAAGATGTTGCCAAATCAGATGCTGTACCAATAAATCGAATTAAATAATGATGCATTCTATAGCATCCAGCTGTTGCTGGATAACATTTTACAGCTCCTATCATTCCGACATAAACATCTCCATAATTTGAAGCATTTGTTTGCCCGCTTGCTAAGTTTAGTACAAAGTTAATATCTGGCGGTGAATGCATTTTTGCTCCATTAAATGTATGACTATGATAAATCCCTTTCGCTCCATTTATATTATTAAAAGTAACATGATGATCTGCTGAAACATCGGCAGATGTAAACTGTCCATTATTTTCTATTCTTCCTATTTCTCCTTCATTAATGTCATTAGCTGCTTTTTTAGCTTGCTCAGTTACATCAGCAATGGCTTGCTGGGCATTTGGTTTTTTTAACATAGCTTTAGTTTTTTCACAAGGGTCATCCAGATCAGGAAGAGTGCCGCCTCCGCATCCTGGAGCAAGTCTATAAAAGGCTCTGCTAAAGTTTAAACCACAGGGGTTTGACGGAACATTAGGGCCTGGTGTCCCGCCACCGCCTCCGCAACCGAAGCAGCCACCGCCGCCGCCACCGCCGCCGCCTCCACCTCCGCCAGGGGTTGAGGGAAAAGGATCATCTACTGTTCCGATAACCTCATAGGTGCAATATGTAGTTCCACAGTCGGTACAGCCACTTTCAGCATCGCAAATCCCTTCGCCATGATGGGTGCAATGAAGCGCTATAAAACATGTTTCTATAATCATTAGTTTCCCTTCTTGCTGAATTGTAACTTTCGTTGAAGGGGCAAAATTCCTCATCCACATGATTCCATATTCGTCATCAGACTTTTTACCAATAAACAAATCTTTTGGTATTCCTATAAAATGTTCATTTCCAAATGTCCTATTATCCATGTGCATGAAAGTAAGAAAAAGTTTCTCCCGATTTTCTACACTGATCCTTTGATCGTAGACTATATCTTCAAGTAATGCATTGTCATAATCTTTTACAGCTGTTACCACGTCTTTGCTATCTAAAGTTGCAAAAAGTATGGAACTCATTGTTTCATTGTCATCAGAAAGAGGAATCATAAGGCCTACTGCATTTTCAGTCACTACTTCATACATTTTATCCCAAATTGGCATTCCATTTTGATCAGGCATTTTAGATAAAAAATCTGTTTCTCTATTGTAGGCTTCAAGAATGTTAATGTAATCTACACTTGATTTTGATTGAATAGATGATGGGTGTTTAAAGAAATCAGAATTGTTTCTTTTTGGATTAGTTTCGGCTTTTACCAAATCTTCATTTCGACATGATTGTAAGCCAACACTTAATGTTATCAATAATGATAACCATAAGAAAAATTTGTTTTTCATTTCTAGTTTATTAATTTTAGTTTTTAAATATAATTACAAGTATTAACACTTTTTAATATTAATTTCGTAATTCATATCGGTAAAACGAGAAAACTTAGAGCTTTATTGTTTAGGATCTTTTTATTTCTCATTTTGTTGAATAAGTAAAGCTAATTCACTATAACGACAGAACATGTCGTGTTAAATTTATGATGCAAATAATCTTAATTTGCTATTGTAAACATTTTATTTTCGCTATTATAGAATATCGGCATTTAAAATAAAATATAGAAATTTAATTCAGGGTCGAAATGACTTATTGTCCCCACTGTAAGACTATTTTCATTATTTCTTAAATTATAAAAAATATAGAATCGTCAACATTGATTTACGAGGAGTTTTTGTTTCAAAAGACAGAAACAAGTGCAATATCCCGCTAAAAATTTGATCATAACAAGATTAACTGCCATAAATTAATATTTTTTACATATAAATATTATTGAGAATTTTATTTTAAAATAACCCAAAAAAGGCAGTTTCTAATAAAAAAAATCATAATAATATGTTTTTATTATAATAATTATGCAAATTTAATTACTTTTATGGCTATTTATATTTTGAATTAAAAATTCCATAAATCAGGATTTTTTTTCATTTTACGAAATAACACCACCAAACACCATATTAAATATATTAACTATGAAAATTAAACAATTACTTTATCTGGGGATATTTATTTTATCCATTTCCCTGGGAAAGGCACAGGATTTTTTCACCACGATCAGTGAGAGATCCATTAAAGCAGACCCAAAAAACAGAACGGTTCAACCCGAAAAATCATTGACATACACATTGAATGTGTCTGGAATGAAAAGCTATTTCAATTCGGTTCCGGAACTGAGAGACAATGAGCGTAAAGACAACGCACCGATTATTGTCCTGCCTATGCCTGATGGGACGAAAGCAAAATTCAGAATCTGGAAGTCTTCAGTAATGGCTCCTGAACTGGCTCAGAAATTCCCTCAACTGGTTACTTTCACAGGACAGGGCGTAGATGACCAATATGCTACTATAAAATTGGATTTTACAGAGTTAGGGTTTCATGCTCAAATAAAATCTGTAATAACTGGTGATACCTATATTGATCCTTATGCAAAAACTAATATCAATGATTATATTGTTTACAAAAAGAGTGATTTAATTGATAGAAATCCAAGGATTTGCGGAACAAAAGACGAGGAAATAACACCCGAAAAAAAAAGCGTTCAGAAAAGCGTTACTCCAAGCGTAGGTACTCAAATTAGAATTTTCAGATTTGCAGTAGCTTGTACTGGTGAATATGCAAAGGCTGCAACAGGATTAGCTACACCTACAGTTGCTCAAGCCCTGTCTGCCATCGTAACCTCTGTAAACAGAGTAAATGGAGTATACGAACAGGAAGTAGCTGTAAGGTTGATATTGGTTCCTACTGAAACCAACGTTATCTTTACCAACCCTACTACAGACCCTTTTACAGGCAATAATG
This sequence comes from Chryseobacterium sp. ISL-6, assembly GCF_018613715.1. GTDB lineage: Bacteria > Bacteroidota > Bacteroidia > Flavobacteriales > Weeksellaceae > Chryseobacterium > Chryseobacterium paludis. The sequence continues at coordinate 120,379 of NZ_JAGGPT010000005.1, read as the reverse complement.
ATGCATATACCTTAATAGATGAAAGTCAGGCACAGATTGATGCATTAATAGGAAACGCCAATTATGACATAGGACATACCTTCAGTACAGGAGGTGGCGGACTGGCTGGATTAGGAGTTATCTGCAGCACCGGTAACAAAGGAAGCGGCATTACCGGATCATCCAATCCTGTTGGAGATCCTTATGATATCGACTATGTTGCCCATGAAGTTGGACATCAGTTCGGCGGTCCTCATACTTTTAATGCAATAACAGGAAATTGTGCAGGAAACCGCAGTGCTTCAAATGCTGTAGAACCGGGAAGCGGAGTTACGATCATGGCTTACGCAGGTATTTGTGGTTCTGTAAACGACCTTGCACCAAACAGTATTCCTACTTTTCACACCAAATCATTCCAATCGATCACCACGAAAGTTCAATCAACAACATGTCAGGTGACAACGCCGGTTGCCAATACAGCTCCCGTTGTGAATGCAGGAAATGATTACACCATTCCTAAAGGAACTCCGTTTAAGTTAACAGGTTCTGCTACTGATGCACAAAATAATGCACTTACCTACTCATGGGAACAAAATGATGTAGGACCTGCTGGAAACTGGAATGCTCCAACTGGAAATGCTGCTATTTTCAGATCATTTGTCCCTGTCACTGTTCCTTACAGATATTTTCCAAAAATTACTGATGTAATTAATAATACGATGACCAGAGGAGAGATCTTGCCATCTTATGCAAGAACCATGGAGTTCAGATTAACGGTTAGAGATAATAATCCAGGCTGTGCAGGGGTTGCAAACGATGATGCAATAGTTACAGTGGATGGAAATTCTGGGCCATTTACAGTTACCGCACCAACAACTGCTGTAACATGGACGGGCAATACTACTCAGACCATCACATGGAATGTAGCGAATACAACTGCTGCACCTGTGAGCTGTGCGAATGTAAGTATTTTACTTTCAACAGACGGAGGTCTTACTTATCCTACCACAATTATCGCCTCTACTCCAAATGATGGTTCAGAAACGATTATAGTTCCTAATGTAACTACAGCACAAGCAAGAATTATGGTTGCAGGACAGGGTAATGTGTTTTATAATATTAATCCTGTTAATTTTGCGATTGATAAGGTATTAGGTGTTAGCGAAGTAGTAGGAAGTAAAGATGTATTTGTAGTATATCCTAACCCAAGTAAAGGACTTTTGAATATTAAATTTACCAACTCCAATGAAAACTACGACATCATGGTGTATGATGCAAGCGGAAGAGTAGCATTCAGTAAGCTGAATAATACATTAGACGCTGGCAAGGTGGGCACTTTCAATTTAGCTCACTTAATGACAGGAGATTATGTGATTAAGATTAAAACTAAAAATATGGAGAAATCCGTAAAATGGGTTAAAGAATAAGAATATCTAAATCCATCAGTTTAATAAAAAAAGGTTGTTTTCATTGTAAAACAACCTTTTTTATTTTTATAATTAAATGATATAAAACCCATTGGATTATCAATATCAGTTAGAACCGAAACACTATTTATTGAAACCTTTTCACAAGCCACTTCCGTACAGGCACATCATAAAATCTCATATACAGGTAAGCCATTATAATAGAAATAACGACAGTCAGTAAACCAAAAACCCATGATCGGGGTTCTGCCAATGTATGTTTTCCATTGGCAACCCATGCATAATAAGTGCATGCCAACGGAAAATGAGTAATATAAATAGGATATGAAATATCACCCAGCCACTTACAGAATTGATGGGTATTTTTATTTAAAATTTTCCCTCCTTCTCCCAGTAAAATAACCACCGGAAATAAAATCATTAATGCAAAGCATTCATATAAAGCATTCTGCCAATAAGCATCATTTCCCCCCAGTCGTGGAATAGCCAATATGACCATCAATAAAACACTTGTGGTAAAAAAAGCATTTTTCGTCAATTTCAATTTGGCCGCTCTGGCTAAAAATATTCCCATTAGAAATGGAAAGGCCAACCTTATGAAACCAATTCTCAACTGCTTGGCATCATCAATAGACCAACCTCCGATTATATCGCCACTGGGATTAGTGAATGCATAATGAATGGTAAATGCTGCCGAAACCAAAACTAAGATCCCTAATACGATTTTTGAAACCTTCCGTAAAATCAGGGCGTAAAAAATATTCGCGATGTATTCATAAAATAATGACCAAGCCGGACCATTCAGTGGATGCATTTCATTCCAACCTCTGATATCAAGACCCTTTCCTACTGGAATTACCGTCATTCCAATGAACATTACCAACAAGAGCTTCCATACCGGAGTTGTTGAAATACCACCCCATCCCATTCCTTCCGAGTGTTGGAAATAAAATAAAACTGCTCCTACCAACGAGCCAATAATGATCATAGGCTGCAACCTTATCAAACGGCGTATAAAAAAATCTTTCATTGTCATCTGACCCCATCGGTTATCATAGGCATAGCTGATTACATAACCCGATAACATAAAGAAAAAATCTACCGCTAAATAACCGTGATTAATAATCTGTTTCGTATGATCACCATTCGAATACACTTCAAAAATATGAAAGAATACCACCATAATGGCAGCTACTCCACGTAATCCGTCAAGAATTTCGTAGTGAGGTTTAGAAGAGGAAATGGGTAAGGTTGAGCTCATATATGGATTATAAAATTTGATACAAAAATATAGGTTCGTAGTTTAAAATACTTGTTCTATATTTTTTAATCATTGTCTTATATTTACATAATTGATTTTATTATCATATAAATGAAGCAAAATTTAAAATATTATCCAAATATCAAAACCAAAAGGTTTCACTTTGACCATGTACATATCAAATGGGATCAGCAGGTTCCACTCCACCAACAGGAAACGTGGGAACTGTCTTATATCATCACTGGAAGCGGAGCCAGAATTATTGGCGATGTCGTGGAAAATTTTTCAAAAGGCGAAATCATATTGATTCCACCTAATATCCCACATTGTTGGTCTTTTGATGAATCTGTTCATGACCGTGAAGGCAAAATTGAAAACATTACTATAGTCTTTGAAAATAACTTCCTGAAAAACTGCACCCTGATTTTTCCTGAGCTATTTACTGTCATTTCTGAACTTCAAAACAATGAAAATGCAGTTTCATTTACAGGAGAACCCTTAGAAAAACTTCAGGTTTTAATGACTTCAATGATTCATCAGAATGATATTAAGCGGATATCTTCCTTCATTATATTATTAGAGCTGATTTCCTATTGCAAAGACATGCGGATTGTTGGAAGACCAATAACTGAAAATAAACAGGAAAAGAAGCTACAGAAAATACACCTCTATATCCTGAGTAACTTCCAACGAGATATCACTCTGGAAGAAATTTCACAATCTGTGGGTATGCAGAAATCTTCCTTTTGTGTTTTCTTTAAAAGAATGACCGGAAAATCTTTCTTCACTTATTTAACCGAATTCCGGATCGAATCATCATGTCAAATGCTATTAAAAACAAAACTGTCCGTGAAAGAAATCTGTATAGCATCGGGTTTTAGTGATATTCCTTATTATAATCGGGTTTTTAAAAAGATCAAAGGGATGAGTCCGGGTTATTATAGGAATAAATATCACTAGTACTGTGTTCTACTTTTGTAATTAAAAGTCCTTACATGACGACTTTTATTAACCATCCCTATTTGGATACGAGCAAGATGATTGCCCCAGAAGATATTTTAAAAATCCAGGAAAGAATTTTCCTGGATTTTCCTTTTCCAATATTTGTAAATCACTGAAAGTCTTATCTAAAATACAAAGCAAAAACTCCAGCTATCTTATACTAAAACATCTACTTACTGTCACTATAACTTTTCACCGTTTGTAACAACTCTTTTTTATAAAGATAGATATCCTCTAAACTATTTAAAAGTTTTTTTTCACCACTATCTTTACCATTATGGAATAATTCAATATACTTATTTGATGAGTTAAAATGCAAACGACACAATGGCTTTCTATTGTTATCATCAAATAAAATTCCGAAATACGATTGAGTATCTCTAAACGCAATTCTAGAAGCTACTAATTCCTCTCGAAGTATAGCTTTTACAATTTGTGATCCTTCCACCTCTTCTTCTGTAGTATTTATTTTCACCAAATCAATATTTTCATCAATAGGTAAGGTTCCACCTGATTCCTTAGAAGGTACTGTCTCGCTTATACTAAGTGCATTTTTTAAACGAAAATTAATTGATTCATTAATTGAATTCGCAAGCGCTCGTTTTGTATACTCCTTAAATATTACGAGTCTTGCAGCCGTTATCGGTTTATCAAAAAATTTACCAACAAGGAGCTTTACCATTTCATCTGAAGGATTATCTAACTCTTTTTCAAATTCATTCTTGATAGCTTTAGTATATTTTAATGCTTCGGCAGAATCCAAAATACTTTCCAAATTGTATCCATTTTTAGTAAAGTTTTCAAGAATTTTCAAACTCGAATCTTTTAGATTTGCAAGATCTAACGTATAAAATGGTTTTTCATCCATAATATTTGGCTTCTCCAAATCAGCATAAAAATTGTAGGTGTGCCCATTTGTTAGAACACCAAATCTAGCTTTAGAAACATGATAATATCGATGGAGTTGAGAATTATGTGCATCTGCATTTTCTTTCCAATGTTTACATTCAATGATAAGGATTGGTTCATCGTTCTTTTTAATAACGTAATCAACTTTTTCACCTTTCTTTGTTCCTATATCACAAATAAATTCAGGTATCACTTCTGTAGGGTTGAAAATGTCGTATCCTAATATTTGTATAAATGGCATCACAAATGCATTTTTAGTACCTTCTTCTGTGTTGATTTGATCTTTTAGAGAATCAACCCTTTGATGAAGTTGTTCTAGTTTTAATTTTAAGTCTGCTTCCATTGGTTATTGTTTAGTTTAATTTCAAATTTACAAATTATGTGAAACTATTAAGGTTTTATTTATTTAAGTACGGCATTTCTTTTAATACAGAGCGTCTTAAAAGAATAACTTGTAAACAATATCAAAAAAAAGCTTAATTATACTAGCATAATTATCAATATCTCTTTTAAAAAAAATACCACCTCATCAAGGCAGTATTTTTCTATATTATTTTTTAAAAGCAGATACTATTTTTCAGATTCAAATTTCTTTAGTTTCTCTTTTAAAGACTCATTCTCTTCTTTCAACATTTTAATATAATCCTGTAGATTATCCATTATCTGATTTGGAACATTATAATAATTGGAGTTGATACCCGATTCATTAAAAGTCGAGTTATCAATATTCTGTACAATAGTTGCCGCTTTCTCTTCTTTAATTTCTTCAACCGGAACATCCAGCGCCTTAGCAAGCTTCTCCCATTCATCATCATAAATTTTTACATCTCCATTTTCCTTTCGGCAATAATTAGAAACATCCGTTGCCAAGACCTTTGACATGTATTCCTGAGTATATCCTCTTTGCTTTCTTAAACTTTTTAGTTTTTCCATAGTGCCCGTATATGTGCTTTGTACAAATATAAAGAAAATTGTAATTCAAGTTTGTCAATAGTAGAATAAGCATGTAGAAAACTTATTTATCGTTTGGACGAAGGTTCAAATCCCACCCACTCACTTAAAGCAAAAAGAGAATTTGTAATTACTACAAACTCTCTTTTCGTTTCTGAAAAGGATATGTCACGAACCACTCAATAACCATATCGCTACTTTATCAGAACTATGTATTAACCTAATTTTATATTTAATTCAACTCATTAAAGCTGATATCGATACTTTTTATATCAACGATCTTCGCTAATGTTTTCAAAGGTTCGTTGTAATGGGTTGTAATACTATTTATTATTTTATCATCCACATTATCATCAAATTTTCTTGCAAAAAGATTACTGCCTGTTTTTAAGAATTCAAAATCCGTTTTGGTAAATGTTTTTGGACGTAATTTAATATCTCCATCCGGAATCCATATAATTGCTCTTTTATCGTCATTTACTAAAATACCATCAAAAGAAGTATTCATTAAAACGGTTTGAAAAAAGGATTCATCAGCAATCAGGGTATTAAAATAATAGGTTTCAAACTTTTTTACTTCTGCACTATTGCAGATAAATTCGCAACAGTTTCTGGTTAAGATCATCCACTGTCCACCGATGTAAGGAATTATATCTTTCATAAAACCTCTTTTATGGGTGTCTTCAGAAATTTTATCTTCAAGCTCTTCGAAATAATTCTCAATACGGTTCATCGTTTCAGGTCTGTTTAATTCCTGATCAGCTACTTTAATGTAACTCTTCCCATTATTTTTCGATAAAAATTCTTTGATTATTTTCTGTGATTTCAAAGGATAATCCTGTCCACTTAAGTTGATAAAATAATCCCATTTCTCGCTCATACTAAGCAGGTAGTTCATCCCATCCAGTTCTGCCTGAACCATACTATATCCACCCCACACTACTTTCTCACTTTTAAGGATATGCACATTCGGATATTCTTTCAGAAAATCTTTTACTTCTTCTCCAATTTCCTGATTGGCCTTTTTATCAATATGGATAAGATAGAAATTTGAAGGTTCATATATGGCTTTAAAAAGTCTCTTAAACTGTTCAGGTAATCGATGTACTAAAACCAGATAGGCAATACGGACAGGTTCTAGTGACATACTAATATGATGTTCATTGCTCTCGCTCATGTAAACATTTCTCATTTTATATTTTTTTAAAATTATGAATGCTTACAACTCATTTTATAAAGTATTAATAGACATTTTTCTCAATTTACGATAATTTAATGGTCTTTTATTTATTAATTTCTCAAAAACCCATTTCCCTGTATGAAATTATTTCAATGAAGTTCCTCCGATGACAGGCTTACATTGAAAACTTGCTTTATTTACATGAAGTACAATTTTCTTACATTTAAAGTTACTATTTTATGACTTGGCATATTTTTATCATAGGTGCACTAGTAATTGTTTGATTTAAAAAAAATGACTTATTTATCCAGAATTTATTTAAAAGATGATCACCCGGAAGACTTTCCGTTTAACCTTCCTATTTTTAAAAATGGTTTAAATCTTAATTTAAAAACCAATGTCACATTTTTTGTTGGTGAAAACGGAACCGGTAAGTCTACCTTAATGGAAAGTATTGCTGATAAATGTGAATTTAATTTATCGGGTGGAAATCGAAATCACAATTATGACTTCCATAAAACAGAATCTGTATTATCGGACTACCTTACACTTTCATGGCGCACAAAGATCAATGAAGGTTTTTTCATGCGTGCAGAAAGCTTTTTTAATTTTGCCACTTATATAGATGAAGTTTCTACTAGAGATTTAAGGGTTCTGGATGCATACGGAGGAAAGTCTTTACATAAACAATCTCACGGGGAAGCATTTCTGGCTTTATTCCATAATCATTTTGAAAAAGGCATTTATATACTTGATGAGCCGGAATCAGCACTTTCTCCACAACGCCAGCTTTCACTTTTATCTATCATACATTCATTGGAAAAAACGGGAAAGGCACAATTTATCATATCAACCCATTCTCCTATATTGCTTAGTTATCCGGGCGCAACAATTTATTCCCTGGATCACCATCTTAAAACTATTAATTATAAAGACACCGAACATTATCAAATCACGAAAAACTTCCTGAATTCTCCCGACTTATATTTCCGTCATTTATTTAATGATGACGACATCTGATCAGAAACACTTTTAAGAAGATAATTTACTTGGAGATAATCCATATTGCTTTTTGAAAGCAAATGAAAAATGAGAAAGATCTTCAAAGCCCAGATCCATATAAATATCCGACGCCATTCTGCCTTTTTCAGCAAGGAGGTAATGTGCTTCCTGTAATCTTTTCTGCAACAGCCATTTTCCGGGTGTGTTCCCAAATATTTTTTCGAAATCACGTTTAAAGGTTGCCAGACTTCTTCCTGTGAGATAAGCAAAGCGATCAAGGTTTACATTAAAATGGTAATTCTTGCGCATAAATGCCTCGATATCAATTTTTCCAGGTTCATTAAAATCGAATAAAATATCTTTCAGTTCAGGATTCTCCTGGAGCAGTAAAATAATCGCTTCTTTTATCTTCACCTCTACCAGACGCGGATCGGAAAGCGTATCAGTCTTCTTATACATCAGCAATGAATCCATATAATTTTTTAAAAGAGAACTGGATTCAAATAAAACTAAAGAGCTCGTCGAACATTTCTTCTCCGACATTACATTGTACATTATGCTAAAGTCCTGTAAGGTCTGCTGATCCAAGTGAATGGATAACGACTGAAATTCTTCACCCGGAGGAGGTATTTTCGTAAACTTCAAAAGCTGATTACGCTTTAAAAAACGAATAGAACCTTCTTCCGATCTGTATTCATTGATTCCATCATTTAAAATTAAGTCTCCGGAGATCTGGTAACTGATCACATGATCGGACACAAAATGTTCTCCCTGCCTGCTCAACTGAACATAGCAAGAGTATATGATATTTCCGAAATCCTGTCTTGTTGTTTTCATTTCATTACAAATATAATAAAGCATCTTTAGAATAATTCGATAAAACAAGTGTAAGTATTTTCATTACACTTGTTTATGATCAAAATATCAATCTATCCGGATTCCTTTTTTTGCTAAAAACTTTTTGCCTTCTTCAGATTCCAAAACATTTACAGCATCATCATGATCTGTGGAAACACTAACCTCACGCCACTTTTCAAATTCTTCTTTTCTATGTTGATCCGCATTTTGAAGAATGGTTGCCGCCTCACTTCCTAAAACCAGATGTAATGGAGGTGTTGGATGATCGACCAAATCAACCATTACTTTCGCTGCTTTAGCCGGATCACCCATTGGAAGAAATTTCCCTGACGTCAGATATTCTTTAATGCTTCCTACCGTATCCTCATAACCTTCAATATCTTTAGCAAAACTCATAGAAGCTCCAGCCCAATCTGTTCTGAACCCACCAGGTTCAACAGAAGTAACCTTAATTCCCAAAGGCAAAACTTCTTTACTTAATGATTCTGAAAAACCTGCAAGACCAAATTTTGCAGCCTGATAAATGGACAGGCCAGCATTTCCTACTCTTCCACCTACAGAACTGATCTGTAAAATATGCCCTGATCTCTGTTTTCGCATATGAGGCAGCACAGCTCTGGTTACTTCGATAGGAGCAAATAAATTAACCTCCAGCTGATTTCTCACCTGTTCTTCAGTAAATGCTTCTGCTGCTCCGGTGATTCCGAATCCAGCGTTATTTACCAATACATCAATTCTTCCAAAGTGATTAACTGCTTCTTCAACAGCAGAATAAATCTGCTCTTTAACCTGAACATCTAACTTTAATAAAAGTAACTGTGAGGAATAATTCTGCAACAGATCATTTAACTGCTCAGGATTTCTTGCGGTAGCCACAGCATAGTCCCCTTTTAACAAAACTGCTTCTAAAAGACTTTTTCCCAGTCCTTTTGAACTTCCTGTAATAAACCAAACTTTTTTCATTGTTTTTATTTTAAATTTTATTGAGACAAAGTTCCATCAAACCGACCAACATTCGGTTTGTTAAAAAGCTCAAATCCACTTTGTTAAAACACTCACTTCCGGTCATGTAATTTTGTGCTAGTATTCAGCTGAAATGAACTAGTCTTCTCTACTGCACCTGAATAACTTTGCATCATAAAATAATTCAAATACAAAATCATGAGCAAAACAATTTTTATCACAGGAGCATCTAAAGGATTCGGAAGACTGTGGGCAGAAGCTCTTTTAGAGCAAGGAAATAATGTAGCCGCTACTGCGAGAAACATTTCTACTTTAGATGATCTTAAAGCAAAATATGGTGACCAAATTCTCCCATTGAAACTGGATGTCAATAACCGTCAGGAGGTATTTGAAACAGTAGATACCATAGAAAAACATTTCGGAAAGATTGATGTTTTAATCAATAATGCGGGTTATGGCTTATTTGGTACTGTGGAGGAAACCACCGAACAGCAAGCCAGGGAACAAATGGAAACTAATTTCTTCGGTTCTCTTTGGGTATCGCAGGCCGTATTACCAATAATGAGAAAACAAAAGAGTGGGCATATCATTCAGATCTCCAGTTTTCTTGGATTAACTACTTTACCTTTATTAGGTCTATACAACGCTTCAAAGTTTGCGATAGAAGGTTTAATAGAAACTGTAGGAACAGAAACCGCGCATTTAGGAATTAAAACAACTTTAGTTGAACCAAACGGATATGCGACAGACTGGGCAGGAGCATCTGCCATACAAACGTCAGCTGATATTTCAGATTACAACCCAGTACGGGAAGCATTTGCAAAATCGGGAGACAATCCTGATACATGGGGAAAACCGGAAGCTACCGTACAACCTGTTTTAGACATTATAAATTCAGAAAATCCGCCTCGACGTTTATTACTAGGAAAACTGGCCTACCACATGATACATCAGATGTACACAGATCGTTTACAGGAGGTGGAAGACTGGAAAGATGTGAGCATCACTGCACACGGTCATTAGAATCAAAATAATACTTAGAAATCGAAAAATTCAATAATCTGCAGACCAATCTTATCTGCAGATTATTGTAATTTAGAAAATTGAAAATCCGATGAAACATTATAAGACTCTTATCGAACTTCATTCAGAAAGTAACTGGGAAGCACCACAACATCCATTATTAGGTTTGGTAGGATGCTTGTCGGAATGCACGATGGGAAACCGGGAGTTTACCACAGACTGCTATATGGTTGCTTTCAAAAAAATAAAGTCCGGCATCTTTATGTATGGCCGTACCCCTTACGACCATGATAACGGGTCTCTTTTCTTTACAAAACCAAGACAGGTCATTGAAATGAGAGATCTGGAATTTGAAGAAGAAGGTTTTATGCTTCTTATTCATGAAGATTATCTCAAAGGACATGAGTTACATAAAGCGATTGAACAATACAGCTACTTTGACTATGAAGTCACCGAAGCGCTCCATCTTTCTCCTAAAGAAGAGCAGAATATCCTTGAGCTTCATGATAAAATTAATAATGAGTACAGAAATAATCCTGATGAATATAGCCGGGAAATTATATTAAGCCACCTTTCAACTATTTTGAAATATGCACAGCGGTATTATAAAAGACAATTTATAGAACGTGAACAGATCACCGGAAAGATGGCTTCAAAATTTAATGATGTTCTGAAAAAATACATCAATAATGATAATTTGAAAAACCAGGGACTTCCAAATGTAACAGAATTAGCCGGTCAACTGAATATTTCTCCGCGTTATCTGAGCGATCTTTTGAAACAGGAGACAGGGAAAACAGCAATAGAACTTATTCATATTTATCTGATCTCGGAAGCTAAAAATCTTTTGCGACTGGGAGAAAAAGGAGTGTCTGAAATAGCCTATGAATTAGGCTTTGAAAATGCTTCATACTTCACCCGGTTATTCAAAAAACAAACAGGAATGAAACCTGTAGAATTTCGAAAAATGCATATTAATTAAATGATCTTATCAAAGATATAAGGGTGGAATCCTATCCTGAACACCAGAATAGACTCCAAAACCTGCCTATACATTTCATGATTGATTTCATCTTCTGCTTTGCATACAAATTCTAAACACCTGAAAACTAAAAGACTAAATCCCATCATGATAAAATACGTATAGTCTACCCACAAAAAAGACTAAAAAAATGTTTTATCGTAAAGAATTTTATATATTTGCAGCATCTAACAATTAAAAAAATAATTTACTATGTCAGACATTGCATCAAGAGTAAAAGCTATCATCGCTGATAAGCTTGACGTTGAAGAAACAGAAGTAACTCCTGAAGCTAGCTTCACTAACGATTTAGGAGCTGATTCACTGGATACAGTTGAACTTATCATGGAGTTTGAAAAAGAATTTAATATTCAAATCCCTGATGATCAAGCTGAAAAAATTACTACTGTAGGTCACGCTATCGCTTATATCGAAGAAGTAGTAAATAAATAATATTCTTCAACAAAAGGAAAATTTAAAAAAGTTTATGGAATTAAAAAGAGTAGTTGTAACCGGTTTTGGAGCAATAACACCGATTGGAAATAATGCGAAGGAATACTGGGAAAATCTTGTTAAAGGTGAGAGCGGTGCAGCTCCGATTACTCTTTTTGATGCCACAAACTTCAAAACAAAATTCGCTTGCGAGGTCAAGGGTTTTGATCCATTGCAACATTTCGATAAGAAAGAAGCAAAGAAAATGGATCGAAATACTCAATTAGGACTTGTTGCTGCAAGAGAAGCTGTAGAACATTCCAGAATTATCGAAGACTCTGTCGATAAAAACAGAGTTGGTGTAATCTGGGGTTCCGGGATCGGAGGTTTAGAAACTTTTGAAACAGAAGTTCTAGGATGGGCAAATACGGATATTCCAAGATTTAACCCATTCTTTATTCCTAAAATGATCGCGGATATTACGCCTGGACACATCTCAATCGAGTATGGTTTCCATGGTCCTAATTATACTACGGTATCTGCTTGTGCTTCTTCTGCAAATGCACTAATTGATGCTAAAATGCTTATCCAACTTGGAAAAGCTGACGTTATTGTATGTGGTGGCTCTGAAGCTGCTGTTACAGCAAGTGGTGTTGGTGGATTTAATGCTATGATGGCACTTTCTACAAGAAATGATGATCCAAAAACAGCTTCAAGACCTTTTGATAAAGACCGAGATGGTTTTGTATTGGGAGAAGGAGCGGGAACTATTATCCTTGAAGAATATGAGCATGCAGTAAAACGTGGCGCAACAATTTATGCAGAATTAAAAGGTGGAGGTCTTAGTGCAGATGCACATCATATGACTGCACCTCATCCTGAAGGTTTGGGAGCTTATCTGGTAATGAGAAATTGTCTGGAAGATGCAGGGTTAACTGCTGATGAAGTAGATCACATCAATATGCATGGTACATCTACTCCATTAGGAGACATTGCAGAATCTAATGCAATTTCAAAATTATTAGGCGAGCACGCTTACGACATTCAGATTAATTCTACAAAATCAATGACAGGACATCTTTTAGGTGCTGCCGGAGTTATTGAGGCTATTGCTGCTTTGGGAACAATTATTCATGGTATTGTTCCTCCTACCATTAATCATTTTACTGATGATGAAAATATCGACAGCAGACTTAATTTTACATTTAATGACGCTGTGAAAAAAGATGTAAAAGTAGCCATGAGCAATACTTTTGGATTTGGCGGGCATAATGCCTGTGTTCTGTTTACGAAAATCTAAATTTACTGAATGGAGTTACAGAAATACTTTTCTAAATTCCTTCTCAAAAAAAGAAAAAGAAAATTAACGGAGAGAGATTACTTTCTTAGTACCGAGCTCAGTAAAGTGCTTGGTTCTGAGATACAAAATGTTGCTCTTTACCGGGAAGCTTTTTCTTTAAAAAGTTCTTCTAAAAATCAAGACAGTAATTACGAAAGGCTTGAATTTTTGGGAGATTCTGTTTTGGGTACAATTATTTCTTGTCATTTGTTTCAGACTTATCCTCAGGCTAATGAAGGATATTTAACGCAAATGAAATCTAAGATTGTTAATAGGAAAAATCTTAATAAATTAGGAGAAGATTTAAAGCTGACGGATCTTTTAGTAAAACAAAATTCTGTAGCTTTAGGTGAAAATATCTCCGGAAATTTATTCGAGGCATTAATCGGTGCTGTTTATTTAGACTTCCAATATGACACTTGTAAAAAGATTATTTTGGAACGACTACTAACGCCATCCGAGATCAATAAGCTCGAAAATAAAATTGTGAGCTATAAAGGCCTTCTCCTGGAATGGAGTCAAAAGAAAAAAGTACATATAAAATATGAGACCTGTGAGGAAATTCAGGTCAATAAAGCAATTGTGTTTCGTTGCCATGTTTGGCTAGGCGATGAGAAGATTGCCAATGCTACGGAAACTTCCAAAAAGAAGGCAGAAGAAAAAGCTGCACAAAGGGCATTTTATATTTTAAACAAAAAAGAAAACATACTTGGAAATTCAAAAACTTTATGATATAGACGATATAGAATTTGAAGATATTGCCATAGGATTGGTAAGATTAGCAAAAAATGTATTCGATCATGAGTTTTTTTTCAAAATAAATCAAAGTAACGATCTCAAATTTTCAAGGATAGACGATCTTGTCTTTCACGGATCTTATTATGATTATTATTTTTCAAGATTTGAGGCTTATCACAAGTTTACAAAGACCTGCTTTACTTTTATTTCCAATAAATCTTCAGAAAGTAAGCAAAAGAAAATACAGACAGAGCTCTTCGCAGAAGAAGAGAATATTAAATTTTTATTAAATAATCAGGTAGATGTAGAATATATTCTTCATAGTTCGGAACAGTTTCCTGATTTTTCCGTAATTTTGCTCCCTGAAAATCTTGTGTTTCCAATTCAAGATTATACATTAAGTTCTGATGAGGAACTTTATCAAATTATCCAGTATTATGAATAAGTATTTAAAGAAGACAAAAATTATCGCAACGCTTGGCCCTGCATCATCATCTAAAGAAGTCATGTTAGGACTTATGAAAGCAGGTGTAGACGTTTTTAGAATAAATTTTTCACATGCAGATTATGACTTAGTTCGATCCAATATTGATATCATTAGAGAACTCAATAAGGAACATGGATATTCTGTAAGTATTTTAGGAGACTTACAAGGTCCTAAATTACGTGTAGGAGTTGTAAAAGAGGGATCATATCTTAATCCTGGAGACATCTTAACTTTCACTAATGAAAAAATTGAGGGTGATTCTACAAAAGTTTATATGACCTATCAGCAATTTCCTCAGGACGTAAATGTAGGGGAAAGAATCCTTATTGATGATGGAAAATTAGTTTTAGAAGTTATAGAAACCAATGCTGTAGATACCGTAAAGGCTAAAACAATTCAAGGGGGACCTCTAAGTTCTAAGAAAGGGGTAAACTTACCTAATACCAATGTTTCACTTCCGGCTTTAACGGAAAAAGATATTCAGGATGCCAATTTCATGCTAGATATGGAGGTAGACTGGATCGCTCTTTCATTCGTTCGTCACGCACAGGATATTATCGATTTAAAGGAGCTTATTAAAAAGCACCCGAACGGTAAATTCAAAACACCAATTATTGCTAAAATAGAAAAACCTGAAGGGGTAAAAAATATTGACGAGATCTTATTAGAGTGTGATGGATTGATGGTTGCCCGTGGAGACCTTGGAGTAGAAGTTCCTATGGAGGAAGTTCCGGCAATACAGAAAAATCTTGTTGAAAAAGCAAGATTCTATTCCAAGCCTGTAATCATCGCTACTCAAATGATGGAAACAATGATCAATAGCTTAACTCCTACAAGAGCTGAAGTAAATGACGTTGCAAACTCTGTATTGGATGGTGCTGACGCGGTAATGCTTTCAGGAGAAACTTCCGTAGGTAGATATCCGATCCAGGTAGTAGAAAACATGGCAAAAATCGTTCAGAATATAGAAAAGACCAACTTCTACCAGCATAAAAACGAACCTATCGAAAAAGACTACAACTGTATTGATGAGCGATTCATTACGAACAGGGTTTGTCTTGCAGCAGTTAGAATTGCAAAAACGACTAATGTTACTGCAATTGTTACTTTAACGCATTCAGGTTATACAGCTTTCCAACTTTCGGCACACAGACCAAACTCTCATATCATTGTTTACAGTGGTAATAAAAGAGTTATTAATATGCTGAATCTTCTTTGGGGTGTTCATGCGTATTATTATGACATGAATAAATCAACAGATGAAACGATTATCCAGGTGAATATGCTGACGCATAATTATGGATATATTGAAAGTGGAGACTTTGTTATCAACATCAATGCAACTCCATCATATGAAGGAGGGAAGACGAATACACTGAGATTAACAACGGTTTAAAATCGAAAAAGCAGAAATGCAAATTTGCTTTTCAATATAAAATAAAAAACTCTCGATAATTTCGAGAGTTTTTTTATGTTGTTAGTTTAAGATTAAAACTAATTTCCTACAATAGTCTTAGGTGTTACAAATTCTTTCAGGGCAATTAAAGAAAGTTCAGTTCCATATCCTGATGCTTTGGTTCCACCAAAAGGAAAACGTGGATCAGAGCTTGTCATTCTATTGATATTGACCGTTCCGGATTCTAAATTTTCAATAAAAAACATCTGGCGATCATTATTCTTTGTCCAAACAGAATTAGAAAGTCCAAAAGGAATATCATTAGCCATTTGTAGGGCTTCAGTATCATTTTTAGCAACCATTACCATTCCCAATGGCCCAAATAGCTCTTCCTGTAAAATAGGATTTCCTTCTTTTACTCTGATTAATCCAGGATTAAATTCATGATCAGAAATTCTTTCAAGAGGGATAATAATTTCAGCTCCGTTTTCTAAAGCTTTATTAAACTGCTTTTCCAGATCATCAGCAAGATCAGGTCTTGCCATACCACTGATCTTGGTTTCTTTATCCATTGGATCAGCTGGAATAAATTTCTTGTATGCTTCAATGAATTTTGGCATAAACTCATCTTCAATCTTTTCATCAATAATAAATCTTTTTGCCGCAACACAGGTCTGTCCACAATTTTGAAGTCTTGCCTGGGCACCCACTTGTGCAGCCTTATCCAGATCAGCATCATCCAGAACAATAAAAGCATCACTACCTCCTAATTCGAGCACAGATTTTTTGATATTCAGTCCTGCTATTGAGGCTACTTCTCCCCCTGCTCTTCCACTACCTGTTAAGCTTACTCCTTTTACAGCATCGTGCTCCAGAATTTCTTTTACTTCTTTATGACCTACCTCCAGATTTTGAAAAATACCTTCCGGAAAACCTGCTTCCAAAAAGACCTGTTCAATGGCATTGCCACTTCCAAAACAAATAGAAGCATGTTTTAATACAACAGTATTTCCAGATAAAATAGCTGGAGTAGCAAATCTTAGTACCTGCCAAAAGGGGAAATTCCATGGCATTACACCTAAAATAACTCCTTTCGGAATATAATGTACTTCAGAAAATTTATATTCAGATTCTATTTTCTCAGGTTTTAGGATATTTTCGGCATCAGCATAATAATTCATCATTAAAGCAGATTTTTCAACCTCAGCGATTGATTGTGAAATTGGTTTATTCATTTCTCTGGTAATGATTTCTCCAAATTTCTCTGAATTTGCCTTTAGCACTTCTGCAGCTTTTGCAAGTAATTTTTGTCTTTCTTCAAAGGGTACTTTTTTCCATTCTGAAAAAGCCTTATCTGCCTTAATAAGTTTATTTTCAATTGATTGTTCCATAATGTAATTTTTGTTTCAAATTCAAAATAATGAATTAGAATGCTTTATTGGCAAAGCATGGATGAAAGCAACAAATTTTGTTCCTTTAGGTTAAATAAAATAATGATTTTCTCTATTAAAAGAATATATTTTTTGTTATATCATAAACCACTCGTTGATCAGGCTGGCTGCTAACCTCGCTGTCCTATCCTGAATATCATACGAAGGGTTAACTTCTGCCACATCTAATGCAACAAGTTTTTCATTCTTTAAAATATGTTTATAAAAATGCATAAAAGCCGAATCTGCAAAAATACCATTATATGCTGAAGCCGAAACTCCAGGAGCAACAGATGCATTAAATACATCCATACAAATGGTAAGGTAAGCTACATCAACTCCATCCAATAGATCATTTATACGCTGGTATATGGATGGAAGATTTTCAAAGAACAATTCATCAGCAAGGATATATTTCATCCCATATTGATGGGCAGTATCAAATAATTTCAGGGTATTGGAATTCCTTTGTATTCCTATGTGCAATGAATTGATATCTCCCTCTTGTGCAATCTGCCAGAATCCCGTTCCGGAACTCGCTCCTACACCGTCTTCGGGCTGTCGATTATCAAAATGGGCGTCAATATTAATAATTCCTATTTTCTGCTCAGGAAAGGCTGTCTTTACACCCAAATAATGAGCATACGTCAACTCATGACCACCGCCTATAACAAGTGATTTCCCACCTTTCAACAGAACTTTTGAAACATTTTTCGCAAGGCTGTTCTGGGTCTTTTCAAGATTCGCATCATCACATGTAATATTTCCAAAGTCTAATAATGAGAAATCAGGAAGGATAACCGGAAAATTAGACATGTTCTTTCTTATCACATCCGGAGCATCCTTAGCTCCTAATCTTCCTTTGTTCCTTCTTACGCCTTCTTCAACAGCAAAACCATGTAAAACGAAATCATTAGTAGAAATAGTATCGTAATCTCTCGCTATTTTTACCCTCTGAAAAATTCTATGGTATAGAAGTTCATCTCCATCCCTCCTACCTTGCCAAATATTTTGTGATATCATTTTTTATAAATTCAATTACAGTTTATACTCAGTAAAACTAAATAATATTGTTTAAATAGTAAAACTACTTTCCTCAATTATAAAAGCATTCTTCTTATAGCTTTTATCCAGTTGCCATTATACTTTATTCTGATTGGCATTGCTGCTGATAAACATTTCGTTTTTCTCTTCCGAAATAATTTCTAAAAACCGTTCGTAATGTTTAAGCACATCAGAAATTAATTCATTCTTTGTGAAGTATTGTACATCATATCCTTCTCTTGCATCTCCAAAATATGATTTTGGATAATGGGTCGTACTATTTTCCAGATCAGGAAGGTTTTCTTCATTAATAACATATTCTGAAACCGTTTTCTTCTGATTCACTATTCCATAGATAAAGTTATTGACGACACCGTGATGAATTTCTATTTCAATTTTTGTAGGGTTTTCACCATAATTCATCTTTACTTCAATCCCATTCTCTGCAAACTCCTGCTGCAATTCGATAAAACCTTCTTTTACTGTACTTTGAATAAAACCATCAACAGAAGAATTATCTTTAAATGAAACAATTCTCTTTAACCTTTCTTTCCAAAATTCGCCTGACCACGGAATAGCAGAAGCAGAGAAATTCCTATCATAATATTTCTGATCGATGATCAATGCCTTCATCAAACTTACAATGAATAAAAGTACGATAATTGAAAATGGTAATGCCGTGATTAATGTCATACTCTGAAGAGCCTTCAAACCTCCGACATTTAATAATAAAAGAGAAAGAACAGCTAACAGCAGTCCCCAGAATACCAACTGCCATTTGGGTGACTTTTCGGCATTTTTCGTTGCAATACTGTTCATTACAAATATTCCGGAATCTGCTGAAGTCACAAAAAATATAATGATTATGGCAATAACAAAAAAACTGGTAATGCTCGATAATGGCATATATTCTAAAAACCTGAACATCAATGCATCAGGATTAGAAGCAAATTCACTTAGTTTACCATTGGCTACATTAAAATCAAACCATATCGCACTGTTACCAAAAACAGACATCCAAATAAAATTAAATAATGTCGGCAGCACCAGGACGGCAAAAATAAATTCCCGTATTGTTCTTCCTTTTGAAATTCTGGCAATGAACAAGCCTACATAAGGTGACCATGAAATCCACCAGGCCCAATATAAAATGGTCCAGTCATAGAACCATGGCAATGTTTCTTTTTCATAAACATGGGTACTAAAAGTAAGATCGAAAAAATTATTGATGTAATTTCCCAGTCCTTCGGTAAAGCTCCCAATTAAATAAACAGTTGGTCCTAATATTAATACAAACAATAAAAGTACAATTACACTGATCACATTGATATTACTCAATAGTTTCACTCCTTTATTTACTCCACTAATAGCAGAAAATACTGAAAGAGATATTAGGCAAACCACAATGATGATCTGATATATAAAATTATTTTCAGGAATTACCCTCATTATTTGTAGTCCTGAATTGATCTGAACAACTCCAAATCCCAGTGTCGTGGTAATCCCAAAAAAGGTACAGCAAAGTGCAAAAATATCGATCACATTTCCCCACTTTCCATTTATTTTATCCTTAAGTAAAGGATAGAAACAACTTCGTAACGACAATGGTAATCTATACCTGTAGGCGAAATAGGACAATGAAAGGCCTACAATCCCATAAATAGCCCAGGCATGAATTCCCCAATGAAAAAAGGTATAAAGCTGTGCCTGTTTAGCTCTGTTTATATAATGATTATCTCCAAAGACTTTTGAGGAATAATGCTGCATAGGTTCTGCTACACTGAAGTATATTAAACCAATCCCCATCCCCGCAGCAAATAACATTGAAATCCAGGAAAAGAGCGAATATTCAGGTTTGCTATCATTAGCCCCTAATTTAATATTTGCATATTTACTAAACATCAGGTAGACTAAAAAAATAACAAATATGGTTACTGACCATACGTAAATCCAGTTTAGATTCACAAAAATAAATTCTTTAATACTATTTAAAACAGTCTCAGTCGATTTTGGATAAACAGCAGAAAGAAAACAAGTCCCAATAATAAAAATTAAACTTGGAATTGTTACCCCTTTGTTGAATGTCGTTTGTATTTTTCGAAATTTCATCATATTTATTTTCATATTAAATTACTGATACATCATTCTGGCAAAGCCGCAACAGAAGCAATCAAAAAAAATTAAGAAAAATAAGATGGTCTTTCTTTATCAATTAATTACACTTACGAACTACAGAGATTATTTTTTCTCTCAGAAAAAACAATATTTGCATACTAAGGAAACTTATCATAAGATACTAAACGGGGCGGAAGGGGTTTAAATTATAAATCCCACCTTACTCCATTGATATAAACATTTTCAGCCTTCAGGCTTCCTTGATTATATAATACATTTTGAAAATTATCAGTTCTAAAAGTTACAAAATCCGCTTTTAATCCGTTTTCTAACCTTCCTCTGTCTTCTAATCCCAGAGCATATGCTGAACGAAAAGTTATCCCTGCTAAAACCTCTGCAGTCGTTAACTTTTGATATGTTGCTAAAATAGATGCCTGAGTAATCAGATTACCCATTGGTGCGGAACCAGGGTTCCAATCACTGGCTATTGCAAGAATAGCTCCTGCATCCAACAACTTTCGTGCCGGAGTGAACTTTTCTCCTAATCCCAGACTTGCTCCAGGTAAAGCTGTAGCTACGGTATTTGAATGCGCAATAAATTCAATATCCTCATCAATAGTTGCTTCCAGGTGATCTGCAGATTGAGCTCCAACTTCAACAGCAATTCTTGAACTCCCTGGAGTGAACTGATCTGCATGAACTGTTATTTCAAAACCTAATTGTTTAGTTTTAAGTAAAAAATCTTTGCTTTCTTCTGGTTGGAATGCCGATTTTTCGATAAAAATATCTACTCTTTTTGCCAGGTTTTCTTCTTTTACTTTTGGTAGGATCTCGGTGATAATAAATTCTAAATATTCTTTATTACTGCCTTCAAAATCTCTGGGCTTTAGGTGTGCAGAAAGACAGGTTGGAACTAATGTTGCCTTAGTCTGTCTTTGTGCTTTTTGGATCATTCGAAGCATTTTCAGCTCATTTTCTACATCTAAACCATAGCCACTTTTCACCTCAATTGTTGTTATGCCTAAAGAAACAAGGAAATTGATTCTTTCCAGGAGTGTCTTTAATAAGTCTTCTTCTGATGCATTTCTTGTATGCAACACGGAACTCCATATACCACCTCCGCTTTCAGCAATTTCAAGATATGTTTTGCCGGCATTTCTCATAGCAAAATCATTGGCTCTGTTTCCACCGAAACAAATATGAGTATGAGAATCGACAAAAGCGGGAAGTACAATTTGCTCACCTTGAACTTCTTCCAATGTGATATTTTGATTTTCTGATCTTAGTTTTTCAAAATTCCCAATTTTTTGAATGATATCACCATCGATTAGAATTCCGCCATCAACAATTATTTCAAGTTGTTCATCGGTTAATTTTCCTCTTAATGGAAGATTGCTGAGTGTAATGATCTGCTTAAATGGTCCTATTAATTTCATGGGTTTATGATCAGAAAAAGTTGTGTTTATGTTTAAATTTCCATTCCAAAAATACTCAAAAAATATCTTTTAACCTTCATTTTTTAGCATAACCTTTTCCCTAACCTAAGTCTAAAATCCCTATCTTTGAAGTAAATGAAATGAATTAATGCCTGATTTTTTACATCCAGATAAAGAAAACTTTTCCCATGAAGAGCTCATGCAGGAAGAACAAATTCGTCCCCAGAGTTTTAAGGATTTTGCAGGGCAGAGAAAGACGTTAGAAAATCTTGAAGTTTTTGTTACTGCAGCTAAAAAGCGAGGCGGAGCTCTCGACCATGTTCTTCTTCATGGCCCACCGGGTCTAGGTAAAACAACTTTAGCAAATATTATTGCCAATGAATTGGGTGTAGGCTGTAAAATAACCTCCGGGCCTGTTTTGGATAAACCAGGAAGCCTGGCAGGTCTTTTAACTAATCTCGAGGAAAATGATGTTTTATTTATTGATGAGATACACCGTTTATCCCCCGTAGTAGAAGAATATCTGTATTCGGCAATGGAAGATTACAAGATCGATATTATGCTGGAAACCGGGCCTAATGCAAGAAGTGTCCAGATTGGATTGAACCCTTTTACATTAGTAGGCGCAACAACCAGAAGTGGAATGCTTACCAAACCGATGTTAGCAAGATTCGGTATTCAAAGTAGGCTGGAATATTATACGATAGAGCTACTATCAACTATTATCATAAGAAGTTCCAGAGTTTTGGGAGTAAAGATATATGAAGATGCAGCTATTGAAATTGCAAGAAGAAGCCGGGGAACACCCCGAATTGCCAATGCACTATTGCGCAGGGTACGTGATTTTGCAGAAATAAAAGGAAACGGTGAGATTGAAATTAATATTACAAAATATGCGTTGAATTCTCTCAATGTAGATGAATTTGGGTTGGATGAAATGGATAATAAGATCATGCGTGTTATGATTGAAAATTTCAAAGGAAAACCCGTGGGTATTTCAGCACTGGCAACTTCAATTGCTGAAAACCCTGAAACTTTAGAAGAGGTTTATGAACCTTTTTTAATTCAGGAAGGCTTTATTATCCGTACTCCAAGAGGGAGAGAAGTAACGGAAAAAGCTTATAAACATTTACATATTCCAATACCAAGAAATCCAGGAGAGTTATTTTAAAAATTATGTTTATCCCAAAAATATACAGAAGTGAAGATTATAATGTAATGCGAGAGATCATTAAAGAGAATGCTTTCGCCTTGCTTATTTCTTCGGTCGATAAGATAAGAGCAACGCATTCAATGATGATGCTCAATGAAGATGATCCTGAGCATATTTATGTAGAAACTCATATTTCGAGAGCAAACCCTCAGGCCAGAACCCTTAAGGATGGAGATGAAGTAGTATGTGATTTTTTAGGAGCTCACACTTATATTTCCAGCAGCTGGTATGATCACATGAATGTTTCAACCTGGAATTATGAAGCGGTACAGATCCACGGAAAAGTTGAGTTGATGAATGAGGAAGAACTTTATAAGCATTTAGACAAATTAACCAGCAAATACGAAAATTTTCAGCAATGCCCTGTATTGGTAAAGGATATGGGTAAGGAGTTTGTTGAAAAGGAAATGAAAGGAGCCTTCGGAATAAAGGTAATCCCAACAGAAATATTTATCAAACAAAAGCTTTCTCAAAATAGAAAGGAAGGAGATTATCAAAATATTATTTCCCACCTTGAGAATTCTGACGATCAGGCAAAAAAGATTGCTGAAAAAATGAAATTAAATAAAAAGTAAATACATTATAAAAACATAATATTATATGAAGCTATATCCAATACAATGTGGAAAATTTAAGCTGGACGGCGGCGCAATGTTCGGAGTCGTCCCAAAGAGTTTGTGGGAAAGAACAAATCCTGCAGACGAAAAAAATCTGATAGAACTAGGAACACGCTCATTACTTATTGAGGATGGCAAGAAGCTGATTTTAGTGGATTGTGGTCTGGGAAATAAACAGGACGAAAAATTTTTCGGACATTATTCTCTTTGGGGAGATGATAATTTAGATAAAAACTTAAAAAAGTATGGCTTCATAAAAGAAGATATTACTGATGTTTTCTTGACGCATTTACATTTTGACCATTGCGGTGGTGCTATTGAATGGAATGATGATAAAACAGGTTATAGACCAGCTTTTAAAAACGCTCAGTTCTGGACCAATGAAAACCATTGGAAATGGGCTACTGAACCCAATCCAAGAGAGAAAGCAAGCTTTTTAAAAGAAAATATTCTCCCTATACAGGAAAGTGGTCAGTTGAACTTTTTACCACTTCCAACTACAGGAAACTACGGTTTTGCTCCTGATTTGAAAATGGATGTAATTTTTGTAGATGGACATACGGAAAAACAAATGCTTCCGGTGATCCAGTATCAGGAAAAAACAATCGTATTTGCTGCAGATCTTATTCCTACAGCAGGGCATATCAACCAGGTTTATGTAATGGGATATGACACAAGACCTCTTTTAACGATGGAGGAAAAAGGAAAGTTTTTAAAGCAATGTGTAGATAATGAATATCTATTGTTTTTTGAACATGATGCACATAATGAGTTGGCAAGTCTGAAGATGACGGATAAAGGAGTAAGACTTGATGAAATTCACAGTTTTAATGACGTTTTCGGATATTAATTTGAACTATGGAAGAATTGTATTCAGAAACAAAAAAAGCAGAACCAGAACCAGCACCCAAGATCATTGGATTAACGGGAGGAATAGGTTCAGGTAAAACTACGGTTGCCCAGTTTATTGAAGAATGTGGATTCCCGGTTTATTATTCTGACGACAGAGCAAAAACTATCGTCAATGACAATGAAGATCTTAAGGATAAAATTAAAGAGCTTTTAGGGGATCAATCTTATGATATAAATGGCTTTTATGATCGGAAATTTGTGGCGGGAAAAGTATTTAATGATACCGATCTTTTGCATAAATTAAATGAAATCATACACCCTGCTGTCCGAATTGATTTTGAAGAATGGGTGAAAAGACAGTCTAAATATTTAGTTTTTAAAGAGACCGCTTTATTATTTGAATTAAAGCTTAATTTGCAATGTTACAAATCTCTTTTGGTAACAGCACAGGACAATATAAGGATAAAGAGGGTGATGGATAGAGATAACAAAACTTATCGTGAAGTACAAGCAATTATGGAACGCCAGATGCCTGAAAAAGATAAAATAAGAATCGCAGACTACATCATCTATAATGATACTAATTTAGAAGATTTAAAGGAGCAGACAGAGCGTATTATCTTTGAAATAGAATAAACAAAAAAGCGTTAGATGTTATTTTCTAACGCTTTTTTTATATAAAGATTAAAAAAATAAGCTCTCATTTCTGAGAGCTCATTTTTTATTTAATAGTGATTATTTACTATTCTTTGATAAATTTCTTCTGAGCTGTACCTTGAACATCTTCGATGTCTATTACATATACTCCATTTATCAATCTGCTTACGTCAATCTTATTATTCAGGATAACTCCACTAATAACAAGTTGCCCTGCAGCATTGTATAGTTTATAATTAGCTTTCTTGCTAATATTTTTCACATACAATACTGAACTTACTGGGTTAGGATAGATCAGAATTTCCGTTTGATTAACAGGGTTTGGCACTGTTTGTTTAGAAATTCTTACTGTATAATCCTCAACTTCTCCATTTGCAAAACTCACACAATTTACAGGGATACCATCTTTTTGCATTGCAACTCTCATAACAACATATTTGTAATCTGTCATACTGATGAATGCATCTGCCGGTACACTGAATGTTCCTTTCACAGGAGTGGTTGTATTAGGTCCAGAAACAAGAATTCTTTCATTAAGATCAAAAGTTCCGCTTCTGTCGAAATCTATCCATACTGCAATTCCTTCGTTATTTGTTACTCCTGACCAAGATTTAGCAATAGAAATTTCATTGCCCGTAGAACCTTGGATCAGTTCTATAAATTTCTCAGGAATACCAGTAAAGTCTGAATAATTCTGAGCGTTTGAATCATTAGACATTTGTGGTTTACCATTAGGTTTTACCGTAACGTTCGAAATGTATTCACTTATTGAACTTCCAGATGACATCTGACAATAAATTACTGTCGGAGTCGTAAAGAAATACGGAGGTGTAAATGTTCCAGGAGTACCACTACAAATGTTAGCAACCTGCATCTCATATTTCGTTAATTCTGTTAATCCTGTAAGCGTAAGGGTATTTGTTGCTACAGGAATTGTTGTCCAGCTCGGAATACCTACTTTTCTATATCTTAAGATATACGTAGCTCCCGGGAACGGATCCCAAACCACGACTGCCGTGGTAGGCGTCAGGCTAGTTATCGTTAATCCCGGAGGTGGTAATTCACAAATTCTTTCAGTAGTAAACACCTTAGGGTTTGAATATGGATTAACCGTAGTTTCACCCACACATATATTAGCTACCTGAACTTCATATGTTGTATATGGGCTTAATCCTGTTAATGGATATGAATTCCCAGGTGTTACAGGTACTGTTACATTGATCCAAGTAGTTGTTCCAACAACTCTGTATCTTAATACATAAGTTGAACTAGGAGCAATCGGCGCCCATGTTACTAACGCTGAATTCGTTGTTACGTTACTAATTGTTACTGTAGGAGGTGTAGGATCACATCTCGTAGAGAACGTTTTAATTGGCGTAAAGGTACCTGGTGTAGCTCCACAACTTGCAGCCACCTGTACTTCATATGTTGTAGCAGGTGTTAAACCTGTCAATGAAATAGGTGGATTCCCTGAAAGAGTAGATACATTCACACTTGTCCATGTAGTAGATCCCAGAGGTCTATACTGTAAAATATAAGTAAGACCATTAGTTACTCCTGACCAGTTGACAACAACTGAAGTATGTGTGATTGTATTGAATGCCAAGTTCGTTGGCGTACCAGTCGCACATGGTCTAATTCTTACAGCATAATCTTCCACCTCACCGTTCGCAGCAACCTGACACATTACAGGAGCACTACTACGTTTCAGTACTACTCTCATTGTGGTTGTCAAAGGTCCGCTATATGCAGTAGATGGTACATTGAATAATGCATTAACAGTATTCGTTGTATTGGCAGGTATTGCCATAATCTGCTCTGCTGCTTCGAAAACTCCATTTCTGTTAAAGTCTATCCAGGCGCTTACGGCATCGTTGTTCGTTGCTCCTGTCCATCCTTTTGTAACAGCAATTTTATTTCCTGTAGAACCAAGTTCCAAGTTAATAAGCGTAGCAGGTGTTATATAACTGATATAGTTCGTTTGAACTGAAGTGTTACTCATAGGAGTAATACCTGGATTTACTGAAGTAACCGTTACATTAGAAATATGATCATTAGTTCCTGTTCCGGTCATATTACAATAGCTAATAGCCGTTGTAGTAAATGGAATTGAAGCTGAGAAAGCCCCTAAAGTTCCACTACATCTTGTTGCCACCTGTACCTGATATGCAGTAAGTTCAGTAAGTCCGGTAATAGTGTAACTGTTTCCAGGTGCAAGAACAGGATCGATAACATTCCATGTTCCGGTAGCTCCCAGCCTCCATCTTAATACATAAGTAGCTCCGGTAGATGCTAGCCAGGAAACATTTGCTGTAGTTGCTGTAATATTAGATACTGTAATGTTACTTGGAGGTGCAGTTGTACATGGCTGCATATCTACAAATTTAACAGCATAATCTTCAACTTCTCCGTTACTTGTGAAGTTTTGACATGCACTGTCAATCGTATTATAATAAACCACAACACGCATTTTAACTTTATTTCCTCCTGTATATGCATTAGCAGGAACAGTGAAAGTAGCTGTTACCGGTGTTGTACTGGAGTAACCAAGATTCATTACTCTTTCTGTCGCATTATCAAAAATACCATCTCCATTATAATCAATCCATACAGATGAAGCATATGTACCTGATAAGATGGTTCTTCCAATTGAAATATTATTTCCTGTAGAGCCACGAACAAATGTAGTAAGTTTAGCAGGATCGTTAGAATAATCTGTGTATGTAGTAGGTCCTGAATTATTAATCATTTGAATCGAGTTGGTTGGAGTAACTGTTACGCTACTGATGTAACCGTCAGTTACTGTTGCCGTCCCCGCATTACAATAATTAATTGCTAACGTTGTAAAGTTCATAGACGCTGACCAAGCACCTTGAGTACCACCACAAATCGTAGCTACCTGTACTTCGTAAGGTGTAGCAGCATTTAAGTTACCAATAACATAGCTATATCCAGGTGCAGGAACAGGGTTAACTGTTGTCCATGCAGCAGATGCTGTAGCTTTGTATCTCAATGCATAGGTAGCACCAGTACTGCTCAACCAAGAAACTACCGCTGTAGATGCTGTAACACTACTTACTGTAATTGGTGCAGGTGGAGCTGTAGAACATGGCTGCATATCTACGATCTTAACAGCATAATCTTCAATTTCACCATTTGTAATATTTACACAAGGATCATTGATCGAAGCTGAAGAAATAATTACTCTCATTCTAAGAGTAAGTGGTCCATTGTACGATGTCATTGGAACCGTAAATGTTGCAGCGATAGGTGTTGTAGCACTAGTTGTAGTGTTTATTACTTTTTCACCTGCTTCAAATATTCCGTTTCTGTTAAAATCAATCCAAGCTCCAACCGCTAAATAAGGAGGGAATGAGCTTGGTATAAGCCAAGATTTACCAACTGAAATACTATTATTCACAGATCCACGTACCAATGTTACCAATTTGTCAGGATCAGGTGAATAGTTTGTGTAAGAGTTTGCCCCAGTGTCATTATTCATAACATATGAATTCGTTGGAGTTACCTTAACATTTGAAATATATCCGTTCGTACTATTACCTGTAACCGTACAATAGTTGACAGCTGGTGTACTGAACTGAACAGGAGCTGTAAAGGTTCCGGTTGTTCCGGAACAAACATAAGCTACACGAACCTCATACTGAGAAGATTCAGTTAAACCAGTAATAGTATATGCATTAGTTGTCAGAGGAACAGGTATCCAGGTTGTTGAACCTAAAGCTCTGTACTCTAATATATAAGTTGCTCCCACTGCCGGATCCCACATAACAAATGCCGATGTAGCAGTAATGTTAGTCACACTAAGGTTCAACGGAGCATTACTTGTACAAGGTATAGGCTGAATTAATTTTACTGCATAATCTTCAACCTCACCATCACCAAAGTTTTGGCACATTACAGGAGAAGTATTGTATCGCATTGCGACTCTCATTCTTGTTGTTGATGGACCATTGTATGCTGTTGCAGGTACGTTGAAAACAGCACTAACAGGAGTCGTAGTATTAGAAGGAGAGTTCATCACCTGCTCTGCCGGATCAAAAATGCCATTCCTATCAAAATCTATCCAAACACCTACTGCTTCAGAATAGGTAAATCCTCCAGGATAAAATTTTGTAACAGAAACAGTATTACCTGTAGAACCAATCACAAGATTCACTAAAGTACTTGGATTGGTGCTGTAATCTGTATACGTACTTCCTGCGGAGTTATTACTCATAGGAGCCGCTCCAATTGGCGTTACTGTAACATTGGAAATATACTCACTACCGAAGTTACTTGATTGCATCTGGCAATAATTCAAACCAGGAGTAGTGAAATTAACAGACGCAGAGAAGGCTCCCTGTGTTCCTGAGCAGACATTTGCTACCTGTACTTCATATTGAATTCCGTCAGTTAACCCTGTTAATACAATAGAGTTAGTAGTTGCTGGTAAAGAAATCCAAGTTGTACTTCCTACCGGACGATATTGAACAACATATGTTGCTCCAGCAGAAGCAGCCCAAGAAACAGTGGCTTGTGTCTGAGTGATCGCTGAAACGGTAACTCCTGTTGTAGGAGCTCCGGTACAAGCTGCTAAACTTGCAACTGTTGCGCTACCAATCGCATAAAATACATTACCGATAGCACTCACTCTGATTTTAACAGTAGAGCCTAATGTTAGAGCTCCAAAGGTTAAACTTTCACTTCCATCATTAGCTGTAGACGCTGACAAAACAGTCCATGTAAGACCATTATCAGTTGTGTAGTCTATTTTAACATTAGCAACACTATAAGGAGCTGCTGTCGTATTTACAACATCCCAGGCTACTGTAGTAGGCCCGTTATTATAAGCTGTTGTAGTTGTAACTTTAAAAGGTCCGTTATTACCTACAATAATCGTTTGTTCTGCAAACTGTGTTTGCTGTTGATTTGCAATAGGACTATTATCTCTAACAGTTACAGAGAATTTACTGTTTCTAGCTATTGTAGAAACCGATTCCCAACCATTGTTAGAGTTATTAAGAACCCCAGCTAATACTGAAGATAATTTAGGGAAATATCTTGTAGGACTTGTAGTTGGTTCCACAGATCTGAATGATGCACCACTAGTGGTTAGTCCTAAGTTATTTTTATTAATTATAACGGTAGCGTTATCTACCTCTTCCCACGTATAAGTCATTGGGTCATTCTCCGGATCAGTTGCAGATGCCGTCAATACGAACGCTGTTCCTTTAGGAATATTATACGTAGGTAAAGCAGCAATTACAGGTGGATTGTTGGCAACCGGAGTTTCAACATCACATGTTTTACTGATTAAATTTGCCTGTACCTGTTTAATACTGGCAATATGAAAATAATCATCTGAATGTGGCTGAACATCAGTATTTGGACCGGTAATCCCGGCATATCCCATAATAGTAGATCCAGAACCTGGTTCCATGTTTACACCACTTCCTTCAAGACCGTGAGAGAAAGTGTGATTACCTCCTAACTGATGTCCCATTTCATGAGCAACGTAGTCGATATCGAAATTATCACCTTGCGGAATTCCATCTGCAGGAGAGGTAAATCCAGAACCTTTACCTTTAGGAACTCCAGTTGTAGGATCTACGCAAACGCAACCTATACAGCCTGCATTACCTCCACCTCCTGAAGCACCAAATAAATGCCCAATATCATAATTGGCATTTCCTACATTAGCAGTTAATGTATTTTGCAATTCCAAATTCCAAGCCCCACCAACTCCAGGACCAGCAGCAGAATAAGGATCTGTCGCTGCATTGGTATAAATTACCCCAGGAAAATTCTGTAAATTTAAGTGTAAAGCAAAATCTTTTTCAAATACCCCATTTACTCTGGTTAGGGTTGCATTAATAGCAATTAATGCTCCCGCCACTGTTCCGCCATGAAACTGGGTGTACTCTCCAGTAACAGACATTGCCAATCTCATTGTTCTATACTTCTTATCAGAAGATTTAGAAAAATTGGTGGTCTGATTCGTAAATGCAGATCCCTTTTCGTAAAGTTTATTGATCTCTTGTTTAGACAAAAGGCTTTCATTCATAGAACATAAAAACCCTTCATTACTTTTATCAGTTTTAGGATGCACACCATAAACTGTCTTTTCTCTATTCAACGGTTCTATAAATTCGGACTTTCCATTTTTGACAATCATTGACTGAAAGTCATCAGGGGCTAAACTAAATCTTAGGTACTTGCCCGGATCATCGATTCCGACCCCTACATAAGATCCTAATTGATATTCATCTGCCAGTTCTTTTACAACAACCGGAAAGCTGTAAACGGCAAATTTTTCAATTTTCCCATCCATGGTTGGCAATGAAATAGTAACAGGCTTTGCATTTCTGCCTGTTTCCTGTGCTTTTGCCAATTGGGATTTTAATAAGGGAATGTCTAAAGAGTAATAGTTCCTGATTTCAGAACTTCCTCTGATTTTTTCCCCTCTGAATGATGTAGGACTCCATTGTGCACTGGTGACGACAAACAAACAGAGAAAGAAGAAAGAAGTAAAAATTTTCTTCATAAGTTTCTCAATATATTATATTAATTATACAAATCTAATCATTTTTTATTATTAATTTACACGTACAATCATTTTTTTCATACAAATTCCACAATAATATAATTTATCATTTCAAAATAAAAAAATCCCCAGGAATACCTGAGGATTTCATATTTATAAAAAAATTTTATTATTTTTTTTATTACTTTTTAATGAATTTAGATGTGAATAAATCTTTTCCTTTTTCATCAATTGTAATTACGTACCCACCTTTTACCAAAGTAGAAACATTAATTTTTCCACCATTTATATTTCCACTGCTTACTAATTGGCCAGTAACACTGTAAATTTTGTAAGTAGCTTTATCAGAAACCTTAGTAACGTTTAATACATCACTTGTAGGGTTAGGATAGATACTAAAGCTATCTTTAATTACTTCGTTAGTTGCTAAATTATTAGGCGAAATTACAACGTTATAATCTTCTACTTCTCCATACTGGAAGTTCACTCCACACAAATAGTCTGAAGGTAATGTTGCACCTGCATTTTGGTCTCCAACATAGAATACAACAACTCTCATTCTTAAAGGCTGTCCTTCTACAGCATTAGCAGGAACCATAAATGATCCTGTTATCGGAGCAGCTGTCGGAACTGCAACAGGAAAGTTCAGAACTCTTTCTGAATCTTCAAAAACACCATTTTTATTGAAATCAATAAAAATAGCTGCAGCATCATAATCTGGAACATCAGGATTACCAATTGTAAGTGAAATAGGGTAAGTAGTTCCTTTTGTTAAATTAACCTGAAGAGCTGTATTCGTTGTATAGTTCGTATAAGTACTTGCTCCTGAAGTATTATTCAAATTGGCAACTGTTACATTTGCAATATTCTCATAGCTTGTACTAGAAGTACTCGCAGTACAATAAGCAAGGACTAGTGTTGTAAAATTAACTGATGCAGAGTAAGTTCCAACTGTAGTTCCACAAACTAAAGCAACCTGTACCTCATATGCTGTACCGTCTGTTAAATTGCTCAAGTTAACTGAAGGAACATTTGTATCAATCTCAGTCCATACGCTTGCACTTGTTTTTTTATAACGTACTTTATAAGTAGCACCGGTATAAGACATCCAAGATACACTCGCTGAAGAACTGCTGATGTTACTTACCACCACATTTGTTGGTGCAGCACTGCTACATGCAGCAAGTGGACCTAATGTAACACTACCAATAGCATAAAATACATTTCCAATTGATGAAACTCTTACCTTAATAATCTGCCCGTTCATAGAAGATGGAAAGGTAAAGTTTTCAGAACCGTCATTCGGAGTTGAAGCAGCTAGTACAGTCCATGTAGTCCCATTATCTGCTGTATAATCAATCTTCACATTCGCAACACTATAAGGTGCAGCAGTAGTATTAGCTACAATCCATTGAATTGGAGTCGGTGTATTAATATCAGCATATTGACTCGCTAATCTAAAAGGTCCGTTATCTCCAACGATGATCGTTTGAATTTTACTCTGTGACTGTTGTTGAGCTATATTTGAATTATTATCCCTTACAGTTACTTCAAATTTTGTAGTTCTTGCAACGGTAGATACCGCTTCCCAAGTATTGTTTGCGTTATTCAAGACTCCATTCAATACAGATGAGAGTTTAGGGAAATATCTAGTAGGACTTGTCGTTGGTGAAATCGATCTGAATGAAGCTCCAGAACTGGTATTCCCTAAGTTATTCTTATTAATTGAAAGTGATGCATCATCAACCTCCTCCCAAATATATGTCATTGGATCATTTTCCGGATCTGTAGCAGAAGCCGTTAGTACGAAAGCCGTTCCTTTTGGAATATTATACGTTGGTAAGGCTGCAATCACTGGAGGGTTATTTGTAATTGACGTTTCTACATCACAAGTCTTATCAATCAAATTCTCTTGAATCTGGCCAATACTTGCTGTATGGAAATAAGGATCAGAATGAGCCTGAACATCTGTATTTGGCCCTGTGATACCAGCATATCCCATAATCGTAGACCCAGAACCAGGTTCCATATTTACACCACTTCCTTCTATATTATGCGAAAAAGTGTGATTTCCACCTAACTGATGTCCCATTTCGTGAGCAACATAGTCAATATCGAAGCTATCTCCTTGTGGAATTCCATTTGCCGGAGAAGTAAATCCAGAACCTTTACCTTCAGGTACAGCTGTTGTAGGATTAACACAAACACATCCGATACATCCGGCATTACCTCCACCTCCTGAAGCACCAAATAAATGCCCAATATCATAGTTGGCATTTCCCACATTGGCAGTAAGTGTATTTTGCAATTCAAGATTCCAAGCCCCACCAACTCCAGGACCAGCAGCAGAATAAGGATCTGTCGCTGCATTGGTATAAATTACTCCCGGAAAGTCTTGTAAGTTTAAGTGCAATGCAAAATCTTTTTCAAAAACTCCGTTTACTCTGCTTAATGTAGCATTAATAGCTGTTAAAGCTCCAGCTACGGTACCTCCATGAAACTGAGTATACTCTCCTGTCACAGACATTGCCAATCTCATTGTTCTATATTTTTTATCAGAACTTTTGGCAAAATTTGTTGGCTGATTTGAAAAAGATTGCCCATTTTTCAATAAGTCTTCAATCTGTTTTTTAGCAGCCGGACTTTCTTCTGTTGAACATAAAAATCCACTTTCGTTTTTACTTGTTTTAGGATGCATTCCATAAACAGTCTTATCAGCAGAAGCTGGTTCAATAAATTCATAGTTCCCTCCATCGATGATCATCGATTGAAAATCATTAGGAGCAACACTAAATCTTAAGAATTTTGTAGGATTATCAACACTAGCTCCCACATATGATCCAAGTTGGTACTTATCTGCTATTGTTTTTACAACAACCGGAAAGCTGTATACATTGAATCTTTCAATCTTCCCATTCATAGTAGGAAGAGAAATAACAACGGGTGCAGCATTCGGTCCCATTTCCTGAGCGTTCTTTAATTGGGATCTTAATAAATCTAAGTCCAATTTATAGTATCCATTACTTCTTGTACCTGATGGATTTACTTTAAATTCCGTACCTCTTTTCTTGTTGTCTACTTTTTTAAAGGAAGTTGGCGTCCATTGACCGAACATAGCTCCCCCTACTAAAGTACACATTAAAGTAGTAAGTAGTTTTTTCATAAATTAATCTTTTTTTTTAAATTCACATTTAACAAAAATATAAAAACTTAAACAGATATTTAATATAAAATATCATAAATATAAAAATACAATCATTATATTAAACAACCTGCCATGATTAGCAATTATCATTATGTTTTTAAAAAACAATAAGACCATAAAAAAAATAGCAAGACACAGCAACAAATAGCAAAAAGACAGAATTACAAACAAATAATAGAAGTAAAAAACAACAATAATACAATCAACAAAAAGAAAGTCTTCCACTATAAAGTAGAAGACTTTCTTTTTAAGTCTAAGTTTTAATATTATTATTTCTTAATGAATTTAATGCTTTCAGAAATTGCATTATCTTTTATTGAAATAACATATGTCCCTTTTACTAAATCAGCTACTCTGATTTGATTATTAGTAATGGTACCACCTTTCACAAGCTGTCCAACAGCATTATGAATTTCAAAGCTTGCCTTATTAGAAACTTTGGTAATATTTAAAATATCATTTACTGGGTTAGGGTAAATAGCGAAGCTATTCTTAACCACTTCTTTAGTTCCCAATATCTGTACTTTTAAAGATCTACTTTGAGTAGTAGCAAAGTGAGATCCTGAAAGTAGCGTTGTTCCAGATAAAGATTTAATATTATAATATCCACCATAAGGATAGAATCCATCACCAAACTGATCATTCACAGTTAATGTATAACATTCATCTGCACTTAATGTCCAGTTAAATGATTTTAAAGCCGGAAGAGCTGGTGTTGGAGAATCCGGATAAGGGCCACCACTATATACGGTAGTTCCTGAGCTATTTTTAAGTGTCCAAGTTGTTTCAGAACCATATTGGTCTAATTGAAGATTAAACACAACATTAGCATCTGCTCTTACAACAGCTCCTAGATAATTTACAGTAATATTGCTATTTGATAATCTTTGATCAGCTACACCATTTACTGAAGTTACATTAATATTCATTTGCCCACCTAAAGTATTCGCATCCATTGGAAGTGTCAGAACTTGATATTTGTCCTGAGCCAGACTTCCTGTCCAGTTAAATACCTTTGCATTTCCATTTACAGTATAATTTATTACTGCAGAAGTCAATAGACTTGTTCCTCTATTGTAAAGAGATACTTTTACATTTTGAGCTGTAGTAGTAGCGCATGTAGCTGTCGCACATTCTCTCTCCAGTTTCACTTCGGCATCATTTGGAAATAATGCAATTGGCTGATCTGCAGTTGATGTTTTAAGCTCAAGTCTCCTAGGAGAATTATTCATTACTGCTGTAATTCTATCTTTTTGATTAATTGTAAAGATATTCATACACGTATCATTTGTATAATCCATATAGTTCTGGACCATCTCAAATACAGTAGGAACAGTACAGCTTGCTATTGCTGGATTACAAGTATAATTTGATGTATGAGCCGTTGGAGTATCAGCACAAAAATCATCCCCACAACTTGCATCACCCCAGATATGTCGCAATCCTAAGAAATGGCCAACCTCGTGAGTCATTGTTCTCCCTTTATCATATGGTGCACCAAGAAGGAAAGTATTATTAACATTATAGTCACTGCTTCCAAAAGTAGCATAGTTAGCAACTACTCCATCGGAATAAGCTTCACCTCCTGAAGGACTCAATCCTGGCAGACCTGAAGTAGATGGGAACTGAGCATATCCTAATAAAGTAGTATCAGTAAATTTTAAGCTCCACATATTCATATATTTGGTAGGATCCCAAATAGTTTCAGGTTTCACAAAGCTTTCAATATCTGCTCTACCCCATGAAGGCTGACACAAATTTACTCTATCAATACCATTAGTTGGATTTCCTTTAGGATCCACTTTTGCTAAAGCGAACTGGATCATGACATCGGCTCCCACAACATTGTTGTTAAAACCTGGAGTACCTGCCAATCTACGATAATCATTATTCATTACCGTAATTTGAGAAATTACTTGCTCATCAACAATATTAGGCGCAACCCCTAGGTTCTGGCCATTATGAACAACATGTACCACTACTGGGATCGTAATGATATTTCCGTTTTGTGATTTATTGGCTTTAGCATTTTTAACCAATGGAGCCAACCATGATTCGAATTGATCTGCAGTCATTCTTCCAGGAAATTTTGCCTGCAAGTAGTTTTCATATTCTACAGTAGAACATCTTTCAAAGCCATGTGACTGAGTAAGTTCTGCAGGAGATTTTCCTGTGAATTTCGCTTCTCTTTTTACTCCAGCATTTGTAGTCTGTGCATTTAATAATCCTGCAACAAACAATGGAAGTAAAAAAAGAAACTTTAAAGTAGTAGATTTTCTCATTCTTTATTCTTATTTTTTTATATGACTTGCAAATATATTAGTTTAAACTAATATATTTAGTTATATTTCAAATAAATAGAATAAAATACATAAAATTTCAAAATGAAGAATATTATAGCATCTACAATCATATTTTCTATAGCATTTACGGGAAGTTGTAATTCACAGAAAAATACAGAAAACAATCAAAATAAATCAGTTATAACAGATCAAAAATATGATATTGAAAAAATCGAATTAACGGAACAAACCAGAGGAACAAATAAGAAGACCACTTTTACTCCTACTGCCATCACTACTTTATTAAATGAAACTTCAAAAGTCTCCGATTTATCGGCTAACAATTGGAAAAGCATAGTAAAGGAAGCGAGCTTAATTGATTTAAATAAAATATCCTCTTATCCATCACCTACAACAGGTCGTTTTTCTGATCGGGCACTGTCATCAACTATAATCATTACCCATAAAGGTAAAACTTTCCAATCATCAGAATTTGATGCTGGAACACCTCCAAAAGAACTGGAAGCATTATATCAATTATTAAAAAAATAACCTGAAGCAAAGTTCAGGTTAAAAGTAAAAATTAGAATTTGTAGGCTATATTCCAGGAAAAGCCCATATTGAATTTAGATGAACTTCTACCAAAACCAGGAACAATCATAGGTTGTATATCGTCCTGTTTTGTTGTAAATACCATGTACTTAGGTTGAAGGTTAACATCAATATAAAAATTAGATTCAAATAATTGTACTCTACCTCCAATAACTCCTTCAAGCCAATAGGAAGATTGAGTAGAAGACGGGAAAGCAATAGATGAACTGCTTCCTCCAAATCCCCGGACAGGTACAGCCATATACTCCTGAGTATAGAATGATCCTGCAGCTTTTCCGCCTGCATAGAAACCATTGAACTCATTTTCAGGATCCTGAGCAAGCATATAAAACACACCCAGCTTTACAAAAGAACCATTTACCTTTGCGTCATACCCATTCTTCTGATAAATATTTTTCTCAAAACCAGCTTCTGCAACTCCATGCAAACTTCCTTTAATCTTTGAAGATATAAATCCCTGATATAATTTCCTGTCTGAGAAAAAAGCACTTCCAAAATTAAGAACGTCAAAACCAACCATAAAATTAGGCTCATACTTCCATTTTTCTTTTTTAGGCTCTGCTTTTACTTTCTTCTCCTGAGCGAAGCTCAATAAGCTTAGTATACTAAAAAAGAAGGTAAAGATTAGTTTTGTCTTCATTCTCTATATTATTTTGTCCTATTTCTACTTTAGTAACTGGATTTGGAGTTACTAATTCAGAACTTACATTATTATATGTTTTCTTCACACCACATCCCGGAGAGACGTAGGTAGCTTTTGTGCCATAACTTATTCTTACTTTGGATTCCTGTCCTTTATCTGTAAGTCTGATATAAACGTCTGTATAAGGAGAGTCATCGACTCTAAGAGGCACTAATCTGGAGGTTATTTTTTGCTGTTTTCCTAATTGCACTTTTCCTGATCCATAATCTACAGCAACATACAGAGAATCTAAAGTTACTTCTTTATCAGTAGCTGCACTCTTGAACCCAATCTTAATTCTGGGCGTTCCTTCTCCACTTTCACAAATATCATCATCTCCACCACATGAACAAAGCATTCCCAAAATCAGGGTTAATATGAGAAATTTAAAATATTTCATAATATGATTTGAATTCAAATTTAGGCAAATTATTTTTTTATCAGCAATGCAATATTCTCAACATGATGGGTTTGGGGAAACATATCAACAGGTAATATTTTAACTACATTATAATGATCCTTCATTAGTGCTAAGTCTCTCGCCTGAGTAGCTGAATTACAACTTACATACACTACTTTTTCAGGAGAAAGTTTTAAGATCTGTTCTACAACTTTCTGATGCATCCCATCTCTTGGTGGGTCAGTAATTAAGACATCAGCTTTTGGATGATTTTCCAGGAATTCATCATTAAAAACATTCTTCATATCACCACAATAGAAGGTGCAATTGGTAAGGCCATTTAACTCAGCATGTTCAATTGCTGCATCAATAGCTTCCTGTACCGATTCTATTCCGATTACCTGTTTTGCTTTTCTGGCTACATACTGTGCAATAGTTCCGGTTCCTGTATATAAGTCATAAACTACTTCATCACCTTTTAAATCAGCAAATTCTAATGTCTTTCTATAAAGTTCCAAAGCCTGTTTGTAGTTGGTTTGAAAAAAAGATTTTGGTCCTATTTTAAATTTCAATCCGTCCATCTCTTCCATTAAAAACCCTTCTCCAAAATATGTTTTAATATTTAAATCATAAATAGAGTCGTTTTGCTTAGAGTTAATTGCATAGACTAACGTTTTAATCTGTGGAAATTTATTCAATAAAAATTCAAAAAGCTTTTCTCTGTTTTCTTTTTCTTCTCTATAAAGTTGGAATAGCACCATCCATTCCCCGCTAGAGTTTTGTCTCATCATTAGAGTTCTCAAAAAACCTTCCTGATTTCTAACATCAAAAAAGTCTAATCCATTTTCCACGGCATAGTTTTTTACCGCCAAACGGATCGTATTGGATGGATCTTCCTGAAGGAAGCATTCTTTAAGATCTAAAATTTTGCTCCACATTCCAGGAATATGAAACCCTAAAGCATCTCTGCTTCCAAAATTTTCTTCAGAACTTATCTCGTATTGAGTAAGCCATCTGGCATTAGAGAAAGAGAACTCCATTTTGTTTCTATAGAAATACTGATCCTCAGCACCTAAAATTGAAATGGTTTCAAAATTATCAATTCCACCAATTCTCTTTATATTATTATAAACCTCTTCTTGTTTGAAATCCAGCTGCTTTTCATAGCTCATATTCTGCCATTTACATCCACCACAAGTTCCAAAATGAATACATTTGGCATCTACTCTAAAAGGAGACTTTTCTAAAACTTCTACTGTTTCAGCTTCAAAATATTTAGATTTAGACTTTCTTACTCTTGCGTTCACAACATCTCCCGGAATAGCACCTGAAACCAAAACGGTTTTCCCTTCATCTGTCTTCCCTATTGCTACACCTTTAGCACCAGCTGTTAAAAGCTTAATATTTTCAAGAATAATATCTTTCTTCTTTCTCATTCCCTAATTTCTATTTTTTCTATATCACGAATGTAACCTTCCGGTTTCAATTTGCAAAAATACAATAAAAAAAACCTTATCCTAGGACAAGGTTTTTCATCTATGTTAAAGTTTATTATTTTGTTGGAGCGGGTTGAGGATTTTCTGGTTGAGGAGCCATCTGCTGTGCAGAAGGATCAACACCTAACCCTGGTTGCAATTGTACATTAGGATTTACTTTAGGTGCAGAAAGCCCTGTAAGTTTATCCAAAATTGTTACCAATTCCGGTTCTCCCAAATTCACAAAAGATCTACTTGCTATTTTACCATCCTTATCTATGATTACAAAACAAGGTAACTTAAATCCATAAACGCCATATTTCTTAGCAATATCAGAATTTAATCCCCCATCACCATATACATTTGTTCCTGGAATTCCTTTTAGTAAAGAATTACTTGTTTTTACAAACTGATCTTTAGTATCATCAACATTTACAAATACGAAATTCATCTTAGATTTATAAAAATTAACAACTTCTTTCAGCACTGGTACAGCAGCTTCTCCTATGTATGGATTCCAAGATGCATAGAAAAGCAACATATAAGGTTTTCCTTTATTTTCAGTAAGTTTATAAGATTTACCATCTTGCTTTATTAAAGAAGCATCGGGAGCAACATCACCAATTTTAATACCATTTACTGCTATTTGAATTTTCGAAAGGTCACTCTTAATAGTAGCATCTTTGATATCTTCATCGATGATCTTCTTAATCTTATCAGTAACCTTAGCGGGTGAACCTGGATGAATATCAGACTGAGCCATTACGAAAGCCAAAAGATAATCCTTAGCCGTTTGATTGATATCCTTTTTTGATTTTAAATATTGGGCAAACAATTCTGAAGTTGTAACATCAGTTTTATTTTTGCTATTTGCTTCAGCATACTTTTGAAAATCAGGACTCATTTTAGCCAATAAATATTGTCTGTAATAAGGATTCTCTTTTATCATAACATCCTTATTTTCCTGAAGTTTATTTTCATAATCAGTAAAGGTTTTACCTACTTTAAATGAAGGATTACCGGTCTGACTTTGTTTCATTTCATACTGACTGATAATAGATAATAATGTACTGGAAAGATCATTCTTTTTCCATTTTACTACCTCACTGTCAGGACTAAATTTTCTTTCATTTTCTTCAATATTGCTGTTGATATCTTTTTCAACTTTTTGGATACCTGCAAGAAAACCTTTTTCATCTTTAGTCATCAGCTCATTCATGTTCACCGTTTGAGCATAATTAGTTAAATACTTTTGGGAAGCTGTAAAGAAGTCATTATTCTTTTTTGCATCTCCTGTAATAACATAATCATTTGGAAATGTCATTCCATTTCCTGAGATATTAAGGGTTTGCCCACCCTTTAAGTATACTAAGTTTTGCTTTCCAGCATAAGAAATAAGATACATCCCATTTTTAGGAGCTTCAAAGCTTCCAGCGAAAGTACCATCATTTTTCACTCCAATGTTAGCTAACGGTAACGTAGCAACCCCTGAAGCTTCAATAAATTCTATTCTTTCTAATGGTGATCCACCTGTAATTTTTCCTTTTACTTCTACTTTTTTAGAGCAAGACATCACAAATATTGCAATGATAAACAATAAAAGATATTTTTTCATTTTGATTTTTAATAATTAAACAAAAATAAGTTTTTCAAGTATACTAAATACAATTAAATAGTACTTTTTATGAAACATTTAACTAAAAAAATCGCCATCCAATAAGGAGACGATTTTTTTTATCTATTTGAACTAGTTTTATCCTTTATCAACTAGCGCTGACATATATTCTCTGTTCATTCTGGCAATGTTTTCAAGAGAAATTCCCTTAGGACATTCTACTTCACAAGCTCCTGTATTTGAACAGTTACCAAATCCTTCTTCATCCATTGCCTGCACCATATTAAGAACTCTTCTTTTTGCTTCTACTCTTCCTTGAGGAAGTAGCGCGAACTGAGACACTTTAGCACCAACAAATAACATGGCAGAACCATTTTTACAGGTCGCCACACAAGCACCACACCCGATACATGCTGCTGCATCCATTGCTTTATCAGCATCTTCTTTAGGTACTGGAATAGCATTTGCATCCAATGTATTTCCTGAAGTATTCACAGAAATAAAACCACCTGCGGCCATTACTCTGTCAAATGCGCTTCTATCTACCATTAAGTCTTTAATTACCGGGAAAGCAGCACTTCTCCAAGGTTCAATAACGATCGTTTCTCCGTCTTTGAACATTCTCATGTGAAGCTGACAAGTGGTGATCCCTGTATCAGGACCATGTGCTCTACCATTGATGTAAAGAGAACACATTCCACAGATTCCTTCACGACAGTCGTGATCGAAAGCGATAGGTTCTTTTCCTTCGTTAATTAAATTCTCGTTAAGGATGTCCAGCATTTCTAAGAATGAAGAATCTGTAGAAACATCCGATATTTTATAGGTCTCAAACTGACCTTTAGTTTTTGTATTTTTTTGTCTCCAAATTTTCAGCGTAAGATGAAGGCCTTTTTTTGCACTCATAATTTTATATTTATAGGTTGGAGATTATTTGTAACTTCTTGCTTTAACTTCGATGTTTTCATAGATAAGATCTTCTTTGT
Organism: Chryseobacterium sp. ISL-6; assembly: GCF_018613715.1. Lineage (GTDB taxonomy): Bacteria > Bacteroidota > Bacteroidia > Flavobacteriales > Weeksellaceae > Chryseobacterium > Chryseobacterium paludis. Next base: position 77,246 of record NZ_JAGGPT010000005.1, on the reverse strand, counting down.
GCAGAACTTCCTGTTTGATATCATCACCCTGATATTCCCAAGCTCCTACATATTTGAAGTTAACATCATCTCTTTCCGCTTCACCTTCCGGAGTAGCATGATCTTCTCTGAAATGTCCTCCACAAGATTCGTTTCTGTGTAAAGCATCAATTGCCATTAGCTGTCCTAATTCAATAAAGTCTGCTACCCTGAACGCTTTTTCAAGTTCAGTGTTCATCCCTTCAGCTTCTCCCATTACTTTTACGTTCTTCCAGAAATCTTTTTTCACTTCATCGATTTCTGCGATCGCTTCTCTTAAACCTTCAGGAGTTCTTCCCATTCCAACCTTATTCCACATGATGTGTCCTAATTGCTTGTGGAAATGATCTACTGAATGTGTTCCTTTATTATTAACAAAGAAGTTTACCTTGTCTTTAATTTCTTTTTCAGCTTCCTCAAACTCAGCAGAAGTCGTAGGAATTTCTCCCGTTCTGATATCTGCAGAAAGATAATCTGCAATGGTGTAAGGAAGTACGAAATATCCGTCTGCCAAACCTTGCATTAATGCAGAAGCTCCCAATCTGTTGGCTCCGTGGTCTGAGAAGTTAGCCTCACCAATTACAAAACATCCCGGGATTGTAGATTGCAAGTTATAATCAACCCAAACACCACCCATTGTGTAGTGAACCGCTGGATAAATCTTCATTGGAGTTTTGTAAGGATCATCTGCAGTAATCTTTTCGTACATTACGAATAAGTTACCATACTTCTCCTCAATCCAACTTTTACCTAAATCATAAATTTGCTGATCTGTAGGATTGTGAATATGCTTTTCAATAGCTGCTTCTTTACCTTTTTTAATGATTTCTGTAGAGAAATCTAAGTAAACACCTTCTTTGGTATCATTATTTTCAATTCCGAAACCAGCATCACATCTTTCTTTACCAGCTCTTGATGCAACATCACGAGGAACAAGGTTTCCGAATGCCGGATATCTTCTTTCAAGATAGTAATCTCTATCTTCTTCTTTAATATTTTCAGGTCTCAATTTACCTTCTCTGATGGCAACTGAATCTTCAATATTTTTAGGAACCCAGATTCTTCCTGAGTTTCTTAATGATTCAGACATCAAAGTAAGTTTGGACTGCTGTGTTCCATGAACAGGAATACAAGTCGGGTGAATCTGTACATAACAAGGGTTTGCGAAATACGCTCCTTTTTTATGAATTTTCCAAGCCGCAGAAACGTTTGAACCCATTGCGTTGGTAGACAAGAAATATACGTTACCGTAACCTCCTGAAGCAATTACAACTGCGTGAGCCGAATGTCTTTCAATTTCACCAGTTACAAGGTTTCTAGCGATGATCCCTCTTGCTTTTCCGTCTACGATTACCAATTCTAGCATTTCGTGACGATTGTACATTTTTACTCTTCCTTTTCCGATCTGACGGCTTAATGAAGAATATGCACCTAATAATAACTGCTGTCCAGTTTGTCCTTTAGCATAAAAAGTTCTTTTTACCTGAACCCCACCAAATGAACGGTTATCTAACTGACCGCCGTAATCTCTACCGAAAGGAACTCCCTGAGAAACACATTGGTCGATAATATTTGCAGAAACTTCAGCTAATCTGTAAACATTTGCCTCTCTTGCTCTGTAGTCACCACCTTTGATCGTGTCATAGAACAATCTGTAAGTAGAGTCACCGTCTCCCTGATAATTTTTAGCTGCATTGATTCCTCCCTGAGCTGCAATAGAGTGTGCTCTTCTTGGAGAATCCTGATAGCAGAATGCTTTTACATTATATCCTTGCTCAGCCAGAGTAGCTGCAGCAGAACCACCTGCCAAACCTGTACCTACAACAATAATATCAATCTTATCTCTGTTGTTTGGTGCAACAAGGTTCATATGATCTTTATGATTTTTCCATTTATCCTTTAAAGGACCCGCCGGAATTTTTGAATCTAATTTACTCATATTAGTATATTGATATTATTGAGTTACAAAATGATAAATTGCAATAAAAATAAACCCAAATGGAATAAGGATCGAATACCAAGTTCCTATCGCCTTAAGTATTGGAGTATATTTTGGATGTCTTGCACCAACTGACTGGAAAGAAGACTGAAATCCATGAGCCAGGTGCAGTCCCAATAATACAAATGAGATTACATATAAAGCTACTCTCCAGATATCAGCAAATTTCTCATGCAATTCCGGCCAAAAACGTTCCGCATCCGGAGCCAGTCCTTCCACATACTTGTAGTTTATTTCATGAATCCAGAAATCATAAAAGTGAAGCGCTAAAAAAGCCAATACAACAGCTCCGGAAATAATCATATTTCTAGACATCCATGTAGAATTCAAAGCCGCATTGTTTGAAGCATATTTAACTGGACGCGCTTTATTATTCTTAATCTCCAGCACAAATCCCATAATAAAATGGAAAAGAACTGCAAAACCAAGAATAGGTTGCATCAAGAATTGAACAAAAGGATTATACCCCATAAAATCTGATGCTGTATTAAAAGCATCGCGATTTATAACAGATAATAAATTTGTTGTTAAATGCAGTATAAGAAAAATCAGCAAAAACATAGCTGATAATGCCATAGCATATTTTCTACCTATTGTAGAACTCGTTAAACCTGCCATATTAAGTTTAAATTTGAATTTCTACAAAATTAGGAAATGTTAACAATATTATAAAGTGAGAAATCTCACTATTAGCCAGTTTGTAATCTTTCTAAATAAGAGCCTAAAGTATAGTAAATAAGAGAAAAAATAAAAAAATGTAACAATTAATTTATATCATAAATTTTGCTCTTATAGATAATCTTTTTCGTTATACCCTCTAAACTTTTCAATTCAATATTTTTTAATCTTCTTGATGAGCTGTATGGATTAATCACATACTTAATTACTTTCTCTCTGTCAGAAGTATTTGCCATCCAAAAATAAGCCCTGTTTCCATCCTTAATTGAAAGTACCTTATCCTTTCCTACTTGGTGAACCAAAATTTCTTCTCTCTGATTCTCTTTAATATTAAACCCAGACCGGACAATAAAAAACATTAAACTTAGTATGATGAATCTCATTATATTTTTAAAATTAAATTTAAGAAATACAAACCTCAGCACATATATAATTATTGACAAGAGAAAAACCTCAACCAAATTCATTGAGATATTTTCAAAAAAGAGAAAATCGAAATCGGCAAACCAATGAATAGATTTTAATAATCCGTGAATCACAAAGTCATACACCATATTAATGATATCAAAATCTAAATGGAGAGCAATTAAGCCTGCCATTCCAAATGATAACATAATGATCAGTTCAGAGAAAGGAACAATAACAAAATTGGCTAAAATGGAAATAAAAGAAAACTGATGAAAATAATATAAGACCAAAGGAAGGGTTGCCAATTGAGCTGAAATCGAAATAGAGATCGTATTAAAGATTAACTTTTTACCATAGCCATCCTGCTTTGGAAGGCACTTTAAAATAGGTTGATTTAACCAGAAAATCCCCAAAACGGCAATAAAACTTAATTGAAATCCTATATTAAAAAGCTGGTGAGTATCAAAAATTAGAATAATAAAAGCTGACAAAGCCATAGAATGTAATACATCGGGTTTTCTTTGAAGCAATACATAAATAAAATAAACGGTCAACATGGTACATGACCTCAGTACTGAATTACCAAACCCAATAAAAGCAGCAAAAAACCAGAGAAACACTAAACTTATAATGATGGTATATCTCCTAAATTTGAGAGGCAGTACCAATTTAAAAAGGAAATAAAACAATCCAAAGATCACCATAATATGTGTTCCGGAAATAGCAAGAAAATGAACCAGCCCTGATCTGCTGAAATCCTGCACTACGGAGGAATCAATCTCCGTCCTATCGGCAAGAATAATACCTTTTAAAAACTCCCTGCTTTGAGCAGAAATGTCGGTATTATCTATATTCTGCAGGACTTTAAGCCTTTTCTGCTTAATTTTTTCCTGTATATCAAGATCAGTTCTTGGAACAGAAAGAATTTCATTCGACACATACAATTGGTACCCAATATTTTTCCGTTTTAGGTAATGGGAATAGTCAAATTGAAAATCATATTGTGGAGGTTTTAGCTTACCTATAAAAGCTTCTACTTTATAGTAATGATCAAAATCAAGCTGATCGCGTTCTACAGGTATACGTACAATTGAACTAAAGTATTTTTTCCCAACCTGTGCAATACATTCATAATTTTTATACTTTTCATTGGAATTTAGTTTCTTAGAGATTTTAAAGACTACAGTCTTTTTTGATGAATCAAAATTGGTTTCAGAAGAAGTGACCATATTACAACAATGAATAATAATCCCTATTCCAAAAAACATTATTCCTAACAAAACCGACTTGCTTTTATGTATTAGATAAGATTTAAAAAATAGTGTAGCAAAAATGGCTGAACAAATTCCCGCAAAAATAAATATTGCCGTTTTATTCAGCGAAAATTGATCCTGAAAAACTATTCCAAGGATAAAACACAGGACAAGAATAAAAAGGGGTTGTTTGTTCAACTTAAGGATTTACTATACCAAAATAGTAAATAAAAACCACATAACTGTATGGTTTTGTTTTTCTTAAAATATTAGGAACAGAAATCCGATATGTTTTTTCCTTTATATTTTCAAAATAATATCCGCAGCATGATCACTAGCTCCTTTTCCGCCAAGTTTCTCTCTAAGCAGCTCATAATCTTTTAGTACCTGATCTCTTTTTTGTCCTTCCAAAATTTTAGTTAATTCTTCAACAAGGTTTTTAGTATTCAGATCATTTTGTATCAATTCTTTCACAACCTCCCTATCCATGATCAGATTTACCAAAGAAATATAGTTGATATTCTTCACTAACCTTTTAGCAATGGCATAGGAGATTTTACTTCCACGGTAGCATACTACTTCAGGAATATTCAGCAAGGCCGTTTCTAAAGTTGCTGTTCCGGAGGTTACCAGTGCTGCTTTAGAACATCTCAACAAATCGTATGTTCTATTGGAGACAAAATGAACATTATCATCCACATAACTTTGATAAAACTCTTTGGGAAGACTTGGTGCACCAGCAATTACAAATTGATAATTTTTAAAATGAGGCCTTACAGAAAGCATTATTTCAAGCATCTTTTCAACCTCCTGTTTTCTCGATCCCGGAAGCAGTGCAATTATTTCTTTTCCGTTTAAACCATGTTCTTTTTTAAATGCGTCGATGTTGATCTCTTGTAAACTTGAAATTGCATCCAGTAAAGGATGGCCTACAAAATGAGAGTGAACACCATGCTTTTTATAGAAATCTTCTTCAAAAGGTAAGATAACCATCATTTCATCTACGTACTTCTTGATAATCTCTACTCTACCCTCTTTCCATGCCCATAGCTGAGGAGATATATAATATACTACTTTTATCCCAAGTTCTTTGGCATATTTTGCGATCCTTAGGTTGAATCCTGGATAATCAACAAGAATTAAAACATCAGGTCTGTTATTCTTAATATCCTCTTTACAAAATTTTATATTATTAAGAATTGTCCTTAGGTTCATAGCCACTTCCAAAAACCCCATGAAAGCCAAATCACGGTAATGTTTCACTAATGTGCCACCCTGTTTAGTCATCAGATCGCCACCCCAAAACCTAAATTCGGCATTTGAATCTTTTTGTTTTAAAGCTTTCATTAAATTACTTCCGTGTAAATCCCCTGATGCTTCGCCAGCAATGATGTAATATTTCATTTCTATAATAAGGATAGAGAACAAATTAAGAATTTGTTAAATCTTAATTTGTAAATTTGTTCAAAGATAATGATAAAAAATGTCAGAAGAATTTGAAATCAGAAATAAAGTAAATGAAAGTGGTCTGGTAAATTTTGATCTTACTACTCTTCTTCCCAAAGGAATACGTAAGGGTATAGATCTTAAAGATTTTCTTTTCCAGGAAATGATCTTAAAAGAAAAAGATTTTCGCGAGAAAGTTGCCGCTATCAACACCGACGAATATACCGATACCTATATTTACATCTATAATTCCGCAGATGCCATTGTTCCATTATGGGCATATTTTGTCCTTACAGCTAAACTTACAGATACAGCAAAAAAAATAGTTTTTGGCAATCGTGAAGATCTTGAAGTGATATTAATGCACAATGCAATACAAACTTATGATTTCGATGACATGAGAGGCAAAAGAGTTCTCGTAAAAGGTTGCTCAGATAAAGAAATTCCGGAAAATGCCTATGTAGAATTGGTAGAACAATTGAAACCTATTGTAAAGTCTCTTATGTTTGGAGAGGCATGTTCTAATGTCCCAATCATTAAGAACTAGTAATGAAAAAAAACGTAACCGCTTTTCTCTTATTTCTCATTTTTTTATTCATCTATTATGCTGGGAGTTTTACAAAAATTCCTTTTGCTGATTGCGTTGGATTTGTAGCACTTGTAGAAAAAGGTGAATGGATGACCACAGCCACAGCTACGACACATTTTTTTTATACCAATACGGCAATTCTTATTAAGAATTTAGCCAATATTAATTCTATAGAAGCAAGCAGGATTCTGGTTATTCTTTCCGGAGCAGCCACAATTGCGGTAATTTACCTCACTGTAAGGATTATTACAAAAAACGAATGGGTATCTATCACTACAGCTTTTGTGTTTGGTTTTAGCTTTACTTTTTGGAAAAATGCAGAAATAGTAGAAGTATACACCTATAATTCTTTATGGATTAGCCTCGTGTTTTTTTCAATAATAAAAAGTTTTATAGAAAATAAAAAAAATTACATTGTTTTAAGTGGATTATTTTTAGGGATCAGTCTCTGGATCCATATTCAGAATATCCTGTTGATTCCGACGCTTCTTTTATTTCTTTTCTATTTCAGAGCAGAAAAAAAACAAGTCTTTTTATCCCTGCTTATTTTCTTAGTGCTTTTCTCTTCTCTATTTATTTTAAATACTTCTCAGGGATTATCACTAAGCTCTCCTTATACTTCCGATCAGGGAACCTGGGTTGAAGACTCCTTAAACAAAACATTTTTACAATATGTACAGGACTTCTTTAAGTCTTTTGTTTATCTAATTTATAACTTCAACATATTTACCTTCTTTGGAGTTGTTGGTGCATTTTTATTGTATAAATCAAATGCAAAAATGTTTTTTGTATTCTTTGCAGGATCATTATGCGTCTATGGGTTTTCAACTTTTTATGCGGTTTCGGATAACTATGTATTTTTTATTCCGTTCAATATCATCTTTGCGTTGTCTATTGGATATGGACTATCATCTTCAAAATATGCTGCCTTCAAAAAGATATCCTGGCTCTGTCTTTTTATCCCTTTAGGATATGTTCTTTCATATAGCGCAGTATCATCAACAGATAAAGGAAAAAGCTTCAACGATTTTAAAAAATACAAAGGCGGACTAAAATATTATATGTTGCCGTGGATGAATGACAATGTGGGTATTCTTGAATTTACTATTGATAAGAAAGAAGCTCCGGAACCAATCAACTGGATGACTGCCAGCGCTAAAGAATACATTAAGCTGTTAAGATCTAAAGGATATACCGACGAAGATATAAGAAAACTTTAACAGTAATTTTAGATTAAAAAAATTGTTTGGGAATATTTTTTGATAACTTTGGTTTACTAACAATTTAACAGACACAAACATGAATTTAATCGATTTGCTTACAGGAAATACAAGCAACCAGGTTGCAGAACAGGCAGAAAATAAATTTGGAATCAGTAAAAACCAGATTATTGCATTGTTGGCTGTTGCAGCACCTTTAGTTATTTCATATTTAAGAAATAAATCACAAGATTCAAAAGAAGCTGAAGCATTAAACAACGCCCTGGATAAAGATCATAACGGAAGTATTTTAGATGACTCTTCTCAGTTAGAAGCAAGACAAGCAGAAGGAGGTTCAATCCTTAGTCATGTTTTTGGTGGTGACAAACAAAATGTAGAAAATCAATTATCACAAAATACAGGGATTTCAATTGATAAAATAGGTCCCGTTCTGGCTATGCTTGCTCCACTTATCATGGGGTATATTGGTAAAGAAAAACAACAAAATAATGTTGGTGCCGGAGGCTTAGGTGATTTATTAGGCGGAATACTTGGAAATGCATCTAATCAGGCTCAGGCTGAGCAATCCAATCCATTAAATGACATCTTAGGAAGTGTATTAGGGGGTGGTGGACAATCTCAATCATCTGGAAATCCACTGAACGACATTTTAGGAAGTGTTTTAGGAGGGGGACAGCAAAAACAGCAGGAAGGAGGACTAGGTGGTATTTTGGGAAATATTTTTGGAAAATAATTTAATTTGGATATAAAAAAGGCCAAAGAATAGATCTTTGGCCTTTTTTTATTTTGTTTACTTTTTAGATTTTTCTTCCGAAGTCACTAATGATTTAGAAGCTTTTCTAGGTCTTCTTTTCCCATAGCTTCCATTATTAATTTTACCTCTTCTAGATTTTCTGTCTCCTTTTCCCATAATAATTAAGTATTTGTTGATTCATACGAATGTAAGAAAACTCGTTCGAAACAGACTACTTATCGCTGTTAAAGTTTTTATAAATCTAAACTTTAATGGTCTTCCATTTTCCTTTTTTAAATAATATAAAAGCCACTATTGTAATTAGAATTTCTGCTACAGGGATTGAAATAAAGACCCCTTTCGGCCCCATTCCAAGATGTTTTGACAGAAAGTAGGCAAAAGGAATCTGAAACATCCAAAATCCAAAAAAATTTATCCAGGTCGGTGTCCATGTATCTCCGGCTCCATTAAAAGCATTAACCATGACCATTCCTATTCCGTAGAAAAGAAAACCTACACTCATTATATGCAGTGCATTTTTAGCAAAGCTTTTAATTTCAACCTCCTGTGTAAAAAAGCCAACCAGAAAATCTCCCAAAAGAAAAAATACCAAACTTACAACGAGCATAAAAACAACATTATACTTTACGGTTTTCATCACAGATTGGTCGGCTCTCAACATCTCGTTAGCCCCCATGTTCTGTCCAACCAAAGTAGAAGCAGCATTACTTAAGCCCCACGCTGGAAGCATAAAAAACATCATCAATCTTAATGCTGTCTGATACCCTGCTGAAGCATTCTCTCCTCCCGTTGTTGCGACAAGCTGTGCCAGAAATATCCAGCTGCATGATGCAATAACAAATTGAAAAATTCCTGGAGTTGCTATTTTTACAACTGATCTTATTAATCCGAAATCTGGTTTGAAATAATTTAATTTTATTCGGATTTGTGTATCAGCAATTAAGAGATGATACAATTGATAAATAACGCCCACACTTCTTCCTATTGTTGTTGCAAGGGCTGCGCCAGTTAAACCCATTGCCGGAATAGGACCAAAGCCCCTAATTAAAATGGGACAAAGAATAATATTGGCAATATTTGCGATCCATAAACTCTTCATTGCAATGGCTGCATTTCCTGCCCCTCTGAAAATTCCGTTAATTAAAAACAGAAGCATAATGATAACACTGCTTCCCATCATCATTCTTGTAAAATCTTTACCATAAGCGGCTGCTTCTGGCTTAGAACCCATAAGAATTAGGATTTCCTTTGCGTAAATTACTCCAAGTAAACTTAGAATAAAAGTAATGACAATCGAAACAAATAAAACCTGTGCAGCACTTCTGGAAGCTTGCTCAGGGTTTTTCTCACCAATTCTCCTTGCAACCAAAGCTGTTGCCGCCATACTCATCCCGATTGCAATAGAGTACATTACAGAAAGAACAGATTCTGTAAGCCCTACGGTTTGTATCGCATAACCACTTTCTTTCAGATGCCCTACAAAATACAGATCTACCAGAGCAAATACAGACTCCATTGCCATTTCCAGCATCATCGGAATGGCTAAAAGAAGTACAGCACTCCTTATACTGATCTTTGTATAGTCTACATCTCCACCTTTAAATGCTTTTTTGAAAAAGTCTATATATTTTGTCATAATCTTTAATCATATTAATAGGATTCAAAAATATCACTTCCAAAACGATTAAGACTTGGCATATGGAAAGTTTTAGGAAAAAATAATATTATCTTTGCAAAAAATCTTATCAATGTTCAGAACACATACCAACAGAGAATTATCTCTAAAAAATCTTAATGAAGAAGTTACACTTTCAGGATGGGTACAAACTATCCGTGATAAAGGATTTATGATTTGGATAGATTTACGAGATCGTTACGGAATCACTCAGTTGGTTTTTGACCAGGACCGTTCTTCTACTCAGTTGATGGAAGAAGCTAAAAAACTGGGTCGTGAGTTTGTGATTCAGGTTAAGGGAAAAGTAATTGAAAGGGTAAGCAAAAACCCTAATATTCCAACTGGAGAGATTGAAATTTTAGTTGAAACATTAACGATTCTAAATGAGTCACAGCTTCCACCTTTCACTATTGAAGATGAAACCGATGGTGGCGAGGAACTAAGAATGAAATATCGTTATCTGGATATCAGAAGAAATCCTGTGAAAGATAAATTGATCTTCCGTCACAAAATGGCTCAAAAAGTAAGAAATTATCTTTCAGATGAAGGATTTATTGAAGTTGAAACTCCGGTTCTTATTAAATCTACTCCGGAAGGAGCAAGAGACTTTGTGGTTCCTAGCAGAATGAATCCAGGACAGTTTTATGCATTACCACAATCTCCACAAACTTTCAAACAGCTTTTGATGGTAGGTGGAATGGATAAATATTTCCAAATCGTAAAATGCTTCCGTGATGAGGATTTAAGAGCCGACAGACAACCGGAATTTACTCAGATAGACTGTGAAATGGCTTTTGTAGAGCAGGAAGATGTAATGAACGTTTTTGAAGGGATGACTAAAACGCTTATTAAAGATATTACAGGTCAGGAATTCGGAACTTTTCCAAGAATGACTTTTGCTGATGCCATGCAAAAATATGGGAATGACAAACCGGATATTCGTTTTGGAATGGAATTCGTGGAGCTGAATGAGCTTGTAAAAGGAAAAGAATTCAAAATATTTGATGATGCTGAATTGGTTGTCGGAATCAATGTTGAAGGTTGCGCAGACTACACCAGAAAACAAATCGACGAATTGGTGGACTGGGTAAAACGTCCACAGATCGGAGCTTCGGGAATGGTTTGGGTAAAATTCCAAAATGACGGGGTAAAAACGTCTTCTGTTAATAAGTTTTATAATGAAGAAGATCTGGCAAAGATCATTGAAAAATTTGGAGCAAAAGAAGGAGACCTCATGTTGATCCTTTCAGGAAATGAGCATAAAGTAAGAACTCAGCTTTCAGCTTTAAGAATGGAACTTGGAAACCGTTTAGGATTGAGAAAAGGAAATGTATTTGCACCTCTTTGGGTAGTTGATTTTCCATTATTGGAATTTGATGAAGAAACTCAAAGATACCACGCTATGCACCACCCATTTACATCTCCAAAACCTGAAGATATCCACTTATTAGAAACAGATCCTGGAAAAGCAAGAGCTAATGCTTATGATATGGTTCTTAATGGAAATGAAATTGGTGGTGGATCTATCAGAATATTCGATAAGGATCTTCAGTCAAAAATGTTTGATCTTTTAGGGTTCTCAAAAGAAGAAGCGGAAGCTCAGTTTGGCTTCTTAATGAATGCATTCAAATATGGAGCTCCTCCTCATGGTGGTTTAGCATTCGGGTTTGACCGTTTGGTAGCTATTCTTGACGGAAATGAAGTGATCAGAGATTATATTGCATTTCCTAAAAATAACTCAGGACGTGATGTTATGATCGATGCACCAGCTTCTATTGCGGATGCTCAACTCGATGAGTTAGAATTAAAATTGAATTTAAAAGCATAAATTTAAAGCGAGGTTTTTCCTCGCTTTTTTATTTTATCCCATATGGCAAAAGAAGAACTCATTGATTTTATAGACAATCTTAGGAAAGATTTTATCAAAAATAAGGAGCAATGAGAAAACAGAACCATTGAAGATTATTTAGAAGCAATGTCTAGCTATATTCAAGATATAGATGGTTATTATATTAATACCAGCCAAAATATTGATTTAGAAAAGATTAATTGGAAAGTTTTCTCCGACCTATTAAAAGGAAGCAGCATCTACGAATAGAAAGATATAGATTATTCTTAATCCATTTTTATAATCTGCTCTCTTCCGGGTCCCGTAGAAAGATAGCTCACAGGAATTTTCAATTCTTTTTCCAGGAAACTAAGATAATTCTTCAATTGTTCGGGTAAAGAAGAAGCATCATCATAATTGGAAATATCTTCGTCCCAGCCTTTCATCCACTGTAACACGGGTTGAACTTCATCATCAATAAATAAACCATGCATCACTGAAATCTGCTGATTCTGTATTTCATAGTGAGTACATACGGCTACTGATTCAAAACCACTTAAAACATCTGCTTTAGTAAGCACCAGCTGAGTTACCCCATTTATCATAACAGCATATTTCAAAGCGGGTAGATCCAACCAGCCAATCCTTCTTGGCCTTCCTGTATTGGATCCAAATTCATTGCCTTTCTGTCTAATTTCTTCACCCAGATCATTAAATATTTCTGTAGGGAAAATTCCATTACCTACTCTTGTACAATAGGCTTTAGCAACTCCATATATCTCACCTACTTTTTTAGGTGAAATTCCTAAACCACTACAGGCTCCCGCTGCTAAAGTAGTTGAAGAAGTAACATATGGATAGGTGCCATGATCAATATCAAGCAATGTAGCTTGTGCTCCTTCTGCCAGCATGGTCTTTCCTTCACTCAATGAATTATTTAAAAATATTTCTGCTTCAATAAATTCAAATCTTTTCAGAAACTCTACGGCATCAAAAAAATCTTCACATAGTTTTTCTAATGACGGAAGTATCTGCCCATAGCTCAAAAGCTGATTATAATCTCTTTCTAAAATATGAATTATCCGATCCGTAAAATCCGGTGATAAAATATCCCCTACTCGTAAATTCTGCCTAAGAATCTTGTTTGCATATGCCTGTCCAATGCCATTTCGTGTAGTTCCAATAGCCGTATAAGAAGAATTTTCTTCCATGAAGACATCCATTAATTGATGAGTAGGAAGAACAAGATGTGCCTTTTTTGAAATAGAAACATGCTTCTCCACCTGGATGGTTTCATCAAATGATCTTAAATTTAAAACTTCTTTTTTAAAATTAACAGGATCCAGGACCATTCCTGTTCCGATTACATTTTGTACACCCTTCATAAATATTCCTGAAGGAAGAGATTTTAATGTTATTCTCTTTCCATAACGCTCTATGCTGTGTCCGGCATTAGCCCCACCGTTGAAACGTGCTACAATATCATAATTCTGACTAATAAGATCAATGAATTTACCTTTCCCTTCATCTCCCCACTGTAAACCTAATACAATATCCATATCTATAATTTATCGTTTTTGTATATGACAAAGCTATCATATATGAATAGCGGGGCAATTGTCATTTGACAAGAAAGGATTTCTATAATATATTTTTCCGGATACGACTGAATGAAGAAGGAGTAATTCCTAAATAAGAAGCCAACATTGCTTGTGGAACACGATTGGCCAGGCCAGGATAATGACTGAGAAAATGAAGATATCGGGATTTAGCATCCAGGTTGAGCATTGTACTTACTACCTTAAGCTTATTCTCAGCAACAAAAGCATGTAGCTTAGCAATTAAAACAGGCCAAATAATAATTTCCTTTTCAATTGATTTTAAAAAATCAAAATCAAGTGTTAATAATACCCCATCGGTTATAGCTTCGATATATTCATTAGAAGGTACCTGATCAGCAAAACCTTGAAAATCTCCAATAAACCGTCCTTCATAAATAAAGTACCTCGTAAAGTCATCTCCTTGTTTGTTATAATACAATGATCGAAATACCCCTTCTTTTACAAAAGCAATCTTTTGGCTTATCTTACCAGCTTCTACAAATGGTTCTCCTCTAGAAATGTTCACTTCTTTGACTCCACCAGCAATTAATTCTTCCTCTTTGTCACTAAGCGTTCCAAATTTTCTGATGTAATTAAATAGCTCTTTCATGTTTTGATCAATCGAATTTTAAAGATATACAAATACTTATTATTGTCAATTGCCAATTGGTAATAAAACTAAACAGCTACTATCACACCTCTCAATTATATATTTATACATGATAAATCTGATTTTAAAGCATATAAAAAGCGGAGAATATATCCGCTTTTTATCATTGATCTAGAATTTCAAATCATTAATTTTTTCGCTTTTAAAGATAATTATTCTGTACCAACCAAGCCGTAATTCTTTTAAGAGTAAGTGCATTAGGATCTACAACGGATGAAAGAGAATTCACTTTATCTTTCTGTGGAATAGAAACCACTTTCCGCACTTTATCCCGTGCTGTAAATAATTCAAAATTCTGAGCATTGTTTCCTCCTGCAAAACTTATTTTAGCTACCATAATTCCATCGGGAATAAAAAATTCGTACGAGTCTTGACCGTTTACATATCCTGTAGAAGTAAAAAAGCCAATCGTTTCTCCTCCCTGTTCAATTGACTTTGTTTCCTTTAACTCGATTGGCCAGTTTTTATTACGTGATACCAAACTATAATTAACGGCAGTTCTGGGTGTCACTCCTTTTGTAGCAATTAATTCTGTAATTTTATCTGCATTTAAGCTATTCCCGTCAATTACTCCTCCTTTACCGATTAAATTTACAAACCCTTTCTCCATCCCCAACGTTGATAACTTGAAAATTCCAACCTGATTGGTAGGTAAAAAAGTGAAACGATAGTACATACTTGCATTGTCATTTTTATCACCTTCAAACTCTGTACTGAGAACTGCAATGACCAGTTTTTCGCCTTCCATTGAGTAAAGGTTAAAGTTTTTGGTAAGCCCAAAATTTTGTTTCTGTACCTCGACTTTTCCAAGCTTATTTCCATCCACAGTAATGATATTATTTTTGTAATCGACTTTCTGTGCCGATAGAAAGACATTTACTCCAAGTACAAATAAAAAAGTAAAAATTGTTTTCATTATAGGTTATATTTTATTTTGGTCCAAAATACAAATAATAATTTAGTGTGCTTATCCTGTATTTTTAATATTAATCAAAATAATACATTTAGTAAATATTTTTCACTCGGCACAATCATTGTACGTTATTATGTAAACATAGTACAATGAAAGCAATTTGGAATGGTGCCATTGGCTTTGGTTTAGTCAATATCCCTGTAAAGATTTATTCCGCAACCGAAACAAGTAAGTTGGATCTGGATATGCTTGATAAATCTGATTTTTCAAATATCAAGTTTAAAAGAGTCAATGAAAAATCAGGTAAAGAAGTGAAATGGGAAAACATCGTAAAAGCTTATCTCATGGATGACAGATACATTGTTCTTGACGATAAAGATTACGAAGCAGCAAGTCCCGAAAAGAGTAAGATACTTTCTATTGATCAGTTCGTAAAAGAAGTGGAAGTAGACAGCGTTTATTTTGAAAATCCTTATTTTTTGGAACCTCAGAAAAACGGAGAAAACGCTTACCGCCTTCTAATGAAAGCTTTAACAGAAACTAAAATGGTCGGTATAGGAACTTTTGTTCTTCGTGAAAGTGAGGCTATCGGAATGATTCGACCCTATAATGAAGAGGTTTTAATTCTTAACAGATTACGCTTTAATCAGGAAATAAGGGATTATAAAGACTTAAAGATTCCACCTAAGAAAGCTCCAAAACCTGCGGAATTAAAAATGGCAGTAAGTCTTATTGAACAACTTTCCCAGGAGTTTGATCCTACTGTGTATAAGGATACCTATTCAGAAGCATTAATGAAAATCATCAAACAGAAAGCGAAGGGTAAGAGTGTAAAAGCCCAAAAGGCAGAGCCGACAAAAGAAGGTAAAGTCATTGACTTAATGGCACAATTGAAAGCCAGTTTACAAAGTTCTAAATCCAAAAATGCATCGTAATGGCTCTTAAAGATTATAACGAAAAACGGAAATTCAACGAAACCAGTGAACCAAAAGGGAAAACTAAGAAGAGTAAGGATCAACTTATTTTTGTAGTTCAGAGACATGCGGCATCACATCTCCATTATGATTTTCGATTAGAGATGGAAGGTGTCCTTAAAAGCTGGGCCGTTCCAAAGGGTCCATCATTAGACCCTAAAGATAAACGTCTTGCCATGATGGTGGAAGATCATCCATACGATTATAAAGATTTTGAAGGGAATATTCCTGAAGGCAACTATGGAGCCGGCCAGGTTGAGGTTTGGGACAGTGGCACTTACGAACCACTGGAAGAAAACAACAAGCTTTCCGATGAGAAAGAACTGTTAAAGGAATTACACGCCGGATCATTAAAATTTATTCTCCACGGTAAAAAATTGAAAGGTGAATTTGCTTTGGTTAAAATGAAAAACACTGAAGGCAATTCCTGGTTGCTCATAAAACACAAAGATGAATATGCAGAAACAAATTATGATGCTGAAGAAAACACTTCTGCAAAATCTTTAGTCACCAAATTTTTAGAGGAAAAAAAAAGCCTAAAAAGCAGCAGAAAGAAATCATAACGACTCAGCCAAGATTCAGAAACTTTAATGCTCTAACCAACGAAAAAAAACTTAAAAATTTCATCAGGCCAATGCTTGCAAAGTCCTTTGAAAAAGCGTTTGATGATAAAGATTGGATCTTCGAGATAAAATGGGATGGCTATAGGGCTATTGCTGATGTTAGTAATGATACGCCTCTGTTTTATTCCAGAAATGGCATTTCTTTCCTGGATAAATTTCAAAAGGTTTCAAGAGATTTCGATTCGCAAAAACATAAGATGATTCTGGACGGAGAAATTGTAGCTTATGACGAAAACGGAAAGCCCAGCTTCCATTTGCTACAACAGATCGGAGATAATCCTAACCTTGCTTTGGTTTACCAAGTTTTTGACCTTCTCTGGCTCAATGGTCATTCTACAGAAGATATCCCATTATTGCAAAGAAAGGAACTTTTAAAAGAGGCCTTGATTGAGACTGAAGTTATTAAATATTGCGACCACATTCCCGAAAAAGGAATTGACTTTTTCAATCAGATGAAAAAAATGAAGCTTGAGGGGATGATCGCAAAGAAAGCAAACAGCAACTATATTGAAAACCATAGAACCACGGATTGGCTCAAAATAAAATTTACGGATACTGAAGAAGCCATTATCTGTGGATTTACGGAACCGAGGGGCTCAAGAAAAGGATTTGGAGCATTGATCTTAGGAAAATATAGTAATGGGAAATTGATTTATTCCGGTCATACAGGAACAGGATTTAATAAAGAATCTTTAAACCAGCTTCATGAGAGATTGAAAAAATTAATTATAAAGAAATCTCCATTTGAAACTGTTCCTAAAACCAATATGCCTGTAACATGGATAAAGCCCGAATTGGTTTGTGAAATTAAATTTTCAGAAATTACAAAAGATGGTATTTTCCGGCATCCCGTTTTTATTGCGATCCGTGAGGATAAAGATCCCGAAGAAATAAAAGGTTCGACAAATACTAATATCCAAACTAACGAAAAACCTAAAGAAATGAAAGCTACAACCTCTTCTCCCAAAAAAGCGCCACATTCTGAAAAGGAAATAACGTTAAACCGACATTCTGTAAAGTTGACCAATCAGGATAAAATCTATTTTCCAAAAGATGGTATTACAAAAGGGAATGTTATTGAATATTATCAATCGGTAGCTGAATATATACTTCCGCATTTAAGGAACCGTCCACTTTCCTTAAACCGCTTTCCAAATGGAATTGAAGCCCAGGGTTTTTATCAAAAAGATGCCAGTGATAATATACCTGATTGGATAAAAACCACTCAAGTTTATTCAGAGTCCAATGATAAGTACATTGATTATATTTACTGTAATGATAAAGCCACCTTAGCCTATCTTAATAATTTAGGCTGTATCGATCTCAATCCATGGAACAGTTCGCTTCCTGATCTGGAACATCCAGATTATTTGGTTTTGGATCTTGACCCTTCTAAGAAAAATAGTTTTGATGATGTGATTGAGGCGGCATTACAGGTGAATGAAGTTTTAAATTCAATTAAAATTAAAGGCTACTGTAAAACTTCCGGAAGTACCGGAATTCATATCTACATTCCAATGGGTGGTAAATACGATTTTGACCAGGTGAAAGACTTCGCTCATATCGTGATGAAACAAGTTAATGAAAAGCTACCTAAAACAACTACATTAGAAAGAAACTTACAAAAAAGAGATGATAAGAAAATTTATCTCGATTATCTTCAAAACAGAACAGGTCAGACATTGGCGAGTGCCTACAGCTTAAGGCCTAAGGAAGGAGCTTCTGTTTCTATGCCTTTAGAATGGGATGAGGTAAAGCCAGGATTAAAACCAACAGATTTTACTATTCATAATGCTTTAGAAAGAATTAAAGAAAAAGGAGATTTATTTAAATCTGTATTGGGAAAAGGAATTGATATGATGAAAGCATTGGAGTTGTTACAGAATCTTAAGTAAGCTTTGACTGATGAGGATCATTTCAGCATTCAAGCCATGGTAATAAAAAAATTCCTGCATTTATAATTAATGCAGGAATTTTTACTATTTTTATTTATAACCGTTACTTATTATAAAGATGTACATCTCGTTGTGGAAAAGGAATTTCAATTCCAGCTTGATCAAGAGCTGCTTTACAGGTTATCATTAACTCTTCGTTCATCGCCCAGAAATTTTCATTGGTAGTCGCTACTCTTATAGATAAATTAACTGCACTATCTCCAAGTTCAGTTACGACCACTTGTGGGACTGGTTCTTTAAGTGCATATTCGTTATTCTTTATCACCTCCAGTAGTATTTCCTTTGCCTGTTTTAAATCGGCGTTATAAGAAACTCCTATGTCGAACCATGTTTTACGTGTTCCTAGCTGTGTGTAATTCGTAATACTTTTATTTGAAATTTCGCCATTAGGTATTACGATTAATTGATTTTGTGGAGTAATTAATCTTGTGTGGAAAACATCAATTGCATTTACCGTTCCTGAAACTCCCGAACTTGTGGAAATAAAATCTCCGATCTTAAATGGTTTCAATAATAAGATAAGTATCCCACCTGCAAAATTGGTCAGTGAACCTTGTAATGCCAATCCCACCGCCAAACCGGCAGCACCTATCATTGCAACAAATGCAGAGGTCTGTACCCCCAATTGAGTTACGACAACGATAAAGAGCAAAATATTGAGACTCCAATTAATAATATTCAAAAGAAAAAGCTGTAAGGACGGCTCCATATTGCGCCTTTTAAAGGCTTTTTCAACTAATTTCTTTATCATCCTTATGATCCATGATCCGATGAGATATATCAAGAACGCAGAGATTACTGCTGTAATAATCTTTGGAGCCCATGCAATAGCTGAAGCCATAAAGGTATCCCAATGTTGCTGAATGTTATTCAATTTTAGATCGTCCATCTTTGTATTTATTTAATTTTTGATATTTTACCCGTTTATTTACTCTCATTTTGTAATTAATTTTGAAAAATAACCTGCATCCAAAAAACAACAAACTCTAAACCTTTGGTTTAAAGTACATATTATAGTAAAAAAATAAATTGGATAGCAAAATAGCCCTGTTTCAGGCTTAATCAATGATCATTTTTGAAATTGAATCTTGTAAAAAGAAGTAATTAGAATTTTAAAAATACTGAAAAAAAAAGTAATCCACAATTTCTATGAAGTCTGCCTTTTGGAAAACCTATAAGCACAAAAACAACAAATAAATCTATTTATTCTATTTCATGAAAATAAATTATCAAAAATAAAAATTAAATGAAAAAAATTACGGCAATTTAGCAACAAGACTTTCAGGTAAAACTTTCAAAATATTATAAATTATCTTCCATTTAAGATTAGGTACAATGGTAAAAGAATTACCTGCATGAACAATGAACTTTGCTACATAGTCGGGTTCCATCATTAAAGAATCATTAAGCTCCAGACCTTCATTCATTTTAGTTCTGATATAGCCAATCACTAAAGCATTAACAATGACTTTTCTGGAAGACAGTTCTTGTCTTAGCCCCGCTAAATATTGTGTGAATGCAGATTTTGTGCTTCCATAAATAAAATTACTCTTTCTTCCTCTTACCCCTGAAAGTGAAGAAAGTCCAACAATTCTTTCCAATCTTTTATTACTTTCATCCATGGCTATAATATTAAGGATAGAGACTCCACCCATATAATTCACCTGCATCATCTGGTAAGTTCCTTTGAAATCTCGTAAAGCTTTTTGATTATCAACTAAAAAACCTGCGGCATAAACCACAATATCAGGTTTTACAGGAAGGTCATTATAAAACTTCTGATGAGAATCAAAATCAGCTGCATCAAAATATAAAACCTTTATTCTTGAAACATCTAAATCATTATCTCTTACAAAACTCTCCAAGGATTCCGTATTTCGCGATGCTGCAATAACAGAAAATCCCTTCTGCAAGTATTGTCTACCTGCCTGCTTAGCAACATCAGAATTAGCACCTAAAATAAGAACAGTTTTATTTGTATTTTGATTCATCAAGCAAAGATAGATTAAACCATAGATAAGTCAAATAATCAAATATTTATTAGCTATTCAAACTGGTATAAAAAAATCGGCGCGGTGAACAAAGTTCACCGCGCCGATACTATACGATTTAAACTAAAAATTATTTCTTTTCAGTTTCAATTACTTCTTTTTTCTCAGCAGTTTTTTCAGCTGCTTTTGTTGCTTTTTCTCCAAAACGAGTATCAGTAAATTCTCTTGATACTGCTGCTTTTTCGAATTTTAATTTTCCTGATAATGTTTCAATAACAAAACCATCATCCTGAATTTGAGCAATTCTTCCATGAAGACCAGAAGTAAGAACTACCCTACTTCCTACTTTCAGATTCTCCTGAAAGCTTTTTTCCTGCTTTTGTTTTCTCATTTGTGGTCTTATCATTAAGAAATAAAAACCGACAAACATCACACCCATCATGATCAGCATCATAGAAGATCCTCCACCTTGTGGCTGTGCTTGTAAAAATATGGTTAACGTATTCATTTTATTATGGTTGAATATTCGCTGTGAATGTTAATTTAATTGGAGCTTTTTCTACGTTAGCATATACATCAGCATATTTCTGAACGTTTCCATCGAAGTTTGAAGAATCAAAGTGTAATGTAATTTTTCCTTTTTTTCCAGGTAAGATAGGCTCTTTAGTAAAATCAGGAGCAGTACATCCGCATCCAGGTTTAACTTCAGAAATTACCAATGGATTTTTTCCGGTATTAGTAACTTCATATACATGCTGAACTTTATCTCCTTTTTTGATCTTTCCAAAATCAAAATTACTTTCTGATAGAGCAATTGATGTAGATGGCTGGTCAGACTTTACCGGAGCTGCTGCAGTTTCTCCAGCTACAGGAGCTGTTGCAGAGTCAGCAGGAGCTGTAGTTACAGCGGCAGAATCTGCTGCTATAGATTCAGCACCTTTAACTTCTTTGTTTTCTTTTTTACAAGAAACTAAACCAAAGCCTATAATAGACAAAGCGATAATTGATAACGTCTTTTTCATGTTAAATTCTATTTTGATCTTTACAATATTTATCTAAAATTCCATTAATGAAGATATTAGATCGATCAGTAGCAAATACTTTAGCAATTTCTATATATTCATTAATTATTACTCTTGAAGGCGTGAAAGGAAAATTATCAATTTCTGAAATAGCTGTAGATAAGATAACTTTATCCATCAAAGCAATTCTTTCCAAATCCCAGTTTTCTAATCTCTCACTTAATTTCTTCTCATTATTCTCCCAGTTATTCAATGTGTCTCTAAGAAGTTTACCCGCAAAGCTTTTATCATCTTCATCTTTGATCATTTTTATCAATGTTCTGCTTTCTTCGTCTTCTTTAAGGAAACCAATCGTTTTCTGAACCATTGAATTTGCTATGTGAATATCATCATACCAAGTTAATTCTTTATCACCAAGGTAATCATGAAAATCTTCATTTTCAGCGATATATCGCAAAAATAATTTCCCGATAAATTTTTGATCTTCTTCGAAAGAATATTCTTCCACTTTCATGAAATCCTGATAACGCTTTCCAGCAGTAATCCTTTGGAAAGTTTTTACCAATAGGTCATCATGCAAATCCCATTTTAATTCCTTATGTTGTCCTGTAAAGAAAAGTCTTTCTGGATTTTCTTCAAGTTTAATCAACACCTGGTTGCTAATAAATTTTTGATTGGGATTAATGTCAGAATCAGTCTTCAAATACTTCTTCTTCCCAATTTCCATTTGGTTTTCCGCAAGATCTTTAAGACCTACTAAAAAATTAAGTTGATAAATATAGAGATGATAGATTTTTTCTATACTAGAAAACATGTTTTTCTCTAAAACATCGAACTTAATGGGATTCTGGTAGTATGAATATACATTTTCTACCACTTTTTCACGGATTTGTCTTCTTCCTAACATTCAAAGAGCTTTTTATGGGTGCAAAGATACAAAATTTAAAATTTATGAAATTCGTAGTGTGAAGGTATTTTTGTAATTTTGTAAAACTATATGAAAGCTTTAAAAACTCTGAACCCTTACTTTTGGAAACACAAAATATTATTGTTTTGGGGGTTATTATTCATCATCGCCAGTAATTTCTTCAATACCTATAAGGTTCAGTTTGTGGGAAAATCCGTAGATGAGCTTACAAAAGGAGGACAGATGGGTTTTAATAAGCAGGTATTGATTTACGTTGCTATCATTGTAGGCTGTTCATTATTGACAGGATTCTTCACTTTCATGATGAGGCAAACAATTATCGTTGCTTCAAGAAGAATTGAGTACGAGTTAAAAAATAAGATTTACAGACATTATCAGGAATTATCTTTAACTGATTACAAACAAACTACCATCGGAGATCTCATGAACAGGTTAAGTGAAGATGTAGTGGCTGTAAGAATGTATCTTGGCCCTGGTGTCATGTATGTTGTGAACCTGGTAATTTTGCTTCTTATCACCAGCATCTATATGATAAAAACAGATGTTTCAATGACCTTATGGACATTGTTACCACTTCCCATATTATCATATCTTATATTTAAGGTAAGCTCGATCATCAATAAAAAGTCAAAAATCATGCAGAAAAGCCAGTCTGGCATTTCGACTTTTGTACAAGACAGTTTTTCGGGGATCAGGGTTGTTAAATTCTTTGCCAAAGAAAATTACATTAAAAAAAATTACGGTATTAAAGTTACCGACTATCAGGATAAGGCCTTAGATCTAGCCAAAACGGAAGCCTATTTTTTTACAATTATCCTATTTGTAATAGGACTTTTAAATGTAGCGATCATTGTAATTGGTGGCCAAAAATACATTGCCGGAGAATTGAGCATCGGAAAAATCGCTGACTTTTTCATGTATATTAATACTTTGATATTTCCATTTTCAATGGTCGGATGGGTAACTTCGGTTAATCAGAGAGCGGAGGCTTCTATGCAAAGAATTAATGAATTTTTAGATAAAAAATCTGAGATCACTAATAAGAATTTCGATGACTATTCTATTAAAGGTGACATTGAATTTAGAAATGTTTCTTATGTTTACCCAAATACAGGAATTAAAGCTTTAGAAAATCTAAGTTTTACAATTAATGCAGGACAATCACTAGCCATTATGGGAAAGACCGGAAGCGGAAAGTCTACTATAGCATTACTCCTTTGCCGTCTAATTGATCCTACGGAAGGAGAGATCTTGATTGATGGTAAAAACCTTAAAGAACACAATCTTGAGGTTTACAGAAATTTTATAGGTTATATTCCTCAGGAAAGTTATTTGTTTTCTGATTCTATTGAAAATAACATTGGTTTTGCGATTGACAATCCTTCGCATGAAAAAGTAGTTGAATATTCAAAAATTGCTGATGTTCACAAAAACATTATAGAGTTTAAAGAACAATACAAAACTACGGTTGGAGAGCGTGGAGTGATGCTTTCGGGGGGCCAAAAACAAAGAATTTGTATCGCAAGAGCATTAATTAAGGATCCAAATATCATTATTTTTGACGATTCTTTATCTGCTTTAGACACCGAAACAGAGCAAAATATTCTTGAAAATATTGACACTAAAATCAATAACGCAACATCCATAATCATCACACACAGAGAGTCTAGCGCTCAAAAAGCTGATAAGATCATTAATCTTACCGAAATTACCAATTCTGTAACTGCTTAGCCGATTCATTCAAAATTGTTAAATAAATCATAAAAAAAATTTTGTGATTAAAAGAAATCTTTTATATTTGTTCTTAACAAGATTAAAAAATATCTAACAATGAGTGAATACAAGGAACGCCATGAAAATGAAATTTTCACGAAGGTGTTAAAAGCAGGAAGAAGAACATATTTCTTTGATGTGCGTGAGACGAAAGCAGGGGATTATTATCTTACAATTACCGAAAGTAAAAAGAATTTCGGAGAAAATGGAGAGGCTACATTTGAGAAACACAAAATATACCTTTACAAAGAAGATTTTAAAAGTTTCCAGGAAATGTTCAATGAGTCAACAGATTTCATCATTAATGAAAAGGGTGAGGATGTAATTTCAGAAAAACATGACAAAGACTTCAAAAGCAAGTCTTATACTATAGATTCTGACGACGAAGTTTAAAAAAAAGAATATCTAAAAACACAAGCATCTGAAAAAAGGGTGCTTTTTTTGTGTCCAAAAATTCTAAAAGTGACCATTTTCCTTATTAAATATTTAAAATAAAAAAGTACACTTTTGAAAAGTGTACTTGTATGCTGTTAGCTGCTATAATCTCGAACCATTTTCTGACTCTTGCATTGTTTTTATTCCACAACTTTGATAGAAGTAAGCCATACAGTATAATACATTTCTTAGTTTTTAATAAATTTTTTAACGGCATCACCATTGTTTGTAATTACTTTAATCAAATAAGTACCAACTTGATAATTTGACACATCAAGTTGAACATCTTTTTTATTTACCTTTTCAGCTTTCAATACCCTTCCTGCCATGTCATAAAGTTCAATAGATTTAATATTTGAGTTTGAATTTTTAACGGTGATTATTGAATGAGCTGGATTTGGAAAAACTTCAATATCATCGTTCTCAAAATTTAATGCTGATAACCCAAGCAGAGAAGCAGGAATTAGAGAAACATTGTCTAAAAAATAATATGCATCAGGACCATTGCTATTTTGAAATTGAACATTATTTAATCCCCCAATATAAAGGTATTTTAAATTCGGGTTGCTGCCAGTTGTAAATGTAAAAGTAATTGTTTCCCATTCAGTTGCCGAAGTAGAGCTTGAAAACGTTGGATTTGTCAAAAAAACTTTATCCGAAGTTATATTTGAAGTTGGAATAATTCCGCCTGTTGTTAACTCTAAATTAGCATCTGTAATAAATACTTGAAATTTTATGCCGTTTAATAAATAATTATCAGCCTTTGATACATCAAAAGACAATTGATATTTAGTGTTCGGCAGCAAAGAACTCGTTAACTCGGTTTTTAAAGATTCACTATAAACATTTTGTAATAAAGCAGGTCTATTTGAAGAGATAAACATTCCGACATAAGCTTGGTTTCCACTGATTTTATCGGCCTGATTACCAAATACGTTTGAAGGAATGCTTACTTGTGGATATGTTGAATCTGAATTAAAGTAATCAGGAGATGGGAAATAACTTGGAGATTGCCAACCACATGATTTATACAGTTGACTGGTGTAACTGGGAGCGTAACTGTGTTCTTCAAAATCACCATTTCTAACCAAATTGGGTTGAGTAACACTTGTACAATGATTGAAAACATTAACATAAATATAGGTAATGTTTCCACGTTGCCCAGTTATATTGTCAAATGGCACATACCGTAACAGATGAACACCCGGGACATAAGATTTGAATGTAAATGAAGTGGGGGTAATTCCTGATATAATTGCATCCGGATCATATAAATCCTGAACAAATTCAAAACTTAAATTGGACGATGAACCACTAGTATAATCATTACTCAATATTCCATCTATACTAATATTTGTGCCTCCATTGCCTTGATAAGTATAAACTCCATTTAAAAATCCGTCATTAACTCCGCCAATTGATATTCCTCCACAACTTGCGACCCCATAATTTTTGTAGGTAAAGTTGCTAGTACTTCCAAAAGTTCCTTGAAGACTATAACCAATATCACATAACACCTGTCTTTCTTCACTTGTTAAAGTTCTTTTAGCGAAAAAACTGGAAGCCCGGTCGCTCATCATAAAATACTGATCGTTAGAATTCCCGTTGTAACAAGCGTCTTCAAAATGACTTAAGCTACCTCCATTTTCAAAACACGGCGGATTGTAAACAGGCACTGTAACATTACCAACATACTTCATCGAACTTGAACAATTAAAAGAACCACTATTGCCGTTAAATTCAGGTGGAAATACATTGCAGCTCGGAAATAAAACAGGACCTGGAATAGCTAAATTATAATTAAAACCATACATTTGGCCACCAATTGCGGGAGAATTTATAATTAATGATACATCTGAACTTGTTTTCAAATTTTTATCATATCTCGTAAAATAATTTCCCGGATTATTAAAGAAAGAACTGTTTCCATTATATCTCATTAAACTATTAACCCCCAAAGCATGTGTAACTTCATGAATTATTGTGGAGTAAAAATCAAGATAATTAGCTGGATATGCCGTAGCTGTATTATATTTATTATAATCTAAATTCCAGTTTACTGTTCCTGTAAAATTAAAACATGCCCAACCGTGATAGAACTCACCGACACTATTTGTGTTAATAATAGGAAGAACAGTATTAGAATACGAATCAACTCCGGCATGTATCGTCTTCCAGATTTCATTATCTAAAATTCCCCCAAAATCAATATTTTGATTACTAATTCCGGCTGAAAATGTTGGAAAACTATAAAAGGCACTTGCAGAACTACCTTTATTTGAGGACAACCCTACAGTTGTTGGATTTCGTATCCAAAACTTCACCTTATTTCCTGTGTTTTTTAAAGGAGTGTTGATAAAATCAGAAATATCCAGAAATGCCTGAAGTATTATAGACCTTCTTTGGTCATGAACCGCATTTCCGACAATTTCCATACCACTTCCATTTTCAAAATAAAGCTCAAAAATACCTGAAGTGAAAGACTGTGCATTTAATATTGTTTTTCCATTTTCTGTAGAATGAGGTTTTATAATTTCAATTTCGGATAATTTCAATATTCGACCTTCATTATCGAAAACTTGGTCAAAAATCCCATTTGGTGTATGGTAAATTTCAGAAGCTTTTTTATCCTGTGCAAAACCCAAACAACTTATAAACAGCACTATATAAATAAACTTATATAATTTGTGAAAATTAGAATGAATCGATTTTTCCTTGTCTAGATAATTTTCCATTGACGTTTAATTTAAGAGTTTTAACGGAGTTAGTTTTTACAAATCTAGGAAATAATAGCATTTCTTTATTTTTTTGAACCAAATTTCATTAAATTAAAATTCAATCATTTTTTCACATCACTATTTAATGTGATTCAAAATTTTTCTCCCCGTTTTATATGCTCTGCGGAAAATTATCAATAAAAAAAAATTAAACAAAAGAATTGAATCTTAATAATTATGATTCTTTTTAATCTTAAATTGATACAAAATAAAAAAGTACACTTTTAAAAAGTGTACTTTCTTTGGGTGAATGAGGGGTCTCGAACCCCCGACCTTCGGAACCACAATCCGACGCTCTAACCAACTGAGCTACAATCACCGTTTTGTGGTTGCAAATATAGGAAAGAATTTTTAATTACAAAACAATTCCTTCAAAATTTTTCAATGCAATTAACTTCTCTGTCGTAAAGCCCTCAGCGTAAGCAACTCCCGATAAACGCCCTAAATCCTGAGCTCTGTAAGTTAAACTTTCAAGGAAGTCTTTGGTGGCAATTGGAGTCACCGGTTCTTTAGAATTTGGGTCATAAAATTGAGTTTTGAATGCTAAACATGCTTCAATCTTTTTATCAAGATGTTCGGATATATCTATTACGAATTCCGGTTGGATATGTTTCCATTGGATATAATGAAAAATATGCTTCGGTCTCCATACTTCTTGGTTTTCTCCTTCTGCTACAGTTACCACTTTTCTAAGCCCTGCTAAAAAGCATGCATCGGAAACTAATTTTGATCCTTTTGCATGATCTGGATGTCTGTCATCAATCGCGTTGGCTAAAACGATTTCTGGACGGTATTTGCGGATCATTTTCACAATTTCCATTTGGTACTCTTCTGAATTAACAAGAAAGCCATCCTTCATTCCTAAATTCTCCCTCGCAGAAACGCCTAAAATCTTAGCAGAATCAGCAGCTTCCAGTTTTCTGGTCTCATCAGTACCTCGAGTTCCCAGTTCACCTTTTGTCAAATCAACAATAACGCATTTTTTACCCTCTGACACCAATTTGGCTATTGTGCCTCCGCAACCCAATTCTACGTCATCAGGATGCGCTCCAAAAGCTAGTATATCTGTTTTCATCTGTTCTTTTTATTTTTTAATATGTCAGATGGAACGCCCAACAATTATGCTCATGTTTTTGAATTTTTAACCAAGGGCGTTTCATATTTTCAAAGATAAGTTTAAAACAAAAACTTCCCAAACATTACGAATGGGAAGTTTTAATATCTATAATTTAAATTTTAAATTACTTATTGATCTCGCCGTTAAGTTTTACAGCATCCTGATATGTTGGATCTAATTGAAGAGACTTAGCAACATAATCTTTAGCTTTAGCAATATCAGAGTCTTTACTCATATAAGCTACTGCAAAGTAAGCATATGCTAAAGTCTGCTTATTAGCTTCCGTATCGGCAGGCTTTACAGTACTGATAAATTTCTCATAAGCTATTTTCGCAGCATCATTATTTCCAGCTTGTTGATAAGAATATCCCTGACTGTAATAAGCAGGAGCCCAATCTGGAAGTAAAGTACTCATTTTTTGCCAAGTAAGGATTGCCCCATTCCAGTTTTTAACATCTTGATAAGCTGTTGCTAATTTGAATAATGAATCAGTATCCTGAGTATTAGCAGCTACTTTTTGTTTTAAACCTTCAATTGTTGGGTTTGTTGGTCCTGAATCTGCAGAACCTTGTGTTGCCCCACCGCCTGCAATTTTAGCAAGCTCCATATCCCACTTCATGGTTTCATCTTTTGCAGCTTTAGCAATAGCAACTTTTTGTTGAGCTTCAGTTGTTAAAGCAGTCTTCTTAGCAGCATCCTTTTCGTTTTTAGCCAATCCAGCAGCAATTAGCCCCTGTAAACCTTGATCTGCAGGCTGCATTCTTGATTTATCAGCCTGAGAAGCGAAGCTGTCCATATTTTGTTTAGCTTCTGCATATTTTCCATCAGCATACAATTGATAAGCCCTCAATTTAAATTTGATTGGATCATCGATCTTGTCAAAAATCTTATCTAATACTGCTTTAGAATTAGTATAATCTTCATTTGTAAAATAAAGTTTAGAAATTTCTAATTGTGTATATGGATCTTCATCTGCATATTTTGTATAATTGATCAAATCCAGAGTTGCTTTATCATTCTGCTGATACTTGATATCATAGGCAGCCAAAGCTTTATAAGCAGGAGCATATGTTGCATCAACACCAACTGCTTTATCAATATTTTCTTTAGCTAACTTCCATTGTTGAGCAGCCATCCATAAAGTCCCCATTCTTGTATAAACAGAAGCTTTATTTTTAGCAAGTGGTAACGCTTTATCATAAGCCGTCATTGCATCACCAGGAATTTTCTTTAATCTGTAGGCATCACCTAAAGTATAGTAATAATTTGCTGGAACTTCTTTTTTCTGTGCTCTTTCGATTGCTTTATTCAAGAATTGAATTGCTAAGTCAGGAGAGTTATTTTTCTCAAATAAAGTTAAAGCTTCAGCCGCTCTAAACAATACTTCAGCATCTTTTTCTCTTGAATCACTTACAATTTTCTGAATTTCAGCTACTGCAGCTTTATCACCTTTTCCTAATTTTACAGCTGCCAATCCAATCTTGTTTAGGTAACTTTTGTTATCCGCTGCAAGACCTTTGTTGAAACTCTCTGTTGCTTTTGCAAAATCTGGTTCACCTTGTCTTAGAAAAGTATTTCCCAAATAGAAATAATTTTCAGCAGTAGGTGCTTTTGCGATCATATCAGTGAAGTTAGTTTTTGCCTGAGCAAATTTATCACTATCGATGCTGTTAATACCATCTTGCAATGTTTGTGCAAACGAAAAATTGGCAAAAAATACCACCGCTGCTCCAAAAGCAATCTTTTTTACATTCATAATCATTATATCTTTCATTTTATATTTTCTAAATCGATTTAAATGATACACAATTTTCAGACCAAAATAGTGTATTTATTTAGGGTAAAAAGTTAATTTAATATTTTTTAACGCATTTGCACCTCTCTTTTATAGATATTATATGGTTGCAAACCTTCTTTTTGAACGATCATCTGCCCTAATTGGGTACATGAATATCTAATAAAGCCATTAGCAATATTAAAATTCCCTTCATTTGTTAAAAAATACAAAATTCTTGTAAAAGGATATTTCATTTCCCGTAAACCTGCAGCATCCGCAGTATATAATTTTCCGTTATTTTCTACAGGTAAAATTTTAACCATATCTCTTAATTGTTCAGAAGTCTTATCATAAGGACGACTAAATGTATTGAGTCCAATTACTCCAATTTTGTCGGGATACTTGTTCAACTGCTCAATAATATTTTCACTACCTGGAATAATAGAAAATTTCAGATCCTTAGGTTGTTTCTTTAATTTCTGAGCAACAAAATTCAGATTACTGGAATTCACACCATCAAAAATAAACTCTTTACTTTCGGAGAGAAGACCTTTTTGAACTTCATCCATTGAGATACTGGTCTTCGCAGAATTTTTCGGAACTACAAAAACAACTGCATCTGCAGCGAATCTGGCAGGAAGAAATTTAGAACCAACCTGCTCCTTATAGGCTTTAAGTTCTTCAGAACTAAGATCTCTTGACATGACAGCAACTCTGGCTTTATCATTTAATAAATCCAAAAAGCCTAAATCTTCTTTCTTTGTAACGATTTTTATATGTGCTTCAGGATAGTTGATCATATAGCCATCAGCTAATGCTTCTGTAACACTTTTAAAGGATTCATCTGTAAGAATCGTAAGATCTCCTTTATAATAGGAAGGAGACTTATCCTCTTTTTTACAACTTACAGCAATAACGCTTAAAACAAAAAGCATTATAACTTTTATACTATTCTTCATTTCCTGAATTTTTTATTCTTGAAACCGCTCTATAAATTCTAAAGATTCCGTATAGGATCATAACGCCTCCAAGAGGATACGCTACAGTAGGCTCTAAAATAATAAAGAAGAATTTGTAAAAAATAACTACAATTCCTAAGACAATATAAAACAATCCTGTAACTAGGGATAACCAATTGAACATCATACAACAAAAATACCAAAAAAAATAAAAAGAGAAGCATATGCTTCTCTTTTTTAATTATTATTTAAAGATAAAAATTACCCTTCAAAATTCATTGTCAATGGTAATCTGAAACGGTAACGTACAGATTGTCCATTAATTTTAGCAGGACTCCATTTATTCTTAATAGATTTAATGGTTCTTACTGCCTCAGAATTAAAGTCTGAATTTTTACCAGTTGCTTTAACGTCTGTAATACTTCCATCTCTTTCAACTACGAAAGTTACTTCAGCTTTTACAGCTCCTTCATCTCCATTCATCGCAGAACCATCAAAGTTACTAGACACTTTATTTCTAAATGCGTTAATACCTCCTGGGAATTCTGCAGTTTGCTCTACCTCGGTATAAACCTGAGTATCACTAACTTTCACTTCAGCAGTTGAAGTTTTTGTCCCTGTAGATGGCGGTGGCGGTGGTGGTGTGTAAGCCGGAGCTTTTACCCCCTCCTGATTATTTAAACCAGTCGTCGTTTCTAACTGCTTAGAAATTGGCGGTGGTGGAGTTTCAATCTTTGGAGCTTTTACAGGCTCCGGAACTACGTTCTGGATCACCTCAATTTTCTCCTCTTTTGGAGGTGGAGGTGGTGGAGGTGGTTCTTCTTCTTTTGGCTGCTCAATAATTTTATCTTCCTGAAGAATTTCTACCAAATCAGCTTTAACTTCTTGCTTTTCCGGTGCTGTAAGTCTTTTAATAGTAAGATAAATAAAAGGAGACAAAGCCGCAACTAGGAATAATGCCGTTCCAACAATAAAAGATTTTGTCAGAAGTCTTGGATACTGATGTCTCAGATCATAGGCACCATATTCCTTGTTTCTATTTTCAAATACAATCTCGTCTAAAGTAAGATTCTGACCGTATACATTTTCATCTGCCATAGATTTACAATTTTATGGTTAAATTACTTTGTAGCTGGTGTAGCCGCAGCTCCATTATTCCCAACTTTCTTGTTATAAATAGCTTGCTCCCAAGGCTTCAAATCGGTAACCCCGTATTGTTCGCTTTTGGTAATCGCCATCTCATCAAGAATATCAACAAAGTTCTTATATACAGCATCATCTGTCGGTTTGATAATAACAGTAAATTTAGTTTTATCTGCCGCATTTGCTTTTGCTTGCTCAATTACTTTTCTAACACCTTCTCTATCAAAAGTAGTTTCATTAAGATTCTGATCAGTTAAAGATGTATTATCTTGCTGATGCCAGAAAATCTTATTGTCTTTACCTAATAATAAAGAGATTGAGTTAGAAAGTTTAATTTCAGTTGGAGGTGGTTTTTTATCTTTTTCTTTCGGTTTTGCCGGAAGACCCAAATCCATAACGTTAGGTTTACTAAACGTGGTTGTGAACATAAAGAAGGTAATCAATAGAAAACCCAAGTCCACCATTGGAGTCATATCGACTCTGGTACTCTGTTTCTTGGAACGTACCTTGCCGCCTTTGGCGCCTTTTTCCTGTACTTGTACTTCTGCCATTTCTAGTGATATTAAGGTTTACCTTCTTGTGATGTAATCAACCAAAATTTAAGAAAATCGATATCTCTTAAACCTTCAAATAGGCTTTTAACTTTAGGATATTGAGTTGTAACGTCTCCTTTGATCGCTAATTTGTAATCAGGATTTACGCTCAAACTTTGTTGTACCCAGTCTACTAACTGCTTATTTGTACTGTCCATAGGAATCCCGGTAGGACTCTTAAAACTTTTCTGCTCCTCATCTGACAAATCAAGATAGCTTTTAAGTTGGTTCATAGGAACCCCAATTGCTTGTACTTTTTGAAATGCAGCTTTTTCGTTGTTGTCAAAACTAATTCCATATTTTTGACCCATTTTATCTAAAAGCTGTAATCTCTCTGATGCGTTCTCAACAGGCTGGAAATAAAATTTTCCATCCGGAGTAGCGTTGATAGTCATTAAACTAGCATCAGGAAGTAACTTCTCTGATATTGAAGATGGCGGTTTAATCTGCTCCACGTCAGGTTTTTTAAACTGAGTGGTCAATATAAAGAATGTAAGTAGTAGGAACGCAACGTCACACATTGCGGTCATGTCCGTTACTACTCCATGTCTTTTTGGTTTGACTCTCGCCATTATTTTTATTATTTTTAATTAAACTTCTTTTATTGCTAATGCAAATAGCTTGCTAAAAATTCTTAGTTGAATTCCGCGAAAGATTGTTGGATGCTCATAGCGATCTCATCGATCTTGTAAGTTAATCCATCAATTTTAGATGTAAAGAAGTTATAAAGGATAATAGCGATAGCTGAAGTACCAATACCTAATGCCGTGTTGATCAAGGCTTCAGAGATACCTGTAGAAAGTGCAGCAGCATCTGGAGTACCACCACCTGAACCTAATGCGAAGAATGCTTTGATCATCCCGATTACAGTTCCTAAAAGTGCTACTAACGTTGCAACAGTACCTAAAGTAGAAAGAATCATCATGTTCTTTTCTAACATTGGCATTTCAAGAGTTGTAGCCTCTTCGATAGCTTTATTAAGAGCTACCATTTTTTGCTCTTTGTTTAAAGTCGTGTCATGAGATAAAGCTTTGTAAGTCGTAAGACCTTCTTTAACTACATTACCTACAGATCCTTGTTGTCTGTCGCACTCTTCTAAAGCTTCATCAATTTTGTTTTGATTTAATAAACTTCTTACTTGAACTACGAAGCTATCTAAGTTTCCTTTTCCAGCTGCTTTACCAAGAACGAAGTATCTTTCAAAAGAGAAAACGATTACAGTGATCATGAAAGTAATCAAGATTGGTACGATAACCCCTCCTTTGTAGATAATACCTAAAAACGACTCTGGGTGAATGTCTTTTCCTTCAACACTTGAAAAAGCTACAGATCCACTCCCTAGTTTATCTGCATCTTTGAAGTTACCAGGACTCCCTAATACGAATAAATAAATACAAACTCCTATAACGAATAAAATAGGAATAATAATAGCCGGGTTTAAACCTCCTGCTTTTCTAGCAATTACTTGCTCATCATTTTTTGAAACATTCATTTCCATATTTAACTAAATTATATTGTTTTAAAATTTTATCAAGTTGTAAATTAAAGGCAAAATTAATTAAAATACAAGAGTCTTAAATAAACATTTTGCTTTTTTTTGATAACGAAATATTATTACGATTTCGATATTTCAATTATTTTCTTTTTTTTTATTGATATTCTCCAATATTTAAAAATACTTTAAAAATTTGAAAAAATTAACCCCTCATTTTTTCAAATTTACCAATGTTAATTTTTTTTTAAATTACAATATTCACAATTCTGTGAGGGACAACAATGATTTTTTTAGGGGTTTTTCCTTCCAAAATTTGTTGCATTTTGGGATCGCTAATCACCAAATCTTCAACCTCTTTGGCCGATAATTGAGCAGATAGGGATATTTTGAACCTCATTTTACCATTTACGCTTACAGGATACTGAATTTCATCTTCTACTAAATAAGATTCATTCAATTCCGGGAATTTCTCAAACTCTATAGATGTATCATTTCCTAACAGACCCCACAGCTCTTCACAAATATGAGGAGCATAAGGAGAGATGATAACGGCTAAGGGTTCAAGAATATTGCGTTTGTTGCATTTTATTTTTTGTAATTCATTTACAGCAATCATAAATGAGGATACAGAAGTATTGAAAGAGAAGTTTTCGATATCGAAAACAACCTTCTTTATTAAGGTATGTAATATTTTATATTCAGCTTTTGTAGGTTCTTCATCAGAAACTTCAAATACATCACCATTAAAATATAGGTTCCAGAATTTTTTAAGGAAACCATATACTCCACTTAGCCCTTGCATATTCCATGGCTTTGATTGTTCTAACGGACCTAAAAACATTTCATACAATCTTAATCCGTCTGCTCCGTATTCATTACAGATATCATCGGGATTTACCACATTGTATTTTGACTTAGACATTTTTTCTACTTCACGATCCACAATGTATTTTCCATCTTCTAAAATAAATTCTGCCTCTGCATAATCTGGTCTCCATTGTTTGAACGCTTCAGTATCCAATTCGTCAGACGTACCTTTTAATAAAGAAACATCAACATGGATCTTCTGAGTCTTATATTCATTTGATAGAGCTTTTGAAACATATTGGTTGGTTCCATCTATTCTATACACAAATGCACTCATCCCCAAAATCATTCCTTGATTGATCAATTTTTGAAATGGTTCATCCTGATTGATATATCCTCTGTCTTTTAAGAACATATTCCAGAAACGGGAATATAGTAAGTGTCCGGTCGCATGTTCGCTTCCTCCTATATATAGGTCTACCTGTCCCCAATAGTCTGTTAATTCCTTTTTAGCAAAACCTTCTTCATTATGAGGATCCATATATCTTAAGAAATACCATGAGCTTCCCGCCCAACCTGGCATTGTAGATAATTCCAGTGGAAAAACAGTTCCATCATCTATCAGATCTGTAGCTACTACTTTTTGATTTGCTTCATCCCACGCAAAAAATTTCGCGTTTCCTAATGGTGGATCTCCATCTTCAGTTGGCAAATATTTTTCAACTTCAGGAAGCTCTAAAGGTAAAGCAGAAACTGGCAAAGTATACGGCATTCCATCCTTATAATATATAGGAACCGGTTCACCCCAATAACGCTGTCTTGAGAATATAGCATCACGCTGTCTGTAATTTGTGGTTCCATGACCAATATTGCGATTTTCAACTTCAGCAATTATTTTTGCTTTAGCCTCCTCGTAACCTAATCCGTTTAGAAAATCTGAGTTTACGCAAGTACTCGTTTTAGAATCAAAAGATTTTTCCTGAATATCTTCATCGGTTTCAACAACCTTTTTAATTTCCAAATTAAATTTCTTAGCGAATCTGTGATCGCGCTCATCGTGAGCTGGAACAGCCATTACCGCTCCTGTACCATAACCCATCAATACATAATCTGAAATGTAGATCGGCATTTTTTCATTGCTGAACGGATTGACCGCATAACTTCCGGTAAAAGCACCACTCACGTTTTTAACGTCAGCCATTCTGTCTCGCTCCGTTTTTTTAGAAGTTTCTTCAATATAAGTATCTACTTCTTCTTTTTGAGCTTCTGTAGTAATAGCATCTACTAAAGGATTTTCAGGAGCCAACACCATGAATGTTGCTCCATATATAGTATCCGGCCTTGTTGTGAAGACCTCGATAATTTCGTTATGATTTTCAACGTTAAATTTTACCTGAGCTCCCTGAGACTTTCCGATCCAATATTCCTGAGAATCTTTCAACGGTTGTGGCCAGTCTAAAGTTTTCAGACCTTGAAGCAATCTTTCAGAATATGCAGAAATTCTCATACTCCACTGCATCATTTTTTTCTGAAACACTGGAAAACCTCCTCTTTCAGACTTACCATCTTTTACTTCATCGTTAGCAAGTACTGTTCCTAATGCAGGACACCAGTTTACAGTCGTTTCTGCTCTGTAAGATAAACGGTAATTTAACAAAGTATCTTCCTTATCTATATCAGAAGCATTTTTCCATTCTTCTGCTGTGAAGTTTAACTCTTCATTTTGATTGGCATTTAAACCTTCCGTTCCTTTTTCTTCAAAATGCTGAATTAAAGTTTCGATAGATTCTGCCTTGTCTGTATTTTTATTATACCAGGAATGATATAATTCAATAAAGATCCATTGTGTCCATTTATAATAAGAAGCATCTGAAGTTCTCACTTCTCTACTCCAATCGAAGGAAAAACCAATTTTTCTTAACTGCTCTTCATATCGTGTAATATTCTGCTCAGTAGTAATTGCAGGATGTTGTCCCGTTTGAATAGCATATTGTTCAGCTGGAAGTCCAAAACTGTCATAACCAACGGGGTGAAGTACATTAAAACCTTGATGTCTTTTATATCTCGCATAGATATCAGATGCGATGTATCCTAGAGGATGCCCAACATGAAGTCCTGCTCCGGATGGGTACGGAAACATATCGAGAACATAAAATTTGGGTTTATCTGTTGTATCGGAAGTCTTATAGGTCTGTTTTTCTTCCCAGTATTTCTGCCACTTTTTTTCTATCTGCTGATGATCGTAAAACACTTATGTATAGATTTTATTTAAAATTATTTTCAAAAAATTTGAAGAATTACAAAAATAAAGATTTTAAAAGAAATAGAACTTTAATTTTTAATTAATTAGCATGCTTTAACTAAACTAAAAGATCCCATCCGAAGATGAGATCTGTACATTTAATATGTAAAGTCTTATATATTACTGAGGAATTCTCTTGAATGTAATAGTTTTTGACTTGTATACATTAGGATCTGTAGCATCTTCGATCGTAAGATTCATTGTACTTTCATTGAGCGTAGTTACTTTTCCTTTATCCGGAACTACAGTTCCCTGATATTTAATCTCTATTCTGTTATCACTTGTACTGTAGGTATATGTAAAATTCTTTTCAGAGACTGTACTACATATTGCTGGATTTCCTATTTCATCTTTATCTGTTCTTTTTCCAGTACTCCCCTCATTGAACAGCCATCTTGAATCTTTTTGGCATGTTGTGTAGGCAATTTCGTCTGATACTCCAGCCCCATTTACAGGAACAGTTGTTACCACCTCTTTTAATGGTTGCCAAAGTCCGTTAATTGGAAATAGCTGCTGTGGATCATCATCTTTACACCCGGTTGCTACTA
Organism: Chryseobacterium sp. ISL-6; assembly: GCF_018613715.1. Taxonomy (GTDB): domain Bacteria; phylum Bacteroidota; class Bacteroidia; order Flavobacteriales; family Weeksellaceae; genus Chryseobacterium; species Chryseobacterium paludis. The sequence goes on along the minus strand of NZ_JAGGPT010000005.1, from coordinate 38,975 downwards.
ATAATGATAAACCTGCAAATAGTAATGCTAATTTCTTCATATATCAAATTTTTCAAGGCCTAAAATTATGATTTTTTTTAAATACTCTGTCATTTTTTTTAGGTTTTGCAATTATAATTTTCATTTTCTTAAAATTCCTTCAATAAAACAGATATTTTAAAACCTTATATTTGCAGAAAAACACGCATGCCCCAAGTTTCGATAATTACTCCATGTTATAATTCTGCCAGGTTTTTGGAAGAAACGATACATTCTGTAATGAGCCAAACATTTACAGATTGGGAGTGGTTGATCACAGATGATAAATCTGCTGATAACTCTGTGGAAATTATTCGGAAGATCAGTGATCCAAGAATAAAACTATCTGTTGCCGGAAAAAATGGTGGTGCCGGACATGCAAGAAATCTTTCTTTACAAAAAGCAAATGGTAGATATATTACTTTTTTAGATGCTGACGATTTCTGGGAACCCAATTTTTTAGAAGAAATGGTTAATTTTATGAAACGTGAAAATGCTGAAATTGCCTATTCAAATTATGCCAGATGTAACGAAGAACTAATTCCCCAAATTGAAGACTTCAAAGCTGACAAAGAGGTTACATTTGATAATCTATTAAAAACATGCCGCCTGTCTTTATTATCTTCAATGTATGATTCCCAGAGAGTAGGAAAAGAATACTTCCCGGAAGGCAGCAAACGTGAAGATCACGTAATGTGGCTGAATTTACTTAAAAAAATCCCTGTAGGAAAACCTCTTCCTAAAACTATGGCAAAATACAGAATGCATTCAACAAGCGTTTCGAGAAAAAAACAACATATTATAAAAGATCAATATCTGGTATACAAAGACTTTATGAAATTTTCTACATTAAAATCATTATACTATACCGCCAACTGGGCTTTAAATGGATTTATGAAATATTCTAAAATTTTCAACTAATGGAATATTCAAAAGAATTCAAAACTGCATTAAGTAATTTTTCTTCTATAGAAAAAGACCGTCTTATTTTCAGACTCCTTAAAAAGGATAAGCTTTTATCTAAGAAATTATATTTCGAGCTTATTGACACTGAAACAACAGATCAGAAAAGAGACCAAATGGAAGAATTAATTGAAGAAAAAGTTCTTTCCGCATCTAAACATCTGAGCAATCCAAAATATTTCCTCGTTCTCATCCGCAAATTAAGTGCAGAAATTACGGAACATATAAAAGTGACCGCGGATAAATTTGGTGAAGTATCTCTTCATTTATTTCTGATCAATAAAATTTTAGATCATAATGATAAGTTAAGCCATCAAAGATTCGACAATGTTTACAAGTTATATCTTTATCTGATCAATAAATTGATAAAAGCTCTGCTCACCATAAAAAAACTGGATGAAGATTATTGGATCGAATTTGATGAATTATTAGAAGAATTGGAAACTAAGATCCTTAAAAATAATTATTTACAAAAGCTTTGTATCAATAATAGTTTTGATTTTAATTGGTTAAAATCCGATGGAATCCCCGAAAACTTAGATCTGATTATAAAAGGAATAAAAAGCCAGGGCTTTTTAAAATGATTTGATTTTTTCTATAATAAGTGCTGAAGATTCTGGTTTATCATCTACAAATTTCCTGGCATTACCTGACATTTCTTCAATTACCTCATCGTTATTAAGAAGAAAAAGAATAAAATCGGCAGCTAAAGCTTCACTTGAGAAGGCTTTCCCTCCATTTGCAGACATTAATTCATCTGCTTCAGGGTTTTTCTTGTAGTGATCCCCAAACACGACAGGGACCCCGTACGTTGCTGCTTCAAGAATATTATGTAATCCGGCATCATGAAACCCCCCTCCTACGACTGCAATATCAGCATAGGAATATAATTTAGACAGTAAACCAATGCTATCTATAATTAGGAGTTGTTGATTCTTAATTAACGATTGGTCATTAGTTATTTCACTATACAATAAGGAATCTGGAAAACTTTGTTTTAAATTATGAACTCTTTTTAAATCATGGGGAGCAATAATAATTTTAACACTCCTATTCATCCCCGTAATTAACTCTGCAATTTTTTCTTCAGCATGCCATGAACTTCCAAAAACAATTGTCTTGTCTTTTCCTTTGAAGTCTTTAATATAATCTACATGATGATCAACGTTTCTCAATTGCTTCACTCTATCAAATCGGGTATCACCTGTTATAGAAGATTTTACCAATCCTACATTTTTAGCTAAAGCATACGAAAACCCCGTTTGGTGAAAAAACCAATCGACATTATTCTGCAATTCCTTTACAAACCATTTTCCGTAGGATGTAAAGAAAGACTGCCTTTCATAAAACAATGCTGAAATCACAAATACTTTTACATTTCTGCTTTTCAGCTCTGCAAAGAGATTATACCAATAGTCATATTTTACCGTAAAAAATAGTTTAACATTAAACTGTGAGACAAACTCTTTTATAACTTTCTTTCTATCAAAGGGTAAATAACAAACAACATCTGCAATATGTTTCTTTTTAACCACGTTTTCATAACCAGAGGGAGAAAAAAAAGTAATCAGAATTTTATGATCTGAAAATTCTTCTTTTAATTTTTCTAAAACAGGAAGTCCTTGTTCATATTCCCCTAAACTCGCAGCATGCATCCAAATAACTTTATCGCTTGGAGAAAAGCTGGATTTAACAAGTGCTAAAGATTCTTTACGACCTTCAAAACCCTTTTTTGTCTTTTCATTGAACAATGAAAAAAGTCTCATTCCGAAAACGAGTAAATTGACAAATATGTTATAAATAAAAGACATTAGTTATTTTTCAATTTCGGTTCTATCATTGTTAGTTGAGGGGTTAGAGATCACTAAGAACTCAAGATCTTTTGTTGCTTCATTAGCAATATAATGTTGAACTGTAGGTAAGATAGAAATACTTTCTTCTTCTTTTACTAAAACTTTTTCATTGTTGATATAAAACACAGCTTCTCCTCTTAAAATATAGAAGAACTGACTGGCTACCTTGTGGAAGTGTAATTTTTCAGCACTACCAGGAGGCATTTTTTCTTGCTTTACAGAAAGCCCGGGAGTATCTTTCAATACCCAGCTATCACAATTATTTCCCCAGATATAATGTTCGGAATTATCTTTCGAGTTTTTCATTTCTACTTTTTTTGAGCATGATAAATATATTAAACCCTAAAGCAATAAACAATAATCCCAGAAACACAAAAATCATATTACTTAATGTCCTGATCTTCTCTTCAGCCACCCACACACTCTCTACAACAGTATCTCCCATTAATAATAAAAATGGAATTAAGATACTGTAAGCAAATATTTGTATTGATTTCTTGTTACGAAAACCATCAGGAACATGAACCATCGGAGAATTTGGGTTTCTTGTAACTCCAACAAGAATAAAAAAGACAAATGTAGAAATAGAAGGGGCAACCCATATCATTTTTTTATGATCATACCCATTTATATTTCCCTGAGCATCAAAATGAGTGGGAATAATATCTGGCAGTCCTGCATATTTCATTCCGGTAAAAACCCAAATTGAAATAAGTAAAATAATGCTGACAATTAATAAACACTTTGAAATCATTTCCTTTACTTACTAAAGAACACTTTTTATGACCCTCAATTTGTGGGTATGTTTATTCATTTCTTTATTAAAAATCCCTGTAGAATCCAGGATATCAATTCTTACTTTTCCTGAAGCGTGAATAATTTTCTGATTCTCCAGCATAATTCCAACATGGATAATTTTTCCTTCGGGGTTTTCAAAAAAGGCTAAGTCTCCCGGCTGACTTTCTTCAACGAACGTTAGCGGTTCTCCTACTTCCGCCTGTTGATAAGTATCTCTAGGAAGTTTTATATCGTGAATCTTATAAACCAATTGGGTAAAACCAGAACAATCTACTGCAAAGAAACTCTTTCCGCCCCATAAGTAAGGAACATTAATGAATTCTCTTGCTGTTAATGCAATACTTTCACGAATGTCATGACTTCTTCGGGATGCTACTGCAGAAAATTCAACTTCTGAACCCATGGAAAGTAATGTTTTCCCATCATTCATTAACACTGAAGCAAAGTCCTCAGTAATTAAAGTTACCTTTCTTTTAGCAAGCTCTTCGTCTGAAACAGATCTTATTTGTTTAGTATCCATCCATCCTTCATACCCATCATAGTGCATCTTTATTTTGGTCCAGTTTTTATCTACTTCCAAAATATCAGCACTTTCACCAAACAATATCTCTGTAACAATTTCTGCTTTATCCGAGTTTTCTGCACGAACAGGAGCTACAGTAACAATACAAATTCCTTTACTCATTAAGTTTATATTAAAAGATTGAATGATTCAAAGATTAAAGAATTAGATTCTCCAAAACCCTTGAATTTATTTTCTTCTCAGAAAATTTACGCCATCACGCAAAGGTAAAATAAGATTTTCAAAATCTTCATCTTTTGCAATCAAATCATTAAGTTCCTTAATTACCTGTGTTGATCTTTGTTTTGGATTCTCTTCCAATACTTTTCCGTACCAAAGAACATTGTCAAATAATATTACAGAACCAGATTTTGTATGCGGTTTAATTAATCTAAAATATTCAGCATAATTATCTTTATCCGCATCAATGAAAACCAAATCAAAAACTTCTTCAGTTTCTTTTAAAAAATCTTTGGCATCCTGAAGTTTAAAATATATCTGCTCTGAATATTCACTTTCTGAAAAATATTTCTGGGGAAGATAAGCAAGATCTTCATTCACATCTAAAGTCGTAATTTTTCCATCTTTAGACAAGCCTGTAGCTAAGCAAAGGGTTGCATAACCTGTAAAAGTTCCTATTTCAAGAACATTTTTAGGCTGCATCATTTTGGAAATAATAGTCAAAAGCCTTCCCTGCTGATAGCCGGAGATCATGTGAGGCTGCGTTGTTTTCTGGAAAGTTTCTCTCCTTAATTTTTTTAAAATTTCAGGTTCTGAAGAAGCATGTGCTTCCAAATATCTGTCCATTTCAGCGTTCTTTTCTTCAAAAAAACTCATGTTACCAATTTTTGTTATTCAAATTTAGCTAAATAAAAGAAAAAAATACCTCAATCCGAAACAAAAGATATGATAAAAATAGGGAAACCCTCATTATAAATACCGTAAAAACCCGGATGGTTTCGCCGACAATACATGGTATCTTTGCTAAGCGATAACGACACCAAATATTATATTATATATACCATGGAAACAGAAGTAAGTAAAGTTAAACAAAAGAGAAGAGTTACAGGATCTCTCGAAAATGTATCTTCTTCTGGAGAAAAGACACGCAAATTATCCGATTCATTTTTTAAGCGAATTATTTCATTATTGAAAAGAGAAGAACTAGTTTGATTAAAAGAATAAATCCCGAATTTCTTCGGGATTTATTTATTATTATAGTTTTTGAATTATTTCTTAGGCGTAATATCCATTAGTTTCATAAACTCATCAAGTTTAGGCATAATGATAATTTCTGTTCTTCTGTTTTCAGCTCTTCCGGAAACGCTCATATTTGTTGCCTTAGGATTGTATTCTGAACGTCCTCCCGCAGTAATTCTTGAAGGATCAACACCAAACTGAGTTTGTAGTATTTTAGCAACAGCAGTACCTCTCAATGCAGAAAGATCCCAGTTATCTCTTGGTAAATTCGCTGAACTTAAAGGAGCATTATCTGTGTTACCTTCGATCAATACAGAATATTTATCGTAATCGTTGATTACTTTCGCTACTTTACCTAACACCTCCTGAGCTGCAGGTAAGATATTGTAATCTCCGGTTTTATATAACATTTTATCAGATAGAGAAATCATAACAACTCCTTTCAATACTTTTATCTGAACATCTTCATCCGTCACATTATCCAATGATCTTTTCAGTTTATTAGACAATGCTAAGTTCAAGCTATCGTTTTTAGCATTATTTGAAATCAATTGCTTGATATAAGAGTTGGAAGCATTAATCTCACCTACTAATTTATCAATATTTGCAGAACTTTTTCCTGTATTAGACAAACAAGCATCTAAAGATGACTTTAGGGCATCGTGTTGACTTTTCAGTAAATTATTCTCGCCAGATAATGCAGAGTTCTGAGATTTCAGATCCTGAATCTCTCTTTGTCTTTCTCCGATGTTTTCAATACATTGCTTATAGTTAGAACTTAATGCATCATACTGCTTTTTGCTGACACAAGATGTCATTCCCAACGCCATTGCAGAAACTGCTAAAATTTTTAATATCTTCATAAATAATCTTTTTTAGACGAATCAAAGTTAGAAAATTCAATTGAATTATATGAATTATCTTTGCACAAAAGAAATTCTCAACATCTATGTTGAAAAAATTAAGTATTAAAGATCAGCTAGAAAATCTCGTTAACCTACCAGAAAAACACACCTATCTTTTAGCGGTAAGTGGTGGTGCTGATTCTATGGTTCTAGTGTCACTTTTCCACAACTTGGGGCTCGACTTTGAGGTCGCCCATATTAACTATAAACTTCGGGGTGAGGATTCTGATTTGGATCAAAAAGTTGTACAAGATTTTTGTGAGAAAAATCATATTAAATTTCATTTGTATGAAGTTTCAGAGAAAGATAACAAACCAGAAAATTCTATTCAACTTTGGGCCAGAGAAATCAGATATCATTTTTTTAAACTAATTCAGGAAAAAGAAAATCTAGACTTTCTCGTAACAGCGCATCATTTAAATGATCAGCTGGAAACCTTCATTATCAATCTTTCAAAAGCATCCGGAATTACTGGGTTGAGTGGAATTCCTGCAAACGACAATAAAATACTGCGACCACTCTTAAGCTTTTCCAAACAAGAGATCTATGCTTTTGCAAAAGATAATAATATTCAATACAGAGAAGATGCTTCCAATAAAAAAAGTGATTATCTAAGAAATAAGATCAGAAATGAAATTGTTCCGAAACTTATGGAAACAAATGATCATTTTTTAGAAAATTTCAAGAAAACATCTTCTTATTTAAATCAAACTAAAGATTTTGTTCAGAAACAAATTCAGGAAATTGAAAATAACCTTTTAATATTTAACAAAGACCATAAAATACTATCAAAAGAAAAGCTAAATCAGGAAAGTGATTTTGTAAAGTTTGAGATTCTGAAGAAATATGGCTTTAATCAGGAAGAGGAAATTAAAAAAATTTTTAATGCCGAAACCGGAAGTTCTTTTTTTTCCAGTAATTACCAGTTGGTTGTCAATAGGAATGAATTAATTATTATTAATCAAACCGATGAAAAAGAAAATGAAGAGGAAATTATTCTGATGGAAAAATTCAATTCCAATACAACAGATATTAACATAGATCTTAACGACTTTATCCCTCCAGGTACTGATATTGAAAAAAGTTTCCGATGGTGTTTTGATGCAGAACAGATCGAGTTTCCATTAGTTTTGCGAAAAAAACAGGAAGGCGATTTATTTTATCCATTATACTTTTCGGGAAAAAAGAAAGTTTCCAAGTTTTTTAAGGATGAAAAATTATCTATTTTAGCGAAGCAAAAAATTTGGGTATTAGCAGACGGCAATAAAAATGTATTAGGCGTTATTCCTTACAGACAAGACAGACGATTTGTATGTACTGAAAAAACAAAATATACCCTCAACCTTTTTAACTAAAAGTAAAAATGAAAAGTAAATTTAAAGCATGGCTGTTATTAGCTTTGGTATTCTTATTTTCAGGACTCAACGCACAGATCAAAAATCCTGTAAAATTTAAATTCACAGTCAATGATCTAGGAAATAATCAATATGAAGCAGTACTGAATGCTACTATGGAAAGCGGCTGGCATATTTACTCCAGAGACATTCCTGAGGATACAGGAATTCCTACGGAGTATAAAGTTTCGGGGAAAAACATAGAATTGATTGGAAAATTTCAAGAGGTTGGAAAAAAGCACGAGGAATTTTCAGAGGCTTTTGGTGGTACCATTGTTTTTTATTCAAACTCTGCAGGTTTTAAACAAAAATTCAAACTTAAAGATCCTACAAAACCAGCTGACGTAACTTCAGAGATCACCTATCAAACTTGTGATGATAGAGTTTGTCTTGCTCCCAATACATTAGAATTTAATCAAAAAGTAACCCCAAAAGGAGTTACTGAAGAAGTAATTCCTGAAACCACCACAGAAGCTGCAAAAGATTCTGCGAAAACAGTAGTAAAGGTTGTAGAAAATCCTGCAAAGGGTGATGTTACTGTTACAGAAGCATCACATTTAGACCCTAAACAATTAAAAATAGAAACACTAGATTTCAAAAAACCTTTAACTGATTGTGGCACTAAATCTTCAAAGGTTGACGAAAACTATTGGACTTATCTGTTTTTAGGGTTTATTGGGGGCTTAATCGCCTTGTTAACACCATGTGTTTTCCCAATGATTCCTTTAACGGTTTCCTTCTTTACAAAGGGAAATAAGAACAAAGCAAAAGGTAAAAGAGATGCCCTTATTTATGGATTTTTTATTTTATTAATATTTGTTCTATTAAGTCTTCCTTTCCATTTAATTAATGGAATCGCTGGAAATATTTTCAATGAAATTTCTACGAGCGTTTGGCTAAATGTAGCCTTCTTCATTATATTTATTTTCTTCGCAGGAAGTTTCTTTGGATATTATGACATTACATTACCAAGCTCAATAGCCAACAAATCTTCTAAAGCTGAAGAAGCAGGAGGAATTATCGGAATCTTCTTCATGGCTTTAACACTGGTTATCGTTTCATTCTCTTGTACCGGACCAATTTTAGGAAGTTTATTAGGAAGTGCTGTTACAGGTTCTACGAATGTACCCATGTTATTAACTTTTGCACTAGCAGGATTTGGATTAGCTTGGGCAATTATTTTTGGACTTTTAGCATTATTCCCACAAGCATTACAAAGCCTTCCAAAATCAGGAGGCTGGATGAATACAGTAAAGGTCTTTTTAGGTTTCGTAGAATTAGCTTTAGCTTTAAAATTCTTATCCAAAGCAGATTTGGTTTCTAAAACATTCTTCCTAAAAAGAGAACTATTTATCGTTATCTGGATTATCATTACTATAGGTCTTACCCTATATTTATTTGGACTGATCAGATTCCCTCACGATGACAAAAAACCTAAGATCTCTATTACAAGAAAAATATTGGGAGCACTAGGTGTTGGATTTGTCATCTATTTAATTCAAGGGTTAATTCCTTCAGAACGTCCAAAGCTTCAATTATTGAGTGGGATTTTGCCACCGCTGAATGTTAGTTATTTCCATGATGAAAAAGATGGAATTCTGGGAATGCATCCTGAACATGATTTCTTTAGTGCTATTGAGTTAGCGAAAAAAGAAAATAAGCCAATTCTAATTGACTTTACCGGTTATGGTTGTGAAAACTGTAGAAAGATGGAAGAATTCGTATGGAGCGAGCCTGATATTCTACCTATTTTACAAAATGATGTTGTTCTTGCTTCTCTTTACGTGGATGACAAAGAAGAACTTCCAGAGGATCAAAAAACCAAAATTGATCTTGGGGAAGGGCAAATTAAAAAAGTAAAAACAATTGGTGACCGATGGAGTTTGTTCCAACAAGTGAATTTTAATAATAACTCACAACCACATTACGTATTGGTTACACCAGACGGAAAAGTAATCAATTCACCCGTATCCGGCTACATGCCAAAAGAGGACTTTAAAAAATTCCTCGAATGCGGAGTTAATTATTACAAACAGAATAAATAGTTTTAAACTTAAAATAATGCAGCCTTACCAATCTCTTTGGTAAGGCTTTTTTAATGCATTGATTTTAACAACATTTAAGTATAAATATTCAATAAAACAATTAAATTATTATCACTTTACTTAATTAGGTATAAACTTTGCATAGATTTCCTCAAATAAAGAAAAACACTTCATTCTTTATTAAAAACCGTTTAACATTTAAAAATTGTATTATGGCTGAAGTTATCGCACAAGAAAAATCAGGAAGCAAGCAACGGAAAAAATTAATCCGTATTGACATGACTCCAATGGTAGATTTAGGTTTTTTATTAATTACCTTTTTTATGTTCACTACCAATTTTACGAAACCGAATGTAATGGATCTGGGATTGCCTGCAAAGGATCACACTCCCAACCCTATACCTCCACCAATAGATATTGACACCCAAAATCAAATAACATTTATTATCGGGAAAGATAACAGAGTGTTTTACCACCAAGAGGCAAAAGAAGATTTAAACACCAACAATTTAAAGGAGACAAACTTCAGTGGAGTAAATATCTCAAAAGTAATTTCAGAAGCTTATAAAAAAGCTCCTAAAAAAGAAATCTTTACTATCATTGTAAAACCTACAGACGATTCCAATTATAAGAACTTTGTAGATATGTTAGACAATATTGCTATTTCTAAAAAGGAACGATACGGCGTTACAGATATCAAGCCTTGGGAGAAAAAAGTCTACGAAGAATTAACAAAATAAAAAAAGAAAGAGCATTTTAAAAATGCTCTTTTTTATTTACTTTTGAGCATATAATTTTATTCTTCGATGAAAAACATTTTAATCGCCGCTGCAATTGCCACTTTATTCGTTTCATGTTCAAAAAAAGAAATGCAATCAACATCAAGTCAAGTGGACAGCATAAAAATTGTTGATTCTATCAATGCTGCAAGAACAAAAATAAATGACAGTATTAGAAGTACAAATTATTTTAAAGATTTTAACGGAGATCACAAATTCACCCACAACCTTATTAAAAAATCGGGTTCTGTAAATTTCAAAAAGACAGAAGGAGAAAAGGATCACTACAAAGTTCTTGGGGATATAAAATCAGGAAAAGATTATGTACATATTCAAGGTTATATGAAAATTGTTTCTGAGAAACATATGAATTTTACAGGAAGTATATCACAAAGTATTTCTGAAAATGAGAACGGAAAAATAGACATAAGACAGGGTACAAAAACTTTCCTATCCAAAGATGGTGGAAAAACCTGGAGACTCCAGGACATGGTAAACGGCTCAGGATTTGTAGACTATATCGATATTCACTTTTAATTTTTGAACGCATGCTAAACTTTGAGAAAACAGGAAATGGAAAAGAGACATTAGTTTTACTTCATGGCTTTATGGAAAATCTTTCCATTTGGAGTGATGTTGAGTCTCATCTATCAAAAAACTTCACTCTTCTAAAAATAGATCTGCCTGGTCATGGGAAATCTGAAATTTTAGCCGATGTTCATACCATGGAACTTATGGCTGAAGAAGTAAAAAAAGTCTTAGTTGATCAAAAACTTGACAAAGTTCATTTATTAGGACACTCCATGGGAGGTTATACTTCATTAGCATTTGCTGAAAAATACCCCGAATCACTAAAAAGTTTAACTTTATTTTTCTCCACCTACTTTGCTGACGATGAGGAAAAGAAAAAACAACGTATAAAAAGTTACCGAATTATTCAGGAAGCATTTCCAAATTATGCCAGAGCGGGAATCCCCAATTTATTCAATCCAAATGAAAGAGATACGCTTGAAGGAAAAATAGAAACAGCTTTAGAGGTTGCCCTTTCTACCAATAACCTTGGGGCTTTAGCATGTGTAAAAGGTATGGTTGCACGAACAGATAAAAAACACGTCATAGAAAATCTCGAAGCGAAAATTCTGGTTCTGTCAGGAAAACATGACAATGCGGTAAAAACAGAAACCACCATTAGCAATCTTCCTGACAGAACAAATATAAAATCTTACGTTTTAGATTGCGGACATAACGGACACTGGGAAAAACCAAGTATTTGTGCCGAAATTATCAACACTGAGCTGCTTCATAATATGCCGAAAAATTTAGTTTTATAAAATTTAGTATATGAAAATCTGGATATTCTCATTCATCTTTATTGTATTTCTCAACTGCAAAAAAGAAACTGCAGAAGCGAAGAGTATTCCAAAGGATTCAATTCAATTAACTGAAAACACCAAAAAGGACAGTATAAAAACACCAGAAAATAAACCTGGCATCTTTACTTTCACCACTGAGCTATGTGATAATAAAGGGTATTATGATGAGACCAAGTACACGAAGGAAGAACTGACAGGAACCTACAAATTATATTTTGAACTTAACGGCTTATTACTAGATTCACCGCACGTTTTTGGGCTTGAAGCTCTCCGGGAAACAAGAAGAGATAAAGATCATATATTGCAAAAATTGGAGAAAGAATTCATCGAGAAGAAAAAGCTAATTGAAAACCTGAAAATTGTAAACATTCCCTTTTGGCAAAATGTGAAGAAACAAAAATATCAGGAACTGCTCCAAGATTATGAAAGGCAAAAAATCCAGATCATAGCCTATTCTGACCCATCCGTTTTACTTAATAGCAAAAAATTTCAGGACTGCACCCATTTTGCAAAAGCACTGATCTCAGATGACACTCAAATGGTTGAAGAGTGGCGGAAGCTGAGATTAGAAATGAGCAAAAGAAATGGCAATCCGGAAAACATCATGAATGAATTTGAAAACCGCCTCAACTCTGTTGATAAAAAAGATTATGCAATTATAGATCTGATTGTTTTTGGATGGGGAAACTGTGCTAATAATAAAATTGAAAGACCCAACTATGATGAAAAAATGAGTGATCAATTTAATTCTCTCTTCATAAAAGTTGATTCAGAATGCGATGAACCTTAGTTCAGATTTATTAAAATTTCTTGTATCTTAGTAAAGATTAATTTCCTCAATGAGTTTATTCTCTTCCAAAAAAAAGGACCCCATTATCGGCTTGACACTTTCTGGCGGAGGCATGCGCGGAATAGCTCATATTGCCGTTTTAAAAGCATTAGAAGAATATAATTTAAAACCTCAAATTATTTCAGGAACCAGTGCAGGTTCTATTGTTGGAGCATTCTATTCTTTCGGGAAAACGCCCGATGAAATGATGGAAATCGTAAAGAATACAACTTTTTTTTCAAGATCCTATTTAAAGCTTTCTAAAAATGGGATTTTCAGCTCAAATTTTATTTTAAAACTCCTTACTGATTACTTTCCCGAAGATGATTTCAAGATTTTAAAAATCCCTGTCTATGTTGCTGCAACAGAAATGACACATGGAATTGTAGATTTCTTCTCGGAAGGCCCACTATTTCAACCTCTGTTAGCCTCTTCCAGTGTTCCTTTTGTTCTTCCTCCTGTAAGAATGGGTGAAAAAATATATGTAGATGGTGGCGTTTTAGATAACTTACCTATTGAACCTATTATTGATAAATGTGATTTCTTAATTGCATCTCATGTTAATTCGATCAGTTATGATGAATTAAAAAAAATGAGTTTAATGAAAGAGTTTGATAGAATTTTGCATTTAGCAATTGCAAAATCTGTTTATTCTAAAGTGAGTTCCTGCGATATCTTCTTAGATCCGCCGAAAATGACAAAATTTAGTTTATTCCACAAGAAAAATCTGGATGAAATGTTCCAACAGGTCTACGAATACACCTGTAAAGAATTGGAGAGCAAGGGGTATACAAAAATTTAAAAACCATTTTTCTCTCTTTATGACTTCTTAAATCTAAACGATTTTACCTTCTTACAAATTCTCTTCTGCCACTCTGGTTTTAAAGGTCTCGAGGGTATCAGGTAAAGATTCATTTGATTTTCCACCTGCCGCATTGATATGACCACCGCCATTGAAATACTTTCTTGAAAACTGATTCACATCCACATCATCTTTACTTCGGAAAGATATTTTTATGAAATCCTCGTACAAATCTTCCATAAAAAATGCAGACATTTTAACGCCAACGATACTTAGTCCATAATTAACAAAACCTTCAGTATCTCCTTTTTGGAAACCATATTCCTGAAGCTCTTTTCTTGTCAGATACAAAACCGCTACTGTGCCATCATTTACCACTTCTATCCTTCCCAGAATTAAAGCAAGTAAGTGTAATCGGGAGACAGTGTTGGTATCCCAGGTATTAGAAGTAATAACAGAAGGATCAGCACCCTTTTCAATTAGATTAGCAATAATACGGTGCGTTGTAGCACTCGTGGAACGAAAACGAAATCCTCCGGTATCTGTCATAATTCCGGTATAAAGACATTCTGCAATATCTTTATTCACTAAATCTTCATCACCCATTGCTTCAATGAAATGATAGATCATTTGTGAAGTGGCAGGAATAATCGTATCAGAATACACATAATCAAATGCTTCAGGCTGCTGATGATGGTCGATAAGGATTTTTTTTGCAGTAGATTTCACAAGCCAATCTCCTAAAATTCCAATTCTTGAAGGTGAATTGAAATCCAAACAGAAAATTACATCAGCCTCATTAATCAGATCAAAAGCAATCTTTCTCTTATATTCAGCGACAATATTTTTCCTCGCCTCAGGCATCCATTTCAGAAACTTAGGAAAATCATTTGGCACAAGCACTTCAGCTACAATTCCTTTAGCATTCAAATAATGTTTTAAACCTAAACTGGAACCGATAGCATCACCATCAGGATTATAATGGGTAAGAATAACTATTTTATTTTCAGGAGTAAGTAGTGTATTAATTTCTAAAAGTTCCGCTGGTGTAAACATCTTTATGTTCTTTAAATTTGAGTCTCCAAAGATAGAGCTTTTAAATAAATCATTAAGCATTAATTTAAGCAACATAGATGCTCTATTTACAATCAACCATATTAATATGACACAAAAAACATTTGAAATTATTTCAAAAAAAAGTAATATAAATTTGTAACTTCTAAAAAAATATATATCTTTGCAACCTGAAAAATAAATAGATAATTACGATTTAAATATATAGTAATGAGTAAAAGAACATTCCAGCCATCAGAAAGAAAAAGAAGAAACAAACACGGTTTCAGAGAAAGAATGTCAACGCCAAACGGTAGAAGAGTTTTGGCTGCAAGAAGAGCTAAAGGCAGAAAGAGTTTAACGATCAGTGCTGCACGCGCTAAGAGATAATCTCAAAATTATCATATACAAATCATGCTTGAAAAGAAGTTTTTCAGGCATTTTTTGTTGTTAAAATTTACTAAAATTTAGGTTCTTTAGGTTTCTTTTTTCTATTTTTAAAATCTGAAAAGATTTTCTTTAGAAATAGCCCTTTTAAAATTGAATTATGCCACATACAAATATCATAGGAGATAGCATTATAACTTTGCAGCACGCAAAAATTGCCCAAAAAAGCTTCACTGTACTTTCCGACGTTAATCTAAACATTAAGAAAGGAAGATTCTGTTATCTTATTGGAAAAACGGGATCAGGAAAAAGCTCTCTTTTGAAAACACTGTATGGACATATTCCTTTAGCATCAGGACATGGAGATGTAGTAGGTTTTGATCTTGCTAAAATGAGAACCTCTGACATTCCTAATCTAAGAAGAAAATTAGGAATTGTTTTCCAGGATTTCCAATTGCTTTCAGACAGAACCGTAGAAAAGAATTTAAAATTCGTCCTTGAAGCTACCGGATGGAGTGATAAGATAAAGATGGAGGATCGCATCAATGAAGTTCTGGGAAGCGTAAACATGAAAAGCAAAAAGCATAAAATGCCACACGAACTTTCCGGAGGAGAGCAACAACGTATAGCGATTGCAAGAGCTTTATTAAATCATCCTGATCTTATTTTAGCGGATGAGCCAACTGGAAATTTAGATCCTGAAACTTCAAATGAAATCATGACCCTTCTAAAGCAGGTTGCTTTGGAAAACGGAGCTGCAGTAGTAATGGCAACCCATGATTACCATATGATTCAAAATTTCCCGGGGGAAGCTATCAGATGTGAAGATGGAAAAGTATCAGTATTGGATACTACAGAATTATTTGAATAATTATTTACTAAAAATATGAAACTCTTTTGTGAGTTCCAGATATTGGTCCGAGTATTTTCTCGGACTTTTTTCTATCACAAAATCAACTTCTTCAATATTACTTTGATTCAAAGAAAATTCTAAGATTAATCTCTTAGTCTTTGAATTTTCTATTCCTTTAATATCAATTCTCCTTTTTAAAAACAAATGATGATCTTCAGAAATCTTCATAAAATCATTTCCGGCCTCAACAGGAATAATTACGGAGAAAATTCCATTTTCAGAAAGCAATGAAAAAGCTTTTGAAATCAGTTGCTTAAAATTTAACTCAACAGTTTGTCGGGCAACTTTATCTTTAGCAGAATTAGACTCTTCAAAATAAGGTGGGTTAGAAACAATCAGATCAAATTTTTCATTGGTTTCGAAAGTTTTAAAATCCTGAAGGGTATTTTTTAATCTTGCTCTAAAAATAGAATTTTCAAAATTAGTTTTAGTTAGGTTTACAGCCACATCCTGAATATCTAATCCTAAAAATTCGGCATCGGAGTTCCTCTGAGCAAGCATTAATGATATTAAACCAGTCCCTGTACCCACTTCCAGCACTTTTCGTACACCTGTTACATAGGCTAGAGCTCCGAGCAAAACACCATCCGTCCCAACACGGAAAACCTCCGGGGATTGATGAATATCAAATTGTTTAAACTTAAAAGGTTTCACTATAAGTTAGTGGGGAGTGTGATCGTAAATGTAGAACCTTTATCAACTTCCGATTTCACAGAAATCTCACCTTTATAATCTTCTACCATTTTTCTTACCATTGATAACCCTAATCCCATTCCACTATTTTTTGAAGTGAAATTAGGCTCAAATATTCTTTCATACATATTATCAGGAATACCTACCCCATTATCCTGTACAGAAATCATTACCCTTCTTTGATGCTGTTCTATATCGACATTAATGATTAATTTCCTATCATCACTTTGAGCCTGTTTCGCATTGGTAACAAGGTTTGTAATGATTCTTGAAAGATAAATCTTATCCATATTAATCATAATATTGGATTTGTTCGTATGAACGAAAACACTGTCATCGCTGAAAACCCGAAGAATATCCGCTATTTCTGCATTAAGGTTAATTGTCTCATTGTTTTTTTCAGGAAGCTTTGCAAATTCTGAAAATGCTGAAGCAACAGTAGCAATTAAATCGATCTGATCTACCATCGTCTTACTCATCAATTTCACCCTCTCCGTAACATTGGGATCCTGTGGATCGAATTTCCTTTCAAAATTCTGAATGGTAAGTTTCATAGGAGTCAAAGGATTTTTCACTTCATGAGCGACCTGCTTTGCCATTTCTCTCCATGCTTCCTCAGATGCTTTGAAACGAAGCCTTTCTTTTTGATCCTGAATCTGAAGGATCATCCTGTTATAAGCTCTTGCTAAGGCATTCAATTCATCATTCTTATAATATCTGATCGGACGCATTTCGTTCTCAAACAAAGTAATCCGGGTAATCATATCAGAAAATTTAGTAATATTTTTTGCTAAACTGTTTGATGTTACCCAACTGATCCATATACTAAATATGATAAGGAAAAAGTCAACTAAAAGGATATATTTAACATACTTATGAAGCACCTCCAGATAAGATGATTCATTATGATAAAGCGGAATATATACGATCCCTATTGGCTCCAAAACATTGTTTTTTAAAACCATATAAGAGGAAGTAAATACCGCATCTTTAGCCTGATCATAACCCCTGATATCCACTCTGGCATCAGTTGTCAGTATTCGATTAACAATATCTACCGGAATTGACTTTTGTGAGATCAATCCCTCATCTTTATTTGAAAGCAGATAATGACCTTTTAAATCGTAAATAACAATATCATGTTGATTAATATCTGCAATTTCGAAAATCTTATTTCCTAAAACTTGTGGAAGATCTTTTGTCTCAAGAATAGTACGACTTACAGCATAATCCAGAAATCTCATTACAGCACTGGTTTTTTCCTGCATGTCTATCTTACTTTGCTGTAATGAATTGCTTCTTAAAACAAAATAAGGAACAAGAGATGAAGCAACTACACTTAAAAGACATACCAACAAGAAACCGAAAAACACACGATTTCTCAAGCTATATCCTTTGTACTTATTAATTGCCATTCTGTTTATTAATTAACCTAGCAATATACTTACCAATTATATCAAATTCCAGATTTACTTTGTCTCCAATTTTTAAATGTTGCATATTGGTAAACTCCCAGGTATAAGGAATAATGGCTACCGAAAATTGAGAATCTTCACTTTTTGCTACTGTTAAACTTATTCCATTCATGGTAATTGAACCCTGAGGAACAGTTACAAAACCTCCTTCATTGTCATATTTAATGGTAATAAAATAACTTCCGTCTTTATTTTCAATTCCTGCAACCTCTCCCGTTTTATCGACATGCCCCTGAACAATATGCCCATCCAGTCTTCCGTCCATCTTCATACAGCGCTCCAGGTTCACAACTGTTCCAACGTTCCAATTTCCGAGATTCGTTTTTTCTAATGTTTCATTAATCGCTGTTACAACATATTGGTCATCTTTAATATCAACAACCGTTAGACAACAACCGTTATGAGCCAGACTCTGATCTATTTTCAATTCATTGGTAAAGGGACAGGTTAAAGTAAAATCAATATTACTTCCTTTTTCCTCAATTTTCTCAATAACCCCAACTGCTTCAATAATTCCTGTGAACATATTATTTTTTGCTAAATTTGTAAAATTATAATCTTCAAAGATAATCAAAATGAGTCCAAAAAACTATAAAGTACGAGTAGGAATTTCAATAGGTGATTTCAATGGTATCGGCCCTGAAATCATCATGAAGTCTTTGAAAGACAAAACAATTACAGATTTTTTTACTCCGATAATTTTCGGATCAGGAAAACTTTTTACTTATCAGAAAAATATTTTTAAACTGAATCTTAATTTCAATTATATTAATGAAGCTTCACAAGCGCAAGGCGGAAAGCTAAATATGGTAAACCTTGCAAAAGACAACTCCAATGTAGAATTAGGTGTTCCAACGGAAGAGTCTACCCAAATGGCAATTGCTTCTCTGGAAGCTGCTACTGAAGCTTTGATAAAAGGAGAAATCGATGTTCTTGTTACTGCTCCCATCAATAAAGATGAAATGGTAAAAATGGGCTTCAAGCACGCAGGTCATACCGGATATTTTGAAGAGAAATTCAATAAAAAAGGGCTAATGTTTCTAGTAACTGATGATTTAAAAGTAGCCGTTTCTACCCATCACATCCCTATTGCCAAGGTAGCAGAAAACATATCCAAAGAGAAAATCAAAAAGCAGATCAAAGCTTTAAACCAAACTCTAATAGAGGATTTCTGTATTCAGAAACCTAAAATTGCTGTGTTAGGATTAAATCCTCACTCAGGAGATGGCGGAGTTATTGGAAGCGAGGAAATAGAAATTATAGGACCAGCTATAAAAGAACTGTCAGACAATGGAATTTTAGCTTTTGGCCCATTTCCTGCAGACAGTTTCTTTCAGCCCAATAAATACAAAAATTTCGATGCCGTTTTGGCAATGTATCATGATCAGGGATTGGCACCATTCAAAACATTAGCTTATGAAGAGGGTGTAAATTATACTGCTGGGTTACCGTTTATAAGAACCTCTCCTGACCACGGAGTTGCTTATGATATTGCCGGAAAAAACATTGCAGATGAGCAAAGTTTTACGGAGGCTATTTTTACAGCAATTAAAATTTTCAACAACAGGAGTGAATATAATGATCTAATGAGCAATAGAATGCAGCCAAGAAAAATGGTTATAGACAATGGAATAGACGAAGATTTGCCTGATGAAAACGAAGCGTAAATAAAACAAACGCATTTTAAAACAATTTGTTTGACATTTTATTTGTAATTATAAAAAAAATGCATATTTTTGCACACTCATTTTATGGACAAGTTAAGAAACTATGACGTAAGCTTTTCCGGATTAAAAAACGGCAAGCATCAGTTCAAATTTGAGATAGATCAATCGTTCTTTCAATTATTTGACACTGAACAGGAATTTACAAATCCTAGAATTACGGTAGATGCTTTCCTAGAAAAGCACACCACTTTTTTAGAATTTGAAATAAAAATCAATGGAATTGTAGAATTGGTTTGTGATATTACAAACGCAGAATTCGACTATCCTATAGAGAATGAAATTAAAGTTTTGGTAAAGTTTGGAGAAGAATATGATGATAGTGATGAAAACGTTATTACCATTCCAAGCACAGACCACGCTTTCAATGTAGCACAGTTGATTTACGAGAATGTGATGCTTTCCATACCAATGAAAAAAGTATCTCCAAACGTAAGCGATGAAGATTTAGAAATTCTTGATCAATTCAGTCCTAAAGATATTGAAGAGGTTGAAGAAGAACACGAAAGTGACCCGAGATGGGAAGCGCTTAAAAAATTAAAAGACAAAAATTAAAATAATTTAAATATGATGAGATGATGAAAAAAATCTCATCGCTCATCAAATTAAAATAGTTATTACACAATGGCACATCCAAAGAGAAGACAGTCGTCCACAAGAAGAGATAAGAGAAGAACTCACTACAAAGCTGTAGTTCCTCAATTAGCTAAAGATGCAACTACAGGTGAACTTCACCTTTACCACAGAGCTCACTGGCATGAAGGAAAACTTTACTATAGAGGTAAAGTAGTATTGGAGAAAACAGTGGAAACTACTGAAGAAAACTAAGAGGCTATTTTTTAAAAAAACCTCATTTTAATACAAAAACCGTCCAATTTTGATAAAATTGGACGGTTTTTTGTTGTTTTTTATGTTTTTTTGGTATCTTTGACCCAAAATCAAATATCAAATTTATGGACATTAAAGACATACAAAATCTTATTAAGTTTGTATCTAAAGCTGAGGTTTCAGAAGTAAAATACAAAACTAAAGATTTCGAAATCACTATTAAAACTCCATTAGCAGGAAGTGAAGTGAACTATGCACAACCTGCAGTTTACCATACTGCTCCACAGCAAGCAGCTGCTCCTGTACAAACGGCTACTCCTGTCGTTCCTACTGAAAAGACTGAAGCCGCTTCTGATGACAGCAAATATGTAACTATCAAATCTCCAATGATTGGTACTTTCTACAGAAAGCCATCTCCAGATAAAGATGTTTTTGTAAATGTAGGTGACGAGGTTTCTAACGGAAAAATTGTTTGTGTAATTGAAGCAATGAAGTTATTCAACCAGATAGAATCTGAAATCAGCGGAAAAATCGTTAAGATATTGGTAGATGATGCTACACCTGTAGAGTATGACCAACCTTTATTCTTGGTAGATCCATCTTAAGGAATTTTAGATTAAAGATTATAAATTTTAGATGAATACTTTTCATTTAAAATAATTTAAAATTCAAAATTTATAATTTAAAATTTCGGAAAGATGTTCAAAAAAATATTAATAGCCAACCGTGGCGAAATTGCAATGCGTATTCTTCGTACTTGCAAAGAAATGGGGATCAAAACCGTTGCAGTATATTCTACTGCAGACAAAGACAGTCTTCACGTAAGATTTGCTGATGAGGCAGTTTGTATTGGTCCTGCGATGAGTAAAGACTCTTATCTTAAAATTCCAAATATCATTGCTGCTGCAGAAATAACCAATGCAGATGCTATTCATCCTGGATATGGTTTCTTATCTGAAAATGCTAATTTCTCAAGAATCTGTCAGAAGAATGGTATTAAATTTATTGGTGCTTCTCCTGAACAGATCGAGAAAATGGGTGACAAAGCTAATGCCAAGGCAACTATGAAAGCGGCTGGTGTACCATGTGTACCAGGTTCGGATGGATTGATCGAATCCTATGAACATGCTGTAAAAGTAGCTGAGGAGACAGGATACCCAGTCATGATCAAAGCAACTGCAGGTGGTGGTGGAAAAGGAATGAGAGCTGTTTGGAAAGCTGAGGACCTTAAAGACCATTGGGAATCTGCCATTCAAGAAGCCGTAGCTGCTTTCGGAAACGGAGGTATGTATATGGAGAAATTAATTGAAGAGCCTAGACATATTGAAATTCAGGTAGCAGGAGACCAATACGGTAAAGCCTGTCATCTTTCTGAAAGAGATTGTTCAGTACAGAGAAGAAATCAGAAATTAACTGAAGAGACTCCATCTCCTTTTATGACTGATGAACTTCGTGAGAAAATGGGTGATGCAGCAGTAAAAGCAGCAGAATTTATTGGTTACGAAGGTGTGGGAACAATAGAATTCTTAGTAGACAAGCACAGAAATTTCTATTTCATGGAAATGAATACAAGAATTCAGGTGGAACACCCGATCACTGAGCAGGTAATTGATTATGATCTGATCAGAGAACAAATTCTTTTGGCTGCAGGAACGCCTATTTCAGGAATTAACTATTATCCAAAATTACATTCTATCGAATGTAGAATCAATGCAGAGGATCCTTATGCTGACTTCAGACCATCTCCAGGAAAAATCACAGGATTGAACATTCCTGGTGGGCATGGAATCAGAGTTGACACTCACGTATATTCAGGATATACAATCCCTTCCAACTATGATTCAATGATTGCAAAATTGATCACCACGGCTCAGACCCGTGAGGAAGCAATCGCTAAAATGAAACGTGCATTGGAGGAATTTTATATTGAAGGTGTAAAAACAACAATCCCTTTCCACAGACAACTAATGGATGATGAGGATTATCTTGCAGGAAACTACACCACAAAATTCATGGAGAGTTTTGTAATGGATAGAAAATACGATAATCATTAGGATTATTTTATATAAAAAAGCAGAAACTGTCTCATTATGAGGCAGTTTTTTATTTTATGCCTTATCATATTAAATTATTAACTTTGTACAAAACCAAAAGAATATGTCAACAGTAGAAACAGAAAAAAACTCACAGTATTTTATTGACCTTGAAGACAAACATGGAGCACATAACTATCACCCTTTACCCGTAGTTTTAGACCGCGGAGAAGGTGTTTTTGTTTGGGATGTAGAAGGCAAAAAATATTATGATTTTCTTTCAGCTTACTCTGCTGTTAACCAAGGGCATTCTCATCCTAAAATTGTAGAAGCTTTAGTAAATCAAGCAAAAAAATTAGCTTTAACTTCTAGAGCATTTTACAATTCTAACTTAGGAGAATACGAAGAGAAAATCACAACCCTATTCGGCTTTGACAAGGTATTACCTATGAATTCTGGAGCAGAAGCTGTAGAAACAGCGGTAAAACTTGCCAGAAAATGGAGTTATGAAGTAAAAGGAATTTCTGAAAATGCTGCAAAAATAGTTGTATGTGAAAATAATTTTCACGGAAGAACAACAACGATCGTTTCTTTCTCTAATGATCCTGATGCTAATCAGAATTATGGACCTTTTACACCCGGGTTCATTAAAATCCCATATAATGACATTGCTGCACTTGAGGAAGTACTAAGCAAGGAAGCAGGAAATATTGCTGCATTTTTAGTTGAACCTATTCAAGGAGAAGCTGGGGTTTATGTTCCAAATGATGGATTTCTGAAAAATGCATCTGAGCTTTGTAAAAAACATAATGTTCTCTTCATTGCTGACGAAGTACAGACAGGTATCGCAAGAACAGGAAAATTGATCGCTTGCCATCATGAAGATGTACAACCTGAC
This sequence comes from Chryseobacterium sp. ISL-6, assembly GCF_018613715.1. Taxonomy (GTDB): domain Bacteria; phylum Bacteroidota; class Bacteroidia; order Flavobacteriales; family Weeksellaceae; genus Chryseobacterium; species Chryseobacterium paludis. Next base: position 15,450 of record NZ_JAGGPT010000005.1, on the reverse strand, counting down.
ATTTTAATCTTAGGAAAAGCGCTTTCAGGTGGTATGTATCCAGTATCTGCTGTTTTAGCAAATAATGAAATCATGAATGTCATTAAGCCTGGTCAACACGGTTCAACATTTGGTGGAAACCCAATAGCATGTGCGGTTGCAATTGCAGCTTTAGATGTTGTTGCCGATGAGAATTTATCTGAAAGAGCCGAGCAATTAGGACAACTTTTCAGAAGCGAGATCGAAAAATTAATTGAAAAATCTGATTTGATTACTAAAGTTAGAGGTAAAGGCTTATTAAATGCTATTTTAATTAACGATACACCAGATAGTTCTACAGCTTGGAATCTCTGTCTGAAATTAAAAGAAAACGGATTGCTAGCTAAACCAACTCACGGAAATATCATCAGATTGGCACCACCATTGGTAATCACTGAAGAGCACTTACTTGATTGTGTGAAAATTATCGAAAAAACTATTTTAGATTTCAAAAAATAAATATGCCTGAACTCACTGAAAAAGTAAGTGGCTTAATCATAACCTATAACGAAGAAAAAAACATTCGGGAAGTACTCGAATGTTTTGATTTTTGCGATGAAATTGTTATTATTGACTCTTTTAGTAGTGATAAAACTTTAGAAATTGCTGATGCTAATCCTAAAGTAAAAATAATCCAGAATGTCTTTGAAGATTTTACAAAACAAAGAAATCTGGCTCTGGATCATGCTAAAAATGATTGGGTTTTATTTTTGGATGGTGATGAGAGAATTACGCCACTATTAAGAGCTGAAATTATTAATGAGCTCAATAAATCTGATAAAAAGGATGCCTATTATTTTTATAGAAAATTCTTTTTTGCAGGAAAGCCTATTCATTTTTCGGGAACTCAAACTGATAAAAATTTTAGACTTTTCAGAAGATCAAAAGCAAGATATATTTCAGAGAAAAAAGTTCATGAAACATTGGACGTTTCAGGAACAATTGGTGAATTGGAAAATAAATTACTCCATTTTTCCGTTTCAGATTATGAGTCCTACAAACACAAGATGATTCATTACGGAATTTTAAAGGGCCAGGAGTTATCAAATAAGGGGAAAAAATTTACTACAATAACACAATATACTAAAACAGCATTTAAATTCTTCAAGGCATACATTTTGCGGTTAGGAATATTAGATGGCAAAGAGGGGTATCAACTTTCATATTTACAGGCGTTAAGCGTATATGAAACTTATGAATCGTTAAAAAGGGAACAAAATTAGTTGAATGAAGATTTGTGTAATTAGTTATGATTTTTGGGGTTATGATAAACATATTGTAGAAACATTATGCAAAAAAGGTATTGATGCACATCATATCAAAATTGCCAATGTTACCCATTCTAATTTTCAAGAAAGAGCAACTAATGCAATTAGCAAGGTTTTCTTAAATAAAAATCTAAAAACAGAAAAAAGGCAACAGTTTGTTTTGGATTCTCTAATAAAATTAGGCCGCCAGGATCAAATTTTAGTTTTGAATCCTGATGCCTTTGATATATCAACTTTAGAAGAAATTAAAACTTATAGTTATAGATTAATCACCTATCTCTATGATAGCCTTGAAAGATTTCCTGTTGAAGATGAAAAACTTGATCTTTTTGACAAAGTGTTCTCGTTTGACGCTATTGATATTAAAAAACATAAATTTGAGAAACTGACCAATTATATTTATCTGGATCATCTTTCCTTTGAACAACAAAATCCCAAGATAGATCTCTTCTATATCACATCATATGACAATAAGAGGGTCTCGTACATTAAGTTACTGGCAAAAAAATTAATTGCACTGAACTTAAAGTTTCAAATAATGATTATTGGAAAGAAAAGTTGGAAAAACCAACTAAAAAACCTGTTTATAACCGTTCCTGAGAATTTATCAATAATCTTTGGTATCAAAAAGGTTTCTCATAAAGATCTTCCTAATTATTATAAAAACTCTAAAGCCTTGCTTGACTTGACCCGTGAAAACCAACACGGTTTAAGTTTCAGAGTATTTGAAGCCATGGCATTGGAAAAAAAAGTTATTACAGACAATCAGCTCATTAAGGATTATGATTTCTATAATCCAAATAATATTTTGGTTCTTGATGAAACCTGTAGTAATCTTACTGAACACTTCTTTAATCAGCCTTATGAAAAGATACCTGATGAAATTTATCATTATTATACACTTGACAACTGGGTAAAGAGATTATTTGACCTGAATATTTAGACTATGAAAAAGAAGCTTTTGTTTATAGCTCCAGGGTATTACGGCTTTAATGAAGTCGTATTTGAAGGATTAAAAAATTACAGTGATTATGAGGTAGTACATATTAACTCTACTCTTCCTTATCAATATAAAAACATCTATGAAAAAATCTATAATTTTTTCCTTAAAACATTTTTAGGTAAAAATTTAAAGAATATAAAAAGAAATGAACACATTCAATCTGTCATTAGTAGCTCATATTATGATGTATTGTTAGTTAATAGACCTGATGTATTAAGCAAAAAAGACTTTGATCTAGCAATAAAAAACTCTAAATACTCTATCGCTTTATTCTGGGACAGTATTCAAAAAATCCCATCTCAAGAAGAATATATTAATAAATTTAACATATGCTGTAGTTTTGATTCTGATGATTGCGAAAAATATAATCTAAAGCATGTTACAAATTTTTACTTTGTTAAAGATAAAGATTCAATAATAAAGTATGATGTGAGCTATTTAGCTACATATGATAAAAGAATAGAAGAAACCCTAATTTTTTTCAATTATTTTAACAGAAATAGTATTTCTGCAAAAGGTAGAATTTTCACGTATAAATCGACGCCTATCAAACAAAATCTACCAAAAACAATAGAAGTTATCAGTGAAATTATTCCTTTTTCAATATCTTACAGTTATTATTTGGACAGTAAAATTATACTGGATATAGCACATCCGCATCAAAAAGGACTATCTTTCAGACCTTATGAGGCAATAGGATTACAAAAAAAGCTTATTACAACCAATCAAGAAATCGTACATTATGATTTTTATAATCCTAAAAATATTCTAATCATCGAAAACATAGGAAATTTTAATATTCCACAAGAATTTATTACAGCTGATTATGAAGAACCTGCTGGGTGGATCAAAGAAAAATATTACATTAAAAACTGGATAAAAACGATACTTTCCATTAATGAAAACTAAAATATATTTCATCTGCCCAAATAATAAATTTGCCAGTGGAGGAGTTAAACAAATCTACCGTCAGGTAGAAACACTAAATAAAAATGGCTTTAGTGCATATATATTGCATAAAAAGATTGGCAAAAAAGACTCTTGGTTTAATATTGATGTACCTATCAAATACAGCCCACTTCTTTTTAAGAAATTAAAATATTTATATAAAGATAAAAGTATCAATTTTTTCAGAAAACTAACACTATTCTTACTACAACAAAGAAGCGAAAAAATTGGAAAAGATGCTATTCTTGTATTTCCTGAAATTTATGGACCTCAGATACATTCTATCGAACCTGATATTCCAAAAGTTATCTTCAATCAAAATTGTTACTATACTTTTGGATATTTTTCCATTTACGAAGATTACAAAATCAATCCTTATAATCACCCTAATACACTAGCAACTATTGTCGCATCAGAAGATGCTCTTTCTTACATGAAATTGGCTTTCTCAGCATCCAACATCTTAAAAATGAGGTTAGGAGTTGATCATAACATTTTTAATTATTCTGAAAATAAAGAAAAACAAATTTGTTTTATGCCTAGAAAGCTAGGTGATGATGTTACGCAAGTGATTTCTATATTAAAACAGAGAGGCTCTTTACATGGTTGGAAGCTTGTTCCTATAGATAACAAATCAGAGCATGAAGTAGCTGATATAATGAAAAAGAGTATTTTCTTTTTAAGTTTTAATCATAAAGAAGGCTTTGGATTACCTCCTGTAGAGGCAATGTCCTGTGGCTGTTATGTTATAGGATATAGGGGACAGGGAGGCAAAGAGTATTTCAAGGATGAATTCTCAAATTATGTTGAAGATGGGAATATTATTGAGTTCGTAGAAAAAATAGAAGAATCTATAAAAATATACGAAAAAGATCCTCATGAAATTTTACAAAAAGGAAATAGCGCTTCTAGTTTTATTTTAGAAAATTATAATATCGCAAATGAAGAAAATGACACAGTAACTATTTGGAATAAAATTATACCACAAGCCAATTATAAAAAGTAACAGGGGCTCATCTACATTTAGCAATAAGGTAAATTTACAAATTCAAAATATTGAACTTTAACAATCTTATTAAATATTCTATTTTTACAAAATAAATTAAAATTTGATGACTGAAAGTAATTTCGGAGTAAATATTAGCGGCTTTTTTAAAGCGGAAATTGGTTTTGGAGAAGCAATAAGGGGTAATATAAAGGCCTTTGAAGCAGTGTCCATACCTTATGTGGCTATAAACTTCAATCTTAATCTTCAAGATAGGTTAAATGACACCTCTTTAGAAAATCTCTCTGAACATCCGATTTATGATATAAATATTATACATATTAACCCAGATACTATACCTGCATTTTTTAAAGAAAAAGGTGCAGATTTTTTTAGAAACAAATATAATATAGGTTTTTGGGCATGGGAACTATCCGAATTCCCAGATAGTTACAATGAATATTTTGATCTTTTTAATGAAATTTGGACACCATCCTCTTTTTGTCAAAAGATAATAGCAGAAAAGTCCCCGATTCCTGTTATTAATATTCCTCATATTATTGAAATAAAAGAATCTGACATAGATAAAATCAAGAAATTTGATTTTAGTAAGGATAAGTTTACATTTCTTTTCATGTTTGATTACAATAGTCATCTGGAAAGAAAAAATACTATTGCTATCATAGATGCTTTTGAAAAGGCTTTTTCAGATAATGAGCATGTTCAATTAGTAATCAAAACGTCCATTCCGACCTATTTTCCTAAGGATAAGGAGACACTTTTAAACAGAATACAGCAGCAGAATAATATTATTATAATCGAAGAAATGCTAAGGAGAGAGCAGTTGTTATCTTTAATAGACCAATGTGATTGTTATATATCATTGCATAGATCTGAGGGGTTTGGATTAACCATTGCAGAGGCAATGGCTCTTGGAAAACCAGTAATTGCAACAGGTTATTCAGGCAATTTGGAGTTTATGAATATTAATAATTCATTTTCTGTAGAATATAAAATGGTAGAATTGACAGAGAATATTGGGCAACTACAAAAAGGCTTTTTTTGGGCAGATCCAAATATCTTGCATGCTGCTCAATTAATGAATTTTGTTTTTAGTCATACTAATGAGGCAAAAAAAATTGGAAAGAGAGCTCAAGATGATATGCAGAGTTTTAATTCTCTGTCTATAGGGCATAAGATGAAAAGACGATTAGAGTATATTCAAACTAATATGCTATCAAAAAAAACAGAAAATATAGAAAATAAAATTATGCTGATGAAATTGGAGTATCAAGCATTAGAAGACAAAAATAAAATTTTATTGGATAAAATCGATATTTTGCGTAACCTATCCTTTGTAAAAATAAAATTACAATTCAAAAATTTTAAAAATAAATTAACTGGTAAAAACAGAAAATATTTTTGGGAGGATTAATCAGCAAGAGTATCGTAAAAATCATTTTGCCTTTTTTGCCTTTCAAAATCTTTTGCATGGATTAAGCAAAGGTGGTAATCTTTTGGCATTTCTTTGATTCTTTTATATCCATAAAAAGTCTCGTGAACTCTATTTTTCCAGAATATTTTTTTATTGTTTTTAATAATTCTGGGTTGATAATCTGGAAAATTAATATACCCATCCTCATTTATTCTCCAGTTCATTTTTTGGATGTACTCATTTGTAATTCCTTCAACTGTATTGATCCTCGGCACAAAAAAACAATCTCCCTTCCTCTCTTTTCTTAAATAAGTCTTAAGTGTTCTTATAAGATCTTTAGTAGGATATTCATCTGCGTCAATTTGAAAAAGATATTCGCACTTGGTATATTTAATAAGATTATTTTTGAATGCCGCAAAATCATCATTCAATTTAGTTTCCACTATTTTAATATACGGTTTATAATTTTCTAATACTTCAGCCACTTTCTGATCAGGATTTGTTATGTCTCTCAATACAATAACTTCATCATTTTTATCAATTAAAGGTAACAAAGTATCTAAGAGCTTTTTTAGTTCTTTAGATTCATTGCACACAGTTATACCATAGGATATGGTAATAAAAGAACTAAATAAACGTGAAAGTATTCTCATAAGATTAATTATATATTATAGGATAATTAGCCGAAAAGTGAATGAAAAAATTGTTTTCAATAATGCGTTTTACAAAGTTTTTATACTGTCTTGTTGGATACAAACAATTTCCTTTTTTCTTATAATAATATTTTCTAAAGAATTTGGGAATATTTTTTTCACTAATTTCAACTTGATGACCAATTGCTGTTCCTTTTATCTTGTATAAAATCTGAGTATTAAATTTTGCAGGCAGCGCTTCAAACCAGTTGTTAATCTGAGAAAAGTAAGCAAAAGGAGTCTCTTCAAAACTATTTAATGCTCCTTGGTTATGATTTGAAAAATAATAGTTTTTATAAATGTCAGCTACTCTTTTTGGCCGGAAAACAAAAACACCTCCATTTATACTTCCCTGTAATAAAGGATGGGCTTCAAAATGGCGATCTGTAAAATATTTTTCACTCGTTTCCTCCAATATTCTTGGTATATGCCCCCAAGTTTTATCAAATTCTTCTGTTCCTCTTGGATCCAAAACGGCACCAAAATACTTGTCCTCCGGAAGAAAATCAAAAACAGACGGAGCTTCTTCTGAAATTACAATATCCAAGTCTAGAAACAGTACAATATCATAATTCTCTGTTTTTGAGGGAATCAATAATTTTTGAGATAAAAGAGGTCGAAAAAAAGTTTCATCTAAAGGCTTATCAATAATCACGATATCTGCCTCACATTTTTTGGCATAGTTTTCAAATTGAACTTTGCTTTTATTAAACAATTTCTGATATTTCTCTCCGACTATAAAAAGGCAGATTGCTTTTTTCATTTACAGCTTCAATTTTTATATGTTGCAAAAATACATTTTAAAAATAAACTGCTGTCAAGTTTTTTGACAGCAGTTTATTTATAGAATTAAATATTTATGTGACAACTATTAAATTAGTTCGTTGGAGCATAAAATTCTATCCCCTCATTAACCCAGTAACTAGATGGACCTAAGTTTGGAGATGTAGAAAGATAATGATCACCCGTATTCCTTGCCTTATAATTATAGATTGCAACTCTTCCTGCACCAGCTTCTTTATACGCATAAAAAGCAATCCCCATATACTCATTCCAATAAGAAGTCGGTTGTATAGTACTATTTTTTGAAAAATAATGCTCTGTTCCAGAAGTGCTCTTATAAGCATAAATAGGAACTGTATTTGGTGCTTTATATTTAAATACTCTAAATGTCGGTCCTTCGTTTGTCCAATAACTAGACGGTTGTAGATTAGTTTCAAAAGAGAAATAATGATCACTACTTGCATCATTTTTATAACCATACAACATTGATGTTGTAAAATCTAAAGACGCTTTGTTATCAATTAAATATTGATCAACATATGCCTTAAGCTGAGCTTTTTTAGCTGGATCTTTTACTAAATCATAAATAAGTATTAATCCATTATTACCAAAGTCCACTAAAACAGAATTGCTAGGCGTAGAACTGTTTTGCCAGTTTGAAAAGTTGATTTTAGGATTGCTTTGATCTAAATTTAAATCTCCCATCAATCCTTTTGACGGATCTCCCCCTCTTGTTTTGTATGCTAATTTTTTAGAATAATTTTTATTTGAACTTGAAGTATTTACATCATTGTCCACATTAGCATCAAAAATAGATGCCACTCCTACCTTAACTCCAACTCTAGCTGCATATTCACGATCTTCATTGGTCGTTTCAGATTGGAATAGGATATCCATTTTCGCTCCCGTATAAATATCCATTAATACGTGAGTCCCATAATCATTAACGATTTGTTGTGGAGTTTTGGTTTGTAAATCCTGTGTAAATTCTGGAGTTAAATAATTTGACAAAGCATCAACCGTTGAATTTAATCTTAATCTCTTCTGCTTGATAGTAAGATTATAACTTCCATAAATATACTTAGCATCAAATTTGTTATTATTTGTTACAGACAAATTAAAAGATGCTGAAAGAATTTTCTTAAATAATGGAAATCCTGCAGTAACTCCCACTTTAGTTGAAACCATTTTAGAATAAGATTCTGCATTTTCACCATATTCTTCTTTATATTCCTGAGTACCTACATTTTCAGCCACCAATCTAGCAGGTTGTTCAGCTTTTAATCTAGTTATATCAATTACCTGAAATCCTGCTGAATTAGCATTTGCATATTCGCCAGTTGCATTAAAACCATGCCCTAAAACATCATACACCCCATCTCCTGCAGATTTCCCAGCAGCTGAACGATTCAGACGATTCAGATTTTCCGGTGTAGTCTCATTATTAAGTTCTTCTGTAGAACATGAAGCTACAAAAAGTAATAGTATGGCACTAATGCAAAATGAAAATTGTTTTTTTATCATTTTTTAAAATTTTCTGCAAAGATAAAACTCTTTCCGTAGTGATAAAAAATAACCCCATGATATAAATCACAAAAAAAGGAATTTACAGCCCCATGCAACTACTTACAATAAATGAAATTATCATCACGATTCATTGAATTAAAGGAAAAAAAGTTAAATCGTAATTGCTTTTATTTCCATTTATTAATCATCATGATGGTTTTCTTAAAATTTATCCTAAAAATTTCAGTTAATTCCAACAAGAAAAAAAATAAATAGAGCACATGTACCATCTAAAAACTTTTACTATATGACAATCTTGGTTATATCCATCAAAAGGTTAATTTTATTTAATGCCACTTCAATTGGTTTTAAGTAAATTTGCACAAAATTTAAATTGATAATGGAGAAAGTAAGAGTACGTTTTGCTCCAAGTCCTACGGGACCTTTGCATTTGGGAGGTGTAAGAACCGCATTATATGATTATCTTTTTGCTAAAAACCAAGGTGGTGAATTTGTATTGAGAATTGAAGATACAGATACAGCGAGGTATGTAGAGGGAGCTGAAGAATATATTGAAGAAGCTTTAGAATGGTGCGGGATCATTCCTGATGAAAGTCCTAAAAAAGGAGGGAAATTTGCTCCTTATAGACAGTCTGAAAGAAGAGACATCTATGATAGGTATACAGAGCAGATATTAAAAACTGATTATGCTTATCTTGCTTTTGATACCCCTGAAGAACTGGACGCCATTCGTGCTGAGTATGAAGCAAAAGGAGATGTTTTCTCATATGACAACAAAACCAGAAATCGATTAAGAAACAGTCTTGCTCTTTCCGAAGAAGAATTGCAACAATTACTGGATGCAAAAACACCTTATGTTGTAAGATTTAAAATGCCAGTTGACAGGACTTTAAATCTTGAGGATATCATTCGTGGAAAATCATCTGTCAATACGAATACTTTAGATGATAAAGTTTTAGTTAAAAATGATGGAATGCCAACATATCATTTTGCTAATGTAATTGACGACCATGAAATGGAAATAACCCATGTTATTCGTGGGGAAGAATGGCTACCTTCTCTAGGCTTACATACTTTATTATATGAGGCAATGCAATGGGATGCTCCGCAGTTTGCTCATCTTTCACTTATTCTAAAACCAGAGGGGAAAGGAAAATTAAGTAAAAGAGATGGTGACAAATTCGGTTTTCCTGTATTTCCATTAGATTTCAAAGATCCGGAAACAGGAAACATTTCTAAAGGTTATAGAGAAAACGGATATCTTCCGGATGCTTTTATTAATATGGTTGCTTTACTCGGATGGTCTCCTGCTGATGATAAAGAAATCCTGCCTTTAGAGGAAATGATTAAAGAGTTTGATCTTCATAAAGTTCACAAAGCAGGTGCGAGATTCAGCAAAGAAAAATCTGAATGGTTCAACCATCAATATATTCAGTTAAAATCCGACAAAGAAATTTTAACGATTTTAAGAAATACAGATCTTGACATTTCAAATATTTCAGACGAAAAACTGATCAAAATAATTCATTTGATGAAAGAAAGAGCTACTTTCCCAAAGGACATTTATGAAAACGGAAAGTTTTTCTTTGTCGCTCCAGATTCTTATGATGAAAAGGCAGCTAAAAAAGCATGGAATGATGAAACTTCTGCAACATTGGGTGAATTAGCCAATGTATTCAATGGTACTGAGGTATTTGCAGCTGAAGTTTTAAAACAAACTGTCCATGATTTTGCCGAAAATAAGGGCTTAGGAATGGGAAAAGTGATGATGCCTCTTCGTTTAGCTTTAGTTGGAGAATTAAAAGGACCTGATGTCCCGGATATTTTAGAACTACTTGGAAAAGAAGAAAGTATAGCAAGAATAAACAATGCTATTAATAATTTTAAATAGAGTCTCATAATTTTTCATAAATTTGAAAGATTAAATTTACTTCAAGAATGGAATATTTAAGTTTCGAACTTCCTATAAAAGAATTAATGGATCAATACCAAACATGTTCTTTAGTAGGAGAAGAAAGTGGTGTTGATGTAAAATTAGCATGTAGTCAAATTGAGGACAAGATCATAGAAAAGAAAAAAGAGATCTATGGGAATCTTACTCCTTGGCAAAGAGTACAGTTATCTCGTCATCCTGATCGTCCTTATGCATTAGACCATATTAAAGGGATTACAGATAAAGGTAGTTTTCTGGAACTTCACGGAGACAGAAATTTTGCGGATGATCCAGCATTAGTTGGAGGCTTAGCTACCCTAGATGGTCATAAAGTGATGATCATAGGAACTCAGAAAGGGAGAACAACGAAAGAAAGACAGTTTAGAAGATTTGGAATGCCAAATCCTGAAGGATATAGAAAAGCTTTAAGGCTGATGAAATTGGCTGAGAAATTCCATATTCCTATTGTAACTTTGGTTGATACTCCTGGTGCATATCCAGGACTGGAAGCTGAAGAAAGAGGGCAAGGGGAAGCTATTGCAAGAAACATCTTTGAAATGGTTCAGCTGAAAACTCCAATTTTCACTTATATTATTGGCGAAGGAGCTAGTGGTGGAGCTTTAGGAATTGGTGTAGGAAACAAGGTATATATGCTAGAGAATACATGGTATACTGTAATTGCACCGGAAAGCTGTTCATCCATTCTGTGGAGAAACTGGGATCACAAAGAAGACGCTGCCAATGCTTTAAATCTTACGCCAAAAGATGCTTTACGAGAAAAGTTTATTGATGGTATTATTGAAGAACCTCTTGGAGGGGCACATTATGATCCAGAAACAGCATATCTGAACTTAAAAAGTTCTATTTTGCAAAATATAAAAGCTTTCTCGAAGTTTACAGGACAAGAACTTGAGACCCAGCGACAAGAAAAATTTATTGCAATGGGGCAATTTAAAGGATAAAATAAAAAAGGTTAAGAATGTTGATTCTTAACCTTTTTTCATATCTGTAATCAATCATTTTATTCAGCAGATACATTCAATTCTATTTCAATATCCTTACTTATCTTTTTGATTGAGGAATATTTTGCATCACAAACCATTGTTGTTAATACATACTCTCCTTTATCTATGAGAATAAAATTCTGCCCTTTTGCCGGAACAGTCAGATTGTAATATTTTTTTCCACTGATTTTTACTATTAAATTACAAGAAGACCTGTTTTTAATATTGATATACGCTTCATTTAAACTGGCATCATTACTGAAAATATGTGTCAACATTGCAGCTGTTCTTTTATTCTCCTCACTTGGTTCAGATTTCTTACTACCACTAATGCTTGCATAGTTCACTTTTTTCTCGGGCGATGTGGGTGCTGAGTTTACAGCTACAGTCTTTCCACTATTTAATTCATTGTTTTTAACAATCTTCTCAATCTTCTCTTTACTAATAGGTTTAATCGTTGGTTTTGCTTCCGGAGAATTATCTGCCATGATAATTTCGATTAGTTTTCTTTTGAAATAATCAGTCTTAGCATGATTTGGATTTTGCTTTAAAAAACCGGCAATAACTCTCGCTTCTTTTGAGCTTTCAGCGTCCTGCTCTGTGTATATGATGAGCGTTTCCTTTTCCACAACAGCCTTAGATTTGGCTCTTTTCTTTTTCTGAGAAAAACCAAGTGTAAAAATGCATAAAAATATAAGTAGAAAAATTTTTTTCATTAACGAAGCATTTAAATAAATTATTAAGTATTAAAATAACGTAAAAAGTCATTTTTTAGTTTGTCATTAAAATCATTATCTTTGCATTGCTCAAAAATAAACTAAAAAATCAAAAGTAATCTTAATAAAAAAAATAATAGATATTATGTCTTATACACCAGCTGCTGCAGACGTAGCAAAATTGAGAAACCAAACAGGTGCAGGTATGATGGACTGCAAAAAAGCTTTAGTTGAAGCAGAAGGAGACTTCGAAAAAGCAGTAGATATCCTTAGAAAAAAAGGACAAAAAGTTGCTGCTAACAGAGCTGACAGAGAATCTTCAGAAGGAGCAGTTATTGCTAGAGTAAACGAGGATAATACTTTAGGTGTTATTATCTCTTTAAACTCTGAAACTGACTTTGTTGCTAAAAACGAAGCTTTCATTGAATTAGCTTATGAATTAGCTGAAATGGCGATTTTTGCTGCTACTAAAGAAGAGCTTCTTGCTACTGATTTCCACGGAATCACTGTTGCTGATAAACTTATCGAGCAAACAGGAGTTATCGGTGAAAAAATTGAAATTGGTGCTTTCGAAAGAATTCAAGGTCCTTACCTAGGAGCTTACATCCATGCTGGAAACAAGATTGCTGCAATTACGTCTCTTTCTACTAAAGTAGATGGAGCTGACGAAGCTGCTAAAGCTGTTTCTATGCAGGTTGCTGCAATGAACCCTATCGCTCTAGACGAGACTATGGTTTCTCAGGAAACTATTGACAAGGAATTAGAGATTGAAAGAGAACTTCTTACTAAAGAAGGAAAACCTGAAAATATTATCGACAATATTTTGAAAGGTAAAATGCAGAAATTCTACAAAGAAAATACTTTGGTACACCAAGCTTTTATTAAAGATGGAAGCCAGTCTGTTGCTGATTATGTAAAATCTGTAAACGGAGATCTAAAAGTTACAGGATTTGTAAGAGTAAGCTTAAGCTAATCGAATCTTTTAAAAGAAACATAAAAATCCCGATGAAGTTTCATCGGGATTTTTTATTAGTGGTAGAAAAATCTAGAAATTCAATCAAAATTATATTTGAATTTAAAAGTGAGTATCCTTCATCAAGCTATATACTACGAAAAAGACTCAATAAAATTACAAGTTTTCTATTCTATATAGATTTTAATAAAGAATCAAGAATATTTTTTCACTTTCACTTATTATTTATTAATAATATATCAAATATTATTTTAAATTTGTAGAAATCCTAATTCCCAAGTTTATGAAAAGATTTCTACTCAGTTTAGTATTGGTTTTTTTTACAGTTAATACAGTCTTTGCACAAAGAGATACAGAACATTGGATAGCACCTTTTTATGCCAATTCCAATGTTGGCGAGTATACTAATGCCTTGTACCTTTCCACAGATTCAGTAACTCCTTTTGATGTGCAAATTTTCAGTGATAATGCCTTAGTTACTACACTTACAATTAGCAAAGGTGATCCAAAGGTTTATACTATTACTGATAATGATATAATTTCCGCCAGCACTCCTGCTGATGGTTTTAAAGTCATTAATAAAGGTCTGTATCTTAAGGGAGACAAACCTTATTATTGCAGTTTAAGAATGGCACAGAGTGCCCATGGAGAAATTATTACAAGTAAAGGAAAAGCTGGTATTGGTAAAGAGTTTTTTGTGGCAACCAGCCCAAACACTTCGACCAACACACTCTATAATTTTACAGCAGGAATTCTTGCTACAGAAGATAATACAACTGTTACGGTAACATGGAATGGCATAGGTGTAACCTTTTTTGGAGGAACACCTGCCGGGAATTCTCATACTTTTACTTTAAATAAAGGACAATCATTCTTATTTGCTGGTGATGGTGGAGTAAATGCAAACCTAACAGGATTTATTGGAGCTAAAGTAGTAGCAGACAAACCTATTTCCCTTACCAATGGAAGCTGTAATGGGAACTTTGGAATGGGAAGCCCGGGAGGCTCAGATCCTGTTCTCGATCAATCTGTTCCGGTAGAAAGACTTGGTAATACATTTGCTATGGTTAAAACCAGATCAACTGCTCCAAGTGAAAACATGGAAGGCGGGATTATTATCGCAGTAGAAGACAACACAGATATATTCCTAAATGGTTCCACTACAGCAGCAGCATCAATAAATGCGGGACAATGGTACAGAATTAATGAAACCAATTATGTAACACAAACTGGCGCCGGAACACATTCTAATATGTTTATTTCTACTTCTAAAAAAGTATATTTATATCAATTCGTAGCAGTTGGAAGCAGTAATGCAACCTGTGGATTTAATTATATCCCACCTTTAAACTGTTTTCTACCCAGAAAAATTGACGAAATCGGTAAGATTAACGAAATGCCTACTATTTCAACAAATACTATAGGTCTTAAATTAAATATTTTAACGGAGACTGGTGCAACTGTTTTAGTAAATGGAGCACCACCCACAGCGGCGCAAGGCCCTTATCCTTTAACCGGAAATACCCAATGGCAAACCTATGCCATTGAGGGAATTGCAGGAAATTTATCCATTACTTCTACCAAAGCTGTAACAGCAGGGGTAAATGGTGGTTTCAATACTGCAGGATATGGAGGATACTTTGCCGGATTTTCATCCATTCCTGTCATTGCTAAAAAAACAGGAGAGTGTATACCAGGTATTGTATTGGAAGTTGATGATGGATATGAAACCTACCAATGGTATCTAAATGGAGTTGCTATTCCTGGTGCTACAACCAATACTTACACGCCTACACAACCAGGAAATTATACTGTAAATGTAGGAATGGGAACATGCCCTACTGTAACAACACCAGTATATAAAGTTTTCAATTGTGTTAAGAATACAACAATTAATGTAAATGCTTGTGCTACTAAAGTAATCACACCTGCTTTTTCAAGTTCAACACAAACTCCTGTTCCAAGTACGGTTTCAATTTTAACAGCACCAACTCATGGAACAGCTACCATAAACGCTTCTACAGGTGTTATTACCTACAATCCCACATCTGGTTATTTAGGACCTGATGTCATTGTATATACATTCTGCGGAAATGCACCAGAATTCATTGACTGTGAAACTATTACGGTAAACTTAACGGTCATTCCTTTTATTGTAAGAGATG
>NZ_JAGGPT010000004.1 GCF_018613715.1 Chryseobacterium sp. ISL-6 | reverse complement strand
TTTTATTTTGAAGACATACATACGTCAGAGATTTGATGAAGAATTTAAAAAAGCAAAATCAAAAAATGATTTCTTCAGGATCTATGATGAATTTATTGAGGAGAAAGAAAATGATTATTCTGGGAATTCAATATCTAATTCAACACTTAAACGCTATAAATGCAATAAAACATTGTTGGAAGATTTTGCATCTAAAGCAAGTATTAAATTAGCACTTGGTAAATTCAATGATAATACATTCAATAAATTTTTAAAATTTTGTATTGAAGATAGAGGTCATTCCGCAAATACTGTTCATAGAAATGTAGGTCTTTTAAAAACATTTTTGCTTTGGTCATTAAACAAAAAATACAGTTACAATAATGATTTTATAGGTTTTAAAAAACCGCCAAAATTTAGAACTGATGAAATTGCTTTGAATTATGAGCAGGTGGAAATTATCTACAATCACGATTTCGAAAAAAATAAGAGATTGGAAAAAGTTCGTGACTTGTTTGTTTTTGGTTGTACTACCGGAATGAGATTCGGTAATTATAGTACAATCTCAAAGAGTGATATCGAGGGAGATTTTATTCGTGTGATTGATATGAAAAGTAAGTCCAAAAACTTAGCAATTCCTTTAAACAGTATTTCTAGATCGATTCTTGAGAAGTATGACTATAATTTACCAAGTATTACGAATCAGAAAATGAACGAATACATTAAAGAAGTATTTAAAGAACTGAAATTTACTGATGAGATAAAGAAGACTATGAAATACGGTGATGAATTAGTAGACGTAAAGTCTGAATTTTGGGAAAGAATTTCATCCCATACCGCAAGAAGAAGTTTTATTACAATAATGAAGAACAAAAGAGTTCCTGACAAAATAATTATGAGCTACACAGGGCATACAAGTTTAGAAGTATTTAATGCTTATTATAGACCAAGTGAGGAGGACAAGGTAAATTATATGAATGAGGTCTTTAAGTAGAAGCTATAAACTTTTATATTGCGACATGATTTTGTCGCAATAGTGTTTTAGCGACATTTTTTGTCGCAATTTTTGTTATTGCGACAATTTTATAGTAATTTTATACGCATAAGTTTGACCAGTATGACAAGACACCAGCAAATTGACGCAATTTTACAAATATTAACGCAGGAAGGGCTTTCTATTGAACAAATTGAAGACCATCTAAATTTTCCTATTGAAAGACGTACACTTCAACGACGACTTAAGGAGTTGAAAGAAAATCATCTTTTGCTTACAAAAGGTGATGCCCGTTCAATACGATATTTCTCTATAGAAAAGGCTGATAAGAAAAGTGCTTCTGTAGATTTGATTCCCTTATCTTTAGAAGGAAAGCAGATTTTATATCTTGTTTCCCGTCCTGAAAATCAAAGAATTCCAGTTGGATACAACAGGGAATTTTTAGATAACTACCGCCCTAATATTGATAGCTATTTATCAGCAGAAGAAAAAGATAAACTTGCTATAATTGGAACGACTCAAGGGGATGATCAGCCAGCGGGCACTTATGCAAGGCAGATCTTGAATAGATTGATGATTGATCTGTCTTGGAATTCTAGTCGATTGGAAGGAAATACCTATTCACTTTTAGATACAGAATTATTAATTCACGATGGTAAACCTGCTGATGACAAATCTGCTAAGGAAACTCAAATGATATTGAATCACAAAGATGCTATTGAGTTTCTTGTTGATATGTCCGATGAAATAGGGTTTAACAGATACACTATTCTAAATTTACACGCACTTCTATCTAATAACTTGCTACCTGATCCTTCGGCATCAGGTAGGTTGAGAACGTTCGGGGTTGGTATCACAAATTCCGTTTTTACTCCATTAGGAATTCCTCAATTGATCTCTGAATATTTCGATTTAATTCTTGACAAAGCAAATCAAATTGAAAATACTTTCGAGCAAGCCTTTTTTGTATTAGTACATTTTCCGTATTTGCAACCATTTGATGACGTAAATAAAAGAGTTTCACGTCTTGCGGCAAACATCCCATTTAATCAAAAAAATCTATCTCCCCTTTCGTTTATCGATGTGCCGGAAGATTATTATATAAAGGGTATGTTGGGGATATATGAGCTGAATCGCATAGATCTACTCAAAGATGTTTTTATCTGGGCATATGAAAGATCCTCTTTGCGTTATTCAGCCATCCGTCAGTCATTAGGCGAACCAGATACCTTCCGTCTTAAATATAGAGAAGAAATGAGAGATACAATTGTAAAAGTAGTATCACAAGCTCTACAGAAAGACCAAGCTATTCTTATAATCAAAACAGATGCGGAAAATATTCCCCAAGACGATCAATTAAAATTTATAGAAACTGTTGAAACCGAATTAATGGGATTACACGAGGGAAATTTTGCCAGATACAGAATTAGACCGTCAGAATTCAAAAAATGGAAAGATAATTGGGAAATTAATGCTTTGAGAAAATAGCATATTGAATCAATAATCATTGAAATTATGGATAAACAGAAACTTTATGGACGTTGGAATTTCTGGGAAGAGATTATAGGCTATCCTATGATGATCTATTATTGGGCTGTCAAACGAGAAAGAATTCAAAAGATGCTGTCTAAAAGAATTGAACGAGCTCAACAGAAAGCTGGCAAAATCATTCTTACCGAAAAGATGAAAAATGAATTTCTGATCCGATACGAAAAATTGGATAATTTTTTCAGTTTTCACTTCAAAGACATCGATGCTTCCAGAAATCATAATTTTGAGGAGAAGATTCAGTATTGTTTAGATCAATACAGGAAAGAATCGACAAAACACTTTAACTCAAGCAACCTGATGAAGTTACAGGGGAATTTTCTCACTGGTGCTGAAACTACCCTTTTTCTATATTTTGCTTTAGAAAGCAAAACAAAAAGGGAGATTCGATTATCTGATATTATGATCGGCAATGACAGCTCAAAAATATTTATTGCTTTCTTGAAAGACAAAAAATTCATCGATGAAAATCACAATTTACTCGTAGATCAAAAATCTTCCTTCATCAGAATCCACCGATTCTTGAAAGACAACCTTATCATTAATCCCGATTTTCAAGACACTACAATTATTGAAGCAATGGAAAATGAATATAATACCAATTTTGACAAAGGAACATTTTCAAGAGCTATTCTTGTTAAAACCACTGATTTTGAAGAAAGTATCTATCAAGAATTATCTAACCTATTTAGTATCAAGCATTAAACTTTACGCAATTGAGTAAAATTGCACTATTAATCATTCCAATCACACACTTTTGCCTGCAAATTTAAATACTACAAATTATGCAGACAACCAACCCATTTCAAACCATTCTTGACGAACTAGGAGAAATAAAAGACTTAGTTCATTCCCTAAAAAAAGAACCTGAAATTGAGCTAAAAAAGAAATTTTATTCTATCAAGGAATGCTCAGAAATTCTAAAGCTTGATTACCAGACCGTACGCTCCCACATTTTAAAAGGCAATATCAAAGCTGAACAAATAGGGCGGTTCTACCGAGTCAATCATTTAGACTTGATGAACGCTTTACATGAGGTGAAATCACTTAAATACAAAAGGTAAACAGTTCCAATTGTTTATCTGAAACCCTATTGTTTAACGTTCCGTATTTCCTGTACGGATTTAAACCTTTAAAAATGAGCGAAAAAATTCCTTATCTAAGAGTAGGAACAACGTATTATAAAACGATTGAAAAACCACTTATCTCTGGAGATAAGATTTCAATATTGGTACGCTGGAATCGTGAAACGATTATCAGCGATTACGGAAAAATCTACGTTTCAAAAGTCCCAAAATATGACGGATTCTGCTGTATACCGTCCCATTTGGAGTATCAACAGATTATTGCAGGTTTTTACAATGTTTATAATGAAATTCCTTTCCAACCTATTAAAGAAAATATCAATTCTGTTTCACTTAAAGAGAAAATTCCGTTTTCCCTTATGTTTATGGAACATATTTTTGGTGAACAGTTGGAATTAGGGTTAGACTATATCAAAATCCTGCTTCAATATCCTGTGCAAATGCTTCCGATCCTCTGTCTCGTCAGTAAAGAAAGAGCCACCGGAAAGTCCACATTCATTAAATGGCTCAAAGCAATTTTCGGGCTTAATATGACCTATATTAAAGGAGATTCCTTCAGCAGTCAATTTAATTCAGACTGGGCTTCCATGCTCCTTGTTGCTATTGATGAAGTATTCTTTGATAAAAAGGAAATTACCGAACGACTAAAATATCTTTCCACCACCAATAAAGATAAGAAAGAAGCCAAAGGAAAAGACAGGGAAGAAATAGAATTCTTTGGAAAATTCATTTTATGTTCCAATAATGAAGACAATTTCATTCAGATTGATGAAAACGAAATCCGTTTCTGGATCATCAAAGTAAAATCCATTCAGAGTGAAAATATCGAGTTCCTACAAAATCTAAACAAAGAAATTTCCTACTTCCTGCGCTATCTGATTGAACGCCCATTTCACAGCCATAATAAAACAAGAATGTGGTTTACAGATTCTCAGATCAGAACCAAAGCCCTTGAAAAACTCGTCTGGAAAAATAACAACAAGCTGGAATCCAAAATCATTGAACTTCTGTACGAATTTTTTGAGAGTACGGAAGATAAAGAAATACAATTCATTCCACAGGATATTTTCAATATGCTGGGTAAAATGTTCAGGAACCTGTACTGGACGGTTAACGATATCAGAAAGCTTCTGAAAGAAAACTGGAAATTAGAACCACAAAGTAATTCATTAGCCTATATCAAATATGATATTGATTATAGTGGAAGCTTCTACCAGCAGAATAAAACCGGAAGGTATTTTATAGTAGAAAAGAATTTTATTCTCCAAAAATTTGATGAAATGATGAATTAATTGATAATGAAAAGAAAATCAATGGATTATATCTCATCAAAAGCCTCATCAAATTTTAAAACCCTGAATTTTGATGAGGAACTGATGAGCAAAAAAAAACAACTTTGATGAGATGATGAGGGTTTGATGAGGAAGTAACTTTCTGTATTACAAAAAGATATATTATTCTCTCATCAATTCATCAAAAATTTTCCAGATTGAAAACCCGTACACACAAACCATTATATGTATGACAAAATCAATGTAACCAAGAAATTATAATATAAGGTTATAAAAAATCAAAACACATAATTGTATAAAAGTATAAATCAACAATCACATAATTATATCAATATGAACTGCAAACAATTTAACAGTATACCTCTGGAAGAAGTCCTCCTTTCTCTCGGACACCTTCCCACGAAACAAAATGAAAAAGAAGCTTGGTATCTGAGTCCCTTTGCCAACGAATCCCAAGCCTCTTTTAAATTGGATAAAAGACTAAACGCTTGGTATCTTCATTCAGAAGGTATTGGCGGAAACAATACCGACTTTATAAAGAAATATCTGAATGCTTCAGTAAGTGAAGTTTTGGAATGGGCAGAGAAGCAGAGTTTTTCTTCTTTTCAAAATCAAAATATTTCCTATCAGAAATTTGAGAATCTTCCAAAAACTTATGAGATAATTGAAATAAGAAATGTTCAGCACCCTGCTCTTTTGCAATATTTGAATGAAAGAAAAGTTGAAAATCAAACTCAATTTTTAAAAGAAATTCATTACCGAATGAATGATAAAAACTATTTCGGAATTGGTTTTAAAAATGATTCAAGCGGTTATGAAATTCGCAACAAATATTCAAAAATCTGCCTTGGTAAAAAGGATATATCAACCATCAAAAACGGTTCTGATTCGCTTCGGATTTTCGAGGGTTTTTTCGATTTTCTTTCCTTTAAAAATGTAGAAAGCTTTTTAGAAAAAAGACCTACCGATTATATCATTATGAATTCGGTTGCGATGATTTCCAGCATAAAAAGTACACTCGAAAACTATAAAAATATTGAGCTGTATTTTGACAATGACGATGCTGGAAACCGTACCGTTGAAATGATTAGAAATGAAAATAAAAACGCAGAAGATTGCAGGATTTTGTATTCAGATTTCAAAGACTTAAATGATTGGATGATTCACAAAAGTCCATCCAATGAAAGACAAGTTAGATACAGGCGAAGGCGAGTAAAATATACACAGGTAAAGTATGGTGGGTAGTTAGTGCAAAAAGTACCCAAAGTTTACAATAAGCGTGTCCGCTGATTATAAAATTGGGATTTTTGATTTCTTCCTATCGTCAGAAATGTTTTGAAATACACTAAAATAAACACAATGGAAAAAGACTTTTTACAAGAATTCATACACCAAGCCACTAAAGAAAATGAAGCAAAGATTGCTCAGGAAAAGAGAAAAAAATATTTTCAGGAATTAGGTCGGAAAGGTGGCTTGAAGACCAAGGAAAATAAAAAACTAGATAAAGTGATTTCAATAAGAATGACCAATTCTGAATATGAAATTCTGATTCAAAAACAGGAAAAACACCCGTTAAAACTATCAACTTATATTCGGAATATTCTGTTTGAAAAAGAACTCAAAATCAATGAATTCCAAACCGATGAAATCTTACTTCAATATGGAACTCACTTCAAAAAAATAACCAATCTTTTGCGAAATCGGGAATGGAATGTTTTTGAAAATAAGAAAGAAATTTTAATGAGAATTGAAAATCTAATCGAATTAATTCATCAATATTTATATTCAAAAACTCGGAAAGATGAATAATTCTGCCACCACAAGAACCATTACAAAAATCGCTTTGGAATATAATGGAAATGATAAAGGAACAGCAGAAATGGTGTCTTCAAATTATCTTTTGAGTTACACTGCGGAAGGTCAATTTCAGGAAATGAAAATCGTAGCCGACCGAAATCCTAAAGTGAAAAAATGGGCTTTAACAGGCTACATTTCTCAACCGGACGAAATCGGCATAAATTTAAAGGATGAAGAATTTACAGAAATTGCAATCAAAGCTTTAGATAAAATTGGCGTAACAGCAAACAACCAATTTCGATTGGATATTCATAATAGCACCAAACAAAAACACATTCATTTTATCGTGAACAGGATTGATATTTCGGGGAAATGTACAGTAAAATCACACGACATCGGAAGAAGATTTGGAGAAGCCGTTCGAGAAGTCTGTAAAGAAAAAGGCTTATTAACCGATGTTGAAATAGGAATTCGAAAAAAGGAAGAAATGCTGAAAAACCTTACAGAAGCCCTGAAAGCCGTAGATAATTTTGATTCTCTTATTTTAAAAATGAAAGAAAGAGGTTTTGAAGTTCAATTGTCTTCAAATGTCAGGGAGGGTATTTCGGGGATGCGAATTGTGATGGAAAAGGACAAAAATCATCAAACAGAAAGGATTTATAAAGCAGGTTACAAATTATCTGAAATCTCCAATCAATTAAAAACTTCTGAAATAAAATCTCTGTTTGAAGTAAAAAATGCAGTTCGTGAAGCCAAAAGAACCTCCGCAAATTTGAAAGGATTTCGGGATTATATTGAACAGAAAGGATATTCTGTAAAGATTCAATATGATGGAGAATTTAAAGCCAATCAAAAAAATGAAATTCAAGATGTTTGGATTAATAAAGTTGATAGAACACCATTAAATCAACAAAAAAACGGCTTCTTTTTCCAGAAAAATGTTGGTTTTTCTCTTTCGGCAATCGATTCTGATTTTGAAGATCTAGTAAAATTAATGATAGGAAATGAAGTAACGAAAAATATTAACAACAACGCTATTCCTTCAAAATCTGCAAAAAATGAAAGCGTAATAGAAATAGCAGGTGAACTATTAGAAGGCTTATTAAAGCCAAGCTATGTGGCTCAAAACGATGATGAAATCTGGAAAAAGAAAAGAAAATCAAGATAAATAGTAACAATTTAAAAATCAAAGAAAATGGAAAATCAAAAACAAAACGATGAATCTAAAATTAGCGGAATGGAACTTTTAGAAAATGTAATAAAATCAAATGAAAGAAATATTACTTCAAATGAGAAGAATATGAAATCTAATGCTGAAATTAAAGGCGTTGTTGAATATTTATATACAATCATTGATAGAGTACAATTTTACATCAAAAACGAAAACAAAATTTATGACGAAATAAAAGAATTTTCTAAGACAGAACAATTAAAAAGAGAGGAGTTTGCAATGATGATTCCAACTAAATTTGAGACCTTTTTTTCACAAGAAACGCTAGGTCATTTAGAGGATTTTAAAAGACAATTAAAAACAACAGTAAAGTTCATTAAGGCAGGAATTGCGATATTTATTTTGGCCACTTTAATTCTGATTATTTCCATCAACTTTGCAACCAAATGGTACAAAGAAAGTATCAAAGCCAAAAGTGAACTGCGCCAAGATATTTTAAATGAAATTGCTGATGAAGGAAAAAAAATCTACGATGAAGATGAGATAAAAATACTGCAAGAAAATACCAAAGTAATGCAAATTTGGATTAAAAATAATCCTAAAAAAGCAGAGGATTTTTTGAGGTTTAAGGATGGGTTTGAAGCAAAAAAGAACGAATAATAATCAGTTCTATTTTTCAACGAATTAAATAACATGCCCTTTTCATAGACCGCTCTATTGAAATGTGGAAAAATCAGCCACACCAAAACATCTGATTTTCCCACATTCCAACAGAGGACAACAACAAAAACAACCAGATTTTGAAGAATAAAGCAGAACTGGAAGCAAAAACAAAGCAGATTACAGAACTGTAAAATAAAACTGATAATCTGAAAAAAGAAGTGAAGACTTCCCACACTAAATAAGCCACTTAACATAATAAAAAACATCTCTTTGAGATGAATTAATTGTATTGTAATCAGCAACTTTGTATCAACAAATTTTAGCAAAAGTAAATCATCACAGAATTAGCTAGAATAAAAAAAAGGCCGGATCTTTTGGTGTGAAACAAAATCAAATACGACCTAATAATAAAAACAGAGTTTTTTATGTGGTACAAAGTTAAAGAATTAAAAGGATCAGGCCTAAACATTAGTCAGATTCATGTTGAAACGGGTTTAGATCGTGCTACAGTGCGTAAGTACCTTTCGCTTTCAGAAAAAGGTTTCATGACTGGATCTCACGGCCTAGAAATCAACCCGAGAAACTTTCCGTTTATTACAATTACGTAAAAGAGAGTCTAGAACATCAACCTTATCTATCTGCCACCCAGATCGAAGATCGTCTTATGGAGCGTTATCCGGATCTTCCCGCAGTCCATAGCAAGACCATCTATAATTTTGTCAAGCACCTGTTTCTTTATAAAAAGGAAAAGATTTTTAGTTCATTAAAAGTTAAAATATACTTTTTACTAATTTATTTATTATAACAAATGTCTCTTTTATAGAATTAGGGTCTTTAATTACATTTATTATACCACTTGGTAATGCCCCTATTATTTCCAAAATAATTGCTGATATAGGTAACAAAAGGTACCACCACACAGAAAATTTATATCTTGTATTCACTTTATCCATCATTGCCTGGCAGATAATCAATATTTTCTCCTTATAGTGGTACAGAATTAATAAATCCAAAATAATATAAAAAGAAAACCTGAATGCAAAGATCCTTGACATAGGAGAAGGCATAATAGTAAGATCAATAACAAGAATATTTATAGCTATAGGTAAGAATATAAAAGCTCCTAAAATTAAAGTTCTATTATATATAATCAATAAACCACAGACCATTTGAGAAATGCCTATAAAGCCCTTGAATGGCTGTTGATCAAATAAATACCAAGACAGTCTAAAGAGGCTCGTTTCTTTAAGGGGTTTTGACATTTCTATTGCACTTAGACCGAATTGATTATTTATTAATTTACTATATCCGTAACTAATAAATATAAAACCTATTAAAAATCGTGCGCTAAGAATAAAATAATCCCAAAATACATGTTTTTTTGAAATCATCAATTTATGCTTTTTTTATCTGTTTCTTGTTATTCTTTCTTGCTATAATGCTACTGTAGTATCTTTTTACAAAATCGTATAATATCAACTCATGCAGTCTATTCTCGGCAGGAATCAATCTATTGATCATCATGTGAATAAGATCAATTACAATATCCTGAGATAGTTGTTTTTTTAATTGTATCTCCTTAATTGATGATGTAGTCAATGTTAAATCTCTATACCTTTTTTTGCAAATATTATACAAACTCTCATAACTATATTCTTCAATAATATCTACACCAGATACTATGGCTTCTATTTTGGCTTTATTTGTTCGGTATTTTTCATTAAATTGTTTAGAATTATACATATTAAACCCAAACTCATCTTTAAAAGAATCGCTCATGGCACTGATTATAGTTAGCTTATTTTCCTCCTCCGAGCAAAATAAATCTAAAGTGCTGTCTATGAGCTTTAAACAAATAACCCATTTTACATCCTCGTCATTATTATATTTAGTATGTACAGTTTTTAAAATTTTTATAATATATTCACTATCTATATGGAAAAAATTCTCAATGTGATCAATTAAATGAATATTATATCTTTCAATTTCCTGATTATATGTATCAATTTGAATTTTCCATATAATGTTGTTATTTAGCAAATTAGAGAATGTTTTATTAAATAATACCATTATTTCTCCCAAAAATTTTTGATCAGCAATGTGTAATCTAACTCTTAAATGATAGTGAGGATCTGAATATCTTATAAAAAAGAATTGCTTGATATATTCTCTTCGTTTTAAATCTGTAATTAAAGGATAAATTTTGTTCAATAATAGTTTGTCTGCTGTTTTAAAACCCGTATAAATTTTAAAATAAAGCCATTCTGATCCAGGTGCATATTTTCTATTCTTCATCATTTTTAAACAAAGGTATAATTATTTGATTTCGGTAGGAATTTCCAAAACTATCTTTTATAATAGCTGTTTTTTCATTAAATAAAAATTCGACTAATTTAAGTTTGTTTTTCTTCTTTAATAGAGATAAAAATACATTAACACTATTTATATTGTTAAAGTCAATAAACATTTCATTATCATCTTCTGAAATCAAAACATATTGTGGTATTTTTCTATTTCCAATCCATGTTGAAATGTTTTCCATTTTTGAAATATCATCTAACTCATTTTCAAATATGTTTGTAAGCTCATTTTTTGCAGCTTCCCAACTTGCTAATCGCAAGATTGTATTTTTATATCTTATTCTCGGTATATAATTCAGATTAAAGTTAAGGTTTAACATTAATCCATTAAAAAGAAGGTTTTGATACTGTATATCACATAAAAATCTATATACAGGAAAAGGAGAATCTCTAAAATTATGAGCTGTAGTAAGAATTGGAAAAATTTCTTTTTTTAATTTCTTAGATTTTAGAATGATTTTATTTCTTTTAATTGATACCATAATATCAGATAAAGGAATAACAAATTTTTGATCTAAATTAGACCTAGACAGGCATGTGATCTCATATTCAGTAAGCTTTGGTCTTATCGAAATGTTTCCAACTCTCGGGGATTCCGATAAATGTGATAATTCTACAAGTTCAAAATTGCTTTTACTTTGTTCTATTTTGATTAATTTTTTTACAAACTCTTCAATGTTTTTATCAAGCCTTGAAAATCGGCTCATTAATTTTGCACCTGATCCATTGCCTACAAATTTTACATAAATTGATGCGTTCTTTTGTTGGTCATTTATCACTTCAAATATAGAGTAAATGACGGAAGGCATATTTGTTGTAATCATGTCAAAGAATGGGAAGTCCTTTTCGGAAATTACGACTTCATCATTTTTATTTTCCTTTGACTCAATAATTTTTTCCAATAAAATATCTTGTACCTGATCCCATTTTTTTTGCCCTTTTTTAATACTGTTATTAACAAGGCGGAAATTCTTTATTAATGAATTGCTATATTCCTTTCCTACATTCTTACTAACAGGATAACCAATTCCAATTTCTGGATCAAGTGCTTGTAGTAAAGATATTTCTTCACTTTCATACTTTTCCTGATAAGTAGATTTAAAGCTTTCCAAATCTTCATTTTCATTCTTTATTAATCCTATTTTTGATAAAAAAGATATAGCATTTATTAGCTCATCCGTATATTCTTTATTTATATATGAGGATTGTAGCTGCTTTGTAGAATCGATTTGAATGAGATATTTACTGTCAAAAGGAATATCGATATTTTTAACAATCTCATTTATTTGTAAAAGATCCTCAATTTCTATAACAGTATTTCGTTTATTCAAGTGATCTAATTTATTTTTTAAATTTTGTAGCTTAATAAAAATATCATGATCTATATTTCTTTTTTCAAAAGTTTTAATAATTTTTTCCAAATAATCTTCCCCAATTAATGCAGGTTCAAGCTCACTAATTAAGACTTGAGAATCAATTATATTATGAATATATTCATATAAATCTTCATCCTCATCATATCCTTCTGACACAAGAAGATCAATAATTTCCTTGAAGTTTACACCATTTTTAGCTACTGATAAAATCTTTTTTAAAGATGAGGTTTTATCAGTAGCAGATATTTCATATTTAATAGAATCTTTAAAATATTTTTTTTCTACAAAACGATATTTACCATCAAATGAATAAATACTGTCATTAGGATAAAAAAGTGTTTTTCTTTTTATTTCAGGAATTTCTTTAAGATGTGTAAAAGCATCAAATAAATATTTCATATCCATTCTAATTTTTGAGATAGAATTTTCACTGAAAATAAGATCATTATGGTCATTAATTTCACCTAAAGAAACCCCCGAAAATAAACCAAAAGGAGTAGGTCTGGACTTTATTCTGCTCCAGTATTTATATAAGGAAATGTTTATTTTATCTATTGATTTTACATCTTTGATCTTTCCGCCTTTAAGCTTTTTAAATTCATCTAAAAGTACAGGAGAGGCTATATATAAAGGAGAATGAAATTCATTACAATTATAAATATCATCAAGCTCCCACCCATTGTTGTATGTGAAAGAAAAAAAAGGGTATCTTATTATAAAATTATCCGATACAGAATATTTTTTTTTCATGTTTAAATAGTTAAAAATTTTGACCAATCAAGCTGGTTCGTTATAAATGATAACAAAACTAATCCCACTCCAGAAGTACCGTCAAGAATACTTGGATTAGCCATATAATTTCCTGTGATGGTATCGTAACAAACTTTTGAAAAATGCTCAGGATCTTCTTTGTAATATTCTAGCGTTCTATCAAGCCAAAATTGAGCAGTTTTTGCATAATGCTCGTTATTGGTTTTTAAATACTCGTTGTAAAAAATTAATGCCACTCCAGAACTGCCATGACATATTCCTGCATCTACAATTGTAGTTTCTTTGCTATTCTTTCTTGTTGTTGAAAATTCTAATATTTCTCTGGATTTTTCTTCCCATGCAGTTTGATTAAAAATTTCTGAAGATTTTCTGAGCATTATTGCAATACCAAGATCACCATAGCACCAAGATAGTCTACTTCCGTGTATTTTATCTTTTTGCTGTTCAATAGATGTAAAAGGATAAAAGGAATTATATGTTTTTAGATCAATTTCTTGTGCTAAAATAAAACTTATTGCCCCTTTGACAAGTTGCTCAATATCATAATCAAATTTAATATTTAGCTTAGATAGCTCTAATAAAAAAAGTACTATGCTTGTCATGCCATGAGATAAAGATATATTCACAATATTATTATGATTTTTCCACTTTATAATACCATTTTCTTTTATTGCAGAATCGTATAGGAATTTTAGTAAAATATTTAAGATTTTTTTCGATTTGATATCTCCTTTTTTAAATTTTTGTAAAAAATAAATTCCTATTCCAATTGCTCCGTGTAGGAAGTCGTAATTACCGTCTTCAATACAAACATTGAATTGTTCAATAAGCCATTCATCAATCTGATCATCTACAAAATCAAAATTTTTATAATCCTTATCTCTTTTTGATTCAATATAATCAATCCCTAAACAAATGCCTGGTAATCCATTACAATATGTGTGATGAACATTCCCGTTTTCAATAGATTCAAATATGTAATCAATATTTTTAGAAACATATTTTTTATAGTGAATGTTTATTTGTGAGTATTCATATAAAAATAATGTCTCTCCCATTGCTCCTGATAGTAAGCCCAGATTTGGATTGTTATTTTTACTTACTATTCCTTCGGCTATGAATGATAATAAATTTTCTATTTCTTTCTGCTTATTATTCGAAATAATTAATGACATGCTCTAAAAAATTTATTCAATTAAAAAGAGGCTGATAAAAGCAGCCTCCTAATAATTTTTTGTTTAGTAATAACTTGTTATTTTAAATAACTTATTTTATCCATAATAAGTACAAGTAAGCCCATCTAATGATTTAGATGTAGGAGCACAATTAATTGCAGAATCGCAATCATCAGTACAAGTAGCTTCTGTACAATTCCAATGAGTTTTTGTAAGTGGACCACATCCATCTGTACATCCGCCAGTCATAATTAACTTACCCCCATTAATAAGTTTTTGAGAATTTTTGTCTAATTTTGTTACTGTTTCTTTTGAAAACTTTAAAACTTTCTTCTTTTTCATAAATTATAAAATTTTGTCTTATATATAACAAAAATATAACTTTTTCTTTATTGACCAAATATATTTTGTTATTTTGTAAAGATAATGACTAAAAGGTATGTTAAATAAGATCAATTGCTATTTAGTTTTTTATTGTAAAATTCTAATCCCAACTTTTTGCATTTCCATTGCAGTAAGTTTTATATTTGGATTTTCCTTTAAAAACATTGCTCTTTCTTACTCCCTATTTTCAATATTAATTCACTATATTATTTATGAATTGATCTATCCCAATGAATATTATTTTTATTATAATTTAGGATTTAACAAAATATTTCTTTGGACAATTACTTTAGGAATTAACAGTCTACTGGCTATTCTATTTTTGACTTAATATTCATTCTTATGAAAATAGATAGTATAATAAAAACTTTCGGTAACAAAACCATATTGCATGATATTTTTCTATCATGTAGCAAGGGTGAAATTATAGGGTTGTTAGGTTCTAATGGTATGGGAAAATCTACATTATTAAAAATCATTTTTGGCTCAGTTTCTGCTGATCAAAAATATATTAAGGTTAATGAAAAACTTATCAAAAATACCTTTGACAATAATGGTGTTATAAAATATCTTCCTCAATTTAATTTTCTTCCTTCTCATATTAAAATCAAATCTATTATTCACAGCTTTTGTAATAAAGAAAATTTAGCTTTCTTGATAAATCACCCCTTGTTAAAGCCATTTCTAAATAGTAAACCAAATCAATTATCTGGTGGACAAAAAAGAATTATAGAAATATTACTGATTATATATTCTAGTGCAGAATATATATTGCTTGATGAGCCATTTAAAAATATTGATCCCATCCATATAAATGAGCTTAAAGACTGTATCGTAAAAGAATCCAAAAATAAAGGGATAATAATAACCGATCATAATTATACAGAAATTTTAGATATTGCTACACGCACGGTTTTATTATATAATGGCTCAATTAAAGAAGTGAAAAATCAGGAAGATTTGAAGTTTTTTAAATATTTAAAAAAATAGATAGTCGAAAGAACAACAAATGTATATTATTGTGTGGGCAAAAAGACAACGGTAAACCCCGTCTACAAAAATACCCCACCAAAATATCTCAGAAAAATCAAATCTCCTTATAGAAGACTTTGTGACAATTTTATACCAAAATTTATTATGAGTGTAAAGGCAGAAGGTACTGAGGTTAAGTGGAGTGGTGTCAGATGAACTTTTTTGTATGCCCCCTGTCAACTGTCAAACATTTTCTAGTACAGTTGTTTTGTTATTATTAGTTTTTGCTGATGTAGTTTTATTTTCCACCTACACTTTTTTACCAGTGACAGACTTCAAACTGTATGTTTTATTATTAGCTTTTATAACAGTTTTTGTTTGTTGCGGTTTGTGCTTAAAAATATTTTAAAAACTTTAATTTTAAAGTTAAAATCTCTGTCAATTAGCATGAATATTGAGTTTGTTAATGTGTCAAAGAACTGTTTCATGTTCTTTTTTTTCTATATAAATTTTTACAGTACAACATAAAAATGCCTAAAGTGCTACGAACACGATAGGCAATATCAATAAATTTTAAAACCATCTTAAAACTTATCAACATGGCAAATTTAACAAATTGTCTTGATACTGCTTGTATCTATGTAGGAACTTATCACAAGTACAATAACGGAAGCCTCTATGGTAAATGGCTCAATCTATCGGATTATTCAGATTATGATGAACTATTAGAAGCAATGCATAACCTTCATAATGATGAAGATGATCCAGAGTTGATGTTTCAAGATTATGAGCATTGCGAATTATTTGAAAAGCTTGGATTAATTAGTGAATGTTATCTATCTAAAGAGATATTCGAAATAATGGATCAAATAAGCTCTTCTGGCTATGATTTAGAAGTTTTTGAGGCTTATGTTGATTGTGTTGGGAAAATGGATTTTCAAAGTGTTTATGGCGATGTTATTTAACCGATTATATAAATGAACAGTTAGAAAAATCGAATGAAAATCCCGTAATCAGGAAAATACTCAAAGTACTGAAATGACTGAACAGGTTGCAGAGAACAACAACAATCAGAAGACAGTTGTAGAAAATACAGAAAATAATAATCATATGATGCTATTTTTTCTTCATGTAACTGAATCAATTTGTCGATAGGATTATTGTTGAAAGTTGACTATAATTTATCAATCCTTGAGTATCATGAAAAGTATTAGAAATAATATTAATCGCCTGTTCTTTATCAAAATTCTGAAAAGCTTCTACAGGAATTCTTAATCTTAATACTCATAAATTCTTTGTAGCAAGGGATTTTCAATCACTTCCTTTTGTTCCAGTAAAGAAATTTTCTTCAGATTCCAATCCTCTCCTAGATCAAAAGCTAAAGCTTCCTGCTTTATCCCCAACATTTCTCTAAAACGTTTTATGTTTCTTCCCTGATTTATTTTCTGTTCCATATAATAGTCAAAAAAAAGGAACCCACGCCGTTGTATATACTACTAGAGTATTTAGTGAGTGCTGATGACCTCACCCTACGGGTGTACAAGCACCCTCGTAATTTTTTTTCAGCTATCCAATGATCAATTCGATACCAGCTTTTTCTGCCTTGTATTTTATTTTGGTCTGCAATTCATAATAACTCCAGTTACGAAGCACAAATTCCTGTTCTTTTGCAATTCCTATCTTGTCTTCCTGATTTTTAAGAATAAGTGTACCTGCCTGTTGCTGGATGCAGAAATCGATAAGCTTCCTACTGTACACATGAAGCCGATGGCTTACATACCGGCTCTCCAAATTTTCTGTTTTATAAAGTGCCTTTTGTTTGCGTTTGGCTCCTTTTCCGGAACGGGCATAGGCGATGCCGGTTTGAATCCTTTTTTGACTTGCCTGGATCGCAAGCCTTCGGTATAAAAACTCCTCCTTCGAGCCAATATTGATTCGCACATTGTTGGCTTTTACTACTATAGGATGTTCCAGAGACAGGGAAGCTTCGGCGATTATTTCGGGTTTTAAAAGGTGCTCTTCCTTTTCAAATTCAAATACTGCAAGCCAATAGATTTTCCCGGCTTTTAGTTGTATTTGCGATGTGCAAAGTTTTATCTCTTCTCTTAAGAGGCGTTCCATTATTAGCCGCTTATCAGAGAAGTCTTTACCTAAATACGTTTTAACAGGAATAGCAAACATGTTGAAGCAAAACGCTTTTTTTTGAGAATCATACTTCATTTTGCTGATGCATTTGACCGGAAGTGGAATTGGGATGTCTTTTTTAAAGTTTCGTAGTGATTTTGATCCCTGCCAGTAGTCGGCTTTATTTTTAGAAAAGGTTGATTGAATCGTATTGTTCAAGCTTCCCAGAATATCGGTGGGGATCTCTCCTTTGAAACGGTCAAATACCATTCGAGCAGTTGTGTTTGTTTTCGAACGTGTGAACATTCCCATTTCATCTTTGCTTGCATCGGCCAGCTTGTATTGGATTTCTTCTGTGAGGTAAAAGAAATCCTTGATCATTTCCTGGACATACAGATGGGAAGCAATTAAATTAGCCGCCCGGAAACAGCGATTCTGATACCGGTAGAGTTTTTCCCACATCTCGTTTTTTTCATTTGCAGGGAGATCGATCAGCAGCTGAATTTTTCGGGTAAGTGTAATGGTGGATTTTTCCATTTCAAAGAGGTATTTCAGAAGTGTTTTGATTTTGTAGATATTGATAGGCATACAGAAATTCCCGATGTACTTCCTTTTCAGGTAATTTGAGTTCTCGGGCAATTACCGAAAAAGAAGATTTCTGTTCAAACCTTCTTTTCATAATCTCGAGTTGTTGACTGCTGAGTTTTTCTGCCAGCTCTTCCTTATCTGAAGTTCTCTCCTTTAGCTTTTCAAAAGAACTTCTATTAAGAATTTTCCGAAGATCATCTATGGCTCTGCTCACCTCATTGCTTATTCCTGTCACGCTGCTTCCCATTGCCTCTGCGATTGCTTTGTACTGAAAGCCATATTCAAGGCAAAGTTCAATCAGGTGTTTTCTTTTGGGGTTCAGTACG
Source organism: Chryseobacterium sp. ISL-6 (assembly GCF_018613715.1). Classification (GTDB taxonomy): domain Bacteria; phylum Bacteroidota; class Bacteroidia; order Flavobacteriales; family Weeksellaceae; genus Chryseobacterium; species Chryseobacterium paludis. The sequence continues at coordinate 44,695 of NZ_JAGGPT010000004.1, read as the reverse complement.
CTTAAAACCTTTTTAACTTCGTCAAAATCTTTTTGATCGGATTCCTGGCTAAGTAGATGCTCTTTATCATGCAGAGGATCGTAACCTGCAAGATAATCCTGATAATTCTCAAAACGTTCAAGGGAAGCAATTAATCGAGTGAATTTATTTTTTGGAGCATTGAAATACGATATACAATCCCTCTTCAAAACAAACCGTAAAAAGCCAAGAATATGATTGGGAGTTTCAATGGAATCACGGTGTAGCCAAAGTTTGAGGAAGGTATCCTGAACAAGCGTTTCCACTACAAAATCATCCTCAAGCATTTGCTTTCCGAGCCAGAAAAGAAGTCTTTTGTAGCGTAAATGAATATGTTCTAAAGATGTCGGATTGCCTTTTTTCAGCAGTTCATAAAGCTGATGATCGTTCAATATTCGGGGCAAAGAGTCTGTTCTTTTCATAAGCAGTGTATTAGCTAAATTATTGCTGAAAGAAATTGCTGAGGTTGATGATCATAAGGTGCTCCTGAGCAGCTTGCAATTAGCTCAGGAAGACACGCATTACAATGTACCTACGGCAAAAGAGTTCATCATATCCGTCAGTTTCTGGTGATGTGGTGGTGAAATTTTTCAGCAAGTTGACTATAGAAATCTGGGTAGCGAACCACTGACAGGTGTATATTACAAAACGGAAAATGTGAAAAACCGGACTGGCAGAATATCTTATAATTTTATATCTTTGTTTTAAATCATTAACACATGGCAGCTACAGTACAGAAACATATCGGGAGAAATATTGCAAGAATCAGGGAAATGCGCGGCATGAAACAGGAAACTCTGGCCGACCTTCTAGGTGTCAGCCAGCAGAAAGTATCCCTGCTGGAAAATGCCGAAGAACTCGAAGACCACAAACTGGAGTCCATCGCCAAAGCTCTGGAAATTCCATTGGAAGCATTGAAGAACTTTTCGGAGGATGCTCTCTTTAATATCATCGCTAATACTTATAACAATACCAGTAACGATAATTCAACGTTGATCGCCAGTTCATTGAATTATCAGCCTACGTTCAATCCACTGGACAAACTGTTGGAATCCTATGAGGAGAACAGAAAGCTGTATGAGCGATTGTTGGAAACGGAGCGGGAGAAGAGTAGGGTGATTGAGGAGCTGGTGAGGAAGGTGATGAGGGATTGATTTTTTTATAATAGGAGGCTACCCTCTTGGACAGCCTCTATTTTTTAAGAAATAAGTATTTCTAAAAAATGATGTTTATTTGATAAAGTAATGAGCATTTTAATCGTTAGCCAAAATGGCGCCTAAATTAGTACCCGAAATTAAAAACCCCTGTAAATCAATAATTTACAGGGGTTTGTGTGGAGTTGGAGGAATTAGAACCGGAGTACGGTGGCGATTTTTCCAAAATGCAGATTGAATTATTCGCCAATTTTACTACATTTTCCAATTGCGAATACATTGTAATCGCAATTTAGTTATAGTTAGTATAAAATTTTTTAAGGCTTATCAGTGTGTTATCAATGAAGCACAAAAATCACATAGCGAAATATTATGTTGATATTTTTATATTTACACATAATTAAAATCCGCTAACATCTTGTATTTAATTGATTAGTATTAAGATATGTCTAATAAGGTGTACTTACGTCGTACAAAAGTTTAGAAATTATCAATGTTAAATTTAATAAAAAATTAAAAATCCTTTATTCATGCTGCTTTACGAAGACGAAAATTGAGAGGGGATCTTTTTGAAAAAGATGTTACAGCACCTTAATCTTGTACCACTTTTGTACACCTTGCGCTACGTAAACTACCATCAATAAAGACTTCTATAGATACTGTATCGGTAAATAAATACGCAAACTAAAACAAAGAAATCATGTATAAAACCTTAATAATTAAGTGTTTATTATGTGGTGTGTTTTGACATGTTTGGATTTAATATTCTTTTTTATGTTTATTTTTGTTCCCTATTTGTTCCTCAAATAAGATAAATTGGCCTGTCCAAAATTCAAGGGGAATTTATTGCGCTTAACGACACCTATTTACACTTAATTACACTTAACGACATCAAATGACATCTAACGACACTTATAGTCGCCAGATTCAAGAAAATGTGATTTGTAATTAACTTTAAATATAAGATCAATGAGTTCTAATATGATTATTAAAAGAATTTGTCAACACTGTGGAGAGGAGTTTGTTGCAAAAACTACCGTTACAAAATATTGTAGTCATCCTTGTAATAGGTTGGCTTACAAGCAAAAATTAAAGAGTGACCAAATTCAATTCAACAATTTAATGGTTCAAAAAGTAAAAGGTGAACCTAAAGTTGATGTTGACAAAAAAAATTATTTGACTGTCAAAGAAGCTGCGGAATTATTGGAGAGTTCACCAAGAACAGTCTATTCAATGATTGATACAGGTAGGTTATATGCTGTAAATCTTTCAGAAAGAAAGATCAGAATACATAGGAAAGAAATAGAAAATATTTTCAGAGATCCTGTTTTTATGGTTCCTCCAAAAAATAACGATCTTACAAAAACAAAGAAATTTAAATTAGAAGATTATTATAATATGGGTGATATCAGTTCTATTTACAGAATTTCTATTACAACACTATATAACTTATTGAAAAAAAATAATATACATAAAATCAGTAAAGGGAAATTTGTATATGTTTCAAAAAAAGAAGTGGATAGATTATTAGAAAGTTTTAATATATTAAAATATTAAGATGGGTAAAGTTACATTGAGGAAAAAAACGATCAGTAAAGGTAGACAGACGTTGTATCTAGATATTTACCCACCTATTATAGCTATTGATACTGGTAAGTTGAAAAGAAGATTTTATTTGAAAATTTATATTTATTCTAAGGCTAAGAATGAACTTGAAAAAGAACACAATAGAGAAACCTTGGCATTAGCGGAGCATATTAGGGCAAAAAGACAGTTGGATATTCAAAACAGAAAATATGAATTTTTATCTGACTCAATCTATGAAAGTAATTTTGTGGATTTTTATGATGAAATGGTTAAAAAAAAAGATGGCACGAACTATCATAATTGGCGAATGTCTTTAGTATATTTTAAAGAGTTTGCTGGGGTAATATTTCCTTTTTCATCTTTAAATGAACGATTTTGTGAAAAATTTTCTGAGTATCTTTTATCCTCTCCTGCAGTGGGTCGAGCTAAAAGAAAAATCAAACATAATACAGCGGTAAGTTATTTTGCTAAATTTAAAGCAACGTTGAAAAGAGCTTATAAATTAGGATATCTTACTAAGGATCTGGGTCACATAGTTGATGGTATAACACCGAAAGATACCCGTAGAGAATTTTTATCTATGGATGAACTGCAAAATTTGGCAGATAGCCCATGTAAATCACTTTTAGTAAAGCGTGCCGGCTTATTTTCAGCGCTAACGGGTTTTAGATTTTGTGATGTCAAAAAACTAAGATGGAATGAAATACGTGGTAAGAAAGGAGATTATTATATATTTTATGATCAGAAAAAAACAGAAACAGTAGAATATTATCCTGCTTCAGATCAGGCTATAGAGTTATTAGGAGAATTTGGGAATGAAGAGGATTTAGTGTTTGAAGGTCTTAAGTATACGGACGTTGATAATCTTCTTTCTGATTGGTTATTAAATGCCAGTATTAAAAGGCATTTTACCTTTCATTGCTTTCGACATACTTTTGCTACCTTACAAATTGCTTCAGGAACATCAATTTACACCGTTTCGAAAATGCTTGGTCATAAAAGTGTAAAAACAACAGAGATCTATGCTAAGATCGTAGATAATCTTAAGAAAGATGCTTCTGGTAGAATTCTCTTACGAACTACTCGATTAATAATTTGAGTGATTTGAAACCGATTTAGCTTTAAAAATAACTTATAAAACTCTGTCGTTGTCGTGCTTTGCCGTTTTATAGATCGAATCAGGAAGATTTTATATAGATTGCTTAAAGTTCCATGAAGTGCCTATTTATACCATCACTGGCCATTTTTTTAGGGTCTGTCAAAGAACTACTTACTATTATAAAAAAGATATGAATAAGTACACCTTTGAACAAATTCCTTTTGTACTGGAAAGGATAGAAGATCAGCTAGAGTCTCTTAGAATTTTTTTTTTGGAAAGTGAACATCAATTAAAGGATAGCAAAGATTTTTTGAATATCCGAGAGGCATCACAATTAATTAATTTAACAGTTTCTACCATATACAGTAAAGTGAGTAGACGGGAAATTCCCGTTTGTAAAAAAGGAAAACAACTATATTTTTCAAAAAAGGAATTACTTGACTGGATAATGGATGGTCGTCGGAAAACTAGGACGGACTATGATCAATTATTGAAGGGTCAATAATATCACAGGACAATTATTTTCGCTGTCTTAATCTCTTAAAAGTTTCTTTCCTAAAATCAGTTAAATGATAAATTAAATAACGTTTAGTCAAACATTGTTTGTATTCGATATATAGACAATGAAGATTTTACTTCTGTATAGTAGATTTACTAATCTTTAAAAATTGTAGTAATAATTACACAGGTGTTGCCATATAAAACTACATGTGTTTTATTTTCTGTATTAATGCTATAATTTAAATTTGCAAATACTAAAGATCGTTTTGAGACAATATGTATTCTATAATAATGGAGATACTTTAACCTTTCCTGCTGGCTGAAAACGTTTTTATTTCATAGGATGGCTAGGGGACCGTGCTAATAAATGGAGCTATTGAGTGGTATTGAGAATGGGACTTATTACTGGTGTCTATTTTCTTCCTTTTTAAAGATATAGCTTCTGTAAAGTGTTTTCTCATTTGTCTTTACGGATTTTCAATACGTTGTATTTTTGAATAAATGATGTCGGGAGAATGGATTAATGAAATGACATAATAAATAAAATTACGTTAAATAAGTATAAACCAAATATGAAAAAAGCAAATGAATACGAAAACTATGTTGGTAAAACTAGAGAACAAATGATAGTAGAAATGAATGATTATTCAAATTACTACTTATCAAATATGTGGAGATGGCATATCAACACAAATTGGTTAGGAAAAAAGACAATCTTGTATATTTTTTTTAAAAATGATGTTGTTTTTAAAATTAGAGTAAAAAAGACATATGGAAAAGTGATGCATACGAAAATGTATTTTATCTAGCTATCTTGAAGCTGTTCTGATATCTAAAATCCATAATATGAAGCACAGCAGTGCATAAGAATTGAAAATAATTATTTTTAAGATATAGATTTTAAAGTGAATAATAATGTGATTTGAACATTAAGTGGTGTTGATGATGTGATCAACCTGGGGCTGGCCTTGATGGTCAGCCTCTTTAATTTATCTTATCTTATCTATAACAAATTTAGCTTATTTTCGATCATTTGTTGTTTATTTTAAATAGAAAGTAGTTTAAAAACTACTATAAGTTAGTGATATTATGACCGTTAGATTGGTGGTGTATTGTGAAATGTCTATTTAGATTTGTGATATCAATGCATGCTTCTGCACAGTATAATAGATTATTTTATGTCACAAGAAATAGTGTAGAAAAGAAGAATAGTAAGGTATTAATAGTTGGTATTGTAATTCGTCATCAGTACAATATTATATTGTACAGAAATATCGTCATTGTCAAATATGATTTCCTCATATATCATTTACCATTTTATAAAACTTCCGAAAACCATGAGAAATTATCTACTTAAAATAAGTGATCAAATTTTGTCTGAAAAAAAAGCAGGAATTGAAATAGACAAAATTGAACAAAAAAGTCACCAGCAAGTACAAGAGTACCGGGAAATAATTGTTTTTAAAAACCTTTTTTTCGTTCTGTGTTTATTTTTATTCAGTTTATCCTTTGCACAAAACATAGAGCAGACAAAAGTTTCTAAAAGTATTCTTTTACCAAAAAAGACATTAGCATTAGAGAACATCATATATAAAACTGAGATTAATGGGAAATCTATTGCGTTGGATCTTTACAGGCCCCATAATAGTTTAAGTGAGAAATTACCGGTAGTTGTTTACATTCACGGTGGAGGCTGGGTTGAAGGAGATAAAGCGATACAAGCAAATTCTTACATTGAAAATGCAATTTTGAAGCTTGTTGAGAAAAAATATGCTGTTATCAGCATTGATTATAGACTTGTGAGTGAAACGGTACATTTTCCAAAACCGATCGAAGACTGTAAGGATGTAATTCGCTGGGTAAGAAAAAATGCCGTTAAATATCATTTTGATATTAATAATATTGGCCTTTTTGGAACCTCAGCAGGAGCACACCTTGCACTTTTGTCAGCTTATACCAATGACAATGATTTTGTAGGGAGCCTTGAGCTTGCACGATATTCGGCAAAAGTTAATTATGTAGTTGATCAATTTGGCCCAACAGATATCAATAAATTATTACTGACACGAATTGGGGAATTTCCAATAGGGATAATGGATGTATTTTCAAAACAAACAGTTAATTTAAGAGAAAAGCTTATTAATGGGATTTCAGGATTTAATATCAATAAAGATAAAAGAAAAATTGTATCATATTTTAAAACAATATCTCCTATCAATTATATAGATAATGCTGTTCCTACCTTAATTCAACAGGGAAACAGTGATAAAATTGTTCCTTTTAAACAATCCAAGAAACTTCATAGAAAACTCAATAAACTTAAGATTCAAAATTATTTTACAATAGTTGAAAACGGAGTTCATGGATTCAAAACTACAGATCAGAATCGTCTTGATGAAATAGTAGAAGAACTGGTTAACTTTATCGTTTCTCAAAAGAAATAATAACTTTTCTTAAATTACGTGCGAACTATTTCCACAACGGGATTAAAGAAATCACATTGTAATTATTAATCATTCTATTTTTTTTATTTAACTGATTATAATGATAAAATAATAACGAAGGGTGTGGTATAGAATTCTATATCATGGTTAAGAAACCAACTTTATTTCGGAAAATAAGTTTTTGTTCTGGAAATAGTATTTTGAAATATAAATTGGTCAATATTGTGAAGATTAAAACCTCTCACAGTTATTTGATTAATAATACTATTATAATAATTAAATGCCTCATTTTCCTTAAATTAATATCTCAAGTGAAATGCATATGAGTGAAAATTTGCTTTTACATACGAGATATAATATCGAGTTGAATTTAGTTTTATTACTACAATCTAATCTATATAAAACTACGGGTGTTTTATTTTTTGGTTAAGTTTAACTATTTACATTTATAATATTAATTAAATACATAAAACCATGAAAACATTTTTAATTTCTTTTGCAATAGTAGCTTCTAACATAGTATTGTGTCAAACTGGAAATGTGGGTATTAACACTCAAACGCCAACAAAAAACCTTGATGTCAATGGGGATGCAAGAATACGAACAATTCCGGCTTCTACTTCTACTAATGACACCTTTCTTGTAGCAGACGTTGATGGAAATATTTTTTCTAGGACAAGTAATATATTAAGAGTAGCTTCTCTTTCACAAAATGGTACAACAAATATGTCTGGATATTCTCCTACGCAGTTACTAGATTTTTATTTTGTAGATAGAGTACATACAGTAACCCTTCCTCCTCCAGCAGCAGTATTCAGAGGTAGATTGATACGATTTTATTTATATGGGGGGACAGGTAGTAATTTTGTTGTAAATGGTGTTGCTGCCGCTAATAGTGGAACGACTGTGCCTTTAAACTGGGTTTACAGTGGTTCTACTCTTACAATTTCTGGAAACAATAACAATAGATTCAAATTTATAGATCTGATTTGCGATGGAGCATCTTGGTATGTTGATAATAGATAAAAAATGTAATTGACCTATTTATATTTATAGTTGATCAATATAATCATCAGCAGAAGATTTTTAGCATATTTTCAACTTCACAGAATACATTTTACTGTGATTATTTCATTTTTTTTATGAAGTTTCAGTATATGCTTCTAGTAAGCTTTCGCAACCTGTAAATATTTAAGTGAGACTAAGAATTTCTTACGTAATGCAGCAAATGTGCGTGCTGCATTCTCATTTATTGAATCATTCTGAAAAGTGTGAATGCTTATATAAATAAGGTATTCATGGGCGCATTAATCCTATGCACAATTATGGACTTTTTTGCCCAAGCGACGCTCAATATTTTCAAGGGCAGATCATAACAACAATTGCCGGGCAGGGTCTTATTTTTGGAAGCTCATTCAAACTTATATGTTGTACTATAAAGAACATTAAACAACACAATGATTATGATTTTCACCTGAATTAATAAGATCAGAGTGGGAGGACCGGTTTTTGAAAAAATCTTCATAGAAAATAACTAATTAGATAAGCGGTTATTAAACAATTGGGAAGCTTATCACATAATTGAAGAATCTTAATAAAGTTATTATTAGGGAGATCAATGGATCTTTGCTGTATTATTGATAGAAGTCAGAATGATTGATTGTTCTTTAGAATTTCCGATTCGCCTAAAAGTACTTACTTCCATAATCATTTCCAATATTGTCAGAAACAACTTCAAATTTGCATAGAGAAATAGTAGTTCTTATTCTAAAATTTCCTATTTTATAAACAAATCATGTGTTCTTTGACCAGTATGGCCCAACAGATATCAACAAACTTTTACTAACAGGAATTGGGAAATTTCCAATAGGGGTAATGGGTGTATTTTCAAAACAAATGGTTAATTTGAGAGAAAAACTTATTAATGGGTTTTCAGGATCTAATATCAATAAAGATAAAAAAAAATTGTATTATATTTCAAAACAATATCACCTCTCAATTATATAGACAATGCTGTTCCAACCTTAATTTAACAGGGGAGCCGTGATAAAATTGTTCCTCTTAAACAATCAAAAAATCTTCATAAAAATCTTGATAAACTCAATATTCAAAATTACTTTATAGTGGTTGAAAACGGTGTTCATGGATTCATAACGACTGATTAGAATCGTCTTGATGAAATAGTAGAAGAACTCTGGTTAGCTTTATCGTTTCTCAAAAGAAATAATAACTTTTCTTAAATTACGTGCGAACTATTTCTATAACGGGATTAAAGAAATCACATTGTAATTATTAATCATTCTATTTTTTTATTTAACTGATTATAATAATAAAAGTAAATAATAAACCGTGGTATAAAATTCTATATCACGGTTTAGCGATTTATTAATGGAATGCTTGTAATTAAATAGAGTGGCAACATTAGCGAATCAAATACCACCTAGTATTTCAAAGAAATAACTATAAACAAGAGTGTTTGTGTTTGTTACTCGTAATTCCCCAGTTGTTTGATCAAGAAGTATTGTCGTTGTCCCAAGATTAGCATTTGTCCAGCTTATACTTGTATTTGTACTTGTAAATGCTCTTGGCTTTCCATCATAACCCTTCACAACAACATCAATAAAAGTTATAGGATTACTAAAGTCAGTGCCTATTATGGTGAAATCACCGTAACTATATGCTGCTTTAGTACCATTGTTATTATTATCGCTTTTGCTCACATAGTTAACAAATCGAACTCTTGCAAGAGTATTTGAGTTAGGAAAAGTGGCAATGAGAGTATTCCCTCCTGGTCGAAATCCACCAGAAACTCTGGTATAACCATCTGGAGCATATCGCACTGTACCATCTGTATTGTTAACATAAAGAGGTTTGCTAGTACCACTCACTAAATTTTTAGGAGTATTGTCTGTTTGAGTCTGACTAATTCTTACAGATCCTTCAATATCCAGTTTTTTTAAGGGTGTTAAGGTACCTATACCTACATTTCCGGCTGAATTTAGTACCATACCGGGTGCCTTAGTTGGAGTAGAGCCTGCATGAAACTGAAGGATACCATTACTACTTCCTAATCCGTAAAAATTAGTTCCCGCTACGTTATTATAAACTGCCAATTTTTTCCCAAGTGCATCATTGGGATCAATTCCAACGTTAGGACCAAGGTCTAATACATTAGTTGGTGTAGTTGTTCCAATACCAACTTTTCCGGAAGAATTTAACACCATTCCTGGGGCTTCTGTAGGAGTAGAAGCAGCATGAAACTGTAAAATGTCTTTGCTAGTTCCCAATCCATAAAAATCATTTCCAGATGCATCATTATATACTGCCAGTTTTTTTCCAAGTAAATGAGTAGGATTACTTCCAATAGTTGATCCTAAGTCTAATACCGTGTTTGGAGTATTAGTACCAATACCTAAATTTCCTGCAGTATTTAGTACCATACCCGGTGCCTTAGTTGAAGTAGAGCCTGCGTGAAACTGAAGAATACCGTTACTACTTCCTAGTCCGTAAAAATTAGTTCCCGTTGCGTCATTGTAAACAGCAAATTTCTTTCCTGATACATCATTCGGATCATTTCCAATGGTGGTTCCTAAATCTAATATACTACTTGGTGTAGTTGTTCCAATTCCCACTTTTCCGGCAGCACTTAATACCATTCCAGGAGCTTCTGCAGGAGTGGAGGCCGCATGAAACTGTAAAATGTCTTTGCTGGTTCCCAGTCCATAAAAATCATTTCCAGATGCATCATTATATACTGCCAGTTTTTTTCCAAGTAAATGAGTAGGGTTACTTCCGATAGTTGATCCTAAGTCTAATATGGTGCTTGGGGCAGTAGTACCAATACCTACATATCCTATAGAACTTAGTACCATTTCAGGTGCTTTTGCTGGAGTTGAAGCCGCATGAAACTGAAGTATTCCCGTACTACTGCCTAATCCATAAAAACTAGTTCCAGATTCATTATTATAAACGGTTAATTTTTTTCCAAGGACATCAGTGGGGCTAGTACCGTGACTTGGACCCAAGTCTAATATACTGTTTGGTGTAGATGTTCCTATACCAATGTTTCCATTAGGATCAATACGCATTTGTTCCCCATTTGAAGTTCTGAAGATTAAATCACTAAATAACGTGGTGCCGTCTCCGCGATAATAAGAATTTATTGATGAACCACCGGGAATATTTACAGCTCCTGCTACCATCGGACTAAAATAAATGGAACCTATAAAGTCATTATTAGCAAGATTCAATGGGTCTGTTGCTGTACCATTGGCAGAAGTCAGGATGATTGAAGGTTCTTTAGAAGTTCCAAAGCCTCTAAAAAAGTATTTATTTCCATAATCATTTCCAATATTATCAGATACAACTTCAAACTTGCCTACAGGAATAATTGTTCCTATTCCAAAATTTCCTGTTTTAAAAATGACATCATCTGTTTTTTGAGTAACCTTACGAATGGTTATTCCAGATTTGTCTTTAGCTTTATCAATCGATTGTGTTTTACTAGAATTTGATGTAGTAATTCTACTCTGTGAATAACATGTTGAGCAAATTAAGATAAGCCAACATAAGACTGTTTTTTTCATTTTTTTGAATATTTCATGGTTGTTTTTATTATAAAAGAATACGAGATGACTGATTTTTTCAATCTTTTTTCTTCTCAGACAAAGATTAATAAACTACTATAAAAGTATAAACAAAATGAATGTATTTTGGAATACTGATATGTAGTATTATTTTTATTCTAATGTAGTTTGTTGTTTACATTAAAGAATGGCTTAAACAATAACTTGAGGTATGGATTTAGTGATTTTTTAGATTTGTGAATAAAATAAAAACACAGAAATTTGGTGGCAGTTTTCAAGCAGGTGTAAATAATTTTAAATATATATGTAGTTATTGTTTTATATATAAATAGTTATAAAACTACAATAAGTTTGTGTTGATAAGGGAATATATACTTTAAATTTGTAATAGTTAAAAACATAAGCATTGATACAGTGTGTGTTGACAACAGTAATTGATATTAAATAATAAACTAATACCAAAAATGATAATGAAAACTCAAATTTTACATGTTATGAAAAAAAAATCTATTTTAATCATTATTCTCGGGTCATTAATGGCGTGTAATTCGCCGTCAAAGTCGCAAGAAGAAACGAATTCGTCAAAAGGTTCAAGTTCTTCTTTTAGTAAAGATAAGCTTGTCGGAAAATGGCTACAACCTATTCCTGGTATGGAAGCTGAGAAACAGGGCTTTGAGCTACATAAAGACGGGTCGGCAAGTTCTTTGAATATTCATACCTTATTGTATGATAAATGGGAAAAGTCTGGTGATACCTTATTGTTATGGTATCATACTGAAGGTGTGAAAGTACTCTCAAATAGTGTCGATACGCTTCTTATTAAAAAGCTTGATGATACAAACTTAATAGTTTCTCAAGGCAGAAGTAATGGGGAAAATGATGAAACCTATACTAAAGATAAATAGTTTTCATTTAAATAATTTTCATGTGATTAGTTAGCCAAGGATTATTTCTTGGCTTTTTCTATAAGAATGTAGTTTGGGATGTTGAGTAATCTATTATTTCTTTAATCATTTTTCTTTCTTGTCTTTACTACAATGGCGGATTAGTTAAAAAACTACAATTTATTAGTGGTAATATGACTGCGGATATGAGGGATATTGTTACTTAACTTTTTAAATTTGTTGTATTAAGGTCTGGATAGAAATAAATATATTATTATTGCGATTATTCATATCAGATTTAAGCAATTATCCAGAAGATCTAATTATATTGTTATATTAAGTTTAATTATCCGGCATTGCTATAATGTCTTTGCTGGATTTTTATTCTTACTTAATAAAAGGGCGCATTTACTGTTAGAAAGTTAGAACAAATGTGAAGTGAAAGTGCCTATGATATAAAGAATTGAATCAATAATTTATGGATCAGTGGTTACATCCTATTAAACAAAGATATTTTTTACGACAACATTGAAATAGAAAACATCTAATTATAATTTTTCATTATACTTTGTGTTTTAGGTTCTTTGAACCTTGTGCGGCAAAGATATTTGTCGCACTTTAACACAAATTTAAGTATTATTATGATAAGTAAAAAGATAAGAATTGTAGATAAGAGTATTGATAGCTAATAAAGGATATTATTATAATTATTGTTAGTTCCTTTAGAAAAATAACAGAAATACGAGTGCATGAAACGTGTTTGCAATTAAGATTAATTGATAAATAAACTATTTGGAGACAGTATATATTGTTGGTTTTTCTTATTAATTGCAACACAACGCACTCGTTAATAAACATAAGAATTGCTTTTTTAATTTGAATATTTTAAATATTATGTGTTGTTTGTTTAAACCATTAATGAATAGTACAGATTTAAAAATAAGACTAATTTTTCATCCTTAGTTTTTGGTTATTTGAACCTTGTGCGGCAATGGTGTTTTGCCGCACTTTTAAGAATTGTATTCCATAGTGATGGTGAGAGAATAGTTCGCAAATTTTGTAATTATAATGACACCAGAAACATTCATAAGTGTTTTAGTATAGTATAGAGGAAATAATTGTAAAAACAAAGATCACACTTTTAAAATATATTACTTTTCCTTTGTGAAAATCATAACAACGATACGGGACGTTAATAGCTGTGTCTGCAACTGAAATCTATACAAAGCTAATTTTTATTTCAGTAGCGGCACGGCGACCCGTCAAAGGACTCTATCAGATTTTCGATATATCAAAATGTTATATCTCATAGGTGACATAGATTGATAGAATCAAATTTGTTTAGTGAAAAAAACTACAGCGCATTAGCGATAATACGACTTGTCGCCAATTGTATTTTTAATAGTAGAATTTTACATTTGTATTACAAAATTTCATTATCAAAATTATTGTACAGAATAAGGTAATATTAATAAAACTGAAGGGAAAGTAGGGATGTAAAAAATTACATTACATTATAAAGAATACTATATTTTATGTGTCTTTTCTTGTAATAATTCTCTCATGCATCATAATGATCACATTAATAAAATAACAAATAATTTAAAATATTTATTACGATGAGAAAAATGTACTTATTACCAATAGTTTTCATAGGGCTTTGTCCTATGGACAGGTGGGTATCAATAATGTTACTCCCAAATCCACTATGGATATACAAAGTAAAACAATAGACGGAAGTACTTCGGAAGGACTTATTATTCCGCGTGTAACTGGAAATGCTCTACACACAGCAGAGACTGCTGGGGTATATGGTGCAGATCAGGATGCTACACTGGCCTTTGTGACTGCTCCGCCAGATCCTGCTAACCGTACCGGTCAGGTGGAGGGAATGGACAGCCGAGGGTTTTATTACTTTGATTCTGGTACTAACCGTTGGGTAAAGATAAGCTCAGGTGGTACCGTTACAGCTGGTGTTACCCAGCTGAGTTGTTCTGGTGCTAGCAATATCGGGGTACTTGAATCTGGAGAGGCTGCTGCAGGGATTAATACCATAATCCCCTATACTGGAGGTAATGGTGGTGTTTATTCCGGCATTAGTGTCCCTTCTAGTGGGGTAACTGGACTTACTGCTACGCTTTCCTCCGGTACGCTAAACAACGGTAACGGTAATCTGGACTTTGCGATTACTGGTACTCCTTCGGCTGCTGGTACTGCGGTCTTCACTATTACTTTAGCAGGAGAGACTTGCGGATTTACTCGTACAGTGGCTGCGAGTAGTTCTTTTCCAGACATACTTCCTGTAGTTATTAATGGTCAGACCCGTCAAATGAGAACTTATAACCTGGGTGCCGATACCTCGCTAGATCCTAATGTTCCTGTCCAGGCGATCATGGGGAACTATTATCAATGGGGGAGATCTACCCCTGCAGCTACTGCTTATGTCTCCAGTGGTAATATTTCTGGATGGAATACAAGTGCAGCTGCAGATAAAGCTTGGAACAGTGGTACGGAAGCGGTTCCGGTAAAAACGGCTAATGATCCCTGTCCTGCTGGTTTTAGAGTCCCTACCAGAAATGAATGGACTGCGTTTAATGCTTCAAGTACTTCGAGCAATATAGGAACGTGGGCTGTAAATATTTCAGGCGGTAGTAGCAATTTTGGTGCTGCAAAGGTATTTGTGAATAATGGAAGTACCTTAACATTCCCTACCGCAGGATTCCGTGAGAAGGATTTCGGAGGATTAAACTATCGTGCCTATAACAGTTACTATTGGAGCAACACGGAGAAAGATGCAGATGCTTACAGCATGTACATTCTTTTTGGTAGCATTAATACTGCGACCTCTATGATCCGCAAATATGGTTTTTCAGTGCGTTGTATTAATCAATAAATTTTTAGTAATTAATTGACTTAAAGATTACATTGAATAGAATAACAGTTATATACCATTTAAAGTGAAGATCTGTGCGGCAAAATCTTTTTGCCGCACTTTTAAATCAGTTTGTAGTGATTAGGAAAGGTTATAAGAGGTCGTAAGAAAAAAAATAATATTTCTGTAGTCATGTGATTTTAAATTAACTCCAATATTTAAAGACTATTATGAGTAATAAAATACAAATAATCTTGATATTCCTGTTTTTAGCAGTGGCAGTAAGAAGTTATGGACAATCAGTGAATATGTATTTTCCAAAGTTCGCTGGAAAAACCTATGACTTTATCCTTTTTTAAGGACACGATACCGAGGTTCAAAAAGGAAGTATTCCTTCCGATGGAAGGTTGTATTGGAAGTTCCAAAAGAACTTTCTCCTTATAAGGGGATGTCCCGATGGCTGATTATGTGTACTGATTTGTCAATTGGTAAACGGTAACAATAAGAATGAATTAAACGTCTTTACAACTGATAATAATTGAAAAATAACTATTATGAAGACAGTATAGAAAATGGGGTTTTCTTGTTTTTAATTTCAATAAGTTGCACATGTTAATAAGAACAACAAAGGATTTTTGATTTGAGTATATGTAATAATAATTCTTTTTTTATTCTTAATAATGGAAAATGGATAGATTTAAAAAATAATTTGTTGTCCTTAGTTTGGTTATTTCCGTCCTTTATGCGACAATGGTGTTTTTCCGCACTTTTTAAATTATATTTTATTTTACGGGTGATAGTAAAATAAAATATATATGTCATGACACCAGAAACATTAAGTATAATTTTAGATATAATACAGTATAAAAGTCATTGTTTCAAAAATAATAATCACTTTAAAATGTAATTACTTTTTTGTTTTATGAAAATTGTAACAACGATATGGGATATTAAAAGTTATGTGCAGCAGAGACATTCGTAAGGTAAATTTCTAAATTTGGTAGCATGATGATCCGTAAAAGGTGCATCACAATTTCATTAAGTTATCTATGAAATATTGTAGTTCATAAAAGTTTATATATACATTTATTTTAGAGGTATCACTTTGATTATCACAGGTTTATAGTATGAGAAAGAATGGAAGATAGATCGTTTCTGAGCTAATTTTTAATATTGAAGTAAAAAAACACAAGCAACTCTGATTAGTTAAAAAACTACAGTTAATTAGCGATAAAATGACTTTGGTTTAAGCAAGTAAGAAAAAATTGATATTTACATTTGTATAGTAAAGGCGAGACTTGTGGATTTACCCGTACTGTGCAACCCGGTGGTTCATTTCCTGATGTGGTTCCTGTAGTTATTAATGGACAAACCCGTCAAATGATGACGCATAATCTGGGCGCTGATACGTCACAGGATCCTAACGTTCCTAATCAAGCAATTATGGGAAATTATTACCAATGGGGAAAACTGAATCCCGTGGCTACGGCCTATACCAATGCCAATGCTATTTCAGGATGGAGCACTGCTTCTGCTGCAGATGGAGCCTGGAACAGTGGTACTGTAGCAGTGCCTGTAAAGACGGCTAATGATCCTTGTCCTTCTGGTTTTAGGGTTCCGACCCAGAATGAATGGGCAGGCTTTAATACGGCAAGTACATCAACTATTATAGGTACATGGAATGATAGTTCTACCAATTTTAATGCTGCCAGAAAATTTGTTAATAGTAATGGGAGCACTTTAACCATCCCTGCCGCAGGGAGCCGCCTCTACTCTACGGGAGCGTTGGTCAGTCGCGCCAACAACGGCTACTGTTGGAGCAGTACGGAGAACTCTACACGGGCTTACAACCTCGAATTCGGTAATATTAGCGTCCTTCCGGCAGACTATAGCGTCCGCACGTACGGATTCCCAGTGCGCTGTATTAATCAATAAATTTAGTAATTAATTTTACGTAAATGAGACATTAAATAAAATAACTGCTATACATATTACTTAAAGTGATGTAGGCTCTGTGCGGCAAAAAGCTTTTGCCGCACTTTTAAATCAGTTTTGAAAATTACTGGTGGTTGTAAGAGTTCAGTGAATAGAAAATAGTAGCGCTGATACTTTAAGAATTAATTCCAATATTTAAAGATTATTTATGATTTATACAAAACAAATCTTTTTGATATTCCTGTTTTTATCAGTGGTAATCAGAAGCCATAGCCAATCGGTGAGTATGTATTTTCCTAAGTTTGCTGGAAAAACCTATGACTTTATCCTTTTTCAAGGGCACGATACTAAGGTTCAGAAAGGAACCATACCCTCAGATGGAAAATTTGTATTAGAAATTCCAAAAGAAATTTCCCCTTATAAAGGAATGTCCCGATGGCTCATTACAGGTACACAGGAAGGTGGTGGGCTAGATATGATTATTCCCGGTCATGACTTTTCCATAGAATGTATATCAGCTGTTCCGGATAATAAGAATATTATCTACAAGAATAATAATGAGAATGACCTTTTAGACTCACTCTACAGAGATCAGAAATCTATTATTGACAAATATATGGCGATGAAAATGGTAACAAATTCATACACAAAAGAGGATAAAAATTTTGCGCTCTATCAGGGTGAACTTAACAAGCAGAAAGATCAGTATGCTCAGTTTCAGAAGCAATTACAAAAAAAGCAAGATTATCCTTCCAGCTATATCCCATTAGTAAATATCACAAATGGCATGGGCTCTGCCCTTAAGGATACAGAAGACGAAAACAAAAAAGAACTCATAAGGACAATAACAGAAGATATCCGCTGGGATGCTCTTTATACTTCCGGGAATTGGGATGGAGTGATCGGTATGTTTACGGAACTTGAGGATAAGGCCGATGGTGGGATTAGTTTTGCTAAAGATTTTAAAAATATTGGGGCAAGAATTTCAGATAAGATGCTTTATACTTCTTTTGCAGAACGTGTTACCTATTACCTGACCAAAGCTGGCCGTGATGATGTTATGACGCAGCTGGCTCCCATTATCCGCAGCTCAGGAAAAATAACTTCCTATGATGGTGTTCTCTCTGTATATCAAAAAGCAATTATTGGAAGTAAAGCACCAGATCTGATCATAACCCCAAATAAGAATTCACCAGCATCATCCGGGAAAGTGGACCTCAGTGATGGAAATCAAAAAACTCTCCTGGTATTCTATCAATCAGGATGCGGACATTGTGATATGATAATGAAAGATATTATTGCTAAACAGGATGAGTTGATTAAAAATAATATTAGGTTAATAGCAGTATCTGCTGATACAGACAAAAAGATATTCGAAGAAACGTCCACGAAACTGCAATGGAAAGGTATAATATCTTGTGATCTGCAAGGAATGAAAGTATCTAATTTTATGAATTATGGAGTACAGGCCACTCCTACTTTATTTACTATTGATGAGAAAGGAAATATTTTAACCCGCGGAAGTGCTACGTCTCCAATCCTGAATGACCTTTTAGGTCCTTCGAAAGAACTCTGGAGAAAGATCCGTAAGCCTCCCAGACCCTATGTACCTGAAAAATAAACATACTTATGAAAGATAGAATAATAACACGACAGACCATCAATCAACCTGACTATAAAAAGATATATACAGATCTTATTACCTTGAAATATCCTGATTTGATTGACCGATGTAAGTCTTTTTTAGAGAAAGAGAGTTTATTGGCTTATGATGTCATGCAGCTTAGCGAAATAGTAACTGGGAAGGTAGATAAAGAGACTGCTCTTTTTAATGGAAAACATAAGTCTTATGATGTTTGGACAATTTCAAAGATCCTTCATTTTCAGAAAGAAAGTCATTGCACCAATGTACAATTGGCTATTCGTTTTGGCACGAGCAGAAATACAATAGCAAAATGGAAAAAAATGTTCAATAAATAAAGTGCCATTGCTAATGCACTAACATTTGAGATTTAATACTATCAATAAAATGATGTTTTATGTTTAAAGAAATACATGTAGGTGAGTTAATAAAGAAAAGAGTTGAGGAGCTTAATATTGATGAATCAAGGATTTGTGCCTTTTTTTCATTATCCTCTGAAGAAATTGACGATATGTATAAAAAAAAAGATATGGATTCAATGTACATGCTGATGTGGAGTAAACTTCTAGAGTATGATTTTTTCCGTTTGTATTCGCAACATCTTATTTTGTACGCACCCGCAAGAGGTTCATTGGATGGTGTTGGTAAAAGTCATGTATTACCCACATTCAGAAAGAACCTGTATACAAAAGAAATTATAGATTTTATTGTGGAGCTCGTACATACAAGACAAAAAAGCGAAGCGGATATCACCAGGGAATATAATATTCCCAAAACTACAATTAATAAATGGTGTAAAAAATATGGTAAAAATGAAATTAATAACACTCCTAACAAGTAAATAATTAATATTAGAAAATTGATATAAAATATTCTTTATAAGGCAGTAATAATGACTAAATGAAGATGTAAATATTTAAACTAAACAAAAAATGATTAAAAAAAAATGGAGAACGATATTTCTAGTCCTCTTTGCTTTTGTATGCATTGGTTGCTGTGAAGAAAAAAACATACACAATATACTTAAGAGTACTGATGTACGGGAGGTTCAAAATTATCTTGATAATGCCCGGGAAGATGACCCAAAAGTTATTGTGTTAAAAAAAAGGATTATAGAGTTGAAAAATAAGGAATGGGTTAAAGGGGCGGCGGATGCAAAACCTATGCAATCAAGACCTGTGACAATGGAGCAGACTCTCGTTTCAGAAATTGATCGTGAAGAATTTAATAAACTCTTACAGGAAGATGATGAAACACACAGAAAAAAAACAACTGACCTCCTTAACGAAATATTTAATGATACTAAGCATTCGCCTAATAGTGTGTTGTTGGTGAAAAATCAAAGCGGGTGCAATATGATTTTACATATTATGAATAAGCAAAATTATAATTTGGCTGTTCCTGCAAAAGGAGAAAATTTTATTGTTCTTCAAAAAGGTAAATACACCATTACAGGAACTATTTGCGGTTCTCAATATGAGCAGATAAAAGACCTTAACAGAGGCATCTGCTTAACCCTTAATCAACTGTAGTAATACTTGGAATGATGTTGAAAGGTTGCTAGGTATGTATCAAATACTGAAAACAAATGGAGATAAAAAAGAAATTGTAGAGTGAGCTGCTAGTTACAAAAGTAGTTTATGAATGTTTAAAAATGAATTTTAATTAATGATAAAATTAAATAGGAAGAAGTTTGATTTATGTTTACGCTATACTGGAATTCTGGCGGTTTTGATATTATGTGTTCTTTCATGTGATCAGTATTCTGATGATGTTTTACAAGGAGGCGTAGAACATCTGGTATTGGTTAAACTTCGTAAAGGTGTTACTAAAGAAAAAAGACAAGAGATAATCAATAGGTTTATGGCTTTAAATCATTCTTTGAAAAACGCTAAACATTATTTAAAAGTAGAATATGGTTTTCAAAACAGCAAGGAAGGTCTGGATGCCGGATTTGAGATTGGCTTTAGGGTCCACTTTAGGTCTATAGAAGATAGGGACTATTTTGAAGGAAAACCTTTTCAGACTGAACCTGGGAATTTCGATCAAATGTATGATGATTTAAAAAGCTTCATCACTCCTTATCTTGAACCGGATAATGGGATGCTGATTTTTGATTATACCAGCAACGGAAAAGGAGAGCATCTTCCTTCTATTGGAAATAAATTAGACCACTGGGTGTTATTTAAATTCAGAAATAACATAACATTTAGTGAGAAGCAAATGGTGATTGACCGTTTTTTGGCTTTGAAGAATTCATTGAAAAAAGGTACTGCTTATATTCCTTTTATAGAGTATGGGTATGAGAATGGTAAGACAAAGAAAAATCAAGGTTTTGATGTAGCCTTTCGGGTAGGCTTTTCATCATTAGCTGATCGTGATTATTATGTAGGAAAACCTTTCCAAACTGAACCTGGAACCTTTGATCCGATTCACGATGATTTTAAAAATTTTGTTGGTCCTTACCTTGATCCCTCGGGAGGAGTACTGGTTTTTGATTATGAAGTGATAAAGCAGTAACAAGTTCTTAGAGAGAATCAAGAAGGATTATAGACTTTTTTAAGACCGGAGAATACAAAAGTTCATGACATTTAATAAGTATTTAAATGATTACACATAAGGATAAAATAATTTAAAAATTGAAAGAATGAGTAATATGAAGATTTCCGTGATTATACCCGTTTATAATGCTGAAAAATACGTTTTAAAAGCCGTACGTTCTGCTTTATTATTTGAAGAGGTGTACGAAGTTATTCTTATTGAAGACAAATCCCCCGATAATGCTTTACAGATTTGCCAGGAGATTGTTAAGAAATATGACAAGGTAAAACTTTATCAACATCCTGATAAGAAAAATCATGGAGCAGGAGCAAGCCGGAATCTCGGAATAGAAAAATCAACCGGAGATTTTGTTGCCTTCCTGGATGCTGATGATTATTTTCTTCCCAATAGATTTGATGCTGAAAGGGAACTTTTCATTGATAAGAAGGTAGAGGCAGTTTATGGTGGTCTGGGTGTGCATTATTATTCTTTAGAAGCAAAACAACAATATTATCATCTATTTGGAGATCGACTCACAACCGTTTATAAATGGCATGATCCAAAAGATGTTTTTCCGGGGCTTATTCGTATGTTGGGATCTTTTGGATTGTTCAGTATTGATTGTTTAACAATTCGTAAGGAGCCTCTCATAAAAAAAATGGATATCTTTTTTAAGCCTTTAAAACTCCACGAAGATAGTGAATTTTTCTTCCGCTTGTCATACTACCTAGATCTTTATCCAGGAATCATTGACGAAGCTATTGCAATGAGAGGTGTACATGAGAATAACAGAATAACGGAGGTCGATAGCGGCAAAGTAAACCCTGCGGTGTCAAGGGCAATACTTTGGAAAGAAGTTAACCGCTGGTCACAAACTGAAGATGGTATGAGTGAGGATGCTAAAACCCATATCAGAAGAATGCATTATAGTTATGAAATTGCGAGAGCCCCAAAGCTCAAAAAATGGAAAATGATCATTAAGCATCTTTTTACAGATTATAAAAATATATGTTCTGGCCTTTATAATATCAATTTCAGGAGAGCTTTGCTTTAAAATTTCTGATTGTATTTACATCTACATAGCTGTATTTGTAATCATAAAGTTAACATGAGATTTCTTGTGAGCACGTGAGCTTAAGGAAGAGATAATTTTTCAGAAAATAAGATTAAAAGAATTTTAAAAGTTATCAAATATGAAAATATCTGTTATTATTCCTGTTCGTAATGCTGAAAAAAGCATTTCAAATGCTGTAGAGTCTGCTGTACAATTAGAAGAGGTTCATGAAGTGATACTCATTGAAGAGGAGTCTTACGATAATTCATTAAAAATATGTCAGGAACTTACAGATAAATATGAGAAAGTTAAACTTTTTCACTATTTTGATGAGAAGAATCAGGGTGCCGGATCAAGTATGAATCTAGGAATCGAAAAAGCATCAGGAGATTTTATAGCTTTTCTCAATGCAGGTGATCACTACCTTTCAAATCGTTTTGATGCGGAAAAAAAACTGTTCCATAACCCTGAAGTAGATGGTGTTTATGGAGCTTTAGGCGTTCATTATTATTCAGAAAAAGCACGGGGATTATATTATTCCATTTATGAGGATCACCTTACTACTATCCACCAAAAATGCCCTCCTGAATTAGTTTTTCCTGGATTAATGAAACTTGGAAGTCTTTTTGGTGACTTTAGTATTAATGCAGTAACTGTACGAAAAGATCGCTTATTAAAAAAAATGTCGGTTTTTTTTAAACCTATTCAATTTCATGGAGACACTGAATTTTTACTTCGTCTTTCTTACTATTTAAACTTATATTCCGGTATATTAAACAAACCGGTAGCAATGAGGGGAATCTCTGAAAATAGCAGGATTTACGGGATTGCTCCTGAAAAAATAGGTCTAATTTCAAAACTAATATTATGGAAAGAACTTCATGATTGGACAGATCATGAAGATTCAATTTCTACGGAAATAAAAATGCATACAAGAAGAATGTACAATAGTTTTAGAATTGCTAACGCTTCGTTTTTCAAAAAATGGGCTATGGTTATTAAATATATAATGGTTGATTATCCATGCATCCATTCAGATGTTTATAATGTTAATTTTATAGATTCACTTTGATTTACTTGTTTTAAAGTTCAGAAAAATATTACAAATATTTTGTTTACAATAAATACCATACCGTGATGATGCACGAACAGTCACAAGTAGTGTAGTAACTATCTATTTTATAGTTAAGTAGATTTAACATAATTGTCAGCATAGTGTCTATTAAATATTTTTAATGGTGATCTACTTCAACTAAATATTTTTAAAATAATAATAATGATATCGAAAAATGATTTTTCAGAAATGCCAAAAATTTCTATTCTTATTGCGCAATATAATAATGGTGAATTTTTTAAAGAATGTTATACTTCATTAAGAGGACAAACTTACAGAAACTGGGAAGCAATCATTGTTGACGATGCATCTACTGATAATTCACTGCAAATAATTAGGGATGCTATTAAATATGATGAAAGGTTTGTTTTGTATGAAAATATTAAGAATGAAGGTTGTGGATTTACAAAACGAAAATGTGTAGAGTATGCAACTGGAGAAATTCTTGCTTTTCTAGATCCTGATGATACACTTTATCCAACAGCTCTAGAAGCATCATTTATGGAGTATGTTCGGAACAAAGATATTGTAGCTACCTATTCTAAAATGATGTTATGTGATGAGAAACTAGTCGAAGAGGAAGTATTTGGTCCAACAAAAAAAATATTTAACAATAAATATTTTTTTAATTGTCCTGTGCAAATTGCTCATTTTTTCACATTTAAAATGGATGCTTACAAAAAGACATCTGGAATTAATAGTGCTTTGAAAAGTGCTGTAGACCAAGATCTATATCTGAAAATCTTAGAATTAGGAAAGGTTAAATTTATTAATGCTATTTTATATAAATATAGACGTCATTCCGGAGGGATATCCCAACAAAGTGCAAAGCAAAATGCGAAAGAATCATTTTCAATGGTTATTTATGAAGCTATGAAGCGAAGAGGTATTAAAAGTATAAATTTTAAAAAGGTTCCTGATGTATATGGAAAAGCTGAAGAGATTAACTCTCTTCTTAATTATCAAATAGGGATTTTTTACAGAGCAAAAGTGAAATTCAAATTACTATGTATTGAGTTGAAAAATATTTTCTAGAGATTATATGTTTTTACGGACATATGTTCATGTTATAAATTGTCTAATCCCCTTATCCTGATAATTCTTGAATAAGCCGGTCTTGCTAGGCCGGCTTTATCAGTAAATGTGTTAAGAATAATATTTATTGTGAAGGTGAACAAGTTCAGCAATAGAATTAACTTGTAATTTCTTGAAAATTCTAAGCTTATGGGTGCTCACTGTTGACATGTGAATATTAAGGCTATTGGAGATTTCCAGAATGCCATTTCCTTCAACAAGGCTTTGATATATTTCTATCTCTCTTTCAGAAAGTAGATCTAAGGGTCTTATTATTTTGTTTCCGGAATCTTCATTATTGTTCAGGAATTCATGCAGTAATGCCTGAGGGTAATAGTATCCTGCTGTAAAAATCGAATGTACGGCCTCTGCAATTTTTGCCTCTTCACATGATTTATTAAGATAACCCTGAGCACCTGCCGAAAGATAAGAAACCGCCTGGCTTTCCTTATGACTGGTGAAAACTAATATTTTGATCTCACTGCGTATTTTTTTTATATCCTTGATCATATGTTCGAATGTACTTCCGGGCATTTCTATGTCTAAAATTAGTAACTCGTATTCTTTTTCGGTGATTTTTTCAAGAACTTCAGGATATGTTTCAGCATAATCGATCTGAAATGTCGGATCATATTCTTCTAAAATGATAGAAGTAGCCATTCTAACTACATAATGGTCATCTGCTATTAATATGTTTTTTTCCATAATTGTTTATATTTATTTGGGGATTTTTATTTCTACGATTGTTCCATTAGGAACGTTATTTTTAAAATTTATTTGTGAATTAATTTTGTCAATGAGCAACAAAACGAATTTAAGCCCATAGCCTGAACCCTTTTGGAGCTGCACTTCTTCAATAGGAATCTTATAAATATTATTATAATGATCTATAAGGTCTTTAGGCATTCCGGTGCCACTATCGGAAATTCTTACATAAAGGAATTTGTCATCACTAAATGAATCAAGTGTGATCTTTCCATTGCGGGTGTTTTTTACTGCGTTATCTATGATGTTATGTACGATTGCTGACAGGACAGCCTTGTTGGCAAGCGTGTAAAGTAAATCTTTTTGGTCATATTCAATTATAGTGTTATTATCAAGTGCTATATTTCCAAAAAAGATCATCTTTTCGTCCAAGACCTCATTTAGAAGATAGGGTTCTGTTTCTTCTACGGTGGTACCGAAAAGATATGCGTAATTACCCAACTCCAGAGTAAAATGATAAAGCAGTTCCGATGATTTGTGTATACTGTGGAAGTATTTTTTTTGGATTTCTAAATTGTCCGTTTCATCAAGCTTCTTAGAAAGATGTGAAAGGTGTTTTATAGGAGTTGAAATATCATGTGAAATGGCTTCAATGAGTTTTTCACGAATAATGGTGCTGTTATTGATCTCTTCTTTTTGAGCATTTATTTCTATATTAGCTTTTACTATAAGATCATCTTTGGATTTAAGTGCTTTGGTAGTGAATCTAATAATTAAGAATATGGTCAAAAGTGAAAGGAGGATAATGGCTACCTTAAAATATTGACTCTGATAAAAAAGAAAATGTACTTTAATGGTGATTGTTTTATAGGTGTAATTGTTATCAGGTTGCAAATAGCGAAATTTAATATGATGATATCCGGGCTCAAGTTTTTTTAATACATATTTTCTTTGTAAGCCTAAATCTTCCCAATTTTTATCGTTATCCAATGAAGCATCAATGTCAATATTATTCAGGTTTCTGAAATAAGGGAAATCCAAAAAGATCTCAAGGCTGGTGAAATGATTATTGGGTACGTGTAAGGTGTCATTTATAACAGGTATTTCCCGATTGTCTAATTTAGATCGTTCAATGAAAAAATTGGAGGGTTTGGGGTAAAAAGATTTTATTTTATCAGGTCTGAAAAATACAAGCCCCTCAAGTGAAGGAAGTACCATTTGCCCATTGGATAACATATTTCCGGCGGGGTTTCCTGAGCCGTTAAATTCATTAATAAGTAGTCCGTCATCAATAGTGTATCTGTAATAAGAAATAGGTACACTGCTATCAAGAGAGAATTGTAAAAGTTTTTCTTTTCTTACTTTAAAAAGGCCATTGTTTGTTGATATCCAGAAATTTTTTTGACGATCTTCCAATATAGTATGAGAATCAAGTAAGTAATTATTTTCATCTAAAGGCATTCTGATCAGTTTATTATTTCTGAGCATATAAAATCCAAAACCTTTTGTGATAATCCATGTATTTTGATCTGAAGTTTGTATAATTTTTTTAATAGGGAAGTTGGCTAGTTTTATAATTTCTTTTTTTGATATATTACCAATGTAGAGTCCCTTCTGGCTGCCAATAAGGAGTTGTTGTTCGCTGTACTTTTTTACATCGTATACCGGATATTTAAAAGAAAATAATGAAGTTGCTTTTTTTGTTGTTTCATTATACTGTGAAACATGATACCTGTGATTTATAAAAATTTCAAGAAAAATGATTCCATCTTTGCTGAATACTTCGTCAATTTGTTCCTTTATGGGTATTTCGACATAGGTGTGATTATGTGGAGCTTTAAGACGTTTATAAAGTATATGGTTTTTTGTAAAGTATATATCTTTATGAGTGCCTTCGCCCATAGAATACTTATTGTAGTCGAAATAAAGATCTTCATCAGCGTCTTTCTTTGTCGAATTGATTTCAGATATGCTATCAAAGATATCTCCTTGTGGAGTTATTACACTATGGTCATCAAAAGGAAGTGTTGCATAAAAAACATTATCTGCAAATGGTAGTTTTTTCTTTGCAGTGCTAAACTGAGGGATAGTTAATACATAAAGTCCTTTTGTAAGACTTCCTAAGAATAAATTACGATTTTCCTTATCATAAACAATAGCATTAATGTATAGGGATCTGAGTAGTTTATTGAAATTAGGGATATGGTTAATCTTTTCCAGATGAAGTTTGTTATCGGAATATTTACTAATATAAAGTGTATCTCTATAGCTTACGTAAACATGGCCAGTGGACTGACTCCAGTACAAATTGCTTTGTGGATCATTATACAAAGAATGTCCTTCTATAGTAGAAAGTTGGCCGTTGGTAATTTTAAGGGTTTGATGTCCACGGGGATTAGCAATAAAAATGTTGTTTTCGTGAATGAAAACATTCCTCATCTCATGCATGTTGAATTTAATATTTATTTTTTTGCTAAGACCACTTGCGGAATTATAATAGGTAATAAGATTATTATCAAAAAAATACACATCCTTATTCAAATTGATAAATAAATGAGCATCATTTAACATTTTAAGTGGAATAGCATTTTTATCAAAAGGATAGTATTGATTGTCGTTATAGAGAATGAAAGAGTGGTGGTATTTTGAAATACCTTTTGCCTTTATTAGTTTTCGTTTCGTAATAAGAGAAAGTGTAGTTCCATCGTCGGCGATGAAAATGGAGTCCTTTTCAATATTTCCAAAAAAATTTCGATATCTCTTTTTATTAAATGCTTGATCCGTCGTTAAAAATTGTTGTCCATCAAAACGGGTGATTCCATTTTCTGTAGAAATCCATATAAAACCATATTTATCTTTTATAATATCTTTCACGCTATTCTGAGGAAGACCATTATCAATATTATAATTTTGCCATATGAATTCAGATTGAGCATAAAGCTTATACATAGCAAAAAGTAAAATAAATAAAATTCTTTTTTTCATCCTTTATATATTTGATCTTTATAGGTGTGTGATAGAGTGAATTATTTTTTTAAATTAAGAAAATAATTCACTGTTATTGATTCTTTTGTAATTAATGCTAATTTAACATTTTTTTTAAATAATTGTTAATTTAGTATCATTAATTATTTATTCTTAATAAGAATTAATGATATTTACGTAAATTATAATTATAATAGAATTGTTGTTTAATAAATAATTTTTTTATTTTATAAATATTTATATGAAATTATTAGCTTTTAGTTAAAATAACTTTGATTGTTAATCAAAGAGGGCTTGTTTATCTATAATACTAAAAGGTAGATAAGAATTATGATTAATTATGAGATGGGAAAACCCCTGGCCCATTGGGTAGGTTATTGTAAATTTTTTTTTCATCTTGTCTTAATTAGGCAAATGTGATGCCTGAAGTCATTTTATTTTGTAGTATTAGGTTTAACGATGTGTAGTTTTTAAGTTACATTCTGTTGTTTAATTTTTGATCGAGAAGGATTATATATTATATGTTCTTTGTGAAAAGAGTGATATTGGTAATCATGAGGCAGTTTTGATGGAAGTTTTGTTCATATTTATGCAGATCGTATTTTTAATAACCTGTCGATGTAATTTTACTTATTTATAGTTAAAAATCTACATTAAGATACGGCTCTGGTATTTTTTTTAGATGTAATTTAAGGATTGAAATAAGGTGGGAAATAAATGAAACTTATAGGGCTTGTTGGCTATATGTAAGGTAATTTGATCACTTTCTGAATATTTGATTACACACAAAAATTAAATTGAAAGATTATGGCTATTAAAGATATATTGTCAAAAGAAAATGGTAAAATTATTACATTTTATAAAAATGGGTCCTGGTGGATAGCTTATGAACAAAGTGCATACTGTTTGTGGCAAATAGGAGAATTCGTACCGTTAATAAAACAGATGAAATACCTTAGAAGAAATATTCTGAGTATCCACTTCCATAATATGATTTTAGATGATATCATTAATAAACTATCTGTTTATGGAAAAGTTAACCAGGAGAAGGATCGCATTCAGGTAATTCTCAGTAAAAAAGTCAGTCAACGGGGGTTTGTGAATTGGAAAGAGAGTGTTTGTTATAGAGGGTTAAAAGAAAATATTTTAGCTTTTTCGCTTGAAACGAAAACATCTGTCGAAGCGTATCAGTTTTTGCGGAAAGTCCAGATAAGCCTTAACAATCAACTATGAGGAAATTTTCTTGAGAGAATTTCTTAATAGGTATATTGTTTCTGGTAGAATTGGTTTCACCTTTGGTTAACCTTATTTTTTATTTATGGTAGTGAAAATAGAGATTTATGCTTCGTCTTTACATTATGAACAACTGGAGAACGACCGATTTATACGAGCTGCTATTTGATAATGGTACTGGCTGATTATTTTCAGTTGTTGCTTCTAAATCAGAAATTGTTACATCCGCATTTTTAATAGATAATACAGTAATCGGCACGACATCTCAGTTAAGATAGATATTTTACGATCATTTATATCAATAACATATATCACTTATGATTATGTGCAAATTAATGATGTAACCGCGAATCTCAAACTTCATATTTTGTAACAAACCATTCTGATGATGAGGTTTAGAAAACCAAGTTTAATGATTTCCTGGTTCCACATTATAAAATTTGGGTTTAAAATATAACTGCAACACAAACTTAATTATTTAACGACTTCTTGTTAAATTTCGTATTATAACATGTTTTTAATGTGCTGATTTTTAGATTCAAATGTACAGCTATTGATTTTCATCGATAACAAATTCATGCTTTTATCATTTCAGCATTTGGAATTTCTGTTTATAGTTTTGCGAGGATTATTTTTTAATCAAGACTATGTAACACAGTCACCATATATTCAATGAGATATAATTAAATTAGTAATCAAGAACTTATAGCATAACCATTATAATGATAAAAAACAGTAAAATAATAATTACTCATCATAGCCAAAATTAATACTTAGATTTTTAATTCCTAAGTTCAGTGACAGGGAATAAAATACTAAGCTTCCATACATTTTATTTAATAATAATCTTTAACAAAAATAAATGAAAAAGTTATATTTATTACAAATTACCTTCATGGGTACTTGGTCCTTCGCACAAGTAGGAGTAAACAGTGTAACCCCTAAAAGAACCTTAGATGTAACCAGTAATACATCTTATTCAAGCACTTCAGATGGTTTTCTTATTCCACGATTAACAGGAAATATACTTCATAATGCGGAAACGGCTGGCATATATGGGGCTGATCAAAATGCAATGCTGGTTTTTGTAACGGCAGCGCCGGATCCTGGCAACCGTACTGGACAGGTGGAAGGAATGGAAACTGCAGGTTTCTATTATTTTGATGCCGTGACTAATCGCTGGGTAAAATTGATGAGTGGTGGTACGAGTACTGCTCAAATCGGTCAGCTCCTGTGTTCTTCTGCAACAAACACGGGTATTTTAGAAACTATGAAGTCTGCTTCAGGAGTAAATGTTACTATTCCATATAATGCAGGTAATGGTAATACCTTTCTGGACTTGTTATTCCTTCTAGTGGGGTAACATGACTTACAGTTATTCTTCCTTCCGGGACACTTAATAAAGGTAATGGTATTCTTACTTTTGCTATAATGGGAACTTCCTCTTCTTCCGGTACGGCTCAGTTTGATCTTTCGCTTGGCGGAAAGGATTGTAAGTTTACTGTTCCGGTACAGCCTGAGCCAAGCTTTCTGGAGATGTTATTGTTACTATCAATGGAAAATCCCACCACATGATGACCCATAACCTTGGTGCTGACTATACCAGAGATCCAGACGTTCCTAATCAGGCTATTATGGGGGGATTATTATCAATGGGGTAAAATTACTCCTGTAGCTACAGCCTATACCTCTGCTGGTTCTGTTTCCAGATGGATCACAAGTAATTCCGCTAATAAATCATGGAACAGCGGAACAGATGATGCTCCCGTTAAAACTGAAAATGATCCATGTCCATTAAGTTATAGAGTGCCTACGAAAACTGAATGGCTAGGATCTATTTCAGAAAGTACAAGCTCTAATATTTTGTCTCCATGGGCCACTGGTACAGGGGATGGTACTACTAAATTCGATGTTGCCAAAATATTCGTGAATAATGGAAATACTTTAACATTTCCTTCTGCTGGACGTCGTCTTTATAATGATGGTTCTCTTACTAACCGTGCTCGCTGGGGAGCTTATTGGAGCAGTACGGAGAATGGATCCCGAGATGCTTACGATTTTCTTATTACTGAAACCGCAGCAGATGCTAGTGTTCGCCATAATGGATTTTCAGTACATTGTATTTCAAATTGATTATATTAATTACTTAAAAGGATTTATTGCACCTACTTCCGAAAATAGACTCAAATTAAAATAATTCAAGCCTCATTTTTCAACTTACACATTCGTAATAAAACTACTATTCATTAGTAGTAATGCTACAGTATATCTGACTATTATCCAATAGTATATAATTAAATTTATAAAATATTAGATTCTCGATAAACAACTGTTTAAAATAAATTTTTAAAATATAAACCTATGAAAAAGTTATTTTATTTACCTATTGCCCTAATGGGTACAATCGTCTCAGCGCAAGTAGGAGTAAACAATATAGACCCTAAAACAACTTTAGATGTAAAAGCTAAGGGGGGAGCGGGAGACACTGATGGTTTACAAGCACCGCGATTGACAAGAGGCGAACTTACTATTAAAGGAAATACTTTATATGGAGTGGATCAAAAAGGAGCTTTGATTTATATTACTGATATAACTAGTGGTGATATTTCTGGTCCTAGAGTAAAAATAGATTCTGTTGGATATTATTATTTTGATGGCTCCGTGTGGCAAAAAATAGCATCTGGCGGGACTGAACCAGGAATAGTAATAGGATATTCTGCTCTATTAACAGGTAGTCAAGTACCATGGCCAGGAAATAATACTTCAACATCTATTGATATCAGCTTAGGCACTGGAGCATTAACAGCCTGGAGAACCGACAATTATACGCTCACTGTACCTGTTGGACAATCTGGAACCTATATTGCTACTTATTCTTTAGGTTTGAATGTTAATGGTGCTATTTCGGCATCTTATTTACTTAGAGGTAATTTGTTGGTTAATGGAACAACAGCTATCTCTTCTTGTGGTACAGTAGCTGGAGGAAGTGGCTTTTCTTATTCTGCTGATAATTATTTTAATGTAACATCTAGTGAACCTCTTATCCTTAATGAAGGAGATGTTATAACTGTAAAGGGACTAACATACGGAACATCAGGAACCCCGCTTGGATTCAAATTAAAAAGCCTTATTTTACAAAAAGTTGAATAATTACCAAAATAAAAGATACTTAAGTAACTAATTTTAATTTTTTCAACTATTAGGGGTTCCAAAATTCAACATAGTATGGTAGATAAAGAACTGCCATATTTAAAAGGAAAATAATTGGAGTTGCTAACTTTGTTAGGACACAATTCTTATACTCTTTAACTTTAAGAGTATGAAAAAGATCAGAAAAAATTACAGTCTAGAAATCGAAGATTCGACAGAGTCAATTTAAGATCCAAGCAGTATCTTTAAGTGAACAACGGGGCAATATATCTTCGGTAGCTCAAGAATTGTGGATCTGCAAAGAAAGTTTAGTCAATTGGAGAAAGCTTCACAAAGAAGGTAAGCTTACAAAGGAAAAACAAATTTCCTCCGATCCTATTAAGAGAAGAGCTACTGAGACTTCGCAAAGAACTAGAAGAAACAAGCTTGAACGTGATATCTTAAAAAAGGCGGTAGGTATCTTCTTAGGGAGAGACGGGTAAGATATAAATTTATCAAAGAACACGCTGTTGTGTTTCCTGTCGGGAAGATGTGCGAAGTATTAAAGGTAAGCAGGAGCAGTTTTTATCATTGGAAGAAAAGAAAACCGAGTAAGCAATCAGAAAGAAGAGCCATTTTATCTGCGGAGATCTTCAGTATCTATCATTGGAGCCGTGGCAGATATGGGAGCCCTGGGATTGTCAGGGAACTGGAATCAAAAGGGATAAGAGCTTCTCGCCCTTTTGTAGCAAAGCTGATGAGAGAAAGAGGTTTGAGAAGTATTGTAAAGAAATTTAAGAAAACCACCAACTCTTCTCATCGATACCCTGTTGTAGAGAATTATCTGAATCAGAATTTTCAGGTTAAAAGCAGTAAAGAGGTCTGGGTGTCTGATATTACCTATATCCGAACAGGTCAGGGCTGGTTGTATCTCACAATGGTCATTGATTTGTTTGACAGAAAGGTTATCGGATGGTCATTAAGTGAGACGATGAAGGCTCAGGACACCAGTATTGCTGCCTTGAAAATGGCACGGCTTCACCGTCCTTTACAGGATCATGATAGTTTAATTTTCCATTCGGACAGAGGGATACAATATGCCTGCACAGAATTTACGTCAATAGTCGGAAAAAACATTATCCGAAGTATGAGCGGAAAAGGAAATTGTTATGATAATGCTGTAGCGGAGAGTTTTTTCAAGACCCTGAAAACCGAACTTGTCTATCAAAATAAATATGAAACTAGAGGCCATGCCAAAAACTCTGTGTTTGAATATATAGAAACATTTTACAACACCCAGAGAAGGCATTCAGCTTTAGGAAATTTAACCATAAGTAGAGTATCAAAATTTAATGTCTAATCAATCTAAAAATGTAGCATAAAGAGTATATAAATTTTGTCTCAAAAATAATTGCAAGTTCAGAAGAGTTTGTAATTGAAAAACTATAACTTAGTAGTGATAATACTATGCTCTGTGAGGAGTGATTTAGAAATTTAGTTATTAAATTTGTATCAAACACTTTAGAATATTTCTTACAAAAGATGAAAAGGGATATGTTCCCAACCAACAGAGTTTTAATTGATTAAAGCTCTGTTTTTATTTTACATATACATATTGTAATACATCTTCATAACACTGTGTAAGATTACTGGATTAAATAAAGAAATTTTTGAATTGGCTTTTCTTTCTTCGTTAAGAAAGGCTTAAACACTTAATGTTATTCATACATTGAAAGTTACTGTCTATAATTAATCCAATAGCAGAATTGTACGAGAATTTCATTATTTCTTATTGAATTTGTAAAGAATTCTTGATAATGCTACATGTTGAGTCTTATAAATTGAAACTTTTGTTTTGGTTACATTCAATTTATTTTTTTTAATTGATAAATACAAATGATTTCCTTACAGAGCTTTTTCTTTTAGGAAGATTTGTAATTTAATTAGAATTTCTATTCAATTTAGTCAGTGTGTTAATAGTTCTGGTGTTAAACACAAATTCGTATTTCAAAACTAATAAGCTAATAAAATAATTCATTTCAAATTTTAAAACATAATAATATGAAGTCATCAATTTTAATAATTCTA
Source organism: Chryseobacterium sp. ISL-6 (assembly GCF_018613715.1). Classification (GTDB taxonomy): domain Bacteria; phylum Bacteroidota; class Bacteroidia; order Flavobacteriales; family Weeksellaceae; genus Chryseobacterium; species Chryseobacterium paludis. Next base: position 10,050 of record NZ_JAGGPT010000004.1, on the reverse strand, counting down.
ATAATATAACCTATTTCATGAGTGATAATATATCTAGTAATGGTGAAGATAACGGTCTTAATGAAGGGACTACCAACATACTTATCAAGGATTATAGCCATCCGGCAACTGGGGCGTATTACTATTTCACAAATAGAGAAGGTATCGATGGAGGCGGTAAAAAAGCGATCATCGAAAGCATAAAAAAAGATGATTATTCTGATTATATTTATTTAAAAAGTTGGAATTCAAATGCTTTCACTGATGGAAAATTACATTCTTTTGATACACATAGACCTACTCAATTAATAATAAGAAATATTAATTATCCAACTTTACATAATATCATAATAAAGACTGAAGGTTGCGGATATACGACTTTTCCCCTAGAAGCAGGAGAAAGTTTTATTGTTGAATATACCGCAGATGGTTTTGCTTATAAAGGATGTAAATTAAAGCAAATAGATCTCAATAATGGATGGGCTAGTGATGATTTGAATTTTAGCCAGTCTTCCTTTCAAGGAGAGGTAACTTATCAGGCTTCATACGCTTATATAACTACTTTAATTGATACTAATACCGGATACCTGTATGGAACAGTAGATGCGGATGGTCTTGATGGTAAGGACGCTAATGCTCAGTTAGACGCCTACATTAGCCAGGAGAAAATGTATATAGACATCAGGAAATAATGATGTCTTAAAGCTTTATAGCAGCTATTACCACCTGATACAGCTCCTGATTTTGTGAGTGTAGAATGCATTGTAATAAAAAATACAAAATGTTTTAACTCAAAAAACATTGATCTCTTGACAGATTTAGAAAACATGATGTAGGTGTTTTTGTAGTGAATAATCTATAAAAAAATCGTTATACTACTATAGGTTTTGGTGTGGTGAACACAAATTTTGTATGTAATTTTGCAAAGAACATTTAAAGATGATTTTTAAATTATCAAACGAATGATGAGAGAAAAACATTCAATTTCCCCGTCTGGGACTTTAATGAAATTGAAGTCCTGGATTTTTTTTAAATAATTTAAATTTCATGATTAGGTAAATTATATTGAAAATATAATTACAGAGTGTATAAGTTTTTTGATGATAAGTAGGTAATGGCTCATATTATTTGGTGATTTGTTTAATATGAGTCCCTACTTAATGTTAAAAATAAACTGAAGGTTTTTTGAGAGGAGTGAAATCCTCAATTATATAAAATACGCCGGCTCTAAATGTAGCTGGCGTATTGATTTAATAAAAGATTTCAATGGTAAGGACCGTGTTAATCTTCTGGGAATAAAAAATTAAAAGTTTAAATAAGTCTAACAAAAAAATACAAAATGATATGAAAAATAAATCATGCATTTTACTATTAATCATCTCGGCAATTATGATGGCGCAAAAGGTGGCATTCGCACCGGAAATAGGAGTCAGTCTTTCTAACATACATACCAATGAAACCAAAGGGACTTCTAATAAATCAGGGTTGATGCTAGGAGTTGTTGCAAATGTCCAGATTAAGAAAAATTTTTATCTGGTGCCTGGTTTATTCTTTATACAGAAAGGAGCGCAAAAAACGGTATTGTCAGAAACAGCGGAGATTAATATTACCCGCACTATAAACTATTTAGAATTACCTGTAGATGCTTTATATCGCTTTTCTTTAAGAAAAGGTGATGGAATATTTTTATCAACAGGAATGTACGTAGCAACACCAATTAGCGGACAAAGCAATAAAAACATACTAATTTATGGTGGTGATATTCAAAAAGAAACAAAAAAGATGGAATTTGGGAATAATGCAAATCAAGTTAAACGTTTTGATTATGGGTTATGTTTTGGAATAGGTTACGAGAATCCTCTTGGCATATATATCAAGGGACGTTATGAATTAGGTTTGCAAAACGTTGTCAATGTAAAATATCTTTATAACAGGAGTGTAATGGTAACATTAGGATATATTATAAAACATAAACCTTAATTTCAAATCATACAAAATGGGTTGTTGTAATACCCAGTTTTCCAATAGATCGCAATTGATGCCTTGAGTTCATTTTATAACAATAAATTTATCATAAAGGTAACTTCCGTGAATGTTTGCATCTGAATAGCGAGATCATCCTATCGTAAATACAGCCTCAGTTTTTGTGATAATGTCTAATCATAATTATCATACATTTTAATTAATTTAACCATGAATATTAAAAACGAATTTATTTTCTTTATACAGCAACTCCAAAATGAATTATGTTCTGTACTTGGAGAAATAGATACTAACCTCACTTTTAAGGATGACTTTTGGACATACCCTCAGGGAGGAAATAGCCGAACCTATGTTATTTCCAAAGGTAATGTATTTGAAAAAGGTGCTGTTAATACATTCGAAGTTCAAGGTGATTTACCCGAGATAAAAGCCCATCAGTTTGGGGAGGGAACACGCAGGTATATGGCATGTGGTATTTCGCTAGTGATACATTCCTTTAATCCCTTTGTTCCTACCATACATGCCAATTTCAGATATTTTGAATTATATGATCATAACGGGTATTTAAAAGACAGTTGGTTTGATGGAGGAGTCGATCTGACTCCTTTTTATCTTGAAGAAAAGGATGGTAGTCATTTTCACAGGACTTTTAAAAATGCATGTGACCCATTTGGCGTGGAGCTTTATCCTGTATTTAAGAAAAAATGTGATGAAAACTTTATAGATAAGCAAAGAAATGAAGCGCGAGGAATTGGCGGTATTTTTTACGAATTTCTTCGACCTAATAAAGTTAAAAGTGCAGAAGAAATTCTCGCCTTGTCAAAAGCCATTGGTAATGCCCTGATTCCGGCTTATCTTCCTTTGGTACTAAAGAATAAAGATATTCCATATACTGAACACCATCATCGGAACTGGCAGGCCTATAGAAGAGGGCGTTATGTAGAATTTAGTCTCATGCATGATCGTGGAACATTACTAGGATTTGAAACCAGTGGACACACAGAGCCTATTTTTATAAGACTTCCGCCAGTAGCAAGATGGGAATATGATTTCTATCCTCTATATGGAAGTCCTGAAGCGCAATTAGTGGAATGGCTAAAACCACGGGATTGGATCAATATATAGTGAATTTTTGATCTGCAATCTGTTTCAACAAAAGCTTGTATGAGATTTTTTTTTGATATCTCATACAAGCTTTTGTTTCTTTTTGAAAATGAACAGCATATCAATGTTATCTTGTTGCGTGTAAACTCTTTCGCTTACTTGCATGCTGTATTTGATCGTTAAAAATTATTGTTTATTCTATTCAAGTAGTTAAAAAACTATAGTTTATGGATGATAATATGACTGGTATTCAGATAGATATAGTATATGTGTTTTTTAATTTTGTCAGGTAATCTTTGACAGAACATTCATTTTATAACTATTTTTTGTTGGAGCAGTAAACAGATAATCATTGGATTAATGTACAATTATCCGGTAGGAATTTCTGCCGGATATGTTTATTATTTTGAATACGATCTTATTTCTCATATAATACACAATTTCCAGATGATAGAATATTAAATAGTAATTGAAATGGGTATAATAATGTATTTGCGGTGTGAAAGGCAGGTTTTCTATCAGTGTGAGCATCAATGGATATTATCATATACTTGATGTGAAAAAGGTTTGTTTAAGCCCAGAAGTATATTTCATGAGGCTTAATAAAGATTGGAGAAGAATTTTTAATCTAAATACTATAGCATGGAAAATATAATTAATATTAAAAACCTGAGCTTTGGGTTTACAAAGCATACTCCCATTTTAAAAAACCTTAATTTCTCTGTTCCTAAAGGAAGTATATTTGGATTTTTAGGTGCAAATGGTGCCGGCAAGTCTACAACAATGAAACTGCTAGTAGGTAGTATTCCTGATGAAAGTAATTCTATTACAATAGATAATCAAAAAATAGCTGAATTCTATCCGGAAGGGTTTAACAGAGTTGGAAGCCTGATTGATGCACCTTCTTTCTATGATCATTTGTCAGGGTGGGATAACCTTCTCATTCTTTCCAAATTAAGAAAATTACCCGAAATGGAATGTGAGCGGGTATTGCATCTTGTTGATTTATGGGAGAATAGAAATATGAAGACGAAAAAATATTCGCTCGGAATGAAACAAAGGTTGGGAATTGCAATGGCATTATTAGGAAACTCAGAATTGTTGATTTTAGATGAACCCGTCAATGGATTAGATCCCAGCGGAATGATTGAAATGAGAGAGCTTCTTATGGACTTAAATAAAAAGCATAAGACGACCATATTTATTTCCAGTCACCTGCTTCAGGAAATTGAAAAAATGATTACCCATCTTGCAGTGATCTCAAAGGGCGAAATAAAATTTTCTGGAAGTATTAGGGAGCTGAGAGAACAACAAATACAGCATGTCAGAGTGGGAGTATTTGGCGCTTCTCAATTTATGAATCAGATTCCAGATGAGTATTGTGCTATGTTGATTGATAAGGATACACTGGATCTTACTATCGGATCCAAAAATGAGCTGGCTATACTTATTCGGAAGTTAGTCATGAAGAATGCTGAAATTTTTGAGATCAGAAATAACCTCGGATTAGAGGAGTGGTTTATGGAGCTAACAAAAAATAAACACTGAAATGGAAAAATTGATTATTGCCATCAACGTTGAGTGGCTTAAAATAAAAGGGCTGGCTTTAGTTTACTTAGCATTATTTTTAGGAATTTTAATACCGGTAATTGTTTTTATTTCATCTTTTTTTGATGATGATATTGTTACAGGGGAAGAATTGAAATACTCGGTAATAGAATCTGGTATCGTCCAGGATATTGGAACCTTTGCATTCTATATCTTGTTATTGCATCTTGTTATTGTTACAAGCAGAATTACACAAATAGATCATAAAAATAACGGATGGCAGCATATGGAAACCCAGCCGGTAAGGAAGTTGACTTTATATCTTTCAAAATATACGATTGTATTAGCTCTGAGTTTTTTATGTATTATTTGCTATTTTATCAGCAGTATTACTTTGTCTTGTGTGAATTTTTATATTCATCATAATCCAGCCATGCTACTGAAAATTGATATTGTTTGGGTCATAAAGAATTTCTTGCGTTTATCTATAACAGGTCTGGGAGTTGCCGCTTTTCAATTTTGTGTTTCGATTATTTTAAGAGGATTTGTCTGGCCATTTCTTTTTGGATTTATGGGCCTTATTATAAACACCTATTCATGGGGAACCGGGGAAAGCATAGCTTATATACCTTATAATTCATTGTATCTTTTTCGGAAATCCTCTGATATTAATGAACTCAATAGCTTTATATCATTTTCAGAGTATGTAAGTATATTTTGGATGTTTTTGTTTTTACTGATAGGATACCAATGGTATAGTAAAAAAGGATTCAAACGTGCTTTTTTTAGGAATCTTAAAGCAGCAGTCCTTTCTTGCCTCTTTTTTGTAACAAGTATTGTGCTTTTTTATATACTCCAACGACCGGGAAGTTTTAAGAATAACGAAAATGGAGTTAAGATTAAAGGATTACTGGAATCCGATCATGCCATCGATTCAATAAAAATTTTTTCTAAAGATTTTCATAACCTAATAGGCTCAACCGCTGTTCATCATAATCAATTTATTTGGGAATCGAAAAAAAGACTGCCGTTTGATTATTATACTTTGGAATTTGACAATAAAAAATTAGATCTTTTAATGGGTTATGGAGACCGGTTTGAATTAAATATCAAATACAATGACGTTTCTATAAAGTATTATCTGAGGTCCAATAGGGCGGCAGACCAGCAGTATAAGAATCAAATAGAGGTTAATAATAGATTTAGAAACGCTCTGGAATCGAAAGATTATCAAGATAGCCCTGAAAAATTCTACAGGTTGGCCCAAAGTGAATGGAAAGGAGGCCTGCATAAAATTGATCGCTTTACCGATGCAGAAAATTACGGACTTTCCGATGTGTATAAAGTTTATAGAAAACAGTTGTTGGCAATATACTTTTTAAACCAATTCGATGATTATAGAAAAATAACGTTATTAAATGATCCTGCATTTACTCCTCCCAAAGAGTTTGTAGATGAGTTGAATAACTATATCAGAAAACCGACTTTATTATTAAGTAAGGATGATCAATACCTTGATTTTAAGCTTAATCAGTTACTCAGTAATAAGGAAAGGATTTCTTCTAATCCGGACAGTATTCTTTTTGTAAGGCTGAATGCAATGCCGGATGGAATAGAAAAAGACCGATTGATTAGTAAGCAATTGATTAAAAGTATAAGCTTAGAAAACGATAGTATAGTAAGAAAAAAACTTTTTGCTACCGAATGCAGACAAATTATAAATAAGGATTATAAAAAGTTGACCGAATCAAAATTTAATGCAATTAATATTTCAAAAAAAGGTGCTCTATTTCCTGATTTATTTCTTGTAGATGAGAAAGGAGGTAATAAAAAACTGTCGGAGTTTCAAGGAAAATATATAGTCATTGATTTTTGGGCCAGCTGGTGTGGGCCTTGTAAAAAAATTCGCCCCATATTTGACGCTAGAAGTGTACAATACAGAGAATATAACAATATTCAGTTTATATCCATCAGTTTTGATACGAATAAAAGTAAATGGTTGAATTTTTTAAAAACAAGACCCTCCCGGGTTCCACAATATTGGCTTGCTGATAGTAGAATACTGATGGATAAATATAAAATTGACGGCATTCCCAGGTTTATTATTATAGATCCGCAAGGCAAAATTTTTAACTTTTTTGTTCCTTTTCCTGATGAAGATAACTTCGTAGAGATTTTAGATAGGTTAAAGAAATAGTAGCAGTGTCGGAATTAAATGATTCTAAATGGTTTCTTTTCTCTTGATTTTGTAGGAAATTTTTAAATATTTTTTATTAGTTTCATCTTTGTTGGTAGTTGAAAAACTATAGGTGATTAATGATAATACGACTAGTATTCAATGAGATATGGTAAATATCTTTTTATTTTTGTAAAGTAATTTTTAAACAATTATTATTTTATAAATATACTTTTTTGGTTAAATAGTAAAAAGTTTGGCATTTTGAGAATTTTAGTTTTCAAGTATCCGGTAGTAAGATAATATGATAATATCTGCCGGGTACTGTTTGTTTTTTTTTTGAAAGCCTTTTCTTATTACTAAATGTGTAATAATGCAATTATGGAAAGATAGATTGCTAGTTAATAATTAAAAATTTATAGAAATGATTAAAGTAATTTTATTTGTTGTTTGTACATCGGGTATCTTTTTATCTGCACAAGGTGTAAAGTTTGAAAACAATAAATTCTCGGAAATTTTAGCAAAAGCAAAAAAAGAAAATAAACTTATATTCTTAGATACATATACTTCCTGGTGTGCCCCTTGTAAACTTATGGGGAAAAAGGTCTTCCCACTCCAATCTGTAAGTGAATATTATAATTCTAATTTCATTGATGCGCAGTTTGATATGGAGAAAGGTGAAGGTTTAGCAATTGCTAAAAAATATAAAGTAAGCTCATATCCTACTTATCTTTTTATTAACGGAGATGGGGAAGAAGTGCACAGAGGAAAAGGTTTTATGGAAGAAAATGAATTTATTCAATTGGGGAAAAATGCGCAAGATCCCAGTAAACAAATATCGGTGCTTAAAAAGAATTTTGATAATGGTGAAAAAAATCCTGAATCTCTAAAAAAATTAGCACGCCTTACAAGTGATGATGCTGAATTTAACTACAAGGTTGTTAAACGCTATTTCGAGCTAAAACCCGATATAAGTAATGAAGATGTTATGCTTTTATTTACGTCAGTAAATGGGTATGAGGATCCTCGTTATGAATTAATTCAGGCAAAAAAAGCTGAGATCGTTAAATTAATTTCACAGGAAAATTTTGATGAGTATAATCAGTTGATTATTCTTAAAGGAATTAGAAAAAAAGCATATGATAAATCGACAAAACAGCTAAATGATAACATTTTTTTACAAGAAGGAGAAAAATTTTTTGGAAAAGAAAAGACACAAGAACTGTTTTTAGATGAAAAAGCCAATGCAGCTTTAGAAAATAAGGATTATACGACCTACGAAAAAATGATGCTTGAAAAGTATCAAAGTGATTATACCAAAGAAGATCCCATGGAATTAGCTATGATAGCAGGGAATTTTGCTGATCATATTGAAACAAAATCATCTTTGGAAACAGCAGCTCGTTGGGCTTCTGAAGCCGAGAATAAAAATTCAAATCCTATGATTGAATATACTCTGGCTAAATTATATTATAAAATGGGTGATAAAAGTAAAGCCAAAGGATACTCTGAGAAATCACTCGAAGGAGCTTGTAAATTACAAGTTAGGGATCCTGACTTTGAAGCGGAGCTTAAAAAATTTATTGACCACTTGAATAGCTAATAAACTAAAACTAATAACCATAAAACCAAATTAAATAATCATGAAAAAGACAAATATTTTTCTTTTTTCATTGGCTATAACGGCCTCTTGTTCTAAGGGATCCGATAAAATAGTAATAAAAAATAGTGATTCGGTTAATCAGAATGTGCAGACAACAACTGATACTATTAAAAGAAGTATAATTCAGCAGATACCGGAACGGGAAGTTACTGATTCTGTTATTACTCATGAAATAGATCTGCTTAAACTACCCATGGAAGTTGATGAGGAATTATATAATGAAAATCAAAAATTAGTCCTTCAGCTAATGAATGTTAAAAAATCTAAAATATCAGGACGTATTATTCCTGAATCAGGGCAAATGAATATTCGTTTTAATAACATAGCATTAAATGGTAAAAGTATTGATGGTCCCTTTGGGTTAGATTTCGATTATGATCTGGAAGAAAATGGTAGGTATAATATTATTATTGGAAAAAGCCTTATGGCCTCCGGTAGTCAGATAGGAAAATTTAAAATTGTCCTGAAGTAATCACCAATGAAAATTGTTTCATATGTTTTTTTTCGGGGGATTTATTGATAATGTATGTGTAAAGGATGTTACATAAGTGTAAATCACCAAAAACAAGTTGATCTATGAAAAATATGAAAATTTTATTAGTGATGTTCCATTTGAAAAAGTCATCATTTTGGATAAAGGTGGAAATGAAAGTATTTTAGAAGCCTATAAACAGGACTAACCATTTCATTTCTTAGTAATGAAGCACAGGATTCCCATCAATGTTTTGCGATATATCCTGGAGCATTTAATGTGATACATTTGTCAATTACTACTTAATCCTATACTGAGTCAACATATTGCTTAGAGTATAGGAATTAAATTATGATACGATTAAAAAATAAAGTATGAAAAAGCTATTTATATTATTTATTATTCTTTCCTCATTTTTGAATGCTCAAGAATTAGAATTAATAAATGGAGATTATACGTATACTAAAATAAGTAATGTTGACAAACCAAAAAGCGAAATTTATGCTATGCTAAAGAAACAGTTTAGTAATAGTACTCAATACACAATCAATAAAGATGATCCGCAATCGGGTATACTTTCTGTGACTAAAAGTTTAGCTTTAGAGCATTATAGTGAGTCTGAAACTACTATCCCTTCATATGAAATTAATATTGAAATTAAAGACAAACAGATCATTTACAAAGTAAATAATATTGTTTTTAAAGATATTTTCAAAGGGATGACCAATACAAAAAATGATTATCAAAATTTATTGAAAAGGATAGTAACTTCAGAATCTAAAATAAAAGAACTCGGTCATAAATTGAAATCTGAAAAAAAGAAAAGAAAAAAATCAGATATCAATAATGAGCTTGACAAAGAAAATGAAAAATTATCTACATTAAATACAATTAAGAATAATTTAATTAATGATTTCTCAACAGTCATACAATGATAACCAGCCAGCCTGCGTGAGAGGAAATAAGATGAATAAAGACATTTTTTTCTGTCTATTTTGCTTATTATATTTCTCGTTCTTTTGTCGTACTTCATGGCTTCGTAGACTTAAAGATAATTATTTTAGTTTAGCTTTTAATATTTCATAAGGCGTTTTTCCTTTAAAAGATCCATGTGGCCTATTGAAA
>NZ_JAGGPT010000003.1 GCF_018613715.1 Chryseobacterium sp. ISL-6 | reverse complement strand
GGATTCGAACCTTTGACCGTCTGCTTAGAAGGCAGATGCTCTATCCAGCTGAGCTACGCACCCATTAAAAAGTTGATTCTCGCTTAGTCTATAAGCGCGTTAAAAAAAAGTCGGGGCGGCAGGATTCGAACCTGCGACCTCCTGGTCCCAAACCAGGCGCGATGACCGGACTACGCTACGCCCCGAAAATGATAGTCGCGGAGAGTAAGGGATTCGAACCCTTGGTACCGTTTCCAGTACGCATGTTTAGCAAACATGTCCTTTCGGCCTCTCAGGCAACTCTCCTGTTATAACGTTTTTTGAATGATCGTTGTTCCGTTATTGCGAGTGCAAATATAGAATAGATTTCTTTATTTACCAAATAAATTTCAAGAAAATTTTACGTATTTTTGAGGGTAATAAATGATTAAAAATTTCGACTAATGCGTAAAACATTATATATCATCGGATTAAGTGCTTTTGTTTTTTCTTGTACCCCTCAAAAGAATGTTAAGAAAAGTACATACAAACCAAAAAATCCAGTGACACAACCAAAAACGGTAGTAAAAACACCTGCTACTGAAAAGCCAAAACCACAAATTACCAATGACCGCGGGGTAGAATTTTTCACCACCAATATCGCCGATCCAACGAAGAATGATAATACGGCTAGCTACGGTTCAATTGTCTCTGCAAAACCTGGAGGATATAAGGTTGTAAAAACATACTTTCCGGCTGTTGCTCAAAATTTCAGACAAAAATATTTAATACTGCATTATACGGCTTTACCGGACGATAAATCGATCATGGTTCTAACACAGCAGACTGTAAGTGCTCACTATTTGGTTAATAATACCGGAGATAATGAGATCTATCAATTGGTAGATGAAAATAAACGTGCTTATCATGCCGGAATAAGCTCTTGGAGAAGTGACAAAAATCTGAATGATAACTCAATTGGAGTTGAAATCGTCAACATGGGATATACAACTGATGCTACAGGGAAAAGAACTTTTGCACCATTTAGTGATGAACAGGTAAGAAAGGTTGCTGCTTTAGCAAAAGATATTGTGGTTAGATATCAGATTCCTGCAACCAATGTATTGGCGCATTCCGATATTGCGCCCACAAGAAAGCAGGATCCGGGACCAATGTTTCCATGGAAAAAACTATATGACGAATATCAGATAGGAATGTGGTATGATGAGGCAGCAAAACAAAGTATCTTTGAATTAGCGCAACTTGATTTCCAGACTCGATACAATGAAGCTTCATTTATCTTTTTAATTCAGACAGCATTTCAGAAATTTGGATATGGAATAGAGTTGAGTGGAGTATGGGATGATGCGACAAAAAAAACAATTGAAGCCTTTCAGTATCATTTCCGTCCACAAAACTATGATGGAATTATGGATGCCGAAACATGGGCCATATTGCAAGCTTTGAATCAGAAATATCCTGTAAAATAAAATTTAAAGCGCATCCGATAACGATGCGTTTTTGCTATATTTAAACGATAAAAAAATAAAAAATCTGTAATGGAAAATTTCAGAAAAGAAAGCGATTTGCTGGGAGAACTTAATGTACCGGTAGATGCTTATTATGGAGTGCAAACCCAAAGAGCGATCGATAACTTCAAAATTTCGGGACAGCTTCTTTCTTCATACCCTGACTTTATTAAAGGATTAGCTTTTGTGAAAAAAGCGGCAGCTAAAACGAATTACGAATTAGGTCTATTGGAAGAAGACCTGTATTTCAAAATCGCAGAAACCTGTGATGAGCTTATAGATGGAAAACTTCATGAACAGTTTCCTGTAGATATGATTCAGGGTGGCGCAGGGACTTCAATTAATATGAATGCCAATGAAGTAATTGCTAACAGAGTTTTAGAGAAATTAGGTAAAAATAAAGGGGAATATCAGTTCTGCTCACCCAACGACCATATCAATCTTTCTCAATCCACGAACGATGCATATCCTACAGCTATAAAAATGGGACTTCTGCGTATGAACGTAGGATTAGTTGAAAGACTTGAGAAAATTGTAAATGCTTTTCGTGTAAAAGGACAGGAATTTCAGGATGTTATAAAAATGGGAAGAACGCAGCTTCAAGACGCTGTTCCTATGACTTTGGGACAGGAGTTTGAAGCTTTTGCTGCCAATCTTGAAGAAGATATTTCTAAATTGAATAACAACGCTGACCTTTTTGTTGAGGTTAATATGGGAGCTACAGCAATCGGTACAGGAATCAATGCTCCGATTGGATATGCTAGTCTTTGTGCTAAAAATTTAGCTCAGATTACCGGTTTTCCAATTGTTTCTGCTCCAAATTTAGTAGAAGCTACTCCTGATACAGGTTCTTACGTGATCTACTCGTCAGCGATGAAACGTCTTGCTTTAAAATTATCAAAGATCTGTAATGATTTGAGATTGCTTTCTTCAGGGCCAAGAGCCGGGCTTTTTGAGATCAATCTGCCGCCAATGCAACCAGGATCATCTATTATGCCTGGGAAAGTAAATCCGGTAATTCCTGAGGTGGTTAATCAAGTCTGTTTTAAAGTAATCGGGAACGATCTTACAGTGACCTTTGCTGCAGAAGCAGGACAATTACAGCTGAATGTAATGGAACCTGTACTTTCTCATGCGATCATGGAAAATATTAATTTCCTCTCCAATGCGTTAGATACCCTTCGTGATAAATGTATCGTTGGTATTACAGCCAATAAGGAAGTGTGTTTAAATATGGTGAAACACAGTATCGGTATTGTAACCGCTCTTAATCCTTATATTGGATATAAGAAATCAACGGAAATTGCCAAAGAAGCATTAGAAACAGGAAAAAGTGTATATAATTTAGTGTTGGAAAAAGGAGTTCTTACTCAGGAAAAACTGGATGAGATTCTTGATCCTAAAAATATGCTGATGCCTCATAATAAATAATATTTTTGCAAATCTGTAACAGATAATAATACAAAAGGTCTTCACTTGAATCACAGTGTTTTTTAAGTGAAGGTCTCTATAATACATGATAAAAAATTGAGGTTTTTAATTGTAATTCCGGCACACAACGAAGAGGATAATCTTCCATTTACTTTAGATTCTTTACAACAGCAGCGTTATAAAGATTTTAAGGTTGTGGTCAGTAATGATGGTTCTACAGACCGGACTTCTGAAATCATAAAAAAATATACTGATAATGATTCCAGGTTTGAAACTGTAAACCTCCAGAAGTCGGCACATCAGCCAGGTTCTAAAGTAGTGAATGCTTTTAAGAAAGGTCTGGAAACACAGAGTCCTGATGCCTTTGACATCATTTGTAAGTTTGATGCTGATATTATTTTGTCCGAAAACTATCTTGAAACAATAGAAGAAACCTTCAGAAATAATCCGAAATATGGTTTGATAGGAGGTTTGTTATATGTGGAAAAAGATGGTGAATGGGTGTATGAAGGGAATTCAAATAAAAATCATGTGAGAGGACCTATGAAAGCCTATAGAAAAGAATGTTTTCAAGCGATGGGAGGATTAAGGGAAACATTAGGCTGGGATAATATTGATTCCATATTACTGGAAAATCTAGGTTGGAAAGAGATTGTTTTACCAGAATTAAAAGTGAAATTAATCAAAGTTAAGGGCGCTGATTACACGGTAAAGGAATTTGATTATTATGGAAGATATTTTTATTTTTTAGGACTGAACAGGTTTCTTGCTTATATCGCATCTTCGAAGGAAGCGATGAAAAGTAAATCAATTCCTTTTTTCTTTAAGATCATTAAAACATATGAAGACTGCAGGTCGAAGAAATTGGAACTGAAGATCAGTAAAGATGAACAGCGAGTTATCAACAGCCAACGCTGGAAAGCTTTAAAAAAGAAATGGTTGGGGATTTAAAATTCAAATCATCAGTATAAATTCATTTATATCAATAGCAACGGATTTTAGTTGAAATAAAATACTTTGAAAAATATAGCCTACATAGAAATAGACACTCACACTGAAATTGCACAGGCTTTCATGGATATTATGAAAGACTCAGAGCAGTTTTCAGTCGATTATTATTTTTCAAAAAAAATCAAAGATCAGATCAGAGAAGATGGTGAGGCTGTTTTTTTATCAGACAGTTCGATGATAGGTGATCAATTGAAAGAAAAAAAATATGACCTTATTATTATCGGAACTGTACACCGTTATTTTAATACTTTTCTGACGATTGTTCAGAAATACAATGCCGCTGTTATTACCCATAATCTCAACTTTGCTCAGTCTTCAAAATTTGGTTTAATAAAAAGTATTTTCAAAGAAGATGTTATGTATAGGCTTAAATTATGGTGGAAAGAAAGTTTGGTTTATTCTTCAAAAGTTTATAAGCGGGCAAAACATCTATTGGTTCTTGATCATGAATTGTCTTCAGAAGCATATAACTTTCTACCTCTTTTTTATACGGTCGATTTTGATAAAACTCAAAGTAATGATCTGATAATTGTTATTCCAGGGGGAGTTTCACAGAGAAGGAGAGATTATCAGCATGTTTTTAAAACGATTCAAGATCTTAATGCTGCTCAGAAATGTTCCTTTATATTTCTTGGAAAATCTGAGGGTGAAGAATTGGAGATTCTTGACGATTTATCTCAAAACCTATCCGAAAATAGTACAATACACTATTTTAAAGAGAGGGTGTCAGGGGATGATTATGAAAACTGGATGCGGAAAGCGGATGTATTATGGTGTCCGATCCAACAGGAGACAGCGTTTTTCAGTCAGAAAGAATTTTATGGAAAAACTAAAATGACAGGAAATATAGGCGATGCTATTAAATATGGTAAGCTGGCAGTTTTCCCCAAAGATTATCCATCACAATTAGATTTTATAATTCCCGAAAAAGAAAATGTCATTGAGCAGTTCCAACAGCTTAAAAGCCAAAGTTTTGATTTTCAAAAAAACTATGGCAAAAAGAATGTTCAGGCAACTCTGGAGAAAGTATTAAATAGTCTTATTTAAATTTAAAAATACCTTTAATAAAAGTCTTATTCAGATAATCTTCAAGAGGAAATATTTTCGTGAAGTAATTCCCAATATAAATCAATATCAAAACAACTGCCGGCTTATAGAATAAATTGATGAGGTTATTGTTGAATGTAGGTAAAACAATAGCTACGGTGATCGCTAGCGTACAAATGATGGAAACAAAGATCATCTCAATACTTAGTGGTGAAACTTTAAACATAAAGTAGTTGAAAGCAATTTTAATCACGTTGTAGGTAGTTAATGAAATGGCCGTCGACAAAGCAATTCCAATTAACTTTAAGTCTGTGTTTTTAATAAAATAATAGTTCAAACCTATTGTTAATCCTGCTAGTAGAAGCATTACCAGAATATTGAAACGGTAATATTTTGAAAGAGAAATAATATTTCCATTAAATCCTGTTGCCAGGTCCACTAAAACAGCAGATCCCCAGATCCATACCACAGGCTCATATTCTCTCAGCATAATCCCATTTTTAGGCATAAACTGAGTAAGAAAAGGAAAGCCAACCATGATACATGAAAACAGTACGGCACCCAAAAAATATAAAGATAAAGATGTCTTTTTATGGAATCGGTCTAATTCTTCCATATCTCCCTCTGCAAGCGTTTTGCTGATAATCGGTGCTGAAATATTGAACAGTCCTAATTGCGGAATAGAGATCAATGAGATAAGGGCGTAGATAACTGCATAAACACCATTTTCTTCCATTCCCATAAATTCACCGATCATAAAGCTGTTGATCGCAAGATAGTTCCCAAAAGTCCCTAAAAAACCGAAAAAACTGTAGTTTGAAAACTCTTTCCAGAAGTTGTTTTTTTTGAAATAATCTGTGCTAAAATCTAACCTGATTTTTTCTAATCTATTCGTGTAATAAATATATCCAAAAAGCATTAATGCAAATATTCCAAAGAAAAATGCGAAAGCTATTTTTTGTGATAAAAGGAGATAGGAAAAAATGCAGAAAGCCCCTAAATTAGCTATTTTAGGAAGAAGGTTATCAAAAACATTAGAAACAACAATTCTCTTATAATTTGAAATATATTTATTGAAAATGGCACAAAGTGACAGTATTAAAACAAGTGGTAAAATAATTTGCTTACTCTTCCAGGCTTCCAGTTTAATAAATTTTGGATATAAGAAAGGTATTAAAAAGAAAACAATACAAAATATGATAAAACTGATCAGTATGGTAAGTAATGATAAGGAAAGCATATTTTGCTTTTTACCATCTTTTTCCAGTCTGTGAAAAAACTTAACATTTGAATATGAGATCCCCAGTACAACAAAAGGGACAAGCATTTCTGCTGTAGACAGAATGTAGCGTAGCTTTCCGTAAAATTCAAAATTACTCGGAAAGATAAAGATAGCTGAAACGGTACCCAACAAGAAACCAATATAACCAATAATGGAATATTTGAATCCCTGTCTTGCTACTACACTCATAAAGATATTTTAATAGGTTTTTGGTATAAAAATAATATTGTTGATATACGCTGTTTTGTTTTTTTCGTCGCTGGTGTTGCTTACTAAAATTTCTTCAGTCAGTTTTTCAAGCTTAAAATGAGTACGGTTTAAATAACGCGCCTCATATCCCCAGCTTTCAACTTCAGAGATCTCTTCCCAAATAGGTTTTTCATGATGCCTCTGTTCCATTTCTACCATAAGAGTGGGTAGAAATTGCTGGATGGTTTTTTTACCGCCTAAAAGCGTTTTCATTTCATTTCCTTCAACATCTATTTTAATGAAATCCAGTTTTTGGAGGTTTTCTTTCGTAGCCCAATCATCCAGTTTTGTTACTGTTACTTTTTCAGTATAGCTTCTTTCCTCACCTTTTTCTTTATACGAAGTGTTAAGTGTTCCTCGTGAAGCAACCATTTTGCCATTGATGATGGGAACTTTAAATTCCGCAGTTGTATTTTCATCAGAAAGGGCTAAAGAAAGAACCTTCATAGAAGGAAAAAGTCTCTTTAAACGGGTAAATAATTTTTTATTAGGTTCAAAAGCATAAATATGCTGATGGTTCAGCTTATTTTGCAATTGATACAAAAAAGTTCCAACATTAGCGCCAATATCCAGGATCACTGCATTTTCAGATAAATATTCTTTGATCCACACCAATTCCGGCTCTACATTTCGTGCCGAAAAGTTATCTTTTGAAAGATTGTGTAAGCTTTTAAAATATCTACTTTTATAAAAACTTGGACTTATATATTGTAAGTTTTCTGCAATTCTTTGGTATAAAGACATCCTTGATTATTTGACAGTGAGCAAAGATAGTCAAAAATGTTAAATATGTGTTAAAATATTAAAATCGTAATACATTGATTTTCAAGAGATATTCTAAATTTTATTTTCGAATGGAATATAGGTTGAATATTCTTAAAAATTAGCATTCTTTAAGGGGAATCAGCTAATTGATTTTGTATTAAGTTTGTATTTGTGGCTACCTGTAATTTATTGGAAAGGCGTATTTAAGAAATCATTAAAAGGTTTCATGATTTTAAAAATTTCAGCAATATTTTTGGCTGCATTTTTATCCAATACCTCTTCATCCTTTAGCTTATAGACCACTATAAAACTCTTCAGTTTTAAATATTCACCCATCGGATCTTCCTTTTCAAAACCTTGTGGAACTTTTTTCAATTTATCATCCTGATCCATTTCAGGAAAATATTTTTTGAAATCTTTATTATTTAGAATTTTAATAAAATCATCTCCATACAGCGATATTTCTTTTCGGACTTCTTTTAAAACTGAAGATTCGGGCATATAGATTCCACCTGCTAGAAAGGTTTTTCCTGGTTCCATATGAAGGTAATAACCTCCCTTTTGAGATCCTTTACCCATTCCTAAAGAAGCTCCAAAATTAGTTTTATAAGGGATTTTATCTTTTGAAAATCTTGTATCTCTATAAATTCTGAACAGGGCTTTTTTTGCATCAAGCTTAGCAAGCTCCTCATCAAATCCAGACATTTCTTTGATTAGATCTTCAAGAAAAGCAATTACATTTTCCTGAGATTCCGTATAAAGGTTCTTGTTTTCATTAAACCATTCCCGGTTGTTGTTTTTGGATAGTTTTTTTAGAAAATCAAAAGTTTTTGTAGAAATGGTGGCTGACATATTTTTTTATTTAATCAAATTTAATTAAATTATTCATATCTCAATGCTTCAATTGGATCAGGTTTGGAAGCTTTTAAAGCAGGGTAATATCAATAGAAGATTCTGTAATGAAAGTAAAAGTAGCCAGGATAAAAATGGTGTGACCAGTTTAAAGATCCTGCTATGCAGAAGTTTTTGAAAGCCGTAAAGAATTAATGGAAGTGTTATTTTCTTTTGCGCAATTAATATGGTTTTCTAAGACTAATTTTTCTGGATAGATAGGTGTTTTGAGCAAAAAAATAATCATTTTGAAAGAGAATATCAAAAAGAAAAACTTTCGTTTCATGATTTTATTTTTGAAAATTCATTAATAGCAAAGAAATAATCAATCCAATTTAATAAAAAAAAATATTGTTTAATAGTTTTTTAACTTTTGGCTTGATTTATTGCGGTTAATTTTTTAAAAATTAACAAAACATTAAAGGATTCTGAAATTAAGATTCGTTATTTAATGCTTTATTCAAAAAAGTTAAAATATTTGTTGTATCTTTGCAAAAATTTTAAAATATTTAATGAATTTATTTACGGAGTCCAATTTAAGTCCTGACATCCTTAAGGCTATTGGCGAAATGGGTTATGAAAGCCCGACAGAAATCCAAAAACAGACTATCCCTTTTATTCTTTCAGATATACGCGACTTGATCGCACTTGCGCAGACTGGGACAGGCAAAACTGCAGCGTTTTCGCTTCCGATTTTGGATATGATTGACGATACGAGTCGCAAAATCCAGCTATTGGTGCTTTGTCCGACACGCGAATTATGTCTTCAGATTTCTAAAGACATAAAAAATTACTCTAAGTACATGCGAGACATCAAAACTACAGCAGTGTATGGTGGTAGCAGTATTATGGACCAGATCCGCTCTTTAAAGGAGAAGCCGCAGATTATTGTAGGTACTCCTGGTAGAGTAATTGACTTGATCAACAGAAAAGCTCTTGACTTTTCTGCTATTCACTGGTTGGTTTTAGACGAGGCTGATGAAATGCTTTCAATGGGTTTCAAAGACGAATTGGAAACAATTTTACGTGAAACTCCTGAAACAAAACAAACTTTCTTATTCTCGGCTACGATGAGTAAAGAAGTAGAAAGAATTTCTAAAAACTATCTTACAAATCCACATCGTATTTCGATAGGTTCTATTAACGAAGTTAAAAAGAACATTAAACATGAATACTATGTTGTAGGATACCGTAACAAAAAAGAAGCTCTTAAGAGATTAATTGACGCGAACCCTAATCAGTATTCCATTATTTTCTGTAGAACAAGAATGGAAACTCAGGAAGTTGCAGATTTCTTAATGCAGAATGGATTTGCGGCTGATGCCCTTCATGGTGATCTTTCTCAAGCGCAGAGAGATACGGTAATGAAGAAATTCAGATTGAAGAATATCGACATTTTAGTTGCAACTGATGTTGCAGCAAGAGGTTTAGATGTTGACTCTCTGACTCACGTTATTCATTATTCTTTACCTGATGATCCTGAAGTATTCGTTCACAGAAGTGGAAGAACAGGTAGAGCAGGAAAAGACGGGATCTCAATGTCTTTGATCAAGCCTGAAGAAAGCAGAAAGCTGAAACAAATAAAAGCAACAACGAAAATTGATATCGTTGAGAAAACAATTCCAACAGGACAGGATATTATCAAAGCTCAGGTTGGCGGAGTTTTCGAAAAGCTATTAACGGAGCATGAAGATTTATTTGAATTTGATGATAGCTTGATTCCGGATCTTAGTATGTTTACTAAAGAGGAATTAGTGCATCAGTTATTACAGTTCCAATTGAAGGATCTTGCATTATACTACAAAGACAAACATGATCTTGTTGAACAGAAGTTTAATAGTGGTAGAGATGATGACTTCTCTAGAAGAGACAGAGGTCGTGATAGAGACAGAGATAGAGATAGAGATAGAGGAAGAGATCGCGATAGCAGAAGTGGAGATAGAGGAAGAGATCGTGGTAAACCTAGAAAAAAAGATGAGAATATGGTAAGATTCTTCTTCAACCTAGGGAAAAAAGATCAGTTGAAAAAATTAGATGTTTTAGATATCATCAATAAAGCAACTGAAGGAAAAAGCAAAAAAAGAGTCGAAATTGGAGATATTGAAATTTTAGAGAAATTTTCATTCTTTGAAATAGAAAAATCATTTAAGGGAGATCTTTTGAGCAATATTTCTACCATGAAATTCAAAGGAAAAGATATGAGAGCTGAAGAAGCTAATTAAAACTCATTTCAGATAATAGAAACCGGCTAAAGCCGGTTTTTTTGTTTGATAATCAGTACTTAAACCAATGTTAACAAAACTTAACGTTAGATGCTTTTTGTTAAGGTCCTTTTTTAGGAAATTTGCAGACGAAATTATAAATACTTAAAAATGGGAATTGGAAATATTTTCCACGCTTTTCAGCCAAAAGATAAAATCTTCTTCGTACTTTTTGAAAAAGTAACTGAAAACCTGGTTGCAATGTCTGAGGAATTCAACAACGGAATCAAGGATTTTGACGTTAATGACGACTCTATGTTGAAGAAAATGAGCGACTATGAACATAAAAATGATGAACTTACTCACGAAATCTTCATAGAGCTTGGAAAAAACTTTATCACTCCTTTTGATCGTGAAGATATCCATACACTGGCAACAGGTTTAGATGATATCGCTGATTATATCTACGCTTCTACAAAATACATCTTCTTATACAAATCGCCTTTAATGAAGGCTTATGCAGATTTTTCTCTGTTAATTCATAAAGCATGTCTTGAAATTCAGAACGCCATGAAAAACCTGAAAGGGTTCAAAAATATGGATCAGGTAAAAGAAGCTTGTATTAAAGTAAACTCTATTGAAAATATTGCAGATGATCTGCTTTCCAATTCAATGGTAGAGTTGTTTGAAACTAATGATGCTATCAATATTATTAAAGTATCATCTGTACTTAATTATCTTGAAATAGTAACTGATAAAGCAGAAGATGTTGCCAATACTATTGAGAACATCATGATTAAATACGCATAAACAATATAACAAAAAATGGAATTTCCGATTTTACTTACGGTTATTATTGCTTTAGCTTTAATCTTCGATTATATTAATGGTTTTCATGATGCGGCCAATTCAATTGCTACAATTGTTTCTACGAAAGTTTTAACTCCATTTCAGGCGGTACTTTGGGCAGCACTTTGGAATTTTGCAGCATTCTTTTTAGCAGCCTATGTAATAGGTGAATTTAGAATAGGAAATACCATTGCCAAAACTGTTAATGAAAATTTTATTACCCTTGAGGTTATATTTTCAGGTCTTGTTGCGGCAATTGCCTGGAATCTTTTAACTTGGTGGTTTGGTATTCCATCATCTTCATCTCATACTTTAATTGGCGGGTTTTTAGGAGCAGCTTTGATGCATGCTTTTATGTTGGATTATCACGATGTGGTAGCAACACAACCTAGCCTAGGAACATTTGAAACATTAAAACAGGCTTTTCATCAATTAACTACACAAAGTGTGGTGAAATTTGATAAAGTAATTCCTATTTTCCTGTTTATTTTCATGGCACCAATTATAGGGATGGTAATCTCAATTATTATTACATTAATTATTGTTCATTTATATAAAAGATCAAACCCATACAAAGCAGACAAATCTTTTAAAAGATTACAGCTTGTTTCTTCAGCACTTTTTAGTGTTGGACACGGTTTGAATGATGCACAAAAAGTAATGGGAATTATTGGAGCGGCCTTGATTTATTATCATGTGGAAATGTTACATGATCCTGTTTATCTAAACATACCATCTGCTGGACGTTTTGATTATTTTGCTCAGCATTATCTTTGGGTTCCTTTGGTATCCTTCCTGGCTATTGGTCTGGGAACTATGAGCGGTGGTTGGAAGATCATCAAAACAATGGGAACTAAAATTACTAAAGTAACCCCATTAGAAGGTGTAAGTGCTGAAACAGCAGGAGCTATTACTTTATTTATTACAGACCAGTTGAGTATTCCTGTTTCTACAACGCATACAATTACAGGTTCTATTATCGGTGTTGGACTAACGAAAAGAATCTCTGCCGTAAGATGGGGAATTACTGTAAGCTTACTTTGGGCTTGGGTATTAACAATTCCTATTTCAGCTATTGTAGCAGGAATTACCTACCTTTTGGTTGCTTTTCTTTCTTAAATAGAATTTTAAATAATAATATTAAACTTTGTCCAAATGGGCAAAGTTTTTTGTTTTATAAAGACTTGAAAAATTGTATTTTTGTTGAAATTATAGGATTTTATGGAATTTTTAGACACCTACCAACAGCTTGTTGCTGATGCCATTACCAAATACACTTTTAAAGATAAGCCTACGGAATTATACGATCCGATGAACTACATCATCTCCCATGGTGGAAAGCGTTTACGTCCTATTATGGTTTTAATGGCTTGTGATTTGTTCGGAGGTGATCTTAAGCAGGCGATTAAGCCCGCATTAGCGATCGAGTTTTTCCATAATTTTACTTTGATCCATGATGATATTATGGATGAAGCTCCATTGCGAAGAAATAAACCTACCATTCATACTTTACACGGAATTAATGTGGGAATTCTTTCCGGAGATGGACTGATGTTAAAAGCATACAAGTTCTTTGAAGATCTGGAGCCGGAAATTTTTAAAGCTTGTATCAGAATATTTACGCATACCGGACTTTTGCTATGTGAAGGTCAGCAATATGATATCAACTTTGAGACTCAGGAAGATGTGACTTTTGATGATTATATCAGAATGATTACTTATAAAACAGGTGTTTTAAGTGCCTCTTCTTTTGAGATAGGAGCTCTGATTGCCAAGGCTAATTTTAAAGATGCAAAATCTATTTTCAATTTTGGGAAACATATCGGAATTGCATTCCAGATCATGGATGATTATTTAGATGTATTTGGAGATCAGGCACAGTTTGGGAAAAAACATGCTGGTGATATTTATGAAAACAAAAAAACGGTTCTTTATTTAATGGCGAGAGAACATGCCACTGATGAAGAAAGAAGAGAACTTGATCATTGGTATTCTAAAAAGACCGATAATATTGATAAGGTTTATGGAGTGGAGAAAATTTTCAGAAGAACCAAAGTTGATGAAAAGGCATTGCGTTTAATTCAAAAACATAATGAGATAGGTCAGAGCTATCTTCAGAAGATTAATATTCCGGAAGAAAAGAAAAAACCTTTTATAGAGCTAGCGAATTATTTGTTGAGAAGAGAAAGTTAGAACAGATAATAGATTATTGATAGAAGGTGGCAAAAAATTCAAGAATATATTACCTATTTCCTGCTACAAATTATCTAAAACCTTATTGCTGCTACCTTATACCCATATATGAAATTCAGAACTGAAGTTAACATCAATGAGTCAGAGAATAAGATCGAAGTTGAAGATAAAATATTTTCAATAGGTTCTTGTTTTGCTTCAGAGATGTCAGATCTGCTTCAGCAAGGACAGATTCAGACAGCTAATAATCCGTTTGGGACTGTTTTTAACCCGTTTTCTATTAACAATGCCATACAAAGGCTTCATGACTCAGACTTTTATATTGAGGAGGATTTAATCACCTTTAACGAAGAATATATTTCTCTTGATCACCATAGCAGTTTTGATACACGGTATATTCATCAGACACTGGATAAAATTAATAGCAAAATAGAAGAAGGAAATCTTTTTCTACAAGATGCGAATTGGGTTATTATAACCTATGGAACCTCATTTATCTATGAATTTCAGCCAAAGAAAAAGCTTGTAGCCAACTGTCATAAGATACCACAGAAATTCTTTGAGAAAAGATTGCTGACCCACCAGGAAATTACAGATTCAATTTATAATACGATTCTAAGTCTCAAAGATATCTGTAAAGAAAATGTACAGATCCTGTTTACGGTATCTCCTGTTCGGCATACCAAAGATGGAATGGTGGAAAACCAACTTAGCAAATCAAAATTGATCACCGCTGTTCATGAAGCTATTTCGGTGATTGAAAATTGCCATTATCTGCCAATTTATGAGATTGTGATGGATGATTTACGGGATTATCGTTTCTATAAAGAGGATATGATCCATCCTAATGCTCAGGCTATCCAGTATATTTTTGACAGGTTTGGATCTGCTTATTTCTCAGAGAATACTAAAGAATTTATTAAAGAGAATTTTAAAATTAATAAAGCTTTACAACATAAAACAGAAGATGAGAAAGATCCTAAATATCTTGATTTTAAAGAGAAATTAAAACAAAAGATCGACAATCAACAAAAGAAAGTAAAACATAAAATATTCTAGCTGATGATGATAGACTTTACAAAAATAGATTATTTGGAAAGTGGGAATCAGAAACAGCAAAGAGCTTATGAAGTTCTTACGAAATATAAAGTTTTTGAAAAGCTTAAAAATTATTCTCCGATTTTAGCGGGAACAGTTCCAATTGAAATTGATGTTGAGGGCAGTGATTTAGATATTATCTGTGAGGTAGATCTTAGATTTGAAGAAGATTTTTTGAACGAAATAATGTTTAGCAGGCTAATTCCTTTGGAAGTAGATGTTAAGGTTGAAAAAGTAACTGTAAATGGAGAAAAAAGTATTGTTTTAAACTTTATGCTTGATGAATTTCCCATAGAGATTTTTGGACAAAATAAGCCGACAATAAAACAAAATGCTTACAGACATATGATTGCTGAATACAACATACTACGTGAGAAAGGAGAAACATTTAAACAGCAGATAATAGAATTAAAAAAGAAAGGGATCAAGACAGAACCAGCTTTTGGTTTACTGATGAATCTGGAAAACCCTTATGAAGATCTATTAAAATTTTAGAAAATGATTGATACACATACACACTTATACGCTGAAGAATTTGATGAAGATAGAAAAGAGGCAATCCAAAGAGCTTTTGATAAAGGGATAACTGAATTTTATCTTCCAGCCATCGATTCTGAATCTCATGAAAAGATGCTCCATTTGGAAAGCGAATATCCCGGCCAGATCTTTTCAATGATGGGTTTGCATCCTTGTTATGTAAAACCAGAATCTTGGGAAAATGAATTGAAGATCGTAAAAAATTATCTTGATCAAAGACATTTTCCTGCTATCGGAGAAATCGGAATAGATTTATATTGGGATAAAACGACTTTAGATATTCAGATTAAGACTTTCGAACAACAGATCGATTGGGCTATTGAAATGGATTTACCAATCGTAATTCATACAAGAGAAAGCTTTGATGAAACTTTTGAAGTTCTGGAAAGAAAAAGACATCCGAAACTTCGGGGGATCTTTCATTGCTTTTCCGGTAATCTAGAGCAGGCAAAACGTGCGATAGACCTCAATTTTATTTTAGGGATCGGTGGAGTAGTAACCTTTAAAAATGGAAAGATTGATCAATTTTTGCATGAGATCCCATTGGATAAAATCGTTTTAGAAACAGATTCTCCGTATTTAGCTCCCGTTCCTCATCGGGGAAAAAGAAATGAAAGTTCATATCTTGATCTTGTGGTTGGTAAATTGGTTAATATCTATAACAAAGACTTCCCTGAAATAAGTAGAATTACAACGGAGAATGCAAAAAAAATGTTTAAATAGCTGACCTGTTTTATAGTAAAAAAAATCCTTCTCAGTACTGAGAAGGATTTTTTTATTATTTTTTTCTAAAGAAACTCTTATTCTTTGGCTTTTTCGTGCCGGCATCTTTTCTTTGAGCAGGTTTTGGTCTTCCGGAACCAGCATTGCCATTCATTGGCTTGTTATTGGAATCCCTTTTTTGTGCTACCAGATTCTCTGTATGAAACGGATGATCTTTAATCACCGGGATCTTTATTCCGATTAATTT
Source organism: Chryseobacterium sp. ISL-6 (assembly GCF_018613715.1). Taxonomy (GTDB): domain Bacteria; phylum Bacteroidota; class Bacteroidia; order Flavobacteriales; family Weeksellaceae; genus Chryseobacterium; species Chryseobacterium paludis. Next base: position 225,545 of record NZ_JAGGPT010000003.1, on the reverse strand, counting down.
TTCGGTATCTCTTAAGTTCAACAAATCTAAACCATCTACGAAAGAGATTGAAGTTCCCTCAGCACCTGCTCTTCCCGTTCTTCCGATTCTATGAACATAGGTTTCGGCAACATCAGAAAGTTCGTAGTTGATAACATATTTTAATTCGTCTATATCAATTCCTCTTGCTGCAATATCTGTAGCAACTAAAACTCTGGTTTTTCCGGATTTAAAATTGCTCAAAGCATTTTGACGTGCATTTTGAGATTTATTTCCGTGGATAGCCTCTGCAGAGATATTACTTTTCTGAAGAGTTCTGGCAATTTTATCCGCACCATGTTTTGTTCTTGAGAAAACCAAAACAGATTCGGAGATATGGTCATTTAAGATATGTGTAAGTAATCCTAATTTATCGTCTTTCTGAACAAAATAAACAGATTGTTTAATGGTCTCTGCTGTTGAAGAAACTGGCGTTACTTCAACTTGTACCGGATTATTCAGGATAGAACTTGCCAATTTCTGTATTTCAGGTGGCATTGTAGCAGAGAAAAATAAAGTTTGTCTTCTTTGAGGTAAAAGCTTTATAATTCTTTTTACATCATGTACGAAACCCATATCCAGCATTCTGTCAGCTTCGTCAAGAACGAAGATCTCAAGATTTTTAAGACTGATAATTCCCTGAGCAATAAAGTCAAGTAATCTTCCGGGTGTTGCAACCAGGATATCAACTCCTTTTCTTAATGCAGCTTCTTGTGAACCTTGTTTAACCCCTCCGAAAATTACTAATTTTCTTAAAGGAAGATTTCTTCCATAAGCGCTAAAACTTTCTTCGATCTGTATTGCCAATTCTCTCGTAGGTGTTAGAATTAGGGCTTTGATCTGATTGCTTTTTGGACGTTCTGAAAGATTTTGTAAAATAGGAATAGCAAAAGCTGCTGTTTTACCTGTTCCTGTTTGTGCTGTTCCTAGCAGATCTTTTTTCTCTAAAATAGAAGGAATAGCTTTTTGTTGTATAGGAGTTGGTTTTTCATAACCTTCCTGTTGAAGCGCATCTAAAATGGGCTTGATAATTTTTAAGTCTGTAAATAACAAAATATATTGCGTATTAAAAATAATGCGGTCGAAGTAGTATACTTCATCATTTTTAGCGAATCTGCTAAAAAGATTAACAGAATTTTTAAGTAAAATTAATTACTGAAAGGGCTGAGAATGCCGCGAAATATAATGCAAAGGTAGGTAAAATAATTTAAGTACATTATTTTACCTATTATTGCTGATTTATCCTGAGATTTATTTAAAACGATAACCTACACCGTCTGTAGAAAACCTGCTTTAACGGGAAGTCCGTTAGCTGTATTTATTTTGGTAAAATTGAAATTATATTGGGCATCTACAAAGAATTTTTTATTGAACTTGTATTCCGCACCTAAAAAGGGGTAAAGGTTCAGTGTTTTAATTCCTTCATAATCGTACAGATCTGTACCCAGGAATGTTGTTTTTACTTTTGAAGACAAATTAAATGCGATGTTCATTCCAACAGATGCAGAAAACTGGGGAATGATACTGTATTTTATGGAAACAGGAACCTGAATTTGAGAAAATCGAAGGTTATAACGAGTGTTTTCAAAATTAATTACTCGGCTATCAGGAATGTGAACGGCCTCTTTACTCATTTTTCCTCCAATCTGGGTATAAAGTAACTCCCCTTGCAAAGCAACTTTTGGAGATAAAGGATATTCTACAAGTCCTCCTGCATAGAAGAAAGATTTTGGGTCTAAATTTCTCTTTAGCAAATGATAGATATAATAATAGAGTACACAAAATGCACTCTATTAATAATTTTTTATAAAGACTTAAATAGTTTTATCCATGCAATTTCTTCCAGATCGCATCCTTCAATTCCATAAGATTCTCTCCGGTTACCCCAGAGAAAAATATGGGTTGTCTGTTTTCTGGAAATTCGGCGGAGATCTCTTTTTTAAGTTCATCATCAAGTAGATCTGATTTTGAAACGGAAACAATGAAATCTTTATCCAGCAATTCAGGATTATATTCTTTCAGTTCATTTTCCAGAATTTTAAACTCTTGGAAATGATCCTCAGAGTCAGCCGGAATAATGAATAATAAGATTGAATTTCTTTCAATATGTCTTAAAAATCGATGACCAAGACCTTTTCCTTCAGCAGCACCTTCAATAATTCCCGGAATATCAGCCATTACAAAAGATTTGTAATTTCTGTAATCAACGATCCCTAAGTTAGGAGTTAAAGTAGTAAATGCATAATTTGCAATTTTAGGTTTCGCTGCAGAAACAGAAGCCAAAAGAGTAGACTTTCCAGCGTTAGGGAAACCTACAAGACCCACATCGGCTAAAATCTTAAGTTCAAAAACAACAAAGCCTTCCTGACCATCCATTCCCGGTTGTGCAAATCTTGGAGTCTGGTTGGTAGAAGATTTAAAGAATTCATTTCCCATACCTCCTTTTCCTCCTTCCATCAGAATGATTTCCTGTCCGTCTTCTAAAATTTCACCAATGATCTCACCTTCTTCATTCTTGGCAATGGTTCCAATAGGAACCTCAATATAAACATCAGCTCCATAACCTCCTGTAAGCTGGTTTTTTCCTCCGTTTTCACCACGTTCTGCTTTTACATGACGGGTATAACGAAGTGGAAGTAAAGTCCATTCCTGAGCATTCCCTTTCATGATAACATGACCGCCTCGACCTCCGTCTCCACCATCAGGTCCACCTTTAGGAATGTATTTTTCACGACGAAGATGGGCAGAACCTGCACCACCATGGCCGCTTTTACAATGAATCTTTACGTAATCTACAAAATTAGACATATATTATTTGTTACGAGTTGCGAGTTACGGGATAGGAAACTCTCATCCCGTCCCCCGAATCCCGATTATTTTATTTTTTCTACTTCAGCGAACAACTTTTCAGAAATTTCGTTGATTTCGCCAACTCCATTTACCTCTACATATTTACCTTGTTGCTTGTACAATTCAGCTACTTCAGCTGTTTTCGTATAGTATTCTTTAATTCTGTTTTGGATGATCTCTTCATTACTGTCGTCGGTTCTACCACTTGTTTCTCCTCTTTTCAGTAATCTCTCAACCAAAATTGTATCTTCTACGATCAATGAAAGACAAACATCGATGTCATCATTCAGCTCTTCTTTAACGATTTTTTCCAAAGCCTCTGTTTGTACAGCAGTTCTTGGGTATCCATCGAAAATAAATCCTGCCGCATCTGTCGGTTTTCTTAATTCGTCTATCAGCATATCAATTGTTACCTGATCTGGAACCAATTCTCCCTTATCGATGTAAGATTTAGCTAATTTTCCTAATTCAGTGTCATTTTTCATATTGAATCTGAAAAGATCACCTGTTGAGATTTGCTTTAGATTAAATTTTTCGATGAGATTTTGAGCTTGTGTTCCTTTTCCACTTCCTGGAGGCCCGAACAGAACAATGTTTATCATTTTTATTTAATTAGATATTTAAATTTAAATTTCAGATTTGAAATTAATGGTTGATTTTTCCCTCTTCTAATTGATACAAATTCGAAAGATTTCTTCCCAATTCATCGTAATCTAATCCATAACCAAGAACAAATTTGTTTGGAATTTCTTTTCCAATATAATCCAGCTTGAAATCTTTTTTATAAACCTCAGGTTTTAATAAGAAAGACGCCAGTTTTACAGATTTTGGACGTTGTGTTTCTTTGAAATATTTGAAAAGACTTTCAACTGTGTTTCCTGTATCTACGATGTCTTCTACAAGAATGATGTGACGGTCTTTAACGTCTTTCGTTAATTCCATTTTCTGATAAACGATTCCTGTAGATTCTGTTCCTGCATAAGAACTCATTTGAATAAAAGCAATCTCACAGTTTCCCGGGTAATGCTTTAAAAGGTCTGAGAAGAACATGATAACTCCGTTCAAAACCCCTATGAAGACAGGAACTTCATCTTTGTAATCTTCATAAATTTTTAGCGCTGTTGCTTTTACTATTTCCTGAATTTCGGCGTCCTTTAAATAAGGAACAAAAGTTTTGTCGTGAACTTTAATGCTTTCCATAAAAATTTTTAGTAGTTGGCAAAGTTACGGATTTTTGATTTTTGATTAAAATGTTTTTCTGTTTAATCCACTATTTGCATTATATTTGCATACACAAAACCTAAAAACAGGCTCATGTAGGATATAATTTCTTTCATATTTGATCAGTAATAATCACAGGATTATTGATGTTTAACTTTAATTAGAAAGAAATCATGATTTTTCTACAAAATATATCCTATAGGTTTCCTAACAGAGACCTGCTCTTTAGTCATATCAATTTAACGGTACCATCACACTCAAAATCGGCATTAGCCGGAAGCAACGGCATGGGGAAATCTACCCTGCTTAAACTCATTGCAAACGAAATTCAACCTTTGGATGGAGCGGTAAATATCCAGGGTGATCTATATTATGTTCCACAAATGTTTGGGAATTTTAATGATCTTACAATCGCTGAATGCTTAAAAATAGACAAAAAGCTAGATGCTTTAGAGAAAATCAGCGGCGGAGATGTTGATGAAATTTACTTTGAAATTTTAAATGATGATTGGGACATTGAAGAACGGTGTCAACATATATTAGAATACTGGAAACTGAACAATCTGGATTTAAATCAAAAGCTGAATGGCTTAAGTGGTGGACAAAAAACCAAAGTCTTTCTGGCAGGAATGCAAATTAATGAACCGGATATTGTATTATTAGACGAACCTACCAATCATTTAGATCGGGAAGGAAGAAATTTATTGTATGATTATATCGATAAAACAAGTTCAACACTTGTTATTGTAAGCCATGACAGAGCTTTATTAAATCTTGTTGATACCATCTATGAATTGAGTAATAAGGGTATTTCCACATACGGCGGAAACTTTGATTTTTACACTGAACAAAAAGAAATTGAAGAAGAAGCATTGAACAATGACATTCATTCAAAAGAACGGGCTTTAAAAAAGGCAAAAGAAAAAGAACGCGAAACATTGGAAAGGAAGCAGAAATTGGATGCCAGAGGAAAGAAAAAACAGGAGAAATCCGGTGTTGCAAGAATTATGATGAATACACTTCGTAATAATGCTGAAAAAAATACTTCCAGATTAAAGAATATCCATGCTGAAAAGATCAATGATATTTCTGGTGATCTACGGGGATTGCGTTCTTCTATAAAAAATGCAGAACAGATGAAAGTTAATTTTGATGATCCTAATCTGCATTCCGGAAAAATTCTTATTAATGCAGTGGATGTTAATTTTAAATACAACGAAAATTTCCTGTGGCCGGAAGATCTTAATCTCGAGATCAGAAGCGGGGATCGTATTTCTTTCAAAGGTTCTAACGGTTCGGGAAAAACAACATTGATAAAACTTTTGCTTGGAAATGTTGAACCTACTATTGGAACTGTAAACAGAACAGATTTTAATACGATCTATATTGATCAGGAATACTCTTTGATTGATAAAGAAGCAACAATTTATGAATTTGCTCAGAAGTTTAATGATAATGGATTACAGGAGTCTGAGGTTAAAACCATATTGTCGAGGTTTTTATTTGGTAAAGAAACCTGGGATAAGAAAGGAGAAGTATTGAGTGGGGGAGAGCGTTTAAGACTTTTGCTGTGCGGATTGTCTATCAGTAATAAAGCACCGGATGTTATTGTTCTGGACGAACCGACGAATAATTTAGATCTTCAAAATGTAGAGATCCTTACCAATTCCATCAAAGACTATCAAGGAACATTGTTGGTGATTTCTCATGATGAGTTTTTTCTGGAGGAGATTGGTGTAGAAAATGAGATTGTGTTGGATTAATTAAATATTGGTTAAACGCAAAGACGCAATTTTTTTTAGATAGATTTGTTTTTAAGGCGCAAGGATTTTATCTGCAATAATTTTACCTATACGTTAATCCTGTCATTCCGTAGGAATCTAAATCATCATTCTAAACATGAGCTGCTTAGATTCTTACAGAATGACAAATGCAAAAAGTTTTATTAACTTAACTTGTGTGGCTGAGGCTCTCGAAGCCACACGAGTTATTATAAATGCTTTCTAATCCACTTATAAATATTACTCAATACCTCCTCTCTAATTTCTTCATTCATAATTTCATGGCGCATCTTAGGATAGATTTTATAGTCTACATGAGTAAATCCATCGTGTTTAAGATTATCTACAGTCTGCATAACTCCTTTACTGAAATTTCCAATAGGATCATCCTGCCCACTGACGAATAGAAAAGGTAAAGATTTAGAAATGTTATCTGCCCAGTTTCTTTTTGTTGCTTTTTTATACATTTTAAATAAAGTATAAAAAGCATTGTTAGTGAAAGGGATTCCGGAAAGCTCATCCTTCGTAAAAGAATCTCTATTAGCTTGGTTCAAACTCAGCCAACTTGTATCGCTGAAGTTTTTATCCTTTTTAAAATGACTGTTATTAACAAAATTAAAAAGCGAATTAAAAAATGTTTTTTGACGTGGAGCTATTGTATTGGCCAGTGAGAAATAAGTGTTCAATAATCCAAGGCCTGCTAAAGAACCTCCTGTTCCTACAATAATGGCTCCGGTAAACTGATTCCCTATTTTTTGAAGAAGGCAACGAGTAACAAACGAACCCATCGAATGGCCAAGGATAAAATGAGGAACCTCGGGATATTGGCTGATCAAATGATTGCTCATCATTTCTGCGTCATCAATCAGTTTTCTGTCTGGTTGATCCAATTGGAAAAATCCAATATCTTTTTTATCATTTACTGACTTTCCGTGTCCCAGGTGATCATAAGTTAATACAGCTAATCCTTGACTTGCAAAATATTCAGCTATTTCAGAGTATCTTCCACTATGCTCCTGCATTCCATGAATGATCTGTAAAGTTGCTTTTACCTGATTCGTCTCAGGAATAAACGTATTGTAAAAAAGTTGAGGCCGGTTGTTCGTATTTTTAGATAAATATCCTGATTGGTGTAATGTTCTCATAGGCTACCTTGATTATTTCAGAGTATACTCAAATATACATAATAAATAAAAGAAACTGATCTCACATACTTTTGAGAACTTGGAATTTTACAACTTAAAATCCATCTTAATTCCATGATTTTAAACAAGAATGAAAATAAATTTTCCCCATAATTTGCCCACCATTTTTTTTAAAAGTAATTTTGCATGAATCTAAAAACAAAAGTAAAATATGTCAACTTACGTAGTTGTAGGTCTTCAGTACGGAGATGAGGGTAAAGGGAAAATCACGGATGTTTTATCTGCTAAATCGGATTATGTAGTACGTTTCCAAGGGGGAGACAACGCTGGTCATACGGTTTATGTGGGTGAAGAAAAATTTGTTTTACACCTTCTTCCTTCTGGAGTTCTTCAGTGCAAAGGCAAGTGTATTATTGCAAACGGGGTAGTAGTAAATCCTAAATCTTTCATCAGAGAGGTTGGTCAGATCGAAAGCAAAGGCTTAAGAACAGATCATATCTTTATCAGCAGAAGAGCGCATGTGATCATGCCTTACCACATTCTTTTGGATACTTACCGTGAAGAAGAACATGGAGGAACTCAAATTGGAACGACTAAAAAAGGAATCGGCCCTTGTTATGAAGATAAAATTGCAAGAGTTGGGATCAGAATGATCGACCTTTTGAATCCTGAGATCTTAAGAGAAAAAATTGAGAAAAACCTGAAAATTAAAAATTCTCTTTTTGAAAAATACTACGGAAAACCGACTTTAGACGTAGAAGAAATTTACAACGAGTTTTTAGAGATTGGAAAGCAACTTCAAGACCGAATTGTAGATACAGAAGTTGAATTGAACGAAGCGATCAGAGATGGTAAAAACGTTTTGTTTGAAGGAGCTCAGGCTTTAATGTTGGATATTGATTTCGGAACGTATCCTTATGTTACTTCATCTTCTCCATCTACAGGAGGAGTTTGTACAGGAGCTGGTGTTCCTCCAACTTCACTTCAAAATTTAATTGGTGTTGCTAAAGCATATTGTACAAGAGTAGGAAACGGACCTTTCCCTTCTGAATTAGATAATGAGTTAGGAGAAAAGATCAGACAGATCGGAGGTGAATTCGGAGCGACTACAGGTAGGCCAAGAAGAACCGGTTGGCTAGACCTTGTTTCTTTAAAGCATGCTTGTATGATCAATGGTATTAATAACTTAGTGATTACTAAACTTGACGTTCTTACAGGAATTGAAAACCTGAAAATCGTAACTCATTATAAAACTGAAGATGGAAAAATAATTGATTACTTCACTTCATCAACAGAGAAATTATACAACTATGAGCCGATCTACCAGGATTTACCAGGGTGGAATGAAGATCTTACAAAAGTAAGAAGCTATGATGAACTTCCTGATACAGCTCAGAAGTATATTGAGTTTATCGAAAAGTATTTAGGAATTAATGTTTATTTAGTTTCTGTAGGTCCTGAAAGAAGTCAGAACATTATCAGAAAAGAATTGTTCTAACATAGAATAACTTTAAATATATAAAAAGAGACTGTCAATCTGATAGTCTCTTTTTTGTATTGTCTAATGCTTTCGTCCTTGTCATTGCGAGGAGCGAAACGACGAAGCAATCTATAAATAATTATGAAAAAAAACTCCCACAGATTTCACGGATCACAAGAAAAAATCTGCATCATCTGCTCAATTGCAGGAGCTTAAAGCATAGCGCAAAGAGAACTTTTTAAATCATTGCACTACGTATCTAATTATTTAATTACTCGAATATTTCGCATACGCCTTAGCTAGCTTTTCATCATATTTATTTTGCTTATAGCCTCCACCATTATATCCTTTTGCAAAATTAGCCCAGCTTTTATTTCTTAAATGAACCAAAAGTCCATTTTTTTCTAAGAATTTTCCAAATGCTTTCAAATGTTCTCCTTCATTGATCTCCATTTTGGAAACGAAATCATTCACATCAACATAATCCAGGTTTTTTGCATGGAATCCCATGATCTGAAAACTTCCCCAGGATGCTGAAGAAAGAGCCGCTTCTTTAAATTTAGCATCATTTCCTAATCCAATGGCTTCATTTAATCTGTCGTACTCTTTGACGCCTCCCTGGTAATAGATTTTAGTCCATTTTGGATAAAGAACATCTTTGCTTGAAGAGTTATAATAAGAATTGGGATCTATCCCTCTTTTTCGGAGCTCATTCCAGAAGATATGACCTTCGAACAGTATTTTAGGTTTATTATTAATTAAAAATCCTTTTCCGCTGCTTTCGATCTCATTGACTGCTTTTACGGCGGCCAGCTCAAGCCCATATTGATTGGCGAAATTAATAAGATCACTTTCCTTTAAAAACTTATCTGTTGAATTGATCGGTGCAGAATTTTTAGCAAGCAAAACGGTCCATGTTTTAACGCCGACAATTCCGTCAACGACTAATGAATTTTTACTTTGAAAATCTTTAACGGCCGCATCCACTTCAAGAGTAAATGAATCCGAAATTTTGACGTTGTATCCTTGTTTATAAAGAAGTTCACAAAGTGTGAGAACTTCTGGTGCTTTGGTATTATATTTTAAAAGTTTCATGGTTGGTTGTTTTTATATAGAGTTAAAAGATTATTGAGTAGATCTCAAAAATCAGTTCATTGGTATTTTAGGCATTCTTTCACAGATCATTCCGATCAGAAAGAAAGACTTGAATTTAACTTCTTCTCTTTGAAGCCTGTATTCCAGATTCAATGGATTATCATTTACAACACTAAAGTTTTGGTTAATAACTGCATAGTCATCTATTCTTAATTCAATGCTGTATTCGCCAATTGGGATGATCTGATTGATCATTCCTATTTCGTTGGTTTCTATTTCATAAATTCTGCTATTGTTTGTCCCTTTAATAGAGATAGAGCATTTATAAATAGGATCATTGTTTATTTTATCGAAAATCCTGAATTGTACATTCGCTCCTGTTGAGGGAATCGGAATAGGATATTTTATCGGAACAAAGATTCCCGTATTTCTGATTGGAATCACAGGTTTTATGGGTTGGACTGGAGTTATCGGTTGCGGTGTGGTAACTGTAGTAACCGGCCTTAAGTTTCTGACACTATTGAGAATGTTCATATTCACCTTGTTGTTAAAGGCAAGATTAGGGTTTACTTTTATCGTTTCAGCAGCCGGTTCGGCTATTGGTTTTGCTGTGAATTCTGTAGCTGATATTTTGGCATTTTCAACATTGACTGTTTTCCGGGTTAAATTGTTTAATTGATCAGATTTTATAGTTCTAACATTTGTTATTGCTTTCAGAAATTTCTGATTATTGTTTTTATTCACAAAAAGCTGCTGTTTCATGATCAGTGGGCCAAAATAGATCAATTGATTCGGGTTATTAACTGCATCATTAGTGATAGAAGGGTCTAAGACTATTTTTAGATTTTTAATTAAAATCATCGTTTTAGGAAAAGCGGGTAGTTTGAAGTCATTGGAGATCGTCTGGCCATCTGATATTTTTTTTGGTTCATTCCATTCAAAAAGATCAGACATCATAAAGTTTTTATTAAACCAGCTTCTTTTTAGATGAACAAATGAATAATCCAGCTCCACGGCTTGAATTACACTTTCATCATAATCTATTGATAGAATTTCTGACGGAATATTTTCGTTTGTGTTCTTTGCCTCAGTATATAAACTGTCAAGTTCAGATTTCTCGATTCTCATACTGTTCCATCCGGATTCGTTTTCCATGAAATCATAAGGGATAAAATTAATATCATGAATCGAAGCATTGCTGATCACATCCGTTTTTTCTGCCGCTTCAAAAGTGTTTTTAGCACTTTGAGCCATAGCTAAATATAAATCGGCATCCGAAGCTTTATTAATTCTTGCCAGCTCTTGTTCAATAATATCCTTATTGCCTTTTATTTTCCAGTCAGAAAAAGCCAGTTCTTTCATTGTGTTTAAATTAACTAACTGATCATTCCAATTGCTCTTTTCTTCATCAGTATCCAGACTGTCAAATAATTCTAGATGAGCTGTAATTTTATCAACGGCCTGCTCATGGGTCGTTCTGTATTTTTTATAAGCTTTGAATTCCTTAGTATCACTCTTTTTAGCATCAAAAAGTATAGTGCTTTGGATGGCAATTACCTTATCCAGATTTTCCTCAAGATTCTTTAAATTATTTTTATCCAGAATATCACGATAGATATCAAACAGAGAATTATTGGGATTCAGATCCCAGAATTGAGAAGAAATAGGAACCGAATTCAGTTCATAAGCCATATTTTGCTTTTTAATAATCGAAAGAGCTTTTTTCTGATCATCATTAAACAAACTTTGGGGCTTTAGAAGTTCCAGCTCTTCATTCTCATAAACCCTGAGAGAAGGACAAATCATAGGTAGGTCATTCTCCATGGAGCTTTGAGACAGGTAAGTGTTTTTAAGCTTTTGATAGACGGCAATAAAATATTTCATGGCATTAGTTTTTATTGATTTTTAAATAACCGACAGAAAAAAATTCTGCCGGCTATTCTTTATTGAGAAGGATATTATGATTTTCCGTCAGTCCATTTCTTGATCTCAGGATTTGGATTTGGAGATTTTGGAACAACATGACATTTGTAACCAATGATGTAGATTCCATCAGATGTTAACTTCTTACCGTTCCATTTAGCATTAGACTGTACATCCTGGTTGTCATAGCTATAAGTACCTCCGAAAACAAAAGGTCCGATACCTACGGCTGCTCCTGAGGTTACAGAATTTTTAACATCAGTGAATGCAGTGCTGTTGTTTGCGAAATCCAGACATACATCTTTTGCAATGATCAATTCTGTGATCATTGAAGGCATTAATCCTTTACCTTTTCCATCACTGATTACATCACCACTTAAAGTTTGTGGAGATTGTTCATGTAACTTCCAATATTTAGACTCTATGAAATTCTGGTTAAGCCATCCTCTTTCGACTCTTACTTTTCCAAGTTTGAAAGAGACTTTCATATTTGTATAATCAGTATTGATTTTAGTCTTTTCATGTTTTCCCCCACCTTTTGCTCCTATTGAGAAAATTCCTAAACTAAATCCTGCAGCAGCTCCCCAGTTGTGAACTGATTTTGAGTAGTCGTAGTTAGATTCACCCTCAACAATAGTTACTGTTGGCCACCCTTTAGATTCTTTTAATGCATTAGCTGCAACCGGAATAGAAGGTGAATAATTGGTGTAATCCAAAACTCTTGTTCTCTGGCTGTTTCTAAACTCAGATTCCATTCTTTTTTTGATTACGAGCATGTTTTTTTGCTCTACCTCACTTAGATAATTTTGGATTTTTTCTACCGCTTCCTTATATCCCAAAGACTGCCACGCTTTAAGTGAAGCATCTTCACGTTTTTTCATGTTTTTACCATCAATAGAAAGTTTAGCCATAGCTTCTGCATCTCCATTGTCTGCGGCCGTTCTTATTTCGTTGTTCGCATCCACAATATCATAATACTTCATTTGATATTCTACATATTTAGAATAGGTGGGAGAAACGAAAGTGTGGAAGATCTCCGGCTTATTCATATCGTCGATAGGTGAATTCGGATCGAAATCTGTATTTTTTACTTTTTTGATTTTGAAAAGCTTATCCCTTAAAGTGTTTAGTTTCTTCTCTACTTTTTCATCAAATTCTGTGTCTACTACTACAGACCATTGTAAAAGATCCTCGTATACTTTAGAAACTCTCTTTTGAGAATCATTCATAATACTCATAATAGACATTGATCTTCCATTTCCTGTACTTGTAAGAGGAGGTAATTGTGAAGGAATAACATCCACCATTGCAGCGAACTGTTCCATTTGAAGATACTTTCTGAATTTACTGTTTGATAAAGCATTTTGGTACGCTTCCATGTCGATTTTTGGATTTCCATTGGCGTCAAGAATTGGATTTCCTTTTCCATCAAGCATTGGTTTGGGAGAAGGAGCATCTCCGAATAGCCCGTTAAGAGCATAATCAAAAGTATCTTCAGAAAGAGTAATCCCTACCGGGTCAAATGCAATGAAGTCATTTGGTCCCAGAGAGTCTGGATCTCCACCATTAGTTACGGTGTCATACACTTGTTTTAAAAGCATGCTCATTAATGAGTTCGATTTTGCTTCTTGAGTTAAAGTTGGCATAATTATAAGTTTTTGTTTTTTTATTGCTTACTCTTTTCGGTTTTCAGCATCCCCGGTTTTGTATGGTACAAATGTATTTCGGGTTCAAATGGAAAGTCTCAGTATTTTTCCTGTTTATTGGTGTGGTTTTTACTGTTTTTTAATTTTTATTAAATTTTTTGAATTAAAATATGATTATTGTTGAATAATATAAATCGTATATTCTTTGTTTTTAGTGTATTATTATCTTATACATAATTAATTTTGTTAATTGTCATAAAGAATTTTAAAATATTAATGTTTTAACAAAAATTTGGCAAATGTTTTGATATTATAAACGTACTTATCGATAAGTGCTATAAAAACTAATAATCACATTTTTATTAACCGTTTTAAATATTTAAAGTGATGAAACACCTACACACTAATCAAGAATTTCGCTTCAATGAAGTTCTTTTCGAGCATCGTAATAAGGAATATGGTGCTTATGTTTTAAGAAATGAATCAGACAGAATTCTAACAAAAGCACTATTCGTAGGTGTAAGTTTGTTGGCTGCTATTTCAATTACACCATTAGCTATTTCAGCGTTTAAAACTGCTGAACCAAAAGTTCCGGTTGCGCCCGTATATCATCCAATGGATATTCCTGAGGACCCACCAGTGAAAGACCCACCAGCACAAATTAAACCAGAACCAATTCGAGCTGAGAAAGTTAAAACTTATGATGAAAGATTACCAGAGCCAAAAGCAATTGTAACCAATGAGAAAAAGGAAGTAGTAGACAAAGAAAATGCCGTAGCAAGTACTCAAACTTCACCAGGTAAAGAAGTTGAGAATACAAAATACATCCCGGTTGTTCCTCAAAATATTGGAACTGGAAATGTACCTTATGTAAAGACCGAACCTCCCGTTGAAAAAACTGATCCTAAAAAGATTGAGACAGAACTTAGCATTGAAGCTAATTTCGTTGGCGGAATAGATTCATTCAGAAATAAAGTTATGAATAACTTTGACGGTTCCGGGTTTGATACAGAAGGGGTAGTAAAAACGACTATTACTTTTATCGTAGAGATTGATGGAACAATCTCAGGTATCAAAGCTAATGGTGTAAATGCAGATTTCAATAGTGAGGCTATGAGAACCATAAAATCGATCAGAGGAAAATGGGTTCCAGGAAAAAATAAAAAAGGCGAAGCCGTAAGAAGTTATTTCAAATTTCCAATATCTATGAAGTTTGAATAATCGATATTAAACAAATCTTGACAGTTATCCACAAAATACTATTTTTTGTGGATAATTTTTTTTATGCTTAAAGCTCTTATTAACAATATTTTAACTCATTTTTAGTTTTCATCATCGATTAAGAGCAAAGAAAAATGTGTATTTTTGAGGCTTAAAGTTCTAATAATGGGAAAAATCATAGGTATCGCTAATCAAAAAGGGGGAGTTGGAAAAACGACAACAGCTGTAAATCTTGCGGCAGCATTAGGGGTATTGGAAAAGAAAATATTAATCATCGATGCTGATCCTCAGGCTAATGCCACTTCAGGATTAGGGGTTGAAGATGTTCAGTATTCTACATACAATCTCTTAGAACACAGTGTCGAAACCATTAATTGTATCAAGAAAACAGCAACGCCAAATCTTGATATCGTTCCGTCTCATATAGACTTAGTAGCTGCGGAAATTGAACTGGTAGACAAGGAAGACCGTGAGTATATGCTTAAAAAAGCTTTACAAAGTGTAAAGAATGATTATGATTATATTATCATCGACTGTGCACCAAGTTTAGGTTTGATCACTGTAAATGCATTAACTGCAGCAGACTCTGTTATCATCCCGATCCAGTGTGAATATTTCGCTTTGGAAGGTTTAGGGAAGCTTTTAAATACGATTAAAAATGTTCAGAAGATCCACAACAAAGATCTTGATATTGAAGGTTTACTTCTAACGATGTATGATAGCAGATTAAGGTTGTCTAATCAGGTGGTTGAAGAAGTAAATGCACATTTCCCTGAGATGGTTTTTGAAACGATCATCAGCAGAAACGTTAGATTAAGTGAAGCGCCAAGTTTCGGAGAAAGTATCTTGAATTATGATGCTGAAAGTAAAGGGGCAATTCAATATATTCAGTTGGCAGAAGAGGTTCTGTTGAAAAATGAAAATTTAGTAAAGAATTAAAATTTAAATAAATAATAGATAGCACTTAAATGTAATAATTGATTTATCATTTATCATTTATCATTTATGTTATCATCATTTATCAATTATATCTATGAAGGACAAAAAAAGAGCTATGGGACGTGGTTTGGGAGCTATTTTAAGTGCTGAATCCAAAGCAACTGTTAATTCTGCTACTGATGAAGGGGCAGATAAGTTTGTTGGAAATATCGTAGAAGTAGCGATTGAAGATATTTATCCCAACCCAACTCAGCCAAGAACTTATTTTGACGAAAAAGCATTAAATGAATTAGCGCAGTCTATTAAAAACCTGGGTGTAATCCAACCCATTACCTTAAGGAAAGAAGGCGAAAGATTTGAAATTATATCTGGGGAAAGACGTTTTAGAGCAAGTAAAATTGCTGGCTTAACTTCTATTCCTGCCTATATCCGTTTGGTAAACGATCAGGAGCTTTTAGAAATGGCTCTTGTTGAGAACATTCAGAGAGAAGATCTCGATTCTATTGAGATCGCACTTACCTATCAGAGGCTTTTAGATGAAATAGGAATGACTCAGGAAAACCTTAGCCAAAGAGTAGGAAAAGATAGAAGTACCATTACCAACTCTATCAGATTATTGAGATTAAGTCCGGATATTCAGAATGCTATTCGTAGTGGTGAAATCTCTGCAGGACATGGTAGAGCAATTATCAGCATGGAAAATGATGAGCTGCAGCAAATTTTATTTGATCTTATTATTAAAGAACAGCTGAATGTTCGTCAGGCTGAACAGGCTGCTACTGCACTGAAAAATCCAAAATCACCGGCTGCCAAAAAAGTAAAAGCTGAACTTTCAAATAATTATAAAAGAGCTCAAAAGACAATCTCCGATATATTAGAAGTAAAAGTAGAGATTAAAACAATCGGAAACGGTAAAAAAGGTAAAATTGTTCTCGACTTTAAGAATGAAGATGAGTTGGAATATATTCTGTCTCACATTAAATAAATGAAGAAATTATTGTTCACTTTTTTCTTGTGTCTATCTGCTCTGGCTTATTCACAAGTAAATCCTAATGATACAATTCGGGTAGAACACCATCCGAAGGACAGTATCTCTGCCGCAAAGCCACCAAAATCAGAGTCGAAAGTGATTGCCGACCTTGAAAGTGCAAATGGTCCTACGGCAAAAACACTAAAATTAAATCCTACAAAAGCAGGTTTATATTCTGCGGTCTTTCCAGGTTTAGGACAGTACTACAACAAAAAGTATTGGAAAATTCCTATTGTTTGGGGTGCTGTGGGAACTGGAGTAGGTATTGCCATGTGGAACGACAAGCAATACAAAAAATACAGAGAATATTACATAGCCAAATTAAACGGAACTCCTAATGAATTTATTGATAGCCGACCATGGTTGGATAAAGTAGCATTAGCGAACGTGCAGGATAGAGCAAAAAGACAAAGAGATTATGCAATAGCAATTACAGGATTGATCTATATTTTAAGTATTGTAGATGCTGTAGTTGATGCACATCTTTATGAAAGTCGCCATGACCCTGATTTAACTTTTAAACCAACTGTTATTCAGGATCAGTACAGTATACAACCTCCCAAAACAGGGTTGAGTTTAAGTTATAGGTTCTAATAAATAATTAAGGTTATATAAATAATAAAAGTCACATGAGAATAGCATTAGTTGGATATGGAAAAATGGGTAAGATCATTGATGAGATTGCTACGAAGAGAGGACATGAAGTGGTTGCTCGTCTGAAAGAAACTCCAACTGCTGAAAATCTTAATAATCCTGATGTAGTGATTGAGTTTTCGTTACCTGAAGTAGCGTTTAACAACATACAAGCATGTCTTGAAAATAATATTCCTGTTATTTGCGGGACCACAGGATGGCTGGATAAAAAAGAAGAAGTAGAAAAAATTGCAGTAGAAAATCAAACTGCATTTTTATATGGCTCCAACTTTAGTTTAGGGGTCAATTTATTTTTTGCTTTAAATGAAAAGTTGGCCGATCTAATGAAGAATGTTAATGAATACTCCTGTCAATTAGAAGAAATTCACCACATTCACAAATTAGATGCTCCAAGCGGAACAGCTATTTCCTTAGCTGAGGGTATTTTTAAAAACAATCCTAAATTTGATGCATGGAAATTGGAAGAAACTCAAGGAAATCAATTGGGGATTTTTGCTATTCGTGAAGATGAAGTTCCGGGAACGCATAGCGTATTCTACAGAAGTGAGGTGGATGAAATTGAAATCAAACACACTGCATTCAATAGAAATGGTTTTGCATTAGGCGCAGTAGTTGCTGCAGAATGGATTAAGGACAAGAAAGGAAATTTCACAATGAAAGATGTTTTGGGGCTCTAATCTGTAACAAATACCCCAAATCACAAACTAATAAAGCAGTTGCTCAACACAAACTAATAGAATAGGCACGAAATTTATGAATTATTTTTTAACTTATACAGTATACGTTCTCATTTTATCCGTATTAATGGGGATTTCAACATGGAAACTGTTCAAGAAATTGGGGTATAGTCCATTATTTGCTTTTATACCTTTTTACAATTATTTTATTATTCTAAAAGAAACCAAACATCCGAAGTGGTGGGCTATTTTATCATATTTACCAATTGTTGGTCCGATTATGATGTCTGTTTTTCATTTGTATTTAATGAAAAAGTTTGGAAAAACTCTTTTCAAAGACCAGTTACTTACAGTGATTCTTCCATTCATTTATATGGCAATAGTGAATTATGGTAAAGAAATAGAGTTGGAAGATGAAAATGAGTTGTTCTTAACGGATGAAGAAAAGGCAGCTAAAAAGAAAGATTCTTTCTTAGGTTCTGTTACTTTTGCAGTTGTTTTCGCAACGATCATCCATGTTTTTGTAACTCAGCCTTTCGGGATTCCAACAGGATCTATGGAAAGAACCTTGTTGGTGGGTGACTTCCTTTTTGTAAATAAATGGAGCTATGGCTACAGATTACCAATGCGTCCATTAGCTATACCTTTCTTACAGGGAACTATTATGGATACCGGGGAAAAAGGAAACCCTAAAGATGATCCGAAATCTTACGTAGATGGTGTAAAATTGCCTTATGCAAGAATAATGCAATTCAACAAGCCTCAGAGAAATGATGTTCTTGTTTTCAACTATCCTCAGGATTCAGTACATACTGCCATTGACAGAAAAGACCCTTATGTGAAAAGATGTGTTGCTGCGGCAGGAGATACTTTTGAAATGAGACAGGGAAGGCTTTTTGTAAATGGTAAACCTGAAACTGTTTTAGGAGATCAGGAAGTACAGCATGCATATACTGTAAATACAGGAGCTCAGTTAGATATTCCGGGATTATACAATACTTATGGTTTCTTACCTGTAAGAGAAATGCAGACAGATAAAGGGTTTGTTTATATGTTTCAGGGATTAACTAATAAAACAGCAGCAGATATTAAAGCATTACCAAGTGTAATAAATATGGAAGAAAGTATCTTTCCAAAGGATTCTGCTACTATTCAGCATAAACTAAATGCTGATAGGACGGCTTATTCGAAAAGTATTGATACTACACAGTCTATATTTCCAATCAACAAACCTTGGAATCAGGATTGGTATGGACCACTTAGAATACCTAAAAAAGGAGATGTAGTTGCTATTAATAAAGAAACACTTCCTACATATCGTTGGATTATTTCTGAATATGAACATAATAATTTGGTAGAAAGAGATGGATTGATTTTTATTAATGGTCAGCAGGCTACAAATTATACAATAAAGCAAGACTACTATATGATGATAGGGGATAACAGAGATGCTTCTTTGGATGCAAGATTCTTTGGTTTCGTTCCTGAAGAAAACATTGTAGGAAAACCAATATTTACCTGGATGAGTTTACAGGGAGTTTTTAAAGATGCAAGTTCCACTTACCAGGCTCCGTTTAAGATCCGTTGGGAAAGAATGTTTAAAGCGACCAACACCGGAGAGGCAAATAAAACATCTTACTGGTGGATTGCAGCAATGATCCTTGTCTTATTCTTTGGATGGGAATACTTTGTTAAACTGTTCAGAAAGAAAAAAACAGAAGAAGATTTATAAATAAAATAAATTTAAAATAAAATGAAGTATTTGAAAAAATACTTCATTTTTGTATTATGAATATGAAGAATGTATTATTACCGGTGTTTTATTTACCACCAATTTCATGGTTTTCAGTTTTTATGGGCGCTGAGAATGACGTTACTTTTGAACAATTTGAAAGTTTTCCGAAGCAAACGTATAGAAACAGGACTAATATTTATGGAGCAAATGGAAAACTTTCTTTAATAATTCCTATCAGCCATACTGGAAAAAGAGAATTTAAAGAAATAGAAGTATCAAATAGGGAAGATTGGAGAAAGCTTCACTGGAAATCTATCAAGACTGCCTATCAGAGTTCTCCTTATTTTGAATTTTATGAAGATAAGTTGATCAGGTTATTTGAATCAAAGGAAAATTACCTTTTAGATTTTAATCTTAAAGGATTAGAGATTTTGCAGCAAATCTTAAAAACAGAAAAGGCATACTCTTTGAATGAAGAATATATCAAAAATCCTGAACAAGTTAATTTTAGAGAAAAATTTTCCGCAAAATTACCTTCAGACTATGAAATGGATTCGTACTATCAGACATTCTCTGATAAATTAGGATTTTTGAATGACTTATCGATTCTGGACCTGATTTGTAACAAAGGGCCTGAATCTGTGACTTATATAAAAAATATTAAACAATCATACTAGCATGAAAAAGGTATTATTAGCTGCTGTCTTTTTAGCAGGCTTTCATTCTGCTTTTGCACAGGAAGCACAGGCAAAGAGCGTTGACCCGAAAGAAGATAAAGATTTAATGACGTGGTATCATAAAGATTTTGGAACAACAAAAGTATATGGTATCAATACAGAAAATGCATATAAATATTTAGAATCTAAAGGACTTAAGCCTAAAACTGTTGTCGTTGGTGTTCTGGATAGTGGAGTACAGGTTGACCACCCGGGATTGATCAAAAATATATGGTCCAATCCTAACGAAGTACCAAACAATGGAAAAGATGATGACGGAAATGGTTATATAGATGATGTACACGGATGGAATTTTATCGGTGGAAAGAATGGTGATGTAGATATCGACAATATGGAGGTAACGAGAATGGTTGCTAAATATAAG
Source organism: Chryseobacterium sp. ISL-6 (assembly GCF_018613715.1). Lineage (GTDB taxonomy): Bacteria > Bacteroidota > Bacteroidia > Flavobacteriales > Weeksellaceae > Chryseobacterium > Chryseobacterium paludis. The sequence continues at coordinate 205,029 of NZ_JAGGPT010000003.1, read as the reverse complement.
CCGGTATTTGAAGGAGATGATTCAACTAAAAACAAAGCAAATCAAGCTAAAATGCCAGAGGAATTTGCGATGTATATGAAGTCAAAAGAACTTTTCACTAAGAAAAGTGTAGAAGCAAAACAAAGCCTTCAGCAATACACAATGATCAATGATTTGATTCCTAATATGATTAAACTTTTAGGTGGGAAATCAGTAACTGCTGAAAATATTTCGGCTATAAAGGCTCCAACAGAGCAGAAAGATGCAATCGCACTTAATATTTTAACTCAGGTTGCACAAAGCCCTGAATTTAAAGGAAAGTCAGCGGCGGATTTTGAAACAACAATGAAGAAGGAAATGAAAGGAGCAATCGATCATTTTGCCCCTGCAGCAAAACAATATGATCTGAGCTATGATACAAGAGCAGAAATCGTTGGTGATAATTATGATGACTATAATCAAAAGAATTATGGAAATAATGATTACCAGGGACCTGATGCAGAGCATGGTACTCACGTAGCAGGTATTATTGCTGGTTTACCTCAAGGAAAGGAGATTCAATATGGTGTAGCTTCAAAAGTGGCTAAGATCATGTCTGTAAGAACAGTTCCTAATGGAGATGAAAGAGATAAGGATGTTGCTAATGCAATCAAATATGCAGTAGATAATGGGGCTAAAGTTTTAAATATGAGCTTTGGAAAACCAGTATCTCCAGGTAAAAACGTTGTTTGGGATGCATTTAAGTATGCTGAAGATAAAGGCGTTCTTTTGGTAAAAGCGGCAGGGAATGAAAATGAAGATGTAGCTGAGCATCTTGCTTATCCAACCAACTTTAAAAATATTACTGATGATAAACCATTTGTAAACAATGTAATCGTTGTAGGTGCAAGCACGAATAGAAACAGTGAATTAAGAGCAAGTTTCTCTAACTTTAACAAGAAAATGGTAAATGTTTTTGCTCCGGGTGAAGAAATTTATTCTACTGTTCCAACAAGTACATATGAATATCTTCAGGGGACTTCAATGGCATCTCCTGTTGTAGCAGGAGCAGCAGCTGTTTTATTAGCTTATATGCCAAATTTAAAGCCGAATCAGATCATCGAAGCTTTGGTGAAATCCAGTAACCCAAGTACAGAGAACCAATTTGGAGACTTTTCACAAGCTGGAGGAGTAATAGATCTTAAAAGAGCAGCAGAATATGCATATTCTAACTTTTATAACGGGAAAACTTCAGCAGTAAAAAAAGCTACGAAATCCGTAAAAAAGACTGTTAAAAAATAATTTATTTCACTGTCTTACAGTATATATAATAAAAAGTCCGAATTTTTCGGACTTTTTTGTTTTTATTTTTCAATTTTGGCACGGTTTTTTGTAACTTTATTGTAACAAAAAATAAACGACAAAATGAAAAAGTTACTACTTGCAGGAATGTTGGGAACCTCACTTTTTGCAGTGTCTTGTTCCCAAGTGAAAAATGCACAAACAGCACAAACCCAAAGATCTGAATTTTTAAAACTAAAAGGAGATTGGGAGATTGTAAGCATAGACTATGATAAAGGGTTTAAGATCAAGCCATTTGATGAAGGAGCAGATGCACAATGTTTTGTAGGAAGTCATTGGAAATTAATTCCCAATAACTACACAGGATCTTACAGCTTAAATGGAGGTGGAGATTGCCCTAGTATTACTCAGCCTATCAAATTTGAAGTGACAAGCGGAAGTGCTTTCATGTTTAAAAAAATTGCTACAGGTACAAAAGCTAAGCAAAATACAGTAGGTTATTCTTTAAACGTAATCAATCTATCTGCTGATCAGTTTTCACTAGAACAAAATGTTCCATTTGATGGAAGTACAGTAAGAGTTGTATATAATTTCCAAAGAACTGGAATGAAATAATTTAATAATAAGAAAAAATTAAAAAGATGAAATTTAATAAAACATATATCGGAGCCCTATTTTTATCATCAGCATTGTTATTAACAAGCTGTGAAGCAGTTCAAAACTCAAATCACCAACAAAGAGGTACTGCTGTAGGGGTAGCTTCAGGAGCCGTTATCGGAGGTATTTTAGGAAATAATGTAGGAAGTGGTAAAAACTCTGCATTAGGAGCTGTACTTGGAGGAATAATAGGAGGTGTTGCCGGTAACGTTATTGGTAATAAAATGGACAAGCAGGCTAAAGAAATTAAAGAAACTTTACCTGGAGCTGAAGTAGAAAGAGTAGGAGATGGTATTAAAATTACAATGAATGAAAGTATTGTAAACTTTGCATTTGATTCTTCAAACCTTACTTCCGTTGCTCAGACTAACTTAGATAAATTAGCTCAGGTTCTTACTAATAATCCTGATACCAATATTAATATCTATGGTCATACAGACAGTAAAGGTGCTGATGATTATAATATGAAACTTTCTGAAAGAAGAGCTAACGCTGTGAAAGCTTATTTGTCATCTAAAGGAATTGCTTCCAATAGAATGGCGGCTAAAGGAGAAGGAGAAAGTCAACCGGTTGCAACAAATGATACAGATGCTGGAAGAGCTCAAAACAGAAGAGTGGAATTCGCTATTACAGCAAACCAAAAAATGATTAATGAAGCCAAACAAGGGCAATAATTAATTTAATTTATAAATATTTTCTTAAAAGACCGCCACGGCGGTTTTTTTTGTATTTTTATGCTGCTCATTCTGAAATTACTATTTTTGCAATTGAAATAACATAAATGAAGAAATATCTTAAACTACTGCGTGTAGAGCAATGGGTAAAAAACCTGTTTGTTTTTGTACCATTATTTTTCTCTGGTAATATCAAAAACCTTGATTTACTTTCAAAAAGTATTTTTGCTTTTATTATTTTTTCCCTCGCTGCCAGTATGGTTTATATCCTGAACGATTATAATGATATCGAAGCAGATCGGCAACATCCAGAAAAAAGAAGAAGACCGCTGGCAAGTGGAGCTATTTCGAAGTCAAAGGCGATAGGGGTCCTGATAGGTTTAATCGTTGTAGATATTTTCCTTGTTCTTTTTGCTCAATTTTATTTTGAAGAAGTTCTCTGGAAATTTGCTACGATTATAGGGTTTTATTTTGTCATGAATCTGGCATATACCTTCAAGCTTAAACATGTTCCTATTATTGATATTTTTATTATTGCTACAGGGTTTGTCTTAAGAGTATTGGCAGGTGGTTATATCACGGGTATCAGTATTTCTCAATGGGCCATATTGCTTACATTCGTTCTTGCTTTGGTATTGGCTATAGGAAAAAGAAGAGGTGAGCTGATCAACGCTCAGGTTTCCGGTAAAACAAGACGAGCCTTGGATGGTTATAATGTACAGTTTGCAGATATTGCACTTTCAATTTCAGTAACACTTGCTATTATATGTTACCTAATGTTTACATTATCACCTGAGGTACAGGCTAAGTTTCATGAAAGAGTTTTTTACACTGTTATTTTTGTTGTATTTGCATTTTTAAGATATCTGCAACAGACATTAGTATACAACAGAACAGAGTCTCCTACAAAAATTGTATACAGAGACCGATATATTCAGGTTACCTTATTATTATGGGTGGCTACATTTTTAATTCAAATTTATTTTAAGAAATGAAGCCTAATTTTATACAGAAAGTGACCAACTGGGGTAATTTCCCAGTAGTGGAAAAGGAAATGAAGTCTGAAGACAGCTTCAAAAAGATAAAAGAATTTGTATTGAACCACAATGAAGTCATTGCACGAGGAAATGGGAGGTGTTATGGAGATGCTTCATTAGGGGAACATATATTTTCAACCAAAAAATTAAACAAATTCATCAGTTTTGACCGCTTAAATGGGATCATAGAGTGTGAATCCGGAGTTTTGCTTTCAGATGTACTGGAGATCACAGTACAGCAAGGATATTTTCTATACGTTACGCCGGGAACGAAGTTTATTAGTGTTGGTGGTGCTATAGCATCAGATGTACATGGGAAAAATCACCATTCGGAGGGTTGCTTTTCAGAATATGTCATTGAGTTTAAATTAATGACGGAGAACGGTGAAATCATCACCTGTTCAAGAGAATCAAATGCAGAAAAGTTTTGGGCTACTGTTGGGGGAATGGGACTTACAGGGATCATTCTTACGGCAAAGTTCAAACTTAAAAATATTGATTCAGCCTATATCCGTCAGGAGAGTATTAAAGCTGAAAACCTTGATGAAATATTTAGATTATTTGAAGAGAGTGAGAGCTGGACATATACGGTAGCATGGATCGACTGCTTACAAAAGGGTAAAAATATAGGAAGAAGTATTTTAATGAGAGGCGAGCATGCTTTTCAACATGAACTTCCCCAATCTATGGCTAACAGTCCTTTGAGATTAAAGAAAAAATTTCAGCCGACGGTTCCGTTTTATTTTCCAGGTTTTGTACTGAATGCATTAACCGTAAAGATTTTCAATTTACTGTATTATAAAAAACAGTCTAAAAAAGAGGTTAAAAGTTTTATAGATTATGAGACCTATTTTTATCCCTTAGACTTTGTAAATGATTGGAATAAGATTTATGGAAAATCCGGCTTTATTCAATATCAAATGGTGATCCCAAAGGAATCCGGAAAAGAAGGAATGAAGAAGATCCTGGAAACAATTGCCAATAGTGGAAACGGTTCTTTTTTAGCTGTTTTAAAACTTTTTGGAAAAGATAATCCTCAGGCCTATAATTCATTTCCAATGGAAGGATATACTTTAGCATTAGACTTTAAAGTAAATTCTAAACTAAAAAAACTGGTGGAACAGTTAGATAATATTGTGCAGGAGTTTGGCGGTCGAATTTATTTAACGAAAGACAGTATGAGTAAATCTTCTTTAACCAATTATCTTAAAAACATTCAAAGTCCTAAATTTGTGTCTTTACAGCACAAAAGAATCATAAATAATAATTAGTAAATGATAGTTCTGGGAAGTACCTCTGAAGTAGCACAGGCTTTTGTCGAAAAAGCTTTGCAGGAAGGAGAAAAATATGAAAAAATCTACTTGTTTACCTCCAGTAGGGAAACAACAGAAAGATTTGCAAGACATATTGATGTTAAGTTTCTACAACAATCAGAAGTGATCGAATTGGATCTGATGAAAGAAATAGATTATACTCGATTTGAAAATGTCAGTTCAAATTTATTATTTTGTGCAACAGGATATTTAGGCGATGGGACAGAAGAAGGATTGTATGATAATAAAAATACAGAAAGGATCATTAATATTAATTACTCAAAACTAGTTCCAGTTATGAATTATTTTGCTCAGAAATTTGAAAGCAGAAGATCAGGAACAATAATAGGACTATCTTCAGTAGCAGGAGACAGAGGCCGGCAAAGTAATTTTATATATGGAAGTGCAAAAGCCGCTTTTACAGCATATTTAAGTGGTTTAAGGAATTATCTTTTTGACAAAAAAGTACATGTGCTTACCATAAAGCCAGGTTTTATGGAAACCAAAATGACTGAAGGGTTACCATTAAATCCTAAGCTTACTGCTAAGCCAAAACAGGCTGCCGCAGTTATTTATAATGCCTATAAAAAACAGAAAAATGTGGCATACGTCTTACCAATCTGGGGTATTATTATGATGATCATCAGGAATATTCCTGAGTTTATATTTAAAAAATTAAAGCTTTAATAAAGATGAAAAAATTGTATTGTTTTGATTTTGATGGCACAATAACCTATAAGGATACCATGTTTATGTATCTTAAGTTTTATGATTCTACAAAATATCATATACAATTTTTGAAACACGTTCCTCTTTTTATTTTGTTAAAGCTAAAACTGGCGGAAACAGAAAAAGTAAAGAAGAGTTTTATTGGATCTATATTAAAAGGGCAGTCTCAAGAGAAGATCGAGAGAAAATCCAAACAGTTCTTTGAACAGAATTATCCAAAAATTGTACGGGAAAATGCATTAGACTTTATTAAAAATATAGATCGTAATCATACGCAGAGTCTATTGGTTACCGCTTCATTGGATATCTGGGTGAAACCATTTGCTGAACAACTTCAAATGGAACTTGTTTCGACGCGTGCAGAGTTTAAAAACGGGATTTTTACAGGAAATTTTATTGGAAAAAATTGTAACGGAAAAGAGAAATTGGTAAGGATTCAGGAGCAAATAAATAATTCAAAATACGATAAAATAATCGCTTTTGGAGATACCTCGGGAGATAAGTATATGCTGAAATGGGCAAATGAAGGACATTACCAATTTTTTCACTAATTTTGGGTTATAAAAAGTAATAATGAATAAACTGTTTATTTTGTTCCTAGCTCTCTTTATGAGTTGCATGAGCAAACCATCAGCAACATCGACAGATGCACAAAAAGGAGGAAGTATTCTCGTTTCCGAATCTCAGGGCGGAACCGAAGCTGCTGGCTTTACAATAATAAAAAATGAAGAAGAACTTCAAAAAATAATTAAAGCTAATTCCAGTCTTGCAGAACTAGGTAAAGGTAGCAGTGTTAATTATCCCACCTTTCCGAAAAATCAGAAAGCGGTCTTATATAACTTAGGAACATTCAATTCCGGGGATCATAAGATTACTGAAATCAAAAATCTTTCCATAAAGGATAATGTCTTGTATATAGAAGTTCCACAGCGAGAGTCTGGAGGAATGGAAATACAGGTGATGTCAAATCCGTGGGTCGTTTTTACGATTCCTTCAAATTATCAATTCAATTCCGTAGCATTAAAATATTCAAAATAAAAATGAATAAAGTATATTTAGATAACGCAGCAACAACACCTCTTGCAGAAGAAGTTATTGATGCAATGGTAGGTACCATGAGAATGAATTTTGGAAATCCTTCTTCTACTCATAGCTTTGGACAGGAGGCTAAAATTCTTATAGAAAATGTAAGAAGACAGATTGCTGATTATCTTCATGTAACACCTGCTGAAATTATTTTTACGTCTTGTGGCACAGAATCTAATAATATGATTATTAAGTCCAGTGTAGAGCACCTTGGAGTAGAAAGGATCATCAGTTCTCCACTAGAGCACAAATGTGTTTCAGAGAGTATCTTAGATATGAAGAGCAGAAAAGGTGTGGAGGTAGTATATATCCGACCTAATGAAAAAGGAGATATTGATCTTAATAAGTTAGAGGAATTATTAAAAGCTTCAGATAAAAAGACTTTAGTAAGCTTAATGCATGCTAATAATGAAATCGGAAATATTGTAGATATTAAGAAAATTGCAGAATTATGCAAAGCAAATAATGCACTTTATCATTCAGATACTGTGAAGACAATGGCTCACATGGAATTTGATTTTTCAGATGTTCTTGTGGATTTTGCATCCTGCAGTGCCCATAAATTCCATGGACCAAAAGGAGTAGGTTTTGCTTTTATCAGAAAAGCTACAGGATTGAAAGGAATAATTACTGGCGGACCTCAGGAAAGAAGCCTTAGAGCAGGAACTGAGAATGTTGCCGGTATCGTTGGATTGGGCAAAGCTTTAGAACTTTGCATCAATAATATGAAAACTTATGCCGATCATATAAAAGAAATTAAAGAATACGCTATTGAAAGATTATCAGCGGATATTCCAAACATTAAATTCAATGGGCGAAGCTCAGAAATGGAGAATAGTGTTGATAGTGTTTTAAGTGTTTTACTACCTTATAAAGACCCTTTAATAGGTCTGCAACTAGATATGAAGGGAATTGCTATTTCCCAGGGAAGCGCATGCTCTTCCGGGGCTTCAAAGCCTTCAATGGTTATGATGATGGTGTTATCTGAGGATGAAATGGATCATTGCACACCATTACGTGTTTCGTTTAGCCACCTTACTACGAAAGCGGACATCGATGCTTTAGTGAATGCATTGAAAGAAATTTCAAATGATTTCGTTATAGAAAAAACAAATGTTGAGCATAGATAGTCTTATTGCTGAAAAGTAGTAATTTTGTTTATCCAATTAAGGATTAAAAATACAATAGAATATTAATTTAAATAAAATAAAAAAAATGGCTTTAGAAATTACGGATAGCTCATTTCAGGAAACGGTTTTAAAATCAGATAAACCGGTATTGGTAGACTTTTGGGCAGTATGGTGCGGACCTTGTAGAACGCTTGGACCAATCATTGAAGAGGTAGCAACAGATTTTGAAGGAAAAGCTGTAGTAGGAAAAGTAGATGTAGATAATAATCAGGAAATTTCTATGCAGTATGGTATCAGAAATATCCCTACTGTTCTTATTTTTAAGAATGGTGAAGTTGTAGATAAATTAGTTGGAGTTACTCCAAAAGAGGTGATCGCTGAGAAATTAAGTGCTCATTTATAAAAAAAAGAACTTTGATAATGAATGCCTTCCGCTTTTGGGAGGCATTTTTTTAACAAATAATTTGCAGGTAATTAAAAAAGGTGTAATTTTGCAATCACAAAAAAGAAAGAAGTTCTTTAACAAAATTTGATCCGGTAGTTCAGTTGGTTAGAATGCCGCCCTGTCACGGCGGAGGTCGCGGGTTCGAGTCCCGTCCGGATCGCAATCAAATTTATTTGAAATAAGAGAACTACTGATCCGGTAGTTCAGCTGGTTAGAATGCCGCCCTGTCACGGCGGAGGTCGCGGGTTCGAGTCCCGTCCGGATCGCATATCAAATTTGATTGAAAACTTCAGGACTACTGATCCGGTAGTTCAGCTGGTTAGAATGCCGCCCTGTCACGGCGGAGGTCGCGGGTTCGAGTCCCGTCCGGATCGCAATCAAAATTAAACCTTCAACATTTGTTGAAGGTTTTTTTATTTATAAATTAGCTTAGACATTTGCATACTTTACTTATTGCTCGATCCATTTTTTAAACTCAGCTACCTTATTTTTACTGATAAGGATGGTGTCATTAGTCTCGGGTCTCATTACTAATTTCAATTGATTTTTTCCATATACAAGAATACTGTCGATCGCTTTGATGTTGACGATAAACTGCCGGTTAGCCCGGTAAAACATCTTATTATCCACAGCTTTAATAAGATCATCGAGGCTTGAATTGATCGAATATTGGCTTCCCATAAAAGTATGCAGGTAAACAATATTATTTTCCAGAAAGAAATAAGCTATTTCCGATGTTTCTAAAGAAATTAATTCATCCTTATGGTAAGTGATTAGCCTTTTCCTGGAGTTTTCGAAAGTATCCTCATTAGAACGGAAATTGGTGGTCTCATGAAATTTTTCCTGTAGGGTAGTAAGCTGCTTATTTAAAATGGTAAGATTGTTAACCTCAATATTAAGGGTATTGATCTCTTGATTTTTCTGTGTTTCATACTTTTTATAAATCCATCGTATTAAAGTAAAGCATGTTATTAAAATAACTAAACTTGTAATAATAAATACAAGTAGAAACTTCTGATACAAATCAGTTACCTGTTGTTCTATACTATTGATATTAGCATGAGAGGCTACCATCCAATCACTTCCTGCTACTGGATATACACTTACAATTTCCGAACTGCGGTTACTGTTCTTAGGAAAACTTCGGACTCCTGCATTGATCTGTCCGGAGTTTAGAATAGTTGAAAAGTCTGATTGGTTTTTGGTATCCGAAGTAAATTGAGAGTTGCTTTTATCGATTTTATGACCAATTAGCGCTGGATTTGGATGACAAAGCTCAATTCCATTTTTATTATACATACAGATGAATCCACTTTGGGTATCTGTGTTTACAATACTACTTTGTAAATTTTGAATAACTATATCTTTGGAAAGGCCTTGCTTTAATTGTAATTCCAATAATTTGCCAATCTCCCGAGATTCTCTTTTTCCCGCTTCGATCTTATTATTGAAAATATCATTCTTGGATGATGAATATAAATAACGGAAAGAAAAAAAACTGATCAGTAAGATAACAATACTTACTGCAAAAAAAGTAATGGTATAGAGATTGATCTTTTTCATTCGCTAAATGAGATATTCTTTCTCAAAAGTACTCATTATTCAGAAGAATATATTCGCTTTCAGCGGCCTATTTTTCCCTTTTATTCATAAATCGAACCCACAAGGTGTTGTTTGATGGTATCTTTGATCTGTAATTTTTTAACTATAAAGAGATATGCAATGAAAAGAAATACTAAAATACTTGTGGTTCTATTAATCGTATTTGTTTTGATTCAGTTTTTCCGGCCTGAAAAAATAAATTACGGAAAACCTGCTCAAGACCTGTCTAATGTACCTGAAGAGGTAAATGCTATTATAAGAAATTCCTGTTTCGATTGTCATTCATCTGAAGCGCGTTTAAATTGGTATGACAATATAACGCCGGCTAATTTTTTTGTGACTTCTCATATTAAAGATGGGCGTAAAGCTTTGGATTTTTCGAAATGGAATACCTGGCCTAAGGCTCAGCAAAATTCTACACTATTTTTTGCCTTAAATAAAGTGCTGTCTGGAGAGATGCCATTGCCAAATTATGCAGCTGTACATTCTTCAACAAAGCTCAATGATAAACAGGTTGATATTTTAAAAAATTATGCTTTATCACTTACCTCAAGAAAAGTGACAGATACTGCTCAAGTGAATAAAGTTGAAAAACAATACAACGCATGGATTAATGAAGGCAGGAAAAATACTACTGTCAAACCTTCACCTAACGGATTACAATATATTCCTGACTATAGGGATTGGAAGGCAATCAGTACTACAGATCGTTTTGATAATGGTTCAATACGTATTATTTTCGGAAATGAAATTGCTGTAAAAGCGATTCAAGAGCATCATACAAATCCTTGGCCTGATGGAACGGTTTTCGCAAAAACAGCTTGGAAACAGGAAGTTCATGCGGATGGGAGTATATCGACAGGAGAGTTTATCCAAGTGGAATTTATGGTAAAAGATAGTAAGAAATACACTAAAACAAAAGGTTGGGGATGGGGAAGATGGAAAGGGAATGATCTGAAACCTTACGGTGATCGTCCTGACTTTGATAAAGAATGTGTTGAGTGTCACCAACCGATGAAAAGCAGAGATTATGTTTTCACCTCTCCTTTATATCTTATTTCACAACTTAAAAAAGTAGAATAAAAATGAAAAAGAATGTTATTTATTTAGTCTTGAGTTTTCTATTCATCTTATCATGTCATTCGGAAGAAAAAGAAAATCTTAATAGAAATGCTTCTGTTAAACAGAGTGATGAATTGCTGGAAAACCCACTGTTAATGACTCCAATTACATCATCTGTTCAGCCAAAAGATAGTACAATATCTACATTGTATGGAAATAAAGCAGCTGCTGCTTATGCAAAAATGAATTCTGATTCCAAATATCCTGAAGGTGCTGTACTTTACGAAGTAACATGGAAGCAAAAGCCAGATGAATTATGGTTTGGAGCCAATATACCTAAAGAAATTTTTTCTGTTGAAAAGGTTATTTTCCAAAATAGAGATTTACATAAATATGAGATTTATATGGGAAAACCACTTAAAAAGAAAAGTCTTTTCAAAGACGAGGAACTTTCCAGAATATCGTTTATTACATCACAGAAAATGGCAGTTTCTCCATAAGTGATTTTTAATTTTTTTTTGGTCCTCCGTATTTTTACGATATTTTTCTTTGGTACTATGATTATTCGGTTTTTAGGTCTGATATTTGTATTGACTAGAAAAACTAAGCGACCTGTCAAATTTTATGAATAACATAATTGTGAAAAAATCTCTTTTATACAGTCTTGTACTGGCATTATTTTTAGTTTCATGTAAAAAAGAAATTGAAAAAATAAATGATACTTTAGGCAACGATACAGCCAATACCGAGTCTCCAATGGCGAAAACAGATTCTATAAAGAAAGACTCTGTAGTAAAAAAAGAATCTGTTCCCCCTGCAATGCAGGAAACCGGTTTCTATAATGCTTTTATACTTCCGAAAGATAAAAAAATGAGAGACTCCATATATTCTGTATTTAGTAAAAAATATACAGAAAAGGAGCGGTACGCTATTTTAGCATTAAACAGATTAGACTCTAAAAATAAATGGAACTCAGATACCCTGGTTGTTCCGGCTAAAATAGACACTACATTGATGGCCTATTCGCCATTTCCAATGCAATTGGATGTATTGAGTAATGTGAAAAAATTTGTTGTTTTCTCATATCCTATTCAAGCGTATGGTGTGTATTCCAATGGGAGCCTTGTAAAATGGGGTCCTACAAGTATGGGGAAAAAAGCAGCACAGACAACAAGGGGATTAACTTTTGCAAACTGGAAAAAGAAATTATCAATTTCAACAGTAAGTAGCGAATGGAAATTACCTTATAACTTCAATATCTTTAATTCAGGTGGAATAGGATGGCACCAATATGATTTACCCGGATATCCTGCATCCCATTCATGCTTAAGATTATTGAGGAAAGATGCTCAATGGTTATACTCTTATGCCGATACATGGATCTTAAACCCTGGAGGAGCCACCACAAAGGCCAAAGGAACAGCAGTAATGGTTTTTGGGGATTATAAATGGGGGCACAGAAAACCGTGGCGGAATCTCTTGGAGGATCCTAATGCCAATAATATTTCTGTAGAAGAAATGAATAAGCTTATTGAGCCTAATGTTGAAAGGATTTTAAGAGAACAGGAGAATAGAGAAAAGGTGGCAGATTCTATAAGAGCGGCGAAGGCTGTTGAAATTCAGGAACCTGCACAAAAACCAGAAGTTCTTGCACCTTAAGCTTTCTTTTCAAATTGTAAAGTAGATTCTTCTGCAAATTTTCTGAGCTTTAACATTTCTTCTTTGGCTTTACTCTGTCCAAACCTTGCTGCTCCATAGGTTGCAGCAATACAAATTAACATTGCAAATGAAGCATTTAAAGCCCAAGGGAATTCGTAACTTTTAATTTGTCTTTCAACATAATACATGGTGAAAAAAGTCATCCATAATATTGAAAATGAAAAATAGAGAAACATAAAGAATGTCCATACTGCTGAACTGGGACCAAATACACCTCGTATAACGATGTCGTCATCTTCTTCTTCAGTACGTAGGGATAATCTTGGTTTCCAGTAGTTATCATATTCTGTTTCTACCCAAATAGTAGCGACTTCCTTATTTACATTACCAGAAAATTCATCTTTATGTTCTTTAAGATATGTACTCAGATTTTTAGCGTACTCTTCTTTTGTAAGGTGAGTAAACATTTTAAATCTCGGTCGTGTTCTTATTTTATCTAAAGTGGTTTCTTCCGTTTTCATATTATTCTTGATAGGGGATTGGGTCTTCCAGTGTAAAGCTTAAGGTAAGTTCCTGGCCTTTTCTTTTTATCAGCATTGTAATCGTTTTTCCTTCATCAGACTTCATTAACTCTATGATATGTTCTAAAGTCATATCCAACGTTTTTCTACCATTAATTGTAATGATCTTATCATCTTTTTTTAAACCAGCTTTGTCCGCCGGAGAATCTTTTCGAACTCCGGCAATAGAGAATAAAGGCTTTAAAACAAATTTATATTGTAGATTGTTGTTGATTACTTCTACACCACTGCTGGCATTATTTGCATTTTTGGTCTCAAGAGAAAATGAATCTTTTTCCCATTGCAGTCCATCCTGCTGGAAATCCAGGCCACTCATATTGAAATGAAAAGGATCATCATAATTTTTGTTTTTTCGCAGATACAACTTTTGATTGGGATAATCAAAAACTACAGTAAAACGACGCATAATCTCTCCTCCAATAGAGCCTCTTCTATTTTCGACGAGGTTTACATGCTGAATAGAATACTCATCTGGCATGGCAGTAAGTGGTTTCTCAAATTTAAAATTGCCAAGATAAAAATTATGAATACGGCTTCTTTTCCCATATACATCACCATTAAAACCCCGACCCAAAAAGTCATCAATATTAGGACGGTTGTAAACAAAGTTCTTAATAAGGGTAGGGAAAAGCCATATAGGATCGCTGTTTCCTAAATCTATAAGCAACTTTGAGCTTTTCTTTTCGGTAGTCATCTCTACATCTGCCTCCATATAGGGTTTACTTTTTTCAATGGATATGGAGAACTCATCAAATTTCTTTACTTTTTTTCTGAATAAATCCATATCATTATAAATAGTGATCTTTTTAGAAATATAATCTATTGATATAGGATGGTCTTTAAAAAAATGATAGCCGATAATTCCATTAACAGGAATTCCGACATGAGAAGAAATATTGAAGTCCTGATTAACAATGATAAACAGACTTAAGGAGTTGTTGATAAAATTTTTTCCTATTTTACCAATGTTATTGTCAGAGCGGAATCCATCTATACTTGCGTTTCCTCCTAATCCTGAAAACTTAATTTTCTCCAAGCTTGTAAGCTTTACCTCTTTATTTTCAAGGCTGAAAATTGAAGTTTCAGCAACACCCGTATCCAGTAAAAATGTGAGCTCGGCCCCATTAATATTAACCGGAATAAAAATCAGGTTATTAATTAATTTAAAAGGAATAACGACTTTTTTAGCATCTTTAATTTCAAACGAGTTTTGAGCATTTACGAAAATGCTTATAAATAAAATCCATATAAAATGCCTAAATTTCATTTACTGAATATAGTCAATTTATTGGGAGTTGAAATAAAAAACATTCTCAAATTTGAGAATGTTTATGTATTTTACAATGAATTAATGTAATTGTTTAGTTTTTCGTAAATTATTTAGAAAAGAAATCCATAAGATCCATATAATTTTTTTGATTTACCCCGTGGCCACTCATATACTCTCTAAAGGTAAAATAACATCCTAAATCGTATAATAAATCTGCGGCTTTTCGTCCCCATTCTAATGGGATAACAGCATCATCTGTTCCATGGGATACAAAAAATCTGAGTTTTTCCAGTTTCTTTTTATCTTTAACGATATCACCTAATATCTTTTCCTCCGGATAACTGCTTAAACAGGCTACATAATTGAAAAGATCTGGATGTTTTAATGCCAAAGCATAACATAAAATCCCCCCTTGACTAAATCCACATAAATGCGTTTTACTTTCCGTTAATCCGTAATGATTGATTATTTTTAAAATATTTTCTAAAACATTGTTCAATGATTCTTTTGCCTGATCCGTATCTATAAAATTCTCGGGATTATTAAAATCAATATCATACCATGAATAGCCCTCAAACTGAGTATCCTTTGGAGCCCTGAAGCTTACAAGAAGCCAATCATTGGGAAGTGTTTCTCTAAAACTGAAAAGGTCTTGTTCATTACTTCCATAACCATGAAGCATAAAAAGTATGGGAGTACTGGATGTAATATTTTCGGGTTCTCTTACTAAATAATCTAAATTCATAGTGCAAAGATAATTAATAAATCAATTTCCTAAATCTTTAGGTATCGAATATTTACAGCTTTAGTAATAACTGTAATATGGCGACAATAGATGAAATTTGGAAGTAATTATCCTTTTGTCGATTTGATATTGTTTGGAAATCTTTATTGGAAATTTTTCATAAAAGTTATTTTTATATTGATAAAAAACCTATATTTGAAACATTAAAAAATCTATTTGGAGAAATGAAGCAATTTTACAAATCAAAAAGTTTATTTAAACTTTCTTTCTTATTTATCGTATTATTTTCGGCAATTTCAGTTCTTAACTCTTGTAAGAAAGATGATGACGATGAAGAATTTAAGGACCATATTGTACAGTTTGAGGTAAAAGGTAGTACAGGTGTCATTTCAAAAACTATAGTTACACAGGTGGGAACTACTTCTACCACAATGTATAATACAGTGTTAACTCCTATTACTTTACCTTGGACGAGTGGAGAGTTTTTTGTTAACTCTAGTCAGGCTCAGTTAAATCTTTCGGCCAATGCAACAATGCCAAATGACGATTCTACACTGACTGTTACAATCTGGATCGATGGAGAGGTTACAGAAACTAAAACCGTTACTGGTAAAGGAGATTTAGATGTAGCTGTATTTCACAGTTTCTTAGAATTATAAAAAATCAGATTTTACAGATAAAGAAAACCGCTTTTATAAGCGGTTTTCTTGTTTTATTCAATCATATTTTGTTGCAAAGCAAGACTGATAAGTTCCGTTGAGTTTTTAGCATGAAATTTTTGAAGTAGATTTTTCCGATGGGTATCAACAGTTAGAGGACTTAAAAACAATTCATCAGCGATCATACTACTGGTTTTCCCCTGGGCTACTAATTTTAAAATTTGTTTTTCACGTTTTGTCAATCTGGGAACTGTCAATTCACTTTGAGATGGTTTGCTAATGATTTGCTTGATCTCATTACAGAAAACAATTTCCCCTGAAAGTGCTCCTTTAATACAAGTTACTAATTCATCAATAGAAGTGTTTTTTAATAAATAACCGCTGGCTCCGTTTTGAACACATTGCATAACAATACTTCTTTCAGATCGGTTACTGAACATAATTACAGAAACATCTGATGATAATTTTTTGATCTCTTTACAAAGATTGATACCATTGGCATCCGGCAAAGCAATATCCAAAAGAATAATATCAATATCATTGGTTTTAATAAAATCTATTGCTTCATTTCCTGATGTAAAACTCCTGGAAATAGATAGCAGAGGCTCATTTTTTAGCATCATTTTTAATCCTTCAATAACAATAGGATGGTCGTCCACAATGACGATATTTATGGTATCAGATTTCATAGGTGTTGAGTTCTATATTAATGGTTGTTCCCTCCGTATCTGAGTTGATTTCCATTTTTCCCTGCAGATAATCTACCCTGTTTTTAAGATTTAAAATTCCCATACTTTTGGAAGGGTCTGTAGTATCTTTTTTAAATCCTCTTCCATTGTCTTCAATAGTGATGAAGAAGTGATCTTGCGAGTGAGAGCATTGTAATAGTATATTCGTAGCGCCGGAATGCTTAACTGCATTGGCCAGCAATTCCTGTACAATCCTATAAATAGTGAGCTGTGTTGATAGTAACAGATCTTTATGAATATTGATAGGTTGGAAATCTATTTCCAGATCTTTTCTTATATAAAACTGGCACAGGTCATGAAGTGCTGTTTCCAAACCAAAATTTAATAATGATTCGGGCATTAAATTCCGGGCTATATGTCTCAGTTCACTGACCGACCTATCCAGCTGACTCAAAATTTTGAAAAATTCTTCATGTTTCTCATTATTTAAATGTTCGGAAGCCCACGTCGAAAAATTAATTTTTACACCTGCTAACATTCCTCCAAGCCCGTCATGGAGATCTCTTGCAATACGTTCCCTTTCTCTTTCCTCACCTTCAAGGATGGCTTTGGTAAGAATCAACTCCTCCTTTTGCTTAATATCATTTAATTTTTGCTGCAGATTGATCTCCTTTTGTTCAGATAACTTTCTGTTATTTCCATAGAGTATAAACAAGAAAATGGCAAGACTTATAAACAGGATCAAAACCAGGCTTAGTGCCCATAAATAAGAATTTTTTTTACTTACCTCCAGTTCTTTTTGTTTTTTTTCAGCATTAAGATTGGCAATACTTCTTTCTTTTTCAGCTGTATTATATTTTGTTTCTAACTTATTTATTTCCAGTTTTATATTTGCTGAATTTAAGCTGTCACTCAACTTTGAATGATTTCTCTGCCAAATCAAAGCTTCTTTGGTATTTCCCATTTCTTCATTGATACTAGATAATTGGAGATAGATCATTTTTCTATTATTGGCATCTATAACAAGAGTTCTTTCTGTTAGAATACTTTTTAATAAATCTCTGGCTTCAGTATATTTTTTTTGTCTTTTCAAAATGTCATACTTATTAAGATAAAACATCTGAGTAAGCAAATTCTGTTTAAATTTTTTAGTATAATAAAGTCCTTTTTCAATTGCAGATAGGGTTTCTTCATGTTTTTGTTTCGTAATAAAGTATAAAGCTTTATCATAAAAGTAAAATGAATTTGACGAAGATTCAGGATAAGGTTGAATGAGCTTTTCAGCCTTATCCAGAAAAGACTTACCGATGTCTCCTTTTGCCTGGTAAAAAAAATTGGTGGCAGTATTTAGATAAGCAAAAAATAATTCTGAGGAGTTTGGGGCTGCCTTTTCAAGAATTTCAAGGGCTTTGCTGTTATAATTTTCAGCTTTTTTAAATTCAGCATTATAGGTAAGCATCAGAGCTAGCTGAGTATATTCAAATCCTAAATTTTTACTATTCCCATTCTTTTCTATAAGCGGAATACTCTTTTCAAGCATTATCTTAATTAGAAATGGATATCCTTCTTTGTTTTTCTGAGCTATTCCATAACCGAACCAACACCAGGATTGTAAAAGATCGGATTCCTTGGATTTAAATTTAGATAATAGTTTAATGGCTTTTAAATAAGATACAGCTGCTTTTTCTTTATTACGGTCTGCATAATACTGACCCTCATAATAAAAATATTGGGCAGACGTAAAAGGATCAGATTTAGCCAATATTCGTCCTGTCTCAAGTTGTTTTTTGCTGAGAAGACTGTCCGCATTTCGATAATAATTGGATAGCATGAAAGAAGCAACTGCCTTTGATGGGTAGCCACTGCTATTTTTCATAACACCTTGCAAACTGTCTAAGTAAGACTTTTCGTTAAGAGGGGGAATCTGTTGGGATTGGGCCCTAAAAGAAAGTAAAATACCTAATATAAGCGCTAATCTTTTCAACTTTATAAATTTTTGATATAAATCAGTATTTTTTATTATAAGACCTACAATTTAGCTAAAATTTCTAGCACTAAAAATACCTAAGATTAAGTAGAAATAATTACTGTTTTTCAAGGATTGATAATCTCTTTATACTAGAATAGTTTTGTAGTAATCAAATCAACTCATCATAGAATTAAAAATAATAGTAGAAAATTTAAACAAGAGAACTTATGAAAAAAATGAAATTAAACCAAGTATTAAAAGGAAGCTTTGTTATGCTGATAATGGCTTTGCTTTTAGGATTTGTTACATCTTGCAATAATGATGATGACGATGACAATAACGGAGGAGGTGGCTCTGGAACCAGTCATAAAGTGGTTTTTAAAGCACAAGCGTCTCCAGGAAGTAGTATAGCTAATGCAGCGTACGGATATGATGCTAATAATACACAAGTAACCGGACTTAGTGGAACCAGCTGGACCAGTCCTGAATTTACTGCTCCTGCAGGAGCAGTTATTGTAAACGGTGGAGTAGTGGGTACTGGTGCTAACGCAAATTCTACTTTAAAAGTACAGGTCTATATAGATGGTGAATTAAAAAAAGAAGCAACAGGAAGTGGAACCACTCTTTCCGCAACGGCTAGTTACAGTTTCTAATCACAAATTATATAATAAAAAAGCAACTGTTTTATAACAGTTGCTTTTTTTATTAAATTACTTTTACAATAAAGTAGCTTTTCTTTCCTTTTTGTAATAAAAGAAACTTACCATCAATAAGATCACTTTCATTAGCCGTAAAAGTATCATTTACTTTTTCCTTATTGATTGAAATCGCATTGCCTTTGATTTCTCTCTGAGCTTCACTTTTAGATTTTAAAAATCCTGATTTTTCAGAAAGCAGATCAACAATATTTATTCCTAAGACATCATCTTTTGCCACTTCTTTTTGTGGAACTCCATCGAAAACCTCAAGAAATATTTCTTCGTCAAGGCTTATCAAATCTTCGGCAGTAGAACGTCCAAAAAGAATTTCAGAAGCTTTTACAGATTTTTCATATTCTTCTCTTCCATGTACCCAAACCGTAACCTCTTCGGCTAATTTCTTTTGCAGTTTTCTCTCATGTGGAGCTGTTTTGTGTTCTTCAATTAAACCATCGATTTCCTCTTTGCTTAGGAATGTGTAAAATTTAATAAACCTTTCAGCATCTGCATCTGTAGCATTCAGCCAAAACTGGTAGAATTTATATGGTGATGTTTTCTTTTTATCTAACCAGTAATTTTCACCACTTTCAGATTTTCCAAATTTGGAACCGTCCGCTTTTGTGATCAAAGGAACTGTTAGGGCAAAAGCCTCACCCTGAGCTTTTCTGCGGATCAATTCTGTTCCTGTAGTGATATTTCCCCACTGGTCAGAACCTCCCATTTGTAGCTTTACGTTGTTATTTTGGTATAAATGAAGGAAATCGTATCCTTGAATAAGCTGGTAAGTGAATTCTGTGAAACTCATTCCGTCAGCTCCTGCTTCTCCAGAAAATCTTTTCTTTACAGAATCCTTTGCCATCATATAATTAACGGTAATATTCTTACCAACGTTCTTAGCAAAATCTAAAAACGAGATGTTTTTCATCCAATCATAATTGTTGACCAATTCTGCTTTATTAGCTCCGTCTCCGTCAAAATCTAAAAACTTTGAAAGCTGATTTTTTAAACAATCAACATAGTGAAGAAGGGTTTCTTCATCCAAAAGATTTCTTTCAGATGATTTTCCTGATGGATCACCGATCATGCCTGTAGCACCACCAACCAGAGCAATTGGCTTATGGCCGTGCTGCTGAAAATGAGCCAGAATTTTGATCTGAATAAGACTTCCAATATGTAAAGAATCAGCCGTTGGATCAAAACCAATATATGCCGTAGTTACCTCTTTATTCAGTTGTTCATCGGTTCCTGGCATCATATCAGCAAAAAGACCACGCCATTTTAATTCTTCAATAAAGGAATTCATATTATAATTTTCTTTAAAATTTAACCGTGCAAAGATAAGGAATTCAAGGTTAAGAAATGTTAATTTGTAAAGGGGTAAAATAGTAAAAGTTTGAAAAAGAAATTCAAACTTACGATTTCACAATGATCAGATTTTGGTTTTTTGTAATTTAACAATCACGCTATTTAGTGTTTTTGCGATTTTACTTAAAATAAATTATATTTGTTAATAATGAACGACGAACAGTTATTTTTACTTATTCAAAAGGCAAAAGAAAAAGATCAGAAAGCCCAGACAAAACTCATTAATGTTTTTTGGGTTGATGTTTTTTCTTTTGTAATGAAAAAAGTACGGGATGAAAATGACACGGATGAGATCACAGTAAATGTTTTCTCTAAAGTATTGTCAAAATTGGATATGTACGATCCTCATTTTCAATTTAAAACCTGGATATTAACAATTGCTCAGAATACGGTTATTGATTTCTGGAGAAAAAGAAGTCGAGAAAATCAGGATCCTACTGAAAATCTTGACGAGGTAAAAAATCAATTTGCAAAATCACCCGAAGAATTAATGATTTCCAAAGAAGAACAAAAGAAAATCATTAAAACAATAGAATCTTTAGACGCCAATTATCAGGATATTATAAAATTAAGATTCTTTGAAGAAAAAAGCATCAAAGAAATTGCAGAAGAATTAGGTATTTCTATTGCGAATACCAAAGTAAGAGTAATGCGTGCTAAAAAAGTATTAGCTGAGCTTCTGAAAAATAATGAGTTTGATGAGGATTAATTACAAATGAAACTCAGCTTTTGTTTTTGGAAATATAAAGCTTCTTTCTTTCGTTTCTCTATTTGTGTTTCTATTTTGTAAATTAATCTTCCAATCCTTTTTAATAACGGTTTCTTTTTCGGACTTTCCATTTTCAGGATTGGTCGTATCTTCTACTTCTTTAGAATACATAAGTTTTCCCGTAGAAAGATTATAATCCATATCAGCCCAATAATCTCCCGGTCTTCCATAGCTTAGCGAATGACCTATCAATTCAAAATGGCCATTCTGAAACCTGTATTTATCCGTATATCCCCATTTCCAGCTGCTTCCGCCAGCTTGAGTAATTTCTAAAATACCATTTTTTATGATGGTACCCTGATAAGGATCACCATCCATTCCGCCATGTTTACTTTCCAGTAAGGCGTTTTTTGACTTTTCCAGGACAGCCCACTTTCCATTAGTCTTTTTCAAGATTTGAATTTCACGTACATTACCCATATCCGTCGTGTCCTTTGTATTATATACAATTACTTTTTCAGGAATTTTATCTCCATCAAGATCTCCATCTACTGTTTCAATCATTTCAGAATCTTTCGGTTGAAATTCTTTTTGTGCAAAAGAGATCGTGCTGAAAAGCAGTGATAATAGGCAAAATATCGTTTTCATACAGGGGATTTTGTGGGTTCAATTTACAATTATATTTTTAATTATATGTTCCATCAATTTCTCTGTTAGATGGTTTCCATTAAAAATTCCTTAACTTTGAACTTCAATTTTAGAAATGGAAAATTTAGTTCAAGACACTACCGTTCAAAAACCAAAGTGGATTCGTGTAAAACTTCCTACCGGAAAGAATTACAGAGAACTTAGAAGCTTGGTTGATAAATATAAATTAAATACAATTTGCCAGAGTGGAAGCTGCCCGAATATGGGTGAATGTTGGGGTGAAGGAACTGCAACTTTCATGATATTAGGAAACATCTGTACAAGAAGCTGTGGATTTTGTGGAGTTAAAACCGGAAAACCCATGGATGTAAACTGGGATGAACCTGAAAAAGTAGCACGTTCTATCAAATTAATGAAGATCAAACATGCTGTACTTACTTCTGTAGATCGTGATGATCTGAAAGATATGGGTTCTATTCTTTGGGGTGAAACTGTAAATGCTGTAAGAAGAATTTCTCCAGGTACTACAATGGAAACTCTTATACCGGACTTTCAAGGTCTGACAAAACACCTTGACAGAATGGTAGATGTAGCTCCTGAAGTGATCTCCCATAACATGGAAACGGTAAAACGTTTAACAAGAGAAGTGAGAATTCAGGCTAAATATGAAAGAAGTCTTGAAGTATTAAGATATCTGAAAGAAGCAGGTCAAAGAAGAACAAAAACAGGTCTTATGCTAGGGCTGGGAGAGGAAAAAGACGAAGTTTTTCAAACAATCGAAGACATCAGGAATGCAAATGTTGATATCATCACCATGGGACAATATTTACAGCCTACTAAAAAACATTTGCCTGTGAAAAAATTCATTACACCTGAAGAGTTCGATGAATTTGGAGACTTTGCAAGAAGTTTAGGTTTCAGACATGTTGAAAGTTCACCTCTTGTAAGAAGTTCTTACCACGCTGAAAAACATATTCATTAAAAAATATAATCGCTCCAAAACTGGAGCGATTTTTTTATTTGAAAGTTTAATTAAATCAGTAACAACATGGAAGTGAAAGATTACACTTGATACTTCGTAGCTCAACTTTCAACCTTATCCAAATGCCTTTTCCTAAACTCTGATGGTGTTTCTCCAACGTGCTGTTTGAATAATTTATTAAAGTAGGAAAGACTCTCAAAACCTACCTGAAAACAAACTTCTGTTATGGATGAATCTTTCAGTAAAAATATTTTGGCCTGATTAATCCTGTAGTTATTTACGAAATCAGTAAAGGTCATATTCGTTTGCTTTTTAAAATATCGGCAAAAAGCAGGAGTACTTAGACTTACGATCTCAGCAATCTGATTAACGTTCGTTTTTTTGTCGTAGTTCTCGTGAATGTAATCGTAGATCGTTCCCATTCTTATTTTATCATTCAGGAACCATTTGATCCGGGTGTCATCCCTGTTTAATTCTTTTACTTCTTTTGAATTAGCTAAGATCTGTAGAATCTCTATTAAACCTATTAAAGAATCAAAAGAGTCGGAGTCTTTGATGATGTGCATTTTTTCTACTACCTGTCTTTTAGCTTCTCCAGAAAAAGAAAGCCCTAAATAAGAACGCTCCAGGAGATGTTTTATATTTTCAAATTCCGGAACTGGAATGATAATATCCTGAAGGAAATTTTCTCTCATCTGAAGAACCAATTGTTTGCATTCCGTTTGAATTCTATAGTCAAAATTAAGATGCGGAACATTAGAACCAATTAAAAGCAAATCACTGTCTGTAAAATCAGAAATATCTTTTCCTACATGACGAATACCATTAATAGCTTCAACATAAACCAGTTCGATTTCAGGGTGATAATGCCAGAAAAAACAATTTTTTAAGGAAGGGGCAAAAAGTTTAAATGATTTTCCTTTTTCAAATTCAATAATTTCCTTTTGGATTTTCATTGGTTCTATCTTGATTATTTCTTAATTCAAAATTAAGTAAAAAGGTTAATATAGAGCAAATTTTTATCATTTGAGTAGAAGTGGAAATAAATATTTCTGCCGATTTTTGCACTTTCAAAAACAAAGGGTTGTAGACGGTGTTTAGAAAAGCAGCAATCCAAAGATTTTTTTTAATGATATGGGAATGATAGATAAGAGGATAATACCACTTGCAATTGGTGGTTTGGGGATTGGAACTACAGAGTTTACCATTATGGGTTTATTACCTGATATTGCCAAGACACTTCATGTAAGTATTCCGGAAGCCGGACATTTAATTTCGGCTTATGCACTAGGAGTGGTTATTGGTGCTCCGATATTGATCGGTTATTCAGTGAAATTTCCACCTAAGAAAGTACTGATTGTCTTAATGATGATTTTTACATTGTTTAATGGTTTATCAGCGATAGCCCCAGATTATACATCAATGTTGATCATCAGGTTCCTGTCTGGTTTGCCGCACGGAGCGTTCTTCGGTGTAGGAACGGTAGTAGCCTCAAGGCTGGCAGGAAAAGGAAAAGAAGCTTTCTATATCTCGTTAATGTTTACAGGTCTCACTGTAGCAAACCTGGCTATGGTTCCTTTGGTTACCTATATTGGGCATACATTTCATTGGAAATGGTATTTCGTCATTGTAGCTGTAATCGGATTGTTTGCCTTATTGTTTTTAAAATTCTGGCTGCCTGCTATGGAAACCAAACAAGATACCCACTTTCTGGAAGAATTAAAATTTCTTAAACATAAACAATCCTGGCTAGTACTTTTGATTACAGCAATCGGATTTGGTGGACTTTTTACATGGTTCAGTTATATAACTCCACTAATGACGATCATTGCTGGAATTAAAAGCAGTCAAATGGCTTATGTAATGGTTCTTGCTGGAGCAGGAATGGTAGTGGGAAATTTGGCTGGAGGCTTTTTATCAGATAAATTAGGTCCTGAAAAGACGTGTTCACTTTTATTATTTCTTATGATGACCTCTTTAGCTGGGATATTTTTCTTTTCTGAAAACAGAACAATCGCTTTAGTATTGACATTCATATGTGGAGCATTATCGATGTCTGTGGCTGCACCAATTAATATAATGATGATGAAAGCGGCTCCGAGAAGCGAAATGATGGCTGCTGCTTTTATGCAGGCTGCATTTAATATAGCTAATGCAATGGGAGCATTCTTAGGCGGAATTCCTTTAGAACATGGTTTTTCATTTAAATATCCTTCTCTCGTTGGAGTAGGAATGACATTTATAGGGCTATTAATTAGTATTAGATATATGTATTTATACAGAGCTTCAAAACTTCTGAAAGAGGAGGCTTTAGTTTAATCTATTTCATATTATCAATAAAAAAGAGGCTAACTGCCTCTTTTTTTATCCCTTTTATGCCTCAACTTCATTACCGTTCTTACACCAGTAAAGGGCATTGTATAAATTTTCTTTAGGGAATGACTTGAATTCACCGGGCAATAGAACACTGAAAATGTCTGTAAAATTTTGAACTCCCGCATTATCAGTGACAATAGCAGTTCGATTCCAGTTGGCCAGATTTTTTAATCCTAACAGAGCATCTTGTAACCATGCGCCCATAGTGAAATTATCCAGATCGGTATCTAAATACAATAAATAATTGAGCTCATCAAATTGATCTACTTTCTTTTTTACATGAGGAATAACAAGGTTTTCAAAATCTTCTCTCGTTACTTCTCCTGTTGCATTAAATGCTGCAACATTTTCCGGTGCTTCTGGAATGATAGTTATCATAATATTAATATTTAGTGTGGTTTGATTCTATCTCAACCAACAATAATTACACCATTAATACAGGGGAAAGCGTTAAAAACTCATAAAAATCATTACATTTATTGTAAAATATTAATATGGATCTAAAGTCTAATGAACCATTTTGGTTGGTAAAAAACGGGTTGATAGCTTCTTATCCGTCATTAAAATCAGATGAAGAATGTGATGTACTGGTAATAGGAGGTGGAATAACAGGGAGTTTAATTGCTCATCAAATGCGACAAGATGGATATCAGACAATTCTTATAGATAAGCGGGAAATCTGTAATGGAAGTACCTCAGCAACCACATCCATGTTGCAATACGAAATTGATGTTCCACTTTATGAACTTATAAATCTGATAGGAGAAAAAGGTGCTGTTGAAAGTTACAAGGCTTGTTCAGGTTCAATTGACACTATAGAAAAACTAACTAAAGAAATAAAAACAGAAGCTGGGTTTAAGAGAAAAAGGTCTCTGTATTTTGCTTCGAAAAAGAAAGATGTATCCTGGTTAAAAAAAGAATTTGAAGCCAGAAAAAAATATGGATTTGAAGTAAAATGGTTGGAAGCTGAAGAAATTCAGAAGGAATTTGGGTTTCAAAATACCTATGGCGGGATTGTATCCAAACAGGGAGCCAGTATCGATGCTTTTAAATTTGCTCACGAATTATTGGAATTCAATAGAAAAAAGGGGCTTGCTATATTTGATAAAACAGAAATGAAATCTGTAAAATATTATAAAGGATATAATTTAGTCACAACAACTAACGGTCCTCAAATTAAAGCTAAAAAGATCATCTATTGCATAGGGTATGAGAGTAAAAATTTACTTAAAGAGAATTTTGTAGATCTAAAAAGTACCTATGCTATCGTTTCTGAAATTGATCATGACAAATTTAAGAATATAACAAATACGCTTGTTTGGAATACCGATGAACCATATATGTACATGAGAACTACAGATGATGGCCGATTATTGATCGGAGGTGGAGATGAGGATTTCTATGATGCCGGAAAGCGTGATGCTTTGCTCAATAAAAAAGAAAAGGAAATTATAAAGACCTTAAAAAAAATTAAACCCGATTATCATTTTTATACCGACTTTGTCTGGGCTGGTACTTTTGGTGAAACAAAAGATGGATTACCTTATATCGGGGAGCATAAAAACTTTAAAAACTCTTATTTTGTACTTGGTTTTGGTGGAAATGGGATTACTTTTTCTGTGACGGGAATGGAAATGAGCTCTAAGTTTATGAAAAATAAAAAACATCCCTTATCGAGATATTTTAAATTTGGACGATAAAAAAAACGGTGGCTTTGGGAACCTCAGCCACCAGTTTTAAAACTATGAAAAGGATGTGAAAATTTTTATGTTATGAACTATATCCATTTTTCTTAGCCAATTCTAAAATAGATTTTTCAATCGCTTTTCCAAGATCATCAGAATCTGCATTGCCACGTTTTTTCATTTCTTTATCAATATAATCTTGTCTTTTTTTAGATAGCTCTTCAATCTCTCGTTGAATTTTTCCTCTTTCTGCTGACTTTTGACCCACTACTTTTTTTACCTCTTCTTTACTTTTACCCTTTAATTCAGTGGGAAGCTCACTCTCTTTAACCGTTGTGATAAAGTTTACATCTTTTTCAGCTTTATCCACAAGATCCCAATGGTCATTTTTATAAGCATTCTTCTTACTTTTAGCAACAGTTCTTTCTACAGCATTGGAAACTGATTGAACCTCGGCATTTTTATCCTGCATCATTTGTTTACTTTTATATTCAGATCCATGACTTCCATAATAGATATAAGTATCATTAAGTTTTGTATTGCATTCCGAAATTCTTATATCATAAGGTGTTTCAATATAAATTACTTTTAGGTCGCTATCGATATTGAAATATTTTCCATCGCCAGAAACAGCTCCATTCTGCCAAAAGGATTGGATTCCCTCATTTCTATCCCCACAGAAAATAGTGTTGGTATATATTTTTTTAGCTTTCGCAGAGGAGATAACTTCCTTATAATTAATTCTTCCCTGATCAAAAGGTTCATTACCCGCGATATAGATCAGTTTCATGCTTTTGTCATTTTTATCCCAGTTCAGATTCAATGTTGCATCGCGGATAACAGCACCACAATATTCATTTCCACCATTGGTTCTTAAAGCAAATAATTTTTCTGAAACCAAATCCAGATCTTGTGTTAATGGAGTTACCTGTCTGATGAAATTTTCATCTGAGATTCCATCATTTCCATATTCATAAAGAGCGATCTCTATTTGGGGAGCTTTTCCATCGTATTTCAATGTCGTTAATGTATTAACAATATTCCACAACCTGGATTTTGCCTGATCGATCAGTCCATCCATACTGTTTGAAGTGTCCAATAAAAGAGCGACCTGAATCTTATTTTCTTTGCCTGCATGATTTACCGGAGTTAAAGAAGCATTTCGTGTCGGTATATTCTCATTTGTTTCAGTATTTTTTTTACTTGCACAACGAATATCAGTCAGGCTGTTTGAGCTTAAAAAAGCAGCGCCTATTGCTAATGTTAAAATTTTAAAAGTTGTCATTATTTATATTTTTAATAAGGTTATCTGCTGTAATATTGAATTTGCATGTCTTTAGGATATTTCACTTCAAAAGAAAAGTTGATGGTGTCTGAGCCACCGCTGGTGATCTTTCTGTTCCAAAGGATGGTTCCCGTTTTCCCGTCAAAATCTCCATTGCCTATTTCTAAAGCTTTTACTGATACTTTGGAATTTTCACTTATAGGAAGCTGGTCAAGAATCTCCAGGTCAATGTTTTCTTTCGTATTGTTTCTGATATGTATTTGATAAGACTCTGTTTCCCATTTATTTGAACTCAGGGTTTTTTGAGAAGTTTTATCTTCCTGTTTTACTCTTTTTACAGTAATTCTTTCATCAACACCAAGAGATATTGGAAACTCATCTTTGATATAGTTACTGGCAATATTGGTTTTTCCGATATAGTTATCTTCAAAGTAGATATTGGCTTCACCAGATATCAGGTTGAGGTTTTGCCAGTTTTTCACAAATGCCATCAGGAATACCTGATTATTAAGCTTTGGTACGGTGTGGTACTTGTAAGTAGCATTGACCTCTTTTTTATCCAGAATTACATACTGTTCCTTTTCCTGACTTACAATGGTCTGATTGAATTTTAATTCATACATCACATTCATCTGATTATCAGAAACGGTTGCTACTGGGATTTGGCTGGGTGCTGCAATCTCTTCTGCACGCATTTGATAGGCATTCGTCAATTCAGCTTTAGCTTTTATCGAATAGGCTGCAAGTTCTTTTTGAGAATCATAAGGAGTGTACTCGGTTACGTAGAGTGGTGATAAAATAGGGCGGTTTTGGTTATAAGAGGGCCTGTAGGTTGAAACAAATAATTTTACATTATTCCAGTCCTGACCTGTTTTCTGATAGATTTTTCCTTTATAAACGATCTCAAGAGGTTTTTTTGTAGATTCAGCACGTAGATCATAAGATGGAATCCAGCCAGCATTAGAAACAATATAGCTGACACCA
Source organism: Chryseobacterium sp. ISL-6 (assembly GCF_018613715.1). Taxonomy (GTDB): domain Bacteria; phylum Bacteroidota; class Bacteroidia; order Flavobacteriales; family Weeksellaceae; genus Chryseobacterium; species Chryseobacterium paludis. Next base: position 175,730 of record NZ_JAGGPT010000003.1, on the reverse strand, counting down.
AGATTTACATTCATTTCATGATCAGCAAGAATTTCAAGGAGAAGTTCTTTTTTGTTTTTATTCTTGTGAGTCTGCTCTTCGGTAAATTGTTTATTGATCTTGGCTATACTTTCATCAAATCCACTTTTCTGTTCATTCAGTAAAAATACCTGGTTATCAATTTCAAGCATTCTTTTTCTATAAAACTCTGTTAATTTTATCAACTGATCCTGTGGAGTAGATTTATCATTCGTAGAAACTTTAAGATTATCATTAATGATATTCTGCTCACCCGTAAGGTTTTTAATTTGAATATTCAATAAACTTACCTGTCGTTGAAGTTTTTTTCTTTCATTCTCCAGTTTTTTCTCGCCTTCAGACATTTCGTCATTTTGTAAATAATTATTTTGTGGCGTGATAGATAGGAGCGTGGTATTTTTTTCAAGGTTAATTTTATAGGTATTTTCGTCGATATCATTTGGAAGATTGATAATTCGTACGGTATTTTTTCCTTTCTGCAAAGAGACATTTGTGCTGCCAAAAACTTTTGCGCCTTGCAAGAATAGGGTAGCTTGCTTTACATCTATTTCTTTTTTCAGTTCTTGAGATTTGAATAAAGAAACTGAAAGAGTGAATAGTATTAATAAGTATTTCATAGTATATTATTTAAAATTCTAAAGTAAAATTATCTGAATCTCAGGCTGAAAATCTGAAGACTTGGTGAGTAGGAGATTTGACTTGGTGAATAGTTATTTTAGAAAAAAAGGCAGCTCTTATGAACTGCCTTTATATCGTTTTAAAGTATTTCATATCTTGTTTTGATACTGTACTTCAATTTGATGTTTTCGATATTGTCGAAAGAATAATCTACACCTGCATCTGCTTCCATTTGTACAGTGTTGGATTTTCTTGCATAAGCTCCAATTGGAAGAACGGTATCACTTGTGTAGTCTTCTATTTCTACAATTTCTAAAGGAGCACCCGTTTTTTTACCCATACTTTCCAATAGATAATCAGCTTTTTCTTTAGCTGCTTTTAGAGCATTTATTTTTACTGTTTTTCTGAATTCAGCAATCTTAGTGTTTTTTACCTCCGAAATATTAAGGTTGCTTACCCACTTTTGATTAAGTCCCTCAAATACTTTACTTAGGTTAGTTTTTGCATTTACTTTAAACTGAAAGCTTTTGGTAAACTTGGCTGTTTTTGAATATATATTCTGATACATGGATTTGAAGGTGATATCTTCATTTTTTACTCCATTGCTTTTTAATGTTTCGAATAATTTCTTTTCATTATCCGCCAGTTCATTTTTATTGTCAGCTTTTATTCCGATGTTAAAAATAATTTCATCCGGTTCTACTTCCATTTCAGCAACACCTGTTACTTCAATTGCGTTTTTCTTTACTTCCTGTGCGCTGATTAAACTTCCTGCTGTAAGGAATCCGATTAATAAAAAATGTCTCAATTTCATAATTTTTTGTTTTAAATTCTGAAGTAAAATTAGTCCGATTCAAAACCGGAAATGGAGAGACTTGGTGAAATAGAGTTTTCACTTGGTGAAGTATAAAAAAAAGACAGCCCGAAGGAACTGTCTTTTATTTGTAAGTATTTGAAGCTATATTAAGGTAAGAAATAGACCTTTGAAATTTTATTATCTTTTATCTCATAAATAGCAGTCGCTTCCACTTTTCCATTTTTTCGCATTCCTGAAACACTTTCTTTATCCACAATGAAATTACCATTAATGATTCTGCTTTTGATTTCACAATGCAGATCAGGCATTTTCTCAAACATGGCACTGTAGCTTTTCTTCATAGCTTCCTTCCCTTTGCTTATTAATTTACCAGGGAAAACATAAAGTTCAACATCTTCAGAATATGGATCCATAAAAGCATCGATATTTCTTGCATTGTAGCCATTTAATTGTTGCTGTACAAGAATTTCAGGAGTTACTTTTATGATCTTACTCGGTAACATGGATTGTCCGTTTTTAAACACCATTTCTATTTGAGTAAGATGATCTAAACTTTCAGTCGGATCTGAATTGAGAAGTACCATATCTGCAATTTTACCTTTTGTTATACTTCCGGAAACATTTTCTTTGTTAAATATTTTGGCAGGACTAATAGTTGCCGACTCAAGGACCTGCCAGTTGTTCATTCCACTTTCTTTCATTGCTTTGAGTTCCATAATAAAAGAGGACGCGTGTTGGGTGGCTATATTTCCTGCATCAGTACCTGCAGCAATTGTTACACCGCCGTCTGAAAGCTTCTTTAAATTTACCATCCTGATAGAGTCTTTTTTTCCTGCAGAGATATCTATTTGTGGAAGATTGAAACGCTTTTTTACTGCACTGACTAATATTGAGTCTGAAGAACCAGATAAATGTTTAAGATCATAGATAGATCCTATTGTTTGTGGGTTTGCATTTTCCAATTCATAAGTACTGTAATTCTTTTTCTGTGCGAAAGTCTTATAGTAATTATCCATCACAGTAAGAGTGGGGCTTAAAACAACTTTTTTAGATTTTAAGAGTTTTACAAAATCATCAGGAACAATTTCATCTTCTATATCGTGTACCAAAAAGTCTGCACCATTCTGTACCGCAATTTGAGCAGTTATTCTTTCAGTAGCATGAACCGCAACTTTTAAATTATTTTTATGAGCCTCGTCAATAATAGTTTTTATAATAGGTTCATACTTTTTTGCAGCAGCTTCCATCTCTTTTGGATTGGCCATTACGATATACCATATTTTAATGAAATCCGGCTTATAGGGAAGTTGCTCCAGAACCATTTTTTTTGCTTCTTCAGCTGAAGCTACCAATTTGAAGGGTTCATTTTTATCAAGGTTTTTAAATACCTCAGGTTCATATGTTGTAATAAGTGGACCTGTCATATAAACAGAAGGTAAAGTTGTGTTTTTTGAGAATGAATCCCGAAGTCCCAGAAAATTGTAAGAAGCTCCAGCATCTATTACAGAAGTGATCCCATTTTTAAGATATCTTAATAGAAAGTCTTCCATATTATGATGTACCCAGTCAATTTCTTTTTCATAAGAAACCTGCTTTCTGAGATCTAAAGCATCCGGTCTTGTATATAAACCTCCGCTTTGAAAAAAATGAACGTGGGCATCAGTCATTCCGGGCATCAGAAACTTTCCTTTTCCATCTATAACATTTGCACCCTGAGGAACTTTTATTTTATTGATAGGTTTTATTTCAGAAATGAGGTTTTTAGTAATGACAACGGTTTGATTAGGAACCAGTTTTTTATTGACAACATCCACAACAGTTACATTCTGGATATACGTCTGTGCATGAATCTTACTGGTCAGAAAACAGAGTATACATAATAGATAAAAATACGTTTTCATGAATTTCGTTTATATGATTTATAATTCACAAATATATGAAAACGGCTGTATCGATTGCTATTTCTTTGAAACTTGGTGAAATATGGTTTTGACTTGGTGAAGGATAAGATAGTATAAGTAAAGTTTTAGTTACTTTGCAATATAGATTGGAAACAAGTGAAGTTACTTTTTAAAATAATATTAATCATCACATTAGCGATAGGAAATTTTTCTTTCGCCCAGGATTCTACAAGGATTTCCAAAGCTCTAAAATCAGCATCAAAATTAAAAAAAGCAGTCGACAATAACGATAATAAAACAGTCGCTGAAACTTATGTTGGAATGGCCAACGATTATTATAATCAAGGAAATTATGCCAAAAGCGAAGAGTATCTGATAAAGGCCAGAAATGTATATCAGAACCTGAACGATAAAAAGAATCTGGAATCTGTAACCCGAAAACTAGCGCAATCCCAGGAGAAGCAAAATAAAATAAGTCCTGCCATAAGCAATTATAGCCGGGCTGCGGAAATAAGTTACTCAAAAGAAAGCAGGAGTGTTAACTCAAATGATGTTACTCGACTTTCTTCGCCTTCCCAGGAGGCAAAAGCTGAAGCAATTCAGAGTAATATTGATCTCAGTAGAAAAGAAAATGAAAAAGGAGATTTGGCAGCAAGTTACAGTCAGTTGGCTGATGTAAATATTCAGCAAAATGATATTCCTAAAGCTGAAGAAAATCTGAAAAGTGCTTATAAGCTTTCTAAAAAGCAACAGGAACCACAACAGGCTTTAGAAATTAATCAAAAACTGACGAATTTTTATGTTGATAATAAAGATTTTGATAAAGCGATTGAAGCCAAGAAAAAAGTTCTTAAAGAAGATTTTGTAAAAGACGATTCTCAAAAAAAAGTTGAACAGATCCAGGAACTAGCTGATATCTATATTAAGAAAAACGATACGAAAAGTGCTATTGAAACATTAAAAAACGCTTATGGAATTGCCTTGGAGAAAGGACATACCTTAGAAGCTCAAAAAAGTGTAAAGAGATTAGACAGTCTATACAGTGTTTCTGAAAATACAGACGCTTCGGTAAAATTATACAGGGATTTTCTGGGAAAGCTTCCTGATCTTGTTTCAAAAGACAGAAGCCTTGTGGATAACAAAATCCTGGAGGATACCGAGCAAAGAATCTCACAATTAGAAAAGGAAAGAGAACTGAAAGATGAATTGATCAGAAAGAAAAATGTCTTCAACTACGGTTTGATCGGAGCGTTGATCTTATTATTGGGATTGGTTGGTTTTATTTTCTGGACCCTAAAAAAGGTTCAGATTAAAAATAAAAAAATTGCTTTGCAGTCTCTTCGCCGTGAGATGAATCCTCATTTTATTTTTAACAGTTTAAATAGCGTTAATCAATTCATCGCAACAAATAACGAATTGGAAGCCAATCAATATTTAACCAAATTTTCAAAGCTGATGCGGGGAGTCATGGAAAATTCGACTGAAGATTTTATTCCCTTCCAGCAGGAGCTTGATCTGTTACAGAATTATCTGGCATTGGAAAAAACACGCTTTGCAGATAAGTTTGACTATGAAATTATTGTTGACGAGAATTTAAATTTACAGACCCTACAGATTCCCGGAATGCTCGTTCAGCCATTTTTAGAAAATGCGATCTGGCACGGATTACGATATCGGAAAGAAAAGGGATTTTTAAAATTGAACTTTGAAAAAAGTAATGAGCATTTAAAAATCACTATTGAAGACAATGGAATTGGAATTGAAGAAAGTAAAAAACTGAAAACCCAACATCAAAAAGCGAGAGAAGGACGAGGAATGAAAAATACCATTGAAAGGATTGGACTGCTTAATGATTTATATAAAAAGGAGATCCATTGTAAAGTAACAGATAAAAAGAATGAGCAAGGGGTTCTAGTGGAAATACAGTATAAGCTATAAAGAACCATTGACAAACATTTTCTATTATCGTGTAACTATTTGTGAAATATTATTGTCTTTAAGTTGTAAACCTAAAGGTTCAAAAAAACTAAACTCAATAATTTATTGCTATGAAAACCAATGACCCTCAAAAACTAGAAGATATCCCGGTAAATATTAAAATAAAACTGGCTGGACTTTGGACTTCGGTAACATTATGCTATCTATATGGTGATTATTTTGAACTGTATATTCCCGGCAAAGCACAAGGTCTTGTTGATGGAACGAATTTGCTGGATACTCCCATTAAATTGTTTTTAGCATCACTGTTATTATCAATTCCGGCAGTAATGGTCTTCCTTTCTTTAATATTAAAAGCCACCATCAATAGAATTTTCAATATTATCTTCGGAATATTTTTTACTGGAATCATGCTATTGATAGCAGTAACATCATTTTCAGCCTGGCAAACGTTTTATGTTTTTTTGGCTATTTTAGAAAGTATCATCACTTTATTGATCGTATGGTATGCCTGGAAATGGAAGAGAGTTCAGTAAATAATGACGCAGAGCCATTAAGTTGTATAAAAAGCGAAATATTCATATTTTTACAATAAAACGGAAATACATCCGGATTGTTTAAATGAAAATAAAAGCTGTTATAATAGACGATGAGGTCATTGCGAGAGAGGTTCTCAGGAATTATCTCACAAAATACTGTCCTCAGGTAGAGATCCTGGGAGAAGCCGAAAATATCAAAGATGCCGTTCCCCTTATTGCAGAGAAGCAACCTCAACTTGTTTTTCTGGATGTAGAAATGCCCTATGGGAACGCTTTCGATGTTCTGGAGGCTACAAAAGACTATATCTATGAAACGATCTTTATCACTGCTTTTTCCCAATATTCATTACAGGCACTTAATAAATCAGCGAGTTACTATATTTTAAAACCTATTGATATTCAGGAGCTCATTCTTGCTGTGAATAAAGTAGCAGAAAGTCTTGAGAAAAAAGAAGAACTGAACCGGAATAAAATACTACTTGAAAACTTAAAATTAAAACCCGAAAAGCAACAGCTTATTCTACCAACTTTGCAGGGATTTGATGTCGTAAAAACAGAAGATATTGTCAGACTTCAAGCGGATGGTAATTTTACTCAGGTTTATCTTATGGACGGATCCAAAAAAATGGTCTGCAGATTTTTGAAACATTTCGACGATCTGTTGGAAGCACCATTTGTTAGGGTTCATCGTTCTCATATCATCAATACTGGTTTTGTAAAATCCTATCATAAAAGTGGAACTGTAACATTACTGGATGAAGCTGAAATTGAAGTTTCAGGTACCTTTAAAGATGCTTTTCTAAAAGTTTTCTCTTAGAATTATTGTTTATTAACAGCCCAAAGGCATTATTTTTGGACTTTTTCATACTCACCACATAACTGTATTATTATGAAAAATATTCAGAAAATTGGAATTCCCGTCACGGTTGGCATCTTGGGGTTGTTAATTTTTAATCACTATTCGGTAAGGCTTCCGAAAGGTGCTGTTGCAGTGACTCATTTTGATGCCGAAAAATATTTGGGGAAATGGTATGAAATCGCAAGATTCGATTATAAGTTTGAGAAAGGAATGGATAATGTAACAGCAACTTATTCTCAGAATTCTGATGGAAGCATTCGTGTCAATAATAAAGGGTATAATTATCTAAAAAAAGTATGGGAAGAATCTATAGGTGAAGCAAAGTTTGTAAAAGATAAAACAGAGGGTCGTTTAAAAGTTTCTTTTTTTAAACCAATCTGGGCAGGTTATAATGTGATTGATATCGATGAAAATTATCAGTATGCCCTAGTTGCCGGAAACAGCTTAAAGTATCTTTGGATATTGTCCCGTACCACTGAAATCCCTGAAAGTATAAGACTGCGTTTTTTAGAAAAAGCAAAAAGAATAGGATATAATACAGAAGAACTGATCTGGGTGAGACATAATGATTAAGATTAAATTATTTAAATTTCCTTTTAGATTACTTTATCCTACTAATAACCTTGTCATTTCGCAGGAATCTAAACTTTGTGCTAATCACAGCAGTAGAGAAATCACACCATAATGCCAAAAGGCATCATCATATTTTGCCATTATTTTTTATTATAGTTATAAACAGTTCAAATCAAAGATAGAAAAAATGATTTTATATTGCCTCAACCGCAGATTTTTCCGTCATTTGTACTAGATTTTTTTCAAAAATTACAATATGGAAAACGCTGTTCTGATTACTATTGGAGACGAAATCCTTTCCGGGAATACAATAGATACCAATTCTAACTTTATTGCTACTGAACTTAAAAACATAGGTATAAAAGTTTCGCAGATCTTTACAATCTCTGATGAAATTGAAACCATCAAAAAGACCTTGCAAACGGCCTTTGAGATGGGTGATTTGATTATTACAACGGGTGGATTAGGGCCAACAAGAGACGATAAAACTAAGAAAGCCCTTGCTGAGTTTTTTAATGACGAGATTGCTCTAGATGAAGCTACTTTTGAACATTTAAGAAACTATATGGAAAAAAGGGGGCGATCTGAAATACTGGAAAGAAATAGAGAACAGGCCTTTGTTCCTACAAAATCCATAGTTTTTCAAAATCAATATGGAACCGCTCCATGCATGATGATGAGGTATAATGATAAACTAAGTTTTAGCCTTCCTGGTGTTCCGTATGAAGTAAAACCATTGATCAAAGATCAGATTGTTCCTTATTTAAAAGATACATTTAGTTTACATTATATTACAACCAGAATTGTTTCCGTAGTTGGAATTGCCGAAAGTATCCTGGCAGATATCATTGAGGACTGGGAACTTTCATTGCCTGAAAATTTAGCACTGTCTTATTTGCCTGTTGGAACCCGGGTGAAATTGAGGCTGACGGCATCAGGAGATGATGAAAGTATTTTAAACCAGCAATTGGAAGAAGAAATACAAAAGTTATTTCCTCTGATTGGCGACAGCATTATAGCAACAACAGAAGATAAAATTGAGAAAATTTTAGGTGAGCTTTTGAATGAAAAGAAATTGACACTTTCTACTGCAGAAAGCTGTACAGGTGGTGAGCTTGCAAAAATGATTACCTCAAACTCTGGAAGTTCAAACTATTTTATAGGGGGAATCGTTCCTTATGCGACAGAAAAAAAAGTTAAGATTTTACAAGTTGCCCAAGAGACAGTGAATGAGTTTACCGTAGTAAGTGAGCGGGTAGCTCAGGAAATGGCTAGAGGATGTCAGCAATTATTTGGTACTCATATTTCAATTTCTACAACAGGAGTTGCGGGACCTGGCAAAGGGGAAGATGGAAAAGAAGTAGGGACTGTTTATTATTCGATCAGGATCAATGACAGAGAGGAGAGTTTCAAATTATATATGCCACATCTGGATAGACTGGATTTTATGAACTTTGTTTCTCAGAAAATTATTCAGGACTTAGTAGGATTACTTATAAATGATTAATCATATTTCCTATTTTTTAATTTTATTTTAATTAAAATTGATATGGTTTTTCACGCTTTTTGAGATGTATTCAGAAAAATAACAAAACGTGGAAAATTCAAAACAGGTTTTTCAAACAACTAATAAAAAACGATGGAGAAATGTCCAATGGGGATCCCGTGTTTTTATCTTCATTGGGATATTACTTTTTTTAGCATTGGCATTAATGATGAAGCTGGACAAAAGTCCAAAAATTCCCTTCCATGAAGACTATAAAACAATAATTACTGCCGGAAAACCTTACCTTCAAGAAAATAGAATTTCGAAAGAATATAAAGGATTCAGAAGTTTTATCTCAGAAAAAACAATCCATACCAGTCTTTCTAAAATTGAAAAAGCAAAAGCTGAAAGACTCAAAAATCAAAATAAGAACTGGTCTCAGTTTCCCGGAGGAATTCGCTCTGCTTTCTATGTAGCCTGGGATCCTCAATCTCTAATGTCCCTGAAAAGAAATATTAAACACATCAATTTAGTTTTCCCCGAATGGTTCTTCCTTGATCCTAAAACAGGAGATCTGAAAACAAATATTGATCCTGAAGGTTATAAAGTTATTAAAAGAACCGGAGTTGCTGCAATGCCTATTTTAAGTAACAATTCAGATAGAGAGTTCCGTGCTGAGGGTTTAACTAAAGTGTTGAATGATCCTTTAAAAAGAACAAAGCTTATTCGAAAACTAACTGAAGAATGTGTGAAATTTCATTTTAAAGGAATTAACATTGACTTTGAGGATATGAATCTGGATTCCGATGAGAATCTTATTGCTTTTATGAAAGAGCTTTCAGATACTTTTAAGCAAAATAAGCTATTGGTAACCATGGATATTATGACTGATAATGATGATTATAATATCCAAAGCCTAAACCCTTATGTAGATTATTTTGTGCTGATGGCTTATGATGAATATTCTGCTTCAGGAGATGCGGGTCCAATTTCGTCTCAAAAATGGATCGAGGCCCAGACAGGAAAAATTTTAAAGAAAACAACAGCTAATAAAATTATTTTAGGTCTTGGAGCTTATGGATATGACTGGAGCTCGAATCCCGATGATAATGTCTCAGTTTCCTATATGCAGGCAATTACCAAAGCCAGTGCCAGTAAATCGGTTATGAATTTTGATGACAATACTTTTAATCTTAATTATTCATACACAGATTTTAAAAATAATACACATACTGTATTTTTCAATGATGCTGCTTCTATTTTCAATACGATGCGTTTTTCATCAGAATATCCATTAGCAGGAACAGCACTTTGGAGATTAGGAAGCGAAGACAGCAGAGTATGGAATTTTTATGATAAAGATCTCACTTTTGCAGGTTTGCCAAAACTTGATCTAAAGAAATTTGAGAATGTGAAAGGTCAGACGATGGTAGACTATATCGGAGATGGTGAAGTTTTGGATGTTTTAAATACTCCACATGATGGAAAAATTGCAGTGGAGATAGATCCGAAAGAAAAAATAATTACGGATGAAAATTATGTAACCTATCCGAGTTCTTATGAAGTGAAAAAATATGGCTCAGCACCACAGAAAGAGCTGGTTCTAACATTTGATGATGGGCCGGATGAAACATACACACCACAGGTTCTCGATGTATTGTCAAAATATCATGTTCCTGCAGCATTCTTTTTAATAGGTTTAAATGCTGAGAGAAACTTACCACTTGTAAAAAGAATCTATAGGGAAGGTCACGAAATAGGAAATCATACATTCACCCATGAAAATGTGGCGAAAGTAAGTCCGGAAAGAGCATTGCTGGAACTAAAGCTGACAAGGTTGTTATTTGAATGTATAACAGGTCACAGTACGATCTTATTCAGAGCACCTTATAATGCGGACTCGGAACCTACGACTTCTGAAGAGATCATTCCGGTGGCCTTGGCAAGACAGCAAAATTATCTGGATATTGGTGAAAGTATAGATCCTGAAGACTGGCAGCCTGGTGTAAAATCAGATGAAATTGTAAAGCGCGTATTACAAGGAATAAAACAAGAAAGAGGAAATATTATCCTCCTTCACGATGCGGGCGGAGATACAAGAGAAGAGACTGTTAAGGCTCTTAAAATATTAATTCCTACATTACAAAAACAGGGGTATCATTTTACCACTTTAGCAAGTATTTTACATAAAAGCAAAAATGAGCTAATGCCCGAAGTTCCAAAGACAAAATCCTATTATATTATGCAGTTGAATCTGGTATTGGCAACTGTGATTTATGGGATTAGTCATTTCCTGGTAGCTCTTTTTACAATCTTTATAATATTAGGATTGATACGATTACTGTTGATGGCTTATTGGGCAATCAAAGAGAGAAAAAAAGAAAAAGTACTTTCACAGTTTCCTGTATTGGAAAGCTACCCTAAAGTATCTATTATCGTTCCCGCCTATAATGAAGAAGTAAATATTATATCTTCTCTAACCAATTTGCTGAATCAGTCTTATCCAAATTTTGATGTCATTATGGTAGATGATGGAAGTAAAGATCTAACCTATGAAAGAGCAAGAGAAGCATTTTCTGAACATCCAAAGTTGAAAATCTTCACAAAATCAAATGGTGGAAAAGCAACAGCCTTGAATTTTGGAATCTCTCAAACCGATGCAGAATATGTAGTTTGTATTGATGCAGATACTAAGCTTCAGCAAGATGCTGTAAAATATTTGATAGCCAGGTTTTTAAATGCAAGTCCTGAAGAAAAAATTGCTGCAGTAGCGGGTAATGTAAAAGTGGGAAATCAAGTCAACTGGCTTACGAGATGGCAGGCTATAGAATATACTACGAGCCAGAACTTTGATAGATTAGCGTATGCAAATATCAATGCGATTACAGTAATCCCGGGAGCAATAGGAGCATTTAAAAAATCAGTAATCGATGAGGTTGGCGGATATTCTTCAGATACGCTGGCGGAAGATTGTGATATTACTGTGAAAATCTTAAAAGAAGGATATACAGTAGCCAATGAAAACAGATCCATTGCAGTAACTGAAGCACCGGAAACGGTGAGACAGTTTTTAAAACAACGTTTCCGATGGACATATGGTATCATGCAGATGTTCTGGAAGCAGAAACAGACTTTCTTAAATCCGAAATATAAAGGTTTAGGACTTTGGGCGATGCCTAATATTTTATTATTTCAATATATTATTCCATTTTTCTCGCCTTTTGCAGATGTAATTATGTTTTTTGGAATATTATTTGGAAACGGAGAAAAGATATTCACATACTATTTACTGTTTCTTCTGGTAGATGCTTCACTGGCGATTGTCGCTTTTTTGATGCAGAGAGAGAAACTGGTCAATTTATTGTATGTAATCCCGCAAAGATTCGGCTATAGATGGCTCATGTACATTGTCTTATTCAGAAGCTTAAGAAAGGCATTAAAAGGAGAAATACAAGCCTGGGGATTTCTAAAAAGAACAGGGAATGTAAAAGAGGTAACAACTTCTTAATATTTGTTTAAATTTGTTTTCATTAAACGTAACGAATGTTAAAATAAACATACATATTATATAAATTGTTATCATAATGAAAAAACTAACGCTTTCTTTGTTTTTATTAGCGGGAATTTGCTCACAAAATACAGTGAGTGCTCAGGCTAAAACAACTAAAACAGTAATGAGTACAACAGATAAAGGTTTAGACCTTAGCTTGATGGACAAATCTGTACGTCCACAGGATGATTTTTATAACTACGTGAGTGGAACGTGGATGAAAACAGCCAAAATTCCTTCTGATAAACCAACTTGGGGAAGTTTTAATAAATTGGCAGATGATACTGACAATAATTCAATGACGATTTTGAACTCTCTTCTGAAAGATAAATTTGCTGACGGAAGTGAGGGGAAAAAGATTCAGGATCTTTATGCTACCTATATGAACATGCAGAAGAGAAATGCTGACGGGATTAAACCTATTCAAGGCAATCTGACTAAAATCGATGCGATCAAGAACCTTACAGATTTACAGAATTATTTGACTGCTGTAACTAAAGAAGGAGAAAATACTTTCTACGGATGGGGTGTAGACGCTGATCTTAAGGACTCGAAGATGAATGCTATTTATCTTGGGGATGCATCTTTAGGTTTAGGAAGAGATTATTATCAGAAAGTTAATGATAAAAATACAGAAGCACTTGCTGAATATCAGAAATATGTAGCTTCTATGCTAAAAGAATTAGGCTACAAAAATGCTGATGAAGCTGCAAAAGGAATTGTTGAATATGAAAAAAGCATTGCTAAAACTTATTTGACAAACGAGCAGATCCGTGATTCAAACCTTCAGTATAACCCTAAGACTATGGCAGAACTTTCTGCTTTGGTAAAAAATGTAGACCTTCCTGCTTACCTGAAAAAAGTAGGTGTAAATTCAGATAAGGTGATCATCGGAGAAATAGGATATTATAAAAACTTCGACCAATTAGTGAATGCTCAGAATCTTTCTGTTATTAAAGATTACCTTAAATTCCATTTGATTAATGGAAGCGCTTCTTATTTGAGCGAAAACCTGGGAAATATGAGATTTGCTTTCTATGGTAAATACCTTAGAGGTCAGCAGGAACAAAGAGCACTTAACAAAAGAGGATATGAGTTGATCAATGGTTCTTTAGGAGAAGCTTTCGGTAAATTATATGTTGAAAAATATTTCCCTGCTGAAGCGAAAGCTCAGATGGTTGAATTAATCGATTATTTAAAGAAAAGCTTTGTTGTTCATATCAATAACCTTTCTTGGATGTCTTCTACAACGAAAGAAAAAGCATTGAACAAGCTTAATAAATTTACGGTAAAAGTTGCTTATCCAGACAAATGGAAAGATTATTCTAAATTAATGATCACTCCGGAATCTAAAGGAGGTACTTTATATCAGAATCTTCAGAATGTTTCAGAATGGCAGTATAACAAAGATTTAGCTAAAATCGGAAAACCTGTTGATAAAACAGAATGGGGAATGACTCCACAAACTGTAAATGCTTATTATAACCCGGTAAATAACGAGATCGTATTCCCAGCTGCTATTCTTCAGCCACCATTCTTTAATCCTAAAGCGGATGCTGCTGTAAATTTCGGTGGAATTGGAGCTGTTATCGGTCACGAAATGAGCCACGGATTTGATGATTCAGGAGCTCAGTTTGATGCAGATGGTAACTTGGTAGACTGGTGGACTCCGGAAGATAAAACGAATTTCGAGAAAGCAACAAAAGCTCTTGCTGCTCAATATGATAAATATGAGCCTGTAAAAGGAACTTTCGTAAACGGAACTTTCACAAACGGGGAAAATATTGCTGATTTAGGAGGGGTAAATATCGCTTACGATGCATTACAGATGTATTTAAAAGATAAAGGAAATCCTGGAGTGATCAGTGGATTTACACAAGACCAGAGATTCTTCTTAAGCTGGGCTACAGTTTGGAGAACATTGTCTAGTGAAAAATATATGACCAATCAGGTGAAAACAGATCCACATTCTCCTGGATACTTCAGAAGTTTCGGTCCGTTAACGAACGTTGATGCATTCTATAAAGCATTTGATGTAAAACAAGGAGATAAATTATATAAAGCTCCTCAGGACAGAATCAAAATCTGGTAATATACTTAATATATAGGCCGCTCAGAAATGAGCGGTTTTTTTGTAGGTAGCAGGTAAATGGATAAGAGTTGTTGGGTTTGATTGAAATTATTATAAATAAATTATTTCTCTAACTACCAAATCCTTCTGCATCAGGTACCTCAAATTCCACAACCCATAACTTGTAACATCTTCTCAAATTACCTATTTCCACATTACGAAAATTCGTATATTTGGTAAGTTTGTGTAAAATAAAAAACGATTTTTAATGAAAAAGCTAAATATTGGTATACTTGCCTTTTCGGGTATGGTATTTTTAAACTCATGTGGTACAGCTAAGACCGCAGAAAAAACAACTAAGACAGAGACTGCGGTTGCCACTACACAACCAGTAAAAGAAGAAATGAAAGAAGAGGGAATTAATTTATCATACATGGATAAAAGTGTTCGTCCACAAGATGATTTTTTCAACTATGTAAATGGAAATTGGGTAAAAACAACTCAGATTCCTTCTGATAAAGCAAGCTGGGGATCTTTCAATGCTTTGAGAGAGAATGTAGATGATGCTTCTTTGGATATTTTAAATAAAATATTATCTGAAAAATATTCTGATGGATCTGAAGGACAAAAAATTCAGAATCTATATGCGTCTTTCATGGATACCAGTAAAAGAAATACAGATGGTATTGCTCCTATAAAAGGAGATCTTGCTAAAATTGATGCAATCAAAAACCTTAACGATTTACAGAAGTATCTTTTAGATGCTACTAAACTGGGTGATAATTCTTTTTATGGCTGGAGAGTAGGTGCAGATATGAAGAACTCTAAAATGAATGCGATATATCTTGGTGGACCGGATCTTGGTTTGGGAAGAGATTACTATCAGAAAGTAAATGAAGCCAATACAAAAACGTTAGGTGAGTATACAAACTACGTAGGTAAACTATTCGGAGTATTAGGATATAAAAATTCGACTCAATCTGCTGAAAATGTAGTTGCTTTTGAGAAACAATTAGCCAACTATCTTTTAACTCTGGAGCAGAATAGAGATGCTAATTTAAGATATAATCCAAAAAATGTATCTGAGTTATCAGGATTAGTTAAAAATATTAACCTTGCTAAGTATTTAACCGATGCAGGTGTAAATACAGATAAAGTAATTGTTGGTGAATTGAAGTATTACCAGAATATGGATCAATTCCTGACTCAAAAGAACCTTCCTCTATTAAAAGATTATCTGAAATATCATGTAATAAATGGTAATGCAAGTAATCTTGATGAGAGCCTTGAGCAGATCCGTTTTGATTTCTACTCAAAATATCTTCAGGGACAAAAGGAACAACGCCCAATGAATAAAAGAGGGTTGGGTCTTGTAAATGGTGTTCTTGGTGAAGCTTTTGGGAAATTATATGTTGAAAAGTATTTTACTCCTGAAGCAAAACAGCAAATGGAAACCTATATCGACTATATTTTAAAGTCGTTTAAAACCCATATTAATGATATGGACTGGATGTCTCCGGAAACGAAGGTAAAAGCTCAGGAGAAATTATCTAAATTCACAGTAAAAATTGCTTATCCTGACAAGTGGAAAGATTATACTGAACTAAAAGTAGGTTCTCCGAATCAGGGCTCAACGTTATATTCAAACTTACAAAATGTAGCTGCTTGGCAATATCAGAGAAGTTTGGAAAAAGTTGGAAAGCCAGTTGATAAAACAGAGTGGGGAATGACACCACAAACTGTGAATGCTTACTACAGTGGTTCAAATAATGAGATCGTTTTCCCAGCGGCAATCCTTCAGCCACCTTTCTATAATCCTAAAGCGGATGCAGCAGTAAACTTCGGTGGGATTGGTGCAGTAATCGGTCACGAAATTTCTCATGGTTTTGATGATAGTGGTTCCCGTTTTGATGGTGATGGAAACCTTAATAATTGGTGGACAGATACAGATCGTAAGAACTTTGATGCTAAAGTAGCCCAGTTAGCAGCACAATATAACGGCTACGAACCGGTGAAAGGAAGCTTTGTAAACGGGAAATTTACAAGTGGTGAAAATATTGGTGATCTGGGAGGCGTAGCTGTAGCGTATGATGCATTACAGATGTATCTTAAAGACCACGGAAATCCAGGATCTATCAGCGGATTTAATCAGGATCAAAGATTCTTTATGAGTTGGGCAACGGTTTGGAGAACAAAGTCTACAGACCAATATATGGTGAATCAGGTAAAAACAGATCCACATTCTCCTGGATATTTCAGAGCATTTGGACCATTAGTAAATCAGGATGCTTTTATCAAAGCATTTGATATAAAGCCTGGAGATAAGCTGTATAAAGCTCCTCAGGACAGAATAAAAATTTGGTAACATTGCCAAAAATTGTTAGAAATAAAAAACACATCATCTTTGATGTGTTTTTTTATTTATTTTTCATAGTTTAGTGAAGTGAAAATGACATATTTATGTCTGATAAAATAGGTATAATTAAATAATTCAAGAAAAATCTTAACAAAATTTTGTATGTTAGAGTTTTTTTTTAAATTTAAGCATTGGATTGGGGACTTATTCGACTCGTCGGATAAAAACAATTCTAACCAAAATCAAAAATCTCAAAATAATAATAATATGGCAATGTTTAATTATGGTGTTGGCGGAAACGAGATAAAAGTAGACGCTAATGAAGCTATTCAAGAAATACAGGAAAATAAGTCATTAATTGTAAGCCAGCTTACTACTGATGAATCTTATAACCCTGAAATCGTAACAGGATTAAAGACTGTGGAAGACGTCTTCAAGCATTTTCAACCTTCTATAAGTGTACAACATGAAACAGAAGATGGTAGTGTGGTAGACGAAGAATTCCGTTTTCAAAATCTTGGGGACTTCACTCCTAAGAGTCTTACACAGAAATCAAATTATTTGCAGCAACTTAGCATGGAGCAGGAACAATATAACAAAATTGTACGTCAGCTAAAAACAAATAAAATTCTGCGTAACATGCTGGAAAACGAACAGACAAGATCTGCTTTTGTGGAAGTATTAAAAGAAGTGGCACAAGAACTTGAAAAATAATCTAAAGACTTTACATTAAATCATGGATAGTAAATTACAGGCATCAGAAAGTCAGCAACAAGGTCAACAGCAACATTCGGGACAACCGAAAGGTAATCCTCTTGCCGAGCTCAACAAAATTGGTGGGTTTGGTTTTGTAGAATCTGTTGTAGATGGCATCGCCAACATGAATCCGACTAGAAAAGCAAGGAAAGAAATATTCCTTACTGATAATAATAAAGGAGACGAAAGAAAAGAATTACTTCAAAAGATCAACCTTTGGGTAAGTCTTTTGGAGGGTAATGAATCTGCAGATAAAATGGCAGAGACCTGCAAAAATAAAGCGCAGCAGGCAGAACAAAATTTAAAAACAAACTTAAAAAATACTTTAGATACTGTTCGCCAGTTGGAAACTTCATACAGAACAGTAGCTCAATTCTATAAAAATACAGAACTTGATAAAGTTGATAATGTAAGTATTGTAAATGCAAGCTTAGATCAGCTTTCAGATTTAGATAATCCACTTTTTATCGATGCTATTGCTGAGGAGTTCAAAAGCTATTATGATCGTTTAGATCTAAGAGATAATTATTCTCTTTTAGCAATTCCTGGATATTTAGGATCTAATAAAGTGATTGAAAAATGGGCGAAGATCTGTAACGAGAATAAAGTAATGATGGTTACGGATTTTGCTAATCTCGATAAACCGGATGATGTGGTGGATTTATTCCATTCTGCAAACCTTACAGGAGGAGAGCTTCATAGAAGTAATGTAATCATGACTTGTAACTGGCTTGTAGGTCGTGGAAGAGCAGAAGAAGTGGGTGAAGAAGAAAACGTGGAATTACCACCATCTACTTCATTGGCAGGAAAAATTCATAAGACACTAATGTCTCAGGTAGCAGCGGGTAAAAAACATGGTAATATCAACGAGGTTGATGCCGTAAAATTCGAATTGAAGAAAAGTGAAATTTCTCAGTTGGAAAAAATGGGATTAGTACCTATGGTTAATGAATATGGAAAAATCATGGCTTTCTCTGCTAAAACATTATTTACAGGAGATAATATTGGACTTCAGACTTATTCAGTGGTTCGTGTATTTGATTATGTAACTAAAGTTTTATTGGATTTCTTAAACAGAAGAGCATTTGAAAACTGGACTGCAAAAAATGAAGATGATTTAAGAAGACAGATCGTAACCTTCCTAGATGGAATCAAAGGAGCTGATAAGCTTATTGAAAAGTTCAAAATTGTTCGTTTTGAGCAAGATAAAGTAAATAAAGACAGAGTATGGCTGGATATCCGTTTAACGCCTTATTTCCCAACAAAAAGTTTCGTTATTAAATTGGACGGACACAAAGGAGATGATGGTAACGAATGGGAGTCACAATATACTCAGGACTAATATATCCTATTTTAATAATAAAAACCGATGCAATTTTACATCGGTTTTTTTCTACCAATTCACATAAAAATTAATATGCTTAAATTCAGATTTATTTACTGCATACCAATCCTTCTTATATTTTTTGTTATGAGTTGCGAAAAGAAATTTCAAAGCCCTACTCATTATAAACGAGATCTTTTTGCAGATGAAAGGCAGGAAGGTAAAGCCTATATCATGAATGTTGACGAGTGTTTTGATGCTAGTGATATGGTTCTTGCTACTTCTGATATAAAGCTTGTAGATAGCTCTTCGGGTCGCGGAAAATCAATATTTATTTACAGACTCAAATCGGGTGTAATAGAAAAGACAACAAGAGATTCTGTGATCAACTATCCATTTCAGTTCCTTTCCAACCAAAGGCTAAAACTGAAAAAAGACTCGGTGTACATTTTTCTTAAAAAGCTTAATGGATATCGCTTTATAGCAGATGATAAGAAGCTAAAATATCAATGGCTTAAATCCGCTCCGATATACTCTGTAGGTACAGAAAGTAAATAGTTCTATCTTTGCAGATACTTTGATCTGGTTTTAGAATAATAGATCTAAAACTAATAATTGATCAGAGCAATTGAACTACTTAACAGACTTATTTTTTGGAAAAGAATTTTAGAGATTCAGGTTTTCTTCACTTAGGAAGTAAATTACTGAATTGGTATAAAGAAAATGCCAGAGATTTACCTTTTAGAAAAACAAAAGATCCTTATAAAATATGGATTTGCGAAATTGTTTTTCAGCAAACAAGAATCAGTCAGGGACTCAATCATTACAATAACTTTATCAAAAGATTTCCCGATGTAGAAACTTTAGCTGAAGCTGAAGAGGATGAGGTTTTGCTCCATTGGAAGGGTTTGGGATATTATTCCAGAGCAATTAACATTCATAAAGCTTCAAAACAGATCATAGCTGATCATAATGGTTTTTTTCCATCTCGCTATGAGGATATTCTACTGTTGAAAGGAGTAGGGAAATACACAGCGGCGGCAGTTTCCAGTATTTGTTTTGGTGGTAAAATACCGGCTGTAGATGGAAATTTTTATAGGGTATTGAGTAGGGTTTTTGCAGATGATTTTGATATTTCCAATTCGCGGGCATTTACTTATTTTTCTGAATTGGCAACATTGATCATGCCGGAAAATGTAGGCGATTTTAATCAGGCGATGATGGATCTTGGTTCAGAAATTTGCAAGCCTAAGAATCCACTTTGTGATGAATGTCCTTTGGAAGATGACTGTTTAGCATATTCTTTAAATAAAGTTTCTGATTTCCCTGTTAAAACAAAAAAAACAAAAACAGAGGATCTTCATTTAAAATATTATTTTGTTCACATTAAAGGGCAATTTGTAGTTCAGCAGCGAAAAGATGACTTTATCTGGAAAAAGCTTTTTGAATTTCCAACTTCCATTACAGAAGAGCTGGAACCATTTATAAAAGGTCTTAAAACGCTCCATCATAAACTCACTCATAAGAATCTGACCATTGATATTTATGATGTTGACGTAAGTTCAAAAGTGGTTTGGAATAATTTTATTGAACAAAATGAATACATCATTACAGACTTTAAAGGATCACAAAAGAAATCTTTTCCCAAACCTTTGGAAAACTATATTCAAAACTCATTGAAAGACTGAAATTTGTCTTCTTAAATCTGAAATCTAATTTGTACTTTTGCAAAATGATTAAAAAAGTCATTTTTATATTTGCTTCATTGCTTTTAATTTCATGTGGAAAAGATCCAATTCCAAAACCTTACGGAGAATTACGTTTGGAGTATCCCACACCAAAATATCAAAAATTTGAATCTAACTGTGCTTACAGCTTTGAGTATTCAGATTTTGCGACAATGACAGATGCTAAAAAGCCTTGCTGGTATTATTTGAATTATCCTAAAATGAAGGCTAAGATCTTCGTTACCTATTATCCGATTCAAAATGATTTTGCAGATCATATTAAAGAAGCTGAAAAAATGGTATATGAACATACCATTAAAGCAAGTGCTATTGATACGAAGTCTTTCGAATATCCTGAAAAAAAGGTATATGGAAACTTTTACGAATTAAAAGGACAGAGTGCTTCTAACCTTCAATTTTACATTACGGACAGTACAAAACATTTTGTGACTGCCTATCTATACTTTAATACAAGACCGAAACCGGATTCATTAGCTCCTGCTGTGGATTATATCAAAAAAGATATGAAACACCTGCTGGATACTTTTGAATGGAAAAAATAAATCAGTTTAAAATACATTGAAAAATATATGAAACTTTTAGTTGTTGGGAGTGTTGCATTTGATGCAATTGAAACACCATTTGGTAAGACAGATAAAATTTTAGGCGGAGCCGCCACTTATATTGCAATCACTTCATCTATATTAGGAGTGAAATCAGGAATTGTTTCTGTTGTAGGAGGAGATTTCCCACAAGAACACCTAGACATGTTTACAGACAGAAATGTAAATATTGAAGGACTTGAAATTGTAAAAGAAGGAAAAACTTTTTTCTGGTCAGGTAAATATCATAATGATTTAAATACTAGAGATACTTTAGCTACGGAGGTGAATGTTTTGGAAAATTTTGATCCTAAAATTCCAGACTCTATGCAGGATTCTGAGATTTTATTATTAGGAAATCTACATCCTGGAGTTCAGTTATCAGTTCTTGAAAAAATGAACAAACGTCCTAAACTTGTTGTTCTTGATACAATGAATTTCTGGATGGATACTGCTTTAGATATTTTAATGGATATGATCGCTAAAACTGATGTGATCACTATTAATGATGAAGAAGCAAGACAGTTGTCAGGAGAGTATTCTCTTGTAAAAGCAGCAAAAAAGATCCTTACAATGGGACCTAAATATGTTATCATTAAAAAAGGTGAGCATGGAGCATTACTTTTCCACGATAATAAGGTTTTTGCTGTTCCGGCACTTCCATTAGAAGATGTCTTTGATCCAACAGGAGCTGGAGATACTTTTGCAGGTGGTTTTGCAGCTTATTTAGCTAAAAAAGGGAAGATCGATTTCGAAACAATGAAATCTGCTTTGATCGTTGGTTCTGCTATGGCATCCTTTACTGTTGAAAAATTTGGAACGGAAAGAATTGAGGAAGTAAGCGAGTCTGATATGTTCAGCAGACTGAGACAATTCAAAGAATTAACAACATTTGATGTTGAACTACAATAAATAGGTGTTTTTAAGAAATATTTATAATAAAAAATTTAGTGTAATTCATTAAGAATTCTAAATTTGCAACTTGTTTAAAATACTAAAATGATAAATAAACTAAAGATCACTTTTCTTTTTGGAGTTTTTGTGATGCTATTTGCTACCAACATGAAAGCTCAAATAAAACAAGGAGACCTAGTGGATGGTATTGCTGCTGTAATTGGAGATGAAATTGTATTGGAGTCTGATGTAAATGAACAGATGAATTATGCAAAACAGCAGGGAGCTTCCAATACGGATAAGTGTGAGTTTTTGGAGAATCTGATCAACAACAAACTTCTTGTATACGAAGCTAAGAAAGATACATTAATTGAAAACAGATCTGCAGCTATAAAAAGCCAGGCAAATGCTAAGTACTCTCAATTACTTTCTCAGTTCCCAGACGAAAAAGCAATGTTGGCAGCTTATAAGTTCAGAAATGGGTATGAAATGAAAAATGCTATTGAAAAAATAGATACTGATACTTATTATGGACAGGCAAAATACCAAAGAGTTACTGATAAAGCAGATGTTACTCCTAATGAAGTAACCGATTTTTATAACCTTTATAAAGCTCAGTTGCCTGAGATCAAGGATGAAGTTTCTTTAGCCCAGGTCATGATGTACCCTAAGCTTACGGAAGCGCACAAAGACGAACTGATCAATAAATTAAAAAAGATCAAACAGGATATTGCAGGTGGAGAATCATTTGAAAGCCAGGCTAGAATTTATTCTGAAGATCCAGGTTCCGCATCTACAGGTGGCTTGATGAAAAATATCTCTAAAGGTCAGATGGTAAAGCCATTTGAGGCTGCCGCACTTAATTTACAGGAAGGAGAAATTTCAGATCCTATAGAATCAGAATTTGGTTACCATATTATTCAACTGGTGAAAAAATCTGGAAAGATCTATGATGCAAGACATATTCTTTTAATGGCTACACCTACAGATGATGAGATTAAAACAGCAAAAAAGAAATTAGATAGTATCAAAACTTTAATTGTTGAAGGAAAGATCACATTTAAAGATGCTGCTTTTAAATATTCTGACGATAAGAAAACTAAGTTCAATGGTGGGGTAATTGCCGGAGCCGATGGTTCTAATAAAATTGAAAGAGAAAGTATTCCAGGAACAATTAGCTACGAATTGGCAGGTCTTAACAAAGATGATCTAACAAATGCTTTTGATGATGAAGATGAAAGAAAAAGAAAAGTGGTTAAGATTGTAAAGATCGAAGAGGTAATTCCTGCTCACCAGATCACTTTAGAGACTGACTATGACAGAATAAAGCAGATGGCTCTTAATAAGAAAAGAAATGAAATGGTTGAAAAATTTGTGAATTCAAAATTACCAACGACTTTCATATCAATAGATAGCCGTTACGATTCTTGTAAGTTCAAAGGAAACTGGAAGAAAGAGGCATTAAAGAAATAAATTAAAAACCTTCAGTTAGTCTGAAGGTTTTTTTTGTAAACAATAGGCTAAAAGTAATTACTTTTAGCCTATTGTTTTTAATACCTTAAATATTTTATTTTAAAACAAATAGAAATGGATTATAATTTTTACCAAAATAAATTTCAATCGGCAATTTCAATAATTTTAAAAAAAGAATTGGGTGATTTGAAATTGAAAGTGTCTATAGGTAGTGTTATGGAATCTTTAGCATTGAAAGTGTATAAATCTGAGTGGTCTAGCAATCCACAATCACCATTAATTGCCAATGGAAGAATTTTTTTTTCTGTCTGGGTTAATGATAAAGCGATTCAGGAAAACAAAATATACTATAATATTCACGCTTTGAAGTTAAGGGAATTAAAAGGATATAAAATTTTGAGCCGAAATTTTGCAGAACGATTTAGAGAGCAGTTTATCAATAACAGCGATAATTGGCCTAATGTGAGTGTACAATATGGTCCGTTAACATTAATGGAAGGATGGATTGAGTTGAAACCTGACAGTATTGAAAAGGATACTTCTCAACTGGTTCAAAAATTTTTAGATATCAGTTTTATAATTGATGAAACCCTGGATCATTACAAAATTTGATAAGAATCAGAGTGAATATTCTTAAAAACGGAATGCCTGAAATCTTTGTTTTTAGTATTTTTACAGCATGAGCAATTTTATAGATTTTACGACAGCCAAAAAGCTTCGTGATATGGAATCGGAACAAAATAGGGTTACAAAACTTTTTAATATAAAATATCCAATTATCCAGGCTGGGATGATCTGGCATTCAGGATGGAGACTTGCCTCAGCAGTTTCCAATTGTGGCGGGTTAGGCTTGATCGGCGCAGGAAGTATGTATCCTGATATATTAAGAGAGAATATTCAAAAGTGTAAAGCGGCTACAGATAAGCCTTTTGGAGTTAATGTTCCTATGCTTTACCCAAATATTGAAGAAATTATCCAGATTATTTTAGAGGAAGGAGTGAAGATTGTTTTCACTTCTGCCGGAAATCCAAAAACTTACACGGAAACGTTGCAAAAGGAAGGAATAAAAGTAGCACATGTTGTTTCTTCTACAAAATTTGCTGTCAAATGTGAAGAAGCAGGGGTAGATGCTATTGTAGCTGAAGGCTTTGAAGCAGGAGGCCACAATGGGAGAGATGAAACAACAACTTTCTGTTTGATTCCCAATGTAAGACAGCACATTTCTAAACCTTTAATAGCTGCAGGTGGAATTGCTTTAGGTTCTCAAATGAAAGCAGCAATGATTCTGGGTGCAGATGGGGTGCAAATTGGTTCCCGTTTTGCGGCTACTAACGAAGCTAGTGCTCATGAAAATTGGAAAAAGAAGATTACAGAACTTAAGGAAGGAGATACCCATCTTACTCTAAAAGAATTAGCACCCGTAAGAATGGTTAAAAATAAGTTCTTTAATGAATTGGAAAATATTTACCAGTTAGGACGAGATGCAGAAGCTTTAGCCGCATCTTTAGGAAGAGCCAGGGCAAAAAAGGGAATGTTCGAAGGTGATATGGAAGATGGAGAATTAGAAATAGGACAGGTTTCTGCTTTAATTAATGATATACTGCCAGCTGAAACAGTCTTTAAAAATTTACTGAAAGAGTTTGAAGAGGTGAAAATGCCTAAGTTTTAATGACGTTTTGAATTTTATGTCAACTAATTTAATAGAAGTAAAAGAAAAAAAACTCTATATAGAATATAATCATTCACTTGAAGACAGGCCTACCTTGATTTTTCTCCATGACTCTCTTGGATGTACTCAATTATGACGGGATTTTCCTATGAAACTTTCAGAAGGTTCCCAATGTAATGTTCTGGTTTATGACCGGCTTGGTTATGGTAAGTCTGATCCAATGCTGACAGATGAAAGACCGAATAACTATATGGAAATCGAAGCGGATTTACTAAAAGATCTTTTAACAGAACTGAATATCACAGATGCCATTTTGTTTGGGCATAGCGATGGCGGAACAATCGCTTTGATAACCGCCAGCAAATACCCTAAAAACGTAAAGGCAGTTATTTGTGAAGCTGGGCATATATTTGTTGAAGAAGTTACTCTAAAAGGTGTATATGATGCCTGGGAAGCTTATAAGACTACCAACCTTCCTGAACGTTTACAAAAATACCACGGAGATAAAGTTGAAAGGCTTTTTAAAGTATGGACGGAAACATGGACCAGAGAAAGTTATAGAAATTGGAATATTGAATACTTATTAAAAGATATTACTTGTCCCTTACTATTTATTCAGGGAAATACAGATGAGTATGGAACTTTAGATCAGGTGGAGAAAACAATAGAACAGGTAAGTGGGATTTCAGATAAATACATCATTCCAAATGTCGGACACACACCTCATAAGGAGGTGCCGGATTTGGTGTTAAAAAAAGCAACAGAGTTTATTCAAAACCTTTGAAATTTTAGCCGGAACTTATAATTTATCAAGCTCGTGTTCAATATTTATCCGCGCCTGTTTTTCATATCGATCCTTAAAATAATCGGTTTTAAAAATGTTTTCTAATTCCAGGAAATGTTTCAGTACTTTTTTCCTGCCAGGTTTATATAAGAGATCAGGATAAATAGAGTATTCTTTTCTGATTTTTTTAGTATAATCAAGATAGGTTTCGATGTCTTTTCCCAAAATTGATAAATCAGCATCTAAAAGATAATTAGTGTCATTGTCATTAGATCGTTGATGAGCCTTGGTTGCTAAAATCTGCTCAGAAATCTGTTCGATAGACTTTTGATCAACATTGAGCCTTTGAAGTCTGAATGTAGCTAGCTCTGCACTTTTTTCCTCATTAGCTTTAGAAGAGGCATCGTAAATGACATCATGATAAAACACTGAAAAGCTAATATTAGAGAAATGTGAAATATTAATTTTTACCATTTCAAGCTCTGAAAACATAGTATTCAGATGTTCCAGATTATGATAATGTCTTCCTTTTTGCGAATATTGAGTTTCAATTTCCTTCCATAGGATATCAAGTGTATTTTGATCCTGAGTGTAGGAGAATAGGCTTTGTTTAAATCTTTCTTGCAAATTCATATCATTAAACTATATAAAAAAAGGAACTTAAAAAGTTCCTTGATTTGCTTCGATTGTTGCTTTCAGGTCTGCCCAGCCTCCGCCGTTATAACCGTCTTTTAAGCCTTGAGAATTAAGATATTCCAATGCCTTTCCACTTCTGTTTCCACTTCTGCAGAATATAACAACTGGTTTTTCAATAGATAGAATTTCTTCTTTTCTATCTTCTACTTCACCCAGTGGAATATTTTGAGCACCTTCTATATTACCGTCCATTTCCAGTTCCATTGGTTCACGAACGTCTATTAATTGATAATTTCCTGATTTTAATACTTCTGTTAAAGGCATAGCTGTTGGGTTTTAATCATTAAAATAATAACGAAAATACGTATTTTTTTTCTTAAAAAACTTTCTTGTTGAAACTTAATTCTTAGAAAAGTGTATATCCAAAAATTAATGACATATTATTATAATTGGAGTCCCACATAACATAATTTCTTAGGAGGTTTCTTGTGGTATGTACCCTAAGCTCAACACTGAATTTGTCATTATATTTATATCCAGCACCGAATGCAATATTGTTGGCAGATTTTATTTTCATTTCAGTATTTCCTTCTTTGAAAGAAGAATTAAGACCAATACCGATGATGAATGCAGCATTAATAAATATCTTGGACTTATCATTCAGGAACATATAATGTCTTGCCCCAATAGGTACATCTAATGCTTTATAGTCTATATTTTGAGTGATTTTTCTTTCAAAATAAGTTCCAACATTAACTACTGTTTCAGAATCTGTTTTGTAATATTGATAAGTAGGCTCTATAAAAACTGACCATTTATTTTTGTTATAAGGTAAAATAAACTCGAGCTCAGCTCCAATCCTAAAGGAAAATTTCCTGTCAAAATCTGTTTTTCCAGCTGGATCATAAGAATTAAATGTAGTCTGAAGTTTTGAGCTGCTAATTCCTGGTCGGATATTTAAATTAATAAAGTTTCTTTTTTCTTTATTTTGAGTATAATTAACAGAACCGCCATTTGAACAATTATTATATTTTACGAAAATTCTTGTCAAAGCATTCGTTTTATAATCTGCTCTTTCAATTTCTTTATTTTCGATACCACATGTAAGATTTTCTGCGATCTGCTTTTTATATTCATTATTATAGCGGATCAAACTTTCATTAACGTAATATGGCTTATAAATAAGCTGCTTTATATCAGATTGATCAATATTGTAGAAAAATCTTTTGGTGTCATTATTTTGATAATAATATAAATTTGCCTTTCCTTCAACAACATATTTTAGAAACAGTGTTTCTTCTTTGAAATCTGGTGTTTTATTCTTTGAAATATAGGCAATAATATCAGAAGAGTGATCTATCATTACTGTCTTCCGTACATATTTTTCAGAATTATCAATAGCAAATTCAGCAATATTTTTTACACTTTCTTTTATTGGCGCAGAAGAATCATTAAGTTTATATTCAAAATCGGTGGGATTGTTTTTCCAATCTACATCTTTGATCAATACTTCGGTTCTTTCGCCTGAATTATTAATGATATATCCTTTTTCAAATTTGATTTGTGCATAGTTCATGCTCAAAGTAAAAAGTCCAATTAACAGACCTATTTTCTTCATGGTTTAGATTTTTCGGGTTTAGGTTTTTATATGTATTTAGTAAAAAAGTATAAAGGCGGCAAATTTATAAAATAATCTTAGTTTTGCAATAAGAAATCATGAATTCAACTGCCGAAAAATATTCTGAACTGATAAAGTCCAAAGCTCAACGTTTTGGATTTCAGAATTGTGGTATTTCTAAAGCAGATTTTCTTGAGGAAGATGCTCGGAATCTAGAACTGTGGCTTAAGAATAACTTCCATGGAGAAATGAAATATATGGAAAATCATTTTGATAAAAGACTGGATCCTAGGTTATTGGTGGAAGGTTCTAGATCTGTAATTTCATTATCTTACAATTATTTTCCTGAAGAAAAGATTTCGACCCTCGAAAACTATAAGATTTCAAAATATGCCTATGCCGAAGATTATCATGAAGTAATCAAAGAGATCCTTCGAGAAATGGTAATGGAGCTGCAAGAAGAGATCGGCGAGTTTGGATTCAGGGTCTTTGTAGATTCTGCACCCATACTTGAGAGAAGCTGGGCAAGAAAATCAGGAATTGGTTGGGTGGGTAAAAATGCTAACCTTATTACAAAGCAAAACGGTTCTTTTTATTTTTTAGCAGAAATTATCTGCGACCTGGAACTTATTGCCGACCATGAAACAACTAATCATTGTGGAACATGCAGAAAGTGTATAGATGCATGTCCAACAGATGCTATTGTTTCAGATAAGCTTATTGATGGAAGTAAATGTATTTCTTATGCAACAATAGAATTGAAAACTGAGATTCCTGACTATTTTAAAGATAAGATGCAGGATTGGATGTTTGGTTGTGATATTTGCCAGGATGTCTGCCCATGGAATAGGTTTTCAGCACCAAACCTTCAAAGCAGGTTCAGACCTAATGAAATGCTTAAAAATTTCAAAAAAGGTGAATGGAAGGAACTTACACAAGAATTATTCTCTGATATTTTTAGAAAATCTCCTGTTAAAAGAACAAAATTTGCGGGCTTAAAAAGAAATATTGAATTCTTAGAATCATCTTCAGACAAACTTTAAGTCAGATTTTTGGTGATAAATCCTCTTTTGAAAATTTTACATTCCAAATTTAAAGAGGGTTGTTGATCATGCCTTGTCCTTTAAGGGATAAGGAGATGAAGATTTTTAGTGATAAGAATTCGTTAAAAAGCCTTTCCTAAAAAAGAAAAATTGACTTTCAAAAAGATAAAATCTCTTAGAAAATCAACGTTTTTTTTGTATTCTTTTTGGAGCTATTTTTACTCTTACTTTAAATCTTTTTTGGGATTTAGTGTTTTTACGCATATTTGTAACTATTTCATACCTAAATATACTTATTTTTCCGATTAAAACAAATAGTTTTGTGATAAATTAAAAATTAAGTTTTATTAATCTTTACAAAAACATACTTGTGAAAAAAATATTGATCATATTCTTAAAAGCTTTGGGGATCATTCTTGGGATTGTTGCTTTATATGTCGTTCTGGGTCTTCTAATTCCTTTTATTGAAGTTTCAGCAAAAGATGATGGTGAAACAAAAGAGGTTCCAATTTATATTTATACCAATGGAGTACATACGGATATTGTAATGCCTGTAAAAAATGATTTGCAGGACTGGAGTGTAAAAGTCCCTTTTTCCAATATTGCTTCAAAAAGAACCGACTATCAATATATAGGAATCGGTTGGGGTGATAAAGGCTTTTATCTGGATACTCCAACCTGGTCCGATTTAAAATTTTCAACAGCTTTTAAAGCGGCTTTCTGGTTAAGTGAATCTGCAATGCACTGTACCTACTATAATACAATGAAGGAAGGCGATGATTGTAAGATGATCATGATCAGCAGATCACAATACAAAAAATTGATACAATTTGTAGAAGATAAATTTGACAAGGATAAAAATGGAAATTTCATTCTGATTCCTACCAATGCTGTGTATAGTGATAATGATGCGTTTTATGATGCCAATGGAAGTTATAATTTCTTATACACATGCAATACATGGACAAACAATGCATTAAAAGCAGCCGGACAAAAAGCAGCTTTGTGGACACCTACAGATTTTGGTATATTTCGGCATTATAAATAATTAGACACCTTTTTTCAAATGTAAATTAATTAATAATTTTAATTTACACTAATAGATTTAAAAAGATATACTCTGGCAAAGTCAAGAGATAACAAGATTCTTAAATACAGCTTCGGATTTTAACTCTGTTTCTCCCCATTCCTTTTTAGGGTTACTTTGTGCTGTAATTCCGCCACCAACAAATAAATGCACTGCGTCTTTATAGAGTTTTGCACATCGCAGATTCACAAAATACTGAACGGTTTCTTCTGTCTCAATTTTGATATATCCAGCATAGAATTCACGTGGGAATTTTTCAATCCATTGAATTTTTTCCTTACAGAAATCCTTAGGTATTCCGCAAACAGCGGGAGTAGGGTGCAGCTCTGTAATAATTTTGTCAATATCTTCAGGTTTTATATTTGCTTTAAAGTCCGTTCTTAGATGTTTGATATTTCCTGAAATATGATCATACGTTGGAGATTTCTCAATATGACCTGAAGTAGCGTATTTTTCAAAAACATTTTCAATATAAGTAGATACTGGTTTTTGCTCTTCAATTTCTTTCTGTGACCAATCTTCAGAGACAGGTAGGGTGCCTGCCAGGCTCATCGTTTCAAATGTGTGAGTAACCTTATCGAATTTTCCTAAAACCTCTGAAAAGGCACCCATCCAGCAGTTTTCATCATTAATAAAAATGTACCTGAAAGCATTAGGATAAGAATTACATAGACGTTTGAAACTCTCCTTTAAATCAATTGTATTGAAATTTCTGATTATTTTTCTTCGTGATAAAACGAGCTTAGGAAGATTATTTTCTTTGATGATTTCAATTACACCATTGAGTTTACGGATATATTCATCCTCCGTTTCAGCGATAAAATGATTATTCTCTTTGGGCAAAGATTGACTTGTTATCTCTTTTTTTTCGAAATCTCCAGATTGTATTTCTATAATATTTCCTTTGAAATGTAATTGTTCAGAATTATCAAATGAATGAAAAGTAACTGATATTTTAGAAGAATCTTCTCCGGTGGTATACAGTTTTTCGTTAAAGGGAAGTTTAAAGTAAATCATTAGGCCAATGCTTTTAGAAAAAATTACTTAGAAATAATATAAGATAAGCCTAAGTTGATCTTTCTTTCTGCAAAGGTATTATTACTGTCAAAAATGTCAAAATCAAATGAAGAGTTTTTTAATGATATATTCTTCATTTTGTATTGTTGATAATCTATAGATAGCAAAAATCTCTGCATAAAACGATATTCTATCCCCAGGGTGAAACCATAATTATTTTGAGTGTTTTTAAAATCATCCAATTTGTCCAGAACATTGTTTTCAGGAACTAAAAATTGCATTTTATAGATATTCCTATTGGCTAAAAACCCCACAAATGGTCGGATATTGTTCCATTCGTAAAATATTTTTAATTGAAATGCATATTCAAAATGTTTATTATTAAATCTTTGGAAAAGCAGGGGTTGTTGATCATTGGAAAAATAGAATCCATTTAAGTAGGTGTCTTCTTTATTAGCATCCAGATCAAATGTTGAATTCCAATAATAAACACTTGCCGAAAGCATCAGTGATAATCTTGGAGTAATAATGTTTTTTGATACCCAGACTCCGATACTCTCCCCAAACTGTTGTTTTTTATTTGAAAGCTCCTTTGCCCAATTGCTGTTTTTTAGCCCAACTCCAGCAGTAATACCATATTGGAAGTTTGTTGGTAATGAATCTTGTTTTCGTGAATTGGTTTTATTTTCTACAATATTTTCTCGAATGATATCTTTAATTTCCGTTTTATTTATATTTAATTGAGGAACAGAGATGCTGTTCAATTTTGCTTTTATAGGTTTTTCTAAATAAATGGTATCATATACAATTACTTTTTCATAAACATAAACCGTATCATTTTTCTTTTTTTGAGCTTTTGAAAAGTGAAACAATATAATTGGAAATAAGAGAAGCAGTCTTCTGAGAAACATAGTTTTGGATTATTAGTTTTTATCTTTCTATAAATATTGTATCCCTTTGGATAATTTTCTTTACCACAATAATTTTTTTTGGAGCATTCTGAATGGAATCTTTCAAAATGACTTTCTTTGATTTTTCTTTGCTGTCTATACTTTTTTCTTCAGATGTAGATTGAGATTCTACAATTGGAATTTGAGAATTGTCCCCATTTAAAGCTTTTTCCAAAGGTTGATCAACTGAACTTGAACTTTTTTTAAGATTTTGAGAAGTTATTTCTATTGTTTTATGTTCGTTGTCTGGGGTTTTATCAGATGTAATTATTGAGGTTTCTTTTGAATGAAGATTTTTATTTGATTTTATTATAAAGATAGAGACTACAATAATTAATAAAGTCATAGAACTTATGACCACTTTCTTTTTCCATACCAGCGATGAGATCATCGGAGGGGAAGTTACCTTAATAGAAATGTTTTCAGAAATATCAAATACTTTAGAAGGCGCAATACTATAATCCAAAAATTTACTTCTGAAAGTTTGTGCCCATAATAAACCGCCAAATCCAAAGAGGACAAGCAATTGCGTAATTTTCTTTTTATTTTTTGGTGTATGATGATCCACATTGCCAAGCAAATAGTTTTGAATAGACTTTTTTGCTCTTAATAAATGAGATTTTGAGGTATTAACAGTTATTCCTAACATACCTGAAATTTCCATGTGTGAGTGATTTTCAATAAAAAATAAATTGAAAACAGATTTGTGATGCTCTGGTAAATTATCTATTGAAGACAGAAGTTGATCTCTTGTGAAGTCATATTTAAAAAATATTTTTTCGTCTAAAGAAGGGTGATTCATCTCTGAAAGTATATCTGGGATTTCTGAAGGCTCCGTTGTAATGAAAGTTTCTTTACTGCTCTTTCTTATATATTGCAGGGCATTATTCACTACAATTGTTTTTAACCATGCAAAGAGTAATTTTTCATCTCTGAGCTGGTTCTTATTTTGTATGGCTGTTATAAAACTATCTTGCACAATATCTTCAGCGGCATAAATATCCTGTATATATCTACGGCAAATCCCCAAGAGTTTTGGGGAGTAGTTGATGTATATAGTTTGCCAATCGTATGTCTGCATTAATATTAATCGATAAAAATTGATAAAATTCCACCAACATTAGGATCTGAAACACCCATTATAGGTTGGCTTTGAACTTCAGTGTCATTGATGAAAACTTTTGCAAAAGGTGATGGATTTGAACCATCTTTATACCTTATTGTATAGATTTGATTATTTTTAATGTTAAACCTAGCAATCTTATTATATCCATTTGGATCATTTAATTGAATTAAAGTACTGTTTTTGTAATAAAAATTGTTCCCAATATAATATTTGTCATTATTGTCCCATACAACGAGTGTAATTTCTCCTGGAGGATTTGAAGGAAGTGATAAGATAGCATTGGTTTGTATATTTTTGAAATACTTTTCACCTGTCAAAATGTTTCTTATGTAAGCATATATTCCAGTACTATCCTTGTAAAAATCCAAAATATGTGAGTCATTTGTTAGAGGAAAATAAGTGGAGTTTTTGTAGAATCCGGTTTCCCATGTAATTGGATTGTACTGCTGGTTCTTCCTTATACTTAAGTAAATGTCATTATTAATTAATGCGTAAGTTCCGGAAATTAAACCTTCATTACTATCTGAAATCATTGTTTTTATACCGTTTTTCCATGAATAAAAAGTGTTCGGCCCTTGATTGGGTAAAGGATTAGGGTTTCTAAGAGAACCACAGAAGTAAATGTTTCCATTCTCAACAACCATCCTTGAAGAAATATCAAAATAATTATTTGGATCCGGATCTGGTACATCTTGTAAATATTCATCCAAATTATATCTCGTTCCGTTTTTCCATAAGTACAAATGTTTTGATGGAGGGATATTTGCAAATTCAGAAGTCATTCCTCCGTACACATATACATTGTTATTTTCAACGATAATCTGCATAGCATATAGTCCCGTTCCATTAGGAAGAATTATCTTTTGACCGTTTTTCCAATAACAAGCTTGGTTATTTTCAACTCCTGCTACATATAAATCAACAGATGTTGTATTCTTTTCTAAAAGCTCATCATTATCTTGTTTGCAGGAAACTATGGATATTAATAAAAATAAGAAAGGTAAAATGAAAGTTTTCATGGATGCTTAATTTTCTTATAAGATGATAAAAAATAAAAAGGTTGCAGCAAGTATATAAAAAAAGACTCAAAAAATTTGAGTCTTATATTTACTATTAATCATCGAGTTACTTGTTAATGATATTATTGGTCATTGTTGTATGGTTGATTAGCTGGCCTTTTTCATCACGGATTTCGATTTCAGAAACATGCATCGTTCTTCCTTTTCTTATAAATCGTGCAGTTCCCGTTATGATTCCATCTTTTTTGCTTCTCAGGTGGTTGGAGTTAATATTAGTTCCTACACCATAATATTTTTCACCATCTATGAATATATTAGATAGGCTAGAGCCTAAAGTTTCGGCTAAAACACAGCTTGCACCACCATGTAATATGCCGAATGGCTGATGAACCCTTGGTAAAACCGGCATTGTAGCAGTAAGTGTTTCGTTGGTCTGATCGATATCAATGAATCTTATTTCAAGTGCTTTGGCCATTGTTTCTTCACCCCAGTTGTTAAGGAAGTTTAATAGCTCATCTTTGGTCATGTCTTTCATATAGTATCAGTATGGTTTTATTAAAAAGTAATGTAATAAATAATGAGGAGTTACTCATCATTATCTATTAATTCACTGTTTATGATTGCTGTTCGTTCTCTGTTCCCATGATATTCGGATTCCAATTAGCAGGAACTTTTGGTGTAATATCGTTTTTAATGTAGTAATTTTTAATTTCGTCCATGATCTCTGAAAAAGGAACGGAAGCTATTCTTTCATAGGGAATAGTATATCCTAGATAAACGATTTTTTTCTTAAAATCTCCGGCAGCCAGTACGATGGGCACTTTTGCTGCCAATGCCATATGGTAAAAACCTTTTCTCCATTTTGGCACCCAGCTTCTTGTTCCTTCGGGCGTGATCACCAAGCTGAAATCTTCTTTAGCGAATTCTTTGGCAACGAAATTTACCAGATCATTTTTCTGACTTCTGTCGATTCCGATTCCGCCAAGATTTTTTACGATCCCGCCATACCATCCTTTGGTATGAGCATCTTTGATAATTATTTTTAATGGTTTTTGTAACGACCAATAGGCGAAATTCCCCAATATGTATTCCATATTATGAGTATGTGGTGCTACTACAAGAATACACCTGTTCAGGCTGTTGACATCGCCCTGAAGAACGACCTTCCAACCCATGAGTTTCAACATTAATTTGCCGATTAGTTTTTTCATATATTTTCTATTAAAAACAAAAAAAGTATAACCAAATAAGTACTTTACAAATATATTGAAATATTATCGCTCTTAAAATAAACCGCTGATTAAATCTACGATTTTCATTACAATTTCTAGTGCTACTTGTACCATGGTTTAGGTGTGTTTTTAATGATTTGGTTATTATTAATATAACTGTACGAAGGTAAGATAATTTTTTAATATAAAGAACTAATTAATAATGTTTTTTGTTGCTAATGAGAGAAGAAGAGTGTGAATTTCAAACTGTTGCCTTCCATTCACACCTTCTGCCACTCTCTGCAGTTTATTATTTGGTTTTTATAGAAATTTCGTCTTTTCCATCCTTTATCTGGATGTCTACTTTACCTTTCATCTTTTTAATGTCAGACTTTACTGAATCCATTATTTTTTCTGCTTTTGAATTTGGAACTTTCTTTCCGTTGATAATGATACTGTCTTTATCATCAGAGTTGTATTCGATTGTAGAACCATTTACAGAAATTTTATTTTTTTCAATTCTGATATTTCCATGATCGTCATCATTATTCTCATCATCGTCATCTACTCCGTCACCATTCAAGTCCCCATCAAAATCAATTCCGTCTTTCTTTACAGGGATTACGATTGCGTTCTGTGGAATTACCAATTCATAATCTACATTGTAGTCTCTGAAACGGTGATCATATGGATATTTAACATAATTAGGAAGGATCACTTTGTTATTTAATACTTCTACGGGAACACTTACATTAAGGGGGATGTTATAACCTTTTGCTTCTTTTTTAATAATTAAATAAGGTGTTTTTATGTCAGCTTTTCTTGTTACCTGAACATGAATCCAATCTCTTTTAAAAACAGATACTTTGTCAGAATAAAGATCATCATCATATCCCATAAAGTTTTGAGGAATAACGATTTGTTTTAAGTCAACATAGATACTGTCCGATGTTGTATTGATAGAAACTTCTTCTGTATCTTCTTTGTGGCCTTTTAAGAACATATCTTTTCTCGCCATGCTAACTCCGAAATAAGTGGATACTGCAATTAAACCAAGAACCAAAGCTCCTAAAACCCATCCTGTATTTCTTAATTTTGTTTTAGGGGAAATTAATTTAATACTTAATAATGCGAACAACATTGCAGGAATCAAACTTCCTAATATGATCATCGCCATTAGTACATACCTCATTCCATCGTTGTCAAAGTAGAAATTCATTTCGTTGATTGGAGGAAAATCATTGCTTCCCATAAATCCAAAAACTACGAATACTCCAATCAAACAACCAAATGCCATCAATCCGAAGATTCCTCCTAAAACATATCTTACAACGTTCCAAATTCCACTTCCTGCATTGTTGATATAAGGTTTGTTTTCGATATATATTTCTCCGACTCTCTGTGTAGATTCATTAGCAAACTGAACCAGTTTGTTAGATTCGCTTTTAAGATTGTCGAAGTTCATAGGCTTTCCCTTCATTTTCAAAAAATCGGCTGCCGTCTCTGCTTTTGGAAGTACGATCCAAAGAATGATATAAAGCAATGCTATTAATGAAGAAGAAATAGCTGCTGTAAATATTCCTAAGATAAATACACCTAACCAGATCGCTCTCATGGCAGTGATATCCATTCCTACATAATGAGCTAAACCTGCGCAAACACCTGCTATTTTTTGTCTTTCAGGGTCACGGAATAATTGCTTTTTATCAGAATATTCAGCACCTGAATGGCCAGTTCTTTTAGAATTCTTTTCAGAATAATAAGCTTCTTCCTGTTCTTCGATCTTTTCAGGGGTTCCGATTTGTGCAATAACTCCTTCTACATCTGTATCGTTGATTACTTCTCGTTTTCCTAATGAATCTCTGAAGATTTCAACCATTCTTATTTCTATGTCATGCATTACCTCGTCTACTTCTGAAGCGTCCAATGTACTTCTTAGAGCATTAAGGTAATCGCTAAGCTTTATATATGCGTGTTCCTCTATTGTAAAAGAAAAACCTGCGAGTCCTATGGAGAGTGTCTTATTCATAGCTTTGTTTTTTAATTTTTTTGAGTGATTTGGTTTACTGAATTGGTTAATTCGTTCCAGGTGTTTAAAAGTTCACTTAAAAACAGTTTACCTTTTTCTGTAATCTGGTAGTACTTTCTCGGAGGTCCTCCGGTTGATTCTTCCCATCTGTATGAAAGAAACTCTCCATTTTTTAATCTTGTTAAAAGAGGGTAGAGTGTGCCTTCTACAACATCCAGTTTTCCTTTTTTTAGTTCATCTATAAGGTCGGAAACATACATTTCACGATGATTGATAA
Organism: Chryseobacterium sp. ISL-6; assembly: GCF_018613715.1. Taxonomy (GTDB): domain Bacteria; phylum Bacteroidota; class Bacteroidia; order Flavobacteriales; family Weeksellaceae; genus Chryseobacterium; species Chryseobacterium paludis. Next base: position 137,762 of record NZ_JAGGPT010000003.1, on the reverse strand, counting down.
GACTTAAAATACAGAATTCCAGAATCCCTTTTCGCATCTGCGCTTTGGTATTTTCAGTATTCATCTTAATAAGGTTTTTAATTAGTTATATTTAGAATTCAGTTCCTAGCTAGTTGAACCTATTCTTATTTTACATTACAAAGATATGTAATTAAAATGGTATTATGCAATACAAAGTAGTGAAATTTTTATTATTTATTATTTAAAATACTGATAGTCAGTTTAATAAATTTTATCAAGTCTTTAAAAGAAAATTATATTTAATTAAATTAGAGGATAAATGATCCAGATTTTGACAGCTATTCTTACTTTTGTTATGAAATTTCAGTCGTATTTGTACTGAATAAAATCTATATATTGAATAAGTATAATACATTGATCAGTTTTGTCTTTTTGGGATTTCTATGTTCCGGGCAGCATCATTTTGAACTTAAAACGGGATCAAATCACTATGATGCAGTGATTACGGTAAATGATTGTGACGCAGAAAAATGTAGTGGAAGCGGGATAGTAGAACTAAAAGATAAAAAAACATTACGTACTATTCAGACTTTAACCTCTGATGATCTTTACTTTTATTTGAATAAAGACCAGCAACCAAGTGTCAATGTTATTCAATTATATGATGAGCAAAGTCCATTGATTTTTGAAGATTTTAATTTTGATGGTTCAGAAGATATTGCAATACGAAATGGGAATGAAAGCAGTTATGGTGGTTCATCCTATGATGTATATGTCTACAATTCTACAAAAAAACAATTCGTTATCAGTGATGAATTAACTACTCTTGCTTTTGAAAATCTGGGAATGTTTCAAACAGATCCTAAAAGAAAGAGATTAATTACATTTTCTAAATCCGGATGTTGCTGGCATTTAACAACAGAGTATCAGGTAATTCCGAAAAAAGGACTAGATAAAGTTTACGAGCTGGAAGAAGATGCAATGGGTGGTGAAGAATTCGTAAAAGTAACAAAGCGACAAAAGATCAATAACAAGTGGATCGTAAAATCAAAAAAATATCCGATCAAACAGTACTATAAAGAAGATTAAAATGAAAATACAAAAAGAGATCGATTTTATTTTAGCAGTAGATGCTTTAAAAAATGTGCAGAGAAGAAATTATAATGCAGATGATTCAAGACGGGAAAATACTGCTGAACACTCTTGGCAGATAATAATACTGGCACAGGTACTTTTTCCATATGCTAAAAACAGGACAGATATCGATTTGTTAAGAGTTATAAGGATGCTTTCTATCCATGATCTGGTAGAAATTGAAGCTGGTGATACATTCTTATTTGATGAGAAAGCAATGGTTGGCAAATTTGAAAGAGAGAAATTATCAGCTCAGAATATTTTTGGAATTTTAGATGAACCTTTAGGTTCAGAGTTTTTCAATCTATGGTTGGAGTTTGAAGAAGAGCAGACTGCGGATGCTATTTTTGCCTGTGCAATAGACCGCATTATGCCATTTATTCTTAACTCACATACTTCGGGGAAAAGCTGGACCGAAGCAAAAGTAACCGAGAGTCAAATCAGAAATATGCTGGAAAATGCAATAAGCAGAGCTTCTGATGAAATGGGTGAAGCTTTCCAGCTTCTGCTTAATAGAAGTTTAGAGACCGAAAAAGTTTTAAAATAAAGAAAACGCAAGTCAATTTGACTTGCGTTTCTCATCTAATTATAGTATTTGAACAGGCTTTTTAAATTCATCGATAGCCACAAAAGTAAAGTCTCCCACAATAGCTCTTTCTCTTTCATAAGAATACATTTGTTCCGTGTAGATCTCTATATTTACTTTCATACTTGTTGTTCCAACATGAGAAACCGTTCCTATCAGCTCGACAATAGTTCCGGCAGGAATAGGTTTCTTAAAGTCAATTTTGTCGCTGCTTACAGTTACCACTCTTTTTCTTGCAAAACGGGTAGCAGTAATAAATGCCACTTCATCCATCAATTGCATCGCTGTACCTCCAAAAAGAGTATCATAATGATTGGTTGTGTTAGGGAAAACCGCTTTAAAGATTCTGGTTTCGGATGCTTGAATTCTTTCTTCTGTAGTCATATTTCATTATTAAATTAAAGCGAAATGAAATATATTGAAGCAAACAGAATAATAACAGGAAAGGTGAAATTCCTGAAACAATCCATCAGATCAATAAACTTCAAGCCGCGAAAGTTTCTTGTTTATAGAAAGTGGCAGGTCTCCTGACTTGTAACATCCTTATCCCTTCCCATGCTTTTGCACAGTGGTTTATTATAAAGACTTTAGTTACTTACAGTTGCGCGACAGTTCGTGATTTTCACACGATTCCCTATTAATCTGTGATTAAACAGAACCAATTCCTGTGATGAATAAGCGTTAAAACTTTTTCAATGACAAAAATAAGGATAATACAGAGAAGTATAGTGAATTATTCAGGATTTTTAAAAATAATCTGGTGAGCAACCTTTCCCTGTCTGATCGTCCAGAGCGTGGTATATCTGTTTTCCCCGGAACCGTTGATCATATAAAGAAAAATGTTATCATTGTCGATAGCAGCAACACTAATGTTATTGAAATCCATAGTCGGCTGGAACATATTTTTAATAGCTTCTCTTACAAAAACGGAACCTCTTCCAACCTGTTGTACACGGATAGACTTGATTTCTGTCATCCCTTCAGGAAGTTCTTTACTGATACCCCAAGGTTTTACTTTATCAATAGTAAGGATTGTTCCATCCGCATCTTTTTCCTGTTTCCTATAACTGGCATTGGAAGGATAGACATCAATGATAACCTTATTTCTTTGGGCAGTAGGTATTTTAGGATTGTTATTGTCAGTGAAAATAAGGGATCTTCCGTTTTTGGATTTGGACGGTGTGTATTGAGGAAGCTGATCAATAAAAGCTACACGTTCTTTATTCACCATACCTTCTTTGTCAAGATTCTCATATCTCACAAAAGGTTTTTCAGTGTCCTGCTTTTCGGGATATTTGATCCATAACCATTCTGTTTCTCCCGGAGCCGGTTTTACATAAAGAAAGACATCTCCTTTACGCATTCTGATCTTATCAACAATTTTTCTATAATTATCCTTGGCAACCCTAACATTCGCGTAACCCTCTTCAGCCTTTACCACTCCAAAAGGAATTTTTTGCTGGCCTTTTACAAAAGCTAATGAGAATAAACTGATGGCTGATAAATAGACTGCTTTATTTACGGAAATCATTATGAAAAATTTTTGATGCATCAAATATATAAATTAAATACTTTTCGGAAGATAATTATATAACTCTAAATCCTTAATATTAGTTATTGGTTTTAGATGACCTGTAAAAAGGTTGAACTTTGTTTGAAATATTTAAAAAGACGGTTCAATATGCAGGACATTATCTTCTAATCCTATTAAAATCCAAAGTATAAAAATCGTTCAATAAAATTTTATCCAGCACGAACCCAGGATCTTTATAAATGTTCTTTTTATCAGCTTCTTCTATCAGAAAATTATTGGTTTCAATGATATTTTCGGTCTGTTCCTTCGCTTTTTTGTTTGCAACTATAAAGAATATAGATTTGAATCCCTTACCTGCAGGAAACATAGGGCCATCGCTGCTGATTCCTTTGTTTTCGGAAATTTTAGCATTTTCAAAAAGGGTTTTTCTGCCTTGTCCTTTTGAATCATCCATCAATAATAAGTCTTGATGTTTACTCACAAAGTCCCGTGGAAAAAGAAAGCTTAAAAATGGACTGGAGATTAGTTTACTAAAGAAAATACTTCCAAAAAATCTGGGTTCTGTTTCGGGATAAAACATGAAAACTTTCACATAAGTTAAATCTGCCCAGTTGTATGCTTTTAAGCCCAATAAACCGGCACAACCATTCGTAACAATACGAACTTCTTCAAGGTGTTGGCCTTCATTCTTTAAAATCTCTTTAGGCATGACAGAAGTTACATAGTCTAAATCTTCCCCAAACTCTTTTTGATCTTCACTTTCAGATTTTATAAAATGAGATTTCCCAAAACCAATCCTATCCACTGCGATGATATGAAATATTTTATTGATTTCTTTATTCTTAAAATAGTCTAAAAAATATCCGGAATTCTTTCCACTGTCATGTATCAAGAAGAGGTAGGGCTTTTTCTTTCGCGTTTCCTGATTAGTGATTACATCATCATTGGCTTTATTAGTGAGATAATGAATACTGTATCCGCGTATGTTTATAGAGTCATAAACGGGAGCTTTCAGATTTTCTTTTTTAAAAATAGTATTGATATCTTCCTGTGAATAAGATGGATAGAAAAAATAGTATTTTCCCCATATAAACAGGATCCATACTAACAGAAAAGCAATTATTCCAAAGATGATTTTCTTAAACATTTTCTTTTAAAGATATAAAAAGTTGAATGAATATTGCTTTTGTTTTTCTTTATTGCAAAAATAAAGGGAATTTTAATTTTATAAAATTTCCTTGATATCCTATAATGATGATTCAATATATTAGTATAATTTTCATTAAAATATTAAAAACTAATAAAATGTGCCAACCAATGTTCAGGTCTCAAGTATTACAGCAACTTCAGCCTAAAGGAGTGTATTTTATTGAATTCAAAGGAAAAGAAAATAATAATATCAGGTTAAAATTTATTAAGAAGTGAGAGAAAAGAGAAAAGAGAGTGCTTGAAGTACTCTCTTTTGTTTTTTATTAAATTTAATTTGTTGCTAAATAAGCTTTAAATTCTCTCTAATTCATCGGCATTAATTGTGGTCTTAAAGGTTCCATAATTAACGATCACTTTATTTCTGGAAATTTTTTCAATAGTACCGACGCTTGTACTTCCCGGAATACGGACCCGTTGTCCTATTTTCATCCATACGGCGCGGTCTACTTTACGTTTCTCCTCTATCTTTTCATTCGTTTCAGCGATCTTTTCAATAACATCTTCTTTTTTGAGCTGCTGGGTAATTTTTCTTTTTACCACTTGAAGACGTTTTGTTTCATCTTTATCAGCACCCACTTTTCGAAACTTTTCCTGCTCCAGGATCTTTACGAAATCTTTCACCACATCCTTTCGGGATTTACCTTTTACGTAACTATCAACAAAGGCCTCAATTTTATTTCCGAATTGAAGTTTGCGGTGTTCATCTTCATATAATTTTTGGAAATTGAAAAGCTTTTGCTGGAGCTGTTCGTTTAGTTTTTGCAGATTGTCACGCTTATCTTCAACTGATTCTTTTCTTTCCGCAAGGTCTGTTTTAAGTTTTTCAACCTCAAATTTTTCCTGCTGCAGTTTTACAATCGTCTTATCAAGATTTACAATATCATGTTCTACTTTTTTCTTTGCAGAATGAATGATAAATCTAGGGATCTTATTTTTTTCAGCAACCTCAAAAGTGAATGAGCTTCCCGCTTGTCCGACTTCTAATTTATACATTGGTTCCAGCGTTTCCTCATTAAACAACATCGCTGCATTTTCAGCATTGGGAAGCTGCTCTATAACCAATTTGATATTGGTATAGTGTGTTGTTATAATGGCAAAACTCTTTTTATCATAGAAAAACTCAAGGAAACTTTCTGCTAAAGCACCACCTAATTCCGGGTCAGAACCGGTTCCGAACTCATCGATCAATAAAAGAGTATTGGCGTCAGACTCACGAATGATACCACCCATTTTCTTTAATCGGGATGAATACGTAGAAAGGTGATTTTCAATCGACTGATTATCTCCAATATCGGTCATGATCTTATCAAAGAAAAACATTTCAGATTTCGGATGAACAGGAACTAAAATTCCACTCTGAATCATTAATTGGAGTAATCCGACCGTTTTCAGCGTAATCGACTTTCCTCCCGCATTCGGTCCTGAAATACATATGATTCTGTTGTGTTCCGTTAAACTTAATGTCTGCGAGTGGATTGTTTTGTTTTCTGCCTTATTTCTCAACCATAGCAAAGGATGGAAGGCCTCTCTTAATCTGAGTGTTTTATGGCGGTTGATCTTAGGTAAAACACCATTAATCATTTCTGAAAACTTAGCCTTCGCCCTCGTTAAGTCGAGATCAAAGATATATTTCTGATATCGCCAAAGCTGAGGTTGGAATTCTGCTAATTCAGCAGTCAGCTTTCTAAGGATCTTATCAATTTCTTTCTTCTCTTCCTCCTCATTTTCTTTAAGCTTAAAATAATGGGTTACCACACTATCCGGTTGAATATATGTGATAGAACCGGTTTTTGAAAGTCCTAAAACTCTTCCGGGAACTCTTTTTTTGTATGCTGATTTTACAGCTAAAACCCTTTGGTCTTCAATAATACTTTCTCGGATATCATCTAAAAAATCACTTTGGCCATAATTGAACAATACACGATTGAAATTTTCCTGAATTGCTTTTTTAGCTTGCTGAATTTCTGTTCGTAACGTTTTTAAAATAGGTGAAGCTTCACTTTTCACTTCCCCAAAACGATTGAAAACTTTATCAACCTTATCAATGATCTCTTTTTTAAATTCCAGAACAGAAGCATCTTCCATAAGATTAGGGAAGGTATCAGGCATGGTTGGAAAGAATTTTTGTAGCTTTCCTATTTGTTCCGTTAAAGTTTTTATTTTGATGAAAGCGCTGTTTTCCAGACGGTAATTTTCGATCAGCATTAATTTAAGCTCTGCTTCAATATCTTCATATTCATCGAACGGAATAGCATTTGAACTTTCAAAACTAGAAAGATATTCTGAAGTTTTTTTCAAAGAAAGTTCTGCTTCGTCAATTTCCATCGGACGAAGGTGAAGGATTTTTTCTCTTGTTTTCGGAGAATACGCAAAAGGAGAAATTTCCGCGAGCAATTGCGGAAACTCTAATTCGTTTAAATCTTCTTTATTTATATACACACTGCAAATTTAGTGAGAAATTTGATTATTATGTATATTTGATTATTAAAGAGACCATTAATAATTTAAATACAAGACAGTGACAAAACTAATTATTAACCGTTCATCTGAATTTTCGAATGCTTTAAGATCTATAGGAATCTTTTTGGGAGATAAGAAAATAGGTGAGATTAAAGACGGAGAATCTAAAGAATTTGAAGTAATGCCAGGTATATATCAATTAAGAGCGCAAATAGATTGGTGCAGATCTAATGTAATCAACTTAGAAATCAATCAGGATGAGGTACTTCGATATAATTTAAGTGGTCGTAATCCTTTCTTATCTCTATTTTATGTTACGTTAGGGAAAGATCATTATTTAAAATTAAAGTCTATAAATTAAGCTGAGATGACCCTAGAAACCCAACGATTAATTTTAAAGGAGATTGATGAAACCTATGCTGAAGATATTCTAAAGATCAGAAGTAACGAGGTGATCAATAAATATGTTTTGAGAAATTCGCCCAAAACGAATTATGATGCATTGAATTTTATTTTAACGATTAAAAAAAATACTGAAAATAAGCAAACCCTTTATTTAGGTATTTCTTATAAAGATAAATCCAATCTTATCGGAACAATTTGCCTGTGGAATTTTTCTGAAGACCGAAAAGTAGCGGAAGTGGGTTATGAATTATTACCCGACTATCACAGAAAAGGAATAATGTCCGAAGCATTAGAAGCGGTTTTAGATTACGGTTTTAATGAATTAAATTTGCAGGAAATTTTAGCTATTACAAATAAGGATAATGAAAATTCAATTGGACTTCTTCTAAAACATCACTTTATTTTGGAGAGAGATAAGAAGGATGAAGGTTTTCCGGATAATATTATTTTTAACTTAAAGAAATAGTTAATCTATCATTTAGTATATACACCAGATGAAAATTGATTGTCAAATTAGTCCCTTTTCAAATTATTAAATCCAAACCATGACCTGGACAGAAATTTTAGCACCTATAAAAAGCACAGAATATTTTACTAATCTTTGGGGAAAAGTAAAGCAGGAGTATGCAACTACCAAAGTATTTCCACCTAAAAATCAAATTTTCAGGGCATTAGAAATCACACCTTTTGATGACATCGAAGTGGTGATTATCGGGCAGGATCCTTACCATAATGATCATCAGGCAAATGGTTTATGTTTTTCTGTTTCAGAACAGGTTACAGCTCCACCATCTCTTAAGAATATCTTTATCGAACTGAAGGATGATCTGGGAATAGTAAGAACTTCAAAAGAATTAGATGATTGGGGGAAACAGGGCGTTTTGTTATTGAATGCAACATTAACCGTTCGCGCTCATACTCCCAATTCCCATAAAGATCTGGGTTGGGAGACCTTTACCAATTATATCATTAAAGAAATTTCTGATAAAAAAGAAAATGTGGTTTTTGTTTTGTGGGGAGCCTTTGCACAAAAAAAAGCCGAACTCATAGATCCGGCTAAGCATTTTATTTTGAAATCGGCACATCCATCGCCATTTTCTGTATACAGAGGATTTTTCGGAAGCAAACCTTTTTCAAAAATTAATGAATATCTTGTTTCGAAAGGTAAGAAGCCTATCTCATGGTAGGTTTTTCACCAGTCTTTTTAATCGTAATTCCTATTTTATATTTTCCCGGAAGTGCTTTTGCTCCACTTTGTGAAGTAGGATAAGGGGCAACATCATTTAATGAAATCGTATATCCGTTAAACTCCGCAGATTTAAAATAATTTCTTCCCGGATTTTCTGTTGTAGCTAAAGTCAAAGTAACCGGTCTTGTTGTAGTTCCCATTACCGTAATATTGGCGACTGCCACACCCGCCCAGATACAATTGACACCCTCTGGACAACGACTGTCTTCAGAAATATTAGTAAAAGTAACATTCATTTGGTATTCTTTAAGAAATCTGTTCTCTCCCTCATTGAAATAAACAATGTCTCCTTCTTTGTTCATCGTTTTTTCTTTTGTGCTGGTTGTACCAGACGATTTTGTAGGTGATTTAGTCTCTTTTTGAGCATTACAGTTCGTAAGAGCCAACATACCTAAACTGAATAAAATGGTTTTATATAACATGGTAATCTATTTTAAATGTAATCGAGCATATCTAATACTACTACCAAAAACATTGCCACACCTACAACAAAACTAAATCCCGTACCATATATAAATCCAATGAAAGCTCCTTTTGTGGATTTAAGGGCTTTATCCATATCTTTGCTGTCGTGAAGTAATTCCCCTATAAATACTCCGGCAAACATGCCTATTAAAAATCCCAATGGAATAGGAATAAACATCCCTACAATGGTACCAACTACTGAACCTATACTTCCCCATTTTGTTCCACCATATTTTTTATTGGTTTTAGCGGGAATTACATAGTTTAAAACCGCGGAGGCAGCAGTAAGGATTCCAAAAACCCAAATATAAAGCATTGGTAAATCGGCATCCGTTCCAAACTTATAAATCAACAAACCGCAAAGGCTTAATAAAAGGCCTGGTAAAATAGGGAGGAAAGTTCCCAGCATTCCTAATATTAATAAAACAAGACAGAGAATATTAATTAACGTTGTATCCATTCTTTAAAATTATATATGCAAGATAAAAAAAGGTGGCCTTAAAAAAGCCACCTTTTAATATAAGTTTAAGATTTTCTATAAGTTTAAGATTACATATTGTAGAATTACGCCGGCGTTTCCAATGTTACCTGAAGCATGATTATGGAAAGTTGTGTAATAAATATACCCACTTGTTGAAGATCCTGAGCATGGTCCTATTGTAGCACCTAATGCAACCAAATAAGGAACTAATACCTGAGGAACTGAAATACTGATCTGGATGTTTCCAGGAAGAGTAATACAAACCGTTACAAATGTTGAATTCGGAGCATTTCCTATCGGAGTAGTTGGTATTCCTGTTGCTGTAAAATGATTGGTTCTGATCATTAAAGCGTCATTTGATGAAGTTTCTTTAACTAAAACTTCCCAATAAGCAGGATCATAATTAGTTATTTTTTGCCACGCACCTAAGTCATAATCGATATTAAGTGTATTGAACCCCAAAGCTGTTGTAAGTCCCGTATTAGTTACCGTAGCGCCTAGTGTACCTGAACTTCCGATATTTTTAGAGCATAATTTTGTATCAGGAACAAATCCTCCAGGAAGAGAACAGTTATTGGTATTGGTTGTTCCACCCACTAAGTAGGCAACGTCCCAATCTGAAGCGTAGATACTTCCTCCGTTAGCAACAAAAGTTGCTAAATTAGTATCAATTACAGAATAAAGTCCCGAATTTGAAGAGTAACTATTCCTTGAACCACAGTTAAGAAATATAATATCATACTGTGCAATAGTAGTTAGGTTAGCAAGATCGGTATTGGTAATTTCGGTGGCGGTATAGCCTAAAGTCTGAATAATATCCTCGATTTTATCATACGTTCCTTTTACGTAAGCGATTTTTGCAACCTGATTCAGTTTGGTTTGACTGGCGTCGAGATTTAAAGTTTCATTATCTTTTACAGTTGTGTTAATTTCCGTACGGAAATTACTACCATTACCTGTTTGGATATGAATGGTGTGATTTCCAACCGGAGCTTCCAAGGTAAAGTTACCATCTGCATCTGAAGTAGTGTAATAGATTTTATACTTGTCATCAAAAGTAAAAACTGAAGCACCTCCAATAGGTTTTGTTCCATTTTGTGACATCACCTTTCCGGTAAGTTTTCCGGTTTTTACAGCTGTAGGGCCAACATTTTGGGGAGTCATCACAGGATCGTCTCCTCCTGCACAATTTGTTAAAAGTGTGAATACACACAATAAAATAAATAGGTAGTGTTTTCTCATATCTAATTGATTTTGATTGGGTTAGTTTTGATCAAATTTAATAAATAATTAAATATAAAATTATAAAATATGATAAATTTTCAGTATTATTTATTTTTAATTAAGTTTTTTGGTGAATTTTTTATTTATTAATCCAAGTTTAAGAGGATTTAATAATATTAAAAAAAATGATTTAAAATTTTTATTAAATATTAAAAAAGGAAATTATTTGGGATGAAAATTGATGGAAAGGTTTTAATTAAAATCAGCCTTAAATTTCATAAATTTGCTATAATGAAAGACGAGTTACAAGACACCAAAGATTTTTTACAGGATATTAGTGATCAGGTCCACTATTTTGTAAGTGCTAATGTGCCCAATGACTTGGTGCTTACCTGCCAGATAATCCTTAAATTTTTATTTTTGGCCGGACTTGTTTATGTATTGGATTTTATTTTTAAAATTCTTGTTAATACTATATTTAAATATTTTTTTGACAAAGAGAAATATCCGGTTCTAAAATCAATTTATCAATCCCGAATTACCAATTCAATTGTTCACTTAGGAGCATTGAGTTTTGCAGAATATGCTTTGAAATCTGTTTTTTGGAGACATCCTAAAAGTTTTGAACTATTGGGATTGATCGTAAGTGTTTCTATTATTTTTGTCATTGCGGGAATGTTATTCAGAGCATTAACTGCCTTAAGGAATTATTTTGTGATCAAACAGGACTTTTATAAGATAATGGCTTTGAATGCTATTTCAGAGTCTGTAAAAATATTTGGTATTTTTATCCTTACTGTGGTAGGTATTTGTGTGATTTTTGGAATTAAAGGTGGGACAATATTAGGAAGTTTAGGAGCTATAACTGCTGTTTTGGTTCTCGTTTTCAGAGATACCATTTTAGGATTTGTTACAGGACTTCACGTGGCAACTTCTAAAAATATGAAAGTAGGAGATTGGATTGGTATCCCTAAATACAACATAGAAGGAAATATTGCAGATATCAGTCTCTTAACCACAAAAATCACAAATTTTGATAAGACAGTCTCTACAATTCCAACCTATGATCTGTTAACTACTGAGATAAAGAATCTTCAGATTATGTCAGAATCCAATACCCGAAGAATTAAAAAATCGATCTATTTCAATATCAATTCTTTTAAATTTTTAAGCGATGAGGAGATTGAACGGTTAAAAGATATTAATTTGATTTCTGAATATCTGGAAGGTAAAAGCGTAGAAATCAGAAAAGAAAAAGAGAAGCTTGCACATAAAGACAAAATTGTAAACGGAAGGCAATTAACCAATATTGGGGTTTTCAGATATTATGCACAAAAGTATATCGAAAATGATCCTGATATAGACAAAAAAGGAGTTATGATGGTTCGTCAGCTGGATATTACTCCGCATGGGCTTCCCCTGGAGGTTTATTGCTTCGCAAATGATTCCAAATGGGAACGTTTTGAACAGATTCAGGCAGATATCTTTGATCACCTTTTAGTCGCTTCAAAAGAATTTGATCTGCAGGTAATGCAGGTAACCGTAAAAGTTTAATTTAATGAGAGGTTAGACTTTAGATGTTAGATATTAGAAGCAACCTTATCTAACATCTAAGATCTGACATCTAACATCTACTTATAAAAAATGACAAAACTAAGCGTAAACATTAATAAAATTGCAACTTTAAGAAATGCAAGGGGAGGCGAAACACCAAGCGTTACAGAAGCAGCAATAAAAATTCAGGAGTTTGGAGGACAGGGAATTACCATTCATCCACGACCAGATGAGAGACATATTACAAGAAAAGATGTTTATGACCTGAAGCCTTTAGTAACCACAGAATTTAATATTGAAGGAAATCCACACCGTTCTTTTATCGATATGGTGCTGGAGGTGAAACCTGAACAGGTTACTCTTGTTCCGGATGCGGATGATGCTATAACTTCCAATGCGGGTTGGGACACCAAAAAGCATTTAGATTTTCTAAAAGAAATAATTGCTGAGTTTAAAAATGCAGGAGTTCGTACTTCAATTTTTCTAGATCCAAAACCTGAACTGGTGGAGTATGCTGCAAAAACAGGTGCTGACAGAATAGAGCTGTATACTGAAGCGTATGCAAAAGATTATCTTACAAATAAAGAACAAGCTATAAAGCCCTATCTTGAAACAGCAATTGCTGCTGGTGAATTCGGATTGGGTGTAAACGCAGGACACGATCTGAGTCTTGAAAATTTAAAATATTTTGCTAATACGATCCCTAATCTATTAGAAGTTTCTATCGGGCATGCTTTAGTTTCTGAAGCCCTGTATATGGGAATGGAGAATACGGTTCAGGCCTATCTGAAGAGATTAGCAAAGTGGTAAATTTAGATGTTGGATACCGGGTGTCAGATAGTAGACTTTAAATATAAAGTATACTGATCCTCTGGAATCTGTGGTCTGAAATTTAAAATCTTAAAAAAGAATTATGGAAATTTTACATTCAAAAATATTTGGCGAAGAAAAATCGTCTACACCTTTATTAGTATTCCATGGTTTGTTTGGAATGCTCGACAATTGGGGAAGTTTTGGAAAGGATCTGGGAGAATATCTTCCGGTTCATCTTTTGGATCTAAGAAATCATGGACGAAGTTTCCACTCAGAAAGTATGTCACATGATGACCTGGCAGATGATATTGCCAATTATATGGATCATTATGGAATAAAAAAAGCCCACGTTTTAGGACATTCTTTAGGTGGTAAAGCGGTAATGCAGTTTGCCATAAAATATCCGGAAAAAGTTGAAAAGTTAATTGTTGTTGATATTTCTCCAAAAGCATACCCTCCACATCATCAGGGAATTATTAAAGCTTTGGAAACTGTTGATTTCAATACAGTGGGATCAAGAAATGAAGTAGAAGCTGTATTAACTCAGTATATACCAGAAAAATCGACCATTCAGTTTCTGGCTAAGAATCTGTATTGGGATGATAATAAAAAATTGAATTGGAGATTTAATCTTAAAACACTATCTGAAAAATATAATGAGTTTGTTTCCAATGCGATAAAATTTGGAGTTTTTGAAGGAGAGACATTGTTTATTGCCGGAGAAAAATCCAATTACATTCTTCCACAAGATGAATATGCAATTAAACAACAGTTTCCAAAGGCGAAAATTGTGACGGTTAAAAATGCAGCTCATTGGGTTCAGGCTGATAATCCTGTGGATTTTAGTATGGTTGTTAAAAAATTTTTAGGGTTGGATTAATTTGATACTCTGTCTTTTATGTTGTTAAAATTTTCTTAAAAGAGTGATTTATTTTTTTTGAATGTGAAAATTTTGTACTTTAGATTTATCAAAAAAGTTAAAAATATTTACTTATGAAACCAAAAAAACTAAAAAAACCATTTTTTGCTTCTTTTCTAGAGAAACAAATTCAAGAGCCTGAGAAAGTAACCGGAGGCGGGGTTATTACTTCCATTAACGGAGATGTAATTACTATTCCTTCAAAAGATGACATTACTTCTGTTTTAGCAGATAATGTAACAACAGTAAGAAATGATAATGTTACATTGAAGTATCCTTCTGATAATGATGAAGGCGGACCTCTTCATCCTATAGATCCATCTTTACCGATCGATCATTTTTAATCAAATTTCAACAAAATATTAAGTCAAACCAAATTAAAACATTATGAAAAACAAGAGTTCAAAGAAAAAACCATTTTTCGCATCGTTTCTTGAGAAACAATTAAAAGATCCTCAATCTGTAACAGGCGGTGGACCAGACATTACAATTCCAGAAAGAGATGTTGTTACAAAGCCAACTTTAGATATGGCTCATACAATGAAATATCCATCTGATGGGGATGATGATGCTCCAACAGTATAATGAATTGTTTATATAATAGATAACAATATTTACAAATCATAATTAAAGGAAACTTACACTCTAAGTTTCCTTTTTTAATAAAAAGCAATAAATGATTCTTTGTATCACTCACTCCAATGATTTTTATAACATTGATATTTTCTTCGAATATCTTTCCTCTAAAAATATTCCATATTTCAGATTGAATTCAGATCATGTGAACCATCTTCAGGAAGTCAGTATTAACGAAAATTCATTTGAATTGACAGATGAGTATGGAAATACAGTCAGTTCCAATGACATTAAAGCGGTTTGGCACAGAAAAGGCTGGCGCATCAGTATTCCGGAAGAGTTGGATAATGATTATGTGAAAATTTTTGTAAATGAATATGGAAGTTTGCGATATAATCTTTACACAGCTTTAGAGCATGTCCCATGGATCAATCCCTTTGAAGAAGAAAAAAAAGTGGATGGAAATAAATTGTATCAACTGAAAATAGCAAAAAAGAATAATTTAACGGTTCCAAAAACATTGTTTTCGAATGATGAAGAAAAAATAACTGCTTTTTTCCATGAGCATTGTAATGGAAAAGCAGTCGCAAAACTTCATGGGGTCATTTCAAAATCGATGGGCGGAGAAGATTTACTTTCTACGACAATAATTGATGAAGATAATTTAGAATCAATTTCTGATATCGCTTACTGTCCTATGATTTTTCAGCCTTATATTGAAAAAGAATATGAATTAAGAATCATGTATGTGGATGGTGATTTTTTTACAGGAAAGATCAATAATAGTGAACATGCTGACTGGCGTGTCAATCAAGGAAATTATTTTTGGTCACCTTATGAATTGCCTGAAGATATTAAAGCTCATCTTTCCGGAATGATGAAAGAAATGGGACTTTATATGGGCGCCATTGATATGATAAAAGGGAGAGATGGAAATTATTATTTCCTTGAAGTAAACCCACAAGGAGAGTGGGGAATGTTACAAAAAGAATTAGATTTTCCTATTGCGGAAAGCATTGCCGATAACCTTATAAAAAGAATGAAAACCAATGAACAATAAAATTTTAATAATAACCCATACTGGAGATAATTTTTCAATTCTAAAAGTAACAGAATATATTGAAAAAAATGGCTTTGAGGTTATTCGTTTTGATGTAGATTTATATCCTCTACAAAATAAATTATCAACCACTTTCCAGGATGGAAAATGGATCAGCATTCTCGAAACTCCTACTGCTAAACATCGTTTAGATGATATTGCTGCTGTATGGTATAGAAGAGCCTATAATATGGGGGAGGGCCTGAAAGAAGAAATTGATGCTAAATTTTATGGTGCAGCAATGGGTGAAATTCGCACAACACTTTTTGGATTTTTAGAATCTATTGATGCGTATGCTTTGGGAAAACCAAGTGTCTACAGAAGATTAGACAGTAAGGAAGAACAGTTGAAAATTGCTGATAAAATCGGATTGAAAATTCCTGAAACCTGTATTACCAATAACCCTGATGAGGCAAGAAGCTTTATCCTTAAACACAAGAATGTGATAGGGAAGATGCAGGCTGGTTTTGCAATCTATGAAGATGGTGTAGAGAACGTGGTCTTTACGAATGTTATTGGAGAAGAGAAACTGGAAGAATTGGATACTTTACTCTATTGTCCGATGCAGTTTCAGACGAAAATCGAAAAGAAAAGAGAATTAAGAGTGACTGTTGTAGGCAGAGATGTATACGCTTTTGAGATCGATTCGCAACAATTTGAAGATGCAAAAGTAGACTGGAGAAAAGATGGTGTGAATCTTATCGATAAATGGGTGAGAACAGATCTTCCTAAAGATATTGAAACTAAAGTTCTCGAACTTCTGGATGTTTATAATGTTGATTACGGTGCATTGGATATTATTGTATCTCCTGATGATGAATATTATTTCATTGAAATTAATGGTGCTGGTGAGTTTTTCTGGTTGGATAATCTAACGGAAGAGAATCTTATTTCTAAAAGTATTGCTGATGTTTTGTGTGACAAGGCACCGAGAAGAAATAATATGGTTTTAGCTTAAAAAGTAAATTTTTATAAAGCCGGTTTTCCGTTACAATAACTATTCTAAGAATATATTTAAACTGATAATATTGATGAAATTAAGCTGAATTGTGCTTTAAAAATCGCAAATTTGCAAAAGTATTTTTTCACATTTTTAGGATGCAGCTGAGAATTGC
Organism: Chryseobacterium sp. ISL-6; assembly: GCF_018613715.1. Lineage (GTDB taxonomy): Bacteria > Bacteroidota > Bacteroidia > Flavobacteriales > Weeksellaceae > Chryseobacterium > Chryseobacterium paludis. The sequence continues at coordinate 120,978 of NZ_JAGGPT010000003.1, read as the reverse complement.
TGAATCAAAAATATTATCATAATTTAGTCAACAATCAAGTAGGAATATAATTGATGGTTTTTGTAACGGGAGCAACCGGAATTTTGGGCCGCGTAATTATTTTAGAACTTCTTAAGAGAGGTAAAAATGTACGAGGCGCCAAAAGACCCACAAGTAATTTAAACGAAGTAAGACATTCGTATCAGTTTTATACTGAAAATCCAGATGATTTTTTTAACAAGATCGAATGGATAGATGTTGATTTTGACGATATCAATTCACTGGAAAATGCTTTGAAAGGAGTAGATGAAGTGTATCACTGCGCCGCAAAAGTAAGTTTTCATCCACAAGATGGAAAGGAGATGTACCATACAAATATCAAAGGTACTGAACGTCTTTTATTTGCCTGTGAAGGTTCTCAGGTAACAAAATTTCTACATGTAAGCTCTGTGGCTGTTTTAGACGGCTTCAATGAAAAAGGAGAGCTTGACGAAGATTCTGATTTTAATCCAAAAATTGATCATCCTGCATACGCCATTTCTAAGCATTTATCAGAAATGGAAGTATGGAGAGCTTCAGCGGAAGGTTTAAATACGATCATCATCAATCCGGCTATTATCATAGGCAGTGGAAACTGGACTCAAAGCAGTGGTGAGCTTTTTTCAACTTTTGAGAAAAATAATTTTACATTTTCTGGTGGTTCATCATACGTTGATGTTCGGGACGTTGCCAGGATCTCTATAGAACTTATGGAGAATAACATTTTTGGTGAACGTTTTATCTTGGTCTCTGAAAATAAAAGATATGCAGAAGTAGGTAATTATATCCGTAAAAAACTAGGATTAAAAGACGCCCGGATTTTATCCCAAGCAGAGCTTAATGCCGGAAGAACAGCCAATATACTCTTTGGTTGGTTGATTCCTAAATTAAAGATGGTTACAAAATCTAATATTGAATCTATCACTTCATTCAACACCATTTCCAGTCAAAGAATTAAAGAAAAGTTGAATTATCAATTCATTCCCGTAAAAGATAGTATTGATTTTCATCTCAATAATTACATTAACGACAAAAAGCTGAATAAATAAATGAATCTTGCAGAGGCTATTATCAGTAAAAATATAGAAAAGCATCCTTTAAAGTCAGCAATTGGTTTTAAAAGTAAAGAGGTTTGGAAAGAACTTAGCTGGAAAAAATTCAGCGAAATGATTTTTAAAACTGCCAATGCGCTTAAAAATGCAGGAATCCAGGAAAATGATAAAGTGGCTATTTATTCAGACAATTCTGCTGAATGGATGATGTTTGATCTGGCTTCATTGTCTATCGGAGCCATTACGGTACCAATTTATTCTACCAACAATGCAGAACAGGCGGAATATATTATCAGGGATTCTCAGGCTAAAGCTGTTTTAGTAGGAGATCAGGCTCAGTATGATGCTTGTTTTGAACTGTTAAGTAAAGAGGATAATGATCTTCAGACCATTGTTGTCACTAAAAAAGCAGTCTGGATAAAAAAAGAAAATGCATCTTATTTGGAAGACTTTATTGCAAAGGCGTCTCCAAAATTGGAAATCTCTAAAAAGGAATATGAAGATGTAGCTACATTGATTTATACTTCCGGAACCACTGGAACTCCTAAAGGTGTAATGCTTACACACGGTAATTTTGTAAAGGCTTTTGATGCCCACTTTGAGTTTTTTAAGTTTAAAAATTTCGAAGAAGAACTTTCACTGGCATTTTTACCATTAAGCCACGTTTTTGAAAGAAGCTGGAGCTTACTTTCATTGTATGGAGGGGCAAGGGTTTATTTTTTAGAAGATCCTAAAAATATTGCTAAAGCCCTGGTGGAAATAAAGCCAACAATGATGTGTGCGGTTCCAAGATTTTTCCAGAAGATTTATGCTGGAGTAAATGATATGGCAGCAGAAAGCTCACCATTTAAGAAAAAGATCTTTAATTGGGCTTTAGAAGTTGGTAAACAAACAGCCGAATTAAGAAGAAATGATCATCCTGCTCCATTTGGATTGAAAATTAAAGAATCCATTGCCAATATGTTGGTCTTTAGTAAGATCAAAGAGAAAATGGGTGGACGATTATGGTTTTTACCTTGTGGCGGAGCTTCTTTATCTCCTGAAGTGACCCGATTCTTTGAATCTGTAGGAATCCATGTGACAGTAGGATATGGTCTTACTGAAACTACAGCTACGTTAACTCTTTTTCCCTTAACTCATTTTGAACATGCTACCAGTGGGAAACCCTTACCCGGAGTTGAGGTTCGAATTAGCGATAATGATGAAATTCAGGCCAGAGGAAATGGGATTATGAAAGGCTACTATAATAAACCTGAAGAAACGAAAGCGGTATTTACGGAAGATGGGTGGTTTAAAACCGGGGATGCTGGAAAATTTGATGATAATGGAAATCTGATCATTACAGATAGGATCAAGGATCTCATGAAAACTTCCAATGGGAAATATATTGCCCCACAACAGATTGAGAATTTGCTGACCAATAATAATTATATCCAGCAGATTGTATTGATTGCTGAAGGAAGACAGTTTGTTTCAGCCTTAATAGTTCCTAATTTTGAATTTTTAGAAGACTATATCAAGAAAAATAATATTCCATTTACCAGTTGGGAAGAAATTGTTAAAAAAGAAGAAATTATCGATCTTTATAAAAATAAAATAAAAGAACTACAGGAGCATCTGGCAGATTTCGAGAAGGTGAAAAAATTCACCCTTATGCCTGCAGAATTTGATATTAACACGGGGGAAATCACTCCTACTTTGAAGATCAAGAGAAATGTAGTTCTGAAGAGATATGAAGATATTATTGAGAAGATGTATTAGTAGGTAGCCACCATTCGATGATTTTTATTGAAATGATATGGCACATTTAAATTAAATTATGACAACACAAGAATTTCTAGGAAAAGAAAATTATACAATTCATTCGCAGATGGTTTCAGAAAGCTGTCCATCAAATATTGCACTGATTAAATATTGGGGGAAATATGCAAATCAGATTCCTGCAAACCCAAGTATCAGCTATACTCTTAATCATTGTAAAACAAATACGACCATAGAATTTCTGGCTGATGAAGCTTTCTCTGTACAAACTTTTTTGTCGGGAATTGAAGAAGTAAAGTTTGCTGAAAAAATAGAAAAATACTTTAAAAATATAGAACAATATTTACCTTGGATTTTAAAAGGAAAATATAGTATTAAAACAGAAAATACATTTCCACACAGCTCTGGTATTGCAAGTTCAGCTTCTGGGTTTGGAGCTATTGCAAAATGTCTGATGAAGCTGGAGGAAACTTTTTCAGGAAATATTTCTCAGGAAGACTCCCTACGAAAAGCATCATTTTTGGCAAGGTTGGGAAGTGGAAGTGCATGCAGAAGTCTGTACAATGGATTAGTGGTTTGGGGAGATTCTGATGAGGTTTCAGGAAGTTCAGATTTATTTGCTGTGCAATATCCAAATACTGAAGTTCACGAGATTTTTAAGGATTTCAATGACTGGGTTTTATTGATCCATGAAGGTCAGAAAAGTGTATCCTCAACAGTAGGGCATGGTTTGATGAATACAAATCCTTATGCCGAAAGAAGATTTCAAGAGGCCAGAGAAAACTTTATTCCGATGAAGGCAATACTTAAAAGTGGTAATCTTGAAAGCTTTATTAAATTAGTAGAACATGAAGCATTAACTCTTCATGCAATGATGATGATGAGTGACCCTGCATTTATTTTGATGAAGGCAGGAACTATGGAAGTAATTAACAAGATCTGGGATTTTAGAAAAGACACGAAACTACCATTATTCTTTACTTTGGATGCAGGGGCAAATGTCCACCTTCTATTTCCAAATGATGGTTCTGAAGAAAAAATAAAAAGTTTTATTGAAGCAGAGTTATTACAGCACACTCAAAAAAATGGGGTAGTGAAAGATATAATGAAATTTTAATGACATAAAAAATAATACAAACGGGATTTAGCCCGTTTTTTTGTGAAATTAAAGTGTTTTTTGGTTCGAATATCTTGGTTTCCAACCATAAAAAAAGGGATAAATTCTGTTTTTTTATGGATCCTTTTTTGACACCAAAAAGTTCCGAAAATTCTTATCGTGTTTCGAATAGGTAATAATAAAATGTACGATCAATAGGAGCTGTTCACTGAAAAAGCAAATTAATCTTCTGTAACCACAGCATCACGCTCGCCATCTTCTTTTTTTCCTTCCTGAATCATTTTTTCTGCTTCCGCTTTTTCTTCTAAAGTCGCATCTTCAATTCTTTCCTCCTGCCCGTCATTATGATGATCTATAAAAAACTCACAATAGACTGGTAAATGATCTGAGCCAAAATTTTCCAGGGTTTTAAGATCTTTAATAAAAATGTCTTCACTGTGAAACATTAAGTCGATCGGAAATCTTAATAAACGATATTTTGCATGAAAGGTAGAAACAAAGGCACGTCCGATTCTTGGATCGATAAGGTGACTGGTTTTTCTGAATAATATAGATGATTTTGACCAGGCAACATTATTGAAATCACCAACAACAATAACTGGAATTTTGATGTCTTTTACTCGTTTTGCAATACTTAAAAGATCACCATCTCTTTCTTTTGATGTTTCTTCTTCCGTAGGACTTGGCGGTGGTGGATGAACTCCAAAAAAGACAAAAGAAAAGCCATCTTCGGTTTCCAAGGATATTTCAATGCTTGGAATATCATCAGCAACGAAATAATGTGTTACAGCATTTTTGATTTTGATTTTAGAATAAAAATGCATCCCATAAGTGTTTTCTAAAGTCACTTTATGAGTGTAAGGATAATCTTTTTCGAGAATTCTTAATGCTTTCTCCCAACCACCATTGCTTTCCATAGTCATGAATATCTCCGGTTTGCTTTTTTCAATAAGTTCAACGAATCTATTGTAATCAGTGTTGAACTGATAAACATTGGCAGAAACAAAATGTATTTTTTGGGACGAATGATTATGTTGACGATGTTTTTTAACCTTATAGAGCGGAGTGTATTTTACAAGAATAGAACCATGATGAACAAATAGAATTAATAGGGCACTCTGGAAATACCAAAATTTTTCAGAAGACTCCAAGAAAAAGCCTAAAATGAAGGTAATAACAATAAAATATGTGATTTGAATTTTCCCAAATTCAGGAACCCGAAATATCCAATGCTGATTTTGAATTTTGGGTAATAATGTTAACAGGATCAGTAAACCAATTAAAATCAGGTAAGCACTCCACATATCTCTTAAAATAGGTTGATAAAATTAGCTTATTTTTACAAGAATTCAAATTAAATTGGCTTTTTTTAGTTTAAATCAGGTTTGTTTAAAAGGTATTTTTCTTATTTTTAATCAATTAAACTATGAGAAAATATGATCAATAGAATACTTGTTATTGCTATGTTTTTTAGTTCTTTCTGTTTTGGGCAGGGATCTGAAAATAAGGAAATTGAAAAACCTATCCGGGATCTTTTTTCAGCGATGAAAAATGCGGATCCGGATTTACTAAAATCAACTTTTGCTGAAACCGCAGTTCTACAGACTATCACAAAGGGTGGGGTTGTAAAAACAGATAGTATTAATGATTTTATATCTACGATCTCTAAAGCTTCAAAAGGAGACCTTGATGAGAGGATAATTGTAGAATCTATTAATGTTGATGGAGAACTGGCGAGTGTATTCACTCCATATCAGTTTTATTATAAAGGGAAATTTTCACATTGTGGAGCCAATAGTTTTCAATTGGTAAAACAGAATGATAAGTGGAAAATTCAGTATATTATTGATACAAGAAGGAAGGAGAATTGTGAAAATATCAAATAATTTAAAATGAAAATTCACCATATAGCTATTATCGGCTCGAATTACGATGTTTCAAAGAAATTTTATACAGAGATTTTAGGATTGAATATGATACGCGAAGTATACCGTGAAGAAAGGCAGTCTTATAAATTGGATCTTGCTATTGGAGATCATTATATCATAGAGCTTTTCTCATTTCCTGATCCGCCAAAAAGACCATCACGCCCTGAATCATGTGGATTAAGGCATCTTGCGTTTTCTGTAGAGAACGTTAATGAGAAACGTCAGGAGCTCATTGAAAAAGGTCTCAATTGTGAGGAAATTCGTATTGATGAATTTACAGGGAAAGAATTTTTCTTTACCCAGGATCCGGACCAACTTCCTCTGGAATTTTATGAAATGTAAAATTTAGTGAGCATAACCTGTAAAGAAACTGATTGCCATAATGGCTAAAACAATAGATGAGATTACGACATAAACGTAATCTTTTTCTTTTAGATAACCTATCAATGCAAAAACAATTCTCATTAAAGGAGTGAAGATTAGCACAAGAATCCCAAGCTGGATAATAGCCATGCCTTCGCCTTTGCATAAAGAATCCCAAAGCTGACTCCATACTTTTTCTGAAGAAGATCCTGTTTCTAAAGAGGAATAGTTTTTAGGCATTTTAAAGCCTTCAAGGAATAATTTTATAAATCCTATGAGAGATATAATTACGGATAGGATAACCCCAAGTCTTAAAAGGTTTCCTACCGAACGGTTCAAATCAACATCTGTGAAATTCTTTCTCATCGGAAACTTTGATTTATACCGTTATACATCATATAAAGTGAAAGGATAGTAATTACAATAGCAAAAAATACTTTTAATTTTTTTGTTTTAGAAACCATTAATGTTTTAGATCCTATAAAACTTCCTACTACAACACCTACTAACACAGGAGCTACAATAACAGGGATAATTTCACCTCTCTGAAAATAAATTAAAGAACTGGCTACAGCAGTTACCCCAATCATAAAGTTACTGGTCGTAGTTGAAACTTTGAAAGGCAGTTTCATCATATTATCCATTGCCAATACTTTCAATGCACCTGAACCAATTCCTAAAAGCCCAGACATTGCACCGGCAAACATCATCATAAAAAATCCAGGAATAGTATTTCTCGCTGAATAATTTTTAATTACCCCTTTATCGGGGAAAGTTCCATACAACTTAAGTTTATCTTCTAAGCTTCCTTTTATCAAAGGTTCCTGATGATCAGGTTTTCCTTTAATATTAAGAATTACAGTAAGCAGAAGGATACTGGCGAAAATAATTCCGATGGTATTGGGATTAAGAATTCCTGAAACAAGAGCTCCAACGATGGCTCCGGCCGTAGTGGCAATTTCAAGGAACATTCCAATTCTCATATTGGTAAAACCTTCTTTAACGAAAGCTACAGCAGCTCCAGAGGAAGTACCGACTACAGATATTAAAGAAGCTCCGATTGCGTAATGCATAGGAACACCGAAACCCAGTGTCAACAAAGGGATAATGATAACTCCTCCTCCTAAACCGGTAAGCGAGCCTAACAGGCCGGCCGAAATTGCTCCAAGAAAGAGAATAATGATTTCTGACATGAATACAAATATAAAACTATTGCCGTTTTCTGCCAAACTTTCAAAAAGATAAATTTGACGTATTTTTGTGTGAATAAAAAAATGGAAATGAAATTATTCTATGTTATCCTTGGTGCTACACCTCCAGGAAGGAATATTGAACAGCACGATGTATTCTTTGGTATAGCAGAAAGTTTAAAAGACCTCGTTCCGGATATGAAGGATTTCTGGAAAGAGGCTGATGGTAAAATACATATCGACTGTCATCAGGAAGTGAAGTTTGCAGACGGATATGAAGTGAAAATTGTTGAAAAAAGAGACTTTGTTTCTGAAAATCAATTATACTTTATAAACCTGGGTGGATATAAAAAAGGCTTTTTCGAAGAGTTTCATGAGCAGCACCTGATGGTAGGACGATCAATGGGGGAGATTGTGAAAAGAGTAAAAGATACAGAGTTTTATAAGACAATGGGGTTTGAAGGTGCAGTAAGCCACGTTGATGATAAGCACGGAGTAGATATTGATGATATTTTTAATGTCAATGATATTCTTCCACAAAAAATGAAAGAAAAATATTCTATTGTTTTAGAGAAATCAGATACGGAAGATCAGAAAAATCCAATGGGACTGGGATATCTGAAAATAGATAAAGTATAACCTAATAAGAGGGCCGGCTTGAAAAGCCGGCCCTCTTATTTTAAAGTATATTTGAATAAAGTGAAAATTTAGGTAGTAGGATATAAAATTTTTATCTTTGCAAAGTCTTAAACAGACGAATATGTATCGTACTATTATCATTATAAATGGTGAACGATTATTAATACTTAATTGAATATATCTAATTAAAATAGAATGAAAATAGGAATTTTAGGAGGTGGACAACTCGGAAGAATGTTGATACAGAGTGCACTGAATTATGACGATGACTTTTATACTCTGGATCCTGCTTCTGATGCACCTTGTCACAATATTTCGAATTTTACACAGGGAGATTTCAATGATTATGAAACAGTCCTGAATTTTGGTAAGGATAAAGACGTTGTCACAATAGAAATTGAACATGTAAATGCTGAGGCATTGGCAGAGCTTGAAAACCAAGGGGTAAAAGTCGTTCCGAATTCTAAAATCATTAAAACCATTCAACAGAAAATTCTTCAGAAGGAATTTTATAAAGCTCACGATATTCCAAGTCCCGAATTTCAGGTGGTATGGAATAGTGATGAAAAAATTATGATGTCATTACCTTTTGTTCAGAAAATGAATACGGGTGGTTATGATGGAAAAGGTGTTCAGGTCATTAAAACAGAAGCAGATTATCAACATTTATGGAAAGAGGCATCTGTAATAGAAAGTCTTGTTGATATTGATAAAGAACTTTCTGTGATTGTTGCCAGAAATGAAAAAGGAGAGACCAAGACTTTTCCGGTTACAGAGATGGTTGCTGATCCGAAATTAAATCTGTTAGATTTTAATATTTGCCCGGTTTTTCTTAACGAGGATATTGAAAGGCAGATTAATCTGATCACTGAGAAATTTTTAAATGCTGTTAATTCTCCAGGACTTTTTGCTATAGAATTGTTCTTAGATAAGGATGGCAAAGTATGGGTAAATGAAACAGCACCAAGATTACATAATTCCGGACATCAAAGTCAGGAGGGAAATGCAAATTCACAATTTGAACAAATGTACCGGGTGGTTAAAAATTTACCTTTAGCAGATACGGATGCTTTTGGATATAGTGGGATGCTCAATCTGGTAGGAGCTGAAGGTTATGCTGGAAAAGTGATCTATGAAGGAATGGATGAGGTTTTAAAGCTTCCAAAAACCTATGTTCATCTTTATGGAAAAACAGAGACCAAATCAGGAAGGAAAATGGGACACATTAATGTGCTGGCTGACTCGAAAGAAGAACTGATGGAAAAGTTGATAATGATAAAAGGAATGGTAAAAGTGATTGCTTAACGATAAAGATAAAAGACTGCCGAAAAGCAGTCTTTTTTTATTTTAAGCTTCTTTATTTCATTCTGTCATTAATTTCATTTTGAAGCGATTCTATTTTTTCCTTCAATTCACTGCTGAGTTTGCTGGGGTAGTCTTTTATTTTCTTCAAATTGAATGCTAGGATTACGGAAGCAATTCCTACAAAAATGAAAGATAAACCAGTTAAAACAACTAGTGAGATACCAGAGAATATAGGGTTAGCCAAAAGCATAAAAGATAATATAATACCTAAAATACTAAAAATAGCCAGGTTTCCCCATTTAAGGACATGGGCATCTTTTAGGTCAAACGAAATTCCTAATAACTGAAAAGAACGGAACATAACGGTAAATCCTACTATAAAAGGAAGAACGCTCATTGAAATATGAGGATAGGAAACTAGATAGATTCCCATAATGAGGGAGAGTAGCCCTGTGACCAGATATAAGCCCCATCCATTTAAAAATTTGGCGTTATTAAGAGAGAAAAATATATCCGAAATTCCTGAGACGATAAACGATACACTGAAAAGAACGGATAATGCTAAATAAGTTTCAACGGGAGATGAAAATACATAAATTCCACAGACAATAAAAAGAATCCCTAAAATAAGTGGGATATACCAGTGTTTTACTGAGTTTCTAAATGATTTTAATAAATTGGGCATAATCTAAGTGTGTTTTTGTTGCCTACTTTGAAATACGGTGTTCGGCTGGTCCGTTTTTTAATTAGTTTAATTATTGATTCGTTGGTATAAAATGAAAGGCCAAAATTCATGATTTTCACCTAATCTAATTTAATGAAAATAAACTAAAAATAATAGCGTCAGCTGGTTGAAATTATATTATCAATATAGGTTAATTGATTGAAAATCTTCTCAATAATACATGAGAGAATAGGAATCGATAGATAGTCCCGAAAGAAAGATATCCCTTGAAAAGAACTGTAAATAAAAATCTAATTCAAGATATACTTTTCTTGTCAACTAAAATAAAGACGTCTCGACTTGGGGGAATATTCTTTAGGAATCCTGAATTTTTTGTCTTTTAAACATTTCGGGTTTATAATTGATGATAAAGACACCGAAAATAATTAAAACAGCAGCAATGATGAATTTAAAAGAAATACTCTCATTAAGAATGAGCCAGCCTAAAAATATTGCGATGATCGTATTAAAATAAGCCAGAATAGAAACCTGAACAGGTGAAACCCTGGTAAGGGCAAAATGAAAAGCAAAAAATGCGGCTACTGAACCGAAAACAGATAAATAAAGCATGGCTGAAATACTTTTGATACTCCAATTTCCAAAATTATAATCTTGTGAAAATAAAAAAGCAAAAATAATCTGAATAATTCCGGCAAAGGCAAACTGATAAAAGAGATTCAGTGAAATATTTCCACTTTGGATATTTAGTTTCTTGGTAAAAATAGTACCTGAGGCCCATCCGGAAATAGCACAGAACAGGAAGAGGATTCCCATTCTGTAATCTGGATTAGCAAGATCTTTAAGACCATCCCAAAAGATAAAAAGAATTCCGCCGAAACACATTAATACACCCAGAAAAGCTTTAAAGCTAAACTTTTGTAAGCCAATAGCGACACTGCCTAAAAAAACAAGAATAGGAGAGGAGGCACTTATTAATGAAGCAAGACTGCTAGATACCGTTTCTTCAGCTACAGTGGTCATCCCGTTAGCAATCACAAGCATTAATGTAGAGAAAATAATCTGATATTTTAGATTTTTCCATCCTATCCATTTAAATTCTTTTCTGTAAAGAAGGATCGAAAGCATGATAAGGGATGCTAAAAACTGACGTATTCCTGCTACGAACCAGGCAGGTATTGTTTGTACGGCGACCCGGATTGCCAAAAATGTTGTTCCCCAAACAATAGCAACTGTAACGATAGCAAAAAAGAGTTTATAATCTTTCAAAATATAGATGTGAAATGGAACACAAAGATATTTATTTTGAATTGAATTTCGTGCTAATCTTTTTTATTGAAATCCCTATTTAATGAATTTCAATAACCAATTTTCCTGTGTTTTTTTTATTTTCTAAATCGGTATATGCTTCATTTGCGTTTTCTAATGTATAAGCGATTGGATGAAGTATTATTTTTAGTTTTTCTTGTTCAAAAAGCTCAACAGCTTCATTTAATATTTTTCCAAAGTGTTTTCTGCTTTTACCGGATAACAATGGGTATAAAGAGAATACTCCTGAATAAGTTCCATTACGGAAAGAAAGTGGCGCGAGGTTCTGACTGCCCCAACCTAAAATACTTGCAACGTGCCCTGAATATCTTTTCACAGCTTTAAAAGAACTTTCAAGAACATTGCCCCCAACGGTGTCAAGAATAGCATCAAATCCAACTCCATTGGTATATGTTTCTACATAATCTTCTACGGATAAACTTTGGTAATCAATGGATTCAGCACCATATTTTTTTATTGATTCAACCTGATAGGGTGCAACAGTGGTATATACTTTTGCTCCTTTTGCTTTTGCAATTTGTATGGCTACATGGCCTACACCACCACTACCGCCATGAATTAAAACAGTTTGGTTCTGTTGAATATTCATCTGATCTACCAATGCTTCCCAGGCTGTGATAAATACCAAAGGTGTTGCTGCAGCTTCGTAGAATGAAATATTTTTTGGTTTTAATGCCAGCAAGTCAGCATCTGCTGCAATATATTCAGCTAAAGTTCCCTGAAGATCCGAGACCCCTCCTACCAAACCAAATACCTCATCACCTACTTTAAAATTGTGAACATCTTTTCCTACTTCCTCTACAACACCGGCCATATCCAAGCTTAATATCATAGGTAGGGCAGCTTCAGCATGAGCAGCCTGTCCATTTTTTATTTTAACATCTAAGGGGTTAAGCCCACTCGCTTTTATTTTAACTAAAACTTCATGGTCTTTTGGTTCCGGTTTGTTTATTTCTTTTAATACCAAAGGTTTTCCAAATTGTTCTAATACTTGTGCTTTCATTTTTTAATGTTGATTTTTTGTTCGTTATTATCATTTAATTATAATACAAAGTTGAAAAATTCATATGGTTAAAATGTTGTATTTTTACATCATTAAAGAGTATATTGTTGCTGTGAAGAAAGATTATCTGAATGAACCTTTTGAACTTGATTTAAAAGAACCAATGGATACTTGCCCCAGAGGAGAGCACGGGGTTAGTTTCTTTGAACTGGTTTATATTGTGTCAGGAACCGGAACTCAGAACATTAATGGAAATAAGTTTTCTTATAAGGAAGGAGATCTTTTCTTGTTAATGCCGGATGATGTCCACTATTTTAGATTTAAAGCAAAAACACAATTGTTTTTTATCAGGTTTAATCGTATTTTTTTTAGTACGAATCAGTTGGCTTCTTCTTTTTTACAGCAAATTGAACAACGTTTTTTTAATGCAAATGGTTTTCAGGGTTGTATTATTGACCATAAAGGAGATAACCTTTTGATAAAACATATTATGCAAAGTCTGTTGCTCGAAAAGGATGGGATGAGAATTTATGAACGTGAAGTAACCCATTTATTGGTACATTCCGTTTTGGTTATTGTTTCCCGTAACCTTTTGCAGAAAACAAATCTTAAGGTTGGTGAAAAAACAGATGACAAAGCTGCTCATATTATTCAATATGTCCATGAAAATATTTATCATCCTGAAAAGCTATCTGCTGATAATATCAGTAAAGTTTTTGGAATATCCGTTACTTATGTTGGACGTTACTTTAAAAATCAGACTGGAAAAGCATTCACTGAATATATTGCTCAGTATAGAATGAAACTCATTGAAAATCGGTTGAAATACAGTGATATGAGGATTAATGAGATAGCAGATGAATTTGGTTTTACAGATAAGAGTCATCTTAATAGATTCTTTAAAAAATCAAATGGGATGTCACCCTCTTTATTTCGCCAGAATAACAATTAGGAAGCAGTTTGGATTTCATGGCAGCTGTAATTTTAAAAAACAGATTTTAATTTTTATCTTTGAAAATCTAATAAAATTGAAGATGGTAGGAATTATTATGGGAAGTCAAAGCGACTTGCCGATCATGGAACAAGCGGCAAATTTTCTGAAAAGCCTCAATATTCCTTATGAGCTTACAGTGGTTTCGGCTCACAGAACACCGGAAAGAATGTTCGATTATGCTAAAACAGCAAAAGAAAGAGGACTAAAAGTAATAATAGCCGGAGCTGGAGGAGCTGCTCATCTTCCCGGAATGGTTGCGAGCTGCACTACGCTTCCTGTAATCGGAGTTCCTATTCTTTCCAGCAATTCAATTGACGGATGGGATTCCGTATTGTCAATTCTTCAAATGCCAGGTGGAATTCCTGTCGCTACTGTAGCACTAAACGGTGCTTTAAATGCAGGGATTCTAGCTGCTAAAATTTTAGGTAGTGGCGATGAACAGGTTGCCCAAAGGCTACAACAATATCAAGATTCTTTAAAAGATAAAGTTTTAGGAACAGTAGATGATATTAAAGCTCAGCATCCTAATCAATACGATAAGTAAAAATTATTTAAATAAAAAGGCCTCACTTAATTAGTGAGGCTTTATGTTATTTTTTAATAAACTTAAACGATTCCGTTTTATTTTTCGTAGTAATCTGTAGTATATAATTTCCTTTTGTTAAGGAACTCACGTTGATCATATCTGTATTAAGAACATTCTGTTGTACCAGTCTGCCACTTGTATCTATTATTTTATAGCTTTTGGTGTCGTGTACATGTCTGATATGCAGATTGTCTTCCGCAGGATTAGGATATATGGATGAATTCTGAACATCTGTGTGAACATCAGAGACTGATAATAAACAGTTGCCTGCTGTATCTCCCGACATGCTCCAACCCTTACCGATCAGAATATTTCTTTTACCAACGGCATTGGAGGCATACTGTAGTGGAGCTACTGAAGAGAGAGGTATATTATTTGGAGTAGTAGGATTGTCTGCCCAACCGGAAAGAGTCTTACTGTAATTGTCACAACTGAGTCCCGTATTAGTGAGCATTCCTGAAGCTTCAGATAGGGAGCTGAGATTCCAGTTTCCCAAAGATTGATTAAACAGAGTAGAGCCATTAAACATAAAATCAGTTTTGGTAACCAGTGAAGTATTCCAGTTAAGAGGCTGATTGAAGACAAGGCATCCGTGAAACATATGGGTCATAGTAGTTACCGCTGAGGTATTCCATCCGCCTATATCCTGATTAAAAACCGGAATGTAATGAAACATAAAGGACATATCTTTTACCTTTGAAGTGTTCCAGCTATCTAATCGCTGATTGAAGTTCACACATGCTGCAAACATCCAGCCCATATCTTCTACTTTAGAGGTATCCCAATTATTTAGAGATTGATTAAATGCATTTCTTCCCGAAAACATATTGTTCAGGTTTTTAGCTGAAGACATATTCCAGGAATTTAAATAAGGAGAATTAAAGAGGTCTATTGCCTGAGGGTAGTCATTCATTCTTGCAAACATGAATTTAAAATTTTCAATACCTGAAGTATCCCAATTTTGCATAGAACTTGCTCCTAAGAAATTATGGGCATTATAGAACATGAATGAGACATCCGTTACATTATTAAGGTTTGGACTATCGGGAGCAGTAAGCTGCAGTAATCTGCAATGTACAAATGCACTATTCATAGAAGTCCATGAAATATTTCCCCATTTTTCTATTTCTGTAATTTTATCTGAGCTGCCAAACATATTCCATATAAGAACGTAAGAATCTGTCACATTTATAATTTGACATTCACCAAATCTGATTTGCTTAAAAGTACCATTTCCATCACTTACTTTTACGCGATAAGTGGCGCTGGCGATATCAGAATTTAATGAATTTCCAAAGTCAATGAGTACCTGTTTTACGGAGGTTACATTGTTCATGACACCATTGTGCTGTGGATATCCTACTTCTTCCCAGCTTATGGTATAATTTTCACCGATCCCTGGAAACCAAATTTGATTTTGACCTGCAGGATAAGGAGCATCGATATTAATAAATGGTGTTGTATTTGGCATGTTAGGTTGCCATATGGTGGTAAATTCGTCCTGTGCCTTTATGATGTGACCTAGAAAGAAGAATAAGCTTAAAACTAAAATCTTTTTATACATATTGATGGATTGGATTATTATTTCTTAATAAATTTAAAAGACTGTATTTTATCTTTTGAAATGATGTGTAGTATGTAATTTCCTTTAATTAAAGAAGCGATATTTATTTTCTCCTCACGTAGCAGATTTTGAAGCACAATTCTTCCACTTTTATCAAAGATTTTGTAAGTATCAAAACCTTTCATGTTTTTGATATAAATAAAGTCTGTTGCCGGATTCGGATAGATAGAGGGGTTGTTGAGATTATTTGCTGAAACACCCAATACTCTGCATTCCGATCCGGGAGTATCACCGTTGAAAACCCAGCCTTTATTAATGAGCATGTTTCTGTAAGGAATTACATCTGGTGAATAGATTAAAGGTGCTGTAGAGGCTAAATTAATATTGTTCGGGGTGCTAGGATTATTTGCCCAGCCTATAAGCGTATTGCTGTAATTTTCGCATTTTAATCCTGAATTTGCTAATATCTGCATTCCCAGAGTTAAAGAGCTTAGATCCCATGTCTGTAAAGATTGATCAAAATTTGTAGCACCATCAAACATGGCAAGCATCGTTCCTACTAAGCTGGTTTTCCAGGTATCTAAGGGCTGATTAAATGTGGAAGCACCTGAAAATAACATATCCATTGAGGTTCCTTTACTCGTATTCCAGTTATTAAGGGGTTGGTTGAAAGCGGTACAATGATGAAATATGTGGCTAAAATTGGTAACACTTGAAGTATCCCAATTGCCAATTGGCTGATTAAATTCTGGAATAAAATGAAATAGATAAGCCATATCGGTAACCTTTGAAGTATTCCAATTATCAAGAGGTTGATTGAAAGTGAAACAATTTTCAAATGTATGAGCCATTGTTGTGACATTTGAGGTATTCCAGCTGTTTAAATTTTGATTAAATGATCTTCTGTGGAAAAACATATAACTGATATCTTCTGCAGAAGACATATCCCATGAGCCAACTGGAAGGTTAAAGGTATCAACTGCTGCGGTAGCGGGAATAAAAGAAATGTGGCCAAATATATAGGTGAATTTTTGAACACCAGATGTATCCCATGTAGTCATTGAAGGATGGCCCTTAAAATCTGAATTTCCATAAAACATAAATGATACATCATTTACGTTGGATAGATCCGGAACATCGGTTGCTGTAACCTGAAGCCTTCTGCAATTACTAAAAGCATTATTCATTGAAACCCAATTAATGTTTCCCCACTGAGCAATTTCTGTGATTTTATCGATACTTCCTACACTATGCCAGGAAATACTAAGATATGCCGACGGAAAGTTTAAGATTTCAGGGTCACTAAATCTGATTTGTTTAAAAATACCATTTCCATTACTTGCTTTTACTTTATAGGTAGCATCTGCAAGATTGGGATTTAAGGCTGTTCCGAAATCAATGAAAACCTGATTTGTGGAGGTCACATTAGAAATGGTTCCATTGTGTTGCGGGTAACCCACTTCCTCCCAGCTGATGGTGTAGTTTTCTCCAATTCCCGGAAACCATATTTGATTGTTGCCTGCAGGATGGGGAGCAATAAAGTCTATATCGGGAACAATGGCGGGAGCATTAGGCTTCCAGATTGTAATAAATTCATTTTGAGCATTTGTAATTTGAAAATAAAAAAGGATAAGGAGTAAAAATCTTTTATACATATCAATATTTTGTGAAATAAAGATAATAAAAATAGAAAACTCTCCAAATTTTTGAAGAGTTTATTGTTGTAATTGATTTATTTTATTCTTTTTTGCCTTTTATAGCCTGAATGGTAAAATATCCGGATTTTGAAATGTGATGAGTTCGTTATTCCTGAAGCATATTATCTCTTGTATTTTTCTGAACGGTAATAGCTCCGAAAAGGGCAAGTAAGAATGCAAAAGCATAAAATCCTTTTTCACTCGGAAGGATGGTTGCGTTCCAGAGGCCTATAGCTAATAATACAATAGAAGATAAAGTTGCAAACCAACAGATTCCATAATAGATATCCGTTACAGGGATATTTTCTAATTTATCACGAACGGCTTTCTGCAAAGAAACTACTGCGAATAGACCATATAAAAGGATCGTAAAATAATATCCTTTTTCATTAAGCAACATTTCGGCTCTTGCAAGACCTACGATAAAGCCTACCATTCCTGCTCCTAATGCTATCCATGACGCTGCAACGAATGCATTTGATACTTTTTGTTTTTTCATTAATTATAATGTTTTGTTTAGGGAGCCAAATATATACTTTTTTTAATTACCCTTAAACATTCCTTTTTATGGTTGAAAAGTAATAATTATTAGCCCCGATAGAAGCGGTTACCCCACAGCAGGAATGGATTAAGCATTAGAGCGAGGAGTATGAGCAAATAGCGGGAAATAGCTTCTAAAAAGAAAAACTCTCCAAAAATGGAGAGTTTCTATTATTTTGAAATCCTTTGTAAAATTCAGGATCACATTTTAGTATCTGTAATATTCCGGTTTGAACGGCCCTTTTACGTCAACACCGATGTATTCGGCCTGTTCCGGAGAAAGAGTTTCTAATTCTACACTTAGTTTTTTAAGGTGTAAAGCAGCTACTTTTTCGTCTAAATGTTTTGGTAACATATATACTTCATTTCCATATGCTGCAGAGTTAGTCCAAAGTTCGATTTGAGCTAAAGTCTGGTTAGAGAAAGAATTTGACATTACAAAACTTGGGTGTCCTGTAGCACATCCTAAGTTTACCAATCTACCTTCCGCAAGGATGATAATTTCTTTACCACCTTCTAAAGTATAGATGTCAACCTGTGGCTTAACTTCTGATTTAGTATGACCATAGTTTTTGTTTAACCAAGCCATATCGATTTCATTATCGAAGTGACCGATGTTACAAACTACAGCTTTATCCTTCATTTTAAGGAAATGCTCTCCTCTTACAATGTTAAAGTTACCAGTCGTTGTGATGATGATATCTGCATTATCTACAACAGTATCTAATCTTTTAACTTCGTAACCGTCCATTGCAGCCTGTAAAGCACAGATTGGATCGATCTCTGTAACAGTAACGATAGAACCAGCGCCTCTGAAAGATGCAGCAGTACCTTTACCTACGTCTCCATAGCCACAAACTACAACTCTTTTTCCAGCCAACATAAGGTCTGTAGCTCTTCTTACAGCATCTACTGCAGATTCTTTACATCCGTATTTGTTGTCGAATTTAGATTTAGTAACGGAATCGTTTACATTGATTGCAGGCATTACTAAAGTTCCCGCTTTCATTCTTTCGTATAATCTGTGTACTCCTGTTGTTGTTTCTTCAGAAAGTCCTTTGATATCTTTTGTGAATTCAGGGTATTTATCAAAAACCATGTTTGTTAAATCTCCACCATCATCAAGAATCATATTTAACGGCTTTCTATCTTCACCAAAGAATAAAGTCTGCTCAATACACCAGTCGAATTCTTCTTCGTTTAAACCTTTCCAAGCATAAACGGGAATTCCTGCAGCAGCAATAGCAGCAGCAGCATGATCTTGTGTAGAGAAAATATTACATGAAGACCAAGTAACTTCAGCACCTAAAGCTACAAGAGTTTCGATAAGCACAGCGGTCTGGATTGTCATATGAAGACATCCTGCAATTCTTGCTCCTTTTAAAGGTTGAGATGGTCCGTATTCTTCACGAATAGACATCAAACCAGGCATTTCTGCCTCAGCAAGAGTAATTTCTTTTCTTCCCCATTCTGCTAGAGAAATATCCTTAACTTTATAAGGAATGTATTGTGTTGTAGTACTCATATGTTAATGAATAAGTTTAAATTCAATTGATAACGAACTGCAAAATTACAATTAATAATTAAGATATAAAAACAACTGATCAAGTTCGATTGATGAGATTATACATAGTTTTAAATTATCTTTATTTATTCTAAATAACCTATTTTTGCTTAAATAAATTTATACAATGAATCATACAAATACGCAGGATGAAGCTCAGAAAAAAGCAAAACCTCTGACTCCGAAAGTGAAAGAATTGATAGCAAATACTAAAAGTGTAATTTTAGCGACTGTAGATGCGGAGGGAAATCCTAATTCCAGCTATGCCCCTTTTATACAGGTGGAAAATACATTCTATATTCTTGTATCTTTTATGGCGAGACATACTAAAAATCTTGCTGAAGGAAGAAAAACATCAATGATGTTTATTGAAGATGAATCTGCAACAAAACAAATTTATGCCCGTGAACGTTTAACACTTGAAGCAACAACTTCTCAAATAGAAAGAGATTCTGATACGTGGAATACTGTTGTTGCCAATTTAAAAGAAAATCATGGAAAAGTGGTTGATGTTATTTCCGAAATGAAAGATTTTATTCTTATCGCTTTACATCCTGTTAAAGGTTCTTATGTTAATGGATTTGGAAGTGCTTATTTTGTTGATGAGAATTTAGAAATTCTTGAGCATCGAAATGATGTTAACCACCAGTCAAAATAAAAAAAAGGCTTAATCTGAAGATTGAGCCTTTTTTATGTTGCAAAAAGTTGAACTCTAATATTTTGATTTCCGATGATTTCGAGATTCTAGAATCGTTATCTTTGCATTACTTTTACGAAATAAAAAACAATGCCCCTTTACCGAGATTTTTCAGATGATACCGCTACAATTCTTGTATGGAAATATGATGAGAGTGAAGAATTATGCATTAATGAACTTTTAGAGCCTGAAAATGCTGAGAAAGTAAAGGATTATCACCCTAAGAAACTCCTGGAGGTTTTAATGGTCCGTAAACTTTTAAAGGGATTGAAGCCCAGTTCAAAGATTCTATACAACGAAAGAGAACCTTTTCTCTCTCCTAAAGATGCAGAAATTTCTATTACCCATTCATTTCCTTTTGCTGCGATTGCAATTTCAAAAAATAAAATTGGAATTGATATTGAGAAATTTAATCCTAAAATAATGAGGGTCATTGATAAGTTTACCTATGAAAATGAAAGAGGTTTCATACCGGAAGATATAGCGGATACTTATTATACGATTATCTGGAGTGTGAAAGAAAGTATGTACAAAATACACCATTCAAAATACTGGTCTCTGAAAAAGAATTATGAAGTAAAACCTTTTGAATTAAAAAATCTTCACAAAATAAGCTGTAGGGTATATGATGATCAGTTTTCAGATGAATTCAAAGCCAAAGTAGAGTTTTTTGATGATTATTGTTTTACGATTGTGGAGGAGTAGTTTTAGATTCGTTTTTATATTTTTCTATAACTTTTCTCTGTTCTTTAGCAACATCATAAATAAGTTCCAGAACATCATGAATATTTTTCAGTTCTGTAAGATGAGATATTTTATTCGGATCATTCAAGTTTGATGGTTCATTTTCTTCAAGCTCACTTTTTCTTTTTAACATCAGATCGTCAATAGAAGAATCTTCTGGCTCAAGACGACTGTCCATTTTCAGTACTTCGTTAATTTCTTCTCCATTAAGAAGTGCAGAAGTCTGATGCATTTCTGATTCTATTTTCCGGCTCCAGCTTTCGGCATCTATTTCAGGATATTTCTCCTCATTCTTAGAATACTGAGATAGGGAAGCCGTATAAGCAGTAATAAGATGTGAAGTTGCCACAAACTGATGGACAACCTCCAGTTTCTTCTGCTGGTTTTTTGGTTCAGAGATCATCCTTTGGAAATTATCAGAAAGATTGGCCAGTGAAATGATTGCATTTTTACGTTTTACTTTATAATCTTCAAGATCAAAATCTTCCTGTAAAAATTTGGAAATGACACTTTGAAAATAGATAAGGTTGCTTTCAGCAGATTTCTTCATCAGATCAAGGTTCTGAGTGTGTTCCCAAACAGGAAGAACAACATAAGAAACCAGAAATGCTATGATACCTGCAATCATAGTATCTACAATTCTGTCTTTAAAAATGACATCTACTTTCCCGGGACTTAAAAAGTTGAAACTCATAAAAACGTAGATCGTCATAAATAGGACAGCCCAGAAATATCTCCCTTTTAATAAACTGAAACAAAGGATCATACTCACCAAAAGTGTAGCAAATAATATGGCGTTAATATGAACGAAGTGCAATATCACATAAGCAATGGTAGCACCAACGATCGTTCCATACAAACGAAGTCCGTTCCGCTGTTTTGTGATAGAGTAGGCGGGCTTTAATATTGCGGTAATTGTGATTAATATCCAATAGGTATGTCCAATCCCTAAAAATTGGAATAATGAAAAAAGATAACCAATTAATAAAGCTGTTGTAATCCGTATAGCATGCCTGAACTGAGACGACGAAAGAGAAATATTATTTCTTAATACCTTGAAATTAAGTTTCTCTTCATTAGGCATAAATTTCTTTAAATCTAGTCCGGTTGAAAGACTCTTTGCTAATTTTACATCTTGCGAAAAGACTTTATAGATCTCATTTATTTCTTTTGTAATCTCACTGATACGCATTAGAATTTGACGCAAGATCATAAAGTTTTCAAGATTCCCTGGTGTGATCTGCTTATTTCTAAGCTCAAAATATAAGGTATTCAGTTTTTTTAATTCGATATCGAGATCAAAGATGGGCTTTGCTCTTGTACCAAGCTGAAGAGAGATTCCGATATTGGTGATTTCTTCAGAAAGGAGATTGAGATAATCATGGATATTAACCAGGATCATGCTGTCTTCAAAACTTTGCTGAAGCTTTTGATAGTCACTTTCAGAAGTCATTAATTTTTCATGAAGGTCCATTGAGTTCAGGAACATCAGCATTAGCAATCGACTAGTGGTCGTAGATTCATTAACGATAGTCCTGGTTTTAAAAACGGTTTCTCTGGTTTCTTCCTGAAGATTTTTAATTCCGATCTGTTTAGCAATGACCTGTGTTGTAAGTTTATCAAAATCGGGATTCTTCTGATAATAATTAGCCTTAATTTTTAAGAACTCAGCCAGTTGAAGATAGTTTTCACCAATCATCTGGCTGGCAAGTTTATAGGGTTGTATGGTAGTAACAATAAGGAATATCAGTAAGAACCAGATACATCCCGAAGCAAAAATAAGAAGGCTTTTAAAAATATTACTTCCCGTGAGATGTCCATCAATAAAGATAGCTAACACCACCAAAGATAATGAACCAACGGCAGCCAGCCTCTGTCCATAAACTCCTATTAATGAGAAAAACATTGCAAATACAATGATCTCCAGGATAACGAGAACTTTTATATGCATCACTAAACTTGCAATAAGGGATACGAGTACAAAACAGAAAATAGCAAATGTTAATGCATTTCTTCTTCTTATAAAAGGTCCGGGTTGATCAGTAAGGGCTACGAAGCTGGTTCCAAGAGGAAAAAGGAAATATTCCTTTAAAATTCCGAAGTGGGCAAGAACTAAACAAGGCAATACAGTGGCTAATGTAATTCTGATGGCAGAATATACATATTGACTGGTTACAAATTTTTTTAGCTCCGCTGAATAGTTCATTTTACAAAAATAATTATTGGAAAACAAAAAAGCCTCATAAATATGAGACTTTTGTAAACTTATGTATTATATTTTTTTAATAATCAACATTAGAAGTTTCATCTCCGATATTCCAGGTTAAACCGAAACGAAGTGTATTATCTAAAGCTGTATTAATTTTAGACATATTGATTAAGTAAGAGATGTCAAGTCCAAAAGAACGGTATTTCAAACCAACACCTGCAGTTGCAAATTGTCTGGCTCCCTGTTCTTCGCTTTCACGGAAATATCCGGTTCTTACTGCAAAAGCATTATCATATGAATATTCTAAAGCACCACTATACATAATGCTGTTTTTATTTTTGAAAGATTTTCCGATACCTGCAATTGGACCTACGTTTGGTACAGCATACATCGGCTGTCTTGTATTTGGATCCATTCCTACAAATTCAGAACCTGGAACCAAGATCTTAGAACCTTCTACGCTTAATCCTATTTTATTGGCATCATCTAAATACATATCATATCCAACCCCTAATCTTGCCATAGTAGGAAGATAAGATCTGGATTCTTCATTTCCTGTATAGTCCAGTTTAGGACCTAGGTTCTGAATTGTGAAACCTGCATTCAATTTACCATCATAACCTCCGAAACTTGAAAATCTTGGAGAAGTATAGTATCCTGAAACGTCTACTGCAAAAGAGTTTGCAGGCTTAAGAGTAGTATCTGTATTGAAACCTCCGGCTAAATCTGAACGAATAAATCTACCAGTTACAGCCATGGAATAAGAATCTGAAAGTTTTAGTGCGTAGGCAACATCAATAGAGAATTCATTAGGTTTTGATGTTCCCATAGAAGCTACCTCAGTACCTACTAATTGAGTTAAATCCACCTGACCCATATTGAAGTAATAAATACTTGCCGAGATCGTAGATCTTTCATCCTGACCTAAAAATTTATGGAATGCTCCATATAATAAGAATACATCATTAGTCAGTTTTCCCATGTATGGGGTGTAGTTAAGGCCTACGGAAGAACTAGTTCTGCTAAAAGGGTATTTCGCTGCATTCCAGAATTGAGAAAATGCATCCGGAGAGGTAACGACACCTTGATCACCCATACCTCCAGATCTCGCATCTGGCGCAATTCTTAGAAATGGAGCTCCGGTTAATACAGGTCCTACCTTACTCAGATCTTGCGAATAGCCTAAAAAACCAGCAGTAAAACCAATTCCTAAAAGCAGTTTAGTAGTTAAATTCATATGTTGTCTTTTATATATTATCAGTTTTTTATTAATATTGTTATTTATACTTCTTTTATTTTACTTCAAAAGTACCATTTTTTCTACAGCTGTAGCACTTCCTTTGCATTTTTCTTGATTTTGACTTTTTGCAAATATCTTAAAAATATACGTTCCCTTCCCAACAGTTGAACCAAAATCATCTCTTCCGTCCCATTCAATTGCTTGTCTTGGCGTTCTAAAGCCCTGTAAGAAGGGTTCTGCAACTACTGCTTGAGATAATGTTCTTACTAATTTTCCTGTTATTGTATAGATTTGAACATTTACATTTAATATATCATCGCAATTATGTTCAAATTGAACATAGGTTTTGTTGGTAAATGGATTTGGCCAGTTAAGCGGTCTGTTAATTACCAGATGCTGATCGGCCTCATCCTTAACTTCAAAGTTTAACGTTGCAGACGTAGAATTATTGTTTATATCCCAAACTTTAAATGATAATTGATGTTGACCTACTGCTAAATTCCTGAAAGGGTAGGTTACATTTCCTTTTTGGTAATCTGCAAGACTCGGGCTCAGACATCCGTTTCCTTCTCCCGAAGCGTAAAAATCATTTAATACGATAGTGTTAATAATTTGTCCGTCCAAATATACAGTAATATCATGACCGATACCAGCACCTGTAGAATTTATTCCTGTATCATCAGTTACACAAGCTAGCAACATCGGATTTTGATCTGTAATTCCTCCATCTGCAAAATTGGTGTTGTTCATATACAATTTTACTTTTGGCGGCTCACTATCATTAATTCCGTTTGGATTAACATCTCCAACCTGCACAGACTGGTTGTTGAAGACATCAGTAGATTTATTATCGGCATATCCTAATATCCTTCCTTCACCTACTGCATAATTGATATCTTTTGGAACATAAAACTCGACATTGAAAACTCCGTTTACAGCCATTCCTGATGCTTTTACAATAGCACTTCCTTCTTCTGTATAGTTTAATATCGGATCTAAGGCTCCACTGTTATTTAAAGTTTTTTTATTTAATCTTTTATCAAAAATGTTAATTACAACTCTTCCGTTGAATGTAGTGTTAACTGTTCCATTTGCATTATTGATATGTCCTTTCACTTTTACAAAATCTAATCCTCTGATCAGCCCTGGTACAGGGGTGTCAATATTATCAATAACTAATAATCTTTTGGGCCTGCTTAATTTCATAGCGGGATCACCAAGAAGATTTACTTTTAAATGATCAGTTTGTGGACCTTTTTGTTTTTTAGCATTTAAATGTGCCAGTCCTAATGTTTCAAAATCATCATTTACTAATTTGAAAATATCCTGAGTATATAGGTTTGTAAAATCACGGCCATAATCTACACCGATAGCACGGCTTGATGTGATCATAGCTGCAGGGCCTCCTTGTTTCATTTTAAGGAAACGTTCTCCGGCAGAAAATGTTTCCGGTTCATCCCATAATGTAAATTCACACGTTATTGTGGATACAAATGGAAATCTACTGTATACATTCGAAAAGTTATTGGCATTGTTGATTTCATCCAGAGTTAAAACTCTTTCCTGGGCCCAGCCACTGATCCCTCCATGTCCGAAATAAAAGAGATACATGGTATTTCCAATATCGTTGGAGATTGCCTGGTTTACTTGTGGATATCTACGCCCCCCCGCTGTACTTTGAGCCTGAAAGGCATCTAAATACAGTTTTCTTACATTATATTCTTTAAGATTATTTGATCCAGCCTGTTCAAAAATAGTTTCTAAGGTACTGTTCATTACATTATGAAACGGACTCCCATTATCAGTATCATCATCAACAACAAAATCAAGTTTCATACGCCATTCTCCAAATGGACTGGATTGGCCTGGTAATGAATTGTAATAAGCAAGGGTTTTATCTATCATAACTGTTGCTTCCGTAATGTTAGCCGCTGGAATTCTTCCTACTGGAAGATCCGGAAGGTTACTTGGAATAGATGCCGACGTCTGAGGTTTTGTCATGACAATATAATCATCAGTTACATAAGAGGTAATGAATTCTGAAGACTGCTCACTTTGATAACTTGACACGACATTAGAATTATTAGGAACCCTGTTTTTATAATCATATGAAGTATCTCCTAAAATAAAAACATATTTTAAAGCTCCTGATGGAGTATTTAATTTAGTTACAAAATCACGGATGGCCGTAAGATCTCTGCTTCCGCTACCAAATTCATTATAGATTTTATTAGCATCTACGATTTGAACATTAAAATTATTCTTGGTTTGATGATAGCTGGCTAACCTTTGAGCCTGTGACATCATTTCCGGAACCGTAATTATCAAATAATCTACATTTTGTAATCCAGAGAGATTTTGATTTCCAATCCTCTCTACAAATTGAGGTGAGTATGCAGCATCTGCTTTGAAGGCTACAAACTCGTTGTTGAAATTTACATCAGCAGTAACATATCCAAAGTTAAAATTCGCGCTACCCGCTGCTTTGTTTACCCTTCTGTTTGCATTGGTAATATCCGTAACATCCCAAATTTGCTCCAATCCTGAAACATTGTTTACGCTAAAGCCGTAATTGGTATTAGTTCCTGTGGTAAGAGAGAAATCTCTAAAGTTCATTTGGGAACCATTATATTTTAGGTCTTCTTTATATTGTACTTCTACATAATCAAAGTAAAATAATCCATTAGGATTGGTCGTAATGCTGGGTTTGTAATTAAAGGAGATCTGATTGCCACTTAAATTAGTGATGTCCCCAGTATAAACAAATGGTATATAATCCAGATCTGTTGGAATGGTTGAGTAGGTTTGCGCATTTTGATTGTTGATATCAAAAGAAATACTGTTACCCTGAGTTTTATACCCTATTATCTTTGTTCGGTATTTTATATTATCTGCACCCTGAATAGGCGAGGCGAGGTTGAACGTAACGGTCTTGTCAGTAGTGAAAGGTGCTTCTTCAGTCCATACTCTTCCTACTTTCATGATATTTTTTTGGTCATTATTAATAACCTGATAATTATCAAATCGCGTAATTAAAGCTGCCGGAAGATTAGCATCTATAGGCTGAACTCTTTTTCCTTCTCCTTTATCAAAGTTGATAAAATAATAAGAAAAATCATCATAAATATTTTTTGTATTCTCACTTCTGTCATTTCGTTCATCAGCTCTTTTTATACCATTACCGTTTGATTTATTGTAAAGGTTATATCCGTTTGGACCTTGAGCATAGAACAATGCATAATCTTCATCATTCCAAGTGCCATCACTTTCTCCTACTACCTGTATTGCATTTTCCTGTAAAGCGCTATATTTTACATCCTGATTAAATTCTGGAAGCATAATTCCTCCATTGCCATAGATTCTGAAATTTCTTGGATTTATAGATGAAGGATTAATGCCATTATCCCTTAAAAACTGTGTCGTGATTTTAAAAATACCTGATTTGTCAACTTTAATTTTATAAAAAGTACCACTCGACAAAGGGTTGTTATTTGTACCAACCTTAGCAGCACTCATAATTTGGTTCGAAGCACTGCCTTCTGAAATTTCAAATGATGAAAGCCTCTGGATTCTCCCTTTTACATTTTTAAATAAACCGACATTCACACCGGCATATTGTTCCCCTTCAAAATAGTAGTAAGAAACATTTGTAATGTCATAATCTGGGATTCCGTTTTTACCCAATTCAAACAAATCTCTATTTGAAACGGTTTCCCAAACTAAATTAGAAATCTTTAACTGCTTTTCTCCTATTTTTTGTTTGGTTGTTATAAAAATGTTATTTTGGCCATACGAAAAACCTGTATTTTTAAAATTAGGGAGATTGATTTTTGTATCGCCAAAATCTTGAATTTTTGATCCATCCCATTCGATGTTGATTTTTTGAGCATAAAGCGTTGATACAAAAGTCAATAAGAGTAAAAACGTAGTTAATTGTTTCATGTTTGTTTTTGAAATTTCTAAATTACAAAATAAATGAAAATTTTATAATTAAATTGCGATACAATAAAATTAATTTGTTAACGTTTTTCAAAAAAATCAAATGTTTACTTGATTTATTGAATAATTTATTTTTTCTTTGTACTTTGAAAATATTTATATCGACTATGAAAAAACTAAAGTTGTTTTCATTAATAGCATTAAGTTCTACACTTGCATTAACCAGTTGTGGTGGATCAGGTACCAACAAAGGTGGAGGTACTAAAAAATTTATCAGTAAGACGGGTTGGAAGCCAAACGAAAAACAAGGTTGGTTTTTTGCAGGAAAGCAACAAAAACAGAAAGGTTGGCCGGGGATGGTATATGTAGAAGGTGGAACTTTTACAATGGGATTAGTGAAAGATGATGTAATGCACGATTGGAATAACTCACCTCGCAGAATGCAGGTAAGTTCGTTCTTTATCGGTGAAACAGAGATTACTAACTATGAATACCGCGAATACCTGACATGGTTGAAGTATGTATTCCCACCTAGTGATCCAAGTTTTAAGGAAATCTATAATGGTGCTTTACCAGATACCTTATTATGGGATAACAAACTATCTAGAAATGATTACAACGAGACGTATTTCCGTTCTCCTGAATTTGATTACTATCCGGTAGTAGGTGTTTCTTGGACTCAAGCAAATAGATATTGTGAGTGGTTAACTGACAGAGCTAATGAAAAAGCATTAATGTCTGCAGGAATCATTGCTAAAGATTTGTATATCAATGAATCCAATAATCAAGGTGGAACTGCATTTAACATGGATAAATTCAAAGCGAATGATCCTGAAATGCAAGGGTATATCAATGAACAGAGAATGCAGCAAAAATCAGGTTTAAAAACAACAAACCAAAGATTGCTTTCTGCTAATAGAGCTCCAAACTCTGCAATGGTTCAGAAATTCAGACTTCCTACAGAAGTTGAATGGGAATATGCAGCACTTGGTATGGCTAAAAATAGAGAATATAACCAATACCTAGGTAAAAAACCGGAAATCGAAAGATTGAGAGGTACTAAAGGAAGAGACAGAGGGATGTTCCTTGAGAACTTCAAAATGGGTAGAGGTGATTATTCAGGTATTGCAGGCTGGAAAAATGATGGTTCAGCAAGAACTTCAGATGTTAGACAATATCCATCTAATGACCTTGGGGTATATGGGATGTATGGAAACGTATCTGAATGGGTTGCCGATGTTTACAGACCAGTTATTGACGAAGATTTCAGTGACTTCAACTACTACAGAGGAAATATGCCTCAGGCTGTTGTAAAGAACGGAGACGGGACTTACAAAATGGTAGATGAAGGTTCAATAAAATATGATACTTTAGCTGATGGTAGATTAGTATATAAAAGTTTACCAGGACAGTTTGAAAAACAAACTATCGCTGATTACAGAAACTACAGAGATGGTGACAGACAATCTTCTTTAGATTATTATAAAGCGGGAGACTCTGCAACAGCTTATGATATGTATAATTCTCCAAAACAGAGATTTATTGTAGACGGATCTGGAAAAGTAATTATGCAGAAGGATACTAAAGACAGAACATCTGCAATGTCTAATGATATCAGAGTAATTAAAGGAGGTTCTTGGCAAGATACAGCTTATTGGCTGGATCCGGGACAAAGAAGATATAAAGATCAAAATAGAGCTTTTGGATGGATTGGATTCCGTGTTGCTCAAGATGCTAGAGCAGCTGACAAGAGTAGAACTAGAAGATAATATTTATCAAAAAAATAATATAAAAAACCTTCCTAAATACTGGAAGGTTTTTTTATTTTTGAACTATGAATACAGCACAGTTTTATCCTTTATTTTTGAAGGCCAATAAAGTTACGATTGATAGTAGGAAAGTAGAAAATAATGATATTTTCTTTGCTTTTTCGGGAGAGAACTTCAACGCAGCGACGTTAGCGGAAAAAGCTATTTCCATGGGAGCGCTGGCTGCTATTGTTGAGCTTAAGGATTTCGAAGATATTGGTAAAAATATTTTCTATGTTCCTTCAACATTAGAATTTCTACAGGCTTTAGCTATACATCATAGAGATCAGTTAAATATACCTATTATAGGGCTTACAGGAAGTAACGGTAAGACGACTACAAAAGAGTTGATCCATGCTGTTCTGTCTGAAAAGTATAATGTTCAGTATACCTATGGTAACCTGAATAATCATATCGGAGTTCCATTGACGATTTTATCAATTAAGCCAGATCATGAGATGGCTGTTATAGAAATGGGTGCTAATCACAAAAAGGAAATTGAACTTCTGTGTTCTATATCAAAACCTAATTATGGTTATATCACAAATTTCGGAAAGGCTCATTTAGAAGGTTTCGGAGGTTTCGAAGGTGTTATTATAGGAAAGTCTGAATTATATGATTACTTAAAAGAATCTAATAAGACGATCATCATTAATGAGAATGATGACATTCAGGTGAGTAAAAGTGAAAGCTATGAACCGAAAATAACTTTTGGAAAACCAACTTCAGATTATTATTTTGAAGCTTATTCTGAAGATCATTGTGTTGGGCTGTCTTATCAAAATACAAAAGCTCTATCTAAACTTACTGGAAATTATAATTTTACGAACCTTTGTGCAGCAGTAAGTTTTGGACTTCATTTTGGAATTGATATCGAAATAATAAAACATGCTATTGAAAATTATACGCCTACTAATATGCGTTCTCAGATTGTAAAGAAGGAGGGGCGAACATTGGTTTTGGATACTTATAATGCCAATCCGAGTTCAATGACAGCTTCCTTACATAACTTTGTAACTTTTGAAGGAAGTAAAACCATTATTATTGGAGATATGCTTGAATTAGGAGTGGAGAGTGAAGCCGAACATCAGAATATTTTAAAACAAGCATTGGAACTAGGCTTTGATGAAATTATTACAGTAGGTGGAAACTTTAAGAAAGTAAATAGTGTAACATTATCTTTTAATAATACCCAAGAGCTAATAGAATATTTAAAACTAAATGGAATTCAATCAAAAAATATTCTATTAAAAGCATCAAGAGGCATTTCTCTGGAAAAGGCAGCAGACTTTATTTAGTCTTGCTATTCCGAAATTCTTTAACAATCAGCTGAATGTTTTTGAAGGTGTTTGGAAAAACTTCATTTTCTATCTGAGAAGCGTTTTTCCAGGCTACTTCAGTGATGCCTTCTTCGATCTGCGGCTTTGAGGTATCTTCTCCATCAAAGCTCATTTCAAACCAATGGGTACACTTCAGGATCTTATCACCATTTCTTTCTACATAGATATGGTAGGTTGTATTAATGAATTCCAGTAATTCAACATCCTTTAGTCCCGTTTCCTCTTCAATTTCCCTTACAGCAGATTCCTCTCTGGATTCTCCTTTTTCCATTTTACCTTTGGGAAGATCCCATTTTCCGAGTCTTTTGATAAAAAGAATCTCTCCCTTGCTATTATTTACCAATCCGCCAGCCGCTTCTATAATCCTGAAAAGGTTTTTAAATTCTTCCCAAATTGTATCGATATCATCTCCAAATACATTTAATTCTTTTACAGATGTATTTTCCAGAAGATCCAATGCGATTTCAAAAGTTGTGAAGTTTTCATACCTAACATTTTTTTCCAGGTTTTCAGACTGTTTAGACAGCAATAATTTTTTTTCGTTCACAAAAACTTTATACATTTGTAGGAATTTAAATACAAAAATAAAAAATGAATTTAGAAGGACGAAAAATTATTGTCAATAAATCATCTAAAGAGTTGGCGGAACTGCTAAAAACACCTGACAACTATAAAGAATTTATGCCGGACGGACTTCAAAAGTTTGAAAGCAGAGAAGATGGATTTAAATTCGGATTGCAGGGAATGCCGGAAATAGCTTTAAAGATAGATGAAGTTACAGATGAAAAAGCTGTTTTAAAATCGGCAAGTTCAAGTCTGGATTTTTCATTAACAGCCACTTTAAATCCTCTCAATGAAAACCAGACAGAAGTACAAATGCTTTTTGAAGGTAAATTCAATCCATTTATAAAAATGATGGTAGAGAAGCCTCTACAGAATTTCATTAATGCATTAACGGATAAAATAGAAGCTTATAAATAATAACTAAACCTTCAGAAATGAAGGTTTTTTTATGCGATAATCCCAGAACTGTGGTCTCTATAGCTTCCAGTAGCTGAGGAAAGTACATTAATATCATTAGTGAGCTTTAAAGCACCCATTAAGGCAAAGATTAATGCTTCTTTGTAATCAATGATCTGTTTTTCGGGGATAATAATCTCAGCGCTGGTTTTCGTTCTTATTTTTTCAATAAGAAAAGTGTTGTAAGTTCCACCGCCAGTAAAAAGAATGTTCTTCAGGGCATTATCATTAATTACATTTGAGATCTGTTGGGCAATATGTTCTGTAAAGGTTGCTAAAAGATCAATCGCCTTTATATTTTCAAAACTGTTGAAAATATGGTCATTACACCATTCAATTCCCAAAGATTTTGGGTGACCCTGTCTGTAAAAATGAAGCGAACCAAGTCGGTCAAGTAACTTTTCGTTAATTGTTCCTGTTCTTGCAAGATCACCATTTTCATCATAGTCTTTACCAAATTCCTGAACTAATTTATTGAGTACAATATTTACGGGTACAACATCAAATGCTATTCGTCTATTATTGTATTTAAATGAGATATTTGAAAACCCACCCAAATTAAGACAGGCATCATAGTGAGAAAAGAGTAGTTCATCTCCAATAGGGACGAGTGGGGCACCATTTCCACCCATTAAGACATCCTGGGTTCTGAAATCATAGATGACAGGGAGGCCTGTCTCAAGTTTTATAGCCCTTCCATCTCCAATTTGCAGCGTAATTTTTTTTTGAGGCTGATGAAAAACAGTATGACCATGAGAGGAGATGATATCAATATTTTTTAATTGATAAGCATCAATGAAGCGACGAACTGATTTTCCCAGATAAAAACCATATTCGGCATTTAGTTCCAGTAATTCTTCAGCTGAGAGATAAATGGAATTTCTAAGTTTATCCGCCCAGTTTTTAGGATAAGGAATGGTTTCAGCTTTCAAGATCTGAAAGCTCCATTGATCCTGTTTTTCGAATTGTACAAAACAAATGTCTAATCCGTCTAAACTGGTACCTGACATTAGACCTAACGCTCGTAGAATCATTAAAGATTTATTTTTTAGATTCGGATAGTTGTTTGGAACTGAAATCTCCGGAATTGTTGAAGAAAGTATATTCAGAGAAATCGTCTTTAGCGGTCATTCCATTGGCTCCCACAAGTGTAGAGCCATCTGCCATCGTTACAAATACTGTATCTTTGGTGTAAATGCGGTTTTTTCTTTGATCCCAATAAATGCTTTGCATGGCAAATCTCTGCCCCTCATTGGTCGTAATTCTTACATCACCTTTCGCTTCATAGAACTTTTTATATTCGAAAATTCTGGCATATTTGGCGGTGATCTTTCCAGGGACTTTTGGCTTTTTCTTATCAAAAAATTCAATGTTGATCCCTTTTCTGGCAACAACATAAGGACTGTCTATAAGCTCATATTTTTCAATAATGGGAGCTAGTGCTTTTAAAGTAACAAATCCTGAATCTCTCTGTATGATATTGGCATTATTAATGATCTGTGATGGAAAATTCTTACTTTGACTGCCATTTCGTTTTGTAAGGTCTTCTTCACAGGATATCAATATAAAAAATATAGCACAACTAAAAAGGCATGCTATATTTTTTTTATATGATAAGTTTTTAAACAGTTTCATTCTAGTTGTATAAACTCTTTCTGAACCACTTGTCAGCAAAATTGAACCCTACTCTTAGGTTGATGAAATTCTGATTGATCAGGTTGTTATCTAAAGTTCCACGTTTACCAACTTCTACACCTAATTCAAGTCCACTCATTCTTGTGATACTACTTGTTTTGAATGGAAGCATTACCCCTGCAGAAATTCCAAACTTGTTGATGTTATTACTGCCTATTTTTAAACCCCCTCTTTCATAGAAAGCTCCATATCGGTATACCACTCTGGAGAAATAGTTTCTGAAGTTATTATAGTTAGGTAAATACCATCCTCCGGCAGATATTCTGTATGTATCATCGAAATCTACTGTTTTCCCAAAATAGGAAATACTTTCACCTTTTTTATAGTCTAACTGACCAGATACGAACCATTGGTTTTCACTTCCATATCCTACCCCAAATGATGCTTGTATCGGTAAGAGATTTTTAGAACTTGTGCTTTTCTGCTCAATGATTGTTTCATAAGCCTTAGTGTCCACAGCTGAATAGAAGTAAGTACTGTTTTTATAATCAGTGGTCATATTACTAGTGTTACCAAAAGTAGTAGTTGCACCAATTGTCAGTTTTTTATCAGTACGGGTATTTAGGTGTTGATAGCTCCCCCCTAATGTAAAGTTGAAATTTTTAATGCTGTTTTTGGTTTCATAAGCATTGATCAACTCAGAATAAGGAGCATTTGGGTTAGATACCTGATATGGATTTGAAAATTCATTGGTATCATAAAGGTTTCCAAAATAATAGTTAGCTCTTAAACCTAGGGCAAACTCATTGTTTACTTTATATGATACGGCAACCTGAGCAGTATTTAAAGTTCCGGTTCCTTTAAAATTATTCTGATAAATGCCACCATCAGGTCGTTTCTCTATATTTTGAATATCATAGCTCTTTGAACTGTAAGGCTGATAGGATAATCCCATTTTAACCCTCGAAGAGATAGGAAATGCTAATGAAATATTAGATAAATACGTAGAATGTTTGGTAGACTTCGTATTGTTATAATTCGTTTTGAAATAGTTGTTTTCGTTGGTTGCTTCAAGCTTAATACTCGTAAGTTCGAAATTCGTATTATTTGCTGGATTGGCAAAGTTGAAATTACTAGTGAAATCACTTATAAAAGCCGTTGAAATGCCACCCATAGAAGCTGTTTCAATCGTATTATCATATTTTACATCTCCGATTCCGTAAGTTGCATATGGTGAATTGCTTAAACTCTGCGCATTAAGGAAATACCCAACAGAAATGAATGATAGTACAAAGATTTTTTTCATTCTTTATTTTTAAAATAATGCGCAAATATCTTAAATATTAATGAATTGTAAAAATTTCATGAGGTTAAAGTTTGTTAAGGGAGATTATCTTTAAACTTAAACAGAATTTTTTATTACAAAATTAAATATATAAGGAGTGCTGCTTATTTTTGTAATTATAAAATATACTCATTAAATTGAAAGGTACATCTTTCACTAGCATAATGATTTAGACGGTTAGCTGGGGTTTTATTATAAGTTTTCTTTTTCATTAAAAGATAAAAAAAGAGACAGCTTTCATCATTGAAAACTGTCTCTTTACATCTTATTTTATTTATAGAAATAAAGGATTTTTTATTTAACCTGCAGTACAGATCTGCTATGGCTGAAGGCATAAAAGCTAAATTTCCCATGATATTTTCCCATTCCGGAAGTTCCAACACCACCAAAAGGTAGAAAATGTGAACCAACATGAATAATAGCACTATTGATTTCAGCATCACCACTTGTTGTTCTGTTCAAAACATCATCTGCAAATTCCTGACTTTCCGAAAAGACATACAGCGCTAAAGGTTTTGGACGGCTATTGATCTCTTCCAAAACAACATTAATATTCGTATATGTCATAATGGGTAATATCGGGCCAAAGATTTCCTGTTGCATCACCTGATCATCCCAGGTTACATTATCCATTAGTGTAGCTTCAAAATGACGGTTATCAAGATTATATCTGCCACCATAAATTACTTTGTCAGGAGCTGCTTCCAAATAGCTGGCTAAATGTTTGATTTGTCCTGGATTTACAATCTTTCCTATTTTTCCCAGAGATCCATCAGGATAGGTAGCCTTTAGATAGGCTGTAAACTTGCTGATAAATGTATCTTTTACGGATTCATGGATATAAATATAATCCGGTGCTACACAGGTTTGCCCACAATTGATCCATTTTCCATAAGAAATCTTAGCCACAGCTTTATCAAGATCAGCATCCTTATGAACAATAGTTGGTGATTTACCCCCCAATTCCAGAGTTAGTGGGATCAGTTGTTCTGCTGCTGCTTTCATTACAATCTTACCGACGTTTGGACTTCCGGTAAAGAATATGTAATCAAAAGGAAGACTTAATAATAAAGTATTTTCTTCTATTGCTCCCTGGATCACTTTTACATATGATTCATCAAAAGCTTCGTTTACAATATCTTCAATTACTTTAGCCACGTGAGGTGTATTTTCAGAGGGTTTGATAATTGCCGTATTTCCGGCGATCAATGCTCCAATCAAAGGGCTGAAAGTAAGCTGAACAGGATAATTGAAAGGACCGATAATATAATTAACACCGTAAGGTTCATACATTATTTTGCTCACGATCTCACCACCTGATGGGTGTGGTTTTGATTCTACAAAAGTAGGTTTTGCCCATTCATCAATGTTCTCTAACAGATAATCCAGTTCGCTTGATACAATTTGAATTTCTACATATTCTGCCTCTTTTCTGCTCTTACCCAAGTCAATATCTAGAGCTTCACATAAAGCATCTGTGTGACTTAGAAATACGTCACGGAATTTGCTTAATTGCGCTTTTCTAAATTCAATATCTTTAGTTTGGTTCGTCTTGAAAAATGCCTTTTGTTTTTCAAATACATTCTTGATGTGTTGGTCTAGTTCTGGTGTCATTTTTTTTCTTGTTAATATTATTGGATCCTATTTATTGTCGCTGAAAGTTTTATCTAAATTATTGATTTTTAATTAATATTTAGATTATTGCTTTATGATTAATTTTAGGATTCGGTATTTGTAACACTCAATTTTACTTCGATATTTCCCCTTGTTGCATTGGAATAAGGGCAAACCTGATGTGCTTTTTCAATCAGGGATTGTGCTTCTTCCAAAGATACTTCAGGAATGTTGGTATGTAGATCTACGGCAAGACCAAAACCACCATTTTCCAATTGACCAAGACTTACTTTGGCTGTAACCTTTGTTTCGCCTGTTTTTATTTTGCTTTGTTTAATGACCAAATTCAAAGCACTGTCAAAACACGCAGAATACCCTGCTGCAAATAACATTTCTGGATTTGTAAAATCCTCGTTAGCGCCACCCAGGCCTTTTGGCATCCTTACTTCAAGATCTAAAACTCCGTTTTCACTTTTTACATGTCCATTTCTTCCTCCCGTTGCTGTAGCCGCTGTACTGTATAATACTTTCATAATGTTGAATTTATTTTTTTGTTTAATTGTTAAGCAAATGTATTGTTAAAAATTAAATTGTACACAATTTAATTAAATGAATTATTTTAAATTGATTATTGATGCTAACTATAATTACATCCTTTGTTTTAAAAAATCATATCCGAAGATTATTTTTTTAACAAATACGGTGTATTAAATTTCCGGAAATTGAAAGAAGATTTTTTATCTTTGGAGCATGAATTGGGAGAACATTGCCGGTCAAGAGAGCCTGAAAAAACTTCTTAAAGACAGTATTAAAGAAAACAGAGTAAGCCACGCCCAACTTTTTGTCGGAAAAGAGGGATATGGGACATTCCCACTTGTATTGGCTTATGCAAAAGAGATCTTACAAAGGGAAAATGAACATGCTGCTTCAAAAGTTGAACATTTAAATCACCTGGATCTCCACTTTAGTTTCCCTGTTTATACGGATAATAAAAATTCATTAAGTAAAAATAAGTTTGAGGATTTCAGAGAAATGATCCTTGCATCACCCTATGCAAGCTATGATGACTGGACGGCATTTTTAGATTCAGAGAATAAACAGCTTTTTATTTCTGCAGATGAAGTAGATGACCAAAACCAGAAATTCTCTCTTAAGAGTTTCGAAGGTGGAACTAAAATTCTAATTGTCTGGAGGGCAGATAAAATGAACATTGCAGCGTCCAATAAGTTTTTGAAATTTTTAGAAGAACCACCTGCAAAAACCATTATCCTCCTTACGGCAGAAAATTCTAATGATATCTTACCTACCATACTTTCCAGAACGCAGATCGTGGAAGTTCCCCGGATTAATGATACTGATATTGAAGCATATTTGAAGAACAGCTTTTCCGTTTCAGATGATCAATCCAGAGAAATAGTCCATGAAGCCCAAGGAAATCTTAATGATGCAATAAAGCTTTTAAAGTCAGAGAATAAAAATGAAGAATTTGAAAGGCTTTTCATTCAGTGGGTGAGAGATGCTTTTCAGGTAAAAAAGAAACCTGAATTTCTTAAAAATATTATTCTTTGGGCAAGGGAAATTGCAGGATGGAATAGGGAGAAACAAAAAAACTTTTTAGACTATTGTTCTGAAATATTCAGGCTGGCTCTATTGCAAAATTACCAATCGGAAAGTCTGGTTTATAAAAAAATTAATGCAAATGGTTTCAATTGGACAGGTTTTTCCAAATTTATCAGTGGAGCAAATATTGAAAGTATCTTGGAAGAAATAAGCACTGCTGATCTGCATCTCACCCGAAACGGAAATCCTAAAATTATATGGACCGACCTTGGGATCAAGCTTTCAAGGTATATTCATAAAACAACATAGAAGTTTAACAGTGGTTAAAGGTATATAATATCAAAAACAATTTACATAATAAAGAGTCCGGTATCTTACCGGACTTTTTTATTTTTAAACGAGTCAGAATTATACACTTATTATAAAATAGTGACACTTACTAAGAATATTGCTACACTTACTTTTTTTTGGATGTGAAAAGTTTTACATGATAGTATCTTTATTGACAAATGGATAAATCCAATCACTAAAAATTAATACTATGAAAAAAATCACAACTTCTTTATGCCTTTTATTTGTATTAGGCGCAACTTTTTCTGTTTCTGCACAGAACGTGTGGACAGGTACAGCTATACCAACTACAACTGGTGGTGCAGTAGGAATAGGTAACACAGCTCCTACGGCGAGACTGGATATTAATTCAGGAAGTACTATTTCTGCATTAAAGATCAATCATGGATATAGAGTGTTTAACGGAACTAATGTTCCTAATATCATAGAAGTCTACAACCAGGTTACGAATATAATACCTCCGGTAAATCCAGTATTAATCAACTGGCTGAGCTATGGTGGCGTTTTTGGGCTTCAATCTTTATCGAATACCGTAAATGAAAGCAGGATGATGTACAATGATAATTTAGGTAATGTAAGGTCTTCAGGGATTGCCATGTACTCTAGTCCGAGTTTTGGTAACGGAACGATCATCAACTCAATAAGGGGAGTGGCTTATTTAAATTTCCTGAATGGGGGTAATGGTTCTCCAACCGGAGGGGTTACTGTTTTGGGAAATGGAAATAACGAACTTTATGTAGATGGACGTTTACAGGTTTCATTTGAGGCAAGAGCTCAGTCTTTTATTTCAACTTCCGACAGAAGATTAAAGGATAATATTAAACCTCTTAAAGACATTCCGGGTAATCTATTCAATCTTAATACATACTCTTATACTTTTAAACCTAAAAAAGAAGGTGAAGGTAAAGCTGATACTAAACTGCATTTTGGTCTTATTGCTCAAGAAGTTGAAAAGGAATTTCCAAACTTAGTTACTATAGATGAAAAAGGAAATTATGCACTTAATTATATTGAAATAATTCCACTATTAATCAATGAATTAAAAGATCAGAAAAATGAAATTAAAGATCTGAAGGCTAAGATGGATGCAATAGAAGCAAAGCTGAATGCTATGGGTGATAATAAAAATACTTCTCCATCTATGGTGAATACATCCACATCTTACTCTCTGGAACAAAATGCTCCTAATCCGTTTAATCAGGAAACGGTGATCAGATTTAATGCAGGTGACACAAATGCCGCGATAGGAATATATGATCTGAGTGGGAGACAAATGCAACTTATTCCTATTAAAAAAAGTGAAAAACAAATCAGTGTTACTGCACGTACGTTGACAGCAGGAACCTATATTTATAATCTTGTTGCCAATGGTAAGATCATAGATTCAAAAAAGATGATCGTAACCAATTGATCTTAAACTGATACCATTAATTATATTCAACTCCGGCTATTTGCCGGAGTTTATTATTTAATTCCTTCCCAAGTATATTTTTCTTTCTAATGAATTTTTATAATTTTCATCTTATTTAATCTTTTAGCGTAATAATTTTTTTCTTCCGACAGAAGCGGACCTGCTGATTTTAGTTTAAATATTTTAAATTTAATTCACGTATTTGTAAATTAAATTTAAACCTTTTATGGAAATTTAGTATTTTTAATTAGCCAAAGTGTATTAATTTTCAGTTAGTTATATTAACTGAAATTAAAAACATATTAAAAAATCAATCAATCGTTTGATTTTGTGAAAAACTTATGTAAATTTGCGGCTTCAAAAATGAATAGTGACATGATTTCAAAAGAAGAAAATATATTATTTGCCGCAGAAAAACTTTTCGCAGAAAAGGGTTTTGAAGGAACTTCTACCAGAGAAATTTCTAAGGCAGCGAATGTAAATATTTCCATGATTTCCTATTATTTTGGTTCAAAAGAAAAACTGTACGAGAAATTGGTTGAATACAGAATGAATGAAGGCCAGTTTTTTTCGAAAGATATTCTGGAAAGAACTGACATCAATGAATGGGAGAAAATAGAGAAGATAGTAGATAAGTTTTCAGCGAAAATAAAAGATCAAAAATGTTTTTACAGAATTATGCAGCGGGAGCAATTACATGCTGAAAATCCACAGATTGTAGAATTCCTTAAACAAACAAAAATGGTCTTTATCTCTACGTATTCACAAATACTGGAAAGCGGATTGAGAAAAGGAATTTTTACAAAAAATCCACCTATTTATTTATTACATGCAACGGTAAGTGGAACATTGTTCTATGCATTTAATGGGAAGGAAATGTATAAGGAATTCTTAAATGACACGGAAGATGAAGAAGTTTTTGATAAAAAATATTACGCAGAACTTAATAAACATATTAAACATATACTAAAAGACCTTTTAGGTTATGAAGAAAATAAATAATTCCATTATTGCACTTTCTCTATTTATAGGAATTGCAAACACAAATGCTCAGGAGAAAAAACAACTCAGCCTCGATGAAGCTGTTCAGTTGGGAATCCAAAACAGCAAGAATCTTAAGATCGATGCGGCTAAGATTGAAGAGGCTACAGCAGATCTTTTGGAAGCAAAAAACAAACAACTGCCTGATTTTAAACTTTCGGGGCAGTATATGCGTTTGACAAATGCAAAAGTAGATTTGAAATTTTTAAATGAATCTGGGTCTGGAGGTGGAGGTATGGCATCTCCGAAGTCTGTATTTTTAGGTCAAGCCAATTTATCAATGCCTTTGTATTCAGGAGGAAGAATAAAGTATGGAATTGAATCTGCGAAATACCTTGTAGAAGCATCAAAATTAAGCACTGAAAACGATAAAATAGCAATTGCTTATAATGTTGCACAGGCTTATAATAACCTGTTTAAAGCAAACCAATCTATTAAAGTTTTAGAGGAAAACCTTACTGCCTCAAACCAAAGGGACGAAACGTTCCTAAAAATGGAAAATAATGGTTTGATCGCAAGAAATGACCGTTTAAAGGCAAATCTTCAGACTTCAAATATTGAATTACAGTTGTTGGAGGCTAAAAATAATTACAATATTGCCAACATCAATATGGATTTACTATTGGGAATTCCGGAAGCGACAATCATTGAAGTTGATCCTAATTATATAGATGAAGCTCAGGATGCTAAACCTGTAGATTATTATTTAACTGAAGCTCAGCAAAACCGTAAAGATTTACAGGCTCTAAGTCAACAAAGAAGAGCGGCACAGCTTGGAAGCAAAGCGGCAAAAGCAGAGAACTTACCTACAATTGCATTGACAGGTGGTTATATTGCAGCAGATGCGCCTGATTTTTTAACAGTTTATAATGCGGTAAATGTTGGAGTGGGAATTCAGTATAATCTGGCTAATATCTGGAAGAAGAATTCATCATTGAGACAGTCTCAAGCCAGAGAAAAACAATTGGAAGCAAGCAATGAACTTTTAAATGATAATATTAAGCTTGATGTAAACAGAGAGTATCAAAATACAGACTATTCAAAACAAAGAATTGCTGTTTTTGAAAAATCAGCTGTTCAGGCAAATGAAAACTATAGAATTACTAAAAATAAGTTTGATAACGGTTTAGCAACAATGACAGAGCTTCTGGATGCAGATGCCGCACAGATTTCAGCAAATGTTGGGGTGATTAATGCAAAAGCAGATGCCGCATTAGCCTACAGAAAACTATTACAAACTACAGGAACTTTAACTATTAAATAAAAGAATAATACCACAATGGAAAATAATAAAACAGAACAAATCGAGAACTTAGAACCAAAAAAGAAGAAAAGTTTAGTTTTTCCTATCATTTTAGCGGTTGTATTAATTGGAGGTGGAATTTACGGATACAGAACTTATTCTTACGGGCAGATTCACGAAGAAACGGACGATGCACAAATTGCTTCCAATATGAGTCCTGTTATTTCTAAAGTTTCAGGATATGTAACAGAGGTTAAAGTAAAAGATAACCAGTTTGTAAAGAAAGGAGATACTTTGGTTATTTTAGATAGCAGAGATCAGAAAATGGCATTAGAACAAGCTGAAGCAGCATTATCTACCGCAAAAAGTAATATTTCTACTGCACAGGCTTCAACTACTGCAACTTCTAAAAATATTGGCAGTTCAGAAGCAGCTGTTGCAACAGCGAATGCTCAGATCGAAGCAGCAAAAGTAAATGTGTGGAAAACTTCTTTAGATTTAAAAAGATACGCTAATCTGGTAAAAGACCATTCTATTACGGAACAGCAATACGAGCAGGCTTTGGCTGCAAAACAATCTGCTGACAAGCAATTACAGGTTTTAGTAGAGCAAAGAAATCAGATCGCTCAGCAGACAGGGATTGCTTCTTCTCAAACAGAAGCGAGCTCTCAGCAAATAAGCGTTGCAGGTTCAGTCGCTAAACAAAGACAGGTAGACGTAGAAAATGCAAGATTAAACTTATCATACACTATAATCCTAGCTTCAGAAGATGGATATGTTGGAAAAGTTCCTATTCAGGTTGGACAATATTTACAGGCAGGAGCGCAATTATTCAGTGTCGTGAAAAATGACCAAAAGTGGGTGGTAGCGAACTTTAAAGAAACTCAGGTTGATAAAATGGTGGAAGGACAAAAAGTGAAAATTGAAATTGATGCTTTCCCTGACCAGGAGTTTGAAGGTGTAGTAAGCTCTTTTTCACCAGCAACAGGAGCTACATTCTCTATCCTGCCTCCAGATAATGCAAGTGGTAACTTCGTAAAAGTAGTACAAAGGCTTCCTATAAAAATTGACTTTGTAAAACTAGATCCGAATATCGCTAAAAAACTAAGAACAGGAATGAATGTGAAAGCTGAAGTTTCGTTAAAATAAAATATGTATTAGTGTATTCATGTAAAATGTATTTATGATTTAAATGATGGCTAAAGCCATTGATTAATTGACTTTATTTTAATAATAAATCTCAATCTTTAAATCAGTCTTTATTAGATTTTACATGAATACAATTGTACATCATACAAAATTACTATGCAAGATTCATTAGTAGAATATGGAGCCCGGAGAGTAATCATTACGATTACGGCTATTCTTTGTGCTCTGCTTGAAATTGTGGATTCCACGATTGTGAACGTTGCCTTGAATGAAATGAAGGGTAACCTGGGATCGACACTTTCAGAGGTAGGTTGGGTAATTACGGCTTATGCAATAGGTAACGTAATTATCGTACCAATGACCAGCTGGCTTTCACAACAGTTCGGACGTAGAAATTATTTTGCTGCTTCTATTGTTATTTTCACCATATTTTCATTTTTATGTGGAAATGCTGACAATATCTGGGAACTGGTCTTTTTTAGATTATGCCAGGGTATTG
This sequence comes from Chryseobacterium sp. ISL-6, assembly GCF_018613715.1. GTDB lineage: Bacteria > Bacteroidota > Bacteroidia > Flavobacteriales > Weeksellaceae > Chryseobacterium > Chryseobacterium paludis. The sequence goes on along the minus strand of NZ_JAGGPT010000003.1, from coordinate 76,801 downwards.
GAGGAGGAGCATTATTGGTAACCTCACAAACAATCATTACAGAATCATACCCAATTGAAAAAAGAAGTATGGCTCAGGCGATATATGGATTAGGAGTTATCATTGGTCCGACTTTGGGTCCGCCATTGGGAGGATATATTGTTGATAATTTTAGCTGGCCATATATTTTCTATATCAATATTCCAATTGGTATTGCTGCAACTTTGATGACTTTACAATTTGTAAAAAGTCCCAAATTTGCTGAGAAACGAAAAGCGTCTGATGTCGACTGGCTGGGAATTGCCCTGTTAGCTGTTACGGTAGGATCATTACAGTTTATTTTGGAAAGAGGACACGAAGAAGATTGGTTTGCAAGTGGAATGATCGTAGCCTTTACTGTATCTGCAGTATTAGGATTTATACTATTCCTTTGGCGGGAACTTACCTGTAAATATCCTATTGTAGAATTACGGGTTTTAAAGAACAGTAACCTGAGGATCGGAACCGCTATGTCCTTTGTATTAGGATTTGGTTTATATGGTTCTACGTTTATTGTACCGTTGTATACCCAGAGTATTTTAGGATGGACGGCTTTACAGTCGGGTGCGTTAATGATTCCGGCAGCTTTAACAACTGCTTTTATGATGCCTATTATTGGTAAATTGCTTTCAAAAGGAGCCAAACAGCAGATTCTGGTATCATTGGGACTATTTATATTCTTTGTTTACAGTTTCTGGGGGTATAAGATCCTTACACCGGATACCAGTAAAGAAGCATTCTTCTGGATGTTGATCGTGAGGGGAGCTGGATTAGGACTTTTATTCATACCCATTACGTCCTTGTCCTTAAGTACATTAAAAGGTCAGGAAATTGGACAGGGAGCTGCATTTACAGGGATGATGAGACAGTTAGGAGGATCTTTTGGGATTGCTGCTATTACTACCTTCATCGCTAACGCGAGTCAGAAATACAGGGTAAACCTTATTACCCATCTCGATAGTGACAGTTTTGAGGTACAGCAAAGATTAGCTGCCCTGAAAGCCAGTTTTATATCTAAAGGGATGACTCCTGATAATGCATTAAATGCTGCCTATAAAATGCTTGATCTCTCAGTAACCAAACAGGCAACGGTACTATCTTATATGGATGTTTTCCTTTATTTAGGAATCGCTTTCTTAATTTGTATACCGTTTATCTTATTTGTAAAAGAAAGAAAGAGTAAAGAAAAAATAGATTTGAGTGAAGCCATGCACTAAATTTAATCAAAAACCTCCGAAGATCTTCGGAGGTTTTTTTATTCAGTAATTAAAGTTTAGATACCCATTCGATACCACTGATATCAATCAGTTTTATACTGTAGATATTATCTTTTTGATGGAGAATATCTTCAATGCTAACGCGTAAGTCAGCTTTGGCTCCCAATGGAATGATCAAACTGTGTTTGCCTGGTTTTACTTTGGCAACATAGTGATTTTTGATGTTTTCTGATTTCAATTTCGAAAGCTCATGATGATCCAATGCTTTTAAGACAGTTCCGTTCTTATCCATAATATGAATTCCGATAAGAAATGAACCATAAACATCAGCACCCTCAGTTCGATAAATTTCAAAATTTATATCAGAGTGGGTTAAATTGAGATTGGAGATTTCAATCTCTGGCTTCACTGATTTATTGTGCAAAGTTCCCCAGACCCCACCATGAAAATATTGATTGGTATAAAGAGTCATTCCAAAAATAAACAGGGAAGTAACCAATACTAAGATTTTTGGGTTTTTAATAGGAAAATTACCGGAACCAATCCATCGGAACCATTTCTTATTGGTAAAGCCAACCTTGTTCTTTAAAAAATAATGATCCAGTGAATATAGTCCACTACCAGTAAGAAACAATGTGAATCCACCGGCAATTCCCAATACACCAATCTGCCATTCATCAAGGCAGGTCGTTCCAAGCCAGCCGGAGCCCAATAAAATTCCAAAAGCCAGCCCGAAGATTCCAATGCTCATTAATCTTGTGAATAATCCTAAAATAATAAATAGTCCGACAATAGCTTCAAGGATTGTAAAGGTTACCATGGAAGTATGTAAAGCATTGGGATGAGTAACCAGATATTCTATGACCGGTTTGATTCCTAAGGCATTTGGAAGAAAGTGATTGAATTTTTCTCCAATATATCCTCCTTCATCAGGATCGAGCTTATTTTCAAGAATCAGACGTCGCCAAAAGGCTGAAAAGTAAGTCCATCCGATAACCATACGGATAGATAATGTATATAAACCAGCAATATCAGCAGGCTGATTGGTATTGTTTTTCATTGAATGTATATTTTACTTAATAATTGAATTAAAAAATGATCTTTGAATTTGATCTAAACCACGTTTAACTTCAATTGTTTAAATAGAATATATTTTGGAGGGCTACTTCCGGAAGTTGCTCCGGAATATGGGTTGCAGAATTTTTTATCCTCTTTAGAAAAGTTTAAAACAGAATTAAACTGAAAAGTAAAATCTTTTCCAGATCTGGAATTTACTTTTAAAAGTACAATTCTTTTTGATGAGGTTTCCGTTGCGCTGTCACAGCTGAAACTCTGACTCGCAGTAACTTTAACTTTATTAAAAGAGCTGATATGTTCGATGTCAAAAATACCAAGCAAATCTCTTTTAACAGAGCATGGAGATAATGAAAACATCAAAACAAGCATCATTATGATTGCTTTGGAAATCTTCTTATGTATTATTAGATCCGACATCTTTTACAAAACTAGTCTATTAAAATGCAATGAGAGAATTTTAATGCCTATGATGAACAATAAATTTCAAAAATTCATCCTGTTGATCAACAAACAGGTAGTGAGAGCAGTTATCTACGAGTTTAAAATTTTCTTTTCCTGTAATATGTATAAGATCGTTAATTTGTTTCTCGGAGAATATCCCGTCATCTTTTCCATAGATTGCAAAAATGGGAATCCCTTTCTTTTTTATGTTTTTCAACATATCTTTATTGTCTAGATTATTTTGAGCTTCATTTTTATAAAACTTTAGTGGTGAACTGGGATTGCGGAAATTATTTTTATAAAAATCGCTGGCGTTATAGTCATTCCTTAACTGCTGACTTTTTGGAGTTTGATTGGGCATCGTGAAAAAATTAAGTTCACTGGCTATATCATAACAGCTTTTTCTGTATTCGGCAGAGTTTTTATTTAAACTATCAATATCATTAATCTGCTTCAGTTTTGAAGGATCGTTTTTAAATTTTTCCTTAGCCTGATGTAGAATATGATCATAGGTTTCCTGTTGGGAAAATAAAGCACCGACAAGCGTCAGTGAGCTGACTTTCTGAGGATATTGATCGGTAAATAAAGTCGCTATGATCCCCCCGAAACTATGTCCGAGGATGTTGGCTTTTTTGAGGTTATAGGTTTTATAAATCTGCAATAAGTCATCGAAACTTTCTTTAAAAGTCATGGTTGCATTGTCATCTTTAGAACGTCCTTCACCACGTCTGTCATAAACAATTACATAAAATCCTTTATTAGCCAAAGCTTCAGCGGTAGTAGCTTCAAATAATGTGGCATTGCCACTGGGGCCACCATGGATAAAGATAATAGGTGGGTTGTCTTTGTTTCCGTAATCTTTAGAATAGATATTTTGAGCTTGAACAGAGCTAAAAGGTAGAGTAAAAAGAAGGAGCAAGATCCATTTCATAAGTGGCTGATTATTTTTGCTAAACTAGTCATTTCTGATATTTCGTCAAAATAGCTACAACGATACTCAATATGGCTACTTTTAATTTTCAATTTCTGAAGACCTTTGTAGTATAAAATTATAACAATGCAAAAAACAATTTTTATCACCGGAGCATCGTCAGGTTTGGGAAAAGCTACCGCCAAGCTATTTCAAAGTCACGGATGGAATGTTATTGCCACGATGAGAGATCCTGAAAGCGAGACTGAACTTACAGCTTTGGAAAATGTGTCTGTTATCAAGTTGGATGTTACTAATAAAGAAGAGTTAGAAGAAACTATCGCACGGGTTCTTACCGAAACTCAAATCCATGTCGTTGTTAACAATGCAGGTTATGGATTAGTTGGTCCACTAGAAGCTTTTACAGACGAACAGATCAAAAAACAGATCGACACCAACCTGATGGGGGTGATTCGTATTACGAAAACTTTCACTCCTTATTTCAGAGAAAGAAAAGAGGGTGTGTTGATCAATATTACTTCCAGTTTTGGACTGATGGGATTTCCAACATGTTCTATCTATAGTGCCACCAAATTTGCTGTGGATGGTTTTTCGGAAAGCATGGGCTATGAACTGGCTCAGTTTGGGGTTCAGGTAAAAGTGGTCGCTCCAGGAGGAATTCAGACTGATTTTGCTGGCCGTTCATTAGATGCCGCTCAACATAAAGCATATCAACAATTGGCTGAAAAAGTACAGGAAGGTTACAGCCCGGAACAAATTGCCAATTATTCGAAATCAGAAGATATTGCCAGTGTTATTTATGAGGCCGCTACAGATGGTAAAGATCAGCTGAGATATGTTGCCGGGAAGGATGCTATTGCTTTATATAATGACCGGAATACAATTGGAGTCGAAAATCATGTCCAGAAAATAAAATCCGGTTTTGTATTTGATAAATTAGAGGCTAGAAATTAGAAGATGAAACATGAAAGATGAAAAGTAAATAATTCTAAGGTATTTACTCTCAATTTTCAATTCTCCACTTTCCATTTATTAAAAATTTCCTACTGACTAACAGTTGTCACAACCCAATCTTATCTTTGTATCATGAAAACGAATCATTCACCTGTTCATTTCCGTTCATTATCAGCTTTGCATGAGGCAATGGGATTATCTGCACCCCTGCATCCTCTCATTACTATTATTGATTATGATAAAGTAAGCTTTGATCCAAAAGCTTTCCAGCAGGGGACAAAATCGGATTTTTATAAAATATCTTTTAAAACAAAGTTTAACGGTAAAATTCGTTATGGACAAGGGTACTATGACTTTGAAGAGGGTGGGATGTCTTTTGTGTCACCAGGTCAGATCCTTATAATGGATCAGGAAGAAAATAGCTACAGTGGCTTGTCATTACATATTCATCCGGATTTTATAAGACCATATTCTTTAATGAAAAAAATTAAAAACTACGGTTTCTTTTCCTATGCCACCTCAGAAGCACTCTACCTTTCCGAGAAAGAGAAGAAAGCTATTCTGGATGTTTTTGAAAATATTCAGAATGAATTAAATGAAAGAATAGACCAGTTCAGTCAGGATGTTATTATTTCACAAATAGAATTGTTACTTACCTATAGCAATCGCTTTTATAACCGCCAGTTTATTACCAGAAAAGCGACGAATAATGATCTTTTATCCAAAATGGAAAATTTACTGGATGATTATTTTGATAAAGAGAAAGGAATTAAAGGTTTACCGACAGTGGAATATATAGCCTCACAACTCAATCTTACACCAAGGTATCTGAGTGATATGCTTCGGCATCATACAGGGCAAAATGCACAACAGCATATCCATGAGAAGTTAATTGAAAAAGCGAAAGAGTATTTATCAGAAGCACAACTTTCAGTTTCTGAAACTGCTTATCAGCTTGGATTTGAACATCCCCAGTCATTCAGTAAACTCTTTAAAAATAAAACGAGACAGACTCCTAACCAATACAGGCAATCCCTCAAAAATTAAAATAATGGACCAGAATAATTTAGATGAAATCATAAAGCGTTCTTTGAATATCAGAGAAAAGTACCACGAGTTGGAAACGAAGCAAAATGGCAGTGAATGGACGTTGGAGCAAGATACATTAGGCTACCTTACCGATGCTGGACTTATTGGAAGAGATATCATGTCATATGAAAAAACGTGGCTGAAAAAAGATTCAGCGTCAGAATTGGAACATAAATTAGGAGAAAATATCTGGTGGTTGATTATCTTAGCAGATAGAACAGGCATTGATATTAAAGATGCTTTAGAAAAATTTTTAACTAAAACAGAAAATTTATTTAAATGAGTTATTGTTCAGCCATAGAAGGAATGCAGCCGGAAAGCAGAAAAATATTGCATAAGAATTATCATGATAATCATTACGGATTTCCTATTCATGATGATAATGAATTGTTTGGAAGATTGATTATGGAAATCAATCAGGCTGGACTGAGCTGGGAAACGATCTTAAAAAAAGAAGAAAGTTTTAGAAATGCATACGATAATTTCAATATTCAAAAAGTATCAGCATACACGGAAGAGGATCGCGAGAGACTATTGAGCGATCCTGGAATTATTAGAAATAAATTAAAAGTAAATGCCGCGATTGAAAATGCAAAGACCATTATTCAGTTACAGGAAGAATTTGGTTCTTTTGAAAAATGGCTGGAACATAACCATCCCAAAACTTTAGAAGAATGGATGAAGCTATTTAAAAAAACATTCAAATTTACTGGCGGTGAAATTGTAAACGAATTTTTAATGAGTATTGGTTACCTGAAAGGAGCTCATACAGAAAATTGTTCTGTTTACAGTATCATAATAAAACATAAGCCCATGTGGCAAAAAGGATAAAATAAAAGCCTCCCAGTTAGGGAGGCTTTTTTATGTTCTATTTTATTAAGCAGGAATGATTAATAACCATCATCTTAGCGTTTAAACAATGAAATGTTACTTCAGACTTCTTACAGAAACCTCTGGTTTTTCTCCCTGAGGAACAATGAAAATAGCATTGTCACTTATCGCATCTCCGGCATCAAAATAATAGCTGCCTATTACAGGAATCACACCATTCGTCAGCTTTCCGGATCTGTCATAAGCGGTGTAGGTCACATTGATCATCTGAGCTTTCATTTTAAGCTGGATTTTTTTTGAAGTAAGCTTTGATCCTGTTGCATTGATGCAGTCTAATTCTACAATGCCGATGTTGGTTGTAACCTGAGGATAAGAGGATAATCTGATATTGTATGATTTATCGGAAGTATTTTTAACAGTAGCTGAAACTTTGTAACGGTCAAATGGCTTTCCGCCCACTTCAATACTTTCTTTATTTAAAATATTAAAAGTTACACTCATTCCATTAAGATCAACAGATTGCCCATCAGTTATTTTTTGAGCATTAATAGAGGTACTGAGACTTATTACTGCAAACAGTAATAATAAAAGAAATTTATTTTTCATGGTATAATGGTTTTCAGATATAAGTGTCCTATGATTAAAAGTACAAAAAATGTTCATAAAAATGATACTATGTAATTTAATTATTGGCCTTGCGAACAATTTCTTTATGTTCTTCTCCCCATTGTTCCAGTCCTTTAATAATAGGCTTTAGCTTATAACCTATTGATGTAAGTTCATATTCAACGCGGGGCGGAACTTCAGCAAAAACTGTTCGCGTAATGATCTTGCTTTCCTCCAGTCTTCGAAGCTGCAGTGTAAGCATGCGTTCTGTGATATTAGGAAGGAGCTTTCTTAATTCTCCAAATCTTAATTTTCCATTCATTAGCCAGCTGCATATTGCCAGTGACCATTGTCCACCAATGACATTTGAAGCATATACTTCCGAACACTCATCTGAAAGTACTTTTTTATTGGCGAAATTTGTTGATGTTTCTTTTATTTTACCCATTACTTACCTTTTTTATAGTACCATACATTTAGTTGCTAATGTACAAAATGTAAGTTACATGAATTATTTTTGCAATAGAAATTTAATTAAAAATGAAAACATTAGTTATCGTAACCCATCCAAATATGGATGATTCTCTGATCAATAAAAGATGGATGGAAGCACTGGCTCAGTATCCGGAAAAATATACGATCCATGATTTATATAAAATATATCCTGATGAAAAAATTGATGTGATTAAGGAACAGGAATTAATAGAATCTTATGATAAAATTATTTTTCAGTTTCCTTTTTATTGGTTCAGCAGTCCGCCACTTTTGAAAAAATGGCTTGATGAGGTCCTTGCGTACGGTTGGGCATATGGAAGCAAAAGTGGTTATAAAGTAGGAGGGAAGAAAATAGCGTTGGCAGTCAGTGCTGGAGTAAACGAAGAAGACTATTCAGCAACAGGCGAATATAAATATACGATGGAAGAATTGACAAGGCCTTATGAGTTGAGTTTTGAATATATTAAAGCCGATTATAAAGGAATATTTACCTATTTTGGAATGGAGGTCAACACCACTCAGGAATGGGTTGAAAAAAGTGTTTCCATGTATCTGGATTTTATTGATAGCTTGTAATCTTTTTATATGATAGTACTTTCAACTCTGTTCAGTATGTACTGTGTATTCTTTTTTACCGTCTGATAAAAACAGCTAGTATTAGAAATGTCATCCTGAGCGGAGTCGAAGGGAGCTACTGTAAAGATTTATATGTTTGTAAACCTTTTTCCTTAATATTCATCAAACCTTTTTTTAATTGAATCAAATTTTTCTTCACTAATAATACCCATGATTTCTCTGATATTCCCGTTTTTATCTACAATAAAAGTCATTGGATATCGCTGAACTACAAATAGCTCCTTTAATTGTTGACCCGCATTGGTTACTTGCTGAAAATCAAAATCATGTTTTAATAAAAACTGGGTTACTTTTTCTTCAGTGTCTGGAGTGATTCCCATGAAATTTATTTTATTCCCTACAGATTTTTTTAGTTTAACCAGATCCGGTATTTCTTTTAGACATGGTTCACAGGTGGTGAACCAAAAATTGAGTAATGTTATTTTGCCTTTTAAATAATCTGCACTGTAATTTTTACCGTTCTGATCTTTAAATTTTTCGATTGGAAAGTGAGTATCCAATTTATTCTCAAGATCAGGAAATGTTCGTAAAGATTTATTCTGTGCAATTGAATATAAACTAATAATTAGAAGAAATAGGGTCGCTGCTTTTTTCATTCTTGGAGGTTTTGTAAGGTTGGTGTTTTATGAAAATTTTCATTGAAGGGAAGGTGATATTTCTTTTTCATATTCATATGGTTCAGCATTCCAATCCTTTACGTACTTTTTTATTGTATTAGAATCAATATCAAATGGTACATCCTGATATTTCCATCCTTTTATGGGGACCTTTAAATTAGTAAGATGATTCTCAATAAAATAAATTCCAAGAATCTTTACATTCTTAGGTTTCACAGAATCAAAAATGACTAGGAATCTATTACCTTTTTTATAAGAGCAGTTTGTAGTTCCAAAATATATTTTGTCCTTTACTTGATATTTATAATCAGTTCCTACACCGTTATCATTTTTCTGATGCCAGTCAGTCGTAGCTTCTCCAATTGTATATTTTGGTCTTTTTAGCATTTGTTTTATCCATAAATTCTCGTGAATAAAGCCAAACAAAAATAATAGCACAGTAAGAACTAAAATAATTATATGAAATTTTTCTAAAATATATTTTTTCATATTATGATAATTCTCTTAATTATAAACTATTTTTTCTAGAATACATTACCCCACCTACAACAGAAAAAAGAATTCCTATTATTAAAAACGGGAGCCAGAGAATGAAAAACCACTCCCATAATCTTATGATTATTTGAGGGAATTCCCCTCGGGCTGTAAACACCGCCAAGGAAATTATAAACATAGCGATGGAAAGAGGAATCATTATGAGACCTGTAACTAAAAGGTATTTATAGACTGACTTTTTCAAGTACTATATTTTTTATTAAACTCTTGTAAATCTAAAGCCTGTTCTTGAAAGTAATGCTGAAAAGTGTTGGAAAGGTTTTCATCTTTAAATTTTATGATTGTATAAGAACTATCAAAAGCTATAATTTCCAGAAAAGATTCTTGAATTAAAAATTGATCGCTTTCCCATACTTTTTGGTTTTCTGAAGATAAATTGGAGATAAAGCTATGATCAAGTGTAGTGTTTGTTGGTATAGCGGAAATTATTCCCCAGATAATCTGAGTACTACTTTGGTAAATGTGCTCAAATTTATCATGGTCTAAAATAAAAAAGTCATTATCAAAATTTATGGGAAGAACATCATCTGACATAAAATCCAGATCAACTAAAACCCAGTCATAATTAGAAAGGTTTTCCCAAATTGGTTTTAAAATTTCAAATAAATTCGTGTGAAATTTCACCATATTTGTATTTCTTATGATCCAGTTCACTTTATTTATTTAAAATCTTATTAATCCGACTTTCAGCTTCTTTCTCTGTGATTCCGTCATAAAAATCATTTACAAACGGATGCTCAAAACGCTCTTGTGGATAAACAAAAGGACGTCCTATCCTGTTGTTAACAACAACATTTGTTGGAATACTTTCTGAGAAATCATAATCTGGAAGATAGTTTGATAACCATCCAAAATATTTTGCTTCAAAATTCTTATTGTTGTAGTTTTCTACATATTCATTAAAACTTTTTTCACTTAACGTTACCCAAACTCCATATTCAAGAGTTTGGCAGCTATCAATAATTTCCTGTACAAGTACGGCTCGAATAAATCTATCAGTTTGCTCAGGGTGCTCAATAACACATAAATCTGAACTTAATTCAGCATTCTTCAATTCCTCTTTGGTTAATTCCATATAGCTTGCCGGAGATTTGTAAGCAAGCGCTGGCCAATCTTCCTTTTCTTTACCACAACATTCGCAGATGTATTTCATAAATATGTTTATAAATAGTAGTCCCTAAAAATACTCAAAATCTCTTACCCCACAGTCTTCGTATCTTCTTCTTTCAATATTTTTTTCTCTTTCATGGAGATAAGCATCCGTTCTGCTTTATATTTTTTCCAATCAAATTGATTAAGAAAATCTAGGGCGGCGAGAAAACCTGCGTTAAAGAGCTGTTCCTTTTCTTCTCTTTTCATGAAGAAATTAAGCCAGCTGCTGGTTCCACAATCTACAGTCTGGATACTGTAAAGTCTATAGAATGTATGTTTAGTCAGGAACGATTTATCATTAAATCCTTTCAAGGTATTAATCATATTTCCGGCATATGAAAAAGGGGTTTTCATGATCTCAGCACTTGTTTTTCCTTTTTCGGTATCGGTTTCAGATTTACTGGTCAGCTGTACTCCGAATAAAGGCATTCTGGGATAAAAAACATCATTCATATGAAAAAGATCAATCGGAAAGTTCGAAATACTTCCACCATCAATGAAAACTCCCACAGGGTAGATATTTTCTGGTTTTGTGTTCATCCAGAATCTCCAGGCATATTTCACGGAATCATCATCCTTATCGATCCTTTTCTGTAGAGGTTCGAAAAAGAAAGGCACCGACATAGAAGCACGCACAAATTCGGCAGGGCTGCTGTGTTTCAATTCTTCTTCAGACCAATATAAATTAGCCATTGTAGGAAGTTCAACTTTTATCTTAGCATTGATATCGGTTGCTATCACCACATATTCTGATTTTAGCTGATAGAAAGGGTTGTCCTTATAATGGTTATTGTTAACAGCACTTTCATAAAATATTTTATATTGGGTTTCATCAATATGTTCCCGCATATTGGTCTTGATCTCTTCAATACTTTCGAGTGCAATTGTATAATATTCCTGATTATTTCCATAACGGTAATTCAGGTTGAGGTCACGCTCTTTTGGAGCAAATTTCAGATTAAGTTCGGCCACCGTTTTTACTCCAAAACCATCAAGGACATCTTTCATTGCATTGAGGAAAGTATTTCCTGGATTCAGTCCGCTATTTTGTTTTCGGAAATCATTGTAAAACTTTTTAATACAGAAAAAAAGTATGATTAAAGGAATAACGGGAACAAGGAAAAGAAGCTTTGCCTGCGTTATCGTTCCGGAGGGAACAGCAAAAGGAGTGATGATTAAAAGAATTAAAATAATAGCTGCAATAATGGTATTTATTTTAAGAAAGTTCTTGTTATTGAGCATCGCATGAATGGTGGTTCGTACATAGGGTTTGCCATCCATAAAGTCTGCAAAATTCCAGTTGAACAAAATTTCTTTGATGGCTTCGCTTTTTGCTTCCTCTTTGGTTTTGTATGCAGCGATCAGCATGGTATTAATTGCTCCCGCACTTGTTCCTGCAACTTTCAGGAAACGAATACCAAATATTTCAAGACCATACAGATACCCAACCAGAGCACTGCCCCAGACTCCACCTCCTTCCTGTACAAATTCAACATACTGATTACCATGAGCATCCAGTAGATCAGAAAATTCTTTAGACGAAATATTCTCATGCAAAGCAATGAGCTTATCTTTAGATTCCTTTGAAAGAACATTCTCATCCAGAATTTTATTAAGAAGATCGGTTTTCATGGTGGTTTGGTGTTTGCTTAAATTGTTAAACATCTCAACTGTCATTGCGAACCATTGTTGCAAGGGATTGCTTCGTCACTTCGCTTCTCGCAATGACAATGTTTCTTGCGATTAACTGATGTTTTTAATTATGACGATATAAAAATAATAATAATTACGATCTAAAACAGAGGTGTTTTCCCCCTAATTCATCCGTGAAATTACCATTGTTTTCTTCTTGCATAAATAAAGGTTACGATGACAATTAAAGCCATTAATCCAAGAGTGAAAAAGTATCCATGCTTATGATGCAACTCAGGCATATTGTCAAAATTCATTCCGTATACTCCGGCGATAAAAGTGATAGGTAAGAAATAAACTGAATAGATGGCCAGTACTTTCATTACCTGATTTGCCTTTTGATCGGAAAGTGCCAGGAACATTGAAATAAGGTTGGTGATCTGGATATTCAGATGGTCAAAATCAGCAACTACATCCTTATGTTTATCTTTCAGGTCTACAAATTCAGAATCCTGCAGGTTTAAAAGCTTAAACTTATCCACAGCATCTGTAGAAATGATCAATACTCTGGAATTTAATCCCGATTTTCTTTTTAATTTATAAAGTCTGCGGATCTGTGTCGTATGATTGGTATTTTTCAGGAAGATCTCATTTTCGATATTATCCATGGTTTCCAGTAAACTGATCGATTCATCATCAAAACTTTTCATGATCAGTAAAGCAATCATTAATGCTATTTTTACGCATGATGTGTTTTCCTGATTTTGAGATAATTGTTTTTTCGTTTCAGAGATACTTCTTGTTTTCATCCTGTGAACAGTGATAATGGTATTCTCTAAAATAAAGATTCCAATTTTGGTGCTGATATCACTTATTGTATTCAGGTTTTTTCTTTCCAATTCAGTACTTTCCCTTAATAAAAAGAATTTTACATTTCCATCCTCTTCATATTTAGGTAAGTGATTAGGATCCAGAGTATCTTCCAAAAGAAGGTTATTGATCTCATATCGTTCATGAAGAAATTGCAGATCTTCTGCAGTAGGAGCTTCTACGTCTACCCATTCGCAGTGGGAATCTCTGTATATAGTGTCAATTGGCATAAAGTAAAAATACTAATATTTTGAAATACTATGGATTAAATAAGTTTATCTTTGCCAAAATTAAAAAAACTATATGATTAAAAGTACAATAAAAGGAATAGGATTTTATGTCCCGGATAATGTTGTAACGAATGATGATCTAGCGAAATTAATGACCACTAATGATGAATGGATCACAGAAAGGACAGGCATCAAAGAAAGAAGACATAGAAAAAACAGAAACGATTCTCAGGAAACTACTGCTTATTTAGCTTTCAAAGCTTCTGAAAAAGCGCTTGAAAAAGCTGGTTTAACGGCTAAGGATATAGACTATATTGTTTTTGCTACTCTTTCTCCGGATTACTATTTTCCAGGCTGTGGGGTACTGCTTCAGGATATGTTGGGCTGTGATACCATTGGTGCCCTTGATGTAAGGAATCAATGTTCCGGGTTTGTATATGCAATGAGCGTTGCGAATGCTTTTATTAAAACAGGAGCTTATAAAAATATTTTAGTAGTAGGTGCTGAAGTTCATTCTTTTGGACTGGATTTTTCTGATGAAGGAAGAGGCGTTTCTGTGATCTTCGGAGATGGAGCAGGAGCTATTATACTTTCTGCTACTGAAGATGAGAATGCTGGAGATATTTTAGCTTTCAATATGCATTCTGAAGGGAAATATGCTGATGAATTGTGTACACAGTTTCCAGGTTCAAAATACGGATGGAGTGACAGGATGAGAAAAGAACCGGAAAATGTCACCAACAAGGAAGTGTATCCAATTATGAATGGAAATTTTGTATTTAAACATGCGGTAACAAGATTTCCTGAAACGATGCAGGAAGCATTAAATAAAGCAGGAAAGACAATTGAAGATCTTGATATGTTTATTCCACATCAGGCGAATTTAAGAATTGCACAGTTTGTACAGCAGAAATTTGGACTGCCCGATGAGAAAATTCATAACAATATCCAGAAATATGGAAATACAACCGCAGCATCTATTCCAATTGCTTTAAATGAAGCGATTGAGCTGGGTAAGATCAAAAGAGGAGATTTGGTTCTTCTTTCTGCTTTTGGAAGTGGATTTACCTGGGGAAGTGTGCTGTTCCAATATTAATTATTAAAAATAAAAAAACCGTAGAGCAATGCTACGGTTTTTTGTTTTATTAAAAGTTTAATTAAAGACTTTTTAGTAATTTTTCAGTGTCTGAAGCATCCTCACCTGAAGCTTTAGCAAGTGCTATTGCTTTTTCAGCCCAAAGTTTCGCATTTTTCTTATCACCAACTTTGTTATAAAGATTGGCTAGAGTGTCAGTATTGGCAGAATTTTCACTTTTCTTTACAGATTCCTGAGCCCAAAGAACAGCTTTTTCAAGAGATGATTTTGTGGTTACATTTTCAAAGAAATCCCATGCAATAGAGTTTAATTCCTCAGAAGATGCAGTAGAATAATCTTTGTATAATTCTAAAGTTAGCTTCTCATAAGTTGGGATGTCTTTATTTTTTAAAGCCCTGCTCGCTTTTACTTTTTTAAATACTTTATCAGCTTCATCCTTACTCATGAATTTTTGAGTTTCAGTTGAAAAGTATTTCTCATCCCAGGTTTTAGTATCTGCATTATAAGATTTTTTCAGAATACTGTTTAGCTTGATGTTTTTATCAATCTTATCATACTTATCTACAGGGAGAATAGCAATGATAGAAGCTTTTTTATCCTTAAAGATTTTATATAAAGGGCTATCCGTACTTTGAATTCCAGAAAGTAACAATTGAATATCTTCCTGGTCCAAAGTTGGTTTTGCCTGGAAATAACGGTCTAAGACTTTACCAGCAAATTCGCTGTCATTATAAATGGTAAGTCCTGCAAGATTCTTTAAAAATTCAGGATCTTTTTCTCCCCCTTCAAATTTTTGCTTTAAAGCAGTCAATCTCTTGTTAGGATCTTCAGCATCTTTAGCAAATTGAATAAAATCTTTCTCTTCTACATATCCTAAAGTTCTGTGTACTTCTTCACCATTTCCATTGATAAATAGATACGTTGGAAAAGCTTTTACATTATATTTCTTAGCCAGATCGATCCCTTCACCCTTTTCCATATCAATTTTTGCATTGATGAAATGAGCATTATAATAATCTCCAACATCTTTTAATGGGAAGATATTTTTTACCATTAGTTTACATGGTCCACACCAAGAAGCATAGGCATCGATAAAAATAAGTTTGTTTTCTTTTTTCGCTTTGGCAACAACGCTTGCGAAGCTGGTATCTTCAAATTTTATCCCTTGTCCAAATGTGACAATTCCGATAAAAATGGAAGAGAGTATAGCTAACTTTTTCATAAATACTTTTTTATTGATTGCAAATGTAATAATTATGTTAATGTGTAAGTCGCATTTAAGTGAAAATAGTTGCGATGTTTTTTTATTTTTAAAAATTATTTCTAATGATTGAGCTATTTGACTAATGATTTGATTTTTTAACCACGTCACTGAAAGCGAAAATCCGCAGAATTTCCGCGGATCTTTTATTATTTTGTTTTTGTAGAATCTGATTTCATTTTTACGGTATCTGATTTTGTGGCTGGAGCTTGATCTGAATTGGCTACCGCAGAATCTCCCATCGTATTTCGCATTGCATTTTTATCATGCTCATCTTTAAATTCTTCACGTTTTTCCTTGTTCTGAGCACAGCTACCTAAAAAAAGTAAACCTAAAACCGCTCCTATCCATAATTTTTTCATAGTATATTCTTTTAATGTTTGTATCAATCAAATATAGAAAAATATTAATATTGAATTTATCTAAAGTAAAAGAAATGATGATATGGCATTTTTCAAATAGAGATTCATTCTTTCAAAAAAAGCTGCGTTAGACAGGATATAGAAAAACTGTAATTAAATATGATAATGAGAAAATAGGCTATTTCAAATACAGAAAAAATTAATCCATCACATTTTTCGTATGATGGATTAGACTATATACACAATTATTTGATGTTACTTAATTAGAGATTTTATAAATGTAAAAAGAAGAGGCGCTGGAGCCTAATAGCCCAAGATCTAAAAGAGAAGAGCCTGTAAGTCCAAAAGAGATCTTATCACCAGCTTGTAGAGGATATACTGAATTAATATTACTTTCGGATATTGTTAAGCTAAGGAGAAGTAGATTGATCCCACTAAAAACCCGTGTGTCTAAAAGAGTGACTGTTGTACCTGTCGTTTTCAATATGCCAATACCAGGCGAATTAGCTAATACAGATGCCTGCAATCCAGTGCCATAGCGAAAGGTGTAGCCTATAGCGTAAATTCCGGCTGATGGTACTGTATATGTATAGTCAGTGTTAGAAAATAAAGCGATATTTCCAACTGTTCTTTCAGTTGTTACAAAATTAACCGCTCTAAACCCAGCAGGAAATAATCCCAGACTAAGAAGACTGATACCTGAAGTTTTTTTTGCTGCATAAGCAGTGGTATTTGTATTGACAAGCGTATTGATTATCGATGGATCCATCTTTGAGACCTCATTAGTGCTTTGATTGATTGCTAAAAGTTGATAGCCAGATATAGAGGGAACCTGTGGAACCGTTCGGATTTTTGTGTTTCCATTAATGTCTAAAGAAGCTGTTGGAGTTGGTGTATTAATCCCTATTTGGGAAAATAATGAAGTTGAGAAAGCAGCTAAAATCAGAGTGCAAGTTTTAATTTTCATCATTTTGATTTTTTTAATTGTTTTGTTATTTTTAAATTTAAAAAGCATGTTTTTTTTCAAGAAATATTTGTAATAATAATTCAAATGTAGTTGAATTATTATAATGAGTAATAGATTCAAAATTTATAAATAATGGTTATTAGAAGGTATTTGTAACTGCTTTTTTATTTATAATTTATAATTGATTGATATTGTAAATTATAAATCAATAAGTGGTGATTTTTTTTTAATTTCAAAAAAATATCCCAATTTTTTAAGTAGGATAGGTAAATTATTTTTTTATCTGATTTTAGAAATCGTTGAGCTTTTTTGTATCAAAGAGGGTTAAATTCGCTGAAAATATTATTAATGAGAAGGATCATTTGTATTTTGGGCTTTCCTTTAGATAATATGGTGCCATTTTATTGAACTTCAATGAATCACCTCATCGCTTTTTACTGTATTCTAATCAGGAAACTTTAGACAAGTTAATTAAATGGGCATTAATTATAAAAAAAGAAAATAGCATGTAATTTTTAAACTATTTTTGAGACTCATTGTATATCACATTATTATATTGAAAAAAAATGGAACTGAAATTAATGAGGCCGAAGGACAAAACGCTGGCTAAGTACATGGAAGGATATTATTTCCTTAATAAAGACCGCAGTTCTAAGGATATAGAATATCTTACTTTTCCCAATAATTATAGTATATTATCTGTATCACAAAATATAGAATTGAAATTCGGTGAAAATGAGATAAAAGCAATAGGAATTAATAATGGTAGATTTTCATCCGATTTAATATGTCACTACAAAAAACCTATAAAAGTCTCTATACAAGGTCACTTCAATGAGATCACTTTTTATTTTAAGCCGTTAGGGCTTAATGCTTTTTTAATAAAACCACTTAAAGAATATACCAAAGATTTTTCCCAAGTTTTTTTACCTTATGATGATTATAAGGAATCCATGATTTCTATTTTGAATGAGAAAAATAATGAAAAGCAAATCGACATGATCGAAGAATTCTGGATGTCTAAATACGTTGGTTTTAATCATTCTTTTTTTACTGATTTGGTAGATGATGTAATGAAAGATCTGGATAAATCGCTGGAAAGCCATGCCACTCAGTATAAAACCAGTAGGCAAACGATCAATAAACTTTTTGATATTCATTTAGGTAAAAGCCCTTCAGATTTCAGAAAAATCCAACGCTTTCGTGAAACACTTATACAGAGTGTAGATAAAAAAACACTCACAGAACTAAGTTATGATCATTTGTTTTACGATCAATCTCATCTGATAAAAGATTTTAAATCATTAACCGGTTTAACGCCCAAGAATTTTTTTGCTAAAGTCTATAGTGAAGGAAAAGTGAAATGGTTATTTCTTTAGCTTACTTTACAATTTTACAATTTTTTTGTTTTCCTGATCTTTATTTTTGATACATATTTAATGACCATGAAAACTAAAATTAATATGTTATTAATGAAATAAAAAAGATCAGCCCCTTTATAAAGCCTTCATATATCAAAAAAATCCGCAGCGTTTCAACTGCGGATTTTCCATATTTAGTTTAAAAATGATTATCGAGTAGCTGGAGCTTTAACCGTATCAGTTTTCATCTTGATACTATCAGGAGTCGCCATCTTTGTTTTCATTGTATCAGTAGTAGATGGTGTTGTCGTTTTTACGGACTGATCTACTGCTGTAGAATCTTTATTTCCTGATGACATCTGTGGCTCCTTCGTTCCGCAACTCACTGCAAATATCCCTAAACCTAGGGTTAATAACACTAACTTTTTCATATTATCCTATTTTGGTGTACTAGTAAAAGTTCAATAATTGTTCCTAACTGGGTTTATAAATTATTAAAAAAATAATAAAATGATTAAAATTTTGTTAATAATGGACGGAAAGTTGGTATATGGAGGAATAGAGGACTGCTGATTGTGCCGGAAACTTACGAGCAACAATAAAAGCTGCATAACAAGAAATAGGCTAGAGATTGCTTTCGGCTGCAATGATAGGTTTCGTTCTTATCTATAGCATGTTTTTATAAATTATGTCGAACTTTGTCATTCTGTAAGAATCTAAATTTCTATCAATGATTATCATTTCTTGCAATTATGGAGATTTCTCAGATAGAATAAACACATCAGCTTAATTCGCAAAATCTACGAAAGCATAAAAGAATGTTCTTCAAAAGGACAAGCACAAAAAAGCCCCGAAAGTAAAATTCCGAGGCTTATGTTAATGATCAATGATCACTTATTATTTTATCCCAAATATGGATATTTGTAATCTTTAGGAGAAACAAAAGTTTCCTTGATACTTCTTACAGACGTCCATCTTAGAAGATTCATTTTAGAACCTGCCTTATCGTTTGTTCCTGATGCTCTACCACCACCGAAAGGTTGTTGTCCTACTACAGCACCTGTTGGCTTATCATTGATGTAGAAATTTCCTGAAGCATTTTCCAACGCTTTGAAAGCCTCGTTTACAGCATAACGATCTTGTGCAAAAACAGAACCTGTTAATGAATAAGGAGATGAAGAATCTACTAATTGTAAAGTTTCTTTCCAGTCTTTGTCTTCATATACATAAATACTTAAGATAGGACCGAAGATTTCTTCAACCATGCTCTCATACTGAGGATTTGTAGTTTCAATAACGGTAGGGCTTACAAACCAACCTTTTGAATCATCACATTTCCCACCAATTGCTATTTTAGCTTCACTAGAGTTTTGAGCTCTGTCGATATATCCTTTGCATTTTTCAAAAGAATTTTTATCGATTACTGCATTTACAAAGTTAGAAGGATCTTCAGGGGAACCGATTTTTATAGTACTCATCTGAGCTTCCATTACTTTTTTCACATCTTCCCAAAGAGATTTAGGAACATATGCTCTCGAAGCAGCTGAACATTTCTGACCTTGATATTCGAAAGCTCCTCTTACTAAAGCAGTAGCTACAGCTTCAACATTAGCAGAAGGGTGAGCAATAACAAAGTCCTTACCACCAGTTTCTCCAACTATTCTTGGATAGGTTCTGTAGTTATGGATATTATCTCCGATCATTTTCCACATTCCCTGGAATACTTTTGTAGAACCTGTAAAATGAAGTCCTGCAAAATCACGGTGTGCTAATACTTTTTCAGCTGTATCTTTTCCATCAGTGAAGATCATATTGATAACCCCTGCAGGAAGACCCGCTTCAGTTAATACATCCATAATCACTTTAGCAGAATAAACCTGCTTATCAGAAGGCTTCCAAACCACTACGTTTCCAAGCATTGCCATACAAGTTGGCAGGTTTCCTGAAATCGCTGTAAAGTTAAATGGAGTTACTGCAAAACAGAACCCTTCCAATGGTCTGTATTCTACGCGGTTCCAAATTCCATTATCAGAAATTGGCTGCTCAGAATACATTTCTGTCATAAATTCAACATTGAATCGTAGGAAATCGATAAACTCACAAGCTGCATCAATTTCAGCCTGGTGTACGTTTTTAGATTGTCCGATCATTGTTGCAGCATTGATCACGTCTCTGTATGGTCCTGCTAATAGATCTGCAGCTTTTAAGAAGATGGCAGCACGCTGTTCCCATCCAAGCTCATTCCACTCTTTTTTAGCAGCTAATGCAGCATTGATCGCATCATCCACATGTTGCATTGTTCCTTTGTAGTAAAATCCGAAATCATGAGCATGATCCTGAGGAGATTGAAGCTGAACTTTTTCGTCAGTTTTTACTTCCTTTCCGTTAATGACCATTGGGATTTCTATTTTTTCAGCCCACATTTTTTTGTATGTGGCAATAAGGCTTTTTACTTCAGCTGAACCTGGTACATAAGAGTTTACGGGCTCATTCACTGCAAGTGGAACTTGCGAAATTGCTTTTGACATATATTTAAATTGTTTTTAATTAAGTCTGTACCACAAATTTACGATAATTCGTGCAAAGAAAAAATAAACCATAGTTTTTAAAAAATATCATTTACATTAATATACTCTATAATAATTGCATTAATTCATGAATGAAAATAAATTGTTTAGGTTGTTTTTATTTCGATTTTATAATTAAATGAGAGAATGTATCTAATGTGAATAGTAATTAATATCATCACATATAAGTTGTCCTATTTTTATAATAAAGGATAACCCTATCTATAAAAGACTTATAAGATATTTAAAAATAAAGATCACTTCCATTTGTCACGATTTTGAACATTTTAAATGATCTTTTTGATAGGGCAGGAGATTTCATTAGTCTAATTTTACGTCATCAATAATGGATATGATTAAAAAGATTGTACTATTCTCTTTCGTGGTTTTCTTCACGGCTTTGTGCACCTGTTTTTATGGGTACAGAGGAGAGATTCAATCGTCTTCTAATACCATTTCAAAAAATAAAATTTCACAGAAATCTGATCATCAAACTCCAGACGAAGGGTATGCATTATTAGATAATCAGGACGAGCCTGATCTCAATGATCTGGAAAAAGTGAAATTTGATTATTCAGCAATCGTACAACAGTGCATCAATCTTTTCTTTGGTACTTATTCTTATGAAACAAAGTCTCTGGTTGTTCATGAACCTGTGTACATTACAACACCAAGATATATTCTATATCATTCTTTACAGATAGACATCTGCTAATTTTTCTTTTTATTAATCGATACTTATACGATCTGTATTTCTATACAGATTCATAAGATCCGTTTTCAATTTTTTAATACTAAAAGCATTTCGATTTGCCTTTTCTAAAAGGCAGACAGGATATCGCATGTTCAATTTTAAATAACATATAATGCATTTAACACCCAGAGAAACAGAGAAACTCATGCTATATATGGCAGGTGAGCTGGCTCTAAAAAGAAAAGCCAGAGGGCTTAAGCTTAACTACCCGGAATCTATTGCTATCATCAGCCATTTCCTGTTGGAAGGAGCCAGGGATGGGAAAAAAGTAGCTGAACTGATGCAGGAAGGTGCACAAATTCTTACCAAAGATGATGTGATGCCTGGAGTATCGGAAATGATCCACGATGTTCAGATAGAAGCGACATTTCCCGATGGAACAAAACTCGTAACCGTACATAATCCAATCCGCTAATTCATACGTATGATACCAGGAGAAATTTTTGTAAAAGAAGGTACAATTATCTGCAATGAAGGCAGAGAAACTGTAAAACTAAAGGTTGTAAATACCGGAGACCGTCCTATTCAGGTGGGTTCTCACTTTCATTTTTTTGAAGTGAATAAAGCGATGAGTTTTAATAGAGAAAAAGCTTTCGGTAAGCGACTGAACATTGTAGCAAGCACAGCGGTTCGTTTTGAGCCGGGGGAAGAAAAAGAGGTAGAGCTTGTAGAAATAGGAGGAAGCAAAAAAGCAATGGGCTTCAATAATCTTGTGGATGGATCTGTAGATTCAGAACAACAGAAAGTGGAAAGCCTTACAAAAGCGATTCAGTTAAATTTTAAAAATCTGTAAGATGAGTTTACACGTAGATAGAAAACAATATGCCAATATATTAGGTCCTACCGCCGGAGATAGAATCCGCTTGGGAGATACTGAGATGATCATTGAAATTGAAAAGGACTTTACCCATTATGGAGATGAAGCCGTTTTCGGAGGCGGAAAAACCGTTCGTGATGGAATGGGACAAAATGTAACCCGTAAAAGAGATGAAGGAGTTCTGGATCTTTGTATCACGGGAGCTGTGATCATCGACCACTGGGGAATTGTAAAAGCTGATATTGGAATTAAAGACGGTAAAATTGTAGGCATCGGAAAGGCAGGAAATCCTGACACTATGGATGGAGTCGCTCCCAATATGATCATCGGAGCTTCTACGGAGGTACATGGTGGAAAAGGATATATTGTAACAGCAGGAGGAATTGACACTCACATTCATTACATCTGCCCACAACAGATTGAAACTTCTTTATATAGTGGGATTACAACTATGATTGGTGGTGGAACAGGTCCTAATGACGGAACCAACGCGACAACGGTTACACCAGGAAGATTCAATATCCAGAGAATGCTGGAGGCTGCTGAAGAATATCCTATGAACCTTGGATTCTTTGGAAAAGGAAACTGTTCGGCTGAAGAACCGATTGAAGAGCAGGTTGAAGCCGGAGCCTTGGGTGTTAAAATTCATGAGGACTGGGGTGCAACACCAGCAACGATTGATGCTGCATTAAAAGTGGCAGACAAATATGATGTTCAGGTGGCTATCCATACTGATACTTTGAATGAGGGAGGTTTTCTTGAAGATACGATGCGTGCCATTAATGGAAGAGTAATCCACACCTTCCATACTGAAGGAGCTGGGGGAGGTCATGCACCGGATATCATTAAAGCCGCGATGTATCCGAATGTCCTGCCTGCATCTACTAACCCTACACGTCCTTATACCATTAATACCATCGATGAGCATTTGGATATGCTGATGGTTTGTCATCATTTAAGTAAAAATATTCCTGAAGATGTTGCATTTGCAGATTCCCGTATCCGTCCCGAAACGATTGCCGCTGAAGATATTCTTCACGATATGGGTGTGTTCAGTATTATGAGCTCGGATTCTCAGGCTATGGGAAGACCAGGAGAAGTCATTACCAGAACAT
The DNA here is from genome assembly GCF_018613715.1 of Chryseobacterium sp. ISL-6. Taxonomy (GTDB): domain Bacteria; phylum Bacteroidota; class Bacteroidia; order Flavobacteriales; family Weeksellaceae; genus Chryseobacterium; species Chryseobacterium paludis. The sequence goes on along the minus strand of NZ_JAGGPT010000003.1, from coordinate 53,150 downwards.
GGCAGACTGCCAGTAAAATGAAAGAACAACGGGGTCAGCTTGATGAGGATAAAGGTTCCGGACATGATAACTACCGTGCTAAACGATATGTAGCAAAATATACGATCAACCCGGCTATTGCCCACGGAATTTCGGAATATGTAGGTTCTATTGAAGAAGGGAAATTGGCAGATTTAGTGATCTGGAGACCTGCATTATTTGGTGTGAAACCAGAAATGATCTACAAGGGGGGTATGGTAATCGCCAGCAAAATGGGTGATCCGAACGCTTCTATTCCAACACCGCAGCCTGTTATTTACAGAAATATGTTTGGTGCGCATGGAAGAGCAAAATATGGAACCTGTGCTACTTTTGTTTCTCAGGTTTCTATAGACAATGGTTCTATAGCAGAATTTAAGCTGGAAAAGATGATCCTACCGGTAAAAAACTGTAGAAACATCTCTAAAGCTGACCTCATCCACAACGATAAAACTCCTTTAATTGAAGTGAATCCTGAAAATTATAAAGTGACTGTTGATGGTGAATACATCACTTGTGAGCCTGCTGAAAAACTTCCTTTAACTCAGTTGTATTATCTGTTCTAAGAAAGACATTTATATAGCCCGGTGAAAATCCGGGCCTTTCAAAGAATATCAATTAAATCTAAAGATCAGATGAAATACTTTAATAAAAAAGCACTGTCAATAGCTATAGCTGGAACTTCTTTTATGTCTGTTCAGATGCATGCACAGTTTCTGGGCGGGAAAAGATTAAAAAGTGATGAAGAAGGACCCAAAGGGCAATTTATGGTGTATGGCTCTTTTGATTATTCAAAAACCAATGCGCCTTCAGGCAGTAACAGCTCTGTAGGAACAAGTGCTAATGCGGGTGTTCCTATTGGCATAGGATATTTTTTCAACAATAATGATGTAATCGGAGTTAATTATGCTTATGCCCAGAATGTTTCAGATCACCGTACAATATACAAGCAGAATGAAGCCGGGATCTGGTACAGCCCATCTGTCAGTTTGGGGAAATACTTTGCTTTGATTGGTCAGGTCGACGCTCATTATGTCTGGGGTCAGCAATTATCAGAGACTTCGGATGCTATGAATAACTTTAATGGGTACCGTCTTCGTGCTTATCCTTTATTTGCCATTTTCTTAGGTGGTGGATGGGCTCTGAAATTCAAGTTTGCAGAACTCTCAATGCTGCAGACGAAAACAAAACAGGAAGGCTGGACAAAAACATATGTAGCAGGAATAAGTGCTTCCACTTTTGGAGTAGGAATTTCTAAGAATATCGATTTCAGAAAAAAAAATAAGAACAATGATTATTAATGAAACCTTAGGTAATATTTCTGAATATCCTTCGATGGAAAAAGAAATAGATTATCTGGATCTGGAATGGTTTGAAACCACCAAAAGAATTCAGCGTAAGAAAACCCGTGGAGGGAAGGATATTGCGATCAAATTCCTTAGAGAAGGGCAAAGACTGCGTGAAGGAGATATTCTCTATCAGGATGAAGGGAAATTGATTATCGTAAATGTTCTGGAAACCGAAGCCATTGTCATGAAGCCTGCATCAATGCTGGAGATGGGAACGGTATGTTATGAGATCGGGAATAAACATATTCCATTATTTATTCAGAATGATCAGGTATTGTTACCCTTTGAAATGCCGATGTACAGATGGCTGGAGGCAAGTGGGTTTGCTCCTGAATTACAGAATGTAAAGCTCCTGAACCTTCTTAAATCGAATGTGGAACCTCACGGACATGGAAGTTTAGGATCTACTTTATTTACTAAAATACTTAAAATGGCAGCGCCAAAGGATGAATAATATGAACTTAAATTTTCTGGCAGGTTTGCTGCATATCGCCGATCCCACATTGCCAATAGGTGGGTATAGCCATTCTAACGGACTGGAAACGTATGTGCAGAAAAGAATTGTCAATAATCTGAAAACGGCAAAAGAGTTTGTAGAAAATATGCTGATCTATAATTTGAAATATAACGATGGAGCTTTGATGAGGTTCGCCTATGAAGCGTCTAAAAAGGAAGATTTAGCAACAATCATAAAACTTGATCAGGAATGTAATGCATTAAAATGTCCCAAAGAAATACGTCAGGCCAGTCAGAAATTAGGACTGCGTTTGATTAAGATCTTCAAAAGAAGGGAGCATTTTTCTTTTATGGAATCATATGAAGCGGTCATCCGAAAAGGAGAAGTCAATTCTCACTACTGCATTGTATTTGGCATTTACACGGCTTTGATGAATATTCCTTTGTATGAAGCTTTGTTAGGGTTTTATTATACATCAGTAGCTGGAATGATTACCAATGCCGTAAAATTAGTACCTCTTGGACAGCTTGATGGACAGGATATTCTATTTGAGCTTTATAGTGTGATGGAACAGACTGCACAGGAGACGATGGGAATAGACAGGGAACTGGTGGGAATCTGTAATACGTCTTTTGATATTCACTGTATGCAGCATGAAAGGCTGTACTCTAGGTTGTATATGTCTTAAATGCTAAATAACAAATTTATCTTTAATTAAAATTAAAAAAATGGAAAATAGAAAATATATAAAAGTAGGAGTGGCAGGTCCTGTAGGATCAGGAAAAACCGCATTACTGGAACGTTTGAGCAGAAAAATGTTTGGAACCTACGATCTTGGAGTGATCACTAATGATATTTATACCAAAGAAGATGCAGAATTTATGGCTAAAAACAGCCTTTTGTCTCACGAAAGAATTATCGGGGTAGAAACAGGAGGTTGCCCTCATACCGCTATCAGAGAAGATGCCAGTATGAATCTTGAAGCAGTAGATGAATTAACTGCCCGTTTTCCGGATATCGAATTGGTTCTAATAGAAAGTGGGGGGGATAATTTATCAGCAACCTTTAGTCCGGACCTTGCTGATGTTACTATTTTCATCATCGATGTAGCGGAAGGAGAAAAAATCCCAAGAAAAGGAGGACCTGGTATTACCCGCTCGGATCTTTTAATTATTAATAAAATTGATCTGGCACCACATGTTGGAGCAAGTCTGGAAGTAATGGAAAGGGATGCAAGAAGAATGAGAAACGGAAGTCCTTTTGTTTTTACCAATCTTAAAACCGATGAAGGATTGGATAAAGTGATTGGCTGGATCAAAAAATATGCATTGCTGGAAGAATGTGAAGAACCGAATCTTGTACGATAGATGAATAGCCGTTTAGAATTGGTTGCCGGATTCAAGGAAGGGACGTCTTATGTGAAAGACCTCTATGCTTCCCTTCCCTTCAGAGTTGTTTCCGTAGGTCAGCGTAAAAATGACAACAAACTTTATCAGATGATCATGAGTTCTTCGCCAGGAATTCTGGATGGAGACCGTTATCATTTGGAAATCACACTTGAAAAGGGAGCTTCATTGCAATTGCAATCACAGTCATACCAAAGATTATTCAATATGGAAGATAAGGCTGTCCAGCTTTTAAATGTTTCCATGGAGGATCATACTTCCTTCGCATATGTTCCGCATCCGATCGTTCCTCATGAAAGTTCAAATTTTAAAAGTGAAGCACAGATTCATATTGGAAAGAACAGTCAGATCATTATCAGTGAAATTATCACCTGTGGAAGAAAGCATTATGGAGAAGTATTCAAGCTGAAACGATTTCAGAATCTGATGGAAATCTATCATGAAAATAAACTTATGATCAAAGATAATGTGCTTATTCAGCCTGATCTTATTCCAATCAATGGGATTGGTAATCTAGAGCAGTTTACCCATCAGGGAACTTTGATCTTTTACAGTACAAAAGATAATGTGGATAAAGAAGCTTTAATTGAATCTATTTTAGCAACAAGCGAAGCAAACAATAAGGATATGGAAATTGGGATTTCGGCAATGGAAAATAATGGGTTTATCATCAGAGCCCTTGGAAATGGAGGGGAATTGATGTATAACTTTTTTCTTTATGTACAGGAAAAGCTTTGGAGCTTACCATAAAAATTAATTAATGGATACAACGATTTGGGCACTTTTAATCAGTGCAATTTCTATAAGTTTTATACATACGGCATCGGGGCCGGATCATTACCTCCCGTTTATTGTACTTTCAAAATCAAAGGGATGGAGTGGAATGAGAACAGCTGTTTTGACAATAGTTTGTGGATTTGGGCATGTAATGAGCTCTTTAGTATTGGGTTTTATTGGCGTTTTCTTAGGCTGGCAGCTGAATAAAATTTCATGGTTTCAGGATATAAGAGGTAATTTTTCAGGCTGGGCACTGCTTATTGTAGGTGGGATTTATCTGATCTATGGGCTAATTCAGGCTGTTCGAAATAAGCCTCACAAGCATTTTGATGTGATGGGAGACGATGTCTATGTGTATGAACATAATCACACTGAAATGGTAATGCCTCAAACAAGGATTAAAGTAACTCCACTGGTCTTGTTTATGATTTTTGTAATGGGACCCAGCGAGCCTTTAATTCCACTTTTATTTTATTCAGGGGTAAAGCATTCGACTTATGAAATTTTCGCACTCGTTACCTCTTTTACCATAACAACGGTATTAACAATGCTGGGAATGGTATTACTGGGACGTTATGGATATTCCACATTATTCAATACCGAAAAATTAGAACGGTATATGGGAGCAGTAAGTGGAGCTGTGGTTACGGTTTGTGGAATTGGAATGGTATTTCTGGGATGGTAGTGGTACGAGTTATGGGGCAGGATCCTGGAAATATAATTCTTAGTTATGTAACCCGTAACCCGAATCTCGAACCATCAGATCTAACATCTGACATCTAGCATCTAATATCTAATTAAAAAACTATGAACAAATTTTTTGAGAAATTCCCTTTTATTGATCATGTATTAAAAGGAATCGGGCAGATCATGCTTCAGGAAAACAGATGGACAGGTTTGTTATTTCTGGTTGGAATTTTTATGGGAAGCTGGCAAGGCGGTGTAGCCGTTTTATTATCAACAGCTGCTGGTACATTTACAGCCATGAAGTTACGGTATCCCCAATCGGAAATTAATGCAGGACTGTATGGGTTTAGTGCAGCTTTAGTGGGTGTTGCCCTGTCTTTTGTGTTTCAGACCACCTTATTGATATGGTTTCTTATTGCTGTAGGAGGTGCATTGGCTACTGTCATTCAGTACTTTTTTATCCAAAAGAAGATTCCTGTATTTACATTTCCTTTTATCATCGTGACATGGATCAGTATCTATATGCTTCACCATTTCACACAGATTCCACCATCTGAAATGATGACCGCTAAAATTGAACCGGTTGATTATGATGATTTTTTAACGTGTACCAATGGATTTGGTGAAGTGATCTTTCAGGGAGGAATTCTTTCAGGGATTATTTTTTTTGTTGCTGTTTTTATTAATTCTCCTGCTGCTGCATTATATGGTTTGGCGGGATCAGTCCTTGGTGCTTATATCTCTCACATCAATGGAGAACCGATTGATAAAATTCACATGGGGTTGTTTGGCTTTAATGCTGTTCTTTCTGCCATTGCTTTTTCAGGTTTTAAAAAAGTTGATGGTATCTGGGTGCTTATTGCGGTAGTTCTTACGGTGGTTATAGATGATTTATTGATCGACTATAATGTGCTCAATGAAGTTGGGGGAGTTCTTACATTTCCATTTGTGGTGGGAACATGGATGACCTTAGTGATTCAGAAAATTTTTATAAAAAAGGCAAAAAAATAATTAAAAAAAATATCAATTTTAATCAATGAAAGTAACAAAAGTAATGATCGTCCTTTTAGGCGTGTTGGTGAATGTAGAAGTAGCAGCACAAGAGGCAGGATCACAAAAACAATTGTTAATTAAAGATTTTGATGATCATTTTCCTATTTCAGAGGCTTTGGTAGCATTTGACCATGGAAATAATCATACGCATTCAGGAGCCGATGGATCGGTGAAATTAAATGTTGCTTCCTTTCCTGATACTCTCGTGATCAGCCATAAAGGATATGATGACGTAAAGTGGGTGATCAGTAATGATGACGAAAAGAATAAAGTTGTTTTTATGCAGCATAAACCTTTTCAGATTTCAGAAGTGGCGATTAATCACAGCTCATTTTTGTCTGCGATTACCAAAGTAGATCTTAATAAATTTCCGGTTAATTCCGCACAGGATCTACTTCGTAAAGTACCTGGGCTCTTTATCGCTCAGCATGCAGGAGGTGGAAAGGCAGAACAGCTTTTCCTTAGAGGGTTCGATTCAGATCATGGGACAGATGTAAGTGTAAATGTTGACGGAATGCCAGTGAATATGGTGTCTCATGCCCATGGACAGGGTTATTCTGATTTGCATTTTGTGATTCCTGAAACGGTAAATAACATCGATTTTGGAAAAGGAGCTTATTATATGGATCGTGGAGATTTTAATACTTCAGGGTATGTAGATTTTAAAACCTACGACCGTTTAGCCAACAGTATGATCAAATTAGAGGGTGGATCTTTTAACAGTAAAAGGATTTTAGGAATGTTTAATATTCTTAATGATGCTGCCGGAAGAAAGAGTGCTTATTTAGCCGCAGAATATAATTATACAGATGGTCCTTTCGATGTAAAACAAAACTTCAACAGGGTCAATATTTTTGGTAAATACAATCAATGGTTAACAGATAAGGACTATTTTAATATTCAGTTTTCTACGTTTAATTCTTCATGGAATGCATCAGGACAAATTCCTGAGCGTGCGGTAAATGAGGGGATCATCGGCAGATGGGGAAGTATTGATCCTACAGAAGGCGGAAGTACTTCCAGAACCAACCTTCAGATGAATTACAAGCATATCATCTCACCGTCTGAACAGATTGATGCAATGGCCTGGTATTCTAAATATGATTTTAACCTCTATTCAGATTTTACTTTTTATTTAAAAGATAAGGATCATGGAGATGAAATTCAGCAGACAGACGGAAGAAATATCTACGGTTCAGAAATAAAGTATACCAAGAATTTTTCATTACCAAATGGAACTTTAGATTGGATATCAGGAGTGGGATTCAGAAATGATGATATCAATACCCTTCAGCTGAATCATGTCTATCACAGGGATTTGCTTTTAGACCGATTATCTAACGTTAATGGAACGGAAACCAATCTTCACGCCTATACTGGATTGGTTTGGAAAACGGGAAAATGGACGATTAATCCTGGATTAAGGATAGATCATTTTATCTTTAATATGCACAACCTGTTGGATCCGGAACAATTGCCTTCCGGCCAGTCTTCAGAAGGAACACGGTTAAGTCCAAAACTTAATTTTTCTTATGCAGCCAGTGATAATGTGATGTGGTTTTTAAAAACCGGAATGGGATTTCATTCTAATGATATGAGGGTTGTAATCGAGCAACAGGGACAGAAGACGCTTCCTTATTCGGTCGGTGGAGATTTCGGATTACGTTTGCATCCTTTTAAATCACTGATCATTACCCCTACGGTATGGTATTTATTCTTACAGCAGGAATTTGTATATGTAGGAGATGATGCGGTAGTAGAACCTTCGGGTAAATCTCAGCGTCTTGGAGCCGATTTGGGAATTCGTTTTCAGCCTTTGGAAAATTTCTATCTGAATGCGGATGTCAATTATGCACATGCCAGATTTACTGAAGAAGAAAAGGGGAAGGATTATGTGCCTTTAGCTCCGGTTATTACAAGTACAGGTTCTGTGAATTGGGACTTTTTACACGGTTTCTCATTAGGGATTCAGTACCGTTATCTGGGAGCAAGACCTGCTGTTGAAGATAACAGTATACGAACAAAAGCATATTTTGTTAATGATCTGATGCTTTCGTATAATCAGGCAAAATGGGGTGCTAATATTCAGGTAAACAATCTTTTCAATGTAAAATGGAACGAAGCACAGTTTGCAACTGAGACCCAATTGAAAAACGAAACGGAATCGACTACTGATCTTACGTACACCCCTGGAAGTCCTTTTGGGCTGAAAGTAGGGGTTTATTATAAGTTTTAAAAAGTGGAAAGTGGAAAATTGAGAGTTGAAACTGTTAGTGTGTATGAATTTTGGACTGTGATTGTATTGCAGTATAGTCTATAAAAGACTACTGTTTCATTATTATCAAACAGTTTCATTATGACATTGTTACATTGGTACACTGTTATATTGTTACACTATACATTATATTATTTTGTTTAATTTTAATAACCTATAATCAAGGATATGGAGGTATTATCCAATTTTCAGTATAAAAAACTTTTTCTCCCTAATATTACCGAGAAAATATTAGCTAACAATGCGGATATACAGCTTTACCGGCTTGAGAATTATCTTAAAGGGATTCTGATGCCGGTAATCCCATACCGGACGACCTTTAATTTCATTATATTCATTACCAATGGTCATATCAAACAATATCTTGAAAATAAAGAATATCAGGCTGAAAAAGGAGGTGTTATTTTTATTAAGCAGGGAACAATTACGGCAACCATAGAATTATCAGATGATGCAGAAGGTTTTTTCCTTGCGTATGAAAACAGTATTTTATCCGAACAGGAGCTTCCCAAACATAAAACCAGTATTTTTTTCATGACGCCTTTTCTGAAATTAGATACGCTGACTTACGGAACTATTACCCAGCTTCTCCCTATCATGGAACAGGAATTATGGCTGAATAATTTCAATGTGAATGAAGTCGTCATCACGATGTTACACCTTATTCTCGTTAAAATGCTGAGTACGGATTTGGAGAGTCATCACAAACTTGCCACCCGCTCTATGGAAATTTCATTGCAGTTCCGGGATCTTTTGTTTAAATATCATGTAGGGGAAAAGAGAGTGGCTTTTTATGCCGATAAACTGTCGGTGACAGAAAACTATCTTAATAAGTGTGTCAAAAATGTAACTCAGAAATCTCCAAAAACATGGATCAATGAGATTGATATCAATTACAGCAAAGCGCTGTTGCATTCCAGTAAAGATATTGCAGAAATAGCCTATGAACTTAATTTTCATACCGCTTCGCATTTCACCCAATTATTTAAAAAAATAACAGGAATTACCCCAAAAGAATACCGGGTTCAGTTTTTACACAAAGAAAAATTGTGATCAATGTTGTAATTTATTCGTTCTAAGAATAATTATATTTAACTCATTTTCAAATTAATATCAATCAGGAAAACTGTAAAAGTATCATTAAAGGAACCTATCAGATTATGAAAGGGGCTGCAGCCACTTTTGGTAAACATCCCTTTAAAGTTACCTACGCAACAAATCAAAAATGCATGGATAGATTAATTTTTTTCTTAGAAAGAAATCTTGATGTTTTCTTTGACAAAGAAGAATCTGTTATTGAAATTAAAGAGTATGAATTTCTACCAGCTATTTTTATGTCTAAATAGCAGATTACATTTTTTCGTTCTCGAGAATTTTTAAAACCAGTTTTTCCTCCTGAGTGAGATCAGCTTTGCCATCATTCACTTCTATATCTTCCAATTCGTCAAGGTATTTTTTAATCGTATTATTTTCGTAAAGATTAATGACCAGAGGATGAACATAATATTTTCTACATACTGTACTGGTATTGCCAAGATGTGAGGCTACGATATCAAGAGCTTCTTTTACTTTCTTTTTATATTCTGTATTACTTTCAGCATATCCTATTTCCTTAAAGGCAATTAAAGCACTCACAGTACCTGACCAGGTTCTGAAATCTTTAGCGGTAAAATCTTCACCACTGATCTCTTTGATATAATCATTTACCATTCCGGAGTCGATAGAATGTCTGTTTCCTTCATCATCATAAAACTGGAAAAGTTCCTTTCCCGGAATATCTTTACATTTCTGAACGAGTCTGGACAGTCTTTTACTTTTAAGATCCACATTGTGCATAACCCCTTTCTTTCCTTTAAAGGAAAAGGTCATTTTTTGTCCGTTTATCTTTACATGTTTATCTTTTAAAGTAGTCAGTCCAAAAGATCCATACAGTTTTTCATAAGCATTATTTCCGATACGGATATTGGTACGTTGCATGAGGCTAACGATCAGCGCAAGGATTTTTCTTTTTTCGAAATTCCTTAAAGCAAGATCCTTTTCCACCTGCAGGCGAATTTCAGGTAGAGCATACCCAAATTGAAGCATTCTGTAAAATTTGGTGTGATTTCTTAAGGCGCTCCAAAGAGAATGGTATTTATACTGTTTTCTTTTTTTTATGTCAAATCCAGTTGCCTGAAGGTGACCATTGTCCAAGGCACAGATCCATACATTTTCCCACGCCGGAGGAATGACCAGTTTATTGATCCTGGTAATTTCATCCTGATCTTTAACCTTTTCACCATCTTTAAAATATGAATATTTCTTACCCTTTCTTTTACGAATAATTCCGGCAGTTTCTGTATCAGAAGTGTAAATAAGATTCACTGCTTTTGCAGAAGCTACCGGATCTTTCATAATCTTTACAATCTTAGAAGGCCTAAGATGGGAGATCAATTCAAAATCGTCATTATCCATAATGAAAAATGGTTAAGAGTTTTTACCCTTCGAAAAAATTAATAATAGAATAACGACAACTGCCACCACCAAAAGGATTCCCCACCACATTCCAGCCTTAAAGATGGTTTCAATGGCTTCACAACTTGTTAGTAACAATAAACTGAATATGGCAATACTGTATAAGGTTAACTTTTTCATATTGATTTATTTTTGGTGTTTAGTTCTAAATTCTGTGTTGATCAGGCTTCCAGTTTTTAATAGATCTTTTAATCTGATCTCCGGAAATATTTTCGTTTAATGCTTTATATAAAAGCTCTTTAAACTCATCATCATAAGCAAATCTCAATGCAGCCATTTGATCAAAACTTAATTTCTCACAAACTTCATCAGATCTTTTATTAAAGATCTCAAAGTATCTCTGCCTGAATTCCAGTCTCACAATGCGGTTTTGATTGCCCAATGCATAATGCTGTCTCAGCATGATCGCTAAATAGAGAATAAGAAAAATAATAATTGAAAATAATATCCAGATCAATTTATTATCAGGATCATTCCAGATGTTATAAATTCCAATACCTTCTAAAACCAATAACAATGGAAGGTAAATAAAATGATGTGGTGGATAGAATTTCCTATGATTTTTATAATTCTGCTTTCCCATGGAAAACAATATAGCAAGAATCTTTCCAAAGCTTTATATTTTTAATAATAATTGTGATTTTTGAGTTTTATAATATTTAATTTAAAGTTAAATGGTTGATTCTTTGTTCAATCATTAAAGAAGTGTGGTATCTGTTACTTAGACAAACCGGGAATATAAAAGTAGATATCGTCATTGCGAGCCGAAGGCGAAGCAATCCCTTAGCATAACGACTTCAATTTATAAGAGATTGCTTCGTCGCTTCGCTCCTCGCAATAACGCTAATCATTTTTATCTACGATAAAATCCTTGCGCCTTAAAAGCATAATGAAACTCTTGTTTTTAATTTATTTTAAAAAAGAAAAAATACCATCAATTCCTGAAAAATCAGTTAATAATTTGAATTCGAAACCTCAAATTTTTTGTAACTTTCCGTTCTTAAAAATTTAAAAAATGACTTCAAAGGAAAAAGTAGCTGCGCTTCGTGAAGAAATGCAGAAAAATAATGTTGATGCATTTATAGTATATTCTGCAGATCCGCATATGAGCGAGTATTTACCGAAAGAATGGCAGGAAAGAGCTTGGCTTTCCGGATTTTTAGGATCAGCAGGTTTTGTGGTTGTCACAAAAGATAAAGCCGGACTTTGGACTGACGGAAGATATTTTACCCAGGCTGCCATAGAGCTGGAAGGCTCTGGGATTGATCTTTTTAAAGATGGAGTTGAAGGAACTCCCAACTATATCGATTGGATTATTTCCGAAATTCCTGCAAGCGGGAAAGTAGCCGTTAATGCAGTAGCAACATCCAATGCCAACTGGGAATTACTTTCTCAAAAACTAAGCAACAAAAATATAAGTTTGGTAGATGCTCCTTTGCTGAAAGAAGTTTGGAAGGAAAGAGGAACGCCATCAAAAAATCCAATATATATCCAGCCCGTAGAAAGAGCGGGGAAATCTGTAACTGATAAACTTTCTGCTATCCGTCAGAAAATGGAAGAACAGGAAGTAACAGTTCATATCATTTCAAGTCTTGATGATGTAGCATGGACCCTTAACTTAAGAGGGAGTGATGTAGAAAGTAATCCTGTATTTTTAGGATATATCATTATCACAAAGAATGATGCGATTTTGTTTACAGATCTTGAAAAATTAGAGGTGGTTTCAAGAAGACAACTTGATGATTCTTTTGTAAAAATGATGCCTTATGAGGAGTTTTATAATCATTTAAAAATGGTTAAAAATGAAAAAGTCCTAGTTTCTCCAAACAGCAATCAGTCTATTTTTGAGACCTTAAAAGCAGATAATCAGTTTTTAAAAGCTCCGGTTCCCGGGAACTTAATGAAAGCTCAGAAAAATGAAACTGAATTGGAGGGTTTCAGAAAGGTGATGGTGAGAGATGGAGTAGCTATGGTAAAATTCCTTTACTGGCTTACTCATAATGCTGGAAAAGAAGCCATGACAGAATATTCTATTGGTGAGAAACTATTAGGATTCCGTGCAGCAGGAGAAAATTTTGTGGGTGAAAGTTTCGGAAGTATTGTTGGATACAAAGACAATGGTGCTATTATGCACTATTCAGCAAAAAGTGAAGGCAGTAAAGAAGTAACCAATGACGCGAGCATCCTGGTAGATTCAGGAGGCCAGTATTTAGAAGGAACGACAGATATCACAAGAACTTTTGCATTGGGAACAGTTTCTGAGGATTTTAAAAGAAACTCTACTTTGGTATTGCAGGGAATGATCCGTTTATCAATGGTAAAATTTCCAAAGGGAACGAAGGGAGTTCATCTGGATGCTATTGCAAGACTTCCGTTATGGATGGAAGGGAAAGACTTTAACCATGGAACAGGTCATGGAGTAGGAAGCTTTATGAATGTGCATGAAGGGCCTCATAGTATCAGAAAAGATCTGAATCCACAGGATCTTCTTCCCGGAATGGTTTGTTCTAACGAACCTGGATACTATCTGGAAGGAGATTACGGAATTCGTCATGAAAACCTTATCGCTGTAAAAGAATCAGAAAAAACAGGTTCAGGAACTTTCTATGAATTTGAAACACTTACATTCTGTCCTTTCTTTAAAGATACGATTGTAAAAGAAATTCTTTCTGACAAAGAAATAACGTGGTTAAATCAATATCACCAAACTTGTCAACAAAAATTGTCTCCATATTTAGAAGGTGACGTTAAAGAATGGTTCTTACAACTGGTAAGTCCACTGTAAAAATTTGTTAGATACATTAAAAGCCCTGTGAGAATTTCTTACGGGGCTTTTTTTAATTTATTTGCAGAAAAATCTTTGATTTTTAAAAGAACTTATGTGTTCTTCTTATGCAGCATGTATTAAACTTAAAAAACTTAAGTGTTTAAAAACTTTTGTGGTATAATTTTTTATCTCGCAGATTAAGCAGGTTATAAAATTCAAAGATTTCTAAAATGTATGAATTCTTAAAGTACCATATGCAATAAATCTTAAGTACTGTCATTGAGAGCCGTAGGTGAACTAATTCTTTACCATAACGACTTCAATCTGTAAGAGATTGCTTCGTCGCTTCGCACCTCGCAATGACGTCAATCAGTATGATGAATTAAAAAAAATGGGTATCCGGGTTTTCCCGGATGTATTTCTAGGGATTACCCTGATGGTTCAGCTCGGGTTATATTCTACTTTTGTATCAATCAAAACAGACACCACTTCATTTTATTTATATTTTTAAAAACACAGACAGTAGAAATCGCCTCAGCAATGAGGCGATTTTTTTAATAAAAAATAATATACTTTTATCAAAATCCTAAGGTTTTAAAGGGTATCAATAATTTATTATTTTAGTGTTGATACTTAAAAAAATATTCTATACAATATTTTTTTTAATTACACTACCGTATTTTCCCGGATATATTTTTAGTGATTTCCCTGAAACATTATAAAATGATGGAAACTATCTTTGAATTAATAATAAGCACATCATTTTCATATCTTCATATTACATTTAATAAATTAAAACGGGAAATCATCGCAGCAATGGGATGATTTTTTTTGTCTATTGTTAAAAGGTTAGTTTTATTTAATTTTGAAGGAATTTTAAAGACCATAAATCGGCTCAAGATGATAAAGGACTACTTCCAAAGTTTTAATATATTTTCTGAAAAAGAAATTGAAAGCTTTTTGCAACTTTTTGAAGCAAGAGAATTAAATAAGAATGATTATTTTGTACAGGAAGGAGATCAATGTAAAGAGATAGCCTTTATAGAATCCGGTATTTTCAGATCCTATTATACTTCAAGTGAAGGAAAAGATAACACCTATTGTTTTAGATTTCCCAATGGATTTATTGCCTCTTATTCTTCATTTATTTCTGGAAATCCCGGTGTTGAAACCATGCAGGCGATTTCAGAAGCTCATCTTCAGGTCTTAAGAAAAGAGAAAATTGAAAAATTAGTGAATGGAAATCCTAAGTGGATCCTATTTTTAAAAATGATTGCAGAGCAGGAATACCTCGAACTTGAAAAGCGGTTTTTTCAATTACAGAGGGATAATGCTACTCAAAGATATCTTTCCCTATTACAGAATCAGCCCAATTATATCCAGGATATTCCCTTGCAATATCTGGCTTCTTATTTAGGAATTACCCAAAGACATTTAAGCCGTATCCGAAAGGAAATTACTTTTTAGACATTTGTCCTGTTAATTGATCGCGCTGCGCTATAGTTTTGTCAAAAAATTAGAGATGCAGTCAAACATTTTAATTATCGGTGGAAATGGGATGGTCGGTAAAACTATTGCCCGAATTTTTAAATCAAGAAACCCTCAACACCCTATTTTTATTGGGGGTCGTAAGCCAGGAAAAACAGATCATGACTTAGTTGTTGATGTGACAAAACCAGATACCTTTCAAACTATTCTGGATAAAAAGATTCACCTGATTATTCTGTCCGTAAATGATAAAGAAGATTATATTCTTCGTTTTGCCATTGAAAACAATATCGATTATCTGGATATCACTAAGCCTACGCCAGATTTAATGCGTGCTTATGATTTCGCTAGAACACAACCGGTGAAAAGCAGAATTGTTTTCAGCTCTGGTTGGATGGGAGGTATTGTTGGTGGATTGGTCAATACATTTTCAAATGCGGTTGATGCAGTACAGCTTTTTGTCTATTATTCCGTAAAAGATCTGGCAGGGGAAAGTTCAGCACATTTTATGGCGGAAAATGTTTCTAAACCCTTTTCGATGTACAAGAATAACAAACCTGTTTCCGTAAAACATTTTTTAAATTCTGAACCATTTACTTATTCCTTTGGAATAGGAAAAAGAACAGCTTACAATTTTGATGTACCGGATTTATATATTTTAAATAAAATTGAAAAGATTCCTGACGTAAGTGTAAAAATGACCTATAATTCAAAATTCATAACCTGGTTGTTAGGTGCTTTTCAACAAATAAGAATTTTTAATATTTTATCTTTAAAAGAACGGAAAACGATCTTTGGTTCCAGTGGCAAAGGAGATCAGTCTGTTTTTGATATTGTGATCACAAGTAAAAACGGCAGTAAGACAATCAGTCTGAAAAGTGCGAAAGGACAGGCTGAACTGACGGCTTTATCTGCAGTTTTACATACTGAAGAATTACTAAACAGCCGCCATGAGAATAAAGTTTATTTTAGTCATCAACTGCACAAACCTGAAGTATTATTAGACTCATTAAATTCTTACGAAAGCATCAATATACAAACAAGAGAATGAAGAAAATAGCAATCATTAACGGACATCCCAATAAAGATTCCTTCGGTTTCGCTCTTGCTGAAGCCTATAAAAAAGGAGCTGACAAATCAGAAGCTGAAGTTAGGGAAATTGTTATATCAGATCTACAATTCAACCCCAATCTGAAATTCGGGTATCAGAAAAGAATAGAACTTGAAGCTGATTTACTTAAAGCCTGGGAAACAATACAATGGGCGGATCACCTGGTTTGGGTTCATCCTGTTTGGTGGGGTGGTCTTCCAGCTATTACTAAAGGTTTTATAGATAGGCTTTTTCTACCGGGTATGGCTTTTAAATACCGTAAGAATTCTGTTTGGTGGGATAAACTTTTAAAAGGGAAAACTGCACATATTATAACGACTTTAGATCAGCCGGGATGGTATTACCGGTTGTTCTATGGCCGGCCCAGCGTTAATCAGCTTAAGAAATCAACTTTGGAATTTTGCGGAGTAAAGCCAGTGAAAGTTACTTATGTTGGAATCATTAAAACTTCTGATGAAAAACAACGTCTTGAATGGCTCAATAAAATACAGATGTTAGGACAGAAAAGGAAATAAATACCTAAATGGGGAAGCTTCTATAAATCATTAATAATAGTTAAAAGTGTGCTAATATTTTTTCTGAATCCTTTTTTTTATATTATTTTTACCTGATAAAACTGAAAATAATACCTTTTATTAAAGAAACTATAGCGAACAGATGGTTGAAAATAATGTTGTCATATAATACATGGGTCTAAGGAAACTTTTAATCGGCTTAATCGTACTATTATCCGGTTCATGCATTCGAGCTCAGCAAATAGATACCCTGTATATTCAGCCCTATTCTCAGAAATACAGAATATCAGGATACCTTTCTACCAGTTCCTTAGAAGTGGACGATACAGATCGGCATTATACACCAAATTATCCGTTAAATACCGGTATAGGTTTCGCGATCAAAAATACCATTGTAGGCGTACAGTTGGGTTATGGTTTTATTCCCTTAACCGATAAAAAGAAATACGGAAAAACGAAAACCCGGGATTTTCAGATCCATCACTATGGCAGAAAAATGATATTTGATATATTTTTTCAGGACTATAGGGGTTTTTATGTTGAAGAAGATAAAGATCAAAATCCGCAAATGTTCCGGAATATGTCCGTCAAACAGATTGGTATGGAAGCTACTTATCTGTTCAATGGAAAACGTTTTTCATCTAAAGCAGCTTTTGATCTTGATGAAATACAATTGCACTCAGCGGGAAGCTGGCTTGTAGGATCTGGGGGATATTATTATCAACTAAAAGGAATGGAAAGAAGTAATTCTGATGGAACATACGAATTAGAAAATTTCCAGTTGGGGGTAAATGGAGGATATGCTTATTCCTGGGTGGTGAGTGATCGTTGGATGATGACAGGAACCATTCAGGCTGGTGCTAATTTTGGAAATGCTCCGAAATTATTGAAAAAAGGAAAAGTTGAAGTTTATCCGACAGCTTTTGCCCGGATTGCCGGAAATTATCATAAAAATAACTGGGGGATTTCGTTGGCAATCATCATCAACAATAAGATGGTATATCCTGTAAAGAGAGAAGAACTTAGTCTGACTGCGATTACCATGCAGCTTTCTTACGTCAAACATCTGGATGATCTTTTTAAGTCTAAAAGAAAATAGGAGATTTACCTCTGATCTCAATCGGTGCTATAGACAATCCGTATAACCATTTACTATAAAAATTTCCATTAAAAAACGTAAATTTGCAGCATGAATAATGATACCATTTGTGCACTGGCTACGGCCAATGGAGTAGGAGCTTTAGGCATTATCAGAGTTTCGGGTAACGATGCTTTATCCGTGGTTCAGAAATCTTTTCCAGGAAAAAATCTTGAGAAGCAAAAATCCCATACCATTCATTATGGGTATTTTATGGATGGTAATGAGGCTATTGATGAGGTGATGCTATCTATTTTCTTAGCTCCTAAAAGTTTTACGACTGAAAACTCTGTGGAAATTGCTTTCCATGGATCTCCGCATATTGGAAAACGTATTCTTGAAACCCTGACTAAAAACGGAGCGAGAATGGCAAAAGCAGGAGAATTTACCCTTCGTGCTTTTATCAATGGAAGAATAGATCTTTCACAGGCTGAAGCAATTGCCGATGTAATAGCTTCTGAAAATGAAGCTTCCCGAAAAGTCGCCATCAATCAGCTGAAAGGTGGAATTACGAATGAAATATCAATTCTGAGAACTGATCTGTTAAACTTCGTTTCATTGATCGAACTTGAACTGGATTTTGCTGAAGAAGATGTAGAATTTGCAGACCGGTCAGCTTTGAATCAGTTATTGAACAAAATAGAATTAAAATTAAATTCTCTCATCGAAAGTTTCCAATATGGAAATGCCATTAAAAATGGAACTGCTGTGGCGATCATCGGCAAACCGAACGCTGGAAAATCAACTTTGCTGAATGCTTTACTAAAAGAAGAAAGAGCAATTGTAAGCAGTATAGCTGGAACGACGAGAGATACGATCGAAGAAGTTTTACATATAAAAGGTCACGCATTTCGTTTAATAGATACCGCAGGACTTCGCGAAACGATAGATGAAATTGAAGCAATTGGTGTCAAAAAAGCAAAAGAGAAAGTAGAAAACGCTAATATCCTGGTATATTTAGCAGATGCTGCCACAGAAGACTTTTCAGAAGATATTGAAATGATCCGGTCTTTAGTGAGGGATGATTTAAAACTCATCATTTGTGCAACCAAAATTGATGAGGTGATTCCAACAAAATATGAAAACGTTGAGAATATTTTCAGAAATGAAATCATCCACGAATTTGATTTTATCACCATCTCCGCAGTTGAAAACCAAAATATCCAGGATCTTAAAAATGAATTGTCTTCTTATGTAGAACAGTTACAATCTCAGGAAAGTAATGTGGTCATCACCAATCAACGTCACTTTGAATCATTACACAAATCATTAAGTGCTGTACACAAAGTAAACGAAGCGATCACTTTCCGGATCTCTACGGAATTATTGGCCTATGAACTTCGTAATGCGCTGGAACATCTTGGGGAGATTTCCGGAGAAGTTACGAATGATGAGGTGTTGGGGAATATTTTCTCTAAGTTTTGTATCGGTAAATAAATTTGCTTTCTTTTAATTTCGTTTCTTGTCTTTTATTTGATTTTCAGTTATTTATGTAAAATATATTTTCTCTTTTTGGAGTTTATTTTTATATTTGTACACCTAGTGTACACCTCGATCTACAAAATGTAGTATAAAGGTGTACAAATGTACACCTCAATATAGATTATGAAAATAACTTTAAAACAGAAAAACTTAGCTGATGGAAGGATTAGTCTTTTCATCGAATATTACAAAGGTTCTTCCACTAATGTTCAAGGGAAAAGAATACATCTGCGAGATTTTGAATATCTAAAATTGTATTTACATCCAGAGCCGAACTCTGCTAAAGAAAAGAAAGAGAACAAAGAAACTTTGGCTCTAGCCGAAAGTATCTTCACGATTCGTAAAGCTGAATATATCCAAGGACGTTACGACTTAAAAGATACAGTGAAAAGTAAAAGAACTTTTCTAAGCTATTTTGAAGACTTAACAGAAGAAAAACAAAAACAAGATTCTTTAAACAACTATGGAAACTGGTTTTCAACTTTGCAGCATCTGAAAAAAGTTGTTTCAAAAAATATGATTTTTGAAGAAGTAGATGAAAATTTCATCAAAAAAGTTCGGAAATATTTTGAAAATGATGCCCTTACTAAAAGTGATTTACCACTTTCTCAGAATTCTAAATATTCTTATTTCAGTAAATTTAAAGCAGCACTAAGAAATGCCTTTGATGAGGGTTATCTCACGATTAATTATGCTTCAAAAGTAAAATCATTTGAACAAGCTGAAAGCCAGCGAGAATATTTGACGTTTGATGAATTGCAATCTTTAGCCAAAGCTGAATGTAAATATCCTGTTTTGAAAAAAGCTTTTCTTTTTTCGTGTTTATCGGGATTACGCTGGTCGGATATTAATACTTTAACCTGGTCAGAAGTTCGTGATGAAGGTGAATTCTCTAAAGTTAATTTTCGGCAAGAGAAAACTGATGGCGTGGAATATTTATACATATCAAAGCAAGCTCGTGAATTATTGGGAGACAGAGGAAGCCAAACCGATAGGGTCTTCACCGGATTAAAATATGGAATGACTTATAATACTGAAATTATCCGTTGGTGTAATCGTGCAGCTGTTCCTAAACATATCACTTTTCACTCAGCTCGTCATACAAATGCTGTGTTGCTTTTGGAGAACGGTGCAGATATTTATACAGTATCCAAAAGATTGGGTCATCGTGAAATTAGAACGACTGCTATTTATGCGAAAATTGTTGATAGTAAAATGAAGGAAGCTGCTGAGATTATTCCAGAATTAAATATTGAGTTATGATCAAAACAAATATAGAAAGTAAACCTTCCCTATTAATTCTAGTTGCATTTATTATCTCATTAATAATTCTGCTGGGAGTTTATCTAAGCCCAGAAAACTTTAGGGTTTATCTACTTAAAGGTATTGCACTAATTTTGATTATTTTTATTCTTTATCGGTTTTGTAGAGTAAATATAAAATGGATTCTATATTATTTTTTTTGTTTAGATCGTGATTGGTGGGTTGCTAGGATTGAAAGACCCAGAATTTTCATCTATATTATTTATTTTGGTATTTTACTAATGATGCTGAAAGATATTTCGATCTCCAATCAATATGTACTATTCTTCTATCGTCTGTCCATCATGTTCTATTTAGTGATAGGGGCTGTTATGCTTGGGAAATTAATTTGGATTAAAAAATTTGAATCTGCACTTCTACCTGAAATCAAAAATTTTGTTAATCAAAATATTTCTATTCGAAAATTGAGAGGAGCCGAAGTAAATGAGATCATAAGATTAAATATTAAAAATATTGAAGATAGTTCAACAAATGATTTACAAGATTTATTGAATGGAAAAGTACCTGGCGATAAAATAAAATGGGTTGGAACATCGGGAAAAAATGTAATTACTTATACCGAATTATTTTCTTTGTTACATTTAATTTCAGAGGGAGGTGATATCAAATTTGAGAGAGCAAAGAGAAAGAGCTTAATGAATTTCATTATAGCAAACTTTGTAAAGTATGAGAAAGGAGAAATTTCTCAAATTCCGTATGGTAGCCTGTATAGTGCTTATACTAATTTTGTTCTGTAAATTAACCATATTCAAATTTTATACTGTAAAAAACTCTATTAAAAGGTGTTTTGATTATTAGACTATTTTAATGACATCGTCATTTGTTTTTCTTTGCCACACAAATTTTAAAAAAGTAAAGCAATGGAAAACGAAATCATTCTAAACAAACTTAACCGAATTGAAAAACACATTTTCGGTCTCAAAGCTATTTTGAATGTTGAAGAACTTTCAGATTACACAGGATTTAAAAAATCCTATATCTATAAATTAGTTCACACCAACAGTATTCCTTTTTCTAAACCTAATGGGAAAGTTCTATTTTTTGAACGCAAAAAAATTGATGAATGGTTGTTAAAAAACAGCCATAAATCAAATGATGAAATTGAGCAAGAAGCGATAGAATTTTCTTTACGCAAAAAATAAAACCTAACTATAGCAGTAGTTAGGTTTAAATGTTTTGTTTTACTTGGAAGTGAAATACAAATATAAAAATTATTTGTTCCGTTTCCACAATCCCAAATGTTTTATGGAAGAGAATAAAACTCTGTATCAAACTGGTACAGAAACCAAAACGATATTTGACCGAGCATTGAAATATCTAAATTCTAAATATTCAATTCGATTTAATACCATATCTCTAGAGTTTGAAATCAAATTTAGATCAGATAAAAAATGGTCAGATCTAAATTTAAACTCATTATTTATAGAACTTATTCAATCAGGAATTGATATTCCAATTAATAAATTGGAAATCTTGGTAAGAAGCCATTTGATAGAACAGTACAATCCCATCTCAGAATATTTTGAAAGTTTGGAAAGTTGGGATGGTGAAGATTATATCAAAAAGCTTTGCACTTATGTGAAAACCAATGATGATGATGCATTTCTTTATCATACCGAAAAATGGTTCACCAGAGCAGTGTTATGCGCTTTGGAGAAAGAAAAAATAAACAAACATTGCTTGGTTCTTGCGAATACAATTCAAAATAGTGGGAAATCAACATTTTTAAGATTTTTTATTCCTAAAAAACTAATGAATTATTTATCTGAAGACATTGGTTTGGACAAAGATAGTAGGATTAAATTGTGCAAGAATTTGATTATCAATTTAGATGAATTGTCTGTTTTAGCTAAAACTGACATTAATTCATTGAAAGCATACATTTCAAAAACGCACATTAACGAGAGATTACCTTATGCAAGGAAATCAGAATACTTAGATAGGATTTGCAGTTTTGTGGGCTCTACAAATAAAACAGACTTTCTAACCGATGATTCGGGAAGTGTAAGGTGGATTATTTTTGAAGTGATTGAGAAGATTAACTTCAATTATTCGGTTGAAATTAATATCGATAAAGTCTGGGCTCAAGCCTATTTCAACGCTTTTATAAGAAAAAATTATACTCCAGAATTGACTGTAACAGATATTCTGGAGAATGAAAAACGTAATGAAAGATTTACGCAAATGACTTTGGAACAGGAAATCGTGAATAAGTTTTATGAGCCTTCTGACAATTTGGAAGAATTTATGACTGCGACAGAAGTTATGATCGATTTGAATTCTCACGGTGTTCGATTAAATCACTTAAAGATTGGGAGAGCTTTATCTTCTTTCAAATTTCCAAGAGTTAAACATCCCCAAAGACAAATCTACGGTTATCTTATTCGATTGAAAATTATAAAATAATTAAACAGAAATAATCTACCAACCTACCTGAAAATTCTAAGCTTCACAACGTGAGTGTTTTAATTAGGTAAGTAGTGAAATCCTAAGTTACCTTAAGTTACCTCTTAGAAGAACTTTGGTAAGTAGGTAAACAGAGGTAGTAGAAAAAAATGAATCATTTATTTGATTCTCAATCGATTGGTAATTAGGTAAGTATTTTAATAAAAAACATAGAAAAAAATATGAACTGCAAACAATTTAACAGCATATCGTTGGAAGAAGTCCTTCTTTCTCTCGGACACCTTCCAACGAAACAAAATGAAAAAGAAGCTTGGTATCTCAACCCTTTTGCAAGCGAATCCCAAGCCTCGTTTAAAATTAATAAACATCTAAATTATTGGTACCTATTTTCAGAAGGGATCGGTGGTAATAACACCGACTTTATGAAGAAATATCTAAATACCTCGGTTGGTGATATTTTGGTTTGGGCGGAGAAGCAGAATTTTTCTTCATTTCATCAGGAGCAACAGGTTAAAAAGTCAGAACCAAATTACAGAATTGATGAAATACTAAATGTCGAGAATCCAAACCTGAAAAAGTATTTGCAGGAGAGAGGGCTGAGCTCAAAAATCTACGATCATATAAAGGAAGTACGATTTACAATCGGCAATAAGAAACTCTACGCAATTGGCTTTGAGAACTTATCAGGAGGCTTTGAACTCCGTAATTCTTTTTACAAAGGTTCATTATTGAAGAAGGATATCTCAATTATAAATCCAAATGCCTGTATAGAGAATATTTCAAATGTTCAAAATAAAAATAATAGAAGCATAGCTGTATTTGAAGGATTTATGGATGCTTTGTCTTTTATCGAAATGCAGAGATCTTTTAAGGGGGGTATTCTTGTAATGAATTCCATCGCTCTTTTGAATAAATCGATAGAACATTTGAAAAACTATTCTGATGTCAATCTTTTCTTAGACAACGATAGGGCTGGTATAAAATGTAAAAATGAAATTATAAAATTATTTCCGGAAGCAAAAGATCATTCCAGAATCTATCCTGACCATAAAGATCTTAACGAATTTTTGATACACAGAATAAAAAATAATGTAATAAATAAGTCAGAAAAAAAATCGGAATCACATCAAGATTCGGATAAGCTAAAAGTAAGAGTTCAGGAGCCGGAAATCAAAAACACAAATGGTTTTAAAAGGAAACGTTAATAAAGCGTGCTGTATATTTTACCAACTACACGCAGAAGTTAGGAGCTCATTCGCAACTTTGAAAGTCCTAACGTCCTAACAAAGTTTCTGCTTCGCTCTGCGAGGCTTTAAAATCGGATTGAAAAATTAAATGATATGAAAACTTCGATTAATTTTAAAGCTGTAAAATCTGATTCTGAAACTCATAATTTCAGAAGAAAGATTTTCGATTATATCCGAAAAGACTTGACGGAAAAAAATGAATATTGGCTGGAAGAAAAAATATCAGATAGGCTTCAAAAAATAGAATCGTATTGTAAAGAAAAATCAGGAAGAAAATTACAGAAAAATGCACTTCCCATTCGGGAAGCGGTTGTTGTTATAAAAGAAGATACCACATTGAAGGATCTTCATTATCTCGCAAAAAGGTTGGAAGAAGAATTAAGAATCAGGATTTTTCAGATTGCTGTTCATAAAGATGAGGGACATTATGATAAAGAAGCAAAGGAATGGAAACCTAATTTACACGCTCATCTGGTTGCAGACTGGCAGGATCTGGAGACAGGTAAAACTTTGAAACACCAATCATTTCATTATTCCAAAATGCAGGACTTAGCAGCTGAATGTCTTGGAATGGAAAGAGGAGTCTCGGGTTCAATGGTAAGATTGGAAGCCATAGATTTCAAAATTCAAAAAAAGGAAGAAGAGCTCTCAGTACTCAATGAAATGATTAACGAAATGAAATCGGAACTCAGTTCTAAAAAATTTGAAGATCTAATTGTAAAGCAAAGTGACCTATTTGGTTTTAAAAGAATTAAAACAGATAAGACTATTGAAAACTATGAGAAGACTTTTAAAACCTATAATACGGAGCTTCTTAAAAATAAAACAGAGCTTAAATCAAAATCAAGGCAAATCAATGATTTGCAAAAGTTGAATGTAGATTTAAAAAAAGAAATTTCACAGCTTAAAAATAAACAGTCTGTTCTTTTGACAAATTCCACTGTTTATAAAGGAGAAAGAAAAAAATATATGGATTCTACGTTTAATACTATTAAAAAAACGATCAAGTTTGAAAGGTTAAGGAATCAAAGGACAGACAGAGATGACCCTCAAAAACTACTTTACGAAATGAATCAGATCTGTAAAAAAGTATCTGATGATAACAGTATTCCTTTTTCAGCTTTTGAAGAAATTTTTAAAGATTCAGGAATGAGTAGTGCTTTATTCTCCTTATTGCAAGTTGGAGAAAACAATAGTGAGGAATCTGATAAAATTATTAAACATAAAAAGAAAAGAAGCAGAAAAATCGTATAGAAATCTTTCTTTTATTTTGCAGAAATATGGCAGAAATTTTCACTATCATTGTCTATTGAGCTTCTAATTTATTAGGTGATCATTACTGCAGCTTATCATCTATTTTTGATCAATCTTTTTTATCATTTATCTTTTTGTTTAAGTAAAGAAATTCTGGTTTTTAATTTAAGTTTTGATACATCGAGATCCCATAGTGGTTCATTTTCATTAATTATAACTAGTGTTTTATCGTTCATATCAAATTCTTCTACAAAAGAGTAATAAAGCAGTCGGGATATCGATAATAAGATCTTTTGACCTTTACGGTTTAACAGGATGTAAAAATAAAGGTTTTGACTACCATACTTATCTCTTAGATTAATGGACATAATCCTTTCTTTCCAAAAGCTTTTATTTTTACTGGTAGTCCAGCTACCAAGTCGTTTTACCCTTCCCTTATTAGAAATTAAATATCCATCTTCAAGACCAGGTACCGGTTTCCAATGTTCCCCGGGAAGATCATTAAGCGAGAGGTTCATACATGCAGGTGGATTGTTCTTATCAATAGACGGTTTACCCAACTTTTCCCAGAGTGAGTTATTGAGTAATTTACCTGAGGAATCCGACTTGCTTTCTGTAGAAATTATAAAATCTTCTTTTTTAGGGCTATAATCTTTAAAAAACCATCTATATCCTCCTGTCGTAAGACGTTCCTTGTTTAATGCATAGAGAATGTTCCTGTCACCAATGCTAAGAGTATTATTCGCAGCACCAATATTTTCAAATGTAGCTATCAATTCACCTTCAACAGTATATTGACTAATAGCCCTTTCATGATCGTTTTGACTATTTCTAACCCTATTTTCCTTAACTCTTTTAAAACGATCTTCACTAATAGAGAGCTTTTCTAAATTATTAGCATGCAGGTGAAACCGATTGCCATCTTTAAATGAGATAAGAAAAGACTCAGTTCCCGAATCGAGCTTTTCAATAAAATGATGATACACCAAACGAGGTACAGACTTTCGGGATCTTTTTCCCTCTGATGATAATAAACAGGTGATATTATAAAAGTTTTCATTCAGATATTTATTGAAAAATTTCATGAACTGTAACTTCATCATACGATCTGTTGCCTTGCGCTTTCTTCCATCCAATGAGGTAATCCAACGCTCAAGGCTTTTCACGCGACCATAGTTGGAAATTCCATAGCTTTCAAAATTTTCAATAAGCTTCCACTTTTCATCTGGAAGATTTTGAAGGGAAGTATTGTAAAGGACTTCTTTTACATATCGGTCTTCTAGTTCAATAGGTATTTTCATGAAAAATTCTTTGCAGATAAATGAATAACTATATATGTACCGTAAAGGCTATAATAGGGCAAAAATATAAAACTTTAACTATAAAAAAGAGTTGATATTGTTCAAAGACAATACATAAACGATATTAAATCACTTTCACAAATGAAGTGTAAAGCGTATTACTACATTTTATGTAGGTACAGAAATATCTAGAACTTATGGTAACCCATAACGAAACTATTTTTAATACTGATATCTTAAAATAGAAATTAAAAAACTTTTGAGTATTTATAATACGACAAGTTCTGTCGTATTGCAGGAGTATCTTTGCATTGTAAAAATTAATAACCATAACAACTTAAAAATGAGAACGTATGATAAAGTTAAAAACATGATGTAATTCATGTTAATTCTTTTTAATGTGAAATTAATGAATGCTAAAAAGTGTTAAATTTGCAAAATTTCTATAATGAAAACTAATATTAATTATAAAACACAAAATAGGTGAGAAAAATACTAATTGGTGCATTTACTATATATGCTTTTTTATTTGCCAGCGCACAAGATGTAGTTTGGCAAAAAGATATTAAATCCAGTACTCAGGATTTTTTGAGTCAGGTTACCACAACAATTGACGGGCAATATCTGATTACTGGAAGTACAATTCAGCCTTCTAAGGTTCAGACTGAAGCCAAACAAAATAATGGCTATGATTTCCATTTGGTAAAATTGAATCAGCAAGGAGACCAAGTTTGGGAAAAGTATTTCGTGGGAAATAACCATGAATATCTGTCTGCTACAGTAGCTACAGAGGAGGGAGGTTTCGTAATTTCAGGAACTTCTTATTCAGGGAAATCTTTAGATAAGAAAGACGATTCTAAGGGAGGATCTGATATTTGGTTAATTAGGCTTAATGAATTTGGTGATGAGTTATGGCAAAAAACTTTAGGAACAAGTGCCGATGAAGAAGCCAGGGCCGTTATTCAGACTACAGATCTTGGGTTCTTTGTGGCTGGGAATGTCCAGAGCTCAGCTAAAGGTTATGGCTCAAAAGATATCTTAATTATCAAACTGGATAAAACAGGAAAAAAACTATCTCAAATTGTTTTAGGTGGAAAAGGGCTGGATGAAGTTGAAAAAATGATTCCAACGAAGGATGGTGGAGCATTACTGGGTATTTATTCAAGAAGTGGTATTAGTGGATCAAAACAAACTGAGAACTTTGGTGAAGGTGATTATTATATTATTAAAATAAACAAAGAGGGCAGAGTAGAATGGGAAAAGAATTATGGCGGAAAGGGTGATGATCATTTAAGAACATTAGCACTAACATCTTCAGGGTACATTATTGGAGGAGAATCAAGATCTGAAAGATCAGGAAATAAAACCGTTGGAATCGAAGAAGGAACTGATGTGTGGTTAATATCTTTAAATGAAAGAGGAGACGAGCAGTGGCAGAAATCCTACAACTTCAAAAACAGAGATATTTTGATGGGGATGAGTGTTATTCATTCAGCTGATGATAAAACTTCTAAAGGAATTCTTTTAGGAGGTTATACTCAGGCGGAAGGCAGAATCGAAAATGGCGATGAGAAGTTCTGGATGCTATATCTGGATCAAAACGGAAATGAACAGTGGAGGAAACATGTGGAAGGGGAATCCAGTAAAAGAGAAGAAAGGTTATCTGATATTAAACTCAACAGAGATGGTTCTGTTATACTTGCAGGAACCAGTGCTGAGGAATTAGGAAAGGAAAACTGGAAGATTATAAAACTGGGAGATAAGCAGATTGATCAGCTCATTGTAAAACAGGATATCAAGATCTATCCTAATCCGGTATCTGATTATGCTTATGTAGAAATAGGCTTTGACTTTAAAGATGCCGACATCACTTTATATGATATGGGTGGAAGACAACTACAGAGTTTGAAAACAAGGAATAAGGTGACTAAGATCAATACTCAACCATTAATTCAAGGCGCTTATTTGGTTGTGATTAAAACAGACACAAATAAAGTTGCGAATGCTAAACTTATAAAGAAATAATATAACAATGAAGACCATATATAAATTACTATCATTCTCTATCTTGATCTTTGGCTCTGGAAAGGCGCAAAGAAATTTTGGGAATACTCCCGAACCGGTTCCTTCCGTTTCGTCTTTTTCTTCCTATGTCAATACCCCTGTTTCGTTATCTACTGGAATACCGGATATATCGCTTCCTTTATTAAAGCTTCAGACCAGCAATAAAAGCCTTGAACTCCCTGTTGTTTTAAGTTATCATGTTGCTAATGCTGCGATTGATAAACCTGGTAGTGAAGTAGGTATTGGCTGGTCCTTAGCTAAAGGAGGAAGCGTTTCTCGGGTTATCAATGAGTATGTTGACGAGTTTTATGATAATGCATCGAAACCTGACTATAAAAAGAATGAATTTGATGATCTGTACTATTATAATATTCCTGGAAATTCTGGTAAGTTCAGTTTTATCAGAGATGTAACCAATAATACCTTTACTTTAAATCATATTTCAGGGAACAATATAAAAATTGAATATACCAGAGATCCTAATACGGCTACTCTAATCATAAATTCTTTTAAAATTACAGATGAAAAAGGGTTTAAATATATTTTTGATGACTACAGTAAATCTCTATTGGACCCTAATTTTTATTATAAATCTGCTTTTTTCTTAAGTAAAATATTGGATGAAAGTAACGTTGAAGTTGCCACTTTCACTTACCAGAAAGAAAGTATAAACAAAAATGGATCTTCGGTTTTATTATACCAGAGCTGTAAGTTGAAGGAAATCTCGACCGATTTTGGAAAAATAAGTTTTGAAAACGTATATGAATCAATGAGAGAAAATGGGCTTGATGATCCATACAAAATAAATAGTGTATCTCTTCTTGATAAATCAAACAGGCTAATTTCGAAGTATAAGTTTTTGTTTCAAGGTGGAGATAGAAGAGAGTTAACAAGCTTGGAAAAGCTTAACAGTAACGAGGAGAGAATTGAAAATAGAGATTTTGGATATATTGATCTTTACTTTTCAGTGTATAAGGACATTGGGGGTAATGATTATGCCTGCTCTGGTGAATATTATAATCCAACTAATTATAAGAGACGAACTTTAGAGATGATGAGACATCCGGAGGGCGGGTATACCAAATATAACTTTCAGCTTAACGAAGTATACGTTGACAATAGTTCTGTTCACCTAAATAATAATAGTTTAACTAATCCATCCTTCCAAAAATTAATTGAAGAACAGAGTATAGATTTTGACACGAACCAAAGCAGTGTTTATAATCTTCATATCGATGTCGCAAAGACTTTCTATATTGTTTATCTAACGTATGAGATGTATGATGATAAGTATCCTATTCATATGCCTCATGTTATTAATTTTAAGTTCAAGAAATCCGGGATAGAAGTCACTCCAACTACTACTTTAGGTTGTGAGAAATATATTCTTAGTCCCGGAGACTATACCTTCGAAATTAAAGGTTTTGGCAACAATCCTGGTTATGGAAATGGTAATATTAAGCTTAAATCAATTGTTACAGTACCATTACCCTATAAAAATGCTGCATTTGCAGCAGGTGTTAGAATAGCCAGTATCGAACAGTTTGATGTCGACCATGTTTTAAAAAAGAAAACAAGCTACGAATATAATTCATTTGCAAATCCTAATGACTCAAGTGGGGCCGTTTATACCTCTGAAAATTGTCAGGGTAGTAGTGAGTTTTATGATAATACAATTGTACTTTACAAAAATGTAAAGGAAATTTATGGAGACACTACGAAGAACCTCGGTTCTACAAAGTATTACTTTAAAATGGCTGAAGATTTTACGTCTACTATACCTCTATTCAGGCCATATTATAACATTACTTCTACAGGCCTATTGTATAAGCAGGAAGTATATAATAGTCAGAATGCAATAACCAGCTCACAAAATACTGATTATGTAATGGATGATATTCCTGGAGCTCCTCAATATAGTACCTGCTCAGGTTATAATTCAAAAGCAGCATGGATCAAATCTACAAAAGTAACTTCTAAGACATTTTTCGATAATTCTACCAGTCTTGAAAACACTTCTGAAACGACATTCAGCCCGTATAACTTTTCAGTATTAACCGTAAAAGAAACCTCTCCTGAAGGAATTATTACTGAAAAAACGGTAAAATATGCATCAGACGTTTCCAATACAAAGCTCATTAACGCCCGTATGCTTACCACTGCTTTACAGAGTGAAACTAAAGTTAATGGAAAACTGGTAGGAAAATCAGAAACTAAATTTGATAATGCCTCCAACTTATATCCTAGCTCTATACTTTCTTTTGACCTTAAAAATCAAACTCCGATGACAGAAATGACCATCAATAATTATGATGGAAAAGGAAATCCAAGAGAAGTTATTTCTAAATCAGGTATTCCTAGCGCTATTATTTATGGATATAAAGGAACCCAACCCATTGCAAAAATTATAGGAGCATCTTACAGCCAGATCGCATCTCTTGCTACGGTGACAGCAGCTATTACTGCCTCTGATGCTGATGCAGTTGATCCTTCTAAAGAACCTGCATTACTTGTGGCTTTGGAAAACCTGAGAAAAGATACCGCAATAAAAGATTATTCCATTACCACCTATACATATGATCCTTTAATAGGGACAACTTCCATAACAGCTCCTAATGGGACAAGAGAAGTGTATAGGTATGATAAATCGGGCCGATTACAAAGGGTGGAAGATAAGAATGGTAAACTATTAAAAGAATACGAGTATAACTACAAACACTAAAAATCATGAAAAGAATTTTAAGTATATTTAGCATATTGTTTGTAGCAGGATCGTCTTATGCGCAAACAAGTCCGAGTACTAATGAAAATTATGTACAGACCAGAACCTATCTGGAAGAAGTAACTTCTACCAGCCCCAATGCGAGACAAATCCAGGCCATTCAGTATTTTGATGGACTGGGAAGAGCTAAACAGTCTATTAGTGTCAAAGCAACACCAGCAGGAAGAGACGTGGTAATTCCTATTGTTTATGATGACTTTGGAAGACAAACGCAAAACTACCTTCCTATTCCTCAAGTGGGAACTCAAGGCGGAGCTATTTACAATACTCCTTTGAATAACGCCACTGCTGTTTATGGAAACGAAAGAATTTATGGTGAGAAAACATTAGAAAAATCTCCAGCCGGAAGATTGAAACAGGTTGCTTCGATAGGAACTAACTGGGCTACCCATCCCACTCAGCTTTCTTATTCCGCTAATGCAGCAAGCGACGTAAAAAAAATAACAACGGTTACTACATGGGAAAATGGAGCAACCTCTACTGCCATTTCTTATACTGGTATGTATGCAGCCAATACTCTATATAAAAGTACAGTAACTGATGCAGATGGTAATACTACCATCGAGTTTACCAATGGCTTGGAACAGGTAATTCTGGTAAGAAAAAATGATGGAACCAAGAGCATAGATACTTATTATATTTATAATGAATATGGATGGTTGGCGTATGTAATTCCTCCATTGGCAGTCACAACCTCAATACCGGATCAAACTATTCTAGATAATTTATGCTATCAGTATAAATATGATACTGTTGGTAGACTGGTAGAGAAAAAGCTTCCAGGAAAAGGGTGGGAATATATGGTGTATGACAAATCAGACAGAGTCATTATGAGTCAGGATACCAATATGAAAGCATCTGGAAATTGGCTGTTTACCAAATATGATAAATTCTCCAGAATACTTTATACGGGAATAGCTGCTATTGGAGCGCAGTTTATTAGAGAACAGGTTCAAAGTAATGTTGATAACTATATTAATCAAGGACAACCGTCTGATGAAGTAAGAAATACAACGGGATTCACCAACAGCACAATGCCTATATATTATAGCAACTTAGTATATCCTACTACTATACAGAAGATTTTATCTGTTAATTATTATGATACTTATCCAACTTATTCCTTTAACCCTTCTTTTCCGACGACTATATTGGGTAAACCTGTTATTCCTGATCTACAAAATGCTGCTGTAAATACTAAAAATTTGCCTGTGATGTCCTTAGTGAAAAATATTGAAGATGATAACTGGACTAAAAGTTATGTTTATTATGATGCTAAAGGGAGGTCTATTGGAGCGTACGCTATTAACCACCTAGGTGGATATACTAAAACAGAAACAGAACTTGATTTTGTTGGAGTACCCAAACAATCTAAAGTCTATCATAAAAGACTCTCTACAGACACAGAAAGGATCATCACTCAGACATTTGAGTATGATAATCAAAACAGACTCAAAAAGCAATGGCATCAGGTGACTGGTCAGCCTCAGGAGCTGCTGGCAGAGAATACTTATAATGAGCTCTCTCAGCTTTCCAGTAAAAAAATAGGAAATAACCTACAAAATATTGAGTATACCTATGACATCAGAGGCTCAGTAATCAAAGTTAATAATCCAGCGAATCTTGGTGGGAAATTATTCGGATATGAAGTAAAATATACCAACCCTGTTGGTACTTTATCAAAGTATAATGGAACCATTAGTGAGATAGACTGGAAAACGGCAAGCGATAATGTTTTAAAAAGATATACCTATACCTATGATGGATTAAATAGACTGAAAAAAGGTGCCTATTCTGAACCAAATACTTCTGTTCCTGAGAATAACCTGTTTAACGAATCTGTGGGATATGATATAAACGGTAATATCACTTCTCTTCAGAGAAATGGAAAAAATTCTCTAGGTGCCACAGGACTGATTGATAACTTAACATATCAATATACAGGGAACAAACTTAATTCTGTAAGTGATGCCACAGGTGACTATGCAGGATATCCTGATACTTCTGGGAATCCCATTACTTATGATGATAATGGGAGCATGAAAGATCAGGTGGATAAAGGTATTCTTCGGATTGATTACAATGTTCTCAGCCTACCTGATAATGTGGTATTTGATAAGACCTATAGCCCCAGAGTGATAACAGAAGATGTAGAGATCAATGTAAATACCAAATATCTATACAGAGCAGATGGAACAAAGCTTAGAAAAACGTATACATTTGGCTTGGGTAGAACGAACTTAGAAACTAAAACAATAACTGAATACCTTGATTGGTTCCAATATGAAGCCAGAGATACGGGAACTGCATTCAACCAGGTTCTCAAGTTTGTGCCTACAGCTGAAGGGTACTACAATTTTGAAAATAATAAGTATATTTACAACTATACCGATCATTTAGGAAATGTAAGGCT
Organism: Chryseobacterium sp. ISL-6; assembly: GCF_018613715.1. GTDB lineage: Bacteria > Bacteroidota > Bacteroidia > Flavobacteriales > Weeksellaceae > Chryseobacterium > Chryseobacterium paludis. The sequence continues at coordinate 19,323 of NZ_JAGGPT010000003.1, read as the reverse complement.
GAGCTATGCTAAAAGTGCAACAGGAAGCGTAGAGGTTATTGAGGAAAATAATTATTATCCTTTTGGATTAAAGCACACTATCAGCTTAAGCGGAAACCAGGCTTACAACTATCAATACAACGGTAAAGAACTGCAAAAGGAAACAGGATGGAGCGATTATGGCGCAAGGATGTATATGGCAGATATAGGAAGATGGGGGGTAATAGATCCATTAGCGGAGACAAGTAGAAGGTTTTCACCTTATAATTATGTTGTAAACAATCCTATCAGCTTTATAGATCCTGATGGAAGAAAATTTGTAATGCCATATGAAGCTAGTGATATGACACCTCAGGATCCAAACTCTGGATGGTGGGCAGGAGTAACAGGAGAAAGAACCCATCTTTCGCCGTTTACAAATTATGGCGGTGGTGATTTGGTTAGTCAAAATCCTGCAACATTTGGAGAAACACAGGAATTTAGGGATATAATGGCTTATCTTGCTGTTTCAATTTTTGATAAATTTAACTTTTCATTAGATGAAAAAAGTGCTGATGAAGAACCTGTTAATTTTTTTGGAAAAACAGGAGAGGACGCTCCATTTTATAAAAAATTTAAAGAAATGTCTAATTTCTTTAAAGATTCAGCCGGTGATGGCGTCTTTAGAGCTTATGGGCATGGAGGGATTGGTTCAATATGGGATGGTGAACATGAAGTTAGAAATGCGGATGGATTCAATAAAATTATGAATCAAAGAAATAATAATTGGAAAAATGTAGATAAAATAAAAGATGCGATTTTAATATTATATGTTTGTCACACAGGAACAGATCTTGTTATTGATCAAAAGACTTACAAATCTTTTGGCTCCATAGTTTCAAAAGCACACCCTAACCTTACTGTAATTGCCTTTGACGAATTTGTAACATATGACAATTCAGTAAAAGGAATAAGAAACATTAACAAAGAACAAAATAAAGGAGACGGTCTTGGATCAATTATTTTCTATAAAAATGGTGAAGTCCTGAAAAGGCAAGCGTATAAAGAATTTATAAAAAATTACCCTAAATTTCAATAATAAAAAGAAATTATGAAAAAAATAGTATTTCTATTACTAGTACTTTTATTATTTAACTGTACAAAAAAAACTGAACTAAAAAAGAAAATCTCTGATAATGATACAATTAATAAAACAGAGTTTGTAAAATTTGATTTCAATGATAAAGAGTTGCAGAATAATCTGAGTAAAGCAATTTTAGATGGTGATACTATTGCATATATAAGAAGTTATAAAAAATATACGACTAATGGTAGGGATAAAGAATTCTTATATTATGCAATACTAATGGCTGAGAAGAATAATTATAAAAGAGCATATTATGATATATCTAGAATTCTAGCATTAAGAACTGATGATCCTTTATCTAAAAAATATAAATTTTCTAGTTTTTTTGGAACATATTCATTTTTGAAATCATACGAAATGGGTGATGATTTTGCAAAGGAAGACATAAAGGATTTTTATTTAGAAAAAAAGATACCTATTCCAAAATCGTCATCGGTTTATTGTGATCATTAAAATTAAATAATTAAGATAAGAGTAGAATTTTCTACTCTTATTTTTTTAATGAGCATAAGTTTTAGAGCAAGGGAGATGATTATCTTGAAAATGTAGTACTGAGTCATGCTAAAGCTCAATAGGGAGCGCAGAGGTCATTGAAGAAATAATTATTATCCTTTAAGAAGTAATTACTAAAAAAAAGGAGCCCACGCCGTTGTATATACTACTAAGTATTTAGTGAGTGTTCATGACCTCACCTTACGGGTGTACAAGCACCCTCGTTATTTTTTTCATTTATCCAATAATTAATTCGATACCAGCCTTTTCTGCTTTATATTTTATTTTGGTCTGCAATTCATAATAACTCCAGTTGCGAAGCACAAATTCCTGTTCTTTTGCAATTCCTATCTTGTCTTCCTGATTTTTAAGAATAAGTGTGCCCGCCTGGTGCTGAATGCAGAAATCGATAAGCTTCCTGCTATACAAATGAAGTCGATGACTTACATACCTGCTTTCCAAATTTTCTGTTTTATAAAGAGCTTTTTGTTTCCGTTTGGCTCCATTTCCTGAACGGGCAAAGGCGATGCCGGTTTGAATCCTTTTTTGACTTGCCTGAATTGCAAGCCTGCGGTATAAAAACTCTTCTTTCGAGCCTATATTCATTCGCACATTGTTGGTTTTTACTACGATAGGATGTTCCAGAGACAGGGAAGCTTCTGCAATGATTTCGGGTTTTAAAATGTGTTCTTCTTTTTCAAATTTAAATACTGCAAGCCAAAAGATTTTCCCGGCTTTCAGTTGTATTTGCGATGTGCAAAGTTTTATCTCTTCTCTTAAGAGGCGTTCCATTATCAATCGCTTATCAGAGAAGTCTTTACCTAAATACGTTTTAACAGGAATAGCAAACATGTTGAAGCAAAATGCTTTCTTTTGTAAATCATATTTCATTTTACTGATGCATTTGACTGGAAGCGGAATTGGAATGTCTTTTTTAAAATTCCTCAAAGACTTTAAGCCCTGCCAGTAGTTGGCTTTGTTTTTAGAAAAGGTTGATTGAATCGTGTTATTTAGGCTTCCCAGAATATCGGTGGGGATTTCTCCTTTAAAACGGTCAAAGACCATCCGTGCAGTTGAATTTGTTTTCGAACGTGTGAACATTCCCATTTCATCTTTGCTTGCATCGGCCAGCTTATATTGGATTTCTTCTGTGAGGTAAAAGAAATCCTTAATCATTTCCTGAACATACAGATGGGAAGCAATTAAATTAGCTGCCCGGAAACAGCGGTTCTGATACCGATAAAGTTTTTCCCACATCTCGTTTTTTTCATTTGCAGGAAGATCGATCAGTAGCTGAATTTTTCGGGTAAGTGTAATCGTGGATTTTTCCATTTCAAAGAGGTATTTCAGAAGTGTTTTGATTTTGTAGATATTGATATGCATACAGAAATTCCCGATGAACCTCCTTTTCAGGTAATTTGAGTTCTTGGGCAATAACCTTGAAAGAGGATTTCTGATCAAACCTTCTTTTCATGATCTCAAGTTGTTGACTGCTGAGTTTTTCTCTCTGTTCCTTATTATCGAAAGCTTTTTCCTGTGGCTGTTCAAAAGAACTTCTATTAAGAATTTTCCGAAGGTCATTTATAGCTCTGCTCACCTCATTGCTAATGTCTTTCACACTGCTTCCCATTGCTTCTGCGATAGGTTTGTGCTGAAAGCCATATTCAAGGCAAAGTTCAATCAGGTGTTTCCTTTTGGGATCCAGAACGGGTAAAACCTTTTTGACTTCATCGAAATTTTTCTGATCGGATTTCTGGCTAAGTAAATACTCTTTATCTTTCAAAGGATCGTAACCTGCAAGATAATCCTGATAATTCTCAAAACTGTCAAGAGAAGCCATTAAGCGGTTGAATTTATTTTTTGGAGCAGTGACATACGATATACAATCTCTTTTCATAACAAACCGTAAAAAGCCAGTAATATGATTAGGCGTTTCAATGGTGTCACGGTGTAGCCATAATTTAAGGAATGTATCCTGAACAATAGTGTCCACTACAAAATCATCCTTAAGCACCTGCCATCCAACCCAGAAAAGAAGTCTTTTATAACGGAGATGAATGTGTTCCAGAGCGGTCGGATTGCCTTTTTTCAGCAGTTCGTACAACTGAAGATTGCTCAACTTCCGGGGTAAAGAGTCTGTTCTTTTCATAAGCAGCGTTTTTTAGCTAAATTATTGCTGGAAGGAACTGCTTAGATCTCTAAGAAGAATTCTACTTATTATTCATACCACTATTCTTTAAATTTTGCACAAAAGAAAAAGCGTGGAACTCAACTTATTGACTAGAGGTACTGGTATACCCGTGTACGATAAGAGAGCCCACGCCGCGGTCGTGAGCTAATTTACTTATCTTCTCGTACACATAAAAATTACCAGTTTTCTAGTCGAGAATCTAAGCAATAGCTTCGATTATTATTTTTGAAGTATTGCAAAGTTACCTTTATTGTAACTTATTTAGCAAATATAAAACATTTTTCTTTATGTAGGTTAATTCGACTACAAAAATTTATTGAAATCTCATCATTTTGTCTTATCAAAGTCAACCGTAATGAATAAATTAGAATTTAGAATAGCATTTGGTAAAAGAGTTGAGATATTTAGAAAAAAGCTGAATTTGAGTTATAGAGAGTTGGCTCAAAAATGTGATGTAGATCATAGTAATATTAGTAAAATAGAAAAAGGGGAAACAGATCTTAGAATCTCTACTATTCAAGAGTTAGCCAAAGGACTAGATGTACATCCACAGGAACTATTTGATTTTAAATTAAAGTAAGAAAAATTACTCTTGAACAATTTTTAAACTCATAGATGAATAAAATACCGATTCTCGTCGGTATTTTATTCATCTTGTAAAAATGATGAGAGTATTTGGGATATAGATATTTTAATCAGTTTGATTAAATGATTTAAGATATTTTTAAAATATTTGGTAATACTAATATAGATATACGGTAGTATTTTGAGATTTTAAAAGATGTGGAAATTCACATCTTATTTTTTTAATTTATTTTCTCAAAATCTCGTATCATTAAACAAAGTTTCATAAACTTACGAAGTATGAGTTTAATATAACAAAATATGAAAATTGGATATGCAAGGGTTTCGACCAAAGACCAAAATTTAGATTTACATATTGAAGCTTTATAGAAAGCAGGTTGTGAGAAAATTTATCAGGAGAAAATTTCAGGTGCAACAAAAAATCGACCTGAACTTGATAAAATGATTGAACAGTTCAGAGAAGATGATGAACTTTATGTTTGGAGACTGGATCGATTAGGGAGAAGCCAGAAAAATATTATTGATCTGGTTTTAAGTTTAAGTGATCAAGGGATTATTATAAAAGAAATTACCGATGGAGTGGATACTTCAACTATGAATGGTCGGCTTTTTTTAAATATAATGACATCGCTGTCTGAATACGAGCGCGAGCTGATAAGAGAAAGAACCAATGCAGGATTGCAATCTGCCAGGGCAAGGGGGAGATTGGGTGGCAGACCAAAGGGTTACACTGGGGGAACAATTTCCAAACTATTACTCCTGCGGTCTATATATAAGGATGTCACTAAACGTCCAGAAGAAATTTATAAGCCATTTGGATTGACCAGGGCAACATTTTATAGGTACGCTAAAATTTTGGATAATCATACAGATGAAGAAATTAAAAATATGGGAATTAAAAGTATTAATTTTAAAATGGACAACTCATATAATTAATCACTATACTCAGAATTTTTTTCTTCATAAGAAACATATTTATTATATTTCGAGAAACTAATAAATATGACAAAATTCGATATAGACAATGAACTGTTATTATCATTAGCTGATATTACTAAATTAGTAATTCCTCTTTTCGCAGCTATAATAGCATCTTATCTTACGTATAGTTTATTTTCTAAAAAAGATAATAATTTATATAACCCAATTTTTTAATTTTAAAAAAATACAGATATGATTGAAAATTACAGAGATAATTACTACGGAAGTATTCTTGATCCATTACATGGAGATATAAAATTATCAGAAGTTGAAAAATGGATAATTCAACAGCCTATTTTTACAAGGTTACGAAGAGTAAAACAAAATACATTTCTATACTACGTTTTTCCTTCTGCAAATCATACGCGTTTTGAACATTCAATCGGTGTTATGCATTTAGCGGGAAAAATATTTGATTCTTGTAAAGAGAATTTTGCTACAGGAAAAAAGAAAAAGGAAAAGTACTCCATCAAAGGAGAAACTAGTTTCTTTGATTTAAATAATTTAGGTGATCGAGAAGAGGTTTTCTATCAAGAATTAAGATTAGCAGCACTTTTACACGATATTGGGCATGGTCCATTATCACATCTTTTCGATGAATTTGCAATAAGTAAAGATGTCTTTTTAAATATTGTAAAAAGTTCATCGGTTATAAGTCGTTATCATTCTGGATTTGAAAAGCTAATTAAGGCTAATAAAGAAAAAGTTGAACATGAAATAATTTCGTGTGCGTTCATTTTTCTGCTAATTGATGAATTGAAGAAAGAAAATCTTCATAATGTGCACAAATTTTCCAACTCTATAAAGAAAAATATTGAAGATTTATCTGCTGAAAGAATAGTAAAATTGATTGAACCAGATTTTGAAGATTTATTAGATTATTCGGATTCCCAAGATAATAATTACACATCATTCTTTTCTCGAATAATTACTGCTTTTCCCATTGACGCCGATAGAATGGATTATCTTTTAAGGGATAGTTATTTTTCTGGAGTAACATATGGCATTTATGATATTAATAGAATTTTTTCCTCTTTTATGGCAACCGTAGATGATAATATTGTATATCTTACTTATAAAGAAAGTGGTTTAGATTCAATGCTTAGATTTATACAATCCAGATCCCATTTATACAATCAGGTATATTTTCATAAAACAAATAGATCCGCAAATTCAATGTTAGCTTTTGCCACAACATCAAGCAGAGTAAAAAATGTAAAGCTGTTGGATAAAAGTAGGACATTAGAAGATCTAAGAGATTTTTATATAAAAAATGGTGACGACGTTTTTTTACGATATACAGTTAAAAAAGACGTTATTAAAGGTCAACTTGAAAAGGATATTTTATATGAATTATTAGATAGAAAATTATTTAAAAGGGTATATCAAGCAAAAATCATATTAAGTCCTTCGGAATTTGCAGAATTTGAGAAACTACAATTAATAAAAAAATGCATTGACGAAAAGTTAACCCCGCTTGTTTCTGAAAATATTTATGCGACAGCAGATATATATCAAAATAAAACATTCAAAGATTCAGATCTAAAATCTATACTCATCGCACAAAAAGATGTGGGTGATTATAAATTTGATGCGATGTGGGAAAATGTAAACAAAGAGTTCTCTTTAATGGATATGAATGTTGTGATGATTAGAATTTATACAAGAAGAACATTTGTAAATTCCGAAGATTTTGAAACAAAAAAGAAATTAATTCTGCAAACAGTTTCTACAGAAATTTCTGAATTAGAAAATTATTCAACGAAATAATAATTATAAAATGAATCCATTTACTTTTAGAGAGTTAGAATTAAAATACGGAGATTTTATATTCTTAATAGATGAAAAGGGAGAAGGTTTTTCTGATATGTATGAAGGAGAATATGATAATTCCACTGAAACTTTTAAATTTAATAATAGTTCAAAAGGAATTACAGAAACTATTTACATTGAAAATCTTCAACATTTAGAACTGATTAAGTAGGAAAAATATAGATTTGATCCACAAAAAAATAATGAGATTATGGCAGAAATTCAAAGAAATAGTACTGGTCTTTCTGGAGAGTATTTTGTTGCAGCTGAACTTCTAAGGAGAGGATTCAGCGTTGGAATTATTATGGGAAATGCAAAGTCAATCGATATTCTTGCAGAAAAAGATGGCAAACAATTTATTATTCAAGTCAAAGCAATTTATAAAAGAAAGAATGTAGGGTGGCCAATAATGAAAGACAAAATTAATTTGAATCACTATTATATTTTTGTAAATCTAAATGGAGATCAAATGTCTGCTCCTAACTTTTTTATTGCTACAGGTAAAGAAGCCTATGACAAGTGCAAACAATATTCAACTAGAGGTATTGTAGATCTTTCAACTCTAAACAATGTGGATTTTCTAGGTAACTGGGAAAAACTAAACAAAGATTCATTTTAAAATCTCAAAAAACGATGGAAAAAGCACCTTTTAGAATGACCACAGAACAAGAAAATAATCTTAGATTATCACTGATTAAACGAGGTTTAAATGATGTTCAAATTTCTGATATTTTTCAGAGAATAAAAAATGAAGAAGATTATTTAAAGTATTTAAAATCTTAAAAAACGATGAAAATTAAACTATTAACTATAACCATTATATCTTGTATTTTCTTTAGCTGTGGAAATGGAGAACAAAAGAAAAATATAAAGGGAAACGTGTCTAATAAAAAAATATCAATCAACCACCCTAAACTTGAGGAACTCAAAACTGAAGCATCTCGTTTAAGGGCTGGAGGTTCAATAAAGACTGTAGAATTAATCGACAGAAAAGCGACCATAACTTATGTATCAAACTTTACGGATTACAAAGAAATCAATCCGCAATCATCTTTGACTGAATCAGAATTGAAAGCATATTGGGAATCTGGAGATGCTATTGAAAAAGCACTTATTGATGGCTCTGTTAGAATAATGCGAAAACTCGACTTTATAGACGAAGTAAATATCATTTTACCTTATGAGGAAAAAATGTATAAAATTTCAGTAAATAAATCAGAACTTGAAAAATTCATCGGAACAGATTTTAAATCAATTACGGACAATTGGAATAAAACATTCTCTGATCCTTACGTTTATAACAAAAAAGGCAGAGAAGCATTTTTTAAAAAATTTGGAGCAGTAAAATAGTAGATGTACATAACTTTGACTTAAAAGAGTTAAGCTAAGTCTCAAAAAATGATACAAATGAAGAAATAAAGAATATGGCAGTTAAAAAATAATATTTACGCAAATTGGTTGCGTAGTAGGAGTGTATTTTTGTATTAAATAAATTATAATTCCCGCAAAATGACAGACAAAGATAAAATTGAAGATAATTCTTCGTTTGAAGAATTTAGAAATAATTTAAAGGGGGGGAAGTCAGTAAAAAAAATTGTATCACTCTTAGCACCTTTTAGTTCAAAAGCTAAAGAAATTTTGGATGCTTTTGAAAATTTTGATGAGATTGAAAAACAATTCGACGAGATTTCCAAAAGTCCTGACCAATTTAATAATTATTTCAGCGGACTTGGCTGGATTGCTCACGAGTCAGGTAATCACGATCTGATTATGGAATGCATTAATTTGGCAGAATCTGACAATATAAAAGCTGCTGAGGAGAAACTAGCCGATCACTATACTTCCGAGGAAATACAATGGTTGGTAACTTCAACATACGGTGTTCCTGAGTTTAGAAAGCGAAATAATTTAATTAGTGCAGCCTTTGAAGATACAAAAGCCCAAAGATTTCACTCTGCCATCCCATTACTGTTAATGATTATTGATGGTACTGTCAATGACATCAGTAAGAGCAAAGGCTTTTTTGCGGAAAATACTGATCTTACCGCGTGGGATTCTATTGCTGCGCATAGTACAGGTCTCTCCAAGCTTAGGGACATTTTAAATGTGACACGAAAGTCGACAACTACTGAAGAGATATTTTTCCCTTACAGAAATGGAATATTGCATGGAAGAGATATTTCTTATGCTAATAAATATGTTGCTGGCAAAGCATGGTTAACATTATTTGCTATTAATGATTGGGCAAAAGCTTTGCAAAAAAATAAAGAAAACCCACCCAAGGAGACTAAGAAGTCTACACTGAAAGAGGCACTATCAGACTTGAAAGAAACTACTGATAAATACAAACTGCAGAAAGAAAAAAGAGCGGAAACTGATAAATTCATGAATCATTGGAAATCCAGAAAACCTGTCGTAAATATAGATTTTCCAACTCAGGGAACAGAGGAAGAATATACAGAATTTACGCCAGAGCGAGATGCTGTTTACTTTTTAACAAATTGGCAGAAAAGTAATTACGGTCAAATGGCTAAACAGATTTGCTTATTTTCCGATGAATTTAATATGGGTAAAGAAGCCGGAAGAGTTCGAAAAGTTTTTGACCAAAAGAATTTGAAAACCTTTGAAATATTATCAGTTGAACATCAAGCGCCTGCAATTGCAGAAGTAAAGGTAATAGTAATTGTGTTATTTAACGAAATAGAATATGCAAAAGAAATAATGTTGCGAATGCTTTATCAGAATGAGCAACGAGAAAATATGGTGTACGGCCAAAGCGGAGGTGTTTGGAGGTATATGGATTCTTTCTTTTTTCATAAAATCGAAATGCTGGATTGGGATTATTAAAAATTGATAATTATATTAAAGAATTTACTGAAAGCAAACCAGAAGAAATCAATTGTGTCTTTCAGTTCGTTGAATGGAATTGATGAAAAAAAGCTTAGTGGTAGATTTAATGAATTGACAGGCTGAAAATTTGATCAACTTCAGAATTTTAAATGAATTAAATTAATAACCTAAAAATACATTGCGATGCAATTTACAGATCTTGAATCTTATTATACTTATTTGGAAGAAGATGAAAATTTTTCCATTCGTGATTTTAATACAACTAAATATCTAAAAATTCTTGGTGACAGCTTTTCTAAAATAGAGCTTAAAAAAATATGTTCTTACGAGCAGTTTTTTTGCGACTTTTCAATTAAAAAAGGAGAACACATTCCCCAATATCAAATGGGTAATTATAAGTACCCAACATTGGAAATGTTTGATGATAATTTCGTTTACCTTAAAAAAAGAGCTGAGGAAACTATTAATCCGAAATACAAATCTAGATACAATCATATACTTTGGCTTAGTCCTCAAAAACATTATAACTATGCAAAGCAGGCGATTGAAAGTTATATGACTCTTCTTGAAAATTCTAATTTTGCTGCTGCTGATAATTTACTTAATCATTCTTTTAGAACATATTTCGAAAATCTTTTTCTTTTAACGCAGAGCATAAACTATAAAAGTCTTGAAACTATTGATTACTTTATCGCACTTTTGTCAGGAGATAAAATAACCGAGTTCTCCAAATATGCCATCATGAAATTTATAGTTGAGAATATTAAAAAAAGTGATACTTCGCTTTTTGAGAAGTTTTTCGATTATGCCAGTAATCAATTGGAGATTGCAGAGGATAGATTATTAGAAAGTTTTCTGAAATTATTGATAATTCTTAGTCAAAAACTAAAAAAATCCCCAGCGACTTTCCACGAGAAACTTGGCGATTGGCATATTTCGCAACTGAAAAAGGAAGATAAACAAGGTTTTGTGGCTCACCATTTTTATTTGAATGCATTAGAAGAGTATAGACAAGCAAATCAGAAAGAGAAAATTGAGCAAACAAGTGTATTGCTTGAACAAGCTAAGAAGACGATTAATTTAAAGAGAATTCCTTTTGAAATTAAAGATGATAAAATATTGGAAAAACTTAATCAATATTGGAAAATAACCTATGATAATATTGAGCGGATTGTAACTGAAAAATCAAGTAAAGATATTTATGAATATCTTATACTAGAGGATTTTTTACCTAAACCAAATTCAGAAGAAGAGCAACCTAAATCAGCATTATTCGATTTGGTTACAACGATGACATTTGACATTAATAGAAATGTAAATAAAAATAAATCCGGAATGATCAACTCGTATCATTTCCATATTAATAATTTTACTTTTCGACAAATTAGCTGTGTATTTTTGGAAGGTATAAAGGAAGGAAAAATTACATTCGAATCTTTAATTAACTACCTGAAAAATTATACATGGTACGCAACAGATTTTACTTATTTAGATAACAATAACGAAAAACAGGGATTTGACTGGATTGAATTGCTGACACCTTCTTTACAAGGTTTTTTTAATCAGATCGAAGCTGATATTAAGACGACTACAAATCATAATCAGGGATATATTGTTGCGATAGATAGTTTGGTCTTAAAATTTGAAGGCTTGCTCAGGGAATTTTCTAGAGCAATCGAAGCGCAAACAATCGAATTTAAAGCAGACGGAACTGAAGAGCGTATTTCATTCGATAAGCTCTTAGATAACGAAAAAATCACGGACTTAATACCAGCCAATGATATTGCTTTTTTTAAATATCTTTTTACGACAGAAGGTATGAATCTAAGAAATAATATTGCACATTGTTTTTATAAAACAGAGAATTATAGCTCTGCCACAATGCTATTACTAATAGTTGCCTTACTAAGACTCGGTAATTATCGCTTTGAGAAGAAACTTAATAAATAAAATTTATTTGGGATAGCTGGAAAATGTGATATCGACAAGTATATAATTAGTAGAATTTAATGACTAAAGAAATTTTTCAAATGCTACTCACTGAGAGCGAATTATCAATTTTAGACTTTAAGAAAAAAGAATATAAAACTTGGGACGAAAAATTAAATGATTTTAACATAATTAATCTCAAAAAACGATCAAAATAAAATTTTATTTTAGTAACATAAATGGCTTTACGTATGTTATATCTATCGGATTGACACAATGCGTAAATTTGAAAGTTGGCGACAAGACCACACATCCGATTAATATTTAACTTTAAACCTATATTATTATGAAAAAAATTACGCTTTTACTGTTACTAATGTTTGCAAATTTTAGTTTCGGACAGAAAATAACTGTCACTCCAACAGGTTTAAAAGACTCGGGAAATATTGAGAAATCTTTTGTAATAATTCACGCAGAAGGTAAAACTGCTAAACAGTTATACGATGAATCTTTAAAATATATCAATAAAAATTACAAAAGCGCTGATGATGTTATAAAAGGTAAAACAGATGGAGAATATTTGAAATTTGTGACTTTCGCGCCAAGTTTTATCACAATTAAAAATGGATTTGCAAAAGCACCATTTACAGCAAAATATACAACGGAACTTTCTTTTAAAGATAATAAAGTAAAATACGAGATCATTGAACTAGAAATGTATAATGAGGCAAATTATAAGCTAAATTTTACGGGAAGCGAAATTTCATTCTTTATATTTAATAAGAAAGGTGAATTAAAAAAAGAAGATGCTAAAAATAGTATTGAAGAGTATTTTAATGCAAATATTCTTTCTTTATCAAATTTTTTGCAAGGTAAAACAGTTGAAGATAAATGGTAACGTACAGCCGCTAACATCGGTTTTGCGCTATAGCTGCTTTAAGTTATCAAATTATGTTTTAATTTCCTAATTTCGTTTTGTCCAGCCAAGCGAACTTAGTTCCAATTTCCGCAGCAGTCGCAAAGCCACAGGACGTTAGCTGCAATATTAAAAAGCAGTTATCAAAAGAAAATTTACACAATGAAACAAAATTCAATTTTTATTTTTTCAGCCTTGATTTTCATTACAAAATCTTGTAACGGACAAGATAATAAGCTTCAAATTTCTGAACAAAAAACTAGTAAAATTGAAAAAATGGATTTAAAAGAGGAACCAAGTTTTGAAAGCCAAATTGTATTTCTAAAAAAATCAATGATTGAATATATGGAAACCGCAAATCCATCATATTCAAAAAATGACGTTGAAGAATGCGGGAAAATTCTAACAAATTATCTTTCTGAAATTTCAAATTCAAAATCAAAAGAAGATGGAATGAATATCGTAAAAAACATTGTTGAAAAATTAAACAAGCTGAATGAAAAATGCAATTTTGAGCTAATAGAAACTTCTGAACGAGAACAAATTGTTGAAATAATAATTTTATCAAGTAGTAAAAAAGGCTATAATAAACCAGAAGAAGATCTTACCGAAAATTGGAGAGAATGGTAAATTTAGAAGAACTTGACCAAGTAAAAATCACTGAATTTCTCAAACTTCATACAAGTAAAAACAAGTTTGTAATTACCCCAAGTTCAATTTTAAAAAATATGGGTTTTCCGGTTTCGGAACATAAATTTATGCTTGAAAATAAATCAACTATTTTAAAACTTAAAAAAATTCTCGCAAAACTTAATAAAGAAGGAGTTTTATCTCAACGAAAATTAAAACAAGATTTTAAAGGAATTAAAGAAATTGGATATGATTATGTTATCGAAAATTAAAAAATACTGCAGCCAACATGAACATGTTTGGCAAAAGTAGTAGAGCGAAACTGCAAAGTTCAACGGTATTTCTTCGATTGAACTTTTGTGCAAAATTGAATATTTGTGCTTCGATTGCCCACCATCACAAAGCCACTATACGTTAATGATAGATCGAACTAATTCTCACAAAACGATAATATGACAGAAAATTATATTCAATATGCAAGCGGCTATCAAAAAGATAATATTGATGAAAAGGACATAGTAAAAGCTATATCAGACATTAAATTAATGGATGACGAACATGGAGCATTTTGGGTTTCAGTTATAACCGATGATGAAAATGTAATTGAAGTAAATAAAGATTTATCACTTTTTGTAATTTTCGAAGGACGACAAACCAAGTATCAGGCTAAAGATTGGAAGGAAGTCACAGAACTTTATAAGCTACTATTGATGGAAAAATTCGATGTAATAACCGAGAGAGTAAAATAGAAATGAATAAATCTCAAAAAACGATCAGAATTAGTATCCTTATCCATTGCTTTTACTTTAGTAAGTTCAATATAATAAATAAAATAAAATGACGCTGATTTTTTTTAGCTACTCTCTTCTAATATGATATGTAAGTAAGTTATTTTAGAAAACTTAGATTATTGATATAAAGTGTAATTGAGGTAAAATATAAAAGTTTTAGATTTTATATAACAAATTTATATAACAGTAAAAAAAATCATATTTTCATATTTAAATGATTTAACCATGGCCGATTATGATTTTTCAACTTTAAACAGTACAGATTTAGAAGAATTAGTTTGTGATCTTTTAAATGCGCGGGAGGGAGCAGATTCTTCAGTTAAATACAGGACTTTTAAAGAAGGTAAAGATCAAGGAATAGATTTTCTGTATTCTATTGAAGGTAAAATGCATGAGCATGTAGGACAAGTTAAACATTATTATCGTACAGGATTCAAAGGTATGTTAAGTAAGCTTGAAAATGAAGAAGTTGATAAAGTTATAAAACTTAATCCGAATAATTATATTTTCGCTACATCAGTAGATCTTAGCGTTGGACAAATCAAGAAAATAAGTGATGTGTTTCAACCATATATTCGGAATTTGCATGATATTTATGGGAAAAAAGATCTCAATAGATTATTAGAACTTCATGAGAATGTTCTTACTGCTCACTATAAACTTTGGTTTTCTGATACTTCAATACTTAGTAAAATATTAAACTCTGACCTTCAGTTTCGTTCGTCCGACTTTGTTGAAGATGAACTAAAAAAAAGAATACGCATTTATGTAAGAACACCTTTGTTAGATCAGGTTAGAGAGAATTTGAAAACAAATAATTTCATTATTATTACTGGAGAACCGGGGGTGGGTAAGACTACATTAGCAGAGATGCTGACGTATGAAAACATTAGTCAAGGCTACGAATTGCTTTACATTATGGACGATATTAAGGATATTGAAAAAGTAATTAGGAATGATGATTCAAAACAGATATTTTACTTTGATGATTTCTTAGGTAGCAACGCAATGGAGGTTAATAAAGCACAAGGTAGTGAGAGTGCATTGATAGGAATTATAGGACGCATTAAAAAAATGGTCAATAAGAAGCTCATATTTACGACCAGAAGTATAATTTTAAATACAGTAATCAATGAGTCTGATAGATTTACAAGGTTTAGTAGAACGATTAATGAAAAGGTCTTTCACCTTACCGAATATTCCAAAGGCATCAAAGAACAACTTCTTAGAAATCATATTGAGGAATCTGAAATGAGTGATGTTTTAAAGAGTGTTTTTTATAACAGAAGGGTAATTGAATATATCGTATCTCATCAAAACTTTAATCCACGTTCTGTTGAATTCATTACGTTAAATGAAAATGTTAAAAACTTTCGACCAGATGAATATCTAAAGTATATTGTAGCAAATTTTAGGAACCCATCTGAAATATGGAGGAAAGCTTATGAGCATCAAATAAATCATTTTGATCGTTGGGTCTTAAATACATTATTAACTTTTGATGGAAAGGTTGAAGAAAGTTTACTTAATAAGGCATTCAATAAAAGGCTTGAAATCTTCGGCAATGATGATCCTTCAATTCCTGTACATCCTTTCACAAGAAGTATTGAAAAACTGGATAAAGGATTCATTATAAGGAAGAGTGGTACTGTCGATTTTATTAATCCATCATTAAAAGATTTTTTAATAAATTTTGTTGGAACTGATCGACTGGAAATAGCAAAGATGTTTAATTCAGTTCAATATGTGAAGCAACTCTCAGATTTGTTTCTTTCAATGGTAAGTACAAATCAGATCGCGGTTACCGAAGACTTTAAAGATAACTTGATGAGAAATTATGAGCATTATCTTAGACCAAAAAATATAAATTATGATCTTATTCATGTTGCCACAATAATAAACAATATTGTACAAGATAATAATGAAAATAAAAATAAAGTCTTAGTTAAAATTGTATTAGAAATCAGAGATTGGGAGGCTTTACATAACAACTACGAACTAAATCTTATTATTTAAGAAATTTGTTGAGTCCACAAAGCTTAACAGGAGTGTTAATAGAGCTTTAATTTCCAAAACCGAAGATATTGTAAATGAATTATTTTCCGGAGAGTACGACCTTGAAAGGGCAGTTGATCTTTTAGAAGACTTAAAAGACACTTTCAACTTAGACTTCTCTATTTTTAACACTTTTAAGATTGAAAGACATTTGCACGATTTATTCTCTGAACATATATCAAATGAACTTGATAATATAAAGGACTACGTGATCGATGTAAGTGAAGTAGGAGAGTTTAGAGAAAAAATGGATGATTTAAATGAACGAGTTCAACTTTTGGGTCTAAATTTTGAGGCAGATATGAAAGACTTTGACTGCGATTGGGATGATATTGGTAGAATGAATGATTTGAGAAGCAGAATGGAAAAAGACGATTAAAAACTTTTATACTATTTCAAATATGCTTTTTTTTCTTTGTGTCTGTTTCATCAATTTTATAAGATAATGAATATGAAAAATCTTTAATTGGAATTATGACAAAGTGATATTTAGAAAGGAAAATGGTGTCTTTATTTCACTAGAATTTCTGAAATTCTTTTCCATTCCATCCCTGTCAAAGAGGAATTCCGTGGTCTAAAATCGTCCCAATCATTATTAGTTAGAGAACTTACAGTATTTCTAAGTGATCTGTAAGAATATTCATTTAAATTTCCTTCAATAAGATTTTGAAATGAAAAAGCCAGTGATCGAGGAACACCAATCATCCTAAAAGCAAGTGATTTTTCATTATCAACCCCAAAGTATACCAGAGATGGGATATGCGAATCTTTAATATCAGTATCTCCCTTAACAATGCCTTCTAATACGCTGAGTCCCCAAGATGCTTTAAATCTGATGTCGTTCATTTTTTTTACGAAATTTGTTATTCGATTTTCTGTATCGTGTGCATTTGCATCTTGAATATTAAAAGTCGGATGCAAATTTGCAATACTAACCAAATTATCACCTTTTACCCAATCTATTATAATCTTTGCATAAAGTTCTGCATTGAATGGTGTATTGGCTTGAACACCTAATCTTGTTTCTCTCAGTGCCGCTATAACCTTTATTTTTTCAGTTAAATTTTGTTGATTGGAACTGTCAAACAATTGTTCTTTTGACCAAGTAGAGAGATCTCTTATTTCAATATTTGAACGTGCTTCTCTCATGACATTTAATACTGATGGCACAGAAAATCCTGTTTTATCAGCAAATGCTATAACTCCTCGGTCTTTATAATTATTTTGAAGATGTAAATAAATTGATTTGCATATTGATATGAATTTCTCACGCTTATCATTATCATCCAGCAGGTGATATTGTAATGAATCCTTAAATAGGTCCTCTATTTCTGTGATGTAATATTCGTGCTCACTCACATTCAGTAAGTGCACAAAATATTGGAACAGAGGGACAAGAGAGTCAGAATAATTACTAAATAAATGTGTGAATCCGTTAGGTGTAGTTAAGCTTCTTTCGATTGAATCTGCATTGTCAAACAGCTGAGCTAGTACACTTGTTAAAACATTTGCACTGTCTTTTATTAGTTCCTTAGCATTATTGATGTTAGCCGCACTGTTAAAAGGCATTATTATTTTTCCGTAATTATCTACAAGAGTTCGACCCGCTCTTCCAGCAATATTCCAAAAATCATTAGAATCTAGCCTACTGTGCTGCCCTCTTCTGAAGTCATCAAAAAAAACTGAAGATACCGGGAAGTTCACACCTTCTGCAATGGTAGTAGTAGCACAAACATACTGAATTTGCTTTTGTCGGATTAAATGTTCGACAAGTAGCTTGGTCTCATCCGACATGCCAGAGTGATGAGTCACAATTCCTTTACTGATAACCTTTGATAATGTTGTCCCGCTACCAACTTCGTCTTCAATGAATTTTTTCACAAGTTTAACATCATCAGATAAACTATTTTTCTCGATTCTATTATAAATAAAATCAGCTCTGCTATTTGCAGTACCTTTTCCATAACATAAAATCAGCATAGTCTTATCACTTTCAGAAAAATGTTTGATTGAAAATTCAAAAATTTTATCTTTTTCACCAGAGCTTTCAATCTGATAAGGATTATTGAAAACAGTTTTTTCAATTGGTTTTATTGAATCATAAGGTGAATTTAGGACCTCAAGATGAATTTCGTTTTTAGTTTTGTTGATTTTTGTGTTAAGACCAATTATTAATTTTTCAGAAGGTTTCCAATCTACAAAAATTGAATTCCCTCCACCGAGCCACTCTGTAATGGTTTCATTAGCATTTTTAATAAAGGGTGAAAGAAGCATATATTTAGCATTGGGCTTTTCCCTCCGTAAGATAGCTAGCAGTAATTCTAATTTTGCACCTCTTTCTCCATTTTGTATTGTATGTGCTTCATCTACTATGAACATTGAGACATCTTCTACAGATGGGTGTCTTCTCCTAATTAATAAATCTAATTTTTCAGGAGTTGACACAAGCACATCAATTTTCTCATCTCCAGTTAGAAATGAATTTTCGGTAGGATCAATTTCAATAGCCGATGAGGTTTTTTCAATAGCAAAACCCAGTTCTCCAAGATCGGATTTTAAATCAAAGTATACTTGGTTTACCAACGCTCGTGAGGGTACAATATATACTATTTTTGCATCTGCTCTAAGCGCTTTAGTAATTATGATATTGAATTCGGCAAGAAGAGTTTTTCCTGCACTTGTTGGCATCTGTAATACAGTGACATTGGCTGCAACATCTAGTAGATTGTCGCCTAAAGCTTTTCGTTGTGATGGTAAAAGTTCGAGCATTCCCATATCTGCTTTAATTTTACACAATTCTCTAATTTTATCATTGAACTTTGTATTTGTCCAGATTGCATTTTTGTGCAAAATATTTAATCCAAGTTCAAATATGTTCAGAATACTAACAATACGAGGTTGGCTTTTCGACACTTTTTTAGCGACGTCCAAATGTTGTCTTATTACTGCATCAATACGTTCTCTGTATGTAAATCGTCAGCAAAAA
>NZ_JAGGPT010000002.1 GCF_018613715.1 Chryseobacterium sp. ISL-6 | reverse complement strand
TTTTATTTTGAAGACATACATTTAAAAATAATATCGTAATATTGCAATATAATAATTAATTATGGGTGCAACGAAGACAGATCATTTTACAGACCATCAAAACCAGATTGCAATTATTGCAAAAGCCTTGGGGCATCCTGCAAGAGTTGCTATCATAGAGTATTTATTGAAGGTCAATACCTGTATAACCGGAGATATTGTCAATGAGTTGCCATTGGCACAGCCAACAGTATCCCAGCATCTGAAAGAATTGAAAAATGCAGGACTCATACAGGGTAGTATTGAAGGCAATTCTGTTTGTTACTGTATTGACGAAAAAACCTTCGATATATTGAAAGAATATTTCTCAAAAATAATATTCACAGTAACCAATCAAAAATGTTGTTAATGATGGAAACTGCTTTCATTTTATCTTCAGTATTATTGATCAGCTATTCGCTATTGGCAGTATTTGACGGTGTATTTCTCCATCTATACAAATATCGCCTATATGAGCATAAGGAAAGTAGATTTGAACATCTTACACATACGATAAGAGCCATTTTGTTTACGGGTATTCTTATTTCTTTGTTCATCAATATTGAAAGCAATAACTGGTTTATATTCGGCTCCATTTTGATAGTCGCAGATATCATCACGTTGGTAATTGATGCATATGTCGAGAAAGACAGCAGGCAGTTTATGGGGGGTCTTCCTCGTTGGGAATATATTATCCACCTCTTGGTAAACGGTTTTCACTTTGCAGCTATTGCTGTATTTTTAGTGATCAAAGTTAATTTTGAAGCTGACGGAATTACTTTAGTGAACAATTTTCAGGAAGGAGAAAGCTTTCAAAGCTTTAAACTGATTGCTCAAAATTTATTGCCCGGAGCAATCATCATAAGCTTTTTACATCTACTGGTTTACAGCCCAAAATTCAATTACTATTTTAATAAGATCCAGCTAAAATGCTGTTAAAAAATTTTGTTTAAAAGTATCGCAATATTGCATTATAACTATAAATATACAACAATGAAACTTTCAGAAATTAAAGAAATCCTTCCAACATTAGAAAATGTTGAATTTCAATTAGAAGACGGAACATTTGTACCAGAACATTTCCATGTTACCGAAGTCGGACAGATCAATAAAAAATTCATTGACTGCGGTGGCGTAATCCGTGATGAAAAGGCAGTGAATTTTCAACTGTGGAATGCTGATGATTATGAACATCGTTTGAAACCGGGAAAACTATTAAGCATTATCAGACTATCTGAAGAAAAATTAGGAATTGAAGACAACGAGATCGAAGTAGAATACCAAAGCAATACAATTGGTAAATACGATTTAGAGTTTGATGGAAAAGTTTTTGTTCTGAAAAGTAAAACTACAGCATGTCTGGCTCAGGATGCCTGTGGGATTCCTTCTGAAAAGGAAAAGAAGAATTTATCTGAATTACCGGTAAACAATTCTAACGCTTGTACGCCTGGAGGCGGTTGTTGCTAATTATTCCCAAGATAAAATCAAAAAAGGAAACAATGAAAATTGCATTATTCAGTGATATACACGCTAATTTACCTGCTTTGGAAGCCTTCTTTAAGGACGTAGAAAAAAGAGATCCTGATAGCATTTATTGTCTGGGAGATTTGGTAGGTTACAACATTTGGCCGAATGAAGTCATTAACGAGATCCGTAAAAGGAAAATACCGACCATTGCGGGTAATTATGATTTTGGCATCGGACGGATGAGTAACGACTGCGGCTGTGCCTATAAAACCAATAGTGAAAAAGACAATGGTAATATTTCCATTTCTTTTACAAACTCTATTATGAAAAATGATGAACGTGCTTATTTGCGATCGCTTCCCGCACATATCAAAGTTGAATTTCAGCTAAATGAGGATAAACTAAATCTTCTTTTGGTACATGGCAGTCCAAGGAAAATCAATGAGTATCTTTTTGAGGACAGGGAGGAAAAGAGCATGCTCCGGATCATAGAACAAGCAGATGCAGATATTATGTGTTTTGGTCACACCCATAAACCATATCACCGTATTTTAAATTCGGGAACTGAAGATCTGCCTCATTATCGTCATGCAATTAATATCGGTTCTGTTGGAAAACCTAAAGATAATGATGTTCGGGGCGCTTATGTTATGCTGACCATCAATGAAAATAGTTCCATATTGAATAATGACAGTATTGGTGTTGAATTTATACGATTTGATTATGATATTGAAAAAGCAGCCAAGGCAGTAGAAGACAGCCCATTGCCCAATGAATATGCAGGAAATTTAAGAAGAGGCTATTAATTTTAATGAGTAAAAATGAACCAGAATATTTTAAAAACCATTAAGGAAATTTCAATACAAACTATCTCAGAAGAGAGAAAAACTGTGTTAAAGCCATTAATAGATTACATACAAAACAAAGTGAAAACTGACCAGACCACCAGGCTCAATTTCATCTGCACTCATAACAGCCGAAGAAGTCACCTATCTCAGATCTGGGCCCAAACCATGGCTTTTCATTTTGGAATTAAAAATACGTTTTGTTATTCTGGAGGAACAGAAGGTACTGCAATGTTTCCAAAAGTGGCTGAGACATTGATGGCCCAAGGTTTTCAAATCCAGAAGTTGAGTGAAAACGAAAATCCTGTTTATGCGGTAAAGTATGCTCAGAATGAAGCTCCTGTCATTTGTTTTTCAAAAGAATACAGCAATGAATTTAATCCCAAAAATGAGTTTGGTGCCATTATGACTTGCAATAATGCCGATGAAGGCTGTCCTTTAGTAATCGGAGCGGAATCGAGATTTCCTATCAAGTATGATGATCCCAAAGCTTCAGACAATACCCCTGAACAGACTAAGATTTATGCAGAAAGAAGTCTGCAGATTGCAGTAGAAATGTTTTTTGTTTTTTCACAGATAAACAAATAGAATGGAAATAATAACGATAAAAAAGGATCATTTTCCAGAAATAGCGGAAATCTACAGACAAGGTCTTGAAACAGGTCATGCGACTTTTGAAACATCGGTTCCTGTATGGGAGGATTGGGATAAAAGTAAATTAAAGCACAGCCGATTTGCAGCTATTATTAATAATACCGTTGTTGGTTGGGCTGCACTGTCAGCAGTGAGCGACCGCTGTGTATATGGTGGTGTGGCAGAATTGAGTATCTACGTTTCTAATGCCCATAAGGGAAAAGGTGTCGGAAAATCCCTGATGTTAAAACTGATAGATGAAAGTGAAAGTAATGGAATATGGACACTGCAAAGTGGCATGTTTCCTGAAAATGAAGCAACCGTAGCTCTTCACAAAAGGTCCGGATTTCGATTAATAGGTCACCGTGAAAAAATAGGCAAGCTTGGAAATATCTGGCGTGACACGATTATCATGGAAAGAAGAAGTAAAACAATAGGAATAAATTAAAATAGTATGCAGCCAAAATTAAAATTTCTCGACAGATACCTGACCTTATGGATATTTCTTGCTATGGCAATCGGCGTGGGCTTAGGATTTTTATTTCCGGGCATTTCAAAAGTCACCGACTCTTTATCCGTTGGAACGACTAATATTCCTTTAGCCATAGGATTGATATTGATGATGTACCCTCCACTGGCAAAGGTTGATTATTCATTACTACCGATAGCCTTCAAAGATAAAAAAGTAATTAGCATATCACTGCTGCTGAATTGGATTATAGGTCCTGTATTGATGTTTGTACTGGCTATTCTTTTCCTAAGAAATGAGCCGGATTACATGATCGGATTGATCCTCATCGGACTCGCAAGATGTATTGCAATGGTTATCGTATGGAACGATCTGGCCAAAGGGAACAGAGAGTATGCCGCCTTATTGGTCGCTTTAAACAGTATTTTCCAGATATTCACCTACAGTTTTTTTGTATGGTTATTTATTAATGTTTTACCGGGAAAATTAGGATTAGCTAATTTCAATGTGAGCGTTTCCATGAAGGATGTTACAGAGAGTGTTCTCATCTATTTAGGTATTCCGTTTCTGGCTGGTTTCTTAAGCCGGTACTTCCTGGTTAAATTAAAAGGTACAGAATGGTACAACAGAAAATTTGTACCCGCAATATCACCCATAACGTTGTATGCATTATTATTTACCATTGTTTTAATGTTCAGCCTGAAAGGTGAAAAAATAGTGGAACTACCGATGGATGTGGTAAAAGTAGCCATACCATTAGTCATATATTTTGTGCTGATGTTTTTTGTTAGTTTCTTTATTAACAAATCACTTAAAGTACCATACGACAAAAATGCTTCAATTGCATTTACTGCCACAGGAAACAATTTTGAACTGGCAATTGCGGTCGCAATCGCAGTGTTTGGCATCAACTCTCCGCAGGCTTTTGTGGGTGTTATAGGCCCTTTAGTTGAAGTGCCGGTACTCATACTTTTGGTGAGGGCTAGTTTGTGGCTAAAGAAAAAGTACTACCGTTAAACAATATCAGAAGCAAGAGAAATTCCATTAAATAGACTTATTTTAAGTCTATTTTTTTTATATTTGTATTCTCTTATGAAATTATTCAAAATTACATCTTCTCAAGTTACACCGCCTTAATTTAGTAGGCCAATAATTCATTATATATCCAAAAGTCCTTTTGGGTAATTTTTCTTATACTTTTCAAAATAGATTTTTAATAATTATTCCCATGGTGTTACTATGGGCTAAAATATAGATTATACATATGGAAAACACTTTCTTCAGTTTTCAGTCATTACGTGACATAAATTTTAAGAACGAAATTTTAGCAGGATTAACTGTTGCCATGACAATGATTCCTGAATCATTGTCATTTGCGATTCTGGCAGGACTTTCACCATTAACAGGCTTATATGCTGCCTTTTTGATGGGTATAGTAACGGCATTTCTTGGTGGAAGACCGGGAATGGTATCTGGTGGTGCAGGTGCGACTGTGGTGGTACTGATTGCATTGGCTTCTACTCATGGTGTCGAGTACCTTTTTGGGGCGGTAATATTAGCAGGAATTCTACAATTGTTAGTTGGTATTTTAAAGCTCGGCAAATTTGTGAGATTAATTCCACAACCCGTTATGTACGGTTTTTTGAATGGTCTTGCAGTGATCATTTTTATGGCGCAAGTAGCACAGTTTAAAGTTATAAAAAATGGAGTAAGCTCCTGGATGGAAGGACCTGCCCTTTTAATTATGGCTGGGTTGACACTTCTGACCATTGCCATAGTTTTTATTTTCCCTAAAATTACAAAGGCTGTTCCATCCTCACTAGTAGCAATCATTATTGTTTTCGGTCTGGTTTACTTCTTAAACATAGATACCAAAAAAGTTATAGATATAGCATCTGTCAGTGGCTCTCTGCCTTCTTTTCATATTCCAAATATCCCCTTTAATATAGAAGCCTTACAAATTATCTTTCCTTATGCAGCTATCATGGCGGGAGTTGGACTTATTGAGTCTTTGTTGACTTTAAATATGGTAGATGAGTTGACCAATACAAAAGGTAATTCCAATAGAGAAGCCTGTGCGCAGGGTGTTGCTAATATTACCAATGGCTTTTTCGGAGGAATGGGAGGATGTGCTATGGTTGCACAGACATTGGTAAATATAAGTGCTGGAGCACGAACCAGAATCTCGGCAATTATAGGAGCGCTGACTATTTTAATTATCATTCTGGCAGGAGGGCCAATCATCGAACAAATACCAATGGCAGCGTTGGTTGGCGTAATGATGATGGTGGCTATTGGAACGTTTGAATGGATATCTTTCCGCATCATCACTAAAATGCCTAAATCAGATATTTTCGTGGGCATGCTTGTAGCTGTAATCACAGTTTTACTACATAATCTAGCTTTAGCAGTACTGATTGGCGTTATTATATCAGCTTTAGTTTTTGCCTGGGATAATGCGAAAAGAATCAGAGCAAAAAAATCAATTGATGAATCTGGTAATAAAGTGTATGAGATTTACGGGCCGCTTTTCTTTGGAAGTACAACCGCATTTGTTGACAAATTTGATGCAATGAATGATCCCGAAAAAATCATTATTGATTTTAAAGAATCTCGTGTAGCAGATATGTCAGCCATAGAAGCTCTAAAAAAAGTAATTGAAAAATACAAAACATATAATAAAGGTGTAGTTCTAAAACATTTGAGTTCCGACTGTATACAATTATTGGAGAATGCGAATGGCTTTATCGAAGTGGATATACATGCCGATCCAACTTATAAAGTGATGCCAGGCAAGTAAAAAATAGTTAGTGAATTTTCACTAAGTATTTTTAGCCTTTTGATAAAATTCACATCAATGATGGTTTTTGTTCTAATTTTCCATTTCCTAGCAATTTTCTAAATATTATGTGGTGTTCCAGATTACTCTATCATTTATTATTAAGTGTTAAATGACAAAAAATCTGGAACACTAACATAAGTGATTACACAACATAATGGGTTTATGACGGTTTTGGAAACGAAAAACAAATCAATTTTCAATTTAACCATAAAAACTAATTTTAGAGGCTTATCAATATGATAAGCCTTTTTTATTGTTCATCGATAACATTTTTTCTTCAAGTACGCTCAGTTTTACAGAAAAATGGTCATTTGAAACACCATGTGAAGTACAATAATCCTACAAAATGTTGTGGAGCGCTAATTTTAAAATATAAAAAGTCATTGATTGGGTAGAATTAACTTTTCCAGTTCTTCACGATGGTCTTCACCCCACTGAGCAGTAGATTTAATTGTAGGAATCAGGGATTTACCCAACTCAGTCAAATCATATTCAACTTTTAAAGGAAGTTCGTTATAGATAATCTTCGTTAAAATACCGTGATCGACCAGTTGTTTCAATTGCGTATCTAAAACCCTTCTGGATGCATTAGGTATCTTACGTTGTAATTCTCCCGGACGTTTTATGCCTGAATAAATACACCATATCAAACTAATTTTCCATTTCCCATTGATGATTTCCATAAAAAGGTGCAGTCCACAATTGAGTGAAACGGGTATTTTTTTCTTGTACATTATCCATTAATATAATCCAAATGTAAGTAATAAAAAAATAATTCTGATATGGGTAAATTTAGCCGTACTTGCGCATAATACTTTCTGTTTTTATTTTTGTAAAGTAATAATTAAGAATATGAAATATAATTTATTTGGAACAAAAACAGGATTGTATGCCAGCGAACTTATCTTAGGTGCCGCAAATTTTGGAACCCGAAGTGGCTACGGAGCCGAGCCTGTAGAAGCTAAAGAAATATTAACTGCTTACGCAGATGCGGGTGGCAATTTTATAGATACTTCAGATGCATATCAGTTAGGTCAATCCGAAGAAATCCTTGGTGAATTTTTAGAAGGTCAGCGTAGCAATTTTATTATTTCCACAAAATATACAAGAAGTAATACGGCTAATCCTGCTATTAGCAATTTTGGAAATCACCGTAAGGCAATGAGACAGGCGGTCGAGTCCAGTCTCAAAAGATTAAAAACCGATTATATTGATATTTACATGCCCCATTATGATGATGGCGTTACACCAATTGATGAAATTTCCAGAGGTCTGGAAGATCTTGTAAACAGTGGTAAGGTTTTATATACAGGATTATCAAATTTTCCAGCTTGGAAAACTTCAGCAATAGCATCTTATATAAAATTATCGGCAATGCAAATTGAGTATAATTTGTTACAGCGCACTGCTGATAGGGAATTTATAAAAATGGCAGAACATTTTGGTTTGGGCACAATGATGTATTCGCCGTTATCAGGTGGGCAACTTACGGGTAAATATCGGAGAGGTGAAAAGGGTAGAATAAATCGTAACTCTGATGGAGAGTATCAAGAAGACGAAATTGCAGAAAAAATTATTAATGAACTTTTTTTAATCGCAGAAGAGTTTGAAGCGACACCTGGGCAGGTTGCTTTAGCTTGGGTTTTGTCAAAAAATGGTTTTCCTTTGGTTGGAGCCCGTAAAATTGAACATTTTAATGATGCTCTAAAATCGACCACCATCGTATTATCTGACAGTCAGATGCAGAAATTGGATGAACTAAGTTCAATTTCCTTAGGATACCCGCATGAGCTTCTTAAGAAGGTCAGGGGATATTAATTTTAACTTTATTTCCTTCCTCTAAGAACATCATCAAATATAAAAAATGCTAAAAAAATGTGATTGTATTTTCACAATAGAACTGTTGTTTACTGTAAATTTCTTTATAGCGAGATGTAAACCCTATTATAAAAAACTAATAACCAATTTAATTCCAAAAGGATTCTCAAATCCCCTAATCATCTAATTAGATATTGAATTCTAATCATATATATAACTTTTATGATTTAGATGGTATTGCATGGTTGATCATAGGAGCTATATTATTTTATTTGCGAAATGACGTTTCCGACCATTGAAAGGAATTGTCTTTTCGCTCGAGATTAAAAAACAGCAACCTCAAAATTGCCGTTTTTCTTGACTATTTTTTATAAATGCCCATTATCTGCAAAGGATATATATTGGGTTGATGTTAAAATACAATGGTCTAACAGTTTTATATTAAGAAACTCTGAAGCACGTTTAATATTTTCCGTTACTTTTATGTCTTCTGCTGAAGGTTTCAAATTTCCAGATGGGTGATTATGTGCTAAGATGAGACCCGTAGCATTACAAAGTAAGGCAGCTTGCATAATAATTCTTACGTCTACAACCGTTGAAGCAATACCACATTCAGAGATTTTTTTTATTCCTAAAACTTTATTTGCCTGATTGAGATAGAGTGCATAAAAAGATTCCCTATAATCCACTTCTTCTGTATCAAAGTGTTGACGAAATACTTTTACTGCGTCTCGTGATGTAGTGATGATTTTTTCAGAATTTCCTTTTCTGGTATATGTTAGTTTTATCTCATTAACGATGTTGTAATTCATTTTAATTGCTCTTGCACGGCAGAGACTCAGATTTCCCGTGCTTAAAAAATTCAAACTTTAGATTAGTTCATTATTAGAGAATTTGAACCCAAACGGGAAAAAGTTTCACATAAGTCAAAAGCTTTTTGAGATTTCAGTTGTGCGGTACCACCCAAAACAATAGATTTCAGTTTAGCTTCGTTGTCTTTATAGCTTCTGACATTTTGAAAATATCCTGTCACGATATTATAAGCGCCATACAATGTTTCTTTGGTTTCATCTGTTGGCTTTCACTTTATATGACATTCGCAAAAGCATCATCAACGATATTTTTAAAGACAGTTGACAAATCATCAAAATTTCCTTTTTGCAGATGTTGTAAGGTTTCTGAGTGCCAATTGGATCAGTTTTTTCATTTCATCATCACCGACCGTTATTTTTGCCCAATGATTAAACTTGCTTTCCAATTCTGTACTCAATTTATTGGCTAAGCCCATGACTTTATAGGGCATCTTCCAAGCGCTGTTTTGCTCCTGCGGTATGTCTGATGCGTACAACATTGCTCATATTTTTTAAAGAAGCATTCAAGGTGTTTTGACAAACGATGCGCACAGGTGTAAATGCGGCGGTGATACTTCTGCTACCATCATGGGAGGTGGTAAGGAAAATATATTTTTCTGTAATATCGTCGCCGTTGCCAACACGAATGTAATCGGGTAGTTTTGCCGTAATAAAGATGCGTTCGCCATTGCCTAAAGCTCCTGCAGTTTCATACGAAATTCCATTTTCACCTCCTACGATGGCATCAAAAAATAAAAGGCTTCACGGTTTTGTACGATGTGGTAATCTTTACCAACCACACCCAACACTGTATTATTGTCGGTTCGGATGTTGGCAAAGTGGTTGGGGACATTCAATTCAGAAACGAACATTTCTATTCCGTCAGTATTTTCTTTAATGCTTGAACCTTTTGTAAAAAGAGGTGCTTTCTCTACCTCATAGTCAAGTCCTGCAAATTTGATGGCTTCTTCACTTGTCGGATATTCCTGTACCACCTGCCCCAAGCTGTGCCATGCTTTTTCTCTTACACTGAAAAATGAATATTTTCCTGTTCTGTCGTTGATTAAATTATGTGCCATGATATTGATATTTTGATTGTTAGAAAATTGTATTTGATGGTTTTAAAATGGGAGATCATCATCTTTATTGCTGTCATTGGATTTGGAAATTTCCTTCCTATCTTTTTTATTCGACTCAGTAGAAATTTTTTCACTTCGCTTAGTACTGCTGTGAATTTTGATCTGTGAGGTGTGGAAATTTAATCCTGCATGAGGTTTTCCGTCTTTTCCTAACCATGCAGATGTATAAGTTCTTCCGCTTAATTCCACCAAAGTACCTTTTGTTAAAAAGTCGGCAATTTTCGGAGAAATCCAATAGGCGCATTCAAAATAGGTGGTTTGTTCGATTCGTTCGCCTTGTTTGTTGCGATAGTTGTTGTTTATAGCAATTGAAAAATTGACTACCTGTTTTTCATTTGGCAAGTTGCGCAATTCCGCATCCCTTGTCGGTCTTCCGATAATGTTCATAACCGTAGGTTTTTAAAGATTGTACATTTTGATTTGTTCTCAATCTCTTCTCCGACCCATCCCCTAAAAACCCTTCAGGCTTCGCTGAATTTTTTCAAAAGAAAACCGGAAAAAAGAAAGCAGATAATCAAAGCGGTCAATGCTGAAAGCCAAAAGGAAACGGAATAATTGGAGGGTACCTTCAGGGAGGAAGCCGTTTATGCCGTAGTCTTTTGGGTGAGTGAAGAAATTGATGACCGATATACCTTAGCTGCCTTTTTACCGGTTGATTGTGAAAATATTAATGAATTCAATAATCAAGAGTGAACCTGATCTATTATTAAAAGCATAATTTATTTCTAAAGCTAATGTTCCAAAAGAGAAGTTTCCAGTAAATGAAGGGAACTTCCGGAAAATACGAAACACGGTCTCGTATTTCTGTGGAAGATTTAAATTATAAATACCGTCTTGTGCCTCTGCATTTACATTGTCCTGGTCTCATTACATTCAGCTGATGAAAATTGAAGATGAGAATGAGAGAAATTTTTGAAATAGGTGCGACTCAAAACAATTGGAGTGTCAGAGAATTTTCGCAGAAATTTAATTCTGCATTATACGGAAGATTTGCTTTGAGTAAGAATAAGGACGATATAAAGCAATTGGCTAAAAAAGATCAAATTATAGAAAGGCCGACCGATCTGCTCAAAAGCCATTATGTTCTCGAATTCCTTGATTTAAAACAAGATCACCGCTACGCGGAGAGTGATCTGGAAACGATCATCAATAAGCTGGAGCATTTAAAAATATTATCTTGTTAGAAAGAATTTTTAAAGACTCAGACTAAGTATAAAAGTCAAATTATTTTTAACGTTTTCTGTAAACATATTTTTTTTATTTATCAATAGTGCTATTTATTACTAATATCATTTGCCTTTAACGGCAATAAAACTTACATTTGTTTTGTTAAAATGTTTAATTTTTGCCGATGTAGGCGATTTAGTAAATACTATGAAATATATTTCAGTAGCAGAATTTTCCAAAAAATGGAACATGCCTCAAAGAACTGTCAGGAATTACTGTTCTCAAGGAAGGATTAGTGGATCATTTTTAACAGGTAAAACCTGGAATATCCCGGAGGATGCATTACCTCCTTCCAAAGAAAGTAAAAAAAAGTTTAGCAATAATGTTCTCTTAAATAAACTTAAGGAGGAAAAAGAAATGAAGCTAAAAGGAGGAATCTACCATCGAACACAGATTGATCTGACATATAATTCAAATAGGATAGAAGGAAGCAGGCTAACGCTTGATCAGACAAGATATATTTTTGAAACAAATACTGTCGGAGTATCTAAGGAAAGTATCAATGTGGATGACATTATAGAGACAACGAATCACTTTCGAGCCATTGATCTCATAATTGATAAAGCAAAATCAAAACTAACTGAATCTTTGATAAAAGAGCTTCATTTCTTGCTAAAGTCAGGAACTTCAGACAGTGCAAAAGGCTGGTTTAATGTTGGTGAATATAAAAAATTACCAAATGAAGTGGGTGGAAAAGGAACTACTCCGCCAAGCAAAGTTGCGGCTAAAATGAAAGATATATTATCCGAATACAACGATATTTCAAATAAGACAATTGAGGATATCATTGCCTTTCACTATCAGTTCGAAATCATTCATCCTTTTCAGGACGGAAATGGGCGTGTCGGTAGATTGATTATGTTTAAAGAATGCTTAGCTAACAACGTTGTTCCATTTATTATTGATGAAGAGCTTAAGCTATTTTATTACCGAGGATTGCAAGAATGGGAAAATATTAGAGGTTACCTTTTAGATACTTGCCTTACTGCTCAGGATAACTACAAGGCAATATTGAAATATTTTGAAATTCAAGAATAATTAGCACTTCAAAGACAAGTGATTCATATGGAAGTCTTAATTCATTACCATTGGATGTGCCGAATATTTTTATTTAAAAGATATCGGTTATGGAAAGGAATATTGAAATTAAAAATATAAGCATTGACGAAGTTATCAAATTATTCAAGGAAGAAGAGGGAATCGAATTAACTATTGAAGAAGCTGAGCAAATAACAGCATTTCTAAAAATGCTTTTAGAAATTACCGTAAAACGTTTTTTAGATGAATAATATATTGTAAGATTTTAAAGATGAAAAAAGCCGATTTATATATTCGTGTGTCAACTGATGAGCAGGCGGATAAAGGATATTCCCAGAGAGACCAGGAAGAGAGATTGAGACGCTATTGTGACAATAACAATATGATTGTTGGTCAAATCATCTATGAGGATTTTTCGGCCAAGACTTTCAATCGACCTGAATGGATGAAATTACTTGATATGCTTAAGAAAAAGAGTTCAAAAACAAATTTAGTATTATTCACAAAATGGGATCGTTTTAGCAGAAATGCTGGTGATGCCTACCAAATGATCAATATTCTTAAAAAGCTTAATGTTGAACTGCAAGCCATTGAACAACCGTTGGACCTTTCAATTCCTGAAAACAAGATGATGCTGGCAATATATCTTGCTGCGCCAGAAGTTGAAAACGACAGGCGTGCCTTAAATACTTACTATGGAATGAGACGTGCCAAGAAAGAAGGAAGATTGATGGGTAGAGCACCTTATGGATATGCAAATAAGATCACGGAAAATGGAAAGAAGTATGTAGCTCCAAAAGAACCGGAAGCTTCCAATATGAAATGGGCATTTAACGAGATGGCGAAAGGTGTTTTTTCTGCGAGCCAAATTATGGATATGATGAACAAACGGGAAGGAAAAACTGTAAAAGTCAGTGCTTTTCTTGCTGGTTTACGAAATCCTGCATATTGCGGAAAAATACATGTAGAACAATTTAATGAAGAGGAGGCACATTTTGTTTCTAGTATTCACGAACCTTTGATAAGTGAAGAATTATTCGAAAGAGTACAAAATATAATGGATGGCAATGCAAATCTATCCAGACCCAATGTTAAAGTTTTATCTGACGATAATCTTCCTTTGAGAGGATTCCTTATCTGTCCAGACTGTGGTCATTTGATAACAGGGAGTGCATCTACAGGACACTCGAAGAAATATTATTACTATCACTGTCAGTCACCATGCGGATATCGGTATAAGGCAGAGATTATCAACAATAAATTTTTGGAAATACTTCAAGCTTTAGAAATGAGAGAGCCCATTAAAAAATATTTGAGTAGAGTCTTGAAACAGAACTTTGAGAAGTTTATCAATAATCCTCAACATGAAAGAAAAAAGATATTACTGGAAATAGATGGATTGAATAACAGGTTAAAGTCGGCACGAAATAAACTGTTGGAAGATGTCATTGATGACGATGAGTACTTCGAAATTAAGACTGATTGCAAAGACCAAATTGAAAAGTTAGAAAGCAAATTGACCAAAGTAAAAGATAAAAAGAAAATAGATTTTCCGAAACTCCTTGAGCATGCATTATCGAACGTTGTAAATCTTGCTAAAGTCTATTCTGATGGGGATATTGACTTAAAACGTAAGATTATTAGTTCGATATTCCCTGAAAAATTGGAATTTTTTGAAAATCATTATCGAACTATTCGAGCCAACGTTTTACTGTCCTATATCTATCAGGTTAACAATGAGTTACGAACTAAAAAAAACCGAAAAGAAAGTGAATTATCACCTCTTTCCGGTCTTGTACCCAGTACCAGAATCGAACTGGTACATCTTTCGATACTAGAGTTTGAGTCTAGCGCGTCTACCAATTCCGCCAACTGGGCTTGTTTTAAATTGGTGTGCAAATATAGAAACTTTTCTGAAAATTTAAAAACTTTTTATGAACTTTTCTTTAAAATTTTATTTCCAAACCGTCGTAAGCAAGGTGCATTCCGGGTGGAAGTAGTTTATCTTCAACATCATGCAAACCTAGGTGATGGCTTATATGAGTAAGAAATAATTGTTTAGGTTTTAGTTCTTCATGGAGCTGGATAGCATCTGGAAGAATAAAATGAGCCGGATGGGGATCAAATTTTCGGATGACATTTAAAATTAAAACATCAAGATCTTTTAATTTTTCTTTTTCAGTTTCAGAAATAAAGCTGGCATCCGTGATGTAGGCCAGTTTTTTGAACTTATATCCAAAGATAGCTATTTGATGGTGCATTACCTCGATTGGAGTTATCTCTGCATCTAAAATATGAAAAGGTTTATTTTCAATTTCATGAAGATCAAAAGCTGGGGCGCCGGGATATCTCACGTCGGCAAAAGCATAAGGAAAGCGCTCTCTAATTTCATTTCCTACTCTTTTATTACAGTAAATAGGCATGTTTTCGCCACTTTTGAAAATAAGTGGCCGCATATCATCTAGCCCGATGATATGATCATTATGCTCATGGGTAATTAGAGCGATATCTACTGTATTTTCGTGGTTTACCAACATCTGCTGCCTGAAATCCGGGCCGCAGTCGATGAGTATTTTTCTGTTTTCTTCTGTAGAGATCATTACGGAAGATCGCAAGCGATTGTCTTTTGGATTATCCGAAGTACAGACCTCACAAGTACAGCCAATAACGGGTACGCCCTGAGAAGTACCAGTTCCTAAAAATTTCAACTTCATTTTGTTTTGAGGTTGGTATTATTTTGGTAAATTTACAAAAAATTTAATGTCCTAATGTATCAGAAACTAACTCCTAAACAAAAAGCATTAACAATTAATCTAGATCCTACTATTTATGGTACTTTCGCGGAAATTGGAGCAGGGCAGGAGACTGTTCGACATTTTTTTAGAGCAGGTGGGGCTTCCGGTACAATTGCTAAGGCGATGTCTGCATATGACAAAGATTTTAGTGATGCCATTTATGGGAAAGAGGCTAAAAACAGGTATGTTACTCAGAACCGACTTCGCAAAATGCTTCGATATGAAGTTGCATTGATAGAAGAAAGGATTTCCAGAGAAAACAGCCCAAACAGAAAGTTTTTTTCCTATGCTAATACGGTAACTACCATTAATTTTGATAAGACCCTTAAAGGGCACGGTTGGGTAGGAATCCGTTTTCAGGTAAAAGAAAATGAGGACTATAACGAAATTGTTATCCACGTAAAATTCAAAGAGAATGATGCTACTTTACAGCAGGAAACTCTTGGAAATTTAGGGGTAAATCTTATTTTCGGAGCCTTTACTTATTATGACAATCCACGAACATTAATTGAGTCTTTATATGATGATGTAGCGACTGACAATCTTGAAATTGATATGATCGATTTCAGTGGTCCTGCCTTCGACTATGTGGATAACAGATTGATGTCTTTACAACTGGTGAAAAATAACATGACTGATGCTGTTATTTTCAATAGCCAGGGTAATAATATGTTACCGGCAGATATTCTTTACAAGAAAAATATTTTTGCGGTAAGGGGAAGTTTCAGACCAGTAACCAAAGTAAATATTGACATGCTGCAAAATGGTATAGATATGTTTATGAAAGATGCTGCTTGTACCCAGGAACAAACCGAAATTTTAATTGAAATTACAATTTCCAACCTTCGGGCTGATGGTGATATCGATGAAAGGGATTTTATGGATAGGGTGGATATCTTAGGGAAATTAGGATATACGGTAATTGTTTCGAACTTCTCAGAATACTATCGATTGATCGATTATTTTGCTTCCTATACTACCGGAAATATTGGAGTGGCAATGGGAGTAAATAATCTGTTGATGGTGTTTGATGAGAAATACTATAAAAACCTGTCAGGTGGAATTCTCGAAGCCTTTGGTAAGTTTTTCCGTAACGGAATGAGAGTGTATCTTTATCCATATAAAGATCCGGAAACGCACGAATTACTGGATGCTTCTACGCTTAAGGTAGAAGAAAATTTGAAAGAGCTTTACAAATACTTCAAATTGAACAATCGTATCGTAGACATTAAAAATTATAATCCGGAGTTCCTGGAAATTTATTCCAGAGAAATATTAAGAAAAATTGCTTGTAATATCAAAGGCTGGGAAACTCAGGTTCCTGAAGGTGTTGCGGAAATGATTAAAGAACGTGGGATGTTCGGATATAAAGAAGAATTTTCATTAAAACAACTCTCTTAAAACAACAATATAATGTCAGAATTAAAGAAAAGGCTTTCTTCTATTCTTGAAAGCCCAAAACATAATACAGAAGAAAAACTTCAGAAAGTTTGTCACCTGCTGGATCAGGAAATTTCCTATTTCAATTGGACAGGTTTCTATTTTAAAAATGGAGATAAGGAGGAATTGATTTTAGGTCCTTATGTAGGAGCTGAGACGGATCATACTATTATTCCATTTGGAAAAGGTATTTGTGGTCAGGTTGCAGTTTCTAATGAAACCTATGTAGTCCCTGATGTTAAGCAGGAAAGTAATTATTTGAGCTGTTCAATTGATACCAAGGCAGAAATCGTAGTTCCGATTTTTAAAAATGGAGAAAATGTTGGACAGATCGATATCG
Organism: Chryseobacterium sp. ISL-6; assembly: GCF_018613715.1. Classification (GTDB taxonomy): domain Bacteria; phylum Bacteroidota; class Bacteroidia; order Flavobacteriales; family Weeksellaceae; genus Chryseobacterium; species Chryseobacterium paludis. The sequence continues at coordinate 243,884 of NZ_JAGGPT010000002.1, read as the reverse complement.
ATTCTCATAAAATAGATCCTTTTACGGATGAAGACCGTGAATTATTAGAATGGCTTTGTAAAGAAGTTTCCAAGATTTTATAATCGATCTTAAAGAAAATACAACTCCGGTCACAGGCCGGAGTTTTTTTGTTTGTATGGTCTTAGCATTTATTCTAAAGTATCTGCGGGCAATAAAACATATTCATTTATTTAATAGAAATGGGCATAGTCATAAATTATTTAGAATCTGAATCTATCTCAGTAATCAATTCTTTAAAATAATCTTCACATTTTGCAATGTGTGTTCCATACCAGGAAAATGCTTCCCCATCAACAATCATCATTTTTTTATCGGGATAATATTCTTTTAACTCTGCAATATGTTTTTCTTTAAATGGAAAGGGTTCAGAAGAAAGCATGATAACATCCGTATCAGCAAGATCTTCAATGGTAACTTCCGGATATCTGGTTTTATCTTTGAAGCTATTCTCAAAACCAATTTCAGTTAAAATTCTATGGATAAAAGTATCAGAGCCAATAGTCATATAAGGGTTTTTCCAGATCAGGTAAGCTGCTTTTATTTTTGAATTGATTTTCGCTTGGTTTAGAACCTCATAGATCTTCAGATTGTAAGTTTTTGCTGTTTCTTCTTTATGGAAAATATTTCCTAAATTTTTTAATAGATAATAGTTGTCTTCAATGGTTTCAACGTTTGTTACAACAACTTTGAAATCTTCCATTAGAGCTTCTACCTGTTCTTTGATATTTTCTTCTTTATTAGCCAGAATAAGATCAGGGTGTAGACTTTTAATCTTTTCAATATTCAGATTTTTTGTTCCACCAATAATCGGAATGTTCTTTACTTTTTCTTGGGGATGAATACAGAATTTTGTTCTTCCAATGATCTCGTTTTCAGTTAAACCCAAATCAAATAAAGCCTCCGTAATAGAGGGTACCAGAGAAATAACTTTCATTTTTAGACTTTGCCTAAAATTACAAAAGTTTACCGGTTAAGAAAAGTCCGGCTACGGAAAAGTAAATAATTAATCCTGTTACGTCCACTAACGTAGCTACAAAAGGGGCGGATGAGGTAGCGGGGTCAAGTTTTAATTTTTTTAATATAAAAGGGACCATAGAACCTGAAAGTGTTCCCCAAAGTACAATTAACACTAAAGAAACCGCGACACTTAAACCTACATATACCCAATGGGCACCGTAACTGAAGAAGCCTGCTTCATGCCAGATCATAATTCTTAAAAAGCCAATAATACCAAGGATTCCTCCTAAAAACAGGCCTGTAAAGATTTCTTTCTTCATGACATACCACCAGTCCTTTAAGCCTATTTCCTGCAGTGCCATAGCTCTAATGATAAGCGTTGCGGCTTGTGAACCTGAATTTCCACCACTGGAAATAATTAATGGAACAAACAGTGCCAATACAACTGCCTTTTGAATTTCGTCTTCAAAATATCCCATTGCTGATGCTGTGAGCATTTCAGAAAAGAATAATATGATCAACCACATTCCTCTCTTTTTTACCATTTCGATAAGCGAGGTTTGTGTATAAGGTAAATCTAATGCTTCAAGACCCCCAAATTTCTGGATGTCTTCCGTGTTTTGTTGTTCGATCTGGTCAAGGATGTCATCAATAGTTACAATCCCTACAAGGACGCCTGATTCAGTGATAATAGGAAGTGCAGTACGGTCGTATTTTTCAAAATATGTAACGGCATCCTCTTTTGAGGTCATCGTTGTTATAGCCACAAAATGATTATCAGTGAGATCAGATACCAAAGTGTCTTCCTCTGCTAATAATAGACTTCCGACTGCTAAGTCATCAATTAAACGGTTTCTTTCATCCACCACATAAAGATGGTTCATTGTTTCAACCCTTTTTCCAACCTTCTTGATCTGTTGCAGACATTTCTTTACTGTCCACTCCTTACGGATCTGGATGTAGTAGGGGGTCATTAATCGGGCAATGGAATCAGAATGGTATCCCAAAAGTTTCAATGCAATCCTTCTTTCCTGTGGGTTAAGATGATTGATGGAATATTTAATAAGTTCATCCGGAAAATCTTCAAACAGTGCCGTCCTGTCATCTGGAGTCATCGCATTCAGGATCTCTGAAACATCATCACTTCCAATACTTCTGATAGTTTCTTCCTGGAAGTCCGGATCGAGATGAGAGAATACCTCTGCTTTGTATTCTTTGGGAACTTTCAAAAATGCCAATAGCCTCTCATCAGCAGGAAGATCGCTAAGAGTTTCGGCAATGTCGGCAGGATTTAAGATAAGTTCGTCAGTATAATTCAAAACGTGAGATTTTTGGATACGCAAAAATAATTCAATTTTTTAGAATTGCCCAATGATGTGGCAAAATTAAGGATTTATTAAAGTTTTATTCTTGTGATGTGTGGTAATTAGGATTGATCTATAGGGGATATTAATGAAAAAACATCTGTGGGGGACAGATGTTTAAATTAGTTTTAAAAAAAATAAGTTTTTTATTCAAGCGGTTCGCAAACAGGAAAGGGAGATACTATACACATTCCTCCGCTACAGCATTCTCCAGCCCAGCATTGAGTTGAATCTTTGCACTTTCTGATAAGCCCGCTGCCATTTATTTCTTTTTGCATCAGTCTGTCCAGTTTTTTTAAATTTACATTTTTCATGGTATTTGATTTAAATTAATCTTCAATACAAGCTTGCGGTACACAGATTCCATTGCAGCACCATGCTCCAAAACATTGTGCGTGGCTGGTGCATCTTTTAAGAGCTCCGCCATTAATTGCTTTTTGTTCTTGTCTGTTAAGTTTTTTTAGATTTTTCATAAGGTTTTAATATAAAGTTAAACTGATAGGTGTTATTAATCTTCAAAGCACGCATCCAGAACGCAAACCCTGTGGCAGCAAAATCCTCCAAAACACTGTGAGTTGTCAGTGCATTTTATAATTCCACCTCCATTAATTGTTTTTTGTTCTTGTCTGTTGAGTTTTTTTAAATTTTTCATAGTGTAAAGTATTTGGTTTTAATGTGTTACTAAAATAATGAAAATATTCATATTATTCACTCATTTGTAGAGTTAATTGTTTCCTGCTAATCTTTATCAGATGAGAATTATGGTATAAAAAACAAAACACCCGCAAAAATTGCGGGTATAATAATGAATTTAAAAAATGAAGAGATTTATTTTGTTTAATTAAACTTCGGGTAGGTGGTGAGTACGATATACTCTTTTTCGACATGATCTATCAGTACATCTAAAATGCTTAGTTACATCTCAAGCTGTAACACTAGGGTTTCAATGCTTGCTTCGGGTTGGTTTTTGATTTTTCATGGTCATTAGTTTGTTAGTATGAAACTAAATTAATCAAAATATTTGAATTATTCATAAATAAATTGAATTATTTTTATCAAAATTTATTAAAATTTTGATTTCTAATGAGATGTGTGAAATGTGGTGATAGTGATGTAAAACTAAAAGCCAGATTCTGAAGAAGGTTTTAGTTTTCTTAATTTTTTCAGAATACTTTTTATTGCTCCGTTGGTTCCTATCTTGATAGAGTTCTCTGCTGAACCTAAAAGACGCATATTTTTACGGTAAGTATCATAATCCGATTCTGTAATAAAATTCCCCGATGCATCAAAAAGTTTCATACTTACAATAACCTGATTGGAGAAAACATACTTTCCAATTCCTACTTTGAAATATTTTACCTTAGGAACGATCGCAAAATCAGCATCATTGTTGATGCAGTAGTCAGCAATGGTTTGGGTATCTACACTATCAAAAGGGATCTGGACTTCAGTTCGAAGCATTTTATTTTTCTTATAGCCGCTTAAATGATCTGAGACAGCACTAAAAAATGCATGATTGGTAGGCTCTTTTATTTCTTCAATATCAGGTTCTACTTCAGGATTAAAGTATAGAACTTTTTTTATTTTGTCCTCTGAAGCACCTTTTTGTGCTTTTACTGAAGCGATACCGATCAGTAAAAGAGTAGAAGCCGTGGTAAAAAGTAAAATTTTTCTCATTTGTATTCGTTTGCAAAATTACTGTCTTTTAACGGGATGGCATAAAATTTATTAAGAAATTTTTAACATTTTTTTCTATCATTTTTGATATATGAAATCAATAATGTTTTGCTGACTTAAAAAATAGTTGTACTTTTGCACCCGTTACATAATAATCATTAAACAATATTGGAATGTACTTAACAACAGAAAAAAAGCAGGAAATTTTCTCAAAACACGGGAAATCTGCACAAGACACAGGAAGTGCTGAAGGACAAGTAGCTCTTTTCACTTTCAGAATCAATCACTTATCTCAGCATTTAAAGGCTAACCGTCACGATTTTGCAACGGAAAGATCTTTGGTGAAATTAGTAGGTAAAAGAAAAAGTTTATTAGATTACCTTAAAAATAAAGATATCGCAAGATATAGAGCAATTATTGCTGAACTAGGTTTAAGAAAATAATCTACAATGATTTTCAAAATAAAAAGCAACTTCGAAAGAAGTTGCTTTTTTGTTGGTTTAATAGTAATTTGAAATTTAATTTAAATAATTATTAATTTATTGTGAATGAATGGTTAGATTTGCCAGTCTTTAAACTAAATTGATGTTTTTTAGGTATTTCTGTCTGATTGTACTTTCTTTAATTTTTGATTTTTGCATTGCGCAGGAAAAAGAAATCACAGTGCCTTCTTCTTTGGCATTCTCCGGTGGAACGGAGTACGGAAATTTTTTTCGCACCAATGACCCCCTGAAAAGTTATCAACGAAGTGACTATATGGGATATTCTTTTCAGGTTTTAAAACAGACCAATGGTAAGAAGGATTGGGAAAAGGCTTATAATTATCCTCAATATGGTATTGGATTTTTCGCTTTTGACTTTCTCAAAAACAAGGAAATGGGAAGTCCATTTGGAATCTATGGTATTTATAATGGAAAGCTCAAGCAGTGGGGTAAGCTGAAATGGTATCATAGTGTTAACTTCGGAATTTCATTTAATTCTAATCCATTTGATGAAGATCATGGCTATTACAATACATCTGTAGGATCTAAAACGAATATGTTTATCAGTTTAGGAACCGGAATGTATTATGAATTAGGGAAGCATTTTGATCTAGGATTAAATCTCAAGTTTAATCATCTTTCCAACGGATCATTAAAATTCCCGAATAAAGGTCTTAATACTTATGCCCCTCAGTTAAGTCTTGTTTATTATCCGGAGCGGGCAGTATCTCATGTACGAGATACCGTTTTTGTTGATCATAAAAGGTATAATACACTGGAATTCTCAGTTTTTGGAGGACGGAAAAATATCTTTTATCGAGGTGGACAGCGTGATGAGTTAAGAAAACGGTATGATGGGTTTAATTACTCAGTATATGGTGCAGAAGCTTTTTATATGCGGCAATATTCTCCAAAATCAGCTTATGGAATCGGTATTGGTGTTACTCATGATGAGCAATATAATCACACCATGTATATATCAGATAGTACACTGTATCAGAAAAAACGTTTCTCGAATGATCGGTTGTTATTCAGTGTTATTCCTACTTATCGGTTAATGATTGGTAAATTGTATGTAAATATTGGTGCAGGATATTACATTTTTAAAAAAGAACGGAAATATGACAGTCCAGCTTTTTTTCAAAAAATAGGCTTGCATTATCAGATCACCGACCGGCTTTTTGCTTCATTTGGAATTAATGCGTATGATCTACATATTGCTGATTATCTTGAATGGAGATTAGGATATACATTTTCTAAAAAAGAAAGAAGATAGATCCGAAATCGAATTTTAAAAATTAAATAGGCTTCATTAAAACCAGTTCTAATCATTCAGGTGATCGATTTTAATGAAGCCTAAGCTTTTATAATATAATAAATTAGTTTAATGTCCTGACTTGGCTTCTGTAGTTTCTACATGTCCCAGATATTTAGTGCAATAGGCTCCGAAAATCAGAATGACCAGATAACAAAATACTGGAATAATAAAGGAGTGCTGCACGCCAAACTGATCAGCAAGGAATCCCTGGAAAATAGGAACAATAGCACCTCCTAAAATGGCCATAACCACTAGAGATGATCCCTGGCTCGTATATTTTCCTAATCCTGAAATAGCCAGTGTGTAGATATTAGAGAACATGATAGAATTGAAAATCCCGATTCCTAAAATACTATACATGGCCAATTCACCATGATTCACCATAGCGGAAATCAGCAATACGACATTTACTGCAGCGAAAATAGACAATGTTCTTGCAGGAGCTGCCTTACCAATGAAGAAAGCAATAAAATTAAGTACGATAAATACAAGGAAAAAGCTAATCTGAGAAAAGGTAAGATTAACGATACTGAAGATGACTAGAAAGACAACAGTAGCAGCTCCAAGCATGTAAATAGCCTTTTTTCCCTGACTGATCGATTGGTTTAAAGAAATAGCTCCTAAAAAACGTCCGATCATAGCGCCACCCCAATATAAAGAAAGATAGTTCTTGCTGATGATTTCATTAAAGCCCATCACTTGTGGCTGCTCCAGGAAGCTGATGATAAAACTTCCAACAGCTACCTCCCCACCTACGTAACAGAACATAGCAAAAACGCCAAATTTCAAATGGCTGAATTCCAATGCTCCCCAACCTTTTATAATTTCTTCTTCATTAGTCTGAAAAGAGGGAAGTTTTACTCTTGAGATCAATAAAGCAACTAACAAAAGGATTCCTGCAAAGATTAAATAAGGGATTCTTGTTGCTACTGCACTGAATGATCCGTCTGGTGCTGAGAAAAATTCGAAAATTAAATGTCCGCCTAATACCGGAGCAATAGTTGTCCCAAAAGCATTGAACGCCTGAGTCATATTTAAACGGCTGGAAGCAGATTCTTCACTTCCTAATAAAGAAACATATGCATTCGCTGTAATCTGTAATACGGTGAATCCCAGGCCTAGAATAAACAGGGCACCCAGAAATAAAGGGTAGTAAGAAAAAGTAGCGGCTGGATAGAATAGAACACATCCAAAGGCAGCCAGGAAAATACCAAATATAATTCCTTTTTTATAACCAACTTTATTAATAGGATCTCCACTAGAAATAGAAATGAAAAAGTAAATTAATGAACCAATAAAATAAGCTCCGAAGAAACAGAACTGTACCAACATTGATTCGAAGAAGGTGAGATTGAAAAGCTGCTTGAGATAAGGGATCAAAATATCATTCATACAGGTAATAAATCCCCACATAAAAAATAACAAGGTGATGGTGATCAAAGGAACCGTATAATTCCTGCTTTGCGACTTTACTTCTTTATTTTTAATCATAAACATTTATTTAAAAGAAAGAGATGATAATATACTCTTTCAACGAGTTATAAAAGTTGGAACTTTAAAACTGTTTTATCATACATAAAACAGACTTTAAAAAGCAAGGCAAATATAGGGGAACAACTTTTTTTTCTGCAACTTTTCTTAACCTTTTTATGTTAATTTTATCCTTAAACACAATTATTATCTCTGATTGAGACAAAAATAGACCAAGAAAATTTTTATAGATAAATAAAAGAGTGAAAAAGTGGAGTTAACTTTAATAGATATACTTTTGAATTGCTCAATATGATAAGCTTCACAGTTTGAAATGGGCAGTGACTTTTAAAAATCTGACTAAGTTGTTGCTAGATAGTTATTTAATGACTGGATCTCTTTTCTTTTTTATGCTGGCAGTTACCGAGAAAATAGCTTATATTTGCAAACGAAATTTTAGACGAATTTATATCAATCACACTCAATACGGAGTGTTTAAACAAAAATTATTTATGAGTATACCTCAAGCGTTTACAGAAACGATTACTCTTGCAGACGGCAGAGAAATCACAATTGAAACAGGTAAATTAGCAAAACAGGCTGATGGTTCTGTAGTAGTAAAAATGGGTGGAACAATGCTTTTAGCAACTGTTGTAGCCAATAAAGAAGCTAATCCTGGAGTAGATTTCTTGCCATTAACAGTAGATTACAGAGAAAAATTCTATGCAGGAGGAAAGATTCCTGGAAACTTTTTCCGTAGAGAAGCAAGACCTTCAGATCAGGAAATTTTAACAATGCGTTTGGTGGACAGAGTTCTTCGTCCGCTTTTCCCTGAGGATTTTCATGCTGAAGTTCAGGTTATGATTTCCCTTATTTCTTATGATGGAAAATCTATTCCTGATGATTTAGCAGGTTTAGCTGCTTCTGCTGCAATTGCTATTACTGATATTCCTTTTAACGGACCAATGTCAGAAGTTAGAGTAGTAAGATTTGACGGAAAACTTTCTGTTAATCCAAGTTATGAAGATCTTAAGAACTCTGAGCTTGATATTATGGTTGGAGCTACTAAAGATTCAATTGTAATGGTAGAAGGAGAGATGAAGGAGATCTCTGAGCAGGAAATGCTGGAAGCGATCATCTTTGGACATGCCGAAATTAAAAAGCAGATTGAAGCTCAGGAAAGATTAGCTGAAAAAGTTGGTAAATCTTTACCTAAAAGAGAATATAACCACGAAAATCACGATGAAGCAATCCGTGAAAAAGTGTGGAAAGAAACTTACGATAAAGTTTATGAAGTTGCAAGAACTCCATCTGGTAAAGAAGAGAGAGGAGAAAAATTCAAAGCGCTTCGTGAAGAGTTTTTAGCTCAATATGTTGATAATGCTGAAGAATTAGAAAGAGTAACACCTTTCGTAAAAGTATATTATCATGATGTAGAGAAAGAAGCAATGCGTCAGATGATCTTAGAAGACAATATCCGTCTTGATGGTCGTGATCCTAAGACGATCCGTCCTATCTGGTCAGAAATTGATTACCTTCCGGGAGCTCATGGTTCAGCAGTTTTCACAAGAGGTGAAACTCAGTCTTTAACAGCTGTAACTTTAGGATCTGTAAAAGATGCTAATATGGTAGACAGCGTTATGGCAAACTATGATGAGAAATTCTTCTTACATTATAACTTCCCTCCATTCTCAACTGGTGAAGCAAGACCTTTAAGAGGAACTTCAAGAAGAGAAGTTGGACATGGAAACTTAGCTCAGAGAGCTTTACAAGCGGTTATTCCTGCTGAAAATCCATATACGATCAGAATTGTTTCTGATATTTTAGAATCTAACGGTTCTTCTTCTATGGCAACAGTTTGTGCTGGAACATTAGCATTAATGGATGCTGGGGTACAGATTACAAAACCAGTTTCTGGTATTGCAATGGGTCTTATTACAGATACAAAATCTGGAAAATTCACCGTACTTTCTGATATCTTAGGAGATGAAGATCACTTAGGAGATATGGACTTTAAAGTAACAGGAACTGCAGATGGTATCACAGCTTGTCAGATGGATATCAAAATCCAGGGACTTTCTATGGATATCATGGAGCAGGCTTTAATGCAAGCTAAAGACGGAAGATTACACATCTTAAATAAAATTACAGAAACTATTGCATCACCAAGACCAGATGTGAAACCTCATGCTCCGAAAATGGTAGTGTTAGAAATTTCTAAAGACTTTATTGGTGCGGTAATCGGACCTGGTGGAAAAATCATTCAGCAGTTACAGAAAGATACAGATACAGTTATTGCGATTGAAGAAGTTGGTGAAATCGGACGTATTGAAATTGCAGGAACAGACAGAGAGAAGATCAATGCTGCTATTGCAAGAATCAACGAAATTACTTTCGTACCTGTAGTAGGTGAAGTATATAAAGGAAAAGTAGTGAAAGTAATGGATTTTGGAGCTTTCGTAGCAATTGCGAAAGGTACTGAAGGTTTACTTCACATTTCTGAGATCGAATGGTCTCGTTTGGATAAAGTTCCTTATGCAGAAGGTGATGAAGTGGAAGTGAAATTTATGGGTTATGATGACCGTAAGAAAATGAAGTTGTCTCGTAAAGTTTTGTTGCCAAGACCTCCAAGACCGGAGCAGAAGCCAAGACAGGAACAACAAGCAAGACCTGAAGGTGACAGACCTGCAGCTCAAGCTCCAACAGAAAATCAAAATCCTTCTTCTGAAGCATAAAATTTTAGTCTTACTAATATATAAAATCCCTCTTTATGAGGGATTTTTTTTGGAATAGAGCTATTTCTTTTAATAGCTTTTCATAATGACTATACTTGCTATATCATTTTAAATAATCTATCGATTTCTTTTTTAGTAGAGTCATTTGGGCTCACTTTGTAAAATTCCTTAAGTAAATCTAAACTTGTGGGCTTTTTCGGATATTGATTATTTAAAAGGAAGTTTTTCAAGGCCATATTTACCTTTTCTTCTCCAAGCAGTTCACTTAGTTTTACCATTGCGACGGCCCCTTTCGAATAGGCAATATGTGGGTTATCTCCTGATACCTTGTAAATAGGTTGGTTTTCGGATAAACCTTTTTCATTATCATAGATCTGCTGATGCATTTTTATTCGATCCATCATTTTTTCTTTTCCATGCATTTTTTTATAAAGCATCATTTCAGTGTACATGGCAACCGTCTCTGTTAGCATTACTGAGCCTTCTCTGTCGTCAGGATCGATCTGGCTATTTCCCCACCAGAGATGGGAAAGTTCATGACCCGCCAGTTCATTGATAACATCCTGTTCTTTATCTGCATGAATATTAGCATGAAAAACCATGTCTTCGGGCATAAAGATCGCTGAAGGATAAGCAGTAGCAGCAAAGCCTTTAGTAAAAGAGGAAATTTCCGTAAAATTAATTGATTTAAAAGGATATTTTCCAAAATTCCTGATACAGTAATCTAAGGTGATTTTGGCATTTTCAATAAGATGATCTACGTTTTCAATATGTTTTTGATGGTAGTATAGATTGATAGCAATTCCTTTATAGTTAGTACCTTTATGCATATAGCTTGCTGAAGAAACGGCAAATCGGAATGGGATACTATTGACCTTATACTGAAAATAATTTCTATTGCCATCTGTCCATTGTTTTATTAAATCTCCAGTTCCGATCGCTGTTTGATCCTTCTCTGTTGAAACAGTCATATTTAAATTAATAAAATCCTTTTTAAATACTTCCTGAGCTTCAAGTCTTTTGAGCTTTGAAGCTTTTCCCAATTTGAAGTCTTTTCTTCTTTTTTCATCTTCAATTTCATAACTTTTCTGATAGCCAATACTTGGATAATATCGGCTTATTCTCATAAAAGAGCCATTTTCAATAATAGCATTAAAAGATTCATGACCGTTTACAGCGACCCATTGATAGGATAATCTGAAATTTAAAGTTGCAGTCTCATTAGGTTGTAAAGATCGTTTTAAATGAATTTCTGTCACTTCCGCACTCATTTTCTTTGATTCGAAAGAGGTTGCAAAAACGGCTGATTGTATCTTTAAATTTGGATTAAAATTAATTAAAACCTTTTCCATCATTTTATCCGTATCATTGATAAGTGTATACTTTCCTTCAATTATATAAGAGTTTTCTGAAGGATGCAGCATAATTTCCGTAACAACATCCGTTATCGTAGGTTGAGGCAGATTTTCGTAAACTCTGAATTTTTTTTCATAATGAACCGCTTTTATAATCGTTTCTTCATCATCATGAGGAATAAAACCCCTCATAAAAAGAGATCCGCTGATCATTCCTGTGACTAACATGATGAAAGCGAAAATTGTTTTTTTAATCGTCCATTTTTTAGTTTTAATTAATGGAAGGATCATCCATAAAAATATGATTAAACCAGCTCCAAATAAGAGTCTCCCGGCAAAAGAGTTCTCATAGATCCCATAACCGTTGAAATCACTGTATACACCTTTGAAATCAGAAAATATTCTTAACAAAGGATAAATGATGACTTTTTTTGATATTGGGCCTGTCAATAGGAAAACAGCCAAAACAGAAATTCCCAATGCTACAAACCTGTTTTTAATACAGTCATTGATGAGTAATAAAAAACCGGAAAAAAGAATTAATGGTAAAGTATTAAAAAGGATAGTACCAAGATATGCACTCCAATCAATATGAAAATAACGGTATTCCAACTGAAAGATCAATCCTTCAATAATAAGGATCCCCGTGAAAAAGAAGATCAGAATACTTGCTGAAAGGAAATGTCCACCCAATTTATTACTTGAAAAATATGTGCTTTTTTCAATCATGTAAAATCCTGAAGACTGACTTCTCCAATAAAGATCGTTAATGAAATAGGTCATAATCAATAGACCTATAAAATGAAAATTTTCAGAAATAGTTGTTGCCATCAATCCCGAACTGGCATATTTTTGTGGCAGTCGGATTCCCTTTTCGATTTCAGCATACATTTCCATACCTACAGCAAATAGTAACAGGATAGAAATAGCTATGATGGTAATACTCTTAAAAAGGTAGATCAAATCAATTTTCGCAAATGATAAAACAGATTTAAAAGAGGTTATACTTCCGAAGTCTGATTGTGTAATATGATAATCTGATATAATCGTTTTAAGGGAAGCAAAGGATTCATTTTTCTTTTTGGATTTTTTGTTTGAAAGACCTCTAAAAGAAAAGAATCGATAGGAGAGTACTAGGAATAATATGGACAGGATGATGAAAATAGATCTGTTGGTCAAAAGATATCCTGAGAATGGGACGACCAATTTGTTTTTCTGATGAATTGTATATTCTTTAGCATCAAAAAAGTAAGATGATATACCAAACGGATCAAGTAAAGCCGACAGTTGTTGTGCTTCTTCTGATTGGGGTAGACTTCCTGCCATAAAAGGGGAATTAGAAAATAGCAGGACTACCATATACAGAACATAAAGCAGTAAACCACCGACTACGACCAAAAGTTTTCTTTTAGTAGAAAAGGATATGAGGAATAAAAGACTACAGACTAAAAAACAATTGATAAAACCTAAAATAAATAGAGGATATATATAATACCAAAGATTAAAATAAGGCTGTATTTCTGTTCCTGTTCTTATATTTTGACCGATTATAAAGCCTGATATCAATAATACAAAACTGAGAAAAGTCTGTAGAAAATAGGATATAAATTTTCCTGTCAGGTAAGTCCATTTTGAGAATGGGAAAGAAAAAAGGATACTATCAAATTTTGAATCCCAGTCTTTAAAAAGCTGTTGGTTCGCGTAAATGATCGCCAAAAAAAGTATGGAAAGACTTAACATCCCAATCATAAAACCTATTGTATATGGTGAATTGAGATAAATCCCTTCCCCAACACTAAGATTGAACTGATTTCCACAAAAGACACCAAGCATTACGAGGGTTATGGCAACAAGATAACTTAGCCAATGCTTACTGCTGCGCTTGGCTTCGAATAAAAATAATGGATTCATGATTAAGGTTTTTGTGTGAGAGTATGGAAGTAAACGTGCTCCAATAAGGGAGAAACAGAGTTAAAGCCATTTGGCTGCTCTTCGGAAAATGTCGTGATATACAATTCCCTTTCAATCAGCTGCTGACTGATGATATGGTGGCTAAGTTGATAGGTTTCCCATTCATTTTTATCAATAGGTTTTGACCAGATTCTGTTTTCGAGTTCAGAAATAAGATCATTGGGTTTTCCTTTTCGGAGAACCTGACCCTTATCCATAATAGCCATTTCAGAACATAAATTTCTGACATCTTCTACAAGATGAGTAGAAAGGATCACGATAACCTCTTTACTGATGTCGTTTAATAAAGAATTAAAACGGTTACGCTCTTCCGGATCTAAGCCTGCTGTTGGCTCATCAACGATAATGATCTTAGGATTTCCCAGTAAGGCCTGAGCAACTCCAAAACGCTGTTTCATACCGCCGGAAAAAGTATGGACTTCTTTATTTCTGAAATCAGATAAATTAACTTTTTCCAATAAATTAAAGACCTGATCCTTACGCTCAGAATGCTCTTTAATCCCCTTTAGAATAGCTATATGATTCAATAGATCATAAGCTGAAATTTTTGGATAGACTCCAAAATCCTGTGGTAAAAATCCTAGATTCTGTTTTATGCAATCGGGGTTTTTAGAAATGTCGTTTCCATTAAAAAGGATATTTCCGGAACTGGGCTTCTGCAGACCGACAATTGTTTTCATTAAAGAAGATTTTCCCGCTCCATTCGGGCCAAGCAAACCGAACATGCCGTTTCCGATCTCCAATGAAATGTCTTTAATTGCCTGAGAGCCATTTTTATAGGTCAGGCTGAGATGGTTGATAGATAATGTGTTCATAATCTTGAGTTTGGGTAATAAAATAGCTGGCAATGTTTCCATTGCTTTTTGAAAATGATATGTGGTTGTGATTAGTTGATGATGATGTAGGAGGGATTTATGATTTTTAGAATAAAGAATAAAGAATAAAGAGAAATAAAACTTTAGAGGTTCAATTTTAAACTTTTATTCCAGATCCTTACTACTCTCTATACTCGAGAATATCTCCGGGTTGGCATTCCAGGATTTTGCATATTGCTTCCAGCGTATCGAAACGGACACCTTTGGCTTTTCCTGTTTTTAGAATAGATAAATTAACAGGTGTAATTCCTAATTTTTCTGCCAATTCTTTACTCTGCATTTTTCGTTTGGCAAGCATCACATCTAAGTTGACTATAATCGGCATATTATATAAATAGGTCTTGTTCGTTTTGCAAATGTAGTCCTTGCTTGAAGATATTAGCAAGAAACAGACAGAAAATTCCTAACATGAAATGGATAAAAACCAGTCCCCATATCATACTTTCCACTTCCACGAAAAAACTTGCTATAATCACAATAGGCAAAGGAAGGAAAATATTGTATATGTAAAATCTTTTAAGCTGTATGATATTTTTTTCGTTGAATAGCTTTGGTTGAAAAAAAACTTTAAAAACTCTCGCCGAAAACCAGAAGAAAATACCATATGTAATTAAAACTGTCATAAATGAAAATAAAATGTAAGGATAATTATTCTCAATATTGAGAAAAGGCTGATCCGTAAAAGGAAAATTGATATGAAGAAATTTGTTTTCCTTGTATGGAGTAGTAGCAAAGCCTGTAATAAGACAGAAAACAGAATATACTGCCGTCAACATGTAACCTGCTGACAATACAAGGCACAGATAGTAAAGAATCCTTGAAATAATTTTAGTCTGGTTCATAGCACGATTAATATTAATAATGCAAATGTATAATTAATTATCGTAAAACAATAATTAATTTACTTTTTATTTTTTGCTAAAAAGATAAAAGCGAAAAAACCTCCGAGAAATAGGAGGTTTTTTCTAATTACTACAAATTAAAACGAACAACTTTTTATAAAGTTATTTTTGCGGTTGATGAATTTGGATTATCCTTTCCAAACAATATCTTTATAACATCTCAACATGTCAATTTAGCATTACTTAAGTGATCATTTTCTGTGCAGTTACTTTAGGGATTATAATTAAATAATCATAGCCACCCAGTAAATTTTTAAGAGTACCTGATTTAACAGAAGTATTTTGTTTCTTTATCTCTTCGTTAATTTTAGTGAGGTCAAATAAGAGCCATTGATTTTCCTTATTGACCAATCGATAAAAGGGTCTTAAGAATAAAACATATTCAGCGTCATTGCTTTCCGAAAGAAAAGAGCCGGTTTTACCAGATTTTTGTATAATAGCGATATGTAAAGATTTTTCCTTTTCTGAATCAGCTAAAGCAGAAGCTAGATTTCCAATATCAGAACTGTTTTGTAATAAGCTTTTATCTTTAGCAGCATGGTTTGCTCCAAACTTAAACAAATTTCTTTTGCCTTTAATTTTATCAAGATTTTCAAGAAAATTCTCTTTCATAGACGAGCTTCTCAAAAAGTTAGATTCTGCTTCTTTTTCTTTGTTTTCAAGGATGTATATCTCATTGCTGGTTTTCAGTTTATTGATAGCACGATATTCGTAGTCTGACAGTTTTAATTTTTGAAGCTCTGCAAGATTCTTACCCAGATCATCAGAAAACAGATAAGGGCGATTGGAACCATCCTTAAGCGGAACCAGGTTTGATTCTTTTTTATATCTATCCCATCGGGTTGTGGATTCTTTTAATAAAGCTTGATATTTTGTTTTTGCTACTTTATTGGTTGTTATTTTAATAAGTTCCTGGAAAATAACTGCATCAGAATTGTAATAAACCTGATCAAGACCTATCACAGTCTTATTGTTTTCGAAAAAATAATCTAATAGATTATGATCTTTATTAAATGAGAAAAAAGAAAATTTATCATTAGAGTTAGGTGCAATAGACTGGTGGTCTTTATTTTTTTTACAATCTTTTTTAAGGATATCAATAGTGAACTGATCAGTTTCTGTGATATAATTGTCGAAGTTGATATGATTAGTAAGGTAAGTTGTAAAATCCAGGACTTCATTATTAAGATGATCCTCACCAATTAGAACATATTTATGCTTTGCAATAGTCTGAGTAAGGTTTGTAATTCCTTCACCCGAAAAATGGTTATTCTCGAAATTTATAATTTGATAATGTTGTGACGCAATCTTAGTAACTAAAGAATCCTGTGCCTGGATGGTGAAGCTAAGCAAGAATGCAGTTAAAAAATATACTACTTTCATTATTTTTTTTACAAATTTAGATTACTATCAGCGCCAAAAATTGTAAAAATGTAAAGCATATCTATACACTAAATCTGTCATTGCGATGAATTAATCTCTAAGTCAACTCTTAGTACTTTCAATTTTAACCATACAATCTTTCTCTTATTTCAACCAATATCTTTGTTGTCTTTTCCAGATCCGGTTCTTCAGGAAGTGTAGAAACTGAATGGTATTGATCAATAGACTTTACCAGATCTTCAGCTTTTTTCATTACCTCATCATAAGACCAGTTTCCAGCTTTAATATCTAATAATTCATCTCGATTTTCAACACGGATATGCATCGAACCAGTTTTAAAAATATGTTCACAAGACTGCAATAAACGGATGGTATGCATCATGTTTTTGCTGTCATAGTTTTGTCCATGATTTTGATTCACTTTATAACGGTCTTCATTTCGTTCTGAGACCCATTTCCAGTATTCTTTATAATCTTTACAATACACAGAGTAGGCATCAAGATTGCAAAAGAGATAGGCAGCGGTTTTTTCTCCTTTAGGAACAGAGGATACTGAAACCTGATTGGCTTCCTCATTCCGGATAATTCCTTTATAACCTAATGTGTGGGTATTATCATAAAATAAAGCAAACATTCCTTTGGTATGATCAATGCTTACCAATCCACATTTCTCCTGAACTTTTTCATTTCTGAAAAGCCATTCTTTCAACGGTACTGAGCGGTGATCTTCAAGAATAAAACAGAAATCAAGAAGGGATTTCCTTTCTTGATCTATAGGATTTAGGATTTTCTTATTTAATCCTTTAGCCTTTTTGATCTGTGAGATAGCATATCCTGCAAAGGTGTCTTTGCATAATTTTGACAGGAAATCTTCGGGTTTTAGAAGATCCATCAGAGGGTGTTTCTCTAAAATACAATCTTCCGGACTGGCCAGAATCTCCAGAATGTTCGGATTGTTTTTTTGCAGTAGCTCTATGAGCCTTCCGATTTCATAGTAGGTAATATCATTTGTTTCATTAGAGATCTGCGGAACATAATTCAGTCCGAAAAAATCTTCTTTCGGTATATAATATATGCCTCGGATATCGGTGTCAGAATTTTTCGTCGCCAATCCGAAAGCACGGCTTCCGGAAATGGCTTCGAAAAGGATTAGTTTTTTATTTTTAAGATCCTGGATCGTCATATTGAATTGTTATTATTACTGAAATTTTATGTTTTTCAAATGCTTTAATATATTGAAATACTTATCATCTTTTATCTAGTCTGCTAATATTTCCCTAAATACTTTTTCCATCTCAACTTTATCCGCTTTTCCAGCAGATAAACTCTTTGCTCTATCCTCAGTCTCAGTAACTACACTTTCAAGAAATCCGAAAAGTTCCCAATCGTTGGCGTGATAATAAGATTCTCCTTTAGTCGCTTTTAGAGCAACAAGGTTTTCTATTTTACCTCTCGTAAAGTCATCTACTAAAACCAATAGATCACTGAATAAAACCGGAGGTACAGTTCCTTTTTCTAATATCCATTTTCCGGTAAGCGCCGTTCTAAGACAGTAGAAATAACTTTTTAATTTTACCTCATCATGTCTGCAGGCTTCCAGATATTTCTTACTCATACTTAAATAGTGATAAGAAACGGCTACGGGAGAAAAACACGCGTCTGCCAATGGTTTAAATAATTCCACAAATTTCTCGTTTTCCATATAAACGATAGGCGAGTAGGACCAGCTTAATAATGCAGCATTGGATTTCAACAAAAGATGAAAAGTCTTTCGAAGGTCCCAACCAGAACCATCCAGATCATCTTCTGTCATAAATTCTATCGTTTCATCTTTATCCCAGGGAGAAAGATACCAGTCTTTTTTATGTCGGTATATAAACCGTATATCATAATCACTGTCCGGAGAGGCAAAACCCCAGGCTCTGCTTCCTGATTCTACGGCAAGAAGTATTTCTATACCACGTTTTTCTTCAACTTCTTTTAGTTTTTCTAATATTCTATCTTTCATTGTTGTTGTTTTATGATACAAATTAATAAATGATTTGCGCAGTCTTTTTGCGCAGTAGATTTTATTTGCGGATTAGAATATTATTGAATAAAAAATTGAAGTTGTAAGATTTACAGTTTTAAATAATTTTAATGCATCAATGAATGTTTTTACCAAGGCGATTACATTTTTTGTAATATTGTAATTTAAACAAGAAATATGACATTAATAGGTGATCTGGGCAAAATTATTGCTTTTTTGTTTTTGCTGCTTGTGATCTTTTTGATAACAGCAAAAAGTAAAAGAAAATTACCTAATTATTTATTTGCTTCATTTCTTCTCGTTTCTTCCATTGATTTATCGGGTCTTTTTTGGTCTCCTTCCAGCACTTTTTTTAGAAGCTTTAAATCTGCCAGTGTCTTATTACAGATGCCTCTGTATTATCTGTATGTAAAATCAGCCTGTTATTATAATTTTAACTTAAACAAAAAACACCTTTTACATGCATTACTATTCTTACTTTCCTTTGTTTTATTTATTTCAACAGACATTTCAAAACAAGGCTATCGGTTATTTGATATGCTATTGACAGTACAATATTACTATTATATTGTTGCCGTATTTCTTGTGCTGAGAACATTTAAGAAACTATACCGGGAAAATTACTCGAGCAATCATCAACAAGTTTATCAATGGTTGTTAAGAACTACAATTTTATTTTTAATAGGTAATTTTTTTGTACTGCTCAGGGGTTTCATTAAGAATAACGACCTTCTGTTGTATTTGTATACATTTACAGGTTTCTTTGCATTATTTATGATCAGTTGGTTTGTGTTAAATTGCTTATACAGACCGGATTTATTTGCTGGAATAGATAAAGATTTAGTTCCGGTAAAGAAAGCTCCTGACTTTAAGGAGGAATCAGAACAGTTAAAAGATCTCCTGATTCTGATGGAGATGGAAAAGCCTTACTTAGATGATACGTTAACGTTACAAAAACTGGCAGAGAAAATCAACTTGCCGGAAAAACAACTATCATTGTTGATCAATCAGTCAGTGGGAAAACATTTTTTTGATTTCATTAATGAATTCAGAATTAACAGTGCTAAAACCCTTTTAAAGGAAAATCCACAGCTAACAGTCTTGGAAGTATTGTATCAGGTGGGTTTTAATTCTAAATCTTCATTTTATACAGCATTTAAAAAAGAAACGGGTGTTACCCCTACTGATTACAGAAAATCAATCAGTTAAATACTGTTCGACTTTAAGTCGGACTGATTTTTCTAAACAAAAGAGTCCGATTTTCGGTATCCGGATATTTATTTCAGCGCAAAGTTTCAGATTTGTTTCATTAAAAATTTAAAAATGAAATCACACATTAAACTTGCGTTATGTATTTTCTTTCTAATGGGCTTTGGATTATATTCCAGTCAATTCACTCCAAAAAATGAAATCAGAAAAGCCGATTCGCTATTAAATACCTATGCTAAGGCGAATGCTCCCGGAATGGCCATAGGGATCATAAAAGATGGGAAAGTAATCTATAAGAAAACATATGGGCAGGCCAATCTGGAGGATCAAATTTCCGTAACAGATTCCACTGCTTTCAATATAGCATCAGTTTCTAAGCAGTTTACAGCTTTGGTTGCACTTATGGCCGTAAAGGAAGGAAAGCTTTCTTTAGATGATGATATCAGAAACTATCTTCCTGAGCTTAGCAGTTTACCTTATAAAATCAGCGTCCGCCAATTGGCGAATCATACCCATGGCTTACCCAATTTTACGGAAATTAATGAATTACAAGGTTTTGGTGATGAGTTCAGACTGACAAATAATGAAGCTGTACAGACCGTTTTAGGAATTAAAAGTATTAACTATACTCCGGGAGAACAGTATCAATATAATAATACAGGATTCATGCTGCTTGCGGAAATCCTCCACAGAGTATATAAGAAGGATTTTGCCCAGATACTAAAGGAATTCATTTTTAATCCACTTGGTATGAAGCATAGCGTAGCAATAGATGATCCTGAAAAAATAATCCCAAATAAGGCAGAACCATACCTGCAAAAAGGAAATATATTTTTAAAATTTCCAATCGGACAAATGGTTTATGGAGCATCTAATATTTATATTACTTTAAATGATTTATGTACATGGGCTATCAATTTTCAAAAGCCAACCGTTGGCAGTCGTGAACTTTTTAATACCATGCAGAAAAATACAATATTAAATAATGGAAGTCATATCGAATATGGTTTAGGACTGCAAACAGGAACGTATAAAGGGTTGGATTTAGTTTTTCATGGTGGTGGTACTGCAGGTTATTGCTCTTATATTCTTCATATTCCTTCTCAAAACTTCTCTCTGGTTGTATTAGGAAATAAGAGGGCTTTTGACGGTTTCTTAATTGCCTATCAGCTGATTGATTTATTTCTTGCCAATAAGCTAACTCCAGATATTAGACCACAAAAAACAACATATACACCATCAGAATTAAAGAACTTTGAAGGAGTGTATGAACTGAGTCCGGGAAACTATCTTGAAATTTCAGCAGATGGGAAAGATCTTTATGTAGGGACCTATAATCATAAAGGTAAAGAAGTTTTACCAGGAGTAGGGGATGGTAAATTTAATATTACTTCTATTCCTACCGCAAGTCTTACATTTAATGGAGGATTAGTGACCTTTAGAATTGGTGATTTTACATACACCGCAAAAAGAGTAACATTGAATCCGCCTAAAGCAGAGACCATGGATTTGAAACAGTTTGTTGGATTTTACAGAAATGACGAGTTTAATACAACTTATCAGCTGGTTATTGAAAATAATAATCTGGTAGCAAAACACCCTATAAATGGCGATATTCCAGTATTTCCTCTAAAACAGATGAGTTTTTATTCGACGCAATCATATTTTGGACAGCTCGATTTTAAAGTGGGAAAAGGAGGTGATATAAGCGGATTTATGCTGTCGGGTTCCAATCTTGTCAATATAGAATTTAAAAAAATAAACTACCAGTTTTATTATCTTAAATGATTAATACCCTTGTACTTATAAAGCGCAAGGGTATTTAAAAAAATTATACTTGTAATTGATTATAATTAAATTTTTTTGAATTACATAATTTAATCTCTTGCAGGTTTTACAATTGTGGCAGATTAATATTATAAAAAATCTACGTGATCTGCTTAATCTGCGAGAGTAAAATATATTCAATAATCAATCAGGCTTAGTTTCAAGCTTTTTTAAATTTCCTTTTCTTTTTCCATGGTGCATTTTTTCCGACATCACCTGCCATGATACATCCGTAAGGCATCACCTCATCCAGTACTTCACATAATCCATATTCCTCGATTTGAGCTCTTACGTTTTTAGCGCTCTTATAGGCGGTAGGTAATTCAGAAATGTCAATTTCATTCGAGAAGAATCGGATATCCAGTCCTTCGGTTTCTTCAGCAAAAACTTCTTCAATGGTTTTATGAGCCAATGATCTTTTATGCTGACTTCTGCTGAAATTTCTTCCTGCTCCGTGAGGGGCAAACCCGAGATTTCTCTCATTGGTTTTTCCCTGAACGATCAGAACGGGTTCTGCCATATTTAGTGGAATCAATCTTGGTCCCGTAATATCAGGCATAAATTTATCATCCAATGGAGTAGCCCCTTTTGCATGGTAGAATAAATCTCTATCCTTGAATACGAAATTATGCTCGTTCCAGAATCTGTTTTCTTTTTCAACTTCCATCTTATTTAAAACAGCATCATGAATAGATGTATGGTTTTCTTTCGTCCATGCTCTGATCAATTGAAGTGCTTCCCAATATGATTTTCCTTCTTCTGTATCATATGGGATCCAGGAATTCTCTTTTAAAGTTTCCGGTGAAATATCCTGTCTGAAACGGTTTGCAACTTTCATTCCTTTATCATACAAAGCAGCACCCGGAGCTCTTGATCCGTGGTGGGTTACCAACATTGTATTTCCCGTATTTTTAGAAATTCCAACGAATAAAAAATGATTTCCATCTCCCTGGGTTCCCATATGAGAACGGGCAATACTGATCAGTCTTTCATCATTCAAAAAGTAATTTTCCCTGAACGCATCCATTAGTTCCTGAGACATTGGCATTTGCTCACCTCGTGGTCTTCCACCGTATCCGAAATGTGTTATTGAATGTGCAGCATCCAGTACTTCTTTAGGATTCGCCTTTCCAAAGTCTGTCAACATAACGGAACAACAGATATCTGCGCTATGAAATCCTGGATGGATAGCATTTTTAGCGACAACAACTCCGCCAACGGGAATATGACCTTCCGGACCAGTAGGGCAGGCATCAGGCATTAAAGCTCCATCCACTAATGTTGGTGTTTTCATTAAAACCTGCATTGTTCTGATTACTTTTTCTACATTGTCAAGTTCACTTTCGTTCTCAGCTCTGATGTTAATAATGAAATCTTTTGGAGTTTCATGCAACGGCATCTGATCCGGTTGTTCGAACTGTTCCAGATAAATTTTAATCTCAGATTCATCCAG
Organism: Chryseobacterium sp. ISL-6; assembly: GCF_018613715.1. Classification (GTDB taxonomy): domain Bacteria; phylum Bacteroidota; class Bacteroidia; order Flavobacteriales; family Weeksellaceae; genus Chryseobacterium; species Chryseobacterium paludis. Next base: position 220,856 of record NZ_JAGGPT010000002.1, on the reverse strand, counting down.
ATTGTTAATGTGGATATATTCGATTGCTTCTTTAAACCATTTTGCTGGTCTATATCCTAATTCTATTAAGTGATTTCCGTTAAATTCCATGTGTTCTCTCATTTTGATAATGCAAAGTAATTACGCAAGTGTGCAATGTTTTTGCGTAGATGATTTTTTTTTGATTATTTTTACATCAATCTTTTTAAAAAATACATATTGTATGTTATTGGAACAATTAAAGAACTCACCTGAAGAGATTCATTTCAAAGACGTTATTACTTATATCGATGAGAATTATAACTTTACACCAACAAAATTTAAAAACGGAACTACAGCGAATGAAGCAGATCAAAATAATGGATCTTGTAAAGTATTTAGTTTTGCAAAGCTGAATGATCTGTCAAAAGAGGATGTTTTAAATCTTTTTGGAGAATTTTACAGAGAAGATGTTCTTAAAAATCCTGAAGGGGTTGATCATCAGAATATCAGAAACTTTATGGAGTTCGGATGGGACGGGATTGTTTTTGAAGGGGAAGCGTTAAGAAAGAAATAATTCTGGCACAGCGATAGTAAAATACGATGAATGAGATTGCTTCACCTTCGGTTCGCAATGACGATGCAGCATAAGCCAGCCAATACCCACTAAACACAAGAAAAATGTCATCCAATAAAAACGCTCTGATCCGCTATAAGACTCTGGATAAATGCCTTAAGAACAAATACCGCCAATACACATTAGAAGACCTGATCGATGAATGTTCCGAAGCGTTGTTTGAGTTTGAAGGAAAGGAATCCTTTGTAAGCAAACGTACCATACAGCTGGATCTGCAGAATATGCGCAGCGAAAAGTTCGGTTATGAGGCTCCTATTGAAGTTTATGAGAGGAAATATTACCGATACAGTGATCCTGAATACAGCATTCATAATATTTCGGTGAATGAAAGCGATCTGAAAGCAATGAACAATGCCGTTCAGATCTTGAAGCAGTTCAAAGATTTTTCTATGTTTAAAGATATGAATGGGGTGATCCAGAAACTGGAAGATTCAATTCATTCAACCAATCAGAAATCCATTATTCATCTCGATAAAAATGAACGGCTGAAAGGATTGGAACATATTGATATTTTATATGAAAGTATTTTAAACAGGAGGGTATTAAAGATTCTATATAAAAGCTTTAAAGCAAGGGAATCTGATTATTACATCGTTCATCCGCAGTTACTGAAAGAATATAATAACCGTTGGTTTCTTATCTGTTGGTATAAAAATAAAATGTATAATCTGGCATTAGACAGGATGGAAGAAATCTCTATTGAAGAAGCTGTTACATACATTGATAAGGAGTTTGATTCTGATCGTTATTTTGGAGAAGTGATCGGGGTTACTGTTTCAGATGGGCAACGTCCTCAGAATGTTATTTTTAAAATCAATGCCAAGCATGCTCCGTATGTTAAAACAAAACCTTTTCATCATTCTCAGGAAATTATAAATGAAGATGATAGTGGGACAACATTTAAAATATGTGTGCAGCTTAATTTCGAATTAGAAAGGATGATCCTGGGATTGGGTGAGTTTATTACTGTTTTAAAACCGGAACGGCTTAAGAGAAGAATCCAGGCCAGCCTGAAAGAGGCTTTTCAGAATTATCAGAATCTTAATGAAGGGGTCTGATTTAATAAATGGCGCAAAAATTGTAATTGTTAATCAAAATAAATAAATATGAAATCAAGAATTCTTAAAGCAGTCATTGCTATAGTTGCCCCACTTGTTATCGAGTATATCGTAAAAAAAGTGAGTGAAAAATTAGATAAAAAGGATGAGGCTAAAAAAAAGCAGATTACAGCTTAAGTTAGACATCATTCACTATGATAAAAAGGCTGTCTGTTATGGACGGTCTTTTTTATATAAAATCATAGACACCGTTTTTCCAGCCCAATACTTTTGAAGAATCTGCTTTTAGCCAGTTCCTGAGGATCGTAGCATATACTTTCCTGAAATCTTCAGTATAGATCAGATCACCCTCATTCAGGTTTTGTAAATCGGGAAGGGTATTTAGAAATCCTTTCTTTTTAAGCCCACCACTGATAAAAAACATTTGATTTGCTGTTCCATGATCGGTTCCATTACTGGCATTCTGAGCAACACGACGTCCGAATTCTGAAAAGGTCATTAGAAGGATGTTGTCAAAGAGCCCGTTCTCCTTCATATCGGCCACAAAAGATTTTACTGCTTCATTGATATCTGTGAATAGCTTTTGTTGCCTTTCATTCTGATTAACATGGGTATCGAAACTTCCTACGGAAAGATAATAGACCTGTGTATTAATGTCTGATTTGATTAGTGATGCTATTGTTTTGAAGTCTTTACCCAATGTTGAATTTGGGTAGGTTTGATCCGTTTGTTTAGATTTGCTTTTTTCAAAAATGTAACTGGCATTATTGATCGTAGAACCTAAGGTCTGATAAAGATAAGAGACAATTTCATCTTCGTGATGGTGGTCATAAAGTGATTTGAAATATTTTTCCTGACTGGTTTGATAGAGTCTCTTTGGATCTTTGAAAGCAAATGCCTTATTATTTTCGCCTTTTAATGCCAGGCTCAGCATATCATCAACTTCCAGAGCCTGAGTAGGATGTTCACAACGGTAACATTCTTCATCGAGAAAGCGTCCCAACCAACCAGTTTCTAAGAACTCATCACTTTTACTTGCGGACTGCCAGATATCCATGCTTCTGAAATGTGATTTGTCAGGATTCGGATAGCCGACATTGTTCAAAATAGCCAATTCTCCATTGTCGAAAAGATCTTTGAAAGAGGAGAGTGCAGGATTGATTCCTGTTTCATCATTTAATCTTAGAGAATTATTGATCGCAATATTTTTTCTTTCCCTGAAGTACACATCATTTTTTATCGGAATAATTGTATTTAATCCGTCATTCCCTCCTGTAAACTGTAGCACGATCAAAATATTTTGACTGGGTTGTAACGCGTTATCCAACGTCATGGATCTCAGGAAGTTTGGAACTACCAGTGAAGCTGTTGCTAACGAACTTATCTTTAAAAATTCTCTTCTTTTAATTAACATCTTACTGCTTTTAAGGAGGTTACATCAATTGATACTCTGGTGTGGACATCAGATTAATTATATTCATTTTTACACTCTGATCAGAAAAGTTTTTCACAGAACTCATATCCAGGGATTTCGAGTTTTGGAGAAGATAGTCCTCCCCTTTTTTATTCTGAAAAACCTTTTCTACACGATTCCAGTCGATGGTGATATTTGGATTTTTAAACGCTTTATTTAATGCTGTTTCACGGGACTTCATTCCCATATCAATATCATCATCCTGTCGGGGGCTGTATTCTAAAGGTCTTAATCCGGACCAGATCTGAGGGATCTGAAGTCTTAGCATCAGTGTAGAACTGTCGATCCAGGATTTCCCACTCGGCCATCCCGCCACATTGGGTGGATAAAGAAGCATCTGTCCTAACAATTTTTGATAGACGATGAGATTTTCAGGAGCTTGAATATTCATAGGTAAAACTCTCATCATTCCTACCATGAGCTCAATAGGGGATTTTATTTTTGTTCCGATATTTTTTGGATCATAAAACCATGAACCTGAAAAAATGTGCTGCAAAAGCTTTTTTATATCGTAACCTGAATGGTAAAAATCCTCACTTAATCGATTGATAATGGTATTGTCAATGTTTTCGTTAACGAAAAATTTATAAATTTTAGTTGTTATGAATTTGGCCGTAGCCTTTTGTTCCAGAATAATATTTAAAATATCATCGCCTGTGAAATTTCCAGTTTTTCCTAAAAACGCTTTGGTTCCTGTATCGTGAAGTTTTTTTCTTTCATTAAAATTTCCATCCTTATCATATCCCCACCCTGTAAAGGCTCTGGCGGCTTCTCTGATATCTTTTTCATTATAATTTCCCCGTCCCATGGTAAATAATTCCATAACCTCGCGGGCGAAGTTTTCATTGGGATGGTCTTTTTTATTCTGTTGATTGTTGAGGAAACTCAACATAGCAGGAGAGCGGCTGACATCAAAAAGCAACTCTTTAAAATTACCCAATGCATTTTTTCTGATACTGTTTAATAACTGTCTGTTGAATTTTGAATTATTAATTCTTGTAGCGAAATGGCCATGCCAGAAAAAAGCCATTTTCTCTCTGAGTTGATCTGGACTGTTGATCATGCTATCGAGGAAATTAAGGTTAAGCTCATTATTCTGCTCTCTGTTGATTTTCTGATTTTCTTTTCTCTTTTCGGCAGGTGTTGGTGAGTTCATATAATCAACAGCAGCTACATCCGGGGTATTATAGGTCAGTTCAGTAAAAGCTTTTTCTTTAAACAATTCATCGATCAAAGTTTTATTTGATAGAGTTTGTATGTCTTCAAACTGGCTAATGCCGGGACCAAAGCCTGCACGCCAAAGTAAGTGCTTGTTATGAAGTATTACAGGAAATGCCATGAATAGATTTGTATTTTGGATATCATAAACTTAAAGAGGTTAAAAATTAGAACGTTTAATACGTTCATAGATTGTTTTTTTAACATTAATTAAACATTTATTTAAATTTTAACAAAAATTAACTATTTGATTTTCATGTATTTGTGTTTCTTGTAGATGTTAAAACAGTGAAAAAGTGCTTGGTTGGCATGATTTTTACATCATACTGATTAGTAAAATTTAAAGATCAGAAATTATGAAAATGTTTAAACAAGCAGTTTTATTAGCTGGAATTTTAACAGCAGGTATTGCAAGTGCACAAAGCGTACAAATGAATAATATGCTTAAAGTAGGAGCAAATGTTGGATTAGCTGTTCCTTCAGATAATCTTTCCGCTGCTGTAGGGGTGGATGTGGCTTACCAAAATCTGATTACTCCGGGATTCGGATTAGGTATCGCAACTGGTTATTCCCATTATTTTGGAAAAGAAAACAATGGATATAAAAATAATGATGTGGGAGTAATTCCTGTTGCAGCATTAATAAGAATTTATCCAAAACAAACTGGTTTCTATTTTGGAACTGACTTAGGGTATGGTTTCTTGGTAGGTGATGATAAAGTAGCTTCAAATACTTTGGTTGACAGACCAAGTGGAGGTTTTTATATCAAACCTGAAATTGGATACCATAACAAAGACTGGAATTTCTTCGTACAATATCAGAAGGTATTTACAGGAAGTAAAGGCGATTTAGTGAATCAAGACTACAATGTGGGTAACATTGGTGTTGGATTTTCTTACAATATTGCGTTAGGAAAGTAGTTAGATTTATATATAAACAATTATTAGCCAAAACCTTTTCATTTTTTTGAAAAGGTTTTTTACTACCATATACGATTTCCGAAAACTATTATTATATTTGATAAAATTTGTGATTATGAACTTAAATCCAAAATTTCCCCTTTATTTACCGGGTGTAAAAGACAGTAATAATGATGATGTTTCTATCATTGGAGCAAACTTACGTGAAGATATTACTACATTGGGTTATTACATATCTGGCAACGGAGGACTCGATATAAAATTACAAACCAGCTATCCGACAAAAGAGTTTTCCTCTTTTTCGGCGATCCTGAAAAAGTTTATTCAGGAGAATCAGCTGAATAATGTAAAACGTTTAGGAATAGCTGTTCCGGGACCTGTCCTTAACGGGAAAAGTAGTCCTGTAAGATTGGGCTGGAATTTCGATGTTGAAGAATTTAAAAATGAGTTCGGTTTCGAAAAGGTTGATATGCTTAACGATCTGGAGGCGTCTGCATATGGAATGGGACTTCTAGAGGATAGTGAACTAGACGCAATTTATACAAGCGGGCATCTGGAGAAAGGAAATGTAGCTATTTTAGCACCAGGAAATGGGCTGGGAGAAGCGGGGTATTTCTTTGATGGAAAGTATCTAAGACCATTTGCAACAGAAGGTGGTCATTCTGAATTTTCTCCAAGAACAAATGTTGAAGTGGAGTTTTATCAATTCTTAAATAATATTTATGGAATTGTAAGTTGGGAAAATGTTCTTTCTAAAACAGGATTATTTAATATTTACAGATTCTTAAGAGATGTAAAAAGACACCCTGAACCGGAATGGCTGGCAGATCGTTTGGCAAATGGAAACTTCTTACAGGAAATTTATAAAGCCGCTGTAGAAGAAGATGTGCTGATCTGTAAAATTGCTTTGGATACATTCCTTGAGTTTCTTGCAAGGGAAGCTAATAACCTTACTTTAAAGGTTAAGGCTACCGGAGGTTTATTGATCTCAGGAGATATTCCTCAGATGCTGATCGACTATATGGATAAAACGAAATTCTATGAGAAGTTTAAGATAAGCGACAAAATGGAGGATATGCTCAGAAACATTCCAATATACCTTATTAAAAGTAAGCTGACAGGATTACATGGCATAGCGCTTTATACCGCCTACTATGAATAAATAAATATCAACTTCGGAATTTCCGGAGTTTTTTTATGCCTGATATTATTCATGAAAATAATTGATTTTATTGATCTACATCAATAAAATCTATCGAATAAGATAGCTACATTTGTATCGTTAAATAAACAATTAAATAACTTTATTCAATGAAAAAAATATTATTATTAGCAGTTTTAGCTAGTGGATTGGTTTTCGGACAATCAAAAAAAGTAGTAGCATCTGATGTACACTGGTGGGGATACAAAGTAGCAAAGTCTGAGGCTAGTTCTCACGATGGTACTGTAAAAGTGAAGTCAGGAAATCTGATAATGAAAGGAAATAACCTTGTAGGTGGATCTTTTGTTCTTGATATGACTTCTATTACTTCTACAGATCTTACCGGAGAATATCAGACTAAATTAAATGGTCACCTTAAAACAGGAGATTTCTTTGAGGTTGAAAAATATCCTACAGCTGCTTTTAAAATTACTTCTGTAAAGAAAAACGATGACAAAGTATATAACTCTTTAGTAACTGGAGATCTTACAGTAAAAGGAAAAACAAACAGTATTTCTTTCCCTGCAAAAATTGCTTACAGCAAAGGAGTAGCAAGTTTAGTATCTAACAAATTCTCTTTCGACAGACAAAAATTTGATATTGCTTACAAATCAACAATGCAAGATGTTTTTGTGAAAGATGACATTGATATGCTTGTAAAAGTGACTGCTAAATAATTTAATCAAAAAAAGATTGTTAAAAGTGTAGAAGTTCTACACTTTTTTTTATTTTTGTTGAATTGTAAATAAAAAAGAATGAAAAGATTACTATTGTTTGCTATGATGTGTGTGAGCATATCATTTGTTTCTGCTCAAAGAAAATTTGATAAGGTTTCTAAAGTTACTTCTTCTGAGATAAGATGGACGGGCTATAAGGTTGTAAAAACCGTGGCATCATCACATTCGGGTACCGTAAAACTGAAAAGCGGAAAATTCAATTTTGATAAAACAGTTTTGGTAGATGGTGAATTTGTAATTGATATGAGAAGTTTGATGGCTGGAGATGTTTCCGATGAGGATCAGATCAAGCTAACCAACGATCTTAAGAGTACTAATTTCTTTGAAGTTAAAAAATTCCCGATCGCTCTATTTCATTTAACCAAAATTATTCCTTTGGCAAACAGTGAGTACAATTCAACAGTATATGGAGATTTTACATTAAAAGGGGTTAGAAAGACAATTACTTTCCCGGCTAATGTTTATGTTACTCAGTTTACTGTTGTTGTAGAGTCTGCTAAGTTCTCGCTAAACAGAAGAGACTTTAAAGTATTCTATCAGTCTTCATTAAAAGATTATTTCATTAAAGACGAAATGGACATTCAGTTCAAAGTTTCTACTGAGAAATTGGATAACGATAACAGAATTCCTGTAAAGAAAAAATAAAAGGAATTACTTTTAACAATAAATTAGATATGGGCAGCTTTAAATAGTTGCCCATATTTTTTATTTTAGCAATATGAAAATTTACATAGTAAGCGGACTCGGTGCAGATTTTAAAGTGTTGGAAAAATTACAGTTTCCAGATCACCTTGAAGTGGTGTTTATTGATTGGCTGATCCCGGGACTGAATGAGAGTTTTCCGGAGTATATCAACAGAATGGCATCTAAGATTAATGATTCTGAACCTTTTAACCTTTTAGGGTATTCGTTTGGTGGAATCATGGTACAGGAGATCAATAAAATAAAGCCTGCTGAAAAAGTAGTGATCCTGGGAAGTATAAAATCTGATAAAGAAAAATCCAAATTAATAAAAGCAGGACAGATTACCGGGATTCCCAAGATTCTGCCAGTTCGTTTCTTTAATGAAAGGAGCGCAACGGCTTATTCTGTTATGAGAAAATTTTTCGATCCTAAGAACCCGAAGGTGTTACAGTATTTCAGAGTTAAAGATCCTTATTACCTAAAATGGTCTATAGAGAAGATATCAGATTGGAGTTTTGAAGAAAATCCTGATGTAATTCAGATATTGGGAGATCGAGATATTGTTTTTCCTGTAAAAAACTCAAAACCCAATTATATCATCAAAGGAGGGACGCACCTTTTTCCGGCCACAAAACCTAAAGAAGTTTCAAAAATTCTAAATGAAATATTTCAGTAAAATATTATTATTTTGATTTTATCTTAAAATATTTAGGGGTATTTTTGTTTTAAAATATGTTTTTATAAAATTTATCTCTATTTTTGATAGGGTTAAAATTAAATTTTATGAAAATTGGTTTAAAATGGAAGATCTCCTTTGCTGTGATCACAATTGTAGCGATTGGAGGTTTATTCTGGACTCCGGCAGCAGATCTGCCTAATTCGGGTGAATTTTTAAGCGAGGATAAAATCGTTGGCGCCGATGTCGCATGGATCTTAGCAGCCGCAGGTCTCGTCTTGCTTATGACGCCGGGATTATCATTCTTCTATGGTGGAATGGTAGGTAAGAAGAATGTTATTTCGACCATGCTGCAAAGTTTTATTGCTTTAGGAGTAATTTCTATTTTATGGGTGGTCGTTGGATTTTCGTTATCATTTGGTGATTCTCTGGGTTTTGAAATGAATGGAGAACATTACGGATTAATAGGTAATCCTTTAAGCTATCCATTTTTCAACCATGTCGGTGTTTTACCGCATAAGGCTATGGCTTCTACAATACCGTTTATTCTGTTTGCCTTATTTCAGATGAAATTTGCTGTTATAACCCCCGCGCTGATTACCGGTTCTTTTGCAGAAAGGGTGCGTTTTATTTCCTATCTGTTGTTCATGGTTCTTTTCAGCATCTGTATTTACACCCCACTTTGTCATATGGTCTGGCATCCAGATGGCCTTTTGAATAAATATTTTGGTGTCAAAGATTTTGCGGGTGGAACAGTCGTTCATATGAGTGCCGGATTTGCGGCATTAGCTGGTGCGATGGTTGTTGGAAACAGGAAGAATCCTCATCACGAACCTTCTAATATTCCTTATGTACTCTTAGGTACAGGAATGCTCTGGTTCGGATGGTTTGGGTTCAATGCGGGATCTGCTTTAGGAGCTAATGCGACAGCTGCCACAGCCTTTGGAACCACTACCATAGCATCTGCCTCAGCAATGATGACCTGGATATTTTTTGACAGGATCAATGGAAGGAGTGTTTCCGCATTAGGAGCATGTATTGGTGCAGTAGTAGGATTGGTAGCCATTACACCGGGTTGTGGTTTCGTCTCCATTTCGGAAAGTCTTTTCATAGGTTTTATAGCTGCGATCGTTTCCAATATGATGATGAACTGGAAAAAACTCAAAAAGATCGATGATACACTGGATGTGTTTGCCTGCCATGGGGTAGGGGGAATCATGGGAATGATCTTAACAGCTATTTTTGCTCATGGTGAAAATGCCAGTCTTCTGCATGGTGGTATTGAGGTTTTCGCCCATCATATGATGGCTCTGGTTTTGGTTTCTGCATTTGCCTTTTTTGGATCTTTAATGTTGTATAAGATTACAGATATGATCATTACTTTAAGAGTATCAGAAGAATCGGAAAATATAGGTCTGGATATCTCTCAGCATGAAGAGAGTTTGAAGTGGTAGAGGTGGGTTAAATATTTATTTAATCCTTAGCTGAAGAGAAGTAAGATAAAGATTTATCATGTATCTTTGTTATGAGGAAAAATGATGAATCTTTTATGGAATCAATATCAGTATTTGAAATTATTAAAGTAGGGATAGGTCCGTCGAGTTCGCACACGATGGGACCTTGGAATGCAGCTTCTGCATTTATCAGAATTATAAAAAGGGAAAGATCAATCGCAGAGGTGAAGGAAGTTTTCCTTGAATTTTTTGGGTCTTTAGCGAAAACCGGGATTGGACATGGAACAGATATCGCCGGAATACTGGGACTAAATGGTGAAGATTTTAAGACCATCAATACTTCAAAAATTGATGAAAAAATAGAGAAAATAAAAAAAGACCAGATTATTAACCTGGGTGGAGAAAAAGAAATTCCTTTTATCTATGGCTATCATTTGATTTTAAATATGCAGAAATCTCTGGATTTCCATCCCAACGGAATGATTTTTAGAGCTGTTTTTGAAGATGGAACCGAGCTTGTTCAGGATTTTTATTCTGTAGGCGGTGGGTTTATTGCAAGTCAGGAAAAAAACTCTATAGAAAAACACTGTATCCGAACGCTGTATCCATGTCATCATGGTTCAGATATTATAAAATATTGTGAAAAGTTGGGATTTCAGAAGTTTTCAGATCTGATCCTGATCAATGAAGAAAGCTGGAGAACTCAGGAGGAAACAAGACAAGAGGCACTGAATATCTGGAAACAGATCAAAGAATGCGTCTATAAAGGAGTAAACAAAGAAGGAATTCTGCCGGGTGGTTTAAATGTTACCAGAAGGGCAGCCGGGATCAACAGAAAACTTTTAGGAGATAAGATCTATAAAAATATCGATGAATGGTTTCAGCAGGTAGTTGACGCCGAAGAAAACTTCACCAATATCAACAAATGGATCGCCTGTTTTGCATTAGCCGTGAATGAGGAGAATGCGAGCTTCGGAAGAATTATCACAGCTCCTACGAATGGGGCAAGTGGTGTTATTCCTGCTGTTTTAATGTATGCTCAGGCTTTTACCCCTTTTACAAGTGAGGATGATATTGTAAGATTCCTATTGGTTGCCGGAGAGATCGGAACCTTATTTAAAAAGAATGCCACTATTTCCGCTGCAATGGGTGGATGTCAGGCTGAGGTAGGCGTTTCTTCTGCAATGGCAGCAGCGGGCTTAACTGAAATATTGGGCGGAAGCATAGGCCAGGTATTGATGGCTGCTGAAATAGCAATGGAACATCATTTAGGTTTAACCTGTGACCCTATCAAAGGACTGGTACAGATTCCGTGTATTGAAAGAAATACAATGGGTGCTATGAAAGCCATTACTGCAGCTAATATCGCTCTTGAAAGTGATCCTGCAAAAGCAAAAGTAACTTTAGATGAAGTTATTCAGACCATGTGGGAAACCGCACAATCGATGAGTGACCGATTTAAGGAAACTTCTGAAGGTGGATTGGCTATTGCGGTGAATGTTCCTGAATGTTAAAAATTGCATGATTCTGTGAGTATCTAAAAACTACAAAAGCTTTAAACACTTTAGTTATTTTAAGTTTAAGATATGCTGCATAATAAGTACACATGAGTTTTAGAAAAATCAAAGATTTTTACATGGATCTAACTTAATCAGCGAAGCCCTCTTTGCTCACTTAGATATTTGGAATGTTAAAATAAAACTTTGCGTTAAAAAATAGATTGGAAAATTCTATTTCTAGCCATAGCTTCCAGTCTTAAAATAGTATTCGCCGACTTTGAGAAGGCAATTTTTGTTTCTTTTGTTTGAATTCGTCGAATCTTCGATTTTAAGACAAAAGAAAAGAATAATAAAAAAGGATTATAAAGAGATTTCTCCTTCGTCGAAATGACAGAGAAAAAATATTCAATAAGAGGACTACTTATCAAGTATTCCTCTTATTTTATTAGCATTGGAAATTAATTCCGTCAAATATTCATAATTCTCTTTTTCTAACGCGGCTTTAAACTTTCGAAGCTGAGAGATATGTTCATTAAGGACATCCAGTACATTTTCTTTATTCTGCTTGAAAATAGGAACCCACATTTCAGGATGTGATTTTGCCAATCTTACGGTACTGGAGAAGCCAGAACTCGCCAGCTGAAAAATAGTATCTTCCTCTCTTTCTTTCTCTAAAACCGTATTAGCCAAAGCATAAGACGTAATATGGGAGATATGGGAGATATAAGCAGTATGTACATCATGATCTTCAGCATTCATATAGATGAGGTGCATATCAAGACCCGCTACAATTTTTTGAACAAGCTCCAAAGCATCGGCTGCTGATTCTTCTTTATTGCAGATCACCCCGGCTTTTCCTGAAAAACTCTCGGCAATAGCGGATTTTGGACCACTATTCTCGGTACCCCACATCGGGTGAAAAGCTACAAATCTTGATCTTTTCGGATGGTCTTTTACACCATTTACAATTCCGGCCTTTGTAGATCCGGCGTCCATTACGGTTTGATCATCAGAGATCAGATCCAAAACTGCAGGTAGGAGCTTTCTTGCTGAATCCACAGGAATAGCTATGATAACAAGATCTGAGTTTTTAATACCATACTCCAGATCTACCTTAGCATCAATGATCTTTAAGCTTAAGGCTTCATCAAGGTGCCTGCTGCTGTTATCTATTCCATATATAAAATCAGCAATCCCTTTTTCTCTTAGTTTTAAAGCGATAGAACCTCCAATGAGTCCTACGCCAATAATACTTATTTTCATCTTTTTAATATTTAAAATAAAAAACCCCGTCCTAGGACGAGGTTGTATATCATTTATAAGAATCCCTATCCCAGATCTGAGCTAAATATTCTATAGTAATATGTTCCGTTATTTGTAATCACGAAGCGAAGGTATAAAATATTTTTTAAATGATAAATATGATTTTTATGTAAAGTGACTGAATGTTGAGTTTCACTTCAGCTGTATAAAAACTCTGTGAAGGATGAAGATGGTAACGAAACCATAGAATTTAAAAATGGAAAAGGGCAGACTGTCTTGGTTAGAAAAGTCATCAGTGCAACTGATAATGCGGATACCTATTATATTTATAATGAATATGGCCAGTTGACATTCGTTATTCCACCAAAAGCTTCTTTTACAATTAAAGGATTAACGGCTGGAACAGTTATTTCAGGTGCTGTGTTAACTGATTTTTGTTACCAATACCGCTACGATGGTAAAAACAGGTTGGTAGAAAAAAAGATCCCTGGAAAAGGATGGGAATTTATGGTATATAATAAGGCGGACCAACTTGTTATGACCAAGGATGCTAACCTTGCAGGTAAAAGCCAATGGTTATTCACCAAATATGACCAGTTTGGAAGAGTTGTTTATACTGGCCTTATCAATAATGCTGGAAGCAGACAAAGCCTACAGACAGCGGTAGATGGCAATGCCAATTTATTTGAAACACGAAGCACAACAGCATTTACCCTTAATGGAATGCCTGTTTATTATTCTACACTAGCATCTCCATTAAGTAATGTCATTCAGATTCTTAGTGTTAATTATTATGATACCTATCCTCCGGGTACTCCTGCTGCTCTCAATACTTTCGCACAAAAGCTCCTTACGGATATTACAGGTAGTAAAGTGACCACCAAAAGCCTTCCTACTGCTTCTTATGTGAAGAATATTGAAGATGATAACTGGACAAAGAACTATAGCTATTATGATAAAAAAGGAAAGGTTATTGGAATATATTCTATTAACCATTTAGGTGGCTACACCCAGACTGAAACTGAAATGGACTTTGCTGGAGCTGTTAAAAGATCAAATACTATTCATCGTAGAAAACTGGCAGAGACAGCTGTCAATGTAAAGGAACGCTTTGCTTATGATACTCAAAACAGATTAAAACAACATTTCCATCAGGTAGACAATAATCCAGAGGAATTATTAACTGATAATACCTACAATGAACTTTCGCAATTAAGCAATAAAAAAGTAGGAAACAATCTTCAAAGTATAGATTATAGCTACAACATAAGAGGCTGGTTGACCGATATCAATAAAAACCAGATGTCGGTAGCCAATCTGGAAGGGAAACTGTTTTCTTATAAAATTAAATACAACCAGAAAGAAGGGGTTACCAACCCTGATTCGGTATTGTTTCCCGGTAAAAATATTGAGGCTAAATACAATGGAAACATTGCCGAAGTAGATTGGAGAGCCGTGGAAGCAATTGGAGCTAATCCGTCACTTACACCCAAAAGATATGGTTATGTTTATGATAAGCTAAACCGACTAACGGCAGGATATTATCAAAATCCAAATAACCCTAGCAGTAAAGAAAATACAGAATCTTTAACCTATGATTTGAATGGAAACATTACCAATCTTTACAGAACCTCTGTATTGCAAGGAACCATTGCCACAAAAATTGATGATTTAGAATATACTTATCTAGGAAATCAGGCAATATCAATTAAAGACAACAGTGGTAACAGTACCGGTTATGAGGGTACTGCTGGTCTTCCGATCACTTATGATCTAAATGGTAATATGCAAACGATGGCTGATAAATCTATTTCAGGCATTGCATACAACCATTTAAATTTACCTTATCAACTGGCAATAGATAAAGGGACACAAATTGCCGAAATTTCCACTAAATACAGTGCTGACGGAACCAAATTGAGAAAAGAAAACTATACCTCTTCTTCAGGAGTTGCAGGGACAACATGGTCAAAAGTAGTTACAGATTATCTTGACGGATTCCAGTATGTGAATCAAACCAGTTCAGGTGGAGGTAGTGGCGGTGGAAGCACCGAGATGATGGTAGATAATCTTGAAACCTCAAGAGCTTTGGAAATGGAGGCTTATTCTGTAGAACCAGTAAGTGCTATGGTTGGTTTTGAATCAAAGAATCCTGAGCTTCAGTTTTTTCCTACAGCAGAAGGATTTTATGATTATGCAAAAGATCAGTATATTTACCAGTATAAAGATCATTTAGGAAATGTAAGGATAAGTTTCGGAAGAAACAGCGCAGGAGCTCTTGAGATTACAGATTCTAATGATTACTATCCATTTGGGATGAATCATCTAAAGACCGGAAATTCTTTCTTTAGCCCTAGTGCTTATAAGAACTACAAGTACAATGGCAAGGAGCTGCAAGAGACTGGTATGTATGATTATGGAGCTAGAATGTATATGGCGGATATTGGAAGATGGGGTGTCGTGGATCCAATGGCAGAACAAATGCGTCGTCATAGTCCATACAATTATGCATTTAATAATCCTTTGAGGTTTATTGATCCTGATGGTAAAGCTCCCGAACAAATAGAACCAGGAAGTCAAGCGGAATGGAATAGACAAAAACAGGCAGCTCAAGTTCAATATGCATCGGCTGTAGCATCTAATCTTATTGCTAATGGAGCACTATCAGATAAGGTTCAAAGTTTGAGTACAACCCTTAATAATATGGATACTTTAGAACAAAGTACGCAGGTATATAGTTTAAATAATATTGGTTCTACTGGAATTGGTGGTACAACATATGACCCTAATACTGGTAATATTGTTATTGCATTTGGAACTGATTCTAATTTTGTACACGAAATGACCCATGGAGCGCAATTTGAATCTGGAGATATAGCCTTTGATGGAACTACAGGTGCTGTAGTAGCCCAAGATATAGGAGACGAAGTTTCGGCGTATAAAGCACAATATTTTTATGATGCTTCGTCAGTCTCAGGCTTACCCTCTACGTCAGGAACTACTGTAAGTTCAGCTACTGATATTACTTCTGGATGGGTACAAGGATTGGATGGAGGTACTTTGTATAATCCTGGAGGGAGATCTAATACAGCTGCAGCACCAGTAAATATAAATTCTACTAAGACAGATTTGATCAATGCCTATCCTCATAACGCAGCTGGTCTGACTGACTTACCTAGCACTTATACTATTAAAAATGATTTTCCAAATTTAAAAACCAAGTAATGAAAAAATTAAAAATATATTATTGTTTATTATTCATAATAAGTTCTTGTATTGCAAAGAAAGATGTATATGGTAATTATCAATATAAAGGAGTTTCGTATGGATTCTCAAAAGAATATAATCTTTTAATAAAAAAAGATAGTTTTAGTATGTCATACAAATCGCAGGATGCTTCTCCAAAATGTATAGGGAAGTGGAACATTTTTCAAGATACTCTATACTTAAGATGTAATAAAGAAAAATTAGTCACTAATATGTTATCTAGAGGATATATGAATCAAAGAGATTATAAGCTTAAGATTATTGGAAGTAAAAGACTTAAAATGTTAAAAGAAAATATTATTTTAAGCAAAAAATAATTCCGCTGTGCAAAGTCTATTACTTTGATTGAATAAACAACACGCTCATTGAGCGGGTTTGTTGTTTATCTAAAAGCCTGTTTAGTTTTAAAATTTTGGATATAGGTATCAATAACGTAAAAGAGAATGCTTCTGGTGTCAGGATCCATTTTTTGGATATCATTAATACGCTGTACAATCTCTTTATCGAATGCAGCGTTTTCCCCTTCCCCGATTAAGAAATCTACTGTTACTTCAACTGGTAAATAAGTAAAAAATAATAAAAAGAAAATAAAGTTATTATTTCAGATTTTTAAAAGATAAGTTCAAGTCCAATGGATATAAGAAAAATCTCTACCCATTGGGTTGTATTTTTCTTTATAAACTTGCTTTTTAAAATCTTTCACAATAATTAGATGGCTTTCTTTTTTTTTCTCTTTGGAGGTTATAATAGTTATCAAAGTGAAGATCCAGAAGAAAACAAAAAAAGACAGAATATTTAATCGTTAAAAGTTTTCACAACAAACTAATTTATAACAAAGAGTTCCCCTTAAAATTTTTATTTAGATGTTTTTTAATGGCGTGGTTTAAAATGTTTTGTCTTTTTTTTACTTGTTTCAAGAATGAGTTATTTTCATTTCTATTAAAAATTCTATCACATCTTTTTAAATAGGATATATAATTAGATTGTTTCTTGATAGGCATCTTTACTGGTTCCAAATCGTATTCTCCCCATTCATTTTTTACAAACCTATATCTCATTCTGAATTTTTGCTTTAGTTCTTTAGAGTCATTATCAATATTTTTTAGAGGAGCATTATATAATTTCTTAATTTGGTGTTTGTAAATTGCCCTTTTGCTTTCTGGTGTTATATTTTGGGTAGCCCTTTTAGCTCTTCTCTTGACTATGTATATAAGTCTTCTAAAATATTTTGACAGGTTTGTAGATTTTATGCTCGTACTAAATCCTCTGTATTCAAATCCTAGATAAATGAGAGGTTTTGCAATTCGTCTTTGATTATTTTCAATCTTAATAGATGTAAGCCTTTTATCAGAATTCTTGTTGTAAATTAGATTCTCAAACAAGAATTCCTCAGTTTTGTGAGTGCTTATCTTTAAGCCATACTTTAGAATCTCAGTTAATACAAATTGTTTTATGTTATCTACATCCTCGGAAGCACAAATTATTAATAAATCATCAGAATATCTTCTATAATAAACATCTATGAAAAATTAAATAATAAAATATGAATCCATATACTTTTAGAGAGCTAGAATTAACATACGGCGAATTTATATACTTAATAAATGAAGGAGGAGAAGGTCTTTCTGGAGTATATGAAGGAGAATATGATAATACAAACGAGACTTTTAAATTTAATAATTCTTCAAATGGAATATCAGAAACTATTTACATTGAAAAACTTCAACTTTTAAAACGAATAAACTAGCAAAATCTCAAAAAACGATCTAATAAAATATCACTTTTAGTCCTAGCGGCCAAAACTGCCAGAGAAGCTTTTTTTCTTTAGTATGATGAAATGGTATTCAGTGTAGTATAAAAATGAAGTACATTAGTGTACTGTAATTACTGAGATTGCAGTTATTAGTTATAAAGCATAACTAATACCATTCATAAGGAGAATCTAATGAGAAAAAGAAATTACATTATCATCGGAGTTTTGACATTCGTATTAGTAGTTGCGCTAGGGGTATGGTACTTCCTTTTACTAGGTGGATTGAGCGGTATGGGAAGCCCGACAGGAGGAAGGGGTCCTAATTACCCTTATTTTATTACAACAGAACCTATGATGGTGAAAAAAATAGTACTGCCTAAAGGAACAAAACTGACCTATGAAGAACAGTTTTTTAAGGAAGGGCAGCAGGACAGAATAATGAATGAAAAAAAGCTTACCATTATAGAATTACCAAAAGGAAAAACAATAGATTGGGGTGGAGTACCTGTTTATATGATCGCAAAATTTTTTAATCCTGAAATGAGGGGATTTTCGGTTTATTCAGATTTTAGCCAATTAAAGGATGAGAAAAAGACTAAGTTTATTGAAATATGGCAAAGTTGTGGTAGTGATTTAGGGGTTTTAATCAAAAACCAGGATGACTGGACTTTTAACACAAAAAATATTGCTAATGTTTTGGATTGCAGTGTGAATTTTCAGCGTTATTTTAAGGAAGATGCCCAACAGCAGCAGCTTCTTGATAAACTTTATAACGAGTCCAAAAAAGTGGGTAAAACCAAATGAGAATGAGATAGCACCGAAAATACTTATTTTAACGAATAATAGTAATGCTGAACTAAATTTTTTGTAAGTATATTAAAAAGATATACTCCAGCCAACCATTCACTTAGTATTAATAAAAAGAATTTACAGAAAATGAATTTTAAGATATCGCTGGCAAAAAATACACTTATTTTTTATTCCATTATTGGTTTGATCATTAGCTGTGCTTCGATCTATAACCTGATTTGGGGGCTAATACTTCAAGAAACCCCAAGTTACAGAATAGGGGCTTTCAGCTTGTTCGGTTTTATCATATTTCCGGTCATTATTATTTCAACCTATCTCAAAAATAGATGCAAAACTTATTCAAGAAGTTAGAATATAAAATAAAAAGAGATGCAGAGTTTGATGGGATACAAATTAAAGCTAAAAAATATGGGTTTTCCGGTTTCGGAACATAAATTTATGCTTGAAAATAAATCAACTATTTTAAAACTTAAAAAAAATCTCGCAAAACTTAATAAAGAAGGGATTTTATCTCAACGAAAATTAAAACAAGATTTTAAAGGAATTAAAGAAATTGGATATGATTATGTTATCGAAAATTAAAAAATACTGCAGCCAACATGAACATGTTTAGCAATAGTAGTAGAGCGAAACTGCAAAGTTCAACGGTATTTCTTCGATTGAAATTTGTGCAAAATTGCAGTTTTATAGTTCGATTGCCTATTATCGCAAAGCCAAAAACTGAACCTATAAAAACTGAAAATATGTTTGATTTGCTCCCAAAAACTTTATACAAATACAGAGATTAACAGAAAACCAAATCTTTTTTTCTTCCCAAAATGCATTTGATCCATTTGATGCAACTATCCCTTTCAGATATGATGAGAGAGAAATTACTCCTGAAAATATTTTTAAAAATTATATGAAACAGGACGTGAATATATGCCACATCTTTCAGAAGCAGAATTGATTGATAAATGTTACGAACAGCAAAATTCAGGGATATTTGAAAATGATGAATATTGGAAAAAATCATTATGAAAAATATGTTGAAAATGTAAATAGAAATTTTGGAATTTATAGTTTGACAACAAAAAATTCGAATTTACTAATGTGGTCACATTATGGTAACTCTCATAAAGGTTTTTGTATTGGATTTAATACTGAAAAATTATTCAAGTTAGTAATGGGAACACTTGGATAGATCCTCATCTAAAACCAGATGTATCTGCCTATGATGAAGGGGATAAAGAGACTGCTGTCTCGCTGTTCAGATTGTGGAAAGCAAATAAAGCTGCTTGGAATGGTGAAGTGATTGACTTCAATAACGATGATCAGGAAAAATTTGAAATTTCCTGTCGTTTGAGTGATGAAGATAATCCGTTCGGTTTGGAGTTTTTCACGTACGAGTTTTTTGGCTTGCTCGCATGTGGGTGCCCGTCTGCTTTTGCCCACTGTTACCATTGGGAAACACCTCACCAATGTAATGAGACAAGATTTCATTAAAGTGATGAAAATACCTGCAACATAATTAAAAAATGGCACTTGCTGTGGCTGTTCCGAATTGAGTTTCACGCATAGCGACTGCTTTCATAGGAATGTCAGTGCCCTAAATTGCTGCAAATGATTGATAAGTGCTGGCGGTCCCCCGGGCAAAAAACAAACAAAAAAGGTAAGTAAAATGCTTTCTTATGTAAAAATCAAGAAGAACAAAATAAAACACAAAGTTTCACACGTCTGTGTAGATAAGTACATCACACTTCTCCGTATAGTGAAACTACAACATGTAATAATTTAAAGAAATTATTACTTAAAGTGGAAGGATTATTACTACTATTATTCATATCTTGGTGATAAATAATCGTGAAAATTTATAACCATGAAAAATTTCAAAAAATTAAGCAAAAACGAGTTAAGAACTATCACAGGTAATGGATTAATAGAAAACGTGGGTGGAGTAGTAGGCGGTTTAGGCAGCATAATTGGTGGTACAGTTAGTGGCGTTGGTGGGATAGTTGGTACCACTGTCAGCAATACAGGTGCGATAGTTGGTGGAATAATTGGGGGTATAGCTCTATAATATAATAGTCCCCATACAATAAACATGGCCTAAGTAATATGGTATATTATAGCATTTCATATATGAATTACGTAAGACCTATATGACATGTCATTATTTACAAATCTAAAAGTGCCATGAAATTATAGTTTTACCTTAAAGATCTATGTAAATTATCATCTTGAATTCAAGATCACTAAAGTGTAGTAAAGAAATACATTGATCCTAAGTACATCAAACTGTTTTACCTGAATAATACAGTATACGGAAGATGTTTTTAAAACTACATCATGATTTATTAGGAACATATTCCACCTATCTTAATTGTCATCTTAAAACTTATCTTTCTATGAATACTTATACTAAAACTAATGTTCCGTTAACTTCTGCTTTGGTACTACAACAGTCGAATTCAGTGTATACCTCTGATTTGGAAAAAAAATATCTTGAACATATCGATTTCAGTGGGGTAATGGCAGCCAGTCAGGAGATGACTACAGCCACCACTGCTATTAGAGATATAATTTGCTTACGGAAAAACTATATAAGGAAAGCACTTTCAGAACAACTACTTTCAAATCCCAAACGACAGATATTGATTCTAGGGGCTGGACTTGATCCACTATCTATTTTTCTACTCGAACACCATGCTGATAGAATCAGTGATATTTTCGAAGTGGATGGAAGTGACACTATCCTTACCAAAGCAGTAATTTATTCGGATTTGATTCCCACTACTAATCAACCTCATTTTATTCAATGTAATTTAGCAGATACTAATCTCCTTATGGAGACATTGCTACGAAAGGGATTTCAGCCTGAAAAACCTACTATTGTTGTTCTTGAAGGAGTTGTTCACTATATCCATAATCATGAATTTGTTAAACTGATGCAGCAATTTGAATCTAAAGGTAAGTACAACAAGGTCATCATGGAATATTGCCTTGATCCTGTTGATGTGCCTGCACACGGCCTATCTCTTCATAATACTGTTATAGGCCTATTTGAAAAGTTTATAAAGGATAAGGTGAGGGTGTACTTCAGGGAAGAAATGATGGAGGTATTGACTAATTTAGGCGTTATTGAAACCCAAGTAGTTGCAATGAAAGATGTCGAATTTCAACTGAATGGAAATAATTTATTATTTCATCAGCAAGGGGAAGGGTTGGTGGAAATGCTTGTTTTTAAGCTGTAGTTGTTTCCTTATCTAATAACTGTTAGAAAAAGCAATAGGCTCAAGACCAACTTATTTGGCTGATCAGAATAGTCTATTACCATAGAGGAAATGCTAAAACGGTAGTATAAAGAGCTCTTTAGAGACTAAGTAAGAGTATTATTATAACCCTCGATATATTAAAAAACAAATCTAACCAATGAATAAAACAATAACTAAAAACCTGAAATCGATACTCCTGAATCCATTTCCGCCACGTGAAAGCTCACATAAAGAATTACTTAGAGAAAAAAGCGATAAATGGATCGATGAGCAATACAGTTCTCTTCCTCAACCTTTCATTAAAATGATGAGAAGACTTGACGGTGCGTCCTGGGCTGCACATTCCTGGCCGGATGCTTCCCTTTCCTTACTAACTTCTTTTACCAGAGCTTTGCTTTGGGGCATTGCTCAAGATGATTATTATGCTCCATTCAAGAAAGAGGAATTGTCTAAAGTGACCCATCGTACGATGGAAATTGCACGAGGTGCAATTCCTGAACATGGAGAAAATCCGATCCTTCATCAATTTTCCATTTTTATGAGGGAATTTGAAGCTATTGCGACAAAAGAGTGGGTGGAAAGATATGTATATGATATATCTCAATATCTTGAAGGTATAGAGATAGACTCATCTATCAGCTACCGTAAAGACATTAACTATCCTTCCATTAAGGAGTATATACCGATTCGTAGGAAGAATGTAGCCATGGCTACTGTAAATGATAAGATAGAACTGGTGACAGGTATCTTGCCCAATTACATTGTAGTACATCCCTTTGTTCAGCAAGCCAGGATATTGGCGGGAGATCTATTTGCCTGGAGTAATGATTTAATCTCATTAGAAAAGGAAATGCAGGATGATGAAGGCCTGAATCTGGTACTCGTGATTCAAAACGAACGAAGTTGTTCAATCGAAGATGCCTTTGATGAAGCTGTGCAAATGTACAACTCCCGCATGGAAGAGTTTATGGTCCTGTACAATGATATTCCGGATTTTGGGGTATATACACCGGTTGTAAAAAAGTTCCTTGAAGGTCAGGGTTTATGGATTAGTGGCTATCTAAATTGGTTTGAGGAGACAAACAGGTACCAGACAGCGAATTAAGTTTCAGTGATTTCCTGTCCCATAAGAATGCCTTCAGATTAAACTTTAATGTCGTGATAATCGGTCGTCTTAAAATTATTTCTAACCGCTCGTGCTGTGCAGACGTTGCCAGTGAAAGTGGGCTCCGTTGTTTCGGCAGGATAGAAGTTATTTCGTGAAGAAAAATTCAAGGTGATCTAAAACTGTGGAAATGATCGCTTAGCGTGCGTTGACGATATTTATTTTTTCAAAAATTCATTAATAAAAAACTAACATGCGAAAAGCAAAATTTAATTCTATAATTTTTTATTATTTTTTAATAATTATACTTTTTATACTATTAATCTATAATCTTTATTCTATGTATGAAAATTATAGTTTAATTACACTACTTCCAATAATAATACAAGTTTCTTTGTTGATACTGCTTTTCATAAAGCACATCAAAGTCAAATTAGCAATTAAAGTATGGAGTATTATTTTTTTAATTATTTCATCACTAATGCAACTGGTAGGAAAGTTTTTAAAGGATATGTCAAATGATTTCCAATTTTTTGAAATAAATAATTATGTAATGCCATGCTTAATATTATTAATTGGAAGTTTTATATTTTATTTTACTGAAAGGACAATTGTGGATAAAGAAGAATAATGCTTCTGGTATTAAAGCGAATTATCATAAATAGTTAAACTTATTTCAGAACAGGACAGTATCGTTTCAGATCTGTAAAAAGAAAGTTCAATTCCAATGGATATAAATAAAAATCTCCATACTAAGGATCGTATTTTTCTTTATAAACTTGCTTTTTAAAATCCTTTACAATGATTATAAAGCTTTTTTTTCTTTTGAATAATTATTAGAATAGACAGACGTCTTATATTTAATCAAAAAAGAAGGCTTAACGTTAGTTAAGCCTTCTCTACGAAAAAGTAATACCCCGATTACTTTAATTTTATTTCTTTCCAATTAATTGTTCAAGCGTTGTTATTATATTATCTTTTTCTTTAAGCCTTTCATTTAACTCAACCATTTTATCTCTTGGATTGAATGTGCATTGTATGTTTTCAGCAGTAGCGTGTGCTATTGAGCCATAGTGAAAAGTATTAGCAATAACATTCACAGGCTGCTCTCTATTAAAGTTCTGAAAAGCTTCTACCGGAATTTTCAATAGTTTAGAGATCTTTTTTAACAAAGGATCTTCATTAGTTTCTTTTTGTTCAAGCAAAGAAATTTTCTTCTATTTCAATCTTCCAAGTTGAGAGCTAAAGCTTCTTTCTCTAAAGCGTTTTACGTTTCTTTTCTGATATATTTTCTGTTCCATATAGGTAAAAAAAGGAGCCCACGCCGTTGTATATACTACTAAGTATTTAGTGAGTGTTCATAACCTCACCCTATGGGTGTACAAGCACCCTCGTTATTTTTTTTCATTTATCCAATAATTAATTCGATACCTGCCTTTTCTGCTTTGTATTTTATTTTGGTCTGTAATTCATAATAACTCCAGTTGCGAAGCACAAATTCCTGTTCTTTTGCAATTCCTATCTTGTCTTCCTGATTTTTAAGAATAAGTGTGCCCGCCTGTTGCTGGATGCAGAAATCTATAAGTTTCCGGCTATACAAATGAAGCCTATGACTTACATATCTGCTTTCCAGATTCTCTGTTTTAAATAATGCTTTCTGTTTGCGTTTGACTCCATTTCCTGAACGGGCAAAGGCGATGCCGGATTGAATCCTTTTTTGACTTGCCTGAATTGCAAGCCTGCGGTATAAAAACTCCTCCTTCGAGCCTATATTCATTCTCACATTGTTGGCTTTTACTACGATAGGATGTTCCAGAGACAGGGAAGCTTCTGCAATGATTTCGGGTTTTAAAATGTGTTCTTCTTTTTCAAATTCAAATACTGCAAGCCAATAGATTTTCCCGGCTTTCAGCTGGATCTGCGATGTGCAAAGTTTTATCTCTTCTCTTAAGAGGCGTTCCATTATTAAGCGCTTATCAGAGAAGTCTTTCCCTAAATACGTTTTAACTGGAATAGCAAACATGTTGAAACAAAACCCTTTCTTTTCGGTATCATATCTCATTTTACTGATGCATTTGACTGGAAGTGGAATTGGGATGTCTTTTTTAAAGTTTCTCAATGATCTTAGCCCCTGCCAGTAGTCGGCTTTGTTTTTAGAAAAGGTTGATTGAATCGTGTTATTTAGGCTTCCCAGAATATCGGTAGGGATCTCGCCTTTGAAACGGTCATAGACCATGCGTGCAGTTGTGCTTGTTTTCGAACGTGTGAACATTCCCATTTCATCTTTGTTTACATCTGCCAGCTTGTATTGGATTTCTTCTGTGAAGTAAAAGAAATCCTTGATCATTTCCTGAACATACAGATGGGAAGCAATTAAATTAGCCGCCCGGAAACAGCGGTTCTGATACCGGTAGAGTTTTTCCCACATCTCGTTTTTTTCATTTGCAGGGAGATCGATCAGCAACTGAATTTTTCGGGTAAGTGTAATCGTGGATTTTTCCATTTCAAAGAGGTATTTCAGAAGTGTTTTGATTTTGTAGATATTGATATGCATACAGAAATTCCCGATGAACCTCCTTTTCAGGTAATTTGAGTTCTTGGGCAATAACCTTGAAAGAGGATTTCTGATCAAACCTTCTTTTCAGGATCTCAAGTTGTTGACTACTGAGTTTTTCTCTCTGTTCTTTATTATCGGAAGCTTTTTCATATGGCTGTTCAAAAGAGGTTCTATTAAGAATTTTCCGAAGGTCATTTATGGCTCTGCTCACCTCATTGCTTATGCCTGTCACGCTGCTTCCCATTGCTTCTGCGATTGGTTTGTACTGAAAGCCATATTCAAGGCAAAGTTCAATCAGGTGTTTTCTTTTGGGGTGCAGAACAGGTAAAACTTTTGTGACTTCATCGAATTTTTTTTGATCGGATTCGTGACTGAGGAGATTCTCTTTATCATTCAGGGGATCATAATCCACAAGATAATCCTGGTAATTCTCAAAACTTTCAAGAGAAGCAACTAGACGGTTGAATTTATTCTTTGGCGCAGTGACATACGATATACAATCTCTTTTCATAACGAACCGTAAAAAGCCAGTAATATGATTAGGCGTTTCAATGGTGTCACGGTGTAGCCATAATTTAAGGAATGTATCCTGAACAATAGTGTCCACTACAAAATCATCCTTAAGCACCTGCCATCCAACCCAGAAAAGAAGTCTTTTATAACGCAGATGAATGTGTTCCAGAGCGGTCGGATTGCCTTTTTTCAGCAGTTCGTACAACTGAAGATTGCTCAACTTCCGGGGTAAAGAGTCTGTTCTTTTCATAAGCAGCGTATTTTAGCTAAATTATTGCTGGAAGGAACTGCTTAGATCCATAAGAAGAATTCTACTTATTATTCATACCCCTATTCTTTAAATTTTGCACAAAAGAAAAAGCGTGGAACTCAACTTATTGACTAGAGGTACTGGTATACCCGTGTACGATAAGAGAGCCCACGCCGCGGTCGTGAGCTAATTTACTTATCTTCTCGTACACATAAAATTACCAGTTTTCTAGTCGAGAATCTAAGCAATAGCTTCGATTATTATTTTTGAAGTATTGCAAAGTTACCTTTATTGTAACTTATTTAGCAAATATAAAACATTTTTCTTTATGTAGGTTAATTCGACTACAAAAATTTATTGAAATCTCATCATTTTGTCTCGTCAAAGTCAACCGTAATGAATAAATTAGAATTTAGAATAGCATTTGGTAAAAGAGTTGAGATATTTAGAAAAAAGCTGAATTTGAGTTATAGAGAGTTGGCTCAAAAATGTGATGTAGATCATAGTAATATTAGTAAAATAGAAAAAGGGGAAACAGATCTTAGAATCTCTACTATTCAAGAGTTAGCCAAAGGACTAGATGTGCATCCACAGGAACTATTTGATTTTAAATTAAAGTAAGAAAAATTACTCTTGAGCAATTTTTTAAACTCATAGATGAATAAAATACCGATTCTCGTCGGTATTTTATTTATTTTGTAAACATGTTAAGAGTATTTGGAATATGGATATTTTAATCAGTTTGATTAAATGATTTAAGATATTTTTAAAGTATTTGATAATACTAATATATAAATACGGTAATTATTTTAGAATTGAAGATACAAATGTAACAGGAAGACGAAGTTATTTAGATATGGACGGTAATATTCCAAACAATAAAACTGTAGATGGAAAACAAATGGGAAGAAGTCAGGGTGAATATAATCAAGTAACTCATTTTAATAATATTGATTAATATGTCAAAAACGATAATTGTTCCGAAGAATAAAGAAGCGGAGAATGCACTAGATTATGATACAGCTAGTAAAGAACAGCTAGTAGAATTAAATTTATCAGAACAGGAATTTGAAAAATTATGGAATGAAGGTGTATTCTTCTTAATTAATAAAGTTTCAAAATGTAATATAGATGATTATGAAGATGAACACATCACAGATTTAAGCCTTATATCTAATACATTGATTGAATTAAATAAAATCCTCGACGGTTCAGAGAAAATTATTAAAATGTTTGAATTTGCTCTAATATATAAGACCAGTATACATTTTTATTTTTAGAATAATTCTTTGTAATTATGAAATTGTGGTTGCAATTTAGTGACAAAAAAAATAATTACTATGGGTAAGTTCCGCTTCGCAAAGTCTATGACTTTACATTAATAGATAAACAACAACCCCGCTCCATGAGCGGGTTTGTTATTTATCTAAAAGCTTGTTTAGTTTAAAATTTTGGATATAGGTATCGATATAATTATGCGTTTAATAATCCTATACGGTTTATCGATCCAGATGCACGAGTGGCGACAGATATTTACAAGTGGGACAATGCTGGAAAGTTGACTAATGTTGCTTCTTCTGATAGAGATGTAATATATGCAGAAAATCAATTTGAGAAAGATGGAAAGACTTTAAAAACAGATGCAAAGGGTGTTGGAGTTGGAGAAAAAGGTTATGTGGAAACAAATAAACAAGAAATCCCCCTTGCTGGCGCGAGCGTCACGCTCGTGTCCGAATAAAGATTAATCTATAAATAAATGCGGAAAGGTATACTTTCTCGGATTTTTATTAACTATGTTTTTAGAATTAGACAAATACAATTTCTTTAGAATTAAGGAACATTAAAAAAATGTAATGACCATTTTTGCTTTGATGATTATTCTTCTCATTTTTAATAAGTGTCATTTTTATTACATTTAATTCATGAGTCGCAAATATAAGTTTGGAGAGAAAGATGGAGCATATTTTATAAGTTTTGCTACCGTATTTTGGATAGATGCTTTTACAAGAATGGAATACTTTGATGTTATTATCAATTCATTAGATTTTTGTAGGAAAAACAAAGGGATGATTATTTTTGGATATTGTATTATGCCAAGTCATGTACACTTAATTTTTAGAGCCAATGATGATAATCCATCGGAACTGATCAGAGATTTCAAGGGATTTACTTCCCGAAAAATGTTGGAAGCTATTCAGGAAAACAACCGTGAAAGCAGAAAGGAGTGGCTTCTTTGGATGTTTAGATTAGCAGGTAAAAGAAATTCAAATATTGAAAGATTTCAGTTGTGGCAACAGCATAACAAACCTATTGAAATATGGTCTTTAAAGGTCTTTGAACAAAAATTAAATTACACCCATCAGAATCCTATTGAACGTGGTTTTGTAACAGAGCCTTATGCATGGAAATATAGTAGTGCAAGAAATTCCTATAATGATGATCAGGAAATTTTGAAAATAGATTTAAATTTGTAATATGAGAATGAGCAACGAGCGTGACGCTCGCGCCAGCGTGGAGAACGAGGACCATCAATTATCACTAATGAATTAATTGAAAGAGAAACCGTAAAAACGGATGGATTCTTGGGAACTTTTCCGGTGTTTAATCGAACAGTAACAATGCCATTTTCTAAAAATGGAAAAGTTGTGAATGCATCTTATGAACTAAAAAGAGGAAATGTAATAAAAAAATAGATGATGGATAAATATAGATTACTATTAATACTTGGTTTTTATATTTTTATTAATTCTTGTAAATCAGCTGATTATAGGACGTTGAGAGCACAAGATGAATACAAAAAAAAATTAAAGATCATTAAGATGTTTTTAGATGAAAAAGTAATAAAAAATGTTAGCGATTTAGATACAGCTTCCTCTGTCCTATCAGATTTATCTACTATAGAGTCTCATAAAGATAAAGGATTTGAATTTTCAATAATGCCTACAAAAGGTAATTATATTGACTGGAAACAGTGGTACAAAGAAAACAAAAATATAATTTTTTGGGGTGAAGAAAAAAGTAAAATTGAAGTATTAGACTTTAATAATCTACCTAAAGGTTTTAAAATATCTCCTCCAGTAATAAGAAAAATTAGCTACTTGTAATAAATAAAAAAACTCCCCAGCTGGCGTGAGCGTCACGCTCGTGTCCGAATAAAGATTAACAATCTATAAATAAATCCGAGAAGGTATGCTTTCTCGGATTTTTAATAGTTATATTTTTAGAATTATACAAATACTATTCTCATTATAATTAAGGAGCACTAGAAAATATAATGACCTTTGTTTCTTTTGACGATTATTCTTCTCATCCTTAATAAATGTCATTTTTATTACATTTAATTCATGAGTTGCAAATAGGTTTTATAGATCAACAGGAAAGTTTACAACTACCAATCTCGGCAACCAAATGAATAGAAAATTGGGGAAGATGAAAGGATAAATTATAGTATATTCACTTATCTGTATGAAGTGTGACATCTGTAAAAGAAATTAAACCACCAACAACGCCAACACCATGATAAAAATAAGATATTTTTTACTAGTACTTATAATTACTACATCATGTGCAAATCAAAAAGTTGTTATGCATTATTATAATGGATTGAATATAAATAACAACAGTACTTGGGGATCTTCGCTTCAAATTTTCTTTATGGAGAATAGTGATATGATTAGAGTCCCAATAAGAGATAAAGGTTTGAAAAATGAAATTTCAATAATTAAAGGAAAAATTATCTCCAAAAATAGTATTATTGTTCCTGATGATGGTAATTATACATTTGCATTTATAAGTAAAAAAGATACATTATTTGCAGATGATCGACTCGAATTTTGGAGATATAAAGATAAAGGTATTTCATATAAGTTGAATGATTCTTCAAAAAACATCATATTGAAGAATTATAAGCTGAATCCTAACCAACAATAATTCTTCATGCTGGCACATTCTATGACAAAAAACAAGTAAAAGACTAAAGGCTAAGCTGCAAACTTATAAGTATTGATGAACGGAGTATTGCATGATATAAGACTAAAAAATAGTGTAATAAAAAAATATTTCAAATGCAATTCCTATTAATATTATTGTTTATTATAAGTTGCAATTCTCAAAAAATATTAAATGTTGGTCAGAAATCAGAAACAATTAATGTTGAATTGACTAATATTTACGAAAATGATAAAAATTATATTTTTCTTACCAAAAAAAATGATATCATAGAATCTTCAAAATTAGGAACTTATAACTTAAAATGTAACAAAATTATTATTGGACAAAAATATAAATTTGAAGTTATTCCAATTAGTGGTATGATCCAAGGGAATAATCATTTTGATCGAAGTTATGATGTTAATGATACATTAAGATTAAATTATAGAGAATATTACTTTACTAGGACTATAAAAAAATATTGCTATAAAAAATAACTCAAGCTAATCCCTGCTGGCGCATTTATGGTAAAAAAGCAAATAGAATATCAACATTTATAAATAGATCGAAGAATATATATTTTCTCCGATCTTTTATATTTTCGTTTAAATTTGTAATATGAGAATGGGCAACGAGCGTGACGCCAGCGCCAGTGTGGGAGTGGGATAGGGCAAGAGTATCATTTTAGTGTAATAGGGAAACAAATTGATGAAATACATGTGAAATATATTGGAAAGATTATTACTTCAAAAAAAGATACACTTAAAATTATAAATTCTCAAAATCTATTTGGCCTTTTAGAAGAATCTAAAAGAGGAAATGGTAGCGTTTATATTTATAATGATAAAAACCAACCTATAGGAGCATATTTTTTAGGAGATTACTTGGCTGTCCCATCAAAAATTGAAAATCAAAATTTAGTCTTTAGTTACAATAACGATTTCTGTAATCAAACTACAAGAATTAGCTTGAAGGATAGTATTCCTAAAGAAATATTTATTCAATGCTCAAAAAAAGGAGGAGATATATAGTTTACAAACAATAAATAACTAGTAGATAATAGTAAATAATTTAGATTTCAAATACAATCAAGAGCATCATTATGGAAACCAATAAAATGATAAACCAATTAAATTTTTTATTTGAAAGGTTAGACTTTAAAACAGTATCAACTTCAGATAATAATGATTTTAGAACATTAGCGCATAGTTTCTTCACAGAGATAAACAAACTTAGAGATGAAGGCTTGATTTTAAATGATGATTTTAAAAAATTTATCAAAGATAAACATATTGAATATGATGATGATAATTATGGAAGTGATCCACTTTTTGAAGAAAGAATGCAGCATATTCTCTCTGAATTAACAGGATTCTGCTCACCTCCGTGGTTTTGGAGTACGCCATTTGATGAGTATCTGGCTCATAAATGGTAATAGCAAGGCGACTTTGCTATTGATAGAAGTTCGTCTTTCAGTAGGGAGAAAAAGAAAGATAAAACGACAAACCACAATTTTCTTTATATTTGTACAAAGCACATTTAAGATCACTATGGAAAAGCTAAAAAGTCTAAGAAAGCAAAGAGGATATACTCAGGAATACATGTCTAAAATCTGTCAACCGATGTTTCAAATTACTGCAGAAAGGAAAATGGAGATGTGAAAATATATGATGATGAATGGGAAAAACTGGCTAAAGTTTTAGAAGTTCCAGTGGAAGATATCGAAGAAGAAAGAACTGCAAATGTTGTAAACTTTAATGAACTTCTACCAATTCAGGTGCTTTTCTAAATAATTATTATAATGTTCCTAATCAAGTAATGGATAATTTGCAGGATTATATTAAAATCTTAAAAGAGCAGGTTGAATTCCTGAAACAGGAATTGGAGAAATCGAGATCTGAAAAATAATTTGTTATTAAAATAACTGATCATAAAACAAATGCTGCTTCATCATGGAGTGGTATTTTTTGTTGGAAGAATTTTCTTTTTTTGGAGAAGTAAAAACAATGATTAATCAGCAACACAAGTAGCTGATAACTTATAAAGATTAAAAAATGGACATTCAAAATGTTTTCGATCTATCATTCTTACATATAAATAAATGCCTGCAAAATGAAGATTTACAAATTGAAATAAAAAAAATGTATGGTGGGGCTAATAATTTGAGTTTTATTAAAAAGGGGATTTATCATATTATTTACGATAAAAACGAATGGTTGAATGATTGTTATAGAATTGAAATTAGTATAGAATACAATAGTAATGAAGTAGGATATTATAATTTGTTTATAGATAAAGATCAAAATTTCATTGATGAATTTCTAGTTATTGATTAGAATATGGCTGTTAATGTTATTTCTTATAAAAAACACTAAAATGAATTTTAAAAAAGAATTTCCCAACTTAGACCAGTTTTTCGCAGGATATTTTCCTGATGCGGATTTCGATAATTTAACAGATGAAGAAGTTGTTGAAAATTATATCGCAGATTGTAATTCATCGGAAGTGTCAAAAAAAACCTTAGACAAAGTAAGAGAGGAATTACCTCTTCTAATTGATAACATTGAGTCTTACTGGCAAATAGTCGGAGATGAGGCGAATCGTTATTTTGAAAACTCTCATGATGCTTTAGAATGGTTGATGATGATAAAAAAGGAACTAAATAATTAATATAAAAAAGACCAGCTTTCAAAAGCTGGTCTTTTAATAACTGTATTCTCATACAGGTAACGATCAAACAAATTATGGATTAGATATAATAAGAGCTGAAGGAATATCGGATAACCAGATACTTTTGGTGTCGATCAATCCTTTCCAGCTTTTACTGCTGATGAGCATAAGATCCTGGGAATTTAAAAATTCTTTTTCGATCTTTTTCTCGTTATATAAAGTGATGTGATTGGGTGCAACCTGTTCGATGCTTCTGATGAGTTCTTTCACTTCAATATTATTGCGGATCTGTCCTGCGACATCCAGAATAATGATCTGTGAATTGTTATTGTTGATCAGTCTTTTAGCATATTCCAATAAATAGAAATCGCTAAGATTGAAGATCGGAACAAATACTTTATCAGCGCTTTTGAAATCTTTTTCTACAAGGACACCGACTGGAATGTTGGTCTTATCTAAAATCTGTAAAGTAAAATCGTCAAAAGGAGAGTTGTTGAAAATATAACCTTTTCCTTTTACGGTATTCAATAACTTTTCAGGGTTAATGATTTTCGTTGTGAAACCTAATAACCTGCCCAATAAACTTCCTTCATACATCGATTTCCCAAGCATGATCAGAAGAAGGTCATAATTGCCTTTGTTGGAGATGCTGGTAAGGTCATTTTCAATATCTGTAGAAGCTTTGAAAAGGGTAGTTACTTCCAATTTCAGGTCATGGGAGGTTTCTATGACATTCTTAAACTGTTCATTCTCATATTCATTGATCTCATAAGCGTGCATTTCTTCCACCGGAGCGATATTCATTGCGGTAATACTTTTGTTACCGTTCATTTTATTGGTGAAATCGTGGGCAAGCTTCAGTAAAGTACTTCCTGATTCAGGATTGTCGAAAGAGAGTAAAACACGATACTTGGAATCATTATGCTCCTGAGGTATTACTTCATCTTTTTTAGATTTAAAAACATAATTGATGAAATCCAATGCCGGACCAGTCATAAAAGTGGTAAATAATGCCATAATGACTAGCATAGCGAAGATCTCAGGACCTAATACCCCAAGGTCATATCCAATGTTCAGGACGATTAATTCCATCAATCCTCTGGTGTTCATTAATGCCCCGATCGTTAAACTTTCCTTCCAGTTGATGCCGAGGAATTTAGCAGCCAATGCACTTCCTGCAAACTTACCGGCAACGGCAATCAGAATAATAAATCCTGCAGTCATCCAAAGGTGACCATCGTTTAATAATCCTATTTGCGTACGAAGTCCCGTAAATACAAAGAATAAAGGCAGTAAAAGAACCAAAGCAACATCTTCTACTTTATCGATAAACATCGTACGGAATTTAGCATTTTCAGGCATGATCGCTCCCGCCATAAATGCTCCGAATAAAGCATGGATTCCAATAACTTCCGTCACATAGGCAGAAAGGATAAGGGTTAAAAAGAAGATGGCAACCATCGGCTTATTGATGGTGTTTTTACCAGCCTGTAAATCTCCTATCCTTTTAAGGAAAGGTCTTACGATTTTGATCATGAAAAATACATATCCGATCGCCATTAAGATCACATAGATGGAACTGGCAAAAGAACCAGCTTTTACAATAGCGATCACTGCGGCAAGGATACACCATGCGGTAATATCATCGGCTGCAGCACAGGTAATAACGATGGTTCCCAGTTTTGTTTTCTGAAGGTTTCTCTCCTGAACGATCCTTGCCAATACCGGAAAGGCCGTTATACTCATAGAAATAGCAATGAATAAGGCAAAAGAGGTAAACTGAATACCATCCGGAGCGAACTCCTGATAGATATAATAGGAAAGACCGATACCCAATGCAAACGGAATAATGATACTTGCATGACTGATCACAACAGCATCGTGAGCCTTTTTTCTCAGAACGCTAAGGTCAAGTTCCATTCCAACGATATACATAAACAGGATCAATCCGATCTGACTTAAAAACTGTAAGTTCCCCAATGATTCTTTTGGGAAAAGGAAACCTGAAAAATCAGGAAAATACATTCCCAGTAATGAGGGGCCTAAAACAATACCTGCAATCATTTCTCCGATTACGGTAGGTTGTTTTATTTTCATACAGATCCATCCGAATAATCTGGCTACCAGGATAATGGTAACGATCTGAGCCAGCAGAAGGGCTAATGGATGATGAAGATTTGTTTTAAAGGCTTCTACAAAGTTATCCCAGGTAGATCCTGTATTGGTTTTTACAACAAGGTTTTCTTTTACCTCCAATGTCTGTCCTTCAATAATGAAGTAGTACATCAGGCAAGAGAAAACAGCAATCGTGGTTGCATAAAAAATTATATTTCTGTATTTCCCCCAATTCATAGTACCGTTATTTTAGTGTAAATTTCTAAAGAATATATGGATAGTAGATATTTTTTTTCGCAAAATGTAATAAATGCCATAAATAATGTAATGAAAAATCTATTTTAAAGAATATCCTAAGCCAATACCCACTTTCCAGCTTCCATTTTGTGTGGAGGTCTTGGTGTTATAATACACAGGAATCTGAAGGGCTATTTTTTTATAGACAAAGGTAAGACCTGCTCCAAGATTGGGAGTGATCAAATTGTTTTTTGTGCCTTCTGACTTGTCTTCTTTTATTCTCAGGGATGGAAGCATTCCCAGGATAAATTTTGTGTTGCGCCAGGTAACATTGATATTAGGCCCTGTAAAGTTGATGAATGCCCCATGATCTACATATCCTGCTACTGCCACTCCGTCAAAAAATGCTGCTTTAACTTTAGGAGCAGATTCCTGAGAAAAGCAAAAGCCGGATATGAGAATTCCACATGCATAAAGAAGTCTTTTCATTATCAAATCATTTAATCAGATGCAAAAATACATCGACAAAACGTTTTAAATAGGGACTTGTAATGAAACGGCTGAATTCTGCAGTGAAAACCAAATTCTTTGAAAGATCTACTTTCCAAACATTTCCATTAAAGAATTTTTGTAGGTATCTCCAATTTGCAGTTTAAGGAAATTATCGTCTTCTGTTTGCATCGTTGTAATAATTTCGTTGGTTGAAAATACTTTTATGGCAGACAGTGCAATGATCTCTTTTTTGTTAACCTGGGCAAAACCTTTAGGGGGAAGCATTTCCAGGAGATTTTTGAAATTAAGGTTTTTCAAAACGATATTCGTACCGTCATTGAGGACAATATCCTTATCGCGGCTGTCAATCTCGGACGTTTTGATATAAGCGATCTGTTCCGTGAAAATAATGGTTTTCCCAATATTGGTATTCCACTCGATAAAGTCTTTTTTCTGTGGAGCAGCAACCAGTTCTTTTGCTTTTTCAAAAGCCTGTATCAGCCTTTCTTTTTTGATCGGTTTCCGTACATAGTCCACCACATTAAGGTCAAAGGCTTCAGCAGCATATTCCTTATAAGCAGTGGTAAAAATGATTTTTTTTGAATCAGAGATGAGTTCCGCTACCTGGAGACCTGTCATTCCAGGCATTTCAATATCTAAGATGCAAACATTGCAATCGATGGAGTTGATTTCACTGAGAAAGATCTTAGGGTCGTTGAACGCCTTTACGACCTCTACATTATCGATCTGTTCGCATAGAAGTTTTAAATAACTTATTGCCAGCAATTCATCATCAAGAATAACGCATTTTATCATAGAATTCTCCTAAATTGATTTGTAATTCTGCGGTGAAGATACCGTTTTTTGAACTTTTATGAAGCTGATAGTGGGTATTGTAAATCATTTTCAATCTCTGATCTAAAGACTGACTTCCAAAACCGCTTTTTTCTTTTTCTAAAACCGTTTTCAGGGAAGCTTTATTGCTTACCTTCATTGTATAGATACCATCTTGAAGCTCCAACTGAATGGATATAAATGAATCCTGAGCTAAGAAATCGGTGTGTTTAAAAGCGTTTTCAATAAGATCAACAGAAATGAGCGGGGCAAAAACCTTCTCCTCAAAAATACGATCCGATTTATCGATTTTAGATTTAATCCTAAAGTCAAAAAGAGGGTTGATTTTGATCTTATTGATTTCAATAAGGCTCAATGCAAAAGTGAGCTCTTCCTTCGGGCTTACAAATTTGTTGTTGCTTTCATATAAAATATAATCCAGGACGTTCGCCAACTTGTCCAGAGACATGTAGGTCTGATAGGCATGTGACTGAACTGAATTAAGGATGTTTTTAAACAGGTGCGGATTAAGCTTGGTGCCGATATGTTCCAGCTGGACCTCATTCAACCGTTGTTCGATTAATTTATTGGTTTCAGAAAGTTTGGTATTCCGCTGTTTGTATTTTTTATTCTGACCAAACAGATAAATGCTTACCGTAAGAAAAAAGAAAATGGCAAAAACTCCAATGAATATCAGATAATCATGAATCATATAGTAGTTGCCGTCCATTACCGTTTTCTTTGAATATAAATGTTTATTTCAATTTTTTCAGGCTGTTCAACATAAGGGTTTCCTCACATTTTTCGTACTCTATTTCGTAGGTAGGATTCGTTTCAGGATAAACCAAAATATAGCTCGGACAAGGTTTCTTCTGAGCGTGGCTTCTATCAAAATCCACCTTTCCTTTAGTGATGATGCTGTCTTTTAAAAACTTTTCATCAATCTTATAGGTTTTCATTTCAGTGGTGAAACTTTCAGAATACTTAAAATCCTTTGAAAGTGATTCAGCGATCACACGGCTGTTGGGTAGATAACCTGTACAGCTTGCGCCTTTCTTGTTTAAAATAAAAAATACAATGATAAGCCCCGGAATAAGGCCTACTAAATAGAACTTCAGTTTTTTCATTAGAAAATTAAAAGATTGATATCATGATAAGTAAGTCCGAAACGGTCGCAGATAATTTTTTTGGTGTGTCTTCCTTTATACATATAAAGACTCTGCTTCATTTCATTTTTGCGGATCAGCATGTTTTCGAAACCACCTTCTTCGTCGTAATTTAAAATATAAGACAGGAAGAAATTAGAAATAGCCTTTGTCGTTGTTCTGGGCATTTTTGAAGTCAGGTTAGGAAGTCCGCAATGGATAACACCATGTTTGATAATATAAGGCTCTTCCATAGTAGTAAGCTCTGATGTCTCGATTACTTTACCATTATCAATCGTAATATCAATGATCACACTCCCTTTTTTCATTTTCATCACCATATCTTCGGTAACGATAGGCTGCATATTTAATCTTGGAAGCGCTCCGATCACTACATCGGCACGTCTTAATGCTTTACCAAGTTCTTTAGGATCGATAATAGAGGTCGGAACTCTGCTGTCAACTATCGTGTGAAGTCTTCGTAATTTTGAAAGTGAGTTGTCAAAAACCCTTACACTTGCTCCAAGTCCGATGGCAGCTTTTGTAGCAAATTCACCTACGATTCCTGCACCGAGAATAAGAACCTCTGAAGGTCGCACCCCAGTAATTCCACCTAACATTAATCCATTGGACAATGCTAGTAATTCTGAAGCATATAATATAGAAACAGTTCCGGCAATTTCACCTACCAATCGTACCAAAGCAAGCTGTTTATATTCATCAATGATAAACTCGAAAGCTATAGCATTGATTTTTTTCTCAGCCAGTTTTAAGAAATATTCTTTTTCTCTTAAATTAATCTGAAGAGCAGAAACCAGATAGGTATTAGGCTTCATAAAATCAATTTCCTCCTCTGTAGGTGGATTGATTTTTAAAATTAAATCCTGTCCGAAAGCTTCTTTAGGATCCGTAGTGATCTTTGCCCCTGATTCAGAATACTGTAAATCTGTAAAAAAAGAACCTTCTCCGGCTCCGGCCTCAATGATGATCTCATGACCGTGATCTACCAATACCTGTACTGCATCTGGTGTTATACAGGTTCTTCTTTCGTGAAGACACGTTTCTTTAGGAATACCAATGCTAAATTGTTTGCCCTTTTTTATAACTTCCAATTTTTCCTCTTTCGGCATTAATTCTTCTTCAGTAAAAGGAGTGAAAATATTTGTAGTACTCATTCTTTACATTAATTATGTCTTACAGATAATTGTTTTACAATGAAATTTAGTAAGCAAAGATACATAATATTTACTCGAATGTAATTTCTCTGTTTTCTCCGGTATTCAGAATGCTCATACTATGATATTTTAAACCATACAGCTCTTCTTCATACACTTCAGGCCATTCTATAATACATAAAAAAGCATTGTCAAGATATTCTTCAATACCAATATCGTAAACCTCTTCAATATTTTTTAACCGGTAAAGATCGAAGTGATATACCTTACCTTTCGGTGTATTGTATTCATTGACGATAGAGTAAGTAGGGGAGTTAACCTCATCCTTACTTCCCAGGTTTTTAAGCAAAAACTGGGTGAACGTTGTTTTTCCGGCTCCCAGATTTCCTTTTAAAAGAAAGATGTTATGCTGCAACTGAGGGACGATCTTCTCGACAATGCCCTGCCAGTCTTCGAGACTTTTTATATGAAATTCCATGAAAGTAATTTGTTGCAAAAATAGGAATTTTTGGATTGTTTAGATGTGATAGAATGACAGCGTTTTAAGGTTTGAAAGCAGTAGATAATAATGGAAAGTTAATGACAGGGTTTAAAGATTGAATTTCGATTAAACTAAGTCTAACATCTAACTTCTGATACCTAACATCTACTTAAATTTCCTTATTTTTACATCATGATTTCCAAACAGACCATAGATAAGATATTTTCCACGATCAGGGTAGAAGAGATTGTAGGAGAATATGTGCAGTTGAAGAGGGCAGGGTCGAATTACAAGGGGCTCAGTCCCTTTCATGAAGAAAAATCTCCCAGTTTTGTTGTTTCTCCCAGTAAGCAGATCTGGAAAGATTTCTCAACCGGAAAAGGAGGAACTGCGATTTCTTTCCTTATGGAAATCGAAAACTTTACCTATCCTGAAGCACTTCGCCATGCAGCAAAGAAGTATGGAATTGAAATTGAAGAAGATCAGCGGGAGTTTTCTGAAGAAGCTAAAAATGCACAGTCTGAAAGAGACCTGCTGTATAAAATTCATGAAGTTGCGAATGATTATTTTCAGAATTTTCTTTGGGAAGCTGAAGAAGGTAAATCAATTGGTTTTGCTTATTTTAAAGAGCGTGAACTTAAAGATGATATCATCAAGAAATTCCAGCTTGGATATTCTCCGGAACAGAAAAATGCTTTTACAGCGTATGCTTTAGAAAAAGGATATGCTAAAGATATTTTAGAGAAATCAGGACTTTCAATTTTCCCTGAAAATGCTCCGAATGGTATTGACCGCTTTCGTGAAAGAGTAATTTTTCCTATTCATAGTTTTTCAGGCCGGGTACTGGGTTTTGGAGCAAGAATTCTTAAGAATAATGTTAAAACAGCCAAGTACCTCAACTCTCCGGAAACCGAGATCTATCACAAATCAAATGTTCTTTATGGTTTAAATCAAAGTAAACAGGCGATTTCCAGAAAAAACATCTGTCTTCTGGTAGAAGGATATATGGACGTGATCTCACTTCATATGTCGGGGATTGAAAATGTAGTGGCGAGCTCAGGAACTTCTTTGACGACGGAACAGATCAAACTCATCAAAAGGCTTACAGAAAATGTAACCATCCTTTTCGACGGAGATAACGCAGGGATTAAAGCCAGTTTCCGAAGCATCGATATGTTGCTTACGGAAGGAATGAATATTCGTGTATTGTTATTCCCGGAAGGGGATGACCCCGATTCTTTTGCCAGAAAGCATCCGCAGGATTATGTGGAAAAGTTCATCGAGAATGAAGCGATGGATTTTATTGATTTTAAAGCTGAAATACTTTTAAAAGAAGCAGGAAATGATCCCATTAAAAAGGCTGAAGCAATCAGGAATATTGTAAAATCAGTAGGATTTGTTCAGAATGCTCTTAAAAGAGAAGTTTATTTAAAAGAGGTTTCCAATAAGTTCGGACTTTCTGAACAGAGTTTATTTAATGAGCTGGATGTTCAGCGTCAGATCACTCAGAATCAAACCCAGCACGTTCAGCAACAGAAGGAACATACTCCCATAAAGATGGATCTTGTGCCTCTTGATGAAGACAAAGGTGATCCCTTTTTATATGATGTCCTGTTTATGGAAAGTAAACTTGTTGATCATATGCTGATGTTTGGCGATATTGTTTTAAAACGAACTGATGACAAGGATCAGGAGTACCAGATTACAGTGATTGAAGAGATTCTTCATCATTTTGAGGAAGAACAATATGAGTTTTTAGTGAAGGGAAATGAAATCATCATTAATCAGGTAAGAGAGGGGATTCAGCAGGATGAGCTTAGAAGTGGAAACTTTTTTGTAACTTTTATGAACGAAGAAATTACGGCTAAGGTTGTAGATGCATTGATTCCTTTAGATGAGCTTGAAGATTGGGCCTCCAGAAATATTTTTCCACCCAATTATGGTGATAAAGTGGCAGAGCAGATCAAAGGAGACGTATTATTACATAAATACAGATATATCGATTATCTGATCAAAGAAACAGCAAAGGAACTTGATCAGCATAGTGGTACTGATGAAGAGAAATATTTTGAGTTGATTAAAAAGATCACCTTACTGAAACAGGCTTCAATGAAACTCAGTGATATGATCGAATATTCACCTATTAAAGGTATTTATAGAGACCGAAAGAAGTAATATTCAGACAAACTGTAGATGGATAGATGAGGTATTCCTGACAAAAAGTCCTATAAAATTTTAGGAATAAAAGTTGTAATTTAAACTTTAGAAAAATTTAAAATAATACCAATAGAAATATGGACATTAAAAAAGAATTCAGAGATTTCTCTGTAAAGCATTTAGGAAACAGCGGTTTGGTTACCGATCAGTATATGGGAATGTATGGTCCAACAAATCTTACACCTTATATTATGGAAGAGAGAAGATTAAACGTTGCTCAAATGGACGTTTTCTCTCGTTTGATGATGGACAGAATTATTTTCCTGGGAACTGGAATTGATGATCAGGTGGCTAACATCGTAACAGCACAGCTTTTATTCTTAGAAAGTGCTGATCCTTCAAAAGACATTCAGATCTACATCAACTCTCCTGGTGGTAGTGTATATGCCGGTTTAGGTATTTATGATACCATGCAGATCATTAAACCTGATGTAGCAACGATCTGTACGGGTATTGCTGCTTCAATGGGAGCTGTATTATTGGTTGCAGGAGAAAAAGGAAAACGTTCTGCTCTTAAACACTCAAGAGTAATGATCCACCAGCCTTCAGGTGGCGCACAAGGTGTTGCTTCTGATATGGAGATCAACTTAAGAGAAATGTTGAAATTAAAGCAAGAGCTTTATGACATCATTGCCGAACATTCAGGACAAACGTATGAGTGGGTTGAAAAATCTTCTGACAGAGATTACTGGATGACTTCTGAAGAAGCTAAAAACTTCGGAATGGTAGATGAGGTTTTACAAAGATCTAAAGAGAAGAAATAATTTTCTTAAAATACTAATGAAAGCGTGCCAATAGGTGCGCTTTTCTTTTTTAGGGTTTCAATTTACTGAGAGATATTCGATTTACCGTCAGTTCGAGTGTTTTTCGTAATACAGGATGTAATCCTGCGAACGTAGTTCAGGAGAAAAATATATCGAGAACATTATTCTACTCAAACCACCAAAGCCACAAAAGTTTTTAGAATCTTCTATTTTCACTGCAGAATACTGTATAAGAAGTATATACATAAGTTTCTAAAAAATCTTTGATTTCTTCGTCGAATCTCCGATTTCAAGACAAAGGAAATTAAGCAATATTTAAAATACAATTATCATTCAATTCAAGATAAGTTCACACTTGCTGTTTACATTCGCAACCATAAAAAGCAAACATGAAAAAACTTCTTCTTTCATCTCTTATCCTTGGTGTTTTATGGTCTTGCAATGATAGTGACGATATTGTAAGCAATCAGGATATCAATTATTCTAAACTACCTCAGGAATTTCCTTTTACCACAGTAGCTACGGTAAATGGAGTAGCGGTTATTAACGGCGGTTTTGGTTCTGGTGCCACAGCCCACCCAACCAGAAAAGGAGAATTTTATGTGATTACGGATCGTGGTCCCAATACAGCCTATTTGGATGGGATAAAATTTTTGATTCCCAACTTTACACCAACAATAATGCATTTTAAGATCAATGCTGAAGGAAATATTGAGGTTATTAAATACATCAAACTTAAGAATCCTTCCGGGCAGCCTATCACCGGGCTTCCAAATCCTCAGGGAATGGGAAGTACAGGTGAAATTGCTTATGGTGTTAATGGTAATGTTTTAGGGACGGATAATTATGGATTAGACAGTGAAAGTATTGTGGCTGCGCCTGATGGTACATTCTGGGTTTCTGATGAATATGGTCCTCACATTGTGCATTACAATGCAGATGGTGTTGAAATGGAGCGAATCAGCCCGATCGGAGTGAATACAGGAAACAGAAAACTGCCTGCCGTATTTGCAAAAAGAAGACCCAACAGAGGGATGGAAGGCATGTGTATGACACCAGACGGAAAAATGTTGGTGGGCACTATGCAGTCAACGATGTATGTTCCTACAAAAGTTTTAGCGACCAATACTACTTTAACGAGAATCGTAACGTTTGATCTTGCAACGGGACAGACAAAACAATACTTATACAAACAGGATGGCGGAGCTTCTGATTCTGTATGCGACATTACAGCAATTAGCAATACTGAGTTTCTAGTCATCGAAAGAGATGGAAAATTTGGATCACAGGGCGGGTTGAAAAAAGTATACAAGATTAATCTGACAGGTGCATCAGATGTTAATGGATCTGATCTTGCAGCTGTTGATGGATTGAAAATTAATGGAAAAGCTCTAGAACAGTCAACGTGGGCTGAGATTGCATCTGCTGGATTGCAGCCTGTTTCTAAAGCACTGGCGGTAGACCTGGTTACAAAAATAGGTTATGAACATGATAAATTTGAGGGAATAGTTTATTTGGGAGGAAACAAGCTTGCTGTTTTCAATGATGATGATTTCGGTGTTACCGATGATGGAAACGGAAATCCAAAAGCTAAGATTCTACCAAAAACAGGAAAAGTAGATAAAGGAACGATGTATGTTGTCGATATTCAATAATTAGATTTTTTAAAAAAGAAAAGCGGCGGAATGAAATTCCGCCGCTTTTTATTTCTGTGATATTTTTCAATAGGAGTGGGCTTTAGCCCTTTTTTTAATTATATATTCCAATGGCTTTAGCCAGGACATATAATCTTACCTAATATCTATACTAGTTAAAAGCCTCAATAATTTTAGAGAAATCTTCTAGCTTTAAAGCGGCTCCACCAATTAATCCACCATCAATATCCGGTTGAGAGAAGATCTCTTTTGCATTATCAGGTTTTACAGAACCTCCGTAAAGGATAGAAACTTCATCAGCTACTTCCTGTCCATATTTTGCTGCAATAATACTTCTGATATGAGCGTGGATCTCCTGAGCCTGTTCAGGGCTTGCTGTTTCTCCTGTTCCAATTGCCCAAACAGGTTCGTAAGCGATGACTACTTTTTTGATTTCTTCAGCAGAAAGTGTAAACAAAGCAACTTCAGTCTGGTTTTTAACCACTTCAAAATGTTGTCCTGCTTTTCTTTGCTCAAGAGTTTCTCCGTTGCAGTATACAGGGATTAAACCTTTATCTAGTGCTAATTTTACTTTTCTGTTACAGTGTGAATCAGTTTCCCCATGGTATTGTCTTCTTTCAGAATGTCCGATTAAAGAACCGGTTACATCAATAGATTCCAACATATCCGCAGAAAGTTCTCCCGTGTAAGCGCCACTTTCATATTCACTCATATCCTGGGAGAAAACACCTATTTCATCCTTTTCATAGATGTCTTTTGCCATCATAAGATACAAAGATGGCGGTGCAATCCAAATCTCACAATTGGTCGTATTAGTG
Source organism: Chryseobacterium sp. ISL-6 (assembly GCF_018613715.1). Lineage (GTDB taxonomy): Bacteria > Bacteroidota > Bacteroidia > Flavobacteriales > Weeksellaceae > Chryseobacterium > Chryseobacterium paludis. The sequence continues at coordinate 176,035 of NZ_JAGGPT010000002.1, read as the reverse complement.
TTTTTATAGCTTAGTAATTGGATCATTAATTGCTGAGCATCAATTACATTTTTGTTCATTTTCCAGTTTCCTGCAACTATTTTTCTTCTCATAATTATTCTTATTTTAATCTTCTTCTATTTTAGTATCAGTGAATGTATAAGTAGTATCTTTTTTACCCATTAATTCGACTGATTGAAAGTTGACGTCACCATTATCCAGTACCTTATAATTATATACATCAGTGACATTGTCATATTTATGAAGCTCATAATATTTACCCTCTTTAGTCCACCAGGTACCATTTTCGGTCTCCTGAGTTACATTGCCATCTTTGTCAATGGCAACAAACATAAGTATACTTTTTCCTTTTTCAAGTCTGCATGAAACCCAATATTTTGAAAAACCTTCTACTTGTTGATTGCTCTCAGAACCTTTATAGCATCCTATCATGTTAGGATCAAAATCCTTTTGTTGGGCTGTTATCCCTATTCCCACTAAAAGTAGAGATAAGGTAATAAATTCTTTCATAAATTATTTGTTAATTCCTTCTAGTTTAAACATAAAAGCATAGACCAAAGCAGTATCCTTCAGGTAATCAAACCTTCCTGATGCACCACCATGACCATAAGCCATATCTGTTTTTAAGAACAGTATATTTTTATCGGTTTTCATATCCCTTAATTTAGCTACCCATTTTGCAGGCTCAAAATATTGTACCTGAGAATCATGCAAACCGGTTGTTACCAAAAGATTAGGGTAATTTTTCTTTTCTACATTTTCATATGGAGAATAAGATTTCATGTAGAAATAAGCTTCCTTATTGTTAGGATTTCCCCATTCATCATATTCATTGGTTGTCAATGGTATGCTTTCGTCAAGCATTGTGTTCACTACATCTACAAACGGAACATGAGCAATTACGCCATTCCATAAATTCGGACTCATATTAGCGATAGCTCCCATTAGCAAACCTCCTGCACTTCCTCCTTGAGCATACATATGTTTTGGAGAAGTGTATTTTTCTTTAACTAAATATTCTCCGGCATCAATGAAATCAGTAAAAGTATTTTTCTTTTTCATCATTTTACCGTCTTCATACCATTGTCTGCCCATTTCCTGACCTCCACGGATGTGTGCCATCACATAAACGAAACCTCTGTCTAAAAGACTTAGTCTGGGGCTGCTGAATGATGCATTCGAAGAGTTTCCATAAGAGCCATAAGCATAAAGCAATAAAGGACTGTTTCCGTCTTTCTTAAATCCTTTTTTGTAAACAATGGAAAGAGGGATCTTAGTGCCGTCTTTTGCTGTAGCGAAAAGTCTTTCAGTTACATAATTTTCTTTATTATAACCTCCCAGAACTTCCTGTTGTTTCAGTAATGTTCTTTTTCCGGTTTTAAGATCCTGCTCAAATTGAGAATTGGGTGTGATCATAGAGGTATATCCGAAACGGAAATTGTCTGTATTATATTCTGGATTTCCTGAAGGAGATACTGTATAAGTAGGCTCATCAAATTTCACAAACTCCTTTTTACCGGTTTTTCGGTCATAGATCACCAGTTGGGAAAGTCCATTCTGTCTTTCGCTGAAAACCAGATAGTTTTTGAATTCACTGATTCCCTGCATCAGTACATCTTTTCTGTGTGGGATGAAATCTTTCCAGTTTTCAACACCTGTTTTGTCTAAAGGTGTTTCTACGACTTTAAAGTTTAAAGCATCTTTATTCGTTGTGATCAGGAATTTATCTTCTAGAGGAGTTACATCATACAATACATCCTTTATTCTTGGCTGAAAAACTTTAAATGTTCCATTAGGATCAGCAGCGTTCAGGTATCTTGTCTCAGATGAAGTGGTTGCTGCAGAGTAGATCATAATGAATTTTTCATTCTTTGATTTTCCTACTCCGATATAATTGGATTTGTCTTTTTCTTCATAAACCACGACGTCCTTGCCTGGATCCGTCCCCAATGTATGTCTTTTGATCTTTTCAGATAATAAGGTTACCGGATTGTTTTCAGTATAGTAAATGGTCTTATTGTCATTAGCCCATACGGCATCACCTTCGGTATTTTTAATGCCAAGATCTACAGTTTTTCCTGTTGAAAGGTCCTTTAAAAACAATTTATACTGTCTTCTTGAAACATCATCTACACCGTAAACTAATTTAGTGTTGTCCGGGCTTATACTAAATCCTGAAGCAGAATAATAAGGATGACCTTCTGCTAGCTGATCTACATCCAGTAGAACTTCCTCAGAGGCTTTTAGATTTCCTTTCTTTCGGCAATATTTGAAATACTGTTTTCCTTCTTCAGTACGGGTATAGTAATAATATCCGTTTTTGAAAGAGGGAACAGACTCATCTTTTTCTTTGATCCTGGATTTCATTTCCTGAAAAAGCTTATCCCTGAAAGGTTCTGTATCTTTCATCATCCCCTCCCAATAGGAATTTTCTGCCTTTAAATAATCAACAACTTTCGTTGAATCTTTTCCTTTCTTGAAATAGTCGATCATCCAGTAATACGGATCATTTACTTTATCACCATGTATAGTCCTAATATGTTCCTTTTTTTCGGCAATAGGAGCTTTAAGGTCAGGAAATTTTTGAGATTGAATTGTGGAAGCACTCATGATTAATAATCCTAGATAAAATTTTTTCATGTTAATATTTTGTTTTTTTGTGTGTCTTGGTGCTTAGCTTAAATGCCACATATTCTTTAAAAGCTTATAGAAAGTATGCTCTTCGTCGGTTACTTTGTTGTCAGCTTTTATAAGTGTTTTGGCAAATTTCGCAAATTTTACGCGCTCCTCTTCCGTAGAATCATCATGAAAACAACGTGCGTGGAATTCGAAATGATCTTTCCATTCTTCAGGTTGAAGTAGAGCAATCGTTTCCAATTCATTGTCTAAATTCATTTTAAATGGAAATTCATCAGCTAAATATTGTTGAACAAGCATTCCTTCTTCAGGAGCAAATTCTCCGTCTACAGAAGATAGAATCATTAATAGGTGGTATCCGGCGATTGATTTATTTGATTTTTGCATTTGTTGAGTTAAAGTTTAGTGTTTAAAGTTGAATGTTGGTGATGAACACTTCATGTATTTCATTATTCATCGTATTATTTATTTAATATAATCTTTTGCAGGCTGTTTGTCTACAATTTTTCCGTTTTCTAATATCACTACGAATGGATTACTTCTGGCAATCGTTTTGATGGCTGTTCCATCCATCATTACATTCTTAATCGTTTTGAATGTACTGGGCTCTGTTGAAACACCATAGATTAATGCGCCTTTTTGAGCGTTCACTTTGGCTTCAATTTTTTGAAGTAATTCCGAAGAAACTTCTTTCGGGTGATAAGAGAATACTAAAATTGCTTTAGGAGCTTTAATAATTTCATCCGTAACCTCAAGTCCTGTCGGGTCTTCAATTTTAAATTTAACAATTTCAGATTTATAACCTTCTTTTACAAGAATAGATTCGTTCTTTCCCTCCTCAATTTTCCACGGTGACCCTTCAGCCCAATATTTTGTTTCTTTAATGTAATCATCCTGATTTACCTTTAAAACTTCTCCCGTCTTTTGGTTTTTAAGAGAGTAGAATGTTTTGTATTCAGAAGGGTTTTTATTGATTTTTTCTTTTTCACTCTTGAGATCTGTACCTATTTTATAATCCCGGAAATCGATCGTAGGCTCATGCATAAGTCCTTGTGCCATAATATAGATCATAACAAGAGCGAAAGCGCCTAAAATATAGTATTTATATTTTGCAGGAGATTTTTTTACAGTATTGCTATATTCATCTTTTTTAACGAACTCTTTTCTGTATAAAACAAACAGAATAATAAGTCCTACCAGAAGTACAACATCCTTAACAAAGCTCTGCCAAGGAGTAAATTTTATAGCATCCCCAAAACATCCGCAATCTGTTACTACATTAAAGTAGGCTGAATAGAATGTAAGGAACCCAAAGAATATACAAAGTACAATTAATGCTGATAAAGTGAACTTGAGTTTTAATTTTATTAAAAGCATAAATCCAAGGAAAAGCTCCAGGACGACCACAATGATAGAAAAGAGTAAAGCAAACTTTTCCAGAAAAGGCATATTGAAAACAGAGGGTGAAAAGTATTCTTCCATTTTAAAGGAAAAACCTACCAGATCCACTGCTTTTACAAAACCTGAAAGGATGAAAATAACAGCAATAATAAAACGAAGTACACCTTTGATCATTTTAAATAGTTTTAGGTTCGAAATTGTTTTCTTTTTCAGAGAATTTTATAAGGCAGAAAACAGCATAATTCAACATGTCAAAATAGTTGGCATCCAAGCCTTCAGAAACAATCGTTTTTCCTTGATTGTCTTCAATCTGTTTAGTTCTTAAAACCTTTTGATAAATCAGATCCGTAATTGAAGAAATTCTCATATCTCTCCATGCTTCACCATAGTCATGGTTTTTTCTTTCCATTAATGCCTGAGCCTCAGATGAATATTTATCATAAAGACTTAGAATTTCTTCATTGTTTTCGTTGAAATCATTAGAAAGACCTTTTTCAAGCTGAATAAGTCCGATAATGGAGTAGTTCACGATCGCGATAAATTCATCTTCTTCACTTTCCTCTATCATTTTTTTATCAGTCATCTGCAGGGTACGGATCCTATTGACTTTAATATAAATCTGATCCGTAATTGAACTTGGTCTTAAGACCCTCCATGCTGCACCGTAATCCTGTAGTTTTTTACTGAAAAGATCGCGACACTGACTGATAATTTTCCCGAACTGTACTGAAGTTTTTAACATAAATTCTCTTAATAGCCCAAATATACAAAATTAGGTATTAGGTTGCAGGAATTAGGTTTTAGTTTTTACTTTTGTACAACATAAAATAGTGTGTGATTATTAATGTTTAAAATATGAAATTTTAACAAAATACAATTGATAATCAGACATCATATCAACTATAACGTATCAATTATCATTTATGAACAATCACTCCATCAACTGTAACGGTAAACTTATAGATTTAACGAGCCCTAAGATTATGGGGATTTTAAATCTTACTCCAGATTCTTTTTCTGATGGCGGGAAATTTAATAATGAAAAATCGGCTTTAGAACATGCTGAGAAATTGCTAAAAGATGGTGCAGAATTAATTGATATAGGTCCTCAGTCGACTCGTCCAAATGCAGAGTTTCTTAGTAGTGATGAGGAGATTAAAAGATTAGGAAACCTGATTTCTAAGATCAAAAAAGAATTTCCGGAAGCATTGATCTCACTGGACACATTTTATTCTGAAACCGTAAAATTTGGCTTTAATGAAGGAATTGATTTGATCAACGATATTTCAGGAGGTCAGTTTGATGGGAGGATGTTCGACACCGTGGCAGAAACTCAACTTCCTTATCTATTAATGCACGTAAATCCTTCTTATGAAACAATGCATGACAAAAAGAAATTTGAGGATATTACATTGGAAGTCAATAGATATTTTAGTGAAAAGACAAATGAACTTTTACAAAAAGGGGTAAAAGATATTCTTTTGGATCCAGGTTTTGGTTTTGGGAAAACGGTAGCAGATCAAATGAAAATGCTTGATGAAGTAGAATTTCTTGGATTTGGAAAATTCCCTCTGTTAATTGGTATTTCAAGAAAGTCTTTTATTTATAAACCACTTGGAAAATCTCCTTTGGATATCAATGAAGAAACACAAAAACTACATTTAAAAGTTTTAAGACAGGGAGCCAAAATCCTCAGGGTACATGATGTTGCGGAGGCAAAGAAAACACTGGAGGTGTTCTTGCATGGAAATTACTGATAAAAGATTTGGTTAATCGCAAAGGTGCAAAAGTTTTTTTAAAAGCGCCAGAATTTTAGTGTCGTCATTGCGAGGAGTGAAGCGACGAAGCAATCTCTCACAAATTGAAGCCGTTATTGTAAGGGATTGCTTCGCCTTTAGCTCGCAATGACGAAATCTGAATGATCTATAGTTAAAAATAAAACCACAAAAGTCATAAAAGTTTTTAAACACTTGAGTTATTTTAAGTACCAGAATGATGCATAAGAAGTATACATAATTTTTTTTTAAAATCTTTGATTTTTATGATTGCTTGAATTTTAAAAGGTGTTATAAAAAAAACTTTGCGTTGAAAAAAATCCAGCGCAAAGTTTTCAAGCTCTATTTTCAAGCCAGTATTTTATCTTTCCAGTGTAAAATTTGGGATAAGCTTAGGGCGTTCAGTTTCATTGGCAACTTTCCAAGAAGTTCGGTACATCCATTCCGTCATTTTATATAGTTTTTTGTAATTAATATTTTCCGATTCGTCCTGTGGTGTGTGATACTGATCATGTAAAACACTCGTAAAGAATATAGCCGGAATTCCAACTTTAGCATACGGAAGATGATCACTCCTAAAATAGAAATATTCCGCATGGCTGGGAGAGTCCCAGTCTTTAAGATATCTGAATTTTGTGCTTTCATTATTGGCATCTTCAGCCATTTTTACCAATTCTTCAGAGTTTTTGTGTGGAGCATTTCCGCCTAATAAAGCAGCTTCTTCAAGGCTGTTTCTTCCGATCATATCACCATTTAATACAGCAACAATCTGCTCTTTTGGAACAACAGGATGCGATGCATGCCATCTCGATCCCAGCAAACCTCTTTCTTCGGCACCATGGAAAACAAAAAGAATACTTCTCTTACCAGGTTGTTTTTTATAAGCCCTTGCCATAGCTAATATAGCGACACACGTGCTGGCATTATCATCGGCGCCATTGTAAATGGTGTCGTTTTTTACAGGATGCCTGATTCCATCATGATCCTGATGTCCACTCATTAAAACATATTCATTTTTCAATTTAGGATCTGTTCCTTCAATTTTCCCGATTACATTAACAGAAGGGTATTTATAAGTTTCAGTGATCAGGTTTATGGAGATCTTAGGGTTGTTTTTCACCCAGTTTGCATTTTCTCTTTTGATCCATAAAACAGGAATATTATTAGTGATGGTTTCTCTCAACCCCTCAACTCCGTAGGAACCTCTCGTCATTTGAGGAAGAATTTCTACCCAACTTTTTTCCGAAGTATCATCAGTGATGAAGATAATGGCTTTAGCACCAAGGCTCAGTGCTGTGTTGTAATATTTTGTTCTTACAAATCCGGGATACCTTCTTACAAAAAGGGTCATTTCCTTTTCAATATTTTTATCAGATGCATTTACAGCAAGAACTTTACCCTTAAGATCGAGTTTTGATAAATCTTCAGGTTCTGTATTTCCGGCATATACAATATCAGTATCCAAATTAGCATTTACGGGTTCAGCAACGAGGAAATCTTTCCATAATTTTAAAGTCGTGTTACCTATTTTTACAGTACTTTGAGGAATGACCTGATGTCTGTACATATCAAAATACTGGAAAAAAGTTCCATTGTCACCCGCAGGAGCCATTCCTGCCTCTTTAGCTTTGTCAGCAAGCCACATCGAAACTTTAAGCTCATTTAAAGTTCCTGCCTCACGTCCCCAAAATTGGTCAGCAGCCATTTCGTACATATCTTTTTTAATATCCGACTCTTTAATAGCTGATACCAAAGGTTTTTTGTAATTCTGGCCGTTTGTGAAACTGATGATAAATAAACCCAACAGTGAAAGAAGATAGTTCTTATTCATAACTTTTAATGTTAATTCAGATTGGATAATTTCTCAGAAAACTGCTTCGAAAATTCTTTTCTGTCCTCTTCCAGTTTCTCTTTTTCTGCAGGTAGAATATAGTTAAATAAGACCTTTTCTTCACGGTCGATAAAAATGATTTCTTTTTCTTCTCCATCGATCATTTGTAAGAATATCTCCCACATAGAAACGTCTTTTAATCGTAATAACTCAAAAAAATCGTCTGCTTTTATTTCTATTTTTTTCATGTCTTAATTATTAAAATTCCAATAGCTTTAATTTAAACTGTACCGCAAAATTTTGCTTAAAATTGGAAGTTGTATAATATCCAACTCTATAAAATACTCCTAAATTAAAATAACTCGAAAGGAAGTTATTCCATTCCAAACCTACTTCCTGATACAAATGGTCCAGCTTTTTGAATCTGAAATCATGATATTCAGGATGTTTCATATCTCCGATAGTTCCTCTTAATACAAAGTCGAAACTGGAAACATTTTGTCCGATACTTTTTAAATAAAACGGAAGTTTATGGGTAAAGTAATAGGCAATAAATTTATCGTTGTAATATTTTCCACCTTCCAATGTGGCAAAGCCCAGATATGAAGTAAGGTTAAAATTGATATCTCTGCTCGGAGAGGCAAGACCATTCATGGTGAAATTTTTCCAGATCGGAGCTTCTCCCAAAACCAATCCACCATATAACCTTACGCCAGTTGTTCCTAAAACAGTTTTAAAGTTGTGAACAAAAAGCGCATCAAAACGGGTGTAATTGAAGTCACCACCTAAAACTTTATAACTCTGTTCATAATTAAAATAAAGTTCAGGATATTTCTGATCGATAATAGATTTGCCTTGAGGCGTCATAATATTCGTGGAATTCGGAGAAAACTTTAAGGTAAATAAAGTATTGAAATTTTCAAACGAGGAACCGCTATTTCTGAATTGATAATCGAACATGGCCTGCTCAAAATTTCTTCTCGCGGCAAAAACCAGGGTAAGACCATTGGTGACGTCATTTAAGTAAGATAGGGAAGCTCCTCTAAAATGATAATACCTGTCATTATTAAGGTTGTTCCCGTAATTCATCATTCTCATTTTGAAATTCCAGAGCCTTCTGTAGAATTCGCCAGAGGCTGTTACATCATTGTAGTATTCAATTCTGAAAAATGAGTTTTTTTCCAATGTGGTCTTCATATCAAGACCAATTCCGTATTTCCATTTATCATCCTTGAATCCATAGGCAAAATAATAATCCGGAGAAAAATAAGGATTAAAAGTTTCGTTCAATTTAGCTTTTAAGCCCAGTCTGAAACCTTCATACAAGTTATAATTTACAATTTCGTCCACCGCAAAATCAACAATACCAACTCTAATTTGCCCATTGATAAGTCCTGTTAGTATTTTCGCTTTGTTATCGATATTATAAATTTTCCCCAGGCTGTCTATCGTCGTATAAGTATTTCTTTCCCGTTCTGTTAAAGAATCTGTCCTGTATTGATCCAATGATGTTCCGTCAGAATTTTTTACAGAGAAAGTATAACCTTTAAAATCTTTGGAATTTTCCTCAATAGGAGAGTTGAAGTCGAAATATTTTGAAGTCAGAAAAGCATACGTTCCAAAACTATTTTTAGATTTTTTGAGGGAATCATTATCATCATTTTCTTTACCTTCATCTTTCATCGCCATTTTACTCATTCGAAGTTTTACCTTTTCATGAGCTAAAAACCACTTGTTATTATAGAAGACCCATGTACTCGTAATAATCCCATCGTTTTTATTTTTACTGATATTTTCAATTTTCTTAATACCATATGTTTCGGTATCTACATAAATTGCTCCGTTATACTTTCGCTTTTTATCCGATTTTTTATAATTCACTTCACGAAAACGGATCACAAAATTCTTTCTGCCATCCAATTCGATCGTATCAGTAAGAAAATACCTGTATAAACCTCTGTTTTCCTGTTTGATCTGATTCGGAATGCGGTCCCTGTTACTTTGTTGTAGGGCGATCATTTCATAAATAGGTTGCTTAAGCCCTGAGATCCTGTTATCCAGAATATTGATCTTCTCCCCATATTTTTTTGAATACATAAATTCCTGAGCCCTTTCCCAAAGGAACAGTTTGCTTTTTGAGAATATCTTTCTTGCAGAAATGTTGTTCAATGAATCTTTCTCCCTTTTCTTTTTAAAAAAATTGGTGTCATTAAAAAATTCATTAAACTGAGAAATGCTGTCTTCATCAATATCCAAAGAGACCTTCTCGTAGGATTTGTAAGCATAGGAACTTAGACTTTTCGGAGAATTGTCTTTGAAATATTTATTGACCTTATTAAGGATTTCCAATGCTCTCGGATCACTCTTGTCTTGTAGAATAACGGTTTCAATAGCCGTAGTTTTTGAAGAAGTTTTAAGAAGTGAAACCTGCATACGATCTTCTACCAAAGCAATCTCATTCTGGTAGTGATTTGCCTGAATTTCGACACTCTTGCATTTAGTTTTAAATTCAAAGGTACCCTTTGAGTCTGTTTCTCCCAGAAGCTTATTGTCACAAAATACTTTTGCATTGGAAATAGGGAGTTTGTCTACTTCGTCTATGACCTGGATTTTTGATTGTGAGTAACCAAAAATAAACGTCCAGAAAAATATAATAAATAGAACCCTTTTCATGAAATAAATGTAATCCAAAATTAATGATATTTCTTGTTCCGAAAAAGTTTTGTTATAGTTATTAATATAATTTTCATCTTGATTTACAGGACTGTTTTAGTAGAAATGCAACTAAATAATATTATACAGGTTATAGCAAAATAAAAACTCCCAAAATTTTTGGGAGTTTTTATTATTATCTATAAAATATTGCTATTTAAATATTTTAAAGGATACTTAATTTTATCTTTATGCCAAAGTTGTCTTTAAATTGAGATGTTTGATAATGTCCTAATCTGTAGGATAGTCCTACACCGAAACTTGTGCCCAAAAATCTGTTCCAGATAAATCCAACTTCCTGATAATAATGATCGAGTACCTGAAAATCAAACTGATGGTCACCTCTGTTTTTAAAGTTTCCTATAGCAGATTGATATTCAATTTCTATGTTGGAATACTTTGTACCTAAAGTTTTGAATCGGAATGGCAGATATTGGGAAATTTTAAATGCAACAAATTTATCCGCAAAGAAAGTCCCTGAAGGCATTGTTGTAAATCCTAAATTAGATGGAGTATTAATATTTGAATACCACTTGTCAGAATTTTGATCTTTTTGCCCGGCTATTTCAAAATTCTTCCAGATAGGAGCAGTTCCCGAGGATATTCCCCCGAAAAGTTTAATGTTGGTATATCCTAATTTAGATCTGAACTGGTGAATAATCAACGCGTCTAACCGGTGATAATCCAGATCTCCACCTAAAGCATCAAATCCTTTTTCATAATTTACAAAAAACTGAGGGTAACTTTTTTCATAGGTGTATTTTCCACTGGGAGTCATGATGTTTTTGTCGTTGGGAGCATATTTTAAAGATAATGTTGTACTTACATTGTCAAAGCTATTACCCAGATTTTTATACTGATAGTCGAAAAGAGCCTGTTGTTTTTCTTTATTTACAGCAATTTTCATGCTTAATGAATTTGAAATATCATAAAGAAATGAAGCTCCCCATTTTTGGCTTTTATAAAAAGTTTCGTTATGAAGATCTAAATTGATATCTGAAACTTTCATCATCATATCCCACATATTGTTGCTAAATCTACCCGCTGCAAAGACATCATCTACATAATCAATACGGAAAACAGATGTCCTTTTGTGGGATAATTTCACATCCAGGCCTAATCCATATTTCCAGTGGTGATCTTTAAAACCATATCCGACATATCCATCAGGAGAAAATGTTTTGTTGAATTTTTCGTTGAGTTTTAGACCTGCTCCCAAACGTAAACCCTGGTACTTGTCATAACTCAAAAATTTAGTAAGATCAAAATCAATCATTTTGTAACGCAGATTTCCTCTCATTAACTGTGTTAAAAAACCTAGTTTCTTTTCAAAATCATGCTTTTGAACAAAACTATCGATTTTAGCATAGGTAGCACTTTCTCTTGTAGTAAGACTGTCGGTTCTGTATTTCTGAAGCAAACTTCCATCGGAACTTTTCATTTCAAGAGAGTAGCCTTTGAAGTCGGATGCTTTCTGCGCTTCGTTGATTTCAAAATCAAAAAATCGGTTTTTTACATACAGATAGCTGCCAAATCTCTTTTTGTTATATTTTACCTTTTCTCCTTCTTTTAAACTGTCTTTTTTAGACGTATTAAAGCTTTGGCTGCTCATTTTTAATTTAATGTCTTCATAATCTAAAAACCATTTGTTATTAATCGGTTTCCAGACAGAAACGATGTTTCCTTCGTTCTGTTTTTTATTAACACTTTCAAACTTTTTTAATGCAAAACTTTCCGCATCTACATATATTTTTCCGTTGAATTTTCTTGGATTCTGTTTTTTCTTATCAGTAATTTCTTTGAATTTGATGACATAGGTTTTTCTTCCATCAAGCTGTAAAGTGTCAGAAAGATAAAAATTAAACAATTCCCTGTTTTCCGGTCTCAGTTGTCTCGGGGTTCTGTCTAAGTTCGAAATATTAATTGCCAATGCTTCATAAATTGGATTTTTAAACCCTGACATTCTGTTGTCTATAATATTGGTTTTTTCGCCAAACTTCTTAGAATATTTGTATTCTGTAGCTTTTTCCCAAAGGAACATCTGACTTTCCTGGGATGCATTAAGGAAATCTTCGTTAATCAGCGAATCTTTCTTCTGACCTTCTTTCTGTTTAAAATTCTTATGATCTACCTTGGAAAGAGAATCTTTTCTTATCGCTAAGAAATTTTTAAAGGTTTCGACGGAGTCTCTATCGACATCAATAGAAGATTTACTATATGATTTAAAACTGTAAGAATCTAAAGACTTCGGAGTATTATCTTTAGCTCTCTTATTAACTTCATCCAGTATTTTTAGTGCTCTCGGATCACTTTTATCATTAATAACAACCCTGTCGATATTGTCCATTTTTTCAGACAAAGGCTGAAGTGATATCTCCATCGTTTTTTTTACGTCAACCGTAGCATCTTCAAAATTGCTGGCTAGAATTTCTACTTTTTTACATTTTGTTTTAAAAGATAATAAGCCTTCATGATTGGTTTTTCCAAGGAGATTATCATCACAATAGACCGCCGCATTTTGAATAGGCTTATTATTGGTTTTACCAAATACCTTCAATTGTGTCTGACCGAAAATTAATACCGTAAAAAATAAAAATAATAGAGATGAAAATTTTGCCATTAGCTTTTTATAGATAAGACAACGCGATTGAAAAAAAGTTACAAAATGATGTAAGAAAATAATATTCGGTCAAAAATAAAGCAGCTGTTAAAAAACAGCTGCTTTATTATATTTTGATTTTAATTGTAAAATTAAATATTCAAAGCTTTTTGATAAGCATTTTCTAAACCATCAAGATTTTTCCCACCAGCCGTAGCAAAACCAGGGTTTCCGCCACCTCCGCCTTGGATCTCTTTAGCTAATTCTTTTACGATAGCTCCAGCCTGATAATGAGCAGCCAGGTCATCAGAAACACCTACAGTGATCATCGGTTTATCATCAGCATTGGAAAGAACGATCGTTACAGAAGTTGGGATCTCTTTTTTCAGCTGGAAAACAATATCTTTTACTGAACCCGCATCTAACGAAGTTTTCTTAACCAATAATTGCTTATCTCCTTTCTGTTCATAAGCACTTTTCCAATCACCAATCTCCCCTTTAGCTTTCTCTTTCTTCAATGATTCAACTTCAGATTTCAGAGACGTATTTTCTTCGATTAACTTTTCGATAGATCTTACAACATCTTTCGATTTTAATAATTGAGAAAGTTCTGTAATCTGTTGCTCCAGATTTTTAAAATATTCAGCAGATTTATCTCCAGATATCGCTTCAATTCTCCTGATCCCTGCAGCTGCAGAATTTTCAGAAGTAATCTTGAAATGACCAATTTCACTCGTATTCTTAACGTGAGTTCCACCACATAGTTCCTTTGAACTTCCAAACTGGATCATTCTCACGCTGTCACCATACTTTTCACCAAATAAAGCCATCGCTCCTTTGTCAATCGCTTCCTGGATAGGAATATTTCTAAACTCCTGTAAAGCAATGCTGTCTTTGATCTTTTGATTTACTTTTTCTTCTATTACAGCCAATTCTTCTTCTGTCATCTTGTTGAAATGAGAGAAGTCAAAACGCAAATAATCGGGTCCTACATAAGAGCCTTTTTGTTCTACGTGAGTTCCCAAAACTTCTCTGAGAGCTTCATGCAAAAGGTGAGTAACAGAATGGTTTGCCTGAGAATTTTTTCTCTCTGTAGCATTTACCTTAGCATAAAAAACCGCTCCGGCATCTTTTGGAAGACCGTTGATCAGTGAAATGATCAATCCATTTTCCTTTTTCGTTTCTAATACTTCAAAACTTTCTGTAGCGTTTTCTAAAACACCTTTATCGCCGATTTGTCCACCTCCTTCAGGATAAAAAGGCGAGTTGCTTAAAACAACCTGATAGAATTCGCCATCCTTGTTTTCAACTTTTCGGTATCTTGTTATATAAGTTTCAGCTTCAAGCTCGTCGTATCCAACAAAAGTTTCAGGCTTTTCTTCCAAAACTACCCAATCGTAAACCTTAGAAGCAGAGTCTTTTTTAGAACGTTGCTTTTGTTTTGCCATTTCAGCTTTAAATCCTTCCTCATCAATAGTCAGCCCTTTTTCTTCAGCGATAATTCTTGTTAAATCGTCAGGAAAACCATAAGTGTCGTACAATTCAAAAACCTCAACGGAAGGTAATACCTTTGAATTGTCAGCGATAGTTTGCTGAATCAATCTTTCAACTCTTACCAGACCACTTTCAATGGTTTTTAAGAATGATTCTTCCTCACTTTTAATTACTTCGGTAACCAGATTTCCTTGTTTCTCCAATTCAGGGAAATAAGGTCCCATCTGATCTTTAAGTACCGAAACCAATTCGAAAAGGAAAGGTTCTTTCATTCCTAAAAATCGATAAGAATAAGAAATCGCTCTTCTTAAAATTCTTCTGATCACATATCCAGCACCTCCGTTTGAAGGTAATTGTCCGTCTGCAATAGCAAAAGAAACGGCTCTGATGTGATCTACCACCACACGGATAGCAATATCTTTTTCGTCTTCTAAAATTCCCGTATACTTCTTGCCTGAAAGTTCTTCAACTTTAGCAATAAGCGGAGTGAAAACGTCTGTATCATAGTTGGAAGATTTCCCCTGTAATGCCATACAAAGACGCTCAAATCCCATTCCCGTATCAACATGCTGTTGTGGGAGTTTTTCTAAGCTTTTATCCGCTTTCCTGTTGAATTCCATGAAAACCAGATTCCAGACCTCAACAACCTGCGGGTGGTCATTATTTACTAATTCCAGTCCTGAAACTCTCGCTTTTTCTTCAGGTGTTCTAAGGTCAACATGGATTTCTGAACATGGTCCGCATGGTCCACTTTCACCCATTTCCCAGAAATTATCTTTTTTATTTCCATTGATAATTCTATCTTCAGAAATGTGAGATTTCCAGAAGTCATAAGCATCCTGATCTCTTTCAAGATTTTCAGAAGCATCACCTTCAAAAATAGTTACATATAAATTTTCTTTAGGAATTCCATAAACTCCAGTCAACAATTCCCAGGCAAAAGCAATAGCATCTTTTTTAAAATAATCACCAAAAGACCAGTTTCCTAACATTTCAAACATGGTATGGTGGTAGGTATCTCTACCTACATCATCCAGATCATTGTGTTTCCCTGAAACCCTCAAACATTTTTGAGTATCGGCAATTCTAGGGGCTGTAGGTACTTTATAACCCAGGAAAAAATCCTTGAATTGAGTCATTCCCGAATTAGAGAACATGAGTGTAGGGTCGTCTTTCAACACAATAGGTGCTGAAGGAACGATAAGGTGGTCTTTACTTTTAAAATAATCTAAAAATTTTTGACGTATCTCTTGTGATGTCATAAGTATATGTATTGCTTTGCTTTTTTATGATAAGATGCAAATTTAAGATTTTTGAGTGATTTTCTACCAAATATTTGATAGTGTAGTTTGGGTGTATTAAAAAATAGTTGTGCTTCCGATTTTGTGTCGATCAAAAAGACACGAAGAATCTTTATCCTAATAAAACTTTGTGTCTTTACATTTAACTTATTATCTTCGTTAGTATCTGGAAAGATAAAGATTACTATGACAAAAAATGAAGCGCTGAAAAACTGGGTTGAAAAATACTCAGAATCTCTTTTGAAAAGAGCAATGTATCTGCTTTCAGACAAAGATGATGCGAAGGATGTAGTTCAGGAAGTTTTTCTTTCGGCGTTGTCATCCTATGATTCATTTGAAGGAAAAAGCCAGCCACTTACATGGCTGAATGCGATTCTTCAAAGAAAAGTTGCTGATTTTTATCGCAAGAAATATAAGTCAGAACCTGAAATTAAGCTTGATCATTTTTTCGATGATACCGGTTCGTGGAAAAATAGTGATGTACTGAACGATTGGAATGTTTCAAACAGGGAATCCGAACTTTTGGATGATCAGGACTTTAATAAAACTTTGGAAAATTGTATTGAAGAACTGCCCTCCAGATGGAAGATTCCATTAAAAATGTATTATCTTCAAGAAAAAAAAGCACCGGATGTGAGTCAGGAATTAGATATTTCTACGACTAACTTATGGAAGATTTTACAAAGAAGTAGAATGCAGCTGCGAGAATGTCTGGATTTTAATTGGTTTGCAAAATCATAAAGTATTTAAAAATGTTGAAAAAATTTATTCATTTGATATTCCTTCCATGCAGCACGGCCACATTGCTTATGGAAAAGAGAAACGCCGGATCCATTTCCCAGAAAGAGGATCGGAAGCTTTCTATGCATCTTAGAATTTGTAAATGGTGCAGGGCTTATCAAAAAAAGCTGGAGATCCTTGATGAGATTATGAAAAAAACTTTTGTACAAAAGGAAAATGATAAAATAAATGATTCTGATATTCAAGGATTTAAGAATGATGTGATTAAAAAGATAAATTTTTAATAAAAATTCTGTCAGGATTTTGAAGCTGTTCCGACTATACTTTTGAAAATAATAAAGTATATATTCAAAATCTTAAAAATATGAACGGAACATCACAAGTACTGACCAAGGAACAACCGACGTATAAACTTGGTTATTACATTTCACTTTTCGGAGCAGCGCTTATCCTACTATGGATAGGAATTTTCAAATTCACTCCTACCGAAGCGCAGGGAATAAAAAGCTTAGTCGAAAACCATTTCCTCACCTTTTTCGTATATAAAATAGCAAGTGTACAAACGGTGTCAAATGCTATCGGAGCGATAGAAATTATCATTGCATTATTACTGATATTTAGTGCGAAATTTGTATTTCTAAGACGATATGCAGGAATAGGTATGATCATTACTTTTCTGGTTACCTTAAGTTATTTATTTACAACACCGGGAATATGGAAAGTAGTGGATGGAATACCAATAACGGATTTTTTCATTCTGAAAGACCTAATGTTTTTGGGATTTGGATTGATGATATTTCAAAAAAATAAATAGTGAATAAAAAGATAAAAATGAAAAGTATATTAATATTACTCGGAATTATTCTGGGTATTGCAGTATTTGCAAGAAGTTGTGGAGATTCAAAGAAATCCACAGAAGTAAAAAAAGAAAATGAGACCATTATGGATAGTAAAAATGTAAAAGAAGTTTATTTTGCAGGTGGATGTTTCTGGGGAACAGAGCATTTTTTTCAACAAATTCGTGGAGTTGTAGGAACGGAAGTTGGTTATGCCAACGGAAACAAAACAAATCCTACCTATGAAGAAGTAGTAAGTCATTCTACAGGTTTTGCAGAAACGGTAAAAGTGAAGTATGATCCTGAGCAAGTGGATTTAAAACTATTAATTGACCTATATTTCAAAACCATCGATCCTACAAGTTTAAACCAACAAGGAAACGATAGGGGAGACCAATACAGAACGGGGATTTATTCTACTGATAAGGCTACAGAAGCCATTATAAAAGAAGAGGTGCAAAAGCTAGCTAAGAGTTATAATAAACCCGTTGTAGTAGAAACAATTCCATTGAAAAATTTCTATAAGGCAGAGGATTATCATCAGGATTATTTGGATAAAAACCCAGGGGGATATTGCCATATAGAGCCAGGACTTTTTGAAATGGCTAAAAACGCGAATCCACTTCCAAAAGCTAAATATCAAAAACAGGATAAAAAGGTTTTAAAAGAAAAACTTACTGCTGAACAATACAGCGTAACGCAAGAAAATGCTACTGAAAGACCTTTTCAAAATGAATACGATAAAGAGTTTCGTGAAGGGATTTATGTAGATATTACAACAGGGGAACCGTTGTTTATCTCAACAGATAAATTTGAATCTGGTTGTGGATGGCCAAGTTTTTCCAAACCAATTACTAAAAATGTAATTGATGAGAAAATAGACAAATCTGTAGGAATGACCAGAGTTGAAGTTAGAAGTAAAACAGGGGATGCTCACCTCGGACATGTTTTCACAGATGGGCCTGCAGACAAAGGAGGATTACGTTACTGTATCAACAGTGCTTCATTAAAATTCATTCCCAAAGATGAAATGCAGAAAAAAGGATATGGTGAATATCTTCCTTTACTGGATAAAAAATAATTGACAAAAGGTTGCTGAAAAGCAGCCTTTTTTATTTTTGTGTCATTCGGAACAGAGCATAGTGAGGAATCTTTTTTTAATTTAAAATAGTTGATTTAGATTCCTACGGAATGACACGGTTAGTCGATTACTTTAGCTCAATTTACGTACTTGAAGGGATTCCTGTTGATTTGAAAATTTTCTTTAAAACTTAACATCGACATATGAAGTAAGATTAAAAATCCAAAAATAAGCAGGAAAGTTTGTTTGGGAAGTTTTATTAAGATATCAGTAAACTTATCATAACCTTTCGGTTCTATATATTTTAAGTAAGCTTCCCAATTATTTTCTACTCCTGAATCAATTGGAATTGCGATAACATCACCACATAAAAAGCATTCTTCTTTTTCTGGGTTTATGTAGGTATGAATAGCGAAAAAGTGTCCTGTTTTATTTAGGTCTAAAGCATATTCTTCATTTTTTGTAATATGCATGTCATTAAGTAAAGAAGCGAAATCTCCATATGTATTATGATCGTCCAGAATAAACTCAATTCCTGTTTCTTTTTCATTCCTTTTCTTAAGGTTTTGAATTTCCGATACATACAATTTTGAATTTTCCTTTGCAGTATTTGGAAGTACTCTTATTTTTTTATAATTCCAATTTCTTATCGATTCGAAAGAAGCTCTATTATTTTCATCTCCCGATTTGGCCTTGACAGGAAGGCCAATATCAATAACATTGAGGTTAATTTCTTCAAACTTTTGATTTCCATAATACCAAAACAAAAGCGGAATGAGAGCAGCGCTTATTAATCCGGGAACATAATATATCTTTTTCATATCAATACTTTTCTGTTGATTTGAAAATTTTCTTTAATACTCAACATTGAGATATTTAAAAATAGTAAAAAGCCGAAAATGATATAATATGCATTTTTTGGAAGCTTCGCCATATTGTTAAAGAAAAATTCAATATTTATTTCACGTATGAAATCCAGATTAAAGTTCCAACCTTTCTGATCATTGGGGTCTACACTTATTATATGATCGTTGCATAAATAACATTCTTCTATTGGACTTTTAGTAATAGGCGAGGTGTATGAAACAAAGAGGTGTCCGGTGTCATTGAGATCAAAACCGTAAGTGTCCACCTTTGCAACACTCAAATCATTTAAGAGAGAAACGAAATCGCCATAAGAGTTCTTTTTATTTAATACAAATTCGATTCCGGTTTCTTTTTCATTTCTTTCTTTGAGTTTCTTTATTTCTGAAACATAAAGATTTGAATTCTTTTTAGCTCTATTGGGGGGAACAATTAACTTTTTATAAGTCCAGTTTTTAGGAGGTATGAAACGTCCCATTTCACCACTGTTTTCGTTTCCTATTTTAGATGGTAACCAAACATCTATTACATTGATTACTGTTTTATCAATCCGAGTACTCGCATAGTACCAAAACAAAAGCGGAATAAGAATAGCGCTTATCAATCCGGGAACATAATATATTTTCTTCAAGACTGGCATTTTGATAAAATTAGAGAAAAATTGTCAAAGATTGATTGATGAAATGTTTTAATTATAGATCCACATCAAAACTGGTTTGGAAGAATTTTTCAGTAAAGGATCTATTGCTCTTAGGGCATCATTAGACACCGTTGGACATCCCCATCCCTCAGGAGAGCCATTGGGATATATTTCTTTATTACTCATTTTATTCCAGGAGTGGAAAACGATTGTTCTTTTCAATGCATTATCATTAGTTTCATCTAATCCATGCATTAAGTACTTGATATTAATTCCCCATTCACTGCTTCCTCTTTCTCCGATTCTGTATTTTCCCAATGAAGAAAGATGACTTCCGTCCTCATTGCTAAAAGTCGGATTGTCTTTTGATTCATCCGAACTCCACGAGTTATTTCCACACCCATGACCAACCAAATACTTCTGAGTGACTTTTTTTTGATTAAAATCATACACGAAAAATCTGTTTAAACCAGAATGTAAACTCATGTCTATTAAAATACAAAAGTCTGTATTAAAGTTATTTTTCTTACAGAATAATTGAGCTTCTTGAGCCTTTCTATCTGTTTTTTCATCATCAGCGATAGGTGGTTTTGCTGTATTGATTGCAGGATTTGGAATAATGGGCTCTGTTTTTTTTGAACATGAAATACCTATGGATGTTGCCAGAAGTATACTCAGAATCAGTTTCATCATTGTTGATAAGGGGGAATTTTAATAAGAAAAAGTGATTCAAAAAATGAACCACTTTTAATATTTTAATTTTAAATCTTTTAATTAAAAAAACTACCAGTCTCTCTTTCGTAAGATCCAGTAAGAACCGAAAATAAAGATCCCACTCCAAACGATACAAGCAATTAAGCTTTCTGTAGGATAGGTAAACTCATACTTTAATCCCATCATTTTTGCCATATTTAGCCTCATCATGGGATTAGGAATAAGGTTGGACATACTGTCTAATGGTAAAAGGTGAGTAAAGAAGAAATCGTCTTTCAGGATTTTCATTCTTTCCAGTTCCTGTGTACCGCGAACCTTTAAAAATACTTCGATGGCTGTTAATATTCCCTCTCCGATCCAATACACAAAGAAGCCAAGGAATACAAACATCGATTTTCTCAGTAGTATGGAAAGAAACATCAGGAAGCAGAAAAAAGTAAAGAGTTTAACAAAATAGTTTCCAATAAAGAACATTTCCTTAAAAACCATTTCAGAGCCGGTCACCTTAGAATAACTTTCTCCTAAAAGAAGTGTAATAATAAAGACAATAACGGTTGAAACAATAGTGAAAACACTTATCGTTAAGAGTTTAGAGGCAATAAATTCCTTTCTGCTTAATCCATCAATGGTATTTTGCTTGAACATTCTGTTACTGAATTCCTGAGAGATCGAAAATACAATGATCAGACCCAGGAAGATCTTTAATAATGCTACGATCCATGTGGTAAAATTCCAGATCTCCGGGAAGTTATAAATTCCCTGTTCTTTTAAATTGATGGTCGCTCCAAAAACATCCAGATCTACTAATCCAATAAAAAGGAGTGCCACCAGTATCGCAAAATATAATATCGTAAAAACCTTGAATGGTCTGTAATTCAGGTTTTTGTAGTACTCGAGTTTTAGTAATTTAAGCATTGGTATTGGTGTTTTTTACAAGTTCAAGGAATTGAGTTTCAAGAGATAGTTTTTTCTTAGATAAGTGAGACAAGAAAATACCTTTTTCTGCTAATTTTTGATTTAAATTAGAAGCAGAGATAGAAGCGTCTTCACGAATCTGAGCTTTTATGATATCATTTTCCAGGGTTACAGAAGTAAACCATTGAAGCTCTTCTAAGGCATTTAATAATGCGGTATTGTTGTCAGCTTTCAATTCGAAAAAGCCTTTGTTACTTGTAATTTCATCTACTCTTCCGCTATAAATTGAATTTCCCTCTTTTAAAACAATCACATGACTGCATATTTTTTCAATCTCATCCAGAAGATGGCTTGCAATAATAATGGTAATACCTTGTTTGGCAATACTGGAGATGATATCCCTGATCTGAATGATACCTTCAGGATCGAGTCCGTTGGTAGGTTCATCTAAGATCATGACCTCAGGATTATTTAACATCGCTGAAGCTATAGCCAGACGTTGTTTCATTCCCAGGGAAAAGGTTTTAAAAGTATCTTTTTTTCTTTCGAAAAGATGAACGGTCTTTAAAACTTCATCTATCCTTTCGTAAGGAGCGCCCTTGATTTCGGCAACGATCTTTAAGTTCGTTTCAGCACTCAGATAAGGATAAAAATTAGGCTGTTCGATAATCGCACCTATTTTTTTTAAAGTATCTGAATCAGTGCCTTTTTTTCCAAACCAATACCAGTCGCCACTTGTGGGATTTATGGTTGAAAGCAACATTCCGAATGTAGTGGATTTTCCACTTCCATTGGGGCCCAGAAGGCCATAAACATTACCTCTTTCTACATCAAATGAGATATTGTTTACTACGACTCTCTTGAATTTTTTAGTTAAATTCTTTACTGACAAAACTTTTTCCATGTAATTTGTTTTACATAGTAGTAGTCTTAGTTTTAAACAAAATGTTACAATATTTAGTCAAATTGTCTGATATTTTATGAGATTAAAATATTAAATTTGATCGTACAATTCGTGAATATGAAGTTAATTGAACTTGCCAAAGAATTAAATATTTCCGCAGAAGCGATCAAACAATTTATACAGGATTTTGATCTGGAATTAGGAGTGTGTATGAGTACTAATTTTGAGATCAAACAGGATTTTGAAAAATTTGCCCGGGAAAACATAGATTTTTTAAGACGCTATGAAAAAGATCTGGATAAGAATAAGACACTCGAACAGATTGCTGAAACCATCAACCAACCTAAGGAAAAGATAGAAAAAGCAATACAGGATACCACGCCTAATATTTTTGATAACGGATTATTCCGTTCTTCGATTTCAAGTTATGGAATTGATAATAAATTGGGTGGAAACTATCAGTTTGTATATGATTACTTTGGACAGAAGACGAGTCTTCAGCATCGTGATTTTATAGGCTATCGTGATTTATTTTTTTATATATCTAGTGTTTTAGAACCTTTTTTAAATAAACAACAGATTAAGGACTGGGGGATTAATAAGCCTGCAGGAATTATTCTTTATGGACCTCCGGGAAGCGGTAAGATTTTCTGGGCGAATAAAATTGCCGAAATTATCAGCTATAAGTTTAAGGAAGTTAAAAAACATTATCTGGGAACTTCTTTAATAGATGGGAATAAAACCAACTTCAATGATTTTCTCATGAATATGATGAAAGAAGATAAGGTGCTTCTTTTTATGGATGATTTTGATGATATCATGATGGAAAGGAGTGCGGAAAATAATGTAGCTTCCTGTAATCTGGAAACCCAGGAAATTATTCTCCATTATATAGGAAAGTTCCAAAAAGAAGATATTCTGATGGTAGGATCAGCTAATTCTGTTTCTGAAATTGATGAAGAGATATTGGCTCCGGGGAGATTTGATGTGATGATCCCAGTATTTCCACCCAATGCAGCAGAGCGTTCAGAAATTATTCTGTATGGGATGACAAAAGGATTGGAAAGTGATTCCTTATTGTATAAGATCCTTAAAAATAACAAAGCAGATAAAATCCCTTTCTGGAATGAGAGTGCTTCTAAAATGAAAGCCTTTAGCAATACCATGTTAATGGATTTTACACAGAGTCTGAAAAAAAGAATCAAAAATCTATACCAACGAACAAAGAATGAAAAGCTTATTATTGATCAGACTCTTTTAAGTGGAGCTCTGAGAGATGCAGCTGGTAAACTTACAGAAGAATATTTAGAGCAAGTTGAACGATTTTTAAATGATGCTATTATCAATAATTTCGATGATTTTCAGTACAGAATAAAATCTTTAAGAACCGAACTTGAAACTTATAAAGTAGTGGAAGAACCAACCAGAGAGATCGGTTTTCATCATAATGGGGAAGAAGGAAACGGAAAAGACAAAGGATAGTCATTTTAATCGTCAGTCTTTGGATATGTTTTAATAATTCATTATTTATCAACGATAATTATCCACCATATGATCAATTCTAGCATTTGGGAACTTGAAACTTTTTATAGAAAAAGAGATGTCATCATTATTGGTGCTGGTTTCACCGGATTATGGACAGCTATTTCTATTAAAGAAAAATATCCCGAACGATCTGTTTTGATTCTTGAAAGGAATTCTATTCCTTTGGGAGCTTCGACGAGAAATGCAGGTTTTGCCTGTTTTGGAAGTCTAACGGAGATTATTGCAGATCAGGAAAAGATGGGTTGGAATAAGACCTTGGAATTAGTTAAAATGAGGTTTGAGGGACTTCAGAAAATTCAGACTTATTTTAAGAGTTCAGAAATTGATTTCGAACTGAGTGGGGGATATGAAATATTGAATAATGATCATCCTTTGCAAAAATTGGATGAGGTGAATGAAAATCTTACATGTATTACCGGAATCCCAAATACCTATTCTTTACAACAAAATAAAATACAGGATTTTGGATTAGGGAAATCTAATTTTCTCATTGAGAATCCATGTGAAGGAAGTTTACACTCTGGAAAACTTCTGCATAAGCTACTTGAAAAATGTTATGAACTTAAAGTGGAGTTCCTTTTTGGAACAGAAGTAACAAATGTTGATGAAAATGCTGATGTGATTCTGATTCAATTATCAGATGAATTATCTATTCAGGCTCATCAAATTATATACTGTACCAACGCTTTTAGTTCGAAATTTTTAGAGAATGAAGAAATTATTCCGGCACGTGGTCAGATTTTGCTAACAGAACCTATTGAAAATTTGAAATTAAAAGGAACTTTCCACTGCGATGAAGGGTTTTATTATTTCAGAAACCTGGCAGATAGAATTTTATTGGGTGGGGGGAGAAATCAAGATTTTAAAACTGAAGAAACAACTGATTTTCAAACCACAGAATTCCTACAGATTCACCTTGAAAACTTTTTAAGAGAAGTGATCTTACCCAATCAGGAATTTCGAATAGCTCTTCGCTGGTCTGGGATCATGGCAATGGGTTCCGAAAAAACTCCGATTGTGAAGCAACTTTCAGAAAGGCAATTTTGCGCTGTAAGATTGTCTGGAATGGGGGTGGCACTTGCTCCGAAAATTGGTGAGATTGTAGCAGATATGATTAAATGATATAATAAGATGTAGATATTCTAATTACTCATCTCTTATAACTCATCACCTATAACTATTCCTAAAACTTTTATCCTTATTTTTGCAAAAAGAAAATTTCGTGATTAACAACGACCATATAAAAGATGTTCAGTCGAGAATTGAAGATCTACACAGATACCTTCAGATTGAAAAGAAAAAAATAGAAATTTCCAATGATGATGAGAAAACGGCAGCTCCTGAATTTTGGGATCAACCGAAAGAAGCTGAAGTATTTTTAAGGCAGCTTCGTTCTAAGAAAAGATGGGTGGAAGATTATGAAGAGATCACTACTCAGTTTGAAGATTTACAGGTTTTAATGGAATTTGCAAAAGAAGATCCAGATTCTGAAAAAGAACTGGATGAGGCATTTCCAAAATTAGTAGAGAAAATCGAAGATCTGGAGTTTAAAAATATGCTTTCTAATGAAGGGGATGAACTTTCTGCGGTTATTCAAATCACTGCAGGAGCAGGAGGCACGGAAAGTTGTGACTGGGCTGCCATGTTGATGAGGATGTATACGATGTGGGCAGAGAAGCAAGGTTATAAGATCCGTGAGCTCAATTACCAGGAAGGGGAGGTTGCAGGTGTGAAAACGGTAACCCTGGAAATGGATGGTGAATATGCTTTTGGATATCTTAAGGGGGAAAACGGTGTTCATCGATTGGTAAGAATTTCTCCTTTTGACAGTAATGCAAAAAGACATACAAGTTTCGTGTCTGTATATGTATATCCTTTGGTTGATGATACTATTGAAATCAATATTAATCCCGCAGATATTTCATTTGAAACCATGCGAAGTTCAGGAGCAGGAGGACAGAATGTAAATAAAGTGGAAACAGCTGTTCGTCTTCGTCATGCACCAACAGGAATTATCATTGAAAACTCAGAATCACGTTCACAGCTTCAGAACAAAGAAAAAGCAATGCAGTTGCTTCGTTCCAGATTATATGAAATGGAGCTTGAAGAACGTTTAAAGGCTCGAACCGAGATCGAAGCCAATAAGATGAAGATTGAGTGGGGAAGTCAGATCAGAAATTACGTAATGCATCCTTACAAATTGGTAAAAGATGTACGTTCAGGACATGAAACTTCAGATGTTGATTCGGTGATGAACGGAAATCTTACTCCATTCCTAAAAGCATTTCTAATGGCTGATGGAACGGCAGTTTCCGATGATGACCTCGACCTCTAGGATATAATCTTAGTTTTTTAGTTAAAATCTTATAATTAATTTCCTATTCAGACTTTTTAGACTTATTTTTGTTACTTATCAATATGTATGGAAGATTTCAATAGCTGGAAAGATTTATTAAACCCAGAGTTTTATATAAAAATGGGTGGGTTTTGGCTTATACTGTTTATTATTTTTGCTGAAACGGGACTTTTTGTAGGATTTTTTTTACCGGGTGACTCGTTACTGTTTGTTTCAGGAATTTATGCTGTTGAAATTATCAAAGAGACCTTTGGCTCCACAGGGAGCGATCTGCTTGATACAACTATTCTTGCTACTTCCGTTGCTCTAGCTGCTATTGTCGGTAATGAAGTTGGATATTATTTCGGCGTAAAAGCCGGTCCTGCATTATATAAAAAACAGGATACCTTCTTATTCAAGAAAAAATATCTGTACCAGGCTCATGACTTTTTCGAAAAACATGGTGCTTTGGCTATAATTATGGCGAGATTTCTACCTGTTGTCAGAACTTTTACGCCTATTGTTGCAGGTATTGTAAAGATGGATAAAAAAGAATTTTTGAGAGATAATATTATAGGAGCTGTATTGTGGTCATTTATTTTGATCTTTGCAGGACATTATCTGGATAAGTTATTTCAGGAACAATTTGGAATCAATCTTAAAGAAAAGCTGGAGTTAATAATCATTGTTATTGTTCTTATTACAACACTTCCAATAATTATTAAGTTTTTATTTGGTAAGAAAGTTGATCATTCTAAATACGAAGACAATTCACCTGAATAAGATCAAAGAATTTAAAATTTAAATAACCTGCTTTTGGCGGGTTATTTTTTTATCCATTCCAGAATGTTGGGATAGATAATGCTGTCTCTTTTTCGTTTACTGAAAAATCTGGGTGCATGACCTGTATTTTTCATAAAAACTAATTTATGAGGGATATTTTGGCTCGCTAAAGCTGAGTCTAATGCCAACCCTTGATTTTTATTAACAAGGAAATCTTGGTTTCCCTGAAATAGCAGAGTCGGAACATTGGTAATATTTGCAATTGGGCTCGCTTTTTTAAACTCTTCAGACAGATGATGACGATCGAATTTTATGCCTACCACCTTTTGTACAGTTGGTGAAGAATATTTTGAATAAAATGAATCCAGGTATTCCGGAGAGTAAAAATCGGTTGGGCCACTCAAAGAGATTATTTTTTTTATCTGATCAGGATGCTGATATCCATATAATAAAGTTAAATGACCGCCAGCACTTTCCCCTAACAGAATATAATTGTCCGGTTGTAATTCTGCTTTTCCTGCTAAAGAATTGAAT
The DNA here is from genome assembly GCF_018613715.1 of Chryseobacterium sp. ISL-6. Classification (GTDB taxonomy): domain Bacteria; phylum Bacteroidota; class Bacteroidia; order Flavobacteriales; family Weeksellaceae; genus Chryseobacterium; species Chryseobacterium paludis. Next base: position 148,393 of record NZ_JAGGPT010000002.1, on the reverse strand, counting down.
TTATTAATAACAGAACTAATATCTTCCAGCTGCTCTCTGTAAGTGATCTTTTTGGACTTTGATACCAGTCGGTAATTCATATTGATACTTGGAACTTTATTCTTAAAAAGCATTTTCTGAATCTGGATCATGTGCTCTTTTCTTCCATATTTCCATGCACCTCCATGTACAATGAGAACTACGGGAGAATCTTCGGAATATCCGGATGGAAGAAAAATATCCATCTTTTGTCTCTTATGTTCGCCGTATTTTAAGTTGTAAATTTTCTGCTGATTGTTATCCCCCATCCAAACTCTGAACCTTGAATTACAAGAATTTAATAAAAAGCCAATACACCCTAAAACAAAAAAATGATATCTGAGTATGAGCTTTTTCATACCTCAAATGTAAGAAAAATATAGTGATTTTATAGCTGACAGAAACCTGTGTTGTATCAGCTTTTCTCTGCTAATTCTTTTAGCTTCTGATTCATATTGTTGAAACCGATTATAGTATTATCAAGATTAAAAAATGGGACAAGAAAGCCTGAGAATTGTTCTGACTGAATGAACCGGGTTGTACCGTTTTTATTATCAATTAATTCAAACTTATGCTCTCCATCAAATATTCCTTTAAACATTAGCTTTCCCAGCCAACTGAATTCGTTGCTTTCCTTTTTTGATAATATCACAGGCTTGAAAACCATTCCTTTTCCACCTTGTGGTTCAATCTTTACCTGTATTTGATTACCTTCTTCTACAGATCCCTGAATATTGGTAATGAATGGATTCCATACAGGATAGTTTTCAAAATCAATTAATATTTTCCAGATCTTTTCAGGGCTTGCGTGAATGGTAATTTCTGTTTCAATTTTCTTTGACATGTTATAATAATTTATACCACAAAGTTCGGGCAGAATAAAAAAATACCACTTGATAAAAATCAAAGATTTCCGTTTGCTATTTTATTTCTTATGCGACTGAAAGTTTCAGAGGTCATCCCAAGCATTGAAGCGATATATTGTAAAGGAACCTGATTAAATAATTTAGGGTTTTCATTAAAAAAGCATTGGTATCTTTCCTCAGCAGTCATCGATAAATGACCGTAAATTCTTGTTTCTATTGTTGTGAAGCAGTGAACAATAAATGCTTTTTCTAAAATATGCCATTGAGGAACTTTATCCTGTAGTTTTTCGTAATCAGCTTTCTCAATCGTAAACAATTCTGTATCTGTAAGAGCCTGAATGGACCATCGTGCAGGGATATCTGATATAAAGCTCGATAGATCGGTTACAAAATATCCTTTTGTTGAAATCCACTGTGTAATCTCTTTCTTTTCGGTTTCACAAAAGATCCTTAAAAATCCGGATCGGATAAAACTTAGCTTTGTACTTTTCTTTCCAGCTTCCAAGAAAAATTCATTTTTCTTAATAAGTTCCGGTTTAAAAAAAGAGACAATTGTTTTCAGATCATCAGCTTCAATATCTTTAAAATAAGAAGTAAGATTCTGTTCCAGATCAGTGGTGGTCATGTTCATTGATTTATCGTTTCTAAATTTTCAGCATATCTGTACAATGAATTGTTATATCTGGGCAGATGCTGTGATAATGCTTTTAATGCTAAAGATAATGCTTCTTTGTTTTCTCCCGCAGAATAAAGAGAAAGAGCTAAAAAAGAGTCTACAGCATCATTTAACTCATCGGATTCATTTAATTTTTCTTCTCTGAGGATTTGAATGCTTTCGTCAATTTTCCCATTGTTTCGTAAAGTACTGGCCAACTGAATTCTCGCCCTCCTTCTTCGTAAACCCGATAATCCATGATCTAAAGCAGATCTATACAATGGTTCTGCTTCTTTTTCATGTCCTGTAGAGTCAAAAGCACATGCCCGTTCAAAATCAGCAATAGCTTTTGCATCATGTAGAAGGCTCGTATGATCTTTTATCAGTTGAATAAAATCCTTATTGCTTATTTTTCCCAGCTGCAGCCAAATAGATTGCAGCTTACTTTCCCAATTCTCTGTTTCATTCATATGGTTGATTATCTTATAAGAATACAAATATGAGAAGATCAGTGCACTTTAAAAAATTAAAATGATGCAGTAGCTGTAAATTAAAATGGAAGAGTGAACTTTCTATGCATACAAATTATTATTTTGACCTAAAATGTTTATAAATTCATTCTTATTTTTTAAAACCGGAATTAAATATTATTTTTGTTCAACTTAACAAATATTAAAAAAAAAATTAAATGGCGTCTGGTTTTTTTGCAATTTTAGATGATCTTGCTGCCTTGATGGATGATGTAGCTGTTACGAGTAAAATAGCTACTCAGAAGACGGCTGGGATTTTGGGTGATGATTTAGCAGTAAATGCAGAAAAAGCTACAGGTTTCATTTCATCACGTGAGATACCTGTTTTATGGGCAATTACCAAGGGTTCATTTATTAATAAATTAATTATTCTTCCCATCGCATTTTTGCTTAACTGGCTTTATAAACCGGCTATAGAAATTATACTGGTTTTAGGAGGTTTTTATCTGGCATTTGAAGGAGTAGAGAAAATTATTGAATTTTTATTCCATCGCGATAAAAAAGGACATGAAGTAGTGGAAGAGAGCGTAATAGATGAAGATGAAGAGAATTCTGAAAAATCTAAAATAAGATCTGCCATTACAACAGATTTCATTCTTTCTATAGAAATTGTAATTATTGCATTGGGAACTGTTCTTGAAGAGCAGCATCCATTACTAACTCAAATCGTTACGGTGACTCTTGTTTCATTTCTGGCAACAGTAGGAGTTTATGGTATTGTAGCGCTGATCGTAAGAATGGATGATGCAGGTTTTAAACTGATTAAAAAAAGCAAGGATAAAGGTTTGTTTTCCAAGTTGGGCCACTTACTGGTGAAGGCATTGCCTGTAATTATTAAAATTTTAGCGATTGTTGGAACGATAGCTTTGATCTTTGTTTCAGGTGGTATTTTCGCACATAATATTTCTTATTTACATCATTTTCTTCCAACCTGGCCTTCTGCTCTTAAAGAATTGATCTTTGGATTGAGTGGTGGATTGCTTGCTGTCGCATTATTTACGATAGGCAAAAAGATTTATACATCGGCAATACGCAAATAATTGAGGAAAGTTTGCTTCTGAAATTTAAAATACGACGTCAGGATAATTTTACACAAACAACTATAACAATATATCAGGTTCATTGATTATTATGAGAAATTTATCGATTGATATATTAAAAATTATCCTCGCATTCTTTGTCGTTTTTTTACATATGCACCTTCTTAGGGATTCTTATCCTGAATTGAGTTTTGTACTTGTTAATGGAGTTTTCAGAATGGCAGTACCTATTTTTTTGATTATCACAGGATATTATTTTTATTATGTAGATAACACGGATAAACTCAAAAAATGGTTAGTAAGAACCTTTTCTCTTTATGTGATCTGGTCTATAGTATATTTGCCTTTTTGGAAAGAAGAAGATACTTGGATGAACATCCTATTTGGCTACCATCATTTGTGGTATTTAATTGGAACCTTCTTTTCAGGTATTATTTTGTTTTTTATAAGAAAGAAGTCAGTGAGTTTACTGGTCACTCTTATTCTTCTGCTGTCTAGTCTCGGATATGGGATGCAAACTTTAGGTAATCTTCATTACTTTAAAAATGAAACGGATTCAATAATCAATCTGTTTCCATCTTACAGAAATTTTCTCCTGGTCTGTTTCCCTTTTTTGACCATCGGATACCTGATTAATAGACTGAACCTGGACACCAAATACAAGCCTTCGTTAATAACTGTACTAGCTGTAGTGGGACTTGTTGTTTTAGAATCATTTCTCAACTATAAAATGATTAGTCCAAATGAAAATATTGACCTTTTGTTTTCTTTACTGATAGCATGTCCTTTGGTATTTATGTATTGCAAGAATATACCAGTAATGGTAGATACTAAAATTTTAGCAAGTTTATCGACAGCTATTTACCTAGTACATCCATTGCTTATGAAGTGGATTCTAGGTAGATATCTTCCATATGAAATGATCATATTTATAATTCTATTGTTGGTTTCCAGTTTTATTCTGGTCTTCTTAAATAGAAAACTAAAATACCTCTTATAATTAAAACTTAGGGTCTGATTAATTATTGGTGATTTTTAGACCATTTATAAAGGCAAGCTTAATCTTGTTTGCACCTATAAACTCTGAATAATTGAGATTAATATTTTTCTCCAGTTCCAACTGTTGATAGAGATTGAAAATTTTACCTTTATAGGGACAATGATCTATAAAATGATTGAAAAATTTTTCAGCAACCTCTTTTTCTGAGAAACATAGTAAGAAATCTAGAGATAAAAGAGAATGTTCAGACCATTCGTGGAACTTTGTTCCATTTTTTTTAAAAACTCAATAGCTTGATCTTTAGAATTAAAAATATCAAAAATGGGGAAGATGTACTGTTCGATTTGTTCTGCTATTTCATTAGTGTTTTTCTTATAAACACAATCTGCCAGATTCTATTCTTGCCACTTTTTGGATGGCGTTAAATATCCTAATTGCTCCCCGAAAATAAGACCCTGAGAATATTCGTTGTTCGTATGCTCTACTTGCCACTTTTTCAGATTTTTTGAGAATATATGAATGTGAGGAAGAATCTGAATGTAAGAAGAATTATTCTTGGCACTGGATTGAAAATAAATTTCAAAATAAAGATCTTTATCGGGAGAATATTTTCTTATTCTCTGCCCTTTTCAAAGTCCTTGAAACCTTCTAATTTATTAAAAATCTCATTACAGGCTTGTAAGAATGTAGTTCTGGAGTCCATTTATGAATTATTCATATGTTGAATTAGCGGTCAACAAATATAATGAAACAAATAAAAAGAGACCTTTTAACAAGGTCTCAATTATATTTTAGTTGAATAGATCTTTTACTTTATCAAAGAACGTTTTTTCCTTTCCGGATGGTTCTGCAACCATTTCTCCACTTGCCATTTGCTTTTCAAAGAAGTCTTTCTGATCTTTAGTAAGCTTTTGTGGAGTCCATACATTGATGTGTATAAACATATCGCCTTTTCCATAGCTATCAATACTAGGAAGACCTTTTCCTGCCAATCTTAAGATTTTTCCAGACTGAGTACCTGGATCAATCGTAATTTTCACTTTTCCGCCTACGGTTGATACTTCTTTTTTAGTTCCTAAAGAAGCCTCTGCAAAAGAGATGTATAACTCCTGGTGAAGATTATCACCCTCTCTCTTGATTGTTTTATCTACCTCTTCCTCTACAATAACAAGTAAATCTCCCGGAATACCTCCGAAAGGAGCATCGTTACCTTTTCCTCTTACATTAAGCTGAATTCCATCTCTTGCTCCAGCAGGAATGTTGATTGAGATTTCTTCTTCATCTTTTATTAACCCCTGTGCATTGGCTCCTGCAGGTATTTTATCAGCGACTTTTCCGATACCCTGACAAGTTCCACAAGTGGTTTGTGTTTGCATTTGCCCAAACATGGTGTTCATTACTTTTAGCTGAACTCCAGATCCGTTACATGTAGGACATGTTTTCGAAGTGGCACCTTCTGCCATCTTCATCTTTTTAACTTTAAGAGTCTTTTGGGTTCCATTTACCATTTCTTCAAGATTCAGCTTGATTCTGATTCTTAAATTAGAACCTTTCACCTGCTGACGCCCGCCGCCGCCAAAACCACCGCCACCGAAGTGACCACCAAAAATATCTCCAAACTGACTGAAAATATCTTCCATGTTCATTCCGCCTCCGAATCCGCCACCTCCGAATCCGCCGTTACCACCAACACCGGCATGACCAAACTGGTCGTATCTTGCACGCTTTTGGTCGTCGCTTAATATTTCGTAAGCTTCAGCAGCTTCTTTGAATTTTTCCTCAGCTTCAGTATCACCCGGATTTTTATCAGGGTGAAATTTGATAGCCATTTTACGGTATGCTTTCTTTATTTCGTCGGCTGAAGCAGATTTGCTTATTTCAAGAACCTCGTAATAATCTCTTTTTGACATGACAATTGTATAATTGATTAGATAAATGACAATAGATATTCAGAGTGTATAAGTGAAATAGATCAATTATCACTCACCATTTATCACTTATTAATATTAGTTTCCTGTTACTACTTTAGCAAAACGAATTACTTTATCACCTAAAGTATAACCTGTTTCGATAACGTCTACGATTTTACCTTTTAGATCATCAGATGGAGCAGGAATTTGAGTAATTGCTTCGTGAAGATCTACATTAAAAGAATCTCCGGCTCTTACCTCCATTGTTTTCAATCCTTTTTCGGTTAATTTATTCTTGAATTTCTGATAAATAAGTTCAACACCTTGTAAGTCTGTAGGATTTCCATTTTTGGCGATTTCTTTTAAAGCTCTTTCAAAGTCATCCAGTACTCCAAGCATAGAAACCATCATGTCCTGATTAGCATATTGGAAGAACTCCATTTTTTCTTTAGAAGTTCTCTTTTTATAATTTTCAAATTCAGCATAAAGACGAATATAACGGTCTTTTTCCTCTGCCAAAAGTTCTTCTGCGGTTGGAGTATTTGTCACATTTTCTTCAGAAATATTTTCATTCTGAATGTTGTCTTCTTGTTGCTTATTGATGTTTTCTTCGTTGATATCCTGATTTTCCATATTCAATAACTATTTTACAGAGATGTTTGTCAAAGATTCTGCCAAATAGTAAATATGGACATTAAGGCAGAAAAATTATTCTCCAGAAAATGTCTGATACAGTAAGTAAAGATTTAAAATAATAATGATGATTGAAATAAACCATACACAAACTTTCATCATTGGTTTATTTACGAATTGTCCCATTTTAGCTTTGTCATTCGTGAACATAACCAGCGGGACCACAGCAAAGCTGAGCTGCATGGATAAGATGACCTGACTTAATACCAACAGATCTGTTGTTCCTTTTTCACCATACAAAATGGCGACGATTAAAGCGGGAATCACAGCAATAAGTCTTGTTATTAATCTTCGTAACCAAGGTTTTAATCTGATATTTAAGAAACCCTCCATGACGATTTGTCCTGCCAGAGTACCTGTTAATGTTGAATTTTGACCGGAAGCCAGTAATGCTATTGCAAAAGCTATACTTGCCATAGAAGCTCCCAAAATTGGGGTTAACATTTTGTAGGCATCATGAATATCTGCAACATGTTTATTTCCTGTTATGTGAAAGGTCGCGGCGGCTAAAATAAGAATAGCAGCATTAATAAAAAAAGCAAGCATTAAAGAGACTGTACTATCCAGAGTAGCAAATTTTATAGCCTCTTTTTTTCCTTCATTATCTCTTGTATAATCTCTTGTCTGTACAATACTGCTATGCAGATAAAGATTATGAGGCATAACGGTGGCTCCTAAGATTCCGATTGCTATATAAAGCATGGCCGGATTCTGAATAATTTCTTTTTGCGGAACCAGCCCTCCTAAAATTTCATTAATGGCAGGTTTGGAAATTATAATTTCATAGATAAAACAGGCTAAAATAATAAAGATCAGTCCACCAACGATACTTTCTATCCATCTGAATCCTTTAGCCTGTAAGAGAAGGATAATAAGTACATCTACGGTTGTGATAACAATTCCCCAGGTTAACGGGATGTGAAAAAGGAGATTAAGAGCAATTGCAGAACCGATAACCTCGGCGAGATCACAGGCCGCAATTGCAATTTCACAGAGTATCCACAAAATGAAATTGGTAGTAGGATTGAAGTGGTCCCTACAAGCCTGAGCTAGATCCCTTTCTGTGGCAACTCCCAATTTTACAGATAAATGCTGCAAAACCATAGCAAAAATATTAGAAATAAGGATTACTGATAGTAGGGTATAGCCAAATTGAGCTCCACCGGCAATGTCAGTAGCCCAATTCCCAGGATCCATATATCCTACGGCAATCATTAAACCAGGTCCTGCAAATGCAAGATATTTTCTCCAGAAAGAGCCGTTTTTCGGAACCTTAATTGATGAATAAACTTCTGGTAATGAGTGGAGTGTTTTATCTTTTCGCCAAGGGGCTTTTGTATTTAAGTTCATAAATGTTAGAAATGACTAACAAATTTAATTAAATAAATGAAAATAGAAAATTTATAAACAAAAAATCCCGAAAAAAACTTTCGGGATTCATTTTAATGTATGGTTAAAGATTATTTTGCAAACCTTATAGACATTTTTCTGTCTGCTGCTCTTTCAGCATCAGAAGCTTTTGCATCTACTGTAGCAAATTTACTTCCATATCCTTCAGCACCTAAAACCTGTGTTCCAAGGTTTTGTTTTCCAAGCCAATCTTTAATGAAGTTAGCTCTTGCTGTAGAAAGTTTAACATTAGAAGCTTCATTACCTGTTTTATCAGTATAACCTCCGATTTTGATCTTTGCATCAGGATAAGCTTTTAAGATAGCAGCTAAATTATCAAGTTGTCCTTGAGAACCTGCTTCCAGCTCCGTAGAACTTCCCATTTTGAAGTTTACATGGTCAAAATCATACCAGGTGTTTTTCAATGCAGCGTCATCAGCAGCGTTTTTATAACCGTCAGATTTTAAGAAAGCAATCATTTTATCTTCCATTCCGCCTTTATAACCTTTAAGAGCAGTACCGTTCAAGTCGATGTTCTCATCAGTTTTTGTAGTCGCAGGTGTCGTTGCAGCTGTATCTGTAGGAGATACTGCTGTTGCCGTATCAGAATGTGTTCCTGTAGAATCTGCTCCCATTGTTGTGGTAGTAGTTTGTTTTTTCTCACACTGCTTCCATAAGAAATATCCTGCAGCAATTAACAATAAAAGCGGAAGTAACCATTTCCAGATTGATCCACCACCATCATTTCTTTCCGGAGTTGTTCCTGTAGGAGTTGTACTTCTCGTTACTTCTATTTTAGGCTCGTCTTGTACAGGCGTTTTTATAGCGTCATTGTCATTATCAAATTTGTATCCTTTAGCCCAATCACCAATGTTTAGTGAAGCTAAAGAAAGTCCAGCCGGTAATAAACTTGAAATAATACCTTTCTGATCATTCAATAAACCAGAAATTCCTGATTTATCTAAATTATTATCAGCCGCGTATTTTCCTACTGTTCCTACTGTTGCTCCTGTTACCAAGTTCAGTAAAGAGCTTGAAGAATTATTGCTAATTCCTGCAAAAGAAGCAATAGAATTAACCAAGCCGCCAAGTTTGTCACCAAAGAGAGAAGACAATAAACCTGTGATTACAGAATTGTTAGAAGAACCACCCAATAAATTACTTAAAATTCCACTGGATGAAGCACCGCTAATTGCATCTAAAACCCCAGGGTTATCAGCGTTATTAGCTAATCCACCAACAACGGCAGGCAATAGCCCTCCGATTGCTTTTGAAATACCAGACTCACTTTCTCCAAACTGCGAAGCAGCTTGAGAAACTAATGCGGGACCCAATTGTCCTTTAATTAAATCAATAACGTTTAAAGACATAATAAATTATTTTTTAGATTAATGTTGACATAAAATTAAACAAAAATCTGTCCAAATGTCAATTTTTTTAAATATTTATTTGAATTTCAACGCTTTTTTTGCAAATGATTTAAATTATTAGTATGCTTTAGCGAACAGTACCCGTCTTTTTGATGGCTTTCCAGAAATCAACGAAACGCCTTCTTCTATATCGTCATCTTGAGGAATACATCTGATAGTAGCCTTCGTTTCTTCCTTTATTTGTTCTTCTTCTTCCTCTGTTCCATCCCAATGCGCATAGATAAATCCACCTTTTTCTTCAAGAACCTTTTTAAACTCTTCATAAGAATCTACTTTAGTTAAATTATTCTCTCTGAAACTAAGAGCTTTAGTATAAAGATCCTTCTGAATGGTTTTTAATAAATCGTCAATATAAGAATCTAATCCTTCAATAGAATGAGCTTCTTTGGTAAGATTGTCTCTTCTTGCTATTTCAACGGATTTGTTTTCTAAATCTTTTGGACCAATTGCAATTCTGATAGGAACACCTTTTAATTCGTATTCAGCAAATTTCCAACCTGGTTTATTTTGAGTATCATTATCAAATTTAACGGAAATACCCTTTGCCTTCAGTTTAGCCTGGATATCCAAAGCCACTTCACTGATCTGTTCTAATTGCTCTTCTCCTTTAAAGATAGGAACAATAACAACCTGAATAGGCGCTAAAGTAGGAGGTAATACCAATCCGAAATCATCAGAGTGAGTCATGATAAGAGCTCCCATCAAACGGGTAGATGTTCCCCAAGATGTTGCCCATGCATGTTCTATTTTTCCTTCTTTATTCGTGAATTTTACGTCAAATGCTTTTGCAAAATTTTGACCTAAAAAGTGGGAAGTACCTGCCTGAAGAGCTTTTCCATCTTGCATTAATGCCTCAATACAATATGTCTCATCAGCTCCTGCAAATCTCTCAGATGGTGTTTTTAATCCCTGAACTACAGGCATAGCCATAAAGTTCTCTGCAAAATCTGCATATACTTTATTCATTTTTTCTGCTTCCTCTACTGCTTCGTCTTTTGTAGCGTGAGCAGTGTGCCCTTCCTGCCACAAGAATTCAGAGGTTCTCAAAAATAAACGGGTTCTCATTTCCCATCGTACAACATTTGCCCATTGGTTGATCAGTAATGGTAAATCTCTGTAAGATTGAATCCAGCTTTTATAGGTGTTCCAAATAATCGCTTCTGAAGTTGGGCGAACAATAAGTTCTTCCTCTAACTTAGCATCAGGATCTACAATCAGCTTATGAGGATTATCAGGGTCAGTTTTTAACCTGTAGTGAGTAACAACGGCACATTCTTTTGCAAAACCTTCTGCATTTTTCTCTTCAGCTTCAAATAAGCTTTTGGGTATAAATAGAGGGAAATAAGCATTAACGTGACCTGTTTCTTTGAATTTTCTATCCATTTCATCACGCATTTTTTCCCAGATTGCATATCCATATGGTTTAATAACCATACTTCCACGTACCCCTGAGTTTTCAGCCAAATCTGCTTTCACAACTAACTCGTTATACCACTTGCTGTAATCTTCGCTTCTTGAGGTTAATTTTGCCATTATTTTTTTTAAATTTTTTTAACTTTTTAACATTATTGTTATCTAAAAATAAAAATCTATTTTTGATAGATTTTTAAGCCGATGTTTGGTACATTTTTGGTACACATTGCAAATATAATTTAATTTAAAAATTTTTACGTTATCATGAAAAAAAATATACATAAAAATTTATTTGGTATGCTAAAATCCAAAGGCGTTTTAGCAATATCAAGTGGATTACTACTGATGTCTTGTGGTGCTCAAATGGGTGGGTACAGCGAGACCGATGGGGTTTATTATGATCCCAATAAAGACACACTTCCAGAAGGAGTAATCATTAATGGCGGAAATAGAGTAGGAGAAGATTATGACTACTACCAGGATTCAAACGTTATCCAAAATGCAGAAACGAATTCTAAAGATCAGGATAACAGGTACAGCACTTGGGGTGGAGATTCATGGAACACCAATGCAACAGACTCTGACTGGGGTGCTTTTGCAGGAGCTCAAACCAATTACTATGACAACTCTTGGGGTTCACCTTGGGGTTGGTATGGTGGTTATAGCCCATACTGGGGCTGGAACAGAGGTTTCGGTATGTCCTTTGGCTGGGGAGGCTCATGGGGTTGGGGAGGCTCATGGGGATGGGGCGGTTATCCTTATTGGGGATATGGCGGATTCTATGACCCTTTCTGGGGTGGCGGCTATTATGGCGGTTACTACGGAAACCCTTATTGGGGTTGGGGTGGCGGATACTGGGGTAGTGGATACTACAACAGACCTGCTTATAGAAGAAGTGGCGCCAATGGAAGACTTGGATATGGACTTACTAACGGATATAACGGAAGTAATGGATCAGCATATAGAAATAATATAGCTAATTCAGCTTTTAGAAATAACAGCTCAGGATTTAGAAACAATAATTCAGGGTTCAGAAATAATACGAATGGTAACAGTGGCGGATTCAGAAATAATAATTCAGGATTTAGAAGCGGAAATACGAATGGTAACAATGGCGGATTTAGAAATAATAACTCAGGTTTCCGTAATCCAAATATGAATACTCAGAATAATCCTAGACCAAATTATAATAACCAACCTAGAAATGATAGTGGCTTTAGATCCAATGATAACGGATTTAGATCCGGAGGATTTAATTCCGGTTCAAGCGGAGGTGGATTTAGAGGTGGATCTTCTGGCGGCGGAGGCGGATTTAGATCTGGCGGCGGCGGAGGCGGCGGTTTCAGATCTGGTGGTAGGTAATTTCAACTTAATAAACTATTCAAAAAATAATGTTAAAAAAATCGTTAGTAGTAATGAGTATTGCTGTAGCCTATTTTGCACAGGCGCAGGATATCTCTACGATCAGAAATTCAATTGATGTTTATTCTAATACTCCAATGATTGGTTCATCAAAGTTCAATGCGATGGCTGGTTCCAACGGAGCTTTAGGAGGTGATGCTACTTCATTGATGACCAACCCAGCGGGATTAGGTGTTGCTATTGCAGGTGACGTTTCAGCAACTTTGTTTCTTAGTAATAATAAGAATACAAGTTCTCTGAATGGATCTTCAATAAATTATAAGATAGATAAATTTACCCTTGGTAATGCTGGTGGTGTGGCAACAATCCCATTGATGACTGAATCAGCGTGGAAATTTATTAATATCGGAGCCAATATCTCTACGCAATCTATTGAAGATTATGTTGAGAGCCCCGGGAATGGGAATATTATAATTCCTAAGAATCTGGTCGATTCTAATGGAAATGCAGTTATTGGAAATATGTCTTACCAAGGACATGCTTATAACAGATATGGAAATCAGACCAAATTCAATCTTGGTGTTGGTGCCAACTATAACAATTCATTGTATGTAGGAGCGAGTATCAATATGCATTATGCTGAGATAGATCAATATGACAGTGCGCTATTTGGTCTTAATTTAGATAATTCCGTAAATTCATTTGATAAACAGTATAGTCCTTTTTCTGAAAAATCGAGTGGTTTTTCAGCGACAGTAGGGGTTATAGGAAAACTAAGCAACCAGTTTAGATTGGGAGCAGCAATTGAAACACCAACATGGTGGAATATTGATAGAGTTTTCCGTGAATATTCTGATGGAAATGATGGAATTTACTATGACAACTATGTTGAAGACAGAAATTTCAGATCACCAATGAAAGCAACAGTGAGTGGAGCTTTTGTTCCAAATAAAAACTTTGCGATCAACGTAGACTATACTTTAGGTTTAACGAAACCTAAATATGAAGTACAAGGTGCTGCAGAAAGAGAGCTAAATTCTTTCTTTAATGATAACTATAAAAATCTATCAGAGGTAAAAGTTGGAGCAGAATACAGAATCAAAGCATTTAGACTGAGAGGTGGATATTCATATGCCTCAAGTCCTTTTGATGCGATCACAATTAATTCTTATTCCAATGCCGGAGTTGCAGGAGATAATAATTATAGTAATTTGATCTTAGGTGAGAGAAATACTATCGGAGCAGGTATAGGATATGATTTTGGCAACATTTATGTAGATGCGGCTTACCAAAATGTAAGTTCTAAATACAATAATCCTTTCTTAAGAGGCAGTGCAGATAATGGAACAGGATACTACTCAGGAGACTTCGATGTTAGTACACCAACATCTGTGGTTTCTAATGTAAAAAATACCAGAAGTAACTTCTTTCTAACAGTCGGCTGGAAATTCTAATTTCCGGATTGTGTAGTGAGTGATTAAATTGAGGCTCCGAATTTTTAATTCGGAGCTTATTTTTTACATATAAATTCTCAATTAATGAGTATGAGAATGGGAGAGATGCATGATAAGGGCTAAAGAAACACCCACAATCACCAAGCCTATTTTTGTCCAGTCAATATTGTGATTTTTGTTACTCTCAAAAATAATCACTGACGAAATATGTAGAAATATACCACCTACAATAGCCAGAAAATAAGGCTGTAGATCAGGATTGAAATAATTACCTAATAACATTCCCAGGGGTGAAGCAAGAGCGAATAGTGCTATAATCAGGTATGTAGGATATAATGACTTGCTCTGACCTTCTTTTCTGTTAAATAAAAAGGCACCTAAAATAAAAGAAATAGGGATATTGTGAAAAACAATACCTAAAAGATAGGGTGATAAAACAACCTTTTCATTAGCTAAAGGAATTCCTTCTATAAAAGCATGAACAAATAACCCAACCATTAATGCTACAGGAAGTATATTATGCTCACTATGATGATGAAAATGACCATGTTCGAAGCCTTTAGTTAAAGCTTCAAGGACCATTTGTAATAAAACTCCTAGGATAACGAAAATACCAATACTACTGCTTTTTTCGGAAGTATAAACTTGTGGAAATACCTCATTCAGACAAATGGTAATCAGAAACCCGGCACTTAAAATCAAAAGATTTTTTGCCAGTTTTTCTTTTTTACCAAAATGCTTTCCAAGGAATACCCCAGCAATTACACTTAAAATCAGTAAGAAAACTATGATCATGCTTTTTTCTTAAATAAATTGATACAACGTGGTGAAACTTCTTTATTAAAATCATTAAGCTGATAATCGCCCCATATTTTTATTCTCTCAAATCCACATTCCGAAGCATAAGAATTGATAGCATCCAACGTATGCAATTTTACTTTTTCAAAGAAATGATATGGCTTTCCATCAGCCTCAAAGCGGATGTCTTTAATGATATGTCTGCCCTCAATTTTCTTGAGAATTTTAAAATCAATGTCTCCCCGATTGATTAAAGATTCCGGAACTATTTTATTCCTTACATATTGCTCATTTAAATAATCTAAAACGAAATAACCTCCGGGTTTTAAAATAGAATATACGGATTGAAATACCTTTTTATCATCATTCTCCTGATCAAAATATCCGAAACTTGTAAATAAATTGAAAACGGCATCCATAGGATCAGCATCAATAGGGTTTCTCATGTCGTGAACGTCAAAAAGAAGGGTTTGATTTTCAAATTGTTTATCGAATTCTATACTTTGTCGGGATAGGTCAAGTCCCAAAACATCATATCCTAATTTATTAAGAAAAACAGAATGCCTTCCTTTTCCACAAGCTAAGTCAATAATTTTAGCAGAAGGTGGCAGCTGAAGACTCTCTGTGAGCTTCGTTATAAAGTTTTCTGCTTCTGTATAGTCCCTGTTACTATAGAGCAAATGATAATAAGGGGTATCAAACCAAGATTCAAACCATTCCATAATGCAAAAATAACTAAATTTGCAGTCTAAAAAACAATTAAGTCCTTTTATTAAAGTAAATGTTTAATTTTAAAGGAGTTATAAATTGAAACGAAATAATAGAGAAAAACGATCTTGTCCACTTGCTCATTTGAGGTGCCAAAGATTATCGGTTCTTTAATGAAAAAGAGAGAGAGACAGTGCATTTACTTTAATACTAAATGATAAAATCTTGAGCTCCAGCTATGATGGTTGGTAATCAGGTTGATAATAATATATGGATACAGAAAATATAAAAATTCAGATAAAAACTTTCTTCGGATTGGAGCAGATCTTAGCTGAAGAAATTAAAAAATTAGGCGGGAGAAATGTTGAGGTTAAAAACCGTGCAGTAAACTGTGAAGGAGATTTAGGGTTCCTTTATAAGATCAATTATTCAGCAAGAACGGCATTAAAAATCTTAGTACCTGTTTTGGAATTTAAAGCTTTTAATCAACACCAGTTCTATGATAAGCTTTTTAAAATAGAATGGGAGCAGTTTATGGATGTAGATCAATCATTTGCAATTGATTCAACGGTAAATTCTGAAACATTTAAGCATTCACAGTTTGTCACCCTGAAGATGAAAGATGCTATTGTGGATTACTTTCAGGAAAAATTTAAAAAACGTCCCAATATAGAAACGAAAAGCCCGGATATTAAATTTCACCTGCATATTGACAGAGAATTGGTTACCATTTCTCTGGATTCTTCTGGTGATCCTTTATTCAAAAGAGGATATAGAAAAGAACAGGGTGAAGCACCTATCAATGAGGTATTGGCCAGTGGAATGCTTCAACTTGCAGGTTGGGATGGGAAAGGAAATTTCCTTGATCCGATGTGTGGTTCCGGAACCCTTTTGATTGAAGCTGCAATGATTGCTTTAGATCTTCCTGCACAGATCTTCCGAAGAAGATTTGCATTCCAAAACTGGAGTAACTACGATGCTGATTTATTTACAAAGATCAGAGAGTTCAGAGTAAACAGAGTAAGGGAATTTCATGGAAAAATTGTAGGGTACGATATTGATGGTAGAATGTTAAATGCTGCCGCTGTAAATATTGAAGCCGCTGAAATGGAAGATGTTATTGAGGTTAAAAGACAAGATTTTTTCGAATCTAAGAAAGAGCTTTTCCCTTTACTAATGGTTTTCAATCCGCCTTATGATGAAAGGATCTCGATTAATGATGATGATTTCTATAAGAAGATAGGAGATACCTTTAAGACCCATTATCCAAATACTTTAGCATGGCTGATTTCTTCGGATCTTGAGGCTGTGAAGAAAATAGGTCTTCGCCCATCCAGAAAAATCAAGCTATACAATGGAAAATTGGAAACGAGATTTTTACAGTATGAGATGTATGAAGGAACTAAAAAAGTACATAAACTGGAAAATAATAATGATTAAAAAAAGCCTTCCAAATTTTGGAAGGCTTTTTAATTATTCAATTTTCTTATCTTCTTCTAGAAGGTTTCCATTCTCGTAAACGTTCATTTTTATAACCTTATTTTTTTCCTTTATAAATTCGAAAATAAGGTCTCTTTCTTTAGCGAAAAATTTGTTTGGGGTTTCGGGATAAAGTACAAGTGTTTTACCTCCGGCAACCAGATTTAAAACGGAATTTTGAGTTTCGATAGAAATAACACCGTTTTTAGCACTGTTGTATTTTCCGTTATATATTTTTAAAATCTCGGAACTTAATTTCACTTCTTTTCTTTCATTTAGATAAGGAGCGGGACCATGGTTATAGCTTAAGACCCGTGACATTTTCCAAGCTCCATTTTCCAATATCCACAGATCAGTAAATTTTGCTAAACCATCGCGAAATTCTTTTTTACCAGTTTCATTGATATAGAAATAATGGTCACCAGAAATAATCAAGCCGTAAAGTTTATCATCTTTTTTCATTGGAAAAGTCTGAACCGTTTTATCAATAGCCTCCCTTCTTAATCGGAAGTCTTTATTACCACATAGATTTCTTTGAAAAGTGATCTCTAAATTAGAAGCCCCTTTCGTTATACCGCCTTTATCGTGATAAAATTCTACATCATTGGGAATGAAACGCATCATTTCGCTAACATTACATTTGTTGTAAGCTGTCCAGAATAAACTGTCACTTTTTATTGCTTCTTTTATGAGGGCTTCATTGTTTTGAGCAGATAAAATTTGGAATGGTGAAATTAAGATGAACAGCGTGAAGATATAGTTTTTCATTATTTAAGATTGAATATTCTGATTACGAATATGAGGATTTTTTTTGAACTAAAATTTCTATTTTTGTTGAAATTCACTTGATTTAAAATTAATCTGTGTCTTGGAATATTTTTGAAGTTGTAGAGGTTGTTCTTGATGGCGCATAACCATATTGCTTTTTAAAAGCATAAGAGAAATGTGATAAATCTTCGAAACCGACTTCCATAAAAACATCCGTTGGTTTTTTATTCTTTTCAGCAAGGTGATAATGAGCCAATTCTAAGCGTTTATGGGTAAGCCAACGTTGAGGAGTGGTTTTAAAGGTCTTTCTGAAATCCCGATTGAAGGTTGATAAGCTTCTACCCGTGAGATATCCGAATCTTTCAAGTGGCATGTTGAACATGTAATTTTTCTCCATAAAGTCAACCAGATTAATCTTTCCAGGTTCCTCAAAATTGGCTAACACGGTGTCAATATCTGGATTGATTTCCCTTAGGATACTAATCGATTCCATGATTTTTAATGACGCAATATTTTCCGGAAAAGGCTGTGTCATCTCAAAATAAGGAATAAGAGAAGCCAGGCAGCTTTCTAATAAGGGATGATTGCTGAAACTGAAAATTTGAGGTTCTTTTCTGATAATAGATTGTTCTGTATCAATTGATGAGTAGAACTGTTTTAAGCGTTCTGTAGTGAGATGCATGACCACAGCTTTATGAGGACGTCCATCTTTTGGATAGTTAATAATCGTAGCTAATTGATTTCTTGGAATAAGAAAGATATCTCCTGATGTAAAGTGATAAGAGCGATCAGCCTGGATAATTTTTGTTTCACCAGATATAAACCATACTAGCATATGAAACTCAAAAACGGTTTCTGTTTTGAAGAGCTTATCTTCATAAGAAGAAAGTTTGATATCCGGTGTAATATACTTAATATGAAAATCCATAGATTTTAGTTTTCACTAACAAAATTATTCATAAAAAAAATATTAATCAACATTAAACTGAATTCCAATCATTTCTTCGCTGAGTTCCCACAATCGTTTTGCATTTTCTTGATCCAGAGAATAGTATTGAACTCCTCTAATTGTTGAAGGTTCATCAAATCTGTGTTCAATCTGTCCATGGTCTATTTCTGCAATATCACAATTTTCACAGTATACACCGCCAATGTTATCTAGTAAGGGACTTGTCGCACACCAAATGGTAGTAGCCGCTCCCTGTGGAATGGTTTTTAATTTGGCTTCAACTTCAGGTTTTATATTTCCATCAGCATCATGAGTTCCCATTTGTTTATAAAGTTCAATAGGCTCTTCTCTGCCCAAATCAGTTCCATAAACAGATCCAGGATGTAAAGAATAGGCTCTTACATTATAGGCTTTACCTCTTGAATCCAGCTCTACAGCAAAAAGATTACTTGCCGTTTTTGATTGTCCATATCCCAGTAATGTTTGGTATTCGCGGTTTTCAAAGTTTGGATCTTCAAAATTAAAAGGTGACATTTGGTGTCCATAAGATGAGACATTAATTACTCTTGCCCCATTAGCCTTTTTAAGTGCTGGCCATAATTTTGCTGTAAGATGAAATTGTCCTAAATAGTTTGTAGCTAGTTGTGACTCTATTCCACGGCTGTCTCTGCGTAATGGAACCCACATAATTCCTGCATTATTGATCAACAGATCGAGCTTTCTCCCTGAAGAAATGAATTTCTCTGCAAATGCATCAATAGAATTGGGATCTATTAAGTCCAATAATTCTATTTCAATATTTTGTATTCCAGCTAAGTTTTTTGTAGCTTTTTCAATGTCTCTCGCTGGAACGATTACCCTGGCACCAGCCAAAACCAATATCTTTGTTGTTTCTAAACCAATACCGGCATAGCCACCTGTAATAATAACTGTTTTTTCGGAAAGATCAATTCCTTTAATCACATCCTCACTGGTAGATTTTGCATTGAAGCCTGAATAGATTGGATTCTGTAGATTTTTGTTTTGTATCATTTTTTTATCTTTAATTGTTGATACAAATTTAGATCAGGCACATGATCTTTGTTTTGTTTAAACTGTCAATTTACTTTGTTTAAAATTTCATATCTAAGAATTTAAAAAATTAAAAGACCCCGTTATATTAAGAATACGGTTATAATTAAAGGTTATTTTGCCTTAAAGTGTTAATTTCGGTGAATACCTGTTAAACTGTTTGTAAATTCTTTTATGAATGGTTAATTTTGACAAATTTTCAACTTGAAACCTACAATTTCCATCGTTATCGCCATATTCAATCGAAAAGATGAACTTTTTGAATTGTTAAACTCCTTGACTCAGCAAACTGATAGAGCGTTTGAAATTATTGTTGTCGATGATGGCTCTTTAATAGATCTCAAGCCAACCATAAGGAATTTCGAAGAAATGTTATTGATCAAATATTTCAGAAAAGACAACTCTGGACCTGGTTTGTCGAGAAATTTTGGCGCAAAAAGAGCAGAAAATGAGTGGCTGGTTTTTGTTGATAGTGATGTTATTGTTGAAAAGGAATATATAGAAAATATTAAGAAAGATATCCTGGAGATTCCTTGTGATGCATTTGGTGGTGCTGACAAAGCGCATAAAGGGTTTAATCTAATGCAAAAAGCTATTTCATATTCTATGACCTCTGTTTTTACAACAGGTGGTATTCGTGGAAATAAAAAAGCCGTTTCCAAGTTCCAGCCTCGCAGTTTCAATATGGGAGTGAAAAAAGAGGTGTTTGATAAAGTAGGTGGTTTCTCTGAAATGAGAATAGGAGAGGATCCGGATCTTTCAATGACACTTTGGGAAAATGGTTTTACAACAGCTTTCTTTGATAATATTGCAGTGTATCATAAACGTAGAGTAGATTTTGGAAAATTTTCCAAGCAGGTATTTCAGTTTGGTTGCGCAAGACCCATTCTTAATCAGAGACATCCTAATTACGTGAAAATTTCATTTGCTTTTCCAAGTCTATTTTTATTAGGTTATATTTTTGGATTTATCGAATATTTTTTACTCGGAAGAGGAATTATTCTTGCCTTTTATGGTTTATATACTTTTTTGGTTTTCTTCCATGCATTATTGGTTACAAAAAATATAAGTATTGCAGGAATGGCAGTAATTTCTACTTATGTTCAGATGTTTTCATATGGATATGGATTTTTAAAATCCTGGATTCTATTGAATATTTTCAGAATGAAACCGGAAGACGCATTTCCAAAACATTATCATAAAAAATAAATGCTGTTGAAATTCAACAGCACTTATTACGATAATTAGTATATGGATGTGTTTTCATGGTGGTGTAGAACGCCTGTTTTTAGCATACATTCTTTCATTTTTTGATATGTTCTTTCAATATCATGATCCAGGCCAATTGAGAATCTGATTAATCCATCAGAGATTCCCATTGCAGTACGTTCTTCTTCAGGAATTTCAGAAGAAGTCGAACTACCTGAGCATGAGAATAATGTTTTGTAAAACCCTAAACTAACTGCTAAATAACCAAGATTTTCCTGTTGCATGAGTTCCATCAATTCGTTTGCTTTATCAGTAGTTCCAGCATCTAAAGTCATCAGTCCTCCAAATCCGTATTCTTCATACATCATGCTTTTCATCAGTTCATGGTTTTTATGAGAAGGTAATCCAGGATAAGAAACTTTTAATCCATCCTTTTCGAATCTTTCAGCCAGATATTGGGCATTATAACTATGCTGCTTCATTCGGATATGAAGCGTCCTCAGATTTTTTAAAATACTTGCCGAACGGAAACTGTCCATTGTGGGACCGAGAAGCATACACGCACCGTTATTTACGTTTTTCGTGTCATTAATGAATTCCTGTGTTCCACAATAAACACCACCTACGGTATCACTGCTTCCGTTGATAAATTTAGTTAAACTGTGAATCACTATATCAGCACCAAGTAAAGTTGGAGAAATTGAAAGCGGGGAAAAAGTGTTATCAACGATCAGTTTTAGGTTGTGTTTTTTACAGATTTCGGAAAGTTTTCTCAAATCTGCAACCTCAAGAAGCGGATTGCTTACACTTTCACAATAGATAACTTTAGTGTTTGGCTGTATAGAATTTTCAATAGATTCAAAATTATTGATATCTAAGAAGGTAGTTTCGATATTAAAAGGAGGAAGAAAATTTTTGAGAAATGCATAAGTCCCACCATATATAGTTCTGCTGGAAATAATATGATCACCACTTTTACATATCTGTAAAAGAACAGAAGTAATAGCTCCCATACCGGAAGCAGTAACATTAGCAGCTTCGGTATTTTCCAATTTAGCTAAAGCTTGTGCAAGGTAGAGATTCATCGGAGAAGAATGTCTTGAATATAAATAGCATCCTTCTGCATTCCCTTCGAAAGTATCGAACATCGTTTTAGCGGAAAGAAACGTATATGTAGAACTGTCAGAAATTGAA
This sequence comes from Chryseobacterium sp. ISL-6, assembly GCF_018613715.1. Classification (GTDB taxonomy): domain Bacteria; phylum Bacteroidota; class Bacteroidia; order Flavobacteriales; family Weeksellaceae; genus Chryseobacterium; species Chryseobacterium paludis. The sequence continues at coordinate 126,457 of NZ_JAGGPT010000002.1, read as the reverse complement.
GGATTTACTCCACCAAATTCCCCAAAGTACTGCAAATCCTGTATCTCATTTGCTGCATTAAAATCTTTCATATTTTTTGTTTTTAAATTTGAACTATTTTAAGTTTTATTACAATGAAATATTTAAATATTAGAATATAAATCTATTATTTATTATTATATTAGAAAATATGTTTGTTATATTTGAATAATATAAACTTTTTCCAAAAAAAAATCTATGAGCTTTGATGAAATTGATAGAAAACTGTTGCTGTTTTTACAGGAAGATTCCAAGCAAACGACCAAAGAGCTGTCCTATAAACTAGGTTTATCAGTTACTGCAGTGTATGAGCGTATTCGAAAACTTGAAAATACAGGTGTTATTTCCAAATATGTAGCATTACTTGATAAGCATAAAATTGAGCGCGATTTTATGGTATTATGCCATGTAAAACTTATTCAGCATAAAAAAGAATATGTTTTACAATTTGAAAAAGAGGTAATGGACTTGCAGGAAGTTACAGAATGCTTTCACGTAAGTGGTGACTACGATTATATTCTTAAAATTTGTGTACAGGATATGGCGGATTACCGCAACTTTATGTTGACAAAACTGACCACTTTACAGCACATAGCAAGTACACACAGCTCCTTTATGATTTCTGAAGTGAAAAATACAACAGCCGTTATTCTTTAGACTAAAACTCCTTGTTTTGATAAGATAGGATCTGGAAGATCTTCTTCACCCATCATTTGTAGTAGATCGATTTCTATTGTTCGGCAAATGGAAAGCATTGGAATATCAAACATCAGTCCGGCAAAAGGGTTTTCAGAATAGTCTCCCACTAATTCCATAACAATATAAAGCCATCCGACAACAACACAGAAAGGGATACAGGTCCATAGTCCCCAAACACCTAATCTTGCAAATTCATTTACTAAACCCAATGGAAGGAGTATAATAAAAATAACAATAAGGATAAATCCCGTATTTGCAAATTGTCTTGGTGATGGAAATTTTTTTATTCTCTCCGCTCTCCCTTGATGTTCATAAAATTCATTAAGGCAGGTCTGAAGCTGCATCTGGTTAAAATCCGAAATGTAATTGTTATTCTTTAAATCATTGATTTCTTTTGCCTGTTTTGAAATGAGGTAGGTTGCAAAATTTTTATACTCTGATTGTAAATTGAATTCTTCTTCAGACAGGTATTTCCTTTGAAAAAGTAAAGTTCTGCCATAATCAGGAAATCCTGCTTTTATAAGCCTGTGACGTTTTTGATTAACGGCTCCGAAATGTCTGGTCAGGCTAATGTGTTCCCATTCTGTAGGAACTAACAACTGTTCACGGAAAGTGTAAAGCCATGCAATATGGCGGTACACTATTTCCTTTCTTTTTATATTCAAACGGTCTGAGTCTCCATTTTCAGTAGTAAAAGCATACATCATAGAACTAAATGATCGGCTGGAATTCACAATGCTTCCCCATATTTTTCTGGCTTCCCAAAGCCTATCATAAGCCTGATTGTTTTTGAAACCAACAAAGAAAGCTACCGCAGTTCCTACTAAAGCTACCGGAATCCATGGAATGACCATCCATTCCCAGTCAAAAAAATAAAAAAGCGCTACCACTAAGGTACACCAGCATGTAAGCCATATCAAATGGGCACCTGCCAAATGTAAAACTTGTTTATAATTAAAATACTTTGTTGTGATCATAAAAGGGATGTGTTTTTACTGAGGGTGTCTGGAGCAAAATAAATACCAAGTTGCATAAGGTATTGACTTATTTATTGATGTTAAAATAGAATTAAATGGTATTTATTAAATATTTTTCTGTTTTAATGCTTCATAATTAAATAATATGCATAAATATATATTAAAATTATTAAAAAAATGCATAAAAAAACCTCTAAATATTTAGAGGTTATATATTGTAGATAAAATTTAATGTTGTAACATTTCTTCAATTTTCTTCGCTAACTTTTCGGCGTTTGGAAGCATTTCTTTTTCCAAGATAAGATTAATAGGCACTGCTGGGGTGTTTAAAGATCCCATTGTTTCTACAGGGGCATCAAGATATTTGAAGCAATTTTTAGAAATACGATGTGCAAAAGCTTCTGCAAATGAATTGTTGATCTGCTCTTCAGTAAGAACAATACACTTTCCATGGGCTTTTACTCTTTCAAAAACAAGCTCTTCATCGAGAGGAATTATTGTTCTCAGATCGATTACTTCAATTCTTCCGTTAAAGTTTTTAGCAGCTTCTTTAGCCCAATAAACTCCCATTCCATAGGTTACAACTAATAACGTTCTGCCTTTAGATATTTCGTCTTTCTCAGCTTCAATAATTACTTTTCCTTTTCCAAATGGTAAGATATAGTCTTCTGCAGGTTCTATCGTTTTTGCATCTTCAGTTCCCGGAACTTTACTCCAGTATAAACCTTTATGCTCCAACATGATTACTGGATTCGGATCATAATAAGCTGCTTTTAATAAACCTTTAAAATCAGCTGCATTACTTGGATAGGCTATTTTAATTCCTTTAATATTGGCTAATATACTTTCAACACTTCCACTGTGGTAAGGTCCACCACCGCCATAAGCTCCAATCGGAACACGAATGATGTTGCTTACAGGAAATTTTCCGTTACTTAAATAATTAGATTTTGAAATTTCTGTAATCAATTGGTTGATTCCAGGATAAATATAATCTGCAAACTGAACTTCAACAATTGGTTTTAAACCAACCGCACTCATTCCAACTGTGGAACCTATAATATATGCTTCCTGAATAGCCGTGTTAAAAACTCTTTTACTTCCGAATTTTTTTCCTAATGTCACCGTCTCACGGAAAACACCACCAATTCTTTCTCCAACATCCTGCCCATAAAGTAATGCTTCGGGGTGTTTCCACATCAATTCCTGGATAGCATGAATAGCAGCATCTACCATTACGATTTTTTCTCCTCCCGCAGGCTCACGTATTCCCACTTCTTCCACGATTGGTGTTGGAGCAAAGATATGCTGCATTACCGTTTCAGGTTTCGGATCTTCTGCTTTTTGAGCTCTTTCAAAAGCTTCTTCAGCTTCTAACCTTGTTTTCTTGGTAATTTGTTTTAATAATTCTTCATCAGCTCCAGTTTCCAGCAATTGTTTTCTAAGGATTTCTCCCGGATCTTTTGCTCTGTGTTTTTCTAGATCTTCATCATCTCTATAAAATTCTCTTCTAACTCCTGAAGTATGATGTCCGATAAGTACCGTTTTTGCACAAACCACTAATGGTTTTCTTTCAGTTCTTACAAAGTCTACGGCTTTCTTCATTACCTCGAAACTTTCTGCAAAGTCAGTCCCATCCACTCTCATTCTGCTTAAACCTGTAAATCCTGCAACAAAATCATAGGCATCACACGTTCTTGCCTCTTCTTTGGTTACTGAAATTCCCCATTCATTATCCTGTACCAGAAATATGATAGGAAGTTGATGTAAAGCAGCAAACTGTAAGGCTTCACTTACTTCACCTTCTGTTACTGAATTGTCTCCCAGACTGCATACCACAACAGGGTTGTTTTCAAAATTTTGTAAATTAAAATCCTGAATATATTTTATTCCCTGCGCTACTCCTGTCGTTGGAATGGTCTGCATTCCCGTAGCGGAGCTTTGATGAATAATTCTAGGCATTTTTTCATCTCTACTCGAAGGGTGTGAGTAATAAGATCTACCTCCGGAAAAAGGATCATCAGCTTTCGCTAATAGCTGTAGCATTAGCTGGTAAGGTTCAAAACCAATACCAAGTAGAATACTTTCATCTCTGTAATAAGGAGATACCCAGTCTTCTTTTTTTAACTGATAAGCTGTCGCTAACTGGATTGCTTCATGACCTCTTGAAGTACTATGAACATATTTACAAACATTTCTGTTTTCTTCGTAGATGTCTGCCATCGCTTTGGCAAGCATCATATGGGTATAAGCTTTAAGTAAAATATCCTGAGAAACTTTCTCGTGAAGTGTATTTTCCATAGGAAGCAAATATACATAAAAATTCAAAATACTAACAATCGTTAGTATTTTGTAATTGTCTATTTATTTCATGTGTTATTCTTTAATAACTTTCTTGGAAATACTTTCCTTTCCGGTTTTTATCTCAATGATGTAAATACCTTTCACATAGATTGATAGATCTATATTGGTTTCTATATTGTTAATTTTACCATTCTGTAACCTCTTCCCTGATAAATCATAAACAGTAAAAGTTGAGCCTTTAGATGCTTTTATTACCTTAACAATATCCTTTGTAATTGTAGGGGCTATTACTATTTTGTCCTGGAATTTTCTTTCATCTTTTGTTACTAAGAATTGATTATTGCTATATCCGGTTGCAATAATGCTATAATTTTGAGGAGCGCTTTGATTGGTATCATTAATTAAATTTCCCTTATTTGAAATTTCAATTCTATAAGTTCTTCCTGCAACAGGAGTGTCAATTACTACCTGTTCCACATTATCTACTGTATTATCAGCTTTGGTAGCTGGTGCCATTGGGGAATTGGCATCGAGCCTCCAGGGATAATAAACAGTGTTGGTAGCTGTATCAATAATTCTAAGATCGAGATCGTTTATTAATCTCGATGTTCTGTTGTTATAATAAGCGGCCGCATTAGTGGTGGTGGGGAGATTTGTGAAAGCCGGATCAATCCAGGAAATGGTAACTTTTAGAGGTTCATTACCTGAAGCTACAACATTTCTTTTGTTGACAACTCCACTATTTAGAGTTTCAATATCAAATAGAACACTATTATTCGCTTTCCCAACCAATAGTTCTGCTCCTTTTTTTGAATTGATATATCCCCAGCCATACCATGGGTCAGGACCAATGTTTCCAGCTTCGGATGCAGCATGAATCATCAGTGTTTTTGCAGACGCTGCATTGAGTTCAGTGTTGAATAATTGCTTATTGATTTGAGTCCAAAGCCCAATAATTCCTGTTACGATTGGAGCTGCATAAGAAGTTCCACTACCAATGGTTGTAGAATTACTACCTATTGTATCCTCATTTGTTGAAGCGCTGGCAACACTTGTTCCAGTGGTTGTGATATCTGGTTTTATAGCGCCGTCGTCTCTAGGACCAGCACTGCTATAACTAGATTTTAGAACATCTGTTGCGGTTGCATATCTTCCTCCATTTGTTGTGATAATGTTGGTGGCCCCTACTGCAATAATGTTTTTAGCCAAAGACCCGGCATTGACGCAGTCATAACCTAATGCGCAATTATTTTGAGGTAAAATATCTGTTGCAGCGAATGGTATTTGATTGTTTGACGAATCGGTATAATATTTAGGCATTGTAGTTCCTGTAGGGCCCATTCCGTAATAATTACCGGTAGACTTTACAATAATATAAGAAGGGTTATTGTAAACGATTTGGTCATAATTTCGGTCATTAGACAAATAAGTTCCCTGTAAGTCAGAAGAAACTCCTGAATTATATTCGCCTTTCCAGAGCCATGAAGAGGTCCCGTTAATCGTTGTTCTGCTCCATCCAAAATTGGTGCCATATGAATGATTGGATATCTTAGGCTCTGCAATTATGATTTTTTGATAAATGGTACTGGTTGTTGTATTGCCGGGTAGAGTTGTTGTGGTAAAAGTGTAATTGTCAAAAGTAGCATTTTGAGCAATTCCTCTAAAATTAACATCACGGGTAGTTCCATTTGTAAAGGTAAAGGTGTAAGGGTAATTTTTTGCACCAATAAATCCCGTTACTGCAGTAGAATGTGAACTGTAATTCAAGTTGCTGTTTTCTTTATTAGTGACTCTGCCGGTTGAATTGTTAAACAGGAAATGATCAGCATAGGCTCGACCACCATCAAAAACTGTGTATTTAATATTTTCTCCATTAAAAGAACCTGTTAGTCCAATTACGGTTCCACCTTGCAGATGATCAGAATTAGAATTCAGGATTTGATCCACATCTTCGGATTCATAAAAATAGGGTTTGCCAGCAGGAGTGAACCCTGCTAAATTCATTCTTAGCTCTTCAATCTCTTTTTGATATTCAATTGTTTTATTGGTTTTGTATTGATTGGAAATATAAAAATCAAATTCTTCATTGTTTGTTCGGTTTTGTTGTTCAAATTCTTTTTTTAAAGTTTCATTGTTTTGGGCACTCAATAGAAAAAATAAAAATGTGTTTGCAAAAATTAAAGTTTTTCTCATATCAAAAATGTTTTCTTTATACATGTATAAAATTATACATAAAAATCCTTAATTTTAATAAATGGGATATTATTAATTAATTGTTTATCAGTCGTTTAAAATGTATTGTGTGATAGTTTTTATTTGAAAGTGAATTAATAAGATTGAGAGTTTTACTTGAAAAAAATATTGACTCTTTTGGTTATTAGTTCTTTGGGTATTTAAAATTTTATTTTATTATAAATTAACTGTAGATGATTTAAATTATAATTATTGACTATTAATAAAAACTAATTAAAGACAAAAAAAATTGGAGTAACTTTACATTCTCTTTTTTAATTAAAAAGCTAGAAAATACATGTATTTAGTTTTTGACACAGAAACCACAGGGTTACCAAAGAATTTCAATGCTCCACTTTCAGATTCAGATAACTGGCCAAGAATGGTACAGATCGCATGGCAATTGCATGATAATGATGGAACATTAATTGAAAATCAGGATTATATCATTAAACCTGAAGGTTATGATATTCCCTTTAATGCAGCCCGGATCCACGGGATTACTACAAAGATAGCAAATGAAGAAGGTAGGGATCTTGAGGAAATTCTTATGGAGTTTTCTAAGGTTCTGGAAAAAGTAAGGGTAGTTTCGGGACACAATGTAGAGTTTGATTACAATATAGTAGGTGCGGAATTTTTCAGAAAAAATATAAATGACCATCTTCAGGAGAAGCCGAAGGCTGATACCATGATCCTTGGGACCAATTTTTGTCAGCTTGGAGGAGGAAGAGGAGGGAGGTTTAAACCTCCGAAATTGGAAGAGCTTTATGAAAAATTATATGGAAATAAATTTGATGAAGCTCACAATGCTGCTGCCGACGTAAATGCTACAGCTCAGGTTTTCTTTGAAATGATGAGGATAGGAATTGTTCCTGCGGAGGTTTTGAAAATTTCTGAAGATCAGCTTTCCTATTTTAAATCATTATATCCAAATCCTATTAAGCCTTTCGGAATTGTAATCAGAAGGCAGGTTGCAGATTTTCATAATAAGAAAAAACAAACCGATTTTGGAAGTATTGATGAAATTGACCTTGGAAAATATTTCAACTTTGATAATCATAGTGTTTTCTCTACATTATCAGCAACATCCAGTATTTCAGATCTGATCAAAAAGGCGACCGATGATAATTTCCCAGCCGTAGGAATGGTGGATCTTGGAAATATGATGGGAGCCTTTAAATTTGTTTCAGCTGTAGAATCCACGAATTCAGATCGATCAAAAAAGCATAAAGAATATCTTGCTAAAAAGCAGGAAGCCGAAGAACAGGGAGAAGCCTTTAATGAAGAGGAACCTGTTTCAGAACCTTTGATCCCGGTTGTAGGTTGTGAATTTTATATCTCTGATCGATACGAACAAAAGCAGTTTACGAAAGATGATCCAGATAGAAGAACGCAAGTTGTGTTGCTTGCTAAAGATTTTAATGGGTATAAAAATTTAGCGAAACTTTCCAGTATTGGTTTTCTAAAAGGATTTTATTTTGGGGTTCCAAGGATAAGCCGCGAATTGATAGCTGAATATAAAGAGGGTTTAATTGCTCTTACTTCCGGTATTCTAGGAGATGTTCCAAATGCTATTTTAAATACAGGGGAGCAAAAAGGAGAAGAGCTTTTTAAATGGTGGAAAGATACTTTTGAAGATGATTTTTATGTTCAGGTTCAAAATCACAACCTTCCTGAGGAAGAGCATTTAAATGAAGTCTTATTATATTTTGCAGATAAATATAATGTGAAAATTTTAGCGCAAAATGAAACTTTCTATACTAATAATGATGATTCTAATATTCAGGATATTGTAAGTTGTATCAAAGATGGGGAGAAGCTGTCAACGCCTGTTGGAAAGGGTTTCGGGAAAAGAAGGGGTCTTGCTACTGGTGAATATTATATAAAGAATAGTGATGAAATAAAGGAAACATTTCTAGCTTATCCGGATGCTTTTGAAGCGTATGAAGAGTTTTTCGCGAAATTCAGCCCCTACACTTTAAAAAGAGATGTACTACTTCCGAAGTTTGATATCCCACAAGAGTTTATACATGCTGAAGATGAGATAGATGGAGGAAAGCGTGGTGAGATGGCTTATTTAACGCATCTTACTTATGAAGGAGCAAGAAAGAGATATGGTGAGGATGGGATTACAGCAGATGTGAAAGAGCGTCTTGATTTTGAATTGGATGTAATTGCCAATACAGGATATCCGGGATATTTCCTTATTGTACAGGATTTTTGTAACGAAGCACGGAATATGGGAGTTTGGGTAGGTCCTGGAAGGGGATCTGCGGCAGGATCTGCTGTTGCTTATACAATCGGAATTACCAATGTAGACCCCATTAAGTATGATCTCCTTTTTGAGAGATTTCTGAATCCTGAAAGGGTTTCGATGCCCGATATTGATATTGACTTTGATGATGAAGGAAGGGACAGGGTTATTAAATGGGTAATTGAGAAGTATGGTCAGAGTCAGGTCGCCCAGATTATTACCTATTCAGTTCTTGGAGGTAAATCGGCTATTAAAGATGCCGGTAGAGTATTGGATGTTTCAATTCCAGAAACCAATAATATTGCAAAGCTAATTCCTTCAACACCAGGAATGAATATCGCTAAAGCTTTAGCAAAATATGATAAATTAAAGCCTGAAGAACAAATGCTCGTTGATGAGATGAGATATATTCTTGACAGCCCTGAAGATTCTCGTTTCGATGTTCTTGCGAGTGCAAAAAAAATGGAAGGCTGTATCAGGAACACTGGGATTCATGCTTGTGGTGTTATCATTACGCCGGAAGATGTAAGTAACCTGGTTCCGGTAACGATTGCTGCAAAAGATGCTGATATCTTAGTTTCACAGTTTGATAACTCGGTTGCAGAGAGCGCAGGATTGTTAAAAATGGACTTCCTGGGTCTTCGTACTTTAACGATTATTAAGGATGCTGTAAAATTGGTTAAAGAGCGACATAATGTAGATATTGATCCGGATACCATTCCTTTGGATGATGCTAAGACCTATCAGTTATTTAAAGAAGGTAGAACGATCGGTATTTTCCAGTACGAAAGTGCCGGAATGCAAAAGTATATGCGCGAATTAAAGCCTACTGTTTTTGCCGATCTTATTGCAATGAACGCTTTATACCGTCCGGGTCCTATTAAATATATACCTAACTTTATTAATAGAAAGCATGGTATTGAAGAGATTGTTTATGATTTACCGGAGACTGAAGAATATTTAAAAGAAACATACGGAATTACCGTGTATCAGGAGCAGGTAATGCTTCTGTCTCAGAAATTGGCGAACTTTACCAAGGGTGAAGCAGATACACTGAGAAAAGCAATGGGTAAAAAGCAAATCGATGTACTTAATAAAATGTATCCCAAGTTCATTGAAGGCGGAAAGATCAATAACCTTGATGAGGACAGGCTGAATAAAATCTGGAATGACTGGAAAGCTTTTGCAGAATATGCCTTTAACAAATCTCACTCGACCTGTTATGCTCTAATTGCTTATCATACTGCTTATTTAAAGGCGAATTATCCGGCGGAGTATATGGCGAGTGTGATGAGTAATAACATTAATAACACGGATTCAATTACGCTGTTTATGGAAGACTGTAAGAGTATTGGGGTTGATGTTTTGGGTCCTGACGTTAATGAATCTCAGTATAAATTTTCAGTAAATGAAAAAGGTCAGATCCGTTTTGGTTTAGGAGCGATTAAAGGGATCGGAGAGGGACCAAGTGAAGGAATTACAAAGGAAAGAGAAAACGGGAGGTTTAAAAATATATACGATTTCTTTGAAAGAATATTGCCATCTCAAATGAACAAAAGAGTTGCAGAAAGTTTAGTATTGGCAGGTGCTTTTGATGAATTGAGCTCTTTTCACAGAGGTCAGTATTTTGATATAGATATGGCTGGAAGGACAAATCTTGAAAGATTAATAAGATATGGACAAAGCTTTCAGGAAGGAAAAAATGAAATGGAAAATTCTCTTTTTGCTGATTTTGCCGAAGAAGTTCAGATCGAGCAACCGAAATTGGCACCTTGCCCGGAATGGCCTAATATGCACAAGTTAAATAAGGAGAAAGAAATTATAGGATTCTATCTTTCGGCACATCCTTTAGATGAATTTAAATATCAGTTCCAGTTTATACAGGGGCAGCTTTCTAAAAAAGCGGTATTGGAAAAAGATGAAGGCGAAAAATTAGTCGTAGATGAAGTTCCTATTCTTGAGGTAGATACACCAGATGAAATAGTAGATGTTGCAGAAATTATTTCTGATGAATTACTGACTGGAGAAGAAGAATTAATTGAGGAAGTCGTTAAAAAAGCTGAACCAAAAGGTAATTTTGGATTTTTAAATCTCGATGAGGTGGATGCTTTTAAAGAGCAGGCCTTTGCTAATAAACCTGAAGAATTATTTGAAGAAAAGAAAAAAGACTGGAAAACTTTACAAAAGGAGAGAGAGAATGGTGGTGCCGGAAAAGAATATACAGTTGCCGGTTTGATCACAGAATATAGAGTTCAGGATGGTTTTAGGAGTGGTGAAAAAGTAGCTTTCGTTACTTTGGAAGATTACTCGGGATCTTATTCTTTTAGGTTAGGGGATAGGGATTATATGAAATTGAAAGAAAAACTGGAAGTCCAACGCTTTGTTATCTTTAAAATAAAATTTGCTCAGGTAAAAGACGGAAGGGTTTTTGTAAATGTAAATGATGTTATTGAGCTTCAGGAGGCTTTTGAAAGATTTGCAAAAAGTATCTCTTTGGTAATGGATGTAATGGATTTCAGGCCGGAAGATTTGGAGTTTTTCAGAAACGTTCTTGATAAAAATAGGGGTGATCAGAAGTTTAAATTTTACATTAAGGATATGGATGATGATTCACAGATTGAAGTACAGTCGATGAAACATTCTGTTGACCTCAATGGAGACCTTATCAAGGAAATTCAATTACTCAATAAATATGAATTTTATTTGAACTAATTTATTAGAATTATATAATATAAAAAAGTGGCTTTTGGTCACTTTTTTTGTTTGCAGTAAAAATATTAAAAAAAATATTTCTAAAAATAAATTCTGCATTTTTGATGTTTTGTAGAAAAAAATTATGTGCAATAAGGGATGGGTTTTGTTTTTAAATGAATGATTATCAATTGTTTGAAATTAATTCCACAATTATTGATTTTTTAAGTAAAATCAAATGTTTGTTTAGTTTTGTTTAATAAAATTGGTTAAAAAACTTATTAATTGATAATGATTTTAATTAATAGTTAAATTTAATTGAAATATTTCATACTTTTATCGTCCAATTTAATTTTTTTACTACATATGAAAAAACTTCTACTATCGTGTATGTTAGCTCTCGGTATCGGGGCATCAGCACAAATTTTAGTCAATGAAAGCTTTGAGGGGTCAAGCTTACCTTCGGGATGGACAAGCAGTACGACCGGAACAGGGTCAACTAGTTCACCCAGTGGATATGGAACAAGCGCGGGAACGCCTTGTGCTGGTAGTAAAGCGGTATATAAAAATATTTACGGGACAACTTATACAGGTTGGAATGTAACATATACTTCTACTGCTTCTAATGCAACAGCTCTTACTTATTCTTTTAAATACCTTGCAACAGGTTATGGAAGCACAGGTCCAATCAGCGGAAGCGTTGCTGCAGATTATTCTGTGGATGGCGGTACGAATTGGGTTGATTTGCTTAGTACTGTAACATTAGACAGTCCAAATGGCACTCCAATACCTTGTACTGCCGTTTCAGGAATAATCCCTGCGGGAACAATTCCAACCGGAGCCAGTTTTAAGCTGAGACTTAAAAGCACAAGTACGGCTACCGGAGATTTTTATATGGGTTTTGATGATGTTCAATTGTCACAAACTGTAACAAGTGCTCCTGTATGTACTACAATTTCTGCTCCTGCAAATGCTGCGACGGGAATTTCTATAACGCCTACTATAACTTGGGCAGTAGCTGGGGGTGCAACAAGCTACACCCTGAATGTAGGAACTACTGCTGGAGGAACTGATATCATCAACGGACTTGATGTAGGAAGTGTTACTTCATACACGATGCCTTCTGCAACACCTTTGGCTTATTCTACCCAGTATTATGTAACCATAATACCTAAGAATAGTATAGGGTCTGCAACGGGTTGTACTGGAAATTCATTTACGACGATAACAATGCCTTGTCCAAGTGTTAGCTCGCCTCCTGGTACTGCAACCGGAGTTTCAACCATACCTACTTTTGCTTGGAGTTCTGTTACTGGAGCTACCGGGTATAAAATTACACTGGGAACTACATCTGGAGGTACGGATATTTTAAACAATACAGATTTAGGTAATGTTACTTCGTATACAATGCTTACCTCTTTAAATCCATCAACGGTATATTATTATACAATTACTTCTTATAATGCAGTTACAAATTCAGGAACTTGTACTGAAAGATCATTTACGACTACTTCAGTTGCTCCGCCAATTAATGATAACTGTGGAAATGCAACTGTATTAACTGTGAATGCTGATTTAGCATGTGGCGTTGTTACGGCAGGTAAGACATTGGGGGCTTCTCTATCTATGGCGGCAACACCTTGTAACGGAAATCCTGATGATGATGTTTGGTTTAGCTTCGTTGCTAGTGGTCCTGTACATGTTGTTAAACTTTCTGATGTTGTTTCAACAGGTACAACGTCAACCACAGATATGTATTTCCAGGTATTAAGTGGTGTGTGTGGTTCTCAGACAAGTGTTTTATGTTCTGATCCTAATTCAGCTACTGTAAGTGGTTTAACGGCAGGTGAGACTTATTATGTGAGAGTGTATACTTATTCAGGATCTGGATATAATGCTAGTTTCAATATCTGTGTTGGAACACCTCCGCCACCGCCATCAAATGATAACTGTGCTAATCCTATACCTTTAACAGTAGGAGGTACATTTGATACTAATTTTATTACAACTACAAACGTTGGTGCAACAGCAGATGGTACAGCTCAATCTTGCCAAACAAGTGCAACAAACAATGTATGGTACTCTGTAGTGGTTCCGGCTTCTGGAACATTGAAGATTGAAACCAATTCAGTTGCAGGCTCTACCTTTAGTGATTCAGTTATAAATGTATTTAGCGGTACATGTGGTTCATTAACAAATGTTTCTTGTGATGATGATTCTTCAGCAGATGGTAACTTCTCGTTTGTTTCATTAACTGGTCAAACTCCAGGAGCAACATTGTTGGTAAGTGTTTGGAGATATTCTTCAGGTACAGGAACTGATGGGGAGTTTAAGATTTCTGCTTATGATGCTTCTTTATTAGGAACTAATGAGGTTTCTAATAATAAGAATAATCTTAAAGTTTATCCGAACCCATTTGCTGATGTATTGAATATTTCTGATGTATCTAAAGTGAAATCTATTTCAGTTTCAGATGTTGCAGGAAGATTGGTGAAAACAGTCATTAATCCAAGTTCAACCCTTCAGTTAGGAGAGTTAAAATCAGGAATGTATCTGGTAACACTTGAAATGAAAGATGGTTCTAAACAAACGATTAAAACAATCAAAAAATAAAATTCGATTTAATTTATAAATAATGATGGCAGCTAAAATATTAGCTGCCATTTTTGTATTGTATTTGTTATTTTATTAGTAAATTAGTTCCTTAAACACTATATACTTGAATTTATGACAAAATTTTTACTTTCATGCTTTTTCTTTGTAAGCATGGCCTTAAGCGCCCAGATTGATTTGGGTACAGGAAGTACTGATGTTGGAGTTGCTCCAATAAGTACCTATTACGGATACTCTTATGTACAACAGATTTACCCTAAACAGGAAATCAACGCAAATGCTGCCGGAAATATCACCGGTCTTAAATTTTATCTGGACCCAACGATGTCTTTGGCAAACTCATCAGATTGGGTAGTGTATTTGGGACATACTACAAAGACGAATTTTATTTCTGATACAGATTGGATTCCTGTTGCTCAGCTCACACAGGTTTATGCGGGAACGATTACCAATGCAAACGGAGTGGTAGAAATTACTTTTGCGACACCATTTCCGTATAATAATGTAGATAATTTAGTGATAGCTGCCGAAGAGAACTCTGCAGGTTATGATGATAATGATAATGATGAGGCGATGTATGTATATCCTTCAGCCCCTAATTCTCTACTTTTTTATAAAAATGATAGTACTAATCCAGATCCGACTACTCCTCCGGCAGGAAATTTAGAAGGATATAAGTCGGTGATAACTATTACCGGATTAACGATGAGTGCAATTCCAGCTTGTCCATTGATTACTTATCCAATGAACAACGCGACATTTGTTCCACTATCGCCAACAATTACCTGGAATGCCACTTCGGGAGCCACTAGCTATAAAGTGTCAATAGGTACAACACCAGGAGGAACTGATGTAGTTAATCAACAATCTGTAACAACCAACAGCTTTGCTCCGCCCACTGCATTAACTCCTAATACAATGTATTATTTACGAGTGGTGTCTGTAGCAGCTGCCGGTGAATCATCAGGCTGTTCTGAAATTGCGTTTACATCTGCACCACCATTACCTACAAATGATGACTGTGCAGCAGCAATTACTTTAACGGTAAACCCTGATCTAAATTGTGGTACTGTAACCTCTGGTTATACATTAGGAGCCACCGACTCAGGATTAATTCCTGATCCGTGTTATGGTGAACCGGATGATGATGTTTGGTTTAAATTTGTAGCGACCGGTACAACTCATAAAATTTCTCTTTTGAATGTGGCCTCAATTGGAACAGTTGATGATACTGATACTTATTTTCAGGTATTTAGCGGAGTATGTGGTACTTTATCAAGTATTTTATGTTCAGATGCGACTTCTTCTGTAGTTTCAGGACTTACTGCAGGTGAGACTTATTACGTAAGAGTATATAGTTATTCTGATGCAGGAAGTAATCAAAGTTTTGATATCTGTGTTGGAAGTATTCCACCACCACCAGTGAACGATGAATGTTCCGGAGCGTTAGTTGCTTCTACTTTCCCTTATACCTATGTACAAGCTGATGGAGGTGGTGCTACGAATAACGGCGGTTTTGTTAATGCTTGTTCTAATACAATGAATGATGGAACATGGTTTACATTTGTAGGCGATGGAGGAGTTTTTGATATTACAGTTACCATGCCGGCAAATAGTGATTTTGATTCACAAATAGGTGTCTATAGTGGTACTTGTGGAAGCCTATCATGTGAGGACACCGTTGATGATACGGGTTCAGGAGAATCAGAGACCATATCAATACCTACACTGTCAGGAAATACTTATTATGTAAATATTGGTAATTTCAGTGGATTTACAGATAATCTTGAGGGTGCATTTACGATCACTATTAGTAAAAATAATTTAGGAACTTCTGAGGTATCAGGAAATAAAAATGGTCTGAAAGTTTATCCAAATCCATTTAATGATGTCTTAAATATATCGGATATTGCTAAAGTTAAAACAATAACAATTTCTGATTTTTCAGGAAGATTGGTGAAAACTATTGATAATCCTGGTTCTGTACTTCATCTGAATGATATTAAATCTGGAATGTATTTAGTAACAATGACCATGAAAGATGGTACTAAACAGACAGTTAAAGTAATCAAAAAATAAAATAAAAAATTAACTTGTAAATAATGATGGCAGCTAAGTTTTTAGCTGTCATTTTTTTTATTTATATGCTGTTTTATTGGTAAATTAGTGTCTAAATAACAAAAACTTTAATTCATGAAAAAAATTTTACTCTCATGCTTATTGATGATAAGCATGGCTTTAAACGCCCAGATCAATTTGGGTATGGGAAGTATTGATGTTGGAGCAGCTCCAATAAGTACCTATTACGGGTACTCTTATGTACAGCAGATTTTTTCAAAACAGGAAATTAATGCTGATGCAGCTGGGAATATTACCGGGCTTTCATTCTATCTGGATCCTACGAAACCTATTGTAAATTCGTTAGATTGGGTAGTATATTTAGGCCATACAACAAAATCGAGTTTTGTTTCTGATTCGGATTGGTTACCAGTTTCGCAACTTACACAGGTGTATGCGGGAACTGTAACAAATATTAATGGAGTGGTAACAGTAACTTTTCCTACTCCGTTTCCTTATAATAATATTGATAATTTAGTTGTAGCTGTTGATGAAAATTCTCAGGACTATGATGATAATAGCGATGAGGTGATGAATGTATATCCTTCAGCACCTAATTCAACTCTTTATTTTAGAAATGATGGGACTAATCCGAATCCTTCTTTCCCTCCTATAGGAAATTTAGCTTCATATAAATCGGTGATTACCATTAATGGATTAACAAAAAAACCAATTCCGGCTTGTCCTTTAATTGTTTATCCAACGAATAATACAGTTTTTGTTCCATTATTACCGACCATTATCTGGAATGCCGTTGCCGGAGCTACAGGGTATAAAGTGTCCATAGGAACAACACCAGGAGGAACTGATATTGTTAATCAGCAGTCTGTAACAAGTGGTAGCTTTGCTCTGCCTACTTTACTAAGTCCTGATACCATGTATTATTTACGAGTAGTTTCTGTAGCAGCTGCCGGTGAATCATCAGGCTGTTCTGAAATTACATTTAAATCTGCACCACCATTACCGATAAATGATAATTGTATAGGAGCGAAGACCCTAACAGTGAATTCTGATCTGGATTGTGGTGTTGTAACCTCCGGTTATACATTAGGAGCCACACCTTCAGGATTAACTGCAGCTCCATGTTACGGTGATCCTGATGATGATGTTTGGTTTAAATTTGTAGCGACAAAGACAAGTCATAAAATTTCCCTTTTGAATGTGACCTCTATTGGTACATTTGACGATGATGATATCTATTTTCAGGTTCTTAGCGGAACGTGTGGTGTCTTGTCCAGTGTTCTGTGTTCAGATGCTACTTCATCTATAGTTTCCGGACTTACAATAGGCCAGACTTATTATGTAAGAGTATACAGTTATTATGATACGGGTAGTAATCAAAGTTTTGATATCTGTGTTGGAAGTATTCCACCACCACCGGTAAACGATGAATGTTCCGGAGCGTTAGTTGCTTCTGCTTTTCCTTATAATTATGTGCAGTCTGATGGGGGAGGAGCTACTAATAATGCTGGATTTATTACTGCATGTGATAACGGAATGAACGATGGAACATGGTTTACATTTGTAGGTGATGGGGACATATTTAATATTGCTGTTAGTATGCCGCCAGGTAGTGATTTTGATC
The DNA here is from genome assembly GCF_018613715.1 of Chryseobacterium sp. ISL-6. GTDB lineage: Bacteria > Bacteroidota > Bacteroidia > Flavobacteriales > Weeksellaceae > Chryseobacterium > Chryseobacterium paludis. The sequence continues at coordinate 108,966 of NZ_JAGGPT010000002.1, read as the reverse complement.
CTCAGGTAGACGTTTACAGTGGTACTTGTGGTAATTTATCATGTGAAGGTACTGTGGACAGTATGGCTTCGGGAGAATCAGAATATATATCGGTAGCAACAGTACCGGGAACTACTTATTATATTAATGTGGGGCATTATAGCCAATTTACAGATGAATTGGAAGGCACATTCACTATTGATATAAGCAAAGGAACTTCTCAGTCTGACAAAAATGCTTTGGGAGCTTCTAAGGTTATACCAGTTACAAAAGGTAATGGAGTTTATCCAAATCCATTTACTGATGTTTTAAATATTTCAGATAGTGAAAATGTTAAGTCAGTTATGGTTTCTGACTTTGCTGGAAGAGTAGTGAAGACTATAGATAACCCCGATTCTGTAATTCATTTGAACGGTATTCAATCAGGATTGTATTTGGTGACAATGACTATGAAAAACGGTTCTAAACAAACAGTAAAAGTGATCAAAAAATAATTTTGATTCACGTATAAATAAAAAAGGTGGCCAGTGGCCACCTTTTTTATTTATAGATTTCATTATTTAGCAGGGACAGGCTGTATATCTCCTGTACTCATATGTTCGAAAATGGTCGGAAAAAACATCACTAATATAAAATAAATGATGATCATTAAAGCAACTAAGGCGAAAAGGATAATTACTAAACTGTTTGGCTTATTTTTCTTTTGTGGTTCCATGATATTGTGATATTGGGTTAATAGATTAGTTTGATAATTAATATTAAGCTAATTTCTTGCCACATTGTTTGCAATACCTTGCATCATCATCAATATCTTCATTTCCACACCGATCACAGATCATTTCAAGATTTTGTCTTTTATTTCGCATTTCTGCTGTCACGATTCCCGTAGGAACAGCAATAATAGAATAACCAGCGAGCATCAGTATAACTGCAAAAAATTTTCCCATTGGCGTAATAGGAGATACATCACCATAGCCAACTGTGGTTACGGTAACAACAGCCCAATAGATAGATTGTGGGATCGTTTCAAAGCCTTGTCTTCCACCTTCTACCATAAACATCAGAGAGCCTACGATTACTGAGAAAATAATTAAGAATAAGAGAAAGATATAAATTTTTCTTGAACTGTTTTTGAGTGCCCGTACGATGAGATAACCGTCATTCATAAAATCCAGTAAATTGAAAATTCTGAAAACCCTCAACATTCTCAGCATTCTGAATATCAGGAAATACTTTGTGATTGGAAAGAAAAAACTTAGGTAAAAAGGAACCAGAGCCAGGAAATCTATAATGCCAAAGAAACTGAAAATGTAATTTTTTTTATTCTTGACAACTGTAATTCGCATCAGGTATTCAACAGAGAAAAACAAGGATATGATCCATTCCAGGATGATAAAAGTAATATGAAATCTTTTATCTAATTGTGGGACACTTTCCATCATGATAATAAGGGTGCTCCCAAGAATTAATGCTAATAGGACAATGTCAAAGAGTTTTCCCAGTTTTGTGTCGGATCGGTAAATAATACGGTACAGAAATCTTTTCCATAGGGTATCTTCAGGAACAAGATTGTGTTCTCTTTCCATAATAGGAGTTTTTTTAAATTTAAGAAATTATCCTTATTTTCGTAGCAAACATACATAATAAATGACAATTCGTGAAGTAATTTCAGAAATAGAAAAACGCATTCCAATACAGCAGGCAGAAGATTTTGACAATGTAGGTTTGTTATGTGGGTTTCCTGACCGTGAGGTAAATGGAATTCTGGTTTGCCATGATGCTCTGGAGGACGTCATAGGTGAAGCTATTGAAAAGAATTTGAACCTTATTGTTTGTTTTCATCCTATTATTTTTTCAGGATTAAAATCTTTAACCGGAAAAAACTATGTGGAAAGGGTTGTTTTAAAGGCAATTGAAAATAAGATTGCCATCTATGCAATTCATACCGCTTTTGACAATGATTTCTTTGGTGTAAACGCAGGAATATGTAATCAATTAGGATTAAAGGATCTAAAGATTCTTCAGCCTAAAAAGAATAGTTTGAAACAACTTACAGTTTTTGTCCCGAAAGATCATTCTGAGCAGATGAAAGAATCTCTTTTTTCTGCAGGGGCCGGAAATATTGGATTTTATGACGAATGCAGTTTCAGTATTAAAGGTAATGGTACTTTCAGACCCATCGCAGGATCAAATCCTTATTCAGGACAGCATGATGTACGGGAGAATGCAGATGAAAATATGATTTCGGTCATTTTTGAAAGCTATAAGCAAAATCAGATTATTTCGGCTATGAAATCTTCACACCCCTATGAAGAAGTTGCCTATCAGATTTATAGTTTGGATAATGAAAATCAATATTCAGGATTAGGGATGTATGGAGAATTTGAAGAAGAAATGGATCAGAAAGATTTTTTACAATTTGTAAAAGAGAAATTTAACCTTGAAGTGATAAGACATTCCGGGTTCAATGATAAGAAAGTCAAAAGAGTAGGCGTTTTAGGAGGTTCCGGAGCGAGTGGGATAAAATCTGCCTTATCTAAAAAATGCGATGCATACCTCACTGGAGACGTTAAATATCATGACTTTTTTCTGGCAGAATCAAAAATGTTGGTTTGTGATATAGGTCATTATGAATCAGAACAATGGGTTGTGCAACAATTATTTGAAATTTTGTCACAAAAATTTAGTACATTTGCAATCTCAAAATCCAACGAAAAAACAAACCCAGTAAATTATTTCCTTTAGATATGGCAAAAACCAACGATATTTCAGTTGAAGAGAAATTAAGAGCTTTATACGATTTACAAATCATAGATTCAAGATTGGATGAAATCCGAAATACAAGAGGAGAATTGCCAATTGAGGTTGAAGATCTTGAAATCGAAATTGAAGGGCTTGAAAAAAGAGCTGAAAAATTTCATGCAGAAATTAAAGATCAGGACGATCAGATCAAAACAAAGCATGAAGTAATTAACCATGCTAAAACTTTAATTGATAAATACAAGTCTCAACAAGATAACGTAAGAAACAATAAAGAGTTTGAAGCTTTAGGTAAGGAGATTGAATTTCAAGATCTTGAAATCCAGCTTGCTGAGAAAAGAATTAAAGAATTTGGTGTTAAAATCACTCATAAAAATGAGACGGTAGACGAACTAAATTTAAAAATCAACGATTTGAAGAACCACTTAAAATTCAAGAAAGAAGAATTGGAAGGTTTGGTTTCTGAAACTCAGAAAGAAGAAGATTATTTGATAGAACAATCTAAAGAATATGCAGGTAAAATTGACGAGAGATTACTAGCTTCTTATAACAGAATCAGAACAAACTCTATAAATGGTTTAGCAGTTGTAGGATTAGAAAGAGGTGCTCCAAAAGGATCATTCTTTACAATTCCACCACAAAAGCAAATGGAGATTGCTCAAAGAAAGAAAATTATTATTGATGAACATTCAGGAAAAATCTTAGTGGATGATGAATTGGTAATGGAAGAAAACGAAAGAATGAAATCTGTAATTAAGTTTTAATTACCGTTTTTTTAAATATAAAAGCTGTTTCAGAAATGAGACAGCTTTTTTTATTTATAGTTTCTTTATATTCTTTTTAAACCACAAAAGCCACAAAAAGTTTTAAACACTTCAGTCATCATGAAAGTCCTCGAATATTGCATATAAAGAACATATAAGTATCTTAAACCTTTGATCTTAGTAGATCAGGATAGTCAGGATGATTAGTGTCATATTCTACGGATAAAAATAGTCATTCCATTTGTCAGAAAACGAAATTCAAATTGACTCTGGTCTAAACCTGAATATATAAGATACAAAAAAACCGCTTCAATAAAGAAGCGGCTGATATTTTTATTCATGATGCTCATACATCTTATTGTATAAGTCTATAAACTTCTCTTTAATTGCTTTTCTTTTTAATTTTAAAGTAGGAGTCAGGAGTCCGGCATCAATACTCCAGACTTCTGGAGTTAGCTCGATTTTTTTAATTTTTTCCCAATTTCCGAGATGTTCATTAATACCATCGATCTCTTTTTCTATTCTTTCTTTTAACTCTGGACTTTTAGCGATCTCCTGTGGAGTAGAACCTAAGTTTATGTTATTTCGCATTGCCCAGCTTTTGGCAAATTCAAAGTCAGGCTGAATAAGTGCACAAGGCATTTTTTCACCATCACCAACCACCATAATTTGTTCAATGAACTTGGAAGCTTTTGCCTGGTTTTCGATAATTTGTGGTGCGATATACTTACCTCCGGATGTTTTAAACATTTCTTTCTTACGATCAGTGATTTGTAAGAAGCCATCAGCATCAATATTTCCGATATCTCCGGTTTTGAAATACCCATCATCCGTGAAAACTTCTTTTGTCATTTCTTCATTTTTAAAATAACCTTTAAAAATAGAAGGACCTTTTACTGTTATTTCACCGTCTTCCTGAATTTTTACATGTAAGTTATCTAAAGGCAAACCAACAGTTCCGATTTTCATTTTGTCGAAGCTGTTTACAGAAATTACCGGAGAGGTTTCCGTTAATCCATATCCTTCCAGAATTGGAATTCCGGCATTTTGAAACATCAGATTTAATCTTGTAGATAGTGCTGCAGAACCTGAAACAAGAGTTACGATTTCACCACCCAATCCTTCTCTCCATTTTGAGAATACCAGTTTATCAGCAATGATCTCGAAAAGTCCTGATGGTTTTGAAACCTCTTTCTTTTTAGAAATAAGGTTTAAAGCCCAAAAGAATATTTTTGTTTTTAATCCACCGGCAGAAGATCCTGTACTATAGATTTTATCATATACTTTCTCCACTAATCTTGGGACAACACTCATATAGTGAGGCTTAACTTCTTTTACATTCTCACCCATTTTATCAATGCTCTCGGCAAAATAAACTGAAAAGCCATTGTATTGGAACAGGTAGAAAAGCATTCTTTCAAAAATATGACAGATCGGTAGAAAGCTTAAGATCCTGGTATCCTTATAATCAAGGCCTTTTTTCTTAGGGATTCTAGGAACTGATCCCAGAACATTAGAAACAATATTATGATGCGTAAGCATTACTCCTTTAGGCCTTCCTGTGGTTCCTGATGTATAAATAATCGTTGCCAGATCCTCGGAATTGATTGCGTTAGAAAGCTCTTCTACTTCAATTTGTGTAGAATCATCTTCACCCAGATCCAAAATTTCGCGCCAATTGGCAGCACCACTTATGGTGTCAAAAGTGAAAACTCCCTGCAAAGATGGTATATTGTGTTTCACTTTCATTACTTTAGTAAGCAATTCTTTATCGGAAACAAAGCAGTATTTTATTTCAGCATTACCAAAAATGAATTCATAGTCTTCATGAGATATGCTTGGATAGACAGGCACAGAAACCACTCCGATCTGAGAAAGTCCCAAATCCATGATAGCCCATTCTGTACGCGTATTAGTTGTAATAAGAGCAATTTTGTCCCCGGGTTTAATTCCAAGTTTTAAAAGCCCTCTGGATATTTTATTTCCTTGATTGATAAATTCTTGCGTAGATGTTTTTTTCCATTCACCCTGATGCTTTGTCACAAACATATCCGTTTTAGGAAATTTATCCAAAGCATGATGAGGTATATCGAATAATCTTTTGATCGTCATAATTTTTTATGTAATTTTTAAAGAAATTTAAATATAAGCATTTTTGTGAAAACAGCATAAATCTACTCGCAATTTTCGGATATCAAATATTTTTTCAGGTTTGCTTAAAAAGTGTAAATTTACGACCATCTAATTATTAATTTTTATGGACTTTAATTTATCGGAAGAACAGCTGATGATTCAGCAGGCAGCAAGAGATTTTGCACAAAACGAACTATTACCAGGGGTTATTGAAAGAGATCGCGATCAAAAATTCCCAACTGAACAAGTGAAGATGATGGGTGAAATGGGACTTTTAGGAATGATGGTAGATCCTAAATATGGTGGAGCAGGTATGGATAGCGTTTCTTACGTTTTGGCTATGGAGGAGATTGCAAAAGTGGATGCCTCTGCAGCAGTTGTAATGTCTGTAAACAATTCATTAGTTTGTGCTGGTCTTGAAAAGTTTGCTTCTGAAGAACAAAAACAAAAATATCTTACACCTTTAGCGAGTGGGAAGGTAATCGGTGCATTTGCTTTATCTGAGCCTGAGGCAGGATCTGATGCAACTTCGCAAAAAACAACTGCAGAAGATAAAGGGGACTATTATCTTTTAAATGGAATTAAAAACTGGATCACAAATGGAGGAACTGCTTCTTACTACGTTGTAATTGCTCAGACTGATCCTGAGAAAAAGCATAAAGGAATCAATGCATTTATCGTAGAAAGAGGTTGGGAAGGTTTTGAGATCGGACCAAAAGAAGATAAATTAGGAATCAGAGGGAGTGATACACACTCTTTAATGTTCAATAATGTAAAAGTGCCTAAAGAAAACAGAATTGGAGAAGATGGTTTTGGTTTCAATTTTGCAATGGCTGTATTGAATGGAGGTAGAATAGGAATTGCTTCTCAAGCTTTAGGAATTGCTGCAGGAGCTTATGAATTGGCGCTTAAATATGCTAAGACAAGAAAGGCTTTTAAAACTGAAATTATCAATCATCAGGCTATTGCTTTTAAATTAGCAGATATGGCGACGCAGATTACTGCTGCAAGAATGCTTTGTTTCAAGGCTGCAACAGAGAAAGATGCTGGAAAAGATATTTCTGAAAGTGGGGCTATGGCAAAATTATACGCTTCTCAGGTAGCTATGGACACTTCTATTGAAGCGGTACAAATCCATGGTGGATATGGATACGTGAAAGAATACCACGTTGAAAGATTTATGCGTGATGCTAAGATCACTCAGATTTATGAAGGAACTTCTGAAATCCAGAAAATCGTGATTTCCAGAAGTATTTCAAAATAAAAACATAAACAAACACAACTACTTATGAAAAAAACTTGGTGGATCACTCTGGGAATCGTTTTACTTCTAATAGGAGTATTCGTATGGTATAAGTTTTTCTTCGTTTTTGGCGAAGGAGTAAAGTCAGGTTATCTGAACTATGCTATTAAAAAAGGCTATGTATTTAAAACCTATGAAGGTAAATTGATTCAGGAAGGTTTTGGAAGAGGAAAGACTGGAAGTATCACAAGCTATGAGTTTGAATTTTCTGTGAATGATCCCGAAGTTTTTAAACAATTGGAAACAAACAGTGGTAAAACCTTTGATCTTCATTACAAAGAATACAAAGGCACATTACCTTGGAGAGGAAACACAAAATATGTGGTAGATAAAGTAGTAAATATGAAATAGTAAAAGGCTCTCAATTTGAGAGCCTTTTACATTCACGCACCACAAAATATTAAGATATAATATTATTTTTTTTTCTTTTTAATGCAGTAGCTAAAAAGCAGATTAAAGTTTATTTGATGATCAGTTGACCTGATTTTGGAAATTGATCGATGATATCATCGCCCACACCAAAATTACCTTTTAAAATATCTCTCGGATTTCCACCAATCCAGCTGCTTAAATCAATAGCTTCGTATAAACCATTATTAAAACCAAGCAATACAATAAGTTTTTCAGTACCTACATTTTTGATATAATGCCCGGCTCCCATTGGAACATAGCCAACATCACCTTTTTCAAATTTGTCTTTCACAAATTGTCCTTCTGCCAGAAAAACACCCATTTCCGCTTTTCCTTGAATGTAATATTGCCATTCGTCAGCATTTGGATGCCAATGCATTTCACGCAGTCCACCGGGTTCAATTTCAAATATACTTCCGGTAATGGTTTTAGCAATGTGAAATTCCTTCTGGGTAACAACTCTCTGGATGCCTCCACCTGGTATAACAATGGGCTGTTGTGATCCTAGTGGATATCGGTGCTTTGAAACTAGACTTACTTCATTTCTTGGAGAAGCCAGACCAGAATAAATATCAGGAAGCTCACACTGGGCAAAATAGGCTTCACCCTGATAAAGCTGTTTTACTTTTTCCTGAGTTATTCCTAAATTTTGTGCGGCAATTTCTACCGGAACACTAGAAATAAAATCTGTAATACTGAAGGTATGATCCTCAGAAAAATCTCCATTATCAAATATGAGTATAAAATGACAGCTTTCACTGCTGATACATTGTAAAACATGGCCAAAACCTCTTGGGAAGTACCAAACATCACCGGGATTGAAAATGTCTGTAGAAACCTCTCCCTTGGGATCAATTACTGTCGTACGCATTTGACCTTTCAAAACATATCCCCATTCTGCAGCGTTGGCATGCCAATGAAGTTCGCGAATGGCTCCCGGCTCTAAATGCATACTTACCCCGGCAAGATTTTCTGAAGCTTTAAATTCTTTTACCGAAACACCTCTTGTAATACCACCCGGTCCAAGTCGTGGTTCTTTTTTTTCGAGCTCATATTTGAAGTTAGGAAGATGGTTCATTGGTGTTAATCTTTAAGTTTTAATTTGGTATTATAAAGTTAACGAAGAATATTTTCCTTAAGTACCTGCAGATGATTAAAATATTATTAAAAATAAAAAATCCATCAGCGATGATGGATTAGAATATTAGTTAGACTGGTTATTAGGGGTGTTTTTATTTTTCTTTTTGTAGAAATAATATCCGACTCCTATAATTAAAAATAAAGGCCAAAAGGGAAGCATAAACAAAAAGATACCTGTTATTACACTCCAGCCAGAAGAGATCGCATCAAAAGATTCATCTCCGAAAGTTTTAGGCTTATCGATTCCTGCATAACCTTCAGCAGTTCCATAAAGTGTAATTTCTAAATCAGACATTGTATTTTCAACATAATTCTGTCCGGATATTTCAGTTCCCTTATTTTCAATAACACCAATCCTGCTTATATCATCCATTAGATAGTCAAGCTTCTGAATAGGAACCTTTACTTTTAGATAGGCAATTTTTTTATCATTGTTATTTAGAGAAATATTTTCACTTTGTATAAAACCATCATATTTTTTCACTTCCTGAGTTACGATGTCTTTTGCGGTTTCAGTATTTTCAACATTTAATTCTAGTGTTCCGGTCTTTACCATTTTGTTTTTAGGAGGATTCAATTCATCATTTTCTTTCTTTGTTTTATCCTTATAAATCACTTTAGTTTCTTTAATGATCTTTGGAGAAGGGACATTGATCACAATTTTTTCAGAGCCTTTTTTAGTTGAGTCCTTTTTTTCTATTTTAGATTCTAATTTAGTAGAAGCTATTTTATTAGATAAGGAATCTACACTTTTTGAGGTCGCTTCAATTTTTTCTTTGATCACATTTTTTGTGTCATCAAATTCTTTGATTTTTACATTGGCCGAATCAAAAACGGCTTCCGCTGTATTGGTTATATCACTGATCTTATCAGATGTGGCTGTAACGGTACTATCGGCAGATTGTACTGCTCCTTCAAGCTGAGATTTTGTTGCTTCACTTTTTTTACACATGATGAAAGTGCTGGATACTGCAACTAGTAAGATGAACTTTTTCATAAGATTAATTTTTTTGATGAAGTAAAATTAGCAGGGCTATCAAAGTTGTTCTTGTAAATGAGGCGTATTGTTTTGGTAAATCTGTAAATATTTAATATCTAGTGGATTAAAATGATTTACAATTTTTTTACAAGAATTTTTACAGGTGTATTTGATTTCTTGGAAGAATTAAAGGAATGATTGTAATTAAGATTTTACAGAATAATTGTGTGAGGGATAATTAAAAAATATCACCATATCAATTGGTAATCAAAAATAGTGGAGATCGTATGAAAGTGAATTGTTCAGACAAATCTGGATTTTTTTAATGAAGAGAATGCCTATTGTCTCGTGGTGAATGTTTAATTAGTTGATTTTTAAAAGGTTTTAAGTTTTTTATGTAAGAATATTTTTCTATTTTTGACTATGAATATATTAGTAAAATTTTCAATTATTTCTATTTTTTTGTTTTTGTTGGTGTTTTCCTGCGCCAATTATAAAAGGAATATAACTCCAGGTAAGAATGCTGAAAAAGTAGAATTTACTGAAATAAGAAGGTTGAATGCTGAAATTAATTTAAAAGAATATACTCTGATAAATTCAACAAAGGGGATTAAAGAACTATACAGACAATTAGATAATTCCAAATTTTCAAGATCAGCACCTATACCAGTATTAGAAGAATCGGGTGCATACTTTTTAGTCTTAAAGCCTCAGTTAAAGAATAAAAAATACGGAGATATTGAAATTGAAAAATTGGAAATGAATAATTCTATTCTATTAGTTAATTATAAAGAGATTGAAAACAGGGAATATGCAGAAGAAAAACAATCAAATCCTATTGTAATACTTAAGGTATTCAATAAACCAACTGAAATAAAGCTAAATTTAATTAAATAAATGTATATGAAAAAAAGATTACTAATTCTTGCAGGTTTTCTCGTAATATCATCTATGGGATTTGCACAGCAAAATCAATGGACAAAGCTTTCGAAGCAAAGTATCAAAGAAACAAAGGAATCATCTGTTAGAGTATCTGACTATGAATTGTTAAGACTGAATACAAATGAACTTAAACAACAACTATCGAATGCGCCCGACAGAAATAAAACGCCTTTGGCAAAGGGTGTTTTAATAAAATTTCCTAATGACCAGGGAGCATTTGACACTTATGAAATATTGGAAGCATCAACAATGCATCCTGATCTTCAATCAAGATATTCTGATATCAAATCATACACAGGACATAGAGTAGGCGATCCAGCTACTAAAATAAAATTCTCATTAGATCCTTATTTTGGTTTAAATGCGGTAATCAGGGGCTCTAAAGGAATGTATTATATAGATTCATACTCACCTGATAATAAGGTTTACAGATTGTATGACAGGAAAAATGCTCAATCAGCCAGTAAATTTGAGTGTCTTTTTAAAGATGATAATTCATTGAAACAAATTGGTTCCGGATTGGAAGGAAAAACAGTTGTTGATGGATTATTGCGTAAATACAGGCTTGCGATTTCTACCACGATAGAGTATACAGCTTATATTGCCCTGCAGGCCGGGGTAAGTACGGGGACTGATGCTCAGAAAAAAGCTGCTGTTTTAGCTGCTGTTAATTTAGTTGTAGCGCGCCTTAATGAAGTTTTTGAAAATGATATTTCTGTAACATTGCAGTTAATTGCTAATACAGATGTTTTGTTTTTTACCAGTGTAGATACTTACGACCCGCTTGATGCTTATCAAATGATTGACGAGAATGTAGTGGTAACAAATAATGCTATTGGAGCGGCAAATTATGATATAGGTCATGTCTTTTTTCAAGCAAACCAAGGAAACGATAATGGCTTAGCTTATACACCTGCCGTTTGTAGCAATACAGTGAAAGCAGGAGGTGTTACTGGATCTGCTGTTCCTGTAGGTGATCCTTTTGTTATCGATTTTGTAGCACATGAAATGGGACATCAGTTTGGGGCAAATCATACACAGAATAACGCATGTAACAGAAACGATGCAACTTCGATTGAACCTGGAAGCGCAAGTTCAATTATGGGATATGCAGGAATCTGTCCTCCTAATGTTCAGAATAACAGTGATGCTTATTTCCATGCGGTTAGCATTCGTGAAATGTATACAACGATCACTTCTCCTTCAAGAAACTGTAGCGTGAATACAGCAACAGGTAATAATGAACCCACTGCAAATGCAGGACCTGATAAAACGATACCAAAACAAACTCCATTCATGCTAACAGGGGTTGGAAATGATCCGGATGGTGATGCTATCACTTATAACTGGGAACAAATTGATTTTGGAGCGGCTCAAATGCCTCCAAGACCGGCAAATGCAGTAGGACCGATGTTCAGATCTTTATGGGCTACCACTTCACCATCAAGATATTTTCCGAGATTATCTACAATTATAGAAGGTTATAATCCAACAATAATTACAGCAAGTAATTACAGAGCCTGGGAAAAATTATCTTCTGTTGCCAGAACATTGAATTTTTCATTATTGGTAAGAGATAATAATCCGGCTGGCGGACAAACAGGTCGCGATGATATTCAATTAACAGTATCAGATGCGGCAGGACCTTTTGTTGTTACTTCTCAAAATCTTCCGGGAGCAGTTTGGAATACAGGCGAGTCTAAAACGATAACCTGGGATGTTGCCAATACAAATGCAGCTCCTGTAAACACTGCAAATGTAAGTATTCTACTTTCGACAGATGGTGGACTTACATTCCCTCACGTATTGGTTGCAAGTACCCCGAATAATGGATCTTATACCTTCAATGTTCCTGGTGGATTAGGTACAGCAAGTAATGCAAGATTAATGATCAAGGCAATTGATAATGTCTTTTTAAACGTAAATACAACAAACTTTACCATCAATTCGACATTAGGAGTAAGTGACTCAGAAAAATCGGAAGCCGGATTTGCTATTTATCCAAATCCTTCTAAAGGTATTTTTACTATCGAAACTAATGCGAAAAAAGGAATATCTTATACTGTTTTTGCTATGGATGGAAAATTAGTAAGTCCGAAAAAAGATATTAATAAAACAGGTAAAATCTCCGAACGCGTTAATTTATCTGAACTTCCCACTGGAGTTTATATCATTCAGGTAGATAAAGACGACCAAAGAATTTCTAAGAAATTAATTATTAATAAATAATCAATATCTGTTTAATCCATAAAAAAAACCGTTCAGTGTAACACTGAACGGTTTTTTTTATTTTTAAGATATATGATCTTACTGGTTAAATTCACTGATGAAATGTAATTTTACATTCGGGAATTTTTCCTGTGTCATATGTATTGTAAAGGAAGAATCTGCCAGAAATACCAGTTGATTGTATTTATCTCGGGCTAAGAATCTCTGTTTTAGTCTTGCAAATTCTTTGAATTCCTCAGATTTCTCATCAGCCTCTATCCAACACGCCTTGTGCATAGAAAGTGGTTCGTAAGTACATTTTGCCCCATATTCATGTTCCAGACGATACTGGATAACCTCATATTGAAGTGCACCCACAGTTCCGATAATTTTTCTGTTGTTCATTTCAAGGGTAAATAACTGGGCAACACCTTCATCCATCAGCTGATCAATACCTTTAGCAAGTTGTTTCGCTTTAAGTGGATCATTGTTGTTGATATATCGGAAATGTTCCGGAGAGAAACTAGGAACTCCTTTAAAGCTCAATTTTTCACCACCTGTTAACGTATCACCGATTCTGAAACTTCCTGTATCATGTAAACCAACAATATCACCAGGAAAACTTTCATCTACAACTTCTTTTTTATCTGCAAAAAAAGCATTTGGAGAAGAAAACTTCATCTTTTTGCCCTCCCTTACCAATAGGTAATTTTCATTTCTTTTAAAGGTTCCAGAAACAATTTTAACGAATGCCAATCGGTCTCTGTGTTTAGGATCCATATTCGCATGAATCTTGAAAACAAATCCAGTGAAAGTATTTTCTTCGGGTTTTACGATACGGGTATCACTTTCTTTTGGTTGGGGCATTGGTGCAATTTCAATAAATGCATCCAATAATTCACGAACTCCAAAATTATTTAATGCAGAACCAAAGAAAACGGGCTGCAAATCTCCTTTCATGTAATCCTCACGGCTAAATTCGGGATAAACAGACTGTACCAGTTCAAGTTCATCACGTAAAGACTTAGCTGCTTTCTCTCCAATCAATTCATCGATTGCCGGATCATTGATATTATCAAACTTAACGGTGTCACCAACTCTTTGTTTCTTCTCTTCCAGGAATAATTGGATATTATTTTCCCAGATATTATAAATACCCTGAAAATCACTTCCCATTCCGATAGGTAAAGAAAGAGGAACTACACTTAATCCTAATTTTTGTTCAACTTCATCCAGTAAATCAAAAGCATCTTTACCTTCACGGTCAAGCTTATTAATGAAAACCAGCATGGGGATGTTTCTCATTCTACAAACCTGAACTAATTTTTCAGTTTGCTCCTCAACCCCTTTTGCAACGTCTATTACGACGATTACGGAATCTACGGCTGTTAATGTTCTATAGGTATCTTCTGCGAAATCCTTGTGACCAGGAGTGTCCAGAATATTAATTTTGTGTCCTTTATATTCAAAAGCTAATACGGAAGTGGCTACAGAGATCCCTCTCTGTCTTTCAATTTCCATAAAGTCGGAGGTTGCTCCTTTTTTTATTTTATTGGATTTTACAGCACCTGCTTCCTGAATTGCACCCCCGAAAAGCAGAAGTTTTTCTGTAAGAGTAGTTTTTCCGGCATCCGGGTGAGAAATAATTCCAAATGTTTTTCTTTTTTGTATTTCTTTGATTAAGTCTGACATAGTGTATTTTGAAGTTGCAAAAATCGTGATTTTTTATGAGGATTCAAATAAATTAATAAACAAAAAGAAAACACGGTATCTACTTTTTAGATTGGAGGTATCAATATTTGAACAGGTGTCAGCTTGAAAAGTAAAGAAATAGATTTTATAAGAACTTTTTTATTTGCCTATTATAAAACCTGTAAAGGCTTTTTCCGACAAGTAGATGAATGAAGAATTTTCTTTTTTAGTTGTTTGGGGCTTTTAAAAAAATTACCTTTGTTTATTAAATTTTTACAAAGAAAAAACATGGAAAGCAGCAAATATCCACAGTTTACTTTTACATGGATCGGAGGCGTTGTTTTATTAGGCGGGTTGTTTGTAGGAACAATGTTCGTCTCCTTTTTTAATATTTTTTGGATGTTTGTTTTTAAAGAAAACCTGCAATTCAAAGATTGGTTTTTTATGCTTTCAAATGCTGCAGGATTCTTGACGGCAATTGCTTTTTTTGATTTTTTTATCGTCAGGCCAACCACAAAAAGAAAACTTAATTTTAATTTTTCTCCTACCAATTTTTATACCTATTTCCTGATTTTCCCTTTGATGATAGGCATGATGTTTATTTCAGAATTTATAACTGCTCAGATTCCTACTACAGGTCCTTTCTTTGGTAAGTATTATGAGTTTTTCAGTGAACTGATGAATCAACTGACGGATGATCCTGTTGTAATGATCATCACAGCCGTGATTATGGCCCCGATTTTTGAGGAGATTATTTTTAGAGGGATTATTCAAAAAGGATTAATTAATAAAGGAGTAAAACCATGGAAAGCAATTGTATATGCTTCCATTATTTTTGGATTGGTGCATGGTAATCCCTGGCAGTTAGTAGGTGCCGTTTTATTGGGATGTGTTTTAGGGCTTGTTTATTTTAAAACTAAATCTTTGTTATTACCAATGCTTCTGCATGGGTTCAATAATTTATGCTCATCATTATTGATCACCTATACGAAAAATGAAAGTTTTTCAGAAGCTCTTAAAGTTTCTGAATGGATATTACTGGCAGTAGGAATTGTACTTTTCTCTTTATTCTATTATCTTTTTAGGAAAAAGTATAAAGTACATTATTCGGAAATTTAATTTAAAAAAATGAAAAAGGATATGGAATTATTAGTTGCAACACACAATCAACATAAAAAAGAAGAGATCCAGCAAATATTAGGAGCTGATTATCTTGTTAAGAGTCTCACGGATTATGATATTCACGAAGAGATCGTAGAGGATGGAGATTCTTTTAATGCTAATGCTTTAATAAAAGCAAAATACTGCTTCGAGAAAACCGGGATTCCAAGTTTAGGCGATGATAGCGGATTGGTTGTTGAAGCGTTGGATGGCAGGCCGGGTATTTTTTCAGCCCGTTATGCCGGGGATCATGACTTCGGTAAAAATATTGAAAAGGTATTAAGTGAGATGGAAGGTGTTGAAAACCGGAAAGCCTACTTTATTACTGTTTTATGCTATTATGATGAACAGGGAGCTCAGTATTTTGAAGGCAGAGCTTATGGAAATTTATTAACAGAGAATAAAGGTTTTAAAGGTTTTGGATATGATCCGATTTTTGTGCCACAAGGGTATGACAGAACATTTGCAGAAATGAACCCGGAAGATAAAAATGAAATTAGCCACCGTAAGCAGGCTTTAGATCTGTTTTTGAACAATTTAAAAGTTGTAGATGGACAGTAATAATAATTTAGGATGTAAGTATATCCAAAATTTCTGTTGTACATTTGTTATAATAAACTATTGATTTGAGTACTTATTTAACGATATTAGGTTTTAACTCAGCGATTCCTACAATTAATACTTCTCCGACAGCGCAATTGTTAGAAATGGAAGAACGACATTTTCTTATTGATTGTGGAGAAGGAACCCAGGTACAGCTAAGAAAAGCAAAAGCAAGATTTTCGAAAATTAATCATATTTTTATTTCCCACCTTCATGGGGATCACTGCTTTGGACTTCCCGGCCTTATTGCATCCTTTCGGTTATTGGGACGTGATACTCCTTTACATGTATATGGTCCGAAAGGAATTAAGAAGATGCTAGAGACTATTTTTACAATCACTGAAACGCATCGGGGATTTGAGATTGTTTATCATGAGCTGGATAAAGATTATTCTGAAAAAATTTATGAGGACAATAGGGTAGAAGTTTATACTATTCCTTTAGACCACAGGATTTATTGTAATGGCTATCTTTTTAAAGAAAAACCAAAAGACAGACATATCAATATGAAGGAGATTGCCAAATATGACGAGATTGAGGTTTGTGATTATCATCATATTAAAGCAGGAAAAGATTTTGTACTTAGTGATGGATATGTTCTGAAAAATGAGATCTTAACCGTTGATCCTATACCGTCAGTTTCCTATGCCTTCTGTAGTGATACCCGGTATCTTGAAAGTGTTATTCCTATTATTAAAAATGTAACGGTTTTGTATCATGAATCAACATTCTTACATGATCTAAAAGAAATGGCAGATTATACAGGACATGCGACAGCTTTGGAAGCCGCTACAATAGCGCAAAAAGCAGAAGTGGGGAAATTAATTTTGGGACATTTTTCCAATAGATATGGAGACCTTACCGTATTTACTGATGAAGCCAGAAATGTTTTTCCTAATACTTTTTTACCAAAAGCACTGGAAAGTGTGAAAATCTAAGTGGAGTTATGAAATTTGATGAATTAAAAGATTTTTTAAATGAGAAATCTGATCAATATAATAATTATGATTTTATTGAATATGATCCCATACAGATTCCGCATCGTTTTTCTTTAAAACAGGATATCGAAATTGCCGGTTTTTTATCAGCAACAATATCATGGGGAAATAGAAAAGCCATTATTAAATCTGCTGAAAAGATGTTAGATATTATGGGAAATTCTCCTTACGATTTTGTAATGAATTTTTCAGAAAAAGATCTGCATTCAATTCAGGATAAAAGTATCCACAGAACTTTTAATGGTGGGGATTTTACTTATTTCATTAAGCAGTTCAATAAAATCTATAAGGAGAATGAAAGTTTAGAAAGCTTATTTAAGATTGAAGATGCTGAAACTAATTTTTTACACGCTATTGAGAGATTCAGGGTTTCTTTTTTAGAAACCGGAAAGCATAGAAGTCACAAACATGTAAGTTCACCCTATAAAAATTCATCTTCAAAAAGAATTATCATGTTCTTGCGCTGGATGGTAAGAAAAGACAAACGCAGTGTCGATTTTGGAATTTGGAAGAATATAGATCAGAAACATTTATCTATTCCATTAGATGTTCATACAGGGAATATTTCCAGAAAATTGGGGTTAATTACAAGAACTCAGAATGATTGGAAAACGGTAGAAGAGTTAGATAAGGTGATAAGGCAATTTGACGATAAAGACCCGGCAAAATATGATTTTGCTTTGTTTGGATTAGGAGTTAGTAAAGAATTTTTATAAAATTAAAAGTGATGAAAACGCAGACCGAAAAAACAGAAATTCTGGAAAAGATTGCTACTGGTATTACCTGGTGGATTGGTTCTATCCCGTCACTCATTGTTCATACCCTATTTTTTATAATTTCATTTCTCCTCCCGTTACTACATATTGTAGAGTTCGATAAAATGCTTTTGATTCTAACCACAGTGGTATCTCTGGAGGCAATTTATCTTGCTATATTTATTCAGATGTCTGTTAATAGAAGTCACGAAAAAATTGAAGATATTCAGGAAGATATAGAAGACATTCAGGAAGATATCGAAGAGATTAGCGAAGACATTGAAGAGATCAGTGAGGATATAGAGGAAATCAGTGAAGATATAGAAGAGATTAATGAAGATATTGAAGATATTCAGGAAGATATAGAAGAGATTAATGAAGATGAAGATGATGAGGATCATAATGAAAGGGCAAAAAAAGTGATATTAAAAAGCAGCGTGAACTCGAATAAAAATGAGATCAAAGCTTTAAAAGATCAAATTCTCCTTCTTCAAAATGAAATAAATAATTTAAAGAAAGAATGATAAATGAAATTGATCAAAAATCACTTTTTTAGTTCAATAAGGATTTCTTAATCATTTTTTAATATAGCTTTTTTTCTAATTTTAAGCTAAATATTAAATTTTTTATTGCTAAAAACTGCCCAACTAATTGTTTAATTATGGTGAAATATTAAAATAGTATTTATTTTATCTAATACTGTTTTGATTCATAAAAAACGAACATCATATCTTTATTTTTATTATTTTTGGACAAACAATACCAAAATGTTAAATTATAGATTGAAAAACTACTTTTTCTTTTTAATATTACTATTAGCTCCCCTATTTTTATTTTCTCAGAATACGAAGAAAATGCCTCAGCGGAAAGTGAAAAAGGAGAAGTTTACGGCAGCAAGTATGAAAACTGGAGCATTTATTGATGTAAATGTAGCTTCCTATGCTCCTTCTGCTTTTACTCCGGCACAGCTTGTTAAAGACATCCTTATTAATGGAGGGACGAATTGCTCAACACCTAATGTAACGAATGTAACAGTTAGCCCTAATCATGATGTTGGGAATAATGACAGATTTTGGGGGTACTTTCATAAAGGAACAACCAGTTTCCCTTTTACAGATGGAATCGTTTTAACGACAGGATATGCAAGAGAGGCGGGAAATACCTTATATACCGGAGGAAGTTTGTCTGGGACAATTTCATCACAAGGTGATCCTGACCTTGCTGCGGCTACTGGTACTAGCCAAGGTAGTCAGCGTGATGCAGTTGCTTTAGAGTTCGATTTTGTTCCTAATTCTAATCAGGTTAAATTTAATTATTTGTTTGCATCTGAAGAATATTCCGGAGGGTATCCATGTAATTACTCAGATGCCTTTGCATTGCTTATAAAACCTGTAGCCGGAGGACCTTATGTCAACGTAGCGATTCTTCCTGGAACGGCAGGTGCAGTAAGTGTTACCAATATACGTCCCGCAAATGAAGATAACGGAGATCCTTTAACTTGTGGGGCTCTTAATGAAGCATATTTTGCAGGATATAATACAGCTAATATAGAGACGAATTATAATGGAAGAACAATTCCTTTAACAGCGATTGCAGATGTTACTCCCGGTGTTGCTTATCATTTTAAAATGGTTTTATCAGATTATAATGAT
Source organism: Chryseobacterium sp. ISL-6 (assembly GCF_018613715.1). Classification (GTDB taxonomy): domain Bacteria; phylum Bacteroidota; class Bacteroidia; order Flavobacteriales; family Weeksellaceae; genus Chryseobacterium; species Chryseobacterium paludis. The sequence goes on along the minus strand of NZ_JAGGPT010000002.1, from coordinate 89,486 downwards.
CAGAGTTTAGATTCAGCTGTTTTTTTGGAAGGAGGATCTTTCGATATAGGAATAAAAATTGTAGATGGAACGGGTGCTATTTTACCAGATACCATCCATATGTGTGATAATACACCACAGATATTAAAAGCGCAAGTAAGCGCTGTACCGGGAATGACTTTCCAGTGGTTTAAAGATGGGGCTCCTATTCCGGGAGCTACAAATGTCCAGTATATTGCAACACAGCCTGGTGTATATGAAGTAAAAGTTTCTGTACCTGGAAATCAATGTCCGGGATCAGCAACAATAACAATTATAGGGGGAACGACACCAACAGCACATGATGCTATATTGAAGATTTGTACGACTCCAAATGCACTTAATTTTGATCTAAATACAGCAACCCCATTAATTAGCACAACGACAGGTGCTGTATTTCATTTCTATGTAAATCAGGCAGATGCTGTTGCTCAGAATAATAGCTTTATCACTAATTTATCTAGTTATGATGGTACAGATGGTCAGATTTTATACGTAGTGGTTTCCAATGGAGCATTTTGTAGCAAAATGATTAAGCTAACCCTTAAAAAAGAAGCTACTCCGATCGCTCAGGTCGTTTCTTCAAAAATGAAAATCTGTTCAGGTGAATCTGCTATACTTACAGCTTCCGGTGGTGTTACCTATTTATGGAGTGATGCGTCAACGACTGGTGCAGTAAGAACCGTAAGCCCTACTCAAACAACAACGTACACAGTATATGCTATCGGAGCACAAGGATGTAAATCATTGCTGCCTGCTACTGTAACGGTAGAAGTGGTTCCAGCTATTGTTTCTTCTCTTAAGGGGGGAATGATTTGTACTGGTGACCAAATTACCTTAGATGCAGGATCAGGACCTAATTATACTTATTCCTGGAATACAGGTGCAACTACTCAAACCATTACTGCAGCTACACCGGGTACCTATACCGTAACGATCGACAATGGTGTTTGTTCTAAGATATTTACTACAGAAGTAATTCAGGCTATTCCTCCAGTTGTGATTAAGGTAGATTACAATGCTAGTGGAACTATGGTTATTACTGCTAGTAATCCAAGTAACGGACCACTGGAGTATTCTGTTGATAACGGATTAACATGGCAGCCTTCTAATGTATTCAATAATGTTCCTAAAAATAAAGTTATAGCAATCAGGGTTCGAGTGAAAAATACAAGTTGCGTAGGGTACCTGGAATATTTTACTTTTATAATGAAAAATGTAATTACACCTAATGGAGATAATGTAAATGATATTATTGACTTTAGAGGAATTAACGAGTATAAAGATTTTACAGCAAGTATATTCGACCGTTATGGACGTGAGGTTTATAAAGCTGAAAAAGTAAGACCTTATTGGGATGGTTATTTCCAGGGCAAACGTTTACCTTCATCATCATATTGGTATCAGGTAACTTTTGAAGATCCTGCAAGTAAAGAAAAAGCGGTAAAAACTGGTTGGATATTATTGAAGAACTTTGAATAATTTGAATAATGTATTAATCATACTTATAAAAAGACTAACGATACGTTAGTCTTTTTTTGTTTTTTAATTAAATTTAAATGGATAGTTTAATATAAATAAGTTTATATTATTAATAATACAATTTGCTTTGATATGAATTTCAATCAAAAAAAATAGTATTTTTGTTGAAAACAATATAAAATGTTAAATAGGAGGACAGGAAGTTTATTTTTGGCTTTATTTTTAGTTCTTGTAGGTACTCTGGTTTTCTCTCAAAGCAGAGGGAAGGTTGTTCCATCGAAACCACCTAGAGCTGAAAGTATGAAAGCCGGAGTATTTATTGATGTAAATGCGCCCGGATATCCAGAATCGAACTATAACATTACTCAATTGGTTAAGGATGTCTTGATAACAGGAGGTTCTACATGTACCACAGCAAATGTAAGTAATGTTTCCGTATCTCCTAATTTAGCAATAAGTGATCAGAATAGAAGTTGGGGTTATTTTAATAAGGCAACTACCAACTTTCCTTTTGCAAAAGGAATTGTCCTTGTAACGGGATTTGCAAGAAAGGCCGGGAATAATTTTCAGGGTACTTTAAGTGATGGCTTACCATCAGGTGGAGATAGCGATTTAGCAAATGCCATTGGTGTCAATAATTCTAATTTAAAAGATGCAACTTTTATAGAGTTTGATTTTGTTCCAAGCTCTACAGAGGTTTCATTTAGATATATATTTGCCTCTAAAGAATATAATAGTCAGAACCAATTTGCATGTAGTATTTCAGATGGTTTTGCCTTATTATTAAAGAAAGTAGGTGATCCAAATTATACCAATCTGGCAGTGCTTCCTAATGGCGCCGGACCTGTAAGTGTTACAAATATACATCCATTAATTCCTCCTAGCAGCACTTTTCCAGGTTGCGGTCCTGTCAATCAGCAATATTTTGCAGGAATGAATAACCCACAAATTGAAACCAATTTCGATGGACGAACTGTTCCATTAATTGCAAAAGGAACTGTGATTCCTGGCCAGACTTATCATTTTAAAATGGTTTTAGCGGATTTCCAGGATGTTAATTTTGATTCTGCAGTTTTTTTAGAAGCCGGATCTTTTGATATAGGAGTTCAGATTTTGGGACCTGCAGGGGTAGCACTTCCACCATCTATTAATGTTTGTGATAATACACCACAAGTACTTACTGCTTCAGTTCAGAATTCAACCGCTTCTTATCAGTGGTTTTTAAATAATGCTCCTATTCCCGGAGCAACAAGTGCTACTTATACAGCAACACAACCAGGAGTTTACACTCTTCATGTTCTGCTTGCTGGAAATACGTGCCCCGGAATAGCTACTGTTACTATTGTTGGTGGAACTTCTCCTACAGTTCAGAATTCAACATTAACAGCTTGTTATGCTCAAGGAAACGCAATTTTTAATTTGCCGGCTGCGCAAGCATCGATCAGTGGAACACCAGGAGCTACTTTTTCTTATTATGCAAGTTTAGCTGATGCTAACGCCGGAAATGCTAATACTATTGCTACACCGACTGCGTATTCTAGCCCCGGAGGACAAACAGTATATGTTTTGGTGAAAAGTGGTTTTTGTTCAAAAGTAGCCCAGCTGCAATTGATCAAAGCACCACAGATGACAGGGACTATAGCACCGCCAACAGCCTTAACATGCGCTAACTCACAAATAACACTGAATGCTTCAACATCAGTATATCCACCTGGATCTACATTCAACTGGACTACGACTGGTGGAAATATAGTTTCCGGAGGGAATACATTAACTCCTGTAGTAAACACTGCAGGAACTTATACACTAACAATTTCTAATACCTATCAGCCAGGAAATATAACCTGTACGGCTACTGCTAATGTTACCGTGGTAGGAGACAGTGCACCACCTACAACAACGGTGGTAGCGACAAAAGTATTGATCTGTGCTGGAGAAACAGTTACATTAACAGCTTCTGGAGGTGCTACTTATAATTGGGTTGGACTACCTGGAACGGGAAATACACAAACCGTTACACCTGCAGCTACCACAACTTATACGGTAACAGCAGTAGGAGCAAATGGCTGTGTTTCTCAAACTGCAGCAACAATAACAATTGAAGTTTCCCAACCTATTACGGTTCAAAATGCCACATTATTAAAATGTTATCAGGCTGGTAATATAATCTATGATCTGACCTCTGCTCAACCACAAATAACTAGTGTGGCAACAGCTACATTTGCTTATTATGTACTTTTGGCAGATGCCAATGCTGGAAATGGAAATACAATTGCAACGCCTGCCACTTATTCAAGTCCAGGAAATCAGACTGTATATGTTTTAGTGAGAAACGGTGGTTGTAGCTATGTTGTTACACTGCAATTGCTAAAAACAGCAGAAACTACTCTAACAATTGCAGCACCACAAAGTATTACTTGTACAACGCCACAATTAACATTAAACGCTTCAGCTTCAATAATTCCTGCTGGTTCTTCAATATTATGGACCACTACCGGAGGTACTATCGTTTCGGGAGCTAATACGTTAACTCCTGTTGTGAATGCTGGTGGAGTTTATACTCTAACAGTACAAAATACCACACAGCCAGGAAATTTAAGCTGTACCTATACAGCAAATGTTACCGTAATAGAAGATAAAACACCTCCCGTTGCCACGGTAATCTCTTCTCATGCACAAATTTGTTTAGGAGAATCAGTTACTTTAACTGCAAGTGGAGGAGTAACTTATAATTGGGTTGGATTAACGGGTAACGGTAGTACGCAGGTTGTCTCTCCAGCACTAACAACTACTTATACTGTTTTCGCAGTAGGAGCAAATGGATGTATTTCAACAAATCCAGCAACTGTTACGGTTGTAGTGGGGCCTCCTGTAGCAACAGTTTCTGCTTCAAAACTAAAAATATGTGTTGGTGAATCAGTCACTTTAACTGCTTCCGGAGGTATTACATACAATTGGGTAGGATTAACGGGTAATGGAAATACACAAGTTGTTTCCCCAACTGTTACCACCACCTATTCGGTGTATGCATTGGGAGGAAACGGATGTACTTCTGTTAATCCGGCTAAAGTAACCATTGAAGTAGTTCCTGCTATTACTTCTACTTTAGAAGATGTGTATGTGTGTGTAGGTGAAACTGGAGTTTTAGATGCCGGAAGCGGTCCTAATTACACTTATATCTGGAGTAATGGCGCAACAACCCAAACTATTTCAACAAATGTCACCGGGACTTATACAGTGACAATTAGTAACGGAACCTGTACGAAAGCTTTTACAGCTCAATTATTGAATCCTAATTTGCCTCAGTTTACCAATATTGTTTTTGAAAATCATGTTCTTACGCTAAGTGCAACGAATCCTACAGGGGGTATTTTAGAATATTCTATCGATGGAGGAGTTACCTGGCAAAATTCCAATATATTTTATAATGTTTTAAATAACAACAATTATAATTTAGTGGTAAGAGTAAAAGATGCCAAATGTAGTACAACTTTAAGTTATTACACTTTTGTAATCAATAATGCAATTACTCCTAATTCTGATGGGTTAAATGATACCATTGATTTCTCTGGAATAAGTAGTTATAATAATTTTGCAGCTTCTATTTTTAATAGATATGGACAGGAACTCTTTAAAGCTACAAAGCTTGAACCTGTCTGGAGAGGAAATGTAAAAGGACTTAATCTACCTACTGCTACCTATTGGTATAGAGTGCAATGGGAGAATCCTGCAAGCAAAAAGTTAGAATTACGAACAGGTTGGATATTATTGAAAAATAGGAATTAATATTCAAAAATATGCGATAAAAGTAAAGTCTTCCATAAACGGAAGACTTTACTTTTTTAACATAATAATGTTAAATATGTATGTGGTATGTTTAAAAAAAAATTAAATTTGTTGAAACAAAAATATTATGAAGAGATATCTCCTATTGTTTTCTTTTTTTTTAATCTCATTGAATTTTTATCATTCACAAACTACACCAGCCAGAAAGCCCCAAGTAAAAAAACTTTCGGCTTCGGCAGCCAAAGCAGGTACTCTTATTGATGTAAATGCTCCTGGGTATAATGAGTCGAATTTTACAATGGATCAATTAGTGAGGGATGTGTTAATATCATCAGGAACTAATTCATGTGTTACACCGAGTGTGACAAATGTTGTAGTAACTCCTAATTTACCAGCTAGCGACGTGGATAGGGCTTGGGGATATTTTCATAGATCCACAAGTAGCTTTCCTTTTAAAGATGGAATTGTATTAGTCACAGGAAAGGCTAATCGTACAGGGAATACACCGGACACAGGGCTTAGTGATGTGGTCGGGACGGGTAGTGATCCAGATCTAGTAGCAGCAACAAATCCAAGTAAACCACTATTTGATGCCGTAATCTTGGAATTTGATTTCGTTCCTACGTCATCTCAGGTTAAATTTAATTATTTAATGGCTTCTGAAGAATATACCGGTAGCTATCCATGTGGATTCGCGGATTCATTTGCTTTACTAATCAGACCATCTACGGGTGGACCTTACACTAACATGGCAGTATTGCCTAGTGGAGGAGGTCCCGTAAGTATTACAAATATTCACCCCGAAATTACAGGTTTTGGAGGATGTCCTGCTATAAACGAAACATTTTTTGCAGGTTATAATCCGCCCATTAGTGATACAAACATTAATGGGAGAACAATTCCCCTTACTGCAACAGCAACCGTAGTTGCTGGTCAGCAATATCATTTTAAGATGGTAATTGCAGATGCTGGAGATACTTCTTTTGACTCGGCGGTATTCTTAGAAGGAGGATCTTTTAATATTGGTGTAGATTTGTTAGATCCTTCGGGAGCTACTTTACCATCGGATATTAATGTTTGTGACAACGTGCCACAAGTGATCACAGCGTCTGTGAGTGATCCTAATTTATTATATCAATGGTTTTTTAACGGAACACCTGTTACAGGTGCAACTACTAACACGATCACGGCTATTCAACCTGGAACATATACTATTGAAGTAAGTGTCCCGGGGAATCCATGCCCGGGTAAGGCATCTATCCAAATTCATGGTGGAACAACTCCTAATGCAAATGATGCTACATTATTACTCTGTACTACTCCTGATATTACAACATTTGATCTGGTTGCTGCAATGCCAACAATGAGTACAACACCAAATGCGGTATTTCATTTTTATGAAAATCAGGCTGATGCTATAGCTCAAAACGACAATTATATTACTACTCCATTGAGCTATAATGGAAATGATGGTCAGATACTTTATGTAGTCGTTTCTAATGGGGGCTTCTGCAGTAGAATGGTTGAACTTAAACTATTTAAAGAAGCTTCTCCTACTGCGCATGTTGTTTCTACAAAATTAAAAATATGTCCAGGTGATTCTGTAAATCTTACTGCGACTGGTGGGGTAACCTATCAATGGAGTAATTTTACAGGTACTGGTAACACTCAAACGGTAACTTTATACAATACAACAACATTTACAGTATATGCAGTCGGTGCAAAAGGATGTAAATCTTTGCAACCTGCAACAGTTACTGTAGAGGTAGTACCTGAAATTGTTTCTCCTTTAAAGGATGTTGAAATGTGTATTGGGGACAGAGTGACATTAGATGCAGGAGCCGGTCCTAATTATAAATACTTATGGAGTACAGGTGCAACTACACAGACTATTTTTGTAGATCAATTAGGAATCTATTCTGTAACGATCGATAACGGATACTGTACAAAGGTGTTTACGTCTAAAGTAATGGCAGCTACATTACCTTTTATTACAGGATTAGATTATAATAATAGCAATACATTAACAATTACTGCTGTAAATCCATCAATTAACAATAATCCTGGAGTACTGGAGTATTCTGCTGATGGTGGAGTTTCATGGCAGACCTCTAATGTATTTCCTGGTTTAATAGATAATACAACGTATAATCTACAGGTAAGAATACAAGGAACACATTGTGTAGGAACCCTTGACTTCTTTACATTAAAGATATCGAATGTTATTACTCCTAATCAGGATGGAATCAATGATGTTCTTGATCTTAAATCGCTCGGTGATTTTGATAATTTCACAGGATCTATTTATGATAGATATGGTGTTGAAATGTTCAGGTTCACCAAACAGAATCCAGTCTGGGATGGAACAGTAGGAGGTAAGAGATTATCGACTGCTACATATTGGTACAAGTTCAACTTCCAATATCCTAAATCAAAAGCTCAGATGAACTGGTCGGGTTGGATCATGCTTAAAAACAGAGAATAAATAGATTATCAGTCATATAATTCATAAAAAAGCCTTTCAGATTTTGAAAGGCTTTTTATATTCTTATCTTTTTCAGTTATAGATTCTCTTTCCATTGCTTGGTGAAAGCTATAAAATCATGAATACTAAGTTCTTCAGCTCTTTTGTCTAAAAATTCATGAGTTTTTAATACTTCAGGAATATTCAGTATTTTAAGTGAATTAGATAATTTCTTTCTCCTTTGGTTGAATCCCGCTTTTACGATCTGCTTAAAAAGAACTTCGTTACCAGCTAATCCTTCCTTGGGATTTCGGGTCAATTTGATAACTCCGGATTTCACTTTTGGAGGTGGGTTAAAAACATTTTCATGAACCGTGAACAGATAAGAGACATCGTAATAGGCCTGAATAAGTACCGATAAAATTCCATAATCTTTTGTTCTGGGAACCGCTGCAGTCCTTTCAGCAACTTCCTTTTGGAACATCCCTACCATTTCTGGTACCAGTTCGTAATGATCTATTATTTTAAATAAAATCTGTGAAGATATATTATAAGGGAAATTTCCAATAATAGCAATTTGCTCATTGTTTATAGAGGCGAAATCCTGTTTTAGAAAGTCTCCTACAAAGTTTTTCTCTGTAATTTTAGAATAGTGCTTTTTGAGATATTCTATAGATTCATTATCTATTTCTGCCAGATAAATATATTGATCTTTTTCTAAAAGATATTTTGTGAGGACTCCCATTCCTGGTCCCACTTCCATGATATTATTGTAATTTTCAAAGCTTAGGCCCTCTACAATTTTTCTCGCGATATTTTCATCTGTCAAAAAGTGTTGACCAAGATGTTTTTTTGCTTTTACACTCAAAGTTTTTTATGATTTCGTTAACAATGATTTTCTCCTTTTCGTCCCAAATTTCGGAAGATTTTTTCTATTTTAGCCAAAAAATTTAATATTAATGGCGAAATCTGTAGATGAATTTAATAAGAAAAGACTTAGGTCTAGCAATATTACAGTAGTAATAAGTATTGCCTTAGTGTTATTTTTATTAGGGTTAATGGGATTGATCTTAATTAATGCCCAGAAATATTCTGACTATATCAAGGAGCAATTAGTTGTGAATGCGTACTTTGACGAAAATTATGATGCTAAAGATTCTGTAAAGATTGCAAAACTCGAAGAAGAAACTTTTAAAAAAGTACAGACCTTAGCTCCTGTAAAGAGAGCAACTTATATTTCAAGAGAGATGGCAGCCAAAGAGGCGAAAGCGAGTATGGGAATAGATAGTGATGCACTATTTGAAGACAATATCTTCCCCTCATCTATCGAAGTAGCCTTAAAACCTGAATATGTAGATCCTGCTAAAATTGATGCGGCAATAAAAACACTAAAATCTGTTCCGGGTATTATAGATGTGAAAAATAACAGTACCTTGATGGTCGATGTTTACAATAATTTGAACCGGATTTTAAAATGGATCTTAGGGTTTTCGATCTTATTCCTTGTTTTAGCGGTCGTTTTAATTAACAACTCAATTCGTCTGAAGATATTTTCGAAAAGATTCATTATTAAAACAATGCAGCTTGTAGGAGCAAAAAGAAGATTTATCCTCAAACCTTTTATTATTGAAGCCCTGATTTTAGGATGTATAGGATCTGTTATTGGCCTTCTTGCATTATTTGGGGTATGGTATTACTTTACGAGTCAGATCGGGTCCGCTTTTGTACAGGATAATAATCAATATTTCTGGTTGGTTCTACTTGTATTCGGAGTGGGAATTTTTATTACCGTTTTAAGTACTATTGTGGCTACTTGGAGATTCTTAAGAACAAACGTTGACGACTTATATTACTCTTAAAAAAATGAGCAAAAAAACAAATAAATTTTCCGCAGCAGAATTTGGTACTGATACCAAAGCTCCACAGGAAAACACTTTTTACTTCGGGCAACAAAACTTTAAATGGATGTTAATAGGATTAGCATTTATTGTAGTTGGTTTTCTGTTGATGATGGGTGCAGATGCTAACACTGTCGATGGGAAATATGATCCTAATTCCTGGAATGATGGTATTTTCTCTATTCGAAGAATCAGAATAGCTCCATTGTTCGTAGTCATAGGTTTCGCTATCGAAGTATATGCGATTTTAAAAAGAAAATAATTTTTTATTAAAGATTAAGAAGTTGAGAAGTTTAGATTTTTCTGAATTTCAAAATCTCTTAATCTTTTAATTTTATAGATATGGATTTATTCAAAGCAATTATTATTGCCATTATAGAAGGTCTTACGGAGTATCTTCCAATTTCTTCTACTGCACACATGGGCTTTACAGCCAATTTAATGGGTTTGAAAGAGGATGAATTTTTAAAGATGTTTCAGGTCTCTATTCAGTTTGGTGCTATTTTATCTGTTGTAGTTGCTTACTGGAAAAAATTCTTTGATTTTAATAATATTAAATTTTACTATAAACTGGCATTTGCTGTAGTACCAGCTTTAGTTTTAGGATATCTTTTTGATGATAAAATAGAAGCTATTCTTGGTAATCAGATTGCCATTTCGTCTGTCCTTGTTTTAGGTGGAGTTGTGCTTTTATTTGCTGATACATGGTTTAAAAATCCGGTTATTGATGACGAAAAAGGGATAACAATAAAAAAAGCTGTAACAATAGGTTTTTGGCAGTGTCTGGCAATGATGCCTGGAACCAGTAGGAGTGCTGCTTCCATCATTGGAGGAATGACACAGGGATTAACCCGAAAAGCAGCGGCTGAATTTTCTTTTTTCTTAGCTGTTCCTACCATGTTAGCTGTTACTGTATATTCTGTTTTTGTTAAAACATGGGGAAAAGAAACCCCTCATCCTCAAAAAGGATATGAGATGATTTTATCATCACAGGATCATCTTACTATTTTCATAGTTGGGAACGTGGTAGCATTTATTGTAGCATTAATTGCTATAAAGGCATTTATCGGAGTACTCAATAAGTATGGTTTCAAACCTTGGGGATGGTATCGTATCTTTGTTGGAGTAGCTTTGCTTATTTATTTTTACTTTTTTAAATAAAACTTATTCCTTTATTGATTTATTTATCATTCATCACTAATTTATGACTGCTGAAAACGTATTAGAAGGCCATATATTTTTACTTGATAAACCATTGGATTGGACTTCTTTTCAAGCGGTAAATAAAATGAAATATAAACTCAAAAGTGAGTTTAACCTTCCCAAAAAATTTAAAATAGGACATGCCGGGACCTTAGATCCAAGGGCAACCGGTTTGCTTATCGTATGTACTGGGAAATTTACAAAGAGGATTCCTGAAATACAGGATGCTCCTAAAGAATATTGGACAGAGATCAAAATAGGAGTTCAAACAGAATCTTATGACACCGAAAAACCTGAAATCCTTCACCAGGATATTTCAAATATTTCTGAAGAGCAGATAAAAGAGGCTTTACAAAAATTTATTGGTGAGATCGATCAGAAGCCTCCTGTTTTCTCAGCAATAAAAATTGATGGTAAAAGAGCTTATAATCTGGCCAGGGCAGGTGAGGAAGTAGAAATGAAGTCCAGAAAGACAACCGTTTTTTATATTGAGAATATTGAAATCAATCTTCCTTTAGTAAGTTTTACGGTAGGCTGTTCAAAAGGAACTTATATCAGAAGCCTGGCACACGATATTGGACAGGAGTTGAACGTAGGTGCTTATCTAACGCAGCTGAGGAGAACAAAAATAGGGGAGTATAAAATTGAAGATGCTACTGATCAGTTTTTAGAAAACGATTATAAATTTGAAACTATATGAAAAAAGCTCTCTCTTTGTTTATAAGCTTGTTTTCAATATCTCTAGCATATTCCCAAAATACAGAAGGTAAAAAACCAAAAATGGATTTTTATATTAATCCCTCTCTTAATCTAGGTTATAATCTGGGAAATAGTATCAAGGATAATCAGAATTCAGATTCTCCTTATTATCAGCAAAATATAGCTCCTTATGTGCCAAACAAAATTACTTACGGAATGACCGTAGTTGGAGGATACAATTTTCTTCCTAATTTTGCACTGGGAACTGGACTAAAGTATAGTTTTATTGATAGTAATTTTCATTTATTGTATTGGGTTATTCAGCCTAAATTTATTTTTGCCCCGGGAGATGAACCTTTTTTTATAGATGTTAATTATGCAAAACAAATCAATAATTCTGTGGTTTCAAACGCCGAAATGTGGGGACTGAAACTGGGGAAACAGATCTCATATTCAAAAAGATTAAGCCAGGAAGGAGGAATTGTTCTTGAAAATCATAAATTTGATCAATCAAGTGCCTTTTTTATCGGTTTGAGTTATGGCATAACAATTTTCAGCAATAAAAATTATACTGGTTACGGAGAAGATTAATGGAAAAAACACGTATTAATAAATATTTATCAGAAGTTGGTTTCTGCTCGAGAAGAGCAGCAGATAAGTTATTGGAAGAGGGTAGGATAAAGATCAACGGGAAAATCCCAGAATTAGGAACAAAAGTTTCCGATGAAGATGTAGTAGAAGTTGATGGTAAGCCTATCAGAGAGTCTGAAGAAAAGCCTGTTTATATTGCTTTTAACAAACCTGTGGGTATTGTTTGTACAACTGATGCCAAAAGAGAAAAAAATAATATTGTCGATTATATAAATCACCCCAAAAGAATTTTTCCTATTGGGAGATTAGATAAACCCAGTGAGGGTTTAATCCTATTAACTAATGATGGTGATATTGTAAATAAGATTTTAAGAGCAAGAAATAACCACGAAAAAGAATACCTTGTTAGAGTTGATAAGCCTGTTAATCCAAGATTTTTGGATAAAATGAGGAATGGTGTTCCGATCCTAGATACAGTAACGAAAAAATGTGAAGTAGAGAAAGTGGATGATATGACTTTCAGGATTATTCTTACTCAGGGTCTCAACAGACAGATCCGTAGAATGTGCGAATACCTTGGCTATGAAGTAAAAAAGCTTAAAAGAATTCGTATTATGAATATTAAATTAGATCTTCCAATGGGTAAGTGGAGAGATTTGACCGATGAAGAATTAGCAGAGCTGAATATGCTTCTTGAAGATTCCAGTAAAACCTTTGACTAGTTTTTTAATCTTATAAACTACTAAACCTCTAAAAAATAATCCGGAACTGTAAACTTATATCTCGTACCGGGAATTTTACCTATTTCATGTACAATTTCATCCTTGCCTCATACTCGGGTTTTAGTTTAAGCAACTTCCATATTTTTTTATCATCTGGATCACTTATCCGATAGTAGATGATCTTATCTGCTGAATACTTAAAATAAGGGTGGTTCTTTAACCATTCCTCAGGAGCATCAACCAATGTGTATTTTGTGATAATAGAGGACTCTAATTTGCAGGTTGATGTTAATTTTTGAACCAGGTTAATATCGATATTGTAGGTATCTAGAATTTGTTGTTTATTAATAAAACCGCCTAATTTTTTTCTAAAACCGATAATAGATCCAGCACTTTTTTCATCCAGACCAAATTCCAGAAGCTGCTTAAAGGTAATTAAATTCAGATCTATGGTTGCAAAGTCAGTTTTCTGCTGCGTAATTTCAGCTTTCCTTTCTATATTTTGTGATACATTTATCTTAATATAGGGGCGTAATTCCTCAAACTTTTCTGGGGAAATGACAAAACACTTTTTAATATCATCTAGGTTTGTAAAATTCCCTTTTAAATTTTTGTCTCGATAATTAACAATTGTTCGGGCTTGATTCTGTGAAAATCCTAAAGATTGCCAACCATCAATATTTAAAGTATTGGGATCAAAAGAATGAAGCTTTATTAAAGGCTTAGACTCTTTGTTGCTTACGGAGTTTTTATAGTTGTCAGGAGTCTTTTCCGGTAATATTAAATATGGAGATAGTTGCTGATAATTTTCATCAGTAATGATAAAGCAATCTTTGAACTTTTCCTTACTGACAAAACTACCCCCTAAATAAGCTTTGTATTTTAAAATTGCTTGTGCCTGTTTCTCACTAAAGCCTATTTCTTCCCATTGTCTTTCTGATAAGTGATCGGGATTGAATTTTCCGGATACTGAGATCGATTTTCTTTCTGAATATTGAGAATGAAAAGTTTTCCCCTTGTTTTTGCTTTCGGGAAGTAAAATATAGGAACTAATCTCTGCAAATTTTTCTTCTGAAATGGCATAGCATTTCTTTAATTGCTCCTTAGAGGTGAATTTCCCACCTACAATTTTTTTGTAATTTAATATGGTTGATATTTGCTTTGATGAAAAACCTAAGCTTTGCCATTGCTTCTCATCAAAATCGTTAGGATTAAATTCGGCTAATAATATCTGAGATGCCTCTTCCGAAACAAATTGTACATCAGGAAAATTTTCTTTTTCTCTACTTGTGTATTGTTGAAAGGCGAGCAAAATTAAGAGCAAGATACCTAAAAATGCAACCTTCTGGTAATAGCCTCTTTTCATCATAAAGTAAACTTATTAATAAACCAGAACTAACCAAAATAGAATATGGTTAATTTGATTAACAGTAGGTAATCAATTGTTTTTGTCGTTTTTTTGAATGAAAAATAAGTCAGAATTGTATTTAAACCTAATTATTTTAATGTTGCTTGTAAACACTTCTTATCATAGTAGACAAAAAAATCCTCAAAATTACTTTGAGGACTCTATTTAATTGATAATCGAGTGTACTTATTGGCGCACTAAATTATATTCTGTTCCTTTGGTTTCTTTAGTCCATGCGCTACCACTATGCATTTGAATTGTTTTATCATTAATGACTGAAAATGTGGTTACTCGGTCTGCAATATTTAAGTAGATCAGAATTATCTTATTCAAATTTTTATCATATTTCCAGGTTCCCGTACTCGACATTGGATCAGTGCTGCCAGGAAGTGTTTCAGCCAATGTAAAAGTATTATCGTTCTTAAAAATAATTTCAACATTTTGTTTAGAGTCCCCCAAAGGGATTGTTCCACTGTAAGTTCCGATAAAAAAGGTTGAAGTTTTTGAAGTTGAAGCATCTTCTTTTGATTTTTTCATTGTACTACAAGAAGTAAATCCAATTAATGACAGACAAAGTGCTGCTACAAATATTTTTTTCATAATATGTTTTTTAAAGATGTCTTCTTATTTGCTAAAATAGTGCCAAAAATAAGCGGGAATAGTGGAGCATACCTAAGTAAGAATGCTTAGATATAAGAAAGGGAAATCTTAATTAACCTGATCTGTAAATGTTGAAACAGATTGTAGTTATATTGCGTGAATTTAACTAAAGAGTTATAGATTAAGAAAGATACAATGTTGGATCGTCTTTATTCG
The DNA here is from genome assembly GCF_018613715.1 of Chryseobacterium sp. ISL-6. Taxonomy (GTDB): domain Bacteria; phylum Bacteroidota; class Bacteroidia; order Flavobacteriales; family Weeksellaceae; genus Chryseobacterium; species Chryseobacterium paludis. The sequence goes on along the minus strand of NZ_JAGGPT010000002.1, from coordinate 74,399 downwards.
CTGTCTTTTTCTACCAAAGATTCTTTTAGCTTTAGTAATTCTGCCTTTACAAATTCTAAGCGATCTATTATAGTAACTGTTTCAGAAATTTTGCTGTTTGTAGTAAGTGCGATCTTTGCACCATCTAAAGTGTAGCCTTTTTCTTTAACCAGATGATAGATAATCTGTAAGTTCTTAATGTCTTCAGGAGTAAAGTATCGGTTGCCCTTTTTGTTTTTTTTAGGTTTGATGATAGGGAATTCCTGCTCCCAATAACGTATTAATGAAGTGTTTACATCAAATGCTTTGGCAACTTCTCCTATAGAATAATATAGCTTGTCTGGTAAATTTATCTTCATTTTACGAATCCTAAACATCAAAGATAATTTTTTTTAAAATTTGTTACAAATATAGGCTCCAAATTATGCTGTTTATCGTCTCTTTTTTTATTCAGTTAGTTTATGTAACTGAATAACTAGGGATTTTAATCTTTTTTAATCTATTTAACGAAAATGCAAAATTGACGTAAAGTGCCTTGTTTGTTTTGATTTTTGATAAATAATTCCCTTTTGGATTAATAAAATGACAATTTAAGTGATTCTGAATTTTGTTTATTCTAAATTTTTATAGTAATTTAGAAAGCATATAATTCATAACAAGAGGCAGTTATGAAATTTTTTGTAGGATGAAGAGACCATTTAATGTAGAAGATAAAAAGAGAAGAAAATTATCATTAAAATTATATTAATATGAAGCGTATTTTATTAATTTTTTTACTGCTAACTCCTTTTTTAGGATTTTCGCAGTGGTCCAGAACTGAGTTAAGGACCCAAAGAGTCAAGAAATCTCAGGAGAAACTAAAATTTTCTTCTCTGTATGTATTGGATGCTAATCAATTAAAAGAAAGCTTAGCACAAGCTCCTTCACGTTCTTTGAACAGTAAGGGAATTATTATTTCAATTCCTGGTGTAAGTGGTAAAATTGAAAAATTTCAGGTTTGGGAATTTTCTAATATGGCTCCCGAATTACAGGCAAAACATCCTGACATACGATCCTATGTCGGAAGCAGTGTTGATGATCCAAGCGCGTATTTAAGATTTAGTTTATCTCCAGTAGGTTTCTCGGCAATGGTTATCCGGTCTGGAGTTTCAGAATTTATAGAGCCTTTTACTGAAGATAGAACAGTATATGCTGTTTTTGATTCAAAATCAAGATCAAATCAGGATTCTGAGCCATTTCAATGTTCTACCATAGATGATGTGGATAAAAGTGCAGTTCTGAAAAATACAAATTCAGTCACAAATAAATTAGCTGGTTTTAATACATTCAGAATGGCATTGTCCTGTACGGGAGAATATGCTCAATATCATCTGACGGTAGCCGGAACCCCTGCGACCGCTACGGATGCCCAAAAGAAAGCGGTGATCCTTGCCGCAATGAATGCTTCTATGACGCGATTAAATGGAGTTTTTGAAAAAGATCTATCCTTACATTTTAATTTGATCGCCAACAATGAAGCAATCATTTTTCTTGATCCTGCAGCTGATCCCTATACTGGTGGAGGCCCTAGTCAAGGGCAAGCAGGAATAGCTGGAGTAATTCCTTCAACAGATTATGATATGGGACATTTGATAGATAAGCAAGATGCCAATGGTGCTGCCGGATTAGGGGTTATATGTAGTAATGGTCAAAAAGCAAGAGGATGGACTGCCCACAATTTCCCGGAGGGAGATAAATTTGACATCGATTATGTTGCTCATGAAATGGGACATCAATTGGGAGCCGGACATACCTACACTTCACATAGCGGCCAGGCTGATCAGACTGTGGAGCCGGCAAGTGGAAATACTATAATGGCATACACAGGGATTATAGGAGGGAATCTGGATGTTCAGTTTAATTCCAACGATTATTATCATATTAATAGTGTCAATCAGATTAAGAATAAAATTAATGCTGTAACGTGTGGAACGAATGTGGCATTTACCAATCCTGCGCCTACGATTACGCTTGGAGCTGGCTATACGATTCCAAAATCGACTCCTTTTGTTCTAAGAGGAACAACAACAGATCCCAATACGGCTTCCTATACCTATACGGTTGAGCAAACAGATCAGGCTGCAACTGCACAGATCGGGACTAATTCATATGCATACCCAACAAAACCGACAGGTCCTACCTTCAGATCTCTGGCACCCACAAATATTCCGGCAAGATATTTTCCTGACTTTAATAAAGTGTTGGCAGGTGTATTAACTACAAGATGGGAATCTGTATCCAGTGTGGCAAGAGCACTTAATTTTAATATGTCTGTTAGAAATAATAGCCCTTTGCAACCTCAGATTGGACAAAGCTCGACAGTAGTAACAGTTGATGCTGTCTCTGGACCTTTTCAGGTTACAGCTCCAACATTTGGACAATCCGCAAGTTCCGGTAGCACTACTACTGTAACATGGGATGTGGCGGGTACCACTTTAGCTCCTGTAAGTACTGCTAATGTTAATATTAAATTATCTATAGATGGGGGGCTTACTTTCACAAATCTTATAACAAATACACCTAATGACGGAAGTGAACAGGTAACAATTCCTGCAGGTTCTACTTCTTCTAATGCATTTATATTAATTGAAGCAGCCAATAATATTTATTATGCGGTAAGCCCAAGTTTTGTTATCGATTATTCTGTAACAGGAGAGACGTGCGCCACTTATGCTTATACAGGAAGTCCAGTGAATATTACTGATGGTCCTGGTGGATTAAATATTTCTTCACCTAAAATAACGATTCCTCTAATGGTAAATAATCCTGGAATTATTACTAAAATTAAAGTAACACCATCTATTACACATACCAATGTGAGACATTTAGCAATTGGTATTGAAAGTCCTGAAGGGTCTTCAGCGCTTATCTGGAATCGTGCCTGTAATGGAAGTTCTGGAATCACAGCCTCTTTTACTGATATTGGAAATGCTGTTACTTGTGCTTCTCCTGTTCAGGGTGAAACAAAATCTTATGAATCTCTGGGAATTTTCAAAGGACATAAAGCACAGGGTGAATGGAAGTTATTTGCGTCGGACAATAACTTAGGTTCAGCTGGAAGTGTTACAGCATGGTCACTTGAAGTTTGTACCCGACAAACACAAACATTGGGTGTTAAAGATGTTTCTTCTGCCTTAGGAGATGATATCAAAATATACCCTAACCCAAATAATGGTAACTTCTTTATAAAGTCGAGAAACCTACCTGGAGAATTGAAAGTAAATCTGTTCGATTCTAGTGGTAGATTAATTTATTCTTCTGGAGCATACCAAAGCAATGGAGATAATACCAAAGAGTTTAATGTAAATGCACCTAAGGGAGTTTATATTATCAATGTAAATTCATCAAAAGGAGATTACAATCAAAAATTAATTATAAAATAATATCTCAAAGTATATTTAAATAAGGGGTCGGCTTATGCTGACCCTTTTTGTTGAAAAGACTAATATTGCTTTAATTCATTTTATCTTTAAACGTTGCTAGGATTAAATAAACTCTTTCTTTATTTTTGAATTAAATTAAAAAGTTTGGATTCCATATCAGTACTTCATATTGATCTTTTTCAACCCGGAAAGAATCCGTCAGATTTTTATTTCAATACGATGAAAGATCATCTGGTTTCCAGCCATAAACACATAGAGAAGCCGCACCGTCACGATTTTTATGTTACTGTTCTTTTCACAAAGGGAAAGGGGACGCATGAGATCGATTTTCAGAAATATGATGTTTCTGAAGGGAGTCTTTTCTTTCTATCACCGGGACAGGTGCACAGTTGGGAGCTTTCAGATGATACAGATGGATACATCTTTTTTTTCTCCCAGGAATTTTATGATATGCATTATGTCAATCAGCATCTCAGAAATTTTCCCTTTTTCAATTCTGTTGTTTTTTCCAGAAAACTTCAGCTTGAAACAGCGGATCTAAAGAAAGCGGTTATGGTATGTAAGGAAATTGAAAATGAATATCATTCCCAGAACCTGATGAAGGAAGAGCTGATGCTCTCTCTTATTACTAAAATGTATATCAATTCAGCAAGACAGTTTTCTAAAGATTATAATACCCTGAATTCATCGGCCAGCGTTTCTTATTTTAAGCATTATCAGGATTTCGAAAATTTACTCGAAAAATACTTTACTATCCAGAAATCAATTTCTCATTATGCTTCCCTAATGGATATCTCGCCAAAACATTTGAACAGAATTACACAGACAATAGTTCAAAAAACAGCTACTGAAGTGATTACGGAAAGAGTGATGCTTGAAGCCAAGCGGATGCTGATGTATCTTAATGAGAGCCTTGTTGAGATTGCTTTTAGATTAGGCTATGAGGAATATTCATATTTTGTAAGAGTATTCCGGAAAAGCTCCGGAATAACTCCCACACAATTCATAAAAAAATATAAATCTTAGTTTCTGACTTTATAACAAAAGCTTAAATGGGCCTTCAAAAGTGGTTTCAAAAGAATCCAGTATTTCTCCTTTCTCATCATAAACTGCAATGATCATATTTTGTTTTGAAAATTTGATCTCTTCCTCAGGGAATGTGATATTGATATTTCCTTTCAGAATTTGATCTTCTTTTAAAACAATTCGATCCGAACCAAAGAAGTTGATCTCTCCATTTCTGGGACTTATCACTTTAATAGTTAATGTTTTTTTCTGATTGGTTTTATTCAGGAAAGTATAGATAAATGTATTTGTTATTTTGCCGTCTTTAATGAAAAAGGTAGATCCGGCAGGTTTAATAAACTTTGCTTCCATAGATCCGCGGTCATACATTAAAAACCCAAGGAACCCAATCAATAATGCCAAAAATACTGTTGTTACTTTCATCCTTGAGGTAAAAGTAAATTTCGATTGGTTCTCAATTTCAGCTTCAGTGGCGTAGCGAACCAATCCTTTCGGAAGGCCAACTTTTTCCATCACCTCGTCGCAAGCATCAATACAGGCAGTACAGTTGATGCATTCCAGCTGTTGACCATTTCTAATGTCAATCCCTGTAGGGCATACGACTACACACTGCTGGCAGTCAATACAGTCTCCTTTTCCTTCTGCTTTTCGATCTTCGCCATTTCTCCACTTGGATCGATTTTCTCCTCTCTTAAAATCATAATACACATTAATTGTTTGCTTATCGATCAGGACTCCCTGCAGTCTTCCGTAAGGACATACCAATGTACAGACCTGCTCCCTAAGCCACGCGAATGTAAAATAGAAAACTGCAGTGAAAGAAAGCATGACAATGAATTTTAATGAATGTTCAGCAGGTCCTTCACTCATAATCTTAAAAACCTGCTTATATCCAACAATGTACATGAACATAAAATGACTGATAATTAAGGAAATCAATATAAACACTGACCATTTCAGTCCTTTTTTTCTGATCTTCTCAGCATCCCATTCCTGGCGGTCGAGTTTCATCTGCTTATTACGGTCACCTTCAATCCAGTATTCTATCTTTCTGAAAATCATTTCCATGAAAAGGGTTTGAGGACAAAGCCATCCGCAGAATATACGTCCGAAAACTACCGTAAAAAGCATAACAAAAATAACTGAAGTCACCGCACCTAAAGCTAAAATGAAAAAATCCTGCAGATAAAAAGGCTGACCAACAATAAAAAACTTTCTGTCTATAACATTAATGAGAAGGAAAGGATTACTGTTTATGGTGACAAACGGTAAACCAAAAAATAAAGATAGCAGAAGGTAACTTGTATAGTTTCTGTAATTAGTATATTTCCCTTTTGGTTTTCGAGGAAACACCCACTTTCTTTTTCCGGTATCATCCATTGTTCCGACCGAATTTCTAAAAGCTTCATTTTCTAAAACGGGATCTTTTATGGGATTGGTTTCTATGCTCATTATTTTAATTTAAATGATCAACTTTAATAATTTCTTATTATGATGGTATTTCAAACAAAAAATATCTGTTGATTTTCCTATTGCAAAGCTCTTAATTAAAAGGGTTTATTACTAATAATATATACTTACAAAATAGGATAATTCGGACATTTTATTTTTTTTGTATTGATTAGAAGATGCATTTTTAGTTTATATTGAAATGGGATACTTTATGATTATTATTGTATCAAATTGAGATAATATTTCTTGAATTTTATTGTTTCATGTCGTACATTGTGGGCATTAAATGAAAAAGAAATGAAGAATGTCTTTAAGATGAGCTGGATTGGTTTGGTTTTAGTACTACTTAATTGTAAATCAGTAAACGGTAGTAATATGTTTTATCACGATATTAAGCCTGAGAGGGTTTCAGATAAATTTAGTTTTACTGAAGGTCCTTCTTCAGATAAAGAAGGGAATGTATATTTTACAGACCAGCCAAATGATAAAATTTATTATTGGGATTGGAAAAGTAAGGAGATCAAAGAGTTTTTAAGTAAAACGGGAAGGGCAAATGGAACTCATTTTGATAAAGATGATAATCTAATTACCTGCTCTGATGATCAGGGGGAAATCTGGAAAATATCGAAGGATAAAAAGGTTCAGGTCTTGTTAAAGGGTTTTGAAGGGAAAAGACTCAACGGTCCCAATGATGTTTGGGGAGATTCTTTTGGAGGAATGTACTTCACAGATCCTTTGTATAAAAGAGATTACTGGGTGAACTTCAAACAGGAGATCTCTCATAAAAGTCTTTATTACAGAACTAAAGAAGGAGTGGTTAATAAGATAGATACTTTTACGCAACCCAATGGAATTGCGGGAAGTGAAAAATATAAAAAATTATATGTTTCAGATATAGATGCTGGAAAGACCTATGTTTATGATATTTTAGAAGCGGGGAAACTTTCAGAAAAGAAATTGTTTTGTGAAATGGGCTCAGATGGAATGACACTTGACAAGCATGGAAATCTTTATTTAACAGGTAAAGGTGTAACCGTATTCAATCGTGACGGTAAAAAGATCTATCATATTCCAATAGAAGAAGAATGGACTTCCAATGTCACATTTGGAGGGCAGCATAATGAAGTTCTGTTTATTACTGCTTCAAAGTCAGTTTATACTTTACCTACAAGAGTAAAAGGAACAAAATAATTGTTTTCTCTTAAGATGTCATTGCGGAAAGCTATGAAGCGATCTCGGTTCGCAATGACATTTTAAGGGTTTTATGCACATTAATAAGCCACCTCCATTTTTATTTTTTTGCCCTTCAGTTTCTCGTTGGCCAGTTTTTTTAATAAAGCATTGACCATTTTCCTTGAAACAGCAACGTAAGAAGTGGTATCTTTTACTTCGATCAGGCCAATATCTTCTTTTTGTAATTCACCTTTTTTGATCAGGTAACCTACAATATCCACTTTGTTTACCTTATCTTTCTTTCCAGCACTGATGTAGATGGTTTGAAAAGGTGTTTTTTCAGGAACTTTGTCGTATCCGGAAACACTTTCTTCAGGGGTATCGCTTTTAATGAAGGGGAACTTTTCTTCCGCAGTCATAATCAAATAAGCGAAACCTTTAGCATTCATTCTGGCAGTACGCCCATTTCTATGGATGAAAGCATCTTCTTGTGAAGGAAGCTGATAATGAACAATAGATTCTACTTCAGGAACATCCAATCCACGGGAAGCCAAATCTGTAGTGATCAGGATCCTTGCAGAGTCATTTCTGAACTTTAACAAAGCGCGTTCTCTTTCATCCTGTTCCATTCCGCCATGAAATGTCTCTCTGTCAATTCCTTTTTCATATAAAAGATCTGAAATACGGTCTACGGCTTCACGGTGGTTACAGAAGATCAACGTTCTTTTGTTTCCTATCTTACAGATCAGATTAAAAAGAGTATCCAGTTTTTCCTCAGAAATAGTCATTACTTTTCTTAATTGAATATCAGGTTTTACTTCAGCTAATTTTAAAAAATCAATAACTTTTTCATTTTTTAAACCAGTAAAATCAGGAATTTGATCCATTGCTGTGGCTGAAGTTAAAATACGCTGGGAAAGGGCTACTTGTGAATTAATAATATATTCCATGTCATCATGAAAGCCTAATTCCAATGCTTTATCAAATTCGTCCAGAACCAATGTCTGGATCGTTTTAGCAGTGAAATTTTTATTTCTAAGGTGGTAGGCAACCCTCCCTGGAGTTCCTATTAACACGGCTGGAGCTTCAATTAGATTATTTACTTCAATTTTTTTATCGTGACCTCCATAGCAGACAGAAACTTTAAAATCAGTTCCCATCGCCTTGAAAACCTGTTCGATCTGTAAAGCTAATTCTCGTGCTGGAACTAAAATCAATGCCTGAATTCCTGAAGCCTCTTTTTTAAGATTACGAAGAACAGGGAACAAAAAGGCTAAAGTCTTTCCTGATCCGGTAGGAGACAGTAGGACAACATCAGTATTGTTTTCAGTAGTTTTATAAGTAGATTTCTGCATCTGATTCATATCCTGAATCTGCAGCTTTTGATAAATTGATTCTAATTCCATTTTGCAAAGATAGTGATTTTAGGCGGTTGGGATTCGAGTTTCGGGTTTTGAGTTTCGGGATTAGGAACTACGCTGTGAATGAATGTTATTGTCATTGGCTACGTCTAATCTTCGATTTCTGAACGGATTGAAGAATCTGTTTTTATTAGTATGCCTCATCAATTATCAATTACCATCTGTATTTTTTCTGGAGCTGTTTCCCGCTTTTCGCTACAATCTTTTTTTTTCAAAAAAGGATTTCTACTACAATCGGGGCTAGGTTCACTCCTGTCATTGCGAGGAGCGCAGCGACGAAGCAATCTCATTAAAACTTCATACAGCAGACGGAGTTACTGGAACCAAGACAAGGACCCTAGCCCCGATAGAAACGGTTACCCCGCAGTAAGCCTTGGGAAAGATCAGGCGCGAGGAGTATGAGTGGATAGCGGGAAGCAGCTTCTAAAAAGGAAGAAGTTAGAAGATGGATGTTGTATCTGACTTTCCAATCTTTTAATTTTTAAATTCCTGAATCTTTTAATGTTGACTATCAGTTATTTATGGATGTAATTTCTGTGCTTGGAAATGTTGGTTATATAAAATAAACTTCGTATATTTGCAGCCACTTTTTGTGGTCAAGGTTTGAAAAGGTAAAATATTAAAAATTAATTACTTCCGTATTTTTTAAATCCACATTTATTCAAACCATTAAAAAAGAAGGAATACAAATTTTATTAGAAAATGTCAAAAGAGACAAATTCAGCAGAGGTTTTATTAAACCAAAACGTAGCACCAGAACAATTTGATTGGGATTCTTTCGAATCAGGTCTTGATGCAGATGCGAGAAAAGAAAAAAGTGATTTAGAAGAAATCTACAACGGATCTCTAAACAGCCTAAACGATAACGACGTTTTAGTGGGTAGAGTTGTAAGATTAACTGATAAAGAAGCTATCGTAGACATCAACTTCAAATCTGAAGGTGTTATTTCTCTTAACGAATTCCGTTACAACCAAGGCCTACAAGTAGGTGATGAGGTAGAAGTAATGGTTGACAGAAGAGAAGACAAAACTGGACAATTACAATTATCTCACAGAAAAGCTAGAACGCTTAAAGCTTGGGATAGAGTAAACGAACTTCACGAAACTGGAGAAATCGTTAACGGTTTTGTGAAATCAAGAACTAAAGGAGGTATGATCGTTGACGTACACGGAATCGAAGCATTCTTACCAGGTTCTCAAATTGATGTTAAGCCAATTAAAGACTACGATCAGTTCGTAGGTAAAACTATGGAGTTCAAAGTTGTGAAAATCAACCCTGAGTTCAAAAACGTAGTAGTATCTCACAAAGCATTGATCGAAGCAGATATCGAAGGTCAGAAAAAAGAAATCATCGCTCAGCTTGAAAAAGGTCAGGTTCTTGAAGGTACTGTTAAGAATATTACTTCTTATGGTGTATTCATTGACTTAGGTGGTGTAGATGGATTAATTCACATTACAGATCTTTCTTGGTCTAGAGTGAACCACCCATCTGAAATCTTAGAAGATGGACAAACTGTAAAAGTTGTTATCCTTGATTTTGATGATGAGAAAACAAGAATCCAATTAGGTATGAAGCAATTAGAAGCTCATCCTTGGGATGCTCTTTCTGCTGATATGAAAGTTGGTGATAAAGTAAAAGGAAAAGTAGTAGTTCTTGCTGACTATGGTGCATTCGTAGAAATCGCTCCAGGTGTAGAAGGATTAATTCACGTTTCTGAAATGTCTTGGTCTACTCACTTAAGATCTGCAGGTGATTTCGTGAAAGTAGGTGATGAAGTTGAAGCTGAAGTACTTACTTTAGATAGAGAAGACAGAAAAATCTCTTTAGGTATGAAACAATTATCTAAAGATCCTTGGGAAAATATCGAAGCTAAGTATCCGGTAGGATCTCAGCATGTAGGAACTGTAAGAAACTTCACTAACTTTGGTGTATTCGTAGAGCTAGAAGAAGGTATCGACGGTTTAATCTACATTTCTGATCTTTCTTGGACTAAGAAAATCAAGCATCCATCTGAATTCTGCGCTGTAGGAGACAAATTAGATGTTATTGTATTAGAATTAGATATCCAAGCTAGAAGATTATCTTTAGGTCACAAACAATTGACTGAAAACCCTTGGGATAAATTCGAAACTAAATATGCTGAAGGAACTGTACACGCTGGTAAAGCTGTAGAAGTACACGATAAAGGTGCTTCTGTACAATTCGAAGATGCTGAGGTTGAAGCATTCTGTCCTTCAAGATTATTAGAGAAAGAAGATGGATCTAAAATCAAAAAAGGTGAAGACGCTCAATTCAAAGTGATCGAATTCAACAAAGAATTCAAGAGAGTAGTAGTATCTCATACAGGGATCTTCAGAGACGAAGAAAAGAAAAATGTAAAAGAATCTAGCAATAGATCTAATACATCTTCTTCATCATCTTCTAACGAAGAAAGATCAACACTTGGAGATATTGATGCATTAGCAGAATTGAAAAGAAAAATGGAAGAAGGTAAATAATCTTTAACCATTATGAATAATGAAGCCACTCGAAAGAGTGGCTTTTTTTATTTGCTGATATTTTGTTTTCAATAGATGTAGCTTATCGTTTTATATAATTTAATTATAAAAAACAAATAATGTAAATGATTAAAACACTGATGGATAAAAGAAGAATAAATATATAATTATTTTTGTGTAATAAAATTAAACAAAATGATTTTTGATTAGCAAATATTTGTAAATTAGCGGCTTTATTAATGTATATGAAAAAGATAACTCTACCTATTTTATTTGCTGTATTCGCAGTATTTCAATCTTCCAGTTTATTTTCTCAGGATAATGAAAGACTTATCAAAGATTATATTTCACAAAATAAGATCAGAGAATATAAAAAGTCAGATTTAACGAACTTCAGTATTGATGTTAAAGATCATTCTGAAAGTATGAATGCGGATGTTATTAAGATACAACAAGTATTTAATGATATTCCGGTATATGGATCTCTTGGATCTGTATTGTTGAAGAACGGGCAAATTATTCTTTTTAATGATAACTTTGAAAAAGATTATCAAAGAGCAGATTCTTCTTCACCTCAAATTTCTAAAGAAAAAGCCTTTGCATTTGCAGCTAAAGGAACAAGTATCGAGGACGCCAGTAAAATAAAGCTTTTAAACTTTTCTGATGCCGATACGAAAGATATGCTATTTGCAAAATCAAGATTAGTATATGCTAAAAAAGATCAGGAACTTATACTCTGTTATGAATTTGTATTTCCTGAAAAGAAATCAGCAAATTATTGGAATGTATTAATAAATGCATCTACAGGAGAAATTGTAGAAAAGAACAACTTAAATGTAAGCTGTAATTTTACAGATCATCCGTACGAACATTCGCATGAAAATAATTCAATAGTATTTCCTTTAGCTAATGATAGCTATAAACAGGTTAATGCAAATCTTTTCCTTTCTCCGGATAATGCGTCTTATAACATATTTCCATTTCCTATAGAGGCACCAACATTTGGTGCAAGATCTGTGGTTTCAAATCCATGGATTTTAGCTTCTTCGCCAGAAGGATGGCATTCGGATGGTACTACCCATTATACAACTACCAGAGGTAATAACGTTTTTGCGTATCAGGATCTAAATGATGATGATGATTCTTCTGTTGGAGTAACAGTAGATGGTGGTGCAAGCAGAAATTTCAATTTTCCGTATGACCCAAATGCACATGCATTAAATAATAAGGATGCTGCAATCACCAATTTGTTTTATGCAAATAACATGGTCCATGATGTATTTTATAAATTTGGTCTTAAGGAGAATACAAGAAATTTTCAAAAAAATAATTTTGGATTAGGTGGGGTAGCAAACGATTTTGTAAATGCTGAAGCTCAGGATGGAGCAGCAACACCTGTTACACCTACGGTTTCTAACTATAATAATGCAAATTTTGCAACACCACCAGATGGAAGTAGTGGAAGAATGCAGATGTATTTATGGATTAATAATGCTCAAAAACTATTTTATACTGCTCCTGCTTCTGCTGTTACAAGAACACCTGCTTCTTTTATTGCCCAATTTGGACAACAAATAACTGGGGTGCCTGTAACAGGGACGGTAAAATTATCACCTGTTTTAGATGCCTGTACAGCTCTTCCTGCCGGATCTTTGACTGGATTCATAGGTTTAGCTGAAAGAGGAACCTGTGATTTCAATGTTAAAGTTGAAAACATGCAAAATGCAGGTGCGACTGGAGCTATTATCTATAATGCGGTGAGCTCCGCAGCACCAGGTAATATGGGAGGAGCTAATCCTAATGTTTTTATTCTTTCTGAATTAATTGATAATGCAGAAGGTGAATATATTAAATCTCAATTAGCAAATAATACACCTGTGAATGTTTCAATGAGTTACAATGTGAAACAGGATGGAAGCTTTGATAATGGAGTGATGATCCATGAATATGGACATGGAATCTCCAATCGATTGACTGGAGATGGATATAGCTGCTTAAATGCGATGCCATTTACTGGAAATTTAACGTATTCTAAAGAACAGATGGGTGAGGGCTGGTCGGATTTCTTTGCTTTAATGTTAACAAATAAGCCAGGAGATAACGCATCTGTAGCCAGAGGTATTGGTACATATGTTTCTGGACAGGCTATTACTGGAGCCGGTATCAGGCCAGCAAAATACTCTCCTGATTTCTTAATCAATGATTTCACCTATGGTGATACCAACGGGATGGAATTTAATAACGGTTCTGCTATTGTTCCTGATGTACATTCAATAGGATTTGTATGGGCAACAATGCTTTGGGATCTTAATTGGCAGTATGTTGCTAAATATGGATATTCTTCTGATGTAACTGCGAATACAACTAACGGAAGTTCAAGAGTATTACAGCTTATTACCGATGCATTAAAAATTCAGGCATGTGATCCAACGTTTATCGATGGAAGAAATGCTATACTAGCGGCAGAACAAGCAACTACAGGAGGAGAAGATAAATGTATGATCTGGAAAGTTTTTGCAAAAAGAGGTCTTGGAGTTAATGCAAGTGCAGGAGTTAAGACCAATATCAATGACCAGGTTCAGGATTTTACTACGCCCCCAGAATGTCCTTTATTAGCGACTGATGAGGTGAAATCTGTGAAAAACAACACAATTTCTATTTATCCGAATCCTGCTAAGAATGAATTCTATATCAATTTCCCAAGCAAAACAATGGGTAAATTCAGTGTTGAGATTTATGATATGTCAGGAAAATTAATTTCTTCTGAAGATAAAATTTCTCCGGATGCCAAAAAAGCAATTTCAACAGATAAAATGATCAACGGAACTTATATGGTAAAAGTAAAAGGCTTAGGCTTTGATGCAGTATCTAAAGTAATCGTTAAAAAATAACTATTATAGTTAATGATAAATAAATGAAAATAAAGTAATCGCCTAGTAAAGCGGTTACTTTATTTATTTTAATAATCATAAATAGAATCTAAATTTTATTAAGTATACATGAAAAAAATAAGACTACCTCTTATGGTCGCTGCATTTGCAGTTATTCCATCATTACAGTTATTTTCGCAAGAGAATACACAACTTATCAAAGATTATATTTCTCAAAATAAGATCAGGGAGTATAAAAAATCTGATCTTACCAATTTTATTATTGATAATACAGATACTTCAAGATCATTAAATGGGGATGTTGTTAAGTTTCAACAAACTTACAATGGAATTCCTGTATATAGTTCTGTAGGAACAGCACTTATCAAGGATAATAAGATTGTTTATTATACTGATAATTTTGTAAAAAACTACACTCAGTCTTCTTCCAGCTCTGCTCAAATCACAAAGTCTGCTGCTCTTGAAAAAATAGCTGGTGAACTTGGAAATCCTGAGATCTCTTCATTTTCTATTCAAGGTTTTTTTGAGAAAAGCCCAAATAATGTAAAGACAGCAAAACAACGATTGGTATATGCCAATGATGTAAATGGAGATTTACGTTTGGCTTATGAATATATTGTAAGAGAACCGAAATCCTCAAATTACTGGAATATTTTAATAGATGCTCATAACGGGGGTATTATTGAAAAGAATAATTTAACATTATCTTGTAATTTTAAACCCGATTCTTACGCCTCCGATGCATTAGATATTAATAGTATTAATCAATGGGTTGGTCCTGAGAATAATACTCAGCAAAATTTTGTTTTAGTGGCTGATCCTGCCAGTTATAATATATTTGCAACACCACTGGAAGCTCCTACCTTCGGACCAAGATCAGTGGTATCCAATCCTTGGATTTTAACTTCTTCACCAGAAGGATGGCATTCGGATGGTACAACACATTATACCAACACCAGAGGTAATAATGTGTATGCATATGAAGATACTGCTCACACAAATACACCAGGATTTTCTCCTGATGGAGGAGCATCAAGAAATTTCAACTTCCCATTTAATTTAAATGGTACTCCAGCTAATAATCAAAGTGCAGCTATTACTAATTTATTCTACATTAGTAACAGAGTGCATGACGTCTTCTATAAATTTGGATTTACAGAATCTGCAAAAAATTTCCAACAAAATAATTTTGGACTAGGTGGATTGGATGATGATTCTGTTTTTGCAGAAGCTCAAGATGGTGGAGGTACCAATAATGCCAATTTTTCAAGCCCGCCGGATAATTATAATCCAGTGATGCAGATGTATCTTTGGTCAGCCACCAACAGACTTTTCTTTTATAATGCTCCAGGGACTGCAGTGCCTCGTCAACCAGCTGTGGGAGTTGCTCAATATGGTTCTGTATTAAATGCTGCCGGAGTTACTGGAAATGTACAATTATCATCTGTATTGGATGGATGTACTGCATTACCAGCAGGTTCGCTTACAGGGAAAATAGGTTTAGTTGAGCGTGGAACCTGTTCTTTTGTAGTTAAAACGAAGAATTTGCAAACTGCAGGAGCAACAGCTGCTATTATTTATAATGGAGCAGCAAATGGAGATATTATAGGAAATATGTCCGGAACTGATGCTACTGTTACTATTCCATCAGTATTAATTACAAATACAGAGGGAGAATACATTAAGAGCCAGCTTTCTGCTCCGGCAACTGTAAATGTAACTTTGAAAAATGATCCGGTAACAACTGTAATTCCAGATGGTAGCTTTGATAATGGAATTGTAACCCATGAATATGGTCACGGAATTTCTAACCGATTAACGGGTACCGGATATGGATGCTTGAGTTCTTCGGCAGATAAAGAACAGATGGGAGAAGGTTGGTCCGATTTCTTTGCTTTAATGTTAACAAATAAACCAGGAGATAATGCCTTAGTACCAAGAGGAATGGCAACATATGCTGCAGGAGAACCTACAAACGGAGAAGGGATACGTCCTGCAAAATATTCTCCTGATTTCTCCATCAATGACTTTACATATGGAGATACTAACGGTATGGAATATACTAATCAAAATGGGATTATTGTTCCTGATGTACATTCGATAGGATTTGTATGGGCAACAATGCTTTGGGATCTTCACTGGCAATATGTTGCTAAATATGGTTACTCGTCAGATGTTACAGCAAATGCTACCAACGGTAGTTCCAGAGTATTACAGTTAGTTACCAATGCTCTAAAACTTCAGGCATGTAATCCAACGTTTATCGATGGAAGAAATGCAATATTGGCGGCGGAACAAGCTACTACAGCAGGAGAAGATAAATGTATGATCTGGAGAGTCTTTGCAAAAAGAGGTCTTGGAGTAGGTGCACAAGCGGGATCTATGACTAATATCAATGATCAGGTGGAAAGCTTTATTGTTCCTGACGAATGTCCTTTACTGGCGACTGATGAGGTGAAATCTGTAAAAAACAACACGATTTCTATCTATCCTAATCCTGCTAAAAATGAATTCTATATCAATTTCCCAAGCAAAACAATGGGTAAATTCAGTGTTGAGATTTATGATATGTCAGGGAAATTAATTTCTTCTGAGGATAAAATTTCTCCGGAAGCTAAGAAAGCAATTTCAACCGACAGAATGATCAATGGAACTTATATGGTAAAAGTAAAAGGCCTTGGCTTTGATGCTGTTTCTAAAGTGATCGTTAAAAAATAGACTATTTTATTATTTTTTTTATATCACCCCAGGCTTGCTTGGGGTGATTTTATTTATCTATATGAGCTATTACCTTAAGGTGAATTAAATTATTATATTGTAACTTTGCCGGCTGTTAAAAAGATTATGAAGAAGAAAAATTTATTGAAAGGAGTGTTATTTGTCGGTATTGGAGCAAGTGTATACGGTATGTTGGCCACATTTGTTAAAATGTCTTATCAGGAAGGATACACTACATCTGAGGTTACTACATCTCAGTTTATGTTAGGATTGATCGGGCTTTTAATGCTCAATTTCATCCAGACTGTCACCTCAAAATCAAAATTACCATCGCCTACCCGTAAAGAGGTTAAAATGCTTTTGGTAGCGGGTACATCTTTAGGTTGTACAAGTTTATTTTACTATATCGCAGTTCAGTATATCAATGTTTCAATAGCCATTGTATTACTTATGCAGTCTGTATGGTTCAGTGTTGTTGTAGAAAGTTTTTTGACCAAAAAATTTCCTAATGCAAGAAAAATAATAGCTACAATCATTGTTCTATTGGGAACCGTATTAGCAACCAATCTTATCAATGTTGATATAGAGCTAGACTGGCATGGTGTCTTTTGGGGATTAATGGCAGCCTCATCATATACATTAACGATGTTTACATCAAATACGCTGGCGACTCATTTACCTGTTCTCAGAAAAAGTATGATTATGCTTACGGGAGGTTCTATTGTGGTTCTGGCATTTTTATTCTTTGCTCAGATTGGGCCACTTTATTTTGATGGATTAAGATCAGTTTATTTAAACTTCACTGAAAACACGCAACATATCCATTCATTTGACTATTCTATATTTTGGACCTACGGATTTATTCTTGCCGTGTTTGGAACTATTATTCCACCTATTTTATTTAATATGGGATTTCCGAATACAGGATTGGGATTGGGAAGTATTATTTCTTCATTAGAGCTTCCGGTATCCGTAACCATGGCTTATGTTTTATTGGGTGAAAAAGTAATTTTGGTTCAGTGGGCAGGAATTGCACTCATTCTTTTTGCTATTGTCTTGATGAATTTACCAGCCAAAAAGGAATTGAAAGTGGCTGAACAATTATCTTAAGCTTATAATTAAAATAAAAAAATAAAAAACCGTTTCTTTTGGAACGGTTTTTTTAATTTTAATACACAAATAAGATTTCATGATGTATTTTAAAAATGTAATCACGCTTATGCTGTTTTTGATAGCACCAACTTTAGTATTTTCCCAGTTGAAGCCCTTGGATGGAATGCTTACTAATTATCAGTATCCCTATGAAGTTCATTTTGTTGATTTGAATTCTCAGAATCAGAATTTGAAAATGGCTTATATGGATGTACAGCCAAAAAATCCCAATGGAAAGATCATTATGCTTCTTCATGGGAAAAATTTTAATGGAGCTTATTGGGAACAGACTGCAAAAGATCTTTCAGATAAAGGGTTTAGAATAATTATTCCTGACCAGATCGGATTTGGAAAATCTTCAAAGCCCAAAAGTTATCAGTTTTCTTTTGCACAGCTCGCTGTCAATACAAAGGCTATTTTGGATGGACTTAAGATTAATAAACTAATTGTTCTGGGGCATTCTATGGGTGGAATGGTTGCAACGAGATTTACACTGATGTATCCTGAAGTAGTAGAGAAGTTAATTCTTGAAAATCCTATAGGTCTTGAGGATTATAAAGTTTTGGCAAAATATCAGACAATCGATGCAGCTTACCAGTCTGAATTGAAAAATACTTATCAAAGCTATAAAGACTATCAGTTGAAGTTTTATTACGATAACCAATGGAAACCTGAATATGATAAATGGCTGGATCTGTTAGCAGGCTGGACATTAAGTAAAGATTATCCTTCAGTCGCATGGAATGCAGCATTAACCACCGATATTGTATTCAACCAACCCGTAGTATATGAATTTAAAAATATTAAAGTGCCCACGCTATTAATTATAGGAACAAGAGATCGAACGGCAATAGGAAAGGACAGAGCTCCCAAAGAAGTTCAGGCAAAAATGGGACAGTATCAGGAATTAGGAAAGAAAACCCAACGTGAAATTATAGGATCAAAATTGGTTGAACTTGATAATGTAGGACACCTTCCTCATATTGAAGTGTATCCAAAGTTTTTTGATGCTTTGTATAACTTTATTAAATGAGAATAAAAATAAGGTTGTTTCGAATTTAACAGTCATTATTTCTAAATCTTACATTTTTTAAAGATATGAATAAATAAAAAGAGGCTTTCTAAATTTAGAAAGCCTCTTTTTGTATGTATTGTTGTCTGAATTATTTCTTTTTGTAAGCAGCGTCTTTGATTCTAGCTTTCTTACCTCTAAGATCTCTGAAGTAATAAATTCTAGATCTTCTAACTCTACCTTTTCTGTCAACTTCAATTTTTTGAAGAGCTGGCATATTGATAGGAAATACTCTTTCTACACCTACATCACCACTCATTTTTCTGATAGTGAAAGTTTTTGTAGAACCTGTACCTCTTAATTGGATAACTGTTCCTTTGAAGAACTGAGTTCTTGTTTTTTGTCCTTCTTTAATTTCGTAATACACTGTAATTGTATCACCTGCTTTGAATTCCGGGAATTCTTTTTTTGCAATGTACTTCTCTTGTACGTACTTTAATAAATCCATTATTAATGATAATATAATGTTAAGGCTAAGCAACTTACACGTTTTTCGTCAGAGGTTGAATAACAGGTTGCAAATGTACAAAATTACTTTTATATAATCCAAATAATTTTATATTATGAAACAAGATATTTTCAGTGGGTTTCCGGTCTAAAACTTAACACAGCGTTTACTTTCCCATGAGCCTGAGTTTACATAGGAAATCTACTTTTGCAAAAAAGTAAAAATAACGGGATATTTCTTTTCAGATTTATCGGAATACAGTAATACCCCATTCAACACCACCTAAAATTAATCCATTATGAGAATTTGTTTATTTCTTCTTTGTTTTGTCGTCCAGATGGCATTTGGACAGGCATTATTTCCCTATTTACAAAATCCGACACCCAATTCAATGATCGTCAATTGGAAAACCGGATCGAACAGTGAAACGACAGTGCTTTATGGTACTTCATCAACAAATTTAAATGTTACCGTAACCGGAACGACCAATATTTTTTCAGATACAGGTTATAATAACAATTATTTTTATCACACCGCTAAGATTACCAGCCTGCAACCTAATACCAAGTATTATTATAAAATAAAAACGGGTACAAGTGAATCTGCGATATATAATTTCAGAACCCTTCCTTTACCAGGACAAGCTACTACTGCAGATGGTAAAATACGCTTCCTGATTATGGGAGATAACCAGATCAAAGCAGAACCAAGATATGATACCCTTACCTTAAATGCATTTAAAAAATTAAAGCAAAAGTTTGGTGCGAACTCAGATCCCTCAGATAATGTGGCTCTTACTTTTATGGTAGGAGATCAGGTAGACGTCGGGACGTTAGATCATTATGAGAATGTTCATTTTAAAAAGAATATTAAACTATCACCATACCTTCCTATTCAGACAACAGTCGGAAATCATGAAACATATGGAACATTAGGGATGAATTCTTACTATGCTCACTTTTATATTGATGAAATTAAATACAATAATATAAGCTCAGGAAATGAAAATTATTATGCTCAGCAAGCTGGAAATGTATTATTTGTAAGTTTAAGCTCTGAACATACGGGTGCAGCACAACAAACGTGGTTGCAACAAATTTTAACAGAAGCCAATAATGACCCTAATATAGATTGGATTATTTCTCTAAGTCACAGACCCTATCAGGCAGAACAATATGTAGGTGATATTTCAACATGGGTGCGAAACAATGCAGTTCCTCTTTTAACTTCATCAAGCAAATATTTAATGCATGTTGGAGCGCATCATCATTTGTATCACAGAGGACAGTTAAAAGATACTCCGAATTATCAGATTATTTCAGGTGGAACTGCCTGGGATCAGTATTGGGGAATGTCTACAGAACAGGATTTTGATGATGTTCAGAAAACACTAACAGACTGGACCTATCAGATCGTAGAAGTAGATGTAACCAATGGTAAAGTAGATGTAGAATGCTATTCTATTGGTGGTGTTTATACTAAGAAATATAATGAACTTGTAGATTCTTTTCACAGATATAAAAATCAGCCGAAACCAACAAAACCAAGTATCACCAATACTTTTTCAGGTCCTATAACATTACCACTAACCCTAAACGGAAGTGCTTTTGCATCACCTAATGGCGAACTTTTAAATACCACACAGTTTCTAATCAGTAAAGCAGCAGATTTTTCTGTTATTGAAAAAGAATTTTATCGTGATTATGAAAACTGGTTTGGAAAAGATGGAACACCGGATAAGGCTAAGAACCTTAATGCGGGAGTGGATATTACAAAAGTTACTTTCCCTGCCAATTCAATTTCTAATGGAATTTATTATGTAAAAGCCCGTTACAGAGATAGAAATTTAGAATGGAGTGACTGGAGTGATGTAAAACAATTCCAAGTTTCTGGAAGTGTAGTTTCAAATCCTACATTTACTTTAAATGCCACAGAATACCTGCAAAATACTCCAATTATCGCTACCTATACTGGTGGACCTGGAAATCAAACAGATTGGGTCGGAATTTATAAAAAAGGGCAGGTTCCTGCTACTGTAACTTCTCAGACATACCTTTATACCAATGGTCAAACTGCAGGAACTGCGACTTTCAATAATGGATTAGCTGTAAAAGGGCAATATTTTGCTGGATTTTTTGCTAATGATGGGTATACCGAAATTACACCGAGGAAAAATTTCTATGTTGGACCAAAAGTAGTATTACAGGCAACAGCAGATACTTATCCTGTAGGCGGAACTGTGAAAATTAACTTCACGAACGGACCAAATTTAGTAAAAGACTGGATTGGGATTTACAAAATGGGACAAAGCCCGGGAACTAATACTTCAGCAACTTATCAATATGTAACAACTGCTGCAGGAAGCCTTAACTTTACAGGACTTCCAAAAGGATATTATTTTGCACAGTATTTCCTTGAAGATGGGTACACCGCGATTGGTGAGAAAGTTTTCTTTAAAGTAGGAGATATTGTCACCGAATTATGGATCAATAAACCTGTTTATACTTTAGGGGAAAATATTACTGCTTCATGGACCGATTCTCCGGGAATCATCAAAGATTGGTTGGGAATCTATCCTCAGAGTGTTCAGACACCAGACGACAACTTTGTTTCCTATACCTATTTTGACGGAATAACTCAGGGAACAAAAACATTAAGCGGTGCAGCATTACCTACAACTCCCGGAAATTATTATATGGTTATGTTTACCAATGATTCTTATACTGAAGTTTCAAACAGAAAGCAATTTCAGGTTACTTCATCAACTTTAGGAACTGATGATGTGCAAAAAAGCACTGAAAAAAATGTAGTATTATATCCAAATCCTACAAAACCAGGTGAACCTACATTTATTAAGAGTGATTATCCAATTGATAAGATTGAATTATTATCCGCAACAGGCGATTTATTGTATGAATCTAAAAACGTACATAATCAGCGTTTCTCTTTAGTGAATGAAAACCTTCCAAAAGGAGTGTATTTTGTGAAAGTTCACACCAGAAAACTATTTACATTAAAACTTATTATACAATAATAGTTCTATTACACTAATAAAAACCGCCACTTAAATTTTAAGTGGCGGTTTTTTATTTTTCTGAAACTCTTATTTAAAAGACTATTTATATTTAAAAAATATTATACAATAAATTATCTTCCGATATACCGGTCTGGGGGCTATAATTTGTTTCATCCTGTTCCGAATCGGCTAAAATTTTCGAATCCTGAGTAAGTTTTCCATTGGAATCATAAATCTTTAATAATATCCATTTTCCACTGCGTTCTATTTCTTTTGTGCCAGAATCTATTTTAAGTTTAATCTTTCCACTTTGAAGAATTCCATTTTTTACAACAGCTTTGTTGGCCGGTTTACCATTGATATATTGTGCAATTTGTGCCGTAAAAAGATAGCTTTCATCCACTGGTTGATTATAAACGTAAAGAATAGCTCCCTTATCATTATAAACAGTTGCTTCATATGTGTTTTTATCAGCGTTTAATTTCTTTTCGTATTGCAGTTTAGTTCCTTCAAAAAATGTCTTCGAATGAACTAAAACCCCATCTTTATAAAGTTGTTCATTATGGTCATCATATGAAGTGCCATTATAAGGCAGATCGTTTTTGTAGGTAATATTGGATTTTAAAGTGCCATTATCATTATAGTATTTCATTTCCTGTACAGAATCATCTTTAAGAATTTTCTCTGAGTATAACTTTCCATTATCACTAAAGCTTTTATTTAATACAAGTGACCCGTTTTTATAAACATCAATGGTAGAAATTTGCAAATAATCATAAGTAAATTGATAATCTTCACCTTCGTAAGGTGTAAGATATTCAGCTTCTGTATTTGATTTATATACTAAATTTCCTATTTTTTTTCCGGATTCATCGTAGGTTGTTTTGTATCCGTCTTTTTTGTTTTTTTTCTCTTCTTGTAAAAGATTTCCATTTTTGCCAAATACAGTACTCTCAATTACATTTCCATTTTTATATTTTTCAATTTTAGAAACCCGCATTGGATTATAATAATATTCTACAACAGTACCACTATTGGTTGTGGATGAAGAATAGCTGTTACTACCAAGTGATTTACCTTTATCCCCGTAGTATTTAGTTTCAGAATCTCCATTTTTCTCAATGCTCGTCTCATATCTGATTCCTTTGATGTCTTCATCGTAAATTATTGTTTTATATACTTCAGGACTTTCATATATGGTTAGAGAATTAAAATAAGATGAATTTTCAACATCTTTGTAAGCGTAGCTCTTTCCCTTATAGCCGCCATCTGAATTATAGGTGAAATCCTCAAGTATTCTTCCTTTCTCATCAAATGATTGAGCTGGACCCAATTGTTTTCCTTTAGAAAAAGTGGTAGAATTGATTACTTTTCCTTCTTTTGTATACCAGGTCACTTTTCCTTCATATACTTCATTTTGTGGAGTTATATCTGAAGCTAAGCCTTCCATTTGAAGAGTTCCGTTTTTGTAATAATCTTTTATTAAGGTAAACTTACCTTTTGGTTCAGTTTCCCGATAATATTCCATTTTATTTTGAGTGGTCTTTTCCCAGTTTTCATCAAAATAGATTTTCTCTTGTGAATAGACCTTTATTGTAAATAGTAGCGCTAATAGCGTTAGGGTAAATAATTTTTTCATGTATACATTAATTTTTGTAAAGGTGAAGTTTAAAAATTGATCTCGATGAATTTCTTCATCTTAGGTCATATATTCTTTGGAATTAAATAAGAAGATATTTTTATCTGTGATTAGATATAGAGTAGGAGAAACGGCTAAGCTGCAGTTAGGTATTTTTTTTCTCATGGAATTAATTTGTGTTTGCTAAATAATTAATATACTAACTATATTAACAGGTCTGAATATGTGGTAAATAATTTTCACCAAATATAGACCAATTTTAGAAAAAAAATAAGGAAAAAGTTCTGGTTATTGGCTTTCTAAAAAATATTTAATCCTTTGTAGATTTTAGTGCCCATGCTATCAATGGAGCCTGCATGAAAAGCCTTGCCAATCTCTGACTATCTGTATTAAGACCAAAAGAATCCCTTCTGTTCCTATATTGAGCAATATTTCCGGGAAGAACGGCCACAAAGAATCCAGCGAGAACTTTTCCCATTGTTTTCCTATACTTTTGAGGAGTCACAATCGCTGCTGTTCCTAAAAGGATTTCTGCGATTCCTCAATATACTACAGTATCATCTTTTTTTAAAGGAACCCACTCCGGAACCTGAGCCTGAAATTCCTTTCTCGCAAACGTAAGGTGACCTATTCCTGCTGAGATGAGAAATGCACCAAGTGCTACCCTTGATATATCTTTTGTTTCCATAATACTGTTTTTTTGCGGCGCTTGTCAGTTGAACCTTATAATTACTTATTGTATTAGTTCCAAAATCTAGACCATTAAAAAAAGTAAATAATTTTTTTAATATGTAATCTTAATATACTCAGTTAGATAGGATTGTCGTTATAAGACCTGGACGGAACTTTTTTTTGTACCTAAAGAAAATTTGGTCTGCAAATTGTCGCATTAATTCTAATTACCGGATTTTATGATGTTAATTATAAATGTTTTTTCTGCTTAAAATAAAATGATTTTAAAAAGAAAAAAATAAAATAGTTTGATATTCAATATTTGGATTGATAAAAACGTTCAATTTTAAATTTGATATAATGAAGCCAAAAAAAATTCCTGGAATACCACTACAAAAAGAAGGCGGATTTCATGACACTGAAAGTCAAAAGTATTATAATGATGCCGTATTGGCAGCAGAAAAGTTTAGTATTTTAAAAGAAAGATTCTTCTCGGTCAATCAATGGCAACAGTTTAGCGGAGAAAATACATCAGATTTTAAACTTTTTGATTCCAACGGAAAGCCTCTCGACCGTTCTCCTGAAATAGGAGATTTTATTAGGATTAATATACCTGGTCCCGGTGAAGCAGAAGCAAAAGGATATGATTGGGTAGAAATTGTTAATATATTTCATCAGGTTGCTGATGAGTTTGAGAGTTTTTTAGTAACCTGCAGCCCATCGAAAATCCCAGGGAATGACCAAAATGATCATGTTGCACATTTTTACAGTGATAAAGCGACATCAACTTTTCTTATTTCAAGAAATGGCAAAGAACTGACGGCTGCGATATATGGACGGAATGAATCTCCAAATTATAATGCTGCATTCGTTGATAAACTTAGAAATATGATGATTGGTTTAGGAGGAATGGTGGGAATATCAAAAATCCAATGGAAAGCACTTTCAGACGGATTACTTGATTTTGAATAATGTAAAGTAAGATCTGCCTACTGAATCTGATCTCTATAAAAAAGTATGTAAACTGATTTTTAAATCCTGTTTTTTCGAATATGAACTTTTATAAGTTCAAATAAAAATCCAGACTACCACAGTTACGAGAAAAATTATTAAATTTAGCCAACAGAAAATCTAATATTTAATGATTGATAAAAGAGTAAAAAATGCACAGGAAGCCATTGAAGGTATTCAGGATGGAATGACTTTAATGTTAGGTGGATTCGGTCTTTGTGGTATTCCTGAAAACTCCATTAATGCATTGGTAGAAAGCGATGTAAAAGACTTGACATGTATTTCCAATAATGCAGGAGTTGATGATTTTGGATTAGGATTACTGCTTCATAAAAGACAAATTAAAAAAATGATTTCTTCCTATGTTGGAGAAAATGCAGAGTTCGAAAGACAGATGCTTTCCGGAGAATTAGATGTTGAACTTACTCCTCAGGGAACGCTTGCTGAAAAATGCAGAGCAGCTCAGGCTGGAATTCCTGCTTTCTATACTCCTGCAGGATATGGAACAGAGATCGCTGAGGGTAAAGAAGTAAAAGATTTCGATGGTAAGCCTCATATTTTAGAACATGCCTATAAAGCTGATTATTCTATTGTAAAAGCCTGGAAAGGAGATTATGCCGGAAATTTAATTTTCAAAGGATCTGCAAGAAACTTTAATCATCCAATGGCGGGCGCTGCAAAAATTACAATTGCTGAAGTGGAAGAATTAGTAGAAGATGGAGAATTGGATCCTAATCAGATACATATTCCCGGAATTATGATTCAGAGAATTTTCCAGGGTGAAAAATTCGAAAAGAGAATTGAACAAAGAACTGTTAGACAAAAAGAATAATTTCTTTTGAAAAACAACATTTAAAATAAAAACAAAGCGCTGAATAATTTATTCAGCGCTTTGTTTATTCTTCCGAAATAAGCATTTTTCTTTCTCCGATTTGTTGTCGCCACATGGCATAATACAATCCTTTTTCGGCAATTAGATTATCATGAGATCCCATTTCTATGACTTGTCCGCGTTCAAGTACATAAATTCGGTCTGCATGCATAATAGTGCTTAAACGATGGGCGATAAGAACTGTAATTTGTTCCTTTTCCTTTGAAATATTTTTTATGGTGGATGTTATTTCTTCTTCAGTAATACTGTCCAAAGCTGAAGTCGCCTCATCAAAAATCAATAAATGGGGCTTTCTTAAAAGTGCCCGAGCGATAGCGATTCTTTGTTTTTCCCCACCACTCAATTTCAGCCCTCCTTCACCAATAACCGTTTCAATACCTTTTTCTGCTCTTTCTAATAATGCAGTACAACTTGATTTCTGTAAAGCGATTTCCAAATCCACTTCTGTAGCTTTAGGATTTACAAAAAGAAGATTTTCTTTGATCGTTCCTGCAAAAAGCTGAGTATCCTGGGTTACAAAACCAATTTGATTTCTCAATTCATCAAAGTCAAATTCTTTTCCATTAATTGTATTGTAAAAAATATTTCCTTCCTGTGGCCTGTAAAGCCCAACCAGTAATTTTACCAATGTACTTTTCCCTGAACCACTAGGTCCTACAAAAGCAATGGTTTCTCCATTTTTCACATCAAAAGAGATATTATTTAAGGCTTTATACTGTGCCGACTGATGTTTGAAGGAAACATGTTTAAATTCTAATTCTTCAATAGCACCAATTTGTTTTGGATGAAGTGGTTTTTCTTCCACCTCTTTTTTCATTAAACGATCAAAGTTATTAAGAGATGCTTCTGCCTCACGATAAGAAATGATAATATTCCCAATTTCCTGCATCGGTCCGAAAATAAAAAAACCATAAAACATCAGAGACAGGTATTGTCCGGGAGTAACAATATTTTTGAAAATTAATAATAACAGGGTCAGGGTAATCATCTGTTGAAGAAAATTGACCATCGTTCCCTGGATGAAACTTAAAGAACGGATACTTTTAACCTTTCTAAGCTCAAGTCCAAGAATCTTATACGTATTATTATTTAAACGGATAACTTCTTGATTGGTTAGTCCTAAACTTTTAACAATTTCTATATTTCTTAAACTTTCTGTAGTACTTCCAGCTAAAGCCGTTGTTTCTGAAACAATATTTTTCTGAATGTTTTTTATCCTTTTGCTCAATAAATTGGTGATAAAAGCAATCAGGAAAATTCCACAGATATACACAGGCATAATCGACCAATGTAAACGAATAGCATACACGGAAACGAAAATAATACTGACTAATATTCCGAAGAATATATTAATGAAACTGGTGATGAATTTCACCGTATCCTCTCGTACTTTCGTTAAGATCGATAAGGTTTCACCACTTCTTTGGTCCTCAAATTCCTGGTAGGGTAATGCCATTGAATGCTTTAGACCATCAGTGAATATTTTCGCACCAAACTTTTGGGTAATAACGCTTACCGCATAATCTTGAAATGCTTTGGCAATTCGGCTTATCATTGCTGTTCCGATAAGCAATGTTAAAAAATAAAACGCCCCGTGGTAAATTCCATTTCCATATAAATATTGATTCAGATTTCTGGGAATGAGTTTTTCCTTATCAAAAAAATTAGGATGGGTAACCAGCTGATCAAGGATATTACCGGTAATTGCCGGTGCAAATAAAGAAAAAACCTGATTAATGGTGGCCAGTAACAAAGAAAGGGCAATCAACCATTTGTAAGGTTTAAGATATCTTAAGAGTATTTTCATTCGATTAAATAATCCTGCAAAATTAAAGATATTATTTTGACTTATGATGTTAATAATTTGGAATAATAAAGACCTTTTGTATTCAATTGAAAATATTTAAATTGCAGTCTAAGTTTTTATTATGCTCACAAAAGAACAAATTGCTAAAAGAATTTCAAAAGAACTGAAAGACCGCTACTATGTAAACCTGGGAATAGGGATTCCTACTCTGGTTGCCAACTACGTTCCAGATGGTATAGACGTAGAGTTTCAGAGTGAAAATGGAGTTCTCGGAATGGGACCTTTCCCTTTTGAAGGCGAAGAAGATGCCGATATTATTAATGCCGGAAAACAGACGATTACGATATTGCCAGGAGGATCATTCTTCGATTCTGCTTTCAGTTTTGGAATGATCAGAGGTCAGAAAGTAGATCTAACCATTCTTGGAGCGATGGAAGTTTCTGAAAATGGAGATATTGCCAACTGGAAAATTCCAGGAAAAATGGTGAAGGGAATGGGTGGTGCAATGGACTTAGTAGCTTCTGCTGAAAATATCATCGTTGCAATGATGCACGTAAACAAAGCAGGAGAAAGTAAAATTCTAAAGAAATGTACGCTTCCATTAACAGGGGTAAACTGCGTGAAAAGAGTAGTAACAGAATTAGCAGTACTGGATGTCACTCCTGCAGGTTTCAAGCTCGTTGAAAGAGCACCAGGAATTTCAGTAGAACATATTATCAAATCTACAGAAGCAGATCTTATCATTGAAGGGGATATTCCTGAAATGCAATTCTAAATAAAAAATAAAGGCTGTTACAATTTCTGAAGCAGCCTTTTTTATATATATAATTGTAATTTTAAAATCTAAGATCATTTTCCATCCTGAGCTCCGAAAACCTTCTGCAATATACTTGTCGTTCTCATAGCCGGAGTATTTCTTATTCCACTTTCTTTTTCTGCCACCATTTTGAATACGCCATTAATAGTTTCTGTGGTAACATATTCGTTAAGATCAGTAGTTACAGACTGTCCAGTAAACATATTGTATTTTGAAATAAGATTTTTCCAAACCGTATCAGCTCCTACTTTTCCTAAAGAAGCCTGTACTTTTGGCTGGAAAGCGGTAAACAGTTGGCTTTGGGTTTTAGTCTGCAAATAATTGGTTGCTGCATTATTGGAACCTAATAAAATATTTTTAGCATCCGTAATGGTCATGGAAGTAATGGCATTCGTGAAAATAGGAGCGGCTTCTGTTACCGCATCTTCAGCAGCTCTGTTTAATAATTTTACCCCCTCATCTGCTAGTTTACCCATTCCTAAAGAACGTAACGTAGTGTCGACTTTCCGTAATTTTTCAGGCATTAAAATTTTTACAGCCTCATTTTTTAAAAATCCATCAGTTAAAGCCAGTTTTTTTACACCATCAGTTACTCCAAGACTTAAAGCTTCCTTTAATCCAGATGAGATCTGTGATGAGGTAAGATTGTTCAGATTAATAGAGGACGATCTATTGGGAGATGAGGTAGATATGGCAGTCGTATTGGATGTAGTGGTATTTTTTGTTTTACCGGGATTGTTTAGATCAACTCCCGTTTTATCCTTAACAGTAGATTTTATAATGTCTAAAAGTTGGGCTTGAGATGAAACTGAAAATAATAATCCAGCAGCCAGAAAAATAGTTTTTCTCATTGTATTTTTTTTGCAAATTTAGATGTTTTATTATTTAATAAGTTAAAATGAGCAAAAGAGTTTTAGAAAATAATTATCTTAGCTAAAACCTTAATCATACTTAAATGCGACGTTTTCTATTTATATTTTCTGCTATTTTTTCCACTGTTTTTCATGCTCAGAAGAAACCAAATTTAATTCCTTATCCACAAAGTGTAAATATGCAGGCCGGGAAGTTTGAAATTCCAGAAACACTAATACTGAATGATAAACTTCCGAAAGAAGAAACAGAATATTTAAAAAAACGTCTAGGTTCCCAGGTTAAATTTAAATCCAGTAGCAGTACAGAAAAAGTTCATGTGATGCATTTGCTGTTTCCACAGCCAAAAATCCCAATTAATGCTGAAGCAGATAAAGAAAAGTATTCTATTTACATTTCTCCCAAAAGAATTTTGATAAGTTCCTATACCAAGCAGGGGTATTTTCTTGCACTTCAAACGTTGATTCAGTTGTTTGAAGAGCATAGGGAAGACAAGCAAATTCCTGCTATGGAAATTAATGATTCTCCAAAATTTGCATGGCGTGGAATGCATCTGGATGTTTGTCGTCATTTTTTTACCGTGGATGAAGTGAAACAGTATATCGATTATCTGGCGATGTATAAGCTGAATACTTTTCACTGGCATTTAACTGATGACCAGGGATGGAGAATTGAGATCAAAAAATATCCAAAGCTTACCGAAATAGGTTCTAAAAGAAAAGAATCGATGATCGGAGCTTATGTTGATAATACATTTGACGGAAAACCATATGGCCCCTATTTTTATACCCAGGAGCAGATTAAGGAAGTGGTTAAATATGCTGAACAAAGACATATCACTATTGTTCCCGAAATTGAAATGCCGGGTCATGCTTTAGCTGCACTTTCAGCTTATCCAGAATTAGCTTGTACAAAAGGACCTTTTGAAGCTGCTACGAAATGGGGTGTTTTTGATGATGTATTTTGTCCAAAAGAAGAAACTTTTACATTTTTGGAAAACGTTTTGGACGAGGTTATGCAACTTTTTCCATCTCAGTATATCCATATTGGTGGCGACGAGTGCCCGAAGACCAGATGGAAAGAATGTGCACATTGTCAGGAATTAATAAAGAAAAATAACCTGAAAGACGAACATGGTTTACAAAGTTATTTTATTCAGACCATTGAAAAATATGTGAACAGCAAAGGAAGAAAAATAATTGGCTGGGACGAAATTTTAGAAGGTGGATTAGCTCCAAATGCAGCTGTAATGAGTTGGACAGGGGTAAATGGAGGAATTGAAGCGGCGAAATCCAAACATTTTGCCGTGATGACTCCCGGAGCTTTCTGCTATTTTGACCATTATCAGGGAGATCCACAATCGGAGCCAAATGCTTTTGGTGGATTTACTCCTTTAGATAAAGTGTATTCCTATGATCCTATCCCTTCGGAATTAAATGCTGAGCAGGCAAAATACATTTTGGGGGTTCAAGCTAATTTATGGACTGAATATATTCTCGATTTTAAACAGGTGCAGTATATGATTTTTCCAAGGTTAATGGCACTCTCAGAAGTTGCTTGGGGAACAGCGGATTCTAAAAATTATAAAGATTTTGAAAACAGGGTCATACAGCAGTTTAAGGTTTTAGATAAAATGAAGGTGAATTATGCTAAAAGCATTTATAATATTTCCGGAAAAGTAATTCCTGCAGTGAATGGTGTTGCTTATGAATTGTCAACTTCTCAAAATTCCAATGGAATAAAATACACAACGGACGGAACAGATCCGACAATAAATTCTCAATCTTATCAGGGGGTTATTCCTGTATCTAAGGCCATGACAGTGAAGTCTGCCTATTTTGAAGAAGGTCAACTAAAAAGTGTTGTTTCCACACAACAGTTTACCCCTTCCAAAACGACAGGAAAGAACATTAGCCTGGAACAACAGCCAAGTGAAAATTACTCTTTTGGAGGCGCTTTCACTTTAGTGGACGGGATTATTGGAAATCAAAAGCAGTTAGGGAAAACATGGTTAGGATTTAATGGAAAAGATGTTGTAGCAGTTATTGACTTAGGACAGAAAACACAGTTTTCAGAAATCTATTTCAATACTCTGGAGAATAAGGGAAGTTGGATTCATCTTGCTAAATCGGCACAGATTTTTGTTTCCGATGACAACACTAATTTTAAAATGATCAAAGAAATTGGAAAAGAAGAAATTCAGAACTCAAAAGGAAAAGTAAGATTGAATATAGGAAATCAGAACTCAAAATATATTAAAATTAAAATAGAAAATGCAGGAATTATACCAGCCGGAAATCCGGGAGCTGATTCTAAAGCTTGGCTTTTCGTAGATGAAATAGGAGCTTTATAATTATAAATAATAAAAATATTCCTGCAACCTAATACCAGAAAAATATGAACTCAAGAAGAAAATTTTTAAAAAATACAGCACTTGCTTCTTCAGCATTATTAATGAATCCTTTGGATTTAATAGCTAAAGAGCTTCCTGAAAATAATAAAATCATCAATAAACCCATTGTACTTTCCACATGGAACTTTGGCTTAAAAGCCAATGAAGAAGCATGGACAATTCTTGGTAAAAACGGAAGAGCATTAGATGCTGTTGAAAAAGGAGTACGTTTGGTAGAGTTGGATCCTACGGAGAGAAGCGTAGGTTATGGTGGACGTCCCGACAGAGATGGAAGAGTAACACTAGATGCCTGTATTATGGATGAAAATTATAATATCGGATCTGTTGCCTGTATAGAAAACGTTAAAAATCCGATTTCTGTTGCAAGAGCGGTTATGGAAAAAACACCCCATGTTATGTTGGTGGGAGATGGTGCCCTTCAATTTGCCTTATCACAGGGTTTTAAAAAAGAAAATCTATTGACCCCAGAGTCTGAAAATGAGTGGAAAGAATGGTTGAAAAGCAGCAAGTATCAGCCGGTTGTCAACATTGAAAATCATGATACGATAGGAATGATCGCATTAGATGCACAGGGAGATCTTTCCGGAGCATGTACAACTAGTGGAATGGCTTTTAAAATGCATGGAAGAGTTGGAGATTCTCCAATTATCGGTGCCGGTTTATTCGTAGATAATGAAGTAGGCGCCGCAACAGCTACGGGGCATGGAGAAGAAGTGATCAGAACAGTGGGAACGCATCTGGTAGTAGAACTAATGAGACAAGGGAGAAATCCCCAGCAAGCCTGTAAAGAAGCAGTAGAAAGAATTGTAAAGATTGCACAAAGAAGAAACAAAAACCTAAAAGATATTCAGGTGGTTTTTATAGCTTTAAATAAAAACGGGGAATATGGATCTTATTGTATCCAGGATGGATTTAATTTTGCGGTTCATGATCAAAAAGGAAACCGATTGGAAACTCCTGAATTTGCATTAAAAAAGTAATTAAAAATCAATAGAATAAATTAATTTCATTTTTGGAATTACAAGAATGAAATTAGTTTTAGCTAAAATATAAACAGTAGAATTTAAGAATGTCAAAGATAGAAATAGCCTGCTTTAACCCACAGTCTGCAATAATTGCTTTTGAAAATGGCGCAGACAGAATAGAATTTTGTGATGGATTAAGTGAAGGTGGTACAACACCAAGTTTTGAAACAACAAAAGAACTCAGAGAAAAAATAAACATTCCGGTTTTTGTAATGATTCGTCCTCGTGGGGGAGATTTTACCTATTCTGAAGCAGAATTTGAACAGATGAAGAACGAGTTGACCCAATTGAAATCATTAAATGTTGATGGCTTTGTTTTCGGAATTTTAGATGAAAATGATGAGGTTAATATTGAGCAAAATAAAATTTTGGTTCAATTAGCTCAACCTCTTCCATGTACTTTTCATCGTGCTTTTGACAGAGCAAAAGGATTGGCGGATTCTTTGGAAAAAGTAATTGATTGTGGTTTTAAAACCATTCTTACTTCTGGACAAAAGCCTAATGTT
Source organism: Chryseobacterium sp. ISL-6 (assembly GCF_018613715.1). Classification (GTDB taxonomy): domain Bacteria; phylum Bacteroidota; class Bacteroidia; order Flavobacteriales; family Weeksellaceae; genus Chryseobacterium; species Chryseobacterium paludis. The sequence goes on along the minus strand of NZ_JAGGPT010000002.1, from coordinate 40,478 downwards.
TCTGAAGGCAAAGAAAACCTTAAAACATTAGTTGAGCTGTCTGATGGGAGAATAGAGATTCTTATTGGCGGAGGGCTAAGGTCTACAAATATTCAGGATATCAGGGAATTTACCAGTGCTGGATACTTTCATTCTTCAGCTATTACTGATGGTGGACAATTTGCGAATGCAGATGAAGTAGTTGCTTTGAAGAATAAGTAGTTTCAAGTTATTAGTATACTCAACATTTATTATTAATGACTGTTTTTGTCATTCAGAATGAAGCGGAATGAAAGAATCTCAACATAGCTAAATAGAGATTCCTTCGTTCCTCTGAACGATGGATGAGATTGAATATTTTTTAAACGCAAAGATTTAATATTATACTTTATTGTTTTAAGGAGCAAAGCATTGCGACAAAGTCGCTGATTAAGCTGCTGCATATAACATTCGCTTCATCAAATCAATTTTAATTGATTAAAAACTTTGCTAACTTACGATGTGAAGGAAAAAAAATAAAACTTTGCATTAAAAAATAAAGTAAACACAAAACACAAGTGAATGACAGAAAATGAATTGTCCTATAAAATTATAGGTGCAGCGTTAGAAGTTCATAAAAATATAGGAGTTGGACTACTAGAGAATGCTTATGAGACTGCATTGGCTTATGAATTAACAAAGATGGGCTTACATTACATGTAGAGAAACAAATTTCCTTGCCATTAAGATACAAGGAAGTAATGATTGAAAATTCGTATAGAATTGATATCATGGTTAATAATAAGGTAATAATTGAAGTAAAGTCGGTGCTAGAAATGAATCCTATATTTTATTCGCAAGTATTGACTTATTTAAAACTGACAAATATTAAACTTGGATTACTGATTAATTTTAATTGTCCTCTTATCAAAGATGGAATCCATAGAATTGTAAATAAACTTATTAATGAATAAAACGTTCCTTTTTATTTTTCTATTTATCCAAAATCTTTTTTTTGCACAGTTTTCAGAGCGCAGTTTGTCCTCTGAAAAATGGCAGTTTAAAAATTCAAAAGAACAAAAATGGCTTCCTGCAAAAGTGCCAGGAACGGTTCATTTGGATCTCATGAATAATCAATTGATTCCGGATCCTTACAAGGATGAAAATGAGAAGAAATCTCAATGGATAGAAAATGAAGATTGGGATTATCAGAGTAGTTTTAAAATTTCATCTAGAGAATTAGATAATCAAAATATAGATCTTGTTTTTGAAGGATTAGATACGTTTTCTGAAATCTACCTTAATGGAAAACTCCTTAAGAAAACGGATAATATGTTCAGAAAATGGGAACTTCCTGTGAAAAAATATGTAAAGATAGGTGACAATCTTCTACAGATTAAATTCAGATCAGCAGTAAATGTAGGAAAAGAACTGGCAAAAAAGGTTCAGTTTACGATGCCTGAAAGTCCAAGAAGTTTTGTGAGAAAGGCGCAATATCAATTCGGATGGGATTGGGGTCCTAGATTAGTGACAGCAGGAATTTGGAAAGATGTAAAACTGAGCTTCTGGAATAATGCTAAACTTGAAAATGTAAAATTTGAACAAAAAGGCCTAACCAAACAAATGGCTGATTTAAATTTTCATTTTGAAATCTTTGCTGATAATGAAGGCATCTATGAAATTTCGATTGATAATAAAAAAAATCAACTCCAATTAAAGAAGGGAAGCAATAATGTAGATATTCCTTTTACAATAGAGAATCCCAAATTATGGCAGCCAAATGGATGGGGAGATCCTAATTTGTATACGGTTAAAGTTTCCTTACAAAAAGATTCAAAAATTATTTCAAATGAGGATTTGAGAATCGGATTGAGAACGATAGAATTAATTCAGGAAAAAGATGGAAAAGGAAAGTCTTTTTATTTTAAAGTAAATGGACATCCATTATATATAAAAGGAACCAACTGGATTCCGGCAGACAGCTTTTCACCAAGAATTACCAAGGGGAAATATCAGCAATTGATCAAAGATTCTAAAGAAGCAAATATGAATATGATTCGTATCTGGGGAGGTGGGATTTATGAAGATGATGAATTCTATAGAGCCTGTGATGAAAATGGAATCCTGGTATGGCAGGATTTTATGTTTGCTGGCAGCTTTTATCCAGCTGATGAGGACTTTTTGAATAACGTAAAAGAAGAAGTCAGAGGCCAGGTTAATCGATTACAAAATCATCCTTCTATTGCTTTATGGTGTGGGAATAATGAGGTAGATGAGGCTATTGTTAATTGGGGATATCAGAAGCAATTTAAATATTCAAAAGAAGATTCCCTACAGGTTTGGAAAGATTATAAAAAGGTTTTCCATGAAGTAATTCCAAATACTTTAAAAGAGAACTTAGCTGCTGATAAAAATATCTATTGGCCAAGTTCACCATCCATTGGTTGGGGTCATAAAGAAAGTTTAACAGAAGGTGATTCTCATTATTGGGGTGTTTGGTGGGGTGAGCAGCCTTTCGAAATATATAATGAAAAAGTAGGTCGCTTTATGTCGGAATATGGTTTCCAGGGAATGCCAAGTCTGGAAACGACTGAATCTATGTTTTCTGGAGATCCTGATCTAAGCTTGCAAAGTCCTACGATAAAAGCTCACGAAAAGCATGGAAGAGGTTGGGAGATCATTAACAAATATATGGAGCGCGATTATCCTGTTCCAACTGATTTTGTAAAATATAATTATGTTTCTCAATTGCTACAGGCTCGAGGAATGCAAATTGCAATTGAAGCCCACCGTCGTGCAAAACCCTATAATATGGGAACTTTATACTGGCAGCTAAACGATTGCTGGCCCGTTGTTTCATGGTCTTCCATTGATTACCTGGGAAATTGGAAAGCTTTGCACTATCAAATAAAAAGAAGTTTTGAACAGCAGGTTTTATTGACTGAAGAAAAAGAAGGGACTTTGAATTTGTATGCTATCAATGATAATCAGAATGTATTTAGGAATCTGACTGTTGAAATAAAGGTTGTTAAGTTTAATGGAGAAGTGATCGGGACAGTGAGTTCTGAAGAAAAAACGCTGAATGAAATTGTAAAATTTGATCCAGTAAAAATAGATCGTTTAATTTCTGATTCATCTAAAAATGAAGTCTTTTTAAAGTTGACCTTAAAAGGCGAGAATGCTAAAATAGTAGCTGAAAATAATTTCTTTTTTGGAAAACCTAAAGATTTAAAGCTGACTAAACCCAATATTACAATCAGGAAAATTTCACCAACTGAAATTGAAGTCTCTACTGATGTTCTGGCAAAAGATGTTTATTTATTAGGGGATATTCATTTTAGTGATAACTTTTTTGACTTACTTCCAAAAAGCTCAAAATGGATTAAACTATCAAAATCTTTAGAAAAAGTTGAGGTAATGAGCTTGTGGAACACAGTTAATCCCTGATTAAATCTAAACAGTCCTATATGTTAAATCAATTAAATCCGATAAAACATAAAGATCTGCGTAATCCGCAAAATCTGCGGGAGATAAAATAGCCATCGCATAGCATATCAATAAAAAATAGATTGATTTTCACGGTCAACTAAAAAATCAACCTTAAATTTGCGAGATAGTCCAACACAATTATGGTGAATTTTGTTTTGATCGCGGTATGTATTTTGGCTGGAATGCTATTGAAAGCAACCAAATCCATCCATCCTGATGCTCACAAAGGGATCAATACCTGGATCCTCTACCTTGCTCTTCCAGCGGTTTCATTCAAATATTTGCCGAAAGTTCATTGGACACTGGAAATGCTTTTTCCTATTGTTGCTACATTTCTTATTGCTGTGTTCTGTTTTGTTTTTATGGCGGTTTATAGTAAGAAAAAAGGGTATTCAAGGCGTTCGCAAAGTACGATGGAACTCATTAGTGGATATAGTAATACTTCTTTTATCGGCTTTCCTTTGATCAGTGCTTTTTATGGAGAGCGTCTTTTAAGTATTGCTGTAATTTGTGATCAGACCATGTTTTTCAGTCTTTCGACTTTAGGAATTATTGCAGCAGTAAAAGGCGGGAGCACCTCAGGAAAGGTTGGTGCTCAGTTTATTTTAAAAAGGCTGATCACCTTTCCGCCATTGGTAGGATGTATAAGTGCAATCATTCTTTCTCAGTTTATTGATTTTACAGTGGCAGAACCATTGTTTGACAAATTAGCAGCAACGGTGAGCCCATTAGCTTTGTTTTCTGTAGGATTGCAACTTAAATTCAACGGTTGGAAAAAACTTATCCCTCAAATGTCGGTTTCCATGTTATATAAGTTAATTTTAGCACCAGCTATTGTTTTGGGATTGGCCCTGTTATTAGGAATAAAAGGAGATGTTGCTAAAATTACTATTTTCGAAGCAGCTATGCCTACTGTTGTTACTTCAAGTATTATTGTTGAGCAGTTTAGACTCAATACCAAACTAACTAATTTGACCATTGGTTTCAGTATTATCGTAGGGTTTTTAACAACTGCTGTCTGGTATAGAATAATTGAAATGTTCTTTTAATTAAAGATATGTTTTGATAAAGAAAACTGTAGTAATTATAAAATTAAAAATAACGATTCCCATTCTTAATTTCGCAGGATCGAGTTTTTTTGTAAAATGTGCCCCAAAATAGCCTCCCAGAATTGTTGCCGTCATCATGGTACAGGTTTCAGGCCAGTATACTTTTCCTGCCCAAATAAACAGAATAACTGCCACAGCATTAGCTATTCCTGTAAAAAGAGTCTTATTGGCATTAATGACTTTAATATCTGACAATCCGAATAGCGCCCAAACAGCCATCATCATAATTCCAACTGCTCCACCAAAATAACCGCCATATATTCCTAAAAGAAATTGTGCTCCAAGTACCAAACCAGCACTAATATGCATTCTTTTTCTAAGCCAGTTACCAGCTTGTTTTCCAAATGCAAAGGCCAGAGAACCTAGTAAAAGCAACCAGGGAACAACGAGATTAAAACCACTTGATGGGGTATATAACAACAATAGACCTCCCGCACAGCCCCCTAACAAAGTAAGGATGATCATTGCGGTGATTGAAATATCAGGAAAAGGCTTAATATATTCTTTGAATTTCCAGGCACTAGCGAGGCTTCCGGGAAATAAGGCAACCGTACTTGATGCATTGGCCTGAATGGGAGGAACCCCTGCATAAATAAGCGCCGGGAAAGTAATAAACGATCCGCCTCCTGCTGCCGCATTGATCGCTCCAGCCATGAGTCCAATAAAAAATAACAGGATATAATTTTCCATGAACAAAGAATGATTAACAAAGATAAGGTACAGAACATGGAATCACGAATAAAAAATTGCAGTTCTGTAAAGAATGATTTAATTTTACACTTTAATTACTTCTCTTGCGATACGCCCAAATTGTTTTACCATTAAATTTAAAAGGTTCTTTCACTTACAAAGTACCTGAAGAGCTAATGCCTGCAATACAAACGGGAATGAGGGTTTTGGTGCCATTTCGTGGAAAAAAGATCTATACTGGAATTGTTTTTGAAATTCATGATATTGAACCGGAAGGGTTTATACCAAGAGAGGTTATCAGTATTTTAGATGAGTTTCCAATTTTGCCAAAGGAACAAATTGATTTCTGGAACTGGCTTTCAGGATATTATTTATGCAGTTTGGGTGAGATCTATCGTTTTGCATTTCCATCTTCTTTGAAATTGGAAAGTGAAACTTATTTAAAATTAAAACCTAATGTAACGGTTGATTTTGAAAATCTGGACGTTAACGAAATGTATCTTATCCAGGCACTTGAAGTAAGACAGCTTATTAACCTTACTGATCTGGAAGCATTTATTCCGAAAAAAGATATTATTAAAACCATCAATTCATTAATTGATCTTCAATATATAGAGATTGATGAAAAAATAGGTGAAAAATATAAAGCCAAAGAAGTAGCTTATGTGAAGATCAATAAAGATCTTTTAGATAATGAAAGTCTTACAGCCATCTTGGCAAAGTTGAATAAAGCACCTAAGCAAAAAGACCTTTTTTTAATTATTTTATCTCAACAGACAGAAAGCCCGGATAGCTTTATCAAAAAATCTGATCTTTTTGAAGATGGCACTTTTGGACATTCTCATTTAAAGCCACTGATAGATAAGAATTTTGTTGAAGAATATTATTTACAAAAAGACAGATTAGAAAGCTATGAAGGAGAAATTGAAGAGATAGAAGAGCTTTCTGAATCTCAGAAAGTAGCAAAAAAAGAGATTGACGAAGCTTTTGAAGAAAAGAGAAACGTACTGCTTCATGGGGTAACTTCTTCTGGGAAGACTCATATTTATTTAGAGAAAATAGAAGAGTGTGTAAATAATGGTAAAAATGTATTGTTTTTACTTCCTGAAATTTCCCTGACAAAACAAATTACGCAGAGGCTTGAAAAAAAATACGGAAGAAAACTAGGGTTCTATCATCAGAAATTAACCGATTTCGAAAAGGTAGAAGTTTGGCGAAGAATTAAAAATAATGATATTCAGATTCTTATTGGAACAAGGAATGCTTTATTCCTGCCATATCAGAACATAGGATTGGTTATTGTAGATGAAGAACACGATTCTGCTTACAAAGCGAGAGAGGTATCACCATATTTTAATGCTAAAGATTCTGCCCTGATATTTGGAAGTTTCTATGATGCACGGGTGATCTTAGGTTCTGCCACCCCTTCCGTTGAGAGTTATTATCTGGCTCGAAAAGAGAAAATGAAGTATATTTTCCTTAATGAAAGATTTGGAAATGTCCAGCTTCCTGAGTTTGAATTGATTAATTTTAAAGAAGCCCAGGATTCTAAAAAAGTTTCCGGAAATTTCTCTTTACAGTTGATTGATGAGATAAAAAAAACATTAGAAGAAAGAAACCAGGCGATGATTCTTCACAATCGCCGGGGTTATGCTAATGTTTTAGAGTGTGAATCTTGTGGATATGTTAATTATTGCTCCAATTGTGATGTGGTTATGACCTACCATAAAGCGGCTAACGAAATGAAATGCCATTATTGTGGTCAGCGGGCTTCCAAACCAAAAGCCTGTCCAAAATGTCATTCCGAAAATCTAAATGAAAGGGGAGTAGGTGTTGAGCAGATTCATGAAGAAGTTTCTAAATTATTCCCGGATAATGAAGTGGATAGGATGGATGTTGATTCTATGCGGAAGAAATTTGCCTATGAGAAATTATATGAAAAAATAGAAGACCGCGAAACGGATATCGTTGTAGGTACACAAATGATCTCTAAAGGGCTGGATTTCGATCATATCGAATTGGTAGCCATTCCGAAGGCTGATTCCTTATTATATGTTCAGGATTTTAGAGCAGAAGAGCGCGCTTTTCAGTTGATTACGCAGGTTGCAGGAAGAGCAGGAAGAGTTTCCGGGAAGGGTAAGATCTATATCCAGACCTTTAATCCCGAACATTCTGTTTTTCAGCTGCTCAAAATGAATAAGGTTTCTAAGATCTATTATTATTTTTTAAAAGAACGTCAGAAATTTCATTATCCACCTTTTACAAAGCTTATTATGATCGAGCTTAAACATAGAAAAGAAGATAAAGTAAATCGGGCATCTCAGTTTTTAGGTTCTGTATTAAGAAAATATCTTCCTGAAGAATGTGTCTTAGGTCCGGAAAGATCTCAAATTGCACGAATCAATAATCTATATCAGTTTCAGATTTTACTGAAGCTTCCCCGAGGTAAAAACTATGAAAAGTATAAGAATCAAGTTTTGCTAAGTTTGAAAGATTTCGATGAAATTATTGCTTACCAAAGCATCAAAAAAGACGTTTTCGTGGATTTTTAACAATTTTTAACAAAATTTATAGGCTTTTATTAGACTATAATGGTCTGATTTCTAACAATATTTTCTACTTTTGGTCGTTGATTAATTGTTTGGCTCTTTTATTGGATGGTTATAACTAATCGTTTTTTATGAGACAGGCATAAAAACAAATACTAAGATAGATGGTAAATTTCAGAAAATATATTTCAAGTGTAGCGGTATTGGCTTCTGGGTTTTTCCTTGCTCAATCTACCGTTTCTACTGTTCTTTATTCTCAGGCTTACGACAATCAAAAAACGAATTTAAATTTACCTTCTCCGGTAACTTCGGTGGTTGAGAGGACGATTTTGTCGGCTAAAGAACTTGTAGATATTAATGTAAACACAATGGTGTCGGATCCCGTACTCAAAAATGCGGAGTGGGGATTTGTAGTGTATGACCCGAAAACTAAGAAAGTAATTTCTTCGTACAATGAAAATACTCCTTTAGTTCCGGCTTCTACAACGAAATTGTTAACCACTGAAACAGCTTTAAACCTGTTAGGGGAAAACTATCGTTGGATGACGCAGTTGGAATATTCAGGAAGTATAGATGAAAATGGAGTTTTAAATGGTAATCTTTATGTGGTAGGAAGCGGAGATCCGTCCCTTGGGACTAATAAAGGTGGAGCTCTATCATATAGAGAGATCGTTTCAGATTTCCTAAGTGGAATTTCACATGAAGGAATCAAAAAGATAAATGGTGATATTATTATTCAGACAGCGCTTTTCAAAGGTAATATTGCGAGGCTTCCGGAAAATGTTGTTTGGCTAGAGAATAATAATTACTATCTGCCTGTAGGAACCACCCGTGAAATCAGTCCGGCAAACGAAAAACTGATTGTGAAAAAAGCAGGTTCTTTCTCTTCTGATAAAAAGTATTTTTATGTTTCTCCTTATGCCAATCAAATGGTGTATGCAGATAAATATGAAGGGGAAGGTATATTGACAACCAAACTGCCTGATGCTCCTGCTTATTTAGCTAATACTTTAAGAGCTTCTATGGTAAAAAGTGGTGTGGCTGTTACAGGAAAAGTAACTCCTAGAATGACAGATCCTACACCTGAGAGCAGAAAATTGATTTCAGCGTATAAGTCACCTACTTTAGGTGATATTATTTATTATACCAACCAACATAGTGATAATTCATTAGCTGAAGCCTTATTGAAAACAGTAGGTTTTCAGAAGTTGGGAGATCAGACTTCAGAATCAGGGAGAACTGTAGTAACAACCCATTTAAGAGAAAACGCTTTTGATATTAATGGTTTAAGCTATATAGATGGAAGTGGGCTTTCAAGAAATAATACGGTTACTCCAATTTCACAGGCAAAGTTTTTAACTTCTTTAATGGAGCAGAAATACTATAAGACCTATTTGACTTCACTTCCGGTAGGTGGGCAGTCAGGAACTTTAAAAAGAATGTTTATAGGAACCGGGAATGGACAAATTTTTGCTAAAACCGGAACTTTAAATAAAGTAAAAACATTAGCTGGCTACATGAAAACGAACTCAGGGAAAACACTGGTTTTCTCTTTGATGGTTAATAATTACGCAGGATCTGTAGATATGGTGAAGAAAAGAATGGAAAAGCTCTTGGAACCAGCATTAGATCTTTAAAAATATTTAATTAAATATCATAAGAACCTTTTAATCAATGATTAGAAGGTTTTTTTTATCTTTGACCATATTATAAATTTAAAAATGAAAAAACTCTATCTGGTAATTTTGTGCATTATTTCGTTTGAATCATTGCGTAGTCAAAATCAAAATGTTGAAATGAAAGGATTAATAGCAAAAGAAATGAAATCCTTTACTCAAAAGATGACCGCTCCAAATGTCAATCCTAATACATTAAATTATGATTTGCAGTATCAAAGAATGGATGTGAGTTTAGATCCTGCTATCTATACTATTTCTGGCTCTGTTACTTCACATTTTAAACCCAATCAAAGTATGGCCAGTATCTATTTTGATCTTGCCAATACTCTGACGGTTTCTCAAGTGAAATACCATGGGAATAATCTTAATTTCCAGCAGTTAGCTACGAAAGAAGTGAAGATTGATTTTCCAGCTTCTCTTCCGGCGAATGTATTAGATTCTTTAACAATACAATATTCAGGTCCACCTGATACCGCTAATAGTGCATTTTCTACAGGTTCACAAAACGGTAGTCTAATTGTTTCTACATTAAGCGAGCCTTATGGAGCACAAGACTGGTTTCCAACAAAACAAAGTCTTAATGATAAGATTGATCGTTTTGATTTTAAAATAACCACTCCGAATCAATACAGTGTAGCAGCCAATGGAAAATTTATGTCTGAGATAGCACTTCCAAATAGCAAAAAACTAACATTCTGGAGAACTATGTATCCTACCAGTGCTTATCTGGTGGCTCTTGCAATTACAAATTTTGTTAAACTGAATGATACAATGGGAAATCCCCCGTTTCCTTTTGTAAATTATGTATATCCTACCACAATAAATAATCCAGCTGTAATGTCTAATATAGAATGGACAAAGCAGATCATGAATACCTTTGAAACTTATTTTGGTCCATATCCTTTTCGCAATGAAAAGTATGGGCATATGGAGTTTCAATATGGGGGTGTCTGTATGGAGCATCAGACAATGTCTTCTATGAGTAGTTGGGGAAGATCGGTTATTGCTCATGAGCTGGCACACCAATGGTTTGGTGATAAGGTAACCTGTGGTTCATGGAATGATATATGGTTGAATGAGGGGTTTGCAACATTTGGAGAACATCTTGCGAATGAAAAATTATTGATGACCCAATCTCAATTTATGGATTATCTGGAAGATCAGAAAGATTACGTTACAAGTGCTCCTGGAGGAAGTACATATGTGGCTGATGCTAACCTGGGAAGTCAAGGAACTATTTTCAGTGGAAGATTGTCTTATGCAAAAGGAGGGTATATTCTTAGAATGTTGAAATGGATTTTAGGTGATGCTACTTTTTATCAGGCCATTAAAGAATATCACTCCAGACCGAATTTAGCCTATAATTATGCGAAAACTGCAGATCTGACTGCTTCTTTATTGCAATCTACAGGTAGAGATTTTACTGGATTTTTCAATGATTGGGTGTATGGCGAGGGATACCCAACCTATGATATCCGATGGAGGCAGTCTTCGAATCAGACTATAACGATTAAGGTAGGGCAGACTCAAAGCAATGCTTCGGTAAGCTTTTATGAAATGCCGCTTCCAATAAAAGTAAATGGTACTGCAGGTCAGGTGGCCTATCTTGTTTTAAATAATACTTCAAATAATCAGTATTTTGTAGAATCTGTACCATTTCCTATTGCCAGTGTACAGTTCAATTATGAGTATCAGATTTTAGAGAACAACTCTACAGTAACAAATGATAATACTTTAAGTACTCAGGATTTTGAGAAAGATCAATTTGCACTGTATCCAAATCCGGCTAAAAACGAATTATACTTTAAAGGAATAGATAAGCCAACAGATTTTATCATCTATTCAGCTGAAGGAAGATTGGTGAAAACAGGAATTTATCAACCTGGTAAATCTATTAATGTTGCTGAATTAATTCCAGGAGTGTATGTATTTAAAATAAAAGAAAGGAATATTAAGTTTGTGAAGGAGTAAAAAATTAATCAGAATATCGTGTTTTTAATGAAATGCGATATTTTGATTAAATGTAACATTTTTATTGAAAAATATTTAATTATTGAAAATAATAGTTAAATTTGATATAACAAATAAATGAAAATGTTATGAAAAAAATTTTACTATTGCTGTCTTTGCTTAGCAATTTGATAGCGTATTCTCAGGTTATTTTTAGCCAGGGTTTCGATACTTTCAGTACTTTAGCAGCTGCGGGCTGGACTACAACTAATCAAAGTAATCCAGCAGGATTAAGTTTATGGGCGCAGGGTGGAGGTACTGCGTTTGCCGGTGGTGGGCAAGCTGGCGGTGCTACTTCTTTTACATTATGTAATTTTAATAGTGTAGATGGGAGTGGTACTATAAGCAATTGGTTAATTACACCACCAATTACTGTAAAAAATGGTGACGTAATCTCGTTTTACACAAGAAAAGGAGGAACTTCAGGAAATTTTCCTGATAGATTGGAGTTTAGATTAAGTGATCAGGGAGCAGCTTCAACAATCCCCGCGGGAGAGACTGGGGTGGGTTCTTTCACGAATTTGGCAGTTTCTGTTAATCCAAACCTGACGACAAATACAACAGCTGTAAATGGATATCCTTTAACCTGGACTCAATATTCTTATACAGTTACCGGATTAGCTGCAGATACCAGTATGAGAATGGCTTTCCGTTATTTTGTTACTGATGGTGGACCTGATGGAGCCAATTCAAATATTATAGGAGTTGATACTTTTGCAGTAACAAGAACTACATTGGCAACCAACGAAGTAGAAACAAAGAAAAGTCTATCAGTTTATCCTACAATAGCTGATAAAGAACTGAATGTAAGTCTAAAAAATGATCAGCAAATAACAGCTATTTCAATCTATGATATGTCAGGAAAGGCAGTTCAGGTAGTGAAATCTAATGTTATTGATAAGAGCCATTCTGTAATTGATGTTTCGGCTTTGACAAGTGGTAATTATATTGTGAATATTCTAACAAAAGACTCAAAATATACAAGCAAATTTATTAAAAAATAGCTTGAAATATCTAACTTTGAAAACTCAATCAAAAGCCTTCGTACGAAGGCTTTTGTATTGTTTGTAAATTTGAAAGAGTTCCTTTTTTGTGACAAGCATCTTGCTCGTATCTAAAATAAAATAACGAGTTATAAATTGGTCTGATACAATGAAGTTCTCAGATCTTCATTGTACTTTCGTTTAAATTTGTAATATATGAATAGGCAACGAGCGTGATCCTCGCGCCCGGGATTGTATCAATGACGAGAACAAATACTAGATTTTTTAAACCAGGCAAAAAATAATTATAAAATGACCTAATGGATGGAAATATAGTAGTGCAAGAAATTACTATAATGATGATCAGGAAATTTTGGAAATAGACTTAAATTTGTAATTAGTGAATGGGCTACGAGCGTGACGCTCGCGCCAGCGGGGGGGAAAGCTAGTTATGAATATGTACTCAATTTTCTGTCAGAATATCCTGCAATTGGCCATGATAGGAGGTATGATAATTTAGGAACAGCAGGAGCTTCAGGTTTATTAACAGATACAAGAGCAATCGGAGCAGATTATAATTTTGTTAAAGAGGAACTTTCAATTGCTATTAATCCATTTGTTGGAATTTTAGATAGAGGTGCAGCAGCAGTATTTGGTGTTGGTTTGGGTATAGCAGCAGCTCCAAAACAATCTTTAAAATTATTACACAACCACAATTTGGACCTATGCAGATAGAAAATGATTATAAAAAATCCAGTGTAGGTGTTACTAATATACCTAAAAGGTAATTATGAAAAAAATATTTATTATTAATTTAGTTTATTTATTATCAATCTTGTCTTGTAAAGACATCAATAAATTTTCAGGAGGTAGCTATCCCTATGCAGAGACATATGTAATTCCTAAGTCAGAAAAAGAAGTAATTAATACAATTATTAAATTAAAAGAAGATAATTTGGATTATAAAGTTCCCAAATTACAATGGGCAGGCAAAGAAACCGAATTATTAGATGGAAGAGATTCTCATTGGTATTACTTTTACTTTTATTTTAAAGATACAAATGATATTGTGGAGTTTTGGACAAGAGAAGGTAATGGGCCAAACGAAACGAAAGTAGGTTTTTTTAGTGTAAGTAAAGGACTAAATGGTTCAACGCATTTAATTAATAAAGATTTGTCAGAAAAGGAAAATACAGAGATCAAAAGAAAATTTGAGAAACATATTATTGATAAAATTAAGTAGTTTTCTAGGTGATGCAAACGTCCCACTTGTATTCAAATAAAGTAGACTAACAAATTATAAAGATCCGAGAAAATTTCTCGGATCTTTCATTATATTTTCCTTTAAATTTGTAATTCAACAAGATACACAAACACAATCACTAAAAACAATTCATATGAGAAAATTAAAATTACAGATGCAAATGACTATTGATGGTTTTGTAGCTGGTCCGAATGGCGAACAGGATTGGGTATGGCTAAGCCCACCGGATCCCATTGGCTTTCAGAAAATCGTTGAACTGGCTGAGACCAGTGATACACTTTTATTGGGACGCAAAATGACACGGGAGTTTATTGATCACTGGGAAAATGTAGCAGATAATTTACCAGACAATCCAACGAATGCTTTAGCAAAACTGATCGTTGATATGCGTAAGATTGCTTTTAGCCATACGGAAACCAATATTAATGGCAGGAATTTAGAAGTACAAAATGGAGACTTGACTGCTACGGTAGAAGCACTTAAAAAAGAACCAGGGAAAGATATTCTGGTGTATGGAGGTGCTGATTTTGTAAGTTCTTTGATCGATCAGGATCTTATTGATGAATACTATATTATCGTTAATCCAGTTGCCATTGGAAAAGGACTTCCTGTTTTTAATGGGAGAAAAGTTTTAAAATTAGAAAGTTCCCTTGCCCTTAATAGTGGGAAAGTACTTAATAAATACCTTCCGGTTAAGGAAAATCAATAAGAGTTGAATAAAAACTGAAAATTGGAACATAGAAAACAAGCCTTCATTATGAAGGCTTTTATTTTATCTTGAGATTTTTGAAACTGCTCTTTTCGCTTTCCTATGTGCTTTTCCTACTTTAAAATTAAACCATCTTTCTTTAAACAAATTCCGCATGGCATTATCGAAATGCCTGATCATCACAAGATTTTTAAAACCCCGCCACTTCTCGAGCAAGCTGGACGGCAGGGCTCTTATCGAAACAGAATACCCTTCTGTTTCATATTGGATATAATGCCACCATCCGGAAGGAATATAAAGCGTTTCGCCGGGATGAATGATCGCTTCATAGCCATTTACGTATTTCAGAGCAGGAAATTCATTATAGTCGGGTTCTTTGATATTGGCTAAACTGTGAAAATTATAAGGTAATTTATACATCAGACTCGATTGTTCCCATGGAAACAGCCATATTTTTTTGATGCCCTGAAACTGGGTAATGAAAACGTGGGACATATCAATGTCGATGTGATTTCTGGTAATGGATCCCTTACCTCCAAAGAACATAAACGGAAGCCATCTTAAAATTTTGCCATTGGTGACATCATTGTAATGGATATCACTTTTCATCTCCGGTTTTATCGTTAGGAGGTTAAAAAGGAAGAGTCTCTGCTCAGTAGGTTGGGAGCTGATCAGATCCAAATATTCAGAAAAAGGGGTCTGTGAAATGGGTTTACTGGCCACTCTGTCTAAAGATTCCAGGTCACTACCATAAATATTGACCAAATGATTCCCTGCAATCTCTTTAAAATAATCATAATTCCATTTTTTAAAAGCCGGACTTTCCGGATCTACAAAATCTTCCAGGATAACAGGCACGCAAGGTTTCATATATAAATTCAGGAAGTTTCTGGAGGGTATTTTTCTAACTTTTTGTACCGTTGTTAATTTCATTTTTAGAATTTAAAGGACAAATATAAAATTATTATCCTACTAAATTAGTAGACTATTTGTTAAAATGAATGTTTTACCTCAATTTTTTAGAATAAGAATCATAAAATAGAATAGTTTACCGCCTTTTTACTAAATTAGCGCATCTAAAAAATTACTAAAAATGATCTCTGAAAAATATCTTCAAAATTTACAGAACGAACTTAAAAATATTGAAAACGACGGGCTTTACAAGAGAGAAAGAATCATTACTTCTCAGCAAAGTGCGGAAATAGAAGCTAATGGTAAAAAGCTGTTAAACTTCTGTGCGAATAATTATTTAGGATTATCCAACAATCCGGAAGTCATGAAAGCTTCTCAGGATATGATAGGATCTCATGGATACGGGATGTCGTCTGTTCGTTTTATCTGTGGAACTCAGGATATTCATAAGCAATTGGAAGAAAAGATTGCTCAGTTTTTAGGATTAGAGGACACGATCTTGTATGCAGCTTGTTTTGATGCGAACGGTGGTGTTTTCGAACCGTTATTTACAGAAGAAGATGCTATTATTTCAGATGAACTGAATCACGCTTCAATTATCGATGGGGTTCGTCTTTGTAAGGCAGCGAGATACCGTTATAAAAACAATAATATGCAGGATCTGGAAGCTCAGTTAATTGCAGCTTCTGAAAAAAATCACCGATTTACCATTATCGTTACCGATGGGGTTTTCTCAATGGATGGTATCGTTGCTGACCTGAAAGGTGTTTGTGATCTTGCCGATAAATATGGAGCTTTAGTAATGGTGGATGATTCTCACGCAACCGGTTTCATTGGGAAAACAGGCCGTGGAACACACGAAGCCAATGAAGTAATGGGTAGAGTAGACATTATTACTTCTACTTTAGGAAAAGCATTAGGTGGAGCATTGGGTGGATTTACTTCCGGTAAAAAAGAGATCATTGATATGTTGAGACAGCGTTCCCGTCCATATTTATTCTCAAACTCATTAGCTCCTGGAATCGTAGGTGCAGCATTGAAAGTGTTAGATATGATCTCTGACGATACATCACTTCGTGATCAGGTAATGGAAAATGCAGAATATTTCAGAAAAGAAATGAAAGCTAAAGGTTTTGATATTCCTGATGGTGATGCAGCAATTGTTCCGGTTATGTTATACGATGCGCCTTTGGCTCAGAAGATGGCAGAGAAACTAATGGATGAAGGAATTTATGTAATCGGATTCTTCTATCCTGTAGTTCCGAAAGGAAAAGCTAGAATAAGAGTTCAGCTTTCTGCAGCTCATACAAGAGCACATTTGGATAAAGCAATCGCTGCTTTTGAAAAAGTGGGGAAAGAGCTGAGTGTGATTTCTTAAAACAAAAAAATACAGGCTTATGAAAAATATACTTTTGATTATCGGTTTTATCTGTTTTCAAAGTTTTTCTGCTCAGAATATTATGGATTTTGATCTTAAAAATGTTGAGCTTCAGGGAATGCAGCCTGTAAAAATAAATAAAGAAATGAAATCTATCGGGATTACCCAGGTACCATTTGTAACAGATAATCCCGGTATCATTTCAAAAATTGCCAATCAGGATATTGCCCCAAAAATTAAAAAGCTGTACGCGTTTCCTTACTACAGTCCAACAGATGAACTGAATGATGGTGGCGTTTATGTGTATCAGTTCGGTTCAAAGAAAGACTTGGATGAGTATCTTACCAAAAACTTTGAACAACCCAATTACAGGGTTTTGGTTAAAGATCTTTTTTATATCCGAATCTGGAGTGATTATGGGTATAATATTAAAGGAAAAGAAACCAGCGATGACCATTTGAATAAAATGGAAAAGTATTATACCAAGTTGGGCGCAAAAAGAATCATGTTAAAACCGGATCCAGATAGTACAGATACTGTGGTAACGAAGTAGATATAAAAACTAGAGTGCACTGATGAAAAAGGTGATTAGTTCCTAAAAAAAATAGAAAAGTTTAAAATGCTTTACACAATAATCAAGGCGCTGCACATTATTTTTATGGTCAGTTATTTTGCGGGAATTTTTTATCTCGTAAGACTATTTGTTTACTATAAAGATACCGATGAATTTGCTGAAGAGAAGAAGAAGATCTTAAGAGAACAGTATACATTCATGGCGAGAAGGCTGTGGAATATTATTACGGTTCCTGCAGGAGTTATTATGACCGTTTGTGGATTAGTCATGATCTGTCTTAATACAGGGTTAATGAAAACGCCTTGGTTTCATTTAAAACTCACTTTCCTGATAGGTCTTGCGATTTACCATTACTGGTGTTGGAAAAAGGTACTTCAATTAAAAGCCCTGAATGGAAATACTTTGGAAACGGCGAATATAAAACTGAGACAGGCAAATGAGATTGCTACCTTCATTTTATTTCTGGTGGTCTTCACGGTTATTTTAAAATCTTCAGTGATCGAATACTGGTGGCAATTAATTACCGGATTTTTCGTTCTTGTATTTTTAATCATGATGACCGTAAAACTGGTCAATAAAAACAAAAAGAAAAAATCTTAATCCCCCAACAATAGATTAAAATATAATTGATAAGGTAATTTTTGCTCTGCAACCTATTACCTAAACCCTAAATAAAACTATGATTGCAATTTTTAAAAAAGAACTTTGGAGTTACTTCGGGAACTGGAGTGCGTGGATCATCATCGCAGCTTTCAGTCTGATAGCGACTCTTTTTTTGTTTTTTTTCGATAACGATTCTAATATCTTTGAGATCGGAATGGCCTCTTTACAGAGCTATTTTGTTTTAGTCCCTTGGTTATTGATGTTCATTATTCCTGCACTTTCCATGAAAACATTTGCAGAAGAACAACAGACCGGAACTTTAAACTGGTTGTTCTCACAGCCTTTAAAAGTCTCAGATTTGGTATTAGGAAAGTTTCTTTCCGTTTGGGTAGTTGGGATCTTATGCCTGATTCCTTCACTGATCTATCTGTATACCGTGTATGTTTTAGGAGTTCCTGAAGGAAATATTGACCTGGGAATGACTTTCGGAAGTTATATCGGATTGATCATGCTTATTGCCGCTTTTTCGGGAGTTGGAATTTTAGCTTCATCGCTTTCTCAGAATCAGATCATGGCTTACCTGTTGGGTGTTTTCATGTGCTTTATCATGTATTTCGGAATCGAACAGTTAGCGAGTTATAAATTATTAGGCGGAGCCGATTTTATCTTACAGAATATAGGTTTTTATCAGCATTTTCTTGGATTTACAAGAGGGCTGATTGACTTTAAAGATGTAGCCTATTTTGTTTTCATCATTGGTGTTTCGTTAGTATTGTCCAATCATTTTATCAATAAAAAGAAGTAGAATTATGAAGAAGATATCATTCAAGTCTCCATTAGGAATTTTACTGTTTGTGATCCTGCCATTGGTTATTATTTTGGCCATTTCAGGAATCAGATTGGATTTAACCAAAGAAAAAAGATACACCCTTTCCGATAATACCATTAAAGTATTGGAATCGGTTAAAAAGCCTTTAACCGTTGAGGTTTATTTAGAAGGTGATTTCCCGGCAAGTTTCAAGCAGCTGCAGAGTGAAACAAAGTTTATGCTGGAAGAATTCAGAAAGATCAATCCAAAAATAGATTTTAAATTTATCGATCCCATTAAAACCAAAATGTCTCAGGATACGTTGATGGCTATGGGAATGCAGCCTTCCGTTCTTCCGGATGTAAAAGATGGTAAAGTTTCACAGATCGTATTGTTTCCGTATGCGGTGCTTAAATACAACAAAGGCGGAGTTTCTATCCCGTTGGTGGTACAGCAGGCGAACATCAATGCGGATGAGCAGCTGACGAAATCTATTGAGAATTTAGAATACAACCTTGTTTCCAATATCAAAAATATTGCGACCGATAAGAGAAAGAAAATAGGGGTTTTGGTGAATCAGGATGAATTAAGTCCCGGTGAATTCCAGGGTTTCATGCATTTGGCATTAGAAAATTATGATGCCGGACCGGTTATTCCTAAAAATCAGGTTGAGCTAAGTGCTGCGGATATTCCTTTGTTAAAGCAGATGAGCGCTTTAGTCATTGCAAAACCTAGAAAAGCATTTACAGATGGTGAAAAAGTGATCCTGGATCAATACATCATGAATGGTGGAAAAACATTATGGATGATCGATGCGGTGAATGCAGAAATGGATACGCTGACAAGATCTAAAAAAGTAATGCCTTTCCCTGTTGATATTAATATGACGGATTTCTTCTTTAATTACGGAATCAGGATCAATCCTGCTTTGGTAAAAGATGTAAAGAAATTTGCTTTGTTGAGACTGGTAACAGGAGAGGTGAGTGGTAACCCTCAATATACAAGCCTTCCATGGCCGTATTTCCCATTAGGAATTGCTGAAAAGAACGATCCGATTACTAAAAATATCAATCCGGTAAAATTTGAATTTCCGACATCGATTGATACTTTAGGCAGAAAAAATATCAAAACCAAAGTTCTTTTTGAATCCAGTGAAAGAACTTTATTGAAACAGGTTCCCAACTATGTTGATCTGAAAGAGATTTCAAGTGTTGACAGTCTGGGACAAATGGAAAAACCAAGTACTCCGAAAATCTTTGCCGTAGCATTGGAGGGGAAGTTTACTTCTGCATACGCATCAAGGATTGAAAGAAAATCATATCAAGGTTTTAAAGGTGAGAGCCCTAACAATAAAATGATCGTGATTGCGGACGGTGATGTAGGGAGAAATAAAGTGATCAAAGGAGAGCCTTTGCCGCTAGGAGTGGATCTGATGACGAATGAGCAATTCGGAAACGAACAGTTTTTAAGAAATGCTTTAGATTACCTTTTGGACGACAGTAACCTGATGGAATTGAGAAACCGAAACATCGAAGAAAGACTATTAGACAGACAGCGAATCACCGAAGAAAAAACCAACTGGCAGTGGTTTAACTTACTGCTTCCACTAGTGATCATAGGATTACTGGGCGGATTGTTCTTCTGGTTGAGGAAAAGGAAATTTAATTAGATGATATAAAAAAAGAGAAACTGTGGGGTTTCTCTTTTTTATTGTGATTAACTTTTGTCTACCTATTTTTATGACTCCAGGCTTTTCTCAACTCCATCTCGTATCGCCTCCCCAAGCACTTCAATATTGATATCCTTCAGTGCTTTGAACTTAATACAATACCCAGTTACACTCGCTTTTCCTATTTTTTTTCCATAGGTTTGAGGTAAATAGTTCTTATCATTAATTCCAAGAACATAAACAGAAATACCAGCTGTGTTGGCACTAATACCAATTTGATAAAAATCCCTGGTGCTTCCATCAGCATATTTCATGACATGAAACCCATATCCGATATTAGGATTGGAAACCGTTTCTCCCTTATCGTTTTTACCATCCAGAAACCATAATTTACATTCTGGCATAACTTGTAGAATGTAACGGTGCAAAGCTTCCATATCATTACGTTTAGACTCTGGTTGAATGGAAATATAATGGCTGATTTGTTCTTCTGTAGTCATATCGGATGTCATTATAAGAACTTAGGAATAGGATGAATAGAGAAAGACTCTACTTGCTTTTTAATTTCTGATTTTCCTCTTTTAAAGTTTCAATCTGCTCTTTTAAAACTTTAATATAATCCTGTAAATTTTCTATGACAGAATCTGGAATATTAAATTGTTGATTATAAAAATTACCGGAATTTGAGTTGTCGCTAAAAGTTGAATTATCATTATGTACAATACCTGTTGGTCTTTCTTCTTTTATCTCATCCACAGGTACATTTAAAGCTGTTGCCAACTTTTCCCATTCATCATCATATATTCTTATTTCTCCTCTTTCCTTACGAGAGTAATTGGAAGGATCGGTTGCGATGATGCCTGCCAGTTTTTCCTGAGAGAATCCTCTTTGTTTTCTTAGATTTCTTAGCTTTTCCATAATGAGATTGTATCCGTGTTTTGTACAAATATAGAAAAAAATGACTCAGAATTTTTAAGTTTTCTTTTTAATAGGTGGAAGAAGAATGATTTTAATAAAGGAGGTGTTTTTTTAACGCAAAGAAAAATTGAATGCATACATATAAAGGCAATAAAGACTTTAAATCAATGAAATTGATTTTTCAAAAGCCAACTTAATCGGCGACGAAGTCGCTATTCTTTGCAAACTTATAATAAAGCAGTTTGTAGATAAAACTTTGCGTTTAAAATTTAACCACAAAAGGTCACAAAAGTTTTTGAAAACTTAGTTAGATGAAATCAAGAAAGAGAAGCTCTGAGACTTCTCTTTCTATGATATTAATTAATATTTTTTATAAACTATAAATACCAGTTCAAGTATTGCTGAAAATAACGGATTTTAGAGTTAAGATTCAATCGAATCCGCTTTTAGTAATGCCTTGATTATAATAGCTTTTATTTCTTTTTTCTTTTAGTTCCATTGGGTTTTACCACTGTCTTTGTCTCTTCATTGTCAATCACAGTGGAGTGAGTTCCATCAGAATTTACGATAGTCTTTGTTTCTTCATCGTCGATCATAATAGAATGAGTTCCATTAGAATTTACTATGGTCTTTGTAGCTCCATTATCGATCATAGTGGAATGGGTTCCATTAGGATTTACAACGATACTGCCCATTATACTTGAATGAGTACCATCTGAGTTTACAATAGTGCTGCCCATTACGGTTGAATGAGTTCCGTCAGCATTTACCACCATTCCTTGGGCTTTCGCATTTGTCACAATGATTGTAGAAAATAATAAAATCAACAATATCTTTTTCATAATTTTTTTAGTAATTGTGTAGGTTAATAAAGTTGTACATATTCAATAAATATACCACTCTACCATTGATGTATATTTAAATATCTCCTTAGATTAAACCAATATTATTGATTTTCAGAAGCAAGCTTTATCAGTGACAAAGTCGCTACTCTTTGCCCTGTTACGATAAACGGTTTGGAAATAAAACTTTGTGTTTAAAAAAATAACCACAAAAGCCACAAAGGTTTTTGAATACTTTAGTTTCTTAAAGTTCATTAATGCTATACAAGGAGGTCACATAACTTGAAAATCAAAGATTTTCGAGATAGAATCCTTTTTCATTATTGGAGCTCTTTACCAAAATAAATTTTAAATTTATAAGATATTAAAAATGAAAATTTATGAAGAAAACATTATTAACATTTTCTTTATTAATGGCTTCTTTTTTATTTTCACAAGATGTAAATCCTCCAACAGTTAATAAACCTTCGGCAAATAATAAAATATTAGTTGATCAGTTAATTGAGTCTACGGATTTTGAAAATTATTTCATGGCATATTGCAAAAGAAAAATAGAACAAGCAGCTAAAAATAAGAATTGGGATAATAGTAAAAAGCAAAAAATAATTAGCTCTGTCGATTTTAAGTTATACAAAGACACTATTTACAATGCATTTTCTTTTGATTCTGATGAGGATTTAAAAAGTATGGTTGATTTATTTAAAAAGATAAATAAAGATCGCAATTATTCAATGTCAAAATTATTTCCTTTTGATGCTTTAATGCAATATAATTTAGAAGGATATGTTGAAACAGTAATTGACGAAAAATATATAAAACAATAGCAAAACACCACCACAATAATGTGGTGTTTTTATTTTAGAAAATGTTGAATTCTATCACTTCAAGGGGTAGAAACTTCTCGATACGATTTTCTTCAAAAATCTACTCGAAGTGACGACAACGCTTAGAAATCTGTATACATCGTCAGTTCGAGTGAAATGATTGGTAATGTAATGGAAAATCATTTGTACCAAGAACCTTAATTATTCTGCTTAGATCATCACACAAAAAAGAGAAACCGTCAGGTCTCTCTCATAATCATTAATACATTTTACTTTTTACATGGTACAAAAAATTACATTGTACAAAATCACCTACCACGGACTAATTCCTATCTCATCCTCAATATCATTACTGTAAAACTGTCCTGTTGGGGCGTTGTCATCAGTCAGCGTGTGTTTAATAATGAAAGATGCGGCGCTTTCTACAGAACCCGGACCACCGTGGGCATTGAAATCAGTTGCGGTATAACCGGGATCAATTACATTGACTTTAAAAGGAAGATCTTTTAATTCATACGCTAATACAATAGTGTAAGCATTTAAAGCTGCTTTTGATGTTCCGTATCCTGCTGTTTTAAAATTGTAATATTTCCAGGTAGGATCGCTGTGTAGGGTTAAAGAACCAAGTCCCGAGGTAATGTTACTGATTCTCGGACTGTCGGATTTTTTAAGTAAATCTAAAAAAGCCTGTGTAACACTGATCACTCCAAAGAAATTGGTGTCAAATACATGTTGGATTTCTGTAATGGAAGTACCTGATGCGGGTTGGGGATTTATTCCCAGAATACCTGCATTATTGATCAGGATATCCAGTTTTCCCTGTTCTTTTTCTACAATATTCTTAGCTGCAGCGACTGAATCGGGGTTGGTAACATCGATTTCAATGGCTTTGATATTCTGATACCCATTTTGATTAAGTTCCTCTACTACGGCTTCTCCTTTTTCGAGATTACGGCTGCCTAAGTAAACGAATAATCCTTTTGCTGAAAGTTGTTTTGTTATTTCAAGGCCAATGCTTCTGTTGGCTCCTGTTATTAATACTGATTTCATTTTCTTGTTTTATTTAATAATGTAAAGGTCAAACATTTGAAAATAAAATCTTTTGCCATTTGGCAAAAAGCGATCTTAACGTATGTTTTTTCTTATTCTACTGAGTGAAGACTGTGTAATGCCCAGATAAGATGCGATATAAGAAAGAGGAATGCGGTTAACAACGGTAGGATAGATCTCTAAAAACTTTAGGTAACGGGTGGTTGCATCTTCTGTAACCAAAGGGCTTCTTCTTTCCACCTTTTGAATCAGTGCTCGTGAGATGATTTTGTGAACAATAGCTTCCCATCCAACAATGGTCTGTAAAAGCTCAAGCCAGTCTTTCCTTGAAAAAACGATCATGGTACAGTCTGTAACTGCTTCAACATAGGTACTTGAACAGATTTCATTATCAAAACTTTCCAGATCGACGACCATATTATTTTCTTCAATAAAGTATTTGGTGATCTCTTCGCCTTTATTATCATAATAGCACACCCGTAAAATACCGTCCACGATAAATCCTATCTGACGGGCAATTTTTCCTGCTTCCGAAAAATAAGCATCTTTTGGAAGATGAAGTTCAGTGGCTTTACTGGTGATAAAGTCAATTTGCTGCTGGTTGAGGTTTCCAAATCTTAAAATAAAATCGAATAGTTCTTTCATGCCCGAAATTTAAACAAAGATAGTGGTTAAGTATTTGCCATTTGGCAAAAAGTGAATAGGTTACTGGTGTTAAAAATTAAGTAGGGAATGTTTATATGCAAAGACGCAAAGTTTTTTTTAGTTGTTGCGTTTTTAAGACGCAAGGATTTTTATCTGCGATAAAAATTTCAAACAATCTGTGTGATCTGCGAAATCTGTGGGAAGTAAAAAGCTCTTAAACACTTAGCTATTTTAAATTTAAATGATTATGCATTTGAAATATACATAAGATGAAAATCGAATAATTTCTTGTTTAAATTATCAAAATATTGATGTTAGATTCTTTCAGAATGACAAAGATTGAGGATCAATGAGTTATCGGATTTTAACAATTTTTCCACTTGATTTTTGAAGAAAATCAAGTGGAAGTGACGATAAGACTTTGATCGTTTTGTATACCGTCAGTTCGAGTGAAATTATTTGGAATGTAATGGAAAATAATTTTGTATCGAGAACCTTTTGCCGTAGTTTTGAATTTGTCATTAATTACATTTAATCTTCGATTTCACAATGAAGAAGAAAGTTAGTCATTTAATCAAAATCGACACGAAGTTACGTCTGTTCAATTCATTATTTTAGAGATTACTTACTTATAAGCAACTTTGCTGGAATGGTGGCTAGTGTGGTATTGGCATGGGTTGGTCATTAAGATTTTCTCCTACGTAATAATCATCAATAGTAAACATTTTGTTCTCCCATTTAGATTCAATTTTTTTTGAATCCTCTGGTCCATTATTCAATTTTTTATAGAAGATCGTCTGGGTCTTTGTGTCAAAACCAATTTCAAAATTTTTAAAATAACGGCTGGGATAATTAGCTTTGATACGTTTATTGTTGGCAAACCTTAAATACTTCCTTAGACTTCCATCGCTCTTTTCATCATAATCAACAGAATTTAATTTGAATGACCTCCCTTTAAATGCATTCATAGTTTTCCATTGATTGTTTTCAGTGCTTACAACAAATGCTCTCTGTCCATGATCTCCCATGTCTTCGACCAGTAAAATATGAGTGTTATCAATTGTCTCAAATTTTGAGATCGGGGCATTTGATGTTAGCGCCTTACTTTCAAAAACAATTTTGTTCTTTGCATTATCTTTTATGTAATAAGTGCCTTCTCCATTGAGTTTATAGTAATAAATTATATATTGCTTTTCACTTATTGTAAAGGGTTGAATATAAAATGAAACAAAATTGGATAACTGATAATCATAGATAGGATAAAGGACAACCTGATCATACACATTATTTTCTAATGATTTAAACATTGAATTGCCTTCGTAATGCAGATTTACTTTCATTAATGATGAGGCAGCTGCATAGGTATGACCTTGCGCATCAGTTCCTGATACTTCAGTGATATTCTGAGCCGTTGTTTCTGCTGTTCCAGGATGCATTACTGTAGATCCGGGAGTCTGGTTAATTCTTGTTCCGTTATCCCATAATTTGATCTGAGAAGAAACATCACCTTCAATAGGGGTGCCATTATCCTGGTATAATTTTATTCCCGGATTTTCAGGAGCGAAGAAAAGGTCATTTGACCAGCCGTACATGGTTGCAAAGCTTATCGCCTGTCCTTTTGCTGCAGAAAACTGAAAAGAAGTAGATTCTCCAGGCATAATAACAGGAGAAGCTCCGTTATGTTGAAAAACGCCCGATTCCACTAAAGGCTTAGAGTCGAGTACATTTTCTATGGTAATCGTTGACGGCATTCCGGTTTCCATAGGATTATCATCATTGTCGTCGCACGATAATAAAAAAAACGGTATGGCAGCCAGTACCAACCAGCTCGATTTTAATTTATTCATTTTCATCTGTTTAGATATTTATATTGTAGAGCAAAGGTATCGTTGTGCCCTATTATTATAAGTACCTGCATTTCCCGTTGTGTTGACGATATTTCCCGAATGTAAATGAACTCTTATAAAAGCCTGATCATAAAAAGGTGATCTGTTACAATAGAATGTAAAAATGAAAGTTGAAAGTTGAAATTGAGTGATGAAGTATTATAACTTTTTCATCATTTTTTTTAAAGCCGGTTCAATGGCTAAGATATGACCGTGCCCGAATGCTACCATCACCTTACCGTGTGTTTTCAATTCAGAAGAGATTTTTTCCAGTAATATAGAATCGCGGAGTATTTTAGAGTTTCTGCCTATTGTACAATAGGTACAGTTTGGATTTACATAGTCAAAAAGTTCAATATCAGGATTCATACTCAATTGAAAAGGATGACCCATTTTAGATTGATACAATTTTTTATATCCTTCAAAGTTTTGTAATTCCTTATCAACGGGAAAACCTTCCTGGATAAACCACTTTTGGATTGCTTTTGTATACAGCTCTTCAATTGTCTTATTGCCATAAGCACCATTTAGATGTGGGATTACGAGGCGTTCCATGATATAGTAGAGTAGGAGATCTTCCTTTGAATATTTTTTTAACATCAGTTTAAATTCAAGTGAGTCCTCAATATCTCCATTCATTAATGGTTTATGATCTATGTCACTTAAATATTTCAGCAAGCCTACTTCTCCATTTTGCTCTACAGCTTCTTTTTCAGAATCAAATTTCTTTGTGATCTGCCCACCTTCATTGATTGTAATATCTGGCTTGAATTGAAGATAAGTCTGTTTTATTTCGGATATCTGAGGATCATTATCATTGTAAGTATGGGAAACACCCATCGCGATAAGGTGCTTGTCACCTTGTTCTAAATCAATAATATAGGGTAGATGAACCGAATCCATGATCTTTCCAACCTCAACATAACTTCTCGAATATCTGACAAAGTTACCCGAGGTGCTGCAACCCATAAACAGAATTATGGGTAAGGAAATTAATACACGTGGAAATATTACTTTATATTTCACTCTTTATGCATACTTAATAATCACTGAAATGGAGGTGATCTTATGGAGGCTAACTTACGAAAAAAAGGGTGTAAAATTAAATAACCACTTCTATTTAAATAAATATCAGTGGTTTAAAATAAATAATATTAAGTAAAGGAATTGATCATACGCATATAGTCTTTATCAGTGATGTTTGAAGCTTTAAGCTTTACTCTGAGTGGATTTTCTTTCTGCTGGGTGTTCACCTCGACAACGATATTCTTTGCCATAAGAGACTTTTCGATCTTAAAAGCCCGTAATCGATTAACAGGATAATCTACCGATGGAAATATAATCCCTCTTTTTACAGGATGGTAGGACTTAATTGAAAATACAGCTCCCGTATTTTCAAAATGAAATACCCTTAAACGGATGATACGGCTTATGATCAGTAACAGAAATACAAGTGAGACACCCAATAAAGGTAATTGTAAATCTTCATGGATCAATGACCTTAAGACATATCCTGCTATCATTAAGAAGATATTCAGTATCAAAAGTGTCAAAAGAAGCCTCATCTTAAAGACAATTTTTTGTTTATTTGTTACAATCATGAAATTAGTATTAATTTATCCAAATTTTTTGTTTATTCAACAAAAATAATAAGATTATTTTATATTTAATATGTTAAATTTTATTTTTTTAATAAATAAAAAAATAAATGTGGTATCTGCTTGGTTAATACGATGTTTATGAGAAAAAAATTTTTTATTTGGAGGATGAAAATCTTATTTTGAAGGGCCTGTTTTTTTAAATAAGATTTGTATTTTGAATGTATAAAAAACATTATTAAGCTGTTTTACAGTATGTTATGTTCGTTATTTTGTAAATAAAAGAATAAAAAGACCGTCAATTTAGGGATTGATGGTCTTTTTTTATGAGGTGCTTTTTTCAGCAAAAGCCCACCCAGAGGGAGATCCAAGTTTATAAGCGCTTCTTTATTTTATCATTCATTTCACCTTTAGGAGAATTCCCTAGTTTTTGAAAATCAGTTTTTTCCCCGAGTGTTGACTTGTTTTAGTTTAAGACATTTGTAACAGACAAAAGAGAGAAAGTAACGATGCACTTGCGATTACAATCACAATATAAAATAAAAGATTGAATTGAGATGAGAGAAATCTTAGAGAATGTCAGAAAAAACTAAAACTAAAATAACCATTTAAACAAAAAATATGGCAGATACAGTAAACAATCAGACTACAGATGCAGTTACGCAGACTAATGTTACCGTGCTTGGTGAGTCTCCGGCACAGGCCATGAGTATGCTTTATCAGATGGCCACCCATGCAAGTGGGATTTCCATTCAGAATTCGGTGACGAATCAGCAAAACTTGAATCAGCTTAACCCTGCGATTGTTGCAGATGCCATTAAGATTTTAAAAGGATAATCTAAAACCTTACAACGATGGATGAGAACAACATTGAGAAACAGGAAGCCAATCCTACCACTCCGGCAGAGAAAGCGGTAGTGTTTGTGAATACCGAAGTACTATCGCCGCCGAAGGCCGATCCCATGACCGGAGCTGCGAAAATTATGATTGATCAGTCTACCGGAATGATGGTTCAGGATTTACAGTCCTTTTTAAAAGGATTTGAACAGGTGGGTTTAGTCGCATTAAGCAAATTAGCTCATAACTTCTTAACCTATGGAAATTATTTTCCACCAACGGGAGGTGTCGGAGCGAAGGCTGAAGGGGCTTCTGCCCAGGATCCAATGGGAGGAAACGGAAATGAAATCATGAAGGACTTATTTAAGATAGTAAGTGATTATGCTGAAGCAAAAACGAAAATTTCCGGTGCGATCTTCAATGGCAGTGCTTCACCGATGCCCGGCATGATCCAGAGTCCGCCCCCTTTTACAGATGTTTCCGCTGAAGAGGAGGATATGGAAAAAAAAAACGATTGACCCTACCGGTTACGGAAGAAACCTCATCACAGAAAGATAGTATGAGAAAAAATGTAACCGCGGCTGACCATGGGGATGGAATTGTGCTTAAATCTGTAAAATTAACCCAACCCCTTGTAAAACCTGAGATTAAAGAAGCGGTGGTTCCTGTAGAACAACATATAAGTGAACATACCAAGAAAACGATAACAACAAAACTAATCGATAAACTTAAAAAAATAAGAGATGAATTATTCAAGCGAAATTAAACCTGCCAAAATTTTAAACTTACGTTCCCTAAAAGAATTGAACGAAAGTATTTATCTGACAAGAACCAATGACAATGCCTATTTCAGTGTTAAGAAACTGGAAAATAACAATGACCGTGCGGTATTTAGTCTGGGAACATCAAGTATCAATATACAACCTATTTTAAGACAGGTGATCTGTACCAAAGGGAGAAGGTCTAATAGTTATCAATCATTTGTGATAGAGCCGAAAGACAAATCTACGGGAATAGCTGTGATCATGATCAAGCTCGAAGAGCATCACACTTTTCTATGCAACGTAAGAATTCTTCCACTGAGTACCCTCTCAGATATTGCAGAGCCCGAAACGGAATCAAAGCTGCTTACAGTAAATCTGGAAAAATCGAAATGTGTACTCAAAACAGATATTACCATTACTGCATCCAATACAGGTGAAGCCTTATATGCGGTTCACGATGTTGATGTAAGTGCGATTTCCGACCTGGTGACTCCGGATGAGATTATAGAATTGAAAAGAGAATTAGAATTTCAGGGATCTAAATTAATTGCCCATTATTTTCAGGAAATTCTGGATATTGTAATCAATGAAAATCCAGCAAATCCTGGCAGATCACCTTTAATCCCGGATGAGTATATCTTAACGCTTCCTCCGGAACAGTTGAAGCAAATGATGTCGGCGAATGCGATTGCAGGAAGTATTGCTTTAGAAATTATCGGAAGCAATGTTATTCAGAATCTCAACAGGGACTGGACTGCTGCAGGAGCTTTCATAGGCTATCTGCTCTAGAAGTGCATTCTGCGGAGAACCACCTTCTAAAAATTAAAACCTATGCGAAGACGAATCAATCATAGGGCTCGCCCCTCTGTCCCTGCACCACCTATTGTTGTAGAGGTGATAGAACATGAAGTGGTGGAAGATGTAATGCCTTTTGTTCTCAGTCATGAAGATGAAATCATTAATTATATCAAAGATAAAGCGACCAAAGAGACATTAAAATCATTGGCTCCCTTACTGGAAAAACTGGAAGAAGCTGTTAAACAGCAGCAAGCCTATCAGGCGTCTGCAACCACCAATCTGCCAACGATGAATTACGAAGAGCAATTGAAAAAGCTTCAGGAAACGTCGAAGGAAAAAATAAAAGAGAAAGAATTCAAGGTGGCGGAAAGAATGAACAAGCTGCAAATAAGGCTCGCTAATATGCGGAAATAATACATCTAATCACAAAAATAACAATTATTATGAGCGATATCAATACGATAGTTTTAGGAATGTCAACCTCGGTAACGAGTGCTATTTCTTCGCAGGTCAGTGCACAATCAACAGGATTAATGCATATGAATTCTGCAGTACATCAACAGCAAAACGGAATTTTGGGAATAAGCAATACGGTCATGGGAATTAAAAAGATGCATTCCGGAAAATTGCTCAAGGAATTAGCCATGCTAAAAAAGGGTCTTTAACCTTCAGTAAGAAATAATTACGGATGCGGTTTTCTTCTCTGTAGAATAGAAGCCGGTGCCCCTCAACATATATTAGGTCAAAATTTTCATCCTGCACCGGTTTTTTTAATGCTGTAGATTCCCAAAACGGGCAATCATGTGGAAATGCAATCTCAGCTCAAAGTGTATATTATGTACAGCAGTCTACCGTAGAAGAAAAGAAGGAACCGCATCCTTTTCTTTAGCCTCAGCCATGATCGCTGAAGTTCATCAAATACATCATTTTAAACTCTCGCAGATTTTACGGATCGTGATTTCAACCATTGTACAGAAGTCATCCATATATCCAATCCTCAGTTAGTAGTTTTTATCAATGCTTTGAAATCTGTTGCATTCGAATTATCTGCGATGAGGTTAAATACCATATAAAACTAGTTTAAATCAAATAATTTCTTAATCGAGAGTCAATCTCAAAAAAAACAATTAATCATTATGGCAACAGTTAACGAACAAATTACAGACGCAGTAACGCAGTCCAACGTAAAAGTGGTAGCAGAATCTCCTGCAATGGCTTTGAGTAACGTGTATCAGACAGCAGCACATTCAACAGGGATCATGTTTGAAAATGCGGTAAATAACCAAAACCAACAAAACATCCTGGGTCAGGCAGCGACTACACAGGGGATCACTCAGATCTACAGTATGGACACAGTAGCAGATGCTGTTTCTATTGCTAAAATACTGAAACCTTAAGACCTTCCTGTTAAAAGCAGAAAATAATCCGAGCAACCGGAGAATCCGGTTGTTTTTTAACCCCAATAAACAATAATCATTATGGCAACAGTTAACGAACAGATTACAGACGCA
Organism: Chryseobacterium sp. ISL-6; assembly: GCF_018613715.1. Classification (GTDB taxonomy): domain Bacteria; phylum Bacteroidota; class Bacteroidia; order Flavobacteriales; family Weeksellaceae; genus Chryseobacterium; species Chryseobacterium paludis. The sequence goes on along the minus strand of NZ_JAGGPT010000002.1, from coordinate 8,421 downwards.
GTAACGCAGTCGAACGTAAAGGTAGTAGCAGAATCTCCTGCAATGGCTTTAAGTAACGTGTATCAGACAGCAGCACATTCTACAGGCATTATGTTTGAAAATGCGGTAAATAATCAAAACCAACAAAACATCCTTACTCAGGCGGCGACTACACAAGGTATTACGCAGATCTACAGCAAAGATACCATTGCGGATGGAATTGCTATGGCTAAAATATTGAAACCTTAAAAACCGTTCTGCTAAGCGGAAAAACAATCCTTACAGCTGGAAAAACCGGTTGTTTTTAAACCCAATAAACAATAATCATTATGGCAAAAGTTAACGAACAAATTACAGACGCAGTAACGCAGTCGAACGTAAAAGTAGTAGGTGAATCTCCTGCAATGGCGATCAGCAACGTGTATCAGTCAGCAGCGCATTCAACAGGTATTATGTTTGAAAATGCGGTGAACACTCAAAATCAGCAAAATATTGTAACTCAGGCAGCGACGACTCAAGGGATTTCGCAGATCTATAGTCTTGATACAATAGCAGACGCTGTTTCAATGGCAAAAATTTTAAAACCATAAAAATCTTTTTTGCGAAGCGCAGAAAAATAACCCGGCAACCGGAGCATCTGGTTGTTTTTAATCTAAATAACTAATAATCATTATGGCAACAGTTAATGAACAAATCACAGACGCAGTTACCCAGTCGAACGTAAAAGTGGTAGCAGAATCTCCAGCAATGGCTTTAAGCAATGTATATCAGACAGCAGCACATTCTACAGGAATTATGTTTGAAAATGCAGTAAACACTCAAAATCAGCAAAACATTGTAACTCAGGCAGCGACTACACAGGGTGTTACGCAGATCTATAGCCTGGATACAGTAGCAGATGCTGTTTCTATTGCTAAAATACTGAATCCTTAAAAAAGGGCAACAGTAAAAAAATAATCTTTGCAGCCGGAGCATCCGGTTGCTTTTTAACCCAAATAAACAATAATCATTATGGCAACAGTTAACGAACAAATCACAGACGCAGTTACCCAGACCAACGTAAAAGTGGTAGCAGAATCTCCAGCAATGGCATTAAGCAACGTGTATCAGACAGCAGCACATTCAACAGGAATTATGTTTGAAAATGCAGTGAATACACAAAACCAACAAAATATTTTAGGTCAGGCAGCCACTACACAAGGAGTGATCCAGATCTATAGCCTGGATACAGTAGCAGATGCTGTTTCTATCGCTAAAATATTAAATCCTTAGTTAAAAGCGTGTTTTTTAGGTTTCATGTCAGGGGGGACGTTATGGTTCTCCCTGATTTTTTTTAATCATTACAAAATCTTAATAACTTAAAATAAAATTGATATGAGAAATATAATGTATCCTTTATTGTTGCGGTCATCTCAATATGTCCGGGCCAACTGGAATAGTGATGAGCCTAATTATAAATACTTCTTAAAACTGGAACAGTTTGCTCCCCAACTTCGTTTTGTGGATGAGATAGTGTCTCCGGAAGGAAGGGTAGGATCCCTGGGAATGGAACCTCTCCGCATTTTTGGAAGATGGTTGGGTTGGAAGTTCTGCTATAATGAACACGATTTTGAGTTTAATGTACTGGTAGGTTCCGTTAGCGATAACCTTACTGCACGTTCGGTATATGATTTTTCAAAGAATTCTATTGGACGAACGGTGCCCGGTGCCTTGAGAGGCGGAGATGGACAGCTGATGGGACGAAGAACTCATGAAGGGGTGACGACAGCAATAATCGGTGGACAGGTAAGAACGACCCATAATGATGAAGATTTGACCATGCGAAATCTTGCAGAGCCAGGGCATTTTTTCAGTGGTGGCTACTTAGACCTCGAATTTTTTGAGAAAGATGGTAATGTATACATTAAGCTCAAAGGGGGTGGATTTAATAATTTTGCCTCTTTTAATCAGGTTTTTGGAAGCAGGTTGTTTCCTGACATGGCAAGAGCCAATGCAGCAGCATACAGAGCATCTCAAAATCTACCTCGTATAAGGCATACAGTAGAGGATCTTACTAAAAAGACCAGTTTTTTTGACTATACAGAGTAATGAGTTATCGGCAATATTATTTCATGGCATCCACCATAGTAAATTGCTCTTTAAATTAATTTCATGGTTTTGAAATCATAGGTATGACATCCATAAAAGGCCTGAAGCTAAACTCCTCAAAAAGATAAATACTGAGAAAGAATACAAATTTGTAATTCCATAATAAAGAGGTTTATGTTTTAGTAATCTTTTTTACGGGTTTATTAAAATTTGTATTCTATTCAGTATCAATGATCAATTATTTTACAGCTGTTACTTATCAAACAGCACAATTTCATTAGCGTCCACAATATTATTCTGAACGGCATAGATCACCAGTCCGGCCATGTTTTTCACACAGGTTTTGATCATCAGATTGGTTTTATGCGTTTCTACCGTTTTGGGTGAGATAAATAAAGCGTCGGCAATCTCTTTTGTACTTAATTGCTGGCAAACGAGTTTGAGAACATCAACTTCCCTGTCCGTGAGGTCATCCTTGGAGTAGGCGTGAAATTCAGGGAGTTTATTGGAAAGCTGACCCCGCATCACATCGATCTGCTCATCGGAAAAATAATGTCCTTTATGATAGACCGAATGGATAACATTTAAAAGTTCTTCCAGCTCAATTTCTTTAGACAGGAAAGCATGCGCTCCCATTTTCAGCATTTGTCCCATAAAAGAGCGACGGTAAAAACTGGAAAGGACAATGATCTTGGTGTCAGCTTCTTTTTGGGATAATGCAGACATCACTTCAAGTCCGTCACCATTAGCCATCCTCAGGTCTAATATCAAAACGTCCAAAGCATTATTGTCTGTTTCATTCAGAAAATGCTGACCACTTGTTGAGGTCAGTACCACCTCAAAACGTTCATCATTATTGATGTAATTTTTTAAAAGTTGTACAAAAAGAAGGTCATCATCTACGATGCCGATTTTAATTTTTAAATTTTCCATTTAATTTTTAAGTTTAATTTTTTATTTTCAATATTAATTTTTCAATTCAATTCAATTCTCAATCCCTCACTCCAACGCCATAGCCGCAATAAACTTCGTCCCCTTTTCCGGCCTTGATTTAAGCTTATAAACTGCCTGGATCTTCTGAGCTCTGGATTGGATATTTCTTAAACCAATTCCATTGTAATGAGTTTCTGGTTTAAAACCATTGCCATTGTCCTCTATCGTGAGTGTCAGATAATCAGGAGAGACCCGCAGCGAAACATCAATCCTGGTTGCATTGGCGTGTTTTAAAACGTTGGTGATCAATTCCTGTACGATCCTGAAGATGTTTAATTTAACGGGGCTGCTGAGGGCGGCTTCTGAAACCATATGATGGTAGGCGATCTCAATATTCTTGCTGATCTGATCGAGGTAATCGGCGATAAGATCCGTTAATTCAATTTCACTCAGATCCGGAGGGGTCAGATTATGCGACAATTCCCGGATCAGCTGCATGGAGGTTTTCAGATCCAGATTCAGTTCTTCCGTATTCTTGTTATTGATATTCAAACGAATGACGTTAAGGCGTGAGATGATATTGTCATGAAGCTCTTCTGCCAGACGTTCCCGGTCCCTTTCCTGTAAATGCAGTGTATTTTCCCAGCATTCCGTCTGTGTATTCCGGACCAGCCGCATTACTTTTTGCTTGTTTTTCCTGATGCTTTTCAGATAGTTGACGATCAATATCGTGATCAATAACGTCGTTAAAAAAAATAGCCCTATACCAATCCATATCCATCCAACTACCAAGCCCGGATTTTCCCACTGCGACATCCCAGATTAATAAAAGCAAGATAAAGGCACCACAGCAAAACCCCTCTGAAAAGCCAGATCGGGGCTACCCATTCCAGGTGGTTGGTGACTAAGAAATTAAAAGTGGTAGAGATCAGACATTCAACAGAAAAAAAAAGAAAGACGAATATATTAACGATAAACAGGCTTTTTTCAATCTTTCCTTTTTTAAGCATTTTCATAAAATAAGCGGCTGCGAAACTACAGATGATGATACTGCTGCTGATGTTGGAATAAAAAGTAGGGCACGTTCCCTTTTGTATATCCATCAGATTGATGATCAGGAAAACCGCCGCATAAAGATAAACGATCCACTTGATGGAGACCGGGAGCTTTATAAAATACCTGCTGTAAATTTCTGTGAGGATCACCAGGCTGAAAAACTGGCTCAATGCATAATTGTAGGTGTTCAATGTGTTCAGTTTCAGCAGGCGGTCTATCAGGTCTGTCAGCTCCAGGGTGAATTCTGCGACGAGAAATACCGTGATCACCGCCATTATTTTTATCCCTTTTTTTACAAGCAAGATCAAACCTGTAAGCAAAGTCAGGTTGATAAGTATTTGTAAATAGAGGGATAGGTTGTTATAAGAAAGCACCGCTTTTGAGCAAGAGTTGATAGTTGTCAACGGGATCAGCAACGGTAAAAGGAGGTCGAGGCGTGGAATAGTTTTCCGCGGTCCTGCTCATTTCATTGATCGTTAAATCTTTAACCGTAATGATCTCAATATGATACGCGAAATCAGTGTCTCCTTTTTCTGCTTCATCCGTTAATCCAAAGAAACACGTGCAGGATTCGCTATCCCCGAGGCCTAATCGTTCATAATCCTCAAACGGAATAGTGATCACCTGAACAAAAGGTTCGGTCTTCTGGGCTTTTAACCAGGCTGTAGCATACATATTCCATCGGAAATTGCGGTTGATCGCCGATTCTGAAGTGATGGGTGGCAAAATTTCCAGATTGGTGGTGTTCTGAGCCTGATCCTCCGGAGACTGGCGGGTAAATTCCTTGATAAAGATATTGTTGAAATCGGCCTCCCGGTCACTCTTGGAATCGATCAGAAAGAATTTAAGCTTGTTTTCATCGATGCCCAGATAAGCATGAACTCTTTTAGGATCCGCATTTTCAAGATTGGTCTTCCATAATGCGACCTCATTTCCGGAAACAGAAAAGTGAGTTCCCTGGTTTAAATAGCCCAGAATCTCCTTTTCATTCGCGTCATTTCCGCTCTTATAGGAATCAATTAAAGTTTTCCATTTTTTAATGGATAGGTAAATGTTCTCAGTTGTCATTGGTATTAGGTATTAGTGAATAATATTAAATTATTGTTGAAATTTACAAAAAAAATGGTTTTTAAATCACGTGGCTTAGAAATAGGATGGATTGCATTGGCAGACTGTTCATTACTACAGTGATCACTGACGTTTCGAAAAACCATATGATGAACTAAGGTTCTGAAGTATAATTCTTTACGGTCTTCTGTGATCATGCATTCAGGTATAGATTACTGTCACCGTTTTAACCATTTACATCCTGAGAATAGCATTCTTTTTTTTGAAAATCAGTTTTTCTACTGATTCGTGATCCTATTTTGTTTAATAGATTTGTGAGGAATAACCTGGAATGAAAAACCAGAAGATGAAAGTCACCTATACATCAACCGGAATTTTCATCTGAAAGACGACCACAAAAACTAATGAATACCTAACACCATAAGACATGAATCACGCTCACGAACCTCAGCCCGCTAAAATGACCAACCTGCGTTCCTTACAGGAATTAAGCAAAGCTTTCTCTTTTCAGAAAGAACAGGACCCGGCTTATTTTAGCAAGATTAATCCTGATCATAACAGCAATCGTTTTGTATTTAATGTACAAACCACTGAAATTGAAGCAATGCCAACCATAAGACTTGTTCATTGCATAAATAGCAATAGTACATCCGACGCTTATCAGTCATTTGTTGTAGAACCTAAAGATCAATCGACAGGAATTTCGGTTGTAATGATGAAGTGGGATGATTCGAAGAATCTGCATTGTCACATCGACATTCTTCCATTTAATAGTCTTGGGGATATTGCTGAACCGGAGAATGATTCGAAAATCCTTGGTATCAATATTGAGAAATCAAAAGTTGTTTTAAAAATGGATATTGAGATCAGTCAGTCTGACACCGATGAAGCGATGTACACGGTTCATGACGTCAATGTCAATAGCCTGGAGGATTTTGTAACCGCAGATGAGATTATTGAACTGAAAAGAATGTTGGAATTTCAGGCTGCGAAATTAATCGCACACTATATTCTGGAAGTATACCATATCGTACATAACGGGTATCAAAACAATACGGTTTCTCTGGTTTCTGAAAATGATCTTCCACAGATTCCTACTGATCAAACGAACGAGTTGCTTTCTGCCAATATCGCTGCGGGGAGTATTGCTTTGGGGAGTGTATATCAATCCTTGGCACATTCTACAGTAATCCTGTTTGAAAACGCAGTGAATAATCAGAATCAACAAAATTCGTTGACACAGGCTGCCGCTAATCAAGGGGTGATGCAGATTTATTATATAGATACTATGGCAGATGCGGTGGGTATTGCGATGATGTTGGGGATGGGGTGATTATGTGTTCTTTGGTGTTGCACTTTTTTTTTTGACCAATATAATTCCTCAAAGGATTATAAGCTGGATACTAAGGCAATGTCTGTGGTGTTTGTGTATTTTCCAATGTGGAGATTGAGAAGATGGGTATGTATGAGGATTAAAGCTGTCATAGTGGATGAACATTAAATTTAACAGTCATTCATTTATACTACAATACGTTACAATTAGGACTTCAACATTATATAAACTTTTCAGTTCTATTCTTTCTTTTTAATCTAAAATAAAATATCTTTAAAGTTTTTAATTAAGGATAAAATGTCAGAAGAACAGAAACGTCAATTGCAGCAGCAACTTTGGAATATAGCGAATACATTACGTGGTAAAATGGATGCGGATGAATTCCGTGATTACATTTTAGGATTTATTTTTTATAAATATCTTTCAGAGAAAATCCATTTTACAGCTAATAAAATTTTATTAGACTCGGGAGAAGAGGTTGATTACAACGACGTTGACGAAAATTCTGAAGATGGAAAAGAAATCGTTGAATCTATTTATGAAGAGGTAGTTGAAGATTTGGGATATTTTCTAAAACCTTCGGAACTTTTCAGTAATATTGCTAAAAAAGGACATCAGAAACAGGAAGGAAAGTCTAATTTCATCTTAGCTGAACTTACAAAAATTCTTAATAATATTGAGCAATCAACATTAGGTACCAATAGTGAAGATGATTTTGAAGGTCTTTTTGATGACTTAGATCTTACTTCGTCCAAATTAGGAAGAACAGAAGACGAAAAAAATACATTAATCTCCAAAGTTCTATATCATCTGGATGATATTGATTTCAATTTATCAGATACCAATGCTGATGTTTTAGGCGATGCTTATGAATATCTGATTGCACAGTTTGCAAGTGGAGCTGGTAAAAAAGCAGGAGAATTTTATACTCCACAACAAGTTTCTACTATTTTGGCGAGAATTGTGACTAGTAGAAAATCACAATTGAAATCTGTATATGATCCGACTTGCGGAAGTGGTTCGTTACTTTTGCGTGTTGCCCGTGAAGCAAAAGTAAGCGATTTCTACGGTCAGGAAATGAACCGTACAACATACAACTTGGCGAGAATGAATATGATTCTTCATGGTGTCAATTACAGCAATTTTGATATCCGTCAGGAAGACACGCTTGAAAAACCTCAACATCTTGATAAAACTTTTGATGCAATTGTTGCTAATCCGCCTTTCTCTGCAAAATGGAGTTCTAATGAACTTCTTTTATTGGATGAAAGATTCTCACAATACGGAAAATTAGCACCATCTTCAAAAGCAGATTTTGCTTTTATTCAGCATATGATTCATCATTTGGATGAAAATGGAATTATGGCAGTAGTTATGCCTCATGGTGTTCTGTTCCGTGGTGCAGCGGAATTGGTTATCCGAAAATATCTGATTAAAGAGAAGAATTATTTAGATGCTGTAATTGGTTTACCTGCCAATATTTTCTTTGGAACAAGTATTCCGACCTGTATCTTAATTTTTAAAAAATGTCGTGAAGCCGATGAAGATATTTTGTTTGTAGATGCCAGCAAAGAATTTGAAAAGCAGAAAAACCAAAATGTCTTGCTTAATGCCCACATCAATAAAATTGTTGATATTTATCAAAACCGTACAGTAACTGAAAGATTCAGTCATAAAGCGACATTGCAGGAAGTTGCAGATAATGATTACAATCTAAATATTCCTCGTTATGTCGATACTTTTGAGGAAGAAGAGGAAATTGATATTCAGGTGGTAATGGCAAAAATTAAGGAGCTTGAATCAAAGCGTTCCCAACTAGATTCTGAAATTGAAGTTTATTTGAAAGAATTGGGATTAGTCAGCTAAATTTTTTTGGCTTAACAAAATCCTCAAGGCTTAGAATTTTAACAAATAAATAATCAAGATGACAGAAGAAAATAAAAGTGTAAAGAAGTTTCCTAATT
>NZ_JAGGPT010000024.1 GCF_018613715.1 Chryseobacterium sp. ISL-6 | reverse complement strand
TTTGCCATCCCATACGGGATTACTTTCTGTGGCTTTAAAGATCTGATGACCATATCTGTCAAATATAATTGCTGAGAAATTCCTAAACTTGGCTATTCCAGCAAAGCTGATTACATCATTATTACCATCATCATTCGGGGTAATGGCATTGGGTAAGAAGAACGTATAGTATTGTACTGAAACATCACAAGAGGTTCTGGTATTTCTTACCCTGATGGCATATACTGTATTCCTATGGACATTGTAGAAGGTGTTGGAACTTTGCCATGTTACTCCGTCATCGATAGAGAATTCTAAGGCAAGGTTTTCATGGTTTTTCACGACAATCCTTAGTGCATCATTTTCATAGATGATCTCCAAGATATCCGGTACCTGGGTATAAGAAACATTTGCTGAATATACTTTAGAGCATACTCCATTGCTGATCGTTACAGTATAGGTTCCAGCCTGAGTAACTTCAATCGTCCTTGTGGTTTCTCCCGTACTCCAGTTATAGGTATAGTTAGGGCCTGACCCGGCATCCAATACTCCTTTCTGACCTTCACAGATCTGAATTTCATGAAGTGAAGACTCAATAGCAGGAACTACGGTAATGGTGATGCTTGCTTGAGCGATACATCCATTTGATCCTTTTCCTTCCAGTGTATAGGTTGTGGTATCCATGGGGGAAACGGTCTGGGTATTTCCACTACCGGGTAATCCTGTCCATACATATGAAATACCTCCTGAGGCGGTCAGGGTTACTGAATCTCCTTTACAGATTGCCAACTGGGTTGCAGATAGAACAACTGGTGGAGGAATCTTATTTTCCTGGACTGTTACATTGCTTTGCTTTACACAGCCCCCAGGAATAGCACTGGTGATGGTCAGGGTATAGACTCCCCCGTGATTCACTACAGGCATTAAAGTATCAGCTCCTGAAACAATATTTCCACCTGGTCCTGCAGTCCACTGGAAGATAGCTCCTGGCTGATATACTGATCCTGTGGCATCTAAAGTAATGGTTGGCAAATTACAGGTAATGGTCTGTGCGGGAGGAACAATATTTACAATGATCTGAGAATCCATATTTACGGTTACCGATTCCTGATATTGACACCCTAAAGGAGTGGTTGCCGTAACAGTATATGTTCCCGCAGTGGTAACAGTAAGGGTGTTTCCGGTATTACCATTGTTCCATTGGAAAGTATTTCCTGTTCCGTTAGCTGTAGCAGTTAATATGGTAGAATCCCCCTCACAGAACATCAGATTACCCGAGATCTGAAGGTTGGGATCTTCATCTTTAAGTATAGTTACTGACACTGGATCACTCTGGCATATTCCATTGTTATTGATTAAAGTATAGGTTCCTGCGGCGCTTACGGTAATGGACTGCGTGGTTTCTCCTGTAGACCATGTGTTTCCTGTCGATGAACCGGAGGTTAAGGTTACCGGAATGTCATGACAAATCACAAGAGAAGAAGTGGTAATGACAGGAATGGGTTTTATGTTGACCGTAAGCTTTAGCTCTGCAATGCTATAGCAAAAGCCAGCAGATACACGAACATAAATAATATTATTTCCTGAGGTATAAGCTGTAGGATTGGAAATGTTGTTTGTATTCCCCGCATTGGCATCAGCTAGGTTTTCATAATAAGTAAATGTTATTCCCGATGTTGTGGAGATTGAGCCTTCAGCCGATGTGAGATCAAAGGTGGCAGTACCTATATCAGAACAAAAATTCAAGATTGCATTTTGAATTGTAGGCATCTTGGAAACATTGAGATGTAGCGTGACCTGTTCACAATCTGTAAACTCTGGATCATTTCCACAAAATTTATATACAATAGTATCAGTTCCGATATATCCTGAATTCGAAGTATAGATAATAACCCCGGAGGTCGGATCTATTGTTACGGTACCATGAGATGGTGGTGTAACGATTGTAACACTTCCCGAAACCGTTGTTTGCGATGAATAGGAAAACTGCGGAATAATGCTGAGTGGATCATTACATACAGTATCATTCTTATTCGTTTCAAACAGGCAGGTATAAATCTTGTAAACCGGGGTGAATTTAGTCTCACATCCTCCAACAGTTATTTTCACTGTATAATTTCCTCCTTGAACTGGCTTATATATGTTCGAAGTAGCTCCAGGAATAATATTCCCATTAAGATACCATTGATAGTTATCATAGCTGTCATCTACCTCAAGTATCATTTCGGGTATACATTCACCCGATTTCCTCACAATGGTTGGCACAGAAGAAAAACCCGCAAAATACCCTCCGTATCCTGCAGTACTATACCCTCCGTTTATTCCCGCAGTTAGAGCCTTGTCTGAGGTAATGGTCGCATTTCCTGTAATATTCTGTATAGAATAAGTAGCCCAGTTACTGTTACCCTGAAGTGGATAAGGCCCCTGAACAGGTGTGGGTGAAATTCCGTTGACCTTTACATTCGCTCCTGTCTGCGTAAGAATGTTCAACCTTACAGATGTAGATGTAATATTAGGCATTTCATTGATCTTACCGATTTCATCCATCTTTTTGGGTAAGAAACAATCTAAGGAGGGAATTAGGTTATATCCGCCAGTATTACCGACAGAGCCAACTCCTACCAGCTGATAGAGGTAGACATTTTTCGAAGTTTTCACATACATATTAAAGTGTCCATTGCCTTGGTTAATGTAGGCATTAGCTAATATTCTGTAATACTGTCCTGCATTAATTGTTGCTATAGGAACAGTACTGCTGTTCAGAAAGATTTGGGTATTATTTTCGGTAGCAATAATAATTCCTCCATCCATATTATAGGGACTTGTAGAAGCACTTTTTATCATGGCGAATTCACTTCCTAAACGTTCTATAGGCACCGACTGATCCATAATTAAATCAGAACCATCATTGCCTGATGTGGCAAAATATCCATTGGAATTACCATTGGTTACCGTAACTGGCTTATTGGTGGTAATCTTTGCTCCAATAAAGCCATCTCTATTAGCTACTGTATTGGCTATACCTGCGAGAGTATAAGACTGACCTTTATTTAAATTGACCGTAATAGTGGTGGGAGATAGAGGCATATTAAGGAAAGTTACAGCAGGATTATATCCTGAAATATTCACTGTTGTATTGTCTTCTGTTGCTAAAATTCCTGTTGTGAAGTTATTGATACTGGAACTAACTGTTATCGGAGCTGCTGCTGTGAGGAATTCCGTCCCGCTACCAGCCCTGCCCTTGGATGTAATTATTTCAGCATGGCTTCCAACTGCAATTCTCATCGTTAAGAAATAGGGTTTATCTCCTTTTGTGTATATTCCTTTATTAGAAGGTGAAGCAGCCTCTGCAATTGTCGTGAGTTTTATATAATTGGGTGCTACGGCAAAAGTTGTAGGTGAACCTTTACTGACGGTAACACTTCCGATCTGAATATTATTGCTGTAAATTTTAATCTCAAAGGGCGTAGTAGAGTCTGTTGAAAAATATAGAGCATGGCTGTATCCACTCCCTGTGCAGTCGTAATAGGGTGCAATCCAGTGGTCCGTATCCCTTTGTCCAAAAAGTTCAGTCGATGACAAACAAAATAATAATAGTAAAAGAATATTTTTCCCCATGTAGAGCAATGTTTTAAATTTCTTGTTAGATCACAGGAATTGAGCATTAACTACCTATCGCAATTCCAAAAAATTTATTATTCCTGCAAAGTTGATCACATCAATTTGGCCATCGCCATACAAAGTAGTTTTTCGTCGTTATTTTTTATCATTTTTTCGCAAACTAATCATGATGAAATTGGATGCAAACATAAATACTAAATATCTGTATTACAGGTCATAACATGTAGTATTATCACACGCAACTTATAGTTTTTTATCTATAATCCAATACTCTATATAAAGAAAAAAAATAATTGATCACCCTTACAGATTTGTTGCCTTCGATGATGTGGATGATAATGGAATGTTCTGTTGATAAAAAATGTCTGATCTCTTTTTTTAAACTTAAAAATAGTCTTAAATAATTGAGAAACAGCATAACTTGTCTTTTTGATCTTTATAATCCATACACTTATACTAATTTTAGAATGCTTAAAAACTCATCCATGAATAGATCCAGGCAGCAGCCTTTCATCAGTCTTTGATCGGGAAGCAATAAAGTGGAGCGGAAAATCGTTTTCATTGCCACTTCCCCCTCTTTACGGAATCGTTTACTGTCTGTTATATAATTTTTCATTAAGCTACTAAGACCCAAATCTTCAATGATTCCCTAATGATAGGCGCCATGCAAGGTATGATGGAAGCCTTCATATCAATCTTACCAGAATCCCAAAATGAAGATTATGAGGAACTCTCTTTTGAAAATCAAATTAGGAAGAGGAAAAGAAAACCAAAGGGATAAAAAGATAAACATAAACTAAATTATTTTAAATTTGAATTCAAATAATCATATTTTAAAAATGAGTATGTCAGAAACCAGTGGTAATTTAAACAAATCTGTCCATCTATTTGTTTTAAAAATATGGATACTGACAAGCCTTATTTCAGCAGTTCCGATTCAGTTAATAAGTGTTCTTCGACACCAAGCTCATTTTTGGAATGGATTTCTAGTTATCTCAGGCTTTGGCTTAATCCTTTCCATACCTGCAATGGTAATTTTAGCACTAATAATTAAGAAATGGACAAATAATAAAATAATTTTAGTCTTTCTCTGTATTGTATTAGTCTTTACTTCCTTTCTTTTTTCGGATTTACAAAGATAAGCTCTAACAGAACATTTATTTATCCATGTATTTACTCAGCAATAATTTCAGGGCTGATAATCATTATAAATATTGAGAAAAAACATCATTTAAATTAGAATAAACATTAAAAAATATTATACTTTGACCGCGATTTCATGTACACATTTTGTGAATATTTTATAAACATTTTGTGAATAAATTTAGGATAAATTATTACTTTTGTACTATTATGAACCACCATCCATACCACACATATTACTCTAACCTTACTCCGATTGAAAAGAAGTCCAGTCCCAAAGAATTATTTTTCAAGGGTGATTTTTCTCTTTTGGAAAATGGGAGAAGAGTATCTGTAGTAGGTTCAAGGAAGGTTTCTGACTTAGGAGTGAGAAGAGCCAGGAAAATTTCTAGGTTCTTGGTTGAAAATAATATTACGGTAGTAAGTGGACTGGCAGAGGGAGTTGATGCAACAGCCCACAAAACAGCTATTGAATTAGGTGGTCATACCATTGCTGTAATTGGAACCCCACTTAATAAATATTTTCCTGCTGCCAATAAAAGTCTCCAGGATATCATTGCAAATGATCATCTTTTGATTTCACAATTTCCGGAAGGATATTCTACCACCAGTAAAGATTTCCCAATTAGAAACCGTACTATGGCTCTTATTAGTGATGCAACAATAATCATTGAAGCCAATGAAAAAAGTGGAACCAGACATCAGGGATGGGAAGCTTTACGATTGGGTAGAGAACTTTTTATAATGGAAAACGTTATTAACGAAAATATTAGCTGGGCAAAAGAAATGCTGAACTATGGAGCTCAAATCCTTACCAATGACAACTACGATGACTTAATACTTGATATCCCATACCTTACCGCTAAAGCCGATTATGCGTTTTGAGTACCTGACTTTTCTGGTCTATTCCCCGAGAGGGAAAAATACAGTTGCCGTGCAATCCAAAAACATTGAGGGGCGCATTAAAAATGGCGAAGCTGGGTTTACAGATCATTTATCATTACGCTTAAAAGAAAATAATCTACATACTTATTTTGAAGATGCTACTTTAGTACCTGTTCCAAGAAGCTCCCCCCAGGTAGATGGAGCCGTATATCCATCTTTGATTATCGCAGAAAACTTAGTCAAAAATGGAATCGGAAATAGTGTAACTAATTGTTTAAGCAGAACAGAGGCAATCGCTAAATCAAGCAGTAAGTTCAGTGCTGACCAACGGAATTCGGTGAGCACCCATTTAAACAGTTTAAAAGTAGAACCACTTATCATTTCGGAACCCACTATTATTATTGTAGACGATATTTTAACGCTAGGAAGAACAGCCTATGCAAGTGCTTTACTGCTAAAAGAAGCCTATCCTGATAAAGAGATTAAGATTTTTTGCCCAATGAGAACCAGAAGCTTTAATGAACCGGAATCATTAACGGATATAAAGAGAGATTTCTTAAGAGCTGGACTCAATGATAACGTTCAGCTTCCTGATTGATTACAGTAGGCAAAAGAACCGGTTAGACAGTACACTTCTTTCACGGAGTTACTGGTAAATTTAACTTTTCAAACATTGTCAATTAGTCTCTAATCGACTTCAGTTGAATTGTGCACACAATGTCTGCATAATTGGAAACACATGCTAAAAGAAGCCTTTTATATCCAACCCCTGCCATATAATCCCTATCCTCATGCAGTTTCTCTATTTTCATTTTTCTATCTTATTTTTATAAATATGCAAGGAGAAGATGATTTAAGGGGTTTAGCTAAAATAATGGAATTCATGCGCGCGGTAAGTATTTTGCTTGTACTGATTCACAATTATTGGTTTTGCTACAGTTTTTTTCATGAACATGATTTGGTATTGTCTACAATAGATACCACTCTTACGAATTTTCAACGAACCATTGGACTTTTTTCACATCCACTTTATACCAAAATATTTGCTTTGATTCTACTTATTTTAAGCTGCTTAGGAACCAAAGGTGTTAAAAATGAAAAAATAACCTGGACTAAAATTTATCTTTCGATGGGCATTGGGTTTGTACTATTTTTTCTTAATACTCCGCTATTGAAAATCTCACCAAAACCTTTTGAAATACTTTATATACTAAGTATGGATTGGGGTACATTACACTACTGATGGCAGGAGTTTGGACGAGCAGGCTGCTGAAACATAACTTAATGGATGATGTCTTCAATAATGAAAATGAAAGCTTCATGCAGGAAACCAAACTGATACAAAACGAGTATTCTGTTAATCTTCCTACTAAATTCTATTATAAAGGAAAATGGCATAGTGGATGGATTAACGTAGTAAATCCTTTTCGTGCAAGCATCGTCCTGGGTACACCGGGATCAGGAAAATCCTATGCTGTAGTGAATAATTACATCAGGCAGCATATTGAAAAGGGATTCTCAATGTACATCTATGATTTTAAGTTTGATGACCTTTCAACCATTGCTTACAACCATCTATTACACCATTCAGACGGTTACAAAATAAAACCAAAAAATTTTACATCATTAACTTTGATGATCCCAGGAAAAGCCATCGGTGCAATCCTTTAGATCCTATTTTCATGACAGATATTTCTGATGCATATGAAGCTGCTTACACCATTATGTTGAATCTTAACCGAAGCTGGATACAGAAGCAGGGTGACTTTTTTGTTGAAAGCCCCATTATACTTTTAGCTGCAATTATTTGGTTTTTAAAGATTTATAAGGATGGTAAATACTGTACTTTTCTACATGCCATCGAACTGCTCAATAAAAAATATGAGGATGTTTTTACGATCCTGACCTCCTATTATGAACTGGAAAACTACCTCTCCCCTTTTATGGATGCCTGGCAGGGAGGAGCACAAGATCAGCTTCAGGGACAGATCGCCTCGGCAAAGATTCCCTTATCACGAATGATCTCTCCACAGCTCTACTGGGTGATGACAGGAAATGATTTCTCACTCGATATTAATAATCCGAAGGAACCGAAAATTCTGTGTGTAGGTAATAACCCTGACCGTCAGAACATCTATTCAGCTGTCCTAGGATTATAACAATTCACGGATTGTAAAATTGATCAACAAGAAAGGTCAGTTAAAGAGTTCTATTATTATTGACGAACTGCCCACTATTTATTTTAGGGGGCTGGATAACCTGATAACAACCGCCAGAAGCAATAAAGTAGCTGTATGCCTGGGGCTTCAGGACTTTTCACAGTTAGCGCGCGACTATGGTGATAAAGAAAGTAAGGTGATCCAAAACACCGTTGGAAATATTTTCAGCGGACAGGTGGTTGGAGAAACCGCAAAAGCATTATCTGAGAGATTTGGTAAAGTTTTGCAAAAAAGGCAAAGCATATCCAACATCCATTTCAACGCAATTGGATAGTTTGATTCCAGTTTCAAAGATCTCACAAAATGATAAAGAGTATGAGAACCGTCCTAACAGGCTAGCAACTCTAAAAAGATTATACTTTTCAAATTAAGCACTTCATTAATCTCTAATATAATTTTTACTTTCGTCATTGTTCCTGTTTTTCAGTAATATCCATCCTGATCTTTTAAACAGTTTTCCACTGATTTGGTCTTCCCATGAAATGGTATACCAATAGGTACCCGTAGGATTTGTCCTTCCTAAATGTTTGCCATCCCATACGGGATT
>NZ_JAGGPT010000023.1 GCF_018613715.1 Chryseobacterium sp. ISL-6 | reverse complement strand
ACTTTTTGCTGACGATTTACAGACAAGGGATTATCTTCCAGTTCCTCAACAGTCAACAACCAATGGAGCTATTTATGGACAGAACTCAGATTTGATTGATTTTCCAGTGGGTGATCCAGCTGGAATTTATCAAGGAGAAAAAGCCTTTTCAGAGAAAACGCTTGAAAACTCGCCTCTTGACAGATTATTAGAACAAAAACAAGTTGGGACCGCTTGGAATGGTAAACCTGTAAAGTTTGAGTATGCCACAAATACCTCAACAGATGTCAGAAAGTATGTTACAACCACGACTTCTATAGGAGACATAACTACTTCTGTATTAAATGTATCTAATGATTCTAATTCTTTAAATGGATTTTACAAAGCCAATCAGCTTTATAAAAACTCTGTAAAAGATGAAGATGTTAATGAAACGATAGAATTTAAAAATGGACGAGGACAAACCGTTTTGGTGAGAAAAGTAATTAATGCGACAGATAATGCAGATACCTATTATATCTATAATGAATATGGTCAACTTGCATTTGTAATTCCACCAAAGGCTTCTTTTGCCATTAAAGGTTTGGGTGTGGGATTACAGATTGCTGATACTACTTTAAACGATCTTTGTTACCAATACCGATATGATGGTAAAAATAGATTGGTGGAAAAGAAGCTTCCGGGTAAAGGTTGGGAGTATATGGTTTATGACAAAGCAGATCGGCTTATTATGACACAAGATGCTGAGCTGCGCAAGATCAATAAATGGCTTGTAACAAAGTATGATCTATTGGGGCGTGTGGTTTATACCGGGATTTTCTCTTCTTTAGAAGGCAGACCAAGTCTTCAGAGTTTACTGAACAATTATGTAATTACCGAATATAGAAATGCTCAGGGATTTACCAAAAACGGGATGCAGATTTATTACAGCAAAGATTTTGTGGATTTAGAAACTGTCTTATCAGTTAATTACTACGATAACTATCTCACAGGTGATCCTTTTCCTACTCTGGTATTCGATCAGACTGTACTCCCTTCGGATGTACAACAATACGGGCGGAGTACAAAAGGCCTGCCTGTTTCCAGTTTCGTGAAGAATATCGAAGATGATAGCTGGACTAAAAACTATTTTTATTACGATATTAAAGGAAGGTCTATAAGAGAATTTACACTTAACCATTTGGGAGGATATACCAATGTAGAAAAACAATTGGATTTTTCAGGAGTAGTGAAAGAAATTTTAACCCAACATAAAAGACTCGCTACAGATACCGAAAAGACAATAAGAGAAAAATTTACTTATGACGATCAGAACAGGCTTATATCTCATAGCCATCAGGTGGGTGCTGGAGCTATTGAGTTTTTGGCAAGAAACAAATACAACGAGCTTTCCCAATTAGAATATAAAAAGGTAGGGGGTACTGTTACAGCTCCGTTTCAGCAAGTAGATTATAAATATAATATCAGAGGTTGGGTGACCCAGATCAATGATCCTAACGCCTTAGGAGGTGATTTGTTTGGATACAAAATCAAATACAATCAGGTTGAGGGACAAGAAAGTCCTAATATGGATTATTCTACTCTCAAAGTACTTCCAAAATACAATGGTAATATTGCAGAAGTAGACTGGAAAACCTCTACCATCCCTAATGATAATCTCAGAAGATATGGATACGTATATGACAATCTGAACAGACTGGTAGCTGGATTTTACCAAAAAGACACCAATCCTTCCGCGAAAGAATATTTCGAGATGATGGAATATGATCTTAATGGAAACATTACCAATCTGAAAAGATCGGCAGATGTACTTTCTGGGGATCCTAATACAAAATTAATAGATAATCTTAAGTATGATTATACAGGTAACAAACTGACAAAAGTAACAGAGCAACAACAAAACTCTACAGGTTACCCTTATTTTGTAGCTCCAAATGAAATTGGTTATGATTTAAATGGAAGTATGATCAGTTACAAGGACAAAGATTTAGAATTAATTGAATACAATTTTTTAAATCTCCCAAGTAAAATAACAGGAAAACCAGGTCAGACACAGAAAAACAGCACTAACCTTTATAGAGCAGACGGTGTAAAAATTCGGAAGATTTTTTCTGCCAGCTCGGCTATGATAACTCAGACAGATTATTTGGATGGATTTCAATATAAAGATGCCGTATTACAGTTCGTTCCTTCAGCCGAAGGTTATTATGATTTTGTAAAAAATAAGTACATTTACAATTATACAGATCATTTAGGAAATGTAAGGTTGAGTTATCAGAAGGGTACATCAGGATTGGAGGTTATTGAAGAAAATAATTATTATCCATTTGGATTAAAGCATGATGGATATAATGGTTTAGCGGGTAATTCTGCTTATCAGTACAAGTATAATGGTAAAGAGTTGCAGGAAACGGGAATGTATGATTATGGAGCAAGGATGTATATGCCGGATATTGGTAGATGGGGAGTCGTGGATCCTTTAAGCGAATTACAGTTTGCTCATAGTCCATATTCTTATGTTTTCAATAATCCTGTTTATTTTAATGATCCAACAGGAATGATTGGAGAAGCTTGTGATACTTGCCCAGATAAAAGTAAAAATCCTGAAAAAAATCCTAATGCACGTGGTGGCGCAAATAATCCTGCAGAAATTGAAGGAGTTGTAATAACGGGTATTAAAAAGTTTACATCTAAGGCTGCGGATATTATTTCTAGAATTGACATTCAAGAAACTTTATCACTATTAGCACCAATTAGACCAGGTACTCCAGAAGAAAATGCGTGGCTTAGAGATCGATATGGTTACGGAAAGGGAGTGTTAAGTGATATACAAGGTGTTGGAAAATTAATTATGGATGTTCCAAGCCTCTTATCTGATTCTTTTAGTTCAATTGGCGAAGGTGAAAGTGGAGAGGAAACAGTTATTGCAACTGCAGTTTTACTAATGAATGTGAGAAAAGGCAAGTTTGGAAATGTTGCTAGAATGGGAAATTTAGGAGGTAAGTTTATGAAATTAGCCAGAACTCTTAAATTAAATATACATAGCCCTACTACAATGAGTATATTGGAAAATGCAGATAATACAGTGCAAGAATTTATATCCGCACATAGACAAGGTAGTATAAAATCTGTTTTTCCAGCAGAACATTTAAACAGTACTGTTAAAGAAGCTTTACAAAGTGGTAATACAACTGTGCGAAAATTATTAACAGATAGTAGATTTTTAAAATAATGGAAAATAAAAATACTGAAATAAACAAATTACTTATCAAAATAAGTAAAGAATCATTGCAGAATTATAAAATTGTTGATTTTTGGGAAGCAGATACTACAGCAATAGGTATTCAAATAGACGAAATTTTAATATATGTATCCACATTTAATTATGATAAAGCCCATAAATACAATGTAATTATCGAAGAATATGATACAGGCAAATTAATAGATGAAGAGAAAGAAAGTTCATATGATGAATTAGTTGAAACTATTAATAATCTGTAAAATAAAATCCCCCCGCTACGCAAGGTCATAGACTTTGCTAATCTATAAAAATAAACCCTCGCAATTTGCGAGGGCTATTTTTGATGATAACATAGAAAATATAAGAATTTCTTGCTTCAGGTTATAAATCTTCTCAAGCATCTAATAATATTAATTTTAAAAGGGGAGATATATTATTATGGGAAGGACATATGATGGAAGTTGTAGGTTCAAAAAAAGGCGGGGATATATATAATTTAGAAACAACCCATAATTAACATTAAAGCCACCAAATTGGCGGCTTTCTGCATTTGCAAATATAACAGCAGAGTGAGCAATTGATGAAATAGGGAGTATTGAAGGGTGTAATACATGGGGGATTCTTAGATCCGAAAGTAAAGGATTCTTAATGCCAAACATTACCAAATTATACTTTAATATCCTCATTATATCCTACAGCTTTATAACTTCATTCACTTATGTAATGAAGAAATGGAAAAAGAAAACAACATAAATGATACGGTAGAAAAAGTAAAAGATACTTTACTGGTATTAAACAATACGATCAATACCATCGGACTTGTTCAGGGTATTGATAAAGAAGGCAATCTCAAAGAAGTTTTGCCGGGAAATAAAGCCTCCCAACGAATGATCCGTATTGATGCCGATGAAGGCTCGTTCACCAGTTTCTTTACCGATTTTTACAGTCAGCTTAAAAACCCTTCTGATTTCTCATTTTTCAAAGTAACGGAATATGAGGCTACCCAGACAGCTACAGAACTACAGGAGTATGTTAAGAATGCTTCTGAAGAGGAAAGAAGGGATCTAAAGCAGTATGAAGTTTCTATAGAAAGGGTAGAGGCTCATAGAAATCAATCTCCAATAACTTGACTGAAAAAGTGCTTAGGCAAAGAAGAATACTAAATAATTAAAGTTTGTTTCATCAGTATTTTTGTATGGCTCTATTATTTAGATTTATTACAAACTAGGATGTCTCATAATAATGAAAACTACTGATAATTAATTATATATGAATAAATGTAAGAATAAAATATTAAACTTTATAATAAATGAATAAAAAAATAGTTATTGGATTATAAATTTATATATTTGGCATCGATTTATTAATAATTGGTTCGATTTAGTGTAAATTGAATAATTTTAAATTCTATTAACTATTAAAATTCATTTTTATGAAAAAATTAAAAGGTGTGAAGAATTTTATTTCTTCTTTTGAAAACAAAAAATTAAAAAATGCAGATTCAATATTTGGGGGACTAATAGGTCCCACTAATGATTATTTCTCACAAGCATCTACCAGCCAATGGAATTGCTCTGATATTGACACATATGTTGATGGAACTTTTATACAACGGCAAGAGTGTCTGACCGATGATTGTTCGGATCCTGTTATTACAAAACCATAATTAAAAAACTGTCCTACTAGGACAGTTTTTTAATAATAGATAGTTTTAGTATGATGATCTATCTTTTTAGATGAAATAGAATCATTATGAACAAAATTGCCACAATTATTTAAATATCTATATATAAATTATTATCACTTTTATTTTTTTGAATGAATAAGAACATTTTTTTTCTATCTATTTTATTTATGATAATTTCCTGTCAGATCAGAAAATCTGACCATACTGCCTATCTTAATAGAGTCAACGAAATAGACAATATTTACCGTATAAAAAGTGATACACTAACCGCTCTTAAGATGTATCAAAATTTGTTTAAGAAGTACCCTCCTCATAATTCGCATCTTATTAATGAGTACCAAACTTATATTATTATTTCAGACAAATATAATCTAGATTTCGGAGGTAAAGAAAGCCTATACAAATTAATTCCCTTGGTAGCTCCTAATTGGAAATATAATCGACTTGATAAAGATTTATTTGACTTGTATAAAAAGTATGGAATTGATAGTTTGGAAGTAGAAAATAAGGTCGCTGACTGGAAAAAAGGACTTAATAAAAAATTGGTAGATTCCTTTTCCATTGCATTCTTCAGAAATCAGGAATTTAGGATGCCTAAGTACATTGAGAAACAACAAAGCATTAATGATGCAAAAAATGCTAAATTGTTTGTATGGACTTTCAGCAACTATGGCTTCCCTTCTCTTCAAAAAATAGGACTTTGGGGAAATGACAACATTTTTATGCCAATGGGAAATATGTTAAATCATATGGCAGGATTGGACAATAAAAATTATCCTTATTTTAAGGAAAAAGTGTTTGAATATATGAAAAAAGGAGAATGTACACCCGAAGCTTATGCAGAGATGATTGATAAAAGAGCTTATATGGAAGGAAAGGATTGCGTGTACTGTACAGTGCGTAATTCACGTGTATCAGATAGTGTCCAGGTCAATAAAAATAGATATGAGATAGGAATGCCTTCATTAAAGCATAGCAAAAGAATTAATGCCGATTATTTAAAAAGGTAAATATGATACTTATAATTTCTGAAAATAAGGAAAGGGCAACAAACGAAATCATTCGTTGGCTCATTTCACTTGAAAAAGATTTTATTCGAGTGCATGAAGACGAAGTTTTTGAAATAAGAATAAAGGAAAAAAGAATATACATTGAAAGCCAGAGAAATTGTTTTTTTATTGATGAAATTACAAGCGTTTGGTATCGAAGAGGTGGTTTACAATTCTTGAGAAAGAAATATGACAGTCAAGCCGTCGATATTCATATGAATGAGCACCAACATTGGCTGGAAAATTATGTCAGGAACTTTTTAGAAAAGAAAAACCACATTAATAAAGAAAGTAATTATCACGTTAATAAGCTTATTGTTTTAGATACAGCGAAAGAAATAGGTTTTGATGTTCCTGAATATTTTTTGGCGGATAATACGGATAATGTAGAAATAAATAAAACTATTATTAAATGTATTGCAGGCAATGGAATTTTAAAATTTCAAGACTATCATGGATCTATATATACTTCTGTTGTTGAGAAAAAAGAAGAAGAGGACTTCTTCATTACTTTCTTTCAACAAAAGATTGAAAAGGATTTTGAAATCAGATCATTTTATCTGAATGGGAAAATTTGGTCCATGGCCATTTTTTCACAAAATGATAATCAAACTAAAGTAGACTATCGAAAATATAACAAAGAAAATCCGAACAGAAATGTCAGATATAACTTACCTAAACATATTGAAGAGAAAATTGTAATACTAATGAATAAGTTAGATTTGACATCAGGGTCTTTAGATTTTATAAAAAATGGGAATGAAATTTATTTTTTAGAAGTAAATCCTGTAGGTCAGTTCGGAAATGTATCATTCCATTGTAATTATGGATTAGGTTATGAAATTGCAAAAAGCTTATGAAGAAATTGATTAAAGAAAAAAATAAATTACCTCTTATATTTAAGCATATCGAATTTTCTAAAAGTATGGTTATCATTAAAAGTAGATCCAGCCTTACTTTTTATGTTGAATGTGAAAAATACCAAACAGACTATCTCAATAGGTCAAGACCATATAAATCAATTAGTAGATTATTGTGAATTATTTTAATTTATTTAGTAATATTTTAATTACAAAGGGTGTTCATAGAATTTTAGTTACTGACTTACAAAGAGAAAAGACAGAATTATTCCCATTAGAGTTTAATGAGGTCATTGATGAACTTAAAGAAAAATCAATCGAAGATACTATCAAATCTTATGATTTAGAATCACAGGAATTCGTAAAAGAGTATATTGAAATACTTTTAAACGATGAATATGGCTTTATTACAAAAGGTGATTGGGATTCTAATTTCCCTCCTTATTCATTTGATTATTCAGTGCCAAATGAAATTACAAATGCTTATCTGGAAGTTGATGATTTGCATATTCTAAGTAAGGTGAATCAATCATTGTCAAATTTTGGCACAGAACATATTGTTATTCTTTATAACAAATCTTTATCCATTGAAAGTATTCAGTATATTGAAGATGTATTTAAAAATACTACTGTAACTTCGGTAGAAATATTTTCTGAATACTCTGAAATTTTTAATGAAGATTTTTTTGAAATAATAGAAAGCTTGTGTTGTAGGATTTATAATTTTGTATTTTATTCGTGTAAAAAGGTCCCGTTTAAACCTAAAGATAAATATAAATTCACTATAAATTTTACAAAAGAGCAGATAAAATTGAATTCATGCGGTAAAGTAGATTTAAAGTATTTTAATACTAATTTACCTAAAGTCTTAGAGGCAATCAACTATAATTCCTGTCTTTATAAAAAAATAGGTATAGACATTCATGGAAATATTAAAAGCTGTCCCGCAATGTCTCAAAGTTTTGGAAATGTAAAAAGTACAACATTAGAAGAAGCTTTAAGGCAAAAAGATTTCAAAAAATACTGGCATCTTAATAAAGATGAAATAGAGATTTGTAAAGATTGTGAGTTTCGTTATATATGTACTGATTGTAGAGCTTATACAGAACAAACGCACACTAACAAAGAAGGTTTAGATGTTTCCAAACCTCTAAAATGCGGTTACGATCCCTATAGTGGCAAATGGGAGGAATGGAGCACTAATCCACTGAAGTTTAAGGCAATTAAATTCTATAATATTCAGGGATTAGTTAAAGATGCTTAGTTATTAATTTACAGATGATATTATATGACCTGATGTATGAAATGTGTTTATTTCTTTCCACTATAGCTCAAAGTTAACCTTGGGCTTCCCATCGTTATCTTTTAAATTGACAGATATATCTAATTTCCAATTTGTTTTGTAGTATTTTCCTCCATTGAATTCAGTAGCCGGACTAAATCCTATTTTGTTGTTAAAGACAAAATTGCTTGCTCAATCATTAAAGTTGTTTTGGAACCAAGTGGCTCAATGAAGAAATGACCAAGGCGGTCAGCCAATTTAAGAATTTAGAAGAAATCCTATTTTGTTTTGACCAGGATAAAGCAGGTAAAGTTGCAGTAGAAAAACATGCAAAACTTTTAAAAGATGATTTAGTAGGATACTACCTCTAATTCATTGCGTCAATTACTCGGCATAAATTTTTGTATTCCTGAAATACATTTCCAAACTCTTGGGTAAATTCAAAATTACTTATTTGATATTCTTCATTAAGACCAGTAGAAGTAGAAAGATATATTCTACCATATAGTACTACAGGTATCTGATAATTGTTTTTAAACCTTTTATCAGGCGTACCATTCTTATTAACTTTTGCCCATGTTTTTCTAATAATTTTTGAATCCCGGGGAACAGCGTTTGTTTCAGTAAAGTTTACTGATGTACTAATCAGATTAAGTTCATCGATACCTATTATTGCAAAGTTTTGATTATTCGTGTACATCAGTACAAAAGTGGGGTAGAAGTAAAGATCTGCACCATTTATATTTTGAAAATATAGGGCTTCATAATTAGATTTAATAATGGGTAGTGATTTTAAACCAATTTTAATTTCACTCCTATTAACCAATGTGCTGGCATTTGATCTGGCTGCTACGCGGTCTTGAAAATGTGCTCCGGTAATATCCCAAATACGGTGTGATGTACTTAAATTTTTAAAGGCATTATATAGACGCTCGTATTTTCTTTTGGTCGGATCGTCAAACTGTATATCAATATTAATGGCAGAGTTATCAATAACAATTTGTGCTTCTTTAATTGCCTCTTTCTGAGCGATTATGTCTTCATTAAGGTTTTTAACTGTATTTTTATTGATAAGACCATAAATGAAAACATAACTTACAATCTTTTTTGTTTTAGAAAAGGTTAATGCCCTTTTTATCTTTTGCAAGTCGTTTTGAAGTTCAGCTTTTTGCTTCTGTGCAACCAAAATAGATTCCTTAATTCCAGACATATCCTGTGATGTGATTTCATGTAAATCTGCACTAAAAATATTATCGGAAAGAGTTACATTATAGATTGGTTCTGGAGAAGGATAGGATTGGATAGACGGCCTTCGTGAAGAAGACTGTATGTCTTCAAAATAAAA
>NZ_JAGGPT010000022.1 GCF_018613715.1 Chryseobacterium sp. ISL-6 | reverse complement strand
TGTCTTGTCCTAAAATAGGTTTACACATTTTATAACCAAAAAAAGTGTGAAAAATGACAAAAAGTAAAGCAATATTAGGATTTAAAACGGCGAGCCAGTTTTCTCTAGACGAACGTCGGGTTATTATAGAGGAATACCTACGAACAGGCTGTAGAAAGCAACATATCTGGAAAAAATATACCGGTCAGTCGTTAGAACGAGGCAAGTTACTTAGATGGATGCGCGAATTGGGCTATAGCACGAAAAGTAGTAAATTTCCTGTATCAAATTCTACAGCCATGCCAAAACCTAAATCAGGCAATTCCCTTGAAAACATGCAGTTGAAAGAAAAAATAACTGAATTAGAAAAGGCCTTGATTAACTCTGAACTTCGTTGTACGGCTTATGAAACGATGATTGAGATCGCGGAAAAGGAATTGAAAATTAGCATCAAAAAAAAGTCCAATACCAAACGATCTATAGAATGAAAATGCGTAATCCTAAAATAGGATTAAGTAAATTATGCTGGTTTTTTGGTATAACACGGCAGGCATACTATCAAAGTTTTCACAGAGAAGAGTTTGTGGGAATAGAACAAGAATTGGTGCTAAAAGAGGTAATTGAGATCAGAAAAAATCATCCCAGAATAGGCACCAGAAAATTGTATATTATTTTGGAGGGTTTTATGCTGGAACATCAGATTAAAATAGGAAGAGATGCTTTGTTTGATCTACTCTCGGAGCATCAGCTTTTAATAAGAAGAAGGACAAGAAAAATAACCACGACCCAATCTCATCATTGGCTGAAAAAGTACCCTAATTTAATTAAAAACTTCACACCAAAAGCACCTAATCAGCTATATGTAAGTGATATAACTTATTGGAAGACGGAATTTGGAAATACTTATATTTCTTTAATCACAGATGCTTATAGTCATAAAATTGTAGGCCATAATTTAGCAGAAACAATGGAAGCCATCGAAAGTGTAAAAGCATTGGAAATAGCTATATCAGAACTTGAAAATGGTAAAAACCTTATTCATCATTCGGATAGAGGAACCCAATATTGCAGTGGAAAATATGTAAAGCTATTGCAGGATTATGAGATAAAAATAAGTATGACAGAAACGGGAGATCCTTTAGACAATGCAATAGCAGAAAGAGTTAATGGCATATTAAAAGGAGAATATTTAGAATGCTATTTGGTTACTAATTTCCAGGAGGCTAAAGAATTATTGGATGCGGTAGTGATATTGTATAATCAAGAACGACCTCATATGAGTATTGGAAATTTAGTGCCTGAAAAAGTCCATAATCAGCAACTCAATAAAGGAGAAAGAAAATGGAAAAATTATTATCAGAAAAAAGAATCTGTAAATGAATCGTAGGATTAAAGATAACTGTAAATTTATAACAGGATTAATAACAAAAACTGTAAACTTTTTTTAGGACGAGTCACAGTAATTGTTAATGATATTTTTAGCAAGTTAGTTTTCTTTGTACTCATCAGGCTGCCATACGTATAACCATATAAAAACAAAAATCCTGTCATAAAAAAAGAGATAAAAAAACCTTGCTCACTTACATCTGTTTTCTCTGAAAAGAGGGTCATAAAGAGTTTTATCAAGTTAATGAGTACTAATAACAGACTAAGTTGTGCCGCTAAATAAGTATTCACAAGAAAATGCTCCCAATAATTATATTGCCTTTTTATAAAAAACAACCAAGTTATTAAAGAAGCAAAAGGAATCATTATAAAAATAAAAAGACTGAAATAATGACTAAAGAACGATTCATTGACCTCAAGGACCTGATTAGGAAACCTTTTTTGATATATACTTTGTGTAAGACTTTGAAGTTTATTAACAACAAAAGTACAAATAGATGCTATTAATATAACATAAGCAAAAGGCCTAAAATGTTTTACTCGTTTTCCTGCAAGATATCCTTCTACCATTTTTCCAGGATTTGTAAAAAGACATTTTAGTGTATAGAAAAAACCCTTGTCAATATGAAAAACAGAATGTGGTATATCATGAATTAGCCAATGTACATCAATTCTTTTTTCGTGTACAGACTGTCCACATTCTGGACAATAATTACCTGAATAATTAAAATTGCAATTTTTACAAAGAGTTATTTCCATTCTTTAAAACTTGTGGAGGTACTTGATATAGTTAAATAGTAAACATTCTTAGAGCCTATATATATTATCCTCTCACATTTGTAATATTCAAATGAATTTATTCCTTCACATAAATAGGTTACTCCTAATGTAATATTCATCGGGTTCTAGATATCTTTAAATGAAATTTTTAATTCACCGAATATAAAAATATTAAATAACAACTGCAAAAAAAACTCTTTTTAAGTATTTGCAGAGAATGAGGGATGTGAACCTATCTCGTAAATACCACATTTATCTCATTTTTATTAGAAAAATCCAAAGTTTTCACAATAAATAGTTGCAATAAGGACTTTAATGGGTTTTATTTGGATTCGTATCAAGAACAAACTTTAGGTTTGCAAAATCGGTATTGGCTTCAACTAAAGTGCAAATTCCTTTGCTGTATGTGTAAGTAGTCGTGTTTCCGTTTGGCAGATCGATCCTGTATTTTTTGGAATTAATCTTCTGAATAGGAATCATCTTTTGGAATTTCTCCGAAAAAACAGATTTTATATTTTCGGGCTCATTAAAATACAGACTTGCAGTAGAGCTGAAAATGGACTGTTTTAGAGAACCATTGGCTCCATCTTTGTCCGAAAGATTATAAACACTTCCGTTCCAGGTAGCGGTATTGTTCACTTTTAGTTTCCCGTTCATTGTTCGGTAAAGTTTGGCCTGCTGTAGAATATTCTGTTTAAAAGTGACACCCATTTTGTCATAAATTTCAATACTGTAAATGATTTTTACTTTAGCTCGGGATTCAAAAATATATTCGGTGACATCATCTTTCAAAGAACGTTCCACACGGATATTGCCAATCGTTTTATCGTCTTTTATAATAGAATAATTCAGATATTCTTTGTTAATTGGTGTTACAATATTGGGTTGAAAATAATGGTACAACATCATCGAAAAAATCAGGAGTGCTTTCATTTTTTTATTTTTTAAAATAATAATGGCTTCTTTAAAAATATTTATGATGCAAAATTAGGCATGGGAAAGCCTTAGAATGTTCCATAGGATAAATGCGAACCCATTTCATTAACGGGAGTTAACTACTTGAAAATAAAACAATTAACTATAATACTGCGTTCCAATTTATAATCGTGAACCTTGTTTTCTAAACTCTCGAGATATAAGAAGGTAATTTTTTTTAAGCAGTCGCTGATAATAAATAAAGTATATTATTTCGTAATTCCTGTTCTCCACTTTTATAATAGTTTGGAATCTATACTTTTTTGAAAAATTGGAAGCTGATCAGTATTTTTGAAAATATTAGCTAAACAAAAAGAAAAAATCGATTTCTGACAATATAAGAGCAAAATGATATGGGGTTAGCAGAAGTAGGCTAATAAAAATGTCACATATCACAAATATATAAAGTAACTACTAAAATTACAGCTATATAAAATACACGTAGAAATAAGGGCTAAGGAATCTGGAAAGTTTTCAACATCTCCCTACTGCCTAAATCCTACCATTTTTTAAGTCAACTACATATCCTCCTTTTGGTTTTGATTTTTTTCGGATGTAATATAAGTTGTACAAAGTGTTTAACCAGTCAATTAGAAAATAATGTATTATGCGAGAAAGTCGGATAATATTCGAAATCATATATCTATTAATCGCCATCCTAATTCTGCTTCTTGTATTTCTTTATACTTTTCAAAGTTGATTAAATGTAAACATAGTCCATTTTGTCCATCCAGATGGATTAC
This sequence comes from Chryseobacterium sp. ISL-6, assembly GCF_018613715.1. Classification (GTDB taxonomy): domain Bacteria; phylum Bacteroidota; class Bacteroidia; order Flavobacteriales; family Weeksellaceae; genus Chryseobacterium; species Chryseobacterium paludis. Next base: position 21,396 of record NZ_JAGGPT010000022.1, on the reverse strand, counting down.
GTAAATAAACCCTTTAAGTTTCCAACTATACAGTTTAGTGCCAACTAAATCCCAACCAGCCTCTCTAAATTGAAAATTCGGCATTCCCAATTTGTCTTTAAAATAGTCCACTCTTTCTTTAAAGCCTTGTTCATTTAATTCCTTTGTACTTTTAAATACTAATCCAAAAAAAGAATTCTCTTTATTTGTAAGTCCTTCAATATAATCAAAGTTAATAGTACCGAAATTTGCTATTGTATCCCTCTTAGGAGACCAGATAGATAAATTATAATATATACTATTTTTCCCTTGTTTTTTTTGAATAAAAAGTTTCGTATTTCTAACAACCGAATATTCGTTCTTATTCGATAAGTTCTCATCGTTAAAATAATTTTGTATTTCAAATTCGGTTGTAATCTGTTCAATATCAATTTTCTTTCGGTCAGTTATCGACGGTTTGCTCTGTCCATAGATGGAAAGAAAAGTCATTGATACTATAAAAAAAATAATTTTTTTTCCCATTTCGTTAACTCTTTAGAAAATAATTGACAAGCTCAAAACTAATATTCTGCTATTTTTTCAAAAAGTCCAAAATAATTATCCACTAATCCAACTTCATCAACACTCATATTTCCTTTAAAACCTGAATTTAAATTTTCATAAAAATATTTGTTATCCGCTATTTTGGTATACCTCTGCTTGACAGGTACAATGTTATTTTTTAAGACATCTATATAAATCACATCAATTTCCTTTGGTGTTTCCATATCAAATGATAAATTATTAACAGGAAGCGTATTGGTAAATGGTGTAAGTGAAATATCAATGTATTTAAAACCTTTAAAATCAGAATTTGTCATTATATTAATTTGCCATCCATGTTCGGAATTCTCACCAGTCATCTTTCTTTTTATTGTATTGATTTCTGATTCGATTTCAAATGCTCTAATCAGCCAATTCCCATCAATAACCAATCTATAATTAACATCATATATATTACCATTTTGGCTGCCGATAATCTTTGATTCTACAACATTATTTTCATTCTTTTTTTCAATTTTAAAATATTCTATAGATTCATAAGCTATTCCCTTCCATAATAATGTTTTCATAATTGGAGTATTCATAAATAATATTTCTTCGCCGAATTTCTCACAGGTCTTTGTGAAGAGGAATTTTACTTACCGTTTAATTCCTCAGCCAAACCTATTAACAGCCCATCCTTTGCACGAATGTAACACAGGCGATAAGAGTTTTCGTACTGAACCATTTCGCCAACGAGTTCAGCACCATGTTTCACTAGCCTGGACACCAGCTCATCAATATTCTCAACAGTAAACATAACCCGTAAATATCCGAGAGAATTTACAGGAGCATTCCGATGATCTGAGATAGTCGACGGGTTAATAAATTGTGAAATCTCGAGCCGATTATGGCCATCGGGTGTCACCATCATGGCCACCTCAACGAGCTGCTCTCCTAATCCCGTAACACGACCAGCCCACTCTCCCTCAACCTTCGCACGTCCTTCAATCTTTAACCCTATTTCTGTAAAAAAAGAAATAGCTTCATCAAGGGATTCTACAACAATGCCCATATTGTCCATTCGCAACAATTTACTTTTTTCCATAGTATTGATTTATAAAGTTATCCTCAAAATATTGGGAAAATAGAATGTGTGTTCCAAGATATCTTTTTAAAGAAAATCTTCTAAAATCCCCTTTATTTTGACACAATCAATTTACTTATTTTTCCAATTATAGCTAAGATTCATCTTTTGTGTTTTTCACAAGGCCAATCCCTGCAATAAAGAAGATTAAACCAAGAACTCCTATCACCCCTAAGGTCGTATAAGAAGTATTTTTATTAATCAACTCATATCCAGTGTAAATCAAACCAGCGATTCCCAGAACCGTTAATATTGTTGCAAAAATTCGTTTAATGTTCATGATTTTATTTTTTTATTTTTTTAGTATTTGTAATTATTTCACTCTCTCTAAATTTCCTCATTTATTCTTGAATGAATTCATTTAAAACCTTACAAAAACCAAGCCGTTAATAAACGTCAAACATTGTCTAAATACCTCAATAATAAATCACTACAGTTCAATATTTGTATTAATCTTTAACCAATTTTCCGAAATAGCTTTTCGGCTTAACTTTTCGGATCCGTCTAATTTTGGGAAATTTTTCAGAAAGCATACCCATTTCACTCCTCTTGATTTCAAAAAATCAGAAAAGCTTAGGAATTGACCATTAATATCCTTTTTTGGACCATATCGTTTCTTTTCATACTATTTACCTTTGCTCTAAGTTAAAAAGGCTTATCATCTTCGTCAAATTCAAAAAAAAAAAAATAATTATGTCATTTACAACTTACATCAAAAATATTGAGGAAAAAACCGGCAAATCACCGGAAGATTTCCAATTTCTCGCAGACAAAAAAGGTTTTACTAAAAATGGAACTATTAACGTTAAAGCCACTGAAATTATCAACTGGCTAAAAGAGGATTTTAGTTTAGGCCATGGTCACGCAACAGCGATGTACGCCTATTTTAAAGGAAAACGTGAATAATAAAATAAGGTATTTCCACTATGAAAGCAGCATAGAAGTTGCCCATTAGATAGTTTTACTAATCTTTATAGCCCCAAAGTTCATAAGTTGATTTACTTGCCTCTCTGCTTTTAAATACCGTTCACTCATCTGCTACAGGCTGTGAAACAGACATTATAACCCAAATGGTAAAGAGTGTTTTTGACAATGGCCTTTACGTATTGCAGGAAAAATTACATAAAAAAAACATAGAATTATACTATTATAGTAAAATTGATTTTTCAGCACTCTTAGATAATTAAAGATAATGACTATAAGTTAAGTATTTAGCACCCCGGCAAGTATGTCACTACCTTTAAAGATAACGGGCTTTTCACCTTCAAACCTACATTCATGCATATATCAAGAACGCCTGTTATAGAAAGACTGCTGACATACAATTAGTTTAGTGTACTTATAAGAGCATAATCCCACTCATTTCTTTACTCTTAAAAGGGCATCTATCGAGCCCTTACAATGTTAGGCATTCTATCTTATAACCATATGAAAATGAAAGAGAAAGAATTATTAACACAAAAAAAAGAATCTTCTAAAAGAAGACCCTTTTTTTGCGGAGAGAGAGGGAAACGAACCTTGTTAAAATCATCATAACTAATTTTACATAAATATACTATATATCAATAATTTACATATATTTGTATTAATAAAAACAACTCGTTTTTATGGTTAATTATAGAAGTATTAGCACCTAAATTAGCACCTCATGAATTCTACCTTTAAATTAAAAGAACCGAATAGCGAAAAAGAAACGCTTATTTACTTTCGTTCATATTTCGGAAGTGAGGATAAAAATTTCATCTATTCCACAGGTGAAAAGATAAAACCTTGTGAATGGGATTTTGAAAACAGACAACCCAATGACATTAACGGAAGAACTAAAAGAGCAGAAAATCATCGAAGTATAAAAAGACAGCTTGATCGGTATATTGGTTTTTTCACTGAGATAGTCAACCGTTATAAAAACATAGACGAAGAGCTGACGATTGATATTATAAGACGACGATTTGATGAGGAATTCAAAAAAATCAAAATAAAAGATGATTTTTTTAGAATCTATGAGGAGTTTATTCAGGAAAAAGAAAATGATTATTCCGGTAACTCAATTTCTAAATCAACCAAAGATAGATATGAGTACAATAAAAAGCTGTTGGAGGATTTTCAGGCTCAGTATAAATTAAAATTTACTTTGGGAAATTTTGATGAAAAAATCTACAATAAATTTCTCAAATATTGTATTGAAGATAAAGACCATTCAGCAAATACCGTTCATCGAAATGTGGGATTATTGAAAACATTTCTTTACTGGACTTTAAATAAGAAATACACGTACAACAACAGCTTTATTAATTTTAAGAAACCTCCTAAATTCCGTACCGATGAAGTTGCACTGAATTATCAGCAGGTTGAAGAAATTTATAATTATGATTTCAGTAAGAATAAAAGACTCGAAAGAGTAAGAGACTTGTTTGTCTTTGGTTGTGTCACAGGAATGCGTTTTGGAAACTACAATCGAATTTCAAAACAGGATATTCAGGGAGACTTTATTAGGGTCATTGATCTGAAAAGTAAAACCAAAAACCTTTCTATTCCTCTCAACAGCATTTCACGAGCAATTTTGGAAAAATATGATTATGAGCTTCCTAATATTTCCAATCAAAAAATGAATGAATTTATCAAAGAAGTTTTTAAGGAAATGAAATTTACCGAAGATATCAAAAAGACCATGAAGTATGGAGATGAGCTGGTAGATATAAAATCTGAATTCTGGGAAAGGATTTCATCGCATACTGCAAGAAGAAGTTTTATTACTATTATGAAAAATAATAAAGTCCCTGATAAAGTCATTATGAGCTATACAGGGCATACCAGTTTAGAGGTTTTCAATAATTATTACCGCCCAAGTGAAGAGGATAAAGTAAACTATATGAATGAGGTTTTTAAATAATATTGATTTTTGCTTACATTTTAATAAATATTTACTTAATAATACATTAATTAATATGAAATCCTAAATTAAAAAAATTAAGACTATTAATAGGTTTACCATCATTACGATAAACTCTATCCAACTTTGTTCTGAACCATGTATGATTTTCATGTAAAATTCGATATCAATCTTGAAGAATTATTTTTCAAAGCATCTATAATTAATAATATAACGAGGTGTTGTAACTGCCATTCTATTTTGAAAAATTGTGCGAAAATCACAATATTTATAAGGAAATCCGTAAATATTTTATCTTCGTGATTAGTCACAGCATTACTTATTGAGTGGAGATAGACCATCTTGTTGTGAATTGCTCTCAAAAATTATTATCTTCGTGATTAGTCACAGCAATATTTTCGCATGATTACATTAAGTAAGGGTTGTGAATTGCTCTCAAAAATTATTATCTTCGTGATTAGTCACAGCCAGCAGCAGAAATACAAAGTATCAGTAACAGTTGTGAATTGCTCTCAAAAATTATTATCTTCGTGATTAGTCACAGCTATTTCGTTCCTGACCTACATAAGGCGGTTGTTGTGAATTGCTCTCAAAAATTATTATCTTCGTGATTAGTCACAGCTATTTCGTTCCTGACCTACATAAGGCGGTTGTTGTGAATTGCTCTCAAAAATTATTATCTTCGTGATTAGTCACAGCAGCACTTAGACGCGATGGATGTAAGATTGCGTTGTGAATTGCTCTCAAAAATTATTATCTTCGTGATTAGTCACAGCCTTAGGTCTTTTGGTTACTTTAAGTGAGCTGTTGTGAATTGCTCTCAAAAATTATTATCTTCGTGATTAGTCACAGCTCATCAATGAAATCCTCTAAAAGAGATTCTGTTGTGAATTGCTCTCAAAAATTATTATCTTCGTGATTAGTCACAGCTTAATCCGGAAGGATTTATCAATGCTCAGCGTTGTGAATTGCTCTCAAAAATTATTATCTTCGTGATTAGTCACAGCTTTACACCTGAGCAGGCTGTTCAGATTAAAGTTGTGAATTGCTCTCAAAAATTATTATCTTCGTGATTAGTCACAGCCAATTATTTTTATAATTATAATGGGATTATGTTGTGAATTGCTCTCAAAAATTATTATCTTCGTGATTAGTCACAGCTCTGATACTACAGGAGCAGTATATTTTTCTGTTGTGAATTGCTCTCAAAAATTATTATCTTCGTGATTAGTCACAGCTACCGGCGGTTCCTCCAGACCCATCATCCCGTTGTGAATTGCTCTCAAAAATTATTATCTTCGTGATTAGTCACAGCTGAGAGATATTAGGTTTAGATTTTGGCATTGTTGTGAATTGCTCTCAAAAATTATTATCTTCGTGATTAGTCACAGCGCTTATTGGCTATCGGAAGATTGGAGGCGTGTTGTGAATTGCTCTCAAAAATTATTATCTTCGTGATTAGTCACAGCTATATTCAGTAGATGCAGCAGTATATTATTGTTGTGAATTGCTCTCAAAAATTATTATCTTCGTGATTAGTCACAGCGTTCTGAGTTTCACTAAAGATAGACATAGTGTTGTGAATTGCTCTCAAAAATTATTATCTTCGTGATTAGTCACAGCACGAAGTCTATTTAATTTCATATTGGTTCTGTTGTGAATTGCTCTCAAAAATTATTATCTTCGTGATTAGTCACAGCCCTATAAAATCGAATACGGCAGATGCTCTTGTTGTGAATTGCTCTCAAAAATTATTATCTTCGTGATTAGTCACAGCATTATTTTACTTCAGCTCTTCCGTGGCCACGTTGTGAATTGCTCTCAAAAATTATTATCTTCGTGATTAGTCACAGCTTCAAACGGAATTGGTCTCGATTATCTCTCGTTGTGAATTGCTCTCAAAAATTATTATCTTCGTGATTAGTCACAGCCTCAAAAAACAATCTACTGATTTTCAGCAGATTGTTTTTATTTATAGGATTTAAAATTTAGAATAATTCAAGCTGTTGGAAGGTTGGTGGAGGCTCTTCTTTATTTCTAGCAAAGAAAATTTCAATATCACCAAATTGTTTATCTGTAATACACATAATAGCAACTTTTCCAGCTTTTGGTAACATAAATTTCACTCTTTTGATATGAACTTCAGCATTTTCTCGGCTTGGACAATGTCGGACATACATTGAAAATTGAAATAACGTAAATCCATCATCAATTAAAGCTTTCCGAAAGTGATTCGCATCTTTCATATTAGCCTTAGTTTCGGTCGGTAAATCATATAATACTAAAACCCACATAATTCGGTACGCATTAAACCTTTCGGCGTTCATATCAGCTCAGGATAAGAAATAAGACGTTTTTCTCCGGTATAACACTTATAAAGTGAAGTTGCTGTTGTTTTTATAGCCACTAATAATGGTCTTGTTCTATCATCAATCTTCACATCTTTTGTAGCAATTTGAAGAATATGAGCCTTAAATTCTTTATTTAACTCTTCTGTTGCAGGGTTTATTTTAAGCCATTGTATGACTAATAGATCAACAAATGGACGATAAGGTTCCATCAGATCATCGGCTAGACAGTAGGGATTATATTTATTTTTATGAAAAATTCCAAGAACAGGTAATAAACCTGTCTCAACTATTGCTCTCGCTACAATACTCCTCAAAACTGAATATCCAAAATTGAAAAACTGATTGGGTGATTCTCCGAAACGCTCTCTTAAAAAATCCAAACTAATAAGATATTTCCAGTAATGTTGTGCGGCAACGCCTTCCATATTCGTAATATCACCAGATTTTACATTTCTTTGATAGTAAATCATTGGTTCATGATAGTTTTCCAATTTAATTAAAACATTTTTCTGATTTTCAATTTTACATTCTACTGTTTGTTTCCAGAGTTGTTTTTTCAAAGGATCACTGGCTTCCAATTGATCTTTTACCCTAGCAGAATGTTCTGTATGTCCGCAAAGCGGTAGCATCATTCCTTGTGGCAAATGATGATTGTCACAACTTATCACCACAACATTATTTCCCATCATCTTCTGAATAAGATTATGAGAGATTGTAATCTGAAAATGATCCAACATCAATAATCCTAAATCTTCTACAGGAACACTACCTTTCTCAGTTTTTGTTTCTGGACAAAGGATCTTCATCTGTTCATCTTTGAGCTTTAGATTTGCAGGATTGCCAATGTAGATGGAGCGCGTAATCATAACAAAAGTTTTGAAATATTTCCTAAACGGTCAACATTAATTTTTATACAAAAATCCGCAATCTTCATTCTTTCTTCTGTCATAGTTACTTGAAGTTTATTTTGACTTTCTAATTCCCCAACTTTAGTTTTTGCATCATATTGTTTTATTAGATAAGCAATATCTTGACGAATAAAATAACATTCAGTACCCGAAGTTTTTTCAACCTTATAAATTCTTTTGATTTGCTCCTTGTTTAAATTATATAGGGTAAAATTACCATCGATAATTTCATCTTCTTCAGGTACATATACTAAATCATTTGGAGATAAATCAAATAACAACTTATCACCTTTCTCATTTTTTAAAGGCACAGAATTTAATCTTTGTTTTTGTCTTTCAATGACAATATTCAAAGGAATCGTTTCATAATTTCTTTTTCCATTTTTATCTTCATAAATAGCAAAAAATAAATTTGTTCCTTTTGCAGCCTCCACATATTTATCTTTTTTATTCCCTGTCTGACCAACCGCAAACCTTCCAGTTCCTTTTTCAAATACCCTTACTTTAAAAATTGGCTGATGAAAAACGCCATCATTTAGTTCGATAATATTTTTATTCATTTCTTCTATAGATTCTAGAGTGAACGCTAATGTTTCTGGAGCAATTTCTTTTCCTTTTTCATCAAAAACATCTCTATATTTTTCTAAATGAGCCAAAAGTATTTTTTGGATACCTTCATCAGTTATTGAATTTTTAATTTTTTTCTCATCAAAGCTCGTATCTAACGATTTTCGAATTGCTGTCAATATTTCATTCTTTCCAACTTTCATTCTTAATAAATTAACTTTTGCATAAACAAATTCTTTATGCATCGGTTTTCTAATTGCCCAGTTTGTTCCTTTTTGCTCTACTCTTTCTTTGATTTTCTGACCATCTTTCTCTACATATTTCTCGTAATAGTTACTAGCTTTATTAATTACACGAAGGTTTTGTTTAAAGCTTACAATAATTTTATCTAAACTATTTCTAGCTTCAACAGTAAAATTTTCCCAAGGTTTCAAAAACTGTTTCGGAACATCTCTTTCAACTTTCTCTCCTGTTTGTGTATTATTGTAAACAACTTTTTCAAACTTCATCAGTTTCTTCTTCAAATCATAACGTTGGGTGTCTGATTTTGCCGCTTGATTGTTAAGTAAATTCACGTGGTCTTTTGTAGCACAGGCAATCACCAAAGCATCCAAAGCATGATGGCGATGGTCGATTCTTTTCTTAGAAAACCCTTTGGAGAAATTTATTGGAACGGTTGGCAAATATTTCTGATGGTTTTCATTCCAAGCTGTAAAATCTGTTGAATTGGTTAGCTTATTCATCCTTTCAAAACGTGGCATTATCAAATCATTCCAAACATCATTTAATCCCCAATCTTGTTTTAACTGTGTTGTAATTTTTCCATTTCCGGGAACAATATTTTTGGAATTCACACCCTCATCACTTCCATCAGCTATACGAACAATATTGGAAAGAATACCGGAAATATATTTACTGATATGTCGAGTATCATTCATCTGACGCTCAATCATTTTTTCAGGAATTTCTTCTAATAAAAGCTTATTTCTCTTACCTCGATTATTGTCATAATGTTTTTTTACAAAATCTTCATATTCTTCTGCTTCAAAAATTTTTACGTTTTTTCCAAAACCGAGCTCAATAATAGTACCTCCAAATTTCTTAATAAATCCAAGTCCGATATAATTATCCTTCAGTTTATTAACGGCAGATTCACAAATGATTTTATTGCTGAAGCTATCATCAAAATATCGACTTTGCGGGATGATATGCTCAATTTCATATTCTGGTGTGAACAGTTTATTTAAAGGAATTATTTGCCCCGTGTAAGGCGATTTATATTTCTGTTCTAGCCAAAGTTTATATCTTTTTAAATCTGACAAAGATGGCTGTGCGATTTTACTGATTTTCAAATATTCATCTTCAATTTCAATACCTGAATTCAACACTCCATCTTCATAAATTTTCAAAATTTCCTGTTGCATCGGAGAATACAGCCGAACATTTTCAACCGAATGATCATTCATCATTTCAACCAATAAAGCTTTGATACGGAGATTGGTATTTTCATTTTCAGAAATTTGTCTAGTTAACTTCTCTCTTTCTTTAGCGGGAAGTTTCATTTCTCTTCCTAACTCGATATGAATTTCGTTAAAAAAATCTTTTACTCCATTTCCGTATTTCAGCCAAATATCTTTTACAACCCGTAAAGTTTCTGTAATCACCTGTTCAACAATCGGATTACGAAGCGAATGCTGCTTGAACTCTTTTAAAAAATGTTCCAAATCATCAGCTGAATTCCATTTTCCAATCATTGAAATTTCTGAATGCCTTCCGTAAACAATATATTGAGCCAGCCACAATTGCAAACCTTGAAAATCATTTTCAGTCGTCAGGTGAAATGCCTTTTCCCTTACTTTATCTTTGATATTTTCATCATATTCTCCATTGATGATCTTCTGAATTCTGTCTTTTGAATATATATCGATATCGGTATAATTCCAACATTTTCCTAACCGCATCAAAGGTAACAGTTTCTTAATCGCTTTTTCGGAAAAAGAACCGTATTCGCTTTTAAAAGGTGGAATTTTTTTAAATGCCTCAAGGAAAGAAATCTCTTGCAAACTATTTTTACTGGCAAAAGATATTAAAGCTTTTTCATATTCAACTTTATCATTAACGGAATAGATGATATGCCAAATATTTTGTTCAATTTCTCTCGTCAGGAAATCATCAGGAATATTTTCAACTTTATCTAACCTTGATAAAATCATTGTTTTAGTTTCGTTGCAAGGATATTTTTTATCCTCTACAAAATTCCAGCGATGTGTTTTTTCATTTAGCTTAAAATGTTTTAATAAAGCTTTTTGGTCAACTTCTTTCCGGCTATTTAGAAACTCAAATATATTTTCGTAATCTTTGGTTGTGTTTAAAATTTCTTTGGTAATATTATCATCATTATCCTTTTTATAAATATTAAGATTAAAAATCCATTGCCAGATTCGGAATTCCTGATAATAAGGATTGGATTTTGGAATCGCTTTTAAATATTGAATATGCTCTACTCCATTTTCATCTTTATATTTTCTAAACTCTAATGTACAGTTTGAAATAGAAGATTTCTGACTTCTTAAAGGTCTTTGATAAAAAATGATGTCTTCCATAAAAAGATGTACAAAATCTTTTTTGCTTAAAGTCAATTGATGAGCTTCATTATTTCGATATAATTCACGCACACAATCAATGTAAAACTCATTATTTTGTAATTCCGTATGAAACTCTTTCTGTTTTTCTAAAATTAGTTTCAGCTCAGCTTTATAGAATTTCCTTTCAATTGTACGAACCAGTTTTCCCTTAATTTTTTGTTTCGGATTTTGAAGAAGTGCTTCATAAATGTATGTTCCGACGGTCTTATTTGATTTATAGATTTCCTTTTCAGTTTTTGTTTTTACTAATACCCAATCATCTTCCTTTGGAACCCGAAAACTCCGGACTTCTTGACCTTCCTTGTTAATTTTTATTGTTCCATCGTCATTAATATCAGAAGTCACAATGAAATCTCTTGTTTTATCTTTCCAATCAAATAATGGGATTTTGCTTGGACGTCTATAAATCCATCCATTCTCTAATATCAAAGAGTACCAAATATCATTTTTTCCTCTTTGAGGTTCATCAGCTAAAACATTTTTAATTTTCAAAGAATAAAATTCTACTAGTTTATTCGGATTTTCCTCTTCTTCTTCGCCTCGTAATTGATAATATCCACGTTTCTGATTAAAATTTAATAGTAACCAAGTTAATTCTTCTTTTTCTATTTTTTGCGTTAGTGCTTTCTTACGAAGATAATATATTGTCCAATCGTAAGGAACTTTTTTGTTATTGCCTAATAGTTGTGGTTGATGATTTTTAAAATCTGCAAGCATTTCTTCAAAAGAATTTTTGAAAATAAATCCTTCATTATTATAAGCTACCTTCGGTTCGGTTTCATCCTTAAATTTTCCGATTTTTTTCTCAAAATCAATTTGTAAAACATAATGTTCAGGAAGGAAATTCAAAACGTTCAAAACTCTATGAAGCCTCTCTCTGCGCAGTAAAAATCTTTCTCGCAATCTTCTTACACCTCTGTAATCTGTTCTTGCAGATGTTTGTGAAACAGAATTTCCTGCACCAAATTCTCCAAGAACTTTTTGATCCATCGGAATAATTCGACAGCCCATCCCAAGAATTTCCCCTTGCTTGTTTTCAATATTTTTTTTTACCAACGCCCAGCCAATTGAATTGGTTCCCAAGTCTAATCCTAATATATTTTTTTCCATAATTGTTTCGTTTTTTATATAACATAAAAATATAAATTAAAAAACTATTGAAATTATGGATTCCCGTAAATAAACTATAAGTTTTTTAATTTATATTTGTATCAATAATTTTGAAGCAATTCACAATAAGGATTATTCCGTTGTGAAAACATTTGGGTCACCTCTTGCCCATAATCAGGAGGTTTTTTTATGTCTTTTGAGTTATGTTGTGAGAAAAAATTTGACACTACAATATTTAAGAAACATATATTTTTTATTAATAGAGCCCTTTAAAGATTTATTATCTATTTAGTAGTAATTCATATCTTAAAAATCTTTAGAATTTCTTTCTAAGTTTCTAAAATTAAATATTTACAAAACTTCAACCCATTAAACAGATACGAATCCTAAACGAAATGATTCAGTATTTTTTAGGTAGGTTTACAATATTGGATAAATATTAAAAAAATGCAGATAAGTTTGAGTTTGCCTACTTTTTTTCTTAACCTATCTATAAATTGATATTGCTCCTTTGAAAAATTCAGAGTAAATAATGGAAAAGTATTTCTGCAACTAAATAATCATTAATTTAGAGAATGGATCAAAAGAAACTATACGGACGTTGGAATTTTTGGGAAGAATTTGCAGGTTTTCCTATGATGATCTATTATTGGATCAGGGGTGATAAAATTCAAAAAATGTTGTCTGACAGGATTAAAAAAGCCCAATATAAAGCCACTCAATTGATTCTAACGAAAAAAATGAAACATGAGTTTCTGATTGATTACGAAAAGCTAGATAACTTTTTCAGCTTCCACTTTAAAGATATTGATTCATCCAGAAGTCATAATTTTGATGAAAAAATTAAATACTGCTTAGATCAATACAAAAAGGAATCATCTAGACAATTAAGTTCAAGCAATTTAATGAAGCTTCAAGAAAATTTTCTTAAGGGAGCTGCAACTACCCTTTTTTTGTACTTTGCATTGGATAGCAAGGTAAAAAGAGAAATCCGACTGTCTGATATTATGATCGGGGAAAACAGCGCAAAAGTTTTTCTTGGCTTTTTGAAAGCTAAAAAATTTATCGATGAAAATCATAATCTACTAGTCGATCAAAAATCCTCACTGATAAGAATACACCGATTCTTAAAAGACAATCACGTTATCAATCCAGACTTTCAAGATACTACAATCATGGAAGCAATGGAAAACGAATATAATACCAATTTTGATAAAGGAACATTTTCAAGAGCCATCCTTGTTAAAGCTACTTATTTTGAAGAAAGTATATTTAAAGAATTATCTAAAATGTTTAATATCAAGCATTAAACTCTACACAATTCAGTAGAATTGTATAATTAATCCTTTTAATCACACACTTTTATCTGCAAATTTAAAATAACAGGATTATGCAGACAACCAACCCATTCCAAATTATTCTTGACGAATTAGGGGAACTAAAAGACTTAGTTATTTCCCTAAAAAAAGAACCTGAAATCGAACTGAAAAAGAAGTTCTATTCCATCAAAGAATGTTCAATCATTCTAAAGGTCGATTACCAGACCGTACGCTCACACATTTTAAAAGGCAACATCAAAGCGGAACAAATAGGAAGATTCTACAGGGTAAACCATTTTGATTTGATGAATGCTCTACATGAAGTAAAATCACTTAAATATAAAAGATAAACAGTTTTAATTGTTTATCCAAAACCGTATTTCTTAACCTTTCCCTATTTCTTATTGCGGAAGAAAAAAGACAGGAGACACTAGAGATAGATAAAAAAGAAATAAGCCATCAATTGAAAAAATTAAAATATAACAAATACAAAATTACAAAAATGAACTGCAAACAATTTAACAGCATATCGTTGGAAGAAGTCCTCCTTTCTCTCGGACACCTTCCCACGAAACAGAATGAAAAAGAAGCTTGGTATCTGAGTCCTTTTGCCAGCGAATCTGAGGCCTCATTTAAAATTAATAAAAAACTTAATTATTGGTACTTATTTTCAGAAGGGATCGGTGGGAACAATACTGCTTTTATGAAGAAATATTTGAATACTTCGGTAAATGAAGTTTTAATTTGGGCAGAAGATCAGAATTTTTCTTCTTTTCAAAATCAAAATATTTCCAATCAGAAATTAGAGAATCTTTCTAAAAATTATCAGATAACTGAAATTATAGACGTGCAACATCCAGCACTTTTAGAATATTTAAATGAAAGAAAAGTAGAAAATCAAATTCAATTCTTAAAAGAAATTCATTATCAGATCAATGATAAAAACTATTTCGGAATTAGTTTCAAAAATAATTCTAGTGGTTACGAAATTCGCAATAAATACTCAAAAATTTGTTTAGGCAAAAAAGATATTTCAACCATCAAAAGTGATTCGGATTCGCTTCGGGTATTCGAGGGCTTTTTCGATTTTCTTTCCTTTAAAAATGTAGAGAAATTTTTAGAAAAAGAACCTTCGGATTACATCATTTTGAATTCCGTTTCGATGATTTCTAATATTAAAAACTCACTCGATAATTATGAAAACATCGAGCTTTATTTTGACAATGATGAAGCTGGAAGTCGTGCCATTCAAATCATTAAAAATGAAAACCAAAATGCAGAAGATTGTCGGATTTTGTATTCAGATTTCAAAGACTTAAATGATTGGATGATTCACAAAAATCTATCGCCTGAAAGACAGGTAAAACTTAGGAGAAGGTGAGTAAAATAAACGCAGGTGATATATGGTAGGGTGTTAGTGCAAAAAGTACCCAAAGTTTACAATAAGCGTGTATGCTGATTGTAAAATTGGGATTTTTGGTTTTCTCCTATCGTCGAAAACGGAAATATTTCTATTAGATAAAATAAGCACAATAATTCCTCGGAAAATCAAACCAGCCAAATGAATCAGAAAACCAAATAATAAAACAAACAATTAAAAGGACAGGAAAAATTACAAAGGAAAATAAGAGGAAAAGATGATAAAGCGCGTGGTATATTTTTACAACTATCCGCAAAAGTTAGGAGCGCATTCGCAACTTTGAAACTCCCTGCGGTCCTAACAAAGTTTCTAATACGCTCTGCGAGGCTTTTGACCTGAGTAAAATAATATCAGGTTGGCTTTATTGACCAGTGTAAAAACACTGGCATTTTTATCCAAGGTGTTTAAATAAACACAGGTAAAAAGTAATGCCGAGTAATATAACTACAGCAAAAATTTAAAAGCATAAAACAATAAAAGTGTAAAACTTTAAAGATGTAAAAGCAATGAAGACCTCTATTAATTTCAAAGCTGTTAAGTCGGATTCTGAAACCCACAATTTCAGGAAGAAAACTTTTGATTACATCCGGAAAGATCTGACGCCAAAGAATGAATATTGGATGGAACAGAAAATAGCTGACCGAATCCAAAAGATCGAAGCGTATTGCAAAGAAAAGTCCGGAAGAAAATTACAGAAGAATGCAATGCCTGTTCGGGAAGCGGTCGTTGTAATTAAAGAGAACACAACTATGCTGGAACTACAAAACTTAGCCAAAAGACTGGAAGAAGAATTGGATATCCGTGTTTTTCAGATTGCCATTCACAAAGATGAAGGACACACTGATAAAGACACGAAAGAATGGAAACCAAATTACCACGCTCATTTGGTAGCAGACTGGCAGGATCTAAAAACAGGAAAAACACTTAAACACCAATCCTTCCATTATGCAAAAATGCAGGATCTGACAGCTGAATGCTTAAGTATGGAAAGAGGGATTTCCGGTTCCAGAGGAAGATTGGAAGCCATTGAGTTTAAGATTCAGCAGAAAGAAGAAGATCTCAAAGTTTTGGAAGAAAGGTATGACATAATGAAATCTGAACTGGGTTCGAAAAAATCGGAGGGACTGGTAGTCAAGGAAAATGATTTTTTAGGTTTTAAAAAAATTAAGACTGACAAGACCATTGAGAATTATGAAACAGCATTTCGAACTTACAAAAGCACAATTCTGAAAAATAAAAGAGAGTTGGAATCTAAGGCAAAACAAATTACTGATCTTAATACAAAGGTTGATGATCTAAAAAAGCAAGTACAACTATTCAAAAACAAAAACGCTGTATTATTGACCAACCCGGCAGTTTTTGCTTCTGAAAAGAAAAAATATCTGGATTCTGTTATTAATATTGTTGAGAAGGAGATCAAATTTTCAAGATTTAGAAGTCCACACCCAGACATAAGAGATAGGCAAAAGCTCATATCGGAAATGGGAAAAATAGCACAGAAAATTTCACAAGAAAATACGGTTCCATTTTCAGCCTTAAGTGAGATTTTTAAAGACAATGAAATGGTCAATCAGCTTTTCTCTTTGTTACAATTCGGTAATAACAGTAAAAATTATGAGGCTGAGGATATTCCAATTCAAAATAAAAGAAAGAGAAAAAAACTTTGAAATCCGGAACTTATTGCAGAGTAATTTCTTTAATTGATAGCAATCAAGCAATCAAGCAAGAGATCGAGAAAGTAGAGAAGCAACCAATCAAGCAAGCAATCTTGCTAGATTGAGTGATAACACCTTTTATGTTGTAGGATTTCCCTATTTGCAACACTTGCTATTTTGATTATGCTTTCTTCATTTTGAAGAAAAAAGAAACCCACGCCGTTGTATACACCGGAAACGTATTTAGTTCCGGTATTTAGTGAGTGTTCAAGACCTCACCCTACGGGTTTACAAGCACCCTCATTTTTTTAGCTATCCGATGATCAATTCGATACCGGCTTTTTCTGCTTTGTATTTTATCTTGGTCTGCAATTCATAATAACTCCAGTTGCGCAGCACAAATTCCTGTTCTTTTGCAATCCCGATTTTGTCTTCCTGATCTTTAAGAATCAGAGTGCCCGCCTGCTGCCGGATGCAGAAATCAATCAGCATCCGGCTGTACAAGTGAAGATGATGACTGACAAAACGGTTTTCCAGATTCTCTGTTTTTTGTAGTGCCTTCTGTTTCCGTTTGATTCCATTTCCGGAACGGGAATAAGCAACTCCAGCT
This sequence comes from Chryseobacterium sp. ISL-6, assembly GCF_018613715.1. Taxonomy (GTDB): domain Bacteria; phylum Bacteroidota; class Bacteroidia; order Flavobacteriales; family Weeksellaceae; genus Chryseobacterium; species Chryseobacterium paludis. Next base: position 4,273 of record NZ_JAGGPT010000022.1, on the reverse strand, counting down.
CGAATCCTTTTATTACTGGCTTGGATCGCCAACCTGCGGTATAGGAATTCCTCTTTCGAACCAATATTCATTCGCACATTGTTGGCTTTTACCACGATAGGATGTTCTAACGACAGGGATGCTTCAGCAATGATTTCGGGTTTTAAACAGTGGTCTTCTTTTTCAAATTCAAAGACGGCCTGCCAAAAGATCTTACCGTCTTTCAGTTGTACCTGTGAATTGTATAGCTTGATCTCTTCTCTTAAGAGGCGTTCTAGGATCAAATGTTTATCCGAGAAATCTCTTCCTAAATACGTTTTAACCGGAATCGCAAACATATTGAAGCTAAACGCTTTTTTTTCAGGATCGTACTTCATTTTGCTGATACACTTGACTGGAAGCGGAATGGGAATGTCTTTTTTAAAGTTCATTAATGATTTTGATCCCTGCCAATAGTCGGCTTTGTTTTTAGAAAAGGTGGATTGAATCGTATTGTTCAGGCATCCTAGAATGTCGGTCGGAATTTCTCCCTTGAAACGGTCAAAGACCAGGCGTGCCGTGGTGTTTGTTTTCGAACGGTTGAAGATTCCCATTTCATCTTTTTTTTCATCAGCTAATTTATATTGGATCTCTTCGGTGAGGTAAAAGAAATCCTTGATCATTTCCTGTACATACAGATGAGAAACAATCAGATTAGCCGCCCGGAGACAGCGGTTCTGATACCGATAGAGTTTTTCCCACATCTGGTTTTTATCATTAGATGGAACATCAATCAGCAGCTGAATTTTTCGGGTCAGTGTTATCGTAGACTTTTTCATATTAAAGTAGTATTTCAGATCGGTTTTTATTTTGCAGATGCTGATAGGCGTACAAAAATTCCCTATGGACTTCTTTTTCCGGTAGTTTGAGTTCTTTTGCAATTACAGCAAACGAAGATTTATGCTCAAACCTTCTTTTAATAATCTCGAGCTGTTGACTGCTGAGTTTTTCTGACTGCTCTTCTTTATCAACAGTTTTTTCCTGTGGTTGCTCAAAAGTTGTTACCTTAAGAATTTTCCTAAGCTCATCTATAGCTTTGCTCACCTCAGTGCTGATGCCTGTCACGCTGCTCCCCATAGCCTCCGCGATGGGTTTGTATTGGAAGCCATATTCCAAGCAAAGTTCAATCAGGTGTTTTCTTTTAGGGTTCAGAACGGGTAAAACCTTTGTGATTTCATCGAATCTCTTTTGATCGGATTCCTGGCTATGTAAATACTCCTTATCTTTCAAAGGGTCGTAACCTGCAAGATACTCCTGATAATTCTCAAAACTGTCAAGAGAGGCCATTAAGCGGGTGAATTTATTCCGGGGAGCAGTGACATATGCTATACAATCCCTTTTCATAACAAACCGTAAAAAGCCCGTAATATGATTAGGCGTTTCAATGGTGTCGCGGTGCAGCCACAATTTGAGGAAGGTATCCTGAACAATAGTGTCCACGACAAAATCATCCTTAAGCACCTGCCATCCAAGCCAGAAAAGAAGTCTTTTGTAGCGTAAATGAAGATGTTCGAGAGATGCAGGATTACCTTTTTTCAGCAGTTCGTACAACTGAAGATTGGTCAACTTTCTGGGCAAAGAGTCTGTTCTTTTCATAAGCAGCGGATTTTATCTAAGTTATTACAGGAAGAACTGCTTAGATTTTTAAGATGAATTCGCTACATCATTGAAAATACTCAATTACTATAATCTGCCAAAAAAAAGGCGTGGAACTCAACTTACCGACTAGTGGTACTGGCATACCAAGCAACGATAAGTGAGCCCACGCCGAAGTCGTGGGCACATTTACTTATCAACTCGTCGCTTTTTGAAAAGTGCCAGTTTTCTAGTCGAGAATCTAAGCAATAGCTTCTATATTTCTTTGAACTATCGCAAAGTTACACTACTGTAACTTGTCTTACAAATATAACAAAATATTTTATACTTGGGATATATCCCAATAGAATTATTATCAATTTATTGCACATTGCTTTAAATAAAGCTACGATGGACATTTTAAAGGATCTCACAATTGGTATTGGAAAAAGAATTAAGGTAATAAGAAAACAAAAAGCTTTGACTCAAGAAACATTAGGATTGATAACTGGAATTGATAGTGCTGATATAAGTAAATATGAGTCAGGTAAAATTAATTTAACTCTAAAAACAATTTCGAAGTTTGCTATCGCATTAGGAGTACATCCAAAAGAATTATATGATTTCGATCTTGATATTATGGAATATAAAATTGAAGGATAAATATATCCCGGCTTAAATTGGGGATTTGTTTTTTGGGAAGAAATTTATTACAGCTAGATACAGGTCATTTTTTTGAATATAATGGCATCTCAGACTAAAGTCGATAAAAAAAAGAAGGAATATAGGTGTGCACCTTTGCGAGAGCAAGTCATCGAAATGAATGAAGACAAGCCATTTGGACTAAAGAAATCTTTTATCTAAATTGTTAGTTAATCATACAAATAAAAGATATGATCATTTGAAATTGATAGAAAAAATTGCTTACGAGAGTTAAATAAATCAGATTGCCATAATACGTAAATTATGGAATATTATAATACAAAACCTACAATGGTAACACTTATCCTTGATACGAATATATGGATTTATCTCGCTAAAGGTGAACATCCTGAAGTTCTCGAAAAACTTATTGAAAAATACAATAAAAAAGAAATTCAATTTTTAATCTCAAGTATCCAAATTGAAGAGTGGAATAGAAATAAGGGTGAATAATACATCAAATAAAAGATGCTATAAGATTCCAAACACAGAATGCTCAGACTATTTCTGAATATTTAGAAGGAGATGATAAAAAATCATTTACAAAAACTCTTTCGGATTTCAAAAACAAAGAGGAAAGCTTATTAAAAGCAGCGGATGAAAGGTATAATAGAAAAACTTAAATCTTAAAGTATAAATTGATGATAATCTCCACGGTTTGATAATTTTAAATCCTGTGGCACAGTAAAAGTATGTGTAATATCAAAGTTACAAACACCCATTCCGGTAGCAGGAAGATTCCTCTTAGCAAATGTATCGAATATCGATTGTCGTCGAATTAAGACCTTACCATTGCACCCTGCAAAAATACATTCTGCTTCATGGACAATCTTACTTGGCTTCTCCTTTAAAGACTTAATCGTCATTACTATAGCAAAAATAAAGAAAATAGTAAATATACCTAGCAATAGTCCAATATTTAGGTACTGATCATCATGGAGAACAAATATAAAAAGTAGTATAAATATCACTATACAACCTCCAAATAGCAGAAGATTTAGATAAGCATTTAGTTTATTAAAAGGCCTTTTCATTTGTTCATAAACAACATGTGGATATTTCAAATATTTACCGTTTCCTACTGGATAAGGATTATACACCCCATTTAATGTATCTCTTATATGTTTTTCATGGTTTTTCTTAATGAACTGCAGCTCTTCCAACTCAAAATTTTCCGTTTCCTTATGGCAAGTGGGATGCAATAAAAACATATTTTCAAATCTATCTTTAAGTTCATATGGTATATCTCTGTAACTTTTGAGATTTTTATTATCTCTAGCTATAACATGAGCTTGATGAACTGTTATTTGTAAAGTGGCCATATCAATAAATGGCTTTTTACAATATGCACAAATTCCTCCGGAAAGTCCAAACAATAAATGTAAATCTTTATCTGATAGTCTTTTTCTTGCTTTACCATTACTGTGTTTCTTCTTTTCAGTTTGTCCGGATTTCTGAATTTTTGTTGTCTCCTGTATTGTTTTCTCCATAATTTAATTTTTGATACCTAACAAATAAAACGGTTTAGCCTATTAAAGTTAATTAAGATACAAATATTTGGTAATTCAAGGGTAAATTGTAAGAGTGTAAAATCATATAGAATTTCCAAAGATTAAAAAAGAATATACTGAGTTAATTTGAATCCTTTTTAAGATTTCAAAAAATAAAAAATGAGTTCCGAAGTTTTTCCTCCTTTTTGCAAAAAAGGCAAGATCGTCTTTGTGGTACAACTTGAAAAGTTTGTACGTACAAAGACACATCTTGCCGTTACAAACAACCCACTTTTTCAGAGCTCTGAAAAAATCGCCACAATAAATAACCCTCTTGTAATCAATTATTTAAATATTTTTTTTTACTATTGAGAGAAAGAAGACATTATGTATGATTAGAAAAAAATACGCTAACCTGTATTCATTTAACTCAGGTAAGAATGTAACCTGATACTATTTTGTACAGATGACTCGTCCTAAAAAAAGTT
>NZ_JAGGPT010000021.1 GCF_018613715.1 Chryseobacterium sp. ISL-6 | reverse complement strand
TTTTATTTTGAAGACATACAGGCTTCGAAGTTTCAATATGTAATATTCTTGAATAATAAATATATCTTGAGATAAAATAAGGTTTATGATCTTTAAAAAAGTGAACTTCATCAGCTATGGTTTCAAAGGTGAATTCTTTTAATATTTTTTTTAAATCCCTTATAACACTGTCAATTTTTAACAATATCAGTTCCGAAGATAAAATTGTTCCTTTTTGTTCTTTAGTGATTACAAGAATCTGTACATCTAAACCCTCTCGAAGTTTTGATATTTTTCTAAAAAATGTCTTTGTTAGCATGTCTTTTTTCAGAAAAATTACGAAGATTTGTCTTTACAAATCTATCTATTGATTCATATCAAGTTCTTCTTTTTTCTTTCGTATGAAATCTTTAGGTCTTAGTCCATTGGCTTCATAAAATAAATCTGAAAAATGCTGACGTGTAGACACTCCCGCCTCTTCTGCCAGAGCCTCAATAGTATAATGTAGAAATTTCCTATCAGTATTGAGTAATTTCGTTATATAAGATATCCTAAGTCCATTAATGTAAGTCTTAAAATTCTTTTCTTTATTTTCATTGATAAAGATTGAAAGATAAGACGTATTTGTATTTATTTTTGAGGCCAACGAACTTAAAGTTAAGCCCTTCTTTGTAAAATTATTTTCATCCTCAAAAGTGATCAATTTTGCAGCTATATGATTATAAATATCATCAGTGAGAGTGGTTTTCAAAACACCCACTCTAGGACTAGAGGAGGGTTTAAATAAATTAGAGTTTTGACTACTTGACAACTTTTCCTGAAGTTCCTGATACCTGTTTTTTATTTTTTTCTCTTTCAGATAATGAAAAATAAACAGAATAAAAAAAAGCAACATAAGGACAACAAGCGCAATACTATAAATCATCCTTCTGAAACTCATTCTTTCTAAATTCCCTTTGTTCTCCAAAAGAGATTTCGTATCATATTCGCGATGGATTTTCGACGTTAGGTAAGTGAAATTTTCTCCTATTAAATTATCCACTCTTATAAGTTGATTAGTATAATAAAGCTGTTCTTTAATATTTCCCTTTTCTGAATAGTAGTTGATTAGATCCTCATAGGTTGTTCGTAATTCTGGCAAAATAAAATTCTGTTTGTTAAATATGGAATCAACTTTCTTCAAATACCTTAATCCTTTTTCCTTATCAGCCAACATATAATTCTTACCTAAGTAGTAATAAATAACCGATTCCCAAGAAAAATCTTTTGATTTTCTTATTTCCGGAAGCGCTCTAGTAAGATCATTGACGGAACCTTCATAATTTTGACGATGATATTGTAAAATACCTCTACATTTTAATAAATAGCTTTTTTCCAGAGGGAAATCATCCACTCCACCCAACTTCTTTAATCCTAAATTAGTTAGCTTTTCCGCAGTGTTGTATTTTTTGAGGTTTCGATAACAAATCACCAATTGATGAAGCGAATTATAGTAACCTTTATTATAATTGAAGAGATTATTAGGATGATCTTTTTGCTTAGTCTTCAGTTCGAAGAATAACAAACATTTTTGAAACAACTCCAAAGCTTCATCATGATATCCCAAATAACTTTTAACTACTGCTAAATGATAAATAATTTTATTCTGGAGATATTCATCTTTGATACCTGCTGAATATTCATAAGCTTTCAGGTATTCAGATAAAGCTGGTTCATATTTTTTAAGTGTAAAATAATAGAAAATACCTTTTCCTAGATAGGAGTCACTGATTAACTCATCTTTCTGTGATCGTAGAGCTGCAAATATAGTACTATCAGCATATGCGAGTTTATTGTAATGAGATGATGTATAATATACAGCATCTTTGTATCCCTGGACAAGATGCACAAAATCTGATTCAGATTTAGCCTTTTGGATATATTTATTAATGTATTTAAATGCCGCCGAATCTTCTTTTTCAAAGTTTTCATACCTACTTCTAATCTCAATATAATCTTCATTCCTATTTTCAGCATGAAATACATTTACCGTAAAGAAAGAAAATATCAGTAATAAAAAAGTAGATGCCGTCATAGTATTTGTTTTTTACCGCAGTAACTATTTCAAATTTAGCCAAAAAACGTCAAATTAAACCTTTCAATTAACGATCACACAACAATAATTAAGTTAAAAATAAATATTCTAATTAATAAAGAGTTTTACATGCTTTTTTATTTGTCTTAGTTTATAAATCACGACGTCTTGCTTTGTAAAGCTTGCCCTATAAAGATTTTTTTTGGCGGCTATTCAAAATACCTTTGGCTTACGAATTCGAAAAAAATTTAACCGGCCGGGATTAACTTAAAATCAACAAAATGAAAAAGTACATCCCATTTATAATTCTAACATTTTTAAGCTTAATAACTTTAAGCTGTGTACAGAATGATGATCGCGATGAAAATCAGATTTCACATACAAATAAAAAAGAAAATCAGGCTAAAAAAGAGCGAGATACGTTAAGACAAGATTCTCTTATCTCACACGATGACCCTCCTGTAAAGGACACACATGACTGGCGGATCATTCAATAGCAAGGATATGATTTTCCAAAACTTAATCATTACCTGTATCACAGTTCACCTTGTCCAAAAAGTGGAATCTGGGAGACAACAGGAAATTTTAAAACCATCTGCCCAGTATCCAAAGGAAGCAAAATGCCAGATTATTGCGGCATGAAAATTACCTGGAAATTAATCCAAATAGGTTAATAATATTAAAATTAGCATTATGAAAAAATGGACTTATTTCGTTGTTCTGCTTATCTCATACTTTTTTATTCTACTTTTTTGTTACGCAAGTATCAGCAAGATATTGGATTTTGAGAATTTCCAGGTCCAGATAGCACAATCTCCCCTATTAAGCGCTTATGCAGGTTTTGCTTCCTACGGTGTAATAATTATGGAACTTATAATTGTTGTCTTTTTAACGATTCCGAAAATTCGACTTATTGGATTATATGCTTCGCTAGGAATTATGACCGCTTTTACAGTCTATATTTATCTCATTTTGAATTACAGTGATTTTGTCCCATGTTCTTGTGGGGGAATTCTGGAGAAAATGGGCTGGACAGAACATTTAATATTCAACATTATTTGTATCGTCTTATCAGCTGTAAACATCATTATTATTGAAAAACAGAAAAGCCATTTTTTAAAATTTGGTATCATTATGCTCTCTGTTATTGGATTTAATATTCTCTTGGTGATCTATCTTTTCTATTCATCAGAAAACATTATGAAGAAACAGAATAATTTTGTTAGAAGATTCCCTCATCATCCTATTATCGAAGAAAAAGCCTATGATTTAAAATATAACTCATATTATTTTGCAGGTTCTTCAAAGGATAAATTATTTCTTGCAAACACTACCTCTCCATTTTTACTTCTAAGTATAAAAAAAGATTTAACGAAAGTAGACACAATAAAACTAATACCAGACCAACCCCACATTTATCGGGCTATAAAAACTATTGTTACTGAAGACCATATTTATATGCATGATGGTAGTGTTCCAGTTATTTACCGTTCTCAACAAAAAGACCTCAGTGGAAAGGTATATCAGATCAGTTATCAGGATGTATATTTCGATCAACTCATTATTTTATCACCTGATTTGTTTGCATTCAGAACCAAAAGCAATAAAACCAAGTCATTAGTTTTAGGAAATCTTAAAACAGCTAAAATCCCAAGAGTTAATCTTAATACGGAAATACTAGAAAAGCAAATAGATGGAACATTTGATATGATGGAAAACTACTTTATGATGATAGGAATAGCAGATTATTCTATATTTACAGCTATCGCAACCAGATTATTTCTTCAGATAGAAATTTTCAAAATATACTTATCAAGAAAACCATTGACACTGTCAGCCATTCAAGACTTCAGATTACTCAACTCAGTGACGGAAGTAAAAAAATGATAGGAAGTCCACTAACTATTAATCGTAATTCATATGTATATCGTGGGTTACTATTTATTCAGTCTGCTTCGATGGGTCGTTATGAATCCCGTGACTTATGGCAAAAAAACGATATTATTGATGTCTACAAGACCAATCCTTCAGAATACTGGGGCAGCTTTTATCTACAACACCGGCAGGATAGAAAGCTATCTCAAATGCTTGTCACTGATCGATACTTCTATGTATTGGCAGGTAGGGAGATTGTACGTTATCGTATTGCGCAAACCTTAACAAACAGTTTCAACGGGGAAAGCCGAAAACCCGATAAAGAGTAGGCATAACATAATATTTATTAACATGAAAACAATTAGAAAGTTCATTTTTCCCGTAGCACTTGTTATTTTAAGTGCCGGAACAGCATTTGCAACAAACCTGAGTAAAACATCTAATAAAGCAGTAAAAGACGGCTATGTTTTTAGACCAGGTGAACCCGTAGAATGTCAAAATACACATATCTCTTGTAGTGATACAGGAGATGATATCTGTACAGCTAATGTTGGTATGGGTACTGAGACGTTATTTGATCTAAGCGGAAGTGATTGTCCTAACAACTTGTTTGAAATTCCTCAAAACTAATCATTATATGCAATAGAAGGGGGGCATTATCGTGGTTATTACACGACTTCTCTTTAGCATTTCAAAAGCACAGCGAGCTATATGCTCGTTGTGTTTTGTATAAAATATAGCTTATATCACTAGTATTTCATATATCAATTTAAAAATCGGCACCTATTTAGGATTTAGGTTTCTTCTGGCTTTCCGTCGATCCACTAAAAAACTTAGATTATTCAAATAGTACTTTTACTGACAATTTTCATTTCTTTGTTTTCTGATTGGGGTGGTTTTCAGAATCTAATGTCTGACAGTTCTCACAAGTAACTACATCGATGAAACCATTAATACCATCTACCATTAACCGATTGCTCCCGTTAGTCCTCGATGAACAAATACTTACTGCTGTTATAACAGTCATTAAGGTATATGCTGCTAAAATGATTTTGATATATATATTTTGGCGTAACACAGGAAGAGCATTCCATCGATCATCTGCCTGTGCAATATATTGTTCAATACTATTTCTCCAATTTTTCATAATTTATTGTTTAGCGTTCAGTTGGCTTGTTATACTTTTATATTTCGAAGTCAATAAAAAATTTTTCCGTTTCTGATACTAACAATCTTCTCTTTTTCCATTTTTTTAATAGTTCTTATGACAGTTTCTTCACAAAGTCCTGTCAGGCAACCCATCTGATTTCTTGTTAGCGGAATTTTAAAAGAGTATAAAAAATTTTTATTCTGAGAGCTTTTCAAATAATCAAGCAATCCTCTGATTTTAACAACAGGACTCAATGAAGTAAGATATTTTTTCATAACACATTCATAGTACATGCCTTGAGAAAGACTTCTCACTATGCGTGACAATAGCTCAGGCCTTTGTCCTACTACATCTAAAAAAATCTGTTTGGGAAGTCTTACAATAGTACTTTTGGTCACCGTTTCAGCATTCATCGGATAGGGTTTATCAGCAAAAATTGCATACTCTCCAAAGTTTTGTCCATCTGACAATATACTATGGATAAACTCTTTCCCTTCTTCCTTGTAACTGTTTAGTTTTACATTACCCTCTATTATCTGATAGTAATAAAAAGGAAATTCATTCTCACAAAAAATCAATTGATTTGGTTTGTAATATCTGATTTCTCCTTTGGACAAAAGCAAATCTTCGTTTATTATCATACTACTCTTTTTTTAAAAAGTTGAATAAAATTCCCTTAGGTTATAGTTTTGTCATGGTATTAAGTTTACTTCCATAGAAAGAAAGATATATTATACATCTGTTTAATAAAGACACATAATAGCAACGCCTAAGATCATCTGTTAAATAACAGATGATGTTCTTATTAAGTATTTGCCGGGTTTTTTCATGTATGAAAACATACAATTGTTTTGTTTATACAAAAACAAGAAGCACCGTTATACTACAGAAAAGAACTACTACATAGGTTTGTGAAACAAATGTAAATAGTTCTTATTTAAAATCCCATTGGAGTGCTGTCGTATTATCACTAAAAAAATATAATATTTTAACTAATCAATTAATATTCAATTTGATATTTAAAGATCCGGTACTTACTTATTCTATTTTATGTTTTTCACCGCGTCCCCTGTTTATCACGCACTTTCTGAGGGATACAGGATGCCTGCACAGAATTTACGTCAATAGTCAGAAAAAACATTCCCCGAAGTATTAGTGGAACAAGAAATTGTTATGATAATGCTGTACCAGAAAGTTTTTCATGACATTAAAACCGGAACTTATTTATCAAAATAAATATGAAACTAGAAACCATGCTAAAAACTCTGTGTTTGAATAAATAGAAACATTTTACAACACTCTGAGAAGATATTGGCTTCGCCGAATCTTCGATTTCAGCTTTAGGAAATGTAACCAATGTTTAATCCATCTAAAAATGTAGCATAAAGAGTATATAAATTTTGTCTCAAAATAGTTGCAAGTTCAAATTTATACTGGAAAAATTAGTACATCATTATCATAAAAGCCGCTAATTCGCATCATCGCTTTAAAAAGCATACTAATCTGATTAAACAATATCAGACTAATGAACTTAATCAGGTCTAGATATCTAAAACGTAATAAAACCTGTTTATCTTCTATCACTTATTAACCTTGGCATAGTGCATTCACGAATACTTTTATCTGTAAGAAATTTGTTATTTCCTATTGTGATATTTCAGCTGCATTATCCAATTAGGTTACCAGTGGAGTACATTTTATTATGGTAAAAGAATAGATATCAAAACTCATAAGTATTTTCTGTGAGTATTTCTAGCATAACTTAATTAAAGGGGTTTAGATATTACGGTACGAAACTTAATTCCTTATCAAGAGCGTATTTACATTATTCTTTAGTTTTTATGTTTATTACTTTGTATTATCTTTTTGTTCCTTACTTTTAGAAATAGTTTCTGTTGTAGTTGTAGTTGTAGTTCCAGCTGTAGCTCCACTTGCGGTTTGGGAGGTAGTTTGAATTGAAGTTTGCGTTTGTGTTTTTGGACGTACTTTTTCAACACTAACTAATAAATTACCTAAAGAAAGTAATCTATCTAAGAAATCTTTGGTATCTTGTTTTAGCTCTTTAATTGCTTTATCATCTAAAATCGGTTTAGTCGCAGCGCATGAGGGTTTGTTAACAGATTTTGATTGGTCATTATTGCTACTTGATTTTTCGAGTTTATTATCTTCCTTTCCAGCACCCTGAGGCTTAATATCCATATTGACAATAGCATGTTCTTCACCATGTCCTTTGTCTATTACTGATATTATTCCCCCTATAGAGCATGAGCATTTACTTTTTTCAGTAAGGACTTTTTGGGTATTGATACATGTATCCTCGGCCGTATTATCCCATTTCGTAATGCTAGGGACACAAGCGATTCTTGTAACCAAGCAAAGTCCAAAAGGGGGAATATTAACTACTGGCTGCTTATCCTGTTCTGTCGCGATCAATTTATTATCTGCTTTATAAAAAACGTTACTTGTCACTTTCAGATTTGAGGGCGCGACTCCTTTGTCACAAGACAAAGAAGAATTTTCTGTGATTATTTGTGTCATAGCTTTAAAAATTTATGTGGCTTATATTTGCCTATGAACTTAATTCTCTTATAATAAAAAACCTATTTACAGTATCTTTTAGCATAGTTTTCTGTTTTACCTGGTATTATCTTTACCTAGATTTTTTGTTTATTATCTTTTCAGGTTTGATTTTGAGTTTGAGTTGTAGTCTGAGTTATAGTTTCACTTGGAGTTTGAGTTGTAGTCTGAGTTGTAGTTGTAGTTTTTGGACGTACACCTTCAATAGAAACTAATAAGCTACCAAGAGCAAGTGTTTTGTCTATGGCATATTTTGCATCATCTTTTAGGTCTTTAATTGCTTTCTGATCTAAAGCCGTGTTAGCTGCACCGCATGCGGTTTTGATAGCAGATTGCGATTTGTCACTATTACTGCGTGAATTTTCGGACTTCTTATTTTTTCCAGCATCTTCAGGTTTATTATCCATGTTGATTTTACTTCCTTTAATGCCCACCTGAGATTGCGCATTGACAATTGCTTCTTTATCTGAGTGCATCATCAATTTCTCTTTTGCGTTCAAAGCAAGTTCTTTTGTATCCATCTTAATTCCATTGGAAGCTTCGGTATTAATCTGTTTAGCAGTTATATCTATATTTTCTGAAATAGTCTGTTCAAGGTTAACCGAAGTCGAGCTGATTTTAGCGCCAGCTGATAATATTATTTCCTGACCCGCAATTATGCTAATACTATTGAGAGCCGTTATCGTTATATTTCCAAGTCCATCAAATACAACAGAATTGTTCCCAGAATCATTTATGTTTACACTTCCATCTTTATCATTGAATAAAACACGTGATCCGCTGCGGGTCTGGATGACTTTATTATTATTATCTTCTGTAGCATAACCGCTCTTTTCAGCTCCATTATATTGACTTCCAATTACATATGGTTTTTCAGCATTGTCACTTTCAAACGCTACTGCAACTTCCTCTCCATTCTCTGGTATAAAATGAAACCCTTTTCCACTGCCACCATTAGGCTGAACCAATCTAAGCCATGGAGAAACACTTCCTTTATTTTCCTGCCATGGAAACTGAACCCTTACTCTTCCCGCTCCCAAAGGATCATTATTATCAACTACCCTTGCTGATTGCTGCTCTCCTATTGGAACTGCTTCACCATCCAGATATGGAGCATTGTACAGGTCCGGAATGCCTTCAAATTCATTATAATAAATATTCCCATCATGATAATGAATAATCTCTATAATACGATAAGTCTCCATTGCCTTTCCGTTAATATCAATTAACTGAACTTGCCCCCCTATTCTTACCCCGGGATCCTTACTTTTTCCTCTTACCGAAACCAGATTTTCTCTTGATTCCTTCTCCTTTTTTACAGCCTCAGTAAGTTCTTTTTCAGTGGCAACTGAAATACCACTATGATTAAATAGCATTTGCTGCTCCTTTTTGTATACATTTTTCGAAGCATTAATAGCGGTGGTTTGAAGGTGATTTTCTTTATATTGTGAACGAATTGAAGAAGACTTAGCCTCTGTCTTTATTCCCTTATTAGCATCGTAAACCGCGAAACCAAAATCCTGAGGTTTAATACCTATTTCAAATTCCACCTCAATAAGATCAATATTTTCTTCGAGCTTAACGGTAGGTTGTATTTTATTACCAAATATCACCTGGTGTCCACTATAATAAAAGTATTCTCCATAACGTGACGCCAGTCTTTTGATAAACTGGTAATCAGATTCCTTGTATTGTACAGTGTAAGGTAAAGTATATTGGGTATTGAGGTTTTCAACAAGCATTGTTATGTCCTCATGCTCTTTTGTAGCCTCCTTTACAATATCTTCAAGTGTTTTATTCTCAAAACTCTGGCAGGCTTTCCCGTTCTCCAGAAGAATAGTCGGAGCATTTCCAGTGATATAAAGCTTCCCGTATCCATTTTCTTTTTTATTTTTAACATTAGTAATAAGGCCTGTAAAAGACTGCTGTATAATTCCAAAACGATGGAAATAAATGGTAACGTCTTTTCCAAGAATATTTTTAGAATTCTCCATTACATATCCTTCAAAGCTATCCAATGCATCATCAGACACTATTATATTAAAAGAATCATGATCATTGGTAAGCTGATTCAGTTCCAGGGAGAAACTTGATTTATCAAGAAATGGTTTTCCGTCCAACATTAATGAACAGTATACCAAAGGACTTTCTTTTTCTTTCAGAATAGTACTTGTGGTTGATAAAATTGAATTTTGTGCCGGATCAGGATCATTGGAAATATTTGATGATCTATTGGGCTTTAAATCGGTGTATGTTCTATTAAACATAATAAATTACTTGAGATTTTATTTTTTACTTCTAAAGAAATTAAACCGGCATGTAAGTCCAGTTTATAATAGATAATTTCCTCAAATTCATTGTGGCTATTTCCACATCTTATCATGAGTTGCACCATTAAGGTCAAACTTTTTGGCAATCATGCTTATTTCAATTTGCAATGGCTGGCTACTATTAGCATTAAAATGTTCTTTAAATCTAATGCAGTACGCTTTTTCAAACACCAGTTCCTGAAGTTTACTGATAGCATCCCTACGATAAAAAATAATTTTACCATTTTTCGTTTGGCTATGATCCAGCATCCATGCTAAAAGTTCAGAATTTCCTGTACTTTCAATCGTAATATTGATCTCTCCTCCTTGTGGTATTCCCTCGGGTTTCCCAGTAGTATCTGTAGATTGAGTAAAACTATATTTACACTCAAGGATGTTGTAAGTAATACCATCCAGTTCTAATTTGGATAAAAATGACATAATATAAGATTATGATTTAAGTGAATAAAAATGTTTTGATCATAAAAGGTAAACAGTAGTAAACAGATGTTACTACTGTTTATACTCAAGGTTTATACCCATTCATTTTCGTAAGCCCCGGTTCCAAGTTCTATCTTTCTGGCTGAAATTGTAAAGGCTTCAGTCAATGGGTTATCCCCTGTAGAATCAAAATCTTCATTGTGGCTTACCAAATACCCTTCCGTAAATTTCAATTCCTTAAGCGTTGCATCGCTATCTCGTTTAGCAAATACAATACTTCCGTCCTTTCTTTCAAAAGAGTTGGTCATCCACTCGAAAAGGTCTGTAGCCCCTGTTCCTTCCAAAACAATCTTAATTTTACCTCCTCTTGTAACGGTAGAAGGTCTTCCTGTTGCATCAGTTTCCTGAAATAATCCGTAGCTAACTTTAAGTATATTATACTCTTTCCCTGCTACTTTTAGCTTTGCTTTAAATGACATAATGTTAAAAATTTAATGATTAAAAATATTTGAAATACAATACACTCCAGCAAGCAGCGTCCAGGCTCCCTTTTGTATGGGAACATAAAGAGAATCCTTTCCGTCGCAAAATGAGGTAGATTGTGTTTTTTTGATATAAATCAAGGAAAAAGTAATCTGAATTTTTTTTGATTTCAACAAGTTTACCTCGCCAACTTTCAGATTGCTTGTAACTCCTCTTTATTATTAAATGTGTATTTTTAAGATAGAATAAACACGGCTCTTCAGCTTATAGCAGACTAGCTTTGCATATATTCTGTATCCCATTCATTACCCTGATCCCCTTTATGGCCATCCATTTTAATAAGGAAGTTTTTAGCCGGGAAATAAGGTTTCATATGAATATCCAGGTGAATCCTATCTTTTTGGACAGGATCCTGTTCAAATCTTCTGATTTCAAAATTTTCTATTAATTTTCCAGGCCCTGCAATACTGTCAAGAAATCTAACAATCTGATTCATAATTTCCTTCCTTGTCATTGCTGTAAAATTTTCGAAAGCCCTTCGGTTCAGAAAATCCATCAATACTTTGGTAACATAATCAAAAACCCGTACTACGGAATAAGTCTGTAAGCCCATGTTATCTCCGTTAAACAAAGTTTTACCTGAAAATGCCATCACTTTACCGTATTCATTTACCATAGGAATAAGACCTAAATTTTCCAGATTAGCAATCTCACTCTTTTTAAGGTCAAATTTAACACCCTCCACTTCATTAATTCCACCGAATTTCTTACCGGCCGTTACCTGCGACATCAAAGTATTATAA
The DNA here is from genome assembly GCF_018613715.1 of Chryseobacterium sp. ISL-6. GTDB lineage: Bacteria > Bacteroidota > Bacteroidia > Flavobacteriales > Weeksellaceae > Chryseobacterium > Chryseobacterium paludis. Next base: position 15,616 of record NZ_JAGGPT010000021.1, on the reverse strand, counting down.
ATTTTCCCTGCCAATGCTGTCGAAGGGGGGATATACATATTCTCACGTTCATCAATCTCTTCAAATTTCCCCCTTCCCACAAGCCAGTTACAGGTCATCAGTACATTTGATCTGTAAATATCTCCTCCTGTAAGATACGCCTGGTCAAACATTTCCATAACATCATCCGCTTCGTCAAGATGCTCAAAATCCGTAACAAGCATCACTTTATTTTCATAAACCAGCTTTGCCCATTTTTCGATTACTTTATTAGAACCTAAATATCCTGGAATTACCAAAATTCCATAATTATTTTTCAAATCAAGTCTATCATAATTATTGGTAAGCTCCGTATGTATAGTATCTATAAAACGAGTGTTATCCAGATCTTTCAATTGTTCAAGACTGGCATTAACAATCGTAAGATTATTTACCTTAACAGACTCGGTATTTTTATAAAACATAGCAACCGTCCTGTAATTGGCCTCTATTTCCTTTGTCTCTTCAATAGCTTTAGAAAGATTGTTCACCAATAATTCCTCAGCAGACTTTTTCCTATCCTCACAGTCAGTAATCATATCCGATAATGATTTATTCTCGGCCATTACGCTTGCCCAGAGTTTTAGGGTCTTCTTCAGGGTCTCTCTTTCTTTTTCCTTACCTGTTTCTGTTAAGAAAATTCTTTTTCTGGCCTTTCTGTCAGGGTTTATATTTTGAACTCCATCAATGGATATTTCCAGCAAATCAAAGCCTCCATAACGGGCTAATGCCGGAAGGTTGACCGCCGCAGCATAATCCTCTCTTTTTCTTTCCAGGTTGGAAACCTGTTGTAATTGTTGTTGCTTTTCCATAATTGTGTTTATTTATTATTATCTAATTCCTGGATTAAGGCTTGTAACGTCTGAAACAGTGCTTTTTTAGCGTCAGGATCCTCTATGGCTGCTTTCAATATTTTATTGGTTTTAAGCTGTCTGATGATTTGTTGATATTGGTTCTTTTCCGTTTCCAATTCTGATAAAAAATCACTTTGCCTGGTAATTCCCTTTATCCCAAAGTCTCCAAGATTATTAAACTTAAGTGACTCCACTTTAGTACTTCCGTTTACATCCTCAAAGTCAACCCTAATTTCCGGTTTAAAATGTTCAAAAACTTTTTCCACAGTTTCTAATCCTTCCACAAGCTCCGGCTTAACGGGGTCATGAGAAGTCAGTTTCTGAGCTAAAAGTGTTCTATTTTGAGGAATTTCGAATATCGCTTCATTTATTTCTTGTGGAACTTCATTTCCTCCAATTCCGTTGTTTAGTGACATATTATTTATTTTAAATTATTATACCTTTTTTAACCTTCATCAATACAATAGCATCTTGTCCGTTTTATTAATTTTCACAGATTCTGTAGGGAAGCATATTGGATGAAACATCTTTAAGCTTTATTAAAAAGCTTGTACACAAATAACTCCACTCGTTATCATCTATATTTTTGATAGAGTTTCTAAAGAGATGAATATCAATAGTTCTTGTAAATCCCTCCTTGAATGAAATTTCTTTTTTTGTTCCCTTTCGCACTTCTACATTGACGATTGCTTCTTTGAAATGATTCATAGCAAATTCTTTAATATCTGCTGTTGTCACAACTCTTCCTCTGCCAAGCAGTGCTGTTCTGAATTCAAGGATTTTATCCTGCGGTGACAGGCTTTTCCTTCCACCAAAAGAAGTACTGACCATCACAGAGTTTTTTTCACACGCCACGCTTCCGGGCTGATCTGTCACAAATAATGTTCCCGATCTGATGTGATTGGCTTTCTCCGCCTGGGTACTCCAGTAAGAGATATTATAAGACCCTTCCGGTTGTACTGAATTACCTGTTATGATAAGATAAGGGTTATGGATATAAGAGAAATTCTTTTCCCTCGTAAGTTGCTGCAGGGCAGCCATATTCTGATTAATCTGCACCAGCATTTCTTTAGCTGAGTCACCTCCTATTGCTGAAAATGCTGCCGTTTCATCTTTAATCAGTTCCAACAGGTACTGCAGAAGGTCTGAAGCATTCCGCTGATCAAACCTGGACACACCTCCTTTTCTAAGAATGGCAGAAATTCCATCACCTTCAGAAGAATAATTTTTCAAATCGAATCTTTTGCCGCTATCATCCATAACATAATCCATTGCTAAAAAATAATCCTCAGACTGAATCGGAATAATATCAAGCCTTCCAACCGCCCTTTGGTACATTTTGACATTGTATATATTGACTACAGGAATACAGTTAAGGATTATATTGATATTCTCTAATACCTCATCATCAACAGCTTCAGGAAATTTAAATTTTAGCCAGATCAAATCATTTTCTTCGGAAAGTTTGCTTTCAGGAAAATATTTGACAAACAATTCCTCGTCCAAACGTCTATCTGCCAACACAATTTTATCTTTTAAAGTAAAATAGTTTGAAGAATAATATTGATTTACGTCCTCATAAATATACTCAAGATCCAAATAGCTTTTAGTAAGAATATTTTCCAATCCTGTAAACTGATGATCAACATTATATCCTTTTAAAAGTTCATATCCATGAGCTCCAAAGTATACCTTGGTTTGCTTAATATAGTGTGAAAACAATTCTTTTTGATAATGACTATTAACATCAATATAAAACATAAGGTTTTCCAGATATTCCATATCGGGACACCTGATTCCTACCCAGAATTCTCCTGCCGGAATATGTTTCTCACTTTTTTGCAGTACAGTACTGGAAAAAGGACTTTCCATATACTTAATAATCTTGCCATATGCAATATATTCCACCTTTGCCGTGGTGAGTTCAGCCTCTATTGTTGGACAGAAATAAATGTCTTTTCCTGGTGTTTCATGTTGGTTAGGACCATTAGAACTTTTTTTATCTGTTTTAAAATGATCATTTAACGATATTTTACAACGATTTTCCACCGGAAATATCTGAAGAAGTGATCTGGAAGGTAAGACTCCGGTAATCTCTTCCGGAAACATAACCTCAAGAACTCTTTCAATAATACGGGCTTTGGAACTTTCCAACTCAAATCCCAGTTTTTCCAATTCAGAAGCCGTGGCTGAAAGCATTAAGCTTACAATAGGGTCAAAAGAAGAATCTGCCCTTAGTTCATTATACCCCCAGAGTTTTGCCGCTCTTCGAAGTATCCTGTCTTTTATTTTTTCCTGACTCATAAAATTTAATGTGATAATGGTCCAATAAAAAATGATTTTTGAAAAAAGAAAGGCCTGTCTGTTTCTATAACCAATCCTTTTATCGATATTGACACCTTTTTCTTAACTCTTTTTGTACCTATATTTCCTATATCAGTATTCCTGACAGTCACTTCAATATCTTCCATAAGAAGTCTTTTCTCATGCCTTACAATGGATTCTGTTATTGTTTTACTAATGAATTCTTTGATAGAGTTATCACTTTTGGGAAGTTCAAAATCAACTTCGAAAATTTCAGTTCCGAATGTATCATCAAACTTACATCTCCCCAAAGGTGTGATAGCAATAATAAAAAGATGCTGGCTTATCGATTGGTCGATAGATACCTTTTCAGCGATTCTCTCATCCATAATGCTGACAAAATCTATAGGTATCTTATAATAAACTCCTTTCATCTGTATTGTGTTTTAAAATTAACTTTACTTAATCCGAAATCCTCAGGTATTCAGATATTGGTTTTTAAAAATTAGTTAGCGGATTTATTTTCTTTCATTAGCCCGATTACGATTGCTTTATCTTATATGCAGACAAACAATGAAGCTGGTTATTAATATTATAATTTTGTGTTCTGCTTAATAAAAACTCATAATTTTTTTGATAAGTATAAATCTTGATTATACTCATTTCACTTTGACTTAAATTCTTAATTTCCTTAGCATTAAACTTTTTTACAAAAATGCCATCACAATTAACGTGAAAGTCATTTTTATAGCTGACGACTTTACCGTTTAGACATTGTATATCTAGTATTTGATCTTTTTTAATACAAACATTCTTGTCCAAGATTCTGATGTACATAAAAACTTTGTTCTCTCTTTTGCCTAATTGAAAAAGCGCATACACATAACTCTGATTATTGGCTCTCAGGCGTAGCTCAGGAGCACTAACAAAATATTTATTGTGCATTTTTTGTTTTGTTTGTGTAATCTTACAATCGAACTGAGCTGTTTTCGAAATGGAATCAACAGCATTTTGCGCATTGAACATAGATAAACCACATAATATAAAAAACAGACTACAATAATCCTTAATATTTTTCATCATTGAGATTTATACAATTGGCGACATACATCCAAATCAGTTTTGATTTTATCATATTCCTGTTTAAGGATTTTATTGAGCGTAAGTAAACTGTCCACCTCTTTCCCGTTGGAGGATAAGCGCTTCATTTCTTTTTTACGATCCACAAGATCTTTATATCCGATGATGGTATTGTTATACATTATTTCATTTTTTATACTGTCTTTCGGAAGCTGTTTGTACATATCGGCAAGCAGCGATAAAGCAAGGTTTTCATTAAAGAAATCGTTCTTCCCTGGAACCCCTATTGAGTCGACGGCTGCTTTTACTTTTTCTAGCTGAAAAGAAAATTGATCCTGAATTCCCATTTCCTTATTGAGCTTCTTATTTTCAGCTTTTAACAATACATTCTCTTTAAATGGAAAATAGGTATTGAAAAACAAGCCGGTGACCAGTGTAAAAACAGAAATCAAAAAAAATAAGATAAAAAATAGGAATGCGCGAAATCTTTCTTTTTTATTAAGAATTTCCATATTATTATGTTTCTAGATTAATCAGCTAAAAAAGACTGGCTTCGTTTAATATGAATGGCTGCATCTTTATCACCAGGACTTTCAGAGATGAAAATACTTCCATCTCTCTTTTTACCGATATAATCCAATTGATAAAGAATCGAAAACATTTCTTCTGCAGTTGTAATAAACTGCTTTGCTTTTACTATAATCTGATTGATCTGATTATGATTATAGTCTGCATTCAATATCTCAGAAAAGACAGATTCAAAGTCACCCTGGCTGATATTACACCATTCTGTCAAATAGTTTAGCAGCTCCTCTTTTCCCGACCCCGTATAAGTCTCTATGCAGTTTTTAAGAACCCTTGCAAAAGCACTTACCGATGACAATATATAAATGGGCGGGGAATACGGTGCGGTCCATCGGTACCGGTTAATTTCCATTCCCAGATAACTAAGCGTTTTATCAGCCATGTCATCAACAATTAATGAAAGTAAATTATTTTGTTTTTTTGACCGGATCTTTTGTTTAATGTGAGAAGCATACAACTCAATCTGTCCGTAAAAATGGTCGATTTCAACATAAAACTCCTTTAAGCTCTTGTGGCTGTATACACTCTGGCTAGCAGGTATATAATGAGTATCAATTTCACATTTTCCGGCATTTACCAATATCCTTGCTACCACAAGATGTCCTGCTCCAAATCCCAATGGATCTTTTAACTCCCTTTCAGGAATAAGCTGTAAAAGATATTCAGGCCTTGTATAGGGATATCTTGGCGGATTCTCTTCCTGATCCGGTTCACCAAAAGGAATCCTTTTAAAAATATTTACTGAAAGGCATACCATTAAATTTACATTCTCATCTTCTTTTATCATATAGCTGGCTTCCGGATACAAAAATGATTGTTCAGAAAATCCTTCATCTGGAATATCTATATCAATACGGGAACCGTTGGGAGTAACTCCATGACATTTTTCAATGATTATTTTTAGTTGTCTGTGCTGATCCACCGTCAATCTTATTTTTATAGAATCACTAACTGGTAAAAGTCCGTAATTAATAGGAGAAGTAGTACTTCCGATAGAATCCCTCACAGAATCACTTACAAAATTTTGCACGTCTGTAAAATGGTTTTTATTGATCTTCATCCCATCCATCCAATGTACAGGATAATATTTTAACTTTTCTATCATTATGTTTGTTAATATTTAATTGATTATATTATTTATATTCGAAATCAAGTATATCATGATCATCCTGTATGTTATCCTCACTGATTATATCATACGCTCTCGTACAAATTACCACACTGTTTTCTCTTATACCATTCATATAAAGAGGTAGATCAGGATCTACATATTTTGTAGGCTCATACCACTTGGGCTGTAAAAAAAATACCCAATTATAAAAACCGTTTTCTCCTTCAACCTTTAATTCATTTTCTGAATTTTTTTCATTATAATCCAGTATAAAACTGTAAAAAAGTCTTTCAAAATCGATTCTCGTTGGTCCTTTAGCCCTATAAGAACTGTAATTTTTAGCATCACGATCCTTATCTATTAATAATGTAAAAACAACCAGATCCTTCATTTCTTCATCCGTAACTCCAGGCAGGCTCTTATAGTTTTCAGGAAACTGCCATGTCTTATAGATCTGGGGAGGAATACCCATTGCTCTGTTAAAAGTTTCGTTCAGTAATGTGGGAATAAAAAATAAAACATACTCTCCCATCATCAGAAAGACAAACTTAATTCCATTGAGAAAGGTATATATTAAGGTAAAAGGGAGAATGGAATAACTGACAATGGTTATAAGAAAAAAATATTCAAATCCGCTTACTTTTTTTTCAAATCTGTTAAAAAAGGACCTGTACATATAACAATGTACAATCCCCAGAAGCAATGAGCTTATTTGGTAAAAGATGAATTCAGATAGAGCATTATCTCCAAAAAGCTTATTATATCCCAGAAATGCCACTGCCGAGTTAATGATGATAACACCATATACATATGACCAGAATTTTGATCTGTATTTAATTTTAAAATCCGGTACTCTTTTTCTTAAAACAGCGGTCAGGATTATACAAATAGCTAAAAGGATGACTATTGAAGCCAAAATTTCAGGTTCTACCAAATTCATGAAATATTTTTTCACCTGCATTATATCCTTGTATTATATCCTAAAAGTGTACTTTTATCTTCAGTCATATCAAAACGTTCCGCTTCTTTGGAGAGTATAATATCTATCTCTAATTCCGCTTCAGCCGAAAAATAATAAGAACAAAATAAATCCACGAACTGCTTCTTTTCTCCCTGATGGATATATTCCGAAAGCTTTCCATTTTTTAAAGGACCAATTGAGAGAGTCAAGTAATCCGAATAATGGTCGTAATTATTACCCGAAATCATATCAAGTCCGAGTTTACAGTCACCAAGTAGACTATTTTGTCCATCATCATAATATTTTTTCCAGTTCTTTCTGGTGATCCTGACCTCTTCTTCAAGAATCAGAGAAAGTACTTGCGCGGTCAGTTCAATATTTCCAACAACCTTGTGAGCAAAAGGGAGCATTCTGATCAACTTGGAGGTCATAACAGAGTATAAATTACGGTCGATCCCAAAAAAATCATAAAACGATTCAGGGGCAAGCAAACCGTGGAGATTGGATAAAAAAACCTGTTCGAACTCTTCAATTTTAACACCATATCTGAAAATTTCATTTTCAAACGGTTGAAAAAACAGTCTACAGTTCTTTTGCTCCTGTTTTTTGATCCTATACTCTTGTATCATTACATCAACATTCTTCTCAGCAGTATTACCAATGTTATGATGAACCACATTTTCAGGCAACAAATCATAAATACTGTCACGTGAAAGGACCAGCTTTAAAAAACGTGCTGTCCCGAGACTGTAGTTACTTGATTCAGAAGCTAATATATCATATCGGTAAGCTCTTGAGAATTGACCGTCTTTTTCTATAAGATAATCATCTCCCATTAGGCCTCCGCTTTTTAGTAAATCATTGATAATAACCTCTGCCCTAATATCATATGGTAAAGAACTAATTTCATTAGCTATATTTTCAAAATATTCCATATTTCATTCTTTAAGTTTTAATCTTCCCGCTGCTACATATCGTAACTGAAAATACTTATCATTAAAATCATAGATATTAAGACCACTTGCCGTACACGCTACGATTCTGTCATTCTGCAGGTATATAGCAACATCAGAGATAGGGCGCGATTTCTCATAGCGAAAAAACAAAATATCACCTTCACGCAGAAAGCTCCTTCCAGTAAACAACTCTAGAGAATTTGAACTAAAAACTTTTTCAGGAATGGCAGAAATAGTTTCCCCATACACTTCATTAAACAGTATTGATGTAAAATTGGCACAATCAACCCCTATCTTCTGCTCAAGCATCTGTTTTTTATATGGCGTTCCTATCCATCCGTCGATAAAAGAGTATAGCTTATAATTGGTAACCTGTTGGGGCATTACTCCCATTATGATAGAATATCTTTCTTTAATATCCAGATCTTCATCATTGAGTTTCTCTTTATTATGGTCAACACTTATAAAACTGGAGTCAATACGGCTTTTTGTATTACTCAATTCTTTACTGTATTCTTCCGAGGAATATATATAAGGAATATCATCAAGGTAATTTGCACTACTGCATGACATTAATCCGGAGAGTAGCAAAAGAGTTACCAGTGTAACCAAGTCCTTTTCTAAATAAAATTTCATCTTTAATGTTTAATAGTAAAATCTTTAATTATCTGATGCAGCATAATTAGATAATGAATTATCCTATAAGACACATGCAAACTTATATGATCAATTTCTGCATTTTCATGATTAAAATCATGAAATATCCCATAATAATCTTTAATAAATCCATAGTACAACATGTCGTAATATATTGACATTAAATACACTACACTTTAATTTGTTTTTTTATACTTTTGCAGCAAACACAAAAAGAAATGAAATCTTTTTTTAAATCCAGCCTGGACTCTAAGGTCTTCTGGAGCATAACAATACTCTTGCTTTTCAGTACATTTTTTTTGGTTTATCAATACAATCGGCACATAGACTGCGAAAATGCCAGTTTTATCGTCTATGCCAAAGAGTTTACAACCAATAAAGTAGTCGAATTTTATGATAATACGAATGGTGCTAAAACCTGGGAATGGGATTTTGGGGACAGTACAGCAGTTGATAAAAGACGGCGTACTCTGCATACCTATAAAAAGCCAGGTGAATATATTGTTACATTAACCCTTAATAAAAACTGTATTCACGAGCAATTAATCACAATAACCAGCACTGATGAGCATAGTGCCAATCTACCTTTGATTAGCGCCCCAAGCGTTGTTACCGTAGGAAAATCTGTTAAGTTTAATGCTATCAAAGAATATGGTGCCTCGTGGGAGTGGAACTTTGGCGAATCAACCCATATAGATGCCGTAGATCAGGCTCCCTCGTACAAATTTAATTCGGAAGGCACTAAAAAAATCACTCTTGTCGTCAACGGTGATGTACAGCATTCTGCCAGTAAAACAATCTATGTTGCACCTGCGCCAAAGCCGGACAAACCTAAAATTGATATTAACTCTTATGAATTTGAAAAGCCACACTCGGCATTTTCTTTACCCATCGGAAATGCAGAAAAAGATCCCTTAGTAGATGCATTAAAATACATTCCCGTTTCACCGAAATCAACATCCAAAAAAGATTCTTTATCCAATACTCATAAAAAAGAACCTGAAATCTCTAACGAACAATTCCGTTTGCTCTTGATGCAGGTAGCTACTGAATCGAAAACAAAAGATGACTTCGGACCTTATATGTGTGAAAAATATGATATCCCCGTCGTAGTCAATGGCAAAAAAATAATTTCATTTGAAGAATTTTGTCAGCTCATTGCTGGAAAAAAAATTAAAATCAGTACATTAAGAATAGATAAAAACCAACTCAACTGTATTGAACATATCACGATTCAATATAAAACAAAAAAATTCATGGTTTGGATAAAAGAATAATAAAGTCCGGCTATACTGTAAAATCATTTCTTCTGCTCTGAAAGTTATTAAAATCCACCAGATTAGCATCTGGCAGAAAGAGTTATAGGGATGAAAGTTATCACAAAAAAATCAGAGAACATTTCAACTATTCTCTGATTTTTGTGATGAAATTTTAAGATGTGTTCTTTAATTCAATATTCATGGTAATTTACTATTTTATTGAGTAGAACAAAAATAACAGTTACATTGGACAGTCTTAATTCTAGGTAATTTAAGACACTAGCTACAATCAAAAGAACCTTTCTACTGCGGATTGTAAATTTATTACTAAAGTTTTATACGTTTTTAAATAATGTAGATTTATACAGAAATAAATATCATATAATATCTACTATATTGTAATTTTTTATAGAAGTTTTTAGAAAACTCTTTTAGAGTAACATCTGAAAACAGGAATAAAAAAAATAGAACTGTGAATTTTAGTCCTATTTTTTACAACTTTATAAAGTTAGAATTAGTTTTTAAATAGGGGTTCTATACTCTATTCATTAAATTCAACAATAAGTTGATTCTGGCTAGCAGTTGCATTACCATCTCTATCATTCCACTTCCTCTCTACATTACTTGAAGCCCATATGTGGGTAGCCCCTTCATTTCCTCCTGAATTATTGGGTTCTCCAGGAGTAAACCATTGCTCAGTTGTAGCTGGATTAGTGGACCAGTTGATTTTCCATTCCTCCCCTGTTATCCATTGCAGTTGATCTGGATTTCCTGGCCTCCTGATTTTATTAAATCCTATCCAGATATTATTAACCAGATTATACCCTGTTCCTGAAGCTACAATATTCTGGTTAACCCAAATTCTCTCTGCATCATTGGGCATGGTGACCAAATATCCACCCATTGATTTTGCAAATAAAAAAGCATTAAACCAGGTGATTACTTGTGAAAGCTGATATGCACAGTATGTATGTCCATTACTAGCCCATTTCTTGCATCCTAATTCGTTAGCAGTACCTCCACCTGGTACAGGCCCAGGCGGGGTAGGCCTTGCAGCCCACAGTTGGGGTTCATATCCCAATATGGAACTGCTGAATCCTGTGGCTCCTTCATCAAATTCACTTCTGGGGATTTTATGAATGTTTCCATCTTCATCTGTTGATAAAACACCATCAATAGCACTCCCAGGACCTAAAGTCCGAACACGCAGATCTCCATTGATGTCAAGTGTTTTTGTCGGATTTGTTGTATTGATACCTATTTGCCCGTACACCAGCAAAGGAAAAACAATAAAAATAAAAATAGCTTTCATAGTGTGTATTGTTAAGATTAGTTTTTGAATTGAAATATTTAGTATTTCATTGAAATTTTATGTTTTTAAAAATTCACATATTGCAATATATGTGTAGCTATTAACACTTTAGATGATGGCCACCTATAATAAAGTTCTTTTCTAATAGCAATCATCTGATTAACCAATTTTACAACATAATTCTGTGACTAAAAAAAAATCCCTTATAGTATTATATAATGTTTCATGTAGTTTTTAATCTACACCAAGAAACCAAGAAAGTCTTGCAATATAATAGATGTGCAAAAAACGAAAGGGAAATTCCTGACGGAAAAAAGAAATGGATTCAATGGTAGTTTCAGTTAAGCCTTTTGAAAAAGATGTTTATTATACTTTTCAAAAGGATTGAGATAAACATGTAAGAGATAGTGGATTTGATTAAAAAAAATATTCCGATAAACCATACCAAGTTGATCCTTCTGAAGTTGTAACAATTAACTCAAAGTCTAATCCTGTTTGGTTAATTGCTTGAGCTCTTGATCAAAAATTAATTATCGATCTTCAATTTCACCTTTGTAATGATATTGAGCCGAAGGTAAATTATACCCCCTTAAAGTTTTTTCATCTTGAATTCTTTTAAACATATTTTTATCCTCCATTTTGGAAGGTCAAGTTTTTTCTGTTTTCGTATTCCTTTGAGTTTAGTGCTTAATAACTAGTTAAAAAAACGACAATAAATTAGTGATAATATGACTGGTTATCAGGTAGATGTTAAAAAGCTGATTTTTATATTTGTATAAGAATTTTCTTTATCAAACTTAATGGGTATCAATAATAGTGTAATACTAAAATTGAAAAGAAAGTAGGGATGGAAAATAGTGAGATCAATTAATTACTAAATATTACTTATGGATATTTTATACCTTGGATTTCTATTATTTATTCTTTGTTGTATGATAATACATTAGATATCTAGTTAGCAATGACACATTAGTTAAAAATAACAAATGCTAAAATTACAGATGGAACCCAAGATAATGCAAAAGTTTTACCATCAGATGCTAACGCAGTAGGAATTTGGAAAGATCAAGCAATATCAAATAGTACAGGAATAACTTCACCAGCTAGAATTTCATATTCTGCTAGTGGCAATTCGTATCTGAATTCTTATATTGATTTAACAGAAGGAAGGTGGTTCTTTTTATTGGTTATCTTATAACCGGAACAGCAGGATCTAATCAGAAATATGCTTCAAGATTAACTTTATCTACTTCTTTAACTTCAATTCAGACAACAAATTTTTAACGCGAAAAAATATTAAATGAGGAAAATACTATTGGTATTGATAATTTTAATCAATATCACGATCTTAAACGGACAAAAATTTGCCATCGATGGAAAAGTGACGGATTTCGAAAAGAAACCTGTAGAAAACGCAACCGTTTATCTGCTCAAACAAAAAGATTCGTCAATTGTTAATTATACAGCAACTAATAAAGAAGGTAAATTCTCTCTAAAAGCAAATGAATTAAACGAACCTACAGTTTTAAAAGTGGATGCTGAAAAATTATTTTCCTATTCTAAAAATTTCAAAAAAATAGATCAATCTTATTCTTTAGGAGAAATTGAGCTTGAAAAAAATAAAGTGTTTAATATCGAAGAGATAAAGATTACTGTTTCGCCTGTCAAGATTAAAAAAGATACTATTGAATTCAATGTCTCTTCTATTAAGGTACGCCCAGATAGTAAAATTGAAGAACTCCTAAAACAAATTCCGGGTGTTGAGATTAATAATGATGGAAAAATTACCGTTAACGGAAAGGATGTGGATCAGATTATGATCAACGGTAAGCCTTTTTTTGATAGAGATGGGAAAATTGCTTTGCAAAATCTTCCTGCAGATATTATTAAAAACATTCAGTTTACCACTACGAAGACAAAAGAAGAAGAACTGAATGGAAAAACAGCAAAATCAAATAGCACCACTATCAATTTCAATATTGATGAAAAGAAAAACAAAGGGCTGATTTCCAGATTTACATTAGGCTATGGTTCTGACAAACGTTATGAAGGAAGTGGATTGTTGAGTTATTTTAAAAAAGACAGTAAAATCAGCGTACTTGTCTCATCAAACAACATTAATTCTCAAGGCTTTTCCAATGATGAGGTTTTTGACAGTATGGGACACGGAAGAAATTCCTGGATGATGCAAGGTGAGAGCGTAACTACAATAGAAGGTGATACGTATTATTCTCAAGGAGGTAATAATACCAAAGGAATTCAAAAATCAACAACAATAGGATTTAATTATAGTGATAAGTTAGGAAAAGATGCGGATCTTGAAACTTTTAGCTTAATGCATTCCAATAACAATCTTGAAATCCGTTCCAAAGTTTCAAGAATTACATTACTGCCAGACTTTATTTTAAAAACCAATTCTGAAAGTAATGGTGAAAATGAAATCAAAAAATATAGTTTTGATACTGCTGCAAGAATTCAATTAGATTCTTTGACAAGCATTTACATTTCACCCTCATTCTCCAGAAGTGAAGGTTTCAATTTTAATAATTCAAAATCATCGACTTTAAGAAATAACACACTCTTAAATGAAAGTTTTTCTTATATGAGCACAGATTCTGAAAACAATTCCTTTAATCCAAATATGTATTTTTCTAAGAAATTCAAGAAAAAAGGAAGGGTTGCCTATGCTAATATGAATACTACAATATCAGAGTCTAAAAGTAATCATCTGAATAGATCACAGACTACATTCTATCAAAATAATGGCGGTAACAATGCAAATGATAATAGAAATCAACTCGCAAAAAACAAAACTCAAAATAACAACTATAATTTTAGTGTAGGATACACTGAGCCAATTTTCGATTCTGCAACCATTAGCCTTAATTTAAATTATGACGCAAAACTTTCAAGAGGTTTGAGAAATGTTAGTGATTTCGATGTCAACACAGGAGAATATTCAAATTATAATATGATATTATCCAATAGTATGGATCAAAAGATTAATCAAATCTCTCCTGAACTTAATTTTGACTTTAACAAAAAGAAAATAAATATCTGGTATTCAGCAAAGCTTCAAATTTCAGATATGCAAGTGAGTTCCGTTTTTAATGGGAAACAATACAATCTACAAAAAAACTTTGTACTCCCGAGTTATAATTTGAATTTGCAATATCAGTTTTCACAAAATAAAAGATTGAGCTTGTACAACTATGCAGATTTTAATATCCCAAGCACAGAACAACTGACTCCGTATGAAGATCTCTCTAATCCATTAATTACTTATCAGGGAAATCCGGATCTTAAAAATAAGTGGATCAACAGAACGTATCTTTATTTTAATAATTTTAATATATTAAAAGACATCAGTTATTATATTAATATTGGTTTCACCTACAGCAACAACGATATCACTAATTACTCTTATTATGATAATTCAGGTAAACAATATGTTACTTATGCCAATGTTAGTGGAAATAAAGACCTTAACTTTGGTGGTGGTTTCAGCAAAAATTTCAAATGGAAAGAGAATAAATTTATCATTAGTCCAAGGTTTAATGTGAATTACGGATATAACAGAGGTTTTATAAACGGACAATGGTTTTCAAGCGGCTCATATAATATTAATCCAGAGTTAAATCTTGCATATGAACTTAAAGACAAGTTCACTATAAAACCATCTTATTCAATAGGATATAATTTTTCCAACTACACCAATTATAGTATTGAAAAAGTCCAGACAACAAATCAAGCATTAAAACTAGAGCTTACTAATTATTTTTTACAGAGCAATCTTGTTTTTGGAAACGATTTCGAATACAATACCAGTTCAAATATTGCCCCTGACTTCAAAAGAGACTTTTACTTCTGGAATACAAGTTTAGGTTATTCATTTTTTAACAGGAAGCTTACAGCAAAAGTTAAAATTTATGATGTACTCAATCAAAATCAAAGCGTAAGAAGAACAATAACAAATTCTTATTTTGAGGATCGTGATGATCTTATCCTGAAGCGTTATGTTATGTTTTCCCTTACTATGAAACTTAATAAATTCGCAGGTAAAAAAATACAGAATGGATTAGAAAAGGAATAAAACGAAGAATTTTAATTATAGCTGTTTGTACAATCCACTGTAGTATTTAAAAGCACAGGACTCTATTTATGTTTCTTTTTTAAAATTTAAGGATTGATATTCAGGTAAAAATTCAATCCAATTGAAAAAAATAGAGTAATTGCGATATTACTTTTCATAGGAGGCTTAACTTGAGACCCTTAAAGATAAAGAGTATAAGAACCGTCCTAACAGGCTAGCAACGCTAAAAAGATTATACTTTTCAAATTAGGCATTTCATTAATCTCTAATATAATTTTTACTTTCGTCATTGTTCCTGTTTTTCAGTAATATCCATCCTGATCTTTTAAACAGTTTTCCACTGATTTGGTCTTCCCATGAAATGGTATACCAATAGGTACCCGTAGGATTTGTCCTTCCTGAATATTTGCCATCCCATACGGGATT
>NZ_JAGGPT010000020.1 GCF_018613715.1 Chryseobacterium sp. ISL-6 | reverse complement strand
TTTTTCCACTTATAAAAGGTGCTCTTTTTTATACCGAAAAATTCATACGCTTCCTTATTTTTACCCCGTTCTTTTGCATATTTTAATACTTGAACTTTTTTTAGATAGTTTAAATAATCTGTTATTTCTTTTGTCTTTTCCATATTCGTAACACTATATTAGTTTTCTACTAAATTAGTCTACAAAGGGCTGACGTATTCACAAACAGATATAAGTATTAATGCCTGTCATATACAGTAACATCACCAATAGCAGTATTCCCAACAATCCACCTGCAAAAATAAACAGGTACTGTGCCTTCAGACCTTTGAATTCGACCGATCTTCCAATTCCTTTGTTGATGAGATAAGTATTCATAATCAAAATTCTTAAAGGAAGAATGAACGTAGGATGGTCGCTGCTACAATAAGGAATATACAAGCTCCAAACCAGCTGGCAGCCGTTTTTGAGGTATCCGGGTCACCACTGCTGAACTTATTGTAGACCTTAACACCTCCGATAAGTCCCACCACGGCTCCGATAGCATAGATAAGCTTGGTCGCCGGGTCAAAATATGAAGTGACCATTTGAGTAGCCTCGGTTATTCCAGCAGAGCCATTACCCTGAGCCTAAATAACGACACCCATAAGGATAGCCATAATAGTTAGTGAAAATTTTGTTTGTTTTTCCATAATTTGAAGTGATTATTTGTTACGATGAACCTGCATCATGCAGGCTTTATTGACAAATATCGAGTAGAATTTTAGGCATAATGGCGATTCGGTACCCTGTGGATTTACTTGGCTGTAAACTGCCTTGAGAGGTGATTTTATATTTAATGAAAGCTTGATTTAATAACCAGAAATAACCTGATTGGATCGCAGGGGATATTTGCAAATAAAGAAAAAGCGTAAAACTTATGTTTTACGCTTCACAGAATTTCGTAATGTTTACATTTTTTGACCTTTTTTATTTTTTGGTATGTTTTTCAAATTCCTTTGCTTCCCATTCTGTTTTTTTTCTAGATTGCCCTTTATAACATCAATAATAAAAGTTTTATCCCACGGAATTAATTTGGTATTAAATTGCATTTTTAGGCCAAATTGTTTTAAATTCTCCTTTAGGTTCCAACCACCTTTACGATTCCAGCCTATAGGGTCAAGAGCTTTTTGGAATGGAGATTCCACTGCAATCAGATCTTTGGGAATGCTGATAATATTTTCATAATCAAGCTCGCAAAATTCATGTTTTTTAGGATCGTATGGGATAAGATAAGTGTCGCTTTTTTTAGAAAAATAATGCTGAATATCTTCAAATACAATCACTTTAGAAAGAAAGTCATCCTTTGGCCTAAGCATATCCATTCTGAGATCTACAAAAAAAGATGATTATTAATTTCTATGGTGGTAAAACCCCTTTATTAACTCGTAGATCATAGGCTTTGTGATTAACCATCAGATCAAAATCTGTTCCCTCAATATTTAATAATGGCAATTCAGTTCTCATTAAAATTATTATCACTTAAACAAACTTCCCAATGTCAAAATCACTTACATCATTTTCTTTAAAATAGGAAGAACCTGAATCTTTTTCAGTAGATAAACTTTTATCCAGGAGTTCGGCAATCTTATGGGAAGCTCCTTTAATAGAACTTTCCATTAGGCTGAATAATTCGGTTCCTTGTATTTTTTGAACTATATCTACTGCTTTTCGCTGCAAGGCTGGTTCCAGGTGTTCTTGCTGTAACAGTGCCCCCACAGTACTTAGTTCATCGAAGGTAACTCCTAGAGCGAACCCATTATCGCCATTTGGAAATCTTTGATTAATGAATTCTTCCTCTTCTTCTTCAAGATTTAGTTCATAACCGAAAACTTCATCAAGTTCTTCCTTGAGAATTTCTTTT
Source organism: Chryseobacterium sp. ISL-6 (assembly GCF_018613715.1). GTDB lineage: Bacteria > Bacteroidota > Bacteroidia > Flavobacteriales > Weeksellaceae > Chryseobacterium > Chryseobacterium paludis. Next base: position 43,260 of record NZ_JAGGPT010000020.1, on the reverse strand, counting down.
AAAAGATTTTTCTCTTTGGTTTCTGTCTCAAAATTATCATCTACATCAATTCGCTCAGCGAATTGGTGTTTTTTGACGTTAGCAGGCATTAAATGTCTTTCAGGTTGTTTTGTTTTACCCATAATCCCTGTAGCCACAAAATGATTGGGTATTGATTTTTTTTCTTTAATTACCTTGTTAATAATCATTTTATCTCGTGCTAAAAGGATAATAATGATAATCAGGCCCATTAGAATTAAAATGTCCATAATTAAAATATTGGTTTAAATCTTTCTTTATAAGAATCACAATTGTCAGGTCTATGTTTCTACTTTCCCGTTTCTCCAAGATGGTTTTCCATGTACTGTTTTTTTGTTTTTTTTCATAATGGATAATTAAAAAAGAGGTTTGAATTTTTCGTTAAAATCGTCAGTGATTGCTTTCTCAAATAAATAAAAATGATGTTCAAGAATATTATCCAGATAAGCATATAGTGGAATTTTGTCTTCACCGATCACCTGGACGATACGGGAGAGTCTCTCATGATATTCCTGACGAATATAGATGCTTTTGTCTCCTCTGCGGTTCATAGAGTGAGCTACAAGAAACTGTTTGCCATAATTATTGCCAGATGCTTTTTTGATCCTTGCTTTTTCTCTAATTCTTGGCTTCTCCTCAATAAAAAGAGGATCCTTATCAGCTTCATGCACATCGGGATCTCTTGTTCCTTCTGCCATTACTTTCATTAAATACTCTTCATCGACGTCTGGATTCGAATTTGTTCTGTTGTCCTTATTCATATCTGCTATAACTTAACAGTTTTCAAAAATTCTTCAATAAATAAATCCAATCGGCATTCTTTAATCAGTCTTTTATCGCCAGGTAATAAGGTGGATCTAAATACGGTCTTAGCAATCGTTTCACTTTCCTTGCGAAATCTTTTGCTGTCCGTTATGCTTGTTTCCATAAGTGTAAGCCCTAGTCCGGCAATAATTTTCTCATAGAATTCATATAATGGAGACTTTTCCCGAGCATCTACCTGATTCCAAAATAGCCGGATGGTTTCAATAGAAGTATGACCGTTTTTGATCAGAACGTTAGTTAAAACATCTGTAAATGCGAGCGTACTCTCAATTACTACGCGATCAGCTGTGATGGGTGAAAAAATATGATGCATTCCAGCCAAAGTGTTAAGTAAGCCAGAAGTATTTACGGTTCCTGGTAAATCAAAAAATAATACATCCAAATGTACTGGTGAAGTTTCTAGGAAGCGCTCAGCTTCTTTTAGTGCTTCGTCCGACCTGCATTGAATTATCGGATAGGCCTTTTTGTTGATTGTTGTAAACTGTTTATAAGCAATTTTTTTTAAGATTTCATTTTGCATAACAGCTTTCAAATCCCGTTGCCGCATTTGTGAGATACTGTGTTGGGGATAATCACAATCAAATACCGCCACGTTATATCCAAATACATAATGTAAGGAACTTGCTAAAATTGTTGTAAACGTACTTTTTCCAACACCACCTTTTTGGCTCGAAAATGCAATAAATAATGTTCTTTTTTTTGGTTCCATTTTTATTTGACTTTAAATTTTAAAAAATAATTATCGAATGATACCCATCTGTCCTTCATATCTAATAGCTAAACAGATATTGCGTGGCCTGATTTCGAGCAGGCTGGCAATCCTGCTAGCTTGTCCCTAATCACTCAGTAACTCAGTTATGCGTGATAATAGGAGCGCCAAGTTTCTAGCAAACCAGAAAGCTATGAAGTAGGCAGCACATCTAAGACTACGGAATCTTATTCTGCTGGCAGTAGTGTCTTCAGTTCTCTCTGCACTCAGTCTTATTATCACTCTTGATTACAGCCTGGATTCATAACATGCTAACGGTTTTGCCAGCTTGATGGCACAAAGAAGTGGTTAATTGATTTGATTTAGCCAAACAGGAAGCTGTTTACGCTTAGTGGCAGTGCTTGGCCGGTTTTGTAGTAAGGCTGCTACGAAAACTAGTATTTAATTTGTATTGTCTTAAAATAGAAGGATATATGATAAATATAATGAAGACTTTGTACCGTAGATCAGGCAACTTAGGTTTCTTTTTTTTATCAGTTCAATTAATCCACAAAGAGTAGAGGAGTTCCTTTCACCGGAAAGGGGCAAGTTGTGTTTTGAGTGCCTCATAACTGTTTTTTGTGCCTCAAAACAACTTGCCCTTTGCAGGGGAATTAAACACTCTCCAAAGTCAAGGTTTATGATTTTTAATGAATTTAATAGTAATGAAAGATAAGAACAATAACAGAAATAGAGGTGGCAGAAAGCCAAAGATTGATCCTAGCATACACCGACATGTATTCAGATTAAATGATGAAGAAAATAACAAATTAATGTCACTTTTTGAAGTATCAGGGATGAGTAATAAAGCGAAATTTATTATCTCTGTTTTATTTTCAAATGAGATCAAAACAGTGAAAATTGAGAAAGGATCTGTAGATTTTTATATGAGACTGACCTCATTCTTTTCTCAGTTCCGAGCTGTGGGAGTTAATTATAATCAGGTAGTTAAGCTTTTGAATACCCATTTTTCTGAAAGGAAAGCCGCCGCTTTTCTGTATAAATTGGAAAAACAAACCGCCGAAATGGTTGTATTATGTCAAAAGGTCATCGCAATAACAGAAGAATTTAACAGGAATCATTTGAAAAAATAATCTAGAAATGATCGCAAAAATTGGAAGAACCAGTAATTTATATGGAGTATTGGCTTATAATAATGTTAAAGTTGAACGGGATAACGGAAAAATTTTAACGGGCAATAAAATGATTGAAACCCTAAGCGGTCATTATACTGTAGCACAATTAGCAGCATCTTTCGAACCTTACCTGATAGCTAATCGCAATACTGAAAAGCATACGCTCCATATATCACTTAACCCTGATCCCAATGATCAGGTCAGTGACGACCAATTTATACAATTGGCACAGGAATATATGAATGAGATGGGTTATGGAGAGCAACCTTATGTCATCTTTAAGCATACAGATATTGACCGTACCCACATCCACATTGTTTCGGTATGTGTCGATGAGGAAGGAAAAAAAATTTCAGATAAGTTCGAAAAGCGACGATCCATGGAAGTATGCAGAGAATTGGAAAGGAAATATGGTCTGATGCCAGCAGGGGCAAAAAAGCTTGAGAAAAACGAAAAAAACTTTCAACCTGTTGACTATAAATCAGGGAATGTTAAAGACCAGATCGCTTCGGTGATAAAACACCTGCCCCGGTACTATCAGTTCCAAACTTTTGGACAATACAATGCACTATTGTCTTTATTCAATATTAGCGTTGAAAAAGTAGAAAGTGAACTGCATAAAAAAATGCATCTTGGATTGATGTATTTTCCATTGGATAAAAATGGGGAAAGAATAGGACATCCTTTTAAAGCATCCTTATTTGGAAAAAGTACAGAACTCAATGCGTTGGAGTCACATTTTATAAAATGTAAAAAATCTTTAACTGGCATTGAGGCTAAAGATACTGTTAAAGTGATCGTTGATCATGCTCTAAAGTATACCAATAATGAGAAAGATTTTAAAAGTGTTTTAATACATCAGGGGATCAATACGATAGTTCGCAGAAATGCTACCGGACGCCTATATGGAATCACGTTTATTGATCATAATTCAAAAACGGTATGGAATGGTTCTGGCTTAGGGAAGGATTTTTCTGCTAGTATTTTTAATGATTTGTGGAATAATAATATCAACCATGAAAATATAGAATCCGCACAACATCACACCACAATATCTCATAATAAAGAAAAGGAAAACCTTCATTATCTATTTGATTTTTTAGATGTGGCTATAATATCTGGCCACCTAGAAAATAATCTATTTGAGGATGTTAGTGGATTGTTAACCTTCACAAATGAAGAAGATTATCAGGAGAAGGAGTTTGCTAACCAGATGAAAAACAGAAAGAAACGGAAAAGGTAAAACGAACCTTATGTAGTAAAACCTTTTTGTGAGTATTTATCGTTTGAACTAAAAATATAGGAGCACCTATAAATGTCTTCTGAAATTTAATCCCATTGGCTTATTCTATAGAATAAAGAATGATAAAATTATAATATAAGCTTTGTTTCCATTAGTTAAAAAACTACAGTCCGTTAGTGATAATATTATTACCATTAAGCAGAATATGAAAAATATCTTTTTTAAGTTTGAGTACTCTTTAAAGAGTACTTCAGTGTATCATGTTTATACACTAGAGACTGGTTTGTCTTAGTTTTCATGTTTAAGATCCGGTGTGGTTATATTTTTACCGGATCTTATTAAATCAATTTCTGCATACAGATCAGAGGTATTCGTTCGACTATCACTAAAATTATAATACAAAACATATGAAAAAAATCTTATTAATCTCCACTTTAACCTTTTCTGCTCTATCCTTTGGACAGATCCAATGGAATAGCATAAGATTCGGTGTAACTGGAGGAGCAAACTATTCGCGAGTAGCCAATGCACATAACCCGTCAGGACCCCGGTATACAGGTCAAATAGGAGCTTTAGCTTTGATTTCCATAGAAAAAACAAATCAATTCTTTATACAGCCTGAATTATTATTCTATGGTGCAGGAGAAACAGGAAAAGAACGTGATCTTAAAGGTAGAGATGGTTATGATGCAGTATACGCCAATAATTATCTTAGTGTACCTCTTTATCTTAAAGGATATTTTTCTGAAGAAGCTTCAGAGTTTTTTGGATTAATTGGCCCAAGATTCAATTTTTTAATTAGTCAGAACGTTAGAAATGCACCTCATAGCAGACCTTATTATGATCCTGATGTTAATTCCACAAATCCTTTAGTAAATGGAAAAGCTAAAGGCTTTAATTTTGGTCTTGGATTAGGGATAGGGTATAGCTATAAAAGACAACTGGAATTAGCTTTAAAATATGATTTTGGACTTTCAAATACGTATCCGGGCCTCGCAAAAGAAGCAGGAGGTACCGATAGCAAAAAGTCTGAACAGGTTATAGCACTTACTTTAAATTACATATTCAAATAAATATTCTATATGAAGAGTTCTAAAAACTGAAAGATTGATCTGACGCCAAATAAAGCCACATAAAGTCAATAGTTTCTTCTTTAGAAAAAAAGAGTTTTCCAGGATTTATATTCGTAACCAAATAATAAATGTTAGAAAATGCAAGGAGAGGACGATTTAAGAGGATTAGCTAAAATCATGGCGTTGATGAGAGCAGTAAGTATTCTTATGCTGCTCATGCACTTATACAGGTATTGTTATGGATTTTTTCTTGCAAGAGGATGGACCCTGGAAATTATCAATAAAATACTACAAAATTTCCAAAGAACTGCAGGACTGTTTTCTCATCCCATCTATACCAAAGTTTTTGCTTTGGTCTTATTGGCTTTAAGCTGTTTAGGAACAAAAGGTGTGAAAAATGAGAAGATCACCTGGTCTAAGATTTATTGGGTTCTAGGTTCTGGTATAGCATTGTTCTTCGTGAATATTCATCTGCTCAATGTATCAACAAATATAGGGACATTCTTATACATACTAAGTATCTCTTTAGGGTATATTGCCTTGTTAATGGCTGGGGTATGGATGAGCCGGTTACTTAAAAATAACCTGATGGCAGATGTTTTTAATAACGAAAATGAAAGTTTTATGCAGGAAACCAAACTGATGGAAAATGAGTATTCTATTAACCTGCCTACGAAGTTCTATTATAAAGGGAAATGGAATAACGGATGGATCAATATTGTTAATCCATTCAGGGCAACCATACTATTAGGTACACCCGGATCCGGAAAATCATATGCTGTTATCAACAATTATATTAAACAGCAGATTGAAAAAGGATTCTCAATGTACATCTATGATTTCAAATTCGATGATCTTTCAACCATAGCCTATAATCATTTATTGAAGCATCAGGATAAATATATAATCAAACCGCAGTTTTATGTCATTAATTTTGATGACCCTAGAAAAAGTCATCGCTGTAACCCCTTAAATCCTGATTTTATGACGGATATTTCAGATGCTTATGAAGCAGCATATACCATTATGTTAAACCTGAACCGAAGTTGGATACAGAAACAAGGTGATTTTTTTGTAGAAAGCCCCATCATTCTTTTAGCAGCCATCATATGGTTTTTAAAAATATATGAGAATGGTAGATACTGTACGTTTCCCCATGCCATTGAACTTTTAAACAAAAAATATTCAGAGGTATTTACGATATTGACTTCTTATCCTGAGCTGGAAAATTATCTTTCTCCTTTTATGGATGCCTGGCAGGGTGGAGCTCAGGATCAGCTACAGGGACAGATCGCTTCGGCCAAAATACCTCTGTCGAGGATGATATCTCCAAGTTTGTATTGGGTAATGACAGGTGATGATTTTTCATTAGATATCAATAACCCAAAAGAACCTAAAATATTATGTGTCGGAAATAACCCGGACAGGCAGAATATCTATTCGGCTGCATTGGGGTTATATAATTCGAGAATTGTAAAATTGATCAATAAGAAAGGGCGGCTAAAAAGTTCGATTATTATTGATGAATTACCAACGATATATTTTAGGGGATTGGATAATCTTATCGCCACTGCCAGAAGTAATAAAGTAGCCGTTTGTCTGGGGTTTCAAGACTATTCTCAATTGACGCGTGATTATGGTGATAAGGAAAGTAAGGTGATCCAAAATACCGTAGGAAATATTTTTAGCGGTCAGGTAGTGGGAGAGACCGCGAAAAGCCTTTCGGAACGTTTTGGTAAAATCCTACAAAAGCGTCAGAGCATAACCATTAATCGAAATGATACTTCAACTTCCATATCCACACAATTAGATAGCTTAATACCTGCTTCCAAGATTTCTACACTTACACAGGGGATTTTTGTCGGAGCTATATCCGATAACTATGGTGAACGAATAGATCAAAAAATGTTTCATTGCGAAATTGTTGTAGATAATATAAAGGCTTCTGCAGAAACCAAAGCGTATCAGAAGATACCCGATATTTTATCTTTTAATACTGAAAAAGGTGAGGATACAATGAGACAGGTAATTGATGGTAATTACAAACAAATAAAAAGAGATATAAATAACATCGTAACAGCTGAAATGGATCGTATTAATAATGATCCGGAACTTCAGTATTTGTTAGATAGTAATAATTGTTAGAAAACAATGGAATTATTAAAAATCAGCGGTGTTTAAAGTATTTTTAAGTTAATGGATCATTAATTATTTTTTGATATGTCTAGAATAAGAAAATTAAGTTGTCACTGAAACTTTATAATTTATAATGAAAACGAATTTTAAAACCTAAATAAAAAACCATGAGAAAACTAGTATTATTGATAGGCATTATGACCTTCTGTGTTAATTTAAGTATTGCACAAACAATTACAACAGCTAAAAAAGAAACAGCAACTGCTGTTAAGCTGAAAAAAGATGGCACGCCGGATAAACGTTATACTTCTAAGGTCTCGGCGGCTACTTCAGATAAAGTTACCGCGGTCCCAAGTACAAGGTTAAAGAAAGATGGTACACCGGATAAACGGTATGCACCTCAAGTATCAACAACTTCAAATACAAGTAGTGTTAAGTTAAAGAAGGACGGTACACCAGATAAACGTTACAGCAGTGCAAAAGAAAAGACAGTGGCAACATCGGAACCGATTCAAACTGTTAACAGGCCAAATGTTTCAAACGTAAACTCTACAAAAGATTATAAACCTACCATAGACCGGAGTTTAAAAGGTCCTAATGGTGAAGAAATATTGACAGGTCCCAGAGGTGGTAAATATTACATCAATAAAAACGGAAACAAAACCTATATTAAGAGACAGTAATAGAAGTTAAGACAACCCCTAAAAGAGGGGCAGGCCATTTTGAATGGCATATTTTTAATAATTTTAATATACTAATATCTAAATAAATATACAATGAGTTTACTTGACTTACTTACAGGAGGCACCAGTAACCAGGTTGCTGAGCAGGCTGGAAATAAATTCGGGATCAGCAAAAATCAGGTGATTGCCCTATTAGCAGTAGCAACCCCTCTTATTATTTCTCATCTTAGAAATAAATCCAAGGATGCTAAAGAAGCAGAAGCCCTAAATAATGCTCTGGATAAAGATCATAACGGAAATATTTTAAATGACCCTTCAGGGGTTGAAGCAAGACAGGCTGAAGGAGGATCTATTCTTGATCACATCTTCGGAGGACAAAGAAGCGACGTTGAAAACCACCTCTCACAAAACACAGGGATTTCAGTAGACAAAATAGGACCCACCCTTTCAATGCTTGCCCCTGTTGTGATGGGGTTCATTGGTCAGCAAAAGCAACAAAATAATGTAGGTGCAGGTGGGCTGGGAGATCTTTTGGGAGGAATCCTTGGAAGTGCTTCAAACCAAGTTCAAAATCAGGAATCTCATCCAATCAATGATATTCTCAGAAGTGTTATGGGAGGAGAGACCCAGTCCTCAGGAAATCCATTAACTGATATACTGGGAAGTGTATTGGGTGGTGGAAGTGGAAACGGACAACAAAACGGAAGTGGCTTAGGTAGCTTCCTTGGTAATATCTTTGGAGGTAAATAATTAATTTATTCAATATAACAAACCAAACTCTTAGCTTAATTGCTAAGAGTTTAATATATTTATTATAATAAAGTAATAATTGTTTTTTTAGTAGTTTACACCGCCAGATAAAATTTAGAGATGAAGCAAGTCAGATGTATCCCTCCTGTATGGCATATGGGAAGGATCTTTTACATTAGCTTCGGAGTTTATCAAAGAAGAGACTCTATTTGAATTATTAGTTCTCATTTTTGAGAAATATAAAGACAAAACAGCATTGCTATTTGCTGCCTTTTTCAAATTCAAATGTAGTTTTATTATCCTCTCTTAAAACAATGTAAGCATTAAATTCCTTTCCGGATTTTATTTTCATCTCTTTAATTAAAGTGGTTTTGCCATCGGTGACAAGACTCTTTATGTCTGGTATACCAATTCGGACTCCACAGATATTTCTGACTTGTATCCAGCTGCATACTTCATCAGGACATCTAATGATTTTGTCAAGTATGAGTAGTTGCTGCTTTTTACATTTTGGACAAATAATATTATGAAGTTCAGGTTGGGTAATTTTTAATGAAAGCAATTCTTTGGTAATTGCTACTGTATGGACCTTAATTTGTTTTTGAAAACCTTGGAAATTGAGCTTATTATTTTGAATTTTATTCATAGCCAATTCCCACCCGGCCATCATTGCCACATCCGCAATTTTTTTGTCTTTGACCACTTCATATAACTGTATTTCTTTCTCTGTGGGAATCAGCGAATTATTATCCCGTCGAATATAGTTTTTGCTTAACAACGTTTCAATGACAGAAGCTCTTGTAGCCGGAGTACCGATGCTCATATTTTTTATTGTACTCTTTTCTTGAACATTGTCAATATTTCTTCCTGCAGTTTCCATGGCTGAAATAATTCCAGCCTCTGTATATAATGTTGGGGGTTGAGTTTTTCTTTCTTGTAGATTGGAGGCTTTAATTTTGATTTCAGTACCCTCTTTTAATTCCGGAAGATCCTGCAGGTATTCAAGGTCATCAAAAAAGTTCCCTCGAATGGCACGCCAGCCTGGTTGAAGAATCCGAGATCCTTTTGTGATGAATTCGTAATGTAATGATTGCAAGCCCACTTCGGTGACCTCCTTTATACACGATTGGGAAACTGCTTCCAGCAATCTAAAAGCAATCAAATCATATAGAGCATTTTCTTTTGCTGATAGTGCAGATGGAATCTTTTCTGTGGTTAAGAGTCCATGATGATCGGTAGCTTTTAGTTCATTTACAATACTTTTATTGAAATTTCCCCATATAACACTGGCTATCGCGTTTTTGCAGTTTTCTCTTTCCTTAAGTGATCTTATAAGATCTGGAATTTCAGTCCACAAATTTTCAGAAATATATTTACTTCCAGGGCGGGGATAAGTAATAAACTTCTTCTCGTATAAACCCTGAGCAATGTTCAGGGTTTCTTGGGCAGAAAAGTTCAATTTTTTATTGGCCTCCTTTTGTAAGTCCGTCAGATTAAAAAGCACAGGTGGATTTTCTGTAATTTCTTTCTTTGTAATAAAGGTGATCGTTGCAGTATTCCCGTTTCTTTCAATGGATTTCAGTAAATCGTCTGCTTTCTTTTGTTATCCAGCTTGTTTGTCAAAAGACTTTTGACAAATTAATGACAGGGTAGGAGTTTGTATTCTTCCCAGTGAATAAATGTCTTTCCCCGTGGTAATGGTCAATGCCTGTGTAGAATTTAAACCGACAATCCAGTCAGCTCTGTTTCTGCACTCAGCAGCGTAATATAATCCATCAAACTGATCTCCCGGCTTTAAGTTGTCAAAACCCTTCTTAAGAGATTTTTCAGTAAGGGAACTGATCCATAAACGTTTAAAAGGTTTTTTGCATTTCAGATATTGGTAGATATATCTGAAAATAAGCTCGCCTTCAGGTCCCGCATCTGTTGCAACAATAATACTGTCACACTGATTAAAAAGCTGATCTAGTACTTTTATCCGGTTTAAAGCATCTTTATCGGTAACAAAAGCTTTTTCTTTTTTGGCTTTTCTAATGGTTAAAAAATAAGGGTTAGGGAGTATTGGAAGCATGTTTTTGTTAAAATCTGAAATACTATAATCTTCAGGCATTCCTAGTGTAATCAAATGTCCAAATGTCCAGGTAACACAGTAGCCATTACCACTAAAATAACCGTCTTTTTTTTCAGATGCACCCAGTAGTAATGCAATTTCTCTTGCCACACTAGGCTTTTCTGTTAGTACAACTTTCATAATAATCTTTTATTTGAATGTTATGTGGCTTTTATTCTAAATTTTCCGGCCTCGTGATTTAACAGGAACTTTATGGTTCTCCTGCTGTTCAAGTTGTTTTTTGTTCTTCGGTATTTGTTGTGCCCTTTGTAAAGGTTCTTTGGTATTCTTAGTAGCCCTCATTAGTTTTCCCGTCAGAATTAACAGCCACTTGGGTTTTATGATCCTCAGTAGGAATAAGGTGTTTTTTAAGCTGGTTGGGATCTTGAAATGAGAAATCAACTTTTCCCGTCTCCTTATTAAACGTAATATAACCTTGATAAGGTTGGTGTTTTTTATCAATAAGTCCATCGATATAAATAGTGTTGCCCAATTTTAATTGAGCAAACTGCGCTTCATCAAGTTCCTTACCTCTGAAGGTTCTTGGAATCTCAAAAGATTGACTTTGGTGCTGTTGGTTATTATGAGATTGCCGGTTAACATATGATCCGTCGAATAAAAACTCAACGTATTTTTTATCAGCATTAAATTGTAAGGTAGCATTAAAGGATTCTCCTTTTTTGGAAACCATTCCTTCAATGTAAAGAGATTGGCCTTCTAAGAGTGTTTGTGTTTGAGCCTCATCTAACCTGACACCTTTGATTTCCTCAGGGATCTTAATGTTCTCGGCACGATAGGCAACCAGTTCATTGGTTAACCGGTCTCTGCTTATGACCGAAGGAATGATTTCATCGGTTTTAGGATTGATAAGATCAACAACCCGTCCCATATTTCCATTTTCTAAAAGATTTTTCTTATCTTCAGGAGTAAATTCATGTCCTAAAAACGGGTAATTGAAAGTGGGCTCTTTTCTGATACCATGCAGGTTAACAAAAACCTCACCAGTATCATTCGTTTGTAAAGAGAGACGAACATCCATCCTACTGACCGAATTTCCTAACTTAATAGTAATAGGAATAAGATCGTTGGTCTTATAGCCTTTTAATAATGGGTCAAGGGCATTTAGTTTTTCTAGCTTTTCCTGGTCTAAGCCAAATTTTGACATCGTATTCCAGTCTATTTGTTCAGCGGAATATTGATATTCCTTTTCTGATGATAGGGTAGTAGTACTCATAGGTTTGTTATTTTTGTTATGTGGTTGTATTAATAAATTCTTTGATTGGTTTGGGTAGTTTTGTTTTTAAAGTATTAGTGGAATTTTCTTGATGAGTAGAGAAAACTTTAAGAAAAGAAAACTCTGAGGGATTTTTAAGTTGACTGAAAAAGTTAGAAAAAAAGTTGGAGAAGAAATCACCCTGTTTATTAATTCTTAAAAGAGAATTCCCGCTTTTTCCTAAATGGGAATTTAAGTTTAATTTTGCTTTTTTTATGTTTTTAACACCCCCAGCGGTGGAGTCTTTAGCATCTAAAGCATTTAAATTATTGATCAGAACCTGATCTGAATACTGAGTATTTTCAAATTTATCCATTATACTAAATCTTTATTCAGTATCGAATTTAGCAGTCTTTTATATTATATAATACAAAAGGTATTTGCAGGTATAATTTGGCTCTTTTTGACTGTGATTTTAAAAAATAGGTTAATAATCGGATGCATTTAATAGATATAAGAAAGATCTTAAGATGGTAACAAATAAAAGTCCTTCCGGGGAAGGACTAAGAAAAACATAAATTTTGAAAAAAAATTACAGGTAAAGACAATAAATACTCATCCTATTCTGTCCATAAAACTTAAAATTAATTATTATGTTTGATTAAGAAATAAATTTGATTGTCGGAAACTAAATTATTAGAAAAGAGGTGGAAATAATTAATTGCATCTGTAATTATTAATAAGATCCCATTACATAACGGTGAAAAATCTAAAATAAATTTATGACTAATTAAGCAGATCTATAAAAAGAATAAATGATTAAATAGTCCCATACAAAGTAGCAGTACCATTTAATATCGTGCTGCCTCCAGTGCCTCCATACGATAATACTCTTGTATTACTGTCATAAGTAAAATTACGGTTTCCTCCACAAGCACTTCCGGGGGAGGTCCATACATATATACCTGGAGAAGGAGTTGTAATTGTGCCTACTTCTTTATTATTAAGAGTCACAGCCATTTGGCGTGAAGTAATATATAATGTCAGTAATCCACTGATTGGTGCTGAACAATTATTATCAAAAAAACCTTCAATTTTAAGAGCGTAACGATCATTAGTGTTAGTTCCATTTCTCCAGGAAACGGATGGTACCGTTAATAATGTACCCTCTTTTGATGCATATAAACTGACTTCGGTTTGTAATCGCCCAGGCAAAACAGCTAAAGTATTATCAGATCTCCAGCCTAAAGGCATTTGCCAACCTGAAGCTGCTGCTGTACGTAAATTTCCCCAATTCACCGATGAACCGTTTATTGAAGAAATCTTTGTAGCATCTACCCTAATTTCACCATTGACATGTAGCTTTTCTAAGGGATTACTAGTCCCCACACCTAATTTGCCTTCAATGATTGTCCCGTTCAGTGGTGCAACAATATCTATATAGCTACTGCCGATCGAAGCATTACCTTTTACAGTAAGCGAGTTTTTATCCTTCGTTTGGTTTACATAAAAAGAACTTTGAGAAAAGGAAACAGTCGGAGATAATATGATCAAGAAAATTAATCTAATTTTTTTCATTTTTTGACTATTTTGGTTATTAGTATTTAAATTTTTTATAGAATAAAGTGGACATAACTAAGTCAAAATACATTTATGTCTTGTTGTAATGCTAGTACTTTTCCAATCTGAGCGTATTAGCTGATCTGAAACTTAATACAATCTTAACAGCTCATCATATTTCTATTAAATTTCAAGAATAAATTTATTGAACATGATTGTAATATTTCATTGATATAGCGTAGTATTATCTTTAATTAAGTGTAGCATTATTACTACATTTAAATATTTAGTACTCATATTGTTGAATTCTATTGAGTTTTTGAGAGTATTGCAGGTACATTTCCGTTTCAAGAATCTATACATGTTTGTAATCTGATTGAATTCTAACCATTTTTCAACAATTATATACAAACGCTACTTTGGCATTAGTTTAATGGGACTCGTTAAATTTGGATTAGTTCGAAATCCGACATTACCTTAGTAGAAAAGAATACGCTAGCGGAATATAAATGATATACCAGAAAGGAATTAATGGATGATTCTATTTTTCATTTCTACCCTTTATCAATTGTACAAGATCTATTGGACCCGGATGAAAAATACTTTCTTTAACTCTAAAATTTTAAAAGCCTAGGTATCTCTTTTTAGGTTAGTTTCCTCTTATTCGTAGTTAAAGAACTATAGATTGCTAATGATAATACGACTTCTTTTCATTGGAATATGGTAAACATCTTGTTATTATTGCAAAGTAATTTTAAACAAAACATTATTATTATAAATATACTTTGGTCAGATAGTGAAAACATTAATATCTGAATTTTAGTTTTTAAGTATCTGGATTGTTATGGTACCTGTCAGATACTAATATTTTTTAGCCTTTTTTACAAATGTATAATAATGCAATTATTGAATAATAAATTGCTAGATAGTAATTAAAATTATAAAAATGATTAGAATAATTTAATTGTTGGTTGTGTATCAAGTTTCTTTCTATTATGGCAAGAGATAAATTACAAAACAACAAATTCTCAGGAATTTTAGAAAAAAAAAGTAAATAAACTTTTTGTGATATTTGAATCTCATGTACATTCACGTTCCTCATATTTGAGGTTTTTACTAAAACTAATCTACCATTTTTTTGACCTGCATCAGTTGGAGCTACTGACAACGAAGTGAATATTGTTACTTCTAACATCAGTATCTAAGGCTGTTCTATGTATCTCATTAGCAAGATTTGCTTGTATGTTTTCTGTGGGAATTTTCCGTCACAAATCTTATCCTTTCAACCGGAAGTAAGTGAGAAATGTACTTAGGTTAAAAATTAATTTAAATGATGTATAAGCTACTATTATTAGCAAACTAAAAAACAGAAACAACAAAATGAAAGAAAAAATAACTATTCAGTTTATGCTTTTGACAGCATTGGTTATTTGTACAAGCTCTTGGAGCTCTGAAGTAGACTTTCTTATTGGGAAAGAGGAAAAATATTCAAAAAAGTCTCAAGCATTTTCATCGAAAAAACAAATAGCAATTAACTACGGAAATGGTTTTAAGATAGCCCTGGAAAGTTATAATGAGACTATTGATGGTCATACAATAAATACAATAAAAAAATCATCAAAAATAGATGAAAAATATGGAGAGTTTAATGTCTGGTCTAAAGGCTTAATAAATTCTGGGAGGAGTGAACCTTATGAAGATTGCCACGATCCTGAATTATTTGCAGAAGGAGATACAGTTGGTGAAATATCCACTGATAATTACACCATGAATCCTTGTCAAAAGATGAAAATCCAGAACGCCGACCAAATTTTTAGAAATAAAGTTTCAGAGTTAGATAAACAAGAAATATTTAATAATGATCAAGAAATTGGGGTAGCTGCTGCATATGGCACGCAGGTTAATTATGAATACTTAACGAACGCTACAAATGATAATTTGAAGTTTCCCGAAAAATATTTTGGTTATATTCATACTCATCTTGACAGTAAAGATGGAGTTGTTAAGATTTTTTCACCTAGCGATATATCTACTTTCCTAACAACTTGTGTCAGAAATGCAGCAGCTCGCGGAACAATGAGTGATGCTTTTGGTATGGTAATTACATCACAAGGAAATTATATACTAAAATATTCAGGAGATGGAAATTATAATATAGGTCCTGGAACTTTAAAAGGTTGGGAGAGTTGGTATAGGAGAGCATATGATCAATTATCCGAAAGTGAGCTTGATGATTCGGAGGTGGTTGAAAAGTTGTTTACTCAATTTCTTGAAGAGAAAGTGAAAATTGACGGATTAGAAGTTTATAAAAGTGATAAAACTACAGGTAATACAAGAGAGTTAAAATATGATGGGAATAAGAAATCGGTAAAATTAATTCCCTGCCCAGCATAACAATTCTTACTTTGAAGGGGACTCGTTATAGCGCAAAACAAAAATGATGTGTCTTTTTCTCTATGCTAACAATTTAATTTTCTTAGTAGTAATGTAAATCAGTAAAAAGTGAACTGATTTATACTATAGCATAGGGCAGTGTTTCATAAGAGATAGTTTTGTAATTTGCAGTCTACATATGCTAGACACTTTCCCACAAAGTGTGTAAGTTAAAAAGTTAGGGCTTGGATTTTTATAATCTGAGCCTTTTTTCAAAAATAAACATAAATTGGTGAGAACAATCCCCAATTTTGAATAGGTATTTTTCATTTTTTAGTAGCTTCTTTTAAAGCTAAATAAACAGATTTCATTACAGCATCATCGGTGGAAAAACACATTTTATTTTTGGTATATTTTGTGATTTTACCATTTAGATCTTCAATTAAATTAGTTGTATATATTATTTTTCGTAGCCCGAGAGGAAATTCAAAAAATACAGTCAACTCATCACAAATTTGGGTTTGAGATTCAGGAAAGACAGAACGGATAGTCTGCGTAAACCCGAAGGGCGAGCTTTCATTTTTTTCAAGCCACATTCCCAATACCTCCTTTTTTCCGTCACGGTTTAATCCAACAGCCAGATAAACAGTTTTATCAACGACTTTAGAGCTTTCTCTTACTTTGAAGACAATTCCATCCATCAAGACAATGAGATATTGTAAATGGTCAGCAAAAAGTGTATGATACCAAATTTTTACAACTCCTTACACAAAACCTTAATAAGGTCTTTATAACAGGATATTATGAATATTGACAGGACAGAATTCTCTTTATGGATGGAAAGGATTATGACAAGGTTTGATGTCCTCAGCGAGAAAGAGAAATCAGGATGCTTTACAATTGCTTAAAATTAGTTCCAAATCACTGTTAAATTATAACTCTGATAAAAAATTGAGTTATTATATCGTAAATGCTAAATTATATTAAAAACTTGTGATGTCCATCAGTTGAGTAAAGATAGTTCTAAAAAGTCATCTGTGAGGTAGTAAATATTGCTCGCCATTAAAATGTATGCTGGATCAGGAAATAGTTATAATGATTCTTTTATAGTAACCGCTATATAAAACTACATGGTTTTTATACGGTTGTTACGAAGTATTTTTTAATTTTACACCAGACAAAAAAGCTAAGTAAAGTACATATGCAGTGCTTTGAAGTTATATTCATAACAGGATTAACTTTTAAAAACTATAACTTTTTCCAGCTCGCAAATATAAAACAGGATTTCCTGCTTTATGATGTCGAAGTTGATTATTTATTGTTCTAGATTTGAACAAACTATTGAAGCTTATTGAACTATATATATTTCTCAAAGCTGTATGATAAATTAAGTATAATATTCAAGCAATACATTACTTGAATATAAAATTTTTTTGTCATTTATTTGTGTGTAACCGGAGATTCATCCTACTCCGGTTTTTTTATTTCATCAATACATCAAATATAAACAAATAATTATTATTAATATAAAAAATATTATTCTAATTATTAATTTTTGTGTGGTATTCTATCCTAAAATTTAAACATCCCTTAAAATTCATTAGCTACTTATCCCCAAATGCATAATTACTATTAACTTTGTTTGGTTATACCAGCTATACCAATTATAATTTTGGTAACTATATATAAGTTTACACAAACATAAAAAACTGGAGTTGCTAACTTTGTTAGGACACAATTCTTATACTCTTTAACTTTAAGAGTATGAAAAAGATCAGAAAAAATTACAGTCTAGAAATCGAAGATTCGACGGAGTCAATTTAAGATCCAAGCAGTATCTTTAAGTGAACAACGGGGCAATATATCTTCGGTAGCTCAAGAATTGTGGACTGCAAAGAAAGTTTAGTCAATTGGAGAAAGCTTCACAAAGAATTATCTGAATCAGAATTTTCAGGTTAAAAGCAGTAAAGAGGTCTGGGTGTCTGATATTACCTATATCCGAACAGATCAGGGCTGGTTGTATCTCACAACGGTCATTGATTTGTTTGACAGAAAGGTTATCGGATGGTCATTAAGTGAGACGATGAAGGCTCAGGACACCAGTATTGCTGCCTTGAAAATGGCACGGCTTCACCGTCCTTTACAGGACCATGATAGTTTAATTTTCCATTCGGACAGAGGGATACAATATGCCTGCACAGAATTTACGTCAATAGTCGGAAAAAACATTATCCGAGTATGAGCGGAAAAGGAAATTGTTATGATAATGCTGTAGCGGAGAGTTTTTTCAAGACCCTGAAAACCGAACTTGTCTATCAAAATAAATATGAAACTAGAGACCATGCCAAAAACTCTGTGTTTGAATATATAGAAACATTTTACAACACCCAGAGAAGATATTGCTTCGCCGAATCTTCGATTTCAGCTTTAGGAAATTTAACCATAAGAGAGTATCAAAATTTAATGTCTAATCAATCTAAAAATGTAGCATAAAGAGTATATAAATTTTGTCTCAAAAATAATTGCAAGTTCAGTTTCAAAAAAGCATCTTCAAAAATATGTGGATGAATTTGTGTATAGATTTAACCTGAGAAAGGTCTCAGACCAAGAAAAATTCAGATATTTGTTATCAAATTCAAATATCAGAACTAAGTATAAAGAATTATGTCATTTAGGCGAAGCACTTAAAGAAAAAAATGTGAGATACATTATAAAAGATGATGTAGAGTATTTTTATGTAGAAGATATAAAGGAAAAGTATGAGTACTTTGTATTTGGAGCAGATAAAATAATCTATATTGATGATATTCCTTTGATTGATGGTAAATATGTACTTAAATTAACAAAGTTTAATTTGAATATGAAAAAAGTATTGAATTTTAAGCCCAAAAGGAAAGATAAAGAATCTTAATTTTATTTATGGCAGCACTAGTTCCTCATAAACACACTAAATACTTTTCTGATGAAGAAAAGCCAAAGGTAATATATGAATATATTGATAAGCTAATGATATTATTTCCTGAATTTGATTATTTTCATCTTAATGAGTATGAAATTAAGTTAGAGCCAAATTTTCAGGAAAGAAAAAAGCTATACGTATAAATAGCGAAATTAGGGTGGTAATGGAAAAACTTGGTTATGTTGAGCATCCTCCACATGGTAATGCAGTATATGTACTTACTGAAAAAGGAAGAGAAGTAAAAAGTAAGGGCGGACACTTTAAATATTTAAAAAGCCTAGAGCCAAAAAAAGATTGGTATAAAATTATTCCAATTATTATATCAGCTATCTCTTTAATATCCGTAATATGCTTTGGTATTTGGAATATTAAACTTAATAAAGAAAAAGATAGATCTGTCATAGAAAAAAAACAGTTAAATAAGCAAATGGATTCTTTAAAACAAAAGATCAAAATATTAGAAAAATAAACAGACTGATTTAGTTCTTTTTTGATTTAGATTTTATACTTTTAAACAAACTAAAACTAATAATTATGGCACAATCAAATTTTAAAGCGGGAGACATTGTAACTCTTAAATCAGGAGGGCCTGAGATGACTATTAATGAAGTTATAACTGGAAGTTACTTTATGTAAAGAATAGAACTTGAAATTAATAAAATAAAAGTTCAATGGTTTAATGAAAAAAATGAAGTTGTTGAAGCTGAATTTACAGAACCTCAATTAAATAAAGTAGAGAAGTAAGAGCAGTTAAATTTTCTTAAATATTAAAATATAAAAAAGAGGACTAGTTAATTTTAGTCCTCTTTTATTTAAATAACTTGTGTAAAGAAATATATAATTACCATAATTTTATATTGCATTTATTTTTGGAAATAAAAAAAACTCTCTGATTAACAGAGAGTGGTGTTCATAGAAGAATGGTATAGTAATGTATTATATTCTAACCGAATTTTGATATTTTTTTGTAAAAAATACAATAAGTAAGACTGCTATTATTGACAATGCATATACATACATATCAATTGGAGCAGCTCCCGGACCTACACTCCCACCACCATCACCTGGCTGTGGAGGCTGCCCTCCTCCTGGACCTGAGCTTCCTTGTGCATTGACTAAGAAAACAGCAAAAAGGAAAAGACCATATATTAATTTATTCAAAGCTTTCATATATTTTATTTTAAGATTTTAGTGTTAACAGTTTCTCCCTTATCTGAAACAATTTTTACAACATAAGAATTTTTAATAGAATTATTTAATTCAATTACAAAATCTGTAGAAGTATTAACTGCCTTTTTAGAGATAACCAGCTTACCGCTCATATCATAAACTTGAATATCTGCTTTCTTCCAATCCGGATCAAATCTGACAATATAATTTGTAATATCCGGGCTATAAACTACTTTAGTTCTTGATGTAGGCTTAACAGCTTCCATAGCAAGGTTTCTTGCTGAAGATGTATCGTTGGGTGCTCCATAGTATAAGCTGTACCCTGTTCCGGTAACAGGAATTACATCTCCTTGTCTTGCTTCTGTTACTGTTCCGTTAGGAGCCTTATAATAATAACCAGTACCAGATGATAACTGATGTACCCCCTTACTTATAAGTTCTGCATTTTCTCTGATTTCAAATTTAAAAGACTTTATTTTGTCACTGTAAGTAGCCAACATTACATTTTTACCTTTAAAATCATTTTCATTAGCCTCATTGATATATAACCAATATTTGGATGTGACATTATAATCATATCCTCCAGTAGTGCTTTCTTCAAAAGTACCGATAACATCAGCAGTCGAAGCTGCATATTGAGTTTTAGCTGCAGAAGAGTTTCCAGTAGTTCCATTAGGATAAACAACATAATAAGTTCTTCCAATTTCAACACCATTGGCATCCAGGGCAATAACTCCTAATTGCTTTACAGTTCCCTGCTTAGTATTATAAGCTGCATTTTTATTTGCATTAACGTTATAATCTGTATTTGCATCTCTACTGTAGTAGTTAAATCTTCTCAAATTAGAGAAATTTAAAACATCAGTATTGTTATTGTCATTAAGTTTGATAGCAAAAGCTACCATAGGTCTTATCATCATGTAATCAAGATCCCCTGTTGGAACACCTGAATTAAATGTAATAGCTTTGTAAGAATTTGAACTAGTTCCATTTTGATTGGCTACAACACCTGAAACATCCAACCTTACCGCATTAATATTTCCAAGATTTACACCATCTCCATTAGCTGCGGGTTCATTATATGCAATTTTGGATAAGTCAAGATTAGTAAGGAAAGGGTTAGCAAACTGATACCAGTTTTTACCATAATTACCAGTCCAAACTGCTCCTCCCGCTGCCAATTCAAAAGCATCTTGAATATAGCTATTATATTTCTCCTGGTACTCATTCTTGTTAGAACCACCAGCGCCGAAGTCGACAGCAGACCCTGCGTTTTTTAAAGTCACACTTACTTGTGCAATGTCTACGTCACTCAATGGACGTCCTTTTACAGTACGTGTAACATTACTTACATCAAGTCCATTCCCTCCTAGAATCCAATAGGCATACGCATAAGCAGCATCTGCGAATTTAAAAATTCCATTTATATTAGCTAAATGATGCCACTCTACTTTAGCGTTATCCCAGTGAAGTATTCCATTCTTAGAGTTTCTTACTCCGTTAAACGTTTTACCTAATTCAGCATTCAAAGTAACAGGAGTCTTCATAAAGAAAGGCATACCAACTTGTTGATAATCACCATGACGAATTTGTCTAAATTCCTCATCTACTATCCCCGTAATGTTTGCTTGTGGAACACCAGTAATAAATAACTGTCCATAAGTATAAACGGGTGTCGCTGCAGAACTATTAGTATTAACAGATGCGTAAGCGGTTGGTTCGTTAAGCTTGTTAATAAAATTTCCACCTCCATTAGCTTCCGTTTTGTCAGCATTGGAAGCATCAATAGTTTTAATAAGATCAGTAGCTGTACCTGAAACCATAAAATTACCATGATTTTCGATAGTTCCGTTACCTTTCATCTGTAAACCTCCACCACTATAAACTAGGGTGCCTTTACTTACATACATATTAGCATTAGCGTCTACGTGACATAATATCTGCGCGTGAACAGAATAACTAATTGCTAAAAGACCAATAGCAAATAAACTTTTTCTCATTAGTATAATATTTGTGTTAAACAAATTTAAAATATCAAATATCTGATAGATTTTATGGTCAGGATAACTGAGCATAAAGTGAAAGACAAATGTAGAGACAATGCTTTTATAGGGAGTCTTAAATGGTGTAGTATTTTCACTAATGAAATAGAGTTTTTTCACTACGATATTGTAGTTAGGAATTATATTCATTTGAGCTCCATATTAGTTATAAAGGAGCAAATGATCAAGAAATTCAAAGTGTTCTATGGATGATTAAAATATTATAGTCTTGAAATGAGTACAAAAAACATAAGATAGAAAACCTTAAATTTTTAAATTTAGGGACCAGCAAAAATTCTTAATCTTGGTTGAGACATATTATCTTTTACGAAGAATTAACCCTTTTCTTAATTTTGAAATGTCTACAGTTGATCTATAAATTGCCCTTACAACTTTTTCTGTTTTATCAGGTTGTACGGATACAATTTCGTTATCTTTTATGATTTTAACAGTCAAACCTAATGCTCGTGAAGATCTACCAGCGTCAAAACCTGCAACTTTAGCTGATTTAGCCAATATTCTTTCTTCCTTTGTTTGAGAAATTGTTCTCCTCAATGCTCTGGTATTTCTTTTCTTTCTCATATATACAACTTAAAAATACTTATATTTCAAATATACAAACTTATCAACAAAGTATAATTTAAAATGGCAATTGAATTAATTATCGCATATGTAAGGTCTATATCTCATTATTTCGAAAAATTGTTTTGCTATTAAAAAGGTAATGAATCAGTTGAGTCGGTTGATTGGCGTATATGCTCTTCAAAATTTCTATTGAGACATTTATTTATTTCTTCTTTGCTATTTTCATCTAAATCTAATAAATCTTCGCTAATTTCATCTTTTACTTTGAATTCTTTTGGATTGCCATAACTAGTACGATTAGAAACTTCAATAAAACCCCTGATTTGAAATCGTTTTAAAGTTTGTGAATAATTTCTAGATAAAACAGGTTTAATATCATTAATCTCTTCCCATTCTTTTATGCTTTCTATTTCATTAATTTCTTGCCAGCCAGTCATTAAATAAAATCTGCCTCTATCAATAATATAATGAAGTAAGATTAACTCTTCATCTTTCAATTTTTTTAAGAGAATAAGATCCTTTAATTTTGACAAAAGAGTTGGGCTGTCATTCCTGGTATTGACTTCCAAAGATTGAGGTGTTAGTGTTTCTGTAGGTTCTTTTTTTGATATAGAGTCCTGTTCAATTATATTTTTGTGGAGTATTTTTTCATTTTGTGCTCCCTCTATGACTTTGATAAATTTTTTTACATTTTGAGAAATTATAACCGGATTTTTTGTTATTTCAAAATCTTCAGCAATCAAAGATAGAAATGATAAAATTCTTTCTTCATCATTGATGTAAAATCCAATTTCTCTAGGATCAAGAGCACCACTTTGGAACTCTTTGCTTGACAAGTTAAAATTAGGCGTAAAAATCGCAGCATGCTTATTTTCAATGATCCATGCAGCTCCCATTTCATTCAGACATGCTATACTTTGATAATACTCTTCTGAAAGTAAATAGATTACAAATGGCTTCTCTGTTATCTGAGATTTTAACCAATTAAAAATATTTTGACCCACCGGTATCCCATAGGCAGTATTGCTAGTAAAAATAATTTCAGTTTCTTTTAAACCAATACTTCTTAATAGATCTACAAAAGCTTCTCCATAGTATTTGTTTTTTGAAGAATGATATATAAAAATTTTCATCATTTAGGAATTATTTGTTAAATAAATTCTGCTTATCAAATATAAGGATTAATAATTTTAATAAAATACAAAGATTTCTACTCTAAGGGAAGAAACAAGATTTAATTTCAAGTAATTACAATACCCATTTTTTAAGAAGGTTAGAATTATTTGGAATCGAATCTATGATATTGTAGGTTATTAATTTATATAAAATATATACAGTAGTAATTATTTTATGTTTGTATCTATATAAAACTATATTGATTTTGTATAGATTCCTATATGTATGCTGTAGGTTTACAAGAGATTACGAAGAAAATACATTTTGTATTCATATTTTATAAAGTTTCTTGGAAGTAATACGATAAGAGTAATGGAAATGTTCAAAGTTATCAGGTCATCCGAGTGAAAATTCTCGTAGACTGTTCTAATAATGCTTTTTATTAGGGTAAATATCTACTAAGATATATAAATGTAGAGTAATTATACATTACCTGAAATCATCTTATGAGCCTTTACTTTGTAAAATAATTAACTCAAATACTAGATTAAAATGATGTATAGTAAATTCTTCATTACTTTTTGGATCGTTATTGTTACTAATTATATTGGACTTTCATATGCTCAGGACAAACAAAAGTATGACTATACAGAGCCATTTAAACCTTTCTTTTACCCTCAAATCAGTTCTGTAACACGTTCTGTAATGGACAACCCGGACCTGCATATTGGCAAAATTCAGCAGATTACATATTAAATGCTACTTTGAATGATCAGAATAATGAAATAACTGCTACTGCAGAAATTACATATACCAATAATAGTCCTGATAAACTAAGTTTTCTATGGCTACAACTGGATCAGAATGTGTTCACTAAAGAATCCCGGTATTATGCTATAAACTCAACCTCGGAAACAGTGGATACCGGTGGACAGTTTGGTGGAGGATATCAAATTCAAGCTGTAAAGTTGGATGGTAAAGATGTGAAATATGCTATTTCTGACACAAGAATGCAAATAGATCTGCCTAAACTACTTAAAGGAAATGGTGGTGTTACTAGAATAAAAATTGATTATAGCTTTGTTTGTCCAAAGTTTGGATTAGAGAGAATGGGAGTACAGCAGACAGCTAAAGGAAAAGTATTTGCTATTGGGCAGTGGTTTCCAAGGATGTGTGTGTATGATGATGTCTCTGGGTGGAATACTTTACCTTATCTTGGCGTTTCTGAATTTTATGTGGAATATGGTAATATTAAAGCAAATATTACTGTGCCTGCAAACCAATATGTTGTTGCTTCCGGTAAACTTCTTAATGAAAAAGAAATGTATAACAATGAAGAGATTAAACGTTGGAAACGAGCAAAAAATAGTGATAAAACGATAAACATACGACAGGAAGCTGAATTTGGTGAAAATAAATCTTCAGGAACAAAAACATGGAAATTTAAAATTGAAAAGGCTAGAGATTTTGCGTGGGCCTCCTCATCTGTATTTGTTATAGATGCAGCAAGGATTAACTTATCTGGAGGTAAAAAAGCCATAGCTATTTCTGCGTATCCGCCAGAAAGTGGAGGGGAAAAAGGATGGGCAAAGTCTGTAGAATATACAAAAGCCGTTATAGAGCATAATTCTCAGAAATGGTACGATTATGTATATCCTTCTGCAACAAATGTAGCAGCAACCAGAGGCGGGATGGAATATCCTGGAATAGTATTTTGTAGTTGGGGGGCTAAGGGTGAAGATCTGAGGGATATTACGAATCATGAATTTGGACATAATTGGTTTCCAATAATTGTAGGCTCGAACGAAAGATTATTTTCATGGATGGACGAAGGATTTAATACATTTTTAACTGATCTTTTTAGAGAGACTTCCGATAAAGGAATGCAACATAAAAAACAAAATATTGCCCAAGCAGGTAATATATTTATGAATAATAAACTTCAACCTATAATGGTAGGTGAAGATAATATGGATATAGATAATGTAGGAATACTGAGTTACCATAAACCAGGAATTGGATTGAAGATTTTAAGAGAACTGATTTTAGGACCTGAAAAATTTGATAAGGCATTTAAAACTTATATAAGATATTGGGCATTTAAACATCCTACACCATGGGACTTTTTCATACAATGGAAAATATTTCAGGAGAGGAACTGAATTGGTTTTGGAGAGGTTGGTTTTTTAACAATTGGAAAATTGATCAATCTGTAAAAAACGTGGAATATATCAAAGGTAACTTTAAGAATGGAGCGCAAATTACTGTTGAGAACTTGGGACAATTACCTATGCCAACAATAATCCAAGTGAAATTTAAGGATGGAGATACGAAAATTTTAAAAATTCTTATAGAAGTTTGGAAAAAGAATAAAGAATGGACGCTCAAAGTTAATTCAGATAAAGAAATAGAAGAGGTTAAATTAGACCCAGATGATCAAATTCCTGATATTGATCCTGAAAATAATATCATGGTACTATAGTAAGATTGAGATATAATATTAACTTAGATTATTTTAAAATATACTGCTGATAAATAAAAGTATTGAACGTCATTATTCAATGTTTTCCAGATTTGTGTTTTTGGCTTGCTAAAATGAAATACTTAATTTGGCAGTTATAATCAAACTTTTATAGAACTTATTTCAAAGTTTTTTTTTGCAAAGCTATATGATCGTAAGAATGCTTTAAAAAGTGCGGCAAAATAAACTTTGCCGCACTTTTAAAGTTATTCAATAATTGTTTATTGACCAAAAGAAAGTTTGCAAGATAAATGGGTATAAGTAATTTCAGAGAATTGTTACAGTTTGTTTTGATCATATACATGAATGGTGTTTTAAATTTATTATAGTAGCAAAAATAAGTGCAAAAACTTACTTAGCTAGGAGAGTTATACCTGATAATGTGTATACTTACGATACTAGAAGTGAATGAAAATGATGAGCTATATCTCTGTATTAACTCCTACATTGAATATATTGAAATCTGACACAATAAAAAAAGAAAGGGCAATAATTTAAATGACAAAATCTATTCATTCTGACCCAAATTGCCAGATAATTGAGCTGATTCACAAAACTCCTCTCTTTTTCATGTTGCAACTTTGCATTGTCAATAGTGACCTAACAAACTATTTAATTAGACAATGAAAAATTTAAAACCAGAGCTTAAGTCAAGCTTATTTGAGTTTTCGTTAAGTGCATTTGTACAGCATTCAGCAGAAATTAGCAGAGTTGGTAACGGAACCAACTGGTGTAGTCCCACTAAACCAAACCGAAAAAAAGCTAAAGATGCTTTTATAACAAATTGTAATTAATCAATATTAAAGATCAAACAAAATGAAATTATTAAAATACATTGTGCCTATATTGATATTTGTTTTAATATTAAATTCTTGTTCTAAGGATGACGATGACCCTATTACAACGGAACATCGCTCAACTTTTGTACTGGTGCATGGGGCCTGGCAGGCATCTTTCGTATGGGATAAGGTAAAAACATCCTTGGAAGCAGAAGGAAACAAGGTTGTACTTGTTGAATTAGCTGGCCATGGAAATGATCAAACACCTATTTCAGAAATAACTTTTGATGGATATGTAAAACAAGTAACAGATGTTATTGATGGGTTAAATACACCGGTTGTTCTGATAGGACATAGCTTAGGTGGGGGCTATAGTGACACAAGCTGCGGCCAAGCTGCCTCAAAAAATAGAAAAATTAATCAACGTTGCCGGATTCATTCCTAAAAGTGGAAGTAGTGTATTTGATTATTCGGCAATGGATTCTGGAACGTTGATTCCTTCTGCATTGGAGTTTTCAGCCGATGGAAGTGCGGTCACTATTGCAAACGCAGAAATAAATATACGAAAGATCTTTTGTAATGACGGTTCAAATGAAGACATAGATTTATTGGTAAACAAACTTCGTCCTGAACCGGTAGTTGCTGCTGGAACTCCATTAAATTATAGTAAAGATATCTATAATACTATAGTTAATAAATACTACATCTATACTACCGAAGACAAAGCGATTAGTTATCCTTTTCAGCAACAAATGGCAACTGAAGCGAATATTACCAATACTTACAAAATTGAAGCTGGACACAGTCCTTTTCTTTCTAAACCTAATGAACTGGTTCATATCATTAATACAATAATAAAACAGTAATAATGTATCTTTTATAAAAAAAATATAGTCAATCTCACAAAATTTAAGAAAAAAAGCCTAATTCATTTGAATTGGGCTTTTTTTAATCACCATTTGATTACTGCGTTTCATTTTCTAAAATCGACATCTTCAAACGGAGAGGCAATTAACAATCCTTAAGGAGTCTTCTCCCGGGGGACCGCATGGAATCAACTTAATTCCTAATTTTTAAAGTGTAAAATTAACTATCACGGTTTCTTTTATTACAGTATACAAAATGTACAACATTTATCAGCAAACTACTTTAACGGTTTAACCCCAAAAGAAAACAGGAAAAATACTCATAAATGCATTCAACTAAAGATTGAGCTAAAATTCCAAATAATTGACCTGATTCACAAAACCTCTCTATTTTTTGTATTGCAATTTTGTATTGTCAATATTGGCATATAAAAATTTAATAAAAAAAAAATGAAACGAACAGCAAAAGCACATTGGACAGGTAGTATAAAAGAAGGCAAAGGCGAGCTAACTACGCAAAGCGAGATTTTAAACAGAACAAACTATAGTTTTAAAACCCGTTTTACAGGAGAAGAAAAGGGTACAAATCCAGAAGAGTTATTAGCAGCGGCACATGCAGGATGTTTTACAATGGCAGTTAGTTTTGCCTTAACAGAAAAAGGCCTGACCCCAAAATCATTGGATACGGAAGCTATTGTATCAATGGAAGGTTTTGGTATCACATCTGTGCACCTTTCAATTACCGGAAAAGTATCGGGCATTAGCACAGAAGAATTTGAAGCCGTTACAAAAGAAGCCGAGCAGAATTGTTTAATTTCTAAAGTATTGAAGATACCTGTGAGTTCAGAAGCCCATCTTGTGTCCTAATAGTTCCAGTTTGATATTGGATTTCTCCATGATGTATCAGTGTCTCGTTCAGCATTATTGCTTATATTTGGCATAGTGTTGAATGAGCATTTTGCATTTAATTTCACATTGTATCAAGGTATAGGCGTCTGTTGTTAATTGAATTTACCAGCCACATAATAAACAGATAAATATAACTTGAATTATAACTAAAAATATTTGAAATAATGGTTACCGACTATAGAAAAATTGATTTGTTTGGAAAATCATTCATCCAAAAAATAGTATTAAAAGCACCATTTGAATTTACTTTTCCTGTTGCAGAGCAGGCCTGCTTTTTGTATATGCTAGAAGGTGAGATGCAATATCAATTTGACGACGATCATGTAAGTATTCCTACAAATTATTCGTTATTCCTAAATTGTATAAGCTCAGGAAAACAGATACACAATTCAAATTCAAACAGTAATGGTGAGCTTGTAATAATTACTTTCCATCCTGATATTTTAAAGAAAATATATGAAAGAGAGCTTCCTCTATTGCTCCAGCAACCACGAAATGCGATATCTAATTTATCAAGTGAAAAGATAAATAACGACTTTTTGATACAAAAATATATTGAAGGGCTTCTGTTTTATTTTGAAAATCCATCTCTGGTAAGTGATGATATTTTGATTTTAAAATTGAAAGAAATAATCTTATTACTCTCTCAAACACGGAATGCTGAAAGTATACAAGTCGTATTATCTCAACTTTTTTCACCAATTACCTATACTTTCAAACAAATAATTGAAGCAAACTTATTTACACAATTGGGTATAGGAGATCTGGCACGTAAAACCAATTTAAGTGTTTCATCGTTTAAAAGAGAATTTACAAAATTGTACAATGACTCTCCCGCTAATTATATTAAAGCCAAAAGGCTTGAAAAAGCTGTGGAACTGCTTTTGGTTTCTGATAACCGTATTACAGATATTGCCTTTGAATGTGGTTTTAATGATCTGGCGAATTTTACGAAGAGTTTTCACGAGAAATATGGCGCTTCTCCAACCAATTATCGGGCTAGTCTAAATAAACAACAGTAGGATCAATAAGCCTTTATTTAGTATTAATCTTTGTTGATGGACATTAGCCGTTTTTCACGTCAAAGATCATTGGGGTGATGGTAAATAATAAATAATGATTTATTAAATTTGTTTATGTCTAATAACAAAAACCTTGAATCATTTTATTTTAGCAAGTTTAGTGAAATGCCAACCCTTCCGCCAATAGGTGCAGGGGAATTCAATGTTTTTTGCTTGGCAGATACTATAGCAAATAATGCACACGCGATCTATGCACGGTATGATTTTTTTAAGATCATGGTTATAAAAGGAAAACATCGTTGCCATTATGCAGATAAAAGTATCGCTATCGATGGTTACACGCTTCTATTTTTTAATCCTTCTGTTCCTTATCGGTTTGAACGTCTGGAAACAAATGCTGATGGTTTTTTTTGTGTTTTTAAAGAATCATTTTTCACAGAAAGTCAAAGGAAGGGGGTGCATGATCTACCTGTCTTTATTCCAGGGGGAAAACCAGTATATCGCTTAAGTGAACAGCAGCAACAGGAAGTGGTTTCCTTATTTGAGAAAATGCTGGCAGAAAACAAATCCAGCTATAAATTAAAATATGATTTGCTACGCAATTACGTTGGTGAAATCATCCATTTGGCTATGAAGATGGAACCGAATGAGCAATTATATCATCATCCGGATACAAATGCGAGAATCACATCTATTTTTACCCATTTATTGGAATGTCAATTTCCAATAAATTCGCCTGAAAATTTCGTGAAAATGCGTTCAGCAAAAGATTTTGCTGAGAAACTTGGATTGCATGTAAATCATCTTAACCGAGCTGTCCGGCTTACAACAGGCAAAACGACCACAGAACATATTGCTGACAGAATCTTAGCCGAAGCAACTGCATTATTGAAATATACTGATTGGAATATTTCTGAGATCAGCTATTGCTTAGGCTTCACTCAGCCATCACATTTTACTTACTTTTTTAAGAAGCACAATGGTATCACACCCACCTCTGTAAGATTTGTTTGAATTTCGATATTATCTGTTTGATTTATAGAAAAGACCGACCTTTCCTATGATATACCTTTGTTCAGAAATAAAATTGTTGATTATCGATTAATTCAACGATCTGAAAATGGTTCAAACAAAAACTTCTATAACATCTAAAGTAAAGATATGGAAAATAAAAAAGTATGGTTTGTCACTGGTGCATCAAAAGGCATGGGACTAACTTTGGTTAAACAATTATTACAAACTGGTCATAAAGTGGCAGCAACTTCCCGTAATGTTAAAAGCCTTATTGATGCCGTGAACTTCAAAGGTGATTCGTTTCTGCCCTTAGAGGTAGAATTAGTTAATGATGAAGCTGTATCCTCATCTATTAATATGACCTACCAAAAATTCGGTAGAATCGATGTAGTGGTAAATAATGCAGGTTATGGTATTGGTGGTACGATGGAAGAACTCACAGACAAAGAAGTTCGTAATAGTTTTGACGTCAATGTATTCGGTATGGTGAATGTTATCCGTCATGTTTTACCTATTATGCGTAAAAAGAATTCGGGTCACATAATTAATATTTCTTCTATTGCAGGGATTGCACCAACCACCGGGTGGTCAGTTTACAGTGCTACAAAGCATGCCGTAATTGGACTTACCGAAGTTTTAGCAGAAGATGTTAATACATTAGGTATTAATGTCACACTTATTGCTCCGGGATCTTTTCGCACAAACTTCAATAATCCTGATTCACTTGTTTTGTCCAAAAATAAAATAGATGCTTATGCAAGCATTCGTGCTGCACAGGAGCGTTTTGCTGAAATGAGTGGAACTCAGGCTGGAGATCCTGAGAAAGCAGCAAAGGTGATGATGCAAATTGCAGAAATGGATAAGCCTCCATTGTATTTGCTCTTGGCTAGCGATGCCTATACGCGCGCATTCAATAAACTAGAACTCCTGAATACAAACTATAAGCAATGGGAAACATTGACAAAATCAACAGATTATTAATACCGACATCAATTCGCCTACATGCTATAGTCAACACAATCATCACTATAACACCTTTGAAATGGTATTTTATCATTTGTAACCTAACCCTCTGAACCTAAATTTACGTTGAACTATATTGACAAAAAATTGAGCTAATAAATAAAGCTATTCCATTTTTGACATTGCAATTTTGCAATAACAAATTAGATATTAAAATTTTAACATTATGGGTTTATCACATTTGGGTATTTTTCATACCGTAATAGGTGTTGTAGCTATTATTGCAGCCGTTGGATCTCTAATAAAAGTCGGTAAAATAGATCTTGAAAAATTAGGTGGAAAGATTTATTTTTATTGTACTTTAACTGCTTCGCTAACTGCTTTAGGCTTATCAAGTATTAAAGGAATTAATCCGGGACATATTTTAGCATTACTGATTGTAGTTTTGATTTCAGTCTCGTATTTTCTCCATGTAAAAAAGCGGGGAAATAACCGATCACGTTTTATCGAGAACTTTTTTCTTTCCTTTAGTCTTTTCCTATCTTTGATTCCTACCGTTAATGAAACCTTTACCCGTGTTCCAGTAGGACATCCAATAGCAACAGGACCAACAGACCCTTTGATTGGCAAAACACTTCTTTTACTGTTAATTTTATTTATTGTAGGTTCTGTTTTGCAATTCCGGAAGCAAAAAAGGATTAATAAGGCGATATAAGTTTGTAATTCAATGTATGTATTGGAATAGTCTTCAGGAATGATGTATTTTAGCTAGTTATGTACGATCTCTAGGATCCTATTTCTCGTAAAATAATTGGTTTGAATATGATAACCGGTAAATTGGAGTAATCTACTGTCTACCAGAAACTTCGAATTTTCCTGCCTCGCAATCTAATGTTTAGTAGATACAAAGTGGCTCAAATTCATTTAGTTACTTTTAACAACCGATTTAAATAAAGCCAAGGATGCTTTTGTATATTCGGATTAAGTCATTAACGAAGGTAGTAGGCTATGTGCTTACCGCAGAAGATGTCATTATCGGATATTGTGCGTTCATGGTAGATGATGAACCTGAGTACGCCAACATAATAAGAGGGAAATGGATTACCAACACAAGCTTCGTTGTATTTCACAGAGTTGCAATTTCAAAACAATACTTAGGAAAAGGATTGGCTCAACTCATGTTGAAATTTGTCGAGAAAATTGCTGTTAAAAAAAACATTTATAGTATAAAAGCGGACACAAACTTTGATAATATCGGTATGTTGCGGATTTTTGAAAAGCATGGCTACGTTTACTGCGGCGAAGTTACTTTCAGAGGGAGTTCTAGAAAAGCATTTGAAAAGAACCTTCAAATAACATAAAAACTTATCATCAACATAAATAAAATCTATGAAATTAAGATCGCAAAATCCAATTTTACTTTATTTAATTTTTACTTTAATCTTCAGCTCCGTTGTCTGGGTGCTTACATTGAATGCCCCAAATGCGGGTCGAATTGCAGGTCGGATGTTTGGATATGGTATTATGTGGTGTCCGGCGTTGGCAACAATCGTTACATTTAAGCTTACAGGACGTAAGATGTCAGATCTAGCATGGAATTTAGGTAAGACTAAATATCTGTGGTCTAGTTATCTAATTCCTTTATTCTATTCTCTTGTGGCTTACCTGATTATCTGGTCAGCAGGTTGGGGAGATTTTTATAATCTATCATTTGTAAACGATACAGCACATGAATTTGGCTGGGATACTCTTCCACACTGGCTCTTTATTATTATATTTTTCATTATGAATGGTGTTATCGGAATGTTTGCAGGTATTTCAACTGCACTTGGAGAAGAAATTGGCTGGCGTGGATTTTTGGTGCCCGAATTGGCTAAAAAAATGGG
The DNA here is from genome assembly GCF_018613715.1 of Chryseobacterium sp. ISL-6. Classification (GTDB taxonomy): domain Bacteria; phylum Bacteroidota; class Bacteroidia; order Flavobacteriales; family Weeksellaceae; genus Chryseobacterium; species Chryseobacterium paludis. The sequence continues at coordinate 9,560 of NZ_JAGGPT010000020.1, read as the reverse complement.
TTATACAGGAGTATCACTCACTACTGGCCTAATTTGGGGTATATGGCATTACCCCTTATTGGTTTTTGGAAGTTACAATAACGGAACCCCGGCATGGTATGGGTTGATTTGCTTCACGATTTCAATTACTGCGGTTAGTTTTATTTTTACCTGGTACAGAATGAAATCAGGAAGCCTGTGGACGGGAGTTCTACTGCATGCAAGCCATAATCTGTTTATTCAAAGCTTCTTTACACCTATCACTCAGCCTAATGCCAAGTCTGCTTGGTACTACGATGAATTTGGAGCTGTCATACCGGCAGTTATTGTTGTTTTGGCTATATATTTCTGGAGTAGAAGAAAAGAACTTACCAGTATAGGTGAATATCTTTCCTAATTATCCGAAGATTACTTTGATATTTAGGAGGTTTGGAAGATTTGTTTTGAGCTTGTTAACCAAATTGTATTTTCAGTATTTAGTTCCAATGCGTTTTTATATATTGACTGGGGCTCGTCCCAGTTTCTTTTTTAAACAAGCGTGAAAAATAGGGCGGATGCTCGAATCCCAACATATAAGCAATTTCACTAACTGTATGATTACCTTGGATGAGCAAATTTTTAGCTTCTGAAATTAGAAAGATTTGGATTATATCCATTGCTGTTTTCCCTGTTTCCTGTTTTAGAAGGTCGCTTAGGTAACGTGGCGACACATTTAATTCTCTGGCCAATAATGCCACCGTTGGCAACCCTTTTTCCTGTAGGAACCCTTTTTCAAAATAAGAGGTCAAAGCATTATTAAACTTGGTAGACATAGTTCCTGCATGAATAAATCTGTTGATAAACTGGCGTTTGTAAAATCTTTGCGAGTACTTAAGAATCGATTCAATATGTCCAATAATAATTTCCCGGGTAAACTCATCCTGGTTATTATAGTGTTCACTCTCAATTTTTTTAAAAAGATCCCATACTGTCTGTTCCTCTTTTGTTGACATGTGCAGTGCTTCATTGAGCTCGTAATCGAAAAAGCCGTACCTCGCTATGGCAGAATACAGCGGATGTGCACTTAGGTAATCTTTATGAAACCAGATTTCAAAACCTTCACCATCCAGGGCTACCTCTTTTAACTTGATGGTTTGATTGGGCTTGAGAAAATACATTGATCCACTCTGATGATCGTAACGTGTTTTACCATATTGAATGTTACCTGAGGAGAACTTTTTAAAAGCAATAATGTAAAAGTCTGTGGTTACTTCGTACGTAGAAACGCTGCGAAGTGGATTACAGGTAAAAAGAGTAAGAAGCGGATTTTCCGGCTCTGGATAATTGTTGCAACGATGTACATCGCTTAAGCTCTTGAAATGCATACAGAATAATATTTTAAACCCATGTCTGGACATGGGTTAATTGTTGGTGAAATTACATTTTTTATATTAACCGTGCGCTTTAGCTGAAACATCATTCCAGTTTTCCCAGTTAGCCAATCTATCCGAATAAAAATACTTTGCAAGAGGGAATGCTTTCTTTCCGAGAAACAAACGTAATGGAGGTGTAGATGAGTCTACTACTTTTAAAATCGCTTCGGGTGTAGCTTTTGGGTTACCATATGCATCATCGGCAGTAAATTCCGGATGGGCGTATAATTCTGCCTTCATGCTGTCATAGGCAGGGATAGAATTGCTTTGAACAGATGAAGAGTTGAAATCGGTTGCGTATCCATTAGGTTCTACAAGCGTAATATGTATGCCCATACCTTTTACTTCTTGAGATAATGCTTCACTAAGTCCCTCCACAGCAAATTTTGAGGCACTGTAAAGACCTACGGTTGGAAATGAATAAATGCCCATAGCACTTGACACTTGTAAAATATGGCCCTGACCTTGCTCTCTTAGAATAGGTAATACTGCTTGAGTAATCCATAAAGTACCAAAAAAATTTGCTTCAAAAATAGCTCTTGAAGCTTGTTCATCTAATTCCTCTACTGTACCAAAAACTCCTATGCCGGCATTATTGATTACTACATCAATTTTACCAAAATGGAGCTTTGCTTTTGAGATAGCTTCAAAACAAGCTGCCCGGTCAGCTATATCCAATTCCAACGGCAGTACTGCTTCGCCGTATTTTTCTACAAAATCCTGTAACGCAGATATATTCCTTGAAGTAACAATAACCTTGTCACCACGGTCTAAAAAGGCTTCTGCCCATATTTTTCCAAGCCCACGGGATGCACCCGTAATAAAAATTGTTTTTGACATACTATATAATTTTAGTAATGCAAATCTAGACAGGAAAACCTTAATAGTTCTTATACAAAATACTGGAATAAGGATACATTTTTACTGCGATTAATATGCGAAAAGGCTTCGGTTAAATTTTTTTAGCGTATTTTCAAATCAGATTCCAATGGATATATAATCAACAAAAATCGAACCTGTTTAAACTTATTTAGAAGAAAAAGGTTCGAGAAAATTCATAATTTTGGATTTCAGTTTAAACAACTAATAATCTGGAATCTATTAGCAAATATAAAATAGAGCAGTGGATTTTACCTAATTTAAGTAAGGAGGAAAGAGAATTTTCTACAAAATACAATTTAGTAAAAATAGCTCAGCTCATAATAAAACGCTTAAAGACAGGTTGCCAATGGCATGTTGAGCTTGAAAGAATATTTTGATAAAGATAAAATATATTGGCAAAGCATCTATTATTACTTCAATAAATGTCAAGTGGCAGTCATACCCTAAGTAAAATAGGAGGAGAACAGCTGGGTTATCGAGGTCGGGAAAAAGCTAAAACAACAAACAGTGTTTTTCTATGTGATAATTGGGGACAAATGCTGTCAATGGGAAGTCCCCAAAGTGGTGAACATCACGATTGGTTTAAAATAGAAAAGGTACTGGAAGAAATTCTGTCTCTTCTCAAAAATGATGCATGAATAGAACACAGGGGTTTGTTTCTCAATGCTGATGCAGGGTTTGACAGTGAGAATTTAATACAATTATTAGGGAAAAGAGAAATTATAACTCATATTAAAACCAATTTCAGAAGTAATAAAACAAAGGATAATGATTACTATTTTGATAAAGAATTATATAAAATAGAGAAAGCAAATGCATGGTTGGATAGCTTTAAGTTAAGCGGACAACTGAACCTTGCCTTTAACCCAACCGCAGTTATAAGGTGTTTTCTCTGCTGTTTAGTTGTCGAGTTTATAAACAAGCTCTTCTATTTCAGCTTGTCGTGCATTGGCAAAACCTTTTTCTATCCCAATTTTGACAAAACCACATTTCTCTAAAACTTTCTGCGAACCAAAATTGTCAAATGCAGCGTGTCCGAAAATTGGTCGCTTCGTTTCAATGTCAAGAAACATTTTTAGTGCTTTTGTCGCAACACTTTGTCCCCAAAATGGTTTGTCTATCCAAAAAGCAACTTCAGCCTCATCATTTATTTCAAATTTTGTAACAGTTCCAACAACAGTATTGTCCACCACAATTGTCTGCATATTTACTGTTGGATTGTATAGAAGTTTTGTATATTTTTCAAGATAAGCTATTCTGTCTGTCGGGTCTTTTGCCGTGAATGCCGCTAAATAGCTTGCTTCCTCGTCAAGTTGATACTCAAAGAAATTGTTTATATCTGCAACTACTGATGGTCTTAGTTTTATGTCTGTCATTTTTTCGTTTTGATTGTTATCTGCAAATGCCCTATAACACACAAATATAAGAGAGTTTTTCCCGTAAGCAAAATTTTAGTTATTGAGGTTGTTTAAAAAGGTTTATGGAAAACAACACTTATTTCTTTATTTTTTATAAAATACTTTATTAGAGATTTTTATATTTCAACGAATTCAATTATATAAAATAAACCCCACACCAGAATTGGTATGGAGTCCTCTGTTATAATATTATTTTTTAATTATCTGGATTGTAAAATCAGATTGTTTTGTGTCGCCGCTCAATAGTTTTCCCAGTTTGGCTGATACGACATAAACCTTTCCGTCAGATGCCAAGGCGGCTGTGGTAGGGAACTGGTCCTTGCCAATATTCATTTCACTATCCAAACTAGCGGTTTCCCAATTATCGGCACTAGATATTGTGTAGGTTTTACCATCGCCGGCAACTGCATCACCAGCTATTATTAACTTGTAATCTTCCGTCCACTCGAGTCCGTCCGGAGCCTTAAATGAAATGCCTGTGACTTCTGTTACTTGCGAAGGCTTCGATAAAGGTATTTTAAACAATTTCGAATCATCGGTCTTGGCAGCAAGCAGATAGCCATCCGGATGGAAAATGATTCCATTTAATCCAAAGGTATTTGGTGCAGGTTTAAATAATTCATTTGTGGTAAATATAGAAGCGTTGTATTGGCGGTCGACTTTGTATATAATTGGAGAATAAGAGTCTGTAATATAAATATTCCCGTCTTCATCCACCGTAACATCATTTGCTAATGCTCCACCATTAGGCGTTAAAAACTTTAAATCAATTGTTTTAAGAAGTTTTCCTGTTTCCAAATTATATACTTCAACTAAAGCTTCTGAGCCTGCACTGGCTCCTTTAGGCGCACTTTTTTTCGATAAGCCAAGATCACCGCCAACAACAATTAGTCTGTTTCTGACTTCGTCTGTAAAAATACCTAAAACTGCGGTCATTTTACTTTCTTTAATAAAAGGAGTCAGAACACCTTTTAATGACATCGTATATACCTCAGCTTTATAAAGTGAGCCCACAATAAACCGATTATTATTGAAATCGTAATCAATTCCTTCCGGGTATAGACTGGTATTATCTAAAGTGTACTTGTTTTCAATAGCAGTTTTGTTTTCAGCATATTTAAAACGGTAAATAGAATATGGGGCTTTCCCTAAATCTTGATCTCCCGTAAAAGTAGGTGTTGTATTCAATTGGTTGGTACAGATATACATCCAATCGTTATGAATAGCAACATTATCCGGCCATAGTAATCGCTTATCTTGAATGATATTGGATAAATTTCCATTTACATCTAATTTGCTGACTGCGTGTTCGGATACATTGGTAAAATAATGATTACCTACACTATCTGTTAAAGCACCGTCGCTGATAGGTTTTCGGCCGGCCACCTGAATTGCATTTGCAATTGTAGTATCGTCTGCGTTTGTTCTAAACAGCAGTGTACTGACTTTGTACCAGGCGGTCGCGTTCATGGCGCCAAAGTAAAGTGTGTTTTTATCATTTGATATAGTGATAGGGTCAATCGCAATTCTTGCAGGTTTTCCTGCAAAGTAGGTCAGCTTTCCATCTATAATCATATCTCTGTTTTCGGCTTCCAAAGCGCTATGGTTGCTGAATCTTCTAGCTTTGTTAGTTTTTATATCTACAGCAATAATTGCGGGATTTGCAATGTCAGCAAGATAGATCCAACCGTTAATTTCATCTACTGCCAGATCCTGGATAAAACTTCCCTTGGGGGCAACAGACTCATTCAATTCTATCTTATTTATAAGCTTGTTTTTTTCAATGTCAAAGCAGAATATTCTTGTTTTACCTAGGTTGGAACCCATATCTACAACCCAAAGGTGATCATTTTTATCTATGGAAATCCCCAATGGTGAATCCAGAAATTTTTCGCTGGCCAGCTTCCCATTTTTCTGAAAACCTGCCTCGGGATAAGGCTTAAATTTAGTTTTCCCAATAACTTCAATCAATTGCAATTCACTGCTTCCAAGAGAATGGATGGTTGCAAAGATTCTACCGTTTTTAGAAACTGCAACATTTCCCGGTCTTACTGGTAATTCAGCAACAACCTCGAGTTTGTCAGAATCTGATTGCGCATGTAAAAAATGCGACTGCAGCAAAAGGAAGGCTGCAAATAAAAAAATATTTTTCATTAGTATATAATTTAATTTATAAAGGTTATGAATCCATTATGAGCAATGTTCATCGCTGTTTGCGAGTGTATGCTCATAATGTTTTCATGTTATAACTTGCTAATTATCAATTGATTTTAATGTTTTGAATATTTGTAAGGGGGTAAGCATAAGCGTTTCTGATTTTTTTAGAAATGCTAAAAAATGATCTGATTCATTATGTTTTTTTATACCCTCTTCATTTTCCCATTCTTCCAACATTATAAAAATGTTTGGAGACTCAATGTCCTGATGTAATTCGTATTGAAAGCAGGCCGTTTCTTTTTGCGTTTCTTTAACCAGTGATTTCAGTTCTTCATGCAAAATATCGACTGTGTCGTTTTTTGTAGTTAGTATAGCTATTATATGTATCGACATGTTTTTGAATTAAATATTGACTACTATTTTTCCTATAGTTCTGCCTGTTTCAAGCTGTTTGTGAGCGCTTCCCATATCTTCAAAACCAAATGTTTGCGAAATATGTGATTTGAGAATTCCCTGTTGAAGTAAATTGGCGATTTTAGCCATATCCGAGCCTGAGGATTCTACTAGTAAAGAAGATGCTGTTATCCCTTTTGATTTTAGTAAATCGATATCTTCTTGGGTAAGATTGTGATTGGTAATGGTAACGATATTACCACCGGAATTCAATGGAGCTGCCATTTCTAAAATAGTTTTATTGCCCACCGTATCGAATACCACATCAAAATCACTTAAAGCATCTAACTGCGCTGGATCTGTGTAATCAACATGATGGTGTGCGCCATTTGCTAATACAAATGCTTTGTTTTTCCCGGATGAAATACCCGTTACTTCTGCCCCTAGGTGATTGGCAATTTGTGTTGCATAATGACCAACACCACCGGAAGCACCATTAATTAACACTTTTTGACCTTTCTTTACACCAGCGCGCTCAAAAAGAGATTGCCAAGCTGTTAATGGCGCCAAAGTTGCAGCCGCAGCTTCTTCATGGGAGGTATTAGCAGGCTTCAGGGTAAGGTGATCGGCGTTGGTAGCAACAAATTCTGCGTATCCATTACCCGCACCTGGGAAATTGTGCATGCCAAATACTTCGTCTCCTACTTTGAATAGTTCTGATTTTGATTCAACAACTGTTCCGGAAATGTCCCAGCCAAGGATAGCAGGTCGTGTATCACCGAAAAGCCATTCAAGCATATTTTCAGTTGCTCTAACTTTATAATCCACAGGATTGACACTTATGGAAGAAACTTTTACAAGGACTTCATTTTCCTTTACGTGTGGTCTTTCAATGGTGGTCAATTTAAGATTTTCTATGCCACCTGCTTTTTGTACAATAATTGCTTTCATATTATAATTATTTATTGAGGCAAAATTATACATGAAATAAGTATTTTTTATGTACAAGTTGGATTAAAATATGTATATTTGTGAACTATATGAAAACAGAAAATTTATATCCACCTTACCACATTGAGTTTGCAGAACTTGAAGAAAGCCCTGTATTGGCGCACAAACATAATTTTTTTGAGCTAGTATATATCGTAAGTGGCAGTGGAAAGCAGATCATCAACGGGAATGAATTTAATTACATTCCGGGTCAAATGTTTTTGATCACACCTCAGGATAGCCATTCTTTTAATGTGCAGGCTACAACACAGTTTCTTTTTCTTCAGTTTAATGATGTTTACATCAAAACGCAGTCCCGTGTCGATAACAATGATAAGGATAGAATAAAACGCCTGGAGTTCATTTTGCATAATGCCAGTCACCAGCCAGGTTGTATCCTGTGTAACCCAGGTGACAAAACACTGGTAAAAGCACTAGTTCAATCCATTGGTACAGAGTCAATAAATCGTAATATTTATCATCAGGAAATGATCGATCAGCTTGTTAATACGATGATTACCATCGTAGCAAGAAATATTGCATTGAAACTTCCCGAAAAAGTGGATGATAATACTGATCAGCATGCTGTAAAGTTTATCAATTATATCCAAGAAAACATCTATTCACCAGAATTGCTCCGTGCCAGTGTTATGAGTACTAAGCTGGGAATAGGACAGGGATATCTTGGGAAGTTCTTCAAAAAACATGTAGGTGAAGGACTGCAGCAATATATCATCAACTATAAGCTGAAGTTGGTTGAAACCCGTTTGTTACATAGCAACATGCGTATCAATGAAATTGTACTGGAATTAGGATTTACCGACGAGAGCCATCTTAACAGAGTGTTCAAGAAGTATAGAGGTGTAAGCCCAACCGAATACAGAAAGACAGCAAGCAATTAATTTAAAACGATTTATGATCTGTATTAGGAATGGTATTCTTCCAGATATATTTATCTAATTTAATATCAAATTTAATGTGTAATTAATTTAAAAAATTTGGTATAAAGAACTATATAAATTTTGTCTAAAAAGTCGTTGCAAGTTCAATTGGTGCAGTACTTTGAATGTTAAATAACCAAAATGTGACGCACAATCTAATGTAAAAAATAATAATCCAATCTCAAAGCGATTCGATTTCCCGTAATATATATTACAGACAATTTTATTATATTTTAACAATTTGCCATTAACTCTAAATAAAATAGTTTAATTCCAAAATTAATTTTTTTTAATCTAGAATTCTAGTCATAAATGACCATGAAAGAAATAATACTTCCTAAATTAGAAGCATCGACAAAAGAACTATTGAATCTTGGGATGCGCAATACTTTACTAAATTATAAAGTTTCAAAAACGCGAGGATTACATATCTTGCAAGAACAGTCAAGCTCTATTTTTTAATATTATAGTAAAACAAAATAAGGCTATGATTTTTTTAGGAAGACCTGAAAAAAATGGTGAATTGGTAATACCAATAAAAATGGGAGCATTTTTGATACTCCCATTTTTTATTAAAATCTTTTTACTAATTACCTAAATAAAATGCAATACTTTCATATACATACCCATCTTTTCCAGGGCCTATTTCATATATATTGTTAGTGTAAAAATGTCTATTTTTTTTGGAATTGTTATATCTGTAAATAGCAGTGGAAGTTCCTTCTGAACCCATTACTCCGGAAGTCCAGGATTTCCCTAATTCACCTTCCTGAACCCAAGCAGCATTTGTATTCATAGTGTGATATAAAATACTCCCACTAGGATTACTGGTAGCGTATATGTTTCCATTTAATTCTTCAGGCGTAGTTGTTAAGAGCCTATCTCCATTTTTCCTATTGTATCATCTGGTAATTGTTGGTCCATTACCACCTCCAGCTTGAAGCCAAGTATAACCTAAAACCCCTTCAGGAGTATATCCTGCATTAATTCCATCATTATAAATAGTGGTATAATAATGTCCCATGCCGCCACCATAAAATCTATACACTGCTCCTCCAATAACAGTCGACTGCTTTAAATTGGTTTTCTGATTTTTACTATTCTGTTGACTACTATTTACAGCAACATCCTCGTCTTGATTTATACAACTGGATAAAGCTAAACTCACTAACCCAAATAAAAGAAATTTTTTCATGTAAAATTGTTTATTAATACAACTACAAATATAACTTTTATTCACATTAAAATGATATATTATAGAGGGAAATTGTCGTACTTCATGGCTTCGTAGGCTTAAAGATAATTATTTTAGTTTAGCTTTTAATATTTCATAAGGCGTTTTTCCTTTAAAAGATCCATGTGGCCTATTGAAATTATAAAAATTTTCC
>NZ_JAGGPT010000019.1 GCF_018613715.1 Chryseobacterium sp. ISL-6 | reverse complement strand
CTTTTTGCTGACGATTTACACAGACTTCTGCATCACTCCAAACATTATCCTCCATCTTACGGCAATTGACACAACTCCATCCAGTAAAATCGAGCAAAATGGGCTTATTTACTTTCTTGGCATAGGTTATACCTTCTTGGTAATCATGAAAACAATTGAGATTTTGGGGGCATGACTGGCTATGCTTCTCTGTTGTAGTATTATCAAGGCTTGTACTTGCTATTGTTGTATTTTGATTCCATTCTTTATAAAACGAAGGAGGTAAAAATCCACTGGCTAATTTTACTGGAGCACCCCAAAGTCCTGGAATCAAATACACTACAAAACTAAACACCAGAATAGAGGATATCAGTCCACTAATAGAAACTTTTGATTTATTTTCTTCTTCATCGAATTTTAGTTTACCAAGCAGATAAAGCCCAAAAAGTGAAAAGATGACAACCCATACTGCGATAAAAAGCTCACGTTTTAATATGCCTAATTGATACACCAAATCGAATGTGGATAAGAATTTCATTGCCAAGGCCAACTCTAAGAATCCCAATATCACTTTTACTTTGCCCAACCAACTACCTGATTTAGGTAGTTTTTTCAGCATACTTGGAAAAGCGGCAAATAACATAAATGGAATAGACAATGCGAGTGCAAATCCAAACATCCCTACGGCAGGACCAATGATACTTCCCTTAATTGCTGCTTCTACCAACAGACTCCCAATAATAGGTCCTGTACAGGAAAACGAAATTAACGCCAATGTGAAAGCCATGAAAAATATTCCCAGTAATCCACCTTTATCGGCCATTTTATCTGATTTATTAAGCCAGCTACTCGGCAAGGTTATTTCAAATGCTCCTAAAAATGAAATGGCAAATACCACAAATATTATAAAGAAAATAAAGTTTACTATACCATTACTTGCTAATGCATTTAATGCATCAGGGCCTAATGTCAGCGTAATGGTCAATCCAAGTGTCACATAGATAACGACAATAGATACAGCATAGATGATGGCTTTTTTTACACCTCCATTTTTGGTGAAATAACTTACCGTAAGTGGTATCATAGAAAATACACAAGGCGTAAGCAAGGCTAAAAATCCACCCAATAATCCACCTAAAAAAATCCACAACACATTTGTTTCTTCAACAGAAACTGAGGCTGTATTAGCTAAAGAAAGCTGATGTTGTGGTTTGTATTTTAGTATAATTTCTTCGGTTTCTGGAGGCAGACACATCGTGCTACTACAAGACATGTAGGTTATTTCACCTTTAATAATAATACTGTCGTTTGTTATGGGAATTATTTTTTGAATAAATGTGGCTTCGTTGTCAAAGTAATATAACGTCTTATTTTCATATGCCTCTTCAATTCTGGTGTGTGGTTTTGGTTCGAAAACTTTGTCTATTAAGGTATATTGATCCGATTTTTCAAAACTAAAAACTGTAGGTAATGGACCGTCTTTTATACCGTTGAATTGACTGTTGATATGCCAACCTTCCTTAATACTAGCTTTTAGGCTGACTAGTAATGTATCTCCTTTTCCTTTTTCAATAGTTGTTTTCCATTGTACCGGATTTTTTTGTATTTGAGCAAAAGCTGTAAATACCGAAAAGCATACGAGGAATATTGATAAAAGAATTTTCTTTTTTTGTATGGACATATTCTAAATATATTAAGTGTAAAAAACAGCCCAGTCGATAATACTGAGCTATTATGTATTAATAATATCAAACAGGATTATCTGTCCTTTTTTAAATAATTCATCGCTTTACCAATATCCTCACTGGAAAGTGACATCAGTAATTGATTAATTGGCTTTTTGGTTTTAGCATCAAACAAATAAACTACACCTGTTGCCATATATGGTTCCATTAATTTTGTAAGCCCAAGTTTTTCGATTTCTGGTGCCGATTTTTTTGCAGTTTCAGAACTTGTGATATCGTTGATTACAAACTGGTAAGCCCCGTCTTTGTTATTTTCTGTAAAAGCTGCCATTGCCCTTGCTTCATTGGCTTTGCAGACACTGCACCAGCTAGCTTTTTTCACTACAGCGATTATTTTACTTTGAGCGAATGCTCCTGTTGACATTACTGTAGTAAGGATTACAGTTGTGAATAATGTTTTGAATATTTTCATTTGATTTATTATTAAATTGTTTGTCAATATTGACGATGTAAAGTTGCGATAGAAATAACTGACTGAATTTGTGAAACAGTTCAATTATTTGGCAATTTGGTTCAGCCGTTTTTATGGCTGTGGTATTTCTGATGTCACAAAATCAGCAGCTAATTTTTTAATTTCTTCTGGTATTGAACAGGGCTTTCGTTCTTTATTGTCAATATAAATACCTGTGTAAAAAGTAATCGCAGCAATTTCATCCGTATCACAATTCCGCATTTCGTGGAAAAATTTTATTGATTTATCTTTCACTTCAATAATGCCCGATTTGATGTAAACAGTCATGCCTGCCAACAGTTCTTGCTTATAAAAAGTGCGCTGCTCAGCAGCTACTGTTCCGGTATTTTCTTGCTTCATGTATTTTACTGTTAGGCCAAAAAGCGACAATAAATTCCAAGTTGCTTCGTCAAATTTTCCTGCATACCACATAACGTTCATGTGCCCCATGTGATCACAATGCCATGGATAAACTACTCCTCTGTATGTTAATTCTCTCATTATTAATCAATATATTATTTCTTGTTAATTTAATTGAGATACAAAATGAGTTTCAGAGCTGATAGGTATATTCAATACTTTAGATATTAAACAATTTTGCTCCGCACCTTTGGTAATAGTTTCAAATTCATTCGCATTAATACCTTCAACACATCCAGTAATGGAAAGGTGGATTCCTTTAATATCAAAGCCTTCCATTGATAATGTAGCTTGCGTATCCAAAGATTCAGGTTTCAGGCCCTTTTCTGTTAATGCAAAGCTAACGGCCATTGTAAAACATCCCGCATGTGCTGCAGCCAGCAGTTCTTCAGGGTTTGTGCCTTTTTCTTCTCCAGTAAAACGGGTTTTGAAACTGTAGTTTGTTTTGTTTAAAATTTCGCTTTGTGTAGTTAAGTCGCCTTTGCCTTCTTTTGCATTACCAACCAAATTTGCTTTTGCTGTTCTTTTCATTTTTCTTTCTTTTTAAAATTTGATTGTCATTATTGACAATGCAAAATTGCGATAAGAACAATAAAAGTATTTTGTGAATCAGTCCGATTATTTGGTAATTTGGTCCAAAGAAGTACTCATTACAATTCTTTATCGGATAACACAGAAAACCTGAATAATTTCGAATGTGGTAGAACGTGAATTGATTGTAATTTGGGAAGCGTTTGAAACAGCCAAAACTAAAGAAGCCAAATTTGCAAAATCTATGGATAATTAATGAAAGCGTGGATTCCAAAGAAAGATTAACTGCTTATTAGTTAATTCTTTCCCGAAATTCCAATAGCTTTTGATTTGAATAAACGAGTATGTTCTATCAAAATTGACAATACAAAAAAGAAAGGGGTTTTGTGAATTAGCCCTATTGTTTATTATTTAGATTTGACCGGTAGTTCGTTGGCGAAGCATCATATTTATCGTGAAAACTCTTCGAAAAATTCGCCAAATCATTAAAGCCACACTCAAAGGCAATGTCTGTAATGCGGTTATTAGAAACTAAAAGCAGTTCGGCTGCTTTTTCAAGTCTTTTGGTTTTAATATAATTGGCGGGAGAATCATTATACAATTTTGTAAATTCTCTTTTAAATGATGAAACGCTTAAATTGGTTTTACGTGCCAGATCTTCGATGCCAACTTGTGAAAATAAGTGCGCTTCAATTATTTGTTTGAAAGTATAGGTAATTGGTGAAAAAAGTTGAGATAAAACTACTTGTATGCTTTCCGCATTTCGTGTTTGAGAGAGTAATAAGATGATTTCTTTCAGTTTTAAAATCAAAATATCATCATTTACCAAAGATGGATTTTCAAAATAAAACAAAAGACCTTCAATATATTTTTGTATCAAAAAATCATTATTTATCTTTTCACTTGACAAATTAGACACTGCATTTCGTGGCTGCTGAAGCAATAAAGGAAGCTCTCTTTCATATATTTTCTTTAAAATATCCGGATGGAAAGTAACTATTACAATTTCACCATTACTGTTTGAATTTGAATTGTGTATTTGTTTTCCAGAATTTATGCAATTTAGGAACAATGAATAATTTGCAGGAATACTCACATCATCATTGTCAGATTGATATTGCATCTCCCCTTCTAACATATACAAAAAACAAGCTTGTTCCGCAACAGGAAAAGCAAATTCAAAAGGTGGTTTTAATACTATTTTTTGGATGAATGATTTTCCAAACAAATCAATTTTTTTATAGTCGACAACCATTTATTTAAATATTTTTAGTTATAATCCAAGCCATAGCAATCTGTTTATTAGTTAATTGACACTTTCAATTGATAACAAATGTTATACCTTGAGTGTGAGATTAAATACACAATACTCATTCAACACTAAGCCAAATATAAACATTAATGTTGAACGAGACACTGTTGATACACTATCGTGAAATCCAAGATCAGACCCGATTATTAGGACACGAGATGGGCTTCTGAGCTCAAAGGTATCTTCAATACTTTAGAAATTAAACAATTTTGCTCTGCCTCTTTGGTAATGGCTTCAAATTCTTCTATGCTAATGCCCAAAATATTTCCGGTAATGGAAAGGTGTACAGATGTGATACCAAACCCTTCCATTGATACAACAGCTTCCGTGTTCAATGATTCGGGGATAAAGCCTTTGTCCGTTAGGGCAAAACTAACTGCCATTGTAAAACATCCTGCATGTGCCGCTGCTAAAAACTCTTCTGGAATTGGACCCTTTTCTTCTCCTGTAAAACGAATTTTAAAACTATAGTTTGTCTGGTTTAAAATCTCGCTTTGTGTAGTTAGTTCGCCTTTGCCTTCTTTTATACTACCTGTCCACTGTTCGTTTCATTTTTTTTAGTATTAAAATTTCATTGTCGATATTGACACCGCAAAATTGCAATACAAAAAATAGAAAAGTTTTGGGAATCAGGTCAATTATTTGGAAATTTAGTTCAGTCGGCATGTTGACAGTCATCAAAGCAATCGTTTATATGAGGTTCAGTCTTTCTTAAAATTCGAGTAACACTTCATTGTTAAATTCTTGACAAAACCAAACAACATACTTTCGCGAGGACAAAATCCTAATGGTTAATACAATATTTCAAAGACGTAGTAGCATAAGGCAGACCTTTGAAGGGTGTTTTTCTAACCGATATGTAATCTTCCCTCAAAGACGACAATTCTTTAAAATTTAGATCTCGGAGGTCTTTGAAAAAAACAAGTGAGTTCTCAATTTAAAAGTAGTGATTAAAAATACAATAAGCAACCTACTTTTTATATAGGTCACTTATTTACAATTATTTAATTTACAGAATAACTTGATTACCTGTCTAGTTTTTCAAAGCTTTTGGGGGACAATAGATTTTATTTTTTATCTTCAAACCTTGTAACGGCTTCTTGTGATATGGGTGTGAAAAGGTTGACTAAATTACCTTCGGGATCTCGAAATAAGAGAGATTTATTCCCCCAAGGCATTGTTGTCGGTTTCTGAACAAGGTAAGGCTGAAGGTATTCAGCTAATCTTTCATAATCAGCATCCACATCTTCCACCATAAACTCTATGATAACGCTACGGTTTTGGGCAGGCTGAGCAACACTTTCACCGCCAAAGAATTGCAATGTATGGGTGCTGCCAATTGCCAGGGCTGCTGTTTTTGTTTTTAATTCAGCGAAATCTGGTGTGTATTGTGTCATAGGGATTCCTATAACTTTCTCGTA
>NZ_JAGGPT010000001.1:113918-1139259 GCF_018613715.1 Chryseobacterium sp. ISL-6 | reverse complement strand
CTTTTTGCTGACGATTTACATTGAGAATATGGGGGAAAGTAAATAGGCAAGCTGAAATTTAAGGTTAGAATTTGACATTTTATAGATATTGTCTTTGAGTTCCATAAATTCAAATCTTCGTAATTTTCTAGAAAAAGGACATGGCAATGAAAACATTTTTTAGAAAAATTGCAAAACTACAGGAAGATTTAGAGAAGGAACTGGAATTGATTCCTGAAAATACGGGTGATCTTATCAGTTCCGGAGAGACGGCTCTTTTGAAAATTGATGAGGCCATCAGGAGTGTTAAAAAGTTGGTTAAAGGTACTACATTTGAGAGTATTGCCGATGAGGTATACTTTTTTAAAGATGTAAAGCCATTTTTTATCTCCAGGTATATTTTCTACTCCAATCAAATCAGAATCGAAAGCCTGAAACCCTCAGGGAGTGAAAAAGTTCTTAAGAAGTATTATACAGGCGAACTTCACAGACTAAAACGATACTATGCTGAGAACAGTGAGCTTTATAACTACTATCGCAGAAACGCTACATATCTGGATCATAAATATTTTACAAGAAAATCATTTGATCTGAAAATGAATCTGCCCACAAGTCTTTACGATTTTGATGAAGATTTCACGACTTCTCATGATCATAAAGTCTCGGTATTACTGGGCTATGAAATTTTGGAAGCTTACCTCTTGGAAGCTATTAATGGTATCAGCAATCCCCCTATCGCTGATAAGAAATTCAAGATATCCTGGACCTCTTCTAAGGTTTCATTAATAGAACTGATGTATGCGCTGCACTTAACCCAATGCCTTAACGGTGGGAATATCGACTTTAGTGAAATGGTAAGATGGGCTGAAAAAGCATTTGATATTGATTTAGGAAATTTCTACAAGACTGTTGGCGAAATTAAGAGCAGAAAATATAACACGACCAAATTTTTACAGCTTCTTACAGAGAACCTTAATAAAGCATTCATTGAAGAGTGAGAGGATGGATTTTCATTATTTTTTTATGGTCTTATAAGTTGCCTTTTTAATTTAACATTAAAAGAAAATCTGTAATAATCGTTCGGTACTACCGATGAGCTACCGAAAAAGTTTCACGGTGTTTTTTAAACTTTGTCAGAGTTATTAAAAACCAAATATCATGAATATTGATAAAATAGAATTTATTGCATGGATGGAGAGGATTATGACAAGGTTTGATCTGCTCAGTGAGAAAATAAAAGAAAATAAAAACGATTTAAACAGTATTGATGGAGAGCAGCTACTCGACAATCAGGATGTTTTACAGCTATTGAAAATTAGTTCCAGATCACTACAGCGTTACCGATCGGATAAAAAATTACCATATTATACGATAAGTGGAAAGTTATATTACAAGCTTTCTGATGTGCATCAATTGATTAGAGATAGTTTTAGTAAATCGTACTAAAATTTATAGGATCATCCTTGTAGCAGGAGTGCTTATAATCACTCAGAAATATCCATACTATTAACTGCTGGTATGTTGGTATCCATGTAGTTGAACCGTGATGAATTTCGTCTGTTTTAATATACTGTCACAAGTCAGGTAAAGCCAGTACCTCTGTATCGCATTGTTGTTTATAATAATAAAGGAGCCTTTCAATCGTGAAAGACTCCTGGAGATAATAATAAGAATTATAAGAATTTTCAAACAAAAGCTTCCTTGAAAAGGAAGCAAATAAATTAATAATCAGATGAAATAATGTGGACAAATTTTTCGGTTCAAATTTAATAATGGTGTTTTTAATGCTTTTATGATTATAGTCATATTAATTGATATTTTTAGGTCATTATCTGAAACCAATGATATTTAAAAGATGGTGAGTCACATAGAACTCCGAATATAATAAGGAGCCTTTCAAAATCGAAAGGCTCCTGGAACTGTAAAATGTATAATGTCTAAAAAGTTCTTCACATAAAGCTTCCCAGGAATGGGAAGCGATAGACTAATAAACTAATGAAAAATGTTGGGCAAAGTTTATATTCCAAATGTAGAAAAGACGTTTGTGTTTTTTTTATGATTGGGATCATAAAAGTTATGTAAAACAAATGGATAATTTTAAATCGAACTAATAGTACAGTCTAAAGATTTAAAATATAGACTGTTTTTGAAAGCGAATATATAAGATTAATGAGTTAATTATTTTAGGTCTTCTTATGTCGGTTAAAGATGGTAAGGCCAATATTTAGTTGATTGGACAAAAGTAACCCATAAATATATTAGTATGAAAACAACAGTTTTATTAGCATTATGCTTATTGAGTTTTAGCTCATGTATGCCTTGTGATTTACAGGAGGATGAGGCTAAAAAAAAGAATGATTTCAAAATAAAAAGTGATACTTTAAAAGTCGAATAATAATTAACTAAAGCTTAGGATGACAAGATGTGAGTTATAAAAAACTGCTGGAGAATTCAATTTGACAGCCATTCTGTCATTTCTGATCATTTGCTTTTATCGTTCTTATTTGTCCTATATCTAACATTAGGATTTTATAATGGGGCTCATTAATCTTCGTTTAATATGCTCTTGTGTATTTTATCCTGATCTCAATTTTACATTAAACCATTTACATTATATTATGAAAAATTCAATTTTAGCCCTTTTGGCAACCATTGCAATAGCGGCATGCAAAAAACAAGAAACAAAGACTGATAACTATTCCACTGACAGTACTGCTACTGCATTTCCTGTTGATTCTGCAAAAACTGATGGGGATTCTGCATTAATAAGTAGTGATTCTACTGCAGTATCGAGTGCCAACAGTGCAGCAAATTCTCTAAGTGACCAGGACAAGAAATTTGCAGATGGAGCAGCACGGGGCGGGCTGATGGAAGTTATGATGGGAGAGCTTGCATCTACTAATGCATCTAATAAAAGTATTAAATCATTAGGAGAAATGATGGTCAAAGATCACAGGAGTGTCAATGAGGAACTCACGAAATGGGCATCAGCAAAAGGGTACAACCTGCCTACCGCATTGGATACTGAAAAACAGAAGAAATATGACGATCTGAAAGCAAAAAAGGGAGTTGAATTTGACCAAGCGTATAGTGATCTTATGGTTGAGGATCATAAAAAAGATATAGCAGAATTCAAAAAAGAATCTTCTGACGGAAAAGAGGCTTCCTTGAAATCATTTGCGAGCAAAACCCTGCCCACTTTGGAACACCATTTAATGGAGTCTGAAAAGGCAAGGGCAGCGGTGAAAAAATAATATAGTACTAAGAGGTGGTAGATTTATGAATAATAAATTCAAATAGAAATCTCATTTAGCTATTAAGCTCATACTCATTCAGGTTATAAAGCCATTGCTTTTGCAGTGGCTTTTTATATGGCCTTAAAAATTCCAAAAGCTATTTACTGTGAATAAACCAAACAATAAACTGATCAGCACTAAGTAAATCATATTGAGTTTTAGTTTGTGCAGCAGGACCAATGAGATAATGACCCAAAGAAATGACGTCCAATTTAAGGTGGTTAAACCAGTCGCATGGCCGTTAAATAAAATTTCTTCACCCAGATAAAAAGCTAAGTTGAGGATAACACCGACCACTGCTGCCGTAATTAAAGATAATACGCTTTTGATCATTTTATTTTCCTGCGTTTTTTCTATCAAAGGCGCTCCAATAAAGATTAGAATAAAGTTGGGTAAAAAAGTAAAATAAGAGGCGATGAATAATCCTATTGACCCCATCACCAAAGAGCCCCCAAAATGATTATAGCCAGTC
Organism: Chryseobacterium sp. ISL-6; assembly: GCF_018613715.1. Classification (GTDB taxonomy): domain Bacteria; phylum Bacteroidota; class Bacteroidia; order Flavobacteriales; family Weeksellaceae; genus Chryseobacterium; species Chryseobacterium paludis. The sequence goes on along the minus strand of NZ_JAGGPT010000001.1, from coordinate 1,135,512 downwards.
ATGAATCCAATGTAGGATAATACTATGACCAACGGCCCTGGTGTCGTTTCAGCTAAGGCAAAACCATCTATCATCTGGGCTTTACTCATCCACATCAATTTATTTGTTACCAGGTTAGCAACATAGGGTATCACGGTATAGGATCCGCCAATGGTTAAGAAAGCCGCTTTTGTAAATAAAAGAGATGAGTCTTGCCAAAACGTCGGATCAATCAGAAAATTAGAAACATATAAAAAAGGGATTAGCCATAAGACTGTAAAAACCAACAGCTGCTTAGTGATTCTCTTTGCAGATATTTTTTGGGTAGCTTGATTAGAATTTATAAAATATTCGTTTTCCACATCCAGCTTATTGTTTTCTTTATTTCGTGAATTTGGAATCAAGAACTTTGGAAAAATAAGGTAAACCACAATGCCTAAGATAATAATCCCCACTAAGAGAAAGGGCATTGGAACATGAGCGAAATAAGACAGTAAAAAAGCCATTGCGGCAATAAAGAAATGGAAAGTTGTTAACAGTGATTTCTGGCTTACTTTCCAGGGAGCAAACAAAATTATAGCCAGAACAGCAGGCTTTAATCCTTTGAAGACTGCAGCCAGCAAGGGTGTATTTCCGTAAAGCGCATATGTTAAACTCAGTCCAAGCAGTATGAACATGGACGGCAGTATGAAAAATAAGCTGGCTATAATACCGCCTTTTATACCATGGAGTTTCCAGCCTATGTAAATGGCTAGCTGATGAGCTTCCGGCCCTGGTAGGATCATGCAGGCATTAAGCGCGTGATAGAATTTGCTATTGCTGATCCATTTTTTTTTATCCACTAAAAATGAATGCATTATCGTAATATGGCCGGTTGTCCCCCCAAAGCTTATCCATCCCAGGATGAACCAAAATTTTACTGCTTCAGAAAAAGAGGGTATCGGGACTTGTTTTTCGTCTATGATTTGTTGCATTAATTTTATATTTAGGAACGCTCCAGCTAATTATAAGCTCGATGTTGCTTTACATAGTTTATTCGGTAAATTCTTATGGAAATATCAAGAATAATAAACCCAAATATATGCATTTTAGATGAGTTAAAGTGGTTTTAAGCAAGATTTATGAACTCAATATATCTAATGTTTTCATGACCGGATTTTTTGTTTTTTCACCATTAACGATAATAAACATTTTATATTAATCAGTGTCAGATCGTGGCAATAAAATAGTAAATAGATTGGTTTTTTTCATCAAAATAAAGATTGAGGAAAAAATCCAAGAATGTAAAATAGAAACCTTCTTTGATGGAAGACTGAAAACACAAATGATGTAAAAAATTGCATAGAATTAAAATAAGGAAGATTATAAATATGATTCGAATCATAAATATTTTTAAATTCTCAATATTAAATTTGTTAGTAATGATTATCAGCATATTTCATCGGTTTCCAAGTTTTTTATTTAGCTTCCCTGTTGTCTGGGATGCTTTTGATTTAAACACTCTTCCTTTTATTTCTGCTATTCACTATGTCTTTTGATGGAAGAATAGTAGAGTTAAGCATTGAAATTTCCCGGCCTAAACTTAAAATCGGACTGCCAAAATTTCACAATTTCTGAAAGTTTCAGTATTATTTGCGTACTGTTCAAACTAAGAATGTTAGTACCAAAATTATTCAAATTATTGACGATTTATACAAAGCTTTGACGAATGATTCTTCAGAAGATATTCTTTTATTTGAATTACGAAAATTTCTCTGATGATGAAGTAAATATTACTTTTTAAATATTTTTTTTAATAATAGGTTAGAAAAGCTGAAATTTTGACAGTTTTTCTGCAATAATTACAGTTTGTTTGACGTGGTATTTTTTTTGTTGGTTTTTAAAGGCAGTCGGCCGGCTGATTATTATAAAATGATTGTTTAACTTTAAAAAACATTATTATGAATCTTATTAAAAAAAATTTGAATGGCTATTCAGCCCTTCCAAGTCTTTTCGATGATTTTTTTAATCGTGAACTTTTTAACTGGGGAAACAACAATTATTCATCAACAAGTACCACAGTTCCTTCAGTTAATATCAGGGAAAACGGAGATGCCTACGAGGTGCAAGTCGCTGCACCTGGTATGGAAAAGAATGATTTTGAAGTAATGTTAGATGGTAATCTCTTGACAATCTCTTCTTCTAAGCAGAATAGCAGCGAAATGCAGGACGATAGCTTTACCCGTAGGGAGTTTAGTTATTTATCATTCCAAAGAAGTTTTGAGCTTCCAAAGGATGTTGTTGACCAGGATAATATCAATGCAAAATATGAAAACGGACTACTTTTGCTTACGATTCCTAAAAAAGAAGAAGCTAAGCAAAAACCACCCAAATTGATTCAGATATCTTAAGATTATTTGGATTTTCACAAGAGTTAAAAGAAGACCATCAAAAATGGTCTTCTTTTTATAATCTTTCTGTATTTTACTTTATAAGAAAAAAACTGCCCTGACTATCTGGATTTAAGAATTATTCTAGGTTGAGGGTTCTGTGATATTGATTCATTAGTTAAACTATATTTTTATTCAGGGATATGAATGAGCTGTTATGGTCTATTTGTATTTTATGTCTTACTATATTAATTCTAGGGTTTATACTTAAAAGGTTTCATCAACCCTATTTGATTGCGTACATTATTGCTGGTGTAATATTGGGGCCGTACGTCACAGGTATTTTCTCTAAAACCAAAGAAATTGAGATTATCGGACACCTAGGTATCCTATTTTTAATGTTTTTTTTGGGTTTGGAGATTAAGATCCCTAATAAACGTTATATGATCGTTAAGCCCGTTATAGCTCAAAGTATGAAAATACTTTTAGGCTGTGGCTTTGCTTTACTAACAGGATATTTGCTTGATCTGAATTTCAGAAGCATTGCTTTAATAAGTATACTGTTCTTCTTCAATAGTACAGCAGTGGTCAGTGAACTACTTAGGAAACATGATATTCTAAATACTACTTTTGGGAGTACAATATTTAATGTATTGTTATTGCAGGATATTCTTCTTGCTCCGGTTTTAACATTATTAAGAGTCTGGAGTGGTGAACAATTTACTTTGTTGAACTTTATCTTACCTATAGTAATGTGTATTTCCATTTATTTTCTTTTAAAAAGGATTAGAAATGTACAGGAGATAAGGCTTCCAAAGCTTTTTAAAATCGTAGAAAATGATCATGATTTGCAGCTTTTTATGGGACTGCTTATCTGCTTGGGATTTGGTTTGTTAGCTGAAGTTGTAGGTCTAAGCAGCGCATTGGGTAGTTTTGTAGCTGGTATAATTGTAGGGAGATTTAAAATATTTAATTGGCTTGAACATTCTCTTACTTATTTTAAGGTATTTTTTGTAACATTATTTTTTGTTTCCATTGGTCTACAGCTCGATTTAGCTTATTTCTTCGAACATTTCCAGATTATTTTTCTAGGAACAATCTTTGTTTTGTTAAGCAACAGTCTCATATCTGCTATCATTTTCCGCCTTTTAAAATTTGATTGGAAAAGCAGTTGGTATGGTGGTGCTTTATTATCACAAACTGGGGAGTTTGGCATTTTGGCTCTGACAATTGCTTATAAGGGTGGTATTATTGGCTTTGAGCTTTATAAAGCTGGTCTAGGAATCACCTGCATGACACTTTTATTTTCTACAATATGGATTGGGATACTTAAAAAATTATACATAAATCATTTTTAAATGTAACAGTGATAAAGTATATACAGAATATATTAAAAGCTTAACTGACAAATGAATAGTGTTGCATTGCTAAGGGATTATCAGCCTTTTGAATCGAAGAATTCGTTATTTCCAGAGCTTTCTTGGTGGATTTTAAATAGGAAACAATAGATTTTATTTTATAAATTTGGATTATAAACTTTGCTCCAGTATTTTTCATTAGTTTATTAGTCTATCGCTTCCTGTTGTTTGGAAAACTTTACTTGAGAATTTATAAAAACTATGTTATTATCTCTCCGAGTCTTTCTGGTTAGAAGGGCTTCTTTCTTATGAAAAATCCCCGGCCAAAGCCGGGGATCAAACTATAACCATGAGACTCAATCAAAAATGAGTTTTATTTTTTCCCGAAGGCTTTTCAGGCATATCCATCCGCTGAGTAACGATTCTTTTAATAAGTGATCTTTAATCTTTACAATTATCTGATATTTCTTAAAATAGTTCCAAAAATAAAATATTTATTATTAACAGCTACTGCAAAATCACGTGCAATGATTAAAGTTTTCATACCGATTTGATTAGAGAAGCTCGGCATACGTATGCCGAGTTTCTTTGTTGAGATAAAATTCTCAGTTTGAAATGTTTTTTTAATGAAATATTTTCACTATTGAGTGTTATATTTAATTAAATGACATATAATTCATTATTTATTAATTAAATGTAACATATTATTAAATTTTGAGGAAACCTAAGGAATGTCTTTAACTAATATATAATGTTTTTTGTTTCATTTTAGCTGTTTTTTTTATTGAAAACTTATTATAATATTTTATCAATTATAATTAAATGTTAATCTTAGAATGATTACTTGCTAAATAAAGCTTTAAGCACACGGGCTTTTGTTTTTTTTACAAGAACAATATAAAATTCCCTCAATTATGTATTGGGGAGTTTTATTGTTTTTAATTCATTGCTTTGGTATTCAGAGCAGTATCTGCGATACTGGTAAGAAGCTCATCACAATTTTTTTCTTCTTGCAGAGTTTTTAATAGCTCTTTAAGGCATTTGTTTTGATTTAGAACTTTAGCAAACGCAGCTAATGTACCATACGTTGCTATTTCATAATGTTCCACTTTTTGGGAAGCTGCAATAATACCAGCGTCACGAACCGGACCCGGTTTGGTTTCCTCCATAATACTTTTACCCTCATCAAGTAATCCCTGCATTGCATCACATTTTTTAGCTTGTGCCTTTTTGCCTAAAGCGGCAAAGCAATCTTCCAATCTTTTTACATGATTTATGGTTTCAGCTAAGTGAGCTCCTATTGCTGCTTTTAATTTAGTATCAGTAGCATTCTTTTGCATTTTAGGTAATGCTTTGGTTAATGCCTTTTCAGCCCAGTAAATGTCTTTCAGCCCATCTTCAAATAAATCTTTTAATTCCTTTGCCGCATCTTTTTTTGCAGGAACCTTTTTTGCGAAAGCTACTGTTGTTTTACTTTTTGTCGCTGTCGGCTTAGTCGGTTTTTTTGTTGTAGTTGCCATAATTTTATTTTAATGATTTGTTAATGATTAAAAATAATAAAGCTCAGTATGTTTACATATGATTACAATCATAACAGAGAAGGAACTTTTATCCTAATTTTGAATATAGTGTCATTTTATTCTTAGCATTAATTTGTCAGTGTTGCTTTCTGTGCTGGCAGTAAAAAATAAATTATGCTCATCAAAGAAGATATGCTCATAAAGTTTGGAGCGAAAAAAGTAAAATATAAAAAGAATGAAGTTCTATTTACAGAAAATACGATACCCCTTTATTATTTTCAAATCAAAAATGGTAGTGTTAAATTAATAAACCATCACAAAGAAGGTCGGGAGTTTATTCATAACTTACTTTCAAAAGGTGATAGTATAGGTGAAACGTTTTTATTTTCTGAATACCCCTATTTAGTTAATGCAATGGTAGTGGAAGATTCTATAGTTTTCGAATTAGAGCGTACTGCATTTCATAAGTTACTAAAAACCCATCCTGATATTTTATTTCAACTTTATCAATATACAGCTGAAAAGATGCGATACAGATATAAAATGAATAATCTGATATTTAATAATCCTACTGGTAGAATATTAACTGTATTGAATGATTTGAAAGAACAACAACAACAACAACAACAACAACAATATTCATGTGAAGTACCTTATACCAGACAACAAATTGCCTCTTTAACTGGCTTAAGGGTTGAAACGGTGGTCAGAAATGTTAAGCACTTGGAAAAAGAAGGGATTCTTAAGATAATTAAAGGTAAAATTTTTTATTAAAACGATTCGGCTTATAGTGATATACTCCTGTTAGTGGCATTGTGCTAGGGAGCATCAGGCCTTTATTGTTTGAACGTTGGGCTGTTTCTAAAGGAAATATTCCCATCTCTAAAGATGGGAATTATACAAGATAGCTGTTAAATTCAATTGCTTTCTTTATTTTTTATTAAGACAAATTATTTAACCCTTTTTATTTTACCATCATTTAAGTTTATACAGCAATTATCAGTTAACAAATGAACTTTTAAGTTTTCAGCATATACAGGATCTCCTTTTTGCACAAAGTCAATATTGGTCTGGAGTATGTTTTTTGCACTGATGATAACCACCATTCCTGAGCCTTTGCATGTCGCTTTGCTTCCATTTTCAATAAGTAAAGCTGTATCTTCACCTAATCCGATTCCCCAATGATGCTGATGCAATATGGCGGCGTGGGCTAGTCTGCCGAATCTTCCCCTATGCACAAAATGGGTATCAATAATACAATTATTGATAAATCCTAAGCCTGAACCTAGCTGGATATCATGATCTACCATAGCCTCACCATTTTCAGCATCTGATATGATGATTTCCGGCATACACATAGCACCTGCACTTGTTCCTGCAATCATAAAATTTTCGTCATCGTGATATCTGTCTATTAACAGATCATTTAGTGCGGAATTTTTTAGTTCTTCACATATTCTATTCTGGTCTCCACCGGTAAAGAAAACCGTTTTTGCATCTGAAATCCGTTTTAAATGATAATCAGTATGTAATTGTTCATCACATATATGTAAGAAATCAAAATTAGTATAACCTATTTCATCAAATGTTTTTTGATATATTTTCCTCATGTCTTCCGGTTCAGAACTTGCGGTTGTAACGACCTCAATACGGTCTTCTTTAGATTGAACTAAAAGTTTTAAAATTTCATGAGGTGAAAATTCCCGGTTAGTATCCTTCATTTTAACTTCCGTACCATTTCTATCCTCTTGACCTCCTATAATTAATAATTTTCCTTTTGGAATCATAACTGAATGTTTTTTTGATCTTCTTAATAGAAGATATGGTTAATATTAAATGTTTGACTATGCTACCTCACCACTATTTAAATTAATAGTACATCCCTCAACTAGAATACGACCTTTAAGATTCTTTAGAAAAATTGATTTGTCATTGCTTAAATTGGAATCAGGTATTACATTTTTGGCATTGATCATCATTACTGTACCAGTGCCTCTGCAAGATGCCAAGCATCCTTTCTCAATCATTAATGCAGTATTTTCACCTAAGCCCAAACCTAAAAAATCCCTATTTTGAATTATGGTGTGGACCAGTTTTTTGAATCTTGTTTTGTGGACAAATTGCGTATCAACGATACAATTATTAAGGAAACCCAACCCAGGAATCAATTCAAAATTATTATTTATGTTTTCATGGATCATAATTCCAGGAATGCACATAGCACCTAAACTCATTCCGGCAACAGTAAAAGTGTCTTCAAAAATATATTTTCTATATAATACCTTGATAATTCCAGAACTCTTCAGGATATTATAGGTTTTGGTTTGGTCCCCAATAAAGAATATGGTTTGGGCATCTGAAAATCTTTGTAAATATTTTTCATCTGTTAATCCATTATTAATAGGTAAAAAATCAAAATTAGTATAGCCCATTTCATATAAGATATTGCTACAATCTTCTATGAAGCTTTCAGGGAAACATACAGGGGTGATAATTTCAATACGGTCAGTTTTAATTTTTGACAGCAAATCTAGAATTTCCCGGGAGGGGAAATTGTAATTTTTGTTGTCAATTTTATCGCTACTGTGGTTAAACTGTCTATCTCCAATAATAAGTAATCTGCCTTGGGGAACCATAATCATGTTGTTTATTGTTATGTAAACTTTATAACCCTGTTTTATTAAACTGAAAGTATCAGATCTATTTAAATAAAAATGAAGATTCAGTATTCTTATGACCAACCTTCTGTATTTTCTGATGTTTATAACAGTAATAAAAGATTGAAGTAACAAATGATCATTTACGATAAGGTTATTAAGCTATATCAAACATAAATTATAAAACAATGAATTTTTATGATGCAAATCACAATATATATAATTGTATCATTTTCATGTTTAAATTTATGGTAAAGGCCTGAAATTCTAAATCTTTATAGAATTCTATTCGTTCTCCCATTATGATGTGGATCATAAAGAACTGAAATATTAGGATATACCTTTGGACCATACATCAAAATTAAATCTATTAATAGTATTATTAGCTTGACCTAATGGTCAGGGATTGGAGTGCATATTTTATCCAGCTATAAATTTTTTGTTAAGATGATTATTAAAACTTATTAAACACTAAGAAAAATATTATGGTTATTGAAGAGAATTATTTGTACTCAGCAGGTGCGGAGTTAAGGAAATACAACGTTGGTGAAAGTGTTTTTTTTGAAGATGATAAACCCCTCTATTATTATCAAATAGTAAAGGGAGAAGTTAAACTGAATAATTATAACATGGATGGAAAAGAATTCATTCAAAATATTTTATCTCAAGGACAGAGCGTTGGGGAATCATTGCTTTTTGGAGATAAGTTGTGTCCAATGAATGCCATTGCTGTATCTCCATTAAGTATTTTAAGATTGAAAAGGAGTGATTTTTTTGGTATGCTTGAACAGAACCCCGATTTATATCTCGCGTTGTGTAAAGGATTATCTGATAGGCTTTATTATAAATATATTATGCTTCAAAAAAATTCTTCAGAAAATCCTGAGGAAAGATTAAAGGGCGTGATGGATTATCTTAAGAGTTTTCAAGAAAAGCAATATGATTTTTCTTTTGAAGTACCATTAACAAGACAGCAGTTAGCTTCTCTTACCGGGCTTAGGGTTGAAACTACAATAAGAACAATTAAGCGTATGGAAAAGAACAATATCTTATTAATTAAAAATAGAAAAATATTCTACTGATTTATGCCTAATGGAATAAACGATGCTTTATAAAGTTACTCTTTAAAAGGAGAATATTTATGACTCAAATCATGAAATTTTGATTTTTTTCTCTATAATTTTGAAATATAGATATGAAATATTCATTAATATAATAATATGATTGTATTATTTTAGTATTTCATGAACTATGTATCATCAAATAAAATATTATGAAAATCGTTCTAACACTATACCTTTTCTGGCTTACTCTTCATTAGTTGGAAAAAGAAAAATTAAATGAATAATAGTGTAGATACTGTTGTTACATCAGATACTATAGGAAAAGCTCCTATGAAATCATATAACATGGCCACTGTAATTCCCCAAGGAATAGTGCCGGTACTACAACGGGTGCAACTGCTACACCTACAATATCTTCAAAAAAAGATTCTATAAAAACAAGTAGTTTAACTTTCAGTTTATAAGTTGTTTCTGATAAAAAGAGTATTTGCGACAAATGGCGAATACTCTTTTTTTTGTTTATAATAAAGGTGCAATTTATTGTAATTCAGATTGTTAATTAACTAAGTTTAACATTTTATTCACTAAAGGCGGTGTAATTATTGCACCTATTAAAAACCAATATTTTTCCTAAGATCTTTTGTGATTTTTTGTTTGACATTAAACATTAAAAACTATCATTATGGTAATTAGCGAAAGTATATTATACAATATAGGAGCGGAGATAAGGCAGTATGGTCCTTCTGAATTTATATTTAGTGAAGGGGACTTACCTCAGTTTTATTTTCAAATTATAGAAGGAGACGTAAAACTTAATAATTATAATGAAGAAGGAAGAGAGTTCATTCAAAATATTCTTTCTGATGGACAATGTTGTGGAGAGTCCATTCTTTTTATTGATAAGCCTTATCCCATGAATGCGGAAGCACTGACACAATGTAGTGTAATAAGACTTCCTAAAACCCTTTTTTTTAATTTATTGAAAAAATCTCCTGACTTATATATAGAAATAAACAGCTTTTTATCGCATCGGCTTTATTATAAATACATAATGATGCAGAACATATCTTCTCTTAATCCTATTGTTAGACTTACAGGGTTAATGGATTATCTTAAAAGTTTTCATAGTAATAAGGATCAATTCTCTTTTTCCATCCCGTTAACTAGACAACAGATGGCTAATCTTACAGGCTTATGTGTAGAAACCGTGATAAGATCTTTTAAAAGAATGGAAAAGGAACATATCGTACAAATTAAAAATAGAAAAATTTTGTACTAAAAAATGTTTCATATAATTTGGATTAAAGCAAAATTAAAAAAAGGAAATAAACTGATTTTTATGTAGCTGACATGATTCAGGTCATAAGTATTAGGGTTTTCATCATCTACCTTTGAAATATCAATTTACAATTACTATTATTTACCTCTTTTCAAAAAATTAAACCAAAACATCAAATATTAATTGTTGTTCAATACTAGTCACGTCCAATAATTAATACCATTACTTAATATTAATTACAAAATTTAGAGTTATGAACACTAGAAATTCAAACAACCGCAGCTCAAGAAGCAATTCTTCAAATGAAGAAAAATCAACCCTTGAAGAGGTTTATCAATTAGGTTATGACCATGGTTATAACGATGCATCTGAAGAAGAAGATTATGATGACGATTTCTCGGATTTCTCGGATTATTATGATGACGAGTATAATGAAAACGATGATGATGAAGATTATGATGATGACGACGATTATGAAGATGACGACGATAATGACGATGAAGATGACGATGACAATGATGATAATAGAGGCCGTGGAAGATCAGGAAACGGGAGTCAGCAAAGAGATAGCGAAGGCCGGTTTACCTCTGGAAGAGGAAGGAGTTCGGGCTCTAGAAATAACCCAAGTTCTGGTTCAGGTTCCCGATCACGGTCAGGTTCTGGATCTGATGGAAGAAGAAGATCATCGTCAGGAAACAGTACGTCAAAGAGAGGCTTTGCTTCTATGAGTAAGGAAGAACGTACTAGAATTGCCCGTATGGGAGGTGAGGCTTCTCATGGGGGTGGAAACTCTTCAGGAAGATCTGGTTCCGGCAAAAGATCGGGAAATAATAACGGTTCCAGAAGCTCAAATTCTGGTTCTGGCGGAAATAGCGGCTCAGGAAGAGGTCGTAGTTCAAATTCGAGTTCGGGAGGAAACAGTAGAGGTTCAAACTCAGGAAACGGAACATCAAAAAGAGGCTTTGCTTCAATGAGTAAGTCTGAACGTACAAGAATAGCCAGAATGGGAGGTGAAGCTTCTCATGGTGGCGGAAGATCAGGTTCAGGTTCTAATTCCGGTTCTGGCAGATCAGGATTCGGAGGCAGACGTAATTCATAATTTATTATTTGATTACCTCTTTAATAAAAAGGGGTAATCTTTTCAAATTTCAAAATACCAAATTACATTATGACAACTAAAATAACAGAAAATACCATTCCTGAAACTACGGCGACAAAGGGGGCTTCAGGAAAAAAAATAACAGTAGGCAATGCTTCTGTCAATGAAAAAGAAATGAAAAATTCTGCTTTGCACCAATTCTTCGTAAGTGCCCTTAAGGATATCTATTTTGCAGAAAATGCAATCATTGATGCCTTGGGAAAAATGGAGGCAGCCGCTACTACGGAAGAATTGAAAGAGGCATTTGAAGATCATCAATTGCAGACCAAAAAGCATGTCAGCCGTTTGGAAAAAGTCTTCAAACTGATAGATGAAACCCCGGAAAAGAAAGAGTGTGAAGCGATAAAGGGTATTATTAAGGAAGGTGAAGAAATCATGAAATCAACAAAAGTAGGTTCTATGACCAGAGATGCGGCCTTGATCATTGCGGCGCAGAAGGTAGAGCACTACGAGATAGCAACATATGGCGGACTTGCACAACTTGCTATTACCATGGGACATGATAAAGTTGCAGATCTTCTTGAAAAGACTTTACAGGAAGAAGAAGATACTGATTATAATCTGACTGAAATTGCTGAAACCTTTATCAATTTTGATGCAGAACATGAAGATTAATTAAAATAACTAAGCCATATGGATTTTGGTCCGTATGGCTTTATAATCAAGAATGGCTTGATATGGACTATCAGAAAATAATGATATTATTAGAATCGGACCAATTTACTAAAGTAAAAAGCCCAAGCAAATTGTTTGGAGACGGTGAAACGGTTTATGCAAAAGAAATAGGAGACCATATTTTCTTATTGTTTATTATCATAAAAAATGTAGAAGCAGAAAGTATGAGGGCATTTATCGCATGTTTTGACAGTTTTACGAGTATAGGTAGTAAAGAGCCATCGCAAATCATGTTTCATCTTTCAATTAAAGAAAATGAAGACCTTCATTATTTGGAAAAATACTTTAAAGACTTTCAACCCTTAACACCTTTACAGAAATGATATTCGAGAACGATACTTTAAAATTTTCAAGCTTATATAATAAAAACAATGTTCTTGAAAATGAGTCTTTGTTTCCAAGTATAATTAATTCTTATGGAGTTTCAGCTCTTTTGATGAAATCTTTGGAGAAGATAAAAGATAATGCCATCAATGAAGGAATAAAAAAGACTTTGGATTTTCACACCAAAGAGTATCTTTTTTTTATCACCGAATATCTTCACGAAAGTTCTGAAAAGATGGAGAAAACAACTTCAGAAAATCCAGCCATTGATCTGAATTTTACATTATATGCCAAAACAGCCTATTATAAAGTATTGAAAGAGCAGGAATATTTAAACAAATTAATAGAAACTCTGGAGGTAGAAAAAAATCACACAGAATAATTTTTTACAATCAGTCATCAATCCAAAATATACCACTATGAAAAAAGAACAGGGAAATAATCCAAAGCTTAATCAGCTGGAGTCTTTAAGCACTTCTAACGAAAATGAAATGCTTACCACAAATCAGGGGCTTAAAGTCAATGATAATCAAAACTCCTTAAAAGACGGGGAGAGGGGACCTACATTATTGGAAGATTTTATTCTACGGGAAAAAATAACACACTTTGATCATGAGAGGATTCCTGAAAGAATTGTTCATGCCAGAGGATCTGGAGCTCATGGTATTTTTAAATTGACAAAAAGCCTTTCCCGTTATACAAAAGCTAAATTTTTAAATGAAGTAGGAGCGGAAACTCCTGTTTTTGCCAGGTTTTCAACAGTAGCGGGTAGCCGTGGAAGTACTGATCTGGCAAGGGATGTAAGAGGTTTTGCAATTAAATTTTATACAGAGGAAGGTAATTATGATTTGGTTGCTAATAATATGCCTGTCTTTTTTATACAGGATGCTATTAAATTTCCTGATCTCGTTCATGCTGTAAAACCTGAACCTGACAATGAAATGCCACAGGCCGCGTCTGCGCATAATACTTTTTGGGATTTTATTTCCCTAATGCCTGAGAGTATGCACATGATCATGTGGCTGATGAGTGATAGGGCAATTCCACGAAGTCTGAGAATGATGGAAGGATTTGGAGTGCATTCATTTAAATTTATCAATGAAGAAGGAAAATCTCATTTTGTGAAATTTCACTTTAAGCCTAGATTGGGAGTGCATTCTGTAGCCTGGGACGAAGCGCAGAAAATTTCCGGAGCAGATCCTGATTTTCACCGTAGAGATTTATGGGAAGCCATAGAAACAGGGAGTTTCCCTGAATGGGATTTTGGAGTACAACTCGTTCCGGAGGAAGATGAGCATAAATTTGATTTTGACTTATTGGATCCCACTAAAATAATACCTGAAGAAGTAATTCCTGTAGAAATTTTCGGAACACTTACCTTAAATAAAAACCCCGACAACTTCTTTGCAGAAACCGAACAGGTTGCTTTTCACCCTGGACATCTTGTTCCTGGGATTGATTTTAGTAATGACCCTTTATTGCAGGGAAGGTTATTCTCTTATACAGATACTCAACTATCAAGATTAGGATCACCAAATTTCCATGAGATCCCTATCAACAGATCAGTGAATACTGTTCATAATAATCAACGTGACGGACATATGAGACAGCAAATTGTAAAAGGAAAGGTGAGCTACGAACCTAATTCCATTGGTAATGGTTGTCCTTTTCAGGCAATGATGAAAGATGGCGGATTTACTTCCCATCAGGAAAAGATTTCGGGAACGAAAATCAGAGCAAGAAGCCAGAGTTTCGTAGATCATTATTCTCAGGCAAAATTATTCTATAACAGTCAGTCTGCTCCTGAGAAAAGACATCTTCAAAATGCTTTGATTTTTGAATTATCAAAAGTGACAGTTCCGGTAATAAGAGAAAGGCTGGTCGGACAACTGGCTTTTATTGATATGGATTTAGCAACTACAGTTGCGGCTAAATTAGGGGTTAAAGTAACAAAATTGAAAGAACCTAATCAAAGTATACCCGCAGATGCTGATCCTACGGAATTACAAAGCGAAGAAAGGGAGCCACAAACTAAATTTTCAGATGCCTTAAGTATGGAAAATACAGTTAAAGATACCATTAAGAGTAGGGTAATTGGTTTTATTATGGCCGATGGCGTAGATGCCGATATGACAACAAAATTAAAAGTTAAACTTGAAAAAGAAGGCGCACAAGTACAAATCATAGGTCCTAGTGTCGCATCGGTAAAGGCTGCTGATGGTACTCTTTTTATTCCAAGACACTCTTTAACAAGTACGAAAAGTGTATGTTTTGACGCATTGTTGCTTTGCCCTGGAGAAAAATCTGAAAAAGAACTTCTCAATCCAGAAAATAAGCATCTTGTCTTAAACTTTATCAATGAAGCTTATAAGCATTGTAAAGCTATTTATTTTGGTTTGGATACAGATAACCTCTATGCCAGTTCAAATGTTGGTAATAAAAAGCATGAAGATCCAGCTATAATAAAGGAGTCAGATGGTCAGTCAGAGGACGCATTTATTAATGCAATTGCCAAGCATAGGGTCTGGAATCTTGAAGTAGAAAGAAACAGTTAGTACTCAAATTAAAATCACTCACCTCACACACACTAAAATATAAAATTATGAAAGCCGCAGTTTTTCACTCACCTGGTAACATTAGCTGTGATACAGTAGATGATCCTATTATTCAGGATTCAAATGATATTATTTTAAAAGTCACTTCGACGGCAATCTGTGGGAGTGACCTTCATATGTATTCCGGAGGATTGCCGCAGATTCGTCCCATGGTTATGGGGCATGAATTTATGGGAATTGTAGAAGAAGTAGGTAAAGGCATCACTCATCTCAATGTAGGAGACCGGGTAGTGGTGCCATTTCCTGTTGCCTGTGGAGGTTGCTTCTTTTGTCAACATGATTTACCGGGAGCTTGTGAAAACAGCAATCCGGATCATTACGGTCCGGAAGGAGGAATACTTACTGAAAAAGGAGGTGCCTTATTTGGATACACCGATCTTTATGGAGGATATGACGGCGGACAGGCACAATATGTACGGGTTCCTTATGCTCATTTTGGTCCCAGAAGAGTATCAGATCATCTTACCGACGAACAGGTTTTATTTCTGACAGATATTTTTCCGACAGGATATACTGGAGTAATGTGGGGGGAACTCAAAGGAGGTGAAACAGTAGCTGTTTTCGGTGCGGGGCCAGTTGGCTCAATGTCGGTAAAAAGTGCGATTCTCCACAATGCAAAAAAAGTTATTGTGATAGATACTCTGCAATATAGACTGGATCAGATTAAAAAATTGACGGGATGTGAAACCGTTTTATGGGAAGATGCTAAAAATACGGTTGAACAGATCAGGAATATGACTGATGGAAGAGGGGCTGATCTGTGTATTGATGCAGTTGGTTTTGAGCCGGAAAGAGATTTGCTGGACAGGGCTAAGGCTGTTCTGAACTTTGAAAAAGGATCTATAAAAGTATTAGAAGCTTGTATGAGCGCCGTCAGACGGGGAGGAACAGTTTCAATTCTTGGTGTTTATCCTGTTAACTATGACAATTTTAAATTAGGACAGATATTCGATAAAGGAATTACTTTAAAAGCTGGCCAGGCCCCCGTACATCCTATTATTGATAAGTTGATGAAGCATGTGGAACATGGTGAAGTCATTCTGGATGATATCATTACACATCGCCTTTCATTGGATGAAGTAGCCAAGGGATACGAAATCTTTGATAAAAAAGAAGATGGCTGCGTAAAAGTAGTTTTAGATCCCTGGAAAGTTTAATTTATTATGACACCTTTTAATCACTTAAATATTAAGCTATGGAATTTCAACAAAATTTACTTGAATATATAAGTCAGTCTTTTGTGACCACGGGTGAAACTATATCCGTTGCTGAAAGTGTGACTTCAGGATTGTTACAGCTTGCTTTTTCCCAGATGCCTAATGCTTCTTTATTTTATAATGGTGGGATTACAGCTTATACGCTTCCACAAAAAGTTTCATTTCTGAAGGTAGATAGAAAAGAGGCAGAAAGTTGCGATTGCGTTTCTGAAAATATAGTGGAAACCATGGCATTACATGTGGCAAAGTTATTTAAAACGGATTGGTCTATTGCTACGACAGGGTACTGTACACCAGTCAGAAGCTCTTCTTATAAGATTTTCTCGTACTTCTCCTTTTCATATAAAGGAGAGATTATCTTAACTAAAAGACTGGAATTAGATCATAGAACTCAAGCTCTTGATGCTCAACTGTATTATACAGAATTCATTTTAGGATGTTTTAAAAGCGAAATTAATCAGGTATTAATCTTAAAGTAAACTTTATGGAACGTAAAAATCAATATGTGCTCATTACCGGAGCAACAAGCGGGATAGGTTATGAACTTGCAAAACTATTTGCTAAAAACGGTTATGATCTTGTGATCGTTGCACGAAATCATGAAGAATTAGAGGTAAAGGCAGAAGAGTTTAAGAAATTTGGAGTTAACGTTATATCCATTTCTAAAAATTTATTTCTTGAAGAAGAAGCCTATTCTCTTTATGCTGATTTAAAATTAAATGGAATTAGCCCATCTATCTTAATCAACGATGCGGGACAAGGCGCTTATGGTCAATTTCATGATACTGATATACATAGGGAGATTGATATTATCAAGCTTAATATAATTTCTGTCCTTATCCTGACTAAACTATTTTTAAAAGACCGCGTTCCTCAAGGATCGGGAAAAATTCTTAATCTAGCATCCGTAGCCAGTAAGGCACCAGGTCCGTGGCATTCCGTCTATCATGGAACAAAATCCTTTATTTTATCATGGTCAGAAGCGATCCGCGAAGAACTGAAAGATTCGGGAATAACTGTGACTGCTCTTTTACCAGGACCGACTGATACAGATTTTTTTAACAAGGCGGACATGACTGACAGTAAAGTTTTAGCTAATAAAGATAATTTGGCTTCACCTGAAGAAGTTGCCTTTGATGGGTATAATGGTTTAATGAATGGTAATGATAAAGTAGTTTCAGGATTACAAAACAAGGTTACTGTTGCCATGACTAATCTTTCAAGTGATAGTATGGCAGCACAGAGAATGGGAGAAATGCAGGAACCTATAGGAGAAAAATAATAAATAACCATGGGAAGATTAAGATTAAATAATAAATCAGTTCTTATTACAGGAGCTGACAGTGGAATTGGCAAAGCTGTTGCCTTGTTATTTGCCAAGGAAGGAGCAAACATTGCCATTATTTATCATACCGATGATGAGGATGCGGAAAGGACCAAAAATGAAATTATGACTTTAGGCAGAAAGTCAGTCATTTTCCGTGGTGATATTAATGATTATGAATTCTGTGAAAGAACAGTAAAAGAAGTAGTTACGGAATTTGACGGTATTGATATTCTTGTCAACAACGCGGGAGTACAATTTCCTTCAGACAACATTGAGGACCTGGAAGAGGATAATATCAGAAAAACTTTTGATTCCAACATTATCGGGATGATTTTATTGACAAAAGTTGTTTTTCCTTATTTAAAAGAGGGTGGTAGTGTTATCAATACAACTTCGGCAGTTGCCTACCAGGGACATGAAGAACTTTTGGATTATTCAGCAACAAAAGGAGCTATAGTTTCCTTCACACGCTCTTTGGCACTACAATCAAAATCAAAGGGAATCCGCGTTAATGGAGTAGCTCCAGGACCTGTTGCCACACCTCTTACAAAAGAGACTTTTGGAGAACAGAAAGAAGACCCAAATAAGCCGCCTTTTGAACGAAATGCAACGCCGGAAGAGGTGGCAGCCAGTTTTTTATTTCTGGCAAGCGAGGATTCCGTACAAATAACTGGCCAGGTGATGCACCCCAATGGAGGGATGATTGTTAATGGATAAATAGGTAGTACTAAAAAAATATCATGAAAACAGCCATTTTATTAACATTATACTTACTGAACTTTACAGCCTCTACCCGATGTGATCAGGAAGAAGATGAAACTAAGAATAGGTATGATAAGAAAATTGAGAGTGGTACTGTAAAAAGTAAATAATTATGAATAGGGACGGAGCAAGAAAAAGTATATGGCAAGAAGAGATTAAAAAATTTTCTTTAGATAAGGCTATTGAAAAACAGTACGATATTGCAATCGTTGGTGCTGGTATTACAGGAATTTCTACGGCAATCAGATTACAGAAAGAAGGCAAAAAGTGTATTGTTCTGGATGCTGCTAATATTGGTTTTGGAACAACAGGAGGAACTACTGCACATTTAAACGATTTTTTTGATACAACCTATGCCCAAGCAATTAAGGATTTTGGTTTAAACAATGCAAAACTGCTTAAGTATGTGGGTATAGAGGCGAAAAATATTATAAAGAATAATATCAGGGAGTTTAATATTTCTTGTGATTTTGAAAGGAAGACCGGATATCTCTTTGCCCTAGATGAGAAACAGGAAAAAAAGTTAGAGGAAATTGTCAAAGCTGCCTCACAGGTAGGATATCAGATAGGATTTACAGATGAAATTCCCTTTCCAATTCCATTTAAAAAAGCTGTTGTAATTCCGGATCAGGGGCAGTTTCATCCCATAAAATATATTAAAGCTCTAGCAGAAGCATTTATTAATGCAGGTGGAGTGTTAGTAGAGGATTGTCTTTGTGAAAGTCATGACGAGCAGGAAAATATGATCATTTTAAAATCATCAAAAGGGAATATTAATGCCCAGCATGTTATCTATGCCACCCATATCCCGCCGGGTATCAATAGCCTTCATTTTATGAATGCTCCCTATCGCAGTTATGTTATTGCTTTTAGATTAAACGGAAATGAATATTCAAAAGACTTAGGGTATGACCTTACCGATCCTTACCACTACTATAGAGTTCAGGAAATCAATGGTGAGAACCTACTTATTGCAGGTGGGGAAGACCATAAGACAGGACATGCAGATGATACGGGGGAATGTTTTTCCAAACTGGAAAATTATGTAAGGGAGTATTTTGATGTAGGAGCCGCTGTTTACAGTTGGTCAAGTCAATATTATGAACCTGCTGATGGATTACCCTATATTGGAATATTGCCCGGCAGTAAAGGGAAAATTTATACTGCTACAGGCTTCAGGGGGAATGGGATGATGTTTGGAACCATTACATCACAGATTTTATGTGACTTGATCATAAAAGGTTCTAATAAATACGAGAGGCTGTTTGATCCGGCAAGGATAAAGCCAATAGCTGGTTTCACAAATTTTATAAAAGAGCAGACAAGTGTTGTTTTTGATTTTGTGAAAGATAAATTATTTGTTGAAAAAATAAATTCTTTGACTGAGCTCAATAATGGGGAAGCAAAGGTGGTGAAATTTGATGGTGAATCATATGCTGTATATAAAGAGACCAATGGCAAAATTCATCTTCTCAAAAGTACTTGTCCACATGCAAAATGTGAAGTCAGGTGGAATAGCGCTGAGATAAGTTGGGACTGCCCGTGTCATGGCTCCAGATTTAACGTTAATGGAAAAATGCTTACGGGTCCTACTGTAAAAGATTTACATAGAATTAAAATCTAAACTGAAATGGTATGTCAAAAAAAAATAGTTTTTTCTATCGCAATAGTTTAAGCATTGTTTTTCTTTCCTTGATGCTTATATGTCTTATTGGTCAGTTTTTCGCAGGTTGGGCCACGGAAAACAAAGAATTGGCAGATGAAGGAGGGCCTTTGCTTGCTTTGGGTGATTACATTCATAGCGGGCATTTTATTCAGGCTACTTTTGAAAACTGGGAGAGTGAATTTTTACAAATGACTTTATATGTCCTGCTTACCATATCATTAAGACAAAAGGGGTCCAGCGAATCAAAATCACTGGAAAAACAAGAAGATGTTGATAGGGAGCCACGCGCTCATTCCAAGGCTCCATGGCCGGTAAAAAAAAGGGGAGTCTGGCTTGCTATATATAAGCATTCTTTATCACTGGCTTTTGCCATATTGTTTTTACTGAGCTTTATGCTTCATTTTTACGGAAGCCTGAAAGATTACAATAGAGAGCAGGTTTTAAAAAATGAGCCTTTTTCTTCGGCTCAGGAATATTTGACGGAGTCGAGATTTTGGTTTGAATCCTTTCAGAACTGGCAGAGTGAATTCTTATCTGTTGCTGCAATAGTTATTCTGTCAATATGGTTCAGAGAGAAAGGATCCCCGGAATCAAAACCTGTAGACATGGCTCATGATGAAACACCTTAGGTAAGAGGTTATTAATCATTAGTTGATTTTGATATAATGTTCGGCTATTAATATTATAATTTATTATTATGAAAAACAATTTTTTTGACAAATTTGCAGATAAGGCTGTTTATTTTACTGGAAGTGCAGCCGCTTTTATTTCAGCCAGTATCCTGGTAATTGTATGGGCAGCAACAGGGCCTTTATTTAAATTTTCAGAAACCTGGCAAATGGTTATCAATACCGGAACGACCATTATAACTTTTTTAATGGTCTTTTTAATTCAAAAAGCACAGAATAAAGATTCAAAAGCCATCCAAATTAAGTTGAATGAGCTTATAGCGACCCATGACAAAGCAAATAACCGCATTGTGGATATAGAAGATTTAACAGAGGAGGAGCTCGATAAGCTTCATGAATTCTATGAAAAAAAAGGTAGCTTTCAGTCAAAACAGAAAAAAAAGGAATCTGACTCTGTAGATCCGTCTGATAATTTTCGCTATAAATAATAGAAACTTCTAACTAACGGAACTTGATTAAATAATATGAATGGGATAATAATCCAATTTTTCCATTGGTACCATACAGGTAACCTTTGGAATGAATTTATGGGAAAATGTGAATATTTGAAGGATATGGGATTTACTGCTGTCTGGTTTCCTCCAGCAGTGAAATGCGCTTCCGGAATAGATGGCAGAGGATATGATGTTTATGATCCCTATGATTTGGGAGAGTTTAATCAAAAAGGAAGTATTCATACCAGGTATGGAACTAAAGATGAATATCTTCAGGCTATTGATAAAGCTCACAAGTACGATATGTCGGTATATGCCGATATTGTACTCAACCATAGAATGGGGGGCGATGACAGTGAAATAATTACTATTCATCAAGTTAATGATGAAAGCCGAAATGAGAAAATTAGTGGCTCTTTTATAGCAAATGCCTATACAAAATTTAATTTTTATGAACGAAAGGGCAAATATTCCAATTTCATTTGGGACTTTAATTGTTTTAGTGGAATTGATAACGTTATAAAAGACAACGAAAATATAAAAGGTATTTTTAAAATTCATAATGAATATGGGACAGAATGGAATCAGTCAGTAAGCCACCAGTTGGGAAATTATGATTATTTGATGGGTGCAGATATTGAATATCGCAATCCTTACGTTGTCAGAGAAATGAAAAACTGGATTAAATGGTATTTAGATACTACCCATGTTGACGGTTTGCGTTTAGATGCTTTAAAACATATTCCTGTTGATTTCTTAAAAGAATGGATTACCTACATAAAAAAGGAACTAAAGCCGGACTGTTATATACTGGGTGAATATTGGAAAGAAGAAGCGGGGAAAATAACTGATTTTTCGGATAAAATTGAAGATATGCTTTCTTGTTTTGATGTACCATTACATTACAATTTTTTTACTGCGTCAAATCAAGGAAAAGATTATGATCTTAGTCAGATTTTAAAAGGCAGTTTTCTGAAAGAAAAACCTATTTTTTCTGTGTCATTTGTTGAAAACCATGATACACAGCAACTACAAGCATTGGAATCAACAGTCCAAGACTGGTTTAAGCCGATAGCTTATGCTATTATATTGTTGTCTGAAAATGCCTATCCATGTGTATTCTATCCTGATCTTTTTGGAGCTGAATATTCGGATGTAAAAGATAAGCAAAAAATAGAAATCATTATACCAAAAATTGAAATTTTGCCTAAATTGCTAAAGGCAAGGCAACAGTTTGCTTATGGGGAGCAAATCAACTATTTTGATCATCCCAATTGTATAGCATGGATAAGAAAAGGAAATTATGAACATGATGGTTGCATTGTGATCATTTCCAACAGTGGACAGGGTTATAAAGTAATTGAATTGGGTAAAGAAAATGCACATACAAGATATATGGATTTTACAGGATTAAAACAAAACGAAATTGTAACGGATGAAAATGGAAAAGGTAGATTTGAAGTGAATTCCAGATCTGTTAGCATATGGATAAAATTATAAGTTAAAATCTTGGTGCCACTATAATAGAGCTCATACAAAAGCCACTGTAAAGTGGCTTAAAAGTATTGTTTAATAGTATTAAGGGTTTTCAATCCCTTTGGCTGACCGTAACTCTAAACAATTAAACATTTGCATTTTAAGATTTAATATTGAGCGTAATATTAGTTGTTTGATTAATCTTTCTTCTTGTATTCTTCAATTTTTTTAAATTGATTGTAGGAAATTGTCAAACTGTTTAGTTGTTCAGATACAATTTCCCTACTTTTTTCGCAAAGGTTATTACTATCCAAAGCTTTTTGATAAGCTTCTATAGCAGCCTTTTCACCAAATACGACATTTTGTAATGTTGATTCTTCAAGATTACTTACTGTAAATGAATTTTTAATGTCAATCCAGGTTCTGTGCAAAGCGCCGACAACAGAAGATGAGTCATGTGGTTTTCCACCCTTTTCGGTGATGAGATTGATTAGTTCATTTCTCATAATTTTTGACTGAAAGATCATGCGATCATATTCATCCTTTATATCGGGGTACATTTCCCAGACTTTTCCCTCAACCTTTTCAAATCCCTCCATTCTGTCGTTTGTAATCTGAAGGAGATCATTGAGTGCTGTTATATTCTGTTCTGGTTCCATAATAAATTTGTTTTTGTGATAATTTTTACTGTTTGGTTGTATTTCTTTTTGGATAAAGAATTAACCGGATAGAAGGATTATTGGTAATGAATAACCGGAACCAATCTAGTGCTAACCGCATTTTGCTTCTGAAACTTATCAGTGGTATAATATGGATGAATAACCATGTGAGCCATGCTAAAAAACCTTTGAAAGAAAATTCTGGAAGATCAACCACAGCGTTGAACTTGGAAATAATTGCCATACTTCCTTTATCATTGTACTTAAAAGGAGTAAGTGGCTTATTCTCCTGTAAGTTTATTAAATTCTTTGCTAGATTTTTGGATTGCTGTATTGCTACCTGGCCAATTGTGGATGGCCTTTAGGGAATTCTTTATCTGTGAATTGCAGGGAGATATCTCCCAGCGCATATACATTGTCGATTTCTTCAACTTTATTGTTTTCATCTACTATAATTCTTCTTCCTTTTCCAATCTTTTCTTTAGGAATTCCGGGAACCTCCCGTCCTATAACACCTGATGTCCAGATTAAAGTTTCTGTATCGATAGATGTTCCGTCTGACAAAATTACCTGATTGTCAATATAGTCTTTAACTGAAACGTTAAGCAGAATTTTTACACCAAGCTTTTCCAACGTCCTATATGAGGTCTTTTGTGCTGTCTTACTCATAGGAGAAAGTAAAGATGGTAATGCATCAATTAAATATAAATTAGAAAGGCTAAGTTTTACTTCAGGATATTCTTTTTCAGCAATGAATTTTCCCATTTCAGCAAGCATTCCTGCCAATTCTACACCAGTAGGTCCACCACCTGCTATTACTATATTTTGTAGTCTTGCGGCTATTTTCAGGTTTTTATTTCTTGCGGCTTCTTCCAAAGTAAGCAACATATGATTTCTTAAGTATAGAGCCTCCTCAATATTTTTCATTGGCAGGGCACATCTTTGCACATTTTCCATCCCGAAAAAATTAGATTCTGTACCCAAAGCAAGAACCAAATAATCATAAATTAATTCTCCCGTATCCGTTTCAATGTTTTTTTTTTCAGGATTAATCCTTAAAAGGCTTCCCATGTGAAAATTCACATTATTATATTTTGAAAAGAGTCTCCTAAAAGGATAACTGATATTGGATGCCTGTATAAAGGAAGTAGCCACCTGATAAATAAGAGGTGGGAAAAAATGGTAATTATTCTTATCAACAAGCGTTATAAGAAATCTCTTGTCATT
Organism: Chryseobacterium sp. ISL-6; assembly: GCF_018613715.1. Lineage (GTDB taxonomy): Bacteria > Bacteroidota > Bacteroidia > Flavobacteriales > Weeksellaceae > Chryseobacterium > Chryseobacterium paludis. Next base: position 1,111,056 of record NZ_JAGGPT010000001.1, on the reverse strand, counting down.
TTTTAAATATTTTATAAGATTTATACCTGCAAACCCACCTCCAACTATTAAAATATGCTTTTCCATACTGACTGATTTAGTATACACTGTTATCTTTTTATCATTTTTTATCTATCTAAATAATATTTTATAAAATTATCTATTTGTTAATGATTAATTTATAATTTGAATCATAATGAGATAAATGTTATTAATCACATTTACAATAAAAAGAAAGTTTATTCATATTGTATATTTATACAAATTGATATTTTACGACAGACAATTAGATGGGCAATATAAAGATGAAACTTTAGAAACTATTCCTCCGAAGGTCATTTTGTATTAAAAAAATATACAAATATTTTTGGAGTTGCTAACTTTGTTAGGACACGATTCTTATACTCTTAACTTTAAACGGTTGAAAAAGCTCAGAAAAAATTACAATCTAGAATCGAAGATTCGACGGAGTCAGTTTAAAATTCAAGTAATACACTTTTTGCTTATGATTTACAAGTCTCAAAAAACAGTAATCTAAAAAAACTGAAACGTTTAAAGTTAAAAGAATGTTGAATGGAAATACCTGAACAAACGTTCTGGTATTTCCATACTTTAAAATGATATAAATAACAGAATTAGTATTGTTCAAATGCAAGAACATACATTTCATTTTCTATTCCGACACCATTCCCATAATTATTAAAGCCGAAATTCATAATTATTGTTTTAGATATTGAATGTACAAAAATCAGAATTATTTTATGAATTTTCTACTGCTATTTACGAATTCAGGAGAGCTTAGGATGAGCTATTAGATGTGGAATTGGCAAAGAACTACATCGATTTTAAATTACGCAAGATAGAAGTGGGAAAATAATTTTACAGAATTGGTTTTCCACATGTCTCATAATATTTATAACCTTAAGAAGAGTACTAGAAGATGCTCGTTTTTGCACTAATAAAGAAAAACTGACGATTCCCGCCTGAAGGTTGATTAAGTGGACTTTTAACTTTTTTAATTTTATATAATTGACCCCTTCCAAACAAATACTCAGCTACTTATATTCTGCCACAGTATCATCTACATAGCAATACATCCATTGTTCACCAGGTTCTGATGATATGATTACTGGATGTGATTCTTTTTTGCAGTGGTGTGACATGTGCTGCATGGGAGAGGAATCACAGCACAATGTGAGGCCGCAAGTCTGGCAGGTACGGAGATGTACCCATTGTGAACCTATTTTTTCACATTCTTCGCAAGCATCTTCTTTTGCGGTTTTTAGCGTCTTTATAGCCTTAATGTGGCTGCATACATTATTGTTTTCCATAATTATAGTTTTGATAAATATTGATGAACCTGTGTTACTGCCATTGCGCCTTCACCCACAGCGGAAGCTACCCTTTTTACGGAATTAAACCTCACTTCGCCGGCGGCGAACGAACCTGGAACACTGGTTTCTAAATGGTAAGGTGGCCTGTCAAGCTCCCAGCAGGATTTAAACTGGTCAAGACCAATCATGTCACTTCCGGTATAAAGATATCCGTTCTTATCTCTACAGATTGGTGTTTCGGCCGCCCATTCTGTATTTGGACTACCTCCTATACAGATAAAAAGTTTGGAAGTATCATGCCATTGCTCCGTTCCGTCATTGGTGTTTAAGATTTTGATCCTTTGTAAGAAATCATCACCGCTCAATGCCGTTACCTGCGAATTGTATAGAACATAAATATTCTTAATGTTCTTTATTCTTCGTATAAGGTATTCAGAAAGAGTATCTGCCAGACTGCCTTTTCTTATGACCATAAATACACGTTTGGCAAAACCAGAGAAGTAGACGGCGGCTTGTCCAGCAGAATTTCCACCTCCCACTATGTAAAGATCTTTGTCCTGACAGAAAGAGGCTTCGCTTGCACCTGCGCCATAGTATACTCCTTTATGGAAAAATAGGGCTTCATCTGGGAGGTTCAACCTGGCATACTCTACACCTGTAGCACATATATTGGTTTTGGCTACCAGCTTTTCGCCCGAGGCAAAATCGACGTGAATCTTATTGTTATAGAATGTTCCTTTGATTCCTTCTTTTAGGAGTAGGATTTCCACGCCAAACTTTAGTGCCTGCTGCCTAGCACGTTCCGCTAAATTGCCCCCGGAAATCCCTGCCGGAAACCCTAAGTAATTTTCGATCATTGAACTTGTGCCTGCTTGACCGCCTATGGCTTCCCGCTCTATCAAGATCGTCTTAAGTCCCTCGGAAGCGGCATACACAGCAGCACTTAGACCTGCAGGACCTGCACCATATATGGAAAGATCATATTCTTCATATTTCGGTTTGGTAATCCAACCGAGATTACATGCAATCTGCTCAAGTGTAGGGTTTATAATAACTTTCCCATCTGGAAACTCGATAATGGGGTATTTGTCAGGATTAGGAGGAAGGTCGTTTCTTTGTCTTTGGTTAAGTTCATCATGGGTAATATCAAACCATTTAAAATCTACAACACTCCGCTTCAGGAAATCCCTTATCAGATAAATATCAGATGAATCAGCTCTTCCGTATAGTTTTAGTTTCTTCATAAATAAGTTTTATTAGGAACTTTGGTGTTTCCCCGTTATTGATTAACTAAATTAAAAAATATATCCAAGGTAAGAGGGAAGAAATAAGTTAAATTCAGATATAGGTGTTATCCTTTATTAATATTTATTTAAAGATACCTTGCCTTAGATATATTCTATCGTAATCTAGCGGCACACTCTTTATCTAAACAAATCAGGGAGATATTATTGATATTTAAAAATATAGATGATTTAACATATTTAATTTCAATCATTCGATTTATCTAAATACTGATATTTTAAATATCGGAAAGATATAGGTGATATAATGTTTTTAAGAAATTATAAACCGACCCGGTTGCTTCTACTCTTTGTATGTTTACTTTTCCGCTATTGTTTTTAAGTTATAATATTTCTTGTTTGTAAAAATATTTATATATTAGCAATACCTCTGTTCGATATGCCTGGTACTGTATTTGTTGTGTTGACCCCAAAGTACATCAGTGTTGCACCGTGCTATTTTATTATTATGTAACAGAATTTAGCGTTGTGGCAGTTTAATTTCGCTTTCAATAAATTGACAATAAATAGTAGTCAGATAATCCATTCAGTTTTCCCATGTAAATATGGATGTCTGACTATCAAGAATAAAATATATTGTAAAACCAAAATTAACTTTAAAACACCTGTAACGATGAGAAAAAATTTATATTAAACTCTCCTGGCAAAGTAACCAACTGGTTCGCCGGAGTCCAAAATCGGTTTACTAAAGCCATTACCTCGATCGCTAAGAAAGCAGAGTCTAGGTGTTGTTCCTCTATATCAAATACGAGTCTATAATTTTGGCCTTGAAAAAGTCATCATAATGTCGCATCTGAATATGGTGTTTTCGACATAATGACAAAAAACTAGAACAAAATATGCTATCAAAAACTTTAACCTATGAAAAAAAAACTAACTTCCTTACTTTCCTTATTAATAGGGTTCTTTGGATTTTCCCAAACTGAAGTCTTCTTCAAATATGATGAGGCTGGCAATCAACGCTATCGGGGTCCTGATGCAAATGCAAAACAGACATCTGAAATTTTATCAAAAACTGAATCTAAAACAATTTCTTTAGCCGCGGCGCAAGTCATGGATGAGAAAACATTTTGGAAACAGATACGCTTATATCCTGTTCCGGTTAATGACCTGCTTACAATTGATTGGACGGAAGAGACGGATGGATTGATAGAAAATATTTCATTGTTTCAACACAGTACAGTACACTGGAAGTTTCAACAGCAGAACATCCCAAGTCTAAACCACCAGCTGAAAATCAATATGTCGGGTTATGACTGGGGGGTGTATATCTTACGTTTTACATTGAAGGATGGAAGGATTTTTAGTAAAAACATTACAAAACGTTAATTTGCCATGAAACTTTACGCAAGAAGGATGAATGTGTTCTCATCCATTATATCCTGTATAATTATATTAGGATTTTCACAGTTGCTTTCAGGGCAAAGTTTCCATGACACTAAGGGAAATATTGATGTTAACGGAGCTGGACAATTGCAGTTTACTTTGCCTGTTGCCCTACCTCCGGGAGTAAAATCTGTTGCTCCACAGGTTAACCTAATTTACACAAGTGGCTCTAACAATGGAATTGCTGGATATAGTTGGAACCTGTCAGGTCTAACAGCTATTTCAAGAGTTGGAAAAACGGTCGAAAAAGATGGTGAAGCTACAGGGGTACAATTAGATTATTCCGATTATTATAGCTTTAATGGGCAAAGACTTATTCTCAAATCAGGAGAATATGGTAAGGATGGAGCAGAATATGTTACTGAGAAATATTCAAGTGTGAAAATTAAGTCGGTAGGACAAGCTTACTATATATTAGAACCTTTGAATAGTCCTGCATATTTTGAAGTAACATTTGAAGATGGCTCACGAGCTTGGTATGGGACATGGGAAGGAGCGCCTGCATTTGATTACGCAGCCAGAACACCTATCGAATATAATATTGTAAAATGGATAGATGCACAGGGGAATGTTATCAACTACAATTATGAACAGGAAAGCAATGTAACTGTATTAAGCTCAATTTCCTGGGGTGGTAATGAACTTCTTAACAAGCCTAATTTTAATGAAATCATTCTTACCTATGCTACCAGAGACCTGGTTGAACAATCTTATGTAGGTGGGAAAGATTTTACCCAAAAGAAAATATTAACAGAAATTAAGGTAGCTTCAAATGGAAACCAATTTAAAAAATACATTGTTAATTATATTAAAAACGGAACGAATTACCAGGTAGTTGATAAAATAACAGAATACAATACTGATAATATAGCAGCCAATCCGGTAAATTTTACTTATCCTAACCCAACACAGCCGATTTTAGAATTTTCAAATAACAATGTAGATAGTTTTGATAACGTAAAACTGACCGGTGATTTTAATGGAGACTCTTATTTGGATTTCATTCTTAATAATGGCATTGTGAAGCTGGGAGGGCTCAATGACACCTTTACCGATGTTTCTACGGGCAAATTTTTTAATACCGAAGCTAAAATTGTACATACTTTATTAGATGAAGAGGGGCAAGTCTATAACGGAAATGGAATTGTCCAATACGAAAGCGGAAAAGTAGTAGGTTACATTTTCAGAAATAATAATTTTGTTAAAGTTTTTGAAAAAGTCGTTTATGTTGATCCGGACTGTACTTATCAGGGCGGGGGTGTAGGATGCCGAGTGGAAAAAGCATCGTTTAATGAAGGTGATATCAACGGCGATGGTATATCGGATGTATTTGTGACGATCAATAAAGAAGAATGTCAGTTTGAACCCATTCCAGGATGCGATAATTTAAAGTCTACCTCAGAACTAACAGGTGATGATGCCAACAAACCTCCTCCATGCCACGAACTAAACTGTTATACCTATTTGGTGGGAAATTATATCGTTGATTTAAAAAATCCAAGCAATCCCTTATCGAACTACACCGTTGATTCAGGAATCAATGAAAGTTCGTATTATCAACAACAGTATCTGGATGTGGATGGTGATGGGAAAGTGGATATTATTAATGTATCCAACACAGCCTATACTGTATTTGAGTTTGTTAAAACTGCTCCCAATCATTATCTCAAGAAAATAAAATTCACTGGGAATTTGGCTGAAACAAAAGCATCCGATTCTCCGGTATTATTCGGAGATTTCAACGGTGACAGAAATCTCGATTTTGCAATACCAACCACCGATACACAAGAAAAAGATAACTGGAGATTTTATATGGGTACTGAAAAAAGCTTTTCTAATTTCTTAAAAACAAATTTTTTGAAATATAGAAAACCTAATGATTATCAAAACAGTAGTTACCCCACTTTTAATATTTACAGGAATTTTTATTCTGCATCAGATATCAATAAGGACGGTAAATCAGATATTGTACATATAAACTCTTTTAACAAAGCTGGTCAAGTTAATTCAAGCGGCGTCATACTTTCAAGATACTTTGGCTATAATATTGCCACCTATAGTGCGAATGGGACTCTAACAAGTGGAAGTCCGGATTTTGTAACCAGTGGTAATTATGGAGGAACTAATTATGTAACTTTTGATGTCGGTGAATTTACTTTATTCTCTCCGATCACCTCACAGGTGAAAATTAATAATAATTATTATGATGTGCTCTTATTCTGGAAACAAAGGCTACATAAACTCAAATCTCCTTCATCTGTCAGTAGATTAGCACAAGTACAATCTATTGCTCAGGGAGGTGTCATTACGTCGGTAGATTATTTAGAAGCAATTCCGAATAATAGCACTAATCCAAATTTTTATCAGAAGGTTAGAAAAGAATATTACCCTTACTTCTCTTTAGACAGAGTAGACGAGTCCTATGCTGTATCTCAGCTTAGACAGGAAGGAAGAAAACAGGATTTTCGATACAGGGGAATGACAGGGCATATGCAGGGAAAAGGTATGATGGGATATCATCAGGTTGTTCGGTCCTCCTGGTATGCTGATGGGTTTGAAAATACCAAGGTATGGTCTGGTGTTGAAATTGATCCACTTTTTGATGGAGTCCCTGTAAAAGAATGGAGCATTAGAACTAACAATGAAAACAGCATTTTCCCGGTAGATATTTCTGAGACCAATACGCAGTTAATGAGCTTCAAGTCTACCTTATATGAATCTTATAAATTGCTGAACGGGCAATTAGCGACCATACCGATTTCCGATACCGATAAGCCAAAGGTGGTGACAGCTACTGTTGTAAAGGGCACAAAGATAAAGGATTTCCTAAATAATACACTAATGAATACCTTAATTGACTATGGAGATTATTATCTTCCTAGCCAAAGTGTTACGAGTGTTAATAACGGTTATGCTACAACCACTTCCAATTTTGAATATATTCATAACTTGTCAGGCACTGGAGCAGATTACTTTGTGGGCCGTCCCCAATCTAAAACCGATATCGTACAGGCATATGGCGACAGCAAATCTTCCAAAGAAGAATACACCTATGAGAATAATCTACCGAAAACCTTAAAAACATGGAATAAGGACAATACTGCATATGTGCTGGAAACCTATAATTATGATGGTTTTGGCAATATCATTGGAAAAACGGTCAGCAATAGCACAGATTCTCAAACCCAAACAGAGACAAGCCTGTATGAACCAAAAGGTAGATTTGTTGAGAAAAAGACAGATAATTTAGGATTAGAATCAAATATAGAGTACAATGATTGGGGGCAGATAAAAAAGCATACCGATGCCTTAGGTAATATGCTTATTAATACTTATGATGGCTGGGGTAAATTATTGACTGCTGCAACCAATCTTAAAGGTACAATCACCTACCAGTACGATAAAGATAACAATTCTAATATTACTATTACTCAGTACGACCCTGACGGTAATGTTTCTAAAAAGTATACCAACAGGTTGGGACAAGAATACAAAGTTTCCACAAAAGCATTTGGGCAGGGACAATTCGTATCGAAAGATATTCAATATGATGTACTGGGAAGGAAGATCACAGAATCCGAGACTTATTTTGAAGGGCAGAGCCCTTCCCAATGGAATACCATTGCTTATGATGATTCTGTATTCCCTATCATGAAGGTAACAGCTACTGCATTTAATGGTAAACAGATCGAGACTATTGCTTCAGGATTGACAACTACTGTTAAGGAATCTAACCCGGCGGATTATGGAAGAATTACCTCTAAAACTGTTGATGCTTTAGGCAATGTAGTGACTACAACTGATAAAGGAGGAACAATACAATTCTCCTACAATGCAGCTGGACAGCAGATCAAAGCTCAGTATGCAGAAAATATTGTTACCACCAAATATGATGTTTGGGGAAGAAAATCTGAATTTAATGATCCATCCAACGGAGTATATAAATACGAATATGATGGACTCGGACAACCGAAGAAAATTATTAGTCCAAAAGGAACAAAAGAGTATACGTACAATAATCTAGGGCAGCTCATTAATCAGGTAGAATTATCATCGGACGGGGTTTCTACCATTAAAAATATCACTTTTACATATGATAGTTTTGGCAGGAATATTTTAAAGTCAGGAACATCAAACGGAAAATCTTATAGTTCGAGTGTTGAATTTGACACATATGGTAGAATGAAATCTAACATTGAAAACAGTAATGGGCGGGTTTACGCTCAAAGCGGATTTTTCTATGATGATAAGTCAAGGGTTATATCTTATACTAAAAGTTTATCTTCTGCGGGTATTGTTACTGCTGTAACGATTATACATAAGTATAATGCCTGGAACGGTGATCTGTATCAGTTAATGGATAAAAAGACGGGTCTAGTTCTTTGGGAACTTCAGAGTACCAATGCCAAAGGGCAGACTCTAACCTCTAAATTAGGCGCTGCCACTATTACTAATTCTTATGACAGTAACGGATTCTTAACCAACATCAGCCATTCCTCTGCTATTAAACCCAATATTCTTCAAATATCATATGCATTTGATGCTATAAAGAATGAGTTAAAAAGCAGAAGCACAGGAGGTGATTTTAATATTAATGAGTCATTTGATTACGATGATAATAATCGTTTGGTCAACTGGACAGATCCCGTAACGGGAGTTAAGCCATCTGCTAACCGGAATATCTATGATGTCAAAGGAAGGATTACAGAAAACGACCAGGTGGGAGTGATCAAATTTGAAAATTCATCAAAGATTTACCAGCCAACAGGTATGACTTTAAATGCAGCCGGAACCCAGAATTATAACAATGATCTGATCCAGTTCGTTACCTATAATGAAAATAATGATCCTATATTCATTGATGGGCTGAGGGGAGATGTTGATTTTGAGTATGGACTAACATCAATGCGCCAGAAAGTTTCTTATGGAGGTAATTTTGTATCCAATAAGGGTAAATTCATAAAATTATATAGTGAGGATGGAAGTTTTGAAGTAACGATTGATAATAGTACAAAATTCGAAAGACATACTCTTTATATTGGTGGAACACCCTACGAGAGCAATATTGTTTATTTGAAGAATTATAAAGAAACATCTGGTTCTTACAAATTTTTGCATAAGGATTATTTAGGAAGTATTCTTGCAATAAGCGATGCAGAAGGTAAAAAACTGGAACAAAGACATTTTGATGCTTGGGGTAACTTTACCCATTTACAGATAGGTACTGGAACTATAATTACCCAAAAATCAGGAATACAGGGAGCCATGGAAAAATTCGGCTTAATCGATCGTGGTTATACAAGCCACGAGCATTTCATGGATATTGGAATCATCCACATGAATGGCAGGTTGTATGATCCATTGCTCCGAAGATTCTTAAATGCAGATGAACACATTCAGGATCCTACCAATACCCAGAATTATAATAAATACGGATATGTTCTCAATAATCCACTGATGTTTAATGATACGAGTGGGGAATTCTGGCAGTTTTTAGCGATCCCTATTGTGAAAGCACTTGTTTTTGCTGTTGTTTCCTATACAGCCATTACTTTGATAACCGGTGCAAAATTTAATATTCTGAACTTGTATTCTACCATTGTGATGAGTTTGATAAGTGCCGGGATAACAACTGTTATCGGGGATGTTTTTTCAACCGCTACGGCGAGTGTAGGAAATGAAGCCCTAAAAGGGCTCGTCCACGCGGGTGTACAGGGAACACTGAGTTTTATGCAGGGAGGTAACTTTTTCTCAGCTGCTGCAAGTGCATTTTTGGCAAGTTTTGTATCTTACGGATATGGAAAAGTGGCTGGAGATGCTGCCTATAGCGGTGCAGGTACGGTGGCATTTGGAATGCTTTCAGGAGGTGTAGGTTCTGCTCTTTCAGGAGGGAATTTCTGGGATGGCGTTAAGATTGGCGGTATCGTGGCTTTATTCAATCATACAATGCATAAAATTTCTGATAATTTGTTGATTGATAAGCAAACAAGAAAAGAATTCAGGCAGTTAGTAAAAGCGAAGAATTACCAAGGTGCATTTGATTTAGTGAACTCTAAATATAACCTGGATGCTAATATTAAAGGTAAATATACCATGGAGTATGTAAAAAGTGATGAGTTCTCGGGACTAACGGGGGGAGAGGCATTTGAGACCCAGGAAGTAACCATTGCTACCCACGTTTTTAAAAGTTCTGTGGCCGTTTTTATAAGAGTTGTTCATCACGAATTTATTCATGTTTACCAACGAGGGGTAATGGGCCTTGCAGGAAATTTAAGTATTTATGAAGTTAGAGAGTTTCTTGCATATCATGATACCTTATTTAATGATAAACTACCGAAGGCATCATTTTCTAATATGGAAGGATATTGGAATAAAGCCAAGCAATTCTATAATTATATGACAGCAAATCCAGCACTTATTAGAGCGTACCAATCTCAGTACAATGATTTTGCAAATTCACGTTTTTTTAAATAAAAATTTATTATGTATAAGTTTATTTTGGTTCTTTTTGTAAGTTTTGTATCTGCGCAGCAGGCTTGTAAACTCTCATTTTCTAACAACTCACTTTCGGAAAATGGAGAAATAGTGTTTGTCATCAAAAACATAGAAGGCAAAAAAATAAAAGTTCCCAAGCAATATTCTGCTATATGGGCCAGACCCACAGATATACAGGTTTACAATGATGAATCAAAACAATATCTGGATACAAAATATAGTTTTGATGGAGCGAACTGTTTAAACATTGAGAAATGTTTAGGGAAAATGACATGTCTTAAAAGTGCAGAGTCTAAGGAATACCGAATTCCAATTGTTCCCGGAAGAATTTCAAAGGCTTTCAAAGAAAAGAAAAAGTATAGATTTAAATTAGCCTTTGACACCTATTTATTTAGTGGGTGTAGCGATTATAAAACAGATTGGCTTTATTATCAAAACTAGAAGTACTTGAGTGTCATCTTCTTTAAAATAAGGCAGATTTATCAAAATAAATTAATGAAACCCTCTTGATTAAAATTCAAGAGGGTTTTTTCATTTGTCTTTTTCTTTAAATAAAGAAATTCTGGCTTTTAATTTAAGCTTATATACATCGAGATTCCATAGTGGTTCATTTTCATTAACTGTGACCAATATTTTATCATTCATGTCAAATTCTTTTACAAAAGAGCAATAAGGTAGTCGGGATATCGATAATAAGATCTTTTGACCTTTACGGTTTAACAGGATGTAAAAATAAGGGTTATGGCTATCATCTTTATTTCTCTGGTACAGGAATGGGCATATCAGATGATGATAAGTATATTTGTGGGTTTGACAACACCACCCCTCCAATATTCGCTGCAGGATGGGTGGTTGAATTGAATAATTTAATTCCTGCCACGAGTAATAAAACTAAAACTAATAGTTTTAATTTTTATCCAAATCCAGTACAGGATAATTTTACCATATCTAGCGAAAAAATAATAAAATCATTATTAATATACGATATCAGTGGAAAATTAATAATCAGTAAAACATCAATTGACTAGAAAGATTTCAAAATCGATTTATCCATACTGTCCACTGGCGTATATCTGGGCAGTGTTGTCTTAAGCGAAGGGGCAATTGAAACATTTAAGATCATCAAAAAATAGCCATGTTTAATTTATAGGTTCAAGAAACATATATTTTGTAATTAAAGAATCATTTTTTTTTGCTCAGGCTTTAAAATAAATAATTTATTGTTTTGAGGAAAACATTGAAAACAAAAAATAAAAGGAATTTCAATTTTTGACTTATTTATGCAATCCATTGATAATTATATACACTTTTTATTTTCAGATACTTGAGTTATATTTAATATTTGAAAAAAGAAAAAAGCTTTTACTATGATTGGCATTATTATCATATTGTTCTTATCGTGGCTTTTGCTATGGTTAATGGAAAAAAAACAGCTTACAGTCCTAGGACTAGAGTTAACAAAGAAAAGGCTGAAAGATTTCTTTATAGGACTTGTGATGGCCAGTTTGGTTTGCTCAGTTTATCATATCATAAACGTGTATTGGGCCAATAATTTTTGGATTTGCAACCAGAAAATATCCACACAGATGATTCTTAACAGTCTATGGTGGATATTAAAGTCAGTTCTTTTTGAGGAATTGATTTTTAGAGGAGCATTACTCTATATTGCAATAAATAGGCTTGGGACTAAATGGGCATGTATATTATCAGCAATTGCATTTGGTGTTTACCATTGGTTTTCATATGGTAGTTTTGGAAACCCGATTCAAATGCTTATCATCCTGGTTATGACTGGTAGTTTTGGATGGGCTCTCGCATTTGCTTTTAAGACGACAAGATCTCTTTATTTACCAATAGCGATCCATCTTGGCTGGAATCTCGTGAATATCTTAGTGTTTTCGAATGGGCCAATTGGTCCACAGTTAATGATTAAAGCTAACGATAACCATCTGGAGGGATTAATATCTTTATGTACATTCCTTTTTCAAATTTTCGCATTACCACTATTGACATACTGGTATGTAAAAAGGTTTGCTAAAGAATAAAAATGAATAAATTATGAAAATTAAGTAGTAAACAAAAGGTTTATTACTTAATTTTATAAATATGCTCAGACACTGGAGGGTAATGGGGGTTTTACTGCTGCTATGCCTACAGACATGAACGGAAGAGGATATCTAAATCCGAGTCGTTTGACAACTTTTCGAAAGCAAGAAAGGAAATGGAGATTAGTGACATTTTAGTTCCAAACAACGTGAGATTTATAAATCAACAAAATATTAAAAAAGATCAATGAATAACAATACAAAAATTAGCGACAAAAACTTTAGGTTTTTATTAATTGTGATTCCACTGTTTCTTTTTTCCTGCACCACCATGAAATATGGTATAGGATGTTCTAAGGAATTAAGGGTAACTAACCAAGGAGATTCGCTATATACTGAAATTCAGAAGCTGGGATTGGAGGCCATGAAAAAGAACAATGTACCTGGTGTAGCAGTCGCAGTTATTGAAAACGGAAGAGTCAAATGGATACAATGTATGGGATTTGCTGAGGTGAAGAGTAGAAAACCTGTTACTAAGGAAACTATTTTTAATATCGGTTCAATTTCAAAAGTATTTTCTGCATGGGGATTCCTACAGCTAACCGAAAAAGGATATATAAAATTGGATGAGCCTGTTGATCAATATCTAACCCGATGGAAATTGCCTGAATCCCAGTACGATGTGTCAAAAGTTACATTACGACGTATGCTTAGTCATACAGCAGGTCTTTCGGTACATGGCTACGGAGGTGCGGAACAAGGAACCCAACTCCTGAGCTTAGAAGAATCCCTTTCAGGAAAAACAAAAAGGAATGGTGAATGGGTCACTCTAATAAGTGAACCCGGAACGAAATGGGAATATTCAGGTGGTGGTTACACCCTGGCACAGTTACTTCTTGAAGAAAAGACAAAAGAAAAGTTTGCAGATTATATGAAAAAGAATGTCTTCCAGCCTTTAGGCTTGAAACATACAGATTTTGAATGGACCGAAAAAATGACACAAACTTCTGCAACCGCCTATGATACTTCAGGGAGACCAATAAAGAACCGTATTTTTACAGAACAGGCCGCAGCAGGGTTACAGACAACAGTTGTGGACTTGGCTCATTTTGCTGAATTATCCCTTATGGCCGATCCACGGCAATTAAATAAGGTTTTGAAACCAGAAACTTTGGCATTAATGGAGCAACCTGTTTTACCTTTATCTGATCAGGGCGAAAGTGGTCTGGGGTACCGTTTTATGAATTATGAAGGACTAAGAACAATTGGACATACAGGAGAAAATGAAGGCTGGAGCGCGGGCATGTTTTTAGATTTACCAACAAAGAACGGTATTGTCATACTTTGCAATGGTTCTAATGGAGATCAAGTTTGGTTTCCTATCTACCAGAGCTGGGCCAAAAGGATGAAGGGAATGCAAAAATAGATTGATTTAGAAATAATAAGGTAGGACTAATTTTAAAATTATAAGATTTTTTTTTGGGTCTCGGCAGCATATATTGTAATGCATTTTATTCCTTTTTTTTGATAATCCCATATTTCTTTGGAAAACTCAATTTCTTATTTTTTTTGTATCTTTCATTCAGATAATAATTTATCATTCAAACTTTAGAGAAATAAAGAGGGTTCTCCTTCTTATTTTTTAATTTCTCTCATTATTCTAACTTCAAAGAAATACCTTATGAAAATTGGTCTAATAGGATTTGGAAAAGCTGGAAAAGCGGTAGCTAATGTAATACTACTCAACACGGTTTTTTCTCTTGAATGGGTTTTAAGAAGCAGTAAAGCTATGGAGAAATCCTCTGCCAAAGAATTTCTAGGAGTCGATACTGATGATCTCAGCTTGATTTACTCAGCAGAAAATACAGATATTAATGATTTGCTAGAAAAGCATCCTGTGGATATTATCATTGATTTTTCAGATTCAGGAAGTATTCATCAATATGGAAAAGAAGCGGCTGAAAAAGGAATTAAAATAATTTCTGCCATATCTCATTATGACAATGAAGAAATTACAGTGTTAAAAGATCTTGCAAAAACAACAACTGTATTTTGGTCTCCGAACATTACTTTGGGGGTCAATTATCTTTTGTTTGCAGCATCATTATTGAAAAATATTGCACCAAATGTAGATATTGAGGTCATAGAAGAGCACTTTAAAGCCAAATCAGGTGTTTCCGGAACTGCGGTCAAGATTGCCGAAACTCTTGAACTTGACACAGAAAGTATCAACTCCGTCAGAGCAGGAGGTATTGTAGGAAAGCATGAAGTCATTTTCGGTTTCCCTTATCAGACGGTAAGACTGGTTCATGAATCTATTTCCAGGGAAGCATTTGGAAGTGGAGCACTCTTTGTTGCGGAAAATATTAAAAACAAAGCCAAGGGCTTTTATAATTTTGAGGACATTCTGCGTCCTTACTTTTTCAATCAGGCCAACTTCCTGTCTTAATTACTTGGGTTAAGGAATGTAATTTTTTTTATTAACCTTTTCTGAAGCCAGGTATACTCAATTATTCAACTGAATACATTGTATTGGGTCCTATTTTCATATAAATTGAACTAAAAACTAATCAGCCATTATATGCCTTTTAATCCGACGGGAGATCGAAATGACATTCTTTCTTTCGTGCAAGAATCAAAAAAGGGATTAGAAAAAAATACTGACTTAGTAATGGTCGCTCTGGGCTCAAATAATCAGTTTGTAGGTTGTTGTGGGATTCATAATATAACCGCAGAATCTATAGAACTTGGTCTCTGGATAAAACAAGGTATGCAGCTATTGGGTTGGGTACAGAAATTATAATAAACCTTATTGAATTTTTAGAGAATAATTTTACTTTCAAATATATATTTTATCCAGTTGATGAAGAAAATATAGCCAGTAAAAAAATACCAGAAAAATTAGGTTTTGTTCCTTATAAAAAATATCAGAAAAACAAAAGCGCTTCATCATTTCTTAATATAGTAGAATATAGAAAATATTACCCAGTTTAATTCGTCCTGGTATTTGATCTTTCAGAAGGCTTTTGTATTATATGTTTTCTTTTTCTTTTGACCCTGAAATTCTCGGGCGTAATCTAAGTTTCGTGATATCGAGATTCCACAACGGTTCACTTTGATTAACCATGATGAGGTTTTTATCATTCATGTCAAATTTTTCAACAAAACAGTAATAAAGTAACCTTGAAATCATTAGCATTGTCATATGCTCTTTGTGATTTACACGAATATAAAAATAAGGTTTATTTCTACCAGCCTTAATTCTTATATTAAGAGACATAATTTGTTCTTTCCAAAAACTTTTATTTTTGCTTGTCGTCCAGCCACTAAGTCGTTTTACCCTTCCTTTGTTTGAAATGACATACCCGTTTTCAAGGCCAGGTATCGGTTTCCAATGTTCATCAGGGAGGTTATCAAGTGACAGGTTCATGCATGCGGGAGGGTCGTTCTCATCAATTGGAGGTTTGCCCAGCTTTTCCCAAAGAGGCTTGTTAAACACTTTACTTGTAATTGATTTATTTTCTTTAGAAATTTTAAAATCTTCTTTTTTAGGGCTAAAATCTTTAAAGAACCATCGGAATCCTCCTGCAGTCAGGCGCTCTTTGTTTACTACTGCTTGAATATTTCTGCGACCAATACCAAGGGTATTGCTTGCTGCGTCAATGTTTTCAAATGTAGTTACCAGATCACCTTCTGTTGTGTACTGGTTCACAGGTCTCTTATAATAGGTTTTACTGTTTTTAGCGCTGTCCTTGTGGGATTCTTTAAAACGCGTCTTATTAAAGGAGAGCTTCTCTAAATTCTTAGCGTTTAAATTAAATCTATTATCGTCTTTAAATGAAATAATAAAGTGACTGTCATTTAGATCAAATTTTTCAACAAAATAATAATAAACCAACCGGGGGACGGACTTTCTGTTTTTTTTCCCTTTTGATGATAATACACAGATGACATTATAAAACTGATCATCAGGATATTTATTGAAAAATTTCATGAATTGTAACTTCATCATACGTTCAGGTGCTTTCCATTTCCTACCGTTTAGTGATGTAATCCAATGCTCAAGACTTTTCACCCGCCCATAGCTGGAAACCGCATAGTTCTCAAAATTTTCAATCGACTTCCATTCCTCTCCTGGAAGGTTTTCTAAAGAAGTATTGTAAATAACTTCTTTTATGTACCAATCTTCTATTTCAAGAGGTAAGTTCATAAATGGGAAATTTCTTTTGTGGATAAATGAATCCTATTTGTGTACCATAAAAAAACTAAGATAGAACAAAAATATAAAATCATGGGCATCAAATATAGATGGTAGAGATTGCTTAGTCAAAATCAAATTAAAAGGAAATAAAACAATAGATATTGAATGGTAGAAACCTAAGTAATATTAAAAAAAAGCTACCAATTGGGTGTTTTTTTTTCTTTGGATCAATTAGTGATATTTTTTTATTCCGATTTTCTCGCTTAAAGTTAGAAAATAAGCAAATCTCATCCTGTAGTAAAATAATAATCTAATCTTAAAAGCGGCTTTCCCTAATATATAATACTAACTATTTTATTATATTTAACAATTTGCCATTAACCAGTAAAAATGATCTCATTTTAAGGTTTAATATTTACTATAGGATCCTAATTGTCAATAACCATGAAAGAAATAATACTTCCCAAATTAGAAGCATCAAGAAAAGAGCTGTTGGATCTTGGGATGCGTAATACTTTGTTAAACTATAAAATTCCAAAAGCCCGAGGATTACATATCGTTCAAGAGCAGTCAAGTTCTATTTTTAATATCCTGGTAAAACAGAATAAAGCCATGACCTTTTTAGGAAGGCCCGGAAAAGATGATAGTGAAGAACTATTTGAATTACCACCACTCTCAGGTGCCGAATTACAGGACGCCTATAATGATACCCGATTACAAACCAATGAGTCCGAACAAAAGCTTCAGACAAAAATTCTTAATACATATTATTTTGCAAGAACGAGTATAGAAGAGCAGGGGGTAAATACATTATTTTTATCATTAGGGATGCTCAACTGGTTTGAGAAAGGGAATACGGAGGATGTGAGAATGGCTCCGCTAATCCTTATACCGGTTACTCTGGAACGTTCCAGTGCAAGTGAAAGATTCAGGCTGCTTTATACAGGTGGGGAAATTGGAGCTAACTTATCGCTTCAGGCCAAGATGATGGTTGATTTTAACCTTACTATTCCAGATCTTCCTGAGGAGGATGAACTTGATATTGTAAGCTATTTTAATGAAATTCAGAAACACATTAATCACCTTGAAAATTGGAAAGTTGATCTGGATGCTATTGAATTGGGATTCTTTTCCTTTGGAAAGTTTATGATTTATCATGATCTTGATAGTGCCAAATGGCCGGAAAGTAAAAAGCCTTTTGACCATCCCATCCTTCAGTCTTTATTTGGAGATGGCTTTAGCGAACCACAACCAACTATAGGAGAAGAGCATAGGCTTGATGAAGAAACAGATGCAGATAAATTATTGCAGGTAGTAGATGCCGATAGCTCACAGGTCATCGCAATGCTGGCGGTCCATGAAGGGAGGAATATGGTAATTCAGGGACCTCCGGGAACAGGAAAATCCCAAACCATTACTAACCTTATTGCTAATGCGGTTGGTAATGGGAAAAAGGTTTTGTTTGTAGCAGAAAAAATGGCAGCTCTTGAAGTTGTAAAAAGAAGACTGGATAGTATAAATTTAGGGGAGGCGTGTCTTGAATTACATAGCCATAAAGCCAATAAGCGTGAACTGCATGCGGAGCTTAAGCGAATCTTAGATCTAGGTAAGCCAGCTGTTGCGCATCTTGAGGAAGAGGTACGTTTGCTTGATCCCTTAATTAAGGAATTAAATGCCTATTCTACAGAAGTTAACAGACCTATTGGTGGAAGTGGACTTTCAGCCCATGATGTAATAGGCTATCTTTTAATGATAAACAATAAAAACAAAGATTATAAATTCCCGAAAATTATAGCTAATGATTTGTCGTCATGGGATTTTAGACAAATTAAGGACTTTGAGTTATTAGCTGAAAAGATTCAGGTAAGACTTTCTAAAATAGGGCAACCTGAAAAATTAATTTTTTATGGCAGTAAATTATCGGTCTTTCTTCCTAAAGATGAAGAGCTGGCCAAGGATCTTTTGTTACACTCAATAAGTACCACTGAAAATCTGATAAGCGGCTCAAGAACCCTAAGTGATTTTATGGAATTTCAGGCGCCTGCTGATGTAATAGATGCTAAAAGACTTTTAGCTGTTGCAAGGTTGGCAGCTAATAATCCAGGTATCACCTCAATGTCGATTAGTGATGGTGCATGGCTAAACAACAAGGCAGATATTGCCGAACTATTAGAAACCGGCAGTAGACTAAAAGAACTTCATGGTAAATATGATTCTGTATTTATATCGGAAGCGTGGAATCAGGATGTCCTTGAAATAAGGCAAAACCTAATTGCTCATGGGGGTAAATGGTATAAGTTTTTAATTGGAGACTATAAAAAGAGCGTTAAAAAGCTGGCAGGATTACTTAATACTGTTATGCCCGATGATATTCAAAAGAAATTGGATTTTGTCAATACATTAATGGAAGGAAAGAGGCTTTCCTTAGCTTTAGAATCCAATGATATTTTAGGAAGTAAGCTATTTGGAAACCAATGGCAAAAGCAAAGATCTGATTGGGAAGCCTTACAAAAAGGAGCAAACTATTTGCAAAGTATCCACAATAATATCCAAGAAGGTAAAATCCAGAAAGAAATTTTATCGTTTCTTGAAAAGAATAAGGATTCTGAAAATATTATACGATATGCAGGTCACTTAAGTGGTGCCATTGATGAGCAGAATACATCCTTTGAAACTTTATTTAAACATCTGAGTTTTGAAGGAAATGGGATTGAAAACTTTAAGTTATCAGCGCAGGTCTCTGTACTTAGCAGATGGTTGGAGCAGCTGTCTGAAATCCATAAAGTAGTTTCATGGAATGTTTTAAAAGAAGAGGTAGAAAAGCAAGGAGCAGGGTTTCTTATAAAGGCGGTTGAAAATTGGGATGATGCATCCTCGCATTTAAAAACAGCGCTTCAGAAAACCTGGTATGACCATCTCCTCGAGAAAGCTATGCTCAATAGCCCTGAATTGAGGAAATTTGAACGTTCTACTCATGAGGAAGTTATTTCTAAGTTTAAAAGGATAGATGTCCTTAAGCAATACTATAACAGAGCTAAGGTAGCATTGAAACACTGGGAAGGTGTTCCTAAGCAAGATGGAGGTGGCCAGATCAATATCCTAAAAAGCGAATTCAACAGAAAGGTACGCCATATGCCTATACGAAAGCTATTGCAGGAAGCTGGTATGGCTATTCAGGCGATAAAACCTGTTATTATGATGAGCCCTATGTCTATCGCTAACTTTTTATCACCTGAAAGTATTGGTTTTGATTTGGTGATATTTGATGAAGCGAGCCAGGTAAGGCCTGTTGATGCATTAGGGGCTATATTAAGAGGAAAACAAATCGTTGTGGTAGGTGATACTAAACAGATGCCTCCAACGAGTTTTTTTGATAAATTAAATACAGATACAGAAGACGAGGAAAATGTTACTGCCGATATGCAGAGCATTTTGGGAATGTGTGATGCTCAGGGGGCGCCACAAAAGATGCTGCGTTGGCATTACCGAAGCAGGCATGAGTCACTTATCAGCCTTTCCAACCAAGAGTTTTATGAAAATAAGCTTGTTATATTCCCAAGTCCAGGATCGAAAAACCGTATGGGATTATCCTTTAATCATTTGCCGGATACCTATTATGATAAAGGAAAAACAAGAACCAATCAGGGGGAAGCAGAAAAAGTTGCTGATGCGGTGATCCAGCATGCCCTTAAAACACCAAAATTAAGCCTTGGTGTAGTGGCTTTCAGTACAGCGCAGATGCAGGCAATACAAAACGCCATAGAAATAAGACGAAGAAAAAACCAGGAAGTGGAAAGTTATTTCAGGGCACATGCTGATGAGCCGTTTTTTGTTAAAAACCTGGAGAATGTCCAAGGAGATGAGAGGGATGTGATTTTTATAAGTATTGGATATGGGAGAACGGAAGATGGAAAAGTTCCTATGAGTTTTGGTCCTCTTAATAATGAGGGTGGTGAGAGAAGGTTAAACGTCTTAATTACAAGAGCAAAGAACCGCTGCGAGGTCTTTACCAATATTACGGCATCAGATATGACACTGGGACCCAATGCTAAATTTGGAATCAGAGCATTGAAGAGTTTCCTTTATTTTGCACAATACGGTAAGTTTGAAAGCGACAAAGATGAATTGCCTTACACGGCACGACCATTTGAAGAAATTGTTGCTCAAACCCTTAGAGAAGCAGGTTACCTTGTTCGTGAAAAAGTTGGTACTGCCGGGTTTTATGTTGATCTGGCTATTGCAGATGCTGATAATCCTGGCAGATACCTGTTGGGCATTAATTGTGATGGTAAATCTTATCAGGCAGCTAAATCAACACGTGACAGAGATAGGCTTAGAAATACTGTACTGGAAGGAATGGGTTGGAACTTAATGAGTGTATGGAGTCTGGATTGGTTCCGTAATCCTGCAGCAGAATTAAGCTTGCTTACCGAGGCTATAGAAAAAGCGAAGACACAGGCAGAGCACAATGATATTATTGAAGAAGAATTAATGGAAGAGCTTAAAAATCTTGTGCGTGAAGAACCCATAGAAAAGGAGAGTGTTGTATATCCAGTTTATGAAATAACAGTATTACCCATAGAAATTGCTCATCAGGAATTACATACCTATCCCTTAGGAAAACTTAGCACATGGATTCAGGATGTGGTTATGACGGAAAGCCCTATTCACTTTGAAGAAATGGCAAGAAGGATAGCTGATGCCAATGGCATATCAAAAATAGGCAACAGAATTCGTGCTTCTATAACTAATGCTACCAACTATGCAATTGACAATGGCCATATATCTAAAAAAGGAGACTTTTTATGGCATCCGGAAAAAGAATTAACTACCATCAGAGATAGAAGCATGCTGGCTTCTAATTCCAAGAAAATAACCTTTATCTCACCTGAAGAAATTAATCTAGCCATTATAAAAGTCATAGAGGACTCGGTTGCCATACAACCTGATAATGCCATTTCACTTGTTTCAAAGCTTCTGGGCTTTTCACGTGTTACGGAAGATATTAAAAAGTATATTCTGGAAATAATAGATTATAGCAAGGAAAAAGGAAATATTTATCAAGATGGATTGTTTTTGAAAATTACTGAAAAACAGTCGATATAAGTACATTAATGGTAATGAGTAAAAACAGCCTCTTCGACTTTAGAAAGAAGATGTAATTATTATGAGAATGCTAAGCATACATGAACATTTAAAGGCGCAAAACTTTTCTCTATTTGTAAAAATTAAAGTCATCATAAGATATGGATTGACAAATGGTCGGCTACTAACCACACTTTCATCTCGCCCAGTCAACACCATAAGAGAAAAAAGCATATTGGCAAGTATGCAAGATTTAATTAGTCATTGCTTATTATAGATTAATTGTGACTTAAAAGATTATCAAAATTTAATGTCTGATCAATCTAAAAATGTAGCATAAAGAAGTATATAAATTTTGTCTCAAAAAATAGTTGCAAGTTCAACTTGTATGTGTTAAAATTAGCAAGAAGCAGGAAACTAATTATCAATAATGATAAGTAATTTTAAAAAGAATTATTGAAGTTTTTGTATTTTTGTTATTACATTAAGTATTTATAGTATTTATAGTATTTATAGTATTTATAGTATTTTTGAATTATGATAATGTTTTTATAACCGATTACTTTGCCGTGTAATACTATTGTGCAGTTATTTATTTCTGAGAGATTTATACAATTAAAACTTAGTTAATCTGCTATGAGGCTTTTTCTTGCGTATGTTTTCGGATTACTCTTTCATCAGCTATCGGCACAGCATGCATCAGATAAGAATCAGATATTTCATAAAATAGATTCACAAATGATAGTGAATCCCGCAAAAACAAGAGATTTAATCAGTTTTGTTGAAATAAATTATAAAAATAGGGAGGTTCTAAATAAGTGTAACAGACTTTTTGCTCAGGCTTATTATTATGAAAACAATTATAATGAAGCACTTAAGAAAATAATTCAAACAAAAGATCAACAAAATGTTAGCGGAGTTGTTTCTTATCGGAATATTTTATATTCAGCAGGTATCAAGAAAGTAGATTTCGGCACAGATTATAATCAGAATTCTGTGTTTAAGCTTAACGAAGAAATTTTAAAAGCAAATGAATTAATCTTACTGGGACGAAAAGAAAAAGCAATTAAAATAATTTTAAATATTCTCCCAAAAATCACGAATAAAAGTTTATATAATTATAGGGATAGTTTTAGTTTTGTCTTAATCAATTTGAGTGAAGATGATTGGATAACTAAATCTCCTGAATTCCGTATTCCCGTTTTAAAAATTTTATCTTATTATCCGGATGATATGGGATTTGATATTTTAAAAAAGAAATTATTTCCTGCAAATATTTCTGATGTTTGGTTAGCAAAAGCCAAGAAAGAGATAAATAATACCACTAATTTCCAACTGAGAGCTATTTACTACAATTTTTTACTAGATTATTATTATAGTAAAAAAGATGTTTCAAATTATATTTTAGTATCAAATCAAAGAGATGAACAAATCAGGGAAA
The DNA here is from genome assembly GCF_018613715.1 of Chryseobacterium sp. ISL-6. Classification (GTDB taxonomy): domain Bacteria; phylum Bacteroidota; class Bacteroidia; order Flavobacteriales; family Weeksellaceae; genus Chryseobacterium; species Chryseobacterium paludis. The sequence continues at coordinate 1,087,786 of NZ_JAGGPT010000001.1, read as the reverse complement.
AGAATAAAGCAATAACGCAGGCTCGCTCTCAATGGATTTATTTGACTGAAACTAAGCACTACGATGAATATATTTTTGCAAAGAAAAGAGGAATTATTATATTGATAAGTATAATTCTTTTGTCATGTATTGTATTAATTTTATTGGTTGTCAAAATACGACATGAAAAACTAAGGGGTAAAACGTATCTGTTACTTTCAGATAAGTTAAAAAATTTGGTAAAAAAAAAGACACCTCAGGTCATTTCAGAAAACGTAAAACTTACTCTTTTAGAGAGGCTAGAAAAATTGGAATCAACGAATTTTTTTTTGGATCCAAACATTTCTATCCAATCATTGGCTAATAAACTTGATTCCAATTCAAAATATATTTCTGAAATCATCAATACTTACAAAAAGAAAAATTTTACAACTTACATTAATGAGATGAGAATCGAGTATATCAAGCAGAAACTCAATAATGAATTGGTTTATCGAAGTTATAAAATAAAATATCTAGCAGAAGAGAGCGGATTTTCATCTCACAGTGTTTTTTCCTCTGTGTTCAAAAGTATCGAAGGTATTTCTCCGGTGCAGTACATTCAACTTTTAAAATAATTAGTCCTGAGATTTATATATATACTCATTTTACTGTTATATTCTGATTATATTTATTGTCAGAAATATGATTCTATAAATGTAAAAGAGATGGAGAAATATCTCATTTCAAATCCTGAAAAATCATATTATTTAGGTGTTAAAATATATAATAATAGTGATTTAGATGACAATTTCAGAACACGTCTATTATTTTCATTGCTCAATGTCTGTAATCAAACACGAAGGTTTAGTGAGGCTATACACTATGGAACAGAAGGGCTGAGTTTGGCGGAACAGGCAAATAACAACGTTTTGCAGGTAAAGTTTTTAGGAATCCTAGGAAACATTTATCAGTCACTTCAAGTCAATGATAAAGCTAAATATTATCTTAACAAAGCAGAGGATATTCTTGAAAAAATTAAATTACCAAGCTCAGTACAGCATATTAAAGGTAATATACTCTATTTAAAAGGTATGAATTATGCTTATACGCTTGATTGCGATATAGCATTGGAATACTTCGACCAAGCAATTTCAGTTTATCGTTCAGCAAATAATCCTTTATCTAAAATGAATGTCAAGTTGGCTTATCTTAATAAAGCAAATTGTTTAATAGAGATGAATAATCTGAAAGACGCAGAAATTTATCTGAATCTTTCAAAAGTAAATTATTCAGAAAGTGATTTGTCATCAGGTATTCATCAGATTTATTCTAATGTATTAAATCAATCTGCTGACTTAAGTTTTGCTAGAATTTTAGCCTTGAGAAATGATTTTAATCAATCGAACAAAATGCTGCTTTATATTTTGAAACTCCAAGATAAAACAAATATTTCTGAGACCGATATTGATACTTATTTTCAGTTATCTCAGAATTTTTCGAAACTGAGAGAGATTGAAAAGAGTAAATATTACGATGTCCTCTATGAACAGAAGATGGCAGAAAAAAATAAAATTCAGGTTGAGGTACTTAATAATCTGCTCTTGCAAGATCAGAAAAACGCTGATCAGAAAATGCAGGAACAAAACAATAAAATTTTAAAATGGTGCATTATTGTAATCTTGTTTTCTTCTGTTTTACTCCTTATTCTTACCATTACATTTCGGAAAATTAAGAGGGCTAATGTTTTAATTGAGAAAGACTTGTATAGTTCTGGTAATTAATATTTTGATGCTTTTTTTCTACTGTAGAATTCATAGAATATTCATTAAAACTGATACCCTTCTTAATTTTTATGATGTTTTTGTTAGCTATTATTGCATTAAGATTTTAAGATTACTGAAATGTAAAAATTGAAGATTAAAACTTCTTTTGTTAATCATAATTTTTTTATCAATGGATTCTTAACGAAAGCTTTTCTAAACATTCTGTAAATAAGTTTTCTTAATTACAGAAATTTTGGAGATGATAGTCTAGTAGGACTATGTTTTATTGAAAGCTTTTCAATTATAACGTGAAAAGGCTTAAAAATAATAACTAAAATATAAAGCCATGAAAAAGAAATTGTCCCATAAGTTTTCCTACGATTGTTCTTACTGGAATACTGAAGATATCCTGTAAATCTCAATTCTCACATCTGGATGCGATGTATGTGCATGTTTATATATAATTCTATTTTAAGAATTCAAAATATCTAAAGTTAATGGCAAATTGCAAACTTGACAATAAAAAGTACATAAGGCTATTTATGTTTACGTTTTTATGCTTGATACTTCTTGATCTTTCAATGATAGCAAGTTGTATAATCACATCATTTGAATACAGCAATATTCCGGTAATTGTCGGAGTCTTTCTTTTGCTGGTTTTCTCGTTGGCGCTTTCTGCAATACGTGTTGTTGAATTTGAGAGTTCATACGCACAGATAAAGATCAGGTATTGCCATCCTTTTAAAAGATACCATCATGGTATATTAAGGGAATTCCCATCAGTAGGGCTACAAAACTGCGCAATTGAAAATTCTAATCTGACAATGGTCATAAAAAAAAGTGATGGCGATACAGAAGCCATCTCTCTTCGCCTCCATGGGTTAAGCACCGATGAAGTAAGAGAGATGGAGAGGGCTTTACGAGAAATAATTAGAAACGCATAATAACAATGAACATTGATTTTAAAGATATTCATATAGGTTCCCTTATACAAACCCGTGTAACGGAAATGGGCATAGATATGAATAGAATATGTAACAATATGAAGCTTAAGGAAGAGGAAATTAATAATATGTATCAGCAGGATACATTAGAGACAAAAGTCTTGTTGAAATGGTGTAAGCTTCTAGAATACGATTTTTTCCGTTTTTTTTCGCAGCACCTCATACTATTTACCTCTCCCATGGGAGCGAATTATAACAGGCCAACTGATTCTGTATTACCGCAGTTCAGGAAAAACCTTTATACGAAGGAAGTGATATTTTACATACTCGAAATAATTGAAAGCAATGAAAAAACGCAACTTGAAGTGATCAATGATTACAAGATCCCTAAATCGACATTACGCAGATGGATGGCTAAATATAAGATCCGGTAAAAAATAAGTAAATGTATCTGATGGAAAATATGCCCGATTACAAAAGAATTTATACTGATATTCTGAACACCAGGTTTCAACATAAAAAGAAAGACTGCGAAAGCTTATTGAATAAAGAAACATTATCACATCTAGATGTGATAGACCTTAACACGATCATATTTGGGGCCGTCACTGCAGAAAGTTGGAAGTTTAATAAAAGGCATCGTTCTTATAATCAGGATACCATTATGGAAATACTTCAATACCAAAAAAAAAACAAATTAAGTAATACACAATTAGCTAACCATTACAAATTAAGTAGAAATACGGTAGCTCGATGGAAAAAGCTATTTGCCGTATAAGTACAACTAAAATATTATAGTAAAAAATTATTAATAAAATTTATGGTCTTAACGAATAAAGATAAAGTAATATCAAAAATGAGGGTTTGGCAATTTCTTCTCGTATTCAATTGCTGTTTGGCAGTATGTGGATTTGTCTTACAATCTCTTATACCGGTGGAATTAAGATGGCCGTTACTCGGGATATTTCTTGTAATAAGTATATTAATCATTAAAAAAATAACAAGTCTTAAAGTATTTCAATTTGAAAATAGTGGTTTCATATTTTCAATCAAATACTATCATCCATCAAAAAAAGGGATTGTATTTCCTTTAGTTGAATATCCTGTGAACAAATTACGCTCGTTTAAAATCGAAAGATCGGTATTTGCTGATATAATTGTAATCGATGTTGATTTGAAGGAAAAAGAAATGCCTTTTAGAATTAAGATCAAGGTATCTGATATAAATGACAGGGACTACCGAAAGATGGTCAATTCCTTTTCACAGAAATAACCAAGTTTTTTCATATATATTTATTTCTGAATTTATGTTTTCAAAATATAGATTCAAAATGCACTTTACCAGCCTTTATAAAAATAAGTAACTAGTCCTGTGATGATTACTTTTATGGGTAGAAAAGTTAAAACATTGTATGATTTTGAGAAATTAGATGACAACGAAGATTTAGAATTTCAGGCAGATATTATTTTCTTGTTGGGAAAGCTCAACAAAAAATATAAATCTAAAATCTTAGTCTATGCGCGGCAGTTCACACAAAGTAATAACGACTATAAAAGAGATAGAGCAATTATTGTATTAGGTTGGATTGGGAAAGGTACCGACACGAATATTCTTGAAAACCACTTATTGAATGATACAAATTCGAATTGCAGAGCGTGGAGCGCTTCTGCCTATATGCAGATGTGGTTCAGAAAAGAAAACGATTTTTTAAAAACAAAGGCATTTGAGGCTTATAAATCGGCTTTACCAAATGAATCTGATTATTTTGTTCTTTCCGTAATTTTTTCGGCACTTCGGGAAATGGATATACTGGACTTAGAATATCTCAAACTGCTTTGGGTGAGTTGGACGCTAAAAAATTGACTTTGCAAAAACTAAAGCAATTAGATTTTTAGACAAGGTATTAAAGCGGAAGTCACCATTAAATTGATGAAACTTGAAAAACTAGAACGGAAGATAACGAAATGCAAGCGGAGCTCAATTCCCTGATGATTAAAATTAAAGGAGAAAAAAGGGAGTCATTAGAAACCTACATCAAAATAACAAAGATAACGAAAACACTTCCTGAAACAGTGTCTACGTGTACAATTGAAACACACACTTATCTTAATGATAGTACATCTAACTATATTTCATCATCAACGAAAATTGTTTTTTTAATATTCTCTATCAATATAAAAACTCTTTGTTTCAGCTTTTGCATTACCGGTAATTTTATGTAGTTGTTTGTTGCTATTATAAGCAATTTCTATTCCAGTTTTGTGGCTTTTCAAATAAAGTACATTATCTTATTATTAATAATGAGTAACGAATTAAGAGAGATTATTTAATTTCTCACCAGATTATCTCAAAGGTTTTATTGGAATTTTACATATGTAAATGCAAGCGTTTTTTTATCATTGTATTTTTGTCAGATAATTTTAATATTAAAAATGACAAAAGATGAAACAATTCATTAGTGAAAGAATAACAATTATAGCAAGCGCTCTGGGAATTCTTTTAAATCTATTTCTAATTCCTATTCAATCCCGAATCTGGAATGGCGGTCAGGATTGTGCAATATCAAATTATCTGACAAACTTTCTGGCTAAAGATGCACATTGCTTGATGAAGCGGTAAGGTCAACTTTAAACATCCTATAAGAATATTTTAAATATGGGCATTATTTTGTTTTAGTCTATTTTTCCTTACTCATCGCAATTTGGACTAGTAGTTTTATTCGCCAGCAATGTCTAAAAAATAGTGCAATACTCATTACATCAATTGCTTTAAGCGCCAATGTCTTAATTTATTGGGCAAGTGAATATTTAACTATTTATGCCCGTGAAATATTCTTTAATTATATGGAGGTTCCGACAATTGCAATCTTACTTGTCTTATTTGCTGTAATTGCTTGTAAATCAAGAGGACAAGGTCAGTCAAAATGGAAAAAGTATGTTTACTTATTGCCGTTCTTTTGTTGCTTGAAAAATTTGATGAAATAAGCTCTAGAATAAAATAGCAAATCTCGGACACTGGGTTTACGTTAATAGGTTGAGGTAAAACTTGAAACTTTGTGATCCGAAACCAGCCTAAACTCAAACCTTGAAACTATTATCAGAAAATCTAAAAAAAGCGATAGAATTCAATTTGTTTCTTTTTATAGAATAAAAGGAACTTATTTCAAAATTGAGCAGAAACAAGCCTTAATAGAATCTTATTAAAAAATGAATGAATATTTTTGAACAAAAAATAAAGTATTAGATCGATGAACTTTCGGGAGTAAAATCTAAAATTATTTCGCGAGGATAACTTTAGATGATAGGAGACTTAAATCCTTAAAGTCTTAAAAAATAAAAGCGTTTATTGCTTCTTAAACTATTTACAGACAATAAAACTCTTTAAACAGTTTTTCATAAAAATCTACTAGCTAATTATAATATTCAGGCTTTCCAACGCATTTTACCAAGAGATCTTCAAGTATAAGACTCTTATCAGTCCCAAAATACAAATCAGCGTGTTTTTTATTATATTTAAGGCCGCATTAAAATTACGGACAGCCATCAACAATAGAGATAAGCAAGATAATAAATATGTAGGCTATTAAATGGAATTTTTTAACCATATCAAAACAGTAATTAGTATTATTCTAAGCTTGGGGATTGGCGGGCTATTGAATGGTACAGTAAAGTTTATACAACATCCAGGGAGAACAAAACCTTACTGGCTCCACCTTTTGTTAGTCTTCTATGTATTTCTCCAGATGATCCATTTTTGGTGGTGGGAATATAATCTCAGAGGAGTGCAAGTGTGGACATTTACAGAATATATTTTAATAATAGTCTATATCTTATTATACTTTACACTTTGCCAGCTCCTCTATCCATCTGATGTTAAAGATTATTCCGACAGCTATAGGAATTATTTTTTTTCAAGGAAAAAATGGATTTTTCTTGGACTAGCTATGATTTATGTAGTGGATATCCTAGATACTCTGCTTAAAGGATCAGCATATTTCGAAAGGTTAATGCCCTTGTACGGCATAAAAATGATTAGCCATATTTCGCTTTGTATTATACTTGCCTTCTCAAAAAGTAAAAAATCTACATGGTATGCTGTTATGGTGATTTTCTTCATTCTTTTCGAATTATATTTTATTGCAAGTAAATATTACATCGACTAGAGAAAAAAGGATACGCAGGAATTCCTCTCTTTGTTTTACAAAAACAAAGAGAACAACTAATTACGCCGCCGGCAACCAACAGTACATGTACCGCAGAAAATTCTTATGGCTTCGAATTCCAAAAGTCCTGTTTTATAATGGTTGAGTTCATTACCGTAATTCATTGGGCGATTAAACTTCCAACAATCTTCAGGATTTCAAAGTAATTTGTTGAAATTAGTTTATAGGTTGGGTTACTTGCATTTTCTAGAAGTCGAAATATTCGTTATTTGGTATACAGAGGAGATCGTTTCAAAACATATTCCAATGGAGCAGTGTAAGAACCATCCGTGGTTGGCCAAAATGCTTTATGACTGTTGTTGTAAATGCTTACATTATTGTCCATGTAAATCTGGAGCATAACAGTGACATCATACTGCTGTGCACTGTCACTGGTTGATGAGCCAACACCTGTTTCTTTGATCTTGCCTCCATCTCCCTTGATAGTAGTGCTACTTCTGCCAATAGTAGAACTGGTCATGTACCCCTTTGCTTGGCTTATAGTACCCTCTATAATATACTCCGTACCTAAAATATCAGCGAGGTTCTTCATACTAAAACCGATCATTTTCTCACGGGTTACCCCTGCTTGTATTAAGGTTGAATTAGTTGTTCGCGGATCAATAATCTTATATCCCATGGAATGCTGAGATAGAAAAGCATAGGCGTCTTGCTGTGCTTTGATACCTATTTCTTCGGCACCTTGTTGATTGTCCATCAGGAAGGTAAAGGGAAGGATGGCAATCCGGTTGTGGTGCTCGCTTGGGCTGGCTACCATCGATACGGGCTCTTTCTGACGTACCTGTACCGTGCTGTTTCCAGCAAAGTCTTCAACACGTCCACTTGAATGAACGATTTTGGATACATCAGTCTTTTTAATCACATACTCTGCAGTTTCTCCAGCATAAACAAACGTAATGTCGTTATCCGTGATGCGCAGTATTTTGCCTTTGAGTATTTCTCCGTTGGTTTTTTGGAGCATATCCTCTTTACCGGTCTGAGTTCCCTGAGCAAAAGTTCCAATTGAAAAGAACGCACAAAAAATAAAAATGTAGATTTTCATAATAGGGTAGTTTAATCAAAAATAGCAATTATAATTTTTTTTAGATCGTCTTATGAGCTTTATTTTTTTAACGAGACGAATTCTATACAATTTTTTAATATGCTGTTCTATCCTATAATCTCCTTTCGGTGCTGAAGTCCCCAGTCTGTCAAATTGTTGATAATGGTCTGTAGCGTCTTGCCGTGCTTGGTAAGTTCATACAGTACGGTAACAGGATGTGTATCCAAAACTGTTCTTTTTACAAGTTTGTTGAACTCCAACTCTTTTAGTTCCTTACTGAGCATTTTATTTGAAATTCCGACGACGTCATTCAAAATGTCGGAAAATCTCCGTTTATTGTAGTGGCATATAGATGAGATGATGTAGATTTTCCATTTTCCGCTCAACACATCCATGGCATCATGGATAGCCATCATTTCTTTTTTACGATCATTTTGATCAATTGGTTTACACTCCATATGTTACTTTGTTACCTAGAGGTTACTGTTACTTTTTGAAACAAAGTAACTAAAATATATTTTCGTAACCTAACTTTGCCGCTCAATAATTCAATAATCAATAAAAATGAGCAGATTAAAAAACAAGGTAGCAATCGTCACGGGTGCATCAAAAGGTATAGGGGCTTCAATTGCCCGTCATTTTGCCAGAGAAGGGGCGAAGTTGGTTGTAAATTATGTATCAAGCAAAAAAGACGCCGATAAAGTTGTCAAAACAATTGAAGATAATGGAGGAACTGCTGTTGCTCTACAGGGTGATGTATCAAACCAGGCTGATGTAGCCAGGCTATTTGAAGAAACAAAAAATACTTTCGGCACATTGGATATCCTGGTAAATAATGCGGGGATATACCAGTACTTACCTATTGAGAAGGTAACAGAAGAGTCGTTTCATCATCAGTTCAATACCAACGTTTTAGGCTCGATCCTGGCCATTCAAGGTGCGGTCAAGCTTTTTGGCGATCAGGGTGGTAATATTATCAATATTAGCTCGGGTGCAAGTAATACCCCTTTACCGACGGGGAGTGTATATTCTGCAACCAAGGCAGCATTAGATGCCGTTACCATTGCGTTATCTAAAGAGTTCAGTGGAAGAAATATCCGTATCAATTCTATTTTGCCAGGCGTGGTGGAAACAGAAGGTTCGCATAGTGCAGGATTTATCGGAAGCGATTTTGAAGCCAGATTAGTTGCCACTACACCGCTAGGGCGTACCGGGCGGCCGGAAGATATAGCAAAAGTAGCCGTATTCCTTGCCTCTGACGAGGCTGCATGGATTACCGGAGAAAAGATTTCCGTTTCAGGAGGTATCTACGGAATATAATTAAGATAAAAAGAAATGAACAAACTAAAGAATAAAGTTGCTGTCATTACAGGCGGTAACAGTGGAATAGGCTTCGGAATTGCGGAAGCTTTCAAAAATGAAGGTGCAGTGGGGGTAGTTACCGGCAGAAATCAGGAAACATTAGACCGTTCAGTTATGGAATTGGGTACGGGTTTTCTGGGTGTAACAGGAGATGTAACGGTTAACAGGGATCTGGAAAATATTTTCAACAAGACTAGTGAGCGGTTTGGCAAGATCGATGTACTTGTTGTAAATGCCGGAGGTATTGTTGATGGTATGCCAATGGCCGCAATCAATGATGTCACCGAGGAGAACTATGATAGCTACATGGATCTCAACCTGAAAAGCACGTACTTCACTGTCCAAAGATCGCTCCCTTACCTCAATGACGGTGCATCGATAATTTTGATCGGATCTAGTGCTGTCCACCGCGCCGCACCTGGCATGACCATTTACGCAGCAGCAAAAGCAGCTGTGATATCACTTGCCAAGGGTTTATCTTTGGATTTACTCCATAGAAAAATAAGAGTGAATACACTATCACCGGGATCGATCGATACTCCGGTTTTTGGGAAAATAGTTCCGCAAGAGCAATTGGATCAGGTTAAGAAGATGTGGATCGATATTACACCAGTTGGAAGGCAAGGGCTGCCTTCTGATATCGGAAATGCTGCTGTATTTTTAGCCTCTGATGATTCATCTTTTATAGTAGGTACAGAAATTCTTTCCGATGGTGGCCTCACCAACATCAGTATGATGAAATAAGATAGAAGAATAAGCAAGACAAAAGGTATTTTACCAATGAACCTTCGAACGGACAGTTTGAGGGTTTATTGGATTACCCATCGTAAACTCGATTATTCATGGTTTGCGAAATAACATTATAATTTATAAAAATTAAAGTAAATCAGCCTGTCGCCCAAAACCTACTAAGTTTCATTCCCTGGCATGACCAGATTAAATCACTTACAAAAATATTGACTCCGGGTGTTTTACTAAGCACTGATAAACTAAACAAAAATAGAAATAAATGGAGTTAAATATCTTGTAGTGTCTAAAACAACCTTAAAGTGTATTCGGTGAAAAATCCTAACTTTGCCTGATGTCATGTCGCCGTTTAATAAAAAAGAGTACAATTAAAGAATGTTTAATAAATTTTTTGATTACATCGAACGCAATAGCATTACCAGGCTCTCCAGCGACGAAAAGCTGGAAATAGAGGCATTAATGGTGCCAATAAAAATAAAAAAGAAACATTATTTTCTTAAAGAAGGGCAGATCAATGAATATGCTGGATTCGTAGTCAAGGGAGCGTTACGTCTGTTCAGTATGGATGAGAATGGTACCGATCATATCCTCCAGTTTTATATTGAGGACTGGTGGGCAGTCAACATGAAGAGCTACATGAGCCGGAAGCCGTCCGATTTTTTTATTGAGGCCAATGAGAATTCTGAACTACTTGCTGTACCGCGAGATAAATTCGAGGTGATCCTGGAGATTCCTGCTTTTAAGGAAATGTTCTGGTATATCAATCAAAATCATCATATTGCCACGCAAAGGCGTAGGGATCATGCGATACATCTCAGCGCATTGAAACGATATGAAAACTTTTCGCTTTTGTACCCTCAGCTTGTTCAAAGATTTCCTACTAGTCAAATTGCCTCATACCTTGGCATAACCCGGGAAACATTGACCAGGGTCCGAAAAGGTCTGTCAAATTGATGCTAGCCTGTTAATTCTTAATCTTTATAATGTATGGGGTTGGGCGTGGACATTATCGAGCTTGCCTTAAATAATACCCATCAGAGTTGCTGCATGACAAGCTTCAGTAGAATTTTTTACGTTTAATTTTTCGATTATATTTTGCCTGTGACGGTCAACGGTATTTTTACTGATATAAAGTTTCTCTGAGATTCTTTGACTCTTACTGCCACTGGCGATTTCTTTCAAAACTTCGATTTCACGTTTTGAGAGAATGTTTTTCAGGCGAAAGTCTGTGCTTGAAAATGTCTTACCGTTGCTTGAGTCAAGGATTGTACCGGATGAACTTATCTCTTGGTTGTTGACAGAAGTAAAACTGTACAGGTATAAAACGAGCTGAATACTATCTTGGGACGATGCGTAAAATACTTTCAGTTCTAGAGGAACATATTCCTTATTCTTTGCCCTCACTCGGATTCTCATTATAAGATAATAGTTTAAACGTTCATCCAAAGGTTTGTTTTTTAAGAAATGAAACAATTGGAGTTCCATTGTCTGCTTGGATTTCAAATCCTCTGGGTGGATGTTATTCAAAACGCTTTCTTTCCAGAGGTGATCTGAAATTTCAGATGTCATTCTTTCTCCTATGCCTAGGTATTCTGAGAGTGCGCCATGATAGATATAATTCTTTTGTGATTTTAAATCTGTAAGGATTGCTGTCGAATTTTGTAGAACAGAGAAAATAAAAGCAACATGTCTATATTTTTCAAGGGACATCTTTGGATCAAGTTCACCGCTAAATGTCTGGTCGAGTATTTCGTTGATGGATGGATTAGCTGAACTCATAAAAATGGTCATTTTCTACTATTTATTTATATCTCATTAGTAAATATCTTTGCGAAGATAATAGATTTAAATGATTTGCTAATCAGTGAAAGCAAAATAAAATCACCCACCAGCGTATTAAAAACGCATTTATACACTATCGAAATGAAACAGAAAATTAAAAATTTTTCTTTAAGAACAAGTATTTGGGCCTTCGCCATACCAATGGTTATTTTTTTTATAGTGATGTCTTTCATCCTCATTCCAAAACTTCAGCTGTTATTGGGTGAAATGCAACTTCTGGATACCATGTTCAAGGGATATGATCCCGCATATGTTCAGCAATTATTTGATAAGCTGCAGATTGAAGGACAGGAGAATTATTGTTCGCTTGAGCTATATGCCGACATCCCCTTTATTTTATTGTATACGGTAACCTTTACAATTTTGATTACAAGGCTGTTGATCAAAAATCAATTATGGGATACCAAACTATACTATAGTTTGCTTTTACCGGTCCTAGCAGGCATTTTTGATCTTCTTGAGAACATTGGGATTATTAAGATGCTAACGGATAAACATGCGATTACCGAAGAAATAGTCAAACTGACTTCCTATAGTACAATTCTTAAGGGGTACTTTCTACCCCTAACTGCTTTCACATTGCTTTCCCAGCTAGGAATTATGGTATACAAAGCGGTGAGATCAAGGATCAAAGCTGCTCGTTAACTGGTAATTTTAATGTTGATCTATGGTCAGAATTTGGTTAAAGTTGATTCGGCCGTCTTAAAAAAGTAAACGAATATTTTAGTGAAAACTTTCCCTTAAAAAACTCTGATACATAGACAACTGATTTGAGCTGGAATTGAGCTTGTATAAGTTTTGATTAACTAAATTTATACATTCAAATTCGAAGTAACTTTTCCATTTTACAGGTGCATACTTCATTGGATTGTCCCCAAAAAGTTAAACACTTTTTAGGGGCATTTTTTATGAATAGGAAAGAAAAATTTAGCGTTGCTTTGGACAAGGTGCATGGTTGGGAGACATTCTATTAGTGTTTAAAAATACCTGGCTAGAGTTGGGTCGCTTTTGGGAGAATTATTGAAAAAAAAACTCACAATTTAAAGTGTGAGGTAAGTGACCTGGCAGGATTATCTTCGCATCAGTTTCTTGAAAACCTTGATAGGATCTTAAGTATAGGAGTTCAATAATTTATTTAAAGCAAAAGCTACAGATTATAGATTGTGTAAAGAGCTGAAATGCAAATTTTAATTGACATAAAAATAGACAACTATCATATAGTTGTCTAATAAAGCGACTTAGATTAGATTATTTTCAAACACTTTTTCACGGATATTGAAAATATTTTAGAAATATGTGCTTGAAAAATAGTTTTTTTATGGCTCAAGTCCAGGACCACCACATGAGTTATATGGAACGCATGTTAATTTATCATTTACAAAACATAGTCTGGTACAATCTGCTCCTCCAACAATTGTTTTTAATTCTGCTTTATTAAGCTTTTTCAAATTTTTCATATCAATAAAATTTTGGTTGTAGAACAAATTTCAAAAATAATTAGTACATAAAGCCACGATTAACAAATTTTAACTTTTAAATTAACAAATCGTCAATAAGTATGGATCTGCTGCAACAAGTTTTCGACATTACTCATATCATTTATTATACCAATATCTGTAGACCTTCAAGTCTATACATAAGATTTATGGCTTGAAGATGAATATTATAAAATCTCAATTTTTACGAGATTTCATCTTTTTGTACTTAAGATCTTAATAAAATTTATGATAAGGTCTTTTTATTTTTCCTATTATAATTGGTATTGTAGCTATTTATTAATTACTTTATTTATGATATGATTTTTTTATGTTAATTTTTGATAAAATATTGTTTTATGTTTAATAATTTATATATTTTTATCAAAAACTAATAATTGTTCTTGATGAGAGTTCAAATTTTCACAATATCATGCTTACATGTATTTTTAAGCATGTTTGGCCAGGAAGTGATATGGCAGAAAGATATCAAATCCTCTACACAGGATTTTCTAAGCCAAGTTACCACAACAATTGATCAGCAATACCTTATCACGGGAAGCAGCATTCAGGCTAAAGGCCAATCGAAGGCAACTAGTGGCCAAAAACAAAACAACGGTTATGACTTTCACCTGATCAAACTTAACCAACAGGGTGAAGAAGTCTGGGAAAAATATTTCTCAGGTGCTAACCATGATTATCTGTCTGCTACTGCTACAACACAGGATGGAGGATCTCTCCTTGCTGGAACCTCCTATTCTGGCAAAGGATTGGATAAAAAAGATGACTCTAAAGGAGGATCCGATATCTGGCTCATTAGATTAAATGAGTTTGGAGACGAGTTGTGGCAAAAAACTTTAGGAACAGGTGCTGATGAAGAAGCAAGAGCTGTCATTCAAACTACCGACTTAGGGTTCTTTGTGGTAGGGAATGTACAGAATGCTTCAAAAGGATATGGTTCCAAAGATGCCTGGATTATCCGATTGGACAAAGACGGAAAAGAATTATCCCAGTTAATATTAGGAGGAAAAGGATTGGATGAAGTAGAGAAAATGATTCCAACAAAAGACGGCGGAGCATTACTTGGTGTTTACTCAAGAAGCAAAACAGGAGGATCAAAGAAAACAGAAAACTTTGGAGAAGGCGACTATTGGATCGTCAAATTAGATAAAAATGGTAAAGTAGAGTGGGAAAAGAATTATGGTGGTAGAGGTGATGATCATATAAGAACTTTAACATTAACATCAGCGGGATATTTAATCGGCGGAGAATCCAGATCAGAGAGATCGGGAAACAAGTCTGTGGGAATCGAAGAAGGTTCGGATCTTTGGTTGATATCTTTAAATGAAAGAGGTGATGAACAGTGGCAGAAATCATATAATTTGGGTAACAGAGATATCTTAATGGGAATGACTGTGCTGCATTCAGAAAATGATAACTCCTCCAAAGGAATCTTATTAGGTGGCTATACTCAGGCAGAGGGAAGAATAGAAAAAAATAATGAAACTTTTTGGATACTTTATCTTAGCCAGGATGGAAACGAGCAATGGCGGAAACATGTAAAAGGAGAATCCAGAAAGAAGGAAGAAAGGCTTTCAGATTTGAAGTTAAATAGAGACGGTTCAATAATACTAGCAGGAACAAGCACTGAGGAATTAGGAAAGGAAAACTGGAAGATGATAAAATTAGGTGATAAGCAGGTTGACCAATTGATTGAAAAATATGATATCAAAATCTATCCGAATCCTGTATCAGATTACACTTATGTAGAAATTGGTTTTGATTTTAAAGATGCAGATATTCTTTTGTATGATATTAGCGGAAGGCAGATTCAGAGTGTTAGAACAAAGAACAGAGTGACGAAGATTAATACCCAGGCTTTGGTTCAGGGGGCTTATCTGGTGTCGATAAAAACAGATACGAATAAAACAGCGGGTGCTAAATTGATTAAGAAATAAGAAAATGAGAAAGAAAAAATTAGTAAGTCTTTTTTTAGACCCTACTATAAAGTTATATAATAAGATAATTATACAAGTTATTGCATTGTTTATTGTTATCACAGTCAATGGACAAGCTTACCAAAACTACGAACTCCCTAAAATTATTCCGGCTTCTCCTTCAGCACAAAATTTCATGAGATATGGTGAAATACCGGTAGATTTCAGTACAGGAGTACCCAATATTGATATTCCGTTATATACTATTAAAGGAAAAAAGCTGACGTTACCATTGTCTGTTTCTTATCATGCTTCTGGCATAAAGGTTAATGATATTGCATCTGAAGTGGGTTTAGGTTGGGTTTTTAATGGTAAAGGATTGATATCCAGAACAACAAATGGCAGAAGAGATGAGGCAAAGAGTACTGTTCGAAAGTATAGTAATTCAGCACAATTACTGCAGGATCTAGAAGATCATTACCGTGATTATGAATGCAGCAGCCAAAATTATAAAGGTATTTTGGATTTTGAAACTTTTATGACAACAATATTTGTCGATGAACAGGATCCTATGAGTGACCGTTACTTTTACAAAATCCCCGGTGGAGAATCCGGGGTATTTGTATATGATTATTCAGTTTTCAATGAAAATGAGAACAGTGTCATAACATTACCTTACCGTCCAATTAAGATTAGAAAAAATTTCACTTACCTTTCTAGTACGCCAGCGAAGGATCGTTCATTTGAAATTACTGATGAAAATGGGAATATATATACATTTACTCCATATATTATTAGTGATAATTCTTCCGAATGGTATGTAACGAAAATAATGTCTGCAGATGGGACTGAGAGCATTAATTTTAATTATACCCAGCAAAGTCCACAGTCATCGATAGGAATAACAAGTAGCTTCCATAGAGGTCGTCTGGAAAATTATAATACTATGGTCTGTACGCCAGAAATTTATGGGTCACTCATTTATCAGGGGGCTACTATTTCTGATTTTACAACACCAGTTCTTAATTCAATTGTTACTGATCGGGAAGTAATCACTTTCAGTTATGATACAAGAAATGATTTCTCTGAAATGAAGCGGCTAAAAAGTATTTCCATAAGCTTAAAGTCTTCTCCTACTATTATAAATAAAAAAATACAATTTTTTGAGAAATATTTTGGATCTACCGTACAAGACAGAAGACTTGGATTGGATTATTTAACAATATCATCTCCGGGAAATGCTGAAGTAGAAAAATATTCATTTAAGTATAATGAAAGTACAATGCTTCCTCCATATCCGCAAAAGATGTCCACGATGAAATTTAATGAAGATTTCTGGGGTTATTCTAATGGACAGAATTCTACCAGTAGTGTTCCACGGGATTATATTAGGAATAGTTCTGAGCAAAATTCTTATGGGGCTGTAAGAGATGCGGATTTATCTAATGGGTTAGCTTCAGCGTGTATGTTGCAGGAAATCAAATATCCTACAGGTGGTAAGACTGTGTTTGAATTTGATCGGTTTTCTTCCGATAATCTTTATTACTATAGAGAATATGATTGGCAAAAGAAGGGGGCTTTAGGTGGTTTCAGGGTTAAGAAGATTTCTAATTTCAAAAGTGACAGCGATCCCAATCCTGAGGTGAAGTCTTACGTATATGACGGAGCCATGTATAATGCCCCACAATACAAATATTTTAGGGATATTCAAGGCTTCATTGAAGAAAGAAGCCTCACTAGCGACCCAAGCTTGCCACCTACACCTTGCTTGGCAAACTATAAAATTGACCTGGTATATTCTAATCCTATTATATTAATGGATGTAGCGCCTGGTTTGCCGATTATGTACACTAATGTTACTGAATACTTAGGAACACCTGCAAATAATATTGGTAAAAATGTTTATTCATATGGGTTACCCTATTCTCCATCTAATTATGAAATAAATGATCATCCCTATCAATGGGAAGCGCCACATTACTATCATCCCTATCATTACGATAAAGGAAACTTTGTTCCGAAATTAATGCAAAAGGATATATTTGATAATACCAACAAAAAATTGTATACGGAATACAATCATTATAGTACTTACTTTACCACGACTTACACAACAGGTATCAAATTTACACATGATATTATATACAAAACTCTTAGACCATTCCAAGCTATCAGTGCAAGTGTAAGTGGTCCCAATTTATGTTGCCTATGTAACGCACCATCTACAACGTGTACGATGAGTAGCTTATGTTTACAATCTGCAATAGAATACCGTAACTCAATAGCAGCTATTGATACGAAAGCAATTCAGGAAGCAACATTATTAGAATACACCCTGAAAACGGTTTATGATAGGTTAAATCCAAATAAATCTGTAACAGACTCTATACATTACGTTTATAATCAACATAACTTAATGCCCAAAGAATCATCTACAGTTAATAGTTTAGGCGATAATATCTTGACGCAATATAAATACCCATATGATTTTTCTTCTTCCCAGCCTTATCAGACGATGTTAAATAAAAATATCTTAACACCTGTAATAGAGCAAAGCATTAAAAACAACAATAAACAAATACACAAAACACAGACTTTGTATAAAAACTGGGGTAACAATATTATAGAGCCCGAACTAATAAAGGAACAGACAGATATTTTAACACCATTAGAAGATAGAATAAGGTTTATTTCATATGATAAAAAAGGAAATGTAAACAGTTTGAAAAAAGAAAATGGTACTCCAGTAACTTATTTGTGGGGTTATGGAAATACGTTACCCATCGCCATGGTGGAAAACTCTAATTTAGTTTCGCAGCCAGGGACAGAAAATCAAGATAAATTTATTAGTAACAGCTTATACATTCCCATGGGAAATACCTCTTATGAATTAGGAACTTTTACAATTACAGAAGAGAAGAATTACAAAATAGACAGAACTTATGAGAGGTACCCTGAAAACTATTCAGTCATGTACCAGATATCTTTTGAGAATATTAATAACAGTGTAGGGACTATGACTTTTACAGATACTACTCCTGCTGCAGGTAATAATCATTTGTTTACTTCACCGTCTGTTCTTCTTAAACCCGGAACTTATAAAATCAAACTCACCAATATTGGCTATAATGGCTACCAAGGTTCGGTTGAAAACAATTTTAATTTCACAATATACAATACAGTAAATATTAATAAGACTATACCATTTCATACAAGTTTTGAAGACGATGAAGAATATATAAATACTGCTCAGGCAAAAACAGGAAGTAAATCACATGTTGGTCAATATAATGTTAAACTTCCGGATGCCTCGCTTGGTTATGATAAAGTTATTGTTTCCTATTGGGGGAAATCCAGTGATACTTCACCTTGGGAATATGTAGAAAATATTGTCAATCTTACAGGGCAGAATTACAATATAGGCCAAGGGTATTTTTATATTGATGAAGTCAGGGTTTATCCTGTTGATGCAATGATGACGACTTACACTTATGATCCTTTCTATAAGGAACAAACAAGTGTAACGAGTCCTAATGGCCAAATAGAATATTTTAGTTATGATCAATTTGGAAGACTTTCGGAAGTTTTTATAATTGAAAATAATATAAAGAAACTATTAAAAACTATTAATTACCATTACAAACCATAATCCGAATTCATGAAAAAGCTTATTATTCCGGCAGGAGTACTGCTTCTGTCCAACCTGATATTTGGGCAGGCTACTTCTACGGAAAATTATATCCATACCAAAACCTATCTTGACTATAATGGAACTTCGCCTACAAAATTGTCGGAAACGGTTCAGTATTTTGATGGCTTGGGAAGACCAAAACAATTAGTTAACGTAAAGGGCTCTCCTTTGGGACGTGATGTTGTAATTCATATCGAATATGATCCCTTTGGAAGGCAGGTAAAAGATTATCTTCCAGTTCCTCAGGGAAATACTTTGAACGGAGCAATTACTCCTGATCCTTTGACTAATGTTAGCAGTAGCCCCTATGTTTCTGAAAAGATCTATTCTGAAAAGATTTTTGAAAACTCTCCTTTGGATAGAATTAAGCAGCAGGTCCAGGTAGGTGCTGATTGGAGTAATAAACCTGTTAATTTTGATTACCAGGTTAATGATTTCAATGAGGTGTATCAGTTTATTACCATTCAAAATGTATGGGAAAACGGAGCTACAAAAAGTAAACCGATTTTATCTTCTGCCACAGTCTATGCTCCTAATCAACTCTATAAAAATTCAATAAAGGATGAGGATGGAAATGAAACTATAGAATTCAAAAATAAAAAGGGGCAAGTTTTATTGGTAAGGAAAGTAAAAAGCTCTGCAGAGCATGTAGATACATATTATGTGTATAATGAATATGACCAGCTGGCTTTTGTAATTCCTCCCAAGGCTGTCCATCAGGCTATTACGGATGATCTTCTCAATACTCTTTGCTACCAGTACCGCTATGATGCAAGAGGCCGCTTAGTTGAAAAAAAGCTTCCTGGCAAGGGCTGGGAATTTATGGTGTATGATAAACAGGACAGAGTTGTAGGAACTCAGGATGCCGAATTAAATAAAAACGGGCAATGGCTTTACACCCAGTATGATCAGTTTGGAAGAGTGGTTATCAGCGGTATAGCTACCGGAGGAGAGCGAAATGCAGAACAAATGTTAGCTGACGGTTCAGGTCATATGTTACGGACTGGTTCAGTTGTCTTTAATAGGCAAGGAATGGATATTTATTATGATCCGGGTGTTACGTATCCCAATGCCTCTAAATGGGTTACTTTATTAGCTGTAAACTATTATGATTCTTATCCTGGGTACAGTTTCAATCCTGTACTTCCAACGAATACCCCTGAAATAACTGTCTTAACAGGAACCGCCACATCAGATGGAAAAAGTACCAAAGGACTTCCTGTAATGAGCTTTGTGAAGAATATTGAAGACGACAACTGGACGAAAAATTACACCTACTATGATCAGAAAGGAAGAGTAATTGGAAGCCATTCTATTAATCACTTGGGTGGCTATACCAGGATAGAATCCAAACTCGATTTTGCTGGGTTACCGCAACAGATCGTTACCAGACACAAAAGGCTTGCTACTGATATAGAAAGGGTGATTAATGAAAATTTTGAATATGACAGCCAGAACAGGCTATTAGTTCATAAACACCAGGTAGACAGTAATCCCGTAGAATATCTGACTCAAAATACGTATAACGAAATTTCCCAGTTATCATCCAAAAAAGTAGGAGGCATTGCAGCAGCTTCTCCGTTGCAGCAGATAGATTATAAATACAATATTAGAGGCTGGCTGACTAAAATCAATGATCCTGCTAATCTGAACGGAAAGTTGTTTGGATATGAAATAAAGTACCATAATCCTGTGAACCCACAGGGCACCGGAAAATTCAATGGAAACATTGCTGAGATTGACTGGAATAACGGATCGGAAAATCTACTGAAACGTTATAATTACGAATATGATACGCTGAATAGGTTAACTAATGCATTTTATAAAGAACCTTCGACGGGAAATACGGGTTATTTTGATGAGTATCTGAGTTATGATCTTAACGGGAATATCATGACATTAAAAAGAAATGCTTCTCCTGTATCACCGGGAACGACTTTTGTACAGGTAGATGATCTGAGCTATCAATACGCAGGAAACCGTTTAGATAAGGTTGTAGAATCAGCATTGAATGATACGGGATATGAAAGCGGAAATAATATTATTGATTATGATCTTAATGGAAATATGATCAATATGAAAGATAAAGGTATCAATGCAATTGGTTATAACTACCTTAGCTTATCGGATTCATATTCCATCACACAGAGTAATCCGTTTGGCGGAGTTAGCAGTTTTGGATTGGATTATTTATACAGGGCAGATGGCGTGAAGGTTCGTAAAACCAATACTAGTGGAGGGAATAAAGGGAATCCCACGATAACGACTAATATAACCGATTATTTGGATGGCTTTCAGTACACATATTCTGAAATTACTCAGTGTACCTGGTGTCGTACAAGTGTTGCATTTGAGCAGGAAGCTTTTAAGGATGGTGGTCTTATTGACTCTACAAAACCCATAACTCCACAATGGGTTCTCGACTTTGTTCCAACTTCTGAAGGTTTCTATAGCTTCACAGAAAATCGCTATATTTACCAGTATAGAGATCATCTGGGAAATGCAAGGGTAAGTTATGCTAAAAACAGTGATGGAATTCTTGAAATTACAGATACGAATAACTATTATGCTTTTGGCGCAAACCATATAGGCGGAAGTAAATCCAGTTTAGGAGGATATCGTAATTACAAATATAATGGGAAGGAATTGCAAGAGACTGGAATGTATGATTATGGGGCGAGGTTCTATATGGCAGATCTTGGAAGATGGGGGGTAGTTGATCCATTGGCGGAAAAAGGGCAAAATTTTTCTCCTTATAATTATGCCATAAATAACCCAATACGATTTATTGATCCAGATGGGATGTGGATAAATATTTCGGAAGGACAAAATACTTACCGTTATTCTGATGGACAAATTCAACAACAAGTGGAGGGAGAATGGATAGCTGCAGATAGAAATAAGGTATCTAAAAATGTTTTGGGAATTGTTACCGGACTTCATGCCTTGGAAAATGGTGGAGATGCAGGTAAAGAGCTGGTTTCATATTTCGACAATGATAAAAATGATGTAAATATTGTATATGATAAAGGAAATGCGGGCGATGCAGGGAAAGAGTTATCAGATCCTTTGAAAATTGATCCAGATGCTAAAAATAAAACTCCAACAAGAGCAGGTCTTATTGATTCTCCTTTCTTTGTGAGCCTTGGGCATGAATTAGCACATAAAAAAGATAAAAACAGATATTTGAAAGGAGGGTGGTTTAACGTAAGCAGAGGAGAAATTTTTGCATCACATATAGAGAATATGATCCGTGCAGAAAACAATCTCCCTCTGCGAACTTCTTATACAGTGAATCCTGCAGTTTTTGGCGGTTTAGATCTGCAAACTGTTCTAATTGACTGTTCTGGAAATAGTTTTTATTACCAATCAGCGACTACTCCTTTTGAATATAATGGACGTAACGGAAATGAAGCTACAGATAGAGAATTTGCAGCAAAATCTGTATATGGGACTCCTGGTGTCGGTTCATCAGTTTTAAAAAGAAGATATAATTATTATGAAAATACTAAACATACAACAAAGAAATAGTCATAAGTTTTTTATGATCTTATTCGTTTTGATTTCGATCCAATCTTGTTATGCTCAAAATAAGGAGATTAACAATTTTTTTTCAGATGCTAAGAAATCTTCTTATCAATATTGTGTTAAAGAATCGGGAATTAATAGTATTAAAAAAACTAACGAAAATAAAGATTTTCTCAGATTAATGATTAAGGGATGTGAAGACCGAGGACTTTTTTTTGATAATCTTACAAATAGTTCAGTCACTTTACTATCTTCACTACAAGGAAAGCAAGATGATTTTATCATTTTCAATTGGAAAGTTTATTCTCCTTATATTCCGGCGCCTTCAGTTACCATTTTACAGAGTAATAAAACTGAGGCCATTGAATTTACGTATTACGATGAAGAAAAAAATGCTTATGATATACCTTTAAAAAGGAAAGCCTACGAAGAAAAAGAAGGAAAATTTAAAAATGAACTTTTATTTGCTCAATCCAAATTAAACGGAGACAGAGCTGACAATGGTTTATCTAGATATGAACAGAATGATTATTATATTATAAAACGGTCAAAAGGAAAATATACATTTTATACTATAGTTGATGGAGAGTTAAAAGAGGTAAAATAAATTCATTATTACATAACCAATTAAAACCGGGAGATGCATTAAATGCTTATTATGATATATAGGTTGTGGGCAATCTTTAAAAGATAGATCTAGTTATAGTAATGCAAAAAAACAAAAAAATGAGAATCTTTTTAATAGGTGTTTTTGTTGCTGTAACTTCCTGTAAAACACAAAATAATAAAAATTTGAAATCTGGAGTTGCTAACTTCATTAGGACATAATTCTTATGCTCTTTAACTTTAAGAGTGTAGGTTCAGCTCTTTTAGGAGAGAATTTTTGGGATGGCGTCAAGATTCGCGGTATTGTGGCTTTATTCAATCATACAATGCATAAAATTTCTGATAATTTGTTGATTGATAAGCAAACAAGAAAAGAATTCAGGTAGTTAGTAAAAGCGAAGAATTACCAAGGTGCATTTGATTTAGTGAACTCTAAATATAACCTGGATGCTAATATGGAAGGATATCGGAATAAAGCCAAGCAATTTAGTGTCTTGATAATTGTTTTTTCGGGAATGTCTTTTTCTTGTTCGACAGCAATATTTTCACAGAATAAAATTCCATATAAGACAGATTCTCTATATGTTGAAATTGAAAAATTAGGTCAGCAACTTACTTTAAAGAATAAAGTTCCCGGTACTGCGGTAGCAGTGATACGGGATGGAAAGATCGCCTGGATACAATCAATTGGGTATGCGGATCTGGCAAGAAAAAAACCTGTAACTTCTGAGACAATTTTTAATATTGGTTCTATCTCCAAGCTGGTTTCTTCGTGGGGCTTTATGCAACTTACAGAAAGAGGTTTTTTACAACTGGACGATCCTGTTGACTAATTTCTTACCCGATGGCACCTGCCTGACTCTGGGTTTGATAAATCAAAAGTAACACTGAGACGAATCTTAAGCCATACCGCAGGACTGTCGGTACATGGTTATGGCGGATCAGCTGAAGGAAGCCCACTGCTAAGCCTGGAAGAATCACTGAGCGGAAAAACCAAACGGAATGGTGAAACCGTACATCTCATCAGTGAGCCGGGAACTAAATGGGATTATTCCGGAGGAGGCTATTCTTTAGCACAACTACTTTTAGAAGAGAAAACAAACCAAAATTTCTCCACCTATATGGCGAATAATATCTTTCTGCCACTTGGAATGAAACATACAAGCTATGAATGGACAACAGAAATGATGGCAATCGCAGCAACGGCATATGACGAACAGGGCAAACCTATAAAAAACAAAATTTTTACTGAAAAAGCAGCGGCAGGTCTTCAGACTACTATTAAAGATTTGGCACATTTTGCAGAGCTGTCTATTATACCGGATTCTAATCAACTCAATAAAGTTTGAAACCGAAAACCATTAAGCTAATGGAAACGCCCGTTCATCCATCATCCGAGGAGGGCGAAAGCGGTCTGGGCTATCGGTTTATGAATTATGAAGGTTTCAGAACCATAGGACATACGGGTGAAAATGCAGGCTGGAGTGCGGCTATGTTTTTGGATCTTCCAACTAAAAGCGGCATCATTATTCTATGCAACGGGTCCAATGGTGATCGAGTTTGGTTTCCGATTTATCAAAGCTGGCTGAAAACTGTAGGCAGAAAATGAATATTCCAAGTAATTTCTGATTTATCTATCAATAGATATGTTTTTTCTTTAAAAATTCACCATTCTGTAAAGCAATAATCCACTGAGTTATATCATCGGCTTTTTTAATTTCTTCTTGCTATATTTAAATGGTTAATAATTGAGTTAAACTTTTGAGCCCGCAATACAA
Organism: Chryseobacterium sp. ISL-6; assembly: GCF_018613715.1. Classification (GTDB taxonomy): domain Bacteria; phylum Bacteroidota; class Bacteroidia; order Flavobacteriales; family Weeksellaceae; genus Chryseobacterium; species Chryseobacterium paludis. Next base: position 1,062,887 of record NZ_JAGGPT010000001.1, on the reverse strand, counting down.
TAACCGCTAGCTCTATAATAGGAAAGTTTTCTATTAACTCTGCGTGCCAGCACTTTATATTGGATTACAATTTCTTAAAATCAATTAATTCGTTTGTTGGAAATAAATGTATTAAAAGGAAATTCACAGTATATCGTTGTTAAAATTAAATAAGGTGGTACATGAAAAAATCTAAACTTTATATTTTTTCAAGATAATGTATTGCTTGGCTTCTATATACAATTTATTTTTGTCTCAAAATGATATAATGTGATAAATGTCATGTTTATTTTGTTGTTACAGATGTTTCACCAATTATCGAAATATATTAATTTCGTGCCCTAATTTTAAAAACTAATAACTAATGCGAAAACTCTATATAAGTGCATTTTTCTTATGCAATTATTTGGGAGTATCTGCCCAGCATGTTTTATGGCAAAAAGATATTAAATCCAGTACACAGGATTTCCTAAGCCAAGTGACTACGACAATCGATCAGCAATATTTAATTACGGGAAATGCCATTCAGGCATCTAATCTTCAGACAGAAGGTAAACAAAATAACGGGTACGATTTCCACTTAGTGAAACTAAACCAGCAGGGAGATCAGGTTTGGGAGAAATACTTTGCAGGAAATAATCATGATTATTTATCCGCTACAGTGGCTACGCAGGATGGAGGATTCCTTCTTTCAGGAACCACTTATTCTTCAAAAGGATTAGATAAAAAAGAAAATTCTAAGGGTGGATCAGATATTTGGGTGATCAGAATCAATGAATTTGGTGATGAATTATGGCAGAAAACGTTAGGGACTTCTGCTGATGAAGAAGCGAGAGTTGTTATTCAAACAACGGATCTTGGATTTTTTGTAGCAGGTAATGTTCAAAACTCATTTAAAGGTTACGGATCAAAGGATATTTTAATCATCAAACTTGATAAAAATGGAAAAGAGATTTCACAACTTGTTTTAGGTGGAAGAGGTTTAGATGAGGTAGAAAAAATGATACCTACGAAAGATGGTGGAGCATTATTAGGGATTTATTCAAGAAGTAGTGCTAATGGATCAAAACAAACTGAAAACTTTGGTGAAGGCGATTATTATATCATTAAACTGGGTAAAGATGGAAAAGTAGAATGGGAAAAGAACTATGGTGGAAAAGGAGATGATCATTTAAGAACTCTCGCTTTAACTTCAAATGGATATATCATTGGTGGAGAATCAAGATCTGAAAGATCAGGAAATAAAACCGTAGGAATAGAGGAAGGAACCGATGTTTGGTTAATTTCTTTAAATGAAAGAGGCGATGAGCAGTGGCAGAAATCTTACAATTTTAAGAACAGAGATGTTTTAATGGGAATGAGCGCAATTCATTCTGCAGAAGATAAAACAAAAGGAATTCTATTAGGTGGTTATACCCAGGCCGAAGGAAGAATAGAAGCTGAGGATGAGACCTTTTGGATCTTATACTTAGACCAAGCTGGAAACGAACAGTGGAGAAAACATGTGAGTGGGGAGTCAAGACAGAGAGAAGAGAGACTTTCGGATTTGAAATTTAATAGAGATGGTTCCATAATTTTAGCTGGAACTAGTGCAACAGAACTCGGAAAGGAAAACTGGAAGATTGTAAAGCTAGGGGATAAACAAGTTAATCAACTGATAGAAAAACAAGATATCAAGATTTATCCAAACCCTGTATCAGATTATACTTATGTAGAAATTGGCTTTGATTTTAAAGAAGCGGAGATCAATCTATATGATATGGGTGGAAGGCAGCTACAAAACTTAAAAACGAAGAATAGTGTTACTAAAATCAATACCCAGTCACTGGTGCAGGGAGCATATTTGGTAACAGTAAAAACCAATACAAATAAAACTGCAAATTCTAAAATTATTAAAAAGTAATGAAGAAAGAAAAAATCAATCTGGCGAGCCTACGAAATACACTCGGTACTTATTTGTTTATTCCCGCATTATGCTTGTCTCATTCTTATAAAGGTCAGGATCAATTTAATAGTAATAGTCAGATCACACAATCGGTACTGGATGCCTCAAGTTTTTCAACAGGAAATACAGGAAGTGTGGATATTTCAATACCGATTACAAATATTTCCATTGAAAATTTTAATATAGATGTTAAGCTTAAGCATAACTCTACCGGAGTAAAAATAAACAGAGATGCCGATCTGTTCGGAGTAAACTGGGATATTAATGCAGTAGGGTTGATTTCAAGGGAAATTAAAGGTTTGCCTGATGAGCTGCCCCAAATGGTTATTTTAGAAAGTAATCTAGGAGGATGTACTAAACTCAGTCAGATGCAGAATGTAGGATATTTTTACAATAGAGACAGAGTTAAAAACTTTCTTCCTGCTTATGAGGCCGGTTATCCCAATATCCCATTATCAGTGTCAGCTGATCTTACTACCAACGGATTATCTTCGCATTTTTTTAAACCACCTAGATTTTTTACTCCTCCTACGGATGACCCTGGACTTCTTAAAGATTATGAACCGGATGTTTTTACGGTCATAATTCCAGGATATAAAGCCTTTAAATTTTTCTTCGATCTTGATAAGAAGATTGTGATCAGCTCTGATGATAATTATAGAATAAGTCATGTAGAACAGGATGGAGAGATTGCTTCATTCGAAGTTATTGATAAAAACGGGACAAAGTTTAAATTCAGTAATAAAGAAAAACGTAAGCTAAGCAACCTAAAGACAGAGTTTGAAAATGCAGGGATTTTAGAAAATAAAGATATTTCAGCTTCTATAGAAACACCTCCTGTTTTAGGCCTTTTATGTGCAGGGTATGATCAGTCACATGTTGATAATTTTAAAAAGCAATTCACTAAATCATGGTATCTGGATCTTATTACCAATACTCATGAGGAGACTATATCTTTTACCTATAAAAATCTTGAGCTTTACTCAATCACTCCTGCTTACGGTAAAAAACCCTACACATCCGATTATATAATTTATCCTAATAACGAAGACTACGGTTACATAACGTGGGAATATTCTCCGTTTGGAGGAAGCTATCCTGTATCGCATTTTAGATTTTTACAATCTGCACTGGTGACAACTACACCAATTATTAAATCTATAAGTAATAAGGATAAAATTGTTTATCTTAATGAGGGAAACTTAAGAGAAGATATATTTAATAATACATATACACAATATAAAGAAATTAAAAGTATTGATGTTTGGACTTATACTGGTCCTAGATTATTACTAGGGCTTGATTACTTCTTTACATATTTTCCGAATTCAATTCCAGATACTTTTAAAAAAATACAGACTTTTGACTTTGATTACTTTTATTCATTTTCAAATGGAGGGAGCAACAGTGCTAAATATGCATATGCCAACAAAAGGCTGTTTCTTAATTCCATCACTCAAAAGGTTGGAGACGAAGGTATTATTAAATATTATCTAACCTATAATGGGGATCTGAATGTATTACCGGATAAACAGACTACAAAGAGGGACTTATGGAATTATTATAAAGAAAACCCAGAATTAAATTTTTTTCATAAATTATATTATTATCCGGATGATGGGAGAAATAATGTTGATTTAGGTCCTGTTTCATTCTATCCGAGGCAGAGTTATACAGGATCTGAAGTCTCTATTTTAAATTATTATTCAAATTATCCTTTGAGGCCCGGTTACTTTGGAGATAAGACTCCTGAATTCAATAATACAAGTATTGGGTCGTTAAAAAGTATTATGACGAGTATGGGTGGGGTAACCAACTTTATTTATGAGCCCAATTATATTCAGTATTATGGAGTAAAAAGGCCTTCAGGAGGAATTCGTATCAAATCAATTGAGAATGTAGAATCAGGTAAAAAGAACATAACCGATTTTTATTATGGTCAGAATAGCAATGGAGTAGGACATGTTTATATGAATACCGGAATTAACAGGCTAACTTATAACCCTGATAATACTACAAGATTTGATCAGAATGCACCTCATTTTAGTGACTTTATAAAACTTAATTTCTTAGATGAAGCATCTACTATTACCTACTATGATGAAGTAAAAAAGGTGAAGAACGATGAAAATGGAAACTCCAAAGGATATACGGTTTCAAAGTACAGTTTATTTAAGGATAATAACCATACAGGCTTTCAATTGGGAAATGTATTTTATAAGTCAAATATTTTTTCGAGTTATAGTCTAATATACCATCATTCCCAGAACCAAAACATGGTGTATTATACCAATAATACCAAAGATTATTATCCTTTCAATGAAAAAGAAGATTTTTCAGAAATCAACGGATATTTATTAAATGAGAAGACATATGATAGCAGTAATGTACTACTAAAAGAAAATAATTATACCTATGATCTAAAAGTACAGGAATATAAATTTTTGAAAGATGATAACACTGGATGGCAGCCGGCTGGATCATTGTATAAGCTTCGAAAATACGATTACTTATTGCAGAATACTCTTAATAAAGACTATTTCAATAATAATACTGTGACAACCAATACTACAAATACATACAATCAGCTAAATCTATTGAAAAAAGTATCGACTGTTTTTCCTGATAACAGTATTTTTTCAAACGAACTTAAGTACTGCTACGAAACAGATAATTCATTTGTATCATTGAACAGGCTTTCAGAAATATGTGAAGAGAAAGAAACTAAAAATAATAAATCTACTATTGTTAAGTATTTATATAAGAATTTAAATAGGCCAAAATTATTTATTGGAACAGATGTTATGGGCAGCTTTTACACCTATTACGGATCTGATTCTGAAAATGTGCTATACACGACTCAGACATCTCTGAATGGGACGACGTTTAAAGATGGTGTTAAAATTAATACGCTCGGAGAATTTAGAAATGTATTAGAAACTGAAGCGAACACAGTTCCGGAAACTACAATTTACGGATATCATCAAAACCTTCCAATTGCAAAAATTAAAGGGGCTTCTTATAATCAGGTCCTTATGGCTTTCAATCTGGATCCGGCTAATTATGAAGATTATCTAAATCTTGATATTATTAAAAAATCAAATCTAGATGTTGATATATCAACAGAAGGCGCATTAATAGCCGCACTAGATACCTTCAGAAGTAATGCACAATTGAAAAACTATGAAATTACAACATATACTTATGATCCAGGAATAGGAGTAACGTCTATGACCTTACCCAATGGCATTAGAGAATATTACAAATATGATCTAGCCAATAGGTTATCGAAGATACTGGACAAAGACAATAACTTTATAAAAGAAATAAAATATGGAAATGCGCCGATAAAATTTTATAATCGTAAAATAACCAGGATTTTGTCACGTAATAATTGTAATGCTTATAGCGAAGATGGTGGACAGTATAGTTATGTTGTTCCACAATATACATATTCTTCAGTCATAAGCCAGGCCGATGCAGATCAACAGGCCGAAAATGAAATCAATACCACAGGGCAAAGTCAAGCGAATGCTAGCTTGCCATGTACACCTAAAACGATATGTACGTTATCTTTTGCGAATAATTTTATCCGTAGATCTCACCCTTCAGTCCCAGAAATATATAAATTACCTAATGCTCCAAAGGTATATTTTGATTTTTCATTCTCTGGATATCCTATCAATGCCGACTATTGGAGTAGTTATGTTACTGTAGGATATGTGTCCGGCTGTATTACTAAACCAGACTATTTTCTATATGAAGAGGTTCCGGGAGGTTTATTTGGCAATACACCTGCTAACCGTACATGGCAGATTGGAATTTCAACAGCCGGAGAGATCAGGGCTAAGATAGTGTCAGGATCAGTAGGTAATAATTCATATAACGCTATTAAGTTTCAATTTTCTAGTGAACAACAATAAAAATAATCATGAAAAAAAACATAACCTCAATATATTTTTTATTTACTTCATGTCTGGCATATGCACAAACTTCGGGAGAAGCTTATATACAGACAAGAACCTATCTAGAACCGGTTTCTTCTACTAGTTCTGATGCACGGCAAATTCATGAAGTTCAGTATTTTGATGCATTGGGGAGGCCCAAACAAATTGTAAGCGTAAAAGCAACACCGGGTAGTAAAGATGTTGTGGCCCATATTGAATATGATAGCTTTGGTAATCAAACATTAAGTTATCTTCCCGTTCCTCAGCAGGTAACACTTAATGGTGGCATACATACGAATCCGCTAAGCAATGCCTCGCAATCTGGTGTTTATGCAAATGAAAAAATTTCGTCAGAGAAAAAATTTGAAGCTTCTCCATTGAACAGGGTTTTAGAGGAAACTCAAGTAGGTAATGCGTGGTCAGCAAAGCCTGTAAAATTTGAGTATAATACAAATACTGATGGCGAGGTTAAAAAATATACTGCATCTTTTGACTATTCCACTTTCCAATCAGCTATTGATCAATCAGGTACATATGGTGCCAATCAGCTATACAAAAACATTATTACTGATGAGGATAACAATAAAACTATTGAATTTAAAGATGCAGGAGGGCGGCTTATTTTACTTAAAAGAATAATTAGCGATTCAGAAAGTGCAGATACTTATTACGTGTATAACGAGTATGATCAGCTAGCTTACGTTATTCCGCCCAATGCTTCTGCACTTAATTTTTCTCCTGCCGTATTAGATCAGCTTTGTTATCAGTTTAAATATGATGATAAAAACCGTATGGTAGAGAGAAAAAATCCAGGAATGGGTTTAGAGTATATGGTGTATAACAAGGCTGATCAGCTTATCCTTACCCAGGATACTTTGCTTAAGGGAAAAGGACAATGGCTTTTTACAAAATATGATCAGTTTGGAAGAGTCGTTTACACAGGGATCACAAATAATACGTCCAGCAGGGTATCGATGCAAAACAGTGCCAATCTGAATAATAATTTATATGAGACTCGGATTGCTACGGCAGGACTGACATCAAATGGTATGCCTATATATTATACTAAGCTTTCCACTCCTACCAATGTCAGTCAGGTCTTAAGTATTAATTATTATGATAGCTATCCTGTAGGCTCTCCATCAGTACCGGCTCAGATCTTAGGACAAAATGTATTGCCACAAGATACCCCTGGAAGTATTACAAGTACAAAAGGTATGAAAACAGCTTCATATATAAAGAATATTGAAGATGATTCGTGGACAAAGAGTTACGTTTGGTATGATATGAAAGGAAGAATTATAGGGACAAGTCTAGACAATCACCTGGGAGGATATACGAATACAAATATTCAGTTAGATTTTTCAGGAGTTGTTATTGCTAAAAACACCAATCATGTCAGAAGGCAGGGAGAAAATGGAGTTGCTATAAAAGAACGTTTCATCTACGATGGACAAAATAGGTTGAAAGAGCATTGGCATAAAGTAGATGATAGACCAGAGGAACTCTTGACTAAAAATACCTACAATGAATTTTCTCAATTATCCAATAAAACAGTTGGTAATAATCTTCAAAGCATAGATTATGCATATAATATAAGAGGATGGATGACAGATATTAATCCAGCTCAGATGGCATTACCCGATTTAGGTGGGAAGTTATTTTCCTATAAGATAAAATATAATCAGAAAGATGGGATAACAAATCCCGATCCTGTTTTATTTTCTGGAAAGGATGTAAAACCACGATATAACGGGAGTATCTCTGAAGTAGATTGGAGATCAATATCTTTACTGGGTGAAATGCCATCTTTGACACCAAAACGATATGGGTATGCTTATGACGGCCTTGACAGAATGACTGCAGGTTATTATCAAAATCCTGTTAACCCCAATAGTAAAGAAAGCATAGAGGCTGTGAAATATGATCTAAACGGAAATATCACCAACTTATATAGGACTTCCGTTATAGAGAATACAAATAGCACCACTCCTACAACTATTGATAACTTGGAATATATTTATGATCATTTAAATTTCGGCAATAAAATCACCAAGATTAATGATCATTCCAATAATCCTACAGGATATGAGGGTGGTGGTGGAAGTATCGATTACGATGCCAACGGGAATATGTTGAAAATGTCTGATAAGAATATCAGTAAAATATCATACAATTATCTTAATCTTCCAAATAAGATAGTATATGGTGGGATAGACCCTTTAGGAACGTCTTATCTTTACAGAGCAGATGGAATGAAACTGCAAAAAATTTCGCCAAGCATGGAATGTGGTATCATTAATTGTTATACTGTGACAGAAACTACTGAATATCTGGATGGATTTCAGTATCTGAAAAGTGTTACGAACAACGATAATGGTGGCGGGAGCACAGAAATTCTATCTGCTATATTAGAAAAAAGTAAATATGCTCAGCAACAGCAGGCTTTTACACTAGGAGATCAGATTATTGATCCCGGAATTACAGAACCAGGGATAGACCCACCAATAGGAAGTGGTGGTCTTATTCCAGTTGCATTAAAAACTCCTGATCTTAAATTTTTTCCTACAGCAGAAGGATATTATGATTATCTCAGAGATCAGTATATTTATCAGTATAAAGATCACTTGGGAAACATACGTATGAATTTTGCTAAAAACGGAGACTTTATCAGGATAAAAGATGTAAATGATTATTATCCATTTGGTATGAACCATTTAAATACGGGTACAGCTTTTTATATGGCAGGGTCCTATAATAATTATAAATATAATGGGAAAGAATTAGAAGGCAGCGGGATGTATGATTATGGAGCAAGATTTTATATGCCTGATATAGCAAGATGGGGTGTACTTGATCCTTTGATGAATAAGTATGAGAGCGTTTCACCCTATTCATATGTAGCCAATAACCCTGTGAATGCAATTGACCCTGATGGAAAGAAAATATTATTTGTCAATGGTCATTACCAACGCAGCTATGTAGGAAGATATATTTTAGGATCGGACAGAGCGGGAGAAGATTACTGGGGTAATGGATTCCCTTTCCAAGCAAAGGTTTTCTTTGATGATTTTGCTGAAATAAAAGCATCTAATTTTATCGATGGATCATCATTTATGGGTGGTGATATGAGTGGTCAGGATAGATATGATGCAGGATACAAATATGCTAAAGATCATATCAATGATCTTACTGCTAACATGGCGAAAGGAGAAACATTTAAAATAGTGACACACAGTGAAGGATCAGCTTATGGAGCAGGAATAGCAAAATATCTTTTGGATAAAGGATATAAGGTGAGTAGTATTGTGCATCTGTCATCAGACGAAGGAGATGAGTTTACAACTCCCAAAGAGCCAGAAACTTATCAGCTTGTTTATGATGGGGATATGGTTACTGGAAATAAAAAAATTGAAGGAGTAGATAAATTTGGAGTAGTAGATTCGGGCCTGAGTGCAACCTATGTTCATGGAAGTACTAGAAATAAAGGAGTATTCAAACAAGTACAAGATTTAAAAACTGTTAGAACAGCTAAAAATATAGGTACTGTAAATGGAAAGACGAAAACATGGACCTCACAGGACAGTGCTTCTACAAAAAACAAAACAAGTTTTATTAGAATTGATGACGATATAATTTATAATCAGGATGGGACACACAAATAAAAACAACACCTATATATTGTTAAAAGCTACAATATATACCATTGGACTTCTTAGTTTGGTATTCTTGTCAAACCTCTGGATTGGCTCTGAAGAAAATTGGGATGAAATCGTTACGAATGAATTTATTCCTGCCCTTATTACAAGAACTATTTTTTTAATAGTTGCTGGATTATTGTTTTTGGGGATATCTTTTGGCCTGGACCATATCTATAAAATAAAGGGAAGGTTTTCAAGAGATTTATTTTTTTTAACGATGTTTTCTCTTGTTCTGAATTTAATAATGATGCTTGTACGATTCTAAATAATTTTTGCGAGAATTAGATCTTTTTTAGCAAAAGCCTTAAATTATTTTGATGTTTGTTTTAAAAGTAAAAGAGATTACCCTTAGGGGTAATTTCTTTTATTTTTAGAAGGAACGGAATATATAGTTCTCGATGGGTTTCAATCCTTCAAACTTAAGATCTCTTAAAAAAGTATTGTATAAAACTAAGGCAAATATACATTTGAATGTACCGAGCCGAAAAAGGATGATAATATTAAAGAAATACCATTTGAAAATAAAGCTTCCCGACAAATGATCCATATTAATGCTGATCAGGACTCATTTACCAGTTTCTTTATGGACTTTTACAGTCAGTTTAAAACCCCTTCGATTTCTTATTTTTCAAAGTAACGGAATATCATGCTACCCTGACAGTAGAAAGAACAACAGGATTATGATTACTGATTATATGAGATCACTTGAAGTCTTCTTTTGTAGGTGTATATTCTTTTGGAAACCACCGGAATTTACCGGCAGTCAGTCTTTTTCTGTTAATTACAGGTAGGATGTTGGTGTGGGAAATACCAAGAGCTTCACTCGCGTCGTAAATGCTTTCAAAAGAAGCAACAAGATCACCAGTAGGAGTATATTGGTTTACTGCCTGTTCATAATCACCTTTATTGCCTCTGCCGGATCTCAATGTTTTGTAATGAACATCACTTACGGATAATTTCTCTAAATTACTAGAATGTACATGAAATCGATTATCATCTTTAAACGATATAAAAAATGAGTTATCATTTACATCAAATTTTTCAACAAAATGGTAATAAACTAAACGAGGTACTGATTTTCCATGTTTTTTTCCTTCGAGTGAAAGGGTACATCTTACATTATAAAAATGAGTCTTCAAATATTTATTAAAATACCTGAAAACATGTGGTTTTTTAATGCTATCCAGCACTTTTCGCTTTACTCCATTCGGATTTGTAACCCATCGTTCTCGGCTTTTTATCCGTCCGTAGTTGGAAATCGCATAGTTTTCAAAATTTTCAATAGGCTTCCATTCTTCACCTGCTAGGCTTTCTATGGAAGTATTAGCAAGAACTTCTTTTAGATAGCGGTCTTCTATTTCAGTAGGTAGCTTCATAAGTAAAAATTTCTTTTGTAGGTAAATGAATTCTTTATTTATACATATGGGTTGCAATAAAGCAAAAATATAAAACTTTAAATATTAAAAAAGACCTGACATTGTTCAATGACAATACATAAATCATATTAAATAACTTTTATAAAATGGAGTGTAAAGTGTATTAACATATTTACATAGTTATAGAAAATATATAGGATTTATGGTATTCCATAATGAAACTATATTTATATAAAGTATTTGTATAAATATTATAATGATATTTATTTATTTTTAAATAATTTAGTGGCTAATATGATGAAGAATATCATTCCAGATAATGAGATAGGAAGATTGAAAAAGCTAGAATTTTTTGATCTCCTTAACTTGGGCAAAGACCCTCAATTTGATGTTTTTGCGGAGACTGCATGTCTGATTTCCGACTGTCCTGCTTCTCTAATTGCAATCATGGAAAGTGAGACGCAGACCATCCAAAGCTGTATAGGTCTTGAAATCGATTACACCTTACTAAATAAGAGAAAAATCAGTGAGATTATACTCAGTATATAATATCGCTTATCTATTTTTTTTTAACTGACCAGGGGCATATTGTTTAGCAGATTTTGCTCCGGTTACTTTTTTCACTTGTCCAGGTGGAAGTCCATGATTTCCATTAGATTTAAATTGTGGCGCACAAGAAAAAACAAATAATCCGGTTAGCGCTAATAATCCTAATTTTTTTATAGTATTCATAATGTTATTTTTTTATATAATAAGAATACTATGCCAATCTAAGTTGAATACTTTTTTTAAGATCATTAAATGTTCTGTCTAATTAAGCTTCATAATGAATAATCCTGTCGAATAGAAGGATATTTAGCTACCTGACATTAAACGGATAGGATTTAATAGCAAATGCTCATGCATTAATAAAAATTAGCAATCTGAGTCAATTGTTGTAAATGTAAGAGTTGTATTTTACGGCCCTCCATCAAAATAAGATGATCCTCTTTAAAATCATGAAGTACGCGTGCCAATGTTTCATTTGCTATACCTGCCATATTTGCTAAATCTGTACGGGATAAAGTTATGAATACCTTATCTTCATCCTCCATAGTATTCACTTTATACTTATTATGTAAAATTAAATGTTTAACAGGACTACCTCTCCCGCCAAGAGGGTCTTCTACAAGAAGATCCTTTTTTGTTTTTGAATTTTGGAATTGTAGACATATCTTCAATTTTTAATGATGAATGTAAATTAATTAGTAGCCAAGAATTCTTAAACTATATATGTAATTCTATTAAAAATCTCAAGGTTACTTTGTAAGTAAGAAAAATTTTCAACTTATCACGTCAGTCCCTCCAAGCAGAGCATAAATTAGGTAATGTAACTAGATAAAAGTGAGATATTACTCGCCAAGCAGTAGAAACAAAAAAACTATGTAAACTAGTTTCTTCGGCGGTCAACCGTAAAATTCTTTTAATATTCCTATATATATTAACATTCCAATAAATTTCAATGGTTACTAGAAGTAATCATTAAAATAGGTGTTCCATTATAAAGTGGAACACCTGTGTTAAATTGGTTATTTCTTTTTTATTCTCTTAGCTTCTTCCGAAATTTTGGCAAAAGATTTATCTCTTTTGCGCTTTTCATGTTCAGAAATAGAAAAATATAAAGATTCTTTTTGTAATTTGAGATAGCTACTGTACACCTCCCGTTCTAAAAGACCGCTGTTTACAGCTTCAATAACTTTACAGCCGGGTTCATTAACATGGGAACAATTATGAAAATGACAATATTTTGCAAGATCTGAAACATCAAATATCTCTGCTAATGTTTCAGTATTATCTGCGGCTAAACCAAATTCTCTAACGCCGGGCGTATCTATCAAAATACCACTATCCATCAATACCATTTCTCTTCGGGTTGAGGTATGTCGCCCTTTTCCTGAGGATTTACTTATCTCAGAAGTAAGAAATACTGTCCGCTCACACAGTGCGTTGATCAAAGAACTTTTTCCGACCCCTGATGATCCCACAAAGACGATCGTTTCCCCTTGCTTGATTGATTCCCGCACTGGAAATATGGTTTCGGGCGAAAGGATGCTTATGAAAAATATTGGCATTTGGCGGCTAATATGTTTCAATGATTCATCTATTTGGTGGCGGTTAAACTCCAAATCAGATTTAGTTAAGATCAATATCGGTTGAATATTTTCTTCTACTACCTGAACTATAAAACGTTCCAGCCGGCGAACGTTGAAATTGGCATCAAGGCTTTGTACGATACATGCTTTGTCAACATATGATGCAATAGCTTGCCTGTCGGATAATGTACCGGTCTTTCTTCTGTACAATGTATGTTTGCGTGGTAAAATATCGACAATTATTCCTTTGTTATCGTTAAAAGGTTGAAAGATAACCCAATCACCTGTACATGGAAGTTCAAATGATGGACTTCCATACAGTACATTACCTGATAGTTCGCACAATAGTCGATTATTCTCTGCAATAACTTCATAATTGGTTCTGTTTACTGCAGCAACACGACCATGAAAAAGATTTTTGTATTGCGAGGTTTGTTTAAGCTGGAACAAATTGTTGTTCCAACCATATAATGATAAGTTATTCACTACTGACTAGTTTAAAATGATGAAATAAATTGATTAGATCCTTTATTGTCCGAATACTTTGTTGCATACAAATAACTATTGGTAATATGGTGACTACCAAGCTGATGATTTAAGAAACAAAATAGCCGGAATTAGGCAATCATTCCAATCATTAAAGTATGATATGTGAATCGTTGTTTTTGCATAAAGTACAAATATATAAAAAACTGATTCAATATTTTGGCAGCTTATTCATATGCGTTTTAAGTAGGTAAGTCTTACGCCTATTTTTGTCGATTGTACTTGTTGGGTCGGGCAAAAGTAGCATTAGAGACATTACTGAATTATTAAAATTGTATAAAGATTATAAAATGAATCATGCAGCAGCATGTTTGGATTTAGGGCTGGAGGTATGTAGATAAGAATAATAAAATAGGATAAATTAAATTTTTAATTAAAGAATAAAATTTTCGTTTTTTTACTTAAAAATATCTGTAAACCCAATTAATTACTGTATTGTATAATCCTTTACATACACTTCTGATAATCTGAAATAACCATAAGCAAAGTTTGCGAAATGGGTCTGATTGATGATATTCCCTCTCACCGAGCCCGGTGTTGTTTGAAACGGGCCGGCACCAGCTCCGGATGCTGTTAACAGTTTTCTGAAATAATCATAATATCTTCTGGAAATTCCATACAGTCGGATGTTTATCAGATCCCCGGCCTTCAGATCTTTGTCAGAAAAATATTCCTGCATCAGGTTGCCCTGACTGTTCTCGTCATCCTGGGCTTTATAATCAGGAAACATTGAAACAGGTGATACAATACGGTGGAGATAATAATTTTCTTCATTTCCATTGTCCTTATAGTAGTATTTGATTTCTACTTCATCACCTCCAAATCCGCCGGTATTATTTTGTACAATATTATTTTCAATATCCGGCACCCCGATGCAGGTTTCGGTTGCCGTATAAATTTCCTTATTTAAAACTACTTTTAATGTATAGATTTCCCCGATAACAGGATGGAAATTAGAACAGGTATATTCTCCTGTACCAGGAGTCTCTATAAAACTAAAAACAGTATTTGCTGAATTTGTTATCACTATATCAGCTCCTGAAACTGTAGGAAATAGGGTACTGTAATATCCGGTAGTGGTGGAGAGTTTGATTTTCTGTTCACTGCCGGTCGTACCCTTTATCCAATCAATCGATGCGTCAATTACCAATTTCGGTTCTGCTGTTTCTAAATCTACTTCTATTACTTTTGTGCAAGACAGAAGAAAAAAACAGAATGAAATAACCAGGTATTTAAGTTTATTTTTCATAGTATTGAATTAAAATCTGAAATTGTAAGCTACACCCGGAACTATACCGAAAATTGATATCTTCTTTGCTTCGCTCACCCCTGTTTCTCTGTTTTGCTCGAACATAATGGATGCAGCATTGCTTCTATTGTAAACATTGTAAATACTAAACACCCATTCACCTTTCCATCTTCTTTTGTTGTCAGGTTTTGGGGTGTAGGTTGCCGATAGATCCAAATGATGATAAGATGGGAGTGAATTCGCATTTCGCGCTCCGTAATTTGCAATTGTGATTCCCTGATACTGATATTTGCCGATGGGGTAGGTTGCAGCCTTCCCTGTCTGGTAGGTAAAAATGCCACCAAAACTCCATTTTTTGGTCAGTTGATAAGTAGCTGTAAGTGAAAAGTTATGCGTTTTATTGTAATTGGCACGATACCATTTGCCATTGTTAATACCGGGTTCGTCCTCATTTCTTCCCGGTGTACGTTGTTCTGCTCGAGAAAGCGTGTAAGAAAGCCACCCTGTTAGTTTTCCGGTGTTTTTCTTCAGCATTACTTCAAGTCCGTAGGCTCTAGCCTCTCCGTTTAGTAATACTTGTTCTATGGCTCTGTTAGCAATCAATTCGGCACCGTCAATATAATCCGCTTTGTTTTTGGTTTTTTTGTAAAATGCTTCTGTTTCAAGGGAATATTTTCCATTGCTGAAATTTCTGAAATAGCCCAATGCAAGCTGGTCAAGAATTTCTGGTTTCAGGTACTGGTCGCTCGGTGCCCAGATATCCAGTGGGGAGACGGAAGCCGTGTTGGAAATTAAATGAATATACTGGCTCATCCGGTTATAACTCCCTTTAACGGATTGATTGTCATCTATGACATAAGAAATGGCCAGACGAGGCTCTAAATTCCCAAAACTGATAATCTTTTTGTTTTTGTTATAATGCGTAATACCAGTTGGCGTTCCTTCCCCATAAATTTGTAAATCAGGGTTGAAAACCACTGCCTCATTATTAGTGTAATTATTTATGTTTTGTTCCCCTAATCGTAGGAAATTGCTATATCGCAGTCCGTAATTTAATGATAATTTGTCAGTGATTCTTTGTTCAGTACTAATATAAACCGCATTTTCCAAGGCATATTTTTTTTCAATCTGATCGGCATTGATAGGGGATGTTGCATCCAGAGGTTTTATAGTGCCGGGATTGAATTGGTAGTAGATGGAATTGATGCCATAATTCAAAATCAGCCTATCAGACAGATGATGCGTAAAATTGTACTTTAGATTATAATTACGAATGTTTGATACCCAGTCTATACCAACATATTTTATCTTCAGCCCATAATCGTACTTGCTGTAAATAACCGATGCGTTGGAGAAAAATTTATCGGAAAAGATATGGTTCCAACGAAGATTAAAAAATGAGTTTGAATAATTGTTGCTGAAAAAATTGTTGAAATCCATTTTATCCTTGCCAAAATAGGCTGAAAGAAAAACCCTGTTATTGTCATTGATCTTATAATTCAGTTTAGCGTTCAGATCATAAAAAGAAACGGAATTGGAATTGTCAGCAAGTTTCATAAACAAATGGGCATAAGAAGCGCGGCCAGCAACTATGAACGAACCTTTGTCCTTTATAATCGGGCCTTCCGCCGATAACCTGCTTGAAACCGCTCCGATTCCACCTGCTATGTGATATTCTTTATTGTTTCCTTCTTTTTGGTAAATATCCAAAACAGAGGATGTACGCCCGCCGAATTGAGCAGGTATTCCCCCTTTATATAATTTCAGATCTTTAATGATGTCTGCATTAAAAACGGAGAAAAAGCCAAACAGGTGCGAAGTATTGTAGACAACGGCCTCATCTAACATTACCAAATTACCGTCAACTGAACCGCCTCTAACGTTAAAGCCTGTTGCACCTTCCTGCGCGTTGGAGACTCCCGGAAGCTGCAGAATAGCTTTCAGAATATCAACCTCACCCATTACTGCTGGCATCTTTTTAATGGTAGACACAGATAGTTTATTCACACTCATTTCCGGTGTTCGGATGTTGCTTGCTGAACCAGTATTTTTTATCACGACTTCATCTATAGTTTTGCTTTTTTCAAGCATCGAAAAATCCCTTCTGGTATTTTCCATCAAAGTGATACGTTCCTCAATATTCTCAAATCCCACATAGCTTATAATCAAATTATATTCTCTTTTGGGCAGGGTAATAGAATAAAAACCGTACGCATCTGTAACTGTTGATACCTTTGCTTCGGGAATAAAAATGTTTGCACCGTGTATTGTTTCGGTGGTTGTCTTTATGGTGATTATTCCACTCAATGTAACTTTATTCTGTGAATGAACCCCGAATGAAATGGTTATAAATAACAGTGTACAAATGATCTTGCATCTCATCTTAAAAATAGATTTAACAATTGTAGTTTGAGCACAAAACTACCCCTTTGAATAGCTGTTTTTTTGTAATTATACAAAACGTAGTATCTTTTATAGGAAACAATGTTGGGACGCTACAAAATATAATTCCTGTTCCATACGTTTTTATAATACTTGCTGCTATTGTATAGAAGCAGATCAAACCATAGGCTTAAATGTTAAGTTTTGTTTTATACAATTTTATAAATGAATGATTTTACCCATCGACAGCTTATTAGTGAAAACCTGTTTTTTCATTTCCTGATTTCACCTGACCGCAGAATATACCGGAATCTGCTGTTCATTGCTTTTATCGGTGCCGTGTTGTATAACAGTACTTCTGTAATTGACAATCCGGTCGTGATATTTTTATATTTTATTATATTATTCTATATAAATATGTATGTGCTGGTACCAAAGCTTTTGTTCAGGAATAGAAATATTGAATATTGTTTATCCGTCATTGGTATACTGGTTATAGTAGCTATTTGTGGCTATTTTTTCAATCCTTTTAATAAAGAACATGGGGTGAACATCCCCCTTTTTTCTTTCCTTACTGCGCTGCTGCTGGCTGCTTCCTCTTCCATAAAGCTATTTCAGAAAGGGATGATGGATAAGCAATTGATCTACGATTTAGGGCAATCGAAAACTTATGCAGAATTGGAACAGCTGAAAAACCAGATCAATCCGCATTTTTTGTTTAATATGCTGAATAATGCCAATGTACTGACGAAGAAAGACCCTGAAAAAGCATCGCAGGTTTTAATGAAGCTGAGCGATTTACTTCGGTACCAACTTTATGACAGTACAAGAGATAAAGTGTTGTTGACTTCGGATATTCATTTCTTAGAAGATTTTTTAAATTTGGAAAAAGTGAGACGAGACAGTTTTGATTTCCTGATTTCACAAGAAGGAGATTTGCGTGGCTTGCAAATTCCTCCTTTGCTGTTCATTTCGTTTGTGGAAAATGCGGTCAAGCACAACAATGATGCAACAAAGCCTTCTTATGTAAACCTATATTTCGATGTGAGAAACGGTAAACTTTTCTTTAAATGCATCAACTCAAAACCTATATCTAGATGCTTTAATAATACAGGTGGATTGGGATTGGTAAATGTCAAACGAAGACTGGAGCTTTTATTTCCGGCAACACATAGTTTAAATATCGAAGATGATTCAGAACAGTATTGTGTAACCTTGGCCATACAGCTATAACTTATATGGTGATAAATAAGGATCAGTGGTGAGAAGAAAATTCAAATATTGCAGACGAGTCTTTCGTTGTATGGTAAATATATAAAATTATGAATTGTATTATTTTAGATGATGAGCCTTTAGCAAGAGAAGCCATAGAGATGTTGATTAACCAAAATGATGATTTAGATTTAATAGGCTCATTCAACAGCCCTGAAGCTGTCACAAATTTTATAGAACGCAATACCGTTGAATTAATCTTTCTTGATATTCAGATGCCAGGAATTAGTGGGATTGAGTTTTCCCGAACCATTCCGAAAGAAACATTTGTAATTTTTACAACCGCATATTCTGAATTTGCTACCGAAAGTTATGAAGTATATGCGATTGATTATCTGATAAAACCCGTAAAATTAGAGCGTTTTCAAAAAGCTGTTGAAAAAGTCCGCACTTACTCCAAATTATTCAAAGCGGATTATGCTGACAATAATATTGAACAGGTTGCAGACACTTTTTTCTTTGTGAAAGCAGAGCGAAGAATTTTTAAAGTCTATTTTGATAATATACTTTTTATTCAAGGTTTAAAAGATTATGTAGTGATGCACACCGATAATCAGAAACTAATTACGGCAATAAATATCAAAACGATTTATGACCAATTACCCAAAAATATGTTTGTGAGAGTAAGCAAGTCCTATATTATCAATGTTAAGTATATCGATTCTGTAGATAATAACACGGTGTATATAGGTACAAACGAAATCCCTATCGGAAGTATTTATAAGGATTTCTTTTTCAGTGAATTTGTTACAAAAAAGATCGTGAATAGGTAATACAAGTGAGATTCAGAAAAAACAAAATAAAATAGCCTTTAGAAAGGATAACGATAAGGTGAAATAGGAGCTAAGACCAATAATTTTAATTTCTTTTTCAGAAAGGAATTTGTATTTAACCTATTGGGTTTTTCTTCATTGTACATTAAAAAATCTTTTTCAATCCAATTACAAGAAAGATCTGACATTATAATATTCCTAGTGATTCAGCAGAGGGAGAGATTCGAACCATTTTTCTGCGAACATTTTTAAAACTTCACTTCTTCGTATATTTCAATTATTGCCATGATTAGTGTTTTTCGATTATTGAAAAAGACAACATCAGATGAATAGAATTATTATATTTATTTAAAATTTTTATGGAATCAAATATGAATATTAGAAGAATTGAAAGGGATGATTTTGAATTTGTTTATCATTCATTATGTGATCTTGAAAATGAAATTTTAGATCGAGAAGCCTTACAGAAAATATTCTGCGAAAATATCGACAACCCTAGTTACAGTTACTTAATCGCTGAAATTAAAAATGAAAAAATTGGATTTATAACCTTGCATACTCAAAATCTTTTACATCATTGCGGGCTTGTTGGAGAAATCCAAGAGTTTTATATTACAGAACATTTCAGAGGCAAAGGGATAGGAAGACAATTAATTCGCAGAATTATGGATTTAGCCGAAGAGAATAAACTAAAAAGTATTGAAGTTGCAACAAACAAAAAAAGGATTGAGAATATCAATATCTATGAAAATCTTGGATTTAACCTGACACATAATAAATTCACGATATATAAATAAGCTGATTTAGTTAGGGTATAATGATATTCTATTTTTTTCTTTTACCCATTTCCTGATTCTAGCTTTAGCATTGGTACAGGGGGATGAAGTATTCTATCATCCTACTAAGGGAACCTGACCTTTAGGGTGTGTATGCCAATTTGTTCTCGCACCAGGGAGTAAAGCTTACGCTTCCTGCTGAAATATTATTGTTTTTATCCTTTGCTACCAAAGGTTTTAGGCATGTATCTCCAGTAAATTATTCATTGAGCAAGTTGTTTAATATATAATCTTAATCTTAATTGAATGTGTTTAATGATGGTTTAATGCAATTAAATTATCTAGCTATATATTGGTAAAATTAGAAATCAGTTTTGTAATTTATTAAAATATACTAAAAAGTATATTTTGTTTGTTTCTAAAATATACTTTTTAGTATATTTGTAAAGTAAAATTAAAACCGATGCTAACAAAAGCAGAAAAAACGAAGTTATTTATCTTAGAAACAGCAAGCCCCCTTTACAATGAGAAAGGCATTTCTGGTGTGAGCATAGATGATGTTTTGGAAGCGACGAAATTAACAAAAGGTTGTATTTACGGGCATTTTAATGGAAAAGATGATCTATCCGAACAGGTTGTGGACTTTTCACTAAAAAAAATGTCACAAAAGCTGGCTGGTATTGTTTCCCAAGGTAAAACAGCAGAAGAAAAGATTTTTTTGTATCTCGATTTTCATAAGAATCCTATTGATACCTATATTGCTGGTGGTTGTCCTATCTTTAATACTGCCGTTGAAGCAGATGATCATTTTCCTTCCATTAAAAAAAAAGTGGCAAAAGTTTTGGAAACCGGCCTGCAAGGTATTTCAAATATTTTAAAAGAAGGTATTGTTAATGGTGAATTTTCAGATGAGCTCAATGCGGACATTTTTGCGTTTAAAATATTATCGGCCGTGGAAGGTGGTATTGTTTTAAGTAGAACTATGGATTCGCAAAAATTAATGATCGAACTTATAATAGACCTTAAGAAAGAATTAAAGCAATATAAGCTGTAATTTTTTTTGATTCAAAATATACTAAAAAGTATATTTTGGGGAATTTTAGAAATCAATTCAAAAAATAACTGATTACATAAATAAAGTATCATTAAATATTAAATAGATTCAATCAAATGAAAACAACAGGAAATACAATATTCATTAGTGGCGGAAGTGCCGGAATAGGGTTGGCTATCGCTAAAAAATTAAATGCTGTCGGAAATAAAATTATCATCAACGGACGTAATGAAGAACGTCTTCATAAAGCTTTAGCAGAACTAAAAGATGCAGTAGCAATTCAGGGTGATTTATCAATTGAAGACGATAGGATTCGTATTGCAGAAGACTTGAAAGCGAATCATGTGGATGTTAATATTATCATCAACAATGCAGGAACAGCTTTTGGATATCTACTGAGTGAAACAACCAATGCACATGAAAGAGCATTGATTGAAATGAACACAAACTATTTTGCAATCATCCACTTCACAGAATTAATGATTCCATACTTATTGGAAAAAGAAGAATCTGCTGTGGTGAATGTATCATCTATAGCAGTATATGGAAGTCACAAATTCTTACCAACTTATGGAGCAACTAAAGCAGCATTACATAGTTATACAACGGCTTTAAGACAAACTTATGAAGAACAGAAAAATCTCCAGATCTATGAAGTTTATCCTCCCTTGGTTAATACAGAATTTTCTGCTGAAATTGGTGGGACGGCAGGAATTCAGCCAAGTGAAGTGGCAGATGAACTGTTCATTGGATTAGAAAATAACTTATTTGATATTCCAGTAGGAGATGCAAAGACCTATGCAAACGCAATCAGTGAGGCAATGTCTAAATTAATGCATGCGTAAATTTAACAATACCAATCATTTTCAATTTTTAGAATAGAGATGATGGTATATTTCATTTTTAAATTTTAAGATTATGAATTTAAGAAATAAGACAATACTGATTACGGGAGGTGCTTCTGGAATTGGTTTGGAAGCAGCAAAGAAGTTTATGACTCTCGGAAATAAGGTGATTATTACCGGACGGAATTTACTCAAGCTAGAGGAAGCAAAAAAAGAGTATCCAGAGTTAACAATCATTCAGTCGGATGCTGCAAACCCACAGAACGCAATTGCGTTATTTGAAAAAATAAAGGATCTAGGTGGCATCGACATTTTATATAATAATGCAGGTGTGGGGGTAGCTCCACTGAATTTGGGCATTTCGAGCGACAAACATTTACAAGGAGCGATTTATGAAATGGAAGTCAATTATTTTGGAGTCATACGTTTAAATAATCTTTTTATGGACATGCTAAAATCCCGAAATGAAGCTGCTATTATCAATACCACTTCAATTCTTAGTATTGTTCCTTCTGTTTTGGAAGCTACCTATTCAGCTTCAAAAACGGCGTTATCCTTTTACACCAAGTCTCTGAGATCACATTTAGAATTTATAAATAGCTCTGTGAAGGTCTTCGAATTACTTCCACCACTGGTAGATACCGATATGGTTGCAGAAAGAAAAGATAAAAAGATGTCCATCAGTCTGTTTGTTAAGGAACTTATTAAAGGTCTCGAAAAAGATACAATCACAATTCGTGTAGGTGATGCCAAATCATTATTTTTCCTTAATCGAATTGCGCCGGATAAAGCCTATCAATTGGTTAATAAGAAAAAACATTATCAATCTATCCAATAAAAATAAAATTTTTATGAAAGCATTTGTAGTTCAAAATTATGGAAAGAAAGAGGAGCTAACATTCCGTGAAGTTAGTAAACCTACACCCCGTGAAAATGAGGTCATGGTTGAAATCTATGCGGCAGGCCTAAATCAGCTGGATTCTAAAATTCTGTCCGGTGAATTCAAAATGATTTTACCCTATAAACCACCATTCATTCTCGGTCATGACCTGGCCGGTATTGTCATTGAAACAGGTTCGAGGGTAACAAAGTTCAAGATTGGAGACGAAGTTTACGCCCGTCCTTCTGATTATTACATTGGTACCTTTGCTGAATACTTAGCTGTTGAAGAAACAGATCTGGCATTGAAGCCCCGAAACCTTTCTATGGAAAAGGCGGCAGGTGTTCCCCTCGTTGCTTTAACAGCTTGGCAAGCTTTGGTAGAAATAGGGAAATTAAAAAAAGGACAAAAAGTTTTTATACAGGCAGGGTCAGGAGGAGTTGGTATTATTGCTATTCAGTTAGCTAAATATTTAGGCGCTACTGTTGCCACTACAGCTGGAAAAGCAAGTTTTCCAATGCTTGAAGAATTAGGTGCTGATGTTTTAATTGATTACAAAACGCAGGATTTTGAAACAATTTTGAAGGACTACGATTTGGTATTAAATAGTCAGGATACCAAAACCTTGAAGAAATCCTTAAATGTGGTAAAAACAGGAGGTAAGATAATTTCTATTTCAGGTCCTCCTACACCAGCATTTGCACAAGAAATTGGCGCTTCATGGATCGTTCGTTCAGTATTATCACTTCTAAGTTTCGGTGTTAGGAAAAAAGCGAAAAGGCAAGGTATTGATTACGAGTTCTTGTTCATGAAATCAAGTGGAAAACAACTTGGACAAATTACTAAACTCATTGAAGATGGAACAATTAAAATTGTAGTAGAGAAGGTTTATCCATTTTCACAAACGAATGAGGCTCTAAATCACGTGGCAAGTGGAAGAGCAAAGGGAAAGGTTGTAGTAAAAATAAAGTAACAAAGCGAACAGATAAGTTGACAATATTGTCTCGGCGTCTTTGAGGATATAAATATTGAGATTTCTGGGAATTCTTTACTTTTCACTACCAACAAAATACCCTTTGGCATATATGCTATTGATGACAGCGATGCTTACTGGATTTACGTATAAAAAGACATTCTTTCTTCCACATTGGAGCAATGCTTCACAATAACTGTCAAAAAAATCCTAGTTCGTTGGGGAAATCAAACTTTCTGAATTGAACATCTGCAATGCATTTTCACACTTTTGAAGTCTCAGAAATTGTTTTTTTAAGTTAAATTAGCACTAACAAATTAGATTATGGAACTTAAATCGGACAAAACTATAGCAATTAAAAATACGGGGAATCACACATCAGAAAACGCGATGAATTTTGTTGATAATTTTGAAATTCTCGATTTAAGTAAAGTAGATAACAATCATTTTTTTTCCTTCAATTATTCCCGAAAAACCTTCTACACAGCCACCTTATTACAAGGAAAATATAGCATTGAATTTGAAGATAAAACTATTGAGATAACTGGCAATACATTACTATTTACAACTTCCAAAATTCCGTTTGGTATTCATACATTAAGTGGAGTTTATAAAGGTATAAGCTGTATTTTTAAAGAAGATTTTATAACTAAAACTAATAGTGGTCACCGTTTGTTAGAATTTCCAATATACAAACCAGGCAGACAAAATATTTACTCACTGACCGATAATCAAGCTGAAAATTTTACAAATATTTATGCTAAAATTTTCGATGAAAAGCTCGACAACGGTAATTATAAAGAAAGTCTACAACGCAACTACCTTCTCGAACTTATTTTCAATGCCCAAAAGCTTGATCCTGTAGCGTCCTATATCAAGAAAAACAATACTACTGAAGAGATAGCTTGCTCATTTATAAGATTATTGGAATCACAGTTTCCCATAGACAATTCACAAGATGTTGTTAAATTAAAAACTGCCGGCGAATTTGCAGAACATTTATCGCTACATCCCAATTATTTAAACCGACAAGTGAAGCTTTCAAAAGGAAGAACCGTTAGTGATATCATCAACGCAAGAATCGAACAGGAAGCAAAAATTCTACTAAAACTGACCAATTGGAATATTGCAGAGATTGCAAATTCATTAGGCTTTGAAGAACCTTCCCACTTTAATACATTTTTCAAAAAGCATACGAAGATAGCTCCTACAGATTATCGAAAACTAAAAAGAGATTAGTATATTAAATACACTTTTTAACCTGGAAGTTTGATTTTGGTAAGGATTGGTTTTAATTCCGCTATATACCAGTTCTTCATTAGTGCGACCTTTGTCTTATAATTTTAAAATAATTAAAAATGACAAAAATAGCATTAGTTACAGGTGGTAACAAGGGAATTGGTTTTGAAACAGTAAGACAACTTGCTAAGCAAAATATTAAAGTTCTAATAGGTGCAAGAAATGAAACCGAAGGAAAAAATGCTGAAGAAGTCCTTCGAGGTGAATCTCTGGATGTAGAATTTATAAAGCTGGACATCAGTAATTCGCAGGACATTGAAAATGCAAAAACCTACATTGAACGTGAATATGGAAAGTTGGATATTCTCATCAATAATGCCGCAGTATTTCTTGACAGTGCGTGGTTCGGCAATAATGTGGAATCTGTACCTATGAAAACACTTCGTGACACTTTTGATATCAATTACTTCGGAACAGTCGAACTTACCCAGGCATTGTTGCCGCTAATTAAAAAAAGTGACGCGGGTCGTATCGTAAATATCAGCAGTGTATCTGGTTCATTTGGAGCTCATCTCGATGAAAATCATTGGCTTTATCAATTAAAACCTTATGCGTACAGTGCTTCTAAAACGGCATTGAACCAATTTACCGTTTTCCTTGCAAATGCACTTAAGGAAACCAATATTAAAGTAAACGCTGCAAGTCCGGGATGGGTACAAACTTCTATCGGTTCAGATGAAGCGCCATTGACACCTGCACAAGGTGCCGAGACTGGGGTTGCTTTAGCCTTGATTGATGAAAAAGGGACAACAGGCACTTTCTCTCAAGCAGGCGAAAGTTTACCTTGGTAATCTGCTAACATTAAACTTAACATATGAAACTGTTTCGATTGAAAGAATTGCACTTTCATCTCAACCTCTTGTTGAGCAGGGTGGCGAGGTAGTAGTAATGAGTGAAAATGACAGTGATACTGTTCAAGGAATAAAGCACCAGTTCTTTGTCATTTGGAAATCCCCAACTGATGAATTGGCAAAAGCTTTCGAAACTTTGGGATTAGATGGGGATGGTATGAATACTTTGATCAGTTTAATCTTAAGAGAGGTAATGTTAATATAACTGAGAAATTGGTTAATTTGTAAACTAACCTTGATTGCGGAAAAGTCTTGTAACGGATTAATCTCTACAAGACTTTACTGTTATCATTTAAAAAATATAGAAAGATAACTTATGGCTCAAAGTTGCTTCCAGTCCTCGAGACAAATTATAAAAATTAATTTCAAAGAGAAAATTTCAAATTATCTTAAACAAGATACTAACGGATGGCTGGGTCTTAATTATGCAAACGGAATAGTAATGCCCAAATACTTTATCAAAATAAAAATCTTAAGTTTTTAGAAAAAATATTTTTCAATGACTCTACAATTAGTGTTGAGTTATCTGCATTTTCTACAACAAGGATTGTAAAATCAAAAAACGATCATAATAAATTTTAAAGCCGTGGTAGAAATAAATTTATGAAAGTTATAAATAAGATTGATACAATGTGAAAATTTGACAGTTATCTGCTATTTTTATAAAACCTAAAACATTTAAAGTGTATAGACAATTAGAAAAATATTTTAAATCAAGAACTGAAATTGACGATAAGACACTTTCTTATATCTTTTCATATTTCAAATCTAAAAAGACCAAAAGAAACGAGTTTCTGTTGGAAGAAGGCGAAATCTGTAAACATTTCTATTTTGTAAACAAAGGTTGCATACGACTTTTTAGCGTTAATAAAGAAGGAGAGGAAGCCACAAGATATTTTCATTTTGAAGATGCTTTTGGAACTGCGCTGTCAAGCTTAATCAATCAAAAACCTTCATTCGAATTTATGCAGACTATCGAACCTTCGGAATTGTTAGTTATAAATCGTGACGACTACTTTCATTTGGTCAAGACGGTTCCACAGTTTGGCTTTATTTACAGACAAATTCTAGAATTAGCCTATATAAAATCCCAAGAACGTATTTATTGTTTTCAAGGTTTAGAAGCAATAGAAAAAGTTCGTTGGGTTTTGACAGATCAAACAAAATTGTTGACAAGACTATCAAACAAAATTGTTGCATCTTACTTAGGGCTTACCCCTCAAACATTAAGTAGATTAAAATCAAAGATTTGAAAATGTGAACATAGGACAATGTTTACAAAATATACTCTTATCATCTTTGTACTTCACTAAACAATTAAAAGTTCAATTATGATTTTAGTAACAACGCCAACAGGTAATACAGGTTCAATGATTCTGCAACAATTGGTAGAGGGGGAACAAGAGGTTAGAATTTTTGTTAGAGATCCTAAAAAAATATCAGCTGACATTTTAGAAAAAGTAGAAGTTGCCACAGGTTCTTTGCTAAATGAATATGAATTCACAAAAGCATTGCAAGGTTGTGATACCCTCTATTTTTGTGTGCCCCAGAGTAATACCCAAGAAGATGTAAATATTTATTATGAAAGCTTTGCAAAAGTGGCTTCACAAGCAATTAAAAATGCAGGTACAAAAAGAGTTGTTTATTTATCAGGCGGCGGTAAAGAAAGTAATTTGCAGGCAGGTCTTATAACAGCGTTACACAAAGGCGAAGATATAGTCAGCCAATCCGGAGCATCAGTAAGAGCATTACGTTGCCCGGTATTTTTTGAAACCCTTTTGTATCAGATTGCTTCTCTAAAAAAATCAGGAACGTTTTTCTTACCTATTGACGGAAATTACAAATCATCGCAAATAGCAGTAAAAGACATTGCATCAAAAGCAGTAGAATTTTTAATAGACAAAACCTGGGCAGGCGTTGAGGGATTTACGGTTCACGGTCCGGCAGATATAAGCTACAATGAGATTGCTCTACAAATGAGTGAATTAACGGAAAAGCCTATTCGTTTTCAACAAGTTTCAAAAGAGGACTATATAGAAGCACTATTGGTAGAACATCATACGAGTGAAGCTTTTGCAATCTCTTTAACAGAAATGTTGACAGCAATTGGCAATGGCCTTTATGACACGGAACCGAGAACAGAAGAAAGCACAACAAGAACAACCATTAGAGAGTGGTTAAAAGAAAATTTAGTTAGTAAAATCAAATAAAGCTAAAAACAGAAACAAGTGAAATGGCATTACTTACTTGGCTTTGGATTTTTATAATCACAATCATTTTAGTTCCTGTTATGGGAATATTGTTGGATTTTTGTAAAAATACAAAATAAAAAGAACCTCCAGGAAATAAAATGGCATTTTAACAAGGGTTTTGCAATATTGGGAGAAGAAATTTTAAATTTGAACGAATGGTTCTTGAATGTCTCAATATTGCACCCCAAAAAAACGTTACTAATAGAATATCTAAATCTCAAAAAACGATAAAAATCGCTTTCAAAAAATGGTTTGCCATTCTAAAAAACGGCTAAATTTTTAGCCGTTTTTTATCCAGTAATTTTCAATGACTGTATCAATTCATCAGCTATTTCTAAATGATAACTCAACACAATAGGGCTTCCGTTAAATTTTCCTGAAGCTTCTGCTTTCAAAACGCTTCCCGTTTCTGTTTCTTCAAAGCTTACGGGCTGCATTGTAGCTTGGTATCGCTCGTTGGCATCCGCAATCCAATGTTCTATCTCTTTTCGTCCTTTGTACGTTTTACCTTCATCATAAACTACGGCTGTTTCGGAAAAACAATTTGCATAAGCAACGCTATCAAAGTTGTTTTGTGTTTTTACTAAATCTGATACTACTTTCGGTAAGTTCATTATTATTTATTTTTGAGGTTATTAAATCGTGGGTATGGTTCCACCGTCAATGACAAAATTTGTTCCTGTTAAATAATGGGCTCTTGGTGAAACAAGAAAACCAACTAATTCAGCTACTTCTTCCGGTTCGGCAGGTCTGCCATAAGGTATTCCACCAAGTGCATCCACAACATCTTGTTGAGCCTCCTCAATGGAAATATTAGAGTTTTGGGCAATCGTTTCCAGCCATACTTTGGTATTTTCTGTCCTAATCCATCCTGGTGAAACAGTAAGTACACGAACACCTTTTGGCGTAACTTCATTTGATAAACTTTTACTGTAATTGATTAATCCTGCTTTTGCAGCTGCATAAGGCAAAGTAGAATCATACAAAGGGAGCTTACCCTGTATTGATGCAATGTGAATAATAACACCGTTTTTTCGATCGATCATTTGGGGTAAAAATCCCTTGTCAAGCCTTACAGGAGCAAGTAAATTTGCTTGTAGGGTTGAAATCCAATCCTCATCATTCAATGCTGAAAAGCCACCGGCAGGCGTTGATGATGCACCAAGGTTATTTACCAGGATATCCAACCTCCCATAGGTTGATAGTACTTCGCTGACTACTTTTTGCGCGCCTTCTGACTTACTTAAATCGGAGGGAATGAAATGCAACTTGCTGCTTTCTTTGTCCGGTGCGTTTCTTGCAGTAACAACAACTGTTGCACCAGCTTGTAAAAGCCTTTCTGCAATTGCTTTTCCGGCTCCTTTCGTACCTCCTGTTACTAAGGCAATCTTACCTGATAACTCATTGTTGAAATTAAATTGTTCCATTTTTAGAATTGTTTATAGAACAAAATTGGGGTATAAAAACAGTTTGCACAAGTACGGAATTACGATTCACATAGGGATAAATTATTCCCCTATTGTACAAATTCGAACATACGTTTAAATTTACAATATGTATGAGAGAAAAATAATACCGAACCTGAACTGCGGTCTTGATCTGATAGGTGAAGTCCTTTACGGCAAATGGAAAATACGTCTGCTTTGGTTTATTGATCAAGGGCATAAAAGACCTAGTGAATTGCAACGTAAGATACCGGATGCCACAAGAAGGGTTTTAAATATTCAGTTAAAAGAATTGGAAGATCACGAATTGATTACAAAGAAAATTTATCCGGTTGTACCTCCAAAAGTAGAATATAGTTTAACAGAATTTGGTAAAAGTTTGATTCCTGTGATTGGTGTTTTAGGCCAATGGGCGGATCAGCATGAGGATCGGTTAAGAATGTTGATTATAAAAAGAATTCAGGGATCATCTGATATAGAAAATTTCAGCTAGGTTAATCTCAAAAAACGATCAGAGGGATATCGAAATAATATAATGAATTTTAAATCAGCGGCAGAATTAGCTTTACGAAAGTATATAAATCAGATTGACCCAATACGTAAATTTGAAGTTATTGGCAATTATAAAACGAACCGCAAAATGAAATGACAAAGACGGATCGTTTATCGATTCAAGGATTGTCCTTCAGTTTTAAATGAATAAAAAAATATTAGTTATCTCACATCAATGCCGGGTTTCAGTTCTAAAACTATCTTTGAATAGCATAAAACAAAATTATAATCAGCCAATACAAACTGTTAAAAAACTTGAAAACATAAATATTATGAAAAATACCCAAAGAAATACCATTAGCAAATCATTATTAATTGCAGGATTAGCATTTTCAACCCTAACATTTGCACAAACGAATACAACTAGGGCTAATGTGTCTGCAAAAACCACAGCCATTGGAACATCCAAAAATTGGGGCTCAGTTGACGGAATTTCAATGATAGGATTGGTTCAGGGGCCATCTTCCGCCAATGCTCAGCTTCAGGTTGCCTGTGTTTTCGAATATACAGATAACGACATCCACAGTGCTCAGGCTTTGCCAGCAAACTTAAATGGTTTGGTACATTTGGATGAAGCTCTGAAAGGCGAATTCACGAAAATAAGACAATCAGGTCAGTTTAATGGACATGCTTTGGAAACATTATTGATTACGCCTCCTGTAGGTTCTATGTCAGCGAAAAAACTATTGTTAATTGGTTTGGGAGATCGTAACAATTTCACTCCGGAATTGATGACTTCAGTAGCAGAGGTTGCGACAAGGGAAGCTTTGAGATTAGATGTGACCAACTTTGCCTTTGCCAGTGACTTAAAAGATGCAGGAATTGATTCTCCAACAGCTCTGGTAGCCGGAAACGTGGTTAAAGGTATTGTTTTGGCCAATCGTTCGGAGATCTATTTAAGAGAGCATAACCTTTCCAAAACAAAAAAACTGGAAAAAGTATATCTCTTGGCAGGTCCATCTTTCTTTGAAGTTGCAGGTGGTGGAATTAAGGATGCGATTGAGCTAATAAAGAAATAATATTAAAAAAATCAGTGAAAAAATGGATTGTTAATTGGTTATCAATTTAAATATAAAAAATGGTGTCCTTATCTTTAAGTGACGCCATTTTTATATGCATTTTCTATTAGGGTGAAGACTGAACACAAGTTGGGAAAGTTCTGCAGTTATGATTCTTTGCAAAGAGGTTTTAGCAGATTAGGGCATGAATTTCTACGACTTCAAAAATGTGATAATGCTTACAAATATTCAGTTCAGCAACATTGTTTTTCTCTAAAAGTTAGTAAGTTTATGACAGTTGTGGTGAAACACCACTCCAATATAGGAAACAAATGCTCCTTACTTCATTTATTATATCAATATCTGTAAACTTTACATATCTACACATTACATCTTGACTTGAAGATGAATATTATAAAATTTCATTTTTTTTGCGAGTTTTTTTTGAGCTAATGAATAAAATTTTAGCAAAGTAAATAGTTATTTCATCTTTTTGTGATTAACATCTTAATGAAATTTATGATAAGATCCTTTTATTTTCCCCGCTATATAAAGTATTGTGACTATCTATTAATTATTTTATTTATGATATGAGTTTTTTGTGTTAATTTTTAATAAAACATTGTTTTATATTTAATAATTTACATATTTTTATAATAAACTAATAATTGTTATTAATGAAAATTCGAATTTTCACAATCTCATGCTTACGTGTATTTTTTAGTATGCCTCCCAAGAAATTGGTGCGGTATAAGGACGTTAATTCCTCTATCCAGAATTTTCTAAGTCTGGTAATTACAACAATCCAATTAAGATTAAATTTCACATATCTGTCTAACATTCCTGCGCACGATTGGAGTCGGGCATCGATGGTAAAAAAAATAAATTATGAATCACCCTTAAATATTTAAATTATGAGAACAAACAAAATGTGGTTACTTCTGGTTTTTCTGTTAACCATTCTTTCCAACTGCTCCAGGATGGAAGAAAAAACTTTACCAGAAGAATCTGAAAGAAACCTAAGAGCCAATGCATCTGCATTGGCAGTGACACCATCCCTGCATGTCGGTGGCAGGAACCTCAAGGATCCCTGCGGCAATAATGTTGTCTTACATGGGGTTGCCATAACACCCAGTCCCTGGTTCAATGGCTGTCAATATGGCGCCAATTCTGGTTACTGTACCTGGGACAATTACAATGTACAAGGAGCTTTGAATTATAACAAAGCAGTCATTGACAAGCTCAGCAGCACCGCTGATGGCTGGTATCTCAATTATATTCGCCTCCATATCGATCCTTATTGGACCAATGATCCCGGCCCATCTATCCCAGAGAACGATATCTCAAGATTCAATTATAACCGCTTGGTAACTTATACGAATCAGGTGATTATCCCACTGATCGACCATGCCCGGAGCCGAGGAATGTATGTCATCCTACGCCCACCGGGTGTATGTCCAAATCGCATTGCTGTAAACGATGCCTATCATAGTTACCTTAAAACCGTATGGACATTTTTGTCGCAACATCCGGGCTTAAAAAATGCTGACAATGTGATGTTTGAGTTGGCCAATGAACCTGTTGAAATCCTTGGCACAAATGGGGTATGGGGTACCACAGGAAACGAACATTTTGCGGCGCTTAAAAATTTCTTCCAGCCATTGGTCAATATCATTCGTAACAATGGTGCAAATAATGTCTGCTGGATACCAGGCACGGGATGGCAATCGCATTACCAAGGTTACGTTACCAATCCAATCACAGGCGGTAATATTGGCTATGCCGTTCATATCTACCCAGGTTACTGGGGTGGTGTCAACAATTATCAGTCCTTTCAAAATGGCTGGAATACCAATGTTAAACCGATTGCAGACATTGCTCCGATCGCCATTACCGAAACCGACTGGGCGCCTCAGGGATATGGTACATTCGGTATTGGCACAACCGGTACGGCAGGCGGAAACGGATTTGGTGCGAATCTAAAATATATCGCGGATCAATCAGGCAATGTGAGTTGGAACCTCCTTGCCCCGGATGACCTGCTCCACAAGGGCGACCCTAATGCTGGAACGGCCTTTAGTAACAATTGGGAAGCCTGCGCTGCCCCAAGCAAACAGTGGTTTCAACAATATGCGGCCTCCAACTATCCTGTTGCAAATTGCAATGCAACTAGTCTGGTTAATAATGGTATTTACGAGATCGAGTTTCAGACCGACGCCAATAAAGTACTTGATCTAAAATCAGGAGAGGATACCAATGGCGCAGTGTTAAGACCATGGACGAGGAATGGTGCTGCAGCGCAGCAGTGGATAGCCATTGATGCAGGCAATGGCTACTGGCGCTTTGTGTCTAAAGCCAGCGCAACAAATCGCTGTATTGATCTAGCCAGTAATAGCAATACACTGGGAACTTCAATCCGGCTCTGGCAGAACTATGGTAATGATGCGCAGGCCTGGCAGGTAGTGGCTGTAGCTAATGGCTACTACAAAATTCTATCAAAGGTAGATGCTACTCGTGGCTGGGATGTGCCCGACTGTACCATGGATGGGAATTCGAACTTGCGACTTTGGGATTATTATGGTACATCCTGTCAATTGTTCAAGTTCAAATTCATAGCGATGAACTAGGCCTTTTAAGAATATTGCTTAAATAGTACTGTTCGTACTTGATCTATTTTTGAAAAATACCAATCTGGTAAGTATTATTAAAGTAAATAAAAATGGCGTCACTTGTCTTAAGTGGCGCCATTTGGTTGTTTGTAACCAAGACGTAATTATCTTCAAACACTTTGATAGATGATTTGCCCAATATTTTCATTAGTTTCCAGGTTTTTTATTAGCTTCCTGTTGTTTGGAAAGCTTTACTTGAGAATTTATAAAAACTATGTTATTGTCTTTCCGAGCCTTTCTGTTTAGAAGGGCTTCTTTTTTATAAAAAAATCCCCGGCTGTGGCCGGGGATCAAACTATAACCATGAGACTCAATCAAAAATGAGTTTTATTTTTTCCTGAAGGCTTTTCAGGCATATCCGTCCGCTGAGTAAGGATTGTTTTAATAAGTGATAATTGGAGGATTAGGTTTTTCTATGGATTGATAATGGGTGGGTAACAGTAAATAACATTGCGTTATTCCTTAATTCTTGTCATTCATCTTCCCAATAGTTACTCGTTTTTTTTGGTTTCCCCTTAATCCAATTACTGTTTTGATTACTCATATTTAATCCAATTCTTTTTGTAAATCTTTAATTTTACAAATATCTAATCTTTCCTAAAATAGTTCCAAAAATAAACAGTTTTATTGTTAATTCAATTTACTAAATGAGCGTAAATATAAAAAAAAATAGAGTAATTACAAGAGTACAACTTCCCATTTTCTCAATATAGGAAACAAAAAGAATATTTAATGAAACACACTTGAGGACTTACTCTAAAGCATCAGTGTATTGAAAACACTTCACATTGTTTGTATTGATGAAACTGTGACCATTTAATTTTAAATGTCTAAGTTATTGAGAGGGCTTTTGATCAATAGCCATACTATTGCTTGTGATTCGAATGAAAAATAATATTGAATAGGTACAAGACCAGGCTAATGTTAGAAAGACTTACTCTTAATCATATTATTAATTATGAACTTTCTTAAGCTTATCAACTAAAAATGTTTAGAAAATCATTTACAATATAAAAATCATTGACGAGACTTTTCTCATACATTATGTGGTGTATTTTAGTCTAAAAAACAATTAATTTTTTAAGTTGAATTTCCTTTTTTTATAATTATACGGAGTCTTGTATGCAGAAATGGTAAAATAAAATCGTTTTTATTGTCACTTTTTAGTATTTAAAAGTGTTGATTTTACACTTTTTTTAAAAAAAATAATCTGCCCTTTTCCAAAACTCTTATCATAATAAAAACTAAAAAAATAACCTAAGAATTTTTGTAATAGCAATTTATAATTATTTGTTTTTGTATGCTTTGGAATCTTAATAGGTGTAAATTTAATGATAACCTTATCATATTTTTTACGGTATTCTTATCATTAAAAATCGATATGTAATATGTTGATAAGCAATGCTTAGTGCAATTTTTATTTTTTTTATTCGACTGAATTTTTATATTTGTGATGTTACGTAAATGTTAACAATTAATGAGCCCAAACTTTATTCATACTTATGTTTCTGTTGATTGTGTTGTTTTCGGATTCGATTACGATAACCGACTCAACATTTTATTGGTTCAACGCCATATTGCTGAACTTCCTTTGGAAAGACAGAAAAAATTACCAGGGAGCCTGATATTTAGTGATGAAGATGTTGATGATGCAGCACAAAGAGTTCTACATGAATTAACAGGGATTAAAAAAATGGTACTTAAGCAGTTCAAATGCTTTGCAGATCCTTTACGTGCGAGCAGTAAGGATGATATAAGTTGGATGAACAAAGAATATAAATATGACATAGACAGGATAATCACCGTAGCATATTTATCTCTTTGCAAAATAGATCATAAAATAAACAGCACAAAATATAGTACAGTAGACTGGCATCCAATAGATGAGGTACCATCGCTGCCGTTTGATCATAATAAAATTATCAGCGAATCATTGATAGAAATCAGAAAATGGATAGAATCCGACTTTTCTATTATTTTTGAATTGCTGCCCAAGAAATTTACGATAAGACAGCTCTATCAACTGTATAGTGCTTTAAGTGAAAAACAGATTGATATTAAGAATTTTCATAAAAAGATTTCATCCTTCAGTTATATCATACCTCTTGAAGAGATAGAGACCAATGTTTCCCATCGGGCGGCAAGATATTACAGGTTTGATGCTAAAGTGTACAAGAAAAATAACAGTAGACTAATAAAATAATACCAATACCTTTTTTTGAATTATGTATTTACTAGGATATGACATTGGCAGTTCTTCCGTAAAAGTTTGTCTCATTGAGGCATCCAGTGGAAAGATTATTGCATCAGACTTTTCTCCAAAAAAGGAGATGAAAATTATAGCTGTCAATCCGGGTTGGGCTGAACAGAATCCTTCGGATTGGTGGTTAAATTTGAAATTAGCCCACGAAGCTGTAATGCATGAATCCGGAATCAATGCAGAAGATATAAAAGGAATTGGGATTACCTGGCAAATGCATGGTTTGATTTTAGTAGATAAGGATCAAAATCTTTTGCGACCTTCTATTATTTGGTGTGATAGCCGTGCCGTTCCATACGGGGAGAAGGCATTCAAAGAAATAGGCGAAGAAAAATGCCTGTCACATCTTTTGAATTCACCAGGAAACTTTACCGCTTCAAAATTAGCCTGGGTGAAGGAAAATGAACCTGAAATTTTTGATAAAATTGATAAAATTATGCTTCCCGGAGATTATATCGCAATGAGACTTTCCAATCACATTGGAATAACAATCGAAGGTCTTTCTGAAGGAGTTTTCTGGGATTTTAAAAATCATTGCATTTCTGAAGATATAATTAACTATTATGGTATTCCAAAAAGCTTTTTTCCAGAAATTGTACCAACATTTGGTATTCAGGCAACAGTGTCTAAAGAGGCAGCTCGGGAATTAGGTCTAAAAGAAGGTACACCAATTTCATATAGGGCGGGAGATCAACCCAACAATGCCCTTTCCCTGAATGTTTTCAATCCGGGAGAAATTGCTTCTACAGCAGGAACTTCAGGTGTCGTTTATGGCGTTCTTGATCAGCTTGAGTACGATAGGTTATCCAGGGTTAATACATTTGCTCATGTTAATTATACAGCTGAGCAAATCAGACTAGGTGTTTTGCTTTGTATTAATGGAACGGGAATTTTAAATTCCTGGTTGAAACATAACTTTGCGACTTCCCTTTCTTCTTATGGAGACATGAATGACATGGCTTCCCTTTCACCAATTGGCTCAAAAGGGCTAAGCATCATTCCTTTTGGAAACGGTGCAGAGAGAGTTTTGGAAAATAAAGATACAAGTTGTTCGATTCATGGAATTAATTTCAATATACACACAAAAGGAGATATTCTGCGTGCAGCGCAGGAAGGTATTGTATTTTCTTATGAGTACGGAATGGATATCATGAGACATATTGGAATGGATATTCAGGTAATCCGTGCAGGGAATGCAAATATGTTTTTGAGTTCAATTTTTCGTCAGTCACTTTCCAGTATCAGTAATGCGGTCATTGAGCTTTATGACACCGATGGAGCTGTTGGGGCTGCAAGAGCTGCAGGAATGGGAATAAATTTTTATTCAGATTCTAAAGAAGCGTTTTATTCACTTGAGAGAATAGCAGTGATAGAACCTGAACATGAAAAACAAGAACAATATTTTGAAGCTTATGCCAGATGGAAAAGTCATCTTAACGAAATAATCTAGACACTTACACCAGAGCCTTATAAGGTAGGTACTCACTGAGTCTTTCTAATCAGTGAGAAGAGAATCCTTACGCCAAATTTAAAACAAATAAAAAATAATCAAATAAATATGAACACTTTAACAGAAACAAAAGAATTTTTTAAAGGTATCGAAAAGATAAAATTTGAAGGAAAAGAAAGTCGAAATCCGCTTGCATTCCGATATTATGATGAAGACAAAATAATCATGGGAAAACCTATGAAAGAATGGACACGCTTTGCAATGGCCTGGTGGCATACTTTATGTGCAAATGGAAGTGATCCGTTTGGAGGACCGACAATTCATCACCCTTGGGACATGGGAGATGATACCCTTACAAGGGCTATGAAAAAAATGGATGCTGGCTTTGAATTTATGTCTAAAATGGGATTCAACTACTATTGTTTTCACGATATTGATTTAGTAGATCCTGCCAACAACTGGAAAGACTATGAAAAAAACCTTCAGGCCATTGTGGAATACGCAAAAGAAAAACAAAAAGAAACTGGAATTAAACTTTTATGGGGAACAGCTAATGTTTTTACACATGAAAGATATATGAATGGTGCATCTACCAATCCAAATTTTGATGTGGTAGCTTGCGCGGGAACTCAGGTTAAAAATTCTATCGATGCAACCATTGCATTAGGCGGAGAAAATTATGTTTTTTGGGGTGGGAGAGAAGGATATATGAGTCTCTTAAACACGGATATGAAGCGTGAAAAAGATCATTTAGCGCGTTTTCTTTCAATGTCAAGAGATTATGCCCGTCAGCAAGGTTTTAAAGGAACTTTTTTAATTGAACCAAAACCGATGGAACCTACCAAGCATCAGTACGATTACGATTCTGAAACAGTAATTGGCTTTTTAAGACATTATGGATTGGATAAAGATTTTAAATTAAATATTGAAGTTAACCACGCAACCCTTGCCGGACATACTTTTGAGCACGAGCTTCAGGTTGCAGTAGATGCTGGACTTTTAGGAAGCATCGATGCCAACCGAGGAGATTATCAAAATGGGTGGGATACTGATCAGTTCCCAATTGATTATTATGATATGGTTCAGGCTTGGTTGGTACTTCTTCCTGCAGGAGGACTGGGAAATGGCGGGGTAAATTTTGATGCTAAAATCAGAAGAAATTCTACAGATGCTGAAGATTTATTCATCTCCCATATTTCAGGAATGGATGTTTTTGCCAAAGGACTTTTGGCAGCAGCTGACATTCTTGAGAATTCAGATTATAACAAATTACGTA
The DNA here is from genome assembly GCF_018613715.1 of Chryseobacterium sp. ISL-6. Lineage (GTDB taxonomy): Bacteria > Bacteroidota > Bacteroidia > Flavobacteriales > Weeksellaceae > Chryseobacterium > Chryseobacterium paludis. The sequence goes on along the minus strand of NZ_JAGGPT010000001.1, from coordinate 1,024,005 downwards.
CGAATCGTTATTCTTCTTTTGATAATGGAAATGGAAAGGCTTTTGAAAATGGCTCTCTTACATTGGAAGACCTTCAGAGAATTGCCCATGAAATAGGTGAACCTCAAGCAAAAAGTGGAAAACAGGAGTTGTTTGAAGCCATTGTAAATATGCATATATAATACATAATAAAAGGCTGCTAAACACTAAGGTTTTTACCACTCTAATTATTAATAGCCTTTTATTAAAACCTAACACACAAAAATAATAATTATGAGCCGATTTTATTTTGGTAGTAATAAAGCTGCACTATTTTTTGCAATGGCTTTACTACCCTCAGGCGTGGTTTATTCCCAGGTTAAAAAAGATACGGTAACAAAAGAGAAAAAGATAGATGAAGTTGTTGTTATTGGATATGGTACACAAAGAAAAGAATCTGTTACAGGATCTGTTGCTTCTGTAAAAGGAGATGTATTACGAGAGGTACCATCTGCAAATATTACCCAGGCATTACAAGGAAGAACAGCAGGTGTTGATATTTCTCAAACCTCTACCAAACCGGGAGCCGCAATGCAGATCCGCATAAGGGGAACCAGATCACTTACAGGAGATAATAACCCATTAATTGTTTTAGACGGAATTCCTTTTGTCGGATCATTAGGAGACATCAGTTCAAGTGATATTAAGAGCATTGATATTTTAAAAGATGCATCGGCAACGGCAATTTACGGATCAAGAGGTGCGAATGGTGTTATCTTAGTAACCACGAATAGGGGATCTAAAGGTCAAAAGCCCAAGTTGACCTACAATACCTTTACAGGAGTACAGACTTTGTTTTCGAAATATCCGATGATGGATGGACCAAAGTTTGCTCAGCTTCGTGCCTATGCTATTCCTGCTGGTAATACGACTCCATTATATACTAATGGTGTCGATGAGAATAACAATACCAATACAGACTGGCAGGATTTATACTATAAGCCGGCAATGATAACCAGCCACGATGTAGGTGTTTCAGGAGGTACTGAAGGGGGAAATTATAATGTGGGCTTGTCATATTTTAAACAAAATGCATTAATTCCTCTCCAAAGTTATGAGAGATTTGCCTTACGTACAGCCATTGACCAACAAGTGGGTAAAGCTTTCCGATTCGGATTTACCACTAATACCAATTATTCTGTATCAGAAGGAAATGGAGTAAATCCTGGAGCAGTTTTGGGATACTCTCCAATTGCTAGTCCTTACAGGGCTGATGGAAGTTTGAAAACTTTAATGAGCACGGCAGGAGGTATTGATCAGAGCTGGATTTATACCCGTAAGAATTTAGAAAATTTAGGTGATAAATATATTGATGAAACGAAATCTTTTGCATCGTATAATAATCTCTATGGCGAATTAAATCTGCCGGTGACTGGATTAAAATACAGATTAAATGTAGGTTTGGATTATCGTACCTCAAACAGTGGAAACTATACGGGAGTTGGAGTGTTTAATACCAATCCAGCAGGACCATCTTCTGCAGGGAGAGGAAATAATCAGACTTATCATTGGGTTTTAGAAAATCTCTTAACATATGACCGTACTTTTGGTAAGCATAAAATAAATGCCGTAGCATTGTATTCCGCTGAAGGAAATAGATATACGAGTTCTTATATGAGCGCGAAAAATGTTCCGGCGGATTTTTTTCAATATTATAATTTAGGGCAATCTCCACAGGCAGATATTACAGTGAGGCCGGAGGATCAAATATATTGGCAGACCGGCCTGCTTTCAGCGATGGGAAGAGTAATGTATACATTTAATAACAAATATATGCTGACTGCAACTCTTCGTGCTGATGGATCTTCAAGACTTGCCCCCGGTAATAAATGGCATACCTATCCTGCACTATCATTGGGATGGAACGTTACTAATGAAGCTTTCATGAAGAATATTAAAATACTTAATCTTCTTAAATTTAGAGCAGGTTGGGGCCAAACATCCAACCAGGCAGTGAATCCATATTCTACGTTGGGGGCACTTACTGTTACTCCTTACAATTTTGGGACTACAAACAGTACGGGAGTTTATGTAAGCCAGGCTCCGAATCCTAATCTTGGATGGGAATATTCAAAAACACAAAACTACGGGGTGGATTTTGGATTATTTAATAATCGCCTTACAGGTAGTGTGGAATATTACAAAACACATACTTTTGATCTTTTAACTCAGAAAAACCTTCCATCATCAACGGCTATAGGATCTATTATATCCAATGTTGCAGAGACGGAAAATAAGGGTTTCGAAATTAGTGTTAATGGCGTTATAATCGACAACCCTGACGGATTTACATGGGAAGCAGGTGCTAATTTTTATACTAACAGAAATAAAATTTTATCTCTTGCCTCCGGAACTACACGTGATGTAAATAACTTATGGTTTGTAGGACATAATATAAATTCATTGTATGATTATCAATATGTAGGTCTTTGGCAGGCAGGTGATCCTTATCAGAGTATTTTGGAGCCGGGAACTTCTGGTGATGTAGTTGGCTCTATTAAGGTACTTTACACAGGAGGTTATAACCCGGATGGTACTCCTATAAGAGCAATTGGACCCGATGACAGGCAGATTTTTGACACAGCTCCGAAGTTTCAGGGAGGATTTAATATGCGCTTTGCGTACAAAAATTTCGAGCTAAGTACCGTGGGTGCTTTTCAACATGGGGGAATTCTGATAAGTTCAATATATGGATCTGCAGGTTATCTTAACAGATTAACAGGTCGTGGCAATAATGTTGATGTTGATTATTGGACAGAAAATAATACAGATGCTTATTTTCCGCGTCCTGGACGTCACTTAAGTGGGGATAATCCAAAATATTCTTCTACACTGGCAATGTTTGACGCATCTTATCTCAAACTCCGAACGATTACTTTAGGGTATAATGTCAATAAGGACTTCCTGAAAGATTTGAAAATTACCAGTTTGAGAATCTACTTTACAGTTACCAATCCGGTTGTCCTATTCTCTCCTTATCATAAATTTTCAGGAATGGATCCGGAACCTAATTCTTTGGGTAATGAAAATCAGGCTGTAAGCGGATATCAAAATCGTCAGCCAATCATAGGAACTAATAATCCTTCTACAAGAAATTACTTAATGGGACTTAACTTAACTTTTTAAAACTGTACAGTCATGATAAATTTTAACAAAAAACTGATATTAGGAGCAATCTTTTTATCATTAACATTTACAGGATGTAATGAAATTCTTGATGAACAGCCAAGATCAACATACACTGTTGACTACTTTAGTACGCCGGATGGAATCAACCAGAGTTTTACTTCCCTGTACAGACAGTTACGATTGCTCTATGGTAACGGATACTTTATGAGCAATTGTCAGAATGGAACCGATGAATCTACCTGGGCACAAAGTGCAGATGGTAACTTCAAAGAACTTGATATGTCAGGAAACGGTAATATTAATTCCAATACTTTCCCGACCAGTATGATCTGGGGATCGGTTTTTCCTTATATTAATACTGCCAATGGGATTATAGAAAAGGGACCAGGATTCGGAATTGCAGAGTCAATGATTTCTGAAGCCAGATTTTTCAGAGGGTTCGATTATTTTATGTTGGTTCAGACATATGGAGGAGTTCCATTGGATCTGGGTGCCGGGGAATTAAAGTTTAATACTTTACCTGCTACAACTTCCGCAAGAAACACTGTTACTGAAGTATATACAAAAGCTATTTTTCCTGATCTTAAAAAAGCAATTGAAACCTTGCCTGTATCACCACGGGTAACGGGAGGAGTGACACAGAACGTAGCGAGATTATTTTTGGCAAAAGCTTATCTTACTTATGGATGGTGGCTGCAGAATCCGAACAATATTCCTACTTATCCTGAAGTTTCAAGGAGTGACCCTGATGGTCATAATGCCCAATGGTATTTCCAGCAAGCATATGATATAGCAATGGCGGGAATTACCAGCCCCGGAAGTTATGGGCTTCAGCCTACTTTTTACGATGTAAATGTGGGTTCTAATGACAGAAACAACGAATGTATGCTGTATGCAGATCACACGCAGTCAAGTACATATTATAACGAAGGAGATCCTGTAGGGTTTGGGTCAGGTTGGGCTCCGGATAATTTTGCAGCGTGGATGCAGACATGGAATTATACTGCCATAAAAAGCAGTAAAACAACAGCCTGGGCAGGGGCAGATGTTGTAAGTCCAGTGCAACGTGAAGCGGCTCAGCCCTTCGGGCGTCCATGGGTTCGTATGTGTCCTACCCTGGGGGTTATTAAAAATACATTTGCCGATAAAACCAATGACTCGCGTTACGATGGTACCTTTGTTACTACATACAGAGGAAACTGGAATAAAAACGGGACCGGTCTTACGGGTGTACCAGTGTTATATAACGCAAACAATTTACCTGTACAACCGGGGGGCGCTATCCTTAGTTTCCTTAATGATGATACGCAGACTCCTGCATATCCTTCTGGAGCGGGACAAAACGGTGTAGGAGCAGGAACTTTAGCCGGAAGAGCAGATTGGGTTATTGCTCCAAATGGGATCAGCAGAATCGTGTATCCTGGTTTATGGAAAATAGGAACTTACCGTACCGATGATCCGAACGGCTTAGGATATCCAAATGCATCTTTAACACGTCCTTTCAGTGTAGCGAAGTTTTCAGAATTCTATTTTATTGCAGCAGAATCGGCTGTGAAAGGAGCTACAGGAGCAATGACAGCCAAAGATCTTATTAATGTAATCCGTGCCCGTGCAGGCAAATGGAAATTTAACAATGCTCAGAATGCTGCTTATACGGCAGATAACAGTGCGGCAATGATTGCGGCAACACCTTCGAATATTACCATTGATTATATCCTTGCAGAAAGATCACGTGAATATTATGGTGAGTTTTACAGATGGTATGATCTTGTACGTACTCAAAAATGGAGTGAATATGCAGCCACCTATCAGATCGGCGGAGCTTCATATGGAAATCACACCCCAGAGACAGTTACCAGAACGATACTACCGTATCATTATCTCAGACCTATTCCTCAGGGACAACTTGATGCAATGGAAGTATCTGCGGATATAAAAGCTAAATATCAAAATCCAGGTTACAATTAATTTAATTTTTCACATTCATATTAAGAAGCAAAGTAGGTGTCCTTAAAAACACCTGCTTTGTTTAATGAAAATAATTTATAGAGAATATGGAAAAAACATGGCGTTGGTTCGGTAAAAAAGACAACATAAAATTAAACATGCTCCGTCAGATAGGCGTCCAGGGTATTGTTTCTGCACTTCATGATATCCCAAACGGGGAAATATGGCCGTTAGAAGCAATTAATGAGTATAAAGAATATATAGAAAGTTTCGGACTCCGTTGGTCTGTAGTTGAAAGCCTTGCTGTGAGCGAATCTATCAAATACGGAGGAGAGGACAGAGACCATTTAATAGCAAATTATATCATTAGCCTCGGAAATTTAGGAAAAGCAGGAGTTAAAACTGTTTGTTACAATTTTATGCCCGTTCTCGATTGGGCCCGTACAGACCTTTACCATAAATGGGAGGATGGTTCATCATCATTGTATTTTGATAAGGCTAAGTTCGCCTACTTTGAAATACATATCCTTGAAAGAGAAGGTGCAGAAAAAGAATATAGCTCAGAAATTCTTGATAAAGTAAGAGAACTCAAAAATACCCTTACTGATAAGGATAACAATGATTTGATTGATTCGGTCATTGTGAAAACTCAAGGCTTTGTAAATGGAAACATTAAGGAAGATGACCAGAATCCTGTAGCTATTTTTAAAAAGCTATTGTTACTATATGACGGAATTGGTAAAGATCAGCTTCGTGAAAATATGAAATACTTCCTTGAGAAAATCATGCCCGTATGTGAAGAGTACAATATTCAGATGTGTGTACATCCCGATGATCCCCCATTTTCATTATTAGGTTTACCAAGAATTATAACATGTGAAGAAGACATTGACTGGTTTTTGAACGCCGTTGACAATCCTCATAACGGGCTTACGTTTTGTACGGGTTCCTTAAGTGCAGGACTTCAGAATGACGTTCCGAAATTAGCTCAGAAATATGCTTCACGCACAAAATTTGTCCACCTGAGGAGTACCAATGTATTTCCGAATGGAGATTTTATAGAAGCAAATCACTTGGAAGGAAGAGGAAAAATCGTTGAGGTTGTTCGAATATTTGAAAAAGAAAATCCGGACCTTCCAATGCGCATTGATCATGGAAGGCTTTTGACAGATGATATTGATAAAGGCTACAATCCAGGATATTCATTTTTGGGAAGAATGCTGGCCCTAGGACAGATCGAAGGGGTAATGGCAAGTGTACAGATGGAATTGGAAAAAAAATAAAGCTACAGTTTGTAATTAATTCTAAAAAGTTAAAATGAACGAAATATTTAGTATAAAAGATAAAGTAGCAGTGATCACCGGTGCCTCAGGGGTTCTGGGAAGTAGCCTTGCTAAAAGCTTTATTGAAGCCGGGGCAAAAGTGGTTGCGTTGGGAAGAAAACAGGCAACTTTAGATGCCTGCGTCAAAGAACTTCAGGAATCAGGTGGTGATGCTTTTGCTGTGGAAGCCAATGTTATGAATATCGAAAACCTGGAAATAGCTTCAAAGAAGATCATTGAAAGATTCGGGAAGATTGACATTCTCCTTAATATAGCTGGTGGAAATATTCCAGCAGCAACTCTTTCTCCAGACCAGTCTTTTTTAGACATGAATATTGAAGGATGGAATGAGGTAACAAACCTTAATATCAACGGAACTGTTTATCCCAGCTATGTTTTCGGAAAAGTAATGGCAGAACGGGGTAGCGGAAGTATTGTCAATATTTCATCAATGGCGGCATATTCTGCAATCACAAGAGTGGCAGGATATTCCGCGGCTAAATCTGCAATTACCAATTTCACACAATGGCTGGCTTCGGATTTAGCTATAAAATATGGTGATAAAATTCGTGTAAATGCTATTGCTCCCGGATTTTTTATAGGAGACCAGAACCGTGCGATTTTATTAAATCCCGATGGATCTTTAACGGACAGGAGTAAAAAGGTTATTGCTAAAACCCCAATGGGACGATTTGGAGAAGCAAAAGAGCTTAATGGTATTGTACAATTTCTCTGTTCAGATGCAGCAAGCTTTATTACAGGCGCTTTAGTTCCTGTTGATGGAGGTTTCAGTGCTTTCAGCGGAGTATAAAATATACAGTTAGTTGGCAGGGTCTTTTTGTCAATAGCTATTGCCTAAGACCCTGTTTTTTTAATAGTAAATGAACTGAATAAACATGACCAATATTAAAACTGTAGATCGCAAAGATGTTTTCAGCGAATCTTTTCTTCTACGTTCTAAAACCGCAGAAAATTTATATTTTGGGTATGCGAAAGATATGCCGGTCATTGATTATCATAATCATCTGGAGCCGGATGTCATCTCAAAAAATCAAAACTTCAGATCTCCCACAGCAATCTGGCTGGATGGGGATCATTACAAATGGAGAGCGATGAGGAATTTCGGAATTGAAGAAAAATTTATTTCCGGGGATGCATCTGATCAAGAAAAATTCAGAAAATGGACAGAAGTTGTCCCTTACACACTCCGCAATCCACTGTTTCATTGGACACATATGGAGCTGAATAATCCATTTGGGATTAAAGAATACTTATCCTTAAAAAATATAGATTCCGTATATCATAAGATGAATGATAATCTCCAAATGCCTGGATTTTTACCACAATCCATCATTACAAATTTTAATGTGGAAACTCTTTGTACAACAGATGATCCTGCTGATAATCTTCAATATCATAAGACAATAAAAAATAGCTCTTTTACCACTCGGGTTCTCCCTACCTTCCGTCCGGACAGTTATATTAATATAATAAACACTGAGAACTACCTCCGTCAGATTAAAAAATTGGAGAAGGTTAGTGAAATTAATATAAAATCGACTTCAGATTTACTGGAAGCCCTTTATTCAAGAATTCAGTACTTTCATGAAAACGGAGCTCGGATTTCCGATCATGGATTGGAATATTTTCCTGATACTAAGAAATGGAGTACTGCCTTAGAAAATGAATTCAAAGAATTTTTAACTGGAAATAAAAAGTCATTTTCAGATCCAGAAGCTTTGTCTGGCCATCTTTTGAAAGAGCTTTGTAAAATGTATGCCGAAAAAAACTGGGTTCAGCAGTTTCATATAGGAGCCACACGGAATAATAACACAATAATGCTGAATACGATAGGAACTAATGCCGGTTATGATGCCATTAGTGAACAGTATTTTGCCCAAAGAATGAGCATGATGTTCGATGAACTGAATACTGCAGGGAAACTTACCCAAACGATAGTTTATAACCTTAATCCGTCTTTCAATGAAGTATTGGCAACGCTCGTTGGGAATTTTAATGAAGCCGGAATTAAATCAAAAATACAGTTAGGTGCAGCATGGTGGTTTCTAGATCAAATGGAGGGAATGAAAAAGCAAATAAACACACTTTCCAATATTGGACTTATCAGCACTTTTATTGGAATGCTCACAGATTCACGAAGTCTTCTGTCTTTTTCAAGACACGATTATTTTAGAAGATTGCTTTGCGATATCTTCGGCAGCGAAATGGAAGCCGGGCTACTTCCGGATGATGAACAATGGGTGGGAAGCATCATTCAGGATATTTGTTTTAATAATACCAAAAACTATTTTAGATTTTAAATGATTATGCAACATTCAAGGTCAGGTAAAATACTTTGTTTCGGAGAATTGCTTTTACATTTTGCTCCGGATTCTAATGGAAACTGGATGAATAACCAGTTAGTGAAAATCTTTGTGGGTGGTGCAGAATATAATGTTGCCACAGCTCTTGCGCACTGGAAAAACCCGGTAAAATTTCTCTCGGCTCTGCCTGAAAATTTCCTGGGAATCCAATTGGAATCTCAGCTGAAAAATAAAGGAATCGAGGTACTTGCCGAGAAAAGTAAAGGCAGAATCGGAACTTTTTACCTCTCTTCGGATGGTGATATGCAAAATACATCGGTAATTTACGACCGTTTTCCATCGGTTTTTACACAGTCGGATTTTGACGCCTTCAATTTAGATGATGTGTTTTCAGAGGTGAAATGGATGCATATCAGTACAATTACACCTGCTTTAAGTGAAAAAGCTTACATCAAATGTCTGGATTTAATGAAGGAAGCAGCTTCAAGAAACATTCAGGTTTCTCTTGATTTAAATTATCGTGCTGCACTTTGGCAAGACAAAAATCCTTCAGATAAAATAAAACATATGATGCCTTTGGTGAATGTTCTGATGGGAAATATCTGGTCTGTTCAGCAATTTCTGCATATTCCTGTTGAATATGAATTGAATGGAAATTCTGATGATGAAAATCTTTTAAAACAAGCAGAAAAATCGGCATCGGAAATTCAGAAAATGTATCCCAATGTTGAAACGATAGCAAATACATTCCGATTCACGAGTGGCGAAGCGGTAAATTATTTTGCGACTTTATATACTGATGAAAAACTTTTGATTTCGCAACAATACCATTCAGATAAAATAGAGGAAAGAGTAGGAAGCGGTGATGCATTTATGGCAGCGTTGATTCACGGAACATTAAAAGGAAATCCTACAGAGCAAATTTTAGAAGATGCCACAAAAGTCGCTTTCAAAAAGCTCTTTATTAAAGGTGATACCATTAATGATACCATTAAAATTGAAAAATTATGAGTGTACTATTACAAAAAATAAAGGACCAGAGAATTGTCCCACTTTTTTACAACGAATCTTTTGAAGTTTCAAAAAGGATCATAAAAGCTTTGTACGAAGGGGGAATCCATGTAATAGAATATACCAATCGCGGAAATCAGGCATTGGAAAATTTTGAAAGACTGAAGGAAATTTCTTCTATAGAGTTTCCGGAACTTTTATTGGGAATAGGTACCGTAAAAAATATAAAAGAGATGGATGATTATGCTCGTGCAAAAGCAGATTTTATCATTACACCTGTCATTAGCGCAGAATTGGTAAAACATTCTGTTGAAAAAAACATCAATTTAATTCCGGGATGTTTTACCCCCTCCGATGTTAATGTAGCATTTCAGAACGGACTTCGGTTAGTGAAGATTTTCCCGGCTGATGCTTTAGGTAAAAAATATATCAAATCTATTGAGCCTGTTTTTCCGGGAATGCATTATATGCCAACCGGAGGAATCAATGCTGACTTTGATGATATTACAGAATGGCTTAAGGGTGGCGCAGTTGCTGTTGGATTGGGCAGTTCGCTTATCAACAAAGATTTTATAGCAGAACAGCTCACGGAAAAAGTTCAGAACTTATTGCAACAACTTAATCGACACTAAATGCAGGCTCCTAAAAATCGTAATATAAGATGGTTTATGCTGTCTTTGGTCTTTCTCGCCACCACGATCAACTATCTTGACCGTCAGGTAATGGGTTTGCTGAAGCCTGTTCTTGAAAAAGAATTCAGTTGGGATGAGAAAGATTACAGCTACATTGTGATGGCATTCACCACGACTTATGCTATTGGATATCTTGCGATGGGAAGGTTGATCGACAGGGTGGGAACCAAAATAGGTTATGCTGTTTCATTGATTGTCTGGAGTCTGGCTTCAATAGGGCATGGTTTTGTAAAAAGTACAATTGGATTTATCATTGCAAGAAGTACCCTCGGTATCAGTGAGGCAGGAAATTTTCCGGCAGCTATAAAATCTGTGGCAGAATGGTTTCCGAAAAAAGAAAGAGCCTTGGCAACAGGGATTTTCAACTCCGGAGCGACGGTTGGAGCCATTTTAGCACCGCTTCTTGTGCCATTCATTCTTGGGCATTACGGATGGCGGGAAACCTTTGTGTGGATTGGTGCTCTCGGATTATTATGGATTGTACTTTGGTGGCGGTTTTATAAAATTCCGGAAAAAACTAAAAAACTGAGTCAGGAAGAATTACAGTATATTAAAAGTGATCAGGATGGAAAAACACAGGAACAATCCAAAGTTCCGTTGTCAGAATTATTAAAATACAAAGTAACATGGTCTTTTGCTGTGGGAAAAATCCTTACAGATCCGATTTGGTATTTCTTTATGTTCTGGTTACCTGCTTATTTTGCAGATGTTTTTAAAATGGATTTAACGAAACCTTCCATTCCGTTGATTATTATCTATAGCGGAACCACGATTGGAAGTATTGGCGGCGGTTATCTTTCTTCATTTTTAATTAAAAAAGGCTGGGCAATCGGAAGAGCCAGAAGCTTCACTATGCTCTTGTTTGCTCTGATGGTCGTTCCGGTAATGTTCTCAAAATATGTAGACAATATGTGGCTCATTACCATGATCATTGCTTTTGCAACAGCAGCACATCAGGGTTGGGGAGCGAACCTAATGACAACGGTGGGTGATAAATTACCCAATAATTATGTAAGTTCTGTGATTGGCTTTGGCGGAATGCTGGGCTCAGCTGCAGGGATTATATTCCCGCTTTTCATCGGAATTGTCTTGGACACATTTAAAAAAGCAGGGAATATCAACGGAGGCTACAATATTATATTTTTCATTGCTGGTGTTTCTTACGTTGCGGCTTGGGGAATTATCTGGTTGATCAACAGGAAAAAAACTGAAATTTCGGTTTGAAATTAATGAAATATAAAAAGTGAAAATGAACGTAAATCATTGCATATTAATAATCTGTCTTTTCATTAGTGGCTTTTCCCCTGCACAGAAAGGTGGGAAATATAAGCTTTGGTATGACAAGCCTGCAAAACAGTGGGTAGAAGCATTACCTGTTGGAAATGGAAGATTGGCGGCAATGGTTTTTGGAGATCCTTCAAAAGAAAAGTTTCAGTTGAACGAAGGCACATTCTGGTCAGGTGGTCCTTCCCGAAACGATAATCCTGATGGTCCCAAAGTGTTGGATTCTATTCGTTACTATCTTTTTAATGGAAATTACAAAAGAGCTGAAACCCTTTCCAATAAAGGTTTAACGGCAAAAACACTTCACGGTTCTGCGTTTCAGAATATCGGAGATTTGAATCTTGATTTTAATAATCTTGGCGATGTTAAGGATTATTATCGTGAGCTTGATATTGAAAAAGCAATAACAACAACTACGTTTTCCTCCAACGGAACTTATTATAAAAGAGAAGTCTTTGCTTCAATTCCGGATCAGGTAATTGTGATAAAACTGAGCTCAGACAAAAAAAATGTACTGAATTTCAGTGCTGGATTCAACAGCGAATTGAAAAAAAATACGAAGGCGATTGATGCCAATACTTTGCAAATGGACGGACTTTCTTCCACATTAGACGGCGTTCAGGGTCAGGTTAAGTTTAATGCGCTGGCAAAATTCATTTCCAAAGGTGGAACCATTTCAGTTTCAGGCAACGGAATTTCTATAACCAATGCAGATGAAGTAATGATTTTGATTTCAATTGCCACCAATTTCACAGACTATAAAACTCTAAATACCGACGAAGTTTCAAAAAGTAAAAAATACATTACTCAAATCAAAAATAAAAGCTTCAATACCTTATTTAAAAATCATATCAACGCTTACCAGAAATATTTCAAAAGAGTGGACTTCAGTATCGGAACTTCTCCTGCGTCACAATTTCCTACCAATATTCGTATTAAAAATTTCGCCACCAGTTATGATCCTGAGCTTGTTTCATTATATTATCAGTTTGGGCGTTATCTCCTGATTTCTTCTTCACAACCGGGTGGTCAGCCAGCCAATCTTCAGGGAATTTGGAACAATTCCAACAAACCGGCGTGGGACAGCAAATATACCATCAACATCAATACGGAAATGAATTACTGGCCTGCGGAAAAAACCAATTTGCCGGAAATGCACGAACCATTAATTCAAATGGTCAAAGATTTGAGTGTAACGGGGGCAGAAACGGCAAAAGTGATGTACAAAAGCCGTGGTTGGGTAGCGCATCACAACACCGACATCTGGAGAATTACTGGTGTGGTGGATTTTGCTAATGCCGGGCAATGGCCATTGGGAAGTGCCTGGCTCTCCCAGCATCTTTGGGAAAAATATTTGTACAGCGGAGACAAAAATTATCTCAAATCCATTTATCCCGTTCTAAAATCTGCCGCCTTATTTTATGAAGATTTTCTGATTGAAGAACCGACGCACAAATGGTTGGTGGTAGGTCCGTCTATATCTCCCGAAAATATTCCGCAAGGACATCAGGGAAGTGCTTTGGCGGCAGGAAATACGATGGATAACCAGTTGATGTTTGACCTGTTCAGCAAAACAAAAAAAGCAGCACAAATTTTAAATCTAGATTCAGATAAAATTCCGGTTTGGAACAATATCATTTCCAAATTACCACCGATGAAAATCGGAAGGTATGGTCAGCTCCAGGAATGGATTGAAGACTGGGACAACCCAAAAGACAATCACAGGCACGTTTCTCATCTGTATGGATTGTTTCCCGGAAATCAAATCAATCCTCTCACAACGCCAGAACTTTTTGATGCTGCGAAAACGGTTTTAATACACCGTGGTGATGTTTCTACAGGCTGGTCGATGGGCTGGAAAATTAATCTTTGGGCTAAATTATTAGAGGGAAATCACGCGAATAAATTAATAAAAGACCAGTTAACTTTAGTGGAAAAAGACGGTTGGAGCGAAAAAGGAGGAACCTATCCGAATTTATTCGATGCACATCCGCCGTTTCAGGTCGACGGAAATTTCGGCTGTACGTCAGGAATTACAGAAATGCTTTTACAGACACAAAACGGAAGCATCGACATTTTACCCGCACTTCCCGACGAATGGAAAAACGGAAATATTTCCGGACTGAAAACGTATGGTGGTTTTGAAGTCAGCATGGTTTGGAAAGACAATCAGGCAACTGAGGTCATCATCAAATCAAATCTTGGAGGAAATTGTAGAATCAGTGCACTTAATGAATTGGATTTAGAAGGAAAAAGCGTATTAAAAGCAGCATCGGAAAAAAATGAAAATCCTTATTTTGAAATTCCAATGATCAAAAAACCTTTGATTTCTCCTGAAGCTCAATTAAATCCAGTGAAAATAAAAGAAAGATTCATCTATGATTTGCGAACAGAAGCAGGAAGAACTTATATTTTAAAAATGAAAAAAGAACATCAATAGAAAGGGGCTTCAGGTTATTTATAAAATAGAATGGTACCAATTGACCTTAATCAAAATTTTAAGAAAGAATTTAAAATCAAATAACAATCACATAAAGAGAAAATAATGAACCAGAAAACAATGAATCCGATATTTTTAAAAAAGAAAACAACGTTGATGGCTGCTGTTGCCTTATTATCTTTTGCCAACGTTTCAGCACAGACTTTCTCAGACTTTTCCTATCATGGAAATGATAAAATATACACAAACAATCCTTTGAGAGAGGACGAATTTTATTCTCCGATTCTTCAGGGATGTTATCCGGATCCAAGTATTACCAGAAAAGGTGACAATTATTACCTGGTAAATTCTTCATTTTCAATGTTTCCGGGTGTTCCGATTTTCACATCCAAAGATCTGGTTAATTGGAAACAGCTAGGACACGTTCTGGACAGACCTTCACAGCTGAAAGTAGAAAAATCAGGCGTATCACAAGGAATTTATGCACCTGATATTAAATATAATAAGCATAATGATACTTTCTATATGATCACCACGCAGATTGCCGGCGGAATTGGAAATATGGTTGTGAAAACCAAAGATCCTGCAAAAGGATGGAGCGAAGTTCAAAAGCTGAATTTTGATGGCATCGATCCTTCGATTTTCTTTGATGATGATGGTAAAGCTTATATCGTTCACAATGATGCCCCACCAAAAGGAACTGAGCAGTATAACGGTCACCGTGTCATCAAGATGTGGGATTATGATCTGGAAAAAGATCAGGTAGTTGCAGGTTCAGACAAAATTATTGTAAACGGAGGTGTTGATCTTTCCCAAAAACCAATCTGGATAGAAGGTCCGCATTTATATAAAAAGAACGGAAAATATTATCTGATGTGTGCCGAAGGCGGAACAGGAGGTAATCACAGCGAAGTTATTTTTATGTCGGATTCTCCGAAAGGTCCGTTTGTTCCTGCGATGAATAATCCTATTTTGACACAGCGGTATTTTCCGAAAGACAGAAAAGATAAAGTAGATTGGGCGGGTCACGCCGATTTGGTTGAGAGCCCGGATGGTACATATTATGGTGTCTTTTTAGCGATTCGCCCCAATGTAAAGAACAGAGTAAACAGTGGTCGTGAAACTTTTATTCTTCCTGTTGACTGGAGCGGAACGTATCCTGTTTTTCAAAACGGACTGGTTCCGATGAAACCAAAATTAAAATTACCGGAAGGCGTAAAAGATCAGGCCGGACAAAACGGATTTTTCCCGAACGGAAACTTTACATATTCTGATAAACTGACTGATAAAAGTCTGGACTACCGATGGATCGCAATGCGCGGGCCACGTGAGAATTTCATTAGTATTTCCAAAAATGGAGTGAAAATAAATCCTTTTGAAACGAATATTAAAGCTCTTGCTCCAATTTCGGCATTATTTCACAGGTTGCAGCATGAAGACTTTGAAGCTTCTGTAATGCTGGATTTTAAGCCGAAATCAGAAAAAGAACTGGCAGGAATTACTTGCTATCAAAGTGAACGATTCAACTATGTATTCGGAATTACAAAAAAAGATAAAGATTATTATATCGTTTTGGAAAGAACTGAAAAAGGAGAATCAAAATTAATTGCCAGTGAAAAAATTTCACTTTCAAAAAGTGCCACATTACAGGTGATAGGTGAAAAAGACGAACATTATTTTAATTATTCCTTAGATGGCAAAAACTTTAAAAACCTTGGAGGTCCGGTTTCAGGAGATATTCTTTCTACTGATGTTGCAGGTGGATTTACAGGAAGCTTGATTGGTTTGTATAGCACTTCATCTAACGATATTAAACCTAACTAGATTTTAAATGAGATGATGACATTTATGGCAGCTTAATCCGCCTTCCGCTCTCAATCTTTTGTCATTGCGAACAACGTGAAGCAATCTGTTGAACTTTCCATCAATCGCAATTATAAAAAGGATTTCCGCTCAAGTCGGGCTGCTTCAGGTCAACGTTCCAAACCTGTCATCCAGTGATTATTAAAAAAGTAACGCAGACATTAAATACTAAAGTTTTGAAAATTAACAAATCACTTCATATAGTTTCTTTTTATGGATTTATTGGGCTGAATCTCTTTTCGGCCCAGGTAAATCCTGCTCAAAAAGAGCAGACGACCGCCTTTACCAATCCTATTATTTGGGCTGATGCTCCGGACTTATCGGTGACCAGAAATGGTGACGATTTTTATCTCATCAGTACCACCATGCACTTAATGCCAGGAGCTCCAATAATGCATTCTAAGGATTTAGTGCATTGGGAAATGGCAAGCTATGTTTTCGATACACTGAATGATAATTCTAAGTATGATCTGCTTAACGGAACAGTGTACGGCAGGGGACAATGGGCGTCCTCTATCCGCTATCATAAAGGAAAATATTACGTTTTGTTTTCTCCGAATGATGAGCCTTTCAGATCCTATTTTTATGTAACGGACAATCCCGAAAAAGGTAACTGGAAGCTCATTAGCAGAACCAGACATTTTCACGATGCTTCTTTGCTTTTTGATGATGACAACAAAGTTTATGTTTTCACTTCCAATAAAGTTTTTGAATTAAGTGCTGATTTTAAAGAGATTATCGGAAATCCAGACGGAACTGTTGTTTTTCAGAGAGATTCATCAGAAACTGGACTTCTGGAAGGTAACCAGATCATTAAAAGGAAGGGAAAATATTATATGATGATGATTTCCTGGCCTAAAGGTGAAAAACGCCGTCAGGAAGTTTACAGAGCAGATAAAGTAACCGGTCCTTATGAGAAAAAAGTGATTCTGGAAGATAATTTTCTCGGATTCTCTTACGCTGGTCAAGGCGCTTTGATTGATGATAAAAATGGCAACTGGTATTCGCTTATTTTTCAGGACAGAGGTGGAGTAGGACGTGTCCCTATTTTGATTCCTGTCCAGTGGGAAAATGACTGGCCGGTTTTGGGGTATAACGGAAAAATCCCTTTGAACGGTGAAATTCCGCTTTCGCCTTTTAAACCTAAAAATAGCATCGTAGAAAGTGACGAGTTTTCAGATAAAAAATTGAAAATCCAATGGCAATGGAATCACAATCCTATGAATGAAGCCTGGTCTTTATCTGAAAGAAAAGGATTTATAAGACTGAAAACAAGTCGTGTGGTAGATAATCTTTATGCTGCTCCAAATACTTTAACGCAAAGAATGACCGGTCCAAAATCAAGTGCTATTGTTGCGTTAGATTTAAAAGGAATGAAGGACGGTGATATTACAGGTTTCAGTGCATTTAACGGAGATTCAGGGTTGTTATCAATTGTAAAAGAAGGCAATCAGAAATTTCTGACTTTTTCTACTAATGAAGTTAGTTTAGATAATAAAACGAAAGCGATTATAGGAGTGAAAAAGGAAGAAAAAAAGCGAATTCCTTTAGCTGCGGGTATAATTTATCTTCGTATTGAAGCAGATTTTAACCTTGGAAAAGACTTGGCAGATTTCTCTTATAGCACCGACCAGAAAAACTGGACGGTTATGGAAAAAGACTATAAAATGATTTTTGATTACAGAAGGTTATTCATGGGATCTAAATTCGCGATTTTTAATTATGCCACAAAAAGTACAGGAGGTTTTGTTGATGTTGATTTTTTCAGAATTACGGATTCTTCGCTCATACAATAAGTAGTTAGATTAAGGTTGCATAGATGATGAAATATTATTTGTATAATATTTTTTTATCTAAATTAATAAGTGTAAAAAATACAAATAAAAATTATGAATAAATCAATTGCATTAGCGTTAGGTCTTATCTTATCAGTAGTGTTTATTCCCGCACAGACTTTTGATAAAATGGCCCCTCAGGGTTTTGATGTTGAAAGGAAAGAAAGTCCTCATGGGAAAATTGATACTATAACCTATGAATCAAAAACGGTGGGAACGCAGAGAAGAGCTTTGGTATATACACCTCCAGGCTTCAAAAAAAAGATTCAATATCCTGTTTTGTATCTGCTTCACGGCATTGGTGGAGACGAAAAAGAATGGTTCAGAAACGGAACACCTCAGATTATTCTTGACAATCTTTATGCTCAGGGAAAACTAACTCCCATGATTGTCGTATTACCCAATGGAAGAGCGATGAAAGACGACAGAGCGATAGGTGATATTATGTCAAAAGACAAGGTGGAAGCTTTCGCAACATTTGAAAAAGATTTACTGAATGATCTTATACCTTTCATTGAAAAAAAATATCCTGTAAAAAAAGAGAGGGAAAACCGGGCGATAGCAGGATTGTCAATGGGTGGTGGACAAACCTTGAATTTTGGTTTAGAAAATATCGACAAATTTGCCTGGGTTGGCGGCTTTTCTTCCGCCCCCAATACCAAAGAACCTCAGGAACTGCTTCCAGAGCCCACCAAAGCTAACGAACTAAAATTGCTATGGATTTCCTGCGGAGATCAGGATAGACTGATGCCTTTCAGTAGAAGGACAAGCGATTATCTGGCTCAGAATAATATTCCTCACATTTTTTATGTAGAACCGGGCGGTCACGATTTCAAAGTCTGGAAGAATGATCTGTATCTGTTTTCTCAATTGCTTTTTAAGAATATTGATCAGCAGGCAATTTCAGCTCAGTTAAGATCTGAATAAACAAAATCAGTCTGAAAAATTAATTCAAACCATGATAACAAGAATAAATTTTAAGAAAATAAAAGCATATATCATCATGGCCCCATTAGTCTTCATAACCGGGCAATATGCGAACGCGCAGTCATACAAAAAAACAGACACGGGATTAATTTTTTCTGCGGCTGATCTAAATATGGAAGTGAGATTTTACGGATCTCACACAGTACGGATCATTAAATATCCTGCAGGAAAATCATTTGTGAAAAAAAGTTGGTCAGTAACCAAGCAGGAACAAAGAATAAAATTTACTGTTGCAGAAAAGAAAGATATTTTATTAGTAAAAACGGATGCTTTAAAAATATCCATTAATACAAAAAACGGAGAGATAGATTATACCACATTATCGGGAAAACAGCTTCTGAAAGAAAAAGGGTGTGATTTTAAATCTTTTAATGATGCCGGGCAACAAACTTATTCAGTAACCCAGTCTTTTCAGTTGGAAAAAGATGAGCCTATTTATGGCTTGGGTATCCTTCAAAACGGAAAATTATCCCAACGGAATCAGGACATCAGAATGGTGCAGAACAATACCTGGGATTTTGTGCCTTTCTTCCAGTCTTTAAAAGGTTACGGCATTTTTTGGGATAATGAGTCTCCGACTCAGTTTACCGATAATATTCTGAAAACATCATTTTCTTCTGAAGTAGGAGAAGGGGTGGATTACTATTTTATGTATGGAGGAAATGCTGATGGAGTAGTTGCTTCAATGCGTGAGCTTACCGGAAATGTCTCCATGTCCCCATTATGGACATACGGTTTTTGGCAAAGTAAAGAACGCTATAAAAGTCAGAGTGAGATTGTTGATGTCGTAAAAAAATATCGTGATTTGAAAGTTCCTTTAGATGGAATTATTCAGGATTGGCAATATTGGGGAAACAATTACCAGTGGAATGCGATGGATTTTATTAGCCCGGATTTTCCTGATGCTAAAAAAATGATTACTGACATCCACGGAATGAATGCGCATTTGTCTGTTTCCATCTGGTCATCATTCGGTCCGATGACCAATCCTTACCGTGAAATGGATAAAAAAGGAATGCTTTTTAATTTCAAAACCTGGCCGGAATCTGGCAGAGAAGTCTGGCCTCCTGATATGAATTATCCTTCCGGAGTGCGTGTTTACGATGCTTATAATCCGGAAGCCAGAGATATTTATTGGAAATATCTGAACAAAGGTGTTTTCAGCCTTGGCGTAGACAGCTGGTGGATGGATTCTACTGAACCGGATCATCTCAGCCAGAAGCCGGAAGATTTAGACACACAAACATATTTAGGCTCTTTCAGAAAGGTAAGAAATGCTTATCCATTAATAGCTGTTGGTGGTGTTTATGACCATCAGCGTGCTACAACAAGTGACAAAAGAGTATTCATTCTTACAAGGTCAGCATATGCAGGCCAGCAAAGATACGGAGCCAATACCTGGTCTGGGGATGTTAATTCTTCGTGGGAATCTTTACGAAATCAGGTTCCTGCGGGTCTGAATTTTACCCTCACCGGAAACCCTAATTTCAATTCGGACATCGGTGGTTTTTTTGCAGGAACATATAAAAAAGGCTGGAATGAAAGTTCAGGATCAAAAAATCCTATGTTTCAGGAATTGTATGTACGCTGGCTACAATACGGAACATTTACCCCAATGATGCGTTCACATGGAACAGATGTTCCGAGAGAAATCTATCAGTTCGGAAAAAGAGGAGAGCCTGTATATGATGCCATTGAAAAATTTATTAGATTAAGATACAGTTTACTGCCTTATATCTATTCCGTTTCGTGGGATGTTTCTAAAAATCAGTCAAGTTTTATGAGAATGCTTGCAATGGATTTTTCAACAGATAAAAAGACTTGGAACATGAATAGTGAATATATGTTCGGGAAATCCTTCTTGGTTATTCCTATACTGAATGCACAATATACTCCCGAGAAAATTTTGAAAACCAACGAACAGAACGGCTGGGATAAAAAAGAGGAAACTAAAAAAGGACCTTCTGCTACTGATGTAGATTTCACCCAGAATAAAACTGTGAAAGTCTATCTTCCATCCGGTTCTATATGGTACGACTACTGGACCAATACAAAATACAAGGGCGGACAAGAAATCGAAAAAACAGTCAATATCCATAGCATCCCATTGTATATAAAAGATGGAAGCATTATTCCATTTGGCCCCGATGTCCAGTATGCTACAGAAAAGAAATGGGATAATTTAACCTTGAAAGTTTATCCAGGTTCAGATGCAGATTTTATCTTATATGAAGACGAATTTGACAATTATAATTACGAAAAAGGAGATTACACGGAAATACCAATGCATTGGAATAACAAATCCCATACACTTACCATAGATAGCCGCAAAGGAAAATATAAAGGAATGATTGAAAAAAGAAACTTCAATATTATTCTTCCGGATGGCCGGCAGAAAACGGTGGCTTATTCGGGTAGAAATATTAAAGTGGAGTTCTAAAATAAAATAATTAAACTCTTAAAATACCAAAATGAGGTAGATTATTAACGATTAATGAAAGATACTCAATTATGATAAAGAAAATACTTTTAAAATATACTTTAAATATCGGATTACTATTTGCCGGTTCGTGGCTTTCTGCACAAAATCCCATTATTCAGACCAAATTCACAGCTGATCCGGCCCCAATGGTTTATAAGGATACTGTTTTTCTGTACACCAGTCACGATGAAGATGATGCATTCGGATTTAAAATGAAAGACTGGCTGCTATATACTTCAACCGATATGGTCAACTGGACCGATCACGGTATTGTAGCTTCTCTAAAAGATTTTAAATGGGCTGATCCCGAAAACGGAGCGTGGGCACCTCAGGTTATAGAAAGAAATGGTAAATTTTATATGTATTGCCCGATGCCGGGACAAAGAGGAATCGGAGTTTTGGTGGCAAACAGTCCGTATGGTCCTTTTAAAGATCCTATAGGCAAACCGCTTGTAAAAAATTCAAGTGACGATATCGATCCGACCGTCCTCATTGATGAGGATGGACAGGCCTATTTGTACTGGGGAAATCCAAATTTATGGTATGTAAAACTGAATAATGACATGATTTCTATTGACGGACCAATGGTAAAGGACCCATCGATTGCTAAAGTGAAGGGTACTCCCGATCCTTTTCATTATCAGGAAGGTCCCTGGGCTTGGAAACGCAACGGAAATTATTATATGGCATATGCATCAACCTGCTGTCCTGAAGGAATCGGTTATGCAATGGGAAAGTCATCAACCGGGCCATGGGAATTCAAGGGAATGATTATGGACAGCGATAAACGATCCAACGGAAATCACCCAGGAATTATTGATTACAAAGGAAAATCTTATGTTTTCGGTTTCAATTACAATCTAGGGAAACAGACAATAAGCAAACACTATGAGCGCCGTTCCATCTGTATAAGCGAACTGATTTACAATGCTGATGGTACCATTCAAAAGTTACCGTTTTGGAATTCGGAAGGTGTACAAAGAATGGCAGTTTTAAATCCATACAATAGAGTTGAAGCGGAAACCATTGCTTACAGTGAAGGTTTAAAAACCGAAAAAATGACCGAATGGGAAAGGAACAATCCCTATGATACCGGTAAAAAAATAACTGATCGTCTTGTTGTTTCATGGATCAACAATGGAGATTATATCAAAGTTCAAGGGGTTGATTTTTCGAAAGGAACAAAATTCCTGGAAGTATCGGTTGCCTCAATAAGTGGCGGAAGTATAGAAATACACACTGATACTCTTGATGGACCTCTATTAGGGACTGTTGAGGTAACGGGAAAAGCCGAAGGCGATCTCTTCAAAACGATTAAATCCCCAGTAAAAAACATAAAAGGCGTTCATGATATGTACTTTATATTTAAAGGAAACAAAGAACTTTTCTACTTCGATTGGTGGAAGTTTAGTTCAAATTAAAGTGTTCATCGTTTAGCTTAAACTAAAGTGATCTGATATTAGAAAAAATAATGGTTAAATAGAAATGTTTAAAATGAAAAATAATACCATAAAACTTATAATAAGTAGTTTGTTGACGGGTTATACAGGACTTGTAACTGCTCAAAACCCTATCGCTCAGACTGCCTATACCGCAGACCCTGCTCCGATGGTTTACAATGATCGTTTATATGTTTATACAACACATGATGAAGACGATTCTACATGGTTTACCATGAACAACTGGAAAGTGTTTTCTACCAATGATATGGTTAACTGGACAGACCACGGCGTTATCCTTTCCTACAATGATTTCGATTGGGCAAAACGTGATGCGTGGGCAGCGCAGTGCATCGAAAGAAACGGGAAATTTTTCATGTATGTGCCGATGATCAGCAAGACAAATAATAAGGGAGCAATTGGTGTTGCTGTTGCCGATAATCCATTTGGACCATTTCATGATCCTTTGGGAAAACCGCTTGTTCAGAGTGAATGGGGTGATATAGATCCTACCGTTTTTCTTGATGATGGTCAGGCGCATATGTATTGGGGAAATCCGAAGCTTAAATATGTAAAGTTGAATGAAAATATGATTTCCTATTCCGGTGATATTGTTGAGGTTCCGATGACAGAAGAATCTTTTGGTAAAAGAGAAGGAAATCCCGAAAGACCAACAAAATATGAGGAAGGTCCGTGGCTGTACAAACGTAAAAACTTGTACTATCTTTTCTGGCCTGGAGGCCCGCTTCCAGAATTTATCGGCTATTCCACAAGCAAAAGTGCGCAGGGTCCTTGGAAATATGGCGGAACCATAATGCCTGCGGAAGGAAAATCTTTTACCAATCATCCCGGAGTTATTGATTTCAGAGGAAAAACATATTTTTTCTACCACAATGGTGCGTTGCCAGGTGGAAGTGGATTTACAAGATCGGTAAGTGTTCAGGAGCTTAATTTTAATACAGACGGTTCTATTTCACCTTTTAAAATGACCAACGGTATTACAGAAGCCATTGCAACCATTAATCCTTATTCATTTAATCAGGCGGAAATGATAGCCTGGTCAGAGAATGTAAAATCTTATCAAAACAAAACAGTGGGAGTTTTCATCAAAGCAAAGAAAAATGGTGCTTATACAAGCGTAAAAAATGTTGATTTTGGAAAAGAAGGTGCACAATCATTTTCTGCAAGAGTAGGGACTACGCATAACAGCGGTGTTACGATGGAGGTTCGTTTAGATAGTGTAAGTGGACCAATAGCCGCAACCGTAAAAGTTCCGCTAACAGGTGGTGACGACCGCTTTGAAACGGTCACTATTAATATATCCAGCAAAATTACAGGCATTCATAATCTTTATTTTGTGTGTAATGGCAAAGCGGAAAAAGATATAATGTTTTTCGATTATTGGATGTTTTCAAAATAAATTAAAATGAAAAAAGCAACACTCCTATTTCTGTCATTAATAATTTTCTGTCTTTTATCACAAGTTAAAGCACAGATTGCCGAGATTTCAAGTCCGGACGGCCAGCTGAAGCTGAATGTATTTTTGGAAGAGGGAAAAGCATTATACTCTGTGACTTTTCAGGAAAAAACAGGGATAGATAAATCTCCGTTGGGTTTAATTACCAACGAATCGGATTTTTCTAAAAATTTAAAATTCATCAACTATAAAATGAATTTAATTTCCAAAAAATATAACAATGAAAAAATCAAAAAATCAGAGATTCAGTATAAAGCGAATGCGTTGACTGTTAATTTTATGAATAAAGATCAGTTCGACATTTCAATTGAGTTTCAGGTCAGCGATAATAATGTTGCATTCCGTTATGAAATTCCTCCAATGAAAGACCGTTTCAGCGCTGTTGTACAATCAGAAATTACGGGATATAGATTTCCAGATCAAACGACGACCTTTCTCTCACCGATGATGAAGCCGATGACCGGATTTGCCCGAACAGCACCGAGCTATGAAAGCGGATATAAGGCGGATGCGGAATTAGGGGTTAAAGCCGATTACGGTTATGTTTTCCCTGGGCTCTTTCATGTCGGAAACGATGGCTGGGTCTTACTTTCGGAGACAGGAGTAAATAGTTTATACTGCGCTTCACACCTCAATACCACCTCAGAAAAAAATCTTTATCAGGTTGCGTATCCGCATATGGCAGAAAATAACGGTTTCGGAAGTTCGGGAGCTGCGATTTCTCTTCCTGGAAAAACATCATGGAGAACGATTACGATTGGAGATTCGTTGAAACCAATTGTGGAAACTACTGTTCCTTTTGATTTGATAGAACCGCTTTACGAGCCTTCACAAAAATATCAGTTCGGACGTTCTACCTGGAGCTGGATTCTATGGCAGGACAACAGTATGAATTACGATGATCAGACAAAATTTATTGATTTAGCGTCAACTCTTAATTATGAGTTTATTCTGATTGATGCGCTATGGGATAAAAATATAGGGAAAGACAGAATGAAAGAACTTATTCAGTATGCAAAGTCTAAAAATGTGAGTGTCATGCTTTGGTACAATTCCAATGGAGCTGCCAATGATGCACCAATGGGACCGAGAAATAAGATGAGCAGCTCTGTCGAACGCAAAAAAGAAATGAAGTGGCTGCAGGAATCTGGTATAAAAGGCTTGAAGGTCGATTTCTTTGGAGGAGATAAACAGGAAACAATACGTCTGTACGAAGATATTTTATCTGATGCCAACGATTTTGGATTAACAATTATTTTCCATGGTGCCACTTTACCGAGAGGATGGGAAGTAATGTACCCGAATTATGCCGGAAGTGAAGCCGTTCTAGCTTCGGAAATGCTTTATTTTTCGGAAGAGGTACGTAAGCAGGAAGCTTTTTTTGCCACATTACATCCCTTTATCCGAAATACGGTCGGAAGTATGGAATTTGGAGGGACATTTCTCAATAAATTTTTAACCAAATCCAACAAAGAAAAAAACAGAAGGTTGACTACGGATGGATTTCAGTTAGCCACTGCTGTCCTTTTTCAGAATCCCATTCAGATGTTTGCCATAATGCCAAATAACCTAACTGATACGCCGAAATTCCAGCTTGATTTTATCAAAGATGTTCCGACACTTTGGGATGAGACGGTTTTTATCGATGGCTATCCTGGAAAATATTCGGTGATCGCAAGAAGACATCAGAATAAATGGTATGTCGCAGGAGTGAATGCAGAAAAAAAACCTAAAAAACTTAAACTGAACCTTCCGATGTTGGCAGACAAAAAGGTTGAACTTATGAATGACAATCATTCTGAAACGACTTTTATAAAACAGATTTCCATCAATAAAAAAGGAGTATACGAAATTAAAATTCAGCCGAATGGTGGATTTGTATTGAAGAATTAATGCGGGAATAATTGGGGCAGCTTTATCTTCCTGAGTTTATCCTGAGCTTGTGGAAGGCCCCAGTCTTTTTGTTTAATCAAAACAAAAAGGATTTCCGCTCAAATCGAGGAATGAGATTCGCCGATTTTAAAAAAAAATAAGAAATAGAGAGGCACTTCGGCTGCGTAAGATTCGCAACTGATCGAATTAAATTTAAACCTATAAAGTTCAATAAGATAAAAGATAGAGATTATGAACAGATTACCAATACTATTTCTCTTTGTACTATTGTTTGGTGCTTGTTGTCATCTACAGGCAACCGAACGTTTTATCACAACAGAAAAAACCAATGATGCCATTCTTCTGAAAGATAAATCAGTCAGAATCTCATTATATGCAAAGGCTCAGATGGATGCAGGAATTATGAGGGCGGTAAAAAACCTGCAAACAGATTTTCAGAAAGTAACAGGTGAACAGCCCAATATACTGAATCAGATTTCCGGGGTCAATTCTCCTTTAATTATCATCGGAACCATCGGAACAAAATCGGTGATCGATGACTTAATTAAACAAAAAAAGATCGACGGGAAATCATTAACCGGAAAAACAGAAAAATATATTATCCAAAATATCAGCAATCCATTTCCGGGAGTTTCGGAAGCCATTGTGATTGCAGGAAGCGATAAAAGAGGAACCATTTATGGCATTTACGAAGTGTCGAAGCAGATTGGCGTTTCGCCATGGAATTACTGGGCTGATGTTCCGGTTGAAAAGAAAGAAAATTTATATTTCAAAAAAGGAATATACACCGATGGAGAACCTGGCGTAAAATACCGTGGAATTTTTCTGAATGATGAAGAACCTTCGCTTGGCAGTTGGGCACGAGCAACTTTTGGCGGGATTAATTCAAAATTTTATGAAAAAGTTTTTGAACTGATCCTTCGTCTGAAAGGCAATTACCTTTGGCCTGCCATGTGGGGAAAAGCATTTTACGACGATGACACTTTGAGCGGACCTTTAGCTAATGAAATGGGAATTGTAATGGGAACTTCGCATCATGAACCGATGGCTCAGGCACAGACTGATTGGCACCGATATATCAAAAGAAATAATTTGCCTAATGTGTGGGATTATTCTAAAAACGCCAAAGTATTACAGGAATTCTGGAAAGCGGGAATCATGAGAAGTGAAAACTGGGAAAAACTCGTTACTGTTGGAATGCGCGGCGATGGTGATGAAGCAATGGGAGAGGGAACGAATATTTCTTTACTGGAAAGTATAGTAGAGGACCAGCGCAAAATCATTGCTAATGTCACTGGAAAAAAAGCTGACAAAACACCTCAGGTTTGGGCTTTGTATAAAGAAGTTCAGGATTACTATGATAAAGGAATGAGAGTTCCGGATGATGTTATTCTACTGTTTTGTGACGATAACTGGGGCAATGTGAGAAAGCTTCCGGACCTTTCGAAGCCTTTGCATAAAGGGGGTTACGGAATGTATTATCATTTCGATTATGTAGGCGGACCGAGAAATTCTAAGTGGATCAATATCAGTCCGATTCAACGGGTTTGGGAGCAGATGAATCTTTCGTACGAACATAAAGTAGATAAAGTTTGGGTGGTCAACGTGGGTGACTTAAAACCAATGGAATTTCCGATCAGCTTTTTCCTGGAAATGGCGTGGAATCCGAAACAATTTAATTCTAAAAACCTTTTGGAATATACCGAAAAATGGGCTGCACAGCAGTTTGGAGAAAAACATTCAAAGGAAATTGCCAGGATGATTAACCTGTATGCAAAATACAATCGCAGAGTAACTCCGGAAACGCTTGACAGTAAAACATTCAGTCTTGAGAATTATGATGAATTTGAAATGGTATTGAATGACTACAGAGCGTTGGCATTAGATGCATTACGTTTGAAAGACCAGATTCCGGCAGAATATCAGGATGCCTATTATCAGTTGGTTCTATACCCGATCGACGCGTGCAGCAATTTATATGAAATGTATTACGCTGTTGCCAAAAACAAGGAACTGGCAGCTAAAAAAGATATTCAGGCCAACTTCTATGCTGATAAAGTGAAAGATTGTTTTGAAAGAAATGCTTATCTCGACAATAAATATAACAATGAGATTTCCGGAGGAAAATGGACGCATATGATGGATCAAATGAAGATAGGATATAAAGCCTGGTTTGACGGAAAAATAAATATAATGCCTGAAGTGACTTATGTTTCCCAGGCAAACGTACTGAAAGAAAAAGTATTTGCAGAAAGAAGCGGGTATGTTTCTATTGAAGCGGAAAACTTTGCGAGGATGAATAATTCAGACAGGATTCATTGGGAAGTGATCCCTGATTTCGGCAAAACAAAATCAGGAATTACGACTTTTCCACAAAACGCCTATCCTCAATCCGATGAAAATATTTATCTGGAATATGATATTAATTTTGAATCCAAAGGAGAATTTGAAGTTCAGCTTTTGTTGGCACCAACTTTAAATTTTAATCATAATAAAGGATTGCGTTATGAGATTTCATTTGATGGAGAAAAACCCGAGACCGTTAATTTTAATGGACATTACCGTGGAGAATTGGGGAAATGGCAGTCGGAACAAATCATTAAATCAGTGACGAAACATCAGATTTTGCAACCAGGCAAACATACGTTGAGATTTAGGGTTCTGGAGCCGGGAATTGTTTTAGAGAAAATACTTATTGATACAGGAAGTCTTAAACCAAGTTACCTGGGAGCTTCTCAAAGTGATTATTCAGAAAAATAAATGAAGAGCGTAATTGTTGAAAATTGATGATGGTGAATTTTATGAAGGGATAATTTTCAGAGAGAAGCTGAAATAACGACTTAACAATCATCATAATCTATTCATTAGACACATTTAACACCACAATTTAACAACTTATTACTATGAAAAAAATCTTCAAATTAATACTTGTAATGATTACAGGTATTGCAATTTCAGTACAGCTGAATGCACAAAATGTGCAGGCAAAAGTAAAAATTGATAAGAATATTGCTTATCAGAAAATTACAGGTTTCGGCGGTTTTGTTTGTAGTCCACAGTTTGGGTACAATCATATGACTACCACAGAGATCCAAAAACTCTGGGGTGCAGGGAGTGAAGGAGGGTATAATATAATGCGCCTTTATATTCCCGAGCAAAGCAGCAATTGGAGCACTGCTCTTGCAACGGCCCAGCTTGCTAAATCAATGGGTCTTACCATTTTTGCCAGTCCATGGACAATGCCGGCAGCATGGAAAACCAATAACCATGTCAATGCTGTTTATACTGATCCAAACGGTGTCCAGCAAATAGGCTATCTGAAACCTGAAAATTATCAGGATTATGCTTTGTATCTCAACAATTTTGTAACTTATATGCAAAATAATGGGGTAACATTAGATTACATATCTATACAAAATGAGCCCGATGAAATGGCACAGTATCAAGGGTGTATCTGGACTCCGACACAAATAGCCACCTTTGTTAAAAATTACGGACATCTCATCAATTGCAAGGTAATAGCACCCGAAAGTGTTGGTTTTACAGATAATTTTGCCAATGCATTTTTGGATCCTGCGGTGATGGCTAACTTTGAGGTGTACGGAGGTCATCAATATGGCTCAATGCAGTCTGTGTACAAGCAGTTTCAAAATTATAACAAAGAAATATGGCAGACAGAATATCTGATCAATTGGAACTCATCAAGTAGTTCAGCTCCACGAGATTTTGCCTGGAATACGGATGGTTTCACTTTTGCAAGAAGTGTTAATAATGCATTGCTTGGAAATGTAAATGCATGGATTCATTATAGCTCTAAAAGGTACTATGGTCTTATGGGAGACGGCTCATACGGAACAGTTTCCGGGGACATGACCAAAAGAGGATATATTCTATCTCAATATGCTAAAAATACAACGGGAAAAACAAGGATAGATGCAAAATGGGAAACCTCCGGTGGAACATTGGAAGGATCTTCTTATATCTCGCTGGACGGAAACCAGATCACCCTTGTTGTTATCAATTCTTCTTCCAGCACGTATGATCTTAAAGTTGATCTGCCATTCTTTACTACTTCAGGGACACAGACAACCACATCACAATCCTTGAATATGGCCTCATCACCTTTCTCTTTCAATACGGCGAGCTTCCGTCCGACGGTTCAGGTGAGCCCTTCTAGTGTAATGACTTTTGTTTTTAATAAAAGCGGTGACAGACCAATATCTTTAATGACGGGCGGTGATGTTCATTATAATAAAATTGAAACTCAGATTCCAACCAATTCAGCGTTTGGTATTAATTACCAGCTTAGCGGAAAGACAGTTACCTTCTATAATTCCACCCCATTGATAAGCTCAAATACAGATGCTACCAGTGGATATTTAAATCTTGATGACCGTTACAACAAGTTAGTTTTTAATATACTGAATTATACCACAACCAATTTGCCGACTTCTTCCAATACGACGCTGTATTATGTAGATGCTAATGGGACAGTAAGATCTTATAATTACGGCAGTATAGCATTTCCTGCTCCGGGCTCCGGAAGTTTCGATCTGGTATTTGATATATCAAGAACGGTTCTTCCGTATGGCTGCAAGGGAATTATTGGGCTTCGAAGCGGAAATTACAGCTCAATTCTCACCCTCACTCTTGGTGATGTTTATTTCAATGTTGGTAATGAAAGAGCTTCAAAATTTGCAGCAGCTTACTCGCTTACAGACAGCAATCTTACGGATGCTCTGGAAAATGAATATTATACATCCATTGATTTCATAGATGTTACAGGAAACACATCGGCAGATACTTGGAACAGTGGTTCTTCCAATCGTAACAGTATTTTTTATATTAACGGAAGTGTCAGTAACAATAATATAAATGTAATTTCAGGCAATTCCTGTCAGAATCTGACTCTTTCGGATTTGGGTAAAGATTTTCAGGTGCCTTTTGGCTTTACAGCAAGTTCTGCAAAATATACTAGAACTTTCAATGGATATGGGATCGTACTTTTACCTTTTCAGGCAGCCATTCCATCGGGAGTTACAGCATATATGATGCAGCCAGGTTTCGGAAGTGTTGTTTGCACGCAGATTTCCAATGGTATCATTCCTGCCAATGTTCCTGTATTAATCAATGCTACAGGAAGCAAAACATTCACAGGATCAGGTGCTGTATCTACACCAAAAGCAATTACGATCAATCAGATAAATGGTGTTTATCAGTCTGTAAAAGTAGCTGCGGGAGGATATGTACTGAAAACAGAAAGCGGGGTTACAGGATTTTATAAAGTAACAGCTGGTAATGAACCAACAGTCGGTTCGTTTCAGGGATATCTTACTGAAAACAATGTGTACACAAATAACCTTCTCCCTTTGAGCTTTGCTACACTTAAAGTAAGCAGTGTAGTAGAAGCGAAAAATGATATTATTTTGTATCCAAATCCCGCTAGAAATGAAATTTTTGTTGATTGGAAGTCATCTGATGCCGTATATTCAATTAGTGATGCAAGAGGAGGTACAGTTTCTTATCATACAAAACTTAGCCGTGGTAAAAACAGAATTGATATTTCAAAACTTCCTTCAGGTGTATATTTTATTGAAATTTCCGGTTTAGAGGAAAGCATCAAAACTAAATTTATAAAACAATAATTTCATTCATATTTAATGAGAATATGCTTTCTCACAAAGTTACCGGTTTATTCCGGTGACTTTTTTTCTTTATCATTTATAATTAAGTGTAATATATACATTTATTCAAAATAGAATCTTATATTTGTCTTTATCGCATTGTAAAACCATATTTAAAGGTAATATTTAGCACGTTTTAATGAAAAATTGCTTTAAAATCAATCATATGAATAAAATTTTATCAACCATATCAGTCATAGTTTGTGTGTTTAGTTCTGCTCAGAATTATAAATATCCGTTTCGAAATCCAAGTCTGCCGGTTGAGCAAAGGATTGAAAACCTTCTGGGATTGTTAACAGTGGATGAAAAAATCGGAATGATGATGGATAATTCCAAAGCCGTTCCCAGATTGGAAATCCCGGCTTATGGTTGGTGGAATGAGGCACTTCATGGGGTAGCTAGAGCTGGAACCGCTACCGTTTTCCCTCAGGCGATCGGATTGGCAGCAACCTGGGATGTTCCGGAACACCTCAAAACTTTTGAAATGATTTCTGACGAAGCCCGTGCCAAATACAATAAATCTTTTGATGAGGCGAGCAAAACCGGGCGTTACGAAGGTCTTACCTTTTGGACTCCGAACATTAATATTTTCAGAGATCCGCGATGGGGAAGAGGTCAGGAGACGTACGGAGAAGATCCTTATTTAACCTCTGTTTTAGGTGTTGCTGCTGTAAAAGGTTTGCAGGGAAATGATCCTAAATATTTTAAAACCCATGCCTGTGCCAAGCATTTTGCGGTTCACAGCGGTCCGGAATGGAACAGACATTCCTACAATGCCGAAATCTCGAAAAGAGATCTTTATGAAACCTATCTGCCGGCTTTCAAAGCGTTGGTTCTGGAAGGAAATGTAAGAGAAGTGATGTGTGCGTATAATGCATTCGACGGTCAGCCTTGTTGCGCGAATAATACTTTGCTTAATGAAATTCTTCGCGGCAAATGGAAATATGATGGTATGGTGGTTTCGGATTGTTGGGCTTTGGCAGATTTTTATCAGGAAAAATACCATGGAACACACCCCGATGAAAAAACAAGCGCTGCAGATGCATTAAAACATTCAACAGATCTGGAATGCGGGGATACTTATAATAATCTTAATAAATCTCTGACAAGTGGATTAATTAAAGAAAAAGATCTTGACGTTTCTATGCGAAGAATTCTGAAAGGATGGTTTGAGTTGGGAATGCTGGATCCTAAATCTTCCGTTCACTGGAACAATATTCCTTATTCTACTATAGATTCTAAAGAACACAGAGAGCAGGCATTGAAAATGGCTCAAAAGTCTATTGTACTGATGAAAAATGAAGGAAATGTCCTTCCTTTAAATAAAAATATTAAAAGAATTGCCATTGTAGGTCCCAATGCTGATGACGGAATTATGCAGCTTGGAAACTACAACGGAACGCCTTCTTCAACGGTTACGATTTTAAGTGGAATTAAAGCTAAATTTCCTAATGCTGAAATCATCTATGAAAAAGGAAGCGAAGTAGCAGATCCATCGTCCAGAACATCTCTTTACCAGAATTTTGTAAGCCAGAAGAATGGTGAAAAGGGAATGAAGGTAGAGTTTTTTAATAATAATGAATGGAAAGAAAAGCCGGTCAATACTTCGACTAATAAAACAGGAATTACCTACAACAGTTTTGGCGGAACCCAGCTTGCTCCGGGAGTTGCCAGAGAAAATACTTCGGCAATAATATCCGGTGTTTTTAAAAGCACTTATTCCGGTGAGGTGATATTTTCTGCTTCAACATCAGATATTTATACACTTGTGATCGATGGAAAAGAAATTGCAACAAGAAAAGGTCCCGATGCAAGGCATCCTTCGGAATTTCCGGTGAAAATGGAGAAAGGAAAAGAATATCAGGTTGAGCTTCGGCACAGCCAGAAAGGGAAATATGTTAGTATTGGTTTTGAAGTGTACCGAAAAGATCCGGTGAATTTTAATTCAGTAAAAGAAAAAGTAAAAGAGGCTGATGTAATTGTTTTTGTCGGCGGACTTTCTCCAAGCCTTGAAGGGGAAGAAATGATGGTTAATGCAGAAGGTTTTAAAGGAGGTGATAAAACTTCAATAGAGCTTCCGAAAGTTCAGCGTCAATTGCTGGCTGAGCTTAGAAAAACAGGAAAACCTGTTGTGTTCGTTCTGTGTACGGGAAGTGCGCTTGGTTTGCAACAGGACGAAAAGAATTATGATGCTCTAGTGAATGCTTGGTATGGTGGACAATCCAGCGGAACAGCAGTGGCAGATGTTCTTGCTGGAGACTATAATCCTTCCGGAAAATTACCTATTACTTTTTACAGGAATCTTGAGCAATTGGATAATGCACTTTCAACAACAAGCAAGCATCAGGGTTTTGAGAATTATGATATGAAGGGAAGAACGTATCGTTATATGACCGAAGATCCTTTATACTCATTCGGTCATGGTTTAAGCTACTCAAAATTTATTTATGGGAATGCTGAATTGAGCAAAAAAAATATCAATTCAAATGAAAATGTTACGATAACAATTCCAGTTACCAATACTTCAGAAAGAGACGGCGAAGAAGTGGTGCAGGTGTATGTGAAAAGAAATAACGATGTTTTGGCACCCATAAAAACTTTAAGAGCTTTTGAAAAAGTTTTGATTAAAGCAAAAGAAACAAAAAATATTCAGCTAAAGATCTCTGAAGAGTCTTTTAAATTTTACGATGAAAAAGCAGATGATTTAATTTTAAAATCAGGAGACTATACTGTTTTGTATGGCGGAACTTCAAAAAATTCAGAACTAAAAAGTCTTGAGTTGAAAGTCCAATAAATTTTTTTAAAAAATATGATTATCCACAATTTGAAGTAATTGAAAAGTCTTAATGAATTTTGCTGAGCAGGCCATTTTTTGTCTGTGATTTTATAAAATATAAAGGAATCAGCGAATTTCATTTGCAAGTTTAAAAGCGATTGTCATTTGAGAATGATTTGTGCTAAAAAGCATTATTTCTAAAAATGGGCATTCAAAAAAAAATAAAATCGAATCAATTTCAAAATTATAAGAATGAGAAATAAAATTTTCACACTTCTTCTCTCAGGTTTCGTTGCATGTTCATCGGCACAGGCAACAAAATTTACTTTAGACCTGGATGGTAGTCCTACCAACATCAAAATTCAGCCGACAATGTATGGGATTTTCTTTGAGGATATCAATTTTGCAGCCGATGGCGGAATGTATGCTGAGCTTATCAAGAACCGAAGCTTTGAGTTTGATGAGCCATTAATGGGCTGGAAACAGCAAAATACACAAACCCTTTCTCATAATCTGGATTCTGGTTTTTTGACGATTTATTCTGAGCATTCCAAAACCAATAAAAACTATGCAAGAATTACCGTTTACAATGATAAAAAGTACCTATTGGAAAATGAAGGTTTTCGGGGAATAGGACTTCTTAAAGATGCTAAATATGATTTCAGCTTTGATCTGGAAAATGTATCTGGAAATATTTCTGCGGTTAATGCAAGCCTGATTGAGGAAAATGGAGAAGTGATTTCCAATGTTCCAATAATTATCAAAGGAGAAGGTTGGCAAAAATATTCGGCTGTTTTTTCTGCTCCTGGGACAGTTGAAAAAGCAAAACTGCAAATCACTTTTACAGGAAACGGTGTTGTGAATGTGGATATGATTTCTCTTTTCCCGCAAGATACCTGGAAAGGACGAAAAGGTGGCTTAAGAAAAGATTTGGTTCAGAAATTATACGATTTACAGCCCGGGTTTTTACGTTTTCCAGGGGGTTGTATTGTGGAAGGCAGAACACTTGCCGAAAGATATCAATGGAAAAAAACATTGGGAAATATAGCCGACAGAGAATATCTCATCAATAAATGGAGCTCGGGGTTTGCACACCGTCTTACACCCGATTATTACCAGTCATTTGGATTAGGTTTTTATGAATATTTTCAGCTTTCGGAAGATTTGGGAGCCGAGCCTTTGCCGATTCTCAGCTGTGGAATGGCATGTCAGTTCAATACAGGGGAACTGGTTCATTTGGAAGAGTTAAATCCCTTCGTTCAGGATGCTTTGGATTTGATTGAATTTGCTAATGGAGATGTCATTACTAAGTGGGGTAAAATTCGTTCAGAAATGGGACATCCCAAAGCTTTTAATATGAAATATATCGGTGTTGGAAACGAACAGTGGGGGGAAGATTACATTGAACGTTACCAGATTTTTGAAAAAGCCATTCACGCGAAATATCCTGACATGAAAATTATTTCAGGAAGTGGACCATCGCCAGACGGAGAATTTTTCGATTATGGTTGGAAAGAGCTTAAGAAACTCAATGCCCAGATTGTAGATGAGCATTATTACAATTCTGCAAAATGGTTTCAGGAAAATGCAGCGAGATATGATAAATACGATAGAAACGGGCCTAAAGTTTTTGCTGGTGAATATGCCGTTCAGTCGGTGAAAACAGTAAGTCCGGACAATAGAAACAACTGGGAATCGGCACTCTCGGAAGCAGCTTTTATGACTGGTCTGGAAAGAAATGCAGATGTCGTAACGATGACTTCTTATGCGCCGTTATTTGCTCATGCCGATGGCTGGCAATGGACTCCGGATCTGATATGGTTTAATAATCTTCAGTCATATGCAACACCCAATTATTATGTTCAAAAATTGTTTTCAAATAATAAGGGAACTGATTTGCTAACAATTTCTTATAATAAAAATTCGGTTAGCGGCCAGGACAAGCTCTATGCAACGGCCGTAAAAGACAGCAAAAATAATCAGGTGATCATAAAAATTGTAAACACAGACCATAAGAACAGGTCAATAGAAATCAATCCTAAAAATATAAAATTAGGGCAAAAATTAGTAAAAACGATCCTAACAGCTCCAGCACTTTCTGCTGAAAATAATTTTAAAATGGAAAATATACAACCAGTTGAGGAGAATATTGTCATTAAAAATGGGAAATTTTCAGTGGATATTCCTGCCAGTTCTTTGCTTATTTTAAAGACAAAATAAGTCTAAAATACATTCAATAAAGGAAAAAATAAAATTAAGTGTATTTTATACATTTATTTAAAATAGAATCTTATATTTGTTTTATTCTCCGATTAAGGAAAATGTAAATATTTATTAAAACTTAATTCATTATAAAATGAAGAAATATGTTATCGGACTGGATTATGGTACGGATTCGGTACGTGCAGTGCTGATTGATACAGAAAACGGGGCAGAACTGTCTGCCTCTGTCAGCTACTACCAACGATGGAAGCAGGGAAAATTCTGTAAACCGGAAGAGAACCAGTTTCGTCAACATCCTTTGGATCATATTGAGGGTTTACAACAAACCATTTCTGATGTGGTAAAAGAAAGTGGAGTAGCACCAGAATCAATTGTCAGCATTTGTATCGATACCACAGGTTCATCACCGCTTCCTGTAAACAAAGACGGAATAGCATTGTCTTTAACACCTGGATTTGAAGAAAATCCCAATGCAATGATGGTTTTATGGAAAGACCATACTTCTATTGATGAGGCTGAAGAAATAAACCATTTGGCAAGAAACTGGGGCGGTGAAGATTATACCAAATTTGAGGGTGGAATCTATTCCTCCGAATGGTTTTGGGCGAAAATTTTTCACATCAACAGACAGGATGAGAAAGTGAGAAATTCTGCTTACAGCTGGATGGAACACTGCGATTATATTACTTTTCTGCTTTCCGATCATCAGGATTTGGCAACATTCAAAAGAAGTCGCTGCGCAGCGGGTCACAAAGCAATGTGGCACGAATCGTGGAGTGGACTGCCGTCAAAAGAGTTTCTCAATCAGTTAGATCCGTCTCTGGCTGAACTTCGTGACAGGTTATATGAAAAAACATATACTTCAGACGAAGTTGCAGGAAATCTAGATCAGGAATGGGCGGAAAAATTAGGCTTGACTACCAATACGGTCATTACAGTGGGAACTTTCGATGCCCATTCGGGAGCAGTTGGTGCAAAAGTAGAAGAAAACACACTGATCCGTATTATGGGAACCTCTACATGTGATATTATGGTAGCATCCAAAGAAATTATTCAGGAGAAAACCGTTAAAGGAATCTGTGGACAGGTCAACGGTTCCGTTATTCCGGGCTTGATTGGTCTTGAAGCCGGTCAATCTGCATTTGGTGATGTAT
Source organism: Chryseobacterium sp. ISL-6 (assembly GCF_018613715.1). Lineage (GTDB taxonomy): Bacteria > Bacteroidota > Bacteroidia > Flavobacteriales > Weeksellaceae > Chryseobacterium > Chryseobacterium paludis. Next base: position 986,025 of record NZ_JAGGPT010000001.1, on the reverse strand, counting down.
TGGCATGGTACAAAGACATTCTGACTTGGCCTGTTCACAACATTCTGATGAATTCCAATGTGATCGATAACAATCAGAAAGAACTTTTAAAAGAAGAAATAGAAAATAATCTCATTCGTAACCTTACCTTGGAAGCTGAAAAAATTCCTCTTTCCGAAGCCTTCCCTATTGCGCTGGACTGGATTAACGGACGAAGAACGCCGGATGCCAATCAGGAACTCAAAGCTGCTATCAATAATCTTTCACTCGGTACAAAAGCACCACATATTTTCAAAGCATTGGTTAATTCCATTTGTTTTGGTTCGAAAAAAATAGTAGATCGTTTTGAAGAAGAAGGGGTAAGAATCGAAAAAGTAATCGGAATTGGTGGTGTTGCCAGAAAATCCCCGTTTATAATGCAGACATTGGCAAACGTTCTTAATATGCCCATCGTCATAGCTGCATCTGACCAGGCTCCAGCTTTGGGAGCAGCGATTTATGCAGCGGTTTCAGCAGGGATTTACCCAAATGTTAAGGAAGCAAGCCGGAAAATGGGTTCGGATTTCGAAGTAGAATATTTTCCTCAGGCAGATCAGGTGGAAAATTATGCAGAATTAATGAATCAGTATCAGGTTCTCGCCGACTTTACTGAAAACAGTATAAAACTTAAGAATAAGAAATCCAGATCATTGACCAACTAAAAACAATTCAGATTTTTTTTAAACAGCCATATCCGTCTTCCACACCCAATCTTTTTGCCAGCATAAAAAAGATTTCTGCTCAAGCCTGTCTGTGTGCATTCATTGTTAAAGTAAATCAATAAGAATGGCTTAAATCATCTGTAATTTTTGAAATATTTAATTATTTAATAAAAATAAAATGAGCATCTATAAAGAACTTCAAAGAGAATGTTACGAAGCCAATATGCAATTGGATGCCTTGAAGCTTGTTGTTTATACATTCGGAAATGTAAGCGCGGTTGACCGTGAAAAAGGAATTTTTGCTATTAAACCAAGCGGTGTTCCTTATGAGATTCTAAAGCCTGAAGATATGGTGATTTTAGATTACGATGTCAATGTCGTAGAAGGAAAATTAAGGCCGTCATCCGATACCAAAACCCATGCTTACCTTTACAAAAATTGGGGAAATATTGGCGGGATTTCACACACGCATGCCATTTATTCGGTAGCCTGGGCACAGGCACAACTGGATATTCCGATTTTCGGAACCACACACGCAGACCATTTAACAACGGATATTCCCTGTGCGCCACCAATGCGTGACGATTTAATCGAAGGAAATTACGAATACAATACAGGAATCCAGATTCTTGATTGCTTCAAAGAAAAAAAACTGTCTTACGAAGAAGTTGAAATGGTTCTTATCGGAAACCACGGACCATTCACTTGGGGTAAAAATGCTGATAAAGCCGTTTACAACAGTAAAGTTCTGGAAACTATTGCAGAAATGGCCTATCGCACAAGACAGATCAACCCCGGTGCACCACGCCTGAAAGACTCACTTATCAAAAAACATTACGAACGCAAACACGGCAAAAATTCCTATTACGGACAATAATTAAAAATTAAAATTAAAAATATCATTTTGAATGAAACTCACTGTAGTGAAGAATCTCATTTAAATATAACAAATAGAGATTCCTTATTCTTCGGAATGACAAACTATAAATACAGAAAACTATAAACTATCAATTAATATATGTTAACACCTCTCAATACCAAAGAAATCTGGTTCATCACCGGAAGCCAGCATTTATATGGGCCTGAAACGTTGGCTCAGGTTGCGGAACACTCGCGGAAAATTGTTGAAGCTTTTAATCAGTCTTCATTAATTCCTGTAAAAGTTATTATTAAGCCAACCGTAAAATCAACAGAAGAAATTTTTGAAACATTAACAACAGCTAATTATGCAGAAAGCTGCATAGGAATTGTAACCTGGATGCACACGTTTTCACCTGCAAAAATGTGGATTCGCGGACTGACGGCTTTGCGAAAACCAATGTTGCATTTGCATACACAGTTCAATCAAGATATCCCTTGGTCTACAATGGATATGGATTTTATGAATCTGAATCAGGCTGCTCACGGGGATCGTGAATTTGGTTTTATGGTAAGCCGTCTTCGGAAAAACAGAAAAATAGTTGTCGGACACTGGGCTGAGGAAAGAGTACAGAAACAAATCGGAGACTGGAGTCGTGTTGCAGCAGGCTGGGAAGATTGGCAGGGAGCGAAATTTGCCCGTTTTGGAGACAACATGAGATATGTTGCCGTTACAGAAGGTGATAAAGTGGAAGCAGAAACAAAATTCGGATTTTCAGTTAACACTTGGGGAATCGGAGATTTAGTGAGCATTGTCAATTCTATTGGTGAAGGTGAGGTAAAAACTTTAATGGAAGAATATGAAGCTTCCTACAAAATGGCAGATTCTTTACTTTCGGGAGGAAGCAATAGAAAATCACTTGAAGCTGCGGCAAGAATAGAACTGGGCTTAGAAAAATTCCTCAAAGAAGGAGATTTTAAAGGTTTTTCAGACACTTTTGAAGATCTCCACGGTCTGGAGCAGCTTCCCGGGATTGCTGTTCAAAGGTTAATGGAAAAAGGTTACGGTTTTGCGGGAGAAGGTGACTGGAAAACAGCAGCATTAGTCCGTGCAATGAAAACAATGGGACAGGGTTTGGAAGGCGGAAATGCCTTTATGGAAGATTATACTTATCATCTTAATCCTGTAAATCCTTCGGTTTTAGGTTCTCATATGCTGGAAGTCGATCCTGTTTTGGCGGTTGGCAAGCCATCTTGTGAAATTCATCCGTTGGGAATTGGAGGTAAGGCAGATCCGGTTCGTCTGGTTTTTAGCTCAAGAGGAAATATTGATTCTTTGAATGCTGCCTTAATGGATTTCGGAAATCATTTCAGACTGTTAATCAACAAAACAAAATCGTTGGAAATTACCGAAGAATTACCACAACTTCCTGTGGCGAGAGTCCTTTGGAAGCCACTACCTGATTTGTACACGGCAGCAGAAGCATGGATTCTGGCCGGAGGAGCACATCATACGTGCTATAGTGAAAACATCAGTGCAGAACAGTTGGAAGATTTTGCTGAAATTGCAGGAATTGAATCCCTGGTAATTGATGAAGACACAAAGATTCGTGATTTTAAGAACAATCTTCGTTGGAATGAAATTTATTATCGCTAAAATTGCAAATTCCTAAGACAATGAGAAAAACAACTATCAATCTGATTATTATTATTGCAGTTTTATGTATTTTCGGCTGCAATAAAAAAGAAAACGATCAAAAGACACAATCCCAACACATGGATAATATAAAGGTTTCAAACTACGGAGTGACGGCAAAAGGCGATTCCATTAAAAAATATACCCTAACTAATAAAAACGGGATGAAGGTGGAAGTCATCAATTTTGGAGGAATTATTACTTCACTCACGGCCCCCGACAGAAACGGGAAATATGAAGACGTCGTTTTAGGATTCACAAAACCTGAAGGGTATTTCAATGGAAATCCTTATTATTTCGGAGCTTTAATTGGTCGTTATGGGAATAGAATAGCCAATGCAAAATTCACTTTGGAAGGCAAAACTTACGAGATTGATAAAAATGATAAACCAAACAGTCTTCACGGTGGAAAAGAAGGTTTCTATACCAAATTCTGGAATATTGAACCTGTAAAAGATGCGAATTTTCCGACTCTTAAGTTAACTTACACCAGTGCAGATGGCGAAGAAGGTTACCCTGGAAAACTTTTTACAACGGTCTTATATACTTTGACAGATGACAATTCTTTGGAAATTTCCTATGAAGCAACGACAGATAAATCAACAGTTATTAATCTTACACAACATTCATATTTCAATCTTTCAGGGAATTTCACAAAAGCGGTTACCGACCACGAACTACAAATTAATGCGGATAAATTTTTACCTGTAAATGAAACATTGATACCAACGGGTGAACAGAAAGAAGTAAAAGGAAGTCCTTTTGATTTCACCGTTTCAAAACCAATCGGAAAAGATATCAATTCAGATGATGACCAGCTAAAAAAAGGAAAAGGTTATGACCACAACTGGATTTTGAACGGTAACGGAATGAGAAGCATTGCCAAAGTGTACCATCCTGGATCAGGAAGAATAATGGAAGTTCTTACAGACGAACCGGGTGTTCAGTTTTATTCCGGAAATTTTCTTGATGGAAAGTTTGATACTAAAACAGGAGGGAAAAACGAATTCCGAACAGGCTTTTGTTTAGAAACCCAACATTTTCCGGATTCTCCAAATCAATCTTCTTTCCCTTCAACAGAGCTTAAGCCGGGACAAAAATATCAGACTAAAACGATTTATAAATTCTCAGTTAAAAAATAGATTATGGGAAACTTAGCAACGATTGATATCATCATATTTCTTGTTTATTTTGTGGTGGTAGCCGGTTACGGAATTTGGATTTATAATAAGAAGAAGTCCGCTGCCACAGGTAGTAAGGATTATTTTTTGGCAGAAGGCTCACTCACCTGGTGGGCCATTGGTGCCAGTTTGATTGCATCCAATATTTCGGCTGAACAGTTTATCGGGATGAGTGGTGAAGGTTTTTTTGTGGGGATTGCTGTTGCAGCTTATGAATGGATTGCAGCAATTGCATTGATAATCATCGCCGTCTGGTTCATTCCTATTTATCTTAAAAATAAGATTTATACAATGCCTCAATTTCTGGAGACCCGTTATAACAAGTCGGTTTCGTTGATAATGGCTGTATTCTGGCTGTTTTTATATGTAATTGTAAACCTTACCTCGATTTTATATTTAGGAGCCCTGGCTATAGATACCTTACTTGGAGGAGGGCATTTGCATATTATTATGATCGGGTTGCTGTTGATGGCCTTACTTATCGGTTTAGGTGGAATGAAGGTAATAGGTTATACTGATGTAATTCAGGTGGCAGTTCTTATCATCGGAGGTTTTGCAACGGTTTACATGGCTCTTCAGATTGTTGACCAGAGAATTAACGGAGCTGATGTAGGAAATGCTTTTGCAGGATTTCAAACTTTGATGAATGAAGCACCGCAACACTTTAAGTTAATGCTTGACAAACCAACGACTACAACGACCACCTTGGCAATGCCGGAAAATCTGAATGTGCAGAAATATGTGGTTCTACCGGGCTTGGCAATGTATTTTGCAGGGCAGTGGATCGTAAACCTGAATTATTGGGGATGCAACCAGTACATCACACAACGCGCTTTGGGAGCTGATTTAAAAACAGCAAGGACCGGAATTCTGTTCGCAGGATTCTTGAAGTTATTTATGCCGATTATCGTAATGCTTCCAGGAATTGCAGCGTATGTTTTATACACAAAAGGACATTTACCTGGTTTCAACGGGGTAAAAGACGGAGCGTATTCGGCGATTTTAGGATTTTTACCTTCGGGATTGAAAGGACTTGCAGTTGCAGCACTTACCGCAGCAATCGTAGCATCTTTGGCAGGAAAAGTAAACAGTATTTCGACGATTTTCACTTTAGATATTTATAAAAAATACCTGAAAGCAGATGCTACTGAAATCCAGATGGTAAGAACGGGGCGTTGGGCAATAATTATTGCAATGGCTGTTGCTTTAGCCTTTACGTGGACTGATGTTTTGGGAATCGGAGGAGAAGGTGGTTTTACATTCATCCAGAAATATACCGGATTTATCAGTCCCGGAGTTTTTGCAATGTTCCTTTTGGGAATGTTCTGGAAAAGAACGACAGGAATAGCAGCTTTAGTCGGAGTTATTCTGGGATTCTTACTGGCTATTTTCTTCAACAGTTTTGCAGTAGATATTTTCGGGAAAGAAACTTGGCTATACACTGCTTTTACCTATGAAAAATTAGAAAATGGCGTAGTTCATACGATTACAGAAATTCCGTTTTTGATTAATATGGGCTGGTCATTCTTTATCACGGTTGCTGTTATGGTGATAATAAGTTTGGCTGGTCCGAAAGTAAATCCAAAAGCTTTCGCAATAGATGCAACCATGTTTAAAGTAGATTCCAGAACATTGGTTATGATTGTAGTAACAGTTCTTTTACTGACCGCACTTTATGTGAGATTTTGGTAATTTTAAAAAATATTTGGAAATAGGATGCCATTCTTGGCATCCTATCTTTGTTAAAAAAATACTAATGATTTTGTAATTTTAAATAAAGTTTTGAAAAAATATCTCCTTTTTATCGATACCGAAACAACAGGAATCCCGAAACGTTGGAATCTGCCTTATTCTGAAACGGACAACTGGCCTTCAGCAGTTCAGGTTTCATGGATTTTGTATGATGAAAACAGTAAAGAAATTAAAAGAGAGAATTTTTATATTAATGAAGATTTTGAAATCAGTTTACCGTCATTCAAAGTTCACAAAATTTCCAGAGAATTTTTAAGCAACAATGGAAAAGCACGAAAGTTTGTTCTACAGAAGCTTTTAAAAGATATTCAGCAATATCATCCGTTAATTACAGGACATTTTACAGAATTTGATATTCATACGCTAAGCTGTGATTTTTACAGAGCGGGTTTGGAAAATCCTTTTCCTCAAAGTCATTTTTACTGCACGATGCTAAAAAGCAAAGACTATATTTTAAATCCTCAAGTTTATTATTTTCGTTTGCCACAGCTTTACGATTTCCTTTTTAATGAAAAAATGGAAGACTCTCATGATGCTGTGATTGATGCTGAAATGACGGCAAAATGTTTTTTTGAAATTCGTTCTCGCGGAGAGATTTCTGAAAATGAACTTCAGAAAATCCATCACGAAATAGAATGTAAATTAAAATTTTTAACAGATAAAATGGAATAATCATGACAGAAGAAAAAATTATTTCACTATTAAAAATAACAGAGCCCTTTCTCCTTTTGCCCGAAACGGTTCTTGCTGAAATCTCCGAAACACTTATTAAAACCGAGTTTTCTAAAGACACGCTGGCTTATCGTCAGGAAGTGACCGAGATGGCGGGTGTAGATATTATTTCATCAGGAGAATACGAAACTTTCTTTTTCGATGCTACTGAAAATAAAAGATGTGTTACTAAACACCATTCTCCTTACTGTTTCGGCGGAATTTCGGTGGTTCTGAACAGAGTCCGTGCGCTGAAATCTGCCATTGCCAAAAAAGGAACTGTGGTTTATACTTTACCCAGAAAAGAATTTTATGAATTGTGTAATGCGTACGAAGATTTTTTTCATTATTTTACTTCAGATTTTGGTATAAAAATGCTGGATGAGGAGTTTTCACACTTTGTAAAAACACCCGCAACCTTCGAAGAAAGTTATTTTGCAGCCGATCAGCTGTATTCCCGGAAAATTGAAGGCATTGCTTATAAAAGTATTGTTTCGTGTGAGGAAAATACACCTGTTTTTGAAGCTGCCAGACTGATGGCCGCCAATAAGGTAAGCTGTATCTTTATCAAAAATTCGGAAAACAGAGAGATTATTGGTTATGCTACCGATATTACCTTAAGGGATCGTGTCATCGCCCGTTGTCTGGATTCAAGAACAGCTACTTTAGAGGTAATGGATAATCCGATTGTAAGTATTTCCAGTGATGCCTATTTATATGAAGCGATTCTGATGATGTTCCAAACCAAATCAAGGTATCTTTTAGTGAAAGATAAAGAAGAATATGTCGGTTTTTTAAGCAGAAACAGGTTGCTGAGCGAGCAAGCACAAAGTCCTTTGGTGTTTATCCAGTCAGTAAAGCAGGCAGAAAACATCGAAGAGCTCCTCAAAAAATGGAAACAGGTTCCGGATATGATCAATCAGCTTTTGGGAAGAGGAGTACACGGCGAAATTGCCAGCCAGGTCATTACCACGATTGCCGATACGATAACAGGAAAGGTAATAGAGAAAGTGATAAAAGAAATTGGAAATCCACCTGCGAAATTTGCTTTTATTGTTACGGGAAGTGAAGGACGAAAAGAGCAGACCCTAAGCACAGATCAGGATAACGGAATCATCTATGAAGACAAAGGGAATGAGCAGAGAGAAATTGTAAGAGAATATTTTTTAGAATTTGCCAAACGTGTTTCAGATGATCTTAACACCATTGGTTTTGTATACTGTAAAGGCGGTTTTATGGCAAGTAATCCAAAATGGACCCATTCTCTTTCCCATTGGAAAAGAGATTATGCAAGATGGATAGATGAATCTATACCAAAAAATGCAATGAAATTTTCTACATTTTTTGATTTCCGTTTTATTTATGGTGAGGAAAATATTGTATGGGAGCTTAAAACTTTTATCAAGGAAAAACTTGTTTCACCCAACCAGCTGTTTTTTGCACACATTGCAAAAAATGCGCTTCAATATGAGCCTCCTTTGACTTTTTTCAAAAAAATAAAGACTCAAACGATTGGTAAATCAGAAGTTTTCGATATTAAAACGGCAATGTCTCCAATTGTAGATCTGGTTCGTGTATATGCATTGAAAAATCATCTGGAATTAGAAAATACTGGCGAAAGAATGAAGAGACTTACTGAAATTGGAATTTTCACACAACAGCAGTATAACGAAATTCATCAATCTTACTATTATCTGATGGCTCTGCGACTTAAAAATCAGGCTAATGAGATAAATATTGATAAGAGGCACCCTGACAATTATGTGGATATTAGTAAATTAACCAGAATAGAACGGGTGACATTGATTGAAATTTTCAAAACTATTGGCAATTTTCAGTCAGGTATCAAGATGAAATTTATTGGAAGTTTATAAACTTAGATCTTAAACATAAATCCTTCTGATAATTTTTTATTGTATTTATCTTCATCGAATCTATAAAGGAAAGATCCTTTTTTAGAAGAGTTCATATCTTTTTCATTGGTATTGACCAGAATATCCATAGCATTTATCTTGTTCGTGAAATTCCTTTTGTCGTATTTTTCATCAAAAATAGCTTCATAAAGATTCTGGATATCTTTCATTGTAAATTTTTTTGCCAGCAATTCAAAACCGATCGGTTTAGTAGTGGCTCTTCTTCTTAATCTTAAAACCGCATCTTTTACCATTTCGTTATGATCAAAAATGAGTTCTGGGCAGTTTTTGAGGTCAAACCATTTGGAACTATACTTTTCATTGATATGAATGTCATTGTCAATGTTAATAAGTGCATAATATGAAATGGATATAATTCTAGCATTTGGTTCACGATCAATTTTTGTATAAGCATTTAACTGCTCTAAATAAATGTTTTCCAGACCTGTCAAAGTATGTAGAACCCGGTTTGCTGCTTGATCAGAACTTTCATCAGAACCTATAAAACCTCCCATCAGAGACCATTCTCCTTTTTTTGGTTTGAAATTTCTTTTAACGAGAAGAATTTTTAGATTTTCTCCATCAAAACCAAAGATGATACAGTCAACTGCAACAAAATGCTGTGGATAATGTAAGTAATCTTTTAACATCAATATTATTTTCTACAAAGTTAATGTTTTTAGCGTGCTTTTTGTCGATCAAGTTGATTAAATGTTATTTTAACACTTTATTTTTGTTTTTTCTAATATCACACAGAAAATGCATAGGATAACTTATTTTGGGGATTTAATATTCAAGATTTATTACTTTTTTCCCTAAAATTCATATCGTGGTTCATAAAATAAAAGTTAAAATTATGTTAAAATATAAAATACAACTTAATTAATTAGTTTTTCTTTGATTTACTAAAATTACGATAAGTATTCAAATCGTTAATAAAACCTTAATATAAACTTGTTGTAATTATTTTGGAAACAGTGTTTTAAATATACGGTCTGTGTAGGTGATTAGTTGGGTATTCTTATTTTTTATGATAAGCTATTGTTTTTTTTACATTTTTTGAATTTTGATAAGACCTCTGTTTTTTTGTTCTCTGCAAAATTCTTTTATATCTGGATTCTTTCTGCTATTTTTATAAATGTTGAAATTACATTTAATAATGAACAGACGGGTTTTGATACTTTTTTTAGGATTTGCTTCATTTGCTTTTGGGCAGACAGAGAAGAAAATCAATTATTTTCCGCTAAATAGAGTTCATTTATCTGATAGTGATTTTCGAAAAGCAATGCAAACGGATAAAAAATATATCCTATCGATGAATGCAGACAGGCTTTTGGCACCGTACCTAAAAGAAGCAGGATTGAAATTTAAAAAAGAAAATTATCCCAATTGGGAAAATACAGGACTGGATGGTCATATCGGTGGTCATTACATTTCCGCTCTGGCTCTCATGTACGCTTCAACAGATGATCGAGAAGTCAAGCAGCGTTTGGATTATATGATCGATGAACTGGAACGGTGTCAGGATTTTTCAGGAAACGGTTATCTTTCGGGAGTTCCGAATGGTAAAAAAATCTGGAAGGAGATTGCCGGGGGGAACATCCGGGCTGCAACTTTTGGTCTGAACGACCGTTGGGTTCCACTGTATAATATCCACAAAACATATTCAGGTTTGCGGGATGCTTATTGGTATGCTGATAGTGAGAAAGCAAAAAAGATACTGATAAAACTCACAGATTGGATGGTTGATGAAGTTTCCGGACTTTCCGATGCGCAGATTCAGGAGATGCTTCGTAGTGAACATGGCGGTTTGAATGAAGTATTTGCTGATGTTTACGACATCACAAAAAATCCGAAATATCTCAAACTTGCCCATCGCTTTTCACATCTTGCAATTTTAAACCCCTTATTGAATGATGAAGATAAACTAACTGGAATTCATGCTAATACACAGATTCCGAAAGTGATTGGTTTTAAACGTATTGCGGATTTAGAAAATAATAAAGAATGGAGCAATGCTGCCGATTTTTTCTGGACGAACGTTACGCAAAAACGTTCGGTAATTATCGGAGGAAACAGTGTGAGTGAGCATTTTAATCCAATTAATGATTTCGGTGGAATGATTAAAAGTGTCGAAGGTCCCGAAACCTGTAATACCTATAATATGCTGAAACTCTCCAGAGAATTATATGCAACGAATCCAAAATCATCTTATATAGATTATTACGAAAGAGCTTTATACAACCATATTCTTTCCACTCAAAATCCTGAAAAAGGTGGTTTTGTTTATTTCACACCAATGCGTCCAGGTCATTACAGGGTTTATTCTCAGCCTGAAACCAGCTTTTGGTGTTGCGTAGGCTCAGGAATGGAGAATCAGGCCAAGTATGGAGAAATGATTTATGCTTATTCAGATGAAGATCTGTATGTAAACCTTTTTATCCCTTCCATTTTAAAATGGTCTGAAAAGAAAGTGGTTCTTAGGCAGGAAAATAACTTCCCGGAATCAGCATCTACAAAACTGATTTTTGACGTCGCTTCAAAATCAAATATAAATTTGAAATTAAGAGCACCGCAATGGTCGGATGCTTCTCAGATTACCATTTCAGTAAATGGTAAAAATATTAATGTTGCTGTTGATGCTGAAGGTTACTTTAATATCAAAAGAGAATGGAAGAAAAGTGATGTTATAGAAATGAAAATGCCGATGCATCTTTCTGCAGAACAACTTCCCGATAATTTGGACTATTTTGCGTTTAAATATGGCCCGATTGTTTTAGCTGCCAAATATGGAAAAGAAAATCAGGATGGACTCTTGGCCGATGACAGCAGAGGCGGACACATCGCGCACGGTCCGCAGATTCCTTTAAATGAAATTCCTACCATTTTGGGAAGCTCAGCCTCGGTTTTAAGTCATTTGGAAAATGTTAATGGAAAAGATCTCACCTTCAGATTAAAAGGTTTGTATCCTCCGAATAAATTCGGTAATGGACTAGAACTGGTTCCGTTTTATAAAATTCAGGAAGAACGTTACATCATTTACTTTCCGCAGGCGGATCAGGATAAAATTGTAATGATTCAGAAACAGAAAGCCGAAGAAGAAGAGGACCTCAAAAAACTGAACAGCATTACAGCAGATAAAATCCAGTTGGGTGAACAGCAGCCAGAATCAGACCATTTCATCGACAGCAAAGACTCCAATACCGGTTATATCGAAGACCGCCATTTCCGCGAGGCTAAAGGTTGGTTCAGTTACCAGATGAGAAATAAGAATAAAAATGCAAAATATGTTTATGTTCTTTATTTCGATGTCAATAACAACCGAATGTTGAATGTGGAAATTAATGGAGTAAAAGTGATTTCTAAAGATTTCGATGGAACATTAGGCAGCTCTCCACAATCATTATTAATTCCGATTCCTGAATCTGAAAATCGTAAGGAAGTTCTTACGATAAAATTTAAATCAGGTGAAAAATCACTTACCCCGAAGATCATTGAAGTAAGAGTACTTAATCAAATGCCAGATAAAAACTAACAGTCTTGACAAGGCTTACAAAATATTTCAATCCGATATGAACAATAAACTCAATAAAATTTTAAGCTTGCTTCTCTGCCTATTCTGCATTTTCATTGAAGCAAAAATAACACTTCCTGCATTGGTCTCAGATGGAATGGTTTTGCAGAGAAATCAAAAACTAAATATCTGGGGAAAAGCAGATGCCGGAGAAAAAATTGAAATTAAATTCTTCAATAAGAAATACAGCACAACTTCCGACCAAACGGGGAACTGGAAAATCACGCTTCCTGAGCAGAAAGCAGGGGGGCCTTATGTTATGACCATTAATGAAGTAACATTGAGAAATATTCTCATCGGTGATGTTTGGCTGGCTTCCGGACAGTCGAATATGGAACTGCCAATGCGCAGGCTGATACCTCTTTATGCGAATGAAATTAAAAATGCAAATAACCAGAATATCAGATTTTTCACTGTTCCTCAAAAATATAATTTCAAGTCACCTCAAACTGAGCTTGACGGCGGCAAATGGGAAGTAACAAATCCACAGACGATTCTTAATTTTTCTGGAGTTGCCTATTTTTTTGCAAAGCAGTTGAGTGAAAAAAATAAAATTGCCATTGGTATTATTCACTCGAGTCTGGGTGGGGCACCAATCCAGTCGTGGATGGATGAAAATTCTCTGAAAAAATATCCTGAATATCTGGATGAAGCAAAAAAATGGCAAAATGATGAGTTAATTAAGTCTACAGAATCTACAGAACAGGCATTAAGTAAAGCATGGTATACAGAGCTTAGCCAGAGTGATATCGGATTGAATCAGCACTGGGAAAGTTTCGGCCTGGATGATTCCAGCTGGAAGACGATGCGAATTCCGGGTTCGTGGGAAGATAAAGAAGGGCCTTTCGAAGGTTCAGTTTGGTTTAGAAAAGAATTTAACTTAACTAAAAGTCAGGCAGGAAAAACAGCATTTTTAAATTTAGGAAGAATAAAAGATGCCGATGTGACGTACATTAATGGCGTAAAAGTAGGAAATGTAACCTACGAATATCCGCCTCGCTGGTACGATATTCCGGCAGGCATTTTGAAAGAAGGCAAAAATATCATTGCCACAAGGATTACGAATGGAAGCGGAAAAGGAGAGTTTATCGCCGACAAACCTTATTATATCGAAATCGATGGAAATAAAATAGATTTAAAAACAGAATGGAAATATAAGGTTGGTGCCAAGATGGAAAAAATGGCTCCCGGACAAACTTTTATTCGTTGGAAACCAGTAGGATTGTACAACGCAATGATTAATCCACTAATCAATTATAATATAAAAGGAGTAATTTGGTATCAAGGGGAAGGTAATACCGGAGAACCAAAAGAATACGGAGATCTACTGACTACGATGATTCTGGATTGGCGAAACAAATGGAATCATAAGGATATGCCGTTTTTTACCGTACAGCTGGCCAATTTTATGGACCCGAAAACTCAGCCTGTGGAAAGCAATTGGGCAGAGTTGAGAGACCAACAGCGTCGGGTTTCGTTGAAAGTTCCAAATACAGGACTTGCCGTAATTATTGATTTAGGAGAATGGAATGATATTCATCCTTTAAATAAAAAATCAGTTGGCGAAAGATTAGCTTTACAGGCATTTAAAGTGGCTTATAGAAAAAATATCATCGCAGATGGACCAGTGTATCAATCAATGAAGGTACAAGAAAATAGAATTATTCTTACTTTTAAATCTGGAACGGATAATTTTGAGCCTGTTTCTGAATTGAAAGGTTTTGCTATCAAAAGTAAGGATGGAAAATATGAGTGGGCGAAGGCGAAAATCGAAGGTAACAGAATCACTGTCTGGAATGACATTGTAAAAGAACCATTTGCTGTCCGCTATGACTGGGCAGATAATCCCGATGGAAACCTTAGAAATAAATCCGGACTTCCCGCTTCACCGTTTACTACGGAATAATCAATTATTACTTATCAATTATAAACTATTAAAATGAACAACTCATCCCAAAAAATATCTGTTATTGAGAAAATTGGCTACAGTTTAGGAGACCTAGCAGCCAATCTGGTTTTCCAGACGCTCGTAACATATTTAGCGTATTTCTACACAGATATTTATGGATTAAAACCGGAAAATGCCTCTATCATTACACTCACCGTCGGATTATTGGCTGGTTTTGTCTTCAACCCAATGATTGGTGCTTTGGCAGACCGAACACGAACAAAGTGGGGGAAGTTCCGTCCGTGGATTTTGCTGTCTGCCATTCCGTTGGGTGCAGCAGCGCTTTTAGCATTCAGTACTCCTGATTTTTCGTATAAAGGAAAAATGATTTATGCAGCAGTCACTTACTCTGTATTACTATTGCTTTACGCGGCCAATAATTTACCTTATGCTGCTTTAAGTGGTGTAATCACAGGCGATATGGGTGAGCGCAACAGTATTTCTTCTTATCGTTTTGTAGCTGTAATGTTTGCGCAATTTTTTGTTCAGGTATTTATGTTACCGATTATTTTATCTGCAGGACATGGCAATAAAGCGGCCGGAATCGAAGTGGTAATGACTTGGTTAGCGATTATAGGAACAGCAATGTTACTGATAACATTTTTCACCACCAAAGAAAGAGTGGTTCCAAAACCGGAGCAAGAATCGACTTTAGGTGCTGATTTAAAAGACTTAAAGAAAAACAAGCCCTGGATTATAATGTTGGTGGTTACGGCATTGATTTTCATTACATTGGCAATGAAGGGAGGTTCGTATGTATATTATTTTAATAACTATGTAGATGAAGCTTCTCTTCAGCAATTTATATCACCAATAACCAATTTCTTCAATTCCATTGGGATGAATTTCTTTGGTGAAGATGCACGTTCAGCAGGTTTCGGACTTTTCAATGCCGGAGGAATCATTATGATGATTGTCGGAATCACTTTCTCTAAAAAATTTGCAGACAAATATGGCAAAAGAGATGCGTTTATTGCTTCATTGTTTATATCAACTTTATTTGTAGTGGCCTTTATTTTCTATCCGCCAAAATCTGTTGGATTGATGTTTTTGTCGCAGATTTTACACGGTTTCTTTTACGGAATCGGTACACCTTTGCTTTGGGCAATGATTGCTGATGTCGCGGACTATTCCGAATGGAAAAATAACAGACGGGCAACTGCCATTATTTTTTCGGCAATGATGGTAGGCTTGAAGGTAGGTTTAAGCATCGGAAGCTCATTAGTCGCATATATTATTGGTCAGTATGGTTATATCTCCTCTGAAGGTGCGGTAAACGTGATACAGCCGGAAACAGTTTCCGCAGGTGCAAAAATGCTGGTCAGTGTATTTCCTTCCATTCCTTTCTTTTTAGCGTGTGGACTGCTGATGTTTTACGAAATCAATAAAAAGATGGAAATTAAAATCGAGCAAGAACTTAAAGAAAGAAGAAAGTAAAAAAACAAATCAGAAATGTTTTTTTTCTCGCAAAAAGAGCTCTGTTTAAGCCGGACTGCGTATGATTAGTGTTCAAAAAATATTGGCGAGATTAATAAAAAATAAGTACGAATGGGCTTTAACCCGTTCAATACAATACAAGGAAATGGCTTTAGTCAAAATTTAAAATAAGTTTCATCCAAAGCCAAATGAAAATAAAAAGCTTATGAGAAAAATAGCAGCATTATTAGGAATTTTAACCTTGACCGTATCGTGTAAGACAGCAGGCAATGCAGCTTCTGCGGTGACCCTTAAAAATGCATTCAAGAATAAATTTTACGTCGGAACAGCAATGAGCCTTCCGCAGATTGACGAAACAGAGGCCAATTCTGTTGGGATCATTAAAAAGCAGTTTAGCTCTATTGTTGCAGAAAACTGTATGAAATCTATGTTTCTGCAACCGCAGGAAGGAAAATTCTTTTTTGATGATGCCGATAAATTTGTAGCTTTCGGAGAGAAAAACAAAATGTTCATTATCGGTCATACGCTGATTTGGCATTCTCAGTTGCCCAAATGGTTTTTCATTGATAAAGATGGAAAAGAGATTTCAGCAGAAGTTCTTAAACAAAGGATGAAAAATCATATCACTACGGTTGTAAGCAGATACAAAGGTCGGGTGAAAGGTTGGGATGTAGTCAATGAAGCCATCATGGAAGACGGTTCTTACCGTAAAAGTAAATTTTACGAAATCCTTGGTGAAGAATTTATTCCCTTGGCATTTCAGTATGCTCACGAAGCAGATCCAAACGCAGAATTATATTACAACGATTACAACGAATGGTACCCCGAAAAAGTTCAGACTGTTAGCAAAATGGTTGAAAAATTGAAAACCAAAGGAATTCGTATCGATGGAGTTGGTATGCAGACACACGTTGGTCTCGATACACCAAAGCTTGATGAATATGAAAAAGCAATTGTAGCCTATGCAGCAAACGGCATTAAAGTGAATGTTACCGAAATGGAGATTAGTGCACTTCCTTCACCTTGGGGAACTTCTGCCAATGTTTCAGATACCGTGGAATATCAGGCAAAAATGAATCCTTATACGACAGGTCTTCCCGAAAATATAAAGACAGAATGGGAAAACCGTTATCTGGATTTTTTCAGACTCTTCATCAAACACCAGGATAAAATAAGAAGGGTGACATTATGGGGTACTACCGATGCACAATCGTGGAAAAATGATTTTCCTGTAAAAGGAAGAACCGACTATCCGTTGCTTTTTGACCGGAATGGTCAGACAAAACCTGTGGTGGAAAAAATCATTCAGCTGACAAAAGAAAAATAATTCTAATATCTAACTTCTAATTAAAACAATGAAAAAAGCAAAATATCTATTCCCGAAGGATTATATGGCAGACCCCTCTGTACACGTTTTTGAAGGCAAATTGTACATCTACCCGTCACATGACTGGGAAAGTGGAATGGAAGAGAATGATAACGGAGATCATTTTGATATGAATGATTATCATGTTTTTTCTTTAGACGATGTGGAAAATGGTGAAATCAAAGATCATGGTGTTGTGCTTTCCGTGAAAGATATTCCCTGGTCGGGAAGGCAGTTATGGGATTGCGATGTAGCGTATAAAAAAGGAAAGTACTATATGTATTTTCCTTTAAAAGATAAAAACGATATCTTCAGAATAGGTGTTGCAGTAAGTGATAAGCCCTACGGACCATTTGTTCCGGAGAAACATCCGATGATGGGAAGTTATAGCATCGACCCCTGTGTTTTTGAAGAGGATGGAAAACATTATATGTATTTCGGCGGAATCTGGGGTGGACAATTACAACGTTACAGAAATAACAAAGCCCTTGAATCTGCTATTCTTCCCAATGATGATGAACAGGCAATTTCTTCAAAGATTGCTATTTTAAGAGAGGATATGCTGGAATTCGGAGAAGAGCCGAAAGATGTTCTTATTCTTGACGAAAACGGAAATCCTTTACTCCATGGCGACAAGCATCGTTTTTTTGAAGCTTCCTGGATGCATAAATACAATAACAAGTATTATTTTTCTTATTCTACCGGTGATACACATCTAATATGTTATGCAACAGGAAACAATCCCTATGGTCCATTTACTTTTCAGGGAGAAATTCTGACACCTGTTGTTGGATGGACGACCCATCACAGTATTGTAGAATATAACGGGAAATGGTATCTTTTCTTCCATGATTGTGTTCCGAGCGAGGGAAAAACATGGCTTAGAAGCATGAAAGTCATTGAACTCGAATACGACAGTGATGGTAAAATTAAAACCATTGAAGGACTCGATAATTAATCAATATGGATGGGTTTTTAACCCATTTAACAGTTATTTAAATAAAAAAATTAAAGAATCCAATGCGTTATTTCCGATTATACATCATATTGTTTTTAATGATTCCTTTAACGGTTTTGGCCGAGGATGGAAGTCTGCTTTGGCTTCGGTTTCCTGCAAAAAATGGAGTTTCAGCAGATAAAATTATTTCTAAAGGAAACAATCCAACTTTAGAGATTGCCAAAAAAGAATTAATGAATCATTGGCAGGGTCAGGAAATTGAACTTCGCACGGAAAAATCATTAAAAAATTTAAAAGGTGGTTATACGATAAAATCGATTCAGAACAAACTGGTTATTTCTGCCGAAAAAGAAATCGGATTGCTCTATGGGGTCTATCATATTTTACGTTTGCAGCAAACAAAGTCAGCTTTAACAAATCTTAATATTACAGAAAAACCTTCGTATGATGTGAGAATTCTCAATCATTGGGATAATCTGGATGGAACAATTGAGCGTGGTTATGCCGGACATTCTCTTTGGAAATGGGAAGATTTACCGCATTCAGTTTCTCCCAGATACGAAGAATATGCAAGAGCTAACGCTTCGATTGGAATTAATGCAACTGTTCTTAATAATGTGAATGCATCTCCAAATATGCTACGTAAAGATTATCTTGGAAAAGTTAAAGTTCTGGCAGACCTTTTCAGACCTTACGGAATCAAAGTCTATCTTTCAGTCAATTTTTCATCGCCAAAAGTTTTGGGTGGATTACAGAATTCGGATCCTTTGAACAAAGATGTTCAGGAATGGTGGAAAGATAAGGCTTCTGAAATATATAAATTAATTCCAGATTTCGGCGGGTTTTTGGTGAAAGCGAATTCCGAGGGACAACCCGGTCCACAGGATTATGGAAGAACCCATGCTGACGGAGCGAATATGATGGCAGATGTTTTGAAACCCTACGGTGGAATCGTCATGTGGAGGGCTTTTGTGTACAGTCCAAGTAAAGAAGACCGTGCAAGACAGGCTTATCTGGAATTTGTTCCTCTTGATGGAAAATTCAGAGATAATGTTATTATTCAGATCAAAAACGGACCTGTTGATTTTCAACCCCGGGAAGCATTTAATCCACTTTTTGGAGCTTTGAGAAAAACTCCTGAAATGGTTGAATTTCAAATTACTCAGGAATATTTAGGGCAGTCCAACCATCTGGTTTATCTCGCGCCCTTATTCAAGGAAACTTTAGACAGTGATACCTATTCTGACGGAACTGGTTCTACGATTGCTAAAATTACGGATGGCACTTTAAGACCTGCAAAAATTTCGGCGATCTCGGCAGTTTCTAACATTGGGGAAGATAAAAACTGGACGGGACATCATTTTGCACAGTCCAATTGGTATGCATTCGGACGTTTGGCATGGAACCGGGATCTGACCTCTGAACAGATTGCTGATGAATGGATCAAAATGACATTTACGGATAATGATAAATTCGTTAATCCTGTAAAAGAAATGATGCTCACTTCAAGGGAAACAGCAGTGGATTATATGATGCCTCTTGGCTTGCACCATATTTTTGCATCAGGACATCATTATGGCCCTGAACCTTGGGGAGATTATAAAAGTGGAAGACCTGACTGGTCGCCAGTATATTATCATCAGGCAAATGAGATGGGAATCGGTTTCGACAGAACAAAATCCGGAAGCAATGCAGTTTCTGATTATTTTCCTCCATTAAATGAAATCTATGGAAATATCAAAACCTGCCCAGAAAACTTGATTCTATGGTTTCATCATGTTCCCTGGGAGTATGAGATGAAGGATGGGAAAACTTTGTGGGAAGAATTATCATACAAATATGATACAGGGGTTAAAAATGTACGGGGGTATCAAAAAGTCTGGGATAAAATTCAGCCTTATATTGATGAAGAACGATTTACAGAAGTTCAGTCTAAATTGAAAATTCAGGCAAAAGACGCTGAGTGGTGGAAAGACGCTTGTCTGTTGTATTTTCAGACCTATTCAAAGATGCCGATTCCTTATGACATCGAACGACCGGTTCACGAACTGGAAGATTTGAAGAAGATTAAACTGAATATGGGACATCATAATTAAAAAAAGCAGCTCTTCCGAAAGGTAGAGCTGCTTTTAATATGTATGAATCTATATTTTATTTAAGAGCAATAATTTTACTGAATATATTACCGTTTTTCTCTACTGCGATGATGTAACTTGGAGAGGTTTTGGGATCCAGTTGGAATGTTAAACTGAGTTTGCCATTTTTTGCGAATTTAGTTTCACTATAGTAGATATTATCTGAAAAATCCTGAACAGAAACGTTTACAGAACCTTTCATGTCTTGCATATTGAGTTTTACAATATTGTCGTTGATCGTAAATTCCGGCTTGATGATTTCGGTAACCGGTTTTTTTTCAACCATCAGATTTTTATTTTGGATACTGATTTTATATTTTTCAATTTTATAATCAGATTCTGCAACCAGATAATAAGTTCCGTCGGATAAAGTTTCAAGATTATATGATTTCGAAATGAAATTTTGATCTCCTATTTTCTCAGAATATATTTCTCCCTGGTTATCATTGTATACAAACAGGGAAATATTTTGCGCGTTGCTCACTTCAAAACTAAAGGTTTTAGAATTTACATTTCCGAATGATACAGAAAAGTCTCTGTCTTTACTCATTACATCTGCTGAAGTTAAAATAAACACAACAAATAGACTGATTTTTAATAGATTATTCATAATAAAAGTGTTTTATGTTTGCTGATACTGATACTGCAAATGTATAGTGTTTCTCTGTTGGATTTTAGAATGTAATTTTCATATTTATGTTCTATATTAACCTTAATTGTATATTATTTAAATATTAACAGTTAATTTTGTAAATATTATTTTATAACTTTGATTGAGAATTAAATTATGAAACACCACAGTCCCGCATTTGAAGCTGTCAATCCTAATATAGGAAGCAGTTTTACGAGCCTTAAGTTTCAGAGAAATGAGAATATCAAATCTCACGTTTGGCATTATCATCCTGAGGTTGAATTGATTCTGGTAAAAGGGGGATCCGGCAAAAGGCAGATAGGAAGTAATATCTCATACTTTACTGATGGTGATTTGGTGCTGATTGGCAGTAATTTGCCACATTGTGGTTTAACCAATGAAAATACCAATAACGATTACGAAATGGTGATTCAGTTTAAGCCTGATTTTCTGGGTGAAAAGATTTGGGAAAATCCTGAAATGGCAAAAATTCACGCAATGCTCGAAAAATCAAGAAGTGGAATGGTCTTCGGCGACGATGTCAAAAAAGCAATGAGAAAAAAAATTTCGCAGATGCATCAGTCAGAATCTTTAGAAAAGCTGTTGAAATTTTTTGAAATTCTACACGAGCTTTCTGCCACGGATAATTACAGAATTCTTAATGCAGGAAAATATTACCTGCAAACTCAGGTTGAGGATAATGAAAGGATCAATCATATCTTCAATTATGTGAAAGATCATTTTAAAGAGCAGATAACTTTGAAAGAAATTGCAGATTTGGCGAATATGAAAGTGCCTTCTTTCTGCCGTTATTTCAAGAAAATCACCAACAAAACCTTTACCCAATTTGTAAATGAATACCGGATTACACATTCTCTGAAACTGCTCGCTGAAAAACCATTAAGCATAACAGACGTTTGTTTTGAAAGCGGTTTTAATAATTTCAGCTATTTTAACAAAACTTTTAAGGAATATATAAAGAAAAGTCCTTCTCAATATCGTAAAGAGTTTAATTATGTCATGCAATGATGCTTTTCTTCAAAATAAATTAAACTAAAATTGTTTATTTCATTTGTTAAGTGTATTTTTAACACTTAAAAGATTAAACAACATTTTATGAAATTTTTTATAGACACTGCCAATCTTTCTATGATTGAAGAAGCCCATGCTTTGGGTGTTTTAGACGGCGTTACAACCAATCCTTCTTTAATGGCTAAAGAAGGGATTTCCGGAAAAGAAGATATTCTTAACCATTATCTTAAAATTTGCGATATTGTAGATGGTGATGTAAGTGCCGAAGTTATAGGAATTACTTATGACGAAATGATTAAAGAAGGAGAGGAATTGGCGGCACTGCATCCTCAGATTGTGGTAAAAGTTCCCATCATCAAAGACGGTATCAAAGCCATTAAATATTTTTCCCAAAAAGGAATCCGAACCAATTGTACCTTGATTTTTTCTTCAGGACAGGCTCTTCTGGCTGCAAAAGCCGGAGCAACGTATGTTTCGCCTTTTTTAGGCAGGCTGGATGATGTTTCTACAGATGGCTTAAATTTAATTGAAGAAATCAGAACCATTTATGATAATTACGGTTTTGAAACACAGATACTGGCAGCTTCTGTAAGACACAGTATGCACATTATCAATTGTGCAAAAATAGGTGCTGATGTTGTTACCTGTCCTTTACCTCCCATTTTGTCATTGCTGAAACATCCTTTAACAGACAGTGGGTTGGATCAGTTTATCAAAGATTCAAAAAAAATGAAATAATTATATGCAGCACGATCTTTTAAAACTCAAAAATATCGCTTCCCAGGTGAGAAGGGATATAGTAAGAATGGTTCATGCTTGTCAATCGGGTCATCCCGGAGGTTCGCTGGGATGTGCAGACTTTTTGGTCGCTCTGTATTTTGATGTGATGAAAAGAAATGAAGGATTTAATATGAGTGGAAAAGGGGAAGATGTATTTTATCTTTCCAATGGCCATATTTCTCCGGTTTTTTATAGTGTTTTGGCACACGCAGGATATTTCGATAAATCAGAATTGGCAACTTTCAGAAAGCTAAATTCAAGATTGCAGGGACATCCTACCACACATGAGCACCTTCCCGGTGTTCGGGTAGCATCAGGCTCTCTAGGGCAAGGCTTGTCGGTAGCAATCGGCCATGCAGTGGGTAAAAAACTAAACAAAGATGAAAATTTAGTATTTACCCTTCACGGCGACGGCGAATTGCAGGAAGGACAAAACTGGGAAGCCATCATGTACGCTTCTCACAATAAGGTAGATAATCTGATTGCAACTGTAGATTATAACGGTCAACAGATTGACGGACCGACTTCAAAAGTACTTTCTTTAGGTAATCTTAAATCCAAATTTGAAGCCTTTGACTGGAATGTGCTGGAAGTAGAAAATGGAAATGATATGGAGGAAATTCTTATTGCTTTAGATGAGGCCAGATCGTTGACAGGAAAAGGCCAGCCGATTTGTATTCTCCTGAAAACAGGAATGGGTTACGGTGTAGATTATATGATGGGAAGTCACGCCTGGCATGGAAAAGCACCTAACGATGAGCAATTGGCAAAAGCATTAGATCAGCTTGAAGAAACTTTGGGGGATTATTAAACAGATATCAAATGAAAAAATATACTTACACAGAAAAAAAAGATACCAGAAGCGGTTTTGGAGCTGGTCTTGCTGAACTAGCAGACAAAAATCCTGAGGTTGTGGCTCTTTGCGCGGACCTTATCGGTTCATTGAAAATGGAAAAATTCATAGAAAAAGCACCAGAGCGTTTTTTCCAGATCGGGATTGCGGAAGCGAATATGATTGGTATTGCCGCAGGTTTGGCAACGGAAGGTAAAATTCCGTTTACAGGAACATTTGCCAACTTTTCTACGGGAAGAGTGTACGACCAGATTCGTCAGTCTGTTGCCTATTCCGATAAGAATGTGAAAATCTGTGCTTCACACGCAGGTCTTACTTTAGGCGAAGACGGTGCAACGCATCAGATTCTGGAAGATATCGGTTTGATGAAAATGCTTCCGGGGATGACTGTTATCAATACTTGCGACTACAATCAGACCAAAGCAGCAACTATTGCTATTGCAGATTATGAAGGTCCGGTTTATCTGCGTTTCGGAAGACCTGTAATTCCTGTTTTTACGGATGAGAATCAAAACTTTGAGATTGGGAAAGCCTGGATGGTGAATGAAGGAAAAGATGTTACCATCGTTGCGACCGGTCATTTGGTTTGGGAAGCAATAAAAGCGGGAGAACTCCTGGAAGAACAGGGAATTGATGCTGAAATTATCAATATCCATACTATAAAGCCTTTGGATGCTGCTGCTATTTTAAATTCAGTAAAAAAAACGCGGTGTGTTGTTACTGCCGAAGAGCATAACAGATTAGGAGGTTTAGGTGACAGTATTGCTCACCTTTTGATCACAGAATATCTTGCCCCTCAGGAATATGTTGCGGTAAATGACAGTTTTGGAGAAAGTGGAACACCTGATCAACTGATGGAAAAATATGGGCTTACAGCCGGTGACATCGTGGAAGCTGCAAAAAAAGCAATGAAAAGGAAAATTCATTAATTTAAAAATACCTGCTTTTCTTTTTTAAATATTTCTGGCAAAAAGATAGAATTAAATTTTAAGGCTCAATTCATTTAAAAAAAGAAAATTGCAGTCATTGATAATGGAGAAATTAATCAATTATACAATAGAAGCATTCCAATCGGTATTCGAGTCCGAGCCGGAAAGTATTTTTCTGGCTCCGGGACGAATTAATATTATCGGTGAGCACGTAGATTATAGCGATGGTTTCGTACTTCCTGCTGCTATTGACAAATATATCTGCTTTGCTGTAAGAAAAGTTGATAATTCGGAAAATTGCACCTTTTTTGCTAAAGACTTTGACGATTCTTTTAGTTTTAATATCACCCAAAAGCAAAGTCCGGTTTCACAGATGTGGGTTAATTATTTATTGGGTGTATTTAATGTTATTCAGGAAAGCGGAAAAAAGATCGGAGGTTTACAAGTTGCCTTTAGCAGTACCATTCCAATGGGTTCCGGTTTATCGTCGTCAGCAGCTTTAGAATGCGGATTTGCTTTTATTCTCAACGAACTTTTTGATTTAAATTTAACAAAGAAAGATTTAGCTCTCATTGGTCAGAAATCCGAACACACCTTTGTCGGTGTGAAGTGTGGAATTATGGATCAGTTCGCATCCGTTTTTGGAAAAGAACATCAAGTGATAATGCTGGATTGCAATTCCCTGGAGCATCAGTATTTCGAAGCCAATATAGAAGGTTATAGTCTGGTGCTTTTCGACAGTTGTGTAAAACATACACATCTTACTTCCGGCTACAATGACAGGAGAAAGGATGTTGATAAAGCTAAAAAGATATTATGGAAGAAGTTTCCTGAAGTTGAGAAATTCAGAGACTTCAGTTTTTCAATGCTGGATGAAGTGAGAGCAGAAATAGGAGAGACCTCCTACAAAAGAAGTCTTTATCTTTTAAAGGAAATCAAAAGAGTTGAAAAAGCTGCCAAAGCTTTGTCAGAAGGTAACATAAAATATCTGGGTACACTTCTTAGTGAAACGCATTCCGGACTTTCCACTGAATTTGAAGTGAGTTGCAAAGAACTTGATTTTATGGTAGAGGAGACTTTAAAGGAAGAAGGTGTCTTAGGCGCAAGAATAATGGGCGGCGGTTTTGGAGGATGCAGTATCAATCTTATTAAAAGTGAGAATGTAGATGATGTGATTGAAAAAATAACCCAAAAATACAAGGTAGATTTTGGTATCGAAATGAAAGTGTACCGCGTGAAAATATCGGATGGAATCAATGAATACGAAAGAAATGAATTTATCATTTAATCAGAAAAAACATCCTCATAGAAGATACAACCCTCTTTTGGGTGAATGGATCCTGGTGTCTCCACAAAGAGCAAGCCGCCCCTGGCAAGGACAAACCGAAAAAGTTTTCGAAGAAAAACTTCCTATTCACGACCCAAATTGCTACCTGTGTTCAGGAAATCTGCGTGTTAATGGTGAAAGAAATCCTGATTATAAAGGCGTCTATGTTTTTGATAACGATTTTGGTTCATTGATGAAAGATGATGTTGAATTTACTGAAGAACAATCTGATCTTTTTTTATTAAAGCCAGAACGAGGGATTAACAGGGTCATTTGTTTTTCTGAAAATCACAGTCTTACTTTACCGCAAATGGAAGTAAACGATATAAAAAAAGTGGTTGATGTATGGCAACAGCAATATGAGGAATTGGGAGCTGAAGATTATATTAATCATGTTCAGATTTTTGAGAACAAAGGCAATGTAATGGGATGTAGCAATCCCCACCCACATGGGCAGATATGGGCACAGTCTTCAATTCCTTCTTCAGTTTTGAAGACGATGGAAAATTTTAAAAAGTATTTTAATAAAAATAAAAAATCACTTTTAGAAGTCTATCTCAAAAAAGAATTAGAGCTTAAAGAAAGAATCGTTCTGGAAAACAAACATTTTGTAGCATTAGTTCCATTTTGGGCGATCTGGCCATACGAAACGATGATCATCAGCAAACAAAAAATTGAAAATATCCTGCAGTTTTCCGAACCTGAAAAGCATGCTCTGGCAGAGATTATTAGCCTTATGACGACCAAATATGATAATCTTTTTGAAATTTCTTTCCCGTATTCAGCAGGAATTCACCAGTCACCAACTGATGGAAAACCACATCCGGAATGGCATTTCCACATGCATTTTTATCCGCCCTTGCTGCGAAGCCGTGAAGTGAAAAAATTTATGGTTGGTTACGAAATGCTGGCAGAATCACAGCGAGATATCACACCAGAACAGAGTGCTGAAATATTACAAAATCTTTCCATTGTGCATTACAAAAATCTATAATTAAAAGTGTTTAACTTTGCACTGTAAATTTAATTGAATTATAATCAAGAAGTCCAATTTGATTTTCTTGTAAAGAATATTATTATGACAGATATTAAACTGATTGTCACAGATATGGATGGCACGTTTCTCAATTCAGATTACAAAGTAAGTCCTAGCTTTCCTACCATTTTCGAAGAACTAAAAAAAAGAAATATATTGTTTGTCCCTGCGAGCGGCAGACAAATGCCCGGTATTACCCAATATTTTGAAGACATTAAAAATGATATCGGCTTTATTGCAGAAAACGGAGGATATGTAGTTTATAAAAATAAAGAACTTTTCGCTGATAAATTAGATAATAAATTTATTGTTGATATTGTAACGGCTATACGTCAAATTCCTGGTGCCAGAGCAGTTTTGTCTGCAAAAAAGAAAGCCTACTATGAAAGTGATGATCAGCAATTTATTGATTATTTTACAAAATATTATACTGAAAATCAAAAAGTAAATAACTTGACAGAAGAGGTAGATGATGACGCATTCAAGATCGCAGTTTATCATCCCGGGGGTTCCGAAAAGAATCTTTATCCTTTCCTGAAAAAATTCGAAGAGGACAATCTGGAAGTCGTTATATCCGGAAAATATTGGTTGGATATAATGAATAAAGACATCAACAAAGGCAATGCATTAGAAAAATTACAGAATCTTCTTAATATTTTGCCCTCCCAGACAATGTCTTTCGGAGACTATATGAATGATATTACTATGCTGGAAAAATCAAAATATTCTTACGCAATGGAAAACGCTCATCCTTCTGTAAAGAATGCTGCCCGTTTTTCTACACTTTCAAACGACGATTTTGGTGTGTTAGAAACAATTAGTGAGTATTTGAAAATTTAGTTCACGCCTGAAGGTCAGAGGGACTTTCAGTTTTAAAAATGTAGCATTAATAGTATATAAAATTTCGTCTCTAGAATAATTGCAATTCCATGACTTATATCCTTATGTTCACCTGGTAATTTGACTGTATCTCAGATTAAAACTCTTTACCTCGTTTTATTGCAGAGCCTTCTCATAGCAATTGAAAACTCCTTTACGGAAACGAACAATCCCGACAAGCTCGTATTTTTTCTTTGTATATTAACAACTATTGCAATCACATACAGCAGTTAAAATCTTTCATACTGATTTGATTAGAGAAGCTCGGCATACATATGCCGAGCTTCTTTGTTGAGATAAAATCTCAGTTTGAAAATGTTTTTTTCATGGTTTTTAGAATCATACCAAATATAATAAAATATTTTCACTATTGAGTGTTATATTTACTTAAAATTGCATATAATTCATTATTTATTAATTAAATGTAACATATTGTTAAAATTAGCGGTTACCATAGGAGTGTCTTTAACTAATGTTTACAGACATTAGCCTGTCACCTGGTTACTTTTTTCAATGAGGTACAATCTGTATTAAAAGACGAGGCCACCGACAGTATTTATTACAATATTGTAAGTACTCCAACATGAGAATCAGATGTCTCTGAAAGAAGCCTGCCTTGAAGATCTTCGCCTTCATAATGAAGACCTGAAAGAGTTTATAGAAGTTTTTATGGTAAGAATGACGTTTATTTTATACAATTCGATTTATGATTCGGTGAAGAACCGGGAGTAACAAAAATCCATTAAAATAAACTATTTGACATCTATAATTCAAATTTATGAAAAAAGAAAAAAAATTTAAAATTCATCCAAAAGATTTTTTTCCTGTAAGTAATGGAACATTATGTAATGTTCCTGGATAATACTTTGCTCGAGATGTAAACAACTGTCAGGTTTAATTTCATCATAGTTAATATTTTGATTTAGTAGAACAATTATTCAATGTTATTTAGGAGGGTGAGAAGAGGTATTAAGTGTTCGACAGAGGACTCTCTCAGTCCGCTATAAGTGAGAGTATACTCAAACAAATGCTTAAAAAAGCTAATAAAGCCTGCAATTTTAAAAAATTGCAGGCTTTTTTTTGAGGAAATCCCAAAAATTGCAAAAGCCTCATAATTTATAGCTGTAGTTGGATTCACTTCTTTAGTGATGAAAGAAAATTTTTAGAATCATTTGGAACAAGCTCTGATATGTTTACAACGGTAAAAGAGCAAGTAGAAATTTTAGATGAAATGCTACATTTCAATGATGTTGCAAAAACTGAATATGCGAAAATAGTTGCTAATTATTATGAGAGAATTTAATTTTTGATTAACTGTAGTCTAAAATTTTGACCCAAGTCGTGAAGTGGTGTAATTTTCACTTCATTAGTTAAGATATTAATATACAAACAATCAATAATTAACAAATAAGCCACCTACAGGGTAGCTTATTTAGCTACAGGTAATGTGACAAGAAGGAGTAAGAGAAAGATGTGTTACGAGAGAGTGTTAGCGCGATGAAATTAGAAGCCATGTACATTGGACAAGTGGAGGATCCAGAGTGTTGAGGTAAATGGTCAGAAGTTAGTGAGATTAATAATGTCGTATGGACGAACGGAATAAAAGAAAAAGGTGTAACGTTTTAGCTACACCTTTATATTGTTTATTTACTCTTTGAAGATATAAAATAATTCAATTTATTACTCCTCATTTTTTGGCTTAAAGCTTCTACCTGCTCCTTGTCTTAGGAATGTAATTTTCCCTTGTGTTTGCTTAGCTTTTTCAAGAACTTCCAAAGCTCTTGTTCGTTCGTTCATTTTTCCTGCATGTGTTATGCTGTGCTGACTTTCACTTTTTTTCATATATCAATATAGTGAAAATAATTGACAAAAACAAATATTAAATACTCCGGCTTACAGGCAGCGGTTGGTTGCTGATTTTCGGAATTAATTTATTGTGTTAAATCTCTTGTTAGTTGAAATAACTAAGGTTTAACAAGCATTGCATAGCTGATTGGATAATTTTCTTTTTCCACACTGAGAAGAATGCCTCTTCGTTTACTACTGAACTGCGAATAATGAAGAGAAATTGTATCACCGACTTCAACAGGGTATGTGATATTTGCATACGTGACATCAAATCTCTCCGGACCGAAAAAAAAGATCATTTCCTCTCCAGGAGGCTCCTTTCGGGTGATTTTACCTGTTAATACAGTTTTTTGATTATTTAATGAGACTTCATGTTTATTAATACTGTAAAAAGCAGAAATATTATAGGCAAGGACGACAGCAAGGAAAATGAGAAAATACACTAATCCCCAAAAATAAATTAAGACTAACAGCGGCAGTAACAGAACATTTATCTGGTAATGATTTTTTATCGTCTTTTCAATTACTAGTTTGTCTTTTTCCGTTAAAGGCAGAAGAACAGTGGTGTATAAATTATTTGCGTTTTCGTAAAGCTGATCATGCATAATGTAATTGCCAGTTTAGTTTATTAAAATTAATTATTTTTCGATCACCCATCTTTTTTTATTCTGATTTTAAACAAAAAAGCTGATGCGGGACTTGGTGGGTTAAATTGGATCTATATAAAAATAATAATTGAAAAAATATCTACCAAATATCCAAAGTTTGATTTATTCATAGTAGAAAACTATAAAGCAAATTAATAAAGCCCCGTTGCAGGACTTTAAATCTAGAACTCTTCTTTCAAAGTTTTTTAGCTAAAAAAAGATGCGAAAATCACTAAAAACAAGCAAATACATTTAAAATTTTATACTACAATTACATTTATTATGTGTACGTAATCATGCATTAATAATGTAATATTAGAATATAATGATGTTAAATATCAATATTATGTGAAATAAATTACTTGTGTAATTAAATTTAATTATATATTAGTCTCAAACTAAAAACCAAAAAACATCACAAAATGAGCACTGAAAATTTCAGTACCCTTGAACTGCTACGCAAACAGTTCAGGTACCCCTTCCCTACATTAAAAAACCCCAACGCCGAACAGTTACAGGAACTTACAGAAAATCAATGGATTGACGGGGAGTATCTGTGGCTTTATCAGCAGAACCCTGATCTTCGGAAAAAGTACAAAAAAACGAAAACGGCACATATTGCTGCTCAATGGTTTCCTACCGCATCTCCAGACCGGTTTAAACCCATATGCCGGCTAATGCTATGGACGTTGTACAATGATGATCTTTACGAAGAAAGCGAGCCCGATGACATAGGACATGTGCATGCCCAATCGATTGCGATACTGAACGGTGAGATAACCGCCGAAGATTCAGGAATACCTTTAGGTCCTATGCTGGCATCATTAAGAGAGGAACTTTTACAGTTTATTCCACAGGAATCAGTTTTCCGCTTCACAAAAATGATCAGCAGGTATTTTAATGGATTAGAAGCTGAGCTAAGGTATAAGAAAAACAAAACCTATCCCACGGTAACGGAATGTATTGCTCTGCGTGAAAATTCAATCTGCCTATATCCCTTTCTCCAGCTTACAGAAATAGAAACGGGTGTTGTTCTGCCCCCAGAAATACATGAGCATCCGGTGATCATTCGCTTACAGACATTGGCGTGTCACCTGGTTACTTTTTTCAATGAAGTACAATCTGTATTAAAAGACGAGGCCACCGACAGTATTTATTACAATATTGTAAAAGTACTCCAACATGAGAATCAGATGTCTCTGAAAGAAGCGTGCCTCGAGGATCTTCGCCTTCATAATGAAGACCTGAAAGAGTTTATAGCACTTCAGTCCTCCCTTCCTGATTTTGGAATATGGCAAGACGCTGTTGTCAACTGGGTGCATTACATGAGTATGGTTCTGAGTGGATGGAAAAACATCTCTACGAAGCTGGATCGTTATAACGGAATGGAATTTCCAGATGCAGCTGAACTCAAAGAAAAACTGAACCAGATGCGATAAGCCGACAAGAATAAACCAGGACCATTCTATGATATTACAAAAATTAAAACTTAAACAAAATGAAACCCGAAGAATATAATTCAAAAGATTACCTGCCTCTTGGCCATTATCCCTGGCCTGATCTTATCAATCCTCATGCAGAACAAATGGGGAAAGATATGGATGGATGGATTGATAATGACTATACTTTTCTGACAGAAAAACAGCGGAAAATATACAAAAAAATGAAGCTCCATATGTGTACTGCACGTATGTGGCCTGATTTAACCTATGAGCAGAGTATTCCCTGTAATAGGTTCATGCTCCAGTATGTCGCTCTTGATGATCAGGTGGAGCATTCTTCCCTAGAGGAAATCCAACAGTTACGGATTCGTTGTGTAGATATTCTTAAGGGAGCGCAACCAAGGCAGGAAGAAAATGCACTCTATCAACATATGGCTTTGATAAGGGATGAATTCCGTGCATTGATGCCTGATATGTGGGTTGAGCGTTTTATTTACTATTTCTATCAATCCTTCAGATACGGAATCGAATTGGAATATCCTTACAAAATAGCGCAGCGTCCACCGTCTCTCACTCTTTTCAAAACCATTCGTGAGTATTCTGTTCTTATGCGTCCATATCTGATTTTTGGTGAAATTGAATCGGGACTTGTACTGCCAGAACATATTTTTGAGCATATTGTCTTTCAAAAGATGATATCTCATATGACCCTAGTTGTCGCTTGGCAAAACGACATTCATTCCCTACCAAAAGAAATGGCGAAGGGAACGGAAGTTTTTAACCTGGTTTTTGTACTGCAACAAGAATATAATTTTTCACTGGAGGATGCCTGTGCAGAGGCATTTCGTATTCATAATGAAGAATTGGCAGCTGCACTCGCCTTACATGCTGAGTATCGTGAGTTTGGTGAATATCAGGAGTATGTAGATAAATTTGTTTATTATGCAGGAGTTGGTCTGCAGGGTGTAAATTCTTTTTATTTGGAGACAGAAAGATACCAGCATGGAGGAGTAGGCTTTGCCTGGCCTGAAATTAATAAATAATATAAACTTAAATACTTAATTTACACTATAACCTCTTTTTCCCTTAGTGTCTGAAAGGACAATAGGGGTGATCAAACAGTATCCAAAGCTTAGAGATGTATATCTAAGTTTTGGATTTTATTGGTAAGAATGATGTTTATTTTATACAATTCGATTTAACAAAAATCCATTAAAATAACTATTTGACATCTATAATTCAAATTTATGAAAAAAGGAAAAAATTTTAAAATTCATCCAAAAGATTTTTTTCCTGTAAGTAATGGAACATTATGTAATGTTCCTGGATAATACTTTGGTCGAGATGTAAACAACGGTCAGGTTTAATTTCATCATAGTTAAATAATTCAAGAGCAATTTTAGTTTATATCTTTGTCAAGTATACTGTACATGGGAGTGATTTTGAAATGATTATGTTTTGCAATACAAATTACGACATCCCTTTCTTATTTGAAGAATAAGTTTAAATCACTTCATATTCAATTTTCATTTTTAATATATTTGTTAAAACTTTAGTTTATGAAAAGGTATGTAAAATGTAATCATGGAAGTTTTTTTAAGGACAAAACAATTACCTTAGGATATCTGGCGCTTTCAAAAGCGGAGCTATATATTTAACCATGGTTTTCGAAAATGACTCGAAGGAGTTTCTCAGTCTTACTGAACTTGATAGTGAAAATCAGGATAGTGTTTTTCATGCTCAGAAAATGGACAAGACTTTTATCTGGAATACGGCAGACAGTTTAGCAATAACCATTGATAATGTTCCCTATCAATTTTCAAGAAATGAGATTATCTTTTTAACTGAATTTCACAAAATTGATCATGTACAACTCTTTAGCGCCCGCATGATTAGGTTCAATAAATCTTTTTTTTGCATGATTGATCAGGATAGCCAAGTAGGGAGCAAAGGTCTGTTGTTTTATAGTACAACACACGTTCCAAGGTTGGTTTTAAATGAAAGTGAAGCCGAAGATTTTGAGATCTCATGGAAAATTTTCTGTAAAGAAATGCAAAAGGAAAATCTCCTGAAAAAAGAAATGTTGGAAACAATGCTTAAGAGAATGCTAATTCTCTCTGTTAGGATTTTAAGTAAATCCACTTATTTAAAAAGCTTGGAGAAAAAGCAATTGGATATCATCAGGGAATTTAACTATCTGGTCGATTCCTACTTTTTCAAACATCATGACGTTGCTTTTTATGCATCAAAATTAAACAAGTCACCAAAAACACTGGCCAATTTATTTTCAACGGTCTTAAAACGTACTCCTCGTGAAATTATTCATGATAGGATTATGATTCATGCCAGAAGGCAGATCAACTACAGCAATTCTTCAATCAAGGAAATTGCTTATCAATTAGGCTACAATGATATTCAGACATTTAGTCGGTTTTTTCGTAATAGAGAAGGTATATCTCCCATTCAATATCGTGATAAATTTGCATCGCAGCAGAAGTCCCACTAAAATTACTATAGTATTCCTCTTTACCCAGCGCAGGAAGAATTGCTAACTGTTAAGGAACATTTGCCTATCAATGGTCTCTTTTTTACTTGCACATTTGTCTTGTCAATAAAAAATGAGAAAAATTATGGATAATAAAGAAAAAGTTAGGATGCGTAGGCTGGGGTGGGCCGGGGTGGAAATCGAATGTGCAGGAGAAACACTTTTGATAGACTATGTTCAGGATATTTCGCCGTTGGCTGTGATACGCAATCCTGAGGAGCAATTTTTGGCATCTTCTAAAACTGGCGTGGCCTCAGTCGCGTTATTAACACATTTACACAGTGACCACGCAGATCCTAAAGCATTAAGTGTGGCACTTAGCAAAGATGCGATAGTTTTTAGGCCAATTGAGGCTAGAGGGAGCGATGCGGATATGGTATTGACGAAGGATGCCGAGATCGAACTTAAAAAATATGAGCTCAGGACTGAAATAGTCAGAGAGTGGGAAGAAAGAAAAGTCGGGCCATATCGGATTTTTTCGGTGCCTGCTGTTGATGGTTTCGGAGATCCTCAGTTGAGCTGGATTGTAGAGTTTGGAGGATTTAGAATTTTTCATGCCGGAGATACCTTGTATCATGGCTTTTGGTGGAAAATTTTTCACAGATTTGGTCCCTTCAATATTGCATTCCTACCGATAAATGCGCCAATTGTAGATTTTCCATCACTTAGGCCAATGAGTCCCGTTGAAGCTGTAATGACTCCGGAACAGGCTGCTGCAGCTGCAAATATCCTTAGAGCTGACTTTGTGGTTCCAATACATTATGGTACCATGCATCAACCACCTATCTATATCGAGACTCCACATGCATTAGAGCGATTGAGTGCCAGCTTAGCGGATCTAGATACAGGTATTATGATTAAAGAACCTGGTGATTGGTTTGAACTTTTAAAATAATCAGAAAATGCCTCAAGGTAGCCCAGTTGATTCTTGAAGCTGCAAAATCATCCGAATAAATTGACCCAGGGACTATTCAATAGGTATGTAAACTTTAAAAATTGGGGATCAAATTAAAGTTCAGATTATCAATTTTTTATCAAGTAATCATTGGGGATTTCTAATTGACACCGCTACGGCTTTTAGGGGAAGGGTTACGGTTGAAAACTAGCAATTTCTGATTAAATTTATAACAATGAATCTTCTAACCAGACGAGAATTAATTAAAAAGAGCAGTTTAGCTTTAATGGGTATTTCGTTACCTTTAATCACAAAAATAAATCATTCATTTATGGAGATGCCAACACCTAGCAATATGATTAAACCATTTTCAGTCAAGGTTCCACAACAAGTTCTGGACGATCTAAAATTAAGGTTAAATCTAACCAGATGGCCTGATCAGATAACAGGATCCGATTGGAATTATGGTACTGATCTTTCTTATTTGAAAGAATTGACAACATATTGGCAGGAAACATTTGACTGGCGAAAAGTTGAAACTGAAATCAATTCTTATCCCAATTTCATGGCTGATATTGATGGATATCAGATTCATTTTATGCATATTAAAGGAAAGGGTAAACGATCAGTACCATTGATAATTACCCATGGATGGCCAGGATCATTTCTGGAAATGATGAAACTTATACCTCTATTGACTGAAGATCCTTATTTTTCTTTTGACTTAGTTATCCCGTCTGTTCCGGGATTTGGCTTTTCTGGTAAAATTACTGATCCCGGTTGCAACAGTGAGTTTGTTGCCGACATTTGGCATCAGTTAATGATGGAACTTGGGTATCAACGTTATGGAGCACAAGGTGGTGATATAGGTTCTGGGATCAGCACATGGTTGTCTTTAAAATATCCATCTCATATTATTGGTTTGCACCTCAACTATATCTCTGGTTCTTATAAGCCCTATATAGCAGATGGTGAACAGCTTTCTGAAGAAGTATTAGCTTTTCAGAAGACCGCAGCTGATTGGTCTGCCAGGGAAGGGGCATATGCTTATATACATGCTACGAAACCACTGACAGTTGCATACGGGCTAAATGATTCTCCTGTTGGATTATGTGCATGGATCATTGAAAAATTTAAGGGCTGGAGTGATAATAATGGAAATATTGAAAATAGTTTTACCAAAGATGAGCTGCTTGCCAATATCACGTTATACTGGATAACACAAACCATACATTCCTCTATGCGGATTTATAAAGAAAACAGCAAAAAACCACTAGTATTTAAAAAGAATGAGTTCGTAACGATACCAGTTGGCTTTGCTAAATTTCCAAAAGAATTGCCCACTCCACCCCGGTCATATATTGAAAGAGGTTTTAATATCCGATCTTGGACAACAATGTTTGCTGGTGGGCACTTTGCTGCAGTGGAACAACCGGAATTACTTTCTGAAGATATTACAGATTTTTTCTCAAAATTGAGCTAAACAACGTAATAAAAGATTTTGTAACAATAACTGTATGTTATCAAAAGCAAAAACAAATTTTAGCTTATAGCTTTAGATCGCGAAACATATTGTAACCCTTAAAACGTTAATTATTGTTAGAGTAAAGGTACGGGCTGAATTTCTTTCTTAAAAGTTCCAAAACAAATTACAATTGAAAAAGTTGATTTACATTAGAATCAGCGTGGATGGAGTATCGAAAAAATCTCCCACAAAAAGAAAATGAGAAGCTCTTAGATGTTAAGGTTGAAAGAAAGATGATTTACTTATATTTGCCCTGCAAAGCAAATTAAAATGTTCAAAAAAGTAAGCACTGTATTTATTCTTGGCTTTTATACGATTTTTTGTTCGGCCCAACAGGTTCGGCCTTCAAAATCATCTGAAATTTACCGCGAACTTAAGACACTTAAACACTTACCTAAAGTTTTATATCTTGCTGCTCATCCCGATGATGAAAATACAGGATTACTCTCCTGGCTAATAAACGACCAAAATGTAGAAACGGGCTATTTGTCTTTAACCAGAGGTGATGGTGGTCAGAATTTATTAGGCACAGAGCAGGGTGCTGCATTGGGTTTAATCAGAACGCATGAGCTCTTGGAAGCAAGAAAGTTAGACGGCGCCCAACAGTTTTTTACCCGGGCGATTGATTTCGGGTTCTCTAAAAATACTACTGATACCTTTAAACAATGGGATGCAGACAGCATTACAGCGGATGTAGTTTGGGCAATCCGCAAATTCCGTCCTGATGTTATCATTTGTCGTTTTCCACCTACTGCAGCGGCAGGCCACGGACAACATGCGGCTTCGGCTGTGGTTGCAGAAAAAGCTTTTAAGCTGGCAGGCGATAAAACTGCTTTTCCAGATCAACTAAAATATGTTAATGTATGGCAACCCAAACGCGTATTATGGAATACTTTCCGCTTTGGTGCAGTCAATACGACAGCTGAAAATCAACTGAAAGTTACCGTTGGGCAATATGATGCGCAACTGGGAATGGGCTATGGTGAATTGGCAGGATTAAGCAGAAGTTTACATAAAAGCCAGGGTGCAGGAACACAGTCTGTGGCCGGGACCAGAACCGAATATTTTACTCACGTTATTGGTGAACCTGCAAAAGCAACACTTTTTGATGGGGTAGTTAAAACATGGACCACAAAGGGAAACGCTGATATTGACCAATCATTAGATAAAATTATTTCCGCTTTCAATTTCAACGAGCCAGACCTTAGCTTACCTGCTTTGCTTGTTTTACGAAAAAAGTTTATGGCGCTAAATGATATAGACCTAAAAAAGGATAAAATTAAAGCACTCGATAATATCATTTTAAGCTGCGTGGGCTTCATGGGTGAGGCAGTTACCAATCAAGCTGAAGCTGTTGCCGGAGATCACTACAATTTTAAGTTGAATCTGATTTCAAGAACTTTAAATCCTGTTATTTTAGAAGATGTAAAATGGTTAAGTAAGTCAGAAAGCTTCAATAGAAAACTATCAAAAGATTCTTTAATTACTATTGAACATAAAATTCAGATTCCTGCTGATGCAGCACTCACAGAACCTTACTGGTTGGAAAGACCAGCCACGAATGCGGCAACTTTCTCTGTTACAAATGATACTTTAATCGGTTTACCTGAGGCAGAATCACCACTGAATATCTTACTTGGTTTAAGAATAGGTTCGGACAAGTTTCAGGTTAAACTTCCTTTATCTTTCAAGAAATTAGACCCTGTGCGCGGTGATGTGGTCGAAGCCTTACGCATTGTTCCTGCACTGGAACTGAAATTTACACAACCCCTTTATTTGGTCAAAGAAAATGAAGATTTACATTTGAGTTTAAATTTTAAGGTTAATTCTAACAAACAATACAGTAACGGTAATCTGAACCTGATGTATAACGGAGAACGGTTAGGCGGCACTGATGTAAGTTCAATCAATGGAAAAGATACTACCGTCGATTACGTTATTCCAAAAACTAAGCTTGCCTCAATACATTCGGATCGTTTTCAACTGGATGCAAATTATGTTGCAGATGGAGTAACTTATAATAAAAAAAAGGTGTTAATTCAATACCCGCATTTACCGTCATTACAATATTTTGCGCCTGCAACTGTAATCGTAATGAAAGGCGATATTCAGTCGAAAGTTAGAAAAGTTGGTTACATAGAAGGTGCAGGCGATTTCATTCCTGAGTTCCTACGCATTGCAGGTATTCAGGTAGAAGTCCTGAAAGACGAAGATTTTTATGGAAACCTAGATGAATCTGGCGGAAAAGTTAATCAAAACAAGCTATTGCAATATGATGCAATCATACTTGGTGTTCGTGCCAATAACACAGAGAAGAAGTTGGGTCGCTGGATGCCTTTTTTATGGTCTTATGTAAAAGGCGGGGGTAATTTGGTAATGCAGTATAACACCAATCAGGATACAGCAGTTGATAAATTGGGGATGTACAATTTCAGCATTACAAATAAGAGGGTTACCGAAGAAAATGCTGCGGTTACGTTTTTAAATCCCAATCATAAATTACTGAACTTTCCGAACAAAATTACTGCGGATGATTTTAATGGTTGGGTACAGGAGCGTGGCGCCTATTTCCCTGCTCAATGGGATTCGGCTTATGAACCGCTTTTTGAAATGCACGATTCAGATGAAGAGCCTCTGCAGGGATCAACTTTATATGCTAAGTATGGTAAGGGTAATTTTATTTATACACCTTTGGCATTTTTCAGACAGTTGCCTGCGGGAAATGTTGGTGCGGCACGTTTATTTTTAAACTTTTTATCTGCACAGAAAAACTGATGAACAAACAACTTAAAAATTGGAATACCTGGTACATATTATTAGCAATTGCATTAGTATTTCAGATCGCATTTTATTATTTGTTTACTAAATTCTGGGCATGAGTAATATAGATTGGACCGTTCTCATTTTTACACTTGTTGCTGTGGTTGTTTACGGCGTATTTATCGGTCGTGGACAAAAAAGCAATGAATCATACCTGAAAGCAGATAATAAAATGCCTTGGTACATTGTGCTTATAGGTATTATGGCCACGCAGGCAAGTGCAATTACTTTTCTTTCAGCACCGGGTCAGGCTTATACAGACGGAATGCGTTTCGTTCAGTATTACTTTGGTTTGCCTTTGGCGATGATTGTTATCTGTATCACTTTCATCCCGATTTTTCAGCGTTTAAATGTTTACACGGCCTATGAATATTTAGAAAACCGTTTTGACAAAAAAACAAGGGTACTTACTTCACTACTTTTTCTTTTTTCCAGAGGTTTATCAACAGGAATCAGCATTTACGCTCCGAGTATCATCTTATCAAGCGTTTTAAACTGGAATATTTATTTAACCAATGTTTTAACAGGTGGTATTCTGATGATTTACACCTATGTTGGTGGTGCAAAAGCTATCGCTCACACCCAAAAATTACAGTTTCTTATTATTCTGGGAACAATGGCTTTTGCAGGTTATTTGCTTATCCAAAATATGCCGAATGGAGTTGGTTTTAAGGATGCACTTTATCTGGCTGGGAAATCAGGAAAGCTGAATGTAATCACCACAGAATTTGATTGGAAAGATAAATACAATATTTGGAGCGGGTTAATTGGCGGTTTTTTCCTGGCACTTTCTTACTTCGGTACTGACCAGAGTCAGGTCGGGAGGTATATTACAGCGAAAGACAATACCAATGCAAAAATGGGCTTGCTGTTGAATGGATTGGTTAAAATTCCGATGCAATTTGCTATTCTCCTGATCGGAGCTTTGCTTTTCGCTTTCTTTTCTCTAAAACCGGCTCCGATTTATTTTAACGAACGTTCTTACCAATATTTAAAGGAAACAAAACCTGAACAGGCACATGTCTTTGAAAAAGAGCATCAGAATTTGCAAATAAAATTTAATGCAGAATCGAAAGAAATTCTAAGGTTGAAAGAAACTCATTCTCCCCAACTCACAAAAACAATTCAGGATTTTAAAAATACACAAACCCAGGTAAAAGCACTTCACGGCAGAGTAGAAGAAGCGATCAATAATTCAAACTATAATGCGGAGAAAACGGATACAAATTACATTTTCCTGTATTTCGTAAAAAATACCTTGCCTGTAGGGATGATTGGTTTATTATTTGCCGTTATTTTTCTGGCCAGTTGGGGTTCAATTTCGGCAGCGCTGAATTCTCTTGCCGCTTGCTCATTAAAAGATGTTCATTTAATATTTAGTAAAGAAATTCCTGATGAGAAAACCGAATTGAAGTACAGTCGCCTGCACACTTTAGCTTGGGGTATTTTCTCAATCGGCGTAGCCATGTTTGCAACTCAAATGGGTTCCCTTATTGAAGCGGTTAATGTATTAGGTTCTCTTTTCTACGGCCCGATATTGGGGATTTTTCTTGTCGCTTTTTACTATAAAAAAATTACCGGTTCAA
This sequence comes from Chryseobacterium sp. ISL-6, assembly GCF_018613715.1. GTDB lineage: Bacteria > Bacteroidota > Bacteroidia > Flavobacteriales > Weeksellaceae > Chryseobacterium > Chryseobacterium paludis. The sequence goes on along the minus strand of NZ_JAGGPT010000001.1, from coordinate 945,041 downwards.
ATGTATTTATTTCTGCAATTTTATCAGAAATCGCGGTTATTGCCGTTTATCAGCTCGATATCGTTTCTTTCCTTTGGCTTAATGTAATTGGGGCAGCGGCAGTAATTATATTTTCTGCAATCGGGTTATTGTTTTATAAGCCGAAAGCAGTAAATTCGTAAGCACAAACAAACAAAAATATTATGAAAACAATGATTAAATCTGTCACCGTACTTTTTGCTGCAATGACGCTTTCAGTGAATGCCTTTGCACAGGATACTAAAAAACCTGCCAGCCCTCCGGCTACTGCTACGGGAAAAATTAAAGATGCAACCATTACCATAGCCTATAGCAGTCCTTCTGTTAAAGGACGTACAATTTGGGGTGGTTTAGAAGCTTATAATAAAGTTTGGCGTGCTGGTGCCAATGAAGCAACAACTTTCGAAACAGATAAAAATATTACCGTTCAGGGTAAACCGCTGCCTGCAGGTAAGTATAGCTTTTTCCTGATCCCTAAAGAAGGCGGAACCTGGACTGCGATTTTTAATAAAGAGCCAAAACAATGGGGAGCTTATAAGTACGAAGAAGCAAAAGATGCTCTACGTGTTGATGTAAAAACAAAAGCTTTACCAGCAACACAGGAAACTTTAGTTTATAAAATAAATAGTAATGGATTCACAATGGATTGGGATAAAATCTCAGTTCCTGTAGAGATCAAATAAATCTAAATATGACAAATTAAAATCCCGTTAATCCGGGATTTTTTTGTTTAAAATTTTGATATTGTATCAAAGATTACGATTCTTGTGAAAGAGTACCAATATTAAAATTAGATGAGGTGCCACCCTATGTTTATTTTAAATTATTTTTGAAATATCCATTATCTTTCTTAAAATAAAACATGATCATTATTTAGAATCAGATCTATCAAAATAAATTATGATTTTTCTTAATAAGCGAACGTTGCTAAAGAGAAAATTCCATAATATTAATCAGGGAATTAGCGCTGGCTATGAAGAAAATAAAGCAGACTATAAGTATTATAAGATACCCAAAAACATCAATACCAAAAACCAAATTAATATGACATCTAAAACATTATTTATAACAGCAGTAATTGCAGGAACATTATCAACAGCCACCTCATGCTCATATTTTGAAAGTGGTAAAAACCTTGAAAAAGGAACACCAATGGAATCGTCGAAGACGGCAGTACAAAAAATTTTAGCTGATAAAGAGACGAATGAAGGGAAACGTTTTTCTATCACGGGCTATTTGAATTATTCTGCAGGAATGACTGTTTATGTTGACAGACCCCAATCAGTATATGTAAATACAGCACCGGGTGATGACGGAGAAACTATTACTCCAATAGAGCTGAAGTGGGCAGAAAATGGAAATAACAGCGTTTTTGTCCCTGAAGATGCGGGACGGGGATCGGATAAAACAATATTTTATGATAATGAAGGAAAACCACTAACAACGAATGATAAGGTAGAAGTATCATTTGAGGTTGATAAAGCATCAATTTATCCAGTTAAAATAAGAGTAGATAAAGTAAAATAATACAGAGAGCGAGCTGCAGCGTTTAATGAATTTTTTATAATAAATAAACTGAAATAAGTGAAAAAAGTAGAGCAATTGTAGCTGAAGAACCTGATAACACATCACTAAATTTAAAATTATTATGCAGGTAAATTATTTTATACTCATATTTACAGGTCTTTTTTTAATGGGCACATACATTAATTACAGGTATACTCAAAAGAAAGGGATGGTATTCAGGTACAAACCTGTTTTTTTAATTATTGTAGTTATTTTATTTTTGGTTTCCTTGTATGGAATTATTTTTGGAAAGCCATATAATGAAATTCTACCTTTTATAAGGTAAAAACAAATTACTTTTGAGTATACTTGAAGAGGATCACAAATTGGATTAACCTATTCTGGCTGAATAATTATAAACCAGACTAATTCATTAGGAATGAATTAAATTAAATAATTTTATGGTCAATTATACGAGGTCTTGTGATTTCATTGACTGTGAATGTCACGATTTATTATCACTCTAAGCAAAAGAAGTAATACACCATTAATAGACAAGAGAGCCTACCAACATAGGCTCTCTTATTTTGTATATTGCTAGGCTTTCAATAGAAAACATGATAACTATAACTCAGTATTAGTGGCTTATTATCACCATTTTCTGCATCTAATGTGAATAATTTAATTTAAATTCAAAGAATATGTTTTTTAAAAATTAATTTTGTTAGTACTATTTATAAAGTCTAAAATATCCCAAAAGCTAACAGTGATTATAACTTCAAACTTCAACAAGATTATGACCAAAAAATTAATAAGCCATTTTAGAAAGTATGTTGAAATAGACCCTAACGATGAGCCTTTAATTTTATCATATTTCGAACCTTTAGTTTTTGCAAAAAAGGAAAATTTAACACCTGACAATTCTCAATGCAAGTTTCATTATTTTGTAGAAAATGGGTGTCTGCGTATGTTTTTTATTTGCGATAAAGGTATTGAACAAACTATTCAATTTGCGATCGAGAACTGGTGGATTACTGATTATCTCGCGTTTGAAAAACAAGCTCAAACAGAATTTATTATACAAGCGGTTGAAAAAACAGAGGTTTTAGCAATTAGTTATAAAAATCAGGAAAAACTTCTCAAGAAGTACCCTCAGCTTGAACACTATTTCAGACTGATTTACCAGAGAGCTTATGCTGCAACCCAACATCGCTCTAAATATTTGCATACTCTTTCCAGTGAACAACTTTATCATCTTTTTAATAATAAATTCCCAGAATTTACCAGGAGAGTTCCTCAACATATCCTTGCATCCTACCTTAATATGACCCCTGAGTACCTAAGCGAGATAAAAGCGAAGAAGCGTTCTACCTCTTAAACTCAAATTTTGGTAAGACATATTTAATTAATTACAAGATAGGATTCTTTGACCACCTGCCATCTTTCTGATGAATATTCCCAAATCAATGTAAAGAATTTAGGGTCAAATTTTCCATTCAATTCCAAATCGCGGGTCATCACTACCATACCCATATTACCATCACAAACAGCATAGTGAATTTCTGCCTTGGTTGAGAAGGGGGTAACTTTTGCATCGCTGTTGCTTTGAACAAAACCAACAAGCTGTTCTTTGTTCATAGTATCTACCGTTCCATTCTTTTCAACCTTTACAATCAGTAAATTCTCCGCATAGATTTGCTTTACATAAGATACATTGAAATGTGTTGCTTCATAAATTAGTTCTCTTGTTAGTTTAATTAAATTTTCGCTGTTCATTTTTTTAAATTTTTTTAATTGATACAAATGTTATGATATACTTGGATACAAAAGTGAAAATAGTTCCATTGTAAAATCTTAAACTGGTTTAAGATTATACTTTTTTTTTATCCTCAATTTTGTTTTTATTAATAGCTAAAACAAAAATCAAATGAAAATTGTAATTATTGGAGGTACCGGACTTATCGGTAGCCAAGTGGCAAACATGTTGAAAAATGAACACGAAGTAATTGCTGCCTCACCTAATACAGGAGTAAACACGATCACGGGAGAAGGTCTTGAAGAAGCCATTAAAAACGCGAATGTTGTCATTGATGTTTCTAACTCACCATCATTCGATGATGGTCCTGTAATGGATTTCTTTAAAACATCAAATCAAAATCTACTGCCTGTGGAAAAGAGGGCAGGGGTACAACATCACATTGCCTTGTCAGTTGTCGGAACGGATAAATTACAGGATAGCGGATATTTTCGTGCCAAGCAGATCCAGGAAAATTTAATCAAAGAATCTGGTATACCCTTTACTATTGTACATGCCACACAATTTTTTGAGTTTGCAGGCGGTATTGTTGCAATGAGCACATCCGAAGGAAAAGTTAAACTTTCGGATGCATTTATTCAACCCATTGCAAGTGCTGATGTTGCAACATTTCTTGTAAAAGTAGCAATAGAAACCCCAGCAAATAAGATTCTGGAAATTGGCGGCCCCGAACAGTTCAGAATTGATAAGTGGATAAAGCAGTATCTCTCATCAACAGAAAAGACTTTGGAGATTGAAACTAATAGTAATGCGCCATATTCAGGTGTTGTACTCGAAAGGAAAACACTTATTCCTCAGAATCCTGTGTATATAGGAACTAATGAATACAAAAATTGGATAGCTAAGCCCGAAAACAAACGTTGATATTTGCGACTGGTTAAAGACGTCTTTGTATCAGTGGAGAACTTGATAATTAAAATAGATAAATAATTGGAATATGTATATTGGCAAATCATACAACCTTTTTGAATTTGTGATATGGACTAAAGGGAAAATATATATGTTGCTCCTCTTAAGTGCTATCCCTGTCATCTTATATGATGTACTCGAAATAAAATGGATAGCAATTCCCTGGTCAGTTATCGCAATGTTAGGGACAGCTACAGCGTTTATTTTAGGGTTTAAAAATAACTTAAGCTATAAACGTTCTCTAGATGCTCAAGATGTTTGGACATCAATTTTATCAAATAGTAGGGCTTGGGGGTTAGTAAGCAGAGATTATTTAAATAGTGAGATTTCAAAAGACCTTATTTATAGGCATATAGCTTGGGTTACTGCTTTACGTTATGGAATGAGAACACTCAAAACATGGGAGTCAACAAATGAAACAAATAATGTAGCATATCGTAAATTATTTAAGATTCCTGAACAAGAAACAAACCTTGAGGAGGAATTGGCAAAATATCTTATAGCCAGTGAGTTGCAAGCCGTTTTAAAATCTAAAAACATTTCAACCCATATTTTAAGTTTACAAAGTAAAACTTTGAAATCTCTTTATGACAAACAAGAAATTACAGTTTTACAATTTGTTGATATGGAAAAATCAATAAAAGACTTTTATAATTTACAAGGAAAAAGTGAACAGATAAAGAATTCACCATTTCCAGGCCAGTATAATACTATTAATAATTTGTTAGTCCGGTCTTTTACATTTTTGTTGCCTTATGGAATGTTGAATGACTTTGATAAGCTCAATGAAGGTATGGCTGGATTTATGAAGGGAAATATGATTTGGCTAATTATTCCTTTCAGCTTTTTAATTTCATGGCTATACTTTTCTATAGTTCAAGTGGGGGAAAATACTGAAAATCCATTTGAAGGAGGTGCGAATGATGTTCCAATATCTCAAATTAGTTTCCAATTAGAAATCGAATTAAGGCAAATGATCGGAGAAATTAATTTACCAGACTTTAGCATGCCTCAAAACAACATTATTTTATAAAAATCATGAGTACTCAGAAGAACATATTTAAAATCCGGCAAAGTCTAAGGTAACCCTGGATGAGAGCAAGTTTGTGAATGTTATTTTCATAAAAAAAATCACTTAAATATCTCTCAATGTACATTTTTTTAGATTATTCAAAAATCAAAATCTTTTTTTCCACTTAAGGATATCAACCTCTTTACTGAAACATCCTTCGCCATTTGGTCATTGTATTTCTGCTTAATCCAAAGTGTTCGGCTACCTGAAGATTGTTCATTCTATGATTCTTCTGGTAATCAAGGATACGCATTATATCTGTTTCATTGTAGGAGCGAAGTTTTTGATTTATCTTTTTTGCATCTTTATTTTTGGTGCCAAAAATTCTGTTATTCAGGTCCGTAATGTCCATGGCAGAAAGTATTTTTTTGCCCAATATCTTTTCGCACTCGGCTTTCTTATGAGGAAATCGTTGGTCAATGATGTCTGAATATATTCGTTTATAATTAGGTTGATTTTGTTTTTTCATTATATTATTTTAAAGATCCAGATAAAGTGATCCAATTATGGATGTTTCTAACTTTTCATTGCTAGATGTCTTTTGATCATTTATTATGTTTTGCTATCCATTTACATAGAGTGGTATAAGGTATCCCATACTCATTCGTAATTTGACGTTTGGTTTTTTCTTGTTTCTGTATCAGCTCCAAAATGAAATCTATTATCTCCTGAGTATAGATACTCTTCCTGAAACGAGGCAGCTTTGAAGAATCCTGCTCTTTTATTGGGGCTGAAGGAGGGGCGTAGAGTATCAAATGCTGAGAATATAGTCTGAAGAAATCATATTCAAGCAATTTACTCCATCTCAATAAAATATTGGTGGGTAGGTTTTCCTGTATGTACATTTCATTGATTTCTTCATCTGTACATTTCATGAAGTTGCAGATACGTAATAAGTCAATATTGCTTTCTTTAACCCGAAGGTGGATGAATTTCCCAATATGAATATTCCTGAAATTTGAATTCATAACTTATATTTCTTTTAAAAGAGACGATATTATGGTATTAATATTTTGATCGCAGTTGACAAATACCCAATAATATGGTAAATACATTGAGGCTTTGTTGGACGATGTTGAAACGTTTTTTATCATCGTATTGTTTTTCTTTATTTTAAATGTTGGTTTATTTTTTAATTGATAGTCTTAGCCCCGTTCCGTACAATACTTTCCGGAGCTAAGTTTCTATCAATTATCAAACCTGTACTTTTCTAATCAGGACAAGTTTGTGTGGAGATACAGTGCCAATTCATGGTTGCATCACCTTCCTTAAGGGTGTACATCTTCATACATTTGTTGGTAATATCATACACCATCATACCCTCTACAGGTGTTGTAATAACAGGAGTTATCCCATCAGCGGCAACAGGTTGGTTTGATGTATTAAACTTGACTCTGTTTGGAACAAAACCTTTGGTTTTTGCTTCCAACACCAGCCAGCCACCTTTTCTTACCATTGGCCAGTTGTCTGTACTTCCTGCTCCAGCTCTTCCAAGAGAGGTAACTCCTACTTTTGTAGGTAATGCTGGATTGCCAGTTGTAGCAATAGCACCTGGCTTATAGCAGTAAGCCTTTCCTTCAGCAAACGTGATGTACCTTATGGTATTATCTGCATTGAAGTCATTCATGAATACCCATTTACCGCCTGCGAATATTCCAGTGATTGTTTTTACATTTGTTGTGAAAGTTGCATCATCTGCTACAATCATCTGAATGTTGTTTCCAGCTGAGAAAATAGCTCCATAAGCTGAGAGGTCTGCCTCAAAGTATAGGCTTCCAGAAGTATTTGAACGTTGAGATAGCCATGTTCTCTGGATTCTCTGCAGTGTAGTTCCGGCAATTGTGATGTTAACAAGCGGTGTTGCCGTAACATTGTTATCTCCAAGCAGGAAGTATGTTTTATCATTCGTAAATCCTGTTCGCGTTGCAAGTTGGTTCGGAGAAGCAAAATCATTGATCGTGGCAACAGTGAGAATTGTTCCTGCATTGACACTTTTCGATACCTTTTGTTCTAACATTTCAATATCGTCACGAGATATTCCAAAAATGTTATTGTTGAACGTAGTATTGGCTGCTCCGTTCCATACTGTGTTTCCATCTGTATTCAGATAATGGTCAGTATTTACTTGTCCCAGCGTAATACCATATTTAATAGCAAGATAGGAATCCACTCTTCTACGTTCAGCGGTGGTAAGGTTACCTTCTCCATAAACAATTGTTTCTCCCAGATTTCCAACAAAACCTCCATTATCACTTCCATTGGAGCCTATTTGTGTAGAACCGAAGGTATGCCCTCCGTTTAGAAAGCCTATGGAAGTATGTGCTCCAGTCATCGAAACGACACCTCCGTTGATTCCTTTACCAGTAGTGGTATTTAATAGATTGTGATATACAATGCTTGGAATCGTCGTTGACCTTATTCCTCCAGGATTAGCAAGAAATCTATACCCTTCATCAGCTCTTACTCTTTCTGTTCTATTGTCATACATATCGCCAAAACCATCCCAATAGTTGATGCTACCACTTAATTTAGAATGATCCAATAAAGAGCTAAATATCCTTCCATTTCCGCCAGGGTTTGATAACCCATCTTTTGTCAAGATAAAGATATCATAGGTATTGTTGCCAAAGGTTCTTACTGATGTATTTCCAATCGTTTGAGTATTTGCAGTAAAATTGACACCTGGATTGAAGTTAAAGTAATTGGCCGCACCCATCTTGAATTTTGGCAGGGCATTGGTTCCCAATTGTGCTGATGTAGTTCCTGAGAACTGATCAGTCCATGCTGTAATATCTGTCCCATCTCCTGTATTTGCAGCATCTTTATCAGCCCGGTACCAATAGGAAAGATTATTCACAACTCCACCCGGAGCAAGTCCAAAACCTGCAAAAGTGAAGAACTGCCCATCGGTTAATGTTACATTAGCTGTTTTGTAGATCTCACCGTTTATAGTTACTTCGGTCACCATTGGAGTGAAGGTAGAAGTTAGGTCAAATACAGGACCTGCAGACTGCACCAGGTATAGATTTTTTATTCCTTTAGGCCAGGCAACTGTTACAGTTCCTACACTATTGGTATTCTGTACCTTCCAGATGGCTTCAAAACGATAGTTCGTTTCCCCATTCGCTCCTGCAGTGTAAACTAGTGGAGTAGTCATTGATTGTTTAAGCCCATTGTCTCCTATGATCAGGAATTGTCCTTCCGTCAAAGAATTGGTATTGCCAATATTGGTATTGGCCAATGAATTTCCTACTCCAATTATTAGTTTTTGACCATCATTTACACTTCGTGATTGTTTTTGATGTAAAGCTGATGTATTATCTCTTGCTATACCCAAAATATTATTGTAATAGTTATTGGATGATCCATTCCAAACCACATTGCCTGCAGAGCTTAAATAATTTCTGCTTTGTTCTTTGCTCAGCGTTTGTCCATATTTAATAGCAAGATAAGATTCTACCTTATTTACCTCCAGATCAGTTAGCTTATCAGCGAAAACAATCATTTCATTTTCTTGCCCAATCAATTGTGCCCCGGCATCTGCTTTTCCTACCATTAAGGCACTACGGCTTACATCGGTATTTACATTTGAAATATTGATGTCGAAGGTCTGATGGAATCCGTTTAATGTGATGCTTACTGCATTGTTTCCTCCCGTTCCTGCGCCATTCTCCCAGGTACCGCCACCAATATAAGATCCATTGATCGTGTAGGTACTTTGAGGGGCATATTCACCTATTACAGGATAGAACAAAAATTTATTTCCTGTAAAGCTATACAGACCAGGGTCATCCATTGCATTTCCGGAACCGGCTGTTCCAAATCCCAGTAATGAAGAGGTTGCACTTGTTGTGTTTCCAGCTGAGAACAATGCTCCTTTGCTTCTATTCAACAGGTACCCTTGAGCATCTACCGGAGCATATTGCATCCATTTTTGAGTTCCATCGTAAATTACCGTTGGGTTGAAATTTGCTAAAGTAGTATTAGAAAACTTCGGACGATAGCCTGTTGTTGACTGTAAAAGAGGGAAAGGTTTGTTATTAAATTCGTTCCATTGCTGAACATTAGCATTATCTACAGCGATCGTAGTTCCGGCGTCTGAGAATAGGTTTGAAGCAGCATCAGCACGATACCACGCAGCGGAAAATACTCCACCCGGTGCATATGCAAAACCGGCAAAGGTAAAATATTGACCGTTCGTTAATGTTGCGGTAGCTGTGTTATATACAATTCCGTTTACAGTAACCTCAGTAACCATTGGGGTAAAGTTGTCATTGCCATCAATTGCAGCATCTGAAGACTGAACTAAGTACATATTGTTCACTCCTTTAGGCCAAGCAACCGTTATGGTACCCACATTTCCTGAGTTTTGTACTTTCCAGATAGATTCAAAACGGTAGTTAACCACACCATTAGAGCCTGTAGTGTAAGAAAATGGTGTTTTAAGGCTTTGCTCCAAACCATTATCTCCTGTCATCAGGAATTGCATGTCATTAGCTAAGCCTGTACTGTTGGCTGCATTACTATCTGCAAATCCTGTTGTAGAAATGACAAGCTTCTGTCCGCTATTTGTACTTCCCGATTGCTTTTGATGTAATAAGGTGAGATCATCTTTGGCAATACCGAAAATATTATTGTTGTAGCCCGTATTAATGGTTCTGTCCCATATCACATTGCTGGTTGTTGAAAGATAATTCTCGCTCAATGTAGCCCCATTCTTGACAGCCAGATAGGAATTTATCCTCGACTGTTCATTCGCTGTTAAGGCACGTTTGAACCATAAAATTTCCATAATATCTCCAGGGAAAGCACCTGGTGCATCCCAGCCGGCCTGGCCTACTCTTAGATTACGACCATATAACTGAAATTTATTAGATCCGGTAAATGAAGTTGTTTCATAAGTACCATTCAGACCCAATCTTTTTTCTCCTCCGGATGAAGCCGAAGATCCTCCGTTGGCAACAGAATTATTAGCTATTACCGAGAACACGTTGGATGAACCGATATTGAAATTTGTAGAGAAATCTGTTGAGGTAGTAACATTATAATATTCATAATGTCTTGGCTTCCCATTGGCAATTGATGCTGCAGGTTCAGAAGCATAGGTTGCATCATCATCAATCCCTGTAATGCGTCCGGTTCCCGAAGTGCTGGGTCTTACTGCAGAGAAAATGGAATGGGATATATTAGGCAGTTCACCATTGGTAGGGTTCATTACAGAAGCCGTATTATAAAAGAATTTAGAAGTGGTATAACCGGTAGTATAAGGATTGAAATTATGGCTTCTGTCTGCAGGAGATAATGTTACCCCTCCCACATTCGGTATATTATCTGCATTTAAGGAATGATCCTTCCATGCCGTAGCAATACTTCCGGCATCATCCGATTTTACCCAAAATTCGGTTCCCTGCACTCCACCGGGGCCAGGAGCTGTAATGGTAACGGTAAGATCGCTGGTACTTGTACAGGTACCGGTGGTAACAGTCCATCTGAAAGTATATGTCCCTGAACTGGTAAGTCCTGTAACATTGGTATTATATAGGGATGGATTGGTGATTATAGGATTTGGAGCTCCGGCTGGTTTTGAAATCACGGTCCATAAACCTGTAGATGATGCTCCTGGATTATTCCCATTGAGAGAGGTTTGTGAAGCTCCTATTCCCAAGATTTGATTGGATCCTGCATTGGCATTTACCTGTGGGGATACGAATATTGAAAATGTACCCTCCGGAGAAGTTCCCGAGCATGCATATTCTTTATCCAGAAATCTGGAATCCACTCCACCTGCATTAGGAACAGCCCTTATCTTGAATACATACTCTCCCTGCTTATCTAAATTACTTATCGTGGTAGAAGTATTTGTCAATGTCCTGAGATTACTGGATTCGTAAGCAGGATTGGCAGCTCCGGCTGGCTTGGAAACCAGAGTAAAGTTATATACACCAGAAAATTCCTGAAGGTAGCTAGCGTTGACTACTCCTTGATATACAGCAGGTAAAGGAATCGTTGCCGTTACAATACCTGATCCTGTATAACATATTGTAGTATTTGGGACAGCCACATTCGGGCGGCTACCGTCTGAAATATGAATATAATAATCCTGACTATTACCGCAGGTGCCATTTTTAACTGCTAAATTAACAATGTAAGTTCCCACTCGCCAACCTCCGGCAGGTGGTGTTACCACTACGTTCCTGTTCATCGTCCCGGCTCCGTTCAAAACTAAAGTGGGATTTCCTCCGGAAGGAACAATACCCGAATTACCAACTGTCGTGGTAAGTGTTGCTGGGTCTGAGGGATCAATTTTGAAATAGATGGTAATAGGTGCCGTTGTACCTGCCTTATTACAATACACGGCACCCCCGCTACCGGTTGCACCATAGTACTGCATTTGTTCAGGATAAGAGGAATCGATAAAACTTACTAGTTTGGGATCTGTTCCATTATAGTTATAGGTTATCTGAGGAGTTGTGTATGTTCCATTGGCATTGGTAACGGTGATGGTGAACACATAGGCTCCTGTAACATTTACACCATTGAAGTAGATAGAACTATTTCTTATTTGATAAAATGAAATATTTCCACCTGCTGGTTGGCTGATGGCATTTATGGTAACTGTTGTTCCAAATGCCTGGTTTCCAGATGAGTTTGGCGTATTGGTTGCCAACATAGGAGAGGTTCCGCTCAAACTGATATACCGGTTGGTGTCTGTCGATGGATAGCATCTGTTATGGGTTGCGGGAAGACTTATTTGTGGATTAGGGATGAACCTTATGATTGCATCATCTTCGTACCAACAGTTTGGATTGTTGATAGATGTTATCCTTAATACTGCACGATAAGCTGGGTCAATGTCATGATTAGCTTTCTTTGTAAGGGTTAGGGTAGGGGTGGCGGTTGTCGTATTAGACATCGTTGCATTCGTGGTGGTGGTCTGATTATAATATTCTTTATTATAAATGTTATAATAGGTCCACGATGCGGTATACCCTGCAGGAATTATTGCATTTAAGGTTGCAGTACCGGTAATGGCAGAAACATTGGTGATGTCAGGTCCTGCGGTAAAAGATGAAACCTCTCCCGGGGCAGTAATGGTTATTTGTGAGGTTGCCGTGCCTGTAGTACAGTTCTGGGCAATCTGAAACACATAATTTCCAGGAGAGGTCATTCCTGTGACATTGGTATTATAACCTGAAGGGGTTACAATAATTGGGTTGGGGGCACCGGAAGGTTTGGATATCAGTGTCCACACTGGATTTCCAGCTGAGCTTCCCCCGGAGCTTCCCGATAAATTGGCAGACGTGCCACAAATGACGGCATTGGCTCCTGCATTGATGTTGCAGCTTTGTGCCAAAATCATCATATTACCCATAATGAGGAATATGAAGAAAAAGACGATTTGTTTTTTCATAATATATTAGTTTTTAGCCGGATTTTCGGTATGTGCGTTTTTATACTGTGATTTTTTATAAATATGACGATGTGTTTTATGAATTGAACTTTATAGAGATATCCAATATGATCTTTGAACACTTGATATTAATACCTACTTGAGTAGAGACAGTCATGTTTATAAAAAATGCGCTAATAAAAGTGTATTTCTTCCATATTTCATTCATTTAAGGTTTCCAGAAAGTCCAGACTTTGCCGTTGTATATGGCAAGTTGTCGTTTAACAGTGTCATAAGCCATCATTCCAGGAGCGGGGTCGATGATGTTAAGGTGTGGACTGGCTACTTTGGGTAATATCATTGCCTTGTTGGTGTCGGATAAAACCAACATACCAGGTGTACTGTCTGTGGCAGCTGCTGATCCGATGACTGATTTTGCGGTCGTAGATTCCGTTTTATTGGTCTGGATCAAAATATCTGCTGTTCCGGAGTTGTCAACACTTAAATCAGTCCATGTTCCGGAGTCCTTCAGGTATTTTACTTTGTGGTCGGTCGTATCATAAATGATGGTACCGTTGTCTGTAATTCCTGTTTTTGTTTCTACATAGGGAACTACGAATCCCCGATTTTCTGTATCTGCAAATTCCAAAGATACCGAAGCATTGGTTACTGTCGGTTTTCCTATGGCAATCTGAGATTTTACAGTACCCGTTACAGCAAGTAAAATTGCTATGGGTAGAAGTTGTTTTTTCATGATTTTTAATTAGGTTTTATTTGAATTGAATGTTTTATTTCCAAAAAAGACGCCTGAAAAGAAAATAGTCGTTGAGTGTATTCAGCCCAGGATTATCAGTAGCCTTTGGTTGTTGCCAATGATGGTTTCTTCTCCTTTTTTGTTTGAGTCAAAAAAACGACGTTACCTGTTCACATCGGACAAACCGGCGAATATGGATACATATGTTGAAATTTTCGTTTAATAAAGAGCTATCCGATGATTTGTTAAGCGATAGCCATACATAGAAATGGGGGAGGTCGGTTGAAATTTCTAAAGAACTCTAAATTTGAAACCCCACGGTTTTTATAGTTTTTTTTCAGGAAAGTATCTGGTAAATGGATTAGAATAGGCATCCTGTTTTCGGACCCAAAAAAAAGGAATTTCATCGTTCGTTGATTGGGTCTTATGATTTGCTTATCATTGTCGGAAACAGCCAGTAAAGATTTCTCTGATTGTGTATTTCCACTGAAAATTAATGTGGATCTATTGCTGTTTTTAACGATTTGAGAAATAGCCTGTCTTTTTTTGTATTTCCTTTTATTGGATACAAGTGTATTTTTTCCTTTGAGAATTTTCTTTATTTTATCCTTTTTCGGATGGGAAACATATATTCGTTTCATACCTGAAACGATAGTACCCTCTGATACAACTATAGCAGTTGATGCATGAAGAGTATCTGATGAAGGAGCTTCGTTACGTATACAAACAGCCTGTATGATCTGAAAGTTGATTAACAACAAGATGAATAAGAAAAACCTCCTCCCTCCAAGTGAATGCAGAGAGAAGATTTGGTTCATCATGTTATTTTCAGAATCGGTTGTCATTTTGATGCAATATTATGAATGCCACAATGCCTGTACAAGGCTGATGCATGAATAATTCGGAAAGTTTCATGTGTTGTTTGATTGATTTTACAATTTTCATGTACTGAAAATCAGTTTGTTGAAAAATATCAAGGTATTTGTTTAAAATTTTAGAAATCCCAAATAGGTATTTGATTTTTGGGATATATGTTAAATATTAGTACTGAAGTTTACGGAAGATTTCCAAAGCAAATGAACTCTGATTTGAATTTTAGCTTAGATTGAGATAATCAGGAAGAGGCTTTAGAAATGGATATCCAACTGAAGGGGTAAAATACTTCCAGACCAATAATTTGTACATTTCAGTTCAACCAGATGATAGTATAAATTTTTAAGGAGCTATAGTACAATGACTTTTCTTTTACAGAATGTAACATCCTTCAAGAGCTTGGAATGGTATCCAGCTAAAGTAATATTTGCCGCTATAGGTACGGTTGTATTGTGCTCATGGATTGAATAGACTTTTTTTGCAAAGGTATATTGATGCTATTCCTTTTTAAAATTATTTTGTATTACAGTATTTCCAGTTCAGTCTTCTTTTTCAGATTGTTAATAAAATCTGAGGGAGTTAGACCTGTTTCTTTTTTAAATGCTGTCTGAAAGACCCTATGATTGGCATAGCCACATAACTCTGCCAAAGAAGTAATCTTATATTTTCTGTATACAGCATCCTCATACAGTTTCCTGGTAATATATTCAATTCTAAGGCTGTTGATGTAATGATTGAAGTTCTTGTCCTTATAGGATTTTATGACTTCTGAAAGATATTTTGTATTGGTGCCAAAATTACTTGCCATACTGGCTATTGTAATATCACTTTTCAGGTATTTCTCTGTTTTTTCAAATTTGGATATCTTAGTCAATAGTTGATTGACCGTTTCCTCAGCAATTGTTTTCGGAGCTTTTACTGCTTTTTCTCCATCCTTCTCCATTTCATTCTTTTGGTTTTCTGACTCATGCTTTATTTTGGTAATGAGTTCCTGAAATCTCTGTTGTAAGACTTTATTCCTGCTTTTCCAATAGTACCAAACACCACCACATCCCAGCATTGTTATAATGAAGAACACATATAAGTAGTTTCTAAGGCTGCTGCTTTTTTCCTTTTCCTTTTCTTTTTTTATTGCTGTGGTAACTTTATTCACCGAATGTTTTTCTGCAATTTTAATACTGTCCCTGAGCTTTGTAAGAAGTTGATTGTATTTTTTTCCCTCAAGAGTATTATTTTTAGCCAAATAGGCCTCCGTCATGATTTCGTAGAAAATTTCCCGACTGGAAGGGGATGAAATTTTTTGCTCAAGTTCTAAGCCTTTCTGAGCATAGTGTATGGCCTTGTCGTTATCTTTTTGGTCAAAGTAAAAATCACCAGCCGTTCTGTATAGGTTCATTTTATTGAGTGAACTTATTTCCCTATTTTCTGCAATCTTCAATGATTTTAAAAGATATGTCTCTGCTGTCCTTGGTTCGGTGGGCTGAATGATCCATAAATAATACAATGTCAGGTTTGCCTGTATGGAAAGAATCAAATCATATTTCTTTTTTAGTGATATACTTGATTTTTTTTCAGATATTTTTTCTGCTTCGCTTAACCCTTTTATGAGATATAGGCGTACGGAATCAGGTTGTTTTTTGCTTTGATCAAAATAACCGGAATAGTTAGAATAAAATAAGCTGCTGTAATAATGACGCACATCATTGTCCTTGATTTTTGCCAAATATCTTTTTGAAAGCTGATAAGCTTTGTGGGAATCTTCCAGAAACCCCAAATCCCCCAATGAACCTGCTTTCATCTTATACATATTGGATACTTCCTGTGGCGGTGAATCTTCATTGATGTGGTTTTCCAGGTCTGTTGCAACCTCAATAACTTTCTCCGAATTATCCAATGTTGAATATGTTCGTATCAGTTCAGTACCAATGGAGAATGCAACATTGTATTTATTTTCCTTTGCAGTTCTGTAGCTTTTTTCCAGTTGTTTTATGGTATTGCTTACGATACTTGTACTGCCGATCTTGTGTTGTATGTCGTGTAATTCGTTCTTTAATTGTTCTTCGGATATTTTCTGGCTTTTTCCTAAGGTGAATAGATGTAGGATGATAAGGAATAAAATGGATTGGTAAGCTCTCATTTGACTGGAATTCAATGGTAATTTTGTTTGAAAAAGTGTTTTTACAAATGTATGATATTTCAAGCAAGTTAGCTGTTGTAAGATGGTTGAAAATGATATAATATTAATAAGTAAGGGTAATTTGAAATATTTTTAATGCTAATCTTTTTCTGAAATACGAATAAGTAAAATTACTGTCATTATAGCTTGATTTACTGTATGGATAAGCGGTTTTATACAAATTATAGGCACTTATATGGAGTATGGACTTGTAAAAGAGTAGCCAGTAGATAACAGATTGGATGTTTGAGGAATTTAGAAAGAATATTTAAGAAAATGTTCAGATAGCTTTTAAAAATGGATGAAAATAAAAAACCGCCCTTGGGAGACGGTTTAAGGATGATAATACCTGATAAAGTTAATTTTTGATAAATTTTTTAATTATAGTAGTTGCATTTTTCTGATCCGCCTTCAGAAGATAGACCCCTTTTGTAAGACCGGAAATGTCAATGCTAGTTTTATTTTCTGATGTTGAAACTAGCTGCCCTGTTGTGTTGTAAATCGTTACTTTAAGTTTAGATGTATTTTTAACTAATTTGATATTGATCACATCCTGAGCAGGATTGGGATAAATACTGATATCATCTTTTACGATAACAGGATTTGAAGTTCCTAACGTTGAGAAGTCTATAACGTCTTTCAGGATGCCTAATGAATTTGTCATCAAATAGACTTCTGCTGTAGTAGGGCTTACAAAACGCATTGTACCATCGATAACTACTGTGTTAAAATAGTTGGATGCCGTTCTTACCTGCCAGTTTGTTCCGTTATTATTCGTGTAAATCACTTTTGGAAGCGTAGCTAAATATGAATTTCCAATACCTATAATTTGTCCGTTTTGTTTTGTGGAATGTTCAACTTTATGAACCATTTCGTTATAAATTCTAGACCATGTATTTCCTCCATCTAAAGAAGTATATATTCCGTTTGATGCTGCCATTGTATATTGGTTTGCATTCAATGGGTTTTGAACTAAACTTAACGCGATGTTTGGAAGGATTAAATCTTGCAAGCCGACTGTGATTTCCGTCCATGTTGTTCCTCCGTTTGTTGTTTTAAATAATCTGTTTCCAACAGTTACTAATACTTCATTAGAATTACTCTGATTTACTTTGATTCCAAAAATATAATCACCATCATAAGGCAGGGTTATGACATCGTTTATTACATTATTGATATTGGTGAAATTAGACCTGATCAGGCTTGCATTTATCCCATTAAAAGTGGCAATCCATGCTATGTTTTGGTTGGTAGGATCTGTTTCGGCAGCAGTAAAACCAGTGTCAAAAGTATTATAAATTGACGTTGATGTTGCACCATAATCATCACTTACCTTAACATTATTTCCCATCCCAAAAGATTCTTCATAACTGTAAGTTCTTCCCGGTTTTTTTTTATCTGCATACATAAGCGGAATTTGCTGACCCACCGGAAACTCGCTAAGAGGATAAACATTAATAGGAGTTTCTTGATTATTGACTAGGTTTTTGACTGTATAACCATATTGCACTCCATATATCAATTTGTCTGTACCATTATCATCTATAAGATTTATTTTACCCATCCCCATAAAAAACGGGTTTGCAATAGAGGTAAGTGTTATTCCTTTATCTGTTGAGAATTTTGCATAACGATTATTTGAAATTAAAACATGGTTTAAGTTATTAGGATTAAAGGCTGCGTCTATCCCGTAGAAATAGGAATGACCATCTATCAAACCATTATGAAAAGTTGTAGTCCACGTACTCCCAGCATTGGTGGTTACGGCAATTCTATCATCACCCATTACAATAACATGGTTGGTGTCATTGGGATTTATCTGAATTTTAGGAACATTTCTTAATCCCTGTGTACTTGTTGACCAGGTAATTCCTGTTTGTTCATTCCACGTAGTTCCTCCATCTGTTGATTTATAGACAGCCTGATGTTGGTTAAGATATGACCAAAGAATACCACTTCCGGCATAAAGAATATTGGTATTTTCAGGATCAATTGCTATTGACTGTAAAATAAGACCGTTTAATGTTTCTGTCCACGTAGCTCCAGCGTTAGTGGATTTGAGTAAGCCGCCGTCAATATTTCCAGGACCTCCATTACGCACAATGTATAATGTTTGAGGATTCTGAGGATCCATGACAGCATCATTTAAAAGTACATCTTCATGATCCTGCCCATCATAAATTTTCGTCCATGTCGTACCACCGTTTGTTGTATAAAAAAATTTATTACTACCACCATTAGTAAGCATTGTGGCAGTAGTCATGTTTCCATTATCATAAATAGAATAGTTGGTGATAGCTTCTATAGACTGATTTGAAGGAAAATTAAATTCTTTTACAACATTTAATGTTTGCAGATTCAGTACAATAATTTTGTTTAATGGACTGCCTAGGCCAAAATGCTGAATAAAACTTACAGCAGTACCATTGTTGGTAAGATGCATCTCTTTTATATCCGCAGTATAAGCGGGATAAGGAAGAGTGTATAGTATTTCCCAATGTGTGCCATTGTCGTTGGAAACCACAATGTGTTTATCAACATAAGTAGTTGCATAGACTCTGTTGGGAACATTTTTGTCATAAACAAAATTTCGCAGCTGTCCATATTGCGGGTCTCCAGCAAAGCTCACTTGCGCGAAAGCAAGCTGTAGAAACATAATAAAAAATAAAGTAAATACAGTTTTCTTCATAATACTTGTTTAGTTGTTAAGGAATACAAATTTATTTTTTGAAGAAAACTTTCAATACAATGAAAAGGGAAATAGTGAGACTGAAAATGGAAAAAACGTGACTTTTTTATTTAAACATTTGATAGATAGCTATATAAATCATTTGAATTTTGAAGGTTTAATCTTTTTGAAACCCTTTCTTTTCTTTTTCTACATGCTTCAATGGTAATATTAAATATTGATGAAATTTCTTTAGTAGAAAGATTCATGTAGATATAACTGATGTAGCGAATGTCATTCAGTGTAAGATCAGGATGTTTCTCTTTAAGGTTACTAATGAACTTGCTGTTGATTTTTTCAAAATGAGATAAAAAGTCGTCGTTATTTTCCTCTTTAGTGAGTATTAATTTCAATTGATCCAATTGTTGAGAGAGCTGATCATTTTTGATCATTTCAGGGTTTCTTTTTAATTGAAGAATGTATTGTTCTATTTTATCATTTCTCTGTGCGATATGGATAGCATTGGCAGCTAATTTTCTGTTTCTGTTTTCCAATTCGTTTCTGAGCTTTTCTTTTTCTAAAAGAGTTTCGGTCTCTTTTTCCTTGATTTGTTTTTCTAATAAGAGATTGTCGGTTTCTTTATTTTTTAATTCTAAGGAAATAATCTGCTCGTTTCTTTCAGCAATAGTTCTTTTTTGTCTGTTCTTTAAATAAAGAGTTCTGAATAATAAGCTTAGTAATCCGAGAATCAAGATGCAGAATCCTGCGATGTAAAATTTTAATCTTTTTTCACTTTTAAGTTCTTTTTCTGAATCCTGAAGTTTTAGTTTGATTTCGCTGTTTTGATACATTGCCTGATTTTTAATGGCACTAAGGGAATCTTTAACAATAATTACCGAATCTTTATATTGTAAAGCCTTGGTATGATCTCCAATGCTGAAGTAAAGGCTTGAAAACTGATTGTAAATGTCTTTATTATTGCTGTAATTCAGATTCTCTTGCTGGGATTGTTTTATATAGTAGAGCGCTTTTTCGTTTTGGTTCTGGCCTTGATATGCCTGAGAAAGAATCAGTAATATTAAAATTCTATGATCCATGGATTCTTTACTTCTTAGTGTGTTTAGTAAAGGTTCAAGAATAGTTAGAACTTTATTATATTCTTTTCTTTCAAGGAAATTCTTGGCTTCTACAATAGATAGATCAATGGTAATTCTCGGATTATTTTCTATAGATAAAGCGGTTCTGGAAATTTTTACATACTCTAAAGCACGGTCTAATTGATGGGTGATATTATAAAGATCAGCTAAGTTGGCAGAGTATATCCCGATCCCGATATAGTCCTTATTGGCAACTGCTAACTCATAAGCTCTTTTTTGGTGCTTTTCAGACTCTTTATATTTTCCCTGTTGTAAATAGACGAGTGCTACATTATTTAATACCGTCATTTCGCGGTCACTTTTCAAATGTTTAATAGCGATAGAGTAGGCCTCCAAATAATAATCGAGTGCTGTGCTGTAATCATACATCTGATAATAATTGAGCCCGATACAGTTGGTCGCAATAAATTGCTGCTCATATAGTTTATTTTGTTCTGCAATTTTTTTTGCTTCTGCAAATGTTTCTAATGAAGTGCTGTGATTTTTTTTGTACAATGCATCAATCCCGTTTTTGATTAAATTGTTACAATATTCTGTGGAGTTAATTTTTTGAGCAGTAATAGTAACTGATGATAGAATAAACAAGAATAACAAAATAAGATGTTTCATCATATAGAATGTATCTAAAAAATAGTTTAATTAACATTAAGTCCTAAATGTTATTAAATGTACATAAAAGCTGGAAAACAGATGCAAATATTAACTGTAATATTCAAAATTAAAGAGAAATAAAAAAAACATCTGCCGTGAACATAGGATTTCTGTACCTGCTTTCTACCAATGGAAGCAGAAGCATGTAGGAATGAAATCAATTATAAAAGATCCATTTATTTTCATAGGTAATTTTAGTTCCTTTGGCCATTCCATCGGAATAGATAGGTTGGGGAATTTTTGTTGTAAAGCTCTATGATCATTAAATAATTCTTCTAAATAGAATTTGTATTTTTTTGATCAATAAATTACATTTTTTTGGTATTTTTGATAATAATAAATGGTGCTTTTGTTAATTATATTTATATGAGTAATCGATTGCATATTGTGAATTTATTGTATTAATTGCATTATTTTATTAGAAAAAATAAATTAAAAAAATGAAAACGAAACTGTATATTTTAGCGTTAGTTTTGACTGGTTTTAATGGTTTTAGTCAGGTGAAAGATACTTTAGCCGAGAAAATATTGATTTATCAGCTTCCAATAGGTGGCTGGGGAAAGCAACTTGATGATAAATCAGTTGTTAATTATAATTTACCGATTGATGAAGTACTTTTAAAGAGAATAAAAAATACCGGAAATGATCATGCTACAATAGATAATAATGCGACTTCAAAAGAAATTAATGCATTAATAAAAGCTTTTAAAATCACAAAGAATCCCGATTATCTTAAGTCTGCAGAAAAAGGGATAAAGTACCTCCTATTAATGCAGTATAAAAACGGAGGCTTTCCACAATATTATCCAAATACGGGACTTTATAGAAAGCAAATTACTTATAATGACAACGCTATGATTAATGCTTTAATGGTTTTGTATAATGTGGCAGTGGGTAAAAATGATTTTGATGTTATTGTTGATTATCATATAAAACAACAATCAAAAATTGCTGTTCAAAAAGGTATTGAATGTATTTTAAAAACCCAGGTTTTGCAGAAAGGTATTCTTTCTATTTGGGCTGATCAATACAATGAAATAACCTTGCAACCTGATAAAGCAAGAGCTTTTGAACCTATTTCTTTAGCAACAGGAGAGTCGGTTGGAATCGTAAGGTTTTTAATGATGCAGCCCATTACTCCCGAGATTGAAAAGTCGATACGGTCAGCAATAAAATGGTTTCAAGAGAATAAAATAAATGGCTACAGCTACAACGTAGCAAAACAAAACGGTAAAGCAGTAAGAATTTTGGCTGAAGATAAAAGTTCTGTGATCTGGGCAAGATTTTATGATATTAATAATAACAAACCTCTTTTTGGTGACCGGGACGGAAGTGTAAAATACAATTATAATGAGGTTTCAGAGGAAAGGAGAAATGGCTATAGCTGGTTTGGTGATGCACCTGCAAAACTGATAGATAAAGAATATTCTAAATGGATTGGCGAAAACAACCTGCCAGAATAATGAATTGAAACATTAAACAAATAGGTTATAAGATCGAAATTGAGATGATTAATCTATTAATGATAAAAAGACCGAGATTCCTCCCGGTCTTTTTATCTTAGTATTGTAATTCCTTGCAGTTATAATGTATTACAAACGTTCCCCGATAATGTGGCTCCTGCGTTTGCTGTAACATCAGATTTTACTGAAGAAACAGATAAAGTAGAAATAGAATACGGAGGTGTGAATGCTGTTCCACTTCCTGAAGTATTTCCGGTGACATTTGTAAATGTATTTCCTGTTGCTGTAACGGCTGTATACCCGCTCATCAGGTTGATTGGTTCTTTTACGTTTTCAAAAACATTTTTGTCTACAAGGATATTTGCCTGAACTCCAGCTGCAATGCATTTATTGCTCGATGAACTGTTAAAATAACTGTTGACAATGTGGATTTTACCAAATCTTACCCTCGGCATACGTTCTCTGCATCCCGGAGCCCACCAGCAACGAACAAAGGTCACATTCAATTTTCCCGCATCAGCAGTTGCTCCATCGCTTGAACCGATAAGGTTTGAAAATCTGTGATCATCGGTTCCTCCTGAACCACCTGGTTTTGGAGCCTTTAAATAATGGAATTTCGTGTAAGAAACAGTGACAAAATCTGATTTGTTTTTAATGTCAAAATTTCCGTCAACACCATCTCTGAATTCACAATGGTCTATCCAAACATTTCTGCAGTCATCCAAAATAGCATTATCCCAACCATCTGTGTCATAAGCTCCAGGTCCTTCGAAAATCAAATTTCTGATAACGATATTGTTACATCTTTTAATATTGATAATGCCAGATCCATCCTTTGTCTGATCGGTTGAAACCAGTTTTGCACCGCTTGCGCCATAAATTGTTTTTCCGGTTTGATCCTGAAATGATAACCGGGTGGTAATGGTAATCGTTCCTGTGACTTTAATAACTTTTACAGCTGTGTTTTCAATAGCTGCTTTTAATTGTGCATAGTTTGTTACTGTAGTTTCAGCAGCAGTTCCTCCACCTGCTGTTCCTCCGTTTTGAGAAGCCCATCCAGGAGCAACACAACTGGCTAAAGGGACAACAGCATTTTGCATAATTGCATTTTTAAGATTGAGTTCGTTAGGGTTTCCTGATAACTCGGTCTTGATGTCTTCCTGACCGCAACCAGTTAATGTAAAAGCTGAGCTTAGAGCTACCGCAAATAGGGTGGCTTTGATTTTTGTTTTCATAGTTTATATTTAGTGATTTGTTCTTTTGTAAAATTATATATTTAATATTAAATTATTTTATATTTTAATATATTCATGTTTATATAATTATAATGTTAAGTATTTATTTAATTCAATCGGTTGCACTTTAGTATATAGATAATTTGTTTGAATATCTGTTTTTCCGGATAGGAAATCAGTGTAAGGGAAAATGAAATACCCTCCATGTAGGCTTTGTAAGTTTGCTTTTTACGATCCTTTAGAATGATCTTACTTCAAAAGAGTATATCCTATTCTTTTCTGTATTAAAATCAAAAACTTGTGTTTCGGGGATAGGAAATCCTTTTAACTGTGCTTTCTCCGAAATTAGCGGCGTTTTAATAGTATTTACCTGATAATATTCATTTGGATTTTCTCCTTTTGAAAGCTTGAATTGCGTTTGAGATTTTAGCTCAGTATTTTTTGCAATTCTGATTCTACAATTTCCTCCTAAAGCTGATTTAATTACCAGTTTAGTGAGCTTGGTATCTTTCCATTCAATATCTACTTCAAAACCACCTCGTGCTTTTAAACCTTTAACAGAACCGTTAGGTAGAGCATCGGGAAGAGCGGGTAAAATATAAATATAGCCATCATAACTTTGTAAAAGCATTTCTGCAATTCCGGAAGTACAACCGAAATTTCCATCAATTTGGAAAGGAGGATGAGCATCCAACAGGTTGGGATAAGTTCCTCCTGATTGTCCTTTCTGTTCCATTGAAGCAGGTGCTAATTGATCTGAAATTAATTTAAAAGCTTGATTTCCATTCAATAATCTTGCCCACCAATTGACTTTCCAACCCATCGACCAACCTGTGGATTTGTCACCTCTATATATCATAGAATTTCTGGCGGCTTCTGTCAGATTGGGATTTCTGAAAGGTGAAATCTGTCCTGAAGGAAATAGTCCGTATAAATGCGAGATATGTCTGTGTTTATCACCAGTTTGATCCATATCTTTTAACCATTCCTGCAATTGTGTATGCTGACCGATCTGCATTGGTGGAAGTTTACTTAAGGCTGTTTTCACTTCATCTGAGAGATTTTGTTCCGTATCAAGAGCTTTTGAAGCATTGATGAAATTATTAAAAACATCAAAAACCAATTGATTATCCATTGTTGTTCCTGCCGTAATTCCTACGTTTTTTATATAAGTATTTTCCGGTGACATAGAAGGAGAGACAACCAGATATTTTTTAGAAGCATCCTGTTGAAGAATATCTAAATAAAATAATGCAGGTCCTCTTAAAGCTGAATAATATTGTTTCAAAAATACCTTATCTCCGGTGTATAAATAATGATTCCAAAGATGTTGTGTCAACCAGGCACCACCCATAGGCCACATCCCATAGAAGCCACCGTCGACAATTCCTGTGATTCTCCACAAATCAGTATTGTGATGCATGTTCCAACCTCTGGCGTGATACATTTCCTTTGCCGATTCTTGTCCGGTCAATGATAAATCCTGAATCATATCAAACAATGGCTCATGCATTTCACTCAAGTTCGTGCTTTCGGCAGGCCAGTAATTCATCTCTGTATTAATGTTGACTGTATATTTGCTATCCCACGCTGGATTCAATTGATAATTCCAGATACCCTGAAGATTGGCTGGCTGGGTTCCTTGTTGAGACGAAGAAATCAAAAGATAACGGCCAAATTGAAAATACAACGCTACCAAATCTGGGTCTTTCGAACTACCAAATTCTCTAATTCTTACATCTGTTGTTTTTTTCGCTTGTTGAGTGGTTCCAAAATTAAGACTGACACGCTTAAAATATTTCTGATATTTTTCAATATGTGCTTTTAATTCGTCAGTATAGCTTTTGTTTAAAGCAGAATTTAAATATTGTAAAACCCCAGTATCAGGATTTCCTGAAATATCATTGTATTTTTTGAAGTTCGTAGCAATAGATACATAAATAACAACTTCATCTGCTTCTGAAATAGTCAATTGATTTTCAGTGGTGGTTAATTTTCCGCCTGTTAAAATTGGAACTGTAACTGTTTTGAAATTTATTCTTCCTATTTTATTGTCAACAGAGCTGCTTGTTCCGTTAATAATCAATTGATTTTTCTCCGTAAAAATTGAATTTTTTAAATGTGGAGTAGAGGCATTAATAGAGAAATTTAAGCTTCTTTTTTTGTTGGAAGACAGTTTGATTACAATAACATTATCTACGAATGAAGAGAAAATCTCACGCTTGAAAATAACACCATTAACTTCATAAGAAATGGTAGTTATGGCTTTTTCAATATCTAAAGTCCTGCTGTAATTTTTAATATTTTTATGATCTTTAAAATTCAGAAATAGATCACCCATTGTCTGATATGGCATTCCATAGTTCAAATCTTTCGGAGCTGCTCTCGGATAGGTAGTATTTGATAAATTCTGAGCTTTCTCAAATTTACCTTCATTTAAAAGTTTTCTGATTTTCTGAATACTGTCGAAGGTGTTTTTGGGAACATTGTTTCCCGGTTCTCCTGCCCATATCGTTTCTTCATTAAGTTGAAGATGCTCTTGTGAAGATCCTCCAAAAACCATTGCTCCTAGTTTTCCGTTTCCGATAGGCAATGCTTCGTTCCAGTTTTCTGCGGGTTTATCGTAAGTTAGTTTTAAATTTTGTTGAGCATGAATGGTAATGGAGATTGTTGCTCCAAAAAGAAATGCGAAGATTTTATTTTGATTGATTTTCAACATTTTATATTTTATTGAAGTAATTTGTGTCGGCGATGATTCAAAAATGTTTAATTGTCAATTACGGAATACTAATACTTTTCAGCCAATCTGAACATAGTTTTTTCCAGTTGTCAGTCAATTCGTTTTTATTGTTAATTCCGATTTTATGCTGACCTTCAGGGAAAATAAACAATGCGCCTTTTACTTTATTTTTAATCATTTCCTGATAATAAAGAATGCTGTTCATCACAGGAACAGTCCGATCATTTTGTGCATGAAATAATATCGTGGGCGGGGTTTTTTCAGTGACACGGTTTTGCATAGAATATTCTTTGATTTTTTCCCTGGAAGCATTTTCGCCGAGCAAGCTATTGCGGCTGTCTACATGTGCAAACTCTCCCAAATCAATGACTGGAGAAACAAGAATGGCGAAATCAGGAACAGTGGAAAAATTCTCCCAATCTCCTTTTAATGCTGTGTAATCTGTGGTTATATTGCTTGCCATTGCAGCTAAATGCCCTCCTGCAGAGGTTCCTAGAACTCCAATCTGGTCTGGTGAAATTCCCCATTGTAAAGCATTTTTTCTAATATATTTTATTGAGGCCTGAATATCTTGTAGAGGAGCGAGTTCTTTTTGTTTTAAATCTGGTGAGGTGGGTAACCTATAGTTTAAAACAAAAGCAGATATTCCAAGGGTATTAAACCATTTTGCAATTTGAAAACCATTTAGGTCGTAGGTGAGTTTATAATATCCACCACCGGGAATGACGATGACAGCCATCTGCTTTCTTTCTTCTTTTGGAGGTAAAAAAGCAAAAAGTTCAGTTTCCTGAATTTGGATAATTCTTCCCTCTTTTTCTTCGGTTTTTAATTCCAGTCCTTTAGAATTAGGCATTTGTCCTTTTGGCCAGACCATCAGTTTTTCCTGAGTTAAAAGATGATTGTAGAGGAAAATTACTAATATGAAAGCAAATTTTTTCATTCAATTATGATTTTAGAAAATCCTCTCTGAACGGAGTGAATGCATCAATTAATTGTCCTTCTTCCAAACATTTTACACCATGGAAAATATTGGGCTGAGCAAAAAAACCATCACCCTTCTGTAAGATTTTTATCTCACCATCCACGGTTACTTCAAATGATCCTGATGCAACATAGGTGATCTGTGAATGAAAATGTTGATGTAGAGCTCCTATCGCATCTTTTTCAAACTTTACGATCACCATCATCACCTGAGAATTGTAGCCCACAAACTGTCTGGAAACGCCATTTCCTAAATCTTCCCATTCGGAATTTCCATCAAAGAATGGTTCTTTTTTGAATTTCATTTTTATTTTTTTAAATGATTAAAAAATTTCGGTTAGTTTATTACTATGAATAAAACGCATAAAGCTTTGATTATTTAATATACTTTTCCAAACCGGTTTTTAAATTTCTCAAAGAATTCAGTGCTAATTTCGCAACAGATTCAGCACCGAATTTTGATAAATGCGTATCATCAGATTTTCCTTTAGGATAATATTCAACATCGCCTTCTTTGTAATGCAGATGAAGCTGTTTTGATTTTTCTGGACCATAAGAAATCTCCATTTGTTCGGTTAATAACTGTAAATCAACGAATGGAACTTTAAGATCATTGGCAACCATTCTTACCACCAAAGGATATTCTTTGTGAGTGTCTACTAAAACACCATTCTCAGTAAAGTTTCTTCTTACTATTGAAGTCATCAGAATTGGTGTTGCACCTTTTGCTCTGGTTTCATTAACGTATCTTTCAAGGTTGGCTCTGTATTGAGTATAAGGGTTGGTAAATTTTGAAGAATCCTTGACCTTCTGATCGTTATGACCAAATTGGATAATTACAAAATCACCTTTTTTAAGTTGTTTTTCAACTTTATCCCATCTTCCTTCTGTTCTGAAGCTTTTTGAGCTTCTTCCATTCATTGCATGATTCTGAATTTCAATTCCGGTTGTAAGAAATAATGGAAGCACCTGACCCCAACCGTGTTCAGGATTTTTATCAGGATTTTCCTTATTGGCCATCGTGGAATCGCCGATTAGGAATAGAGTAGGTTTCTGCTGGGCAACAATAATTGCAGAGATAAAAATGTAAAGAGTTAAAAATAGTTTTTTCATAATTAGGATCTTCATAGATTAGGTTTCCAGCCATCAAAAATTTTTTTAAGAGTATAATTTTTCATATCTTTTTTTGTAAGTTGGTGTGACCAGCTTACACGATCTATTGTATTTCCACCTTCACCGCTACTTCCAAATTCTCCGTAGAAAGCGGTTTTTTCTTTGTCAGGAAACATTTTGTCTCCTTTCCAAGGATTCCAACCTTCCGGAAGAATATGCTTTCCCATTTCGGTATTTAAAAAAACTGTTTTTGCAAACGGCCTCCAAGGTCTTCCCAGGTATACTTTTGTCACACCTTCTTTAGCAATTAATTTACAGTCAAGAAATACAAAACCATATTTTCTGTCAGCTTCTGTTGCAGCTGCAGTGATATAAGAATCGGCTAAACTTTTTATAGTACAATTCTTAAAAACAACGGTCGCCTGTCCGAAAATGAAATCTGTAGTTCCTTCAATACTGCAGTTTTCAAAATATTGCCTGCTGTGGTTGGTTGCTGAATAAAGAGTGTCCTGGCAACCCAGAATTTTTGAATTTTTAATGATAAAACGGTCGCCTTCCACATGGAGGGAAACTGCCTGTCCTTCGTTACAAGAGCTGTTTCGAATCGTTAAATTACTAATTGTAATATCATCACCCATTACCAATAAAGTATAGGAATTGAAAGTTGTCATTTTTTCATTAAACACGTCTGGTTTTCCTGAATAATCATTATTAATGATAATTGTATTCTCCTTATTTTCACCTTCTAATATAATTTTATGTTTTGAAGAAGGGATTGTGATTTTTTCATTGTAAGTCCCTGATTTAATAGTGATCAATGCTTCTGAAGGACCAAGGTCTCTTACTGAATTAATAGCCTTTTGAATAGAAGTAAAATCTCCCTTTCCGTCTTTGCTGACGGTAATTTTTATATAGGGTGAGTTTCCTGCCAAAAGAAAATTGGCAGCCGAGATAAATAGAATTAAGAATAATTTTTTCATGAAGTTATTTTAAAACATTATTTAAAAAATCTAAAGTATAATGTAATGTTTCTGTGAACCAGGGTTCAGCACTCCAGAATGAATGTGGTGTATCTTTAATTTCATGAGATTTTGTAAAAATATTGTAGCTTCTCAATTGATTCATCATATCATCTCTTCCAGCATGAAAACGAGGTTGTGAGCTGTTAATGAAAAGAGTAGGCGGCGTATTTTTATTAATATATTCCAAGGGAGAGGCTTCGGTCCAGTTTTTAAGGTTTACATTTCTATCTCCACCCAGCCAATAAGAAGCATAAATACTTTCTTCAGCTTCCGGATGAATAAAGGAAACGATTCCATCAATATTTACAATTGCTTTAATTTTATTATGTAATTGTACCCCAACCAGAGTGGCCATCTGTGCACCTGCCGATTCACCCAAAACGGCGACTTTATTTTGATCTAAAGAGTACTTTTTTCTTTTTTTCTTGAACCATTTAATAGCTGTTTTAACATCTTCTACGCCACCTGGATATTTTGCCACATCTGCAAGACGATAACCAACTGCCATTGCTATATATCCTTTTGAAGCCAGTTCCATAGCCATATATCTTTCATTTTCCTTACTTCCTGAAACCCATCCACCACCGTGAACCATTGCGATTCCCGGATATTTTTTGGATTTATCAAGGGGATAATAAATATCAGCTTTTAATGCAAGTCCATCAATATTAGAATATTCTACATCTTTATCGATGCCTATGTTTTGCGGAACAGGCCTTTCCAAAGGGGTGATGAAAGGATATTTTTTCTTTAATTTATCATAAGTTCCCTCATTAGTATAAGGAGTAGCATTCGGTCGTGGAACTTGACCGAATGCTGATATTACTCCTACTAAAAAAAAGGAAATATAAGTAAGTTTGTTAATGATCATTCGCTTGTAGAATTTTTATTTAACTGAATCTTCAGCAACTTGTGTTGAAATAGAAAGAGCTGCTTTATCAGTAGAAATTTCTTTTGGTAACAATAC
This sequence comes from Chryseobacterium sp. ISL-6, assembly GCF_018613715.1. Taxonomy (GTDB): domain Bacteria; phylum Bacteroidota; class Bacteroidia; order Flavobacteriales; family Weeksellaceae; genus Chryseobacterium; species Chryseobacterium paludis. The sequence goes on along the minus strand of NZ_JAGGPT010000001.1, from coordinate 914,530 downwards.
AGCTCCGGTTTTAGGGCCTAAAATTTTAATGAAAGGTTTATTTACTGATTCAAATTTTACAGTAGACAGGTCAATTTTTTTGCTGTTGTATATTGTCGCTCCTGTTCCTTCAGAATATTTAAGTTTAACATTTTTCAACTGGATTCCATCGGCATCTACTATCGTTAAAGCTTTTTTTGTGTCAAACTGTGAATCTTCAATTACAATATTTTTAAGATTCATTTCGGCTAATCCGAACAGGGTAATCGCTTCGTAAGAATTAATAGCATTAATGTTTTTAAAGAAAATATTTCTGAAAATCGGAGTTTCCTCTGTCACTGGATAAAGTTTTTCGGGTGCTTTATTTCCTTCCTTTTTCTGACCGTCTTCTAAAACCGGCGAGGCTCCTTCATAAAACATATTGAAGCCAATAACCTGTGTTGGAATATTAATCATATTGATGTTTTTGATGTAAATGTTTTCAACAATTCCGCCTCTTCCACGTGTTGTTTTAAAACGAAGACCGATATCGGTTCCAATGAACGTACAGTCAGAAACGTGAATATTTCTTGCTCCTCCTGACATTTCACTTCCGACAACAAAACCTCCGTGACCATGATAAACGATATTGTTTTTTATGATCACATTTTCAGTAGGCATATTTCTTTTTCTTCCGTCTTCATTTTTCCCGGATTTAATACAAATCGCATCATCACCCACATCAAAAGTATTATCGTAGATCAAAACATTTTTACAGGATTCCAAATCTACACCATCGCCATTTTGAGAAAACCAGGGATTTCTTACGGTAAGGTTTCTTAAAATCACATTGGAACACATCAATGGGTGAAGATTCCAGGCCGGTGAATTCTGAAAGGTAGGACCATCTAAAAGAACTTTATCACAACCTATCAGACTTACCATTACCGGACGAAGGAAATCTTTAACCGTCTTAAGCTCTTCTTTAGAAATTTTATCAGGAACATTGAAGCTTGAACTGCTTTCAAATCCTTTTTTATAGCTTTCTGAAGGGTACCACGTTTTTCCGTCAGAAGATAATATTCCACCTGAGGAAATGATTTCTTTCCATTCAGATTCTGCCACTTTACCTTTTTTGATGGCTCTCCACGCATCTCCGCTTCCGTCGATTACTCCTTTTCCGGTAATAGCGATATTATTTGCATTTTTTGCAGAGATCGGTGATTGACAACGGATGGTATTTAACCCTTCAAAACTTACATCTACTAATGGATAGTCATTTTTATCTTTGCTGAATATAATGAAAGCTCCTTCTTCTAAATGAAGATTGATATTGCTTTTCAGTTCGATAGGACCTGTTAACCACATTCCGCGGGGAACGATCAGTTTGCCACCTCCTTTTTTGGTGAGACTTTCAATTGCTTTTTTGAAAGCTTCTGTATTTTTTACATTTCCCCCCGCAACACCTCCATATTGTGTGATGGAAACTGTATTTGCAGGAAAAGAAGTTTCCACAACCTGAGGCATTTTAAACTCAATATTTTTATAAATATCCAGATTCTGAGCATATATCTGCCCTGAAATCATCATTGCTGCTACTGAACCAATAATTTTGATAAACTTCTTCATTCTATTTTTTTTGAGTTTTAAGTATATTTTTAAATTCTTTATAAACAATCGCTGCAATTACTTTTGCCCCTTCGGGCTGGAAATGGGTATTGTCTTTTTGACCGCCAGGATAAGCCTCATACATTCCAGCAGGAAGATTCATAAAATAGTGACTGCTGGTAAAATCCTGCCCTTTTTTTGTGAAATATTCCATAGACAGTTTATTTAAATCAATGTACGGAACGCTCATTTCTTTAGCAATATCGATTGGTGCCTGCCAGTAATCTCCATGAATATTTTCAAGTTTTCCCTCTTTCCATGGGTAGTTTCTTGCAACTGGTGTTACAATAATCGGATTTCCGCCCTTTTGTCTGGTTTGCGTAATGAATAATCTTAAAAATTCTTTATATCCTTCAATATTTACATATCGTTCTGTATGCTTTTCTGAACCGTCATTATGTCCAAACTGCATGATTACATAATCGTTTGGTTTCAAATGCTCGTAAACATATCTCCATCGTCCTTCCTGGAAGAAAGTTCTGGTGCTTCTTCCGCCATAAGCTCTGTCGATGATTGCAACAGAATCAGTGGTAATTCCCGGCCTTAAAGAATATAAACTGTCTTTTAGGAAAAATGGCTGAAAAACCTGTCCCCAACCTGTAATAGGGTAGCGGACTTTCATGTAATCTTTACCGGGTTCATAATTCCCTGTGTAATCTGCCATCGTGGAATCACCGATGAGATAAATATGTGTGATATTTTTATTCTGTTTGGCAGATGTATTCCTTGTAAGCTTTTGTGATTGGCAAGATGATAAAAACAGGATTATTAGTAAAGCAAAAGATGTTTTATAGGATACTTTTCTCATGATTTATTTTTTTGTCATTCTAAACCAGTCAAAGTCTGCATATCCACCGCGGGATGCTTTTGCTGTACTTATACTATATAAACCGATTTTAGCCCCAATCCATTTTCCCGGTTTTGACTGAAAAACGTCACCGGCTTTTATGAAATCTTTACCATTTTCACTATAGCTGAATTGGCATAGACCATTAGGTTCGTTAACATTTACTTTTAAGAATACTTCGTTTGCTTTCAATTTAGTTTCAAATATTACTTTTTCCTCACCACCTTTATCTGCTTTTTCAGCTTTTCTTAATTGAAGGTAATATCCGTCCGGTTTATTGGTGATAACGATCGATTCATGGTCTAATCCCATTACCAAAAGACCTGCTGTTTTACCCTCTTTGGCATCCTCAGGGGTTAATTTAACTTTAGTTGATGCTACAAAATTCGGAGCAGGGAATTTTTGGGTTAGTAAATTTGGGACGTTCCATAGATTTTTTTCATTTTCAGGAACTTTCATTGAAAACAATCTTAGAAATTTCTGTCCTGAAAGTTTTGAAGACCATACGATATTTTCGTTAGCGCTCCATTGCCACTGAATACCCAATCTATCGCCATCAAATTCATCTGTTTCAGGAGGTGTAACGATGGGGTAGGATTGTCCTACATCAGGTTTTTTAGAAGTTAAAACAGGTTCGCCGATTCCATTTTTATTGGTGTCGATTCCGATAATAGGCCAGTCTTTTTCCCATTTCATAGGTTGAAGATGAACGATTCTTCCGTAGGCGTCAACATCCTGAAAATGATAAAACCAATCTTCACCAGAAGGTGTATCTACCCAGGCTCCCTGATGAGGCCCGTTTATTTTTGTTGAACCTTGTTCAAGAACAATTTTCTCTTCGTAAGGGCCATATATATTTTTTGATCTTAATACCAATTGCCATCCTGTAGCAACACCTCCTGCAGGAGCGAAAATGTAATAAAAGCCATTTCTTTTATATAATTTGGGACCTTCAACTGTTGGATGGGCATCATGCCCGTCAAAAACATGGACTCCTTTATCCAAAACTTTTGTTCCCTCAGGATTCATTTTATTAATGGAAAGCAAACTTTTTACACCAGCACGGCTTCCAGCCCAGCCATGGACTAAATATGCATTTCCATCTTCATCCCAAAACGGACAGGAATCAATGAGACCTTTTCCTTCCATCACCAAAACAGGTTTCTCCCAAGCTCCAAGTGGATCTTTAGTCTTTATCATGTAAATTCCGAAGTCAGGATCTCCCCAGTAAATGTAGAATTCACCCTTATGGAATCTCATACTCGGAGCCCAAACTCCGTCGCCTCTTTTAGGAGTAGAAAAATGTTCAAAAGGAAGAACGTCAGGAAGAGCATAATTCACTAATTGCCAGTTCACCATATCTTTTGAATGAAGAATAGGTAAGCCGGGAGCTTCATTAAAACTTGAAGAGGTCATATAAAAATCATTTCCAACACGAATCACATCCGGATCTGAATAATCTGAATACAAAATAGGGTTTCTGAAATTTTTCCCCTGATCTGCAGTCCATACTTCAGAAACATATGGTTTTTCCTGAGCGTTTATATATGTTGAAGCAACTGCTAGAGTTGTAACTGTTGCTATTCTTAAAATATTTTTTATCCTCATAAAGATCAAATTCATTGTTTTGTGATCAGAATTCCTGCTTTAATTTTTAGAGTTTTCAAATTCTAAACTTGCCAGGATAAATGGGCCAGTTCCTTTTGCGTCGTTAGAGCGGATTTCTTCGTTTACGTAATATTCATAAGACCCATCTCTGTAAGGCGTTCCACCTAATCCTGCAACAGCACAGCATTTATTAAGATTTACAATACCGTTTTCATCTACAGAAATAAGATTTTTGATGATTCCATTATACCCTTTTTGAGCAGCTTTTTTATATGATTTTGGAAGGTAACCGTTGTTAACTGATTTTATCATTGTATATACAAACATTGAGGAAGCTGTTGCTTCGGTATAGTTTCCTTTTTCACCCGATTTATCCAAAACCTGATACCAAAGTCCACTATCTTTGTCTTGAACTTTAATTACGGCATCGCTGTAAGATTTTAAGTACGAAATTAATTTCGCTCTTCCAGGATGATCTTTTGGAAGAAAATCAAGAACATCTACCATTGCCATTCCATACCAACCCATTGCTCTTCCCCAGAAATTAGGTGATTGGCCGGTTTGTTTATCTGCCCATTTCTGTTCGCGACTTTCATCCCAGGCGTGATAAAGCAGACCTGTTTTTTTGTCCAGAAGGTTTTTCTGAATAAGATCAAATTGGTTTATAATATCGTCATAAGCTTTTGTAGCCTCTTCACCGTTCACAAAATCTTTGGTATAATGTGCATAAAACGGTTGACCCATATACAAACCATCGAGCCACATCTGGTTCGGATAGATTTTTTTATGCCAGAAACCGCCTTCTTTAGTTCGTGGTTGTCTGTCGATTTGGGAACGAAGCATCTGCAAGGCTTTTAGATACTTTTCTTTTTTCTCTTTTTCATAAAGATAAAGAAGTACATTTCCACTATTCAGAAGATCGATATTATATTTTTCCCGTTCATAAGTAAGGATGCTGCCATCTTCTTTTATCAACTTTTCACCAAAGCTGCTTACATAATTGTAATATTCTTTTTTGCCTGTTTTTTGGTACAGTTTTTCAGCACCGTCTAAAACTATTGCTGAAGGATAGGTCCATTTTGGACTTTTGCTGAAATCGAGCATCCAGGACTCTGGAAAACGGTTCATTTCAGAAAGTAACATTCTTTCAGACCAATTCAAATTTGTTGGAACAACTTTTCCAGACTGTGAAGCTGCATTTGATGATTTTAAGGCTGGTGTCGTTTTTGTTTGAGCACAGGCCAGGAACATTCCTGAGCCTAAGATTGCAACTGCATATATTTTTATCTTTTGATTAATAAAATTCATTGTAATTAAATTTTAAAGTTGATTGTTATTAAATACTTCTTCCATAGTCAAACTATTTATGATAAACTGAATCTTATAATACTTTTTATATAGCCGAATTTAACAAAGAGTTTTCATGGTTATTAGTTTTGTCCTTCGGTTATTTTTTCTACAATATCATTCATGTAAATTTCAATATTGTCGTAATTTTTATCTAAATCCCGTCCATTGGCATTGGCAATTTTTGGATTTATTTTATTTTTAATTTCCCATTCATCAGGCATTCCATCATTGTCTGAATCTGATAAATATTTTCCGGGTTTTAGATCTGGAAAACCACCCACATCGGTTTGAGAATCAATAATACCGTTAGTACTTCCTTTTGAACCCTTATAAGTAAAACTTCCATTTTTTATATCTTGCAAAACATGACGATCAATGGCATCTCTAACTAAACTCGCTCCTCCAAACTGCAGTGTTTTTTCGTAAGCTTCTTTTGCAGAATGGGTTTTTATATTATTCTCAATATCGTGTGGCTGATTGATTTTAATTGAATTTTTATCTTTATCCGTTAAATTGTAAGTAGGTTTCATTTGGGCAAAAACGCCTTCGGTCCAATTGTCTTTGGTAATTTCTGGATTCCCTTCCATTACATTTCCATTGATGTAGTATTTTCCCCAGATGTTATAAACTTCGGTCTGCGGTTTCTCGTTTTTATCGATAGCAGTAATTCGTTGCCTGGTCATTGTAGCAGGACCGGGTTTGTAGTAATTATTGATGAGATTCACGTTCATTCCTTCACCACCATAGATATTGTTGTGACCCCAATTGTAAATAACATTATTTCTGAAATCTGTAAGATCCGTTAGCGCAAATTTACTTCCGGCATATTCTCCTAATCTTGGATTTCTGCTATCATGATGTGCGTAAATATTATGATGAAAAGAAGCGAATTTTCCTCCGGCAATTCCACCATATCCATGTGCGCCTTTCTGATGAACAGAGTTTCTTAGGCTTTCTGCGATCAAACACCATTGGAGTGTTGTCTTTTCGTTGACGTAAATGGAAACTGTCTCATCCGTTGACCAGCTCATCGAGCAGTGATCTACGATTAGATTCTTTATGAATCTTGCTCCAAAAGCATCTCCTTCAAATTTCTTCTGATCACCCATCCTGAATCTCATGTACCGTATAATGACATTGTCTGCAGCTACAAAAGTTTCATAATTGGCTATAGTAATTCCATCTCCGGGAGCCGTTTGTCCTGCAATAGTAACATTACCTTCTTTTATTCTGAGTGGAGATTGAAGATAAATGGTTCCTCCGGTTTTAAAAACAATATATTTTGGACCTTTCTGATTCAATGCATATCGCAAAGTTCCATCTGATCCGTCATCAGTCGTCTTAGTTACAAAATATACTTTTCCACCACGACCCCCAGTTGTATATTGTCCGAAACCTTCTGCTCCGGGGAAACTCAATACATTTTGAGCATCAACTAAAATCTGAATACTACATACAATTCCTATCGTCAATATTTTTGTTAAATGCTTTTTCATGATCGAAAGATTTCTTTGGGGTTGATGGTTTGGTTTAAAATTATTTGAGATCCTTTTGTACTCTCCAGTTATCTTTTCCTTTGAGAACATAGTCTCTTGTATAGTTTTTTCTTTCAGCTTTGGTCAGCTGATGAGACCACGAAACTCTTTTTGAAGCATTTGCTCCATTTCCTTTAGAATTATATTCTGCATAAAAAGTTGTTTTCTCTGCCTCCGGTTTGTTCCAATTATGCCAACCTTCTGGTTTTATGGTTGAATCAATTGTACAATCGATATAGACAGTTTTAGCAAAGGGTCTCCATGGTCTACCCAGATATACTGAATGTTCTACTGCATGACCAGTTATTTTGCAGTTGATGAAAACGAAGCCATAAGCATTTTCCTGTGGAGTAGAGGCAGCGGTTACATAGCTGGCACTTTCTTTTGAATAGATTGTACAATTTTCAAAAACAGCTGTTCCTGCACCGAAAATATAGTCTGTTGTACCTTCGATATAACAGTTTTTAAAATAATTTCGGGAAATTTTTCCCTTGGCACCCGCTGGTACATCCTGCATTCCTTTAAGATAAAGCGTATCCTGAAATCCTAAAAATTTACAGTTTTCAAAAGTAATTCGGTCACCACCTGTCAGAACTGCCACTGCCTGACCTACTTTTCCTGAGCTGTTTTCAAAAGAAATACTTTTTGCTGTAAAGTCATTGGAAAAAATAAAGATCGTAGAAGAACCGGTAGTTCCTATCTCTTTACCTTCAGAATTCTTTTTTGAGGCATAATCATTATATGTTATAATGGTATTTTCCGGGTTTTCTCCCTCCATTACGATTGCTCCTTTGGTTTCCGGAATGATAATTTTCTCTTTGTAAATTCCTGGTTTGAGAATGATTACAGTCTTCGCAGATAATAGATTTGAAGTGGCGTCAACTGCTTCTTGTATGGTCGTGAAATCACCCTTTCCGTCCTTTGAAACCACAAACGTCTGATGAGTGGTTTTGAAAGAAAGAATGCATATTAAAACTATTAAAACCAATATTAGTTTTATATTTCGCTGACAATTAAACATTTTCATATCTATTTTACATTTAAAAATACAGACTCGCTTCCGGAGAAGAAAGCCTGTACTCCTGTTAATATAAATGTATATTGTTACTAGTACCCATAATCCTGGGTAAGATTGTAGTTTGATTGAATGATATCACTGTAGATAGGCAGTAGTTCTCTTTTATTAGGTTGGAAATACTGCGCAAAACCTTTTACGGGATCACTTATATAAGTCTGCAGAACGGAAGCTCTCCATGCAATTTTTGTATATCCTGCAGGAGTTGCATCCTGTGAAGGAATGTAAAAAACTTCTGATTTATCCGATACTGTAGAATAAATATCAATATCAGTGATATTTTGCTGAGCCGTTTTGGTAGGATCATAAGGAGATTTCTTATAATACATGTTTAAAGGAACATTAGCATAAGCTCCGGTTCCATTCATAAAGTCAGTAAGTTTCTGTCTGGTCTCCGTAATTTTAGCATCTAAAAGATTCCAGCGGATGAGATCATACTTTCTGATTCCTTCACAACCCAATTCCAATAATCTTTCTTTTACAATAGCATTAAAAAATCCTGCTTTATCGGTAGGTATAGCTCCCACCTGATCTAAGTTCCCGGCATAGGCTCTGTTTCTAACCAGTTTTAAAGCATTTAGAGCTTCTTGTGAAGGAGCGCCGTGAATTTCATTGTCTGCCTCAGCAAACATTAATAATACATCTGAAAAACGGATCATAGGCCAGTCTATAGCTAAATTTTGAGAAGGGCCGGTCACGTTAGTCCATGACTTTCTGTATTTTGAATCCGTAAACGAAATTGCTGTTACCAATTCTGCCTGGTTGGAGTTATTTACTTTAAAAATTCCCACATTCATATCCCTTCTTAAATCATATTTACTGAATTCGTAGAAGTATACAGGAAGGGCGTTGATCCCGCCGCCACCTTTCCATGAGGAATTATCATCATGCTTCAAACCATTATAGTATCCAATTTTACTATCTGTTCTCGCGTTACCTCCAAATGCTCCAACAGCGAAGATTACTTCATTGGTAGCATCCTGAGTGTTATTGTGTAGAGCTTTGAAAACAGCTTGATAGCTTGGGTTTAAACTATGTTCTCCCGTATGGTTCATAATATCTCTACACTCATCATAAGCAATCTGATAGTATTTTTGAGGGTTAGAACCTTGTGCCATCTGCTGGGGATTTCTTCTTAAAGAATATCCGGCCCTTGCCAGCGCAATTCTTGCTCTAAGACCTTTTACAGCTCCCTTAGAAATTCTTGCTGAATTTGTACCTTCTTCGGATCTCCATGGTACTAAATTACCTGCTTTGGCAAGGTCATCAATGATTCTTTCATATATAACATCTCTATCAGTCTTTGCAAGATAAATACTTTCCATATCTGCAGAAGGCTTATCCTGGAAAGGAACATCACCCCAGTTTTTGATCAGGTCATAGTAGAACTGTGCTCTGAGAGTGAGAGCTTCGCCAAGATAACGATCCATTTGTTTTTTCTCGGCAACAGATCCTGTTTTATAAACAGGAGATAAGGGAATGTTTTTAATACAAAGATTAGCACGCTCTATTCCTGAGTATAATTTTAAGAATGGTTTATTAAGTTCTGAATTTGTGGTACATGCTCCAAATGTAGCAATCCCTCTTCTGTCATTACAGTTATAGTCTCCCGATGTTCGGAAATCATCACTGGAATGAGGATAAATTAGTGCTAATCTCTGCCCATAACCATCATCACCTGCTAATTGACTATACGCTCCAACCAAAGCAGTGAATGTATCTGCAGTACTGTCAAACTGTTGCGCTTCAGATACACTTGAGAGGTTTTCGGCATCCAGAAAATCGTCGCATGAATTAAAAGTAAGTGAGGCAACGACACAACTTAAAATTAATATTGTTTTTTTCATGTCTATTTTTTTATTCAATTAAAAGGTGATATCAACTCCCGTTAAAATAAATCTGCTGCGAGGATAAGCGGCATAATCTACACCCGGAGTCAGAGGATTTCTCCTCGTACTTGCTTCAGGGTCATATCCTGAATATCCTGTAATGGTAAATACATTATTAACAGTGGCATAAATTCTTAGATTTTTAATAAATGCGCTTTCCAGTGCCCCTTTTGGAAGGGTATATCCGATCGTAAGGTTATTTAATCTTAAGAAAGAGCCATCTTCAATAGCATAAGAATGCAGAATATAGTTACCGGATGGGGGAGTCCACATTGTTGTATTGGCATTCAATGCAGCTAATGCAGCAGGATCTGTAACTTTTACACCGTCTGGCCCAAACCATTTCCATCGGTCAGCCACTTCAGCAAGCATATTGTTATCTCTATATTGAAACTGTGTTGAAAACTCAATTTTATTGGCATTATACACTTTATTTCCTACAGAGAAATTAAAGAATAAACTCATATCCCAGTTTTTGTACCGGAAAGTCTGATTGAACCCTCCAAAGAACTTAGGCTGGGAACTGCCCAAATCAGTCTGGTCATCTGTAGTGATCTGACCGTCACCGTTAATATCTCTAAGTTTCAAGTCACCTGGCTGTACTGCTTTAGAACCTAGTGCAATAGCACTGTTACTTGGGATTCCAGCTTTTAATGTATATACATGAGTTGAAGGGTTATAGTCGAAATCATTGAGCTCATATCTTCCTTCCGTTACATATCCGTAATAAGTTCCGATAGGGTTACCCACCTTTACGATAAAGTCATATAAACTGTTTACCCATCCTGAAGCAGCAAGATAATAACTATTACTTGCAGAGGCGTTGGAACCTAAACTTTTGATCACATTTCTATTGGCAGAAATGTTGAAGTCTGTCTTCCATGAGAAGTTTTCTTTATTAATGAGAATTCCTCCCATGGTAAATTCAATACCTTTATTCTGAGTTTTCCCTGAATTCTGATACTGATATTCATATCCTGAGGTCTGAGGAATTTTAGCTAAGATTAAAAGATCTTTAGTGTCTGTAATATATGCATCCACACTACCATATAATCTGCCCTTGAAAAAACCAAAGTCAATACCTATGTTTTTAGATACCGTTGCCTCCCATTTTACATTTTGATTTTTCAACGTGTTTCCTGTCGTTGCTCCTGGAGTTACACCACTTCCGAAAGTGTATCCATAATCAGTAGAAGTGGTAAAGAATGTATCATACAGGAATGCGGGAATTCTGTTGTTTCCTGCTAAACCATATCCAAAACGCAGCTTAAGTTCTTCCAGCCACTCTTTATCCTTAAGGAAATTTTCCTGTTTAAGCTTCCATGCTAATGAGAGGGCAGGAAAGGTTCCCCATCTGTTTTTTGGGGCAAAGACATTTGTTCCGTCTGTTCTTATGGAAAGGGTGGCTATATATTTATTATCGAAAATATAGTTGGCCCGTCCAAAAAATGAAACCAATCGGTCCGGTGCCAGCGCAGCTGTTCTAGGGGCATCCTGAATCATTCCTGATGGTGGGATGGCGGACTGGATGTTAGCAAATGCTTCATTAGGCAAAATAGAACTCGGTAGCCATTTTACATATGTATTGGAAGATTCACCGTCTGTCTGAACAGTTTCTTCACCCAATAGTAAATCGATTTTATGATTTCCGAATTTTTTTGTGTAATTTAATGTATTGGTGTTCGTGATTCTCCTGGTTTGAGATCTGGTTAACTGTACAATAGGCTGGTTATTATTAGCTCTTGCATCGTTTGTAATGCTTCCCCAGAATTGATCAACAGCATTGTCTTTTTGTACATATCCTATGACCGATCGGAAGGTAAGATCTTTTGTAATATTATAATTAAAGTAAGCGTTTAACAATAAGTCGTTTGTGCTGTTATTTCTTACTTCACTGTCATTAAGAAGAAGAGGATTAACAAGATTGGTATTTGTTGCATAATTAGGATCAAAGTCGTCTACAGGAACATTGCTTCCGCCCTCAAAAGGCTGGTATCTTACTGCATTTCTCAACCTGTTGGTTCCTTGTGACCCGGATGCTGAAGTTCCTGCACCCGAAATTAGGGATCGGCTGTATCTGGTGTTAAATCCTATCTTAACCTTCTTACTTACATCATAATCATATTTAAAATTGGCCATGCTTCTTCTAAAACCTGAATTAAGCATAATTCCGTCTTCTTCTACATGATTTAGCGTTAATGAAAATGCTGATTTATCAGAACCGCCTGTAATATTGATATTGTGGGTAAAGTTGAAGGCTTCTTTTCCAAAAAGTTCTTTTTGCCAATCTCTTTTTTTGATGGAGCCATACTTATCCGCAAGTTGGTCATAGGTTCCATATCTTGCGTCAAAAATGTCTTTGTCACTCTGAATATCTCCTTTATAATAAAGTTCATACTGATACATTACAAAGTCCTGTGGGCTTAATACAGGAATTTGATTCATAATCTTTCTAACTCCAGTATATCCACTGTAGTTAATAGAGGTTGCTGCTCTTTTACGACCACCTTTTGTGGTGATTAGAACAACACCATTGGCACCTCTGGCTCCATAGATCGAAGTGGAAGCAGCATCTTTCAGTACCTCAATTGATTCGATTTCTTTAGGAGATAGAATAGACAATGCATTATCCATCTGGATTCCATCTACGATATATAAAGGAGAATTGCTTTGTGTAATAGAAGTTCCACCTCTTACCTTGATATCTACCTCTGCTCCTGGTGAACCCTCACTTGCCGTAATCTGTACACCAGCTACTCTTCCCTGAATGGCCTCTGCAGCATTGTTTACAGGCATATCCTTCATATCTTCAGCCTTTACTGAGCCTACAGCATTGGTAACGTCTTTCTTAGAAACTTTGGTATATCCTACCAAAACCACTTCATCGATTTTGGTTTCCTTTTCTTTATTCTTTTCTTTTTCTTGAGCCAGACCAAGGACCGGAAGTAGAAAAACAGTTAAATATAACCACTTTATAGATTGTACTCTTTTATCCATTTTGTATCCTTATAGTTTTAATTCTTGGTTGAAATTCTTTTCAATCTTTTGTTTGTTTGGATTTTTTGTAAGTATTCTATAAATGAAGTGACCGATATTTTAATAAACATACGCGTTAATGAGTGCAATCGATTGCGTAATTATTTATTAAAAATATCTAGGCTCCTAAACTAATATTATTTTCCAATATGCAAAGAAAAAAATATTATTTTTCTGTTAAATTCTTTTTTTTAATTGTTAATATTAATTATAATAATGCATAAATTACGTAATTAAATGATTGATTATTAGTAATTTAAATATTATATATTATTTCGATTAAAATTTAGGGTAAGTGAAATTCAGGCAGTATTTTTCTATTTAAATTTTATTATTTCTTTAAAGAATACTTCATTTTAGACAGTAGAAATTTCCCAAAAATGATACTTAGAAGTTGTTTTTTTTCCATTTTTCTGATTTTTATCACATTTTTTTGAACCATACAAAACGAGTTTTTGCTTAATAATAAATAAATCACGAAATAGTCTTACTATTATTATATAAATGCTATTATTATTGGTAATTTAATATTGTAAGTTAATCATTATTATAATACACCATTTGGCTTAAAAATTAAAATAGGATTCTATTTTAGGGAATTGAAATCATTGGATTATAGTAATTTGCCTAATGATTTTATTGGAATAATTGTTTTTATATTGTTGATTTACAGTTGTTTTTTAATTAAATGTATTTTTTTGTTTACTAATTAAATAATAATTATATATTTATCGACAAGTATTTCTATCAAATGTAAGTGTAATTTAATGCAATCGATTACGCAATGTTTAACTAGTTTTATTAAAACCATAAAAAGAAAGTATAAAAAAAAGAAAGTATGACGCAATCAGAATTTCGATATGCCCACCATCCTGAAGATGTTAAAAAGTACACAACTGAAGATTTAAGGAGGGAGTTTTTAATCGATGATTTATTTAATGAAGATCAGATAAAATTAGTCTATTCTATGTATGACAGACTGATTGTAGGTGGAATACAACCTTTATCGAAGTCCTTAAAACTTGAACCAACAGATGATTTGAAAGCAGAATATTTTCTTGACAGAAGAGAGTTAGGAATTATCAATGTTGGCGGAAAAGGAAAAGTAACAGTAGATGGTGAGGTATATGAGCTTATGAATAAAGAAGCCTTGTATGTTGGGAAAGGGGCAAAAGAAGTGATTTTTGAAAAATCGGGTGATGAACAACCTTATTTTTATATCAACTCTGCTCCGGCACATCATTCTTATATGACAAGAAAAATAACGAAGAGCGAGGCTGAGATTGTGGAACTAGGGGAGGAAAAATACGCTAACAGACGTACGATAAACAAACTGATTGTTAATAGCGTCCTTCAAACATGTCAGCTTCAAATGGGAATGACTGAACTTCACCCTGGAAGTGTTTGGAATACAATGCCTGCACATACTCATACCAGAAGAATGGAAGCATATTTCTATTTCGATCTGCAGGAAGATCAAACGGTAAGTCATTTCATGGGGCAACCTGATGAGACACGTCATATTTTTATGAAAAACCGTCAGGCTGTTTTATCCCCGGAATGGTCTATCCACTCTGGAGTTGGAACTTCTAATTATACTTTTATCTGGGGTATGGCCGGTGAGAATATGGACTATGGCGATATGGATGGTATCAAAACTAACGAACTAAAGTAATTTTCCAATGAATTTATTTGATTTATCCGGTAAGGTAGCAGTCGTTACAGGGGCTACTCACGGATTGGGAATGGCAATGGCTGAAGGCTTAGCTTCTGCAGGGGCGGAACTGGCCATCACAAGTACAACGCCTTCAAAGTTAGAGGAAGCTTTAAATTATTATCGCGAAAAAGGATATCATGCAACGGGTTATCTTTTTGATGTAACAGACAAACTTGAGGCTGCTCAGAAGGTAGCGCTTATGATTGCTACACATGGGAAGATTGATATCCTTGTGAATAATGCAGGAATCATCAAACGTATTCCGGCGATTGATATGGATATTGAAGATTTTAGAAAGGTAATCGATGTAGATCTTACAGGTCCTTTTATCATGTCACAACTCGTTGGTAAGCATATGATCAAAAGGAAATCCGGAAAGATCATTAATATATGCTCAATGATGAGTGAGCTTGGCCGGGATAATGTAGTGGCGTATGCTTCAGCAAAAGGAGGGCTTAAAATGCTTACAAAAAATCTGGCAACAGAATGGGCGAAGCACAATATTCAGGTAAATGGAATTGGCCCGGGATATTTTGCAACATCACAGACAGAGCCAATCAGAGAAGACGGGCATCCTTTCAATGATTTTATCATTAGCAGAACTCCGGACGGAAGATGGGGAAACCCTGAAGACCTTGCAGGGACAGCTATTTTCTTAGCTTCCGATGCGAGCAGATTTATCAACGGCCAGATCATTTATGTGGACGGTGGTATTCTGGCGACTATCGGGAAACCTGCAAATGAGTAATAACAGAATTAAACTACAATGAAATCCTTTATAACAGATCAATTTTTACTACAAAATAAATACGCTGAAGAGTTATATTTTAACTATGCAGAAAAGTTACCGATCATCGATTATCATAATCATCTGATCCCTAAAGATATTGCAGAAAACACTGCGTTTGAGAATATTTCTAAAGTCTGGATTGCCGGAGACCATTATAAATGGAGAGCTATGCGTACCATGGGAGTGAATGAAAAGTTCATTACAGGAGATGCTTCTGACAAAGAAAAATTTGAAGCATGGGCAAAAACAGTGCCTTACACATTAAGAAATCCATTGTATCACTGGACACATCTGGAATTGAAACGTTATTTTGGGATCGATGAACTTCTTAACGAAGATAATGCAGGTGAAATTTATGAAAACGTTACCGCACAATTACAGACTCCTGAAAAATCAACAAGAGGTCTGTTAAAAATGATGAATGTAGAATCTTTATGTACAACCGAAGATCCTACAGATATTTTAAATTACCATCAGGAAATAGCAAAAACCGATTTCAGTATTAAAGTAAGTACAGCCTTTCGTCCTGACAAAGCTATTTTGATTGAAAACCACAATTTCGCGGACTATCTGGCCAAACTCGGACAATCGGCAGGAATTACAATCGATTCCTATCAAAGCCTTTGTGATGCTTTATTAAAAAGAATTGAATACTTCCACGCAAATGGTTGCAGATTATGTGATCACGGATTGAATAATATTTCTTTTGAAGAATTTACAGATGCTGAGATCAATACAATTTTCAGTGATAAGTTATCAGGAAAAGTGATTGCCGGAAAGCAGGTCAATCAATTCAAAACAGCGATCTTATTATTTTTAGGTGAAACCTATCATCAATTCGGATGGGTTCAACAGTTCCACCTTGGCGCTTTGAGGAATAATAACGAACGTATGCACAGGGTTTTAGGACCTGATACAGGCTGGGATTCTATCGGAGATTTCGTTCAGGCTGAAGCACTGTCTAAATTCCTGAATACGCTGGATGGAAAAGATAAGCTGGCTAAAACGATTCTTTATAATCTAAATCCTGCCGATAATGAAATTTTTGCAACAATGATCGGAAATTTCAATGATGGCAGTGTGAAAGGAAAGGTACAATTCGGTTCCGGATGGTGGTTTCTGGATCAGAAAGATGGAATGGTAAAGCAGATGAATGCCCTTTCAAATATGGGACTTATAAGCTGTTTTGTAGGAATGCTGACAGACTCGAGAAGTTTTCTTTCTTATCCGAGACACGAATATTTCAGAAGGGTATTGTGTAATCTTTTCGGCGAAGAAATGAAGAACGGTGAATTGCCGGATGATATTGAGCTTATTGGAAGAACGGTTTCAGATATCTGCTATCATAACGCTAAAAATTATTTTGATTTTTAAAGTGAAATTATGAGCAGTAAAATAGTCACATTCGGTGAAGTAATCATGAGACTTTCACCTCCCGGAAATAAAACTATGAAGCAGAGCTCTGAAATGGAATTCTATTTCGGAGGTACGGAGCTTAATGTTGCTTCATCACTGGCAACTTTAGGTTGTGATGTAAAGCATATCAGCAATGTTTCTGATGATTTTGTGGGTGAATCTGCAATTTCTTTCATTAAAAGTTTTGGGATTGATACTTCGTTTATCAATACAAACGAGCATCCTCTGGGATTATATTTTCTTGAAGTAGGCTCGTCGGTTCGTGCAAGTAGAATTACTTACAATAGACACCATGGTTCTTTTTCTCATATAAAACCAGAACAGGTTGACTGGAAAAAAGCCTTGGAAAGCTGTGAATTTTTTCACTGGACGGGTATTAGTCCTGGGATTTCTGAAGGAGCGTATGAAACTTTGAAAGAAGGTTTAAAACTAGCCAGGGAAATGGGTATTCAGATCACAACCGATCCAGCCTATCGCTCAAACCTTTGGAAATACGGCAAAAATGGAAATGAAATTTTAAAGGAGCTGGTTTCCTATTCCACGATTTTTATTGGTGGTGTAAATGAAATCAACGAAATTTTAGATACTCAGTTTTCAACAGATCAGAAAGGCTTCATTGAAGCTTGTAAAGAATTAAAAAAACAAATTCCTTCTATTCATAGGATTTTCGACAAAGTAAGAATAGGTGTTACGGCAAGCTCTCAGCAAACGCAGGGAAGAGCCTGGGTTGAAGAAACTTATTTTGAAACTGAACTTTTAGAAGTAAGCCCGGTGGTTGACAGAATAGGAACCGGAGATGCTTTTGCAGCAGGCCTGATTTACGGATTGTTAAATTTCGATGATGAAAAGGCATTGAAATTTGCCAATGCAGCCTGTGCTATCAAGCATACTATTTTGGGAGATACCAATTACTGCAGTGCAGAAGATATTTTGGAAGTAATGAACGGAAATTCTGGTGGAAGAATAAAAAGATAATTATGGCAAGATTTACACGTATAGACGTTGCGTTAAAAGCTAGAGAAACGGGAGTTGTTCCTGTCTTTTATCATGCTGATGCCGAGATAGGCAAGAAAATTTTAAAAGCATGCTACGATGGTGGAGCTCGTGTTTTTGAATTTACGAACAGGGGGGATTATGCACACGAAGTTTTTACCGAACTTACAAAATATGCAGCCAAAGAACTTCCTGAGATGATTTTAGGGGTAGGTTCAGTGGTAGATGCCGGAACAGCCTCGCTGTATATTCAGTCCGGAACCAACTTCATTGTTTCCCCTTTATTGAATGTAGATATAGCAAAAGTATGTAACAGGAGAAAAATTTCCTGGATGCCAGGCTGCGGGTCAGTTTCTGAAATTTCCTATGCTGAAGAGTTGGGTGCTGAAATTATTAAAATATTTCCTGCATCCCAGGTGGGAGGACCGGAATTCATCAAAGCAGTAAAAGGACCGATGCCGTGGTCAAATATTATGCCTACAGGTGGAGTTCTTCCGACAAAGGAAAACCTTACAGAATGGATATCTGCCGGAGCGTATTGCGTGGGTCTGGGTTCACAGTTGTTTGTAAAAAATAATGACGGAACGTATGATTACGGGAAAATTACAGACGTTGTGAAAAGCTCAATTGAACTCATCAAAGAATTAAGATCGTTTTAAAACAATTCTTAATACCGGTTTAAACGGAAAAGGTTTAATCGAATAAAAATTCTTAGTTAAAAATAGCTTGGAAGGGTATTTTATACCCATTTTGTTTTTAAAATTAATAAAAAATCAATACTATTAAAGATTGATATGAAAAAAGAAGTATCCTCTAAACCTACTGGTTTTAGATGGACAATATGTTTTTTATTGTTCATTGCCACTACCATTAATTATATGGATAGGCAGGTATTATCATTAACTTGGAAAGATTTTATCGCTCCGGAATTTCATTGGAACAATAATGATTACGGAAATATCACCGCATTATTCTCCATTTTCTATGCAGGAAGTATGCTTTTTGCAGGAAAATTTGTTGATTGGATGGATACGAAAAAAGGCTTCCTTTGGGCAATTGCTATTTGGTCTGTAGGTGCTTGTTTACATGCATTTTGTGGGATTGCCATATCTGGTATTCTTACCGGAAGCTGGTTCGTAGGATTTAGAGAATCTAAAGAAATTATAGGAACAGTAGATAATGTCTCAACTGTAATCAGTACCAGCGTAACCTTATTTATTTTTGCACGTTTTGTATTAGCAGTTGGAGAAGCAGGAAATTTTCCAGCGGCAATTAAAACAACGGCAGAATATTTTCCTAAAAAAGACAGGGCTTTAGCGACAAGTATATTCAATGCAGGAGCGACAGTGGGAGCTTTAGCTGCACCCATTACTATTCCTTTTATAGCAAAATCGATGGGCTGGGAGTGGGCATTTATTATCATCGGAGCTTTAGGTTTTTTATGGATGGGATTGTGGATATTCTATTATAAAAAACCCCATGAGCATCATAAGGTTAATGAACATGAACTAGTGTATATCCAGCAGGATCAGGATGATGAATCCAATGTGGATTCAAATATTCCTGAAAAGATATTTTCTTTTAAAGAATGTTTCAGTTATAGACAAACCTGGGCATTTGCTTTCGGAAAATTTATGACTGACGGAATCTGGTGGTTCTTCTTATTTTGGACACCTGCTTATCTAAGCTCTGTCTACAAAATGGACAGTACCCAAAGTGCATTGCCCCTGTTTGTATTGTACATGATTACACTGTTTTCAATTATTGGCGGGTGGCTTCCTAAATATTTCGTGGAAAAAAGAGGGATGAATGCTTACACAGGAAGAATGAAAGCCATGCTAATTTTTGCATTTTTCCCTCTGCTGGCGCTTTTTGCTCAACCTCTGGGCTCTATAACCTATTGGATTCCGGTTGTGATTATCGGGATAGCAGGTGCGGCTCATCAGGCCTGGTCAGCAAATATCTTCTCGACAGTAGGCGATATGTTTCCCAAAAAAGCCATTGCTACGATTACCGGAATAGGTGGAATGGCAGGTGGTATTGGTTCATTTTTAATTAATAAATCTTCTGGGGTACTGTTCGATCATGCTCATAAGGCATGGACAACCATTAATGGAACTCCATTACTGGAACTATATCCAGAATACGTCAATCAACGTTTACCGGAAGGTTTTTTTGAACAGTTGGAAAAGTCAGGAGCCATTGTATCAGACGGAATAGATAAAGGATATATGATTATTTTTTCAGTATGTGCAGTAGCTTATCTGATTGCATGGAGTGTAATGAAAGCATTGGTTCCTAAATATAAAGTAATAAGTAAATAATGATGGAAAGACAGTTAAAACAAAAATTAAACCGTGAATTGCTGGATTCTCAAGAAAAACTTCCTATAAAGATTGTACAGTTTGGAGGTGGAAATTTCATGCGGGGATTTACAGATTACGTAATTGATAAGTTAAATAAAGAGAA
The DNA here is from genome assembly GCF_018613715.1 of Chryseobacterium sp. ISL-6. Taxonomy (GTDB): domain Bacteria; phylum Bacteroidota; class Bacteroidia; order Flavobacteriales; family Weeksellaceae; genus Chryseobacterium; species Chryseobacterium paludis. The sequence continues at coordinate 894,179 of NZ_JAGGPT010000001.1, read as the reverse complement.
AGATTTTAATGCTGGAATAGTAAATGTTCAGCCCACAGTGGGGGGGGCTGTTCATAAACTGGAAGAACAGGGTAATTTATATACACTTTTCTCAAGAGGAGTAAAAAAAGGAAAAATTATTGATACCAAACAGGTGGTTTCTGCGATTCAAAAATCGATCAATCCTTATACAAATTATGATGAATTCTTAGCACTGGCAAAAGAAGAAGAATTAGAATTTATTTTTTCAAATACGACAGAGACAGGAATCACATATGATGAATCGGAAACCGGTTATCAAGGACCACACAAGAATTTTCCCGCAAAATTAACCGTTTTACTTCATGAAAGATTTAAATATTTCAGCGGAGATACAGAAAAAGGACTTCGGATTATTCCTTGCGAACTGATTGAAGATAATGCATTTGCTTTAAAAAAAATTGTTTTAAAGTATGCTGATCTATGGAATTTAGGAGAAGGTTTTATAAAATGGATTGAACAAAATAATTATTTTCACAATACATTGGTGGACCGAATTGTTCCAGGATATCCAAAGGATGATTTAGAAACTTACGAAAGTCAATTGGATTACGAAGATCAGATGATGGTGGTCTCAGAAATATTTTTGCTTTGGGTGATCCAGGATGCTGGAAATTTGAAGGAGAGAATTCCTTTTGATAAAATTGACGAACAGATATTGGTGGTAGATGATATCCAGCCATACCGTTTAAGAAAAGTCAGGATACTGAACGGAGGCCACAGTTTGATGTTAGCTCCAGCTATTTTATCTGGCAAGGAGACGGTAAAAGAATCTATAGATGATGAGTTTATAGGCCGATTTTTAACCGAAACTATATCAAATGAAGTTAATCCTACTTTAGGGTTAGATGAAATTGAATTGAAAGAATTTGCAGAAGAGGTTTTCGACCGGTTCAGAAATCCTTTCATCAAGCATTATCAGGCAAGTATCGCTTTATATTTTGTTTCTAAATTTAAAGTGAGAATTGTTCCGAGTATCTTAAAATATTTTGAGATCAATAACAGATTACCGTTGAACCTAATTTTTTCTTTAGCGAGTTTAATCAGATTCTATCAGGGAAGTTATGGTGAAAAAACACTGCCGTTGAACGATGAGGAATTCATTATAAACAGATTCAAAGAAATCTGGAAAAATGAAGATTATGAGATAGTTGCTGAATTGGCACTTAGTGAAACTCATTTCTGGGATATTGATCTTACTAAAGTTCAGGGTTTAAAATCAGCGGTAGCAAAAGCATTATGGGAAATCGATCATAATGATATTGAAACTGCTTATAAAAACTTTATCAAATTTAATTCTTAAGAAATTATGCAAAAGAAAGTACTGAAAGTAAATCCCGTGGATAATGTAGCAGTGGCGTTGGTAGATTTAACGGAGGGGGAAACTGTTACTTTGGGTAATCTTACTTATGATATTGTAAAAAATACAAAGGCAAAACATAAATTCGTGACCGAAGATCTTGCAATTGGAGATGCGATCATTATGTATGGTGTTCTCGTGGGAAAAGCCAACCTTCCTATTCAGAAAGGTGAAGTTATCACTACGGAAAATGTAAAACATCAAAGTGCAAAAGTTGAAGGGAAAACGGAAATAACTCCATGGACCGCTCCGGATATTGAAAAATGGAAAGACAAAACATTCAATGGTTATCATAGAGAAGACGGACAGGTTGGGACATCTAATGTATGGCTTTTCTTTCCACTGGTTTTTTGTGAAAACAGAAATATCGAAATCTTAAAGGAAGTTTTTGAAAAAGAGCTTTTGTTTGAAAAAGTAACAAAGCATCAGTTATTATTAAGATCATTGGTGAATAACTCTGAAACTGAAACTGCTATTGAAGATGAAAAGGACTCGCGGATTTTTAAAAATATTGATGTTAAATTTATCACCCATCAGGGTGGTTGTGGTGGTATTCGTCAGGATGCAGAAGCTTTGGGGCGACTATTGGCAGGCTATGTTAAAAATCCGAACGTAGCCGGAGCTACCGTTTTGAGTCTTGGGTGCCAGAATTTACAGGTTGATTTATTTAAAGAAGCTTTAGAAAAAATAAGTCCGGATAACAAAAAGCCTATTATTGTTTACGAACAACAAAAATCAGGAACTATAGATGAAATGCTGAATGGTATCATCAAAGATTCTTATGAAGCAATAAAACAGGCCAATGAAATCCAAAGGTTGCCCGCACCTCTTTCAAAACTTGTTCTGGGATTGGAATGTGGCGGCTCAGATGGTTTCTCAGGGATTTCCGCGAATCCGGTTTTAGGACAATTATCAGATTTAATGGCCGGAATCGGTGGTTCCACCATTCTTTCCGAATTTCCCGAACTGTGTGGAGTAGAGCAGGAGCTGGTTAACCGTTGTGTGAATGAAAAAGATGCTGAAAGATTTTTAACATTAATGCAGGATTTTGAAAAATCAGTTGTTGCTGCAGGATCAGGCTTTGATATGAATCCTTCACCTGGAAATATTAAAGATGGATTGATAACAGATGCTATGAAATCAGCAGGAGCAGCTAAAAAAGGAGGTTCATCTCCGATTCAGGATGTTCTTGATTTCACAGAGTATATTGAAAAACCGGGGCTGAATTTATTATGTACTCCCGGAAATGATGTAGAATGTACCACAGCACTTGTGGGATCCGGTTCAAATATGGTTTTATTTACTACAGGTCTCGGAACGCCTACTGGAAACCCTGTTGTACCTGTTGTTAAAATTTCTTCCAATACATCACTTTCTGAAAGGATGCCCGATATCATCGACTTTAACACCGGAGACATAATTACCGGTGAAAAAACAATTGATGAAAAAGCTGAAGAATTATTAGAATTTATAATTGAAGTAGCCAGTGGTGAAGTAAAAACAAAAGCTGCTATTTTAAATCAGAATGATTTTATTCCCTGGAGAAGGGGAGTTTCTTTATAAAATTTTAATTGTAAATAATAGATAACAAAAGAGTTCAATATAGTATTGAACTCTTTTGTTATTTTGGAGAAAATAGAGGCTTTAAAGCTATTTCCTTTTAGAAGATTTTCTGATATAGAGCTGAGGTGCTAAAACCACCTTTTTTTCTATGGAAACACCTGATCCATTTTCTTTTACACTTTCAATAAATACCTGTCCTGCCATTTTTCCCATTATGAGTGGAGTTTGGTCTACGGAACTCATTGGAAGCTCCATAAACTGAGTAAAGGGCTCATTAGAAAATCCTATAACCGCAACTTCTTCAGGAATTTTTATTTTGCGTTTTTTTAATTCCTGACAGGCTCCCAATGCAGCAAAGTCACTGGAAGAAAAGATAGCATCTGGAACCGACTTTTTGTCCCATAGTTTTTTAATAGCATCAATTCCTGCATCAATTGCACTTCCGGTAGAAATGATATTATCTTCTTTTATTTGGAACTTATGGTCAATTAATGCCTGTTTATAACCGTTAAGACGGTTTTGATAGATCTCAAGGTTAAGATCTCCGGCAAAATGACAAATATTTTTATATCCTTCTTTGATCAGATGTTCTGTCGCCATATAACCACCACGGTAGTCATCAATTGTTACTGTACTTATTCCCGGAATATCTTTTTTCCTGTCAAAGAATATAATCGGCGTATTGCTGGTATCTAAAATACTCTGAATATGCTCCGTATTAATGGTTGTTTTTGAAACAGACATAAATATTCCATCTACCTGGGCATTCAATAAAGTATTGAGATGTCTTTTTTCAATAGTAACATCTTCATGACTCTGACAGATGATTACATGGTAACCATGTGGAGAAAGTTCTTCTTCAATGCCGCGAATTACAGATGAGAAAAAATTAGTATTGATATAAGGAACAATAATCCCTACGTTTTTTGTTTCTCCGCTTTTAAGAGCTTTGGCAAGATTATTCTGCTTATAATTCATTTCTTTAGCGGTTTTCTTTACCAAATCTTTTGTTGCCTGGCTGATTCTCGGATGATCATTAAGTGCTCTGGAAACAGTAGCCACACTCACATTAAGCTTCTTTGAAATGTCATATATTGTGGCACTTTTTTTATTCATAAATGTTTTTTTTCTGCTGTTTTTTCTATATCAAAATGATATACATCGTTGACGTAAATTTAATCAAATTATGTCTAATCACTAGGAAATAAAATGTATTTTATACTTAAAATAAAATTAAACTATTCCATAGACTATCATGGATTAAATAATCATATTATAATAATTTTGTTAAAAACAAAGAAGTAGAAAATTGTAATTAAAAAAATGTCTAGCAAAGTTTATTTTTGCCATATTTTCTCTATTTCTTCTAGCGATTTACTCTTGGTTTCCGGGACCCATTTCCAAACGAAAAGAAGAGAAAGAACACTCATTACTCCATAAAATCCATAAGTAAAAGCTCCGCTGAACTCCATCATAAAAGGATAGGTAGATGAAATAAGATAGTTAGCTGCCCATTGTGCCGCTACGGCAATAGCTATTGCACTTCCCCTTATTTTATTCGGAAAAATCTCAGAAATCAGAACCCAGCATATCGGCCCCCACGACATCATAAAAGAAGCAGTATAAACAATGATAAATATCAAAGTGGCAATACCAATGATATGGAAATAGGAAAAAATAGCAATCGCAAACATGCCTATGGCCATACCTACTGATCCAATAATGAGAAGAGGTTTTCTTCCCCATTCATCGACAGTAAAAATTGCAATAACTGTAAAAACTACATTCACCAGTCCCATCACTACAGTCTGCAGCATAGAGGCATCCTTATGAACACCCATGCTTTCGAAAATACGGGGTGCATAATAAAGAGCTACATTAATCCCTACAAACTGCTGAAAAACGGAAAGTAAAATTCCAATAATGATTACTGTTTTTCCAAAAGAAAAAATGTCACTTTTATGTTCTGCAACAGTCCCTTTTATTTCCGAAAATATTTCTTTTCCACGTTCCTGGCCGTTTATTTTTGTTAAAATTTTAAGTGCCTCCTCGTCTTTATTGATAAAAGTGAGATAGCGTGGCGTTTCCGGAACAAGAAATAATAAAATTCCAAATAAGGCAGCCGGGATGGTTAGTGATAAAAACATATATCTCCAACCGATCTGGTTGATCCATTCAATACTTTTCCCGTCAGCAATTCCCCAATTGACAAAATACACAACAAGCATTCCGAAAATGATGGCAAACTGATTTAAAGAAACCAGTCTTCCACGAATTTCAGCTGGTGCAATTTCCCCAATATACATTGGACATACTGCTGAAGCAAGACCGACTCCAATCCCACCTATAATTCTGTAAAGATTGAAAGCCAATAAAACACCCATCGAAGTTTCTCCTTTCTTAAAGAATAAAAACTCTGGATAGGCAGCTCCCAAAGCACTTATAAAAAACAGAAATGCAGCAAGCATTAAAGCTTTCTTCCTGCCTAACCGTGTGGAGATAAGTCCTGAAATTGCTCCTCCGATTATACATCCGATTAAAGCACTGGAAATGGTGGCTCCATGTGCCAATGAGCTTAATCCCAGAGGAGTAACTAAATGTTCTTGTATTGATTTTTCTGCTCCTGAAATCACTGCCGTATCATAACCAAACAAAAGCCCGCCCAAAGTGGCTACTAGTGTAAGCATAGTAACATACACCATATTGATTTCCGCCTTAGATCCTGAAGAATATTGCGGACCGGAATCTATTATTTGCATAATTTCATTAGTTTTAATTATAAATATTGATTAATCAAGCTCTCCAGATATTCCTGTTTACCACTTTCTCTGCCTACTTCTCCAAGTCCTTCAGCATGTGAAGCCAGATCAGCAAGTGATAATTTTCCTTCTTCAAAATCTTTCCCTTTACCGCCATCGAATGATGAATATCTATTTTTTCTGATTTCGGAATACTTTGATTTTTCTAAAATAGTATCGGCTGCCATAAAAGCTCTTGCAAAATTGTCCATTCCACTGATATGAGCGATGAAAATATCCTCCAGATCCGTAGAATTTCTTCTGATCTTAGCATCGAAATTTACACCTCCCCCCTGAAGACCTCCAGCCTGGATGATCACCAACATCGCCTGAGTCATTTCATATAAATCAACAGGAAATTGGTCTGTATCCCAGCCGTTCTGATAATCTCCGCGATTGGCGTCAATGCTTCCCAGTACATTGTTATCTGCAGCAACCTGCAGCTCATGTTCGAATGTATGTTGTGCTAAAGTAGCATGGTTCACTTCAATATTCAGTTTAAAGTCAGCCAACAGATCATATTGACGAAGGAAATTTAAACATGTTGCTGCATCAAAATCATATTGGTGTTTTGTAGGTTCCATTGGTTTGGGTTCGATGAAAAATGTTCCTTTAAATCCTTGGGAACGAGCATAATCTTTTGCCATATGTAAAAATTTTGCCATATGCTCCTGCTCACGTTTCATATTGGTATTCAATAATGACATATAGCCTTCGCGACCACCCCAAAAAACGTAATTTTCACCACTTAATTTAATAGTTGCATCCAAAGCATTTTTTACCTGTCCTCCAGCGTAGGCTAACACATCAAAAGAAGGATTTGTTGCAGCACCATTCATGAATCTGGGGTTAGAAAAACAGTTCGAAGTTCCCCATAATAATTTTATCCCTGAAGCTGACTGCTTTTCTTTGGCATAATCTGTTATAAATTCTAATCTTTTTGTTGACTCTTTGAAATTTCCTGCCTCATCAATTAAATCATAATCATGGAAACAGTAGTAAGGAACACCTAATTTTGTGAAAAATTCGAAGGCTGCATCCATTTTTTCGACAGCTCTTTGTTTTGCATCTGATGCTGTGAGCCAGTCAAAATGTTGCGTTCCCACCCCAAAAGGATCTCCTCCTGTGGCACAGAATGTATGCCAATAAGCTGTAGCAAATTTGAAATATTCTTTCATGGTCTTTCCACGAACTACTTTGTTTTCATCATAATATTTAAATGCCAGGGGATTATCAGATTTCTTTCCTTCAAACTGGATTTTTCCGATTCCTTTAAAATACTCTTTGTTGCCTGTTGTAATTGCCATTGATCTGTTTTTTAGTTTAAAATTTATTGTATTCATTTAATGCAATCGATTGCATTAAATGAATCAAGAATTTAATTAATTATTTAAAATTTGTAATAATTTTGTTTTCCATCTTTCATAGCTTTCTTTATATTGATCATAATAGATGTGCTCAGGATAATAGCTTTTTAAAATATCTTTATTACTAAGTATATCATCAAAACTATCAAATGCTCCAGCTCCCATAGCAGCAGCTCTGGCTGCACCAGTAGACCCTGTAGAATCAATAATCCTGATTTCAGTATTCAGTAACGAAGAAATCGACTGTGTAAATAAGGATGAACGGAATAAATTATCCCCACCAGCTTTAATAATTCCATTTTGCAACCCATCCGATAATAGAATATTTGTTCCATACACAAAAGAATAAGCGATACCTTCCAAACCTGCTCTGAATAAGTGCTCACTTTTATGACGGTTAAAATTGAGATTAAAAACAGATGCACCGATATCCCTATTATTTAACACCCTTTCGGCACCATTCCCAAAAGGGAGTACAATAATTCCATCTGATCCTATAGGAATTTCAGAGGCAATTGCATTCAGATCATGATAAGAATGTCTTTTCTGATCCACCTGGTGGCGAAGCCAGCTATATTGAATACCTGCACCGTTTAAACAAAGCATTTTTCCAATTCTTGGGGTTTCTTTGGTGTGATTAATATGCGCAAAATTATTGACACGCACAGGTTCGTTGGATTGTATTGTGTCTGTAACACCATATACAACTCCGGATGTTCCTCCTGTAGCAGCTATCTCGCCTGGATTCATCACATTAAGTGCTAATGCATTATTGGGTTGATCTCCTGCACGGTAAAAAATAGGAATTCCTACAGGTAAGCCACTTTCCTCAGCACCTTGCTGCGAAACAGTACACTGTATTTTGAAGTTTTCAACTACATCAGAAACCAGCGATTGATCAATGCCTAAGTGAGTAAGCATTGTTTTGGAAACTTCATTTCTCTCAAAGTCCCAAAGAATGCTTTCGGAAAGCCCGGTGATGGAAGTGGTGGCCTCTCCACTTAATTTAAGAGCGATAAAATCTCCCGGAAGCATAAATTTCCAGATTTTTTCATAGACTTCAGGCTCATTTTCCTGTACCCACTTTAACTTTGAAGCGGTAAAATTTCCAGGAGAATTTAGTAATTCTTTCATACATATTTCTTTACCAATTTCCTGAAAAACGGAATCACCAACTTCAACTGCACGACTGTCGCACCAGATTATAGAGGGCCGGAGAACCTTCCTGTTATTATCCACCAATACGAGGCCATGCATCTGGTACGAAATTCCAATGCCTTTGATTTCATTTTTGTCGATATGGCTCTCTGCAATTATCTTTTGAGTCAGTATCCGTAAATTCTGCCACCATTCTTCAGGATTTTGTTCTGCCCAACCAATTTTTGGTGAATCAATAGACATCTCATTTTCCGGATATTTGGCATGAGCAATTAATCTACCTTTGTTATCTACGATAGAAGCTTTTATTGATGAGCTTCCGACATCATATCCTATAAATTTCATTGTAGTTAATAATTGTAGGGATTTAAAAATAGTAATTTTATACAATATTTGATTTATTTTTGAAAATTTAATAAATTATATGGTTTCGGATGGTTGAGTGCTTCAATATCAGTTATTTACGGATTTAATCTCTTATTATAAACATGGGTTTTCTATAAGCATAACTGATAAATCTATTCTATATTGCTCCCAAAATTGATTCGTAAAGTTGAATTTGAGCAATCGATTGCATAAATTTGTTTTTTTTGTTTGAAATAAACAGAGATTATAAAAAGAATTAAAATTATAAGATGAGTTAACATGAAAGAGCAGGATACCGTAAGCTCCTAAAATGTATATTTTTATGAAGATGAAATTCAGGATAGTTTTGTTACTGTCTTACTGAAGAAGAGGAATTGATTTAAGAGGAAATTAATGTTGAGGTTCTATATTATCAATCAAATGGGTTGCAGAACCCGGTTTCATTACACTAAAACGAATATATTTTTGTTAATAGCTATAAAAATCAAAAATTATATAGCAAGAAAGAATAAATTATGAAATTTCAAAATACATCAGTTTTTTATTGGTTTCTGTTGATAATGCTTTTCTCTTCATCGGGAGTAAAAAGTCAGGATCTGTTCCCGGATGGAACCCGGATTCCAGAATGGTTTAAAGAAAACAAACCTACGGACATTAATACATTAGGTAAAAAATATATCCTTACAGATTTTGGAGTTGAGAATGACAGTACCATTCTTCAGACAAAGAAGATCCAAGCTATTATTGACCAGGCTGCTAAAAGTGGCGGTGGTGTCATTATAGTGCCTAAGGGAACATTCCTGATAAGTTCTATCTTTTTTAAACAAGGTACCCATTTGCATCTAGAGAAAGGGGCTGTCTTAAAAGGGAGTGATGATATAAGCAATTATCCGGTAATGAAAACCAGGATGGAGGGACAGACTGTCAATTACTTTCCAGCCCTTATTAATGCAGACGGATTGGATGGTTTTACCATTTCAGGTATAGGAACTCTAAATGGAAATGGATTAAGGTTTTGGAAAGCATTTTGGAAAAGACGGGAGTGGAATCCTAAGTGTACGAATATGGATGAAATGAGACCCCGTATCATCTATATATCAAATTCAAAAAATATACAGATTGAAGATACTACCGTAAAAAATTCTCCTTTCTGGAGTACCCATTATTATAAATGTGAATTTGTGAAACTTCTGCATTTAACGATTTTGGCTCCGAAAGAACCTGTAAAAGCACCAAGTACAGATGCCGTTGATATTGATGCATGCAAGAATTTTTTAATTAAAAACTGTTACCTATCCGTGAATGACGATGCTATAGCTCTGAAAGGAGGAAAAGGTCCGAATGCCGATAAAGATGCTCAAAATGGTGAAAACAGAAACATCATCATTGAAGATAACAGTTTTGGATTTTGTCACAGCGTGCTTACTTGTGGCAGCGAATCTATTCATAATTATAATATTGTTTTACGCAATTCTAAGGTGAAAGATGCCTCCAGACTCCTACATCTTAAAATGAGACCTGATACACCACAGCATTACGAATATATTACCGTCGAAAATATAACAGGAAATGTTAAAACTTTTCTATACGTAAAACCCTGGAATCAGTTTTTTGATCTAAAAGGTGAGGTAGGGCCAAAAATGTCACATGCCCATAACATTCTTCTGAAAAATATAAATATAAGTTGTGAAACTGCTTTTTCGGTAGATCCGTCCGATCAGTATCAATTATCAGACTTCACATTCGAAAATCTTACCATAAAAGCAATGAAGCCCGATCTGGAAAAACTAAACTTCATTAAAAATTTAAAGAAAATAAAAGTAAACGTAGCAAAAGTAGAGTCACCTGACAAACTGTATGATAAAAAGGACGATTCTGATGAAGCTCGGAAATAAAGTTTTCTTCTGACAGTACAGAGTGATCGAAATTACATAGGGAACCGTTTTGGACAATCATCAGTTTATGATGGAATGTGAATATTTTAACCGATTGATTATGAAAAATTGGATAATCATTATGACAGTATTTATCTGTTCATCTATTTCTGCACAACAAACTACTTTCAAATTTGATTTTGGAGGAAGCAGAACGCAGGACGGTTTTATTCCCATCACAGAACATTCTAAATTTGACAGAAAGACAGGTTATGGATTTATGGATATTTCCAATATAAAATCAGTTGACAGAGGAGGAAATGCTTTGAAAGGAGATTTTATCACAAGTGACCGACCTTTTTATTTTTCAGTTATATTATCTGAAGGGAATTATGACATACAATTGACATTGGGGGATAGTAAAGGAAGTTCTGAAACAACGGTACGCGTAGAGAATCGCCGTTTACTATTGGATGACGTGAAAACAAAAGAAGGTGATGTTGTAGAAAAATTAATAACCGTCCATGTTAAAGACAGTATCATCCGTAATCAAAATGGAAATGAGATTGGGATTGTGAAATTAAAACCGAGAGAAAAAAAATATTTACACTGGGATAATTTGCTGACTATCGAATTTAATGATAAAGCTCCAAAAGTTTGTGCTGTAGTAATCCAACCCAATAAAGTCGCAAAAACGATTTATCTCACGGGAGATTCTACGGTAGTAGATCAGCTGTATGAACCTTGGGCATCATGGGGGCAGATGTTTCCTTATTTTTTAATTCCGCATCAGGTTGTTGTGGCTAACTATGCGGAAAGTGGAGAAACGCTGAAAGCATTTGAAGGCCGTCACCGTGTTGATAAAATCTGGAACAGGATAAAACCTGGGGATTATCTGTTTATTGAGTTTGGACATAATGATCAAAAGCCGGGAAACAGCCATCTGGAAGCAAATTCCGGGTATAAAGAGAAATTAAAAGAATGGATTTATAAAGCCCGGCAATTAGAAGCTATTCCGGTTTTGGTAACTTCAGTAAACCGTCATGTTTTTGATGGAAACAAAAAAATTGTCAATACACTCGGTGACTATCCTTCCGCAATGCGGGAAGTAGCAAAAGAAGAAAATGTTTTTTTAATCGATTTAAATGAAATAAGTAAAACACTGTTCGAAGCCATGGGACCTGAGCTCTCTAAAAAAGCATTTGTTTACTATCCGGCAAATTCTTATCCCAATCAGGCAGAAGCTTTGGCCGATGATACTCATTTCAATACTTATGGCGCTTATGAATTGGCAAAATGTGTTGTAAAAAGTATTACTGAACAAAACTTGCCTTTGCAGCAATTTATTTCAAAAAATTACCGGAATTTTGATCCGGAAAAACCTGATGCTGCTGAAAAGTTCCATTGGCCTGAAAGTATTTTTATGGAAGCCTTGAAACCCGATGGAAACTAAATAAAGAATGGGAAAATGAATATTCAATCTATTATAAAGTTAAGTGTATTTTGTTTGGCGTTTGGAAATCTTTCTGCACAAAATCCGTGGCCGGAAATGACGAACACTGCTAAACCATGGACACGGTGGTGGTGGATGGGAAATGCAGTTGATGAAAAAGGATTGGATAAGCAATTGACAACGCTCAGTAACGCTGGTTTTGGAGGCGTGGAAGTCGTTCCTATTTACGGGGCAAAAGGATTTGAAAATCGATATATATCTTATCTCAGTCCGGAATGGATGAAGATGCTGCAGTTTACTGTGAATAAAGCAAAAAGCTTACAGATGGGTGTTGATATGGCTGTCGGAACCGGGTGGCCGATAGGTGGACCTCAGGTAAATGAAGAGGATGCGGCCACAAAAATGATCGTTCAGAAGTATGCACTTTTATCAGGTGAAAAATTAGCCGAAAAGATATTCCTTAAAGACGAAAAACTTAAAAACTTACAGACTGTAAAATTAGATATTGTAACGGCGTACAACGAAAAAAATGAGGCGGTTGTTTTAACAGATAAAGTTACAAATGATGGTGTTCTCAATTGGAAACCGGACTCCGGGAAATGGACAATATATGCAGTTTTTACTGGTAAAACACTTCAGAAGGTAAAAAGGGCCGCTCCCGGAGGGGAAGGATTTACATTAAACCATTTTTCAGGTGCTGCAACGGTTGATTATTTTAAAACATTTGATAAGGCATTTGGCAATTCCAATTATGGTGTCCGTTCTTTTTTTAATGATAGCTATGAGGTCTATAATGCAGACTGGACCCCTGACTTTAAGAATGAATTTTTAAAAAGAAGGGGATATGATATTAGTCCTTACATCAAATATCTGATCAACGATGAGGAAAACGGGACTACGAGAAGGGTAAAATCAGATTATAGAGAAACCCTTAGTGAATTGATATTATACAATTTTACTGATCAGTTTACAAGCTGGGCGCATTCCAAGAACTCTAAAAATACAAATCAGGCGCACGGTTCACCCGGAAACTTACTGGATCTGTATGCAGCAGTAGATATTCCGGAATCAGAAACATTCGGAAGTACTGTTTTTGATATTCCGGGTTTACGAAGAGACAGCCTGGATGTGCAAAAAGCAGATCATCCGGATATAAATATGTTGAAGTTTGCCTCATCGGCGGCCAATGCTAAAGGGAAGCAATTGATTTCAAATGAAACTTTTACCTGGCTTACTGAACATTTTAAAACTTCCTGGTCGCAGGCCAAACCAGAAGTTGAGCAGGTTTTTTTATCTGGGATCAATCATGTTTTTTATCATGGTACAACCTATACGCCTGCTGATGTCCCTTTTCCAGGGTGGTTATTTTATGCTTCGGTTAATTTTGTTCCAGAAAATAGTTTATGGCCTCATATAAGTGGCCTCAATTCCTTTGTTATGCGTTCTCAAAGTATTTTGCAGAGCGGGAAATCTGATAATGAATTGCTGATATATTGGCCAGTTTATGATTCTTGGGCATCAGCAAAAGGGAAAGATGTTGCCTTTAAAGTTCATAACGTTGAAAAATGGCTGCAGCCAACTCCGTTTTATGAAGATCTAACCAAACTAGATAAAATGGGATATTCTTTTGACATGACCTCGGATAAAATGATTGGTGAAGCAAAATCCTACAATAATAAAATTCAAATTGCAAAAGAAGGATCTTCCTATCAGGTTTTGATCGTTCCCGAATTAACGTATTTACCAGAAACAACGTTGAATAATATTCTGGAATTAGCGAGAAATGGTGCTTCAGTTATTTTTCAGAATGAACCAAAAGATATTCCGGGTTACTTTGAGGTTGAAAAAAGAAGAAATCTTTTAAAATCTTTGTGGTCTCAAATTCTATTTAATAATCAGGGTGAAAATCTAAAAACTGCAGAATTTGGAAAAGGAAAGATTATTTTGAGTTCCGATGTTTCAAAAGCGCTTGAATATCTGAAAATAGAAAGAGAAAAACTAACAGAAACGGGATTGAAATTTGTAAGAAGACAGTTTGAGGGTGGAAAATACTACTATATTGTTAATCATACTTCAAAAGAAATCAATCAATTTCTTCCCATAAATTATACAGGAAAGCAGACCATTATTATGAATCCGGAAAACGGAGATTTCGGAATGGCACAAATACAGAATAATTCTGCAAGAATTCAGTTGAAATCAGGACAGTCTTTAATTCTGAAAAGTAGTAAAACTATTGATTCATCCGTACAGAAATGGAATTATACTGAAAAGACAGGGACTCCGATTATTTTAGATCAACCCTGGCAGTTAACCTTTAAAGAAGGTGGTCCCGAACTTCCCAAATCACAACAACTAAAGAAACCTCAACCATGGACCAGCTTTTCAGAAGATCCTGCAACACAAAGTTTTTCGGGAACAGGTGTGTACACTACTTCACTGGATCTGAGGAAAAAGAATGCAGATGATTATGTCTTAAAACTGGATAAACTCTATGAAAGTGCGAAAGTGATTGTAAATGGCCAAGATGCCGGTATTGTCTGGAGCATCCCTTTTGAAATCAGCATTGGTAAATATTTAAAAAAGGGTACAAATACCATTCAAATTGAAGTTTGTAATCTGATGGCCAATAGAATACGGTATATGGATCAGAAAAAAATACAGTGGCGTAACTACCATGAGATTAACTTTGTAAATATTGATTACAAATCCTTTGATGCCTCCGGTTGGACGGTTCAACCCTCTGGTTTGGATGGGCAGATTCAATTGATTCCAATCATATATTCAAAATAAAAATTTAAAAATAACATCGAAGCTTAACAAATATTGTAAAAATAAAAGTTATGAGTAAACATAAAATAGTAAAGTCATTAGCAGTTGGAACCTTCATGTTGACATTCGGATTTTCGTATTCACAGAAAAAACCAAAAGTAGTTTTAGATAATTTTTTCAACAATGAAAAAAAAGAAAACAAAGAAACGAAGGAAATAGAATCCTGGCATTACACGTGGAATGATAAGACCAATGGTGGGTTTTCATTATTAGGAGAAATCTTTATAAAACAGGGTGCATCAATCAGTTCTCTTAAAAATGCTCCTACACAGGCAGACCTGAAAAACGCAGATATTTACATTATTGTAGATGCAGATATTGACAAAGAAGCTTTTGAAGGAAAGGCCAATTTAATAGATCCTACGACCATTAAAAATGTGGTAAAATGGGTAAAAGCAGGTGGGGTATTGGTTTTGTTAAGTAATGATCATGGCAATTCTGAATTTGAACACTTTAACCAGCTGGCGGGAGAGTTTGGGATTCATTTTAATGACGATAGCTACAATAGAGTTCAAGGGAAAGAATTTGAACAGGGTGTAGTACATGTTCGAGAGGGAAATGAAGTTTTTTCTGCACAAAAATTATACATGAAAGAAGTGAGTTCAATCACTGTAAAAGAGCCTGCAAAAACTTTATTATCTGCGGAAGGTAAAAACATTGCAGCCATTGCGAAGTTTGGAAAAGGAACCGTTTTCGCTCTGGGAGATCCGTGGTGTTACAACGAATATACGGACGGTAAAAAATTACCTGCCGATTTCACCAATTTCCAGGGAGCTGAAGAGTTTGTGAAATGGCTGATCAAACAAAGTAAATAAATCAAAATATGCAATCGATTGCCTTATCTATATTTAAAACAATACTGGAATTATGAACTTAAAATTTAATTTTATCTTAATTACAGTTCTTTTTTCACAAGTACTCTCAGCACAAAGACAAATGGAGTATTTGAAAAGAGGAATTATAGCCATACCTGCAGAATCAGGGGTTTTTGTCAGCTGGAGGTTATTAGGTTCGGAGCCTCAAAACACTCAGTTTGACCTATATCGTGTTGAAAATAACAAGAGCAAAAAATTGAATGAAAAGATATTGCTCAACGAAACAAATTTTTTAGATAAAACGGCAGATAAAGCAAAGAATTATACTTATTTCGTGAAATCCAATACCCCAGATAAAACCTTGGATATGGACTCTGCCCGATATGTTGCTTCTCAAAAGCCCTATTTTTCCATTCCTTTAAAAACACCAGCCGGCTATACACCAAATGATATATCTGTAGCAGATCTGGATGGAGACGGTGCTTATGAAATCATCCTTCATCAAACCGGACAATCCCGTGATAATAGTCAGAAAGGCTTTACAGATCCTCCGGTTATTCAGGCATATAAGTTAAACGGTGATTTGTTATGGGAAATTAATTTAGGTAAAAACATCAGGGAAGGGGCTCATTATACTCAGTTTCTGGTATACGATTTAGATCAGGACGGTAAAGCGGAGATCGTGATGAAAACGGCAGATGGTACCAAAGACAGCAGAGGGAAATATATTGGTGATCCCAAAAAAGATTGGCGAAATGAAAATGGATTTATACTTTCAGGACCTGAGTATATGACTGTTTTCGATGGTCGGACTGGTGAGGAAATAAATACAGTAGACTATGTCGTTCCAAGGTTTCCGAACAATCTGAATCCATCTCCGGAACAGCTTACAGAGACCTGGGGCGATGCAAAAGGCAATCGTGTAGATCGATTTCTGGGTGCAGTGGGTTATTTAGATGGTAAGCATCCGAGTGTTATTATGTCAAGAGGTTACTATACCCGTACAGCGATGGCAGCCTGGGACTACAAAAATAAGAAGTTGAGTTTACGATGGTTATTCGATACAGAAAGTTCAGAAGAAAATAAAAAATTCAGAGGACAGGGAAACCATAACCTGAGTATTGCAGATGTTGATAATGATGGAAAAGATGAAATTATTTTTGGCGCAATGACTATCGATGACAACGGAACGGTATTGAACAGTACCGGATATGGTCATGGAGATGCTCTGCATGTCGGGGATTTGGATCCCTCTCATCCCGGATTGGAAATTTTTGATATTCAGGAAAGGTTTGATGATGCCGGTGCACATTTCAGAGATGGGGCAACAGGAAAAGTATTATGGAAATTGCCATCCTTGATATACAGTAAACAGGGCAAATTTCAGGGTCCCGGGAGAGGATTGTCTCTGAATATAGATCCCCGGCATGAAGGTTCTGAGTGTTGGGCCGCAGGAGCTGGAGTTAAAGGTCTTTATGATGCCAAAGGAAATAAAATCAGTGATAAAAATCCAGCCTGTAATATGGGTGTCTATTGGGATGGAGATTTTTTAAGCGAAATTTTAGACGGTACTGTAGTGTCAAAATGGGATTGGAAGAAAGAGAATACAAATATTATATTTGACGCCAAAGATTTCCAATGTGAATCAAATAACGGAACGAAAAAAAATCCATCTTTAGTTGCAGATTTATTCGGTGACTGGCGGGAAGAATTAATATACAGAACGTCAGACAATCAGGAACTCCGGATCTTCAGTTCAACACTTCCAACACATCACCGTTTGTATACCCTGATGCACAATCCACAATACCGGTTGAGTATCGTATGGCAGAATGTAGGCTATAATCAGCCTCCACATACTGATTATTATCTGGATGAATCTGTTTCAAAAATTCCAAATCCAAACATCATTACTGTAAAAACTAAAAATTAACAAACTTTAAATTAGTAGAGAAAAACTTTAAATAATACTTAAAAGTTTGATTTGATTAAATACATCTGATCGATCTTCAATCTATTGTTTGACGTTAAATTAGAAAATTAATAAAAAATAACTTACCAATTATGAAAATGATAGTAATGAGAAGTGCCTTTTGTATATTGGCTTTTGGACTTTTATCCTCATGTTCAGTTCAAAAACAAACAGCTGCTAAAAATGTTGATCTTCCAAATAAAAAAGAGGTTCTGGAAGTTTCGCGACGGGCCAACCAATATTTCATGAACAAATGGCCGGATACCGGAAAAGAAATTGTTGGTAAAAAGGTGTGGCCAAGTAATTTATGGACCCGTGCTGTTTACTATGAAGGATTAATAGCACTCTATAAGATAGATCCCAAAAAAGAATATTATGAGTATGCCATTTCCTGGTCAGAAAAACACAATTGGAACATGATGCGTGATACCTATACCCGTAATGCAGACAATCAGGCTTGTGGACAAACATACTTAGACCTTTATGAACTCGATGGCAGAAAGAATCCTGAGCGAATAAAATTGGTAAAAGCATCGATAGATAGTATGATCGCTTCCAATAAAGTAGATGAATGGTGGTGGATTGATGCACTCCAAATGGGAATGCCTATTTTCACAAAACTGGGTAAAATTACAGGTGACAAAAAGTATTTCGATAAAAATTACGAAATGTATGCCTATACGAAATACAAACATGGAGATCATGGTTTATATAATCCTAAAGACAAGCTTTGGTGGAGAGACAAAAGTTTTGTTCCACCTTATAAAGAACCAAACGGTGAAGATTCCTACTGGAGTCGCGGAAACGGATGGGTAGTTGCTGCTTTAGCACGTACCCTGGAAGATACACCCAAATCAGATCCTCATTATAAAGAATATTTACAGGATTACAGAGATTTATTATCAGCCTTACTTCCTGTTCAGAGAGAAGATGGTTTTTGGAATGTTAGTCTGCATGATCCCAATAATTTTGGTGGAAAAGAAATGACAGGAACAGCCCTGTTTGTTTACGGAATGGCGTATGGAATCAATAATGGACTAATTGATAGAGAATCTTATTTGCCGGCTGTCGTAAAGGCTTGGAATGCTATTGTAAAAGACTCTGTTCAGCCAAATGGATTTTTAGGTTGGGTACAGGGAACAGGAAAAGAACCTAAAGATGGTCAGCCTCTCGCTGTTGATAAAGAACCTGATTTTGAAGACTATGGTTTAGGATGTCTGTTGCTCGCAGGGAGTGAGGTTTATAAGTTGAATTAAATTATAAAGAAGAGCAGAGTCACAAAATTGTTTATAAAAATAAAAAAGGTTAATGGTATTGGATACTGCTGAAATGCTTATTTTCTGACATATTGAAGACATGACACTACAAGATGCGCAATCGATACCATATTATTAATTTTCAAATTCAATATCAATAAGATAAAATTATGAATGCATTATTAGGAGTTTTTTTTCATTTCCTAGGAGGATTCTCTTCAGGTAGTTTTTATCTACCTTATAAAAAAGTAAAAGGATGGTCCTGGGAAACATATTGGCTGATAGGAGGGGTGTTTTCATGGATCATTGTTCCGCCACTTGCTGCATTTATTACCATTCCAGGGTTTTGGGAAATCATACAGAATGAAAGTTCTTCTATATTGGGATTGACGTTTTTGTTCGGTGCTTTGTGGGGAATTGGAGGGTTTACTTATGGTTTAGGGGTAAGATATTTAGGAGTAGCACTTGGAAGCAGCATAATTCTTGGGCTCTGTATGGTTTTTGGTTCGCTGGTTCCATCTGTATATTATGAATTTTCTCCACATACGGGAAAGGACAATATTGGGTTAATGCTTTCCAGTACATGGGGACAGATGGTTTTATTGGGACTTTTAGTTTGTATCATCGGAATCATCATTAGTGGGAAAGCGGGAATGATGAAAGAAAAAGAACTGCAAACTGAATCTACAGATCCACACGGTATACAGGTGAAAACAGAGTACAAGTTTAGGTTGGGCTTAATTGTTTCCATTATATCAGGAGTTTTAAGTGCCTGCTTTAACTTTGGGTTGGAAGCTGGAAAACCGATGGCAGTCGTAGCAAATGAATTGTGGAAAAATGCAAATCCGGGACAGGGAGAATTCCTTTTTCAAAATAATGTAACCTATGTCGTTGTACTCTGGGGTGGAATGGCAGTAAATCTTATAGGCTGTTTATATTTAGCTATTAAAAATAAATCGTATACAGATTATACAAAAAGAAAAGTACCGGTTGTACGTAACATCGTTTTTTGTGCACTTGCCGGGACGATGTGGTTTTTACAGTTCTTCTTTTATGGTATGGGAGAAAGTAAAATGGGAAATGGCCCTAGTTCATGGATACTACATATGGCGTTTATCATTTTAATTGCCAATCTGTGGGGCGTTATCATTAAGGAATGGAAAGGAGTTTCTAAAAAAACTATTTCTACCATTCTTATGGGAATGGTTGTGATGTTCATTTCTATTTTAATTGTCGGATATGGAAATTCTTTGAGATAGAGTCTTTCTGATCATAATTAAAAATTTTTCTTCATCATTCATATTCAATATACAGTTTAGTTTTTGTAAGGCACTGATTTTTTCAGTGTCTTTTTTTGTGTTGATGGATATCCGACGTTCCCGATAAATATATTCGCAAACAATTCATAGAGTGATTTGGGTTTCAGATTTCAGAGTTTATTTAAAGATATTTAAGCAAATTAATAATATTTATAAAATTTGAACTAAGTATAATTATACATTATTAGGATGGGTTAAGTATTTTATAATTAATGCAGGATATTGCAGGATGCTAAAAATTTGGTAACTGTGTAGATTGGGACATAATAATTAATGTTACTAAAATTTAATATATGTCTTTGATAATTAAACACAAGAATATAAAGCGAATAGTGTTTCCCGCATTTATGCTTTCAACAAGTTTTGTCTGGGGGCAAAAGACTGTAAATGATACTGTGAAAAGCACAAAAGATATTGAAGAAGTAGTGGTTATTGGTTATGGTAAAGTTAAGAAATCAGATTTAACAGGATCGGTGGCTTCAGTATCTGCAAAGGATTTAGCAGCTACACCAGCAATGAATGCATTACAAGCCTTGCAGGGAAGGGCTTCAGGATTAAATATCGTTACTGCAGGTGGTGCTCCGGGAGCAGGTGCCAACATTACGATTCGTGGTGGTGCTTCTATTACTCAGGGTACAGAACCGCTTTACATTGTAGACGGTTTCCAGCTGGATAATGCATTAAACATCATTAATCCTAATGATATCGAGAGTATTGATGTATTGAAAGGAGCTTCTGCCATTGCCATTTATGGTGCCCGTGGTTCCAACGGTATTATCGTTATTAAGACAAAAACCGGAAAAAAAGGAAGAGTAACCATCAACTATAATTCTTTCATGTCTTTTGATATGCTTTCAAAGAAGTTGGATATGGTTTCCAATGCAGAGCAATATGTGAAATATCAGTATGAGTTAGCTCAATTAGGAGGAAATGCAACAAAATGGAGTAATGTATTTGATAATAGTTTAGGAACAGATTCTCCGGGATTTTATACAGGTGCATTTAATAGGATCGGCAACCGGTATGGATCAGCACCAGTATTAGACTGGCAGGAAAAAATGCTTGGTGGAACAGGACTTACGCAGAATCAAAATGTGAGCGTTTCGGCAGGTAATGATAAAACACAGGCATTTATCAGCTACAACTACAACAAACAGGAAGGTTTATTACAAAACTTTAATGAGACCAGAAACTCATTACGAGCTAATATTAATTCAGAACTGTATAAAGGAATACGTTTAGACTTCAGTTCAATGTTTACTTCAAATTCTACAAACGGAGGTGGGGCCTATTCAGGAATGAAAAAGATATTGCTTCAACCTATTACAGGAGGAACATTATTTACACAGGATCAGTTATTTAATACTCAGACTTTCCCAGATTACTCTGCATTGGATTCGAGTTTTGATACAGAAAACCCATATATAGAAACGGCAGCATCTACTCAAAACAAACGGGCAAGAACATTTTTAGCTAATGTAGGTCTTGAATTTGATTTGTTGAAAGATTTTACATTCAGAACTGCAGGATCTTATAACTGGACGAACACTAAAGCAACTTCATTTTCAGATAAAAATTCCCGTGCATATCTTACAGATCCTATTAATACAGGAATCAACGGAAGTATTGGGAATTCTGAAGCATACCGATATCAGATCACAAATACATTGACCTATAATAAGGCTTTAGGTGAAAAGCATAAACTTACTGCTTTAATTGGTAATGAAATAATCTATCAGGAAACTGAAAGTAACAACATAACATTGATAAAGTTTCCTTCCATCTTAAATTATGGATTAGATGATATATCTAATGCTACCATTGCCGATAAAGATACAGACAGATCTTCACTCAGCTTACTTTCATACTTTGCCCGTGTAAATTACAATTACGATAATCGTTATTTATTAACAGGTACTATTCGTCGTGATGGATCCTCAAAATTCGGTCCTGATAACAGATGGGGTGTATTTCCATCAGTAGCTGCCGCGTGGAGGGTTTCAGAAGAAGGCTTCTGGAAAAATTCTAAAATCAAAAATTATATCAATGATCTGAAGTTCAGATTCGAATATGGGATCGTAGGGAATAACAGTATACCAAATAACGTATTCAGAACCAATGTGGTAGGGACCGATTATCCTTTGAATAATACAGTGGGTAATCTTGCTCTGGTAACAAGTAGTGTTTTGGGTAATCGTATTGTACAATGGGAAGAAATGAGATCTACCAACATTGGGGTAGATTTGGCTTTATTTAATAATAGAATAAAATTAACTTCTGAATTTTATAATAACAATGTAAGCAGTATGTTACTGGAAACTGTACTTCCTGCCTCTACGGGATATAAGAGCAAGTTTGTAAATATCGGTTCTATGAAAAACACCGGTATGGAGTTCACGTTAAACTCAATAAATTTAAAAACTGAAAACTTCAGATGGTCTACCGATGCCAATATAGGTTTTAACAAGTCAAAAGTATTGTCTCTTGACGAGGGAAGAACCTTTAGAACATTCAGTGTAGGCAGCAACAGAGCAGGTATGGTAACATATTATGCCACAGTTGGAGAAGAATTAGGGGATATGTACGGATATGTTTACCAGGGAATTTACACGACTGATGACTTTAACCAGGATGCAAACGGAACATTAACCTTAAAACCGGGCGTTGTGAAACCAGCATCGGGAACTCCTAAACCTGGAGATATGAAATTTGCCGCAGATAATGAGGCTGGAGATCAGTTTACAAGAAAGCTGGTGAAAATAGGTAACGGTACGCCTGACTTTATTGGAGGTATCAGTAATAACTTCTCTTACAAAGGTTTTGATCTTGCAGTATTTCTGAAGTTCAGCGTAGGTGGTGATATTTATAACGCAACTAAACAAAGTTTGAGTCCTTACGGGATGTATCAGAATGTTCCTTCAGAATTCGGAAACAACTATTATCATTTGATCGATCCTAATACGGGACAGGCAACAACGAATTTGGTGAGATTAAAAGAACTTAATCCTAATGAAGATTCAAGCTTGTGGAGTTTAAGTAATACAAATACTGCTAACATAACGTATCCTTCTTCATATTACGTGGAAGATGGCTCATATCTAAGGATTTCCATGGTAACTTTGGGTTATTCTTTTCCCAAAGAATTTTTGAACCATATTAAATTGACTAATGCGCGTATCTATGCTACAGTTAATAATTTAGCAACTATTACAGGTTATTCCGGTTTTGACCCTGAAGTTTCAGCGGCAAGCGGCGTTACAGTTTCTCCTGGATATGATAATTCTTCATTCCCAAGATCTAGAAGCTATGTTTTAGGGATCAATCTTACTTTCTAATATTTAAATGTTCCATCATGAAAAATATATTCAATAATCATAGTTTTATTAAAAAACTAATCATCGTTCCATCAATCTTAATTGCAGGATTGGGTGTCAATTCCTGCAGCGAGGAGTTTTTAGATCAGCCTGCTTATAATTCATCTGATACAGAATCGGTGTTTACAAATTTAGACACCGCAGACGCTTTCGTTCAGGGTCTTTATAGAGGTCTTGTTCCTACCGAAATGTTTTACCAATTGGGAGCAGGAGATACGGTTACTCATTCTGCTGAAGACGGAACAACTAATAATTCCAAATACAACATCTGCAACTATCAGTATGATGCCTATACTCCGAATACTGTTACAGGAATATATTCTGCAATGTATGCGGTTATTGAGAGAACCAATATTGCTATCGACAGGCTAGGTGAGATGGCTGTAAGTCCAAAGCGTGATGCCTTACTGGCAGAATCAAAAGCAATTCGTGCATTTTGCTACTACAACCTAATCAGAGTGTATGGCGACGTACCAGCCATTTGGATTCCTTTAGAAGATGCAGATCCCAATGATCCGAATACATTTTACCCGAAACGGTCTTCCCGAGACGGAATATATGACCGCATCATCACCGATATTCAAGAGTCAGTAAACAGTTTACCGGCTTCGAATGGATCACCGGAGAGATTAAACAAGCAGTCAACCAATGCTCTTTTAGCAAGAATTGCCCTGTATGCTGCAGGATATTCTCTTCGTTGGGACTTGAATACCGGATCTGCGGGTACAATGTCTCGTCGTCCCGATAATAACAGGGTTCAACAACTGTATCAAATTGCAGATCAAGCAGCAGCTTCTGTAATTAATGGAGGTACTAATAGCTTGGTACAGGCTCAGGGAGGGAAAAGTGGTTTCGAAGCATTGTGGTTTAATTTTGACAGAAGAAATTTTGCAGCTGTAAATCAGGAGATGCTTTGGCACATTGCTGAATACGGTCCAAATACCAACTCGGCATTCGGAATATATGCGCATCCCGGTTCCAGAGGTGGTACCTATGGTTCTCGTAAAGCATTACAGTTTTTACTTCCAAGTTATTATCTTTCTTTTGATAAGACAGATAAACGTAGAGATGTGGCTTGTACTTCTTACAGTATTTATTTCTTAAAAACAGGTTCTGCAACCGATACTTGGGTAGATGTAGGAACTACATATTCTTGTATTATGCCGGGTAAGTTCAGAATTAGCTGGTGTGTGGAGCCACAAGCTGCAGATGCACGTAACTTGAATATTCCTATTATTCGATATGCTGATGTATTATTGATGTATGCAGAAACACAAAATTATTTAAATGGAGGACCAACTGCTGCAGGTATTACAGCTTTAATGCAGGTAAGAAATCGTGCCGGAATTGGATCATTACCTGTTCCAAGTGGTCAACAGGCTTTTGAATCAGCAATTGTTCAGGAGCGTAAGTGGGAATTTTCGGATGAATTTATGCTTCGTACCGATTTAATCAGGATGAATCGTATTGCTAGTGAAATTGATGCTACAAGACAGGCAATGAAAAACTTATCTGATCGTACAGGTCAATTCGCATCAACACCAATTTACAGGCTTTACAAATATCACAAGAATGCACAGGTTTATGGAGATCCGTTCTTAGCTGTTACTTATATAGATTTAACAGATCCTGCGCAGATTGCACAAGTGCAGGCTGTGCCTACCAATTCATCAGGATATGCAGCCTATCAGACGACTCTGAAGAATATAGCATTAGCGAACGGGGAAGCTTCAACAGCAGAAGACAAATGGTATCCTGCCAATATGTTCCAGGCATATACGAGTACCTTTAACGGTAATGCAAGAAAAGCGGTAGGTTTTGTTGAAGGTTTTAATCAGCTTCAAATCGGAAATATCATCTACACAAAACCAACTGGTTCATTTGAAAACGGAGGAGCATATCCAAACTGGATCGAGGGCGGAGGCGAAGGTCTTTTCTATGGATTTGTACCTAATAAAACGGAATTACTTCCGCTTGCAGCGCAGTCTGCCGGTCATCCGCTGGTTGATAATCCTAATCTTACTCAACTTCCTGGATACTAGTGAATAACAACATAATCATTGAAAATAAATTTATAAATAAACTCAACGGGATTGTATATCAGTTGTAAAGATGAATTGAGTTACAATGGAATTTAAGTGTTAAAATATCTTTAAATAAGGTGTTCATCAGTATAGTACGGGATACTGAAAAAAATATAACAATCTAATTTTGAGTTAAAATTCAGAAACAAAAGAAAACAAATGGAAAATGTAAAAACATTTAAATACGTAGATTATTTATGGGATGAAAACAAAGCAGCATCTTTAAAAGATGATCAGGTCGCTTTATTTTTATACCGTTCAAACATATTAGGGGCAGATTTAAGAATCACGAATTACGGAGGTGGTAATACGAGCTGCAAAACAATTGAAAAAGACCCCTTGACGAACGAAGAAGTTGAGGTAATGTGGGTAAAAGGTTCAGGTGGTGACATTGGAACATTAACACGTAAAGGAATAGCCGGATTGTACACAGAGAGATTGAGAAACTTAAAAAATGTTTACCAGGGTCTGGCAGATGAAGACAGAATGGTGGGATTATTCAATCACTGTATTTTTGACCTTGACAGTAAAGCTCCCTCCATAGATACACCATTACATGGCTTACTTCCATTCAAACATATTGATCACCTTCATCCTGATGCTTTAATTGCTGTCGCTGCAGCAAAGGACAGCGAAAAAATTACCAAAGAAATATGGGGTGACACAATGGGTTGGGTTCCATGGCAGCGTCCGGGTTTTGATCTGGGACTGCAGTTGGAAAAATGTTTAGATGACAATCCGGGAATCCGCGGGATCATTTTAGGGAGCCATGGATTATTTACATGGGGAGATACTTCCTATGAATGCTATATTAATAGCTTAGAAGTCATCGAAATGGCTTCCGAATATATTGCTAAAAAAATAGAAGAAGACGGGCAGGTTTTCGGTGGACAGAAAATTGAATCCCTGCAGGCTGATGAGCGTAAGAATAAAGCGGCTCAACTCATGCCGTTATTACGTGGTCTGGCTTCGTCTGAAAATAGAATGATAGGTCATTTTACTGACAGTGATGCCGTATTGGAATATATAAACAGCAATGATCTGGAGCGTCTGGCACCAATGGGAACATCTTGTCCGGATCACTTTTTACGTACCAAAATTCAGCCATTGATTCTTAATCTTTCGACCAACGAGGATCTTACGGATTCTGCGGCTATTCTTGCTAAATTAAATCCTCTGTTTGAAAAATACAGAGAAGAATACAAGGAATATTACGAAACCTGCAAGCATCCAAACAGTCCCGCAATGCGTGATCCAAACCCGGTGATCATTATTTATCCGGGGGTAGGGATGTTCAGTTTCTCTAAAGATAAACAGACCACCCGTGTGGCAAGTGAATTTTATGTAAACGCGATCAATGTGATGCGTGGAGCAGAAGCCATTTCTGAGTATACTTCTTTACCAAGACAGGAAGCATTTGATATTGAATACTGGTTGCTTGAAGAAGCAAAATTGCAGAGAATGCCTAAAGAGAAACCTCTTTCCCGGAAAATAGCTGTTGTTACAGGAGCTGGTGGTGGAATAGGACAGGCAATTGCAGACAAAATGGTTCAGGAAGGTGGAGTAGTTGTTTTTACAGATTTGAATCAGGAAGCATTAGATTCTGTTACGGCAAAATACAGCAAAGATCAGGCGGTAGCTGTTCCGTGCGATGTAACCAGTGAAGATGCTATTGCAAATGCTTTTAAAGAAGCAGTTCTGGCATTTGGAGGAGTAGATATTATTGTTCATTCGGCAGGTTTGGCAATTTCTAAATCTCTGGAAGATACCACAACAAAAGACTGGGATCTCCTGGAAAATGTTTTGGTAAAAGGTCAGTTTTTAATGGCAAAAAATGGTGTTGAAATAATGAAGAAACAGGGATTAGGGGGTGATATTGTAAATATTGCAAGTAAAAATGGCCTGGTTGCCGGACCTAATAATGTGGCGTATGGAACTGCTAAAGCGGCTCAACAGCATATGACCCGACTATTGGCAGCGGAATTGGCAACGGATAAAATTCGTGTCAATGTCGTTAATCCAGATGGAGTTATTGTAGGAAGTAAGATATGGGAAGGTTCGTGGGCAGAAGGTCGTGCTAAAGCGAATGGAATTTCTGTAGAAGAACTGCCTGCATTTTATGCAAAGCGAAATTTATTAAACGAAATCATTCTTCCTGAAGATATTGCAAACGGTGTTTTTGTATGTGTAGCTATTTTAGATAAAACGACAGGAAACATTATTAATGTAGACGGAGGGATGGCAAATGCATTTCCTAGGTAAATATTATTCTCAAAAGTATATAATTTGGTAAATTTAGAGCCAGTTTTACTGGATCTGCAATGAATTAATTTAATCTTTGGTTTGAATAAGAGTAAACCTTAAAAGTTTAAATGTTTCAATTAAAAAGTTTTAAAAATCAAATCATGATTATAGGAAAAGATATCATTGAACAAAATAATAAAGGAGAAGTTGAAAATTTCAATTCAGATTTTGATTTTCTACAAAATAAATTAACAAAATCAGGGTTAAATGTTGCAGAGGTAGTCAATAAGATTGCCGATTTTCAGGTGGCAATTCCAAGCTGGGCTTTAGGAGCAGGCGGAACCCGTTTCGGAAGGTTTTCTTATGGTGGTGAACCGTCTACTTTAGAACAGAAATTGGATGATGTAGGCTTGATTCACGCTTTAACGCATTCTGCAGGAGCTGTTTCACTGCATATTCCTTGGGATATTCCGGGTGACGTAAAAGCAATAAAGGAAGTCGCGGCTTCTCACAATCTTGTATTTGACGCAATGAATTCCAACACTTTTCAGGATCAGCCGGGAGCACAAAAATCATATAAATTTGGTTCTCTGAACAGCGTGAATGAAGATTCCCGTGCTTATGCAGTGGAACATAATAAAGAAGTTATCAGAATTGGAAAAGAACTGGGTTCTAAAAGTTTAACCGTTTGGTTGGCA
Source organism: Chryseobacterium sp. ISL-6 (assembly GCF_018613715.1). Lineage (GTDB taxonomy): Bacteria > Bacteroidota > Bacteroidia > Flavobacteriales > Weeksellaceae > Chryseobacterium > Chryseobacterium paludis. Next base: position 865,628 of record NZ_JAGGPT010000001.1, on the reverse strand, counting down.
GATGGCTCTAGCTTTCCAGGTCAGTTAAACTTCCAGACTGCCTTGTCTAAAACTGAGCAAAGTCTAAAAGAAATTTATGGCGGTTTGCCTGAAGACTGGAAACTGTTCATCGAGTATAAGCCTTATGAACCTAACTTTTATTCTACAACGATTCAGGATTGGGGAACCTCTTTGATGTTGGCAAATGCCTGTGGAGAAAGAGCTTACACTTTAGTGGATTTGGGACATCATTTACCAAATACCAATATTGAACAGATCGTTGCTACTTTAATGTACCAAGGGAAACTAGGAGGCTTCCACTTTAACGACAGCAAATATGGAGATGATGATTTAACCGTAGGATCGATCAAACCTTATGCATTGTTCTTGATTTTCAATGAGCTGGTATATGGAATTGAAAACAATCCTCAAAATCCTTATCCGGCATGGATGATCGATGCTAGTCATAATATAAAAGATCCTTTAGAGGATTTAATACAATCTCTTGAAGCTATTTTAATTGCTTATGCCCAGGCACTTCTTGTAGATCAAAAAGCATTAAAAACAGCACAATTGGAAAATGATGTAGTGCTCTCTCAGGAGATTTTACAGAATGCATACAGAACCGATGTACGCCCATTGTTAAAAGCTGCAAGGCTGCAGACTGGTGCAGCTCTGGATCCGATAGCTGCTTACAGAAAACTAAAGATAAGACAGCGTTTAATTACCGAAAGAGGTTTAGAAACAAAAGCAACCGGATTATAAGACTTATTTAAATTTTGATAATTTCAACTTTCAGGTGCAATCGAAAGTTTAATTATATGTATCCTTATTTTTTACCGTTAAGGTAGAGTGTTTAGTATTAAGCGAAACTTCATTTATTAAGAAAATTATTGGATTTTTTTCTTATTCTTCCTTAATTGCTAAACACTCCTTAATGGTCTTTAAAAGAATATTTAATAAAATTTAAAAGCGTGCACAGATCTTAAAAAACCGATTTGTACTATAAATACATAATTTAATTCATCTCGAGAATGTCCAAAAAAAAGGTAACCATAGTATTTGATATTGGAAAGACCAATAAAAAGTTCTTTTTATTTGATAAAAATTATAAAGAAGTTGTTCGTGAGTATACAGAACTACCGCTCACCACAGATGAAGATGATTATCCTACAGAAGATCTTGCAGCACTGCAAAACTGGATCAAAGATAATTTTAATGCCATTCTTGACGATGAAAATTTTGAAGTAAAAGCGATTAATTTCTCCAGTTATGGAGCAAGTTTGGTGCATTTGGATCACAAAGGAAATGTTTTGGCTCCACTGTACAATTATACCAAACCCATGGATCAGGAAATACTGGATTTGTTTTATGAAAAACATGGGAGCAAGCTGAAAATTGCACGCGAAACAGCATCACCGCAATCAGGGATGCTCAACTCAGGGATGCAGTTGTTTTGGCTGAAGTACAAACATCCGGAAACATTCAGAAAGATCAGGTACAGTCTTCACTTGCCTCAATATTTATCTTATCTGTTTACAGGGATTTGTGTGTCGGAATTTACTTCAATAGGTTGTCATACCAATTTATGGAACTATGATAAATCCGATTATCATGACTGGGTGTATGAAGAAGGGATCGATGTTTTACTGGCACCCATCGTTCCAACTTCAGCAAGCATAAATACTTCCTACAGAAACAAAAAAATTAAAATAGGTGTTGGAATTCATGACAGTTCTTCAGCATTATTGCCTTACATTTTAAGTAAAAAAGAACCTTTTTTATTGCTGTCAACAGGAACGTGGAGTATTTCTTTAAATCCATTTAATGACGAAAGTCTTACCGATGAGGATATCGAGAACAATTGTCTGAATTATATGCGGATCGATGGTAAACGCGTAAAAGCTTCCCGCTTTTTTATGGGAAATGAATATAAGATTCAGGTAGAAAAATTATGCGCTTATTATGGAAAAGAATATGGTTTCCATAGAGAAGTACATTTTGATCAGGATGTGTATTTGCGTTTGATGAAAAATAAGAATATTTATTTTCGGTTTGAAGGAATTATTTTAAAACGAAAAATGATCACTGAAACAGATCTAAAATCATTTGCAACTTTTGAAGAAGCCTATCATCAATTGATGATAGAATTAATGGATCTGCAGATTCATACCATTAAAAATGCAATAGGAAATTCAGAAATTGAAACAATCTACATTGATGGCGGATTTACGGATAATGATGTATTTATGAAACTGATGTCTCATCATTTCCACCACTACAGCGTGATGTCAACGCATTCACCACTAGGCTCTGCATTGGGGGCTTCTATGGTAATTTCTAACAAGAAAATAGATGAAACCTTTTTACAACAGCATTATCAGATGAAAGTGCTTCAACCTTTAATTCTTAATTTATAATCATGTCATTTCCATTCGATACCCGATATGCTTCCCTTGAGCTTCTGATTGAAAGGGCAAAAAAAAGAATGCCCCGTTTCGCTTTTGAATATCTGGACGGAGGCTGCAATGAAAACATAAACAGAGACCGGAATACATCTGAGCTGAGAGAAGTTCTTCTTCGTCCACGCTATTTGAATAATTACAGTGAAACCAGTATGGAGACCGAATTATTCGGTGTGAAATATTCTGCGCCTTTTGGAATCTCACCTGTCGGTTTACAAGGATTGATGTGGCCTAATGCTCCGGAAATTTTAGCAAAAGCAGCTTTCAAACATAATATTCCTTTTATTTTAAGTACGGTAACGACCAGCAGTATTGAAAGAATTGCAGAATTAACGGAAGGAAAAGCCTGGTATCAATTATACCATCCAAGGGAAGAATGGCTGCGTGATGATATTCTCAACCGTTGTGAAGCTTCCGGATATGACGTACTCGTTGTTTTAGCAGATGTTCCTACTTTTGGTTACCGGGCCAAAGAAATCCGAAATGGTTTGGCAATGCCGCCTCAGATTAATTTTAGAAATGTTTCTCAGGCTTTGGTAAAACCACAATGGGTAATGGAAATGGTAAAGCATGGTGTTCCCCGTTTTGCAACCTTGGATAAATACATAGATAAGAGTATGGGCGTAAAGCAGTTGGGGCAATTTATGAACTCTACTTTTTCCGGCAGGCTGAATGCAGACAGGCTAAAAGTGATCCGTGATCAATGGAAAGGTAAATTAGTGATTAAAGGAGTTGCGTCTGATGAAGATGCTGCTGAAGCAGTACGTCTGGGATTTGATGGAATGATTATCTCCAATCATGGCGGAAGACAGCTGGATGCCGGGGAATCTACCATTGCGGTAGTGAAGGAAATTAGTGAAAAATATAAAAATCAGATAAAAATAATGATGGACAGTGGTGTAAGAACAGGTCCGGATGTTGCCCGTGCTCTCAGCTGTGGTGCTGAATTTACATTTATGGGAAGAACATTTATGTATGCAGTGGGTGCTTTGGGTGAAAAAGGGGGCGATCACATCATTGAAATGCTTAAAATGCAGTTCAGACAGGTAATGGAACAGCTTTGCTGTGAAAAACCGGAAGATCTGCAAAATTTTAGAGTGAAATAAAATCTTTAAGTCTTATTAATGCTCAATAAAAAAAACTAAATGGGCTTTAACCAAAACTTAGAATAAATTCTAAATAAAAAATTCGCAAAGATAGCTTTGCGAATTTTGTTTATCATAATCTTGATACTTATTTTTTCTTTTCAGATTTTACTGCCTGTCTGGCCAGTAATTTCCAGTCGTTTTTGGTTTTTACCCAAACCAGTAATACATCCAACGTTACATCCCCTGGAGTTTTTCCAAAGTCAGCAGTTGTTGCATAAAAATGGTGACGGACAATCGCTGTGTTACCAACAAGGTCGATGCTTTGATTGGTAATATCAATGGTTACAAAATCTGATTTTTTACTGACTAATTTCTCGACAAATTCCACTGCATTGTCAATGTGACCTCCCGAATGTCCATAAGTTAATCCCGGTAAGATCAATGATTCTAATGTTGGTTTGTCACCGCTTATCATGGCCGATCTTAACTTTTCAGCGGCTTCAGTAACAGCATCTTTATCATTCTTTTTCTGTCCTGACAAAGCAAGTACCATGAAGAAAGCCATGGCGAAAATTAATTTTTTAATCATAATTAAATAAATATTTTTTAGTAGGTTTTAAATGCTGTCTATAATTTAATTGTTAGAGGTGTTAATCTAATGACAAGCGCAATCGATTGCATTATTTAAAAAAAATAAATGACTTTATAAAGAATCCCTTTGAATAAATTTAAAGACATTGTTGACCTGTTCCCTTTTATTTTTCAGGATCATGTAGGCAGCAGATTCTCCCATTGCTTTAAAATCTGTAGTAATCACTGTGATTCCCAGCAATTCTTTAAGAGGAGTTTCATTGTAGGAAATAATTCCGATGTCTTTGCCCAGTTCAAGATTTTTCTGTCTGATCTGCTTCACCAAATTAACAAGATCCCGTTCGCGGATTGTGATGAAAATATCTTTTTCCTGTAATTCCATATCAGGATAAATTTCATCAAGGATTTCATAATCAAGTTTAAAATCTTTGCAGAAATTCTCAAAACCGCGTACAATACGGAAAGGATAGGGGTGGATTGATTTATCAGGATAGACTAAGATGATTTTCTCATATTTCTTTATCTTGTCTAAACCTTCCAGAAGGGCATTGTAAATATCATGTTCGAAATCCTGAAAAATAGTACCATATTCTCCTGAAACATTGGGTTTGGTATTGTCCAGCAACAGCAGTTTATTTTTTGGTATTTTTTCAATCATGTCAATCACTTCCTTTGTAGAGCTGGTATGTTTAGACTGTTCGTCCCGAAAGTGAGGCATAATGACATAGTAATCAAATCCGCCCAGATTCTTTTTCAAAGAATTAATGAAAAGTGTTTCATCACAATGGTAAATATACATCTCAACATTGCCTTTGGTACCGATTGCATTGACGAAGTAATTATAGATCATCATTTTATAGGTACTCGGTTTGTTGATCAGAAAAAAGATATTAATAATATCATTTTTATTGATACGTGAAATATAATATCCTTTACCTTTTACGGATTCTATGATCTGTCTTTTCCTCAATTCCTTATATGCTTTTTCCACAGTATCTCTCGAGAGAAAGCAGGATTCACTGAGCTCGTTGATGGAAGGAATCTTCTCTCCAATCTGAATTTCTCCACCATCTATTCCATTCAGAATAGAATCAACAATCTGCTTATATTTAGGAACTCTGGAGTGTTCATTGATCTGTATTTCAAATGTTTCTGCCATGTTTTTCAGATAGGATCGGTTAAAACGGTTTAAAGAAACTAATTTATAAAAAATTAACCAATGATCGTAAATAAGTCGTAAAATTTATGTCAATAAATCTATATTTATTTTTAATTAATTATAATAAGTCTGTATATATGAATATTTTACTAAAAAATCTTCATTCTGAATCATGTTGAAACAGAATGAAGACGAAAATATAAGTATTTAGATGTGAATAGTAAAGGTGATTCTTACTTCATAATGTTGTTCAAGTAAATTTCAATATTTAAATAATTTTTACAAAATTTACTAACCTTCAGGGCATCTGTTGAGTCTCGCGGATTAAGTCCCATATGAACTTCAACAGCATCTGGTATTCCATCTTTATCGCTGTCCTGAACGCTTTGATAAGCAGGGTAGTCTCCTAAACCACCGTTAGCAAGAGGAAGATTGTTTTCAGTGTACACATAGAGTCCCTGAGTTCCTTTGGAACTCACTTCAGAAATGATCAAGTTATCGACATCATCACGATGAGGAAAATTAGCTCCTGAATTTTGTATAACATGATAAAATGCTTGAGTAGCAGACAGGTTAGTTGCATTGAAAGGGTATGCAAATGGGCTGTTCATAAATTGAACCGGTGTATTTCCGGGAAATGCCGTTGTATTCTGAGGAACCAGATTTCCGTCCAAAACCCCGTTTTTATTAGAGTCGTAATAATTTCCCGATTGATATAAATGGAATGTGCTGGTACCTCTGCTGAATGGTGTCGATTGATTATCCACATTTAAAGGACCGGCAACAAAATAATTATTGATAATATTCACTTCCGAAATTCCTGCTGAATCACCCATAATATAGCCATCTCCAGAAACGGTATGCCCATAAGTATTTCCCAGGTTACCATAATTGTATATGACATTATTTACAAATTCATTCTTCCCTTTTACTTTAGGATTTCTTGTTTTGTTACTTTCATACAGAGATTTTAAAATACTGATATGCCCGTCGGTTGTCTGGATCAGGCCACCGGCAGAATGGTTGTGACGATGCAGACCCTGTGCTATAATAGAATTCTGTATGGTTATACTGTCGGGTTCAAACCCTTTATTATCCCAGTTGATGGAAAAAACTTCGTCGAGACCCCACGAAAAAGACATGTGGTCCAGCATAATATTTTTACCATTTGCTACTCCTGAAGCATCTGTATTCTTGGATAATCCGTTTACATTCCCCAGTCGGATTCTGAAGTATCTTGCAATGGTGTTATTTGCGCCCGTAAAGGATACTTTCTGGCCATAGAGAACGATTCCCTTCCCGGGAGCTGACTGGCCAGCTATGGTAAGATTTGGTGACATCGCTAAGGAAGATTGCAAATTGATAATACCACTTACAGAAAATACGATAAACCTGCCGGGCTGACTCACAGCGTCCCGAAAGGAACCCGGACCACTGTCATTCAGATTACTGACAATATAAACGCTGGGATTCGTCACCCCTCGTGCTCCTTTAGAAAATTTTCCAAAACCTTCCGCTTCAGGAAAAGCCAAAGCCCTTTCAGAATTGCAGCTTTCAGTAGTTGGTGGATTGCTGTGATCATCATGATTACACGATAACAGAAATAAAGAAAACAAAAGTGTTGTAGAAATTTTTTTCATGTTTAATAAGTTTTGATTTTTTGATTGTATTAAATTAAAAGCTTAACACCATAAAATCATCCTGCACTATGCTGTATTGTTAGTTTTATTGTTATTATCTTAAATATTATAATACAATTGCGAATAAGGATTGATTAATGTTTCTTTTTTGTGTTTGAATATTGACGAAAATATAATTTTAAGCATAAAAAAAGCCTGCCGTTTCCGGACAGACTTCACTATATATGAATGTGAGTTTTTAAGGCATTTTTTTGAAACCTTCTGCTTTTATTTTCCAGGATCCATCTTTCGGAAAACCGGGAAATTCACCTTTTGAATTATCCCAACCTTCCAGCATCATAGCAACAGTAGTTAAAACACCTCCGTTTCCGGGAAGATAGATACGCAGACGTTTATCCTGGTAGTTATGGCCGTTTTTCAAATAGGTATTGGTCTGAATGTTCATAAAAAGAGCATCCAAAGCTTTTGATGGAAGACCTAATCTTGCTGCATTCATGGCAGTCATCGGGAAATCCCAGCCCCAGGTATGTTCCCAATTCCATTTTTTCCAAACGGTATCCAACGTATTTTTCATAATTTTTTTGTCCAGTTTTGGAGATTCCGGAACCATTCCCAAGGCTCCGAGAACAGCTGGATGATCGGTCATCCATTTTTGAAAAGTATACGAATCTTTTGCAGATTCTGTAGCCAGATAAACACCATCCTGAACTGGAAGCGGAGATAATTTTGAAATGACGTCATCCCATTTTTTATCTCTCGGTTCTCCCAATCTTTCTTTCCATTGCTGTGCTGTTTTTAGTGCCCAATCCCAATAGGCCACTTCATAAGTTGGGTTGTAAGTATCCTTAGCCGGGAAAACTTCTTGAGCAGGGATCACTCCTTTGCCTAGATTATAACGGTTTTTTTCTTTATCATAGGTTGCAAAATCCGCCATAAAATCTGCCGTTGCAAAAATCAGGTCTTTATATTTTTCCAATACTTTTTTATCCTTTTTATCCCGATACAGCAGTTCCGTCATATAAATAATATGCGGTTGTTCCCAGATTAAAAAGGCAGCCACAGAAGAAGGACTTTCATTACCCTCATTATCAGACATTTTAATCCATCGAACACCTTTATATCCCTGTCTTTCAGCTAAAGCCTTTGCTTTTTCAAAAGACCTGAAATAATAATCCAGTTGCTTTTCCAAAATTTCGGGTCTTCCCCATAAAGCGTAATGTACACCATGCCACCAATGCATTTCTGTATGTGGTTTTCCATACCAGCTGTTAAAGGTTAAACCGGTTTCCTGTGGTGGATTGCTTCCTCCACACTGTACTTTGGTTAAATATTCTGAGAGAACAATTCTGCGTTCAAGTTCGTTGGCTCTCGGATCTGTGCTTCCATCAAAATCAACGGCTGCACCGCTTTCCCAGAACGATTTCCATCCTAAGGTACTTTCCCTTTCCGCATCAGTAAACAGACTTTTACTACTTTTCGGATCTTTAGCAGAAAATTCAATGCTCAATTCTATTTTTTTTGTTTTAGAAGAGGGTTCATACACGAAATAATGTTTTCCGGCTTCACGTAATATTCCTTCTGAAAAATAAAACTGAGTGTAATAATCAGAACTCTGTAACTGATGATGGATCAGTCCGGAAGTTGGCTGTGATGATAGAATTTTTGTTGTGTGATCATTTTCATTACCATAAAAAGCGGCATCATCTAAAAATTGACCGGTAGGAGAGGGATAACGTGTAAAAACCTTAAGCCTTTTTTGCGTGATCAGATCAGATTCAATTTTAACTCCGATTTTATCGGAATTCTGAAAAGAAGCGGTCTGTACTTTTACCACTGTTCCTTCCAGAGAAAATTCACTTTCTATAATTCCTGTCCAAAGATTAAGGGCTTGATGAATATTTTTGAGATCAGCTATTTTTGCTTTCTGACCGTCTTTTTTGTATAATTCAATACCCACATTTCCTAATTGCAATCGGTGTTGGTTTACACGATAATAATCAACGGCTTCTTTATTTCGTTCGGGTTCTTTAAGCTGTACACTGTATAGTGCCTTACGTCCGTCATTGTTAAAGTCATAAACTTTCAGGGTTTCATCAAATTTATAATTTTGAGGATTTGGAAAACTGTTCCATCCCCATTCAGACTGTGTGCCTAGGGAAACTCCGTTCTTATAAAATTCAGGAAATGACTGCATCCCGGTAATATCTACAGTATAAGCAAATTTTCCGTTGCCAACAGTCAAAGTAGATAATGTATCAATTTTTGTATTGATAATATTATGACGCCCGACAACCTTTTTACGATCAATTTTTTGAGCGTGTAATGAGGAGAATCCCATCAAAAACAGACCAAGATATACGACTAATTTTTTCATTATATTTTTATTTAAGGACAGTAGCACTCATCATTCCGATTACAACATCATTGCTCACTGCTGTTAATTTAATTGATTTCAATTCCTTTTTGGGGTCAATTGGCAGATCAAGAATGGTGGCTGCACCACCTTCGACTGCCCGATTGGTAAGTCCTTTTATTTCTGAATATTTCGTTAAACTTCCACCTTTATACAATAGGCCGGTTTTTAACTGTACCCGGTAGGGGATTTTATCATCCGGGATTTCAAAAGCAAAATTATCATCAAACAGATCCTGCTCAATCGGCCACCAGTTGACGGGGTTTTTTAGCTCCAAATTGGTGTACGAACCATCGGAATAATTAATTGTAATCATTCCATTTACAATCTGCGACTGCATTGGATTAGTAGAACCTGACAAAAGAAAATAGATCTTTTTACCCTTTCCTTTCAGTGGTATTTCAACGGATTTTGGATAATTATCCCATTGACTCGTAAAAACAATATTTTTTTCTTCGTTATTGATTAAAAAAGGAATTCCTAAAAACGTAAGCTTTTCATTTTTCCGAATGGCCATCAGTCCGGTATCATCAATTTGAGTGGTAGACAATGGATAGCACCAGTTTCCAATTCCCTGCCATGGAAGCTGAAGAGTAGGAACTGTTGGTCGGGGTGAAAGGTATTTTTGGTTAAAAATGTGGGTCACCCGATCATTATATTGTGACTGCAGTGAAATGGGATTAAACTCTCCTTTATTTTCAATCTCCCAATCTGTTATTTCTAAATTTTGTTTGATTCCATTGTATTCAAGTTCAACAGAATTAGTTCCTTTACTTAAAGTATTTGTCGGAATTTCAATGAATTTCATCTCATCTTTTTTAATAGAAAAAGCATGGGAAAAATCATTAATTTTCAATTTTCCACTAATCTGAATTGATGATTGTGATTGAATTTGCAGACCTTTCATTCTCCAATTAATTTCTAAAGGATATTGAATGTCAACATTTACAGGTTGCCACCATTTTGTTCCATTTTGCTCGAGTTGAACGAAAAAAGTTCCTTTCCGTTCTTCTTTTACTAAGTCAAGTTGATTTCCGTTTCTGAATTTTATTAATTCCTGTGGATCGTAAATCTGCTGAATCTTCTTTTTAGAATCTACATTAAGTTGAAGACTTTCAGAAATATAATTTATATAATCAGTCTTCTCATTTTTTAATTCTTCTCCTGAATAGGTAATTTCAATGGCAAAATCTTTTCCTTTTGCAGTCTCCAGCTTTATAACAGGTTGTGAAATAGAATTCGGTTGTATGCTCCAATGTATTTTTTTACCATTTACTTTTACAGATTTTATTTGGGTATGATTTATCGGAATTAACAAATCGAGTGAAACCACATTGGCAAAGTTTGATTTAAACCAATAATTCGTTTTTTTAGAATTTCTGCTAAATTTAAATTCCCAATCCGGAAGTTTCAATTCTGCAAAATTCCAGTCTTTTGGAAATCCCGGTTTTATGTTAATTTTATTTTCCAACAATTTTGGATAGACACCAAACAGGCCTTCTGTTAAAGTTCTTGCCGCAACTCCGATCGGATCTGCAAAATCCCGGTACAATTCACCACGAAAGGCATCATAATGGGATAACTGTTCAAAATTTCCAGGGCTGATTCCATAATACATACTTTCCATCAAATTACCTTTCCAAAGTTGGAATGCATCTTCGTTTCTTCCGGATTGCCAGTAAGCTAATGCGGTCTGCAGATTTTCTGCCAAGGCGACATTGTTGATAGACCAGGTGTATGGTTGCCAGTTTGTGGTTGCTAAAGTATAATAGTTTTTGGAAGCTTCACCTTTCACTGTTACCGGAATGTGTGGTATATAATTCCTGATATATTGAGTATTCTGATAATCTTCAAATTCATTTAAAATAAAAGCATCTGAAACGTGATAAATTGACCAGACTCCCGGTTTATCATGAAGGATTTTGTTACCCAAAGCATCTTTAAATTCAGCAAAATAACCATTCTTTTTTATCCAGAGTTGATCTTTCATTGCATTCAGAATTATATCAGCTTCTTTTTCATAAGGCGTTGGATCTGCACCTACTATTTTCGCTAATTTCGCCATTTCACGGTTGGCTCTATAATTATAGGCAGAAGTATGAGTGACACCACCACCAGAATATTGTAAGGCATCACTTGCCCAAATCGCTGCATAGGCATCGTAAAGGTTATTTCGTTTAAAATTTCGTTTTTCCCAATCCATATGGCGGACCATTGTCGGCCACATTTTCTTTAAAAACTCAACATCACCTGTATAGTTAAAATGAGAAAATATCTGGTCAAAGAAAACGAGATTCATATCATAATGATGGGGTTTGGAATTGTCATTGGGATTCCTTGAAATATATCCACTTGAAAATACTGAAGTTCCCATATTTTCTGCATGTCGAGCCAAATGTAAAAGGGTATCCATCTTAACAGGTGCTTTTTCAGGAACCAAAACCTGAGAGTTTGCATAACTTTCAAAATGCTCTTTTGCCCGGTCGTGCCAGCTGAGAACGTCTGCTGCATAAGCACCGCGCCATGCATTTAACCTCATTCTCCAGGCTATTGCTCCGTGGAGAAATGTAGGGCTTTCCCAAATGCCATCCGCAGCTATAGCAAGGGTAGCTCCAAAGCTATTCAAATCCAAATCCGGTGTTTTTAACTGAATCCGATTGGCCAATGCGGATCGGGCTTGTTCAGCTTCATCAAAAATAGCTGTAAAATGTTCTTCTGTGGTCGTTTCAGAAATTGATTCTCCTTTTGTAATCTGAATGTAAACAGGTTTTTTTTGTGCTGAATAGGTTGTGTAAATTACAGGAGATCGTTCAACCATATTTTGAGTAAGATCAGAAAGATTTTGCAGTGTTTTAGCATCAGCTAATTGTAATAAGTTGGTATTAGAAAAACTTCCATTAACAACTTGAGTTTCCTTTTTTTTGTTAAAGTAAGAGAGCTGGAATTGGTTTTTATTAATTTGAAATTTATTATCGATACAGTATTCAGGAAGTAAATAGAATCCTGATTCCGGATCAGCACCAATATCACCATTTCTACTGAAGGCTTTTCCGCTTGCTCCCCCATAAACAGCATAGATCTTGGTATCAGTATCTATATGATCCATTTCCATTTTTAAAATCAAACCTTCCTGCTTTGATTGAGCTAAAACAGTTAATTTTAAACCTCCATTCCCAAAAAGCGGATCTTTGATGGTATAAAGCATTGTTCCGGGGCGGTAGCGGGTTTCAATTTTTTCTGCCTGAATTAATTTTTTAATGGAACTTCCTTTCTGAATAACAAACTGAAGATTGCCACCCATTCCGGGGAAATACAAGGCAAATTCCGGCAAGTCACCAGCTTCTACGCGGGAAGCCAGGTGGTTTCCATAAAGTGCACGATTGAATCTGTATTTTCCATTGACCAATAAAAAATCACCGTTGTCTTCTTTATAATGCAGTTTCCGCTCACTTTTCTGCCAGTGTTTTGATTGGGAAAAAGAAAGTGAAAAAGCAGATAAGACGATAAAGCAGGCCAGAATTGATCTTTTTCGCATCTTATTTAAAATTGGTTACAGGTTGGCCATTCACAATGACATTTTTTAAAGTCACATTTTTTAAGAAATCAACTTTATAAGGAATTTCAACACCATTGATTTTAGCATTGATCATGGTGAAATCCGTTACAGGAGAAGTTTCATAAGCATCAGAAAGGACAGCATATTTTCCTCCTCCTTTCACCTCTAAGTTTTCTACCCTTATATTTCGAATCGTCGGAATAAAATTGCCGGGTTTTTCATAATGCATATTGAAACGGACGGCTGCTTCTTTATAAGAGCCAACTTTTGTGTTATAAAAAAATACATTTTCAATAATTCCACCACGGCTCGAACTGGTTTTAATACGAAGTGCTCTTTCAAGATTTTTACTGTCCATTACATTTCCTACTGCATAGATGTTTTTGGCACCACCTGCAATTTCACTTCCGATCACAACGCCACCATGTCCGTCTTTCATTTCGCAATTTTCAATGATATGATTTTCTGCAGGTTTTCCGATATCTCTTCCATCTTCATCTCTTCCGGATTTTATGGCAATACAATCATCTCCGGTATCGAAATAGGAATCTTTAATCCAAACATTTTTACATGCCTCCGGATCGAAACCGTCATTATTGGGACCATGACTTATTATTCTTACTCTTTCGATCAGAACGTTTTCACAAAGTACCGGATTGAGGTTCCACATCGGGGAATTTTTTACATGAACATCTGCCATCCAGAAATTTTTACTTTTGTAAGGCTGAACGAGATTAGGTCTTAAGTAATATCCATCTCCAAACACTCTTTCTCTAGGATCTTTTTTTTCAGCCATATATTGATGGAGCTTTGTACGTGCAGGTGTTTGCTTTCCGGGACGTGACTCATTCCAACCGTATTTTCTTGCACCACACCAAAACCACCAATGATCTTCATCTGCATTTCCATCTAATGTTCCTTTTCCTGTAATGGCGATATTTTCTTCCTCGTAAGCGTATATCAGTGATGAATAATTCATACATTCCATTCCTTCCCATCTTGTGAATACAATAGGATAATCATTACTGTCCTGACTGAACAAAATAGTTGCTCCCTCACTTACATGAAGATTCACATTACTTTTTAAATAAATGGCACCCGTCAAAAAAATTCCTTCTGGAACTACAACTCTTCCTCCTCCTTCAGAATTGCATCTTTCAATAGTTTTTCTAAATGCTTCAGTATTTTTTGTTTTTCCATCTCCAATGGCACCAAAATCAGTAATGAGATAATCTTTTTTTCTGAAGTTGGGTTTTATAATTTGTTTTTTTAATGCCTGAATTTCTTTTAGTGGCTCCTGTGCTGAAGTCCAGGCTTTATATTGAGCCGAGATCTGGATTGATAATAACAGTGCAAAAAGGAATAAAGCATACTTTTTCATAATATTATAAGATTGTTTAGTTTTAAAGAGGAATGCTATTCTATAGTTTTCTTTTCTTTTATCGCAATCTAAAATAATTGCAATTAGAAATTATCCTGCACTGTCGGCGTAACTGATTTCTAATTTTTTCTGAAATATATAATTTTTTATGTAATCGATTGCATTAATAAATAAAGAGAAATTAGATTTACCCAAATTAAACCATATGTAAGAACTCAAAATGTACTTTTTATAATGATTAATAAAGAATAAAAGAAATTTCAAAGGTCTGTTTTTTTAAATAGATAGAAGTTAAAATATTTATTTGTCCTACAAACTTTATCGGAAGTATTAATTTGCAATCTTTGGAATTTAAAACAGGGTTTGATAAAGATTAATTCTCTTTATTAAATGTTTTCATGTAAAAAAGGCAAAAATAAATGCAAAGAGTTTACTGAACAGTCATTACCTATAAGTTTAAAAAAAACAGCTGTGAAATTAATTTCACAACTGTTTACATCATTTTACCTGTTTAATCCTACAGGATTTTTTAAAAATCAGTGATTAATTTTTAATAATTTTTTGTGTGGTTTTTTCTTTACCATTATCTAATGATAGAATATAAACTCCTGAAAGCAATGATTCTACATCAATGGATTGAGATCTTGTTTCTCCTGATAATACCACTTTTCCAAGAGCATCAATAAGCTGATATTTGAACTCCGAACCGGAAGCAGATTTAATTTTAATTATTTCTTTTACCGGATTTGGATAAATACTGATGGTATTATTATCTGCTAAAGATTCAGAAACCAATGAGCTGATACCAGCAGATGAAGCTATTCTTAATGTATAATCTTCAACCTGACCGTAATCAAATGTTCCACATGATGAAGTTGGCAATGAATTGTATCTCATAATAACTCTCATTCTTGTATCACCTGTAATAGCTGTTGTGGGAATTGTTATATTTCCTGAAACAGGAGATGTTGTGCTGCCTGTTTTAGACCATGCTAATTCCCCAACATCAGTAAAGTCGCCGTCACCGTTATAATCAATATAAACAGCATAAGCTTCACTAAACTTATAAAATGACCAATATGGAGTTATAGTAATGGAATAGGTATTTCCTTTTGCAACATTTCCTATAGAAGAAGTAAAGTTTTCATATCCCGTTGTTCCTGTTGAAGCTTGGTTGATATTCGCAAATTTAACATTAGCAATGCGTTCATCTGAAGTAGAGTTTGCAGAAGAAGAACAGTAAGTTGTTGTCGTTCCACCTGATTGGGTAGTTACATTTACTGTATTACTAGCTGGAGAAACATTCCCTGCAGCATCTTTTGCTTTTACCGTAAAGCTATATGCTGTAGAAGGCGAAAGTCCTGTCACCGAATATGTTGTCGCTGTAGTAGTAGAACCTAAAAGACTTGTTCCTCTATAAACATCATATCCCGTTACGGCAACATTATCCGTAGATCCGCTCCATGATAATGCAGTGGAATTCTGTGTAGTAGAAGACGCTGTCAACTGAGGCGCAGTAGGAGCCTGAGTATCTGTTGTCGGGTTTCCACCTCCAGTATATGCCTGTCCTAGACCTACTGCATAAAATGCATTTTGAGTCGCTATATGTTCTGCCGAATCAGCACCAAAAAGATCTTTAACGGCTTGGATTCCATAGGTTAAAGCATTATTATAAGTGGAGTTGGATGTGAGATAAGAAGTCTCCAATCTATACACAATTTTCGCAGCTTTTTCAAATCCTATTCCCGTAACATTAAAGCTATTTCCAATATCATTGGTACCTGTACCACCCATTACCAAAAGATAAAACCAATAGTTCAGGACACCACTGTTGTAATGAACACCACAATTATCATTGGTGTTGGGGTTAGGAATACAATTGTTACTTGCATCTTTCCAATAGGTTCCTTTATAAGTGTCCGGTTGTTTTGATAATCCTGAGTTTGGATTACTAAGTGATCTTAAATAACTAGGAGATACTTTGGTAATATCTTCTCCAATTAAAAAGTTCTGTTTATCCGGTGCATATGTATTTTCAACCACGGAACCCCAGATGTCAGAAAGTCCCTCGTTTATAGCTCCTGATTCTCTTTGGTATACTAAATTGGCAGTTGTTTGACATACTGCATGTCCTAATTCGTGAGCTGTAACATCAAATGCACCAAGTGGTTTGAATGTACTTGCGCCATCACCATATACCATTTCGCTTCCTGTCCAAGCTGCATTTTCCCAAGAATTTAATACATGAACATAACTGTCAAGTACAGCACCCTGATTATCATAACTATTTCTATTGAAAGCTGTTTTGAAATAATCATACGTTTTTTCTACTCCCCAGTGTACATCCAGTGCCACATCATTACCGGTAGAAGAATGTTCTGCAGTGGTCCAGTTATTATCTGTATCCGTGATATTGTTTTTTACAAGGTTGGTATAATTCGCATTATTGTTATTATAAGTATTTACTCCACCACCTCTTGTGTTATCTTTTAATACATATTTATTATTCAAAAGAGTGGTTTCAATAGACTTTGATCCACTGTATTTTGTTTGGGCTGTTCCTGCAACAAAAATTGATGCAAAATCCTGTTTTGCCTGATTTTCTACTCCAATAATTGGGATGCTACTCAATTCTTTTCCATGGGCATTTTCTCCCGCATGTTTCATGATGGGATCATTAAGTATTATTGCTCCGGATTTTGCATCTACATAAACATGAGATCTTAAAAATGGTTCAGCTGAAAAAATATCAAACTTATATGATAATAAAAGTCTATACTTTCCATTAGAAGCCTCAACAGGGATTAAAACAAGTTCTCCTTTTGGCTGATACCCAATTTCTTTTCCATGCTTAGTTCCTGTCATTAAAGTTTTTGCACCCAGATGTTTTATGGCTTTTTGAAGTGCCACAGATTCTGAAACATCGGGTTGGGTATTCACATTGTCAGTATCATACATTTCACCGTTCATGCTTACCAGATTGCCTTTTATATAATGCAATATGTACTTGGCAAATTCAACTTTAATCCCATTGTGATAAAGCTGGTATTTTTCGTCCGAAAAATCACTGAACAGTTTTGCAGATTCCGTTTTAACCATTTCTGATCCTGCAGGGAGGTTTAAAAGCTCTGAGAAGAACTTTTTGTTGTCCGATAAGGCCAGGTCTTTAGCGGCTGTTCCTGAATTGAACTTAATGAATGATGATCTGCCATCATCACTATTGATCTTTTGCTCAACATACCTTTGAGCTTGTAGAGAAATACCACTTACTAAAAGTGGAATAAAAAACGCAAAAATTAATTTGTTTTTCATAAATAAAATCTTTTGTTTGGTTTGTTTATTAAAATTCAACAGTTAGAGTAAAAGTTATGTTTTTCACAATTCACTTTACAATGACCATTGATTTCACAAGTATACAATCCAAACCATTATACGCTGTAATTTGAGGATATTACATAGATATAACATGTGTTTAAGTTGTTGTAAATCAGTTGTTTAAAGTTATTTGTAAATCTGGGAGATGATGCAATATTATTATTTTAATAAAATTAAAGCAGATATAAAATCTATATTTTTCAATTTTAACATGCATTTTGTATACTATTTTCCAGATATGAAGTATTAAAAATTGGTAATCTGCAATTATAGATTCTGAAAAGAATATCATTTATACAAATCAACTCCATTATATTCTCGTTGTAACAGATCTATTTTTTGGTTTAGGAAATCTGATATTTATTGCTATTATTTTCTCTTTTTTGAATATTTATTGTGATACCAATAATAAAGAAAACTTAAAATGAAATACCAAAATCGGGATGTTATGTCTCCGTAGGAAATGTTTTTCCTTGTGATTATTAATTAATGTTGAATGTAGTGAGGTTCTAAGGTTCTGTTGATTCCTATTTTTACTCATACTTTATCTTTTAATTAAGGTGCTTAATTTTTTTATTATACAATTGTATTTACTGTAACTGTAAAGTTTATGTTGAATAGGTGAATCGGCTGTTTTATTATTTTGATTGACATTCTTCATCCAGATGTAGATATCAACGTTTGATGGGATCCCCAATTTTTTTCTTAATCTATGCTTTCTTATTTGTATGGATTGTGGTTGTAAAAGCGTATATTGAGCAATATCTTTAGTTGAAAAGTTAAGGAATAATAAAGCACAAAATCGTAATTCGTTGATGAGCATATTAGGTTCTATTTCTAAAAGTCCTGGAAATAAATCAGGATATACCTCTTGAAAGCGGTTTAAAAATTCCGAATCATTGTTTTTAGCTAATCTTACTATTTCTTCAAAATCAGTATTTAGCTTTTTGTTTAATAATTTAGTTTCTTGATTTTTTTTATTTAAAATCTTTCGCTCTTTACGGATCTTTGTAAAAATGTATATAAAAAAAGCTATAACCAATATAGCGATCATACATATAATATAAATTAAGGATCTGGTTTTGGACTTCAATTTCTCCTCTTTTTTGATAACCAATTCTTTTACAATGCTTTCCGTTGAGTCTTGAGAGCTCGTATTTAAACTATTATTGGTAGAATTATATTTCTGGAGAAATGTTTTGTATAACTCTTTATTATTAATTTTTAAATAGGCCTGAGAAATTAATTGATAAAGATCTGACATGACATGTATATTCTTAGTTTCCTTAGCCAATTCTAACGCCTTTTGATAGTTGTTAATGGCTAATGAATATTTTTTCTTTCTGTCATAAATTTTGCCTTTAACCTGATATAATTTGACATTACAGCTACCTACTAAAATTCTTTTTTGTACTTTCAATAATTTAAAATATATATCTGCCGAATCAATTTTATTTTCGTCAATTTTAACTTCTATCAATGTTAAATGAGCCCAAGCTGATATTGTTTGTAATCTTTGATTTTTTTTCTTCTGTAATAGAGCAATTGCTTTTTCGAGATAGAAAGTAGCAGAGTCAAATTGTTTTTTACCTCTATACACGACACCAGTATCAATGAATGCCGATGCTTTAGTATATATTTTTATTGAATCAACAGGTATTTTATCTGATAATACAGCTATTTCTTTAAGTTCAATTATGGCATCTTTATAAAGGCCTATAGCAATATAATTATAACTGGTAAGTTGTTTTATTTTCATCTGAGTACAGAGATCGTTTTTAGCATAGTTCTCTGTTTTTGCCAAATTCAGATACTTTAGACTTTTTTTATAATTCGCTTCAAAAATAAAAGTATTGGATAGATTTAAATAAATCAACGTAATTCCTTTAGAATAGCTGATTTTTTTTGCTTCTTTCAAGACCAACATATTTTCTCTTATATATTGATCATGTTTTCCATTTAGTCCTAAAGTACTTAGCCTTTTAAGTTTCGAATCAATATATTGAGAAGTGATCTTTTCCTGGGCAAATATAAAAGTTGAAAATAAAAAGAATAGAATTTTTAGCATAGATTAATGAATTATTAAATAGCATTATTAATGTTCTTCATCCAATTGTAAATATCTTGATCAGAAGTAATGTTGAGTTTCTTTCTCAATCTGTTTTTTCGTGTTTGTATGGATTGAGGTTTTACGAAAGTATATGTCGCTATGTCTTTGGTAGAAAAATCGAGAAATAGCAAAGCACAAAACTTTAACTCACTGTGAAGAAGCATGGGATCAATATTTAAAAGGCTTGAAAAGAAATCAGGGTATACTTCTTGAAACCTGGTTAGAAATTCTGAATTATTATTTTTCGCCATTTGTATGATCTCTTCATAAGCAATGGGAAGTTTTTCATTTAATAATGTAGTTTCTTCATCTTTTAGATTAAATTTTTTTTTCTTTTTATCTCTCTTTCTTATCATGAAAAACATAAAAATAAGCAAACAGAAAGTACATAAAATCAAACTGCCTAGTAAAAGTTGGTTTGTGGTCTCTATTTTACTTTCTTTTTGTATAATTAATTCTTGTACTATTTTTTCAATTTCCGGTTGCTTTGTCCGTATTAATTTCTCATTTATAGCAGCCGACATTTTAGAGTATTTTTGAGCGGAATTATTATCCCCTTTCTGCTTGTAAATTTCAGACATAGCATGATATAGCCATTGTAATTGTACTATATTATGGGTGTTTTTAACCAGTTCAATTGCCTTTTGATAATTTATAATGGCAAAATCATATTCTTTTTTATAGCAATTGATTAAGCCTTTTACTTTGTATAGCCTAAAATTATTGTTTCCAAGAATTTTTTTTGATGGAATTTCTATCGCCTGGAGCAGTATAGTTGCTGAATCTATTTTTTTTTCAGTGATATTTACTTCGATCAAACCCATAGAATACCATAATAAAATTGCCTGAAGTCTGGGAGTTAATTTTTTTTGATTTTTTAGAATATTAAGTCCTTTTCCTAAATATAGTTTACAAGAATCTAATTGCTTTTGGTTCTTATAAATAGCTGCTATATCACAGTATGCTGAAGATTTAGTATATACCCTGAGAGTATCAGCTGACATATCATCAGCTAAAACTATTACCTCTTTAAGCTCATTAATAGCTTCCCGATAAAGTCCAATATTAGAGTAGTTAAAGCCCAGAAATCTTTTAAAGTTGACTTGAAAATCAAAATTATCTTTAGCATATTCTGCATTTTTAGCAAGTTGTAAATATTGGAAGCTTTTTTTGTAGTTTCTGGAGTATGAATATCCATAAGAAAGATTCAAATAGCTCAGTGCAATGCCTTTAGAATAATTGATCCGTTTAGAGCTTTTCAATACCGACATATTTCTGGACATAAACTGATTGTAGTTACCTTTTCTAGCTAAATTTTCTATATTTTGAAATTCTGAATCTATATATTTAGGTGTTATATCTTGATGATTAAATATGAAAATAGCGATGAATAATGTGAGAATTTTCATTTTGTACTAGTTATTTTGCGAATTGTGGTGTGTAAAACTAGGGAATATTTTGATATTTTACATTAATTAATGAATTAATTACTGAAGATATTAAATGAGTGCTTTAACTAAGTAATTAAAATAAATTACTTAGTTCTCGGCGTTTGAATTAATATTGATTATGATTATGTGCGGCAATAATAAGAATTTGTATTACATAATCCTTTAATGAATGTATGACATAGGTATTACATGTTGAATTTAAATGGAATTATTCCAGGAAAAACAACTAATTCAGTTTATAAAAATAAATGAATACAAAGTGTACTTGTATGTGTTAAGAAAATGAATAAATAGAACGATGTCATTCTATATTTTAGAATTTTTTTTATTGCTTAAAGTTTAAGTGTAATTGAATAAATAATGAATTCTTATGTGGTTTAAGTCGTTCTTCATTATTCGTTCTTTATTCTCTGTTATTATCTCTAATATAGCCTATTTTAAGATTTTAATTGTTGATTGAGAAAAATTGAAATAGAATATTTTGTTATATATCCTATCAACGTTATTTTTTTTCACAAATTTCTCACTACCAATCAAATCTTTTGAAAAGAAGCTTTCTACAACAATCACAAACCACAGTTCTTCGATCTTTAACTGATTTTTTAAATTCTGTAAATTACTTATTTGATACATCCATTTGTCAATAGAGTATTGTATGTTATAAAGGAGATCACAGAAGTAGATTCCTTTTCGTATACCATTTTCTTCAATGACATTAATTTTATGCTCATAATCGATTATTTGCAATGATTGATTGTATATATCAATAAAATGACAAAGATCAAAAACCTGGATCATTTTTTCCTCTTGCTGTATCCCTGACAAATGGGGTTCATCCATGATGTGAGTCGTATATTGCTGAAGTCTATTTAATAAATTCATCGTATTACAAAAGAAATTATAATCGGGCGGTTATTTTTCTTTATTATACAAGAAGACATATTTTTTATACTAAATAATCTTCTAGTAGAGTTTGTATAAAATAAGGTACTGTTAGTATAATTTCTCATTATTAGAAATGCGGATGCTTTATATTTGTTAGATACTGCTAACCCAAAAGATAAAATAAAACATAAAATATTGTTGCAACCTAACAAACCTCAGAGATCAAAAACAGATAAATTTTAATGGATTATGAAATTACGTATGTCCATTGGTATTATCTTAGTATTTCTAGCAATCCCCGGTCAAAGTTTCGCCTATTTATATGGGGAACATAAAAAGATCGGGGATGCTGCTTTTAAACGGTTCAGGTTTATGCATTTGGATCAACCTGGAGGTGGATTCTTTTTTAAAGCGATACTAAGTGGAGAAGATCCTGAAAATTTTGGGTTTTTGTCTTCTGGCGGCAATAAAATCAGTTATGGTATATTAAACGGGCTTAATGGAGACCATGAAATAGATCCGGTATTGCTTGAAGAGCAATTGCGTAATAAAGAATCCGTGATCCAACAGATCATCACTATGCACCAATTGTATATTGATCAGGGACAATTGGCAGCACCCGATGCAAAGCTGGCTGGGCTCGATATGCGATATGCGCTGTTAGCAGTAGCTAATATGTCGCATTTTTATCTGTATGGTAAAGACCTACGCTCGCAGCTTAATGCTTTTACACCGGTTTGGGTACAGGATGCACAGAATAAAACCAAAGTGAAAGCTGTATTTCAAAAGTTGAAAAAGACAAATGCACTGACAATGTATGTGACGGTGCACTTAATAGCCATGGATCTTGCTGCAAAAGCTGGTAAGCTTAAGGAATTTGATCAGGAACGTGCAGAAACATGGTTACAACAGGCTATATTGTTTAACAGTTTTGCAGACCATTTTCTGGAAGATGCTTTTTCATCAGGGCATCTTGTGGTAAACAGGAGTCCATTGGCATCTTTTACCAATAATAAAGCATTGCATGATTTTTATTCGATGAAAGGAAGTATGGTGGTCAATAGGCGAGGTGAGGTATGGAAAGCTTATGGTGATGGATCATTGGAAAAGAGTGGCGCTGACAGGATAATTGAGGCCGTTCAGGTTTCGCTTTCAGAAGTATTTGATGCATATTCAGGGAAGTTAATTGGAAGTATGAAGGCTGATGATTTGTTAGATTCTATTAAACCTCTATGGCTGATACCGATCCCCTATAATACCGATTTAAACAATCTCCTTCCTGACAGCCTGATTACAGTAGAGGCCAGGAAGGCGAGTCAGATATTACCAGACCGAAACTTCATCAGGAGTAGGATTGGAAATTCTATAGTCTTTGGTTTTAATTCGAGAGCATTTAAAAGTGCTAATTTGGAAAGCGGTGAATTCAGGTTGAAGTTTGGGCTTTTCTCAAAACGGTATGAGTATAATGAATTGGGAACAAAAAGAGGAATGTTGGATTATTTTAATGGTTATACGCTGAGTTATGGATTTGGGAGTATTGGCCAATTCGGTTCTGAATTGCCCCGGCAAAGAGTTTATTTGTTAAAAGGAGGTGTCAGGAGCAATTATGATTATTGGATCACGGATAAAAAGTTTTTGGGTTTTATCAGTTATATGGAAGGTGGGGTTGAATTTCAGGAAGGAAAAGCTTCTATTGTATTTGTACCCTCTGTGGGCATACAGCTAGGACCACTTTTTAATATCAATTATTACAATATGCCCTTGTGGTTAAGGATTCCGGCACAGATGATATTACCTTTAGAGGTTAGATTAGGGAGTGTGATTGGTAAAGGAGAACCGGTAATGTTTTCAGGGCTTGATCTTAATTATGTTTTTTAAAAGTCCTTCAACAAAATTGGCACATATAAGCTTCTGTCAATTTTTATAGGAAAGCAATCTCTCGTTCTTTTCAAAATAGATTTTTGCTGGAAATTGATTTATTTATATATTTTGTATCCATATAATTTGTTCGCTATTTTACAATTTTTAGTGAGTAAAGATGATTTACTTTGAATAAAAAATTGAAATGAAAAAAATACTTGTTTTAAGTGGATTGCTGACATTAGCTTTTTGGTGTAATGCTCAAACCAGTGATGCCTTTAGTTCTGTGAGAAAGACAATTGAAGCGAGCAATGCTATCTACGCTGACCTTGCTAATAAAAATGATGGATCCATCCTGACCCGATATACCGATGATGCCTGTCTCTTTCCTCCAAACGCTACACCAGTATGTGGGAGCAAAGAAATAGGAATATTCTTTAAGTCCGGACCTAAAGTACATGTTAAATTTTCTATCCAGAACCTTTATGGAGACGGTAAAACATATGTAACAGAGGAAAGTTATTATGAGATGACAGATCTGGAGGGTAAGAAACTGGATGATGGAAAAGTAATTGTTATCTGGAAAAATACAAACGAAGGTTGGAAGATGCATCGCGATATGTTCAGCAGTAACCACCCGGTGAAATAGATTCAGAAACCGATGTTGACGGCTTGTTGAAATTCAGCATCATTTTTTATCAGTGAGTTCCTGGATGCAAATGGAGTAATAGCTGTAAATTTTCTGAACTCCTTAATGAAATGTGCCTGATCGTAATATCCACATGCATAAGCTATTTCAGTAAGTGATGCTGCTGTATTCAGTACCATCTGTAAACTCTTATTAAACCGTATTACTCCAGAAAAGGCTGATGGACTAATACCCATATTCATCATATAAAGCTTTTGGATATATCTTTCAGACAGTCCTGAGTTCTGCGCAATAGTAGAGAGGGCTAATGGTTGGTGATCGAGAAAAAACTGTTGGCTGAGGGTCTGGATAATTGAAATTTTCTTTAACCGCGTTTCGTTTTTTTTCAGTTGCTTAAGAAAGTGAGTTTCCAAAATACTGATTTTAGAGATGAGTCCTTCTGTCAGCATTATGCGATCATATAATTCCTTGTTTTCTGCATTGGCCACATCATACATATCTGTGGCATAGTTAGTGAATTCGGATAAAGGGGCTGAAAAGAATAATGATGCAGCATACGGGTAAATACGAGCAATAAGAATAGATGTATATTTTTTTACTGTGAGCCTGGTGGGAAGGGTAAGATGTCCCAACAATTCTATATCTGGAGTGTTCTTCCGTTTACCATTGATAATAGTGGCGGCTGCCCCTCCAGATAAATTAATGATTAAATCTACATATCCACTTGGATAAAATACCTCATTATCAATATCCCTGTCAATCGTAACAACAGTAAAGTTCTTTATGTAGGGTGCTAAAATTGTGGAAGGTAAAATCTGCATATGATGATTTTATTAAAACTTATAATATATCTTTTTGCAACTTATCTGACTCCGGTTACAATTGGTGATTGACATTATCTATTTTCCGGAAATTAATACCCGGTTTTACTTATGTTCCTATATATCAAAATGGTAACTACTTACAAATGTAAAGTAATTTTCAAAATATTTTTAATAAATACTTTTAACGGTGAAAAGAAAAGGATTGATGTTGAGAGAGAAGAATACAGAAAAATCAAAGAAAAGGGTTTGATAAAGAATGTATATTTTGATAAAGTAAACATTTCTATGAAGCAATGAATTCTGGCAGTAAAATGGGAATAATACATTTTTTTAATTATTAATGGTAGGATATATGGTGGAACTGGATAATAAAAAACATGTTTAATTTTTTCTTTTTTTTTTAAATATAGAAAGATCTGCTTTTCTTAGGTCCTTTATAGCTTCAAAATAAAATCTTGCCTTATGGCAAGTTAATTTTCATGATAGATTACTAATTTTGGTTAAACAAAATCAAATATAATTATGAAAAATCTATTAAATTCCTGTAAGTTCCTTACGCCATTAGTAATGGTTGTTATTATGATGTTTACAGCATCGCAATTATATGGGCAACAAATAAAGCCTTCTAACAGTGGCTACGTACCGGTTAATGGTATTAAAGTTTATTATGAAGTATATGGTGAGGGTAGACCCATTGTTCTATTGCATGGCGCTTTTATGACCATTGACACAAACTGGGGGCAGTTAATTCCAGAGCTGTCAAAAACAAGGAAAGTCATTGCAATTGAATTGCAGGGACATGGACATACAGCATTTTCAGATAGAAAATTGTCTCATGCTACCTTAGCAAGTGATGTAGTTGGAGTCATGGATTATCTGAAAATTGAAAGTGCCGATGTAGTAGGGTATAGCTTTGGAGGTGCTATAGCATACGAATTTGCTATCCAAAGTCCTAAACGACTTAAGAACCTGGTAATCATTTCTGCGACCTATAAAAGTAGTGGTTGGCTACCTGAGATAAACAATGCTTTTAAGAACATGAAGCCAGAACTTTTTGCAAACAGCCCTATGCAGACTGCGTATGATGCAGTAGCACCTGATAAAACAAAATGGACAAAATTCTTAGAGCAGATGATTGCTTCCGCTGGAGTTCCATATGACTTTGGAGACAATAATATTTCGAAAATTTCTTCACCTGTATTAATTATTTCTGGAGACAATGACGGACTGGATAAAGTAGAGCTGGCAAAAACATATAAATTGTTGGGAGGTGGCATTTCTGCAGATTTTAAACCTATGCCAAAATCTCAATTAGCCATCGTTCCAGGACAGAGCCATGTCAGCCTTATGATGCAGACTTCAATTATTTTGGGTTATTTGAACAGTTTTTTAAAGTAATTAAATTCAGATTTAGACTACAAAAAAATAATAAGATGAGGAAAATAACTGTTTTATCAATGATGACATTGGATGGTGTTATGCAGGCTCCTGGTGGACCTCAGGAAGACGTATCCGGAGACTTCAAATATGGTGGATGGACGGTGTCTTACGGGGATGAGCTTTTCGGCGAGATCATGAAAGAAGAAATGAAGCCATCGGATTATCTTTTGGGTAGGAAAACCTTTGATATTTTTTCATCCTATTGGCCTCAGCATGCTGACTTCTGGCCAGGTATCAATGATGGTAATAAATACATTCTGTCTCACACCGTGGAAGAATCAGATTGGGAAAACACCACTTTTATCAAAAGTCTTGAAGATATCAAAATGCTCAAGAATTCGGAAGGTGCTGATATTCAGGTTTGGGGCAGCAGTAAGCTTGTCCAATTGCTGCTAAAACATGATCTCGTTGATGAAATGCGGCTCAAAATTTACCCCTTAATCCTTGGTGAAGGGAAAAAGCTATTTGAAAATAATATGATCCCGGCGGCATTTACATTAACGGAAAATCAGGTAACATCAAAAGGAGTTATTATAGCCACTTACAAACGTGATGGAAAAGTGATAACTGGTGATGTTGAAATTTAGATTTTGATTTTAAGATTATTAACTTTTCTGTCATTTTCTAATCGATACTTTTCAACATATGAATTGTTGTAGCGTAATGTCCTGAATTACCGAGTGAGTCATCTAAATGTTTGTAACCCAGTTTTTCATATAAAGATACTGCACCTTGAAATACCTCGAAGGATTCCAGGTAGAGTTGATGGTAACCAGCTTTTTTTGCTCTTTCTTCAATCATATTAAGAAGATATAAGCCAATACCATTTCCCCTTAATTTATCTGAAAGGTAGAACTTGACAATCTCCGCACATGATGAAGGTAGTCCTGGGGTTGGATAAAAGCCACACCCTCCTAAAATTGTATGATTACATTCTACTACCCAATATTCAGCAGAAGGATGTAGAAAATGTTGATATAATATATCTGTCTGGGGATCATCATATACGCTTCCTTTTTTAGAAGCATTGAATTCATCAAATACCTGACGAATAAGAGCCGCTAATTGCTCATTGTCCTTTTCTTCAATCGGACGAATAATGATAGGGTCAACTGGGTCATGATCATCCTTTTGGTGAAGAAGTGAATCGATGGTATTCATACATCGAATGATGGTTTTCAATTTCTCTTTGGAAAAGTCAGTAAATAAATTTTCTATCTGATTGTCCGAATCAAGATTTATTTTTTCATACGTCATACGACCTACATCTGTAAGATTAATAATATTTGAGCGATGGTCTTCTCCAGATTTCTTTTTAATAGTGAGACCCAATTTTTCAAAACGTTTAAGTATCCGGCTTAAGAAACCTTTATCTAATTCAAGAGTACTGGCGATTTGTGTTGGTGTTATATCAGAATTGAAATAAATTTCACGCATAACCCTAACCTCCGAAATGCCAAGGTCTCCATCCAGGATACCTTTGTTAAGCAACCCCAGTACCTGCGTATAATTCCTGTTAAAGGATCTTATTTGGTCAATATATTCTTGTTTCATAATGTAAAAATACACAATAGTTGACTTAGTCAACTATTTTTAGTGGAAATATTATTTCATTATTATTTTACATTAAAAAAAAGCTGCCCAAAAGGACAGCTTTTATATGATCTAAAAACTTGTAGTATTTAGCTCAATATCTCACATGGTGCAAAACAATACACCCAAGGACATCTTTTTGTCCCTGGAGGAGGACAACATGCTTCAGAGCACGTCACGGCACCACCATTAATATTCTTCAGGTGATCTCTTGAAATTTTCTTAAAATTTTTCATAATAAAGTAATTTGGTTGAACTTAAGAATTACGGTTGATTTCCGCCACCACATCCGTCATATGGCATACACTGCCATTTTCCGTTGATCAAACACAGTTGTCCACCCATGCAGTTAATGCCGCCCTGGATGGTTTTCATTTCTTGTCTGTTGATTTTTTTTAAATTTTTCATAAGAATTTAATTTTATAATTTGCTATTCTGCTTTAGTTTTGCAGATTACGTTTAGTTCATTCTAAATTAATCAATTTTGGTTAATTGAAGTGAAATTATTATTAAAATATTAATATTCAATTAGTTTACTTATGGAATGTAGGTTTTGAAGTATTATTTTATCTGTAATTTGATTAATCATTGTTAAGTTCTAAGTATTTATATTCTTGATTTTCATTTATTTTTTGATTTTAAATTAAACTTCGATAATTTTTGAAAATTCTGTCTTTGACTATTTTTCTATAAATATTTCCTTAATATTGAAATGAAATTACCTGATGTTAACTTAAAGACTGATTTAAGACCTTTCTTAAAAATGGTGTCTTGTGATGAATGATTATGATTTTCTTATTTTTTAAAACTAAAATAATGCAGTACCTACAAAAGATATTTCTTAGTTTCATTTTATTTTCTTCAATAGCATTTTCCCAAACCTATACAATTACTTCTACAGCCTTGCCTGGAAAAGCATTTCCTAAAATAGATGCAGAGAGGAAAGCGAAATTTCGTGTTTATTTTCCAGATGCAAAATCGGTGACCTTAGATGGTGGTGATGGAATGAAAAGTATAAAATCCCTTGTTTCAAAAGATAAAGATGGCTTTTGGAATATCTCAACAACACCGTTGGAAATAGGGTTTCATTATTACTGGTTGAATGTGGATGGCAAACGGGTAAATGATCCAAATACACAGCTGTATTTTGGCTATGGCCAACCTACCAGTGGTATTGAAGTTCCCTCCGGAGAAGATTTTTTTATGGAGAAAAATGTAAAACACGGGGAAATAGTTGAGGACAGCTTAAATTCGAATATAACACAGGGTAAAAGAAATTTTAAAGTATATCTTCCCCCGAATTACGGATCGGAGAAGCTACCTGTCCTGTACTTATATCATGGTACAGGAGAAGATATTACAGGATGGGAAAAACAAGGTTTTATCCGCCAAATTCTTGATAACCTTTTTGCAGAGAAAAAAGCTAAGGAAATGATCGTGGTTATGGATTATGGAGTTGCATTAAATCCAGAAGAAGAAAATATGGCAGATGATTATCCAAGAACTGTTCTTTCTTCCAAAAACCTTAACAGAATCCTTACTCAGGAACTGATTCCCTATATTGAAAAGAAATATAAAACGACTGATAAAAAAGCTATTGCCGGACTTTCTCGCGGAAGTTATCAGGCCATGCTTATCGGAGCTAGTCATCCTGAGATGTTTTCAGCAATTGGGGTATTTAGCCCAGTGATTTATGAAGGTACCGAATCCGACCCTTTTAAAGAACTTCCAATCGGAAACTTATTAAAATCAAAGAAAAAGCCTTACTTTTTTATTGGAATCGGGGAAAAAGAAGAGGCAAGGTTTTTTGAATTTAATAAAACATTGAATGATTTTTTTAGCCAAAATAAGTATTCTTACACTTTATACAGTTCTGCAGGCACTTATCATGAATGGCTTACCTGGAGAAGATCTCTATATCAGTTTGCTCAGAAGATTTTCAAATAAAATCCCCGGCCAGAACCGGGGATAAACCATAACTAAGAATGCAGGCCAAGATACTTTAAATAAGAATCGAGGAGTGGTTTGTCGAACACAGGTTCTTTAATATCAGAATCTTTGAGGAACTCCTGTACATTTGAACAGTCCCAAATGTAAGTATGCTGATAAAGTTCCACCGTAGACAAACCTTCGTGCATATTATCTTTAAACAAACTTGTCAATGGATATAATCTGTTTTTGCTGTCATTCTCCCAATGTTTTCGCCATTCTTTATAGGGAAGGGGGCTAAGCTGGTAGGGGTAATTTTTTTTAAGCAGGTCAAAGAAACCTTCCAAGGTCAGATTGGTCTCCGGGCTGGCAATCAGATTGAATTTCTTTCCGATGGCATTTTTATTTTTTGTAATATGAGCCATTGATTTAGTCATATAGTCGACTGTTATCAAACCTTCTCTTAACTCTGTTAATGCAGGGTAAGACTTAAATTCAATACAGTTTTTCACCAGACCCGACCACCACTGATAGGGCGCGCTTGCTCCGGATTCACTATGGCACATTGCATATCCCAGACGATAAGTAATTAATGGGAGACCTTCTTTTGCAGCCAGATCGGCTATGGCTTCCATTACGTACTTACTTCTGACATAGCCGATATCTTTACTTACTGATACAATGTTTTGTTCAATATCATCAGATTCCAGCATTACTTTTTTTCCGGTAAACACATGTCCCCAACTGTAAACAGAAATAGTAGATAACAAAGCAAGGCATTTTGTTCTTTGAGCTCCTGCAAGTCTTATAATTTCTCTGAGCCCATCAACATTGGGAGCTTTCATATAAGAATAAGGCTCAATAAAGTTTACGGAACTACCGGAATGATAAATCAGATCAATAGTTGTTGCCAGCATATTAAATATTTCCTCTGATAATCCGAGCGAAGGTACTGCCAGATCACCTAAAACAGGGATAATTCTTGATCGCTGTTCATGGTTTTGAGGGACATGAAATTGAATAAAACACTTGTCTATTTTTTCCATTGCATGAAATTCATCCTGGGCTCTTACCAGACAATAAATATCTGCGGTAGTTGTATCTAAAAGTTCCTGTAAAAGATGAATTCCTACAAATCCTGTGGCACCGGTCAACAATATTGCTGATGGATCTTCAATTTTTTTTGGATCAAAATTATCCTCAAAATAGGTTCCGGGATTCAGGTAGACATCTTGCTGTAATTCAACATAAGGCTCCACATCTTCGAGAGGAATTGCCTCCCTTGCTTCCTTAGCACGGGCTATCAGTACATTGGCGAGATTTCGTAAGACAGGATATTGATAAATATCGCGTAGGTATACTTTTACATTTAATTTTTCCTGTAATGCAACAGCTACAATAGCTACTAAAAGAGAATTTCCGCCAATATCAAAGAACTGATCTGTCATATTAATGATGGGAAGTTCTAGTTCTGATGACCAAATATCTGCGATAATTCTTTCGGTCTCATTTGTTGGTGGTTCGTGGGAGATAAGTTCCTTAGCTTCCTTATCAGCTAAGCTCTGTAAAAGATCAGTATTTGTTTTTCCATTGGCCGTTAATGGTATTTTATCAATAGCAATAATCTGTGCGGGAATCATATACCCTGGCAATTCCTCTTTGAGCTGATTTCTGATCAGTGCAATGTTTTTTTCCACATTAGGTTTTAAAACAATAAAAGCAGTTAGGTATTTGTTATCTCCTGAAGTGTTTTTTGTGATTACTATCGCTTCCTGTATTCCCTCCAACCGGTCAAAGGTGCGTTCTATTTCTCCTAATTCAACACGGAATCCTCTAATTTTCACCTGATTATCTATTCGTCCAAGAAATTGAATATCTCCCTCTGAAGTCCATCTGGCAAGATCTCCTGTACGATACAGTTTTTCAGTTTCCATAAAAGGATTAACAATGAACTTTGAAGAGGTGAGTTCTTCATTATTAAGATATCCTTTAGCTAATAAAATTCCACTAATATACAGTTCTCCAGTTGCACCTATCGGCAATAGTTCCATTTGGTTTCCCAGAATATAAGCTTTAGCATTGGCTATTGGTTTACCAATTGAAGAAACATATTCTCCATTAATATCTTTTACCTTTTTAAAAGTAGCATAGACTGTACATTCTGTAGGTCCGTAATAATCAATAAGCTCATAGCTTAATCCCTTGGTAAGTAACGGTTTAAGTTTTTCACCTCCTGTGAAAAGATATTGCAGTGCAAGGTCACCGTAATTTTTAGTCTGTGCTACAACTGCCGGAGCTAAAACAGTAGGTACGAAACCGTGAGTAATTCTGTTCTTGTGATAAAAGTTAACCAATGCCGAAGCCGCAGTCCTTTCTTCACTATCTGTTATAAAAAGAGTTGCACCCGCAGTAAGGGCTGACCAGGTTTCCCATACTGATATATCAAAAGCTAATCCTGCAACCAGAGTTAGGTGAGAAGTATGATCTACATTAAAATGACTGTTATGCCAGGATACTAAATGCTGGATGCTTTCATGAGTAATCATTACTCCTTTAGGATTTCCTGTTGAGCCAGAGGTGTAAATTGTATAAGCAAGGGCGTTGTAATGGGGTATAACCTCCGGTTGTTGAACGGATAAATTTGTGAGATCTTCTTTTTGATCGAGATAAAAAATCTGGCAGATTTTACTTCCTGCAAATGATTGGCTGAGGGTATGATTGGTAATAATGATTTCTGCTTTAGTATCATTAAGAATATATTCTACACGTTTTACAGGATATGCCGGATCTATAGGTACATAAGCTGCACCTGTTTTTAAAACTCCGAGAATGGCAATGATCCATTCCAGTGAGCGGTCGAGCCAGACGGGAACAAACATACCTTCTGTTACTCCTTTTGCGATCAGGATATTGGCAAGCTGATTGCTTTTCTGATCCAGTTCGCGGTAGGTTATTTGTCGATTCTGATAGATGGCTGCTGTATGATCTGCATGAAGACTGACTTGTTTTTGGAAAAGAGAAACCAAAGTTTGTTCTTTCTGGAAGCTCCAACTGGTGTCATTAAACTCATTTAGAAGTTTATATCTGTCTTCCGGAGATAGGGAAACTGAGGTTAAATTTTTTTGTGTTTCTGATGTTGAATTGATGTTTGACATATTAGTTTTTTTGATTTGGTTAAAAGTTTAATATTGTTTTTTTTATTTGTTAAAATTCATGAAGTGTCTGATGATAATTTATTCATAATGCAATATGTTTAGTAATAGAATAATAAATTTAAAATAATAAATTGAATAGAGTATGTTCTAAATGTTAAATTTTCACATCTCAGAGAATTAAATATTCATTGCAAAGCTGCTTTTGTAATGAAAGAAGAAGTAATACCTTCCTGTATTGATCTCCTGTATATTTTGATTAGTAGGTATTGAAACAGTTTTGGAGTCAATAATAGAGACAAAGGAAATTTGTATTTTTAACTCATATTTAAAGCACGCAGAAATTGTAAAAAGAAATGGAATCAGTCACGAAAATTAAAATCTATCATTTAACCGGATCAATTTATCGTCTTTATTTTTCATTACATAAATTTGTAAAAAAACTTATGACAAATTGATTACCATAAGTTTTTGGTTTAATGAATTCCTACCACGGAAGACTGTTGTTTACTCCCGAAAAATTGCTGGGTCCTGTAAAGCTTCCTGTTGGGATATCTTCTGCCAATGCCACTCTTATTGGTTCAACCGATCCTTTTTCCACTGTATCTGTTCCCTGAAAATTATTGAGTGCCGTAGCGGTAAAACCAGGACTTACAAGATGGACTTTGATGTTGGTGTTTTCCAATTCTATGGCTAGAGAAAGAAAAATCCCATTGAGTGCTGTTTTAGAAGCTCCATAAACCGCATCAAATGCCGAACGGTAAGGGTTTTCCGGATTTGAATTCAATACGAGAGATCCCAATGCACTGGAAACCGTCACAATACGCGCAGCAGGTGCATTTTGTAATAAAGGCAAAAAGGCTTGCGTGATTTCTAAAGTACCGAATACATTTGTCTTCCAAACGGTTTCTATTTCGTTGATAGGTACAATGCTTGCCCGTTGTGCTCCCAATACTTCTTCCATTGTACGTCCGGAATGGCCAGCATGTGAGATGGCTGCGTTATTCACTAACAATGTAAGGTACCCAAATTCATTTTCTATTATTTTTACTGCCGCATTGATGGAATTGGAATCAGTGATATCTAATTGAATAGCTTTTGCTTGACCGCCAATCTCTGCGACAGCTGTCATGCCCTTTTGAAGATTACGGGAACCTACATAAACTGCGTATCCATTATTGGTGAGGGCCTTAGCAATTTGAAAACCTATCCCAGTATTCGCACCTGAAACCAATGCTACTTTTTGTTCATTTGTCTGCATAATTTTAAATGATTTAAATTAATACAGCAAATTTGGATATTAAAATAGCAGGATTTGTAGTTAAATCGAGACTGTTTGAAGCCATATTGAGGATAGACTTTCTATAGTCATCTTTTTTTGTCGGGAGGCAAGAATTATAGTTTCAGTATTTGGAAATTTTATTTTAATATTAATGAACTTTAATGATTACCTTGAAAGAGAGGCAATGATGCTTACTATTTTAAAAATTTATCATGATGAAATGCCTGGTTTTAGATGGGCTGGATTAAAGAGATTGTTAATTGCCTCGGCATAGGTAGGATGTGCGAACATGGTATCGCGTAATTGGTCATAAGTCAACCCGCCCAACATAGCGATCTGCAATATAGACATGAACTCTCCACCTCCCGCACATAGTGCTGCAACTCCCAAAATCTTCTTAGTATTATGGTCCACAATCGCCTTTACGAAACCTATTGTTTCGTCAGTTTCTACAGCCCTTGCTATAGAGGATGCATCCATTTTAGCTATAGAAAAATTCAGATTTCTTTCACGGGCTTCTTTTTCCGTGATCCCAATTCTTCCAAGCTCAGGATCAATAAAAACACAGTAGGGAATCAATCGATCGCGAATAGTAGAAGTTTTTTTGCCAAATAAATGGTCGGCCACAACAAGATAGTCATGATATGACACGTGAGTAAATGCAGGTCCACCCTTTACATCTCCAAGAGCATAGATGCCCGCTTCCGTTGTTTCCAGATAATCGTTAACAGGAATAAATCCCCTTCCGTCCATTGGAATATTTGATTTTGATAGATTGAGTGTTTCAGTATTGGGTATTCTACCGGTAGCGACTAAAACATGGGTTCCTGATATTGTAAAAGGTTTCTCTCCTGATGACAGTTCTATTTGAATGGATTCATCTGCATTTGAGGATACACTATTAACCACTGCATCCGTGATAATTTTTACCCCTTCTGCTGTAAGAATCTGTGTGATCATAGATCCAACATCATCATCTTCTTTAGGTAATAATTTGGCGGACTGCTCTATAATCGTGACCTGACTGCCCAATCGACTGAAAATCTGTGAAAATTCAAGCGCAACATAACCACCCCCAATAATAAGTAACTTTTTGGGTAAGTGTTCAAGGGTTAAAAGAGTCTTTGATGTAAGGTAATTTACGCCTGTTAACCCCTTTATTTCAGGAATCCGGTCTCTTGTTCCCGTATTAATAAATATCAACGATGCTGTAATAAAAATATCACTTGAATCTGCAAATTCTACTCGTATCTGTTTATGTCCTGAAAAGCTACCTTTTCCATGAAAAAAATTAATATTGGGATCTTCAAAAAGTGATTTTTCCAAACCTTCCCGGGAATGAGTTACAACCTTGTTCTTCTGC
This sequence comes from Chryseobacterium sp. ISL-6, assembly GCF_018613715.1. GTDB lineage: Bacteria > Bacteroidota > Bacteroidia > Flavobacteriales > Weeksellaceae > Chryseobacterium > Chryseobacterium paludis. The sequence goes on along the minus strand of NZ_JAGGPT010000001.1, from coordinate 829,443 downwards.
TGATTAATTAGTTGAAAATCGGGTGCATTATTATTTAATGTAATGCCATATTTTGTGGCATTTTGGGACTGAAAGATGACTTTGGCTGATCCTACTAATGTCTTGGTGGGTGTACATCCGTAGTTCACACATGTCCCACCAACAAAATCTGACTCGACAAGTGCAATACGCTTACCTTCTTTAGATAACCTTTTTGCAAGTGGAGTTCCTGCCTGTCCTGAACCAATAATAATTACGTCAAATTTTTCCATAATGATTTTGTTTGATTAAATACAGTTTATGGCTTTATTGCTAGACTAAAAATAATGAAATAAATCGTATGTAAAATTAAAATTCAGAGTTTTTGTTGTATAAAAACGCTCGAAATAAATTAATAGGGAGTATTTTAAATTAGCTTTTTAACATTTTAAAAAAAATGAAACATAGCAGTTCTTTGGCCTTACTCCTCCGTCAAAATGTTTGGATACTTACCTATGTTTTGTGAATTTTTAAAAACAAAGTGGCTGCCCTTTAAGACAACCACTTGTTAAACCTTGTAAAATGAGGGATTTCTACATGTTTGAGTTTCCATTGTGTTATTAGAATCTATAAACGATGAATAGCATATCTATGAATGATTCTCCTAGTATGATATATTATTAATTAGCGATTTTATAACCATATAAAGAGCTTACAACCACTTGGTAGACATTACCACTGGTTACTGCAGCAGCTGCTGCCATGCTTACTGTTTCACCTGCATTTAAATAGGCAATACAAGAGACATTTTTACCTATTAATGTGCCTGGATTAGGGTGATAAGACTGAACTAATATGTTATTGGGATTTGTACTGTAATTCTTTATAAGATATAAAACCACCCAGGCAAAATTGGGAGCACCTGGAACAGAGCCATTATCGAACTGTGTAGATCCGTAGAACATATAATATCCATTGGTAGGTGCTGTGAATTTTCCATTTACAGTGTTAAGAACATTTCCTGTATTTATTACCGTTCCTTCAGGATAATGTATTTCAGATGTAATATAAGGGCCTGTGCTTGCTGTAAGGTTTTGCCTGGTTGCAGTACTTACCGTTGAAAAGGGATAGGTAGAAGCTGCTATCGGTAAATTATCAGAACTCGACAGTAAAATAAGTTCCCATGTTGTTCCTGTGATCGTTCCTTTGCTAATAAAAAATGCATAGTAACCAGGAGATACATTTACTGTTGTTATACCAGTTCCACTTTGATTGTCAATTAATTCAGTTCCATTGGCGGTGATGGAAAGTTGGGCAGTTCCTGTATTTTTAAAATGGTAGGTCCTACCCATAAAATTTCCGGATCCATTTATGGCTGCGGGCAGAGTTAAAGTTCCATTACTGTTACCATTATAAGCTATATAGTAATCTTTGGGATCTACAGTTCCACTTGTCGTAACCGATCTATACGTGGCTGCAAATGATCCGCTCACCGTTAAAGTACTACCGGGAGTAGTGGTATTAATGCCTACATTTCCAGCTTGTGAGTAGATTAGAATACTATTTAAAATTAGTAATAAGGTAAGGAAAATTGAATTTCTTCTCATATAAAATTGTTGTTTTTAAATGGTATTTAGATCATTAGTATCTAAATAATTTCTGTTGTTCATTTTTATGAACTGAAAGTTTATATTATATTAATTTTGGAACTTTACAAAATCTAAGTAAAAAGAAGGGTTTCCACCATTAAATCCCGTCGGAACTACTAAATTCGTTTTGTGAGCAACTATAGGATAAATTCCGGGAGCTGCGAAGTATAATACTCTGGTCTGATCTCTTGGTACAAAATTAATAGGATCAGGGCTGCCGGTTCCACAATATGCTTTCCATACTTCTCCTATACCACCGATGTAAAACCAGTAATCATTACAAGTAGATGTGATTGTAATTCCAGAACGGAAAAAATACCATCCTTTGGCAGGAATGTTTACGGATATTCCTGTGGCTAGATTATCTCCACCTGCATTTCCGGTGAAAGGATTGACCAATGTTCCTGTATAAGATGTCCAGTTATTGGCAAAAGCGGTGGTAACTGTAGATGACCACGTCGCTAATCCATTGGAATCACTGGTTAATACATATCCTAATTGTTGTGTACCATCTTTAATTTGTAATGCTCCGTTTGTTGTTCCATTATCAATAACTATTTTCGCATTGGCAGCTCCTGCCGGAACTGTATTTGTACCTAATAAAACTTTACCTGTACCGGTTACACTTAAATTGTTTCCTGTGGTAGCAATATCTGTAGCCTGGGAAAGAGCGCCTCCTAATTTTACATCATTACCCGAAAGCGTAAGTCCATTACTGGCAGTAGTTGCACTACTATTGGCTGTTGTAGCCTCCCATGTGCTCGTTGCTCCCGTTAGTCCTGTATTGATCAACTGTACGCTTTGATTGGCAGGTACTGAAACGTTTGTATTTCCGTTAATTGTTTCTGGAGCTGCAGAGTTTACTGTTATTGTGAAATTGGTATTATTCTTAATCGTATAGATACGTCCTTTGAAGTTTCCAACTCCATTAATTGCCGGGGGAAGATTGAATACCGCATTAGCAGTGCCATTATATGAAACATGGAAATCGGTTGCGGTCAAATTGTAAGATGTTGCACTAACTGCCCTGTAACTGGCAGCTACAGATCCATTGATATCTATTGTCGATCCTGGAGTTACCGTATTTATTCCAACATTTCCTGTTTGTGCAAAAGTGACTGTTGAAATGAATAATCCTATTGTTTTCAATAGTGGTGTAAAATTTCTACGCATTTATTAAATATTTTAATGGTTATGATGCTTTTAAAAGTCCTTCATTACTAGAAAATAAGCAGGTACATTTATATTTCATTTGTTGGTGTAAAATTATAGGAAATACTGCTACAAGGGATCTTATAGTATGTAGAATGAAGTAAAGAATGATGTAGAAAATTTTCTACATCATTCTTTTTAAGTTGATAATTTTAAATAGTGTATTTTATAACTGCAAAAGAAGAGTTATTTAATGAATAGCAAAAAAAGCATACCATTATGGAAAAGCTTTATTCTAGGATATATAGGTTTGGTAAAGCTTAATCAGGTCAGCAAGGTGGTTGGTTTTTAGCTTGTTATGGATTCTTTTTTTGTAAGTACTGATTGTACTCATCTGAATATTCAGTTCATTTGAGATTTCTAAATTCCCATATCCCTTTACCATGAGAATAAAAATTTCATATTCCCTTTCTGAGAGATTTTTTATAGAATCTAAAGGGGAAAACTTTAATAGTTGGTGGACAATACTGGATGGATAATAGTAGCCTTCTGAAAATATTCTATTCACTGCTTCTGAAATCTCATCAACTTTACTCAGCTTACTAAGATATCCATTGGCTCCTTCTTTTATATATTGTACCGCTATTTCTTCCTCATAGGCTGAGAATATAAGAATTTTTATATCGGGATCAAGCTCTTTAATTTCAGGGATCATTTTTTTATTTTTAGTCTCTGGCATATTGATATCCAAAATAATAAGATCGTATTTTTGTTTTGAGATCTTATCTAAAGCTTCCGGATAGTCTTCGGCCTGATCAATTGCTATATTGGGTATCCTTGATTCCAGTATCAGGCTTGTTCCTGTTAGTACGACATGGTGATCATCAGCTATAAGAATGTTTCTAATCATCTTTTTTATTTTTTAAAATCAATTGGCAGGAGGTTCCACCGGAGTCATTTTTTTTGAAGATAATTTTACTTTCTATCATTTGTAATAATTGCAGTACCAGATGCAGGCCCATGCCATATTTTTGAAGTAACAATTTTTCACTTTCAATATTATTCTGTAGCCTTGTATAGTATTTTATTTTTTGCTCGTCCATTCCGATGCCAGTGTCACTTATACGTAAAATAATATTCCTATCATCCATATGGCTATCTATTGTTATCTCACCATTTTTTGTGTATTTCACCGCATTATCTAAAAGATTGTGAATAATGGCAGCAAGTATATTTTTACTGATCTGTGTCATTATATTCTCTTCAACAAGATTGCTAATAGATGTGTTATTATTTTCGGCTATGGCATGGAAAAGCACTTTTTTTTCTTCAATTAGCTTATATAAAGAATAGACCTCTGTTTTATCTGATCGGTAATGACTGTATATATCTGCATATTCTTTTAATGTGACTGTAAAATTGTACAGTTGATCTGATGACTTGTAAATGGAATCAAGTATTTTTTCAGTCCTCTGTTGATCGAATTCTTTTTGACTCAGTATTTCCTTTGCTGTTAGGGCAATGAATTTTACCGGAGTTGTTATGTCATGGGTAATTGTACCGATGAGTTTTTTTTGTTGTTCAATTTCCTTATGAAGCTGTGTTTTTGTTATTTCTAATTTTTCTACAGTCGTAGAAAGGCTTTTAGTACGGATATTAATAATTTCTTCCAGATCATGATTTTTCTTTTGTAGAAAATTGATTCTCCATTTTACCAAAAGGAATAATAGGAGTAAGAACATTGAAAAGGTAAGAATCTTAAACCATAGCGTCTGGTAAAAATAAGGCTGAATAATTATATTAATTTTTTTATAAATGTATTTTCCATCATCAGAAACAAGCATTTTTGCAATCAGTGAATATTTTCCGTATCCAAGATTGGAAATAGAAAATTTTCTGTCTTTTCCGATAGATTCCCATTTTGCATTTTGTATGCCCATTATTTTTGCTTCTATAACAATATTGTCAGGATTAGCATAATAAGGGACATCGATAAATAGATCGATCCTGTTAGATTTTTGCTCCAGATGCAGATCATTTTTAAAACATTGCTCCTTATTATCAATCAGAGCTCTTTCGATGTATATATTCTTCGGATAATAACTTCGGATCTTTAATGGATTAAAAAAAACAAGACCATTCAATGAAGGAATGACAAAATCACCATTGCCTAATTGATTACCACATACATTACTGCCGCCATTAAATTCATTGGTATTGAAACCTGAATCTTTTGAAAATCTATAATAATTTACTTTAGAGCTTTTATTTTGAGCATATTGCAATAGCTGACTTTCTAAAACCCTGTATAATCCATTATTGGTAGGAATCCAAAAAAAACCTTTCATATCTTCCAAAATAGTATGAGAAGAAGAAATGTTATTATTAAGATCATAAGGCATTTTAATTAGCCGGTTATTTCTTAACAAATAAAACCCCTTTCCTAAAGTAGTGACCCAGAAATTACCGTCTTTTGATTTTATAATACTACGGATTGATAATTCCTTATCTCCGGTAATGTTGTATATTCTGTTTGTTTCTGTCTGTATCCTGTATAATCCTTTTATAGTACCGACTAAGATATTGTTCTGATCAAGTGGTATTAATTTTGTCGGTTCATTATCAAATAAAAATCTCTTTTTTAAAGATCTGAATGACCGATCTCTGTATATTTCAAATACGCCGCTAAAGTCGGGAGTGCCTTTTTTTTTTGGTTTTGAACGTAATACATAATATTTTTCCCCGTCAAAGAAAAAGTCCTTTAAAGAAAAATCTTTTACAGTAGTGTAATCGGTATAGGATGTTGTTTCTGTATATATGTTTAAATCGTCATCCTTTCTTACTATAATATTTCCAGATGGATCATACGCCATAAAAAAAGGAACCGTGTTTCTGAAATTTTTGTTTTTTACAATGCCATTTCGATTATAGATCTCTCCATATGTATTCATGACCGAAGAGCTGTCATAAGGTAAAGTAGCATAAAAAACAGACTCTGGTTTTGATGGTGGTCTTTTTATGGTAACGAAATCTGAAAAATTTATAATTTGTAAACCTTCCGTACTTCCTCCAAGATAAAGCCTTTTGTAAAATTGGTCATAGTAAACACTAATAAAACTGTCACCTTTTACTTTATCTATCTGAATGATCTTAGATATTTTTAGCTGCTCATTTTCATAAGTGCAGCTATAGAAAATATTTTTATTTTGAATCAGAACCTGATTATTTATTCTGCTCCAGAAAACTTTACTATGAATATCAGTTAATAGTGGCGCATCATATGAATCTATAATCTTTCCTTTTTTTATTTTAAGTACCTTTTTTGAACTGAAGTCTATATAAAATAAGTCTTCATCTATAGTGAAAATTCTGGGTATATTTTTGTAGATAGATCTGATCTTTAGATTTTCTTCATTTTTTGAGTGGAAGTCAATAAATGTTAAATTATTTTCCTTTATGTAGTATCTCCCATCTTTAAAATTCATATAAAAATATACACCTGGAGATTTTGAGTAACTATAATTAGAACCATACAAAAAGTAATTGATATTATCTTTAAGTATCAAATTAGGAAACCGTTTTGATGGAGCAGTGACTTTTGGAAATTTTTTGTGTATAAGTATAACTCTTCCATAATCTCCGGCAGTAAAAATACTGTCTTTATCCGTGTTTCCAGAGAAAAAGGTAAAACGCTGACTGTTTAATGGGAAGTTTTTATAGACCAGGAATTTAGCACCATCATATCTTACAATTCCGTTTTCGGTGGTCAACCATATAAATCCATACTTATCTTTTATAATATCCTTAACGCTGTTTTGTGGAAGCCCATTATCAGTATTATATAACTGAATGTTATATTTCTGACTGCTGACTTTGAAAAAGATGAATAAGAGGATTAAAAGTATATTTTTAGGCAAATCTCATTGTTTTAAGAATGAGACAAAGATATAACGGAATAAATAATAATAAAATAATGATAATTAAATTTACATTACTTTTTATTTGTCATGAAATATAAATTTTGCATTTATTTCACGTAGTATATTTGCTGAATGTTTAAAGATTAAAGTAGTGGAATAGGGCTAAATAATGATTTGTTCTGCCGTCCGCAAATGGGATTCAGGAAACAAGTTTCTCAAATGCACTGACAAATCTTTCCAGATCAGTTTTAGTTAGGCTATCGGTTATATCTCCCTGTTCATTTATTTTTCCTTTTATACCCTGAATTAAAAGTGTCGTATCAGTAGTGAATTTTGCCATTAAAGTATTCATTATCAGCTGTAATTCTTCATGTCCTTTTTCACCACTTGCAGAAGCTGTAATAAGTCCTGTGGGTTTTTCAGATAATATTGTTGTCGCTACACACCATTCAATAGCATTTTTAAGTCCGCTTGGAATGCTGAAAACATATTCAGGTGTACAGATTAAAATTCCATCTGCGGTTTCAATTTCTTGTCTGAAATCTAAGATTGCCTTTGGTGTCTTATCTATGGAAAGTTCAGGGTCAAAATGCGGAAGTGCCTTAAGTGCGTTAAAAACTTTTAGATTAAAAAAATCTTTTGTCAGACTCGCGAAGTTATCTATAAGCCTCTGATTTGCTGAGGTATTGCTTGCACTACCGTTTATTACAAAAATTCTTTTCATGAGTTTTATTAACGAAATAATTTTAAATCAGTTATAAATGACTTTGAAAAACCCGCTTGATATTTATTTGAATAGATCTTACTTTAATATCAAAACTGGCTGGTTGACATTTTGATAAATTCCCTCAGAAATACTCCTGTTTGCCAGATAATACAGGAAACTATGTCTTCCCGGTAAAGCAATGATCAGATCCGTTTCATTAGATGCTGCGAAAGTCAGGATTCCGTTGATGATATTTTCATCATTATAATAATGAATACTGCTAGGGATTTTAGTAAGATATTGACGGATATATTCTTCGAGCTCTTTCTTTTTATCACCATCACCATCAGCTCCTTCTTTTGTAATATTTAAAAACATCAGCCGAACATCCTGTTTTTCAATAACGGATTTGTGATGAAATAACCGGTCTAATTTTGTTATACCATTTACATCGCATGGAATCAGGATGTTTTTTATTGTACTGTATATATAGCCATTAGGAACTATTAAGGCCTTGACAGGACTTGTTCTGGCAATGCTAATAATATTCTCTGAAACAAAACTGTCACTGGAAGAGGCCTTATCATCACTTCCCAAAATAAGAAGTTCTATAGAAGGCTGATTCTTTACAAGATCATGGATACTTCTGGTCAGTGTCCATTCACTTACGGCTTTTAAAACTTTTAAATCAGGTGCTTTTTCAACTATGATATCCACTAAGTTATTAAGGAGTTGTTCTGTACTTTCGATCAGGCTATTTACATTTTCCTCATTAACTAATACATGTCCTTCTGAGATATGCAGGTAGTCGAATTCAGATTCCTGTGAGGTTTTTAAAAGAATAATATGGGTGTATTGATATTGTTTTGCCCATTCTGCAGCAAGCTTTACTGCATTTTCGGTAGTTGATGTAAAGTCAACCGGTACAAGTATGGTTCTCATATTGATTAATTTAAGCTTAGTTATTCGAGATTCGCTGTCATTTTTTTTACTAGGAAAAGTGCATTTTTTATAGCATCTTTACTAATATCATCAGCCGCTTTTTTATAAAGTTCCAATGCCCAGGGATAAACGATTTCTACAATTTCCTTTCCTTTTACAGTAAGGAAGATCTGTTTGTTTCTTCGGTCATTTGTATATTCCACTCTTTCAACTAACTCCCTTTTTACAAGATTGTTAATCAGGTAGGTTACGCTTGATTTATCCTTGCTGATTTTATTACTTATTTCCTGTTGGTTTATTCCGTCATTACGGGAAAGTAGGCCAAGTATTTCAATAAGTTCAAAAGAAAGATCAGGGTCATATTCATTAACTTTCGTTTGGATCTTTTGCCGTAGACGATTTTTCATTTCACCCATTGCCAGACCTAGTTCTAAAGCTAATTCGGATATGTTATTTTGTTTTTCAGACATATGTAATGATTAACTAACTGTAGGTGAGGATAGATCATGAAGTTTATTTAAAATCTTTAAGTAATCACTTGTATAACAAATATAGTAAAAATTAGTTTGAATTAAAACTAATTTGTCATAAAAAGATATCCTCTTTAAAGGAAATTTTATTTTAATTTTTAATAATTCTTTAATACAGCAATTTTAGATGATAAAAACCGTTTAAAATTAATATTTTTACACCAAAACGTACAACAGTTGATCAGGCATGTAAACATACTTAGATCATTTTCAGGTTCGTTTTGCAAAATGATTAGAACATATATTTAATAATGAAAAATTTTAAAATTGCGGTTACATTTGGATTATTCTTACTTTTTGGCTTTACTAATGCCCAGAAGATAGGGGTTATAGACACCAGAGCAATATTGGATAAAATGCCTCAATATAAAGAAGCTGAAGCGAGACTTAACGCACAGATAGATACCTGGAAGTCTGAACTTCTGGCTATACAGACGGAATATGCAAAGAAGAAATCAGCTTTGGATAACGAAAGAGTATTATTAGTAGGAGATCAGCTAAAGCAGAGAGAAAAAGAAGTAGCTGATTTGGATAAAAATATTAAAACCACTACCAGCTTAAGATTCGGAAATAATGGTGAAGTCAGTCAACTGAAAAAAAACCTGGCTGTACCTTTTGAGGAGCAGATACACAATGCTGTTATGACAGTTTCTGAAAAAAACGGATTGGGAACCATTATCGATAAAAAAGACAGTAATGTCCTTTACCATGAGAAGAAATTCGATTATACAGAAAAAGTATTGGATATTCTCTTAAATAGAACACCTGAACCTGAAAAAAAGGATAGCCCGACTAAAAAAAGTAAAAGATAATTCCATCTAATCTTATTTGAACTATTAAAAGGGATAATGAAAGAGGCAAAAGTATTTTAGCTGACCTTTTTTTATAAGTAACTGAATAATTTCCTTTAAAAAAATAAAGCCTTGATCAATGATGATCGAGGCTTTAAGTTTATACATGCAATTCAAGTTTATTTTCCAACAACAGATTTTATAGATTCCCCAACGGGATGATTAGTCTTAAAAGTAAATCCAAGTAAACTGGCAATGGTTTGAGCAATCTGATCCTGATAGATCTGTGCAGTATTTTTCATTTCTCCCGATGGGGGAGTATCAGGTCCTAGTGCAATCAACCATGTTTCGTTAGAATGTTCTGATGATGATCCATGACTTGTCCACTGACTTTCTAAACCTCTTCCATGGTCGGGACAAATAATAAAAGTGGTATTGTCTTTATAAAAAGGATCCGCCTGCATTGCCGCCCAGAGATTTCCAATCATAGCATCCAGATAATGTGCGGAATCCAAATAGTAATCATATTGTCCAGCATGGCCAAGATCGTCAGGATCAGCGAAATCAATATAAACCATTTTAGGATGATTGGCGGCAATATATGTTTTAGCAATAGCATAAGTACCCACGTCCCAACGTACAGATCTGCCAAAATAATTAGGAAGGTAATTTTGTATTTCATTAGCCAGTTTCTGGGCTTCAGTTAGGTTTTTACCTTCTGCATTTTCAAACGGATTGATTACAGGCATATGATTCCGATCACGGTTTACAATTTTTGATACAGCATCCCAGCCAGCAATTATAACTACCTTACCCTGATAGTCTTTCTGTTTATTTATAAACTCCAGTACATTTTCGTTCGGGTTATTTGGATATGAATTAGAATTTATCTTTTCATCATAAAAACCGGTTACTGTTTCACTTCTTCCGGGGTAAGAGAACCAGTATTTATTTTTTACATTCACCGGGCTGTTTAGGTTCCTGTTGCCATATAATTGTCCTTTTTTTGAAATTACATTCCAGAAGAAAGGCATTAATTTTTTTCTACGTTCATCTTCTGTTTCAGCCCAGAATTTTTTATACACCTCAGTAGAATCCTGCTGACGGAATTTTTTATTTTGTAAAAGAGAAGAATCAGCTCCTTTAAAGATTTCCTGCCAGCGGTAACCATCAATAGAAATCAATACGATATTCTTGGTTTTTGTATTTTGCGCACCGGCCAATTGTGCAAACAGCATGAATATCAGGAAAAATTTAGTTTTCATAGAACAAAGACAAATTTATTGGTTAACAAAACTAAACTTTGTCAAAAAATAAATCAACAAACTCTTATTAACTCTGTGTTAATCTTAGAGTAGTGATGTTTTTGTATTACAGAAAATTAAGAGAAAATAATTTCTATAATTAATAAATATTCATTAATTTTACGCCTTGAAATTTTAGAACATTTGAAAAATGCGCATAAAAGACACTGATAAAAGGGAACTGATTCAGACAGAAGCAATTAAGATGATCATAAAAGATGGATTGGAAGGATTCAGTATGAACAAGCTGGCTAAAGCCTGCAAAATTTCTGTTGCAACTCCCTACATCTATTACAAAGACAGGGACGATTTAATTTTAACGATTGCGAAAGAAGTAGGGCAAAAAATGTCTGATGCCATTCTTAAAGATTTTGATCCGGACGCACATTTTGAAGAAGGGTTGAGAGTCCAATGGAAAAACCGATATAGTTATATAACAACAAATCAGGATAAACATCTGTTCTTTGAACAATTGAGAAATTCAAGTTATCAGGAAGAATTTCTTCATCATTTTTTACGCGGATTTAAGGAAATTCTAGGAAGGTTTTTAGAAAATGCTGTTAAGAGAGGTGAATTAGACCAGATGCCTTTTGAAGTTTACTGGTCAGTTGCTTTTTCGCCTATGTACTCTTTAGCACGTTTTCATAACGAAGGAAAAAGCCTTGGTGGAAAAGTGTTTAAAATGACTGATGAGATTTTATGGCAAACATTTGATCTGGTAGTCAAGGCGCTTAAGAAGACCTAATTAGAAATTTCAGTCACATTTTATTTACAACAGAAACTGATTAAAACAACTTGAATGGTCAGTTTAAATTAAAAAATAACGGCGATAACCGCTGTAAATTAATTTTAAAATTATGGAAAAACAACAACCTTTGCCCTTTACGGGCTATCAAAAGTTTGTCATATTTATTTTAGCTATTACGCAGTTTACGGTAATATTAGATTTTATGGTGATGTCTCCGCTTGGCGACATGCTGATGAAATCACTTAGTCTTAAACCGTCGGCTTTTGGTTTTGCGGTTTCAGCTTATGCTTTCAGCGCAGGTATCTCAGGTTTGCTAACTGCGGGCTTTGCCGATAGGTTTGACCGGAAGAAGCTTTTACTTTTCTTTTACATCGGATTTATAGCTGGAACCATCTTTTGTGGAATGGCACAATCTTATCCGGTATTAGTTGCTGCCAGAATCATTACCGGTCTTTTTGGTGGAGTAATAGGTTCTATTTCTATGGCCATTATTACCGATTTATTCGCCCTTCAGCAGAGGGGTAGAGTGATGGGATTTATTCAGATGGGATTTGGTGGCAGCCAGGTTTTGGGTGTACCTATTGGTCTTTATTTAGCTAATCAGTGGGGTTGGGAGGCTCCTTTCTGGATGGTAGCAGCTTTGAGTATCATTATTGCTGTTTTAATTTTTATGAAACTGCAGCCTGTAGTAAAACATCTTTCTGTACAAAGGGATAAATCTGCCTTCCAGCATTTATGGCATACCATTGCAAAAGGCAATTACCGGGTAGGTTTTACAGCAACAGCTTTACTTTCCATTGGTGGTTTTATGATGATGCCTTTTGGAAGTGCCTTTGCGATCAATAATCTGGGGCTTACAAACGAGCAACTTCCTATGTTATTTATGGTGTCCGGGGTAAGCTCACTCGTGATCATGCCGTTAATAGGAAAATTAAGTGATAAGATCGATAAGTTTAAAATATTTGCCGTTGCCTCTTTGTGGATGGTGGTCATGTGTGTGCTGTATACCAATTTATCTATAACACCGCTATGGTTGGTTATGATATTCAATATCCTGATGATGATCGGAATTATGAGTAGGATGATTCCTTCTTCAGCTCTGACAAGTGCCATACCAGATTTACAGGATAGGGGAGCTTTTATGAGTATCAACTCTTCATTACAACAAATTGCAGGTGGAGTTGCAGCAGCTGTTGCTGGTGTCATTGTTACCCAAAAAAGCAAAGGAGCACCTCTAGAACATTATGATATAGTTGGTTATGTGATTGTTGTCATCTCTTTTATCAGTATATTTTTAATGTGGCGGGTTAGCAATTTAGCTAAAAAAAAGGCAGCTGCTGATATGACTTCCGTTGAAGAGCCTGTTGTCCCTTTAGCAGAGTAAATAAGATAGAAATTCAATAAAAAAATGTTCGGACCTCCGAACATTTTTTTATAAAGAAAAAATTTAAGAGTTTAAAATGACCCTTGTTTATTTGCCTTTCGCTGCGTTATATACTGATAAACAGAGCCTGCAATAAAAAGAATAAAAAGAACAAGGAGGGTTTTACCTATAATTGGATCAGTGATATCTTTAGCCAAAGGATGCCCTAGTGGAACACGGGTGAATGTTTCATTAACTGTTGGAACAAGGGAAAGGAAAAAGCTAAAGGAAAGTGAGAAGTTTTCAAAATAGCGGGCTCTTTTACTTTTTTGCTTTTTTGAAAAAAGGAAATAGGCCACGGATACCAAAATGATGATAAAGATCGAAAAAGCATGCCCTGGATTAAAGCCACCATGTTTTGAGATACCCAATGCGGTGAGTGATGTAACAAGGGTTCCATAGAAATATACTTTGCCATATGGTTCACTCAGATTAATCCTTCCATATTTAATAAACGATACTAATGCGCCTATTATAGCAGCTATACCTATAATTGTGTGAAAAATTCCTAAACTTGATAGTCCCATTTTATATTATTTTATGTTATAAATTCTATTGTTTTAAAGACGACAGGTTGATAAAAAGTCATCTGTCCGCTTTATTGTTTCTCTAAGAGGAACACTGCAAAATTGCAATAGAAAAGAAAAAATAACTTTGTGATTTCGTTCAATTATTTGGGATTTTGGTTCATAAAAAAAGCATTCTTAAATTAGCTTTAAGAACGCCCGATCCTGTTGGAGAATATTGTAAGAATTATCGAGTAATAGAATATTATTTTAAATGTTTATTTTTCAGTTCCTGACGATAATTTGTAGGACTTAAGTTATATTTATCACCAAAGCTTTTTGTAAAATTTGCCAGATCATTAAATCCACAATCAAAAGCAATATCGGTGATTCGCTGATCCGAAACCAGAAGTAGCTCAGCTGCTTTTTCGAGTTTCTTGTTTTTAATATAGTTGGCGGGAGTATCATTGTATAGTTTGGCAAATTCTCTTTTAAAAGAAGATACACTTAGATTATTTTGTTCTGCGAGCTGTTCAATTGTTAATTGTGAAAACAAATTAGCTTCAATGATCTGCTTAAAAGTATAAGTTATTGGAGAAAAGAGCTGCGATAATATAACCTGTATCGCTTCTGCATTTTGTGTTTGAGCTAACAACAGTATGATTTCCTTTAGCTTCAGGATCAGGATATCCTCATTAATCAAAGATGGATTCTCAAAATAAAATAATAAGCCTTCAATGTATTTTTGAATTAAAAATTCATTATTTATTTTTTTATTTGACTGATTTGAAATGATATTCCTTGGTGGATGAAGCAATGATGGGAGTTCCCGGTCATAAATTTTCTTTAATATATCCGGATAAAAAGTAACAATTACAATTTCACAATTGCTTTCGGGGTGTGAATTATGTATTTGCTTTCCAGAGCTTATACAATTCAGGAACAATGAATAATTTGTAGGAATATTAATATCCTCGTTATCAATCTGATATTGAAATTCACCTTTTAGAACATATAGAAAACAGGCCTGTTCAGTAACAGGGAAATCAAAATTAAAAGGTGGTGTCAATGCAATTTTTTGCATTAAAGTCTTTCCAAAAAGATCATACTTTTTATAGTCATTTACCATACATTCTATTTATTTGGCCTCTCAGCAGGATTTCAGTAACGGATCCTTCTACTAAGATAGTTTGTTCTTTGCAATTAATAACCCTATTGTTTTTGATTTTAAAACTTGTAAAACTTTCTGCTTACTTTAAAGGCACTTTCTGTAATTGAAACCTATTTGAAGAATTGATGCTTGCCTTCAGGGAGCTCTAATTTTAGGGTTGACGAATTGATCAATAAAAGAAAATGAGGTAGAATTTATATCTACCTCATTTTTGTTTACATTTCTCATTTTCAAATAATAAAAGGGAGATTTACCCTTCTGCATATTTTAGCAGAGCTTAAATTTCTGAGCCGAGTTTTTTTTCTGAAGCAGAGCCTTCTAATAAGGTAGTCAACTCATCACAATATATTACCTTATTGTTTTTAATAGTAAATTCCGCGAAGACCTTATGTTTTACAATTTCCCCATTTTTGAGAACGCTTGTGACAAAATGTTTGGTAAATACTGAAGTTTCATTACTTGCTATATTTTCGAATACCACATTTTGCTGATCTGCTTTTTCTTTTAATTTCTGAATATGCTTTTTAAAAGAATTAAAATCCAAGGTTACATTGTCTACGCTCTGTATATAATCTTCACTAAAGTATTTATTGATCAATGATTCATCGTAGTTTTTATTTTCAATGACATCGGTAAATACTGCTTTTATTAATTTTTCCATTGTTGATATTATTTTCAACAAAAGTACTTAGCATCCGGGTGGCCAATCGATAACAATTGTAAAGAAATATACACTCAACGATTTCTGATTCTACTTAAGCTTACCGGAGTAATACCCAGATAGGATGCAACTAAATGTTGAGGAATACGAAGAATAATTTCAGGATTTGCTTCAAGCAGTTTTTTGTATCGTACCTCCGGTTTGTCCTGTATTTTTGATATCAGTAGTTGCTGATAATCATTGATTCTGCTGATCAGGTATTTATTGAATAAATTTAAGAAATCATTGTTTTCTGATAATTTGTCTATTACCGTTTTTTCTATTGATAATACTGTACAGTTTTCAATTGTTTCAATGGTGTAAGAACTTGGTCTGTTATAAAAAAAACTTTCAGAGGAGCAGAAAATATGATCTTCGAAAAGAAATTGGAAAGAGATTTCTTTACCATCGTAATTTGTCCATCCTCTAAGGATTCCCTTTTTCAGATAATAAAATTTTTTTGAAATGATACCTTCTTCAATAATAATTGTTTTGGGTTTATATTTTTCTTCTTTCCCTGATTTAAATAAAATATCAATTAACTGATTTAATTCCTGATTTTTCATAAGATACAAATAATGATTGGCCTTTTATTGAGGAAAAACGAACTTTTAATTTTACACTGTAAAAAAGCCCTTTCTAAAAGATGCTTAAAAATACAAATGCAAATAAATTCACAAGCATTTCAAATTTAAAAATAATCCACAAACATACAAAAGCCAATCAAATCCTTCGGTATAGATATTGCTCATTAATTTCTAAACTCGGTGAGTTAAGATTGTTCAATACTATTTGAGATCGAAAAGCCGAGCCAAACTAACCAATCACACACACATTAAAATGAAATTAAACTATCGTAGTCTAATAACGGTTTCTATATTAGCTTTATCTTTAGTTAGTTGCGACAGAGATAAATCCGATTCTTCAGATCCTGGTGATGCAGAGATACCTGAAATACCGGTCTCTGAAATCTATGTCTCTGGTTATGAAAGCGGAGATGCAAAATATTGGAAAAATGGTACTGTTACCAATCTTACCAGTGCATCGAGTGGCGGATATGCAACAGGAATAACGGTTGCAGGCAACAATGTATACGTAGCCGGATGGGACGATATTCCTGGCGGAAGAAAGCTCCAATATTGGAAAAACGGTGTTCCAACACAACTTGCTGTTGGCGATCATAACACATTAACAGGCGGCATTGCTGTAAGTGGTAACGATGTTTATGTCACAGGAGCACAAACTGACAGTAATGGAACTAAAGTTGGGAAATGCTGGAAAAATGGTGTGGCTACGAATCTCTCCGACGGTACACCTGGTCATCATACCAATGCTGGTGGAATAGTGGTGGTAGGAAACGATGTTTATATAGCCGGTGGTGAATTTAACGGAAGCCGGGGTGTTGCCAAATATTGGAAAAACGGAGTAGCCGTACCTCTTACCGATGGCACCAAATCAGCACATGCTTATGCCATTGCAGTTGATGGAAGTGATATTTATGTTGCAGGATATGAAGCTAAAACAACTGACGGTGGAAGTCTTCCTATTGCCAAATACTGGAAAAACGGAGTCGCTGTGCCACTCACTGATGGCGCCAATTATAATATTGCAACGGACATTGCCATTTTGGGAAAAAACGTATACGTTTGCGGATATCAAAATAATGGCAGTACCGGAAATACCGCGAAATATTGGAAAAATGGTGTCGCCAGAGATCTTACAAACGGATCACAAGGAGGATCCCAAGCGAATGCTATTGCTCTTTCGGGAGGTGCAGTATATATTGCGGGATATGAAGGGAATTTTGTAACCTATTGGAAAAATGGTGTAGCAACACATCTTTCTAATGGAGGCAGCAGCAGTTCTTCGGGGCTTGCAATCTTTTTGAAAAAATAGAATTATAATTAAAAAGCCTCTTATTAAAATCTTTTTTTGTATTCTATTTACAAAATAGCAATTATGACATGAATCATCAGATGTAGTCAATAATTTTTTGTTCTTTTGCAAAGCGTTTAATTTTTAAATAAAAGAATGTCGAAATTTGATGATATAAGGCCTTTTTACGACCATGAAGTAAATGATGCATTGCAAAGTATTGCTAAGCATCCTATGATGAAGGCATTGATGCGTTTTACTTTTCCCGATCATGATGAAGAGTTTTGGCTTAAAGAATTTACAAATATCCATTCAATAAGTGATTTTCAACATCATTTTATCTCACAAACTGTCCGCCAGATTCTGAAACAGAGTTCCGAAGGATTAAGTACATCGGGATTTGATCAGTTGGATAAAGATGCTGCGTATTTGTTTGTATCCAGTCACAGAGACATTGTTTTAGATACCTCTCTGCTTAATTTAGTATTGCTGGATCAAGGACTGATTATGACCTCTTCAGCCATTGGTGATAATCTTGTACATAAGAAATTTCTGCATGTACTTGCAAAACTCAATCGTAACTTTTTAGTTCAAAGAGGATTACCTATTCGCGAACAGCTGAACAGCTCAAAGGTGATGTCTGAGTATATTTACGATTTATTAACGAAAGAAAACCGTTCAGTCTGGATTGCACAACGTGAGGGCCGAACCAAAGATGGCAACGATGCTACCCAGCAGGGTGTCTTAAAAATGCTTGCTATGGCGGCAGGTGAGCAACCGTTAAATGATTTTTTTAAGACATTGAAGATAGTTCCTCTTTCCATTTCATATGAATATGATCCTACAGATGTTCTTAAAATGCCACAACTTATGGCAAAATCAAGAAATGAATTATATGTAAAAGAGAAAGATGAAGACTTTATGACTATGCTTAGTGGAGTATTGGGACAAAAAAAACGTATTCACCTGCATGCAGGTCAAGTTCTTAATACGGAATTTGATGAGATTGTTTCAAAATTCGACAATAAAAATAAACAGCTGCAAGCGATCGCTCAGGTCATTGATGATTCCATTATAGAAAATTATAAACTTTGGCCGACCAACTTTATAGCCTATGATTTACTAAATGGAACAAATAAATATTCCGATTACTATACAGAAGATGAAAAAATGCTTTTTGGAAGAAGAATGGAAATGCGTATCGATATTTCTGATTCGGTTCTGAAACAGAGCTTCCTGGCTATGTATGCTAATCCTGTGATCAATAAAATGAAATATTTATAAAGTTTGTTCGCTTCTAAGTAGCCAGGTCTATAATATTGTAGATTTTAATCCGCTACAAGCTACTTGCTGATACACCGAATTCTTTTTTAAATGCAAAAGAGAAATGCGACAGATCCTCAAAGCCTAAATCAAGATATATATCTGTTGGCCTTTGTCTTTTTTGCTCTATAAGAAATCTTGCTTCCTGCAATCGTCTCCTCGTTAACCAACGATTAGGTGTTTCATTGAAGATGGTTTTAAAATCCCTTTTAAAAGCTGACAAGCTGCGCCCGGTAAGGAAAGCGAAACGTTTCATACTTACATTGAACCTGTAATTTTTTTGCATAAATTCTTCAAGGTCCACACGCCCAGGGAAACCAAAATCAAATAACACATCTGATAATTCGGGATGCAACTGCAACAGGATAAGAAGTAATTCTTCTCTTTTTAAATCAGAGAATGTTTTACTGATGTCTCCAGAACCATTATAATAGGGTTCTAATGAAAGAAGGAAGCTATTGATAAGGTTATCTTTTCTGAGTCTGATAAATGTGTCCTTTGATTCATGATTAAGAAAGCTAATGCTATGCTTCTTTTGAAAATCTCTCAGAAAAATTTCATCGAAGAAAAAGATAATTTTTTCAAATTCATTATTCACTCTCACTTTATTGTATCGTGCCAGTCTATTTTTACGGACAACACAGCTTTCGCCGATTTTGAGTGTATAATGCTTGTTTCCATCATAGCCATTCATGTTGCCTTTTACCAGGAATAAAAAGAAATGTTCGGTGATGAATTCTTCTGCTGAAATGGCAGGACCTACGATACAGGATTTTATTTCTGATATTTTCATGATTTTGCTTGTGATTTTATGTCTTTTACTTCCAAAATAGGAGTCTTATATCCTTTGGATACGCAATTGATCATTGCCAGACCGACTTCCCGCATTGTACAGATCCAATTAGGAAAAAGCAAGTACCATAAAGGAGATAGTACTTCAAAAATACGGTAAACAGATCTTACATTTTTTTGACCTTTTACCGGTTTCATAAAACCGGGACGAAAATTATATACTGCTTTAAAAGATAATTTAAGCAAAGCATTTTCGGTTCGTCCTTTTACTCTGGCCCACATCGCTTTTCCTTTTTCTGTACTATCAGTACGGTTGCCAGAAACATATATAAATGTCATGGCAGGGTTAATTTGAGATAGTATCTCAGCAAATGGAACGACAAAGCCAAATGTTTTTCTGGTAAATGATTCCTCATTTTCACCAACAGCACTTGCTCCTGCGCAAAAAAAACACCCATCATAGTTTTCCAGATCTTGACGGTAGTTTTTGATGGTTGCAAAATCTTCTACAATCAGTTCTTTTAATTTTTCATGTGTGAGAGTAAGAGGTTTCCTGCTTATGATGAGGACCTCTTTTACCACTTGATTTTCCAGGCAAACAAGCAAAACGCCTTCACCTACTAATCCTGTAGCTCCGGTAATAATTATTTTCATCTATGTTTATTTTACAATATCAAATTTAATCAAACTATTGGCTGTCGCTACAATAGCTTCTTCGGTAGAACGTGGTTTCCATCCTAACACTTTGATGGCCTTTTCACTACTTGCATTCTTTATCATTCCTAAATAAGGAGCAACTGATTTCAATTTAGGATTGAATATGGCCAAAACTTTAATGAACCAGTTGGGTAATTCTTTGGTTGGCACTTTTGATGCTTTTTCACCCAGGTTTTTTCTAAGGACATTTGCTGTATCTATCAGAGAAAAACCTTTCCCTGCAACCGCTATAAAACGTTGGCCATTGGCCTGAGGCATTGTCATCGCCTTAAAGTGCAAATCAGCAACATCACGGACATCCACATATCCTGAAATTATTTTGGGACAGGCTTTCATATCTCCATTAAGCATTTGCTTGATGTTTTGAATAGAATGTGAAAAGTCATCTCCTAATACAGGGCCCAAAACTCCGGTGGGATTTACCACAGACAATTCCATTCCTTTGCCTTCATTTTTTATAAAATCCCAAGCTGCTTTTTCAGAAATTGTTTTCGATTTTTGATAAGGGAATACTGTTTCATTAAGTACTGTCCAGTCTTCTTCTGTATATGGAGTGGTTTTTACAGTACCAAATCCTACAGCACCAAAAGCTGAAGTAAGAACAACTCTTTTTACACCTGCCTTTTTTGCCGCTCGTAATACAAATAGAACACCATTTTTAGCAGGAATTACAAAATCATCTTCAGTCTTTGCATCAGTATGAGGAGTTGGTGATGCAACATGAATGACGTACTGGCATCCTTCGGTTGCTTTTTCCCAACTTGATTCATTCTGTAAATCTGCTTCTACAAATGATAAATCTTCGAATGAATGAAGACCGGCTTCTTTTAACATTTGTTTTACCAATTGTGATTTTTTTAGTGAACGGAGCGTGGCTTTTACTTTGTAGCCATTTTTAAGTAAAGTAATAATGCAGTAAGAAGCTATGAAGCCTGAACCGCCAGTTACCAATACTGTTTCTTTATTTTTCATTTTTGAAAGTTTTGATAGGACAAAGTTCCATCATAAAATGAAGAATAAATTTGTTCAAAAGTCCAAAATTAATTTGTTCAAAAGCTCAGATGTTTTTACAATATCTCCTTTAACTTATAATCTATTATTCACGTTTGCCTTTAAGATAGGCATACATTGCTGTTGCATGTCCGTGCCCTAAATCAAAATCTTCCTTTAACCAGTTGATAATTTCAGTCGCTTTGATATTTGTATTAATAGCACCGTTTTTAGTGAAACCTTTTTCATCTGCAAGAAGTTGGAAGTCTTCCGGTGATTTGCCGGTTTTTTCTTCAATGTTTTTCATGTAAGTTGTAAATGACATAATTATTTGTTTTTAATATTCATAAAATGTTTTTAGCGATGATTATTGATTATGAAACTTCTTCAACATAAGTAATTACAAGGAGAAATACGAATCAATCAAATCAACTTTCCGATCAATACCAAATCTGTAATTGTGGCGCCATCCTTATCAGTAGATTTAAAACGTTTTGTTTGAATAACCTCAAAGTTATTTTCCTGGAATGCTTTGGTTAAATAATCTGCCTGATGATAATAAAGATACACCTGGTCACCTAAACTGGATGTGATTAATCCCGATTTATTGTAGTCATCCTCCATAGTGCTTAGATAAAATACACCACCAGGTTGTAATAATCCGGAGACATTTGCGATTAACTCAACAGCTTCCTCACGAGATAAATAAGGAAGGCAAAAGCCGCAGATGATTCCATTAAATCTCTTTTCAATCTGATTTATTTCCCGACAGTCCATAAGCTGAAATTGAGCAGTAGGATTATTGATCTGGGCAAGATCGAGCATTTTTGATGATAAATCAATTCCCAATATATCGTAATCGGGTTTTCTATCCAACAGGTATTTTGTAATATTTCCAGGACCACAGGCGATATCCAGAATGTCTGCATGATCGGCTGTTATATGATCGCAGAACAAATTAAAAGTGTCAGCAAAGGAACTGACATCCATAAACTTATCCTGGTATATTTTTGCCGCTTTGTCAAATGCTTCAACGGGTTTTAATATTTTCATAATGTGATATTTAGGTATTTAAATGATACTAATTTAACAAATTATAAGTATTCCCAGCTAAATTTTAATAATGAAGAAATAAAGATGTCATGATAAATTAAACTAAAAAAAGCTTCTTATTGACATTTATATAATCAAAATTCAAAATCTAGAAGTAACTTGGAGGCATTACAATGGATACCCAATGAATTATAGAAACTGCCTGTCAATCCTCTCCATAACATCTCAACTTCAGAAATTGGAAGTGAAAATTATTACGACTATTATAGTATCTGCAACTTTTCCCTGTTACATTGGTGCACAGACAACGGAATTTAGTAAAGATAAAGCTGCTTTTGGTAATTGGGGTGTTGAAACTCAGTTTATAAGCAAGTCAATATTGCCGGGCAATGATTTTTATGCTTATGTTAATGACGGATGGTTAAAATCAAAAACCATTCCGACAGGATCCTCGGGGCTAAGTAACTATAGTGAAGTGGGCAATCAGGTTAATGAGAGAATAGCCAAGGTGATTCATGAAGGATCAGACGCAAAAAGTGGGGCAGATAATTCCCAAAAACAAATAGGTGCACTTTACTTAGGTTATCTGGATACTGAAAATATGGATAAACTGGGTATTAAACCAATTCAAAAGGATTTAGAACAGATATTTGCCTTAAGTAGCTATAAGGATGTTGCTAAATGGATGGCAAATCCAAAATCTTTCTCCATTATAGGAATTCGGACAGGACCTGATTTAAATGACAGAAGCAGGTTTCTTGTTACATTAAGTGAAAGTGGTACTGGTTTGCCTGCACCTGAGTGGTATCAAAAACAAGATGGACCTTATCCGGGTTATCGCAAAGCTTATAAAGATTATATTATTCATACTTTCCAGCTTGCAGGTATAAAAAATGCTGATAAAAGAGCCAATGATATTCTGGAGCTTGAAACTAAATTAGCATCAATGCAATGGACACCAGCACAAATACGTGATAGTAAGATTAATTCACATCTGTTGTCTACTTCAGAACTGAATAGGTATGCTCCGGGTTTCCCTTGGAAGACCTTTCTGGCAAGCAGACAGGTAGATCATGTAAGTGAAGTGATATTGCAGGCAGATTCAGCGATAAAAGCAAAAGCTGCTCTATTTGCAAAAACTCCTGTCGAAGTGTGGTCATCTTATTTAGCATTTCATTGGATCGTTAATCATTCTACTATTTTATCAGAAGACTTTCGCAAAAGTCAGTTTGATTTTTATTCTACTGCTTTAAATGGGATTTCAAAGGATATTTCAAGGGAACAGAAATCAATTCGATATGTTAATAATAGGTTGGGGCAAATAGTAGGGAAGTTATATGTAGAAAGGTATTTTCCTCGCGAAACGCTTAAAAGAATCGAGGATTTAGTTGGATATATCCGTAAAGCATTTGCAGTCAGACTTGACAATCTGGATTGGCTCGATGAAAGCAGTAGAAAGGAAGCAAAAGCTAAATTAGATGCAGTAACTGTAAGGATAGGGTATCCTGAAGTTTGGCGGGATTACTCATCAATCAAATTTGACGCTAAAGATCCTATTGGCAATGAGCAACTTATTGCAAAAGCCAACTGGGATTATGAACGTTCACTCCTTCAAAAAGTCTTTACTAGTAAAGATTGGTATCAGGTTCCGCAAACTGTTGATGCAACCAGTAGTAAATTATATAATTCCATAGAATTTCCTGCAGGTATTTTACAACCACCGTTTTTTGATCCATTTGCTGATCCGGCTGTAAACTTTGGCGCCATTGGTGCTATAATAGGACATGAATTGGGACACTGTTTTGATGATGAAGGGTCAAGATTTGATGGACAGGGACTGGTTCATGATTGGTGGACTAATCAGACCCGAAAACAATTCGAAGAGCGAACTAAACTACTTATAGAACAGTATGATTCATTTTCACCTTTAGATGGAATCCATATCAATGGAAAACAAACGCTAGGAGAGAATATTGGGGATCTTACTGGGGCTGAAGTTGCCTATGAAGCTTATCAACTGTATTGTAAAGATCATGCCGATCAACAACGTGTTTTAAATGGATATATTGGTGATCAGCGCTATTTTCTATCTTTCGCTCAGGTTAATCGTAGCCTTTATACTCCGGAAGCCTATCGGATGAACATATCACAGAACTATCATGCGCCTGCAGAGTACCGTGTAAATGGCGTTGTAAGAAATATGAATGCATGGTATAAGGCTTTCAATATAATTCCAGAAGACAAGTTATACCTATCGCCTGAAAAGAGGGTGCGTATTTGGTAATTCTTGCTAGTGTGGGCAGTATAAGTTGTAATAAACATAAATGTTTTGTTATATTGTACGTGAAAAACACACAAAGATGCTTGTTAAAAAAAACATTACTCTAAAAAAATTATTCGAATTTGCAGGACACCATTTATGGTGGCTGGTCCTGTATATGCTTTTTATTGCATTCCTATACGATATTTTGGATTGGAAATGGATTTCTATCCCATCGTTGCCATTATCACTTATTGGAACGGCGGTAGCTTTTTACGTAGGATTTAAAAATAATCAGTCCTATGACAGAGTTTGGGAAGCCCGTAAAATATGGGGAGCTATTGTTAACAGCAGTCGAAGCTGGGGAGTACTGGTGAATGCTTATGTAGGTCATAGCCAACTTTCATCTAGTGAACACAGGAACATAAAAACCAAACTAATATATCAGCATATTGCGTGGCTGTATATTTTAAGAGAACAATTATTGATACCTACCCAGTGGGAGCATGCCAGTTTGAAATGGTTGTTTGGTAAAGTTGGAGTAAAGCGAAGAGAATTGTATGGGATTGGAATGTATAAGGACTATTTAAATGAAAAACAAAAATTAGATTATTTTTCAACTGCTGACCAATGGAAGGATGCTGCTAATGCTGCCACACAAATTATAAATCTACAATCGCAGTATTTGGCAGAACAGGAAGAGAAAGAACATCTGCACATGAGGAGACAACTTGATATGCAGAAGGTTCTTTGTGATTTTTATGAGCATCAAGGTAGGGCAGAACGCATAAAAAAGTTTCCTTTACCCCGGCAGTATGCCAGTTTAAGCTTTATCTTTATTTGTATTTTTATTTTTTTACTACCTCTTGGTATTGTAGCTGAATTTGAAAAACTGGGTGGGGCTGGTATTTGGTTGATGGTTCCATTTGGAACGGTTGTGGGCTGGGTTTATGTAATGATGGAACTGATAGGTGATTATTCTGAAAATCCATTCGAAGGATTAGCAACCGATATACCCATGCTTTCTATTTGCAGGACCATTGAGATCGATCTGTTGCAGATGTTAGGAGAAACCGAGCTTCCTAAGCCCATACAGCCAATCGATGGTATATTGATGTAGAAAAAGTAATAATACCTGAAAAAAGGTTATGCTAAAAAAAGGAAATAAAATTTATTGTCTGAAAAACAGTGAATTTTAGAACCATTTAGTTTTTATTTTTTTTTGATTTCAGCTTAGTCAACCCTTGCAATAAAACCAGGAACTCCGGTTTTCACAACCTGATTATATCTTTGTCGGATCTGAATGCTGTTAATCTCATCAAAAGCATCTTGTGGCAGGAAATCCACATCAAAATTCTCCTGTGCACGAGCCTTAGTTTTTGGTGTGGTAAGCAAAGCTGTTCCACGTTGGGCTGCCCAACCTAATAATACCTGTGCTGGCGTTTTTCCAATTCGAACAGCAATCTTTAAGATGGTAGGATCTTCAAGTAACCCAGGTCTTATTCCATGACCTAATGGTGCAAAAGCCAAGAACACAATATCATTTTCTTTGCAGAAATTTAGAAGTTCTGTTTCCGGTAAATAGGGGTGTGATTCGATCTGAACTACAGTGGGTTTGATTCTTGCTGATTGGTAAATAGAGGAAAGTATTTCCAAGCTGACATCAGACAATCCGATATGGCGGACTTTACCATCGTCTACAAGATTTTCCATAGTCCTCCAGGTGTCTGATGACGTGATTTCATGGTCATAAATTGTATGGCCATTTTCATCCCGTGGATCCTGATCATCTCCCGGTTGAAAGGCAAATGGAGTGTGAATAAGATAGGCATCCATATAATCAAGACCCAATCGTTCCAAGCTTGCTTCAAATGCGGCCTCAACGCGATCGGGACGATGGTTGGTATTCCATAACTTTCCTGTAACAAAGATCTCTTCACGTTTAATACCTGTTGTCGCAAGTCCTTCATGTAACGCTTTCCCTACTTCGCGTTCATTTTGATATCTCTCGGCACAGTCGAAGTGTCGAAATCCAGCTTCTAAAGCATCTATAGTTGCACTTACCGTAAGAACGGGATCAGGAATTAATGTTCCAAATCCGAGTACAGGCATACCAATTTTATTATTTATTGGTTCCATTTTATAAAATGTATGATGGTTAATTAAGGCTTCAAATTTTTCACCTCTTTCTCATACAAATGTCAACAGAATTAATAAGATAGTTATGTGACCCACATCACATAAATAGAAATTTGGTAGACTTTATGACCAATTGAGTAATGATGCTGTTTGCCAGATTTTCATTCCTTTTTTAGCTTTTCTTCTTTCTTTTTATACCAAAAATAAGTTTCCTTTTGGGATGCGTTTTGTAATTGCTCGGGCTGATATTGTGAGATACTTTGACCTTTGTTATTTAATATCCTCTTTTTGGTGTTATCATTAAGTTGCATTTTTATGATCGTATTGATCTCTTGCATCATTTTTTTATCTTTAATCGGAAAAGCGACTTCTATCCTACGGTTCAGGTTTCTGCTGAGCATATCTGCAGAAGAAAGATAAATTTTTTCTTCACCATCGTTATGAAATTTATAAATACGTGAATGCTCCAGAAAACGGTCTACGATCCTGTAAATTTTGATGTTTTCGGTATATCCCTTGATTCCGGGTAATAATGTACAGATACCTCTTACAATAAGGGTAATTTCAACTTTTGAATTATTGGCTTCAATTAATTTACTGATAATATCTTTGTCATTCAATCCGTTAACCTTTAGAAATATAGCCGCTTTCTTACCATTTTCGGCGTTTTGGATCTCAATATCAATATGTTTTAGAATATTTTCTTTCAGATTAAATCCTGCCACCCATAAATTAGAAATAATGTATTTTTTCTCTTTGGTTCTAAAAAAACGAAATACCTGTTTTAAGTCTTCTGTATATTCTTTTTCAGAGGTGAAAAGACCAAAATCAGTGTATGTTTCTGCAGTGTTTTCATTGAAGTTTCCTGTGGAAAGGTAGGCGTAATTTTTTGTTTTTTTTCCGTTTTTCAAAGTAAACAATGCTACTTTCGCGTGTACCTTCAGGTTGGGCATGCTGTAAATGATTTTAATTCCTGCCTTTTGCATCTCATTAGCCCAGAACAGATTGTTGTTTTCATCAAATCGTGCTTTTACTTCTACAAAAACAGTTACTTTTTTTCCGTTTTTTGCAGCACTGATAAGGGCATTGGCGATGAGTGATTGTGAGGATATTCTGTATAACGTTACCTTTATTTCCGTGATGTCTTTATGAATAGCAGCTTCATTAAAGAACTGTAGAACATAATGATAAGATTGATAAGGAAAATGAATCAGTTGGTTTTCATTATCAATAATGTCAAACATTGATCTTTTACTTTCAAAAGGGATATGTTTTGCCGGTGGAAAGTTCTCATTTTGAAGATTTGGAAAATTGGGATTCGGGAATTTAAACAAATCAAAAAAATTATGATGGGTCCCACCCACAATCATTTCATCCTCTTTAAGATTAAAGGATTTTTTACAAAGAATCAATAGATCCTCAGGCATATTGAAATCATATAAAAAACGTGTTGATGAACCTGATTTTCGCTCAAGAACCTTCTTTTTTATTTTAGATACTAGATTTCCGCTTGCTTCGTCATCGATCTGGTAATTTTCATCCCTGTTGAGTTTAATGGCAAAGGCTGTGATAATTTCCTGATCGGTAAATATGTAGTGCAGACACCGTTTGATAATGGTATCTATAGAGATGATATAACTTTTTCCTTTATGACTGCTTAATATTTTGTATCGGTTCAGTTTATCTGAAGGAATATTAATATAGCAATATCTGATTTCACCATTTTTTGCCTTTAATTTAATAAGTAAATAAAGCTGCCGGTTATTTAAAAAATATTCCTGCTTTTCGTCTTCAGAGAGATAAACGATCTGTATGTAAGAAAGAATGGTTGTTTTAAAATAACTTTCAATCTCATCCGAATGCAAAGGAAGTAATGGTTGCTTTTCGTAATAGATAATTTTGCTATCCTCTAATTCCGGAACGATTTGTTCCTTCCATATGGAACCAAATTTATTCTGTTGACGGTTTATTTCCTTTTTCACTTTTTCAAACAATGTGATCTTTTCAGGAATTGAATGCAGATCACTGATCTTTACACGATAAAATTCATCCAGATTAGAGGAATGAATGGCAAGAAATTTTATTCTTTCGTATAAAGGATTTGTTTTATCAGCGGCTTCCTGTAAAACACAGTCATTAAAAGATAACCAGGATAATTCAGATGGTAGGATATATTTTTTAGGCATTTTGTACTAGTTGGATTGAAACACAAATAAAGATAGAAGTCAATAACTTCTAAGCTTATAAAGTTGTCTTTTTTTAACCTTTCTTAAGCTATATTTTAATGTGAAATTAGCATAATTTTTTCTATCGAAACGATAATTAACGGATACTTTGCAAAATGTTAACAATAGAGAATGATATTTTCATAACGGTATTCTTTAATAAGTATAAACCCAAATTAGTAAAAACACCAATATTTCAAATAATGAATAAAAAAATGAACACAGTAACTGGATTTCTTTTTTGAGTTCCTCTTCTGGTTTTGTATTTTTAAGGTCAGAATATATAAACCATGAAACTTAAAATAAAGGAAGAAAATACGGGTGGCGAATTAATGTTCTTTAGAGACGAACCTGGTTTTGACCGGTTGTTTTTTACCAGAGACAGGTTTAATAAATACTTTACTATTGCCTGGAATCCTGGAAAAAGTCAGCAGGTTACAGTTGATGGAAAGGAATATGAATTTCCTTCCCATTCTTTGCTGACCCTTTTGTTTAATCAGACTTTCAGTTTTGAAGACTCTTCAAATATTATTGTATGGCAGTTTAATCGGGAATTCTATTGTATTATTGATCATGATAGTGAGGTGAGTTGTGTTGGATTTTTATTCAGCAGTACAGATCATATGCTTGTAAAACTGGATGAATCTGCTCAGAAAAAATTACAGTTGTTATCGGATATTTTCATCGAAGAATTCGGGACTTCTGATCTTATTCAAAATGAGATGCTGCTCGTGTTACTGAAGCGACTGATCATTTATGTGACAGGGCTGGCCAAATCAGAGTATATCCCGGTTCTGAAAAGTCAGGAAGACCGGTTTCATATTGTGAGGAAATTTAATCTATTAGTAGAAGCGAATTTTAAAGAAGAGCATTCAGTAAGTTTTTATGCAGAACAACTTTTTAAATCCCCTAAAACCTTATCTAACCTATTTGCAATATACAATCAAAAAACACCTTCACAGATCATCCAAACGAGGATCATCCTTGAAGCTAAAAGACTTTTACTGTATACCGATAGATCTGTAAAGAATATCACTTTTGAACTTGGCTTTGAAGATGTATCTTATTTCTCCAATTTCTTTAAGAAAAATGCCGGTGTATCTCCTTCTGACTTCAGAAATTCACTTGAAATATCAAAAGACGGGAAATAACTACAACTAACCGGGGAATATGCCCACAGGTTGCACCTCTTTTTCAGCGCATCTTTGTGGTGTTGATTCGAACAAAAACTTCAACAACTAAAGAAATGAAAAAGCAAACTTTTATGAGTAAATTAAAAAGCGGTATCATAGCATTGGCAACCGTTCTTTTTTCCACCACTGCATTAGTAAATGCACAGACTATAAAAAATGTAGTATTGGTACATGGTGCCTTCGCTGATGGTTCCGGGTATAAAGGTGTTTATGACGTACTTACAAAACAGGGTTACAACGTTACTGTAGTACAAAATCCATTATCCTCTCTGGAAGATGATGTAAAAGCAACAAAGCTGGCACTGGACGCTCAGGACGGACCAACGATTCTTGCTGGGCACTCATGGGGTGGAGCAGTTATTACTCAGGCTGGAAATCATCCAAAAGTAGCTGGACTGGTTTATATTGCAGCATTCCAACCTGACAACGGAGAAACGGCCTTACAATGGTTTCAGACCATGAAACCTGCCCCTGAAAATGGAGTATTGCCTCCGGATGAAAAAGGGATTGTTTATTATGATAAGGCAAAATTTCATGCAGGCTTTTGTGCAGATGTCAGCAATGAATTAGCTGATTTTATGTATGCTTCACAAGGTGCATTCAATGGCCAGTGTTTTGTAACACCAATTACAGATGCAGCATGGAGAAATAAACCAACTTACGGGATAGTAGCTACTGAAGATAAAAGTATTCATCCGGACATCCAACGTAATATGTACAAACGTTCTAATACTAAAGTTACAGAGATCAAAGGAAGTCATGCTGTTTTTATCTCTCAACCTCAAAAAGTGGCTGCAGTAATTATGAAGGCCGCGAAAGAAATAGCAGAAAAATAATTAAGGACACTGATATAATTTTACAAAGTTCTTGTCTGATTTTAAACAAAAACCGGGTGTATATACCCGGTTTTTTAGATAAAAAGATTTAGATGATGTGATTTTTCTTTAATTTAATAATCTAAATGCTTTTGGTGAAACACCCGTTTTTGTTTTAAACAATTTGGTGAAATGAGACTGGTGCTCAAATCCTAAGTCATAAGCGATTTCACTGATGGATCTGTCCGAACCCCATAACAAGGTCTTTGCTCTGTCAACCAGTTGCAAGTGAATATGTTCCATAGTACTTTTTCCTGTATATTTGCTTAATAGATCCGACAGATAATTGGTGGAGAGATTTAATTTTGAAGCAAAATAACTAACAGATGGTAATCCTGTCTCAATAAGACTTTCTACAGAAAAATATTCTATAAGTAATGCCTCAAATTTCTGTACGATATCTTTGCTTACCTTCTCTCTTGTTATAAACTGGCGGTCGTAATAGCGATTGCAATAATTCAATAACAATTCCAGATTGTTTACAATTAGAGATTGGGTATGCTTATCTATATTTTGTGAATACTCTTTTTCAATTTTTAAAAAACAATCTTTCAAATCCAGTTTTTCATTTTCTGATACATGAAGGGCTTCGTTTATATCATAATTAAAAAAAGAATACGTATTGATCTGTTTGCCCAGATTTGTTGAGTGGATCAAATCCGGATGAAAGAAAAGTCCCCAGCCTTCCTCGCAATTAATATCAGGATCTGGTGATATTGCCTGATTTGGTGCCGTAAACATCAATGATCCTTCGTCAAAATCGTAGTGGCCTTTGCCGTAATTTAAAATACCTCTGAAGGTCTTACAATAGATAGTATAAAAACCTAATGTATAAAAGATATCCTTACTTCGGTAGCCTCTGGTGACATTTTTGGAAAGTTCAAAAACAGAAATTAACGGATGTCTTGGTGGAGATAATCCTATTAATTGATGTGCCTCGCTAATGCTTGCTATGTTTTTGTATGTTGGCATATGAATAATATCAATATAAAGGTACAATAAACAGATAACTCCAACAATAATCAAATTGGTTGATTATCATAAACCTATATGGCTCATCATCATTTTTTTGAAGTCTATATCTCCAGATTCTTCTTTTGCCCGGATAAGCTGTAGTGCATCGGCCCCTACAGGATACCGAAGCTTATCTGTACGGTCTGTTGCCGCTTCATAAATAGCTTCAGCTACTTCATTGATGTTTTTGTTCCCCCGATCCGGAGTACTTGCAAACGCGGTTAATTTATCAAAACCTGGTTTGTAATCCTCAAGTCCGTCAATTCCGAACATGGCTAGAGAACGGTTACCAAAATCAGTTCTGTAACTGCCAGGTTCAATAAGCTTTAGTTTAATACCTAATGGGTTGAGTTCATATTGCATGGCTTCTGTAAGTCCTTCCACAGCAAACTTTGTAGCATGATACAAGGAACCAAATGGAAATGTTATTTTGCCGCCCATAGATGATATGTTGATGATAACGCCCTCTTTGTTTTGGCGCATAAAAGGTAAAACAGCTTTTGTTACATCGATAAGCCCAAACAGATTTACATCGAATTGTTGTTTGATCAGTTCATCTGTTGCCGCTTCAATAGCACCAATAGCACCATATCCGGCATTATTAAGCAGGATATCAATTTTTCCAAACTGACTAATTCCTGCATTTACAGCTTCCTGAATACTTTGTTTATTTGTTACATCAAGTTGGGTAACAAAAACATTATTAAGTTTATTTAGCTCATTTTCCTTTTCAGGTGACCGCATGGAAGCAATAACATTCCATCCGTTTTTTTGAAATAGCTTTGTTGTTTCTCTGCCGAAGCCAGATGAGGCTCCCGTGATTAATATGGTCTTTTGCATTGTGATATTTTTTAAATTCTATACAAAATTCCTAAAAACGAGAGGATATTATTTATACATTTCAAGGAGCTTCTTATACATTTCTCTGAAAAGGTAAATTGTTGTCTTTCATATAATATGATGAACCTGTATGCTCCTTTGCCAGACTTATCATTCCTTTTGTTGGTATATTAATGAATAGAATATTATATATCCTGATTTTCGCTGAAGTCTGTTTCTTTTAAAAGCAACAGCCAGATATTGTCTTTAAATTTTTCCCTGAAGATTCCAAAATGTCCAATATCATTGGTATTAAAATCTTTTGAAGCAAGATGAATTCTTGTAATATCTGCATCTTCATATCTTGCCGTTAGCCAGTCTACTGCTGCAACAGGAGCGAAATAATCATTTTCAATGCTGATAGAAGTCAGAGATACCTTTATGTTTTTAAAGAACAAGTCTTCTTCTGCTGTGTTTTCAAAAAGATATTCTGGAGATAAACACCATTTCATCCATTGTTTTGCAACATTTTTAGGAAGATTTTCCATTCCGCTGATTCTCTTTGAGGGTAAATAGCCAAAAACTTTAATAAGGACTGGAAAGAGAATCGTCCAATAGGTCCATAATTTATATCTTTCAAATCCATTCCAAAATTTCCAGTATCCACTTTGTGCGGCAACGAGGATGATTTTATGAGCTTTTGAAGCTGATTTTGATAATCCAATCAGTTGCCCACCTATACTGTGTCCCAATAAAGTGATCTTAGAATCCGGGTAATTTTTTTCTGAAAACTCTATAACAGAGGTCAAGTCTGTATTACCCCAGTCGACAGCATTATTGTTTAAATTTTTAAGAGGTTTTTTAAGAGATTTTCCAATTCCCAAATAGTCAAACGTAATAACTGAAATTCCTTTTTCGCATATGAATTGGGCAAATTTTTTATAATAGGATTGTTTTACTCCGGTAGCAGAAGATATGATGAGGATGGTACTGTTTCCTGGAGAATCAAAAATATTTGCAGAAATAGAATGGCCTTTATCAGTAAGAATTTCTACTGTTTTCATCGTATTGAAAATATTTTATCAGAATAAATGATTTTTTTTGTAAAAGAATAATACATAATGTTTTATAAATGTAAGGTTTTATTTTTTTGACAAAAGAGAATAAAAGCTGATTTAAAGAGGGATACATAATTTTTCTTGAAAGTAATCTGTTAAAACCTTATTTTTAGTATCTGCTTAGTCTTATATTGTTTTATTCAAATAACTTTTTTCAAAAATATGCACGAATTATTACCTTTCATGTTGGCACTTATTGTGTTAATTGTATTGATCGAAATGCTGGCAGGAAAACTAAAGATTGCCTATCCTATACTTCTTGTTGTTGTAGGATTACTGATCAGTTTCATTCCGGGGTTACCAACGATACAGATAGATCCGAATTTGATTTTTTTCATTTTTTTACCCCCACTTTTATTTGAAGCAGCATGGAGTATTTCTTTTAAGGAAATGAAAAAGTGGTGGCGTATTATCAGTAGTTTTGCTTTTGTCGTTGTCTTTTTTTCGGCACTCACTGTTGCTTTACTTACCAATTATTTCATTCCTGGTTTTACATTAGCATTAGGATTCTTACTGGGTGGGATTGTATCACCTCCTGATGCTGTGAGTACTGGAGCCATTATGAAATTTGTAAAAATTCCTAAGGCAACATCGGCTATATTAGAAGGGGAGAGTTTGCTTAATGACGCCTCATCACTTATTATTGTTAGGTTTGCCTTAGTGGCTGTAGGTACCGGACAGTTTATTTTTCAGACCGCAATTGTTGAGTTTTCATGGATGGTAATTGGTGGTATTGGTATTGGTCTTATTGGTGGTTGGTTATTTATACAAGCACATAAAAGGTTACCTACAGATGCACCTTCTGATATTGTATTTACCCTTGTTGAACCTTATTTACTTTATTGGGCCGCTGAACAGGTACACAGTTCCGGTGTACTGGCGGTTGTAGCGGGCGGTTTACTTTTATCCAGTAATAGGCTTTCTTTTTTAAGCAGTTCCAGCAGGATTAAGGGCTTTAGCTTCTGGGAGGCTTTAATATTTATTCTAAATGGAATTGTATTTATGATTATTGGTTTAGCCCTTCCTGAAATTGTGAAAGGATTACGGGCTGATGGAATACCTTTAAGTAAAGCTATTTTTTATGGCGGCTTGGTTACTGCTATTTTAATTGCCACCAGAATGATTTCATCTTATGGAGCAATGATCGCTACAATCTTATTTAGGCCAAGTGTAACTCCTGGAAGAGGCTTAAGCAGGCGCAGAAGACTTGGGATGCCTTTATTGCTGGGTTGGACAGGAATGAGGGGAGTGGTATCTTTGGCTGCTGCCTTATCTATTCCTTTGGCTTTGCCTAATGGGGAGCCTTTCCCACACCGAAACCTTATTTTATTTATCACATTCACCGTTATCTTACTGACTCTTTTAATTCAGGGGCTTACGCTTCCGTATTTTATTAAACGTTCCAAACTCTTTGATTATGGCAGGGAACTGTCTGAAGATGATGCAAAGATGAAAGTAAAAAACCACCTTGTGGTAGAAACGATACGGGTGCTGAAAGAGAAACAAAAAAAAGGTCTCTATAACGATCCTCATCTGCAAAAAATGATTGATCAGTGGGAATATAAAATAAGTCAACCTGAGCATTTGAGAATGACAGAATCTGCCAAACAAAATTATTTAGAACTATTGGAAGGTCAACGCCAGTTCGTAGCAGGCCTCAAGGATGATCCTGAATTACACGAAGAATATATAAACTGGCAAATCTATCAGATCGATTTAGAAGAAGAACGGATAAGACTTTTATAATAGAATATCCAATCAATGATTGGATATTTTGGTTTATCGTTATTAAATTTCATTTAAATATTCATCCGTGTTTTTAACCGTAGAATAAAAGTAGCTTAATGCTGCCAGGAAAGATTTGTGTACTTCGCCAGCCGCGACATTTTGCCCTTGGATCTCGAGATCTTTTGTTGCACAGGCATCACCAATTAACGTACAGGTAAAATCAAAATCTTTTGCTGCTCTGGTCGTTGAATCAACACACATATGTGTCATCATACCGCAAATGACCAATTCTATGATCTCATTTGTTCTGAGATACTCGAGCAAGTCTGTTTGATGAAAGCTGTTAGGGTAATTTTTAACAATTATTTTCTCTCCATCTATTGGGGTTACATTTTCATGGATCTCGACACCTTTAGTATGAGGGATGAAAAATGCCGAGCCGGCTCTGGTTGAAAAATGTTGAACATGAATAACAGGAAGTGATTTTTCCCTGAAATTCTCCAATAATTTTTTAGCATTTACACTCGCTTCAAGGCTTCCCTGTAAAGCGTTGGCACCGCCCTCAAAATAATCATTTTGAAGGTCTATGATAAGTAATGCTTTTTTATCTTCCATTTTGTTAATCGTATTGTTTATCAGATATGTGTATTGCTAGTCTGTATAAAATGCAAACATTTTATTTACTTTCCCTTCTTCATTAAAAAACATAACCTCCATTGCTTTTTTATTCATGATTGATTGATAATAGAGTGCAATAGAATTAATCCCGTACGTTACTTCATAAAGCTCAAAATGCAAGTCCGGCACTTTTTC
Organism: Chryseobacterium sp. ISL-6; assembly: GCF_018613715.1. Classification (GTDB taxonomy): domain Bacteria; phylum Bacteroidota; class Bacteroidia; order Flavobacteriales; family Weeksellaceae; genus Chryseobacterium; species Chryseobacterium paludis. The sequence continues at coordinate 793,009 of NZ_JAGGPT010000001.1, read as the reverse complement.
CAGGGCTTTCTCCCAATACCTTTTAACAGCTTCTTTTCCTTTCAACGTATCCTCACCAGAAGTAAATGTTTTGATCATGGGCGTTGTGATCTCAATATCATCAGCGTAATGACTTAGTATATCCTCCAAATCATGAGAGTTCCAGGAATTAATCTACTGAGCGGCAAAGTTCTTAATATCCATTATAAGGTTTTTTAATAGATGTGATTTTAATTGACTAATTTGAAGGACCAGAAAGTTTAACAAAGCTTACATCATCTAAAATAATCGCTCCTTCAGGACTCTTATCAAAAATAAAAGAAATAGACTTCAGACTGTTTAAATCCATTGTTGGATATTTTTTTTGAAGGATATCAAGATCAAAATAGAAATAATCCGGAATTGATTCTGCATCTCCATTATCATTAAAAAAGCTAAACTTGGTCAGGTTCTTTTTCAGCTGAGGTTGCAATGGAGCGCATTCACTCAAGAGAAAACGAACATGCGTGCCTTTTTGATCTGTAAGCTCAATACTAAAGTCGATCGCCTGTTTTTGCTGATCTCCTTTTACAGGATTTTCCTTTTTATCTTTTTTGTTCTTTTGTTCCTTTTTAGGTGCTACAGAAGGCTCATCACTTTCTGCCAGATTGAATGCCAATGCTCGTCCTTTTAAATCCTGACCAATATTTTCATTAAAATTAAAGGTATATCTGCCGGGTTTATTTGATGTTTCTTTATGATTCCAGCCGATATAGGCTGCCCTGGAAATCTCACTATTCCAGATCAGCTTCTGTTGTGCTTCTCTCCATAAGGTTAGATTTTCTATGTTAATGCTTACACCCTGTAAGGTTGCAGTAGATAAATTAAGATCTTCCTCATAACGGGCAACAAATAGAGTCTCACTATTTTCAAATTGATTGAAATAAATATGATTGGGAAGCCATTTACGACCATAACGGTAATCAACAAAAAGAGGTTTATATACCATTTCTCCTTTTAGATTCACATCTAAAAATGCACTGATATAGACTTTGGCAATCTGTTGCTGTTCCTTTTCAGGCATCAGATGGGTCATATTAAATTGATTAATATATGGACTGCTTGAATCATAACTTCCCCAGGAAGTATTGAATTGGCCATGGTTAGCCTGATTGACATATAAGCCAGCTTTAAATCCTTGGTAATCTGATGAATATTGAATTCGTTTGTAAGTAGCGAGGCCACCGTAAGATTGCATATCCATATCATGAACGCCCTGAATAACGAAATAATTAATGTCCTTTAAAGGCGCTAATATAGATGCGGGTTGGTATTGTCCATCAACCGGAGCAATAGCTACATATGCTTTTATATTGAAATTAAAATCAAATACTTCATTAGCGTTATCTGGAAAGTAAGGAAGCTTATTAAATAAAGCAGCATGCGACATCGCTTCACCACCTCTTGAATGCCCAATCAAAGCAATCTGATCCATATTGATACGGTTAAAAAATGGATTTGCCGGGTCTTTACTCCATTTTCGCCAGAGTTCAAGGTGTTTAAGCATAAGCCAACCACGCGCACCATTTTCATCCTTAAAGCCTTTTTGATCCAGATCAGTAATGCTGGTATTTAAGAAATTTTCGTCTACAGAAGCAACAATATAGCCTTTACTTGCCAATAGTTTCCCCAGATAATCATATCCTTCTTCTGACCAATCCTGTGCTAGATGATTGCCGTGAACAATTAATACTAAAGGAGCCTGCCCTTTAAAATTTTCAGGATACCATACCATTGCATTTAACGGCAATTGGGTCTTGTCGAATCCAAAATATCGGGTACGTAGTTTACCTGAAATACCATCCCATGATTTAAGAAGAAGTGACCCATCAACAGAAGGTGTTATAATACGTGCCTCTTGGCCATAAATTGCCCGATGTTTATCTTTTCCTGATCCATAGGTTAAAAAAGCAACCTTATATTTACCTGGAAGCGCTGGATTAATAGCTTCAATAGGTGTTGGAAGTTTGCCGGACATTTTATAATTTTTTATAACAGGCTGTACACTTCCGGCGTATAAATAAAGATAACCGCCTATACTTAATCCTAAAATTCCAATTAAAAGTGAAAGGCTAGTGGTTATTTTCTGGCTCAAAGACCATGATGTTTTAGATTTTGATTTTGATTTCCAGTAAAATAATGCTCCAAAAGTGAGTGCCGGAAATAGGATAAGAAAAATGACAAGCACCCAACGGAAAGTAGTAGTGATTAGAATTAAATAAAAGAAAAAGAATAATAAAAAACCTATAGCCTGCCTGAAGTTTGGGGGTGTTTTGCCGATTAAACCGGCTATCCAGCTAAGTATACAGCCTATAAAATAACTTACTAAAAAGGAAATCAGTATAAACAAAATGAAATTACCAAAACCTATAGCCGGTAAAAATTTGTCAGCCGATACCAAAATAAAAAAGATGACTGAACTGATAAGAATGCCAAAGCCAGCGGCTTTTAATGTTGCTCGGTTAGGAGTTACTGAAGCTTTTAATGGTTGAAGCCATTTTTTTAATTTTTTCCATAGTTGATTGTCTTCGTTCATGATATATGGTGATTGGTGTTTAGATTTAATCCTTCTTGCTATTCTTTTGAACTTAATTCATGGAAATATCTGGGATCCGGATATTTAAATACGAAATCCAATTCTGAAATTAATTTAGAAGATGAGATTTTTTTCCCTATGGGCTCTCCGATTTCTTTTATACTGTCAATGCTTTTTTGAGCGTTGATCACTTCTGATTTTGCAGGATGGAGTGGTGCAACTACATTGTAAATTTTGGATTGTGATTCCTGCTCGATCATTTTTTCAATTACCGAACATACATCAACATAATGAATATGATTAGCAAAAAACTCTAAGTTCGACACATGATACTTGCTTAAAAGTCTGTCACCTCCCATCAGCCCCGCTAATCTTAGAATGTTAACCTGTGGATATCTGTTTTTTATCGTTCTTTCACCTGAAATATCATCAGGAGATATATTTTCTTCTGTAAATTCCTGGGAAAGATCAGGATAAACACCGGTTGAGCTCATGAGGAATATCTGGCCACTAAAATCCCCGATAAAAGAAAGCAAATTTTGAATCCTATTGTACAATGAGCTGGGGCAGCAGCTTTTTCCAGAAAGTGGAATGGTAATAATTAATACCTCAAGATCATTAATAACCTGCCATTGTCTGTGTTTTTCAGTCAGTAGATAATCAGGGAAGTTTATAATATGAGGATGGAAGCCTCTTGATATCAATAGTTCTGCTTTATCCGGAGTCGTCGTAGTAGTATAAATTTCAAAGTTTTCTGAGAGTACTTCGGCAATCTTTGAACCTAACCAACCACAACCAATAATTCCTGCTTTTTTCATCTATTTAAATAGTTTGAAGTAATAATAATTTGTTTACAACTGATACAACTTTGAATATTTTGCCAATCCTTTTTATCAGTTAAATTTTTGATAAAGGTATCATAAACGAATTATTTTTAGAAGAGTGAAAGTAATAAATTTATTTAGTATACAGATATCAATGAAAAGTATTTAACTAGACAGAATTAATTGTGAAATGTGTAAACTATTGTTTGTCAGTTTGTTAAAAATTTATTTTTTCACGACTACCTGATATCAGGTAAAGAATTATACACTGCTACAGGTATTGGATAGCGGTCTTTATCGGGATAAATTTGTCCTATAACTTATGAAACAGTAAGTGACATCAGAACCTGTTCCTATTTTAAATTTTTAGAATAATTCAGGATATAAAGTTATCTAATAGAACACCAAAATAAATACATAATGAAAAAATTAATCTTTACTTCTTTAATATTAATGGGAATCGGGATTGCTGCACAGCCTACTGTAACCAGGCTTGCTCTTGATAAAATTAATGTTACCACTAATGTTTATCATGCTGATGTTTCTACAGGCACATTAAGTCCTGGACCATCGGGAGCTGGACAGACATGGAATTTTTCTTCTTATGTAGGAACTCCTGTCATAACAACAAAAATTTATCCATGTCCAGGGCAGACAAATTGTTCAAGATTTCCAACTGCTAACAGACTTTCTGAACTTGTGGGAAGCGATACTTACGACTATTTACTTAATAGCGATGCCGAAGCAACTACGATCGGTAATTTTAGTGGAATGGGAAATGTAACCATGACATATTCAGATCCTTTGATCAACTATAAGTTTCCTGTAAATTATCTGCAGGAGTTTACAGATACCTATCAGTTTAGCACACCAGGAACAACTGAAACAGGACAGCAAAGTTTTAAAGTGGATGGTTATGGTACCGTTATCACTCCAAATGGAACCTTTCCCAATGCGCTTAGAATAAAAAGAATAAGAAATGGATCTCAAGCCAGTGGCGGAGCAACATTTAACTATGTTAATGAGTCCTATCAATGGGTTACTGAAAGTAATGGTCCCGTTCTTACTGTCGCATTTAACACCTTTACAATTAATGGTCAGACCACCACTCAACCATCTTTAGCTTATTTTACATCTTCCTCTACGCTATCTACTGTAGATTTGGATAGCACAAAAGATGAGATTGTTATTTATCCTAATCCGGCAACACAATCTATAACCATAAAATCAAATGAAGACATCAAAAATATTAACATTATAAGTCTTGATGGAAAAGTTGTTCGAAAAACACCAAATCACAAAATAATTGATGTGGCAAACCTTCCCAATGGAATATACATTGTGCAAGGAGAGCTTAAAAACGGAAAAACTATTTCGAAAAAAATCAGTAAACAGTAATTGTTTTTATTTATGGTGGTGAAGTACTATCCCTTGGATAGTACTTTTTTGTTATATATTCTGTGAAATAGAGTAGTGGCCTTGGTAACTGCAGAGTTACAACCCATTATCTTTAGCGAATTTTAAAAGCTCAACAACATTCCTAACTCCATACTTATTCAGTAAGTTTCTTCTGTGTGTCTGTACGGTGAGATAGCTTAAAAATAGAATGTCAGATATTTCCTGAGTTGATTTTCCTTCCGCTAAAAGCTGTAGGATTTCCTTTTCCCTTTGGGTCAATCTGGGAACAGTCTTTAGATCATAGATACTGGTCTTTTCAATTATTTTTTCAACCTCATCACTGAATGCTAATTGTCCGGATGCAGCCTTATTGATGCAGTCTTTAAATTCTTCCATTGAGGCGCTTTTCAACAGATATCCCTGAGCTCCGTTTTTTATCATTTGCAAAATAATACTGCGCTCTGACTGGCTGCTTATTGCTAAAATAATAGTTTTAGGATGTAATTTTTTAATTTTTAGACACAGATCGATGCCATTGATATCAGGAAGAAATATATCCAGCAGGATAATATCAATTTTATTTAGATTGTCATATTTTAAAAGCGCTTCACCAGTTTTAAAACTTTTGACGATCTCTATATCTTCTGAGTTTGAAAAAAGCAGCTGTAGCCCTTCAGTAATTATGGGATGATCATCAACGATTATTGTTTTATATGGTTTTGTCATAGTCATCGGAATTTAAATAGATAGTTCAATATTAAAGATCGTGCTGTTTTTCTGTGAAGAATGAATATCCATTTTTCCACTAAGCAACTCCACTCTGTTTTTAAGATTTTTTAAACCCTGTCCAGTAAAGTCATTGATCTGTGTGGTATCGAATCCAATACCATTATCTTCAACAGTAATATAAAACTGAGATTCATTCTGGCTACAATCTACCAGAATTTCTGTACACGAAGAATGTTTCAAAGCGTTATTAAGCAGCTCCTGAACGATCCTGTAAATCATGATCTGAATGTTTTCAGGGATATTGTTCTTGATTTCATTAGACTGGAAGTAGATGTGGATCTCATCTGTTTCCAGCATATGGCATAAATCACTTAATGCATGTTCAAGTCCCAATTTAAGAAGTGTCTCAGGAATAAGATTAAAAGAAATCTGTCGTAATTCTGTAATGGAATTGTTCAAAAGATTATTTATGTTTTCAATTTCGATAGGTGGGGCAGGTTCTGAGGATTTACTTACCTTCAGAAAACGAATCTTCAATGAGGAAAGCATACTTCCAATACCATCATGAAGGTCTCGCGCTATTCTTTTACGCTCATCCTCTTCTCCCCGGATCATTGCCTGCATTACATCTATTTCTTTCTGATTTTTCAGAGACTCTATATTCTGGGTATAATTTTGAGACTGCTGGGCAGCTATTTTTTTCTGATTTTTTGAATTGATCCATAGGAAAATGACCAATAACAGCAATATCACTAAAATAGCAAACAATAAACTATAGTATAGTTTGTTGTTTTGGGCTACCAAGCGGTCACGTTCACGCTGTGCCTCGAGCATACTGATTTTTTTTTCGTTTTCAACTTTGTTGAATTTAGCTTCCAGTGCTGCTATTTTCCCCTTTGATTCACTAATATTCAAACTGTCATTAATTGCAGTGTATTTTGAAAGATATTTATAGGCATTTTTAGTATCTCCCAGACCTTCATAAATAAATGCCAGCTCTTTAGTAAAGTTTCTCTGATCAATAGCAAAATTAGTTGTAGTTCCAATAAGATCGAGCAAAAGATCTTTAGCATCCTCCAGTCTGTTCATTGCTTTCAGAGGCAGATATTTGGAAAACTTTAAACGGTTAGTTAGAAGTACATCCTTATGAAGGGTACTATTAACAATACCTTTATCATAACTTTTTAGAGAATTGTTAAATTGTCCTATCTTATAAAAATAATAACCTTCAGCAGTATAATAACTTCCACTTAGATTTGAATTAGGATGTTTTTTTATAATGTTATATGCCTTATCAAGTGATTTTTTTGCTTCGGCTGTCATGGTAAGAAAACAAAGATTTTCAACGTCTACGATATAGATGTCCGCCTTAGTTTCCAGATAGCTGTAAGAAGAGGTGTTTGCTTGCTCGATATATTCTTTAGCTGTTTTCAAATAGCTGTTAGCTTTAACCCTTTCCTCACTATTCATAAAAATAACGGCAACGGATTTGTATAAAATACTTAGAACCTCCAGATCACCGCCTTTTTTTGCCAAAGGAATAGCCTCATTAACCAAAACTTTCATTCCTTCCACCTCATTATTTTGAAGGACATAGACAAGGGATAGATTTTTTAGGATGAATGCCCGCAAGACATACGAGTCCTTGGTTTTATATTTCTTAAGCTCACTATCAGCCAGTTTCAATTGCTTTGCATAGTTGTCAAAATCACCTTTACTTACTAATCCTGCCGCATTATAATATATGGCAACGGCTTTTAAAAAAGGATATTTTGGGGCGATCTTGTTGGCCATAAGAAGATACTGATCTGATAATTCATTTTTCTTACTTCTTCTGAACAGGTCAGCCAGCTTGAAGCTGCTAATTCCCCTTATGCTATCTGACTTTGTTGATTTTATTACCTGTGTAAGACTATCAATATATGGACCGTCGTCATCAAGAGTATAAAACCTTTGGGCATGTAATCCATAAGAGAAAAATAGTATAAGCAGTAGGCAAAGCTTCTTTTTCATAATTGTAAAATATTTACTCAAATATGACAAAAACATAAAATTCAATGGATACAAATATACATTTATAAGGCTTAAATTTGTTACTATCGGATTGTAATCCAGATACTTTATATTAAAGCTTCCTCTACGAATTTTTTTATTCAAGAATAGCACTTTTGTACGAACGTTTTCTATTGATATAGTAAGCAAACATCAGATTGGGAATCCAACATAACCAGGCAACGATATGATATGACAGTCCCGGAGTTTCTATGACTAATTTTAATAATGGTGATAATATCCTTAATGTTACAGCCGCAAAAGTGCAGGCGTAACTGTAGGTCATAAAATTCTGATGTTGCCTGATATCTCCATTTTTAATTTTTAAAAATGCAATAACAGTGGTTATAAACCAAACGATTCCCAGGCTAACAAATCCCATTGATGAAACAATTCCTCCATGGGCAAAAATGCCAATATAAATTCCTGATAATGAACTTATAATAACCGATAGTATATATGTTTTGCCAATTAATCGGTGTAGTGAAAGATGCTTATTTCGAAATTTAGCCCCAAACTGTCTCCATCCGATGAAAAGGGATACAGCACCAAAGATGATGTGACAAAAAAATGAAAATCTCCATACCGGGTTGTTTAGAATTTCAAGAGGTTTAGAGCCTAAAAAGGTATGTTTGTGATCAACAAATACATAAATAAGAGGGTATGCACCTACTAACAATGCGCAAATAACGAGAATAATAAATAAGAGGTTTTTCATGACAAAAAGTAATTTAAATGATTCAACTTCAGTGCTTTTAACAGATTAAAGTTTTAGCAAAAATGAAGAATATTTAAAAGGTACATGCTCCAAAACGTAAGGTGGAACTAATTTTATGAAAAAAAAAGACTAATTTCTATAGACTTGTTCCTTCCATAGTTAAAATAAGAATTCTTAATTGGTAAGATTGATGGTAAAAGAAAAAAATGATTCCTATGTTGATATCAAAAAAGAAAAACGATGTGATGATGGAAAGGAAAAGTATCAGAATGGAAGTTGATACTAAAGTAACAGTACAGCAGAAAAAATCCCTTAGTGGATGGAAATTAATTATTCCATATCTAAATTTTGTTCCTTTAAAAAATCACGGGGTGAACATTTTACATATTTTTTAAAGTTTCTATTAAAAGAAGTCTTAGAATTGAATCCACTTTCCAAAGCTAAAGAAAGAATAGTGAATTTTTGATTCTCGGGCAAAACCGCTATTCTTTTGAATTCTTCAATTCTTTGTGTGTTGATGTAATCATAGAAGTTTTTATTTTCAATAGAATTGATGACCTGGGAAAGAATGTTGGGATGGATTTCTAGTGTAGATGCAATCGTATTTAAGTTGAGTTCCGGATCTTTAAAAAGCTTTTCAGATTTCATTTTATAAGCCAGATTCTCATAGATCATCCGTATCGCCTCCTCACTTAATGAGGATTTTTGATATTTAACAGAAATCTCACTTTCTTCAGGAATGTTTTCTGTTTCTATATTGGTTTTTATCTCGGGTAAATTCAGAATACCTGCTTTACTAATTCCAAAATAAGCAGCAAGCAATACAAAGACAACTACTGATGTAAAGGTAATGGTATCATCTTTTAGAATAATTAAGATCCAGACTACTGAAATTCCTATAATAAGATAATATACCCAGTTTAAATTGATCTTTTCAATATTTGAATACTGTTTTGCAATGTTCTTTTTATATTTCTGCAATGAAAAAATACTTAAGCAGATGTATAAAAATCCTGATAAATAAATTAATACATTAATGTTCTTTCTTAACTCCTGATACATAAGACCTCCATTCTGATAAACTGAAATTTTTTCTTTTGGAGGAAGTCTGAAAAAATCCCATAAAATAAGATAAATAGCCAGCACAGGTAAAAAATGTAAACTCCAAAGGTATCTATGGGGTCTCTGTTTTGTCAGACTCAAAATGTAAACATATAAAATAGGCCCATGAATCAAAGGTAGGGGTATTTCCAAACCAAGTAGATAAGGAATCTGTATATATTTTCCGGAGAAAATTAAAAAAAATAAAGTCAGATGGATACCAATAATTAAGAACCATAATGATAATATATAATCGGCACTTACTTTCTTTTTCTTCCCTAAAATGAGAAAAGAAGAAAAATAAGCAATAAAGATTCCCGCTAAATAGAACATGCTATAAATATATAAGAATTGTGCATCGAATTATAGCGCTAAAAATAAAATATTAAAACGATATTTTAAATGTATATGCTGTTTTTATTTTAGAACCTTATTTAGGAGCTCATAATACTGTTTTCTAGATAATTATTTTTCAAAAAGGTAAGATGAATAATAATGTTTTTGCAGGCTTTACTTTTATGATTGATATTTTAAATTTTCATGATTTTCTTAAAAAGACTAAAAACGGAATTGCTAAATCAAAAAATATGTATACATTTAATTATAATGATATAATTCAAGCACAAACTTTTATGAGGAGTAATGTAGATAGCGGTAAATAAGTAGTGCTTACCGAACTATAATGAAAACGTAAAATGAATTTAAACACCAATTCTCAAATAAAAAATAATCACAATAAGACAGAAAACTTTTTCCTCGATGTAAAAAAAGGACTGGATAGTGATCGTAAGAGATTATCTTCAAAGTACTTTTATGATGAAATTGGGGATCATCTTTTCCAGAAAATAATGGCAATGCCGGAATATTATCTTACCCAATGTGAACTGGATATATTTCAAAATAAAACATCGGATATTGCTGATCTTATTGCCTTTGATGATCAACCATTCGATCTTATTGAACTTGGTGCCGGTGATGCCATGAAATCAACGCACCTCTTGAAATACATGGTAAAAAAAGGCTTGGATTTTACCTATATGCCTATTGATATTTCAGGTAATATCCTTTCAATTCTGGATCAGAAATTAAATGAAAGCCTACCGGAATTAAAAGTAGTCTGCTTAGAAGGTGAGTATTTCGAAATGTTAAATAAAGCAGCTTCACTTTCCTCAAGAAGAAAGGTGATATTGTTTTTAGGTGGTAATATCGGAAATATGGAACTTGATGAGGCGCGTTCATTTTGTTCAGGTCTAAAACAACATCTTGCATCAGGAGATCGGGTATTGGTAGGTTTTGATCTAAAGAAAAATCCACATACTATTTTAAATGCCTATAATGATAAGACTGGTATAACAGCGTCATTTAATCTTAATCTTCTTACCCGCATTAATCGTGAACTTGATGCCGATTTTGACCTTAAGCAATTTCAGCATTATCAGACATACGACCCTGTTAGTGGGGCATGCCGAAGTTATCTTGTAAGTCTTATCGATCAGGTTGTAACCATTGATCATGCAGTAATATCGTTTAAAGAAAATGAGCTGATTGATATGGAAGTTTCACAAAAGTTTTCAGAAACAGATATCAAAGAATTAGCAGAAAAAGCGGGTTTTGAGATCAAGGGAGAAATAAGAGACTCAAAAAAATGGTTTATAGATTCCGTTTGGAAAGTGAAATAATAATTAAAATCTAAAAAGATGATAGCAAATCCTAAGATTATTGATGTAGTAAAGAAATATACGGATATTCGAAACCATTCCGTAGCAATTTGTGCCCCATTGGAAATTGAAGACTTTGTGGTGCAGCCTATTGTAGATGTTAGCCCGCCAAAATGGCATTTAGGACATACCACCTGGTTTTTTGAAACTTTTATATTGTCACCCAATTTTCCAGGTTATGAGGTTTTTGATCCCCAATATAATTTTGTTTTCAACAGTTATTATGAAACCATCGGAGCACGTGTTATCAGAACCGATCGAGGTAATCTGAGCCGTCCCTCAGTTGCTGATGTTTACCAATACAGAGAATATGTTGATCAGCAAATGAAAGCTTTCCTTCAAAGTGAATCAATGAGTAAATCTATTGAGTCCCTTTTAGAACTTGGATTAAATCATGAACAGCAACATCAGGAACTTTTGCTTACCGATATCAAATATATTCTTGGACATAATCCTTTATTTCCTGCTTATAGAAAAGATTCAGGTGTAAAACAGGAAAACCTACGTATAGGGAAAATGATCCATTTTAATGAAGGGATCTATGAAATTGGTTTTAATGGTAATGGTTTTTGTTTCGATAATGAGTTAGGGAGACATAAAGTTTATCTTCAGGATTTTGAAATAAGTGATCGGGCAGTTACCAATGGTGAATACTTGGAATTTATAAATGATAGCGGGTATACTGATTTCAGGCATTGGCATGCTGAAGGTTGGGACTGGGTAAAACAAAATGATATAAAATCTCCTTTGTATTGGCATTTTATTGAAGGCCAATGGATGTATTATACTTTAGATGGTTTACAGGAATTAGATCCCGGAGAAGCGGTCTGTCACATTAATTTCTACGAAGCCGCAGCTTATGCTGCCTGGAAAGGAATGCGTTTACCTACCGAAGCCGAGTGGGAAGTCGCTTCTGAAGAATTTCCGTGGGGAAACCGTTGGGAATGGACTGGAAGTGCCTATTTACCCTACCCGGGATTTAAAAAAGAAGCTGGTGCAGTAGGAGAATACAATGGAAAATTTATGGTAAACCAAATGGTCTTACGAGGTGCCTCAGAAGCAACACCAAAGGGGCACAGCAGAAATACATATCGTAATTTCTTTCATGCGAATCTACGCTGGCAGTTCACAGGAATCAGATTGGCGAAATAAGTCTTAAACTATGATTAAAGTAGAATCAGTAACTAAAAATTTTGACGAACGAACTGCTGTCGACCGCATTTCTTTTCAAGCGAATGACAAGGAAATATTAGTACTTCTGGGAACTAGTGGTTGCGGAAAAACAACGACTCTAAAAATGATCAATCGTCTGATAGAAGCTGATTCTGGTAATATATTTATTAACGGAGAAAATATTCGCGATAAGAAGGTTGAAGAACTCCGGATGCATATAGGTTTCGTTATGCAGCATTCAGGGTTGTTTCCCCATTATACGATTCGACAGAATATAGCTGTAGTTCCGGAGTTGCTGAAATGGGAGAAAAAAAAGATCCAGAGCAGAACCGGGGAGTTAATACATAAGCTTCATTTACCCGAAGATCTTTTAACTCGTTTTCCTCAGGAATTAAGTGGGGGACAGCAACAGCGTGTTGGCATTGCCAGAGCTTTAATTGCAGATACTCCCATACTATTAATGGATGAGCCTTTTGGTGCATTGGATAATATAACAAAAGCAGACATTCATTCTGAATTTAAATCACTTGAAGAGCTTAAAAATAAAACCATCATTCTTGTTACTCACGACGTGCAGGAAGCGTTTGAACTGGGGCATAGGATTTGTTTGATGGATAAAGGGCAAATTATTCAAATAGGAACTCCGATGGAAATGCTTTATCGCCCTGAGAACGATTTTGTAAAAGATTTTTTTGCAGAAAACAGGCTTTTACTGGAGTATAAAGTAGCCAGCTTAGAGAATGTCCGACCCTTTCTTGCCGATTCTCAAATACTAAATGGAAGGTTTAATAAAACTGAAAACGTATGGAATATTTTACAAAAGCTAAGTGCTGATAAAAGCTATACAGAACAGTATGAAAAATTAACAGAAGCATTCAATATTTATAGAAAAGTGCAGACCGAATGACGCAACAAAGTCTATGGCAATTTATTGTCGAACAACAAGATAAACTCCTGATTCAAATTGTACAACATCTTGGATTGACTTTTGTGTCATTACTATTGGCGATCGTAGTTGGAGTTCCCCTGGGAATATTGATAGCAAGGAAGAGATTATTTGCCAATCCTGTTCTTGGAACTGCAGGTATCTTACAAACTGTTCCCAGTATTGCTTTGCTTGGATTTATGATTCCTGCTTTTGGGATAGGAGCAACCCCGGCAATTGTAGCTTTACTGATCTATGCGCTTTTACCAATTATCAGAAATACTTACACAGGAATTACGGGAGTTGACCCTGCAGTTATTGAAGCGGCGAAAGCAATGGGAATGAATAGGAAACAGCTTCTTTTCAAAGTTGAACTTCCTTTAGCAATGCCCGTTATCATTGCAGGAATACGGACCGCTGCTGTTATCAATGTTGGAGTGGCTACATTAGCTTCATTTGTTGCGGCAGGAGGATTAGGTGAATTTATATTCGGTGGTATTTCACTGAATAATACCAATATGATCCTTGCAGGTGCCATTCCAGCGGCTTTACTTGCTATTATATTAGATCAGCTGATTGCTGTTTTACAAAAGACAGGTTACCGAAGACTTCGTAAGATCTTATTTATCATTCCCTTAATACTGATTGTCGTTGTTGGATTCTATGTACTAACTTCAAATTCCGGGAACAAACTTAAAGCAGGTTTTACGCCGGAGTTTATGGGACGACAGGATGGAGATATCGGTTTGAGATCAGTGTATGGACTGAATGCGAAGCCTACCATTGTAAGTGATGCTATTATGTACAAAGCTGCTTATGATAAAGAACTGGATGTTATCAGTGGTTATTCTACAGATGGCAGAATTAAGGCTTTTGATCTCTATGTTTTAAATGATGATAAAAAAATATTTCCACCTTATTTTGCAGCACCAATCATCAAAACAAAAACATTACAAAAATTTCCCCAATTGAAAGAAGTTTTAAATTTGTTGGCTGGAAAATTTAATGATTCCGTTATGACGGATCTTAATTACAGATCGGACTATTTACACCAGACGCCGGAAAAAATTGCTAAAGATTTTCTAAGAAAAAATGGATTATTAAAGACCCCAAGAAAAGGTAGCGGCGGAACCATAAGGATCGGATCAAAAATTTTTGGCGAGCAGTATATTCTTACAGAAATGTATAAAATGCTTCTTGAAGGCTATACCGATTATAAGGTTGAAACGAAGACCGGATTGGGAGGAACTAAAATATGTTTCGATGCTCTGACGAATGATGCGATCGATTTTTATCCTGAATATACAGGCACCGGACTTTTAGTGCTTCTAAAGCCAACGGAATCAACCATTAAAAATGTAAGTCAGAGTGCGGAAAAAACCTATGATTATGTCAATTCAGAATTTAAAAAACAATATGGAATTGAATGGCTGAAACCTTTGGGTTTTAATAATTCTTATGCTTTAATGATGCGTAGAGAACAGTCTCAGAAATTAAAAATAAAAACTATTTCAGATCTTAAAAACTATTTAGACACTCCTTAATTACATGAACTATAATTTTGACGAAATAATACCAAGACGAGGAACGAACTCTATAAAATGGGATAAGGTTGCTGATGAAAATGTATTGCCAATGTGGGTAGCTGATATGGATTTTAAAACACCTCCTGAAGTTATAAAAGCTCTTTCAAGGAAGGTTGAACAAGGAATATTTGGTTACAGTATTATTCCTTCAGCATTTTATGATTCTATTATCAATTGGTGGGAAATAAGCCATCAGCTGATCTTGAAAAAAGAGTGGCTGTTACCAGTTCCCGGAATGATCCCCGCACTTTCAGCTATTATCAGAGCCCATCTTCAACCGGGGGATAATATTATTGTTCAATCACCTGTCTACAATCATTTCTTTACGCTTATAGAAAACTGTGAATGCAATACAGTTGATAACCATTTGATCTATGAAAATGGAAATTATCAAATAGATTTTGTTGATTTGGAATTGAAAGCTTCAGATCCACAAACTAAAATGCTGTTAATATGCAGTCCTCATAACCCTGTGGGTAGAGTTTGGGTACGTGAAGAACTGGAGAAAATAGCTTCCATATGCACAAAACATCAAGTAATGGTAGTTTCAGATGAAATCCATGCTGATCTGGTTTATAAAAATCATCGGCATATTCCGTTTGTTTCTGTTGCAGGAAATTATGATCTGGTTTCTGTTACCTGTGGTTCGCCCTGTAAGACATTTAATCTATCCAGCCTGCCTGTATCTTATGTTATCTCCAAAGATCAGGAGATCTTAAAACGGATTGAGAAAATACTTACAATACAGGAAACAACTACCATTAATCCATTCGCCGTTGAAGCTTTAATAGCAGCTTATAATCAGGGTAGAAATTGGATGGAAGAACTAAAAGAATATGTATATGCCAACTATTTATATCTAAAATATTTTTGCAAGGAATATCTGCCAAATGTATTGGTTAGTGACTTACAGGCGACTTATCTTGTATGGCTGGATTGTCATACTTTAGGTAAAGGATCAGATGAACTTTCCAAGTTTTTATTTAAAGAAGAAAAGCTTTGGTTAAATTCAGGTACCATGTACGGAAGCTCTGGAGAAGGTTTTTTACGCATAAATATCGCCTGTCCAAGACAAGTTTTGGAGGAAGGTTTACACCGATTGGAAAAATATGTACATAAAAAATAATATTGATCCGGTATTTCTTTAATACCTCTTATAATTCTGGGCGGCTTTTTTATCTTTTATAAATTTCTATTCGCCTTTTCTTTTTTTAATTGATTCCACTTGTTAATATTTAGGATTAAAATAGGGAGCAGGGCGATAGGAATTACAGTGAGGGCAGTAAATCCATTTTTGAATATTAAAAACATATTACTTAAGAATAGTATCGGGATTGAAACCATCAGCAAGGTGGTTACTGCTTTACTTTTCTTTTCATTGTTGATGAGTTCCTCGTTTGTGTATTCGGTTATAGGTTTATTTTTCATTTTATTTTTTTTTGATGACTTCAAGGTTATTAATTTTTCCGACAGGAGCTATTTTGATTTGTTGATCTCCTTTTGTTACATAAAAATAGTAAGTACTATTAATGTCGATCATATAGATGTCAGTCGGTTCACTGGATTCAGAAGTGATTGTATAATTGTATTTTAGGTTTTGGGCTTCTATTCTTTTTTTAATAATGCTGCCTTGTCCTATTCCCAATCCAACGAATAAGGCAAGAAGTTCAATGGCTACAAGTATAGAAAAGATCGGAATCATGGTTTTCTGCAACTCTTTTTTATCACTTTCAGGATTTATTTTATAGCTTCCTAGTAGCTTCTTGCTCCAGTTTTTATCTCTGTTCCTGATCAGGACTACCTGAAATAAAAAGAAAAAAAGGACGACAGAAATTATTATTATAATCAATATAGGACTTGATGTCATATCAGCAATCGGACTGATGAGGATATCTGTAATAGATGAGTATTTTAAAATATTTATTCCCAATTGATAAAAAAGAATACTTTCTTTTAAAAGTCCAAGAATAATAAGATATAAATACCCTAATGGTAATAATCCTTGAATTTTTTCTAAATATTTCATTCAACTAAGATATTATTTTTCTCTCAATTTTTTGATCACTTAAACAAAATACCATATGTTCAGCTATTCATAAGTTCTTATGAATAGTAATAAATTAAATTTTAGATTATAGTATCCAGAAAGATATATTAAGTAAAGGCTCAGGATTTAGCTTCAGTATTATGCAAGTTATAAATTACTCTTGATGAAATTCGCCAGCATTTTGGTATTATTTCCATAATGATGATTTCCAGCTATATGTTTCATCCTGTAATTGGCTCCCAGGGTTATTGTCCGGTAGGGAAAACGGGTAAATTCAAAATCACTTAAGACAACCATTACGGGAACTGTGCCCATTTTATTGATTTCAGGGATCACCTGGAGGCTGCCTTTAGGTTCAAATCCGAAGTACTCATCAAGATGGATCTTGAAATCATTACTTTTTGAAGGGCCCATAATAAAAACTTTTTGAATCTTCTCTTTTAAGCTGGTGGTAAAACGGTTATATACAAAGGGAGTAACATCAGCACCAAATGAAAACCCTAATAAAACGACGTGTTGATTTTTTCGTCCATGTAACTTCTCCTTAATACAATTCTCAATGTCTAAAGAGGTTTGTTCCGGAGTTTTTTTGTTCCAGAAATAAGATTTTGTATCTAAAGCAAATACATCATAACCCAGTGTATGAAGATTCGTCCCTAAGCTCTTTGTGAACGTATTAAAACCAGCATCCCCACTTATAAAAAAGATGATGGGTTTATTGGTATTGGAGTTCCATTCCGTGATCCTAAAATCATTATCTTTCTGACAGCCGAAAAAAAAAGCTAATGTCAATATAGATAAAATTCTTATCAGTTTTTGCAGCTTATTCTTCATTTTTTTGTGGTTTCATCACTTTACTTAATGTCGTCGGGATTTGAAGTAATTCAAAATCATTGTTGTACACCAGATACTTGTTTTCCCAGATATCAGCATACTTTTCTTTAAAGTTTCTCAGTGTTTGATAATGCTTAAAACTTCCTACTCTTTGATAGGCAAATTTCATAATATCTTCAGCCGTATTGTTGGTCTGTTCTATTCCTGCCATTGGGGTCATTCCCATATTGACAAACTTTAGATTTTTACTTTTAGCATATTCTATAAGTTTCACAATTAAAACATCTACACTGCCATTCGGCGCATTTTCAGTTTTTCTGATCATATCATAACTGCATTCATCAGGGGCACAATGTGGAATGATATTTAAAAATGCAACACACATACCATCGACATCAAAAATGGTAATAAGATCTTGATTTTTTACAACTTCGCGATCAAACATCCCTTCAGCGAATACGATTTCTTTTTTATCAAACTCTCTTAACCATTCGTCGGAAACCCTTTGAATATGATCTATCATATCCTCATTATGAGGAGAATAGTGTATTGTTGTGGTATAACCTGATTTTTCAACAGCATTAATTCCATTTCTAATCGTTTTCCTGTCTTTCCCACTCAGACTAAACTTTTCTGTATCTACAATTGCATCCTGACCAATAAATAATTTTTGTTTTTTTAAAGGATTAAAATAAACGATTCCATTTTCACCTACTCTGTAATAACAGGTCTTTAGGTTATTATTCTTACAGTATTGATCAAATTCATTAATCAGATCTGTCTTATTTTGCTCAGCACAAACAGGATCTTCTAATACGACAGCGAATCCGTTTGCTGTCCGGAAGGATACCATGCCATTGATTTCTTCTGAAAAGTAAAACTGTTTTTCCTTGGTCAGTTTAAAATAGTCCAATGAAGAAGCTCCAAACTCTTCTACAAGATGTTGGGCATTCATATGGCTCTCTTTGTCATCTTTTTCAATACGGGAGTGGGTCCTGTAAAATGAAAAGATAAGTACCAACCAGGAAATAACCCCAAGAATATAGTTGAGGTTCTGAAAATCCCTTGCAAACCCTGTAAGCGGGGTAAGTCCGGAATCTTTGAATAATAAAAATGTATGTAATGTGTAATACAGAGCCTCTTCTTTTGTAAAATCTATACCGAAATGAGATTTGCTTATAAAGTAGAAGCTAAGGTAATTGAAAATTAAAATGACGGTAAAGATCCCTAAAAACCAGCTAAATCCTTTTTGTAAAGAAACGATTTTAGTCGTGAAAATATATTCTTTTCTGGTATATAATAACAGGCCTAAAGTGAATGCTGAAAACAAGGCTTCTTCATAATCCAGAGCTTTTGATAAATTAAAAACAATAGAGAAGATGGTAAGGATCACAGCAAAATACCAAGCTCTTTTATAACCTCTAAAAAGATTGGCAGAAGTCGCCAAAAGCAATACTCCTGAAATAAGTGTGATCATCTTGGAAATATGGATCAATTCCCAGGGTAAATAGTTTTTCAGAATATGAAGACGATCTGTTAATGCTGGTGTAATTACAGAAAGGATATTAATAATACCTAATAAAAAGATCATGATTACAGGTAAAATACGAGCAAATAGTTTTCTTCCACCCCATAGGTAAGCTACTATTCCCAGAATCAAAGGGATCCAAAATTCAAAAAACCGATAAAGCAATGTAATTCCTAAACCATCGGCATGCTTATATCCGAAATTGGCAAGGATATAGGTGAGAGAAAATTCCACAGCCCCCAAACCACGAAGAAAAGGAGATACGATCATTAATAAAATTGAAACAACATACGATATTGCTGCCGCAGAAAATGAAGCAGGAACTCCAAATGCATACATAGCGATCAGAAGATGGAAAACACCACAAAATTCAATAAAAATAGAAACCAGAATAGTAATCCAAAAGTACTTTTTATCGATTTCATTGCTAAATATTTCATCAACTGTGCTGATAAATTTTGGGAATTTCTTATCAAGGAATTGGTAGAAGGAATTTTTCTTCCGGAAAGAAATGAAAATGAGATAACTGCCAATAAGTATTGCCACTAAAACTAAAATACCAACCCAGCTGTCATTAAAGTTTTTATTGATCAAAACTGCATAAGCGATTAATGGAATCCCAACCAGTACTACTGTCAGTAAGCCTACAAATCCATATATGGCACTGGCCTGATGGATTTTCGAAGACTTATAACCTTTCGTTCTAATGTTTCGGGGAAGATAAGCAAGTGAACTGACGCCACCGGCAGGAAGAAATACACTTAGGAAGTTTCGTTTTAAAAATAAACTTGTAGCATCTGATATACTTACATTTAATTTTGTAGCGCGAAAACTCGTTACATACATTAAACCTTGAAGAAGAACATAAATGAAGGCTAATAATACTCCAATTAAGATCCAACCTAATTTTGCATTTTGAAGCTCAGGACCAATAGTAGCCAGCTCATGTCTTTCACTTCGGAAAAATACAAATGCCAGTAATAAGATAGCAACTGCTAAAACTTCCTTCCAGCGAACCAACTTGAAGATTTTTGAAAAATTTATTTTTTTCATATTTGTGACTGCCATACTTTTCGGGTACTTTCTGTACTGAAATGCTTTAAATCAAAAATAGATAAAAAAATCTTTAACAGCTGATAGATATTTTACTTTATTTACGTTATCAAAGGTTAATTTTGATAACATTTCGGACAAATTCCGCTTACTACGAAATTGTAACTTTTTGCAACAAAATGCTTAGGTAGTGTTATTTCCGGAACTATATTTTCTATACAGGTAACCGACTGGCATTTCTCACAATTGAAATGGATATGATTATGGGAGTGATCATTCTCTGTACAATGATGACATTTGGCATAATTCACGACACCATCTACATTCACAATCTTATGTATTTTCCCTTCCTCTTCCAAACGGTCCAATACTCGATAAGTAGTAACACGATTGCATAGATCCCCAACTTTCTCCTGAATAGCAGTGTGGGATAATGCGCTTTCTGAATTATTGATAATGTTTAATATCTCAGTTTTGGCCTGGGTATTTCTAACTTGCTTCATAATTTTATTGCAACAATGTTGCATTAATTAGATTTAATATTTACATTTGCAACAAAGTTACGATAAGTATTTTAAACTTAAATATCCATTTATGAAATCAAAAATTTTAGATGCAGTAGGAATTTCAGCAGCAGTTTTATGTTTGATCCATTGTATTATTTTTCCTTTATTAATGATTGTTCCTCTGGGGATCTCTCATAATCCTTATGTTGATCTTGCTTTTCTTTTCATTGGAGGAGTGGTTGTGTACAGAGTAACGAAAAAGGTTTCAAAACTCTGGTTGAAATCGTTGTTCTGGATCTCAATTCTATTAATCTCTATATCGGTATTGGTTGATCTCATTTATGAAATCCATATTCCATTGATCTATGTAGGAGCTGTAGGATTAATTACCGGTCATATTCTCAATTTTAAAAATCATAAACATTAATTCTATTATCATGACAAAGGAAAAACTTCCTGTAACTGTACTCAGTGGTTTTCTTGGTGCAGGGAAGACCACATTACTCAATCATATTCTGCATAATAAAGAAGGTTTAAAAGTAGCTGTAATCGTTAATGATATGAGCGAAATAAACATTGATGCACGTCTTGTGGAAAATCAAAATACACTGTCCAGAACAGAAGAAAAACTGGTGGAAATGAGTAATGGCTGTATTTGCTGCACACTTCGCGAAGACTTAATGATAGAAGTAGAAAGGTTAGCGCGTGAAAAAAGATTTGATTATCTGTTAATTGAAAGTACGGGGATCAGTGAGCCAGTTCCTGTGGCACAGACTTTTAGTTTTATAGATGAAGAAAGTGGAATTGACCTTTCATCCTTTAGCTATGTGGATACGATGGTGACGGTAGTAGACTGCTTTAATTTTTTTAAAGACTTTGGTTCCAACGAACGATTAATGGATCGTGATCTCACCGACATGGAAGGAGATTTCCGTACCATTGTAAACCTTCTGACCGATCAGATAGAATTTGCCAACGTTATTATCCTGAACAAAACGGATATGGTAAATACGGAAACTGTTAATTTTTTGAAAGCAACGATCCGGAAATTAAATCCTGTTGCAAAACTGATCACTTCTGAATTTGGAAAGGTACAACCCAAAGAAATTATGAATACGGGATTATTTGATTTTGATGAAGCTCAACAGTCGGCAGGATGGCAAAAAGAACTGCGAGCTGAACATCATACACCGGAAACTGAAGAATATGGAATTGGTTCATTTGTGTTCAGAAATAAAAAACCTTTTCATCCAATGAGGTTATGGAAATATCTCAATGTACAGTATCAAGAAGGTGCATTACGTGCTAAGGGGCTGTTCTGGCTCGCTTCCCGTCCTGATGATGCCCTTAATTTTTCCCAGGCAGGTGGATCTTTTAGATTGGAAAAAGCTGGAGTATGGTGGTCGAGTATGCCAATGAGTAATCGTGTACAATATCCTTCATTTATAGAAAATCAGGAATTCATAGAAAGCCGGTGGGATAGAAGTTGGGGTGACAGGATCAATGAACTGGTTTTTATTGGAAAGAATTTAGATCAGAAAAAAATGATGAATGATCTTGAAAATTGCCTGATCACGGTAGAGGAAAAGATAATGTTCGATGAGTCAATAATTTTTCAGGACCCTTTCCCCGAGAATATCTGATAGTTTCCATTTAAACTAAATTCATAATTATTTAATGCAACATTGTTTCATTATTGATTTTTATTATTTATATTGCAAAGCGAAATTTTAATACAGATGGATAGACGTAAGTTTCTAAAAGGATCAGCATTACTTTCCGGGTTGTTAACAATTAATCCGGTAGATTTACTGGCAAATCAAACCCTGATAATTCCAAAATCCAATAAGAAGGCCAAAAACATCATTTTTATGGTAAGTGATGGGATGAGTTCCGGAACGTTGGCAATGGCTAATCTGTATTCTGAGAACATTCTTGGTAAAACTGGAAACTGGGTTAATCTGTATAAAGAGAATAAAGTATCGAGAGCATTAATGGATACTGCTTCGGCGAGTTCTATTGTTACAGATTCTGCAGCAGCCAGTTCATCATTTGGAGGTGGATTCCGGGTAAAAAATGGAGTTTTGAATGTAGGAGCGAATGGTGAGAGGTATGTTCCGATCTGGCAAAAATTTAAAAAGGCTGGTAAGAAAGCCGGATGTGTAACCACTGTAACAATCACACATGCTACTCCTGCTGGTTTTTGCGTGAATTCTGACAGTAGAAATGCCGAACCTGAAATAGCCGAAATGTACGCTGAAATAGGCTTTGATGTAATGATGGGTGGGGGAGATGAATTCTTCAATCCTTCAAAAAGAAAAGATAAGAAAGATGTATATGGTTTGTATCAGCAAAAAGGATATCAAATTTTAAGAGACCGTTCCGATTTGCAGAAGATTGAAAAAAGTAAACAGGTTTTAGGGGTTTTTAATACGGGAGCACTACCATATACGATAGATCGGGAAAATACAACTGCTTTACAAAACACACCAACACTTGCAGAAATGGCAAAAGCGGCTATCGATCAGATGAAGGATCATAAAGAAGGTTTTGTCCTTCAGATCGAAGGTGGGAAGGTGGATTGGTCAGCTCACGCTAATGATGTTGCTGCACTTATCCATGATCAGCTTGCTTTTGAAGATGCTGTAAAAGTAGCGATTGACTTTGCCGAAAAAGATAAAAATACATTGGTAATCATCACAACGGATCATGGAAATGCTAACCCAGGAACGATTTATGGAGCTGATGCCACTAAAAATTTCAATAGTATAGCCAATTATAAATTTACTAATGAATATATACTGAATGCCATTCATCCTGATTTCAACCTTCAGCAGACGAAAGACTGGATCTATGAAACCAATCAAGTAAGTCTGGCAGATGATGAAGCAAAAAGTCTTTTGGATTTCTACACCAGCCTTGAAAAAGAAGGTGGGTTATATAATTATAAAAAGCTCCCATTTAAGCTCTATTCAGAAATTCAGAAAAAGCATAATTCTGTTGGCTGGATCAGTATGGATCATTCTGGCGATTATGTTGAACTTGCAATGTTCGGTCCGGGAAGTGAATTGCTAAAACCTTTTGTGAAAAACACAGACTTACATTATATAATGCTCGAAGCAGCAGAACTTTCAACTAATACTAATAGAAACTGATATTATTAGTATTTCAAATTTTTGAATAAATATTTTTTCATATTTATATCTTTTGGTGGAAAGAAGCCTTTACTTAATAGTAGAGGCTTCTTGTTTGTTTATAATTAATGGGCGAGTTTTTCGTATTTTATTCTTGCATCCTGGTCAGTAGGTTCCTTCTCTAAATAGCACTTTAAATAGGCGATAGCTTCTTTTTTTTGCCCGGAAATTCTATAGGCTTCACTTAAGTTATAATAGCCGTAGCTGGAATCGGGAAATTGGGAAATGTTAGTTATAAATAAATCTATAGCCAGTTGATTTTTCCTTTCAAATAGTGATTTGTAACCATATCTTTCTATGAGGTTTTCTTTTAACACATGCTTACCGGAATCATCTGATATCATTTTCTTGCCAGACTCATATCCGTGATCAGAAATCTGCCTGATCACTTTTCTGGTGTAAAAAAAGTTATCCAATGCAGGTGTTGTACCAGCCAATTGTTGTTTAATGAAATTACCTGCTTCCCAATAGTTTTCGACTTCTCCGTTGGTCAGTATTACCACGGTGTATCCCATATCTGTAAAGATCATCAGTTCATTGGCAATGCCATAATGTCCTCCAGTATGTCCTATAATGCGATGACCATTGATATCGCTTTCAATGATTCCATAGGCGTACCTGGCATCACGGTATTTTAAAGAACCTTTGGTGTAGATTTCGGTATTTTTTTTATTGAGTAAAACATTATTCTGTAACGCATCCGCAAATTTGAGTAGATCTTCAGCAGTTGAAAATCCACCTCCTGCTGGAGTTCCTTTGATAACATTTAAAAAGGTATTATTTTTCCATTGACCGGGCTTTTCCACTGACATCGTATATCCTGTTGCCATATTGAGGATGGCATCATCGAGTTCATAAGCGTCTGTATCATACATTTTTAATGGGACAAAGATCTTTTCTTTTACATAATCAGAATAATTTTTTCCGGTTAGTTTTTCTATAATGAGTCCCAATATCATATATCCCGTATTACTGTAAAGCATTTGTGTTCCGGGTTTAAAAATCGGTTTTTTATCAACAAATAAGGGGCGGTAATCGGAAGTATTTCTAAACTTTTCCTTCGCGAGTTTAGCGTGTTCATCCCAAAAACTTTCCAGCCCTGAAGTATGTGTCAATAACTGATGAATGGTCACTGAATCATGAACAGTCTTATTAGGATAATCTGTGAGGTACTTGCCTACATAATCCTGAACCGATATTTTGCCTTCCTGTACCAATTGCATAACAGCCATTGCCGTGAACATTTTATTCATGGATGCCAGATTGAATTTTGTATTGATTTTGTTGGGAATATGATCTGCAATATTTGCCATCCCATAGGCTTGTTTAAAAATAGGTTTACCATTTTTAGCGATCAATACGACTCCGCTTAAATTATTTTCTTTCTCAAGTACAGCCAATTGTTTTTCTATATTTTTAACCGCATTACTGTTTTCTTGAGCAAGAGCAAAAGAGATATTAAAGAATATCAGGATCATTAAGATCTTTATTTTAAGGTACTTTTTGAACATGAAATGTGATTGTTTTTACAACGTGTAAAGTAAAATGTTCGCAAGGTTCAGAAATTGTAAATATGGAAACTTTATAAAAAAACCACTGCAACTAAGTTACAATGGTTTACAAGATTAAAAAAGTGTAGATTAATTTATTTCATGGTGGCCTTGATCTTTTCTTCTACTGTTCTCCAGTCATAAATATGAAATACTTTACCATTGCTCATCGCTACAAATATCCCTTTTGGAAATTTTGGTCCCAGGTTCACATTTGTCACCTCTGAACCATCACTTTCACTGGTTGATACAGGGACTTCTGCAATTTTTCCTTTCGAAGGGTTTTCTCTCAGGTAAACGTTGAATGTGTCTTTCTGTTGATTCGAGACCAGTATGTATCCTGTTGTTGGAGAGGTGGCATAAATAGAAATTCCTTCTACATCGGATTTAAAATCTCCTTTTCCAAAAACCAAAAGCTCTTCATTGCCTTTTGAAGGGTCAGCATAATACTGATGGACACCAAATAACTCATCAGAATAATAAATGTATCCTAATTGATCATCTACAGCAATACTTTCTATTTCTTTCAGTCCACTGTATTTTCCAAATTTCCGTACAACTTCTCCGGTAATTTTCCCTTCTTTTTCTGTTAATTTATATTGCCAGAGATAACCGTCACTAGGCCCTGACTTTCTTCCAACAATAGCAAATATTTCATCTGTTGCAGGGTTCTTATAAATAGAAATTCCCATTGGAGACCGTTCTGTTTCACCATCAAAAACAGTGAATGAGCCCACTTCCTTGAGATCAGGAAGTGAATAAAGTTTTACACTATTGGTTTCTCTTTCCGTAACGGCAGCAAAATCTATTTTACTTCCATTTAAAGATAAACCATATTCAAGATCTACATTATTTGGACGCTTTAATCCCAGAACTTTATTGATGATCTTTCCATTCAGATCAAAAACATATAATCCACCATTAGAATCTTTATCAGTTCCTATGATAATGCTTTTTGACGCATCCTGATGATTGATCCATATGGCAGGATCATCGGTATCATAACCTACCTGCTCTGTGATAGCAGTAGGCACTATTTTTTTTCCTAACTGATTTTGCCCAATGCAGTTGATCAGTAAAGGGAAAGTTAATATAGCTATACTCTTATTTATTTTTGTCATTTTTTCTTTAATCATTAAAAATCAAACTTTACACCCATTGTAAATCTGGGTCTGTAATACTCAACCTGAGTTGTTCTGCTTTGAATTCCCTGGTAGTATCTCAACGGCTGATTAGTTAAATTATTAGCTTCTGCAAAAACTCTCAGCTGGCTGGTAATTTTATAGGAAGCATTAGCATCAAGGAACAACTGCTTATCATAGTAACGGTCATCAAATGAGGTGCCACCCAATTCGTCGATATAAGAGGATGCATAGTTCATAGAAACTCTGGCTGAGAAACGTTTATTTTCCCATGAAAGAGATCCGTTGAACATATGGGGAGCAGCTCCCGGTAATCCTACATCTGTTCTTTCAACGCCTTCTTCATTAGTGATTCCTTTAGCTTTTGATTTGGTATAAGTATAATTAACATAAACACCCAGGCCTTTCCAAAATGCCCCCGGAATAAAATCCAATTGTCTTTGTAAGGCAACCTCAAAACCGTAAATATCTACATTATCACCATTCCTTTGCTGGGTAAATCTCCAATTGCCTTCTCCCTCAGAAATAGGATTGGTCTGACCCGCAAAATCTCCCGCAAAATCAGCAGCAGTATAATTTTTTCTCGAATAGGTATAAATAAAGTCTTTCAGGTTTTTATAAAATACACCACCGGAAAGAATACCCACAGATTTGAAATACTTTTCGGCCATGAAGTCAAAGTTATAGGCGTAAGTAGCTTTCAGATTGGGATTTCCTGCTGAGATCAGTTCATCTGCTGAGATGACACTTAGAAAAGGAACCAATGCATAGTAATTAGGACGGGCTAAAGCTGTAGTAAAGGCAGCACGAAGAACAAGGTTTTGTTCAGGAACATACTTAAAGGAAACATTCGGTAGAATATTCGTATAGGTATTCGTATTATTGATTTTTCCTACAAGATCGTCTTCATCCATCACATAATTTCCTGTATAATCTATTGTTGTAGTCTCAATTCGAGCTCCTGCGATCATAGAGAATTTATCACTAAAATCCTGATCCCATCTGATATATCCTGCATAGATATGTTCTTTTGCACTGTAATTATTGGAAAGAAACTCTTCAGGTTTAAGTTCTCCTTTAAACAAATTAGGATTGAAGAGGTCAAGACCTCCCATATAGGCTGCACTGGCAAAAGTTCCCGGAACATAATTGCCCGCCTGAAAGTTGTGTCCATCGAAATAAGAAGTAGGAACTGTTAAAAGGCTTCCCATACTATTTACCGGTTCAAAAGCATAGTAATCATTGTTTCTTTCTTTTTCTTTCAGACGTAATCTCGCTCCTACACGCAATCTTCCTTTTTGATCCTCAATTACTGAAAAAGGAAAACGAAGGTTCACTTTTGCGCCAAATTCTTTTTCCTGAGTGAAACTATTTGCATCTGAAAGATCACTTAGTTTGTAGCCGCCCAGGTTATCTGCTGTTGTCGGTGTGATCATTGGCCTTTTAGGGTCACTCAGATCACTTAGAAAGTTTACGTTTTTACGTTCAAATTCTATATACCGTTCATGAGGTTTTTCTTCACTTGCCATTGCATAATTCATGGACCAGTCAAGATCGATCTTAGAGCCTAATACATGTTCACCTCTCAAAGCATAATTCTGAACTTTTTGTTTTTCAAGACGGGTATTATCATTATCGGCATCTCCACCTTTGTCCTGTCTTGTAATACTTCCTGTCCAGCCTGTGATTTCTGTTTCATCCGTATTATAAACCGGTTTTATTTTATAACCTAAAGCATATCGGTTTTCCTTATCATTCCTGAAATTATACATTGCTGAAGCATAGATCTTATTTTTTGAATTGAATTCGTAATCCATATTCAAATCAAAGCTGTGTCTGATGCGATGTTCATTATAATAACGAACACCCATCTTACTTATATATGCTGTTTTTGCTACATCATCCGCAAGACTCCAGGTAGGCTCAATATTATCTGATCCAAAATTGTTATTGTTATAAGAAAAACTGAAAACAGCGCCCAGTTTTTTATTAAGAAAACGGTTTCCATAAACGAAACCTGCAGTATAATTTCCTTTTTCACGAATCGGATTATAACCACCTGCCAGCGTTGCAGAAAGCCTTTGTCCGTTTGGAGAAGCTCTTGTAATGAGATTGACAGATCCTCCAATAGCATCAGCATCCATATCCGGAGTCAGTGTTTTGTTGACTTCAATAGTTGCTATCATATCAGAAGGAATTAAATCCATCTGAACATTTCTGTTATCTCCTTCCGCAGATGGAATACGGTCACCATTTAAGGTTACCGAATTTAAATTAGGAGCCAATCCCCGGATAATCAGATTTCTGGCTTCACCCTGGTCATTTTGTATGGTTACTCCAGGAACACGTTTTAGTGCATCTCCAATGTTAGCGTCCGGAAAACGTCCGATCTGATCAGAAGAGATCACATTTGTAATATTGGCATTGTTCTTTTGTTTGTTTAAAGCTCTGGCCTGATTACGAAGGGTAGCTCCTGTTACTACAACTTCTTGGATTTCCGTTTCCTTTCTTGTGAAAACAATATTTTGCTTTGTATTTTTATCAGCTTCAACAAGAACATTGTATTCGTTGCTTCCATAGCCGATGTAATCTACTTTCATCGTATAGTTTCCTGCGGGAACATTCAGGAATATAAAGTTTCCATGTTCATCTGATGTAGTATAAATATTTCCTGGAGTCAGGGAGATCTTAGCTCCGGGTAATGTAATTTTTGAATCATCATTGATATTTCCGGAAACAGTTCCCGATTGTGCATAAAAATAGATCGATGCACACAATAAAACAGATGTAAAAATTTTCTTCACTTTAGTATATTAAATTTCAGCGTAAAAATAATGGTTGACACGATGGAAGGCATCAAATTAAGATTAAGGTTGTTTTAAAAAAATATGAACAAATTGTCAATTATGAGAGAAAATTTTAATGAATATATAAAGTATTTAAGTTGCTTTTTAATTTATATAAGCTCACGATTTGAAAGAAACTTTTGTTGAAACAACGTATAGCTGTAATCATAAGCATTTTATCTTTTCTTTTAAATTATTTAAACGAAGGAAAATTTTATAATACCCAATTATTTCAATTAAATTTGTTTTTGTCTCTTTTTGAGATATTATGTCTTTCATAAATCTTTTAATACCATGAATCAGTTAAAAAATATCATTATACCTGCATTATTACTACTACCAGTTCTGCTATTTTCGCAGCGCATCAAACAAAGCATGAATACTTCATGGCAGTTTCACAAAGGAACAGGTGGAAGCGAAAGTGATAAAGACTATTGGAAAGATATTAATATTCCTCATACATGGAATGCCGAAGATGTAATGGATGATGAAGCTGGATATTATCGGGGGATTGGCTGGTACCAGAAAGAAATTTACATTCCCCAGGGCTGGAAAGAGAAAAGTATCTATCTGTATTTTGAAGGGGCGAGTCAGGTTGCAGAAGTATTCGTAAACGGGATAAGTGTGGGAACTCATTTAGGCGGTTATCTGGCTTTTAGTTTTAATATCACTAAAGCTTTACATGAAGGTAAAAATGAAATTAAAGTAAAACTTGATAACAGTCATAATTCCGATATTCCCCCACTAGGAGGTGATTTTAGCGTTTATGGAGGTATTTATCGTGATGTTTATCTTATTGCCGTCGATAAAAATCATTTTGATATGGATAATTATGCGACTAATGGTGTATTTATCAGTACTCCGAGTGTTAATGAAGAATCAGCTGTAATACAGATAAAGGGAAAGATAATCAGTGATAAAAAGATCAGAATTAAAACTTCAGTTTATGATAAGGAGGGAAGAAAAATAGCGTTTTCAGAAAGCAAACCTGATAAAAATGGAAACTTTACTACACAGATAAAAAATATCAAAAAACCCGATCTGTGGAGTCCGGAAGATCCTAATCTATATAAGGTTGTCAGCGAATTAGCAGATGAATCAAATAATGTAGTTTATGATGAAGTCGTTAATCCACTAGGTTTCAGATGGTACCATTTTAATGTGGAAAAGGGATTTTATCTCAATGGAAAACCCTATAAAATTATGGGAGCGAGCAGGCATCAGGATTTTAAAGGAATGGGTTCTGCTCTTACTGATGCTTTGCATATCAATGATGTGCAATGGCTTAAAGATATGGGCGGAAACTTTTTAAGAGTTTCACATTATCCACAGGATCCGGCTATTATGGAAGCTTGTGATCGTTTGGGAATATTAACAGCAGTAGAAACACCAGGTAATAATCAGATTACTGAAAGTGAAAATTATACCCGTAATATGCTGGACATGCAACGTGAAATGATTCGCCAGAATTATAACCATCCCAGTGTAATAATGTGGAGCTATATGAATGAGGCCCTTATCCAACCGCTGTATAAAGATAAAACGCCTGAAAGAGAAAAGTATTGGGGAAATCTTTATGAGCTCGCCCAGAAGATGGAGGCTTTATGCAGAGCTGAAGATGGTGAAAGATATACCATGATTGCATTTCATGGCGATTTTGATATATATAAAAGGATAGGTCTCATCGATATTCCAAAAATTGCAGGATGGAATTTATATCAGGGTTGGTATGGTGGAAAGTTTGAAGATTTTGAGACTTTTGTTTTAAAACATCATAAAGAATATCCCCTAAGACCTTTGATCATTTCAGAATTTGGCGCTGATTCAGATTATCGTCTTCATAATTTTAAACCTACAATTTTCGATAAAACCCAGGAATACGCGAATCTCTATCATGAAGCATATATTAGAACAATTAAAAAATATCCTTTCATTGCAGGGGCAATCGTTTGGAATCTTGCAGAATTTGGGAATGAAAGCCGTCAGGAAGCCGTTCCGCATATTAATAACAAGGGTTTGCTAACTACCGACCGCAAACCCAAAGACAGTTACTTTATTTATAAGGCTTTACTGGCAAAGGAACCTTTTGTAAAAATCGGAGGGTCGGACTGGTTATATCGTGCTCAGCAGGCAGATCAGGGAAGTGATACGTATGCAACACAGCCAGTCACAGTATATACCAATCAGAAAGAAGTAAAACTCTGGCTTAATGGACAGTTGATAGGTGCAGAAAGTATGAATGAAGGTAAAGCTGTTTTTACCTGTATTTTCAAAAATGGAAATAATACACTTAAAGCTATAACCAATGATGGCCAGGAAGATTTTGTTAATATTGATTTCCATGTTATAGCCAATCAGTTAAAAAGCAAAGAAAATTCTTTTTCTACTTTAAATGTAAGCATGGGAGATCAAAGAATGTTTGAAGATGATTTGACAAAAGAAGCCTGGGTACCGGAAAAAGAATATGAAGCAGGAAGTTGGGGATATATCGGTGGGAAAATATATAAAGAAGATGAAAAGGGTGAGCGTTACGGTTCAAGGAGAAATATATTTGGAACTTCATATGATGCGATGTACGAAACACAACGTATAGGTTTGAAGACCTTTAAGGCTGATGTTCCTGATGGATTTTATGAATTAACATTACACTTTGCTGAACTTCTTAGCGCGGAGCAACAGGAAAAACTGGTCTATAATCTGGAAAACAATGCCAATCAGAATACCAAAACCGGAATAGGACGCAGGTTTGATGTAGCAGTGAATGGACTTACCATCCTTGAAGATCTTTCTGATGATAATTACCTGAAACCAATAACAGCATATAATACTAAGATAACATTGTTGGTGAAAGAAGGACAGGGTATAACGATAAATTTTATTCCTAAACAGGGCGAGCCTATCCTAAATGGTCTGCAAATAAGAAAACTTTATTAGATAGAATAAATAAAAAGCCCGGATTGTGATCTGGGCTTTTTCATACCCCTCTTTACTATTGAGAGGTCAATTCTTTTTTGTATAAAAAAACGATGTATATGTATAAAAAGTAAGCAGGACTTATTTTTGAGTATATATATTTGATCATACAAGATGGGCTGATAAAAAAGATTTTGTCCTATTTGTATAACTTCGAATTTTTATCGATACTTTTCAAATATGAATAAAATTTTCGTAGTACTGAGTTTGTTTTTAAGTTTAACCTGCGTTGGACAAAATCAAAAAAATATCATAACAGCTGATGATGCTGATTTGTGGAAGAATAATGATAAAATTATTCTGACGAAAAATTATTTTAAAGACTGTGGTATTGATGGATCTATTGTAATTTTTGATAACCAGAAAAAGAAGTGGTTTGCTTCTGATACAATGAGTGTCCGTAAAGAAACATTGCCGGCTTCCACATTTAAAATCATCAATTTGTTGATTGCTCTGGAAACCAAAACGATTAAAGATGAGAACCAAGTAGTGAAATGGATTGGAAAAACCGATACACTAAAGTATGGTTACAGGCCGGATATCTATCATGATATGAGTGTAAAAGAAGCTTTTGAAGTATCAGCAGGTTGGGTATTTGTAGAATTGGCAAAGAAAATAGGTAAGGAGAAATATAAAAAATACCTGGCACTCAGCCATTATGGGAATGGAGATCTGTCACAAAAGGATGCTGATTTCTGGAATTTTGGAGCATTCGAAATTTCAACCGTTAATCAGGTAGAGTTTTTAAAGAAGCTCTATGATGAACAGCTTCCTTTCTCAGAAAGGAATATACAGATTGTAAAAAAAGTAATGATCACAGAAAAAAAAGACAACTACATCATTCGTTCAAAAACAGGATGGACCAGAGATAAAGGAATAAATACCGGTTGGTGGGTAGGCTTCGTAGAAAATCCAAAGGGAGTTTATTTTTTTGCAACTCGTCTTTTGCAGGATAGAAAATTTAATAACCCTGATTTTGGAAAATGCCGTAAAGAAATTACTAAAAATGTTCTTCGGGATCTGGAGGTCATTAATTAAAAAAATGAAATTTATATAAAACAAATAATTATGAAATATCAACTTGCATTGATGCTTTTTACATTTTTGTATTTGTTTGGCTTCGGCCAGGAGCAGCAGCTTTCTGTCGATAAGACAAAATATGAAATAAAACAGAAAACAAATGAGTATTTTTCAGCATTAACAAGCTTAAAACAGTTTAATGGAAATGTGATCATTGCAAAGGATGGAGACATTATTCTTAAAAAAACCTACAACTTATCCGGTGAACCAAAAGGTTTAAAGGTGAAGAAGAATAGTAGATTTATTATAGCATCTGTATCTAAAGTATTTGTAAAATATGGAATACTGAAGCTTGTTGAAGAAAAGAAAGTATCTTTAGATGATCCACTGTCTAAGTTTATTCCCGATTTCCCCGAAGGAAATAAAATCACCATAAATCATTTAATACACCATCAGTCAGGACTGCCTAGAGAAATTAAGGATTATGAAAAATTTGATAAACTAACCGGTGAACAAATCATTGAACTGGCGAAAAAAGAAAAACTTTTATTTGAACCGGGAACTAAAACACTATATTCAAATATTGGTTTTTTAATCCTCCATTATATTATTGGTAAAACGGCACCTAACGGATATCTGGCATTTATAAAAAAGGAAATATTTGATCCTATTGGTCTAAAGAGTACAAATGAATACAATAGTAAAAAGCTTTCCAAAAAATTTGTACGGGGATTTGATAATGAAGATGGTAAAATAGTAATGGCTTCAGCAAAAGATCTTGATCGGTTTGAAACAGGTAATTACGTTTCAACAATTAATGATCTGTACCTTTTTTCTAAAAAAGGTTTTAACGGGAAACATCTTCAGAAGGCTCTTATTAAAGAACTATTTGATGAAAATGAAGTATTGGCTCAAGCAGGAGGCCGGCCAGGATATAGAGCTTATTTTTATAAAAATAGGAAAACGGGCTTCGACTTTCTTTTTGTCAGTAACTACACCGGAATTCCAATTCAGCAGGTTACAGAAGATATTGTGAAGATATTTGATGGAAAGCCATATCAGGTTCCCACTGCAATAAAAAGAGTAAAGATCAACCTTTCAGAAGCAATAATGAAAAGATATGAGGGTAAATATATCTTAGAGGTCGACCAAACTCAATATCTGATCATTAATGTAAAAGACGGAAAATTATACATTACAGATAAAAATGGTGAGGTAACTGAAGGGGTTCCTGATTCTGAAACCACTTTCTTCTTTGATCCGGCTTCAAATGATGGACTGATATTTACTTTGAATAAAGATACAGGAGTTTACGAGCTCGAGATGATATCAGATGGACTTCACCTGAAAACTAAAAAGGTAAATTAATAGAAATTCAAGGAAAAGAAAAATCCACAGCATTGAAGTTGTGGATTTTTTTTTGGACTAAATAATAGTGGTCGTTACATTAATATTCCCATAGATTGCCTTGGAATAAGGACAGGTCTGATGCGCAAGATCTGTTAATTGCTCTGCAATATTTCTATCTAAACCTGGTAGACTAACAGTGAGGCGAGCCTGTAAAAGAAAATCTCCACCATTCATTCCCAGATCAACCTCCGCATCAACGTGAGTATCAGAAGGAATGGCTGTGCCTAATTTTTTAGCAGCTAATCCTAGTGCCCCAATGTAGCATGCTGACCAGCCTGCGGCAAAAAGCTGTTCTGGATTGGTTCCTGGAATGCTTGATCCCGGAGGAGATAGTAGGAGATCTAAATTTCCGTCATCACTTTTGGAATTTCCCTGTCTCCCTCCTGTAGTGTGTGTTTTTGCAGTGTATAATACTTTTTCTATTCCTGCCGTTTTTTGATCGTTGTTCATTACTGTAAATTTTAGTTAATAATACATTTAAAATGCTTTGCAAAGGAAGCCTTAATCCTAAATGAAAACCAATGAAAATAAGATGAGGTCGTCATTTTAAAAGGTGAAACAGACAATTGGAAACGGCAATGTTTTAAAAGATAATTTCAGACAATTATTTCTAATAATGGTAATGCTAAACAAGATAGATATTCTTCATCATAATCATTAAAAAGAGCTCTGTAGATTTTAAGTTTTGAAATGACCGGTTCAATGTCTATTTAGTCTGATTGAAGTAAGAGGTGATTGATTAGTGCTCGTAAGCAAAATACATTTGCCGAAGAAATAATTCTAAATCAACTTATTTAAAATCAAAACAATGGAAACAAAAAGAAACAACCTAAAAACAACACTTACAACAGGTGTATTTTTATTATTATCAGTAACCGGCTTTGCGCAGAATACAGCAAAAGATGCTGATGCCATTCGCCCTTATCATGTTAGTATTCCTGAGGCCGCTATTAAAGAACTCCGTCAGCGGATCAATGCCACAAGATGGCCGGAAAAGGAAACCGTTGCGGATCAGTCACAAGGTGTAAAGCTACAGCAAATTCAAGACCTGGTACAGTATTGGGGAAGCACCTACGATTGGCATAAAGCTGAAAACAAACTGAATTCATTGCCGCAATTTGTTACTAAAATAGATGGTTTGGATATTCATTTTATCCATGTCCGTTCAAAACATAAAAATGCGATGCCTTTGATCATTACTCATGGATGGCCGGGATCGGTATTTGAAGTTTTAAAAGCAATCGATCCTCTTACAGATCCAACGAAATACGGTGGAAAAGCTGAAGATGCCTTTGATGTTGTTATACCATCCATGCCGGGTTATGGTTTTTCTGAAAAGCCAAAAGGAACAGGGTGGGGTGTGGAAAAAATAGGAAAAAGCTGGGATGTATTGATGAAACGTTTGGGGTATCATCATTATGTATCACAAGGAGGTGACTGGGGTGCTGTAATTGCTGATGCTATGGGACGTCAGGCTCCGGATGGCCTTTTAGGAATTCATGTAAATATGCCCGCAACAGTACCGGCGGAAATCGCAGATGTTTTAAAAGCAGGTGATCCTGCTCCGGAAGGCTTATCCGATAAAGAAAAAGCAGCTTTCATTTCATTGAATAAATTATATACCCGTGGTGGTGGTTATGCAGGAATGATGGTTACCCGTCCTCAGACGCTGGGATATGGACTTACAGATTCACCGGTTGGGCTTGCTTCTTTCTTCCTTGATAAGTTTAATGAATGGACTTATAGCGGTGGGAATGCTGAAAAGTCACTTACAAAAGACGAAATGTTAGATGATATCAGTTTATATTGGTTTACAGATACTGCCGTTTCCTCTGCACAGCTGTATTGGGAAAATAATAATAACAATTTCAACGTGGTAGAACAGAAAACAAGAGAAATAAAAGTACCAGTTGCCATTACAGTATTTCCTGGGGAGATCTATCAGGCGCCAAAGACTTGGGCAGAAAAAGCTTATCCAACCCTTACTTATTTTAATGAAGTCACAAAAGGTGGACATTTTGCTTCATGGGAAGAGCCTCAGATCTATGCCAGGGAACTTCGCGCAGCATTTAAATCTTTAAGAAAATAAAAAGATTTTAAATTTTAAAAATTAATAAACCCACAACTTTTTAAAGTTGTGGGTTTATTATAGTTGTCCTTGGAATCCAATTTATTGATGAATCTGAATTCGTGTGAAGGCTTCTTTTCCAAATAAACATGAGAATATATTTTGAAACTCGTGGATATATTTACACCGGATAGAATTACCATAAATTTTTAGTCCCTCAACAATCTTCTTCGGACTCAAGTCAATATCATACTTGATAAACTCTTCCGGTCGTTCGTAACGAATCCGTTGTTCCGAACTGTATGTTCTTGAAAATCCAAATTGCTCCAACCACTCTTCAGTGATCTGGATAGGGTTGATGGCATCTGCCGGAGCAGAAATACTATGAATATCATTTTCAATTTTTACAAAATAATCTTTCGTATTATTTTGAAATATCTCTGTGATAGTGAAAATTTGATTTTTGTACTCTACTAAATTTCTAATCTTAAGGTCTGCAACGTTCATAATATTTAGTGTTAAGGAGGTTATTAAAAATGATGTGGTAGTGAATACAGTTGCAAATACTATGCCTTACAGAATATATTTTATTTAAATATTTGTTAATATATAGGGTTAATTTTTATGGATTATTAAATATAGCTTAAAATAAATCGTTTTTAGGGTTGAATTTTGTTGATTATGCTAAATTTCAGTGATGTTAATGAATATGCCGCAAGTATTGCAATGATAAGAAATATAATAAAATAACTCCAAGAAGTAGCATGGAGTAGGTAGCCTGTACCACTTCCTAAGATACTAGACCCAAAATAATAAAAAAGCCAGTACATTGAAGTAGCAGAAGATTTTCCATCCTTGGCACGAAGTGCCGTCATCTGACTGGCCATAGTATGGGCAGCGAAAAATGACAATGTAAATAATCCCAGTCCAAAAATTACGATATATATATTTTCAGAAAGTAATAATAAAATTCCCGCAACCATAAATAGAATTGACGCTTTTAATATACTTTTCTGTTCCATCCTTTTTGATAAGCGACTGGTGATCATCGTTCCAAAAACGCCAAAAGTATACATCAGAAAGATAAATGCAATATAAAAATGATTAAGAGAAAAAGGAGCTGCCTCTAAACGAAATGTGAGATAGTTGTATACACTTACAAAAGCTCCCATCAGAAGAGCTGCAACAAAATACAATCGACGCATATAAGGATCTGTAAGGAATTTCTTCATCTGTTTTATTTTCAAATGGTAGTCAACCTTTTGTGGGTTAAAGAATTTTGATCCCGGAAATAATTTCCAGAATATTAATCCCAGAATAAGGCTTTCAATCCCGATGATAAGTACAGCATTCTGCCAGCCCAGCTCTCCGGCAAGAAGTGTGGCGAATATTCTTCCACTCATGCCGCCAATCGTATTTCCACTCAGGTACATACTGATGGCAAGAGCCACAACAGAAGCATGAACTTCCTCTGTGAGATAGGCAAGGGCTACCGCAGAAACACCGGAAATAACAAAACCTTTTAAAATGCCAATTGCAATCAACAGACTCAGACTGGGAATCCATGCCGAAATAATGGTCAGTAAGGCAGAACATAGCAGTGAAAATGCCATAAGCCCCTTTCTTGAATAGCGATCTGCATTAAATGCAAAGAAAAAAAGACCGGCAGCCATTCCTATTGTGGATGATGAGACAAGTAAAGAGCTATCTCCAACAGTAGTATGAAAATGATCTGCTACAAGAGGAAGAAGAGGTTGAAAAAGGTAGAGTTGAGCAAATACAGATAATCCGGATAGAAAAATACATAATTTGATATATTGAAAACGTTTGTCTTTTTTATGTGCTTTTTCAGGTAGGTTCATAAGTCTAATATCCTTTTGATTAATGTCTGTAAAGGGTTATACAAATTTCCTGATAATTTTTTAATCTATAAAACGTTTATTTTCGATAATATTGATCGTTGAAACCGATCAACTGTAAAGATTCGGAATTTTCGTAGTTTTGAGTTTATTAATTATACAAATGGAGGAAACCCTGATAGAAACTGGTGGTGATCTTGGAAAACAAAAGTTGTGGCGGTTATTTTTGTTATCGAAGAAATACCGTATTTTAAGACATGCGCTTCTATTTACTATTTTTCTTTTACTGTATGTTATCAATCCGCAAGACCGTGGATATACGGCTGAAGTTAATTTCTACGCAGGTATTGTTGATTTTATTTACATTATGCTTGTTTTCTACTTTAATATTTATTTCCTTGTTCCGAAGCTTTTATTAAAGGGGAAAGTATATCAATATGTCCTTGCTGTACTTATGATAGGTGTGATAACATTTTTAATCATTTGCTCTGCAGAGATTTTACTCTCTGACTACAGGGTTTCAAAAGATTCAACTTTAGGTCAAAATTGGTTGTCAGGACTGATCTATTTCTTAACCACTTTTATCATTTTAATTTCTTTTACAACGGCCATAAAAGTTTTTCAATATCTGATCATACACCTTGAAAAACTAAATCAGATTCAGAAGCTTAATTTTCAAAATGAACTTTCGATACTTAAAAATCAGATTTCACCGCATTTTTTATTCAATACGCTGAACAATATTAATATTCTCACAGATACTAATCCCAAACTCGCCTCCAAGCTCATTATCAATTTATCTGACTTATTAAGATATCAGATTTACGATGGGGTTGAAGATTCTATTTTACTAAGTGCTGACGTTACTTTTATAAAGAATTTTCTTTTTGTAGAATCATTGAGGAAGGATAATTTCAAATATGATATTTCATTTACGGGATCACAAAAAGACATCTTTCTTCCACCTTTGCTTTTTATTCCTTTTGTGGAAAATTCTGTAAAGCATATCGATAATGAAAACCCTCTTGTAAAGGTAAATTTCCATCTTGAAAATAATAATTTGAAGTTTGTATGTATCAATTCCACAAATTCAGATACTAATCAAAAACAAAAGAATGAAGGTATTGGACTTACGAATATCAAAAAAAGACTACAATTGCTTTTTCCCCAGAAGCATGATCTTAAGATAGAGAACAAAGATAATGTCTTTAAAGTGGAATTAAACTTAACATTATGAACTGTATTATTGTAGATGACGAACCTATCGCAAGACAAGGAATACTGAATTTAATTGTTAAGGTTCCCGATCTCATTGTGAAAGGACATTTTAAGAATTCTAATGAAGCTAAATTATACATGGAAAATAATTTAGTTGACCTGGTTTTTCTGGATATCGAAATGCCTGGAACAAATGGAATTGATTTTGCGAAGAGTATTCCAAAAAAAACACTGGTTATCTTTACTACAGCTCATGCCCAATATGCTTTAGAAAGCTATGAAATTGATGCTGTAGATTATCTCTTGAAGCCTATTAAAGAAGATCGATTTTTAAAAGCGGTGGCTAAGGCAATTGAATTTAGTTATTTTCTTTCCGAAGATTATGAAAAAAGCAGCTTTGAATCTATTGAAGAAAACAGTATTATTATAAGAGCTGACCGCAGAATTTACAAAATACTACATAAAGATATTCTCTTTATTGAAGGGATGAAGGATTATTCTGTCATCAACAGTAAGGATAATAAAATTATAACTGCAATGAATCTTAAAACAATACTTTCTCATCTTCCGCCACAGTTTTTTAAAAGGATCAGCAAATCATATATTGTCAATTATCACCATGTAACTTCTGTCTCTTCACATAATGTTCATCTTAATGGAATTGAACTGCCTTTAGGAACTACCTATCGAAATGAATTTATAAACAATTTCATCAATAAATAATACCTCTCGGTTTTGTATAAAAAATAGCGGCCTAAGTATAAAATGAGCTCTCAGTTTTGATGTCAATTGATATTTTTGTTCAAGAACCAAAACGATGTCATGAAAATTTTCGGAGGTTATATTTTATTTATTATGCTGGGAAATACCTGCTTTTCTGCACAAAATTGTTCTGATTTTTATTATTTCAGAAAAGATGGAGTAGTCACATTTATACAATATGATTCTAAAGGAAATATCTTAGGAAAGAATATAGAGATTATAAAAAATGTAAGCTTAGGAAAAGGTATTGCCTTATCTGATAATTCGATTGTCAATTATAATCCTGAGGGTAATGTAAAAGAAGAATTGCCAAATCGTACTTTATGCATCAGAAACAATCTTAAAATTAATGTTCCTATTTCTACCCTGCCTGGTATTGAAACTTATCTATCCTATCCTTCAGATATGAAAATCGGGCAGAAACTTGGTGAAGATATTAACAAATCATTTGAAATAAGTGTTAGTGAGAGAAAAATCGAGATTTTCTATAGCATTATTGATAGAAAAGTGATCGGGCAGGAGATCATTAAAACTTCCACCGGAGATTATAAGACGGAAAAAATACAATATAATTTAAATGTAAAATACAATATAGCAGGGATTTCAATACCTTTAAATAAGAAAATAATAGAATGGTTTACACCTGGATACGGCATTGTAAAAAAAGAATCTTATAGTAAGGGAGGAGTGCTGGAAGAATACGCTGTTCTATCTTCAATAGAGGGAGAGAATGAGCAAAAGTGAAAAATAAAAGATGTAAATTAACATGTACAGATAGTAAACATGAATACCATCAGAACCCGAATTTATATTATATTTTCTTTATTTTTTTTCAGTGTTTCGTTTTTGAAGGCCTGTACCATTTTTATGGCTAATGATGGAAAACAGGTATGGATAGGAAACAATGAAGACGAAAGCCCCGATATGAATTATAGGTTTTGGTATTTCCCTGAAGAAAATAATTCATTTGGATATATGCTTTGGTCCGAAAAACATGAAGGATATGATCCTGTGATGTGGCAATATCCGCAGGGAGGACTTAATGAGTATGGACTCTTCCTTGATTATACAGCAATTGATAATATTCCTGTTATTGCTGATCCCTCAAAAAAGACACGAGAGCAGGAGGTAGTCAACGATATTTTGAAAACCTGTAAGACTGTTAAAGAAGCATTAATGTTTATCAATCAGTTTAATCTTGTCAAACTTTCCGGAGCTCAGCTTTTTATTGGTGATGCTACTGGAAACTATGCTACCGTTCATGGTAATTACGTGATTAAAAAGACAGACCGAAATTTTACATTAACAAATTACTGTATCGCTAACGGACATAAAGAAGCTTGCTGGAGAAGAGAAACAGCGTACTCGAAATTAGATACTTTCAAACACTACAATAAAAATAATATTTCCGACATTCTTAAAGAATCTTCTCAAAAGTGGCCTGGCGATGTGGTCACCAATTATTCAATGGTTGTTAACTTAAAAAACAGGGAAATGATCCTTTATTATAAAAATGATTTTAAAACCCCCAGGATCATTAATCTTACTGAAGAACTTAAAAAAGGAAAACATTCTAAAGATATAACAGCTTATTTCCCTCTTGGGCTATCCAAAATATTGAAGGATCAGTACGAACAAAAAGGAATCACAGGCGCTATTAATGAATATAATGAACTGAGAAAAAGCGCATACAAAGCTTATAATTTCAAAAATAATGAGGCAGTACAGTTTGGTGTCAATTTATTGAAAGAAAACAAAACAGATGATGCTA
The DNA here is from genome assembly GCF_018613715.1 of Chryseobacterium sp. ISL-6. Taxonomy (GTDB): domain Bacteria; phylum Bacteroidota; class Bacteroidia; order Flavobacteriales; family Weeksellaceae; genus Chryseobacterium; species Chryseobacterium paludis. The sequence continues at coordinate 750,450 of NZ_JAGGPT010000001.1, read as the reverse complement.
TTCAGTTTTTTTCTAATCTACAGAAATATGAGAAAAAAAGTGTTGACATCAGCAACTGGTTAGGAATTGCATATAAGTCCAGACATGATTTTTCCATCAGTAATTCATACTTTGATACAGTTCTTAAACATCATAAGGATGATTATCTTGCCAATCTGTTTTATAAAAGACAAGATCAAAAGGTGATATTTAAAATCAATGAATGGAGTGGAGCACAAAATGTAAAGCTTATCGGCGATTTTACAGACTGGCTTAAAAGTCCTGTAAAGATGGAAAAGAAAAATGGATACTGGTATTGCGAAGTTGATATACCGGAAGGAATTCATCAATATAAATTTTTAGTAGATGATGTGTATTACCTTCCAGATCCAGTTAATTACTTGTATACTTGGAAAGGAGATCACATTAATTCTCTTTTATTCCTTTAAAATATTCATTTTAAAATCGATTAGAAGATTAAAATTAATCTATTGTGTAAATTCGTAGTAATTTTGCAAAATGTAAAGATTTTTTTGGATTAAAAGTCTGCAAATCATTATCATTGCAATACTGAAAACATAACACAAATGATAGAAAATTTCCCATTTTACTTATCACTAATTGTAGCCATTATATTGCTGATTATGTTGGCTAACAAAATAAAAGTTGCCTATCCGGTACTTTTAGTGATTGCTGGATTATTAATTAGTTTTATTCCTGGCATTCCGGCTATAAAGATTGATCCTGAACTGATTTTTATTATATTTCTTCCTCCTTTATTATATGAAGCAGCATGGTCCATTTCATGGAAAGAATTATGGAAATGGCGACGGGTTATTGGAAGTTTTGCTTTTATTGTTGTCTTTCTTACAGCAATTACCGTCGCTTTTGTTGCTAATTACTTTATACCCGGATTTTCTTTGGCTCTTGGTTTTTTATTAGGAGGAATTGTCTCTCCTCCGGATGCTGTAAGTGCAGGTGCTATTCTGAAATTTGTGAAAGTTCCTAAAAGGATGTCATCTATTTTAGAAGGTGAAAGTCTTTTGAATGATGCATCATCACTTATAATTCTTCGGTTTGCAATGATTGCTGTCGCTACCGGACAGTTTATTTGGCATGAAGCAGCATTAAGTTTTTCCTGGATGGTTATTGGTGGAGTGGGAATTGGTTTACTGATAGGATGGGTTTTTATGAAAGGTCATAAGTATCTTCCTACAGATGCCAATATGGATACTATCCTTACGATTGTTGCTCCGTATATCATGTATATCGGTGCTGAGGAAGTACACAGCTCCGGAGTTTTAGCTGTAGTAAGTGGTGGTTTACTTTTATCTAACCATAGACATCGTATTTTAAGCGCCTCATCACGGTTACGGGGAATCAATGTATGGGAAAGCTTTGCTTTTGTACTGAACGGTTTGGTGTTTATGTTGATAGGATTAGATCTACCTGAAATTACTTCAGGATTAGAAGGGGTAAGTCTTTCTGCTGCAATTGGATATGGATTATTAATTACCGGGGTTTTGATCTTTGTGAGAATTTTGTCTGCTTATGGAGCTGTAATCATCACTTTAATTGCCCGTAATTATATCACGGTAGCTGATGCCAGTCCCGGTTTTAAAGCTCCAATTATTTTGGGATGGACCGGAATGCGTGGAGTAGTATCTTTAGCTGCAGCACTTTCGATTCCAATTCATTTATATCCGGGTGGGCCAGATTTTCCACAAAGAAACCTGATCTTATTTATTACCTTCATTGTTATATTAACGACCCTGTTACTCCAGGGACTTACTTTGCCTTATATAATTAAAAAAGTGAATATGCCATCTTTTAATGATCACCTACCCGATGAAGAAGCTGATGAATTGATCAAAAGGAATATGGCTCAATATACTTTAGAACACATTACTAAAAATTACGGTGAGATGCTTGCTATAAGTCCGTTCTTACAGAATATCCATGATAAATGGCAAGGGAAGATTGGTGATGATGCTCAGATCAAAGTTTCTCCGGAAGTTAAACTTGCATATTTGGATATCCTAAATCAGCAAAGGATGTGGCTTGTTGATCAGAATCATGGTGATAAGTATGATGAAGATGTCATCAGAAAACATTTAATGAGAATAGATCTGGAGGAAGAAAGAATAAAATACACCCATTAATCAATCCATATTGATGATTGATAAAAGTCTTTGTAGATATTCATTTTCTTTTAAAACTTTATTGTAAGATTGTCTCGCATAGGCAGGAGACAGTTTATAAGTTTCAGGTACTGCATTGAGGTCTTCATTTTCTATGTATTGATTTAAATGCTGCGTGTAATCTTTAATATACTTATCAATTATTTTTTTCTTTAATTCACATAATGTACAATTCTTTATCTTTTGTAAAGAATTTAATATTAATGATTTATCTCCGTGAAAATTAATAATATTTTTTACAAACGATAAATTATGTTTGTCCTGCAATACTGAATGTGATTCGTCTTCAAAAATCATAATTTGGCAATAGTTTTTAGTTATTAATAATTTTTTCTAACAGATAATTATATATTACTTTAATTTTTAGACTTCAAAAAGTTAACCAAAATACTTAAATAATTTAAAAGATGTTATTTTTTTGAAAAATTCTTGTTGAATCACTACCAATGAACTAGCAAATTTCAAATAAAAACTATCCTTTATGTAGAACTATTTCTACCTGTTGTGATTTTTATTCTATAGAAATAATTTTCTTCTATAGCCTTATCATTATACTTTTGTATTATTGCTTCTGCTATTAAAACAATGTCATTTTAGAGGGATGGTATATTAATAAAAAAGCAAATCACTTAGATACACTTTTCTAGAAGTACAAATGTTTAAGGCTGAAAATTACTTAGTTCCCCATCGAAATTTTTCAGCCTTACTTTTTATTCAATAAAAAATTGATTTTGAGTAAAATAATTCATCCATAATATTTAATAAAAGTAAAAAATTAATTATTTAAGAATGAGGTATTTATTGTCGAATTGAGAGGTGATGTCGTATTTATTTTGGTCTCTTTTTTGATAATGATTGGCAAACACACAACAATGATGAGAGAAAAGTTCAAGCATTTGCTTGGAAAGACACGTAATGAAATTACCCAAGAAATAGGAGACGGCTTTAATTTTCCAGCTAATGAAATCTGGACTTATGAAGTTGGAAAAACATGGATAGGAAGAAGAATTATTCTATCCATTAAATTCAAGGAAAAAAAAGCTTCGGAAATCATATTTTTTAAAAGTTTCAAAAAATGTTAAACGTTTTATTTTGATGTAATCTACAATTATCAAAATTTATTTTCTAAAATATGTTAAAATAAGTCTAGGTAAAAACATCGTCCAAAATGACTAATAATACACACTTTTAACAATTTATATCTTTTTTAATTTATTTTTTTTTAACATTTTTATAAAAAGGTTAATCAGCTGTTTTTTAGTAATTTAATTTTAAAAAAATTATTATAAAAACTGGTATGTTATGCCCTGTTGTGGTCTGTGTTTTGATGATCCAAGGCAAAACACTATGATGAAAAAAGAACTATTTATTAATTTAATTGGTATGACCCGTTATGAAGTTGGACAAGAAATGGGGTATGGTTTGAATCGTTTTGAGGAGGATGTCTGGAACTATGAAGTTGGAAAAACCTGGTTAGGGAAAAGAATTATTTTAACACTTACATTTAAAGACGATAAAGCTTCAGAACTATCACTTTCCAAGAGTTTTAAAAAACGCTAATTGTTTTATTTTAATGAAATAGATTTGTAAGCTGTCTATTTTCTAAATTTGTAATTCTTTCTTAGAAATATTCATTCTAAAATCAATTGTAAATGGAACTTAGACAGCTACGATATTTTTTAAAAGCTAAAGAACTACTTAACTTCACGGAAGCTGCTAATCATTTATATATCAGCCAAAGTACTCTTTCACAACAGATCAAACAGCTGGAAGAAGAATTAGGAACTCCATTATTCAACAGAATTGGAAAACGGATTACACTTACAGAGGCGGGTAAGGTTTTTGGAGTATATGCTCAAAAATCTCTTTTAAAGTCTCAGGAGGGCTTATTGGCACTGCGGGATCTGGAAGAATTGAAAAGCGGAAAGCTGACGATTGGCGTTACTTATGGTCTGCGGTCAACTTTGATTAAAGCACTGATTCGTTTTTCAGATACATATCCCTATGTTAAAATTAACATCGTATTCGGAACTACTTCGGAACTCATGGAAAAGCTTCATCATGTAGAGCTTGACTTTGCCCTTACTTTTGCGAAAGGGACAAGAGAACAGCTCTTCAGTTATATACCCCTTTTTACTTCACCAATGACTTTGGTTGTTTCTAAAAATTCTGCTCTCGCAAATAAAGAAAATGTGACCCTTAAAGAAATTGTAGGCCTTCCTCTTGCTATGCCAACAAATGGATATAGTACCACAAAGTTTGTAATGAAAGCATTTGAAAGTAATGAACTTAAACCTGATGTTTTAATGGAAATAAATGATGTTGCGGCTTTATTAGAGGTTGTTAAAAGTGGAAATTGGCATACTATTTTAGCAGAAACTACTGCAATAGATCAGGATCAACTGGTTACCATTCCCATTAAAGGAAAAAATATGATACGGACTGCTATGTTTGTATCCTTAAAAGATGCCTATACAAAAAAGTCAGCAAAAGTATTTTATGATTTCTTAAAGGCAGATCAATAAAAAACCTCCCAAAAAGAGAGGTAATTAAAAAAAAATTGACTGTATATTGAAGTGTAATTCAATCGTTATTTATTGTTCTCAAGCCATTTTAAACGACGCTCATCAGGCAAATGTTTTACCTTGAAATTTTCAAATGTAGCGTTGAAACCTGTTCCGTCCGGGCATGCAGCCATGAGTCCTACCATAACAGGGATATTGTCCTGAAGGTGGGCATTACGCATCAGGATGTAATTTTTATCATCAAAAGAATAAAAAATTTCTACAGCATCCAGTCTTCTTACTGCTTTTATCCAGACTGCTGATGGTGTTTTGTCTAAAGTGATCACACTCCAGTCACTGGTTGTATGAGTTACCACAGTACTTAAATTATATTTTCCGTCTACAAATTCAATTCCCGCTTTGATATAGTTTTCTTTATCTATTCTAAGCATCAGGCCCATCTGATCAAACCTTGCTTTATAATTTCCGCTGATCTTTACCTTAGCCTCAAATTCTCCACCATAGGTTGTATAATAAAAGGGAGCATCATCTACTGTGAAACCGTAGTGAGAAATCCTCCAGTAATCACTTTGTGGAGTAACAAACATTGATAGAGTATTGTTTTTAACTTCCCATTTTTCAGGTTCATTAAACCATGTCATTTTTTCTAATGTCTGAGCGAAACTCTTATTTATAAGAAGTACTGCACAAAAACTTAAAATTATTCTCTTCATCTTTACAAATATCTATTGTTATAAGTATAACTGGATGTAAATTATTAATTTAGCAAAAGTATAACTTAACCGTATTATCATCAATACTGATAAATAACCATTTTATGAAGATTGTAGAAACGTTGAATGAAAAATTGCTAAACAAAGATCTAAATAAAAGCAATGAATGTTTATTGGGTATTGATACTTACAAGAATACTGCTCTCATGTATTCTCAAATCGAAAATACAATTTCAGTATTAAGCGACATGCAGGCTAATAAGAGCTATGTTTATAAATCCAATACAGCTTTCGAATTAGGTTTAAATGTGGATGAAAATCCTATGCTCATCGATTCCATTTGGGAAGAGGAGATATTAAAAAAAATACATCCTGATGATAAGCTTAAAAAATACATTCACGAATTAAGATTTTTCAAACTCATGGATTCATTGAAACCTAAAGCACGACAGGATTATAGTGTTTTGTCGAGAATACGGATAAAAGACAAAAATGAGGAATATAAATTTGTGCAGCATAGGATGTTCTATGTGTATTCACCATACAACGGAAAACTTAGATTTGCATTATGTCTCTATAGTATGTCCATAGATCAGTCAATTCTTTTACCTTCAGATTTTCTCATTGTAAACTCTGTAAAAGGAGAAGTAGTAGTAGAGGATAAACTTAACTACAGGAATATTTTGTCGCAAAGGGAATTAGAGATTTTGAAATTTGTAGGCGAGGGTTTTACCAGTAAGGAGATTGCAGAATTCCTATTTATAAGCGTTAATACAGTTAGCCGCCATAGACAGAATATTCTTGAAAAACTGAAAGTAAAAAATTCAATAAAGGCCTTTAATGAAAGCTTTCATTAATTAATAGAGTGTTCTGATGTTCATAAAAGTTCACCATATATATTCGGTATATTTTTTTTAATTCGTACTTTTAGTAAAAGACATAAAGCTACGTATATGAAGAAAAAAGAAAAAAATGTAAAGAGAGGAGAAGAAATTACCAATAAGTATCTGGCATTCTTAGATGAGCATATTCAGAATGTTATTTCTGGTAATACTTCTGAATTTATGGAACTTAACGAAATAGCTGTACATCTTGCGATTTCTCATACACACCTTACCGATACGGTTAAAAAAGAAAAAGGAAATCATCCTTGTCATTTTTACGATACTAAAATTATTGAACAGGTTCAGATCATGCTGTCAGAAACTGATCGGTCCATTGCAGAAATAGCCAGAATATTTACTTATGATCCTTCCAATTTTTCCAAATTCTTCAAAAAATGGACGAATCTGACTCCAGGAGAGTATAGAAACATAAATCAGAATAAATTACCGAAAAGTTCACCATAGAAACATCATCGCTAATAATCATATTTGTAAGACATACTAATTAAAAAATACATAATTATGTCGAAAAATGACCTAACAGGAAAGGTGGTATTAATAGCTGGTGGTGGAAAGAACCTTGGTGGCTTGCTAAGCAGAGATTTTGCCAGAAAAGGAGCAAAGCTTGCTATTCATTACAACAGTGAAAGTTCAAAAAAGGAAAGTGAGAAAACGTTAGCGGAGGTCAAAGCTTTAGGAGCTGAAGCTTTTCTTTTTCAGGGAGATCTTACAAAAGTTGATAATATCACTAAATTATTTGATGAAACGGTAAAAACCTACGGTGGGATTGATATTGCCATCAATACAGTTGGAATGGTTCTTAAGAAACCCTTTGTAGAAACTACTGAAGCAGAATATGACTCCATGTTTAATATTAATTCTAAAGTGGCATACTTCTTTATTCAGGAAGCCGGTAAAAAATTAAATGACAATGGTAAGATATGTACAATTGTAACATCATTATTAGCTGCTTACACAGGGTTGTACTCAACATATGCAGGAGCAAAAGCACCTGTAGAACATTTTACTAGAATGGCTTCCAAAGAATTTGGTGATCGTGGGATCTCCGTAACAGCCGTAGCACCCGGACCAATGGATACTCCTTTCTTTTACGGACAAGAAAATAATGATGCTGTAAACTATCATAAATCTGCTTCTGCATTAGGAGGCTTAACTGATATAAAAGATATAGCACCATTAATAGAATTTTTAGTAAGTGATGGCTGGTGGATTACAGGCCAAACCATATTTGCAAATGGAGGATATACCACCAGATAAGTGACCAAAAAATGATGAAAAAAGCGATTGTGAAAACTGTCGCTTTTTTTATTATACCTGTTTAAATGCCCCTGGATAGACCTCAATAGCTGTTAATATAAATTAATATAAATAGGTTATGTTGTTAAATTATTTGATTTTCAATGAATAAGGTTAAAATGTTATATACATAATATATTTTCGATGAAAATTAAAAGTAATCGATGTGAAATATTTATATATTTGTTTACTAAACAACTAATAATTTAAAGGATGAATATTAATTTTGCAACAGCAACTTTTAAGGATTTTGAGAACATTCCAGATTACGATATTAATCAAAGAGCAGAGTATTTTTATGAATTTCTAGATCATATGAAGTCCAGAGGACACATGAATTACAGATTGAAAAATACGTCGGGAACCAATGCAACATTAAATATAAATATTGCCAACCAAAATAAGGAGTATGTAAGCTTTGTTTCCAGTGACTATTTAGGGTTTACACAACACCCGAAAATAAAGCAGGCTGCTATTGAAGGGATTGAAAAATATGGAACAGGCACAGGAGCCACACCGCTTATTGGTGGATACTTCGATTACCACTATGCTTTAGAAAAAAGAATTTCAAGTTTTTTTGGGAGAAATGAAGATGAAGCAGTATTATTTACGACCGGGTATACGGCGAATAGTGCAACTTTACAGATTTTAATGCAGAAAGAAGATATTGCAATTTTAGATATGGCTGTACATGCCAGCGTTCATGAAGGATGTGCTTTTACAAATAAAAAAACATTTCCACACAATAATTTAGAAGCTTTGGAACACATTTTGAAGATATCTGAAAATATGTACCGTACGAAGCTTGTTGTTGTGGATGGTGTCTATTCACAAGATGGTGATACTTCTCGCATCAATGAGATATATGATCTTGTAAAAAAGTATAACGCCTATATCATGGTAGATGATGTACATGGTGTTGGAATTTTAGGAGAAACAGGAAGAGGTACCCTTGAGCAGGCAGGTTTGCTGGATAAAGTAGATTTTATAACTGGTACATTTAGTAAAACTTTCGGTAACCTTGGAGGATTTGTGATCGCTAATAAAAAAATAGCATCATTTCTTAAATTTCAATCCCGACAGCAAATTTTTTCCGCAACAGCACCGCCTTCTTCAGCAGGAATAGTTAAAGCTATTGATTTGATAGATGAAGAACCGATTTGGAGAGAAAAACTTTGGAATAATATCAATTATTTTAAAAAAGGACTCGATGATTTGGGATTGGATACCGGAATTACCTGCTCAGCTATTATTCCTGTGAAAATAGGAGATCAAAGTAAAATGTGGGATATCGGTAGAATATTAATTGAAAAAGGAGTTTATACGAATCCTATTATGTATCCCGCTGTGCCGAGGAAAGATGCACGTATCCGAATGAGTGTAACGGCAAGACATGAAAAAGAACATCTAGATAAAACACTCAATGTATTTGATGATATTAATAAAAAATTGCATATTGCGAAAAAATAAATAATTATGCCTAGAAAAGTGGTGCAAGGTCCCATTAGGGACAAAGAGAAAACAAAACAAAAACTGCTTGCAGCAGTTGGTAAAATTTTGAGAGTAAAAGGTTATTCAGGCCTGAAAGTAAGTAAAATTGCAGCTGTAGCCGGGTTTGATAAAAAACTGATCTATGAGTATTTTGGTAGTACTGATAAACTTATTGATGAATATATAAAGTCTCAGGATTATTGGAGCAAGTTTAGCCCCAATATAGAAGAAGAAAAAGCTACTACTATTGGTAAAGAGGCTTTAACACAAGGGATTCTTACTCAGTTTGAGAGCTTAAAGAAAAATAAAGAACTTCAGAAAATCATCCTTTGGGAGCTTTCAGAAAGTAAACCGATCCTTCGAAAACTAGTACAGGAAAGAGAAGATGTAGGAGCTAATTTATTTGAAAATGTTACAGATCCTTATTTTGGAAAAAATGCAAAGAGATTTAGAGCAATTATGGCTTTGATTGTTTCAGGAGCTTATTATCTAAATCTATATCCTGCATATAATGCAACTGAATTTTGTGGACTTAATATGAAGACCGATGAAGGAAGATCTGAAATTGAGAAAGCTATTGTTGATATTATAGATTTTGCTTACCAGAAAAAAGATGATCAATAAGATTTACCGGTTTGATTAAAAATAAATTTGTGGATAATTTGAAAACTTTTGGCTTTCAGATTAGAAGTATATTTCTTATTTTTGACCAATGGAAAATTTCATAGTATCTGCAAGAAAATATCGCCCACAAGAGTTTGACACTGTTGTTGGGCAGTCCCACATTACAGATACTTTAGAACATGCAATTGAAGAGAACCAATTAGCGCAGGCTTTGCTATTTTGCGGGCCTCGTGGTGTTGGTAAGACTACATGTGCCAGAATCCTGGCCAGAAAGATCAACGAAAAAGATGGTTCCGTTTCAGAAGATGGTTTTGCTTATAACATTTATGAGCTTGATGCTGCCTCTAATAACTCAGTTGATGATATTCGTGAACTGATCGATCAGGTTCGTTTTGCACCTCAGGTTGGCCAGTATAAGGTATATATTATTGATGAGGTACATATGCTGTCTTCTGCAGCCTTCAATGCTTTTCTTAAAACACTTGAAGAACCTCCTGCACATGCAATTTTTATTCTGGCAACCACGGAAAAGCATAAGATCATTCCTACGATTTTATCCCGTTGTCAGATTTATGATTTTAAAAGGATCGTTATAGAAGATATTCAAGGGCATTTGAGGACTATTGCCCAAAAAGAGAATATTCAATATGAAGACGATGCTTTATATCTTATTGCACAAAAGGCAGATGGTGCGTTAAGAGATGCCCTTTCTATTTTTGATAGACTTTCTACATTTTCTCAAAAGAACATTACACTTGCTAAAGCAGCAGAAGTACTTAATATTCTGGACTATGACCAATATCTGAATATTTTAGATCTTGCTAAAGAAAATAAAATTCCAGAAGTCCTTTTTGCATTTAATGAAATTGTAAAGAAAGGCTTTGACCCTCATATTTTCATTGCAGGATTAGGAAATCACTGCAGAGATCTTATGATGGCTCAGAATACTTCAACAATCGACTTAATTGAAGTAGGTGAAAAAACAAAGATTAAATTTGTTGAGCAAAGCCAGAAATGGAATGCACAACAATTGATTGATGCTATTGAGATCTGCAACCATGCGGATATTAATTATAAAAATTCTAAAAATCCCAGACTTACTGTAGAAATTGCATTAATGCAATTGTCTTCTCTGACGGCTCAAGGAGACGTTGCTAAAAAAAAAAGTTTATAATATTAGCTCCATTTCTTAGTGAAAAACAGGAAATAAAAATTCCTCAGAAAGAGAAGCCACAGCCAATTAAAGAAGAAAAAACTGAACAACCTTCTGGTTCAGGTGATATTTCTCAGGAAATTGTTGTTAAAAAAACATCCAAACCCTTGTCAAAGCAAGGTTTTTCATCTGGATTCAGTATTAATTCCTTTATTAATAAAGAGGAAAAAGAAGAGAAAGAAGAAACGGTTGTTACTAAAACAGATAATCTGCCACAACATCATTTTACGGAAACAGATCTGCTAATGGAATGGAATTTGTTCTTGAAACAAATCCAATTCAAACAAGCCGTTGTTTATAATGCTGTTAAATCATTTAAACTGGTTAAAATTGACGAGAGTAATGTTCAGGTTTTATACCCCTCGGACTCCGCAAAAGTTGAATTTGATAAAATAAGTGGCGAATTTTTCAATCATTTTAAAAGAAAAGTACTTAATTATTCTATTGAAATTGATTATAAAAAAGACATTCAAAATCTTAAGATAGAGGTTGTTACGAAGAAAAAGATATTTGAAAAGTTTATAGAGAAAAATCCTTTACTAAAAGATCTTGATGATTTAATGAAGTTTGATTTGTCATAATTTTATATCTTTGTCAAATATTTTTGTTTAAAATAAGTTTTTGACAAAAACAAATTATTAATTGTAAAGCTAGAAATAGACGATTCACAGTATAAAGTGGAAAAATTATTTATCCCATATCTGTCTACTTTAAACCTTTTTGGTTTTATATCCGCTGATTATTTTAGCGGCTATTTTAGCTTTTCGGCTACTTATTATAGAAATTTTAGAAGTTATTACCGATTTTATTGGTATTACTAATTAAATTTCTTTCCAAAAAATAGGAATAAAAGGTCTTCTCATTTTAATTCCTGATCCCATTAAAAATTTTTAAACGGCATTTTTTGAAAAGAATTATAAAGTAAATTTTATAAGGGAAGAACTATTTGTGTATAATATTAAAAATAAAAAATAAATTAACAATATGACTTTAAAAGATTTAAAAAACGATTGGATTAATGAGTTTTCACAACCATTAATGATTGCTGGACCTTGTAGTGCTGAAAGTGAAGCTCAAATGTTGGAGACGGCAAAAAGAATTAGAGAAACAAATGCTCAGGTTCCTATTTTCCGCGCTGGTATCTGGAAACCCCGCACCAAACCCAATGGTTTTGAAGGAGTAGGAGTGATCGGATTAAACTGGTTGAAAAAAGTAAAAGAAGAATATGGCTTTAAAACCGCTACAGAAGTTGCTAATGCACATCACGTTTTTGCAGCATTAGAAGCAGATGTAGATATTCTTTGGATCGGAGCACGTTCTACTGTAAATCCATTCACAGTTCAGGAAATTGCAATGGCCTTGAGAGGAACTGAGAAGACAGTATTGGTTAAAAACCCGGTAAATCCAGATTTAGCTTTGTGGATAGGAGCCTTAGAAAGACTATTAGGACAAGGAATTCAAAATCTTGGTGCTATTCATAGAGGTTTCTCAACATACCAAAAAACTAAATACAGAAATAATCCTAACTGGCAGATTGCTTTAGATTTTAAAAGTCAGTTTCCAAATATTCCAATGTTAATTGACCCTTCTCATATCTGTGGAAACAGAACAGGATTAGCAGATGTTACCCAGGAAGCTATGAATGTTGGTTACCAGGGAGCTATTATCGAGAGTCACTGTAATCCTGACGAAGCGTGGAGCGATGCTTCACAGCAAATTACTCCGGAAGTTTTAGCGGAATTAATAGGTAATTTGAAAATAAGAAACTCTGGATTAGCAGGATTTGATGGAGAAATGGGTAGACACAGAACATTAATTTCTGATCTCGATTTTCAATTAATCGAACTGCTTTCTCAAAGAATGAAAGTTTCTGAAAAGATTGGTAAACTTAAAAAAGAAAATGATATCGCTATTTTCCAGCCTGAACGTTGGAAAGTAATTACTGAATATGCTACTCAGAAAGCTAAAGAAACAGGAATGTCTCAGGAATTTATTGAGAAAGTTTTCAAAGCGATTCACGAAGAATCTATTGAAGTACAGAATAATATTATGATCGACAGATAATTAGAAACATGATTAATATTTTTAGGGCTTAGGAACTAGGGATGGAAAATAATAGTATTATATGTTATATTTCTAAACCTGAATCCTAAGCCCTAATTCCTTATATTTGCAGTCAATAAAATATGAAAGGAAAAATAATTAAATCTACAGGAAGTTGGTATCAGGTTTTGGAAATGGAAACCGGTAGAATTTTCGAGGCCAGAATTCGCGGAAAATTCAAACTGATAAAAACACGTCTTACCAATCCACTTGCTGTAGGAGATTATGTGGAATTTCAACTTGAACAGGATGATATCGCATGGATTACTAAAATAGAACCACGTAAAAATTACCTGATCAGAAAATCTGTTAACCTTTCAAAAGAAGCTCATATTATTGCATCCAATATTGATATGGCATGCTTTATCTTTACACTTAAGCATCCTGAAACATCCCTGGGTTTTTTAGATAGATTTCTGGCATGTTGTGAAGCTTATAATATAACACCATTAATTTTATTCAATAAAATAGATGTCTTAAATGAAGAGGAAATAGAGATCGTAAAAGATATCGAATTTACTTATCAGGAAATTGGATATGATTCATTAGAAATTTCTTCTTATTCAAGGCTTAATTTAGAAGATTTAGAGGAGATTTTAAAAGATAAAACATCGGTGTTTTTTGGGCATTCAGGATGTGGGAAATCTACCTTAGTGAATGCTTTACAACCAGGACTGAATTTAAAAACTTCTGAAATATCAGATTCTCATCTTAAAGGAAAACATACTACCACCTTTGCTCAAATGCATTTTTGGGCTTTTGGCGGGAATGTAATAGATACACCAGGCGTGAGAGAGTTTGCGATGATTGATATCCAGAAAGAAGAAGTACAGCATTATTTTCCTGAAATTTTTAGAAAAAGAAAAGAATGTAAATTTCACAATTGCATGCATGTTAATGAACCAAAATGTGCCGTTCTTGATGCGATTGAAACTGGAGAGATTCAGTATTCAAGATATTCTACATATATAAAACTGATGGATGAAGCAGAAGAAGCTTCTCAAAAATAATCTTCTTCATGAGCCAGGAAAAACATATTCCTATCCATAATCTAACATATCAGGAATTTCAGCTGACAACCCTGGAAGGGGGACATCCCGAAAATTTTGATGATATTCACCGGCATAACTTTTTTGAAATCCTCTGGTTCAATAAGGTTAAAGAAGACAGCCAGCTGGAGTTGGATTTTGAGCACTACACGATCAAAAACAATCAGATATGCATTATAGCTCCGGGGCAGGTATTTAATATGAAGCTTCGTGGTGAGAAAGGCTATGTTTTTGCCATCAGTAGAGAAATTTTTCAGGAAATTTGTGAGATAGAGGTTATTTTAACCAGTGGCACGCAGCCTTTCTTTTTAGATACAGCAAGTCAAAAGACCTGTCATGGTCTGATAAAACTCCTTGAGCAGGAATATCATGGAAGTTCCCGTATGAATTTGATCAAAGCTTATCTTAAAGCTTTTTGCATCATTATTACTGAAGATCTTACCTCGCAGGAATCTTTAGTGAATGATAAACTGCGCATTCAAAACCTGATTGTTCTGATTGAAGAATATTATATCACAGAAAGGGAAACCAAGTTTTACGCAGAAAAACTTAATGTAAGCACTCATCATCTTAATGATATTGTTCGTATTTCAAGGGCAACTACAGTGAAAAAGATGATTGCCCAACGGATTTTACTGGAAGCTAAAAGAGAACTAAGCTTTGGAGCTTTAACGATAAAAGAAGTTGCTTTTAAATTAGGATTTAATGAAGCTTCTTATTTTTCAAGGTTTTTTAAAAAGCAAACAGGATATAATCCGGAACATTTTAAAAGTATAAAAGATCAATTCTAAGGAAATCTTCAGTTTGTGCTGGTATCCCCTCAGTTGTTTTATTGGGTCTTCCTTTTTTTTATAAGAATTTTGCACATCGTAGAAGTCATAATGTTGGCGAATAATGATTTAAAAATTCTTTATGAAAAACCTGAGTATTATTGTATTTATTTTAGCTCTTTTGAACACCCTTGAGTCCTTGAGTATCGATTTATATTTACCTGCTTTTCCAAGTATGGCAAAAATCTTTCAGACAGATATTGGCCACATACAAATTTCTATTTCCATTTTTTTTGCAGGTTTTGCTATTGGACAGCTGTTGTGGGGACCATTATCCGATAAAAAAGGAAGAAAGCCAATGCTTTATTGTGGTTTAATTCTTTTCATTGTGGGAGCAGTTGCTATTATTTTCACTGAAAATATTTATGTATTGTGGATGATGCGTTTTCTTCAGGCCTTTGGAGGAAGTGCGGGTATCGTTATTGGCAGAGCAATTGTGATCGATTTATATGACAAAGAAAAGGCAGTAACTATTTTTTCTAAACAATCACAGATAAGTGGGATCGCACCCATTGTAGCGCCGCTTTTGGGAAGTGTATTTCTTAGATTCTGGGGGTGGAACAGTGCATTCAGTTTCTTAAGTATTTTAGGAGCTTTAACCTTATTACTGGTCGCTAAGTATGTGCCGGAAACCAATTCAAGGATAACATCGCCTGAAACTACATCGTCCGAAACTAAATTAAAACATCACTTAAAAATTATCATTTCAAATGGAGATTTTATAAGCAATACCATCATTGGAAGTATCGCTTTTGCTTCATTGATTATTTATATTTCCAATGCTCCGTTACTATTTATGGAAATTCATGGGTTCTCCAGTGAAGTATTCAGCTTTATATTTGCTTTTAATTCGATGGCGTTGATATTTGCTGCATATATAACACCGAAATTAGCGCAAAGGATAAGGGATACGAAAATTTTATTATCTGCAGCAATTTTGCTTCTTTCTATGAGTTGCCTACATTTGATGGTATCAATAGTGCAGTTGAATGTAGGTTTGGAAGTAGCAGTCTTATTTTCCTCCCTTATAGCAATAGGTCTTCTGTTTCCTATTACTACGGCACATGCATTGTCTCCTTTTAAAGAAGGACGTGGAACAGCTGCGGCATTAATGGGGTTTATGCAGTTGATGGTTACTTTCTTAATGTCAGCATTAGTTGGTCTTTTAGAATCTAAATCGGTCATGCCAATGATTATTGCGCGTATTTTACTTGCAGCAATTGCAGTATATTTTGCTTATTATACTTTTTCCCGGAAAAAAGTTTTGGCATAATACATAAATATTAATTCAAAATGAATAATTTATGACAAAATTGAGTAATTCTGAATGAAATTATGCCATTTATGCTATCATATTTGAGAGCATTTTTTGAACAATAAATTGTTGATTTTTACCTTTTTTGGATTTTAGGCGAAGATTTTGGGGATTTTTTCGCAAAGGTTAGTAGGAAATTTTATGAGTATTCATAATAAAAAACCCAGCCGAAGCTGGGTAAAAACTAATAACCATGAAAACTCAAATTAAACATGAGAATCGCAATAAAATAAACAATTACTGTGCCAAGATTTATTTCGCATTTCTTAATAAAAGTTATTTTTATGTTAAAAAAAAATTAAAATAGAAGTAAGAATATTTTTTTGTAATTTTGCGCCATTAAAAAAAATATACATTTATGTCTAACATTACATTCACTATGATTAAGCCTGACGCAGTAGCAGATGGACATATCGGTGCTATATTAGGTAAAATTGCAGAAGGAGGTTTTAAAATCAAAGCTTTAAAATTAACTCAACTTACTGTTGCTGATGCAAAAAAATTCTACGAAGTACATGCTGAAAGACCATTCTATGGGGAATTAGTAGAGTTTATGAGTTCAGGTCCAATCGTAGCAGCTGTTTTAGAAAAAGACAATGCTGTTGAAGATTTCAGAACTCTAATTGGTGCTACTAACCCAGCTGAGGCTGCAGAAGGTACTATTAGAAAAATGTTCGCAAGAAGCATTGGAGAGAACGCGGTTCACGGTTCAGATTCTAATGAAAATGCTCTTATTGAAGCACAATTCCATTTTTCTGGAAGAGAGATTTTTTAAGATAAAAGATTTTTTCAAAATATAAAATCCGGGGATTATTCTCCGGATTTCTGTTTTACAAAAAGGTAGGGTGTGGATAGCCTCAGCCAGCAATGTTGTTACAGGTTACTTTCGATAGCACCTACTTTTTCCCTGTATAACTCAATAGGTTTATCAAGTAATACGGCAATAATAGTCATATTCCTATCCAATCTTTCTTTTGGAGCATCAATATAAATAATTCCCGGTCTGTCACTCCAATATAATTTATTAAAAATATGATGGCTGATCATAGAACCTTCACCAACAATTCTGATTCTTGAGATCCCATTTTTAATTCCCTTCAGGGCAATAGGTCCGCTGGGAATTCCTTCTACAAAAAGATAAAGGGTTTGTTTATCCTTCGAAAGGGTGCTCATTCCTGAATAGTGGCCACCTGGTAATCCTTTGCCGGTATCGAAAAGAGCTTCAGCATGTTTACTGATCCATGATAAAACTTCAGGGTTTGTATTAGTTTTTGGAATGGTCATATCCATACCATCATTAGTAAGTCCAGAATGATCTAATACATTGTTTCCATCATTTATTTGGTTGGCAATGTTATAAATTGTCTCTTTTGTATTTTTATTGTTTATTACATCTGAGAGTGATTTTTTTTCTAGTGGGAAATCTTTTAATATTTTAAGTGGATCATTAAATGTTAATTGAACTACTGTTACATCCTCATCAAATTGCGTATTTGAAAGATTAAGGGTTAAAGTATTGTTTTTACTAAGATCAAAGTTTATTTTTGCTTTATTATCTCCGATGATTTTTGCAGAAATAGGTTTAGTTTTTATACCATAGATTTTCATGAGATCTTTGGCTTCCTCCAGATACAAAAAGAGGGATTTTCCATCAGCAGAAAGTGCTGATTTTCCTTTATAATTTTCAAAAGGTAATCCGCGTCGGGTAGCATAAATGGCTTCAGGGTATTTTGAAATCCATCGTCCCATATTCTTTAGAATTTTAACCTGTTCTTCAGAAACACTTCCATCAGCTTTCGGACCTATATCAAGTAGAAGGTTTCCACCCATACTTATTACATCTGCCAAAGTTCTTATCAGCATATTCGGGGTTTTATAATGAGTATCAAAAGGCTGATATCCCCATGAATCATTCATAGTATAACATAATTCCCAATATTTATTTTGTGGAGCAATTACGGGAATACCCTGTTCAGGAGTTTCATAATCTCCATGATTGTTTAATCTTGAATTAATGATAATATTCGGATTGAACTTTTTTAGATTTTCCAACGTCTGTGAAGCTTGCCATTCTTCCGAAGTATGTTCCCAATCCCCATCAAACCATAATAAATCCGGCTTATACTGATTTGAAAGTTCATCTAATTGACTTTGGTAATACTGAATAAAACTTTGCCAGCGTTTAGGATCATTTTTAATTTCATACCTTTTTTTAATTCTTGTATTGATATCATAATAGGGATGACTCCAATCCGGAAGAGAATAGTAGAGTCCCGTTTTTATTCCTGATTTTTTAAGTTCATTGACAAAAGGTGTTAAGACATCCTTTTTTGCTAAAGAATTTTCAGGAATGGTAATGGATTTTTCAGCTTTAGAATCCCAGAGTGAAACGCCATCATGATGTTTTGTAGTTATCACAGAATATTTAGCTCCGGATTCCTTAATTAGCTTTGCCCAATATTCAGGATCAAATTTCGATGCAGAAAACCCATTAAGCTGCTTCATGTAGTTTTCATGGTTAATATAATTATTAAAAAAGGACCATGATTCCGAAATTCCATCTACAGAATAAATTCCCCAATGGATAAAAATTCCAAGTTTAGCATCCTGAAACCATTCCATTTTCTTATTTTCAGTTGATAGGGATTGGGCATTCATATGGGCAGCTAATGACAATCCTAAGAGGAACAATCCGGTAAATCTGCATTTCATGTTTTTTATTTTAATCTCAAAAATAGGAAAAGTGTCTTACAAAACCCCTATTGATAAAGTGCTAATATGTTTTTCTCAATAAAAAAGTTTCAACTATAATCTTATCATAAAATAGATGGGATAATTTTGTTTTTATTATAGTATTTTTGATATAATGCAATGGAATAATTCTTGTAACCATTCATTAAAATATAGATTATGAAAATACCAGCATTATTGATGGCAGGTTTAGTAACGGTAAGTTTATCTGCACAGACTACTACACCTACTGTAAAGAAAACTAAAAAGCCAATAAAGAAAGTAAGAAAAGCAGAGGTTCCTAAAAGTAATACAAGACCTATTGCTAAAAAAGATACTATTTTAAGAGGAAAGAACTATCCTTGCGTAGCATGTGGTATGGGTTAACTTATGAAAAAACCGCTATTAGGATTATCAATGATGGCTGAGGCAGATTTTGTTTCAGCTATTTTGCCTTTATTTGAAAACAACCAAATAGAAATTTTAGAATGGTCTTTTGATACTTTTTATGATGTAGAAGAACCTGAATGGCTAAAAGGTTTACTGGATTTTTATTCTCAAAATAACCGTCTGATCGGTCATGGTGTCTATTATTCCCTTTTTGATGCGAAATGGACAGAAAGACAGGAAGAGTGGCTTAATAATCTAAAAACTGAAACTGAAAAGCGCCATTATAATCATATAACTGAGCATTTTGGTTTTTATGAATACAGAAAACTTTCATCAAGGTATTCCTTTGCCGGTTTCCTTGAACTCCAAAACATTACAAATAGGAAAGGACAGACTTTTAAGGCTGCAAGATGTTGTAAATGTTCCAATAGGAATTGAAAACTTAGCTTTCTCTTTTTCTATAGAAGATGTAAAACAACAAGGACAGTTTCTTGATCAGCTGATTACGGATATTGATGGGTTTTTAATTCTGGATCTTCATAATATCTATTGCCAAGCCTATAATTTTGACGTTCAGCTCGAGGAAATTATTAGTGCTTATCCTTTAGAAAAAGTTAAGGAAATACATCTCTCCGGAGGAAGCTGGAATCAAAGTATTTACACTAAAAATAAACTAATTCGCAGAGATACCCATGATGATGCTATTCCTGAAGAAATATTAAATATTCTTCCTTTTGTACTTCCAAAGTGTGAAAACCTGCAATATATTATTATTGAAAGACTGGGGGGTACCATAAAAACAAAAGATGAAAAAGAAGCATTTTTTGATGATTTTAGAAGAGTCAGAGAGATTATCGATAGCATTGAATATCATGAAAATAATTATCCGGCGATCTGGGAGAAAAAAAATGTTAATTTAGTTTCACCGCTCGAGGATCTACAATTATATGAAGATCAGACACGCTTAACAAAGCTGCTGTTTGATGATAAACCGGAATTGATTAAAAGTCAAACATTTCACTATTTTAAAACAGATGATTGGGATATAGAGATGATCAATACTGCTAAGAGTATTATAAAAAAATGGAATCCTTATTAAAGGCGTTACTCATATATCGACATTAGAACCATAAAATAAAAACTATGAAAATGACAACAATTCTATTAATTTTAACTGCTGTATTAACGGCTCTTATAGGTGGCCTTTTTTATGCATATTCCTGCTCGGTGGTATTAGGCCTGGGGAAATTATCAGATGCAGAATATCTGAAAGCAATGCAGTCTATTAACAGGGAAATTCTAAATCCTGTATTCTTCCTGAGTTTTATGGGGACAGCAGCGATGCTTCCCATTTCTACTTTTTTATATAGGGCACAAAACCCTGTATTCATGTTATTGTTATTGGCAACAATAATCTATCTCATTGGGGTTTTTGGAGTTACGATAGTGGGAAATGTTCCTCTAAATGATCAGTTGGATCAGTTTAATATAGTAGATTCTACAGCAGAAGGATTAAAGAAGATGCGTGACGTTTTTGAAAACAGATGGAATTTTCTAAATACCATACGTGCTATATGCTCAACCTTGAGTATACTCTTGGTTATATGTGCCTGTGTCTGGACTAAAGCAGAATCATAGATTCAGTATAAATACTTATTGCAAATTCAGTATTTATACGGATGCACCGTTTTGTATTTATTGAGATCTTTACTTCAGCATAGAACAAAGAAAATTTAAGCATTAAAGTCTAAAAGACTGAAACTAATAACCATCGTAAGCTCAGATTTTCAAAGAAGAAAGGCAGCCTAACAGCTGCCTTTTGATATGATATAGTAATTTCTATATTTAAATTTTTAAAAGCTCTATTGTTCTTTCAGGACTTTCAGATGAGAAAACAGCGTTTCCGGCTACTAAAACATCAGCTCCGGCTTCAAATAATTTCGACGCATTATCCAAGTTAACACCTCCATCCACTTCAATTAACGCAGTAGAGTTATTGCTTAAAATTAAATCTTTAGTTTCAGCAATCTTCTTATAGGTATTTTCAATAAATTTTTGTCCTCCAAATCCTGGATTTACACTCATTAATAACACTAAATCGACATCCGCAATAATATCTTCCAGCATTAAAACCGGAGTAGAAGGATTAAGCACAACTCCTGCTTTAGCTCCTCTGCTTTGAATAAGGTGGATCGTTCGGTGTAAATGCGTACAAGCCTCATAGTGGATAGAAATTAAATCAGCTCCGTGATCAATAAATTCTTCAACATACTTTTCAGGTTCAACGATCATCAAATGAACATCAACAAATTTTTTAGCATGTTGCTGAACAGTCTTCATCACAGGAAAACCAAATGAAATGTTTGGAACAAATCTCCCATCCATGACATCGATATGGAACCAGTCGGCCTGAGAATTGTTCAACATTTCAATGTCTCTTTGCAGATTCCCAAAGTCTGCGGATAATAGGGAAGGAGCAATTAGCTTAGTTTTCATTTTTACTTTTATATTAGATTTACTAAAGGTGTCAGACGTAAGATACCCGATGTCAGACTTGGTTCTTTTCCCAAAAGTCTGATATCTGACATCTGTTATCGAGTATCTTTATTAATGATATTTCAGTTTCATTTCCGGTTTTATCTTCAAAATCGTTTCGTAGATTAATGAGATAACGTTTCCGACATCTTCTTTTGAAACCATTTCTACCGTTGTATGCATGTAGCGCAAAGGTAGAGAAATCAAAGCGCTTGGAACACCGCCATTAGAATGTGCGAAAGCATCTGTATCCGTTCCTGTTGCTCTGCTGGCAGCCGCTCTTTGATAAGGGATCTTTTTAGTTTTTGCCGTATCAATGATTAATTCTCTGATCGTGTGATGAACACTAGGGGCAAAGAAAATTACAGGCCCGTCACCACATTTTTGGTCACCTTCTTTTTTCTTCTCGATCATAGGTGTTGTAGTGTCATGGGTAACATCAGTTACAATAGCGATATTTGGTTTTATCGTATCAGCAATCATGTCTGCTCCATATAAACCTACTTCTTCCTGAACGGAGTTTGTAATGTATAGACCAAAAGGAATCGTTTTTTTATTTTCCTTTAAAAGTCTTGCTACCTCTGCGATCATAAATCCACCAATCCTGTTGTCTAAAGCTCTGCAGACAAAATAACGGTTATTCATTTCAAAGAATTCGTCTGGATAAGTGATCATACAACCTACGTAAATACCCATTTCTTCAACTTCTTTTTTGGTAGTGGCTCCGCAGTCGATGAAGATATTTTCGATTTTTGGTGTTGGTTCGTTTTGATTAGCGCTTCGGGTGTGAATGGCTGGCCATCCGAAAACTCCTTTTACGATGCCATTTTCTCCATGAATGTGAACAACCTTTGATGGAGCGATCGTTTGATCTGAACCTCCATTTCGGATCACATAAATTAATCCGTCATCCGTAATATAATTAACGTACCAGGAGATTTCATCCGCATGTGCTTCGATAACCACTTTGAATTCTGCTTCAGGATTAATAATTCCATAGCAGGTTCCATAATGATCGACTTCAATTTTATCTACATATGGCCGAATATAATCCATCCAGATTTCTTGTCCTTTATGCTCGTAACCGGTCGGTGAGGATGTATTTAAGTATTTTTCTAAAAATTTTAAAGATTTCTTTTCAAATTTCATAAAAAGGAATGATTTTTGCGTTCAATTTTTACTCTAATACGCGTAAAAATAATGAATTTTAGCAAGATTATTTGTCTTTTTCTTTTCTTTTTTGGGATTGGTGTTTTTGGACAAACAGATTCTATTATTGCTAAACCCCTGAGTCAGTACCCTCCGGAGGAGCTAAAAGTAGATGAATTTGGAAATAAATATTATTATGATGAAAGACAGAAAGCCAAGTTCTATGAAATAAATGGAGAAACAGTAGTTGTGATGGATGAGTTGATATTACTCAACAAGCCAAAATTCAATAACCAACTGGATAGAAATTATTACTATTTTCTTAATAAAAAACTTTACAGGGTATATCCTTTATTTGTAGCTGCTTTACAACAGTACAGAGATATTCAGAAAGAGATGACTAATCTGGATAGTAAAGCAAAAAGGAAATATGTGAGAGACCGGCAGAATATGTTAGCCGATCAATACGAAAAGCAGTTACGTGATCTTACTACGACAGAAGGTCAGGTTTTTGCAAAGCTCATGAACAGAGCGACCGGAAAGAATGTATTTGAGATCATTAAAGAATTAAGAGGTGGATGGAGTGCTTTCTGGTGGAATGTAAAGGGAAAAATGGCAAGTATAGATCTTAAAGATCAGTATGATCCTCATAGAAACAGAACGGATGAATTTTTAGAATCACTATTGCAGTCAAATTGGAACTCTGGTTATCTTCAGCCATATCCGGGAGCTGGTGATTTTAAAGTAAAGAAAAAATAAAAAAATACCTGTAAGCAATTACAGGTATTTTTCTTTTAGTTTATCAAATACAATCTGATCTATAGGTAAAGGAAAAGGATTGTCTGGTCTGTCGATTGCTATCCATTCCGTTTTTTCAATACAAGGATCAAGAATAAGGAAATCTTCTTCATTAATTATATTGACTATATAATATATGGTAAGAAGCTGTTCATTTTCGCGGAAACGCGAAACTAAAAAATTCTCCTGCGTATAAAAATGTTCTACAACATCAATTTTTACATTAAGCTCTTCATCAAATTCACGATGAAGACATTCTAATAAACCTTCCCCATATTCTAAACCACCACCAGGAAATTTTATTAACTGATCTCCGGCATATTCTTCAAATAAGGTTAGAACTTTTTTATCCTTCACAGCACAGGCATAAACTCTAACGTTGATGTTGTCTATCATATATACTATTTTGTATAGCTAAAATAAGGAAATTTGTTAGAAATTAGAAGTTAGAAGTTAAAAGTTGGTGGTGAATAATAAAACAATTTAATTTTAAAAATTTTAACCAAATACATCATATATAATATAGTATATCAAAGTTTATTTTTCTAATCTCTAATCTCTAATCTCTAATCTCTTAGATCAACTATAATTTAACTGCATTAAGCATTTCTCTCTTACCCGGTGGACCCTGTTTCTTTTCTACTTTGAAATTCAGTTCCTGAAGAATTCTTCTTACACTCCCTTTAGAAGAGTAGGTTGTTAATAATCCGTTAATATTCATTTTGTCGGAAACCATCTCAAACAGGGGTTTTTCCCAAAGATCTGGTTGTACACGCGCACCGAAGCAATCGTAATAAACTAGGTTTATTTTAGGTAAATCGAGATCTTTTAGTTCAAAAAAATCACATTTAATCTTTTTTAGATTAAAATTGTTAATGATTTCAACTGGTTTTTCCCATTCTGCTTGATGAATTTTATGATAAATTTCTTTGAATTCTATGTTATCAAAAAGTTCAAAATAGGCTAAATTTTTGATTTCTGATTCATTTATGGGATATTTTTCTAGTGAAAAATAATTAATAACATGATTTTTGTCAGTTTTTAAATATTCATTAATTGTAACCAAAACATTCAAACCTGTTCCAAAACCGAGTTCTAAAATATTAATTTCGTAATCATTTATTAAATTTAGTCCATTTTTGATAAACACATGTTCCGCTTCTTGTAAGGCTCCATGGTGAGAATGGTAGTTTTCATTTAATTCATTGATAAATAGTGTTTTACTTCCGTCATTAGTGGTCTTTATTTCTCTTTTCACCCTTTTTTTTGTCAAATTTAGTGTAAAATTTTTATATTTAGAAAATTATGTTAAATTTGTAGAACATCATAAAAAATTTTAGAAATGATAATTCAAAAAACTGAGAATTCCAGACTTTCTTCATTCGACCCAAATAATTTTTCTTTTGGGAATACTTTCATAGATCATATGGTGATATGTGAGTATGAGAATGGAAAGTGGGGGGACGTAAAATTGGTGCCTTATGGTCCTTTGGCATTTACGCCTGCAATGATGGGTGTAAATTACGGGCAGGCTTGTTTCGAGGGAATGAAAGCTTATAAAGACGAAGATGGTCAAGTTTTCCTTTTCAGGCCTGAAAAGAATTTTGAACGTATCAATAAGTCGGCTGCGCGTCTTGCTATGCCTGAGGTAACGGAAGAAATGTTTTTAGATGGTTTGAAAGCGTTAGTAGATATCGACAGAAACTGGATTCCTCAGGGAGAAGGAATGTCTTTATATATCAGACCTTTGATTTTTGCTACAGAAGAAGCTTTAAAAGCGAGAGTATCTGAAAAATATATGTTTGCAATTGTTGCAACGCCAGCGAAAAGTTATTATACAGAACCTGTTTCTGTAAAAATCTCTGATCATTATTCAAGAGCTGCTAACGGAGGTGTTGGTTCAGCTAAAGCTGCAGGAAACTATGCTGCATCTTTTTATCCTACTCAATTAGCAATGGCGGAAGGATATGATCAAATTATCTGGACAGATGATTCTACTCACGAATATTTTGAAGAAAGTGGAACAATGAACGTTTTCGTTAGAATTAATGATACGGTTTATACACCACCAACTTCAGAAAAAATCTTAGACGGAGTAACAAGAGACAGTTTCATCCAATTGGCTAAGAAAAGAGGAATTGAAGTTAAAGTTGAGCCAATTGCAGTAAAAACTGTTGTAGAAGCTCAGAAGAACGGGACATTAAAAGAAGTTTGGGGTGTAGGAACAGCGGTTGTAACCACTATTTTCCAGGCATTAGGATATCAGGGAGAGAAATTAGACTTACCTAAATTATCTGATGAGGAAAGTTTTGCTGCAATTCTTAAAAATGATTTAGTTGATCTACAGACTAATCATTCTGATGATTCTTTCGGATGGAGAGTACTGGTTGAGAAAAATGTATTGGAAACGGTTTAATTCCAACTTAAGAATTTATATAAAAGCCAAGACATTCTTGGCTTTTTTTGTTTTTTATATCCTGTGAAATGCTTATTTTCGCAAAAGTTTATGAAAAAAATACTCTTCATATCAGTATTGGGGCTGTTGAGCTGTAACAGAAATACACAGACACATCCACCTCTAGGTGGGGTTTTGAGCCAAAAAGATCTTGATGTTTCTAAAGCAAGGATGAAAAATCTTAATGCTTCGGAAAGAATGCATATTCAGGAATGGATCAATGGACAGTCTGTGAAATTTTATCCAACACAGCTTAATTACTGGGTAGATACTGAAGGTTTTGATACAAGAGAAAGAAGACCGGATAATTCCCTGATTTCTTATTCTTATGATCTTTATGATTTCGATCAGACGAAGATCTATGATGAGCCTTTTGAAAGGAGAGATGCCAAATTCGGGCACTTTGATGAATTAAAAGCGGTAGAAAATGCTTTGCGTTTTATACGTGATGGTGAGGAAGTTACGATTTTGGTTCCATCTTCTCTTGCTTATGGCACCTATGGAGACGAGAAAAAAATAAATAACGATATCCCATTAATCATAAAATTAAAAGCTCTATAAATGAAATTGTTTAACAAGAATATAATTCTGGCAGCGGCAAGTATTTCGCTGATGAGTTGTACACCAATTTATAAAAAAATGAACGTAGACAAAGAAACTTACGAAGGTCTTAAAGACGGACTTTATGCTAATCTTCAAACATCTAAAGGAAATCTTATTGTAAAGTTTGAAGACAAAAAATCGCCTGTTACTGTAGCTAACTTTGTTGGTCTTGCAGAAGGGAAAATTGATAACAAATCTAAAGCAAAGGGAGTTCCTTTTTATGACGGAACTATTTTCCATAGAGTGATCAAAGATTTCATGATCCAGGGGGGAGATCCTCAGGGAACAGGAATGGGAGATCCTGGATATAAATTCGAGGACGAAAAAAATGACCTTCAACACACTGGGAAGGGAACTTTATCAATGGCTAACTCTGGACCAAATACCAATGGTTCTCAGTTTTTCATTACTGAAGTAGCTACTCCTTGGTTAGACGGAAGACACACTATTTTCGGAAAAGTAGTAAAAGGAGATGATGTGATTGATGCAATCGCTAATGTTGAGAAAGGTGCTCAGGATAAGCCTAAAACAGATGTTGTTTTAGAAAAAGTAAGCATTTTCAGCAAAGGAGATGAGTATAAGAACTATGATGCAGCAAAAACTTTTAATGAAGGGAAAGCTAAAATCCAGGAAAATAACAAAGCTTATTTAGCAAAAGAAGAAGCTGAGAAAAAGAAAAAAGAAGAAGAATTTAAAGCAAACCAGGAGAAGTTAGTAGAAAACTTAAAAGCTGGAATGCAGAAAACCGAATCTGGTTTATACTATAAAATCACAAAAACTACTGACGGAAAAGCTCCAAAATCTGGAGATAATGTATCGGTACACTATGCTGGTAAATTAGTAGACGGAACCGAATTCGATTCTTCTTTCAAAAGAAATGAACCTATCGATATTCCTATCGGAATGGGGAGAGTGATCAAAGGATGGGACGAAGGTATCCTATTGTTAAAAGAAGGTGAAACAGCTACTTTATTGATTCCATCTTCAATGGGTTACGGAGAAAGAGGAGCAGGAGGAGTAATTCCACCAAACGCTTGGTTGATCTTCGATGTTGAACTTGTAAAAGTGAAATAATCCAAATTTTATTATACAGAGAGCCGGCTTTTAAGCCGGCTTTTTTTTGTAATTTAAAGCTAT
Source organism: Chryseobacterium sp. ISL-6 (assembly GCF_018613715.1). GTDB lineage: Bacteria > Bacteroidota > Bacteroidia > Flavobacteriales > Weeksellaceae > Chryseobacterium > Chryseobacterium paludis. The sequence goes on along the minus strand of NZ_JAGGPT010000001.1, from coordinate 722,409 downwards.
GTTAAGCATGATTTTAAAGAGGATACAATATCATTTACTCATTTAGGAAGACTGCATTTTATTTCTTAATCAATCACAAAATCCCTATTTTAGCCCAAAATAAATTCATGAAGAAGATTTCATCCCTATTATTTCTATTTTTATTAATTATATCTCCAGCTCAGGGAAAACGCTTCTTCGAAACCGGAGAAGTCGAATTAACCAATCCTATTGAGAAGATCAACTTAAATTTCACTAATGATCTGCCTCTTGTAAAAGTGAGTATCGACGGTAAATTATATAATTTTCTGTTTGATTCCGGTGCTCCTACGGTTATTTCTAATGCGATCTATACTGAGCTTAATCTTCAGAAAGAACATACAAGTAAAGTAAAAGATTCCCAGAAAAATAAACAGGAACAGATCTTTACCAAATTGCCGGAGATGACTGTTGATCATGTTATTTTTAAAAATATTGGCGCAATAGTAATGGATCTGAGTGCTTCCGAGTTGGGATGTTTTAAAATTGATGGTATTCTTGGCGCCAATCAGATGGCAAAACTATTCTGGAGAGTGAATTACTCAGAAAATTCTTTAGAAGCAACAAAAGATCTGTTGAATTTTAAGTTTGATGATTATGAAACAGTTGTTCCATTTGATCCGCAAACTCAGAAAACTCCTGTTATAGAAACTAAAATTTTAGATAAAAAAATTAAACTTACTTTTGATACTGGATTTACAGGGAGAATTAAAATATCAGATAGCGATTATGACCCTAAAAAAGTAAAACAAACTGTTGAAACATTTGGAATAAGTTCTGTAGGAGCTTTTGGTGCTGGAAAACCGGTTTCAGGTTTTATTTTTAAAATTTCTGAGCTGGGATTTGGAAATAAGGCATTTGGAAACGAAATGATCATGACAGGAAATTCAAGACTGATTGGAAATGATTTCTTTAAAGATTTTACGTTTATTATGGATTGGCAGAATAAAAAGATCTATATGAAGAAGATTAAAAATAATCCACCTACATTAGAATCTTTTGGGTTTGGATACCGTTTTATTGATGCGAAACCAGTGGTAGCATTTGTATTTAAAGAAAGGGGTTCTCCTTTAGAAATAGGAGATTCTATTCTAAGTATTAATGATGTGGATTTGGATCATTTGAATCAGGAATCTGCTTGTCATTATATGATCAATAGGGTAGAAAGGGATTATAAAACAATCGGAATCAGAATAAAAAGAGCGGGCAAAGTAATGGATTTAAGACTTGATAAAAAAGAATATCTGAATTAATTGAAAAAGACTTTTCATGTCTAAGCAAGCATTTGAAAATGATTTGAAAAAATCTTTAGCTGATCTACTTAAATTAGTAGAAAAGTTCTGTTGGAATAAAATATCTCAAAATTGCTTGTACATTGTATCAGATTATAATGAGTTTGATTCTCCTGACCACAAAGACTATCGTAAAATCAGAAAGACAATTAACAATAAAAAAGCTCCACAAGACTTACAATTGGCCGTAAAAGAATTATATAAAAAATGTAATGATCTGTATGACATTACGCTTTATGCATTCAAAGTAAAGAGAAATTTGACCATCATTGAAATCCAATACTTTAGGAAATCTAATAAAGGATAATCCTCCCATGTTTCATACAAAGATTTCACGTCCAATATATATTGGAGATCAAGACATAAAGTTTGATGTAAATTGGGAATCCATGAATATAAGGCATAATCTCAATCTATTGATACATCGATGGAAATACCGAAAAATAATAAAGCAATTTAAAAAATAAAAACCGCCTATCAGGCGGTTTTATTATATTTTACCAATTCTTATCAATCATATAAATAAGTTGTGTCATCGCAACTGCTCCTAAAAGAAGCTCTCTTCGATTAACCTTTTCAAAAGTATCTTCATTTGTATGATGGATATCAAAATATCTTTGAGAATCCGGAACCAGTTCGGCAGTAGGAACACCCAGATCATGAAGGGGATAAATATCCGTTCCAGAATATTTTCCTTCAAAATTGTAGACCCCATAAGGAATAAATAAGTTAGCCCAGCTTTGGATCTGTTTTCTTTTTGAATCATCCATTTCCAGAGAAATTCCTCTGGGAGAAAAACCTCCGGCATCGGATTCTATAGCAAACAGGTGTTTTTCATTCTTTTCTTTAGCAGTCTTTCCATATTGTATACCGCCTTTTACTCCGTTTTCTTCATTAGCAAAACAGACCACTCTGATCGTGTGGTTATTTTGGATACCCAGTTTTTTAAAAGTTCTTAACACTTCTATACTTTGAACAATTCCGGCTCCGTCGTCATGAGCTCCTTCACCTACATCCCAGGAGTCCAGGTGTCCGCCTACAACGATAACACTTTTATCTTTCTTACCTGTAATCTCTCCGATCACAGAGTGGGAGAGCTTTTCGCCTTTCATGCCACAGTTAGAATTCAAAGTGGCCAGGACTTTTTGGGTTTTTAAAAGTTGTTCCAGTTCATCTGCTGTTGTATTTCCTATCGCAACAGCTGGTATTTTATCTACATTATCTTCATATCGCATTGCCCCTGTATGAGGAACATCATCAAATGCTGACGAAAGAGATCGGATGATAGCGAATTTACCCCCTTTTTTAGCCGTTAAAGCTGCTGCGGTTACTCTATACTTAGCTGCATCCCCATAACCCCTGAACGTCTCTATAAAAGACTGGCTGAAGGGGTAGTTAAAAAATACAATTTTATCTTTTACTTTTTCTGGTGGAAGACGGTCATATTCTTCCATGGATTTAACCATAATGACCTCCCCGGACATATCTTTTCCGCCAGTACCTTCAGAATTCCCCAGAGAAAGCATTTTCAGGGTCTTCCATCTTCCGCTGTTTGCTGTGATTTTTAATGATTCTTTTCCTCTTTCCCAGACAGGGACCATCACTTCCTGAAGCCATACTTTATCAGCTCCAGCATCACGCAGCTCTTTAGCTGCCCATTGTACAGCTTTTTCATAAGCGGGTGAACCGCTTAAACGATGTCCTATATTTTTAGTTAAATCTTTTAATTCAATATATCCTTTTCCATTATTAAGAATCTCCTTCGAGATTGTATTGAATTGTATAGAATCTTCTTTAGCCTGGCCAAATGAAGCCATACTGAGAAGTAGTAATAAAGTGCTTGTTATTTTTTTCATATTTACCAATTTTTATCGATCATATAAATAAGTTGTGTCATTACTGTAGATCCTAAAAGTAATTCTCTTCTATTTACTTTTTCAAAAGTATCTTCTGCTGTGTGATGGATATCGAAATAACGTTGTGGATCAGGAACTAATTCAGCGGTAGGAACTCCCATTTCATGAAGTGGAGCAATATCCGATCCTGAATATTTTCCATCGAAATTATAAACTCCATATGGCAAAAACAGATTAACCCAACTTTGGATCTGTTTTCTGTTTTGTTGATTCATTTCCAGAGAAATTCCCCTTGGAGAAAAACCTCCTGCATCAGATTCTATAGCAAAAAGATGCTTTTCATTAGTGTCTTTTGCTGTTTTTCCGTACTGTTTTCCCCCTTTAGTCCCATTCTCTTCATTTGCAAAACAAACTGCTCTTATGGTATGATTATTTTGAATTCCTAATTTTTTAAATGTTCTTAAGACCTCAATACTTTGAACAATTCCAGATCCGTCATCATGGGCACCCTCACCAACATCCCAGGAGTCGAGGTGTCCACCCACAACAATAACACTTTTATCTTTTTTACCAGTAATTTCTCCGATTACAGAGTGGGAGAGTTTTTCACCCCTCATTCCACAATTGGAATTAAGTGTTGCAATTACTTTTTGGGTTTTTAAAAGTTTTTCGAGATCATCAGCTGTAGTATTTCCAATACAGACTGCAGGAACTTTAGCTATATTGTCTTCATACTTCATTACACCGGTATGTGGAACATCATCAAACGCAGATGATAATGAACGAATGATGGCATATTTACCGCCTTTTTTGGCGGTTAGAGAAGCTGCGGTACGTCTGTAAGCTCCCCCTTCCCTATATGCAATGAAAGTTTGTGCATAACTCTGATCAAAAGGATGGTTAAAGAAGACAATTTTACCTTTTACTTGCTCAGCAGGAAGACGGTCATATTCTTCCAGTGATTTTACCATAATAATTTCTCCACTGACATCTTTTCCTCCTGTTCCTTCAGAATTTCCAAGAGAAAGCATCTTCAGGGTTTTTGATTGCCCATTGTTGGTTTTGATCTGTAAAGATTCTTTTCCTCTTTCCCAGACCGGGATCATTACTTCCTGAAGCCAGACTTTATCAGCTCCTGCTTCACGAAGCTGTTTAGCTGCCCATTGTACTGATTTTTCATAGGCTTCAGAACCACTTAAACGCTTCCCAATGTTTTTGGTCAGATCTCTGAGTTCTTCGTAACCTTTTCCATTATTTAAAATTTCTGTAGAAATCTTATTAAACTGTATTGAATCTTCTTTGGACTGTCCAGATATGGTGATACCCAGAAGAATTAGCGAGCTGTATACCAATTTTTTCATATTACCAATTTTTATCGATCATAAAAATCATTTGTGTCATCACTACGGCACCCAATAAAAGCTCTCTTTTATTGACTTTGTCAAAAGTATCTTCAGAAGAGTGGTGGTAATCAAAGTATCTTTGAGTATCAACAACCAATTCTGCTAACGGAATATCGAGTTTCTTTAAAGGAGAGATGTCCTGTATTGCGTAAGTTTGGTCAAAATCATAAACTCCGTAAGGAAGGAAATAACTTTTCCAGTCAAAGATCAGCCTTCGCCTTTGAGGGGCCATATCTAATGAAAATCCTCTGGGAGAATAACCACCGGAATCAGTTCCCAGGGCAAAAATATGTTTCTCATCTTTCTTTTTAACATAAGCTGCATAGCTTTCCCGTCCCTGGCCGCCATTTTCACTGTTAGCATAAAGAACAACTCTTATCGTATGGTTATTATTGATATCTAAAGCTTTAATAGCTCTCAATACCTCAAGACATTGTACGACTCCCGATCCATCATCATGAGCACCCTCTGCGAAATCCCAGGAATCCAGCTGTGCTCCCAAAACAATCACCTTAGAATCTTTCTTTCCGGGAATTTCTCCAATGATATTGTGGTTAATGGCATCTCCTTTTGATTCAGCAGACATATTCAATCTCGCTTTAACGGTCTGTTTTTTCAAAAGTTTCTCTAATTCATTGGCTGATTTTGCACCTATTGTTACGGCAGGTATTTTTATTCGGTCATCAGGTTCATAGTAAATCATTTTGGCATGTGGAATATCATCAGAAGCGGTTGTCAGTGATCTGATAATTAAACCTTTTGCTCCTTTTTTGCCAATGACAGATGCGGATAGTAATTTTGATTTTGCTGTAATTAAATAAGAATCTACTGTATTGATGATTTTTTGATCAATAGGGGAGTTCACAAAAATAATTTTATCTTTTACCTGGGCTGAAGTCAATGTATTGAGCTCTGGAATATCTTTTACCAGTAAAATATCAGCGGTAAGGTCTTTTCCACCTGTTCCTTCGGAATTTCCAAAAGATAACATTCTTATATTTTTCCAGTCACCATTACCCGTTTTTATCTGTAGAGATTCTCGTCCTCTTATCCAAACAGGGACTCTGACGTCCTGTTTCCAGATGTTTTCAGCGCCGGCTTCCTTAAGTTTTCTTTCTGCCCATTCCGTTGCCTTAGCATAACCCAAAGTGGCACTAAAACGAGGGCCAATGCCTTTGGTTAGTTCTTCTAAATTTTCGTATGCGGTACCGTTGGTTAAAATTTCATCAGAAATCTGTTTAAATTCATCATGATAGTTGAATTTTGCTGTCGTCGATTTTTTCTGAGGCTTCTTTTGAGTTTTTTTTTGAGAAAATAAAAATCCACTCAAAAAGAGTGGAAGTATGATAATGAATATTTTTTTCATTTTTTGATTTACCTTTTCTTTTCCGTCTATAAAAGTAGGAAAAAAATAGAAATAATCTAAGGTTTCATGTCGTACATTAATAGTGCTGTAACTAATTTAGGCTCAATAAATGTACATTTCGGAGGCATGCTTAATTTGAGATCTGAAATTTTAATCATATCATTAAAACTTACAGGATAGATCCCGAAACCTACACGACCTTCGCCATTGTCGATTTTTTCTTTTAATAGACTGATTCCTTCAAGATTAGAAGTCCCTTTAATATAAGAAATTTTATCTGAACTATCAGGATCTTCAATTTTCAAAATATCCTTAAATATATATTTATCCAAAAGATGGTGATCAAGATTGTCTAATGACATCTCCTGAGAACGAAGATCATGCTTTACGTGTAAAGAGTAGAATTTACCATCCAGATACATCGACATGTGGAATTTTTGCGAAGGATAGTAAGCCGTTTCTTCTTTTTCATGAATTAGAAAATAATGTTCAAGCTGCTTTAAGAAGTCGGCAGTCGATAAACCATTAATATCAGCTACAATTCTATTGTAATCATGAATTTTAATAGACTGATTGGAAACGATAAAACTAAATACAAAATTGTATGCTTCAGTACCGTTATGTCTTTTATTTTTATCCTTATGATGCTTGGCATTCAATGCAGTAGAGCCAATTCTGTGGTGACCATCAGCAATGTAGAAAGAATCGATCTGTTCGATCACTTCCTTAAACTGCTGTAGTTTTAGACGGTTATCAATTCTCCAGATTTTATGTCTGATTCCTTTAGAATCGACATGATTGAAAATAGGTACATTTTTCTCCTCGTGATTCATCAGTAGCTCAACTTTCGAATTTGATGGATAGGTAAGGAGTACAGGCTCAGCCTGTAGGTTTACTTTTTCAAGATAATGGGCCAGTTTTTCTTTTTTCTGAGGAATGGTACTTTCATGTCTTTTAATCTTCCCATTCCAGAAATCTTCAAGACTGGTTAGACCAAGCAATCCTCTGAAAACCTGTTTGCTGGGGTAGATCTGCTCATAAAGATAGTATGCTGAACTGTCCTGGACAAGTTTTTTCTCGTCCATAAGTTCTTCAAAAGTAGAACGGATCTTTCTTAAATTCCGGTCAATATCTTTAGATTTACTTACAACATAAGGTTTTATCATATTAATGTAAGTGTTCTCAACCTGAGCTTTTTCGGCAATTTCCTCTTGAGTGAAATTGTCTAATGGATGTGTTGGAAAAGTCTGCTCAAAGTCTTTATGAGGTCTAATTCCGCGAAATGGTTTAAAAACAGGCATATTTATTTTATAGTTTCTTTTTGTAGCTTGATAATTTGTTCTGCAAGTTCAACTCCGATTTTTTCCTGAGCATCTACTGTATTTCCACCAATATGGGGAGAAAGAGATAATGATGGGTTCATCAATAAAGTCAGTTCAGGGCTCGGTTCGTTTTCAAAAACGTCCAATGCTGCGCCTGCTACCTTACCGGATTCGATAAAATCGAGTAGTGAAACTTCATTAATTACACCGCCCCTTGCAGTATTTACAATATAAACACCATCTTTCATCTTTTCAAATTGTGCGGTGTCTATGATATATTCATTTGTCTTAGGCGTATTAATGCTTATAAAATCAGTATCCTTGTAGAAAGCATCTGTATCGTTTGTGGATTCAATTTCAAAGTTCACTGTTTGTCCGTCAAAAAATGATAAAGAAAGCGTTTTTGTTTTAGGTTTTCGGGTTAAAACTTTCACCTTCATTCCTAAAGATATTCCCATCTTTACAACCTCCTGGCCTATGCTTCCGAAACCAATTACTCCCAATGTTTTTCCTGAAAGTTCATACGCATTACTGAACGATTTTTTCATCGCATCGAAATGAGTTTCTCCTTCCAAAGGCATCAGTCTATTGGATTCGTGTAAGAATCGGGCTAAAGAAAAGAAGTGAGCAAATACCAATTCGGCAACAGATTTTGAAGATGCTGTTGGTGTATTGATTACCTGGATGCCCTTGCTTTTAGCATAATCAACATCAATATTATCCATTCCGATGCCACCTCTTCCTATGATCTGAAGACCAGGACAGGCATCAATAAGATCTTGTCTTACTTTAGTGGCACTTCTAACCAAAAGAACATCAACATTATTTTCGTTAATGAAATTAATGACGTGATCCTGTGCAACACGGTTATTCAGAATCTCAATTCCTGCTTCTTTTAAAGCTAATTCTCCCGCTTTGGAAATTCCATCGTTAGCTAAGACTTTCATACTTTCTTTTTATTTAAAAAATTTAAAGATTGAAGAATTTAAATATTTAAAATTGGTTTGCAAATTAATAAAATTATTATTAGCACTACAATCTTTTAATTCTTTAATGTTTGAATTACTTGATAGATTTCATTACATCAACCAAAACCTGAACGCTTTCGATAGGGAGTGCATTGTATAAACTAGCTCTGTAACCTCCTAAACTTCTGTGTCCGTTTAATCCATTAATTCCTGCTGCTTTCCATGCATTGTCAAAAGCTTCTTTTTTTGTTTCGTCTAATAATTTGAAAGAAACGTTCATTAGAGAGCGATCTTCTTTTACACAGAACGTTTCAAATAGGGGATTGTTGTCTATTTCGTCATAAAGAAGTTTGGCTTTTGCCTCATTTCTTTGCTCTGCAGCTGCAATTCCACCATTTCTTTCAAGATATTGAAGCGTTAATAAAGAAGCATAAACAGGGAAAACCGGTGGAGTGTTATACATTGATTCTTTATTGATATGCTGTTCATAATCAAAATAAGAAGGCATATTTTCTCTTCCCGTTTTTCCAAGAATATCTTTTTTTACAACAACCAATGTTACTCCTGCAGGTCCCATATTCTTCTGAGCTCCAGCATAAATCAAATCAAATTTACTGAAATCAAGCTGTCTTGAGAAAATATCAGAACTCATATCACAAACCATTAAAGTATCTACTTCTGGAAATGACTTCATTTGAGTTCCATAAATGGTATTATTTGATGTGCAATGGAAATAATCATAATCTGAAGAAACGGTATAATCTTTTGGAATGAAAGAATAATTCTCTTCTTTTGAAGAACCTAAAACATCTACAGTTCCAACTTTTTTCGCTTCTTTAATAGCTCCTGCAGCCCAAGTTCCGGTATCCAGATAAGCCGCTTTTCCGCCCACTTTCATCAGGTTGTAAGGAACCATTGCAAACTGTAAGCTAGCACCACCGCCTAAATATAATACTTCATAATCATCACCAAGGTTCATCAGTCTTTTTACAATGGCACGCGCTTCATCCATTACAGCAACAAAATCTTTGCTTCTGTGAGAAATTTCAAGGATCGATAATCCGATACCATTGAAATCAAGAATAGCCTCTGCTGATTTTTGAAATACCTCTTCTGGTAAGATACATGGTCCTGCGCTGAAATTGTGCTTTTTGCTCATATTTTTATTTTTTTGGTTGTTACAGGCTTTTGAAAACCTGTGGTTTCACTTTTAATATTTTTAATAGATCTTTCAATTTATAATTAAAAAAACCGTCCCATAATTGATGAGACGGCATTTTTTATTCACCGTGTAAGAACGCTTTTTTATTAAGTAAAGCTTCTTCAGACTCTACATGATCCTCATCTGGGACACAGCAATCTACAGGACAAACTGCGGCACATTGTGGTTCTTCATGGAATCCTTTACACTCTGTACATTTATCAGTAACAATAAAGTAAACATCATCACTTACAGGTTCCTGAGGTGAATCTGCATCCACTGTTAGTCCTGATGGCAATGTTATAGTACCTTTTAATTCAGTACCTTCGGAAGCTTTCCAATCTACGGCTCCTTCATATATTGCAGTATTTGGGCACTCTGGTTCGCAGGCTCCACAATTAATGCATTCATCAGTTATTTTAATAGCCATCGCTAATTTTTTTTAAATTTGCACAAAATTACAAAATATTCCCCAATTTTACAGTAATTATGAATATCGAAAATCAAGTTTTAGGACTTATTAAACTAAGTGATTATATAAGAGCGTATTTAGCAAAAAGTACGGAAGAATTTAATGAAGATGATTCTGAATTTGAATTATTATTAAAGAAGTCTGAAATAGAGAACCCATGGTTTACTATTGATAATCAGAAATTTGCTTTCAAACAATGGGCAGATTTACTGAGGGAAGAGAATATAAAGAATTGGCTTAAAGATTATTCTGCTTCCAAAACTCCAAAAAGAGTAGGGTTAATCTTAGCTGGAAATATTCCGTTAGTTGGATGGCATGATGTGATTTCTGTAGTTTTAAGCAATCACATTCCAGTGATCAAACTATCTTCAAAAGATAAATACACGGTTCCTTTTTTATTAAAGAAATGGAAAGAGTTTTCAAATGACCAAGTGGAGTATGAGTTTGTTGAGAGATTGGAAAACTTCGACGCCGTTATTGCTACAGGAAGTAACAACACAGCAAGGTATCTTGAATATTATTTTAAAAATCATTTGAATATCATTCGTAAAAACAGGACTTCCGTTGCTGTTTTAAAAGGTGACGAGACAGAAGCCGAATTACAACTTTTAGCAAAAGATATTTTCCAATATTTTGGATTAGGCTGTAGAAATGTAACCCGGATTTTTATTCCTGAAGATTTTTTAATTGACAGGCTGTTTGAGAGCTTTTTAGAATACCAGGATATTATCAACCATCATAAATATGCCAATAATTACGACTATAACAAAGCGGTTTATCTTTTGAACAGAGATCTGTTTTGGGATAATAATTTTGTCATGTTAAAAGAGGATGATAAATTATTCAGTCCACTTTCGGTTATTAATTTTAGCAGATATTCTTCTTTAGATGACGTGAAAAATTTTATTACAGAAAATGAAGAAGACATTCAGTGTATTGTAGCTAAGGATGAATTGGGATTTGATTCTATTCATTTTGGGGAAGCACAAAATCCGGGCTTAGATACTTATGCGGATAATGTGGATACTATGAAGTTTCTAGAAATAGTCTAACTTTATAGAACCAAATCTCATTATATGAAAAAAATATTCTTAGCAGTAACACTTTTTTTAGCTCAATTTTTCTTTTCTCAGAAAGTTGTGGATGTAAAGGTTGAGAACAATGATAAAAAGGAAGCAGCTGTAGAAGTAAGTAAAGAGAAGATCGCCCTATACAATGAAAAGTACTTTGCATTTATAAAGGCTTTAAAGACCCCTACTGATCGTAAGGCAATTGATGATCTAATTTCTGAAAAGGTAAAAACTCTGGTTACGGATAAAGTTCTGGAAAAATTATCGAATGGTATTCAATTGGATAGAAAAATGGAAGTTTTTAAATCAGATCATCAAACACTAATGGATGGGGTTAGTTATCCTATGATCCAATATAAATATTCGGATGACAAATCCTCTCTACCAAAAGATCTCGTTAACGTTTTATTTGAGGACGATGGCAAGATTATTGGAGTAAAACCGGAAGAGAAAAATAAATAATTTCGTTATATTTAAAGAAAATATAAACTATGACTAAAGATATTTTAGTAGCTCAATCTACGGACGTGGAAAAAGCTGATTTTTACAAGAAAACGTACTTACACGTTGCACTTTCGATCCTTGCATTTATCGGGGTTGAAACTATTTTATTGAAAACCGTTCCTGCTGAGTTAATCTATATGATGTTTGCTCAGAAATACGCATGGTTACTGATCATCGGGGTTTTCTGGATTGCCTCTATTTTAGCTTCCAAATGGTCATTATCACAAAGCAAATCAACTCAATACTTAGGACTTGGATTTTATGTATTGTTGGAAGCTGTTATTTTCCTGCCACTGATTTATATTGCGATGGTATATTCCGGGCCCAATGTTATCTTTCAGGCCGCTACTTTAACTGTTGCTATGTTTGCCGGGATATCAGCTGTTGCATTTACTTCTAAAAGAGATTTTTCATTCCTGAGAAATATCATCGTAATTGGTGGATTTGTTTCAATAGGTCTTATTGTAGCGGGAATGATCTTTGGATTTAACCTTGGACTTTGGTTCTCTGTTGGAATGGTAATTCTGGCTTCTGCCACCATTTTATATCAAACAAGCAAACTTAAAGATTCTTATGGTACAGATCAGTATGTGGGAGCAGCTCTTCAGCTTTTTGCTTCGATCATGCTTTTATTCTGGTATATCTTAAGCATCCTGATGAGCAGAAGAAGCTAATCAAGATACTAAACAAGTAATGATAAATATAATCCCGGTGAAATTTCATCGGGATTTTTAATTTCTGTTCAATTTGTGTAATTTGGAAAACACTTTAAAAACAAAAACTTAATTATGGAAGCAAAATTTGAAGGCGGACTTAATATTGCCATAAAGATCCCTAAAAATAAATACGAACAGACGGTATCTTTTTATAAGGATATTCTAAAGCTGGAAGTAGAAGAAAAGCCGATCAGTAATCCAACAGTATCAAGAACTCATGAAGTGAAGTTTGGTGGTAATACGGTCTGGTTGGATTGTGTTGATAATTATACCCATTCTGAAACATGGTTAGAACTGAACGTACCTGATGTAGCTGCTGCAATATCTCATCTTAAAGATAACAAAGTAGAGACCTGTGATGAATTTGAAAAAATTCCTGATAATATGCATTGGATCACAGATCCTGCCGGTACCGTTTTTATTGTTAAGCAGCGGGATTGATAAAATAATTTCTAAAAAACAAAAAAATCCTGATGTAAGATCATCGGGATTTTTTTATTATTTAAGTCTCAGATTTTAAATCTTTACTTTGAGTTTTGAATCTTACGATTCAATATTATTTATCTATAGATCCTAAAACCTTTTGTGCAAAAGAGTTTAAAGCATCTTTTTCGCTCATTCCGTTTTGAACATTAGCATGAACTTCTAAAGCCCCACAGATGTTGGTGATTAATTCTCCGGCAACATTTAAGTCCTCTTCACTTGTTCCTCTGAATTCACTGAAGCTTTCTAAAACTTCTAATGTTTTTTCAAGGTTTTCAGGGGTCTGATTTTGATAAAATTGTCTGATTACAGGTAACTTCATTATGCTAATTCATTAAAAAGGTTAATTAAACTTTCAGCCTGATTAGATTGAACCTGATTCACCAATTCTCCATTTTTGAAAATGGCAAAAGTAGGTAAGTTATCAACTTTAGCTAATTTTCTACTTTCTGGTAATTTTTCTGCATCTACATATAAGAATGGAATCGCGTCATTTTCAGAAGCTAATTTTTTGAATTTAGGTTTCATAATTCTACAGTTCCCACACCATGTAGCGCCATATTGAACGACTACTTTTTCATTGTCATTAACGATATTTTGTAACGTATCTTCTGTTAATTCTGTATACATAATTGTTGTGATTTTTAATTAAAAAAAATAGGGTCTGAAAAATTCAAACCCCATTGTTATTTTTAGTTTTTAGCTAAATATTCAGCGGTTGAATTTCTGTCAGCTTTCATAGCTTCTTTACCTTCTTCCCAGTTTGCCGGACAAACTTCTCCATGCTTCTGAACGTGAGTATAAGCATCAATTAATCTTAAATATTCTTTTACGTTTCTTCCAAGAGGCATATCGTTTACAGACTCGTGGAAAATCTTTCCTGTTTCATCGATAAGATATGTTGCTCTGTAAGTTACGTTAGATCCTGTAAAGCTTTCATTTCCTTCATCATCATAATCGAAATCCTGATCTACAATTCCTAAGATATTTGCTAATTGTCTGTGAGTATCAGCTAAAAGTGGGTAAGTTACTCCTTCAATACCTCCATTATCTTTTGCAGTATTTAACCATGCAAAATGTACTTCGTTAGTATCACATGAAGCTCCGATTACTTTAGTGTTTCTTTTTTCGAATTCACCTAAAGCATCTTGAAAAGCGTGAAGCTCTGTAGGGCAAACAAAAGTGAAATCTTTTGGATACCAGAATAAGATAACTTTCTCTTGATTTTTAGTTGTTTGTTCTAAAATGTTGATTCTTAAATCATCACCCATTTCAGACATCGCATCGATTGTTAGATTCGGGAATTTTTTTCCTACTAAAGACATAATTTTCTGTTTTTATATTTAATTTTCTGTTGCAAATATATGAATGATTTATCTATCAAACAAACGTATTTCGATAAATAAAATCTATAATTGTTTTCATTTCGATAGAAAGAAAAAAGCCCTGAATTCAGGGCTTTTTTCTTATTTTTAGTAACCGAATATTTCAGTTAAGTTGAGTTTTTTCACCTCGCCTAACTTTTGCATATCGGCTTCATTTACTTTGTCTTGAGAAGCGACCAGACAATAGGTATAATTTTTACCTTTCATTTCCTTATCGTGGAAACTGTTGATGTCGGTAAATGCTAATTTTGGAGCCTGTTCATATACATTCCTTCTTATATCACTCATATTACCAAGCTTTTGAGCTCTTAAATAGGTGAAGATGATCCCGTCCTGAGTGATTCTTTCAGAAGCAATAGATTTCTTCAATCCACTTTTAGCAGTTTCAAATAATTGCTGAGACTGTGGCAGGGTGGTAAGAAGTTCATTCATTGCAGTAGTAGATTCATTGAATTTATCTGCCTGTGTTCCTACATAAGCTGTTATAATATCTTTATCTTCTTTTTTGCTTGGAAGAGAGAAATAGCTATAAGTAGAATATGCTAAAGCTTTAGATTCTCTGATTGTTTGAAATACAATAGAACCCATTCCACCACCAAAGTAGTTATTGAATAAGCTTACGGTAGGTGTAATTGCTGAATTGTAGGCATCTCCATTTCTTACCCAGAAAACTTCAGCCTGAACCATATCGTAATGAGCAAACAATACTTTGTTCTTATCTGTTGCAATCTGTGCAAATGTTTTAGACTTCGGCATCTCTTTTAAAGTAGCAAGAAGTTTGTGAATCGGGTTCAGAGATGCAACTGCCTCATTTCCTGATTTTGGACCGTAATAAAGCACTTTATGCTTGTAATTAAACAGGTCATGAAGTATTTTGATAAGATCTTCAGCCTTTAAAGCGTCAAGCTCTGCATCACTTAGTACATTGTTGAAAGGGTTTTGAGCTCCATACTGTGCGTAACTTCTTAAGCCGGACATAATAGTTCCCTTATTTTGTTTAGCATTCGCTCTTGACTTTTTCAATCTTGCTTTATAAGAATCTAAAGCACTTTGATCGGCCTCACAGTTTTTAATTAAATCCTCAAACAACGCAGCTGTTTTGTCAAAGTTTTCATTTAAACCTTCTAGCGTAACATAAGTTTCTTCATTACCGGCACCAACACTGAAACTTGATGCTAATTTGTAAAATTCTTTACTGATTGCCTCAGAAGATTTATTTTTTGTTCCTAAATATTGCAGATATTCCGCAGCTAAAGGGAGCATCTTGTTATTCCATTTTCCGGAATCAAAATAATAATAAAGTCTGAACAGCTCATTATCAGTATTTTTTACCGAAAGAACATCGACACCTCCTAATTTATTCTTGGCAATATCTTTGTCGAAATTCAGCCAAACCGGAGAGATAGCCGCTTCAGGCATCTCGTTGATTTTTTTTACAAAATCAGATTGATCATCTCTGTTTACAGATACCGGAGTAATTGTAGGTTTATCAACTTTTACAATATTTTTATCTTCTCCTTTTCTTTTATAAACAGCAACATAATTGTTGTCCTGAAGATATTTTGAAGTGAAATCCATAATATCTTTTTTCGTAAGCTTGGATATTTCCTCCACATATTCCAAAGCTGCCTTATGATCAATATCAGAAGTGAATTCATCCATTAATGTACTCGCTCTGGAAGAATATTTTTCGTTATTCTGAATGATATTTTTTCTTTCGTTATTTACAATGGACTGAATAAGATCATCAGAGAATTCTCCTTTTCTTAGTTTATCAATTTCCTGAAGTAATAAAGCTTTAACCTGATCCAAAGATTGCCCTTCCGTAGGGTTTCCCTGTAAGAAAAGAACAGAATAATCTTTTAAAACATATGGAAAAGCATATGCTCCCAACAGTTTTTGTTTTTTTATCAGATCCAGATCGATAAGACCTGCTTGTCCGTTTGTTAGCATACTTCCTATTAGATTAAGAAGTCTGGCATCTTTTGTAGTAGCACCCGGAAATCTGAAACCTATTGTTATGTTTTCAGGATTCGGTCCAAAAACCTCTTTCGTAATAGGCGCTGTAATTGGTTTTTCCTGACCAATATTATATACTGGGATTGCTTTAGACTTCATATAAGAGAAGTCCTTATCAATTTTTGTAATCATTTCGTCGGGATTAAAGTCTCCGGACATGATGATTCCCATATTGTTAGGTACATAGTAATTATCGAAATACTCTCTGATCGCTTTTAAAGATGGATTTTTTAAATGCTCAACAGTTCCTATTGTTGTTTGTTTTCCATAATTGTTATTAGGGAAAATAGCAGCAAACATTGCTTCAGAAACTTTTCTTGAATCACTGTCCAGTCCTCTGTTTTTTTCCTCATAAACAGCTTCAAGCTCAGTATGGAAAAGTCTTAAAACCGGTTGTCTGAATCTTTCAGCCTGAACGGCTAAGAATTTATCTGTAACATTCGCTGGAATGTCTTCAGTATACACTGTTTGTTCAAAAGAAGTAAAGGCATTGGTTCCGTCAGCTCCCATTCCGGACATCAATTTATCATACTCATTGGCAATGGCATATTTTGCTGCTTCTCCGGAAACTTTATCTATTTCTTTGTAGATTTCCTTTCTCTTGGATTCATCTTTAGTCTGATTGTATTTTTCATAAAGAGCATCAATTTGATCTAACAAAGGTTTTTCTTTTGCCCAGTCTTTAGAACCAAACCTGTCAGTTCCTTTGAAAAGCATGTGTTCCAGATAATGAGCAAGACCTGTATGATCCGCCGGGTCTGTTTTACTTCCTGCTTTGGTGGCAATATAAGCCTGGATTCTCGGATCTTTAGTGGTAGGGCTTAAAATAACTGTTAACCCGTTTTTTAATGTATAATATCTTGCCGAAGTAGGATCGTTGGTTACATACCGATAGGTATAACCTTTGGATGTAGCTTCCTTCCATTGGAAATCCTGTCCGAAAGCATAACCACTAAAACTTGCAGCAGCAATACTGGATGCAATGGTAATTCTTTTGAAAAAATTCATTTTATGGTGTTTATTAGTTAAATTTCTGTAATAACTCTTTAATCCTTCTCATCGCTTCCCTTAAATCATCTTCTGATGCAGCATACGAGAATCTGATGCATTCCGGACTTCCGAATGAAACACCACCTACACAACCTACATGGGCATTTTCTAAAATGAACATCGCAAAATCATCGGCATCTTTGATTTCATTTCCATCTAAGGTTTTACCAATATAATGGGAGATATCAGGAAAGAAATAAAACGCTGCTTTTGGTAAAAGAACTTTGAATCCCGGAATTTCAGTAATTAGACCATACACAAGATCCCTTCTTTTTTTGAAAGCATCGATCATGTATCTGTATTCTGAAGGGTCGGTTTTTAATGCTGTTATAGAGGCTCTTTGTGCCATTGTATTAGCTCCACTGGTCATCTGTCCCTGAACTTTTTCACAAGCTTTTGCAAGCCATTCCGGGCATGCAGAATATCCGATTCTCCAGCCTGTCATTGCAAAAGCTTTTGACATACCATTGATCACGGCAGTTTGTTCATATATCTCAGGAAACTGAGCAATAGATGCTGTTTTAGTTTCATAATTGATGAACTCATAGATCTCATCAGAAATTACTGTAACCTGTGGATATTTTGCAATAACCTGCGCTAAAGATTTCAGTTCGTCATAAGTGTAATAACCTCCAGAAGGATTACAAGGTGAGCTGAATAGGATAGCCTTGGTTTTATCAGTAATGGCCTCTTCTAATTGTTCAGCAGTGATTTTAAAATCAGTGACATACGAAGTGGATACCATCACAGAATTTCCACCCATCATTTTTACCATTTCATCATAGCTTACCCAGTATGGCGTTGGAAGAATAACTTCATCTCCATCATTGATAATAGCTGCCAAAACATTTAAAATAGCTTGTTTTGCACCATTGGAAACACAAATTTGGGTAGGCTTGTATTCTATATTGTTATCTCTCTTTAATTTGTAAGCAATCGCTTCACGAAGTTCCAAAAAGCCGGGAACGGGAGAGTAGTGACTGAAATTTTGATTAATAGCGTCGAATGCCGCTTGTTTTATGTTGTCGGGAACATCAAAATCCGGTTCGCCGAGAGTTAAACTGATAACGTCTATTCCGTTGGCTTTCATTTCTCTGGCCTTATTAGACATTACGAAAGTTTGGGAGTAACCTAATCTTTTTACTCTATCTGAAAGTTTGTCCATGTAGTCTTTTTCTATTGTAACAAATATATAATAAAAACTTAATGTGACTGAGGTGTGAAATAAAAAACTGCATTCAAAAAAGAGATTTAGTATATTTGGATTGATCGGCTTAAAAGATTTTTGATTATGAAATATTTTCTTTTTTTAATGTTGGCTCCATCTGTTATTTTTTCACAGGTTAGTTCAAAAGATAGTGAAATAAAAAAATACGTTTCTGAGGTGAGCTCGGATTCTCTAAAAAGTTATATCAACAAACTTGTCGGTTTTAATACGAGACATACACTAAGCGCCATTGATGATCAGAATAAAGGAATAGGAGCAGCGAGGAATTGGGTTCTTGGTAAATTCACAGACTATGCGAAAAATTCTGAAGGAAGAATGGATGTGTATTTACAACAGCAGGACATTCAGCCAGACGGAAAACGGGTAGATCAAATAACGAATCTTGGTAATCCTATTGCTTATTTAAAAGGAACAGATTCTAATGATAAAAGAATCTTTTTGATTTCAGGACATCTGGATTCACGGGTTACGGATGTTATGAATAGAACATCATTTGCTCCCGGGGCAAATGATGATGGCAGTGGAGTAAGTGCGGTAATAGAAGCCGCAAGGATTTTGAGCAGATCCAAATTTCCGGCATCTGTTATTTTTGTTGCTTTTTCCGGAGAAGAGCAGTCTTTACTCGGGTCTAAACTATTAGCAGAAAGAGCTAAGAATGAAAACATGCAGATCGAGGCTGTATTAAATAATGACATGATAGGAAATGCTAAGGCTGGAGAGACCAATGAGATCAATAATAACACCTTGCGCGTGTTTAGTGAAGGTTTGCCTTATTTAGATTTAGATAAAAAGGCAATGGGAATAAGAAACTTAGGGTTGGAAAATGACGGTGAATCCAGGCAATTAGCCAGATACATTAAAGAAACTGCAGAAAAATATGTAAAGAAACTTGAGGTTAAATTGATCTATAGAAATGATAGATTTTTGCGTGGCGGAGATCATTCAAGTTTTGTTAATTATGGATTTCCTTCCGTAAGGCTGACTGAATATTATGAGAACTATGATCATCAGCATCAGGATGTAAGAATGGAAAATGGAAAACAATATGGTGACCTTCCTGAATTTATTGATTATAACTACCTGAAAAAGAATGTAGCTGCAAATATTGCGGTGTTGGCCAGTCTCGCTAAATCTACGGCAAAGCCCGAGAATGTGGAAATAGAGGTTAAAGAGCTTACAAATTCTACCACATTGCATTGGAAAAAGCCAAAATCTGGGCTCCCAATTGGATATTATGTGCTTATAAGAGAAACGGATAGTCCGGCGTGGCAGAAAAAAATATTTACCAAGGATCTTTCTATTAAAGTTCCATTGTCAAAGGATAATTATATTTTTGCAGTACAGGCAGTTAACCAAACTGGAAATTTAAGTATCCCTGTTATTCCAGTTATTGCCAGATGATCAGAGTTGTGATTGTTTAAATTAAAACCCTGATTTGAGCGACTTAATTTGAATACAATGTTAAATAAACTTATTTTTGCAAATTATAATAATTCTTATGTCTATATCGTTACTATTAAAATACTTTCCCGATCTTACAGAAAATCAGATACAACAGTTCACTCAGTTAGAAAATCTCTATACAGAATGGAATGAAAAGATTAATGTAATTTCCAGAAAAGATATGGAATCTTTGTACGAAAAGCATATTCTACACTCATTGGGAATTGCTAAAGTAATGGAATTTACACCAGGAACCAGAGTTTTAGATATTGGAACAGGTGGTGGTTTTCCAGGAATTCCTTTAGCTATTTTATTTCCGGAATCACAATTTACTTTAATTGATTCTATAGGAAAAAAGATAAGTGTTGTGAATGCTGTTGCAGAAGGGGTGGGATTGAAAAACGTAACTGCCATTCATGGAAGAGCTGAGAAGCTTAAAGAAAAATTCCATTTTGTGGTGAGTAGAGCAGTAACACAAATGCCGGAATTTTTAAAATGGTTAAAAGGGAAATTTGAAAAAGAGCAGTTTAATGCCAAACATAATGGAGTTTTATATTTAAAAGGTGGAGATCTGGCTGAAGAGCTGGGTGGCATTAAATCTGAAATCTTTAATCTTAAAAATTATTTCGAAGGAGAGTTTTTTGATACTAAAAAAGTGGTTTATGTATCAAAAGGTAATTTTAATTCTTAATTTATCTTAATTAAGGAATAGTTTTTGCTAATTATTTGTTAATAATCGAAATTCTATTGTGTTATGAAAAGACTTTTAAATATTGGGTTTTCTGCAATAATATTAGGAGTAGTACTTACTTCTTGTAATGATGATGATTATGAAACAATACAATCTGTTGATAAAGTAAAAATAGATAGTGTAAGAATTACTAATGATACTATGAATGTTTTTGATATTCAGCATATTAAAACCTATTCTTCCTACCTTTCGCAATGTGAAGGTTTTTATGGCTACGACTACATACATAACGATAATTTAACCAGAACTGTGACTGCATATAAATTTCGTACTGATGCCGCTTGTGCACAGTCTACACATCAAGGCATGAATCAGATTAATTTTAATCCACAGCAGACGGGAACATATACTTTTAAATTCTGGACAGGTACCAATAGTTGGATTACAAAAACAATTGTAGTAGAATAATGAGATGGAGCGTCATTTGTCTTTTGGTCTCCATTCAGTTATTTAGTCAGAAAATAATATGGAAAGAAGACCAAAAACTAACATGGAATGATTTTAAAAGTTCTGTAAACAGGAAAAATAATAAAGATGTAGTAGCCTATACCCATTGTGGATGGGAATATTCTGTTATAACATCCTCTAATCCTTCATCCCCAGTGAAAATTGAAATTTTGACTATTTTTAATAAGGATAAGTCATGGAAGGATGTAAAGAGGATTAGTGACTATGTGCTGCTCCATGAGCAAAAGCACTTTGATATTGCTGAAATTTATGCCAGAAAGCTTCGAAAAGAAGTATTGGAAAATATTAAAACTTCCAGTGATTTCGATAAAAAATTTAAAGCTATTTATTCCCGGATTTTAAATGAATATAGAGACTTCCAGATGGCTTATGACAGAGATACACAAAATGGGATGGATAAAGAAAAACAGGCTCAATATAATACCATTATATCTGAAGCATTAGAAAACCTAAATAGCTATAAAAAGTCTTGAAATTTCTCAATAAAATTATTCACGAACTCTTAGCTCAAAATACAGATTTATCGGTATTTAATATTGTTATTCCCGGTAAACGGCCTATTGTTTTCATCAGACAAATTCTTGAAGAAAATAATTATTCAGGGTTTCTGCCTAACTTTTTTACCATTGAAGAACTTATTGATAAAATAGCTGATAAACAGCCAATTCAGGGGATCTCTCTATGGTTATTTGCATTTGATGTATACAAAAGCCTTAATCTGATTCCCAACGATAGTTTTTCGGATTTCCTGAAATGGTTTCCTACTTTACAAAAAGATTGGGATGATATTTTAAAGTTTTCTGAAAGCGATGAAATCGTTTTGCAATACATGTTTGATGAAGAGAGGATTAAAGACTGGGCCCAGAATTTAGGTGAAGATGATGATGTTCCAAGAAAGAAATTTCTGAACTTCTGGAGAAATATGAATATTTTCCTTCCGGTATTAAAAAAGAAATTACAGGAAAAAAATTGGGCTACCTCAGGAATGATTCATGAAACGGCTAAAGCAAAAATAATTGATTTCGCTAAAGCTACCTCTGAACAGTTTGTTTTTTGTGGATTCAATGCCTTTACACCCGTAGAAGAAAAATTAGTTAGAGGCTTGCTGCAGTGGAATAAAGGACAGTGTTTTTTTCAGGCTGATCATTATTATTTTGATGATGAAAGGCAAGAGGCGGGAAAATTTCTCAGAAATCATAAATTATGGAAGGAGTTTAATGATAGTCGCGCCTTACAGTGGATTGAAGATGATTTCAATCAACCAAAAAATATAAAAGTATACGAGGTTTCCGGGAATGTAACTCAAACTAAAATATTGCCTGAAATCTTTAATGAAATAGATAATAAAACCTATTCAAATACAGCACTCGTTTTATTGGATGAAAATTTGCTTCCTGCAAGTTTAGATGTAATGCATGGGATTGATAATCTAAATATTACGATGGGTTTTCCTCTGAAGAATTTATCTTTTTCAAATGCCATAAAACAATTATTTTATCTGCAGAAGCAATTAGAAAAGAATAAATCTTCTTACTATTACAGAGATTTATTTCCTATCCTCGAAGAACTTCCGAAGTCAGCTGAAGATCAAGAGGTTATCAATCGATTTAAGTCTAAAATAGAAGAGCGTAATATTGTTTATAT
Organism: Chryseobacterium sp. ISL-6; assembly: GCF_018613715.1. Taxonomy (GTDB): domain Bacteria; phylum Bacteroidota; class Bacteroidia; order Flavobacteriales; family Weeksellaceae; genus Chryseobacterium; species Chryseobacterium paludis. The sequence continues at coordinate 699,750 of NZ_JAGGPT010000001.1, read as the reverse complement.
ATCCAAAAAGTTGCTTTATGAACTTTTAAATGATCTGTCTTATTTTCATCTGCTTCAAAAAGCTGACTCTACAAGCATCTACCTCGATATGCTTATCGCGTTCTGTCAGCAGATCAAGTGGCTGGAAATAGATGATATTCAGTACGAAAATATCTCGCATTTTGAAAGTGCTTTTAAGATTATTAAAAATCAGGTTACTCCCTATGATTTTGAGATCAAGATGGAAACTCTGGAAATTCTTATCAATCAGCATATTAATTCTGAGAGTATTGACTTTCAGGGTGAGCCATTGAGGGGATTGCAAATTATGGGACTTTTGGAAACCAGGCTTTTAAACTTTGAAAATGTGATCCTGTTATCCGTAAATGAAGGGAAGCTGCCATTAGGAAACTCACAAAATACCTATATTCCTTTTGATATAAGGAAATTCTTCGATTTACATACTTTTCTGGACAATGACAGTATTTATGCGTACCATTTCTATCGATTGATCCAGGATTCCCAGAATGTTCATCTGCTTTTTAACGCTTTAAGTTCAGGCGTAAACAGCGGTGAGAAAAGTAGATTTATTACCCAGATAGAAATGGAGAGTTCTCATACTATTGAACACCTGATTATCGAGAATTCTTCTGAGCCTATTATAACACAACCTATTGAAATTTTCAAGACTGATATTGTTCTGGAAAGACTTGAAAAATGGAAAGAAAAAGTTTCAGCTTCACACCTTACGAGCTATCTTTATAATCCCATTGATTTTTACTTATCAAAGATTTTAAATACGTCTGAAGCAGATGAAATTGAAGAGGAATTATCTGTGAAAAATTATGGAAATCTTGTTCATTATTCACTTCAAGAAGTATATGAAGTATTAAAAGGTAAAGTTTTAAAGGAAAATGATTTAAAGAATTCAATTAAAGCAATAGATTACTATATTAATGTTGCTATTGAAAAGCTAAAACATCAGCCGGAGTTTTATGAGAAAGGGATGAATTTTATTCATCGGGCAATTGCGAAAAAGGTAATTGAAAATATTTTAAATCATGATCTTGATCTTGTAAAAAGAGGAAATAAACTGGAGATTATTGCCATTGAAAGGAGGTTTGAAAATGTTGATTTTTATCTTGACGAAGCTGCTAAAGACAGGATCTCTTTTTTTGGTTTTATAGACCGCATAGACCGTCTGAATGGTACAGTAAGAATCATTGATTACAAAACGGCAAAAATAAAGAATCTTGTTGTAAAAATAGACGCTGATAATGTAGATGGATATTTCCATAATAGTGATAGGAAACAGGCACTTCAGCTTTGTATCTATCAATACGTTATTCAAAGTCTTCCGGAATTCTGGGGGCTTCCCGTGGAAACTGGAATCTGGAGTTTTGCAGAAGCTAAAAAAGGTGTTGTTTCTCTTCAGTTTGAAAAAGGAAGTATTGATGAAGCAATGCAGTCTGTTCGAAGCCTTATCCTTGAAATTTTAGATCCAGATATTAGTTTTATTGAAAACATTAAGTCTTTTGTAAGCTAATAATTATGGGTAAGCCATCTCGTACGTAGTAGAAATTTTATAACTTTAGTATTGGTGGCTGAAACTCTTGAAGCTATCATAAAAAAGGTTGTCCTTGCTATAAGACAACCTTCCAATTAATATAATTGATATGAAGAAAGTTATTGTTATAATTTTACTTTTTTATTAATTATTTTTCCATCGCTTAGTATGACTTGTGTTACATAAATTCCTGATTCTAAAGGTTTAGATTCAAAATTAGAAGCGTTGATTTCTTGTTTTTGTATCAAAGCTCCGGAAATGGAATAGATATCTATAGTTTTAATATTATCCTTTGACTTCACTTTAACCTGGTTGTTTTGAGTAAATATATTTACGTTGTTCTCTGAACCATTATTAATTTCAATACTTCTATTAAACTGTAGATTATAAAATTCAGTAACGATTTCAAATGTTTGGGTTTGGTTTCCAATGTTATTTAAATTAATTCCACCTTCTTTTATATATTCCTTTTGTGATATAGTTTTAACCAGATTTTTATTTTCATCAAATATATTGATGGATAACAATTCATCCTGATTAACTTTTAAGCTTAAAATATTGTTGTTTTCTGAAGCAATAATCTCATTTTCTGCAATAAGAGTTGGGGTGTTTTTAATATAGGGAATAAGCTTGTTTTCATTATTCTGTGAAACTTTCAACAAATAAACACCATCTTTTAAAGAACTCAAATTGTTACTGGCTACTGACCTGGTGGCTGTATCTTCTTTATTAAAATCTTTTATTTCAACGAGTTGCATAGAACCCAGGCTTGGTTTTATTTGAGATGAATAAAGAGAATTAATTTTAGGTGGTTCGTTTGTGGATTGTTTTGAGGTCAACATTGCCCATTCATTCAGTAAACCACCGCTTCGCAGGGTATTAAATTTAGCATTAGATGCTAAAACAAAAGGAACTATACCACCAATATGCCCAAGAGGCCCCCAGTAAAAAGATTGTAGCTTGAATTTATCTAAATTCCACCATGGATAATATCCCCTTTGTACATCAATCGTTTTCGAAGTGTTTTCCGGTGGAATAGCCAGATCTACTGTGGAATGACCCAATGTCATTGGGGTCTTATTGTACCAATCATACACATCATTTGATTTTAAACAAAGTCTGAGTTTATTACTGGTATTATTGGTTACATCGCTAATAAAATTATTGGTCAAAAGCTTTCTCCAGATAAGAGGTCCCCATAGTAATCCGCCATTATCCTGTAGAACATGATAATTGTATTTATCCATATACTCTGCAGAAATAACCTCTGAAATATTATTGTTGTACGTTTTGTAACCTGTATTGTTACAGGTATTGATTACATTGGCAAGGAAAGAAGTAAATGGATAAACGTCTTTTTCCAAAACACCTTTTTGAAGGGTAACTCCTGAAAAATCATATGGACCATCACCCATGTAAGCATATTTGAATTTCAATTGTGTGGGATTGGAAATATTTAATTTTTTGAGTGTGGACATGGCTGCGTGAGCACCTTGGGAATAACCTGTTAAAAAGTATTCATCATATCTTTTTATCCCTAACTGTGCGATAACTGTGTTAGCGGCAGTAATAAAATCGATAGTTGCGCCAGATTCTGTAGGGTAGTGTACATAAGGATGAACTCCATCGCCACCACCCATCCCCACATAATCAGGTGCCATCAGGATATAGCCGTTCAATACATAGGATAATTCAACAACAAACCCGGCATATAAGACACCTTTTAAATTAGAGGGAACATTACTTCTGCTGTCTGTTGTTCCATGATCAGAAACTACCGTTGACAGTTTGTAATTGACATTAGGATACATAATAAGCCCTGTTGCTTTAACCAGTGCATTATTTTCATTTTTAGTATAATACGTTATCTTATATGCTTTTATACCAACATTAAAGCCATTTAGATAATTAACAAAATCAGGAGTATTCTGGTCTCCCAGATTGTTAGATATGAAATTGATAACACCTTGCGGAGTTAAATCGAGCTTTTGCTCAAAATTTACAACATCTCCTGCCTGCTGGGAAAAGTAAAAAGGCGCAGAGAGGCCAAGTAAAAAAAGAGTAATTTTTTTCATAATGGTAATTTTTTGTGGAGTTAAGATAGAATTTTTTAATATTAAATTCACTCTATTGAGATATTAATAATTATTCAATGAATAGTACTCTATTGATTTAACGCAAAATAAAAGCGTCTGGTCAACTGACCAGACGCTTTGTATATTTATCTGCTTATGGATTAGAATGCGTTGATACCAGTAATATCCATACCTGTAATTAACAAATGAACATCATGTGTTCCTTCATACGTAATTACAGATTCTAGATTAGCGGCATGTCTCATCATCGGGAATTCACCCATGATTCCCATTCCACCAAGGATCTGGCGGGATTCTCTTGCAATATCAATTGCCATTTTTACATTGTTTCTTTTTGCCATTGAAATTTGAGCCGGAGTAGCTTTATGATCATTTTTAAGACTTCCTAGCTGAAGACAAAGCAACTGAGCTTTGGTAATTTCAGTTAAAAATTCTGCTAATTTTTTCTGTTGCAACTGATAAGAACCAATTGGATTTCCAAACTGCTTTCTTTCTTTAGAGTATTGAACAGCAGTACAGTAACAATCAATAGCAGCTCCAATTACTCCCCACGAAATTCCGTATCTGGCAGAATTAAGGCAAGAAAGAGGTCCTTTCAATCCAGTAACTCCCGGAAGAAGATTCTCTTTTGGAACTTTTACATTATTAAATACCAATTCTCCTGTTTTAGAAGCTCTTAAGCTCCATTTGTTATGAGTTTCAGGAGTGGTAAACCCTTCCATTCCCCTTTCAACAATCAGTCCTTGTATTTTTCCTTCTTCATTTTTTCCCCAAACAACAGCAATATCACATAAAGGAGAATTTGTGATCCACATTTTTGCACCATTTAAAAGATAATGATCGCCCATGTCTTTAAAATAAGTCTCCATAGAGCTTGGATCAGAACCATGGTTAGGCTCCGTTAATCCAAAAGATCCGATCATTTCTCCGGAAGCTAATTGCGGAAGATATTTCTTTTTTTGCTCCTCAGATCCGAATTCATTAATAGGAAACATAACCAAAGAACTTTGTACAGAAGCTGCAGAACGTACAGCAGAATCTCCTCTTTCCAGTTCCTGCATAATAAGACCATAAGAGATCTGATCCAATCCTGAACCACCATATTCTACCGGAATATAAGGACCAAGAGCTCCGATTTTCCCTAATTCTTTCATTAAACCAGGTAAATCCGTATGATTTTGTGCAGCATGATCTATTTGAGGCATTACAAAACTTTCAACCCAATCTCTTACAGATTGGCGAATTAGCTTGTGTTCTTCGGTAAGTAAGGCATCAATTCCGTAATAGTCAGGAATACTTGTAAGAGGATAATATGACATTTTTATAATTTTCCTAAAAATAGCACTTTTCGTGATTTCAGAAAAATTTTTTTGCCTGCCTTTTTAAATAATATTTTTTTTGATGTATAAAGCTGATATGGAGAATTAAGCTATCTTTTTATGGATATAATATAAAGATCACTTTATGAGGATTTGGTATTACAGTTCTTCTTCCTCCTCATTGGATATTGGGTAATGATTCGCCGAATTATGAATTTTATTTTTGAATTTATAGAGGTAAGGCGCTTTGTTCGCAGATCCATCATACAACTTTTCCAGTCTTTCGAGGATATTTAAGCTTAAAATTTTTCGCTGAAAATTATTTCTTCTGAATTTCTGACCTAAAATTGTTTCATATAAGGATTGCAGATCCTTCATCGTGAATTTTATAGGAAGTAAATTACTGGCAGCTACTTCCGTATTAATATTCATTCGAAGATACTCTAATCCGGTTTCTATAACTTTATCATGATCAAAAGCTGTTTTTGGCAGATTATTCACTTCAAACCACTCACAGGTTTCATTGAAAGCATCGGGAAAAGTATTTGCAATAGAAAAATCAATAAGGCTGCAATAGCCTACCGTCACAAATCGCTGAAAGATCCAGTGGTTTTTAGGAACTTCTATTCCTTTGTTTTTAAGTAATATCTGATGTACATTGTTTTCTGTACGGTCTATTCTTCCAAATGTATGAAATTGTTTAAGGAAAATATCTTTAAGGTGTGTTCTTTCATACAGGACACGCGCAGCAGCTTCTCTAAGGTCTTCATCATTAAAGACAAATCCCCCGGGAAGTGACCAAAGATCTAAATCATGGTATTTTAATAATAAAACCTTCAGTATATTATTGTGAAAACCAAATATCGTGCAGTCCACTGAAAGATGGGCTACAAAGTCTTTGGTGTCTATAAGTTCCTGAAGTGTTTCTTTGTTTTTTGAATCCTTGATTTCCATGGGAGTAAAAATAAAATTATTTTCAATATGTTTTTTTAATAAGCTTAAAATAAATTAAACTTATTGAAAAAAGGACAGTTACAATAAATAAGATGTATAATGGGTAATATCTTAGTAATTGATTTTCAAATAGTAGTGAGATAATAATTGAACTTACTGAACTTCCCAACGACGAAAAAATAACGATCAGGGAGGTAAAAAGGTTTGTTTTTTCTTTATCAATCTGTACAATCATCTTGGAATTAATAACCGGATAGAGTGGTGACAAGAAGAAACCAATGATCGGGAATAAAAATAAAATGGCTTTTGAATCCTCCGATTCAAAATATTGGATTCCCAGAATAATACCTAATACGAGAATAATAGCCAATAAGCAGTATACATAATATTTTGAAAGTGGAAACCTATGAATAATGTGGGCTGTTATCGTTCTTCCTACATATGAAAAAAGGGCTAAGAAAGATGAAGCCTGCAAGGCGAAAAAGGAGTTAACTTTTAAATGGTTTTTATAAAATGATGGTAACCAGGAATTGAAACTCTGTTCAACAAACACAATGGAAAAAACAACAGCCAGAAATATGATAATTGATGGATTGACAAATCCCGACAAATCTGAAAGAAGATCTTTCTTTTGATCAGTCTTTTTGGGTTCAGCTATTTCCAATCTTGAAAACAGGAATATTGTAATTAAAGAAAGAACTGAAATTGCAATAAATCCAAATTTCCAATATTCTGAGTATTTACTGGAAATTAACCATCCGAAAATGGTATTGACCACAAAAATTCCAATCATAAAAGAGGCTTCTACATTACTCATGGTCTTGGTAAGGGATTTTTCATCTGATATATTATTCCGGATAATTCCGAAAACGCATATTTTCCCTATAGCGAAACAAGTCCCAATAATAGCAAACCAAAGCTTATAAAACCAAAATACTTTTACAAAAGGGAGGATAGATGAACAAATCCCAACAATTATTAATGCAAAAATTAATGCCTTTTTTGTCCCAATCCGACCAATAAAATTAACAGCAAAAAGAGAAATAAATGCAATAGGTAAATCTTTGAAAGATTCTAAAAGTCCGAGTTTTTCATAGGTGATATTTGCCTCCGAAAGTTGCAATATTACAATGCCCATGCAGTTTAGAACCATGGAAAAAATTAAGAAGGTCAGTTTTAATGGAAGTGAAATATTACGAAGCTTACTCGACATTTTGGGGATTGATTTTATTAATTTTTTATGAGTTTTTATGAAATTTTAGTCAAAAAAAAGGGCTTTCAACCCCCAAAAATAAAAGAAATATTAAAATATTTATTAATATAATGTTAACTATTTAAAAAAAAATATATTTTTATTGTCTCAAAATGAGAATTAAAAAACTAACTGTATATGAATATTAGAATATCAAGAGGTTTGGGAATGGTTGCTGTACTTTATTTTACAGCTAATTTCAGTGCCCAAAAAACAGCCAATGATACTCTTCCAAAAGAACAAAAAATTGAGGAAGTGGTAATGATTGGTTATGGTACTCAGAAAAAGAGTAATGTGACTGGAGCAATATCAAGCATCAAGGCATCTGATATTGAAAATTCTCCTACTGCGGGAAGGCCTGAGCAAATTATGCAGGGTCGAGCTGCTGGTATCAGTGTAATATCAAATTCGGGGCAACCTGGGACTGCAGCTACTGTGAGGGTGCGTGGTATTACCAGTTTTGGTGCCGGAAGTAATGATCCTTTATGGGTAGTCGATGGAATCGTAGTTGATAACATTGGTTGGTTGAATCAGTCTGACATTGAAGGAATGGAGATTCTTAAAGATGGTGCTTCGGCAGCAATTTATGGAGTTTCTGCAGCAAAAGGTGTTATTTTGATTACGACTAAAAAAGGGACGAAAGGAAGGTTAAATCTTTCATACAATGGTTTCTTTGGAGTTGGAAGTGCCGCAAAAAAGCTTGATCTTTTAAATGGATCGGAGTACGCTACAATTATGAATGAGGCATATACCAATGAAGGTAAAACACCAGTATTGGGAAATCCTGCATCTTATGGAGTAGGTACGGATTGGCAAAAACAAATTTTCAATAGTGCACAACGTCAATCTCATGAATTCAGCATCAATGGGGGAAGTGATAAGTCTACTTATTATGCTTCTTTCGGATATTATGATCAACAGGGTATTGTATTGAGAGACATTTCTAATTATAAAAGAGTTAATGCCAGATTAAATTCAACACATAAAGTATTTGATTTCTTAACGGTAGGACAAACTTTTGCTTATACGCATACAAAATCTCAAGGGGTTACTGATAACGGAGAATTCGGAGGCCCGTTAAGTTCTGCTATCAATCTGGATCCATTGACCCCTGTTATAGTAACCAATGGTATTGCTAATCAACCTAATGCAAATGATTATATTAATAACCCTAATTATGTAAGAGATCCAAATGGGAATCCCTATGGACTTTCACGTTTTGTAAGTAAAGAAATGACAAATCCACTGGCTTTCAGACAAGTTCAGTTGGGTAGATATAAATGGTCAGATGATCTTATAGCAAATGTATTTGCTGAATTGAAAATTAATAAAAATATCAGTTTTAAATCTAGTATAAACGGAAAGCTTTCCTACTGGGGAAATCAGGCCTTTACTCCTACTAATTATTTGAGTACAGCAAATAAAAATGATTTTAATAGTTTATTCAGACAAACTGATAAAAAATTTGAATGGAGTACTGAAAATACCGCTACTTATCAAAATAAGTTTGGACTGCATAACCTAAATGTTTTATTAGGACAGGGGTACTATGAGTATAATATTTCTTCAGGCCAAAGTACTACATTTACAAACTTACCAGTTAATAACTGGGAAGATGCATCTTTTAATTTCGATATTTCTCCGGAAAATAAAAAAGGCGATGCATGGGATGGAAAACAAACTCACAAAGCTTCTTACTTTGCCAGAGTAGTATACGATTATGATAACCGATACTTATTTACAGGAACAATTCGTAGAGATGGTTCTTCCAAATTTGGAAGTAATAACCATTGGGGAAACTTTCCAGCAATGTCTTTGGGTTGGAATGTTTCAAATGAAAGTTTCTGGCCGCAAAATAATATTATAAGCAGCGTTAAGTTAAGAGGTGGATATGGTGTATTAGGAAATGATGGTATTACAGAATTTCAGTTTGCCAACTTTTTAACTGCAGGGAGTAATTATACTTTTGGAGATAATATAATCCGTGTTGGATATGCACCAAGCACACTAGAAAATCCCGATCTTAAATGGGAAAGAACATCACAGTTCAATATCGCCGCAGACCTTAAGATTCTCAAGAACTTTGATTTAAGTGTTGATGTTTATAGAAAGAAAAGTACAGATATCTTAAGACAAGTCGAAGTTCCTGGTTATTTAGGATTGATTAATAACCCGTGGAGAAATATTGGAGATATGAACAATGATGGAATTGAAATAAGTCTAGGTTATAAAAAGAATTGGGGTGACTTTGGGTTTTCTGCAAATGGTAATGTTGCTTATTTAAAAAATGAAATTACAAGATTAGAAGGTAATAAACCATATGTGAATTTTGCTTCTTACCAAACTTTGGGTACCGTATCGAGATTGCAAGTTGGTGAATCATATGGCTCTTTTTATGGTTTCCAAAATATGGGAATTTTCCAGAATCAAGCTGAAATTGATGCATATAGAAATACAAATGGAGGGCTAATTCAACCCAATGCTAAACCTGGAGATTTTAAACGATTAGATGCTAATGGTGATGGGAAAATTGATGAGAAGGATTTTGTGAATTTAGGGAATTCAGTACCAAAATATACATTTGGTTTAACATTGAACATGAATTACAAAAACTTTGATTTGATGGTATTCGCACAGGGACAGGCAGGAAATAAAATTTTCCAGGGGCTAAGAAGATTGGATATTCAGGAAGCGAATTACCAGACTTCTATTTTAGACCGTTGGACTGGTGAAGGGACATCAAATACTGTAGCAAGGGTTACAAGAGATGATCTTAATCAGAATTATACCAGAATGTCTGATTACTATCTTCAAAAAGGAGACTATTTACGTATAAAATTGGTACAGGTAGGCTATACACTTCCAAAAAATATTTCTGAAACTATAGGAGCAAGCAAAGTAAGATTTTATGTTACAGCAGAGAACTTAGTTACTTTTACAAAATATACTGGTTATGATCCTGAAATTGCAGGAGCAGATACTTTTGGTATAGACAGAGCTTTCTATCCCCAAGCAAGAACTTTCCTTTTCGGTGCTAATGTTCAATTTTAATTAAAGAAAAAATGAAAAATAAAAGATTAATATATAAAAGTTTATCTGTTTTATTATTAGCAGGTATTAGTTTTGGAGCTGTATCTTGTGATAAAGGTGATCTTGAGAATGTAAAGAATACAGGTACTTTTGATGCAAGTAATTACTTTCAAAATGAAGAACAGTCTTTTACAGGATTGGTAGCAACATACGATATGTTGAGAAAATATTCTGGAGGATTTGAAAATATGGTAACCTTCTTTAATGGTGCTTCTGATGATTTCTATTCAGGAGGTGGAAATTCTTCAGATGGTGCAGGAATCCAGGGGTTCTCGAATTATACCATTAATCCGATTATCATGCCTGCTAGTTACTGGAAAAATTACTATCAGGGAATTGCAAGTGCAAATCTTCTATTAGAAAGAATCCCTAATGCAAATATGAATGAACAGACAAGAAAGAGATTTATTGCTGAAGCTAAAGTTTTAAGGTCACTGTATTATTTTGAATTGTTAAAAATGTTCAAAAATATTCCGCTTATTTTAAAGCCTGTTTTAGCTACAGATGATTATTACAATATTCCACAAGAAGATCCGGCAAAAGTATATACCCAAATAGAAGGTGATATTGTTTCTGCACTTCCAGATCTTATGATGGTAGCTTCTGGAGCATCTGAAAAAGGAAGAATTACGCAAGGTACTGCTCATGCTATTTTAGGAAAGATTTATCTATATGATAAAAAGAATACCGAAGCTGCTGCTCAGTTTGAAATGGTGAACGGTACACCAGGGCAAACCAGCCAGTATGGTTATAAGTTAGTTAGTAACTTTGCAGATCTGTGGAAAGTAGATAATAAATTTACCACAGAGTCCATTCTTGAAGTAATGCATACTAATAAAAGTAATGCGGATTGGCCATTTTGGGGTTCCGGAAAAGATGAAGGAAATTCAATTAATGTGATGCTTGGTATTATATCTTATGGCCGTACGACAGTACCTAATAATGACGCGCCCGATATTTATGCAAGTTGGGGCTTTAATCCAATGACGGATGATCTTTTTAATTTCATGCAGGGAGATCCTCGTTTAGACGCTACAGTACTTAATTGTAAAAAATTAAAACAAGAAGGTAAGATTACTTATTCTCCAGGCTTTAAAGACACTGGATATTTCTTAAACAAATATGCACCAAGAAATGCAGATAAAAGTAATTTGCCAGGTCCTACTGAATTAAACTTCCGTCAAAACTATATTGCTATAAGATTGGCTGATACTTACTTGATGGAAGCAGAAGCACTAGGTGGTGCGGGAGCAAGAGCTCAGGCATTACTGGATGCGGTAAGATCGAGAGTAGGATTAGGTTCAGTTCCGGTTTCTATGCAGGCGATTAAAGATGAAAGAAGAAGAGAATTGGCAGGAGAAGGTCACAGATGGTTTGACCTGGTAAGATGGGGCGATGCTCCGGCTAAATTAGGGGCAAGAGGATTTGTAGCAGGTAAGAATGAAATTTTACCAATTCCTTTCAACGAATTAGTAAATACTGCTTTAAAACAAAACCCTGGCTATTAAAAATGAAGTTTCACAGTTTATATAGTTTCTTTTTTAGAAGTATCGCACCACTTTGTGGTGTGGTACTTTTATCTTTATCAGCGTGTAAGTCGAGTTCAGCAAATAATAGGAACGAAGTTCAGGTATGGCTTACCAAAGGTGATGAGAGCATAAAATTACAGCAGCAACCTTCAATCAATTTTACGAACAATCCTGATAACGGTCAGAATATTGAAATTGACGATACTCAAAAGTTTCAATATATTGATGGTTTCGGATATACATTGACAGGGGGAAGTGTGGAAGTAATTAATAGACTTTCAGAAGCAAAAAGAAAAGCTTTATTAAATGAACTTTTTGGAAATAATACAAACTCAATTTCTGTCAGCTACCTTAGATTAAGTGTAGGAGCCTCTGATCTTGATGGCGAGGTATTCTCTTATGATGACCTACCTGAAGGAAAAACAGATATTTCACTGGAACATTTCAGTTTAGCAAGAGATAAAGATCTGATTGCTATGTTAAAAGAGATTTTAGCGATCAATCCGAAGATTAAGATTATTTCTGCTCCATGGTCTGCTCCGGTTTGGATGAAAGATAATGGAAAGTCAAAAGGAGGAAGTCTAAAACCTGAATATTACGGGGTATATGCGAATTATTTTGTGAAATATATTCAGGGAATGAAAAAAGAGGGTATTAATATTGATGCTATTACACCTCAGAATGAACCGCTGCATCCGGGAAATAATCCAAGTTTGTATATGACCTCTGATCAGCAAAAAGATTTTATTAAAAATCATTTAGGTCCGGTTTTCCAATCTAATGAGATTAAAACTAAAATTGTCGTATATGATCACAATTGTAACAAACCAGAATATGCTACCAATATTTTAAGCGATCCTGAAGCTTATAAATATGTTGATGGTTCTGCATTTCATTTATATGAAGGAGACATTTCTGCATTAAGTACCGTTCATAATGCGTATCCAAATAAAAATCTTTATTTTACAGAGCAGTGGACAGGAGCTAAAAGCAACTTTAATGAAGATCTTAATTGGCATACTAAAAATGTGATCATTGGTTCCATGAGAAATTGGAGTAAAATAGCTTTAGAATGGAATTTGGCTAATGATCCACAGTATAAACCTCATACTGATGGTGGTTGTACGGAGTGCAAAGGAGCGATTACTATTTCTGACAAGGAAAATTTCACCAGAAATGTTTCTTATTATATTGTTGCACATGCAGCAAAATTTATTCCTGCTAACTCGCAGCGAATTGGTTCTTCTCAAACAAACAATCTATCTTCTGTAGCTTTTAAAACTCCAAAGGGAAAAACTGTTTTAATAGTACAGAACAACAGTAAAACGGAAGAGGTCTTTACTCTTAAGTATAACCAGAAAACAGCTCCTGTAAGTATATCAGGAAATTCTGTAGCAACCTATATTTTCTAATTAATTATGAAAAAAGCTTATTTCTTATTAGCATTTGCAGCATTTGGATTGAATACATACGGACAAAAGACAATTGATCAAAAAGTTTCTGATCTTTTGTCTAAAATGACATTGGAAGAAAAAGTGGGACAATTGATGCAATACAGTGGCTTTGCATATGCTACAGGACCCCAGAATTCCAATTCAGCAACCGTTCTTGAAGAAATAAAAAAAGGTAAAGTGGGCTCTATGCTAAATGTAGCTGGCGTAGAAGAAACAAAATCTTTTCAAAAATTAGCTTTAGAATCAAGATTAAAAATACCGTTATTATTTGGACAGGATGTTATTCACGGATACCGAACCACCTTTCCTGTTAATCTTGGACAGGCAGCAAGCTGGGATTTAGCATTAATTGAAAAATCTGAAAGAATAGCTGCTACGGAAGCTTCAGCATATGGAATTCACTGGACTTTTGCTCCAATGGTAGATATTGCCAGGGATCCAAGATGGGGGAGAGTAATGGAAGGCTCTGGTGAAGATACTTACTTAGGAACACTGATCGGTTTGGCAAGGATTAAAGGATTCCAGGGAAAAGGTCTTGGAAACCTCGATGCAATAATGGCTTGTGCGAAACATTTTGCGGCGTATGGCGCAGCAGTAGGTGGAAGAGACTATAATTCTGTAGATATGAGCCTCAGACAACTGAATGAAACCTATTTACCTCCTTTCAAAGCTGCGGCAGAAGCAGGCGTTGCAACATTCATGAATTCTTTTAATGATATTAATGGGGTTCCCGCGACTGCTAATAAATACATTCTTAGAGACTTGTTAAAAGGAAAGTGGAACTACAATGGTTTTGTGGTTTCAGATTGGGGAAGCATTGGTGAAATGGTTAACCATGGTTATACGAAAGATAAAGCGGAAGCCGCTGAAAAAGCTATTTTGGCAGGAAGTGATATGGATATGGAAAGTCACGTTTATATGACGGAACTTCCAAAACTGGTTAAAGAAGGAAAAGTAGATCCAAAATTCATTGACGATGCGGCAAGACGAATTTTAATCAAAAAGTTTGAAATGGGATTATTTGATGATCCTTATAGATTCAGTAATGAGAAAAGAGAAAAAGAGCAGACCAATAACTTGGAGAACAGAAAATTCGGAAGGGAATTCGGGTCAAAAAGTATTGTTCTTTTAAAAAATCAAAATGATATTTTACCACTTTCAAAATCTACGAAGACAGTAGCTTTAATAGGACCTTTTGGAAAAGAAACGGTAGCCAATCATGGATTCTGGTCTGTTGCTTTTAAAGATGACAACCAAAGGATCATTTCTCAGTTTGACGGAATTAAGAATCAGTTGGATAAAAATTCAACTTTATTATATGCTAAAGGTTGTAATGCTGATGATCAGGATAAATCAATGTTTGCTGAAGCAGTAGAAACGGCAAAGAAAGCTGATGTTGTTATTATGACTTTAGGGGAAGGACATGCAATGAGTGGGGAAGCGAAAAGCCGGAGTAATATCCATTTTTCTGGTGCTCAGGAAGAACTGTTAAAAGAAATTGCAAAAACCGGAAAACCTATTGTATTGATGATCAACGCGGGCAGACCTCTCGTCTTTGATTGGGCAGCGGATAATATTCCTGCGATTCTGTATACTTGGTGGCTAGGAACGGAAGCAGGAAACTCAATAGCTGATGTTCTTTTTGGAACTGTAAATCCGGGAGGTAAACTTCCCATGACTTTTCCAAGAACCGAAGGTCAGATTCCTGTTTACTATAATCATTATAATACAGGAAGACCCGCAAAAACGAATAAAGAACGAAGTTATGTTTCTGCTTATATCGATCTAGATAACGATCCTAAATTTCCTTTTGGATATGGATTAAGTTATACTCAGTTTAAATATTCTGATATGACGCTAAGCTCAACAAGTCTAAAAGGAAATCAAGCTTTAAATATTAAAGTGAATGTTTCTAACAACGGAAATTATGACGGTGAAGAAGTAGTGCAGTTATATATCAGAGACTTATTCGGAAAAGTGGTAAGACCTGTAAAAGAATTAAAAGGTTTCCAAAAAATACTTCTGAAAAAAGGAGAAACTAAAACAGTAAACTTTACACTAACTCCAGAAAATTTGAAATTCTATGATGACCAATTAAATTATGATTGGGAAGGTGGAGAGTTTGAAATTATGGTAGGAACCAATTCTCAGGATGTTCAGACAAAAAAAATTAATTGGATTAAGTAATTAGATCAAGAGGAGCGGGTTTTAACCCGCTTTTAATAAAACGGAATAATTGCCGGTTCACTAAACCACCATATTGTATGAAAATTAATATCCGAAGACATTTTTATTTATTAATAACAGGGGGGATTTTATCTCTTTCTATATCAAACTGCACAGCTCAGAAATCTGATTCCAATAGAAATCTAATCTGGAGTGATGAATTTAATGGGAAAGGATTGCCAGATTCTTCAAAATGGAATTATGATGTTGGCGGAGATGGTTATGGAAATAAAGAAGCCCAGTTTTATACTAAAGAACGTCTGGAAAATGTAAGGATGGAAAATGGGAATTTAATCATTGAAGCGAGAAAGGAAAACTGGGAGAAAAATAAATATACTTCAGCAAGGCTTTTAACCAAGGGAAAATTTTCTTTTCAGTATGGAACAATTGAGGTAAGGGCAAAATTACCGAAAGGACGTGGAACATGGCCTGCCATCTGGATGATGAGTGAAGATATGAAGAAATGGCCTGATGATGGCGAGCTGGATATTATGGAGCATGTTGGGTTTAATCCCGGATATATCCATGCTTCCGTACACACCAAAAAATATAACCATATTCAGGGAACACAGAAAACAGATACTTTAATCATCAGTGATGCAAGTGATCGGTACCATGTATATAAAGCAGATTGGACACCAGAGAAAATAGATGTTTACATTGATGATAAAAAGTTCTTCACGTATGAGAATAAAGAAAAAAACTATGAAGCATGGCCTTTTGATCAGCCTTATTTTATCATTTTAAATCTGGCTGTTGGCGGATTTTGGGGTGGAAAGGAAGGAATAGATGATTCCATTTTTCCACAAAAATATTATATAGACTATGTACGGGTTTATCAGAATAAATAATGAAGGGAATAAAACCTCCATAAAACAGGAAGTAATACAATGAAAAAACTAATCGTAAGTTGTTTTGTTATAGGGATGGCTTGTAATGCTCATGCACAAAACTACTGGAAGAAAAATGCCGGAAAATCAGCAAAAGTTATTGTTACCAATTCTAAAACCAATGAGAAAATGGTTGACAAAGGAATGGTAAAATTTGAAAAATTTGATCAGCCTAAAGAAAATGAAGCCTGTATTTTCGTTGATCCGGATTTTAAATATCAGAAATTAATAGGAATTGGTGGAGCAATTACAGATGCTGCAGCAGAAACTTTTTATAAATTACCGAAGGACAAACAGAAGGAAATTATCGAAGCTTATTATGGGAAGAATGGTTTAGGATATACCATAGTTCGAACCAATATGAATTCCTGTGATTTTTCAAGTGATTCTTATACTTATGTAGATGATAATGACGCGTCATTAAAGTCGTTTTCGGTTGCCCATGATGAAAAGTATAAGATCCCAATGATTCAGGAGGCTCAAAAATCTATAGGAAATCAATTTAAGCTTTATTTTTCGCCATGGAGCCCACCAGCGTGGATGAAATCTAATAAAGATATGCTGAACGGTGGAAGGCTGGAAAATCAATATTATCAGACCTGGGCAGATTATTATATCAAGTTTATTAAGGAATATGAAAAAAGAGGGATGAAGATCTGGGGATTAACGGTTCAGAATGAGGCAATGGCAAAACAAAAATGGGAGTCCTGCCTTTATACTGCGGAGGAGGAAGGTGCATTTTTGAAAAATAATCTTGGTCCAACCTTGTGGAAGAATGGATATAAAGATAAAAAAGTAATGATCTGGGATCATAATAGAGATTTGATCTTTCAAAGGGCAACCACGACATTAGGTGATCCTGAAGTTTCAAAATATACATCTGGTATTGCCTATCACTGGTATGAAACGTGGCACAACAAAACACAGTTATTTGATAATGTTGGAGAAACACATAGGGCATTTCCAGATAAATTCCTGGCTTTTACAGAAGGATGTAAAGAGGTATTTAATATGTCAAGGATCAATGATGTCAGTTTAGGGGAGCTGTATGGTAAAAATATGATCAACGATTTTAATCGTGGAACTTCTTTATGGACGGACTGGAATGTACTTCTGGATGAAACAGGAGGTCCCAATCATGTTGGAAATTTATGTTTTGCACCAATCATTGCCGACACAAAAACAGGAGAGGTACATTATACTTATGAATACTATTATGTTGGGCATGTTTCAAAATATATAAAACCTAACGCTCAAAGAGTTGGAAGCTCTACAAATACATCAGGTTTAATTTCTACTTCATTTATGAATGAAAATGGAGAACTTGTGACTGTAATTATGAATAATTCGGATGATGATATAGATACTCATCTTTGGATTGAAGGAATGGCGGCCAAACTTTCAGCGCCTGCACATTCTATACAGACTGTAATTTTATAAACACTTCATATTAATATTTTTTTATTAAAATAGGCTGTCTCTAGAGACAGCCTATTTATTTTTATCATTGAAAGTTTGTTAAACAAATTATTCAACATCATATTTTCTGATTACCTTCTGAGTTACTCCAGAGCTGCTGAAACCTCCATCATGGAAAAGGTTCTGCATGGTTACTTTTTTCGTAAGATCAGAGAAAAGGGTCACACAATAATCTGCACACTCAAGAGCTGTAGCATTTCCAAGAGGAGACATATCTTCAGCATATCCAAGGAAACCTCCGAAACCTTTCACTCCGCTACCTGCAGTAGTTACTGTAGGAGACTGAGAAACCGTGTTTACACGTACTTTTCTCTCACCCCAATAATTTCCGAAAGTTCTTGCAATACTTTCCAAATAAGCTTTGTTGTCAGACATATCATTATAATCCGGGAACGTTCTTTGAGCAGCAATATAAGTAAGTGCTAAAATACTTCCCCACTCATTCATACAGTCTTTTTCCCAAGCCACACGCATTACTTTATGGAAAGAAACAGAAGAGATATCCCAGCCTTTTTCTAACCAATCGTAATTCATTTCTGTATAATGTTTTCCTTTTCTTACATTTACGGACATTCCTATAGAATGAAGGATGAAATCGATTTTTCCAAATTTTGCGATGGCAGTATCAAAAAGCTTTTCAAGATCTTCAATAGAAGTAGCATCTGCACCAACAACTTCAGAACCTGTTTTTTCAGCTAAACCATTAAGTTCTCCCATTCTCAAAGCAATAGGAGCATTAGATAAGATAAATTCAGCACCTTCTTCATGGCATCTTTCAGCAACTTTCCATGCGATCGATTGTTCATTAAGGGCCCCAAAAATAATTCCCTTTTTGCCTTTAAGTAAACCGTATGACATAATTTTTTAATGTTTATTAATATACATACAAATGTAACGATAATTTGTGTTCAGAACATAATAAAAAACAGAGCCTTTATAAAAAGACCCTGTTTTTTTTGAAAATATTTATATAACTGAAATTCTAATTGGTTTTTTTATTCCATTCTGCTTTTACATCTTCAGCGGCATCATTCGCCTTATCTTTCACATCTTTTGCAGCATCCGTTGCTTTATCTTTTGCATCTTCGGCAATGTCTTTCGTTTTTTCCCATGCATCACCCGCTTTATCTTTAATATCTTCCCAAGCATCAGAAATATTAGCTTTTACCCTGTCTAACCAATCTTCCTGGCTAGCTTCCTGGTCGTTGTTTCTCTTTTCGTTAATATAATCCCTAGCTTTATCTGCTAAATCGTTGATTTTCCATTTTGCATCGTTAGCTGCATTTTTTAAAGAATTTTCTGTGTTATTTACAGCGTCTTCCGCTTTGTTGTAATCTGAATTATTCATAAGATTTATTATTTAGTGATGTTTGTAGTAAAACAATAACCATTCCTAAAGCCGGGATACGCTGTTAAACTTTTCATAATCTTTTGTTATAGTTTTCCAAATCAGTTTTATCTTTAAAGCTAAATAAAAATGAATATTTATGGAAAAGATACGCTGTGGATGGTGTGAAAGAGATGATCTGTACAGAAAATATCATGATAAAGAATGGGGGAGTCCTGTTTATGATGATGAAACTATTTTTGAATTTCTGATATTGGAAAGTTTCCAGGCTGGCCTAAGCTGGTATACCATTTTAAGTAAAAGAGACAATTTTAGGAAAGCATTTGATCATTTTAATTATAAAAAGATTGCAAAATATACCGATGATAAGGTGGTGGAACTTATGGCAGATTCTGGGATCATAAGGAATAAACTTAAAATTTTAGCGACCATCACTAATGCACAGCGATTTATGGAAGTTCAAAAAGAGTTTGGCTCTTTTTCAAAATATATCTGGAGCTTTGTAGATGGAAAACCTATCGATAACAAACCAGAGACTTTAAAAGATATTCCTGCTACTACCGATATTTCTGATGCTTTGTCAAAAGATTTGAAAAAGAGGGGTTTTAAATTTATGGGCTCTACTGTAGTATATGCACATATGCAGGCAACAGGTATGATGAATGATCATATCAAGGACTGTT
Source organism: Chryseobacterium sp. ISL-6 (assembly GCF_018613715.1). GTDB lineage: Bacteria > Bacteroidota > Bacteroidia > Flavobacteriales > Weeksellaceae > Chryseobacterium > Chryseobacterium paludis. Next base: position 679,884 of record NZ_JAGGPT010000001.1, on the reverse strand, counting down.
TTACCAGACAGTGAATATTTGTCTTACTCTATGCTATAATATAATAGTATGATCATTAAATATCTATTATCAGATGCATTTCCTTAGAAAACCAGTAACACGCATGTTACTGCATTCGTTTTTTGAAAGTTTTGAAACATAATTTTGTTAAGAATTTAAAACAAAAAATAAAATTATGTCCATATTAAAAGGAAAAACGGCTTTTGTAACCGGAGGAACAAGAGGAATGGGAGAAGCCATTGTAAGACGTTATATTCAGGAAGGAGCAGAGGTAGCATTTACCTATGTAAATTCTGATGAAAAAGCAGAAGCACTTGTTGCTGAGATTGCAAGATCAGGAGGAGTTGCCTATGCAATAAAAGCGGATGCTTCGATTTCTGGAAATACAGAAAAAGCGATCATAGAAGCTGCTGACAAATTTGGTAAAATAGATATTTTAGTAAATAATGCTGCCATATCAATTGCCGGTCCTGTAGAGCAGGCTCATACACAGGCAGATGATTACAACAGACAAATTGATGTAAACATAAGGGCAGTAACGGAGGCTGTGCGTACAGCTTTAAGATTTATGCCCGACGGAGGACGCATTATCACTATTGGTTCAGTTGGAGCAAAACGCATAGGAGGACCTACTATGAGTGAGTATATTGCTACAAAAGCTGCTGTTGGCGCTTACAGTCGTGGATTAGCATGGGATCTGGGATTAAGAAATATTACAATAAATACAATAGAGCCTGGAGTTATTGATACAGATATGTTGAAAAAAGCAGATAATGCTACCAGGGAATTTTATATGAATGCTATGGCATTAAAAAGGTTAGGAACACCGGAAGATGTAGCTGGTTTGGCAAATTTTCTGGCAGGTCCCGATGCAGCTTACATTACTGGAAGCAGTATCGTTATTGATGGCGGTTTCTCTGCTTAAATCCTTTAATATAAATATCAGATTGATGATCCACTCTGTTTTCAAAACAGGAGTGGATTTCTTTATCACTGCCTTGTTGGCATAGAATTCCTTTGGTATTATTATTGATTTTTTCTAATCATTAAAAACCTAATTTTTTACGAACCATGAAAAAATGCGTTGTTATAGATCATACTGAGGAAAACCTGCGTGCATTACAGGATACCATATATGTTATTGGTGGTAAATGGAAACTTCCTATCCTTTTTGCATTGGGTAATGGCAAAAAACGGTTTCTTGATATTAAACGCGATATTTCCGGTATTTCTACACGAATGCTTTCCCTCAATTTAAAAGAAATGGAAATTAATAAATTAGTAAAAAGGTCAGCTTGTGAAGATACCAGAGAGGTAATCGAATATGAATGTACCGAATATGCTAAAGACTATGCAAAATTAATGAAAGATATGATAGAATGGGGGAAAGAGCATCGAAGAGTTATTATAGCATAAAAAAGAAACCGTCATAGTAGACAGTTTCTCTTTTTATTTAAAATTGTTATTTAATAATTCTTTCCAATACCCATTCGATAAGGTTCTTTTCTGAGGCATGGTGATCAGAGGAGAATTCTCCACGTCTTCTGTTAGCAATAACGTTATTTACAGTAATCGCTTTATGTCCCAATAATTTTGAGAATGCATAAATGGCAGAAGTTTCCATTTCAAAATTGGTGATCCCAAGATCATTTAATGTTTCCAGGAATTTGTCATCTAGAGCTTTTAAACGAAGCTGTCTTCCCTGCGGAGCGTAGAACCCTGGAAAGGTCGCAGTATTTCCGTGATATTTGGCATCTTTATAATAATCTGCCATATCTTCAGCCCATTCCGCGAAATAAAGCATTGGCTTAATCTTATCATAAGGGAATCTTTCTAAAAAGCTTTTAGAAAACTCATTTTCGAAATGATAATCCTGATAAAAATGCATTAGGCCATCTAAACCTACAACATTCTGAGTGACCAACATATTGTCAACCTGCACATCAGGGTTTACACTGCCACATGTTCCCATACGGAAAAGTTCAAGTGTTTTATGCTCTGTTTTAAGTTCTTTGTTTTTAAGATCGATATTCACTAAAGCATCAAGCTCATTCATTACAATATCAATATTCTCTGTACCGATCCCTGTAGACATTACAGTAACTCTTTCACCTCGTAATGTTCCGGTATGTGTATAGAACTCTCTTTTGTTTTTTTTGATTTCTACTTTATCAAAATATTGAGATACTTTTGGTACCCTGTCAGGATCACCAACAAGGATGATTTTATCAGCAATATCTTCAGGTAAAAGGTTTAAGTGGTAAACACTTCCGTCTTCATTTAATACAAGCTCTGAGGCTGCAAGTTTATTTAGCATAATATGTTTATTTTTTTATGTCGATGAATATAGCATCTTTATAAGGAGTAGGCATAAGTTCTATAAGTGAACCATATTCTTCTACAATTCTTTTTTGATTGTTTACAACCTCATATACAGTAATGGTTGTTTTTTCGAAATTTTTAGGATCCTTTCTTTGAGAAGTGATTTCATAAAAATGATTATCCTTTTTCATGACAGAAACCAATTCTTCTTTGGTCGAATTATTGGACGTCATCATTCCTGGAAAGTCCATTACGATTTCTTTTAATTCTGTATAATTCTTATAAGGCTTTATCAGTCCATTTGAGTAAACGTAAACTTTAGGTACCTCTACACCTTCTGCCAAACGAATCAGATAGTAGTCATTTCCTTTTTTTTCCGCATAAACAGCCATTTCCTGAGTTGATTTTTGTGCAAAAGAATTTAATGAAAAAAGACCTGCTATAAAAGTCAGAAATAATTTTGTTTTCATAATAATATTTTGTTTTGATTTGTTGAAAAATAGTTTTAAAATCCTCTTCCCATCATTCCTTCATCATTTTTTTAAAAGAACCGGATCTGTATTCGGATTTTCAGTATAGTGAATTTGGTTTCGGGGCTTAAAATTAATAAAATTCTATGAATTAAAATATAAACATTATTTAATCCAGATTTAAAACTGGGATAACATCGGAGTTGTAGCTTTGCAGCTAAAAATTTCATGAGATATTCTCTATCATTTATTATCATCTTATTATTCGGTTTTGCAATAATGTCATTTAATCCAACTGACAAAGGCGTAGAAAAAGAAAATACTGTCATAAACAAAGGATTAACTGATTTCAAAAATAAACTCGAACAATTAAAAACAGACGTATATCTGTTTGATGATGATAAAATATCTCTTGAAGATCTACAAAAATCATTAAGAAGTACAAGAAATTCTTTTAAAGAAATAGAATTCTATATTGCTTATCATTACCCCGAATTCACCAAAACCCATCTTAACGCAGCACCACTGTTTCATATAGAAGCGGCAGGAACTTCTGCATACACCTTGCCTCCTGAAGGGTTACAGGTATTGGATGAATTGATCTTTTCTGAAGAGGCTGGTGAACAAAAGGAAAAGATAAAATCCATTACCGATTTCTTGTATAATAGTTATGCGAACTTTTATTTAAGTTCAATTAAAAATGGATTGAGTAAAGGAACCAATAAAACCTTACCTCTTCGAATAGAATTAATCAGAATTTACAGTTTAGGAGTAACAGGATTTGATACCCCAGGTTCATTAAATATATCAGAAGAAGCTGGTTATGCACTTTTGGGAATTAAAAAATACATCAATGATGATCCTTATTTTAAAAATTATAATATTCAAAAAGTAAATGCAATCCTTTCTGCAGCTGGTGAGTATCTATCAGAACATAAAGATTTTGAAACATTTGACCGTATAGAATTTTATAAAAAATATGTACAACCTTTATATGAAGAATTTGGTTCTTGGGACGGAAGATCAGATGATCTCAAAGAGTTTTCAGGATGGAATGTGGGTAATAAAAACTTCTTTAGCAGTGATTTTCTGGATCCTTATTTTTATACATTACTACAATCATCGGAAGACAGCCCTGAGCTTAGAGAACTTGGAAAAGATATTTTCTATGATCAAAGTGTAAGCGATAACACAAAGATGAGTTGTGCAACATGTCATTTACCTGAAAATGCTTTTACAGATCTAAAAGTAAAATCACCTAGCAATGTAGAAGGAAAGACAGTATTGAGAAACTCACCTTCTCTATACAATGCTGTATTTGCAAAAAGATTTTTCTATGATATGCGCGCATTCTATATCGAACAACAGGCGGAACATGTTATCTATAATGAACAGGAATTTAATACGAGCTACGAAAGTATCATCAAAAAATTAAAAACAAAACCTGAATATAAAAAAGCCTTCCGTTCGGCATTCAAAGATGGTAAGATCAATAAAGAGAACTTCTCCAAGGCATTAAGTTCTTATGTCGCTTCTCTGTATTCTTTTGAAAGTGATTTTGACCGCTTTATGAGGAATGAAAAAGAAATTTCAGATGATGCTAAAAAAGGTTTCAATTTATTTATGGGAAAAGCCAATTGTGCAACATGTCATTTTGCACCTCATTTTTCCGGTCTGGTTCCTCCTTTCTATAATGAAAATGAATCTGAAGTATTAGGAGTTACAAAGGCACCTATCAATAAACTGCCTTTGGAATTAGATTCAGATCCGGGTAGGATAAAAAGTCCCGTGAAAAAAGAAAATTCATGGATCTATGAAAACTCTTTTAAAACAGTAACGGTGAGAAATATTGCCCTTACCAAGCCTTATTTCCATAATGGAGCTTTCAGTACTTTAGATGAGGTTCTGGATTTCTATAATGAAGGTGGTGGAGAAGGATTAGGCTTGAAAATGAATAACCAGACTTTACCTGCGGATAAACTCAACCTCACCAAACCGGAAATCAAGCAGATCATTGCATTTCTAAACACACTTACTGATATTAGCCGAGCAAAGAAGTAATAAGTGTTGTGAGTTTCGAGATGTGGGTTGAGGTTGAGACACGAGGTTATGGAATTTGGCTTTCAGGATTGGAAACATCAATATTGCTTCCAATAACTTTCAACTTCAATTGTCAACCCACACAAATCCCACATCATAATTTAACAATAACTTAATTCCCTTAATATTGGGTTTTTAATTTTGTAACATTGGATGATGTTTATTTAAAACTGTATTAATAGAGGGCTCGTGATTATAAAATAGTTTTGCAACATCTAATAAATCGAAACTATTATGAAGAAAAAACTACTTACAATTGCAGCTCTTGCATTAGTATCAAGTTCTGTATTTCAAGCACAGACTTTTGTTTTCAATAAGAATGCCTCATGGAGGTATAAAGACAACAACCAGGCGCAGGTTGCTCAATGGAAGGATACCAACTTCGATATTACTTCTTGGTCAACAGGAAATGGTCCTCTTGGATATGGTGATCCTGTAACTACAACGATCAGTTCAGGTCTTACAGCTGCTTATTTTGCAAAAGATTTCACTGTAAATTTAGCCGATCTTTCTGATGCAATGGAATTAGGTATTATGAGAGATGATGGTATTGTAGTATATCTGAATGGAGTAGAAGTTGTAAGAGATAATATGCCAACAGGAGCTATTGCTTTTAATACACCGTCTGTTAACACTATTGATGGTGCTGCGGAAAGTGTTTACAATATTTTCTCGATTCCAAAATCAAAATTTGTAAATGGGAACAATAGAATATCTATTGAATTGCATAACAGAACAGGGCAAAGCTCAGATTTAAGAATCGATGCCTATCTTAAAACGACAACGACTCCAACGAATCCGGTTAGCTGTAATATTGCTCATATCAGCTGTTTTACTTCTATTGTTCCAACATCGCAAACGAATAAGCTTATTATCCCAACAGAACATAAATATCAGCTTATTTTAAAAGAAGGTGATAACTATACACAGGGAGGTGGATTAGTAGGAGGTCAGAATGACTTTACAGCTTATGTACCTAAAAACGGAAGTGCTACTAATGGATATCTTTCTGTAAACCATGAAACAAACCCTGGTGGAGTTACCATGGCTGAAATCAACTATAATGCTTCATCGAAACTTTGGCAGTTGACAAAGTCGAGAGCTGTAGATTTTTCAACACCTAGTTTAGTACAAACGATCAGAAACTGTTCTGGAGGTATTACACCTTGGGGAACAGTAATAACTGCTGAAGAATCGGTAACATCAAGTGATGTAAATGCTGATGGATATAAAGATTATGGATGGTTGGTAGAAATTGATCCTGCAACCGCTCAGGTGATCTCTCAAAATACAGATGGTTCTAAAGGTAAGCTATGGCAAATGGGTATTATGAATCACGAAAACGTAGTGGTTAATAATGCAGGAACTACCGCTTATTATGGTGAAGATGGTGGAACACATTTGGTTTATAAATATGTAATGGATACCCCAAATAATCTGTCTTCAGGTAACCTTTATGTATTGAAGTTAGATCAGGGACTAAGCAGTGGTGGAGATCCTGTAGGAACTACTGCAACATGGATTCAGGTTCCTAATAAATTTAAAGCTGACCAGAATAATACCAATAATTTGGCATCCTCATTAGGGGGAACTTCATTTAATGGAGTAGAAGATGTTGATATCAGTCCATTAGATGGGAAAATTTATTTTACAGCTAAAGGTTTAAATAAAGTATATCGTTTACAGGATAATGGAACAACTGCTTCATCAGTAGAAACTTTTGTAGGTGGACTTTCTACCGTATACTCTTTCAATACCGCACAAGGAATGAAATCTGAAGTTTGGGGAGATGGTAATGACAACCTTACCTTCGATGAACTGGGAAATCTTTGGGTATTGCAAGACGGGGGTAAAAATTATATTTGGGTAGTGGCACCAGATCACACGGCGGCAAATCCTAAAGTAAGACTTTTCGCTTCCATGCCTACAGGATCTGAGCCCACAGGACTTACATTTACGCCAGATCATAAATTTGGATTCTTCTCTATTCAGCATCCGGATGGTACGATCTCTACAGATGTTGATGCAACAGGAAATGTGATTGATTACCGTGGAAAATCTGCAACGATTGTTGTAGCGCTTAAAGATAATTTAGGACAAAACGGAACTTTAGAAACTATTGATGCTAAGGCAGAAAATACAGTTACTATAGCACCAAACCCTACTTCAGGAATTGTGAAAATTAATTCTCCTAAAGGTCTGAAGGATATTTCAGTAACAGCTTACAGTATCGATGGTAAGATTGTTTACACAAAGAAATTCACAGGTTCTAATACTACATTGGATTTAGATTTTACATCACAACTTGAAGCATCTGGAGTGTTGATCTTGAATATTGAAGCTGTAGGTTTCCAGAAAACCGTAAAACTTCTTAAAAAATAATTTATTAATATTTTATAGCTGTCGGTAATTTTATTATCGACAGCTTTTCTCTTTCTATGAAAAAGCTATCTCTACTTCTTATTTTGTTTTCTATCAGCTTTGCTAAGGCACAGATCGATCCCGTAAAATATCCTACTTATACCAATGTAGAAGACGCATTGAAAAGTGATAAACCGGTTTATAGTATGAGCTTTAGAGGTAAGGGAATGTTTAATGTTCCCTCTGAAATTAAGAAACTAAATTCTTTGTTTTTTTTAAATATTATGGGGAATAATTTAGAAAGGATGGATCAGGAACTATTTTTATTAAAAGATCTTGAAATTTTAAATGCCAACGAGAACAGCATTAAATTTATTCCTGATGAGATAGGGGAGCTTACAAAATTGAAAACACTTTCCATAAATCTGAATAGTTTAACATCTGTTAATCCGAATATTGCTAAACTACAGCAGTTGAAGGCAATCCATCTTGATGCCAATAATCTGAATGTTTTCCCGGAAACATTAACTCAAATTCCAACCCTTGAAGAAATTAACCTTCAGGGTAATCAAATCAGTTTTATTTCAGGTCATTTAAAACAAATTAAAAATTTAAAATATCTGAACCTTGCTGCCAATCAAATCAATGACCTGGGAAGCCTTGAGTTTCCAAAGGATCTGAAATATCTTGAGCTGCAACAGAATGCTATTTCAAAACTGCCTGAAACATTATTTCAATCAAGAAATCTTGAATTCCTTAATCTTAGTCAAAACAACATTAAAGAAATTTCAACTAAAATAAAAGGATTAAAAAGTGTAGTAAGTATGAACCTTGCTAACAATGACTTAAAGGATCTTCCCATAGAAATTTCAAAATTGAAAAATCTTAAAACATTGATACTGACAGGAAATCCTATGGATAAAGCAACAGTTGAAAAACTTAAAAGCCTGTTACCGAAAGCGCAAATTTATTTCTAAATTATCCACCGACTCTTTTAGTTTTATAACCCATATCTTTAAGAATTTCCATGATCTTATCACGGTTGTCACCCTGAATGATGATCGTTCCATCTTTTTCCGATCCCCCAATTCCTAAAGTTGTTTTAATCTTTTTAGAGATTTTTTTCAAATCTTCTTCAGTTCCTTCCCAGCCTTCAATCACAGTGACAGGCTTTCCATTTCTTCCTTTTTTCTCAAACTTACATACTAAAGGCTCTTTCTGCTTGAATTTTTCTTCAGGCATTTCAAAATCCTGTTCTTCGTGCCCAGGAAAAAGGTTCTTCAATTGATCTCGTAAATCCATAGAGCAAAATTAAAAATAATAATTAATTCCTCACAGTGGTGGTAGAAAATATGTTCAATTTATTCTATAGTCCTCGGCAGGTCTTGCAGATAGTATAGGTTTTTCATCGTTATAAGAGAGCTAACCTAAGTATAGAATGAGATTTTAGAAATGTAATTAAGATGGCGTAATCTGTAATAACAAAAAAAGTATTTGCTTTAGAATTTTCTTCATTTAAAAAGGAAATAAATAAATTCTTTAATAAAAATTTAAGTGTTTGAGATTATTAGTTTCATTGGAAAATAGGTAAATTTGTATAATAAAAGTTACAGAAAATGTCGAAAAAAGCAATACTGGCAATACTTGATGGATGGGGATTGGGAAAGAATCCTGAAGTTTCAGCATTAGATAGTGCCAATACACCATTTATAGATAGTTGTTTTCATAAATATCCACATACAACCCTTGAGGCAAGTGGAACAGCAGTAGGGCTTCCTGCCGGACAGATGGGAAATTCTGAAGTTGGACATATGAACCTTGGAGCCGGAAGAGTGGTATATCAGAATCTTGTAAAACTGAATATGGCCGTTGAAAACGGGACTCTGGGTGAAGAAAAGGTTATTCAGGAGGCTTTTGAATATGCCAAAAGAGAAAATAAAAAAGTACACTTCATAGGATTGGTTTCCAATGGTGGAGTACATTCACATATCAACCATTTAAAAGGTTTATTAACAGCCGCGAAGAATTTCGGATTGAATGACAATGTATTTGTTCACGCTTTTACTGATGGTAGAGATTGTGATCCACATTCAGGATTAGGCTTTATTAAAGAATTGGAAGACCATATGCATTCAACGACTGGAAAATTAGCAACTGTTGTTGGAAGGTATTACGCGATGGACAGAGATAAAAGATGGGAGCGTGTGAAATTAGCTTACGATGCATTAACAGAAGGAGTAGGACTTCAAACAACAGATGCATTAGCAGCTATTCAAGAGTCTTATGACAATAATGTGACAGATGAGTTTTTAAAACCAATTATTTTAATACATACAACAGAAACTGGAAATGTAGTACCTGTTGCTAAAATTGTAGATAATGATGTGGTGATCTGCTTTAATTTCCGTACTGACAGAGGAAGAGAAATTACAGAAGTTCTTTCTCAACAGGATTTACCCGATTACTTCATGCGTAAATTGAATTTGTATTATGTTACACTGACCAATTATGATAAAACCTTTAATAATGTTCATGTAGTTTTTGATGAAGAAGTACTACAAGAAACAATGGGCGAAATCATTGAGAAAAATGGTAAAACTCAAATCAGGATTGCCGAAACAGAAAAATATCCACATGTGACATTTTTCTTCTCAGGAGGAAGAGAAAAAGAATTCGTCGGAGAAAGAAGATTACTTTGCCCAAGTCCGAAGGATGTTCCAACTTATGATTTGAAACCCGAAATGTCAGCATATGATATTACAAACGCAATCATTCCTGAATTGGAAAATGAAACAGCTGATTTTATCTGTCTCAATTTTGCCAATACCGATATGGTAGGTCATACCGGAGTATTTGAAGCGGCAGTAAAAGCGGCAGAAACTGTAGATAAATGTATTGAAAAAGTAGCTACAACAGCTTATGAACATGGTTATGCGGTATTTATTCTCGCGGATCATGGAAATTCTGATGTGATGGTTAATCCTGATGGAACTCCAAATACACAACATTCTACGAATTTGGTTCCTTTTATTATAATGGATAAAGACCATACATGGAATTTGAAACCAGGGAAGTCAGGGAAGTTAGGGGATGTGGCTCCAACTATTTTAAAAATAATGGGAATAGATATCCCAAAAATAATGACTGGAGATATTTTAGTGAACTAGACAAATAAAAAAATAAAAGTGTCGTTATACTGATAATGGCATTTTTTATGATATATGTCATGCATATTATGAGAGGCATATGTTATTATGCGCTAAATAATAAATAAATCATATCTTTGTATATTAAATTATAATAAATCTAAATAACGGAAATGTATCAAACGCTGGTAAGGAAAGAAGTAATGGGTATCTTGGAAAAGGAAGTAAGTTCTTTTCTGGAAAAATTTTTGACGCCAATTGAAAAAATATGGCAGCCCTCAGATTACCTTCCAGATCCATCAAGTGCAGATTTTAAATATGATTTAGAAGAAATTCAGACCTTTGCCCGCGAAATGCCTTATGATCTTTTTGTTACTCTTATTGGTGACTGTATCACAGAAGAGGCATTGCCATCTTACGAATCATGGTTAATGGGGGTAGACGGAATAAATCAGGAAGAAAAAGTAGGTTGGGCCAATTGGGTAAGATCTTGGACAGGAGAGGAAAACAGACATGGTGACTTATTGAACAAATATCTTTATTTGTGTGGTAGAGTAAACATGAGAGAAGTTGAAATCACTACCCAATATCTGATCAGTGATGGTTTTGACTTGGGGACAAGTATGGATCCTTACAGAAACTTTGTGTATACAAGCTTTCAGGAAACTGCTACTAATATTTCTCATAGAAGAGTAGGAACTTTAGCAAAGCAATCCGGAAACGGGAAATTGGCTAAAATGTGTGGTGTGATTGCCGCTGATGAAGCCAGACATGCTAAAGCATATAAACATTTTGTTGCTAAAATTCTAGAATTAGATCCTTCAGAAATGATCCTGGCATTTGAAGATATGATGCGTAAAAAAATTGTAATGCCTGCCCATTTAATGAGACAGTCAGGACAAAAAGCTGGTGAGCTTTGGGGACATTTTTCAGATGCAGCTCAAAGATGTATGGTATATACCGGTCAGGATTATATCAATATCATGAAAGAATTATTGGATGAATGGAAGATAGAACATATTAAAGGGCTTACTGAAAAAGCTGAAAAAGCTCAGGAATATCTTATGAAACTTCCTTCCAGACTGCAAAAAATTACAGATAGAGTATCCACTCCAGACTTACAATTTCAATTCAGTTGGGTGAAAAGTTAGGAAAAGAATACATAAAATTATAAAGTAAGAGTGCCGAGTGTTTTTTGGCACTCTTTTTATTTCTTATCTTTGCACTGCTAAAAACGCAAAAAAATGTTAAACAATAAAAAAATTGCTGTAGATTTCGACGGAACAATTGTTGACGATGCCTATCCCGGAATTGGTAAGGCAAAGATCTTCGCTTTTGAAACATTAAGAAAACTTCAGTCTGAAGGCTACAGATTAATTCTTTGGACATACAGACACGGAAAAACATTAGATGAAGCGGTAGAATTCTGCAAAAAAAACGGAATAGAGTTTTATTCCGTTAATGGCAGTTTCGAAGGAGAGGTTTTTGACCCTGAAACACAATCTCGAAAAATAGATGCCGATTGGTTTATTGATGATAGAAATCTAGGCGGTTTTCCAGGTTGGGGAGAGATCTATAATATTATCAATGAAAGAATAGAATTCCGTGTTGAAGGCAAAGAAGTTTTAGCATATTCTAAACTTAAAAAAGATAAGAAAAAAGGATTATTCTGGTAAGAAAAATCTAACAATATAACAATGTAGCAGTTTACCAATTTTAATATTTGTATTGTTACATTGCTAAATTCATAAATTGTTACATTAGAACATGATTCAATTAAAAACAATAGACGAACTTCGTCTCATGAAACAGAGTGCTCAGTTGGTTTCAAAAACATTAGGAATGTTAGCGAAAGAAATCAAACCGGGAATTACTACTTTGTATTTAGATAAATTAGCGCATGATTTTATTAAAGACCATGGTGGTGAACCTGCATTCTTAGGATATGGAGGTTTTCCAAATTCATTATGTATTTCTCCAAATGAACAGGTAGTACATGGTTTTCCCAATAATGATATTATTAAAGAAGGCGACGTACTTTCTGTAGATTGTGGAGCTATTTTAAATGGCTTTGTAGGGGATCATGCCTATACATTTGAAATCGGAGAAGTAAAGCCTGAGATCAAAAAACTATTGCAGATTACCAAAGAATCTCTTTATAAAGGAATTGAACAATGTGTGAGAGGAAAGAGAATAGGAGACATTTCTCATGCAATTCAGGCTCATTGTGAAAAAGAAGGTTATGGAGTAGTAAGAGAGCTCGTAGGACATGGATTAGGAAGAAAAATGCATGAAGACCCTCAAGTACCTAACTATGGGAGACAGGGAAGTGGAAAAGTCATTAAAGATGGTTTAGCGCTTGCCATTGAACCTATGGTAAATCTGGGAACTGAAAAAGTGAAGTTCCATAATGATGGCTGGACGGTAACAACTTTAGATAATCAGCCTTCAGCACATTTTGAGCATGATGTAGCGGTAATTAATGGAAAACCTGTATTGCTTTCTACCTTCAAATATGTATATGAAGCTTTAGGTATTCAAAGTGATGAGGAAAAGCCTTTCCAAATGGATTTTTAATGAAAAAAGTAACCAAGCTTTTACTGAATACAATTCCGCGTCCGATGCTTATTACGATGAGTATCTGGGCGAGACCTCTTATCTATCAGTTTTTTAAGGGCGATGAATTTTTCGATCCTATTGATGGAAAATCATATCGTAAATTTCTTCCCTATGGCTATGGGAAGCAAAGAGAAAATGCTTTGTCCCCGGGAACCTTAAGCCTGGAAAGACACCGTCAGATGTGGCTGTATCTTCAAAATGAAACTGATTTTTTTATTAAAAATTATAAAGTTTTACATATCGCTCCAGAGCAAGAGTTTCTGAGGAAATTCAAGAGAATGAGAAATCTTGATTATATTTCTGCAGATCTTTTTTCCCCTATTGTAGATGTAAAAGCAGATATTCTTGATCTTCCTTTTGCTGACGAAAGTTTCGATATCGTTTTCTGTAACCATGTTTTGGAACATATTGAGGATGATGCCAAAGCCATAAGCGAGCTTTATAGGGTAATGCGACCTGGCGGATGGGGAATTTTTCAGGTTCCTATGAAAAATTCATTAGAGAAAACCTATGAAGATTTTTCTATTAAAGATCCTAAAGAACGTCAAAAACATTTCGGTCAGTATGATCATGTTCGTTGGTATGGAATGGATTATTTTAATCGGCTAAGAAAAGCTGGTTTTGAAATAGAACCTAATTTCTATTCGCAAAACTTCTCAGAAGAAGAAATAAGAAAATTCGGTTTAAGGCATAATGAGATCTTACCAGTTGTTTTTAAAAAATGAATAAAAAAATGTCTTCAGAACCTGAAGACATTTTTTATGATAAGATGTATACTTTAGTGAGAAGCAGCTTTTAACCCTATGATAGAACCAATAAGGGTAGAGATGAAGAAAATTCTCCAAAAGGTTACAGGATCTTTAAAAAAGAGCATACCCATTAAAGCGGTACCTACAGCACCAATCCCCGTCCATACGGCATAAGCTGTTCCTATCGGTAATGTTTGTGTAGCTTTGATCAGTAATAACATACTGATGGTCATCGTAACCAAAAAGCCCGCAAACCAATAATACATTTCTGATCCTGTTGTTTCTTTTGCTTTTCCTAAACAAGATGCAAAAGCAACTTCAAACAATCCTGCGATAATTAAAATAATCCAGTTCATTTTTATTTTTTTTCTCCTGCAAAGTTCCGCATTTATGAGGAATAAAAATTTTACAAATGTTAAAAAATAAGTTTTTCTTCTTTTAGGCTATATTGATAATCAATAAAGATTTTTTCTAATTAGAAATCTTACAAATTATTATCTGATCTCAGCTCTGATTCTACTCAAGCTTACCTGTGTAATTCCTAAATAAGAAGCAATATGTCCCAACTGAACCCTCTTCAAAAGATTAGGTTTGTCACGCATTAAGTCTTTATAGCGCTCAGTAGATGTTTTAAATTGTCTGGAGATAATTAATTCTTCTGTTTTTACAAGCTCTCTTTCTGCAAATTTCCGTCCCCAATTGGCAATATAAATATCCTCATTGAATAGCTTTCTCAGATTTTCAGTAGCCAACTGGTAAAGTTCGCAATCCTCCAACAATTCAATGCTTTCATAGCCTGGTTTATTTTCTACGTAGCTTTTCATAGAAATTACCGTTTCACCTTCGCTACCAAACCAAAATGTAATATCATTATCTTCCGTAGAAGCGTAGGCGCGAACAATTCCTCTTTTTATAAAGTACACATAAGGAATAATCTTATTTGCTTCCATGAGGCAAAAGCACTTTGGATAAGAAACTTCTGTAATATACATTTTCAAATTTTCCTTTGAAGCTGCAGGAAGGGGAAGTATACTATCAATAATTTCGTCTATGGTCATGAGGGTAAATTGTGATGGGTCAAAATTATCTGTTTTTCATGATTAATTAAAAAATATGAGAACTAATTTTATTTTATAACTAGTAAAGAATCTGAAAAATTACCGAAAATAAGTCAAAATAGAAAGGAGATGAAATGGATTTTAGCAAAGTATTACTCAAATGAAATAGAAGTTATGTGTTTTTAATTGATTTATTTTCAGTTGTTTAAGTTGCTGATTGGTGTCCTTTTTAAAAAGTTGCGAAACTACAATAATTTTATAAAAAAATTATGCTATTTATTATACATTTTTTTATATTTTATGAAATACTTTTGTATGTCAATCAATAAAATGAAAAGAGCTTCCATAAAAGATATTGCAAGAATTGCCGGTGTTTCCGTAGCAACAGTTTCATATGTATTAAATAGAAAGGAAGGAAGCAGGATCAGTGAAGCTACAAAAATTAAGATTCTCGAAGTAGCAAAAGAAATTAATTATGCTCCAAATAAGATTGCCAGAAGTCTTAAAATGAGCAATAGTAAACTTATAGGCTTGATTGTTCCTGATATTTCAAACGATTTCTTTTCTAATATCGCAAGATGGATAGAAAATGAAGCCATGAAGTTAGGTTACACGATCCTTATTGGGAGTTCTGACGAAAATCCAGATAAATTCAGACAGCTTACAGAACTTTTTTCTGAACAGCAGGTTGATGGAATGATTGTAGTTCCAGTTGTTGGCTCAGATGATGCGATCAAAAAACTTTTGAATAATGAATACCCCGTTGTTAGTGTCGATTATTACCTTGAAAATGTTAATCTTCCTGCAGTAACACTGAATAATTTTGAAATCTCTGAAATTATAGTCGATTATCTTATTGATCATAATTTCGAGGAATTAATTTATGTAGGTTATAACACAAAATTGCCTCATTTACTTGACAGGCAACGTGGTTTTGAGCGAAAGGTTCGTGAAAGAGGTATTATAGCAAAAAAAGTTTTAGTGGATATGAAAGATGTTACACCTAAAGTTCATACCGAGCTTAAGAAGCAACTTAAAATTACTTCTAAAAAGACCGCCTTGTATTTTTTAAATAATAAAATTGGAATTGCCGGATTAAATTATCTGGTTAGAAATAAGATAAAGGTTCCTGAGGATGTTTCTGTAATCGCATTTGATGAAACAGATGCCTACACTTTATTTCCCACGGAAGTTACCTACATTAGACAGCCTTTGGAAGAAATGGCTGTTATTGCTTTAAAACTTCTTGATGATCAGATTAAAAACTTTTCCGAAAAGGGAACAAGAATAGTCTGTTCTGGTGAATTGATCAAAATGAAATCTGTAAAGTAAAATTTTATAAATAATTTAAACGTTTAACCATATGATACAAGACAATCAATACGTGGTATGTTTCGGAGAAGTCCTCTGGGACCTATTTCCTCAGGGAGCAAGAGCAGGGGGAGCACCATTTAATGTTGCCTATAATGTTTATAAAATGGGAGTAAATGTTAAAGTACTCAGTAGAATAGGAAGTGATGAGCTTGGAGATAAGCTTATTGATCAGATTAAAAATTGGGGAATTACCACCGATTATATTCAGGTTGATGATCAAAAACCTACGAGTACCGTTATTGCTACTATTGATGAAGATAATGAAGCCAGCTACGAAATTATTAATGATGTAGCCTGGGATTATATAGAATTTCTACCCAAATTAGCTGAGTTAGTTTCTAATGCCGATGCATTTATTTTTGGAAGCTTAGCTGCAAGGAATGAAAAAACAAGGAAAACACTCCTTAAGCTTTTGGAGTATGCAAAACTTAAAATTTTTGATGTCAATTTTAGACCTCCATTTGTGGATGTTGACCTTATTACAGAACTTTTATATCATGCAGATATCGTGAAGATGAATAAAGCCGAGATGAGACAGATCCTCGATTTCCTTGATGTAGAATATGTGAATGAGGATCAAAGTGCGGCCTTTATTAAGGATCACTTTAAGATAAAGGAAATTGTTCTGACTAAAGGTAGTAAAGGAGCAAGGTATTTTGTAGAAAATGAAAGCTATGACTGCCCGGCAGTTCCTATCACAATTGCAGATACTGTAGGAAGTGGAGATTCTTTTCTTGCAGGTTTTATTTCTAAAAGAATTCAACTCGAAGCACCTTATAAAATAATGAAAGAGGCTATTGCTCTGGGAGCTTTTATAACTTCAAAACCGGGAGCTTGTCCTGATTATGAATATGAGGAATTTCAAAAATTCAGAGACCAGTACTAAAGATCTAAATCTTTAAAATTAATCCTAAAGACCGGTTTTCTTTTAGTAACTTTGCAATCCGTAATATAATTTTTATGCACAAATCAGGATTTGTAAATATAGTTGGAAAACCTAATGCTGGAAAATCGACCTTGCTGAACCAATTGATGGGCGAGAAGTTGGCGATCGTAACGCAGAAGGCACAAACAACACGTCACAGAATTTTTGGAATTTATAATGAAGAGGACTTACAGATCGTATTTTCTGATACACCGGGAGTATTAGACCCAAAATACGGGTTACAGGAAAAAATGATGGATTTTGTAAAGGACTCTTTACAGGATGCTGATGTCTTTTTATTCATTGTGGATGTTACAGATAAAGCTGAACCTTCAGAATTTTTAATTGAAAAGCTGAATAAAATTCCTGTTCCTGTTTTACTTTTATTAAATAAAGTAGATCAGACCAATCAGGAGGGACTTGAAAAATTGGTAGAAGAATGGCATAATAGGATTCCTAAAGCTGAAATTTTACCTATTTCTGCACTGAATGCATTTAATACAGATGTTATTCTGCCTAAGCTTAAATCGATGTTGCCGGAGAACCCGCCTTATTACGATAAGGATCAATATACAGATAAGCCGGAAAGATTTTTTGTAAATGAGGCAATTCGTGAAAAAATCCTTCTGAACTATGATAAAGAAATTCCTTATTCAGTAGAAGTTGTTACCGAACAATTTAAAGAAAAGGAGGGAATCATTTTTATAGATTCTATTATTTATGTAGAAAGAGATACCCAAAAGGGAATTATTATTGGCCATAAAGGGGAAGCAATTAAAAAAGTAGGAACAGAGGCAAGGATAGATCTGGAGAAATTTTTCTCAAAAAAAATTCACCTTAATTTATTCGTAAAGGTGAAAAAAGACTGGCGTAAAAACGACCGGGATCTGAAGAATTTCGGATACAGATAAACTAAAATGTCAATAATCATCGTTGTATAGAAAGATTTTATTATCTTTAAACTAAATTTTTCATACATGAATTATAGTAACTCAAATTCTAATCCTATATTTAGAGATATTATACTGTTAATTGTGAGAGTTTTTATTGGATTTTCCATGCTTTCTCACGGATTTCCCAAGCTTCAGATGTTACTGGAAGGAGGGAAGATCGAGTTTTATGATTTCCTGGGGCTGGGTCCACAGATATCTTTAATTCTTACTATCGTAGCAGAGTTTGTATGTTCTATACTTTTGATTTTGGGATTGTTTACCAGAGTAGCTTTAGGCTTTCTCATATTTACAATGGCTATTGCTGCCTTTGTAGTTCATGGTGCAGATCCTTTTGAGAAACGAGAATTGGCTTTCATTTATTTATCTGCATATCTTCTGTTAATGTGCTTTGGAGCAGGAAGATTTTCGATAGATCATATGATTGAAAAAAGAAAAAGAGCTTCAGATTGGTAAAAAGATCTAAAAAAATATAATAAAAAAGAGCATTAATCTAATGCTCTTTTTTATTTCTGTTAAGGTCTGCAAGGAAGTGTTGATGGTATGCAATCCCAAATTGGAGAACCATTTTCATCTCTTCCCGTAACACAAGCTCTATAACCTGATTCACACAGAGGGGCATTTCCTCCATTAACAGTCTTAAGGTCTTTCTTTGATAATTTGCGTAAATTTTTCATACTTTTTTGATTTAATTTGAATCACTAATGTAATATTTATTTTATTATATCACAAGATTAGGATTAAATGCTATTTAATTGTTCTTAATTTTATAAGCTGAAAATAGATAAAGAAGGGCATTTCAAAAATGAAATGCCCTCTCTTGATTTATTAAGGCTTACATGGTAAAGATGCCCAGACACAGGTCCATTTTGGTGTGTCGTCTTCACCAATTATCATACAGGGCTTGAATCCTTGTGGACATTCCGGAGCACTGCCACCATTAATAGCTTTAAGATCTTTCATTGATAACTTTCGTAAATTTTTCATAGTACTTTGATTTAATTTGAAAAACTAAAATACTATTTAATTGAATAACCAGCACGAATAGCACGGATAATTTTTCCTTATATAACTTCAATTTACTAAATTCGTGAAAAATGTATAAAATGAAGATAAAGTTAACTATTTGCCTTTTGGCGTTTCTTAATTTCTACGAAGCTCAGGAAAATGTTACTTACCAAAAACCATCTGCAGAAATTCTTAAGCTTGCAGATTATGAAAGACCTCCAAGTGTTTTGATGAACAGTAAAAAAGATTGGGTGGTATTTACCTATCGACCGACTTATAAAACATTGGAAGATCTTGGGCAACAGGAAATGAAATTAGGTGGTTTAAGAATCAATCCTGTTACTAATATTTCAAGTTCAGTAACCTATTCAAATAATCTTAAGGTTAGAAAGATAAATGATAAAAATGAAGTTCAGGTAAAAGGGTTACCGACTAATCCTAAAATTACCAATACCTCTTTTTCTCCAGACGAAAAGAAACTGGCTTTCACGAATACGACAGGTAAAGGAGTAGAACTTTGGATTGTAGATCTCGAAACTGCAACTGCCAAAAAGATTACAGATGATAATCTTAATGCTAACCTTGGTAGTCCATATATCTGGTACAAAGATTCTCAGAATTTATTAATAAAAATACTTCCACAAAACAGGCCTGCATTAATAGATTCGAGCAAAGATCTGCCAACGGGTCCTATTGTATCTACAGCTGATGGAAAAGTTTCTCAAAACAGAACCTATCAGGATCTTCTTAAAAACCCTCAGGATGAAAAGAACTTTGAAATTCTTACAGCTGCAGATATTTATAATGTAGACCTTAGTGGGAATCTCAAGAAAATAAAGGATCAGGATATGTATTCTGGTTTAAGCTTTTCACCCGACGGTAATTATTTAATGGCATCCACTATTAAAAAACCATTCTCATACATTGTCCCTTTAAATAGATTTCCAATGACGACAACTGTTTACGATGCTAAATGGAATGTAGTGAAAGTGGTAAATGAAGTTCCATTAAACGAAATCATGCCTAAAGGTTTTGCATCCGTAAGAACAGGAAAAAGAGATATGGGCTGGAGAAGCGATATGCCTGCAACCTTGGTTTATGCTGAAGCTTTGGATGGTGGGGATCAATCTAAATCAGCAGAATACAGAGACGAAGTTTTTACCTGGGAAGCACCATTTAATACCACTGCAAAATCTTTCTTTAAAACAAAACAAAGATATGAAGGTACAAGTTGGACGAACGATCATTATGCTATTGTTTCAGAAGATTGGTATGATACCAGAAATACAAAATCTTTCTTAGTTGATTTAAACAACGGTGAATCGAAAGTTATTGATGACAGAAATTATCAGGATGTTTATAGTGATCCAGGGAATTTTAATACGACAAAAAATCAATTTGGAAGAACAGTTCTCGATATGAAAGGAGGGAAAGCTTATCTTATCGGGGATGGCTTTACAAAAGATGGACAACATCCTTTTATTGATGAAATGGATATGAAAACTTTAAAAAAGAAAAGACTATATACTTCGAATTTAAAGAATGCCAAAGAGGATATAATAGATATTCTTAATCCTGCAAAAGGAGAGGTTCTTACTATTCAGCAGTCTGCAAGTCAGTATCCGAATTATTTTAAGAAAAATATTAAATCTAATAAATCAGAGCCCGTAACTAATTTTGCCAATCCTTTTGAAAGTATAAAAGATGTGTATAAAGAAGTAATTACATACAAAAGAAATGATGGGGTAATATTAACAGGAACTCTTTATTTACCGGCTAATTATGATAGAAAAGCAAAGAACGAAAAACTTCCATTGCTGATCTGGGCATATCCGACGGAATACAAAGACAAGAATACGGCAGGGCAAAATACGCAGAATCCTAATGATTTTACTTTCCCTTATTACGGGTCTTTTGTGTATTGGACAACAAAAGGATATGCAGTTCTTGATGATGCAGCTTTCCCAATCATCGGAGAAGGAAAAACTGAACCTAATGATACTTTTATTCCACAATTAGTTGCCAATGCTGAAGCAGCGATTAATGCTGTAGACCAGTTGGGTTATATTGACAGAAAGAAAGTGGCTGTTGGAGGACATTCTTATGGGGCTTTTATGACGGCAAACCTTTTAACACACTCTAAACTATTCGCTTGCGGAATTGCAAGAAGTGGTGCATATAACAGAACTTTAACGCCTTTTGGTTTCCAGAGTGAACAAAGAAATTATTGGGATGTTCCGGAAATTTACAACACGATGTCTCCATTCATGAATGCTGATAAAATGAAAACCCCATTACTTTTAATTCATGGTGATGCAGATAACAATCCAGGAACTTTTACTTTACAGACAGAAAGATATTTCCAGGCTTTAAAAAATCTTGGTGCACCTGTAAAAATGGTTCTTTTACCTAAAGAAGCTCACGGTTATGTAGCTAAAGAAAATATACTTCACCTTTTATGGGAACAAGATCAGTTCTTAGAAAAATGTTTGAAGAAATAAATTGAGAAACTCGTCCTTTTGGGCGAGTTTTTTGTTATTTTAGTTTTCAATTAATAATCATGCCTATAATTAGAAGTTCTGAACAAATAAGCAAATCTCTGGAAGATTTTTATAAAGACTTAGTACCGAAAGTAGAGGATACATTTGGTGACAATGGTACTCCTCCAATGCTTAATGTTTTGGAAGTAATAAATAAATTATTCAAAGAGACCTTAATTTATGGATTCACTTCGCACTCAACGTTGCTTTTAATGGAAGAAGACAACTCCATATCTGATTGGTTTGTCGCTATAAATGGGTATAGGAATGAATATCATGTTGAATATATAATCTCTAAAGAAAAAAGTCTGTGGGAGAATGTAAAAATAAAAGGAGAAACGACTTCACTAAAAAAATTATATGCTAAATTAGAAATAGAGACAACAGATATATGAAAAAGATACTGATAATTTTTCTTATAATGACTTCTATGGCAGGGTTATTTGGGCAAACTGAAAATATTGAAAATAGAAAATATCATACTTCAAAAGAACAATTTGAAAAAAAGTATGTAAGACAAGAATATGAAAAATATTTAAAATCTCAAATTAAAGTTGAAAAAAATAAAGTAGTAATTGATGTAGTAAAGAGTATCGAGTTTTCTGAAAATTTGGATAAAAGATTTAAATTAATTTTTGAAAATGGATTGATAGATCCGACAAAAGTAAATGGAAATTATGTTTTAAGAATTTCGAGTATTGATGAACTCATATTATTAAATCCTAATCCCCAGACAAAAAGATTTAGTTTTTGGATATTTCCCCAAAAAGGAATATCTGGGAGCGAAAATTCGGTTGAAAATATGCTGAAAGGAAGGGCCAATCCTGACGAATATTATTTTGAACTTCAAAATGAGAATGCTGACGAAAATACAAGTTTTGAAAAGTTTATTGAAGGTGCTAAGTTAACTTATTTAGCATATGGAGGAGTTATTATATAAACTATTATTGTGATTCAGAATCTCATTACAAAAGATTTTTCACTTCATTATATTGCGTTCGAAATGACAATATTTTTAACTTTCATACAGAGTTTAAATGTTTTACTGAACCAAATACTTCAATACTTCATCAATACTTTCCAACTCAATAAATCTTTCATGTTTCAGCTGATGTTCATGCTGCTCATGTGCCCAGGTCGTATGAAATGGGATATGAGCTGTAAATCCACCAATTTCCAAGACAGGTAAAATATCAGATTTTATTGAATTGCCTAACATCATAAAATTCTCAGGTTTACAGTCTAAATGCTTCAGAAGCTTTGTATAATCAGTATTTTGTTTATCACTCATGATCTCTATATGATGGAAATAATTCTCTAATCCTGATTTTTTAAGCTTACGCTCCTGATCCAGCAGATCACCTTTGGTTGCCATAACTAATCTGTATTTTCCTTTCAGATCTTCTAATGTTTCTGTGACTCCATCTAAAAGCTGAACAGGTTGTTGTAATAATTCGTGGCCAAGATCAATCGCTTTGTTTATTAATTGCATGGAAGCTGTTCCATTAGAGACCCTACAGATGGTTTCGATCATACAGAGCATAAAACCTTTTATCCCATAACCATAAAGATGCAGATTTTGCATTTCTGTTTTAAACAATTCCTGCGATACCGAATGCTGTGGAAGATAATCTTCAAGAAGAACACAGAATTCCTTTTCAGCTTCCTGAAAATAGGGTTCATTCACCCAAAGGGTATCGTCTGCGTCAAATGCTATTGTTGTAATATGATTTTTCATTTTATTTTGTACATTTCTCTGTGCAAAAATCAGAATAAATTATATAAAAGCAAAGGACATTTGTCCTGAATGGAATATGTTAAGAACCAATGAAACTTTTTTGAGCTATTTAGAACAACTTTACAGTAAGCAGGAACGTAAAGAAGATATCGTGATCAGATCATTTTCAAAAGGGACAAGGATATTTGTACAAAATGAAAAATCCCCGAAAATAATGCTTATTAATGATGGTGTTACCAAATGCTATTTTGAAGAAGAAAATGATAAAGAGTATATTATGGAGTTTCTTGGGAAAGGTGAAATTATTGGTGAAATTGAATTCATTAAAAATATTAATTGCCTGTGTACTATTGAAGCAGTGACGGAAGTATCTGTCTATGCGATTTCTGTTCCTTATTTCAGAACATTAGTTGAAAATGATATAGCATTAAATAATTTATTATTAAATGCCTTTGCTGAGCGTATCATTAATACTTCTGCCAGGGCATCTTATCAACAACTTCATACCACTGAACACAGCTTAGCGAAACTATTGGAATTACAATCCAAACAAGAAATTGAAATTTCAAAAGAAGACATGGCAGCTTATTTAGGAGTTACCATAAGAAGTTTAAATAGAGCTTTGAAAAGTTTAAATAAAAAATAAAAAAGCGGCCTGTAAAGACCGCTTTCTATTATATATTCTGTTTTATTTTCTTAGCCGACATATTTAAAAATCTTTTTACAAGGAAGACTGCAGAGATCGTTAATCCCAATCCTAAGGCGATCCACATTCCAAAAGCGCCCATTTCTAATGTGACACAAAAGAAATACCCGAGTGGGATTGTAATTACCCAATAGGCTATAAAAGTATAAATAGAAGGGATTTTAACGTCCTGTATACCTCTCAGCATTCCCAAAGCTGTTACCTGGATTCCATCTGATAACTGAAACAGAGCAGCGATGATCATTAGTTTTGAAGCTAACGTAATTACTTCGATCTCTTCTTTTTTAGTGAAGAATGTAGGAAGGATATTTCTACCCAAAATAAATACAACTCCACAAATACACATGAAGATAAAGGCAATTTTCAAGTTGTTTATTCCAACTTTTCTAAGTTCAACATAATTTTGCTCACCCATTTTTCTTCCGATCATTACAGTTGATGCAACACTAAATCCTACACAGAGGTTAAAGGTAAATGAAGCCATACTGAGAGCAATCTGGTGTGAGGCAATATCATGAGCAGAAATTAATCCACAGATAAAAGCAGCACCGGCAAAAGCAGTTACTTCAAAGAACATCTGTAAAGCGGTAGGTAATCCTAATCTTACCATTTTATCAAACATATTTTTAGAAAATACCTGGATCTTCAAGGAAAAATCTTTGATATAGCGTCTCGTTCTTTCTTCTTTTAGTAAAACGAAATATAAGAATACCACCATAAAAATTCTCGCAATTAAACTAGCCAATGCAGATCCTTTTACCCCCATTGGAGGGAATCCAAAAAGTCCCTTGATGAAAACGTAGTTCAAAACGATATTAATAACATTGGCAATAATGGTCGCTTTCGTAACTCCAATGGTGTAAGATAAACCCTCAGAAACCTCTCTGAGGGTCTGAAATGCCATGAAAGGGATCATGCTTATCGCCATGATGCCTAAAAAGTCTACCGTATCAGGAACTATCTTAGCCGGTTGACCGGAATGATAGAGTAGAGGCAATCCTAATAATAAAATTCCCATTAAAATTATCCCCACGGTCATATTAATAACAAATCCGTGACTGAAAACAGAATTAATGGTTTTATGGTCATGTCTCGAGTGCGCCTCTGAAACCAAAGGTGGAATAGCAAAGGAAAATCCCAGTGCCAATACGAACATAGAGAAAAATACAGCATTCCCTAAAGACACTGAAGCTAAGGCATCTGCACCCAGTAATTTTCCAACAATAATATTATCAAATAAGTTTACAGAAACTTGTCCTACCTGCGTTAGCATTACGGGTAGTGCCAATGTAAGGCATTCTTTAGTATAGTTTTTATTTAAAAAGCTCATAGTTTTAACAAAAAAAAATTTGCAGTGTGAATACTGCAAATTTTTTATAATTTATTTAGGTTATAATTAAATTATTTTCTTACAAAATTTGCGACATCCTCTTTGGAAACAGTGCTTCCACCAAGGATAATTAATCTTTCAACAACATTTCTCAACTCTCTGATATTTCCAGTCCATGAAAGGGCTTTAAGCGCTTCAATAGCATCATCATCAAATTTTTTCACCGCTGTACCATGTTCATCGGAGATCAGTCCTGAAAAATGGTCCACTAATAATTTGATATCTTCTTTTCTATCATCCAATGGGGGAACATAAATTTCAATTACAGAAAGCCTGTGGTAAAGATCTTCTCTAAATTTTCCTTCCTCAATTTCTTTCTGCATATTTTTGTTGGTTGCTGCAAGTACCCTTACATCAACCTTAATTTCTTTATCACTTCCTACAGGAGAAACTTTGCTTTCCTGAAGGGCTCTTAATACTTTAGCCTGGGCAATAAGACTCATATCTCCGATCTCATCAAGAAAAATAGTACCTCCCGTTGCTTGTTCAAATTTACCCTGCTTATCTTTAATAGCCCCTGTAAATGAACCTTTAACGTGTCCAAAAAGTTCTGATTCAATAAGTTCAGAAGGAATTGCAGCACAGTTCACTTCGATCATAGGTCCTCTTGCACGTTCGCTTTGATTATGGATAGCATGAGCAACCAATTCTTTTCCTGCCCCATTGGGTCCGGTAATTAAAACTCTTGCATCCGAAACAGCAACCTTTCCGATCATATCCTGAATTTTCTGTAAAGCCGGAGACTCACCAATCATTTGGTACTTTTTGTTTACCTTCCTCTTTAGTGTTTTATTTTCGGTCTGAAGATTTTTATTTTCTTTTTTTAAGGTCTCTTTAACCAAAGCATTTTTTACACTTGTAATCAACCTATTGATGTCGATTGGCTTAGAGATGAAGTCATATGCACCATCCTTTAAACAAGATACAGCAGAATCAATGTCTGCGTGTCCTGAGATCATAATAAAAGTGGTTTCAGGTTTAAGCAGTAGAGCTTGCTTTAATAGCTCAGTTCCTGAAAGTTTTGGCATTTTTATGTCTGAAATTACCAATGCGAAATCTTCTTTTTCTAAATGTTTATAGCCTTCCAAACCATCTTCGGCTACAACAAATTCGTAATTGGTAAGTTCATCTGAAAGAATACTGTGCAGTACTCCTGAGATTGCTTTTTCGTCTTCTACTATAAGGATTTTTTGCATAGTTGCAAATTTAGATTTTTTGATTGAATTATTAGCAAAAACTATACCTAAATACTTTATTTAGTATAATCTCTTCTTCCGAAAATAGCGGACCCTACTCTTACAGAATTAGCACCGCATTCAATGGCAATAGGGAAATCATCACTCATTCCCATTGATAATGTATCTAGTTTTTTCAATTGATTTAATTCGTTAAAAACATTTTTTAATTTTAAAAATTCCTTTTTTACCTGCTCTTCATCTTCTGTGAAAGTTGCCATTCCCATTAATCCGGTTATTTCAATATTCGAAAAATCACCGTTTATGTATTTTTGAAAAATGTCTTGTGCTTCTGAAATTTCAAAGCCAAATTTACTTTCCTCAACCGCAATTTTTACTTGTAAGAGAACTTTAATTTTACGTTTGTATTTAACTGCTTCTTTATTTATTTCTATTAAAAGTTTCTCAGAATCAACGCTTTGAATGGTGTCGATGAATTCTGCGATATACTTTACCTTATTGGTCTGAAGGTGCCCAATCAGATGCCATTGAATATCTTTTGGCAGGAGAGGGTATTTTTCCATCAGCTCCTGAACTTTGTTTTCTCCAAAAACTTTTTGCCCTAAGCTATAAACCTCCTGAATAGCTGATACAGGATGTGTTTTAGAAACTGCGACCAGCTGAACCTCATTAGGAAGTTGTTTTTTTATGTTATTGTAATTTTCTTTAATATCCATAATTGCAAATTTCTGAATTCTTAGAGCAAAATACTAATGATTTTGTAAAATTTTAAAAAGAGTTTTAAGAACGGTTTATCCGCGATTAAAAATTGACTATTTCTCAATTTATTAATGATAATACTCTTAATTTAAAACGTCATTGATCTTAGGATAGGAAGAGATCTTTCTAAATACAAATCGATTGCTCTTCTGTAATTTTTCAATAAACAGATCAAGTTCATTAATAGAGTCTGTATCCGCTAAATATTGATCGTGAGTTAAAAAGACCAAGTGTCTTGATGTTTTTTCGAGATCATTGAAAAATATACTGTCAACCTTTTTAAGCATTGCTTCGTGACTGCCTTTTAATACCATCTTATTAGTAGGTTTCCATTCAAGGTCCCAACCAATTACTTTATAACCTGCTTTCTTCAGGCTATTTGCAGCCAGAGTAGAGCTTTTTATATCGGTAACATTAATATTGTTCAGTCGCCATATATTTCTTCCCGGAGTTCTCGCTATTTTATCATAAAGTTTCAAACTGTCTTTTGTTCTATCAAAATCATGAACCACAGCATCAGGATTTTGATAAAAATTAGAATATTTATTATGTGCATGCGTAAAACTGTGATTAGCCAGTTCAATCAAAGGATCCTGTCTTAAAAGATCCAGATCATCCTTTTGTCTATTACTGTCATAAGAATGTTTTCCAACTAAAAAAGCTGTTGCACATACATTTCTTTTACGTAAAATTTTCAGTAGATTTTCGGTTCCTCGATTCGGACCGTCATCAAAAGTTAGATATATAACTCTTTTGTCGGTTAGATCTTCATTATCGTCCAATAAGGGGACTGTTTTTGCGACGGGATGGTCTTTAGAAATCATCTTCTCAGAATCTTTCTCATCTTTTTTCTGATTACAGCTGTTAAATAAAATTGAAGTTGCACTCATCAATGCAAACATCCCAAGAAAAGTCGTATTTCGAGACTTTTCCGCAAAAAGTTTTTTCATGAAATAATTAGAGATTAATTGTTAAATATCGTTAAAATTTGTAAACTAATGTTAACAATATGTATGCCAATTTACTTTAAGTTTTGCTTTTTAATAATATTTTAATGTGCTAATTTTTAGACAGTTTTCAAAGTAAAATCTTTTTAAGATACATTGCATTTTTAATTGCCGAAACTCCCCATGTATTATTAAAAAATATAAATGTTTTATTTTGTGATATCTGTATTTTTTCTGCTAAATTATTGAGAAATTCTTCACTGTATTCAGATTTGTAAAGAACAGGTTTTCCATGTAATCTGTAATACATTACTTCATTATTGTTGATAATTACTTCTTCTGGTAAATTACCGGGAAAGCTAACACCGGAAAAAATAATATTTTTAGGTCTTAAAATATCAAAAATCTCATCACGCCACCAGGATTTATGTCTGAACTCTATGACATTTAAAAATGCTGAATCGATATTTTTTAGGATTAACTCTATATTTTCTGGAGTATTTTTAAAAGATGGTGGGAACTGATACAAAAATCCGGAAAGCTTTTCCTTCAAATTTTCATGGATATGCTGACAGAATTCTGAGATTTCTTCTTTGCAGTCCAGTAATCGTTTCTCGTGAGAAATAGTTTTTGGAATCTTAATGAAAAATCTAAACTCTTCAGGTGTTTCATCGAACCATTTAATTAGTGTTTTTGCTGTTGGCTTTCGATAGAAAGTAGAATTAATTTCAACAGCATTAAACTCTTTTGAATATAAAGTAAGAAAATCTTTAGTTGGTGTATTTTCCGGATAAAAAGAGCCTTTCCAATCATTATTGTAAAAGCCTGAACATCCAATATATAGATTTTTCTTTTTCATATTTTTTTATCTCTCGCAGATTAAGATTAGTAAATCGTTTTTTTTCGAAAACCCTGAATAATCTGCGAGAGAAAATATACTATTTAATGTCCAGATCAACAGAGTTTAATCGTAATGAATTTAAAATCACTGAAAGAGAACTGAAGCTCATCGCTGCTGCAGCAATCATGGGTGATAATAGAATTCCAAAAAATGGATACAATAATCCTGCCGCAATAGGTACTCCCAATACATTATAAATGAATGCGAAAAACAGATTTTCTTTGATGTTTTTTAATAATTTTTCACTTAGGAGTTTTGCTTTTGCAACTCCAATGATATCTCCTTTAAGTAATGTAATTTCAGCACTTTCAATAGCGACATCTGTTCCTGTTCCCATTGCAATTCCGATATCCGCTTGTGCCAAAGCAGGGGAGTCGTTGATGCCATCTCCTGTCATAGCTACAATTTTCCCCTCTTTCTGAAGTCTTTTAACCTCATTTAGTTTATCCTCAGGTAAACAGTTCGCTTTAAAATGTTTGATACCTAATTCATATGCAACAGCTTTAGCCGTATGTTCATTATCACCTGTCATCATAATAATCTCCAAACCTTCCTTCATTAAAAGTTCAACAGCCTTCTTGGAGCTTTCTTTAATTTTATCAGTAAAGCTTATAAATCCTAGAGCGGTATTATCTTCTGCTACATAAGAAATGGTATGTGCCTTTGACTGAACTTCAACCGCTTTTTGCTTTAAATGATCTGGAATAGAAATTTGATGGGAAGTCAATAGACTTTCATTTCCTACATATATAGTTTTCCCATTAATATTTCCTTTAACTCCTTTTCCGGATATATTTTCAAATTTTTCTACTTTCTCAGAGGTGAGATTCTGTTCTTTTGCTTTGTTGATAACAGCATTAGATAAAGGATGTTCTGAATTTTGATTTAAGGAGAATGCCAGTTTCAATATTTGATTTTGATCTCCATTATTTATACTTTCAATGTACTCTACAGAAGGTTTTCCTTCGGTTAAGGTTCCCGTTTTGTCTGTAATTAAAACATTTACTTTATTCATGTGTTCCAGAGCCTCTGCATTTTTGATCAATATTCCATTTTTTGCTCCCTTGCCGATACCTACCATTAAAGACATTGGAGTGGCCAGACCAAGGGCACAAGGACAGGCAACAATTAAAACAGCTACTGCATTAACGAAAGCAAATAGACTTCTTTTACCTTCAGGACCAAAGAATTGCCAGCCTACAAATGTAAGTGCAGCAATAAGGATCACTGTCGGAACAAAGATTTTAGAAACTTTATCAGTTAACTTTTGAATTGGTGCCTTACTTCGGCTTGCTTCATTCACCATTTTTATAATCTGCGAAAGCAGGGTTTCATCACCTACCTTTTCAGCTTTCATAATGAAAACCTGATTGCCATTGATGGTCCCCGAAGAAACTCTATCATCAATATTCTTCTCAACAGGAATCGGCTCTCCAGTGATCATACTTTCATCTACAATAGAATTACCTTCCGTAATCTTTCCATCTACAGGGATTTTTTCACCGGGTTTTACTTTTAGAAGATCTCCGATTTTAACCTGTGAAAGAAGTACTCTCTTTTCTTCACCATTAATCATAAGGTTGGCTTCATCAGGAGAAAGGTTCATTAATTCTCTGATGGCGTTTCCTGTTTTTTTATGGGCTGCAGCTTCCATTAATTGTCCTAAAATAACAAGCGTCAAAATCACACAGACTGCCTCGAAATAAAGTGGGATCTCATGGTTATGTCCGCGGATTTCATGAGGTATGATATCTGGAAATACCAAAGAAATAATACTGAATATAAATGCTGCGGAAACACCCAGAGCAATTAAACTAAACATATTTAAATTCCAGGTTTTGAATGAAACCCAGCCTCTTTTCATTAAGAACCATCCCGAATAAAAAAGCACGGGAAGAGTAAGCAGCAGCTCAATAATCCCTTGAATTTGATGAGAGAAAGGGAAATTAATGAACATCCCACCCATTGAAAGAATAAATACAGGAATGGTGAACCCTAATGAAATAATAAATTTTCTTTTCAGTATGTTGTATGTTTCATCATCTTCTTCACCTTCGGTATCAGGCATCCTTACCAGATCCATTCCACAAATCGGGCAACTTCCAGGTTCATCACGGATGATTTCCGGATGCATAGGACAGCTGTACTTTGCGGTTTTCTTTTCAGGATATTTTACAAGATCCATTCCGCATACAGGACATCCCACATTACTGTCATAGGTTTTATCCCCTTCGCAATACATTGGGCAATAGTATTTTCCTGCCATATCATCCGTAACTCTTGGAGCTTCCTGGTGATGGTGAGTATGGGAATGGGATTGCTGATGTGAATGTTGTGAAACGGATTTTTTAACCAAATCTTCTGTAATCTCCTCCATATGCATATGACAAACAGGACAGTCTTCTTTTTCATCATACACTTTATCACCCTCACAAAACATCGGACAATAATATTTTCCAATACTATCTTTGAAATTTTCCGGTAGATTGGCCGAAGAGTAGGTGGGTTTATAGTTTGGATCTTTAGATTGTTTTTCCTCAATAGGAACTAAATACATCTTGCAGACGGGACATCTTTCTCCTTGTTTGAAATATACTTTATCACCCTCACATTCCATAGGACAATAATATACTGACGACGGGGAAATGCGATCTTGAGGTTTTATAAAAGTTTTCCCTTGTTGAGTAGGGTCTTCTAACTGGTAATGACCAATTTCTCCCAAAACTTTATTGAGATTACTAAGATCAATGTCTTTATCAGAAGTAATAGTTGCCAGACCTGTTTCCAGATTAATGTCAGCTTTTATTCCTTCAATAGCATTAAGCTTTTCTGAGATTTTTTTCTGACAACCTGAACAGGTCATTCCAAGTATTTTATATTGTTGTTCCATGATCTTAAATGATGTTATTGTCTTTATATTCGCTTTCCTTCAAAGCAATGATATCTTCTAATTGATAGTGACCAATCTCCTCTAACACTTTATTTAGGTTCATAAGATCAATTTCCTGATTAGAAATAATAGTAACCATTTTTGTCTCCAGGTTAATATCGGCTTCTATGCCCTCCAAAGTGTTTAGTCTTTCTGAAATTCTTCTCTTACAGCCCGAACAGCTCATTCCAAGTATTCTATATTGTCTTTCCATGATCTTAAATTATATGACAAAGTTCCAAAAAGCAAAAGGATACCTGTTATAAATTTAAGGATAATAGTTATAAAATTTGGGAAGCCGGTAAGTTGTAGTGCTCGAAAATGAGAATATGTAAAGAAGTGATGATACAAGATTGTATCTTTATTTTAATAAATAATTACTTAAGAAAATGGATTGTTATAATCTTATCTTATTATAAAACTAAAAGTCTCTCACCAGCATCTAAAATACCTAGACAAAATCCAAAGGTTTTCTGTTATGAACCTTTAGTTTTTTAAATTCGGTGGGAGTAAAACCCGTACTGTTTCTAAATTGTGAGGATAAATGCTGTACGCTTTTATAGCCTAACTTTCCTGCAATTTCGGTTAAGTTAAATTCATTATACAAAAGAAGCTCTTTTACCTTCTCAATTTTTTGAAGAATGAAGAACTGTTCTAATGTAATATTTTCGTTTTGTGAGAATGTTTTGGAAAGTGAACTGTAATCTTTATGAAGTTTTGAGGTGAGAAATTCTGATAATAAGAAGTTTTCATCAATATCAAGTTCACTGATCTTTATGATAATAAGGTTTTTGATCTTTTCAATTAATTGATGTGAAGAATCTTTTATTCTTTCAAAACCAGTCTTTTCTAACTGCTCTTCGATGGAAGTTAATTCTTGATCTGAAATATCAGATTCGGTTTCAACTTCACCAAGATGTATAGATTTTATATCAATCTTAAAATCATTAAAAATAGCTGACACGGCAGAAATGCACCTGCCACAAACCATATTTTTTATAAAGATTTTCATAATGGATTATTTAATCGGTCTTTTACAAATTCAACCTGCGTTTTTCCATGTGGAATAGGATTGCCATCCTCACCCAAATTAACCATCACAATTTTGTCCACCGTAATAATAGTTTGGTGAGTCATTTTATTTCTTACCTCACATTGAAGAGTGATAGATGTGGAGCCGAATGCTAAAACTTCAATACCAATTTCAACAATATCACCTTGTTTGGCTGAGCTAATGAAGTTGATTTCTGAAATAAATTTGGTAACAACTTTTGTGTTTTCTAACTGGATAATAGCATAAAGTGCTGCCTCTTCATCAATCCATTGTAATAATCTTCCTCCAAAAAGTGAATGATTAGGATTAAGATCTTCTGGTTTTACCCATTTTCTAGTATGGTAGTTCATCTTTTAATAATTTGAGATACAAATTTAACGTTAAAAAATGGCTTAATCAAAGGAAAGGGATTTAGTTATCTAAAGAGAAATATTTATTTTCTCAATCAGCTTGTTTTGTTATTTGTTTTAAAAAGTAAAACGTATAATTTTATTATTTAATCCATTGTACACATTCTTATAAAGAAAATCATAAACTTGAACAGGGTATTTTTAGAATGTAAGGTTAAATTAATTTTAAAAATGTTTAACGATAAAGCGGAATAACTGTGGTTTTAATTTGAAAATATGTATTTTTACTGTATTAATTGCTATATAAAGGTTAATTTGGTGTTAGATTTAATGTTAAAAAATATTTAATTTTTGTAAAGAAATACCCAAAATATTATTTTATAACAATTAAAAAATATTGTTTAACGATAATTTTAATGCGTACATCAAAAGTGAGTGATAAAATACTTATAAAAAGGTTTTGATTTGAAATATTAAATTGTATCTTGCGAACGTTTATATTTGGAATCAATATTTGTTCATTTAATATATGTTGCTTTTCTTTTATATACCAAATTTTTATTAATTATTATAATTTTATTTAACAATGAACATTTTTGTTTCAAACATCAATTACTCAACTAAAGAGTACGAATTACAAGATTTATTCGCAGAATTTGGAGAAGTATCTTCTGCAAAAATCATTACAGACAAAGAAACTGGTCGTTCCAGAGGTTTTGGTTTCATAGAAATGGGGGAAGAAGAAGGAAAGCAGGCTATTGAAGCTCTTAATGAGAAAGAATTCAACGGAAAAACACTTAACGTTTCTGAAGCTAAACCTAGAGAGGAGAAGCCAAGAAGAAGCTTCGATAACAACAGAAGCGGTGGTGGTTATGGAAATAACAGAGGTGGAAACGGTGGCGGTGGCTACGGCGGAGGTAACAACCGTGGTGGAAACGGCGGTGGAAATCGTTGGTAAAAAATATAAGCGGCTTTTAAGCCGCTTTTTTTATGTCTTTTATTCTCGAAGTATTCCGTTTATATATGATATAAGATGTACTTTTTAAATATAGAATACTTTCTTTTTAGAAATTAATCCTTCTTCTTCTTTTTCTTCTTATCTCTACTTTTCTTATCTTTTTTCGGATTAAGAATCTCATTGGCTATTTCCAATTTCGGCGCTTTAGCTTTTACAGGTTTCATTTCAATCTTAAGATCAAAATACTCTTGTAAGTCATCCTTAGATATTAGTTTTTCATTAAATAAAAACTGTAGAATTTCTTTTCCAGAATCATGAAAGAAATTATGTGAAAGCTCTTTTAATAAAAACTTTTTATAATTTTCATGTGGAATTGTTACTGTATACTTAAAGATCCTACCTTCTTTTTGAGTAGAAAGATAACCCTTTTCAACCAGGATCTTTAAATAAGTGGAGACCGTATTTTGATGTGGCTTTGGTTCCGGATGCTGCTCCATAACATCTTTCAAATAAAATGAATCGAGCTTCCAGAATAGCTTCATTAAGTTTTCTTCTGCAGTTGTAAGGTGATTTATTTTCATAAAATATTCTAATGTTGAAAGTGTATATTGCAATAAAGATAAAGAAAAGAAATTAGAAAAGCTATTCCTCCACCCATAAATACTTCTTTTACGGTGTGTCTTTTTAATATGACTCTTGTAATCCCTACAATAACAGCTATACCTAACCATACAATGCCCATTTTCCAATCTAACGAGTAGAATAAAGAAGCAACAAATACATTGAAAGCAGTGTGCATAGAACTTTTAATGAAGAAATTACTTACTTGTAAAGCAAAAAGAAGAATAAGTATGAACAACATTAAAAAATCAAGCGTTCCGTTTTTGATGTAATGGAAAAGGAGATAAAGGATAACGGTAATTGCAGTGAAAATATAGAAAGTTTTTCTCTGAACTCTGTTTGAAACATCCATGTTGGTGTACCTTCCTGTTTTTACATTCCAGATGAGCCAGATAATTACAGGTAATATGATGATAAGGAGTATAGGAAGAAAGTATAATATTGAGTCTTTAAGGGAGTAATCCCGTATACTTTTATAAACGAAAAATAAAAATAACGATACCAAAGGATTAAAAAATTCTGAGATAATTTTAGAGATTTTATGTATCGATGATGTTTGTTTTTCTTCCATGTTTAAATTAAAAACTCAAATATAACATTATAACCAAAAAAACAATTGGTATGTATACAATAAAAACGAAGTTTTTTTTATAATTTTGCTCAACTATTTCATAATAAATAAGCAAGAGCTAGCACATGAAAGAATTTTCTAAAGAGGTATACCTTAAGTGGTATGAAAATATGACAATGTGGAGAAGGTTTGAAGACAAATGCCGTTCTCTTTATCTAAAACAAAAGATCAGAGGTTTTTTACATTTGTACAATGGTCAGGAAGCCATTCCTGCAGGTTTTACACATGCAATGGATTTAACGAAAGATAGTATGATTACTGCTTACAGATGTCATATCCATCCAATGGCAATGGGAGTAGATCCTAAAAGAATCATGGCAGAACTTTGCGGAAAAGCAACAGGAACGTCTGGAGGTATGGGTGGTTCTATGCATATTTTCAGTAAAGAACACCGTTTCTACGGAGGTCATGGTATTGTAGGGGGACAGATTCCTTTGGGAGCTGGTATTGCTTTCGCAGATAAATATTTTGATAGAAAAGCTGTAAATGTTTGTTTCTTCGGAGATGGAGCAGCAAGACAGGGTTCATTACATGAAACATTTAACATGGCTATGAACTGGAAACTTCCTGTAGTATTTGTTGTTGAAAACAATCAATACGCAATGGGAACTTCTGTAAAAAGAACAGCAAACCATGAAGATATTTATAAATTAGGATTAGGGTATGAAATGCCTTGTCTTGCTGTAGATGCTATGGATCCTGAGAAAGTGGCTGAAGCAGCTTATGAAGCTGTAGAAAGAGCAAGAAGAGGAGATGGGCCAACATTTATCGAGGCAAGAACTTACCGTTACAGAGGTCACTCTATGTCTGATGCTGAACCTTACAGATCTAAAGAAGAAGTATCAATTCATAAAAAGGATGATCCTATTGAATTGGTAAAAGAAAGAATTTTAGCAAATAATTGGGCAACTGAAGCTGAATTGGAAGCTATTGAAAATAAATCCAGAGATTTTGTTGACGAATGTGTTGAGTTTATGGAAAACTCTCCATACCCTACGCAAGAGAAGATCTATGAGTATGTTTATGCGCAGGAAAATTATCCATTCGTAAACAAACTGGAAAATAACTAATAAATAATATGAGATAATATGATAATGACAAAGAGTTAATTATCATGTTCCCTTTCATTATCAAATTATCAAATTAATTCATTATCATATTAAAAAATTATGGCAGAAGTAATTACAATGCCTCGTCTTTCCGATACGATGACGGAAGGAAAAGTGGCGAAATGGCATAAAAACGTTGGCGATAAAGTAAAAGAAGGAGATATTTTAGTTGAAATTGAAACAGATAAGGCTGTTCAGGATTTCGAATCTGAAATAGAAGGAACCCTTTTATACATTGGTGTAGAAGAAGGCGGTGCTGCAGCTGTAGATTCTGTTCTTGCAATCATTGGTAATGAAGGTGAAGATATATCTTCTTTAAAAGGGGGTAATGCTCCCGCAGCCGAAGGTTCGGAGGAGAAAAAATCTGAAGAAGAGGCTAAAACCGAAAATAAAGAAACCAGTGTAGAACAAACTTCTGCTGAAGTTCCTGCTGGTGTAGAAGTTATTACAATGCCAAGACTTTCTGATACAATGACAGAAGGGAAAGTGGCTAAATGGCATAAAAACGTTGGTGATACAGTAAAAGAAGGTGACCTTCTCGCTGAGATCGAAACCGATAAAGCGGTTCAGGATTTTGAATCTGAATTTAACGGAGTTTTATTGAAGCAGGGTGTTGAGGAAAACGGAGCTGCTCCAGTAGATTCAGTACTAGCAATTATTGGTCCCGAAGGAACAGATGTTTCAGGAGTTGGAGCTGCAAAACCTGCAACTCAGACTTCAGAAAAACCTGCTGAACAAAAACCAGAAGCTAAGTCTGAAGAAAAACCTGAAACAGAAGCAGTAAGTTCTTCATCTACAGACAGAGTTGCAATTTCTCCTTTAGCTAAGAAAATAGCGCAGGAAAAAGGTGTTGATATTCATGGTGTTCAGGGATCCGGAGAAAACGGAAGAATTGTAAAAAAAGATATTGAAAATTATCAGCCTTCTCAGGCAAAACCAAATACTTCTGCTCCAGCGGCAAGTTCAGCGGCAGCTCAAGTAGCATTAAGTTTTGTTCAGGGAGAAGATACAGAAACTCCAAATTCTCAGGTAAGAAATATTATTGCAAAACGTCTTGCTGAAAGTAAATTCTCTGCTCCACACTATTATCTGATGGTGGAGATCAACATGGATAAAGCAATTGAGGCCAGAAAAGAAATCAATTCTTTACCAGATACTAAAATTTCTTTCAACGATATGATTATTAAAGCAACTGCTGTTGCATTAAGAAAACATCCACAGGTAAATTCAAGTTGGGCAGGAGATAAGATCATTCACAGAGGAAATATTAATGTTGGAGTAGCTGTTGCAATTCCTGACGGATTGGTTGTTCCTGTTCTTAAGAATACCGATCAGATGAATTACACTCAGATTTCGGCTGCTGTAAAAGATATGGCTTCAAGAGCTAAATCTAAAGGTTTAAAAGCAAACGAAATGGAAGGTTCTACATTCTCGATCTCTAATCTAGGAATGTTCGGAATTGAAACATTTACAAGTATCATTAACCAGCCAAACTCAGCAATTCTTTCTGTAGGTGCAATCATTGAAAAACCAATTGTGAAAAATGGTGAGATTGTTGTTGGAAATATCATGAAGCTTTCATTAGCATGTGATCACAGAGTAGTAGATGGTGCTACGGGTGCCCAATTCTTACAAACTTTAAAAACATATCTGGAAAGTCCTTTAACTTTATTACTGTAATCAGTCCAGTTTGTATTATAACAAAAAACCTCTCATTTCGAGAGGTTTTTTGTTTTTAAAACTTTAACGCTGAGAGGATTTCTACTGATTAAAAAATTGTATTAACATCATTAGAATTTTATTTATATTCACTATTTTTGAACCATGATTATAGCAAGAAATATCCATAAGTCATATGGGAATTTAGAAGTATTAAAAGGTGTTGATATTCATATCAAAACGGGAGAAGTTGTTTCTATCGTAGGAGAGTCCGGAGCAGGGAAATCTACACTTCTACAAATTTTAGGAACTTTGGATTCGCCTACCAACTCAAAGAATTACGACACGGAAATTACTTTGGCTGGAGAATCATTTATCAATATGAATGATAAACAGCTTTCTAAGTTCAGAAACCAGAATATTGGTTTTGTATTTCAATTTCACCAGTTACTTCCTGAATTTACAGCTTTGGAAAATGTTTTGCTTCCCACCAAAATTGCAGGAGCCAATGAAAAAGAAGCTTTGGAAAAAGCTTACGCTTTATTTGAAGACCTAAGGATAGAGCAAAGGCTACATCATAAACCTAATCAGTTATCTGGTGGTGAGGCACAGAGGGTAGCGGTTGCCAGGGCGCTTATTAACTCACCTAAAACTATTTTTGCTGATGAGCCAACCGGTAACCTTGATTCAAAAAATGCAGATGACTTGCATCGTTTATTTTTTGATTTAAGAGATAAATATAATCAGACATTTGTGATTGTAACCCATAATCCGAATCTTGCTGAAATTACAGATAGAAAACTGGTCATGAAAGACGGAATGATTATCGAATAATGTAGTTTTAATGATGAGAAAAATTATTGTTCTTTTTGTGTTATTGTCTTTTACTTTTGGTTTTAAATCACAAAGCATATCAAATTTGCCAGAATCCAGAATTACAGAGATTAGAACATTTTTAAAAGGAAAGAACTATAATCAGGATCTTGCTGTATTTATCAATTTTAGAGTCTATTCGGGGAAGTACCGTTATTTTATTTACGATCTGAAAAATAATAAAATATTACAACAGGCTATTGTAGCTCATGGTTCAGGTTCAGTGATAAAGAATTCTGATGCACTCAATTTCAGCAATGTTGAAGGTTCCTATCAGTCATCATTAGGTAAATTTGAGATCAAAGAAAGTTATTCCGGAAGATTTGGAAAGTCTTATCGGTTAAATGGTCTGGACATTACCAATAATAATGCTATGGAAAGGGCTATCGTTCTTCATTCTTATAGTTGTATTCCTGATAATGAATCACAAAATCCAGCTTGTTTAAGTTTAGGCTGTCCTATGCTTTCATTTAATGCCTTGAAACAAACTGCCCGATATATTGATTCATCGAAACAGCCTGTTATTTTGTACGCTTTCTATTAAAAATTCGTACTTTGTACTTTTAATTTAAACTTCAGTTATGTCCATTAAGTTTCTTGCAGAGGATGATAGACCCAGAGAAAAATTTTTACAAAAAGGTAAAGATTCACTCTCTGATTCAGAACTCTTAGCAATTGTTATGGGAAGCGGAAGCAGAGATGAAACTGCTTTAGAACTTGCTAGAAAGATCTTATCTACAGTAAATAATAACTGGCATGACTTGAGTTTACTATCTATTAAAGATTTAATGAAATTTAAGGGTGTTGGTGAAGTAAAAGCACTATCAATTGCCACCTCTCTTGAAATAGGACGTAGAAGGGGCAGACAGGAAATTTCTGAGAAACCAATAATTTCAAACAGTCATGATGCCTATGTTATTTTTAAAAATCATTTGTCTGATTTAAGAACCGAAGAATTTTGGGCTATTTTTCTCAATCAAAGCAATAAGGTGGTTCAGATTTCTCAATTAACGCAAGGGGGAATCAGCCAGTCTATTGTTGATGTGAGGATTTTATTTAAAACAGCTTTGGATAATTTTTCTACAGGAATTGTTATTGCCCACAATCATCCTTCTGGAAGTTTAAAACCAAGTAGAGAAGACCTGGATGTTACTAAAAAAATAAAAGACGCAGGGAAATTCCTCAATATTCAGTTATTGGATCATTTAATTATTACGCAAAACGCATATTTTAGTTTCTCGGACGAAGGATTAGTATGATTAAGAGATTAAAATATAGTGAAATAGATTTTGTAAAGTATGCACAATGTTTGGAAAATTCTGAGCAAAGGAAATACTCAGCTTCGAAAGTCTTTTTAGATGTTTCTTCCAATAACCGTTGGGAATTACTGGTTTATAATGATTATGAAGCAGTAATGCCAATTCCATATGTGAAAAAATATGGACTAAAGATTGTCCATAACCCAATGTTATGTCAGCAGTTAGGTATCTTTTCAAAGAAAGAAGATATATCAATTAATGAAGCCTTTTATGGATACCTGAATAAAAATTATCTTGTTAGAGTTTATAAATTTAACGATTGTAATCAATTTCATTCCCAAATAGAATTAAGAAAAAACTTTCTAATTCTTCCGGATTCTTATGAAAATGTATACTCTAAATATTCACCTAAAAGAAAAAGGAAATTAAGGCTAGATAAAGATGTCTTAAATGTATCTAAAATAAAGATGGTAACCTTTAATGAAGCTAAAGGCTTTATAGAGGCTAATATGTTGGGATTAGATAAAGAAGGGGATCTGAGTGGATTTTTAAGGATTTTCGAAATGTTTTATCACTTGGGACATCTTCAATTTTCTGCTTTTTATTATAATAATAGTATTATCAATGTTATAGCTATTTACGAAGATAAATATACTGTAGCTTTATTAGGAACATTTAATGATAAAAAATATGTGAAGATTTCTGGAGCTTCTGTGCTTATAGATAATGTTATTAAAGATTTTATAGAAACTAAAATATTCGATTTTGAAGGGGGGGAACTTCCTAATATAGAGGAGTTCTTCAGAGGTTTTCGTCCCGAATTTAGACCTTATGGTATTATCGAGAGTTCTGTAAAAAAACTTGTGAAAGATTTAATTGCACTCATTATTAAAGGAAAATTCTTTAACTTAAAATAGTAAACCTAATCATTGTTTAGATTGGTTCTAAATATTATTTATAATTTTACAAAGTTATTTTAACACCATATCTTATTTATGTTTAAACAGATTCGAAACTATAAATTACCATATGCAATCTATAATTTTTTCAATAAGAAAAAGTTGAAACACAATATTCCGTTGTATAAGAAATATGGTGTTAATAAAAGTTATTTTTCAAGTATTTCAAGTAAAGATTTTTCCCATCTTCCAGCAAGTGAAAGAGGGATAGATCATGAAAAATTGATAAATACCAATTTTTATAAAAAATTATCACAAGAAAATAAAGAAAGTACTATTCACTACAATAATAATGGATATCTTATCTTAAAAAATTATTTAAACACAGAAATAGTTGATCAAATTAATGATGAAATAGAAAAATTAATGACCGAAGGAACCTTGAAGTTTCGTTATGGTGGAAAATTAATGTTTGCAATTCATCATTCTGATATTATCAGAATGATTGGTAATGATAAAGATTTTCTTGACTTTCTTTCAGTTTTACTTGATGGGGAAGCAAAGCTTTTTCAAAGTATTAATTTTATTAATGGGAGTCAGCAAAAAACACATTCCGACAGTATTCATATGACTACTTATCCTCTGGGAGGACTTTTAGGAGTGTGGATTGCACTGGAAGATATCGATGAGAATAATGGAGCACTTCATTATATTCCAGGAAGCCATAAACTTCCATATTTTTTAAATTCAGATTATGATAATGAAGGAAATGCTTTTAAAATTGGCAAACAAAGTTATAAGGCCTATGAAGAGTTTTTAGAAAATAAAGTAAAAGAGCTTGGTCTGAAGAAAGAAATTTTCAGAGCAAAAAAAGGCGATCTTTTGATATGGCATGCTAATATTTTGCATGGGGGAGAACCACATTTGGACAAAGAGAGAACAAGGAAAAGTCTGGTTTATCATTACTTTGACGAAAATAGTGTATGCTATCACGAAGTAACTCAGAGACCAGCATTATTTGAGTTGTAATTCTAACTATTAGCTTAATGATTTATTGACAAATAATACATCTTTTCTCTGATTTTTTATAGAAAAGTTATAGGGTTCTATGTCGTTATTTAAACTCTTAGCATCATAAGGTGGGTGTATTTCGATTACAATATTTTCTACCTTCTGCAGCCATGAATTATTTTTACTAAGTAATTCGATCTCTGCTCCTTCAATATCAATTTTAAGCAAGTCAATCTTTTCAATATCATAGCTTTTCATGATACTTCCCATAGACAAAGCCTTTGTAAGAATACCTTGTTCAGATACTTTTTGATTGTATGAAAGTTCATCTCCTCCGAACTTTAATGTTCCATCTTCAAAATGAGCAGCAGCATTTAAGCACACAATATTTGTAAATGATTTTGTATTGGTTTTTAGGATTTCAAAATTCTCCTGAGATGCCTCAACAGAATATATTTTTGAATTAGGATATTTTAATGAAAGGTACATCGATGTCATCCCAATATGTGCTCCGAGATCAACAATGATTTTAGGGTCATTGACTAAAAATTGAAGGTGTTCTTTGTAAGTTTCTTTCCAGAATATCTCATAAAAAATATCAATATCTCCCTTGAAGGTTCTTAGATAAGTGTCAAATCTTTTGTTTCCATTTTTAAAATTGTAAGCAAAAATTTCATTATTACTGAAATCCAAACTACTTTTTTTGAATTTTGAACTATATCTTTTTGAATTAACAATAAATGCAAGAAACGTTTTCAGGTTTCCACTCATATTTTTATTAAAAAGTACCTTAGAAATATAGTTTTTTAAAGACATTGTAAGTAGTGTGATAGTTGATAACGCAAATTAAGAGTATTTATATTTATCTAACTATTTTTTAAATAAAAATTGAAAAATAAAAGGGCTAAACTTGCATACAGAACAGTAAATTATTAGTAATTTTGCACATCGAATTATGACAAGTTTTTCAGAATATCTACCGTATGCTTTTGCATTAATTATTGCAATTCCTTTTTTGGTTTTGCTAAGACAATTCGTACACACTTATATTACCCTTAAAAATCAGGAGATAAAACTTCTTTCTGTAAAATCAAATTCCGAAAATAAGACTCATTCATATGAAAGGATGACACTTTTTCTGGAAAGGATAAAGCCTTCTAATATTATTCAGAAGTTTGATAAGAATTTAGCGGTTCATGAGTTTGTATTTCTTACTGAAAAAACAATCAACGAAGAATTCGAGTATAATTCTTCTCAACAGCTTTATTTGACAAAAAATTCGTGGAAAAATATAGTCGATTGTAAGAGTGCAATTATTGATCTTCTTCATAAGACGTATGAAGATTTAAATAATAATCCCAATCTGAACGAATTTAAGACCGTTTTTATTATGAATTATATGAATGATGAAGACTATATTGCAACTACAATAGAAGACTTAAGGAGAGAAATTTTAATATTAGCATAACTTAAAAAAATAATATATATATAATGATTCCAAATTTTAAAGCACATCCGTGGCATGGGATTTCTGCAGGGGAAGATGCGCCAAATGTTGTAAATGTATTTGTGGAAATCGTTCCTTCAGATACTATTAAGTATGAAGTTGACAAGGAAACTGGATATTTAAAAGTAGACCGTCCTCAGAAATTTTCAAATATTATTCCTGCTCTATATGGTTTTGTTCCAAGAACATATTGCCATAATGAAGTAATGAAGTTAGCTGTTGAGAGTGGAGCAGATGATGTAACAATGGGAGATCATGACCCATTAGATATTTGTGTATTAAGTTCACACAATATTCAT
The DNA here is from genome assembly GCF_018613715.1 of Chryseobacterium sp. ISL-6. Lineage (GTDB taxonomy): Bacteria > Bacteroidota > Bacteroidia > Flavobacteriales > Weeksellaceae > Chryseobacterium > Chryseobacterium paludis. The sequence goes on along the minus strand of NZ_JAGGPT010000001.1, from coordinate 635,466 downwards.
TCAGGAGGAATGCTTATGGAAGCTATTCCAATCGGTGGTTTCAAAATGATTGATGGTGGTGAGGCTGATGATAAAATTGTAGCGGTAATGGTAGGTGACCACGCTTTTGGACATTTCAGAGATATCGCTGAATTACCTGAAGCTGAAGTAAGAAGACTGATGCATTATTTCTTAACATACAAAAACTTACCGGATGAGCCTGCTAAATGTAGAATTCAGGAGGTGTATGGGGTTGAACATGCTAGAAAAGTAATTAAAGCGTCTCAAAAAGATTACGCGGAAAAATTCGGCGGATAATAATTTCTTTCGATAAATAAATAAAGGCAGTTGAGTTTTCAGCTGCCTTTTTTCTTTGCAATAAGGGGAGTTTAAAATGAATAATTTTCATTTTACAGAGTATAATTCATTGTTTGGTGATGATTTTATTTATAATAATATGATTAATTAGGGTTGATTTTACAAAGCATTTGGAAATTTTGTTATATTTATAAAACTAATTACAATTTTTTAATATAAAAATAATAAACTATGAATTTGTTCTATTTGGTTCCGGTTTTTGGTGTTATCGCTCTACTATATACTTTTATACAAAGTAATTGGGTGCAAAAACAGAATGCCGGAAATGAAAAAATGAAAATTATCAGCGGACACATTGCTGACGGTGCTATGGCCTTCTTAAAGGCAGAGTACAAGATCTTAACTTATTTTGTAGTAGTTGTAGCTATTTTATTAGCGATAATGGGGATGAGTAATTCCAATTCACATTGGAGTATTGGGGTAGCCTTTGCTGTAGGCGCTGTCTTTTCTGCTACTGCGGGTTTTATAGGAATGAAGATAGCTACAAAAGCCAATGTAAGAACTGCAGAAGCTGCAAGAACGTCATTATCTAAGGCGTTAAAAGTTTCATTTACAGGAGGTTCTGTGATGGGGATGGGTGTTGCTGGTTTGGCTGTTTTAGGTTTGGGAGCTTTATTTTTAATCATTAAACAGATCTTCGCACCAGATGCAACTGTTGATTCCCATGAAATGGAGAAAACAATAGAGATTCTTACGGGGTTTTCTTTAGGGGCAGAATCTATAGCTTTATTTGCAAGAGTTGGTGGTGGTATTTACACCAAGGCTGCCGATGTTGGTGCTGACTTAGTGGGAAAAGTAGAAGCGGGAATTCCTGAAGATGACCCAAGAAACCCAGCTACGATTGCTGATAACGTGGGGGATAATGTTGGTGATGTTGCGGGGATGGGAGCTGATTTATTTGGTTCATATGTTGCAACGGTATTGGCTACAATGGTATTAGGAAGAGAAACAATTTCGGTTGACTCTTTTGGAGGCTTCGCGCCCATTCTTCTTCCAATGCTTATAGCTGGAACAGGAATCATTTTTTCCATGATAGGAACTTTATTTGTGAGAATCAACGATAACGATGGGGCTTCAACCTCTAGTGTACAAAATGCTTTGAATTTAGGAAACTGGGGAAGTATTGTAATTACTGCAATAGCCTCTTATTTTCTAGTTACCTATATATTACCTGAAACCATGGTATTAAGAGGACACGAGTTTACTAAAATGGGTGTTTTCGGGGCCATCATGGTTGGATTGGTTGTTGGTACGCTGATGAGTATCATTACTGAATTTTATACGGCAATAGGGAAAAGACCTGTTTCCAGTATTGTACGACAATCTTCTACAGGGCATGCAACCAATATAATTGGAGGTCTTGCTGTAGGAATGGAATCTACTTTGCTTCCGATTATTGTTTTGGCGGGAGGTATTTACGGATCTTATTTATGCGCAGGTCTTTATGGAGTTGCTATTGCAGCAGCCGGAATGATGGCAACTACTGCAATGCAGTTAGCCATTGATGCTTTTGGGCCCATTGCTGATAATGCAGGTGGAATTGCTGAAATGAGTGAGCTTCCAAAAGAAGTGCGTGAAAAAACAGATATTCTTGATGCTGTAGGAAATACTACCGCTGCTACAGGAAAAGGATTTGCTATTGCTTCTGCTGCCTTAACTGCCTTAGCTTTATTTGCTGCATTCGTAGGAATTGCAGGAATTGATGGAATAGATATCTACAGAGCTGATGTTTTAGCTGGTTTGTTTGTGGGCGGAATGATTCCTTTTATCTTTTCATCTTTGGCAATTACGGCTGTTGGACAGGCAGCAATGGCTATGGTTGAAGAAGTAAGAAGACAGTTCCGTGAGATCCCTGGAATTCTGGAAGGTACTGCGGAACCAGAATATGAAAAATGTGTTGCTATATCTACAGATGCATCAATCAGAAAAATGATGCTTCCGGGGGCTATTGCTATAATATCTCCATTATTGGTAGGATTTATCTTCGGACCTGAAGTTTTAGGAGGATTTCTGGCTGGAGCTACGGTATGTGGAGTTTTAATGGGAATGTTTCAGAACAATGCTGGTGGAGCTTGGGATAATGCAAAAAAATCATTTGAAAAGGGAGTAGAAATTAACGGACAAACTTATTATAAGGGTTCCGAACCTCATAAAGCATCTGTAACTGGTGATACTGTTGGAGATCCATTTAAAGATACTTCAGGGCCATCCATGAATATCTTGATTAAATTAATGTCTATTGTATCATTGGTCATTGCTCCAACATTGGCAACACTGCATAAAGACAAAATTGAAGCTGAAAGAAAGGCAACAATTGAAACTCTTTTAGGTAAAGTCGGAGCACATTCAGGTATACAAAACATCGGTTCTGCATCTGCTACAGCTGCTGTAGTATCAAACGAGATTAAAGGGCATTTAAATGAAAATGGAGATTTCGTATATGAAACAGGAAATATTCAGGACATAAAGCTTAGCAATGGAAATACTATTTCGATTGGAGAAAACAGCCGTTTGTTTGAAATGTATAATAACATTAAAAATAAAAACCAATCTGTTTTAGATCCTAACAATTGGTATACTGTTGAGAATCTGTATTTCGAGAGTGGTTCTAGTGATTTTAAAGCTGGTTCTGAAGCGCAGCTGAATACTCTGGCGGAATTGCTGAATGCCTTTCCTAATCTAAAAATAAAACTAGGAGGTTATACGGATAATACAGGAAATGAAGATAGTAATAAAAGGTTATCCAATCTGAGAGCACAGACGGCTAAATTGAAGCTATTGGAAATGGGAATCTCTTCAGATAGAGTGGAAGCGGAAGGATATGGCTCTCAATATCCTGTTTGTGAAGCAAATGATACTGATGAATGTAAAGCAAAAAACAGAAGGATTGATGTGAGGGTTCTTTCTCTTTAATTCAAAATAATATTTTTATAAAAGCACCACAATATGTGGTGCTTTTTTTTGATTGATATCTTATAAGTTCTTTCTTAAATGTTCCATTGCCTGAATGATCACTTCATCTTTTTTAATGAAGCTAAATCTAAGGTAATCAGAGTTTTGTCTCGAGTTGTAAAATGCTGAAAGAGGAAGGCATGCCACTTTTTTTTCAATGGTTAACCATCTTGAGAATTCTACATCGGACATGGTTGAAGAAACTTTTCTGAAATTAACGATCTGAAAAACGCTACCCTCAGATTTATGCTCAACTTCTAATGGAGTGTTCTTAACCAGTTCATTAAAAAGATCCCTTTTTCCCTGTATTAGAATTCTATTTTCGGATGGGTCAAATACTTCTAAATACTTTGCTATGGCATATTGGGCTGGTGCATTGGCACTATAAGAAATATATTGTTGATGACATCTGAATTTAGAGGTTAAATCAGGAGTTGCCAACATGTAGCTGACTTTCCATCCGGAGGTATGAAACATTTTACCAAATGAAAAAATGCAGAATGTTCTTTTCATCAGCTCCGGATGAATAAAAGAACTGTAATGCTCTTTATCGTCGTAACAATAGGTGTCATAAATTTCTTCGGAAATTAAATATATTTCCTGATGTTTGATCATATCATATAGTTGATCCCATTCAGTTTGAGACCATATTTTTCCTGTTGGATTCTGCGGAGAATTAACAATAATCGCCTTAGTTTTTTCAGATAAACAATTTTGAAGTTTATCCCAATTTATCGTGAAATCATTGTCAAGATCATAATAAACAGGAATGCCGCCATTAAGGACTACTGATGGGCCATAAGTGTAATAAGAAGGTTGGATGATAATAACTTCATCCCCTTGATTTAAAATGCATTGTAGGGAGGTATGTAAAGCAAAAGTTGCACATGGTACGATCGTGATCTCTTCTTTTTTTAAATGAATAGAGTTTTTACGGTTAAAATTAAACTTTATGATGGATTCTATAAGTAAAGGATTACCGGCAAGTGGCTCATATTGATGGTAATTAAGCTCTGCAGATTCTTTAAGATAGTATCTTAATCGGGGATCAATATCAAAATCAGGAAGCCCTAATGACAAGTCAAAACTGTTGTTTTTTGAGGCCAATTCAGACATATCCGTAAAAAATGAATAATGATTAAATCCGAAAATATTTTCCATTTATTGTGCATTTAAATCAAATATAAGGAAAAATGCAATTTGTTATAGATTAAATAAATTTTGTTACTTTTAAGAAAATTATATTATAATGAAAAAGATACTTATTCCTCTTTTTACTGTTGTGATACTATCAAGTTGTGAAACGGCTAAGGTTACTACTAATGGGCAACCTTCTTCAAAAGTATTATCAAAATCTGAAAAAGCATTTCAGTCTGCATATCAGGAAATTAAGATTGATGATCTAAAGAAAAATCTATATGTAATTGCTTCAGATGAAATGGAGGGCAGAGATACAGGAAGCCCGGGACAGAAAAAAGCGGGAGAGTATATGGTTAATTTTTATAAAGAGCATGGAATTTCTTTTCCTAAAACCTTAGGGTCTTATTATCAGAAAGTTCCGGCTTCTTTCATGCAACAAAGAGGAGGAAGGAATCTTCCGGATTCAGAGAATATCCTAGCGTTTATTGAAGGTTCAGAAAAGCCCGAAGAAATTGTGGTTATTTCCGGACATTATGACCATGTAGGTACAAAAAATGGAGTCGTATATAATGGAGCAGATGATGATGGTAGTGGAACCGTAGCTGTTATGGAAATTGCTAAGGCTTTTCAAAGTGCTAAAAAAGCAGGTAATGGCCCTAAAAGATCAATTTTATTTCTACATGTAACCGGGGAGGAGCATGGATTATTTGGCTCGGAGTATTATACAGATAACCCTGTTTTTCCACTTGCTCATACAGTCGTAGATCTTAATATTGATATGATTGGAAGAGATGATCCGGAAAACAGAGGAAAAAATTATGTCTATGTTATAGGTTCAGAGATGTTAAGCTCACAACTGAAAGTGATCAACGAGGCTGCTAATAAAAAAACCAATAATCTGGAACTAAACTACAAATATGATGATCCTAATGATCCGGATAGATTGTATTACAGATCAGATCATTATAATTTTGCAAAGAACAATATACCAGTAGCCTTTTTCTTTGACGGAATCCATGAAGATTACCATAAACCAACTGATGATGTAGAAAAGATTGATTTTAGCTTGCTACAGAAAAGAGCTCAATTGGTATTTGCTACTGCTTGGGAAATTGCAAACAGAACAGAAAGAATTGCGGTTGATAAATAATAAATTGTTATTATATAAGTTTAAAATATTTACATCGTTTACTTTAAACATTCATGTGTAAATATTTATAATATAATTGATTATATATTTTAATTAAAGTATTAAATTAATAATGAATATTAGAGAAGCAAAGAAAAGTGATATTCAGGAAATGCAGGTGATTAGAAACTCTGTTAAAGAAAATATTCTATCTGATCCTAATCTTGTTTCGGATAATGATTACAAAGAATTTCTATTTGAAAGAGGTAAAGGCTGGGTCTGCGAAATTGGTAATCAGATGGTAGGCTTTTCAATCGTTGATCTGAAAGAAAATAATATTTGGGCATTATTTGTTCATCCCAATTTTGAGAACATGGGAATCGGACGGGAACTTCAAAATATTATGCTGGACTGGTATTTTGAACAAACCGATAAAAGTGTCTGGTTAGGTACTGCATTTAAAACTAGAGCAGAAGGGTTTTATGAAAAATTTGGCTGGCAGAATATAGGAATGCATGGAACTAAGGAAACTAAATTTGAGATGACTTATAATAACTGGAAAAAAGAAAAACAATGAAATCACCCGTAAAATCTATTCGCCCATTTGTCGGGGCTAAAAACTTTGCTGTCAGTAGAGCATTTTATACCGATCTGGGATTTGAAGAAATTGTTTTAGAAACCAAGTTGTCTCTGTTCAAAAAAGGGGATATTGCTTTTTACCTTCAGGACGCCTATGTAAAAGACTGGATTGATAATACCATGATCTTTGTTGAAGTTGACAATGTGGAAGACTACTGGAAAGAACTGGTATTTCTAAATCTAACAGAAAAATATACAGATGCAAAGCTGGTGCCTATCAGGACTATGGATTGGGGAAAAGAATGTTTCGTGCATGATCCCTCTGGTATTTTATGGCATTTTGGAGAATTTTTCACTCAGTAATTGAATATGATTTACGCTTTTGATACGTATTACTATGAAGAATATGCCAATACAATTTGCCTTGCATTTAAAGATTGGGAAGATGCTGAAGAAACGATAATTTACAGTGGAAAAACAAATATTACGTCTGACTATGAAAGTGGAGCTTTCTACAAAAGGGAACTTCCATGCATATTGAGTCTATTGTTACAAATAGATCTTAAAGAAGGCGATATTCTTTTGGTGGACGGTTATGTAACTTTAAATGATGAAGGAAAAATAGGGCTAGGTGGTTATTTACACCAAACCTTAGAAGAAAAATATCCTGTAGTTGGAATTGCAAAAAATGAGTTTTCAACTCCAGATTCTCAAAGGAGAAAAATCTATAGGGGTGAGAGTAAGACACCATTATTTCTTACATCAAAAGGAATGGATGTGGATCTTTTAAAAACCAAAATAGAACAAATGCATGGATCGTACAGAATACCAACATTACTTAAAAAATTAGATCAATTAACAAGGATTGAATAATCCTATCTATTTCTAAGAAATCGGTGATTGTAATTATTCATCTGATTTTTATGATATCAGCATATTACAAAAGAATAGGAAACAGAAATAAAGTTCTGCTTCCTATTCTTTATTTAGATAAACGATTGATTGCTAAATGATTAATATGGAATGCTGCCTTTTCGCAGTTTGAGAACAATATTTTGTATTCCCGGTAGAAATATTAAAATAACGATTACAACCAGTAATCCAACCAGCATCACATCATAATAATCTTTCGTTGAATGTATCAATATCTGTTCTTTTATAAAGTAGTTCAGATAGGCATTTGAAGCTCCTTTTGAAGTGTATATATCATTACCTGCATTCAAATAGGCCTGTTGTATATTTTTTAAAGTGAGTGATAGCTGAGGATTGATTTCTGTTATTGATTCTCGGACTTTATCGTTTGCTTCAGATCTGGTGTATAATTGCGTGTAATTGTTTACAGCCATACTGGTGCTAAATCCTAAGAACCGTGCAAATATACCAACCATGGATGCATTGAAAGCAACTTTAGGAGGTGCAGAGGAAGCCATAAAAGACACAATGGGAACAAATAATACCCCCGTAGAAACTCCATAGATAAACAACGGAAGAATAAAATCTTTAGTTTCACCTGTTGAAGATACAAAATGTAGCATGTAAAAATAATAACAAGCCATAATGATAAACCCTGTTATAATAATCCTTATTAAGGAAACTCCCATTAAGATAAAACGGGCTGTAACAAACATACTTACGGCTGTACCCAGGATTACAGCTAGCCAAATAGGGATGATATGAAGCGGATCGGTTCCCAGTACGACCTCTATATACCCGTATGTAAGTCCGGTTGTTCCCTTAAATATGTAAAAAACAAAAAGTAATAATAAGCCTTTTATAAAGTTTTTAGCTTTAAAAATCTGTAAATTAATTATTGGATGTCTCAACCTTTTTTCTCTGGCAATGAAAAGAAATAACAGAATAATAAAGAATATGGTCAAAAGAACAATAAGCGTACTATCAAACCAATTGAGTTGCTGACCATATATCAAAATATATCCAGCAACAGAAGAAAAAGTAAGGTAGTATAAATATCCGATCCAGTCCACTTTGTAGAGGGGCATCTTTTTATGAAACCTGGCTTTTGAATTCATTGTTATTAAAATCACAAATAACAAAGCAACCAGCATCACGATCAATCCGAAAAATAACCAGTTAAAGTCTGATACATCAAGTAGAACACTACTGTAAATTGCATAAACAGGCACTGCTATTTGTATGGCTCCATAGAAAATACTATAACCTATTACTCTTGCTCTTGTAGACTGCAAACGGGAGAATACCATATTGAGGACGATGCTGCAAATGAGGGCACAGGCAATTCCCTGAACGAGTCCGCAGATCAGAAAAACACCCCAGTTTTTAGAATAAAAGCATATTAATGAACTCACTGAATTTAAAGTAAGTCCTATAATCAGATACTTTCGGGGGGCAAAATATTTGGTGATACGAAAATCCAGAGCTAAAAATGTTACAGCTGATGCATAGGTTAGTACCATGGCATATTGTACATCAGAAGGTTGAACTCCGTAATAACCTGCCATGCTCATGGGTCTTCCATATAAGGCAAAATTGAAGAGCGAAGTCATCAATACTGCAAAAATTACGCTTCTGGCCAGCCATTCGGGTATCCAACTTTTAAATATAGGTATGTTGTGGGCTTGCATTGGATCTAATCTTTATTGATGTACACATTAGCATTCATTCCTGCTGACAGGTTAGCAAGTTTTTCTTTACTTTCTGTAAGTTTAATTCTCACCGGAATTCGTTGTATAACTTTGACAAAATTTCCTGTTGCATTATCTGGTGGCAGAAGCGAATAGCGTGAGCCTGTTGTAGGAGAAAGAGATTCTATGGTGCCTGAGAATGTTTCATCAGGAAAGGCGTCTACTTCTATATTTACTTTTTGCCCAATCCTGAATGTTTTGATTTGAGTCTCTTTAAAATTGGCTGTCACCCATTTCTCCTGTGATTTGTTTACAAGAAAAGCCAGAGTTTGTCCAGGCTGGATCAATTGCCCCTCCTGAATGGTTTTTTTGCCTATCTTACCGTCAAATGGTGCGGTGATCACCGTATATCGTATATCAAGATCCTGTCTTTCTATTGATGCTTCTTTTACTTTTATTTCCGCATTGATGGCTAAACGCTGTGCTTTAATATCATTAAGTTTTGATTCTGCTGCACGAAGTGCTGCAAGTGTTTCATCATAGTCGGATCTATTAGTGAGTAACGAGGTATGCACATTGTCAAATTTTTGTTGGGTAGTTGATTCATCAGCCAGAAGGTTCTTATAGCGGTCGTACTCTTTTTGCTGCTGATCCAGTTTGGCTTTAATTCCCAGAATATGAGCTTTGATGACATCTATATTTCTACTCTGGGTTTCTTCACTTGCGCTTAAGATTGGAAGTTTGGCTTGGGATGTAGCTAATTCGGCTAAAGCTGTTTCTTTTTTTAAATCATATTCATCCCGCTCAATAAGCACAAGAGTATCTCCTTTATGAACCTCCTGATTGTCCTGATAATAAATCTTGCTGATATATCCACCCACTTTCACATTTACAGGTGATAAATAAGCTTCTATCTGTGCATCATTGGTTTGTTCACACCAATATCCTTTCCAGAAGTGAAGCACTGTCCAAATGATAATTGCAATTAATAATAATATTCCTAACCATTGTGTTGCTGCCACTACAATGTGATCTGTTTTATTTTTATTCATAATTTTATTTTAAAGTATTCCTGTGATAATCAATAGTTTTATATGACTTAGTCTTAAATTTACCTGTGCAGATGTAAGATTGAATTTTGCCTGTAGTAAAATATTTTCAGCATCTAAAAGATCTGTCAGAAGAGACTGCTGATTGAGATAACTATTTCGTATTACCCTTACACTTTCTGTACTTTGCCTGATGGTAAGTTCTGCTGTTTCTACGCTTTCGCTGGCTTGCTGTCTTTCGAGAAAAGCTTCTTTGACTTTAATTGATATTTCATCCCGCTTCATATCATTTTTCTCAATTTCCTGCTTATTCAAATTATATGCGTGAGCTACAGAATGTTTACTCTTGTAAAGATTATCAATAGAGTAGGTCATTTTTAATCCTATTTGTCCAAACCCCCAGATATCGTTGGAATATGGATAGAATGAAATTTGGGGGTAGGTATAGTTATATCTGGAGTATAAAGAAACTTTGGGTAATAGGTTTGCTTTTATCTGTTTAATATTAAGCTCACTTAATGTAAGATTACTGTTAACGATCTTAAGATCAGGTGAGTTGTTGAGTGCCACCACAAGATAATCTTCATAGTTTGATCCTTGTAGATCGCTAGGTTCTAAAATATCTTCTGAAGAAATTTCCAATGGTTCTGCGCTTCCTCTTCCCATCAGGATGTTGATGCGTTGTTTGGTAAGATTAATTTTCTTTTTTACATCAGAATAACTAAGCTCCAATTGTGACAGTTTAACAGAAATCCTTAATACATCACTTTTCAGTACAATACCATTTCGATTAAGACTTTCGATGGTAGAAAGCTGCTTTTTTTCTGTTGAAATCTCTGTTGAAATCAAGGATTCAAATTCCTGGAATTTGTATAGATCATAGTAAGAAGCGGCAATCATGTATTTAACATTATCTTTCTGTAGTTCAAACTCATACTGTTTACGTGTTTTCTCTTCTTTTTTGATTTCAATATTTCTTTTTTCCTTTCCTCCGTTATAAAGATTATAGTCTATATTGTAGCCCAATCCGTAGCCATAATCTTTTATTGGAACACTTTGAGGTGAAGAAAACAATCCGTTTTCATAAAGAAGAAACTTAGAGTTGATACGAAAGTCTCCTACCACTGATAATTCCGGTAACAATTTATCCTTTGCTTCTAAAATACCAATTTCACTTTCTTCATTACTCAGGCTGGCAAGCTTCAGCTGTTTATTTTGTGACTCGGATATATTCCAGATTTCATTCAGCGTTAATGTAGGTGGGTTGTACTGTGTTTGTGCCTTTATACCTACTGAAATTACAAGGTATAGAAGTATGATATATCTTTTCATTTTTAAGATTACAATTTTATACAGGCAAAATTATTGCGTAATAAAATGAGTCTTTTTATAATATTAGCCTTATTTTTGTTTATTCTGGCCAAGGAGTTTTGGCTTATCACTTTATTGATAGGTTATTATCAAGGATCGCGGTTTTGTAATTATTAAGCAATTCATACCCATGAATAACATAAAAGAAGTAAGAGAAAAAGTTGATGCCCATCCTGCATCGATATTGGTAATCAGGCAGCAGTGGGAGCAGAGGCTTCCTATGCACAGACATCAGAAAGGGCAGCTATTATTGGTTATTGGTGGGATGGCAAAATTAAGGACCAAAGAAAAGGATCTTTATATTCCACTCAATCACTATATCTGGATGCCGAAAATGTATTCGCATAATTTGATGTTCAATTCTAAAGATCTTGATATCATCAATATTTATTTTCCGGAAGAAGAAAAGTTCAAGCACCCATTTTATGATGATCTGGGGATATATCCGGTTAGTAATTTACTTTCTGAGCTTTTAAATTTTGGACAACATTGGAATGGTGATTTCTTTCCCGATTCGTGGGAATATGAGTTTCTACTGACAATGAAACATCTGCTTCCTAAAGAGAATTTAAAAAAATTTACGATACAGCTCCCCACCACCAATGATGAGCGTCTCACTGAGATAATTAAATTTATTAAGAACAATCTGGAAAATCCACTGACATTAGAAGAGGTAGCTCATCAATTTGGGTTTAGTGTAAGAAGTCTGACACGCGCTTTTACTGGCAAACTTGGAATTTCGTTCATTCAGTATGTAAAAATGTTGCGGATTATCCGTGCAATGGAACTGCTTAAAGACACCAATTTGACTATGAGTGAGATTGCTTATGAAATCGGTTATTCTAACATCTCTGCATTTAGCAATACATTTCAACAATTAACGAATATGAGGCCTACAGAGTTTAAATCCATGCTCTAAACGATACTAAATAATCTAACTTAGAATGATATTTCAGGCCTTTACTGATTGTAAATACGGTTAAGCATTTTGCTTTTTATTGAGATTTAATTAAAAAAAAGATAAAATATTTTTTTAATTGAAAAAAGTTTATACATTTGTCAGATCAAAAAATAGAAATGAATAGAACATTCAACAATATTATTACTATCGTTATTGTCATTATCGGATTCCGGTGATGAGCGATGGTATTGTTGAAACTCTATAAAAATATTAGAAAGCCATCCTCATCCGGATGGCTTTTTTTATGCCCAAATTTTAAAATTAATCTAAAAACAGAAATATGTATTACAACGAAAAAATGACAGTCAACAGCATTGGACAATTTGTGAAATCTTCCTTTGAATGTTCAAATACAAAAGGATTGCCGATTTTATAATTGCAGATATGAAGTCTTTCTATAATTCTGCTATTGTAGAATTAGCTAGTTTAAATATTTGATTATTAGTGTTTTATATTTGTTTTTTCATTATTTGAATATTGTAGTTTTAAATAAAATATGAAAGATAGAAAATATACAAGCCTTAGTTTTGAATCAAAATTAGAAAGAACTTCATGTATTGCTTTTGGAATCGGGATAGGTTAAATAAATTTTGCTGATCAATATTTAGCCTCAACCGATAAGAATAGCTTTTTTTATGTCTAAACTTAAAAATAATTTAAAAAATAAATATGTATTACAACGAGAAAACGATGCTTTATTATGACGGAAAGTTCCAGGAAGCTTCTACAGCTTCAACGGGTCTTTACGGACAATCACTTCATTATGGATATGCTGTATTTGAGGGAATTAAATCTTATAAGACAAAGAACGGGACGAAAATTTTTAAAGCAAAAGAACATTATGATCGTTTGAAAAGATCAGCTGAACTGATGATGATCCCTTTCGAATATTCCACTGAGGAGATGATTGATTTGACGTATAAGCTTTTAGAAATGAATAATTTAAGTAATGCATACATCAGACCGTTAATAATCTGCTCCCCTAACATGAGCTTATCAAAAGGAAACAAAAGTTCTTTAGTGATAGAAGCCTGGAGCTGGGATAATGGATATCTATCCGATCACGCAAGAATTATGACTTCATCTTTTGAACGCCCTAATCCTAAGGCTTTTAAAATAGAAGCGAAAGCAAGCGGACATTATGTAAATTCTATTCTTGCTTCTCAGGAAGCTAAAGATAAGGGATTTGATGAAGCTATGCTTTTAGATGGAAATGGGAACGTAGCTGAAAGTTCAGGGGCAAATATTTTTTACGAGAAAGATTCAAAATTATATACTCCGGCAAAAGGAAGTATTCTGCCGGGGATCACGAGATCTACGGTATTTGAGATATGCGATCAGTTAGGGATATATTATGAGGAGAAATTCTTTAAACCTGAAGAAATGGAAGGAGCAGATGCCGGATTCTTCTGTGGAACTGCGGCGGAAGTAGTGGCACTAGAGTCCTTGAATAATATTCCATTTCAATTAAAATGGGAAAATAGTGTGTCTGCAATGATTCAAAAGGCGTACAGGCACTTGGTTCTTGATGAAGATTATACCTATTTAAAACAGGAACAGTATGTGTGAAACGCTTAATAAATATTCCAGAGTTCTTACCCAGGATCCTACGCAACCGGCTACTCAGGCTATGTTTTATGGTATAGGTTTTAAAAAGGAAGATTTTGAAAAAGCTCAGATAGGAGTAGCAAGTATGGGTTATGATGGTAACACCTGTAATATGCATCTAAACGGACTTGCTGAGCTGGTTAAAAAAGGGGTCAACGAACAAAACCTTGTAGGATTGATGTTCCATACCATTGGAATCAGTGATGGAATGACGAATGGCACAGATGGAATGCGTTATTCCCTTGTAAGCAGGGATATCATCGCTGATAGTATTGAAACAGTATGTGCAGGACAATATTATGACGGATTGATCACCGTGCCCGGATGTGATAAAAATATGCCGGGATCTCTGATGGCAATGGCAAGATTAAACAGACCGTCTATTATGGTGTATGGCGGAAGTATAGAAGCCGGACATTATAAAGGGAATGATCTTAACATTGTTTCTGCCTTTGAAGCCCTGGGAAATAAAATAGCAGGAAAACTTTCTGACGAAGATTACGACGGAATTATCAAAAATTCCTGTCCTAGTGCTGGTGCTTGTGGCGGAATGTACACTGCCAATACAATGGCTTCTGCTATTGAAGCATTAGGGATGAGCCTCCCTTATTCATCTTCTTATCCGGCATTAAGTAAGGAGAAAAAAGAAGAATGTGAGTTTGCGGGACATTATGTAAGAATATTATTGGAAAAAGATATCAAACCTTCAGATATCATGACTCCTAAAGCCTTCGAAAATGCATTAAGGATCATTATGGTTCTGGGGGGAAGTACCAATGCCGTTCTCCATTTTATTGCCATAGCAAAAAGTATCGGACATAATTTAGGCCTTGATGATTTTCAGAAAATAAGTGATACGACGCCCTTATTAGCCGATTTGAAACCGAGTGGAAAATATCTGATGAAAGACCTTCATCAGGTAGGCGGAGTACCGGCAGTAATGAAATATCTCTTGGACCTTGGTCTTCTTCATGGAGACTGTCTTACGGTAACCGGAAAAACGATCGCTGAAAACCTTAGAAATGTCACATCGATTATTGAGCGTGAGCAGGATATTATACGTGATATCAATAATCCTATCAAAAAAACTGGTCATATCCGGATCATGTACGGCAACCTTGCTGAAAGAGGATGTGTTGCTAAAATTACCGGAAAGGAAGGGGATTTCTTTAAGGGAAAAGCAAGGGTTTTTGATGGTGAGAAAGAATTTATCAAAGGTATTGAAGATAAAATAATACAGGAAGGTGATGTGATCGTCATCAAGAATGAAGGTCCGAAAGGAGCGCCCGGAATGCCGGAAATGCTAAAACCAACTTCTGCATTAATGGGTTCTGGATTAGGAAAGAACGTAGCCTTAATTACTGATGGACGCTTTTCAGGGGGAACGCATGGTTTTGTAGTAGGGCATATTACTCCTGAAGCCTTTGAAGGCGGTTTAATTGGTTTGGTAAAAGATAATGATATCATCGAGCTTGATGCCGTGAAAAATACCATTAACCTTGTGATATCAGACAAAGAATTACAGGAAAGAAAATCCAGTTTTAAACAACCGGATTATAAAGTAAAAACAGGTGTTCTATACAAGTATGCAAAACTGGTATCAGATGCTTCTCAAGGATGTATAACAGACTTTTAAATCAAATATAATGGAATCAACATTCAGTGCATTACAGAAAGAAAGGTCTTCTCATACGGGAAGAAAATTGAAGGGAGCAGAAGTAATTTTGGAAATTCTTAAAGCTGAAAAGGTACATACGGTCTTTGGGTATCCTGGAGGTGCCGTCATTCCAATTTATGATGCTCTTTATGATTACAAAGATGATTTACAACATATTCTGGTTAGACATGAGCAAGGAGCGATTCATGCTGCACAAGGGTTTTCAAGATCTTCTAAAAATATCGGAGTTGCTATTGCTACAAGTGGGCCCGGAGCAACCAATCTGGTAACCGGACTGGCAGATGCGATGATCGACAGTACACCCGTGGTATGCATTACGGGACAGGTTTATGCTTCTCTTTTAGGGTCTGATGCTTTTCAGGAAGTAGATGTGATCAATGTAACAGCCCCTGTTACGAAATGGAATTGCCAGGTAACTGATGCTGAGGATATTCCAAAGGTACTGGCAAAGGCATTTTATATTGCAAGATCTGGCCGTCCGGGTCCGGTATTGGTTGATATTACTAAAAATGCCCAGCTTCAGGAAATAGATTTTCAAGGATATGAGATCTGTAATTCTATACGGTCTTACCATCCAAAACCAAGAATTAAAACTGAATATATAGAACAGGCCGCTTTACTAATTAATACCGCTAAAAGACCATTCTTATTATTTGGGCAGGGTGTAATTATTGGCCAGGCGGAGGAAGAACTTAAAGAATTAATTGAGAAAACAGGAATTCCCGCAGCTTCTACAGCTTTAGGTTTAGGAGCGATTTCAACAGAACATCCTTTGTATGTAGGAATGTTGGGGATGCACGGTCATTATGCTCCCAATAAATTAACCAATGATTGTGATGTCATCATTGCGGTAGGAATGCGTTTTGACGACCGCGTTACCGGAAAACTGGATCAATATGCAAAACAGGCAAAAGTGGTTCATCTTGATATTGATCTTGCAGAAATTGATAAAAATGTGAAAGCTGATGTTCCTGTTTTAGGAAACTGTAAAGAAACTCTTCCTTTATTAACTCAGATTCTTGATGAGAATTCCCACGATGAATGGCTGAATCAGTTTAAAGAACTTAGAAATGAGGAAAATGAAGAAGTCGTAAAAAAGGAGCTGAATCCAACAACAGAGGAGCTTACGATGGGTGAGGTGTTAAAATATCTGAATCAGTTGACCGATGGAGAATATATTATCTGCACAGATGTAGGCCAGCATCAAATGATCTCTTGCCGTTACGCAGAATTTAAGACATCCAAAAGAAATGTTACTTCTGGTGGATTAGGGACAATGGGATTTGGTCTGCCAGCTGCAGTAGGTGCAAAAATGGCCAATCCGGATAAACATGTGATCTGTATTGCCGGTGATGGAGGCTTTCAGATGAATATTCAGGAGCTCGGTACTATTGCACAATTTGGAATAGGTGTAAAAATGATCATTCTTAACAATTCTTTTCTAGGCATGGTGCGTCAGTGGCAGGAGCTTTTTCACGACAAGAGGTATTCATTCGTAGATATTACAAGTCCTGATTTCTCTGCTGTTGCAGAAGCTTATGGTATTAAAGGAAAGCAGGTAAAAGAAAGAGCTTTTTTAAAATTATCATTAGAAGAAATGCTTAATACCGACGGAGCTTATCTGCTAGAAATAAAAGTAGGAAAAGAAAACAATGTTTTTCCTATGGTTCCACAGGGCTGCAGTGTAAGTGAGATCCGTTTAAAATAAAAACAAATGCAATGAATAAACAGGAATATACAATAAGTGTTTTCACCGAAAACCAGGTTGGATTGCTTACCAAAATAGCAATGGTTTTTTCCAGAAGAGGAATCAATATCGAAAGCTTAAATGTTTCTCCAACAGAGATTGAAGGGATCTCAAGATTTACAATTGTGGTAGAAGTTTCGCAAGAGACTGTAAGAAAGGTATCAAGACAGATTCAGAAGCTTGTTGAAGTCATTAAAGTATACTACAATACCAATGATGAAATTGTATGGCAGGAACTGGCTCTTTTCAAAATAGAAACGAATGTGGTCTCTGAGAAGTTTTATGTTGAAAGGATCTTAAGACAATATGGAGCTACCATTGTAAGTGTAAGAAATGATTATACGGTTTTCACCATTGTAGGGCATCACGAAGAGATAGATCGTTTTCTTGAAATTTTAGAGCCACACGGTCTTATAGAATTTATCAGAAGCGGAAGGGTAGCGGTCATCAAATCAAATGAGGGTTTTCACAAAAAGCTTAGTGTCCTTGAAAAAATGGCCTATCAGTAAAAAATAAATAAAATAAAAACAAACACAAATTAAAATATATAAATGATCTGAAAAGGTCTAAAAAAATAACAATTAAATATAAAATTATGGCAGTAATTAAATTTGCAGGAGTAGAGGAAAATGTAGTAACAAGAGAAGAATTTCCAATTGAAAAAGCTCAGGAAGTATTAAGAGATGAAACGGTAGCGGTTTTAGGATATGGTATTCAGGGACCTGGTCAGGCTCTAAACCTTCAGGATAATGGGATCAATGTAATTGTTGGGCAGCGTAAAAATTCTAAAAGCTGGGATAAAGCTGTACAAGATGGATTTATTCCTGGAGAAACTTTATTTGAATTGGAAGAAGCGGCTCAGAGAGGAACGATTCTTTGCTACCTTTTGAGTGATGCGGCACAGATCGAATTTTGGCCAACTTTGGAAAAACATCTTACCCCTGGAAAGACTTTATATTTCTCTCACGGATTTGGAATTACCTACAATCATCAGACACAAATTGTTCCACCTAAAGATGTAGATGTGGTTTTGGTAGCACCGAAAGGTTCTGGAACATCTCTAAGAAGACTTTTTGTGGAAGGTAAAGGACTAAACAGCAGTTATGCAATCCATCAGGATTCAACCGGTAAAGCAAAAGATAAAGTAACAGCGTTGGGTATTGCTGTGGGTAGCGGATATCTGTTTGAAACCAATTTTAAAAAAGAAGTATACAGTGATCTTGTAGGAGAGAGAGGTTCCCTAATGGGAGCTATACAGGGATTATTTGCTGCACAGTTCGAGGTATTAAGAGCCCAGGGACATTCCCCTTCAGAAGCATTTAATGAAACTGTGGAAGAATTAACCCAATCTTTAATGCCGTTAGTTGCTGAAAATGGAATGGATTGGATGTATGCCAACTGCTCTACAACAGCACAGAGAGGGGCTTTAGATTGGTGGAAGAAGTTTTATGATGCTACAAAACCTGTATTTGAAGAACTGTATCAGAGTGTGAAGGAAGGAAATGAATCACAAAAGTCTATCTCAAGCAACAGCAAGGAAAACTACAGAGAAGGTCTGAATAAAGAACTTGAAGAGTTAAGAAACAGCGAATTATGGCAGGCAGGTAAAGTCGTAAGGTCTTTACGTCCTGATAGAGAACTCGAATATGAAAAGTAAAACCATCAGTTTCCCTTCACTGCATGCCATAAAAGAGGCCCGGAAAACACTAGAGAATATTGTTAATACAACGCCTCTGCAGAAAAGTTTCAGGCTTTCAAAACAAATTGAAGCTGATATTTTTCTGAAAAGAGAAGATATGCAGCCAGTCCGTTCCTATAAGATAAGAGGAGCTTACAATAAAATCTATAGCCTTTATAAAGATCATAAAGTTGGAAATGGAATTGTTTGTGCCAGTGCAGGAAATCATGCTCAGGGTGTTGCTTTCGCTTGTCGGAAACTGAAAATTGAGGGAACTATTTTCATGCCTGTTACCACTCCAAAACAAAAACTGGAACAGGTAGCTATGTTTGGAGAAAAATATGTCGATATCAAATTGATCGGTGATACTTTTGATGATTCCAAAAAAGCCGCAATAGAGTATAGTGAAAGTTTTAAAGTTGAATTTATACATCCTTTTGATGATGTTGAGATCATTGAAGGGCAAGCTACTTTGGCGATGGAGATTCTGGAACAGGCAGAACATAAGATCGATTTTGTATTTGTCCCTTTAGGAGGAGGTGGACTGGCTGCTGGAGTAGTTACTGTTTTTTCAGTTCTATCACCTGAAACCAAAATTATTGTTGTAGAACCCAAAGGGGCAGCTTCAATGAAAGCTTCTTTAGATGCCGGAGTGAATACCGAACTTATGCATATTGATAAATTTGTGGATGGAGCTGCTGTTCAGAAAGTAGGAGACCTCAATTTTGAAATCTGTAAAGATTATATTCATGACTGTATTGCAGTTGATGAGGGGAAAGTTTGCGAAACTTTATTAGAGCTTTATAATAAAGACGCCATGGTATTGGAGCCTGCCGGTGCTTTAGCAATAGCAGCATTGGATCTTTATAAAGAAGAAATAAAAGATAAAAATGTGGTTTGCATTGTAAGCGGAAGCAACAATGATATAACAAGGACTGAAGAAATTAAGGAACGGGCGATGCTTTACAAAGGCTTGAAACATTACTTTATTGTAAAATTTCCACAGCGTCCGGGAGCTCTTAAAGAATTTGTTTTAAGTGTTTTAGGGAAGTCAGATGATATTACATTTTTTGAATATACCAAAAGGAACTCACGGGAAACAGCTTCAGCAATTGTAGGTATCGAAGTACCTTCGTTTTCTGATTTTGAAGAATTATTGAACAGAATGAAGAAAGCGGGGTATTATGAATCTTACCTCAATGATTCTCCTAATATGATGAATATTTTAATCTAAATTATCTATTTAAGTCACTTTTATAAGTGGCTTAAATTTTTTTATTGTATATAAGTGTTTTGTTATTAAATAGTTAAGGGTGTTAATGCAGTTAATTATCATAAAATAGTGATAAACTGATAAAAGTCATTAGTTTCTTATTTTTATTCAGTCTAAATAAATATAAATTTGTCTTAACAAAAAATAAGAAAAAACGAAGAAGACCTGTATCCTTTTAAGTATTGCTGTACTGAAAAGATCGTTAAAAAATAAACACAACTAATCATATCCATATCAATTTTTGTTTTTTTAAACCGGTGGGGCCATATCCCATCGGTTTTCTTTATTAATACTTTCAATATATTCCGAAGCTAGACGGAATTCTGGGCTGGTCATTATTTTATAGTTGGTATAGATCGATGCAAAGGGAACATCCTAATTTTGTTGTCTAAAATGATTAATAATTTACTGTAAAGTAAATAGGTGTAAAAATTAAAATATATGAATTCATTAGCTGAAAACGAACAGACAGCCGCCATATTAAATGGATTTTTCCAAAGTGTTTCTGAGAAGGATACTGAAAAAGCAGGATCTTTTTTTGCTGACCAAGTGGAATGGTATATTCCTAAATCAGATCTATTACCCTGGACGGGAGCATTAACAACAAAATCAGAGGTGATAGCAGCACTTCAACTTCTTTTAGATTCTCATATAGATGGCGAAGAACAATTTGAACTTGATCATCTTTTTATCGATGGAAACGAAGCTGCAGTGTTTGGGAAAGCATCCCGGGTCGCAAAGAAGACGGGTAAAAGATTCACTGCTTTTATATGTCAGAGGTTTAGTATTGAAAATGGCAAAATCACAAAGCTTTTAATGCTTGAAGATACACGTGAAATTGAAAAAGCATTTGTAAGTTAGTAAGAACCCTAAAAGCAGATATGAACAAAGCTCTCGTATTGAGAGCTTTGCTGCGTTAAATAAAAATTAAATAACCTGTGATGTAGTTATTTTTTTGTGAATACTTCCTTACCGAAAATACTAATGAAATTTCCATCCGGATCTTGAATGATCGTACTGGTGAGTCCTTCCTCATTAAGCTGTATCTCTTTAAATACAAAATTTACATTTTGTTTTTCCAGCCACAAACCAGCTTCATGTAAATCATCAACATACAGAATCAAAGCTTTATTTCCTATAGGTTTAAGGTGACCCGGAGGGGTAGCAAATAATTCTTCAATTCGATAAGAATCAGCAGATTGTAATAACTCCAGACGGATTCCCATTCCTTCCATAAAAGCACCTTTTGCCTTTACAGCAGGAAAATCAACTTCTTCTATCAACTGAAACCCTAATATATGATGGTACCATTTTATGGATTGACTTAAGTCTGAAACACTTACTGCCAAACCAAACAAGTTAAATTGTACGTTTTCCATTTATAATTTAATAATAATTTTAATTGTTGCATCTCTATCACAAAATTACTGGTAGAATGAGGTGTTTAAGTGCTCCAGTTTCAAGAAATAGGATAGTCCAGTTTTACTACAATTTGTCTGGATGTTAAGATTTTGAATTACATTTGTGTATCAACTCATATCTATATTAAATAGGATGTTACCTTACAAATCGTTAATTAAGCTGGACAGAGGAGGGTCGGTGTCACTGTATGTTCAAGTATGTAATCAATTTATATCACTGATTACAAATGGTACGCTGCAACCATCAGACAGTCTTCCGAGTTCACGGATACTTGCAGATCTTATTGGGATCAATAGAAATACGGTAAAGCTGGCCTACGAAGAACTTATCAGCCAGGGTTGGGCAGAGTCTGTTGAAAGAAAAGGAATATTTGTTCTTTCTAATCTGCCAACGTCTTCTAAGATCATAACCTCTGAACATAGTGAGAATAATGATCTTAGTGAAGCTTTTTATTGGAATAATCCATTTAAAACCCCTTCTTCAGGAAAGGATTTTCAGAAAATAGATCTTGCGATCGATGGTGGTTTTCCCGATGTACGGTTAGCTCCTGTAGATCAGCTTATGAGAGAATATAGAAGTCTTTCCAGAAAATTCTATGGTAAAAATTTTCTGAAATATGGAAGTTCAAAGGGATCTGAACATCTTCGCGATTCTATCTGTCATTATTTATCCAACACCCGGGGGTTAAATGTTTCTAAAGAAAACCTTATCATCACAAAAGGAAGCCAAATGGGGATCTATCTTGCAGGTAAACTGTTAATAGGGCCATCTGATATTATTGCTGTGGGCTCCTCCAATTATCCTTTTGCAGATCAGACGTTCCAATATTTAGGAGGTAAGCTTCTCAGAATTCCTATTGATGAACAGGGAATGGATATTGATCATCTGGAAACCGTTTTAAACCACACTGCGATAAAAGCAGTTTATATTATACCTCATCATCATTTTCCAACCACTGTAACGACAAGTATGGAGCGCAGAATGAAGTTATTGCATCTTGCTAAAAAGTATCGTTTTGCCATTATTGAGGATGATTATGATTTTGACTTTCATTACGATAATAAACCATACGTACCTCTGGCGAGTATAGATCATCATCACAATGTTATTTATATAGGATCTATTTCGAAAACATTTGCCCCGGCACTACGAATTGGATTTATGGTGGGACCTTCAGCTTTCATTGATGCAGCATCATCAACCAGGGAATTTATAGATAAGCAGGGTGACACATTACTGGAAAATGCATTTGCAATGATGTTCGATAGCGGAGAAATGGAAAGACATTTTAGAAAATCTTTAAAAATATATAAACAACGCCGCAATCTTTTTTGTGAAATACTAGCTTCAGATTTTAAAGAACTGATTGATTTTAAAATTCCAGAAGGAGGATTAGCTGTGTGGGCTGACTTTAATAAGAAAATTAATTTAACGGAAGTTGCCGGGAAAACATTGAAAAAAGGACTGTATATCGAATATGGGGATCTTTATAAAAATGAGGTTTTTGCAAGCAATGGAATGAGGATGGGATTTGCGTCATTGAATGAAAAGGAAATGAGACTGGCGTTGAGTATACTGAAAGAGGCGATTGATTAGTTTTGAATTTTGAATTATTGTTGTTATAGCTCTTTATTGTAGTTTTTTTATCCTAAATGCTCACGTTATTAAATTTTTATGTTGATTTGGGCTATATCATATTTCACAATTGGCATATATAGAACGAAATGATCTGTTTTAAATTTGTATTAAATAAAATACATTATGCAGAGTCAATATACCATTTCAGATTTTACGACCGATCTGGAAATTCAACAGTGCTGGGAAGTGATCTCTTTATTAAGACCTCATCTCGATAAAAATAACTGGAAAGAAATCATTCATGAAATGATGGAAAATGAGAAGTACAGGATTTCTGGAATTATGGAAAATGATCAGTGTGTGGCATTTGCCGGATACCGGGTTATGAACTCCTTACACAGCGGACATATTATTTATATTGATGACCTTTGTACCCTGGAATCTCATAGAGGAAAAGGTTTAGCCTCTCAACTACTGGCATATGTAGAGCATATTGCCAGGTCCAGTGCGATGGATGCGGTAGTTCTTGATACTGACTTCACTAATAATACTGCGCAAAAGGTTTATCTGAAAAGCGGATTCAGGCTTGCGGCGCTTCATCTTGCACATCCATTGAAAAAGTAAGATCATTTTTATAATATAAAGAAAGGTAACCAATAGATTGATTACCTTTTTTATAGATATGATATCCGATTAAATAGCTTCAGATTGACTTAGGTTTCTAATATTACTAAATAAATCCCTCACCTCATCCCAGCTGTGTACCCGCTGATGATGATCTATACTACTATTGTGTCCGGCATTGAACATAATGGGTCTGCCTTTACAGAAATCAAGGTTTTTAATATGGTCATCTATCAGATAATCGGTGTCGATAATACTTTTATCACCACACATGATTATATTTTTCCATGATATAAAAGGGAAATGCTCCTGCAGCCATTCGTATTTTTCATATAATGAAAGTGGAAACTCCATAGCAGCAGTCACAATATAAACATCATAATCATTCATCAATTCTTTAACTACTTCCACTGCATTAGGCATTACCGGCAGAGTGCGGAAAAAACCGGGAGTCTGTAAAAATTTTAAGACTGCTTCTCTATCTGGAAAAGCTTCGGGTTCCGGTTTACCGATCATATCTTCTCTACTGATTAAAATACCGTGATCTCTGTGATACCAATCGATAAGTTGCGCTTCTACATCTGCTATTACACCGTCCATATCTATCGCAATGGTTTCTTTCTTATTTTTCATTTTGCAATTATTTGCAACAAAGATATGTATTATTGCATAAAGTTGCATTATTTTGCAATAAATATTTTCTATATTTGTGTTATGATAAAAGCTGAAAGACAGGATCTCATTCTCGAGTATTTAGTAAAAGATAAAAAAGTATTGCTTGATCAGATCAGTAAAATACTTAAAGTATCTGAAGATACCGTGCGTAGAGATATTAAAGAATTATCAGATAAAGGTCTGTTAAAAGCTGTCCGTGGTGGTGCTATTCAAAGGTCTTCAATGCCGCTTCATTTTAAAGACCG
Source organism: Chryseobacterium sp. ISL-6 (assembly GCF_018613715.1). Lineage (GTDB taxonomy): Bacteria > Bacteroidota > Bacteroidia > Flavobacteriales > Weeksellaceae > Chryseobacterium > Chryseobacterium paludis. The sequence continues at coordinate 610,797 of NZ_JAGGPT010000001.1, read as the reverse complement.
TCAGAATATCGACGTCCCACACAAGAAGATCATTGCTGAAAAGGTATTGGAATATATTAAACCCGGAATGGTTCTGTTAGTTGACTCAGGAACTTCAGCACTGGCGGTAATTGCTAATTTACCAAAGGATATTGCTTTAACTGTAGTAACCAATAGCTTTCCGGTTGCTTCACTTTTGGAAGATCATAAAGAAATTGAAGTTTTATTTATGGGTGGAATGCTGAATAAAATTTCATTCTCTACAAATGGGTATGAGACGATTCAAAGTATAAGGAATATCAGAGCTGATATCTGTTTACTGGGTGTATGCAGTATCGATCTGAATTTTGGAGTTACCGGTGATGATTATGAAGACAGCCTGGTTAAAAGGGTGATGATAGAAACTTCAAAATGCACGATTGCTCTTTCGACTTCAGATAAGTTGGGAAAATCCGAATCCTTTTATATCTGCGCTGCCAATTCACTGAATATTATTATCACTGAGGCAGATCCAAAATCAGATTATTTAAAACCTTATATAGATGCCGGGATTGAGGTTAGATAACGAGCAGCATTAAAAACTGAAGACAAAGAAAAATTTCATTCTTTGTCTTCAGAGAAATTTTAATCGATTATGATGGCCATGCATAGTCCATTGGGGCCTGCCTGAGATCTCGGACGGCATGCACCGTTGATGCAACACCAATCGTCACCGCATTCTAAGCTTTCAGGACATGGCGGATAGCCACCGTAGATCATTCTTAATTGATTTCTTTCTAAGGATTTCAGATTTTTCATAGTACATTGTTTTTTTGGATATAATTAAATTTACATGAAGATGAGATAGCATTGCCTATATCATCTAATAATCAAACGACAAGAATATGATTATTCTTTGCCGTTTGAAAAAATTCTATTCGATTGGTGGTGCCATACATAATCCATTGGGTCCCGCCTCTGATATAGGACGGCAGCCACCATTGATGCAGCATTTTCCAGGGCCACATTCCAGATTCTCAGGACATGCGGGTACGCCACCATTAATTACTTTTAACTGATTTCTTTCTAATGATTTCAAATTGTTTTTCATAGTACATTGTTTTTAGTTGTAAAACAAATGTAATGAATTATATAATAGGATGTTAAGTATTTGGTTATATCTCCTTATAAAGTGATTTTTTCCCCTTGTACAGGGAAAATATACTTGATTCCCAGAGCATTTTTTTCTTTCAGCTGCTTCTTGATTTTTTCAATATGGTCATCTACAGGTTTCAGATGGGTAATAATGACAGGAACGTGATGCAGTTTTCCTGGCTTACAGAATCCGTTCAGAGTATTTAGTTCCTGTTCCAGTAATTTTGGAGTAAGGTGGCCAAATAAAGATTTGTCAGGCTGTTCATTAGGGAAGGAAACCTCTATTAGAATTCCCTTTAATTTTTGCTCATTAATATAAGGAGCAATCTGTTTCCATAAATTTTCAAGTTTATTGCTTTTTTCTATAAGATCGCTTCCGGTATCTCCTAAATATAAAAGATAATCACCATCATGTCTTACGAGAAAAGCTGTACTCTCATATGGATTGACATGACTTAGCGGAAATGCAGTCACATACATTTCGGTATCAGTGATCGGTATTTCCTTACCATCCTCAAGACTTACCATCTTATATTTGCTTAACCGGGGAGCTTCACCGGAATCGGTAAAGTTGGCCCAGCTTTCCCATGAGAAATATTTATCTGTAATGATTTTCCCTAGGAAGGGTATACACAGACTTTTTTGTATCATCCGGACTATTTAAGATCATTCCGCTTACATGATCGAGGTGTGCATGAGAAATCAGGTATCCCTTGATATTTTGTTGCATAACCTGCGATGCAGAGCTTTGTTTAAAATTTCCTTTCTGTATGGCTTTTTCAATTCCTGAACGTATCGTTCCGGCATCAAGCGCTATATAGTTTTCAGAATTTACCGGAGCAGCCATATAACTGGATAAATTACTTTCATCACCACCACCATAAGTTCCCAGTGGAATCACTTTAAAACTATTCTGTGCTGAACAAACAGCTGCCGACAAAAAGATAGTCAGATTAAAGAAATATTTTATCATATAGAGTATCGTTGTATTGAGAATTGATCAATCAATGCAAGTACAAATTTAATTCAAAAATATACTTGTACAAAATTACAATCAACAGGAAAGGGGAGTATAAAACTATTAAAATTATGTTAAAGTTTGTATTGTCTCAATTCTTGGCACAATATTTCAATGTAAGAACACAACTCATGTTTAATTTGAGTTTTCATGGTTATTAGTTTTTATCCTCAACTTCGGTTGGGGATTTTTTGTTTAAAAGAAAACCCTCCATTCAGAGGGTTCCAGTGGCTATAATATGATAAGATCTAAAAAAAGTGTCTCAAACAAAAGCTTCCCGGATCAAGGGAAGCAATAAAATAATAAGTGATGCTTGATTATTAGTTTTCCCCTTAAAAGTAATAAGTATTTGTATATCAATTATATGATCGTAATCATAAAGATTTGTTTAACATTTTTAAACCAGATCCTATCAATTAGCTAAATAAAAAAGGAGCCTTTCTAAATTGAAAGACTCCTACGCTTATTATGAATTTTAAAGGTATTATAAACTTCCCAAAATAGGGAAGTAAATGTGCAAAATGGAATGTAAATTTTTATTACATTGTAAATATAGTAATAAATTTTGATATTATTGTTAATAATAATCATATAATTCGTTATTGTAATTATTATTCTCAATAATAATTGATTATTTTTATATGTGGTATGTGGTTGTTTTTAGCGCTTTTAATGCATGAATTCCATGAAAATACAAGTTTTACTTGTGCCAATTTTTCGAAATGAAAATAGCAGAAATAAGAGAGCATATTAATAAAAAAAAATCATCCCGTTTCGGAGATGATTTTTTATTTATTTATTTATTTATTTTCCTGATCCTATCTGTTGTTTCAGTTTATCGTTTTCCTCTTTTAAAAGAGCTATATAATCCTGTAAATTTTTTATGACTGAAATACTCACATCATTATTAAAATTGGTCACATTACCACCTCCTGAAGAACCTGGGCTATCATTAAAAACAGGGTTTTCAACAATTACTTTCGCTTCTTCCATTTCGTAAATTTCATCAACCTGGACTTCAAGGAAAGCAGCAATCTTTTCCCATTCATCTTTAAAGATTTTTACGTCACCGCTTTCCTTCCTGCTGTAATTAGATACATCCGTTGCAATGATATCAGCAATCTGCTGTTGCGTATAACCTTTTCTCTTTCTTAGCGAACGTAATTTTTCTTTTTGCATATCTGACATTTTTACAAATTTGCAAAAAAAAATGATAACTTCTATGGAAATGGGAAGGCATTTGGGAAGAGGTGCTTTTTTATTTATTCTTTTTTTAATTAAAGTTTCATGTTGTATATTTATTCTACATAATTTTTTCTAAAAAGGCGGTAAACAAGTTTGAATTCTTCCGAAAAAAATTATTACATTATTCACAAAAACAAAAAATGAAATTATTTGCTTTTTTATTTTTCTTATCTCATTTTGTTTATTGTCAATCTAATAGATTTGTATATGAATATAAGTCTGTTAAAGACACTATAAAAAATGATACAACAAAAGCAGTAATGTATCTGGATGTATATAAGGAAGGCTCTATTTTTTATGATGTCCAAAATTTTAAAAATGATTCAATTGCATCAATACAAAATGAAAAATTAAGTAGTTTTGAAAACCGGGTTTATAAAAAATATCCAAACTATGATGTTTCTCTAATTGTCTCGTTGTATGGTGATATTTATATAGTTTCTGATTTAAGAAAAATGGATTGGAAAATTTCTTCAGAAAAGAAGGAAATTAATAAATTCTCTACCCAAAAAGCTACTTTACACTTTGCCGGAAGAATATGGACAGCCTGGTTTTCTACGGATATTCCTATATCTGATGGCCCTTATAAATTTCATGGTTTGCCCGGTCTTGTTTTAAAAATAGAGGATAATACCCATACACATAGTTTTGGATTAGTTGCTATTGAAAAATTAAATGGTATTTTAAGTTACAAAACAAGCAGTAAAAAAATGCTATCCATTGATCATGAAAAGTATAGGAAATTATATAAAGAATATCGAGGAAATCCCAGCAAAAACTTGATGGGTCTAGATATTATAGAGACTCAGGATGGAAAAAGCAACAGTGAATTTAAGAGAAATATGGAAAAATATTACAAGAACAGAACTAAAAATAATAATAATCTTTTAGAGGTTGATTTACTGAAAACTAAATAAATATTAAAAGTGTAAATACTTTTGTTGTTTGATTTAAGGGTGTAGATTTTCGTAATCATATTTTGTATATTAAATCTATAGTTGGAGAATAATTCTTATATTTAATACCTAATTAAAATAAAAACAATGAATAATTTCAAAAAAATTTCCAGAGAAGGATTAAAACAAGTTAAAGGAGGCGGAGGCATAGATGGTGTTTGCAAACCTCACTTTAAGCTCATTTGCGAAGCCACGGGTATTTGCGGACCAGAACCAGACGCTGCTTGTAATTGCTATTGCGTTCCAATATAATAAATACAATCCCTCAATCTGAGGGATTTTTCATATAAAAAAGGAGCCTTTCGAAATTGAAAGACTCCAGGGGCTGTAAAATGTATAAGTTGCAAAAATTATTCAAATAAAAGCTTCCCAAAAGAGGGAAGCACTACGATTGTAAAAAACGATGAATTATTATTAGACTGGTTTCTAAATCAAATTTAGCAACAGATTTTAAATTTATTTATGATCGTAATCATAAAGTATTGATTTGGAGTGTTTTCAACTTCAAGCCTGTAAAAAATATCAACTGATCTGGCCACGAACCTCTTTGTAATTTTCTGTAAATAGAACCGAATCAACTTTCATTTCTAAAAGCGATAAAATTTTATTGAACTCTGGTTTAAGGTATACACTCATATTCAATTCCAGCTTCCCGCCAGAGTAATATATTGTTGCTGATGGTGTTTTAAATTTTCCTAACCTGACCATATCTATTTGTGTAATGTCACTCCACAAAAAAGAATGTTTCTTCAGACCACCAACAAAACGTACACCGTCATTCGAAATAATAAGTTTTACCCGGGTATAGATAAACATTGAAACGGCAATTAGAAAAATAAAGGGGGCTAAAAAGATAATCCATCCAACATTTTTTATCGTGAGCACATACCCTCCCAATATTAACATTAAAAGGCTTACGAAGCGGTATATAGTTTTTTGCCATCGGGGTGCAGAAAAAACGTCTTCTTTAAGTATTGATTGCATTATTTAAAAATATAAAAAACAGGTAATAATGCAACCAATAATTCAAAACAATTACCTTATCTGATTAAATTTTAGCCAAATAATACGGATAAATAATTGTAAATCATTGAGTCATACAAATTGTATATATTTAAGTTTAATAAAAAACTAAAACCTATGAGAACATTAACCATTACAAATTGTATTGGAGTCCTAGTTATTTGTTTAGGAGAAGGTAATTATTAGTCTTAATTTTGAAAATATGAAAAATTTTATTTTATTCTCTTTGATGATATGTTGCGGTTGTAGTAAAACAGTTAGCCAGCCTATTATTGATTATAGTCCGGATTATGGAGACCAAAGAAATATGATTTCTGATCTTAAAAAAAAGCAAAATGAACAAACTATTGTTTTAATTGGAAGTAAGGTTTATTCATATGATGATTTTAATTCATTAATAAAAAAAGAGAAAATTAAAACTTTTAATATTATTAACAAAAAAGAAGAAATTGAAAAATTAAACTATTCATATAATAAAATAAAGACAATTATTTTAGCAGAAATGAAATAATATAAGGCTGCATTAGCAGCCTTTTTATTTAAATTACATATTCTATTACATGAGAAAAATACTTATACTTACATTTCCGATTGGTCAGCACGATTGGTTTTATGAGGGGGTAGCATTTAAAACTTCAAGTGATCTTCAAAGAATGGTCATTTTTATACAACAAATCTTAATGAACTAGGATGGGGCGGAAATGGCTGGACATATGAAGGAGTTGCATTTTATGCAGTAAAATAATGGTCCCATTTAAATATCCCATTTGAAATTTTATCCCTGACCTTGGTTTGGGATTTTTTAAATTAAAAAAGGAGTCCTTCAATTGCGAAAGACTCCTATCCAGTAATATTAAAAAGATCTAAAAAAGTATTCTAAAAAAGCTTCCCGTTGGAGAGAAGCTCAACTGTAAAAATGATGAATTATTATCGGAATACTTTCCATTTCAAATTTAATAACAGATTTTAAGTTGGTTTATGATCGTAATCATAAAGTATTGAATTAAACCATTTTCAATGCTTGAAGAGTAAATTGGTTATACAAGTCGGAAAGAGATGACACTTTGCTCTTTCATTTTTTAATTTTATTTGTTTTTGGGTATATCCTGTACAAGGTATTGTCAATGATACAAGCGAGTGTATCCATATCATTTTTAGGAATATTCAATTGTTCTGGGTAGGCCAATGTTCTCTCTTTATATTTAAAGTTAAAATTTTTAGTTCCAAAAGGAATGCTGAAATAATTTATATGGTGCTGCCTGAAAGAAACACGTAGATAATGTGTATGAATAAAATTACTTTCTATGGTTGGTTCGTCTGTTTTCACATAGGTATTCATATTTTTGGTAAGCGTTTGTACACTCATTTTTTTTTTGTAATTGGGGAAAAGTAAGTAGAGACTGTTCCAAACATCTTCAATATTATTTGTCTTTACTTTCGTTTCTTCAACGGTATATAGTTGTCCATTTTTATTGGTATAGAATTCTGTGTCCAACGCTTCATATGCTATTGATACTTTGGTTACAGGGTAGAGTGTTTTGTAGAAATTGGCTTCTTTTGTTTTTTCCTTTAGATAAAGACTGTCTAACTCTTTTTTTTCATTATCCTTAAGGAAATCCTTTATAGAATAGCCTTTTCTTTTTAAAAATTCAGCTTGCGTTTCTTCTATAATAAAATCGTTGAGTTCCCGATTTTCTTGCTTCTGATAATCCGTAAAACGATAACTTATTAATTGTTTTTTTAAATGGTCATCACTCTTATAAATTTCCTTAGAAAAAATAAATCTTTGGTTAAGGGAATCTATGTAAAAGTCTTTTGTTTTCGGGAATCGTTTAATTATTTTTCCTTTTTCTGTAATAGCAGTTACGGTTATAAAATCGCCGTTTTTCAATAACAAAATATAGCCTTTACCATTGGGTATATGCAGCACAAAATCTGTCTTTATGTCTGTTTTTTCAATTTCAAAAAAGGGATCTTTATTTTCGGGCATAAAAACCCAATCTCTGTGTTTGTCCCATTGTGGAATTCGATATCCCATCAAAAAAGCAATTGAGCTAAAAACTGCTATAAAGACAATTAATGAAATATATATTTTCTTGTTTTTCAATGTGTCTATTTTTAGAATGTATTGGTGCTAACGTTTTACGGCTTTACGTTCGGACAGAAAATCAAAGCAATTAGCCCCGCTTTCGGCAAACCTTTGTTAGTGGTTGTTTTTTCAGTAGTATTCATATTTTCTTATAATCAAATATTTGATATTATTTTCAACTTTTATTGATTTTGTTGGATTACCATTATGGTCAAACAGCAAATCTATATTTTTGTCCACAATGGTTTCATTTTCTATTCCTTGAAATTTGGTTGTTATTTTTTCCAGGTAATTATCTTCGTTAAATGTGTAATAAATGTCAAACGGTCTTATCTCAGTTGCTGAGTTTGTATATTTTTCTTCTGTTCTTTGATGTGTGATTTTATGATTGCTGTCAACGAATGTCCAAATTGTTTTAAATAGATTATTCTTGCTGTCGAAATATTCTTCCGTATACAATTGATTTGTTAGCCATTTTTTGTGAGTTATAGAAATTGTATCTTTTTTATTTTCAATAACAATTCCTGTCCTTTCTACATTCGTATAATTATATGAGATGTTTGTTTCCATAAATGTAGAAGATGTTTTGGTTTTATACAAAATCTTTAAGCTGTCTAAATTTCCTGTACGGTTATAATTAACAGTAGTATTGCTTTTATAATTCTTGGGATTTTTAGGTTTATTTTTAGTTTGGTCAAATTGTTCATATTCTAAGACTGCTATTTTTCTTATTTGCCCTTTTAAAGCCCATTCATTAATTTCAGAATTTTCATTTTCACCAATTGAAATTTGGTTATTTCTTATTGGATGAATACCATAATTTGCATCATAATCTGGGCTGCTAAAATATATGTTACCTTCTGAGCGTTCTCCACCATATTTATTTACAGTTAATAATACAGTGTCAAAGTCTAAAGGAATTTCTTTGCTGTCATATACAAAAACGGTGTCAGCAAAAGCATTATTTGAAAAGTCTTTTATTATTGAAAATTTTGAAATAGAAATCATTTCGCCATTTTCATGAGATATGAATTTTGCTATTGCATTTAGTGTTGCGGGTTTTGTTTTACTTACAGATTGTCCATAAGAAAATGAAAAAAATAATAAAGAAAAAATTGTAATAATTATTTTCATTTCTTTTCGTGTCGGAATTCTGATTTGAGGTTGTTTGTAAAATTACGCTTAACGTTTTGGGATTGCCGAAGGACAAAAGCTTAATTTATGATTAAAGTTTAACCGAAACACTGCTGTTGAATTTTGCATTTCAGTCTGCCTCATGCAAAGCCCTTGTTAGCAATAGTTTTTATTTTCATTTCGTTTATTTGCAATCGTCAATACAATACCAAGCCTATGTTTAACTTTCATTTTTCAACTAAATACTAGAGTATTCAATTTGTAGCCTCACCAGGGATCGAACCTGGATCTAAAGTTTAGGAAACTTTTGTTCTATCCATTGAACTATGGGGCCTCTTTAGATCAAATATATTAATATCAATTCAAAAATTAATAAGGAAGACCTATTTTTCTGTCTTTAAAATGTAAATTCCATTTTGGCTACATCAAAATCCAATTTGGCAACTCTGGCGTTTTTTTGATTGCAGACATTTGTATTGTAATTTTAATACAATAAAAAAATGAAAACAATTTTTATAACAGGTGCCTCAACAGGACTTGGAAAAGCAAGTGCAAAATTATTTCAAAGCAGAGGATGGAACGTGATCGCTACGATGAGAAATCCGGAATCTGATACAGAACTTAGAGCTTTAGAGAATGTAACAGTTCTTCCATTGGATGTAACAAATCCGGAACAGATCAAGTCTACTGTGAAAAAAGCACTTGAGATCAGCAATATCGATTTAGTCTTTAATAATGCCGGATATGGTTTAATGGGACCTTTAGAAGCCTTAACGGATGATCAGGTCGTTAAACAATTAAATACAAACTTATTAGGAGTGATTCGTGTAACACAGGCTTTCATTCCTTATTTTAGAGAAAAAAGAAGTGGAATGTTTATTACGACAACGTCTATTGGCGGGTTGATGGCGTTCCCCTTAAGTTCTACCTATCATGCAACGAAATGGGCACTGGAGGGATGGAGTGAAAGTTTAGCTTTTGAACTGAATACTTTCGGAGTGGGCATAAAAACAGTTTCTCCGGGAGGAATTAAAACAGATTTTATCAGTCGCTCTCTGGATATGGGAACTCAACCGGAATACGAACCTATAATCAAAAGTCTGTTTTCAAACTTGGAAGGGATGCTGGAAGCAGCTTCGGAACCGGAATTGATTGCCGAGGTTGTATATGAAGCAGCAACAGACGGGAAAAAGCAACTACGATACATCGCAGGAAAAGATGCCAATGAATTGTATGAACAACGTCAGGAGTTAGGTGTTGAAGCATTCAGAGAGCAATTGGGAAAACAGTTTATATAAATTTTCCTTTTAAAACAGCACAGGTACAGTGTGAGCTGTGCTGTTTTTTCACTTAAATAATTCATACATTTATACTATGGAAAAGAAAGATAACAGCCCTTTGAAAATCTCATCCATTTCCGAGCTTCATCAGATATTGAGGGTGCCAAAACCCCTTCATCCATTGATTAGCTTGATTGACAATACTGAAATGAGTGTCAACAAGGAACTGCTTAACCGCAACTTTGTGATGGATTTTTATAAGATCTCCTATAAGTTTTCTGAGAATGGAAAAATTGGATATGGGCAAGGGTACTATGATTTCAATGAGGGTGGAATGATGTTTACGGCACCCAATCAGATTTTATCTACTAATGAAGAAGCGAAATACCATGGATATACTTTATTGGTTCATCCTGATTTCATTCGAAATTACCCGCTAGGTAAAAGTATAAAGAAATATGGTTTCTTCTCTTATGACACCAATGAAGCACTTCATTTATCTGATAAAGAAAAGAAACTGATCGTGGGGTTATTGGATAATATTCATGGCGAGTTGGATACAGCGATTGATGAGATCAGTCAGGATGTCATCGTTTCTTATGTTGAGGTGTTATTAAACTATAGCAACCGATTTTATAAGCGCCAGTTCATAACACGTAAAACGGTTAATAGTGATTTACTTTCCAAAATGGAAAATTTACTTGAAGATTATTTTAATAAACAGGAGACTTTAACCGGCGGACTTCCTACCGTGGAGTTTTTAGCTTCGAAACTCAATCTTTCACCACACTATCTAAGTGATATGCTTCGTAATCTGACTGGACAAAATGCCCAACAGCATATCCACGAAAAACTGATTGAAAAAGCCAAAGAATATCTTACGACCACCAGTCTTTCAGTGGCAGAGGTAGCTTATCAGCTCGGATTTGAACATTCACAGTCTTTTAATAAGTTATTTAAGAAGAAAACAAATACCACTCCTTTACTTTATAAACAGTCTTTTAATTAAAATATCTTTTCAAAAATAGGAGTTATCTTCAATAAATATAACAGAGACCAGTCTTTATCCCATCGGGAGAGACTGGTTTTTTATTATATAAAATTCTGTTTCGATTTAATAATTTTTATTAAATGTTAAAATTTATTTAAAATTTGACATTTTTGATCTAACAAAATCCTATTTTTATAATCATAGGGTAGTGCTAAGGGATTTATTTTAAAGCTTGAGATGATAATTCATTTTTTGTAATTCTTATCAGACACAAATATTTTAATATGACGAAAAGTAGATATGTCCTGTTTATTCCAATATTATTGCTTTCTTGTGGCAAAAAAAAGGAACAGACAAAAGAGAAACCTATACAAAGTTATCAGGTATTAACTCTCACTCCGAGATCGGTAACAGTTTATAATGATTTCCCAGCCTCCATACAAGGTGAAAATGTAGTGGAAATAAAGCCCATGGTTTCTGGTTACCTCCAGGATATTTATGTTTCCGAAGGAGCCGCAGTAACTAAAGGACAGCTATTATTCCGGATCAAAAATCCCCAATATGAACAGGACATTGTTACAGCCAGGGGAGCTATAAAAATAGCAGAAGCCAACGTTAATACTGCTCGTATGAATGTGGAGAAAGCAAGACCTCTGGTAGAACAGGAAATTGTAAGCAAATATCAACTGAGTTCCGCTTTATATACTTTACAGTCACAAGAGGCTGCTTTGTCTCAGGCAAAAGCAACCCTTGCCAATGCTCAAACCAATCAAGGATATACCTACATCCGAAGTCCACAAAGTGGAACCATTGGTCTTATTCCTTATAAAATTGGTGCTTTAGTAAGCAGTACAACAACAGATCCGCTTACGACACTTTCCGACACTACAAGTGTTTTCGCCTATTTTTCCCTCAGTGAAAAACAGCTTCTGGATTTTATGAATACAATGAAAGGAAGTACGACGCTGGAAAAATTAAATAATATGCCTCTGGTCACATTAGTATTGGCTGATGGAACCGTTTATCCTGAAAAAGGCAAACTGGTAACAGCCAGCGGTGGCATAAACACAAGTACCGGTACTGCAACATTCAAAGCGATATTCGATAATAAATTAGGTCTTATCCAAAACGGCGCAAGTGCTACGATCCGGATTCCTGTTAGTCTCGATAATGCTTTATTAGCTCCTCAGACGGCGATTTATCAAATGCAGGATAAATCATTCGTCTATCAGTTGATGAATGGAAATAAAGTAATGAGTACTGCGGTAGTCACCTCACCTACAGACGACGGTAACTTTGCAGTGATTAAAGATGGCGTTAAAGTAGGAGATAAAGTTCTTCTTAACGGGCTTAATATCAGTGACAGCACGGTAGTAAAACCCATACCTGCCAATGCTGTTGAAGTGTACAGTACCATGAAAACCAAATCTAACTAAGAGGCCATGCTAAAGCTATTTATAAGACGGCCGGTATTAAGTACTGTGATCTCTGTCATCATTGTTGTACTGGGGATTTTAGGAGTGACCAGCCTGCCGGTGGCTCAGTATCCTAATATTGCACCGCCTACCATTCAGGTTTCGACTTCCTATCCGGGAGCTAATACAACAACACTGATTAATAGTGTGGTTTTTCCACTTGAGCAGCAGATCAATGGCGTGGAAGGGATGACCTATATGACTTCATCAGCGAGTAACACAGGATCGGCAAGTATCACCGTTTATTTTGCAGTAGGAGTAGATCCTAATCAAGCTGCCGTAGATGTACAGAACAGGATAAGTACGGTATTATCCAAACTTCCCCAGGCGGTAACACAAGCTGGGGTAACGGTAAGGAAACAGCAAAGCAGTAATGTGCTGATCGTTGGATTGTACAGTGAGCGCTCGCAATATGATCAGAAATTTTTACAGAATTATGCGGCGATCAATTTAGTTCCGCAGCTACAGAGAGCAAAAGGAGTAGGTGGAGCCAACATATTCGGTGGGGCGATGACCTATGCCATGCGGATCTGGCTGCAACCTGATAAAATGGCAGCCTATGGATTGGTTCCCGCTGATATTACGACGGCATTGAATGCACAGAATTTTAATGCTGCACCAGGTAAAATTGGCGATAACATGGCTCAGGCATTTCAGTATGATATTACCTATTCCGGTACGTTGAGCTCACTTGAGCAGTTTCAGAATATTATTATCAAATCAATTGGAACCGGACAGTATCTTTACCTTAAAGATGTTGCCCGTATTGATTTGGGAACCCAGACCTATACCAGTGCTACAGCCATTAATGGTAAACCTGCCGTTGCCATATCGATAAGCCAGACTCCAGGTTCCAATGCCCAGGAGGTAATCGTAGGAGCACAGAAAGTAATGGCTGATGCTTCAAAGAGTTTTCCTTCAGGGATCAAAATGATAGAGTTGGTTAATATTAATAACTTCCTTGGTGAAAGTATTGATAAGGTTCTCCATACATTGGTTGAATGTTTTTTACTGGTGTTTGTCGTGATCCTTATATTTTTACAGGACGTACGTTCTACCATTATTCACGGAGTTTCGGTTCCGGTGTCGATTATAGGAACATTCTTCTTTTTGTATTTATTTGGATACAGTCTGAATTTACTTACTTTATTTGCTTTGGTACTTGCCATAGGTATTGTGGTGGATGATGCCGTAGTGGTTGTGGAAGCTGTTCACAGCAAGCTCGAACATGGATATACTTCTCCCCGTAAGGCAGCAATTGATGCTATGGGAGAGATTGCTCCGGCTATTGTTTCTATTACGCTTGTAATGGCTTCAGTATTTCTTCCTGTTACTTTCTTAGGAGGCTCTGCGGGGGTATTTTATAAACAGTTTGGTATTACGCTGGCGATTGCTATTATGATCTCGGCAGTGAATGCACTTACTTTAAGTCCTGCTTTAGCGGCTATGTTTTTACGACCGCCAAAACATGAGGTGGAAGGAAGTAAAAGAGGCTTTTTGAAAAAGATAAAAGATGGTTTTAATTCTAATTATGACAAATTAATAAATAAATATATAGCCTCTGTAGGGTTTCTGATAAGGAAAAAATGGCTGACAGCACTTCTTGTCGTCCTTTTTGGAGGGTTATTTTATGTGACGATTAAAAGTGTAGCCTCAAGTTTTGTCCCCTCAGAGGATATGGGAACTATTTTCGTTAACGTAACACTTCCTGCTGCGGCAACTAAAGAAAGGGTACAGACCATAAACACTCAGATAGATCGTATTGCCCATACCATTCCTGAGGTACAGGCTTCAATGACGACATTGGGACAAAATCAGTTGGGAGGAAGCGGAAGTTCTTACGGAATGCTTATTTTAAGGCTTAAACCCTGGAGTCAGCGTCCCGGTGTTACCGATAAGGACATCATCCAGCAACTTACTGAAAAAACAAAAAACATACAAGGAGCTTCCATTAATTTTATGCAGCAGCCTACGATCAGTGGTTTTGGTACGAGTGGTGGATTTACATTTCAGATCGAAGACAGAGGTGGACATTCCATTGCTGACTTTTATGGAGTAGCCCAAAATTTTTTAGCAGAATTAAATAAAAGAAGTGAAATTCAATATGCGGCTACAGCATTCAATCCTAATTTCCCACAGTATGAAGTAGATGTCAATCTTGCCAAATGTGAAGACAATGGAATCCAGCCTGCAGATATTTTAAGTTTAATGAATGTCTACTATGGAAGTTCTTATATAAGTAATTTTACGGAATTCGGACAGCAGTATCAGATCATTCTTCAGGCTGATAATCCTTACAGAGGAACCATTGAGCAGATGAATAACATTAAAGTACGAACCAAAAGCGGAGTAATGAGCCCCATTTCAGAGTATATAACGATGAAAAAAGTATATGGACCATCATCCATATCGAGGTTTAACATGTATAATGCTATTTCAGTGAATGGTTCACCCAATATAGGCTTCAGTACAGGTCAGTCTATGGAAGCTATCAATGAAGTTGCGGCTAGAGTTCTGCCTCCGGGCTACAGTTTTGAATACAGTGGTATCAGTAAAGAAGAGCAGAGCTCAGGTTCTCAGGCTGGTATTATATTTTTGTTAAGTCTTTGTTTTGTCTATCTGTTGCTGAGTGCTTTGTATGAAAGCTACATTCTTCCATTAGCGGTAATCCTTTCGCTACCTGTTGGACTGAGCGGGATATTTGTTTTTGCTAAATTATTTGGGATTGATAATAATATTTATGTACAGATCTGTATGATCATGCTGATAGGACTCTTGGCGAAGAATGCCATTTTGATGGTGGAGTTTTCTTTAGAGAAGAGACACGAAGGAATGGGATTGCTTGAGAGTGCATTAGAAGGGGCAAAAATTAGAATACGTCCGATATTGATGACTTCATTAGCTTTTATTTTCGGTTTGATGCCTTTGATGTTTTCTACAGGTGTTGGGGCTAATGGAAATAAATCTATTGGGATAGGTTCTATCGGCGGAATGTTATTTGGGACTTTACTCGGAATATTTGTGATCCCAGGCCTCTATGTCATCTTCCAGGGATTGCAGGAGAAAATAAAAAGTAACAAATATGACGAAAATGATGAACTGATTGTTGATAATAAAAATAGCTCCTTACAATAGAAGTATGGTACATTGGAAAATAAAATATAAATTTTTTGTACAGGTAATCATTACCTCAGCTATACTTTATAGTTGTGATGTTACCAAACCGTATGTGAATAAACAGTCGGCTCCTGATAATTTGTATGGAAATACAGTAAAAGATACAACCTCTATAGCAACACTTTCCTGGAAAGAAATTTTTAAAGATCCTTTATTGCAACAGCTTATTACGGAAGGGATTGAAAATAACCTTGATCTGAAAACAGCTGTTACCAATCTGAAAGTGGCTGAAGCCAATTTTGTACAGAGTAAGCAGGCATTTCTACCTTCTCTTTCCGGAAATGCTTCAGGAGGAGAGTATCATCCCTCAAATTCACAGGCCGCGAATAATCAGGTTTATCAGTTGTATGCGTTATCCTCATGGCAGGCTGATATCTGGGGTAAGTTAAGAAGTACCAAAAGATCAATGTATGCCAGTTATCTTGCCAGTGAAGCATATAAGCAGGCGGTACAGACGCAGCTCGTTGCCAATATTGCCGTGACTTACTATCAGCTTCTGGCTTATGATGAGCAGCTGAAAATTGTTCAGCAGTCTTTAGAAGTTTATTCCAAGGATACAGAAACCATGAAAGTTTTGAAAAACAGTGATGTGGTGACAGGGGCAGCAGTGGTACAGAGTGCTGCTAATTACTATGCTGTAAAATCTACTGTTCCGGACATAAAGAATAATATCCGCCAGACAGAAAATACAATCTCTTTATTATTGGGCAGAACTCCAGGTCCTATTCAACGGGACTCACTTTTTAATGAGCAGATGTACAGTGAATTGTCAACGGGTTTACCTACCCAATTACTGGCCAACAGACCGGATGTTAAACAGGCTGAGTTACAACTGAGAAGTTATTTTGAACAAGTGAATGTTGCTCAGACGGCCTTTTATCCTTCATTAACGATAACAGCTCAAGGAGGTTTGTATGCTACACAGCTAAAGTCTTTTTTTAGCGCAGGTGCTTTTCTTGCTAATATTGTAGGAGGTTTAACGCAGCCTATTTTTAATAATGGACTTAATAAACAAAAGCTAAAAATAGCACAGGCCAATTATGAGGCTGCAGAATATAATTACAACAAAATACTGCTTACTGCAGGTCAGGAGGTTTCTAATGCGCTTTATCAATACCAGATGGTAGATGAAAAAACATCCTCAAGACAAGAGCAGATTGGCAACCTGGAAAAAGCAGTCCATTTTACAAAGGAATTATTAAAATACACCAGTGCTACCAATTATACAGATGTCCTTACATCAGAACAAAGCCTTTTAAGTGCAAAACAAAGCGCAGTGACTGATAAACTTCAGCAACTTCAGGCGGTTGTTAATTTGTATGCTGCGCTGGGAGGTGGGTGGAAATAGATTCCATTTGTTTATTGTTCTTATTTATAATTTTCGAATGATTATATTGCATGCTTTGTTGCCAATGAATCACTTGAATTTATTTTTATGAAAAATATACTGTTTGCCTTTTTTGCTCTTATACAGATCACCGTCTATTCACAGAATAAGACTGGAAAAGATCATTTTAATATCGTAGTGCGGGAAGAAACAGGTGATTTAAATAATGATGGGCGTAAGGATAAATTAATTCTGGCTATGGATACTGTTGATACAACTGTTCCATTTAGATTGCAGATATTCCTTTCCCAGCCGGATGGAAAACTTAAGTTACATACCTCATCAACGGATATTATTGAAGCTCAGTATCCTGTTGAATTAAAGGGCAAACACGCAGAAAATCAAACCCCGACTTTTAGTATTGAAAATGGAAACTTATACATCTTATCGGATATCAAAGATGGACATGCCGAGTATACATTCCGGTATAAAAATGGAAACTTCGATTTAATTAATGTATCAAAAGGGACTTGGGATGGTAAAAACTTAACCACAGAAACTGAAATTAATGTATTGACCGGACTTAGAACTGCAACGGTTAAAAGACTGGGATCAGAAGATATCGTTAAGGAAACTAAAAATAGAATTAAGCGAGGATCTCAACCCACATTACAGGACTTTAAAAAGTTCGAAAAAGAATTTGAATGATTGGTTATTATAAGGGATTTACAATTTTATCCAAAATAAATTTAACCCTGTTCTCAACCGTTTCCAAAGGAACATCAATGGTTTGATACCCATAAATAGAGTAGGTATTTTTCATCGCATCATAAGTTGCAACAGCTTCTTCCCAGGTTTGTTTTCTTTCATCATCAGTTTCATAAATTTCCGGCCACGGCGGAAGAATGAAAACTTTATGATTATAACGGTAAGTCTCGGTAATATCTTTCATGTCAGGAGAGATCACTAAGTCTATCATTTCAGCATAACAAAATGCATCTACAATCCCACGGTCAAAGAATACAATATTCCTTTTATCATTTGATATGGCTTTAAAACTATATACTGATGCATTGATCATGAGATGTGTATACAGTTCTTTATCTTTCCAGGGAAGACCATTACCATGATTTTGTACCTGTTCCTGTATGATCTTTCTGGCATCTTCCGATACAGTAAGGTATCCCATCTTTTCGAGTTGCTTGAGAATTGTTGTCTTTCCAACACCCGGACCTCCGGTTATTATATAAAAATTATCGTTTTGGTACTTCATAAATCAAACTTCTACCTAAGCTATTTCCTGACTTTTATATTTATTTCTATAGTCTATAGGGGTTAATCCAGTAATTCTTTTAAATACAGTTCTGAAAGTTCTAAGATCATTATAGCCCATACTGTAGGTAACATCAGCAATATTATTCTCTCCGGCTTCCAGTGCTTTTTTTGCAGCCTCTACTTTTACCCTTTGAATATATTCTATAGGATTTAGTGAGGTCGCATTTTTAAATCGACGGATAAAATTTCTTCTGCTCATATTCACCTGACTGGCGACCTGTTCTACTGAGATCTCTGTAGTAAATTCCTTCTCTATATAGCTTTGAGCGATATGGATATCATGATCATCGTGCCGGCGTTGTCCGGAGAAAATCGTAAAAATATTCTGAGAGGTCCTTCCGTAATCGAGTTCATAATATTTACTTAAAGAAACCGATATCTCTTTGCCACAGTTTTTTTCTATAAAATACAAAAGGGCATTTAACGATGAAAATCCACCACCACCAGTAATGATCGCTTTTGAATGGGTGACCACATGATCCGGTTTGAAATCAATTAAAGGATACCTTTGCTGAAGATCTTCTATTGCATTCCAATGAGAAGTAGCAGGCATATTATCCAGAAGACCACTTTCGGCAAGGAAATAAGCCCCTGTACAAAGACTAATGATCTCAGATTTCTGTTCGTACATTTTCTTGACCCAATCAATCAGTTTTGAGTTCTTAGATAATATAGTATTGATGTCCTCAGGTCCGGCCTTCATTGGCGGAATGATAACAACATCAGTGTCAAATTCATCAGACAGCGTTTTACTACAGCTAAATTGCATAGGCAGACTTGACTGTACATTTTTATGATGAACACCCACCAATTCTATCTGAAAGGGAGGTGGCATTCCTTTTATTAATGCTGCTTCATTGGCGCTGGTAAGTAGTGCTGTTGTAGTAGATAGTGCGGTAGGCATTGCATCTTCATACACTATTATTGAAATATGTTTCATAGGTAGATATGCTTGTGTACTCAAAAATACGTAAAAAAATGGCACAAAATACACTGCTTGTTGTCATTTAACCGTTGCGGATCCCGTTTCCAAACCTTCTAATTTTACATAAAAATCAGTTATGAAAACAATATTTGAAAATACAACCAGACAAGAATTGATCAAAAGGATAAATTCCCTTACGGAAAAGAATACAGCTCAGTGGGGAAAAATGAATCTTTATCAGATGACCAAGCACTGTACCATATGGAATGATTGGATTCTGGGTGTAGATAAGCAAGGTTATAAACAGGAATTTATGGGGAAAATATTTGGGAAAATGGCTTTAAGAAGCTTGGTGAAAAATGATAAACCAATGGATAAGAATATTCCGGCAGGAAATTTTGCCATCAAGGGACTAGATGGTAACCTTGAGCAACAGAAGAAGATATGGATGGAACAGATCGAGGCCTATGGAAATTATTCGAATCCCGATTTTATTCATAATTTTTTTGGAAGGATGAAACCTTATGAATTGGGTATTTTTGTATATAAACATATGGATCACCACCTGCGTCAGTTTAATGCCTGATTTAAACTGAAGTCTAATCATTATTTCTTCTTATATTGGTGTTTTAGAAATAAAATTAACCAATACCATGAAATATTTATCCTATCTCTTTTTTTTATTTTTAATGCTTGCGTGCAATGGTCAAGAAAAAGTAGATCTTTTCAAACTGAATTTAGATGAACCGATTGAAAAGATCGTAGACTTTAACGATAAAAATATGATCGGTGTAGAAACAGTTGAGTATGCGTATGGCCTTTTGATAGAAATGGATAACCCGGGAAAATATACATTTGATGGAATTGATCTAAAGGGACAAAAAGTATTTCTTCAGATTAATTCTGAGCGGCTCAAAACAGATAGCATTACCAAGTTTGGTGGAGGGCACTTTGATATGAAGGGATTTAAAGACAAAACAGAGCTTGCTAAAATTTTAAAAGAATACAAAGCAGATCCTACCATTTATGGATTCAGAATGGAAATGCAAACACCAACTCTTAAAAAAGAGATCCTGAAAAAACTTGAAAGCCAATATGGAAAGGGGACCAAGAACCCTAATACAGATAATGGTCTGTATTGGAATGTGAGAAAACAGAATAAGTATATTTTCTATGCACCGGACTATGACAGGCTCATTATCTTAAATAAATCCAATCTATCTAAAAACTGCTATTGGGATAGCATGAATGGTCTTATTGATTTTGGAGGATGTGATCACGAAGCATACACTAAAGAATTAACGAAGAACAGGACAGACTCAAAGGATATTAAAAACAAACCGGTCTTAAAAATTGATAAGAACTGGAATATTAATGACCTTAGACTTGGTACATCAACTGAAGCTGATTTCGTTAAGTCTTTCACCAGCAAAAACTTTGAAAGAGTGATTACATTGAACCCCAAGGGAGGTTTACAGGAAGTTATGCATGAAAACAAATACAATAATTTCTATTTCTATTTTACAGCAGGTAAAAACGGAGAGAATGATCAAAAGAATAATATTTTAAAAGGCTATTCTATTAATGACTTTGAAGCGGTGGAGACATCATTTGAAAATCAGTTAAAAAAAGGAATGAAAGGAGAGGATGTAGTAAAGGTTATCGGTAAAAATGATATCATTGGCGATACCGGATTAAAGTATTCCAATTATTTAGAGATTAAAAACCCTACCTATAAAATCAATTTGATATTTAACGACAATAAACTGTTTTCAAGTATGTATGTTCTTAAAAAAGAGTAATTCTTAAACTCATATAAAAGGCTTCCATAATCGAAGCCTTTTTATTTATTCTAAAATCCATACAGATGCTTTTTGTATCTCAGCATCGATATTTTTGTCAGTGGATGGAGTTATAAGGACGTCAGGCTCTATCTTTCCCATATATTTTTTTCCTGCTCTGTCCATTTCATAAGTTATTGCTAAGAGAAGGGTCTTTCCATCACTGAGTCTATAAGCCTGATTAGCACTCGTAAGCCCGGCAGAAGGTTGTCCAAAAGTCTTAACATTCTTTTTTCCTATAAACGAAATCGTTGTAGCTTCACCACTGCTAGCCGTACTTGGGCCTATTAAAACAGCAATTTTCTGATCTTGTTTTTTAAGCGTATAAGGTTTGGAAACTTTGACATTATAGCTTTTTCCATTTTTATAACTCCAATCACTTTTGCTTTTTCCATCTTTTGTAAAGTAACCCAGGGTACCTTCACCAGTCAATGGTCCTAAGCCGGTGATCATCGGATACATATTTCCTCCTGTATTTGGTCTTAGATCAACAATCCATCCCTTGATCGTATTTTCAGAATCCAACGTTTCAATCATATGTTGAATTTTTTCTGCAAATGCATTACCTACTTCCTTATTTAAAGAAGAAAACCCAGGAACCATAACGTAACCGATGTTTTTATCCAACAATTTTGATTCAGGTTCAATCGGAGAACTCTTATTGCTTTTTTTCTCCTCAGAATATTCCTTATTATCAATGAAAGAGTGATTATCACCTGCATTGTTTAATGCTTTCATAATATATTGGATCGCTGGAGTAGTGTCATCCACTGTTTCCATTCCATTAGAAAGTTTTTGCAGATTTGCTTCCAATGTGTTCCAGTCTATTTTATCTTTAAAAATTGAATTTCTTTTTACAATACTTTTAAATTCATCAATATATTTTATAGCTGGTTTAGAGGCTGGTTTTCCAGAAAATGGAATCTCTGAAACTGAAAAATCATCAAACCAAACTTTTCCACCTCCCATTAAAAAGCCTCCTAGTACAAAGTAATTTGCCTGATCATCTAATATAAATTCTAAGAAATATTTTTTCCAATCTTCATTAGGACTTACTTTATGATTCTGTGTAACAGAATTTGCGAAATCAATCATGTTTTTTTTCTCATCACGAACCTGTGTCCAAAGTGCAATATTTCCTTGTACATTTTCTGATTTGATATAAGCACTGATTTCTATCTTTCTTAAGCCTTTTCCAGGAACAGGGACTTTCTGTGAAAAAGTTTGTAATTCATTGGCACTTTCTTTTTTACTTGAGATCTGTAATGAATTTGTACCAGAATGTTTAACTACATTATCTGCCTTCATCTCATAGAGATCAAGGATTTTATTGCTCCAGTCTGTGGGATAATTATTTTCAGTTTTTTCAAAACCTGGATTTAGTAATTGAGCCTGTATAAAGATTCCACTCAGTAAAATGGAAATGCTCACTATTGTTTTTTTCATGGTTTAATTTTAATATTTAAAAATAAAAAGAATAGACGGAATACAATAAGTGATTAAAAAATTAAGTGAGAAATAATCACTTGTTTCAATTGCCTACACTTTGTAAAAATAAGTTGAGATCATCATCTTTCTCCAGTCCTAATTTCTGTTTAACTCTATAACGGCTCATTCGTACACTTTTAGGTTCAATATGCATGAGCTGTGAGATCTGCCGGGTATCCATTTTAAGATAGAGATAAGCACAAAGCTTCATATCTAAAAGGGTAAGTTTTTTTTG
This sequence comes from Chryseobacterium sp. ISL-6, assembly GCF_018613715.1. GTDB lineage: Bacteria > Bacteroidota > Bacteroidia > Flavobacteriales > Weeksellaceae > Chryseobacterium > Chryseobacterium paludis. Next base: position 588,145 of record NZ_JAGGPT010000001.1, on the reverse strand, counting down.
TGCTTTTTCATTGATGAGGTTAAAAAAGTCCGGGTGTATCTGCTGGATTTGTAGTTTAGCGCCTTCAAAATCATTATCCAGAACCATTTCTTCTCTTACGATCTTTTGCATATTTAATGAATTATCATCAGCCAGTTTATCTTTTATGGTATGCAACATACGGTTTTTATGTTCCAGTTGAAGGACATTGGCCATTGCCTCCTTTTGCAATTGCTGCTGTTGAGCTTCCAGTAATTGCTGTTCCGCTTTTAATCTCGCCTGTTCCTCTTTTTCTAACTTCATCTGCATTTCAGATTCCTGTTTTTCTAACTGCAGCTGCTTTTCACGCTCTAAAGACAGACGCAATTTAAAATGATATGACCGGAACATAAAGAGCAACCCCAGCAAGCAAGCTATCACAATGCAGACATATAAATAGTTTTGTATTTTACGACTTGCTTCTCTTTCTTTTAAAATTTTTACCTCATTGTTTTTCTTTTCAGTTTCAAATTGTATTTCCAGTTTTTGAGAATTCAGTGCCTGTTCCTGATTAAAATTCTTATTGCTGTACTCAGTTACTTCTTCCTGAAAGGCAATGGCTTTCTCAAAATTACCCTGCTTTTTATAAAAAATGGATAAGGATCGGGTGATATTGATTAGTGTGTAGTAATAGGGATGCTGATCAGCTTTCATAAGATTGTAGGCCTCTAATAAGTAGCTTTCCGTTAAACTAGTGTTGCCACTTCGTGATGCATATTCGCTCAATAAACCCAAACTGCTCGCTTTAACTTCTGAAGCATTGGGATTATTTTTTAAAATATTTCCAGCTGTTTGAGCATAATAAATGGCATTTTTTTCAGCATTTTTATCATTGACGGGGAAATATTTGAAGTAGACATTTGCAATGTTGATGCAAGTGATGGCATATGTATAATTGGATACCTGTGTTGGGTATTTAAGGTAGAGGGCTTCTGATTTTTTTAGATAAAATAATACACTGTCAAGTTCCTTTTTTTCTTTAGTGGCATTGTAGTTATATTCATGAGCTACTGATAATGCTGCATAAGAATTACTCAGTAGGTTGTAATCTTTTGTTTTTAATGCATTTTCGGTCGTTTTGAGAGCGTATTTATTAGCCTGTGGTACATTGTTCCAATTGGAATAAGCAGCATAAAGCTGGTAATACAGTTTTGCCGCAATATAAGGATCAGGTGACTTTTCCAGTTCTTTTAATCCCAGTTGACAAAACTTGATTTTTTTCTGTGGATCATCCAGCGTTTTATATAAAAAAGCCTGTGCATAATATCCGTAAGCCATCGCTACAGGATTTTTAGCCTGTTGAGCGTATACCAAGGCTGAATCACTGGTTTGTTTCAAAGAGGTCAACTGCTCGTTATTAGCTTTTATAACAGTAATAAGTGTATAAGCTTTTGTAGCTTCAATGTAATTTTTGTAATGCAAAGCTATACGGGCACTTTGTCTCGCGTTACTTTCTGCAGCAGAATAATTTCTGTTTATCCGGTAAACTTCTGCAAGCCGGTTCAATAAAACAGGTTTTTCTTTTTCAGGGAGGTCAGTATTATTGATGGCCAACTGCAGGCTGTCAAGATATATATTTTGCGCAAAACTGTTTAAGCCTACGCATAAACACATAAATAAAAACAATTGATAGCGGACAGGTTTCATATCCCTAAAATTAAGACAAATTGTTAATTCTACACATAAAAGTCAATAAATATAGTGGTTTGTGGTTTGTTGTAATATGTTGTAAATCAGATTTGTTTAATTTCTGTAGACACATTGTAGACGCAGTCTTCCTAATGAGTAGATGCTTTGTAGAATAGTAAAATTTGGAAATTGTCAGCTATTGAATGAATATTTGTAACAGTAATAATGCTAACAATTAATCATCAAATTATGAATAACAAGACCTTATCTATCATTTCCTATATTACTCCTTTTGGCTGGATCATAGCTTATCTTATAGGAAAAGACAACGCAGATTCTCTGCTTAAATATCATTTAAGACAGTCATTGGGACTTATGATCATCAGTATCCTCTTTAATATTGTAATGCGAATCCTTGTTTCTATATCGCCAGCATTAGGTTTTTTAGGAATTGTAGGACTTCTGATTATGATATTCTGGATATTAGGAATTATCAATGCGGCTAACAATGCTGAAAAGCCTGTTCCTCTATTTGGAAAAATGTTTGAGGATAAATTTGCTTTTATCGGTTAATCCATCGTAAAGAACAACTGAGATGAACGATTACAAATATTTTACACAGGAAGGCAATAGATTTCATTTGAAAACTAAAATGTCAACTGCTGTCTTACGGGTGTTTGCATGCCTTGCTATAGGTGTCGCTTTATATTGTATTATTCCACCAGAAAAAAAGATCGGATTATGGGCTGCTCTCTTATTTGTATTTTTTGCTCTTGTCAATTTATTAAAAACAACAAAGCGGTTAGTGATAGACACACAGTCTAAGACAATAACTCATAAAAACAACATCATTAGTGGTGAGGCTATTTATCGTTTTGAAGACTTTGTACAATTTTATGTACTGACAGGAAAATATCTTTTTATTACCCTGGACAGCACTGCTTTCTTCATATTCGACCAAGATGGTAAAGAAAAAAGAGTTCCAATTATTGTAGGATTATTCAGCTCGAAAACAGCACAGAATGCCATTAATGAAATTAGTGACATTATGGATATTGAAGAGAAATAACAGGACACTGCAATGAATAAATATCAATTGGAAATAACATCTACAGAGCTGATTATAAGGCCTTATTTCGGATACTTACCCAAGATAAGGATATTCACTTTTTTATCGGTTATCATCTTTTGTTTTGTTCCGTTTTTTACTCAATTGGATTACAATATAAGGTATATTTTATATGGTATCGGTGGGATAATGCTCTTTTACGCGATATATGATTTTATTTTCCGGGGCAGTGTTAAATTCCTGTTTGATAAAAAAACAAATAGCATTTACAAGATCTATATATTATCAATAAGAAAAAGGTTAATGGCATTGGATGAAATGGCCATTATCAACACAGCAGAATATGGAGAAATGGCCTATGCTATAGGCAAAAAGAAAAAACAGTTTATAAAGAATTATCCAATTAGCGATACTTTTTCAGGAGGTAAGAAAAGCACTGCAAGAGAAACGGAATATATAGAAAACATATTAAATCCTATCCTTGAATTTGTAAATAAGAAGTAACTTTAAGATGAAATAAGATCCACCAATCACCAAATAAAAAAATATGAAAAAAGGCTTTGCTATATTCTGGATGCTTTACATGCTGTTTTTTGCAATTCCATTTCCTATGCTTTTGTATTATAACATCAAAAGTGATGATCCGCCTTCACTCACAGATACAAATCCATGGCTTGTGTTAGGCATTCTAACATTATCTGTCATATTGTGGATCATCATTCTGATTGGGTATTTTCGTAAATGGGTATTATCTAATTTTATAGCCAAAAGAAATATTGATTATTTAAATAGAAATGGAGTTCCGAGAAAAGCTGACATAATCGAAGCCGTAAAAATTTCTAAAGATAATGCTAAATATAATTCTTATGAACTTCGACTTTTATTTAAAAATCTAGTTGATACCGATATTATACAAAAAGCAGCTGTAAATGACTCTAAACCTCAGCAGCGTCGTTTCGAAACAGGTAAAAAAGTAGATATTCTTATTGATAAGGAAATGAAAAAAGTACCTTATTTTATTTTTGCAGGAACAGTAGCGACCATCAATATACTTGTTGTCTTTCTTATCATTTTGGGTTGGTTAACATTGGTTGCACTTATTGCAGGCTATTATATCTATTCTTATCAAACAGAAAATGCAGGGATGGGTTGGCGTTTTATAGTCTTCTGGCATCCTTTGATTCTTTGTCCTGCGATACTTTTATTGTATAGAGTAGGGTTGCCTTCTATTTTTAGATTATTTGAGGGTGGTAAGAAAGGTAAAGCTGAACTGATTAAATTTAAAGGACTAAAAACGACTGCAAAGCTGCTCAGTGCTAATCAGACCGGAACTTATATCAATGCACAGCCCATGGTTTTGTTTAAACTTGAATTTGTTGATTATCAGAATAAAACAAGAAGAACGGAATTAAAAAGAATTGTAAATCTCCTTGATCTGGGCAGTTTGAAACAGGAGACTATGGAGATCTTTTACTTAAAGGAAAATCCGGACCGTATCGCATTTGCTGCAGATTTAGAAGAAATAAGCTAACACCATGAAAAAATCAATTATTATAGTTATCAGCAGTATTTTTTTAACAAGCTGTGAGCAGATTTCCAAAAGTATTAAAGACACACTTAAGCCTGTGGCTGATACCACGGAGGTCAATGCAAAAAAAGAGGAATTACCTCCTCCAAGTCCATTTGATCCAGCTGTAGAAAAGCAGATTCAGGATGCTCAGCAACTTGTGACAACGATACTTGAAAAACATACAACAACCCATGTACAAAGACGCCAAGAAGGTAAAAACACTGATTTTCTGACCAATGAAATAGAATTAAATAAAGCTGAGGAAGCCCTAAGAAAGCTTCCTCAGTACATGGGAAAAGAAATTTTTATTTATTCATTGGTTTATTTTTATGATGATGGCAATATTCATGTTATGCTTCAACATCCAAAGAATCCTGAATATGTAGATAATTATGATTATAAAAATGGTATTTGGTCTGAGCCAAAACCTGAGCAGCTGTCTGTAAAAGATGATATTAAAAGCAGATTGGTTCCTTTACAAAAAGTAAGTTTTAGGAACATAGCGAAAGCTGCAGCGATTTATAATGATAAGGTATCGCAGATTGAAGGAGCAAAACCAGTAACCAATATTTATATTTCGGTTTGGAATAATAAGCTGAGATGGTATCCTACAACCATTAACGGAAGTAGAGAACGGTATTCGATTGAATTGACAGAAAATGGATCTTTAAAGAAATTTGAGCGGGAGTAGTCGTATTTAAACAAAAGAATCCGCTCTTTAGAAGCGGATCCAGTAGATAAATACATCTCATTTTTTTAATTAGACAACAATAAAAAGCACAGCCGACAATGCTGTGCTTAAATTTTTATTTCAAATTTAATTGCAATTTCAAAGCTGAAAAAAGCAAAAAATGATTTCATTTCAGTTGTATTACATAGTAAATGTAGGAATATTTTTAATACGAAACATGAATTAAATGTTAAAATTCACAAGTTATCCACATTTTTTTGTGGATAAGTCTGTATTTAATTTTCTTCAAGGTATTTATCAATGAAATTGTTCAGTGTTTTTCTTTCTTCTGCATTACCTTTATCATCCATTTTTCCGTGATTAATACTGGTGTTTTGTACAATGATATTGTATCTTTTTTGTTCTTCTATTGTAGGTAATACTTTTTCATCAGCAGGGTAATCATTTGAGCGCAAAGTATAGATCTTAGGATGAAAAGCTCTGGGAAGGTACATTCTTCTATTGTCCATGGTAATAATTTTATAGACCAAATCAGGATATTTATTTCCAAACAATGCGACCATATCACCACCATTAGAGTGACCCATTAAGGTTAAATGCTTATAATCGAGATTAGGGTTGCTTTTTTTAAGTTCATTCAAGACAAACAGAATATTCTCAGTTCCTCTTTCCCAGAATGGCATTCGTACTTTCTGTGGCTTGCCATCCGTCGGAATCAATGGGTCAGTTGGAAGTTCATGTTGAATACTTACCACAAAATATCCTTTTGAAGCCAGCTGATTAGTCAGATATGAATATTTTAGATAATCCCCACCCTGATTGGCACCATATCCATGATTGAAAATAATAACCTCCTGATTTGAGATCTTCTTTTTGTTTTTAGGTTTATAGAAAGCAACGGGAATCAAACGGTCTCTATTCTTGTCATACATCTTTAAAGTATCAAGTTGTACGTCATAAGGACCTTTCAAATCAATGATCTTTTTTGAAGAACAATTGATTAAAAATAGAATAACTGGAAGCAAGAAAAATAATTTGTATTTCATGGTACTATTAAAAGAATGCAAAGATGGTTGTTTATTTCAATTATTCTGTTTAATATATTATTTCAAAGAATAAAAGAAAGATTTCAATTCATCTGCAAAAGCCTGTGGTATTTCTAAAGCAGCAAAATGGCCGCCCTTATCTAATTTGTTGAAACGTACTACATTTACAAATCTTTCCGCCCATTCACGGGGAAATTGTGCTTCACGAGGAAGAACAACAACTCCTGCAGGAACATTGCTTTTTTGTAAAGGTTGGGAACCTCCCCATTGTGCAATAGCATCAGCTTTATACATTCTCATGGATGAGCCTATTGTCTGAGTAATCCAATAGATCATAATATTGGTAAGAAGTTCATCTTTTCCACCAAATGCTGTTTCAATTAATTCGGGTGGAGCCCCCGCATTTCCAAAACTAATGATCCATGATGCCAATCCAATAGGAGAGTCGTTAAGTGCATAGGCCAAAGATTGAGGTTTGGTAGAATGAACCATTGCATAAGCACCCTCACTATACCACCATTGCTGAACAAACTGAGCAAATTGTTGCTCTTCTTCAGTCATGCTGTTGGGATCTTCCTGTCCCATGGGATAACCCAGATCAGTGAAATGGACAGCCGCAACAACATCCGGATCTTTAGAAGCCAAAGCTTTGGTAACACCCATGCCCACATCACCACCTGCGGCAAAAAACGTTTTATAACCTAATATTTCGGTCATGAGCTTTCTCCACAAGCCTGCAACATCTTCACTGCTAACAGCTGTTTTATCAGAAAATCCAAATCCAGGAATAGAAGGGATAATGAGATCAAAGCTTTGTTCCCCTTCGGTAAGCAATGGAATGATCTTGTGGAAGCGATAATAGCTATCTGGCCAGCCGTGAGTTAATAACAACGGCTTTGAGTTGCTGCTTTTACCTTTTATATGTTGGAAATGAATTTGTATCCCATCAATTTCTACCATATACTGTGGATATTGATTCAGCTGTTGTTCATACTTCTTCCAGTCATATCTATCCATCCAGTAATCAGCAAGTTCTTTTAAGTATTTTTCACTGGTACCAAAATGCCAGCCGGAACCTTCAGCCTCTCCAGGCCAGCGGGTATTTTGAATGCGGTTTTTCAGATCATCGAGAACAGTTTGTGAAATGTTTACGGTAAATGGTTTCATAATATTTTGAATTTGGTTTAAAAGCAACGATTTAGTAATAAATTATGATTTGTTTTACTTCATGAATTGAGGTAACAGGCTGCATGACAATTGATAACAAATATAATGTAATTCTTTATTCGTTGAATAAATTTAATGAAAATTCAGATTGAATTTATTCACCATGTTGTTTTAAAATAAAAGATTACATTTGCTTCATTAATATCTCTTTATAAATAGCACACCCATTCAAGCGCCATTCGAAGCTTGGTACTTAAGGTTCAAAATTCCTGAACCCATTATTATTTATTTTTTAAACTAAAGACAAATTATCTATTTAAGAATTTGTGCTTTTAGTCTATTTATAACAATAAAGAGAACATTATGAAAACAAATACAATTGCCGTAATCGGTGGAACCGGAAAATCGGGAAAATATCTTGTGCAATATCTTTTAGAAAAAGGATACAAGATGAAATTATTATTAAGAACTCCAGAAAATTTTAAACTTGAACATCCTTTAATTGAAATCGTAAAAGGAGATGCAAGAGATTATCACTCAGTCAATACCTTGATTAAAGATTGTAGTGTTGTAATGAGTACTTTGAGTCAACCTGTGGGAGAAGAATCTATATTTAGTGATGCCGCAGAGAATATTACCAGATCAATGGCCTTGCATGGAATTAAAAGATATATCGTAATAGCGGGTTTGAATGTAGATACTCCTTTTGATAAGAAAAGCATTAAGGTGAAACAGGCAACAGAATGGATGTATCAAAACTATCCAAAAACCACAAAAGACAGACAGGCAGAGTATGAGATTCTTACAAAAACCAATCTGGATTGGACTTTAATAAGACTTCCTTTAATTATTCAAACTTCTGAAAGTTTTAAAACCGAGACAAATCTTGAAGATTGTAAAGGAGAGAACATAAGTGCTACAGATTTAGCGGAGTTTTTAACTTCTCAAATTGATGACAGAACTTACATTAAACAAAGTCCCTTTTTGTATAATTTATCTTAAACCAAGAATGGTTTAAACTATTGTTAAAAAAATAGAGAGTCAATTTGACTCTCTATTTATATTTAACTCTCCAGCTTTTCTTTAATATATTTTGCTGTGTGAGATTTTTTATCTTTTGCTAATTCCTCAGGTGTTCCTGCAAAAACAATTTCACCACCATATTTTCCTGCTTCGGGACCAATATCAATAACATGATCCGCAGATTTAATGATATCAGGTTGGTGTTCAATAACAATCACAGAATGTCCAAGATCGATCAGCGCCTGAAGGGACTTCAGTAATTTCTGAATGTCATGGAAATGAAGACCTGTTGAAGGTTCATCGAAAATAAACAGGGTTTTATCTGTTGTTACTCCTTTTACTAAGAATGAGGCCAGTTTTACACGTTGTGCTTCACCTCCTGAAAGAGTAGATGAACTTTGTCCAAGCTGCAAATATCCCAAACCAACATCCTGTAAAGGTCTTAGTTTTGTAACGATCTTTTCTTCATGATTCTCTTTGAAAAATTCAAGAGCTTCATCCACTGTCATATGAAGGATATCAGAAATATTTTTCTCATCAAATTTTACTTCAAGAATTTCATTCTTGAAACGTGTTCCTTTACAGGTTTCACATTCCAATTCGATATCTGCCATAAACTGCATGGAAACATTGATCACTCCCTCTCCCTTACATTCGTCACATCTTCCACCATCTACATTGAAAGAGAAATGTTTTGGTTTATAACCCATCATTTTAGACATCTTCTGTTTAGCAAACAGATCCCTGATGTCATCATAAGCTTTAAGATAAGTAACAGGGTTTGAACGCGAAGATTTTCCAATTGGATTCTGATCGATCAGCTCTATATTTTTAATGAGTTTTTTAGGGAATTCTACAGAATCATAATCTCCTTTTTTACCACCCATTCCTAATTGTATCTGGATGTCATTCGTAAGGATTTCTTTCATTAAAGTAGATTTACCACTTCCTGAAACTCCCGAAATAACAACCAGACTTTCCAATGGAACATCTACATCAATGTTTTTCAGATTATTCTGTCTTGCCCCTTTAATATAAATCCATTCTTTAGCCTTTCTTCTTTTTTCAGGAACCTTAATTTCCAATTTTCCTGTTAAGTATTTAGAGGTTAAAGTATCAGCATTCTTCAATTCTTTATAATCTCCTGCAAAAACCAACTCACCACCCAGATAGCCGGCTTCAGGGCCTATATCAATAATATAATCTGCAGCCCTCATCACATCTTCATCATGTTCAACAACGATAACGGTATTGCCCAGATCTCGAAGATTTTTTAAAACTCCAATTAAATTTTCTGTATCTCTGGAGTGTAGTCCTATAGAAGGTTCATCCAGAATATAAATAGAACCCACCAATGAGCTTCCTAAACTGGTTGCCAGGTTAATTCTCTGACTTTCACCTCCTGAAAGGGTATTTGAAGTCCTGTTTATCGTTAAATATCCTAATCCTACTTTTAATAAAAAATCCAAACGGGTCGTAATTTCATACAAAAGCCTTTTGGCAATATCACGATCGTGATCTGAAATTTTTAAACTATTGATTAAAGGGGAAAGTTCATCTAAAGGTAATTCAATAGTAGACTGAATGTTGTGTCCGTCAATTTTTACCCAACTCGTTTCCTCACGAAGTCGTAATCCTTCGCAGGTTGGACAAAGGGTTTTTCCACGGTAACGCGAAAGCATGACACGGTATTGAATTTTATATAAATTCTCCTCAAGCATCTTGAAGAAATTATTGATCGATGGGAAACTGCTGCTGCCATCTCCTTTCCATAAATAATTCTTCTGTTCCTTGGTTAGTTGATGGTAGGGTTTATGAATAGGGAATTCACCAGCTTTTTTTATAAATGCTTTTTTCCATTCACTCATTGTTTCACCTCTCCAGGAAACCACTGCATCCTCATAAATGGAAAGTGTTTTATTTGGAATCACAAGATCCTCGTCAATTCCAATTACTTTTCCATACCCTTCACAGGTAGGACAAGCACCATAAGGATTATTAAAGCTGAAAAAATGAACATTGGGTTCCAGAAACTCAATCCCGTCCAATTCAAATTTATTGGAAAACTCTTTAGCTGCCCCTGTTTCTATATTTTTAAGAGAGCAATATCCCCGGCCTTCATAAAAAGCCATCTGTATAGAGTCTGCTAATCTTTGAAGAAAACTTTCATCTTCCTCATAAGCGAAACGGTCAATAACAAGGTTGATAACCATTCCTTTTTCAGGAGTAAATCCAAAACTTTCAAGATCTTCAATTCCGGCAACATTGTCATTGATCTCAAGTCTTGTAAAACCAGCCAGTTTTAAGACATTTAAGTTTTCAGTGAAATTGTCTGTATCATATTCCAAAGGAGCTGTTAAAAGAAAAGACGTATCTTTTTTCGATGCTTTAATATAATCTACTACATCAGTCACTGAATCTTTTTTTACCTCTTCACCAGAAACCGGAGAGTAGGTCTTTCCAATTCGGGCAAATAGAAGCTTCATGTAATCATAGATCTCCGTGGAAGTTCCAACCGTAGAACGGGGATTGGAAGAAATTACTTTTTGTTGGATAGCAATAGAAGGAGCCAATCCTTTAATATCATCCACTTTTGGTTTCTCCAGTTTACCTAAAAACTGTCGTGCATATGAGCTTAAACTCTCAACATAACGTCTTTGTCCCTCCGCATAAATGGTGTCAAAAGCTAAAGAAGATTTTCCACTTCCCGATACTCCGGTAATGACAATCAGTTTATTCTTGGGGATTAATACATCGATGTTTTTCAGGTTGTTAAGGTGTGCGTTTTTAACAAATACCTGTTTTTTTATATCTATTTCTGTAATTGATGCCATAGTAAAATTAAGACCAACAAAAATACGAATTTTTGGTGGATTTTTCTTCTATAATTATTCCCATTGCCATTCAAAAAATCTATTAAACAGACTGTTAATATTTTCGTAATTAAATATCAAATCAGGATGGGATTAAAATACAAATGCTATTATGTTCATTAATAAAAAAAATATATTGATTTTTTCAATAATCCAGCAACCTCATTTATTTTCAAATGACTTTTATTAAACAAGGTGTTTTAATTACCTCTCATTTTTATCAGTTAATAAGGGATATATGGGTTTAAAAAATTAAACATCTGTAAGCGAAATATTTAGTTAGTAGTTTAAAGTTTTTTATTTTGAATAAATTTTATGATTTTTTATGTTTTTTTAAGTTAAGCTATTGTTTTGTGTTTCAAAATTATTTAAAATTGCACCTATAAATATGTAATAAAGCGATGGTAAAATTATTCAGAGACCTTGTTACACATTTAATGAGAAAAAGATAATTCCCCCACACAAGATGCAGCATCCACTGCATCTTTATTTTTTATAAATACCAAATCTCATTTTTATTGATGCGCTGGCAACATCTATGATAATAATCATTTGTGAGTGTTGTCTAAGTCATCTATTTTTGGAAATCTTAAAAAAATCTTAAAAATTAAAGGATATGATGAAAAAGCTGGGCGTTGTATTTTTTCTTGGTCTGATAGTAATAACTGAAGCGCAGGAAAAAACCACAGATATAGAAACTGTTGAATTTCAAGGTAAATTTATTTCAACTCCATATAAAAATGCCAATCAGAATATCACTGTTATTTCAAAAGAAGAGATTACCAATTCTCCTGCGAAAAGTATTGATGAAATCCTTCAACAGGTTCCCGGAATGGATATCAGAAGGAGAGGAGCAAATGGCGTTCAGAGTGATGTCGCTTTTCGGGGAAGTTCATCCGAACAGGTTCTTCTTCTATTAAATGGGATTAGAATGAATGATTCGCAAACGGGGCACAATTCTCTTAATATTCCTATAGATCTTGAAGATGTTGAAAGAATCGAAATAGTCAAAGGTCCTGCTGCCAGGAGATTTGGGCAGAATGCTTATGCAGGAGTCATTAATATCATTACCAAAACAAATCCTGGAAAAAGAGTAAAGATAAGCGCTGAAGGTGGGGATTATGAAACCTATGGATTTGGACTGAATGCTCAGTTGGGAAATGAAAAATTTTCTAATTCTTTACAGGCCAATTCTGCAACCTCCCAAGGTTTCATGCATAACACTGATTATGAAATACGAAATGTTTTTTATCAAAGCAGATTAGCTATTAAGAATGGTGACTTAAGGCTACAGGCCGGTATTTCAGAAAAGAAATTTGGGGCTAATGGATTTTATGCTTCTCCAAAAGCAACTGAACAATATGAGGAGCTTCAGGCCTCCGTGATTAGTTTAGCTCATCAACAATCCTTCGGAAAATTAAAATTAAATTCTAATGTGTACTGGAGACGAGGACAGGATATGTATTTATATGACAGGCAAAAACCTGATGGATACAGAAATATGCACATTGGAAACAATGTAGGAGGGCAAGTCAACTCAAGCTATTCATGGGGATTGGGAATAACTGGTGTTGGAATTGAGTTAAGAAAAGAACTTTTGGCAAGTAATAATTTAGGAAATAGAAACCGTTTTGTTTCCCAGATTTTCTTTGAACATAATTTTTCATTATTAGATAAAAAACTGAATATTACACCAGGAATTTCATGGGGAAATTATTCCAAGGAAGGGAATTTCTTTTATCCGGGATTAGATGTAGGTTATAACTTTAATCCCAATAACAAGATCTATGGTAATATTGCCAAAGTTCATAGAGTTCCTACCTTCACAGATCTTTATTATATAAGCCCAACGGAGCAGGGAAACCCTGATTTGCTCCCTGAAAATGCAGTATCTACAGAAATAGGATATCAATATCAGAATAAAGGTTTATTAGCTAAGATCAGTGGTTTTATGCGTAATTCTAAAAATACCATTGATTGGGAAAAAAAGACTCTTTCGGTTCCTATTTGGTATGCCGGAAATGTAAGAAATATAGATACAAAAGGGATTGAAGCAGAAATTAGCCACAGATTGTCAGGCTGGTTGAAATATGCCATAGGGTACACTTATCTGGATACAAAAAATAAATCCAATGATTTTGTTTCAAGGTATGTTCTGGATAATTTAAAGCATCAGTTCGTAGCAAAACTGGAAACAAGTTTCTTGCAATATTTTACCAATGAACTGGTATACCGATATAATGACAGGTTAAATCTTGGAAGTTATAATCTATTGGATGAGAAGATCAGTTTTGTGAAAAATGATTTTTCTGTCTATGTTTTGATTAATAATATTACGAATACGAAATATACAGAAACATTTGGTGTTCAAATGCCTAACAGATGGTTTCATATTGGTTTTACGTACAATATTAATATTAAGTAAACTTAATATTAAGGGGTGGTTAATTAATTTTACTTTTGCAGAAATTTTTTTCATGAAACTTTTTTTAGGTTTAAGCTTACTTTTTAGTATTACTTTTTTTAAAGCTCAAGAGCATGTTTCAAGCTTCAATGCAGTGACTCTTACCTATAAATTTCATCCCAAATTTTTCCTGTATGCTGAAGGGCAGCTCCGTGGTAATCAAGAATACTCGTATCCTGATTATTATGAAATAAAAGGTGGGGTAGGATATAATCTTACAAAAAATTATAAACCATTTGTTGGTCTGGGGAGATATGTGAATTATAAAGATCATAGTCTGAGTAAAGAAGAATTCAGAGTATGGCTTCAGGATGTCATTGATATCAAAAAAGGTATTGTAAAGTTTGAAAATCGTTTTCGTGTAGAAAAGAGCTGGTTTTATGAGCCTCAAACAGATAATAGTTCCCAAAGGATGCGTTACCGTTACCGTTTGAATGTAAGTGTCCCATTAAATGCTAAAACCATACAGAAAGGAACCGTTTTCGCCAATGCTTACGATGAAGTATTTTTAGTGAGCCCAATAAAACCTACCTTCGCAAGAAATAGAGTATACGGTGGTTTCGGATACCAGGTCGATGAATACTTTGGGGTTCTCTGTGGTTATTTGTGGCAAAGGGAATTTGAAGCTTCAGGAAACAGGAATTTACACTTTATTTATTTAGCATTAAATATCAATATCGATGGTACAGATCATCATACCAAAACATTTGATTTCCCTGGAGCAGATTAATATTTCTCAATCAGATAATGATAGGCTTTAAGGTATTTATTGAATCTTTTGATATCTTTAGGAGTCAGTTCTCTGTTTACCCTGCGTAAATCCATATTATCGCGAAGATCATTTAATTTTACTGCTACTGCAAGAGGGGATCTTTCTGTTCTTTTTACAAAATCATCGTAATCCTCTTCGGGATCAAATTTTGTAAGACAGCTTACAGCAAACAGAACATACTCAGGAAAGCCTTCGTTACGTAGAAAATCAAGACTAAATTCTGAAGGATGATCTTCTACAACATCATGCAATGCCCCTACAATTTTTTCATCCAGAGTTTTACCATATTCCATAACACGCATTACGTGAGCAATGTATGGAGCGTGGTATTTATCAGTCTGACCTTTATGTGCTTTATCAGCTATCTTTATGGCTCTATGTAAAAGTTCTTCTTTAGTCATTTTTTCTTGAAAAGATTCGTACAAAAATAGAAAATGCCTTACATAAATAAGACATTTTCTAAAATTTATTTTAGATTATTTTATCCGGTAGTTTCTTCTTCTACGGACGCTATTGGAGCATTGGCTTTTACAGATTCTATTCCCTTTTCCATACCGCTTTCCGACTCATACATTTGGCTTGTTCCAACGATCTGCCCATTTCCGGCTTTCAGGTTGAAATAAGATTTCCCATTGGAAGATGCTTTTCTTTCGAATTTAGAATCATCCTTGGAATTTACCCGGACAGATTCAATACCATTTTCACATCCTGATTTAGAACTGTACCCCTGGCTGGTTAAAATTACCTGCCCATTACTGGCTTTTAGATTAAACTGGTAGTCTCCGTTTGTTCTTTTTGAAATAATAAATTTTCCCATAATTTTTAATTTATGATTTCCTTAAAATTATAAAAAAAAATGCAAATAAAAAACGTCTCAAAAAAATGAGACGCTTTGAAAATCAAATTTATATGTAAAAGACTAATAAGCTCCTTTTCCAATATAATGTGCTGCTACTTTTTCAGTTAAAGCAACGACATTCGGATGGTTCGTATATTTTGTAAATCTTCTTAATCCTGAAAGCATCATTCTCTGCTCATCGCCCTCAGCAAATGAAATAATTCCTTCTTTAGCAGCTACGATAATTTTTTCGACAGCTTTGTAAAGATTTAATTGAGCCATTGCAGCTTCTACAGAATCAGGAGAGAAGTGTTTCTCAGCTCTTAAAATAGCAGATTCTGCCATATAGATCTGGTTAAGGATCTCTGAAGCATTTAACAGTAAATGTTGTTGCTTTTCAATATCCATCATATACTTCTGAAGAGCAGCTCCTGAAACCATTAAAAACACTTTTTTAAGGTTAGCAATAATAGCTTTTTCTTCACTCATGAATGCAGAGTAATCAGGAACATCAAATGAAGGAATACCCATCAATTCTTTGCTGATAGCCATTGCTGGAGAAAGCAGATCCAGTTCTCCTTTCATTGCTTTTTTAATCAACATTCCAACAGCCAGAAGACGGTTGATTTCATTGGTTCCCTCATAGATTCTTGCAATTCTTGAATCTCTCCAGGCTGCTTCCATTGGCATATCTTCTGAGAATCCCATTCCTCCATATACCTGAATTCCTTCATCAGCAGTATGTTGTGTTAAATCTGAAACAAAAACTTTCAAAATAGAAGCTTCTACAGCAAATTCTTCAACTCCTTTTAATTCAGCTTGTTGGTGATTCATTCCGCCAGCAACCAATTCATTGATTTTATCTTCAACATCTTTTGCTGCTCTGTAAGATCCTGCTTCAGCAACGAAGATCCCAGTTGCCATTTCAGCTAATTTCTTTCTGATTGCTCCGAAAGTTGAAATAGAAACACCAAACTGTTTTCTTTCGTTAGAATATTGAAGAGAATGGTTTAAAATTCTTCTTTGTCCGTCAAGGTTTGCTGCAGCTAATTTAATTCTTCCAACATTTAAAGCATTTAAAGCGATCTTGAAACCGTTGTTTCTTTCACCTAAAAGATTTTCTACCGGAACTTTCATATCATTAAAGAAAACCTGTCTTGTAGAAGACGAACGGATTCCTAATTTGTGCTCTTCCTCACCGAAACTAAGACCTGTAGTTCCTTCTTTTTCTACGATGAAACCTGTAATGTTTTTATCATCATCAATTTTAGCGAAAACAATGAATATTTCTGCAAAACCTGCATTAGAGATCCACATTTTTTGTCCATTGATGATATAGTGTTTTCCATCTTCAGAAAGTTTTGCTCTTGTCTTCCCTGAATTTGCATCAGAACCAGCATCCGGTTCTGTCAAACAATATGCTCCAAATTTCGTTCCTGTAGCCAGATCCGGAAGATATTTTTTCTTTTGCTCTTCTGTTCCATATAACAGGATAGGAAGTGTTCCGATTCCCGTATGCGCGCCATAAGCTGTAGCCAAAGAACCATTAGCTCCAGAGCAGTAGTCACAAGCAAGCATAGTATTAACGAAGCCCATTCCAAGACCACCATATTCCTCAGGGACAGCAACTCCTAAAAGTCCCATTTCACCCAACTGACGCATCTTTTCTTCAGTTAGGGCATAATCTTTTTTCTCAAATCTTTCTTTTTGAGGAATTACTTCTCTGTCAATAAATTCTTTTGCAGAATCACGAAGCATTTTTTGCTCTTCTGAAAGTTCTTCCAAAGAGAAGATTTCATTAGCGGGAATTTCTTTAATTAAAAACTCACCACCTTTTAATGTTTTATTAAGTGTATCACTCATTATTGATTATTTTAAATTTTAGTTATTTAATTTTGAATTTTAGATTGTGGATTTTGAATTATGATTTCAGTCTTAACTTATCTTGAAGCGTTTTAACAATCGATGTTGAAATATTTATAATACTTTGAATCTCTAATTTATATCTTATCTCATCAAACTGAACTAATTTAGATTGTGATAGTAAATCAATCCAGTATTGAGACTCTCTAGCTTCTTTACTTGCTATTGACATTTTATGGAGGAAATCTTTTTCCGAAAATCCTGCTAAAGCTTCTTGAGCATTAGCGCCAATAGAAGTTCCACTTCTTAATAATTGTTTTGAAAGAATAAATTCATTCTGAGATTTGCAGATTTTATATAATTCGATAATTGATAAAGCAAAATTAAATGACATATCTTTAATTAGATTTTCCTTTTGCATTCAATCCAAAATTTAAAATTCATAATTCAAAATTGTTCTAAAGTAGTTCAAAAATAGAAGCTGCTCCTTGTCCTGTTCCTACACACATTGAAACCATTCCATATTTGTTTCCGCGCTTTCTCATTTCATCAAGTAGCTGAACGGTTAATTTTGTTCCTGTACATCCCAGTGGGTGACCAAGAGCAATTGCACCTCCGTTTACATTCAGAATATCAGGATTTAATCCTAATTCTTTTTTTATAGCAACAGATTGAGAAGCAAAAGCCTCATTTAATTCAATCAGTTCAATGTCTTTTAATTCTAAGCCTGCTTGTTTTAAGGCCTTTGGAATAGCATAGATTGGTCCCATACCCATAATTCTTGGTTCAAGACCAGCCGCAGCATAAGCTACTAATCTTGCTTCAGGTTGAAGACCAAGTTCTTTTACCATTTCTTCACTCATTACCATTACGAAAGCTGCTCCATCACTCATTTGAGAAGAGTTTCCGGCTGTTACGCTTCCTCCGTTTGCAAAAACAGGTCTAAGTTTAGCCAAACCTTCTAAAGAAGTATCTTTTCTTGGACCTTCATCTACTGAAAAGTCAAACTTTTTAGTCTGCATTTTCTGATTTTCGTCTAAGAAATTATATTCAACAGGAATTGAAACAATCTGGTTGGCGAATTTACCTTCAGCATTAGCTTTTAAAGCTTTCATATGGGATTCAAAAGCAAACTGATCCTGTTCTTCTCTTGTAATATTATATTGCTTAGCAACTTCTTCAGCGGTATAGCCCATTCCCCAATAATAATCAGGATTTGTCTTTGCTATATCTGTTTCAGGAACTGGCTTATAACCGCCCATTGGGATATAAGACATTGATTCTGTACCCCCAGCAATGATACAATCTGCCATTCCAGCCTGGATTTTTGCTGAAGCAATCGCTATAGCCTCACTTCCCGATGCACAGTATCTGTTGACAGTAACTCCGGGAACTTTATCGGTATTTAATCCCATTAAAGAAATTAAACGGGCAACGTTCAGGCCTTGTTCAGCTTCAGGCATTGCGTTTCCTACGATAAGGTCATCAATTCTGTTTTTATCTAATTGTGGAAGCTCTGCCATTAATTTTTCAATGACTGTAGCCGCCATTACATCGGGTCTGGTAAATCTTAAACTTCCTTTTGGAGCCTTTCCAACGGCAGTTCTAAAACCCTTAACTATATATGCTGTCTTTGACATTTTTTTTAGTATTAATTGATTAATTATAAAAATTATACACTTAGTTTGTCATGCTGGAAGCATCTTAACGTAGTTTAGATTCCTACGGAATGACAAGGTGTGTGTTAATTTTTGAAAATCCTAATTTCTTAACGGTTTTCCATTTTGTAACATATACTGAATTCTTTCAAGCGTTTTTCTTTCACCACAAAGCTGAAGGAAAGTTTCTCTTTCAAGGTTCAATAGGTATTGTTCAGTCACTACAGTTGGTTCAGAAAGATTTCCTCCCACCATTACATTGGCTAATTTATCTGCAATTTTCTTGTCGTGTTCAGAAATGAAGTTTCCTGTTAACATTTGATCTGTTCCTACATAGAACATTCCAAGCGC
Organism: Chryseobacterium sp. ISL-6; assembly: GCF_018613715.1. Classification (GTDB taxonomy): domain Bacteria; phylum Bacteroidota; class Bacteroidia; order Flavobacteriales; family Weeksellaceae; genus Chryseobacterium; species Chryseobacterium paludis. The sequence continues at coordinate 569,113 of NZ_JAGGPT010000001.1, read as the reverse complement.
GTCTCTTCCCAGTACTTTTACTTTTTGTTCGATTGGCTGAGTGTACCCCTGTTCGGCTAATAATTTTGCAATCTTTTTAGCTTCAGCAATCTGTCTGTTTTTACTTACAGAAACGATATCTTTTCCTTTTTCAAGGATTCCCATATCATAAGCTTCATAAGCAGATGTTGCAACTTTACCCATGGCAATATTCATGAAAGCCTCACGAAGTCTGTTATTTTTAACATCATCACTATGGAATTCTCTAGAAGTTCTTAAAGTCAATTCTTTAGTACCACCACCACCAGGAATTACACCAACTCCGGTTTCTACTAAACCAATGTAGGTTTCAGCAGCAGCAACTACCCGGTCTGCATGCATAGTCATTTCACAACCACCTCCAAGAGTCATTCCGTGAGGAGCTACAACGACAGGAATTGAAGAATAACGAACCCGCATCATTGATTTCTGGAAGTAGGCAATGGCCATATTCAGATCATCCCAATCTTGCTCAATAGCCATCATTAGGATCATTGCTAAATTAGCTCCTACTGAAAAGTTAGTTCCTTGATTTCCGATTACTAAACCGTCGTATTCTTTTTCTGCTAAATCAATGGCTCTGTTTAGTCCATCAAGAACTTCGCCTCCAAGAGAATTCATTTTAGAACGGATCTCAAAGTTGATAATTCCGTCTCCTAAATCTTCTATAGCAGCACCTGAATTACTCCAAAGTGTTTTGTTCTTTCTGATATTGTCTAAAATAATAAAAGCATTCTGACCTGGGATATTGTTGTAATTTCCAGAGTTTTTATCGTAATAGATACTTTGTCCCTCATCATTTACTTTATAAAAAGTTTCTCCTTTTTCTGCCAGGGTTTTTGCCCAGTCTGACACATCATATCCTGCATCTTTAGCCAATTCAACTCCTTTCTGAATTCCTACTGCATCCCATATCTCAAATGGTCCATTTTCCCATCCGAAACCAGCCCGCATAGCATCATCAATTTTATAGATATCATCAGAGATTTCAGGAACTTTATGAGAGACATAGGCAAATAACGCTCCTAAAGATTTTCTGTATAGTTCTCCTGCCTTATCTTTTCCACCAATTAAAACTTTAAATCTGTCAATTGGTTTATCAATAGCTTTTGTTAATTCCAGAGTAGGGAAAGAGGATTTTCCTTGAAGTTCATATTCTAAAGTATCAAGATTTAATCCATGAATTTCAGATTTTCCTTCTGCGTTCTTCACCTTCTTATAGAATCCCTGTTGAGTCTTGGATCCTAACCATTTGTTATCCATCATTTTCTGGATATAATCAGGTAAAGCAAATACATCATTAAAATTATTAGCTTCAGCACCACTTTGGCGAACGCCATTAGCCACCATAACCAATGTATCTAAACCAACAACGTCAGCCGTTCTGAAAGTCGCAGATTTTGGACGACCAATTACAGGGCCTGTTAATTTATCAACATCAGAAACGTTTAAACCTAATTTTTGTACGTTATGAAGAAGATCCATCATAGAGAATACCCCAATTCTATTGGCAATGAATGCTGGAGTATCTTTTGCTAAAACAGTTGTTTTACCTAAAAATTTAGCTCCATAGGTCATATAGAAATCTATAATTTCAGGATCTGTATCATTTGTTGGAATAATCTCCAAAAGAGGAAGATACCTTACAGGATTAAAGAAGTGGGTTCCCGCAAAATACTTTTTAAAATCCTCGCTTCTTCCTTCTGTTAGAAAATGAATAGGAATTCCGGATGTATTAGAAGAAATTAATGTTCCCGGTTTTCTGAATTGTTCAATTTTTTCATAAACTGATTTTTTGATGTCTAGTTTTTCAACAACAACTTCAATAATCCAGTCTGTATTTTTTATTGTCTGTAAATCATCATCAAAGTTCCCCACTTTAATTCTATCTGCAAATTTTGGAGAATAGAGTAGTGCAGGGCTCGCCTTTTTAAGTTTTTCAAAGTTTTCTGCAGCAATTCTGTTTCTCACCGCTTTATCATCTTTGGTCAAACCTTTTTTTTGCTCCGCTTCAGTTAATTCAAAAGGAACAATATCCAACAGCAAAACTTCTACACCAATATTGGCAAAGTGAGCTGCAATACCGCTTCCCATGATTCCTGAACCAAGAACCGTTACGTGTTTGATTCTTCTTTTCATTTGTAAACTATTTATTGTTTATTTTTATTTTGTCACATGGAACCTTTCGGTTTCAGTTTAATTTATTTTCTATTATTTAGATCGTTTGCAATTTTCATGATTTCATGCATAACCTCTTTGAAGGTTTCCAATTTTTCGGGAGCAATCTTTTCCATAACTCTTTTATTAAAGCTTACGACAACTTCTTTAGAGAGATTTCTGGAGTTTAATCCTTTATCAGTAAGTTTTATAATAACTTCTCTCTTATCAGTGGTTGTCTTTTCCTTATAGATGTAACCATTGTCTTCCAATAGTTTTATAATCCTGGTTAAAGATGTTGGTTCAATGGCCATTTTAGGACCAAGATTAGTACTTCTTGTGCCTTCTTTAGGATCTATTTTAAGAAGTGTGAGAGCTTGAACTGCTGTAGAATCATGTTCCTGAGCCAGTTCTGTATACATTTTAGATACAGCCAGCCAAGTTTGTTTCAGGACCAGATCTACGTTTTCTATTTTTTCCTTGTTATTATCCATCATTTTTGTGGTAATAGGTTTTTATCAAATTTAGTAAATATTATGCATGCATAGTATTTATTAACGTTAAAATTTGTTAACAATCTGGTAGTAAGTCGATTAAATTGTATGAGTAGCATAATACTATGCATGCATAGTATATGAAATTTTTAATAAAAACTAAGTATTAATGAATGTTCTTGATGTAATCGATGATTTCCTCAAAGGATTCGCATTGCTGTTTTGTGTTATGATGAGAAATAACCCAAAAGTTATCCTGGAAGTCAAATTGGAAAGAAGAAAGGTCTTTTTGGAAGTTTTTTTGAAGTAATGAATACAACATTTCCCTATGAATGGCGGGAGCAACAATTGCTGGTGCAATAAAACGCTCGTTTACCTGAAATAAAGAGACATTAATAAGCTCTTCATGCTGAAGAAGTATATCCTCAACAATTCCTGAGTATAGCAGAGTATCCTTTACGTACCATATCTTATCTGCGAACTCTTTTGCCAGTCGCCAGTCGTGAGAGGAAAACAAAATCAGTTTATTTTGTTCTTTGGCCAATTTTCGAAGTGTTTTAAGAATAATTAATTTATTTTTTTCATCAAGATGAGTAGTTGGTTCATCCAAAATGATAATAGGTGAATTTTGTGCTATAGCACGACCTATGAATGCTTTTTGAAGATTGCCATCTGAAAGGTTTTTAAGCAGAACATGTTTATATTGATCCAGGTCCAGTTCATCAATGATATTTGATACCTCTTGTTTATCCTCTTTTTTGAGTTCAAAATAATAGGGGTAATAAATATATTTACCTAATGAAATAAGATCTTCCACCGTATAATTTTGAGGGATAAGAGCCTTTGAAAACACAACCGCGATATTTTCTGCGATCTCTTTAACAGAAAGTGTTTTTATATTTCTATTGTTAATTAGGATGTCTCCTCCTAATAAGAGCGTCTGGTGAAGAATGGACTTAATTAAAGTAGTTTTTCCTACACCATTATTTCCAATTAACAAGCATACATCTCCCAGGTTCAAATTTATATGAACATCTGAAATTAAAGACTTATCATAGCCGATAGTTGCTTGTTTGATTTGTAGGTGCATGTTGAATTTTAATAAGTTAGATAAATCATTATCAAAAATAAAATAAGTGGTATTGCACTAAAGATTAAATATAAAAATTTATTTTCTTTTCCCTTCCATAAACTGTAAATAGCTAAAGCAAGAGAACCACAGAAACATAATGGTAAAGTAATCAGAAAATGATAATTACGCCCTGCTGAATAGATCCAATGTAGATCTTTATTAAATCTAAACCTACTAGATAATTCCAAAAAAGCAATACCAAACACAAATAGAAAGATGTGAATAGTAATTAATTTTTTTTGTGATACTCTTATACTCATTGTTTATCTAGCTTATTCTAATAAGGGTACTTATTTTATTGGTACAAATCTATGAACTTGCGTTCTTCTATGTACTTCCTTTAGATTCTTTCAGAATGACAAATGTTAGGAGTTATTCCATAGGAATTTAAACCATTTTTTGAAATAATAAAATTCATATTCTAAGATCTAATCTTCATCTTTTTCTTTAATTGTACTCTAAACTTTACTTTGCTTCAAGAGCATCACCAAAATTACAGGTATTCCAAATATAGAGCTTATCACATTTAAAGGAATCTGACTTTTTTCTGCTATAATTGAAAATACCAGCATCATAAGCATTCCAAGCATCATATTTAATATCCATTGCTGCCATAGTTTTGCGGGGTTATAAATTAATCTGCAAAAATGGGGAACAATAATCCCAATAAATAAAATAGGTCCCAAAAAGGCTGTAATTGATGCCGATAGGAGGGAAGATGCTACAATTATCGATAATTTCAGATGATGCAGGTTCACACCCAAGCTTTGAGCATATGAACTTCCCAATGAGTTTCCTATAAGTGGTTTTATCGTTTTGAAGGACATAAACAAACCTAATAATACTAAAATCAATAATACTAAAATCTGATTTCTAGTTACCATATTATTAGCCCCGAAAGACCATAGAATATAGTTTTTTAAGTTCTGATTTTCTGCATATAATTGAAGTAATGAGACAATCGCTCCGGCTAAAGCAGAAACCAAAAAACCAAAAATGATCAGATATGATTTGTCCTGGAATTTATTGGAAATAGATAATAGAACCAACATTAATAATAAGCTGCCAACAATTGCTGATAAGCTTAGAAAACTATTTTGTAAAAATTCAGGGAGCAAAATATCATGTGAAAAGAAAATATAAAACGAAACGGATAAACTTGCTACTGATGTGATTCCTAATATATCAGGACCTGCTAATGGATTTTGGAAATATTCCTGCATCAGAAAACCTGAAGTAGGAATTGATAAACCCGCTAAAAGCATTACCAATACTCGATTGATTCGAATATCTGCAATTTGACTATTGGGTGAATTGTAAAAAAAGTCCTGGAGTTCTAAGCTTAAAAATCCTGTATTCATATTGATAATCGCAGTAATAATAATAGCGACTACAAATAATGAACACAGGATTTTAAATTTTTTAGACATTGTTCAGAAATAATTCTGTAGGATTTTATTTTAAAAATGAACTGATTTTTGAATCTAAAAGTTCTTCACTCATCATTCCCAAAGACTCATCAGTTTTAGTCCCTTTTCTCATGTATGTAAAAGGAATAGATCCGCCATCCCATTGCTTGAAATTTTTAGGGAAGAAATTCTGATCCAGCTTTTTTCCATCCAATAAAACAATATTTTTTGCTAGATCGTTTTCCTCTGCGAATTTCTTAACGGAGGTATTCCATTCAGACTGATCATCCAGATTAACGAAAGTGAATTTAACAGGTTTTCCTTTTAATTCCTCCATCTTTTTCTTGAAATGAGGAATTTCTTTCATACACGGCCCGCACCAGGTAGCAAAGAAGTTGGTGACATACAACGTATCATTATTTTTAGCAAGATAATCACCTATATTATTAGGTAAAATTTCTTTGGAAATATATGCTGTATTACCAGATCCATTGTTGTCTACGACAGAAATTGAATCTTTAGGACTTACTGTATCATCAATTTTTTGATTTTCTTTTTTACAGCTTACCAGTGTAATAATAACAAGCGTTGATAAAATTATCTTCTTCATAATTATTTTAGTATTTTTGAATTTGAAGTATGGAACAACAAATCTATAAAGGGAAACTTACGCAGTTTCATTGGTTAAAAATAGCGAAAAAGGAAGACCTGACCAAAAATACTTTTTCTCTGGAATTCGAAATTCCGGAGAATTTACAAGAGAATTTTCGATTTGAAGCAGGGCAGTTTGTTAGTATTAAATTTCAGTCTCACGGAGAAGATATCGTTAATGATTATTCAATGACTTCGGCTCCTTATGAGAAAAAGATAAGTTTAGGAATAAAGATAAATTCATCTGAAGGAGCAACTTCAGAACTCTTTAGAAATTACAATGTAGGCGATCAATTACTAATCAGTGAGCCAAGTGGTAGATTTACTTTAGTATCAAAACCGAGTGAGTTCAGAACAATTATCGCCTTTGCTGCAGGAATTGGTATCACCCCTGTTTTAAGTCATTTTAAAAATATTCTCCATAATGAACCACGAACGAGATTGTTCTTATTCTTTGGAAACAAGAGTTCTGAGGAATTAGTTTACAGAGATCTTCTGGATAATCTTGCACGGAAACATAATAATAGATTACAAATTTTTTATTTTTTTTCTAAGGAAAAAACTCCGGATCAATTTTTCTATGGCAGGCTGGATGCTAAAAAATTAAATTTAATTATCAACCAGATTTTACATCTTGATGATACAGATGAAGAATCTACCATTTGGGATGCTGTAGATGAAGTTTTGATTTGTGGAAAAGGAGAGATGATCAAAACCCTTGCAAATGCTTGTTACCATCATGGTATTCCCAAAAAAAATATTCATTTTGAGCTTTTCGAAGAATTTAATGATGATATATATCCTATAGAAAAAGAATTTCCATTAATAGAAAATGTGGAAGTAGACTTTAAGATACAGGGGCAAAAATATTCGACAGAACTTCCTGATAATAGAGAGAAAATTCTACAGCAATTACTTATTCAAAAATTCCAAGTTCCGTATTCCTGTAAATCAGGAATCTGTGGGAGCTGCGAATGTTATCTGGAAGAAGGAGAAGTTGAATTACTAGAGAATGAATATTTGACCGAAAAAGAAGAATCGCAAGGAAAAATATTAGCTTGCATGTCTATTGCAAAAAGTAAGAAAATAAAGCTTAACTTTGATCTCATTTGAGAGTTGTAAGAAACATATTTAATCTTATTATATCATCAATAGAAATTGGAATTCTAGTGATATGTCTTGCTAATGCATGGGTTTTTGCTCTTACTAATGGTAGGACCTATACCAAAATATCAAAAATACCACCACGCGAAATTGCTTTAGTGTTAGGAACATCTCCTAAAATGAGATCAGGCTTATCTAATCCTTATTTCACAAAGAGGATGGATGCTGCTGCTTTACTCTATCACCATGGAAAAATTAGAAAGATAATTGTAAGTGGCGAAAAAAGCAAAGGGTATAACGAACCGGCAGCGATGAAAAACTATTTAGTCTATCAGGAAGGGGTACCTGAAGAAATTATCATAGAAGATCCCAAAGGTTTTAACACCTACAAAAGTATTTTACGCTGTAAAGACATTTATAAGGAAAATAATGTAATCATTGTTTCACAGGGTTTTCATAATCTACGTGCTTTATTTTTTGCAAGAAATAATAATATGAATGCTTTAGGTTTTGATGCACAAGATGTTAATAAACCTGAAAGTTACTACAGAAACCAATTCAGAGAAATATTCGCCAGAATGATTGCTGTAGTGTATTTTTTACTGGGAATTTCTCCTGATTAGAAAGGATAACCAAATGCGATATTTAATGTTGGCTTGAAAGGTTGGAAATCTTTAAATCTCCATCGGTCTCCATTAGGTTTATTGGGATCATAGATCTTGTAAGCAAAATCTAGCCTTAAAGTAATATAAGCTACATTCACTCTTAATCCAAATCCACTACCAACACCAACCTGGCCTAAGAATTTATTGAATTTAAATTCATCACCATATCCGTCATTATAATTACGAAGACTCCATGTGTTACCAATATCGGTGAATAAAGCTCCCTCATACATATCAGTAAAAGGAATTCGATATTCGATATTGGTTGTCAGTTTTAAATTATCCGTCATGTAGGTTCGAACCCTTTCATCAATCTGAGAATCAGCAGGACCTAAACCACCAAAAGCAACCCAGGCTCTGATGTCATTGGAACCTCCATTGAAATAAGATCTTATCACAGGCATTGAAGTGGAATTTCCGTAAGGAATTCCTACACCAATAAACTGTCGAAGAACCAAGGTTTGATTTCCATTAAATTTAAAATACTTTCTTACGTCAAAGTCGAATTTCACAAACTGAGCATAAGGTACTCCGAAAATAGTTCTTTGCGGGCTGGTTACAACCCCTCCATCATCTCTTTTCTGGTTAAATATACTCAATATATTACCTGCCAATTCTACCTTTCCATTAAAATAAAATGCATTAGGGTATTCCTTTTTTCCGATCTCATTATACACATAATTATAGATCATAGATGAAATCAGAACATCTTGAGTTTGTCTGTCCTTATTGACCAGGGTTCCTGTAAATGCGGTAAAAAGATCCCTTCCTTTTTGATCAAGACTTGTAATGTAATTGGTATCAGTTACAATTTGTTGGGAAACTTCATCAATTGTAAGCTGTCCGGCCAAATATTTAGTTTCCGTTGACTGACCTACCGGGCCGCTTTGAAAGTAATTAGTAAATATTTCTTTTCTTAACTCATTATCATTGGTAAAAAAATCATAATAAGCCGATTTATTCTTTGTTAAACTTAACTGTGTGTTGAAAAGTGTTAACCTATGAGATACTTTATCATTTACTGTTGCCAGATAATTTAATCCTGTATTAAAGTTAACCCTTCCTAAACCTATATTATTTTGTACGGTGGCACCCAGAACAATAGATGATGTTGGACTGTATCTTTTAGGGATCAATTTATAATAATCAAAAGGTAGCAAAAGTCTTGGAAAATTAATTGATGCCTGTGCAGATAGTTCATAAGCTAAAATTCTCTGGCTAATATCCTTGGTACTTCTTATCGACCCAAATGTCCCCGATAAACTTGTTGAAAGGTTTTCTGCGCCTTTAAAAATATTTCTTGTGGTAAGATCAATAGAAGGTGAGATTCCTAAATTTAATATTTGAGAATAATTAATATCTGTTCCCACTTTTAATTCATATTTGGGCAGCGGTTTCAGCAAATACAAGACATCAATAATACTGTCATTTGGAGATCCTTCGCCGCCCTGTCTTAAAGAATCTTTAGCTTTCAGAATGGTGAAGTTATTCATTGACAAAATATTTCTTTTGGTCAGATCAAGTTTCTTCTGATCATATATTTGTTTATGACCGACAATAATATTTCTCCATATAGATCGTGTCTGATATTTATTATTAACCTTATGAAATCTGATTCCTCTTAAACTGTCCTTCGCTGTATTTTTACGAAAATCTCCTGCCTCATTTACTATAGCAACATCAATATTGCCAATTGTAGCCACTTTATATGGAGTATCAATAGAATCATTGTGAATCTCTAAAGTAAGAGGTACCTGTTTTCTGCTTTTTAATGAATCAGCAACAAAATAAACTTCATCATTAAAATTATTAAACCTATAATAGCCATAATCTTTCATGATCTCATTGATCCTCATTACTTCCTTTTCAAGTACTGTCTGATCCAGAACCTGCCCTGATCTGATAAGGGTTTCATGAATCTTTTGCTGATATATATTATGAACAACCGGATCTGGAATATTGTAATAATATTCTTTGATATAAGTTGGATCATTATGAGTGATAAAATAAGTAACTGCTGCCTTTTTTGCTGCTGAATCAATCTTTGTCTTAAATTTCACTTCACCATCCCAGTATCCTCTGTAGGTAAGTCTTTTATTAATAGATTCAGCTCCTTTCTCAACTTTTGTCTGATCCAGAATAACAGGTGCTGCACCCCAGTTGTGGTATAATCTGTCAAGTAATAAGCTTTTTCCTATGCTGCTTTTCATGTTGTACTTAATGAAAAGAGAATCTCTTAATTTTTGAGTTCGCATTTCACTAGGGTAGGTCATGTATTCATTAAGAATAGTATCGTATTTAGGATTAGCTGCATTATATAACCATAACCCTAATGGCATAAACAGGAATTGTTTTTTATTAGGTTTTTGCTGTACATAACCCTTTAACTCACTGTCAAAAGCTTCTTTTTGATCTTCAAAATTAAATTTGTTTTCTGTAAGCAAATATTCACCATCAGGAACTTTTTTTGTAGTACTACAAGCACAAAGAAGAGCAATAAATGTTGCAAATGATATAATTTTATAATATTTTTGAGGAGAATTCTTATAATGCTTACAGCTCATACAATAAAAATTTTACAGTCTTTAGATAAAAAGAAGTTCAGACAAAAATACAATTTGTTTTTGGTTGAAGGTAATAAAATCATTTCTGAACTTCCGAATTCTAACTTTAAAATTAAAGAAATATTATCTACGGATCCACATAAATTGGATTTTCCGGGAATAATGATGACTCATATATCTGAAAATGAGTTGAAAAAAGTTAGTTTTCTGAAAACACCTAAAGATTCTATTGCTGTTTGCCATATTGAGCCTGAAAAAAAAATAACAGATCAAAATATTCAGCTTGTACTGGATGGGATTCAGGATCCTGGAAATTTAGGCACTATCATTCGTCTGGCAGATTGGTTTGGAATAGAACAGATTATTTGTAGTGAGGATACTGTGGATTTCTATAATCCTAAAGTGATCCAAGCCAGTATGGGATCTTTTACGAGAGTAAATATTGTATACTGTGATCTTGTAGAGTATCTTTCTGAGACGGATAATATAAATATAGGAACTGATATGGATGGAGAAAATATTTATCAGTTTGAAAAGCCTCATAAATTAAATCTAATCCTGGGAAATGAAGGAAATGGAATGCGTCCCGAAACCGAAAAATTACTTCATAAGAGCATAAGTATTCCAAGATTTGGAAAGTCTCAGTCTACAGAGAGTCTAAATGTATCAATGGCTGCGGGAATAATATTGGGACAATTGTTTGCATCTGAAAAATAAAAAAAACCGCTGAAATGCGGTTTTAAATTTTAAACTTATATAAGTTGTTCCATACTGGATACACTTTTATTTTTTTGATAGCTTTCAAGCTTTTTTCTGACATATTTTAAGGCAATCGGCGCCAGATAGATCATTGCAACACCCAATAATTTCTTTTTCCAGTTGGAGCTGCGCATATTTTTCTTTGCATAATTTCCAACTAAAGCAGTGGCACCCAACCTAATAATACCATCTAATGCATTTCCTGACAATGCAGAACTTGCAATTCCCATAGCCGTATTTTTACTAATAAGCATATCTTTTACTTCAGAAGTAAGCTGCTTTGCAATAACATCTTTTCTCAAAACAATCTTTTCATCACCATCTTCATCTACTTTTTCTTGTAAATACTGATCAGTTAAACCATTCGTAAATGCGCTTAAACTTTCCTTTGTATTTTTGAATGTAAGAAGGTTTTCCAAATCACCTAATTCCTCTTTCAGTAATTTCTTTTTTATTCTTAATTCTTTTAAACTTTCATAGTTTCTGCCCATTGGTTAATGATTTAAAAATTTAATAACTTGATCTGCCACGGAATTTACTATTCTCTTTTTAAATAGAATAACAAGAATCATTACTGCAAGGTAGAACGCAGCAACAATTAAAAATCCGTAAGAATAATTATCCATTGCCTTACCTATAAGAAATGCAATTCCAAAGTTAAAAAGAATAATAAAAAAGGCAAAAGCAACAAGTAATACAACCAGATAGGTAATCATACCTGCGGAAAGTGATGACTTTTCGGTAGCTTCTATTTTAAGTAGATCTATTCTCTTAGATGCATATTCTTTAATAGTTTCTATCATCTGTTTTTTTTTAAAGTTACAAAAAAAGGAACTTTAATGCAAAAAGTCCCTTTCATAATTTAAAAATTAATTGAAAATTATTACTATTTAAGATCGTTCAATTCTGCTTCTACATCTTTTACTACATCAGTAGTTTTAGAAACAATCTGATCTTTATATTTGTCGTATCCATCTTTTACGGTGTGAGCAACACTATTTGCTGTTTCTTTGAAGGTAGAAGATATATTACCATACTGATCTTTTACTCTTTCAGAAACTTCTCCGTACTTGCTTTTAGCCTGATCTTTAAGATCGTTAGCTTTAGTCTTTATTTTTTTTCTAGTTTCTTTTCCTTCTTCCGGTGCGTAAAGCATTCCCAGTACTACACCCGCTGCTGCACCTGCAAGAAGACCTGCTAATATACCTGCTGTATTGTTTCCTTTTCTTGACATTTCTTGTTTTTTTTAATAGTTAATAATATTAGTTTTTTACTGTGATAAATATTACAATTAATATACCAAATGACGGATTGTTCTTATTAAATATTGTTAAATCTTTCTGATATAGGCCAGTATCGCCTCAATAGTTTCCTTTTTGGAAAGTTCTGTATTGTCAATGATAATAGCGTCTTCCGCTTTTTTTAATGGCGCAATCTCCCTCTCACTGTCTATTTTATCTCTTTCGATAAGATTTTCCTTTACCTGCTGCTCATTAGCTTCTATATCTAAACTTAAAAGTTCATTATATCTTCTTTTTGTTCTTTCATCAATACTGGCTGTCAGGAAAAATTTAAAATCAGCATCAGGTAAGACAATAGTTCCGATATCTCTGCCATCCATTATAACTCCGCCTTTTTCGGCAATAGATCGTTGTGATTGCAATAGAAAATCACGTACTTCTTTTTGCTTGGCAACAAGACTTACATTATCGGAAACTTCATTGCTACGTATCTCTTTCGAAATATCATTATGATTAAGGTAAAGAACAAGTTCACCATTGTTATTTTTAAATTCCAAATGAATTTTATGTAACGATGAAAAGAGTAGGTTTAGGTCTATAGAACCATTTTCGTTCTTACAATTTTGCAAAGCAAACCAGGTAACTCCTCTATAAAGCGCCCCTGTATCTAAATGAATAAGCCCCAATTTGTCAGCAATGACCTTTGATATTGAACTTTTTCCGGTAGACGAGTACCCATCGATAGCTATTACTGGTTTTTTCATACCACAAATTTCAAGATTTTTTTTAAAAAATCAAGGAAATGGAAAATTAAATGTTGAAAAAGTTTTAGTAGCGGTGTCCGCTAAGGTCCATAGAGATTCCTATTTGATTCACATTAGAAGAGTTATGATACCTTACATGTGCATAGTCAATTCGGAATTTTGAAATCTTAATTCCAAATCCACCAGATAAACCAGAGAAGTTTCTTTGGTCTGCTACAGCAAGTTCATTACCTCTTTTTACATTATATCCCAGTCGGATGTTAAAGTTCTTTTCAGGGAATAACTCAGCGCCTATTGAAAAGTGATCAGCAATTTTTCTTCCTACATTAACTTCCTGGCCGTCTACATTAAACTGTGAAGAGATATCGAATTGTTGTAAATCGTGTGCCGTAATCGTAATAGCAAGAGGAATTGCCTTTAATATTTTGGTGTATCCTAAATCGATACGGAACGGAAGATCTTCTCTTGTTCCATTAAAGGATTTAAACTGGTATCCGAAATTTCTGGCAACAAGGGAAACGACTTCTTTATTTTTCTTATTATGATACGTTATCCCTGCAGTACCTGAAAGCGCTGATGAAGTATAAGTATCAATTTTTGAAGTGATAAAATTAATTCCACCTCCAATTGTCCAGTCTTCTTCAAACTGATAAGCATAACCTGCACCTACAGCAACATCAGAAGCCGTGAATTGCCCATTTTCAAAACCACTTTCATCTGTTCTGGGGATATCACCATAGCTCATATATCGAGCATTGATCGTAGCCATATGGCCATTATCAAAGTCTTTAGCAAAAGCAATAGTTCCATATTTAGAATCTGCGAGGTACGCAGCTCCGTTCACAGAAAGCTGTTTGTCTGAGTCCTTATTAAGTAAAGCCGGATTTGCAATAGCAAAGGAAACATCATAATCTCTTATAGTAATTGCATCGCCACCTAATGCAGCTTGTCTGGCAGATACGGGAATGTTTAAGAATGGATAAACATTTGTTCCCGTTTGTGCAAAAGAAACAATTCCTGACAGAAATAATGAAAGAATGATAATTTTCTTCAATTCAGTTTATAATTATTGCAAAAATAATCCTTTTTTGTAGTTGTCAAAATATTTCCCACATTATTTACAGCTAAATATTTTTCTTTCTCCAATATTTTTAATGATTATATTTGCAAAATCAAATTTCAGGGAAATAAGCCCTATTAAAAAAGTTATTAAAAATTAAAAATGAAATATAAAAGAATCCTTCTAAAACTTAGTGGTGAAGCCTTAATGGGGAATAGACAATATGGTATTGATAATGACAGGCTACAGGAATATGCTGTTGAAATAAAAAAAGTAGTAGATAAAGGTTGTGAAGTTGCCATTGTAATTGGAGGAGGAAATATATTCCGTGGAGTAGCAGGTGCTGCAAAAGGGATGGACAGGGTACAGGGTGACTATATGGGGATGCTGGCAACAGTAATCAATGGAATGGCTCTACAGGGTGCTTTGGAAGATGTCGGAATCAAAACAAGACTTCAGTCAGCTATTGAGATGGATAAAGTAGCTGAACCTTTTATTAAAAGACGTGCCGTAAGACACCTAGAAAAGGGGAGAGTTGTTATTTTTGGAGCTGGCACTGGAAACCCTTATTTTACAACAGATACCGCAGCAACATTGAGAGCAATTGAAATTGGTGCTGATGTCATTTTAAAGGGAACAAGAGTAGATGGAATTTACGATAGTGATCCTGAAAAAAATGTAAACGCTGTAAAATATAATTCTTTATCTTTCGATGAAGTTTTTGAAAAAAACCTTAAAGTGATGGATATGACTGCATTTACTTTAAGTCATGAAAATAAATTACCGATTATTGTTTTTGATATGAATAAGGATGGTAATTTAGGAAAAATCGTAGACGGAGAAAATGTTGGTACTTTAGTTGATTTGTAATTAAGCGATAGTAGGATTTAGGCAATTAAATATTACAAGATTCAAGGGCTTAAAGATGATTAGTCACTACTATTAATTATCATTTGTAACTTATCAATTATCATTTATAATTTTGTGTAACCTATCAAATTTTTATTATATAATGGAAGAATTAGATCTTATAGTAGAGTCTGTAAATCAGGACATGGACGCAGCTATTAAACATTTGGAGCATGCATTTCAAAGAATCAGAGCAGGACGTGCTTCTACGTCAATGGTTCAGGATGTTATGGTAGAATATTATGGTGCTCCAACTCCTATTAACCAGGTAGCAAACGTTTCAGTTCCGGATGCAATGACAATTTCTATTCAACCTTGGGACAGAACGGCTATCGGTGCTATTGAAAAAGCTATTATTAATTCTAACTTGGGTTTTGCACCTTCTAATAACGGGGAAAATATTATTTTGAATGTTCCGCCTTTAACAGAGGAGAGAAGGAGAGATTTGGCAAAACAAGCTAAAGGAGAAACAGAACAAACAAAGATTGTTGTAAGAAATGCAAGACAGGATGGTTTGAAAGAACTTAAAAGACTTGAAGGCGTTTCTGAAGATGTTATCAAAGGGATTGAAGATGATATTCAATCGTTAACAGACAAGTATGTAAAAGCTTGTGATGACCATTTAAAAACAAAAGAAGCTGAAATTATGAAAGTATAATTTTTAGTTTTTTTAAATAATATAAGAGAAGCTGTCTGATTGGGCAGCTTCTTTTTTGTAAAAATCTATAAGGGGAAAGCGATGGATCAATAGTTTCTTTTTTACAGACATTTAATTTCGCCTCTCTTTTCTTTGTTTTTTAAGAGCTGCTGATAGGTACTCAATAACTCATCAGCTGAGCATGGTATTTCCTTATTGGCAATTTTATCAATATCGGGACGGGTAGATTCCTTTGAGCGTATAGTATATCTTTTTTCAAAACATTTAATAGGTTTGCTATTTTGTAAATAAATACGCTGTTCAATAATATCATCTTTTGTTTCTGGCTTTTCAGGTGTTCCACCATCAAAATTCCATGAAGTGTCTTCCTTAAAAATAAAAAACAGCGTATTGTCTTTAATGAAATAACTTTCAACGGAAGAAAAATGACTGTACTCTGCATAAAAGTGTTTTATTATTTTAAGCCCACTCTGATCGGAAAAAAAAGTGACTGTTCCTGATCTTTCATTATTACAATTATAATCAAAGCTTACCGAATCAAGTTCTTTCTTATTTAATTGCTTGTTTATCGTATAATATTCCTTTCTGATGTCCTCAATGGTTAACAACTTATTATTCACCGTTGAAGAATCCCTTTTATGGTTGGAAGTTAATGTATCTGAAGAATCAGTATTTTTTACAGGAATTTTATTGGTTTCTTTTTTACACGAAAAAATAAATGCCAGGCTAAGTATAAGAAATAGGAGTTTCATATAAAGATAATTTAAGATTAAAGGACTCAGAAATTTTTCCCTGTCTACTAGATTCATTTATCATCTTATTTCATATGTAAATTTAAAAATTAAAATAAAAAAGATCCGGTAATTCCGGATCTTTTTATTATTGGTATCTCTTATGTTCTTTATTTTTTGAGAATCGTTTTGTAATAGGTTTGAGTAATGCTTTGTATTTCTCAGCATCAAATAACTGTGAATCTGTAAGTGCTTTATAGGTCATGATCACTCCAAATGGGAAAAGTATAATATTAGGAAGCCATGCAGCCAGATAAGGATTTAAGGTGCCCGCCCAGGCAAGGTTTTCCATACCCACATTAATTACATAGAAAATGATAAATATGACAATCGCAATAATGACAGGAAGACCCATTCCTCCTTTTCTGATGATAGAACCTAAGCTGGCGCCAATCAGAAAGAATATGATACATGTAAACGAATAGGAGAGTATCCTTTGCTGATAAATAACGATTTTACTGAAATATTTAACATTAGGTTTAAAATCATTTGTTTTCCCGTCAAGAGTTGATTTTAAATTTTCCAAACGATTGTAGGCATTATAAATGATCTCCATTCTTTTATTAACCTTTACAGTATCCAACTTTAACTGCTGTTTAACCGGAGCCTTGGATTTATTATTTTTATCCATATAGGTAACCACAGAATTGGTCTGATTCAAAACATCACCTGTTATGGTAGTGAAAAATTTGTCATTATCTTTTTTATTAAGATCAATGGTCTTATTCAGTTGATTAAAAGTCTGGAAACGGTAATCATCTGTGATTTGTTCTTCTTCAATTGCTTTATTAATGATCTCACTAATGTCAAAGTGAGAAACCAATGTGTCAAATTTGATGGCTTGATCAGGCTGTTTTAATCTTACAGCTTCTCCCTTACCTGCAAAGTTATCTTCAAATACATATCCGTTGTATAAAACAAGCTTCAGATAGTTTTTATTAGCAGCAGGAATAAATTTTCCTTTTTCCGCTACAATAGATTGTTGATTTTCAAAAGTACTGGCTTTTCTGTGAATAAAAACGCCCTCGATATTTTCACCATTTTCTCCCTGAATTTTATCAAACTTTACCATATATCCTGGGATCTGATCGATAAACTGTCCCGGAGTAAAGTTAAGGGCCGGTTTTGTCTGAGCAATGTTAAAAAGCATATTCTTGGCCTTCCTTTGGAAGTCCGGAATGATATTATTAGAGAAGAAGAAAAGCATTATGGACAATAGGGCAGTTACCCCTAAAAGAGGGACCATAACTCTGGTTAAAGAGATTCCGGCTGCTTTCATAGCAGCAAGTTCATAGCGTTCCCCGAATTCCCCGAAGGACATAATACTCGCCAAAAGAATAGTAAGCGGTAATACCATACTGATAACGCTTACTCCGAGATAAAAAAGAAGTTTAAGGATTTGCCAGTAGCTTAATCCTTTTCCCATAAATTGCCCTAATTGAACCCAGATAATGTTTACAATAAATATGAAAAACAATACACTGAATATAAAGAAAAATGGTCCGAAAAAGGTTTTTATAATATATCGGTCTAGTATTTTTAACATTCGCCAAAATTAATCAAAAAGCCACAAAGTTTACTTTGTGACTTTACATTTTATTACTTTTTTAAATTACAATTCTGTAATGACGTAATTTTTAAATTTATTCTTATCGAAAACAAACATATTAGGATCTAATTCCTGATTTTCTTTGTATTCTTTAATAGCAATTACAGCAACGTCTTTATTATTTCCATGTTGTTCCAGTTTCACCATCTGTTTCTTTGCAGAATCTACAAATAGATAGACATAACTTAGACCGTTTGGTTTAACAGGTGTTAACTTAATAAGGTCTGTACTTACACCGTTTACGATTTTCTTACCACCATAGGCTACATTGTAATCATTTCTATAAGTGGAAAGATAATTGATGGGGGAGAACATGGTGCCACTTCCATTAGGCTTGGCAATGGTTACCTCCATATCATCTGCATTGATATTATATATTTTACTCCCATCGAACACCTGCTCCGTATCCATGATCTTCAATTTATATTTATCGCCTGCAGAATAATAAATTCCAGGCTCAGTTTTAGCAACTTGTCCATTAACACCGCTTCCAAAAGAAAATTTGAAATAGGTGTTTTTTTTGGATTTATAGTTAGCAGTTATATCATCTAATATCTTTTTCGCTTTTGCATCTATCTTCTGTGCATTAGATAAACCAACAGCCCCTACCACAAATCCTCCTAATATAATTTTTGAGATAATACTTTTCATTTTTTTACTTTTATTAATCTTTAGACATTTTCCTGTTTAAAAAGTTAAACAGCACAGGGTGTTTTCCCTTTATTTACGCAGATCTTCCAAAAACTGTTCCAAAGAATGAAGGTCACTAATAATAACCTCTCTTGCTTTAGCTCCATTAAATCCACCTACGATACCACTAGCCTCAAGCTGGTCCATAATTCTTCCGGCTCTGTTATATCCTAACTTCAATTGTCTCTGAAGCATAGAAGTGGAACCTTGTTGTGTTGAAACAATAATTCTTGCTGCTTCTTCAAATAACGCATCTTTTTCATTGGGATCGAAAGTGCCCACTGTACTTGTTGAATCTTCAGAAACATATTCAGGAAGTAAAAATGCAGAAGCATATCCCTTTTGTTCACCAATAAATTCAGCTATTCTTTCTACTTCAGGAGTATCAACAAATGCACATTGAAGTCTTAAAATTTCATTTCCATTAAAATAAAGCATATCCCCTTTTCCTATCAGCTGATCTGCTCCAGTAGAGTCTAAGATCGTTCTGGAATCTACACTTGAAATTACTCTAAATGCTGCTCTTGCAGGGAAATTAGCTTTAATCATCCCTGTAATTACATTTACGGAAGGTCTTTGAGTAGCAACAATAAGGTGAATGCCTACAGCTCTTGCCAGCTGCGCCAATCTTGCAATTGGTAATTCTACTTCTTTTCCTGCGGTCATAATTAAATCTGCAAACTCGTCAACTACCAAGACAATATAAGGTAAATAACGATGTCCGTTTTCAGGGTTCAATTTTCTTTCAGCAAATTTTTTATTGTATTCTTTTAAATTTTTACAGAAAGCATTTTTCAGTAAATCATATCGGTTATCCATCTCAACACAAAGAGAGTTCAGAGTATTGATCACCTTATTGGTATCTGTAATGATTGCATCGTCCGTATCAGGAAGTTTCGCTAAATAATGTCTCTCTATTTTAGAGTATAAAGAGAGTTCCACTTTCTTCGGATCCACCATCACGAATTTCAATTCACTAGGGTGTTTCTTATATAGTAGTGAAGTAAGAATAGCATTAATACCTACTGATTTACCCTGTCCTGTTGCACCTGCCATTAGTAAGTGAGGCATTTTGGATAAGTCAGCCATGAAGATTTCGTTGGAAATTGTTTTCCCGAAAACCACAGGTAAATCCATATCTGTATTCTGGAATTTATGTGATGCAATTACAGAACGCATAGAAACCATAGTAGGGTTCTTTCTTGGCACTTCAATTCCAATTGTTCCCTTTCCTGGCATCGGAGCAATAATTCTGATTCCCAATGCCGAAAGATTCAAAGCAATATCATCCTGTAATTTTTTAATAGCCGCTACTCTGATTCCTGCTTCCGGAACAATTTCATATAAAGTAACGGTTGGACCAATCGTCGCTTTTATTTCAGCGATACCTACGTTGAAGTTTTTTAACAGACCAACAATCTTATTTTTATTTTCTTCTAACTCCTCTTTATTAATAGAGATTTCCTCATTCCCGTAATCCTTTAACAGTTCCACCGTTGGCATTTGGAAATTAGGAAGATCCAGTTTATGATCATAAAGACCATGCTTCTCGATAAGTTCTTGAGATTTCTTTTCTGTATCATCTAAAACATCAATTACTGGAGCTATCTCAACATTAAATTTGATATCATCTTGTGTAGTTGGTTTAATATCAAATGCCTGTTCAGGTGTTGAAACCGGTATTGTAGGTTTGGTGTTAAGATTTAAATTAAGTGATTTAGAAAGATCCTCATCTCCTTCAAATGAAGTATGGTTAGGGGTGGCAATAGTTTCAAGATTTGTTGATACTGGAACATCCGGAAAACCTTTGGGTACATTTACAGGCTCCTGAGCCTTAGCAGAGACTGTTGTGTCAGTAACCGAAATATTTGGGTGATCTTCAGTAACCTCCTCTTCCAGTTCTTCGTCTGCTTCAAAGTTTTCATCTGAACTAGGCATCATTGATCTTACTTTTCCTATTGTATTTTCATTGATGTTATTTAATTTAGCTTTAATAGAGCTAGGACGAAGATTGAATTCCAAAATAAAATATAATGCAATACTTGAAGCCAATACCAACCAAAGCCCTACTGTTCCTATAATTGCATTAAGAGAATCCATGATCTGATAACCATAAACTCCACCTAAAACACCTTGACCTTTTGTAATGGCACCCATGAAAATGGGAACCCAGCAAATGAAAAACAAAGAATGTCCTATGGTTTTCCAAGGTTTGAATATTTTCTTTTTTAAAATTAATGTTCCAACCACTAAAAATAAAAATGCAATGATAAAAGAGGCTACACCAATACTTTCAAATATAAAAATGTTTCCTAACCAATCTCCAACTTTGCCAAAAACATTTGAAGATTGTATGCTTTTATCCATCATTGTTCCAGCCTGACTTTGATCAGCTTTCCAATTCATTAAATAAGAAATGAAAGAGAAAATAAGGACGACAGAAAAAAGTATGAAAGTAAGCCCGAAAAATATACGGGGTTTAGATAGAATTTTGCCCTTTTCAGACATATCTTGTTGCTTAGTTTGTGTCTTTTTATCCATAATATCAATGTCGGCAAATTTAGTGTTTTTTCAATACTAAAGAATATTTTTTAACTAACTTTTCGATTTTAGCTTTAATCAAAATAATCAGTCTTTGCCATACGATTGTAATGAGTACCAGAGGAAGAAGAGAACTATTATTAAATGTATAAGGGTATCTATAATTTTAAACCAGAAACAGGTATATTTTCTCTTTTGATCAATTTATATTCTTTCTTGATATTTAATAAATATAAAGTATGGTCCTATAATGGGTTAAATTTTTATTCGTATTATTCGTGTGACTTTGATAACTTTTTATGTTTGTATGATTTTTCCTAAAATCCAATGCCTATTCCTTTAATTTTTTTTTTGTATTGTTGCACTGTGTTAAGGATTTAACCCTTAGTAGAAAGCGAATCGTTTGATTGGCATATATTTAACACACACACACAAGTATGAAATTAAACACTATTAAATCGATCAGTTTTCCCCTTGTTATTTATTCTATAATGAGTTATTATGAAAAGAATATCCACAATTCAGGATTCTTTTAATAAGATCAGGACTTGTTTCTAGCTACGATTAAAAAAACTTATCTATAGTTTTATAGGATCTCAATTAAATAATTTACAATCCGCATTAGATAGCAAAGAGTACTTCTTTGGCTGCTTGCGTATGTTATTATGCATACACACAGGTGATTAAATCATATTCTTATAGAAGAATTGATTTCTATCTCCGCGAGCTCTTAAGAGGTGAAAATTCTATTATTTGATCAACTTACTTTTTTGAATAATGAATGCGACTTGTAAAGTACTCCAATAATTAAACATATATTGAAAATTATACAAAATGAAGAAATTATTTATTTTTATTTCCTTTACCCTATGCTATATGCTATGGGGGCAATCACCCGGAGGTGTCAACGCGAATTTAAGAATCTGGCTCAAAGCCAATGATGGGTTTTCATCAAACTCATGGAAGGACCATTCAGGTTCCGGTAATAACTTTACTCAAAGCAACAGCACCAGAAGGCCTTTTCTTATATTGCCATCACCAAAACATAATTTTAATCCTTCTGCTGATTTTGGAGCCTCAAGTGCTACTGATGCTAGGTTTATGGTGGTGCCTAATGGCGGACCATACACGAATAAATCAGCAAACACTGTTCTAATGATGGTTAGTGCAAAGGACTTAGTGGGGTTTCATGATTATATTGGTTTTGGAGGAACTACTACAGGTTCGAGTTTATCACAAGCTAACCTTCCTGTAATCACTAATAATAACAATAATAATACCTCTGCATTGCTTTATCCTACAGCAGCAAGTACTGTTGGAAGAACATTAAATAAAAACCATTTAATTGATTTTTCTTACAGTGAAGGCGGTTCTGTGAGATCAGGTCTTGATGGGATAAATAGTTCAGGACCCATTATCAGGGCTGCTTCTAATAGACTGACTGGTGGGGCGATTCTAGGCTCACAGAGAGAAGTTGCAGCAACTGATATTTCAGAAGTAATTGGTTTTCAAAGAGATATTACGCTGGGGGAAAGAAACAGAGTTCGTTCTTATTTGGCTATTAAATATGGGGTTACATTAGCTCAGCCTCAAAATTATATAGCCTCTGACGGAACAACTATTTCCTGGAATTCCAATAGGAATTCTAGCTTTAACAGCAATATTTTTGGACTGGCCAAAGATGATAAGACAGCATTAGATCAGAGAGTATCTAACAGCATCAACAGTGGAACGATACTTACTGTTGCTACTGTTAATGATTTTACTTCAGCTAATTCTTCAGGAAGCAGAACGTCTTTTACTGCAGATAATACTTTTTTGATGTTTGGAGATAATAACAATACCTCTAGAAATGTTACGGATGTTCCAGCAGTTATAAATCCAAATGGAGAAAGAAAAAGAATCCAGAGAGTATGGCAGGTAGAAAAAACAAATAATAGTGGCTCTGTATGGCTTCAAGCCGACTTATCAGCATATTCGATTAACACGAATATTTTTATGATGGTGGCCGATGATGCAAGTTTTCAAAACAATTTAGTAATAGTTCCCGGTGTAATAAATGCCGGTGGTAAGGTCGTATTTAATCATATTTTTTCTAAAAACAGCTACATTACTTTCGGAGGGGAGATTACAGAAGGTAACTGTGTACAATGTACAGGAGGAAAAACATATAGATTCAGAACAGGTTATGCATGGTTACAAGCAGGGCAGTCAGGTAGAACTTCGAATGAAATCTCTAATATTTTATTAGGAAATACCACAGAGGGAGGGCTTAGAGTTGTTAAAATGGTTTCCGATTATACAGAAAACCCTTCAATGGAATATGCACCAAGAGCTTATCCTAGAATGTATCGGGGAACCTGGGTGATTACTAGAAGGTATGATAATACTAAGGCTGTTGCAAGACATTTTGTGGAGTTTAATCAATCTGTAAAGGCAAGATTTCAAATTTCCAATATTAATACCTATCTGAGAAATGGAAATCTATTTACTGTAAAAGGATATTGCGATGGAAAGGTTGTATATCCTAAAGTTACTTATGCATACCCTGTAAATGATACAAGAACGACTTTTTCCATAGATGGAAATTTGCTGACTGGAATAAGACCATTTAGAGGTTTCACTTATTTATATTCTACTGCGAATATTGTATTTGATCGTCCTGTACAGAAAATAGAAATTGAATGTAAAGTAAATCGGGTTAACGCAAGAAAAACTTTGCGATCATTAACTTGGGGCGATATGGCATTGGAATGTGCTGCCAATCCAGAACCAACAGCTGATCATATGAATATCTACCAGTCATTTACAACCAATCCTGTCTATTCTTGTAATGAAACAACTATGATTATGAGAATTATAAATAACAATTCGGCTAATAGAAAGATTAGTATCAGCAATAATCTTCCTGAAGGTTTAGCGTATGTACCCGACAGCTATAATGATGTAGAATTATCAGGTAATCCGCAACCAACATATGCCGGGAAAGTTTTTTCATTAAATAATTTAGTGGTTCCACCTGGAACTCACACTGTTTATGTGGACGTGAAACCTACGAATAATACGGGGACTACTTATCAGACACAAGCCGATTTCACTGTGCTTAATACGGGAAATAATTACAAAAGTGATGGAGACGCTTCAGTTCCCGGCTTTCAGACTTCTCCTTTAGAAGTATTAAAAGGCCAAGAAGTAGATATCTCAAAATATAAATTAACAAAATCTGTTAATGTATCTTGTGGTGTAAATAACCAAAAAGTAACATATAGATTAACAATTGAGAATAATTCTGGAGCACCGGTAACAGGAGCAAATTTAGAAGAAAACCTTGAGGGTGGTCAGACAATAGAAAGCTATATTCTCAACGGAATTACTGGAACACCAGCTGTAAATCCAGTAGGAGCAACTATATTTCATTTAAATGATGTTACCATACCGGTAGGTATAAGTACAATTGATATGGTGGTAAATCTACAAGACTCTTATGATAACAATAATACCTCAGGTATTGTTAGTCAGTTTATTATAGAAATAGATTCTGATAATCCTTGTAGTAGTAGTTCTACAGCATATTCCAATGCTTTGCTTCTTCCTCTTTGTAATGGGATATGTACTAAAGATCCAGCATCGGGAACCCCTAATGGTATAACAAGAATGGGTATTAGCGGGCATACTAATCTGCAGCAAAACTGGCCAGCTAATGTTCCTAATGGATTTTTAGCATTAGAATCAAAGAACAAAGGATTTGTAATTACCAGAACTGCTTCTGATAAAATAGTTAGTCCTGTAGAGGGGATGTTGATTTTTGATACTACCGATAAGTTATAAACTTTATAACGGTACTACATGGAATTGTATATCAAGATCTTGTAACGATTAATAATTTTAAAGCCATTAATTCCATAAATCGTTGAATAAAATGGATGGCATAAACAAAAAACAAAATGAAAAAAATAAATAGAATTATAACGATGGTAGGGTTGTTGTTTATTGGATCAATGCATGCACAGATAGCAATAAATAAGGAGAAAGTGGATGGGGATGGTCTTCTTGATTTTGCAGCGAATACTACAAATGGTATTTTGTTGCCAATTGTAGAAATACTTCCTGACGACGCTGTAGGGGGTACTATCTTAATGGATAAAAATGATAAAATTCTAAAAATGAATACAGGTGCTGCGTGGGTTCAATTAAGTGATCCGGGATCTATTACTGGTGTTGTTTTTAATACTAATAATGAATTGCCGGGAAAAAACAGAATAATCATGGGATCTCATACTTCCAATGCGCCTGGAGTATTGGTGTTGGAATCCCTCGACAAAGCATTGATACTGCCGAAAGTGGCAACACCCCATATCAATGTGAAAAGTCCATTTCCCGGAATGATATGTTATGATACTACTAGTAAAACTTTAGCCGTATTTGATGGCCTGAAATGGAGCTATTGGAAGTAATATGATGATCAAATAATATTTGGCGGTCTAAATGCTGATTATGATAGGACGGTTATGCCCCGATTCTATATGATAATCCAGCTTTAGCCGCCTTTATATTTTAAATAGTTTTATTTTTTGAACTAGTTCAAATGTCAGGAAATAGGATGGGAATAACTTTGCTTTATTAAATTTTAAAATTAGAATTATTATGAAAGAAGCATTTTTGATCATCGATATTCAAAATGATTATTTTCCAGATGGTAAACACATTTTGTCAGGTTCCGAACAGGCAGGGAGAAATGCATGTAAAGTATTGGAGTATGTCCGCAGTAAAAAAAATGAAATTATTCATATTCAACATCTGTCTGTGAATGAAGGTGCTGATTTCTTTTTACCGGATACCTATGGAGCCGAAATAAATGCCTTTGTGCAACCAGTAGAAGGAGAAAGAATCATTATTAAGAATTATCCCAACAGTTTCAGAAATACGGATCTTTTAGCACACCTTCAGAAAAAAGGGATTAAAAATTTAATTATATGCGGAATGATGACGGATGTTTGTGTAGATGCTACAGTAAGAGCTGCGATGGATCTTGGCTTTAAAACAACGGTTATTGGTGATGCCTGTGCAACTGAAAATCGTGAGTTGTATGGTGAAGCAATAAATGCAAAAGAGATACACTCATCTTATCTTGCTGGATTTACAGCTTTAGGTAACTTGTATGCAAATGTAATGTCCACAGAAGAGTTTCTTAAAGAAAGGTAAATATCTAAAATTTCAGTAGGATTATAAAGATACCATCATTGTTGGTATCTTTATATTTTATAAATTTTTTAAAACTTTATGCTTGATCTACTACATAAAAACATAAACCAGCACATCCTGTTTTCAGATGAAGAGTTTAAAAAATTCTCTGAACCTTTTAAACTTAAAGCGTTTAAAAAGAAAGAAGTAGTTCTTAAGGAAGGAGATTATTGTCTTTTTGAAGGGTTTGTGACAGAGGGCTGTTTTAAGGTCTGTTTTTTAAATGAAAATGGTGCCGAGCAGACTTTGTATTTTGCAGTCAAAGGATGGTGGATCACAGATCTGGACAGCCTCATTAATCACGTTCCGAGTACACTGAATATTGAAGCTCTGGAAGACAGTAAAGTATTAATGATTTCAAAAAAAGAAAAGCTTCATCTGTATGAAACCATGCCAGTAGTTGAAAAGCTCTTCCGAATTATGAATCAACAATCTTCAATTGCGCTACAAAGAAGGATACTTTCATTATTAAATAAGACAGCTGATAAACGTTATATTGAATTTCTGGAAAAATATCCTGAACTGGAACAAAGGATAACACAACAGCAAGTGGCCTCTTACCTGGGTATTTCTCATGAATTTTTAAGTAAAATAAGAAAGAAAACAATGCTTGGTAAATAGATGTACTCAATAATACACATAGCTTTTTTTTATTCACAATCCCGGGGTTTTTAGTTTTAAATTTTCCTCAATGTTTTTCGGCTTATTAAGAATAATTCAAAATAACTAATATAGGCTTTAAAATGATAAAAAACATCTTTTTTTATCGACCTTTTACTTAATCATGCTTATTTTTGCATGTCAAGTAAAATAAATCATGAAGAAGATCCAAGATATTCTTATTTCAACCAGAACAATGGCTGTGTTGCTGCTGGTCTTTGCATTCTCTATGGCGTATGCAACGTTTCTCGAAAACGATTATGGAACCCCTACAGCGAAAGCATTAATTTATGAAGCAAAATGGTTTGAGCTGATTATGGTATTGCTGATCTTAAATTTCATTGGAAATATCGGTAGATATAGACTATGGAAGAGAGAAAAGTGGCCGGTTCTTATGTTTCACCTCGCATTTGTTTTTATTTTTATAGGTGGTGCCATTACAAGATATGTAAGTTTTGAAGGAACAATGCACATCAGAGAAGGCGAAACTTCAAACGAAATTGTAACGGATAAGAATTTCTTCAAAATTCAGATCGAAGAAAAAGGAGATGTTCTGAACTATCAGGATATTCCTTATCTAATGTCTCCATTACATAAAGACTTTAGTGCAACTTATGATTTCCATGGAAAAGAAGTTAAGATCTTTGCTAAAGAATATATTCAAAGAAAAAAAGACAGTCTGATTGCTGATCCGAATGGTGCAGAATACCTTCATTTGGTTTCAACAGGACAGACCGGAAGACAAAATATTTATATCAAACCGGGAGAGACAAAATCCATCAATGGAACTCTTGTTACTTTTAACAGAGCCATTGAAGGTGCTGTAGAGTTTAAAAATGAAGGCGGGAAGTTATTCGTTAAAACTCCGGTTGATGCAACCTATATGACGATGGCAACTCAGGCTACCGGAAATACTAAAAAAGATGAATTCCAACCTTTAGCATTAAGAAGTTTATACAGTATCAATGATTTAAAGTTGGTAGTACCTGAAGGACTTAGAAAAGGGAAGTTATTGGCTATTGAAGGCGATAGAAAGAAGGATCAGGCTGTTCCTGATATGTTGAAAATTGAAATTCAGGGTCCTAAAACAAAACAGCTTGTTGAGTTGTCTGTAGAAAAAGGAAATCCAAATGCCTATAAGCAAATTACCATGGACGGGTTGAATATTATGGCTGGTTTTGGTCCTAAAGTATATAATACTCCTTTTGCATTGAAACTGGATGATTTCGTAATGGAAACCTATCCTGGAAGTTCTTCACCAAGTGCTTACGAAAGCCATGTGAAAATTATTGATGGCGGAAAGCAGACACCTTATAAAATTTATATGAACCACGTTCTTAATCATGACGGATATCGTTTTTTCCAGGCAAGTTTTGATCCGGATAGAATGGGGACTGTATTATCTGTAAATCATGATTTTTGGGGAACTATGATTTCTTATTTGGGATACAATTTATTATTTCTTGGAATGTTTATTATTTTCTTCTGGAAAGGAACTCATTTCTGGAAGTTAAATAAAATGTTGAGAGATGTTAATAAGAAAAGAGCGGCAACAGTCGTATTATTGCTACTAAGTTTAGGGTTAAATGCTCAAAAAATTGAAACTCACGGAACCACTGATGGAAGCAGAGAACATATTCATGTAGAAGGCGATGGGCATTCTCATGCACAAGTTCCTGAAACGAACCGGCAAGAAATAGCTCCGCGACAAAATTCATTAGCTAGTCCATTAGGTAAAATGAGAATGATTTCTGCAGATGAAATTATTGCTAGAAATAAAATAAGTAAAGAACACGCAGATAAATTCGGATACCTTTTAGTTCAGAATTTTGAAGGAAGAATTGTTCCTATCAATACTGAAGCGCTGGATGTTTTAAGAAAACTATACAAAAAGGACGAATTCAAAGGAACAGATGGAAAGTCTCTTACAGCCAATCAATGGTTTCTGTCTATCAATACTGATACCCCAAGCTGGACAATGGTTCCTATTATTAAAGTAGGTTCTAAAGGAGGAGACGAATTAAAGAATAAAACAAAGGCTGATGATGAAGGTTATACTTCATTAATGAATCTTTTCCCAGCGGATGCCAATGGTAATCTTACTTATATTTTGGAGCACGATTATAACATCGCTTTCCGTAAAAAACCTGCTGAACAGACTAATTATGATAAAGAGATTATTTCTGTAAATGAAAGAGTTCAGATTTTCAACGAATTTTTTAGTGGGCAGTTTATGAGAATTGTTCCTGTGAAAAATGATCCGAATCACACTTGGCATTCTTGGTTGGATCAAAAATTTGAACCGGATATGGAATCTCAGGAGGTAATGGGACCTTATTTTGCAGAAGCTTTAACTGCTCAGAAATCAGGATACTGGAAAAAAGCTGATGCTGAACTGAAGAAGCTTTCAGATTACCAGCAAAAGTGGGGGAAAAGTGTAGTTCCTTCAAAATCTAAAATAGATCTTGAGGTGTTCATGAACAAAGTGAATATCAACTTTAAATTATTAATTTTCTATACTTTAATTGGCGGATTGCTATTGTTATTAGGTTTTGTTGATTTATTCAAGCCTAACAAAGTATTAAGTAAAGTAATCAAAGCAATTATTGTTTTAGGTCTGATAGGATATATATTCCATTTCTTAGGTCTTGTGGCAAGATGGTATATTTCAGGTCATGCACCTTGGAGTAATGGATATGAGGCTATCATATTTATCTCGTGGGTCGGTATTTCTGCAGGATTATTATTGTACAGAAATGCCAATGCACTAATTCCTGCTGCAGGATTTATGGTTGCAGTAATTATGATGGGATTTGCACACGGAGGATCTGCTCTTGATCCACAAATTACACCTTTGGTACCTGTATTGAAGTCATATTGGCTAATTGTACACGTAGCGATCATTACTTCAAGTTACGGGTTCTTTGCCCTATCTATGATCATTGCAGTGATATCATTAGTATTCTATATTATTTCAAGTAAAAAGACCTATAAAATTCACCATGATACCACTTTAAAAGAATTGGTAATTGTTTCTGAAATGTCTCTTACTATAGGTTTATTTGCTTTAACTGTAGGGAACTTCTTAGGGGGAATCTGGGCGAATGAGTCATGGGGTAGATACTGGAGCTGGGATCCAAAAGAAACGTGGGCTTTCATCTCTATCATGGTGTATGCTTTTGTACTGCACATGAGATTGGTTCCTGGATTGAGAAGTAAATGGGCTTTCCATGTAGCTACGATGTTTGCTTTCTGCTCGATGGTAATGACCTATTTTGGAGTTAATTACTATTTAACAGGTCTTCACTCTTACGCAGCAGGAGATCCGGTTCCGGTTCCGGCTTGGGTATATATCGGATTATCTGTTATGCTCTTATTATCCGCTGCTTCTTACTTTAAATTTAAAGCATTAAATAAAAAATAAGGTTTGCAATTAAAATAACAAAATCCCGGAAATATATTTTCCGGGATTTTTTGTTGTGATCTGCAAAGGAATTTTTCTAATGGTTTAAAAACTTGAAACTTATCTGTTATATTTTAAAACTAATTTATATCTTTATGATATCAAAATAATATCATTTTAAAATTTATATTTATATGGAAAAAATCCTAAAACCTATGTCCGGCTATATAACACTGGTAATTTGCCTTGTTTTATTTATAGCTGCTGTTTACTTATTTATAAGTGGAGTAGATCAAAGTATTACTTATGTTGTTTTAGCAATGGTATGTTTTCTAACTTCTTGTTTCTTTTTGAAAGGCTTAATGATCATTCAGCCTAATCATTCAAGAGTATTGAACTTCTTTGGAAAATATGTTGGAACAGTAAAAGATAACGGACTGTTCTTTATTAACCCATTGTATTCCTCACAAAAAATATCACTCCGTTCTGAAAATTTACAGGGACAGACTTTAAAAGTGAATGATAAGATGGGAAATCCAATTGAAATTGCTGTCGTTATTGTATGGAAAGTGGGCGATACTTATAGAGCAGCTTTTGATGTTGAGCGTTATTCTGATTTTGTAAAAATGCAAAGTGAAGCTGCTGTGCGTCATTTGGCTATGAGTTTTCCTTATGATAATTTAGAGGATGATCATGCTCCGATTACCTTGAGAGAGGGTGGTGACAAGATCAATTCTATCCTGGAACAGGAACTTACAGATCGTCTCTCAAAGGCAGGAATTGTGATTCAGGAAGCTAGGATATCACATTTGGCATATGCATCAGAAATCGCGGGAGCAATGCTTCAGAGACAGCAGGCCACTGCTATTGTTGCGGCAAGGACAAAAATTGTAGAAGGGGCCGTTGGAATGGTTGATCTGGCATTAAAAAAACTTTCTGCAGAGAATATCGTAGAATTAGATGATGAAAGAAAGGCTGCCATGGTTAGTAATCTTATGGTGGTTCTTTGTGGTGAAAAAGCGGCACAGCCTATTTTAAATGCAGGAACTTTATATAATTAAAATTCCTGCCAACTTAAAAGCAAGAAGACTCGAAATTTAAAAGAGTCTTTGTTTGAAATTTTAAAAATAAAAAATGAAACCTCAAAAATCTCAAAATTCTTCCGAAAGCACTCAAAAAGGCAAAAAATCCTTTGTGATAAGGATCGAAGAATCTACTTACAAACTTCTGGAAAAATGGGCAAATGATGAATTCAGAAGTGTAAATGGACAAATTGAGTATTTGCTTCATCAAAATCTTGTTGAGTCCGGAAGAAAGAAAAAGGAATAGTTAAAAGTGAAAACTCAAATCGTAAAGTTGCAGAATTGATATAGGAAATTATTGATTTTTATCCGCTTTGTGATTAATAAAAGAAAACTTAACTAAAGCATAGTAAAAAAGCAGGGAAATTTTCTCTGCTTTTTTATTTTATGAATAACCTTATTAATCAAATAAAGTAGTAAAATA
Organism: Chryseobacterium sp. ISL-6; assembly: GCF_018613715.1. GTDB lineage: Bacteria > Bacteroidota > Bacteroidia > Flavobacteriales > Weeksellaceae > Chryseobacterium > Chryseobacterium paludis. Next base: position 537,087 of record NZ_JAGGPT010000001.1, on the reverse strand, counting down.
CGTGCTAATAATAGTCCAGAAATTCTTTCCCAGGAAATAGATCAGTGTAGAAGTTATAATCCCTTTTACAGTAAAAAATATAATCCCTCCGATCCCAAAACGCTTAACCCATTGTTTCCATTTTGAAGTATCCTCTTTTTCGGGTTCGTTTATTGGTTTCTTATTTTCCATTTCTGAAATTAAAATATTGGTATTACAAAGATAAGCATGTTTATAATTAGTCCAAATAAAAACGCAACGAAAATTAAAATTTTGGGTTTCGCATAATATTTTTATCTTTAGAGAAAACGAAAAGGAATATTTTATGTCTAAAAAAGTCAAGGATTTCGGTATCGAGAAATCGCTTAAAAATCTAGGTATTAAAGATGATAACAAAGGAACTTCCGTAGGTGGAAAGTACTTTGCATCAGGAAAAATAATAGAAAGTTATTCTCCTGTTGATGGAAAATTAATTGCTAAAGTAAAAACTTCAAATGAAGCTGATTATGAAAAGGTAATTCAATCTGCTCAAAAAGCATTTCAGGAATTTAGAATGATCCCATCACCAAAAAGGGGAGAAATTGTAAGACAGTTAGGTCTAAAATTAAGAGAATATAAAGATGATTTAGGGAAACTTGTTTCTTATGAAATGGGAAAATCTCTACAGGAGGGTCTTGGTGAAGTTCAGGAGATGATTGATATTTGTGATTTTGCTGTTGGTTTATCAAGACAGCTTCACGGGTTTACCATGCATTCTGAAAGACCAGGTCACAGAATGTATGAACAATATCATCCACTGGGAATTGTAGGAATTATTACAGCATTTAACTTCCCGGTAGCTGTTTGGGCTTGGAATACAGCATTATCTTGGATATGTGGAAACGTAACCATTTGGAAGCCTTCTGAAAAAACACCTTTCTGTGCAATTGCATGTCAAAATATTTTAGCTGAAGTTCTTAAAGAAAATAACCTTTCTGAAGGAATTTCAAGTGTGATGGTTTCTGATCACGAGATCGGACAAAAACTAGTTGATGACAAGCGTGTTTCATTAATCTCTTTCACAGGTTCTACAAGAGTAGGAAGAATGGTTTCTTCTAAAGTTGCTGAAAGATTTGGTAAATCTATCCTTGAGCTGGGAGGAAATAATGCCATTATTATCTCTAAAGATGCTGATATCGATATGTCGATCATTGGTGCTGTTTTCGGAGCTGTAGGAACTGCGGGTCAGAGATGTACATCTACGAGAAGACTGATTATTCATGAAGATGTTTATGATGAAGTAAAAAATAGATTGGTAAAAGCATACGGACAGTTAAAAATCGGAAATCCATTAGATGAGACTAATCATGTTGGACCACTAATTGATAAAGGTGCTGTTACTCAATATGAAGATTCAATCAAAAAATGTAAAAAAGAAGGTGGGAAGTTCATTGTTGAAGGAGGTGTTCTAAGCGGTAAAGACTATGAGTCTGGATGTTATGTAAAACCATGTATCGCTGAAGTAAAAAACTCTTACGAAATTGTACAACATGAAACTTTTGCTCCCATTTTATATTTAATAAAATACAAAACTCTTGAAGAAGCAATTGCTATTCAAAATGATGTTCCTCAGGGATTGTCTTCTGCAATTATGACTCAAAATTTAAGAGAAGCAGAATTATTCCTTTCTCAAGCGGGTTCAGACTGTGGAATTGCGAATGTAAATATAGGAACTTCTGGTGCTGAGATTGGAGGTGCTTTCGGTGGTGAAAAAGAAACAGGAGGCGGTAGAGAATCGGGTTCAGATGCTTGGAAATATTACATGAGAAGACAAACGAATACGATCAACTATACGACAAGTCTTCCTTTAGCACAAGGAATTAAGTTTGATATTTAATTAAAACATTTAAAATCATTTAAAGATTGAAAAATGTATATATTTTAATTAAATTTTTTTCAATCTTTAATCTTTCAATCACAACAATATGGAACAGACAATTGATATAAAAGCAAATAAAGTTAAAGAGACTGTAGGAAAACACGTACTGGCAGACGGTTTTGATTTCGTAATGGATATCGAAAAATCTCATGGTTCATGGCTGTATGACAGACTTACAGATAAAAAATTTCTAGATATGTTTTCGATGTTCGGTTCAGCATCTATCGGATACAATCACCCTTACCTTGTAGGGAAATCAGAATGGCTAGGAAAAATGGCGGTTAATAAACCAACGCTGGCAGACGTATATTCAGAGGAATATGCTCATTTTTTAGAGGTTTTTGAAAGAGTAGTTATCCCCGAAGAATTACAATTAGCTTTCTTTATTGAAGGTGGTTCTTTAGGCGTTGAAAATGCAATGAAAGCATGTTTTGACTGGAAAACACGTAAGAATTTTGAAAAAGGACTTCAAACTGAAGCTGGAATTTGTATTCACTTCAGACAGGCATTCCATGGAAGAAGTGGTTATACATTAAGTTTAACAAATACTTCTGATCCTAGGAAATATCAATATTTCCCAATGTTTGAATGGCCAAGAATCCTTAATCCAAAATTGAGCTTTCCAATCACTGAAGAGAATTTAGAGGAAACGATCAAAAATGAAAGATTAGCGCTATTGCATATCGAAGAAGCTATTATTTCCAATCCTGACAAAGTAGCTTGTATCATTATTGAACCTATTCAGGCTGAAGGTGGAGATAACCATTTTAGAGATGAGTTTTTTGTTGAATTAAGAAAACTGTGTGATCAGAATGAAATTCTTTTAATCTTTGACGAAGTACAAACCGGTATTGGAATTACGGGAGAAATGTGGGCTTTCCAACATTTTACTGCAAAACCAGATATTATTTCTTTTGGTAAAAAAGCACAGGTATGTGGAGTTTTAGCGAATAAAGAGAAATTTGACCAGATTCCTAATAATGTGTTCAGAGAAAGTTCAAGAATTAATTCCACTTTTGGAGGGAATTTTATCGATATGCTTCGTTTCCAATTGGTAATGGAAGTTATTGAAAAAGAAAATCTTGTGGAGAATGCTAAGCTGGTAGGTGAGTACTTATTAGAAGGCTTACAGAATTTAGCTCAGAAGTATCCTGAAAAAATTTCCAATGCAAGAGGAAGAGGATTAATGTGTGCTATAGACCTTCCTTCGGGAGAGCAGAGAAACCATTTAATTAATGAACTTTTCAATGATGGTTTAATTATTTTATCGTGTGGAGATCAATCGATTCGTTTTAGACCACATCTGAATGTTTCCAGAGAAGAAATTCAGCTTGCTTTGGATAAAATAGAAAATAATATTAACAAAATTTAAAACCACAGATTTGTAATTTTGGAAAAATCTTACTATATTTAGATTTCAAAAAGGATAAAATATGGAAAGAAGTACGCGAGTATCAGTTTTTGAAAGTGATAATCCTTCAGAAATTCAATTGATCAAATCTAAATTAGATGACGCCCAAATCACAAACACTGTTGAAAATAATTATTTAACTTTTACGACAACGCCAACAGCGACATCACTAAAAGTTATGGTGGATTTAGAGGATGAGAAAAAAGCATTCGAAATTATTGACACTTATATACAACAAAGTGCAAACCAATAAAAGAATTTCATAATTTTAAATTTTACTACTTCGAACCGAAAATTAATTTAATTAGTTTTCGGTTTTTTTATTTAAATTTAATGCTAAGGAAATATAAATGATTTAAAATAATCCTATTTTTTGTCTTTTAAATTTTTTCAACAATTAAAAATATATGACGCAGCAAGTTAAATTCAGGAAGGCAGAAATTAAAGACAGAAATATCATTTGGGAAATTATCCAGCAAGCTATAGAAAGGAGGAAGGCGGATGGGAGTACCCAATGGCAGAATGGATATCCTAATGCTGATACTGTAGAAAGTGATATTGCCAAAGGTTTTGGATTTGTACTTACAGTAGATGAAGCTGTTGCAGTATATGTTGCTTTAATATTCAATGATGAACCTGCTTACAGCACGATTGAAGGAGCCTGGCTAAGCAATGGTGAATTTGTGGTTGTACACAGAGTAGCCGTTTCCGAAGAATTTGCAGGACAAGGTTTAGTTAAGAAACTTTTTGAACACATAGAAGATTACACAAAATCCCAAGGGGTTCAAAGTGTAAAAGTAGATACCAATTACGATAATATTGCCATGCTGAAGATTCTTGAGAAACAGGGATACTCCTATTGTGGTGAAGTCGTTTTAGCAGGCGGCGTAAGAAAAGCATTTGAGAAGATTATAATTTGAGTAAAAAGTTAAATCAACTTCCATTGAATTTTTAAAACGCTATGTATTTATAAACTCTATTGAGTTTGTTCGTTTAGTTCTGAACTAATTTATACTTTTGTTCAAATTTAAATTATGCATCAAAGTATAGAAGTTGATGAAAAAGTTTTTCAAGATGCTGTGAAATTTTATGGCAGCTCTTTGAATATACCACCATTAGCTTCAAAAATCTATTCCTACCTCATTTTCGATTTTGAGAAAGTAGGAATTACTTTTGACGAATTTGTAGAGGTACTCTCTGCCAGTAAAAGTTCCGTTTCCACCAGTATTTCATTGTTGCTAAACTCACAGCTTATTATAGATCTTAATAAGATGGATGAGAGGAAAAGGTATTTTTTTATTAATGATGAACATATGAAGATAAGATTTGAAAAAATAGTACAAAGATTACAAGACGAATTAAAATTATTAAATGATTTAAACAACTTAAGAAAAGTAAAAGATGAAGACTACAATGAAAAACTTACAATTTATAAGGCGCTATTAAACAAAAATATTTCAAATATTCAGGAATCTATTAATAAACTATAAAATGACAAATAAACTAATTATACTTTCTGTTGCAGCTATTTCTTTGACGGCCTGCAAAAAAGAAGCTCCGAAACAGGATGGTGCAAAGCCTTATCCTGTAATTTCGGTTGAACAAAAAAATATCATTGGATATCAAACGTTCCCTGCGAGTATACAAGGTAGAGTAAACAATGATGTAAGAGCTAAAATTCAGGGATATATTACACAGCTTTTAGTTGATGAAGGACAATACGTAACGAAAGGACAGCCTTTATTCCGTTTGGAAACAAATATATTAACTGAAAATGCAGCTGCAGCAAAAGCAGGAATTGGCGCTGCCGAATCTACAATTGCAGCGGCACAGGCTTCAGTAAATGCAGCTCAGGTAGAAGTAAATAAACTAAAACCTTTGGTTGCGAAGAATATCATCAGTAACGTTCAATTACAAACAGCACAAGCTAATTTAGCACAAGCTCAGGCACAATTACAGCAGGCTATTGCTTCAAAACGTCAGGCAAGTGCTAATTATAAAGGAGTAGAAGCGAATATCGAATATTCTATTATCCGTGCCCCTATTTCAGGAGTTATCGGAAAGCTTCCTTTGAAAGTAGGTAGTTTGGTAGGTCCGACAGATCAGACTCCGCTAACAACGATTTCTGATACTTCTCAGGTTTTCGCTTACTTCTCAATGAATGAGAAGGAATATTTTGACTTTCTGGAGAAATCTGTAGGTGCAACTATGCCGGAAAAAATCAAAAATCTTCCCATGGTTGATTTACAGTTGGCTAATGGAAGTCTTTATCCTGAAAAAGGAAAGATCGAGGCCATTACCGGGCAAATTGATCCAACTACAGGAACTATTCAGTTCAGAGTGGCGTTTTCAAATGCTCAAAAATTACTAAGTAATGGAAATAGTGGAACAATTAGATTACCTAAAGCTTACGATAATGTTTTGGTAGTGCCTGAAAGTGCTACCTATGAACAACAGGGAATTGTTTACGTTTATAAAGTAGAAAAAGACACTGCTAAGAATGTAGTTGTCAGTGTAATTGACAGAATTGATAACATGGCGTTATTAAAATCAGGAATAAATAAAGGAGAAGTAGTAGTTGCAGCAGGTATTGGTGGATTGAAATCAGGAACTGCTGTAAAACCAAAACCTGTAAAAATGGATAGCCTGGTTCAATCTATAAAACCGAAATTCTAATGATAAAAAACTTTATTAACAGACCGGTTTTATCCACTGTTATATCAATATTAATTGTTATACTCGGTGTTTTAGGCCTTATTTCATTGCCTGTCACCCAATATCCGGATATTGCACCTCCTACAGTAAGTGTTACAGCGAACTATACGGGAGCCAATGCGGAGACTGTAATGAAAAGTGTAGTAGTTCCTTTGGAAGAACAGATCAACGGGGTAGAAGGAATGGATTATATTACTTCTTCAGCTGGTAACGATGGTTCTGCAAATATCCAGGTTTTCTTCAAACAAGGAGTTGATCCGGATATTGCAGCGGTAAACGTACAGAACCGTGTAACAAGAGCAACACCATTGCTTCCGAGTGAAGTAACGCGTTCAGGGGTTGTTACTCAGAAACAGCAGACCAGTGCCTTGATGTATATGTCCTTCTATTCTGAAAATAAGGATCTGGATGATGTATACCTTCAAAATTTCCTGAATATTAATATTATTCCTAATATTAAAAGGATTAATGGTGTAGGAGATGCCACTGTTTTTGGTGGGAAAAACTATTCTATGAGAGTATGGTTGGATCCTGCAAAAATGGCAGCGTACGGAGTAACACCGGATGACGTTACAGGAGCTATTAATGAACAAAGTAGAGAAGCAGCAGCTGGGTCCATCGGACAAAACAGCGGTAGCTCTTTTGAGTACATCATTAAATATGTTGGTAAATTCAACGAAAAATCTCAATATGACAACATCATTATCAAGTCTCTAGGAGACGGACAGAATTTGATGCTTAAGGATGTTGCAAAAGTTGAATTAGCCGGGCAATCTTATACAGGAATTGGGGAAAACGGAAACAGTCCCTCTATTAGTATGGGATTCTTTCAGACACCGGGTTCTAATGCTCAGGAGATCATTAAAAATATTAAAATCTATTTAAAATCAGCTGAAGGAACTTTTCCTAAAGGGATAAAATATACCTTTAACTTTGATACTAATGAATTCTTAGATGCGTCTATTGAAAAGGTTGTTCATACCTTAATTGAAGCGTTTATTCTAGTATTCATTGTGGTATATATTTTCTTACAAGATTTCAGATCCACTTTGATTCCGGCCATTGCAGTTCCGGTATCTATTGTAGGAGCATTTTTCTTCCTGAATTTATTTGGATATTCATTAAACCTTTTAACCTTATTTGCACTAGTACTAGCAATTGGTATTGTGGTGGATGATGCGATTGTCGTCGTCGAGGCCGTTCATGCCAAGATGGAACATGGTATTTCTGATGCTAAAAAGGCAACTGTAGAAGCAATGGATGAGATTACAGGAGCTATTATTTCAATTACATTGGTAATGGCATCCGTATTTATTCCGGTAACCTTTATTACAGGTCCTACAGGGGTATTCTACCAGCAGTTTGGTATTACGCTTATTGTTGCGATTATCATTTCTGCTGTTAATGCATTAACGTTAAGTCCGGTTTTATGTTCATTATTCTTGAAACCTCACTCTGAACATCATAAAGAATACAAGGAACTGAATTTCCTTCAGAAGTTTTTCTATAAATTCAATATTGCTTTCAGAACAACTACTGAACGTTACGGAAGAGGATTCGTTTTCTTGTTAAGACATAAGTGGGTTACTCTGATCATTTTTGCTGTTACAGGAGGAATCTTATTCTGGGCAAGCTCAACAATGAAAAAGGGTTTTGTACCTACCGAAGACCGTGGAATTATCTTTACCGATGTACAGCTGCCTCCGGGAGCTTCTATGGAAAGAACATATAACGCATTGAAAACACTACAGGCCAGTGCAATGAAAATTCCGGGAGTGCAGAATGTCACTATTTCAACAGGTAGAGGATTTTTATCAGGAAACGGAAGTAACAATGGTCTTGCATTCATCAAATTGAAACCTTTCGATGAAAGGAAAAAAGATAATCTGACTTCTGAAGATATCACGAAAAAGTTATTTGGAATTTCTGGAAATGTACCGGATGCTAAAATCGTATTCTTCCAACCACCAAGTGTACCTGGTTTTGGTAACAGTGCTGGGTTTGAGATGGTATTACTTGATAAGTCGGGTGGTGAATATGCAGCTCTTGATGATAAGACCAATGAATTCATTGGTAAGCTTGTAGAAAGACCCGAAATCGAATTTGCACAAACCTCTTTTAATACAAAATATCCGCAGTATCAAATGGAAATTAATGTTCCATTGTCTAAGCAATTAGGAGTTTCTGTAAGTGATATCCTAAGTACAATGCAAGGGTATATCGGAGGGATTTATACGGCTGACTTTACGAAATACGGGAAACAGTTTAGAGTAATGGTTCAGGCACTTCCTGAGAACAGAAAAAATATAGATAATCTTAATGAACTATATGTAAAAACAGGTTCAGGAGTAATGTCGCCAATTTCACAGTTTGTAACGTTAAAAAAGGCATACGGGCCACAATCTGTTAGCCGTTATAACTTGTTTACATCCGTGAAAATCACTGGTGGTAACTCTCAGGGATTCAGTTCAGGGGATGCTATTACTGCAGTACAGCAAGTAGCAAAAGAAACCCTGAATCAGAATTATGATGTAGAATTTACTGGATTAACGAGAGAGGAATTGAACTCAGGATCTCAAACATTACTAATTTTCGGATTAAGTTTGATCTTCGTTTACTTTATCCTTTCTGCTCAGTACGAAAGTTATATTCTTCCGTTAATTGTTGTGATCTCACTTCCTTTAGGGGTAATGGGGGCTTACTTTGGACAAAAGATCATGGGCTTGGAAAATAATATTTATTTCCAGATCGCCTTGATCATGTTGGTTGGATTGCTGGCGAAGAATGCTATCTTGATTGTCGAATTTGCTGTTCAGAGAAGGCACCATGGTGAAACCATTGTAATGTCTGCGATCAATGCTGCGAAAGCGAGATTAAGACCAATTTTGATGACCTCTTTTGCTTTCATCTTTGGATTATTGCCATTGGTATTAGCAAGTGGTATCGGAGCGGTAGGTAACAGATCTATTGCAACCGGTGCAGCAATCGGGTTATTGATAGGAACAGTATTAGGACTTATTGTGATTCCTGTGTTGTATGTGATTTTCGAAACACTGCAAGAAAAGATCAAGCCTATTAAAAGAGAAGACATCAATTTAGCAGAATAAAATATAGATTAGAAAGGTTAGAGGTTAGATATTAGTCTAAAATCTTAAATCTAGCTTCTAACCTCTAATTTCTAACTTCCAATTTTTAAAAATGAAAAGTTTATTAAACATCATAAAAGGAATAACTTTTTCAGCTTTCGTACTGGCTGCCATCTCATCTTGTATGGCAAGAAAAGACTATGAAAGACCGAAAAATGTTGTGGACGAAAAGCTTTTCCGTACGGATATGCTTCCTAAAGACAGTGCATCTATCGCAGATATTTCATGGAAAGAAATTTTCACAGATCCAATATTGCAGGGACATATTTCAAAAGCTTTAGAAAATAATTTAGATATTAGAATTGCTTTGCAAAGTATTGCATCTGCAGAAGCTTATTTAAAGCAGAGTAAAGCAGCATATCAACCCACTGTTTCAGTTGGACCTAACTACACATTTCAGACCCAGTCTATTAATACACAGTTTGGTCAGATCATTGGAGAAAGAAGGTATGTCAACCAATTTGATATTACAGCAAGTATTGGCTGGGAAGCTGATATCTGGGGTAAATTGAAAGCACAGGAAAAAGCTCAGCTAGCAAGTTATTTAGGAACTGTTGCTGCCCATAAAGCAGTAAAGAGCAGTCTCGTAGCATCTGTGGCATCTGCTTATTACCAATTGCTGACTTTTGATTCACAAAAGAAAATTATTCAGGAAACGATTGACGTTCGTGAAAAAAATCTGGAAACAACAAAAGCTTTAAAAGAGTCAGGAACGGTAACTGAAGTTGCAGTTCAGCAAAGTGAGGCACTTGTTTTTAATGCCCAATCATTACTAATCGATATTGATACACAAATTCAGTCATTGGAAAATACAATGAGCTTATTAATGGGAGAGCCTTCTCATGCAATCGAAAGATCGACTTTAGAAAACCAAAGCCTTCCAAATGATATAAAATTAGGATACCCGGCTCAATTATTAGCTAACCGACCTGATGTTATGAAAGCAGAGTACAACCTGATGAATGCTTTTGAACTGACAAATTCAGCAAAAGCACAGTTTTATCCTACTTTAAAACTAACAGGAACAGGGGGAGTTCAATCAGTAGATATTGATCACTTATTTAGTGTCAATTCATTGTTTGCTAACGTTGTTACAGGACTGGCACAGCCGATCTTAAACAGAAGAACGATCAAAACTAATTACGACGTTAGTTTAGCGAATCAGGAAACAGCTTATTTAAACTTTAGAAAAACAGTTCTTACAGCAGGGAAAGAAGTTTCTGATGCAATCCGTGTTTATTCCGTTCAGGATTCTTTCATTGATTTGAAAAGAAAAGAACTGAATGCTTATAAGAAATCAGTTGACTTCTCTCAGGAATTGGTTAACTATGGTATGGCCAACTATCTTGAAGTGTTGAATGCGAGTGTGAATTCATTGAACGCTGAATTGAATATTTCAAATGCTCAATATAACAAAATGAAAGCTAGTGTTGACTTATATCAGGCTCTTGGAGGAGGCTGGAAATAATAAAACGATGAGTCAGAATAAAAGACGTATGCAGAATTGCATGCGTCTTTTTTATTTCATAGATAGAATAATTAATCAATATTATACAATTTAATTTGCATATATGTAGTTAACTACGTAGTTTTGTGCATTAAAGAAAAAGTGATGACATTAGAAATTCAACCCATCGGCAATACATATTCTGAGCAGGTCATAGATTTGATTCTGAATATTCAGCAAAAAGAATTTAATATTCCCATTACCATTGAAGACCAACCGGATCTTCTAAAGATAGAAAGCTTTTACAGAGAAAGAGGGGGGAACTTTTGGGGAGCCTTCATAGATGGAGAGCTTGTGGGAACTATAGCTTTAGTTAAATTTGACGACAATGCCGGAGCCATCAGAAAAATGTTCGTTAAGAAAGAATTCAGAGGCAAAGAACATCAGATTGCACAGAAATTACTGGATATTTTGATCTCTTATTGTCTTGAAAATAAGATCGATAAGATCATGCTTGGTACTGTTTCAGTATTGAATGCTGCAATGCGTTTTTATGAGCGTAACCAATTTAAAGTAATAGCTAAAGAAGATCTTCCAGCTAAATTTCCTCTGATGAATGCAGATAATATTTTTTATATACGTAATCTAAATGAAGTCTAATGAATGTTATTAACGAATCAGGTATTCTTGCTATATCCACGAGATTACAAAGGCTTAGTGAGCAGTTGCGGAAGGATGGGGCTTTAATTTATAAAGCTTTCGGTATTGACTTTGAACCTAAGTGGTTTCCAGTCATCTTTACATTGCATCATAAAAAATTACTCAGTGTTGTAGAAATAGCAAATGAGATAGGATATACTCACCCGTCCACTATTAGCTTATTGAAAGAGCTTGAAAAACAAAAAATGATCATCTCAAAAAAAGATAAACATGATGAACGGAAACGAATGATTGAACTTGCTCCTAAAGGTCTTGAACTTATAGAGAAAATGAAACCTGTATGGGAGTTGATTTCAACGGTATTGGCGGAGATAGCAGATAACGAAAATCATTTGCTGAAAGCAATTGATGAAGCTGAGGAAAAAATTGCCAATCAATCATTCTTACAGCGCACATTGCAACTTAAGAATAACAAATAGTATTACAAGATTGTAAGAATTAAAATCTGATCATTTTGAATCTATTGTAAACCCCGTTTATTCTGGGTTTGTTTGTTATTTCATGGTAATTTTCGATTTTGTCTTTCAATTTTTGTTTTTATTTATATTTTAACCTGAAGAGAGTATAAAATTAATGTGTTGATACTGCATCAGTTGAAAAAAAACTTAAAATTTTATTAAAATAATTACGACATAGGGTATAGTATTTGCAAGTAACAAAAACGCAAATGCAAACTATGCTTTAAGACGCATCAATATTGAAGTTTTCTTTACAATTGATTTTAATAAAAGCAGCACACCACATCATTTTTTTATATATTATTTAAGATAAATCTCTAGTTTTCACTAGAGATTTTTTGTTTTAAAGTAACACGGTAAAATATGATGGTTCTAAAATATTTCCAATTTGAATTATTTATCGTCTAAAAATTCACAAAATTTGTAACTATTATCCAGTTAATTGCTAATCTTGTTAAATAAAATCTAACAAACTATTTGTATATGTGCTATAAATACTTACTTTTGTACCGCTTCAGAAATTAGAAGTGAGAAACATTGGGGAATTAGCTCATCTGGCTAGAGCGTTAGACTGGCAGTCTAAAGGTGACGGGTTCGATCCCCGTATTCTCCACATATATTGGTAAAACTTATTAAACTATGAAGAAACTTTTTTTTCTTTTGTTAGCGACTTTTGCACTAATAGGATGTAGTTCAGATGATGATACGATCTATGACTACATTGGAACCTGGTCCGGAACTTATGACGGGAGTGACAAAGGAATTTGGAACATCGTGGTAGGGAGTGACGGAACTGTAAATGGAACAATGCATTCTGATACGAATAATGAGAACTACAAAATTAGTGGTCACCTTAACGATTCAGGAGAATTAAATGCTTCAGTAGGTTTACCAGCAGATGGTGATTTCAGAGGGAATTTAGGAACTGATAAAAAAGGAAGCGGAAGCTGGACAAATGAAGTTCCAACTCCTACAAGATCCGGATCATGGTCTGGAGGAAAAGATAAGCAGGAATAATATGACATTATAATATTGAAAAAGGCTACCCAATTGGTAGCCTTTTTTATTTTAATTTTTTATAGTCATTTTTAAACAAATCCCATATTTACGATTTCCCCGATATTCTTTAAAACAATAAAATAAAGAATAAGATCATCATCAGAAAAATGCTTTTCAAATTTTATACTTTCAGATTGTTGTTTCAGAGAGATGATTTCTTCAAACTTTTCGATCGAATATAAATCAAAATCCATTTTTAAAGTAACAATAATAACTTCATCAGCTTCAAATCTTTTATTTATTTGAAGGTTATTTTCCCATAGGTCAAATGAAATTGAAGCAATTGCTTCTAAATTAGGAAGTTTTCCAAATTGAAACTTCCTGAGCAAGTCTTTTCCTTCCTGTAAAGAAATACCGTTTTTTACACTACGCTTTCCTCTTCCCGATACAATATCCAAATCTTTTATTTCCGTCATCAGCTTAGCAAAGCTCTGATAGAGTAGAGGATCTTCCGCTGCCTTAATGAAAGAATCAAGTGCCTGGCGAATTGTTTTTCCCACTTTAGAACAATGCCCAAACTCAGAACTGTTTTGTCTTACTTTTTCATACGAAGGACTCTTTTTGAAAGCGTTCTTATTAAAACCACTTTTTTTCCGAACAATATTTTTTCCGTTCAGTGTATAAAAAACAAGATCTCCAACAGATCCTGTTATTTTTATTAAGCTTTCATATGTGGCCATTTTTCCAAAATTTGATTCAAATATAATGATAATTAATTAAATACAATATTTTAACATATATTTATGATATAGTTGTAGTATAGAATATTTATAATTAAAATATAAAATGTATATTTGTCAATAATTACGTACATAGGTAAAAATCAGACAGATATGACAGCAGGATTATTTATTGAAAAAAAGGGAATAAAGCAGTTAGCTGCTTTGCTGATTGCAACTTCGTTAGTGATTTCATGTGGAAGCAGTAAAAATGTTTCCTCAAAAAAGAATACAACAAAAACGGTTGCAAAATCTGAGAACTTAAGAAAATTAGATTCTAATTTTAGTGGAAAAGTCCCAAGTTCTATCAATAGTATTTTGAAAGATGCCGAAAAATATATTGGAACACCCTATAAGTTTGGTGGTAATACTTCATCAGGATTTGATTGTTCCGGTTTTACAGTGAAAGTATTTGAAGAAAATGACCAGAAATTACCAAGAAGATCTTCTGATCAGGCTGATGCCGGTAAAAAAATTGATATCAGTGAAGTGAAGCCTGGTGATCTGTTATTTTTTGCTACAGCAGGAGGTAGCAGAGTGTCACATGTTGGTATTGTCCATGATATCGGAAGTGATGGTGAGATCAAATTTATCCATGCCTCAACTTCAAAAGGGGTAATGATATCTTCGTTAAATGAAAAGTACTGGAACAAAGCTTATCTACACGCGCAGAGAGTTCTGTAAAAAAAAGCTGTATTAAAAAGTAAATGATTTAAGTAAGATAGATGAAAAACAAAACGTTTGCTTTTATTAAAACAGATAAAAGACTGATTAAGCTTTTCTTTAACGATATTATCATGATAAAAGGCCTTGGAAATTACGTTGAGATTTTCACTACCTATGATAAGAAATACATTTATTATAAAACACTTAAAGATTTAATTGAAAGTTTGCCAGATGAATTTATGCGTATTCATAATTCATATATAGTGAATCTGACAAACATAGAATCTTTCGAAAACAACCAAATCATTTCTAAAGATCTAAAAATTGCTGTTGCAAAAAGTTACAGGGATTGTTTGGTGAAAGCTTTAGACAAAATGATGTTATAAATCAATCCACATCCATATATTATCTAATAGAATAATATTTTCCACCAACTGAATAATAATATTTCATTGTATTTCCATTCATTTTAGTTTTGTGAAAAATTAAAAGATAATGAATAAGAAAAAAGCTTTACAATACATCTGTGAAAACGATATTAGTGGAATAAAAGCAGGTTTAGAACGTGAAACATTTTTAGACATCTGGATGGTGGTTGTAAATGGTAGAATTTTTGCCCGCTCCTGGGGATTTGCAGAAAATAGTTGGTACAACAGCTTCTTAAAAGATTCCTGTGGACAAATAAAATGTGGAGATATCATATTGAATATTAATGCACATATTCCCGATGATCTTGTGGACATTACTCCTTCTATTAATCAGGTCTATTTAACAAAGTATAGCACAAAGCAATATGCAAAACCAATAACTGAAGGAAAGCATGTTGAAAAAACAATGGAATTTATTGTTTGTGAATAGAGAAATTAAGTACCGGATCCTGATTATATTAAATGACTAATATTGTTAATTTCTTAATATTTGTCATTTTTTCAAACTTGTATACTACGACAAACTTTTGTACTTTTATCGCCTGAAATGACGTACCTACAGGGTCGTTACTTATATTCGAAAAAATAATTTAAATTAGAAGCATGTCGTTACAACAAACTATTGAAAACATCTGGGATAATAGAGATTTATTACAAAATGAAGAGAGCAAGAAGACCATAAGAGAGGTTATAGCTTTATTAGATTCCGGAGAACTTCGTGTTGCTGAGCCTACAGATAATGGATGGCAGGTTAATGAATGGGTGAAAAAAGCTGTAGTAATGTATTTTCCAATTCAGAAAATGGAAACTATAGAAGTAGGTCCTTTTGAATTTCATGACAAAATGCCTTTAAAGAGAAATTACGCTGAAAAAGGAGTGCGGGTTGTACCTCATGCTGTTGCCAGAGAAGGTGCATTTATTGCTTCCGGAGTAATTTTAATGCCATCATATGTAAACATCGGAGCTTATATAGATTCAGGAACAATGGTAGATACCTGGGCGACTGTAGGAAGTTGTGCACAGATTGGTAAAAATGTTCACTTAAGTGGTGGTGTTGGTATCGGTGGTGTTTTAGAACCTTTACAGGCTGCACCTGTAATTATTGAAGACGATTGTTTCATTGGTTCAAGATGTATCGTGGTAGAAGGAGTTCACGTAGAAAAAGAAGCGGTATTAGGAGCTAATGTAGTATTAACAGCTTCTACTAAAATTATAGATGTAACCGGAGATCAACCTATCGAAATCAAAGGAAGAGTGCCTGCACGTTCAGTAGTGATCCCAGGAAGTTATACAAAGCAGTTTCCTGCTGGAGAATATCAGGTTCCATGTGCACTGATCATTGGTACAAGAAAGGAATCTACAGATAAGAAGACTTCTCTTAACGATGCTTTAAGGGAGAACAACGTAGCTGTTTAAGCCTTAACTTACCTAATACGCACAATTTTGAAAGAAAAAGTTTTAAAATTCATATTAAACCCTAAATATATATTTGGGGTTTATCTTATTATATCAGTGGTTACTGCAATTTCCAAATATTTAAGAGGAGATTATGCGATCAATAATTATCTGATTTTTAAAAATGTATTCTTTAATACCATTAATCAGAAGAATTTATTTATTCATTATCCTGACCTCTATTTTGATCTAAATCATTATGGAGTTTTTTTTAGCCTCCTGATTGCTCCATTTGCAGGAATGCCCGATTGGCTTGGAATTTCTCTCTGGAATCTGATTAATACTTTTGTGTTTGTATTTGCAATTTATAAATTACCATTTTCAGATTCTAAAAAAGCAATCTTCGGATTGTTATGCCTTCAGGAATATATTACAGCCGCTTTAAGTTTACAGTTTAATGTAGCTCTAACCGGTCTTTTAATATTGTCAGCGGTCTATATTTATGAACGAAAAGAAGTGCAGTCAGCTACGGCAATATTAATTGGTGTTTTTGTGAAAATATATGGTATCGTTGGATTAACCCAGTTTTTCTTTATTAAAAATAAAACAAAATTTATTCTTTCAGGATTGGTAATTGCAGCACTATTCTTTGTCATTCCTATGATCTATTCCAGCCCGCAGTTTGTAATACAAAGCTATGCCGACTGGTTCCATTCTATTGTAGAAAAAAACAATGAAAATCAGGTATTGGGAAATATGCAGGATATTTCATTAATGGGTTTTGTTAGAAGAATTCTTGGAGATGCTTCAATTTCTAATCTTGTGTTTTTAGCTTTTGGCTTACCCCTATTTGCTTTACCTTATATTAGAATTAAACAATATAAACATTATGCCTTTCAGTTGATGATTTTAGCTTCTACTTTACTGTTTTTGGTATTGTTCAGTTCCAGTTCAGAATCTCCAACTTATATTATTGCTGTAGTGGGTGTAATGATCTGGTTTTTCCTTCAGAAAGAGAGAACACCTCTTATTACAGGACTATTGATTTTCGTGATTATTTTCACTTGTTTTTCAACTTCTGATCTATTTCCGAAATCGGTTAAAAATGATTACATCATCAAATATTCATTAAAAGCTGTACCTTGTATCGTAGTTTGGTTGAGAGTTGTTTATGAGCTTTTAACTAAAGATTTTGAAAAAAATTACAGCCTGAATTGATCATATGAAAAAAATTTCTATTGTAATTCCTGCCTATAATGAAGAGGGAAATGTGGCTATGATCCATCAAAAGATCAAAGAGGTTTTTTCTGGACTAAGCAACTATGATTTTGAAATTATATTTGTAAATGATGGCAGCAGAGACGCTACACAACAAAAACTTGAAGAATTATCCCAACAATATGATGAAGTAAAATTTATTGAATTTTCAAGGAATTTTGGACATCAGCCAGCCGTAAAAGCAGGAATGGACCTTGCCCATGGAAATGCAGTAATTTCTATGGACGGAGACCTTCAGCATCCACCAGAATTGATTACTAAAATGATCGAAAAATGGGAAGAAGGATATGATGTCGTATTAACGGTGAGAACCTATCCTAAGGAAATTTCTTTCTTTAAAAGAAAAACGTCCGATTTTTTCTATAAATTATTATCCAGCCTATCAGATGTAAATCTTACTAAAGGAGGTGGATCTGATTTTAGATTATTAGATGCCAGTGCTGTGGAAGTGATGAGACAGTTCAATGAAGATGATTTGTTTTTAAGAGGCTTAACAAGCTGGATGGGATTTAAGCAAACAGCAATTGATTTTACAGCAAACGAAAGGGTTGCAGGTGAGAGTAGTTACAATCTGAAAAAGATGGTCACCTTTGCATTTACTGGTATAACGGCTTTCAGTGTAAAACCTCTATATATAGCAGCTTATTTAGGCTTTTTATTCTCCGCAATCTCAGTATTGGGGTATGGGATTTATGTTATTCATTCTTTTGTCACCCATACTGAAATCTCTGGTTGGGCATCCCTGATTATGACGATTGTATTCTTTGGTGGCTTACAATTAATTATCCTTGGAATCATTGGGATATATTTAGGGAAGATCTTCAAACAGGTCAAAGAAAGACCTAATTATATTATTAAAAATAAAAATTTATAAATGGTTTTATTGAGTTTTGATATTGAAGAATTTGATATGCCATTAGAATATAAAGGAGAAATTCCTTTTGAAAGGCAGATTTTGATTTCACAAACAGGATTGGAAAGAATTCTTGATCTTCTTAAAAAGCATCAGGTAAAAGCTACTTTTTTTTCTACAGTAGTTTTTGCGGAAAATAGTAAACATTTAATTGAAAGATTATTGCAGGAAGGGCATGAGTTGGCTTCTCACACCTGGTTTCATTCTGAATTTGAAGAAAAGCATTTAAAAGAATCCAGAGAAAAGTTAGAAGAATTATTTTCAACAAAAGTTACCGGGCTTAGAATGCCTAGAATGATGCCTGTCAATGAAACTTCCGTTGAGCGAGCAGGATATTCTTATAATTCTTCCATTAATCCAACTTTTTTACCGGGTAGATACAATAATTTAAAAGTATCAAGAACCTATTTTAAAGAAGGTAATGTCACTCAGATCCCAGCATCTGTTTCACCCAATTTCAGAATCCCTTTGTTCTGGTTGAGCTTTCATAATTTTCCATTGTCGATCTATAAAAAAATAGCTTCAGATAGCCTGAAAAAAGATAATTACCTTAATATATACTTTCACCCCTGGGAATTTGCAGAAATTAAAGATGAAGCATTTAAACTTCCTGGGTTTACGGTGAAAAATTCCGGAAAGGATATGGTGGAAAGATTTGATCAATTTATTGGCTGGCTTAAGGATAAAAAGTATAGCTTTGGAACGTTCCAGGAATTTCAAAAAAAGATAGAATCATGAAGATTGCTTTTGATGCAAAACGTTTTTTCCATAATACATCAGGATTGGGGAATTACTCGAGAGATCTTGTAAGAATTCTTTCTCAATATTTTCCTGATAATGAATATCTTTTAATCAATAAAAATAGATCCGACCGAGGAGCAGATATTCTGCAGAATACGAATGTTCATTTTGTTGAAACTTCAAAAGGGAATATGTCGCGCCAGTTTAAAATGGGCAAAGACGCTCAAAAAGCTAATGCCGATATTTTTCATGGTTTATCAGGGGAATTACCTTTAAAATGGGACAAAAAATCAATAAAAAAAGTCGTAACGATCCATGATCTTATTTTTGTAAGATATCCTCAATATTACTCGTTTTTTGATCGTAAAATTCATTTGTGGAAATTTAAAAAAGCGGCTCAGAATGCTGATAAAATAATTGCTATTTCCGAGCAGACGAAATCTGATATTGTTCAGTATTTAAAAGTCCCTGAACATAAAATAAAAGTGGTCTACCAGGGCTGTCATAAGGCTTTTAAAGAACAGCAATCCGAAGGACTGATTCAGATTACAAAAGAAAAATTTAAGCTTCCTGAAAGATTTATTTTAAATGTGGGTACGATTGAAGAGCGGAAAAACCTTTTAAATATTGTGAAGGCAGTCAGTGGAACCGGAATTCCCTTGGTTGTGGTTGGAAGAAAAACGGGTTATTATAAAAAAGTAGAAGCTTTCATTAAAAAAAACAAGCTGGAAGAGCAGGTTCATTTCTTAGAAGGAGTTTCTATGGATGAATTAGCCGTTATTTATAAACTTGCAGATATTTTTATTTACCCAAGTTTGTTTGAAGGATTTGGAATTCCCATTATTGAAGCGCTTTTTTCAAAAACAGTCACCATAACGAGTAACACAAGCAGTCTGCCTGAAGCAGGTGGAAAAGATTCTGTATACATCAATCCGGAAAATCACTTGGATATTCAATCCAAAATACAATTTCTGTGGGACAATGAGTCTGAAAGAAAACGTCGTGCTGATAAGGGTTTTGAGTTTGTTCAGAAGTTTAATGATGAGCCTATTGCCAACGAACTGATGAATTTATATCTGGAAATTATTTAAAAAAAACTTTGATATTTAAAAATAAGTCCTACATTTGTATCACAATTTTCAACAAATGAAACCGAATTTTTTAACACTACATCATTATTATCATCATCTCTGCTAAGACGGAATTGATTGATAATAACATGTGTTAAAATCAAAAATAATTAAAAACCGTCTGAGTAACAGACGGTTTTTTTGTTTCTAAATTCTTCGCGGAAATTTTTCAAAAATACTTTTTATTTACTCAGACACAATAAGTGCAACAATGAGTAAATTAAAAATTGCCATTCAGAAAAGCGGCAGACTTTATGAAGATTCTTTACAGCTTTTGAAAGACTGCGGAATTTTCATTAACAACGGAAAAGAACAACTAAAAGTTTCGGTTGATAACTTTCCCTTTGAGATTATGTATCTCAGAAATTCTGATATACCACAATATCTGGAAGATGGAGTAGTTGATATTGCCATTGTTGGTGAGAACCTACTGATAGAAAAAGAAAAGCAAATTGAAATTGTTCAGAAACTTGGATTTTCAAAGTGTCGGGTTTCTCTTGCAGTTCCCAAAGAAATAGAAACGGATGAACTCAGTTATTTCCAGGGAAAGAAAATAGCTACTTCGTATCCAAATACCCTCAAGAAATTCTTAACAGAAAATTCCATTTCTGCAGATATCCATGTTATCTCAGGATCTGTAGAAATTGCTCCAAACATTGGTTTGGCCGATGGAATCTGTGATATTGTCAGTTCCGGAAGTACCCTGTTCAAAAATGGGTTGAGAGAGACCATTACTTTACTTAGTTCCGAAGCTGTATTGGCAAAGAATCTACAACTGGATATAGAAAAAGAAAACATTCTGGAAAAGTTTCTATTTAGGATCAAAGCCGTTTTAAAAGCAAAAAAATCAAAATATATCCTGATGAATGTCCCCAATGAAAAGATTCAGGATATCTCTAATGTTTTGCCAGTTCTAAAAAGCCCCACAGTACTTCCTTTGGCTGAAAAAGGATGGAGTAGCATCCATTCAGTTATAGACGAAGAAAGATTCTGGGAAGTCATTGATGAGCTCAAAGAAAATGGAGCTCAGGATATTCTAATAATTCCAATCGATAAAATGGTGATTTAATATGTTTATAAATAGATACCCTCAAAGAGAAACATGGGCAGGACTCATAAAACGACCTGTTCTCAAAAAAGAAGAAGTTTCAGGAATAGTTTCCGAAATTTTCAAAAAAGTAGAACAAAATGGTGATGAAGCTTTGCTGGAGTTCACTAAAAAATTTGATTCTACAGAAATTGAAAGTATTACAGTTTCAAAGGAAGAAATTGATAGATCGGGCTCTTTAATAAGTGATGAACTGAAAGAAGCTATTCAGGTAGCAATGCAAAACATTACAAAGTTTCACACTTCACAACAGGTTGAGATTGAAAAGATTGAAACCACAAAAGGAGTAATATGCTGGCGGGAAAACCGTGCTGTTGAAAAAGTGGGAATTTATATACCCGGAGGAACGGCACCCTTATTTTCTACGGTTCTTATGTTGGCTATTCCTGCTCAATTAGCTGGATGTAACGAAATTATTTTATGTACGCCTCCAGATAAAAATGGAAATTTAAATCCCGCTATTATTTATACAGCAGTGCTTTGTGGAGTAACCAGAATATTTAAGATCGGTGGAGCACAGGCAATTGCAGCAATGACTTTAGGAACTGAAAGTATACCTAATGTATACAAAATTTTTGGACCTGGAAATCAGTTTGTTGTTGCCGCAAAGGAATATGCTCAAAATTATGGTGTTGCGATCGATATGCCTGCAGGACCAAGTGAGGTTTTAGTGATTGCTGACCAACAGGCTATTCCGGCATTTTGTGCTGCAGATCTACTTTCTCAGGCTGAACATGGCAGTGATAGCCAGGTTGTTTTTATTTCAACGGATTTAAAAGTTTTTAATGAAACCATTGAAGAAGTACATGAACAGGTTAAAAAGCTTCCAAGAAATAAATTAGCAGAAGAATCATTGAATAACAGTCATTTTATTCTGCTGAATACTGCCCAAGAAGCCATCCAATTTAGTAATTCATACGCTCCGGAACACCTTATACTGGCCTTAAGTGATTTTGAAAAACATATTCCATCTATTCAAAATGCCGGTTCTGTGTTTCTTGGAAATTATTCCTGTGAGAGTGCTGGAGATTATGCCAGCGGTACTAACCATACACTTCCCACCAACGGGTTTGCAAAAAATTATAGTGGAGTTTCAATAGACAGCTTTGTAAAGAAAATTACTTTTCAGGAGCTCTCAGCAAAAGGGTTACAGAATTTAGGAAAAACAATAGAGATAATGGCAGAAGCAGAAGGATTATTTGCCCATAAAAATGCCGTTTCAATTCGATTAAAATATAAAAAATAATGAAGCAATTAACAATCAGTCAGTTTGTACGAAAGAACATTTTAGAATTACAGCCTTATATAAGTTTTAGAGATCATAATGAGTTTGAAACTCCAGTTTTAATGGATGCTAATGAAAGTCCTTTTGGAGAATTTAACCGTTATCCTGATTCGACTCAAAAAGAGCTTAAGAGAAAAATAGCAGATTTTAAAAATCTAAGTCCTCAGCAGATTGCAGTAGGAAATGGAAGTGATGAACTTATTGACTTAATCATCAAGATCTTTTGTGAACCTAAAAAAGATGCTATTTTGATGATGGACCCATCTTTTGCAATGTATGCCTTTTATGCGGCAATTAATGAAAATAAGGTTTTTAAGGTAAATCTTGATGAAAATTTTGAGATTCTAAAGGAAGATTTCCTGAAAGTATCTAAAGAAGCCCAACCAAAGATATTTTTCCTTTGTTCACCAAATAATCCCACGGGAAACAGTGTAGATGATATTGAATTTTATCTTCAGAATTTTGAAGGAATTGTGGTTGTAGATGAAGCATATATTGAATTTTCAGATAAACAATCTAGTCTCAAACTTCTTGAAAAATACCCGAACCTTATTGTTCTTCAGACTTTTTCTAAAGCCTGGGGAAAAGCTGGAGCAAGGGTAGGAATAGCCTGTGCTACAGAAGAGATCATCCGTTTGATCAATACGGTAAAAGCTCCTTATAATTTAAATTCTTTAAGTCAGGAATTGATTTTAAAAAGTATCGATAATGCAGATGAATTTCAAAAAAATGTAGAAAATATTTTAATGGAAAGAGCATGGTTAGAAAGTGAATTCAGAAATATCAAATCTGTTACTAAAGTATTTCCTACTGATGCCAATTTCTTCTTAGTAGAGTTTAATGATGTTGACAATGTATATCAAAAGCTACTACAAAGTGAAGTATTGACGAATAAAAGGGCACCAGCCATTCCGAATTGTATTCGGATTAATATTGGGACGAGAGATGAAAATATTCGTTTAATCACTATTTTAAAAAAGCTTGAATCATGAAAAAAGTATTATTTATAGATCGCGATGGCACTTTGATCATAGAACCGCCAACTGATTTTCAGGTTGATTCTCTTGAAAAGCTAGAGTTCTATCCCGGAGTTTTTCAAAATCTTTCCAAAATTGTTAAGGAACTAGATTATGAGCTGGTGATGGTTACCAATCAGGATGGATTAGGTACAGAGAGTTTTCCGTTTGAAGATTTTATAATACCTCATGAAAAAATGCTGAATGCTTTAAAAAATGAAGGTATTATTTTCAGTGATATTTTAATTGATAAAAGCTTTGAAAGCGAAAATTTACCTGGCAGAAAACCAGGAGTGGGAATGCTTGGAAAGTATATATATGGAAATTATGATCTTAAGAATTCATATGTAATAGGAGATCGTATAACAGATGTTCAGCTGGCAGAAAATTTGGGATCAAAAGCCATTTATATGGGTGAAACGGTCAATGGAAAAGCAGATCTCTCTACAAAAGACTGGTCAGAGATCTATCAGTTTCTAAAAAGGATTCCAAGACAGGCTAAGGTATCCCGAAAAACAAATGAAACGGATATTGAAATTGAAGTCAATCTTGATGGCAAAGGAAATTCTAAAATTTCAACCGGCTTACATTTCTTTGACCACATGTTGGAGCAAATCTCGAAACATGGAAATTTAGATCTTATCATTAAGGTAAATGGAGACCTGCAGGTAGATGAGCACCATACAATTGAAGATACTGCTATTGTTTTAGGCAAGGCAATTCTTAAAGCTTTGGGGAATAAAAAAGGAATCGAAAGATATGGGTTTTTACTTCCAATGGACGATTGTCTGGCGCAGGTTGCTCTTGATTTTGGGGGTAGACCATGGTTGGTTTGGGATGCTGAATTTAACAGAGAAAAAATTGGTGATGTTCCGACCGAATTATTTTCACATTTCTTCAAATCATTTACTGATTCTTCTCAATCCAATTTAAATATTAAAGTGGAGGGTAGTAATGAACATCATAAGATTGAATCTATTTTTAAGGCTTTTGCTAAAGCTTTAAAAATGGCCGTGAATCAGACCGATAAGAATTTTAATTTACCATCAACTAAAGGAAGTTTATAGGATGATTGCAATTATAAAATACAATGGCGGGAATGTTCAGTCTGTTCAGAATTCTTTAAGCAGATTAAATAAAGAATCTGTTATTACGGATGATTTTGAATTGATTGAAAAAGCGGATAAAGTCATTTTTCCAGGAGTGGGTGAAGCTTCTTCAACGATGAAACTTCTCAAAGGTAAAGGGTTGGATACATTTATTCCAACTTTAAAACAGCCTGTTTTAGGAATTTGTTTGGGAATGCAGTTGATGTGTAAAAATAATGAGGAAGGAGATACAGTTGGAATGGGAATTTTTGATATTAATGTAAAGAAATTTCCACCAAGAGAAATTGTACCTCACATGGGATGGAATGGTATTACAGATTTGAGATCTGCTGTTTTTTCAGATTTTGAAAAAGAGAAGGATGTCTATTTTGTTCATAGCTATTACTGTGAGCTATCCGAATATACCACTTCGAGATGTAACTATATTTTACCTTTCAGTGCATCACTGCAAAAGGATAACTTCTTTGCTATGCAGTTTCACCCTGAAAAGTCTGGGAGAACAGGTGCTCAATTGCTTGAAAACTTTTTAAAACTGTAAGTATGAGAATAATTCCTGCTATAGATATTATTGATGGAAAATGTGTGCGACTTTCCAAGGGAGATTATAGAACTAAAAAGATTTATAATGAAAACCCTGTGGAAATGGCTAAAGAATTTGAAGATTTTGGAATTCAATTTCTTCATTTAGTCGATCTCGATGGTGCTAAATCCAAACATATAGTGAACCACAAAGTATTAGAATCAATTTCCAGAGAAACATCATTGCAGATCGATTTTGGAGGTGGGCTAAAAACTCTGAAAGATATTGAAACAGCTTTCGATGCAGGTGCCAATCAAATAACAATTGGAAGTATTGCCGTTCAGGATCCTGAATTTTGTTATGATTTAATTAAAAAATATGGAATTGGAAAAATCATCCTTGGAGCTGATTGTGAAAATAGGAAAATAAAAACCTCAGGATGGTTGAAAGAAAGTAATAAAGATGTTATTGATTTTATACTTCAGTACAGGAAGAAGGGGATTGAGCAGGTAATTTGTACAGACATTTCCAAAGATGGAATGTTGGAAGGGCCTTCAATGGATTTATATAAAGAGATTTTAGATAATGTTTCAATTCAGCTTGTGGCAAGTGGTGGGATTTCCGGAATGATGGATGTTTATAACATGAGAGAAATCGGTTGTTCGGGAACGATCATTGGAAAGGCTATTTATGAAGGAAAAATAACATTAAAAGAACTTCAAAATTTTATTGAAAATGCTTAAAAAAAGAATTATTCCATGTTTGGATATTAAGGATGGAACTACGGTAAAGGGAGTTAATTTTGAAGGGCTCCGAAATGCAGGGAATCCCATAAGCCTCGCAAAAAAATATGAGGATGAGGGTGCTGACGAATTGGTTTTTCTTGATATTACGGCAACTATTGAAAAAAGGAAAACCTTTGTGGAGCTTGTCAGGGAAATTGCAACGGAATTAAGTATTCCTTTTACAGTTGGTGGCGGAATTTCCTCTGTAGATGATGTTAGAAAATTACTGGAAGCAGGAGCTGATAAGATCAGTATCAATTCATCGGCTGTCAATAATCCAGATATTATTTCTGATTTGGCTAAAGAATTTGGGAGTCAGTGTATTGTGGTTGCAATTGATACCAGATTTGAGAATGGTGAAGATAAGGTATATATAAAAGGTGGTCGGGAGGTTACAGAACTAAAAACTGTAGAATGGGCAAAAAAAGCTGAATTACTTGGAGCGGGTGAAATTCTATTAACCTCTATGGATGGAGATGGAACTAAAAAAGGTTTTGATCTACGAATTACAAAATCAGTGTCTGAGGCAATTAATATTCCTGTCATTGCTTCAGGAGGTGCTGGAACAATAAAAGACTTTCAGGAAGTATTTCAAGAGACAAAAGCTACCGGCGCATTGGCAGCAAGTATTTTTCACTTTGGAGAAGTTCATATTAAGGATTTAAAGGAAGAATTATTAATTCAAAAAATACAAATAAGACGATGATTGATTTTAATAAAAATAGTCTTGTTCCGGTAATCATCCAGGACAATAAGACATTACAGGTTTTGATGCTGGGCTATATGAATGAAGAGGCATTTAATAAAACAAAAAAAGAAAGAATTGTCACTTTTTTCAGTCGATCAAAAAACAGGCTCTGGACTAAAGGTGAAGAATCGGGTAATTTTTTAATGGTAATAAGTATTGATATCGATTGTGACCAGGACACAATCCTTATTAAAGTTATTCCTAAAAATATAGTTTGCCACACCGGAAGTTTCAGTTGTTTCGGAGAAAAAGATTCTAAAGGATTTTTATATGAATTGGAAGAGAAAATCGGTCATAGAATCGATGGAAAAGTAGAGGATTCTTATACCTATTCATTATACAGACGAGGAATTAATAAAGTAGCTCAAAAAGTAGGAGAGGAGGCTGTAGAATTAGTTATAGAAGCTAAAGATGATAATGACGATTTATTTAAAAATGAAGCCGCTGATCTAATGTATCATTTTTTAATCTTGTTGAAGGCAAAAGATATCGCTTTAGAGGATGTTGAGAAGATTTTACAGTTGAGAAATCAGCGGATTGTATAAATAATAAACTCAATCTCAAAAACCTCAATACAAGAAAACAGAGTAAAGGTGTTGGAAGTGATACTTTCTGGAATGACACTGAATATATATGAATCATTATAAAAACAAATCCCTTTCCAGTATTAGAAAGGGGTTTATTTTTATAGATTTGTTTGTATGATTCATTATTCGATCATAATTTTTCTAACTACTGTATGATCATCAGCTTTAAGGTTTCCCAGATAAACACCTTTTTTTAAGCCTGAAACGTTAATCTTCGTTTGATTTTCCTGTTTAAGCAGTGAACGTCCCAACAGATCTGTAATCTCAAAACTGAAATCCTTCACTGTACCTGGTACTTCCAAAGAAAGGTAATCCTTTGCGGGATTGGGATATATTTTTATAGATTCTAATGTATTTATAGCTGTTTCTTTAGTATCTAAAACTATTGATGATGCTGTAGTTGCTACGGCAAAATGCTGAAGAGCCCCAACAGTTGCTTTCCCTACATTGAAGATGTATACAGGATCAGTATTGGCAAAGGTATCACTAGAAGAATGTGGGTAATTACTTCTTTTATATTCAAAATAACCAGTAATCACTTCTCCTTTTTCTTCAAATGGAATATAGTCTGTGTCTTCAGCAGGATCAATACCCGTTTGAAGTGATGAATATAAAGTTGTACATGTTACTAATTGCTGAGTAACTGCGGCAGATGCAGCATTATTACTACTTAGTCCACCCTGATCCTGGTCGCAGTAAATTTTGTTATTAACGTTACCCATTTTACCACCTACCTGATCCAGATTGAAGACCAATTTTATATCCAATTTACGAACACCATTTTGATAAGCTACATTATCAGCATAATGGTAACTTCCATATAATCCTTGTTCTTCCCCAGAAAAATGAATAAACTTGATTGAATATTCAGTAGGAACATTTTTCATAATTCTGGCCGCTTCTAATATAATAGAAGTTCCACTTCCATTATCATTAGTCCCTGGGCCATAAATGCTATCAAAATGTCCACAAATAATAACATATTTATTTGGGTATACCGTTCCTGTTTTTGTGATAACAAGATTTTTAGAACTGGTACTTCCAAAGGAAAAAGGGTCTTCTACGATCTGGCTTGCCGTATAACCATATGAAAGGTATTTATTCTTAATCCAGGTAAGGGCATTGGCATTATTAGCAGAGCCCGTAGTTTTTACACCAAGATTTTGAAACTGCTGTAAATTCGTTGTAATATTCGTTTGGGTAACCTGGTTAGCTCTATTTTGATAGGCTTGGATAAAAGTTTGAGATTGTAATTGCTGGCTTAGAAAACCAAGAAAAAGAAAAGTAATTATATTTTTCATTGTTAGGTGATTTTTTGTAAAAGTAATAATAAAATCATAACAAATAAAGATAAATTTTATGTTATAAATAAAAAATGCTTCTATTGACAGTAATAAAAGCATTTTTTAAGTTTTATATATTTTACTTTTTAAGAGTGATCGGATTATTTTTCAATCATAACTTTTCTTACGGCAGTATGATCTCCGGTTTTTATAATCGCTAAATATGCTCCTTTTACTAAAGATGAAACATTAATTGTCTTTTGATTTTGCTGCTTAATTAATGATCGTCCTACAAGGTCTGTTAATTCAAAATTAAAATCTTTAATAGTATCAGGTAGATCAATAGTTAATACATCTTTTGCAGGATTAGGATAAATTTTGACAGATTCTATAGATCTTTGGCCTTCTGTTTCATTGGTTCCCAAATTCAATGTAGTTGCTACCGCAAAATGTTGAAGAGCTCCAACCGCTGCTTTACCAACATTGAAAACATAGGTGGGATCTATATTAGCAAAAGTATCATTCACTGTATGTTCGTTATTACTTTTAATATTCTCATAGAAACCTGTAATAATATCTCCGTTTTGTTCAAAAGGAATATAATCGGAGGCATAAGCATTCGTAATCGCTGTCTGAAGAGGAGAGTATAGTTCTGTACAATTAGCCAGTTGCTGAGTGAAAGCACTTGAAGTAGCATTATTAGAAGAACTTCCATTTACCCCTTTCTCACACTTTATGGTGTTGTTATTATTTCCCAATTGTCCACCTACCTGATCAATATTAAATACCACTCTTACATTCATCTGGCGTACATCATTTTGAAATACCACATTATCTGCATAATGGTAGCTTCCTATCAATCCCTGTTCTTCGCCAGAAAAATGAATAAACTTAATTGAATATTCAGTAGGAATATCTTTTAAAATTCTTGCAGCTTCAAGTATAATAGAAGTGCCACTTCCATTGTCGCTAACACCAGTCCCTACTATTGTATCATAATGTCCACAGATAATAACATAGGTATTGGGATAAACAGTTCCGGTTTTTGTAATAATTAGATTTTTAGAACTTGTATTTCCGAACGTAAAAGGATCTTCGGTCATCTGACTTGCTGTATATCCATAAGCTAAATATTTATTCTTGATCCAGTTTAAAGCATTGGTATTATTAACAGAACCTGTGGTTTTTACACCCAGATTGTCAAATTCATGCAGGTTAGCTGTAATATTGGTTTGCGAAACCTGGGTTGCTCTGCTTTGATAAGCCTGAATAAAACTTTGTGCCTGTATGCTGTAAGCAGCAATAGAAAAAAGGAGTAGAGTAGTTAATTTTTTCACTTTATAATAAGATTACAGAATTATTATATATTTAATAAACAAATGTAAATAATAAAAAAATCCTGAGCAAAAAACTCAGGATTTATATTGATAACAAAAAATTTTACATTATTTTACTTGATCTACAACTGCTTTGAAAGCTTCAGGGTGATTCATTGCTAAATCTGCTAAAACCTTTCTGTTAAGTTCTACATCGTTCTTTTTAAGAGCTCCCATAAACTGAGAGTAAGACATTCCATGTTCTCTAGCTCCCGCGTTGATACGAGTGATCCAAAGTGATCTGAAATTTCTCTTTTTCTCTTTTCTTCCACGGTAAGCATATTGCATTGCTTTGTGTACCGCGTTTTTAGCTACAGTCCAAACGTTCTTTCTTCTACCGAAAAAACCTTTAGCTTGTTTCATGATTTTTTTTCTGCGAGCTCTTGAAGCTACTGCATTTACTGATCTAGGCATAATTTAAATTGTTTTTTTGAAAAGGGCGGTAAACTGTTTCATTACACTTATTTGCTCCGTTTCAGGGTTAAAAATTCTGAATTGTTTTAATTCCTATAAACCGAATATAGATTTATAAAAACTACTTAATTGCTAATTGACGTTTAACACTTTTTACGTCCACTGCAGCAACATAAGAAGTTTGCGTAAGATTTCTCTTTTGCTTAGTTTCTTTTTTAGTTAAGATGTGGCTTTTGTAAGCGTTTTTTCTTTTGATCTTACCTGTTCCAGTAAGGGCAAAACGTTTCTTAGCACCTGATTTCGTTTTTAATTTTGGCATTGTCTTGCTTTTTTATTATTTTGTTATCAATATCTCTGTCTTCTTTCCTAGTAATATTTAGGAATAATAGGGTGCAAAGATACAAAAAATATCAATTCAAATTTTAACAACCTATGATTTTCTATGACTTCAAAAAAACACCTCTTTATAAGAGGGGCTATAATTTAATTACCTTAGTCGAAATCTCTAACAACTATTTCTCTTCTTTCTTCATTATTTCCACCCAAAATAACTTTAATTCTAAGGCCGTTACCAATGAAATAACCACCTCTTGAATAAAGTTGAAGCTTAATATGTGGATTAGAAACGTTACCTGTAACTGCACTATTGGAATCCCAAAGAGGATTATTGTTATTATAAATAACAAGGTTACCATCATTTTGTGCAATAAGTTTAGGAGTGCCCTGGTTCCTTACCGTATTAGATGCCCATAAAACCGTGTAACTACCTGGTTTTTCACGATATAATACAAGGTTACTATCTCCTTGCATGACAAGTCGGTAGATACTGCCATTATTCTCTAAACTAATTGACTCCTCAGCATTTAATATTTGCGGATGATTGGTTGTTTCCGAAATAAGTGTTAAAGTTGTAAGACCGCCACCAGGAATAGATTTATTCGCATTCGCAGTTGTTTGTACTTTTCCATTTTCGACTGTTACATTGTCAAGACTGTCATCCTGACCACAAGATGCTAAGAGCATCGAAAGACTTACGAAAGTCAATAATTTTATTTTCATAAATAATTTTTACGCCGCAAATATAAATAATTCAGTATTAAGTCACAATTTAAAGACTTAATAAATTCAAATAAATGGTTTATTTATAGCGTTTTCAAGTAATTAAATTTACACACTTAAGTGATTTTAATATAAAAACCCCGATTTTTTTAATCGGGGTTTTACAATTTATAATAATGTACTTTCTGATTAAGATTGAAAGAATTCCAGCAGATCCTTATTAATAGTTTCTGCTTCTGTAGTAGGCATACCGTGAGGAAAGCCAGGATAGGTAATTAGTTTTCCATTTTTTACCAGCTTGGCAGCTACAACACCTGTAATTTCGTAAGGTACAATTTGATCATCTTCTCCATGTAATACCAATACGGGAACATCTACGCTTTTAAGATCTTCTGTGAAGTCAGTTTCAGAAAACGCTTTTATACAGTCATAATGAGCTTTAATGGATCCCATCATTCCCTGTCTCCACCAGTTATCACGAATACCCTGAGATATTTTTGCGCCTTCTCTGTTATATCCATAAAAAGCCAATGAAAAATCTACAAAATATTGTTGTCTCTGTGTTGCCGTATTGTGACGGATCTCATCAAAAACAGACATTGGAATTCCGTTCGGATTATTATCCGTTTTTACCATAATCGGCGTTACTGCACTTATTAAAACTGCTTTTGCAGCTCTGCCTTTACTATGTTGGGCTACGTATCGGATCACTTCGCCACCTCCAGTAGAATGGCCAACATGAATAACATCTTTTAAGTCTAATGCAGTTACAATTTCTGCCACATCGGATGCATAAGTATCCATATCATGTCCTTCCGAAGTTTGCGTAGATCTTCCATGACCCCTTCTGTCATGAGCAATCACTCTATATCCTTTTTCTAAAAAAAATAACATTTGTGCATCCCAATCATCGCTGGATAACGGCCATCCATGGTGAAAGAATATTGGTTGACCTTTTCCCCAATCTTTGTAATAAATTTCTGTTCCGTCTTTTAATTGAATAGTACTCATTGTTTTATATTTTATGATTAATAATTATTATTGCCTTGTAGATTATTTATCTATTATTTCTAAAACAAAGTTAAATCTATTCTCAATTGTAAACCTTAACATAGGATATTTTCGTCAAAATCTGATAAAATAAAAAACCTCAAAGAAATTTGAGGTTTTATATTGGCGAATTAAATACAAGATTTAATTAAATTATTTTGCTGGTTTTTTAGGACTCATCATCATAATCATTCTTTTACCTTCTAATTTAGGTAATTGATCTACCTTACCTACATGCTCAAGTTCTTGCGCAAGTTTTAAAAGTAGGATCTCTCCCTGATCTTTAAAGATAATTGAACGTCCTTTAAAAAATACGTAGGTTTTAAGTTTTGAACCTTCTTCCAGGAATTTTTCAGCGTGCTTCTTCTTAAATTCATAATCGTGGTCGTCAGTCTGAGGTCCAAAACGGATCTCTTTTACAACTACTTTTATTTGCTTCGCTTTAAGTTCCTTTTGTTTTTTCTTTTGCTCGTATAAAAACTTTTTATAGTCTAATATTCTTGCAATAAAAGGTTCCGCTTTGTCGGAAATCACAACCAAGTCTAATTCTTGTTCCTTGGCTATCTGCAAAGCCTTATCTAATGGGTAAACTCCGGGTTCAACATTGTCACCTACCAAACGAACCTCACGGGCTCTGATTTTACCATTAATTTGATGCAAATCCTCCTGTACTGGACGACGCATTGGGCCTCTGTTGTTAAATCTTTGTGCTATTGTTTTAAATTTTATTGGTTAACTTTCTATTTAACAGCTTTCTTATATTGCTGCTTCTTTTTTAAAATAATTGACGAAATCTTCCATCTTCATTACGCCGAGATCTCCTTCTCCACGTCTTCTTACAGAAATTGTACCGTCGTTTTCTTCATTCTCACCGACAACCAGCATGAAAGGGATTTTTTTCATTTCCGCATCACGGATCTTTCTTCCTGTCTTCTCATTTCTGTCATCAATCAGACCGCTAATATCGTGATTTTCCAAAAATTGTGAAACTTTTTTTGAATAATCTACATATTTTTCACTTATCGGTAGAATTATAAACTGATCAGGGCTTAACCATAATGGAAAATCACCTGCAGTATTTTCTAATAATATGGCTATAAAACGTTCCATAGAACCAAATGGTGCTCTGTGAATCATTACCGGTCTATGCTTTTCATTATCGTTTCCTATATAATGAAGATCAAATCTTTCCGGAAGATTATAATCTACCTGGATTGTTCCCAGCTGCCATTTTCTTCCTAAGGCATCTTTCACCATGAAATCCAGTTTAGGGCCATAAAATGCCGCTTCACCATATTCGATAACTGTCTTTAATCCTTTTTTCTGTGCCGCATTGATAATCGCATTTTCTGCTTTCTCCCAATTCTCATCAGAACCGATATATTTTTCTTTGTTTTCAGGATCTCTTAAAGAAACCTGAGTTACAAAATCCTCAAATCCTAAAGATTTAAAAACATAGAGTGTTAAATCTATTACTTTTTCGAATTCTTCTGAAAGCTGATCCGGAGTACAGAATAAATGGGCATCATCCTGAGTAAATCCACGAACTCTTGTTAAACCGTGAAGCTCTCCACTTTGCTCATATCGGTAAACTGTTCCGAATTCTGCATATCTTTTTGGAAGATCTCTATAGCTCCATTGTGAAGTTTTATAGATTTCACAGTGGTGAGGACAGTTCATTGGTTTTAGTAAAAACTCTTCTCCTTCATTAGGCGTTTTAATAGGCTGAAAGCTATCTGCTCCATATTTATCCCAATGTCCTGAAGTTACATAAAGTTCTTTTGAACCAATATGTGGAGACATTACAAACTCATAACCGCCTTTTTTCTGAGCATCACTAAGGAAGTTTTCTAATTTTCTTCTTAAAGCAGTCCCTTTTGGAAGCCATAACGGAAGTCCGGCACCTACTTTTTCAGAGAATGCAAAAATTCCTAATTCTTTTCCTAGCTTTCTGTGGTCTCTTCTTTTTGCTTCCTCTAATTTTTCAAGATACTCAGTAAGTTCCTTCTGTTTAGGGAAAGAAATACCATATACTCTTGTCAACTGAGGGTTTTTCTCATTTCCTCTCCAGTAAGCTCCGGCTGCATTTAATATTTTTACAGCTTTTACAATTCCTGTATTTGGAATATGGCCGCCACGACATAAGTCTGTGAAATTATCATGGGTTACAAAAGTAATTTCCCCATCATTAAGATTAGAGATCAATTCTACTTTATACGGATTGTCTGCATATGTTTTTAATGCTTCTTCTTTAGAAACAGGATATAATGAGAAGGTAGAACCTTTTTTAGCATTTTCCAATACTTTCTTTTCAATTTTCTCAAAATCCTTTTCAGATAAACTTTCGTCACCGAAATCTACATCATAATAAAAACCGCTTTCAATAGCAGGTCCGATAGTCAACTTAGCATTTGGATAAAATTCCAGGATTGCCTGCGCCAAAAGGTGGGCAGAAGAA
This sequence comes from Chryseobacterium sp. ISL-6, assembly GCF_018613715.1. Lineage (GTDB taxonomy): Bacteria > Bacteroidota > Bacteroidia > Flavobacteriales > Weeksellaceae > Chryseobacterium > Chryseobacterium paludis. The sequence continues at coordinate 502,166 of NZ_JAGGPT010000001.1, read as the reverse complement.
TGCCAAAAAGCTTTCTTTCCAAGATCATCATTCCATGTCAATAGCTGTACCGTAGAATCCGTCGTTATAGGTGTGGTAATCTCTACTTGTTTGCCGTTAACAATTGCGGAAATGGTATTTCTAGCCAATCCCTCGCTTATAGATTTTGCCACATCTAGAGAAGTAACTTCTCCGTCGAATTCTTTGACACTATTGTCTGGAAGTGTAATTTTTATCATTGTTTACTATGAAATTTTAAGATGCAAAAATACGCATTTTTTATTTAAAATAGTATATTAACGTATATTTGAATGAAGAAATATGAAAAACATTTACTGATTTTTGTCGTTTTATTTTTCATGATCTCTTTTTTTCAAAAAAAGACATTAAAATTTTTAAATATATTTATAAAAAAACATAGAGATTTTACTCATGAGCACATTCAATATAGATCTACACTGCGATTTACTTTATTATTTATTAGATCCAAAATCTGATATCCATGACAAACAGTTAGGCTGTTCATTACCCTATTTAAAAGAAGGGAATGTAAAGCTACAGGTAATGGCAATTTATTCTGCTACAGGAAAGAACAGTATAACAGAAGGGATCAGGCAAAGTGAAGTGTTTGCTGATTTACTGAATACGGATGATTTCTTTCTATTCAACACTCAGAATTACAGCAATAGTGAAAATTCGAATCGGGTAGGAGTTCTTGCTTCTATTGAAAATGCATCATCATTTTGTGAAGAAGATTCTAGTTTGGAGGAAGGTTTTAAAAATTTGGAAACTATTATTAACAATACTCAGAAGGTTTTATATATAGGAATTACTCATCATTCTGAAAACCGTTTTGGAGGTGGAAATAATTCCGAAGCCGGACTAAAAGAAGATGGTAAAATATTGATCGATTATATAGCAGATAAAAAGATTGCTATTGATTTAGCCCATACAAGTGATCAGTTAGCCTATGATATTCTTAATTATACGGATCAGAAAAATTATAAAATTTCTATTCTGGCAAGCCATTCTAACTATAGAAGTGTATATAAAAATAATAGAAATCTTCCCGATGAATTAGTGAATGAAGTGATCAAAAGAAAGGGTTTGATCGGGCTTAATTTTATTAAAGATTATATTGACCATCATCATCCTGAAAGACTTTATGAACATATTCAATATGCACTGTCCCTAGGCGCTGAAGATTGTATTGCATACGGAGGTGATTTTTTCTTCGATAAAGAGCATCCGGATAAGTCAAGATATCCCTTTTTCTTTGACGAATTTCAAGATGCTACAACTTATAATTCGATCAATAAAAAGTTATCTGAAGACTTTTCTCCAGGGCTTATGGAGAAAATCAGTCATAAAAATGCACTGGAATTTATAAAAAGATTATAGATAATTTGGGGGTATTAAAAGGTGGCTTCGAGAGCCTCAGCCACCTTTTATATTTATTTTTTTCTTTTATACCGGACCTTTTGTTTTATAATTTCAATAACATCTACATGCTGAACTTTGGATTTTATCCAACCATGGATATCAATATAAAATAAAGATCTTCTATAATACTCATTGGTTGAATATTCTTCAAGTTTTTGATCAAATGCTTCGAAAGCTTTTTGCCTGTCATCCGGAACTAAATTATTCAGATTTTTGAAAAAATTGATACTTTCAAAGTGAAACTCTTCAGGCTTTTTCATTTTTAAGGCAAACTTGAGAGTCGCTTTTATAAACTCATCATAATCTTCATCATTTCCCGATTCGTGTTTTGACATTAAGATCAAAATTCTGGTATGAAACAAAAGATCTTCCTGCACATTCCCTTTAGATTCAATGATCTTCATAGAGTAACGCATGGATTCATTATATTTCTTACTTCCGAAAAGCATAGCTGCCATCTTGAGATATAAAATCATGAAATGGTGCTCATCGATCTTATCCCTAAGCTTATCCATCTTCATTTCAATTTCAGGGATAAGTTTTGTTCCGCTAAAAAATTCGCCTTTTACAAAATGGATATTCATTAAAGTATTAGAATAGGTAAGAAAGGTAAGTGCCTGTAAGTTTTCATTTTGAGCAAAGCTTGGTGAATAAACTGTTTTATTAAAAATTTCAAACTGTTTCTCTAAAATATCAATATTACCATATAGGAAAAGGATCTTTAGTAAATAGGTATTCCCTTTAATATACCAAACCGGATGGCTGAAGATCATTTCAGGTTTCTGATGGAACAATTCTACCCATTGATAGGCATATTTCAATGTATATTTATAATCCTGTAACAGTTGGTTTTTCCAGACATGAGCTTTGTAATACCATAGCTTTTCTGTGAAATTAAGCTTAGAAGGTTTTATATTTTTTATCTGTGCATTAAAGATTTCTAATACTTCATGTCGGTCTGCATCATTTTTTACATAGCCATGTGTTAACATCTCACTATATAATTTCAATGAAAGATTGGAAAGTTCTGTAGTATACTGATTTTGTTTACTGATCGCTTTTGATTCTTTTATCAATTCTTCGGCTCTACCATTTATACTTCGCGTAATGAATTGGGATTCGATTACTTTTTCAAGATCTATGATTTCTGATGCAATACTCTTTTCGTCTAATTCTAATGCCGACTGCTTTGTTTTATCTAATATTTTCAGAGCCTGCTTATAGAGTCCTTTCTGATAAAGTATATTAGCGAAATCCAGCTGTTCGCGGAGCTGAATCCTATAGTTTTGGTGACTGGGGTTCATACGGAGGCTTACCAAAATCTGTTTATAGAGGTGCGCTTTAAGATTAGAAAGCTGTTGCTTCGTTGAAATTTTTTTCTCTATTATAACAGACTCATTGTACTCACTCATCTTGTCCAGTTCTGAAAAAAGCAAAAGGAATTTAGCATCCACGTTAATTCCTAAACGGTTAACATAAAGCTTGAACTGTCGCTTTTCGGAAGTTGTTAATGATTTAATAAGTACAAATAAGAAGTCTTTCTGCAATTCTGCCATTGTAAAATTTGCTAATTTAAATGTTTGGATATCATATTATTACATTTAGTTTTTCATTATTTGAATATTGTAATTTTCATTAAAATTGAAAATATAAAAAATATGCAAGCCTTAGTTTTGAATCAAAATTAAGTAAAAAACTTCATTATGAATTCCGAAAAGATTGAAATTTTTGATACCACATTGCGTGATGGGGAACAGGTTCCGGGATGTAAGCTGAATACAGAACAAAAATTAATTATAGCCGAAAGGCTTGATAAACTAGGGATTGACGTAATTGAAGCCGGATTTCCGGTATCAAGTCCGGGAGATTTTCATTCTGTTTCTGAAATTTCAAAACTGGTTAGAAATGCAAAAGTATGCGGATTGACCAGAGCCAATAAAAAAGATATAGAAATTGCTGCTGAAGCATTACAGCATGCTAAAAGACCGCGAATCCATACCGGTATTGGAACCTCAGATTCTCATATAAGATATAAGTTCAATTCTACAAGAGAGGATATTCTAGAAAGGGCGGTAGATGCTGTAAAGTATGCTAAAAGTTTTGTAGAAGATGTCGAGTTTTATGCTGAAGATGCCGGAAGAACAGACAATGAATTTTTAGCAAGAGTTTGCGAAGCTGTTATTAAGGCTGGAGCAACAGTTTTAAATATTCCTGATACAACAGGATATTGCTTACCCGAAGAATATGGACAAAAAATTAAGTATTTAAAAGAAAATGTAAGTGGAATAGACAAAGCCGTTTTATCATGTCATTGTCATAATGATCTAGGACTGGCAACTGCAAATTCTATTGCCGGAGTGATCAATGGAGCAAGACAAATCGAATGTACGATCAACGGTTTGGGAGAAAGAGCCGGAAATACAGCATTGGAAGAAGTCGTCATGATTCTGAAGCAACACAAGAATCTAAACCTGCATACCGATGTCAATTCTAAAATGCTTAATGAGATGAGCTTTTTAGTTTCAGATCTTATGGGAATGCCTGTTCAGCCGAATAAAGCAATCATTGGAGCTAATGCTTTCGCCCACAGTTCTGGTATCCATCAGGACGGGGTCATCAAAAATAGAGAAACTTATGAGATTATGAATCCTGAGGATGTGGGGGTAAGTGAGTCTTCCATTATTCTTACTGCCAGAAGTGGTAGATCGGCTTTAGCTTATCGTTTTAAACATATCGGGTTTGATGTTACTAAAAATGAACTCGACTTTTTATACAAAGAATTTTTAAAAGTAGCAGATATGAAAAAAGAAATAGATAACGAAGATCTTAATCTGATGATGACAGCATTGACCAGAAAAATCAGTTAAAAGATCTCTATTTCTTTTCTAATCAAATCAAACTAAAAATGAACAATAATAAAACGCTTTTTGATAAGGTCTGGGACGCTCACGTTGTAGAAACCGTTCCGGATGGACCACAGATTATATATATCGATAAACATCTGATTCATGAAGTAACAAGCCCACAGGCTTTTGCAGAGCTTGAATCCAGAAACCTCGAAGTCTTCAGACCGGAACAGATTGTGGCTACAGCGGACCATAATGTTCCTACACTCAGCCAGGAGTTACCGATCCGTGATGAATCATCAAGGAATCAAGTGGAACAGCTGACAGAAAACTGTAAGAAAAACAATATTGAATTGTATGGGCTTGGACATCATTATCAGGGGATTGTACATATCATTGCTCCGGAATTAGGAATTACCCAACCAGGAATGAGTATTGTTTGCGGAGATAGTCACACCTCTACACATGGTGCTTTCGGAGCAATCGCTTTTGGGATCGGAACAAGTCAGGTAGCGCAGGTTTTTGCCAGTCAGTGTCTGTTGCTTAACAAACCGAAATCAATGAGAATAGCGGTAAATGGAAAGCTTCAGGATCATGTTCAGCCAAAAGATGTTATTCTCTATATCATTTCTAAAGTAGGAACCAATGGCGGGACAGGATATTTTTGTGAATATGCAGGATCTGTTTTTGAAGAAATGTCGATGGAAGGAAGAATGACAGTCTGTAATATGAGTATTGAAATGGGAGCCAGAGGAGGAATGATAGCACCGGATGAGATCACATTTGAATATGTAAAAGGAAAACCCTTTGCACCAAAAGGGGAAGAATGGGAAGAAAAACTTACCTATTGGAAAAGCCTTAGAACGGAGGAAGATGCTGTTTTTGATGCCGAATTTACATTTGATGCTTCAGAAATAAGACCTATGATCACCTATGGAACCAATCCGGGAATGGGAATTTCATTGTATGATGTAATTCCTGTACCACAAAATGAATCAGAAGAAAAAGCATTACAGTATATGGGATTAAAGGCTGGGCAATCTCCATCTGATATTGAAGTGAATTACGTATTCATTGGAAGTTGTACAAATGCTAGAATCGAAGATTTCCGTTCAGCAGCCGAATATATTAAAGGGAAAAGTAAATCTGAACATGTTAATGCTTTAATTGTTCCAGGATCTCAGCTTGTTGTAAAACAGATTTATGAGGAAGGACTCGATAAGATTTTCAGTGAAGCCGGATTTCAGATCAGGCAGCCGGGATGCTCAGCTTGCCTTGCTATGAATGATGATAAGATACCGGAAGGTGAATATTGCGTTTCAACATCAAATAGGAATTTTGAAGGCAGACAGGGACAAGGCGCCAGAACTATTCTGGCAAGTCCATTAACGGCTGCTAAAGTAGCTATAGAAGGCAAAATTACTGCCTTTGAAAATTTAAATTAATCAATAAGACATAAAATACATATAGAGGATGTTAAAGATTGCTGCTTTTGTAAGAATTGAATAATTATTTTCTCAAAAGCAGCTTTTAAAAATGTACATAAAAAGAATTGTCTTTCATTTAGAATATTTTAAACCAAACAAATGCAAAAGCTAACTATTATAAAATCCAGTGCAATTCCATTGCCTGTAGAAAATATAGATACTGATCAGATCATTCCTGCAAGATTTCTGAAAAGTATAGACAAAAAAGGATTCGGAGATAATTTGTTCAGGGATTGGAGATATGATGTTCATACCAATGAACCGAATGCTAATTTCATTTTAAATAAACCTCAGTACAAAGGAGAAATTCTAGTCGCAGGTAATAATTTTGGTTGTGGAAGCAGTCGTGAACATGCAGCCTGGTCTTTAACTGATTTTGGTTTCAAGGTGATTGTATCAAGTTATTTTGCCGATATTTTTAAAGGAAATGCTTTAAATAACGGATTATTGCCCGTAAAAGTTTCAGAGGATTTTTTAAAAGATATTCTAAAAGATATTACAGAGAATCCTGAAGAGGAAGTAATTATTGATGTGGAGCAGCAAACGATTAGTTTTAAAAATAAAACTGAATGCTTTGAACTTGATTCTTACAAAAAGATCTGCCTTCTGAATGGATATGATGATATTGATTTTTTAATCAGTAAAAAAAACACAATAAAAGAATTCGAATTAAAAACACAAAAAGTTTATGAGCAATAATTATTTCAAAATAGCGGTTCTTCCCGGAGACGGGATTGGTCCGGAGGTGGTTAATGAAAGTGTGAAAATCTTAAAAGTAATCGGAGAAGTTTTCCAGTGCAACTTTCAGTTCAAATATGGAGTGGTAGGAGCCGAAGCTATTTATCAGACTGGTGATCCGCTACCGGAGAAAACACTGGAGCTCTGTAAAGATTCAGATGCAGTTCTTTTCGGAGCTATCGGAGATCCTTCGTTCGACAATAACCCTGATGCTAAGGTTAGACCTGAGCAAGGCCTGCTAAAACTTCGTAAGGAGCTGGGGCTTTTTGCTAACATCAGGCCTTTAAAAACATATTCCTCACTGATTGAGAAAAGTCCTTTGAAAAAAGAGATCATTGAAGGGACAGATATTCAGATTTTCAGGGAATTGGTAAGTGGGATTTATTTTGGGGAGAAATTTACCGAAGAAAAAGGAGCTTACGCATATGATGTATGCAAATACAGCAGAGAAGATATTATTCCAATTGTTCATATGGCTTTTCAGGAGGCACAAAAGCGGAAAAACAAAGTAACACTTATTGATAAAGCTAACGTGTTGGATACCTCAAGATTGTGGAGAAAGATCTGTAAAGAGGTTGCTCAGGATTATCCTGGGGTTCATTTGGATTTTATGTTTGTTGATAATGCTGCAATGCAGTTAATTCTTAATCCGAAACAATTTGATGTTATCGTAACAGAGAATATGTTTGGTGATATTATTTCCGACGAAGCCAGTGTAATAGGAGGTTCCATCGGATTGTTGCCTTCAGCTTCTATAGGTGATTCTAATGCGATGTTTGAACCTATACACGGTTCATATCCGCAGGCAAAAGGAAAGGGAATTGCCAATCCTATCGCATCGATATTGAGTACAGCCATGATGCTTGATTATCTGCAATTGGAACAGGCGGCAAATAAATTAAGGGAATCTGTGGAACATGCTATTGAGAATAAATATGTAACCGTTGATCTTAATGCCAAGCAGCCTTATTCTACAAGTGAAGTAGGGGATTTTATTGCTGATTATATTAAGTTTTCTGAGAAATCTTATTATAATTTTGAGAATATTAAGATCGGAAAATCTACAATTGTATAACGAGAAGTTTGATTTTATTTTTTTTATATTGAAATAGTCTGCCTCTTTTGAAGCAGACTATTCATATTTTACTGTTTAGTATTATCCGTTTTTCCGGTTTTATTTTTAGAAGATTTTTCAATATCTTCTTTATCAATATCCGGTGGATTAGTCTTCTTAGAGGACGCCGGGATATTGGGAAAATCCTCATTTTGTTTTTTCGACTCTGCAGCGTTTGTAGATTCTTTCTTTTTGTTATTGTCTTTTGAATTATTCATAGCTTTAAGTTTTAAAGTGCTAAAATACCTAGTTGACCTGTTTTATCTTCTATGGTATAATTCAAAGCCTTTGCCAAAACGAAAATATTATTAAGATTTTCCATAAGCTGTTTACGGCCCTCATTTCTTAATCGATTTTCATCAATTGTTTTAATGGCTGTATCTTTTGCTTTCTGAGTAACATTCTTAATATCTTTCTCTGTAATTCTATTTAAAAAAGAATCATCCAAAGACTGTATTTCTACGCTTGGTGTAATTCTGACATCTGCATTTGGCAATTCAGTAATGATCAGTTTTTTATTGATAGAATCAACTTCCATTTTCATCTTATTAAGATCATAAGAAACCTGAGCATTGGTCTTGGTATAGGTAATGATGCTGTTACTTGAAACTTCATTTCCAAATACCTCATAACCCATTTTCGTTTTTTGCATGCTGGAAGTATTCTGCTCTAAAACCACCATTTTATTCATTTTAGAAATCTGGTTGGTCAGAATATAATAATCTGATTTTTCCGTTTTTCCACCAAAATTAAAACACGATTTAAGACCAAAAAACAGGAATAACATGACAAGAATTCCTGCTGCAAATGATAGTATTAGTTTATTATTTTTCAATATTTATTTTTTAAATATTTCCCGAATTACAGATTTGTCATCTTTTTTCAAAATGTCAACCAAATCTCTTTCAACATAACCTGTTTTAGGCATTTCTATAATTCTCCCAATCTCTTTTTCATATTTTTCTACAATGATCGTAGGAACTTTTTGAATGTTATAAAGACCTTCTTCGCCCGATGGAGACTCTTTCTTACGATTGACAGCAATAATAGTCAGCTTATTATCAGGAAATTTCACTTCTTCTAAAATCCTCATTAGCCTTGGGAAATCCCTATGGCTGTCTTCACACCAGGTTCCCATGAAAACAGTAATATTATAAGAGGTTATTTTGGCTTTCTTCAGCTCAGCGATGGCTTTCTGGTCAAGTGCATATTCATCATGCTCTTTCACATACCAATCGGCATAAGGCTCTTTTAGAAATTGTTCTTTTAGCTGGTTTCCCAAAAGCATTTTCCCGTCTTTTTGAGTTTCTACCTCACGGTTCATCACTACTTTTTGAGCATTGAACTGTTGGGCAGCCAAAACGAGACTTGAAATGGCAACAATATTTGTAATAAATTTTTTCATATTTTATTTGTCGATGATCGTTTTTAAATCAGCAGGAGAGTAGTATTTATTTTTTAATACCTTATGATCCGCCTGTCTGTAAACATTGAATTTTTCTCCTGACTTTTCATAAAAAGATTCTACTCCTTTTTCTTTATAAAACTCAACTGTTTCATTTGCCTGTTCTTCATTGTCGCAAGCTTTTGACATATTAGAGCGCTGAACTTCGTTGAATAGCTCTACAAATTTACTGCCAAGTCCAAATTCCAGAACAGCACCACTCAAAACATATTGCAGATCACACAAAGCATCAGCAATTTCTACGATATCATTATCTGCAATAGCTTGTTTTAATTCATTTAATTCCTCTTGTAAAAGTTCAACTCTAAGACTGCATCTTTCCTGAGAAGGGATTTGTGGGGTTTCTAAAATAGGGGCTTTAAAAGTAGTATGGAATTCTGCTACTTGGTTCAGACTATCAATTTTATCCATGAATTTTTTTATTTAAAGCAAAGATAGAAAAGGATTTTGAAAAATTAAAGTCAGATGCAAGATATTAAATACTGGATTTTAGTGGTGAGAGTAATAGATTATGTTTATGTGGTTTTAATTTCTAAGATCTTAGCCTTCAACTTTTAATTAAACAAAAAAGGCTGCCTATTATCAGACAGCCTCTCTTATAGTATATAAAAAAGACTTTGTTGATCGTGTAGGATCGACTATTCTAAATTCTCATATCTCCAGATTCCTGAAATGTTTAAGACCGTTAATCCAGGTTGCTTTTCTCCGTAACTAAATACACAAAAATATTTTGAATGGCAAAATGAGCAGTCAGTTCCAAAATATAAAGTTGGTAAGTTATTTACCGTTAATGCTCCAAAATGCAACATGCCTTGTGAAGTTTCAGCAACAGCTCCATTCTTTAATAATTCATTTTTTGATAATACTTTATCTTCATTATAAATTTGAAGGATTGGAAAACCTGATTGATATGGGACTATTTCAATGGTATTTTTATGGCCACATTCGCAACAGGTGAAATTGGTTACAGCTGCCGGAGTGATTTCATCATTTGTGAAAATATCCTTATCAACAGGAACTTTTTCACCAATGTTTATTTTTTTTGATATTGAATACATTTGAGTTTATTTATTGCTGAATAACCGTCCCTACTAAGTTATTATAGTGACCACTTGGACTCTTTTTAATAGTGATTTTCACATATCCTTCTGCAGCTAATTTATTCCATGTTTTCTGATAACCGGTAGCAGGATCTATAGGAATTTTCCACATCGTTTGCTTACCGCCACCTATTTGATTGAACCAAGGAATGACATCTGCTGTTTGAGATTTGAAAGGTAATGAATTATTTAAAACATCGATCTCATAATAAAAATCATAAGCATTTTCAGGTTGATTTAATGCTCTTTGTGAGAAGGTGTAAACATATCCATTTACTATGGGACTTGTAAAACTTCCCCCTAAAGTTGGAATTCCAGTTCCGTTATAATTAATAGCTCCGCTGTATCTGTCAAATTTCTGTCCAGCCTGAAAAGAAACATCATCTACGATATTGTATCCTCCATTTGCAGGTGGCCATCCACCATTTAAATTATTGGCTTTAAATAATGCTTCCAGTTCGCTCCATTTACCTTGCTTGTATAAATCAAATGCCTGATTTCTAATCGTCTGATTAACAAGCCCAGCTGTATCATATGTTAAAGCAAATTCATCAGCATTTTTGTAGAACACATGTGTGACTCCATTTGTGTTGTCGATTTCATCATCTCTGTCAGAACTACAGGCAATTGAAAAAAATGCAATAGCTAAGAAGAAGATGTACTTAAATAAATGTTTCATAGTTAATAGTTTTTTAAATGTAAAAATTGAGTGAGTATTATTTGAAGGGTCGCATGTAGCATCAATTTGAGAAGGTATTTCCTTGCCAACAAGGTTGTTGCACGTGTTTTTTAAAGCAGGATCAAAGAAATAGGCAAGGTGATTTACCGTCAAAAAAAGAGCTGATGCTCCCTTAAATACAAGTTGGGTAAACGGTACAATAAAAGAATAATACTGAATGATAAATTTAATCAAAAAACTTAAATATTAAAAATTTTATTTAAATAAAATATTATTTATAAATTAAATTCATTAGTATCTGTAATTTATGATAATATTTTACATTTTAAAGACTGGATTCTATAATTTGCAATAAAAAAGGCCGTCTATTTCTAGACGGCCCTCACAAGGTTTAATTATAAATAATTAATTTTTAATAAATCTCTTAGCGATTTCGCCAATCTGAATCATGTAAGCACCTTTTATAAGATGACTCACATTTACAGTACCTTTTTCAAGTTTTCCTGAATTGATTAGTTTTCCACCCATATCGAAGATCTTATATTCTTCTGATGTTGTATTTGAGATATTTAAAATATCTCTTACCGGATTAGGATATAATTTTACTTCAGTCAATAAATCCTGAGTATTAAGCATATCTCCTCTTCCTGAAGAACCAATATTTAGAGTATAATCTTCAACCTGTCCATAGGTGTAAGTTCCACAAGATGATGATGGAATAGAGCTATATTGCATCATTACTCTCATTCTTGTTGCCCCTAAAGTTGCTGAAGCCGGAATTGTAATACTTCCTGTTACCGGCGTTGTAGTAGATCCTGATTTTGTCCAGGCTAGCTCTCCGCTATCAGTAAAGTCACCATCTTGATTATAGTCGATATACACCGCGTATGCTTCACTGTAAACTGTCGAAGTCCATACTGGAGTTATAGAAACTGTATAAGCACTTCCTCTTGTTACATTGGTAGAAACAGAAGTGAAGTTTTCGTATCCTGCAGTTCCTGTAGAGCTGTTATTAATGGTTCCGAATTTTACGTTTCCGATTCTTTCATCAGCCGTATTATTTGCAGATGCAGAGCAATAGGTTACAGTACCTCCTCCAAGAGTAGTTACACTTACAGAATTGCTAGATACAGAAGTGTTTCCTGCCGCATCTTTTGCTTTAACTGTAAAGCTGTAAGTAGTGGTTGGACTTAAACTTGTTACTGTATACGAAGTAGTAGCAGTAGAGCCAATTAATGAGCCTCCCTGATATACATCATAACCTGTAACTCCTACATTATCTGTAGCTCCGCTCCATGAAAGATTGGTAGTTGTAGAAGTCGTTCCAGAAGCTGCAAGGGTAGGTGCTGTAGGAGCTATAACATCTGTTCCTCCAGATCCAGCGTTTACAGTAATGTTGGCATTATTTACATCAAAGAAGATGTGACCGGAACCTTTAACCATAATTCTTCCAGTTGTTGTAGAAGCATTTGGTATAGTCACCGCTTGAGTACCATCATTTGGAGTTCCGGCTAATAGGGTAGTCCATGTATTCCCACTATCAGTTGACCAAAGGATATCTACATTAGCAGCATTCACTCCATTGGCAGTAGTTCCTGCAACATTCCATGTTACCGTTTGAGAAGTTCCACCCGTATATGTTGTTGCTGAATTTTGTGAAGAAACACTGAATGGTCCTGCAGTAGCGTTTACTGTGATCACAGCGTCGTCAGAATTATTTCCTGAACCACCAGCTCTGTTATCACGAACCGTAAATCTGAAGTTCAGAGCTCTGGCTACATTAGATAATGCTTCAACTGTAATTTCTGATCCTGCCGTTGTGGTAGCACCAGTTAATACAGAAGCCATTCTAGGGAAATATCTTGTTGGCGAAGTAGTTGGAGTCCATGATCTGAATGTAGGACCTGAAGCTTTTGTTGCACTTGCTGCAGAGCTGGCTCCTGTTTGAGAGGAGGATGCATTATCCATTTGCTCCCAAACATACGTTAAAGAATCACCATTTGCATCAGTACCCGTTCCTGTCAGCATAAATGGTGTGCCTTTAGGAATAGTATAGTCTGAACCTGCGTTTGCTGTTGGAATTGAATTTCCTGTTGCAGTACTTACCGGACAGGTTTTAGCTTTGATATTATTGGTAATCTGTTGGATGCTTATCGCATGAAAAAAAGCATCGGAATGGGGTTGGATATCCTGGGCAGTAATTCCTGCATATCCCATAATAGTTGATCCTGATCCAGGTTCCATATTGGCACCTGTTCCTTCATTACTCATAGAGAATGTATGGTTTCCTCCAAACTGATGCCCCATTTCGTGAGCTACATAATCAATATCGAAGTTGTCTCCAGAAGGGATTGCATCTGCAGGAGAGGTGTACCCACTTCCTTTAGATCCATTTGTACATACACAGCCAATACAGCCGGCATTTCCTCCACCTCCGGTAGCACCGAATAAGTGGCCAATATCGTAATTAGCTTCACCAATCACGGAAGTTAAAGTACTTTGAAGTTGTGAGTTCCAGCTGCTCATTCCGGATGCTGCAGAATATGGGTCAGTGGAAGCATTGGTATAAATTACAGCATCATTATTAGAGATAAGAACCATTCTTGCTGCAAAATCCTTCTCAAAGACACCGTTTACACGGGTCATTGTGTTATTCATTGCTGCTAAAGCATTGGCTTTTGTACCGCCGAAATAAGTGGTGTATTCTCCTGTACAGGAAAGAGCCAGTCTGAATGTTCTTAATTTTGCATCATCCGCATTTGGTCTGGCTGCAAGACTGGTGTTGTCAATCCCTTTTTGAGCAACATCAATTACAGTACATTCAAATTTGTTGAGATCATCTTTTTTGTCTGATTTTTTGTAAACAACATAAGTGGATAGATCTTTTGTGTAGGGTTCAATGAAAACAGCTGATTTATCACCGTAGATTTCCATAGAAGAAAGCCCTAATGAAGAAATACTGAAATAGACAGTGGAATTAGAATCTCCTAAACCTTCACCAACATACGATTTGATATCCGGGTATCTGGCTGCCAGTTGAGGATCAAAGTTTGAGTTTTCTCTTACTTTAAAGTTTTCCATCTTTCCTTCAGAATTAGGGAAGGAAACGATGATTTCTGATTTCTCTCCAACTGCCAGTCTTTTAGGAGCTCTTGAAAGTACATTCTTTAAGCCATTAATATCCAGAGTGTAAACTTTGGGATCACTAATGCTGGTTTTGTTCTCAAAAACATTTGTAGATGCTTTTTGTGAGCTTTGAGACCAGAGACGATCAGTCTGCGCGAAAGAAATGCCCGTCATAAAAAGCACTCCGATCAGAGTTAATTGTTTTTTCATAAAATATTTATTTTGATTGTGGAATATCAAAGCTAATAAAAAATTCATTACGAAAAACAAAATTTTTTAAGAAGATTTTTGAAAGTTGATTTAAAATATTATTCGATACATTGAATATGCGGTAATTTGTATTGTATCAAAAAAAGAAAATAGCACACATAAAATACGTGTGCTATTCATTTATCGGTGAAATAATTCTAAAATTATATTCTATCGTCTGCTGTGGGTCCGTATATTCCGGGAATTTTATTTCCCGTTGATCTTAAATAGACAACCAATTCACCTCTATGATGGTACAAATGATTAAACAGAAAACCTCTAATTACCTGAACTTTTGGAGTAGGCGGGAAGAATATTTTTCCGTGCATTTCCATTTTCCATTCATTAAGATAAGTCTTTTCATCCCAGTTTTCTAAAACTTGTTGAGCTTTGGCAACGTTGTCTTCAAACTTAGCGACAATATTTTCGGCTTTGGAAATATCTCCTTTATCATACTGATACACTCCCATGTCAAAAACGTCCTGATTGAATGTATATCCATACCAGTTGTATATTTCTGCTATATGGGACGCTAATTGGGCTGTGGTCCAGTTTTTTTCTGAAGGTTTCCAATCCAGAGCACTGTCAGGAATCGCTTTTAAAATTCTTCTGCTATTTTCTGCTTCATGTAAAAACTCACCTAAAAGGGCTTGTTTAATCATGGTATTCGAATTAAATTATTGGGTAATATCTCTTCCTATTACTAATCTCTGGATCTCAGAAGTTCCTTCTCCGATGGTACAAAGTTTAGAGTCTCTGTAATACTTTTCAGCTGGGAAGTCTTTCGTATATCCGTAACCTCCAAAGATCTGAACCGCATTATTAGCAATTCTCACACAAGCTTCAGATGCATATAGTTTTGCCATAGCACCTTCTTTTGTCATTTTTTGCTTTGCATTCTTCAATGTTGCAGCTCTTTGAATAAGAAGTTCTGCAGCATCAATTTCAGTTGCCATATCAGCAAGCATAAAGTTGATAGCCTGGAAACTAGCAATTGATTTTCCAAACTGATGTCTTTCTTTAGCATATTTTAAAGCTGCTTTATAAGCACCTCTTGCAGTTCCTAAACTTAAAGCAGCGATAGAAATTCTTCCTCCATCAAGAATTTTCATAGCTTGCTTAAATCCTTCTCCAACTTCTCCTAAACGATGAGAATCCGGTACACGAACATTATCAAAGATTAGTTCTGCTGTTTCGGAAGCACGCATTCCCAGTTTGTTTTCTTTTTTTCCCGAAGTAAAACCTGGCATTCCTTTTTCTAAAACAAAAGCAGTAGAGTTATTCTTAGCTCCAATTTCTCCTGTTCTTGTCATTACTACGGCAATATCTCCTGAAATAGCATGAGTAATAAAGTTTTTAGCTCCATTAATGATCCATTCATCACCATCTTTCACAGCAGTTGTAGACATCCCTCCTGAATCTGAACCTGTATTATGTTCTGTTAATCCCCAAGCCCCAAGTACTTTTCCGCTTGCTAACTGAGGCAACCATCTATGTCTCTGCTCCTCATTCCCGAATTCATAAATATGATTGGTACAAAGAGAATTGTGTGCTGCTACAGAAAGTCCGATAGAAGGATCTACTTGAGAAATCTCATCCAGGATAGCAACATATTCATGATAACCTAACCCAGAACCTCCGTACTGCTCAGGAACAACAATTCCCATAAAGCCCATTTCTCCTAACTGATGAAATAAATCTTTTGGAAAAGTCTGGCTCTCATCCCACTCCATAATATTGGGTCTGATATTTTTTTCAGCAAATTCCTTCGCTGTTTCTGCTATCATTTTAATGTTCTCAATAATCTCTGTATTCATATAATAAGTAAATAGTTAGTGCTCAAAGATACTTAAATTGTGGAAATACTAAAAATAATTGTTCCGGCGACAATATTACATTTGCAATAATTTAATTATCAGTTTTTTACAACAGGAGATTTAATATTTTTTTAATAATCAGGAGACCTTTGTAAATGAATTATTTCTCTACTTTAAAGCTTTAATTTTAAATATGAAAAAACTTTTATTTCCTGTCATTTTATTTTCGTCTTTTATTTTCGCACAAGCTCCTGCTGGATATTATGACGGAACAACCGGGCTTACGGGTTACGCTCTAAAGTCGAAACTGCATGATATTATTTCAGCAAAGAATATCAGTTGGCATTATGGTGATCTTACCAATTATTATAATCAGACTGATCTGGATGTATATTATGATCATGACGCAAGCAATACCACTTTGTTATTGGATATGTACTCTGAAATCCCGACAGGCCCTGATGCTTACGAGTATACAACAGCTAATTTAATAGGAAGTTCATCTGCTGAAGGACTAGGGTGGAATCGGGAGCATATGATGCCTCAAAGTACTTTTTACAGCAACTATCCAATGTATTCCGATCTGTTTTATGTTGTCCCTACTGATTCGAGAATCAATCAGTTAAGAAGTAATTATCCTTACGGGATTTCTATGACCACACCTTCTAATGTATTTTATACATTTACCAATTCCTCAAAGATCGGAAAAAGTGCCATTCCTAATTATGTATATACAGGTCGTGTTTATGAACCTATTGATGAGTTTAAAGGAGATGTAGCCAGGAGTCTATTGTATTTTGCGGTCCGATATGAAGGGAAATTAGGTGCTTTTAACTTTAATAATAATTCAAATCCAGCCTCGGACACCAATCCTTTAAATGGTACTGAGGAAAAGGCTTTTGACGATGCTTATATTGCAATGTTGCTTCAATGGCATACACAAGATCCTGTTTCCCAAAGAGAAATTGATAGAAATAATGCGGTGTATGCAATCCAGAAGAATAGAAATCCATTTATAGATCATCCACAATGGGTAAATGCTATTTGGAATCAAACCCCGGATAATGTTGCTCCTCAGGCTCCATCTGATTTTAACGCAACTCAGATAAGTACTTATTTTACAACGCTAAGTTGGCTGCCAAGTTCAAGCTCAGATGTTATTGGATATAAAATCTATCAAAATGGAACACTGGTCGCTTCTACAAAAAGTACTTCTATAAGCATTGATCATCTTTTACCTTCTACAAATTATTCTTTTACCGTAAAGGCATACGATAATGGGTACTTACTTTCGCCGGATAGTAATGTGATTTCTGTAAATACACTTGCCTCTGATGTCTATGCAAAAGACCTTTTTATCTCTAAATATTTAGAAGGAACATCAGATAATAAAGCAATAGAAATTACAAACAGAACCGGACATCCGGTTAATTTAAGTGATTATAGGTTGTCAATTCAGTTTTCGAGCACAAACAATTATTACTTTCCAGCACCTTACGAATTGGAAGGGATCATTCAAGATAATGAAGCCTTTGTCTTGTTAAATCCAAATGCTAATTTTTCATGCTATACAAATGACGAAGCTAAATTTGTTACAGCAGCTCCTCAAATGACCTATTCTGGAAGTCAATACCTTGAATTGCGATATAAGTCAGCAACAGTTGATGCCATCGGAATAAAATCTCAATCTAATTTTTCAGTGCTGGGTAATGTCTCTTTATATAGAAAAGCAAGTATTAATCAACCAACAAATTCTTTCAATATTAATGAATGGGATATTCATTCCAGTAATTATTGTGAGGATCTGGGAACTTTGTCTGCATCACCTGATATTCGTTTTGTTGAAAATGATACATTCAAAATCTATCCAAACCCTGTACAGGATCGTATTTTTGTAAGTGGAAAAACAGAAAATATAAAAATAGCTCAAATCATAGATTGGTCAGGAAGAAGCATTATTACTGAAAAGCTGCCATTTAAAAACAAGACCAATATTTCAGTACAAAATCTACAGCCAGGAATATATTTGTTGAAGTTAGATGACAAAACATATAAGCTTATTAAGAAATAATTTTAAAGAAGATACCTGTTTTAGGATAACAAAATATAATGAAAATAGATTTTACACGTTTATTTTATAATCTCTAAATCCCGTAAAATCTTCTGTTTTAGAGATAATCGATATAAGCAGATTCACTAATAATTAATATCTATAAGTGTTTCTGCTTATATCTTTTATTTATAAGTAATTATGCTTATATTTGCAAAATGATAGCGGTCATTACCGGTGATATTATAAATTCGCAACATGCAGACACAGAAGTTTGGATCACCAAACTAAAGAATCTCCTGGAGAATTGGGGAAGCTCACCCCTAACATGGGAAATTTACAGAGGTGACGAATTCCAATTCAAATGTACTATCGATGAAGTTTTCTGGCGTTTTCTTGCCATAAAATCTATTATAAAAAGTCAGGAAAATTTAGATGTAAGAATGGCCATCGGTATCGGTGAAGAAAATTTTTCATCTGAAAAAATTACGGAATCCAATGGAACGGCATATGTACATTCCGGAAGACTGCTTAATGGACTGAAGAGTGACGGAGATACTGTTGCTATTAAGACTTCTAATGAGGCGGTAGACAGAGATCTTAACATGCTCTTGAAGTGGTCATCCAAGGATTTTGATAACTGGACAATGGCTACAGCCGAAATTATTCATGAAATGATCATGAATCAAGATATTACACAGGAAGATCTTGCCAAAAAATTTGCCATCTCACAATCCTCGGTAAGCCAGAGGTTAAAACGTGCAAATTATGACCTTATTATAGAAACTAATCAATATTTTAGAAAGAAAATTTCAGAACTGTAAAATGATTTTCACTAAACTCATATTGGCACATTTACTCGGAGATTTTCTTCTTCAGCCAAATTCATGGGTTGCTGATAAAGAAAATCATAAGCTGAAAAGCAAATATTTATACTCACATATTCTTATTCATACTGTTTTAACTTTCATTTTCCTTTGGGATCTGCAGCTTTGGTGGGTCGCTATTTTAGTGGGAGTTTCTCATTTTATTATTGATGTATGTAAGCTAAGTTTTCAAAATGTAAAAACAAAAAAAAGATGGTTTTTTATTGATCAATTCCTTCATGTTTTGGTAATCGTCGGAGTTTCATTCTATTTTAAGGAATTCGACCTTAAAATTTTAGAAAATCAGGATTTTTTAAAAGTATTGATGGCTGTTTTATTTTTAACGACTCCATCATCTATTATCATTAAAATATTATTGTCTTCATGGACTCCGGTTGCTGAAGCACAAAACAATATACAAACCGAATCTCTTACGAGTGCCGGAAAATATATAGGGATCTTGGAACGTCTACTGGTATTCATTTTTATTTTAGTGAATCATTGGGAAGGCGTAGGTTTTATGGTTGCTGCAAAATCTGTTTTCAGATTCAGTGATCTTGCACAGGCCAAACAACGAAAGTTAACGGAGTATGTACTCGTCGGCACACTTTTAAGTTTTGGAATGGCTGTTCTAACAGGAATTTTAATTAAATAATTATAAATCTAACTATAAAAGACAATTTAGAAAATGGAAAAGAAAGAAATGTTGTACGAAGGTAAGGCTAAACAAGTGTTTGCTACCGATAATCCTGATCAAGTAGTAGTGCGTTTTAAAGATGATGCTACCGCTTTTAATGCTCAGAAAAGAGGACAAGTTGATCTGAAAGGCGAAATGAACAACGCGATCACTACTTTGATTTTTGAGTATTTAAATGAAAAAGGGATTAAAACTCATTTCATTAAACAATTGGACGAAAGAGAACAATTGGTAAAAAAAGTATCCATTATTCCTTTAGAAATGGTTGTAAGAAACTATTCTGCAGGAAGTATGGCTCAAAGATTAGGGGTAGAAGAAGGAATAAAATCTCCGGTAACTATTTTTGACATCTGTTATAAGAAGGATGAATTAGGAGATCCACTAATCAATGATCACCATGCTGTTTTCTTAGGTGCAGCTACTTATGAAGAACTTGATGAGATGTATGAGTTAACTTCAGATATCAACGAAATTTTGATCGATCTATTTGATAAGATGAATATCATCCTTGTAGATTTCAAAATCGAGTTAGGTAAAACTTCAGATGGTGAGATCATCTTAGCCGATGAAATTTCTCCAGATACTTGTAGATTATGGGATAAGGACACTATGAAGAAGTTGGATAAAGACCGTTTCCGTAGAGACTTAGGAGAAGTAACTGAAGCGTACGTTGAAATTTATAACAGATTGAAAACTTTACTAGGTAAATAATTTCAGTCAGTAGATCTCAGATGCTGTATAATAGCCTCTGATTTATTCATTACAGAAAAGTTTAAAATTATAATTTGAAGTTAACTTAGACTTAATTTTAAGATCTAACTTCTAATATTTAGAAAAAATGGAAAGTTTAGACATTCATAAAAGTGAATATTTAAAACAGTTTAAAAACCAGGCCTACGGTAGGAATCTTTTCAGAACGAATGAAGAAGAAAGACTTGATGCTCCCAATGAGGAGTGTGGGATTTTCGGATTATATTCTGATAATGATCTGGATACGTTCTCTCTTTCTCAGTTCGGGCTTTTTGCATTACAGCACAGAGGCCAGGAAGCTTGTGGTATTTCCGTTCTGAAAGACGGAAGGATCAACAATATGAAAGATGAGGGATTGGTTTTAGATGTTTATAAAGATATTCAGAATCCTGAAGCTTTTATGGGAAATTCTGCAATAGGGCATACTCGTTATACCACTGCAGGAGACAAAAAGAAGTACAATTTTCAGCCATTTTTCGCGAAAAACGAATATGACCAGATTATACTTTCGATTGCACATAACGGTAACTTAACCAATGCGAAAGAATTAAAAGCTGAATTGGAAGCTGAAGGAGTTGTTTTCAGAGCAACTTCTGATTCTGAAGTAATATTGAGATTAATTCAAAAAAATCTTGATTTAGGATTAAGAGGAGCAATCAAAGCAACTATGGAAAAGATCGAAGGAGCTTATTCTGTAGTAGGAATGACGAGAAATAAATTCTTTGCATTCAGAGATTTCAATGGGATCAGACCTTTAGTATTAGGAGCTATTGATGAGAAATCATATGTAGTAGCTTCTGAGTCTGTAGCTCTTGATGCTGTTGGAGCACAATATGTTCGTGATATTTTACCTGGAGAGATCGTATATACGAATGAGAATGAAACTGGATTACATTCTTATATGGTTAATGATAAAGGAAGACAGAGAATCTGTTCTTTTGAATATATTTATTTTGCAAGACCCGACTCTACATTAGAAAATATTAATGTTTATGAGATCAGAGAAAAGTCTGGTGAGAAAATTTGGGAGCAAGCACCTGTAGATGCCGATTTAGTAATTGGAGTTCCGGATTCTGGAGTACCAGCTGCAATTGGTTTTTCTAAAGCTTCAGGAATACCTTTCCGTCCGGTTTTGATCAAAAACAGATATATTGGTAGAAGTTTCATTGTTCCTACTCAGGAAATGAGAGAAAGGATTGTCAATTTAAAGTTGAATCCTATCATTTCTGAGATCAAAGGAAAAAGGGTAGTGATCATCGACGATTCTATCGTCCGTGGTACTACTTCCAAAAGATTGGTTAAGATCTTAAAAGACGCCGGTGTAAAAGAAATCCACTTTAGAAGTGTTTCACCACCTATCATCGCACCTTGTTATTTAGGAATTGATACACCGTCTAAAGATGATCTGATTTCTGCAAATATGACAACAGAACAGCTTAGAGATTATTTAGGAGTTGATTCTTTAGAGTTTTTAAGTACCGACAATCTTAAGGAGATTTTAGGTTCTTCTAATCATTGCTTTGGATGTTTTACAGAAGAATATCCTGTAGCAAAAGGAGAGGAATTAGAACTGTTTAATTAATTGTTTACATTAAATAAAAAAAAGGCCAGATATAATTATCTGGCCTTTCTTATTCTGTAAAACATAAATCCAAATTTGAGGGCTCAACTTTTTTGTTTTTTCATATAAATGTAGCATAAGCTTAATATTCCTGTATTACATAGTGCACAAGTAAGTTTTAATTTTGTAAAATGAAAATTCAGGATATGAAACACACATTTTTCACAGCTATTTTTCTTGTATTTGTTCAATTGTATTCTGCTCAATCTTTCGATAAGCAGGCACACCGTGGAGGCAAATCTCTATATCCGGAAAATACAATCCCGGCTATGAAGAATGCATTAAAAATGGGTATTACCACACTTGAAATGGATTTAGCCATCACAAAGGATAAAAAAGTAATTCTTTCCCATGATGCTTTTCTTTCACCTGAACTGGTAACAAAGCCTGATGGAACCTATATTCCCAAAGACTCTGGTTTTTACTATAAAATTTATGATATGTCTTATGCGAGAATTCAAACATTTGATGTAGGCTTAAAAAAACTTGACAATTATCCTGATCAGAAGAAAATGAAGGTACAGAAACCTCTTTTCTCAGAGGTAATAGATGCATGTGAGACTTATTCCCGAGAGTTGAAAAGACCTTTGCCCTTCTATAATATAGAAACTAAAACCCGTCCTTTCTCTGATAATATCTTTCACCCGGAACCAAAAGAATTTATGGATCTGATGATGAAGGTTATCTTAGAAAAAAAGATTCAAGATCGCGTTATTATTCAATCTTTTGATCCAAGAACACTTGAAATTATCCATAAAGAATATCCTAAAATAATGACGGCTTTACTGGTTGAAAAAGTTGATGATAAAAAGCTCGCACAACAACAGTATTACTTTAAAAACATACCAGCAGAGAAATTCAAACTATACCCGAATCATCTTAATGGTGTATCCGGAGATATGAAGTTTCTAAGCTTTATTCCTACTATCTACAGTCCGGATCAGTCTCTTGTTACTCCTGAATTG
The DNA here is from genome assembly GCF_018613715.1 of Chryseobacterium sp. ISL-6. GTDB lineage: Bacteria > Bacteroidota > Bacteroidia > Flavobacteriales > Weeksellaceae > Chryseobacterium > Chryseobacterium paludis. Next base: position 479,174 of record NZ_JAGGPT010000001.1, on the reverse strand, counting down.
GTGAAGGAATGCCATACAATGGGGATGAAAGTTATACCATGGACCGTTAATACTAAAGAGAGATTAAAGGAACTAAAAGGTATGGGAATAGATGGATTGATTAGTGATGATCCACGAATATTTGAATAAACTTTTACCTTATTTTTACTTTCTTGATTCAATAGAAATGGCTGGAAGAAGTTCTTCCAGCCATTTTACAATGCAAAAAGCTGCATTTTATGGTTAAAAAATTGGTTGTGGTTATTAAAACTTATAGTTCAAACCTAACTGAAATGCTCTGTTGTTGTTTTCAGCTGCAGGTCGGTTATTATCAATCTTAGTTAAACTGTTAACATATCTTGCGTTAATTCCTAAATTAGGAGTAAAGTAGTAACCAAGACCAATACCTAAACCGAAATTGAATTTGTTGATGTTATCTTTATCAATGGTTTCAGAAGTAGATTCTCTCTGAGTAGTGGTTATACCTGCTGTAGTACTTGTAACAGTTGTTTCACCTTTGTTTTTTCCGTTGATGAAATAACTGAACTCAGGACCAGCTTCGAAATAAAAATTATCTACTGGTTTAAACTGTACCATTAATGGAACTGAAATATAATTCAATGTAGTTTTAAAATCTGACTGTCTTTTTACAGTTGTAGCACCTGTTGTAACTTCAGAAGAAGAAAGAACACTCTTTGCCCCTAATTGGTTATACAATACCTCCGGTTGTAAACTAATTTGTTTAGATAATGGGATATTTACGAAAGCACCTGCATTAAATCCTATTTTCTGATTGTTTGCACTTAATTTTTGCTGACTGAAATAAGCAGAAGTTGCCCCTGCTTTAATACCAAATCTAATAGGTTCCTTTTCCTTATTAACGGTGGTAATAGTAGTCGTTGTCGTTTGTGTTTCTTGAGCGAAAGCTAATGAGCCAGCAACTATTGCTAGTCCTAGAAATAACTTATTCATAATTTAATTTTTTAATTTTACTATTTCTTTTCGCCTGGATTATTCATTCAGACTCGATGTATTTTGCAAAAGGCTTGCCATAATTATAATTTGATGATTTGCAGTAAGATATGTCAAGAAGCGCCTATTTAAAACAATCTTCAATATTACACTTGAGGGGGATTTTTTTAGTTAATTTCAATTGTTTGGTTAAATTTTTAAGTTAAATTCAATTGAAAAAAAATATGTGCATTTTTTGAAATATTTTTTAATATTATCTTTATTCATCGATCATTGCCATGCTTTTTCTTATAAATGTTATAGTTTAATGTTTAAATCTACGATGCCAAATACTTTATTTACTTATCATTTATGGTTACTTTATTACATTTTAATAAAACAAATAGCATTAAATAATATAAAGATTATCTGTTAATTCTTATAATAGAAGTATCAAATCACGGATCTTCATGAAACAATGTACAGTGGTTTTAAAAGAATATGAGAGAATAGAAGAATAGAGTATTAATGAAAATAAAAAGAATGTCAACTTATAGAATAAAAAACCGGTTAGATTTAAGTAAATCTAACCGGTTATACCGTAATTAAAACAGTGTTATTTGTTGAATTTGTAAGTAAGACCTACTTGGAATACATTATTTTTTCCATCAGCCTGAAAACCATTTACTTCTTTAGTAATATTAGTAACACCTGCTACATATCTTAAATTAACACCAATGTTTTTGGTAAAGAAATATCCTGCACCTAATCCTATACCAAAATCAAAACTTTTAAGAGCATCCTTAACATCTACTGATACGGATTGTCTTTTAAGAGTGGAATCGATCAGGAAACTGAATTGCGGTCCTGCCTCGAGGTAAAGCTGTGGGGTAGCATTATATTGGAACATTACCGGAACTGAAATATAACTTAAATTCAACTTTCCATTACCATTTCCATCTTCTTTTGTTCCTACCCCATTATATAATATTTCAGGCTGTACACTAAAACTTGAAGCAACAGGGACGTTCATTAAAACACCTCCGTAAAATCCAGCTTTTGCTTTAGTATCATCACCAGAAACCGTAGAAATGTTAAGACCGGCTTTAACTCCAAATGTTTGAGCAAATGTTAGCGAGCTTGCAACAACTGCTAATCCTAATAATAATTTTTTCATAGTTTAAATTGTTTTTTAATCTTAGCTATTTTATGCAAATTTCTTGCCAAAAAATGTTAAAATAGTTAAAATATACATGTGATTTCTTAAAATTAATGATTGAAACCCAAGTTGTTTTATAAAAATTCAAAATTTAATTCTGAAGTTTATTTGAATTTATACACTAATCCTATCTGGAAAACATTATTTTTTCCTTTAGGTTGCATACCTCCGATTTCTTTGATAACATCTCCAACACCAGCTATATATCTTGCTGTAAGACCAAGGCTTGGGATAAAGAAATATCCTGCGCCGATACCAATTCCAAAGTCAAAACTTTTAATATAATCCTTTCCGCCTACTGACGTTGAGCCATTTTTAAATTTAGAATCAATCAGAAAGCTAAATTGAGGACCCGCCTCAAGATAAAATTGTGGAGTAGGGTTGTATTGAAACATAACAGGAACTGAAATGTAATTCAAGTTGGTTTGAAGATCATTATTCCCTTTAACCTTAGTCCCTATACCGTTGTATAAGATTTCTGGCTGAACACTAAAATGGGATGCAACAGGAACGTTCATAAGGACGCCACCATAAAATCCTGCTTTTGCTTTAGAATCACTGGTATTGATCGTTGAAAGATTGAGACCTGCCTTTACTCCAAATTTCTGAGCAAAGAATAAAGAACTTGAAATAACAGCTAAACCTAGTAATAATTTTTTCATAGTTTAAATTTTTTTTAAAATTTAAACTATCGGAGCAAGTACCTTACCAATGGAGTAGAACTATTGAAAATATATGAAAAATGGTTAGATTTAACCAGTAAATCTAACCATTTTATTGAAATCAAAATTTGTTATCTGAATGTGTTTCTTAAGCTTATTTGAATTTGTAAGCTAAACCTACCTGGAATACGTTGTTTCTAACAGCATCAGATCCACTAGGTCTGTTTTTAGCTACATCTGTTAATCCTGCTACATATCTTGCTGTAACACCAAAGTTTGGAGTAAAGTAATATCCTGCACCTAGACCAATACCAAAATTAAAGGTATTTAAATTATCTTTATAATTATCGGTCGTAGATGAGTTACCATTACTTTCATTTTTCACTTTATTTTTGGCACTAACCATTAATCCAAATTCAGGTCCTGCTTCTACATAAAGATTAGGAATAAAATTATACTGGAACATTACCGGTACAGTAATATAATCTAATTTTGTTGAAGCTGAATATTTAGTACCTAATACAGTATAATCAGTTTTATTACCATACTGAGAATAAAGAACCTCAGGTTGGATACTGAAAGAACTTGCAATTGGGATATTTGCAAATACACCAGCATTAAAACCTATTTTAGATTTTTGATCATCCAAACCATTATCTTTAGAAAGAGATGAAACGTTCATACCTCCCTTAACACCAAATGTAACTGGGCTTGAAGATGAAGTAGAAGTTGATGTTGTTTGCTGAGCAAATGCGAATGAACTTGCAGTTACTGCTAATCCTAAAATTAACTTTTTCATAACTTTAATTTTTTAATATTTTACTTTCTTAATTTTAAATTTTACTACTGTCAATTTTTCGTTGACGGGGAGTATCTTTCAAATTGGATGCCAAAGAATGAAATATGACAAAAATCAGGTAGGCTAAAACAAAGGAAACGATCATGATCCAAACTCAAGTCATTGATTATCAGATGATAATTTACATTAAACAAATGTTTGTTTAACACAACTTAAAAATCACTTAAATTTAACTATACCTTAATTTTGGTAAAAAAAATACTAGTAATCGCGAAAATCACTTGCTATTTTAATAAATCCTTTTAGACTTTACTTATTGTATGAAAGGTTAATGCTGATCTATGTGATATATGATAAATAGGGTTCAATGTCCGGTAGAAGTCCATGTATTGGTGTTATCTTTTCACTATGCTCAAATAAATTCTATAAAAAAATCCCGATTTTTTACAATCAGGATTCTACTTTATATTCTCAAAAAGCTTTTAGGCATCATTTAGTTTTCTATAAAAATGCAGAGACTCTTCTATATTTTCCTGGCTGCATTCATGATCATAAACACATGACCCTATTCCTGAAAGCAGGGAGAAATTAATTTTCTTTTCGGTATTCTTTTTATCATTCAGTAATAATGCAGAAAGATCTTCATCTTTAAAGTCACTGATATCTAAATAAGGATAGTATCTTCTAACGTTATCAATGATCATTTCTGAGTCTACTTTTGAGATCAAGCCTTCGAGATGAGAAAGATGTGCTTCGCAAATCATTCCTGCAGCAACAGCTTCACCATGCAGAATAGGATTTCCCTGTTCCAGGCAAGAACTTTCGATGGCGTGACCAATAGTATGGCCGAAGTTCAGTGTTTTTCTAACATTCTTTTCATGAAAGTCCTGCTCAACAACGTCCTGTTTAATAGCCATGGAGGTCTGAATATGAGGAAGTAATGCTTCTACATCAAGTTTTTGAATTTTTATCAGATTATCCCAATGCAGTTTATCAGCAATTAAACCATGTTTCAGCATTTCAGCAAAACCACTTCTTAACTCCTTAAAAGGAAGGGTTTCCAAAAATGGTGGGTATACAAAAATCTGCTCAGGGAATGTAAATGTTCCCACCATATTTTTATAATGCATCAGGTCAATTCCTGTTTTTCCGCCTATAGAAGCGTCACACATTGATAAAAGGGTAGTAGGGATATTAATAAACTGAACGCCTCTTTTATAAGTAGAAGCAACAAAACCACCCATATCAGTAATAACACCACCACCAAGATTAATAACCAATGCTTTTCTGTCGGCCTGCATTTCCGTTAAAATCTCCCAAAGCTGATTGGCAGTCTGAATATTTTTCATTTCTTCGCCTGCCTCTATTTCCAAAATTTCGAAACCTAAATCCGTTTCCATATTGCCTAAAAGAACAGGAAGGCAGTATTCATGCGTGTTTTCATCAACTAATATAAAGATTTTACTGAAAGATTTTCCATGTAAAAAAGCATTTAATTGAGAAAACTGATCATTTAATAGTGTTATCATTTCCGGAATAATATATAATTAATTGTAAAACAATATCGCAAAGTTATGATTCTTAATTTTTAACTCATAACTAAATTACTATCTTTGCAAAAATATTTAGAATGAGCAGAGACAATAATAATTCAGGAAAACCTAAAAGACCCAGAGTTTCAACTAGAAATTCAGGCAGTTCTCGTGCTCCTAAATCTGGAAATTCTTCAGAATCAAAACCTTTCAAAAAACCATTTTCGAAAAGCGGTGACAAAAGTTTTGGACAAAAAGATAGAAATGAAAGTGGCAATTCAAAATTTGAGAAAAAGCCTTTCAGTAGAAGTGATAGAGACACAGATGGCAGCTCTAGACCTTTTAAAAAACCTGATTCTAGGAGAGGTGAAACAAATTTTGAAAGCCGAGATGAAGATCGTAACCCAAAATCTGAGAGACCACCTTATATTACTAATCAAAGCGAAAGCAGAGAAAGAAAGACTTACGGGAAACCAGCTCCAAAAAGAGGCGGAAAAAGTTTCGACAGTAGAGATAAATATGAGCGAGGCAGCTTAAAGTATGGCAGAAGAGCTTCTGCAGGAAATGAAAGAGATGAAGACAAAGCAAGATCTTTTGTACAGAAAAGAAGATTAAGCAAAATCGAAAAAGATATTCATAAGGATACGATCCGTCTTAATAAATACATCGCAAACTCAGGAATATGCAGCAGGAGAGAGGCTGATGAGCTGATCACACAAGGGTTGGTAGAAGTAAACGGAAAAGTAGTTACTGAGATGGGCTACCAGGTTCAGAAAAGTGACAAAGTGATCTTTGACGGGCAAAACATCACTCCTGAAAAACCGGTTTATGTACTTTTAAATAAGCCTAAAGGATATATTTCTACAACGAAAGATGACAAAGCAAGAAAAACTGTAATGGATCTTGTTGCTAATGCTTCTCCTTACCGTGTTTTTCCTGTAGGAAGATTGGACCGTTCTACAACGGGGGTTATTCTTCTTACTAATGACGGACACATGACAAAGAAGCTAACTCACCCATCTTTTGATGCTAAAAAAATCTATCATGTAACATTGGATAAAAAATTGTCCAATGAAGACATGAAGCTAATTGTTGAAGGTATTCGTCTTGATGAAGGTGTAGCAGTGGTAGATCAAATTTCATATATAGAAGGGAAACCTAAAAATGAGGTTGGGATTGAAATCCATATTGGATGGAACCGTGTTATCAGAAGAATATTCCAAAGATTAGGATACGAAGTTGAAGCCTTAGACAGAGTGATGTTTGCAGGATTGACAAAGAAAAATATCAAAAGAGGACACTGGAGAATTCTTTCAGAATTAGAGGTGAACAACTTAAAAATGCTTTAAGAGTTATCTGTTTTGAGTGATGAATTAAGACTTTTAATCGCGATCCAAAACAACATAGCATTTAAAAATACAGGCGTGGTCAAATATGACCACGCTTTTTTTTGTACTGTATTTTGACTTCTGTTTTGTTTTTCTAGTTCTGTTATAAACATAAATTGTCATCAATAGAGTGTGATAAAGAAGCCCATTTCAATTAATGATAATAGTTTTTTGTAACCGGAGTTTTTATTTTTATTTTAAAAACTGAGGTACTTTTCGCTGTGGATTACTCTGTTCAAAAGTATAAGCCATAGTAATCAATTTTCCTTCCTGCCATTTTTCGGCAAAAAATGAAATACCAACGGGTAGTTCATCAACATATCCCATAGGTAAAGTAATGCTTGGATATCCAGCAATAGCAGCAGCATCTGCACTTCCATACGAATAATGATCCCCATTTTTTAAATCTGTTTTCCAGGCTTCTGTGGTGGTTGGGGCAATGATGGCATCTAATGTGTATTTTTTCATTGCGAAATCAATTCCATTATCCTGACTTCCTTCTTTAGCTACTTTTACAGCATTTGCATAATTTTTGTCTTTTGTTCCATCTCCTTTTGCTGAAAGTATCAGAAACTCTTGTCCAAAATATTGTAATTCTTCTTTATTATTTTTATTGAAAGCAATCAGTTCATCTATATTTTTTATTGGAGCATTCTTTCCTAAAGATTGAAAGTAATCATTAAGTCCATCTTTATATTCTGCAACCATCAGTTCAAAAGATTTCTGCTGTACTTCCTCAGAAATAAGCTCTTTTTCTATCTCTACAATAATAGCGCCCTGATCTTTTAAGTTTTGTAAGGTTTTTAAAAATAATTCATCTACTTTTTTGCTGGCACCATTGGTAATCCCTTTTATATAACCGAATCTTTTACCCTTAAGTCCATTTAAGGTTAGAAATTTCGTGTAATCTTTATGTAAAAACTGACTGGACCCCACTGTCTTAATATCGTTTTTATCTTCACCGACTATTGTTCCGAGACTAATTGCAATATCTTTTACTGTTCTGGCCATTGGCCCGGGTGTATCTTGGGTGCTTGAAATTGGAATGATCCCTTTTCTTGAAATTAAGCCTACTGTAGGTTTCAGTCCTACCACTCCGTTGAGGCTGGAAGGGCAGACAATAGATCCATTGGTTTCTGTTCCAATGGCAATAATACCAAGATTGGCTGAAATGGCTGCTCCGGAACCGGCACTAGATCCGCAGGTATTTCTATCCAGGATATAAGGGTTTTTGGTTAATCCACCAAGACCACTCCAGCCACTCGTAGATTTCATACCCCGAAAATTAGCCCATTCACTGAGATTTGTTTTTCCAATGATCACGGCACCTGCTTCCCGTAATTTTTTTGCCAGATAACTATCCTGTAAAGGGAACGAATTCTTTAAAGCTAAAGAACCAGCTGTATTTGGCATTTTATCGTGTGTATCAATATTATCCTTTAATAAGACAGGAATTCCGAATAAAGGTTTGTCCTTTAATTTTGGATCAAGATGATCAAGAGAGTCCGCAATTTTAAGGGCATCGGGATTTATAGTAATTATAGAATTTAACTGAACTCCATTTTTGTCGATGTCATTAATTCGTTTTAAATATGCCTCAACCACTTCTTTTACAGAAGTTTTATTGCTTTTATATAAGCTTTGAATCTTTTGGATATCATATTCCAAATATTTAAATTCATTGGCAGGCGAGTTTTGGGCTTTTGCTAAAAATGCACTAAAAAATACTGCTGACAAAATAACTTTTTTCATTGAAGAGATTTTTCCAAATGTAGATAATTATCTTATAATGATGTGTTTAATGATTTATAAATTTCAAGGTTATTTAAGCAAAAAGCGCAGTAAATATTTACTGCGCTTTTTTATATTTTTTGAAATTTAAAATTATCCTAAAATGGTAACTCCTTTTTGGATCATCTCATAAATTGCATCCCTTCCATTATCCGGTTTTACATTCACTGCACGGGTTCCGTTAAAATGCAGACAAGTTACGTATCCATTAGCTACAGCATCTGTACAAGTAAATTTTACGCAATAGTCCATTGCCAAACCTACAATTTCTAGGAGCTGTATGTCGTGGTATTTTAAGAAGTCATCAAGACCGGTTTTCATAAAGTGATTGTTATCCTGAAAACCACTGTAGGCATCAATTTCAGTATTTTTACCTTTCTGAATAATATGGGTTACTTTATCTCTGTTCAGATCTTTATGAAATTCGGCTCCAAAAGTTCCCTGAACACAGTGATCAGGCCACATAAACTGAGGGACTCCTCCTAAAATAATACTTTCGCCAACCTTTTTTCCATTATTACTTGCAAAGCTTTTATGGTCTGCAGGATGCCAATCCTGGGTTAAAACAATCTGATCGTATTCATTTTCTTCCATAAGAAGATTAATATAGGGAATAATTTCATTGGCTCCCGGAACAGCTAAGGCTCCACCTTCACAAAAATCATTCTGTACATCTACTATTATTAACGCTTTTTTCATATTTAGATTTCTCGAATTTTTGATAAATTTACAAAAACTAATACTCAAAAATTTGTCCAAAAATAAATTATCGGACAAAACGACAACAATAAAATTTAAAATGAATAAAATGAGCAATCAGGAATAAAAGAAATTTCCAAAATGTAAATTTTAATAGCCTGAATGTACCTGTACAATTAATAATCATTGGCATAATTTAGTTTCACGTGTAAACCAAATATCAATAGCTTATCTTTGCAGCAAAATAAGTATTCTATGTCATTTGAGTCTTTGGGATTATCACACCACATTATTCGTTCTATCAAAAAGTTGGGCTATCTGAAGCCTTTTCCAATTCAGGAGCAGGCTATTCCTGTTATTCTGCAAGGAAAGGATTTGATGGGAATTGCACAAACCGGTTCCGGAAAGACGGCTAGCTTTGTGATGCCTATTTTAGAAAAATTACAAAACTTAGAGGTTAAAAAAGATCGTAATGTTCAGGTTTTAATATTGGTTCCTACCCGTGAGTTAGCGATTCAAATAGATGAAGTTTTCAGAACTTTTACAGAGAATCTGAAGCGTGAGATCCGTACAATGGCTGTTTATGGTGGTGTTTCTATCAATCCACAGATGAAGGGAATGTTTGGGGTAGAAGTTCTTATTGCAACACCTGGCCGTTTGTTAGATTTAATAGATCATAAGGCGTTGAGTATTTCAGAAATTAAACATTTAGTAATTGATGAGGCGGATAAAATGTTTCAATTAGGGTTTGGAGAAGAAATGAATAAGCTTTTCGCTCTGATGCCCGTAATGAAACAAACGACTATGTTTTCGGCGACCTTAGATGATAAGGTTTCTGAAATGAAAGAGCGTTTATCGATTAATCCTACGATTATTGAAATTAAAAAAGAAGAAGTTGAAATTGATAATATTGAGCAATTGGCTTATCATGTCTCTCCTGAAAATAAAGGCCCTTTTTTACGTTATTTAATTAAAGAAAAGAAGGTTGAAAAGGCGTTAATTTTTGTTTCTTCTACAAAATCTGCAGACAATTTAGTTGAAAAGCTTAAAAAAAATAAAATTAAAGCAGTAGCTATTCACGGACAGAAGTCACAGGGTGCCCGTAGAAATAATTTAGAAGAGTTTAAAGTAAACTGAGCTCAAATTTTGGTCGCTACGGATTTACTTGGCCGTGGTATTCACATCGAGTCTTTACCTTGCGTTATTAATTATGAACTGCCACGTTCACCCTTAGATTATATCCACCGTATCGGTAGAACGGGTCGTGCCAACGAAAAAGGGACTTCCATTACCATTCTGACGGATGATGAATTGCAGCACTTTCGAGTGATTCAAAAGAAAATGGGTAAAAAAGTGACTTTACAAAGAACAGAAGGTATTGATCTGCATGGTTATTAGTGGATGAATTTAAATAATAAGAGCTTCAATTTTAATAGAATTGAAGTTTTTTTATCTTAAATTTTGAAACATAAATAGATTAAAGATTCAATTTTCTGTAAAACAATATAGATCCTAAGGTTATTTTTCTTATTCTTTTACTACTTATTGCTTTGTTGCTTTTCTTGTAGTAATTTTAGGTCAAGTTTCAGAAGGATAGAAAATTGTCTATTGCCTCCTTAAAAGATAAGAACATATTAACCAAGATAATTAAAAATGAGTAATTTAGAACAAAAGAGATATCCGATAGGTCAGTTTGAAAAACCTGATCATATTTGTGATATTGAATTGGATAAGTACATGAAAGTGATCAAAAACTTTCCGGATAAATTAAGGGAGCTTATTGAAGATCTTACAGACGATCAATTAGATACCCCTTACAGAGAAGGAGGTTGGACAGTAAGACAACTTGTTAATCATTTGGCTGACAGTCATATCAATAGTTATATTCGTTTTAAATTGGCTTTAACGGAAGATAATCCAACCATAAAACCATATGAAGAAGCAAAATGGGCTGAACTCCAGGATAGCATCAACATCCCTGTAAAGCCTGCTATGAGAATGATCAAAGGAACACATCAAAGATGGCATGTTTTGCTTAAAACGTTAACTAATAAACAGTTTGAAAGAACTTTTCATCATCCGGAAAATAATCAGGATTATGATCTGAGATACTATCTTGCTTTCTACGCCTGGCATTGTAATCATCATTTTGCTCATATTGAAAATCTGAAGAAAGAAAAAGGTTGGTAAAAAAGAGTCTTCACAATCGTATTTATTTTGATGAAATCATCAACAGAATCTCTATGTTGACCGAGAGTTATGAGCATAAGTGGGGCAAAATGAACGTTTCACAGATGTTAAAACATTGTGATCTGGTTCTTCAGATTTCATTAAGAAAGATCAACCTTCCTCCTGTTAACCTTCTTTTTGGGACAATAGGAATTCTTACAAAAGTAGAGATGCAGATTTTTAACAATGGAATTCCCCGAAATATGCCGACTTTTCAAAAACTAATCGTTAATTTTGAATGTGACTTTAATGAAAGCAGAGAAGGGCTTTTAAAAACAATGAATGAATATTGGGAAAACTATACTCACCATAATCTACCAGAAAAGCATGAGCTTTTTGGAAAAATGACCGAAAGCGACTGGGGCTTTTTGGAGTATAAGCACCTCAATCATCATCTTAAACAATTTAATATATGAGTTTTTTTGATAAAATATTTGGTGGAAAAGAAGAGAAACCTGAAGAGAAATCTTTCTGGAAAAAAATACAATCTGAGGAAGATTTAGCAAAAGCTATTGAAAACTCGTATCACGATAAAATTGCAATATTCAAACATTCTACCAGTTGTTTCATCAGTAAAACAGTATTGAGAAATTTTGAATCAGAAATTAAAAACCTTGGTACTGACGTTGATCTTTATTTTTTAGATCTCCTTGCTTACAGGTCTATTTCCAATAAAATTGCGGAAGATCTTGATGTAACCCATCAAAGCCCACAGTTGATCGTAATAGAAAACGGAAAGGCAGTCAACAACGCTTCACACCAAGATATATCCATAACCCAAATTACACGATGAAGAATATTAATAACTATTTAGCTAAAGTTTTAAATGTTCCCACAGAGCAGGTAAACAGCTGTAGCTTACATTACGAGGTAAAAAAGATACCCAAAAACCAATTTCTTTTACAATACGGTGAAATCTGCCGCTATGTTTTTTTCGTGGAGAAAGGGCTTTTGAAGATGTATTCCATCGATAAAAACGGAAAAGAGCATATTATACAATTCGCTCCTGAGAGCTGGCTCATTTCTGACAGAACGAGTATTTACTTCAACGAACAGTCTGTGTACTATATAGAAGCCGTTGAAGATTCTGAAGTCTTGTTTTTACACCCGGATTTCTTTAATAAACTGGTTTCTCAATTTCCGGATAGTGCTGAAAGAAGAGATATTTTAATACAAAAACATGTAAGAAGCCTTCAGGACAGGATCAATTCTTTGTTGGGGGAAACTGCCGAAGAAAGATACTTAAAATTCATCAAAATGTATCCAGACTTACTGTTAAGGGTTCCACAATGGATGATTGCTTCCTATTTGGGAATTACTCCTGAAAGTTTAAGCCGGGTAAGAAAAGAACTAGCGAGAAAAAATTTCGTTGTAGATTAAGACTGTCTGTCGATCATTTTGGCAAGTCTTCCGACCTCAATTAATTTTTGCTGTGTGTCCTCTGACCATGGGAGACCAATACACAATCTCATACAATTTTCAAACTGATCCTGGAGACTAAACATCCTGCCGGGCGCAATACTGATATTTTGTTTAATGGCCAGATCATATAGTTTTCTGGTCTGTATTTTTTTATCAAATTCTACCCAAAGGAGAGTCCACCCTGTGGCCTGCTGGTTTTTGTACCTTCCGGAAAATACTGAATAATGGTTTGTACATAATTCTGGTAATTAGTCTGAAGAGTTCGGCGAAGTTCCTGTAGATGCTTTTCATATTTCCCGGTTTTTAGGAAATTGGCTACCGCTTCATTTACAATAGCAATGGAAGAGGTAGAATGGAGTAGTTTAAGCTTCAGTATTTTATCCTTATACTTTCCGGGAGCAATCCAACCTACACGATAACCTGGTGCCAGGGTTTTTGATACCGAACTGCAGTATAAAACATTTCCTTCTTTATCAAACGATTTACAGCATTTCGGACGGTGTGATCCAAAATAAATATCACCATAAACATCATCTTCGATGAGTGGAATATTATTTTCAGAAAGGAGTTTTACAACTTCTTTTTTATTTTCATCAGACATACAGCTTCCCAAAGGAGTATTAAAATTAGGAATTAACAGGCAGATATCGATTTTGGGAATTGCTTTTTTTAAGGCCTCAATTTCTATCCCATGAGCAGGGTGAGTAGGTAATTCTAATACTTTAAGACCAAAACCTGTGGCCAACTGTAATATTCCGGGATAACAAGGACTTTCTATTGCTATTGTATCTCCGGGTTTTCCCAAAGCCATCAGGCAAAAAGATAAGGCATTCATCCCACCATTTGTTGTTACCAGATCATTTTCGTGAAAATTTCCACCCCATGCTAATGATCTTTGAGCAATCATTCTTCTTAATTTTAAATTGCCCTGAAGTTCCTCATATTCGGCTCCTCCTGATTTCAGCTCTCTGGTGGCCTGAATAATTTCTTTTTTAAGTTTAGCTTGAGGAAGTAGGGCTCCTGAAGGAATAGCTATTGAGAAAAGGGTGAGATTATTTTTACCCATATTTTCATAGACTTTACTGATCAGTTCGTCGGGTTCGTTATTGTTAGCGATCAATGAGGGACGACTTACTTCGGGAAGGGGTAGTTTGATGGAAAGCAACTGACTGACGAAATAGCCTGACTGTGGTTTAGATTCAACCAGTGATTGTGATTCCAGTTCGAGAAATACACGCTTTGCTGTATTCATACTTATTTGATGCTCAAGGCATAGCTTTCTTACTGAAGGTAATTTATCTCCAGGTTTTAAAACCCCATTCCTGATCTGTGAAGCCAATCCATTGGTAATCTCTGTGTACAAAAATTCTTTATTCATATTTTCAAACTGTGCTCATGCAAATATACAAAACTGAGACTGTGTTTATTTATTTATCCTCTATAATTTTGACCTATTCAAAAAATATAAAATGATTACAAATAAAATTTCAAAAGATCAGGCAGTCAATGGATGGGTTAATGGCTTCATCGGAGTATTGTTATTTAGTGGATCTTTACCTGCGACAAAATTAGCTGTTATGGATATGAGTCCTATTTTTGTAACAATCGCACGAGCAGCAATCGCTGGGATACTTGCCTTGGCTGTTATTCTAATTTATAAGGAAAAGAGACCTGCAAAAGAACAGATATTACCTTTGATTTTAGTTTCCATAGGCTGTGTTATCGGCTTTCCGTTACTCTCTTCTTTAGCACTTCAGTATATAACTTCTGCGCATTCTATTGTATTTTTGGGAATGCTTCCATTAGCAACAGCTGTATTTGGAGTATTCAGGGGTGGGGAGCGTCCTCATCCTGTATTTTGGTTTTTCTCTATTGTAGGAAGCCTGTTGGTTATAGGATTTGCTGTTTCACAAGGAATTTCCGCCTCTCCGATAGGCGATATATTGATGTTGGCAGCTGTAATTTTATGTGGATTAGGTTATGCTGAAGGAGCGAAATTATCCAGAACATTGGGTGGATGGCAAGTGATCTCGTGGGCTTTGATCCTCGCTTTACCCTTAATGATTCCATTGTTTTTTATATATTTTCCTAAAGATATTCAAGTTGTGAGCAATCAAGCATGGTTTGGTCTGGCTTATATCTCCTTATTCAGTATGTTCATTGGTTTTATTTTCTGGTACAAAGGGCTAGCACAAGGAGGAATAAGTACAGTAGGTCAATTACAACTATTGCAGCCATTTTTTGGATTGGCTTTAGCGGCATATTTTCTTCATGAACCCGTAAGCATAGGCATGCTTGGAGTAACGATTGGCGTAATTCTGTGTGTTGCAGGAACAAAAAAGTTCGCTAAATAATCTATTTTATAAAAAATAAAGACCGCAGGTGAGGCGGTCTTTTTATATTACCAGGTTATTTTATTAATTATTTATATTCAGGGCTTTTAAAATTTTATGGAAAATTTCATTATTCTGATAAACACCCATAAAAAGATCAGCTTTTGGACCATAAGAAAATACGGGAATTAGCGTAGCAGAATGGTCTTCTGTAGTAAAGTCACCTTCAATCATACTGTTTTTTAGATTACCGTGAGGAATACTGAATCCACCAGTCTCATGATCAGCAGTAATGATCACTAAAGTTCCGGGATTCTGATCAGCAAACTGTATTGATTGACTAATCGCTTTATCAAAATCAATTCCTTCGGTAACGATTGTTCCAACATTATTGGCGTGACCACCGCTGTCGATCTGCGCACCTTCTATCATTATAAAGAAAGGTTTATTTTTATTTTTAAGAAACTGTAAACCATTTTGAACGACTTCTGGTAAAAGATTTCCACGGCCATTTAAAACTGATGGAACACCATTTTCTGACATAAAATAAGCTAATCGTGGGGATTTGCTTTCGGCAATATCTTTCGGCTGATCTACTTTGGAAAAACCTGACAGATCAGAGACTTTTGATTTGCCACCTGCAGCAAAGAAAGTCAATTTACTTTTACTAAGATCAGAAGCTATCTCTTTTTCCATACCTCTGTCTCTTTGATGTGCATAAAATGCCGAAGGTGTGGCTCCTACAATTTCGTCTGTAGTAATGACCCCTGTATTAAATCCTTTTTCAGAGAGCACCTCCGTAAGGTTTTGTATAGACTTTCCTTCAGAATCCACACCTATAAAACGGTTGTTTGTTTTTTTACCGGTTGCAAATGCCGTAGCACCGGCTGCTGAATCTGTGGTGAAATTATCTACAGCCGTTGTTTTAATGAATCCGATATTCCTCAGTTGTGTTAGTGTCAGCTGTCCTTTATTAGCCAGAACAGATGCGGAAATTTGAGAAAGTCCGTTTCCATCGCCAATGAGTAAGATTACATTTTTTACCGGTTCATTTTTATTTTCATACAAAAACTTTGGTTGGTAAATCTCAGAAAAAAGACTGTTTTTAAATGTATGGTCTTTTAAATTCTGAACATAGGTCACACATTCTTTTGGATGATCCGTATTAATGTAGTCAACCCCTGCATTGACAAAAAATTCCCAAGAGGTTTTTGAATCCGGAGTAGCCCAGAAACGTATTGGTTTTTTGAATGCTTTAATTTTTTTTATAATATCCTGTACTTTAGGGAGGTCATCAATCATTAAACCTCCTTTACCATTCCAGTTTGAATATCTTTTAAAATCCTGACTGATCATAGCTACCTTTTGCCATTGTTTTGGAGATAGATCTGCTAAACTCTGATAATCAAATGTTATAAAATCGGGATAAGAGTTATATTTTTCCGGTTTAGGCTGATTCCCTGAAATAACAAAAGTAAAGCGTTTTTGATTGGCAATCTTGGGATGTTTCTGGATTTCTGAAACAATTTTTTGAAGACTTGGCTCAGCATCAGTCTTAATATCAATGAGAATCTGAATAGGGCGATCGGAAGCTAAATTAAGTTCTAAAGCTTTCTCGATGGGTTTCAGATACAATTCATCTAGTGTTCTTTCCTTTTTGATTCCATTTTCATGATGAGCAACATACAGCTCATTATTATCCAGAAATACATCAGCTTCTATAGAGGATGCTCCAGATCCCAACGCATACCAGAATGGTATCTTCTGCTCATAATCATTGTGAGAATGGACTTTAGGATTTTGTGCAAATCCGTGTAGAGAGAATACAAATAAAATGAGCGTAGAGATTTTTGTTAAATTGGAAGTCATACTTTCTTTTTTAAGCTGATTTATTTTTAAACCAATCAGCAAACAGGATGCGAAATTAATCATAATTCATACTTCTAAAATCATAGCATTTCCCTCTAAAACCAATGTTAACAGGTAAATGCTTCATTGGAAGTTAATTGTGAGAATCTGTTTACAAAAAGTTTACAAAAATTTAATTTCTAACTTTAAAATTACCTAAAACCTATTCGAAGATGATGGTGTGGCTTTTGTATTAATAGCCTTTTAATAATAGCCAATACTGGAAAATTCCTATTATCTTAGATTAATGAAAACCTTTGTATTAATCAATGATTTTTACTATTTTTCTTTTTCTAAGTGATAAAAACAAGATTATGAAAACAATTAGCTGTATGAACATTGACCATGAGATTTTATATTCTTTTGGTGCTGAAAATAAAACCTACAAAAAAGGAGAATTGATTTTTAAAGAAAATGATCATGCTCTTCATTACTTTCAAATTGCTGAAGGCAAAGTAAAACTTAATAATTACAATGAGGAAGGAAAAGAATTCATTCAAAATATTCTGGGTAAAAATCAGAGTTTTGGAGATTCATTACTTTTTTTGGATAAAGTTTATCCAACTGATGCAACCGCTTTAGTATCATCAGAAATCATTAGAATATCAAAGGATAATTTCCTGAAACTATTGGAAATGCATCCTGAGGTTTCCTTAAGAATGAATGCCTGTCTTTCTCAAAGATTATATTATAAAGTATTGATGACACAGTATATGGCTTATCAAAATCCAACATTAAGACTTAAAGGATTAATGGAGTATCTAAAGAGCTATTCTGAAAATGACTGTCAGTTTGGTTTCCCTATAGAACTTACCCGTCAACAGATTGCAAATTTAACGGGTTTAAGGGTAGAAACCGTTATCAGAACTTTAAAAAAAATGGGCAAGGAAAATCTATTAAAATTTGAAAATAGAAGAATCCTCTATTAGAAACATGACTCAAATCATAAGAATGGGAAGCTGGTTGATCTATCTTTGATATTCTATTTCAGGATAAATGCTACTTTAATACTTAAAAAAACATTGAGTAATAAATTGATGTTTACAAATAGTTATGTCATTACATGATTGTTTTGTGAGAATACTTTAATCAGATCTAACCATTAGAGATAGGTTAATATATTGTAAATCAAAGTATTATTTAAAGTTATTGTAAGTGCAGAAAATTTAGCGTTTAAGTAAAGGGTATTACCAATCACATAAAAATTATGATTATGCAGTTTCAACAAAATTTACTTGAATACATCAGTCAGTCCCTACTGACCACCGGGGAAACGATATCTGTAGCAGAGAGTGTAACTTCAGGATTATTGCAACTTGCCTTCTCGCAAATGCCCAGTAGCTCATTGTTTTATAATGGCGGAATCACGGCTTATACAATGTCTGAAAAAGTAAAATTTCTCAATATAGATAAGGAGGAGGCAGAAGTATACGATTGTGTATCAGAAAATATAGCAGAAACGATGGCATTAAATGTTGCAAAATCATTTGAAACGGATTGGTCCATTGCTATTACAGGTTACTGTACTCCTGTAAGAAGTTCATCATATAAAATTTTCTGCTATTTCTCTTTTTCATATAAAGGCGAAATTATTTTAACGAAAAGACTGGAATTACATCATAAAACACAAGCTCTAGATGCTCAATTATATTTTACAGAATTTATTCTGGGATGTTTTAAAAGTGAACTTAACCAAGTATTGATCTTAAAATAAATTCAGTAAAATCAACTTTCAGCCATCAAAAAAT
This sequence comes from Chryseobacterium sp. ISL-6, assembly GCF_018613715.1. Taxonomy (GTDB): domain Bacteria; phylum Bacteroidota; class Bacteroidia; order Flavobacteriales; family Weeksellaceae; genus Chryseobacterium; species Chryseobacterium paludis. The sequence goes on along the minus strand of NZ_JAGGPT010000001.1, from coordinate 460,514 downwards.
TAATTTCATTAATATTTTACAGCTATTTTATTATATTCAAAATTTCTTCTAAATTGGATCTGTAAATTGGTCCAATGAAAATACTGATCATAGAAGATGAAACTGAACTGGCAAAAAGCATCGCTGAATATCTTTCAGAGGAAAGTTATTTATGTGAATTTGCTACCACGTTTCACGAAGCAATGAATAAAATAGAGTTGTTTCAATATGACTGTATTTTATTGGATATTATGCTTCCAGATGGTAATGGACTGAACATATTAGAAGAATTAAAGAAACAGAACAAGCAGGATGGTGTGATTATTATCTCTGCTAAAAATGCATTGGATGATAAGATCAAAGGTTTACAGCTGGGCGCTGATGATTATCTTACCAAACCCTTTCATCTCTCTGAACTAATGGCCAGGATCTATTCTATTATCCGAAGAAAGCAGTTTAACAATTCGAATATCATTAAGCAAAATGAACTGCAAATTGATCTTCTTGCTAAAACCGTATTAATTAACGATAAAACAGTGGCTCTTACTAAAAAGGAATTTGATCTGCTTATTTATTTCATAGGAAATAAAAATAAAGTAATTTCTAAAAGTACTTTAGCAGAGCATCTTTCAGGTGATTTCGCTGATATGCTTGACAATCATGATTTTGTGTATGCACATGTGAAAAACATGAAGAAAAAGCTTTATGATGCAGGCTGTGAACATTATTTAAAAACAGTTTATGGAACAGGATATAAATGGGAAGCAGGGACTAATGAGAGAGAAGACTATCATTCTCAATAATTTGTAATTTTATTTCTAATTTCTAAACTGTAAACTCCATTGAAACCACTTCTAAGTAAAACGACAAAACCTTTTCTGATCTATGTGCTTATCATATTGATCATTAGTATTCCTGTTTATTATTGGGTTGTGGATGCCATTTGGAAGGGGGAATTGGACGAGCACAATATTACTATTGTAGAAAAGACCGCTTTTGAATTTAATCATTTGAATCTCTCGGAATCAGAACTCGAAAAAAGTGTTCTTCTATGGAACAAAATTCAGCCTGGAACTAATATTGAACAAATTCCTTTTAATTCCTTAAAAAAAGAACAAACCTTTACAGTAGAAAAACAAAAAACATTCGTAGATAAGCCCGAAATAGAACGATACAGATGTCTAAAAAAAGTAGTTTATATTAATCATAAACCCTTTTTATTTACAGTAGAAACTAATATTGAAGAATCCCATGAGACAATTGCTGTTATTGCTGCTATCACTGTTTTTTTCTTTATGCTGATTGTTTTAGGACTCTTATTTTTAAATCGAAAACTTTCTACTTCTATATGGAAACCTTTTAGAAATACATTAGAAAAGTTAAAGACTTTCAATCTTAACACTCAAAACAAAATTGAATTTGACTCAACAGATATTATTGAATTTGAAGAATTGAATTTATCATTAAAAAGACTGATAGAACATAATGTTTCAGTGTATAAAACTCAAAAGGAATTTACTGAAAATGCTTCTCATGAATTACAGACTCCTTTAGCTATTATCAAAAATAAACTTGATATTTTAATGCAAAATGAAGATCTTACTGAGAAACAGTATCAGATTGCTGAAGAGATCAACAGGGCCTTAACAAGAAGTTCGAGGATTAATAAAAATCTTTTATTACTTGCAAAAATTGAAAATCTCCAATTTGCGGAAAATGAAAATTTACCTTTAAGCGAACTGCTTCATCAAAGTCTGGAAATATTGAAGGAGCATTTTGATCAAAAGCATATTGAGATTCAGGCTGAAATTATGGATAGTGTATATGCTACCGGAAACAGGACTTTAACTGAAACTCTTATTAACAATCTTCTGATTAATGTAGTAAGACATACGTCAACTAATGGAACATCAAGGATCGAACTTTCTCAGCAACAGATGATGATTTCTAATTCAGGATCTTTTTCATTAAATGGAGACAATCTGTTTAAAAGATTTTCAAAAGCATCTACAGATCATAATGGGAGTGGGTTAGGGTTAGCTATTGTAAAAGAGATCTGTACTCATCAGGGATGGATCTTAGATTATTACTTTAAAGATAATCAACATACTTTCTTTATAAAATTTTAAGGCTCGTTTTCTATTATTCATTTTATTCGAAATATCTACAAAATTGAGGATGAACTTTGAATAAAAAAATATGAGAACACTGAATAAAGTAGCTGTGATAAGTCTTCTTTTCTGGTTGATGAAAATAACGGCTACGACTTTGGGGGAGACTCTGGGTGATTTTATTTCTATGACCCTTAATTTTGGTTATACAGTTGGAATTTTTATCACATTTTTACTCTTTATCATCACGATATCCATTCAGCTAAAGGTAAAAAGATATATTCCTATTGTTTACTGGCTGGTCATTGTGGGAACAACAACATTGGGTACAGAAATTTCTGATTTTATAGACCGAACATTAAAAACCGGATATCTATTGGGAAGTTTACTCCTTATCACTGGGCTTTTAACAACCCTTTTCCTATGGTACCGAAAATATAAAAATCTTGAAGTATATCCTATTTTTGAAAAGTCTAAGGAAATATATTACTGGATAGCAATTCTTTTTTCAAATAGTCTGGGAACGGCATTTGGTGATTTTCTGAGCGACAATTTGGGGTTAACTTACCTAACTGGAGCGTCTGTCACCGGAATAATTATTCTTATCGTTATTCTAGTTCATTATTTCACAAAAATTAATCATGTTCTCCTATTTTGGATTGCTTTTGTTTTTACGAGACCATTTGGCGCTACATTCGGTGACTTCCTTACTAAACCCATTTTAAAGGGTGGGCTTGATCTTGGAACTCTTAATGCATCCTTAGTATCGTTGGCCTTATTGTTTTTAATGATCCTTATTTCGCATAAAGAGATAAAGAATTTGAAATCTCAAGACCAGATATTCTAAATTTCTTCTAAATCATATCCGATCATTGTATCATAAATTAAAATGTAATACAATGAAAAAATTAGTGGTTCTTTTAACAGTCATTGCCGGTGCTGTTTTAATACATGCGCAAAAAATCCAACATAAAAGTGTTCCGGTGTCTGTTACTTCTGCATTACAGAAACAGTATCCGGAAGCTAAAAAAGTAAAATGGGAAAAAGAAAAGGACAATTATGAAGCGGGATTCCTATCAAAAGGATTGGAGCAATCCGTTTTGTTCAATGCTTCAGGAAACATTATCGAAACAGAAGTCCCTATCAATGTTAATGCTCTTTCTGCATCAATTAAACAATTCATTCTTAAAAACTATCCTAATCAGAAAATAAAAGAGGCTGCAAAAATAAAAGATTCAAAAGGTATTATAACTTATGAGGCAGAGGTAAATGGAAAGGACCTAATTTTTGACAATGACGGAAAATTTTTAAGAGAGATTAAAGACTAAAAATAATGATTAGAATCAAGCTGTTCATATTTTCAATAGTATTGTTGTTTTCCTCTTTTGCCATTGCTCAGGTTTCCTCAGTAACTGTTTCAGGGATTGTAAGCAATACCAATCATTCCGGACTTCCTTACAGCCGCATTGTTTTAAAATCTCCTAAAGACAGTGTATTTATTTCCGGAACAATTACTAATGAAGAGGGTAGATTTGCTCTTACCGAAATAAAACCAGGAAATTATCTGATAGAAATTTCTATGGCAGGCTATAATTCCCATACCCAGTCTCTTTTTATTGGCAGTCTTTCAGAATTCCTGGATATTCCGCCTATAGAACTTCAATCAAATAGTAATGCTAAGGAGACAAAAATTGAAGAAGTTGTGCTAACAGGCAGTAGAAAAAACGAGGTAAGTAATCAGCTTGATAAGAAAACCTATTCTGTTGCCGATAATATCAGTCAGAATGGCGGATCTGTACTTCAAAGCATGCAGAATCTACCCGGTATTACCGTTCAGGATGGTAAAATTCAGCTGCGGGGAAATGATAAGGTAACGGTTTTAATTGAGGGTAAACAAACTGCCTTAACAGGATTTGGAAGTCAGACCGGTTTGGATAATATTCCTGCTTCAGCTATTGATAAAATTGAAATCATTAATAATCCATCTTCAAAGTATGATGCCAATGGAAATGCCGGAATTATCAATATTATTATGAAGAAAAATAAACAAAATGGCTGGAATGGTAAAGTGGGATTAACATTGGGATTAGGTTCTCTTTGGGAAAGAAAACAAAATCTTCCAACGATCAGACCACAGTATACGACAACTCCAAAAATAAATCCTTCTGTTTCCCTTAATTACAGGAAAAACAAAATAAATGTCTTTTTACAGGCTGATAATTTATACACAGAAACACTTAATAAAAACGAATTTGTAACCCGTACTTATGATGATGGAACAGTTATTAACTCTCAGCTAAAAAGAAACAGAAATACTAATTTTCTGACAACAAAATCAGGGATAGACTGGAATATTGACAGTCAGAACACGCTTAACATTTCAGGGCTTTATGGAAGTGAAAAGATTACAGACAAGGGTGATCAGCCATTTTTTAATGGTGGCCTTTCTCAAAGGCTCCGTTTATGGCAATTTTTAGAAGATGAACTGAAAACTACCGTAATGGCTACTGCGGCCTATCAGCATAAGTTTAAAGAAGCCGGGCATCTCTTGAATATTGGTTTTAATTATACATTCCATAGGGAAGATGAAAAGTATTTCTACGACAATTTTCTGCCCTTATCTTCAGGTACTGATGCTTTTAAGCTTTTATCTGACGAACAGGTGTATGACTTTAATATTGATTATGTAAAACCTCTTAAATACGGACGAATTGAAGCTGGTATTAAACTGAGAAACAGAAGTATTCCTACAAATATGAATTTTATACCAGGAATAAATTCTGTGATCGACGCTAATGCCGGAGGATGGGCAAATTATAAAGAATTAATTCCGGCTATATATGGTAATTATGTTTTTGAAAATAAAAAATGGGAAGCTGAATTGGGGTTAAGAATGGAATATGTAAGAATTCAATATGATGTAAATCCTAACCACCCAACTTATACAAGTAGTGGATATAACTACACGCAACCATTTCCCAACCTTAGGGTTGCCTATAAACTAAATGACCGGAATAAATTTTCTATATTTTATAACAGGAGAGTAGACCGTCCTAATGAAGTAGATATCCGCATATTCCCTAAATATGATGATGCTGAAATCATTAAAGTAGGAAATCCGGGACTGAGGCCTCAATTTACAAATTCAATAGAGTTGGGATATAAGTACAATTGGGATAATGGCTATTTATATTCCTCATTTTATCATCGTTTTTCAAATGGAACGATTACCAGAATTTCAAGTATTGTTCCTGAAAGCACACTGATATATGCCATATTTCAGAATGCAGGAAAAAGTTACAATTCAGGAATTGAAGCGATCTGGAATCAAAAGATTTCATCAGTTTACTCTTTCAATATCAACGGAAATATGTACAGAAATCAGATCAATGCTTTTACCGTTGAAAATCTATATCCACGACCGAATATTTTTTCTGCTGATCAACAGACTGCTATTTCAGGAAATATAAAATTAAATAATGTTTTTAAATTTTCTAAGGGGATCAGTGCACAGCTTACTGCAGTTTATCTAGCTCCTGATATTATTCCGCAGGGAAGAATAGGTTCAAGATTTTCGATGGATCTGGGTATGAAAAAGTCAATTCAAAATGGTAAGGGAGAATTGTTTCTTAATGCTTCCGATCTATTGAATACAATGGTCATAAAAAAACAAATACAGGGTGCCGGATTCAGATATACCAGTGATGATTATTATGAAACTCAGGTTGTCAGATTGGGATACAGTTATAAATTTTAATTCAATAAAATTCAAATGAAAAGTTTAATCGTAAGCTTGGTTTTAATTTTCGCAAGCTTTCAAAATATCAATGCTCAGGATAGTTTGGCTGTCATTACTGTTAAAGACAGTACATCTGCTCCCTTACCATTGGATAGGAATGATACAAGCCATCAGTTTACTTATAAAAAACTTATCATACCGGCGGCACTAATTACCTATGGTGTTGCAAGCTTAGGAATCAAAGAGCTCAAAAACCTGAATTCTTCAACACAGTACGAAATCAGTGAACATAAACCTGATCATATAAGATTGGATAATTACACTCAATTTGCGCCAGCTGTTCTTGTTTATGGTTTAAATGCCGCAGGAATAAAAGGAAAACATAACTTCAGGGACCGAAGTATTATCTATGGAACTTCTTTGTTAATCTCTTCTGCCATTGTAATGCCTCTTAAGCATATTGCCAAGGAGGAAAGGCCGGACGGTTCCAATAACCTTTCTTTTCCTTCCGGTCATACTGCAATGGCTTTTGCTTCTGCCCAGTTTATGTTCAGGGAACATAAAGACACCAATATCTGGTTAGGTATTTCAGGATATTCATTGGCTGTTTTTACGGGAGTATACCGGATGTTAAATAATAAGCATTGGTTTGGAGATGTAGTAGGTGGTGCCGGTTTTGGTATTTTATCTACAGAATTAGCATATTGGTTATATCCAAAAATAAATAGCCTTTTGGGTGGTAAGAAGGAAAAATCACAAACCATGATAATGCCTTTTTATCAACAGGGGAATGTTGGAATTGGCTTGGTTAAAAATTTTTAATGTTAAACTTACAAGAATATCTGTATAGAAATTCTTATTTAAATTGGCTTTCCAATAGGAGAGCCATTCTATTTTTGACCACTCAATATTTGCCCAATGATCTTTATGCTTTGCTCCAATTGGTCTTCAGAAAGTGAACCATAACTTAATCTGAATCCGTTTACGGACTCTTTAAAGCTATATCTCTCAGGATGTATTATTTTAATATTATTATCTAGTAGTAAAACAGTTACATTGTCCCAGTTTATATTTACTTTAGGTACAATCCAGAAAGCTAATCCACCATCTGGTAGATTAAAATTTGCATGCTCATTTATATGTCTTTTTAAAAGGTCATGTACAAAATCTCTTTTATTTTTATAATGGATCGTTGCTTTTTTTATGTGCTTTTTAACAGCTCCATCCTTTATAAGCTGCAAAACAGCCTGTTCCATAATAACATCCCCCTGTACATCTATTATTTTTCGTAGTTCGCCTATTTTTTGAAGAAGTGTCTGATTTTTAGTAGCTAAATATCCGATTCTTAATGCCGGAGCGACAACTTTACTCATCGTTCCAATGTAGACGTAATTGTTTAATTCAGGAAAACTTGAAAGTGGAAGAATAGGACGATATCCAAAATGAAATTCATTATCATAGTCATCCTCAATGATGGTAATCCCGTGTGCATTTGAAAGTTCAATCAATTTCAATCTTCGAGCTAAACTTAAAGTAACCGTAGTAGGATACTGTCTGTGAGGGGTTACGTAAATAGCTTTTATTTTTATTTTCTTATTTAAAAGTCTCATAATATCTTCCACCATTAAGCCTTCATGATCGACTGATATGGGTAAAAGTTTTGCTCCAGCATGTTCAAAAGCTTTCCAGGCTGGTTTATAACCAGGATTTTCAACAATTACATGATCACCAGGATTTAGCAGACTTTTTGCGGTAAGAAACATGGCCATCTGACTTCCTCTGGTAATTGAAATTTCATTTTCATTGGTATTCATTCCTCTTTGGTGATTGAGCATCTGGGAGATGGCCTTACGGAATTCGATATCTCCATGTACCTCAGTGTAGCCCATCATCTGCCATTTGGCTTTTCTGTTGAATATTTGCCGGTAAGCCCTCGCGAGTTCAGTTATAGGCGCTATTTTACTATCCGGATGACCATCATCAAAATTGATTAAAAATGGATCAGCAGAATTTGTATTCTCGCTGGTCTCTTTTTTATCATTTTTAAATCTTATACCTAACGAGGGCAATTGATCAGATACAAAAATTCCTTTTCTCTCTTTTGAGATTACCCATTCTTCATTGATCAAGACCTGATAAGCTTCAACTATGGTATTTCTGTTGACCATCAACATAGATGCAAGAATACGGCTTCCCGGAAGAGCATCTCCTGCTTTTAACCTTCCGGATTGTATGTCTGCAATTATAGTATCTGCAATTTGAAGATATACTGCTTTTGCTAATTTCTTATCTATTTTGAATTCCAATTTCCAAGGACGCAACATCTGGACTATCTATTTTTATTAAAACTGAATCATTTAACTAGTCCAAATATAAAATATTTTTGTAAAGCAATAATGCAAGAAACATTAAATTTTTTAAATCATGGAAAATGAAAAATTCAGTTCAAAAGACTTTCACAAAACTTTTGCCAGACCCGAGTACCAAAAACCAAGTCACCTCATTCATAAAAATGTAGAAAAAGCTGGTGAACACGATCAATTTTCAACCGAAAGAAAACATCCCGTATTCTTTGTCGATCTACCCAGTAAAAATGTGAGTATGACCATCGGAGGTTTGCTACCTGGGCAACAAACCAATAAACACCGCCATACTTATGAGACTGTATTGTATGTTATCGAAGGAAAAGGCTGGACAGAAATAGAAGGTGAGAAAGTGGAGTGGCAAGCAGGTGATGCAGTGTATATTCCATCTTGGGGATGGCATAAGCATCAAAATTTGAGTGATACGGAACCGGCTAAATATATTGCCTGTGAAAATGCACCCCAATTACAGAATTTAGGAGTTGCACTAAGAGAAGAAGAAGGAAGAGATTAGGAAGTAAATTTCATTGATACAAAGCATAAATGGCACTCAAAAAAACACACATTACAGCATATTTGTCATTTATAAAGATCAATATTATCCATTTGAAGTCTTTGCATTAGATTATTAATATCAACTAAAAAGAAATTACATGAAAAATGTTCCATTTAAAGGGATCATTGCGTATCCCATTACTCCTTTTGACCATAACGAGAAAATAGATATTCCACTCTTTAAAAGACTTGTTGAAAGATTAGTAATATCAGGAAATCATGGTATTGCTCCTTTAGGAAGTACAGGAGTACTGCCATATCTTTCCGATGAGGAAAAAGAGGCAATTACTGAAACTACAATAAACCAGGTAAACGGAAGGATTCCAACCCTTGTAGGAGTTTCTAATCTCACGACCGAAAGAACGGTTTATCATGCCCGGTTTGCAGAAAAAGCAGGTGCTGATGCAGTAATGATTATTCCGATGAGCTATTGGAAACTAACAGAAGATGAAATCGTTGCTCATTATGATGCGGTAGCAAGCAAAATATCCATCCCTATTATGGCCTATAATAATCCTGCAACCGGTGGAGTAGATATGTCTCCTGCTTTATTAAAGAGACTACTGGAAATCCCTAATGTTACCATGATCAAGGAAAGTACAGGAGATATCCAGAGAATGCACTATCTGAGAAAAGAGCTGGGCGAAGATGTTGCTTTCTATAATGGTTCAAATCCGTTAGCACTTGCTGCATTTGCTGCAGGAGCAAAAGGATGGTGTACAGCAGCACCTAATTTAATTCCTGAACTCACTATAGGCTTGTATAATGCCATTGAAAATAACCAATTAAAAGAAGCGCAGGATATCTTTTACAAGCAAGTTGAATTACTCAAATTCATTGTGGCTAAAGGACTTCCAAGAACAGTAAAAGCGGGTCTTAATATTTTGGGCGAAGAAGGCGGAAACTTAAGAAGCCCTCTAAAACCTTTACCGGAAAAAGAAGTTGAAGAATTAAAAATAATTATTAAAAACCTTAAATATCCATAATGAAAAAGTCAGTTTTTTATCATGCAGGATGTCCTGTATGTCTTAGTGCGGAACACGATATCATCGACCTTATCGGCGTTGAAAATGTAGAAATCATTCATTTGGGAGAAGACACAGACAAGATCAAGGCAGCTGAGAGGGCAGGTGTACAATCTGTTCCTGCTCTGGTTACTCCTAATGGAAATGTATTGCATATTAATTTTGGAGCGTCACTGGAAGATGTAAAGAAATAAATAAAAGAGGCTGTTTTTTGCGACAGCCTCTTTTTTACTTTCTATTATAAAGTGGCATTACCTTCTATGCCGTCAGAGTTATTTGTTTTAATTCCTGTAACCGCGGCTGCCACGAAACTTAAAATGCTCACTAATTTTCCAGCCTTTGTATCCCAATAATAGGTTTCTTTAGGCTCTACCCGAATAATAGATACATTTGGATCATCTTTACCATCGAACCATGCTTTAGCCATAGCTGACCATTTTTCTTCAATGGTTGCTTTGTCTTTATACACAGAAGCAACACCATACACGGAGAGATACTGTGAATCATCATTATTCATAAAAAAAAGCTGAACTCTGCGGTCTTCTTTAATTTCGAAATTTTTATTACTGGTCTCACTACTGATAAACCATAGGTTTCCATTGTCATCTGTTTCCTGTAGAGTCATTGGTCGTGAGTTGACCGGAACTGTCTCTAGTTCAGTACAAAACATACAAATTCTTGCTTTCGTAGAAAGTTCCTGAATTTTTTTAATTGCTTCCAGATGGGTAATATTTTTTGTTGACATAATATAATATTTTGAGTGATTGGTTAAGAATATAGGATGAAATGAATGATCATTTTCAGAGTTAATACTTCAAAAACCTGACCATATTTTATAATATCAAAATTTACATTCCATTAAAGAGCTCTATCTTTTTTTTTCAATAGTCTTCCGTTTAAAATGACTAGTAAAAAATATAGAGCTTTACTCGAAATAATTATTTTTGTTACTTTTATAAGTTCAACAATCAATTATAACTGTAAACTTTCTGAAATACGATAAGCCTGATGGAAAACTATGCTGTCATTTTAGTGATAATGGCCTTGATGATCGGGGTATCCGGTTTGGCGGGTAAAATAAAGATTCCCGTACCGATGTTACTTTTAATTGTAGGTGTAATGATAGGTTTTGTACCCGCTATGCCTGAAGTTGAAATGAATCCGGAGATCATTATGTTACTTTTTCTTCCACCGTTATTATACGATGCCGCTTTTAATATTTCGTTTCAACAGTTTAAAACCAATCTCAATACGATTGGTACCTTGGCAATAGGACTTGTTTTTATGACAACGGCAGGAATTGCTGTATTGGCATATTATTTAATTCCGGGAATGACCTGGCCATTGGCTTTTGTTTTAGGAGCTATTCTTTCTGCTACCGATGCTGTCGCTGCATTAGGTGTAACAAAAGGGTTGGGTCTTTCTCATAAAACAATGACCATATTGGAAGGGGAAAGTTTGATTAATGACGCTTCAGCCTTGGTTGCTTATCGATTTGCAGTAGCTGCCGTAACGGGAGTTGCCTTCGTAACGTGGAAAGCATCTGTTGAGTTTTTATGTGTTTTAGGTGGTGGTTTTCTGGTTGGTTGGATTATTTTTAGAGCTTTAGCCTTAACGATCGGCTTCTTTCGTAAAGATGCAATGGTGGTAAACAGTTTAATTCTTTTAATGCCTTTCGTAACTTATCTTATTGCGGAGCATTTCAAAGTATCAGGAGTAATTGCTGTTGTTGTTCTTGGTTTAGGAATGTCTAAATTGAGCAGGACAAAATTTCCTGATCATGTTAAGGAACAATCACGTAATTTTTGGGATATTATTATTTTTCTTCTTAATGGGTTGATATTTTTATTGATAGGCCTCGAATTTCCTATTATTTTAAAGAAAATGCCTCAAATTCAGTTATGGACATATGCCGGTTATGCAGGAATAATTGTTATCGTCACTTTATTGATCAGAATGGCGCGGGTATATCTACAACAGTTCAATCTTCAAAAAGCTTTTCAGGGGAAAAGGAGGATTAGTGAAGAGGCTTTATTTGATTCTAAAACCAGCTTTATTATAACTTGGTCCGGAATGCGGGGAATTGTTTCTTTAGCTATTGCATTAGGTCTTCCGACAACCATTAATGAAGGTGAACCTTTTCCAATGCGTAATGAAATTATTTTTCTATCTGTAGTTGTGGTTCTGATCTCGCTATTAGGACAGGGGCTAACCTTACCCTGGATTGTGAAAAAGTTTAAACTCTGAAAATTAAACGCTTCTACCATATAAATTACCAAATCCTGATTCTTTATTTTCCTGTATCAGGCTTTTATAATAAGTGGAAGGGGTTTGTCCGATTATCTCTTTAAAATAGCGATTGAAAGAAGATTTAGATTTAAACCCAGCATCATAAGCAAAGGATAAAAAATTGATATTCTCATTCTTTTCAATAGCTCTTTCTACAATATTTTTAAAATAATCAATGCGGTATTCATTGATGTAACGGTAGAAGGGCTTGTTCTTATAACCATTCAGCATTTCGCTGATCTGATATTTATTGATTTCTGTTTGGTGTGCCAGCTCATCTAGATTTAGATCACAGTTTCTAAAGAGCTGTTGTTTTTTCATCGAATTATCCATTTTCTGCCATAAATCATTGAATTTTAAATCATAATCAACCGTATTTAATGGACTGTCCTTTGTGGAATTTTGTACTATGGATATTTTTAACCTATCATCGGAATGGGTTTGAGGAAGAGAAACAATTTCAGTTTTCAGGCTTTTCCTTATGATTAATAGACAAATCACCAATAATAAAAAGTAGGCAATACTTCTAATCGAAATAGTAATGATCTGAGCTTCTTCAGGATAGATATATAGCAAACTTTTGGAAATAACAACTCCGGATTCCATTAATAATAGGCAGTAAGAGATCCTCAGTATAGCATCATACTCAATCTTTTCCAGAATCTTAAACTTAGCTTTTCGCGCAATTAAAATACTTTTTACAGGGTAGTATAGATTAATGATGAAGATTAAATTTAAGCTCAAATTATTGTATAGATCGAGCAGTCTCTGATCAACATGATTTAGAATAACGAAGACACATGAGATTGTAAAATAAGCAATCATCAATAAAAAGAGTGGGATGAAAATATACCATTTACGAGCAATAGAAAATCTCTTTTTTGTTTTGCTTAAAGTATATAAATAAATTAAAGGACCATAACAGACGCCAATAAACGTATTCATCTGCTGCCTGATACTCTCATCAGGAATAAAATTGAATATAACAAACTTAATTGTTAAATGGACGGCAATTGCCGAAAGCAGGAAAATAAACAGATAATTCGAAGATGATTTTTTCTCCCTGAACTGTAAAAGCCAAAGTGCCACAAGTGCCTGAAAAGCTCCGATGATAATGATATACTGCATTCCTTAGGTTTGTACAAAAATAAATACAAAAAAAGGACTTAGTGATTATGAAATTATTATTTATCTATTAAAGTTTTTATTAAATTATTAATATTGAGTTCATAAATAAATAACAATTAGTTAAATTAGTATAAATACTTAATATTCAATACATTAAAGGTACTAAACCAACGAGTGACACGTTTCTGAATATGATTTTTTTTCAAGGACGATATAAAGTAAGAATCTGTCCAATTTTGTCATCAAAAAAAATCTATGAACTATTTTATTGATTTTTCAAAACGAAGGTCAGGGATCATTCAGATATCCGCTTTTTTCTTAATTGCTTCTTTTGGAACCATCCATGCACAAACCATAAAAGGTACTGTTGTAGGCAAAACAAATGGTGCTCTTCCCGGAGCTAATATTTCGATTGTAGATGCTGATGCCAAAACCGTTTCTTCTTTAGATGGGGATTTCAATGTCCTATCCCCAAAATTAGGCGAGATGAACCTTAAAGTAGAATACATTGGCTACGAAACAAAAATTTTTCCTGTTACCATTAAAGAAGGAACTAATGATATCGGATACATCACTATATCTCCAGAAGAAAAATCAACAAAAGACAGGACAGGAAGTATACAGGAAGTGGTATTTACCAGATCTAATGCCTTAACCCAAGCTAAAGCTTATGAAATAAAAAAGAACAACAACGCTATTATGGAGGTTATTGCAGCTGATGCTATTGGAAAGCTTCCGGATCGAAATGCTGCAGAAGCTGTACAAAGGGTTCAGGGAGTTGCTGTTGCCAGATATCATGGTGAAGCAGATCAGGCTACTGTAAGAGGAACTCCTTTTTCCTGGACATCGGCATTGTTTAATGGAAATCGTTTACCTAGTGCTAATGTTCTGGGAAACCGCTCTTTTGTTCTTGATGTCATTCCTTCCGAATTGATCCAGTTTGTACAGGTTTCCAAAGCTATAACTCCAGACATGGATGGTGATGCAATCGGTGGTAGCATCAATTTCATTACTCGAACAGCTCCAGCAAAGAAAACATTGAGTGTAAGTGGTGCCGGAGGATATAATACGTTCTCTCAAGATGGAACTTATAATGGATCGATAGTGTATGGCGACCGTTTTTTCAAGAATAAATTAGGGGTACTCCTGTCGGGAGCAATCTGGGATAGACAATGGGGAGCAGATTCGTTTGATGTTACTTATAACACCGGAGCAGCAACTGATCTTCAGAAAAAGTCTATCAGTACCATCATGATGAAAAGATATATGGGAACCAGAAGAACCATAGGATTGAATGGTGGATTGGAATATAAATTCAATGTCAATAATAAGGTTTATTTCCGGGGAATGTTTAATAAATTCGACGATATCCGTCCTGTTTATGAATCTTATGTAGATTATACAAACAGTCGTTATCAATATAATTTCAGATATTCTCATTATCAGACTGAATTGTATGGAATGGAGTTAGGGGGCGAGCATAGTCTTTCTTCTAAATTAAGTTTGGATTGGATGTTAAGTGATTATCAGGCTAAATATTTCCTGGATACACCACCTACCAATGAAATTAAAGGGCTTCCGATCTCCACCTTCAGACAAAAAATAAATAGTGGATTCAATAATCTTTCCAGTGATGGAAAGCGGTATTGGGGATTCGATTCTCCTAATGGGATAGGGGGTGAGTATATGGATTATGGATCAGATGTGAAAGATCCTAATGAAGTAATGAGTCCTAATAAATTACTGTTATCACAAGTGGTCATTTCTAAATTGGACAACAATGAAAGAGATAAGATTGCAAGGGTGAATTTGAAATATGATATCAATTCCAATATAACTTTAAAAGTAGGAGCAAAATACCGGGACAAAGAACGTACAAGCACTTTCGGATACAATGCTGTTTTTCTTCCTGGTGCATCTTTAGGAATTCCAAATTCTCCGGCATTACTAAGCCTTTCTCAACTGACAACTACAGATCCTCCAAAAGGAACCGGCTTCTTAAATGGAATGAATGGAAATTATAATTCATACATTATGAATCCACCAACAAAAGATCAGCTTTTCCAGATGTTCTCCCCTGAATTTCTTCAACAATTTGGCTTCAGAGACTTTTCAAGTTTGGAATCTAATGCTACCAGTGTTTATACAGGAGAAGAGTCTGTCTTCGCAACATACGCAATGGCTGAAATTAAAGCCAGTGAAAAATTTAAAATCGTTGGTGGATTCAGAAATGAAACAACAAGGTTGACTTTGAATGGGGCTAAAGCAACAAAAGAAGGAACTCCTGCCACAACAGTTATCAGTCCATCTGTGGTAGAAAGCAATTACAATGCATTTCTGCCTATGATTCATTTACGATATAATTTCTCACCTAAAGTAAGTTTAAGATTTGCTTATACCAAATCATTCATCAGACCAAATTTTGGAGATATGTCACCTGGATCCAGTATTGATAATACATCAAATCCATTTACCATTACCAGAGGAAATCCCGATTTGAAGCCTACTTTCAGTCATAATTTTGACATGATGGCAGAATATTATTTCAATAATATCGGGATTCTTTCAGGGGGCTTATTTTATAAGAAAATTTCAAATATTGTATTTTCAAACACCTCTATGCTGAATATCGGTGGAACAGATTATATGGTCACTCAATCTAAAAACCTTCAGGATTCTAATCTATTTGGTTTTGAAGCAGGAATCAATAAGCGTCTCGACTTTTTACCAGGATTCTGGAATGGCTTTGGAGTCGAATTTAATTATACATTTATAAACTCAACCGTTGAAGTTCCCCGAACTGTAGACGGTATTCAGTACTTCGATAAAACAACACTTCCCAATCAGTCTAAAAACCTCTTTAATGCTATCTTATATTACGAAAGTAAAAAATTAATGATCCGTCTGGCTGGAAATTATAGAGGGAAATCAGTGGAAACGATCAATCAAAAATTAGGTCCTGATTATTACATCTGGTCAGATAAAAACTTTACTGTCGATTTTTCTGCAAGTTATGATATCAGTAAAAAAGTAAAAATCTTCATCGAACTCAACAACTTAAGCAATGAAAGCTTAAGGTTATATATGGGTGATAATAAGAAAAGGGTAACCTCAAATGAATGGTATGGAAGCAGAGGACAAATGGGAGTTCGTTGGCAAATATTTTAAAATAATATACATGAAAAAATTAGGAATAACAATGACCATGATGGTTGTTTTGGGTACGACAGTAAATGCACAGATCAGTGACAGCCTTCGTCGTGTCGTGAAAATGGAAGGCGCTTATAATTTCAGAGATACGGGAGGCTATAAAACAACAGATGGTAAAGAAGTCGCACTGGGAAAAGTATACCGAAGTGATGCCATCGATAAATTATCGGATAAAGATCTTAAAACCTTCAAAGACAAAAAAATTGTAACTGTAGTAGATTTCAGAGGGATTGAAGAAGCTAAAAAAGCTCCGGACAGGCTTCCGCAAAATACAAGTTATCTTCTTTGTCCGGCAGGAAGTAATAATCTACCGACAGCTCAGGATATGGTAAAATTCCTGAAGGATAAAAACTTTCTGTTTGACATGTATGGTGAAGGAGGATTACCCTATTTTGGAGAAAGATACAGACCACTATTTGTAAAGCTACTGACCTTACAGCCTAACGAATCTCTTTTGTATCATTGTACCGGTGGAAGAGACAGAACAGGAATGGCCTCCGCATTATTTCTTAAAATATTAGGAGTTCCCCAGGAAGTAATAGAGAGTGATTATGTCGCATCTAATTTTTATCTTTCAAAAAATCCAACGATGAAGCAAATGTACTCCGGGCTTTCTAAAATGTCCGGAATGAGTGATGATGAGATCAAAAAACAGATGGAATTAAGACCGGAACTGATCAGGAACTTCTTTGCTGTTATCAGCAAAAAATACGGAAGTGTAGAAAACTTTTTCCAGGTAGAAATGGGAATAGGCCCCAATGAAATCGCTATTTTAAAGCAAAAATATACCCATTAAATAAATATTCAGTTAGATTTAAATAGGTGGTCTCAGATATGAGGCCGCCTGTTTGTTTATTTTTGATTAATTTTGAAGAATGCAAATTTCGCCACCTAAGCAATTAGCATCTTATATCAAACATTATATCTTTTTAGAAAATCCTGAAGAGGACAGTAAAAATTTACGGTTGTTTGCCGACGGAAACACAGGACTTATCATTTCTGCTGATATCAATATGCAAGATAACGCGGAAACCAATTTACCATCATCTTTTTTTTACGGGCAGCCAACACAGTATAAAGATCTTACAACAAAAGGGAAGTTTTCATTATTGGCAGTCGTTTTTCAACCTTATTTCTTTAATTTACTTTTTAATGTTGCCGCTAAAGAAATTAAAAATGAAATAATTTCAGCCTCAGATATCCTGAAAGATCAGTTGATTCCGTTTCAGGAAAGTCTGTATAATAAGGCAGATCCTCAATCTGTAATTAATGCATTAAATGACTTTTTCCTAAAACTTATTTCTAAAAAAGACACTTCGGATTCATGGCTTATAAAAGCTCAACAGTACCTCCTTCAAAATAAAGGAACAATCTCCTTAAAAGATCTGGAATATTTCACCGGATATTCAGAAAGGCATATTGAAAGAAAGTTTGAAGAACATATTGGAATATCACCCAAAAAGTACAACACGATCATCAGGCTTCATCACTTTTTAAGTCTTATGAAAAATGACATAGACAAAGCAAGTATGACCAATCTTTCTTATGAAGCGGGCTATTCAGATCAATCCCATTTGATCAAAGAATTTAAAAATACCATAGGATTAACTCCTTCTCAGTATCTTAAAACTAAGAATAAATTAGCCGTAAACTTTATAGAGCTTCATTAAGATTTTTATTTCCCACAGATCTCACAGATTATTCGGATGTTTGAGAATGATTTTTATTTCGTATCGTTCTAAAGTTTTATTTAATAGAAATCTGCTTAATCTGCAAAATCCGCAAGAGAAAAAAAGAATCACTCAAAATAGAGCTTAATAAGCAAATGTCGGTTTTTTACAATTTTTAGATCTTCTTGTCATATAATTTTGCTCAAAAAAATATGATCAATCTTAAAATCGCAACCGCACAATTCGAAAACAAAAGCGGAGATAAAGAATATAATCTTTCAATAATAGAAAAGTTAAGCGGAGAAGCAGCTGCTAAAGGATCGCATATTATTGCTTTCCATGAATGTTCCATCACAGGCTACACCTTTGCCAGAAGGCTTAATAGAGAGGAAATGCTTGACATTGCTGAGTTGATTCCTGACGGTAAAAGCGTCCAAAAGTTACAGGAGATTGCTACTCAAAATAATATTACCATTTTAGCAGGTCTTTTTGAAAAAGATGAGCACGACAACCTGTTTAAAGCATACATATGTGTAGATAAAAATGGTTTGGTGGCTAAATATAGGAAGCTACATCCTTTTATAAACCCACACCTTACAGCAGGACAGGAATACTGTGTTTTTGAGATCTATGGATGGAAGTTTGGAATTCTGATCTGTTATGACAATAATATTATTGAAAATGTGAGAGCTACTAAACTTTTGGGAGCAGATGTTATTTTCATGCCCCATGTCACCATGTGTACGCCTTCTTCAAGACCTGGAGCAGGATTTGTAGATCCAACACTTTGGGAGAACCGGGAAACTGACCCTACCTCTTTACGCCTTGAGTTTGATGGAATGAAAGGAAGAGACTGGCTGATGAAATGGCTGCCATCAAGAGCTTATGATAACGGGGCCTATATTGTTTTCTCCAATCCCATCGGAATGGATGATAATCAGTTAAAGAATGGCTGTTCAATGATCATCGATCCTTTTGGAGATATTCTTGCAGAATGTCATTCGTTTGAAGACTCTTTTGTAACAACTATTATCAATCCCGAAAAATTGACTCAAGCTGGAGGTTACCGTTATATCAAAGCAAGAAGACCCGAATTATACAGAGATATTATTGGTCAGGAGCATCAATCGGAACAAAAAGTGGTTTGGCTTACATCAGAAAATGAATAATTAAAAATAAAGGTTTGGTTAATTAACAAAGGAGCACTTCCAATGTACTCCTTTGTTTTGTTTAATTAAGCTTTTATTAAAAGGTAACAGGATAAAAACAATTATAATTAAGGAAGGAATAGTAAATTTGTTATTATAAAATCCATATTTATGAAAGAAAATCTTGTACAAGCTTCAGTAGAACCCTTAATCGATTATTTTAATCGACATATTCCATTGAATGTGGAGGAGCGCGAGCTTGTTACAGAACTTTTCAAACCCAGATTATACCGAAAAAAGCAATATGTTCTTCAGGAAGGAGATGTTTGCAATCAGTTTAATTTTGTAGTCCGTGGGTGCTTACGTATTTATAAAATAGACGAAAAAGGAAATACCCATATTATCCAGTTTGCTCCCGAAAATTGGTGGATAAATGACATCCGAAGCTTTCACAAAAAGCAACCTTCAGAACTTAATATTGATGCTTTAGAAGATACTATGGTTTTGCAGATCAGTCATGAAAATTTAATTACACTATACAAAACGGCACCAAAATTCGACCGGATATTCAGAGTTTTGCTTGAAAACAGTTTTGTTACTTTACAAAACAGATTGCTGCAAAATATAAGTTCTACAGCCGAAGAGCGGTATCTTTCTTTTATGCAAACCTATTCTCAGCTGTCTAATCGTTTGCCACAGACACAGATTGCTTCCTTTTTAGGAATTACTCCGGAATTCCTAAGCAGATTAAGAAACAGACTTGTTAAACCGAAATCTTAAACCAGATCAATAGTATTTCTTAATTTAGTTTATTGGAAAAAGATCTTCTTTCAGCGGATATTTGTAGTATAAATTTTAAAAAGAAATCATTATGACAACATCATCAAAAGTAGCTGTAATTGGCTTAGGAAATATCGGACAGGCTGTAGCCGGAAATATGGCAAAGTCTAATAATAAATTTATTGCTGCGGACAGAAATGTAGAAAAGGCAAAAGAACTTTCTGAAAAATGGAACACTGAATCAAGTGATATTCCAACAGCCGTAAAAACTGCCGATATTATAGTTTTGGCCATTCCTTTTGGAACAATCGCTGGATTTATGAAAGAATATGCTGCAGATTTAGAAGGTAAAATTATTGTAGATCCTTCAAATCCTATTGCTCCGGCTGAAAACGGTGGATTCAAAAAAATCATTGGAGAAAAAGAATCAGCAGGAGAAATTAATAAGAGCTTCTTACCCAAAGGCGCAAAACTAGTTAAAGCATTAGGAACTTTAGGAGCGGGAACTTTATCTGATGCGGCTTATCAAACTCCCGATAGATCAGTCTTATTTTATGCAACCGACGATACAAGCATTGATGATCAGGTTGAAAAACTAATTCATGACAATGGTTTTGACGCTGTTAGAATTGGAGGAATTGATCAATCGATTAGAATTGAAGTTTTTGGTGATCTTCATGAATTCGGAGCACTGGGAAAACCGGTAAATCTATCTGAAGCAAAACAAAAAGTATAAAATACAGAGTTCAGTTATTCTGATAGAAATCGAAAGAGTTTTTAGGCTCTTTCGATTTTTTTTATTCTTTCTTTAAGCTTTTCTCCAGATCACTCCATGCACCTCCATTATATATTTTTGTAAAACCTTTTTCTTTTAAAATGCTTTCAGCTTTTACACTTCTAAGACCATGTGAACAGACTGTGATATATGCTTTTTCCCTATCTAATTCAATATATCTTTCCCTGATCGTTCCCAGAGAAATATTAACAGAACCTTCAATATGTCCTGTTTCATATTCTTTTTCCGTTCTTACATCAAGAATAATTGCCCCTTTTTTTACTAGTTGGGGTAATCCGTTATCCAATGTTTGGTATCGGTAAACGCGATAGCTTACATAGATAACAAGGAGAATTCCCCAGAAAATCAATAAGCTTTTCATAACTTACTTAATATTTTCTTGTCGATATAAAAGGTTCCAAAGGGAATAAAACATGCAAGTAAAACTTTCCATGTGGTTTCTTTAAACTTCCAATGCTGTTCAACACCGACACTTAGGGTATTGAAAAGAAATAAAAGAAACAATGTCCCATGGATAGGTCCCATTATCCTTACAAAAGTGGGATTTCCCATCCAATGTTTCAATGGGACAGCGATGAACACTAACGTTAATAATGAAATTCCTTCCAGGATAGCGAGAATTCGGAGACGTCCGATTTTAGTTTTAAATAAATCTGTCATAATTATCTGAAATAAGGTCTGTTTGCAAGAGGTGAGAAGGGCCAGGGAATGGCGATAAAAATGATAAGCAACCCGATACCAAACCATATAAGCATCGTTTTAAACTTGTCCTTATCTGTTTGTTTACGTTTTGCTAAAGATGATCCTACTGTTATAAGTACAATGGAAATGAGCATCAGGAAAATGTGGATCAGTCCAAAAAATAACAGATCAAAACTTTCTTTTGCTGTCGCAAAGTTTTTCCAGAAATAGGAAACAATTGGACTTTGGGAGTAGAGTGTAATTCCTAAAACGAGCTGAATATGCGCAATAGTAGCTGTCCAATGTCTTAATGAATCATCACTTTTAGAAAACTCTTTGTCCGAAGAGTATCCTTTATAAGCTCTGAATATGGTGTAAATAAGACTTAGTAAAACCAACCATCGGAAGATGGAGTGGAGGAAAGTAAGCGTTTGGTACATAGATCATTTTTAATACGCAGACAAAGATATAATAAAAACATACTAATTAGTATGTTTTTGTTGAAAAAAATTATTGCATTGTGCTAAAATAAGCCTTAAGTTGCTTTAAATAAGTTACATAGACTGATTTGTTATTCTCCAGTTTTCCTAAATTTCTGACTCCCCAATACCCTGACATTACGAAAACAGCAATTCCTTTAGAATCCACATTTTTGTTCACCTTTCCGGTTTCTTTTGCATGATCAATGGATTTAATCATAGCTTCTTCCCATTGCTTTGAAAGATCATTCAATGCTTTTGTAAACTCAATATTCCATGGAGCCATTTCCTGAGTGAGATTAGCTGTAGGACAACCATATTGGACCTTCAAAAATTCATTTTCCATCAGCATAAAATTCATTAACTGATAAATAGTATCCAACGGATTATCGGTATTTTGAAATGGATCTATAAAAGTTTTCTTAAATGAAGATCTCATTAACTCATTAATGATAGCGAGCCCCATTTCATCTTTTGTTTTAAAATGATAATAAAAAGCACCTTTTGTTACCTGAGTAGTGGCAATGATTTCATCTACACTTGTCGTCTGATATCCATGAGAATAAATGAGCTCAAACGCCTTTTGCAGAATATTCAGTCGGGTAGCTTCAGATTTTTTCATTTAGATACTGGTTGGTATTTTCTACAAATAAACAATTTTTTTTAATCATTTCAAATTCAATTCACAGATAAAGCAGTAGTAGGCTTATTTTTTATCTATTATTTTTCTGATAATAAACTACTATTTAAGTTATTTTTATAATACATTATTTCGTCGGAAATTTGTCCTGTTAAAATAACAGTGAAAAACATAGTACAATGAACTATCAAAATGAAATTTCAGTTTCTGGTAAAACAGGAAACAAAAAGATAAGAAAAGGACTTCCTGCTGCATTATGGGCATTAACGATCAGCGCATTTGGTATTGGAACTACAGAATTTGTTATTGTAGGGCTTTTACCTACCGTAGCCGGAGATCTTGGAATATCCATACCATCAGCAGGATTACTGGTAAGCTTGTATGCAATAGGAGTTGCTATCGGAGCACCTGTATTAACAGCATTAACAGGAAAGGTACCTCGCAAAACACTTTTAGTTTCAATCATGCTATTGTTTGTAATCGGAAACGGATTAGCTTCTATAGCACCAGGATTTGTCACTTTAATTTTAGCCAGAATCTTAACAGGTTTTGCACATGGCGTTTACTTTTCCATTGGATCTACCATTGCTGCATCTTTGGTTCCTGAAGAAAAAAGAGCGACGGCAATTTCCATTATGTTCGCGGGTTTAACGTTGGCTATTGTAACCGGGGTTCCGCTGGGAACATTTATAGGGCAGCATTTTGGATGGAGAGCAACCTTTATTGGAGTGGCTATTCTGGGAATTATTGGTTTAATAGCCAGTATGATCCTTGTTCCTGGTCATTTACAAAACGGAAAGACAGCATCTCTCCAACAACAGCTAAAAGTATTGACGAATAAACGTTTGATTTTTGCTTTTCTAATGACCGCAATGGGATATGGAGGAACGTTCGTAGTCTTCACCTATTTGTCTCCAATCCTACAGGAAATTACAGGATTGAAAGAATCTTTAGTTACACTTATCCTGCTGATCTACGGTATTGCTATCGCGCTAGGAAATCTTATCGGGGGAAGATTAGCCAATAAAAATCCTTTGAAAGCCTTATTATGGATGTTTATTGCTCAAGGTATCGTACTTTTCTTATTTTACTTTACAGTACACAGCCCAATACTAAGTATTATAACATTATTTTTCCTTGGAGCATTATCCTTTGCTACTGTTCCGGGATTACAACTTTTGGTCGTTCAGATAGCAGAAAAGGAATTGCCGGGAACAGAAGATGTTGCATCAGGAATTAATATTGCCGCTTTTAATATAGGAATTGCTATTGGTTCTTATTCCGGAGGACTTATCGTAACATCATCTTTAGGAATAGGAAGTACACCCTGGATAGGAGCCTTATTCCTTGTGATTACAGTATTTATTACATTGTATAGTATCAAGCTTGGTAAGAAGCTTTTGAGATAGTTATTACCATATTTTACAATTAAGGCTGTTCAACGATTTGTTCAGCTTTTTTTATGCCCTTTTTGATGAATACATCCTGTTATTATAATATATTTGCAACCGTTATTTCTAAATTATTCACTCATGATAACAATCAATACTGAACATACATATTCCATTTCTGATATCCTTTTTGTTTTTGCTCTGGAATCTGAAGCAGCTGATCTTTTTGATGACACTCATAAACTGATCACAGGAATAGGAAAGGTAAATGCAGCTTCGGCACTTACAAAAGAAATCTATTTAAGGAAACCCAAGCTCATCGTTAATCTGGGTTCTGCGGGAAGTAAGACTTTTAGTAAGGGAAATATCGTTTGTTGTACGAAGTTTATTCAACGTGATATGGACGTAAGAGGACTTGGTTTTAAAAAATACGAAACTCCATTATCAGGAATTCCACCAGTGTTGGAATATGGATTGAAAATGGATAACGTAAAAGAAGGAACATGTGGAAGTGGAGACAGTTTTGAAATGGATCATGTAGAAATTGATTATAACATCGTGGATATGGAAGCTTATCCTTTAGCTCTTATTGCTATGAAAGAAGAAATTCCGTTTTTATGCCTGAAGTACATTTCCGATGATGCAGGAAGTGACGCTGCGGATGATTGGGCTGTACAGGTACATCTTGCTGCTGAAGCATTTAAGAAACTCTTATTTAAATAATTAAATTTATTTCAAGAATTAACCGTTTAATTTTGAAACTTTGATAGACTTTAATAGCTGAAAATTATTTAATTTTACAGTATAAATAAACATTTACCACCAGATCATATCCGATCTGGTGGTCTTTATTTAAATCTGCTATTTAATATTGATAAGATAGTAATCAAATTCAGCAAAGTAAATGAGATCAAAAAGAAGTGCATCGGTCAGAATTCCAATGGGAGAGATTGAGATTTATGTTTTATCAGATGGATATTTTGGAATCGGAGATCCACAGCCAATTCTAGCTCCTGAAATAGAAAAAGAAAAGGTACAGAATGCATTGAAAACTCTCCACTTATCCGAATCTGATTATGAAATGCCTATCACGACACTTCTGATCAAAAAGGGAAATCAGTACATTCTTGTTGATACAGGAGAAGGTTATCATGATCCTGTTAATGCGGGATGGCTTCAGAACAGTATTTTAGAAATAGGAATTTCACCTGAAGAGATTACAGATATCCTAATCACCCATGCTCACCGGGATCATATTGGCGGAATTCTTTCAAAAGAAGGTAGAAGAATATATCCCAATGCAAAATATTATATTTCTGCTCCGGAATATAGCTTCTGGAATAATGATGAAAAAGACTTTTCTAAGAGTAAAATGTCTTCTTACCCAACAGGAAAACTACAGACAGAAATACTTAGGGCCATTAAAAATGATCTGGAAATCTTTGAACCCGGCGATATCCTTTTTTCATGTTTAAAAACAGAATTTGCACCAGGACATACACCGGGGCATATTATCTTTCATGTATTTTCAGAAAATCAATCGATTACCCATCTCGTAGATATTGTTCATTCCCCTTTATTGATCAATCATCCCGACTGGGGTACGCAATGGGATATCAATTTTGAAGAAGGTGTTGCAACAAGAAAAAAGATTTTTGACAACTGCTATAATGATAAAAGACTGGTAACAACCTGCCATCTTCCATGGCCGGGAATCGGATATATCGGCAAAACAGAAGATGGCTGGCTGTGGATTCCTAAAGCACAATCCGATCCTTATACAATAAAGATCGATTAAAGATTATGGTAATGGGGGATTATTAATTGAAACTCCAAGAACTTGTCTTGCCAAGGTTTAAACATTTCTCCATGAACATTTCAGTATTATTAATGGAATAAAAAAGGAATTCTGTACATCCATACACTTTAGCATCCATTAACTGACCTGATAAAGTGGTTTCATTTTTCCATTCCATAGTAGCATTTAAAAATAATACAGGTTTTCCTTCACTTTCTGAAATACAACCCGAAATATCCTGAACATCTATTGGATTATTAAGATGGGTGTATAAATATTGTTTTACAGTGGGATCTAAAAAGCGAAGCGTCATTTCTTTTACAATACCAACTCCCGAAATATTTCCGGATTTAATTTTCTCATACGCTATAAAATCATTTAAAGCTTCTGTGATATTGGCCTTATCCTGAAGCTTTACTATATAGCAATCTTCTATTTTGTGAGCCGTCCATAGGTTACCCGTAACGATTTGTGAATTCATGATGGTTAGTTTTTTTAAAATTAATAGATTTTTTTCTGTTCACAATTTTTTTTAAAGCTTTTCTTTCTTTATTTTTATAATTCTGACTAGTAAGTTCATCTAAAGTCCTGTAAAAGAACCACATTGTGATTTATTTAATACTCTAAAAGAGTAAGATATTTTAGACATACTATATCTTTTAAGCTAATCTTACATGAGCTTCTTAATTCATTTAAGTAAAGAGAAAATATTTTTTCCAAATTTCCTAAAACAGAGATACCACATAGGTACCATGCTTCGTATTTTTTTACTATTTTGCGGGCTTTAAAGAGACCAGTAAATTTTATATACAGTGATTGTAATCATAAAAAATAAATTAGGTATTGGTGTAAATTTGAATTCTCACTTTAAAAACTAATAAATTTTAGAAAAAATTAATTAAGATAAAGCAGACTCCGTGTATATAAGGGTTCGCGTGGTATCTATGTGGTATTTCAATTCAACAAAATTTTAATCATTTTTTCTTTCTTTGTCTTCATTATAGTAGATTTTATTTTTGAGACATGTTGAAATCTTAAATAGTAGATTAAAAACATCAATTGGTATCTTATTGTTTGTACTGGCAATATTAATTTGACACAGCGAAGAGACAGATAATAATAGTGAAAAAGTGGATTTAATTCTGTAAACAATAAAAAAGCTACAGAACTAGCAGAGATGAGAACAATATTATGAAAAACGAAAAACCTGGATTCAATTTAGAAGATTTAAACGAAAAAATTTTTGCTCAAGATGAAATTATAGCATTAGCCAAAGAAAATTCCCCCCGTCTATTGAATAAATTCAGACTAGTTTATCCTGGTTTTTTTGATAAAATATTCGCTATACAACCTAATCTGAGAAACTCAGAATTGATTTTCTGTATTTATTTAAAACTAAATTTATCTACAAAAGAAGTAGCAACCTATACGTATGTAACGCCTAAAGCTGTTCAGAACCGAAAGAACAGACTTCGAAAGAAACTGCTTATTCCATCTGAGGTAGATATTTATAAGTGGTTTAATAATTTATAGAATCCTGCTAAAATTGAATGAATGGCTTATTAAGATCGTGATAAAATAGTATTTTCCAATGGTTTTCTTCAGCTTCTTTTTGCCAGATCTGTCTTAGTTCCATTGCTTTTTTACCATCAAAATCACTTTTATAGGCAAGATGATACCGTAAATAAGCTTCTTGCGGAAGATCATCAGCACCATAAAAAGCAGTTTCTCCATCTTCGGTAATCCAGAAAACCTGCATAAAAGGCGTATGTCCACCAACCACTTCATAAGAGATTTCATCAGTAATAGATCCTTTGTCATCGTTCATCCAGATGATATTAGGAAGTTGGATCAGTTTTTCGAGTGTTTTAAAATCAAAAGAAGGATTTCCTTTATTCTCCATAGCATAATCAAGTTCACGCTTTTGAATATAAATATCAGCATTTGGAAATGTCGCTTCAAAATCGTCTTCCGTATATTGTATTGCTCCTTCAATATGGTCTTTATGAAGATGGGAGAGCAGGACCTTCGTAATTTGTTTTGGGTTAATATTTTCTCTCTCTAAAATCTCTGAAACGATTGTTTTACCGGTTTCACTTTTCCAGCCTAAACCAGTATCTAAAATAATAAAGTCATTTTTTGTGATAATAAGGAAGGGCTGTACAGACATTTTTATTCCCTGAGCCAGATCTGTTTTTTCTGTCGTTAAAAGACTAAAGTCTTTTGTTGGGCTGGCTACAAAATTGCCTTCTTTTAACGGGATGATTTTCATGATACAAATTTCCTGAATATTTCTAAATATTAAAAACTTTATTTTTCGATTTAAGCTATCGCCAAAACCGATTATGGCCTAAAAAAAATAAAATTTCATCAGGGCATACAAGACTATTTTATATGGTATTCGTAATTTTGTATGAGTAGAATTAAAACAATAAGTGAATATGAACTCAATAATCATAAATCAGGCATTTCTGGAGGATTGGGAAACGCTGCAGACCATTGGAAAAGAAACTTTCTCAGAAACATTTTCCGGAGATAATTCGAAGGAGGAAATGGATCTCTATCTTGAAAAAAGCTTTAACAAAGAAAAGCTGACAGATGAACTAAATAATTCGGATTCTTTTTTCTTTATCGCCTGGGAAGAAGACAACCCAATTGGCTACCTAAAACTTAATGCAGGCACTGCACAAACCGAACTGCAGGATAAAACATCTCTTGAAATTGAAAGGATTTATGTAAGAAGCAGTCATCATGGTAAAAAGGTTGGCCAGCTCCTTTATGACAAAGCTTTAAATGTGGCAAAAGAACAGAAAAAAGCTTACATATGGTTAGGAGTTTGGGAGGAGAACCTTAGAGCCGTGAATTTTTATAAAAAGAATGGTTTTGTCGAATTCGATAAACATATTTTCCGTTTAGGAAATGAGGAACAGACCGATCTCATGATGAAAAAAATAGTAGAATAAAGTTTAGATTTGGTAGATCTCAGCATCCGTAAAAACATAGAATCTTCCTCCTTTAGGGAGATTTTTTGTATCTAATCCTGTAAACTCACTATAAGCGGGAAGTAATAATTGATGTGTAGTTTGTACAAAACAGGGTAGACGGATACTTTTAACAGTGGAATTAATGACAAATCCAGGATGAATATGTCCTGTAATCTGAAACTTCGGATTGGACCTATCAAAATCATGAATAAAAAGAATATCTGCCAATTCTAAAATTTTTGCTTTAAAATCAAGACATAATTTTTCTTCCAGCTCCTTTGAAATACGGTCATGATTTCCTTCAATAAGATAAAACTTCAGTTTGGAATATTGATTTCGCCATTCACAAAATTCTTCGACATCAGAATTGTTTCCCGCATGCAGCAGATCTCCGACAACAATAAATTTTTCAGGCTGAAAATAAGCGATTAGTACCGACAATCTCTCAAGGTCACTCTTCATCACATGATTTGCCAGTGCAATTCCATTTTTCCTAAAATGAGCCGTTTTCCCGATATGAAGATCTGACAGAATCAATGCTTTTTCTTTTTTCCAAAACAACGCACGCTGATTCGTTAAAGTAAAAACTTCATTTTGAATACTGATATTTTTTGTGGCTATATACATGTTTATTTTCGAGAGCTTTCTGAATTTCCAGACCGGGATTCAGGTATAACTAATCTATTAAATCTAACTTCTAAATCGTCAATATCCATATTTCGACTCTTTATTCTCTTCTCTTACCCGCCTGTTCTATCAATTTTTGTATTCTCGCATCTAAACCTTCGCTTGAAAGAGTCTGACGAAGACTATCTACTTTAATTGGGAAGCTTAACGGTGTAAAAGTATTAGAATATTTTAAAATAATTTTCGATTTTTCAATTCTTTTGAAGGCTTCTACAAGTCTTTGTTCTTGTAGCTGCATATTAAAAACTTCTGTATAAGACTGTCTTACAAGAAAGTGATTTGGATCATAATCTTCAAGTACTTTAAAAATGAGTCCCGCTGAACTTTGTAAGGCTTTATTTGATCGTTGCTGTCCAGGGAAATTTTGGATAACCATTCCTGAAATAACGGCAATATCGCGGAATTTTCTACGTGCCATTTCAGCAGAATTAATACTTGAAATAACATCAACCATCAGATTATCACGGGTTAGAATCTTCTCCAGGTTGCCTTCATTTAAAGGAATTTCTTTATCACTGAACAGCTCAAAACCATAATCATTCATGGCCATTGAAAAGGAAATAGGAGCGAGTTTAGAAATTCTGAAAGCAATTAATGCAGCCATGACTTCATGCACCAGACGTCCTTCAAAAGGGTACATAAACAAATGAAACCCTTCTTTGTTCTTAATCAGTTCCACCAGAAATTCATCTTCTTTCGGAATATGGGATGTTTTTTCCTGACTGACAAGGAGAGGATGCAAAAATTTAAGTTCTTTTTCTGAAGAAGCAGGATTCAATGCCCCGGAAAGCTTTTCCCTTAAAAAAGTACTCAAATTGGAACTTAAAGGTAATCTTCCGCCAAGGTAACTGGGAACTAAGGCTTTTCCTTTCGACAGACGTACATAAACGGTCATATCCTTAACCATTGCTACTTCAAGAACTCTTCCGGCCAAAATAAATTTTTCTTCTTTTTTGAGCTTTGAAATGAAGTATTCTTCAATCATTCCAATATAACCACCAGAAATAAATTTAACCTTTAGCATTGCATCACTTACGATCGCTCCCATATTCATCCGGTGCAGCATAGCTATTTTTCTGGAAGTCACTTTAAATAACCCATCATCCATAATCACTACTTTATGAAATTCTTCGTAGCTTTTTAATGCACTGCCACCAATAGTAAGAAAATCAATGATCTCTTTCCATTCTTCAGGAGTCATCTCCTGAAAAGTATAGACCTTTTTAATTCTTTCATAGGTTTCATCAGGAAAGAATCCGTCACCAACAGCTAAAGTCATCAGGAACTGTACCAAAACATCAAAACACAACACCTGAGGTTCACGAGGTTCAATAACTTTTTGTTTTACGGCTTCTTTTAAGGCAGCCACTTCAATCAGTTCCAGAGAATGTGTGGGAACACAATAGATTTTAGAGGTTTCAAAAGGAGAGTGTCCACTTCGTCCGGCGCGTTGCAGAAACCTGGCCACACCTTTAGCAGAACCTATTTGAATCACAGTATCAACAGGTTTGAAGTCGATACCTAAATCTAAAGATGAAGTAGAAACAACAGCTTTTAATTTACCACTGCTTAAATTATCTTCGATCCAGATTCTTAAATGAGCATCAATAGAACTGTGATGAATAGCAATCTGGCCCGCAAAATCAGGATATGCATTAAGCAATAACTGATACCACATTTCACTCTGACTCCGGGTATTGGTAAATACGATCGTAGATTTAGATTCAAGAATAATAGGAACAATTTTATCAGCAAGCTTAGCCCCCAAATGCCCTGCCCATGGTAAAATTTCGACTTCATCCGGAAATACAGGAATGATGTCAATTTTTTTCTGCTGTTTCGCAGTAATTTTTGTTTTTTTGATATCATATGGAATTAAGACCTCCAGTGCTTCATCCAGATTACCGATTGTTGCTGTAATTCCCCAAATTTTTAATAAAGGAACATACTTTCTAACCTGTGAAATACCCAGTTCTACCATTACACCCCGTTTGGAACCCAATAGTTCATGCCATTCATCAACCGCAATGCAATGGAGATTTTTGAAAAATTTCAAATGATCTTTTTGACCCAAAAGAAGATGTAAACTTTCAGGAGTTACCACTAGAATATCTGGCATATTTCTGACCTGTTGCTGCCTTGTTTTGGGATCAGTATCGCCATTTCTCACTCCAACAGTCCAATCCAGTCCTATCTCATTGATAGCCTCTTCCATTGCCTTTGCAATATCTTTAGAAAGGGATCGAAGAGGAGTGATCCAGATCATTTTCAGTCCCTTTTTATACTTTTCAGGATGATTGAGAAAATCAGTGATCAGGGCTAAAAATACAGAATAAGTTTTTCCAAATCCTGTTGGCGCAATAACCATTCCGCTGTATCCATTTCCAAACTTCCACCAGGTATCTGTCTGAAATTTGAAAGGGGAATTACCTTTTTCAGCCATCCATTGCTGAATGACCTTAAATCCATTGGTATTTTCAAAAGCAGTCAAATTATTGTATCAGTTTTTTTATTTCTTCAAGATCATCTATTTCATTTACCGTTTTGTCTCTCCGCCACCGTACGATTCTTGGAAAACGCAATGCTACACCACTTTTATGGCGACTACTGAAGCCTATTCCTTCAAAAGCAATTTCAAAAACAAGCTCAGCTTTTACTGTGCGGACCGGCCCAAATTTTTCAATAGCATTCTTATTTACAAAACGACTGACCTCCATAATTTCTTTATCCGTTAACCCTGAATAGGCCTTCGCAATTGTTACCAGAGAATCTCCATTTTTTACAGCAAAACTATAATCAGTATAATAAGCACTTCGCCTTCCACTTCCTTTCTGGGCATAGATCAATACTGCATCAATGGTCATTGGATTGATCTTCCATTTCCACCAGTCGCCTTTTTTCCGTCCTGAATGATAAGGAGAATTCTTTTGTTTAAGCATTAATCCCTCACTATTAATATCCCTTGAACATTCTCTGATTTGATCTAATTCTTCCCATTTTTCAAATTCAATAACCCTTGAAAGCCGAATTTTTTCAGGATCTTCATTAAGGAATAATTCTTCGAGCATAGCTCTTCTTCCAGAGATAGGCTTCACCCGTAGATCGTTGCCTTCAAGTTCAATTAAATCATAAGCAAATACTTCAACAGGAATATCAGTAAGCATCTTTTTAGTAACATTTTTTCTATTTAATCTTTTCTGTAATTCATTAAAATTTAAAACCTTACCATCCTTTACCGCAAGTATTTCTCCATCTAAAACAAAATTCCCTTTCATAGCCTTTACAGCTTCTACAATTTCAGGAAACTGTTCCGTGATCAGTTCTTCACCCCGGGACCAGATGAAAACTTCATCATTTCTTCTGATGATCTGACCACGTATTCCATCCCATTTATATTCGATCAGCCATTCGTTAGGTTCTCCCAATTCGGAAAGTTCTTTTTCCAAAGGATAGGCGAGACAAAATGGGTAAGGACGAGAGTTGTCAGCATTCACTTTTTCTGCTGAGATCAATTCCTGAAAAGAAACTTCACCAGGATTCCATTTTCCCATCATGCTATGCATTAATGCACTTGCTTCCTGCCCTGAATATTTTGTCAGAGCATTGATCAATGTTTTATCGGAAACACCTATACGGAAGCTTCCACCTAATAATTTATTGAAAATCAGTCGCTCCGTATAATCCAGCCCATTCCACGATTGTAAAACGAATTCTTTTTTTTCGGCCTCAGTTTTATCTTTCAGATTTACAATGTCATTCATCCACTGTGAAAGAGTCCGCTCTATTTTTTCTCTAGGCTGTGGCAGAATTAAGGAAAGTGTTTCACCAAGATCACCTACAGATGAATAACTCTCCTGAAAAAGCCAGAAGGGAAGTTGGGTAATTTCCAATGCCCATTCCTTCATTAAATTTGTATTGACATTTCTTTTGGGTCTTTTGCCGGTAAACAAAGCAATAAACCATACTTTATCTTCTTCAGGTGCACGCTCAAGATAATCGATGATCGCATCTATTTTAGCGTTGGTTTTATTAGTGCTTTCCAAAGCATTGATCAATTCTGCAAAATGTTTCATGGCTCAGGATTTTCAATGTTTTCTTTTTCAGCCTCTTCTTCATCCTCACCAAACTGAGTTTGTACAACATCAGCTTTAACACCTATTTCATTTAAGTATTTTGAAAAAACTTCCGTTTGCCCATGGGTAACATGAACAATTTCTGCTTCAGTAGCTTTTACAGCCTGCAGTAATCCACCCCAATCTGCATGATCACTCATTGCAAATCCTGCATCAGCACTTCGCCATCTTCTGGCACCCCGAACCTGCATCCATCCTGAACAGATGGCTGTCGCCGCTTCGGGTATTTTACGAATGATATTACTGTCTAATAAAGCCGGCGGAACAATAACAATTTCACTTTGCAGATGCTTGGTACTTTCTTTAAAGTCAGGAACCTCATATTCAGGAAGTTTTATTCCCACACTTTCAAAAGCTTCATTGAGCTTCCCAATAGAATAGTGAACATGGATTTTTCCTAATCCTTCTATTGCCTTCATAATACGTTGTGCTTTTCCAAGAGAATAGCCCACAAAAACAGATGTTTTCCCGTTTTCTTTATTTCTTAATACCCAATTTTGAAGTTTTTTATTAAGATCTTCAATTTCCAACCAGTTGTAAATGGGAAGCCCAAAAGTACTTTCAGTCACAAATTCATGACACTTTACCAATTCAAAAGGAGTACTTAATCCATCATCCTGAACTTTATAATCTCCTGAAATTACACTTACATATCCTTTATACTCTAATCTGATTTGGGCAGATCCTATGATATGGCCTGCAGGATGTAGAGAAACCTTGACTCCATTAATTATTGTAACTTCACCATAACCTACGCTCTGGCATTCAATTTCAGGTCCTATTCTTTGGTATAAAATAGGTTTGGTAAAATGGTGGCAAAAATACTTTTTCATTCCCCAACGGGCATGATCTGCATGTCCATGAGTGATCACCGCCAGATCGACAGGCCGCCAGGGATCTATGTAAAATTGACCTTGAGGACAATAAATTCCTTTTTTTGTGAATGTAATTAGTTTCAATGAATAATATATTATGATCTATAAAAACTTTTGGTATTTATATGACTTTGGTTGATTTTATCATTCAAAAAGCTGACCAATCACCAATAAATATTTAAAAATAACATTTTTTTAGATTGAACTTTCCAGCAATAAAACATTGGGCTTTCCACCAATAACATAAGTTCACATAAAGTTGAAATTTGTTTTACTAACTAAACAGAATAAAAAATACAAAATGAGTAAAACAATTTTAATTACAGGTGCTGCAAGTGGTTTTGGTAAAATTGCAGCTTTCGATCTAGCTAAAAAGGGACACCATGTCATTGCGACGACACAGGTTTACCCGCAGATGAGTGATTTAATAAGAGAAGCCAAAGAACAAGGTGTTCAGATGACTGTTGATAAATTAGATGTGACCAATCCTAAAGACATTGCTTATACTTTAAAAAAATATGATATTGATATTTTAATAAGTAATGCCGGTATCATGGAAGGAGGACCTATTGCTGAGCAGCCTCTGGATCTGATCCGTTCTATGTTTGAAGTAAATGTATTCGGAGCTTTGGAGCTGGCTCAAGGTTTTATTAAAAAATTTATCGACAAGAAAGGTGGTAAAATTGTTTTTACATCATCAATGGGAGGTCTTTGGACTGTTCCTTACGTTGCTGCTTACTGTGCTTCAAAGCATGCTTTAGAGGCTATCGCAGAAGGTCTTAAGACAGAATTAGAACCTTTTAACATCAAAATAGCAACCTGTAATCCGGGAGTTTTTGGAACTGGATTTAATGATAGGGGAGTAGATTCTATTATGCATTGGTATGATCCTAAGGTAAATTTCACCCCAGAATCAGTTTTTGCAGGAACTACTGAAGCTCTTGCCAACCAACTTGATCCACAATCTATGGCTGATGTAATTGTAAATGTTGCATTAGATGATCATAGTAATTTCAGAAATTTACACCCTAAAGAAACAGAGGATTTTGTAAAACAATTACAAACAGAAGCCTGGAGTGTAAAAAGTTAAAACACAATATTCAATATTCAGAGAATGCGTAAATATTTTTGTTTACGCATTCATTTAACATCATTAAATAAAAAAAACAAATGAATATCACTTATTCTGAAGCAACAATTGCAATAAATGCATCCATAGAAAAAGCAAAATCTTTACATATTCCTGTAAGCCTTGCCGTAGTAGATACAGGAGGACATTTGGTCGCATTTGCAAGACTGGACAGCGTTTATGGCGTCATCGATTTTGCTATTAAAAAAGCCCGAACTGCAGTAATGTTCGGTGTCGACAGTGATACAATGGGCACTATTGTTTCAGGTGCTGACATTCATGGATATGGTATGTTAAATTCTAACGACGGACTTTTAACAATAGCAGGTGGCGTGGTTATTAAAAATAAAGAGGGAAAAATAATAGGAGCTATTGCCTCTTCCGGAGGTTCGCCGGAGCAGGATAAGGAAATAGCAAACAAAGGGGCTGCTGGTATTTTTTAAATTTCAGATATTTGTATTATGACAAAAAGTTCTGAAATAATATTTGATCGATTGGTATACTCTTGTGCTTTTGAAAAATACAGGGGAATGGAAGAATTTATTCCAGATCATTTTTTAGGATTCCAATTATCTGGTGAGACTCATGCTTTTCATGATCAGGGCAAGACTATTATTAAAGAAAACACAGTCGTTCTGGTCAGAAAAAATCAACTTGTAAGAACTATAAAACATCCTTCTAAAGAAACCCAGTATCAATTTATTTCAATTACTCTGGATAAAAATACACTTCAGCAATATGCAGCAGAAAACAAAATTATTGTTGATAACGAATTTAAGAATAAACAAAAATTCTTTTTTGAGTCGGATGATTTTTTTACGAAGTATTTTGTTTCTCTGATTCCCTATATTGATAAAACTAAAAATGCAAGCTCAAAACTAGCTTCGTTAAAAGTAAAGGAAGCAATTGAGCTTCTTTTACAAAGTAATCCTGATTTTAAGAATTTGCTTTTTGATTTTTCTGAGCCCTATAAAACTGATTTAAAAGAATTCATGAATCAGAATTTTATTTTCAACTTACCTGTCGAAGCTTTTGCAAAATTAACAGGTCGCAGTCTATCTGGTTTTAAGCGTGATTTTCAAAAAGCATTCAGCATACCTCCCCAAAAATGGCTTAAAGAAAAACGATTGGAAGAAGCCTATTATTTAATTAAACATCAAAATAAAAAACCCACTGATATTTATCTTGATCTTGGGTTTGAGAATTTGTCGCATTTCTATTATTCGTTTAAAAAGAAATTTGGAGTAACAACCACTGAAGTCTGATTAGAATTAATTTATCAATTGTATTATAATGGATTTTATTCAACAGTTTAGTAATTGGACTAAAGGAGACTTAATTCAGGCTAAACTGATGATAGCCGGTATTATTATTTTTTGTGTTCCTCTTATTTTTTATTCAACTAAAACAAGTGATGTCTTTTTTAAAGGGCTTATTATCCCTTTAAGTATTTTATCATTAATGCTTTTAAGTTATGGAGGCTATCTTGTGGTAACCAAAGGTAAAGAGATACAAAGGGTTGAAAAAGAATATTCAAAAAATCATCAGCTGACTCTTACGAAATAATACATCAAAGCGAAAAAAGATAGTAAGAGTTATGTCATTTTTAAAACAATTTGGCTTTCTCTATTTATACTTTCCATATATTTACTTTTTGACAGCTGCTACATGAAGGGTCTCTCATTTGGCTTTATTATTCTATTCCTGGTTCTATTTATGACAGATACTTTCTTTCATGCAAGGTTAAAAACGTATCTTTCTTTTATACAAGAATCTAACAGAATAAATTAGTTAAAAAAAGATGAGCTGCAATAAACAGCTCACCTTGTATATGGTCATTTCGTAAATGCTTTTACGAGAAAAATTTTCTGAATTCCAAAGGGGATTGGGTCGTTTTTTGTTTGAAAAGTTTACTAAATGATTGTGGATGTTCAAAACCAAGTTCATAAGCAATTTCACTAACAGACAAATTCGTGGTACTCAACCGCTCTTTAGCATATTCAATAAGTCTGTTCTGGATATGCTGTTGGGTGTTCTGCTGCGTATGAATCCGTAATAAGCTTCCAAGGTAATTGGGGGATATATTCATTTCTTCAGCAATAGCTTTTACCGTAGGCAAACCATTTTCCGGGATATGCCCATTATTGAAATACCGGGATAAGGTCTCTTCAAATCGTTCAAGAATCTCATGATTGGATTTTTTCCTGGTTAGAAACTGTCGCTCATAAAATCGTTCGGAATAGATAAGCAATAATTCTAATTGGGCAATTATCAATTCCTGACTGAACTTATCGATGTTGGATTGATATTCCTTTTCAATGTTTTTTAGAATTTCAGCGATTGCATTTTCTTCTTTTTCTGACAAAAAAAGAGCTTCATTTACTGAATATTGAAAGAACTCGTACGATTTTATCTTTTTTGCCAGTGAAGTATTCCATAGAAAATCAGGATGTATAAGAAGTATCCAGCCCGTTGGCTCTACTTTTACATTTTGATTGATCTCTACTTTTAAAAACTGAAGTGGAGAAACAAATGACAGAACCCCCGAATCAAAATCATACTGTTGCTGGCCATAGTTGAATTTGGCATTAACATTCCTTTTTAAGCCTACAGAATAGAAATTCTGAATCCATTTCATTTCATTATCATCTATAGGATAAGAAACCTTACTGTAATCAATCAGGCTGATCAATGGATGTTCAGGACCAGGTAGATTACAAAAGTTATGAAACTCGGAAATCGAATTAAAGCGAAACATCTTTTCCATCGTGCTAATTTAGTAAATCAATTTTCTTTATAAAAAACCATACCACCGTGGTATAATATCCCATCTTTAAAGTCGCCGTCTGCGGTAAATCCAGTATCATCTTTATAATCAATATGATCTCCTGAAACCCAATAACTTCCCTGGTAGGCACTTTCACGCGAACCACGGGCTTCGTCGTATCGATTGTCGGGTAATAATTCATGGCGGATGTGACCGTCTTTGGTTACCCACATTCCGATATATTCTTTTGTTTCTTCTATCGTATTGTTCATAGGTACTTTTTATGAAAGTTCAGTATAAGCTGTAGATAGGGTATAATTTTTCCATTTTTCAGCATCTTGGGTTAGGATATCGATTTTATTTTTAAGTAAATCAATCGTTTCATTTCCTAATAACAAATGTACAGGTGGATGCTCTTCTTTACTCATCGCAATGAGAACTTCTGCTCCTTTTTCTGGATCATTCATCTGATTTCCATTAATGGTATCAAGATGCAGTTGTTGAGATTCACGTGCCATTTTGTAATCTTCGATAGCATTTTCAGGAGTTCTGATTGATCCTTTTGTAAGAAATTCTGTACGAAAATATCCAGGATATACAACAGTAGCTTTTACGCCAAATTCTTTAACTTCCTCTGCCAGTGCTTCTGTAAATCCTGCCATAGCAAACTTGGTGGAACAATAGATCCCCCAACCTGCAAAACCACCGGAGAAACCTGCTACTGAAGAAATATTAAATATATTTCCTGATCTCTGATTTCGTAAATAAGGCATTACATTTCTGACAACATTTAATGCTCCAAATACATTAACATCAAAATTTTCACGTGATTCCTCATCAGAAAGCTCTTCTAAAGAACCAACCTGCGCATATCCGGCATTGTTTACAATAACATCAAGTTGTCCAAAATGAGCTATACTTTTTTCAACAGCCTCCTTAACACTTGAATTCTCTTTCAAATTGACTTCCAGGGGTAAAAATGTTTCAGATGCACTACCAATCTCTTTAATCAGAGAATCCGCATTTCTACTCGTTGCTGCTACACGATATCCTTCGGCTAGTAATTTTTTAACTAAATTAAGTCCCAATCCTTTAGAGGCACCAGTAACGAACCATACTTTTTTTGTTTCCATTTTCTTTATTTTTTGATCTTAATTGATGATACAAAGATCATAAGGAAAATAAAATTCTACTTAACTGAATCCACCAAAGGTATAACCAAATCGTGGATGGCTTGATTTTCTGATGGCTTCAAAACCAATTTCATTGTTTGTATTTGTTAAGTTCTCTTTTTATGCATACAAAAGTGCCTATATATAGTATCTTTTATGATTGGATTTGGAGCATTATTTTTCAAAATCATAAAAATTAATCCCAACTTCATCATCTTTAACTTTTACCATTTTTGTGTTCAAAGGATAAAAAATAAATTCTCCTGCACCGCGGATCTTTGCATCCAAGAGATGTCCTGCCAAAGCGGTATAGTCCTGTCTTCCCAACGTGATATGCAAATGGAGTAGTGGTTTATCATCCATTACTGAAACATTTCCTGAAATATTAGAGGCCTCCATTTGTTCATTGAAAGTCTTATCGACATAATTTTTTGTCGAAGGAACAAAAAACCGAAGTGTTGCCTCGCTTACTGCACCTATTCCTGTTATCTCTCCGGACTGTATTTTTTGAACCTTAACAAAGTCCGTCAATGCTTCTACAATACCTGACCTGTCTTTTACACTTACAATATAGATCTCATCTACTTTTTTAGCAGTCCAAAGAGTTCCTTTAAAAATATCCGTGTTCATACCATGTTTTTATAATGATTATTTTTTCAGATAATTGATAATACCGATCACATCATCTTTTCCAAATCCCGCATCATGAGCCGACTGGTAGGTATCAATTAATGTTTTTGATAATGGATAATCAGCTCCCGCTTTTTTGGCGAGAAGAATATCTTTTAACATAAGATCTAATGCAAATGCCGGTTCATAGTTATCATTCACCAGTAATGGTGTTTTAACTTTTGTAGCACCACTACCACTTGCGCTCTCATTAATAATGTCCAGCATATCTTTACGTTCTATTCCTAGCTTATCCGAAAATAAAACAGTCTCAGCAAGTCCTTGATATAGGGTAGATATGAAATAGTTTACTGATAATTTTGCAGCAATTCCTTTTCCATTCTCTCCCAAATGCTTGATGGTTTTTCCAAGCTTTTGTAAATAAGGTTGTGCACGCTCTACATCTTTTTCTTCGCCACCTACCATAATAATCAGGGTACCATCAGCAGCAGGTTTTGTACTTCCGGCAACAGGAGCATCAATAAATCCGGCTTCTTTTATTTTAACAGCGGAAGAAATATCATTACTTGCCTCAGGAGAAATAGTACTCATATCAACGAACAGTTTACCATGAATATCTACTGATAGTATTTCTTCATATACTGCTCTTACTGCATCATCATTGGTCAGCATTGTAAAAATAACATCACTGTTTTTAATCACATCTGAAACCTTACTGTAAACTGTTGATTTTTCTTTAAAGTCTTCCGCTTTTTCAATTGTTCTGTTATAAACAGATAGCGGAAATCCCGCTTTTTCCAGATTTTTGGCCATTGGATTTCCCATATTTCCTAATCCAATAAACCCTAATTTTGTATTTTCCATAGCTTTTATAATATTAATGATAATGAGAGTAAAGAGTAAATAGAAAAGACTATTATGGTCGATAATTTCAACTTTTAATCTTTAGTTTTTAAAAAGTATTTACCAGATCATCGATTGTTTTCAGTTCTTCTTTGCTTAAATTAATATGAATTGCATTTGCATTTTGAACAGCTTGTTCCGCATTTCTGGCTCCTGCTAAGGCGATAGTGATTCCAGGTCTTTCAATAGTCCATCTTAAAACCAACTGACTCAAACTTGCATTATGCTGTTCTGCAATAGGTTTAATTTTATCTAAAAAGACATTTGTTTTTTCAACAAACTGGGGTTGAAAATGAGGTAAACTAGCTCTATGATCACCGGGTTTAAACTCATAACCGGAATGTATTTCCCCTGTTAACAATCCTCTTTCTAATGGGCTGTAAGCCAATACAGACTTGTTGTGATCTATGCAGTAAGAAACTGTTTCACTTTCAACGGTGCGGTTGACCATATTGAATGGAATTTGGTTAGAAACCAAAGGAAGCGTTCTTTCGGCTTGCTGTATCTGCGATGCAGTATAATTACAAACTCCTGCAAAACGCACTTTTCCCTGTTCTATTAATTTTAAAACAGCCTCAAAAGTTTCATCGATGGGAGTGGTAGAATCTGGCCAGTGAATTTGATACAGATCAATATAATCAGTTCCTAATCTCTTTAAGCTTTGTTCACATTCATAAATAATGCTTTCTTTTCCCGCATATTTATAAACTTCGATCGCATTTCCATTATGATCATAGCTTTTCATTGCAAAATCTCCTTTCTCCAAATCCCAACGCATCCCGAATTTTGTGAGAATTTGAACTTTATCACGAGAAAATCCTTTAATAGCCTCTCCAACAATTTCCTCACTGGCTCCCTGTCCATAAATTGGGGCAGTATCAATAGAAGTCACTCCAACATCATGAGACGCTTTAATTGCTTCAACAGCTTCCTTTCGATCTTTGCTCTTCCACATCCAACCTCCAGTAGCCCAAGCTCTAAGCGTGATCGCTGAGACTTCCAGTTCACTGCATCCTAATTTTCTGTAATTCATATTTTTTGTGTTAATGTATAATGTAAAAAGTATTGATGACAGACAGCAACTTATCATAAATTGACATCGATGATTTGTGTTAAAACTGCACATTTTGT
Source organism: Chryseobacterium sp. ISL-6 (assembly GCF_018613715.1). Taxonomy (GTDB): domain Bacteria; phylum Bacteroidota; class Bacteroidia; order Flavobacteriales; family Weeksellaceae; genus Chryseobacterium; species Chryseobacterium paludis. The sequence continues at coordinate 418,321 of NZ_JAGGPT010000001.1, read as the reverse complement.
ACTCTGAAACTTTATCATTATTACATCATATAAATTTAGGGAAATATGTGGTTAAACAATATTTAAATCAGATCCTTTATTATTTAAATTCATTAATTAATATAAATATTACATATCAATCTTATGGTAGAAATAAGCTTAAATTTTTCATCTTGGAATTTTTTATAATCAGAAAACTTACGGAAATTTGCAGAAATGATAAAGCAGTAAGTAAAATGAAGATCATCGATGTTGAACAATGGAACAGAAAAGAACATTTTAATTTTTTTTCAAAAATGGCAAGTCCATATTTTGGTTTTACAACAGAAGTAGATTGTACTACGGCTTATGATACGGTAAAAGCAAATGGCTATTCTTTTTTTGCCTATTACCTTCATAAATCAATGGCCGCAATAAATTCTGTGGATGAATTAAAAATGCGGATCGTAGATGATCAGGTTGTTCTATTTGATGTCATCCACGCCGGAACCACCATTGCCCGAGCTGATGGAACCTTTGGTTTTTCATTTATTCCTTTTTCAGAACAATTTGAAACTTTTAATGCTGAACTTCAGGAAGAAGTTAAAGCGGTACAAAATTCTTCAGGGTTAAGATTGAGTACCGATACTGTGACTAAAGCTTTAATAAGACATTCTACCATTCCGTGGAATACTTTCAGTGCTTTGCTACATCCTACTAATCTTGATCCAACAGAATCTATCCCCAAAATTACGTTTGGAAAATTTAGTATCCGCGAGGGGAGAAAATACCTGCCTGTTTCTATTGAAGCACATCACGGTCTGGCTGACGGTCTTCATATTGCAAAATATCTGGAAGAATTTCAAAGACAGCTGGATCTTTAAGAAATATTTTTCATATAAATAGGTATCTTTGTGTCTATCTAAAAGATATTCCATTCTTTAGTTCACTAATTTCTTTCATTAAATTTAAATTTAAAATTTTGCTATGCAGACGAGCTCATCTCCTGGTATTTCACGTACTGTAATCTGGCTAATGGCTATTATTTCAGGACTGGTAGTTGCAAATAATTATTATAACCAACCCTTACTGGCTCTTATTTCTGACGACCTGGATGTTTCTGAAAGTGCAGCAAGTAAAATTTCTGTACTTACTCAGGTAGGATATGCATTAGGACTTTTACTAATTGTCCCTCTTGGGGATAAATTTCTACGTAAAAAACTGATACTGGCAGATCTTTTTCTGGTTTTCGGATCTCTTTTATGGATGACTTTTGCCACTCATTTGTGGATGCTTTATGCTGCCAGTTTACTAATTGGGATGACTTCTGTAATTCCCCAGCTTTTTGTGCCTATCGCTGCTGAGCTCTCATCTGATGAAGAGCGGTCTTCCAATATTGGAGTGGTGATGTCAGGTTTACTGATGGGCATTCTCTTATCACGTTTTGTAGGTGGAATTGTGGGTGAAATATGGGGTTGGAGAGCCATGTTTGGCATTGCTGCGGGTGTAATGATCGTTGTCTGGATCGCGGTATATAAAATGCTTCCGGATCTGCTTCCTAATTTCAAAGGGACTTATAAAGAACTGATGCGCTCTGTATTTCACTTAGCCAGAACACAACCTGTTTTACAATTGGCCTCTTTCCGTGGAGCAATGGCTTTCGGTTCAATGTGTGCATTGTTTACATCTCTGGCTTTTCATATGGAAAAAGCTCCTTTTAATGCCGGTTCATCTGTTGTAGGAAGTTTCGGATTGGCAGGAGCCGTTGGAGCATTAGCTGCCGCTAAAGTTGGGAAATTTCAAAAATTTATGGATCTGAACAGGATCATCCTGTATTCATTACTTATCGTACTGGGAAGCTGGGCATTTACATATTTTGCAGGTGAAACCTATTGGGGATTGATTGTAGGTGTTATCCTTGTTGACCTTGGTGTTCAATCAAGCCATATTATGAATCAGACCAATTATTTTTTAATTAAAACCAATGCAGTCAACAGATTAAATACCGTTTATATGGTTTGTTATTTCATTGGTGGATCACTTGGAACCTGGCTGGCTTCCATTGCCTGGCATTACGCACAGTGGAATGGAGTATGTTTTGTAGGGGCTAGTTTCGGACTTCTGGCTTTGATAGCCCACATATTATTTAATAAAAAAGTGACCAGTAATTCTTAATTGTGTCCGGTTAAAATACTATTTGTGATTTCCTTTAATTTTTAAGATCAGTTGTTAATGTCCGTTTTTTATTAATTTCCGGTGTTTCTCACCCCATTTTTCCAACACTTCCCATATCGGGATCAGTTCTCTGGCAATATCTGTCAATTCGTAATCTACTCTTGTTGGAACTTCAGCATACACAGTTCTCTTGATAAGACTTTCTTTTTCCAGCTCTCTCAATTGTAGCGTCAGCATTCTTTCTGTGATTCCGCAAATTCGGTCGCGGACTTCACTGAAGCGCAATTTATTATCCTTTAATTGATTTAATATCAATAATTTCCATCTTCCTCCAATTTTACAAACTGCATACGACAGATCACATTCCTGTATGTATTTTCTATTGATGCTATTTGTCGAATTTTCTTTTATTTCCCCCATGGCTTACAAATTTGTTAGTCCCATACAATTCACTGTATACAGTGCAAATGTAAGATTTGAAAATTAATTTTGTCCCTGCAAACTGAAAATATTCAGTAATGGGAACAATAGCGCTAAAGTTTCCTGCAATAAAATATTTAACATAAAATAAAAAGAAAAATGCAATTAACATTACCGATAACTCAAATTTTAAATCATTTAGAAAAAATACAGCTATTCAATGCACTTAATCCATTAGAAGAAACCCGAAAATACCTTGATACCATGACGTTTCAATTGAGTGAAAAAAAAGAGGCTGTAAAGATGATTGAGGAATTCAATATTACCCACGGAAAACATGAAATACCAACTAGAGTGTATCGTCCAAAAGGAAGGGAAAATCCAAGCTCTTCAGCCATCATCTATATACATGGAGGATGGTTTATTGCGGGGGGCTTTGAAACCCATGATGCTGTCGTTCGGAAATTAGCCAATAAAACTGGGTCAGTTGTCATTTTTATAGATTATAGATTGGCTCCGGAGCATCCTTTCCCTGCCGGACTCAATGATTGTACTCATGTGGTAAAATGGGTTGTTGATAATGCTGTATCTCTGGGGATCGACAGGCATCAGATTGGGATCATAGGTGACAGTGCAGGTGGAGCACTTGCTACCAGTGTTTCAACACAGCTAGGGGAACTGTTTAAGTTTCAGATCTTAATTTATCCTGCAGCTGATAATAAACTCAATACAAACTCCTGGTCAATCTATGAAAATGGACCTGTTTTAAACAAAAAAGGTGGAATTGAAGCCTGGAAACATTATTATCCTACGGGAGAAAACCAACCTGCTCCTTTAGCAGTTCCTATACTAATTGAAGATTTTAAAAATACACCCCCTACTATGGTTATTTTAGCAGAGCATGATCCATTAAGAGATGAAGGAGAAGAACTGGCACAGCATATGAAAGATACAGGGATTCCTGTCCATATCAGCTTCTATAAAGATATGGTTCATGGCTTTATGCATATGGGAGAAATTCTAAATGAAGTTCAGAAAGCTGTAGATGAGATGGCGATTTTTGCCAGTCAGAATTTTGAAACCATCACAGAAAAGCAGGGATGAAAAAGTATGCATATATTGGATGTCTGGGGTTTATTGCAGTCATTACGACCGAATTTGGAGTCATTGGAATCTTACCACAAATAGCAGACTATTACAAAATAAGCATAGATAAAGCAGGCTATTTACTAAGTGCTTTCGCTTTAATCATTGCTTTAACAGGACCTTTTATGACCTTATTGACATCAGGATTTAACCGTAAAAGTGTAATGTTTACTGCGATATTTATATTTCTTATCACCGGAATTGTCTCTTATTTTTCTCCTCCGTTTTGGCTTTTAATGCTTGTAAGAATCTTACCTGCTTTCTTACAGCCTGTTTATATTGCAACAGCATTGTCTGTTGCGGTATCACAGGCTGATAAAAAATACAGTAATCAACTTATGAGCATTGTATTTAGTGGGGTAGCTATTGCAATGGTTACTACGGTTCCTTTTGCAACCTGGATTGCTAGTTTGTGGTCATGGGAATATTCATTTCTCATCCAGTCCATTGTAAGTTTAATTGCACTAATAGCCATTTATTGTGTATTGCCCTCTATGCCTGTAAAAGAAAAGAAAACATACGGAAGCCAGATTAAAATACTTACACAGCCTACTTTTATAATCAGCACAGCAATGAATTTTTTTATGATTACCGCTTGGTTTTCTACCTATAGTTATTTTGCAGATTATCTGAATAAAGCTAAGGGGATGGATTCTACCATGGTGAGTTATATGCTTTTTTTATTTGGAATTATCGGGGTCATTGCCAATTGGATCGCGGGAAAAATGCTTAGCAAAAATATAACACTTACTACAGCTTTTTTTCTTTCAGGAACTATTATTATGCCTGTACTTCTATATTGGTCTGATGGAACTATGATCATAACTATTATTGCCATTGGAGTTTGGGGGTTTCTGTATTCCCCGAGTTTTCTTAATGCGTCCACTTATATGATCTCTTCAGCACCGAATTCTTTGGAGTTTGCCAATAGTCTGGCTACTTCATTTGGTAATTTGGGAGTAACTCTTGGAACAACACTCGGAGGCTGGATGATTATCCGTTATGACGTTCAGTATAATCCATGGATCGGGCTTTTTTTTGGACTGCTAGCCTTACTGATGATAGGGTTAAGAAGCATGATAGAGAGAAAAAAGAAAATGGTGACAGCAAGAAACAGTTAAATGTAATAAATTTTGTTACATTAAAAATATTTGGTAACTTTGCAGGATTAAATTTATCAAAAGAAATACAATGAAAATAGAAATCTGGTCGGATGTTATGTGTCCGTTTTGCTATATAGGAAAGAATAATTTTGAACAGGCTTTAGAAAAGTTACCCTTTAAAGATCAGGTAGAAGTAGAGTGGAAGAGTTTTCAACTGGATCCGACACTGAATCCATCAGAAACGAAAAACACCCTTACTTATTTTAGAGAAAAGAAAGGATTTCCTGAGGCTCAGGCTAGTCAAATGATCAGCCAGGTAGCACAAATGGGTAAAGGTGCGGGAATTGATTTTAATTTTGAAAAAGCTTTAATCACCAATACTTTTTCTGCTCATAAACTTCTACACTTATCAAAAAAGTATCATAAGTCTAATGAAATGGAAGAAGCATTATTTATTGCTCACTTTATTGACGGTAAGAATGTAGGTGATCCTGACACTTTAGTATCTATTGCAGACTCATTGGGTATTGACAGAGAGGAAGCAAAGCAGGCTGTAACTTCAGAGGAATTTACTCATGAAGTGAATGAAGATATTCAACAGGCAAGAAATAATGGAATTACAGGTGTCCCGTTTTTCGTTTTAAATGGTAAATATGCTGTATCAGGAGCCCAACCTGTTGACGTTTTTGAAAATGCACTTCAGCAAACATACAAAGAAACTGTTTCATCATTTACCGATCTTTCTAATGGAGAGAATGCCTGTGATGCTGATGGATGCGGTATTTAGTGAGATATTTTAAAAAAAAAGAATCATTGCATAAAACCTGAAGAATTTCTTCGGGTTTCTTCTTTTCTATTTGTATTTTTACCATAAAGACCTTTATTTTATTTCTGTACATAATATTAATGAAAATCCATTTTTACCAACCTGCGAATCCAGTACTAAGAAAATATATCCAGGGATATTATTTTATGTCTAAAGATGATCCTGATCATGCCTTACGGTATCTTACATTTCCCAATAACTTTTTTATTGTATCAGCTTGCCAGAATGCTGAAGTAATGGAGAATGAAAATAAAATAGAAATTTCCCAATCTCCTGAAGAAAATGTACTTGTTGACCTCGTTTCGCGGTGTACCAGCTCTACTGAGATATACTACATACAAGCTATCAATGAAATTACGATTTATTTTAAACCATTAGGAATATATCATTTTTTCAATAATGAGAATATTGTATTTCTTGAAGATGAAATCATTGCCTCTGACTTTCCGGAAATAGTGAATTCTATTCTCAATGAATCAGACCGGGAAACACAAATACAAAAACTAGAAGATTATTGGCTTTCAAAATTTATAGAGAAGGATCTGAGCTTTGTAAAAAAGATAACGCAGAACCTTGAAACTGATATTAGTATCGAAGATATCGCTCAGAAGAATGGAATAACTCGTCAGTATGTCAATAAAATTTCTAAACGCTATCTCGCTAAATCTGCTTCTGAATATCGGAAAGTACATCGTTTTAGAAAGGCACTGATACAGAATAAACAAATAAAAAACCTGACAGAACTATCTTATGAAAATCTTTTTTATGACCAATCTCATTTTATAAAGGATTTTAAAGAACTTACCAAAATAACTCCGGGTACTTTTTTTAAGAAAGTTAATACTGAACAGAAAAATATATGGTTGTTTATTTGAATGAGTTTCCTTTTTTACAATTCTCACTTTGCCTACGAAAGTATTTTTGCCATACATTAAATTTTAATCTAATGAAAAAAATACTAATTCTTGCTTTTTCACTTTACTCTTTATCTTCTTTTTGTCAGAATACAAATAGTCCGGTCATAAAAGAGATTTTGGGAAAGGTCAAAGACCACTATTTAGACAAAGATCTTTATAAAAAACTGGATTCTGAACTTCAGTTGAAAAATTTCGAATCTCTTAATGGAAAAAATCTTGCCGAAGAACTTACGAAACAATTAAGAATAATATCTCAAGATCAACACTTTTTTGTTAAATACGTGGAGAATTTCAATCCTGAAGATCGGAAAATTACAAAAGAAATAACCGCTTCAAACAATTTTCACAATAGTCTTGAGAATTTTGGCTTTGAGAATGTAAAAAGATTAGAAGGTAATATTGGTTATATTAATTTCAAAGGATTTGCAGAGCCCAATTCGAGTGCCAAAACGTTAGCATCAGCAATGGATTTTGTGGCCCATACTAATTCATTAATTATTGATCTTAGAGAAAATAGAGGTGGGGATAATGGAATGCTCTTGCTATTTTGCAGCTATTTCTTTAAAGAGAAAACCAATTTGTATTCCACCTATTTCAGAGATAAAGAAAAAACAGTACAGAATAACACGCTATCAAAAGTGCCTGGTCAAAAATATCTCAATAAGAATGTTTACATTCTTACCAGTAAACAATCTTTCTCGGCGGCAGAAGGATTGGCTTACTTTTTAAAAGCATATAAATTAGCCCAGGTAATTGGTGAAAATACCGGTGGAGCAGCTAACCCTGTAGATCCGTTTATAATTGGGAATAAATATCTTCTATTAATTCCTACTGGAAAAGTAACAGCAGCAATAACAGGTGGAAACTGGGAACATACCGGAGTTAGTCCGGATATAAGCACAACTTCTGAAAAGGCTTTTAAAACCGCACATGTTTTGGCACTTAAAGAGATTTTGAAGAACAAAACAGAAACAGATTTAAATAAAAGTGATCTAGAAAAAGTAATACGTCAATTAGAAAATGAATAGATAAAAAAATACTATTTCTTTTATTATTTAAAGCAAAAATCCTTTCGAACAAATGCTCAGAAAGGATTTTTTATTAAAAATTTAAATCTTTCGATTACTTAGAAGTTCGCAAAGTTTTTACCTAAATGCTCTTCTATAACAAAGAATGGATCTTCTTTCAGTGTATGTCCTCTCATATCAAGAAGACTTACCTTACTCATCATCCTTAGCATGATTCTTCTTTCACAGGTATGTTCGACACCGTTGATACTTTTCACACCGGCACGGAAAGCAGATCGTCCGTGAGCACACAAATGGTTATTCACCACGATAACATCTCCAGCCTGAGGAGTAAAATCTGAATAGATCAGGTTTTTTGCTTCCTGCCAGAATTTGCTAAGCGCATGATGTGCCAGATCAGTCTGCTTGATATCTGGATTAAACAATTGCTCTGCAGCATCGAAACGCATAAAAGGAAGATCTCTGTTACCATACAGAACCGCATCCAAAGTGTCTACTTCTTCTGCTTCGGTTTGTAAATTGGCATCCTTAGGGATCTTAAAAATAGGATCGAATAAAGGTCTGTACTCCTCCCGGATATTTTCATGGGAACGGATAGAGTATAGGGTTGATGGCACCTGCTCCTCATTACGGATATACATAAAGCTTAAAAAGTCAGCCTGATGTTTAAGGAAAGCATCTTCAGTATGTACATATAAATCAGTTGCAGATCCCGATCCGGTCTGTGTTTCACGCATTTTTTCATCCGGAATGATCGCATGGATCAATCCACCTCCTTTACGTTGTGAATAATATTGTACCGGTTTAGACGGAAGAGCTCCGTGTATCAATGCACAGGCAAATCCATATTGATTGAATTTTGAATAATCTGCTGATTGCCAATTAGCAGGGGTACTGCCTATTTTTTCCTGATCAATATCAAAAAGTTCCTGGAAAATAAGAGCCCCATACTGATTTTCAGAAAAGTCACTGGCAAAAGAAGCCAATACTTTTAGCAATCTCTCCGGTAAAAAGTAAGAGGCAAGCTGATGGACCTGCATTACAAATTCACGGTTTTCGAAATTACCATATTTTTTCTCAAGATAATCCACTGCCTCCATGATCATCTTGCGCTCGCCATCTGTAATTTCAATAGCTACAGGAAGTAGCCGCTCTGCAGTCAAACTGCTTTTTTCTAGAATTTTTAAAGAATTCATTAAAAAAAATTTTGTGTTAGGATTAAATTATTATATTTGTTTTTAATTATTCTAAATAACAATAGGGTTGTCAAATTTATGAATTTTTAATTAAGTACCAAACAAAAAATGAAAAAATTTAAAACTTAACGTATTGATTACGAGATGGATACTTCATCTCTATATAGAAATAAAAAAACCACAATTTATTCAATCAACGTTATAAATAAATATATGAACAACGAAATTTTGCCTCACGGGGAAGTGATAAATAGCACTTTGAATCACTTTTCGGGGAAATTTGAAAACATTTTTCATCAAGATAATTATGATCACTATCGTTCCGCTATCAATGACACTTTAAACCTAGTTGGAACTTTTCTTCATAGAAACGACAAACCATTTAGCGGTATCGAAGCTAAAACAATGAAAAAGAAGGTTCAGCACATCGATCTGAATCAAAAACTCTCTTCTTATGAAGAGTTATTAAATGAGGTAGATGATATCTACGTAAAGCATGCCACAGCTTTTCATCTTCCTCAATATGTTGCTCACCTTAATTGCCCAATCGTCATCCCTGCATTGGCCGGAGAAATCCTTGTCAGCGCCATCAATTCTTCCCAAGATACTTACGACCAAAGTGCCGGAGGTACTTTTATGGAAAGAAAACTGATCGACTGGACTGCAGAAAGATTAGGTTATACAACTGAAAGTGATGGTGTTTTTACCGCAGGAGGATCTCAAAGCAACCTAATGGGATTGGTGATGATGAGAGACTGCTATTCTCAAAAGAATTTAAATCACAATATTAAACAGGATGGTCTTCCACCTGAAGCCAGCCGTTTTAGAATCTTTATTTCTGATAAAGCTCATTTCAGCAACTCAAAGAATGCATCAATAATGGGATTGGGTGAGAAATCTATCGTCAAGGTTCCTACGGACAGTGAGTTCCGTATGGACATCACTTTACTTCAAAAATACATGAAGAGGGAAATTCTTATGGGGAATATTCCTATCGGGATTATTGCTACTGCAGGAACTACAGATTTTGGAAATGTAGATCCTTTAGAAGACATTGCCAATATTGCAGCACATCACAATATATGGATGCACGTAGATGCAGCATATGGTTGTGCATTGCTTTTAAGTGGTAAATACCGCCATTTATTAAATGGAATAGAAAAAGCAGATTCTGTGACTATAGATTATCACAAATCATTCTTCCAGCCGATCAGCAGCAGTGCTTTTATCGTTAAAAACAAGAGAGAATTGCGAATCCTGAAACATCATGCAGATTACCTGAATCCTGCAGAAATGGATGAGGAGGAAATTCCTGCACAAATCAATAAGTCGATCATACAGAGTACCCGCAGATTTGATGCATTAAAATTATGGTTCACTTTAAGAATGATGGGACAGGAACAATTAGCTGAATACACAGACCGAGTAATCGATCTTACTAAAGATGTAGCAGAGATGATCACGGAAGATCCTGAATTTGAACTTTTATCTCATACAGACCTTAGTGTATTGGTATTCCGTTATCTGAGATCTGATATTGAAGATCTGAATGCCCTGAATCTGCATATTAAAATGAAACTTTTCTATAGTGGAGAAATCCTTGTTGCCAGTACCAAGGTTGATGGTAATTTCTACCTCAAGTTTACCTTCCTTAATCCGATCACTACAACTGAGGATGTTCATCAAATTTTAAATAAAATAAAAACTCATGGAGAAGACTTTGGAACAACAAACTAAGTTTGCAAAAAAAGCGCAGGAAATTACTGCAAGAATCCTGTTAAACGGAATGTTTCGTGAACTTGGAAATGGAAAATTCTACGAAGGGATTCCAAAATATGATACGCTCACAGCTAAAGCACTCCAAAACACTAATTATCCATTATATCTAAGATTCGACTTAAAGAAAAGCGAACTATTTTTATTTGCTCCTGTTTCTTACCGCTCTGAAAGTTCTTTCCATGATTATGGATTTCCAATATGGGCTGTTGATCATAAAAACCAAAAGGTTTTTGAAGTAGATCTGGATCAGCTGACGGCATTTGTATATAAAGAATTTTCAGAAAGCTTTAATGAAAAAGGATTCGATAAGTTCATTGATAGAATTCACAGCAGTTTAAAAAATATGGAACTGACTATTGCTGCCAATTCACAAAATAATAAAACATCAGCCTATTCTTTTTTAGAATCTGAGCAGCAACTTCCTATAGGTCATAACCTGCATCCGTTTACAAAATCAAGAATGGGATTTTCGGAAGGAGAGCAGCTTCACTACGGCCCTGAATTCGGTAAAGCGATCCAACTTGAATATTTTTTGATCGATAAACATAGTGTACGAGAGAATTCTGTCCTGGAAATATCATGCAAGGAATTATTGAAAAGTATGGTTTCATTACCTGAAAACATTAGAAAAGAATATTTAAAGGATGGGGAAATGCTTTCTGATTTTTATATTGCCCCATGCCACCCTTGGGAAGGAAAGTACTTTCTATCAACCAAGGAAGGAGAAGAAATGGTACAACTCCGAAAACTAATTCCTATCGGAGCATTAGGAGATGAATTCTATTCTACATCTTCTATAAGAACTCTTTACAACCTGGATAGTGCCTGGATGCCTAAGTTCTCTTTGCATGTTCTGATGACAGGGTCTATAAGAATAAATAGTTTTAAAGATCTTAAAAGAGGTTACGCTTCTTCTTTATGGTGGAAGACCGTAGCTCATTCATTTGAGAAAAACTTCAGTCATTTTAAATTATTATTGGAACCTGCTTCATTAAGTGTACATCATAACGGAAAAAATATAGAAAGTCTAAACTTATTACTCCGTGAAAATACCTTTAAACCAGAGGACAAAGTATTATTACTGGCAAGGCTATGTCAGGATGAACCTACCGATGAATCCAGCTTTGTACAACGTTTTTTCAAAGATGTTGCAGATCGTCTGGAGACTACCAAGGAAGAAGCTATCAGCGTTTGGTTTGAGGCTTATATCAAGCTTCTTATTGCGCCTTTAAACCACCTTTACAGTCAATATGGCATGGCTCCTGAAGCCCATCAGCAGAATTTACTGATTGGATTGAATGATAATCTATTGCCTGAAACTCTTTTTGTAAGAGACGGACAAGGGTATCTGTTGAGAGAAAGCGCAAGATACCAATACGAGGATCTTTTAAAAGATCATATTGAAATTGAAGAACTTTTTATCAGAGATGAAAGACTTCTTGATATTATTTCACATCATCTTTTGGTAAGTAATTTATCTGCACTGATTACATCATTGGGTAAAACAGGATGGGTAAAAGAAAGAGATCTTATCGATAAGGTTTATAAGGAATTTGTAAAGCTGAATCATGAAGATCCATCTGATATCACCCGCTATGCATTAACAAATCGCTATTGGGGAACAAAAGCCAATTTACAATCAGCCATTCTTGATATGGATGGTGGCATCAATGCTTCTTCTCTTTCATACGCCAGAGTACCCAATCTGCTTCATAAGCACTTCTTTTCAGATCAGCTGATTAATCCGAAAGGAAAAGAGGTTTTCTTCAGACGCTATTTTGAGAAAGAAGATGTTACCATTACCATGCGTCCGATTGATCTTGATGAGGATCTTGAAATGCTTCATGAATGGTTCAACCGTGAACATGCAGTAAAAGTATGGCAAATGAACTGGCCGATTGATGAACTGGAAACCTATTACCGTCTGATGTTACCAAGCGAGGAAGGACACAGTTATATCGTATTAAGCAATGGCGAACCTTCATGTAATATTGAAGTATATTGGCCATGCAGAGACATAGTAGGAGATTACTATGAAGTACTTCCTACAGATTATGGAACACACCAGTTCATAGCCCCTACAGATCCTAAAAAGAAATATGTCTCTCCTTCCACACAATCGATGGTTGATTATGTATTTGCTCAATCAGAGGTAGGAAAAATGGTTGGTGAAGGTTCTGTAGATTCTCTGGCGTCGATGATGAATAAAGCACATGTAGGTTTTAAAGTCGAGAAAGTTATTGAAATGCCTCATAAAAAGGCCAACCTTAATTTCTGCTACAGAGAATGGTACTGGGAAAAATTCCCTCAAAACAAAGATGTACAAATCAATGCAACAATCACTGAAAATGAATAACGAAACAATATATAATGTAATTGGAATAGGTATCGGACCTTTCAATCTGGGTCTTGCCGCTTTATCCAATCCAATTTCTGAATTAAAAACACTTTTCCTTGACCAGAGAGACGGTTTCGACTGGCATCCGGGGTTGATGATCGATCATGTAACGCTTCAGACGCCTTTTTTATGCGACTGTGTATCCATGGCCGATCCTACGAATCCTTTAAGTCTCCTGAATTACCTTAAAGAAACGAACAGGCTTTATAAATTCTTTATCAGGGAAGATTTCTTCATCCCTCGTAAGGAATATAACCGTTACTGCCAATGGGTGGTGAGCCAGTTACCGCAGTGTCGTTTTTCAACACAGGTAGTGGATATTATATATGAAGATGGACTTTATCTCATCACAACAGTTCATACCAAAACTAAAGAAGCGGTAGTTTATAAAGCAGAAAGACTGATCCTTGGAACAGGAACACAGCCACATATCCCTTCGTTTATTCCAAAAGAAGATTCACGCATCCTTCATACCAGTTCTTATTTATACCGAAAAGAGGAGCTTTTGGCAAAAGGAAAAAAAATAGCTGTGATAGGTTCAGGACAAAGTGCAGCAGAGGTTTTCTATGACCTGCTTCAGAGCCGTAATGAAAATACAGAACTAGGCTGGTATTCCCGACCAGATCGATTCTTTCCAATGGAATATGCTAAACTAACCTTAGAGCTAACCTCTCCTGATTATGTAGATTATTTTTACGGCAGGGATGAAGCAGCAAGAAAATCAATTTTAAGCAAACAACAGGCTCAGTTTAAAGGCATCAATTATGACCTGATCAATCAGATCTATGATTTTATTTATGACCTGAACATTGATAATGCTGATCCAAAGCTCACGATTATTCCAAACAGTCAGCTGGATAGGGTAGATAACAGCAGTCCGGATCGTCTTACCCTTGAATTTACACAGAAAGAACAAGGGATTCCTTACGAACAGGAAGCTGATTACATCGTAATAGGAACAGGATACCGCTATCAAGAGCCTTCATTCCTAAAGAATATTGAATCTAGAATTAAAAGAGATTCATCTGGTTTATACGCTGTCAACAGAAATTATTCTATAGATCATAATGGTGGTGAAATTTATGTACTTCATGCAGAAGTTCATACTCACAGCTATATTTCTACGGATCTTGGAATGGCTGCATACCGAAATTCTTACATCATCAACGATATTCTCGGAAGAGAATATTACAAAGTCGAAAAGAAAATCGCTTTTCAGGATTTTGACGTCGAAAAATATTCTACTATACCCACAACTGCCACTATTTAATACTTATTATGAACAACACATTAAACAATACAATAATCAGCCAGGAAAACTGGAAGCAAGCTAACAGAGATCTTATGGCTAAGACCATTGCAGAATTAATGCATGAAGAACTCTTAAAACCAACAGCCGATTTTGAAGATGAAAAAGGATATACTGTATTCAGACTTGAAACAGGAAATGAAAATGTAGTTTACAGTTTCCGTGGCCAGGAAAGACTTATGGATTACTGGTTTATTGATAAAAACAGCATTAAAAGACATGAAAACGGGAATGTAAGTTCGTCAATCGATGTTCCTCAGTTCTTTTTGGAAATGCAGCCAGTATTCGATCTTGATTCCAATACGTTAGCAAGATATACAGAAGAGCTTTTACATACTTTATACTGTGATGCACTGATCCTTGAAAAAGGAGTAATGTCCTCAAAAGATTTAGCTGAAGCCGGTTATCAGGTTATAGAGCACCATATGAAAGGACATCCTTGGGTGATCGTTAACAAAAGCCGTCTGGGTTTTTCTCCTACGGATCTACAAACTTACTCTCCTGAAGCTGATCAGCCTTTAAAAGTTCTATGGTTTGCTGCACATCAGGACAGATCGAGTTTCCAGGCTTTGGAAAACATTCAAAAAGAAGAGTTCTACCGTTCAGAAGTCGGTCATGAACTGTATGAAAGCTTTAAGCAAAAACTTTCTGAAAGTGGAAAATCAATTAGTGACTTTAATCTTATTCCTGTACACCCCTGGCAATGGGAAAATAAATTAAAGATCCATTATGCAGGTGATATCGCAAACGGACTTCTTATTCCTCTGGGAGAAGGTAATGATGAATACAGTGCACAGCAAAGTATTCGTACTTTATTCAATACTAAAAATCCTGAGAAAAGATATTTAAAGACAGCAGTATCTATTTTGAGTACAGGAAACATCCGTGGACTTTCCCCTAAACAGATGAAAATTGCACCATCTATTACAGACTGGGTAAAAGGATTGATCAAAGATGATGCATATTTAGCAGATAAGGGAACTATATTCCTGGGAGAAGAAGCAGCAACTACTTATTTACATCCACAATATGGAGCTATTCAGAATGTTCCTTATCAGTATAATGAATTCCTAGGTGCTTTATGGCGTGAAAGTGCATCTAATTATTTAAAAGGAGATGAAGAAATGGTAACCATGGCTTCTTTGCTGTACGTAGATGAGGAAGGAAATTCACTGGTAGAAGCATTTGCTAAAAAAGCGGGAATAAGTATTGAAGAATGGATAACCCTTTATCTTGATGCTTATCTTATTCCATTACTTCATATCTATTATACCCATTCTTTATGTGTTACCCCTCATGGAGAGAATATCATGGTAGTACTGAAAAATGGACTTCCACAAAGAATCGTGATCAAAGATTTTGTAGATGATATTGTTTTAACTACAGAAGCAAGAGAAAAATTACCGGATCATCTGGCAGATGGATTGATCCAGTCTTCAAATAAAGAGAATATTCCGTTATTTATTCTTCTGGGTGTGTTTGATGCTTTCTTCAGATATTTATCAGATGCCCTGCACACGCATTCAGACTTTAAAGAAAATCAATTCTGGACCCTTGTTCACGAATGTATTGAAAGCTATAAAAATGACAATCCTCATTTGCAGGAACGTTACGAAAAATATGATCTTTATGTTCCAACATTCAAAAGATTCTATATCAACAGCCTGCGTTTAAAAAATAACGGATACAGTGAAAATAAGGCATTTGCTATTCCAAAGAAAGATGGAGCACTACCAAATCCACTGTATCAGATAGCGAATAAAAATTCTGTCGCGGCAATATGAGAAAGTTTCTGCATCTTGTAAAAGATGGTTCTGTATTTGCGTATGGAGCATTAGCCGGAAAAAAAACCGAACTGACAACCGGAAGCATCAACCGTTCTATCTTTAGCCTGGCCATTCCCATGGTCATGGAGCTTGTAATGGAATCTCTTTTTGTCAGTATCAATCTTTTAATTATTGCCAGGCTAGGAGATAAGGTCCTTGGGCTTGTAGGGATCACAGATAACTACATCAATTTTGCTAATGCTATTGCCATTGGCCTTGGTATCGCTGCTGCAACATTAACAGCAAGGAGAGCCGGAGAAAAAGACAGAGAAGGCATGAGCAGAACCGCTCATTATATCATATTATTAGCAGCAGCTTTCGCATTGTTAATAGGTGGGTTATCTTTTATTTTTGCATCCGATATCATCAGTTTTCTTGGAATTAAACCCAATAGTGTTGACCATGGATTACTTTTTTCCCAGCTCGTATTTTTAAGTATTGGCCTGGTTATCCTGCGTCTTTCTATTAATGGACTTTTCAGGGGAGCCGGTGATGCAGCTCTTGCGATGAAATCCCTTTGGCTTTGTCATATCTCCAGTATGGTATTCGCAGTGATTTTTGTTTTTGGAATTGGTTTTATTCCCGCTTACGGATTGATGGGGTTAGCTTATGCTACCGTTTTATCCCGACTATTAGCTGTTTTGTACCAATTCTTTATTCTTCTTACAGGCAAAACCAGTATCAATATTCTGGTAAAGTTTCACTTTGATGTGCCTTTAATAAAGAAAATACTAAAAATCACCTTTGGAGGACTGGTGCAGTACATTATTCCTGCTTCCAGCTGGCTGATCATGGTTAAAATTACAGCTACTTTCGGGACAACTGCTCTCGCAGGCTACATCATTGCCCAAAGGATTGCTTCCGTAGCGACAATGCCCGCCTGGGGAATAGGAAACGCTGCAGGAATCCTTACAGGACAGAATTTAGGAGCTGGAAATCCGGACCGTGCAGAAAAAACGGTGTGGAGAGCTGGAGGGATCAATATGACTTACCTGGTGGCAGTTGCCTTATTCTGGCAGTTTGCAGCAGAGTATGTGGTAACATTCTTCACTTCCGAAACTGAAGTCGCACGATATGCAATACAGTACATCCATGTGGTTTCTATGGCTTATTTATTACTTGGCTTTACAATGGTGATCAGCCGTGCTCTAAATGCAGCCGGCAATATTATGCAGGTAACGCTGCTGTATATGATCATGTTCTATGTTATTCAGCTTCCTTTAGCTTATCTCCTTGGAGTAAGACTTCACTGGGAACTGAAAGGAATATTTACAGCAATCGTTTCTTCAGAAATCGTATTGGCTGTATTATTCTTATTGATCTTCAAAAATGGTAAATGGAAAACTATAAAAATTTAAAATGCACACAACAGACGAATTTTATGAAATAATTGCTTCAGCAATTGCGGTAAAGAAAGAAATGGTAGATGAAAATCTTACGTATCAGGAAATCCCTGAATGGGATTCTATGTCTCACTTACTTATCGTAGAAGCATTGGAGCAGTTCTATCAGGTAAAGTTTGATTTTAATGACATTCTTGAAATGGGAACGGTCGGTAAAATCCGTGAAAAAATGAAAAAATACGATGTACTCGTAGAAAACTAAGTATATGAAAATTTTAGAAAATGTAATTGCCAATAGAAGCCTCTCTTTCACGGAGGCTTCCAGCGGCAAAAGTGTCCCGATAGGAACACTATACCGGTCATTGGGTTTAAATCCTGTAGAAAAAGGATTGGTCTTTTTATACAATGACAATCAGCTGTCAAGTATTGAGGTTCTTCTCAATTTTTATGGTACAGCACATGCTATTGCAGTCTTAGGACAAAAACTGCATACAGATTTCAAAGACCGTCTGGAAACAGAGTATCGTCCGAAATACATCTTTGACCCATCAAGGGAAGAGATTGAGGGATATGTTTTAAAGGAATTCTCAGAAACGGTAAAGATCTTTGTTAAAGAAGATTATAAACCCGAAGTTGCAATTCATCCTGACATCAAGATCCTCTTGAGTACCTCAGGAACAACAGGAGTTCCTAAACTGGTTAAGCTTTCTGATGAAAATCTTTATCAGAACGCATTGAGCATCCTTCAGTATATGCCCATTCTCGAAACTGATGTTGTCCCATTAAACGTACCGATTAATTTCGTGTACGGATTTTCTATTTTTACCACCAACTGTATGCGTGCTGCGAAAATAGTATGCACAGATAAAGATATCATGCAGAAAGCATTCTGGGATGAAATGGAAGAATATGGATACAGTACATTGGGTGGTGTTCCTTATCTATATGAAAATCTTAACAGAATAGGATTCTTTAGAAAAGACAGCAGCAGCCTGAGATACATGACCCATACGGGAGGAGTGATCAATGGTGAATTGAGAAAGACCATTTTCAATTATTGCCAGGAGTTTGGAAAAGAATTCTACGCCCAATACGGACAGACTGAAGCAGGTGGAAGAATGGCCTATCTTACAACAGAAGGCCTTCTTGAAGAGGAAACTTCTATTGGTACTCCAGTACAAGGTGGAAGTTTTCAGATCGATGAAGAAACGGATGAACTTCTATTTCTTCACCCAAGTATTTGTGGCGGTTATGCCAACAAACTCGAAGACCTTTCTTCTTATGAACAACCTTCAGTTCTTCGTACAGGAGATACAGCAAAAAGAGGAAAGAATGGACTTTATTATATTACAGGAAGGATAAAAAGGATCATGAAGCTTTTCGGAATTCGTCTTAACCTGGATGAAGTTGAATTTATCCTTAAAAATGAACTGGAAGGAAATACGTTTGTATGTCTGAATTCTAACGACAAAAAGATCATTGTTCTTTATGACAACAATGAGATCGATCCTCAGATCATTACGGATACCATTAAGAATAAACTTCGTATCAATCCGCAGTACGTACGCACCGAACACATAGAATCATTCCCATTATCACAAAACGGCAAAATAAACTATCCACTGTTACAAAACTTACAGCATGAAAACATTTAGAACCCTTATATTACTTTTACTTCTTGTCAGCTTTCCTCTTATTGTCTCTGCACAGCAGAGTGAACGCGTAAACGGCAAGATCATGCTGTCTGATAAAGCGCCTGTAAAAAATGCACTTTTAAGATTAGTAAATACGCCATATCAGGCGAAAACCAATAATTTAGGAGAATATTATTTTGAAAATGTACCCGCTGGAGACTATACGCTTCAGGTGGTTTTAAATGATATTGAACTGACTCGTGAACCCATCCGTATTGAGAAAGATGTCTACGAAATCCCGGTGATCTACACCGCAGTAGAAAACAATGTTATTGAAGGAATTACGGTGTATGCTTTTAGCAGAAATAAATTTCTGGATAAAGACAGTACCTCAATTTCAAAAATGCCATTGAAAAATTTGGAAAATCCACAGATGTACACCAGTATCAATCAGCAGATCCTGAAAGAACAACTTGTTTATGATGTTTCTGATGCATTGAAGAACGTGCCAGGTATTGTAAAAATGCAGGGCAGCCCGGGAAGAGCAGGAGATGGTAGTTTCTATTATAATTTAAGAGGATTCCCTACAAGGGTTTCTATGGTAGATGGTGTTCCAGCAACAACTAACTCGGAAATTGATCCTGCTGATATTGAGCGTATCGATGTCATTAAAGGACCTTCCGGAACATTGTATGGTGGTGCGGTTACCTCTTTTGGAGGATTAATCAACGTAGTGACTAAAAAACCGAAAGATTATTTCGGAGGTGAGGTTTCTTATCTTTTGGGAAGCTATAACCTTAACCGTGTTACAGCGGATGTTTATGGCCCTATTACTGACTCCAGAAAAACACTTTTCCGTTTGAATGCTGCTTATCAGTATCAAAATGGATTCAGAGATTCTGAGTTCAGAAAGTCAATGTTTGTAGCTCCAACATTCAGCTACCAGGTAAATGACAGATTAAAGTTCAATCTGGGTGCACAGATTTACACCTATGAAGGAACTAACACGCCGATCATCTTTTTGCCGAGAAACAGACAGTTTACCTCGAGGACTCCAGATGAACTTGGGTTTGACTGGAAAAAGTCTTATTCAAATAATGATATGACCTTAAAAGCTCCATCAATCAATGTAAAAGCTGAGGTGAATTATAAAATTTCTGATAACTGGAGTTCTCAGACTTTGATCTCAAGAAACTACAGAAAAACAGAAGGATTATACCAGTATCAGTTCATGAGAGGAAATACTGATAACCTATTGGAACGAAATGTACAGTGGCAGAATTCTGAAGGGGCATCTACCAGCATTCAACAGAACTTTAATGGAGAATTTAAAATTGGTAACATCAAAAATAAAGTACTTGTTGGGTTAGACTACTTGAATCAGTCTTTAAACAATAATAATTCTCCAATTGTTGTATTTGATCAAATTGATGGTAAAAATCTTACAGCGCCAGTACAAGTGCAAACGCCAGGGTCACCGCCAGTAACAATAACGGGGACATATGGAGGTATATCTAAAGATCTGGCACTTAAAAAAATACAAGAATTTACTGATGCTGCTATCAAACTTAACAAATCACCGATGATCAGAAATACGGCAATGTCTAATGTTTATGGGGCATATGTTTCAGATGCGGTTTATATTACAGACCGTTTGATTACTTTGCTTAGTTTACGTTTTGATCATTATGAAAGTAAAGGACAACTTAACCTAAACAATAATACCCGTACGGGAGACTTTAATCAGAATGCCTGGTCTCCTAAAGTAGGCTTATTGTATCAGGTCTTTAAAGATCGTTTATCTGCTTATGCCAACTATATGAACGGTTTCAGCTATACAGCCCCAGTTACACAGCCATTACCTGATTACAGTGGTGTTTTGAAGCCACAAATGGCTAAACAATGGGAAGTAGGAGTAAAAGGAAATTTGTGGAGAAATAAAGTGAATTTCACAGTTGGGTATTATGATATTCTTGTTGACAATATGCCTCAGGAAATTGTAGTGAATCGTGATGGAACCGATTATAGAATCACAACACAAGATGGAGAGCAGAAAAGTAAAGGGATTGAAATTGAAACTATCCTGAATCCGATTCAAGGTCTTAATATTATGGCAGGATATACCTATAATGACAGTAAATTTGTAAGATCAGCTGCTGCTACAGAAGGTCGCCGTCCATCAACTGCAGGCCCAGCTAATATATTCAATTCATGGATCAGCTATATACTTCCAATCAACGGACTTCAAGGGCTAGGCGTAGGTTTTGGAGTTAACCGTGTTGGTCAACAGATCACTGTCGATAATGCAGCTACAGGACAATTTATATTCCCGGCCTATACTTTGGTCAACGCTTCTATATCTCTTGAAAAAGAGAAGTACAGATTAGGATTTAAAATGAATAATTTAGGAAATGCACAGTATTTTTCAGGACAGGGCGTTGTAGTAGCTCAAATGCCTCGTAACTTTGTTGCAGAGGTAAGTCTTAAGTTTTAACAATGAATCCCAGATTTAGAAAAATTACATATCAAATACATCTATGGCTCGGACTAACGTCCGGGCTTATAGTTGTAATAATGGCAGTCACAGGTTGTATTCTCGCTTTTGAAAAAGAATTAAAACAGACATTCTATCCGGAAAAGTATTTCGTAAAAAATATAAAGAAGGAAAAACTACAGTTTTCTGAGCTTAAATTAAAAGCAGAGCAAGCATTGCCAGACAGCCTAAAAGTCAGCAGGGTAGAAATATCTTCAGACCCATCCCGAAGTTATGCATTCCGTTCTTTAAAAATGAATAATGAAGCCTTGACTTATTGGGGTACTTATGTTCATTATTACAGGGTTTATATTGACCCTTACACCGGAAAAGTTCTAGAAGTTGAAAATGCAAAAACAGATTTTTTTGAGATCGTCATGGACCTTCATCGAAGACTTTTACTTGGAGAGAAAATAGGGAAGACCATTACAGGATATTCAACACTTATTTTAGCGATTATGCTCTTTTCAGGACTGGTGATCTGGTATCCCCGAAAGATGAATAAGAATGCTTTAAAAGGTATGTTTTCTATTAAAACATCTGCCAATTGGAAAAGAATTAATTACGACAGTCACAATGTTCTCGGTTTCTATGCTGTTATTCCTCTGATTCTTATTTCATATGCCGCAGTGATATGGAATTTTGAAGATATTGATAAATGGGTAAAGAAAACACTGAATGGGAAAATCCATACTGAACAAAAAGCTAAAAGTAAAATACCATCTGGAGATTTTTCAAATCAAAAGGACATTTTAAATATTGTTGGAAGTGAAGTAGAAAAAACTTTAGCCGGTAAAGAATCAGCACTTATCACCTTTCCTAAGAAAGAGGAGGGAACCTATTATGCTGAAGTGACTTACGGTAATAAACAATACCAGAATGAGCAATTCAATTTTGATCAATATTCCGGAGAAATTTTAAAACATCAATCTTATAAAGACAAGAATATAGGTTATGGAACTGCATTAAGAGAAAGAAACTATGATCTGCACACCGGAAGTATATTCGGACTTGCAGGGAGGTTTTTATTTTTATTTGCAGGGATGATCGCTGTTTCACTTCCTATCACAGGATTTATCATTTATTTAAATAGAAAAAAGAAGCGACCTCAAAAAAGAAAGCATCATCATATTCATAAAAAAAGACATTCTTTTTCAAAATAAAAAGAAACAAGACCTAAGAAAGTGCAAATTATATTTGCTCTTTTTTAATTTAAAATCTAAATTTTCTCTCGCAGATTTCACAGATTACGCAGATTAATAAAACCTAAACACCTGCCAGATCTCCAAGATATAATTATTTAAAATTTTAGATTTTCGCTTCTTCAATCAACTTGTTGATTCATCTTTGCCTTCTTAAATTCAAAAGTATCAATTATAAATCTTTGCGTTAAAAATTAATAGTTTTTTCTCTCGCAGATTTTACAGATTACGCAGATCAATTAAAATACAAGGAACAGTGAGAGATTATTTAAATACAAAGAATTCCACGTTTAAATAAGCTTTCTCACATTTTCAGACAATATCTTTATACTTTGTTTCATTTCTTCAAAATCTAGATTACCGAAACCCAATCTCATTGCAGTAAGATCTTTACTCTGATATAATAAAGTTTTAGGGATAAAAAGATTATTCTGAGCACAATTTCGGCTTAGCTGCATCAGGTTCATTGGAATATTCCATTCTGTCCAGATTGCTAAACCACCTGATGGTTTTTGAAACTTTATGAATTCTCCTAAATATTCTTCCAGTAAAAGAGCAAATTGATCTCGTCTTTCCTGATAAGTTTTAACTGATTTTTTAAGATAACGATGAATTTCGCCTTCGGCAATCATTTCTCCCAAAACCTGTTCCATCAGAATATCTCCCTGCCGGTCTATAATTCCTAAATATTTCCGCAGTTCTGCCATCAGATTTTCTGGTGCTACAATAAACCCGGTTCGAAATCCCGGTGCCAATGATTTCCCAAATGAACCGATATAGACCACCATTCCGTTCGTATCTGCACTGGCTAGTGGAAGGATAGGACTTTTATCATAATGGAAATCATAATCGTAATCATCTTCTAGGATAATAAATCCAAATTCATTCGCTAAGTTCAACAATTCCAGCCTTCTCTGTGCACTCAATGTTACTGTGGTAGGATAGTGGTGATGGGGTGTAAGATACAGCATGCGTATCTTTTGCTTTTTGCAGGCTTCCCGTACATTTTCTACCATAATACCTTCTTCATCAATCGGTATTGAAACAATATTTACACCTGCTTTCTGAAAGATCATATTAACGGAAAAATAACTCAAAGCACCTACCAATACAGTATCTCCCTGTGACAGCAAAACTTCTGAAACAATATAAATACTCATCTCCGTACTTCTTGTAATGAGCAGGTTATTTTTTGAAATGGGCAAGCCCCGCGAAAGATTCAGATATCTGGAAAGATTCTTTTTAAAAAATTCACTCCCGTCATGGTTGTAATGGCCAAGCATTTTATGATGTGCTTTTCGCTTCAAAATAGCACTGTATATCTTAGAATGCTGATCAATCTGTGTCAGTCTGATATCCGGCACCCCATCATTAAAAAGATATTCACAGGCAGAATGTTCAAATGGATTGTCCAGAATATTGGATGTTTTAAAAGAAAAACCGGTTATTTTAGGATAATGTTCCAGATCATTTTTTCCGAATTCTTTAAAAGGTAAAGGTTCATCATGATTTTTCCCGATGATAAAAGTCCCTTTATTTGGAATACTTTCTACCCAACCCTGGGAAAATAATTCATCATAGACCGCTACAATCGTATTTCTGTGAACCTCAAGGGTCTGACTTAAAGCTCTGGTTCCAGGAAGCTTAGTTCCAAAAGGAAGAAAACCTCTCTGAATTGCATTAATGAGCTGATTTGCAATCTGCATATAAATTGAAGTATCTGAGGTTCTGCTGATTTTCACAAAACTTTGATACGGAATTTCAACCGGACTATCCATAATATTAAAACTGGCACCATTCAACCATCCGGCAATATACTACATTTGATCCAAAATAAAAATACATGGAATTTTACAATCTATTAGAAAGCATTGTAAAGAATAATGAGATTCACGCCAAATGGCTGAACACATTATCTTTTATGGAGAATGCAGGGGCCAGAAAAATCTCCAGCTGCGAACATCCCACACAGGTTAGTCAGATCCAGCTAAAACATGCTGCAGAGGAGCACCGCCATGCTTATTACCTGAAAAAGCAGATTGGAAAACTGAATCCTGATTATTGTAAAACTTATGAAAAAGAAGAGCTATTGGCTTCATTAGCTACACGACAGTATCTTCATTCTTTGGATATTAAAGCCTGTAAATATTTACAGAAAGCATTTACGCTAAATAAAGAAGAGCTTAAATATGCTGCTTATCTTTTTGTGACCTACGCGATAGAGGTACGCGCCGACGAATTATATCCCGTATATCAGGATATCCTTACTAAAGAATCTTCTAAAATTATGGTAAAATCTATTATTCTGGAAGAAGAAGGGCATCTTGAAGAAATGATCAATCAGCTGAATGAATTTTCAGAAGACTGGCAGGCTCATGCTGAAAATATCCTGAAAATAGAACATGAATTACACGATCAATGGATTAATTCTATTGCTAAAGAAGTAATACAGCTTAATTAGAAATGTCAGCAGGTCAGTTTGTTCAATGGCAACAGGCATTAGATAAGAGAAAGGAACAGGGAATCTTCAGGTCTTTAAAGAATAGAACTGAAGGAGTTGATTTTTATTCTAATGACTATTTAGGTTTAGCCAGAAATAAGGAGCTTCAACAATTATTGCTTGAAAAAGTTCAGGACAATCCAGCATTATTATCTGGAAGTACAGGATCAAGGCTGATTAGTGGCAATAGCATAATAGCTGCAGAAACTGAAGAATTTATTGCCGCACAACATCAATATGACTCAGCATTGCTTTTCCCCTCCGGATATAATGCTAATCTGGCGTTATTTTCAACACTGCCCGGAAGGCAGGATACGATTATCATTGATGACCAGATTCATCGGTCAGTACACGATGCTTGTATGATGTCTCATGCAAAAAAAACAAAATTCAAACATAATGATCTTGATAGTTTAGAAAATAAACTTCAACGAACTGATGGCACATGTTATATCGCAATAGAAAGCTTGTATTCGATGGAAGGAGATTTTGCTCCACTTCAGGAAATTGTTCAACTCGCTGAAAAATATTCTGCAGGTTTATTGGTTGATGAAGCTCATGCTTTTGGAGTTTTAGGATATGGAATGGTTGCAGAACATCAATTACAGGATTATGTCTTGGCTACCGTAATTACCTATGGTAAAGCACTTGGTGCTCACGGTGCAGCAATACTGACCAATGAACTGATCAAAACCTATCTTATCAATTTTGCTTCTCCTTTTATCTATACTACTTCTGCTCAGGATATACAGTGGATGTCCATAAAAATTGGGTATGATTTTCTTCAGATGCATCCTGAATTATCGCTAAAGCTCCAGTATAACATAAACATTTTCAGGGCACAGGCTATTAAAACTCCTTCTTCAGAAAACAGTCCTATACAGGCAGTTATAATCCGGGATAATCAAAAATTAAAAATCTTACAAAATAATTTATCTGAAAAAGGAATGCTTACATACCCTATCTATAGTCCTACTGTAAAAGAAGGTACAGAAAGGTTACGTGTTTGTCTGCACAGCTTTAATACCGAAGAAGAAATTATAGAGCTTGTCAGAACACTTAAAGAATTTATATAAGAAAGTAAAATCGTGAAACAATAAAACAGATGGTCAATTCTGGACTTTTATCATTTCACATTTACGAAAATATTGAAACATGAAATTATTTATCACCGGAATAGGAACCGAAATAGGAAAAACCGTTTGTTCTGCTATTTTAACTCAACATTTTAAAGCAGATTATTGGAAACCAATACAATCGGGAGACCTTCATAACACGGACAGTATGAAAATCAAAGATTGGGTAGGAAGCGGGGTAGTCTGTCATCCTGAAACCTATCGTTTACAATTGGCCGCATCACCTCATCAATCTGCTGCGGAGGAAGGAATACAAATTCGGGTTGATGATTTTCAATTACCGGAAACATCAAATTCTCTTATTGTAGAAGGAGCTGGGGGATTGATGGTTCCCGTCTCAGACAATGAATTAATGATTGATCTCATCGAAAAGTTAAGACTTCCAGTGGTCTTGGTCGTCAGAAATTATCTGGGGTGTATCAACCATACTTTATTATCAATAATGGCATTGAAAGAAAAAGGATTATTGCTCGAATATTTAATCCTAAACGGAGAATTTCCTCCTGATACTGAAAGGGTAATAATCAATTATACAAGTAAAAAAACAAAAATAATCAGAGTTCCGGATGTAGATCTTATTACAAAGGAAAAAATAGAATTAATCGCAAACAATTTACAAAATGGATAAAAAAACAGAACTTAGAAATGACTGGACCAAACAGGAAATAGAAGAGATATTTAATCAGCCTTTAATGGAGCTTATTTACAAGGCGGCTACTGTACATCGCGAATGGCATAATCCGGAAGAAATACAGATATCTACTTTATTATCTATTAAAACAGGAGGTTGTGTGGAAGACTGTTCCTACTGTGGACAGGCAGCACGTTATCATACCAATATCAAAGTACAGGCTTTATTGCCTACAGAAAAAGTAATTGAACACGCCCAGAAAGCAAAAGACTCAGGCTCTTCAAGATTCTGTATGGCTGCCGCATGGCGTGAAGTTCGTAATAACCGTGATTTTGACCGGGTTATTGATATGGTAAAAGGGGTGAACGAATTAGGATTAGAGGTATGTTGTACACTAGGAATGCTCACAGAAGAACAGGCGATAAGACTTCAGGAAGCAGGACTTTATGCCTATAATCACAATCTGGATACTTCAGAGCAGTATTATGAAGAAATCATTTCTACCCGAACATTTGACAACAGAATTAACACCATCAATAACGTTAGAAACGCCGGAATAACAGTATGTTCCGGAGGAATTATAGGTCTTGGAGAAACCAATGGTGATCGTATTTCCATGTTATTGACATTGGCAACAATGCCCAGACACCCGGAATCAGTTCCAATTAACGCTTTAGCGAGAGTACCTGGAACACCTCTTGAAAACAATCCAAAAGTAGATACCTGGGAAATGGTAAGAATGATCGCTACCGCAAGAATTGTCATGCCTTCATCAATGGTTCGTTTAAGTGCCGGCCGAATCGAAATGACAGAATCTGAACAGGCATGGTGTTTTATGGCCGGAGCCAACTCAATTTTCACAGGAGAAAGAGAAACGTTACTAGTAACACCAAATCCAGGCGTATCTGAAGATATGCAGATGCTGAATAATCTGGGGCTGAAACCAAAGAAAAGAGCAGAAGAAGTTTGGATGAACAGTTTATAATAGTTGAAAATTGAAAGTGGAAAGTTGAGAATTCCGAGATTCGAAGTTCGGGGTTTGAGAGCATTAGGGTTTAATTAATCTAACTTCTAATATCTCCAATTTTTCATAAATACATTTTACATCAGTACATAAATACATTTTAAATGGACAACGAATTAAAAAAAAGAGACCGGGCTGTCAACTGGCATCCGTATACTCAGATGAAAACGGCTGATGATGCTATTCCTATCATCAGGGGAAAAGGAGTATACCTTTATGACAATGAAGGAAAAAAATATATTGATGCAGTTTCTTCATGGTGGGTTACCTTACACGGACACTCCAATCCATATATTGCTCAACGTGTATTTAACCAGCTGAATACCTTAGAGCAGGTTATTTTTGCAGGTTTTACTCATGAACCGGCTATACAGCTTTCGGAAAATTTACTAAACCTGCTTCCTGAAAATCAAGGGAAAGTTTTCTACTCGGATAATGGATCAACGGCTGTAGAAGTAGCATTAAAAATGTGTATCCAATATGCTTATAATCAAGAAAAAGCAAAAACGAAAATACTGGCTTTTAAAGATGCTTATCATGGGGATACTTTCGGCGCCATGTCTGTAAGTGGAAGAAGTGTATGGACGCAGCCTTTTGGAGAAATGTTGTTTGAAGTTATCTTTATTGAAACTCCTAATTCTGAAAATCTCGAAGCATTAAAAGATCAGATTGAACATATCGCTGATGAAGTGGCATGTTTTATCTATGAACCTTTAATACAGGGAGCAGCAGGAATGCTTATGCATTCTCCGGAAGACCTGAGTGAATTGATGAGGTTTTGCAGGGCAAAAGAAATTATCATGATTCAGGATGAAGTTTTTACAGGATTCGGAAGAACCGGAAAGCTGTTTGCGGCAAACCATCTTTCCGAAAAACCTGATATTATGTGTCTTTCAAAAGGATTAACAGGCGGTACCATGCCAATGGGTATAACCACTTGTTCAGGTGAGATCTTTAGTGCGTTTTTATCTGATGACAAATATAAAACGCTATTTCATGGTCATTCATTTACAGCCAATCCTCTGGCATGTACTGCAGCATTAGCCAGTATGGAACTTTTATTACAGGAAAATACGCAATTTGCTATACAGAGAATAAGTAAACAACATACTGATTTTACAAAAATCCTTAGCCAGCATCATCTTGTTAAAAATGTACGTCAGACTGGAACCATTTTAGCCTGGGAATTGAGTACAGATCATGAGACTTCTTATTTTAATGAAATAGGAAAAAAGGTGTATGATGAGTTTTTATCAAGAGGAATTATTATGCGCCCGCTTGGAAATGTAATGTACCTGGTTCCTCCTTATTGTATCACTTCTGAAGAGCTGGATTTCATCTATACAAATATCGTAGAAGTCCTTAACCTATTTCTAAAACAGAAATAGCTCATACTCTCGCTGCTGGCATAAACTCAACAGATTAAAAAACACAAAATCCAAATCTGCTCAATCTGCCCGATCTGCGAGAGTATATTTTTAAACTTATCTTTATTTTTTATTTCCTGTAGATCTGCAGATGGCGCAGATCTTATCTAAAATCACAGAATTGAAATCAATCTATTATTACACTTAAGCAAGGCGAAATCTAATTTAAAAACCTGCTTAATCTGCAAAATACGTGATAACTGTTGATCAATTACCCTTTTCTTTGTAACAATATTCATAATTTTGCTTTCTACAGAATTCAATAATTTTAAACGATTGACTATGGAAGATCTTAATTTTGAATCCAATTCATTATTTGAATTATATACTCATTTAAACCTGCCGGTAAACCTGATTGATGCCACGGAGGGATTTTCTGTTTTTAATTTAAAAGATATTGGTTTTAAACTTCCTTATCAATCAACTTCCTACCGTCCGAACTTTTTTTCCTTTCTGTTTATAAAAGACGGTTCCGGACATTATACGATCGATGAATATACATTTGAAGTAAAACCTCATTCTGTATATTTTACAAACCCCAGCAACTACAGGACTTTTGGATGGGATAAAATTGAAGAGATCTACCTGATCACCTTTGATGAAACCTTTCTGAAAAAGTATATCAGCAAAGAAATCTTCGATGATTTTCCTTTTTTATTGACTGAAAAGATCAAACCTAAAACCGTTACAGATGAATTCTATGAAAAAGCAGAGCATATCTATCTTCAGATTCACTCTGAATATATGACCAATTCTTCAGAGAAGTATAAAATTATCGGTCATTTACTTGCTGTTTTATTTTATAGGATAAAAGAATATTTCTGGCAGGATTACGATCCTATTTATGAAGGTAACAGAAGTTCCCAGATTGTAAAATCCTTCAAACAGCTTTTAGAAAAACATTATCGGGACTTAAGCTCAGATCAGGTAGAAACAGTCTTCAGAGTCCAGGATTATGCCAACGCACAAAATCTACATCCTAACTATCTAAGTTCTGTTATTAAAACCAAAACAGGAAAACCTATTGCTACATGGATTGCTGAAAAGACAATTTCTGAAGCTAAATCTTTATTAAAAAACTCTAGCATATCCATTAAGGAAATCACATATAAACTTGGGTTTTCTGAAACAGCCCACTTCAGCAATTACTTTAAGAAACATACCCATACTACACCAGTTCAATATCGAAAAGAACTGAAAGTAAAGTAATAATACTTTCCAACACATTTGAAATTTGCAAATAATGCTTTATTATTTGCAACAAATACCACTTGTTCTCAATCTACCTTTGTCATGTAAAATTAAAACATCAAAAAAGACATGAACAATTTATCAGGAAAAGTAGTATTAGTAACAGGAGCTTCAAAAGGAATAGGAGCTGAAGTTGCCAAAAAACTAGCAGAAGCCAATGCGAAAGTAATTGTAAACTACGCAGGAAGTAAAACGGAAGCTGAAGCTGTAGTCAGTTATATCAAAGAAAATAATGGTGATGCCATTGCAATACAGGCAGATGTAAGTAAGACGGAAGACGTAAAATCACTTTTTGATCAGGCTATCGCTCATTATGGTAAAATAGATGTATTGGTAAACAATGCAGGAGTGATGATCACTAAAACTATTCTCGAAACTACAGATGAAGAATTTGACCGCCAATTTAATATCAATGTAAAAGGGGTCTTCAATACCCTTCGTGAAGCGGCGACTAAATTAGCAGACAACGGAAGTATCATCAATTTTTCAACATCTGTTAACCGATTGATGTTACCAGGATATGCAACATATGTAGCAACAAAATCTGCGGTAGAACAGCTCACAAGAGTTTTCTCAAGAGAGGTCGGAAACAGGGGAATTAATGTTAATTCAGTATCTCCCGGACCTACAGCGACAGCACTTTTCCTTAATGGAAAACCACAGGAAGTGATCGACAGACTTGCTTCATTAAATCCTTTTGGAAGAATTGCAGAAACCGATGATATCGCTAGTGTAGTTGTATTTCTCGCTAGTGATGAAGCCAAATGGATCAATGCTCAAAATATTGGAGTAAACGGAGGAATGGCTTAAATAATTAAGAGATGAAAGTTAAGAGTTTCGGAATCCGGGTTTAACTAATCTATTAATATTTAACTTCTGATTTTTCAATTACTATCTCTTGCTTTTAACCCTCTGCTTTCAATTCTTTATTCTTTATTCTTTATTCTCTCTACTAATTAATATAAAAATAAAAAAATGAACAATAATTTACACGGCAAAACAGCCTTAATAACTGGCTCTGCCCGAGGATTGGGAAAAGCTATCGCAGAACGATATGCCGCTTTAGGAGCAAATATCGTTATCAATTATTCTAAAGACAAATCATCAGCAGATGAAGTGGTTTCCAATATTAAAGCGATGAATGTAGGCGTAATTGCAGTACAGGCAGACGTAAGCAAAGTAGCTGAAATAGAAAAACTTTTCAATGAAGCTAAAAAAGCTTTTGGAAAAATAGATATTGTTGTTGCTAATGCAGGAATAGAAATGGTAGAAACTCCTGTAACAGAATTTACTGAAGAGCAGTTTGACCGTTTATTCAGTATCAATACAAAAGGAGCCTATTTTACCATGCAGCAGGCAGCTAAAAGTGTAGAGAATAATGGCCGTATTATTTATATTGCTTCCAGTACGACAGCTTTTCCTGTTCCCGGGATGGCAGTGTATGGCGGAAGTAAAACAACACCGAGGTATATGGTAGATGTTCTTTCGAAAGAAATTGGACACCGTGGCGTAACCGTTAATTCTATTATCCCTTTTGCAGTAGACCACTCCGGTATTTTTGCTGAAGAAAACAGTTATCCCGAATTAAGAAAATCGTTAATAGACAGCTGTCCAATGGGTAGACTGGCTGAAGTAGAAGATGTAGCCAATGCTGCAGAATTCTTTGCCAGCGAGATGTCCTCATTTGTCAATGGGCAGCATTTATTAGTAAACGGAGGAGCTACTCAGTAGTTTTCAAACTTTTTTCAGAGCCCCGTTTCGGCTTGTTTTTCGCTCATTTCGGTTTATTCAGACTTTGTGAAAGTATAGAAATTTGCAGTGTACTTAAAAACAAAAAAATGAATAAAACCGTATTAATCACCGGAGCATCATCAGGTATTGGAAAAGCTGCTGCACACTATTTTGCAAAGAATAACTGGAATGTTATTGCCACTATGCGAAATCCTGAAAAAGAAAAGGAACTGAATCTATATGAAAACGTACTGGTTACTGAGCTTGAAGTAACAGAGGAAGATTCCATTCATAGTGCGATCCAGCAAGGAATCGATCAATTTGGAAAAATTGATGCTGTCATCAACAATGCGGGATATGGGCAACAGGGGATTTTTGAGGCCGTAACTCAAGAAAAGATCAAAGCTCAATTTGATGTTAATGTTTTTGGAGTTATGAATGTTACCAGAGCTATTTTACCTCATTTCAGAGCCCATAATTCGGGTACCGTTCTAAATATTACCTCAGGAGCAGGTAGGGTAACAACACCGTTACTTTCTATTTATAGTGCTTCAAAATTTGCTGTTGAGGGGTTTTCAGAATCATTGGCATTTGAACTTAATTCTCAAAATATTAAAGTTAAAATTGTAGAACCCGGATATATTGCTACCTCCTTTTATGAAAGAGCCAATGAAGAATTTGCATTCGATCCTACATTGGAAGATTATAAAGATTTCTCTGAAGAAATGGCATCATTTTTTAAATCATTTGAAGGAGGTGATAATTTATTCTCATCAAATGATGTGGCCAAAGTGATCTATACAGCAATTACAGATGATACCAATCAGCTCCGTTATACTGCAGGTCCCGATATCGAACAATTATTTGAGATCCGCAACAGCAAACCGGATCAGGAATATGTAGATTATCTTAGAAAAATATTTATGCCTAATGGGTTTAAAAATTAATATAAGACTCATAAAAGTCTGCAATAAACATATTGCAGACTTTTTAGCTTATTTCCCTACTTTTGTAGGTAGAGTCTGCAATGGGAATGAGATTAAAATTACATTTTCTTATTATAATTAAAACGCTATCAAAATGATTGATCAGTCTATAAAAAAGAGCAATCTGACTTACTTTGATTCCATTTCAGAATTGACCAAGGCTTTTGGTATTCCACAACCATTACACCCTTTAATTGTTTTGTTTGATCATGACAAAGTTTCTTCAGAATCAGAAGTGCAACAATTGGTTACAAATTTTTATATGTTATCTTATAAAAGTAACCTTAAAGGGAAATTAAAATATGGACAGGGACATTATGATTTTGATGAAGGAGGATTAATTTTTGTTGCTCCCAATCAGGCATTATCAGTGGTCGATGGAAAAGACTTGTGCAAAGGCATGAGTATCTTTTTCCATCCAGATTTCCTACTGTCTTATCCGTTAGGAAAGACCATTGCCAAATATGGATTTTTCTCTTATCACATTAATGAAGCCCTTCATTTATCGGAGCGTGAAAAATTAAAAATCATCAGTATTTTTGATGATATAAAGCAAGAGCTGGATTCATCAATTGATGAGGTAAGTCAGGATCTTATCGTTTCCTATCTGGAGGTACTTCTTAATTACAGCAATAGGTTTTATAAACGTCAATTTATTACAAGGAAGCCTGTAAATCATACCATTATCGAAAAATTTGAAGATCTTTTATCAGATTATTTCAATGATGAAATATCTTTAAATAAAGGTTTGCCAAGTGTGAAATATTTCTCAGATAAACTGAATCTCTCTTCAAACTATCTGGGAGATTTATTAAGAAATAACACAGGTTTAAATACTCAGCAACACATTCATTTAAAGCTCATTGACAAGGCTAAAGAAAAATTAACTTCAACTGATCGCAGTATTTCTGAGATTGCTTATGAATTAGGTTTCGAGCATCCGCAGTCTTTCAATAAATTATTTAAAGCAAAAACAAAACAGTCTCCGCTACAATACAGGCAGTCTTTGAATTAGATATCGGGTGTGGCTCATTTTTTGGATATTCCTTCTAAATTAATTTCTATGTTATCCATATTTCTCTTAGAGCTTAACTGGAAAGAATTATTAATGGGACACGAAGAATGGTCATTTATCCTGGAAATCATTCTGCGTACAGCCATTATGTTTTTAACAATCATTATTGGACTTCGGATTTTAGGTAAAAGAGGAGTGAAGCAGCTTTCTATCTTCGAACTTGTTGTTATAATTGGTTTGGGTTCTGCAGCCGGTGATCCTATGTTCAATAAAGATGTTGGAATTATATCTTCCATTATTGTTTTTATAGTTATTATTCTGCTTTACAGCATTGTCACTTTCTTAATAGGGAAGTATAAAAAGATTGAACAGATCATCGAAGGGAAATCTATATGTCTGGTTCAGAACGGTCAATTTTCAATTGATAATTTCAAAAAAGAAAACCTGGGCAGTGATGAATTTTTTGCTGAATTAAGATTAAAAGGAATCTCCCAACTTGGACAGATTGAAATGGCTATAGAAGAAATTTCCGGAGAGATCAGTGTATTTTATTTTGAAGATATCAATGTAAAATATGGGCTTCCGATCATGCCCGATTCCCTGGAACAAACAATCAAATATATTGATACAGAAGGTCATTATTCCTGTACTTTTTGTGGTCATACAGAAATAAAACACCCAGGAAAGGCTGGAAATTGTTCTGTTTGTAAAAAAGATGAATGGGTATTGGCAAGCAATAAAAAAAGAATCACATAAAAAATCCCTGCTTTTTTCCATATATTTGTTATTCTTATGTACGTCTATTTAAAATCGGCGTAAAAAAGTCACTAATTATTAATCCTTTTTTTAACATTAGTTCTATCTTTATATGGTCTTTCTGTATAAAGTAATGGAAGAATACTTATAAAAAACAGTCAAATACCCAATAGCCACCCGTGAAGATTCACAATAAAAGAAAATACCTTAGTTTTCTTAAATTTAAAAGAGACTTTCAAAAATATGGTCTCGAAAAAGTTCGCAGTTATGAGCTTATTCTTCATTGGTTAAGTAGCAGGTTAAGCCGTAGCCAATTTCTTATTCTTTCGGGTATTTTAGTAGGATGTACTGCCGGACTGGCAGGTGTGATTCTAAAAACTTTAGTCCATACCATCCACTATTTCATTGTCAACAAAGTTCATTTTGAATATCAGATCCTTTTCTATATTGTTTTTCCTTTTTTAGGGATTGTACTGACAACGAGTATTGTACTTACCTTATTTAAAGGGCAAGACAGAAAAGGGATCGGAGCCATTCTTTATGAAATTGCTCAAAATTCCAGTATTGTTTCTTCTGTAAAAATGTATTCACAGATAGTTCAGAGTGCAATCACAGTTGGACTTGGGGGATCTGCCGGATTGGAAAGTCCAATTGCTGTTACCGGTGCCGCTATTGGCTCTAACTATGCTCAGACCTACCGGTTAGGATACAAAGAAAGAACTTTACTCTTAGCTGCGGGAGCTACGGCGGGTATTGCATCCGCATTTAATGCTCCGATAGCAGGGGTGATGTTTGCATTTGAAATACTGCTGACAGGAGTTGTTTTTTCAGACTTTATTCCATTAGTGGTTGCTGCAGTATGTGGAAGCCTTTTATCAAGGATATTACTTCAGGAGGACATCCTTTTCAGATTTCATACCAGAGAATCATTTAATTATCATAATGTTCCATATTATTTAATACTTGGAATAGTAACCGGTTTATATGCGCGGTATTTTGTGGTTATTTCCCAAAAGGTCGAGCATTTTATTAAAGCGCTTAAAGTTTCCCGTATCCGTAAAGCTATGATCGGAGGAGCTGCACTGTCTTTACTCTGCGTATTATTTCCGCCATTATTTGGAGAAGGCTATGAAACTGTAAAAGACTTCACCAATGGAAATGCACACTCGATCATAGAAAATAGTCTTTTCAGATATTTTGAGATAGGAAACTGGACTGTTATTTTATTTCTTGTTCTTATCTGCCTCTTAAAAGCTTTTGCTACTTCTATCACTATTTTCAGTGGTGGGAACGGAGGTAACTTTGCTCCGTCGTTATTTGCCGGGGGTACAGTAGGTTTTCTTTTTGCCATGATCTGTCAACAAATTGGTTTTGAAGATGTACCTGTTACCAACCTTGTTCTTGTCGGAATGGCTGGAGCAATGAGTGGAGTATTGTATGCACCTCTTACTGCTATTTTCCTTATCGCTGAATCCAGTTTCGGATATGATCTATTTATTCCGTTAATGATCGTTTCTGTGATGTCATATCTAATGGCAAAATGGTTTTCACCAATATCTCCGGAATTAAAAAACATGGCTGATGAGGGAAAAATATTTACGCATGAACATGATAAAAACCTGATGTCTTCTCTCCGTACAAAAGATTTGATTGATATAGATTCTCAGATCGTTAATTATGATGCACCCATTAATGATCTGTATGAATTAATTAAAAATGGGAAAAAGAATATATTCGCAATAGTAGACGATGAAAAAATGCTCAAAGGAATCTTAACCTTAGATGATATACGTCCACTTCTTTTTAACCGGGACAAAGATGTATCATTTACAATCCAACAGATCATGAAAGCACCACCCGCTGTTATTCATCCTGAAGATGAGCCTTTAAAGATCATTCAGGTTTTCGATGAAACAGGAGTGTGGAATTTACCTGTTGTAGATGTACATAATCGATTTATAGGATTTATTTCAAAATCTACCGTTTTAATGAGTTACAGAGAATTACTAAAAGAATACTCCGACTAAAACTTTTTCATTTACCGAAACAATATTTGATACATTTGTACTTATGAACATCCTAATCATAGAAGATGACCAAAGAGTAGCCCAACTTACGCAAAGAGGTTTGGAAGAACAGGGTTTTATGGTAACGTTGGCTTATGATGGGCTTTCAGGAAAAAAATTAGCATTACAAAATGATTATGCTCTGGTCATTACAGATATCGTTCTTCCTAAGATGGATGGTATTGATCTTTGCAGGGAAATACGTCAGATCAAACCAGATTTAGCGATCATTATGCTTACTGCTTTGGGAACAACAGACGACAAGGTGGAAGGTTTTGATGCTGGTGCAGATGATTATCTGGTAAAACCCTTTGAGATGAGGGAATTATTGGCACGCATCAGGGTTTTATTAAAAAGAAATAATAAATCATCCAAAAACCTGGGCTTTATTTTGCGATATGCTGATCTTGAAATGAATCTCCATACCAAAATGGTCAAAAGAAATACTAAAGATATTAATCTTACTCCCAAAGAATTCAAATTACTGGAGTATATGCTGCAAAATCCAGACAGGGTTTTATCTCGTGTAGAGATTGCTGAAAAGGTATGGGACACCCATTTTGATACCGGAACCAACTTCATAGACGTGTATATTAATTATTTACGAAAGAAAATTGATAAAGATTTTGATCAGAAGCTCATCCATACCAAATCTGGTATGGGATTTATCCTTAAATTAGAGTAATGCAAATCAAAACCCGGCTTACCATATTATTCACCATTATTACAGCAACTATTTTATTGATATTTGCATTTGTAATCTACTTCTCTGCAAGCAAAAGTCGTGAAACTGAGTTTTATGCACTTTTAAATAAAGAGGCCTTTACAAAAGCAAATTTGTTTCTCAAGGCAAAGGTAGATAAACGAACTTTGCAGGAGATCTATCATAACAACCGTAAAACATTAAATGAAGTAGAGGTAGCCATTTATAATACTGATCATCAACTTTTGTATCATGATGCAGTAGATATTGATTTCGTAAAAGAAACTCCAGAAATGCTTAATGAGATCAATTCTAAAGGCTCCATAAGCTTCTATCAGAATAGCTGGCAGGTAATTGGAGTAGTATATCAGCATCAGGGGCAAAAATACCTTGTTACCGCTGCTGCCTATGACCAATATGGATACAGTAAGGTTAATAATTTACTAAAAACAATCGTCATTGTATTTATATTCTCAATCATTATCATCTTTCTGGCTGGAAGAATATTTTCCAGAAAAGCATTTCAGCCTGTCAATGAAATGACAGAAAAAGCAAGAAACATTTCAGCGACCAATCTTGATCTGCGTTTAGAAACCACCGGAAATAAAGATGAACTGTCCCAACTTGCCAATACATTCAACGATATGCTGGATCGTTTGGAAAGTTCTTTTGATGCTCAGAAAAACTTTGTATCCAATATTTCCCACGAATTAAGAACACCACTTGCGGCGATTATTACCGAGCTGGAACTTTCTATTTATAAGGACCGAACTACTGCTGAATACAAAATGGTAATCAATAACGTATTGGATGATTCTAAAAGACTGGTTCGCTTATCCAATAGCTTATTAGATTTTGCCAAAGCAAGCTATGATCCTACCGAAATTTCATTCAAGCCTGTAAGGATCGATGAGATATTACTGGATGCCCGCCAACAGGTTCAAAATTATAACCATAATTATAAAATTGATCTTAATTTTAAAACTGATATTGATGATGAAAATCAAATTTCAGTTAATGGTAATGAATACCTCTTAAAAGTAGCATTTGTCAACCTTCTTGAGAACGGCTGCAAATTTTCTGATGATCATAAAAGTACGGTCTCCATTATATTCAGTGATGATCAGGTGATTCTGGCATTTTCTGACCTTGGAATAGGTATTTCAGAAAAAGACATGAACTTTATTTTCGCGCCATTTCACAGAGGGGAAAATAAAGAATTTGCAGATGGTAATGGGATAGGGCTTCCGCTTACCAAAAAGATTGTTGATCTTCATAAAGGTACGATCAATGTATCTTCACAAAAAAACACAGGAACTACTTTTACTGTGGAATTACCCCATTTATAATTTCTCTAATAAAATTCTAATTTTTTTCTACAGATTCTCTAACCGGGTCTAAGGCAGATAGTACAGACCTTTGTGCCAGCAAATAAAAGAAGAGGACTCATGGGAATACTGGAATTTACAATAAGACTTTTAAGCGGAATGTTATTAGGTTCCGCCATTGGTATCGAAAGACATTGGCGTCAAAAAAGTGCGGGTTTGCGTACCAATACTTTAGTCTCCCTTGGCGCAACAGCCTTCATTCTTCTTTCTATAAAAATAGGTGGTGATGCTACCGGAAGAATTGCTTCATATATTGTGAGCGGTATAGGCTTCCTCGGTGCCGGAGTTATCATGAAAGACGGACTCAATGTACAGGGACTTAATACTGCTGCAACGATATGGTGTTCTGCTGCAGTAGGTGCCTTAAGCGGCATGGGTTTACAAATGGAAGCCGCAGTAGTTACCGTTACCGTTATGTTTACTCACATTATTCTCCGCCCGATAGGGATTCAGCTCAACAGATTAAGCTTCGTGAA
Organism: Chryseobacterium sp. ISL-6; assembly: GCF_018613715.1. GTDB lineage: Bacteria > Bacteroidota > Bacteroidia > Flavobacteriales > Weeksellaceae > Chryseobacterium > Chryseobacterium paludis. The sequence goes on along the minus strand of NZ_JAGGPT010000001.1, from coordinate 378,438 downwards.
ATCCGGCAATGTACAAACCGATTATCTCTTTACCATAAAATGTACGGCAGAAGTAGAAAATCATATCCGGGTATTGCTAATGCAAATGCTGGGTAACGATGAAAAACTATTGCTTAAATCCTTATCGAGCGACGATACTGACAATAATGTCATCATCACCGCGGTCATCGTAACAGCAACACCCCAGGACAGTCTTATCGAACGAACGGCAAGCCGCCTTACTATTGAAGAAAAAGTACATAAGGTCAGTTGGGAGATTATAGGAACCCAATCGGAATTATAATCTCTTTTTACCCTTCAGGAAATACTGCCATCTCAGGCAATCTTATCAATATTCATTACAACAAACATCAGCTTCTATGAAGCAGGGTATTCTATTCCTTTAACTCATAAACAAAATGAGGAATCATGTTAAAGCTAAAAGAAAAAATTAAAAATCCATTTCATTCCGTGATTAATTCTGACGGAATGAATGTAGGAACTATTACCAAGCTGCAGAATGCATCCAGCCAGGATCATAAATTCGTATTCGCTATGCTGGAAACCAGTGAAGAGGGCATAACAAAAATAACGGCGGATGAACGTAAAGCCAGATTTGGGCATAATGAAATTCAGCACCAGAAAGCTCCAAAATGGTATATACAGCTGCTAAAAGCTTTTGCTAATCCATTTATTTATATCCTGATGGCTATTGCATCGGTATCATTTCTCATTGATGTATGGCTACCTTCTGCAGAAGAACGGGATTATAAAACAGTGATCGTTGTATCTATTATGATACTGATCAGTACTTTGCTGCGTTTCATCCAGGAATACAGAAGTAACAATGCTGCCGAAAAACTGAAAAGTATGGTCAAAACGACAGCTACTGTTCTTAGAAAATTTCAAGGTAAACAGGAAATACCGATCAGCGAGCTCGTTCCGGGGGATATCATTTATCTGTCTGCAGGAGATATGATTCCGGCTGACTGTAGAATTGTCGTAAGTAAAGATTTATTTGTGAGTGAAAGTATGCTTACAGGCGAAGCATTACCCGTAGAAAAAAACCATCTTCCTATCCGTAATGCTGAAAATAAACAGGTTATCGAACTCAACAATCTCTGCTTTATGGGAACCAATGTTGTAAGTGGTTCTGCAACTGCTGTCATTGTGGTTACCGGAAGCTATACCTATTTTGGAAGTATCAGTAAATCCATCACTGGAGAACGTCCTGAAACTAGCTTCGATAAAGGAATTAATAAAGTTAGTTTTCTATTGATCCGCTTTATGCTGGTTATGGTTCCTGTGATATTTTTAGTCAATGGACTTGCCAAAGGAAACTGGCTTGAGGCATTATTGTTTGCTATTGCTGTTGCTGTAGGATTAACTCCCGAAATGCTGCCTATGATCGTTACTGCTAATCTTGCCAAAGGTGCCGTAAACATGAGCAAGCGTAAAGTCATTGTAAAAAGATTGAATTCCATTCAGAATATTGGGGCAATGGATATCCTTTGCACTGATAAAACAGGAACCCTTACGCTAGATAAGATCGTTCTTGAAAAACACCTAAATGTACATGGAATAGAAGATGATGAAGTGTTGAAATGGGCTTATCTCAACAGCTATCATCAGACAGGACTGAAAAACCTTTTAGACAAAGCCGTTCTGGAACATGTTGAACTTCATGACTATCTTAAAGTAGAAGAACAATATCTTAAAATAGACGAGATCCCATTTGATTTTCAACGCCGCAGAATGTCTGTTATCCTGAAGATGAATAATGGGAATCATTTACTTATCTGTAAAGGAGCTGTCGAAGAAATGCTGGAATTATGCAGCAAAACTTTTGACCCTGGAGACAACAGAAATATCCATATTGAAAATGATAAAGCTGTTCCCATGGATGATGCGATGCGCAAGATCGTCTTGAAAACTTCAAAAAAAATGAATGAAGAAGGGCTACGTGTGATTTTGGTTGCCATCAGAGAATTTGACGCTTCACATCCGCTTACGTACACATTAGAAAGTGAAAAAGATCTTACCCTAACAGGTTTTATTGGTTTTCTGGATCCTGCTAAACCATCTGCTAAACCAGCAATTGAGGCTTTACAAAAATTAGGCGTTAGTGTAAAAGTACTCACTGGAGATAATGAGATTGTTACCCGCAAGATCTGTAAAGATGTAGGGATTCCGGTACATCATATTATTAACGGAAGAGATCTGGATGAAATATCAGATGAAATATTGGCAGAAAGAATGGATTCAGTTTCTGTATTTGCTAAACTAAATCCTTTGCAAAAAGTTAGGGTAGTACAGGTTTTACGCAGCCAGGGACATACTGTTGGTTTTATGGGAGATGGAATTAATGATGCAGCAGCCCTCAAAGAATCCGATGTAGGGATCAGTGTGGATACTGCTGTTGATGTAGCGAAAGAAAGTGCTGATATCATCCTTCTCGAAAAAGACCTTATGGTACTAAGAAAAGGAGTGATCTATGGGCGAAGAACCTTTGGAAATATCATTAAGTATATCAAAATGACAGCAAGCAGTAATTTCGGGAATATGTTCAGTATGTTGGGAGCCAGTGCATTTCTTCCATTTCTTCCAATGCTGCCGGTTCATTTACTGATCCAGAATTTATTATATGATATCTCACAGATTTCTATTCCCTGGGACCGAATGGATGAAGAGTTTTTAGAAACCCCTAAAAAGTGGGATGCAGGCGGAGTGGCTAAGTTTATGTTCTTCATCGGACCAATAAGTTCAATCTTTGATTTTGCAACATTTGCGGTTATGTATTATGTATTTAAAGCAAATACAGCTGAACATCAGACCTTATTCCAGACAGGATGGTTTGTTGAAGGGCTACTCTCACAAACCCTGATCATCCATATGATCCGGACGAGAAAAGTACCTTTCATACAAAGCTGGGCTACAGCACCTGTGGTTGCTTTAACCTCATTGATTATGATCGTAGGAATTCTTTTGCCATTTTCTCCTTTTGCCACCGCATTAAAAATGCAGCCTTTACCGCTGAGTTATTTCCCTTGGCTATTAGGGATACTCACTTGTTATTGTCTGCTTACTCAATGGATAAAAACATGGTTCATCAAGAAATTCAATGCCTGGCTATAATCACACAAAGAAGCTGTTTTGTTTAAAACGGTTTCATTTAAAAAATAAACAATTAAAAATATTAACGTAATGACGATCAAATCAAAACGATTGAGGAGCGGTATGCCAACAATGCTCATACTTACTACAGCCTCAGTGATCCTTTACTCCTGCAGTGGTAAAAAAGAACCGTCTGAAAATACGAATTCTTATATTACCAAAGGAGACACTATTGCTCTGCAAAAAAACTCTCCAATTACTTCTAAACTGAAATTATATACGGTAAAGGAAGAAGAATATAGTCCCAATCTTATCACGGTCGGAACAGTTAAGGCCATTCCCAATACCTATGCTGAAATAGCTTCCCCATTTGCGGGAAGGATCTTAAGATCCTACGTTAAACTGGGACAAAAGGTGATACCTGGATCACCTTTGTTTTCAATAAGTTCTATAGATTATTTTGCAGCACAAAAAGACTATCGTGACGCTCAGCAGGAATATCACCAATCGGAGCTTAATCTTAAACGTCAACAGGATCTTTTAAAACATGGAGTAGGCATACAACGAGAAACTGAAGAAGCTGCTACTGAATATCAGATAAAAAAAACAGCACTTTCCAACGCTTCTGCAGCATTAGGGATTTTTAAAAACACTGGTAAAATGTCTGCCAACACACCATTAGTTGTTGTATCACCAATTAAAGGAGAAGTCGTAACCAATAATATTGTGATAGGGCAGTATTTAAAAGAAGATGCACCTCCGATTGCGGTAGTTGCTAAATTATCCAAAGTCTGGATTGCGGGGCAGGTGAAAGAAAAAGACATCCGTTTTCTTCAGAATCTTACTGGAGTGGAAGTAAATATCAGTGCCTTACCTGATCAAAAAATTACAGGAAAAATATACCATATCAATGAAATTGTAAATGAAGAAACACGAAGCGTAGAGGTTTTGGTGGAATGTGATAATAACGAGCGTCTTTTAAAACCCGGAATGTTTGTGAATGTAAAATTTACCAATACTTCAGAAAAGAAAATCTTTGTCCCTGCTAAAGCTGTCCTTCAGTTCAATGACAAAAATTATGTTCTGGTACAGACATCAAAAAATGAGTATGTAAAAAAATATGTAGTAACAGGGATCACAGAAAATGATAAGATTCAGATTATAAATGGATTAAACTCTGGAGAAACCATTATCAGTGATGGAGCTTTTTACTTATTAGATGCTAAATAAAAGACTCAATGAAAAACATATTAAACAATATAATTGCTAAACGATGGCTAATTCTGGCATTGTTTACACTACTCGCTCTTTTTGGATACTACTCATGGAAACAACTCTCTATAGAAGCTTATCCAGATATTGGAGATGTTACATCACAGGTCGTAACACAGGTTCCGGGCTTAGCAGCTGAAGAAATTGAACAACAGATTACTATTCCTATTGAGCAGGCTATCAATGGACTTCCCGGAATGCACGTGATGCGGAGTAAAAGTACTTTTGGATTATCCATGGTCACTATTGTATTTAACGATGGGGTAGATGACTACTGGGCAAGAACAAGAATTAAAGAAAGACTGGGTGATCTGGAACTTCCTTATGGAGTAGCTCCCGGACTAGATCCTTTAACATCGCCTACAGGAGAGATATACCGATATATTATTGAAAGTAAAACCCATGATCTCCGCGAGCTTACTGATCTGCAGAATTTTGTGATCATTCCTAAAATAAAGCAGGTTTCAGGAGTCGCTGATGTAACTAATTTTGGTGGAATTACCACTCAGTTTCAGGTAGAACTGGATCCTGTAAAATTGGAACAGTACAATATTTCCCTTAAAGAAGTCGCAGAGAAACTGGAAGCTAACAATGCTAATTCCGGCGGAAGTGTAATGAACAGGGGAGACCAGTCTTATGTTATTCGTGGTATAGGCTTGGTAAAGTCTTTAGAAGATATGGGCAGCGTAGTTGTAAAATCAGTCAATGGAACACCTGTTTATATGAATGATATTGGTAAAATAAAATACGGAAATCTTGAACGAAAAGGAGCACTAGGTTATTCTGATCAACGCGGTGTTAATTATTCTGATAACATTGAAGGTATTGTTTTATTACTGAAAGGTGAAAACCCATCCGTTGTATTGAAGGGAGTGAATGAAGCTGTTGATGATTTAAATAAAAACATTCTTCCAAAGGGTATCCAAATTCACGTTGTATTAGACCGTACAAATCTTGTTGACAACACTTTACATACTGTTTCTAAAACTTTACTTGAAGGAATGGCATTGGTTATCATTGTATTGATTGTATTCCTGGGAAGCTGGCGTGGTGCATTACTTGTTGCCATTACAATACCATTATCTCTGCTCATTGCATTTATATTAATGCATTTTACCAATATTCCAGCTAATCTTTTATCGCTTGGAGCTATAGACTTCGGAATTATTGTAGATGGTGCTATTGTCATGCTGGAAACTATTTTAAAGAAAAGGGAAGATCACCCTGAGGACGAGCTGGAAGAGAAAACAATTACCCAGAAAGTAAAAGAGGTAGCCAAACCTATATTTTTCGCTACCATCATTATAATCACTGCTTATTTACCATTGTTTGCTTTTGAAAGAGTCGAAAAAAAGCTATTCACCCCAATGGCATTTACAGTAGGATATGCATTAATCGGAGCATTAGCTGTGGCATTATTTCTGATTCCTGGATTGGCTTTTGTGATCTATAGAAAGCCCCGTAAAATTTACCATAACCGCTGGTTAGAAAAGTTAGGAGCAGCCTATCATCGCAGGGTTCAGAAGATCATGAGCCATCCTAAAAGGATATTTATCCCTTTAACAGTTATCCTGTTAACTACAGGAGTATTAACTGCAATCGTTGGAAAGGACTTTTTACCTCCATTGGATGAAGGGTCAATCTGGTTACAGGTTTCATTACCACCAGGCATTACCGTTGAAAAATCGAGGGAAATGAGCGATACCCTTCGTGCACGAACCCTTAAACATAAAGAAGTAACCTATGTCATGGTACAGGCGGGTAGGAATGATGATGGAACGGATGCATGGACACCCTCACATTTTGAAGTCAGTGTAGGGTTAAAACCTTATAGTGAATGGAAATGGGGTAGAAATAAAGCCGGCCTGATCAAAGAACTTGAAGCTGAATATGCAACAATGCCCGGCTATAATATTGCTTTCACCCAACCTATGATCGATGGGGTAATGGACAAAATCTCAGGAGCACACAGTGAACTGGTTGTTAAGGTGTATGGAAATGATTTCAAAGAAACCAGGCGGATCGCTGAAGAGGTGATGACGGCTTTGAAAAAGTTAAAAGGCGCAGTAGATCTTGCGATAGATCAGGAACCACCATTACCGCAGTTACAGATTAAAGTGGATCGTGAAAAGATTGCTCAATATGGACTAAATGTCTCCGATGTTTCAGACCTTATAGAAGTAGCTATTGGTGGAAAAGCCGTTTCAAAAGTCTATCAGGGAATTAAAGTCTATGACGTTATCACCCGTTACAATGAAACAAGCCGGAATACGCCTGAAAAAATTGGCAGCCTTATGCTAACAAGTGAGTCTGGAGCGAAAATCCCCCTTTCTCAGGTGGCAGATATACAAATGAATACCGGGGAAAGTATGATCGCCCGTGAGATGAATAAACGTCATCTGACAGTACGTCTCAACCTTCGTGGGATTGATCTGACTTCCTTTTTATCTAAAGCTGAAAATGCCATTGAAAAAAATGTACAGTATGATCATGAAAAATACAACATTAAGTGGGGTGGACAGTTTGAAAATCAGAATCGTGCCTACGGTAGGCTTTCGGTGATTGTTCCTTTGGCACTTTCTATCATGTTCATATTGCTTTATGGAGCCTTTCAATCATTTCGTCAGGCGGGACTTTTAATAAGTATTGTTCCGTTAGCCCTTTTTGGAGGAATGCTGGCCCTTAATCTCCGCGGAATGACCCTGAATATTTCATCTGCAGTAGGTTTTATCGCATTATTTGGGGTCGCTATCCAAAATGGGGTGATCATGATTTCACATATTAACGATTTGAGAAAAAAAGGGTATGATCTCAGAAGAGCTGTTATTGAAGGAGCTTCACACCGCTTCCGTCCTGTTTTAATGACGGCTACTGTTGCCATACTTGGATTATTTCCAGCCTCACTGGCAACAGGTATCGGATCTGATGTACAAAGACCTTTAGCTACGGTCATCGTTTACGGTCTCTTATTTTCTACCATCATTACCTTATTTGCACTTCCAGCTCTTTATTATCTGATAGAGAACAAATGGGGGAAAAATTTTAACGCTCCAAAAGAAAATTAAAATGATTATCAAAAACAAACATTTAAAGCTCTTTTTGAGCAGTATCATCCTCGGTATCTCCAGTATTATCAATGCTCAGAAAGTAGATACTACATTTGCTAAGGAGCCGATTGATTATCCTACCTACATCAATCTTGTAGGAAAGAACAACCTGGCTTATTCAGCAGAGAAATTTAATATTAACATCGCTGATGCAGCCATACAAACAGCCAGAATATTTCCGGATCCCCAACTTGGATTTGGCTGGTTTGATAACGGACAGCGAAGAATGAAAATGGGTTATGGTTTTAATTCTGAAGTAAGCTGGACCCTAGAGATGGGTGGGAAGAGAAAAGCACGAATAGAAGTTGCCCGTAATCAGGCACAGCTTAGCCGTCTTCTCTTGGATGATTATTTCCGTAACCTTCGTGCTGATGCAACATTATCTTATTTATCAGCTCTTCAAAGTCGAATTGTACTGGATGTGGAAGCTAATTCTTATGTGCAGATGAAGAAACTCGCAGAATCTGACAGTATCAGATTTAAATTAGGGGTTATCACTCAGGTAGATGCCCGGCAATCTAAACTGGAAGCGGGTACGATGTTAAATGATGTTTTTTCAGCAGAAGCAGAATGGAAAACTTCATTAGCAAATCTTTCGCTCTTGTCGGGGAAAACAAAAAACGATTCATTATGGTACCCTCAAGGTGACTTTTCCGGTTTTGGGCGTCAGTTTTCTTTACAGGATCTGATTATTGAAGCACAGAACAGCAGAGCCGACTTAAAAGCAGCATTACAAAGTAAAAATGTCTCCCAGAGTGTATTGAAGCAAGCTAAAGCAGATAGGGCAATGGATCTTGGATTATCGTTCGGTGTCAACAATGCTTCTTATGTAAGAAATACGATTGCTCCTACTCCTGCAATGACCACAGTGAATGCAGGAATAAGTATTCCTCTTAAATTCTCCAACAACCGATCAGGAGATTTGCGTGCCGCACAATATGGCACCTTACAGGCTGATGCTGTTTACAAACAAACAGAGCTTCAGATCCAAATCGAAGTTACCCAGGCTTATTATACCTATATCGCTGCTCAAAAAAAGGTAAATCAGTTTAAATCAGGTTTATTAACCGAAGCTCAGGCAATCCTTGATGGAAAAATGTACAGTTATAAGAGAGGACAGTCTTCTTTACTGGAAGTACTGAATGCTCAGCGTACCTATAACGATGTTCAACATGATTACTATGGAACTCTTCACGATTATGCTGTTGCTTTGGTAGAACTGGAAAGGGCTGCCGGAATATGGGATATTAATCTGTAATAAAAAAACAATGAAAAAAATATTAATTATACTTATTATCATATTGGGGCAACAGTTTTCGTATGCCCAAACCATATTTGAAAATAATAGTTCTTCAGAAATTGATACTTTTGAGCTGAATACAAATCGTATAAGCTGGGGAGTGAAAGCCGGACTTAATTACTATAATTTCTATGGTAAAGAAAGAGACTTTATTTTTGCAGATTCAGATACGAAATTCAAACCGGGTATTTATGTGGGAATCTTCGTTAATACAAAGATCAACAGAAATATTGGGCTTACTCATGAACTGATTTTTAATCAAAGAAGAGTAGGTGTCATTTATAAAGACACTGATGATCATCTCTATAAATCGGCCATTAATAGCTCTTATATTGATATTGTTCCTGCCAATATCAATTATCAACTCTCAAAGTTCCGGCTCTATGCTGGACCTTATGTAAGTGTTTTAGTAGCTGCCAACACAAAACGGAAAGACCAAAATGGGGATCTTTTCCGGGATAAGAGTATTTTTGGAGATGCTGCTAATGATGAAAGTAAAAGCTATTATCTTCAAAAGTTTGATTTCGGAATAAACCTTGGTGTAGATTATCAACTAAAAGACAGATGGTCTGTTGGGTTCAGATATAATCACGGTTTTACAGATCTCTTTCAGAATGCCAACAGTTTTGCCAATGGAAATTCTAAAAAAGATAAGATTAAAATATATAACCGGGGGTTTATGCTTTCATTGGCCTATGACCTGGCATCACATCATTCTTCAGCTGAATAATGTATACAAATAGATTCAAAGCCTGAAGGTATTTTAAGAACTGGGTTAAAATCTCTTTCTATTTAGCATTTTATTCTCTCGCAGATTGAGCAGATGACATAGATTTTTTTATTAGAGTTTACGAAGGGGTTTAAATACCAACTTTGTCATTGTCTTCCTCAAACTTTCAGTTTTCGCACGAATTCTAACTAAATCCATATTCATTCGTAGACTCGTATATGTTCCGTATTATCAATAGAGCCTGGCTTTAGCCAGGCTTATTTAATCTAACATGCATTGGCTTTAGCCAAAACCTATAGTATTTTGTAAGTTTTGGCTAAAGCCATTAAATATGTAAAAGAATAAACGGGCTAAAGCCCGTTTCTATTGATCTTTTTTCTCTCACCGATCAAAGAGATCTGTTCAATCTGTGTCATCAGCGAGAAAGAAAATAAACATCCATTTTGTCATTGACTTCCTCGAACTTTCAATTTCTTTGAGAATATAAACCAAACCATATTCTTTTAAAAATCACTTTTCACATATAATGGGTACTCCTGTTTTGCTTCTTTAGATTTTTCTAAGTCAATTTCATGGGTTATAAATTTATCCTCAGCAGAAGATCTACCTAATAGATTTCCGTTCATCGGTTCTGCGATCCAACCTGTACCTCCCCATTCAAAGTTATTCTCACCCAATCCTGATCTGTTGGAACTTAAACAATATGCTCCCGAAATAATAGCGACAATTTTCCCACAGTTAATCCACTGTTCTACAGAAGTTTTTCCTGTTGCTCTCGGACAGAACAGAATATCAATTCCCTGTTTTCCATAATGACGGGCTTTTTCTGTAAACCAAAGTTCAGTACATAAGAGAATCCCTATTTTAAAATTTCCGAGATCAAATGCTTCAAAAGTAGCGGGCTCTTCTCTGTCAAACCATGTTTCCTCCCAAAAATGAGTTTCTTCAGGAAAATAAGCTTTTGTATGAAGTCTGTCGTGTCCTTTCCCTTTTTCGAATACATAAGCGGTGTTCAGATATCTATCTTCCACAATTTCCGGTATAGAATACACTACGTATTGAACTCCAAGAGTTTCTATTTCTTTCAACCATAACTGATGTTCCTTTACACTTTCCTGCTTTAATTCATCCGATGTAACATTGCTAGCTGACAACCATTTATAAAAAGGCATTTCAGGTAATAGTAGAAGGTCAGAGAATGTAGTTTCAAGATAAAGCTTTAGATCTTTCCAGTCATTTTGAAATTGTTGCTTATTATCGCTAAGCTCGCAAACGGTAACTTTCATATTTAAATGTATTAGAGTAAAAGGGATCCGATATAATTTTTAATTCTGCCAAATTAGAAATTGGCTAAAAATGATATGGTTTCGTAGTACCACAAATTTAATTCTTTAAATTTCTGAAAACAAGTTTCCATAAAATGAATTTATAAAAACAATCAAGATTTATTCATCGCGTGCAATACCATAGGATTGAGGTTTAACCAAAATTTAGATTTTTTTTTGGTTTCGGTTAAAGCCATTAGAATGCATAAAAAAGTAAACGGGCTAAAGCCCGTTTCTATTGATCTTTTTTCTATCACCGATCAAAGAGATCTTTGTCATCTGCGAGAAAGAAAATAAATATCCAATTTAAATCATGAGAATATTTTTGACGTTTCCTCAATCAGGCTCTCCATTAAAACCGATGCATTTTTATACTTTAAAATAGGAGCAATCTGACCTCCCCAGAAAAATACCATTTCATTCTTTCCTTGTTCCAAGGCAGCTTTTCGCAATGGTGACATGAAAGTAGTCTGCAATGGAAAAGGTAAGTGGGCGATTGACTTTTCAGAAAGATCTTTTAGTATTTCAGTAGTAATTCCTCTACCAAGTCGTCCCGTGTAAGCTCTTGAAAGCCTTGTATTTTTAGAGGCTTCAGAAAAAAGAGCTTCTCTATGGTCAGGTAGCGCGCCAGATTCTTCACATGCCAGAAAAGCTGTTCCGATCTGTACTGCTTCAGCACCTAACGTTAATGCAGCAGCAATACCTTTTCCGTCTGCTATTCCTCCTGCAGCAACCACAGGAATTTTCACTTTATCTTTAATAAGCTGAATCAGAACAAAAGTTCCTGTCGTGGAAAATTCAGCTTTATCGAGAAAAGAAGGTCTGTGGCCTCCGCTTTCAAATCCTGAAGCAACAATGAAATCCACTCCAATATTCTCCAGAGCTATCGCTTCATCTAATGTTGTAGCATTCCCCGCGAGTAAAATTCCCCTTTTATGACATTCTTCTACAATATCCGGATCCAGTAAACCAAACATAAAACTGAAAACTTTGGGCTTGATATCCAGAACTGCCTGCAGCTGATTCTGGAACCTGGATTCAAAAGAGGGTGGAAGAGTAGGAATCTCTATTCCTAAACGATCAAAATAAGGTCTAAACGTCTCTACCGTTTCTTTATATTTTCTTTCAGTATCCTCGTGATCTCTATAATCCGTATCAGAGACCCAGAGATTAAGATTATAGGGATTTTTTGTTTGTGATCTGATCTGTTGATCTTTCTCATAGATCTCCTGTGGACTAAGAGTATATGCACCAAATCCTCCCAATCCACCCATATTACTAACCGTAGAGGTCAATTCAACAGTAGATAAGCCACCACCAAAAGGCCCTTGCCATATTGGGTATTCAATGCCCAACAAATCTGTTATTCTTTTTTTATTCCACATAAATAAATACGTTTGATTTGGTTTAAATAACTATTCTACATCCGTAAGGGTTTTATTGACGATCAGCCATTTACCATTGATTTTATGAAAAGTAATAAAATTATAGTAATTATAATTGTACATCTTTACATTTAATTTTACCGCAGCAATAGAGTTGATCACATCAATAGAAATAATTTCCGGTTTAAACTGTGCCCCTGCTTTTTCAGGACTTACCCTGTTACCCACACCTTCTATGTATTGTGCTGCTGTTTTATGATAAGCAACACCTTTTACATCTCCAAAAAGAAGCGCATCCTTAAAAAATACTGCTTTCAAAAGTTTTGTATTGCCCTCAAAAATACCTTTAAAATAATATTGCTCAAGAGCCGTTCTTATAGCGGTTTCTTCTGTACTATTTTTCATAGTGTTGGTTTTTTGAGCATGGCTGTTTATTGGGAAACTAAACAGCCATGCCATTAATAATACAATTTTCATTACAGATAATGACCGGCTCCCATACCGCCATCCACATTAATAATAGCTCCAGTTATCAACTTATTACAAGCAATACTATACACCATATGTGCTACCTCTTTCGGTTCACCAATACGGTTCAATAAATGAAGTCCCGCAGCTTTATCAATATTTTCATCATGCATTGGTGTCCTGATCAGTCCTGCAGCAACAGTATTCACTCTGATATTGTCCTTTCCAAATTCAGCAGCAAGCTGATGCGTTAAAGCATGGATCGCCCCTTTGCTGGATATTGGAGCTGTAGAAGGTGATCCTGCCATAGCATGATAGACCAATGGTGATCCAATATTAATGATTACCCCATCTTTCTGCTTTTGCATCTGCGGAATAACCGATTGCGTGGTAAAGAAAGTTCCTTTAAGATTTGTTCTTAAAAACTTATCCAAATGTTCTTCTGTTACTTCTAAAAATGGTTTATTTTCGTAAATTCCTGCATTATTAACCAGCACATCCACAGAGCCAAATCGCTCAAGAGCGGTTTTTACCAATAAATCACCAATAGATTTGTCAGCAACATCACCAGCAACCATGGCAAGCTTATCCCCACCTCCCAATTCATTGAAAACCTGTTCTAATTTAGAAAGTGTTTTTGAATTGATTACAACGTTATCTCCTTTTTCCAGAAAATATCTTGCTACTTCCAATCCTATTCCTGATGAAGCTCCTGTTACAATAACGGTTTGTTTTTTCATTTCTTTACTTTTTTTCCGTTGAAAATCCTTGTTCTTTTAATACAGAAACCTGTTCTCCTGCATATCCCCAGTTATCATCTTCTTTTTCATCAATCACTACATGGGTAAGGTGTGGATCTTTATTCAATACCGATGTTACCAATTCTGTTACTCCTTTTATCAAAAGTTGTTTTTCTTCTCTGGTAACTCCGTCACGTAAAACTTCTATTTTTATGTAAGGCATGATTTTAAATTTTAGATGTTAAAAATTATTTTCAGCTGCTTCTGCAACCAAATTAATATTAAGGTCGAAATTGTTGTATATCAGGGTATCTCCAAGATCGGTAAAGAAATTCCCCGATCTGAATTTCATATTGTACTTGGTTCTATCAAGAACAATTTTGCTTTGAACAGTAGCTGTGTTTTCCTGAGTCGCAATTTTCAAAACTGCATCAACAGGGTGGGTGATTCCTTTAATCGTAAGGTCACCGGTTACATAATACAGATGATCGTCTCCTGGTTCTGCATGCTTAATCTGAAATATTGATTCAGGATACTGATCAGAATTAAAGAAATCATCGGAAGCTAAATGCCCTGCAAATTGTGCATTGGTTTCAGCATCTTCAATATCAAGAATTTTTATGGAACGGGTGTCAATAATAAATGTTCCAGAGGAGAGTTGGTTGTCCTTAAAAGAGAATGTCCCTTCTTTGATTCCAATAGTTCCGTTATGTGCTCCGGTTATTTTTCTTCCGGTCCATTCTACAATGCTTTTTTCATTGTTTACTTTAAAATTTTGTGTATTCATTTTTTCTATGTTTAAATGTTGACACAAAGTTCCGTTGAGACCATCAAAAAGTTACGTGACCTGGGTCACTATTTATACAACTGAAGAATTATATTTAAAAGAGATTAAGCGTGATATAATCTGCTGAGCGTTTCTCTGGAAACTCCAAGGTAAGCAGCAATCAGATGTTTAGGAACCAGATTATACAGTTGCGGATACATTGATAAAAGCTCTTCATACCTGAATTTTACGTCATTATTCATCAGAGAAAGAAGTCGCTTCTGTACAGCAACATAACCTTTATTTGTTCTCCACCTGAAAAAATGCTCTATCTCATGAATCTCACCACATATTTTCTCCCTGTTTGCATTGGATATGGCCAATACCGTTGCATTGGTAATACAATCAATATTTACCGTTGCCTTCTGATGACTATAGAGTGCATTATAATCCGAAACCCACCAATTAGGCATGGCAAACTGAAGGATAAACATTTTCATACTATCATTTACATAAAAAGCTTTCAGACAGCCATCCAGTACAAAATATTCCTGATCTATGACAGTACCTTCAGATAATAACATTTGACCTTTTTTTAAAGTAATCATAGTAAAATGGGAAAACACATATTCCAACTGCTCTTCGTTCAGAGAGACAAATTGTGATAAATGCAGCTGTAATATCTCTTTAGGATCGGTCATTATGTTCTGTTATACTCTTACAAATATACAACGTAAACAGTTTTGATAAATGATTTTGTTAAACCTCATTTTTATTTTTAATAAAAGAATATAGCCAGTGACATCTAGTAATTGTAAGACAGCATTTTATTAAAAACAACAGAAATACTATTTGACTTACAATCACTTTCATTTTTAACTGATTCATTTTTATTTTCTTTTCTGCAAATGATCATTATAAATTTGAATGCTGATAATTTTGTCACGGCATCTGTCTGCTCATCAATTTCAAAATAATCCAACAGCCCATATTCTTTAAATTCCTTCTGTACAGCCTCCATGTCATAGAAAAAAAGCTGTCCTCCTTTTCCAATTTCAAAAGTATCCTTTCCGATCCCTTTTCCTTTTCCATAGTTTGGAGAATTTTTAGAAATTACCGAAAAGACCATCCAGCCTTCATTTTGTAATTGATTAAAACAATCACTGATCATTTTCTTTCTTTGATCACCATTTAATAGATGAAGAAGTGCATAGCAGAAAATTCCATCATACAAATGGAGGTCAAAGGGCATCTCTGTGACCGATCCCTGAAAAATTTTCATTTTATTTTTAAACTGCTCTTCAGCCAGTTTAATGGCAGTTTTAGAGATTTCTATTCCTGTTACCTTAATTTTATTTTCTATAAAGATCTGAGCATTCCTACCATATCCTATCCCTGGAATAAGAATATTATTCACATCCTGTTCCATAAACAGTTCTTTAGTCAGTACTGCAGAATGTGAAGGTTCAAAACCCCACATGGTCTTATGTTTAATAAAACTGTCGTCCCAAAATACTTTCATATCTTCTGCTGAATTAATCCCACCAATATTTATTTTATCTATTATTTGTCCACAGTTGAAACCTAATTTTCCAGCCTCTGAAATAATAAGTTCAGTGTCCACTGAGCATCCATCAACCTGAAGCAATACCTCAGAATTCTGTTTAATGAAATCAATATTACAGTCAGTCAAAACATTTCTCAAAGCTTCCAAAATAGGATCTGTATCATCTTGTCCATGAAGGTCTGTTTTAAATATCCATCTATTTTCCATCGAATTTTTTTAACTTAAAATTTCTTTATTTATCCTTTTAGGTCCATACACAAGAACATACATGAACAGGATCAGCATAACAACAGCACCAACCCACATGGCCTGTTTCCAACCATATACAAAAGATTCACGGGCAATGCGAATTAGTAAAGCAGATTGATCACCTGTTTCCGGAGCAACAGCAAGTGCATTAGAAATGCCTTCTCGAGCCAACGTCGCAGCATGCGTAGAAATTCCATTTAACTTTTTATCGATCATACTCTTGTAGCCTGCACTTACCAGAGATCCTAGTAAAGCAACCCCGAGAGCTGTTCCGAGTTCCCTGGTAATATCATTAAGCGCAGAAGCGATTCCCTGGCGACTAGCAGGCAATGCTGAAGTTATAGCTTCGGTAGAAGGAGTCATACTTAATCCCATTCCAAATCCCATAGCAAGCATTCTGGGAAGTACCGACAGATAACCGCCGTCTACAGATACAAATACAGCCATAAGAGCAGCACCAAAACCGCCTAATAAAATCCCAGATGCCATGGTAAAACGTCTTCCTATTCGCATGGCTACTTTAGGAGCAAAACCTGAAGCAAGCATCATAAGTAAAGCCATAGGCATCATCGCAAGTGTAGAACGTAGACCTGACCAACCTAATACACCCTGAAAATAGGGGAAGAGCACTACAAATATTCCGGCTTGTACCCCAAAAATCGCCAGTAATGATATAGATCCACTGGATAAACCACGTTCCATAAAAAGAGATACATCAAGGATTGGCGCTTTCTGGCGCAATTCCCAAAGCACAAATAGTACAGCCGATATCACTCCTGTAATCAGGGATCCTAAAGTTAGTGGTTCTGTCCAGCCATGAACCGGAGCTTCATGTAGTGTATAAACGATGCCAATTACTGCAATTATCGATAGGAGAGAACCTACCAGATCAAACTGCGGTTCTGCTTTTTCTGTAGAATCGGGAACATATCGAACCGCCAGAGCAATTGATACCAAAGCAAGGACCACAGGAATAACAAAAAGCAGACGCCAGGTGGCAAGGTCAACCAAAACCGCAGAAAGGTACATCCCCAGAATCCCGCCACCTCCAGCCACACCGGTCCAAATACCAATGGCCTTCGAACGTTCTTCCTCAGGAAATGTAGATGTAATAACGGCAAGTGTCACGGGCATGATCATTGCCGCACCAACACCACACAAAAATCTAGCAACAATCATCATAAAAGAAGAAGTTGCCCAACCCGACATCATACTTGCTATTCCAAAAATAAATAAACCAACAAGCAGTATTTTTTTGCGTCCAATTCTGTCGCCAATAGCACCGAGAGGCAATAGTAAAGCGGCTAAACTTATTGTATAAATGTTGATCATCCACAATATATTAGTCTGAGATGCATTGAATTCTATTGCCAATTTCGGTTGTGCCACATTAAGCCCGCTTACAGAAGCAATTACTGCCATTAACGCAAGGCAAACTGTGATAAGTATCATTCTTCTTTGACGCTTACCTTCATCAAAAATTGTTTGTTTTGTGAGATCTTTTTCTTTCATGCTACAAAATTAATTACCTTTACTATCCAAATGATATTACTTCCCCTTTGGATAGCACTATCCAAAAAGAAAGTAAGTTAAATACTGTAACTATTATGATACCTGATAATGATTGTTCAAAAGCCATGTTATCTATAAAAGACGCTTTGGATGCAGTAGAGGGCAGATGGAAACTATTGATCCTTTATTCATTGTGCAGTGGACCAAAGCGTTTTAAAGAGCTCTCAAGAGAGGTCCCTGGAATAACAGACAAAACCCTGTCAAAAGAGTTAAAGAATTTACAGGCTAATAAATTAGTCAATAGAGAAGTCTTCGATACTTCCCCTCCAACAGTAGAATATACCATGACGCCACATGGTATGTCATTAAAAAATGTATTGTTTGAACTTTGGAACTGGGGGCTTATTCATCGTGAAGAAGTGATAGGAAAGTAGTATTGCAATCTTAGATGGTCAGTTCAAAATCATTAAGCAGATTTTTAAAGAATAAGGATTACTCAGAAAGCAACTTACGATCTTTTAATAATGTTTAAAATAAAAGCCGTTCAAACTAATGAATGTTTTTTTATTATTCAATATTAAAAATTATACCGATTGGTATATTTATTTTATATCTTTGCACCTTAAAATTGAATCCGACACAAAACGAATAAAAAAAACAAAAACAGCTTTAATAATTAAGTGTTTTTTTTGAAATAAAATATACCGATCGGTATATTAAAATATTATAAAAACTTTAGAAATGAAGAGAATAATTCTTATCATAACCGTGATCTCCGCAGCTATAATGGAACTGATAGATACTTCCATTGTGAATGTAGCCCTTAATTATATGAGCGGAAATCTTGGTGCCACCTTAGAAGATATTTCCTGGGTAGTTACAGCCTATGGTATCGCCAATGTGATCATCATTCCTATGACCAGTTTCCTTGTAAATAATCTGGGGCGCAGAAATTATTATATCGGTTCTATTATACTATTTACCGTATGTTCCTTTATGTGTGGGAATTCAACCAACCTCTGGGAATTGGTGATGTTTAGATTCCTTCAAGGTATTGGAGGAGGGGCTTTACTTTCTGTATCAGCAATGGTGGTGTATGAATGTTTTCCAAAAGAAAAACAGAACATTGCCAGTGCTTTATTTGGAATCGGAGTTTTCATCGGACCTACTATTGGCCCTACACTAGGTGGGTTTATCACCGATAATTTTTCATGGAGATGGATTTTTTACATTAATATTCCTTTAGGCATTCTAGCTGCGATTTTATGTTTCCGTTTACTCCCGGAATCACCGACAAGACAGAAGGTTAAAAAGATTGACTGGTGGGGAATTATTTTATTGATTATTGGAATTGGCTCTTTACAAACCGTGCTGGAACGTGGAGAAACAGAAGACTGGTTTGCTACAAGATATATTGTTTTTCTCACTGCTGCCGCTGTTTTGTCGCTTGTTTTATTTGTACACAGAGAACTTACCATCCCGCATCCGGTGGTTAAACTATCAGTACTTAAACATCCTTCACTCAGTATATCGGCTATTCTTACTTTCATAACCGGCATTGGTATGTTTACTTCCATCTATCTTACTCCGGTACTTGCTCAGCGATTTTTAGGATTTAATCCTGCTCAGGCAGGTCTTTTGCTCCTGCCAGGATCTATCATTGCCGTATTTGCACTGATCATTACCGGGAAAGTACTGCAAAAAGGAGTTCCACCTGCTTTAGTTGTATTATTGGGATTTTGCTGTTTTATTTACTTTAACTGGTCTATGGGTCAGGTGAATCTGGAAGTTTCATTTGCAACAATTTCTATTAATTTAATATTTAGAGCACTGGGAATGGCTTTACTTACGGTTCCGTTGGCATCTCTTGCTGTTTCCTCTTTGAAACCAGAAGATATGCCACAGGGAACAGCGATCAATAATATGATGCGACAGCTTGGCGGATCTTTTGGAATATCAATCATCAATACTTATATCGCAAGAAGAGTAGCCCTACACCGCACCGATTTAATTTCAAATCTTACTCCTGATAACAGATCAGTGATGGATCGATTACAAACCTACACTTCTCTTTTTCAGAGCAAAGGTTTTGGATTTCCTGAAGCTCAGCAAAAGGCAATTGCCTTAATGGAAAAAATAGTTGTAAAACAGTCCTTTTTTTTAAGTTATATTGATGCATATATGGTTATTGGTCTGGCATTTATATTTGTATTACCTTTATTATTATTTTTTCTGAAAAGAAATAAGAACAAAAAAATAGTGATCGTTTCGGCAGATCATTAGAAAGAACTAAATAATATTCAATAAAAATCTATAAAATTATCATGAAAGAAGTATTTATTGTATCAGCAAAGCGCACCCCTGTAGGTGGATTACTTGGAAATTTATCTGGTTTTTCTGCACCACAATTAGGAGCTTTAGCCATTCGTGAAGCATATAAAAGCATTTCATTGGAACCCGAATTATTAGACAGTGTTTATATGGGAAATGTACTGAGTGCAGGAGTAGGACAGGCTCCGGCAAGACAGGCTGCTATTTTTGCTGATATTCCTTATGACAAAGATGCCACAACAATTAATAAAGTATGCGCCTCAGGAATGAAAGCCACTTCATTGGGAGCACAGCAAATTCAGACTGGTTTAGAACATCTTATCGTAACCGGAGGTATGGAAAGCATGAGCAATGTTCCACATTATGCTTTTCTAAGAAACGGAAAGAAATTGGGTGATATTACCCTTACCGATGGGATGACCAAAGATGGATTATGGGATGTCTATCATAATTTCCACATGGGAAGTGCAGCAGAGCTGGGTATAAAAAAATACGGACATACAAGACAGGAGCTGGATGATTATGCCTTATCTTCTTATCAAAAGTCGCAAAATGCAACGGCTCAGGGAAAATTTAAAAATGAAATTGTTCCTGTTGAAGTCACCAAAGGAAAAGAGACGGTTACAATCGATAAGGATGAAGATATTTATAAGCTTATCCCGGAAAAAATAGCTCAGCTGAAACCTGTTTTTGAAAAAGACGGATTACTTACTGCAGCTAATTCCAGCAATTTAAATGATGGTGCTGCTGCCTTAATTCTGGCTTCTGCAGAGGCTGTACAAAAATATCAGCTAAAGCCACTTGCCAAGATCATAGGATATGCAGATGCCGCTCAGGCTCCGGAATGGTTTACCACTTCGCCAGCGTTAGCAATTCCAAAAGCACTTTTAAGTGCTAATCTGGATCTTTCTGCAGTAGACTATTTTGAAATTAATGAAGCTTATGCTTCAGTAGTTCTTTCAAATCAGAAAATCCTGGGATTTGATCCTGAGAAGGTTAATGTTTATGGCGGAGCAGTAGCTATTGGTCATCCGATAGGAGCTTCGGGAGCAAGAATCCTGGTTACCCTTCTTAATGTGTTACAACAGGAAAAAGGAAAATATGGAGTAGTAGCGATCTGTAATGGTGGTGGGGGAGCTTCAGCGATGGTTATTGAAAATTTAAATAGGTAGAATGAAATCTTGTTAAGATCAATCATTTCTAACTTAATAGAAAAAAATGTCTGACCGAATTTACAACAGATTCGGTCAGGCATTTTCTTTTTAATTAATAAAGATATTCAATTAGCTATGCCGGTAATTGATCTAAAAAAATTCTGATATCCTTACTTATTTCCTGTACATGAGTTTCCAGTGCAAAGTGACCGGTTTCATAAAACTTTATGGTAGCATTCGGAATATCTCTTTTATAAGCTTCTGCTCCCGGAGGTAAAAAGAAAGGGTCATATTTCCCCCAAGCGGCTAATAATTGTGGTTGATATTTTCTGAAATATTCCTGAAATGCAGGATATAAAGCAACATTAGTACGATAATCCAGCATCAGATCCAATTGGATATCATTTCTTCCCGGACGGTCCAGAAAATACTGATCCAATGCATAGGACTCCGGAGCAATAAGCGATACATCACGAACTCCTTCTTCGTATTGGAATATGGTCATCTTTTTTGAAGTAAAATCGCTTAGTGCTTCTCGATTTTCCTTACTTGGATCTTGCCAGTATTTTTTCATAGGATTCCAACCTTCACTTAAACCTTCTTCATAAGCATTCCCATTTTGAGAAATAATCCCCGTTATTTTTTCAGGATTGGCTAAGGCAAGTCTGAGACCTGTGGGAGCACCATAATCAAAAATATACAGAGCAAATCTTTTTAGTTCCAGAGTATCAATAAACCCTTGCATAGTTTTAGCAAGATTATCGAAAGTATAGTCAAACTGCGATGGATCCGGAGCATCGGTAAATCCAAAACCCGGCAGATCCGGAGCTATGATGTGGTATTTATCATTTAAAGTAGGAATCAAATCCCGAAACATATGTGAGGAAGTAGGAAATCCGTGAAGCAGCAATAGAATTGGAGCATCTTTTGGTCCCGATTCACGATAAAAAATATTCAGGCCGTTAACATCTACGTTTTTGTAATAAATAGTTGGGTTCATAATTGTTTTTGTTTTTTGTTATTTCAAAATTACGTCATATATTTGATTACATAAAACGATTAATTATGATTACAACTATCACAAAAAATGATATATGAATTTAAATGATCTTAAAATATTTGAGGCAGTAGCGGTTCACGGAAGTTTTACTAAAGCTGCAGATGTGATGTGTACGGTACAGTCTAATGTTACTGCAAGAATAAAAACATTAGAGGAAGAATTGGAAGCACAACTTTTCACCCGTACTTCAAGAAAGGTTTCTTTAACCAAATCCGGACATGCATTCATTCAGTATGCGCGTCAGATTTCTCATATTATTGATGAAGCTAAAAAAGAAATCAAAAAATCGGATCAGATAGGGGGAAATTTATGTATTGGATGTATAGAAACCACTTTAGTATTTAAGGCTCCGGGTATCCTTTCAAATTTTATGAAAATATATCCACATGTAGATTTGGAATTCAAATCAGATTCCCGTACCAAACTGATTGATGATGTATTAAATTATAAACTGGATGCTGCATTTGTTTCGGTTCCTATTCATTCTTCACAACTTGAGCAGGTCCACATTAAGGAGGATGAATTGGTTATCGTTTCTTCTCTTGAAGAAAAATCAATCAACCAGATCCTTAAAAAAGAAAACCTAAGTATTGTTGTATTTGAACAGGGATGCGTGTATAGAGCAAGGCTTGAAGCAATGCTTAATTCAAGGGGTATCATTGAATACAAAAGTATGGTATTGAATTCCATAGAAGGTATTATTAATTTTGTTGAGGCTGGTCTCGGAATCACCATACTCCCTGTTGAACTGATCGAACAATATTATAAGTCCCGTAAGTTAAAGGTATTTAAACTTAACAAAGAGATAAGCAGCATATCAACTTCACTTATTTATTTAAAGAATATTCCAAAATCTCAAGCTTTAGAGGCATTTATAGCAATGCATACTTAATTCATTAAACAGAAAAGGCTACCTCATAAATTGGCAGCCTTTTCTGTTTAATATTACTTAATGTCTATAGCTCAGCAGCTATTGGCCAATCTACGGGTATCTTTGTGACAGCATATAAATAATTGGTTATGGTCTTATCACCAATAGCAATAATCACATCAACTAGATTTCCTTCTGTATATCCTTCATTAAAAAAGTTTTCTTTTGCTTCATCAGATATTTCTCCTTTTTTACTTACTGCTTCCTGAACCAGATTAGCCAAAGAACTTAGTTTTGAGTCAAAAGAAATATTTACTTTTCTGATCTCTAAAATTTGTTCATCATTAAATCCATTAAGCTTTGCGACAGCAGTATGAGCACTTAAACAGTAAAGACATTTATTATATTGACTTACCACCAGACTCACCACCTCTTTTTCTTTTGCTTTTAGAGAAGATTTTGCATTTTGCAATCCCATATAGGTACTTAATCCATTTTCAGAATGAGCGAAAGTGGCAAAAAGGTTAGGAACATATCCAATCCCTTTTTCCAGTTGATTGAAAATACTTTGGTTAGCTTCTGAAAGTTGTTCTTTTTGGGGAATTTGAAAATTTTTCATTTTTAATTATTGTTTAAAATTAATAGTACAAAGTTGCACCATCACTGACCTAAAAAGAATAGAGTAATTTCCCGAAAGCTTATGCTTTTTTCCCTTTTATTAAATAAGCCTGTACATTCACATTTTGCTAATCTGTTCTAAATTTATTTCTTTATATTAGTATATTTAGTATAAGGAATTATTCTTAAAAAAAATAAACACAAATGATAAAGAGACTGTCATTATTAATAATACTACTATGCTCAATTGTTCTTTTTGGGCAAAATAAACAACCTTCCGATGAGTATGCTAACGCCAAAGAAATCATTAAAGATTTGGATTCGATTGCTAATCCCAATGGAATCCAGGAAAGATATAAAGCTCAAATTGGAGGGATAGATCAATGGGTATATGTAAGAGGACAAAACAAAGACAATCCTATGATTTTATTTGTGCATGGTGGTCCTGCATCTCCAATATCTCCGGTGATGTGGATGTTTCAAAGGCCTATTGAGGAATATTTTACGGTCGTCAACTATGATCAGAGAGCATCTGGTAAAACATATAATGCGAATGATACATTAAGATTAAACAATACTATAAAAATTGATCAGTATGTTGATGATGCAATACAGTTGGCCGAGTTGATTAAACAAAAATATAAAAAGAAAAAAGTGATCCTCATTGGACATAGTTGGGGAACTGTAATTTCCATGAATGCTGCATTAAAAAGGCCTGATTTATTTTATGCTTATGTTGGCATCGGGCAAGTAATTAACACCAAGGATAACGAACGGTTAAGTGTTGATTATGCAGTAAAGGAAGCTACCAGATTAAAAAACACTACTGCCTTGAAAGAACTGGCCACAATAGCACCATATCCTGGGAATATTCCCATTACAAGGCAGCGGATTATTATTGCAAGAAAATGGCCTCAATATTATGGAGGCTTAACGGCATTTAAAGATAACTCAAAGTATTTCTTCCAGGCTCCACTGTTATCTCCTGAATACTCTGATATAGATGCCGAAGCGATTGGCAAGGGAAGTCTCTTTACTCTCGGAAAAATTCTTCCTGAATTTCTACAGGTTGATTTCAAAAGCATCAAGAAATTTCCTATTCCAGTCTTTATGTTTATGGGAAGACATGACTATACAACTCCTTCTGAGCCAACCGAAAAATGGATACAAAATGTAAAAGCGCCTACAAAAAAGGGGATATGGTTTGAAAATTCAGCTCATTTAATTCCTTTCGAGGAGCCTGGTAAAATGTTAGTTACTTTATTAAATGATGTTAAGCCTGTTTGTCAATAGCCTTTTTGAGCATTCATTTTCATTTTTTAACCAGCAATTTAAGCTCCAAAAAAAGCCTCCCGAGGGAGGCCTTAAAAAACACAAATGATGAAAAAAAATTATTTCGAAGTGCAAATATAATAAAATATATTATGTAACACATTGTAATTTTATTAATATTTTAATTTATTTATTAATAACATATTAATGTTATGCATGCATATAATTAAAATATTTTCAAATATACATTTTTATTCTTTAATACAAAATCAGCTGTTCACGGGCATTTATTCCCTTGCAGTAGATCAAAAAAAACCTTCAGGAATTCCTGAAGGTTCTCTGAAACTTTTTATTTCCTAAAATTTAAACACACAGCCGCAAACGCTCATTTTGCCTTCAACAACTGTTGTCCATTGTCCATTCCAAGTACCTCCATAAGATGCACAAATAGACGGACATATTTCTTTAGCATCATCATTACTCCAGATAGGTCCTGCAAGAACGTCTAAAGTATATTCAGTATCCCCTGAAGGAGCAGTATCATACTCAACTTCAATTACACTCATTTCTCCCTCAACAATGGTACTCCATTGTCCAGTAAATTTTCCTAAATGTGCCGCAGCGATACGGCCACCTAATTTCTGTGCTTGATCGTTGCTCCAAAGCGGACCTGCTACGATGTTAATTTTGAATTTTGACATGGTTTTTGTTTTTAAAGTTTAACATTCCAAAATTGCGATTATAAAAAAACAAATAGTAGAGTATAAAGCACCATTTTTTTTATTCAGTACTTATACTTAGCATGCCCATGACCAGTGCTTTTATCCGATTAATAAAGGATAAAACAATATTTATTATTTCTCTTAAAATTGATATAAATGTATTTTAACAGTAGGAAAGTGATAGAAAAGTTGAAAGCAAAAGAAAAAAAATATTGACATTATGAATCTCAACAAATATTGGAGACGATAAAAAAAGACGAAGCTATAAATATTACTTTACAGCCTCGTCAATTTTTAAAATCATTTGGTTTTGTTGTTTACAAATTTAGAGCAATCAGTATGAGAGGTACAGATACAGTTGATGTTTTTTATTAGGGTACAGATCACCAGGCTTTAACAATTTTCCCGAGGGTCTGGAGGTCAGTGTTTATTTTCTCATTCCATTCCATTGCAAAATTCAGTCTCATACAGTTGTTATATTGATTGTATTGAGTAAACATCCTTCCCGGAGCGAAACTTATATTTTGACGGATGGCAATATCATACAGTTTTACGGTATCAATTTTTTTATCAAGCTCCAACCATAGCATAAAACCTCCTTTTGGCTGAGAAACTTTCGTGTTATCCGGAAAAAAATCCTCTATTCCTTGTTGAAGTTTTTGACAATTAGCCTGTATTGTTTTTCTGAAAGTCCGCAAGTGATGATCATATCTTCCGTTCTCTAAAAAATGTGATATCGTTTCCTGATAAATTGCAGGTGTAGAAAGTGTTTGAATTAATTTTTGCTGAATAATCCTGTCTTTGTATTTTCCAGGAATAATCCAGCCTACACGATAACCTGGCGCCAGTGTTTTAGATACAGAATTGACCAGCATTACAATGCCAGCTTCATCAAATGCCTTACAGGGTTTTGGCCTTTCTGCTCCATAATAGACTGTCCTGAATATATCATTTTCTACCAGTGGAATATCACGCTCCGTAAGCATTTTTACCAGTTCTCTTTTATGATCGTCAGACATCAGAGTGCCCAAAGGATTATTAAAATTTACTATAAAGCAACATGCACTTATCGTAGGCAAAACCTTTTTAAGAGCTTCCAGATCCAAACCGGTTGCAGGATCTGAAGGTATTTCTACAGCTTCAAGTCCCATGGCACTTATCATCTTAAGGATTCCGAAATAGGCTGGGCTTTCAATAGCTACTTTATCTCCAGGTTTCGTAACTGCCATCAGGCACATAAACATTCCATTCATAGCCCCTGATGTTACCACGACATCATCTTCAGTTATTTTACCTTCCAGCATAAACGCCCATCTGGCAACGGTTCTTCTGAAGTTAAGATTACCCTGTACCGATTCGTAGGTTGCACCACCGTTGGCTAAAGTGCGCATCACCGTAGCGACACTTTTGTTAAGCTGAGCAATTGGTAGAAGACTTTTTTCAGGCAAGCCAAGAGAAAAATGGGTAATATCTTTATTATCGGATGAAGCAAAAGTTTTATTAAAAAGATCTTCAGGATGTTTTTCTTTCTGTAATGATTCTAATATAATAACCGAGGGAAGTGAAAATTTCCTTTGAGAAGCCCGGCTTACATAATAACCCGATTTTGGAACAGGCTCTATTAATGATTTACTTTCAAGTTCCAGAAATGCCTGTCGAACAGTATTGATACTTACATTATACACTTTCTGTACAGTTCGTATAGACGGGAGTTTATCGCCAAGCCTTAAGGTTCCATTAAGAATTTGTTTCTCAATGATTCCGGCAATCTTTAAATACAGGACTTCTTTTTTCATTCAATCATTTTATGTATCTGTTAAAATTAAGAAATTTAATTCCCTTCTCCATGAAATTATTACAGAGTCACCAGATACCAACAAAAGAGGGTGTATATATTAAATTGATTTCAAATAAACAAAATGATTTCTATCAGAAATACCCATCAATACTGTATATTTCATACAAAAGTGAACAATATGCAAAATATTGTTCTATCACATTATTAAATTGTATGATAAAAAACATTAATTTTAAGTGATTTTAGGTTTTTTTGACAATTTTTAACAAAAATTATATTTCTATTTTTGCAACCAAATCTTTAAATTATGAAAAAAATTTTATTAACCTTTTCCATTTCTTTTGGAATTTTTGCTTCTGCACAAGAGGTAAAAACTGAAGCTCCTGTAGTAGATACAACTAAAGCATGGAGCATTCAGGGTCAAAACACTTTAATGCTAAACCAAGCTGCATTTTCGAATTGGGTTGGTGGTGGAGCTAACAACGTGGGTTGGCTTGCAGGTGTAAATTACAACCTTACTTATGAAAAAGGAAAAGATCTATGGGAAAACATTATTATTCTTGGCTATGGGCAAAATAACACCCAGGGAGTAGGAACTAGAAAAACACAGGATGTCATTAATCTCTCCAGTAATTATGGTAGAGAGATTGCCAAAAACTGGTACGTATCCGGTGGTGTAAGTCTACAGACTCAGTTTGCAGCAGGATATGAAGATGGAAATAACCCTGATGCTAAAAAGATCTCGAATTTTATGGCTCCCGGTTATTTAAATGTAGGTGCCGGTTTTACTTACAGACCTAATGATAACTTTACCATGACCCTACGTCCAGCTAATGCAAGAGTGACATTTGTATTAGATAAAGATCTGCAATATGCCGGAACTTATGGATTAAAAAATGATGGAGATTCTTCATTATTCCAGTTCGGTTTCTTAGGAACAGCTATTTATAAACTGAAAATCATGGAAAACATCAACCTTACCAATACAGGTTCCGTATTTTCTAATTATTTAGATCATCCAGATCGATTGGTTCTTTCTTACAGTGGAATTTTAAATATGAAGATCAATAAATTCATTTCTACTAATATAACTCTAGACTTACTATATGATCACAATCAGATCAGAAGGACACAGCTAAAACAAACTTTAGGAGTTGGTTTTGCTTATAATATCGACAATGGTAAAAAACGCTCTGATAAAAAAGACAATCAGTCTTGGATGAAAAAATAAATGAGTCCATCAATACAAACAAAAAGACTAACCCGGAAAGGTTAGTCTTTTTTTATAAATCAGATGATGAGAAGTAGTTTAAAATCACCTTACTCATGACTGTTCTTTCGCATTACCAAAACCAAAATGGCAAGCATACCACCTACAGCACCGAATATATAAATAGACTGGTAGCTGAACCATCCGGCAATGATCCCGGCTATTGGACCTGCCAATCCTAAGGAAAGATCAAAAAAGGCTGAGTAAGCTCCTAAAGCTGTTCCTCTCATATGTGGAGTAACTTTCTTGATTGCCAAAACTCCCAGAGAAGGAAATACCAGGGAAAAACCTATTCCTGTAAGAGCACAACCTACAATAGCCATCCATCCTGAATGAGAAAAACCAATCAATAGCTGACCAATAATTTCAATAACAAATGAAACCAATGCAACCTTATAACCACCATATTTATCAGGGAAGGAAGAAAATAATATGCGGGTAAGAATATAAAAGCCCCCAAAACAGATAAATCCCAAAGAAGCATTATCCCAGTTTTTTTCAGCGAATAGTAAAGCGATAAAAGAAGCTATACAGGCAAATCCTAAAGAAGAAAAAGCCAATGCCAATCCCTGATCCGAAACCTTTCCTATTACTTTATAAAATGGAGTTCTTATGTGGGTCGGATCAACTTCAAGAGTCGGTAGTTTAGCGGTAGACAGCCAACTTATACTTGATAATGCAAAAATCAATAAAAAAGGAACACCTGTTCCAAATCTATTTCCTAACCACATACTTAAAGGCGCACCTATAGCAATTCCTGCATACATTGAAATTCCGTTCCAGGTCATTACTTTACCTGATTTATGAGGTCCTACCAAACCAATTCCCCAAGTCAAGGCTCCCGTTACCATCATACTTTCAGATATACCGTGTATTATCCTTGAAATGATGAGTATCCCAAGTGCTATTAATGGAAAATGGACTGCGGAACTACCTATAATATAAAAGACTCCTGCGATTAAAACCAGAAATATCCCCCGGTGATTACTTATTTTAGCACCAAGTGTATCTGTAATTTTTCCAGCATAGGCGCGGGTTAATAACGTTGCCAAAAACTGAAGCCCCACCACAATTCCTACAATGAAAGTATCAAATTTTAATTCATTTTTGATTAATGGTGGTAATGCACCCAAAGCGATACCTATTGTAAGGTAGGCCGAAAATACGGAGACCACTATTGGAGCCAAAACTTTTGTTAGTGGGATTTTTTGTTCCTTAACAACAGTAGCATCTGGACCCTGAGCTACTGGATTTGTACTTTTACTTGCCATATTGCATCGTTTTTTTTAATTATTTTACGAGTACAAAAGTAAATTTGAAGAGCAGATCTGACGATAGCTATTCCATGGCTATAATTGGACAAATGATGGTTTTCGTTTTCGGAACTGAGATGCTGTAAATCCTGTTTTATTTTTAAAAAACCTGGAAAAATAGGCGTAATCTTCATAACCCAGTTCAAAGGCAATCTGTTTTATATCCAGATTGGTATAATATAATAGCCGTTGAGATTCAATAATAATTTCCTGCTGTATCCAATGGCTGGCCGCAAAACCTGTAATTTCTTTTACTACTTCATTCAGATAAAGAGGAGTTATATGAAGTTCCGATGCATATTCTTTTACCTGCTTCAATTGTTTATAATGCGTCTGAATCAATTGTTTAAACTGAAGTACAGTTTTATATTTCTGTCCGGCAATAATCTTTTCAGAATGTCGGTTCTCTATGAATACTCTAATAATAAGCCCTGTCAAACTATCAGAGAGCGAACTTATAAGGTTATTCTGAAAAGGAGCTTCAGGATTCTTTAAAATAGAATCAAAGACAGGAATAAATGAAAATAAATCACTATCTCTTGTTATTGAAGCTACCTGATTGGAATTAAGATAGGTATTATAGATCTCAAGATACGTTTTAGGGATTAATGCGGTTTCTATAAATACAAACCAACCTTTACAATTTTCATGTTTTAAATACCGATGAACCTGACCTGGTGCTACGTACAAGATTGATGTCCCAAATAATTCAATTTCACGAAAATCAAGTTCCCATAAAGAGTTACCTTCCTGTTGAACAACAAACATAAAATGCTCATCCCTATGTGGAATTTGTAATATTTTATCAGGCTTAACAATAGGGCAGATTTCAATACCAATAATGGGAAGCTCGTTTTTATGGAGTGGTATTGTAGATTTTACCATGGTATATTTATTAGAACGTTTATCAACGTAAATGTAATAATAATGCAGAAAATAATATACTAAAACAAAATTCTCCCATATTGCTTTTATTGTAAATTATAAAAAATTTCAATCTTAAATCTACTATTGGTATAAAATAGGATAAAGAAAGCTTCATCTATTTTTTTATTTTAATCCAGATTAAAAAATAGGATTAACTATTTATTCTGATTAAATAATCTTTCTAAAACCTGAAAACGATAATCAAAAATATGCTCAAGTTTCTTTTTAACAAATAAACCATGTGCAATTTCTCCTAAAAATCCCATAGGAAGTTCATAATCGATAGTATCTCTTATCAGTACTCCTCTTTCATTAGGAATAAATTCATGAAAATGATTCCACAATTTATAAGGTCCTTTTTTCTGAAAATCTGTAAAATTCTTTTGAAAAGAAACCTGGGTAATTTCTGTTTGCCAGGCCATTTTAACTCCCAATAGAGGAGAAACATAATAATCGATGATCATTCCTTCATAAATCTCATCATTTTCCAGCTTGGTAAGAACAATAAAATTCATGTCTTTGGGTGTAATTTCAGACAGATTATTAGCCGAAGAAAAGAAATTCCAGGCCGTTTCCAGATTACAATATAATTGTTGCTCACGCTGAAGCTGATGTACCATACTTTTCAAATTTTTATTTATTGATCATTTAAAACAAAGTAAGGTATTACTTTCTAAAACTGCGTTTCTTTTTCATTTTTTTACCTGATTTTTTCATAAAAAATATCTTTTTAACTCCCTTTTAATATCATTATTCTCATATACTGTAAAGGTATACTTTAGTAGATAATAGTATAAGATAATTAAGGGTTTCAAACTATCTTTTCAAACTAATTTTATTAATAAAAATGAAAAATAAACCCTTACACAATTTTCATATTCCTGTGATGGGACTCGCCTATACCATAGACAGTCCGATACGGGTGGCACACTATGGAATTTCTTCTGTTATTTCTATCATAGATGATGAGATCATCGAAAAAATGAAAGACTTTTATAACAAAAAATTCAGTTTGGATTATCGCAGTATTTCTCATAAAACAGACGATTACCGCGCCAAAAGAATTACGGATTACCTAGATATGATGGATGATATCGTAAATGAAAAATTTGAAGCTTTTAAACAGGAACTTAGTAAAAATAAGGAAGTACTAAAGAACTTCATTGCAATGCTTCCTAACACTTCTGACCTTAAAAACGGACTACAAAGTTTTTTAAATCAAAAGGATTATCTCAGTTCGAGCATCAAACATTTTATTGAAACCAATCTGAAACCCGGAGGTATCGATGTCAATATCATGACCAAAGTAGACAAAGACAATTTCAGAAAAAACGAACAGCTCCCGGTTATTTATAATGATGCCCATGCTTCGCTGCGAGGATTTGCCAAAAGCAAATTATCATCATCAATGGTACTTTCCGCTGGAATGAATCCACGATTATACAGTTATATCGAAGAGTTTGATGACTTTTTCCCCGATCAGAATGGTATTTTAAAGAAGAAGATCATTCTTAAGGTCAGCGATTTCCGTTCAGCAATGATACAGGGGAATTTTTTAGCAAAGAAAGGATTATGGATTTCTGAATATAGAATAGAATCAGGATTAAATTGCGGCGGACATGCCTTTGCAACCGAAGGTTTGTTATTGGGACCGATCATGGAAGAGTTTAAACAAAAAAAGAATGAACTTATACAGTCTGCACATACAATAATGAATAATGCTTTAGAACAGAAAGGCAAATATATTGTTGTACAGCCACTGGAAATGAAAATTACAGTTCAGGGCGGGGTAGGCACATCGGAAGAGCACGAATTTTTACTTGAAAATTACAATGTTGACAGCGTAGGGTGGGGATCGCCATTTTTACTCGTTCCGGAAGCTACTTCCGTAGATAAAGCAACCAGAGAGCTTCTCCTGAAATCAAAGGAAGAAGATTTTTATCTCAGTAAGATTTCTCCGTTGGGCGTTCCTTTCAATACTGTTCGTGGTACTTCCAATCAGCTTTTGAAAGATAAGAAAGAAGGGAATAAAAAATATGGAAGCTCATGTCCGAAAAAGTTATTAGCTCTAAGTAAAGAATACTCTCCGAAAGGTATATGCACAGCCTCAAAGAAATATCAGGATATTAAACTTGATGAACTTCAAATGGAAAAAAAAACCTTAACGACTGATGAGTTCAATAAAAGGAAAACCGAAATTACCGATAAAGCATGTTTATGTGTTGGATTGGTTAATTCCGCATATCTGGAACAGAACATAGAAATAAAAGGAGAGAAGCAAGGGGTTGTAATTTGTCCAGGTCCAAATCTTGCCTATTTCAATAAAGAAGTTTCATTATTAGAAATGGTCCAGCACATTTACGGTAATTCAAATATTCTACCGGACAACCGACGTCCGAATATGTTTATCAATGAACTTAAAATGTATGTTGATCATCTGAAAAAAGAGATCGCGGATTCATCTGTAGTTACTACTCATTCTCAGACAAAAAAATGGAACTCTTTTAAAAAGAACATTTTGGATGGCATTACTTATTATGAAGATCTTTTCAGTACTTCAATCTTTTTCAGGGATAAAAAAGAAGCCATACCTCTTCAATTACAGAAATACAAAATGATGGTTTCAGAAATTGAAATTCCTCAGGTCGGAAAATAAAAATTTACTGAATTTATTAAACACAAAGACGCCATTTATTTTACAATTATGATGTTAAGGCGCAAGGATAATAATCGAAATTCCTTTGCGCCTTTGCGTTTAACTAAAATCAAAGCTTAATACTTCAAATTAATCTATCACGATACTCTCAACCGCCTTCTGCATAGCGTGTTCCTGGACTCCAGGTACTTTTAAACCCTCAGCACGGAATACGGTAAGATCTGTCATTCCCAAAAAGCCAAGGAAAGCTTTCAAATAGGGAGCCACAAAATCGTTTTCTTTTCCAGGTCCTTCAGAATAAATACCTCCTGAAGACATGGCCACATATACTTTTTTTCCTGTTACCATTCCAATAGGACCATTTTCCCCGTACCCAAAAGTTACTCCAGCTCTTGTAATGTGATCGATCCACGCCTTTAGAGAGGAATGAATGGTAAAATTGATCAAAGGAGCACCAATAACAATGATATCCGCAGCCAATAACTGTTTAACAAGTTCATCAGAAAGATGGATAAACTCTTTTTGCTCTGCTGACATCTCATTGCCGGGTGTAAAGAATGCACGAAGAACTTCAGGACTGAGATGTGGAATTTCAATATCTACAAGGTTCAGTTCTTCCAACGTACTTCCTTGATATTTTTCCAGAATTTTCTCAACGATGGTATTTCCTAGTTTAATACTATAAGAACCTTTACCCTGAAGGCTTGACTTTAAGTGAAGAATGTTTTTCATAAAAATTTACTTATTTAATAATCCTTTTATTGTTACATGATGAGCTTATTCCGATTTCATTTTTTCCGTTTTAATAAAATGATTCTTTCGCTCAAATAATTAAAACAAATGTATAGCTACCGTATGGCGAAAAGAATAGACTTACCTAAAGGAAAGCGCTTACGTTGGGGTAAGTCATTATCTTTGTCTTATGAAAGACACCAATAAAGAGCTTCTTCTCAATAGTGAAGAATGTGCTGGCTCACTCAGAAATGTCCTCGATGCATTATATGTATTGAATGGAAAATGGAAGTTGGCTTTGATCTTGTCTTTGATTCAATCATCAAAACGCTTCAATGAGATTCAGCATGAAGTTACCGGGATATCTTCAAAAGTACTGGACAAAGAACTAAAAACTCTGGAACTGAATGGCTTCATTACCCGGAATGTATATCCTACCAAACCCATAACGATCATTTATGAAGCAACCGAGTATAGCATGACTTTAAAGGGTGTAATGGCGGAATTAAGTGTCTGGGGTAAATGGCACAGGGAAAAAATTAAAGAAAGTATGAGAAAGTAATCTTATCTGTTATACTATAAAATTAAATAGGATTATATTAATATTATCTTAAATAGTCCATTCTCCTACATTCTTCAGAAAATTTTTCCCTAAATTTATACTACTGAAGATGATTCTAAATCTTCAAACTATTCAGAAAACAAATAGATCAACCGTCTTAAAGGTTTTCAATTGTGAAGTTCTGTGACTTTACATCAATTATCATTGCTAAAAAATTAAATTTCTTAATTAATGGAAAAAAGAATCATAAAAAATACAGATCTATCAATCGCTCCGATTAATTTTGGAGGAAATGTTTTTGGATGGACATTAGACGAACAGCAGTCTTCTGATATCCTGGACCAGTTTACACAAGCTGGATTTAATTTTATTGATACTGCTGATACCTATTCATGGTGGGTAAATGGAAAAGGTGGCCAATCTGAAGAGATCATCGGAAAGTGGATGAAAAGCCGGGGAAACAGAAACGATTTGGTGATCGCTACAAAAGTAGGATCGGAAACTAAAGAACATGGTTTTGATATCAGTAAAAAACACATTCTGAAGTCAGTAGATGAATCACTAAGCAGACTTCAGACCGATCATATTGACCTTTACTATACCCATTTTGATGATCATACAACACCTGTGGAAGAGACTCTTGCAGCGTATGATGAGATCATTAAAGCTGGAAAAGTGCGCTATATCGCAGCTTCAAATTTATCTCCAGAACGGTTAACAGCATCTTTTGAGGCTTCGGAAAAAAATAATCTCCCAAAATATGTTGCCTTACAGCCTCATTATAACTTATTGGAAAGAGAGAATTTCGAAACTAAATATGCAGAATTGGTTAAAAAATATGACCTGAGTGTTTTCCCATATTGGTCCCTAGCAGCCGGTTTTTTAACAGGAAAATACCGTAGTGAAGAAGATCTTTCAAAAAGTGCAAGAGGTGAGGGAGTCCGAAAATATCTTAATGAAAAAGGGGAAAAAGTATTAAAGGCATTGGATGAGATTAGTGCAAAGCATCAAGCTAATCAAGCTTCTGTTGCATTGGCATGGTTACTGGCTAATCCACTCATTACAGCTCCGATCGTCAGCGCCACAAGCCAATCTCAATTACAAACATTATTTAAAGCCACAGAACTTCAATTAAATAGTGATGATATCAATCTTCTGAATGAAGCAAGTAAATAAAAAGAAGCCTCTTAATGAGGCTTTTTTTATTCATTTTATTAAGATTCTATTCAGTATCCTTGGTTTACATACATTGTTCAGCGTTTTGCATACATCGAATTTCTGATTTCTAACGAATTTTGAATCATTAAAATCAACAGTATGAAAATGAATACAATACAATTAGGAAATCAGGGATTAATGGTTCCCACTATCGGTCTGGGATGCATGGGAATGACAGGCTTTGAGGATAATAACATGTATGGTGAAGCAGATGAAAAAGAAGCTATCGCTACTATTCACAGATCTTTGGAACTAGGAGGTAATTTTCTTGATACCGCAGATCTTTATGGTCCGTTTAAAAATGAGCAACTTATTGCAAAAGCAATCGGAAATAGCCGCAGTCAATATATTATTGCTACTAAATTTGGCTGGGAAATCGATGACAGTGGCAAAGTGACTTGGGCAATTAAAGGAAATAAAGATTACATAAAAAAATCAGTAGAACGTTCATTAAAGAATTTAAAAACAGATTATATTGATCTCTACTATATGCACAGGCTTGACAAAAACACTCCTATTGAAGAAACTGTTGGTGCCATGAGTGAATTGGTACAGGAAGGAAAAGTAAAATATATTGGCTTATCAGAAGTTTCTTCTGAAACAGTAAAAAGAGCTCATATGGTCCATCCAATTACTGCAGTACAAAGTGAGTATTCTTTGTTTGAACGTACGGTCGAAGAAAGAGGGGTGATTAAAACATTGCATGAACTAGGCGTAGGCTTTGTTCCTTATTCACCTTTAGGACGTGGCTTTTTATCTGGGCAAATCCGTTCTATAAATGATTTACCTGAGAATGATTTCCGAAGAGGAATCCCACGTTTTCAGGAAGCATATTTTCATAAAAATATTGAATTGGTAAATGCAATTGAAATGATGGCAAAAGAAAAAAATATTACATCTACCCAATTAGCATTAGCCTGGATCATCAGTAAAGGCTTTGTTCCTATTCCTGGAACAAAACGTAGAAAGTATTTGGAACAGAATATTGATGCAGCCAGCATCCGATTAACTGAAGCTGATCTTTTAAAACTGGAAAGTATAATACCGTTAGGCACTGACACCGGGGCTCCATATGATGAGTTCAGTATGGGACTTTTAGATTAATTCTTACATTTGTTCTATGAATGCCATTCAATCAATTTCTGCTTTTCATCGCTTACTATCTTTACCGGAACCAAAACATCCACTGGTAAGCGTTATCAATTTATCTGACAGTATTTTTCTGGAAGATGAGATATGGAAAGGCTTTGTAAACAGGTTCTATTGTGTTGCATTAAAAAGAGATGCAAAAGGAAAGATCAGATATGGCCAGCAGCATTATGATTATGATAAAGGAGTACTAAGCTTTACTGCACCTAATCAGGTGCAGTACTTAGACTTACATAATATGGAATGTGGTTCAGGCTATCTCCTGATCTTTCATCCTGATTTTCTATTGAAACATCCTTTGGCTTCTGCGATTACAGGGTATGGCTTTTTTTCTTATGCTGTAAATGAAGCTCTGCATCTATCAACAGATGAAGAAAATGATCTGATTGAAATACTCCAGAAAATTGACAAAGAATGCCAGCATATCGATCGCTATACCCAAGAGATCATTTTATCACAAATAGATCTTCTACTTAATTATTCCAACCGTTTTTATGAACGACAGTTTATTACCCGTAAAAATAACAATCATCAGCTGCTTGTTAAATTCGAGCGTTTCCTGAATGATTATTTTGATAATGATCAACCCTCAGATCGGGGTCTATTAACAGTTCACCTTATCGCTGAAGCAATGAATCTGTCTCCCAATTACCTCAGTGATCTTCTCAGGATTCATACGGGACAAAACACCCAACAGCATATCCATGAAAAACTAATAACTAAGGCCAAGGAAAAACTATCAACTACCAGTTTATCTGTTAGCGAAATTGCTTACGCTTTAGGGTTTGAACATGCTCAGTCATTTAGTACTCTTTTTAAAAAGAAAACAAAAATGGCTCCGATGGAATTCAGGGCTTCTTTTGGTATAGATCAATAGTCTATTCTTCATCCGTTTTTTAGGATAAAGGATCAACTTCGTTACGAGACTTTTTTATTGATATGATCACACTTAAATTCAAAAAAAATTCCTCAATACAAGATTGAGGAATTTTACTTACGAAAACTTTTTATTCTTATTAATTCATCGCTTTCTTATTCAAAGCTGTGTCTGCAATGCTGGTAAGAAGTACATCACATTTTTTCTCTTCTCCCAATGTTTTAAGGAGTGCTCTAAGGCATTTATTCTGTTTCAAAACTTTGGCATAAGCTGCTAAAGTTCCGTAGGTTGCAATTTCATAATGTTCTACTTTTTGGGAAGCGGCAATAATACCGGCATCACGAACAGCACCTGGTTTTGTTTCCTCCATGATACTTTTACCCTCATCAAGCAATCCCTGCATGGCATCGCATTTTTTAGCCTGTGGTTTTTTACCCAGCGCAGCAAAACAATCCTCTAATCTCTTTACCTGCTCTTTAGTTTCAGCCAAATGAGCACCTATTGCATCTTTCAGCTTTTGATCGGTAGCATTCTTTTGCATTTTTGGTAATGCTTTAGTCAATGCCTTTTCAGCCCAATAAATATCTTTTAACCCATCTTCAAACAAATCTTTTAATTCTTTTGCTGCATCTTTTTTCGCCGGAATCTTTTTTGCAGAAACAGATGTTACCTTACTTTTTGCAGGTGTTGTCTTTCTGGTACTTGGTGTTTTGGTTTTAGTTGCCATAAATAATATTTTTAATGATTTGTTAATAATTTATTAACCATAACAATAATAAAGCCAAAGATTTTTAAATAAAACATCATTTACTTATTAATACATTGGCGTGTTTTTTGGATAGCATATAATATATTTTCTACATTAATTAAAATAGCCACATCATTTTAACTGAAGAATAATTCTTGGGGAAAAATTTTCCTCAAAGACAATTGTTCTCGTTTCGCTAGCACATCTTACTTTTTGGCTTATACATGTAAAAAACATTTTGCAGAACCATAATATATAGATTTCATTTTGGTAATCTATAGGAAAATACAAATCAAACCATCAAAATATATATACAATGAAAGACCCTAAAAATCAAAAAGACCCCAAATTAGATCAACTTCAGAACCATACCACTGATAATACTGATCAGAATCTTACCACTAATCAGGGATTAAAAATCAATAATAATCAGGATTCATTAAAATCTGATGATCGGGGACCAAGTCTGCTTGAAGACTTTATCCTTAGAGAAAAGATCACTCATTTTGATCATGAAAGAATTCCTGAAAGGATTGTCCATGCCCGAGGTTCAGGAGCTCATGGCATATTTAAATTAAATAAAAGCTTAAAAAAATATACTAAGGCAAAATTCTTAGGAGAAGAAGGTAAGGAAACTCCTGTTTTTGTCCGTTTTTCCACTGTTGCCGGAAGCGCAGGGAGTACCGATTTAGCGCGTGATGTAAGAGGTTTTGCTATTAAATTTTATACAGAAGAAGGTAATTATGATTTAGTAGGTAATAATATTCCTGTATTTTTTATTCAGGATGCTATGAAATTCCCTGATCTTATTCATGCCGTAAAGCCTGAACCCGACAATGCAATTCCACAAGCTGCTTCAGCACATGACACTTTTTGGGATTTCATTTCGTTAATGCCGGAAAGCATGCATATGATTATGTGGGCAATGAGTGACAGGGCAATCCCGAGAAGTTACAGGATGATGGAAGGCTTTGGGGTTCACACCTTCAAATTTATTAATGAAAAAGGAAAAATGCATTTTGTGAAATTTCATTTTAAGCCTAAACTGGGAGTTCATTCTGTAGCTTGGGATGAAGCCACAAAAATATCTGGAAAAGATTCAGATTTCCATAGAAGAGATTTATGGGAAGCTATTGAAAATGGAGCATTTCCGGAATGGGATTTTGGTGTACAGATCATCCCCGAAGAAGATGAACACCGATTTGATTTTGATTTGTTGGATCCTACAAAATTAATTCCGGAAGAAGAAATACCGGTGGAACTTGTAGGTACTTTAACACTCAACAGAAACCCAGACAATTTCTTTGCTGAAACAGAACAGGTTGCTTTCCACCCGGGACACCTGGTTCCTGGAATTGATTTTACCAATGATCCATTATTACAAGGAAGATTATTTTCCTATACAGATACACAATTATCGAGGTTAGGATCTCCTAATTTCCATGAAATACCTATCAACAGATCCATCAATCCGGTTCACAATAATCAACGGGACGGACATATGCGCCAGCAAATTGTAAAAGGCAAGGTAAGTTATGAACCCAATACTATGGGTGGAGGCTGTCCATTTCAGGCCATGATGAAAGACGGTGGATTCTCTACACAAAGTGAAAGGGTAGATGGCAGTAAAATACGCGCCAGAAGTCAAAGCTTCGTAGATCACTATTCCCAGGCTAAATTATTCTATAACAGCCAATCTGTTGATGAAAAACGACATCTTCAAAATGCCATTATTTTTGAATTATCTAAGGTCACTATTCCTGCCATCCGTGAAAGAGTGGTTGGACAATTGGCTTTTATTAATAAAGATTTAGCTTCTACGGTAGCAAAAAAAGTAGGAGTAGAGGTTACCAAACTGAAACAGCCTAATGGAAGTATACCCGCAGATGCCAATCCTAAAACATTACAAAGTCCTGAAAAAGAACCGCTGACAAAAAGTTCTGAGGCACTAAGTATGGCAAATACCGTGAAAGATACGATAAAGAGCCGTGTCATCGGTTTTATGATGGAGAATGGGGTGAAAGCAGATGACGTAAAAACATTACAATCTAAACTTCAAAGTAAAGGAGCGGTAGTTCAGATCATTTCCGGAAACTTAGCTCCTGTTAAGGCGGATGATGGGACAATTTTTGAGCCTAAACATTCTCTTACAAGTACGTCCAGTGTATGTTTTGATGCCCTTTATGTATGCAGTGGTAAAAAATCGGCTGAAAATTTAATGAACGAAGATAATCGACCGGGAACGCTGTTATTTGTTAATGAAGCTTATAAACACTGTAAAGCCATTTACTTTGGAAATGAAACAGATTCAGTTTATCAGGCAAGTCATATTAAAAATAAAAAACATGACGATCCTGCTGTTATTACTGCTGAGAACAAAGATGCCGATACCCGATTCATCAAAGCAATTGCCAATCATCGGGTTTGGGAATTAGAAAAAGAAAGAAATAACCCAGCTTAAAACTTGATTAACATGCAACTTCAACAGACTTTACTTGATTATATCAGCCAATCTTTACTTACGATCAACGAAACCGTTTCAGTTGCTGAAACGGTTACATCTGGTTTTTTACAATTTTCGTTTTCACAAATGCAGAATGCCTCCTTATTTTATAAGGGTGGACTTACTGCTTATACGTTAGAAGAAAAAGTAAAAATCTTAAATGTTGACAGAAAAGAGGCTGAAGAATGTGATGGTGTATCACAAAAAATTGCCAATACAATGGCTCTTAGCGTAGCCAAATTATTCTCAACACAATGGTCAATAGCCATTACAGGATTTGCCACACCAAGTCGATATTCGGATTATAATCTTTTTTCTTTTTTCTCAATTAATTATAAAAATGAAATTGTTCTTTCCAAAAGAATAGAATTGCCTTATAAAACTTCAGCAATGAAGGCTCAGCTGTATTATGCTGAATTTATATTAGGATGCTTTAAAAGCAAATTGAACCAACAATTGATATTAAAGTAAAATGTATAACAGCAGACCTAACTCTCTAACAAGATGAATAAATTCCCTTTTCATTAATCATGATGAAATATTAATTCATCTTTCAAACTTATTATTATGAAAAATATTATATTAAACAAAATCACAGATCAACCCATACGTTTTACAGGAACTGTCATCGCATTTATTGT
The DNA here is from genome assembly GCF_018613715.1 of Chryseobacterium sp. ISL-6. Lineage (GTDB taxonomy): Bacteria > Bacteroidota > Bacteroidia > Flavobacteriales > Weeksellaceae > Chryseobacterium > Chryseobacterium paludis. Next base: position 336,502 of record NZ_JAGGPT010000001.1, on the reverse strand, counting down.
AGTCGGAGTATTGGTTCTTGTATGGGGTATTCTGGGATCTGTCTTTTCTTTCTCACCCACCTGGAGAATAGCCATCAGTACAGGGATAACCTTAATTACCTTTTCAATGATTTTCTTTACTCTAAAATCGCAAAATAATGATTCAAAAGCAATGCAGATAAAATTAAATGAATTGGTTAAAGCCCATGAACAATCAAATAACCGGATCGTTGACATAGAAGATCATACAGAGGAAAAATTTCAAAAACTATATGAGAAAAGAAGAAAAATTGATTCAAACCAAACTCGTTTAAAAAACGAACAACATGCTTCTAATCATCGTTACAAATAAGTTTTATCCTTTTTAAGGAATCAAAATAATTACTGATACCGCAATTATAATTGTTTATAAATGCATGATGTTTGCTTATTATAAAGTAGCCAAAATTCAAAAAAAAGTAAAATATGAAAACGGATATTCTAACAGAAAAGTACAAATTAGGATTAGGAGGAGTAGCTATAGGAACTGCTTTTGCGGCTATTACGGACGATGAAGCGCACAATATTCTGCAGAAAGCATGGGATCTGGGGATACGTTATTATGATACATCACCCTGGTATGGATTGACTAAAAGTGAAAGAAGGTTTGGCAAATTCCTACAGGACAAAGACAGAAATGACTTTGTCTTTTCTACAAAAGTAGGTCGGTTATTTAAAGAAGTTCCTGAATCTGAAGTTCCACCTACCATGTGGAAAAAACCACTGAATTATGATTTCAAACATGATTACACAGCCGATGCTATCAAAAGATCGATAGACGACAGTCTTGAGAGAACAGGATTGGATCGAATCGATATTGTGTATATCCATGATCTATCAGAAGATCAGGTAGGAGACCGATATCCATACTATCTGGAACAGGCTAAAAAAGGAGCCTTTAAAGTACTTTCAGATCTTCGTGATCAGGGAATTATCAAAGCATGGGGAATGGGAGTCAATAAGATTGAGCCTATTTTAGACTGCATAGAAGCAGCAGATCCGGACATCTGTCTTTCTGCCACACAATATTCTATTTTAGAACATGAAGATGCTGTAGACCGATTACTTCCGGCCGTAAAAAAAGCTGGAGTACAATTAGTTTCCGGAGCTGGGTATAACTCAGGTTTTATAGCGGGTAGAGATCGTTACAATTATAAAGATGTTATTCCTAAAGGAATGACTGAAAAACGTGATAGGATAGCCGAAATAGCAAAAAAATACGATACAGATATTATTCATGCTGCTCTGCAGTTTGTTTTAGCTGCTGATGAGTTTGCTGCTATTATTCCCGGGGCCAGTAAACCGGATCAGGTAAAGGATAATATGAATGGATTAAATGCAGTTATTCCACCTGACTTCTGGAATGAATTAAAATCTGAAGGCCTCATTTATGAAAAAGTCCAAACTACTGATTATCAATAGAATTTTAATTTTAAAATAATACCAAACCTCCCATAATAGGAGGTTTTATATTGAAGCAAAGAAGATATCATTGCATCAGCCATTAAGTAATTACTTGTTCATAAATAGAATAAAAAAAAACAATCTTTTTTATAGTGTTAATATATCCTAATGTTCATTCATCATTTCTTTTTTTGGGGTAACTTAGAGGTATTATTAAAACAACAGAAATGAACACCCCAAACGCAAAATCTGTACAAGAGCTCACTATTGATGGAAAATCTTATCACTACAGTTCTTTAAAAAACCTTCCGGAAACTGTGGATCATCTGCCATTCAGCATTCGTATTCTTTTAGAAAATGTACTAAGGAATTATGATGGTTTTGGTATTACAAATGAACATATAGATACCTTACTCCAATGGACACCTGCTCCTAATGATAAAGATATTCCATTTAAACCCGCCAGGATTTTAATGCAGGACTTTACAGGAGTACCGGCAGTGGTAGACATGGCCTCTTTGCGTTCAGAATTTGTGAGACAGGGAAAAGACGGACAAAAGATAAACCCTGCTATTCCTGTGGATCTGGTTATAGACCATTCCGTTCAGGTAGATTATTTTGGAACCGATTACTCTTATGATAAAAATGTAGAACTTGAGTTTGAAAGAAATAAGGAGCGGTATGAGGTTCTAAAATGGGCTCAACACGGACTGAATAATTTCACCGTAGTCCCTCCCGGAATGGGGATATGCCATCAGGTTAATCTGGAATATTTAGCAAAAGGAGTCATCAGCAAGGATGAGTGGCTTTTCCCTGATACTTTAGTAGGAACCGATTCTCATACCCCAATGGTGAATGGAATTGGAGTGATTGCATGGGGTGTTGGTGGTATAGAAGCGGAAGCAGCCATGCTGGGACAGCCTATTTTCTTTACTTGCCCAGAGGTTGTAGGTTTAAAACTGACAGGAAAAATTCCGGATCATTGTACCGCAACAGATATGGTACTTTCTATTACTAAAATTTTAAGAGATAAAGGTGTTGTAGGCAAGTTTGTTGAAGTTTTTGGTGATGGGCTGGATCATTTAACAGTAACTGACCGTGCAACGATTTCCAATATGTCACCTGAATTTGGATGTACTGTTACGTATTTCCCTATTGATACGCGGACTTTGGAATATATGCACGCCACCAACCGTTCTTCGGAACAGATCAAAATTGTTGAAGAATATTGCAAAGAAAATCTTTTGTGGAGAACAGGAAAAGAAGAAATCAAATACTCTTCTGTAGCAGAACTTGATCTATCGACTTTAGAACCTACAGTATCCGGTCCTAAGCGTCCACAGGATAAGATTTTAGTTAAAGATCTCAGTCAGAGATTTTCAGAAGTTTTAAAGGATGAACATCACCGTAATTACGAACCTATCTCCAAACGAACAGAATATGCCTGGCTAGCTGATGGCGGGTCAGGAACAGAATTTACTTTTGGTAAAGTCCCTATTGAAGGCGAAATCCATTCAGAAGTCATTCAGGATTCTTTGCGAACCGTAAGGATTAAACAAAATAATTCAGAATTTGTATTGAGTGACGGAAGTATTGTGATTGCCGCTATTACCAGTTGCACCAATACATCAAACCCTGCTGTTATGGTAGGTGCCGGACTTTTAGCTAGAAATGCCATAGAAAAAGGACTTAGGACAAAGTCATGGGTAAAAACCTCTCTGGCACCAGGCTCCAAAGTAGTGACCAAATATTTGGAAAGATCGGGTTTAAATACAGATCTTGAGGCACTTCGTTTTCATACCGTCGGTTATGGATGTACTTCATGTATCGGAAATTCAGGACCACTTCCACCTGCTATTGCAACAGCGGTTGATAATGGAGAACTAGTGGTAGCCTCCGTATTATCCGGAAACAGAAATTTTGAAGCAAGGGTACACCCACAAGTGAAAATGAACTTCCTAATGTCCCCGATGTTGGTGGTTGCTTATGCTTTGGTAGGGCACGTGGACATTAACTTAATTACAGACCCTCTGGACTATGATCCAAACGGACAACCTGTTTATTTAAAAGACATCTGGCCTTCAAGGGAAGAGATTCAAAAAACAATTAATGAATGCATGAAACAGGACGACTTTGAAGAAGTATATAATGTGATCTTCGATGGTTCAGAGGATTGGCAAGACCTGGAAGTTAATCTGGATCAGAATTTTGAATGGAACAAAAACTCAACGTACATCAAAGAGGCTCCTTTTTTTGAAAACATAAAAGCTGATCCTGATGTTGTAACCGATATAAAAAATGCAAGAGTTCTCTTATACCTTGGAGATTCCGTAACCACCGATCATATTTCACCTGCCGGATCATTTAAAGAAGATTCTGCTGCAGGAAGCTATTTGAAGAGTAATAACGTGAACAAAGAGGATTTTAATTCCTATGGATCCAGAAGAGGAAATCATGAAGTAATGATGCGTGGAACTTTTGCCAATGTAAGGATAAAAAACAAAATAGCTGATAAAGAAGGTGGATATAGCCGTTATTTACCAACAGGAGAGGTTAAAACCGTCTTTGATACAGCGATGCAATATCAAAATGATCACACCCCGTTGATTATTTTAGCAGGTAAAGAATATGGCTCCGGTTCTTCCCGTGACTGGGCAGCAAAAGGTACTTTTCTACTCGGAGTAAAAGCCGTAATTGCTGAAAGTTTTGAACGTATTCACAGAAGTAACCTTGTTGGAATGGGCGTTGCTCCATTGGTTTTCAATGATGGAGAAAGTGCATTATTATTAGGATTAGATGGAACAGAAACGTATACCATTACTGGCTTAGAGGAAAATTTAACCCCTCATAAAATGCTTAATGTAAAAGCTGTTCATCCATCTGGAAAAGAAACCGTATTCACGGTTAAGGCCAGACTGGATTCGGCAATAGAAATTGAATATTATAAAAACCAAGGGATTTTACAATATGTTTTGAGGGATTATTTAAAAAATAACTAATCTCCGGAATCAGGACTACACGATATGAAAACAAGTGCTGGCATCTTACTATTTAAAAAGGAAAATAACGATCTGTTTTATTTTCTGGTTCATCCGGGAGGTCCCTTCTGGAAGAATAAAGATAATGGTGCCTGGTCCATTCCCAAAGGCGAAATAGAACAGGATGAAGATCCTTTGGAACGGGCTCTTGTAGAGTTTAAAGAAGAAACCGGACAGTCTGTAAAAGGAGAATTCATCGAATTGTCTCCGATCCGGCAGAAAGGAGGGAAAACAGTATATGCCTGGGCTGTAGAAGGCAATGTAGAAACAGCCCGGCTTTTCAGTAATTCTGTAGAGATAGAATGGCCGCCAAGATCAGGAAAACTTATTGAAATACCGGAAGTAGATCAGTGGAAATGGTTTGGTTCGGAAGAAGCGAAGATCCGTATTAATATAGCACAAGCAGGATTATTATCAGAATTGGAAGAACTAATAACAAAAGAAAAGTAAGATTCTTACAGCTCTTTAATTAATCGAAAAGTGAGATTGATCCGGGGTTGCATCGGTTTTACTGATTTAGCGATCCGATGTTCCCAATGAAGCTGTAGGTCACCTTTCATAATCAGTAATGAGCCGTGTGAAAGGGCTAAGCTGTATTTTACCTGATGATCATCAAATTTACGGAAATCAAAATTCCTGACCTGCCCCAGACTAAGGGAAGCAATCACAGGTCTGTTACCAAATCTACTATCTCTATCCCGGTGCCACGCTACAGAATCGTTCCCGTTACGGTATAAGTTTAACAATACAGAATTGAATGTATATCCTGAAAAATGCTCTAAACGGTTTTTTAGTGCCAGTAATTCAGAAGTCCATGGATTGACCACAACACGGGTTCCACTCAATTGATAGGCTTTGCCCTCATCTCCATACCATGCCGTCAGACGGGGAGTCAGAACCTCTTTGTCGTACATCTTCTGAGTAGTCTGTATCCATGGAGTGGTTTCCATTAAAAACGCTTTAAGCGCTGTCGCTTCGTTTTCCGGTAAAAAATCATCTGTATATTCCAGTAACTCCTGTGGAAACTGATAATATTCGTCTGCATCAAATAAACTTAGCTGATCCATGGTAAAAAATTATCCTTTATTGCAGGGTGATTCTGTCTGCAATAAAGGATATTAATATTTTTTAATCAAGAGGTTTTCTGCCTGAAATAATATTGTAAAGAACTACAATAATGGCAATAACCAATAAAACATGAACTAAATAACCTGTACTGATTCCCGGTATGATGTTTAACATTCCTAAAAGCCAAACAACAATACAAATAACTGCTACTAACCATAATAAACTTCTCATAATTGTAATTTTTTTTAATTATTATTAATTAAGATAAAGCATACTTTATGCTTCGTATGATAAACAAATGCTGTTTACGTATTACTTCAAATATTCTTTGTCGATTGAGAATACCTGTAAAATAATCAGTGTAAGCAAGAAACCCTGCTACCTGTTTTTATCCTCAACACCGTCTTTTCTAAAACTGACCACCTCATATTCATCATCTGAGCAAAACTTTTTGCAACTTTCGTCACTAAAGGTTTTTGGGCTGTCCATAAAAGCTTTAATATGCTTTTGACTTTCGTCAGTATTAGCTGGCGTAATGATGATGTGATAATCCTTTAACACTGTTTCATCAGCTTTTTTTAAAGCCTCTTTTTTATGTTGAACCGCTTCATTATATTTCATATCACCTATATTTATTATTTTTCAAAAATAATTCTGCCATCAAATGGCTCACTCCAACTTATAAAAATACTATCCTCGAATCTTCTGATGATAACCTGTATAACTTCATAGCTTCCATCTTCATTTTTTTTCTCTACCGTTAAATCAGAACCTTCTCCAATTTCTCCTTTTTTATATTCAACCTGATACAGGTTGTTATCAGTCGGTACAAAATCTTCTTTATGTAAATCTTGATGTGCCATAATAAGTTAGAATTTGATTGATATAAAGAATAAATTGTGCCATTTTACTCAAAAACATTATTTATTTTCATATTTAACATCAAATATTTATGGTATTATTATATTAAATAAAATTTTGACGAACCAGGTATATCTCCTGATAAATTTGATATTCAAATATTTACAACAATTCCTTTTAATCCTTTTAGTGGATTTATCAACTGTGGATTTTTATCCGAAAATTTATTACAATTCCGAAAATTTTTTATTCAAATCTTTAATATCTTTCCGTAATTCCAGAAACATATCTTTCACATTTTGGGTATTATTTTCAGTTTCAAATTCCTGGGTAGAAATACTACAGGCATATTCCCAGATTTCCAATACATCACTCAGAAGAATGTCATATGGCTCATAAAACGGATTATCAGCACCGACATGAATTGTATTTTCTTTTCTGGATTTAAATCTTTTATAGGTAATACCATCATTCAGCGTTACGAAAATGTATGTTTTATCAGCTTTTAGATCTTCTGTTTTTTCAATATATTTTCCGACAATATAAGCGCCATCTTTAAAAGGGGGCATAGAATCTCCTTCTACAGGAAAAGCCCTATATTTTCCATTCGTAAGAAAGGGTAACGAAATATTCTGCAGGCTTTCGATATAACCGGGATCTGTATATCCGGACAGATATCCCATCGATGCTTTTTGAGGAATGATTTCAATACTGTTATTCCCGGATTGATCTACTACAACAGGAAGTACAATTCTGTTATCAGGTAAATTAACAATATCATTCAAGGGGTATTTTTTGAGATCTATGGTGACCATCAGATCAATACTTATCCTGTAGTATCTGGATATTTTAATCAATAATTCTATTGGAGGCTGTGAAGCACCATCTTCATATTTGGCATATCGACCACGGGTGATTGATAAGTGATCCGCTACCGCTTGTTGAGATAATTTTAATTGATCTCTCAGATACCTGATGTTTTCTGCTAAAACTGACATTGCTATAAATTATAGCAACAAATATAATCATTTTGATATAAATTGTAACTAATTTTGTTCCGTGGAACGATCGATTGTACATATGGACCTGGATACCTTTTTTGTGTCCTGTGAGCGTCTTAATAATTCAGAACTTAACGGAATCCCCCTGATCATCGGAGGTGGGGACCGTGGAGTAGTAGCATCATGTTCCTATGAAGCAAGAAAATTCGGCGTTCGTTCTGCAATGCCTATAAGAATGGCACTTAAACTCTGTCCCGATGCTAAAGTAATCCGTGGAGACCATGAATTGTATTCTAATTTATCTCATTTGGTAACAGAGGTGATCCAAAGTAAAGTTCCGGTCATGGAGAAGGCGAGTGTTGATGAATTTTACCTTGACCTGTCCGGAATGGATCAGTTTTTTGGATGCTATCAATGGACGAAAGAAATTGCTGCTGCGGTAACCAAAGAAACAGGTCTTCCGATCAGCTTTGCCCTATCCAACAACAAAACCGTTTCAAAAATAGGAAGCGGGGAATCTAAACCTGAAGGAAAACTGCAAATAGAACCTCAGAATATGCAAGGATTTCTCAATCCTTTATCCATAAGAAAAATTCCGATGGTGGGCAATGCTACCTTTCAGCTTCTTTCGAGAATAGGCATCCGTACCATCCATACTCTATCCGACATGCCTGTCCTGGTGCTGCAGCAGATGATTGGTAAAAACGGAATTGAACTATGGAAAAAAGCAAATGGCATTGATGAAAATCCGGTCATTCCTTATTCGGAAAGAAAATCGATCTCCACAGAAAGGACTTTTTCAAATGATACCATGGATATTATCTCTTTAAAAGGATTAATATCAGGAATGGCAGAGCAGTTGGCTTATCAGCTGCGGAAGGAAAAATGGCTGACTTCAACGGTAACTATTAAGATCCGGTATTCCAATTTTGATACAGAAACCAAACAATGCAAGGTATCCTATACGTCTGCGGATCACAAGCTTTCACGGGTTGCCCTGGAATTATTTCAAAAAGCCTATACCAGAAGAATGCGTCTTCGTTTGGTAGGTTTACGCTTCACAGGACTGGTTCATGGAAATCACCAGATGGATCTTTTCGAAGACACTGAAGAACTGATGAACCTGTATCAGTCGATGGATTACATCAAAAACCGTTTTGGAGCACAAGCTGTCGGCAGGGCTTCAGGGTTTGATTTAGAAAATAAAAACAGATTACTCTAACGCTATGTTTCTCAATTGTCATTCTTTTCACAGCCTTCGTTATGGCACATTATCCATAAAGGAATTAGTAAAACAGGCTTATGAGCTGGGAGTTAAGGAACTGGTTTTAACGGATATCAATACCATCACCGGGATTTACGAGTTTAAAACCCTATGTGATGATTGTGGTATAAAACCCATTGCCGGAGTTGAAATAAGGAAAGAAGGCAGGCTTCTTTATGTTGCGATTGCAAAGGAATTCAGTGGTATTGGGGAAATCAACCGGATCATTACAGACTATAACTGTGAGGAGAAAAATTTAACGGCAACCGCTCCCGAATTTGCCAATGTATTTGTTATTTATCCGAAAGAAAATATTCCCGAAGTATTAAAAGAAAATGAATTCATAGGTCTCCGGGAAGAAGAATTAACGCTTCTTATACGCCCTGAATATCAAAGTCTCACCCATAAAATGGTGATTCTCCATCCGATAACATTTGCCACCAAGAAAGATTATAATTTACACCGAATTCTCAGAGCTATAGATAACAATACACTTCTCACTAAACTAACTGAAAACGAAACTTGCCATAAAACGGAATATTTTAAGCAGGAACAAAGTCTCAGAGATTCTTTCCAGCAATATCCTGACATTATTAAAAATACACAGCATATCCTGAATGCCTGTCATTTTGAGTTTGACTATAAAAAAGTTAAAAACAAACTGCATTACACCCGGTCTAAAGAAGGAGATCTTAAAATGCTGACCCGACTGGCGTATTTAGGGTTAAAAAAACGCTATGGCTTGGATCATGAAATAGCCACAGCAAGGGTTGAAAAAGAACTTAAAGTGATTGACGAGCTCAATTTCAGTTCTTATTTTCTGATCGTCTGGGATATTATAAGATACAGCAACAGAATGGGTTTTATGCATGTAGGACGGGGAAGTGGTGCCAATAGTATCGTCAGCTTTTGTTTGGAAATTACGGATATCTGCCCTTTGGAACTTGATCTTTATTTTGAACGATTTCTCAATCTAAACCGAAAGACCCCACCTGATTTTGATATCGACTGGAGCTGGCAGGAAAGAGATGCCATTTTGCAATATATCTTTGACCGGTACGGAAAAGAACATGTCGCCTTCTGCGGAACCAATGTTGAATTTAAATACAAATCGATATTACGGGAAGTTGGAAAGGTCTTTGGCCTACCGAAAGAAGAGCTGGATGAGCTGACCAGTCAACGGATAGAATTTCATGATATAAACCCAGTGGTGAAGCTTGTTCATAAATATGGTAAGCTATTGGAAAAGTTTCCGAATCAAAGAAGCATGCATGCCTGTGGAATTCTGATTTCAGAAGAACCTATTACCCATTTTACAGCCCTTGAAATGCCACCAAAAGGATTTCCCATTGTTCAGTTTGATATGAATGTTGCTGAAGATATCGGTTTTGAAAAGTTCGATATCCTTTCCCAAAGAGGCTTAGGAACGATTAATGATACCGTTAAGCTGATCAAAAAAACAAGGAATATCGAAATAGATATTCGGGATACTTCCATTTCTAAAGATGAAGAGGTATGCAATGAATATTTAGCACAAGGTAAAACAATAGGCTGTTTCTATATTGAAAGTCCTGCCATGCGTGGACTTTTACGAAGGCTGAAATGTGATAATTATAAAATTTTAGTCGCCGCATCCTCGATCATCAGACCTGGTGTCGCCCAAAGTGGGATGATGCGCGAATATATCTTCAGACACAATCATCCTGACCAGTTTGAATATTTCCATGAAGTGTTCAGGCAGCATTTAGGAGAAACCTATGGAATTATGGTCTATCAGGAAGATGTGATCAAGATTTCCCAACATTATGGCGGCTTATCTTTGGCCGACGGAGATATTTTACGACGTGCTATGAGTGGAAAAGGCCGGTCCATTGAAAAGCTTCAGGAAGTAAGAAGTAACTTTTTTGCATCCTGTTGTGAAAAAGGACATCCCGAAGCTCTGTCGGCAGAAGTTTACCGCCAGATCGAGTCCTTTGCCGGATATTCTTTCTGTAAGGCACATTCGGCTTCCTATGCCGTAGAAAGTTATCAGAGTTTATATCTAAAAGTATACTACCCGTTAGAGTTCATGGTTTCTGTGATCAATAATATGGGTGGGTTCTACCGTACTGAGGTTTATATTCATGAAACCAAAATGTCCGGTGGGATTGTCTGCAATCCTTGTGTAAATACCAGTGATTTTCAAACCACCTTGCACGGAAAAGAGATCTATCTGGGTTTTATGCATTTGCAGGGGCTTGAAACGAGAATTGCCCATTTTATCATTGAAGAAAGAATCAGAAATGGGGATTACAAATCCTTAGAAGATTTTATCCGCAGAGTCCCCATCGGACTCGAAACCGCGCAGATCCTTATTTTCATCGGAGCTTTCAGATTTACAGGAAAACAAAAAAATGAATTACTGGTAGACATCAGAATGCTTCTCGTGAATTTCAAACCAGAAAACAGGGGTTTGATGTTAATTGAAGAACCCGTTAAGGAATACAAGCTTCCCCAGTTGAAAAGGGAAACTTTTGAAGATGCTTTTGATGAAATTGAAATTCTGGGATTTACCGTATCATGCGACCCTTTTGATTTATTGAAGACCCAATACAGGGGTTCCGTTTTTGTAAAAGACCTGCTACAGTACCATAAGAAACAAGTGAAGATGATGGCTTATCTGATCTCCAGAAAACATGTTCCGACCAAGAAAGGAACTATGTATTTTGGAACCTGGATCGATGTAAACGGGGATTATTTTGATACCGCTCATTTTCCGGACAGCCTTGAAAAGTATTCATTTCAGGGTGGCGGATGTTATTTGCTTTTAGGAATTGTAGAAGTCGATTTTCATTTTCCTACCATTACAGTCACTAAAATGGCTAAGATGCCATTTATTCCCGATCCAAGATATGCCTATGATAAAGAAATGCAATATGATATTCATAAGCAAATTAAAGAAGATGTAAGTATGACCAACCGACCTCCTTACCCACAGGCTCATGAAATCGGATTACCCAGAAACAAGTTTAAATAATATGTAAAACTTATTTCTTTTTATAAGGCAGGTTCCAGATCAGATCAGCAGCCAGATAATGAACTCCGCCTTTGGTAATACTGTGACTCCCTCTGATGAGATCATCCATGTAACCAATATCTACTGTAAAAGGAGAGTTTGGAATATTAAACATATAATAGGCAGCAATACGCATTTCCCGATATCCAAAAGGAGTCCATTCCGGATTGGGTTCATTAAGATAACTCGCAGAAAACAGTCCCTCTACACTTAATGCCAGTTTCTGATTATTTTCTGAGGGTAGATTATACGTGATCTGGCTTTTGATACGGGTTCTTAATTGGAAGTTTTCTTCCACATTGTGAAAATCGGGATCAAAAAACTTTCTGAATTCCTGTCGGATCGTATTTTTCAGTTTCCATCTTTCTCCAAATTTAAAGGTATAGGCATATCTTCCGTAAATCCTGAATTCCTGTTCTGTGCCTTCTTTTTCATAAGGTGAAACCTCATCATATTGAGGTTGTCGACGATAGCTTATCGCATAGCTATACTGTTGATGGGGAGCAAAAGAATGATACACTTCGTGATTCAACACAAAAATGGCTTGCTTTGAGAATAAATTATCCTGATCGGGCTGACTCTTACGTCCTATGGCAATATAGCTTAAAGCCTGTTTCGTTCCTAAAGAATCCAGCTGGCGTCTAACACCAAATGCACCCCAAAATGCAGTATTGGCCTCACCTAAACCGGGTGGACTGATCTGGGCCTGTAAAAGAAGACCGGCAAACAAAAATAAGGCTCCGGTAATTTTTTTTAATCTAAACGGTCGTACAACACATAAAACATTCTCCATCGTCACAAATTTAAAGGCTTTTTAATCCTACTTATTATTTAAATATCTTTTAAAGTGTCGAAAATCGGGACAAATTCTGGAAGAATTCTGGAAAAGGGTCTATCCATTTACTATATAACAAATTTTAGCAATTTGTGGCCGGAGTATCTGAACTCCGGCTTTTTTATGTTTATTTATTTTATGGATAATTCTATCCCCAAAACCTTGCATTAGCACACATTTTGTTATCAAAGATGCTTAGCGTTGCAATGAGATTGATTTGACTTCTAGAAAATTCAAGATTAATTTGAAATTCGAATGCTATCTTGTCATGATTAATTTTTAAAATATGAAATTCATAACCTACCTGGAGGCTAATAAAAGGCTCTTATTCTATTCAACACTGATAAGTTTAGTGGTTATATTTATTATGTTGAGCCTCTTTGTTACCTTCATTTCCCCTGAATATTTAGATCTTCATATTTCTCAAGAGATCCAGGAAAATCAAACCCAGAATCTTAATACATTAATGATAGGTGTCAGTTGGTTGGGAAGAACACCAGTATCCGTCGTGATGGTTTTTCTCACTTCTTTACTATTGGTCTTATTACAGTATAAAAAAGAAGCGATTCTCGTTCTATCGACATTACTATCAGGGATCGTTGGATTAATCCTGAAAATACTCATCAACAGACCCCGTCCTTCTCAGGATCTGATTGTTCTCTTAGAAAAGACCCAGTATCAGAGTTTTCCAAGTGGACATGTCTTATTCTATACCACTTTTTTCGGAGCACTAATTCTTATTTTCCTTCATATGAAGAAAATAAGATATACAATAAGAATACTTCTTATAACCCTTTGTCTCCTGATGATATTCTTTGGAGCTTTTTCCCGTATTTATCTGGGAGCACATTGGTTTACCGATGTTGTAGGGGGATTTATTGTCGGAATTCTATGCTTATTTGCTCTGGGATCTGTTTATGTTAAAAATATGAAAACAGTCCCATAACAGGACTGTTTTATTTTGAATTGATATTCTAAACTTCTTTATTAAAACAACAAATTGAAGGTATCTTTTGCATTCAATAAGGCGACCACCTTTGGTGACCAGGTATTAAGAAGGATGCAGACCGTTACTTTTTGTTTTGGGAAATAATAGGATTTACCACCAAATCCAAATACATGCCCGTCATGTCCTAAAGCCACTCCCTGATTTGTATCCAGTTTCATCAGCCCCAATCCATACTGTTTATTATATTTCAGATCCGGTTCCAGTCGTGCTGGATCATTATCTACAAAGGTTTGCAGTTGCTGCATAGAGGTAGGTGAGAGGATCTTCCCTGTTAATAAACTTTCTACAAATAGGGTAATATCTGAAGCCGTTGATATCATTCCACCATCTATCGCCCCTTCACCACCGATACCATTATTATCTATGTGAGTTACGTCAGTCAGAGGATCACTGATCGTTTCAGCATAATAGGATCGGGTAAGTTTATCCGGCAGTAGGGTACTCGCAGTTGTATTTTTCAGCCCAAGTGGTGTGATCACTTTCTCATTGATTACCTGATAAGATGGTTTCCCAGTTACTTTTTTAATGATAAGAGAAAGTAAGAGATAATTGGAATTGCTGTAATATCCTTTTCCAACAGGATCATCAGCCGGTTTGTCATAAATAAGTTGCAGTGTCTGCTCTGCAGAATAATTAACGATACTTCCATCAAAAACACCTGGAGCAATATCCGGTAAATAGTTATGGATTCCCGCTCTGTGATTAAGACATTGCTCGATCGTTACCTCATTGGCATTGGCGATACGATCTGTAATACTGTGGGGAAGGTATTGGTTAATTTTATCTTTAATATTCAACAAACCCTCTTCCTGTAATTTTAAAATAGTTGTAGCTGCAAACATTTTGGTCATACTCCCGATACGAAGCCTGTTATCCGTGGACATTTTGATATTCTTTTCTCTGTCGGCCAATCCACCGGAACCAGTCCAGGTACCTTCAGGAGAAATTACCGCTACATTCACTCCCACAGCTCCGGCTGCCATAAACTGATCAACAATACGCTGATACTTTTGAACATTTGGATTACTCCCAGGAGGCAGATCAGTGGACCTGTCTTCTTCACAAGAGTTCACTGCAATAAAAACAGCAGTCAATGCTGTTAGAAACCATAGTTTTTTCATAGAAAACTTTTTTTTAGTTAGTATTAATTAAACTGAAACAGAGTAAAATTTTCGCTCTATGGTATTTTTTTAAAATTAATTATTGAATGGAAGGAAAGAATACTGCACTTATTATATCTCTAATTTGTGATGTTTTTTCAAAAATAGAGCATTATCTAAACAGAACTAAACAAATTTTTATTAAATATTTCATAATTTTCTGTTCTAAAATTTTAACTAAAAAAGAATCTTTCCACATAATATCACAGTCAATTATCCATTTTCGTTACGATCATTCAGTGATCTCAATCCAATTACCTTCGGGATCTTTTACAATACTTTCATAATAACCATCACCCGTGGTTCTTGGTTCTCCAATAACAGTATATCCGTCATCCTGTAATTTCTTTGTCAGACTATCCACTTTTTCTTTATTTCCTACAGATATAGCCAGATGAGCATATCCCATTAGCATTCCTCTTGTCCCATCATTCTCGGTAATATCCGGACGTTCCATGAGCTCCAGTCTTGCAGAAGGATTGTTTTTAAATGATAAGAAATAGGAAGCAAATCTTTTAGTTTGATTTTCATATTTCTCATTGCTTTCCATTTCAAAATAATTCAAATAGAACTTTCGCATCAGTTCTATATGGTTACACCATAAGGCAAAGTGATCAAATTTCATTTTTTCTATATTTAAGTTTTCAAATATTATCTCTAAATATTTTGCAAACTTATGCAAATTTGCATAAGTTTGCAAAATAAAATAATCAGATTAATGAAACTTAAAACAATAGCGAAAGCAAAAACCGCCACTCAATTGATATTTCTAGTCTGTGGATTGGGAATTTCGAGTTGGGCTCCTATGGTTCCCCTGGCAAAAGACAGACTTGGATTAAATGAAGCAGATTTGGGATTGTTACTTCTTTTATTGGGTGGTGGAGCATTGCTAATGATGCCTTTATCAGGAATGATGATTAATAAGATAGGCAGTCGAAAAGTTATTGCTGTAAGTGTTTTATTCAGTGCTATAATATTACCATGGCTATTGGTCATATCTGATGTTTATGTAATGGGAACCGTTTTATTCGCATTCGGATGCAGTATAGGAACGATTGATGTTGCTATGAATGCTCATGGTGTGCAGGTACAGAATGAATATGGAAAACCTATTATGTCTTCTTTGCATGGGCTTTTCAGTGTTGGTGGACTTTTCGGATCTCTAGGCTTAGGTTTCTTAATGAAATTAGGGTTGAATCCTATTTATGCGGCAATAAGTATATCCATATTACTTATCTTTCTTCTGGTAATTCAATTCCGATATCTTTTTGATTATGAAACAGAAAGGGAAATTATTCTTAAATTTTCTCACGTTGATGTGGAAAGTCAAACTACAAGCCGTTTTCAGTGGCTCGATTCAAAAGTTTTGGTATTAGGACTGATGTGTTTTATCGTTTTCCTATCAGAAGGAGCTATGCTGGATTGGAGTGCTGTATTTTTAAGAGATGATAAAGGCGTTGAGCATGAATTTTCAGGAATTGGTTATGCTGCCTTTTCTGTAGCCATGGCTGTCATGAGGTTATCCGGAGATTCTCTTGTCAGTAAACTAAACAGCAGAGTGGTGGTGATAGGAGGAAGTATAGTAGCTTCATTAGGAGTTACACTTTTAACTTTCAGTCCCTGGATACCATTATCACTTGTTGGATTTATATTGCTTGGAATGGGAGCCGCGAACATCGTTCCTGTATTTTTCAGTGAAGGCGGAAGAATTTCCGGGATCTCTTCAACGGTTGCTATTCCTGCTATTACTACAATAGGATATGCCGGATCGCTGGCTGGTCCTGCTTTATTGGGTTTTATTGCGCATCATTTTTCTTTGACGGTTGCATTCGAAATCATAGCTTTGCTGTTTGTTCTGGTCGCTATCATCTATAAATTCAGAAATAATCCATCATCATGTTAAAAGAAGAGCGTTTTCAGGTCATATTGACTCAATTAAAGAAAAAAAATAAAGTTAAGTTTGAAGATTTAGCTGAAGACCTTAACGTCTCTGAAGATACCATAAGAAGAGATATAGAGCAGCTTCACCGGAATGGACTTTTATCCAAAGTTCGTGGTGGTGCCATATCAAGAGAAAAAGATCCGCTTTCATTTCATGACAGACAATCTTTTCTAGCTGATGAGAAAAATGTTATTGCTTTAAAAGCACAGCAATTTATCAAAGATGGTATGACCATATTTTTGGACGGCGGAACTACCACCTGTGCGGTTGCCAATTATATGCCTGCTGATATCAATATCCGGATCATTACTAACAATACCTCACTTATTCCCATATTGA
Organism: Chryseobacterium sp. ISL-6; assembly: GCF_018613715.1. Taxonomy (GTDB): domain Bacteria; phylum Bacteroidota; class Bacteroidia; order Flavobacteriales; family Weeksellaceae; genus Chryseobacterium; species Chryseobacterium paludis. The sequence goes on along the minus strand of NZ_JAGGPT010000001.1, from coordinate 319,508 downwards.
GTAAGTTTAAAAAAGTAGAGCTGATCTTTTTGGGTGGAGTATATGATGATGATTTGGCAGTGACCACAGGAAACACCACCTGTAATGAAGCCTCTAAGTTTATTGCAGACCTCTTTATCATGGGAACCTGTGCTGTGGACGCAAATTTTGGGGCTTCAGCCACCTCCATTAGCGATGTAGAAACGAAAAGAACCATGATCAGGTCTTCAAAAAAAACAATTGCACTGGCCAACCAAAGTAAACTACGACGTACGGAACCTCTTAAGATTTGTGATATTACAGATCTTGATGTTTTAATTACGGATTTGCCTGCTGATCATGATGAGCTGGAATCCTTTAGAAGTTTGAATGTTCAGATTATATAATATGAAAACTTTAGTCATCATATTATTATTAATATTCAATATCACAAAAGGACAATGTGATTATACATTGTATGAAAAAGGAATTATTTATATAAACAAAGATTTTATTGATAATGGTATTCAAAAGTATTATAATGATATTCTTTCTTCAGATGCATATGGAATATCAATATATGAAAAGACTTATCCCATTTACAAAACTGATAATTACAGAAACTGGTTAAATATTGATAAGACAATTGCTGATAATAAGAAAGATAAGTGTCTAATTAAATTGAATAAACTTTATTGGAAAAAAGATTGGAAAACCTCAAAGTATTATAAAAATTCTAAAGTTTTTAGTAAAGAAAAATTTAAAGGACCATCGCATATAGCTATTTTCACAACATTAAGAAATGATTCGTTAAGAATTGACATAATATCTAACTCTAAAAAAGGTATAAAGTACTGTGGAAGCGTAAATAAGTATTTATTAATTTTTGATAAAAATAAAAGTATAATAGACGTGAAGAAATGGAAAAGCCACTATGAGTGTTTGTGATTTTATGGATTATTGTATTTTCCACTTATTTTATCCATCCAACATAAATTGATATGGGCATCATGGCTAGTGTTAATGGTATTATTATAGCAAAAGCATATCCAAAATTCAGAATCAGGGAATTGAATTTGTTGGGGTTGCCTCCAAGGGAACGGAATGCACTTTGGAAACCATGTGCCAAATGCCAGGCAAGAGAGGAACATCCGATAAGGTATATAACCACTTCAACAGGATTCGTGAATTTTTCAATCATCATTTTATACAAGGGCAATTCTTCTCCGAATTGAAACTGATGAATTCGATTGGGAATCCAGAAATTTCGGGTATGAATAACCAGGAACAGCAAGAGTAATGTCCCTAATAAAGTCATACTTTTACTGTACCATGTAACCCCGGAGATATTTTTATTAACGGCATAGCCCACAGGTCGGGCTTTTTTATTTTTATACCAAAGCATATATCCCTGAACAATATGAATAATAAATCCAATAATTAGAAAAACCTCTATGGTTCTGATTATTGGATTGGTAGCCATAAAATGGGCTCCTATGCCAAATATTTCTCCATTATCATTATAAAAAATCAGTGCATTAATCGAGGCATGTACAATAAGAAAGCTGATTAAAAATAAACCACTTAATGCCATTACAATCTTCCTTCCTATAGAAGTTTTAATCAATGTATTTTTTCGATAACTCATAACTTTATTAGATAAATGTGGATGTAAGGATATTATTTTTTTTCAGGGATTAAAAATGGTTTCCCTTTGTCACCAACAAAAAAAGCAAGGAGTTTAGCTGGCTTATTTTTGCTCATATTCCTTGTTCCCGAATGCAATCCTTCCGGCTTTTCATAGAAAGCATCACCCGTTTTATAATGATAAACCTTACCATCGAAGGTTGATTCCAACTCACCCTCCAGAACATAGCCAAAAGTAGGTATAGGATGCCGGTGTGGTGCAGAAACTTCACCCGGAGCAAAATTAACAATAACCATTTTTACTTCCTGTTCTTTAAGGCCTGAGGTTTCGATAAATTGTTTAAAGATAACGCGTGGGGGTATTGCTGCTTCAGTTGAATTCCCGGAATGTTGTGCCTTTGCAGTCATGACAAAAGTAAGGCAAAAGGCAACAGAGATAATTGCTGATTTTTTCATTTTGTACTTTAATTTTCCTTGATTATTATTAAAGCAAAACTGGAAATAAAAAAACTATATTTTCTTAAACTGGTTTAAGAAATGCAGGTCTCAGGATAACAGCATTATAAAAAGATCTTTTTGTTAATAAAGAAAACCACTGCAATGCAGTGGTTTTCTTTTATAAAATGTAATTTCTATTAATCTGTAAATTGATCAGTTTTTTAATTTACCTTTCAGTGGGTGCTCACTTTGCCAGCGGGCACTTGCATCATTGCTCACGTAATGGATTGATAAATCAGAAGCTGCTTTAGAGTTTGAAAAACAAATCGAGCGATCAGAACTGTTCTCAAAATTTTCAAAGTACCAGAAAGCTTCATTTTCCAAAGCTTTCAACTTAGAATTCGTTTTATAAACCAGTAGATCTGCTGAGCTTTCAACATCAGTTTCATATACTATCAGATCACTTTTAGATTGAAAATTTTTAATATTAATACTTGGCATGTGTTCAGTGTTTTGGTGTTATTATAAGCAATATTTGATTTAATTAAATATTACTGGTCTAAAGATACTGAATTATAATTTAATGAATTACAATCTTTTATAACCTCTGTAATTAAACCATTTCTTTAACTGTCTGTTTGGATTTTCTAAATTCAGTTAAGCTTATTTTATGACGCTTTTTAAAGAATTTATTTAAATGACTTTCATCGGCAAAACCAAACTCATTAACGATCTCATTGATCCGCATATCACTGAACATAAGTCTGTGCTCAATTAGTCTCATTTTGTAGTTATAGATATAATTCTGAATGGTTTCTCCACATTGATTTTTAAAATAACTCCCTAAATAAGTTTCTGATAAACCAAATTTCTTACTGATAACAGAAGCCTTTAACTGCTGTGGTTCGTAGATATGAGTCTGAATATGACCGATGATCGATAACATTCTCTTATCCGAATTTACTGTAGCATTCACGGGTCTCATCTTTGATATATTTCTCGCTGCAATCACAATTAATGCATTCACATAATGCAGAGTGAGATCTTCCTGATAAAGATCGTGGTGTTTCATATTATGCAAAAGAGAATCAACAATTGATTTTACCAGAAATTCATCCGGCTTATTTTTTAAAACACAACCCGACAAATGAGAGGCATGGTATAATAAACATTCGATACAATTGATACTTTTCCAATTATACTCTCTTACATAGTTTTCACTAAATTTGACAAATAAAAATTCTGATATTTCAGAAATATCAAAGTAGTGCTGATCGTTAGGGGTAAGCATGATCAGGCTTCCCTTATTATAAGTAACCTTATTATCATTTATTTCTAAAAATCCTGATCCTGAAATAACATACACCATCTGAAAAAAAGAAAACTGCAGGTTCCTTACGGGGCATTTTTCCGTTTTACAATATTCTACATCAACCAGTCGGTCTATATTTTCTTTATTCATCCCGTAAAATTACTCATTTATCATTAAAATATACTGATATATTAAAAAAAATCTGTTCAATTTTGCTAAATAATTTTAAGACTCATCATGAAACGATCGATTTATATTTTGGCCCTGGGAGCCTTTGGTATTATCACCACAGAATTTGGGGTGATTGGTATTCTTCCCAATATCAGTAGGGAATTTGATGTATCTATCGATACTGCAGGTTGGTTATTGAGTGCTTTTGCTCTTACAGTAGCCGTTTCCTCACCTTTCATAACCGCGTTTACGACTAAGATAAATCGGAAACTTTTACTGTGTATGGTACTTGGAGTATTTGTATTATCCAATCTTCTTTCCTCTATTTCCACCAATTTTACGATGTTGATGGTGGCCCGTGTTCTACCAGCTTTCCTACATCCATTATTCTGGAATATCTCAATGGCAATAGCTTTTAAACAGGGTGGTGCTAAAGCCGTTTCTATAGTTATGGCAGGTCTTAGTCTCGCTACCGTTTTAGGTGTTCCGCTCACAACTTATGCTGCAGATTTGTTCAACAATTGGCAAGCTTCTTTTTATGTGGGAAGTTTTATAAGCCTGATTGCCTTTTTGGGATTATTATTCTTTGTCCCATCAATGCCTGCCAATAAGGATAAAACATCACATAATCAGTTATATGTACTGAAAAACCCTCAACTTTGGCTTAATCTTACCTCTACCGTTCTCACTCTTGCAGCCATGTTTTCAAGTTATACTTATCTGGCTGCTTACCTTGAAAAAATTTCACATATGGATGGGGCAGAGATCAGTATCATGCTGCTTTTGTTTGGCGGAATGGGAATTGTCGGCAATTGGTTGATGGGTCTTGCTCTAAACAGAAATCTGTTATTAACGGTCAGATTATTTTTCATCTCTTTAATTTCAGTTCAGATATTGGCCTATTACTTTGGCGGAATTTTCACACCGATGGTTCTTATTATTTCTCTCTGGGGAATGATTCATACCGGAGGCTTTTTAGTTCCAAATATCAGAACTACTCAGGCAGTACCTCATAGCGCGCTCGAATTTGTCAATAGCCTTTTAACATCTTGTTACAATATCGGCATCTCTCTGGGAGCTTTTGTAGGTGGATTTATCATTGCTAAATATGGGATTCATCAAATTGTGTAGATCAGTATTGCATTGCTTGGTACTACATTAGCACTTAGTTTTATCACTTTCCCAAAAAAATCGGAGATCGAAGAAGAGGAAAGAGAAGAAGAGGAAAAAATAAAAATTTCCCAAGTAATCTGCGAACAAGCCTAGATTGGATCAATAACAAATAAATTTTTTCTTTAATTTCCATACAGTTTCATTCAATTAAATTATTTAAAATGAAACTGTATGGAGATTTTTTTATTAAAGTTTTCAACTATTTTTCTTTGGTGTAATATGAACTACATTTGAAGCTCCGGGCTCAATAACAAAACGTACACCAGCTCCTCTTTCCTGATTTCTCCCCTGAACGGCAGAACCAGTCGTCAAAGTAAGCTTCCCCTGAAAAATCGGATGTGGAATAACCAGTGATATTTCAATTTCCTCCTCGTCAAGCTGTATAATAATGGATTCTGCATCAATTTTCGTACGCGTTCCATCCTTTGATACGGCATAGGCTGTGTACTGATTATTTTCATTCATTCTTCAATAATTTTAATCGGTTAAATTAGTAAAATCTTCCTTCATTTCTCTTATTGTGTTTTGATAGTAGTCGTTTTATTTATAAATTGGTATTCGTTTTATTAAACAGATTTTTATTAATAACACCCATCTATTATGCTACCTCCCGAAATGTATCATCAAGAATTTAAGGCTCCTGAGGAATTACAGGATACCATAAAATGCTTTTGGTATAACAGGAGAGACTCTGAAGAAGCACAATCAGATTTTGAGGTAGTCCCAGACGGTTATGCAGAGATTATTTTCCATTTTGGAGGTGAATGCAGTATTTCTTATAATGGAACATTACAACCATTACCATCCCCATTTATGATAGGACTTCTGAATCAGCCTGTTATATTTCAAATGAAAAACCGTCTAGAAATCATTGCCATCAGATGTTTTCCATGGACTGTTTTTGATTTATTGGGACTGCCATCAGGTAAGGTTGAAGTCCATACATTTGAACATCCTATCGCACAGCTTCATTCCACATTAAATACATTAATTCAAAATGGCAGAGTAGATGAAGCAATAGAACACGTCAAAGAATATTTCCTTAATGCGCATAAGGCAATTGCTAAAGATAGTATGCTGTTTAAAGCTGGAATAGCTATGACTGAAGCTAAAGGCACTTTACCAGTAAGCCAGGTTGCTCAGGCTGCTCATGCTACCGTTCGGACATTGGAAAGAAAATTCAAAGAATCTTCAGGCCATACCGTTAAAGATGTATCCGGTTTAATGCGGTTTGAACAGGCACGAAATCATTTATGGCTTCATCCCGAAACTAATATTGCAGGTTTAGCCATTGATCTTGGATATACTGATCAGTCTCATTTAAGTAGAGAATTCAAACGCTACAGTGGTATCACACCTGCTGCATTTGCCAGAAAAGCAAAAAAAAGAAGACAGATGGTAAGTGATGATTTTGTCGCATTTATACAAGCCTGAGCCAAGAGCATTTCTGAAATTTGTATTGAAATTAACATACAAATTAAAAGACATGCAATATTTATTAAAAGACAAAAAAGTAGCGATCATCGGTGGTGGACCAGTTGGTTTAACAATGGCTAAGTTACTACAACAAAAAGGTGTAGATGTAACCGTTTACGAAAGAGATTATGATGCACAAACAAGAATTTGGGGTGGTACTCTCGATCTTCATAAAACTTCCGGACAGGAAGCTTTGAAAAAAGCCGGACTCTTGGAAAATTATTATTCTGAAGCAATTCCTATGGGAATCATCTTTGCTGATAAGCAAGGTAATGTGTTACACACCCGAAAACCTACACCTGAAAATCAGCATGATAATCCGGAAATAAACAGAAACCATTTAAGAAAAATATTACTTAACAGCCTAACAGCTAATACCGTAGTTTGGAACAGAAAATTGACAAATCTTGATGTGCAAAACGGAAAATGGCTATTACAATTCGAAAATCAACCCGATGCTACTGCAGATTTTGTTATCGTAGCTAATGGAGGAATGTCGAAAGTAAGAAGCTATGTAACTGATGCTAAAATCGAAGAAACCGGAAGCTTTATTATCCAGGGGGATGTACCTACACCTGAACTCAATTGTCCTGAAGCTTATCAGCTTTGTGATGGCAGCAGATTAATGACGGCAGATAATGGAAGTTTATTCGTTGCTAATCCTTATAATAATGGTGCATTGACCTATGGTTTAATTATTCAGAAACCTGAAGAATGGAACTATGGTCACCCATTAGACTTCGAGAATAAAGACTCCGTTATCGAGTTCCTTTCAAACAGACTGTCAGATTGGAGTGGGCCCTTCCAACAGGTATTTCATGCAACTTCATTTTTTGTGGGATTACCAACAAGAAAATTGCCATTGGATAAACCCTGGAAAAATGATCGCCCTCTTCCAATAACGCTTATCGGAGATGCAGCACACCTGATGCCGCCGTTTGCTGGTCAAGGTGTAAATATTGGATTGGTAGATGCCTTAACTTTATCTGAAAACCTTACCGAAGGAAAATTTGAAACTGTTGAAGAAGCCATTAAAGATTATGAAGAAAGAATGATGATTTATGCTGCAGATGCTCAACTTGAATCAGCTACGAATGAAATAGAAATGCGCGATCCCGGCTTTTCTTTTTTACAGTTTTTCGAGTAAAATATACAGTGGGCTTCAATTTTTGAAGCTCACTGATTTTATAGATAAATTGTAAAACAAAGCATTTCTGACAAAATTTTAAAAAAATATTTTTTTGTATTTCTATTTATCGTAATATTGCAATATAAAGTTAAAATCATGGGAGCAACGAAAACAGACCATTTTACAGATGAGCAAAATAAAATAGCAATTATCGCTAAGGCATTAGGGCATCCTGCCAGAGTAGCGATTATTGAATATCTGCTAAAAGTAGATACCTGTATTTGCGGAGATATTGTAAATGAACTTCCATTGGCTCAGGCTACGGTTTCGCAGCATCTAAAGGAGTTAAAAAATGCTGGTTTAATTAAAGGGAATATCGAGGGAACAGCAATTTGCTACTGCATTGATGAAAAGACTTTTGAAATCCTGAATGAATACTTTTCAAAAATAATCTCCAGGGTTACGACCCAAAAATGCTGCTAATGCATTTTTTTGAAATAATATATCGCAATATTGCAATAAACAAATAAAACAAAAAGAACAATGAAATTATCTGAAATCAAAAAAATCTTACCAACATTAAATAACGTTGAGTTTCAACTGGAAAATGGAAATTTTGTTCCTGAACACTTTCATGTTACAGAGATAGGAACAATAACAAAACATTTTATTGATTGTGGTGGAATCATTCGAAGCGAAAAAACCATCAGCTTCCAACTATGGAATGCCAACGACTTTAAACATCGCTTAAAGCCTACTAAACTTATAAACATTATCAAATTATCTGAGGAAAAATTAGATATTGAAGATCATGAAATAGAGGTAGAGTATCAAGATGTTACCATTGGAAAATATGATTTAGATTTTAATGGAAAAAATTTTATCCTTAAAAATAAAACAACAGCGTGTCTGGCTCAGGAGGCCTGTGGTATTCCCACCGAAAAGCAAAAGCTTAATTTATCCGGTCTCTCTTCTAACTCCAGTACTTGTAAACCGGAATCAGGATGCTGCTAAAATAATCTCTAATTAAAAATAAATAAACGATGTATCCACGGCTTTTACAAACTATAGAATTAGTACAAAATATTGAAATCCCAGCGGAAAGAAAAGAAATATTAAAACCACTAACAGCATTTATCCAAAGAAAACTAGGAGATAAAAAAGCAATAAATCTTAATTTTATATGCACTCATAATTCCAGAAGAAGCCATCTATCCCAAGTTTGGGCACAGATAGCCAGTGATTATTTCCATATTCCAAAAGTAGCCTGTTATTCCGGAGGGACTGAAGAAACGTCGATATTTCCTAAAGTTGTAGAAACTCTGGAAGAACAGGGACTTCAAATATTGAAGCTATCAAATAGTGCAAATTCTGTTTATTCAATTAAATATAATGAAGAATCACATCCTATTATTGGCTTTTCCAAAAGACACGACAGCCTTTTCAATCCTGTTTATGGCTTTGCAGCGATTATGACATGCTCACAGGCTGACGGTGGATGCCCTTTTATTGCTGGTGCCGACCAACGTATTCCCATTACATTTGAAGATCCTAAAGTCTCCGATAATACACCTGAACAGACGAGAATTTATCATGAAAGAAGTTTAGAAATAGGAGTTGAGATGTTTCATGTCTTTTCACAGGTAATACAAATGGATTAAAACTATACCATGCAACCAAAACTAAAATTTCTTGACAGGTTTCTTACTTTGTGGATATTTCTTGCGATGTTTTTAGGAATCGTTTTAGGCTATTTATTTCCTGCCACTTCAAATATGATCAGTTCATTATCCATCAGAACAACGAACATTCCTTTGGCGATCGGTTTGATTATAATGATGTATCCACCATTGGCAAAAGTTGATTACTCATTGCTGCCAATGGTATTTCGGGATAAAAAAGTAATAAGCATTTCGTTATTACTGAATTGGATCATTGGTCCTGTTTTAATGTTTATACTGGCTGTTTTATTTTTGAGAAATGAACCTGATTACATGATAGGCTTGATCCTTATTGGTCTGGCGAGATGTATCGCAATGGTCCTGGTCTGGAATGATCTGGCAAAAGGAAATCGTGAATATGCAGCATTATTAGTCGCATTAAACAGTATATTTCAGGTATTTAGCTACAGTTTTATGATCTGGCTGTTCATCAACATACTTCCTGAAAAATTAGGTCTTGCCAATTTTAATGTCAGTGTGTCTATCCGGGAAGTAACAGAAAGTGTTCTAATTTATTTAGGGATTCCTTTTATTGTCGGTCTTCTAAGCCGTTATTTCCTTACAAGATTAAAAGGAAAAGAATGGTATCAGAGAAAATTCATAGCTAAAATATCTCCATTTACATTATATGCCTTATTATTTACCATCGTACTTATGTTCACCCTTAAAGGAGATAAAATAGTAGAACTCCCTATGGATGTGATAAAAATAGCTGTTCCCCTGATCATCTATTTTGTACTGATGTTCATGATGAGCTTTTTTATCAATAAACTATTGAATATTCCTTATGACAAAAATGTATCCGTCGCATTTACCGCTACAGGAAATAATTTTGAACTGGCAATAGCGGTTTCAATAGCTGTATTTGGGATTCATTCTCCACAGGCATTTGTTGGGGTGATTGGACCATTAATTGAAGTTCCTATTTTAATATTATTAGTTAAGATAAGTTTATGGCTAAAGAAATATAGCTATAAAGTATAAAACATCATTGGTATACATTTCAATGTTGTTGCTATATAATGTAAAACAATTATTTTTCCGATTCAATATTTTTGGGGTCATGAAAAAGAACTTCTACCTCCGTTTTGCATTATCCGTTATTTTACTGATGCATAGTGTGTTTTCTATTGTTAGTGGAGACGTCAATAATTTCGGTCTCCACTTTCTTAATACGATAGGATTCAGTCCATTGGGGCTTTACCTCGCCTGGTCAGTTAAGCTTACTCATCTTTTATCGGTTCCGTTGCTTTGGATAGATAAATATTTAAAAACTGTGGCAGTCGCCAATATTTCAATTTTTATTCTTGGGATTATTTATGTCCACTGGCAGAATGGGTGGTTTGTAGTAGGTGGTGGAAGGAATGGGGTGGAATTTAATTTCCTGCTTATTTTCTGTTTTTTAAACCTTATATTTCCTGAAGTTTCTTTCCAAAACAAAAAAAACAGGTAGTTGGTATACAAATGGGTTAATTTCGTAGCCTTTCTATTTTTATATTTGATTGAAAGATATTACTTTGTAGTTTTAAATCGTATAAAATTGAAGTCTACCACAAAATCAAAACTATATATTCATTTACTCTTTTGGATATTCTATTATATTCTGGAAGCGTATCTTGATTTTTATTGGTCCAGATATCAATTCCCTGATTTCAAATGGCAGATAAGGCTTCAAAATACAATGATCCTTGAACTGATCTATTTTCTGGTTAAAATTCCTCTTGCCTATTCTTTACTTTATGTTTATGAAAAGGTTGATATCAATAAATTTTCCAAATACTTCCTGTCAATCATTATCGTAATCATTGCGGTATTAGCCCACCGCTTTTTTACACACTATGTTATTTATCCTTATATCTATGGGGTCACAGAAACTCTGGATGGTAAACAGCCTTCTTGCTTCATCAATGGTCTCGTCGCCTTTAATTCATTTATGGATCTTATTTTTATGGTAGGTCTGGTATTTGGTATTGAAATTACACGGCAGAAAAATCTTCTTAAAGATCAGATATCTATGCTTAAAGCAGAGAAGCTTGATCAGGAACTAACCATGCTTAAAGCACAGATCAATCCACATTTTCTTTTTAATACACTCAATAATATCTATGGAATGGCACTTAAAAAAGCTGATGAAACGCCGGATGTAATTCTACAGCTTTCAAAAGTAATGCGTTACAATATTTATGAGGCCGCTGAAAAGAACATCTCTATTGAAAAGGATATTGAAAATATAAAAGACTTTATACAAATCCAGAAAATCCGACACCGTCACCTTTCTGTGGATTTTAGTGAAGCTATTGATAATCCTTCTCAGGAAATCTCACCACTGATATTGATCCAGTTTGTTGAAAATGCCTTTAAACATGGTGTTTCGGAAAGTCTCGGAAATTCATTCATCCATATTGACATTCAGCTGAAAAACAGAATTCTTTATTATTCTATTGAAAATTCCAAAGAAGAAAGATCAGGTGAAAATTCAACCAAAATAGGATTGAAAAATATTCACAGGCAGCTTGAATTACTCTATCCAAAACACACCCTTCAAGTTGAGGACAAAAGTGACCGTTATATTGTAAAACTAATGATTGATTTCAATGACACACTCAGCATCTAAAAAATACAACTGCATTATTGTAGAAGACGAACCGATTGCAGCAGAAATTCTTGAAAACTTTGTTTCCCAGGATAAAGAACTGAATCTTGTAGGAAAATGCTCTGATGCCGTTTATGCCAGCAGCCTTTTAAGCATCCACGATGTAGATCTTATGTTTTTGGATCTTAATCTTCCGGTGATAAAAGGATTTGATTTTCTGAAAAAATTAAAAAATCCACCGTTTGTTATTGTTACCACAGCTTATCATCAGTATGCTGTAGAAGGATATGAACTCGATGTTACAGATTACCTGATGAAACCTATTCCTTATAGCCGGTTTCTTACAGCGATTGGAAAATTTAAACATTTAATGGAAGCCGAAGAGGCATTACTAGAAATTGCAGATCGTGATTTCATTTTCATCAACAGTGGGAAAAGGCAGATAAAAATAACTTTATTAGATATCTTTTATATTGAAAGCTTAAGAGAATATATTAATATTCATACAAAGGCAGAGACTTTTACCTTCAAAATGCCGATCAGCAAAATAGAAGAAAGTTTAAATCCGAAAATGTTCGTCCGTATTCACAAGTCTTACATTGTTTCTAAATCTAAAGTAGAAGTAAAGTCGGCGAACATGATGCAGATTAACGGCAAGAAACTTCCTATTGGCAGAACGTACAAACCTTCCATAGAATTTTAAACCCATTAAACACTTATAAAACACCTATAAAACACCTGAATATCGGGTGTTTTTATTTTTAGTAGACCTCATACCGTTGTTGATATTGTTTTTTTGACATCGTCTTAACAATTATTGAATTTTGATTAACAATAGTTAAAAAATCAATAATTATGAAATATCGATTAAAGCTTCTAAGTGCGGGTGTTGCCTTTTTTATGGGTCACGATTTGCTTTTAAGTCAGGAAAAGCAGGACACCATTAAAACCCAGGATATAGAAGGTGTAGTGGTTACTGCCTTAGGAATAAAAAGAGAAAAAAGGTCCCTTGGATATTCGACACAAGAGGTAAAAGGCGATGATATCAGTAAGAATCCAACCACCAATTTCCTCAATAACCTTTCTGGAAAAGTAGCAGGTCTTGAGATCAAACAATCCACCAATTTTGGAGGCTCCGTAAATGCAGTATCACGAGGATATAAATCTATTCTGGGTGATAATCAGGCACTTTTTGTAGTTGATGGAGTTCCCATTATCAACAGGAATATCAATTCTACATTTCAGCAGAATGGTGGTGGGGGATATGATTACGGAAGTCCTGTATCCGATATCAATCCCAATGATATAGAAACTGTAAATGTACTGAAAGGTGCTGCAGCAACAGCTTTATATGGATCAAGAGCTCAGAATGGAGCTATTATTATTACCACAAAAAAAGGGAAAAAAAACTCGAAAGGTATAGGTCTTGAATACAGTGGAAGTTTTTCTGTTTCTACGGTTGATAAATCTACTTTCCCTGAATATCAGACACAATATGGACAAGGATATTTAGGAAACGTTTTTGGAATGTATCAAAATAAACCAATTGCACCTTTTTATTATGATGCTTCTTATGGAGCACCCTATGATCCCAATCTTATGGTCTGGCAATATGATGCATTCATACCTGATTCCCGTAATTTTGGTAAAACGACACCTTGGGTAATGGCTAAAAATGGACCGATAACATTCTTTGATAAAGCAATCAATCAAACGAATAATATTGCTTTCAGTGGTGGAGATGACCGGACAACATTCAGATTAAGTTATTCCAATACCAATGCTACAGATATTCTTCCCAATTCCTCTTTAATGAAAAATAATTTTAGTGGTAATGCATCCTACAAACTGATGGATAATCTTACGGCTACTATCTTCGCCAATTATATTACACAAAGTACAAAAGGAAGGAATGCAACGGGCTACACGGATAATCTTATGGGCAACTTTCGTCAATGGTGGCCTACAAATATTGACATTCAATACCTGAAATATTTGTATGAAACATTTGATAAAAATTACACCTGGAATATAAAATCTCCAACTAATTTGTCTCCTGCTTACTGGGACAATCCATATTTCACGCGATATAAAAACTATCAGAACGATAAAAGAGACCGTTTTGCAGGGAATTTCAGTCTTAATTATGATCTTTCTAAAAACATCAATATACTGGGCAGGGTAGGTATAGATGGATATAATATGATGATTGAAGAAAGAAGGGCTGTAGGTTCTGTTCCTGCATTTTTTAGCTTTAATACCATCGAGCAGCCATCAGGATATGCAGTTACCAATCTTCGTTTTACAGAAACCAATTATGACCTTATCGCTACCTACAAAAAGAACATTAGTGAGGATTTCAATATTCAGGCACTAATAGGTGGAAACATCAATGTTCAGTCCAATTATTCCAATGCCCAGACCACCACAGGTGGACTTTACATTCGTGATCTTTATACGATTTCCAATTCGGCGGCTACGGCAGCAAAACCAGTGATCACCGATACTTCAAAATATATTTATGGAGCTTTTGTTCAGGCTTCTTTGGGATATAAAAACACCTATTATCTTGAGGGAACTTTCAGGAGGGATCAGTCCAGTTCATTACCAAAAGGAAAAGAAGCTTATTATTATCCATCCCTTTCGGCAAGTGTGGTATTTTCTAATTGGCTGAAACAAAAATGGCTGACCTTTGGAAAGGTAAGAGCAGCCTATGCAGAAGTAGGTTCGGATACGAATGCTGATCAGTTGAGAAACAGGTTTATCGTACAATCTTCTTTTGGAAACAGCCCCGTTTATTCTTATAATACTACTTTAAGAAATGCTGACCTTCTTCCTCAAAAATTAAAAAACCTGGAGGTTGGAACCAATATGCAGTTTTTCAAAAACAGGATAGGCTTTGATGTTGCATGGTTCAGAAATATTGCATTTGATCAGATTCTACCACTTCCGATTTCTTTATCCAACGGATCGGGAAGTAAAATTCAGAATACAGGAGAGCTCACTACAAAAGGACTCGAGGTATCTTTAAATATAACTCCTTTAAAATTCAGTGATTTTGCCTGGGATATGTCGTTGAACTGGTCTAATCCCATAACTAAAGTTACTGCACTTCGGGAAGGTATTGAAAATATTACCATCGGAGCTTTACAGGGCGGTATATCCATTAATGCACCTCTTAATGAAGATTATGGAAGCATCTGGGGATCTGATTACGTTTATGATCCCAATGGAAACAGGATCATCGGAAGAAATGGAGCATATCTACATACCGACGATACCAATCACAATTTTGGAAGTTTCCAACCTGATTTTTTTGCAGGATTAAACAATTCTTTCACCTATAAAAACTTCAATTTAAGTTTTCAGATCGATTGGAAGAAGGGAGGCAATATATTTTCCCTGGATCAGTATTATGCTTATGGAACAGGACTACATCCTGACTCTGTAGGGCTGAATGATTTGGGAAATCCTATCAGAAATACCCTTGCTAATGGTGGAGGTGTAGTTTTACCCGGAGTAATGGAAGATCCCAATAATCCCGGACATTATATTCCTAATACAATTCGTCTTGATCGTTCTATTTCCAGTCAGTTTCTGGAAACAGATCCACCGGCGGCGGCATTTGTTTATGATGCCAGTTTTATAAAACTTCGCCAGGTATCAATTTCTTACACTTTTGACAAGAAATTTTTAGGCAATACCGGAATTCAGAGCCTTAGTCTGGGCTTAGTAGGGAGCAATCTTTGGATCATTCATAAAAATCTTCCTTATGCAGATCCTGAAGCAGGGCTTTCGTCAGGTAATATTCAGGGATATCAATCCGGAGTGATGCCATCTACAAAGAATTTTGCATTCAATCTGAAAGTTAATTTTTAAAAACTATGACAATGAAAAATACAATTATAATAAGTTCTTTAGTATTACTATTGGTAAGCTGTACATCGGATGATGTAAATATGGATCCTCATGCTACCTATAATACGATACCCGAAACGCTGATTACTTATGCGGAAAAGGAATTAAGTGATTATATGACTACACCGAATGTTAATGAAAATAATTTTAGGTTAACCATGCAATATTGGCAGGAAACAACCTATGTGAATGAAAGTAATTACAATTTTACAGCAAGAAATGTCTCCAATAATGTTTGGGGAGATAATTATGTAAATGTTCTCAATAACCTTAATAAAGCAAAAGAACTGATCGAGCAGTATCAACCGGTCCCTTCAGAACTGAATACCTGGCCAGCTAAAAAAAGAAACCAATTAGCAATTATTGATATGCTCTCAGTTTATACATTTCAAACCTTAGCAGATACTTTCGGAGATATTCCCTACAGCCAGGCACTTAATAACAATCAATATCCACTTCCTGTTTATGATAATGATACGGAGATCTATGAAAGCCTTATCAATCGTTTGAAGGTCGATATAAACAATCTCGAGGAAGGACAGGGAACATTCGGACAGGGAGATATCTTATATGGCGGAGATATTGGAAAATGGAAAAGATTTGGAAATTCTCTTCTGCTGAAGCTGGGGATTTCTATTTCCGATGTAAATCCCTCCCTTGCTCAATCTACCATTAATAAAGCTATTTCAGGAGGAGTCATGATCAGTGAATCTCAGAGCTGCATATTCAGGTATCTGGCTGAATCGCCTAACTTTAGTCCTATATTTGAGAATGTTCTTAATAATAACCGGGATGATTTTTTTGGTGGAAAACCATTCGTCGATTTTCTTAATGCGACTTCAGACGCAAGGGTATCCAAATATTTTCAGGACGTAGACGGTATTTATATAGGTCAGGTCATTGGTCTACCCGGAGAGTTCTCCAGCTTTTCTGCTCCCGGAATTTTCGCATATAAACAAGAAACCCCTGGAAATCTCCTTACTTATACTGAAGTTTCTTTCTACCTTGCTGAAGCCGCTGCCAGATTTGGAATTGGTGGAAACCCCGAAGTACTTTATAAAAATGCTGTTCAGGCTTCCTTTCTGGAGTGGGGCTTTACAACGCAGAATGCCCTGGACTACCTTACTGACAATCCTTACAATGCAGCAAACTGGAAAAAATCGATTGGTGAACAGGCTTGGGTTGCCATGTATAATCATCCGGTAGTATCCTGGAATTTTTACCGCCGATTGGACTATCCAGCTTTACAGGCACCACCAACAGCCATTAATAATGCTGGTGGAAAAGTACCTGTAAGATTACAGTATCCGGGGCTGGAAGCAACAACCAATGGAACCAACTATTCTAAAGCCGCTGCTGCGATCGGTGGTGATAAACTGACAACAAAAGTATTCTGGGACCGAAATTAAAGTAAGCCTTTAAAATATCATAGTCTTTCTTCATATATATTATTTTCAACTGTGATTTTTTGCCTGCATTCTGGTGCAGGCTTTTTAATTATACATAAAATTCTTTTGTAGACGTGATTTCTTTGTTTGTAGATGTTTTTTCCTAACGTTTTAAGATTTACCCAAATTTGAATCAATAATTAAAGAGTATATAATAATTAATAATAAAAAGCAGACTTATGAGAGCAATGAGAATCCAAAATTGGGTGTACAGATTTTTTCTAATCCTTTTTGTAGGAGTATTTTTTATCAGCTGTAAAAATGACGATGGAGAAGATTCTAACCCTATGACAGATCATAGTATAGATGTAGTGCTTGGTACATTTAAAGGAACACTGAATTCAGGCGGCCAGGATTATTTTAATGCCATTGTCATGGTTTCAAAAGTCGACGATTCCCATGTTAAGGTTCAGGCCAAAACCAATGAATCTTATTCATTTGTAACCACCAAGACATTAACTGCAGTAAATACTCAAGGAGTAGGGGTTGTGGGTAATAATAATGAGGGAAGTATCGACTACCTTATTTCAACGAAGGCTCTCATGGTAAGCACTCAAAAAACTTCTGAAACGGATAAAATATATCTTTTCCAGGGAACAAAACAGTAAAACAATATATAATTTAGTTTTCCCATTACGGGATCGTAATGGCTTAATGAGTACAAACTCTTAAGCCATTTTTTATTTATATATGATCAGCTTGTAATGGAAGTCATAATAGCCGTTGATTATCCAAAGAAAATATTTCATTAAGTGAAGTCAAAATGAAAAAAAATATTAATTTTGCCTGGAATGTTTCAGCACAAGTTTATATCAATTTTTATACTATTGGGATTATTTTTTATGCCAACGCAAATATTTGCCTGTGGCCTGAAATCTCATTCAGTAGAAAAATCACGTTGTGAGATCAGCATTTCAAAATCTACGCATAAAGATCACTGTAATTCTTATGGTTCAAAAAAATGTTCCGGGAAATGTAAAAATCCTTTATGCAAATGTCCCACCTCAAATCCAAATCCAACTTTATTAAATCAACAGGAGTTCAGTTTTTTAAGGTTAAAAGATTTTAATTCTATTTTATTCTCATCTCATGAAACTACAGTTTCTAAAGGTTTCCAATCTATTTGGCTAATCCCTAAAATAGTTTAATCCCCATATTTACAGCCCAAATTATGTTCTTTTGGAAGTCATTTCAGTTTTAATTTATAATTGAAACAATAGAGATATTTCTATTGTTATTAAAACAATGAAATGAATATCAAATAAGAGCTGATACAATTTCAAAAAACATATTGGAATCCAGACAAAGGAAATCGAATTCATGAAGGTAAACTGAAAAAATTCGATAAAAAATAATTTAAAAGTCATGCTATAGAAGTAATGACATTCAACAATTTTAATCATAGAAATATCAACATAATGAAAAATATATCCTTATCAATCATTGCAATGACAATAATAGCTTTAGCGT
This sequence comes from Chryseobacterium sp. ISL-6, assembly GCF_018613715.1. Lineage (GTDB taxonomy): Bacteria > Bacteroidota > Bacteroidia > Flavobacteriales > Weeksellaceae > Chryseobacterium > Chryseobacterium paludis. The sequence goes on along the minus strand of NZ_JAGGPT010000001.1, from coordinate 301,054 downwards.
TATCATCTTGTAAAAAATCAACAAATAAAACTCCTGATCAAACTTCCGAAACTGTAGAATTACAGTTAAAGGAAAATAATAAACCCACTGAATTAACCAAAACAGAAGCGGGAAAAACCGTCGTAGAAAAAGATATAAAAAACTTTTCTATTGATCCGATCATTAGGGACTATTTAATTCTAAAAAATGCACTAGTAGCTGATAATGATCAGGCTGTAGCTAAAGCCGGAAAGCAACTGTTTACAACTTTGAGGAATGTAAATATGAAGGCTATTCCCGCAGATAAACACAAAGAATATATGGATATCGCCGAAGACGCCAAAGAAAATGCCGAACACATCGGAAACAATGCCGGAAAGATTGATCACCAGAGAGAACATATGGCATCATTAAGCAATGATATAGCTGATCTTATAGCGGCATTTGGAACCACACAAAAATTATATCAGGACCATTGTCCGATGTATAATGATGGTAAAGGTGCCATCTGGATCAGTGAGACAAAAGCAATTAAAAATCCTTATTACGGTGATAAGATGCTTACTTGTGGTTCCGTAAAAAAGGAATATTAAAATGAAAAAAGGAGTAAAGATACTGGCAGCAATTGTTCTGCTTATTTTTATTGCTCTACAGCTTTATCAGCCTGTCCCAAATATGGATAAGGGGCAGGTTTATAAAACCGATTTTATGGAAGCACATACTTCTATACCAACTGATGTAAAGGCCATACTGAAGATATCATGCTACGACTGTCACAGTAATCATACAAACTATGAATGGTATGATTATATACAGCCAGCCAGAAGTTTTGTAGATAATCACATCAAAGATGCAAAAGAGGATTTGAATTTTAATGAATGGACTACCTATTCCGGTCGGAAGCAGAAAAGATTAATTACTTCAATTAAAAAACAGATTGAAACTAAAAAAATACCTATGTCTTCCTACACATTTATTCATAATGATGCTAAGCTAAGTGATCAACAAATAAAATTATTAACAGATTGGCTGGCAAAGCAGGAAAATAGGCTGATGGAATAATTTTTGTCTTCAATAAACCTCAATAACATATACAATATCATGAAAATAGCAACTTACAACGTCAATGGAGTTAATGGACGATTACCTGTTTTACTTCAATGGTTAAAGGAAGCCCAACCGGATATTGTCTGCCTCCAGGAGCTGAAAGCTCCCCAGGAACGTTTCCCAATCAATGAGATCAATGCCGCGGGATATGAAGCGATCTGGAATGGGCAGAAAAGCTGGAATGGAGTAGCGATACTTTCAAAAGGCTATGAGATTACAGAAGTTCAAAGATCTCTACCCGGAGATCCTGAGGATATACAGAGCCGTTATCTTGAGGCAATTATTGATCAGATGGTTATCTGCTGTTTGTATCTTCCTAATGGCAATCCATATCCGGGACCCAAATTTGATTATAAGTTATCATGGATCAAACGTTTGAAAAAACGAACAGATGAATTAATAAAAATGGAACTTCCTGCGATTATTATTGGTGATTTTAATATCATTCCAACTCCATTTGATGTCCATAAACCTGAACGTTGGGAAAACGATGCCCTGTTTAGGATTGAAGTAAGGAAAGCATATGAGGAGCTGCAAAAGAAAGGCTGGCTTGATTCTATAAGAACTTTATTTCCTGAAGAAAAGATCTATACATTTTGGGATTATCTCTATAAAGCTTATGATCGAGATGCTGGAATTAGATTAGATCATATTCTACTGAGTCCTTACTTAGCGTCAGGATTAAAATCCGGGGGCGTTGATAAGCATGTCCGGGGCTGGGAAAAGACTAGTGATCACGCTCCAGTCTGGATAGAATTGGAGACAGATCAATAAAGTAATTTATTTATAGGAAGCGTCTGCATTAAATTTGCAGACGCTTCTTTTATTTTTCTTTAAGATCTTTTTTAATTTGTTTTTCTGCATTTTCAGCTTTCTTTTCCTGAGCTTCTTTTTCTTTACGCTGTTCTACGCGGGATTTTTTCTCGGCACGTCTTTCCTGACGAATCACTTTGTTGGATTTTGTATTGTACAAAGCATCTACAATTCCCTGTCCTGTTTTACTGAATATTTTTATTTTTGGGTGATCATGGGTTCCTGTTACAACAACCGGAAAACCGATCCATCCACCAGGCGGAAGACCGACCCTTACCCGTAGATCCAGCAATCCATTGAAACTGGTAGTCCCACTAACGGAAGGTCTCAGAACAGAGACTTTAAAAGTGAACTTATCAACATGGATCAGGTTATTTTTAATAGCAGTTTGAATATTCACCCCTTTCATATCGGGATTATTAAAAGCATTAGCTCCAACTTTATCGCCGATTACTGAAAACATTTTAAGGTTTTTCACCTCTACATTGCGAAGATTTACAATACCTCCACCTTCCAATGAAGGATAAATCGGGGTCATATTTTTGTCAAAATCGCCTTTCAGCTTATAATCAATTGATACGATTCCTTTTACATTTTTGGCAGCAGTGGCCATCTCCCTAACCATATCAATTTCTTTGTATGCTCTCTGAACATCAAAATCCTGAACCTTAAGCGCTACATCGTAATTGGCCGTTAATGGAGATTCATCCTGATAACGGGCATCAATATTCATCCGGCTTCCTATGATGTTAAATGAGGTGTTTTTAAGATAAACCTGTCCTGTATTTACAGAAGCCAGCCCCTGAAGCTGATTAAGGACTAAACCTTTAAATTCAACCTTTTTCGCATGAGCTTCTAAAGAGACATCGAGATTTTTTGGAATAATTACAACACCACTGCTTTTAGGATTTTCTACTTTTGCATATTCTACTTCAATAGATTTATCGGTATTATCTCCATTTTTTAAAGCCATAAATTCATCAATTAAAATATAATTGGAATTCAGATCAAATTTTCCATGTAGGGTTCCTTTTCTTTCAATAAAATAATTAATTGTATTCAACAGGTAGCCATTTAATGCAAAATCAGATTTACCATAGGTGGCATTAAATTTTCTGAACCACATTTTTTCATTTTCAAACTGAAAGTTCCCTTCTTTGATATAGAATGATTTCGGCAAATATTCTGTAGTCGCTTTTATATTTTTCAATATTAAAGTTCCTCTGTTATCTAATTTACTGTACTGACCTTTTGTTGCATAACTCTGTCTTCCATTAAGAGAAAGATCAGCCATAATGAGCCCACTTACATCAAACCCTTTTTTAGCAAAAACTTTATAGATCCTACCCACATTTAAGACTCCTTTTGCTTGTACTTTATACAGCAGATCTTCAAAATCCTGCAGATCAGCAGTTACAAAAACAGGATTTCCTTCAAAATCAAAACTAAAAGGATTCAGTTTTACTCCCAGACTTTTAAAAGTACCATCTGTATTGTTGATATTAGCAATAAGATTGATATTCTGAATAGGGTTGGGGTAGTAGTTTGTTTTCAACCATCCATTTTTCAGATGAAGATATCCGTTGGTTTTAGGAAATAATTTTTTATCAAGACTGAAAATTCCGTTGGATTTGATATTGGTATCCATAAGCCCGCGCATATCGATGTTTTTCAATCCCAGTGCCTGATCCAGTGTCTGAAGATCGACAGCACCTTTTATATCTGCATTTACCTGCATCTCATTTAGGCCTTTTGTTCGTACAACAGCCCGGAAATTGTTATTCCTGCCGAGATCAAAACTTAGATTTCTAAGATTTAAATTCAGCTGTTCTGTATCTAATGATGGCAGGTCTACATTGAGATCCATATTAAGGTTATTCATAGGAACCGGAGCTTTTCCATTAGAAACAAAACCATCTTTTACCAGAAGGCGTGCTTTTAGTCTGGGTTTTAATTTTTTAGGCTCGCTAAATCTTCCTTTCAGACTAAAAAACAAATCACTGTTCCCCTCTATCTTGGTATCTTTTGCCCAATCCAGATATTGCGGTGGCAACACAGAGATCATATCACGGATCGTTGTTTTCTCAGAAGATGCATTAATATCAAGGTTATATCCATCTTTTAAAATACTTAGAGAACCTGTAAATTCTAAAGGGAGATCATTGATCTTTAATTCGTTTTTCCTTAATACAAAAGTCAGTGCATTCGTATTGATCCTCGTTATCAGATCAGCACGCAGACTCTTTTGTTTAGCATAATATATTCTGTTAAGGGCAAAATCAACTTTATTAATTTCAAGGTCAGTTTTCAGGTCAAAAATATCTTTGCTAAATCCTCCTTTACCAGTATAGTTCAATCCTTTAGCATCTACCAAGACTCTTGCAGAATGATCATTATATTTTATATTCCAGTTTCTGAATTTGATGAGATCCAATTTTATAGAAGCACCTTCTTCTGTAGTATCTTTAGGCTTTCCGGAAGGTTTAGAAACATAAACATTGTAATTAGCCTCTCCTTTACTATTGACAAAAACATTTGCGTACGCATCTGTTACATAAATCTCATCGATCTTAATTTCACGATCAAAGATCAGGTTCTTCAAATTGATTCCTACTGCAACTTCTTTTGCGGCGAGTAGGGTATCCTGTTGAAAAGGTTTGGAACCTTGTAATAAAAACTGATCTACAGAAACGGTAAGCGATGGAAAGTGTCTGAAAAATGTCAGATGCGTTCTTTTATAATCAAGTTTCCCTGCGAGATGTTTATTTGCAAATAATTTTACCTGCTGAGATATTGTCCCGGGAAACAATATAGGAATAATGAACATCAGGAATAGAATGGACACCACTGAAATCCCAGTCCATTTTAAGATCTTCAAAATTATTTTTTTAAACTTTTCCATAAATAGATAATTTTGATTTGAACAATATTTATTACCTACTAAAGCGGCAATTAGTTAACAGTCATCTAAAATTAAGCCATTTATCATAATATTTTTCGTCAATTTAAAATAATAGATCATACAAACTATTAAATTATAATCCTAAAAACGCAGTCTTTTAATTGATAATAAGTATAAAATCAAACCTTCCAAACTAATTAACATTGTCCATTAAATTTAATAAGAATAGCCTATATTAGTAGAGATAGTTTTCATTTGCCAATACGATGAGTCATGGGAAAATCAATAGAATCGCTTGAAGAATTTTACAGACATAAACTCACGAATGTTTCGGAGGGTTTAAGAAAAGACAATGATCAGTTTAATATTTTCAGTATTGAAGAAAATAGCATTAACGGTATATCATCACCTGCCTATATACGCCGGAATTTTTATAAGATCATGCTATTTAAAGGTAAAAATATATTCCATTACGGAGATAAAAGTATTCCCATTGAAGGGGATACCTTGTTGTTTTTCGATCCTAAAACACCTTATACTTATGATCCTGTTGAGCCAGGAAGTAAAGGATGGTTTTGCGTATTTAAGCAGGAATTTTTCCATACCAGCCTTCGCATCAATCTAAGTGATCTCCCTTTATTTTCAATAATAGATCATCCGTTATTTAAACTTAAGCCTGGGGAAGCAAAAGAGATACAGTCAATTTTTGAAAAAATTATTAAAACAATTGATAAAGATTATATTTATAAATATGAATTAATTAAAAGCTACGTCAGTGAACTGATCTATTTAGCCATGCAGCTGCATCCAAGTGAGGAGGTTTTCCATCATCCTGATGCAAGTTCTCGTATCACAGCTGTATTTAGTGAATTACTGGAAAGGCAGTTTCCGATAGAATCGAAAACACAACGTTTTGAATTGAGATCTCCAAAGGTTATAGCAGATCAACTTTCCATTCATGTCAATTCCCTCAACAGGGCCGTTAAAAATGCAACAGGCCTTACAACGACTGAGCATATTTTTGAAAAACTTACTGCAGAAGCAAAAGCTCTTTTAAAACATACGAATTGGAATATTGCAGAGATCAGTTACGTTCTAGGATTCGAAGATCAGGCTCATTTTAATAAATTCTTTAAAAAACAAACCAATATCAGCCCATCAATTTTCCGCCAGGTTTGAATCTGACAAAAAATGGTTTTTATACAACAAAATAAGAGCCTATTTCTACATCTACCTTTGTATAAAAATAAAACAATGAGTAATACAAAGGTTTGGTATATAACGGGAGCATCTAAGGGAATGGGATTTTCATTAGCTAAGCAACTATTAATAAAAGGACATCGGGTAGCGGTAACTTCAAGGTCTGTTAATGCTTTTGAGCAATTTTCAGAATATGGAGATAGATTTCTTCCACTAGAGGTTGATCTTAAAAATGAAAGTTCTATAGCAGAGTCATTAAAAAAAACTTATGATACGTTTGGGCGATTAGATGTTGTTGTAAATAATGCCGGCTATGGACTCGGTGGGGCACTTGAAGAGCTTACAGGAGATGAAATAAAAGATAATTTCGAAGTTAATTTCTTTGCAGTTGTTAAGGTCATTCAGCGGGCTTTACCGTATTTGAGAAAACAAAAATCCGGACATATTATTAATATTTCATCAATTGCCGGTTTTGCTCCAGGATTAGGATGGTCGATGTATTGTGCCGCAAAATTTGCAGTTAGTGGTCTTTCTGAAGCATTAGCAAATGATCTTAAACCTCTTGGAATACATGTTACCAATGTTCTACCGGGTTGGTTCCGAACAAATTTTGCCAATGAAGATTCAATAGCCTACAATAAAAATCAGATAGAGGATTATAATTACCTTCGTGAGTATCATCATAAAATGAACAATATGAGTGGAACTCAACTGGGAGATCCTGATAAGATAGCAGATGTATTCTTAGAATTAACCAACAGTACTTTGCCTGCAGTGAATTTATTTCTAGGAAGCGATTCTTTTATGAGAGCCAAAAGTAAGATAGAACAGCTCAATTCAGAAATAGATCGTTGGAAAGACAGTTCATTTTCTACAGATTTTTCTGGATAAGAAAATAATCCATATCCTCTATATAGCTTATAGAGGATATTTTATGCAAAACGAATGGGAAATAAATTAAAATTTCTAAATTGCTCATTATAATACAATGAAGATCATCTGTATAAAACAGTTTACTATCTACTTCTAAAATGCTAACAGATATTATCACCAACAACCTCACCGTTATTTTTTGTGGAATCAATCCCGGTTTAAAATCCGCAGACGATGGACATCATTTTTCCGGAAGAAGCAATCGCTTCTGGAAAGTTCTTCATAAATCTGGTTTTACACCCTATGAGATCGAAGCTATACATGATACCAGTATTATAGATTTTGGATATGGACTGACGACCGCAGTTGCAAGGGCAACTTCCCGCGCAGATGAACTTTCAAAAGAAGAATTCGACCAATCCCTTGAAACTTTTAAAACAAAAATAAACAAGTTTCAACCAAAATATATTGCTTTTCTGGGTAAAGCAGCCTATAAAGCTTTCTCAGGAAAAAAGGAAATTATGTGGGGACAACAACCTGAATGCCTCTGTGGTGCACAAGTCTGGATACTCCCTAATCCCAGCGGCTTGAACAGAGGGTTTAGTCTTGATGACCTTGTTAGGTCCTACGGTGAATTCTATCAGGTAATTTCACATTAAATTCTCCTGATTATCCCTTATTGGGTTTACTTACATATGGATTGCCTTTAACAAAAAAGCGCCAGGGCAGAAGTGCATCTTCCTGAGCATAAGCAACTCCAATACGTGGTCCTTCTATAATTTGATCAGATGTATATCGGATCCCGTGATCTTCAATCCATATCTCCTCTCCGGATAGATCTTTTTTATTAAAGGAACGATCAATTCCCAGAGCTTTAGCCGCAGAACCAGGACCTGATGTAATAGCAGCTTTAGTAAAAGGCATATTTCGTCTCAGTTCCATGATGTCTTTTCCTACCAACGGTTCAACAGCTCTTATCAATACAGCATGCGGTTCATCCTTAACAGAGGTTACAATATTAAAAAGATGATGAATACCATAGCATAGATAAACATAGGAAATACCTCCTTCGTGATAGAGGATTTCGGTTCTGTTGGTGCGTCGTCCGCCATATGCATGGGAAGCTTTATCCAGTACTCCAAAATACGCTTCAGTTTCTACAATGATACCTGCCGTTATCTCATCATTGATTTGGGTAAAAAGTATTTTTCCCAAAAGATCTTTAGCCAGAAAAATAACATCTTGATTTTGATAATAAGAGTATTGTAATTTCATTTCTATGTCACATTCAAAATTTTTACCCGGACCTTTATCTTTCATCTCAATGGTATTGATATCATACAAAAGTACAAATTTAGACTCCCTAAAAGTTATTTAAATCAAATATGACTATATCATTATAGTTAAATAAATCCTGAGACAGATCAATTAAATAGAGCACTAAGTCTTGTAAACAAAATGGATCTTGTGGGTCAGCACCTTTCTTGAATCTGGGACAGATCTTCGGCCACCGAACAGACTAATTTTGCATTATAAATCAGTCAATATTTATGAACTTCCCAAATAAAATATCATCCTGTTTTCTTCTTATCCCACCAAAGTTTTTAGTAAAAATAACAGTGTTCTTTTTCATAATAGGTAGTCCAATACTGGCTCAGGCTCAACTTGAACTCTATGCAAAATTTAACCAGGATGGCACCGTAAATCCTGTTATTAATTACAATGGGAGCAAAAGGATCAGTGATAAAGTTGATCTTATATTTTTCGGTCTGATCAGGGAGCAGTGGAGTCAGGCCCTAGTCGGACTTTCCTATTCACCCACCAGCTCAGTTCGTTTTTCGGCAACTGCCGGTATCGAGCATGGCCAAAGTTCACCCAGATATTCGGCCAGTGTGTGGTTAAAGAAAAACAAAACGACATTTCTGATCCTTGGAGAATTGGGAAATGGTCATGAAAATTATCTATATAAGATCAATATCTTTCATGAGTTCTCAGAGAAATTCAGTTTGGGAATTATGGATTGGCGGTATCATGGTCTTGGGCCTAATCTAAGATATACCATTCCAAAACTTCAATCAACCATATGGATTATGCCAGCCTACGATCATGAACAAAAAGTATTCAGAAGTATTATGGGAATCAGCGTACAGATGTAGCCTCAAAAATTTAGATGGCATGGTATTTCTTTGCTCATTATATACTTTTTCGTAACAGCTCAAGTGAATGCTCAATTTCCTTTTCATTAAGTGATGCAAACCCCAATCTAAGTCCATTGGGAATAAATACTTCATTATTATAAAACGAACCGTCAGACATTTTCAATCCATTTTTAGCAGCTATTTGTGAAAGATCGGGCAGGTGTATCGCTTCATCGAATACGGACCAAACCGCAAGTCCACCCTCAGGGATTTTAAAAGTGATGACATCATTGAAATTAGTTTGCAGAATTTCACAAAATAAATCTCTGCGTTGACGGTAAATTTTTAATGATTTACGAAAATGTCTTTCCATTTCTCCGTTATCAAATAAAGATGAAAAAGCCTCTTCAAGTAAGGAATCCCCTTGTTTATCTATCAATTGCCTCAATGATGATGCAGCATCTACAAAAGCAGGATCAGCAACCATAAATCCAATTCTCAGTGCTGGTGCAAAAGTTTTTGTTATGGATCCGATATAAATAACATTACTGTTGTGATCTATACTTGCTAAAGGGATATAAGGTTTATTGTTATAATGAAAATCGAAATCATAATCATCTTCAATGATAGCAAAACGATATTCCTTGGCAAGCTTCATCAGTTTCAGTCTTCTTTCCATGCTCATCGTAACAGTGGTTGGAAAATGATGGTGTGGAATAATATAAACAGCTTTAATTAACGTATGCTTTAGAACCTCTTCCAGAAAATCGATATCCATTCCGGAATGATCCACAGGAATCCTTAAAAGATTAGCTCCTACATATTTGAATATCTCATCTGCGGAACGGTAATTCGATACTCCAACAGCAATATGATCTGAGGGTTTAAGTAAAAGCTGAGTGGACAGATAAATACCCATCTGACTACCCTTTGTAATTAGTAAATTCTCAGGATTAACCGTTAATCCCCTTGTATTGGCAAGGTAACTGCTTAAAGCATTACGAAGATGTTCTGAGCCTTTTGGGTATCCATATTTTAAGAAGCTTTTTCCATAAAACTTTTTAGAAATGCTTCGATATTCCCGCATTAATAGATCAATTGGTGTCAATCGTACATCAGGAAACCCATCATCGATCGTTAAAACGGAATGCTGGAAATTGTCACTTCCTTTTCTTCCCAGAAAAGGGTTTGTCCAAATAAATGATTCCCCTGGTTTATTGGAAATTTCAGTAGAAGCATTTCCTTTATTCTTGGAAACAACAGGTAATTTAGAGAATACAAATACCCCTTTACGTTCTATAGACTCAGCCCAACCCTGGCTTATCAGTTCTTCATACGCTAATTTCACTGTATTCCGGTTAAGCCCAATTAATTCGGAAAGCACACGTGTGCTGGGTAATACATCTGTAGGTTGAAGTGTACCATTAGTAATCAGATTGATAAAGCTGTTACATAGCTGAACATAAAGTGAGACACTCGAATCTCTGTTAAGTTGTATCAGTGATTTATAGGGTAGCATGCTGGATTGATTTTTAGGATTAATAAAACTTTAAAAAGCTTTAGCAGATAGAATATCATATAAAAAAACTGCTCCATATTTTTCATAGGAGCAGCGATGATCTGTATAAATGATCTGACTAAGATTACGAACTTAAGCCGGAATCAGCTGTGTTGTAATGCCTATTCTGTTCCATGCATTAATTGTTATTATAGCAAGGATAGCCTGAGCCAGATAACTTTCTCCTAAGGCTTCTAACGCATCTTGGTAGGTTTCGTCTTTTACATGGTTACCAATCAAAGTCACCTCTTCTGTCAAAGCCAATATAGCACGTTCTTCCTTAGTGAAAAACTGAGTATCACGCCATGCATTAAGTGCATAGATACGTTGCTCGGTTTCACCGGCTGTGCGTGCTTCCTTAGTATGCATATCTATACAAAATGCACAACCGTTTATTTGTGAAGCTCTGATCTTAATTAAATCTTTATGAGTTTTCGTTAATGGAGTGCTTTCAATGAATTTTTCAAGACCTAAGATTGCTCTGTAACCTGCTGCTTCTACTTGGTCGATTTTAATACGTGTTGCCATTTTATTATTTAATTTTATAATTATTATTCTAATACCTCTCAAACATAGAAAGTTGCATTAATTTCATAGGTCAAAGGTAAGGTGTTTTTGGATGGTGTTTATAGACCAGATTTTAAAAAATATACAGCCCAGATGATACAAATGAACGCGAACTTTGTAAATCTGCTATTTGATTTCACTATGAATCAAATGGGCCAATTGGTCGCCCAATTTTGCTATTTCGCCAGATAACTTATCATTTTTCCGCTTGGTTCCATTGATAGCGAATTCATGAATATGATCGATTCCCATGATGCCAAAAACCATTTTTAAATATTTGCTCTGGAAATCCATATGTTCATTTCTTTCTCCTTCTCCATAGCCCTGGCTTCCTCTGGAGAATAAGAGAAAAAGGGTTTTATTCTTAAGCATACCCAAGTATCGTTTGTCATTCTTTTCTGGATTGGTAGTAAAAGTTTCATTGAAACGTAGGATTTGATCAAGATATGCCTTTAAACTACTTGGAATAGACCAATTGTACATTGGTGTTGCAAGCACTATAATATCTGCTTCCTGTAGTTCCTGAATATAAATATCACTGGATCTCAGAATCTCAAGCTCTTCATCATCTCTTTCCTCTCTCTTCTTTGAATCAGCTTCAATCCACCTTTGACTGATATGTGAAACTTCAGTTTTTGCTAAATCCCTGTAATTGATTGGGTAAGTTTGACTTCCATTTTTCAGGTGTCTAATAAAAGTATCGCTGAGATCTCTGCTGAATGAGGTTTCTATATTGGCACTTGCATTGATAACAAGAATTTTTTTCATCACATTCATATTTGGAAATAATTAGCTCTCCTTTTTCTTTAACAGGTTATCCAAACTCCAGTTGTAATTCGGCATACGTGATAATAAGAAACTTGCTGTAGTTGCTGTAAAAACTCCAAAATTGATTGGCTTTTGTATTCCTACAGAAAAGATCATAAATAGAATAAATGTTAATGTAAGCAACGAAGCCCCCAGTGCGGCGTATTTTGTTTTAAAACCAATAATCAGAAGAATACCAATAAGCAATTCCGATACGGTAGCAATACCACCCATAATATTCACCATAGGTCTGTCTAAAAATGGCATTAGGGTAGTGGTATAATTAATAAAATTTCCCCAGTTTCCCCATTCAATATTTCCGGTACCGGGAGCACCTAAAAGTCCTAATCTGTCAGACACAGGAGTTAAAAATGTAATTCCCAATGCACATCTTAAAAGAAGCTGCGGGATTTTAAATGAATCTTTCATAAGTATTGTATTATATTGGCACAAAAATATGAACTCCCTGAACCTCTTTATGCACCCAGATTAATCAAATTGTATGGCCCAGATGATTTGACATCCGTACTAATTTCATCATAATTAAATAGATTCTCACTAAATTTGGAACATTAGGCTAATCTTCTTTTCTATTAAAATAACGATGTTATGAAAGGCTGGCTATGAGAAGAGATTTGAAATAGGGCAATTGGCTAAAACAATAATGAAAATTATTATGCAGGTAGCTGAAAGTCACAGAGGACATACAAGCCGTGGAATTTGGACGCTGGTGTTTAAGAGAAAATAGACAATTAAAATAAGAAATAGTCTTAAATAAAAAATCCCACATTACTGTGGGATTTTTTTATCTGTTATTTTCCTCCGGGAGGGCAGTGTTCTTTTAAATATTTTGTAAACAATGTTGCTAGGTGCAGTGATGTTCCTTCTCCTTCACTAATGGAGTGTGTTCTGTTAGGGTAGGACATCAGCTGGAACTGTTTATTGTATTTTACCAGTTCATTGACATATACCTCTGTATTTTGGTAGTGTACATTATCATCTCCTGTTCCGTGAACCAATAAAAGATTTCCTTTCAGGTTTTTAGCATAAGCGAGGGGAGAACCATTGACAAAATCTTCTCTGTTTTCCTGTGGAAGTCCCATATATCTTTCCTGATAAATATTATCATAAAATAGTTGATTCGCTACCGGAGCAATTGCTATTCCCGTTTGGTAAATATCCGGATACTGTCCTAAAAGATTCAGTGTGGAAGAACCTCCGCCACTCCAGCCCCATACGGCAACTCTGGAAGTATCTATATAAGGCCATTTAGCAAATAAAGCTTTAGCTCCCATTGCCTGATCACGAATATTAAGCTGTCCTATTTTACGGTAAACAGATTTTCTCCATTCACGTCCTCTCGGTGCCGGTGTTCCTCTGTTCTCAAGAGAAACATATAAATACCCGTCCTGAGCCATATCACCAATATATAAACCATTCCAGCCTGTATAGAAGCTATCTGTTACTGTTTGTGCTCCAGGTTCTCCATAAACCGTGAAAACAATCGGATATTTTTTATTCGGATCAAAGTTTTTAGGTTTTACCACCCATCCATCCATCGTCACCCCATCCTGTGTTGTGATCTGGAAAAACTCTGCTTTAGATTTTGAAGGATCTGCTTTTGCAGAATTTTTTGCAGCGACCAGTTCTTTATGATCCGGAAGCGAAATTACAGCTCCTACTGAACGTGCATTCACACTGCTGTTACTAAACATAGCCAATTTTCCATTGGGTGATATTGCATATTTATTAGAGCCCTGATAGGTTTCAGGAGTTACCCGTTCTGCCTTTCCTCCGTTCAAGCTCACTTTATATAAATATTCCTGGGTAGCATTATTTGGTGAAGCTAAGAAGTAAATAAGTTTGTTTGGAATATCAAAAAACTCTGGCTGTATCACATCAAATCCATCTTTTGTAATCAGTGTTTCTTTTCCGTTCATGTCTATTTTATAGATATGTCTCCAGCCGTCTTTTTCAGATAACCACAAAAATTCTTTACCATTATTGATCCAGTCCCATCCGCTAGGGTCATTGTCGTTCCAACGGGATTTGATATCAATCCATGCAGGATCTGTTTCAGAATAGATGGTTTTACTGTTCCCCGAATTAGCATCTGCTACAATCACTTTACTTTGATTTTGTTTCCTGTTCAGCTGCTGCAGGATAATGGATTTGGAATCCAATACCCATTCCATTCTTGGGATATAGTTTTGTACTTCATCGCCTGCAATATTGGCCTTCTTTGAAGATTTAGCAGCTAAATCGTACAACCAAATACTGCAACCAGAGGGATTTTCTCCAACTTTCGGATATTCTACAGGAACGGTAAACGAATACAGACTATCTGTATTATTGATCATCAGGAAATTTTTAGTGCTGCGTGCATCTAATTTCCAGTAAGCAATTTTACTTCCATCCGGAGACCATCTGAAACCATCCTGAGTACCAAATTCTTCCTCATAGGCCCAGTCGAAAGTACCATTAATGATTCTGTCAGTACCATCATTGGTGATTTTACTTAACTGATTGTTTGAAAGATCTTCAATATAGATATTGTGTTTAGATACATAGGCAACCTTTTTACCATCCGGAGAGAACTTTGCAAACATAAGAGAAGATTCTGGTAATCCCTTTCCAAGCTGTGTAAGCTTTTTACTGTTTTTATTAAAAATCCAGTAATCACCGCGTGTATTATCCCGCCAGACTTTCTTAGTATTAGCAAAGAGTAATAAACTTTTCTCATCCGGAGATACCTGAAAACTCTGTACTTCTAAAGCTTCAGAACTTCCGGAAGGAATTAATTCGCTGTTACCTAAAAAAGACTGATTTTTTCCGGGATTCAGTAAATCAACGATTTCGATCCCATTTTTAGTAAAAGAATGATAAGCGTTACCATCAGGTGTCCATTGTGTTTTTTGCGCAGCAATTGGCGATAAACACAAGAAGTATAATGCAATGTAAATTAGTTTTTTTATATCTTTCATATAAGGTATTTAATTAAGCTAAATGTTCTGTTCTGTAGTTTTCAATTTCCGCAACGGTTTTAATCAGACCATTTCCTAAAAGCCTGTATCCGTCATTGGTGATCAGGAAGTCATCTTCAACGCGTACTCCTCCAAAATTTCGGTATTCATTTACTTTATCATAATTAATAAAGTCTGCATTTTTATTTTCAGCCTGCCATATATCGATCAATTCCGGGATCATATAAATACCCGGTTCAACCGTTACAACAAATCCCGGTTCTAACGCTTTCCCTAAACGCAGAGATTTAAGCCCGAATGTTTGGGTATCCTTTGGTTCTTCTTCGGTATATCCTATATACTGTTCGCCCAGGTCCTCCATATCATGAACATCCAATCCCATCATATGACCAAGCCCACATTGGAAAAATAAAGTATGAGCATTATTTTTAACGGCTTCTTCAGGGTTTCCCTTCATTAATCCCAGGTCAATAAGACCTTCCACCAGATATTGGGAAGCTTTTAAATGGATATCCTTAAATTTTACTCCAGGTTTCAAAAGACGTTGCGCATTCTCAAAAGCGTTTAAAACAACTTCATACATTTCTTTTTGTTTGGTAGAAAAAGTAGTATCTACAGGGAATGTACGCGTTAAATCACCAGCATATCCCATTGCTGTTTCAGCTCCGGAATCATTAAGGAAAAGATCTCCGCTTTTCAAAGTATTGAGGCGATAATGATTATGAAGTATTCCTCCATTTATAGTAACAATGGGTGGATAAGACATTTGACATTCTTTATTTGCAGCAAGGTATTGAATAGCATTTGCTATTTCATATTCTTTAACACCTGGTTTTACCATACGCATTGCTAATAAGTGCATTTCATTAGATACATTGATAGCCTGTTCTATCTGTTCTATTTCCTGAGCTTCTTTTACAGAACGTTGTTTTACGATTGCTTTGATCATTTCAACAGAAGGCTGCAATTCTGCTATTTTAATTCCAAGAAGTTCACCCAATAAAATTTTATTGGAAGACTGGTAGGGAGGAAGATAATGTACCTTTCTGTTAGAAGCCTGCGCTTTCTGAATATATTTAGAAAGTTCTGTATAGGGTAAAGTTTCCTGCACACCGGATTTTATACTTTTCTCTTTCAGTGTTTCCTGTCTTCCCAGCCACACAATATCATCAATACTTAATTCATCCCCGAAAATAATGGTCTTATTTTCATCAATGTCAATAACTGCAGCAATCCTTGGTTCCTGAATTCCGAAATAGTATAAGTAAGTACTGTCCTGACGGAAATAATAAGGATTGTGTTCAAAGTTCACAGGATTTTCTATATTTCCCAAAAACAATAAAATTCCACTGCCCATATTGGCTTTTAGTGCGGTTCTTCTTTCTTGATAAGTTTGTGCTGAAAACATATGATAAATACTTTTATTTAAAGGTTTAAAGTTACAATTTTGTACTATTTATGATGGGTTTGTTTATAAAAAATAAACAATATATAAAGTTGGGATTTTAATATGATATTCAATGTTTATATTTTGCTTAAATTCGGTAATATTTTAACATATTATATTCTCCACTAACATAAAGTATTAATATTATATGAAAAGTCTCCAGTTTTCAGTTCCTGCCAACACCAGTAAAAGCATTCGTATTCAGGAAGATATAATGACTAATTTTTATCCCTATTTTCATCGTCATGATGAAACTCAGATCATGTGGATTGTAAAAGGTCACGGAACATTGGCCATCGAACAAAGCCTTTTTAATTTTGAAGCTGGTGATATTTTCTACCTAGGATCTAATCAGTCACACGTCTTTAAAGCAGACTTTAATAAAGATGAAAAGCATAAAGTTCATTCGGTATCCATTTTCTTTGATCCTTATAAAAAGATTGCCGGGGTATTTGATCTACCCGAATTTGAAGAGCTTAAAAATTTCATAACTCATTCGGAATTTGGATTTCAAGTATCACATGAATTAAAAGCCAAAATAGGCAATGAAATCACAGAATTACAAAAATTAATGGGTATTGATCAAATCATAAACTTTGTAAAGATCTTAAGCCATCTGATGCAAAACAGACATTTACATATTCCCTTATCTACAGGAAAAAATTTACCCAGTCATATTTCTGATAATGATAAAAGGATTATAAATGCACAAAACTATATCAAGAAAAATTTTGCCGAAAATAAGCTGACACTTGACAATGTTGCAAAAGAAGCCTGTATGACGCCACAAGCTTTTTGCAGATCTTTTAAAAAACGTACTGGCATTACTTATATTGAATATCTTAATGATTTACGCGTACAACGTGCATGTAAGCTCTTAACATCTTCAAACATGTACAATATCTCATCTGTTGCTTTCAATAGCGGATTCAATAGTCTGACTAATTTTAATCGTGTTTTCCGGATGATTATGAAATACTCACCTAAAGAATATCTGAAGCGATATAAAGAAACAATTATGGACTAAATTCGTAACGTGTTAAAATATGGTCATTATCCATTAAAATATTAACATTTATGGATTTAAAATTCCGATAGTTTTGAATAAACATAATTTAATATGAGTACAAAACTTAACTGGGAAGGTATTTATCCAGCCGTATTAACACCTTTCACAAAAGAAGGTGATATAGATTTTGAAATGTTCGCTAAAAATACTGAAGCTCAGATTAAAGCTGGTGTCCATGGGATTATCCTTGGGGGAACATTAGGAGAAGCAAGCGTATTAGAAACAGAAGAAAAGTTTGAACTTTTAAAATATGCAAAGGATATTACCGCCGGAAGAATTCCTGTTATTCTCAACCTTTCTGAAAATACAACGAAAAACGCAACAAATTTCGCAAAAAAAGCAAAAGAAATAGGTACAGACGGATTGATGTTGCTTCCACCTATGAGATATAAGGCAGACAGCCGTGAGGTCGTAGAATATTTTAAAGCAGTTGCAATGGCAACAGATCTTCCTATCCTTATTTACAACAATCCCGTTGATTATGGGATTTATGTAACGCTTGATATGTTTGAAGAGCTTATAGCTTATCCTACTATTCAGGCGGTGAAAGAGTCTACAAGAGATTTAGCAAACGTGACCAGAATGATCAACCGCTTTGGTAAAAGAATTAAAATCCTTGGTGGAGTCGATACCATTTGCCTTGAAACTTTAATGCTTGGAGCTGACGGCCTTGTTGCAGGTTTGGTAGATGCATTCCCCAACGAAACAATGGCCATGTATAATCATGCTAAAGCTGGAAATTATGATAAGGCCATTGCCATTTACAGATGGTTCATGCCTTTATTAGAGCTGGATATTCATCCTAAACTGATTCAATACATTAAACTTGCAGCAACCGCAGAAGGAATAAGTAACCCCTATGTCAGAGCTCCAAGACTGGAGCTGTATGGTGCCGAAGCCGAACAGATTAATCAGATTATTTCGAATGGTATAGCCAATCGCCCGGCATTAGATTAACATCAGAAATAAAAACTATGATTGAAGAAACATCAAAAGAAATTATTGATCAGAGGATTCAGATGGCAACGGATGCTTATCAATTTCTGAAGAATACGACAATAAAAGAACGTGCAGTGTTTATGAATACTGTAGCGGATAAAATTGAAGCTTTAGGAGAAGAACTCCTGATGACAGCTCATGAAGAAACGTCGTTACCTTTAGCAAGACTAACCGGTGAAAAGGCAAGAACAATAGGGCAGTGGAGAAGTTATGCAAAAGCAGTATCAACAGGAATTTATACAGAAGCAAGGATTGATCTTTCCCAACCTGAAAAACAAAAGGGGGATCTGAGAAAATACAATATAGGAATAGGTCCTGTTGTTGTTTTCGGAGCCAGTAACTTCCCGTTTGCATTTTCTACAGCAGGAGGAGATACAGCGAGTGCTATGGGTGCGGGAAATCCTGTACTTGTAAAAGTTCATCCAGCTCATACCAAGACCTCACAAATAATGGCTGATGCTATAACAGCTACTGTAAAGGAACTCGGATGGCCGGAAGGTGTATTTAGTCATATTACCGGAACATCTAATGATATTGGTGCTTACTTAACGAAGCACAAAGACATAAAAGCGGTAGCATTTACGGGTTCATTTAATGGCGGAAAAGCCTTGTTCGATTTAGCGAATCAACGTGAGGAACCTATTCCCGTATTTGCAGAAATGGGCAGTATCAATCCTGTGTTTGCTTTTGAGCATTTACTGAAAAACAGAGCAGAAGATCTGGCAAAAGAATATGCATCTTCCTTAACATTAGGCGTTGGACAGTTTTGCACTAATCCAGGTGTTTTTATTGCATTAAAAGGAGAAAGCCTGAATAGATTTATAATGGCATTAAAAAATGAAATTCCGGGTATTGCTCCTGTCAATATGCTTCATAAAGGTATCTTTGAAAACTTTGAAAAACTGAAGCGTATTGCTTCTACACAATCGGAAGTGGATGTAATTACAGAAGTAAATGCAGAAGCAAATGAATGGCAGGGACGAGCTATTGTTGTAGAAACTACGGGAAAGAATTTTATTAAAAATAATATTTTAAGTGAAGAAGTTTTCGGCCCGTTCGGTATTATTGTAGCCTGTGAAACACCGGAGGAAATACTACAGATTGCTCAACATTTGAAAGGACAGCTCACCATAACCATAACAGCTACAGAGGAAGATGTACGTCAAAATATTAAATTGATTAATATTTTGAAAGATAAATGCGGCCGGCTTTTATTCAATGGGATGCCGACCGGTGTCGAAGTCGTTTACGCCATGCAGCACGGAGGACCTTTTCCATCAACTACCGATGCGCGCTTTACATCGGTAGGACCGGATGCTGTCAAACGATTTGTCCGTCCGATTTCTTTTCAAAACTGGCCGGATGAATTTTTACCTGAAGAGTTAAAGAATGAAAATTCATTACAAATCAAAAGAATTGTTGATGGCGAAATTCATTCAGGACCTTTAAAATTTTAAAACCATGAACAGAACATTTTTTTGTATAGATTCTCATACTTGCGGTTGCCCGGTACGTCTCGTAGCAGGTGGTGGACCCATTCTGAAAGGAAATTCAATGATGGAACGCCGACTTCATTTCATGAAAGAATATGACTGGATTCGTAAAGGATTGATGTTTGAGCCGAGGGGGCACGATATGATGAGTGGAAGTATCCTTTATCCTCCAATTGATGAAGCTAATGATATCGGCGTTTTATATATTGAAACCAGTGGATGTCTTCCTATGTGTGGACATGGAACGATAGGAACCGTAACAATTGCTATAGAAGAGGGTTTGGTCGTTCCAAAAATTCCCGGAAAATTAAGACTTGAAACCCCAGCAGGACTGATCTTGATCGATTATGCTCAGGAAGGAAAGAAAGTAAAGTCTGTAAAATTAACGAATGTAAAATCTTTTCTTTACGCAGAAGATCTGGAAGTAGACTGTCCGGACTTAGGATCCATAAAAGTAGATGTAGCTTATGGTGGAAACTTTTACGGCATTATTGATCCTCAGGAAAATTTTGGAGATATTTCCGATTTTACAGCAAGCCAACTCATTCATTATGGAAAAATAATCAGAAAACTCCTCAATGAGAAATACATCTTTACCCATCCAGAAGATGAAAATATTTTTGGATTAAGTCATATCCAGTGGACCGGTACACCTACAGATCCTAAAGCCAGTGGAAGAAATGCTGTTTTAGTGGGTGAAAATGCTTTGGACCGTTCACCTTGTGGTACAGGAACCTCAGCAAGAATGGCTCAATGGTATGCTAAGGGGAAATTAAAAGAAGGGGAAGAATTCATCCACGAAAGCTATATCGGTTCTCAGTTTATCGGACGGATAGAGGGAACGGAAACCGTTGATGGAAAATCAGCTATTATCCCTTCGGTTGAAGGTTGGGCAAGAATTACAGGGTATAACCATATTATTATCGACGATGAAGATCCTTATTGGTTAGGATTTCAGGTTATGTAAGCAAACAAATGACACAAAATAAAGGAAAAGCACTGGTTATTGGTGCCGGAATAGCAGGACTCAGCTCTGCATATTACCTCTTAGAGAAAGGCTGGCAGGTAGAAATCCTGGAACAAAATGATCTCACCAATAATTGTTCATACGGCAATGCGGGAATGATTGTTCCTAGTCATTTTACCCCGTTGGCAGCACCTGGAGTCGTTGCTCAGGGAATTCGATGGATGTTTGACAGTAAAAGTCCATTTTATGTAAAGCCTTCATTAAGTCCTCAATTAATATCCTGGGGAATCAAATTTTTAAAACATTCTAATCAGAAACATGTTGATCGCTCTGCTTCTGCAATCAGAGACCTTAATTTAGCCAGCAGCCAGCTTTATAACCAAATTGCCCAAAAAGAAGAATTTGATTTTGAGCTTACTCAGAAAGGCCTTCTAATGCTATATAAAACAGAAAAAGTAGCTGAAGAAGAGATAGAGCTTGCTCATACAGCGGTTAAATTGGGTTTATCTGTTGATATCCTTGACCAAAAAGGGATCGAGGAACTGGAACCGAATGTTAAACTGGATATTATTGGTGGCATCAATTATAAATGTGATGGCCATATGAATCCGGTGAAACTGATGAAACAACTGATTACTTATCTTAAAAATAATGGTGTTGTTTTCCATACTCAACATAGAATTACAGGATTTGAGACCCATGGAAAAAGAATTAGAGCCGTTATTGCTAACGGTGAAAAATTCACAGCTGATCAATTTGTGATGACAGGAGGTTCGTTTCTTCCTGAACTGGCAGAAAAAGTGGGTATAAAAATTCATTTGATGCCCGGCAAAGGGTATTCATTTATGCATAAACCGGAAAATCCAGACAATAGGATAGAGCGAGCCGCTCTTTTACTGGAAGCAAGAGTAGCTGTGACTCCTATGGGTGGGCATATCCGATTTGGAGGGACTATGGAATTGGCACCCCATCGTAGTAAAATTAATATGAATCGGGTAGAAGGGATTGTACAGTCTATTCCGAAATATATGCCCGAATTTCAGATCGAAACACCTAAGGAATCTGATATTTGGTTTGGCTACAGACCTTGTGCTCCTGATGGGCTTCCTTATTTGGGAAAGGCATCAAAACTTGAAAATTTAATTATTGCAGGTGGTGGTGGAATGATGGGATTAAGTCTGGGACCTGTTTTTGGAAGAACAGTTTCTGAAATTGCGGATGGCCAAAAGCCAACTGCAGATATCAGCTTATTTAATCCTCAAAGATTTAGCTGATCTGATACAATAGGCACACCAAATTTTTTAATATATGAAAACAAAAAATGTACTTACAGGCTATCTATTGAAGTTAGTTTGTTTAATCAGCTTTGTATTCTTCTATGCTTGCGAAAGCAGAGACATTACACCAGCCAGAGATGAATCACCTACAGCAGGTAAAACTGCTGCTGTAACCTCTTACACCAGCGGACAGAAACAGCACGATTTCTCTTCCAGTGCGGGAGGAACAAGAAGCTACTACCTATCTGTACCTGAAAATTATGATAGTGAGAAGAAGTATCGCCTTGTCTTTGTTTTCGCAGGAACAGATACAACAGGACATGAAATGCAACAATGGATGGGACAAGGATGGAACTCCAGCACCCCCGGTCTTGAAAAATTAATGGATAATACCATATTTGTTTATCCTGATCAGGAATACACTTGGGATGGTGATAAGGGTTGGGCTATGGGAGATTATGCTTCACCTTATCAGGGATCGGAAGATATCCAGTTTACCAAGGAACTTTTGAATCTTATCAAATCAACCTACTCGATTGATCAAAACCGTATTTTTGCTACCGGACACTCTTGGGGTGGAGATATGACTAATGTTACTGCTTATTTCTTAAATGGAGTATTTAAGGCTATTGCTCCGGTTGCATCTAACAGACCATTCTGGTTTAAAAATAGTAATGGTAATTATGTTGCTAATTCTAATTATCATGGAAACACAACTGTGTGGATTTTCTTTGGCCTTGGTGACGATCATTTTGGTAACACCAGTCCTAATGGACTCTTCGGAAAAGAGCAAGCAGATTTCTGGAGACTGAAAAACGGAACAAGCAACAATCCAACATCTACATCAATTGGCAGTGGTAATGATACGACAAAGACCTATAGCGGCGGTACAGCAGATGTAAAACTTACGCTTTATGCAAGTGGGCAGTATTCAGGAGGAGGTAACTCTCTCTTAGGTCACCAACCACCGGATTATTACTTCAAAGCTGTAACCGACTGGTTCAAAAGTTTCTAACCCATTAACCACCCCAACTATTATAGCATAACAAAAAACAAAATTCCCCTCCCTCGGAGGGGTGGCAAATCAAAGATTTGACGGGGTGGTTACTACTATATCGAATATGAAAATAATTCTGAGTTTTGGATGATGTTTGGGCTTAATGATCAGCAATGATCTTAAGCCCTTTTTTTTAATAGTTATTCTCACATTTTCATCACTTAATTCTCGGTATTTTGATGTATTTTATGGGCTTAAAAAACTTCATTATCCTTATGCAACATAAAGACGATTCGATCACCATACGTGAATTTACAGCTCAGGAATTAACTTTGTTCTTATCACTCTTTGAAAACCCAAATATTACTCAATTTCTTCCCTATAAAAGTATCGAAGAATATATAAAAACGTTTCAAAAATCATTGTCAGATTATCATGAAGGACCATTCAGCAGATGGGGTATCTTTAATACTGAAGATAATGACTTTGTGGGAATGTGTGTCGCAAGAGTTTTTGTGGACAATCCTGAACAAACAGAAATTGGCTATGTTGCCAATGAAAAGTATTGGGGAAAGGGCGTAGCCACTAAAATATGCAAAGCACTTGTTGACTATTGTGTTTCACTAAATGACAATAGAGATATTGTTGCTGTTACTGATCTTGATAATATAGGATCTCAAAAAGTTCTTACAAAGAATGGATTTATCCGAATAGAGAATTTAGTACGGGAAAACGAGGTGGTAGCTTACTTTATATTTCAGAAAGATTAAATGAGAAATGGTTAATCGCAAAGACGCTAAAATCTTTAAAATCATAACGTTTTTAAGGCGCAAGGATTTTTATCTTCGATAAAAATTTAAAAATATCTGCTTAATTCGCTAAATCTGCGAGATAAAAAATCTTTTTTTTAACCACAAAAGTCACAAAAGCCTTTATTTTAAACACTTTAGAACACTTAAGTTTTCCTAAGCTAAATGAATAACGTTTTAAAGATCACAGAAGAAGAAAATCAAAGATTTTCAAAAAACTAAAGTGTACTTATTATTCGCAAGGCTTTTCACTTAAAATAACTTAAGTGTTATTTAAATAGAAACAACTTCTCGATACGGTTTTCCAAAACCTACTCGAAGGGACGAATCGAGCCCTCAGTATAAACCCTGCCGAAAATCTTTGATTTTCTTGCGCCTTAAAAACAGCATCCTAAAGAAACCTTTGCGCCTTTGCGATTAACCAATGACTCGCTATAACAAAGTTCGAAACTTATCTTAACCTAAAATGTTATTAATTCCCTTGTTTTAAACGGTTAGCCAAAGCTCTCTTATTCACATAATAATTTCTAATACCTGTAGAAATTTGCAACGAATAATCTGTCGTTGTATATTCTTCTTCTTTGAATTTTATGATATTGGCACCCGATGGAACATCCATAAAAAACTGTTTGAACGATTCAGGAGAATAATTAAGTCTTGTTGTACTTGCTTTAAAATCACCTAAAGGCAGAGTTACGCCTTTGCTACTCACTGATGCATTCCCATGACACGAAATACATGATGATATTGAATTATCAATAGGCCCGTTTAACCTTCCTCCCAATCCATGATATTTGAGATAAGCTGCTGTTTTGTCTTTTTTCTCAGAATGTATTAATGAAGCATTAATAAAAGACTCTTTAAGTTCCTCATTAATAAATGCACCATCACGATGTATATCTTTTGTTATCCCTGAGTCGTTTCCCCAACTTAAACCAACAGGAACCATTCTATCCCAAACCGTTTTCCCTTTACCTGACCCGTCATACATAAATGTCCCGTATACCCAACCTGTTTTTAATGCTCTCTTATCTTTAATTGCAATATCGATCTGAAGCAGTCTAACAGTTCGATCAGTTCTTGTTTTATCTGTACACTCTGCATTAGGATTGCATGAATAAATATTAGCTTTCCATTCCAGGGTATTTTTTAGAAAAGGGACTTTACTGAGAGTCCCGTCCGTAAACAACAATTTAAAGCTTACTGTTCCTTCCGGAAAGTTTGATTTTCCAGGAGCCGGATTATGGTTGGGAGCAGGCCAAACTTGACCTATTGTATAGCCTCCCGGAGCGTTATACATTCCTACTGCCCAATTTTCCAATTCGATGTCCTGTTGATCGTGTATTTTATATTTTGGTGTGGCAAACTCCCTTGTCAGGCCGTGGATATATTCACGTCCATTTCCTATATATTCCTTATTCAGGTACTTTCCATCATCATCAAGCCATGGAGCATGGTACCACTTTCTTATTTTATTTTCCTGACCTCTAAAATCAACCTCTAGGTTACCTTTCAAACAATAATTCAAAACCGTTTGCATGTAGAGCTCGGGTTCTTTTTTGAAGTCGATACTTTGCCATGGATAATTTTCTACAACCAATGTTTTTGGATAATCCTGGCTAAGCTCAAACGTTTTCATTCCCGATGGGGGAGTATAATTTGCATTATAGCTAGGAAACAAAGATTGAGTATAGGTGATCTTTTTCGTTGTGGAAATACCTTTGGATGGATTAATATTTTGGATGGATTGTTTGCAGCTGAATAAAATAATAAGCAGTATTAAAGTGCTTAAAAAGCTAAATTTTTGTTTCATATATAGTTTGATTTTAAATTCAAATCCTTCTATAACACAGTTTTATAAATCTTTATTCCATTATGAAAAATACATCTTTTTAAAATGAAAAAATGCAACGACCAGGTTAAGTTTATCGAAAAACAGTTAAACGAAGGCAATAAACTTTTAAGGGTATCATGTTTTTAAAACGCAAAAGTCGCAAAAGTTTTTTGAGACACTTTAGAAAACGTAAGAAAGTGTAAAATCTACTGCACAATAAAGAACACATAAACAGAAAATCAAAGATTTTCAAAAAGACTTAAGTATTCTTCCTATACAACAAGAACACGCCCAATCTGAAAAACATTTCAATAATAAAAGAAAATGTTATAACTTGCGTCTATTATGATGTCCAAACGTTGCAAATATGCTTTAAAAGCAATGGTCAGATTAGCAAGAAATTACAATCAAGGCTTTTTGTCTACATCTATTATTGCACAAGATGAACATATTCCAAGAAAATTTTTAGAGCAAATTCTTTTAGAGTTAAAGAGGGTAAAACTTGTTAATAGTAAACAAGGGAAAGCAGGTGGTTACTATTTGCTAAAATCTCCTGATGATGTCTCTTTAGCTGATATTTACCGGATTTTTGACGGTCCTATAGCATTGGCTCCATGTGTTTCCTTAAACTTTTATGAACCTTGTGATGATTGCGTAGATGAAGAAACCTGCTACCTTAGAAAAGAGTTTATTATTGTAAGGGAAAAAACAAGGAAAAGCATGATGGAGGCCACTCTGACTTCGTTTATGAAAAAAAATTAGTTTTTTTTAATTTTAAATCCTACTAATTTGGTAGGATTAATAGGATTATATATATTTGCAGGAATAATTTCAATCCCAAATGGAAAATAATCTGAAAACAGAATTCGAAGAACTGCTTAAAAAAGCCTCTGACAATGCTATTAATACCGATTTTATACAAGTACTTGTAGAGAGATTTCCGCGTAAGGTCACTTTTTCCACCAGCTTTAGTTATGAAGATCAAATTGTAACTCATTTGATCAAAAACCTAGACGTGGACATTTTCACATTGGATACAGGAAGACTTTTTGAACAGACTTATGAAACCTGGACAGCCAGTAGAGCATTTTTTAAAAAAGAAATCAAAGCCTACTATCCCGACACAGAAGAAATAAGAGAGTTCGTTTCTCAGAACGGACCCGATTCTTTCTATCAATCTGTGGAGCAGAGGAAGGCATGCTGCACGATCCGCAAAGTTCATCCTCTAAAAAAAGCATTGCAAGGATACAAAGTTTGGATCACTGGTTTAAGATCAGAGCATTCTACCAACAGACAAAATATGCCACAATTAGAATGGGATGAAGATCATCAGATCATCAAATTTCATCCATTGCTTCACTGGACTACAAAGCAGGTTTTAGAATATGTTCAGGCGTATCATTTACCTTATAATTATTTACATAAAAAAGGATTTGTCAGTATTGGATGCGAGCCCTGTACAAGAGCAATAAAAGAAGGAGAAGATTTCAGAGCGGGCCGATGGTGGTGGGAAGATGCAAATAAAAAAGAATGCGGATTACATATTCATAAATAAAAATAAACATGTCAATATATCATTTAAATTACCTGGATCAGTTGGAATCCGAATCGATTTACATCTTACGGGAAGTAGCAGGACAATTTGAACGTCCTGCCTTGTTATTCAGCGGTGGAAAAGACAGTATTGTACTGGCTCATCTAGCTTCAAAAGCATTCCGCCACGGAAAAATTCCTTTCACATTTGTTCATGTGGATACAGGACATAATTTCCCTGAAGTTTTAAGCTTCAGAGATCAGCTGGTCAGCGAACTGGATGTCAATCTTGTGGTTCGTAAAGTTGAGGATACGATCAAGGAAAAAGGTTTAACAGAACCTAAAGGTAAGTTCCCCAGCAGAAACTGGCTGCAGACTTATACGCTACTTGATACGATAGAAGAATTTGAATTTGATGCCTGTATAGGAGGTGCCCGTAGAGATGAAGAAAAAGCCCGTGCAAAAGAAAGAATTTTTTCTGTTCGCGATGAATTTGGACAATGGGATCCTAAGCTTCAGCGTCCGGAGCTCTGGAATATTTTTAATGGAAAAACTCAGAAAGGAGAGAATGTAAGGGTTTTCCCTATCAGTAACTGGACAGAACTTGATGTCTGGAATTACATCCGCAGAGAAAAAATTGCGCTGCCTTCCATTTACTTTTCGCACGATAGGGAAGTAGTTGATTTCAATGGACAATGGATTGCCAATTCTGAACATGCTTCTTTGGAAAACCACGATTTTATTACCACAAAAAAGATACGTTATCGTACCGTGGGAGATATGACATGTACTGCAGCAGTTGAATCTCACGCATCGACAATAGACGCAGTGATAGAAGAAATCGTTGCCACCAGAATTTCCGAACGTGGAGAAACCCGAATAGATGACCGGGTAACAGAAGCCGCAATGGAAGACAGGAAAAAAGGAGGCTATTTTTAATCAATGATAAAATATAATTGATCAATGATTCTGCAGGCAATTATCATTCATCGCTTATCATTTATAATTTATAATTAACAGATATGGATATTTTAAGATTTATAACAGCAGGAAGTGTAGATGATGGTAAAAGTACCCTTATCGGAAGACTGCTTTACGATAGTAAAAGTATTTTACAGGATCAGCTGGAAGTACTTGAGAAACATTCTAAAAATAAAAACGAAGATGGGGTAGACCTAGCTCTATTAACCGACGGTTTACGTGCTGAAAGAGAGCAGGGAATTACCATTGATGTTGCTTACAGATACTTTTCAACCGCCAAAAGGAAATTTATTATCGCTGACGCTCCCGGCCATGTACAATATACCCGTAATATGATTACTGGAGCTTCTAATTCTGACCTGATGGTCATTCTTATTGATGCCCGAAAAGGAGTGATCGAACAAACAAGGAGGCATTCAATTATAGCTTCATTGCTTAAATTGAAAAAAGTAGCTGTAGCCATCAATAAAATGGATATGGTCGATTATTCACAGGAAGTGTTTGAAACCATAAAAGCAGATTACACAAAAATTGCCAATAGCCTTGGATTAAATGATGTAAGCTATTTTCCCATTTCAGCACTTAAAGGAGATAATATTGTTTCGGTATCATCCAGAACAGACTGGTATGAAGGAGAATCTCTTTTGGAATATCTGGAACAGGTGACCCTTCATGACGAATTAAATAGCGGAAGCCGTTTTCAGGTTCAATATGTGATCCGACCTCAAACAGAAGAATTACATGATTACAGAGGTTATGCAGGACAGATATTAAGTGGTCAATTCAGGAAAGGAGATAAGATCCATATTCTTCCGGCAGGTTCAACCAGTGAAATTGCTAAAATTGAGATCAATGGAATTGAAAGCAATGAAGTATTTGAAGGACAGCCTGCCGTAATTCATATAACAGAAGATCTGGATATCAGTAGAGGCGATCTATTTGCTACAGGAGAACAGCTTCCCATTATCGAAAAAGATCTTGAAGTTCTTTTATGCTGGCTTGATGTAAAATCATTACAACCAGGCAATAAATATTTGCTACAGCAAAACAGCAGGTTAGTAAAAACAGTAGTAAAGGCAGTAGATTATAAGATCAATGTCAATACACTTATACAGGAAAAAGCTGAAGGTGAGATCAAACTGAATGAAATCGTTAAAGTTACCCTAAGAACAGCACAGCCTCTGGTTTACGATAGTTTTATAGATAATAAAAGAACAGGATCTGCAATTTTGGTGGATGAAACCTCCAATTCAACTGTTGCAGCATGTATAATTCAATAAAAAATGGCAGTATACAATAACTTAATTGACAAAATCCGTAATAACAAACAAAGTAATAGTCACATTTCTTTTGATAAATCAAAGGCTAAAAATTTTGTTAAGCATTTGTACGAAGTACTTTTTATTTCTGAGAAAGAAGATATAGCAGATCAGTTGGAAGAAAATTTCGCCAAACTGTATGGCAGCCTTTTTTGTCTGATCAACAGCATAACTGATGATGAAGAAATTACTGAAGTACAAACAGACCGTTTTTTTGAGACTTTGCCTGAAATCTATGATCAACTGATTCAGGACGCTCAATCTATTTTGGAATTTGATCCTGCAGCAGATTCTCTGGAAGAAATACTTCTTGCGTACCCGGGATATTTTGCAACCTATGTTTATCGTATTTCCCATCAGTTTTGGAATCAGGAATTAAAAATATTGCCTCGTGTCATTTCAGAATATGCACATAGCAAAACAGGAATCGACATTCATCCGGGAGCGGTGATCGGAGCGTATTTTTTCATCGATCATGGAACCGGGATCGTCATTGGAGAGACCGCTGTCATTGGAAATCACGTTAAACTTTATCAGGGCGTAACCCTTGGAGCTTTGAATGTTTCCAAAGAAAAAGCCAACAAAAAAAGGCATCCTAATATCGAAGACCACGTCATTATTTATTCAGGAGCGACCATTTTAGGAGGAAATACAACCATAGGCAAAGAAAGTATCATCGGCGGTAATGTATGGATAACGCAAGATGTTCCTTCCAACTCCTTGGTTTATAATAAAAGTGAAATAAGAATAAAGGATAACAACACGTTGCCGGAGTCACTCAACTTCGTCATATAAAGTAAAAAATAAAAATTGTATTGGTATGAAATTTCAGAACGCACTAGAAACGATTGGGAATACGCCAGTCGTAAAAATTAACAAACTCTTTGATTCGGAACACGAAGTCTGGATCAAATTGGAAAAGGTAAATCCAGGTGGAAGCATCAAAGACAGGATTGCCTTAGCCATGATTGAAGATGCAGAAGCTAAAGGATTATTAAACAAAGACAGTACGATTATTGAGCCTACCAGCGGAAATACAGGAATAGGACTTGCTTTGGTTGCTGCCGTAAAAGGATACAAACTTATTCTCGTAATGCCCGACAGCATGAGTATAGAACGCCGTAAAATTATGGAAGCGTACGGTGCTGAATTTGTATTGACTCCAAGAGAAAAAGGAATGAAAGGCGCTATTGAAAAAGCGAACGAACTGGCTCAGGAAACACCCAATTCATGGATTCCAAAACAGTTTGATAATCCTGCCAATGTCAAAATCCATGCTGAAACTACAGCACAGGAGATCTTAAAAGATTTCCCTGAAGGCTTGGATTATATTATTACAGGTGTAGGAACAGGTGGCCATATCACCGGAATTGCAAAGGTTTTAAAACAAAAATATCCCAATATCAAAGTAATCGCTGTTGAACCTGACTTATCTCCTGTATTAAGTGGCGGAAGTCCTGCACCACATCCTTTACAAGGTTTAGGAGCCGGATTTATTCCATCCATATTGGATATTACTGTTCTCGATGGTGTCATTACTGTGGGCAAGGAAGAAGCTTTTAAATATACGCTGGATGCAGCAAAAAAAGAGGGCCTCTTTGTTGGAATATCTACCGGAGCTGCTTTAGCTGCCATTGCTAAGCATCTGCCAGAAATAAAGACTGGATCTAAAATTCTAACCCTCAATTATGATACTGGTGAAAGGTATCTGTCCATTGAAGGGCTCTTCTAACTTCTTCAACTAACACAGATTTTCAATGAATACACATTTAAAAACACCTAAGGTTTACCTTATCGGTGCAGGACCCGGCAACCCCGATCTGATCACAGTAAAGGCAGTAAAAGCAATTGCTAAAGCAGATGTTATCTTATGCGATCGTTTGGTAAGCCCTGAGATCTTAGAGACGTATGTAAATACATCTACAGAAGTGATCTATGTAGGTAAAGAATGCAGTAAAAATGCATCAACACCTCAATCTCGCATTAATACTTTAATAGTAGACTATGCACGTCAAAATAAAACGGTTGTAAGGCTAAAAGGGGGAGATGTATCCATATTTTCTAATATTCTGGATGAATTACAAACTTTGAAGGAAAATCATATTCCATACGAAATTATTCCGGGGATTACTGCTGCTTTAGGTGCTGCCGCGTATGCAGGCATGCCTCTAACAGCGAGAGGATATGCTACATCTGTTCGATTTTTAACCTATTACAAGTCGGAAATTCTTACCGCTGAGTATTGGAAAGAACTTGCTGCCACGAACGACACCCTTGTTTTTTATATGTCTAAAGGCAACCTTACTGATCTTGTTGAGAAGTTTATACACCTGGATATTTCAAAAGAGAAAAAAATTGCAATCATTGAACAGGCTACAACCCCTTATCAAAAGGTATACACTTCTTCTTTCGATGATTTTGAAGCAAACTTTTCGAACAAAACCTTTGCTTCACCTTCACTCGTGGTCATAGGTAAGATCGTTAACCTGCATGAGGAATTTTCGTGGCTGAAAAATACAGAAAAAGAAGGCCTTTATTTTAAATCAGTCGTGAATGGAAGCTTAATACCAAAAACTCAAAACTTTTTCGAATATGCTGTCTGAAACAAAATTTAATATATTAAAACAGATATCAGGTGATTTCTCCAGAGATGAAACCATCTGGGCAAGTGGCTACCTCGCTGGTCTTGTGGCAGATCCTTCAACTTCGGTTCAGCCACCTCAACAACTGATTCATACAGACCAGGTCGCAGTAAAGAAAATTACACTGGCTTATGGTACAGAAACCGGAAACAGCAAGAAACTGGCTACAGGGCTTGCAGGAATAATTAAGAAAAAAGGGGTTCAGGTTAAGTTAGCTGACCTTTCCCAATATAAACCTAAAGACCTGAATAAAGAAGAATTTTTCTTTGTGATCATAAGTACACAGGGAGAAGGAGATCCACCGGTTCTTGCCAAGAAATTCTACGATCATATTCATGAGAATGAGATCGATCTCACTCATCTCAAGTTTGGGGTTTTAGCCTTGGGAGACAGCAGTTATCCTTTGTTTTGTAAAACAGGAGAAGATATAGATTACCGCTTTGAAACATTAGGAGCTCAACGGATAATCCCATTGAAAAAATGTGATATTGATTATGAAGAAGAAGCTGGTAACTGGATAGAACATATCTTTGAAACGGTAAATAAAACCACTCAGAATAGTATAAAGAATACTTCGGCACCAAAAACTTCAACAGGCAGAAAAAAATACCATGGAAAGGTTTCAACAATCATCAATCTGAATGATATTACTTCTGAAAAAGAAACCTATCATATAGAAATAGAAACTGAAGAAGCACTGATTTATCATCCAGGGGCAGCTTTGGGTATTTTACCGATCAATTCGAAATCTGTAGTAGAAGAAATTATTGAACTGACAGGAATTGATCCTAAAAAACAGATCGAGATATCAAAAGTTACGGCCAGTATAGAAGAGCTTTTGTACAGGCATCTTAATATAAGTTATTTACTTAAAACCGTCGTTGCCCAATATGCAAAGATTACGGGACATTCGATTCCGGAAGTCCGCTTGGGTCTTCTCGACCTGCTTCGGATCTATCCGGTGAAAAATGCTGATGAATTTGAACAAGTGATCGGAGTATTAACAGGTCAGTCACCCCGTCTGTATTCTATTTCTTCTTCTTTGGAAGCTCATGGTGAAAATGAGATTCATATTACTGTTGCCAAGTCAGAATTCTTACTTGATGATCAGAAACAAAATGGTCTATGCAGTGGATTTCTCAGTGGATTTACGGAAGGAGAAAGTCTTGAATTTTATATTCAGGAAGCCGGACATTTCAGATTGCCTGAAACAGATAAAGATATCATTATGATTGGGCCGGGAACTGGCATTGCTCCTTTCAGATCATTCCTTTGGGAGCGCGATGCAATAGGAGCAGAAGGAAGGAACTGGCTCTTTTTTGGAGACCGGAATTTCATCTCAGACTTTCTTTATCAGTCAGAAATGATTGATTTCCTGAAAACAGGAACACTAACCCACCTAGACATGGCATTCTCCAGAGATACAGCCGAAAAAGTATATGTTCAACATAAACTGAAACAAAAAGCTCAGGAAGTATTCTACTGGCTTGAAGGCGGAGCATCTGTTTATGTATGTGGTACTAAAGAACCGATGAGCGGGGATGTTGAAGACACCCTTTTGAATATTATTCAGGATCAGGGAAAACGCAGCAAAGAAGAGGCTCTAATTTATCTCGAAGAAATGGAGCTCAATGGCAGATATGCTAAAGATGTTTATTAAATCAAGTCAGTAAAATTAAAAGAAAACAGTTATGAGTAATAAAGATAACCTTTCGCCGGTAGAAAGGATTAAAACCGGTAGTAACGGACTCAGAGGGACTTTAAAAGAGAGTCTTTCGGATGACTTCACAGGATCTATAAGAGAAGACGATCAAACTCTGATCAAGTTCCATGGAATGTATCAACAGGACGACAGAGACAGAAGAGAAGAACGCGTAGGTAAAAAATTGGAATGGCTTTATTCTTATATGATCAGGCTAAGGCTTCCTGGAGGCTTTTTAAATTCCGAACAATGGATCGGATTGAATAAAATTGCCGAAGATCATTCCACAGGAACCATAAAAATAACCACAAGACAGACGATTCAGTTACATGGTATTTTAAAATCCCATTTAAAACCAACCATACAGAATTTCAATCTGCAACATCTCGATTCTATTGCAGCCTGTGGTGATGTGAATAGAAATGTAACCTGTACAGCAAACCCTTCAGAGTCACCATTACATCAGGAAGCTTATGAGCTTGCCGGTAAAATAAGTGAAATGTGCCTTCCAAAGACAAAATCATATTATGATATCTGGATTGATGATGAACTAATTGTCGATAGGAAAGTTGAAGAAGATCCTCTCTACCAAGACAGATACCTTCCCCGAAAATTGAAAATAGGAATTGCCATTCCGCCCAATAATGATGTGGATGTATTCATCAATGATATCGCATTGATTGCCATCATTGAAAACAATCAGATCGTAGGATATAATATTGCTGCCGGAGGCGGATTAGGGGCAACTCACGGAAATGAAGCTACGTATGCCCGTCTGGCTTCTCTATTAGGGTTTGTGGATACGGAAGAGAAAGTTTTAAAAACCGTATATGAGATTATTACGGTACAGCGAGACTTTGGAAACAGAAATGATAGAAAACTTTCAAGATTAAAATATACGATCGATAAACTGGGAATTGATGGATATAGGGCTGAAGTTGAGAAAAGAACAGGTTTTGCTTTTGAACCTGCCAGAACATTCAGGTTTGAGCAAAGAAAAGACCGTTACGGCTGGATACAAAATCATGAAGGAAAATGGTTCTATACTGTGTTTGTTGAACATGGAAGAGTTTTAGACATCGAAAAATATCCTTTAAAATCTGGGTTATTAAAAATTGCAGAAGCAGGCAAAGTCAACTTCCGTTTTACCTGTAACCAAAACTTAATTCTTGCAGATATTAAAGAAGTGGATAAGCCTGAAGTTGAAAATCTTCTGAAAGAATTTGGAATTTCAGACTCTACTGAAGGTGCCAGTGCTCTCCGTAAAAATTCAGTTGCCTGTGTGGCATTAAATACTTGTTCATTAGCATTGGCTGAAGCACAGCGTTATCTGCCTTCTTTAGTGACTAAAATAGAACCGATGCTTGAAAAATATAGCCTTTTACAGGAAGATATTACAATAAGAATGACAGGATGTCCCAATGGCTGTGGAAGATCTCCTAATGCAGAAATCGGATTTGTGGGAACAGCCTATGGAAAATACAATCTTCATATTGGTGGGGACAGACTAGGAATGCGTCTCAACACCAAATTCAAAGAAAATATCGGCGAAGAAGAGATCCTGGAAACGCTGGATGAACTTTTTGGAATTTATGTAAAGGAGAAACTTGCTGAAGAAACATTTGGAGATTTTTCATATCGATACTTACAAAACTTAAATTAATGAAGCTCCTAAAAATTCAAACACATCATCATTATGCTCTTATAAAAACTAAAATTGAAAATATGACCCATCTTATTGACCAACATAAAAAAACTAAGAAATTCGATCATCATCTTTTAGGTATGCGAATGTGTATGTGTTGTTGATTTTTAATCAATAATAACATTAAAACTATTTAAACTGATTTAAACTACAAAACTCCTAAAAACTTTTATTTTAATTACTTACATACACTTACTGTACGTAAAGCTTTTAACGTAAAATCTCCCAAGTATAATAACTTTTGTAGTTCAAAATTCATCCTCCAACAATCTCCCTTATCAAAAAAAGTTTAAATAAGTTCATTCATAGTAACCTAAAAACAGATAAAAAATGAAACATAAAAGGCAGATATATTTTCTGCAAAAAACGGGCATTCTAGTATTTACACTCTTATTTTTTAACCTTGCAGAAGCCCAACAGCAGCTTATAGAATTAAGTGGAATTATCAAAAATACAGATACTCAAAAAGGTATTACCGCAGTAAAGGTTCAGGTTGAAAATACACAAGACACCTCATTAACCGATCAGCAGGGAAATTTTAAAATAAGAACAAGGGTTAAAATACCATTCAGAATTATCATCAATAAAGAAGGCTTTACCAGTCAGACGGTTGAAATCCTTTCTCTTTCAAATAAAATAGCCATCGAGCTCAACCCTCAGAATGCAATCATAGACGAAGTGGTTATTTCAGCCTCAAGGGTTCCTGAAAAAGTATTGCGATCACCTATAGCTATTGAAAAGATTGATATCAGAGCCATCCGTGAGAGTCCGGCTGCGTCATTTTATGAAACACTGGAAAATGTAAAAGGTTTACAGCTTTTAACTTCCAGTCTGACTCTAAAAATCCCTAATTCCCGGGGTTTCAATTCACCCAATAATTTCCGCTTTATGCAATTGGTGGATGGTGTTGATGTACAGTCGGCTACTTTGGGAGTCCCCTTAGGAAATGCAATAGGACCAACGGAACTGGATATTCAGTCTATGGAGGTGACTCCGGGAGCTGCATCTGCTCTTTATGGAATGAATGCCATCAATGGATTGGCAAGCCTTCAAACCAAAGATCCTTTTACTTCTGAAGGACTGAGCGTTTACTTCAGGGGTGGTGTGAATCATGTAGACAATGTTAATCACAAAATAAGTTCTCTGGGAGAAAGTGCAATACGTTTTGCAAAAGCTTTAAATAAAAATCTGGCCGTAAAAGTCAATGCCTCTTATTTTAGTGGTGTCGATTGGATCTCTAATAATCAAACCGATCAGAATGCCAATCCATTAATTACCGCTAATCCCAATTTTCCATTAACGAATAACCCTGCCGAAGATCTTTGGAATAAATATGGAGACGAAAGAAATAACCGAGTTGCCGTAAAAGTGGATTATAATGGAAAACCTACGACATTCAATGTTTCAAGAACGGGTTATTTGGAGAAGGATCTGGTAAGTCCCGAAGTAAAAAATATAAAATTTGATGCCGGATTATATTATCGTTTTGGCGATCAGTGGAGAGCATCATATGTCTATCGATATGGATTACTGGACGGAACTTTCCAAAGAGGGAATAAGATCAGGTTACAAAATGCAACGGTCCAAAATCATAAAGTTGAACTAACGGGCAAAGAACTTACCTTCAGAGCTTATGTATCTATAGAAAATACCGGAGATTCTTATAATTTAAAACCACTGGCTGATAATCTGGATCTGACCAATCTTTCCAATACCAATTGGAAAAACATATTTCAGTCGGCTTTGCAAAATAATATTAACTCTGGTATAAACCTTAATGATGCTTTTATTCTTGCCCGGAGAGAATCAGACAAAAATAGAGTAGTCCCGGGAACTTATGCTTTTGACCAGCTAAAAAATACTATTATTGGGATCAATAACTGGGATTCTGCCAATGGAGGGGTTGTTGGAGCTCCGGCAACTGGTGGGGCTAAACTCGAACAGAAATCCCGCTTTT
Organism: Chryseobacterium sp. ISL-6; assembly: GCF_018613715.1. GTDB lineage: Bacteria > Bacteroidota > Bacteroidia > Flavobacteriales > Weeksellaceae > Chryseobacterium > Chryseobacterium paludis. The sequence goes on along the minus strand of NZ_JAGGPT010000001.1, from coordinate 263,395 downwards.
ATCAGGGAGAGCTTACATACGATCTCAGCAGATTTGTGAAAATATTTAATTTACTTGCCGGTATTGATTATCGCTTATACAGCATAACACCGGACGGAAATAATTTTGTTGATTTTGACAGACCGGTTAAGGAGAGAAATATTCCTTTATCCAATGGTACATTTGGTAAAGATGTTATCTATCAAAAATATGGTGTTTTCGCACAGGTAACCAAGCTTTTCTTTGATGATAAATTAAAGCTTAATGCCGCTTTACGTGTTGACAGGAATCCTGAATTTGAGGCAAAACTAAATCCAAGAATTAGTATTGTCTATTCTCCTGTCAATCAGCATAACTTCAGGGCATCTTTTCAAAACGGATATCGTTTTCCTTCACTGTTTGAAGCCCTTTCATTCGTCAATAACGGAAATGTAAGAAGGGTTGGAGGATTATCTAAAGTGAATGAAGGATTAGATTATCTGGACAATTCATACACATTGGCCTCAATCGACAAATTTACGTCTGCTGTGAATGCGGATGTAGATGGAGGAAAAACGCCAAATCAAGCGGCTTTGGATAACAAAAACCTTTTAATGGTTGCCAACCTGCAAAAGCTACAGCCTGAAAAGATCAATTCATTTGAAGTGGGTTATAAATCAGTTTTCTTTAATAATAAGTTGGTTTTAGATTGGGATTTCTACTATAACATCTATGAAGGATTCCTTGGCCAAGTTGAAGTGGCTGTTCCTAAAAATGGTAAAGTAGGCAGTGAAAATGCAGTTCTTGATATGATTGACCGCAGTAAGCAAGACCGATACAGAGTGTATACCAATAGCAACAATACCTATAAAAGTTATGGAACCTCTCTGGGTATTCGCTATAACATTATAAAAAATTATAATGTCAATGCTAATGTTTCTTACAATGATCTGGCTTCAAATACTAATTCGGACCTGTTTATTACCTCTTTCAATACGCCGAAATGGATGGTAAATCTTAGTGTAGGAAACAGGGAAATTATCAAGAATATTGGGGTTACGATCGTAGCCAGATGGCAGAATCAATTTTTATGGGAGAGCCCGTTAGCTTCAGGAAATATCCCGGCTTATTATACCGTTGATGCTCAGGCCACCTGGAAACTTCCGGAGATTAATGCCAATGTGAAAATCGGAGCTACCAATCTTCTTAACAGACGTTATTTTCAATATGCAGCAGGTCCGGAAATCGGTGGGTTATACTATCTCGCCTTTACTTATGATTTAAAATTATCATCAAAATGAGCAACTCCTTATATCCCGTATTTCTAAAACTAGAGAAGTTATCATTATTAATTATTGGTGGTGGTAAGGTGGCTCTCGAAAAATTAGAATCAATACTAGGTAATTCTCCTAACACCTTTATTAAATTGGTGGCCAGGGAAATTATTCCAGAGATTAGATCTTTACAGTCTCAATTTCCTAATTTAACGATATACGAAAGGTCTTATAACATTTATGATTTTAAGGATATTGATCTGGCCGTTATAGCAGTCAATGATATTGTAATAGCCGGGCAGATTAAAAATCACGCCTATCAACATAATGTGCTCGTTAATGTGGCTGACAAGCCTGATCTGTGCGACTTTTACCTAGGTTCGATTGTAAAAAAGGGCAGTCTTAAAATCGCTATTTCAACCAATGGAAAATCACCAACCATTGCCAAGAGATTGCGTGAAACTTTCACAGAAGTGATCCCCGACGAAATGGATCACGTACTGGACAATATGCAAAATATACGCAATGAGCTAAAAGGTGATTTTAATTATAAAGTGAAAGAACTGAACAGAGTGACAACCCAATATATCTCTGATAGAAAAAATAGCCCTTCAAAATCAGATCTGGAAATTGAAAAATTAATCAAAATCACCAAGATAGCCCAAAGAAAAGCTAATATTTATCTGGCTATTATAGGAGTTCTGCTTCTTGTTGGGGTATTCGGACTTATTATTTATCAGTTTGATCTGTCCGATGCTATTCAGGTTTTTCTCAGCAAAGATGGTCACATCTTTTATTGGATGCTGCTTGCCGGTTTTTTGGCGGAAATCGTTGCAGGATCAATGGGAATGGGCTATGGAGTAATATGTACAACCATTTTATTATTGCTTAATGTTCCGCCACCAGTAGTTAGTGCCAGTATTCACTCTGCCGAATCCTTTACGACAGCGGCTGGAAGTTTTAGTCATTATAAATTAGGAAACGTCAATAAAAAAATGGTTTGGGTATTGTTTCCATTAGCCATTGTAGGTTCAGTGATTGGAGCATTAACATTATCCCATTACGGCGAGTATTATGCTCATATTGTAAAACCCATTATCGCTTGTTACACCTTATACTTGGGACTAAATATTTTAAAAAATGCTTTCAAGGAAAAGAAAACAGGTCTTGTTAAAGCTAAAAAGAAAACAAACCTTAGAGTTTTAGGACTGGTTGGTGGTTTCATTGATTCCTTTGCTGGTGGAGGATGGGGACCGTTGGTTACGGGAACTTTAATTAAAGAAGGAAGGAATCCCCGTTATGTTGTTGGTAGTTCCACCGTTGCTAAATTTTTGCTCACCATCACCAGTGCGATCACCTTTATTTTTACCATTGGAATTCATCATTGGAATATCGTATTGGGACTTTTGCTGGGTGGCGTTTTTACAGCTCCTTTTTCAGCCATGCTTACCACAAAGTTACCGACTAAAAAAATGTTTGTGGTTGTAGGTATGGTGGTTATTGTAATGAGCCTTATCACCATTGTAAAATCTTTATTATAAATAAGAAAAGCTCCCTTTGGGGAGCTTTCCATAAAATGCCTCTGGTTTAAAAAATTTTATTCTATCCACAGATGTCCTGCGGAATAGGTTTTTGCTTTTCCTGCAATGATTACCCGCTCACCTTGATCTTCACAATATAATTTCCCAAGCCTTTCGGAAAGTTGTACGGCAAAAAGATCTTTCTTTCCCAATCTCTTCGACCAGAAAGGAATTAATGAGCAGTGTGCAGAGCCTGTTACAGGATCTTCCAGGATACTGGATTGTGAGGTAAAATATCTTGAAACGAAATCGCTGTCATTTCCTTTCGCTGTGATAACCACACCACCAGGATCTAAATTAATAAGATCAAAAGTCTGCCTGTCAATTTTGATGTCTTTTATATCCTCTTCGGTATCATAGACCAAAACATAATCTCTTGACTTGAATACTTCTTTCGGCTGAATATTTAATGATTTAGAAATAATATCCGGTAAAACAGATGGTACCGGCATTCTGGAAGGAAAATTAAGCTCATACAGTCCATCCTGAAAAATAACTTTCAATTCACCACTTTTTGTTTCAAAGATAATTTCATCCCTGTTATAGTTTAGAATCGAAATCAAACAGTGAGCCGTTGCTAATGTTGCATGCCCACAAAGATCCATTTCAATTTCTGGAGTAAACCATCTCAGATGTGTTGTTGAACCGTTGTCGATAAAAAAGGCTGTTTCAGCTACTGCATTTTCCATGGCAATCTTTAGAAGTGTTTCATCAGGAAGCCATTCTTTCAAAGGAACAACGCATGCCGGATTTCCTCTAAAAAGTTCATCTGTAAAGGCATCGATTTGATATAATTCTAATTTCATAATTACGGATATAAATTGTATTCAGTAAAAGTAAAAATTTCTTTCCGTCTTCATTACTAAACTGAGATTATAAAAGGGTTTTTCAACGATTAACTAAATATTTGTTTTTTCTAAAGCTATCAATTCCAAATCCAACACATCCATGTGATAGGAAAAGTGCTAAAAACAGTAAATACAAGGTTTGTGGTAGGTAAAGGAAATAACTCAACCATGTAAAAGGATCCATTTCGTATACTCCGGTTTCTGGTTTAACAGGAATAAGCTCTTTGGGAATTGTAGCCAGATCATGGGTAAATAACGCAACAAGTATAATGATGATCAGGAAAACAGAGCTAAGTCTGGTCCATAAACCTATCATCAAAAACAGTCCAAATATACACTCACAAAATGCCGTAAAATTAGCCGTAAATTGTGGAAAAGGAAATCCTATATTGCTAATGGTATTAAACATATACCCTTGAAATATGGGATGGAATAATTTATTGAAACCTGCTATAAAGAAAAATAATCCGATTAATATTCTGCAGATGATATAAATATTTTTGCTGTTTTTTTCGAAGTTTGATATTGTTGTTTTCATTATATTTTTTAATTTATTTTAATTAAATAACATTGACAAGATTCATGAAAGAAGTTCCGTCATGTCAGTTTAAAATTAGATAATAATTTGAGTATTGGAATAATTGTATTCCATTTTCGTAAAGATCCAGATATGGTTTATCCGTTCATATCTGGGATATAAATTATCTGATACCTTATTAGAAGTTTGAAGGTATTAGTTTATGTCGAATAACGATCTGAAAATTAAATACTTATTTTGGGCGGAATCCAGATTGAATTAAAAAAAGAAGAATAGGGTGGATCGTCATATAAAAAGAACCTATTTTCTATATCCTGGTCAATACTTTTATGGCATATAAAAGATGAAAAAGAAGCCACAAAGAATGATGAAAAACTGTAGCAATAATTGTTATTGCATTTTATTGGAGTTCTATTGTTTTCCTGAAGATAGATCTTACTGCATTTTTTATGAGAATTTGCTTTAAACCTATGATAAGTATTTAACGCCTTTAAAGATAAATGACTGTAATCTGTTTTAAAAATGAACAAATGGGTTAGCATTAAAAATATATTAAATACCCTTACATAATGCCATAAACCAATTTCTCTCATCATAAACTTCTCTAAAAACGGTAACAAATATAATAAAATATTTATGGGAGTTACTTTCATGATTGGTCTAAGAATTTGATATTTATCAGGCGGATAATCATTTCTATTCAATAGTTTTGTAGCAAAGAAAACATAAGGTATTAAAAGAATTTGACGAATTATGAAAAAGAGATTATTATTCCTATTACTACTCCTATTCAGCTATATCATCTCAGCACAGGATGCTGATAATTCCCTTCAGGGTTATTACAAAGCAACAAATGATAAAACATTTTACAACAGTTTTAACTTCGATGGCAATGGGAAAGTTCTAATATCCGATATGGATTATGGTGATTATTTTACACGAAATGATAGCCTGATCATCTATCCTGATAAAAGCATATTTATTTTTAAAATTAAAAAAGGGAAACTTACAGGGGTTTCAAACTGGGTAGAAAAGGGTATTTGGATTCCCAAAAAGGACAGTTCGGAAATCAATAACAGAAAAAATCCCGTAGATGCTCAAAAAAAAGCACAGCTTTTAGCCGAATACTATGATAAAACAAAAAGCTCTTCAAAATCTGATCTCGATTTTGAAGCATTGCTTTCCAGTAAAACTGCTGGAATAAATGAAGAACTTTGTAACAAAGGTTTAGCCAAAGCCTGTATGAACCTTTTCGGACTGAAAATGATGGAATATACACCTGGCCTATTAAGTGATCCTGCAAAGATTGCTTCAAAAAAAATAAAACCTCATCCGGAATTAATTGCATTATCAAAGAAAATAATAGACCTCGGTGAACCCGAAGGATACACGGTTTTAGGAAGCTATTACTACACATTGGGATTAAAAGATAAAGCTTTTAAAACCTGGGACGAAGGTGAGAAAAACGGAAGCCTGAAATCTGGAACCACAAAAGCACTGATCGAATTTCAGGAAGGTATAGAGAAAGACGCAAAATAAGATTAATCCCCTTTTACTATTCAATTAAACATTTGTCTGAATTCAAGCGGAGAAACAGATGTTCTGTTCTTGAATAATCGGTGGAATGATTGCGGATATTCAAAGCCCAAATGATAACCAATTTCAGAAACTGACATAGAAGTTGTTGACAGTAATTCCTTAGCCTTTTCTATTAATCTGTACTGTATATGCTGCTGTGTTGTTTGTCCGGTATGAATTCGCAATGTATCACTCAGATAGTTTGGGCTGATGTGAAGTTTTTTTGCGATAAATTGCACGGAAGGTATACCATTGATCATTAAATTATCATTTTTAAACTGTTCGTCAAGTAAAGTTTCCAGGTGGTTTAAAAGATCATTGTTTACTTTTTTTCTTGTTAAAAATTGACGGTTATAAAAACGGTCTGAGTATTTTAAAAGCAGATCAATATTAGATATCAATAAATCCTGGGTGAAAATATCCATATTATTTTCTGTTTCTCTTCGTATATTATCTATGATATCCGTAACCAACTTTTCTTCTTTTTCAGAAAGATGCAAAGCCTCATTAGCAGAATACGAAAAGTAACCATAATCTTTGATAGCAGAAGCTAATGGATATCCCTGTAAAAAATCGGGGTGAATAACAATCACACTGCCTTTTACTTCAGACAACAGGATATTTTCAAACTGTACAACCTGATTCGGTGCAATAAAATACATAATCCCATCTTCAAAGTCATAGTAATGCTGCCCATACCTGAACTTTCCTGCACATTCATTTTTAATCGCAATAACATAGAAATCCGTACTTACAGTATTAAGAAGAGTTTCATGATGCACAGAAACTTCATTAAAATCAAAACACTGATCAGTGGATTTGAAGGCCTTTTAAGGTTCAAATAGCTGTGCAATGCGGTAATTGAATTTATTTTTTCCGGTGTTTTCATTTTTTATATTATTAAATAATGATACATCTTAAATTGACTATTATATTAAAGCCTGCTGTTCTTTCTTTATTTGCTCTATTCCCTTTCTATAGGTTGTTACCTCAAAATCAGGAAATCTATTTCTGAATTTTGAATCATCAAAAAGATTGTCATATCCATATCTTGGCAGCAATTCCTGCAGCTCTTTTGCGTTTTCATTGAATAAAGCACTAAGCTTAAAAGCAAATTTAGGAATTGTAAAATATTTAAATTCCTGCCCATAAATTTCAGAAGCTAAAGCAATAAACTCCTTGTAAGTTAATTTATGATCATCTACCGGAAGATGCCAGGTCTGTCCGAATGCATCAGGAGTATTTCCAATTAGAGCAGTGGCCCTGCTTGCATCTGGAGTCCATATCAGACTTCTTAACTTATCATCTCTCAATGGTACTTTGAGCTTTTTACTTTCTTTTATTGCATCAAAAATAAAAGCGTTTGTAATACTTTGTGTCTTACCAGGACCATAAAACTCAGGAGCTCGACAGATTACTATTTCTATTTCTCCTGCTTTCATTTCTTTTAAAAGCATATCTGCCATTTCTTCTCTCACTCTGCCTTTCCTTCCAATTGGCGAAAAGCGGGTGTTCTCAGTGAGAACCTTGTCGTTTTGCGGATACATATAGGTATTGTCAAAAAACACCAATTTACTTCCATTGATTTTACAAGCTTCGATTACATTTTTGGTAATGAGAGGAAATCGTTTTTCCCATAGATCAGAATTCATAGGCAGTCCTAAAGTAAAATAGGTAATTTCACTCCCTTTTACAGCTTCAATAGCATTTTCTCTAACAGATAGATCTGCAGAGAATATTGTATCTGTAGGATTCACTTTCTTTGCGTTTCTGCTCACGATTCTAATATCAGAAGTAAAGTTTCGTTTCAGTTCTCTTGCCAGTTCTTCACCAATCTGGCCATTGGCACCTAATATAGTCTGCATGATATTGTGTTTATACTTTTTTCTAATGCAAAATTCGGGCATAACCTTAAATAAATGGTATCTCAATTACTTGAGTTCATAACCATATCTCTGTTATGAATAATTATTACTCATTTACTAATCTTATTTATTCTAAGAAAAAATACTGCAAAACACTGTCTTAAACTGTATTCTTGAACACTATGAAGAATGTGTATTTATACTAAACTTGTATATTTGCCAAAATATAACATTCATTCACAACACAAAATTATTGATGGTGACACCTCATGCCTCCCATAAGCTTATTCCAATGACCACTTTCGTTCTTGAATATTATTCAAACGAAGGATATGCCGATCTTCAGACATTAAATCTGGTGAATAACTATGCAAACCTGCTGAAACATCCCTTAACTCTTGGAATGTTTGTTCCTGTAGATCCAGATGGAAACATTTTGAAAGAACCTAAAAATTATATAAGCTGGAAATCTCTTGAACATAATACCCAAAAAGAAAATGATAACTTCGGAGGTCCCGGATTTGAAGAAAACCGCATCTACCAAAAGGCAGAACAAAACTGTTTTTTTGAAGGTTTTAAAGTAGCTTATAATGGGTATTCAGTGGTGAGAATTGTGGCATCCTATGATGATTCTATTGAACTCTCATTTAACAAGATCGATTTGAAATTTCAGACATTTGAAGACATTGAGTCTCTTACAGTTTTCGATGAAATATATTTAAGTTCTACCGCTTTGAAGGTTATTGGTATCAAATAATACAATTCTTATTGTTTTTTTTCAAATGATTAACAGTTAGTTAGGAAAATATTCATCATATTTACATAACAAACCACTAAATTATTTAAAATGAAAAATTTCAAAAAAATTTCAAAAGAGGATTTAAAAACAATCAAAGGTGCAGCTTCGGTATGCCCAAAAAATCATTACTGGTGTACACCTTCAGGAGGCTGTATTCCTAATGAACAAACTTGTTGTTTATAAGCCAGAGGACCATCATAACAATCCATAAAAAGATTGTATAAATTTCAAGAACCCCTAGCTAAGCAGGGGTTTTCTTAATAATGTCTGAGCTCACTATTTCTGTCTTTTTAAGAAGAAGAATTAAAAACGAAACAGCTAAACACAACATACTTGACCAAATAATTTGATGAATACCAAAATGGGCAATCCAAAAACCTCCAATACTTGTCCCTAATGTAACAGCAATATTTCCACAAGAAGTAAAAATACTGTTAATAAATTCACGCGATTCAGGTGCTGAAGAAGTTACATTAATATTGCTGATGAGAAAACCACCAGAATGCACCAGGCCCCAGATCGCTATCATGATGGCAACCGATATAAATTCTGTCCCTAAATTATAAAGTAAAAGATGCACAACACCTAAAGACAGGATAAATAAAAGTGTAGTGATATAGATGCTTTTAGATAAAAATTTACCCGCCAACTGATTGCCAAAAATTCCGGCAACTCCAAAAATAAATAAGAGAATACTTATTTCCTTGCCATTCATTCTATTTACTTTTCCCAGGTAATCAGCCATATATCCATAAGTAGCATACATTGCCGCAATGATAAAACAAGCTACCAACAAGTTGATCCATAAAACCTTCTTCTTAAAAATACTACTATTTGTACCTGCTGCTTTTTTATCCGGAATTGGAATGTTCGGTAAAAAGAGCAATATTCCAGCAAATGAAATAACATTTATAACAGCATAAAGGATAAAAGATGATTGCCAATTAAATACATCTGCCATTAATGTAGCAATAGGGATACCCAGAATACTTGCAATGGTAAAGCCGCCAAAGACGATACTTACAGCCCTGGGAGCTTCTTTTTCGGAAACTAAATTAGCTGCGGAAGATAAAGCAATAGACCAGTAAACAGGATGAAAAAATCCAGGTAAAATTCTTGCAGCAAGCAGAAGTCCAAAATTGGGGGCAATGATAGAAAGTAAGTTGGAGAGAGCAAAGATCCCTAAAACAAATGCCATTAAATTTTTTCTTTTAAAAAAAGATAAAAGCATCATCATAAATGGTCCGGAAACAGCAACTGCTAACGCAAAACCACTCAATAACCAACCTGCTTTCTCAATACTTACATCAAATGCAGTTGCCAATTGCGGCAATATACCAATCACACCAAATTCAGTGGTACCAATACCAAAGATGCCTAACGCCAAAATGTAAAGTGTTCTTTTTGATTTCATTTAAAATATTTTTTGCAAATTTGCAAAAAGCACTATCAATAAATCATATACTTACTAATAAGTGATATACTAACCTTTTAGAAAGTGTAAGCAAAATTAATTTCATTTTATGCCTGAGTTTTTCCACGATAAGAGACTATACTATACCCCTATAGAGTTTGCATTAAACCATATAGGAGGAACCTGGAAAATGCCTATTTTGTGGCGTTTGCAAGAGAAAGCGTTACGATTTAATGAACTGAAAAAAGACATTCCACACATTACTGATAAAATGCTTACCAGTCAGCTCAGAGAGTTGGAAAGTAAAGGATTGGTTAACCGAAAAGTTTTTCCGGTCGTCCCACCAAAAGTAGAGTATAGCTTAACAGAAAAGGGAGAAAAAGCAATTCCTGTCATAGAAACTATTATGAAATACGGTTATGAATTGATCATTGATGAAGGTATCGAATATCCACCAAAAAAGAAGGAGTAATTAAAATAATTGGTATTGTTGTTATTCTTTAATCGAGTTTTTTGTTATGAAAATTGTCAATCTTTTTCTCTAACATTTCTTTAAAATTATTAAAAGCATCAACCTCCTCCTGTGTGTTACTCAAGGGTTGGGAAGGCCGTGGATTACTAATTGCCCAATGGCATGATCTACTATCAGTAAATCGGAGTTTAAAGCCTCGATACATGAAATACCATGGTGAAACGATTTTTATAATATCTCTAAAATAAATTCTCCCATAGAGATCTGATTCCATATGATCCGGGTAGAATACAATACGTTCTTTTCTCCACATCCACCGGATAGAGATAAAAGATAATATAATAAATTCAATGATGCTGATACCTAGCAGCCAATTGATATGAATATCTATTATTTTTCCTCCGATAACCGTTATCAGAAGTAATAGAGGAACGCTGAGTGCACATTGTGCAGCACGTTGGTTATCTGGCATTACAAATTCAAAAGTTGATGTAGGTGTCAATGATGATCAAATGTTTTGGTAAATATACTAAACCTTTCTATTACAGGCCATGTTCCAGCTCATTCCCACATTAAGCTTTCTTACAAAATACAGTCAGTAGTTATACGTATTTCCCTTTAAGTAGAAATACTCTTGTTTCTCTTTATTTCCCGTCGTAAATTTAGGATACTAAATCTTAATAACCATGGAGACCAGAAACCATTACAAAACGGGGCGCAATTCCGAAAAGCCAAATGAGTAGGGAGCGAAAAAACTGAATATTATGAATCATGTAAAGTACAGGGTTGGAAAATGGCTTCCTTCCGACAGGAATTTTCTAAATAGCTGGATAGAAAAGAAGGTCAATCAGGCCAAACATTCTAAACTTGCCATAAATCCGGCTATTGCTGATCTTAGAGATACCATATACAATGATCCAATTTTGTATATGAGCTTCACCAGTATGTATGATGAAATTCCGCAGGGTTACAATGAACCTGTAAAAAACTTTGACACCATGCTTCTCGTCATGAATCAGATTCTACAGGAAGCACCATGCTACAGCACGATAGAAAACACAATAGGACTGGTTGGCTTTCCCATCAATGCTATTTTAGATTGGGCAATGGGAACCAGTGGCGGATATTTAGCATTCACCAATACGGTGGTTAACGAAAAACTAAATGTGATCCTGAACGAATGGAAAGTATTTCTTCAATCTGAAGCTTCAAAATATGTTCTTGTCAACGGTCCGATACATCAGCCACAACCAGATTACACCAATCCTGTTGGCTGGTTTTCACCGGAGGCTCTGGAAGCAATTGCCGCTATGGATCCGTTGAGAGGGCAGGGCAATGATCCACAGGATGCATTATCCAATTTTATATATAACTATCAATGTCAGCCCACTCAGCCTTATTTTGGTTATAAAAGCTGGGATGATTTCTTCACCCGTGAGTTTAATCCCGGTGTAAGGGAAGTAAGCAATGCGGACAAAGATCCTTCCGTTATTGTAAGTGCCTGTGAATCGGCTCCCTATAATTGTGTAACCAACGCGATGATGAGAGATAAGTTCTGGATGAAAGGACAGCCCTATTCACTAGTGGATATTATGAACAATCATCCGCTATCACAACAATTTGGAGATAACAGTACTGTATATCAGGCATTTCTTTGTGCTAAAACCTATCACCGATGGAACAGTCCGGTAGATGGTAGAGTAGTCGCTATTCAGAATGTGCCGGGTACGTATTATGCTGAAGCTCCCGTAGAAGGTTACGATCCTGCAGGTCCTAATGATTCTCAGGGCTATATTGCCGAATTGGCTGCGCGTGCATTGATCTTTATACAGTCAGACAATCCAAAAATTGGATTGATGTGCTTTGTAGCTATCGGTATGGCAGAAGTTTCCAGTTGTGAGATCACCGTAAAAGTAGGAGATCATATCAAAAAAGGAGATCCAACAGGGACCTTCCATTTTGGTGGATCTACCCATTGTTTAATTTTCAGACCAGGAGTGAATATCGATTTTGATTTCCATGGGCAAACACCAAGTTTAAATACCTATAATATTCCAGTAAAATCAAGGATTGGGGTAGTAAAAGGTTAATTTATTTTAAAATAAAACTAAAGAAAGAGTTATGTGATTTCAATGTAACTCTTTTTATTTTTCGTATCGTAACTTTTCTAAATAATCTTTCCAAATTTTACCGTAATGTTTTAATAAACGGTTATTTAAAGTGGCGTAAAAAACTCAATTTTAGTAGAATTAAGAAAAATGTTTTTTTTGATTTTTGTCAAGAGGAAAACCCCTCATTCCAAACTACTTTTGTTAATAAAATACATCATGTTTATAGGACACTTTGGACTTTCATTTGCAGCTAAAAAGGCTGCACCACAAGTTTCACTAGGAATTCTCTTTATTGCTACTCAATTTGTAGATATCCTTTGGCCCTTTCTCCTCATTTTCAACATTGAAAAGGTGGCTATTATACGTGGCTATACGAAGACAAATGCTTTTGAATTTTTATTATACCCTTATACACATAGTTTACTCATGAATATAGTATGGGGTGTCATCGTAGGATTTATTTACTGGCTTGTTAAAAGAGACAGACAAGGTGCAATCGTCGTGGGTATCTGTGTGCTAAGTCACTGGTTTCTTGACTTAATTGTTCATGTTGCGGATTTGCCATTGACACCTTTTAATGATTATAAAGTGGGTTTTGGTCTTTGGAATCATGTCATGATTACGCTATTTACTGAGACTGCAATATTCTTAATTGGTACATCTGTTTATGCTGCAATTACTAAAGCCAAAAATAAAATTGGAAAGTGGGGATTATGGATATTGATTGCTTTACTTTTAATGATCAACCTAGCCAATACTTTTGGCCCGACACCCCCTGATTCAATAATGACATTATTTATATCTTCAATTATTGCATCAGTACTTATTATCTCGTTAGCCTATTGGGTAGATAAAAACCGGGAGATTAAAAACAATATTTAATTTATGAAGAGCTATACAAGTCTTTATAATTAATGAAGATTGCTTATTTTAAAATGGCTCAAATAGTATTAATTCTTTAATCCGATTTATATTGTAAAGATTCTATACCTTTAACAGATTTTATTTTTATAAATTATCCTATAACAGATAGTACATGAAAGAACCTGTTTACATTAGTTTTGCCAATAAAATTGCGCAAATGATAGAAGATAAAACCTATAAGCCAGGAGATAAATTGCCTTCATTAAGGAGTTTACATCAAAAGAAAGGCTTAAGTATTGGTACAATATTACAGTCATTCAATTATCTAATGGATAAAGGATTAATAACTTCCAGAGAAAAATCGGGATATTTTGTCAATGACAACATGCATAAAAAGTTACCCCTGCCTAACGTATTGCCTGTTTCATTGGAACAAAACACTGTTAAGATCGATCAACTCTTACAAAAACTGCCTTTTAAAAATGACAGTAAAAATTTTGTATCTTTTGCTAAAGCCCTTCCAGATAATAGATTATTACCTTTCAATAGTATCAAAAGAGCAATACAGCAAACTTCAAGAGATATCAGTGGAAGCTACCTGACATTAGAAGGTAGAAAAGGCAATCAGAAGTTACGGGATGAAATAGCCAAAAGATCTTTGATCTGGAAAGGAGTAATTCATACTGATGAGTTAATTGTCACTAATGGGGCGACGGAAGCTATTTTTTGCTGTCTTAAAGCAATAACACAACCGGGAGATACTGTTTTAGTCCAGGATCCTTGTTTTCATGGTATTATGCAGGTATTGGAATGTTTAAACCTCAAAGTATCTACAGTACCTTCACATCCTGAAGAGGGGATATCTATTGAAAATGTGAAAGAAATCTGCGGAAAAATGCAGGTTAAGGCATGTATTTTTGTCAGTAACTTTAACAATCCTGATGGAGCCAGCATCAATACTGAAACAAAAAAAGAACTTGCTGAATGGGCTAATTCTTCCCAAATACCAATAATAGAAGATGATATTTATGGTGAACTATTTTTTAAAGGAAGCAGGCCAGATACCATCAAGACCTATGATACCCATGGATGGGTATTGTATTGTAATTCATTTACAAAAACATTAATTCCAGGCTTTCGGGTTGGATGGTGTGCTGCTGGAAGATTTACCGATCAGGTAGCCAGAATTAAATACATCAATAACCATTCAACTTCCAGTTTCGATCAAAGAGTAATTTTACAATTATTACAGTCCGGGCTTTTTGAACGTCATCTTCAAAAATTCAGACTTGAGTTGCATAAAAATCTGAACCGAACCATTGATCTTATTCAACAATCTTTTCCTGAAAACACCAAAATAACCAGACCTAACGGCGGCGTTATGATTTGGATCGAGCTCCCTGATCATATCAATACGACCTATTTTTTAGATACGGCATTTAATAACGATGTATCTTATGTTCCCGGAGAGGTATTTTCATCAAAAGGAGAATATCGAAACTATATTCGTGTCAGCTATTGCAGTTTATGGGAGAATAAAGTAGAAAAAGCCCTGATTAAGTTAGGGAATCTATTTTCTGCTATCCCTGAGGTTTAGCTAGTTTGGTTTCATTTATAAATCTGTTACACTTAAATTTCCAATATCTGTATCTGTTATAAGTTTATTTATAGTTATAGCTTTGTATTACAAATTAATACTACACTATTAGCATTGATAATCATTACAAAATCATCTTTATAAATAGGGTAGATAGGTATGAATCATATAACAGCAAGTAAAATGGAAACAAAAATTTCAACGCCTGATAGATGGAATAAAATCAGAGTCGCCTATATTGAAGAACCTCCTTTCTATTGGACTGAAGAGCATCTTGTAAAAGGTGCAGACATCGAGTTGACCGAAGTTGTACTTCGAGCGATAGGTGTTTCTTCCATCGAATATCATCTCACTACGTTCGAAGAACTTTTACCTGGTGTAAAGGCAGATCGATGGGATATGAACGTACCCATTTTCGCTACAGCTGAACGTGCTGAGAAAGTAGCTTTCAGCCTTCCGGTTTGGTCGCTTGGCGATGGATTCGTTGTACATAATGGCAATCCAAAAACACTAACCAGCTATGAAGCTGTGGTAAGGAACAATGATGCTCTGCTAGGAGTAATTCCAGGACAACTACAATATGATGCTGCAAAATTTGCTGGTATACCTGATAAGCAGATTGTCATGTTTAACAGTCAGCCAGATGCAATCGCAGCTTTATTAGCAGGGAAGATCGACGCATTTGCGGCTACAGCAATTGGTAATCGTGCTATTGCCGATGCACATCGAGAGCTGGAAGCAGTCCCACATCAGATAACTAAAGATAGCGGCGCATCAGTCGGTGCTTTCTCTTTCAGTAAAAATAACCAAGACCTTTTACAAGCTGTAAACTCGCAGCTCCGCAAATATATAGGATCAACTGACCATCGTTTGCGGGTAGCAAAATACGGAATCACACAAACCGAGATCGACAGTGTGGTAGGTGATAAATAAAGCAAGATTCAGATTTTTCAGCCTTCAAATGAGCCTGATATTTGTGACGTATAAAATACAATACTATGGAAATTAAAAACTGCGTAATGAGTGATGTCAATGAGATAATGTCGCTTTATGAAGCTGCACGGAATTTACAGGCCCAAAGACAAATGGTCATATGGCCTTTTTTCGAAAAAACTTTTATTGAAAAAGAAATAGAAGAGAAACGACAATGGAAAATAGTTGATGATCACAGCAACATCGCGTGCATCTGGGTTATCGCGTTTGAGGATCCGGAAATTTGGGGTGAAAGGGATAAAAATGATTCAATTTATGTTCATCGCATTTCTACTCATCCATCATTTCGGGGACACCGATATATTGATGATATTGTAGAGTGGTCAAAAGAATACGCAAAACAATCAGGAAAACAATTTATACGTCTTGATACCTTAGGAAACAATACCAAGCTTATTCAACACTATACCTCAGCTGGGTTTAATTTCTTAGGAATAGAAAGACTGACAGACACTGCAAATCTTCCGTTACATTATCAAAGGGAACCCAATTGCTGTCTATTTGAAATTGACTTAAAAGACAAGAGCATTAATACATAAACTTCTTTCTAATAAAAATCTCTCATATTCCAAGGAAATAATATGAGAGATTTTCATATTGAAATAGAATATCTATTTTCTCCTTATAAATTAGAAATAAACCTATTGAAGCTTTCCTTATACTCACTTCTGCTTTTTAGATCACCATGTCCTCCTTTAGAAATTACAGTCATTTCTTTTTCCTGAGTTTGAAGATTAGCAAATATCCGCTCTGAATGGTCAGGAGGTAAAACATCATCCTGCTCACCATGAATCAATAAAGTAGGAATAGTAATTTCATCAGCTCTAGCTGCAGTATTGAGTTGATAGGCAGGTGCCTGATTTCCAAAAATATCAATTTCCGCAATAGAAGAGTAGGGACTTTCAAGAATGAGAGCCTTAGCATCTTTTTTAGTTGCCAGATAGGCGGCCATTGAGGTTCCCATAGAATAGCCGTAAAGGATTATATCTTCGGGACGATATCCTAATTGTAGTGCATAATCATAGATCTGTTCGGCATCATTATACATATTTTGTTCCCCGTCAATCATTCCTGTTGATTTTCCAAAACCACGATAGTCAGTAACCAAAACATTGTATCCCCAATCTAATATCATAGAATGGTTATCAAGAAAATTCTGCATGTTTTTCGCATTTCCCTGAAAATAGAGCAAGAGTAACGGACTTTTTGTAGTCTTATGATAAAGACCATTTAAGTCAACTTCTGAGGCAACATTAATAAAAATCTCTTCAACATTTTCAGGCAATTCAAATTTGTAATCCTGAGGCAAAAGAATGGGTTCAAAAATAAGTTCGGTTTGTTTTTTAATATCCATTTAGCTATTTATTATTTGGTATTTGATTTTGTGCTAAGATCTGTGTCGCATTTTTTCGAGCCAGTTCAATGGGCCATTTGTTCTTAAAGATTTTGCTTTCAACAGTTGCAGCCTCATAGAGTAGGTAAATGGTGTCGGATATTTCAAGTGCCTGAGCTGAATTGGTAAATATCTTCGTTGTGAGTTGATATAAAAATTCCCGGAATTTTTGTTTATGAGCCACTGCCATTGTCGTAATTTGATCATCCTGATCAGTAACTTCCGTTAAAATATTAATTAAACGGCACCCGTTAAAATGATTGATCTGAGCATACTTTTCTGAAAACGAAAAAATAGCAAGAAGTTTTTGAGCAGGACTAGAATAAGGCTCTAATTCTTCCTCAAGTCCTTTGAACCATTGTTCACTGGATTGCTTTACATAGGCGTGACCAAGCTCTTTTTTTGAAGGAAAATGATTGTATAAGCTTCCTTTCGCAACATTCGCTTCTGCAATAATCTGATTGATCCCCGTCGACTGATAACCCTGAAAATAGAAGAGCTTATCAGCTGTTTCCATAATGCGATTCTTTGTATCCATGAAACAAAGGTAATATTTTAATTTAAAAATTAGACAGATCTGTCTAATTTTTATTTAAAATACTGATTATCAAATAATAAATTTAATAACTTGTAAAAAGTTGAACTTTTTGTCCGATAGAATAATAAATAAAAGGTTATTTACCCATAAAGCTTAAGATTAATTGTGTGACCTCTTCAGGCTGTTCTTCCATTAAAAAATGACCAGTTCCCTTAATTTCCTTCATTTCTAAATTTATGGCATACTGTGATAAAGAAAATTTAAGCATTTCATAACTTTCATTGCTTGCAATACCCATTGTAGGCACACGAATAGTTGCCATTGTTTTTATATCCTGAATGTCTTGAGTAAATGTTTGGTACCAAGCATTTGAGGCCCTTATAGAATCTTTGTCAGCATAAGCGTTTGCATACACTTTACGGTCAAAATCATTAATCGCTGATTGATCTTGTAAAAGATGATCGAAGATCCAATCCTGGATCATATGGAATCGTCCCTCTGTCAATTTTTCTGGTAGATCTTTAACCTGATTGAAAGCCACCCACCAGGGATATACAGGGGCGCCTACAGGTAACATTGGAAGTTTATACATATTTTCGTCAGGATGCGGGGTGTCTAAAACGATGAGTTTCTCGGTATTTTCTGGAAAATGCCCAGCAAAACTAATGGCAACACCCGCCCCAATATCATGCCCGGCAATACTTATCTTTTCATATCCAATCTTTTTAGTCAATGCCAATATATCAGCAGCCATATTTTTCTTTGTATATCCATCTTCAGGCTTATCGGAACTTCCCATTCCTCTGATATCTACAACAATCACATGGTGTTTCTCTGCCAATGCCGGCATTATTTTATGGAAGCTCCACCAGGTCTGCGGCCAACCTGCAATGAGTACAAGAGGTGAACCTTTTCCACCAGTAACATAATGTAATTTAATACCATCCTCTAAGTGTTCGATATGGCTGGTAAATCCGATTATCAATTTTACAAGTTCGTTATCCTGATAATTTTCCAAATGTTGATTTGCCAATTTTGAGTCCATATTGCTTAATTATTTATTGATTGTTTCAATCCTATACTGCCTTTAAAAGAAGACCAGGCAAACTTTTTCAGATCATTACCCGCTATCTCTTCATTACGCAATGCAACGATGGCAATATCAATGATACCTCCAAAAAGATTGTAGATCCATGCAACTGTAAATTTATTATCAACCATCCTGTCTTCCTGAAGCTTTTCTACAATTCTAAACCATTTTGCTTTAACATCGTCGTATAACCCTTCTTCATTACTTACTACTTCAGAATAGCCACTGCGTTCAAAACGTTTTTTTACAAATGAGTATTCATTACCAATACTAAGAGCCGCATAGAACATATTTTCCATTTGAACAATTGGTTCATTACTGCTCTGGTAAGCAGCTATCATTGTTGCATTACATGTTGTCATCATTTTTTGCTTACACTGTTCGATAAGAAGATTTTTATCTTTAAAATACCTGTGAATTGTTCGTCGGTTTATTCCAATATGATTAGCGATATCATCAATTGTAGCAGCATCATTACCATTTAATACATGTACTGCTGCTTCTATAATTTTGTCTTCTGTACTTTTCATAACACAAATATATGACAAATGACACACTTATGTGACATTTATTAGTTTTTTTTACAAATTCTTAAAATTGAAAAAACTTTCTTTAAGGGAGAATAAGGAACACCACATTTCACAAAAATGAGCCTGGATATTTGTCTAAAGGCATTTTATAAAGGAAAAATCACAAAAGCGATATCCTCATCAAATACCACTTATATTAATGAAATATTAAGTTATAAGAATATTTCATTATTTTTTCCAAAAAAATAGAAGGGTATTGTAATTTTTCATATCTTAGTGATGTATTAACCACATAAAAATTTTATATCATGAAAAATTTTAAAAAATTAAACAGAGACGAGTTGAAATCTATTTCAGGAGAAGGATTACTTGATCCAATCGGAGGTCTAATTGGAGGAGTTGTTGGAGCTGTTGCTGGAACTGTTGGAGGTATCGTTGGCGGTGTTGCTAGCGGTGTTGGAGGTATCGTTGGTAACGTAGTAGGTAACTTAGGAAATGGATTATGCCAAGTACAGTGTGAAATCAATAATGTAATCCACATCAGATTACTTAATTGTGGAGCTACTACTTGCTAAAAAAACAAGTATTAAAAGTATACCGCTCTTTTTAGAGCGGTTTTTTTTGTAGAAAATCAGCAATAAAAAAATAGAACCCCTATAGTACATGATATTGGGGGCTCTTGTAAGCAATCATTGTGCAACATACAATCTGCAGTTAATGGAGTAGCTCAAATTACTTTTATTTGAATCTACTTGTTAATATAATCAAGTATTTATTAGTTAGTTATTCCGCTCTTTTCAGAGCGGTTTTTTTATGGATTTGCATTCTGTCGCTGAACAATAATATTATTCAGGAAAAAAGTGCTAAAGAGGATCAGGCATCCATATTTTAAAATACTGCATCTTATCGTAAAAAAGTTCTTTCCAAATTTTAGTGCTTTAAAGTCAGGTTCATTAAAATTCCTAAAATAATGACTACAATACCAAATGTGGTCATTCCCAATATATAAGAAACAAGGGCCTTTACATAACTCATAGCCTTTGTTTTATCGAAAAATTGACCAACGGCCCACGAAAAATAGATAAAGACAATAGCTGCGGCAGCCTTCATTAATGGAAAATTAGTTAATCCTTCAAAAAGTGCAGAAACAGAAAATATCAACATTTCCATTCCAAGTATAAAACATAATAGGATTAATATTTCAAAAAAATTATAATCATATTTTCTGAAAAATACTTTCAACCAAAAAGCAATAAAGACTCCCATTATAATATTTGCATATCCATAATGGCTTTGAATCCAATCGTTAATCACATTGACTTCTGTTCCTTTTGTTGCATCATCATACTTAATATACGCTTCTTCAATATGGAAAAAATGACTGATCAAAGTATAAATCAGCGATGCTACAATAATGAATATCACAGGTTTTACAAGTCTGCTTCTATTTTCATTAATAAAATTCTTTATATTTTGTCCGGGTCTTACTAATAATTCCCGTATGGTATATAAAATACCTCTTTCAAAATGTAAAACATGTTCGATTTCATGCAAGATATACCGACCATCAATTCTTTTTGGTTTTACAGTTTGTTTGCAGTTTGAACAGAATTCTTCACTCATAATTCGAATGGTGTTTATTAAACGGTACTATCTTTTGTAAATGATTTTTTATCATATGGCCGGAACTAAATCCTACCGCAAAAAACGATAAATCATTTTAAACCAACTTTACACCTTTGTTTAGTTTTTATTATTTTTATCCAATGGAAAATGAAAAAAATTCATTGCTTAATCGAAATAGGATAAAAACAATATCTGACGAAGATAAACTTCAGTTTGGCGATTATCTGGAGGTCGTAAAGTCTTTTGCGAAAATTACTTATCAAAGTGTTTATGTAATCGATTATAAGGAAATGAAGTTTGAATATGTTTCAAACAATCCTTTGTTTTTATGCGGCTATTCTTCGGAAGAAGTATTTGAGATGGGTTATGAATTTTATTTCAACAATGTACCTAAAGAAGATCTTGAGCTACTGAGCATGATCAATACACTTGGATTTGATTTTTATGATAAGCTGCCTAAAGATGCTGACAGAAAATTATACAGCATTTCTTATGATTTTCATTTAAAAGGTAAGTATGATAAGCCTGTTCTTATCAACCACAAATTAACCCCTCTTTTCCTCAGCGGAAATGGTTCTTTATGGAAATCATTGTGTATAGTATCTATTTCGCATAATCAAAAGGCTGGGAATGTAACTATAAATAAGCAGGGTTCAGATCAGTTATGGAAATTGGATCTATCCAAAAAAATTTGGATCACAGAAAACAAACCAACACTCAAAGAAAAAGAACTGAAGATACTTCGGTTATATGCTCAGGGATTAACGATCAATCAGATTGCAGAAAGAATATTTGTTTCACCGGATACCGTCAAATATTACAGGAGAAAAATTTTTGACACTTTTGGAGTTAAAAACTTTACAGAAGCACTTGCTTTTGCTACCAATCATAAGATTATTTAAATGAAAAACAAAGCAGGAAAGCTCTACTTTGGTTTCTTCGTTTTATGATCTTAGAAATCCTGTTTTGTACTGAGTACCATCTATTCTGAAGGCACAGATTTTCATTTGATCTTATTTTTAATAGTCTTAGTCATGATCAATCATCTAATAGGATAAGGAAACTGAATAATGGTATCAAAAAACTCCCACAAAAATTGCAGGAGTTTGGAATATGGAATAGGATATCAGTTATGATTATTATTTTTTCATCAGTTTTAAAGTTCCACTTGTTCCGGCGTTTGATTTCCATTGAACAATATAAGTTCCTCCCAATTGATTTTGGATATCGATCGGCAGTTTGTTTAATCCAGCTTCTATATCGGTAGTATATGCTCTTATTATTTTACCATTCATATCAGCTACATTAATTGAAATGGTTTCTTTATCAGCAGCGGTATAGTAAAGCTCAGAGAATCCCATACTTGGGTTGGGTACCAGAGATACATTGTTTTGAGGATTTGCAGTTTTTGAAACAGGAGGACGAACACATATATAACATAAGAACTTAGTAACCCTCATTGTATATTGATTCGGAGCTGTACAATAAAGATCAACTCCATATCCATATTGACCCGGGTATGGGTCGTATACGATCATATTGGGATCTGAAATTGTTGTATGACTTCCTACAGCAGTTGAAAGTGGATAATAAGCACTAAATAATGATGGATACACCGGATCATTAGAAGTTACTTTAACATAAGTTACTGGAGGGGGGAAACCAGGAAGAGAAATAGAAATAGGAAAAGTGTAAATTCCAGGAAGAGCGCCTGGGCCAAATGCTTTAATTTGAGAATTAGACCCTTTTTTTATCTCAAGGTTAATAGTAGTGGGTGCATAACCCGGTGTAGTTGGAGCAAAATCATCTTGTCTGGTAACCGTAATGTTATAGGTTGGCGCAGGAGCAGTAGTACCTGGATCAGTAATTATTTTTTGGGCAGTTAATTGGTTTTGGCACACCAATACAAAAGACAGTAAGAGGATAAATTTTTTCATTTTACTTAATTTTTAAATTGTTAGTTCTTAATAATAGATCTGTTTTTGTTGATCTTTATTGTAAAATTGAAGGTTACTAACCACTTAACAAAAGGGCAACTAGTAAATGTGAGAGATTATCTAATATCTGTTTATATTTGTTTGGTAAACGTAATGTAAGAGTTCAATAAAAGAAAGCGATATGGATTCAAATATCAGTATTATCAACAAAAACGAAGGGAAACTATTAGCTGTTGCAGGTGGCAATTATAGAATTATAATCTCTGGCGAACAAACTGGTGGCAATTATGCTGTTATAGAAATGGTTGTGCCTCCGGGAGGAGGTCCGCCGCCACATTCACATCCAAATACCCAAGAAATGTTTCATGTCCTGGAAGGGGAAGTAGAGTTTAAAACTGAAGCAGGAAAGCAAATTGTAAGTAAAGACGGTTTTGTTAATATCCCTTTTGGTGGTTCTATACATTGTTTTAAAAATACTTCTGAAAAATATGCCCGGTTACTCTGTACTGTTGTCCCGGCAGGATTGGAGAATTTATTTGGAGAGATAGGTATTTCCGTATTACCAGGTCAGATTTTACCCGTTCCGGAATTAACTGAAGAGCGAAAAGAATTCTTAAAAGAGATAGATCAAAAATATGGTCAGAAAACATATCCTTTTGATTTTCTGGGATAGCTCTATTTCTTTTAAATAATTCGAAAATAAAAGAGAAGGATGATGATTCTTAAATAAAAAAACCAAAAAGAAATTTCCAATGAATTATTTTTAAGTAAAAAATATTATTTCAAGAGGTATTGATAGTAGTTTCCAACGTAACTTTGCAAGATTAATTATCAATAATAAAAATGAAGCGTTCTTCCATTATATCCCGTGTTATTTTAGCCATAATATTCACTTGTTCAATACTTACTTTTTCTCAAACACATGATACAAAAGATCATCCCGGAATTCATGGTATGGTTTTACTCGGGAGCGATACTCAATATGCTTCCCATCTTCCTCTTTTTCATTCACCTCATGATTATCAGGTTATTCTAAAAATAAAATTAGATGAGACATCTACCTTAAACTATCAAAAAGATAGAGTAGTACATCCGGAAAATAATATGTATACACTGGAACCAGAAAAATTTGTGCTTCCAAGCATCCTCAATGATATCACCACTTTTAAAGCTAACATTTACAGAGGTCATTTTGAGCGCGGCGGAGAACTTATCATAAAGGATGCACAAGTAGAAATAACCAAAGTATTGTATTTTCATAAGCTAAACAAAGATAAAAGCGAAGGAAACCCATGTGATTATATTTTATTTGGAGATCAAAAAGAACAATTTCTAGCCCATCAGATTTTAAATCGTCCGGATTTTGATGAACTTTCAAAAATTGATATAAAAAATAAGAACGTTGCGGCTACATTACAAAATGGTGAAATAGCAATTGTTTCCAGTAAAGCAAAAAAAACTCAATCTTTAAAAGAGAAATGCAGTGGTACTAAAGAGTATAAAAATATCAGCTTTAATAATCCTGAAATAATATATCTGGAATTTGATGAGTTACAATAATTGGAGTACAATTTTATCTTAATATAATCTTAGAAGAGATCAACCAATAATCCACAGATAATGTACCAGTTCCTTTAAGGATAATAATCAGTAAAATTGCCAGCAGTAATACGAAATATTCTATACCTTCGCCCTTTTTGTTTTTGAGCCAGTTCAAGGTCCATCCCTCAGGCAGATGCACAAACAAGGCTCCTAAAAAAATAACAAAATTGCCTAAAGCAGCAACTCTCCCAAGACAGCCTAGTATCAAAGCAATACTTCCCAAAGATTGCCCTATAATAACCATCCAGGTAATAAAGCCCGGAATTTTTTTAGCTCTCATCTTAAAAAAAGTCTCTTTAATTCCTACACCGCCGCCCATATCGTCAAACCAACCCAATAGCTTTTGCATTCCATAAGGAAAAATAATAATCCCGGCAGCAAGTCTAAGAATAAGATATACATAATCATTCTCCGTTTGAAGTATATCAAATAATATTTCCATTTGTAGTAGTTTATGCTAATTTACATTAAAATCGATCTTTATTTTTCTTTCCAGAACATTATCAATGGAGAGTTTTTTGATAATGCAAAAAAAGGGTAGTGGTGCCCTTTTTTTGCTTTTCTAAATGTTCCACCTTTTTATGATGAGAAAATGAGTATTTTTAAAATAAATTATAGCTTTACAATATTCAAAATTTAATCCTAATGAATTTAAATTTTAAAACCACAATAAAAAGAATAATAATTCCATTAGTAATAATAGGGTTCTTATTTTTAATTTGTTCTCTTTATCAGAAAAAAGTACGGTATAATTTAGTAACCATTTCAGAAAATAAAGTCTATAACTCAGGGGTTATACCTCCAAATAAATTACCTGGTGTTCTAAAGGATCATCACATAAAAACCGTTATCGACTTACGGGATGGTGTAGAACAAACAGAACTAAATCCTGAAACAAAAAAGCAGGTGAATGCAGAAGAAAATGCCGTAGACAAAATTTCAGGTGTTCATTATTTTAATCTGCCTACAGATCAAATTCCTCAGGATAGTACTGTAAAAAAGTTTCTAACAATTATGGATGATCCCAAAAATTATCCGGTTTTAATTCATTGCCATCATGGGGTAGGACGTTCACGGTTGTTTAGTTCACTTTATAGAATTGAATACGAAAACTTCACCAACGAAGATGCCAGAGCAAATGCACGTTTCGTTTGGGAATTTAGTAATAATTTCTCAAAAAGCTCTGATAAAGGAATTTACCTTATGAATTACAAAAAAAGAAAATCAGAGGATAAACAGGTTTATAAATAATTCAGTTTTTAATAGAATATGATTCAAAAAATCGCCCTATAACAGGGTGATTTTTGTTTTATGTTTTATTTCTGTTTTTAATAAAATATATCATTTTCCTCCAGAACTTCCTTAAAAATTCGAAATTTCTTCTAAATCGTTACCGATTATTGCATATCAACCAGGACAATATTATTACGAAACTTAAGTTGTAGGATTGGCTATAGGTATAAATTTTAATTAAAAATGATCATGGATAATTTAGTAGAAGCGGTAAGTAGCTATGTTATATTATTTCTTTCCGAAAATCTTTCAGAGAATCTTTCTTTTCACAGTATTGGCCATACCTATGATGTTGTAGGTGCAGCATGCGAAATTGGCATACAAAGTAACCTTTCTGAGGAAGAATTAATTGTTTTACAGGTTGCAGCATGGTTTCATGATTGTGGATATGCCAATGTATATACCGGTCATGAAGAAGAAAGTAAAAAAATAGCAAAGAATTTTTTAGAAAATTTCGGGTGCGGAAAAAAAATGATTGACATTGTTTTAAGCTGTATAGAATCAACAAAATATCCTGCTCAACCTTCCTCATTAATTGAAAAAGTAATGTGTGATGCCGATATGTACCATTTAACGCGACCCAATTATCCAAAGTATGAAAAAGCAATAAGGCAAGAATTTGAAAAATACCTTGGTTTAATTTATACCGATGAAGAATGGATGGCAAAGAATTTCAGTTTTCTGAGGGCACATCAATTTTACACTGATTATGGTCAAAAAATACTTTCAAAGTTCAAGGAAGTGAATGTTCAGTTAATAAATAATTAAAATTGAATTTAATATATAGATATATGTGGTTCTATTATGCTTTATTATCAGCTTTATTCGCTGCATTTACAGCCATTTTTGCAAAAATGGGAGTGTCCAATATTAACTCTAATCTTGCAACTGGTATAAGAACTGTGATCATTCTTATCCTGGTTTGGAGTATTGTGTTTATAAATGGTGAGGGTAAAAATATTGGTTCATTATCAAAAGTAAATATTATATTTTTAGTTCTGTCTGGCATAGCAACAGGATTGTCATGGATGTTTTATTTTAAAGCATTGCAAATCGGAAAAATATCACAAGTGGCAGCTGTAGATAAATTAAGCGTTGTTCTTGCCATAATTCTTTCCGTGTTGTTCTTCAAAGAAACGCTGACAATAAAGACCACAATTGGAGCTGTGTTGATAATTAGTGGAACTATTTTATTTGCATTGAAATAGGCAGGCCAGAATCAATTATTAAAAAGTAAACATAAATACAATTTAACATAATATAAATTATAGGATTTTTAATGAGCCCGAAAGGAGAGCTTTATCGCTCACATTTTCCTTACAATTTCTCTACATCCGATTCTCAGCCATTAAAATCTTGTCCTATGGCAATCTTAGTTTTTAATAAACGGGCTACCTTTATCCTAACCAAAAAATAAAATATTATGAAGCCTAAAATGATCTGGTCAAATCTGGCCGTAGCCAATCTGGAACGAACACACAAATTTTATTCTGACTTAGGATTTAAACCTAATGGTCCACACACCTCTGATCAGCTGGTAAGTTTTTTTTTCGGTGAAAATGATTTTGTCATCCATTTTTTCCTGAAGAATATTTTGGAATCCAATCTAAAGCCTTTAGAATTCTGTGATACCCAAAAAGTACATGAGATCGTTTTTACTCTATCTGCAGAAACTATAGATCAGGTAAATGACTGGGCCAAAGAAGTTGAAAAAGCTGGCGGTACTATTGTTTCAAAACCTGAAAGCTTTGGAGATAATTATTATGGATTCGTATTTGCTGATCCGGATGGCCATACCTATAACGTATTTCATATGTAGAAATAAAAGGATATTTCCTATATTTGTTTTAATATAATTCAATATGAACCATTCAAGCTGTTTGCCTCCTCCAGGATTTTAATATTTCTAAAGTATACCTGAAGTATTGACGCTGATAATATATTATCGGTTGTTTTCTAATGCTTCAGATTCTATTAAATATTAATTAAAAATCTTTGTCTTCACAGACAGGCAAATTGTCTCATGAAAAAATCATATGTATTATTACATCTGGCCGTCATACTGGCTGGGTTTACAGGTATATTCGGAAAACTCATATCTCTGAATGAAGGTCTGCTGGTTTGGTACCGGTTACTATTTTCTGCCATTATTTTATTCCTGATTTTAAAATCGCTGAGAATCCGTTATACGATTTCAAATCGGGAAAAAGTCAATATAGCCAAAGTTGGACTGTTGATTACTTTGCACTGGTTATTTTTCTATGCCAGTATTAAGTATTCCAATATTTCAATTGGTGTGGTTTGTTATTGCCTGACAAGTTTCTTCACGGCTATATTTAAACCATTGATCGATCGGGAGAAATTCAAAGTTTCCGAATTGCTACTCAGTACTTTTACACTTTTAGGAATCAGTCTGATCTTTCATTTTGATGCATCTTATCAATTGGGAATTGGTCTGGGTGTTGTTTCATCTGCCATTGGCGCTTTATATACCATTTTCAATAAGCGTTTGGTTCATCGTTATGATACCAAAGTAATTAATTATTATCAGATGATTGGCGGAACGGTTTTTTTAGGAGCTATCCTACCGGTTTATTTATACTTTTTCCCTGTAGAAAGTGTTATTCCGAATTTGAAAGATACTGGTTATCTGATCATTCTCGGGCTTTTCTGTACAGTTGGCTTATATGTTATATTTGCGGAGGTTTTAAAGAAGATTCCAGCATTTACAGTTAATCTAACCTTCAATTTAGAGCCCGTGTATGCTATTATCATGGCTTTTTTATTCTTTAATGAAAGCAAACAGGTTAACATGGCCTTTTATATAGGACTTCTACTGATCATTACTTCTGTTATTTTGCAGACATTAATATCGATTAGAAAAAAATAATATCTAAAACCCTCTTGTTATTATGATAAGAGGGTTTTAATTTAAATCACAAAAAAGTGATAAATATTATTACCTCTATACTACACTTTTCCTGGGTTTAATGATGAGATTTATCGAATTAAAATAACGATAAATAGTAACTTCTGCTACTCTATAGAATCATAGAGTAAATTTATTTATATTTAAATGTCCTTTTTGGAATAATTTAATCCAATATACCATCCATGAATTATCAAACCTTTCAACCCCAGCTGGATTTGGCACCGCTCATAAAGTGTTACTGGATCATGGAAAGTCCCAAAGACGAAAACCCACAACAGCAGACCATTGTTCCTGATGGTTGCATGGAAATGATTTTTCATTATGGCGATTTATACAGACAATATCTGGAAAATGGCGAAAACGTTGTTCAGCCAAGAAGTTGTGTTTTTGGCCAGCTTACCCAACCCCTCAAAATAGAACCAACCGGAGTTACGGGTATTTTTTCTGTTCGCTTTCACTATGATGGTTTCCTACCATTTGCAACAATTCCAATAAAAGAGATGGATAACAAAGCCATTTCCCTGGAAAAAATCTTTGGAACTGATGGAACCGAATTAGAGAGAAATGTTTTACAAGCAAAAACAACAGAAGAAAAAATAGCTGCTGTTGAATTGTTCCTACTCAACAGATTAAATATGGAGACCATCGACAAGATCGTGCAATCCACAGTTGATACTATATTAACCGCGAATGGACAGATGCCTATTAATGAACTCTCTAAACGCATCAATATCAATCGAAGGCAGTTGGAGCGTAAGTTTTCCATGACTATTGGCCTAAGCCCCAAGCAGCTTTCCAAAACGATCAGACTTCAATCGATTCTAAAACTACTCCTGAATAAAGAATTCACCAGCCTTACTACTCTGGCTTATGATGCCGATTACTATGACCAAGCTCATTTTATAAAAGATTTTAAAGAATTTACAGGATTGACTCCAAAAGAATTTTATGGTGAAAGTCTGAAAATGTCCTCTCTATTTTATAGAACAGAATAGACTGTCGCATTTTTACAATTTTGTACCTATGTAAATGTTGAACTTTGTCCGTATAAAAAATATTGACAATGAAGACAACACTCATTTTTACCATTATTTCGGCGATTATTTTCGGCAGCTGGAAACATGAACCCAGTAACGAACTTAAAAAATTCGAATGGCTAATCGGAACCTGGGTAACGAAAACTCCCAAAGGAAATCTTTACGAAACCTGGAGCAAAAAGAACGACACAGAGTTCTATGGAAAAAGTTATTATTTAAATAAAAAAGATACGATCTTCTCCGAAAGCGTTCGTTTAGTAGAAAAAGAAGAAAAACTATATTATATTGTAAGTGTATCTGGCCAAAATAATGAACTACCTGTTAGTTTCGCTTCAAACATCAATCCAGATCCTTCGCATTTAATTTTTGAAAATCTGCAACATGATTTCCCACAAATCATTTCCTATAAAAAGATCGATTCTGATGCTTTGATCGCTGAAATTTCAGCGACAAAAAATGGAAAAACGAAAAAAATGACTTTCTCTATGCAAAGGATGAAATAAATATTTCAATACTATAATAATTTGCAAAACCTCCGCAAACAGGAGGTTTTCTTATGAACTTTCTATAGTTGCTTTTTGAGAATAATCTGATTTCTCTGAACCTTCACAACTACCCTGTCACCGGGTTCAAAGCCGCATTCCAGAACCCACTTCCCTGCTATCCTGATCTCAGGAAAGAAAACCTGCCGATGGTAAGATCTTTCAAATGACTTATGGGAAACTGTAAGGTTACGGTCACGAACTTGTTTATTTTTACTATTATTCGCTTCTGGTTTTTTCATATCCGTGTTTTTGTCCTGTAAAAGAAAGATTAAGACCTTAGATATTCAAGTTGGATAAAGGATAACTTATTCACTGTAATGGATAATTCAGAAGGATAATTATACCAGGAACACTTTATTCTTCAAACTTAAAATTCTATATTTGTTATTATGACAAACACAGATATGCAAACTAAAAAAATACATCAGGGCCGAAATATCAAACGTTTCCGTGAAATGTTAGGTATTAAACAGGAAGCCTTAGCTTTTGAATTAGGTGATGATTGGAATCAAAAGAAAATTTCCCTTCTCGAACAGAAAGAAACTGTAGAATCAGATATCTTAGAACATGTTGCTAAGATTTTGAAAATCCCGACTGAAGCCATTGAGAATTTTGATGAAGAACAGGCTGTGAATATTATTGCAAGTACAATTAATAACCATGATCAAAGTGCTGTTATACAGTATAATCCTACCTTTTATCCTATTGATCAAATTATTAAACTTCATGAAGAAAAAATCGAACTATACGAAAGAATGTTGAAGGAAAAAGATGAGATGATGACAAGATTGGAGAGACTTATGGAAGAAAAATAATTAAAATAATTTATTTTAAATGATATTAATACCCTCTTGCAATACATATTGCAAGAGGTTTTCCATTAAAAACCAACAATTTATCATAAAAATATTTGCGTAGTTAAATAACTTCATATATATTTGTAGTCAAATAACTACACGATGAACTTAAGAAGAGATGTATTTCAGGCAATAGCAGATCCTACCCGAAGAGCGATTTTGATGCTGGTAGCAACTCAATCTATGACAGCCGGAAGTATTGCCTCAAAGTTTGATACAGCCAGACCTACGGTTTCCAAGCATCTTCAGATTCTTACGGAATGTGAATTACTGACGCAGGAACAAAATGGCCGCGAAATGATCTATCACCTAAATCCAAATAAAATGAAAGAAATCGCAGACTTTATAGAACCTTTCCGCAAAATGTGGGATGACCGATTTAATAAACTGGAGGATATAATGAAAAAGTATCAAGGGTAAAAGGTTATAGGTGGGAGTTAAATTCTAAATTTTGAATTTTAGATTTTGAAATACCAAAACCCAGAACCCGTAACTCACACTCTCAAACTTGAATCCGAAACACCGTAGCTCGTAACACCAAAACTAAAAAAATATGGAACTCAAAACAAAAATTCACGCTGAAGACAACAAACAGGAAATACAGATAACCAGAGAATTTGATCTTCCTGTAGAGTTGCTCTTTAAAGCATATACAGAACCGGAAATTGTAGAACAATGGATGGGAACAAAAGTCTTAAAACTTGAAAATAAACAACATGGTGGTTATCAGTTTGAAACTTCTGATCCCAATGGAAACGTAGTATTTCGTGCACATGGAACTATTCACGACATCATTCCCAATCAGCAAATCACACGGACTTTTGAAATGAATGATGCTCCTTTCCCACCCCAGTTTGAATTTCTTAATTTTGAAAAACTAACTGATAACACCAGCAAACTCACCATCAACGTAATCTATAAATCAGTCGATTACAGAGACCAAATGCTGAAATTACCATTTGCACAAGGACTTAATATGGCACATAATAGATTGCAGGAGGTTTTTAAAAATTAAAAGATGGAAAGACAGAAGCTGAATTTTAAATTTTAAAATTAGGCATAAATGACAATCAAGGGATGAAATTTAAAATACACAGCAACGCCCGAACCTCGTAACTCATAACTCAAAACACCATGAATCCAAAAGTTGACTTCTTCTTTGAAACAGCCAAACAACGGCAGAAAGAATTTGAAAAATTAAGAACAATTGCTTTAGACACAGGACTTGAAGAGGAATTAAAATGGGGATGTCCCTGTTATACCTACCATGGGAAAAATATATTTCTGATCCATGGCTTTAAAGAATACTGCGCCCTACTCTTTTTTAAAGGTGCTTTATTGAACGACACTCATAACATTCTGATCCTTCAATCTGAAAACGTGCAAGCTGCAAGACAGATTCGATTTACCAATCTTAAGGAAATCGCTGATCTGGAAAAGGTACTTAAAACTTATATGTATCAAGCACTTGAAGTAGAAAAAGCAGGCTTAAAAGTTATACTGAAAGAAACAAAGCAATTTGAAATGCCTGAAGAATTTCAGCATACACTGGATCATAATTCAGAATTAAAATCCGCTTTTGAGGCTTTAACTCCCGGAAGGCAAAGGGCCTACCTACTCCATTTTTCTTCACCTAAACAATCCAAAACCCGCGAAGCGAGAATTGAAAAATGCATTCCTCAAATTCTTGCCGGTAAAGGACTTAATGACTAATGTTCAAATCACAATATCATGGAAACACAGACACAAACAACACAAGTACAAACACAAACGCAATCTCAAAAAAGAAATAAAATCATCTACTGGATTTTTACACTATGGCTGGCATTAGGAATGGTATCTACTGCTGCTGTTCAGCTATTAAAACACAAGGATGAAGTAGAAAACTTTACAAGTTTAGGATTTCCAGTTTATTTAATGACCATTATCGGAGTCTGGAAAATTCTGGGTGTCATTGCCATTCTCATTCCAAAGCGTCCTTTACTAAAAGAATGGGCATACGCTGGATTTTTCTTTGTGATGTCAGGAGCTATTATCTCTCACCTAGCTTCAGATCATAACTTTAGTAAAATATTCGCATCATTATTACTTCTTGTTCTTACTGTAATATCCTGGTATTTTAGGCCAGCAGAAAGAAAAATAATTTAAATACATTCAGTATAAAACTACCACCACAAACTATTCTTATGAAAAAAAATAAAAAAATCTCATCGGAACAAAGTCGGGAACTTTTAAAAGTTTTAAAAATTCGTTTTGAGAAAAATATGAATCGTCATAAAGATCTCGACTGGAACAAAATCCAGACAAAATTAGAAGCCAATTCCGAAAAGCTTTGGTCTTTAAACGAAATGGAAGAAACTGAAGGCGAACCCGATGTTGTAGGTTTTGATAAAAAAACAAACGAATATATTTTCTTCGACTGTTCTCCAGAGAGTCCAAAGCGTAGAAGCTTGTGCTATGATTATCAGGCCTGGGAGTCCAGAAAAGCCAATAAACCGGAAAGTAATGCAATTGACAAAGCTTCAGAAATGGGAATCGAACTGTTAACCGAAGATGAATACCGTCAACTTCAGGAATTAGGAAAGTTCGATCTGAAAACCTCAAGCTGGGTAAAAACACCTTCCGACATTCGTGAATTAGGAGGAGCAATCTTTTGCGACCGCCGTTACAATAAAGTTTTCATGTACCACAACGGAGCAGACTCCTATTATGCTGCGAGAGGTTTTCGTGGATCTTTGAGGGTGTGAAGGATTCTAGATCTCAAATGTGGATTTTGAATTAAGACATTTGATTGTTAAATATTTCTAATTTTAAAATTCAAAATTTAGAATTTAACATTTTATCTACTACCAAATATTTTTATCGCTCGCAGATTTAGCGGATTCAGCAGATTTATTTTTCAAAGAAAAAGGATCTGCGCCATCTGTAAAATCTGCGAGACAAAAAATTTTAAATAAATACGGTCTATTAAAACCCACTCTATTCTTTAGTCTTTCCTACTTTCAGCCATGGCGATTCTACACTCCAAAAGATAATATTCACGCCCAAATAATTTTCTGCATACATTACAAATTCCTCTTTTGTAAAAGGCTTTTTAGTCTTGGGATTTTTATAGGTAAGTGTTGGTTCCTGTACAGCCATCGCTACTAAAGGAAGTTTTCCCTTATATTTATTAAAGAAAGGATAAGAGTTTTTCATCTGTGCATTTTTATTGGGAACAATATCCGGTCCTCCCAAGCCTATATTATTTTCTTTTGCAAACTCAAACAGCCTTGACATATATTGATGATCATTTTCCCATTCACAAGGGAAAAAATTGACATATTGTAAAACATAAGATTTTGAGAAAGCGCTTCGTGCAAACTTCAGATTATCAAGCTCGGCCTGAAAATAAGAATCACAACTAAATCCTGTTTTATCTTTTTTCATATCGATATCAATGGCAGTCTCTGGTAAATTGATTCCCTGAATTTTTCCATCGAACTTTTTAGCCAACTCTCCTATCAGTTTTTGAAATCTCTTCCGAACCTCTGAATTCCATTGTTGGGTAGCCCATCCATTTCCTATTGGTTTATTTTCACCTGGGTTATCATATTGAGGAACCAGTCCGCCGTTATATTCTTTATCTTTTAAAATATAATCCGGAACATATCTTGCCTGAGGTTCAAAAAATCTATCCTGTAGCTGAATAAATAATTTTCTGTCTAATTTTGTCAAATAATCAAGATCCTTCTCAATTCTTGAAAAATCGTAAACATCTTTTTCAGTTTCTAAGGATTTCCAGTTATAAACAATTTGGACACCACCTATATCTTTTCGGCTGATCATTTTTTCTATTTGCTCTAAATCCCCGGAGGAAGTGTAAATATAATTTTGTGGCGTCTGCGATCTTAATAAATTAATTCCACAGAAAAATAAAACAACAGTTAAGATTTCAAAAATTTTGTACATAGACCTTTTTTAATACCATTTTATAAGCACTTTCTGTGCCTAAATTATTTTCCTCTGTACGAATAAATATTCACAAATATTTTTTTTAAACGATTCTCAGCAATTAGAGAAATTATGATATACACAAGTATTTTCAATACTTTTTTGATGAAATTTTATTTACAATAAATGTATCTTTGATTTAAATACTATTGCTATTTTAGCAAAATTGAAATTTGATTTAATATAATACTAAGGATATGAAAAAATTAATTGTGTTGGGTTCATTGTCAGTTTTTTTAATGAATTGTAATAAAAAAGCAGAAAATGTAACTCCAAAAGTGAATATAGATTCCACTGCAACTACTGAAGCTGTTGTTGATACATTAGGTCCTAAGTCATTTTGTTATTTAGGGGTGATTGGTAAAGACAGTGTTTTTGCTTCTATTGATGATAATCTGGGAACAATTTCCGGTAAATTATCGTACAAAAACAGTGAGAAAGACGGTTCTACAGGAGAAATAACAGGCTTCAAATCAGGTGATACTTTAAAACTAACCTATGAATTTCAGTCTGAAGGTTCAAAAAGCAAACGCGATATTTTCTTCATTCAAAAAGATAATGCTTTGATCGAAGGAATTGGTGACCATAAAGAAGAGGGTTCACAAAGTAAATACGCTGATGAAAAGAAGATCACTTATAAAGATGGTCCAAAAATGGAAACAGCAGATTGCGCTATTGTCTCAAAAGGATTAAAATAAAATATTTTTCGTTATTATTCATACAGTAATGAAATATTTCAGCATAGTATTTGCTATACAAGAACTTCATTCATAGGAATCATAACTAAATACAATTTATGCAGAGTTTACTATTCAGTCCGTTTTCAAAAAAAGAATTTATTGAAGATTTAAGGAAAACATTTCCTCAATATAAAATTCAGACAAGTTTTGGAGCATTACAGGTGCGTACCAGTGGTTTTACAATTACAGGAAATGTAAAAATAAATGCCAATCCCGAAACAGGTATGGTAACTACACAAACCAACAACGACATGCCTATTGTTTATTTAATATTCCAATTTCCGATTGCTATTTATATCAGAATGAAAAAAGATAAGATCAAACGTCTTGAAGATGAAGTTGTTGAAGGCATAAAAAAAATACTTCAACCACACCCGCAGGATTAACCTCTCGTATAAAAAAATAAAAAAACAGCTTTTAAAAGGCTGTTTTTTATTTATAATTCTTAGTTGTTTTTAATAGTTTCTATAAAATCATCTACCCCTTTATCAGAAGTATTCCAGGAGGTTATTAACCGTATAGCAGAAGATTGATCATCTATTTTTTTCCACACATAAAATTCAAATTTCTCCGCCAGGATCTCAATCAGATCATTATTTAAAACAGGAAATATCTGATTGGTATACGAATCAGAAAGAAAAGAAGCTCCCCTTTCCTGTAAAGCATTTTTTATTTTCATAGCCTGCTGATTAGCATGTTTCGCCAGATCAAAATAAAGATCATTTTTCATCAGTTCTAAAAACTGAATTCCAAGAAGTCTTCCTTTAGCCAACATGGCTCCTTTTTGTTTAATGCTAAAACCAAAATTCTCCTTAAGAACAGGGTTATTGATCACAATCGCCTCTCCTATTAATGCTCCATTTTTAGTTCCACCTAAATAGAAAATATCAGTTAATTCCGCTATTTTTTCTAAAGTCAGATCACTAGTTTCAGCTGTTAATCCATGACCTAATCTTGCCCCATCCATGAACAGATATAAGTTATTCTGCTTACAAAAACTGGAAAGATATTCCAATTCCTTCCTATTATAGGTTGTTCCTAATTCAGTAGAATTTGAAATATAAACCAGCTTAGGCATCACCTGATGCGGAACATTGCTATGTCCTTCCAATACAGGAATAATATCTGATGGTCTTAATTTACCATCTTCAGTATCAATACTTAAGATCTTATGCCCCGTTGCCTCAATAGCACCAGCTTCATTATTTAATATATGTCCGGTAGCAGCAGAAATAGCCGCTTGATAAGGTCTTAAAATCGAAGAAATAACAATCAGGTTTGCTTGTGTTCCTCCAGAAACAAAATAAATTTCAGAATCTTTACGGCCTATCTTTTCTCTGATCAATTCTTTAGCTTCTAAACAATATCTATCCTCTCCATAGCCAGCTTCCTGTTCAAGGTTAGATTGTAAAAGTGCTTGTAATATATTAGGGTGACACCCCTCTGAGTAATCGTTTTTAAAAGAAAATTTCATAAGACAAAATTAAAAAAACTTAAAGGAACAAGCATAAAATTTTCACAAAATTTTGTTAGATTTGTAGTTAAAATCATCTAACATTTTGAAAACAACATTAACAGAAGAAAATTATCTGAAAGCTTTGTTTCATTTGGTTGATAATGAAGGTAAAGTAACAATTAACGAACTCAGCAAATTTCTAAATGTAAAAATGCCAAGCGTTAATAATATGATGAAGAAATTTGCAGAAAAGAGCTGGGTAATTTATGAGACCTACAAACCCCTTCGTGTCACTGATAAAGGAAAACGGGAGGCTGCTTTGGTGGTTCGCAAGCACAGGCTTACAGAAATGTTCCTGGTAAAAAAGATGAACTTCGGCTGGGAAAATGTTCATGAAATTGCAGAACAGCTGGAGCATGTACATTCTCAGGTCTTTTTTGATAAAATGGATGAAATTTTAGATTATCCAAAATTCGATCCTCATGGAGAACCTATTCCTGATAAAGATGGCAATATCATCGCTCAGGATTTGCAGAAATTAAGCAATTGTGAAGTTGGTGAAACTGTAATTTTTGCTTCTGTCACATTATCTGATGATGCTTTTTTAAGTTATCTTACAGAAAGAAAGTTACTGCTGAATACCAGAATTAAGATCATAAAAATCGAAAACTTTGACAAATCTGTCACTATAGAAATTGAAGGAAAAAGAGAGGTCCTTAGTAAAAAAGCAACCGAGAAAATATTAGTCAAAAAATAAAATAAAAAAGGTGGTTTTGAGAGCTTCAGCCACCTTTTTTGTTCTTAAGTTCCAACTTAAAAAGGAACAATAAGTTTCAACGACACATTTCTTCCCATATTATAAATATTTCCCAAATACTTTAGTCTGCTAAGATGTGATTGATAAGCACGATCGAACACATTATTCACCTGAAGCAATAGGACTGCAGAATGGTTTTCAGAATAGTTCATGTTAACAGAGATCCCTATATTAACTAAAGTATAATCTTTTGTTGCCGTTTCTGTATCATTCAAACCCAAATATCTGTTTTGTGCTGCTGAAAATTCCACGTCCGCTGTAGGAGTCATGGATGAAAAGACTTTTGATCGGGTAGCTATTTTCTGTGATATGCTACTGGATAGTTTTAGCGGAGAAATCAAAGGAAGATGCTCTCCGTTATTTCCTTTACTTTTAAACATCTTATCACGGTTAAATCCATAAATAAGAGACAGACTGGTTTCAAAGTTAAATCCTTTCCATTTTTCCGGATGTAGTGATAGCCATGCTTCCATACCATAAAGTTGAGCAGAGGCCTGCTGATACTGATAGGTCTTATTTCCCTGAGCGTCGACAAGAGGATTTCCTTGTCCGTCTACTAGTAATGAAAGATAGATATAATTCTGAATATGATTATTAAACCAGCTTACATCTGCTGAGAAATCTTTGAAACGTGTACTTACCCCCAGATCTTCCTGCAATGAGAATTCAGGATTGAAATCCCTGTTTCCTTTATAGATAATATGAGCTCCCGGATCCAGTCCATTGGAACCAATCTCCGTAATATTTGGTGCCCTGTAGCTTCTTCCAATATTAGCTTTAAGACTGATCTGTTTTGTTAATTGAAAAGCAGATCCTATGCTAGCTGATACCCCGCCAAAAGTTTTGCTGTATGATGGAAATCTCAATTCAGCATGAGAAGATACCTGAGTAGCCTGTTCTTCAAACTGGTTTACCGGATTGGTCTGTACATAGAAATTATTCCACCTGACATTTCGGATGTCATAACGGGCACCACCACTGATGTTCAATCTCTTATATTTCCATTTGGCATAAGCGTAGACACCACCTTCACTTAAGTCATAATCAGGAATAGGAAAATCCGTGGCAGATTTGTTTTTATTATTTTGCATCATTCCGTTAACACCTGCAGAAATTTCAAAAGAAGAAAACTTGGGAAAATTATAGCGGACTCCATAATTTAAAGTATTAAGCTGAACATACATTCCCGGCTGGGAAGGTAAAGTCGGGTGATTATATTCCCTACGGATATTTTTCTGCAAAGCAAGCTGAACATCCAGGTCTCCTTTTCCAATTTGTTGAGTATGCTGCGCATAAAGTCGGTAATGCTGAATTCTCTGATGTAAAGGTGAAAGAGCATATGAATTGAGTTCTCTCTCTGAAACAATGGGTCTTTTTTCTACATCATCATCTTCACCCTCTCCCACCTGATATGTAAATTTTCCGGTCTTAGCGTCACGACTACCATCTGGTATCCCCTGAAGATTATCATATAGTGTAAAATTAAGTTTCGAAAAGCTGGTTCTTGTTTTACGTCCTAATAGAAAGGAAAAGTTCTTTTCCTCAAAATTGGTATTATATACTCTCCCATCCATAGAATTTCTATAGTTTTTTGCCATTCTATAAGAAGCATTTAATGAGGCTATGAAAGAATTCTTCTTATAATCAAATTGCATCCCATTTCCTATAAGACTATTATTACCCTGATACTCGCTGGTTATTTTTCCATGAATAATACCATCATCCTGAGTAGGAATATGAGGAAATAGGCTAACGACACCAGCCAGTGCATCAGAACCAAACATCAAACTGGCAGGTCCTTTTATCACTTCTGCACGCTCAACTATATAAGGAGCTACTTCTATACCGTGCTCATCTCCCCATTGCTGACCTTCTTGCCGTATTCCATCATAGAGTGTTAATACACGGTTATATCCCAGTCCTCTGATAAAAGGTTTGGAAATATTAGGTCCTGTCTCTACCACACTCAGACCCGGAGCTGATTTTACCAAAGAACTGATAATATTAGTAGCTATCGTCTTTTCAATCTGTTTGGAAGAAATACTTATAATAGCAACTGGATTCTCTTTAATTAAAGTTTCTTTTGAAACTCCTGTTATCACTACTTCATCAATTTTATTACTGTCGCGGATCAATAAAATATTTGGAATCACGGTATGCTTTTTCTCTATGGAAACTTCCTGCTCCATATTTTCATATCCTTTAGCTTTAATTAAAAGTTTATAATTTCCCGGAACTATATTTTTAATCGTATAATTTCCGTTTTTATCGGTGGTTGTTTTTGTCTGTGTATCTTTTAATATTACTTCAGTATCTGAAGATCCTCCGTTTTCAAAAAATACTCTTCCCGTTGCTTCTCCATCCTGTGCTTTTACTGTGGAAATAATAAAAACACCTAATACTGACAGAATAAATCTAAAGTTCATATACATCATATTTAACCGTGATTAGTTTAAAACTTAGTTTCAACTTTAAAAGAAACCCTATTTTAATAAAAAGCAAAAGTATTAAAAAAAAACAAACTAATGCAACTTTGTTGCATTAGTTTAAAAACTTTACAAAAGCAAATTGATTAAAATATAGAACCATAAATACGCTCAACCGTTAAAAAACGGTTAAATTCTATTCCATAAATGCTCAATATTTTAATTTTAATTAGGTTTGCAAAACTTTCTGCTTCGATTCCGTCTTTTCCTAAAAGCAGTAAAATTTTAATTATCATTCAAAAAAATTATGAGAAAAAGTATTCGATTTTTAATTATTTCCGTTTTGTTTTTAAGTCAGTTTGTTAATGCTCAGGTAAGAGATTTTGTGATCGAACCTCCCATTAAACCCAATCTGTATATTTACAAAACTTTTGGTGTATTTGGAGGCAGAGAATATTCTACCAATGCGATGTATCTAGTTACCAAAAAAGGAGTCGTTCTCTTTGATGTGCCTTGGCAGAAAACGCAATATCAAAGCCTGATGGATACTATAAAAAAACGCCATAACCTACCGATTATTGCTGTATTTGCAACACATTCGCATGATGATAGAGCGGGAGATTTAAGTTTTTACAATAATAAAGGAATTAAAACTTACGCAACTGTAAAAACCAATGAGCTATTGAAGAAAGAAGGAAAAGCTACATCAAGTGAGATCACAAAAACAGGAAAGCCTTATCGTATAGGAGGAGAAGAGTTTGTTGTAGATTTTCTTGGAGAAGGGCACACTGCAGATAATGTCGTGGTATGGTTTCCAAAATACAATATATTGGATGGTGGATGTCTTGTAAAAAGCAGAAATGCAACAGACTTGGGCTATACTGGTGAAGCCAATGTAAAGCAGTGGCCTTTGACAATGGCTAAACTAAAATCTAAGTACCCTGGAGCAACGATGGTTGTTCCCGGACATGACGAATGGAAAGGTGGAGGTCATGTAGAACATACACTGGAACTTCTAAATGAAAATAAAAAATAGAATTTAAAATAAAAAAGACTTGACAAATTGTTAGGTCTTTTTTGTTCTGTTTCTTAAAACAAAAAAATCCCGATAAACGGGATTTAATATATTTAAATGGTATTGGATTAATCTAAAACACTCCAACCTCTTTTCGGATTGGCATTATTAGATACTTCCTGTTCATTAACAATAATATTTTCTTTTCTCTGTCCGATATAATCCAGTTCACTTAGTTTAGAGAAAATCGTTTCCAAGCTTCTTAGCATCTGCTGAATGTACAGTAAAGGCTCTCCACAATTATGGTGATCATAATTGGTTTCAGCAACAATTGAAAGTTGATTAAGCAAGGTATGAGGAGCTATTTCACTCCATTCTAAACTATAGTTTAGCATCTCTTCCAATTCCGCAGGAACTAAAACTTGGGTAGTATTATATAAACGAAGTGCCAGTTTAGCAAAAGATTCGATTAAAAATATAGGTGGCTGCGAAGGAATGACATTTCTAAATTGAAAATACATATCGCCAAATGTATTGATCAGGGTACTACACAAAAATTTAACGTTTTGTGCTAAAGCTGTATTCTGATTTTTATGAGATGCCTTCTGAACGATCTTAAAAGCATACTGTTGTAAATTTCCAATAGATTTTGCAAAGCTTCCATAATAATCAACCAAAACAGGGTGACTCTGAATAGAAGTACATGGCGGAATAAAATTAGAATTAACCTGTGCGATATTTCCTTTTAAATCTACTTTCCCAACGATCAGATAATTTCCTCCTGAATAGCTGCTGTTTAAAGAAGTAACAGGAAGTAATTCAATATGATAATTAGGCTGTGCATTAGGATGACGCGGAGGTATTTCCTCAGGATCAATATCCCCAAAAGGTACTTTATCAAAAGGATTAACTGAAATTAAAATATAATATTCACCATCGGCCTGCTCTTCATTCATCGATTTTGCCAATGATTTTACACTCACTCTCCTATCACTCATCTCCATTCTGTAGCCTGCCAATGTAACAGCACTACAACGCTTGATCACCAATTGAACATCATTCGTTGCTGTATTATGAACATCAAATATTGTTTTATCGGTAAACTCATTGGAAATGGGAAGAAGCCCATAATTATATGGAGTAATTCCAAGTGAATTGGAATCTCTAATGGTATCAATTAAAAAATTATCCTGATCATTAAGGTGTCTCTGGGAAACTTTCATCCCATCTACCCAATTGATTGCAAAATGTTTAATAGGCTGTATCATATTAAATACTTTAAATTTTGTGTGGTTATGATTTTCTTGTTATTCCTTCTTCTTCATGCTGAATAACTCTTTTACAAATAACGACTTCATTTTCAGAAATTCCATTTGCCATGATATCCTGGTCAAAATCAATATACTTTCTGAAACTGAAAAACGATTTTTTGGTATAGAAGATCCAATAATAGGATTCTCTTTCTTCGTCTGTAAGATGAATGATCGACTTAGGGTTTTTATGATTGTAGTCATCCACCACTCTATAGAACCAGTCCCCAAAAGTTACCCCTGTTGGGAGTGTTTTAGCTTTAATTCTAAATCTGTTGGCATCTTCCAAATTTTTACTCAGTTCTACATTCAATACCATGAGTCTATCAAAATCCGCGCCTTCAAAATCAGGAAGCCTCTGATCCGGAGAATAACGCCATGTTTTATAAATATCAACCGGAATACTGATAAACTGAACATAACAGTAATGAAATACCATCGGAACAAGAAATATAATTACACTCGTCGCCGACATTACCGGATACCCTGTTCCCACACTCATCCATTTGAACAGAAGTACAAAGAGATACCCTCCAAAAGCAATACACGTCAATGAAAGTATAGATTCAAATAATATACTCATTGGCACAGATTCAATATGTTTTTTAAAATACCTGTCTAACAAATTTACATGGATAATACCAAAAATCAGATAGACGATTTGTGCAATAAGATACCAGTAAGGATTAAATAAATTCCCGGCAAATCCAAAAAAACCAGGTAAGGCTAAACATAAACTGCATAGCAGAACATAAATGATGATGACCTTAATTTTTATAGCAGGTTTATTTCGTCTGATTACACCTAGTATAATCATCATAATAACTGCTATTAAAGGCATTAAAATATATCTTAAAAAGATTCCTTTTACTGAAGAAATTTCCATTGGTCGTTTTTCAAATTTATAATGTATTGGTGCTTGTAAATATAGTAAAATATTTTACAGAAAGGTAGAGTATCCAAGGCGGTTCGCATTTCTTTCATCATCTTCCAGCTTAAACGAATATTCTTGTTTCTCTGTTATAAAATTCTCATGTATATCTACTGTCACAGGAAGGAAATAATCATATAAAGCCTGAAGCACTTTTCTGAAAGGATGTCCAGGAATATACATTTTCATATTTT
The DNA here is from genome assembly GCF_018613715.1 of Chryseobacterium sp. ISL-6. Lineage (GTDB taxonomy): Bacteria > Bacteroidota > Bacteroidia > Flavobacteriales > Weeksellaceae > Chryseobacterium > Chryseobacterium paludis. Next base: position 219,242 of record NZ_JAGGPT010000001.1, on the reverse strand, counting down.
CATAAGGAATAGGTCCTATATTGACCACCCAATTTCGCTGTCCATCCATGTGTCTGCCACTTGGAATGTAGGTAACCCCTAATCTTGAATTCCCCAATAACATTGAATCATCATTTTCTTCAATATCATCAATGACATTTGGAGTAAAGGTTATTTCTACCGGAACACGCAAAAAAGCAGTTAGACATCTTTCAAACCATCTTTTATCACCACGAATCTGATGAAAAAAAGGTAGGATGTGCATAAAGATGTACGCATTTTTCTGGTCAAGTTGTTTTACAATAGGCCAAAGTTCAGTAATGGTTTCAAGCAATGTATCGGTATCACTGGAAACTTCAAAATCAAACTCTTTTGATAAAGCGCTGATCTCTGTAAAAAATATCTCTAATTCGAAGGGACGAAAAAATTTTCTCGCGTCTTCCTCTACTTTTTTTTGTTTACGGATTTCCTTAACAACACCCTCTACGTTCTTTCTCGTAGTACTTAATGATGGTGGATGAAATAAGCCTTCCGGAAGATAATCATAGATCCCCTCTCTATAAGTCTCTATCGTAAATACTTCTTCATCAAATCCTAAATAATTGCTCGAAATACTCTTGATATCTTTTAAATAAGCCCTGTCATTGATTCCAATTCGGTCAATGAAAATATTGCTTACTGATCTGTGATATTTCAAAAGATTAACTGCTACCGATTCAGCTTTAAAATCGGTCTGCAGTTTATTGTAATGCATATCTACAATATTATTCTCATACATAGTGTTTCCCGTGATTATGACTTGTAAAGATAATATATCTCATGAGATGGAAAAAAAATATTATATAATTTTTACATTTCAAAGATAATATCATTATTAGTAGGAGTAAAAATATAAAATTTTTGTATAATCAAAGGCAGATGTAGATAAAAATTAAGGAATAAAAAACATTGATATACTATACTTGTACACTTTACTACTTAAAAAACATAATAAGATGCTTTATTAAGATACAGCTTAATATAAAATCATCTATAATATCGGAAAACATTCTATCATACTGATCTATTTAAACAAATGTTTCCTTCCTTTATTTAAATTAAATTTTATTAATCTCTTTCTCATAAGAAATTAATCTTTTTTATCTCTACTTATAAAAAGCTGGTTTATCTTTGCAGATTGAAAATGTTATTTACAATGAAAAGTATTTATTCTAAAATTTTAATTTTAGCATTCATCTCCTCTTCTCTTTATTCATTTGCATGGGGATTAACGGGGCACAGAATTATTGCAGAAATCGCAGAAAACCATCTTTCCGGAAAAGCAAGAAGGGAAATCAGAAAAATAATGGGTCAGGAACGTCTTGCTTATTGGGCAAACTGGCCGGATTTTATTAAATCTGATACCACAGGCGTTTGGAAACAGGCTTCAGCATGGCATTATGTAAATATAGCGCCGCAAGCTGATTTTAAAACATTTGAGCAAAATTTAAAAGCTCAGGCAGGTCCAAGTCTTTATTCTCAGGTAAAAACATTATCTGCACAGGTAAAAGATGAAAAAACATCTGAAAAAGACAGAAAAATTGCTTTGGTATTCCTTATTCATATAATGGGAGATCTTGCACAGCCTTTGCATGTCGGAAGAGCTGAAGATTTAGGAGGCAACAAAATCAATGTAACTTATTTTGGAGATAAAACAAACTTACATTCAGTATGGGACGGGAAATTAGTAGATTCTCAAAAATACAGCTATACGGAATATTCAAGGTTATTGGATATTAAATCTAAGGATGAAGTAAAGCAGATCCAATACGGAACATTAGAAGATTGGTTATATGATTCTCATAAAATTGCCAATAAAATCTATGCACAAACTCCTGATGGTTCAAATTTATCTTTCGATTATCAGTATAAATTTAATGATACATTAGAAAGACAGCTTCTTTACGGAGGTTTAAGACTAGCAAAACTATTGAATGATTTATTTTAATTGAAAGATTAATGGATCTCAGTTTATGTTAACATCAAATTGAAACCAACATTCATGATCAGCTATCATAAAAATACAGGCAGAACTTCGGTTTTGCCTTTTTTGTTTTCATAAAATTCAGCTTAAGTTTAAAAAAAATTAAAACTAGTGTAACCTTTTAACCTCTTCAAGCGTATAATATATAGTAACTCTAGTTTGAGGATAAAATAAATGAGACAGTTAAAAATTACTAAGCAGGTAACCAACAGGGAAACTGCTTCACTAGACAAGTATTTGCAGGAAATTGGTAAGGTAGAATTGATTACTGCAGACGAAGAAGTAGATTTGGCACAGAAAATTCGTGCAGGTGACAGAGCCGCATTGGAAAAATTAATCAAAGCCAACCTTCGTTTCGTAGTTTCTGTATCTAAACAATATCAAAACCAAGGTCTTTCTTTACCCGATTTGATCAATGAAGGTAACTTAGGACTTATGAAAGCTGCAAAAAGATATGATGAGACCAGAGGTTTCAAATTTATCTCTTACGCAGTTTGGTGGATTCGTCAATCAATTTTACAGGCTTTGGCAGAACAGTCAAGAATTGTAAGATTACCACTAAACAAGATTGGCTCAATTAACAAAATTAATAAAGCATACGCTCACCTTGAGCAGGAAAATGAAAGACCACCTTCTCCGGAAGAATTGGCTGAAGTTCTTGACATGAGTGAAGAAGACATTAAAGAATCTATGAAAAACTCCGGTAGACACTTGTCTATGGATGCACCTTTAGTAGAAGGTGAAGATTCTAATCTTTATGATGTATTACGTTCTGGAGAATCTCCAAGTCCTGATAAAGATCTAATGCTTGAATCTCTTCAAATTGAGATCGAAAGAGCATTGAATACTTTAACTCCAAGAGAAGCAGATCTTGTAAGATTGTACTTCGGATTAAACGGAAAACATCCAATGACTTTGGAAGAAATTGGTGAAACTTTTGACCTAACGAGAGAAAGAGTTCGTCAGATCAAAGAAAAAGCAATCAAAAGACTAAAACATAATACAAGAAGTAAGATTTTGAAATCTTACCTAGGTAAATAATTTAGCCTAAATAATTAATTAGCGGAGTTTGATTTTTCAGACTCCGTTTTTTTTATCTTTATATTACATCTTCAACTAATTAAATAATCATAAAATTTGTCATTCAGAATGAAGCGTAAGGGGAATGAAGAATCTCAAAAAAAGATAAATTATTAATGGATTCTCCCATAGTCGAAATGACAGTCCTAATGGCAGTGAAATTATAAGTTATTGAGCCCGATGAATATCAGCTTGATCATCAGTAAAAATCTATTTTATTTGCTTATTTTTAATACTTATAAATGGTAATTATGAAAAAAATACTATTAACCTCTGCGCTGGTTTTATTTTTATTTTCCTGTACAGAAAATAAGTCTGAAAACACTCCTATCCCGGATAATGTTGTAGATAATGCAGAATCTTCTGTATCAGGTTCATTTAAAAGTGGACGGAGTGAAGATATGATCGATCAGATTTATTCTGAACTTATTAAAAACGATAAAAACCTTCAGGCACTGGATGATAAAATAAAAAGCATCAATCAGGAAGCAGGTAAAGTTATCTTCGAATATAAAAAAGTCTTTGATAAATCTGAATCCTATTATCGCGATGCTGAATATCATACCAGTTCAATAAGCGATTCCCTGATGAAAAAGGAAATCACAAAATCTATTAAAGCAAGCTCCGATACATACTTTTCAAAAGTTAAAAACATCAAGGACTTAATCAATCAGGTGAATACCAATGAAAAGAAAATGAATGATTTATACACCGTTTTTAAAGTCAATAAAACACTTCCTGAAATTGAAAAATATCAGAATGCACATCCTTTGAAGCCAGATCATTTAAATAGCTTCATCAACAAACAAAATAAACTATTGACCGAATTAAAAAATTTGAAATAATTCAAAATAAAAGTCTATAAAAGTCACAATGATGCAATATACCACTCAATGGCTCAATGATAAAAGCCGTGTTAAGGAATTAGTAGATTTTTTTATTACCCATAAAACAGAATCTTATATTTCGCACGGAGAAATAATATCCGGCCGAGCTGAAAATACTCACGAATGGAGTTCAAATCTTGAGTCTATACTAACAGACCAGCTTACTACCGATTTTAACTCAGAAGATTCTTCTTCCTCAAAATTAGAAATTTTAATTGCAGAAAATAATGATGGCAACATCATTGGAATGTTGGTATTTAATGTGATCTACAGTGGTTTTAAAAAATATGCTGTTTTAGAAGATATGCTGTTGAATAATGCTTTCCGTGGACAATCTATTGGAAGTGCTTTACTGGAAAATGCCATTCAGGAATCTAAAAATTGGAATGTCAGCTTTATTCTTTTAGAAAGTGGGATAGATAATAAAGGAGCACATCATTTCTTTGAAAAATATGGCTTCACAAAAGTATCAGAAAATTACATTCTGACGATGTAAAACAAACTTTCAAATTAACAACTTCATCTGCTTATGAATTCTATTTCAATAATTGGAGCCGGAATTGGCGGTTTAACACTTGGAAATATCCTAAAACAGCAACATATGGATTTTAGTATCTATGATTCTGTACCGGAAATAAAACCAGTGGGGGCCGGAATTATGATGGCTATGAATGCCATGCAGGTTTTTGATCAGTTGGGATTAAAACAGAAAATTGAAGAAGCCGGTAATAAAATCCATAAAATATCGATTACCAATCAATATCTAAAACCTATTTCTGATACCAATAGCCTTGAATTTGAAAAGAAATTTAATTCATGTAATGTGGCGATTCACAGAGCAGAATTACAGAGAATTCTCGCTGAAAACATGGGTATTGAAAACATTCAGCTCAATTATAACTTAAAACAAATTATAAAAAAAGAAAATTACCATCTCCATTTTGAAAATAGAGAGGAAATAGAAAGTACTGTTGTTTTTGGCGCTGATGGAATTAAATCAAACATTCGTAATCAAATTCTAAAAACAGGAACAATCCGGGATACAAAACAAAAATGCTGGCGTGGACTGGTCGATTTTGAATTACCGGAAAAATATAATCAGGAAGCCCTTGAGACATGGGGAGTTGGTAAACGCTTTGGCTTTGTAAGAATATCAGATAAAAAAGTCTATTGGTATGCAGTGATCAAAGACAAAAATCTGAACCCGGATACTGATCTGCTTTCTACTTATAGCGATTTTGATCCTTTAGTTATTAAAATTTTAGAAGCAACAGATCCTAAAAATATTATTTTCAACGACATTACAGACCTTTCTCCCATCCCAAAATGGCATTCAGACAACTTATGCCTCATTGGTGATTCTGCGCACGCAACGACTCCTAATATGGGTCAGGGAGCTTGCCAGGCAATAGAAGATGCTTACATTATTGGTAAATTATTAGAAAAGAGTAAAAATTTCAATTCTGTTTTTGAAGACTTTCAAAAAATAAGAAGAAAAAAAGTAGATTATATTGTCAGTACAAGCCGACAGGTTGGAAACATTTCACAATGGCAATATGGAACCTCTCTCCGTAATTTTTTAATAGGTATTATCCCTGAAAGTATCAACAAAAAAATGATTGAAAAAATAGCGACGCTGGAAATGTAACGAATTAGTCATCATATGATCCTAATCACCCCATTCTACAAATGTTTCTGTCCCGTCGATTTTTCCACTAAATATACCTTTCACTTTTATTCTTGGGGTATTAAGTTTTAAATAATTATCAAAGACAAGTTGATTTTGATAATTTTTTTCTGCTTTTACCCACTCTTCACTAGATCCATTTATTATATTCAAGCTTTCAAAAGATTTAATTTTTCTCTCTTTAGCATATTCAACAGAATGCGGGATTTTCGTTTCATTAGACGTATCCAACCAATAGAGCCAATAATTCCAAATTTCTTTTCCCAGTTTAAAAATATCTTCTGATAAAGGCGTTAATAGATATTCATCCGTCCAGTCATCCTCCTTTTCAGAAAAAATATTTGCATAATAGTAAGGTTGGCCACTGAAGTCAGCAATTCCTTCAATGATAGTCATATCCAAATAATTATCAACACTATATACTTTTTCTTTCATCATGCATTCAATTAATCTTTTGTAAAGTGATCTGTTTTTTTTAAATTTATATCATAAAATAAATATACCACTTTCAAATATAAAGCAAGAAAAAACCGCCTCAGTGATGAGACGGTTTTTTTTATTTAATAAGTCAGTGTAACACCTGCTCCCCAACCCATTTCATTATCATAATTTCCTGAAATTGAGAACCATTTTTGTACGATATACCGTAGTCCTGTAGTAAATTCTCCATCAGAATTAAGACTAAAGTTTCCTCTTATCCTTCTGGAAATCGGAATATCCTCCCTGCTTAGCTCCAGTAATACTTTTCCATTCTGATCTACACTTGCATCTGCTGTAATCAACATAGGCAAAAGGTATTGTGCACCCACAATGAAAGTAGCCTTATTCTTTGAGGCGATGTTTTGTCCAAACCAGGTTTTCTTACCCTCATACTTCATTCCCATCTCTTCTGTCATTTGTCTTTCCATGATCTCATGATTCTTCTGAATCCTAAAACCGGCATAAGGAAGTGCCCATTGGAATTTCCCTAAGAATCTTCCTACTTTAAAATTTCCATCAAAATGATCGAAGTTCCAATTGGAATGAAATTCATTCAGATTAGCCCATCTCGGTCCGAACATCGTCATGGTTTCAGCATGTATTTTATTGCTTGCAATATCCAGCATCGCCATTGAGCTCACCATTCTGTTATCCTTAAGGAAATTTTTCCAGGCTAACTTCCTGTTTGGAAGCTGAGGATTGGGTTTAGAATCCTCATAGCTAAATATCCTTCCCATTCCAGCCATCATATGGTATAAAATGTGACAGTGAAAAAACCAGTCGCCATCCTGATTAGCAACAAATTCTATCGTGTTTGTTTCCATTGGCATAATATCCACTACATTTTTTAGTGGTGAGTACTCTCCTTTTGAATTGATCAGTCTAAAATCATGTCCGTGCAAATGCATTGGATGTCGCATCATCGAATTATTATACATTGTAATTCTCAGAATCTCTCCTTTCTTAACCAAAATCTTATCCGTTTCCGTCACTGTTTTATTATCTAGAGTCCACAGATAATGGTTCATGTTACCTTCCAATGTAAACTTAAGCTCTCTGACATTTTCGGTTGGAAGGATTGTTTTTTCAAGAGCTTTTAAAATATTATAGGAAAGCCTTTTAATCGTTTTTTCCTCTTTCATATCCATTCCAGAATGTTGGGAATGATCCTCTTTTTCATCTTTTGTTTTCACCCCCATCATTTCATTAATATGCTTCATCGTCATTTTCCGCTGGCTTTCAGAAAGTTCAGGGTACATCACTTCATTCATATCCATCATCTGGTTACCCATAGTCATATTCATAGGCTTCATATTTCCACTCATTTCCATCATTCCATTCATCATCTTCATTCCTTCAAAAAGTTTTAATCTTGGTAAATCAGGAGCTTCTACCTTTTCTCCTGATCCCAGCCAAAGTGAAGAATGTCCAATTCGGTCTTCCGAAGTAGCGCGAAATTCAAAACTTTTATCTTCAGGAATGGTCACCTCAATATCATAGGTTTCAGAAACTCCTACGATCAGACGATCAACTTCTGTAGGAACTACATCATTTCCATCATTACCCACGACTTTAATTTTTCCGCCACCATAATTTAACCAAAAGTAGGTTGAAGATCCACCGTTTGCCACTCTTAGCCTTACTTTATCTCCAGCTTTTAGATTGGAATACTCAGAACTTGGCAATCCGTTAATGAGAAATTTATCATAATACACATCACTTACATCCATCGCCTCCATTCTTTTCCATTCATTCAGGGCTTTTGTTCCAAAATTTCCAGATTTAATAGCTTCCCAATAACTTTGAACAGCATTCTTCTTAATAGCATACCAATCTGTATTGGCCATATGTAGTCTCCTGGCAATCTGCATTGGATCTTCATCACTCCAATCTCCAAGTAGTACAGGGATTTCCTTTGTATACTGCTCTGCCGGTTCTCCTTCCCTTTTCTTGAAAACTAAAATACCATTCATGCCAATCTGTTCCTGATGTCCCTGATGCGAATGATACCAATAGGTCCCATTTTGAGAAACTTTAAATTTATATAGATGAGTTTCTCCAGGTATTACAGGTTTTGTGGTAAGGTATGGAACTCCATCATGTTCATTGGGCAGAATAACTCCATGCCAATGAAATCCTGTGTTTTCCTTTAGCATATTATGAAGATAAATTTCAGCGGTATCACCTTCTGTAAAATATAAGGTCGGAGCCTGTAACTTACCGTTTACCGCAATAGCTCTTCTGTTCTTCCCTGTAAAGTTGACAATCGTATCTTTAACATACAGATCATAACGAACGGTTTTACCCCCAAAAGTAATTTTACCGTTCTCAGAATTTCTTCTTAAAACTGAGGTCTCTTCTTTCTGATTTTCTACCGTCTTTTGTTTCTGATCTTCCTTTTCTACCAAATCCATCCCACACTTAGGACATTTTCCCGGTTTATCGGAAATTACCTCTGGGTGCATCGGACAACTATAAGCTATCTGGGATTTTGAGAGCGTTTTAGGGTTAGAGATAGGTTGAGCTTTAGAGGTTATTTTTACATAACTCCTTTTCTCTGCCTCAGGCTTATTATTTCTCTTTATATCCTGAGTCTTTGTTTCTTGTTTTTCAATTGGCCTAGCTGTAGGTTTTGAAATAACTTTAGGCTTAATGGCAACAGTTTTTTTTACTAAGGTCATTCCACATTTCGGGCAGTCTCCAGGTTTTTGGGAAACTACTTCAGAATGCATTGGACAGGTATAGTAAGTTTTTGTCAATTGTGTGAAAGTAAAAACAGAGAACAAAAACATCAGAAATATTATTATTTTTCTCATAATATTTCGAGTTTATTTAAAGCTGTATAGTTCAATTAATCAATTAAAGTGAATTATAATTTAAACTATACAACTTACTATTTTATAGATCAATATAAAAATTAATTAATCTCAGTTTTAACATTTCCACATGAAAGCATTTTACTTCCGTAATAGGGATTTACAATTTGCTTTTCATCACTCAACCAACTTCCATCAGCCATTGGGCAGTACTGAACAAAAATTGGTTTTTCTGAAAGTTTAAATTGCTTTGTTAATGCAATCATATTATCAGAGAGATTAAGAAAAGTCTCTCTTTGTGTATTGATGCTTCTGGCCTCAGAAATAGCGGTAGCATCTTTTTTAAGAATCGTTAAGTTTCCTTCTGAAACTACTTTATAGTCAATTGTTGAAGCCGTTTTAATGAATTCTGATGCTGCTTTTGACGTTTTATCAGCATCATCGGATGCCAATGCTGTTTTAATAGCAATATAATTTTTATATAACTTTGAAACCTGAGGATTTGATTTTGATTGTGCAGACACAAAAATCATTGAAAATAAAGAGAATACTGCGGTTACGATATACTTTTTCATTGTTTTAAAATTTAGAATTAAATAAGTTTTTAATAAGAATAACTGAGAGTCGCCTATTGCGACAAAACTTGCCGTTCGTTATAATGAAACCATTAAACGAAGAACTTAATTCTAAATTCTGAAATTACAATGTGTAATAAAGATAGGTATAGATCGATTTTCAGGTGGTGCATTGATCTGAATTGATGTAAATTTTACAGCTGAAAAAGAGTGATCCGTAAAGAAAAACTCATGGTTTTGAAATTCAGCAATCTGTTTTAAAAAATCAATTTTTAAGAAATCTGATTTTTGTGAATCATCAACTTTTACAACTTTGATTTCTGTTTTACAACAATCCTTTTTAGTTTTAACACCGCATTTAGCACAAATATCATCTGTCTTCTGACTTACTGATACCATTTCCTGCATACAATAATGTACACTGAAAACTGCTCCGGAAGAAAATCCAAAGTAGAAAACAGAAAACAATATGGCAAGAATCTTTTTCATATGCTGAAGCAAAGGTAAAAATAACTTTCTAGCAATTGTTATAAAATTATGTAATGTTGTTATAAAATTCGGAAAACAGCAAATAAAAAACTCCTGAAAATTTCAGAAGTTTATATTGTCTTTATTTCTCGCGCATTATGCAGATTGAGCAGATTTCCAACCTTTGCTACTTAATACTTTATATCTGCTGCCAAATAACTATTTATTTAATCTTAAATTCAAGTTTCACATTAAAGAATCTTCCTGTTAATCGAACTGGAACAGGATACATAAAATTGGTATTCGCATCTGTAATCCATTGATTGGCTACTGTATTTCTAATATTAAATGCATTGAAAACCTGTACTCCCAAAATTAATTCTTCAAAATTGCCCCAGAATCCATATTTCTGCTTTTTATCTTTAGAATCGATAAATACTTTAGACAACCCGATATCCACTCTTTTATAGGAAGGTAATGTTCTCTGATATTGATAAGCAGCATTTACGTCAGGCGCACCATTCTGGTCTAATATAATTGGTGCTCCAGTTGGTAGTCCCATTGCATAAGTTAGTGTAAGATTCACCCTCATTGAAGGATATTGAGGCATATAATCCTGATAGAACATCGCAAACCTTAACCTTTGATCGGTAGGTCTTGGAATATTTCCTTTCCCATCAATATTTTCATACACTCTGGCATAACTTGCAGATAACCAAGAATCGATCCCTGGTACAAATTCACCAAATAATCTGGTATCAATTCCATAAGCATAACCAGTAGCATTATTATTACCAGAATAACGGATTCTTACATTATCCATGTAGTATGGAATAAGATCATCCATTTTTTTATAGTAAGCTTCTGTCGTCAATTTAAATGGACGGTCATACATCTGGAATTCATAATCATTCGCTAAAATCACCTGTAACGAACGCTGAGATTTTATTGTATTGTTAAAGTTTCCATCCAGATCTTTAATTTCTTTGTAGAAAGGTGCCTGATAATATACCCCTCCTGAAAGCCTGAAAAGCATATCAGTTTCCCAATCAGGTTTAACAGCAAATTGTACACGTGGAGAGAAAATAGTCTCATTATTAAAACTCCAGTGAGAAACTCTTGCTCCAGCATTAATGAAAACTTTTTTCGTTCCCCAGTAAAATTTCTGTGAATATTGTGCGTAAGCAGATAACCTTGTGGGTTCAATGGCATTTTGACCAGCGATTCTATAGAATAATTTAAGATCTCCAGGAGTTCCAAATCTTGGATCATCAATAGCTACCGGAGTACTATATCCCGCAGAGTCTACCAATTTCCATTCATTGGTAAGATCTTTCAGATTTTCTTTTTCAAATTTAAATCCAACTTCAATATCTGTGTTTACATTAGGTGAAAAACGTCCTCTGAGCTGTGTTCCATAAGTCCTTACAAAAAGGTCATTTCTTGCATGATCTATTTGTCCTCCTGTATCATATGTTGTAAGAGGTGCTCCTGTGATAGGATCAAAGGTCTGTAGTATATATTGAGATTGTATAGAATAATATTCTCTTTCACGGTTTTGGTACGCAAAAGCATCCAAGGTGAACTTCCATTGATCTGATGGTTTGTAGTTCATAGAAAGAGTTCCCATCATGTTTTTATACTTGTCATTTTCTTTTCCAGCATAAAAAACAGTTAGATTAAGAGGTCTTTGAAGACTTCCAAAATCAACACTTCTTTCTTTGGGGATCATTTCGTAATCATTCTTAGAATAGTATCCTACGAATGAGAGACTTAGCTTCGGATTGATATGATAGTTGATATAAGACTGGAAATCCCAATAAGTAGGATTAAAGTTAGTATCTTCTTTCAAAGTATTCAGAACAAGGTTTGTATTTCTGTATCTTCCAGAAAATAAGGCTGTCAGTTTTTTATTCTTTGAAGCTAAACCTGCGGTCAATCTTCCACCAATTAAACTTGCTTCTCCTGAGAGCTCAAATTTTTCGGGTTCCCGATAATAGATATTTAAAGCAGAAGACATTTTATCTCCATATCTTGGTTCAAAACCTCCTGCCGAGAAATTAACTGTTGACACCATATCCGGATTAATGATACTCAATCCCTCCTGTTGAGAATTTCTAATCAGGAAAGGTCTGTAAATTTCAATATCATTAATATAAATAAGGTTTTCATCATAGTTTCCACCACGAACCATATATTGCGAAGAAAGCTCTGTGTTGGAGTTTACGGATGGCAGGGTTTTAAGGATCCCTTCTATTCCTCCGGAAATACTAGCAACATTTTTAGCGTCTTTAGCTGAAATTTTTACAGTACTAAGGTCAGTTGTTCGTCCTACGACTTTTTTCTGGAACACGACTTCCTCAATATCTGTGACTTTTGTAGTATCTTTCTTTTTTGTTTGAGAGAACACTAACATGGGAACCATAAGGCTCAGTGGTAAAACTAGTTTTTTCAAAAGAAATGTTTTAAGAATTTCTAAAATTAAGTATTTTTTAACAACTACAAAATCGATTCTCTAATTCTTGTTAATTTTTGTAACAAATCTTCTAATAAATCTAATCTTAACATGTTGGCTCCATCAGATAATGCAGTTTCTGGTGTAGGATGTGTTTCTATAAAAAGTCCATCTGCTCCAACAGCAATTCCTGCTTTAGCAATGGTTTCAATTAAGTCCGGTCTTCCTCCTGTAACACCAGAGTTTTGATTAGGCTGTTGTAGAGAATGCGTAACATCCAGAATAACAGGCGCATATTGTCTCATCGTTGGAATACCTCTATAATCAACGATTAAATCTGTATATCCGAAAGAGTTTCCTCTTTCAATGATCGCTACTTTCTGATTATTAGAATCCGTTATTTTCTGAACAGCAAATTTCATGGATTCCGGAGAAAGGAATTGTCCTTTTTTCAAGGTAACACATTTTCCTGTTTCTGCTGCAGCAACCAATAGATCGGTCTGACGTACTAGAAATGCAGGGATCTGTAAAACATCTACATACTGAGCCGCTAAAGCTGCGTGCTCATTTTCATGAATATCTGTAGTGGTTGGAATATTAAAAGTCTCTCCAACTTTTTTTAGAATTTCTAAAGATTTTTCCTCACCAATAGTAGTAAATGAATCTACTCTACTTCTGTTAGCTTTCTTAAAGCTTCCTTTAAAAATATATGGAATGTTATATTTATTGGTAATTTCTATTATCTTCTCTGCAATCCTCAACGCCATATCTTCCCCTTCAATAATACAAGGACCTGCTGTAAGAAAAAAGTTTTTTGAATCTTTGTGTTGGATATTATCTAAATACTGAATCATTTTATTATAATTAAAAGTTCAGTAAAAATACTTATAAAGTTTCAGAATCGGAAATAATTTAAAACCTTAATAGTATTAAGAGTCTAAACAAAATTTTAATAGTAAGGTTTTAATAAAACAATTAAGAAACGATACTGTTATTAAGAATTCATTTTTTTTAAAATCTTTTCAAAAGTATTGATATTTCTGCTTGTAAACTGGTCTTTCATGCTTTTTTTACCTAAAATTTTACCAAAGCTGGAATCTAACGTATTTCCTTTAGGAACCTGCCAGTAAAAAATATCATTAATGATTTCTCCTTTTTCATTTTCAACCTTAGAAGACTCTTCAAATTCTTTCATTAAAACCGCTTCTACTCCTTTATTTCCAACAAAAGTATAACTATGGAAATTTTCATTTTTTTCAAAAGGGTTTCCACTCCAGAAATTCTCTATCTCTTTTAAAGATTTAATAAACAAAAAAGCTTCGTAAGAAAAATACTCCGACATTGATTTCTCAAGAATTTTCTTTAAATCGGATACATTCTTCTCTGAAGAAAAAACAATATTTCCTGATGCCAAAATAGAACTTACATTTTCCATTCCTGCATCTTTAAAAACGTTGCAGACATCAGCCATTTTCATATTTGTTCCTTTTACATTGACACCTCTAAGAAAAGCACAGTATTTCATATTTTTAGTTTTATATTATATAGGTTGCAGATTAAAGGTTGTAGGTAATGAATTTAGCGAAATAATACATAATCCTCAATTCTTAATTCTCACATATAAATTATAATCCGTTCCCGAAGGTTTCAGCTTATAAATCTTTTCAAGAATTGTATTGTTACTTTTAAGATGATCCTTAATTCTGAATTCTTCTAATAATCTATAGTGGGTCCTATAATATTCAGCATCCGGAGTCTTAAATAAATCATTGTACGAAAGCAGATATTTTGGTTTCCTGTGTTTTACGGTATTAATCCAGTAATGTGCTTTATCCTTCTTTATTTCACTCTGAATCTTCTTATCTACCAATCCTACTTCATCAATGGTCTTTAATCCCGAGAAATAAGGAATATATCCTGCCGGTTCCAATAATATCCATTGCTTTTTATCTTTCTCGTAAAAGTTTAGAGATATTCCAATTGACCTTCTGTAATTCCATTCCCCATTTCCTGTTGCAATAGAATGAATAGTCTGAAAAAGCAACATGGGTAGAATATAGATGATAATTAGCAGAAACAGCCATAGGTTTCTTTTAACCTTTTGCTCCAATACAAATATTAAAACAGGAACAAAAAGTAAGATCTGCGGAACCCAGTAATACCAGTCAAAAAGACTTTTTTGGGACAGAAAGATCAATTGTTTTACCCAACCGAAAAGAAAGATCATCCATAGAAAATAATTTCTTTTTTCTTTCTGACGGATCAGAAATATAAAACAAACCAGTTCAAAGATCAGAACAAGTATGGTGAATGGATTGAAATTTCCAGGTAATTTTAACATGCCCCAGAAGTTTCCGTAATTGGTCATAAAATATTCCACATCCTGGCTAAATGTAAAATTCTTGTCGTAAAGAAGTTTTTTGGCAACAATGGTATTATTAACCCATTCGCCGAAATAAAACCAGTTAAAAACAAGGGCAACAGAAACACCTAATACACCACCTATGATATAGCTCCATCTTACTTTTTTATTCCAGAAAATATCAATTAAAAAAACGATTCCCAGGAAAATTACGGTATCAATTCTTGTAAATAAGATCAGTATCGGAAGTACTATAAACGCCCATTTTTTTTCTTTTTTAAACCCATAATACAGCAAAGCCATTTCTAAAAAGAAGAGAATCCCATATTCCATGCCCAGGATAGAAATTTTTATAGAAGGCGGTAATATCCCAAACAGGAAAATAAAAATTGCTTTATGCCAGGGATTTTTTAGGAGTAAATGAGATAAAAACAAACTCCCTATTGTGAAAAGAATTGAATTAAAAATAAGAAGAGGTTCAATGAAATATTCTTTCCCAAATATAAGATTGAACAGATAAGAAACAAAAACATATAAATGGGTTGTTGACGCTGAAATTCTGGTTTCGCCATTAAATCCAATCACCCCATAATCCATTAGGTTTTGAGCAACTCTCCAGGTGATGAATGCGTCTTCCTGAATATGGTGCGTCAATAAAAAGAGGAGCTTAAAAATAACTGTAAAAATTACAGCATAAATTGGGAGTTTATTTGTTCTTTCTGACATTGTGCTTCTTTAATGGCACAAATATAATCTTAAAAATTTATGAATACAATAACAAAAAACGGAACCGAAGTTCCGTTTTAAATATATTTTCTATTGTGTTGCTTTCATAATAGATGTGGTAATCTGATCTTCTTTTTTCTTGGAATAAGTAGAATCAAAGGGTTCCATGATATCAAATAAATACTGATAGAATGGCGTGATCTTCTGTACATTTTCAGATTCACTCATAGCTTTCTCTTTACCCATCTGTCGGAGGTTTTTCACAAACACATTGAACTTTTTGTCTATAGGTTCTATAGATTTCACAAGGTAGTCATAGGCTTTATCTTTTTGTCCGATCGCTTTGTAGGCATTAGTAACAGATGAAACAACAAGAGAATATTCCATCGGTTTGGATCCCATTTGTCTCCTTAAATACTTTTGTTCACCACGACTAAGACTTGCATAATAATCATATTCTTCAAAAATTCCTTTCTTAAGTGTTTCTGCCAGTTTCAATCCTTTCTGTTCCTGACCTGCCACAATATATCCATAAACAAGAGAACTTAAGGAACGGGGATCATTATACTTTTCTACAGGAATTTCTTTTGCTGCAAGATCCAATAATTCAACCGCTTTAGCTTTTTGGCCACTTGAAGATAATGCTCCCACAGCTCTGCTAACTGTTGATCTATAGCCTATAATATTCGATGTTGCTGTTTCATCGTAATGATTTTTAAGATCCTTAAAATTGCCCCATTTGAGGTTCTTCACCACATTGTATAGTGAATTGGCATCTACTCTACCCATATCGCCTTCAGGATTTGGAGGTGTATGAATAGGAACCAGTCGATAACTGAAGCCATCAAACTGCAAATAATCATCCAGATAAAAAATATTCTCACTGTCATAGACCCCTCCTGAGGAGAAGTTAATCGGTCTCTTCCAATCGAAATTGGCAAAAATATCAAACATCATAAGGTTTCCTTTAAAAAGTGTATTTGCCTTATAATCGATCATGATCTGATTTACTGTATTCGGTAAATCCGCCTGATTGATGATTCCTGCTTTTAAGGCATTTTCTTTATTAACAGGTAGAATAAATTTGCTTACCGGTAAGAAATTGTATTTCTCATAATGTGTTTCTCCAAAGATCATTTTCAAAATCTCATCCTTCTCCGGAGATTTCATCTTAAGAAAACTCATTGCTTCTTTAAGGGTAATAGAATCCTGAGTAAGATATTTTCTAAAAGATTGAAGTTCTGTTGAAGGAGCTCCCTGCTCCTGAAGGTTACTGAAAATATTCTGCCAGTTTTCCTTTTTCATTACATAGATCTGATCATTAACCCCGTCTTTATAATCATCATGGGTCAGCTGTCCCGGAATAGGATTCGCATTATATGTCTTTCTCTTTACCTGATCACAATACCACGGAGTCGAAAGTAACGTGAAATTAACTGATTTTACATCATCACGCAATCTTTCTGTCTCCTGAATTGCCCAAACCGGAAATGTATCATTATCTCCATAAAGAAATATAATATCCTCTTTTGGTAAAGACTTTATAAATGAATAAGCATAATCATGAGCCGCAGATTTACGACTACGGTCATGTACATTGTAGTTCTGGAAGCCCATCATAAATGGCACTCCTAATAAGAGTACTCCTATTGCGATATTTGCTCCATTCGACTTTATTTTAGATTGCAAGAACCATAAAATAGCTCCTGCACCTAAACCTATCCAAATGGCAAATGCATAGAAGGAGCCCACCATAGCATAATCCCTTTCTCTAACTTCAAAGGGTTTTACTCCGGTATAAAAAACAATTCCAGCTCCTGTCAATATAAATAAAGACAGCAATGCATAGAACCTTCCAAAATCTTTGTTTAACTGAAAGAAGAAACCTATTAATCCCAAGATCAACGGTAAGAAGAAAAAGGCAACTGTACTTTCATTTTTGAACTTAGCAGGCATTTTATCCTGATTACCCCACAAAGCATTGTCAATAAAAGAAAAACCTGAGATCCAATTCCCATTGGTACTTTCCATGTGACCTTCCCTGTCATTTTGCCTTCCGACAAAGTTCCACATCAGGTATCTGGCGAAATAATATCCGTTCTGAAAGGTAAAGAAATAATCCATATTCTGAGCCAGGGAAGGTTTTTGAACCTTTATTAGATCATATTCTTTTACTTTTAAATAATCTGATGCAGTAATAGATTTATCTTCATATTTCTTTCTTAGTTCTTCAAAAATCTGTTTAGCCTGAGGATTATCTGCTACCTCTTCGTTATCATAATTAAAAGTAAAATCAGGTGCTCCATACATTGAAATGTAATTAGCCATTACATCCTTATCTTCATTAAACATCCTTGGCATTAAACTTACCTGGGATTTACTGAATACATAATTAAAACGATCTCCCGTTTTTCTGTAGATACCCGCTTTTTCATCTTTTTCATAAATGTCACCGGTCTTTTGCGTCTTGTAACTTCCATCTTCATTTTTTTCAATCCCATTTGCATCAAGGAATGCTGTATAGTTCTGTCCGTAAATTGTTGGCCAGTCTCCATACTGAGCTCTGTTATAATAATCCAGCATACCAATTGCTGTATCCGGATCATTAAGGTTCATTGGTGGATTTGCATTGGCTCTGATCGGAATCACCATCCAACATGAAAAACCAATGATCATATAAACTATCGATAATGCAATGGTTTGAAGTATATTTCTTTTCGTCTTTCTTGCATATTTAATAATTAAATAACAAAGAACAATCATAAGAAGAAACGCTACAATAGTTCCTGAGTGGAAAGGAAGTCCTAAACCATTAACAAAAAATATTTCAAGTTTCCCAAACATCGTCATGATCAATGGGAAGATAATTTTAAATACAATGATCAGGATACCAAGTGTAATTAAATTTGCCCAGATAAAATTTTTCCAGGTAAATTTATAATTTCGGGTGTAGTATACTAAGCAAATAGCAGGAATTGATAACATGCACATCATGTGCACACCCACAGAAAGTCCTACAATAAAGAAGATAAGGATGATCCATCTCTCATTGTCAACCGCATTATATTCATTTTCCCATTTTGTAATCAGCCAGACCAAAAGCGCAATAAACATCGAGGCCATTGAATAAACTTCTCCCTCTACCGCAGAAAACCAGAAGGTATCGGAGAAAGTGAAACATAATGCTCCAATTACGCCTGCAAATAAAATAGAAATTTCCTGATGTTTGGTTACTTCTTCAAATTCTTTTTTCAAAAGCCTTCTTACAAAATGAGTAATCGTCCAGAACAAGAATAAAATAGTAAATGCGCTGAACAGCGCAGACATCGCATTGATGACAATAGCATAATTATCTTCCTTTCCAAATGCAAAAATGGCAGCTACTGCGCCCATGATCTGAAAAAAAGCAGCTCCAGGAGCGTGTGTTACTTCTAGTTTAACTGCTGAAGAAATATACTCCCCACAATCCCAGAAACTCAAATAATGCTCTATTGTTGATAAATATGTAAAAAGTGCAATGATGAAAATTCCCCACCCTAAAACGGTGTTCCATTGCTTAAAAGTCCAATTCTTCATATAAAAATTAATTTCTAATAACCTTTTCTAAATAAATTTTTTATCAAATTCAGGATACACTCCAGTAAAGTTCCAAAGATACTTTTTTCAAGGCTTTCTGATAACATTTGTTAAAATAATTTACTTAATGGTGAATATTTATTTTTGAACTTTAACTTTTTAGGAATACCGTTAGGACTTATGTAATTAAACAACGGAATACAACTCATTATATTCCATTGTTTTAGTATTAATTAAAAGCTTAACAGAATAATAGGGCAATAAAAAAACGGAACCAAGTTCCGTTTTTAAAATTATGCTTTCTATTGTGTTGCTTTCATAATGGCTGTAGTAATCTGATTTTCCTTTTCTTTTGAATAAGTAGAATCAAAAGGTTCCATGATATCAAATAAGTACTGATAGAATGGTGTGATCTTCTGTACATTTTCAGATTCACTCATTGCCTTCTCTTTACCCATCTGTTGAAGATCTTTTACGAACACATTGAACTTTTTATCAATTGGCTCTATCGATTTCACAAGATAGTCATAGGCTTTATCTTTTTGTCCGATCGCTTTGTAGGCATTAGTAACAGATGAAACAACAAGAGAATATTCCATTGGTTTGGACCCCATTTGTCTTCTCAGATATCTTTGCTCACTTGGAGTAAGGCTTAAATAATAATCATATTCTTCAAAAATTCCTTTCTTAAGTGTTTCTGCCAGTTTCAATCCTTTCTGCTCCTGACCTGCCACAATATATCCATAAACGATAGAACTTAATGAACGGGGATCATTATACTTTTCTACAGGAATTTCTTTTGCTGCAAGATCCAATAATTCAACCGCTTTAGCTTTTTGGCCATTTAGAGAAAGAGCAGCTGCTGCTCTACTTGCAGCACTTCTGTAGCTGATAATATTAGAAGTAGCGGTTTCATCAAAATGAGCATTAAGATCTTTAAAATTACCCCATTTGAAGTTTTTCACCACATTATATAGTGAATTGGCATCTACTCTACCCATATCACCATCAGAATTTGGAGGTGTATGAATAGGAATCAAACGATAACTGAAACCATCCAATTGAAGATAATCATCTAAATAGAAAATATTCTCACTGTCATAGATTCCTCCAGAAGAGAAATTAATCGGTCTTTTCCAATCGAAGTTGGCAAGAATATCAAACATTATCAGATTATTTTTATAGAGTGTATTCGCTTTATAATCGATCATGATCTGATTCACCGTATTTGGTAAATCAGCCTGATTAATGATTCCTGCTTTTAAGGCATTCTCTTTATTAACAGGTAGAATAAATTTGCTTACCGGTAGAAAATTGTATTTCTCATAACGTGCTTCACCAAATATCATTTTCAGTACTTCATCCTTTTCAGGGGATTTCATCTTAATGAAATTGATTGCTTCTTTAAGGGTAATAGAATCCTGTGTAAGGTATTTTTTAAAGGATTGGAATTCTGTTGAAGGAGCTCCCTGTTCCTGAAGGTTACTGAAAATATTTTGCCAGTCCTCTTTTTTCATCAGATAGATCTGATCATTCACTCCATCTCTGTAATCCTCATGTGTTAACTGACTAGGAATAGGATTCGCATTATATGTCTTTCTCTTTACCTGATCAATATTCCATGGAGTGGATAAAAGAGTAAAGTTAACTACTTTTACATCATCACGGAAGTTTTCTGTTTCCTGAAGTCCCCAAACCGGATACGTATCATTATCTCCATACACAAATAAGATATCTTCTTTAGGTAAGGATTTTAACACTGAGTATGAATAATCATAGGCAGTATATCTGTTACTCCTATCGTGTACATTATAATTCTGGAATCCCATCATAAAAGGTACTCCCAATAAAACAATCCCTGCAATAATATTCGCAGCGTTGGATTTAATTTTAGATTGTACAAACCACAAGATAGCTCCTGCACCTAAACCTATCCAAATGGCAAATGCGTAGAAGGAGCCCACCATAGCATAATCTCTCTCTCTTGGTTCAAAAGGTTTTACTCCCGTATAAAAGACGATTCCAACACTTGTGATCACAAATAATGATAATATAGCGTAGAACCTTCCAAAGTCTCTGTTAAGCTGAAAGAAGAAACCTATTAATCCCAAGATCAACGGTAAGAAGAAAAAGGCAACCGTACTTTCATTTTTGAACTTAGCAGGCATTTTATCCTGATTACCCCACAAAGCATTGTCAATAAAAGAAAAACCTGAAATCCAGTTTCCTTTTGTATTTTCCATATTTCCTTCCAGATCATTCTGTCTACCCACATAGTTCCACAACAGGTATCTTACAAAGTAATATCCGTTCTGAAAAGTAATAAAGTAGTCCATATTCTGAGCCAGAGAAGGCTTCTGAACCGTAATAAGATCATATGGTTTTACTTTTAAATAATCTGCTGCGGTAATAGATTTATCTTCGTATTTCTTTCTTAGTTCTTCAAAAATCTGTTTAGCCTGAGGATTATCTGCTACATCTTCATTTCCATAGTTAAAAGTAAAGTCAGGTGCTCCGTACATTGAAATGTAATTAGCCATTACTGCTTTATCTTCATTAAACATCCTTGGCATTAAACTTACCTGGGATTTACTGAATACATAATTAAAACGATCTCCTGTTTTTCTGTAGGTCCCCGTTTTTTCATCTTTTTCGAAGATCTCTCCTGTTTTCTGTGTTTTAAAACTTCCATCTTCATTTTTTTCAATTCCATTTGCATCAAGGAATGCTGTATAGTTCTGTCCGTAAATTGTTGGCCAGTCTCCATACTGCTCTCTGTTATAATAATCCAGCATACCAATTGCTGTATCCGGATCATTAAGGTTCATTGGTGGATTTGCATTGGCTCTGATCGGAATTACCATCCAACATGAAAAACCTATCATCATATAAACTACAGATAATGCAACCGTTTGATAAACATTTTTTTTACTTCTTCTCGCATATTTAATAATTAAATAACAAAGGACAATCATAAGAATAAACGCTACGATAGTTCCTGAGTGGAAAGGAAGTCCTAAACCATTAACAAAGAATATTTCAAGTTTCCCAAACATCGTCATGATCAATGGGAAGATAATTTTAAATACAATGATCAGAATTCCAAGTGTAATTAAGTTAGCCCAGATAAAATTTTTCCAGGTAAATTTATAATTTCGGGTGTAGTATACTAAGCAAATAGCAGGAATTGATAACATACACATCATGTGTACCCCTACAGAAAGTCCTACAATAAAGAAAATAAGAATAATCCATCTCTCATTATCCGCGGCACTGTATTCATTTTCCCATTTTGTAATCAGCCAGACCAAAAGCGCAATAAACATCGAGGCCATAGAATATACTTCTCCTTCTACCGCAGAAAACCAGAAGGTATCCGAGAATGTAAAGCATAAAGCTCCAATTACCCCAGCAAATAAAATAGAAATTTCCTGATGTTTGGTTACTTCTTCAAAATCTTTGTTCAAAAGCCTTCTCACAAAATGAGTAATCGTCCAGAACAAAAATAAAATAGTAAACGCGCTGAACATTGCGGACATCGCATTGATGACAATAGAATAATTTTCACCTTTTCCTAATGCAAAAATGGCCGCTACTGCGCCCACAATTTGAAATAAAGCAGCTCCAGGAGCGTGCGTTACTTCTAATTTAACTGCTGAAGAAATATACTCACCACAATCCCAAAAACTAAGCTTAGGTTCTATCGTTGATAAGTACGTGAAAAATGCAATGACGAAAGTAACCCACCCTAAAACGGTGTTCCATTGCCTAAAAGTCCAGTTTTTCATAGTATAAAATCAATTACGCGAAAATAGGGCTTTTATCTCATTTTATGCCGATTTTAACAAATTTTAAAAATACTGGTGTGGTATTTGCGATAATAATGGAGCAATGATTGAGGAAGGAAAAATAACGAATTAACTAATGGCGACTTAGAAATCAAACAAAAGTTTAGAAATTATTTATTTTTTTGTATTTTTGCCCTCAGATTTTTATTGAAAAATAACAAATAATGAGTAATGTTTACGATAATATCCTTGGCCTTATAGGAAATACTCCTATGGTGAAGCTAAATACTGTAACGAAAGATATTCCTGCAACTGTTTATGCCAAGTTAGAATCATATAATCCTGGACATTCCACTAAAGATAGAATCGCACTTCATATTATAGAAAACGCTGAGAAGAAAGGTTTATTAAAAGAAGATTCTGTAATTGTAGAGACCACTTCCGGAAACACTGGATTCTCTCTTGCAATGGTTTGCATCATCAAAGGATACAAATGCATTCTTGCTGTAAGTGACAAAACAAAACCGGAGAAGATTGCCTATCTGAAAGCACTTGGTGCTGTGGTATATGTCTGTCCTGCGAATGTAGCAGCAAATGACCCGAGATCTTATTATGAAGTGGCAAAAAGAGTTGCTTCAGAAACGCCTAATTCCGTTTATATCAATCAGTATTTTAATGAGTTGAATATTGATGCCCATTACCAAACTACAGGACCGGAGATTTGGGAGCAGACGGAGGGAAAAATAACCCATCTTTTTGCTTGTACCGGAACTGGTGGAACTTTATCGGGATCAGGAAAATTTTTGAAAGAAAAAAATCCAGATATCAAAATTATCGGAGTAGATGCAGATGGTTCTATTCTGAAAAGTTATCATGAAACTGGAAAAATTAATAAAGAAGATGTTCATCCTTACCAGATTGAAGGAATGGGAAAAAACCTGATTCCTGCTGCTTTGCTTTTTGACAAAGTAGATGAATTCGTAAGGGTAAACGATGAAATGTCTGCATATAGAACTCGTGAAATAGCATTAAAGGAAGCCATCATGGGTGGTTATACAACAGGAGCTGTGACACAGGCATTGATACAGTATGCACAATCTCACGAATTTTCAAAAGACGATCTTGTTGTTTTAATATATCCGGATCACGGATCAAGATATATCACTAAAGTATATAGTGACAAATGGATGGCTGAGCAAGGTTTTGTAAATAATTGTGTACACAATTACGATGAAGTTTTTAAAACAGAATTCATTAAATAGAAATAAATTACCATACAAATAAAGCCTTTTTTGTAGATCACAAAAGGCTTTTTTACTTAAAAAAATCACTTATAAAATGTTGGATATTTTTGACAGAATAAAAGAAAATCCAGGACCTCTTGGACAATTTGCAGATTATGGCGAAGGTTATTTTATTTTCCCAAGACTGGAAGGACCTATCGGACCTAGAATGCAGTTTCAGGGAAGAGAAGTAATCTTCTGGAGTGCTAATGATTATTTGGGATTGTGTAATCATCCTGAAGTATTAGAAGCTGATGCAAAAGCTGCTGCTCAATACGGGATGTTTTATCCAATGGGAGCAAGAGCAATGTCTGGAGAAACAGAACAGCACTTACAGTTAGAAAAAGAACTTGCTGACTTTGTTCAAAAAGAATCCGCTTATTTATTAAATTTTGGTTACCAGGGAATGGTATCCACTATTGATGCATTGGTTAGCAGAAATGATGTTATTGTATATGATGTAGATTCTCACGCTTGCATTGTAGACGGTGTAAGACTTCATGCTGGAAAAAGATTTACATACAGACACAATGATATTGAAAGTCTGGAAAAAAACCTTCAGAGAGCGACGAAAGTAGCTCAGGAAACAGGAGGAGGTATTTTAGTAGTTACTGAAGGTGTTTTCGGAATGAGAGGCCAACAGGGAAAACTTAAAGAAATCTGTGACCTGAAATCAAAATATAATTTCAGACTATTAGTAGATGATGCTCATGGATTCGGAACTCTTGGTGAAACAGGGGCCGGGGCTGGTGAAGAACAGGGATGTCAGGATCAGATTGATGTATACTTCTCTACTTTTGCTAAATCAATGGCAGGATTTGGAGCTTTCATCGCAGGAGACAAAGACATCATCAGATATCTAAAATTCAATTTAAGATCTCAAATTTTTGCAAAATCTCTTACCATGCCAATGGTAATTGGAGGTTTGAAAAGATTAGAGCTTTTAAGAACAAAGCCTGAGATCAAAGCTAAATTATGGGAAAACACTCATAAATTACAAAATGGTCTTAAAGAAAGAGGTTTCAATATTGGAGACAGCAATACGTGTGTAACTCCGGTAATGATGCAGGGAACTCCTGTAGAAGCAACTCTTTTAGTAAAAGATTTAAGAGAAAACTATAGAATATTTACATCTGTTGTTGTTTATCCGGTAATTCCTAAAGGAATGATCCTATTAAGATTAATTCCTACCGCATCTCATACTGATTCTGAGATCAATGAAACTCTTGCCGCTTTTGAAGCAATTCACGACAAATTAATGAGTGGACATTATAAAGAACAGGCTGAGAGCTATCTTAAAGAAAATAATATTCAGTTTAAAGAAATTTAATTAAAAATAAAAAAGGTCATTTGAAATAGAATGACCTTTTTGTCTAATAAATTTACGTCAAAATGAATTTATATGAAAAATTCTAAAAATATCAGAATTGCTATTATTAGCCTTTTTCTACTGCTTTTTTTCACTAACGCTACGGCTCAACGTTCCTATATCGATAATCATAAAGATATCGCTATGAATCTCTCAAAACAGTACGGAATTCCAAGTTCGGTTATACTGGCTATTGCCATTGTTGAATCCGGAGCGGGAACCAGTAAAGCCAGTAAGACCCTAAACAATCATTTTGGTATGTTAGGGAAAAATGATATTAATTCTTCGAGATTTAAGAGCTTTGGCTCTGTAAAAGAAAGTTATGAGGCTTTTTGTCGACTGCTCTCAAAAAAGAAACTCTACACTAAACTAAAAGATAATAATAATTATACTGAATGGGTTAAAGCGATTGCTTCTTCAGGCTATTCTGCGAAACCTAATGAATGGATGAAAAAAATAAATCTTACAATTACAAAGTTTGGTTTAAATAAATAACCTTCACACCTTCACATTTTATAAGCTGCTAGTCTTTATAGTACAGAATATAATAATTTAAAATAAATTTGTAAAAATTTTTCTATTGAAAGATCTGCTTCTTATCACTCCGCCTTTTACCCAACTTAACACTCCTTATCCTGCAACAGCTTATATTAAAGGTTTTCTAAATACCAAAAATATTTCCAGCTATCAGATTGATTTGGGGATTGAAGTTATTTTGGAGTTATTCTCAAAAGACGGGCTTCAGAATATTTTTAATAAAAAAATTAACCTTAAAAATACTTCAGAAAATTCTCAGAGAATTTTTGCTTTAAGAGAAGAATATCTAAGAACCATTGATCAGGTTATACTTTTCTTACAAGGTAAAAATTTCACATTGGCAAGGCAGATCTGCAGCATGAATTTTTTACCGGAAGCTTCCCGTTTCAACCAATTGGATGATATGGAATTTGCTTTCGGAAACATGGGTTTACAGGACAAAGCTAAACATCTGTGTACTTTATATTTAGAAGACCTATCTGATTATATTATTGAAAATATAGATTCAGATTTTGGTTTCAGCAGATATGCGGAACGTTTGGGAAAAAGTGCTAATTCTTTTGACGAATTGTATTTAAAACTGATCGGAGGCCAAACATTTATTGACCATATAACCTTAAGTATTCTTCAGGAAAAATTAGAATTTGCTCAGCCAAAACTGGTATGCTTTTCTATTCCTTTTCCTGGAAATTTGTATGCAGCATTTAGATGTGCAAAATACATTAAAGATAACTTTCCCCACATTAAAACTGCAATGGGCGGAGGTTTCCCAAACACAGAATTAAGAGAAGTAAAAGATGCCAGAGTCTTTGAATTTTTCGATTTTATTACACTGGATGATGGTGAACTTCCTATTGAACTTCTTTACGAAAATCTAAATAGCCAATCCGAAATTGCAGAATTTAAACGGACTTTCTTAATAGAAAATGAAAAAGTAACTTATAAGAACAATTCGAAAAGACACGATTATAAACAAGCTCAAGTAGGAACACCTGAATATACCGATTTACAGCTAGACAGATATATTTCGGTTATTGAAATTGCAAATCCAATGCACAGTTTATGGAGTGATGGAAGATGGAATAAACTTACAATGGCACATGGCTGCTACTGGGGCAAATGTACTTTTTGTGATATATCATTAGATTATATCAAAATTTATGAGCCTATTTCTGCAAAAATTCTGGTCGACAGAATGGAAGATCTCATTAAAAGTACAGGCGAAACAGGATTTCATTTTGTAGATGAAGCAGCACCACCCGCTCTAATGAGAGAAGTTGCTTTGGAAATTTTACGAAGAAATTTAGTAGTTACCTGGTGGACCAATATTCGCTTTGAAAAGAGCTTTACCAAAGATCTTTGTTTTTTATTAAAACTTTCAGGTTGTGTAGCTGTTTCCGGAGGATTGGAAGTTGCCAGTGACCGTTTATTAAAATTAATTGATAAAGGGATTTCGGTAGACCAAGTTGCTCAGGTAACAAGAAATTTTACTGAGGCCGGAGTTATGATCCATGCTTACCTGATGTATGGCTACCCTACCCAAACAGTTCAGGAAACCGTCGACTCTCTGGAGATGGTTCGTCAATTATTTGAAATGGGAATTTTACAAAGTGGATTTTGGCATCAGTTTGCCATGACCGCTCATTCACCGGTAGGCTTAAATCCAGAAGAGTTTGGAGTTACCCCTATTAAACAGGAAATTTTGTTTGCTAATAACGATATTGATTTTACAGATAAAACAGGTATTGATCATAGTAAATTTAGTTTTGGCTTAAAGAAATCTTTATTCAATTATATGCATGGGATCAATTTTGAAATTCCTCTGCAGGATTGGTTTGATTTTAAAATCCCGAAAACAACCATTCACCCTGATTATATTCACGATTGTCTTTTAGAAGATGATAGTTTTATATTTAAAGGAAATTCAAAAATTATTTTCTTAGATAAAAACGTGATCGCTGAGAATTACATTAAAACAAAAAAACAGAACTCCTGGCCGTATACCCAGCTTACATTCCATTTAAAAACCAATATTGTAAAAGTGGATCTGGAACAGGAAAAAGCTGAATGGTTAATGGAAATACTTAAAGACAATTCTAAAGAAAGTGCGAAGAAAATTACACTTCAGCAGCTTAAAACTCAGTTTGAAGAAAGTTTTGAAGATTTTGAATTATTTTGGTTTTCAAAACCTATGCAGCAGCTAAAAGATAATGGTGTTATTTTAAGTTTGTAATCTGATTTTTTCGTAGATAGTTCAGCAATTTTCAACTAATGATTCTACTTTTTATTTCTCAACACCATCTTTTACCACAGCTCCTACTACCACTTTTTCTTGGACTTTTATAAAATTAGGATCCATAATTGCCATTCGTTCGGCGATAGCTTTGTAGGTAGGAAATTTTAATATTGAAGCCCTTCCGGACATCTCTCTATAGAGCGTAAACGATTTCCCACCAGCGGTTTTGATCTGCTTTGTGGTTGTAATATATTTTCCAATATACTTACTCTTAGCATCATAAATTTCAATATCAACAAAGGTTTTTTCGGCGATTGTATCATCAGAACCAAAGCTGACTGGTAGATTGGTAAAATACCCTACAGGAACACCATTACTTAGAATTTCGCCAACGCTGTTGACTTCAATTTTCAGTTTATCAATTTTACTTCTTATAGCGTAAGCATCTTTTGTTTTACTATCAAGCTTCCGTTTAGGCATATTCGTAAAAAGCTCATCTAAATTCTTAACATTGATCCCTTTATTATCAATCAGTTTCAAACCTTTTATAGAAGTATAAACTGCCGATTTTTCTTCACCAGAAAAAGCTGATGGAGAGATATAATCCAGTTCTATTGTTTTATCCCTGTTATATACCCTGTTTAATGTTATATAACTATCTCTTACAGAATCAACAACACTTTTATCAATGAATTCCATTGTATAGATCGGAGTTTCTTTAAGATCCATAAAAGTGTATTGATTTGATTTATTTGAAATTTTCGCGACGTGCACACCATCAAGACTTACAATCCCCCTTTTAGTTTTAAAATTCTGAGCATTAAACAAGATACTCAAAACTGTAAACAACATGACCGTACTTTTTTTCATAAAATCAGATTTTTACATTACATAAAAAAAGTGTAACCAAAGTTACACTTTTTGAAAATATATTTAGCTTTTCATTTAATTACTCACAAAGGATAATCCCTTTATCATGATTAAATTCTACAACACCGCTTTTGATAGGATAAGAAAAAACCGAATCTTTTTCATTCTCTCTTGTAAAGTTTTTAGCATACGTTTCATCAATAGAATTCACATATAATTTTACCTTACCGTTAATTAAAGAAGAAACGATTCCTGCGTGGTTTTTCATGATGTGGAATTCACCATTTTTTCCCGGCAGTAATACTGAAGTTACTTCACCTTCAAAAACTACGTGTTCTGGTGTTAAAATTTTTATATTCATTTCTTTAGATTTGAAGATTTCAGATTCCAGATTTCAGATTTCAGACAGCATTAAAGTCTCATGTCTTGTGTCTGACATCTTTTGTCTAATTTATTAAGCGTTATCAGCTAACATTTTTTGTCCTGCTGCAATAGCTTCTTCAATAGTTCCTTTCAAGTTGAAAGCAGCTTCTGGTAAATGATCTAATTCACCATCCATAATCATGTTGAATCCTTTGATAGTATCTTTAATATCTACTAATGAACCTGGGATACCTGTAAACTGTTCTGCAACGTGGAAAGGCTGAGATAAGAATCTCTGAACTTTTCTAGCACGGTAAACAACAGATTTATCTTCTTCAGAAAGTTCTTCCATACCAAGGATAGCGATGATATCTTGAAGAGCTTTATATCTTTGAAGAATTTCTTTTACTCTTTGAGCACAGTTATAATGCTCTTCTCCGATAATTTCAGGAGCTAGGATTCTTGAAGTAGAAGCCAATGGATCTACTGCCGGATAAATACCTAATGAAGCAATTTTTCTATCTAGTACTGTAGTTGCATCCAAGTGAGCAAACGTAGTTGCCGGAGCCGGGTCAGTTAAGTCATCCGCAGGTACATAAACAGCCTGTACAGAAGTAATAGATCCGTTCTTAGTAGAAGTAATTCTTTCCTGCATTGCACCCATCTCAGAAGCAAGTGTTGGTTGGTAACCTACCGCAGATGGCATACGACCAAGAAGTGCAGATACCTCAGAACCAGCTTGTGTAAAACGGAAGATATTATCTACGAAGAATAGAACGTCTCTACCCTGTCCACTTTCTCCACCATCCCTATAGTATTCAGCTAATGTAAGACCAGAAAGTGCTACTCTGGCTCTTGCTCCTGGTGGCTCGTTCATTTGTCCGAAAACGAATGCTGCTTTAGATTCTTTCATAGCCTCTAAGTCTACTTTAGAAAGATCCCAACCTCCGTTTTCCATAGAGTGCATAAAATCATCACCATATTTGATAATTCCTGATTCTAGCATCTCTCTTAAAAGGTCATTTCCTTCTCTCGTTCTTTCACCTACTCCAGCGAAAACAGAAAGACCACCGTGTCCTTTTGCAATATTGTTAATCAACTCCTGGATCAATACTGTTTTACCTACACCAGCACCACCGAACAATCCAATCTTACCCCCTTTTGCGTAAGGTTCAACTAGATCGATTACTTTAATACCTGTAAATAAAACTTCTGCAGAAGTTGAAAGTTGATCAAATTTTGGAGCTGGTCTGTGAATTGGCAGACCACCTTCTTTAGAAATATTTTGAAGCCCGTCGAT
The DNA here is from genome assembly GCF_018613715.1 of Chryseobacterium sp. ISL-6. Classification (GTDB taxonomy): domain Bacteria; phylum Bacteroidota; class Bacteroidia; order Flavobacteriales; family Weeksellaceae; genus Chryseobacterium; species Chryseobacterium paludis. The sequence continues at coordinate 188,382 of NZ_JAGGPT010000001.1, read as the reverse complement.
AGCATCACCAACAACGTTGAATAGTCTTCCGTTCACAGCCTCACCGATTGGCATTGTAATAGGATTTCCATATCCAATTACGTCTTGCCCTCTTTGAAGACCGTCTGTAGCATCCATTGCGATACATCTTACTGTATCCTCACCAATATGTTGTTCTACCTCTAAGACTACTTTTTCACCGTTTCCTTTAGTAATTTCTAACGCGTCATAAATACTTGGAATTGCTTCCACATTATTAAAAACTACGTCGATTACAGGACCAATAATTTGAGAAATTTTTCCTTTAATTTGGTTTGCCATTGCTAAATTTTTTCTTGGTGCAAATATAATGAATCTTAACAAACCCGCAATTGGTAAAAAAAAGATTTTTATCATACTTTTTAACCTCTCTAAAATTCGGATTCTGGCTTTTAATTTTTTGGATTTTCAATTAATTTTAATATAATTATGCGTCGGATTGAAGTTAATTTACAGATCAATGAGATAAACATCATATAAAAGGGTAACCAATTATACACTTAATAGACAACGTAAAATACAATAACATAAAATAACTTGCGATACATTATAGTAGATTATTTTAAAGGCTTTATATTTGCAGTCAAATTTTTTCCGTTTTGAAAGTTTTCAAGAATTTTAAAGATTATTCCTCTCAAAAGCCTCTAGCATTGTCTTTAGGAATGTTTGACGGAGTACATCTAGGTCATAAATGTATTATTGACGAATTAAAAAAAGTGGGTACAGAAAACCAACTAGAGACTGCTATCCTTACTTTTTGGCCACATCCAAGATTTGTTTTTAATCCAAATGAAGATTTAAAACTTTTAAATACGTTAGATGAAAAGAAATTACTGATCGATAAATATGGTATCAATAATTTATTCTTAAAAGAATTTGATGAAGAATTCAGGAATCTTACCGGAGAGGAATTTGTTCGTCAAATCCTTATCGACAAGCTGAATGTAAAATACCTTATTATAGGATACGATCATTCTTTCGGAAAAAATAAAAGTGGGAATTTTGAACTTCTTCAAAAACTTTCAAAAGAATTGAATTTTGAAGTGGAACAAATGGAAGCAATTAATATCCACGAAAACAATATCAGTTCTACAAAAATCAGGAATGCACTTTTAGCTGGAAACATTGTTGCAGCCAATGAAATGTTGGGCTACTCCTACTCTGTTTCAGGAAAAGTAATTCATGGAAAGAAAATAGGAAGAACAATTGGTTATCCTACTGCTAATATTGGTACTGATTCCATTAAGTTATTACCTAAAAAAGGAGCTTATATTGTTGAAGTTGAAGTAAAAGGTCAGACATATAAAGGGATGTTGAGTGTTGGAACCAATCCAACCGTAAACGGTGATACTTTAACTGTCGAAGTCTACATACTTGATTTTAATGAAGATATTTATGATCAGGATATCACGGTAAAATTCAGAGATTTTCTTCATGATGAGATCAAATTTGAAGGCCTTGAAAAGTTAATTGAAAGATTGGATGAAGATAAAAGACTGACTGAAGAATTTGATTTTTAAGTATTTGTAATTTCTTCCCTCGCTTTTTTCGTTAAAGAATTAAAAACCAATTCATAAGACTGATCAATCAGTTTAAAAATAAGATCTCTTTTTAAACCATCTACTGAAACTGAATTCCAATGGGTTTTATTCATATGATAAGCCCCGGTGATCTGTGGATATTGTTCGCGAAGCTCAGCACTCCATTCGGGATCTGTCTTTACATTAATTCCCAAAGGCTGCCTCTCCAAACCCATCAGGAGAAACATTTTTGTTCCTACTTTCATGACAAGCGTTTCATTATCAAAAGGAAAAGTTTCTGTGACTCCTTTTTTAGCAAGACAATAATCTAATATTTCGTTAGCATCCATAATTTGTTAGTTGAAAGGTGAAAATGGAAAGTTGATAGTTGATAGTTGATAGTTGATAGTTGATAGTTGATAGTTGATAGTTGATAGTTGATAGTGCAAAATTAATGTTTAGGAAGTTCCTTTAATCTTTTAATTATCTAATTCTATCCCAGAGAGAACGTTCATCAGCTCGATCGTTGACTGTAATTTGTGATACAGTATCAAAACGCATAGATATACGATTATTAACATTATAAGTATCCCAACCAGGATTGCCGTTAGTAGCAAAATTTACCCATGCTTTATGTACACTGTCAGCCAATTGTTGTGGAAGTTGGTTGCCTAATATTTCGGAAAAGCCAGCATTAGTCAGATTATCAAATACAAAAGCAATCTCAAGACCGTGGCAAGCTCCAAGTAGATTGTTACATGCAGGTGATTCCCATGAAAATTCATATACATGTGTGTTGCCGTGCTTTTCTGCAACGCGCAAAGCTGGAATACGGTAAAACCAATCTGTGATAATTGCACTTAGCACATCACCAGGAGAACTATCTGGACGGTTTGCCTTATAGATTTGAATGGCCTCAGTAGATAGTCCATAAGCAGAAGCTGCCATATCTAAAGCCGTATCAGTGATTTTTGATATGGTACCTTCAGGTACAAGAAATAATCTAAATTCCTGACTATTACTACCAATAAGAATATCTATATCTTTACTTGCGCCTTTAGCAATGCATTCTATAGGGGTTGCTGTTAATAACTGACCATCAACTATTGGCTCAAACGGCATTAAGTTGAAAGCAGCCTCACCCCATAATTTTGCTGAAGGATTTGCCATAATTTCGGATCCCAATTGACCTTGTGCAGCAAAAAGCTTTTCAAGAGTAACCTGTCCGATTGCTTCGCGTGTTGGCTCAACACCAAGTATTTCAGCAAGCCTGGTACCAATAAGCTTTGCAGAGGAAGGACTAATTACTGAGTGTCCTGCTCCCGACTCAGCAATAGCCCGTCGAAATAAACCTTCTGCTTCTTTCATTGCGAGTAAAGTACAAACACTCATTCCACCAGCAGACTCACCGAAAATAGTAACATTATCAGGATCACCACCAAAGTTTACAATATTGTCCCGAACCCATCTGAGTGCAGCAATTTGGTCAAGTATACCAAGGTTAGGTACCCCATCACCAAACCACAAAAATCCGTCAATACCAATCCGATAATTTATGGTAACTAAAACAACACCATCTCGTGCAAAATGACTCCCATCATAGCCTGAAACAGCACCTGACCCAAGAGTAAAGGCACCGCCATAAATAAAAACCATGACTGGCTTTTTTTCAGCAACACCTGAAGTCCAAATATTAAGGTTTAAATAATCATCTCCCGGAATTACCACATTGGGTAATAATCCAGCAAACGGTCCAGATTTTGGGGTTATTTGTGGCGGAGTGGCACCATATTCTGTTGCATTTTTTACACCCGTCCATGGCATTGGAGGTTTGGGTGGTTGAAAGCGGTTTACACCAATAGGTGGGGCAGCATAAGGAATGCCTTTAAATGCTAAGATACCATCTTCTTTTTTAATGCCACTAACGTCTCCGTACTGAGTGCTGACCGTTTTTAATGTTTCCATAATATTTATAAAAGGTTCAACACAAACTTAGTAAAATTTCAGAGTGTGTTTCAGTTATATTCAATAATAATTTTTAGCGAATAATTTCATTTTTAGGTTGTTAATATTTTAATCTTTCTGTTTTATTAATCAAAATTTAGTAAATTTAGAAAGGAAAAGAAAAATTATACTTATCACAAATCACATTTATTATGAAAGCTTTGGTAATAGGCGCGACTGGTGCCACAGGTAAAGATTTAGTCAGTCAATTGTTGAATGATAAAGAGTTTGATGAAGTAGATGTTTTCGTTAGAAAACCGCTGGATATAAAAAGTGATAAATTAAAAGTTCACGTAGTGAATTTTGAGAATCCTGAAGAATGGAAAGATTCGGTAAAAGGTGATGTAGCCTTCTCATGTCTCGGAACTACTTTAAAAACCGCAGGAAGCAAGGAAGCCCAAAGAAAAGTGGATTTCGATTATCAATATCAATTTGCAAAAGCTGCTAAAGAAAATAATGTGGATGACTATGTTCTGGTTTCTGCCTATGGAGCTGATCCTAAGTCAAAAATTTTCTATTCTAAAATGAAAGGAGAACTGGAAGATGCAGTAAGACAACTCCATTTTAATAAGATCACTATCTTCAAACCCGGAATGTTGGAGAGAAAAGATTCTGACAGAACAGGAGAAGTCCTGGGAAGCAGAATTATAAAATTCGCAAATAAAATTGGACTTTTAGAAAGTCAAAAACCCTTACCTACATATATTTTAGCCAAAGCAATGATCAATTCTTCGAAAATCAAAAGCAATGGCTATTCCAGTATCAAATTGGGAAATATTTTCTGCTTTGCAGAAAAGACAAATGAATAATAATTGAAAGTTAGAAGTTAGAAGTTAGAAGTTAGATCGAAAATAATAATTTTAAGTAGAACCACGAAATCCATAACCCGCATCTCAAATCCCATAACTTTTAAACTTTCCACTTTTAATTTCAATTTAAACCCGAATCTTATAACTCCTAAAATCTGATACCTATAACCTAGTTATTTCGTGGTTTTACTTCCCATACTTTTCCCTAATTTTTCATACTCAATATCATTAGGCTCCCACAGTTCTATTTTGTTACCTTCGACATCCATGATGTGTACAAATTTTCCGTATTCATAGGTGTCGACCTTATCCACGATTGTTACACCTTCTTTTTTCAGTTCTTCTACCAATTTTTCAAGATTTTCTACACGGTAATTAATCATAAAATCTTTTTCAGAAGGCTGAAAGTATTTTGTCTTTTCATTGAAAGGGCTCCATTGTGAAAATCCTTTCTTAGAATTATCCGCACCCTGATACCACTCAAACACAGCACCATATTCATTTGTATTAAGACCTAAATGATCTTTATACCATTCTCTCATCTTTTTAGGATCTTTACATTTAAAAAAGATTCCACCAATACCTGTTACTCTTTTCAGATCATCCGATTTCTTTTCTGTAGCTGATTTAAAAGCAAATCCTAGTATAAAAGAAGCCAGAATGCAAGAAGCAAAAAATATTTTTTTCATAAATTACGTTTTACCTGTTTAATAATATTCTCATAAAAAAAGTGGATGAAAACATCCACTTTGTAAAAATATACTTTTTAATTTTATTTCAAATACTTTGTAATAGCCTCATCAGTAGGTTTTGTAGTACTTACAAAACTGTCCACCAATTTACCATTTTCATCTATCAGGAATTTTGTAAAATTCCAAAGGATCGTTGTATTCTTTACTCCGTTCAGGTCTTTCTCTGTCAGATATTTAAAGATTGGAGCTGTGTCATCACCTTTCACAGAAACTTTAGCTGCCAAAGGGAAAGTTACTCCATAGTTTTTCTGACAAAAAGCTCCGATTTCTGTATTTGTTCCTGGTTCCTGACCTCCAAAATTATTGGCAGGGAAACCTACAATGACCAATTTATCTTTATACTCTTCATACACTTTTTCTAAATCAGCATACTGTGGAGTAAATCCACACTCGGAAGCAGTATTTACAATAAGGATTTTCTTCCCTTTAAAATCAGCAAAATTGATTTCCTTCCCATCCAGGCTTTCAACTTTGAAATCATATATTGTTTTTCCCATAAGTTCGTTGGTTTTAGCTTTAGAAATTTCACTTTTTTGATTCGTACAACTCTGTAAAAATGCCACAAAAGAAAGCAGCAATACAAAAAATTTTTTCATTTGAATGATGTATATTTACCTTGCTAGTTACAAAATTTATTTTAAAAGCCGGATATTTCATTTAGAATATTTATCTAGAAAAAGGATAACCTTTTACTTAATCGGATCTTGTTCATATCTCAAATTATATTTACTTAGGGATAAAAAGAAAAGATTGTTATATCACCATATTTTATTTCCCAACTAATCCCCTATCGTTTGACTCTGTCAGTTACAAAATACATTTTATTCACATATTGAAAACACATTATTTATAAGCCAAAAATACTGAAAATCAATTTTTGTTATAGATCAGTATATACTCTCATCCTGCTTTTTGTAAGGATTGTTATTTTATTTCTTTTAATATTTACTTTCAATTTATTTTTTATTCTATTCTTAAAATCAGAGAAAAAAAATATTTATATCCAATTATTATTGCTGGCATTTAAATTTTATTTTAAAATCCCAAACAGGTGAGATATTATTAATAAAAATAATATAAATCACTTATAATCAAAACAATACATTCATTTTAAATAATTAGAAAAAATAATTTTGAGCCCAAATTATTGCACATACAATAATTTTTAATCATAGATTGGCAACTTAAAACCAATAAAAAAAACATTTATGAAAAAATTATTTATTTAGCTGCACGTACTTCTCTTGTTTTGTGTCGTACAATGGATAACGTTTCAAGCAATGAGAATAAAAAAAAACGAAATGGGGATCTCAGCTCATTTTGGGAATCCTAGATCGTTATTTTTATTAAAGACCAGTCAATAGATTAATATTATATTTTGTATGTGCGCAGTACAGAATAAATACGAAAATATTGATTTCAAGAACTCTATGTCGATAATATACGGCAAAAAACAAACCCTTAACAATTAATTTCCTGCTTTGTCAAGGAATTAGTAAAATAACATCATTTAATTAAAATTTTTAAATATGGCACAGATAAAAACTTACACTGTTGACCCTGCGAAACGTCGCATCCTTACAGTTAAAAACATGGAAGAAATAGGAATAACAGATGAATTTCTTCAGGATTTTTTGACTAAAAAAGTACCTGGATTAATGAGACCCCAAGTAGATGAAAGTGGAAAACCTATTCTGGATAGTAATAGACGACAAATCCCGTTATGGCCAGTAGGAGTATCTATAAACGATAAAAAATTTGGTGTTTTCCCTGATCCAAATGCTGCAAAAAGAGGATGGATGGCTTTTTTTGAAATTGGAGCTCCCTTGTTTGAAGAAAGATCAAATATCATTCAACCTGTTGCTGATGTAATATCTACCAGAACCTATGAAAATAGATCGTCTGAAATCCGTCAATTTTCTGATACTATTGAATTTACTGTAGGGAATACAATCAATTGGGCTTTGTCAAGTACAGGAACTACTACTTTTGACGGAAAAGTTGCTGGGGAATTGCAAGGACAAATATCGAAAACTATAGAGACGATTTTGACAGAGAGTTTGTCTAATAGTTTAGCAAAATATGATAGCAATACCATCACGCAAACCAAGCACATACATAATCATAAAGACAATATAGGTGTCCAAACTGTATCTTCTGCCGCAAATCAATCAGCAAGTACTAAAACAACTAATTTTACTTTCACCAATTCAAACAGGCTAAGCTTCACAGGGACTGGTACTGCTATTGGTCGTGGAGAGCTAGCTGCAGAACTTGGGCTTTCTTTGACGGGTACGATTTCTGGTACACTAACAACATCATGGAAATCAGATTCTAATGTTTCAGGAAGCATCCCAGCCAACTCTCGAGTTGAAACCTCGGCAACACAAAGGCGTCAGGTGAAGCAATTTACTTACGAAATACCCATTACGTTTGATGGATTCATTGCATTGAATTATGATGAATTAGTTCTTCCTATTGTGAATGCAGACGGGCCACTTCCAGCTTCAGCTCCTCCAGCTAAAGTAATTCCTGTTAGTATATCTTTTTTAGAGCTTGTAGAGAAAAATAAACTATACAGACCAAAGGGAATAGCAGAAACAGTATCAGCTTTGGATGTAAATCATACTATTTTCGATACCAAGGCACTTAGTAGAGATGGTAGTCAAAAATTTGGAACAGAGCGTCCACATAATTTGTAAAATCAATATAACTTATAAAAAAACAACAAATATGACATTTCAAGATATATTCAATTTTTCCCGCAGTATATCTGCCGGAGGAAGCAAAGCAGAAGGGGAACTTTTTGGATTCATACCAAAAGAAGAAAATGAATCAATCAGTACTCCTCCTCACGATCCATTTAAACCCGAAGAACCGGTTCGACAAGATCCGAAAATTGTGAGAGAAACATCCCCACAATCCAATATTGTATTCAATTTCATAAAATCGGTGACTTCTGATATTAAACAATCTAGTGATAGTATAGAGAAATCAATGAATGATCCTTCGTCAGTAGTTGATCCAGCCGCAGGTGCTATGGGTAAAGCCCGAGAAACTTCTGATAAGGTTAAGGATGATACTCCTGCTTCTGATACATCAATTACTCCTCCACCTAAACCTAAGGATGTTAGACCAGAGGGATGGGATGAGAAACCCAAAGCTAATAATGAGAAGCCAGATAATTGGAATGAAAAATTTCCTAAGTAATCGTCTAAAAGTAGAAATATAATAGATGTTTTTATCAAAAAACACTATATAAATAAAAGCCTCAGATTTGATCCGAGGCTTTTACTATTTAACATGCCTAGCAGCAATAAATCTTTGTGCATTATTTACTTTTCTATTACGGTTCAGTTGATGAAAAGTAGCTTAAATCGAATTAAAATTTAAAAATATTTGCCGGAAACACTTTGTTAATATCGATCTTATTAATTTGCATCACAAAATCACCGTCTTTTTTAGAACTTGATGACTCTATTCTGAATGGCATAACCAGATTTCCAACTTTTTTATACTCCGAATAGTTTAAAGTTTCTTCTTTCTTTATTTCTTTTAAGAGCATATAAGTATTGGTATCGAAGTAATATAAATTTTTGTTTACATTTTTCGTTAGTTCTACCTTATGACAGTAAATATCTCCTACTTTTTCTTTTCCTAAATATTTTGCATCAAATCCTTTATTCTCCCAATCTATAAAGTCATTATCAAAGCTTTCAGGAACATAATTCGGGTATTCCTGAACTTTATTTGTTGCATAATTCATGGCATATCCTTTATTTCCATCATAACCTTCAATCGCCGTTTCTTTATTATTGATCGTAAGAACTGTCTTAGTAAGATTCGGACGTTGCTGGTAAATTTTTATCGGGTATTCATCCTTAATTCCTAAAATTACTTTACCCTGAAGTAATACTGAATTTAATAGCTTCCAATTCGTTAATCCGCCTGATAATTCTATATTTTTATCTATAATTTCCTTTGCGGTCTGTGCAAAAGAGAGTTGCGAATAAATCAGTACGAATACTAAAAGTAATTTCTTCATTAATTCAATTTATAGTTCAAATATAAGGTTTTTATGAAAGGTAAAGATGAATTTGCAAAAAAGTAAAACCATCTTTATTCCAGGGATTTTACAGATTTAAAAGCTAACCTATTAGCTTCCTTGCTTTTTCTAAATCTTCAGGAGTATCAATTCCCACACCGATAAAGTTGGTTTCTATTAATTTGATCTTCATTCCGTATTCCAGATAACGAATGCATTCTATTTTTTCTGAAATTTCTAAAGGTTTCATTTCCAATTTAGAGAATTGCAATAGAGCATGTTTTCTAAAAGCATAGACTCCGATATGTTTAAAATAATCAACATCATAAGAAGTTTCCCTGTGATAAGGGATAATGGAACGGCTAAAATACAAAGCGAATCCACTGTTATCTGTGATCACTTTTACATTATTAGGGTTTTCTATTTCTTCTTTTTCAGTCAGTTTTATTTTTAATGAAGCTAATGAGATCTCCTGATTATCATCTTGTTTAAAAACTTCGATCAATTGTTTGAGGGGTTCAGTTTTTAAAAAAGGTTCATCTCCTTGTACATTAATAACAATGTCACAATCTATGTTCTGAACAGCTTCTGCAATACGGTCACTCCCCGTTTCATGCTGTCCTGTCATCACAGCTTTCCCACCATTATTTACAATTTCATTATAGATAATCTCAGAATCACTGGCTACAAAAACTTCATCAAATAAACCAGTTTCTACAACATTCTGATAAGTAGTTGTGATCACTGTTTTTTCTCCTAAAATCTGCATTAATTTTCCTGGAAAACGGCTCGCTTCGTAACGAGCGGGAATAACGGCTATGATCTTCATTGAATGAATCTAATTGTTTAAAATTTTCTTTAAATATAGGCAAAATATGCTTTTCATTTTAAAAAGATAAGTTAATACCAACCATATTGTAACCAAAATTATGAGAAGCGGTAAAGTTAACTTTATAGTGTACCTTTCCTGCATTAAATCCTGAAACGGTATATCTGTTTTTGGAAATGGTTTTTCCTATAAAATATCCCATCAACAAAGCTAAAGGATAGTCAGATGCCCAATGAACCTGGCTCTGCATCATTTGAAAGGCCAATGCTCCGGCTAATGTATAGCCTACAGGCTTTATCCATTTTACATCAGGATAATTATCCGCTATAACCGTTAATGCCGACATAAACGTAGTTAAATGCCCTGAGGGCATCGCATCATAACGCGAAGTATTACTTGAAAATGCAGAAAAACCAGGAAACGGAGTCCAATGTCCCCCAGAGTTACCATTTTCAATTGCTACAAATGGACTTTCTCTTCCCGTCATTCTTTTTATGGTTTGAGAAAAAACACCTGAAAGTATTAAACTTTCCATTAATCCACTTGCTGTAGCCTGAGCTCTATAATCATCTTTTATTAATCCATAAGCAGCAAAACCGATCCCTAACAGTACAACTGTAGACCCATTACCAATTAAATACAGGCCTGCTCCAATATCTTTTGGAATTTTTATTAATCCACCAACTTTACTGTAATTATTGTCAGCACTCATTCCCCATTTATCACCCAGCTCTCTTGAGTTATCTATAAGTTTCTGATCAAAAGGTAATAGTACTAAAGTACTTGCCACTGCACCACCTAGATAATAGGCATGATCTTTTGCAACAAAATCTTTATTTGTCTCAATAAAATCTTTGGGAACTCTTGTAATAAATTCAAAAAGCTTTGGTTTAGAATAGGTTCTAACAGAGCCATCTTTTAGCGTATAATTTTGGGACTTTGGAGGGTTTACGATAATTGTACTATCGCTCTTTTGAGACCATACCATGACAGATATCGGTAACAATATCAATCTAATTCTTTTCATCATGTGTGTATATTAATACCCGCAATTAACTATTTACCTCATATTCAAAAGAACTTATGACGGGAAATAAAGTTCGAAAGAATAAAATTTAGTTAATTGCGGGTATGTATTTTATTTCAAATTGTTTAATGCCTGTTCAAGTTTTGGCATCATTACTTCAATTTCATTTACAGCTAATCCACCTACAGAAGCACGGAACCAAGGTTCAGATTTTTCTTCACCGAAGGCAGAGAATGGAACTAATGCCACTCCAGCTTCATTGATCAGGTAAAATCCAAGATCAGATGAATTTTCGATAACAGTTCCGTCTGGTTTTGTTTTTCCGATATAATCTAATTTAATAGTAAGGTAAAGAGCCCCCATTGGTTCGATACTTTCTACTGCCAATCCTTTTCCTTTCAGATCCTGAATTCCTTTGTGAAGCACTTTTAGACTCTCTTCCAACTTAGCTTTAAAATCGTCAACGAAAGTATTTACATCTTCAGTATTCTGATAAAATTTAGCTGTTGCTTCCTGCTCCGGTTTTGGTGCCCAAGCTCCTACGTGAGTAAGCAGTGCTTTCATTTTATCAATGATATGAGCTGGTCCGAATCCCCATCCTACACGAACTCCCGTAGCAGCCAAACATTTTGAAATACCATCAATGTATATGGTGTATTCTTTCATCTCAGGAAATAAAGAAACAGGATCATAATGCTTTGCATCAAAAGTAAGGTTGGAATAGATCTGGTCATACATTAAGTATAACGGCTTCTCATCTTCACCTCTCTTCTTGTTTTCTTCAATGATCAATTCACAGATTTCTGAAAGCTGATCCTTTGTAAACATTGTTCCTGTTGGATTCAATGGTGAACAAAGTGCTAACAAAACAGCACCACCTAAGTGAGGTTTAATATCAGCGGCAGTAGGTAAAAAGTTATTTTCAGGTGTCGTTTTTACTTCAATGGCATCAGCTGATGTAAGGTATGCATAATGGTTATTGTTCCATGAAGGAATTGGATAAATGATTTTATCACCTTCATCTACAATTGTTTTATACACAGCATAGATCAATGGTCTTGAACCCGCAGTGATCAAAATATCATTTGCAGAATAATCAAGGTTCCATCTTGTTTTAAGATCTTTAGAAACCTCATTTCTTAAAGATAAAAGCCCATTTGCTGGCGGATAGTTTGTCAGATTATTCTGATAAGCTTTCTGAATCTCTTCCTTCAACTTTGCAGGTATCGGATAAATATTAGAATTCAGATCACCAATAGTAAGATTGGCTATCTCCGCTCCTTTTGCTTTTAAATCATTTACTTCATTACCAATTTTTACAATTTCAGAACCAATCAGGTTCGCCGCTAATTTTGAAACTTTCACTTTATTTAAAATTTAGAATTATTTTAAGTTTTCAGGGATTAAAGATTAGAAATTAGATTTTAGGAATTTTCCATTAAACTCTATTTCTAAACACCAAGCCCACTCTTATTTATGTTAACTGTAAGTCTGTTTTTACCTGATTGATTTTCTCATCCAAAGATTTTAATTTATCTCTAAAATCAGCCTCAGAAGTAATACTATCTTTTACAGAAATATAGAATTTAATTTTTGGTTCAGTCCCTGAAGGTCTTACACAAACTTTAGTTCCATCCTGTGTATAATAGATCAATACATTTGATTTTGGAATATCATTCATTACCTGTTTCTCATTTTTAGAAACAATAAAATTGGTTTGTTCCTTAAAATCTTTTACTTCTTCCACTAGAGAACCAGCTATTTGTTTAGGTGGATTTTCACGGAAATTTTTCATCATATTCTGAATTTCTTCAGCTCCGTCTCGTCCCTTTCTTACAAGGTTTACCAATCCCTCATAATACATTCCGGTTTCCTGATAGATCTCAATCATATATTGATACATCGTTCTGCCATTTGCTTTACACCAGGCAGCAATCTCACAAGCAACAAGAATACTTCCACAAGAATCTTTATCACGAACAAAGTCTCCTGTCATAAAACCAAAACTTTCTTCTCCACCACAAACAAACTTTTCTTTTCCTTCAGCCTCACGAATCATTTTTCCGATCCATTTAAATCCAGTAAGACCAGCTTTGCAGGCAACACCAAACTTTTGAGCAATATCAAAGAAAATATCTGAAGTAACAATTGTTGAACCGATAAACTCTTTTCCTGTAATTTTTCCAAGCTTTCTCCACTCATTAAGAATATAATAGGTAAGAATTGTATTGGTTTGGTTTCCATTCAGCAGTTGCATTTCACCATCGAGATTTCTTACCGCAATCCCCAATCGATCACCATCCGGATCTGTTCCGATCACAATATCAGCATTCGTAATTTTTGCTAAGTCCATTGCCATTTCTAATGCTGCAGGCTCTTCAGGGTTTGGAGATTCTACAGTAGTAAAATTCCCACTAGGAATCATTTGTTCCTTTACAAGGTCAATTTTTTTGAATCCGGCCTTTTCCAGAGCTTTTGGAACTGTTGTATACGTAGTTCCATGAATGGAAGTGAAAACAATATTAAGGTTCTCTTTTCCAACATTCTGATAGGTAGAGTTTTCAATACAGGAATCAATATAAACATCATCCTGTTCTTCTCCGATCCATTCTATAAGATCATCATTCCCATTGAAGTTAATTTCATTGAATTTTACAGAATAAACTTCATTAATAATCGCTTCATCATGAGGTGGAACAATCTGTGCTCCATCATTCCAATATACTTTATATCCGTTATATTCCGGTGGGTTGTGTGAAGCGGTTAAAACAATACCACCGTTACATTTTTTATCACGAACGGTAAAAGACAATTCAGGAGTAGGTCTGTGATCTTTAAAAAGTAATACTTTAATCCCGTTAGCCGTTAGAACATCAGCTACCAACTTTCCAAATTCCTTAGAGTTATGCCGTACATCATAAGCTATAGCAACCTTAATTTCTTCATTTGGAAATTGCTTTAACATATAATTCGCAAGTCCTTGTGTTGCTTGACCTAACGTATACTTATTTAAACGATTGGTTCCAACACCCATAATTCCTCTCATTCCTCCGGTTCCGAATTCCAGTTCTCTATAAAAAGAATCTTCCAGATCAGGGGAATTACCATCAATCAATAATTGTACAGCATCTCTCGTTTCCTGATCAAACGTATCACTTAACCAAAGTTTCGCTTTTTCTAATGTTGTCATATTTGTACTTTGTTCTTTTAAATTTGTGTCTAATTATTTTTTATAAATTGTCATTTTGAGAAACGAGAAATCTCTATGGTTATTTTTAAAGATTTCTGAACTACGTTCCTGGACCTGTAGTTTGTGTTCTGAATGACAATAAACTTTTTAATCCAATTTCTTATTCTCTACCCTTGTTGTTTTATCAATTTTAAAAGCACGGATCGGATCGTTATAATACAAAAACTTCGCAGTATTCTGAATATGTCCCTTTAGAGAATCTTTTACATTAACCTCTGCATAATTCCCATTTTTAGAATCAATATTCAAGTTTGTAATTTTCCAATATGGAGCAATCAAACTTGCAGTATCAGAGATCTTTATCACTGCATTTTTAGTTTCCCCTAAAAAATTAGCCCTACTTTTGTTCAGCATCTCTACTTCTGCTCTTCTTGTATTCACTGAACCCATAAATGTAGCGTTATTCTTTAAATTAAGCTTAAAGTTATCTGTTTTTATTTCGCTTGAAATATTCATTTCTACAGAATCGGAGACCGATACTTTTTCAAGATTATATTTAGAATAAATGGTTACATTATAAAAATCAACCCCCTTTGTACCTCTTTTTTCCTTGATTGAAAGGGTTTTATCTTTTACATCAACATCTAAATTATTGGCAACATTGGGATATGTTTCTATTTCAATAAAGTTTTTTGGTCCTCTTGCATAAAACACACGAAACTTTCCTTGCATATCAAGATTCACAAATTCTGAAACATCAATATCTTTCTTTTCAATATTTCCTTTTGGAGAAATTTTTCCGCAGGAAACTAAGGCAAAGACAGCAGCTACATAGAATATATTTTTCATTTTTATTTTAAAATATGTTATATAAAAGTATAATTATTGCAAAACATCCAATTATTAGTAAGATATAAAAAACTAATAACCTCCATAGTAAGCCTAATTTTGAGTATGAATCTTTAAAAGCATTAAAATAAGTAAAACCAGGAAATAAAGCCAAGCCACTAACTAAAATTTTATCTAAGATATTAATGATTTTTGACAATGGCTCATAAACTCCGATAATGCTAATGGCATCATCTAATAACAATAATACCAGAATTCCTGAAAGACTGACGGATGCAATAATCACATGTTCTGCAAGATTCAGCTTAATTCGTTTAAAAATAATCCATCCATTCAAAGCCAGAATCGGGACCAAAGCAAACAAAATTGTTTTAGAGTATTTTGAGAAAAAATCAACAATATCTAAGCTTTCTTTGGGAATTTCCTTAGGGTTCAGATCCAAATAAAAATGCAGGGCTAAAACATTGAAACCAAATAAAATAAGTAATAGAGAAAATAAATTATAGTATTTAACTCTTTTACCTGAAATATAATCCATTGCCATTTTTCCAGGACTAAATAAAATATGTTTTAATGTTCGGAAAAACCTTGCTTCTACATGCCAAACTGATCCTAAAATATCGCTTTTAATAAGAGAATGCGGAGTTATTCTTGCAGTGTCGGCCCTCTGTCCGCAATGAGCACAAAACTCATCGGAAATTCTATAACCGCAGTTCAAACAACTCTTTTTACTCATGAAAAAACATCACATTATTTTAAGTATTTTCAAGTGATCCTGCATAAATGATCAGACCTACAAAAGCTGCCGTTATGATAACCGCAATGATTAAAGGTTTCCATATCTTTTTTTTAGGAAACTGCTCTTCATCCGGGAAATAGGTCGGAACGAAATAATATGAAAGTAAGCTTCCGCCAGCAATTTCGCAAACATAGGCAAGTGAGCTTTTCGGCTCTTCCGGAATATTTACAATGATAATCGTTACAATAGTCATCAAAATTGAAATTCCCAATACCATATAAGCCTCTTTTTTCTTCTTTATATCAATTAAATTCTGATACAATAAAATACCTCCGAAAAGAGTCGACATTAAATATAGAAAAACCTAAAATGGCTTTTTTGGAATATATTTTTGGCAGATTATTCTCCATATCAGATTACTTCATCAATATTATAATTTTTATGCTCTCTATTTGTTCTTATGATCATTTCACCTAAGAACCCAGCAATAAACAGAAGCGTTCCCATGATCATCATTGTCAAAGCAATAAAAAACCACGGATTATTAGTAATAAGATGCCCATAAATTCCTCTTGATACATCAATTAGCTTTGAAACTCCCAACCAAAATGCAGAAAGAAATCCAAAAATAAACATAATCGTTCCTACTGCTCCAAAAAAGTGCATAGGTCTGCCTCCAAAACGACTTACAAACCAAAGTGTTACCAAATCAAGAAAACCACGAATAAATCTTTCAGTTCCAAATTTTGAAGTTCCATAAGGTCTGGCCTGATGACGAACTTCTTTTTCAGTAATCCTTCTGAATCCTGCATTAGCAGCTAAAACAGGAATATAACGGTGCATATCTCCATATACATCTATAGATTTTACAACCTGTTTTTTATATGCTTTCAAACCACAGTTGAAATCATGAAGCTCAACTCCTGATACTTTTCTTGCCGCTGCATTGAAAAGCTTTGAAGGAACATTTTTAGTCATTACATTATCAAAACGTTTCTTCTTCCAACCTGAAACAATATCGTAATTGTCTTCAATTACCATTTTGTACAGATCAGGGATTTCTTCTGGAAAATCCTGTAAATCAGCATCCATTGTGATAATTACATCACCATGTGCTCTTTCAAAAGCAGCATGCAATGCCTGAGATTTTCCGTAATTTCTGGAAAATTTTATCCCATGAATCTGTGGATTTTGAACCTTCAGATTTTCAATAATACTCCATGACAAATCCGTGCTTCCATCATCTACAAACCAAATCTCATAGGATAAATTGCTTGTTTTACAAACAGTATCAATCCTTGAGAAAAGCTCTTCCAAAGAGTCTTCTTCATTAAGCAGCGGAATAATTATAGATAAATTCATTTAACTTTTATAAAATTATTGGTGAATTGTTTTTGTTCTGAAAAACGCTCCAAAAAACAGTGACAAAACTACGTAAAATATAAGAATTGCTGCAAAATATCCTGAAAAATGACTTGCCGTAAGCATATCTTTTCCTTTAACAGCTTGTGGAGAAAAGCTTTGAATTCTCTCTTTATATTTCTGATCGAGTTCGTCGATATCTTTTTGATGTTTTAAAATCTTTCTTGCAGACTTGTATTCTGAATCAAGTTCTGATTTTTGTCTTTCAACATATTGGTAATTTAATAGCTTTTTTGCATCTGTATCTACAAAATTTAAAAATGCATAAATACTAAATATTGAAAGAATTCCGCCAATGAACATTGGAACGAAAGATCTTTTGAAAGCTTCTCTGAAACCCATTTTATGGTTATTCCAATGAGATTTTACTGACCAGAATGCTGCAGCAGCATAAATAATAGGCAGTACGAAAGCATTGATTTTGAGAGAAGTATCAAAATAATGGATTCCTGAGAAAAAGTAATACGCTATAAAAAAAACAATCATTGTAGCGATAAACAGTATAATTCCTATGGTGGATGGACTTTTCGTCATATTCTTATTTTTAGAAAAATTTTAGAAAAATTATTGCTCTAAATTTCAGCAATTTAGCTTAGGTAAAGCATTTTTTCGTTCATTTTTCTGTAATATTATTTTCAAATTTATAATTAATTCCTATCTTTGCACCGGCAAGTCCTACACAACCAGCTCCTGAGAATCCTCCAGGGTGGGAACACAGCAAAGGTAATTGGTCGTAGCGGTGTGATGTAGATAGCTTGCCATTTTTTATTTCCCTTAGTTTAAAATTCAAACTTCTCTCCCAATTTCGGTAAAACAAGTTCAACATTTTTATCAGCGAAATGCTTTAAAGCACTTTCATGATTAATTTCAATAGCAGGGAAAGTATCAAAATGACATCCAATAACTTTAGGCGTTTTCAATAATTCTGCTGCTGCAAAAGCTGCTTTTCTTGGACACATTGTATAATGACTTCCGATAGGTAAAATAGATAAATCAATATTTCCGTATAATCTTGGGAATAATTCCATATCGGCCATTACTCCGGTATCTCCTGCCAAATAAAGATTCTTACCTTCAGGTAATCTGAAAATATAGCCCACAGGAACACCTCCGTAGCTTCCATCTGGGAAAGAACTCGTATGATGAGCCGGAACCATGGAAATTTTAAGATCGTCGATTTTTGCCGATCCTCCTAAGTTCACATCATCTTTATTTTTAGCCATCTTAAAATAACCACAAACTTCAGGTACTCCAATTACAGTAGCATCCGGGTGATACTCTAAAACTTCTGCTACATCAGCAATATGATCACCATGAGCATGAGTTAATAAAATGTAATCTATTTTTTGTGCTGAAATATCAAACCCCGATTCAGCTTTTTTGTAGTTATAAAACGGATCACTTAAAATCGTTTTATCTTTGTAAGTGAACAAAAAACAATTTTGCCCTAAATATTGTATTTTCATTTTTAATTTATTTTTTTAATTATTCTTAAACACAAATAGCATTAATATCTCATCATTAATCACAGCAAAAATATTGTGAAATTTGTGAAAGTATTTGTGTATTTAGTTTTTTAAAAGCAATAGAATGCTAATATTTCTCTGTGGGAGATTTTATTAAGATGATGAAACCTTATTTCTGTGGAAACTTATCTTCGATCAATCTTAAATTAATTCCATGTTCCAGATACGCCTTACAGCCATCCAAGACAGTGGTAAAACCGCCAGTATTATCATTAACGGTTTTTAAAAGATCTTCTCCAGTCTGAGTGAATCCATAACTTTTAATCACCACAAAGGTTCCTTTTTCCATTTCTTTGAATTCATAATCCACCCTACTTGCAGGATCACCCCACTCTGTTTTTATCAGATGATTATGAATTATTTCAAGAACGGTAACATTATTTTTCACCCCATACATTTCCCATTCCCAGGTAACCGTCTTACCTTTTTCTAACTTTCCAGTCGATTTTGTAAACCAAAACTGGGTCGTGATCTCAGGATTAACAAATGCTTCGAATACCTCTTGAATAGGCTTTCTGATAAGCATTTGAGCTTCAACGTAGATAGGAGAATTACTCATAATGAAATTTTATTTAGTTAAAGAAATTGAGTCCAATTGCTGTAAGAACAGCCATAGTAAAAGTAAGAATTCCGACCTGTTTCAAATACTGATCCAATTCTTTAGGTTCTTTTACAGACATTATTTTTCTTCTCAGCTTAGCAAATGGGATCAATAGGATCATCACAATGAAAACATAGTAATTTTTTGATTCTATAAAACCATTTATCCCTAAAAAGACAAGAATCAAAATAAGAGGAAGCTGCAACAGAATCATTTCATAGATCATTGCATTTTTAAAGCCTAATCTCAAAGCAAAACTGTGTTTGCCCGATAGTCTGTCACTTTCAATGTCTCTCATATTATTTAGGTTCAAAACAGCCATACTCATCAATCCAACTGCTGTTCCTGGCAATAAAATATCCCAGCTGAAAGTTTTAGTGAAAAGAAAATAACTCCCACAAACTGAAACCAAACCAAAAAAGATAAATACAAAAAGGTCTCCCAATCCCATATATCCATAAGGTTTTTTTCCAACTGTATATCCAATAGCTGCTAAAATACTTGCTATTCCTAATCCTATGAAAATGTAGAATTCATTCATATATTTAGGAATAAAAGCAACATACAACAAGACTACTGTAGCTATAAAAGATAGTATTGAAAGTAAGATCACAGCATTCTTCATTTGCTGAGCTGTAATTCTTCCTGAAGCTACGGCTCTTGATTCTGCCTCGTTAATTCTTTTAGCATCCGTTCCTTTTACTCCATCACCATAATCATTGGCATAGTTTGATAAAACCTGATACAGTAAAGTCACTAAAAGAGCCAGTGCAAAAATCTTCCAGTCCCAAGTTCCACCAGCACCATATAATTTCCACTTAGCGATGAAGCTCCCCATAATAATTCCGCTCAAAGAAAGCGGTAAAGTTCTTAGCCTTGCGGCTTTTATCCAGTCTTTCATTTTATGTAAATGTTAGAAATCAGAAGTTAGAAGTTAGATTTTATAAACATTTTTCTTGTAATATCCGACATCTAACCTCTAATATCTTATTTAAGATATCCATTGATTTTCTCCGAAGTCCGGCTTTCTCTTTTCCAGGAATGCATTTCTACCTTCCTGAGCTTCTTCAGTCATATAGGCCAAACGAGTTGCTTCTCCTGCAAAAACCTGCTGCCCTACCATTCCGTCGTCAGTTAAGTTCATTGCAAATTTCAGCATTCTGATTGAAGTTGGAGATTTTGCTAAAATTTCCTGCGCCCATTCGTAAGCTGTATCTTCTAGTTCAGCGTGAGGAATTACAGCATTAACCATTCCCATTTCCAATGCTTCCTGAGCTGAATAGTTTCTTCCTAAAAAGAAGATTTCCCGAGCTTTTTTCTGACCCACCATTTTTGCTAAGTATGCAGAACCGTATCCACCATCAAAACTTGTAACATCAGCATCAGTCTGCTTAAAAATAGCATGTTCTTTACTTGCTAAAGTAAGATCGCAAACCACATGAAGTGAATGTCCACCACCTACTGCCCATCCTGGAACAACAGCAATAACCACCTTAGGCATAAAACGGATCAAACGCTGAACTTCTAAAATATTCAGACGATGTCTTCCATCTTCACCAACATATCCCTGATGTCCTCTTGCTTTTTGATCACCTCCACTGCAGAAAGCCCATCCGCCATCTTTAGGACTTGGACCTTCTCCCGAAAGTAAAACAACGCCTATAGAAGAGTCTTCATAAGCATCATAAAAAGCATCGTACAATTCTGAGGTAGTTTTAGGTCTGAAAGCATTACGAACTTCTGGTCTGTTAAAAGCAATTCTCGCAACACCATTACATTTTTTATAGGTAATATCTTCGTATTCTTTGACGGTTTTCCACTCAATCATTTTGTAAAAATTTTCCCAAAGATACGGAATTGCAAAGAATTTTAACGTTCAAAAATAAGGATTATCATGTAAAAATACTGGAATTTTATCTCTTAATTTCATATCAAAAAAATAAAAAACCGAAACAAAATTGTTTCGGTTTTTATTATCTATAAATTCTTTTAAAAGAATACTATTTAGGTTTTCCCTGAAGTTCAGCTTCTTTAGCTTTCATTTCAGCCATTTTAGCCTGATTTTTAGTAATGCTGTAAATCTCTTTTAGCATTGTAACAGCATTTACGTCATTAGGAAGAGCTTTATACCAACTCTCTGCAAAAGGCAAAGCTTTGTTAAACCTTTCTTTTCTTGCTTCAATTAATTTAGTAGCATCATCCGGCTTAGTTTTCCTAAGTGTATTGATTTCACTTACCGCTTTTTCATCTTCTCCAATTACGGAATAAATTAAATTCTGATAAGCATTAGCAAAGTCAGGTTTCAATTCTATTGCTTTCTTAAAAGAAGCTTCAGCATCAGCTGCACTTGCAGGATTTTTAGACTGCATTACTCCTAAATTATACCAATTGGTAGCATCATTAGGATTTTTTGCTAATTGCTCTTTTAAGGTAGCAACAAATTTATCTGTATTTCCTGACTGATAGTAAGCAGTACTTTGGAAATCCTTCAACTTTGCATTATTAGGAAATTTAGCTAATCCTTTTTCAATAACTGCAACAGCTTCATCGTTCTTCTTAGCATTTAATAGCAAAGTAGATAAAGTTTCATACAAATCAGGTTCAACACTTGGTGTTTGCTCAGTTTTAAAGTCAGAATAATCTGCAGACTTTTTCAGCATATCCCAAGTTCCTTTATCATAAGTAGCAACCTGGCCTGTCTTTTTTTCCTTTGCAGTATAGTTAGTCTGAACTCCAGTATATCCTGAATTAATTAACTCAGTATATATTTTAATAGCTTCGTCTACGTTGTTAGCTAAAGCATAATTAAGACCTGCATAATACATATACACTTTATCATCCTGGCCACTAGTTTTCAACAAGTTATATACTTCTAAAAACTTTGGAGCCGCAACAGCATAGTTTTTCGCATTATATGCATCCATAGCTGCTTTATTAGCTTCTTGTAGCTGAGCATTTGTATCCTTCTTCTGTCCGAAAACAAAAGCTGAAGAAATAATCGCTATACTTAAAATTAGCTTTTTCATAATCAGAATTTATTTTATTTACATTTATTCTTCAGAATCAGAATTTTCAGCGTCTTCTGCTGGTTTATCATTTTCTGAATTATTCTCTAATTGTGGTGTTACATTTGCTTCTGTACCGCTATCTTGCGTAGTTTCCGCTCCTTCTAAATTTTCCTCTAATTCTTCCTCTACATCTTTATCCATAGCTACTTTTGCAATTGCTGCAATTTCATCATTTTTCTTAAGATTGATCATTCTCACTCCCTGAGTATTTCTACCCATTACTCTCATTTCATCCATATTCATACGGATTGCAACACCAGATTTATTGATAATCATTAATCCATCTTCATCTGTTACGTTCTGAATTGCGATAAGATTTCCGGTTTTTTCAGTAATATTCAGCGTGATAACTCCTTTTCCACCTCTGTTGGTAATTCTATAATCTTCAACGGCAGTTCTCTTACCGTATCCTTTTTCAGAAACTACTAAAACGGTTTCATTTTCTACATCGTTCACAACAATCATACCAATTACCTCATCACTATCCTCCATAGTAATACCACGAACCCCAATAGAACCCCTTCCTACTTCTCTTACTTTTTCTTCTGGGAAACGGATACATTTACCATTTTTAGTAGCAATCATAATCTGTGAAGTACCATTCGTTAACCATGCGCCTAACAACTGGTCATTATCTCTGATCTCAATAGCATTGATACCATTTACTCTTGGTCTTGAATATGCTTCGAGAGACGTTTTTTTGATGGTACCATTTTTAGTAATCATCACAACGCTCATTTGATTTATATACTCAGTATCTTTAAGATCGTTAGTACGGATGTATGCTTTAATCTTATCATCCGGCTCAATATTGATCAAATTCTGAACTGCTCTGCCTTTTGCTGTTTTAGAACCTTCAGGAATTTCAAATACCCTTAACCAATAACATTTTCCTTTTTCCGTAAAGAATAACATATACTGGTGATTGGTTGCAGAAACAATATACTCTAAGAAATCTTCATCTCTTGTCGTAGCTGCTCTGTTTCCTACACCACCTCTACTTTGAATTTTATATTCCGAAAGAGAAGTTCTTTTGATATATCCAGCATGAGAAATAGTAAGAACCACAGCATCATTCGGAATAATATCTTCAATTGACATTTCTCCTCCTGAATAATCTATTTCAGTTCTTCTTTCGTCACCGTATTTCTCTTTTACTTCAAGTAATTCTTCTTTAATAATTTCGAATCTTCTGCTTTCGTTTGCTAAAATATCTTCTAAATTCTGAATTTCTTTCATGATAGCATCGTACTCATCGCGGATCTTATCAAGTTCCATTCCCGTTAAACGAGCCAAACGAAGATCAAGAATTGCCTGAGCCTGAATTTCAGAAAGATCAAACTCCTGAATTAAGCCTTCTTTAGCAGCTTGGGGATTTGCACTGTGACGGATAATTGAGATAGCTTTATCCAATGAATCCTGAGTGCCTATCACTTTCATGAAGCCCTCTAAGATATGTGCTCTTTCCTTAGCTTTCTTAAGCTCATACTGAGTTCTTCTGATAACCACCTCATGTCTGTGTTCTACAAAATGATGGATAATATCTTTTAAGTTCAACTGCTCAGGTCTACCATGTACCAAAGCAATATTATTAACACTAAAAGAGGTCTGAAGTGAAGTATATTTATATAATAAGTTCAATACTACATTAGGAATCGCATCATTCTTTAATTCATAAACGATACGAAGACCTTTTCTGTCGGATTCATCTCTTATCTCATAAATTCCAGGAATTTTCTCATCTTTAACCAGTTCAGCTGTTCTGGCGATCATTTCTGCTTTATTTACCTGATAAGGAATTTCAGTAACGATAATAGCATTTCTGTTTCCTATTTCTTCGAAATTAACTTTCGCTCTAAGAACAACCCTTCCTCTTCCTGTGTGGAACGCATCTCTCACCCCATCGTACCCATAAATAATCCCACCTGTTGGAAAATCAGGAGCAATGATATGCTGCATCAATTCATCAATGGTAATTTCCTTATTATCAATGTATGCCGTGATTGCATCTACAGCTTCCGATAAGTTATGCGGCGCCATATTCGTTGCCATCCCAACAGCGATACCAGAAGTTCCATTAACTAAAAGATTTGGAATTTTTGTAGGCATCACGGTAGGTTCCGTCATGCTATCATCAAAGTTATTCTGAAAATCAACAGTTTCTTTGTCCAAGTCTGAAAGTATATCATCAGAAATTTTCTTTAGTCTGGCTTCAGTATAACGCATTGCCGCCGGTGGGTCACCATCCATAGATCCAAAGTTACCCTGACCATCAACCTGAGGATATCGTAAACTCCAAGGCTGTGCCATTCTAACCATTGCATCATATACAGAAGAGTCTCCATGTGGATGATATTTACCTAAAACATCTCCAACAATTCTCGCAGATTTTAAGTATTTTCTATTAGAAAAAACCCCCAATCCATACATACCATAAAGTACTCTTCTATGAACGGGTTTTAAGCCATCTCTTACGTCAGGTAACGCTCTTGAAACGATAACTGACATCGAATAATCGATATAAGATGACTTCATTTCATCAACAATGTTGATAGGAATTAGTCTTTCTCCTTCTTTTTGCATAAACAAATTTTATTATAATGACAGTCAGACTTTTAGCTGTGAGTCTGAAAATTATTTATTTTGGTTTTTTATTAACGGGCTAATTTACGAAATTTTTACCGATTTTTGTAGTAGAATTTATCCACAAAATCTTAAAAATTCTTAAAATATGAGCGTATTAAGTATAACTTTCCACTGCACGAAAAACAATCTGGAAGAATGGGAAAATTATATGGACGAGACATTGGTTTTAATGACTGAAAATCTGATGGATGTCAGCAAATATATTCTTTCCGAAGTAGACAGTGATTATATTGAGGATGGAAAAAACTACAACCTTCTTTTAATATTTGACAATGATGAATTGCGAACAGATTTTATTGAGAGTGAGCTCTTAAACATCTCTGAGAGAATAGAGAAACAATTTGGACAGGAAGTTATGATCTTCAACACTTTTTTAAATCCAAAGAAAACCAGACTTTAATAAAAAAGGCCCTGAAATTTCAGGGCCTTTCATTTTTTTGATTTTTAAATCAAAAAGAGTTTCTTTTTATCTTGTTGGATGATGCGGTGGTTTTGGAGGCGCAGGAGGGTGAGGTAAACATGAAGCCAACACACCAACCAAAGCCAATACTCCGATAATTTTAGTTAAGGTTTTCATATTTTTATTCTTTATGATTCAAACTAATACAAACAATCCGAGTGCCAAAAAGTTAAATTAAAATATAGCTTTTAACTGCCAACGAAAAAAGCCCCGTAAAATCAGGGCTATTATAAGATATTAATCTCTGTGATGTTTTTTATGTCCTCTATGTTTGTTATGACCTCTATCATCATATTCATAGTAGTATACCCTCTTCTTAACCTGGCCTGGCGCATAATATCTGGCACTTCCGCCATACACCTTTTTTGCCTGCCCTGGTGGCAATCCCCTCCTACCATGATAGTGTTGCTCCTGCACGGTACAGCTAGACAGCATAAAACCCAGAGAAACTACTCCCACTACTTTTATTAAACCTTTCATATTTTCATTGTTTCAAATTTCGTATGAAAATAAACAAGGTTGGTGCCAAAGATCGAATTCACATAGCAGAGATAAGATATTAAGAGAATATTAATATCTTAATTTTAGTCAAAACCTACTGTCTCGCTTCTTTTTTCAAGCATAACAAGATCTTTCCATTCTCCATTTAGTTTTCCAACTTTTTTACGAATTCCTACTGTTCTGAATCCATTTTTCTGATGGAATTTTATGGATGCTTCATTTTCAGGAAATATATTAGACTGTAAGGTCCAGAAACCATGGCTTTCGCTGTCTAAAATCATCTTTTTAAGTAATACTGACCCTAAACCCTTTCCCTGGTAATTAACGTCAAAATAAATGCTTACTTCCGCAACTCCTTTAAAACATTCTCTTTTACTTACTGGTTTTAAGGCTGCCCAACCAACTACCTCATTATTTTCATTTTCCAAAATCCATCTGCAGTCGTTAAAAAATTCTGTGTTCCAAACTTCTCTATTGGGAGCCTCGGTTTCAAAAGTAGCAATTCCGCCATCTATTCCTTGCTGAAATATTTCTAAAACACGTACTTCGTCACTGGGAAGCATTTCTCTGATTTCGTAGTTCATTTTATTTAAAGATATTTTCTTTTATTTTTTCGTTTTATTCTTGAATAATGAGTTTGTTTTGTTTGACCATCTTCTGAGACAACACTTATATTTCCATCAACTTCAAGAACGGATAGTTTTACATTTTCTATCTTTTCCACACCATGCTCTCTTATTGCCTCTTCTAATTCTCCCTTAGTAATTTTCACTTTATCAAGCGCTTTTTGATCTACTTCACCATCCCTTATTAAAATCACCGGATCTTCCTCCATAAAAGTTTCGAAGGACGGGTTTGCAAACATTAATCTTTTTAAGATAAAATTAGCTGCGAAAAGCACAAGTGCAGCGATAAGCCCTCCCTGGAGAGATGTATCAGGTCCCACCATGGCATTTTGTACTGCATTGGAAATAAGAAGTAATAACACAACATCTCCTGCATTAAGCTGAGAAAGTTGATTTTTACCAAATAAACGGATTGCAATTACCATGAAAAGGTAAACGCAAAGGGAACGAACAACAACATTAAGAATAGGATCCACAGATATTTTTTATCTATTCAAATGTAGTAAAGAAATCTTAAAATATCGAAGTAAATTTTCAATCATCTTCTTTTTGACCATCTATAAATTGGTACAAACTTTGATACTCAATTTCAGGACCTTATATCCTTAAAAAACACAATAATGAAAGCGCTATTCTTCTATCTAAGTATTTTCTTAGTATTACTCAGCTGTAAAAATCATCAGGATTATAAAAAAGAATCTGCAGAACCCGAAATCAGAGAAAAAGTAAATAAACTATACACTTTGTATAGTCGTTCTAATGAAACCCTTTATGATCGCCCGCTTCAAAAGGATCTATTTTCTTCTGATCTGGAAGATGTAATAAAAAAAGCAATTAGTGTTTCAAAAGCAGATATTGAAAAAGTAAAAAGCAGTGCTCATCCAACGGATAAGCCTTTAATATTAGAAGGGGAAGTTTTCTCAAGTTTATATGAAGGATATACGACTTACAAAATAAAATCGGTTGATATCATTGCTAATAGAGCAAATGTTTCTGTTGATTTTGAGTATGATAAGGTATCCCCTCAAATTATATGGACTGATACTATACATTTAATTAACACAGATGACAAGCATTGGAAAATTGACAATATAATATTTAATAATTCTATCAGTACCGCTACAGATCTTAAAAATAGTTTGGAAGGATTTATTTCTTATGCTGAAGAAAATTTAGAACAATAAAAAAGCTGCTATTTCTAGCAGCTTAAGTTTTTTAAGGACACTGAGCGATTGGAACTTCGCTACAAACTGTCTTATTTAATCTTTCGCAGTATACACAGTACTTTTTAGGCTCTCCTCCATACACTGATTTTAATTCTTGCTTGTTAAGTTTCTTTAAATTTTTCATATTGTTTTAATTTTAATAGTTGGCTAAATTTAAAACGAAAAACCAATTAGTTTATTACAAATTTTTGTGGAAAATTTTCACTATTTGCATCTTAAAAACAAAAATTATAGAGAATTTGCCTAAACCTATATAAATGTTTTATGAATTTTACCTGTTATCTATCTCAACCGTTACTGGCATCACATAGGTATAAGCCATCATATTTTCATTAAAATTTTTGCGATTTATTTTAAGGTTAGTTAAAACATTTTCAATTTCTTTACTTACATTTTTGCAATCACCTGTAGAGTGAACGTTCACGATCTTTCCATTTTCTGTAATATCGAATTTTACCTCTGAATTGACAACTCCTTGTTTATATTCGTAATTCGTAAAATCGAAGTTATCTAATAATTCATTTCTTATGTCACTGAACGTATCATTCTTATTCAATTGAATCTCCTGAATTACATTAGTATTGTTAGTCTGTGCTTTAAAAGTATTCATTGAAATAAATCCCAAAACGAAAAGTGAAGCTATAAATATTTGAATTTTATTTTTCATAACTGTATGGTTTTAAATATTATAATTACATTAGTTTGTATTTCTTACCCGAAGTTATTAAAAATAATTCATATTAAATTCACATTTAATTAACATTGAGTTAATATTAGAACACAAATAACTGATATCCAGTATATTAAACTTTTAAAATAATTAAAAAATTAATATTGGACTTCGAATTAGATTATAAAAAAAGACCAAACTTTATCGGTTCAGCCTTTTTTAGTCATTATTGTAATACTTTTAAATCACATATTTAACTTTTTTCAATACGAAGTATAGGTATTAGAATTCTTTCTTCAAAAACTTCCCTGTCAAACTTTTCTTAGACTTGATAATTTCCTCGGGAGTTCCCTGAGCAACAATTTGTCCACCATGTTTCCCTCCTTCCGGACCAACATCAATAATATGATCAGCCAGTTTAATCACATCCATATTATGTTCAATAATAATAAACGAATTTCCAAGCTCAACCAGTTGGTTGATTGCATCCATTAATATTTTAACGTCTTCAAAATGTAATCCCGTTGTAGGTTCATCCAGAATGTAAAGTGTATTTCCTGTTTGTCTCTTCGCCAGTTCTGTGGCCAGTTTAATACGCTGAGCCTCTCCTCCGGAAAGGGTTGTTGACTGTTGCCCCATTGTGATATAGCCCAAACCAACATCTTGCAGTGTTTTAACTCTGCTAAAAATTTTAGGAATTGGCTGGAAGAAATCTACTGCTTCATCAATTGTCATATCCAATACATCAGAAATAGATTTTCCTTTATAACGAACTTCAAGGGTTTCCCTGTTGAAGCGTTTTCCGTTGCAGGTTTCACAATGAACATAAACATCCGGTAAGAAGTTCATCTCAATTACCTTCAGTCCACCACCTTGACAGGTTTCACATCTTCCACCTTTTACATTAAAAGAAAATCTCCCTGGCTTATAACCACGAATTTTACTTTCCGGTAATTCAGCGAAAAGATTTCTGATATCTGTGAACATTCCCGTATAGGTTGCAGGATTTGATCGAGGTGTTCTTCCGATCGGAGCTTGGTCTACATCTACTATTTTGTCGATATTTTCCAGACCCTCAATTTTTTTATATGGTAAAGGCTCCTGAACTGCTCTGTAAAAATGTTTGTTAAGGATTGGATATAAGGTACCATTAATCAAGGAAGATTTTCCACTTCCTGAAATTCCTGTTACAACCACTAATTTCCCTAAAGGAATATCAAGAGTTACATTTTTAAGGTTATTTCCAGTAGCCCCTTTTAATAAAATATTTTTTCCGTTTCCTACTCTCCTTTGTTCTGGAATTTCAATTTTTCTTTTTCCATTGATATAATCAGCTGTTATAGTATCAGCCTTCAACAGGTCTTTCGGTTTTCCCTGCCAAAGAATTTCACCTCCAAATTTTCCAGCTCTTGGCCCGATATCCAATACCTCATCAGCTTCAAGGATCATATCTTTGTCATGCTCTACAACCAAAACAGAATTACCAATATCTCTAAGATTCTTTAATGATTTGATAAGTCTTTCATTGTCTCTCTGATGGAGACCGATACTTGGTTCATCCAGAATATACAAGACATTAACCAGTTGCGAACCAATTTGTGTTGCCAGGCGGATCCTTTGAGATTCACCTCCAGAAAGCGTTTTGGAACTCCTACTTAAACTTAAATAATCTAATCCTACATCCAGCAAGAACTGAAGTCTGGTTTCAATTTCCTTTAAAATTTCGTACGCAATAATTTTATTTTTTTCTGAGAATTTGTCTTTAATATCATGCAGCCAGTCTTTCAGATCCGATAAACTTAAACCATTGACCTCAGCAATATTTTTTCCATCAATTTTAAAACTTAAACTTGAAGGCTGTAAACGGGTTCCGTTACATTCAGGACAAGTCTCTTCAGTAGTAAAATGTCTTTCCAGCAAAACACCTTCATAAGATTCTTTCTCATCAATAATTTCTTCCATAAAAGGAATTAACCCATCAAAATTGATTTTTATTTTCTTGGTAATTCCTGCATATTTAAGGTCTTTATTAAATTCTTTATGACAGCCGTGATAAATATATTCCAATGCCTCTTCAGGAATATCCTTCATTGCAGTCGTTAAACCCAAACCGAAGATCTCAAGAATATTCTTGATCTGTGCTAAAATCCATTTATTAGATTTAATATCTTCTAAAGGCAATAAAGCTCCCTGATTGATCGACAACTTTGGATTATCAACAAAATAGTCTGTATTGATCTTTTTAATAGTTCCCAATCCTTTGCAATCCGGACAGCTTCCTTTAGGGGAATTGAATGAAAAGGTATTAGGTTCCGGTAATGCTAGTGAATGTCCTGTTTCCGCATCCATTAGATTCTTTGAGAAATATTCAATATCCGTACTTCCCAGTTTTTGAATTCCAATAATTCCTTCCCCCATCTCCATCGCTGTTCTCAGGGATTTCTCCATTCTGGTTTCGGAGGCACTTTCACCAATAATCCAGCGGTCAATAACGATATCGATATCATGGGTTTTATAACGGTCGAGCTTTAGATCATATTCGATATCCTGCAGCTCACCATCAATTCTTGCCTGTCCATAGCCTTTTTTTGCCATCTGTACGAAAAGCTCATGGTAATGTCCTTTTCTCGAGCGAACAACCGGAGCCATCAGCATGATCTTTTCACCTTTATAATTTTCCTTAATTGTATCAAGGATCTGATCTTCCGTATAGCTTACCAATCTTTTTCCACTAGCCATTGAATAAGCATCCGACACCCTTGCATACAGTAAACGCAGATAATCATAAAGCTCAGTAACTGTTCCTACAGTGGAACGTGGATTTTTATTAGTGGTCTTCTGCTCTATTGCAATTACAGGAGAAAGCCCTTCGATCTTATCGACATCAGGACGTTCCAAACCTCCTAAAAATTGACGTGCATATGCTGAAAATGTTTCAATATAACGACGCTGACCTTCTGCGAAAATAGTATCAAAAGCTAATGATGATTTTCCACTGCCGGAAAGCCCGGTAATTACTACCAATTCATTGCGTGGAATTTTTACGTTTATATTTTTTAAATTATGCTCTCGAGCACCGTAAATTTCTATATATTCTGTTGATTTACTCATAATTCAGTGTGATCCTACCTGAAAATCACGCTGTGCAAAATTACGGAATTTTATGGAATTTTTTGTGTTAAAAAGTGTTAGTTTATTTGCAGTAAATGAATCAAAAGTTTTTATTTTAATTTAAATTTTAAATGAGATAACGGTTATATGAAATTACATTGATCGGGAAAATATATTAAAGCTGTCCTACCCGCTTTACTTAATCAATTTTATTTAAATTTACATTTCATTAATTCACCACTATGAACAGATTACGCGAGCATATTGAAGAAGTAATTCCTCTTACAGATGAGGAATTTGATCGTATTCAAACCTTCTTTACGTTGAAAAATGTTCGTAAAAATCAATTTTTGGTTAATGAAGCTGACGAAGTGAAGTTTGAATTTTTAGCTTTGGATGGTATCTATAAAGTATTTTACATTGATGAAAACGGTAAGGAGCATATCCTGCAATTTGCTAAAAAAAATTGGTGGATGACAGATTACGTAGGATTTTTCAAACAAAAAAATGCTACTATGTTCGTAGAATGCCTGAAAGATGGCCAGGTTTTATGTCTCACTCTAGAAGGAAGAGAAAAACTTGCTTTAGAATTTCACAAAATGGAACATTTCTTTAGGGTAAAATTAACAAACGGCTACATCGCTCTGCAACAAAGAATAACCCTTCTATTATCAAGTACTCCTCAACAGCGATATGAAGAGTTCTCAAAATTATATCCCGATCTCATCCTTGAAATTCCAAAAAAATATGTAGCAGAATATTTGGGTGTAAGCAGGGAAACATTGAGTAGATTATATGTGAACAGTAATAAAATGTAAGTGTGATTTCAATCACACTTTTTTTGTGACTTTATTCCTTCATTTTCGGATAAGTTCCGTGGTAATTTTACATCAGAAAAAAATAACAATTTAAACATATTATTAATCTGAAAAATTTTAAGTCATGAAACAAAAAGTATTAATCATTGTATCCAATGCAAACTCAATCGGACCTAACAATAGAAGAACAGGTACATTCCTACCTGAAGTAGCCCACCCTTATGCAGAATTTAAAAAAGCAGATTATCAAATTGATTTTGCGAGCTTAACAGGAGACTCTCCTTATCTTGATGCTTTAAATTTAGCGGATGATCCTGATAATTTAGCCTTCCTAACGGGTAAAGGTTGGGAAGATATGCATAATGCGGTAAAATTATCAACCGTAGATGTAAATACCTATGATGCAATTTTTATTCCTGGGGGTCTTGCTCCTATGGTAGATATGCCCGAAGCTCCAGAACTTAAAAGAATTATTGCCGAAACTTACGAGCGTAACGCAGTAGTTGGAGCAGTATGTCATGGTCCGGTATCTTTACTGAATGTAAAATTAAGCGATGGATCTTATCTGATCAATGGTAAAAATATTGCTTCTTTCACAACAGAAGAAGAGGATAATTATGCAAGAGCTGAGGTTCCTTTTGATCTGCAAACTGCATTAACTGAACAGGGCGCAATTTTTCACGCTGCAGAACCCTGGTCTGCGAATAGCATTGCTGATGGAAATATTGTAACCGGACAGAACCCAGCTTCTGCAAAAGGTGTTGGTGAAAAAATAGTTGCAATTTTAGAATCAAAAAAGAAATAACCTTTAACATTAAATTCAAGAAAATGAGTCAAAAAGCTGTTTATATATACGCCAAATGGCAAGTAAAAGAAGGGAAACTAGACACCGTATTGGATCTCATGAAAGAAGTCGCTGAGAAAAGCTCTAAGGAAGAAGGAAATTTGTTCTATAATCTTCATCAAAGTCAACAAGATGAAAATACATTAATCTTATTTGAAGGTTATACAGATAAAGATGCTGTAGAAATACATCGTAATTCTGAATATTTCAAAAATTTAGTTCTGGAAAAAATCGTTCCATTGCTGGAAAGTAGAGAAGTAATTCTTATGGATAAAATTTTATAGCAATCTTTTTTAAAAACAAAAATTCCGGAAACTATTGGTAGTCCGGAATTTTTAATTTTAATTTTCAAAGAAATCAACATCTTCATTACTTATTTTCACGAGATATTCTATTCCGTCTATTGCTTTTGAGATAATCTGGTTTCGAAGCATATTTGACATATTTTCCCAATAGGCTCTTCCATAAAAAGAGTAGTTCTGGGGAATAATTTCAATCTCAACAGTACGTACAAAACCTTCTTTTGGTTTATTACTGATCATGGTACCTCTTTTTACCCTTACTTCCTTTACCTCATCTTTTAAAATCATCCTGCAATAGTTCTTGACATCTTCCAGGGATATAATTTTATCTCTGGTTGTCAGAGCATATTTATAAGCTTGAATGCTGTCTGTCCCTTTCTGCTCTTCAGCCCCACCAATAGTTTCAGTAAGAAGCACTAAAGACTGTGATTTCAACTGATTTGAAAGCTCTGTTCCAGGACGCATATGATTAGCAAGAGTACAATGTGTGATCCAGAAAGAAGCATACGTATGGTCTGTCTTTTCAACAGGCTCCATTATCACATAATTAAGTTCTTGTTTGATACTTCTTTTTGCATTATTTACTTTTTGCACCATAGACTTCATTTTGTCTGACATTTCACTCAATACTCCTTTTACATTATCCCTGTTTAATAAAGAAAATGCTGCAATTTCATCTCTTGTCAGTTCTAGAACATTAGCAATCATATCAACTGCATTTCTATTGGTAAAACGTTCCATTCCTCCTTTTCTGACTGTATAAAGACCTTTCTTTAAATCATCAGCTGGTGTAAAAGGAATTTCCGTATATCTTCTACCTTCTCCATCCTGAACTTCGTCTACATATAAAAAATGCTCCCCTTCGTCGGTTACCAGCGGAATATTATTTCCCATAATATCCAAACTATATTCAGTTTTTTTCCACCCTCTGTTATAAATTGGAAAAGCATTAAATACGAATGAAAAATTATCTAAAATTTCAGCAGAAAACTGTGGTGGAAACTCAAAGGTCAGCCATAAATAACGCTTTCCTTCAAGGTATTTTTCAATTTCCTCTCTACCTTCAAGAAAGTCCAGATTCTCAGGGAGTTTTCCGGGTTCCGAAAACAAACTATCTGATAAGCCTGTTATTTCGATAAATTTATGATGATAAATACTTTTAATATCTTCTATCGTTTTTGTTTTGATAGATTGCTCACGGAACATTTGTTCATACCCTTCTGCCTGAGTATTTTTCAAATAGGATAATCCTTCTCTTATAAACAAAGGATTTCCATCACTTGTAACCGTTATGTAAGGTAAAAGTTTATATACAAAATCAAGATGTTCAAAAGCCGGGTTTGAACAAAATATACTAAGGTATTTAGGAAAGTTCTCACTTACATATTTAGAGACATTTACACCAATAGTAACCTTGCGATAATCTTCCGGTTTACCTTGGAATCTAGCAATAGGAATCTTGTTCAATCTTTCATCAATACTGTAGCAGGTATTCCCTACAAACATGATTGACGTCTGTACTTTATTGATCCTTACGTTGCCAATCGGAGTGAAAGGAATATTAACCTGTTTATCTGATTCTGATTTTACAGTGGAAGTCATCTGCTTTCTGAAGAAAAACTCTGTATGTTCCAGCAATACTTCAGAAGATTCTGAAGGCTGGGTAAATGCGATAGAATGAGAAGGAATAGGGTGAGTATAAATAGATGGCGTAAGTAATTTTGCCAGCTTTTCTAATATGCGGGCATTTACGGTCTGTATCTCATTATTCGCTTTGAAAATCTCAGTGCTGAATGCATCTATCAATAATTTCACAAATGGATCCAAAGATTGTGGGCTCTTTAATCCCCAGACTTTAGTTGCATTTTGAAGCATTCTTGCTTTTACGGATTCTTTAGAATATATATTCTGATCTAAATTCATAAATTTTAATTACAATAAATATTTAATCAATAGACATAGGGCTCAGAAATAATTCTGTAGAAAAACTGAATCGGTCACCTGTCGCCTCCATTTTGGCATTAATGGCGATTCGTACTTTTTTCTTTATCTCTGTATGTTCCTTGGTGTCATAATTATGTTCTACGATTTGCACATGAGCGTCAACTTGTGGCTGAACAATTCTTGGTTCGTATTCCTGTATCTGTCTTTTTAGACTCTTAATAAAAATATTCTCCCAAACAGCACTTGTAACTCCGTTATCGAATTCAAGATTCCATACATCATTTCCGTAATTTTCATCATATCTATTTTCTCCTTTTTTAGTTGTTATCAACAACATAATGTTATGGGCGATACTCTCCCCCATGTCGCAGGTATCTATACTTCCTCCTTCGGACATTAATGTTGACGGAACAAAAGGCATTCTGTAATTTGGTGTGTCCATATATCAACTTTTCTTGCTTTTTCTTTATTTTTTCATTCGCATAAAACAAAATACCAATTTAAACATTTTTCAATAAATAATATATGATACAGAAATAAAAATATTCCTTAAAATTTACGGCTTTCAAACCTGTTTGAAAGCCGTAAATGAAGTTATTTCGAAATGAATATTGAATATTTTAAAGCAAAAGGAATTACCATATTCCCTGGTTAGCAAGTTATTTGCTATCTCTTTTATTTCTGTTAATAAAGTAGTAAACCGGAAGTCCGAGTAAAACCATTACAAAACCTGGCCATGTATACTGTTGTTTATAGATCAGTAATAAAATACAGAAACCAGCTCCTATCAACAGATAAATTATAGGTGTAATCGGGTATAACCATGTTTTATAAGGCCTCTCAAGGTTAGGCTGTTTAAACCTTAGGTAAATCACTCCAAAAACTGTTATCATGTAAAATAAAACAATAACAAAAGAGATCATATCCAGTAAATTTCCATATTGTCCACTCAGACACAATATGGAAGCCCAGATTCCCTGCATCCAAAGTGCATTTCCGGGAACTTCATTTTTATTATTTTTTTCTGCTGATTGAAAAAACATTCCGTCCTTAGCCATCGTTTGAAAAACCCTTGCTCCAGCTAAGATTAATCCGTTATTACATCCGAAAGTAGAAATCATTACCAGTAAAGCAATAATAACCGTTCCCGCACTTCCAAATATATTGTGTGAAGCTGCAACAGCTACCCTGTCATTTGCTGCAAAAGCAATTGAATCCCGATCGAGAGCATTTAAATAAACATAATTTACTGCTATATAAAGAATCATTACAGCAGAAGTTCCGAAAATCATTGACTTCACAACATTCTTCTTTGGGTTTTCAATTTCACCTGATACAAAGGTGACACTTTCCCAAGCCACAGAACTGAAAACAGAACCAACCATCGCTGCTGCTATACCTCCTAGCAAGGTCATTCCTCCAATAGGCTCCCAGCCTTGTTTAAGAAAATTTCCACTCAGATCCTTTTTAAGATTACTGAAAGCGTCATAACCAGAGCTGAAGTTTTCGGAAAGATGAGAAACATCTATCAAAATAAAACCTGCGGCAATTAGTCCCAACAGAGCAACAATTTTAGATCCTGTAAAAATATTCTGTAATATCTTACCACTCTCTACACCTCTTGTGTTGATATAAGTAAGCAAAACAATAATAGCAATCGCTAATATCTGAATCCATGTAATTTTAAATTCTCCACTTTGAAAAATAGCTTCTGCATCATTAAGAGCTGGAATCAGGTAAGCAGTAAATTTACCAAAAGCCATTGCTACAGCAGCAATAGTACCCGTCTGGATTACCGTAAAAAGTCCCCATCCATACAAGAAACCCATCCTCTTACCGAAGATCTCTTTAAGATAGGTATACTGTCCTCCTGCCTTAGGAAATAATGCAGAAAGTTCCCCATAGCTAATTGCCGCAGCTACCGTCATTATTCCTGTGATAACCCATACAATGATCAGCCAGTAACCAGAACCCAGATTCCGCATCATGTCTGCACTTACAATAAAGATTCCACTTCCGATCATTGAACCCATTACTAACATAATGGCATCCCAAAGTTTTAATTTTTTATGCATAAATTATTTAGAATTCCCAAATATAAACAAATATGCACTTGATTTTGAATTTTGTGTAAAATTTAGTGATACGCCTATTTTTTATCAAGTATATCACACTTATTAATTCAATTTTTATTGTTATTTTTGAAAAAAATATTAAAAATGAAATTCAAAGCCATACTATTTGCTGTAGCGATCAGTGCTTCTACTGTAGCTTTTGCACAAGAAACAGCACAAAAGAAATTTTCTCCACCGGCAGGAAATGCTATTGTAGGTGATACCTACGGAGCTGGCGTTGGTTCATCTGTTGAATCAAAGGCTATCAGCGTTGAAAAATTAGGTAAGAAACTTAAGAAAGAAAATAAAAAGGTTGAAAATGTAGCGATTAAAGGAAAAGTAACCGATGTTTGTGAGAAAAAAGGATGTTGGTTAACAATCCAGACAGAAGATAATTCTCAATTTTTCGTAAAAATGAAAGATTATGCATTCTTTGTTCCTACCGCTTTAAAAGGGAAAAACGTAGTTTTAGAGGGTGACGCTGAAAGAAAGATAATTTCTATTGACGAGCAGAAACACTATGCAGAGGACGCTAAAAAACCACAATCAGAGATTGATGCGATCACTACACCGAAAGAAGAGATCAGATTTGTAGCAAATGGAATTAAGGTGGTAAATTAATCCAAATTAAAAGAGTATCTATAAAACAAAAGCGGAACCAATTGTTCCGCTTTTTTAATCTTCAATAGTAAAATCTACTTTCTCATCCAGTTTTGGATATTTAGTAGAGCAAACAAATTTCTTTCCTGTACAGTCTATTTCCAACCATCCTTTTCTTTTTTTAACATCTCCCACTTCCATTACAAAAGGTATAAAAGACAGATCATCCTTTTCCTCCTCCTTTACTTCTCGATATTGTACTGCTATATCCAGGACACAATGATGATCCGTATTGAGCTTTACATTTCTATAAACAATATCATAATGGCTTTCTTTATTTTCAGGGATATCTAAATAGGTCTCCCAACCAGTAATACCAGAGTTTAGCTCACTGATTGCTTTTAAAGCATAGTATAATGCTATTGTATAATATTTTCTGGTTCCCTTTCTGGTGTAATCATCTATAAAATGTCCTCCTTCAAATAGAATAGTAGGCATTCCGGCTTTTATGAAATTATCCCCCGTAGATGTAGGATAAAACTCATCTGAGTATCTTCCGATCTGATTAGGGATCAACTCCTGTAGATGATTATAAATATTTGCAATCACTGCCATGCATTTCTTTCGATTATCTGTAACCGTCCGTTCTTCATTTTCAGATGGAGCTAAAAATGAAAGTGTAGCGGGATGAATTCCATCTGTTGTAAAGATGGTTCTCTGCTCATGAAGATTCAGTGCATAATCATATCTATTTTGAGAAACAATATTCTTAAGGAGCTTAATCTCTTTACTGGCTTCATTATGGAAATCCCGATTGAGATCAATATCTACGGCATTTAATCTGGTCCATTTTTCAGAACCATCAGGATTTAGCATAAAGATAAAATCCAGTTTAATCCTGCTAAAGAGTTCCTGCTTCATAAAGTGATCTTTATCCAAGCTAACTAATAAATCTAACATGGCATGAGTAGCGTTTGATTCATTTCCATGCATCTGTGACCAAGCCAGAACATTAATATCTCCTGTTCCAATGCTTAGTTTAAAAATAGGTTTATCTAAATATGATTTTCCAATCTCCTGAATATAATCGCTGAGATTCGTCTGTAAGTAAGAAAATAATTTTTCAGGGGAAATATAGCGATTAGGAAATGTAGGGTTTTGAAGGTAGAGCTGTTCAAAGTTCATCTGACTAATAATTTACATGAGTCAAAAATAACCATTTTTAGGTGAAAAATGAAATTAACATTTGTAATATAGTTAAACGATGTAAATTGCCATTATGTCTGTGGATAAAATTGTGGATTACATATAATTAAATGTAATATATTTAAATATTTAAAAGTCAGTTATTTATGAGATTTATCTATATTATACAATTAACTTTACTTTAAGTGAATAATATTCTGATTATCAACAATTGAGTGTAATTCTTTTAAACAAGAAAAAGTGTGGAAAACATTGCATTTATCTATCGTATACAAATGTAAATTGTGGACTATTTTTTAATTTCAACTCCATTTTTCGTCAAATTTAATCTGAGTTTAATTAGGTAAATAAGCTTTAAAGAAAGTCTATAATACCAAATAACGTATATTAAAAATAAATGTTAAAATTGAATTATAGAGGGTGTTTATGCTCCAAAATGTATCATATCACAAGCATTGCGATAGTCATTTATCTATATAATCAGATTATTAGCTTATCTCCCACTCTTTAGCTATAACAAAGCGTATAAATACAACCATAATAGCTTATACCAGGAGATTTAATAGAAATATTTACATAGAATTTTATCAATAACTCATTTACCTCATCTATTACTTTAAGTTATTTATCAAAAAACAGATTTTGAGGATAAATTGTTGAATAAAAATCAATGATTAATTTTATCAACATTATAAATAGTTGTTTATCAGATGAATATGTAGTTTACTTTTGTATACTTGATAATTTTGTGGTTGTTTACATTTGTATTTTGCATTTGTAAATCTTATCTTTACATTTGTAAAATGATTAAAAGCTTATTTTATGAGTTTAAATGAAAGAATTTCCAAAGTTATAGAGTACTCCAAACTTACACCTTCAGAGTTCGCTGATGAGATTGATGTACAACGTTCTTCTATTTCTCATATCACTTCGGGAAGGAATAAACCTTCCTTAGAGTTTATCATAAAAATAAAGTCTCACTTCCCCGAGATCCTTTGGGACTGGTTAGTAAATGGTGACGGTGAGATGTTGAAGTCTGCTCTACCTGAAACTTCTGAACAGATAGTAGAAGAAACAGATGAAGACAAATTAAAGCCAACCTCACTTCCGGATCTATTTACCATGATGAATAATGATGAAGATTTTGGAATTGAAGAAACAGAAGTAATCCCTCAAAAACAAGCTATCCGAGAATCTCCTATACCATACAAGATCCAATCTCATGAAAAAATAATTGATTCTCAGCGATTAGAAAAATCTAATGACGAAATGATCAACCAAGTAATTGAAAATCAGAGTCATAAAATAAAAAGAATTGTTTTGTTTTATGAAAATGGAAAATTCGAAAGTTTTGAGCCATAAAAACCTTATTAAAATAAGAATATCTTAAAAAGGAAAATCCTAGTCTTTTAAATTTAAGACAATATATAAAATATAAAGAATTTATAAGATTGATGAAGAATTTTATGATGAAAATAGAATAAAATAAGCCTCACAAATTGTGAGGCTTATTTATTTATATACAGAATAGAATATTACTATTATTATCTGTTACTTTTTCTTCTATCTAATTCTTTCTTTAAAAGTCCCAATTCTCTTCCTGTCTGCCCGGCTACAGAAGTATTTTCCTGAGCTCTTCTTGTAAGATATGGAACAACATCTTTTACAGGCCCATAAGGAAGATATTTAGCCACATTATAGCCTTTATCTGATAATGAGAATGTAATATTATCACTCATCCCATAAAGCTGTCCAAAATAAACATGTGGATTTCCAGTTTCAAGAGATTTTGCTTTCATTTTATCCATTACCAGTTCAGAAGAGATCTCATTATGGGTTCCAAAGAATGCAGACACCTTATCCAAATGATTCATTACGAAATCAATTCCTGCATTGTAATTCTGATCAGTAGCTTCTTTATTCGGCTGAATTGGATCAGCATATCCTTTTTGTTCAGCCCTTGCTCTTTCTTTTTCCATATATGCACCACGAACTATTTTGTAGCCAATAAAATAATTCTTTTCTCTGGCTCTTTGCAAATGCTCTTCCATATATTCCAGTCTTCCGGTTCTGTACATCTGAATAGTATTCCAAACAATAGGCTTCTCCTGATTGTACTTCTCCATCATTTCTTCACAAAGATGGTCTGCTGCATCCTGCATCCATGTTTCTTCAGCATCTACCATTACTTTTTTATCATTTTCATGGCAAAGCTTACAAACCTCATCAAATCTTTTTACAACTCTTTCCCATTCTTCTTTTTGACTCGTAGTCAATTCAGCATTCTTGCCAACAGCTTCGTAGAGATCAATTCTACCAAAAGCCGTAGGTTTAAAAACAATAAATGGAATTGCTGGATTTCCCACTGAAAATCTTACAATTTCTTTAATTTCTTTACATACTGCATCAAAGGTCTCTTCATCCTCTTTCCCTTCAATAGAATAATCGAAAATACTTCCGACTCCTCGCTTGAAAAGTTGCTTTACAACTTTCATACTTTCTTCGCGTGTTTCACCACCACAGAACTGTTCGAATAAGGTATTCTTCACAATTCCTGTAACGAACGGAAAATTATTATGAACTGTAAAATTAAGAATAGAAGTTCCAACACTTGTCAAAGCTGGTTGTTCAATCATTTTAAACATCCAATAAGCTTTTCTTAATTGGGCATCTGTTTTGTCTGCAAATGCAACTTTAGTATCGTTAAAAATGGGCATTCCTTTTTATTAAATTTAATTTGGCAAAGGTAATAATAACCTTAGTCTTTTTAAAGAATATTTTCTATAATTTACTTTCGATTCCATTTAAAAGCATGGCAATGATTCCTACAAAAACCCAAAGCCTTAATATATTTAAGGTAATGAATTTACTTTTCCTTGAGTAATTCAACAATAAATAGATGCATACAATCATGATAAACATCCCTCCGGTAAAATAATAGGCCATAAATCCGGAAATTCCCGTTTTTACAATAAGCTTCATGGACACAGCCATTGTGATCACAAGTAGAGAAATGATAATGATCTTTGTCTTTTTATTGTCGAAAAAATTGGGAATTGTAGTATATCCAAATGCTTTATCCACACTTTTCGTTAAGGTATCTTTTACAATATCAATACACAAAAGAATGAGAAAAAGAAAGATAGCCATTAAAAGAACTTTTTTCGAAAAAGTTTCATAATACACCATCATTCCAAAGAAAGGATAGAGTGTAAGACTTACAAAAGTAAGGTTATTGAGTATTAGGATACGACTTAATTTATGGCTGTAAAACCACATAAAAAACTGATAAATCAGAAAGAATATAAAGACATTATGTGAAATAAACCATGCCACTCCCAAGGATATAACACTTAATACCAAATAGGCATAGAGAAAATATTTCTGAGCAATAAAGCTCTGTAATCTCGTCCGGAAAGGTTTTACGATATGATCTTTTTCAAAATCATAGAATTGGTTGATAATACCGCCAGCAAGAATTGTTAAAACAGTACAGAAGATAATTCCGTGAACTTTAAAATCAAATACAAAATTCCTGAAACTTTCTTCCTGATTAAATAAAAAAAAGGTAGATACATAAAGGGCAAAAGTAAGCAAACCTGCTACAAAGAACCTGGCACCCAAAAGAAAGCCCACGAATTGTGAGAATCTATAAAATAAAGATTTGGATATAAAATTTTGTGATTGGAAAGTTTCTTTTTCAGAATTCATTCCCAACTATTTAGAATCTGTAAATTACTTCTTTGTTAAAACCATCAAGCATTTTTTCAGCTTTTTCATAGTCTTTTGTGAAGCCTAAAATATAACCTCCACCTCCGCTTCCACAGAGTTTAAGATAGTATGCATTAGAGTCTAGTCCTTTTTTCCAGATATTAAAAATACTTTCAGGAATCATTGGACGGAAATGTTCATAAGCCCAATGTGAAAGCTTTTTTAAATTTCTAAAGAAAGGGTTCATATCTTTTTTTAGGAAAGACTCAATACAAGCATTATTGTAACGTATAAATTCTTCTTTCAAAGTTTTACGGAAACCTTCGGTTTTCATTTTTTCAAAGAAAATCTGAATCATTGGTCCTGTTTCACCGCTCATTCCAGAATCAATAAGGAAGATGGCTCCTTTTCCTTTCTCGCCATCAGGAATAGAAACTCTATCAAGGGTTTCTTTATTTTCAATAAGAATAGGTAAATTCATATAACAGATCAAAGGATCCATACCTGAGCTTTTACCATGGAAATAACTTTCCATTTCACCAAAAACGGCTTTTAATTTTTTAAGATTATCTTTAGAAATGCTTTCAGGATTCAGTTTATTCAATGAGTATCTTTCAAAAACTGCTGCTACTAAAGCTCCGGAACTTCCAACCCCATATCCCTGTGGAATATTAGAGTCAAAGAAAAGTCCTTTTGAAATATCTTTTTTAAAGTCTTCAATATTAAGCTTGAAATCATCAGAAAGGTTTAGCTCACCAAGAAAATTAGCATATTTCTGCAGATGTTGATTTGATTTTGACTCAAATTCAGAATTCAAATCAGAAAATTTTAGAGCTCCTTTGTAAAAGCTATAAGGTACGACAAGACCCTGAGAGTCTTCTATCATCCCATATTCTCCAAACAGAATTATTTTTGCGTAAAATAGAGGGTTCGTCATCTTGACAATAAATCTTTTTGCAAATTTATAATTATTCTGCTGAATATAAGCAAAATCCAGGCCGAATTACAATTTTTTTTTGAATAATAAGGACTCAACGGTTATAATCCAACTAACTTTAAAACGATTAGGAATTAATAGAAAAAAGCCTGGGATAATCAGGCTTTTTAAATAAGGTATATATTTTTATTGTTTTATTAATTTCTTAGTAACCGTTTGTTTCTCCGTTTCTACCGAAACTACATAATTTCCGGTTTGAATTGAAGAGAGATTGACTTCAAGTTTATTGCCTTTTAATGAAGAAGAAGATAATACTAATCTTCCAGCTTCATCATACATTTTATATGATTTCAGGTTTTCTTTAGAAGAAATGACGATTAAATTTTTTGCAGGATTCGGATAGATACTGACAGTGTTATCTTTAGTACCAACTTCTTCTATTCCTAAAACTGCACATGAAAAATTAGCTTTCCATCCATTTTCAGTAACTCCAGGGTCTGATTCAAATTTTACCGTAATTGCTCCTGTTGAATGAGTAGAAGTAAACGATCCAGGTAGGGTATTTCCAGTTAAAGTCCCGTTAGTAAAT
The DNA here is from genome assembly GCF_018613715.1 of Chryseobacterium sp. ISL-6. Lineage (GTDB taxonomy): Bacteria > Bacteroidota > Bacteroidia > Flavobacteriales > Weeksellaceae > Chryseobacterium > Chryseobacterium paludis. The sequence continues at coordinate 143,678 of NZ_JAGGPT010000001.1, read as the reverse complement.
AATGGTGAAGCAGTGGATGGTCCGTTATAAATATACAAATAATCATAATCTTGTTCAAGCGCAAGCTCAGTAAAATTCAGTGTAAGTGCTGAACCTGCATTAGGATAAAATGTCTTAACGATGGTTTCATTGTTTCCGTAAACAGCAGTTGCCCCTCCGGTGTCTGTAAACAAGGCACCACCACACCAATTGGCATCTGTTAAAAATACTTGCGACCTCTGATAAGCATTGGATCCGGAACAACTTGAACCTACAAACAGCTTATAATAAGTTGCGGGTTGAAGATTAGTTAAATTAAGGTTTTGAGTAGTTGTATTTCCAGAGGTAACAAGAGTTCCATCCATTGTTGTCAATTTATATTTCCAGGATGTAGAAGTAGCATCTGTAATGGTAGCACTTGCTGTATTGGTTGTAACATTAGAAATATTCATTGCTGTAACTGTAAGATTACAGGCGGTTGTACAATTGGTACCAAGACAAGGTTTAGAATCTACTGTATTTCTAATTAATGCTGCAGGCTGAGGACCAAATCCATTACTAAAACTAATTCCTACTCCAGAAACTAGATGGCAGTAACTCATGATCGTTCCTTTAACTGTAGTCGCTGGAATAGGTCCTGTGCAGCCTTCACTATAACCAGCTTGTGCCCCACATCCGTCGATCGGAGTTCCATTTCCATTCCATGCGCATGCATGAGTATGTGGTGACCCTAAGCTATGCCCCATTTCATGAGTCATTGCCTGAATAGTCCATGAATATACAGGTACATTTGAATATGTTTGAGAGATTCCAGAATAAGCATATTTATTTCCTGTACAAAGCGAATTCAGAAAAGCTATACTTGTTGTTGCTGGTGCATTAACAAGGTGAGCCAGATCACCATTAAAAGTGGGTCTGTTTGTTTTGAAACTGTTTAAATTACCACTTGGAGTTCCTGTATATGGATCTACAGTTGTCCAGATAAATATTTCATTTAAGGCTACTCTTACATCATCATTGCTATAAAGAGTAGCTATATTATTGTGAACCGCAGTAAGCCAGTTAGTCACGGTAGTCGTGTTTGAACCATTATTCTGATATGGTGCAAAACAAACTTCATAATAAATTCTAACACAATTTTCTGTTACCGCTTTTTTACTAGTATTAGGATCAAAAGTTATTTTTTGAGTTTGATTTTCTTTCAATTCATCTACTCCACAAACAAATGGATTAGCCCCAGTCAACTTCGATTCTGAGTAACTGACAAAATCTTCAGAATTTTTCACTTTTCCTACAACCACATTTCCAAGATCAGAAGTGGAAGCTACACCTACAACATCATTATCAAAGAAACTAAAAGCGACCACAGAGCTATTATCTCCTTTAATAATACCTCGGTAATAAACCCCAGGAATATACTGTACAATCTCCCCTTTATTAGTGGTTACTTTAAAATTATCTGTAAAAATCTGACTTTTATATAATTCTATGGTTATTTTTTTGTCTCCCTCAAAAGGAAATGACATTTCAAGAAATTCGGGCTTATCTTTTACAAGTTTTTTTAGCTCAACAGAATTAATAGACATTGCTGTAATATCCGTTGCAGCTCTTTTGTATTCAGCCATTTTTGAAGAAGCTTTGTTGACTTCAAACAAATCATATTTCACAAAACTTTTACTTTGATTATGATATTCTGTTATTTTTTGAGCAATGGGTCTTAAATTTTGAGAAAAACTTAAGATAAAGCACATTGAAATACCAAGAAGTAGAATTTTCTTTATCATTATTATTAATTTATTAATGCAAATAAACAAAAAAATTCTACATTAAGTGATTAATAATCATAATTTATCTTAATTTACTAATTAATGAACAATTAAAAGAGAATTAAATTAAAATAATTAATTAAAAAACACACTTTGTTTGATATTAATCACAAAACATCAAGATTAAAATTAAAAAAGACGTTAAAATAACGTCTTTTTCATTTTGTATATTTACTATTTTTTACAAAGTATCTCGTTCTTTCAACGTATTCACTTTTAGGAATCGAATCAATATCAGCCCAACACCAAAGAATAATGTCATAGAAAGCGCTGCAATACGCATATTATTAAAGTGCTCTATTAATGTCGCAAAAATAAATGTTCCTATAATGATCGCTATTTTTTCTAACACATCATAAAAACTGAAGAAAGTTGTATTTTCCATGGAATCTTCCGGTAATAGTTTTGAATAAGTAGATCTTGACATTGCCTGGAGTCCACCCATAACTAAACCAACTACTGCAGCAACCCCATAGAACTGATATTCTACTGTAGGATTTTCTTTATTTAAGAAATATGCCCATAAACAAGCTACGATCCATAGAACAATAGCAATAGAGATTACATTTTTATTACCTATTTTTCTTGATAATCTCGAGAAAATAACAGCACCTATAATAGCTTCAATCTGAATCACTAAAAGTGTTCCTATAAGCTTATCCTGTGCCAGATTGATTTCACTTTTCCCAAACAATGTTGCCATTAAAAAGATCGTTTGCATTCCTACACTGTAGAAAAAGAAACTCGATAAGAAAAACTTAAGGTTTTTATCTTTAAACAGTTCATTCCCAACTTTAAAAAGCTCATGAAAACTTTCTTTGGCAATATCTTTATAAAAACTCATATTATCCTTTAAAACCTCAAAGAAACCACCTTGCTCTTCATGTTTTTTAAATATGTTCTTATAGTTCAATAATACCAAATCTTTAGGAAGATTGTCTTTTACATTACCAAACTGTGGCAAATGCTTAAATGTATATTGAGAGAATCCAAACCACCATGCCCCTGTTAAAAGAAAGCTTATTCTTGTAAATAGCAATTGCTGAGCTGCTCCTTTTGCAAAGACCTGAATCAAAACCAAACAAATCACCACCAGAACTACAGATCCTATATACCCATAAACATAGCCTTTTGCTGAAAGTGCATCCTGTTTATCCCGAGTCGCAATATCTGGTAAAAATGAGTTATAAAATACCAAACTCCCCCAGAATCCCACACTCGCCGTAATACTGAAGAGTAGCCCTAAAAAAACATTATGCATTCCTGTAAACATAGCCAATCCCATACAAGAAGTAGCACCTAAATAACAGAAAAACTGTAAAAATGATTTCTTATTTCCAATTGTATCTGCTAAAGAAGATAAAAATGGAGAAAGTAAAACCACAATAAAAAAAGAGATTGTCAATGAATAGCCATATACAGCATCCGGTTGATATTCTTTTCCAAAGACTTTTATTAAATGCCTTACAGGGACATCAATCCATTGTTTGGTTTCTACTACATATTCCTTCTTTTCATACGCGGTAGTAAGAATAGAATAGTAAATAGGAAAAATAGTAGAAGTAATAACCAGGGAGTATACAGAGTTGGCCCAGTCATAAACGGCCCAAGCCTTCATAATCTTCGGGTTATTCTTTATATTTTTTGGTTGTTGATTCTCTGTTTCAGACATTTCAAATATATTAGATGCACAAAAATAGAAAAACCGCTGAATATTCAACGGTTTTTTTTATTAATTAGATTATTGTGAAAGATTATAAATTATTAAACAGCTTTTTATATTTATAATTTCTGCTGGCTCTATCTTACAAAACCTCATATAAAGACTAAAAGACATTGCTAGAATATTTTTAACAAAATTTATTAATTTACTTTCTTTACAAATTCATCCAAGGGTTTCCGCACTTTTTTTAATGGCAGGTTCCAGTCGCTTATTTCATCTCTATAACCTAATGCAAGAAGCATAGAGCTACGCAATCCTTTCTCAGGTAAATCTAAAACCTCATCTAACATTACAGGATCGAATCCCTCCATTGGCGAAGCATCAATTTTGTTTAAAGCAGCGGTTGCAAGTGCAAGTCCCAAAGCAATATTAGCCTGTTTTGCTGCATGATGAAAGTTTTCTTCTTTAGACATTTTGCCAAAAAATTGTTTAGCAAAATTTCGTTGCCTACCCGAAATTGTAGTATCTTCATTTCGTATTAGGTTTAAATGATCAAATACCTTATCTATTCTTTCCGGTGTATAATTATCCCAGGCTGCAAATACCAATACATGAGATGCCTCCACAATTTGTGGTTGATTCATCGCAATCGGCAAAAGTTTTTCTTTCCATAATTTATCGGAAATAATAAAGATTTCGTAAGGTTGTAATCCAATACCTGATGGTGCCAGATGAGCAGCTTTAATGATTGCATCGAGAATGTCATGTGGAATGGACTCTCCTGTCATTCTTTTTGTTGCATACCTCCATTCTAAGGCTTTTATAATATCCATTTCTCTTTACTAAATATTAACTGTACTTTTCTACCCATTTTGCTTTAAGCTCGGCTCTCGCATTGATAAATTCTATATCTGTTCCTTGGGCTATAGCATCCAGAGGATAACGTAAAGGACGTGTTCCTTTCTCCATATTAATAAGGTTTAATACGCCATCTGCAATGACTTGGGGATCCATATTGAATTCAGCCATTTTACCAAATAATCCAGCTCCGATATTGTTAAACATTTCTGTAGCAACAGGATCATATTCCTTGGTAATTTCTGGCTTATCAGCTTGTACTCCTGCTTTACTCCCGGAATTCATTTCTGTTGGATACACTCCTGGCTGGATGGTTACATTTTCTATATTGAATTGAGATAGCTCATCCTGAATAGCTTCTGTAATTGCTTCAACACTAAATTTAGAGGCAAGGTAAGGTCCCATAAAAGGCATTGCATGTCCACTAGCTCCGGAAGTAATATTAATAATAAGCCCTGACTTCACCTTCCGCATGCCTGGTAAAACAGCTTGATAGGTACGAATAACACCATAGAAATTGACTTCAAAAAACTTTTTAATCTGATCGATAGAATATGCCTCTACCAATCCAAAACCTGCCAGACCTGCATTGTTCACCAGTACATCTATTTTTCCATGTTTAGCCAGTGTATTTTCAAAAGCTTCTTTTACTGATGCATCATTAGTAACATCTATATCTACCACATCTACATTTGGAAGTGTCGAAAGTTCTTTAGCTACTGCTTCATTTTTGTCTTTTGTTCCACGCATCCCTGCAATAACAGTATGCCCTTCTTGTGACAATGTAATTGTCATTAATTTTCCGAATCCGGTACTTGTCCCTGTAATGAAAATTGTTTTGCTCATATCTTTTAAATTTTTTATTTAATATTGAGGCAAAATTAGTATCAGAAACCGTCGTGATCCATTGATATTTAAAGGAAAAAACCATTGACAATTATCAATGGTTTTACTTTTTTGTTGATTGTGTTCGTATGCGACTAAGCGTTTCAGGTGAAACACCCAGATATGAGGCAATCATGTGCTGAGGAATTCGATTCACTATTAATGGATTCTTTTGAATAAAATCCTGGTATTTTTCTTCTGCAGATAAACTTATATTTGCGTGTATTCTTTTTTGTGAAACCAGGAAACTTCTTTGTAGAATTTCATTAACCAGGTTATTTAATTGTGGTATTTTCTGACATATACTTATAAAATCATCTTTCGTAATAAGGATAATTTCTGAATTTTCCAATGCAACGATATTAAACTCTGAGGGGTTTCCAGATGTTAAGCTTTCCCGATCACCTGTCCAATAGTTTTCTGCCGAAAAATTCATGATATGTTCCTGACCTTTGGAATCTACAGAAAAAGTCTTCACCAATCCACCTGAAACAAAAGCATTATATTTCCACACGTCACCTTCCTGGAGTAAATACTGGCGCTTTTGGAGTCTTTTTAATACCGCTACACTTTTTATTAACTCAATCTCGTGCTCAGAGAGAGTGATTTTTTCTTTTAAATAATTTATAAAATAATCAAGCATTGGATAATGATAAATGATAATTTAAAGGTAGTTATTTAATGCTAAACTTAGTTTTACAATCTATTGATTTAAGCTTTACCACAAAGTTAAATAAAGGCTTTCATAATCAGCGTATCTATTCATCTATCTACAATAAAAAAGTTGGAGCTATCTGCTCCAACTTTTTGCATTCTAAATCCTATTTGAAGGATTACATATTTTCAATAACAATGGCAGAAGCACCACCACCTCCATTACAGATCGCAGCAGCACCATATTTAGCATTGTTTTGTTTTAACACGTTAATTAAAGTAACTATAATTCTTGAACCAGAACTTCCCAGTGGATGTCCTAAAGCGACAGCACCACCATTTACATTTACTTTAGCAGCATCCAATCCTAAGATCTTATTATTTGCCAAACCAACTACAGAGAAAGCCTCATTAAATTCAAAGAAATCAATATCACTAATTTCTAAACCAGCTTTTTTAAGAGCGATAGGCAGAGCTTTAGCAGGTGCTGTTGTGAAATTTTCAGGCTCCTGAGCCGCATCAGCATAAGATACTATTCTTGCTAAAGGTTTAAGACCTAATTCTTCCATTTTTTCTTTAGAAACAAGGATTAACGCAGAAGCTCCATCATTTAAAGTAGATGCATTAGCTGCTGTTACTGTTCCGCCCTCTTTTTTAAATACTGTTGGAAGTGTTGGAAGTCTGTCAAAATTAACAGCCTTATATTCTTCATCTTCAGCAAAAATTACAGGCTCTCCTTTTCTCTGAGGGATCTCAACAGATACTACCTCATCATTGAATTTCCCTTCACCCCATGCCTTAGCTGATCTTTTATAAGATTCAATAGCAAATTGATCCTGATCTTCTCTAGAAAAAGAATAGTCAGTTGCACATTTTTCTGCACAAACTCCCATATGAACTTTATTATAAACGTCTGTAAGACCATCTAAAACCATTCCGTCCTGCATTTTTACATCACCTAGTTTTGTTGCAAGTCTAGCATTATAATAATGTGGAACTGAAGACATATTTTCCATTCCTCCGGCAACGATTACATCTACATCACCTGCTTTAATTGCCTGTGCTGCCATAGTTACTGCTTTCATTCCTGAAGCACAAACTTTATTTACTGTAGTAGAAGGAGTTTCAATAGAAAGTCCTGCTCCTAATGCTACCTGACGAGCAGGTGCCTGTCCTTCTCCTGCCTGTAAAACGTTCCCCATGTAAATTTCCTGAACCATTTTAGGATCAAGACCAATCTTGTCTAATGCTCCTTTTACAGCAACAGTCCCCAACTTAGTAGCCGGAACAGTTGATAAACTTCCCATAAAACTACCCATTGGTGTTCTTACTGCGGAAACGATGAATACTTCTTTCATGTGTATGATTTATTTTTTTTATTGATATATTTAACCTTACGGTTTCATTTTACTAATAATTTGTTATACTTTAGTTAATATCTTCTACTTTACTAAGTATAAATTCTGAGGTCTTATTATTATATTCTGAGGTTAATTTCAGAAAATTGCGATCTGTTTCTATGATTCTATTAACCATCACTTCACCTAATTTTACAGGATAATTTTCATCGGATTTTCCAATTATCGTAACTTTATAACTACAATTATCAACAAAATCCAGGCGTGACCTCACATAATCTTTACCATCATTATAATATTCTGTCTGGATATTATCCTGAACAGTCATTACCCATTTATCAATAGGCATATCAACACGTAGAAATTTTCCGGCCTTTATGATTTGACAATTAGTTGGGTTATCAGATGTTAAGAACATATTTTGTTGAGACTTCAATTTAGAAAATCCCATACAAAAAAATACAATTAATAAAGTGTTAAGATGTTTCATATTTCTGTTGCGTTTTTTTAATTAGCAATAAAAAAGCTCCCAAAAACTCAACGATCCAACCCCATTTTAGCTTTACTACACCTGCAAAGGTTTCCCGCCAGGATTTAAAGGGTAAAAAACTGAAATAATCCAAAGATTGAAGCTTAACAGCAATCAAGGTAAAAATGAATAATAGGATTAACAAAACTCCAAAAATCTGTGCTATTTTTGGTTTATTATTAACTACTCCAAAAAGCGCGCATGCTGTAAGGATCCAGCAGGCAACAGCTAAATAATGATCTAATTTCCAGTAATTCCAATTTCCTATAATGGGAACGTAAACCAGTGGTAAAAAGCTCCCTACTATTATCAGTAGTACTCCTATTAACTGAATATTTTTCATATTTCTTAAAGTGCCAAAATACAAAAAAAAACACACTTTAAATCAGTGTGTTTTAAAAACAAATTTTTCAAATTTAAACATTGACGGCTATAAAAAATCTAATGAAAAACTAATAATTTAATAAGAAAAAATAAGTTTCTTTGTTTAATTAAAAATTGATATTGGCAATCTCAATTCCGATTTGTAATCCATATTTATTCCTTAGCTTAGCATCATTGTTGAAAGCCGGAGTAAAATCTTTTTGTATAAATATGTTGATACCCTCATAGCTGACTCCAAATTTTCCACCAAAAATAAAGTTATTAACGCCATGCATTGCTCTTTCTCTTTCCACAATTCTTTTGGTATTCTCCGTTGAAAATCTGTTATATATAACACTTCCAACTTTCACACCTCCATAAATACCTGCTATAATGCTGAATTGTTTTTTCCTGTTATCAAGATATTTTACACCATCATATTCTATATATTTAGGATTTAAAACAAATTTAAAATCAACAGGAACAAAAAGATAAGAATTGGTAAGATAGGTATCTTTTAAATTTCCCCGTGTAAAATCCTCTGTGAACAAAGTCTTGCTATCCTGTGCAAACGCCTTACCATATTTTGGAACAAATCTATCCATCCTTACTCCAAGTCCTACTCTATAAAAAACAGAACTTGTAAAACCTCCAATCTGATCTTCATATCTTAATGTATAACTTGAAGAATTGATAACCGTATTTTTCACATCAGAATCCTTATCATAAAGTTTAAACGGTTTATCCTTTGTGGTAAGCATGGCACCCGTTAAGCTTATTGAAAACTCCAATGTATGTAGATAGTCCTTAGGTGTCTTTTTATTTTTGTTGAGCTTTACCCTAATACCATTGAATCCGAACTGCATTTCATTTTTATCTCTATTTAAAGTATCCGGTTTCTGTAAAACCGAGTTTTTCACCATTTCTTTTGTTGCATTTTCCAGATCGGACTGCTGTGCATCTACTTTTTCATTGATAATCTGTTCATATTTTGAAGCTATGTCTGTTCTCATTTTCTTCTTTTCATCAGATGTAATTTTATTTTCTTTAAAACTTTTATCAATAACATCCAGTTCTGTATTCATATTTGATTTTTCAGAAACTACAATGCTGTCGATTTTTTTAGAATAAATCTTTATCTGGGATTCCATTTGTGGGCTTTCCTGCGCAAAATTGTAAGAAAAAGCCATTACGGCAGCCAATAGAGTAATTTTATTTTTCATAGTTTAAATGTTATTTTTGAGACCATATTTTACCTCTGCTCCATTTTCAGAACAGTATATTTTGTATTAAAAAGTTTAAAGATTATTTGGTACCAGAAGAATCGGAAAACACGGTCAGTCCGAGGATTTTAAAAGAATTAGGGCCTTTAATTTTAATTTTATCCATATCTACCACTCCCATTTTTTTATGTTCATTATGATTCTCTTCACGGGTTTTATCAAATTCTCTTCCTAGCAGTAATTCATCAGCATTGATATAATTTGCTTTTTTCTTTTGAGCAATTACAATTGGCTTTTCAACAATCTGATCGTGGGCTTTCTCCTCCACAGTAGGGATATTGACGAGGGTTTCTGTATTTTTTTCTTCTTTAGCTTTAACTAAAATCGGATTATAAGATTTAAACTCTTCTGGATAAGTTTTAATTATGGCTTTTTCAGATTTAATTTCAGCTGCATTTCTTTTATCTGAAATCGCTACGTTTTTATGCTTTACTTCTTCAGCTTCTAAGCGATTAAATTTATCATCCTCTTTTTCTACTGTTGAAGTTTTGTCAGGCTTATCAGATTTTGTAACTAATACAGTATTTTCAACTTGTTTTGAATCAAAATAAAAATATATTCCACAAGAAATCAAAAGCAATACGACAGCAGCGTATTTCCACCATTGAACAGATTGTTTTAAGGGCAAATCAGAGGTTTCTCCCATTCCATGATCTATTCTATCCCAAAGATCACGAGACGGCTTTATTTCTCTGCTTTCGTAATCAGATCTTAATTGTCTCAGTGTTTCTTTTTTCATTTTCTTTTGTTTTAAAAAATTCAACAAGCCATTTTTTAGCTTTATTCAGCTGACTCTTGCTTGTTCCTTCGGAGATATTAAGAATTTCAGCTATTTCCTGATGTTTTTTCTCTTCAAAAACATATAGATTAAAAATTATCCTATATCCTGCCGGCATCTTAGAGAATACTTCTTCAAGATTAATTTCCTCTAGTTGTTCTTCAAAGTTTTCATCAGAAAAATCATCTGCAACATCAATGTCTACATAAAGTATATTTTTAGACTTCCGTACAAAACTTATAGAGTCATTAACTACAATTTTTCTCAACCAAAAAGGAAAGCTTTTATAATCTCTGCACTCATTTAATTTTGTGAAACACTTTAGAAATGCATTTAATAATACATCTTCTGCATCATGAATATTATTAGTATATGAATTTGCAATAGCCAACATTCTACACGAGAAAGCTTCATAAAGAGCCTTCTGAGCTCTCCGATCTTGTTTTTTAGCAAGTATAAAGTTTTCCTCTAAGTTCTTCATGTATGAGTTTCTATCTATAAGACGATGGAAATGATAAAAGGTTGCCTCAAAAATAAAAAAAATGCACTTTATTTTTAAAGTGCATTTTAATATATTGATAATTAACTTAATAAAATTTAGTGATTTACATTAGCTACCTCTTTAGGATCATGCTTATGTTTAAATAAGAGAGCAAAAAGTATGGCAAGTACCAAGGCATATGCTGCAAAAGATAGCCAGATCTGATGCCAGTCTTTTACCAAAACAATTGAAGATAAAGTTCCGTCATTATTTACCGCAGCATTAAAAGAATTTTTAAGAATCTCTAAAAACGTAGGGTTATCCGGTGTTGTTTCTAGGTAAGATGATAAATCGGAAACATTAGTAAATCTATGTGTAAAGAATTTATCAATAGCCCAACCTGCCATATAGCTTCCAAAAACAGCTCCAAAACCATTGGTCATCATCATAAACAAACCCTGTGCAGAAGAACGGATCTTTTTATCAGTTGTAGTTTCTACAAAAAGGGAACCTGAGATATTAAAGAAATCAAAAGCCATCCCGTAAACAATACAAGAAAGCACAATTAAAGCCAAGCCATATCCATCGGGAATTCCGTAAGCAAAAAATCCAAATCTTAAAACCCATGCAAACATTGACATCAACATTACTTTTTTAATTCCGAACTTTTTCAAAAAGAAAGGGATAGCAAGTATAAATAAAGTTTCAGAAACCTGAGAAATGGACATAATAATTGTTGATCGCTGTACTACAAAAGAATTTGCATATTTTGGAAAATGTGCAAATTCACTTAGGAAAACATCTCCATAAGCATTAGTCAACTGTAATGCAGCCCCTAAAAGCATGGAAAACAAGAAAAATAATGCCATTTTATAGTTTCCGAAAAGCTTGAATGCATTTAAACCAAGCTGTTCTGATAAAGGTGCACTTTTATCAATCAATTTCTGTGGTGGACATTTTGGTAGGGTAAGTGCATAGATTCCAAGTAAAATTGCAACAACTCCACCAATATAAAACTGTCCTTCTGTTGCTTTATTTCCTGTAAGATTTGTAATCCACATTGCTACAATAAACCCAATTGTCCCCCAAACACGAATGGGAGGAAAATCTTTTACAACATCCAAATTACTATTCTTTAGTATCGTGTAAGAAATAGAGTTCGCAAGTGCAATTGTTGGCATATAAAAACACATGGCAGCAAGCATTACGTAAAAGAACGAATTAGGATCTCCTGTATGTGGTAAGATAAATAGAACAATCCCATAAAGAATTTGTAGAGCCGAAAAAATTCGCTCCGCATTTACCCAGCGGTCTGCAATAATTCCGGTGATGGTAGGCATAAAGATAGAAGCTATCCCCATTGTTCCGAAAACAGCTCCAAACTGTGTCCCGTCCCAATGTTTTGTACCGAACCAAAAATTAGCCATCGTAATCAGCCATGCTCCCCAAACAAAAAACTGCAGAAAGCTGAGGATGGTAAGTCGTAATTTTAAATTCATAGTTTAGTTATAAATATCTCTTTTAATCAATTTTCTTTTTCCTTCTTTTGATTTCTTCCTGAATTTCTAAGGCAGTATCATAATCTTCTTCTTTTACTGCATCTTCTAATAATTTTTGAAGTTCTTCCATTGAAAGAGATTTTAAATTATCCTCAGACTGAACGGTTTCAGAGAATGATTGTTCTTCTTTCGAAACATCTTCTAATTCCAAAAGAATTCCTGCTTCATTTAAAACTTGTTGGGTGGTGAAAATTGGTGCGTCAAAACGTACCGCCATAGCAACAGCATCAGAAGTTCGGGCATCTAAGATAAGCTCTTCTTCTGTTACTTTGTTTTTAAAGTTAATATTAGAAAAGAAAACTCCATCTACAATCTGATAAATAATGACTGAGACCAATTCGTAATTCGCCGAAACTATAAATTTTGTAAATAAATCGTGTGTAAGAGGACGTGGTGGATGAATATCTTTCTCCAGACCGAGAGAAATGGATTGTGCTTCGAAATTTCCTATAACAACAGGTAATTTTATATGTGTTTCTTCATGTTCCAATAACAAAGCGTACGCCCCTGATTGGGTCTGGCTGTACGATATTCCTCGAATAATTAGCTGTTTATAATCCATAACTACAAAGATAAATTAATTTTTTATTGTAGGTTTTACTTTTTAGACAAAAATAAAAGCTCGGAGTGCCCGAACTTTTATTTTTTTTATTTATTATAAACTAAATTTTATCCTTTGATTGCTTTAATCTTTTCAGTTAATGCAGGAATAATCTGGAAAGCATCACCTACTACTCCATAGTCAGCAGACTTAAAAAACGGAGCTTCAGGATCACTGTTAATGACTACGATAGTTTTAGAAGAATTCACTCCAGCTAAATGCTGAATTGCTCCAGAAATACCTACAGCAATATAAAGATTTGGAGAGATCGCTTTACCTGTTTGTCCTACGTGTTCTGTGTGAGGTCTCCAACCTATATCAGAAACAGGCTTAGAACAAGCTGTAGCAGCGCCTAAAACATTTGCTAAATCTTCAATCATCCCCCAGTTTTCAGGACCTTTCATCCCTCTACCTGCAGAAACCACTACTTCAGCTTCTTTAAGATCCAGTTTTCCAGAACTCTGTTCATGAGAAACTACTTTAGTATCTTCATTGGCTACAGATAAATTTTTCACTTCTTCAGAACCGGAAGCTGCATTTTCCTTAACCCCGAAAGCATTTTGAGAAACCGTAACGATCACTCCTGTACCTTCAGCTTTAGCATGCATAAATCCTTTTCCTGAGAAAGCTCTTCTTTTCACCTGGAATGGCGAAAGACTTTCTGGCGCTTCCAGAACGTTAGTAATTAAAGAATAATTCTTCATTACAGCTAACATTGGTGCTACAGAAGAAGCATCTGTAGTATGCGGGAAAATGATAATATTTCCATCAGCTACTTCACTTACTGCCTGAGCAAAAGCTTTTGCTGAAAAACTTTTAAGACCTTCGTCTTTAATATTGATAACATTTGATGCTCCATATTTATATAATAAATCTGAAGAATCAGTAGGGTTTACAGAAATCGCTGTAACGGTATCTCCAGCCTGATCTGCAACAGCTTTAGCATAAGAAACTGCCTCGAAAGCTGCTTTTTTGTAAACTCCATTTATATTTTCTGCGTATACGAATACTGCCATTTTTTTAAAATTTAAAGATTAAAAAATTAAAGGATTAAAGAAATGGATTTAGAACAGGATCTTTAAATATCCTTGCTTCTGACATCCAGTTTCTAATTTTTATATCACTTTAGCTTCCTCATGAAGAAGTCTTACCAACTCATCCAAATTATCAGGAGAAACCATTTTCACAGCAGCCCTAGGTGGAACGCTGTCATAAGAAACTCCCTGAACTTTTACTTCTGAAGAAGTAGGCTCAACAACCTGTAAAGGTTTTGTTCTCGCAGACATAATTCCTCTCATATTAGGAATAATAAGATCTTTCTCATCCACTAATCCCTTCTGACCTGCAATTACAGCAGGAAGTTTTACAGAAATAGTTTCTTTACCGCCTTCAATTTCTCTTACAGCAGTTGCCTCACTTCCATTTACATCTAAACCTACAGATGCGTTCACGAAAGGTTGGTTTAATAACTGAGCTACCATTCCTGGAACAGAGCCTCCATTATAGTCAATCGATTCTTTACCACAAAGGATAAGATCATAACCTCCATTTTGAGCAACAGCAGCAATTTCTTTAGCTGTTGAATAACTATCTTTCGGATCAAGATTTACTCTAACTGCATCATTTGCACCAATTGCCAATGCTTTTCTTATTACAGGTTCTGTAGCAATGTCTCCTACATTTATTACTGTAACCGTAGCTCCTTGAGATTCCTGAAGTTTAACCGCCTTTGTCAATGCAAATTCATCTAAAGGATTAATAACCCACTGAATTCCATTTTTGTCGAAAGCAGATTTATCTGCTGTAAAGTTAATTTTGGAAGTAGTATCCGGAACACTACTAATACAAACTAATATTTTCATGTGTACTATTTTATTTTTCTCTTTTTATCGCATAAAAGTTCTGTACCGTTATGCAGAGATTTTGTTTGATTAATTTCTGTAAATATAAATAAAAAATATATTATGCATGCATAATACTTATGATTTTATTATTCAATACATTAAATGTAATTACTTACCTGGTTTTGTTGCCCTAAACTCTATCTTACTAGGCAAAACCCGTGGGTTCATTTTTAAAATATCCAATACCAAATTCCCCATATCTTCGGGCTGGATTTTCCATTCATCCTTTTCAGAAACTACATTTCCATTGAAATTTGTTGCTACAGAACCTGGCATGATCACCGTTGTTTTAATATTGTATTTTCTAAGGTCTATCATAGCAGCTTGTGTAAATCCTACAACTCCAAATTTTGAAGCATTATACCCGGTACCATTTTCAAAAAAATTAGCTCCAGCCAAACTTGAAATTGTGATATAATATCCTTCTGACTTTTTCAACTCTTCTACTGATGCTTTTAATGTGTAAAAAGCACCTGTTAAATTAGTTTCTATCATAGAATTCCATTCCTCAGAAGTTAATTCATCTACCGGTTTAAATATCCCTAATCCAGCGTTAGCAATAACAAAATCTAATTTTCCGAATTTATCTATGGTATATCTGATAGCTTCTTCTTCACTTTCCAAGCTTCTCACATCAGAAACAATTCCTAATACCTGACTGGAATATTTTTGTAATTCTTTTTCCGCTTCCATTACATCTTCCCGTTTTCTTCCTGAGAACGCAATAGATACTCCATTCTCAAGCAAAATTTTAGCTATTCCAAAACCTATACCTTTGGTTCCACCTGTTATATAGGCTACTTTATTCTCGATCATATATTTCACTTTAATTTCTCTAAAATAAAAAAAACGCTTCAATTGAAGCGTTTTATTGAGACTAAGATTTATCAGTAATTTATTTTTTAATGAATTTTTTAGAAAATTGCTCCCCTTTGGTTTCAATAGAAAGGATATACACTCCTGGAAGAAGATTCCTTACATCTATTTTATCACCATTAAGTTTAGCGTTTATGATTCTTCCCGCCGCATTAAAAATTTCAGCTTTAGTAATCTGTGACTTTGATTGTATAGTAATAAAATCAGTTGCAGGATTAGGATAAACTGAAATATCATTTTCTTTCGCAACAGCCTCTTTTGTCGCTAATACTGTCGTATTTTTAGCGGTTAACATATAGTTATCAAAAGAAGTGATGTGAGCCACTGTATTTCCTGAACCAACTACTGAAACAAAATCCATTTCATACGGATCTATGCCTGCAGCAAGCGGTATATAATTTGAAGCAGGGCTATAAACAACACCTCCAGGTCCTGTCCATGTAACCGCTCCTGTGGTTTTATTAAATGTGCACTTTAATGTGATCCATGTATTTGCAGGATAAGTATAGGTGTTTGGCTCCAAATAAAAAAGAATATTTCCCATTGCCCCACTATTAGTATTGTGATAGTTTGCTATACCAACAACTCTTTGTGTAGCAAATTCATATCCAGCTCCAAGCAGCGTTTTATGGGTTGTCTCATCATAAACTAAAACAGTTGCTCTACCCACGCCACCTGTCACACTTCCAGTGTATAAATTAAATTCCAGTTCAAGGATATTATTTCCTGGTGTTCTTGCAGCCCACGCAGCAGGTAGTCCATCTTTCCACATATACTTTGTTCCTGTTGCGGTCGAACTTCCCGTAAGCTGCAAAGATTTGTCATGAGAAGCATCGATATTTACAATTTGTGCATCTGAATTTTGACCTCCTGCAAAATCTGTACGAAACCCACCTTGCCCCAAAGTAGTCGGGGTCACGGTTGTACCGACATTTCCTATATTATAGGAATTAAAATTATCTTCTTGTAAAGATTGGGCATTTAATGTCTGTAATAAAACAAATAAAAATGCATTAATTAGTAAAATTTTTTTCATAAGATTTTTTTTAATTTGATATTATTATTGAAACTATTTATAATTAGCTTCTATTGATAAGACAACAAAAGTTAAAAAAGGTTGCCTGTGAATAAAAAAATAAACAAAATGTCTCCTATCAATGAATTTAAAAAACATAATCATTTATTAAGATGCATTTTTGACAAGTTATTTGTTTAATTTTCTGAAATCTTTAATTCTATGATTAGCAAAATTGATCGTTACAAAGCTATTTTGGTATTAAGAGATTACCAATACTTAAAAACAAGTAATTATTTATACCTGATATTAGGTATTTTTAGTATTACAAGTTTTAAGTAGATTACAAATTAGTCTTATAATAAAAGTATTATTTACATCAAAATCTATAAAACTGTAAACATTCACACTTGTCTAATTGAATGTATATACAAAAAAAAGCGCTCCAATTGGAGCGCTGTATGTTTATGTAAATTAAGATTTACCTGTAATTATTCTTTAATAATTTTTTGAATATATACTTTTCCATCATTAGCTTTAACTTTTAAAATATAGTTTCCTTTTGGATAGCTTGATACATTCACTTCGTTCACATTTTTGTTATTTCCGATAGAAGTAACTACTCTACCATTCATATCAAAAATATCTATTCCTTCAGATTTCAAATTGTTTCCAAATTTAAATTTCAGGACATCTTTAACTGGATTTGGATAAACCTGTAGATCTTTAGAATTAATTACCTCTGTAACTCCTAAAGTATTTTGTCCTGTAACTGTAATAACCCATCTTGCTGAACCAAAAGCCGCCAAAGCACCTGTTCCGGTTGCAATAGGTGTATCAATACCACAAGCCTCTGAAGACAAATATGAAGGTGCTGTTTGCGCACTTGCATTAGTTCCTAAATAAAAAGACTGTGGTGGGGTAGTACCACTACCATCATGAAATAGTTCTACTATAAATGTACCTCCTGCAGGAACAATTTGCGAAAGACCAGTTCCAGTGTTTACCATTCCTAACACGTTAGCTGGTGTTACATTAACCGTTGTTGTTCCAAGAAAAGTAGGAGTTCCTGTTGGAAATGTACCAACTAAAGTATAAAGATTGACCTCCACAGGAAGAGTTGTACTAGCAGTTTGAACTCCAAACGCTACATTAGTAATATTATAGTTATAGTTAATCCCATAATCGGATAATTTAAAAACTCTATAATATGAATTATCTGAAGTAAAGCCTCCAGCTTGATTTCCGCAGGCAACAGAACCAGTTGATACTACTGTATTCTGTGTTGCGTTTTGTGATATTACTTGTGCAAAGGTTGTACCTGCAAATATTACAACCGCTAAAGATGTAAAGATTTTTCTCATGATATTATTTTTTAGTTATTTTTGTAAAGATATTTTTTTTTCTTGATTAAAAAAAATTTTAATTTAAAAAATATATAATCAAAAATAATCAGTCATATAAACAATAAACAACACAATACACTATTAAGTGAAAAATAAGTATTTTTATATTATTTTTTATAATTAATAAAATAAACCATTAAGTATTTTTTATTTAAAATATAACCATCAAAAAAGAGAATGCCCATTACAGGCATTCTCTTTTTTGATTTTAAGCTTAGTGGTTAATTACTTTAACAATAATTATCTTTCACAAATAGCTTTTATTTTGAATAGTTTTCGAAGAATAATGGAATACTTTCAATTCCTTTATAGAAATTGAATAAGCCATAATGTTCATTGGGAGAATGGATAGCATCGGAATCCAGACCAAAGCCCATTAAAACAGATTTCGCACCTAATACTTTTTCAAACATAGAGGTGATAGGAATACTTCCGCCTCCTCTGTAAGGTAATACTTCTTTTCCAAATGCTGTTTCCATTGCTTGTTTTGCAGCTGCAAATTCTTTGGTATCAGTTGGCAAAACATAAGGCATCCCTCCATGATGTGGAGTAACTTTCACTCTAACAGTATCAGGAGCAATTTTCTCGAAATATTTTGTAAATTTTTCTGTAATCTCTTCCGGAGTTTGATAAGGAACCAAACGCATTGAAATCTTTGCAAAAGCTTTTGAAGGAATAACTGTTTTTGCTCCTTCTCCTGTGTAACCTCCCCAAATCCCATTACAGTCTAAAGTAGGACGGATAGAAGTTCTCTCCAAGGTTGTATATCCTTTTTCTCCTTCTACATTGCCAAGACCAATTGCTTTTTTAAACTCTTCTGGATTATCTTTCAATTTATTCATTTCAGCTCTTTCTTCATCTGAAACTACATCCACATTATCGTAAAAACCATCAATCGTAATATGTCCATCTTCATCGATCAATTTTGCAATCATCCTTGAAAGAACATGAATAGGGTTTGGAACAGCTCCTCCATAAAGGCCAGAATGTAAATCTCTGTTCGGCCCTTCCACTTCTACTTCTACATAACTTAAACCTCTTAAACCTGTAGTAACAGTAGGTTGTTCGTTGCTATAAATATGGGTGTCAGAAATTAAAATGCAATCGCAAGCTAATTTCTCTTTGTTTTCATTTACAAAATCTCCCAAGCTTACAGATCCAACTTCTTCTTCTCCTTCTAAAATAAACTTAACATTACAAGGAAGAGAATTGGTTTTCATCATTGCTTCAAAAGCTTTCAGGTGCATGAAAAATTGACCTTTATCATCTGCAGAACCTCTTGCAAAAATTGCCCCATCAGGATGAAGTTCAGTTTTTTCAATATAAGGTTCGAAAGGTGGTTTTTTCCACAGTTCTAATGGATCAGCAGGTTGAACATCATAATGTCCATAAACCAATACCGTTGGCAGGCTTTTATCTAAAATTTTCTCACCAAAAACAATAGGATAGCCTTTTGTCTGGCATACTTCAACATTATCAGCGCCAGCATTCTTAAGATGTGTTGCACATACCTCTGCACATTTCAATACGTCACCTTTGTAAGCAGGATCTGCAGAAATAGAAGGAATTCTCAATAACTCAAATAACTCATCTACGAAACGCTGTTTGTTTTCGTTGATGTAATTTAATGTCTCTTGCATTGTAAAAATTTGTTTTGTTAAAATTAAAGAAAATGGGTCGCAGGAGCAAGCAAAAACAGAGAATTTTCCCTGGAATCTATATTTATCGGAAATTTAGAAATTATCAACGTTTTAAAACAAAAAATGCCTTACAGTTTTGCAAGACATTTTTATATTTTCTACTAATAATTAGTGTTCAGCTTTAGCTTTCTCAGCTTCTACAGGCTTTGCAGTGGTAGCGCTATCTTTTTTTGGAGCCTCAGCATCCTGTTTTTCAGTAACACCAGCTTCTTTGTGCTCTGCAGCAGCTTCATGCCCCTTACCATGAGCTTCTCCACCTCCTTGCGCATCATCAGAATATCTTTCTGCTCCTTCTTCCAGTTTTAAGGTATTCTTATTCCCTCCAGCTTGTATTTTCTTACAGCTTACTGCTACACTTGCAATGGCTAAACATATAATTAATTTTCTCATGCTTAAATTTTAGATTGCCCAAAATTAAGAAATCTTGCCTCTTTTGGCAACATTTTTATATTGATTTTAAAATAATTTTTCCTTTTTTGGATTGGGTAAAAATAAGATATTGCTCACCACCATCCTTTAAACCATATTTCTTCTTAATTTCATCTGGCTTCAGAGGATAGTTCTTAGAAATAATATTAAATTGCTCTTTCTTTTTAATCTTCTTACTATCAATAACTTCCATCTCTAAAACTCTCCCAGGAAAATTACTGATCATTTTATCGGAAGTGTAAATATGGGTATTGGGATGAAGTTTCTCCAAATTAAATTTTTCTGAAATTAAATTAAAGATTCCACATTTTAATATTGAATTATTGGGTAAATAAATAAATCTTTCAGGCTCAGTATATTCAGAGTGAGCATTTTCTTCTTCACCAAATTGAAATGTAAAAGGTGATTCATTAACCTCCAGGTTCACACAATGGCAAATAATATTTCCTGAATTTTTATTTGACAAAGATATAACAACCTCCTTTACATCATTTCTGACAGCAATAATATCAATTCTTGAAATGTGCTTTACTACAGATATCAGATACTTCAAATCAATTAATGGTGATAGTTTTATAATAACTTCATTTGAGATAGATAGTAAATGATCCTGAATTTCTAAAATATCGGGAGACAAGTCTTCTAAAAGAAAAACTTTATTCTTGTTGCTATCCCTTCTTGCGGGATCTAAATATATAACATCAAAAAAATCTTTATTTTCACTTAAAAAATCTTCCAGATTTGTGTTGATGAATTTTGCTTTTTTTCCTAAAACAGTCCAATTATGTTCAACAATCTTTAAGAGCTCTGTATTCTGTTCTATTAAGGTAACATCTTTAAAATTTTGGGATAGGTAATAAGCATCTATTCCAAAGCCACTTGTAAGATCAATAAACTTATTCCCATGTAAAGATTCTGATTTATAAAGGGCTGTTTTTTCTGAAGATGCTTGCTCTAAATTAAGCTGTGGTGGAAAAACAATTTCATTGTGCAGTAAAAAGGGGAATTTTTTCAAGGCCACTTGTTTTCCTTTTATTTGCTGAACAATTTCCTGAATCGTCACTTCAGGAAATGGAGATTTTTTCAATAATAAAGAATGCAAATCTGAATTTGTATTTGCATTAATGAATTCTTGAACCTTTTGGTCTAGTATTTTGTTTCCCACAGATTTCACAAATATCACAGATTAAAAAACCATTAATCAATAGTTCCATTTATTTTTCTAATTATACTTTTAGCAATAAAGTCTGTATTAAAATTAATTAATATGCCCAACTTAAAACCAGTTAATTTAAAATAAGTTAATAATTGTTTGTGATGCACTTTTCATTTTCATTCATTTGTGTAGTTTTATTTGAAGTAATTTACAAATCAGTGTGATTTGTGAAATCTGTGGGAACAAAAATTTACTCCAATAAATATTTATCTTTTGTAAAAGATATAATCCGTTAATAATGGCTCAACCCCACTTTGCTTTAATAAAGAGTTGATCTGACCTCTATGATAAGTTGAATGATTAATAGCATGAAAAAGCATCTCAAACACACTATTTTCAAATTTGGTGCCTCTTGAATTTTGATAACCTATTCTGTTATCTAAATTAAAATTTTGAACAATCTGAATACTTTTTAAAAAATTCTGATGGTTGATTTCTTCCAGATCTTCAAGTGGATTTATCTGCCAAACCCCAAACGGTTGTTCTCCCAATATTCTTGCATTCCAGATTTGTTGAGCGTCAAGCGTATGGGTTTATCAATGCAATGGTTTTTTCATCAATTTTCGAGATTTCTTCTTTAATAAGTTTTATAATTTCTCGATTATAATGATGAGTATATTCAAATAAATCAATTAACTTTTCATTCATTACTCAAACATTTCTGCCCAACGGACCGGTTTTATTTCTTTCTCGTTGTAAAGCTCTTTAATTGACCTTTTAACTTCTAGTTTTGGATAAAGATTCACTCCGATCAGCTTTATTTTACCTTCTTCAACCCATTTTTGTTCTTCAATGGCTTGATCATAGATCTTCTTCTGTACAATTCCTTGTTTAATTAATTCCAAATACCCTCCTGCATCTTCTATTTCCAGGAATAAGTCCCATGATTTATCTGCAATCTGTTGAGTTAGATCCTCAACATAATAACTACCATTAGAAGCGTCTTCAAATACATTAATTATACTTTCATAAGCTAATACAATCTGCTGCTTGAAAGAGATCTCTTGTGAGTTTTCAGAGCTTTTTTCAATCTTATAATCGTTACTATAAACAGCATCAGCCCCACCTATCATAGCAGCTGCAAGCTCTAATGTGGAACGGATAAGGTTATTTTCACTATCTGAAAACGCTTTATTTCTTAGAGAAGTTTCTGCAAAAATATATGGAATCAGATCTAAATTATATTCTTTTGAAAGTTGATTAAAAATCAATTTGAAAGCTCTTATTTTGGCCATTTCAAAGAAGTAATTGCTTCCAACTGCTATCCTGAAAATTAGTTTGTTTAAAATTTCAGTTCCAAAGACTTCAACAAGTTCTTTAGATTTTGCCAGACCAATACCTAACTGCTGAAAGATCGCAGCTCCTGAATTTTGATGAAGAGAAATATCTACGCAAATATTCCTTCTAAAGTCTTTAGCAAGTAATTCTTTGACAAGTTGTTCATTAATTATCCCTTCTTTTTCATCGAACACATCGATTAATGAGAAATACTGATCTTCATCTTTTGGACTGATATGTTCGGCAAGGTCTTTATTATTAACAAAAATTGTTTTTTGCTCAAGGTTTTCTACATTCTGATCCAAAAGGAAAGCAAAAACGTCATCTTCTAAACTTTCATGGTAATTAGATACTAAATGTGTACTTTCTTCAACTTTTGGCAGATTTACTAAAGGTTTTTGTACTGCACTATAAAAAGGCTTTACAACAATTCCTTCTAAATTTTCTTTTTTCAGAATGGTATAAATATCTTCTGTTTTAAGTTGCTTTTTTACTAAATTTTCCCAGTCGGGAAATGTATTTATATTTGACATTTAGTTGAAAGTTATGAGTTAAGAGAATAATTTATGAATCCTATTTTTTAGGAATATTTGTACTGTCTACCACCAGAATAAAGATCTCTTCATCTGGTTTTTTCATAAAATAATTTTCTCTTGCGTATTTTTCTTTTTCAGATTTATTGTTCATCAGTTTTTTATAAAACGTATCGTTCTTTTCATACTCGGTTTTATAATACTGTAATTGTTCCTGGTATTTATTAATCTCACCATTAAGTTCATTAATTACCAAGAACGAAGTTTTATCAAAAAAAACCATCCAAACCAAAAATAAACAGATAGTGATAAAATACCTGTTTACAATGTATTTTTGAAGAAGCTTTAATACTTCTGATTTTGGTTGTATGTCTTTAATTAATTTATTTGCCATTTTAGTGTTTTCTCAACGAGTTTTTTATAACAGTAGTTAAAAAATCAATCGCTACGGAATTTTGTTTCATATTAGGGATAATAAGATCGGCTTCATTTTTTGAAGGCTCGATAAATTCCTGATGCATTGGTTTCAAAGTGGTTTGATAGCGATGTAAAACTTCACTTAAATCTCTTCCTCTTTCCTGAGTATCTCTTCTAATCCTCCTAATTAGTCTTTCATCTGAATCTGCATGAACAAAAACTTTCAAATCAAATTCTTTCAATAACTCCTTATTAGTAAGTACCAAAATTCCCTCCACAACCAAAACATTTTTAGGTTCTACAGTAACATGATCTCCGGTTCTGGAATGAGTAACAAAGCTATAAATCGGCTGTTCAATAGGCTCATTATTTTTTAAAGCTTTTACATGTTTTAACATCAGTTCAAAATCTATTGACTTCGGGTGGTCATAATTTAAAGCTTCCCTTTCAGTCAGTGTAAGATTATGGTTATCATGATAATAATTATCCTGAGAAAGGATGTTCATTCCTTCGATATCAAGCTGTTGGAGTATTTTATCAACAACTGTAGTTTTGCCGGATCCTGTTCCTCCTGCAATTCCTATTACAAGCATTCTTTTTGAGTTTCTATATAGTTGGGTACAAATATACTATTTTAGTTGAATGCAAGTAAAGTAATGCCTCTGTAATTCTTGAATAAAAAAAAGCCGGCATTAAAATGCCGGCTTTCATTAGAGTTTTATTTTTTGATAAATTTAGTAGATAAATTTATGCCTTTCATATTCAATAAGTAGTCACCTGTTTGAAGATTAGAAACATCAACTTGATTTTTACCGTTTCCAATGGTGGTTTCTAAAACTTTTCGGCCCTCCATGTTGTAGATCTCCACTTTTTCTTCTTTAGTTATTTTCAAAGAAATGTTCAATACATCATGTACCGGATTGGGATAAACAGCAATAATTTCTTTTTTAGAAACATCATCAACACTCAGCTGACAGCTGTAAGCTGGTAAAACATATCCTGCAGCAGTAAATTCCTGTGTCATAATAGCAATATCCCCACAAGTGAATCCAAATTGCCCAAGCATATCAATCGCCGCCTGTCTCACTGCAATTGCTGCCTGTTGCTGATTAGTGCTCGATCCTGTCATAGATATTCCCTCCAAAAATGCCCGGTCAGTTTTCGCTCTTCCTATTTGATCATAAATCCTCATAAGAGCAGAAGCCCATATTTGTCCTCTGATGTGAATAGCTCCACTCCCTGGATATAAAGCTGTATAGTTTGTAATTCTTCCTGCCCAGCATTCATTATGTCCATCCCAGCTGAACATCCAATTATATTGTGGAGCAGACGAAGGCCATTGATTAAGGCTTCTGCTATACGACTGAGCCCAATAGTCTCCACATCCCTCGCTCAATCCCTGAACCTGAGACAAATTTCCATTCGTTAACCAATCATGTACTCCATGACCTAACTCATGTAAAATAACATCGGCATCTTCAGCATCATCTACACAGCCTTCGCCAAAAACCAATCTGCCATTACTGTAATAAGAATTATCATCACCATCCACTCCGTGTGGGTCATACCACAATATCCCTTCGTTAGTTAATGGTTTACATACGATATTCAAGGTTTCATTAATGTATCTTAAGCTATTATCTATATGCCAGTAAGCGTTTACCGCCTCAAAACCCTGTTCATTTCTGTTAAACAGGAATTGATTTGTTGCTTGAGTAAACAGCCCTGTTGCCGGTGTTTCTAATTCTTTAATTTCTGCATAAGAACCTTTTAATTTATACACTCCCCCAGCAAAATCTACTTCGGGAATGGTAACCAGAGTTCTTGCAGCATCCAAACTAGCATTAGTTGCATCATCATTATCTATATACTGTCCCCCATAAGTAACCTGCATTTTAGAGAGAGGATCAGGATTGAAAATATAACCCGAGCCGGGTACAAAAGCTTTTTTTGTATTTATTTCTTTATTTGTGCTTTTTTTTCTGGGCTTTTTGATTTCATTTTTATCATGATGATAAAGTGCAATATCCTCTACACTGATTATGTTACCATTTTGTGCATCTACTATTGTTTCCCAGCTTCCGGGATTATCATGAGAATTTGTAAGTACTCTGTAGACAAGTTTTGTTTCACCACTTTTTGTGGCATAAACAAACAGTTTAGTTTCTTCAAAAGTAACTTTCCCTTTTGTTTTTGAAACAGTATGGGCTTTTTGAAGCGCTTCAGAGGCTTTAAGCGAAGGAACTGTATTTACTTCTTCAATATTCTTTTTTAAATTTTCAGTGGAGGTATAAGTGATTTTACCTTCCTTATTGAAGTGTACCAGGATCTCAGATTGAAAAACAGGTACATCTTTCACATATTGTTGAAAGCGCAATGTTTCTCCAGAGGTTCCTTTTTTCACAAAGTTTAGTGTCAGTTGACTACTTTGAATTCCTAGATTCCTAGAATTTTCACTAATCCATTTTTTCGCAGGTGCTTCAAAAGAAGATTCTTGGGCTAATAGGCTGGAAGATGCCAGTACACACCCAAGGAGTAAAGAATTAATTTTTAATCTCATATAATATTTTTTAAGTTGTTTTACTAAAATAGCAAAGATTATTGAGATAAGACCTTCTATTTTAAAATATCTTAATAAAATATTAAATAATTGTAAATAGATCAAAAAAAGCCCCGACATCATGTCAGGGCTATATTATACTATTTCACTTGTTAATTCTCTTGAAATTAATTTTTCGTGCATCGGCTTCAAAACTTCCATTGAGCCTGTTTTTACTGTACATTTACCTTTATAATGTATTAATATGGTACATTGTTCAGCTTGCTCTAAGGTATGTTTGCAGATTTCCACCAAACTATCAATTACATAATCAAAAGTATGAATGTCATCATTGTGTAAAATTAATTTGTAAACATCATCCGTTTCTTCCAACACAAGAACTTCTTCTTCATACTGACGTTTTGGATTTTCGTAATCCCTTATTCCGTTATAAAAAATCATTTTAGAATTATTTAAACTTCTCCTAATCTATCTGCGATATCATTTAAAATATTTGGTCCTTCATAAACCAATTCAACAAGCTCAACGCTCTTATTATTCATTTTTAAGATCTTAAAATGATAATTCTCAAGGTCAAATTCCTGATTTTCAACTGGAATATCTTCCAAAGCATGAAGGATAAAACCTGCTAATGTATTGTATTCACTTTCTTCTGAAGGCGCTAATTTCTTAGGTAAAAATTCATTAATTTCTTCTAAAGGCTGCGTAGCCTGTACCCAATAAATATTGTCTCCAATTTTATCCACCACTTTATCTTCATCATCCTCTTCATCCTGAATCTCACCCACTAATTCTTCAAGTATATCTTCTAGTGTGATAATACCTTCGGTACCACCAAATTCGTCAATCACAATAGCTAAATGTTGCTTTTTCTGTTGGAAGATCTTTAGTAGATCAGAGATCTTTTTACTTCCAACCACAAAGAATGCATCTCGCATCAAGATTTTTAAATCATCATGATTCAGTTCTCCCTTTCTCTTAACAAATTCCCGGATAATCTCTTTTGTATAAAGAATACCTATTACATTATCAATAGAGTCTATATATACAGGAATTCTGGAATAACCACTATCCATAATTTTGTTAATAATATCACTGATATCTTCTTCAAAATCAATTGATGTAATATTTTGCCTCGGAACCATGATTTGTTTCGCAGAATGATCTGTAAAATCAAACGCATTTTTAATGATCTCATAGTTCTCCTCTTCAATTTCTCCACTATCTGCACTTTGTTTTACCAAAAGCTGAAGCTCTTCAGTGGAGTGAATCTCCTGTTCTGAAGCAGGGTGAATTTTCATTAATCTTAAAACCCCATTAGACATGGAATTCATTAACCAAATAAAAGGTTTAAAGATGGTATAGAAAACCCTTAAAGGAACAGCAGTTGCCATTGTCGTAGCCTCTGATTTCCTTATAGCAATTGACTTTGGAATAAGCTCTCCAAAAACAATATGCATAATCGTAATGATAACAAAACTGATTATTAACGATATTGAAGTAACAGAAGCTGGGCTCAATTCAAAATTAATTGATATAAAAAGATTTTCGATAACATGATGCAATGCGCTTTCTCCCACCCAACCAAGGGCAAGTGAAGCCAATGTAATTCCTAATTGTGTTGCAGATAAATATTCATCAAGATGTTTTATGATGTGCTCTGCCTGTTTAGCCATAGAATCACCTTCTGCAGCTTTTATCTGAATTTGCGAGTAACGAACTTTAACAATTGAAAATTCTGCGGCTACGAAAAAGCCATTAAGTAATACAAGAAACAAGGCTAACAAAAGCCTGACTATGTCCGAGTCCATTTAGAAAATTATATAAAATTAATTTTTACAAAGATATATAAAATAAAAGTAACAAAAAAAGCATCAATATACTCGATGCTTTAATATTCTGTTAAAAATATTTCTTACGAATTTTCAGATCTCTGCTTCAGAAATACTACTTAGATATTTTTACAAAAAAAAGTAAAAGTAAAATATCCTTCTAAATTTCATATAGATACTTACGAGCTTTAAAAATAACTTAAGCTATTTATTCTGGAAATTATTGTCTAATTATTTTCCCAAGCCTTACGTACTTCAGCTTCTATATCATTTTCTACTACAACTTCTTTGTCAAAAACTAAAGATGCCCGTGTTTTCTTGTTATAAAGAGGCCAATTATTTATCTCACTTTTGTTTGGATTGCCCGTGTGAGCAAAGTTGAGCCAAGCTTGTTGCATTGTCTGCGAAAGATTTTGTATTTCCTTTTCATCCGAACCTTTCAGCGTTTCTACCACATCGTCTGATTGAAGATTACCAAATGCAAACGGAATTTCTAATGAATGAAAACTATAAAGTCCTGATGTTCTTAAATAATCGCTTGCCCACCTAAAACGGTACATAAAAACAGGATTGCTATCCAACATTGCTGTTGCAATAGTAACAGCAGGCATCCAAATGCTTGCATCACCTCCCATTTTAATGGGTCTTAAATCTGCCGGGATTTCTCTATAAGCTTCTTTAATTTCAGAAGCTGTATTGGGATAATTTTGCTCCAAATAAATATTTATCAGTGTATCATTAACCGGCATAATTTTAGGCACAGGCAACAAAGCAAACATAGTCCCTTCATCTTCATTTGAGCCAACTATTAAAGGTACCTGACTTCCCAAACCTTCCACGACAGACTGCTCTGGACGAAGAGGTAGCATATCATCACCAACTATGGGTTGAAATACGATATTACCCGGAACAAGTTCTGTCATTTCTTCTATGAGTTGTGTAGATGCTTTTAATAAAGTATCAACTGGTATATGAATCAGTTTAGTAAGCTCTGATGGACCGAGTCCTAAGATTTTTAAAAAACGGATTGTCCATTGGGTAGCCGTTTTGGTATCTGTGTAAATACAAGATGAACAAGGACTCTGGGCAATGGCCTTATGAAATAACCCTTTTGACAAAGGTGATCCTAGCTGATTAACAACACTCGCTCCCCCTGCTGATTCGCCAAAAATGGTAATATTTTCAGGATCCCCACCAAAAGCAGCAATATTTTCTTTTACCCACTCAAGTGCTGCTAACTGATCCCGTAAACCATTATTAGAGTCAAAGAGATCATTATCTACTAAATCTTTAGTGTACAAAAAGCCAAATGGACCTAATCTATAATTAATGGTTACTACAACTACATTTCCTGTTTTCGCAAAACTAGCGCCATTATAAGCTGGTGTAGAACCTGAGCCTGTTACAAAAGCTCCCCCGTGTATCCAAAAAAGTACGGGCCGTTTGCTATCATCAGCGGCAGGCGACCAAATGTTAAGGAAAAGACAATCTTCACTGGTCTGCTCTTTGAGTGCTTCGGGGCTAATTTGTGGTGCAATTGCACTAAATGCAGTTGTATCTTTTATTCCGCTCCAACTTTGCGGTGGTTTTGGAGCCTTAAATCTTAATTGATTAATAGGCGCTTGGGCGTAAGGTATTCCTTTCCATACAGCAATACCATTTTCTACTGCACCATGTACTTTACCATACTGAGTAGAAACTAATGTAGGGATATTCATATTTGTGTTTTATATCGTCGCGAATATATACATAATACAAATAACAAAAAAAAGCATCG
>NZ_JAGGPT010000001.1:0-113874 GCF_018613715.1 Chryseobacterium sp. ISL-6 | reverse complement strand
CGATGCTTTTTTTTGTTATTTTAATAATATTTTAAGAATTTTTCAAAGCTTCTGCTCCGGAAACGATTTCCAAGATCTCGTTTGTAATAGCAGCTTGTCTTGCTTTGTTATAGAAGATTACTAAATCATTCTTTAAAGATTGAGCATTATCTGTTGCTTTATGCATTGCAGTCATTCTCGCTCCATGTTCAGATGCTACTGAATCTAAAACAGCTTTGAAAACCTGTGTTTTAATTGACTTTGGAATCAAATTATCCAAAATCTCATTTTTATTAGGTTCAAAAATATAATCTGTTTCTACCTGAGGTTCTGTAGTTTCGGGCATCAAAATCGGAAGAAGCTGTTCTTTAGTAACTTCCTGAGTTGCAGCATTAACAAATTTATTATAAATTAAATAAACTTCGTCAAACTTCCCTTCCTTGAAGCTATTCATTACTCCTTCAGTAAGGTTGGAAACAGCATCAAAGTTCAAATTATCAAAAACAGCGCTTTCATTTGAATATACAGTACGGCTTCTTCTTACAGCATCATATGCTTTTTTACCAATTGTAAGAACTTCGATCTCATATTGAGCGTTATTCTGAAACTGAATATTAAGCTCTTTTACAATAGATGAGTTAAAAGCTCCCGCAAGACCTCTATTTGAAGTAACAGCAATAAAAAGAACTCTTTTAACTTCTCTTTTCTGAGCATAAATAGAAACCTGATCAGGATCTGAACTAGAATTTACATTCTGGATGATTTCTTGTAATTTTTCAGAATAAGGTCTTAACATTACGATTGCATCTTGCGCTTTTTTAAGTTTCGCTGCTGAAACCATTTTCATAGCACGTGTAATCTGCATCGTAGATGAAATTGAACTGATTCTTCCTCGTATTTCTTTTAAGTTTGCCATTTTATGTTTTCAATGTATAAAGTTTAAGGTTCAAAGACTTGCTTCAAACCTTAAACATTGAATTTTTTAATTATATTTTGAAGCTAAATCGTTAGCAGCTTGCTTAAGAACGTCTGTAATTTCATTATCGATTTTCCCAGCTTTAATAGCAGCCATAGTTTCAGGGTGCTTAGATCTTAGGAAAGCGATATATTCAATTTGGAATTCTTTTACTTTTCTGATAGGAACGTTTCTCAACAAGTTCTCAGTACCTGCATAGATCATAGCTACCTGGCTATCTACAGGAAGTGGAGAGTTAACTGGTTGCTTAAGAAGTTCCACGTTTCTTTCTCCTTTAGAGATTACTGCTAAAGTAGAAGCATCAAGGTCAGAACCGAATTTAGCAAATGCTTCAAGTTCTTTATATTGAGCCTGGTCAAGTTTTAATGTACCAGAAACTTTTTTCATTGATTTGATCTGTGCATTACCTCCTACTCTCGATACAGAGATACCTACGTTAATTGCAGGACGAACTCCGGAGTTGAATAAATCAGATTCCAAGAAGATCTGTCCATCTGTAATCGAAATTACGTTAGTAGGAATATATGCAGAAACGTCACCAGCTTGAGTTTCAATAATTGGAAGTGCAGTTAATGAACCACCACCCTTTACTAAAGGTCTTAAAGACTCAGGTAAGTCATTCATTTGGCTTGCGATAGTATCATCAGCAATTACTTTTGCAGCTCTTTCCAATAATCTTGAGTGAAGATAGAAAACGTCTCCAGGGTAAGCCTCACGTCCCGGTGGTCTTCTTAATAGTAGAGAAAGCTCACGGTAAGCAACAGCTTGTTTAGATAAATCATCATAAACAATAAGAGCTGGTCTACCAGTGTCTCTGAAGAACTCTCCGATAGAAGCACCTGCCATAGCAGAGTACACCTGCATTGGAACCGGATCTGATGCATTAGCTGCAACAATAACCGTATACTCTAAAGCTCCTTTATCAGAAAGCGTTTTAACGATTTGAGCTACTGTAGAAGCTTTCTGTCCGATTGCAACATATATACAATATACAGGCTTTCCTGCATCAAAAAATTCTTTTTGGTTGATGATCGTATCAATAGCAACAGTAGTTTTACCTGTTTGTCTGTCACCAATGATAAGCTCTCTTTGTCCTCTTCCTACAGGAATCATAGAGTCGATAGCAACGATACCTGTCTGTAACGGTTCAGTTACCGGTTGTCTAAAGATAACTCCAGGAGCTTTTCTTTCCAATGGCATTTCATATAAATCCCCAGTAATAGGACCTTTACCATCGATAGGGTTACCAAGAGTATCTACTACTCTTCCTAACATTCCTTCTCCTACTTTAATAGAAGAAATTCTTTTTGTTCTTCTTACTGTATCTCCTTCTCTAACTAATTTACTTTCTCCCAAAAGAGCAACACCTACGTTGTCTTCTTCAAGGTTAAGTACAATACCTTCTACATCACTAGAAAATTTAACCAACTCTCCGTATTGTACGTTTTCTAACCCGTATACACGAGCAATTCCATCACCGATGGTTAAAACTGTACCTACTTCCTCAACGTTTGATTGAGTATCGAAGTTGGCCAATTGCTGTTTTAAGATCGCAGATACTTCTGCCGGATTTATTTCTGCCATTGTATGGTTGTTTTTATCTTAATTTAATTGAAAATCTTTTTTAACCTGATTCAGTTTGTTTTTCACAGATGCATCGATCTGCTGGTCTCCCACTCTTAAAATATAACCTCCTAAAATTTTAGGATTCACATTTACTTTCAAATCGAAATTTGAAGTATTACTAACCAAATTGGTAGATTTCAAAATTTGATCTATATTCTCTTTTGAAAGCTCAGTAGCCGTAGTAAGCGTTATTCTTAATACACCATTGATATCTTCCACTTTGTTGATAAATTCCTGAGCGATATTCTTAAGTTGATTTTCACGTCCTTGTTTAATAACCAATCTGATTAAATTCTGAGAAGAAAGTGATAAACCTTTAAAAATCTCATTTGCTACTTCTGTTTTCTTTTTAGCATCAATGTAAGGGGTAAGGAAGAATTTGTTTAAATCCACGGATTCAGACATTAACTTCACTACATCTTTCATTTCAGAAAACACAGTAGCTGTTTGTCCGGATTCATTTGTGAAATCCAGCAAACCTTGTGCATATCTTTTAGCTACTTTAGATGTAAGCATTATTAGTTAAGATTAGATTTGTTTAAATAATTTTGAACCAACTCGTTTTGAGCTTCGTTGTTGTCTAATTTTTGTTTAAGGATAGACTCAGCGATATTTACAGATAAAGCACCAATTTGAGTTTTGATATCTGCCATAGCAGCATTTTTCTCAGTTTCAATAGTCTGTTTGGCCGCTGCGATCAATTTATCGCCTTCAGATTTAGCAACATCTTTAGCTTCTCCTACAATTCTATCTTTAATTTCTCTTGCTTCTTTAAGGATAGCATCTCTTTCAATTTTAGCTTCACGAATGATTCTTTCGTTATCAGCTTTAAGATCTTCCATTTCTTTTTTAGCCAATTTAGCTTGATTTAATGCATCAACAATAGAAGTTTCTCTGTCGTTTACTGCATTAACAATTGGTTTCCAAGCGAATTTTGCTAAAAGAAACAACAGGATAACAAAAGTAAGCGTCATCCAAAACAAAAGTCCAATTCCAGGTTCAATAATTCCCATATCTGTAAATTCTTTTTTTAATGTGATAATTTTATGGATATCTTTTTAAAATTCTTAGCAGCAGCCAACCGCTTCACTGCTAAGAATATTTCTTTGAGGATAATTACTTGATGAAAGCACCAAAGATGATCGCGATAAGACCAGCACCTTCAATAAGACCAGCAGCAATAAGCATTGCTCCTTGAATCTTACCAGCTTGTTCTGGTTGTCTAGCGATAGCATCCATTGCGTGACCTCCGATTTTACCAATACCAAGACCTACTCCTAATACTGCTAAACCAATTCCTACGTAAATTAATCCTGCTCCAGTTGATAAATCCATAATAAATAAATATTTAGTTAAAAATTATTTTAAAATTAAAAGCTCTTTTAGTGAGCGTGTTCTTCATGTCCATGCTCGTGTTCGTGCTCTGCAACAGCGATACCAATAAACAATGCTGACAATACTGTGAATATATAAGCTTGTAACGCAGCAACTAATAGTTCCAATACAGAAACGAATAATGCTAATGGTACAGATGCAAATCCTAAGAATGGAGATTTAAAAATAAAGATCAAAGATATAATCGCTAAGATCATAATGTGACCTGCAGTAATGTTAGCAAAAAGTCGCATCATTAAAGCGAAAGGCTTTGTAAAGATCCCGATGATTTCAATTGGAACCATAATTGGGTACAATAATAGAGGAACTGGTGGCATAAAAATATGCTTCCAATAGTCTTTATTAGCACTGAACAAAGTAATTAATAAAGTAATAACAGCTAAAACTGCAGTAATTGCGATGTTACCTGTAAGGTTCGATCCACCTGGAAAGAATGGAACTAATCCAAAAAGGTTATTAAACCAGATAAAGAAAAATGCGGTTAATAGGTAAGGCATATATCTTTTATATTTCACTGATCCAATATTTGGTATCGCTACTTCATCTCTGATAAATACGATTACAGGCTCCATTATTTTCCCAAAACCTTTTGGAAGCTGAGATTTTTTATAATTTCTCGCCATGCTGATAAATACAACCAACATAAAGATCACTGACAAGAACATTGATGCGGCATTCTTTGTAATTGACAGATCGAAATAAACATCGCTTGATTTTTGTTTTCCACTTATTAAAGCAAACAAAGTTGCTTTTTGAATTCCTTTAGTAGAAACAACCTGTCCTTCTTCTAATGTATACCCATCGTGTTCATGACCATGAGCAATATTGCTTGAAAGGAAAGTATGCCATCCTTCATTATCCTTAATAATTATTGGCAATGGAACAGAAACATGATGCTCTTCTCCATTATCATCTTTGGTAGTCCATAAATGCCATTCGTTAGAATCACCAATGTGTTCCATGATCATTTTGGTAGCATTAAAGCCCTTTTCTGCTTCTGTATGCTCTACTTTTTCAGCTGCCTTCTCACCTTCAGATTCATGTTGTGCATTAGCTAAACCACTAATAAACACAAATAAAAATGCGAAAAATAATGAAGAAATTTTTCTGTTCATATCTCTTTTTTAATCGTGTGCAAATATATCGATTTTATTAAACTTTACCAATATTAAAAATTGATTTTTATCATCAAAAAAGTCAAGATTTGTTAATCAGTTTTATTATAGATAAATATATAAGGAAAGAAGCGATGATAAAGCAAATCACAATAAACAAAAAATCGGCTTTTGTTTTATCAATTATTAGTAAAGAAATAATAAGCCATATAACATCTTTGGAAAGGTTAACCACAAGAAATTTCATTCCTGCATCCGGTTTACCATACAAATATCTTTTAAACAGTATGTAGACTATACTGTTAAGGACTATTATTAAAAGTACAATAATGAGGCTATTCCAAATATTCATTTTGCAAAAATATAATTATAATTTATTAAGCAAAATAAATCTCTGTCCTCTATATAATATATATTATTAAAAATTCCTTATTTTTGCAGACTATAATTTACAATCAATATGTTTAATAGTTTACAGGATAAATTAGACAAAGCGCTTCATAATCTTTCCGGACGTGGAAAAATTACAGAAATCAATGTCGCGGAAACCGTAAAAGAAATTCGTAGAGCATTGGTAGATGCCGATGTTAATTATAAAGTAGCAAAAGATCTTACTAAAAGAGTTCAGGATAAAGCTTTAGGAGAGAATGTCCTTACTTCTCTTACCCCGGGGCAGTTGATGACTAAAATTGTTCATGACGAATTAGTCGACTTGATGGGTGGATCTCAGGAAGGCATTAATCTTTCTGGGAAACCTTCAGTAATTCTTATTGCGGGTCTTCAGGGTTCTGGTAAAACTACGTTTTCCGGGAAACTAGCTAATTATTTAAATACTAAAAAGAATAAAAAACCTTTATTGGTAGCATGTGACGTTTATCGTCCGGCTGCGATCGATCAGCTTAAAGTTTTAGGGGGGCAGATCGGAGTTCCTGTTTTCACAGAAGAAGGTTCTACAAACCCTTCTACAATTGCTGAAAATGCGATCAATTTTGCAAAAGCAAACGGCCACGATGTTGTAATCGTGGATACAGCAGGACGTTTGGCTATTGATGAGCAGATGATGAATGAGATCAAGTCTGTTCATTATTTCATCAAGCCTCAGGAAACATTATTTGTTGTTGACTCCATGACCGGTCAGGATGCTGTAAATACAGCAAAAGCATTTAATGAGGCTCTGAATTTTGATGGTGTTGTCCTTACCAAATTAGATGGTGATACAAGAGGGGGTGCTGCTTTAACGATCCGTTCTGTGGTTGAAAAACCAATCAAATTTATTTCTACAGGAGAGAAAATGGAGGCTTTAGATCTTTTCTACCCGGAAAGGATGGCTGACAGAATCTTAGGAATGGGAGATGTTGTTTCCCTAGTTGAAAGAGCTCAGGAGCAATTTGATGAAGAAGAAGCTAAAAAACTTCATAAAAAAATTGCTAAAAATGAATTTGGCTTTGATGACTTCTTGAAGCAAATTAACCAGATCAAGAAGATGGGTAATATGAAAGATTTAATGGGGATGATTCCAGGAGTTGGAAAGGCAATTAAAGATGTTGAGATCAGCGACGATGCATTCAAACATATTGAGGCGATCATCTACTCTATGACTCCGGATGAAAGAAGAAGACCTTCTATTATTAATACACAGAGAAAACAAAGAATTGCCAGAGGTGCGGGAAGAAAGATTGAGGATGTAAACCAATTGATGAAGCAATTTGATCAAATGGGTAAAATGATGAAGATGATGCAAGGCCCTCAAGGAAAGCAGATGATGCAGATGATGAGCAAAATGCCAAACATGCCGGGAATGGGTGGTATGATGGGGAAATAGTGAATATAAAAATAATAAGACATAAAAAAACTCTCAGAAATTCTGAGAGTTTTTATTTTATTTGAATTTATATCCCAATCCGATCTGGAAGAAATTCATCTTCAATTTTTCATCCTGTACAGGATTTTTGATCA
This sequence comes from Chryseobacterium sp. ISL-6, assembly GCF_018613715.1. Taxonomy (GTDB): domain Bacteria; phylum Bacteroidota; class Bacteroidia; order Flavobacteriales; family Weeksellaceae; genus Chryseobacterium; species Chryseobacterium paludis. The sequence continues at coordinate 106,827 of NZ_JAGGPT010000001.1, read as the reverse complement.
TATTTGTAAGTCCGAAACTATAACGTGCATCTACAAATAATCCTTTGTATACATTGTAATCAGCACCGAAGAAAAGTCCAAAATCTGTAGATTTTAAATTATCATTGAAAGCTCTTTCAAGATATTCTTCACCCTCGTTGATTCCCTGAGGGTTGGCCATTGCTCCACTTACTTTAATTTTTGCCGTCGTATTGGTTTTAAAACTCACATAAGGACCTGCATAAATTCCTAATTCCGGAGTTGCATAATATCTTGCTGATACAGGAATTACAATTCTATTAAAATTTAAATTTTCAGTTACTGTAACCCCACCAGGCAGTGACACTTTTGCCTTTCCTCCTAAATTTGCATATTGTACTTCTCCTTGAACAGCAAATTTATTATTAAATTTATGCTCAACTAAAGCTCCAATATAAAATCCAGATTTTGATTTTAAGCCTCCTTCAATCTCCTCAAATTCAATATCATTGTCATTAGAATTTAATTTTGATAAAGCATAACCAGCTTTTACTCCAAATTTAGTCTGCGCATTCATACTCGCAAAAAAAGCCAATGCTGATGCTAATAAGATTTTTTTCATGTTCGATTGATTTTAAAATTTTAGTTTTATTTATAACAAAAAGACCTAAGCAAGCTTAAGTCTTTTTATATTTAATGTACTTTGTTAATTACTTAGCAAAAACATATTTAACTCCGAAAGTTACGGAAGATAAGTTCAATCCGAAGTTATAGTTGTTAGTAGCATCACCGTCTTTTGGCTTATAATTGCTGTAACCAAACTCTCCGATTGTAGCTTCGATAGACCAGTTTTTGTTTAAGAAATAATCTAAACCTGGCTTCACAGTAACACCAATTTTAGTGTATTTAGCTTCAGTAGAAGTTGAGTTTGTAACTGTAGTAGAACCTGAAGTAGTTACTGAATTGTTTTCAGTTTCAGTTTTCCCAAACTGCATTGGTACTGCTAATTGTCCGAAAATATATAATTTATCAGATAAAGTCCAATATTTTCTTACGAAAGGAGCAACAACAAAAGCTGGTTTTTTAACAATGCTTTCAGTTACATTTACAGCACCTGGCAATGCTAAAGTCGTTGTTTGAGTAGTTTTTTCAGTCTGGTATCCAACTCCAACTCCAACTGCTAAGTTTGTTCCAACAAAATATCCAACTGTAGGTAATACATTGAAGTTTTCTTTTTTGTAGTTACCATTGTCGCTTTCTTCTTGAGAATAACCAACAGATCCTGATAAATATGCAGTTCCTTTTGCAATCTGAGCATTAGATAAACCGAAAAGTGCAATAGCACTCGCTAATAATAATTTTTTCATTTTAAAAAATTTTAATACTTTCTTAGAGCAAATTTACAGCGGGGTACCTTAATATTAAAATTTGTTAATATGATTAATATCACTCACAAAAATCAATGCTTTATAATAATAAAATGCAGCTGAGAGGGACTTTTAAGTTTTTCACAATATTTTGAATAAAAAAACTCCAATTATGCAATTGGAGTTAAGAAACCTTAATATTTCTTAAAATTTATCTAAGGTAGAAATTGTAACCAATATTTACAGCTCCTATAGTCCAGCTTGTTCTATACCAGCCATAATCACGTCTGTTACTAATGCTTTGGTACCCTATATACAATTCTCCTTTAGACATTTGATAACCAAATTTTGGCTGAGCATAAAATCCGCCATCGATACCATCTTTTAAAGAAATTGCATATCCAAGATCTAATCCTACAAAAATAGGAGCCCCTGAAAACTTATACTTTCCAGAAACAGCCACTGGAATAAATCCAAAATCATCAAAGTTGTCTTTCCCAAAGAAATGAGAGTATCCAGAAGCAACACCCAGGTCGAAACCTTTTGCAATATTCCACATATAAGATGCGTCCACACCTAAAGTAAATGATGAAACATCACTGGCATCAGCTACAGGAATCCCAATATGCCCCCCTAGTTTAAAACCTTCTTGTGCATGAACAGCACTCCCTAGTAGCGCAAAAGCGCCCAATAATAATAGTTTTTTCATTTTTAAATAGTTTTGATTGATACTGCAAAATTAACATTTATTTTTAATTTCAAAACCAGTAAAAACACGGATAAAAAAACCACTTACTTAATAAGTGGTTCAAATTATAATATTATAAGCTTCTTTTTTCTTGACTTTTTCGATTGACTGAACTATTCTTTATTTGGAAAACCATCATTCTTTTAATCTCTTAACCTTTTATCCTCTTCATTGTAAGCAAGAATAATTTTTCTCACAACTGGATGTCTTACCACATCTTCTTCAGTAAGATGTACAAAACCTATTTCATTGACTCCATGAAGAATTCGCATGGCTTCTTTTAGTCCAGATTGTTGGTTTCTTGGTAAATCTATCTGAGTTGGATCTCCCGTAATAATGAATTTAGCATTCATTCCCATTCTGGTAAGAAACATCTTCATTTGAGCATGTGTTGTATTTTGTGCTTCATCCAAAATAACGAAGGCGTCGTCCAGCGTTCTACCTCTCATAAAAGCTAATGGAGCCACTTCAATTACTTTTTTCTCCATAAAACCTTCCAGTTTCTCATGAGGAATCATATCTCTAAGAGCATCATATAATGGCTGTAAATATGGATCAAGCTTTTCTTTCAGATCTCCTGGTAAAAAACCTAAACTCTCCCCTGCTTCTACTGCGGGTCTGGTAAGAATAATTCTTTTAACTTCTTTATCTCTTAAAGCCCTCGCTGCTAAAGCGACACTGGTATATGTTTTACCAGTCCCGGCAGGTCCTATAGCAAAAACCATATCTTTTTTCTCTGTCTCTTTTACAAGTTTTTTAAGATTAGTGGTTTTAGCTTTTATTACTTTACCATTAACTCCTTTTACGATAATATCCTGATCAAAGATCAAATGTTTTTCGTTCTCGTCCTTAATATTAAGAAGGTTTTCAACATCCTTAAGTTCAATAGAATTATTTTTTGAAATAAATTTAACAATATCATCAAGTTTTTGTCTAAATATATCTAAAGCTTCCTGATTTCCTTTTGCCAAGATATAATGATCTCTACCAGTAATTTTAAGGGTTGGAAAGCTGGATTTTAATAAATTGAAATATTGGTTATTAACTCCATAGAAGATTTTCACATCGATATCTTCCAAATCATATGTTAATTCAAACATGTAAGCATTTTTTTATTAGATCTAAATTTAGAGTTTTTTTTCAAACTTGTATTAATTTTGTTACTAACAATTTTCATCTCAAGGGCTTTAAGACACAATTGCTTAACCCTTAATTAAATAAAATACATTTTCATTCTAAATTTATTGAAAATAAATACAAATTTAAGTTTGTCGTTATATTTCCAAGTATCAAAATAACAGTTTTCATATTGTATCTGGGATTCATCTAATTTTAGAGATCAGCCCTGTTTTAGATGGCAGCTATATAATCAAATCGCCTTGCAGTTACTCTTTTTATTATTTTTTATGAGTTGTAAACACCCGATTTTCCTTTATTTTAAATAAATTTGCAAGACTAGTATTATTCCACAACTACAAAAATGTCAATTATCACGCTTACTTCGGATTTCGGAAATTTAGATTACAGGGTTTCAGCTGTGAAAGGCAAGATTCTTTCTCTAAATCCTGAGGTTAACATTATTGATATTACCCACGAAATTCAGGCATACAATCTTATACAGACTTCATATATCGTAAGAAATGCTTATAAACATTTTCCTAAAGGAACCATTCATATCGTATCTGTAGACAGCTTTTATCACAAATCACGAAGAAATATTTTATACAAGGCAGATGGTTCTTACTTTTTAGCAGCCGACAATGGCCTATTAAGTCTTGTATTTTTTGATATTAAACCTGAGGCTATTTATGAGATTACTTTAAATAACAGGTTTGATGATGTTATTAATTTTACTTCTACAGATATTTTTGTGCCGGCAGCAGTACATTTGGCTAACGGGGGCCTTCCAGAAGTGATCGGTAGAAAAATAAAAAATGTAAAAGAACTTTTATTTCCAAAACCGGTCTATAACGAGGCTGAAAAAATGATTATTGGCGAGGTCATGTACATTGATAATTTCGGAAATATAATATCAAATATCAGCAAGGATTTTTTTGAAGCAGCAGGTAAAGGACATGAGAACTTTACGATCAAATTCAGGAATTTAAGTCTTTCAAAAGTATTTTCAAGTCACACTGAGGTTGTTTCAGATTGGGAAAGGGAGACTGAATTTCACGGACAGTCAGCAGCTATTTTTAATGACAGTCAACTGTTGGAGCTTACCATTTATAAAGGAAGCAAAAAAAATGGTGCAAAAAGTTTGTTTGGATTAAATGTTGGCGGTAATATTTACATAGAATTTCTGTAAAATTATATATTCCGTAAAAAAACCGATTTTTTTTATATATTTGTCAAAATCTAAAAAATAAAAATGGCAGAGTACAAATTATTGCTTCCTTCCATGGGAGAAGGTGTTATGGAAGCTACAATTATCACTTGGTTATTCAATGAGGGTGATCATGTGAAGGAGGATGATTCCGTAGTAGAAATTGCAACAGATAAGGTAGATTCAGACGTTCCGACACCAGTTTCGGGAAAAATTATAAAAATCTTAAAGCAAAAGGATGAAGTTGCTAAAGTTGGTGAGGCCATTGCTATTTTAGAAATTGAAGGAGAAGGCGGAAATACAGCTGAAGAAGTTAAAACTGAAACTCCAGCTTCTGCTCCGGATACACAAGTTTTAAAAACAATTGAAGAACCGTTGAAAACGGGGAATTCTAATGTTGAATTTTCAGGAGACCTTTACTTATCTCCACTTGTAAAATCAATTGCACAACAAGAAAATATTTCAGAATCTGAACTAAAATCCATTAAAGGAAGTGGTTTAGAAGGAAGAATTACCAAAGAAGATATATTATCATATGTAAGTAACAGAGGTAGCCAGCCTCAGGCAGCACCAGTTCAGCAAGCTATTTCAGCACCACAGCCAGTTGCTACAACTCCTGTTGTTACTCCAATCTCAGTTTCAGTAGGTGATGAGATCATTCCAATGGACAGAATGAGAAAAATCATTGCTGAGAACATGGTAAAAGCAAAACATATTGCGCCGCATGTTACTTCTTTCATTGAAACAGACGTTACCAACGTTGTAAAATGGAGAAATAAACATAAGGATCTATTCGAAAAGCGCGAAGGTGAAAAACTTACTTTCATGCCTATTTTTGTTAAAGCAATTGTAAAAGCAATCCAGGACTATCCAATGATCAATGTTTCTGTAAATGGAGATAATATCATTAAAAAGAAAAACATCAATATTGGTATGGCTACGGCACTTCCTGATGGAAACCTTATTGTTCCTGTAATTAAAAATGCAGATCAACTTTCTCTTTCTGGTTTGGCAAAAGCGATCAATGATTTAGCTTTCAGAGCAAGAAATAAGAAATTAAGACCGGAAGACACTCAGGGAGCTACTTATACAATATCTAATGTAGGAAGCTTTGGAAATTTAATGGGAACTCCTATTATTCCTCAGCCTCAGGTTGCTATTTTAGCAATTGGAGCAATTGTTAAAAAACCTGCAGTATTAGAAACTAAAGATGGTGATGTGATTGCTATTCGTCAGTTAATGTTCATGTCTCACTCTTATGACCACAGAGTGGTAGACGGTTCTTTAGGTGGAATGTTCCTGAAACATGTTCATGACTACCTTCAAAACTGGGATCTGAATACAGAAGTATAAGTAATAGGCAATAATTCATATTGCTTATTATAAAATATTAACCTTCGATTTATCGGAGGTTTTTTTTACGTGTAAAAATCATTATACCCTAATTCTTAGCACCTGCCAACGAAATTACCCAAACGGCAAATACCCCGTAAAGAATTAGAAAAATCAACACAGAGAAGAAAAAAACAAGAAGTAATATCCTGGTTATCCCAGCCTTTGAAAAAATGACACCCAAAAGAATAACAAACAGATTGAGTAAGACGAGATAGTGATAAGTATCAAAAAACTCATTAGTCAAAAATCCATTGATTATTAAAAATAAGATATGAGAAATAACAAAAAATATGCAAACCAAGATTGCTAATGCATTTGGATTTTTCTTAAAAACTTCAAACATATCTTTATTTTATTAATTTCAGAACTAATATAATCATTTAAAAGATTTATGGACCTATTCTTCTACTTATTGGAAGTTAAACGAATTAGTATTACATTTAAAACAAACTTTAAATGATGAAATTAGATTATAAAAACAAATGCTTTTCTTTGCCAATATCAAGGTTAAAAAATTACTGGCATTCCTCTTCTCAAATCAACGTACCCTCTTTAAACATTACCAATTAGTCTTATGCGTTCCATTCTTACCATCGTCCGCAGAGGTCTCAAGAAGTCTTTTGACAATATCCGAAACGAACAATTGAAGTACAACCTGCTTCAGGCTATTCCATTTTGGGTTGGCTCAGTGATCACAGGATTTTTTGCCGTGATGTACGCTAAAATATTTGCATGGGGTGAAGGACTTTTAAATATAATTTTTAATTGGCATTCATGGATGATCTTCATTATTGCTCCAATCTGTTTTGTCTTGTCATGGTGGCTTGTTAAAGAATTTGCGCCCAATGCTAAAGGAAGTGGAATTCCACAGGTAATGGCGGCTGTAGAATTAGCCAATCCAAAGGAACATACAAAAATAAGAAGTCTGCTTAGTCTTAAAATTATCTTTTTTAAAATTATTTCCTCAGTTATATTAGTAATTGGCGGTGGTGCAGTTGGACGTGAAGGACCTACTATTCAAATTGCAGGTTCTATCTTTAGGAAAGTCAATGAATATCTTCCTGAATGGTGGCCGAAAATATCCAAAAAGAATATGATAATGACTGGCGCAGCAGCCGGACTCGCAGCCGCTTTTAACACTCCTCTTGGCGGAATTGTATTTGCTGTGGAAGAATTATCAAAGACCCACATCAACTACTTTAAAACAGCTCTTTTCACTGCTGTGATCATTGCTGGCCTAACCGCTCAAACCTTAGCCGGTTCCTATTTATACCTGGGTTATCCTAAAACACATGATGTTTCTCTTATGGTTATGTTTCCCATTGTTCTTGTAGCAGGTGTATCAGGTATTTTGGCAAGCCAGCTTTCTGTTATGATGCTCAAAATGAATGACTGGAAAAAGAAAAACCTTAAAACAGATGGAGCAAACGTATTTTTTCTCGTAGCTTGTGCACTTATCATCGCATCCATTGCCTATTTCATAAACCGAGAGATTTTAGGTTCTGGGAAAGAGATCATGGAACGGGTTCTTTTCACCAAAAATAAACATGAAGACTGGTATGTTCCCATCTTAAGAATGCTGGGGCCTGCTCTATCATTTACTTCTGGTGGTGCCGGTGGGATTTTCGCTCCTGCCCTTTCAGCTGGTGCAAGTATTGGCTCGGTCATTTCCGGAGTCATCCATCTCACCCAAAATGAAACAAACGTCGTTATCCTAGCTGGAATGGTCGCTTTTCTTACCGGAATTACAAGGGCTCCCTTTACCTCGGCCATTATTGTTCTTGAAATGACCGACAGGCACTCATTGATTTTTCATTTAATGCTGGCAGGAATGGTTTCCTCTATTCTTTCTATTTTAGTTAGCCGTCACTCGTTATACGATGTATTAAAAGTAAATTTCTTAACTGAAATAAGAAATAAGAAGGAATAAGAAGAAGGCATAAGGAATATAATTGATAATTCATAACTTTTAATTATTAATTCAGTTCTAACAAATATTCACGATCTATTGCATACTTAAAATACTTTCACTAATTTTGCACCTCGAAATAATTAACAAATTCATTTAACATTATGAACAATTACGAAACTGTTTTCATTTTAACTCCCGTTCTATCTGACGCACAGGTGGAGGAAGCAGTAAAAAAATTTGAAACTCTTTTAAAAGAGAAAAACTGCGAAATCGTTGCTAAAGAGAACTGGGGATTAAAAAAATTAGCTTATCCGATCCAATTAAAAAAGAACGGATTCTACACTTTAATCGAGTTTAAAGGAGAAGGTACTATCGTTGCTGATTTAGAATTAGCTTTCAAACGTGACGAAAGAGTAATCCGTTACCTTACTACGAAGCTTGACAAGCATGCTATTGACTATGCTGTAACAAGAAGAACTAAAGTAAAAGTAGCTAAAGCTTAATTATTAACCCATTATTAAAAAAGACAAGACATGGCAATAGATGAAATGGCTAAACAAGCCTCAGCTGGAGGAGAATCAGAAGTAAAATTCCTTACTCCACTTGATATCAATACAAAATCTGAAAAGAAATATTGTAGATTCAAAAAATTTGGAATTAAGCATGTAGATTATAAAGATGCTGATTTCTTATTACAGTTCGTAAACGAACAAGGTAAAATTTTACCAAGAAGATACACTGGAACTTCTTTAAAATACCAAAGAAAAGTTTCTGCTGCTATCAAAAGAGCAAGACATTTGGCTTTAATGCCTTACGTAGCTGACTTATTAAAATAAGACAACAAAAAAATAAATAAGAGAAGAAGGTTCGCCTTCTTCTTTTGTTGCTGAATTAATTTATAAATTCTAACGAAGGAAAGAGAAACCCGGAATATAAACCCCGGAACTCGGAACTCTAAAACGGACAACAACAATGGAAATTATCTTAAAAAAAGACGTAGAAAACTTAGGACTTGAGTTTGATACAGTAAATGTAAAACCAGGTTATGCTAGAAACTTTTTACTTCCTCAAGGAATTGCTCTTTTAGCTACACCAAAAAATAAAGCGACTTTAGAAGCTACTTTAGAAGCTAGAAAAGAAGAAGAAGCTAAATTAGTTGCTGCTGCTAACGCTGTAGTAGATCAATTGAAGAAAACTTCTATCACTATTCCTGCTAAAGTTGGATCTGGTGATAAATTATTCGGATCTATCAACAATGCTGACCTTTCTGCAGCTCTTGCTAAAGCTGGTGTTGAAGTAGAAAAGAAATACATCAAAATCCCTGGAAATACAATCAAGAGAACTGGTAAAGTAACTGCTATCATCAGATTACACAGAAATGTTGAATACAACTTCGAATTTGATGTTGTTTCTGACGCTCCTGTTGTAGCTGCTCCTAAAAAAGTAGAAGCTCCTAAACCTGCAGCTGAAACTGAATCAGAAGAAGCTTAAGAATAAACGGGATTTCCCGAAATATATAAACCACTTCCTTTGAAGTGGTTTTTTTGTTTTCATTTTTATCTAGCTTTTAATCTACCGTTAAATCCTTCCCTTTCTAATTCCTACCCCCTTCTCCTTTCAACTTCTGTTGATATTCTGTGGGCGGTATTCCTATTACTTTCTTGAAGATAGTACTGAAAGAAGACAGACTGTTATACCCAACCATCATTGCAATCTCGTACATATTATATTTTCCTTCAAGCATCAATTCCAATGAACGGGTAATTCGTAACGCACGTAGAAAACGGACATAATTCATCCCTAGAATCTCTTTAAACTTTCTGGATAATGTTCTGGTACTCATTCCAAATTCTTTGGCTGTAGATTCAATGGTAAGATTCTTTTCAAGATTGGCGTGAATATATTTTGCTACCCTCAATAACATTTCATCTTTAGGAAAAGGATGCTGAACCGGGAATGCCAACTTCTTATCTCTTTTTTCCGGTAAAATTCCTTTTAATGCTTTGAGGAAATAATATTTTGAACCATCATTTTTTGTGATTTTCCCATCCCAGTCTTTTGTATATAAAATCATCTCCCGAAGTAAATGGCTGACAGAATAGATATTGATTTCATCAAAGAAGCCATTTTCTTCGCTATCTTTTTTAAAATAAAAATTGTATAAATCGACTTTTGGACTGGATGTAAAAATATAATGTGGAATTCCAGCAGGAATCCACATAAAGCATCGTGCCGGAAGATACCAATGTTTAAGTTCCGTAAAAATATGCACAATACCCCCTTCTGCATACACTAATTGTGCAGAACTGTGATTATGAATATCTGTTTTTATATTTCCAGTAAGAACGTGAAAAACATAAAATTCTGCATCCTCTTCTTCTACCGCTTTAAAATGACTATTATTCATAGGATAAAGGTAATGAGAATATTTTTATTTGGCGTAAATGAGCAAATCTTTTTCTGCTTTAACAAATAGTGTCCAGGCAGACAGCTCGTACCTTTGCAGTATCAAAATCAATTTAGCAAAAAACCTTTAATTAATTTATGAAAATGATATTTAGCACGCGCAGATATCACTGGATTGCGTTGTGCTTATTACTGATAAGCAGTTTCTTACACTCACAAGTGATCAATTACCAAAACCTCAGTCTTCAACAAGCTATAGAATTGGGCTTAAAGAATAATAAAAATATTCTGATCAGCCATCTTAAACAAACTATGTCTGAAACCAAAGAGAAAGATCTCAGAATGGAAAAACTCCCGGATATTGAGTTTCACACTAGTTACAATCAGGTATCCAACCTTTTTCAACATGAAAATGGTGTGTTTCGAAAAGCTACTAAATATGATGTCATCAATGGAATGTATGATTTCACCCTTTCAGCATCTATTCCCGTTTATATGGGTGGAAGAATTAAAAATACAGAGAAAAAAGCATCTATTGACACTGAAATTTCAACATTGAAAACCCAGCTCGATGAAAGAGAACTTAAAATGGAAATCATCACTGCCTTTTTGCAAATCCATCATTTAAAGGAACAACAGGATCTTATTAATGAAAAAATGAAGGAAGATTCTGTAAACATCAAACAGGTAAAAGCTTTAAAGGCTAACGGGGTTGTTACTTTTAATGAAGTATTGAGAACTTCTCTGCAACTTTCCAATCACAAAATGAGCTGGACAGAGCTTGATAATGATATCCAAATAGCCGAACATCAATTAAAAACAATTCTTTTTATTCCGGACAATCAGGAAATACATACCAATACTGATGATCTTGTTTCTGATCATGCGGAAATCCCTTATATCAACGAATTAACGGCAACAGCATTGGTTAAAAATGAAAACATAGAAATTACAAAGAAAAATCTTTCTTTAAAAGAACTGGATCAAAAAATCGTAAAGGCAAATTATCTACCAAAGATCACGGCAGGAGGAGAATATTTCATTAAATATCCCAATATGATGTTCTTTCCACCAGAGCCATATGCTTATCGTTTAGGCATGATTGGAGTCAATCTCATCTATCCTATTGAAAGCCTTTATAAGAACAAATACAAAATGCAGGAAGCAAAGGAAAACATAGATCTGGCGAAATTACAGATCGAAGAAAAGGAAGAGGGGTTGAAACATTCTGTTTATGAAGCTTATAAAAAATTCGAAGAGACCGATCAAAAAGTAAAAATAGCGGAAGAAGCTATTAATCAGGCTAAAGAAAACTATCGTATAGTCAAAACAAAATATGCCAACAAATTAAGCTTGATTACAGAACTTATTGATGCAGATAATACTTATCTGGAAACCCAATCTAATCTTATTTCTGTGAAGATCAACAGACAATTAAAATATTACCAACTTCAATATACCATCGGAAACTTATAAAAATTATGAATAAGAAGCAATTGACTAAAAAAGAAGAAAGGATCAACAAAACGATTACTTTATTAGCCTGGATTCTCATCATAAGCGGAATTACGGGAATGGTAAGTTTTTATCTTTTTTCAAGAAAAAATGTTACGACAAATGATGCGCAGATTGAACAATACATCACTCCTGTTTCAAGTAAGGTTTCGGGTTTTATTAAAACCGTACGATTCAATGAAAATCAGTTTGTACATAAAGGAGATACTTTAATCATAATTGATAATCGTGAATTCATCAACCAGGTAAAAATTGCTGAAGCCAATCTTCATGCTAATTCAGAAAATATTACAACCATCCAGAGTGGTGTAAATACTAAAGAAAGTGACACCAAGATTATTGATGCTAAAATAGCTTCCGCGAAAATTGATATCTGGAGAACTGAACAGGATTTTAAAAGATATAAAAATCTGGTAGCAGAAGACGCAGCAACTGAACAACAGTTTGAGAATATAAAAGCTTCTTATGATCAGGCAAAAGCTAATCTCATGGCATTAGAACAGCAAAAAAATGCCGTACGAGCCGGTGCAAATGAACAGGAAACAAAAGTTGCTCCAGCAAAAAGCCAGATTCAACAAAGCTCAGCGAGTCTTAATAATGCTAAACTATTCCTATCGTACACCGTGGTAACAGCACCTTATGATGGATGGGTTGGCAAAAAAACAATCCAGGAAGGGCAATTAATTAAAGAAGGACAGGCTTTGGTTCAAATCGTAAGTAAGGAAAAATGGATCATTGCCAATTTTAAAGAAACTCAGTTAGGACTAATTGATCAAAAACAAGAAGTAGTCATTGAAGCAGATGCTTTTCCTGATATTAAATTTAAAGGAAAAATATCCTCCATATCTCCTGCATCAGGTTCTCAGTTTTCTTTGGTTAAGCCTGATAATGCTACCGGAAATTTTGTGAAAATAGAACAGAGATTTCCTGTGAAAATTATTCTTGATCATAACCATGACAATGAAAAACTACTTTCTGGAATGAATGTTTTGGTAAGTGCCAGAAAACTGTAAAACCGCGGATTTGAGAATAATTATTCATCTAGTTCCTGCTGCCAAACATCTAAACAACTATAAATATTTAACGGAAAGGTAAAACTGCGAAAGCGTGAATTTGCGAGTTTTTTCTTCAAGCACTTTTACCATTTTACCTTTTACTTTTCATGCGCTTTTGCCTTTCCGTTTTTATACTATAAAAAATGCAACATAATTCAGTTTATTATAAATGGGTACCACAATGGCTGAAATTGCCGCTTCTTATTCTGGCGCTTTTTCCCCACCTGATGTTATTATCTATTCTACATTCTAATAGTGCCTTCACATCCTCTTTTATGGATGTAGATCCGGATGACATCCAATACTTATTGATTTTGATGTACGGGACATTTGTGGTTACCCTTTTAGTTTTACAGCGATTCATGGCCTACTTTAGCGTTAAATATTATATTTTACTGATGTCTTCGATCTCTGTAATTATCCTTTATATTTTATCAATAACCAACGACTATCATGTAATTCTTGTTATCAGATTTCTGGAAGGAATTTTCGGACTTCTGGAAGGTGCTATATTTTTGCCCCTGATCATAGCAGAATTGAAAACCAAACATGCCAAAGTGATCGCTTATCTTTTCATGTATACCATCATGCTGACCGGTGGAACAGTGACCACCTCTTTATTAAAATCAAGTATCCAGGATTATGATTTCAAGCACATGATTTTAATGATTGTCTACTTTCACATTTTTGTTTTGATCATTGGTATCGCTTTGTTTAACAGAAACAGATTTTTCCCTAAAAAACCTTTATACCAGCTAGATATTACAAGTTGGTTTTTACTATGGACCTGTCTGCAATCTGGAGCTTACGCCATTATCTACGGAAAACGATTGATGTGGTTTGAATCTGAGACCATTATTTTATGTTTGTTCACTTTTTTAATATCCGGAGGACTATTTATCCTAAAACAGAGAAACTCTAAAAGGCCGATTTTCCATTTTGAAGTATTAAACTCTAAAAATGTAATTGCCGGGATGATCTTATTTTTTGTTTTTTACCTGATACGTTCCGGATTAAATAATGTCTACAGCATCATGGCTACTGTTTGGAAATGGCCCTGGGATTATATTGTTGATGTTCAATACTGGAATGTTGCAGGAACTCTTATAGGTGTATTTTTATCAGGAATCTGCCTGATGAAAGGCATTTCTTCAAGAATCGTATTTTTCATTGGATTTCTCTTGTTAGCGATTGATTGTGCTTGGTTTACCTACACTTTTTATCCTGATACTACGCTCTCCACTATTTGCCCACCTTTATTTTTACAGGGAATTGCGCAAGGTTTATTATTTACTCCGCTTGTCTTTTTTTTAATAGCCGGTCTTCCAGAAGATTTTGTTGCTAATGGCACTGCTATGGGGACTACTACCCGATTCTGGACAACAGCTATAGGATATGCTTTGATGCAAAATTTAATGCTGTTTTTAACTTTAAAACACTCTGACAGCTTAAGTTATAACCTAACTGATACAAATCCTGTTTTTTATTCCCAATGGAATCAGATCTTTGGAACTAACATCTCTAAATTACCAATCAATGAGTCATTATCTCTGACAGCAGGAGCATTTAAAGTTAAAATCATCTCTCAGGCTATTTTACTGTCTAATATGGAAATATTCACTGGATTATTCTGGCTGGCATTTATTACAGCCTTGCTCCTATTATTATATCACCCCGTTAAAATTGCTATCAGAAATATCATGTAATATTTTAGGCAATAAATTTGCATTGTTTCCTAAAATTTGAGGTATGAAAATTCAGGAAATAATAGCGGGTCAAAAAACATTTTTCAATACACATAAAACTAAAAATATAAAATTTAGAAAAATGTATCTTGAAAAGTTAAAAGAACTTATTATTCAAAATGAAGAGCTTTTATATCGTGCAATTGAGAGCGATTTTGGAAAATCAAGATTTGACACTTTTACAACAGAAATTTCTTTTGTTTTAAAAGACATTGATTATTATTTAAAAAATCTGAAAACACTTTCAAAACCTAAAAAAGTCTCCACAAACCTCGCTAATCAGATAGGAAAAAGTAAAATTCATCAGGAACCCCTGGGATGTATTCTTGTAATCGGGGCATGGAACTATCCGTATCAATTATCACTTTCTCCTTTAGTTGCAGCTTTGGCAGCAGGAAACTGCTGTATTTTAAAACCCAGTGAAATCGCCAGAAATACAATGAATGTAATGTCTAAAATCATCAATGAAAACTTTCCTTCAGAATACATCTATGTTTATAAAGGCGGAATTGATGAAACAACAGACCTTTTACGTCTAAAATTCGATAAAATATTTTTTACAGGAAGTACCAAGGTTGGCAAAATTATCTACAAAGCGGCTGCGGAACATTTAACTCCAGTAACCTTAGAGTTGGGAGGAAAATCACCTGCTATAGTTACTAAAGATGCTAATCTGGAAGTTGCGGCCAAAAGGATTGTATGGGGAAAATTTCTAAATGCCGGGCAGACCTGTGTAGCACCCGACTATCTTTTGGTAGAGGAATCTGTTCAGGAACAGTTTCTGGAAATGCTGAGAAAATACATTAAAGAATTTAAGTATGAACCCAATTCCGATCAATACACAAGAATTATCAACCAGAAAAATTTCCACCGTCTTATACAGCTTATCAATAAAGAAAAAATTTACTTTGGCGGCAATTACAATGAGGAAAATCTCTATATAGAACCTACTATTTTAACCGCTGTCAATTGGGAAGATAATGTTATGCAGGAAGAGATTTTTGGACCAATTTTACCTGTCATTTCTTTTACCAATTTTAATCAAATTCTGCTTAGTATTACCGATCTGGAGAAACCACTTGCCGCCTATTTATTTACTGACAATTTAGAAGAGAAAGAGGCTTTCACGCAAAAATTATCATTTGGTGGAGGTTGTATAAATGATGTAGTGATGCACTTAAGCAATGACAATTTACCTTTTGGTGGAGTTGGAAATTCAGGTATTGGGAATTACCACGGACGGTATGGTTTTGAAACCTTTTCACATCAAAAATCAATATTGGAAAAAGTAACCTGGGGTGAACCCAATATAAAATATCCACCCTATTCTGATAAAAAGCTAAGCTGGATTAAAAAGCTTTTATAAAAATAAAAAACCGAGAAAATTCTCGGTTTTATTTTATGATTTTGGAGTCCACTGATTAAAGAACTCTTTCACTTTTTCTAAGCTATAGCCTTTATCCTGCTCCAGAACATCACTCTGTTGAACATGAACCATTTTACCATTTTTATCTAAAATAATAAACACCGGATAGCCAAACTTATCTCCAGGATTCCCATATTGAGCAAAAACTTTCTCATTTTTATTATCCGGAGAAAAATTAAGGTGATAGTATAAATAGTTCTTATCTACTAATTGTTTCAACTCAGGAGTAGTTTGTACAAACTGATTAAAACGCAAACACCAGATACACCAGTTTCCACCCGCCTGGATCATAATATTTTTATTCTCCTTTTTTGCCTGTGCAACAAGTTTATCTATATCTTTTTGTGCATCAGCTTTTGGGTCATAAGGCTTAGGTAGTTTAGCTTTTTCCTCAGCTGCTTTTTTCTTAGCATCCAGTTCTGCGTGATCAGTCTTTACCAACAACGCCTTATCTCTTGAATTTTTGGCATCAGGAGTTATTTTTGTTTCCTGAGAAAAAACAAAAGTACTTACAATCAGGAAAGCTGTTATTGACAATTTTTTCATAACATAAAAGTAAAAAAATAATACTTATTACAAGCAAAAATAGAACCATATTTTTATTATTACTAAATTTGCATGTTTTATGAATTTCCTCATCAAGATATTATACCTGATCTCTAAGCTCCCGCTAAAAATATTATATATTTTTTCGGATATTATTTTCTTTTTGAACTATTATATCGTCGGATATAGAAAGAAGGTGATCACTCAAAACTTAACGAACTCATTCCCTAAGAAATCAAAAAAAGAGATCGCAGATATCAGAAAAAAGTTTTATCTCAATTTTTCTGATTACCTGGTAGAAACTGTAAAATCTTTTAGTATTTCGGAAACAGAATCTAGGGTAAGAATGCAGCATATCAATCAGGATGTATTTCATGAAATTAAGAATGAAGGAAAGAATATTATTTTATTAGCCGGGCATGTCTTTAACTGGGAGTGGATAAATGCATTAGCAAAAATTGTCCCCCAAGATCATTGCCATCCTGTATACCGGAAAGTAAACAGTGAATTTTGGGAAAAACAAATGAAAAAGGTTCGAAACAAATTTGGCAATGAAGCGTTGGAAGCCAATGAAGTTATTCTCAATATTTTCAGAAATAAAAATGATGGAAGCTCAATTTATATGTTTGTTGCTGATCAGACTCCACATGTTTCACATGTAAATTATGGGTTAGAATTTCTTGATCAGAAAACACCGGTTTTTGTTGGTTATGATAAACTAGCCACAAGAATGGATCTGGCCTTCATCTATTGTGAGGTGAAAAAAGTAAAACGTGGATTTTATCAGGTTAATTATCATAGAATTTACCCGGATGGAGAAAAATTCACTGAACATGAAGTAGTAAAAAAGTTCCATAAATTATTAGAAAACACCCTACATAAGCGTCCTGATAATTATCTTTGGTCACATAGAAAATGGAAGTATAAAGATTCTATTAAAAACTTTGATTCAGAAAAAATATAGGTTAGATGTCAAAAAAATTAGCAGTTGTTATATTAAATTGGAATGGTAAAAACTGGCTTGAAAAATTTCTACCAAGCGTTGTTCGTTTTTCTTCCAATGCAGACATCTATGTAATCGATAACCTTTCTACAGATGATTCAATAGCGTATTTGCAGAGTCGATTCCCAATAGTAAAAATCATTAAAAATGATAAAAACTATGGTTTTGCAGGTGGATACAATGTAGGTTTAAAGAATATTCAAGCTGAATATTACTGCCTACTCAATTCGGATGTTGAAGTAACGGAAAACTGGATAGATCCAGTCTTGAATATATTTGAAAAAGACCTAGAAATTTCGGCTATCCAACCTAAAGTTCTATCCTACACTAACAAAAAATATTTTGAATTCGCCGGTGCAGGAGGTGGGTTAATTGATAATCTTGGATATCCTTACTGCAGGGGAAGGATCTTTGATGATGTAGAGGAAGACAAAGGCCAGTACAATGATGAAACAGAAATTTTCTGGGCTTCTGGATGTTGCTTTTTTATCCGTTCAAAAGATTTCTGGGAGCAAAAAGGTTTCGATGACAGGTTCTTTGCTCATCAGGAAGAGATCGATCTATGTTGGAGGTTAATTAATACCGGAAAGAAAATATATTATACAGGCCAATCTACAGTTTATCACGTAGGAGGAGGTACTCTGAATAAACAAAGCGCTCAGAAAACTTATTTAAATATAAGAAATAACCTTTCGATGATGCTCAAGAATCTACCTTTCCCTCAGCTTATCTGGCTTATCTTCTTTCGACTTTGTTTAGATGGTATTGCAGGTATTTATTTTGGTTTTAAAAATGGATTCCCTCATCTCTGGGCAGTTGTAAGAGCTCATTTTGGTTTCTATGCACAACTTCCACAAACATGGAAATTACGTCAAAACCGACAAATAAGCACATTTTATCAAAGTAAATGGCTTATTTTCAAACATTTTCTTTAATTAGGAATAATTCATATTAAATTTAAATTCATAACTTATAGCTCTTAACTCACAACTTATATTTCAAAATGGATTTTTGTGCAATTGATTTCGAAACTGCAACTAATGATAGAAGCTCGGCTTGTGAACTTGGAGTCTGTATCGTACAAAATTCTCAAATTGTGGAAACTAAAACCTGGCTCATAAAGCCACCTAGCTTTCCCTATTTTAGTAAATTTAATGTAGCAGTTCATGGTATCGTCCCTGAAGATGTAAAGGACTCACCTACTTTTGATGAGATCTGGTATGAGGTTGAAGAAATGATGTACGGAACATTGATGATTGCTCACAATGCAAGCTTTGATGCAGGAATATTAAGAGGGTGTCTTAACCATTACGGAATGTTTACACCAAAGCTCAATTATTTATGCAGTATTCAACTGGCAAAAAAATCATGGAATTACCTTCCTAAATATGGATTAAAACACCTGTCTGAATACCATCAGATCAGTTTCAATCACCACAGAGCCGGAGACGATGCAGAAGCCTGTGCTAAAATCTCTTTACTGGCTTTTGAAAAGCTATTTCTTAGCAGCAATGAAGAAATTCATGATTACTTGAGAACTAAGATTAAACAGCTCTAATTACTCAAGACCTCTGACAATAGATTAAATTTTGGAATATCTATTTCAAAGCTTTCCTGGGTATCCATGTTTTTAACGAGGTATTTTCCGCTCATATTTCCGACTCCTGAACGTAACATCACATTAGAGAAATAACCGAAATTTTCACCTGTAGAGATCTCAGGAGTTAATCCTATGACCCCATCTCCTATAATTTCTGTATATCCAAAGCCTACGTCGAAGATCAACCACTTTCTTTTCAGAACTTTTATAGGAAAACCACCATCATTTTCTATTGTAATATTATACTTAAAAACATAACGGTTTTCAGAGGGGTAACTGTTTTTACTATCATATTCAGGAACAACTGAAACTTTGATATTGGAAGTTATTTTTGAGAACATCACTTTATATTTGATTAAATAAATACAAAAATCTCGCCTTTTTTAAGGCGAGATTGTAACTTATATTATAATTTTCTTAAAATTTATAATTCTAATGCTTTTCTTTCGTTACCACCCATTAATATTTCAACAGGATTATCGATACCTTCTTTTACTGCTACAAGGAATCCTACAGATTCTTTTCCATCAATAATTCTGTGGTCATAAGACATAGCAACGTACATCATTGGACGGATTACTACTTGTCCATCTACAGCAACTGGTCTTTGGATAATGTTGTGCATTCCTAAGATCGCAGATTGAGGAGGGTTAATAATTGGTGTAGACATCATAGATCCGAAAGTACCACCATTTGTAATAGTAAATGTACCACCAGTCATTTCATCAACACTGATTTTACCATCTCTTACTTTAGTAGCCAGATCTTTGATATTAGCTTCTATACTTCTGAAAGTCATATCTTCAGCATTTCTCAATACAGGAACCATTAATCCTTTAGGACCAGATACTGCAATTGAAATATCACAGAAGTCATAGTTTATTTTGAAATCTCCATCGATAGATGCATTTACATCAGGATACATTTGCAATGCTCTTGTTACCGCTTTTGTAAAGAAAGACATAAAACCAAGTCCGATTCCATGTTTTTGAGCGAATTCATCTTTATATTGTTTTCTGATTCTGAAGATTTCAGACATGTCAACCTCATTAAAGGTAGTTAACATCGCTGTTTCATTCTTCACAGAAACTAATCTTGAAGCAATTTTTCTTCTTAAAACTGAAAGTTTAGTTGTCGTTGTAGATCTTGATCCATTTGTAGAAGATACACTTCCCATTGCAGGAACAGCAGCTAATTCAGCATCAGTTTTAGTCACTCTTCCGTCTCTTCCAGATCCCGAAACCTGACCTGCATCTATTCCTTTTTCATCAAGGATTTTCTTAGCAGCCGGAGATGGAGTTCCTGTCGCATACGTTTGAGCAGCAGCTACAGGTTGTGCAGCTGGTTTTGGAGCTTCTTGCTGAACTGGCGCAGCTTTAGGAGCTTCCTCTTTTTTCGGAGCTTCTGCAGCAGGAGCAGGAGCAGCTGTACCTTCCGGCTTAGCAGCATCTACATCAATTAAACAAACTACCTGACCTACTTGTACAACTTCACCTTCTTCTGCTTTTAAAGTAATAATACCACTTTGCTCAGCAGGAAGTTCTAGAGTTGCTTTATCTGAGTCTACCTCAGCGATTGGTTGATCTTTTTCTACATAATCACCATCTTTCACAAGCCAAGTCGCGATTTCAACTTCTGTTATTGATTCGCCCGGTGAAGGAACTTTCATTTCTAAAACTGACATATCGTATTTTTTATTTTTTAATTGATTATTATTTAATTAAGCTGTAACAGGTCTTTTTGTTGGTGCATCATTGGTATTAAAAACTCTGTTGATCACTGCATTTTGATTTTTCTCAAACATCTTGTGACTTCCTGGAGCCGGAGCACCACTTGGAACAGGAGCAATTACCTGAATTCCTGTATCTCTGAAGTTTCTTAAGATATAAGACCAAGCCCCCATATTTTCAGGTTCTTCCTGAGCCCAGACTAATTCTTTTCTATTTTCGTACTTACTGAAAATTTGTTCAATAGCATCAGTTTGTAATGGATATATTTGCTCAAATCTCACTAAAGCGATGTTTTCAGCATTAAGTTCTTCTTTCTTAGCTAGCAATTCGAAATAGAATTTACCAGAACAAAGAACTACTTTTTCTACTTTTTTAGGATCTGCAGTAGGATCATCCAAGATAGGTTGGAAAGCTCCGTTTGCAAAATCTTCTAGTGGAGAAACTACTTTAGGATGTCTCAATAATGACTTAGGACTCATTACAATTAATGGCTTTCTGTAAGTCCATTTTAATTGTCTTCTTAGTAAGTGGAAATAGTTAGCTGGCGAAGTGATATTAGCCACCACCATGTTTTCATTTGCACAAAGTGTTAAGAATCTCTCCAATCTTGCTGAAGAGTGTTCTGCACCCTGTCCTTCAGAACCGTGAGGCAATAACATTACCAAACCATTTTGAACTTTCCATTTCTCTTCTGCTGCTGCCAAATATTGGTCAACAATAATCTGAGCTCCGTTTACGAAATCTCCAAACTGTGCTTCCCAAACCGTTAGCGTATTTGGAGAAACCATTGCATATCCGTAGTCAAAACCTAAAACTCCGTATTCTGATAAGTGAGAGTTGTAAATATCAAATCTGTTTTCAGAAACCTGCTTTAATGGTACATATTCTTCTTCAGTGTCTTCAGTTTTTACTACTGCATGTCTATGAGAGAAAGTTCCTCTTTCTACATCTTCTCCTGAGATTCTGATATTATGACCTTCAGTAAGTAGTGTTGCATATGCTAACCACTCTCCTAAAGCCCAGTCTAAAGAGTTTCCTTCAATCGCTTTAACACGGTTTTCGAAAAGTCTTGTAATTTTACTTATAAATTTCTTATCAGCTGGAAGCGTAGACATTTTAATAGCCAATTCTTTCAGCTTCGCTAAATCATATTTTGTATCAACAGGAGACTGCATAGCTCCTCTTTTTGCAATTGGATAGTTCGTCCAGTCATCAGACATAAAGATATCCATTGCGTTTTTCTCGATCTCCTTAGAAGCATCAAAGTCCTTATCTAAAAGTTCTTTGAAATCAGTTTCCATTTTCTTAAGGATATCATTAGAAACGATACTGTCCTGGATTAATTTATCTTTATAGATTTCTCTTGGATTAGGGTGCTTAGAAATCAATTTATACAAATTAGGCTGCGTAAATCTTGGTTCATCTCCTTCGTTATGACCATATTTTCTGTACCCTAATAAATCGATATAAACGTCTTTTCCAAACTTTGCTCTGAAATCAGCAGCAAAATGAATAGCATGTACTACTGCTTCAGCATCGTCAGCATTCACGTGCATTACCGGAGATTCAGTAACTTTTGCAATATCTGTACAATAAGTAGATGATCTTGCATCAGCATAGTTTGTTGTAAATGAAACCTGGTTATTCACAACGATATGTACAGTACCACCTGTTTTATATCCTTCCAGAGTCATCATCTGTGCTACTTCATAGACAATTCCTTGTCCTGCAACAGCTCCATCTCCATGGATAACAATTGGTAAAATTTTAGAATAATCTCCCTCATATCTATCATCTACTTTAGCACGGCAGATCCCTTCTACTAAGGCGGCCACTGTTTCTAAGTGTGATGGATTAGGCGTTAAATTAATAGAAACCTCTTCTCCTGAAGCTGTTTTGATTTTTTTAGAAGATCCTAAGTGATATTTAACATCACCAGAGAATACATCTTCTTCAAATTCTTTTCCTTCGAATTCAGAGAAAATCTGTTTGTAAGATTTTCCAAAAATATTGGATAATACATTTAATCTTCCTCTGTGAGCCATTCCTAAAACAACCTCATCAACTCCTAACTGAGAAGATCTTGAGATCAATTGGTCCAAAGCCGGAATCAATGTTTCACCTCCTTCCAGAGAGAATCTCTTCTGACCAACAAATTTTGTATGAAGATAGTTTTCAAAAGCTACAGCCTGATTCAACTTCAATAAAATCTCAGTTTTTTCATTAGCTGAAAGACTTGGATGGTTTTCGTTTACCTGTAACCATTTTTTGATGAAATCTTTCTCTTCAACGTTGTTGATGTAAGTATATTCAACACCTATAGAATCACAATAAATTCTTTCCAGATGCTTGATAATATCCTGTAGTGTTGCAGGTTCTTTCATCCCTGTTTCAACAGCACAGTTAAATTTCGTATTTAAATCCTCCTTGCTCAGACCGAAATTTTCAATGTCTAAAGTAGGTGTGTAATGTCTTCTTTCTCTTACCGGGTTTGTTTTTGTAAACAAATGACCTCTTGTTCTGTAAGCTTCAATAAGGTTTACTACCTTAAATTCTTTCTTGATGTGCTCAGGAACTTCTCCGTTTGATACCGCCTGAGATATTTGCTGTGCTGCCGGGGCAGCATTCGCTGGAGCTTGAATATATTGGATGTTATCTTCATCACCGTAGTTCTCCAAGGCAAAATCGAAGCCTTGAAAGAAGGCTTTCCATGATGGCTCTAAAGAATCCGGAAATTTTAAGTACTGTTGGTATAAATCCTCAATTAACTGAGAATGAGCTGCGTTTAGGAATGAAAATCTGTCCATTATTACAGTTTATCTATTATTTAAATTTGTTTGTATAATTAATCCTCAAATTTAATAAAAAAAACCGACTTAGGACAGTCTCAGATTCTTAAAAAAACCATAAAAGACATAATTTTCAATAATTTACTTGTAGACGGATAGGGAAAGCTTCACGTTTACATCCTGATCCTCTATTGGGCGTTCGATAAAAACCTGACGAATATCACCAAAACGCATTTCATCTTTCTTTGCTTTCTGGATTAATTGCTGAATAGCTTTTACTCTTCCTGCATAAGATCCTTTGTAGTAAATGATATAATTTTGAGTAGGACTTACAGATCTGAAACTAAAGTTATTATCTGTAATTCCCATTTTTTTGGATAAAGGAATTCCCAGGAAATAAGAAACTTCCTTATCCTTGTAATTATCTGCATCGGTAAGTAAAATCGGAAATCCAAATTCATCTTCTTTTTTACCCAAATCCATACTTACATAATTATAAACTTTATTATAATTCATAACTATGTTTTTATACAATGCATCTTTTTTATTGGAAGTACTTACATTAATTCCCAATAATAGTTTCTCTTCTTCATTTTCAACCATCAGACTGTCATATTTAATTGCAGCCATTTGATTATCTTTTTCAACTTTATTTCCTAAAACATTTTTCAGACTGGCCATACTTTTATCGATATTCTCAGCAAACCGATCTTCAGTCCAGAAGTTTTCAACTCTTCTTAAAACTGATAATTTAGGCGTATGAACGTACCAGGTAATTTTCGTTTTTTCAGCTGAAACAGCTTTGAATTTCACATCTACAAGAGTTGGATTTTCATTTTTATCTTCGAAAAGCTGATATCTTAAAGTTTGATTAGGATTTTCATATCTGATAAACATCTCCCCATCTCTGTCATTTTTAGGATCGACATAGCTGATAGCACTTCCCATTCCTTCATATGGAGTATAATAATCAATGTCAATAGATTGAGAGTTTGTGAAAAAATTATTCCACCTGGTGAAATTCTGTAAATTATTGAATTGATGAAACACCTTATCCACGGGATAATCTATTTCCTTTTCTATCTTAAAGTTTTTACTGTCCTCCACAAAATAGTACATAGAAAGCGCATAAGCACCTACCAGCAAAACAACAATTACACTAATTATTTTAAAAAAACGCATCGCACAAAAGTAAGACAAATAAAAAAAGTGACCAATATATTGATCACTCTAGTTGTATGTTTATAAAAATTATCCAATATGTGTCCCAGGAAGCAAAACAGCCCCCTTCTTCACTACTACAATTCCATCTTGTACGGAATGGGTTTCATAATCCCCATCGTGAAGATGTTTCCCACCTATTATCCTTACATTATCTCCGATATAGCAGTTTTTATCTAAAATTGCTTTCTCTATATAGCAGTATTTTCCAATTCCCATATTAGGACGGCCTTCCCGGTCATTGATTACAATTTCTGTGGTATTTTGATAGAAATCAGAACCCATTACATAAGAATTTACAATCGTACTTCCTTTATCTATCCTTGTTCTGTTTCCAATTACTGAGTTTTCAATTTTATCAGCCATGATAATACATCCATCCCCGAAAACAGCCTTACTTACATAAGAACCATTAATTTTAGATGGTGGAAGCATTCTCGCCCTCGTGTAAATAGGTGATGAAGAAAATAAATTAAATTGTGGGAAATCCTGACATAGATCCAAGTTAGCTTCATAAAATGACTCAATTGTTCCTATATCTGTCCAATAGCCTTCATATTGATAGCTCAGAGTTGTATATTTTCCGATTGAATTTGGAATGATATCTTTTCCAAAATCATCTCCTGCTCCATCTTCAAACATCTTTTTAAGAATACTCTTTGTAAATATGTAGATTCCCATTGATGCCAGATACTCCTTTCCTTCATGTTTATTCTTTTCTGAAACTTCAGATTTCCAATCCCCTAAAATATCAAATCCCGGTTTTTCAGTAAAAGAAGTAATATTCCCTTCTTCATCTGATTTTAAAATACCAAAACCTGTTGCATCTTTAGCATTTACTGGAATTGTAGCAATAGTAACATCGCCTCCTTTTTCGATATGATAATCCAACATTTGCCTGAAATCCATCTGATAAAGCTGATCCCCTGAAAGAATTAAAATATAATCATAATCATATTTTTCAAGATGCTTCATAGACTGACGCACAGCATCTGCTGTTCCCTGATACCAACTTTCATTTTCAACATTCTGTTCTGCAGCCAGAATATCTACAAAGCCTTTGCTGAAGATATCAAAATGGAAAGAATTCTTAATATGAGAATTTAAAGAAGCGGAATTAAACTGTGTTAAAACCAAAATCTTATTCAATCCCGAATTCAAGCAATTGGAAATGGGAATATCCACTAATCTGTATTTTCCGGCAATTGGGACAGCTGGTTTTGACCTTGAATAGGTTAATGGAAAAAGTCTCGTCCCTCTACCTCCTCCCAAAACAATGGAAATAACATTGCGATTCATAAAATATCTTGCGTTTTAATTTATTAGGTTTACTGTTCTTTTCTTAATATCTACTTTCACTCTAAAACACTCTTTATTCTCATATTTTAGATTATTGTTAACAACAACAACTTCATACAAACCCTGATCATTCAATTCTTTTACCTCTTTATCTACATTATCAATTTCTATATTATAATCTCTAAGCTTACTTCTAAATAATTTATTGGTAATTAAGATACCCATCACATCTACTTTATTGATCATAAAATCCTCAACATTTTTATCATACCTGACCTTCCAGTCTTTACCATATCTATTTTCCAGTTTGGCAAATGTTTTTTTATTTTCAGTATTAACACTATCCATCAGCTTTTGGTCAACCTCACAACCTGCTACATCAACATATTTAATTTTCCATTTTTCAGCTATTCCATTTCTTCCTTCGATGTTTAACATATTGGGAAGGCCATAGCCTAAAATAGTAAAATATTTATTATTTGTTTCTTCCTTTTTACAAGATAAAATCATACATAGTATTAAAAGAAAAAAGCTTGCTCTAAACATTTTATTTATTATATAATGCTACATATTTCTCCGCTGACTTCTCCCATGCAAAATCGAATTGCATATTCGCAGTAATAAGATTCTTCATGGCACCTTTCTGATTATATATATTTACTCCCCTGTTCATCGCATGGATTACATCATCCACTCCCGGATAAACAAAATTCAATCCGGCACCACCCGTAGAAATATCTTGTACTGTATCTTTTAGTCCTCCTGTATATCTTACAATCGGAACCGTTCCATATCTCATAGAATACATTTGATTCAACCCACAAGGTTCCACCCTTGATGGCATTAGTAAAAAGTCCGCCGAGGCATATATCTTATGAGAAAGGTATTCTTTATAACCAAGATCAAGAGCAAAATTACTGTACAAGTGCTCATATTCTTGCAGTTTTCCTTCGATATACTTATTACCAGAGCCTAGGATCATAATATTTAAAGCGCCATAGCTCTGTCTTATACTTCTCGAAACAACGTCTGGCAACAGATCAGCTCCCTTTTCAGTTGCAAACCTTCCTATAAAGGCAAACAACGGAAGCTCTGGTTTCAGTCCATATTCTTTACAAAGTTTTGCCTTACTTTTCTTTTTCTGCTCAACAGCATTTTTAACACTAAAATTATAATCCAACATGGGATCTATTTCAGGATCCCAAACCTCTGTATCAATACCATTGATAATCCCATAAGCTTTTCGGAATTCTTCACGAACCAAACTTTCAAGTCCCCGGAAACTTATAAACAGTTCTTCCAGATAACCTTCTGAAACAGTAGTAAAAGCGCTTGAACATTTAATCATACTCGCAAGAGGATTAATCAGTCCGTTCCAGTCTAAAAGCCCCCATTTATAACTATCAAAAGATGGCATATAATGTGCCATACTCCAACTCATCATTCCCTGATATTCTCCATTATGAATCGTTCCAATGGTTTTCACTCCTTTTAAAAACTTAAATTCAGCACAGTATTCAATCATAAAAGGAACTAGTCCCGTATGATAATCATGACAATGTAAAACGTCAGGACGAATTTCCATTGCACTCAGCCAATGTAAAACACCATGTTGAAAAGCCAGAAACTGAAAACTCTCATCCTGATATCCATATGGATTATCACGATCTAAAAGTCCTGGAATTTTAACCATATAAAGTTCAAAACCTAAAACATCAGTTTTCTCCTTCATTACCTGAACCTGAAGCATATTCGGGCCTTGATGAATGAAACCATCAAAAACTATGTCAAACTCATGATCATACACAAAAGATTTGTTATACCAAGGCATGACAACTTTGGCATCAACCCCTTTTATTTTATTCTGATATTTTGGTAAAGCCCCGACAACATCTGCCAGACCTCCTACTTTTGCTATCGGATAACATTCCGTGCTAAGATGATAAACTATCATTTTACTTTTTATGTAATTTAATTCTATGTAATTTATACTTTTTATCTTTTCTCTGTTTTAAAATTAACCCTGCTAATGGGGGTAATTTTAAAGTTATTGATTTTGGCCTGCTCATCCATTCTTCATATTCTTCTTTCAGAACTTCAGGATTAATCCCTCCACCATGATACCTTGCATCATCAGAATTAAAAATAACTTCCCAGTGCGTTCCTTCATTTACTCCAATCTTATAATCTAAAATACGTGGCGTAAGATTGAGAACGACCATGAAAATATCATCTCTCCTTTTTCCTTTTCTTAAATATATATAGACAGAGTTATCCTGATCATTTGCTTCTACCCATTCAAACCCTTTAGAATTAAATTGATTTTCATAAAAGGCAGATTCATATCTGTAAACATGATTAAGATCCTTTATCAGGGTTTGCAATCCTTTGTGTACAGGGTATTGTAGTAAATGCCAATCCAAACTCTGTTTAAAATTCCATTCACTGGTTTGTCCAAATTCATCACCCATAAAAAGCAATTTTGCTCCCGGATGTGTATACATATACACAAACAATGTACGAAGATTAGCAAACTTCTGCCATTCATCACCCGGCATTTTATAAATAAGACTCGCCTTTCCGTGTACAACTTCATCGTGAGATAAAGGCATCATATAATTTTCATTATACATATACATAGAAGCAAAGGTCAGTTTATGATGATTGTTTTTTCTGTTTATAGGATCTAGTTTGAAATAATCCAATGTATCATGCATCCAGCCCATCATCCATTTCATTCCAAAACCTACTCCCCCATCATGTACAGGTTTTGTAAGTAAAGGAAAGTCTGAACTTTCTTCAGCAATGGTTATAATAGTATCTCCGAATTCTTTATACACAGCAGTATTAAATTCCTGAAGAAATAATTTTGCTTCAAGATTTACATTTCCACCATATTTATTGGGTTCCCATTCCCCTTCATTTCGGGAATAATCCAAATGAAGCATCGAAGTCACTGCATCCACCCGCAATCCATCAGCATGATATCTTTCCAGCCAAAACATGGCATTTGAAATTAAAAATGACTTAACTTCATTCCTTCCATAATTAAAAATATAAGATTTCCAGTCAGGATGAAACCCTTTCCTTGGATCTTCATGTTCATATAAAAAAGAACCGTCAAAACGATGCAAACCGTTAGCATCTCCAGGAAAATGAGAGGGTACCCAGTCTAAAATAACACCTATCTCATTCTGATGAAGCTCATCAATCAGATACATTAAATCCTGAGGAGAGCCAAACCGGGATGTTGCCGCATAAAAACCCGTAATCTGATAACCCCAACTCGGATCGTAAGGAAATTCCATTATGGGCATAAATTCAACATGAGTAAAACCCATTTCTTTGAGATAAGGTACTAGCTTTTTAGCTATGTCCCGATAATTTAAAAACTTTTCCGGATTATCTTCTTCTCTTACCCAAGAACCTAGATGCATCTCATATACTGAGATTGGAGCGTCTAAACTGTTCACTTTCCACCGGCTGTTCATCCAATCCTTATCCTGCCATTCATACCATGTCGTAGATATTAATGATGCAGCCTGTAAATTTTGCTCCCAGCTTAATGCATAAGGATCACTTTTCTCCAGAATCTCCCCATAGGTTGTCTCTATAGCGTACTTATATAAAGTTCCCCAGGTGAGCCCTTCGATAAATCCTTCCCAAATGCCCGATCCATCCCAGCGAGGATATAAAATATGTTCCTTATGGTTCCACTTGTTAAAATTTCCAATCACAGAAACTTTTTTTGAATTCGGTGCCCAAACCGAAAAATAAACTCCCTGTACTCCGTCCTTTTCTACGGAATGCGCTCCAAATTTATCATAGAGCTTATAATGTTTACCTTCTTTAAAAAGATAAACATCATGATCCGTAAAAAGTGTATATGTTTTAACAGAGTTCATTAGTGTTTAATTTACATTCTTTGAAACTACGAAAAATACAGCTAGAAACAATTAACTATAATTCAAATAATTGTTATATAAGTTATTTCATCCGCGTGTCTATCAAATATATAAAATTTACTGATTTATATATTTGTTTTTATCTAAAATTTCAGACTAGATATATCTAAAGTTTTTTTATAAATTTAGCCGTATTATTTTTTAAAGACACATGATGAAGTTTAAACTTTACACTGATGAGAGTGATGAAAGAACTGTATATGTAACAGGGAGTTTTAATAATTGGAATCCAAAAGACAGTCGATACAAACTTGAACTTACGGATCCCAACAACTATTATATTGATATTGCTGATGAGATACTGCCTTCTGATATAGAATATAAGTTTACAAAAGGAGGCTGGGAGAATGTGGAACTTGATAAATACGGAAATATTACTCCAAATCGTAAAGTCAAAAAAGCATCAGGTGAAGTTTCAGATACTGTAGAAAAGTGGAGACTCAACTGGGGTCCTTTTAAAGATGAGTTCTTCCCTATTGTAGAAATCATTTCGGAAGAATTTTATATCCCACAACTTGGCAGACACCGTAAAGTGTGGGCACTACTACCTTACGATTATTATATTTCGAATAAAAGCTATCCCGTATTATATCTTCAGGATGCCCAAAATCTCTTCAATGAAGGAAGTGAGTATGGAAACTGGGAAATCGACAAAAAACTCTCTATTCTTGCTGAATATGGCCGTGGAGATGTGATAATCATCGCAATTGAACATGGAAGTGAAGAAAGAATAAAAGAATATATATTTGATAATGATCATGTTGCCCACGGGTCTGAGGGCAAAAAATACATCCGATTTATCACAGATACTTTAAAACCATTTGTTGATGAACAGTACCGGACTAAAAAAGACAGGGAAAATACAGGAATCGGTGGTAGTTCTTTAGGCGCCTTGATCAGTATCTACAGTGGATTTCTTTATCCAGAAGTATATTCTAAGCTCTTAATTTTCTCACCATCGCTTTGGGTAGAACCAAATAATAATTTCCCAATGATGAATTTCAGAGTGCCTTTTAAAACAAAAATTTATTTATATGGTGGTGGACAGGAAGGAGCCAAAATGGTAAAACGAATCCATGTCTTTGAAGAATATTTAAGAAAATGGGAGAAAAAAAATTTCTTTGATTTTGAATTCAAAACCAATATCAACCCTGAAGGTACACATAGTGAATTCTATTGGTCTCAGGAATTTCCAAGGGCTATTGAATGGCTATTTTATGATAACATAGAAAACCCTGTAGAAGTAACCCCACAACAAAAAAGCATTAAACAGTAAAAATTATGAAATTAATCAACAAAAAAAATAAAAGCTACAGCCAGGTCTTTCAATTATTCACAGAGGAAGAATGGACAAAAACAAGCAAAAATTTCAATAAAAATATTTCCACTTTTTTCACTGGAAAGAAAAACGAAGTATTTGTTAATACCACTGAAGAAAGTATAATCTATTTTATCGGCTTAGGAAAAGAATCGATTCAGAATTTTGAAGTCCAGCAGGTTGCCGTAAAATTCTCCCAAACCCAGAAAAAAAGTTTAAAAGCTGTTTCCACGTTAGTGTTAGGAAATTTTGTTGATCAAAAACAGTTCGAAGAATTTATAAAGGGATTATTAATAGGAACATACAACTATCCTTTCGATAAAAATCATCCGTTCTGGAATCCGGCATTCGAGATTCATTTTGAAAATCTAAGTCAGAAAAAACTTGATGTAATTACCCAAAAAGCAATAGCATTAGCTAATGGCCAAACGGCCTGTCAGGAGTGGTTAAACAAACCTGCAAATCTTAAAAATCCAGATATTTTAAGTCTTTATCTTAAAAACTTAGCTAAAAAACATCAGCTAAAATATACTGTTTTCAACAGGAAAAAATGCGAAGAATTAGGTCTTGGAGCCTATCTTTCAGTAAATCAAGGAAGTGCTTATGATGCAGCCTTTACCATTTTAGAATACAAAACAACTGTAAAAAACGCTAAAACTATTGGCTTAGTGGGAAAATGTGTGGTCTTTGATACTGGAGGGATCTCTTTAAAGAATCATGAGAACATGCATTATATGAAATCTGATATGGGTGGAGCCACTGCTGTTTTAGGAGCTTTAATTTATGCTTCAGAAATGCAGCTTCCTATTAATCTTGTTGTTATTTTACCAATCACCGACAATTCAATTTCTGAAAAAGCCTTTCTTCCGAGTGACGTAATTACAGCTTACAATGGAAAAACAATTGAAGTATTAAATACAGATGCAGAGGGAAGAATGATTCTTGCTGATTCGCTTTCTTATCTTTCAAAAAACTATAAAACAGACCTTCTTATTGATCTGGCAACATTAACAGGAAGTTCTGTAAGAATGTTTGGTGATACTTGTGGTGCTTTATTTTCAAATAATGAAGAATTAAAAAATACATTAATAAAAACCGGTGATAGAACGAACCAGAGGCTATGGAATCTCCCTTTATGGGATATTTGGAAAGATGATATCCAATCTGATGTAGCGGATTTAAAAAACATTTCTATGAAACCTATTGGTGATTGTATTGTTGCCGCAAAGTTCCTGGAACAATTTATTGAAGGTCATTCGAAATGGGCTCATTTAGATATTGCCGGAGTGGCTTTCGGAAGCGTTGGATATGCTAAAGAAAAAGCGTCAACAGGCTTTGGAGTGCAATTGCTGGCCGATTTAATCGAAAATTATCATTAAAAATTAGTTTATTACAAAATTTCTCTGTATAATTGATTTAGGATTTTCAAAATCTCAGCAATGATCAACTATTGATATTAATTAATCAATAAAATTTTGCTTTTATTTTTGATAATTTATTAAAACTTCAAAAACACTGTATGGAGGAGAAAACTATAGTATGTATTTCGTGCTATTACAAGGGCTATGATTTCATGGACGAAATGAAGCGGCTCGGTAATAAAATAATCTTGATTACATCTGAAAACATTAAAGAAAAGAACTGGCCTTGGCACGCTATTGATGAGGTGTATTATATGCCTGAATTAAAACCATCTGTATGGAATCTGGATCATTTGGTTCAGGGATTCTCACATCTTATGCAAACCAGGAAAATTGATGCGGTAGTAGCACTTGATGATTATGATGTAGAAAAAGCAGCATTGATCAGAGAAACTTTCCGTATTCCAGGGATGGGGCAAACCACACATCGTTATTTTAGAGATAAACTGGCCATGAGGCAGAAAGCAAAAGATTCAGACATTAATGTTCCTGAATTCACGCCAGTTTTTAATAATGATGAAATTAACACATTTATTGGAAAAGTACCTGCTCCGTGGGTTTTGAAACCACGTTCGGAGGCTTCAGCTTCAGGAATAAAAAAAATAACGACTAAAGATCAGCTTTGGGAGGCTTTAGATTCTCTAGGTGAAGAACGCCATCTCTTTTTATTGGAAAGCTTTAAACCTGGTGATGTTTATCATGTTGACAGTTTAACCTTTAATAAAGAAATAGTATTCACTTCTGCATCAAAATATCTGGCTCCGCCAATGCAGGTTTCTCATGAAGGTGGTGTTTTCAGGACTAAGACACTTGGAAAAGATTCCGATGAATTCAAATCTCTTGAAGAAGTTAATGCCAAAGTACTTTTAAATTTTGGACTACTTAATGGCGCGACCCATACAGAGTTCATACGAAGTAAAGATGATGGGAAATGGTACTTTTTAGAAACTTCATCCAGAGTTGGGGGTGCCCATATTCCTGATCTTGTAGAAGCTTCCAGTAATATTAATATCTGGAGAGAATGGGCAAAAATTGAAGATGCTCTTCTAAGATCGAAGCGTTATGATATTACAAAACCTACAGAACATTATGCCGGGTTGATTATTGCTTTAATCAAAACCCAACAACCTGATTATAGTGATTTTGAATGTGAAGAAATTGTAAAATACCTTCCCATAGACTATCATGTCGGAATTGTTTATAAGTCAGATAATGCTGATATTGTACAGGAAAGATTAGACGCCGCTGCTGAGAAAATAAATACAGGTTTATTAAACATTTTACCTCCAAAAGGCAAGCCTACGAGCTAATTATACATCAATTTTAAATTAATTATTCTAAAATGCCACACATAGAACATACTGATTATTATTCAAATATATTGGGAATGAATATTAAAGTGGAGGTCACCGGACATTACGGACATCCTATTATTATGTTTCCCACTTCTCAGGGTTTATATACTCAGAATCACGATTTTCATCTTAATGGAAGTATCAATTGGTTTGTAGAACAAGGAAAAGTAAAGCTTTATAATGTTCAGACAATTGATAGCTGGAGTTTTTATGACGATTCCATATCTCCACAACAAAGAATAAAAAATTATGAAAGATATGTACAATTTCTAATTCAGGAGTTCGTTCCTTATATTCAGAAATTACATAAAACACATAGGGTTGCCATTGCGGGAGCAAGCTTTGGAGGTTATCATGCTGCAAACTTTGCCTTTAGATTCCCTGACGTAGTATCACACCTATTCTGTCTTTCAGGAGCATTCAGCATTCGAAATTTTATGGATGGATATTCTGATGATCTGGTATATTATAATTGTCCCAGAGAATTTATAAAAAACGATGAAGCCTGGAAATACAAACACATGCATATTGTATTGAGTACCTCTGATCAGGACATCTGTAAAGATAAAAATGTGGAGATGGCAGAAATCTTAAAATCAAAAGGAATTGATTACTGGTATGATGAAAGAAAATGGATCAATCATGACTGGCCTCTTTGGAGAATGGTCTTTCCAACATTTATCAGCGCATTTTTCTCTTAGAATAAATTTTAAATAATCCCTTATTAATAAAAACACTAAAAACAACAATTATGGCAAAAAAGGTGGGAATTCTATTCGGTATGGAAAACACATTTCCTTGGGCATTTATTGAAAAGGTCAATGAATTAGGAGGTGGAGAAATTATAGCAGAACCTGTACATATCGATAAGCTGGCACAGGGTGTTGATTATGGTTATGCTGTTATTATAGACAGAATTTCTCATGATGTCCCTTTCTACAGAGCTTATCTCAAAAATGCAGCATTGAATGGAACGTATGTTATCAATAATCCATTCTGGTGGAGTGCTGATGAAAAGTTTTTCAATAATGCTTTGATGTCAAAACTGGGAATTCCACTTCCTAAAACTGTTTTATTACCATCCCATGAAAGACCGGCTAATACTTCAGAAACGTCATTCAGAAATTTAAAATTCCCTCACGACTGGGAATACATCTTTGATTATGTAGGTTTTCCTGCCTATATGAAACCTCACGACGGCGGAGGCTGGAGAAACGTTTACAGAGTAGAAAATCCAGAAGATCTATGGAATAAACTAGGTGAAACAGAACAGCTTGTTATGATGGTTCAGGAAGAAATTATTTTCGATGATTATTACAGAGTTTATTGCTTAGGAAAGAAATATGTTCATATTATGCCTTATGAACCTAGAAATGAACCTCATTTAAGATATGCTACCAGTCATCAGACGGATGGTGAAGAGTTGGAAAAACTATTAACAACCATTCATGATTATACGATTACAATGAACGAGGCATTAGGCTATGATTTTAATACGGTAGAATTCGCTGTAAAAGATGGTATTCCGTATGCCATCGACTTCTGTAATCCTGCACCAGATGCAGACAGAAACTCTGTTGGGGAAGAAAATTTCGCCTGGATTGTAGAGCATGCTGCAAAATTTGCCATTGAAAAGGCTAAAGAATATGTTCCTGGAAAACCCAACATTTCATGGGGAACTTTTGTAAAAGACTCAATAAAATAATTCAGTGGGAGAGAATATAAAAAACACAAGGAAATGCATCAGTTTACTATAGGAATCGAAGAAGAATATCAAATTATTGATGTTGACAGCAGAGATCTAATTTCTCATGTTTCTAAAATTATTGAAGGTGGAAAAGCTGTTTTAAGTGAGAACTTAAAGCACGAAATGCATGAATCCATGATTGAAATGGAAACAGGCATCTGTCAGAATATTCAGGAAGCAAGAACAGAACTTACTAACTTAAGAAGACACCTTATCAATATAGCCCATGAGCAGGGACTTCGTGTATCAGGAGGAGGAACACATCCTTTTTCTCACTGGTCGGACAATCCCATTACTCAGGGAGAACGTTACGTAAAGATTGTTGATGATATGGGTGATGTAGCACGTGAAAATCTTATTTTTGGGTTGCATGTTCATATTGGAATTCCCAATCGCGAAGAAGGGGTAAGAATTCAAAATGTAATGCGTTATTTTCTTCCTCATGTTTATGCATTGTCCACCAATTCACCTTTTTGGATAGGAAGAAATACAGGCTTTAAGTCCTACAGACAGGAGATTTTTGTAAAATTTCCAAGAACTGGAATTCCTAGTTACTTCAATTCATTGGCTGAATTTGACAGTTATGTAGATCTTTTAGTAAAAACAGGAACTATTGATAATGCAAAAAAGATCTGGTGGGACCTTCGTGTACATCCATTCTATCCTACTATTGAGTTTAGAATATGTGACATGCCATTAAGAATTGACGAGACCGTTTGCTTGGCAGCAATCATGCAAAGTTTAGTAGCAAAGATTTATAAACTTCATCAGCAAAACCTAAGCTTCAGAAGCTATAGAAGATTATTATTAAATGAAAATAAATGGCGGGCTTCCAAAAGTGGAATCGATGCTCATTTGATCGACTTTGGTAAAGAAGAATCTGTACCTTATCCCCATTTATTGAAAGAACTTCTTGAGTTCATTGATGATGTGGTAGATGATCTAGGTTGTCGCCAGGAAGTTGAATACGCCTGGAAAATTTTAGAAAACGGAACCGGAGCAGACCGACAACTTCAAATTTTTAAGGAAACAGGCGACCTTACCAAAGTAGTAGATTATATGATTTCTGAAACCGAATATGGTATTACCCACGGCGAAACTATTTCATGATATTTTTGGTAACTTTGCAAAAATATGATGTATGAAAGATATTAGAATCGCGTTGTTGGACATGAATAACAACCATGTAAATCAAGGGTTTAGAAATATTAAAGAAATCTCAGA
Organism: Chryseobacterium sp. ISL-6; assembly: GCF_018613715.1. Lineage (GTDB taxonomy): Bacteria > Bacteroidota > Bacteroidia > Flavobacteriales > Weeksellaceae > Chryseobacterium > Chryseobacterium paludis. The sequence continues at coordinate 69,756 of NZ_JAGGPT010000001.1, read as the reverse complement.
AACCTTTAAAAAGAATTCTGAAGAAAATGTAAACATTCAGGTGTTCAATGTAAGACACGAAGATGAAATTCCAAATATAGAAGATTTTGACATTTTTATTTCTTCAGGGGGGCCAGGAAACCCTCATAGAGAAGGGCTGGAATGGGAAACAAAATATGCGGATTTTTTAGATTCCGTATATGATCATAATAATCATAAGGAAGATAAAAAGTATGTGTTTTTAATCTGTCATTCATTTCAAATAGCAAGTATTCATTGGAATTTAGGAAACATCTGCCCTAGAAAATCCTATTCTTTTGGGGTAATGCCTATTCATAAAACAGAAGATGGTGAAAAGGAATTTTTATTCAAAAATCTTTTAAATCCTTTTTATGGTGTAGATTCAAGAGCTTACCAGTTTATTGAGCCTGATCACGAACGTTTTGAAGAATTAGGAATGAAAATAGTGGCTATTGAGAAATTCCGCCCTCATATTAATTTAGAGAGAGCCATTATGGCTATTCGTTTCTCAGAAGAGATCTTTGGAACACAGTTTCATCCAGAAGCAGATCCTGCAAGCATGATTGAAAATCTAAAAGATGAAAAAAACAAAGAAGCTATGATTGAAAACTTTGGAATGGAAAAGTACCTTGAGACCTTGGACAGGATTGATGATGAAGATAAAATAGTTTTGACAAGAGCACAAATTCTTCCTACATTTTTACAGTTTGCTAAAAAGAATATTTTGAAAGCAGCAGGAGCAGTGGCTTAAAAATAATAAACAATTACAACACTATAAATCGAGCAAAATTGCTCGATTTTTTAAAATCACAAAGAAAAAGAATATGATCCCAAAATACCGAAAACAATTCAATCAGGATTTTTCACTGGAAAAGTATGAACAGCTTAAAAATAGCTTAGCAGAAAAGAGTGGTGTTCTACCGGGATTTAGAATTTCGGAGAGTCCTTTTTTCCTTACGAAGGAATTTGAAAGTAAGCTTATTGGTGCCAGCGAAAGTATTATAGATCAGATAAAGGCTTTATCTCCTGAAATACTACAAAAGGCTGTTCCTGAAAATTGCAAAGTTCCAAACGATACGGATCATCCTCATTTTTTCACCATTGATTTTGGAGTTTGCAAAAATGAAAATGGCGAAATAGAGCCACAACTGATAGAACTGCAGGCATTTCCATCTCTTTATGCTTTTCAAAAAACTTTTGAAAATACATTTTGTGAAGTATATCCTTTTCTTTCTGAAATTAAAAACGCAATGTCTCCTGGTCAGTTCGCAGATTATTTAAGAGAATTAATTGTTGGTGATGAAAATCCTGAAAATGTAATTCTTCTTGAAATTTTTCCTGAGAAGCAAAAAACAGCGATTGATTTTGCTTTAACAGAGAAACTATTGGGAATAAAAACAGTTTGTCTTACCAAAATAAAAAAGGACGGTAAAAAGTTGTATTATGAAGATAATGAAAAGTTAGTTCAAATAAAAAGAATTTACAATCGTGTTATTTTCGATGAATTAGACCATATTCCTAACCTTAAAACCGAATTCGATTTCCGTGAAGAAGTAGATGTAAAATGGATCACCCATCCAAATTGGTTCTTTAAAATCTCCAAATATCTTTTACCTTTATTAAAACATCAATTCGTACCCAAAAGCTATTTCCTATATGAATTCCCTGAAAATGAAAATCTTGAAAATTATGTTTTAAAACCCCTATTTTCATTTGCAGGAAGTGGAGTGAATTTGAATCCTACAATAGAAATTATAAATGCTATTGAAGATAAGGAAAATTATATTTTACAAAGGAAAGTTCAGTACGAACCAATCTTTGAAGATATCAACGGAGAATTTTCGAAAGCTGAAATACGTTTATTGTATATTTGGCGGGAAAATGATGAACGCCCTATCCTCTTAGAAAATCTTGGAAGGATGACAAAAGCTGCTATGGTGAATGTTGACTTTAATAAAAAGGATGCCATATGGATTGGAAGCTCTAATGTTTTCTTTGGAGAAGAATAAAATTTATTAAAACTAATATATTATGGAGCAAGAATCAGCTTTTGAAGAGTTTGATGTAAACAGTAATTTCGTACGGAGAAGAGATCTGTTACCGGTCTGGATTAAGATTTTCATCTGGTTATTTTTAATTGGTGGATCAGTTGCTTCTTTAATATTAATTTCCGGTTTTTTTCTAACTAATGTTTCATTGTCTATTTATGGAATAGACTCCACCCATCCTTATACCATTGCAGGGTTTATTGTTTGTATTCTTTTAATTTTTAAAGGAATTGTGGCTTTTGGACTTTGGTTTGAGCTGGAATGGGCTCCAAAAGCTGCTGTCATTGATGCTATAACAGGTATTGCTGTTTGTATCATTATGATGGTTATTATCCCTTTTGTAAATCCAAACATAAGTTTTACACTTAGATTAGAATTAATTCCTTTATATTTTTATCTCATAAAAATGCAGAAAATTGGAAAGCCCTGGCTTAATGCATAAAAAAACCTCCGAAATTTCGGAGGTTTTTTTATTATTAGATTAGATTAAATTTTATCATCTTCCAAAAATTCCTTGGCTTGATATTCCTGAACCAATTCTATGGCATTTGAAATTACATCGCTTAAAGCGGTAATAAACGTCCCTTCTTCAGCCATTCCCATAGCATGTTTTAATGCTTCAATTTCCTTGGGAATGATCTCATAGCTTACATCTCTGCCTGCTTCATGAATTCCATCTATAATTAATCCGTTAATTTCTTCTTCTTTCCTTCCGCGAAGATGTTTTTCATTTCTTATAATAATATAGTCAAACATCCTTCCGGCAATCTTTCCACATAGTTTGATATCTTCATCTCTCCTATCTCCAACTCCCGAAATAATTCCGATCTTCTTTGTAGATTCAACATTTTTAAGATAATCCTCTATTGCTTCATATCCATCAGGGTTATGTGCAAAGTCGATCAACACCTTAAAGTTTTTAAACTTAAAAATATTTAATCTTCCTGGAGTAAGCTGTGCACTCGGAATAAAAGTTCTTAGAGAATTTGAAATATCCTCTATTCCAAAACCATACAGATAACAGGCTAAACTCGCTGCTAAAACATTAGCGATCATAAATTTAGCTTTCCCTTCCATAGTAATTGGAAAGTCTTTTGCTCTTCCAATTCTTATCTTCCAGTCACCTTTTTTTATAGTTACAAACCCTTCCTCATAGACACAGGTAATTTTGCCTTCTTTAGCGAATTTTTTAATGTATGGATTATTTTCATCCAGACTGAAAATTGCAATATTACTGTCTAAGTCATTAACGATTCGCATGGAATATTCATCATCAGCATTCATGACACTCCAACCATTTTTCTTTACGCTATCAAGAACTACTCTCTTTACTTTAGTAAGATCTTTTAAGTTATGAATGTCATTCATTCCCAGGTGATCTTCCTTAATATTTGTCAGTACTCCAATATCACATTGGGAAAATCCTAGGCCAGAACGTAGAATACCACCTCTGGCAGTTTCTAACACTGCAAACTCTACAGTTGGATCTTTTAAAACAAATTCAGCTGAAAGTGGACCTGTTGTATCTCCTTTCGTAAGCATTGTGTTCTGAATATAAATACCATCAGATGTAGTAAAGCCTACTCTATAACCATTATTCTTAACAATATGGGAGATCAATCTTGTTGTTGTTGTTTTACCATTGGTTCCAGTTACTGCAATAATAGGAATGGTAAATGGTTTCCCTTGAGGATAAAGCATATCTACAACCGGAGCTGCAACATTTCTTGGAAGACCCTCACTTGGTGCCAGGTGCATTCTGAATCCAGGAGCAGCATTGACCTCAATAATCGCTCCACCACTTTCTTTAAGAGGCTGCGTTAAATTTTCGGCCATTATATCAATACCACAAACATCTAAACCAATGATTTTAGAGATTCTTTCGGCCATTGTAATGTTTTCGGGATGTACCATATCCGTTACGTCAATCGAAGTTCCCCCTGTTGAAAGGTTCGCTGTAGATTTTAGAAATACAATTTCTCCTTTTTGAGGAACAGTCTCCAATGTATAATGGAGTTTTTCCAAAAGCTCTAAAGTATCTTTATCAATTTGTATTTCCGTTAATACATTTTCATGTCCATATCCTCTTCTAGGATCTTTATTTTCTTTTTCAATAAGCTTTTCAATATTCAATTCTCCGTCACCAACAACATGGGCTGGAACCCTTCTTGCTGCAGCAACCATTTTATTATCTATAACAAGAACCCTGAAATCATATCCGGTGATATATTTTTCTACAATCGTCTTCTTAGAATATTTTTGAGCATGTTCTAAACCGACTTTGGCACTCTCCCAATCATTAACATTAATGGAAGATCCCTTTCCATGGTTTCCATCTAAAGGCTTAAGAACAACGGGATACCCTATCTTTTTAATGACCCTGTCTAAACCCTCTTCATCAATCACCAAATCTCCAATCGGAACCGGGATAGCTGCATCATGGAGCATTTTCTTTGTCAGTTCCTTATTACATGCAATATCTACCGCAATTGAGCTCGTTTTTCCAGTAATCGTTGCCTGAAATCTTTGCTGATTAACACCATATCCCAGTTGAACTAAAGAATTAGTTCCTAATCTAATCCAAGGGATCTTTCTTGAAACGGCTTCCTCTACAATACTTCCTGTAGATGGACCTAAACGAACACGTTCCCTGATTTCTTTTAGTGTATGAATACATTCGTTGATATCATATTCTTTGCCTTCAATTAAAGCTTCGGCAATTTTCACGGCTTCTTCGGCAGCATAAATCCCGGCATTCTCTTCAATATAATCAAAAACAACATTGTAAATTCCCGGAGATTTAGTTTCCCGGGTTCTTCCGAAACCTGTATCCATACCTGCTAAGGTTTGGATTTCCAGAGCAATATGCTCTATTACATGTCCCATCCAGGTTCCTGTTTCTACTCTATGAAAAAAACCACCATGTACTCCTTCCGAACATCGATGGGTAATTAAGGACGGCATCATTTTTTCTATCCGCTCCCTGAATCCATCTATTTTATTGGTAGGAAAATTCTCCATCTCTTCAAGATCCAACCTCATCTGTATCAGCTTCTTTCTTCTGATACTCCAAATATTTGGACCACGTAAGGCCTGTATCTTCTCAATTTTCATAGTCAATTTGCATTTTTCTTGATTAATAATAACATCTTCTAAAATCAAAGATAATGTAAAAGCATAAACAAAACCATAGGCCATTTAAAGATTTCTTAAAAAAAAATTAGTTATCATTAACAATCTTAAAAACCTAAAAATCAATTTATATGTATTTGATATTTCGTCAAATATTAATAATTTTTTAAATTTGCATACTATGATGAAACCCGTTGGAAAATTAATTGTTATCGGAGGCGCTGTAAATAAAGGAAGTTTTGCAGAAACCGATTATGATCAGAATATAGAAAAGAACCTTAATTTTTTTGAAAGAGGTATTTTAAGAAAGATCATTAATGAATCTAAGCTAAAAGAAAACTCTATTATAGAAGTAGTGACTACTGCTTCACAAATCCCACAAATTGTAGGAACCGAATATAAGAAGGCTTTTGAGTTTTTAGGTGCAAAAAATGTTAACATTCTTGATATCCACAACCGTGAAGAAGCCAATTCTGATGCTATGGTAGCGAGAGCTAATGCAGCTGATGTTGTTATGTTTACGGGTGGAGACCAGCTTAGGCTTACCTCTATTCTTGGTGGAACAAGATTCCACGATACTATTTTATTAAAATATCAGGAACAGGATTTCATTTATTCCGGAACTTCTGCGGGAGCTGCTGCAGCTTCTGAAAACATGATTTACCAAGGAAGTAGTTCTGAAGCTTTATTAAAAGGAGAAATAAAAACGACACAAGGTTTAGGACTTATTGATAATGTAATTATTGATACCCACTTTGTACAAAGAGGAAGAATCGGAAGACTTTTTCAGGCTGTTGTCAATAATCCAAGAACATTGGGAATTGGTTTGGGAGAAGATACAGGCCTTTTCATACATAATGATGTAATGACGGCGGTAGGTTCTGGGCTTGTTATTATCGTAGATGGTAGATTTATCAAAGATACCAACCTTACCAATATCAATTTGGGAGAACCGATCTCTATCGATAACTTAACGGTGCATGTAATGTCGATGAATGATCATTATGATCTTACTACAAAGACCCTGACTATAGAGAATTCACAGTTTAATCCAATTCCACAAGACAAATAATTAGTAAAAAGTAGAAAACAGAGATTTACAAGTTTAATTAAATTTGTAAGCATCTTTGTTGTTGACTTAATCCAGTATAAATATTCCTTATCAACAAAATATATATGAAAATAATTATCCACGGTGGATTTTTCTCTGAAAGCGATCAAAGCCATGAAGTAAAAGTTGCCAAACAAAATTCATTAAAAAATATAGCCCAAAAGGCTTTTGAGTTTTTACAGACTCATTCTGCCTTTGATACTGTGGCTTATGCCGTTTCTCTTTTAGAAGACGATGAACTTTTTAATGCCGGAATAGGCTCTCAGATTCAAAGTGATGGGATAATCCGTATGAGCGCTGCTATCATGGATGGTGAAACTCAGAAATTAAGTGGTGTCATCAATATTCAGGATGTAAAGAATCCTATTTTTGTGGCTAAAGATTTAATGAAAGAAGATGATCGTGTATTAGGAGGAAGAGGTGCTAAAAAATATGCTTCAGAGCACGGTTTTGAAAATTTTTCAACAGAAATTCCCCAAAGGAGAAAAGAATACGAAGCTAAACTTAATAATGGAGGAAAAGGAACTGTTGGCTGTGTTGCGATCGATCAGAATGGTAAACTGGCTGTTGCCACCTCAACAGGAGGAAAAGGTTTTGAAATTCCAGGAAGAATTTCCGATTCAGCAACTGTTGCCGGCAATTATGCCAATTCAGTATGCGCTGTAAGTTGTACAGGTGTTGGAGAAGATATCGTAAGCAATGCTACGGCAACAAAAATTGTAACAAGGGTTACAGATGGAATGACTTTAGAAAATGCCTTTCAGAAAACTTTTGAAGAATTAAAAACGATTGACGGATTTGCAGGTGCGATTGCTATTGATAAAAATGGAAATATCTATCACCAAGATTCTTATCCTACCATGGTCTTCGCAAGTTATGATGGTCAAAATTTTGAAATCTTCAATTAATTTAACATTATTTTATCATTACTTTCAGTTTTTTGGCACGCAATTTACATGATACTAAGCAACAAATTTTAATATTAATTAAAAAAAATAGAAATCATGGGAAATAAGACAAACGGATTATTAGCTTTATTAGGTTTAGGTGCTTTAGCTTACTGGAAATATAAAAAATCAACTCCAGAAGAACAACAAGCTGTAAAAGATAAAATCAACACTGCTAAGGACAACCTTAACAAGTGGGGAAATGATATTAAAACTAAAGCAAGTGATGTAGCTTCTCAAGTTCAGAATAAAGTGGACGAAGCGAAAACAAAAGCTGAGGATTCTTTAAGTTAAGACAAGTTTTTTTAACATTCATATATAGAAAAGTCATCGTAGTAGTATATTACGATGACTTTTTTTGTGCCATTAAAGCAAATACGATTGGAATTTTATTTCCAAACTTTGATATCCGCCACTTTCCTTTTTCAAATTCTTCAACATGTTTAAAACACGGATAAGGTGACCAATCAAATTCTCTGAAATCGTTTATCTCCAATTTATTTTTAATTAAATTCTGCATAACTTCAGCCAATGAATGATTCCACATTACATACTCCTGAACGATAGATGCTGAAGGATCAGCATAAGTCCCTTCATAAGTTTCAATAATGGGTTTTTCATTAAAGTAATTATAGGTTACTTCTTTGAAATCATCATCAAACATCCAGACTACAGGATGAAATTCTACCATTACAAATTTCCCATTCGGCTTCAAAAAGTGACTGACTACGTGAGCCCACTTATCTAAATCTGGAAGCCACCCTATCGTTCCATAGCTGGTAAATACAATATCAAATTTTTCATCTAAAACATTAGGAAGATCATAAACATCTGAGCATATAAATTCGGTATCTGTTCCAGATTGCTTAGCCAGATCTTTGGCTGTATTAATAGCCTTATCAGATAGATCTATTCCAATAACCTTTGCGCCTAATCTGGAAAAAGATATGGAATCCTGTCCAAAATGACACTGTAGATGTAGAATACTTTTTCCTTTAACATCTTCTAAAAGATCTAATTCAATAGAATTAAGAGAACTTCTTCCTTTTAAAAATTCATCAACAAAATAAAAATCTGATTTCAGATGAGGTTCTACTTTAGCATTCCATGAGTTTTTGTTTATTTCTAAGTAATTTTCCATGATTAATTAGTGAGTGGTATTAATTTTTGCTTAATACAATATTACTCATAATTCAGTAATTATTCATCCTGATACTCTTGGGAAGGAATAACAATTGAAGTATATAGGCTATATAGTTCCCAGCCTAAAGATTCGTACAAAGATTTACCTTCCACTGTTGCCACCAAAAAGTTATTATATGCTCCTTTTGATAGTGCAATTTTCTCTAATTCTTTCATTAAAAAAGAAGCAAGACCCTTTCTTCTATGGTTTTGATCAGTAATGATCTGATCATAAACACCCAAATCATCAACAATAGCTACCCTGCCTATTGCTGCTTGTTCTCCCCCATCTTTAGTAATAATCTTAATCACGTAGGTGGAATTATACTGATCATATTCAAGTCGATAGTCTGCGGGAAGATCATAATGTAAAACAGTCATTGGATGAAAACATGACATCATATATTGATCGCCCTGCATTTGCCATTTGGAAGGTATTTTATCTTTAAATGTTTCGAAAGCTGAAGATACTTTCAGGAAAACCCAAGGCTCATCAACTAATTCTGCCAATTGGAGAAAGTCATCATTGGGCTCAGAAAATACATATCGCTTTTTCTGCATAGGAGTGTTAACATCTACTGTAAATCCAGATTTGTACTTGACAGGCTGAGGAAGTTGTCTGGATAATGACCACCCTTGCAGCCATTTTTCTATAATGTCAATAGAAGCATTGTTTTTCATAATAAGGTGAATAAAATTCTGATATAAATATTGTTTTGAGTGATCGTTTTTCTCAATAATTATGCTTTAAATACATTTCGAATATAAAAATAAATCACCATCTTTAACATAGTGTAATACTAAAAAAACAAGTTTTAAAATAAATAAAAATAATTTCATGAATAAGAAGCATATCGTAGTAATAGGTCTTGGTGGTGTAGGTGGTTATTTTGGTTTTAAGATCAGTCAAAACAATGAAACTTTTCATCAATATATCATATCATTTATTGCAAGAGGTGAAACCTACCAAAAAGTAAAAGAACAGGGATTAACACTTATTTCTGCTGAACATCGTAATGATAAAACACATCCTAATGCGGTTTATGAAAACATTAGTGATGTAGTTCAGCCTGATCTTGTTTTGATTTGTGTTAAAGAGTATGATCTAGAAAGGGTTTGCACCGAATTAAAAGAAGTCATCAATGAAGACACAATCCTGTTACCTATGATGAATGGTGCAGATATCTATGACAGAATAAGAAAAATCATTCCTGATCATGTTATTCTACCTTCATGTATTTATGTAGCTTCTCATATCAAAGAAAAAGGCGTTGTAGAACATAAAGGAAAAACAGGAAAAATGATCTTCGGCAAAGATCCAGAAAACCCTTCTAGAGATATTAATTGGGTGATCGATGTAATGAAAGAAAGTCGAATTGATTTTGATTTTAAAGACAATCCATTAGTCGATATCTGGACAAAATTTATTTTTATAGCAAGTTTTGGATTGGTGACGGCCAAGCACAATTCATCTATAGGCATGGTTTGCACAGATCCTGTACAAAAAAATGAGGCGACGGAAATAATGAAAGAAATAGAACTAATTGCTCATCAAAAGGGGATTTCTCTCGAAGAAAATATCATTGACAAGACTTTCGAAAAAGCCTCTACATTTCCCCCTGAAACTCCAACTTCTCTACAATTGGATATTAATTCCGGGAAAGAAAATAGTGAGCTGGAATTATTTGCCGGTGCTATTATCAGATATGGAAATGAGTTGGGAATAAAAGTTCCATTTACTCAGAAAATATATGATGAAATAAAAGTGAAAGGAAAATAAAAAAAAGAGTCTTCTTATGCTATTAAGAAGACTCTTTTTTTCTATGTAATTATCCTAAAAACTCCTCCAGAGAAACTGTTTTCTGTTCTCCAGCTTCAAGGTTTTTAAAGGTTACTGTTCTGTTTTTAATTTCTTCTTCACCTAAAAATACAAGGTTCTTAATGCCTTTCTTTTCTGCATAAGTGAACTGTTTATTTATTTTTGCACTTTCAGGATATAGTTCTGCAGAAATACCTTTTTCTCTTAACTGTATAATCAGTTTTAAAGCTTCCAAGGTTTCTTCACCACCAAAATTGGCAAATAAATACTCTACTTTTGATGTAGCTTCTGCAGGGAAAAGACCTAATTCTTCCATGACCAGATAAATTCTATCTAATCCAAAGGAAATACCAATACCCGGAATATTTTTTACTCCAAAAACTGCGGTAAGATTATCATATCTTCCACCACCACCGATAGAACCCATCTGTGCTTCATCAGCCTTAACTTCAAAAATAGCACCTGTATAATAATCCAGTCCTCTTGCTAAGGTAATATCAAAAACAAGATTCTGAATATCTACTCCAAGGCTTATAGACTGCGTAAGAACAAACTCTAATTCTTCTACTCCTTTTAATCCTATTTCATTTCCAACGAATTTTTCTTTAAGCTGAAGCAGATTCTCCAAAGCATCGTCAGATTGAGAAAATAAGAAATCTAATTTATCAATAGAGTCCTGGGAAATTTCTCTTTCTAATAACTCTTTTACAACGCCTTCTTTTCCTATTTTATCTAATTTATCAAGAGCTACTGTAAAATCAATTAATTTATCCGTAATTCCTGCGTATTCAGCTAATCCAGAAAGGATTTTTCTATTGTTAACGTGAATGGTAACAGAAACTTTTAGGTCTGCAAATGATTTTAAGTATAACTGAATTAAATCTACTTCCTGTAAAAGGCTTTCACTTCCTACTACATCAGCATCACACTGATAAAATTCTCTGAATCTTCCTTTCTGCGGACGGTCTGCTCTCCAAACCGGTTGAATCTGATAACGTTTGTAAGGGAAAGTTAACTGTCCATGGTTCATTGCTACAAATCTTGCGAAAGGCACCGTAAGGTCGTAACGAAGCGCTTTATCAGTAAGACTATCTGAACTGAATGGTTTATCTAATGCTCTTTGAAAATCATTGAGCATTTGGGCCTTCTTCTCCTCTTTAGCTTCATTGATGCTGGAATTTAAGATTTTAAAGATCAAACGGTCTCCTTCTTCTCCATATTTTCCCGTCAATGTCGAAAGATTTTCAAAACTTGGCGTTTCCAATGGTTGGAATCCAAATAATTCAAAATTATTCTGTAAAATATTGATAATATATTTTCTTCTTGAAACTTCCTGTGCGGTAAAATCTCTCGTTCCTTTTGCTAAGCTTGGCTTCATTTTATAATTGATAAATGATGTGTAATAATTGATAAGTCATACAAAAATAAGAAAATGAAAAGACTTTTACTATAAGACAATACATCACAGAAGCTGAAGAAAATAATTTTCTTCAGCTTCTTCCATATTACTTCATCATTTGTGTTCAACAATCAATCGAAAAATCAAATACTTTCCAGGATTTCTAAAATTTCTTCACCATAGTTTTCTATCTTGTGTTTTCCAAAACCCTTAATATCCAATAGCTCAGCTTTTTTGGCAGGTTTATATTTAGCTACTGATACCAACTCCTTATTACTGGCTATAAAATAGATCGGGAGATTTTGTTCTCTGGCTTTCTCAGATCTCCACAGTTTTAATGCATCTAATATCTTTTCTTCATCTGGATTCAACACATCACTTTCGGCTGCATATTTTACAATTTTCGGTTCTTTAACAGCGGATAAAACAACTTTCGATTCTTCAAAATACAAAACAACCGACCAATAATTTTCATCATGTACAAAAGCTGTTTCCGACTTGATAACGTCATGATTTCCAAGAAAATCATCTAATATCTGTTGATCTTTGTACAGATATTCTTCAGGCAATCTTATTTTAAAAACTTTTACCTTCATCATTTGTGTTTTTATTATATTATTTATTACCTCCTCCTAACAAGAGAATTTCATCAATTCTGATCTCTGTAATGTATCGTTTTACACCATCTTTATCATCATAGGATCTGTATGTCAGTTTTCCTTCGATTGCAATTTCCTTTCCCTTAGGAACATACTTCTGAAGGATTTCAGCCACTTTTCCAAAGGCAATTAAATTATGCCATTGGGTTTCTTCTACCTTCTCCCCTTTTGCATTGGTGTAATGATCAGTCGTTGCTAAAGACACACTTGCCTTTACATTTCCGCTATCGAAGTTTACCATTTCGACTTCTTTTCCTGTGTAACCAATTAATGTTACTTTGTTTCTTAGTGACATAACTATATATTTTAAAGATTAATAATTAGATCCGAGACGTTCACTGCTTTCTCAAATCTCTGTTGCAAAGATTGTCATCCCGAAACATTGCAGTCGGTTACAAACTATTTAAACTCGTTTGTAGTCGTTTACAAACGGATAATCCTTATCTTTGAATAAACATTCAGTCTATGAAAAGAGAGATCAATATTTTTGAGTTTCCATTCAATTTGGGTCTCACCAAAAAAGAACACGAGATAGAGCCAGGTGTTAGAAAACTTCCTGACTGGCTTCGAAAATTTGGCTTTCACGATAAACTTAGTCCCAGAAATACGTTCAGGTTAGAAGCTCCGGAATATACCATGTATTTTGATGAAGAAACACAGGTTAAAAATCCTGATCAGATCATTGAATATGCAAAAAGGCAATCCGAACTTATTCTCAATAATTTTAATAAAGATATATTCAATATCATGATTGGAGGTGACTGCAGTATTCTGATCGGAGCTGCCGTTGCACTAAAAAAGCTTGGAAATTTTGGATTGTTCTACCTCGATGGTCATACCGATTTTATTCCACCACAACTCTCTCCGAGCGGGGGTGTTGCAGGAATGGATCTGGCTATTGTTTCAGGAATGGGACATGAAAAATTAACGAATATTGAAGATCTAAAACCTTATTTTTTAGAAGAGAACATTTTCTGTGTCGGAAATGCAGAAATGGATGACGAAGAATATGTTGATCAGATTATCAATTCTGATGTACATTATTATGATCTTGAAAACTTAAGAAAAAACGGTTTCACAAAAACAACTGAAGATTTCTTAAAAATGATTCAGGAAAAGAATTTAGATGGCTTCTTTATCCATTTTGATGTGGATGTTTTAAAAGATGAAATTATGCCAGCTGTAGACAGTAGAATGGAAGATGGAATTGACTATGATAATCTCAAAGAAATTTTAATTCCATTGATGAAAAATAATAAGTGTTTTGGAATTGAAATCACTATATTAGACCCTGACTATGACAAGGAAGGCCTTTATACAAGGGCTTTTATTGAGAATTTAACGCAAATGATAAAAAATTAAAGCAGAAAATATGAAGCAGAAAATAAAAAGAACATTCAGGGTTTCAAAATACGTAATTTATAAAGAAACACTTGTTGATTACAAAGAGCATTTCTGGTCTTTTTTAGGTGCATTTTTCGGAATTGGGATTATTGCATTTATACAATCCCATTATCTTTTGGAACAGGAAAACATTTTTCTTATTGGTTCATTTGGAGCATCCAGTGTTTTGATCTATGGAGCCATTCAAAGTCCACTTGCACAACCCAGAAATTTAATCGGCGGACATGTTCTTTCAGCATTGGTAGGTGTTACGATATATAAGATCGTTCCTGATATTGTTTGGCTTTCTGCACCTTTAGCTGTTGCATTTTCAATTGTTTTGATGCAATACACCAAGACATTACATCCTCCGGGTGGTGCTACAGCATTGATTGCCGTTACGTCCTCTGGTAAAATTCCTGAATTGGGATACTGGTATGCGCTATCTCCTGTTCTATCAGGATGTATCATCCTATTGCTTGTGGCTTTATTCTTTAACAATATTACTCCCAACAGAAGCTATCCTAATCATAACAGGTTAAAAAAGTTATTAAGAAAAAAACACGAACATAAAATGAAAAAATAAAAGTATGGATTGTCTTGAATGTGGCGAAAAAATACTTGGCAGGTCTGATAAAAAGTTCTGTAATGATGCCTGTCGAAATGCCTACAACAATAAACAGAACAAAGATTCTAATAATCTGATGCGGAATATCAATAATAAACTCCGTAAAAATTACCGCATTCTAACGGAAATCAATATTGATGGTAAAACTAAAATCGCCAGATCGAAACTGGATGGCTTAGGTTTTGATTTTGATTACTTCACCAACCTAAAGGTTTATAAAAATGGTTCTGAATATAAATTTATTTATGACTACGGTTACAAACTTTTAGAAGACGATTTTGTTTTGATCGTAAAAAATCAAGCATAAGTACACCAACCTAAATTAATACTATGAAAGAAGTTGTTTTAATTACCGGAGCTAATGGAATGGTCGCCCGTGAACTATCGAAAAATATTGATAAGGAATATACGGTTCGATTTTTAACGCGAAAAAAAGAAAAAAGCAACGAATACGAATGGAATATTAATAAAGGAACAATCGATGAATCTGCATTTGAAAATGTGAGCCATATTATTCATCTTGCAGGAGCTAATATTTCTGAAAAACAATGGACAGAAGAAAGGAAGAAAGAAATAATTTCCAGTCGTGTTGATTCTGCAAAGCTGATCCTGGAAACTTTAAAAAAGAAAAACATCAAACTAAAGTCTTTCATTTCGGCTTCTGCTATTGGAATTTACGGAGCCAAGACCTCACAAAAGATCTATTCCGAAGAAGATGAAAAAGCCAATGATTTTCTTGGAAAGGTGGTTATTCTGTGGGAGGAGGCAGCTGATGAATTCCTTAAAGAAAATGCTGCAGAAAGAGTCGTAAAAATAAGAACTTCTATTGTCCTTTCTGAAAAGGAAGGAGCTTTAAAAAAGATGGCTGTTCCTATTAAGTTCTGGATCGGTTCACCATTAGGAAGCGGTCAACAGTATATGCCATGGATTCATTTAAAAGACATGAGTGGGATTTATGAATTTGCATTAAAAAACCCACAGATGAGGGGAGCATATAATTCAGCTTCTTCGCAACATACAACAAACGAAAATTTTACAAAAAAAATAGCGGAAGTCCTGCATAAGCCCTTGTTTATGCCCAATGTTCCTGCTTTTATATTAAAACTTATATTTGGAGAATTGTCTGTAGCGTTTTTAGAAGGCTCACGGGTTAATTCTCAAAAAATTCAGGACGCAGGATTTCAATTCCAGTTTCCAGATTTAAAAAAAGCACTGGAAGATTTACTGAAAAAGTAATATCCATTCTCAGAAAGATACCTCTTAAGAAAGTATCTGTTCAATATTGAAGTACTTGATTTCATCTGTAAATATTAAATTATGAAAGACATCATTGTAACCAAAGCACGACAGAATAATCTTAAAAACATTTCATTACAAATTCCAAAAAACAAAATCACCGTTTTTACGGGTGTTTCAGGATCTGGAAAGTCTTCTCTGGTTTTTGAAACTATTGGAGCTGAAGCCCAGCGGCAGATCAATGAAACACAAAATAGTTTTATCAGAAACCGCTTGCAACATTTTGGAGTTCCCAATGTTGATAAAATTGAAAACCTCAATGTTCCTTTTATCATCAACCAAAAGAGACTGGGTGGAAATGCCCGTTCAACGGTAGGAACAGCAACAGATATTTACGCCTCCCTCCGATTACTTTTCTCGAGAATAGGTCAACCTTTTGTAGGGTATTCTAATGTATTTTCCTTTAATAATCCTCAAGGGATGTGTCCGGAATGTGAAGGGTTGGGATATGTTCAGACCGTAAACACCGAAACGCTATTCGATAAAAATAAATCTTTGAACGAAGGTGCCATCCAATTCCCTACTTTTCAGCCTGGTGGATGGCGATTAACCCGTTATATTCATTCCGGTTATTTTGATAATGATAAAAAGCTAAAGGATTTTACAAAAGAAGAATGGGAACTATTGTTGCATGCAGAAGAACACACGCCTAAAAAGCCTTCCAAAGAATGGGGTAAAACAGTGAAATATAAAGGAGTCATTCCACGAATTGAAAATTCATTCTTAAAAAAAGACTCTCAAGAAAATGTTACCAGAAAAGAGACTTTAAAAAAAGTTATTATTACAAAGAATTGTCCGCTATGTAAAGGCCAAAGATTAAACGCTAAAATCTTGTCCTGTAAAATTGAAGGGCTAAACATTGCAGACTGCACAGCATTATCTGTTGATGATCTTTTCGCTTTTCTGCAAGACATCCCATCCAAAACTTATTCTTCGATTTTTCAGGAACTCGAAAAAAAACTGCAAAATCTAATTGACATCGGTTTACAGTATCTCACTCTGGACAGACAAACGGATACCCTTTCCGGAGGTGAATCTCAACGGATAAAGATGGTAAAGCAATTAGGAAACAGTTTGGTTGATTTATTATATATTTTTGATGAACCGAGTATAGGACTACATCCTAAAGATATCGACCATATTGTAGACATCATCAAAAAAATCAGAGATAAAGGAAATACAGTTTTGATCGTTGAACATGATCCCGATCTTATTAAAATAGCTGATCTCATTATTGATATGGGACCTGAATCAGGGAAAAATGGGGGTGAAATTATGTACCAGGGGACTTTTAAAAATTTAAAAAATGCTAAAGGTAAAACAGGAAGTTACTTTAGCAAAAAACGAAATTTTAATAAAAATCCACGTTCAGCAAAAGGATCTATTGAAATAAAAAATGGCAGCCTTTTTAATGTAAAAGATATCAGCATAAAGATTCCAACAGGAATTATGACCGTGGTAACGGGTGTTGCAGGTTCAGGGAAAAGTACTTTAATTAATAAAATTCTACCCCTCTTCTATCCTGAAGTAACCATCATAGATCAGTCCGTTTTTACAGCCAGCAGCCGCTCCAATTTATTGACCTATTTAAATTTATCAAATACGGTGAGGAAACTTTTTTCACAGGCCAATAAGGTATCTGATAAACTTTTTAGTCGTAATGGAGAAGGCGCCTGTCCAAACTGCAAAGGTTTAGGTGTTGAAAAAATAGATCTTGCCTTTATGGATGATATTGAACAGCCTTGCGAGGTATGTCAGGGTTCAGGCTATAAACCAGAAGTTTTACAATATCATTATCACAAAAAAAATATCGCTGAAATCATGGAAATGACCGTGTTGGATGCATTGCACTTTTTTCCAAAACCAGAATTCGAACATGAACTCAGCTTACTGATCAAACTGGGATTAGATTATTTAACTCTGGGACAACGGCTCGACAGCTTTTCGGGAGGTGAAAGGCAACGTTTAAAACTTACTAAAGAATTGAATCATACAGCGAAGGTTATCGTTCTCGATGAACCCAGCACCGGACTTCACCCCATTGATAATGAAAAGCTACTTTCATTCTTCGAGGAATTAATAAAAACCGGTAACACGCTGATTATTATTGAGCACAATCTGGATATTATTGCACAAGCCGACTGGATCATCGATATTGGTCCTGGAGCAGGAAAATTGGGCGGTAAAGTTGTATTTGAAGGAACCGTAGAAAATTTACTGAAAGATCATCATTCTGAAACTTCGAAATATTTGAAAAAACATTTGAACGGTAAATAAATCACTAATCATAACTGCTTTAAACCCTTGATGTTCTACAGATATCCCTTTAATTTCCCTGAATTCAAAGGAATAATGAAAGGTTCTTGAAAAAGAAACATTAATTTAGCGTTTGTATGTAAAGAAATAGTGACCATCGGGTACCCATGAATGACAGTTTAATTTTAAAGAATATAACCAAACACATTTCGCTTAATAATGAGGAAGTTACCTACTTCAACTCTTTATTGAAAGAAAGAACAGTTCAAAAAAAAGAATTAGTTCTAAAGCAACAGCAACTCTGCAAAGAGATCTACTTTGTTCAATCAGGACTTTTAAGAGCTTTTTACATGGATGTTTCAGGGAAAGAATCTACTATTATGTTTGCTATGCCGGATTGGTGGATTACAGATATGTACTGCTTTATTAATCACCACCCTGCAATGCTGAATATTGAAGCATTAGAAGACAGTGTTGTTCTACAGTTAAAAAAAGATGATTTAGATAATCTGTACCAGAAAATTCCAAAGTTTGAAAGATTTTTCAGGATCATGATGCAAAATGCATACACAAGAGAGCAGCTTAGAATTATTGAAAATCTTTCACTGACAGCCGAAGAGCGGTATTATGCTTTTCTTCAAAAATATCCATTGGCAGCAGAAAGGATTACACAAAAGCAAATTGCATCCTATCTGGGGATCACACCCGAATTCTTAAGTACAATAAAAACAAATAAACACAAAAAATAACGACTCTTAAACTATCTTATTTTTTTTACATTTTAAGTTCTGTTATTTTGTTCAAAATAGAAAATATTATGCTCATACTTATTGCCGGACCCTATCGCAGTGGCACCAATGACGACCCTCAACTCATACAACAGAATTTAAATAACCTTGAATCAGCTGCATTACCTATTTTCAGAAAAGGTCATATTCCCATGATTGGAGAATGGGTGGCTCTGCCATTAATCCATCTCGCGGGTTCCAAACAGTTAGGTGATGAAGCATGGCAGGAGATACAATACCCTGTTGCCCATCGTATTCTGGAAAAATGTGATGCCATATTACGTTTGGAGGGTGCTTCAAAAGGTGCAGATGAAGATGTAAGAATTGCTAAAGAAAGAGGTTTGAAAGTTTACTATAATATTGAAGATATTCCACATGCAGAATAATAAAGTAAAAATTACAAAGACAGAAATTTTATCCGATAATTGGTACACTTTAAATAAAGTTACTTATGAAAAATTAAAAAGTAACGGAACCATAGAAACTCAAAGCAGAGAAGCTTATGACAGAGGAAATGGTGCTACTATTTTACTTTACAATAAAAATTCAAAAACCGTTATTTTAACAAGGCAATTTCGATTGCCTACTTTTATTAATGGGAATACTACAGGTATGCTTATCGAAGCCTGTGCCGGATTATTGGATAATGACAATCCTGAAGACTGTATTAAAAGGGAGACGGAAGAAGAAACCGGATATCAGATCTCCAAAGTAGAAAAGATTTTTGAATCTTATATGTCACCAGGCTCCGTCACTGAGATCCTTTATTTTTTTATTGCAGAATATTCTACAGAAATGAAAACTTCAGCTGGTGGTGGGCTTGAGGAAGAGGGTGAAGATATTCAAGTTTTAGAACTTTCTTTTAATGAAACCTTAAAAATGATCGATACTGGTGAGATTAAAGATGCAAAAACAATCATGCTTCTTCAGCATTTACGCGTTAAAAATATTCTATAGCATCATATTTGCTGCTAAAAAAACTAAAATCCATAAAAACTAATTTTAAAATAAAAATATGTATTTTCATTTCCGTATTTTCATCTTAAGAATTTCTTAAAAAAGGAAGGGGAAATACATTTTAAAAATCAAAAAAATATGAGACGGCAATTTTCATTTATCCTCTTGTTATCATTATCAATAGCTACTTTTGGTCAGAAAAAAGAAACCTCAAGCAGCAAAGAAAAGGCTATTACTGAGCAATTCAAAAATGAATACAAGAAGAAAACCTATCCAAGATTTGAAGGAAAGATTGTTGTAAAGGACACTCAGATTCAGTTTGATGACAAAACGATCTTATATGATAAATCTGATAAGGTAACCAGTTTAATATTACAACAGGGATTAATTTATCCACAGCTTCTAACGGATTATCAAATGGAAAAATTCATAGAAGAAAGCACGGATAAAACCCAAAAAAGATTTCTACGTCTTCAAAAAAATCCACGTGCCGGTTTTGATGTCAACAATGTTAAATTAAGCAATACAACTGAACTCACTTTTCTAGGTTCAAATCCTAAAGCCAAGAGGTTTAGAATTACCTGTAAGGACAATAAACTGGGTAACTTAATTCAGTATCTGTTTGAGTTGACCAATAAAAATGCGAGTAAAGAAACCACGATGGAAGAATTTATTAAAAATTCTACTTTGACGTATTTGCAGCAGCAGAGGATGGATTAAATATTAAAAAAAATTTCAATCCTAAATGAATTTAAAAATATCAAGCATTAAACAACTTAATGTATTTTTCTTACTATTTTTAATTTATCAAATAATTGCATTTGTTTCAGTTTTGGGCTGCTATCCTTCATATATATTTTTTACTCAATATTCAATTTATGGTCTAATCATAACATTTCCCATTTCAGTTTTTAGCTTTATGATTAGATTTGCTGAACCTGAGTCAGAAATAACTGTCATTATTATCCAATCAGTTATTTTCTTAGTATCTGCTTTAATTTATTTATTACTAAAGCGTAAAATTCAAAAATCCAAAGATTCAAAATCATATTAATTAAGTTTGAAGATTTAGAGTTACAGGTTAAAATAATCTTATAAAGATCTAAAATATTAAACACAAATATCACTAATATGTAACACTAATATTCACAAATACATACTAGTGTCATTAGTGTTTAAAAAAAACAAAAACAATGGAAATCAAAAACATCGATCACATCGTTTTAACCGTAGCCAATATCGATAAAACAATCGGGTTCTATACCCATATTCTCGGCTTCGAAGTCGTAACCTTCGGAGATAACAGAAAAGCGTTGACTTTTGGAAACCAAAAGATCAATCTTCACCAAAAAGGAAAAGAGTTTGAGCCCAAAGCAGAACATCCAACTCCCGGTTCTGCAGATCTATGTTTTATTGCAGCAACAGATATCAATGAGGTTTTAAAGGAATTACAACATAAAAACATTGAGATCATTGAAGGTATCGTCGAGAGAACAGGTGCGATGGGCAAAATAAGATCAATATATTTCAGAGATCCTGATATGAACCTTATTGAAGTAAGTAATTATATTTAAATCCCGTCATAAGTATGTCCCTGGATAAAAATGTTTTAGACGAAATACTAAATGGTTTTGATAAGGAGGAACTTGCTCCTAAAACCTTATTAACGGAAGAAGGTAAAATGGCCCGTAAATTCTACTATCTTGAAAAAGGAGTAGCAAGAGGCTGGCTTAATAATGATGGTAAGGAAATTACTTTCCAGTTTTTATTTGAAGGTAACCTTATCTCATCATGGGAAAGTTTATTTTACAATTCACCAAGTATTTATAATATCGAAATGATAGAGCCTTCTGTTGTTTACAGTACTTCTATTGAAGAGTTCAGGCAAAAGATGGAGCTTAATCCGCATATTAAGGAATTCTATTACAGTTATTTGCAAGAGCGTCTGCTTAAATATCAGAAACTTTTTATTTCTCGGATAAAGGACAGTGCCGAAGAAAGATATGCCGAATTGCTTAAACAATCACCGGAAATTTTCCGCCGCGTTCCGCAATATTATATTGCATCCTATCTGGGGATAACCTCTGTTTCGTTGAGTAGGATAAGAGCAAAAAAGTAATATTGAAGCTCTGATTGTTTATATCGTAACTCCATGATTGTTCTTCACCTCAGCCATCACAAAAGTACTGTGGGTACTTCCTATGGAATCTACAGACCCTAATTTGTTGAATACAAAATCCTGGTAATGTTTCATATCCCTTACCTGAACTTTAAGCAGGAAATCGAAATCTCCTGAAATATTGTAGCATTCTGCTACTTCTTCAATTTGTACAATTTCTTTCACAAATTCATTTCCTACCGACCGATCGTGAATCTTTAATTTCACCTGACAAAAAACGGTAAAACCACGATTTAGTTTTTCAGCTTCCAAAACCGCAGCGTAATGTTTGATATAGCCTTCCTGCTCCAGTCTTTTTACCCGTTCAAAAACTGGTGATGGAGAAAGGTTTATTTCTTTGGCCAATTCTTTAACCGTCAGTTTAGCATTCTTTTGCAGGATTCTTAACAGTTGAAGATCCTTATCGTCGAGTCTTTCCACAGGATAATATTCTTTTTTCGATTGATTTTTTCAAATTTACAGAATAAATAACTTTAAAATTAAATTAAAACAAAATTTTATTCCTAATATTTAAAACAATACCAATAAAATTACTTTATTCAATACCTTTACACCCTATTTTGTTCTTTAACATACTTCATCAAACGGAAAAGGTTTTACTTAAAGTAAATTAATAGGGAATCGTGTGAAAATCACGAACTGTCGCGCAACTGTAAGTAACACACCAAAGGTTTTTGTCCTTGCAGATCCACTGCCAGAAGCGGGAAGGATGACAAAACTGTTACAAGTCAGGAGACCTGCCTTTTCCGAATTGACAATGCTTTCGCGGTTTGAAGCTTTTGGTCATACAGATGATACTTTTTGAACGTATTGGGTTGTTTAGACTTGGAATGGATATGAGTTTAAACGCAAAGATTTATTCTAAAGATTCCTTAGTTTTAAGGAGCAAAGAGATGCGACGCTGTCGCTGATGAAGCTTATGGATAAAACGCATGCTTCTTCAAAATCAATGAAATTGATTTCTCCTTTGCCTTCTTAAATAAGAAGAATTAGAAATAAACTTTGCGTTAAAAAAAATTATTTCAAAGTTACTCTCTAATCTCTTCCTTAAACAGGAAAATTACGTCCATATTGTATCTTCTCTATTGCTGAAAACTCTTTCCCGATCGTATTACGAAGCATTCTAAAAGAACTTTTAAAAACTAAAATTTAATTAAAAGTTTAAAAGAAAATGCAAACACACATCCTAGGTTACCCGCGAATTGGTAGCAACAGAGAACTCAAAAAAGCCTGCGAGCAATATTGGTCGGGCAAAACAACATTACAGGAACTTTTAGAGGTTGGAAAAACCATCAGAAAACAAAACTGGAAATTACAACAGGATGCCGGAATCGATCTTATTCCATCAAATGATTTTTCATTTTACGACCAAGTATTGGATATGACCCTGTCAGTTGGTGCTATTCCTGCGCGTTATCAGGACATTACTTCAAATGAGATTGATCTGTATTTTGCTATGGCAAGAGGCCATCAGAAAGAAGGTTTAGATATTACGGCGATGGAAATGACAAAATGGTTTGACACCAATTACCATTATATCGTTCCCGAATTTCAGAAAGATCAGCAATTCAGATTATTCTCCAATAAGATCGTCAATGAGTTTATTGAAGCTAAAGAAGCAGGGATCAGTGCAAAACCTGTTATCATTGGATTGGTTACGTATTTACTATTAGGAAAGGAAAAAGAAGATGGCTTTGACAAATTGGATTTAGCTCAGAACTTGCTTCCTGTTTATACTGAAATTTTAAAAGAGTTAGAAAATAATGGTGCTGAATGGATCCAGTTTGACGAGCCCTTTTTAGCTTTAGATCTTGATCAAAAAGCAAAAGAAGTTTACCAATCTGTTTATGTCCAGATCACAGAACAATTCCCGAATCTTAAATTCATCATTACCACCTATTTTGATGGACTAAAAGATAATCTTTCACTAGCAACTACGCTACCTATTGATGCTTTACACATCGACCTGGTACGCGCTCCGGAACAGTTGGATGAAGTTCTTACTGCCATTCCTGAAACGTTGATTCTATCATTGGGAGTTGTTGATGGAAGAAACATCTGGAAAAATGATTTCAACCATTCACTGGCTTTTATCAAGAAAGCCATAACCGCATTAGGTTCTGAAAGAGTTTTCATTGCTCCTTCATGCTCACTACTCCATTCTCCTTTCGATCTTGATCTGGAGAAAAATGAAAAGATATTATCTCCTGAAATCAAGCAATGGATGGCTTTTGCCAAACAGAAGGTTTCTGAAATTGTTACTTTGAAAAAACTAGCCTCAGAAAATCCAGATTACAGCACACTGCAACAATTGGCTGAAAATAAACAAGCCATTGAAAACCGTAAAGTTTCAACCTTAATTCATAATCAGGATGTGAAAAACCGCGTTGCGATAACTACAGAAAGTGATGCAAAGAGAAATAGTCCTTTTAATGTAAGAAAAGAAGCACAGCAGAATGCATTGGAGCTTCCTTTATTCCCAACGACAACGATCGGATCTTTCCCACAAACAAAAGAAGTAAGAAGCTGGAGAGCCCAATTCAAAAAAGGAGATCTGACGGCTCAGAAGTATGATCAATTGCTTAAAGAAGAAACCCAAAGAACCATCAACTGGCAGGAAGAAATAGGAATTGATGTGTTGGTTCATGGAGAATTTGAGCGTAACGATATGGTGGAATATTTTGGTGAACAACTGGCAGGATTTGCCTTTACTCAAAATGGATGGGTTCAGAGTTATGGAAGCCGTTGTGTAAAACCACCCGTCATTTATGGAGATGTTCACAGACCACAACCGATGACCGTTTATTGGTCACAATACGCTCAATCTTTAACGCAAAAATGGGTTAAAGGAATGTTGACAGGTCCTGTAACGATCCTTCAGTGGTCTTTTGTACGCGATGATCAGCCTCGTTCTACAACCTGTAAGCAGATTGCTTTGGCAATCCGTGACGAAGTAAACGATCTTGAAAAAGCAGGAATCAGAATTATCCAGATCGATGAACCTGCCATCAGAGAAGGTCTTCCTTTACGAAAAGCCGAATGGCAGAATTATTTGCAATGGGCCGTTGAAGCTTTCAGAATTTCTGCAAGCGGTGTTGAAGATGCTACGCAAATCCATACACACATGTGTTATTCTGAATTTAATGACATCATCCACAATATCGCTGATATGGATGCTGATGTAATCACAATAGAATGCTCAAGAAGCCAAATGGAATTACTGAATGCTTTTGCAGACTTTAAATACCCTAACGAGATCGGTCCGGGAGTTTATGACATTCACTCTCCAAGAGTTCCATCGAAAGAGGAAATGGTAGCATTACTAAAAAAAGCACAAGCCGTAATCCCGGCAGAACAACTTTGGGTAAATCCAGACTGTGGATTAAAAACCCGTCATTGGGATGAAACTGAAAAAGCATTGATCGCTATGGTAGCAGCTTCGAAAGAGGTCGCTGCAGCTTATGCGACTGAGAAAGTTTAATAGAGCTGATTATTATTTTTTATTGAGGCAGGAGTGAAAGCTCCTGCTTTTTTATTAGCTCCATCTTTCATATCTTAAGCTCCTTAATTAAAAAACACAAAAAAAATGGAAAACAAACAAAAAGCAATAGCACTTTTAAATGCTATTGAAACTCGGGTACATCTTGATCACATCAATGAGGCGAAGTATGTGCAACACAATCTGAATATTGCTGAAGGGCCCGCAGGCTTAGCCACCTTATTTTCTCAGCTTCCGATAGATACAACAAAGGTAAATATCATAAGAGCTTTTCAAGACGGTGATTATGCTTTCTGCCATGTAGATTACAACTTTTTTGGTCCAAAAACAGGCTTCGATATCTTCCGTTTCGAAGATGGAAAGGCTGTAGAACACTGGGATAATCTTCAGGAAACATCTGCTCCAAACCCAAGTGGACACACTATGACAGATGGTACAACGACGATTAAGGATTTAGAGAAAACAGAAGCTAACAAAACATTAGCAAGAGACTTTGTAGAAGATATTTTAGTACAGGGGAAAATGGAAAGATTAAACAGTTACATTGATGGTGAAAACTATACCCAGCACAACCCGCAAATAGGCGATGGCCTATCGGGATTGGGAAAGGCCATGGATCATATGGCTTCTCAAGGCATCACCATGCAATACGACACCATTCACTTAGTATTGGGTGAAGGTAATTTTGTGCTCACAACAAGCGAAGGTCATTTTGCCGGAAAACACACTTCTTTCTACGATTTATTCCGTATCGAAAACGGAAAAATTATCGAACATTGGGATACTATAGAAGAAATTCCATCAAAAGAAAATTGGAAAAATAACAATGGAAAGTTTTAAATGATTCCTTTTTTTGTAGTTCAAAGCCATTCTCTTGAGAATGGCTTTGGTATTAAAAACTAATACACTTATTAATTACATTATTAATGTTATCGCTATAGAATGAAACTTCAAAGAAGTGACAGCAGCTTATGCTAAAGAAAGTTTAATAGAGCTGATTATTATTTTTTATTGAGGCAGGAGTGAAAGCTCCTGTCTTTTTTTTACTTAAAGAAAGGTTTTTTACATTTATAATATTAAATTTGATCAAACTAAAACTATGGATAACAAACATATTATTGATTATTTAGATTATTATGTGAAAGCAGAGAATATAAACTTTGCAATTTTAATAAAAGGAAGTTGGGGATCCGGAAAAACTTTCTTTATAAAGAAGTTAATTGAGAAATGGTCAACTCCCAATATTGCTGATGATGATTTCATCGTATTAAGTCCCATATATATTTCTTTAAACGGATTGAATTCAAGAAAAGAAATTATCGATAAATTAAAAGAAAAGATTTCCCCATTTCTACATTCTAAGGGGGTTAAAGTTGCAACTGCAATCCTTAAAGGATTTATAAAGTCAACATTAAAAATAGATTTTGACTATAATAAAGATGAAAAAGTTGATAGCGCTTTAACTCTAAATTTTGATGTTATTTCAATTTTTAAGCAAGATAACGATAATATCAAAGGTAATAGAGTAATAATATTTGATGATATTGAAAGATGCAAAATCCCAGTAGATGAGATTTATGGTTTTATCAACGATTTTGTGGAACATTCAAAATGTAAGATAATTTTAATATCAGATGAAGAAAAAATCATAGAAAAAGATAAATTGGAAAAACCAAAATATTCCTATTTAACCTTTAAAGAAAAAGTAATAGGAAAGACTTTTGAAGTTTCTCCAAATACAGATGCAGCAATACAATATTTTATTGATCAAATTGGATCTCCTGATATAAAAAATCTATTAATTAAGTATAAAGACTTAATCTTAAAAATATTTGTTACCTCCGAGAAACAAAATTTAAGAGTTCTTCAGAGAGCCATATTTGACTTCGAAAGACTAATAAACTTGACTGATCCAACTTTAAAAAAGCATCTAGAAAATTTCGAATATTTATTTAAGAATTTTTTAGCTTATTTTTTAATTTTTTATCTAGAATATAACACTGGAAATTTAGATATTAATAATTTTCAACAAATATTTATTTCTGAAGGAAAAGGAAATCTCCAAAACTATGAAGAAGCAATTAAGTCTGATAATTTACTTCATTCAACTAAATTATTTTCGTCTTCTGAATTAGTTAATTATATAGCGAATGGAGTTTATGAAAAAATTGTTAATGAAATTAATCATTCTATTATATATAATCCATCTGAAGAAAAAAACTGGGAAAAATTATGGTATTGGAAATATCTAGAGGATGAAGAATTTATAGAAATCTTACCTAAAGTTGAAAAAGATTTTTTTGAAAGTGAAGATTTAAATTTTCCAGAAATCCTTCATATCTCTGGAATATTATTTAGTCTAGTCGACAATAATCTTTATAATAAAAGTAAAGCAGAAGTGCTCACTCGAGCAAAAAATTTAATCTCTAATATAAAAAACCTTCATGAAATCATCCATCTCAATTCAATTCTTCATGGAACATTAAAAAAATCTTATGCATCTGAAAATACCGAAGAATTTAAAGAACTCATTTTACATTTTAAAAATTGTATATTAAGCCAACAAAAACAGATATCTGAAAACTACGTAAGTGATATTATTTATAATATTAATGAAAAAACGATTGATGACTTATACACTGTTTTTAAACAGTATGATAATTTCAGCAGAAAAATTTATGAAAATACACCAATATTCAAAAATATAGATTCTGAAAAATTTTCAGAAATAATAATAAACTTAAAAAATAAAGATATTTTTGAGTTAAAAGAATATTTTGTTTATAGATATTATCCTGAAAACTATTCTACAAGAATAGTTGAAGATTTTCAAAAAGAAGAAATCAATTTTTTAAAAGGACTTAAAGACAATTTAATTATAAAAAAGAAAAATTTTTTAGATAAAAAATTGAAATTACAGATGATTGAGAATTTAATCACTGAAATTAACAAGATAATCTTAAAACTAGAATAAAAAAAGAACAAATATTAGTAAAAAACTTAAAAACGATAAACTATGGAAACCAAAGAATTAAGATCTTCCAATATCGAAATGTTTAATTTAAAAAAATTAGATAAAAAGTATAAATTTTACTACGATGAAACCAACAATATTAGAAGATATTATTTAAAAGAAGATTCATTTAATGAATCTATTAAAACAAATTTCATTTTAGGTGGTATTGTTTTAGAAAATGATGAAAATATAGACACACAGTCTTTATTTTCCAATTTTAAACTTCAACACAATGTCAAGGAAGTCAAATTAAAACATATTGCCAAAGGAGATTTTTTAAATTGTCTAAAATCAAATCATCTTTCTTCGGTTTTTGAATTTTTAAAACAAAACAATATAGCTATTCATTATTCATCTTTGAATTTTTTGTATTTTTCAATAGTTGATATCATTGACTCACTATTGATAGCATCAAAGGCAGATGATTTAATACCCTACAATAGGCTATTAAAAAATAATCTCTATATATGTGTTAAAAAAAACATAACTAAATTTATATCTGTTTTTTTTAATTACGACTATCCTAATTTAAAAGAAAATAAAGTTATATTTTTTCTTGATGAGTTAATTAAAATTTATGAACTAGAACCACCAAGTTTAGAAAATGGAATTATTTTAATGCTATTAAAGAATAGTAAAGAAACAAAGAATTTATATTTTATAATGGATGAAAAAAATCATGAATTAATCACTGATTTTCAAACATTTTATCTACGAACAATTTATCTGTTTATTAACTCTGAACATCTTTTTGATAATGAAGTGACTATTGAAGAATTATTAAATCAATTAAATCTGACTTACGATAACAAAAAAATTGAAAATTATAAATTTATTGACTCAACAAACAATCAATTAATTCAACTATCAGATATATTAATAGGTTTTATTGGAAAGTTATATAACTATATCAATGACACTTCTATCAACAAAATAAAATTAGACATAAAGGAATTTAGTGAAATTCAAATTTCTACATTGCAATCTTTCTATGATCTACTTTCCTTTTCAGAAAATAAAAACAAAGCTTTTATATATCAAACCGTGAGTAATGATGAACTTATAAAAATTAAATTCTTAGAAGACTCAATCATCCCATTTTAATAGATATGTTAATAATATATCTATTACATAATAAAAAAGCATTCAGATAGATGTTTTTTTGTTTGTATGTTTAAATAAACTACCGCTAAAACTATTCGCCTTTTAATCTTTTAACTTCTTCTTTTAACAAGCCAATATATTCCTGCAAATTTTTAATAATTTCTATAGCTAAATCATTAGTAATATTTACTGTATGATTACCAAAAACATTTCCATTAACTGAAGAACCCGGGCTATCATTAAATACCGGATTTTCGATAATGACTTTACCTTCATCCTCTTCATAGATCTCCTCAACCGGCACTTCAAGAAAATTAGCAATCTTATCCCATTCCTCATGTATTATTTTCACATCTCCGCCTTCCTTTCTACAGTAATTGGATACATCGGTAGCAATTACATCAGCAATTTGCTGTTGAGTATATCCTTTTTTCTTCCTTAGAACACGTAATTTTTCTTTTTGCATAATCTGCTTTTTTACAAATATAAAAAAAATAAGACTTTGTTTCCTTAAATGCCTCTAAGTCATATTTAAAAACAATTTATTCCCAATTGTATTTTATCATTTTATAGTACAAAAGGAGATCAAATAAATTAATATTGAACAAGTTATGCTTTTTAAATTTTAATTGCCTAATTTTGCACCCCGAAATAAGGATTCATATGATGACTTCTTCACTAACAGTATTACACAAATAAATGCTGACGAAGATAGCAATTAGATAGAACCTTAAAAATCAGTAAATATTTAGTTATGAAAAGAGTTGGTGAACACAGAAAGCTTCTTGGGGTTGATAAAACAGTTACTTTAAAAGAGTTAAAGACGATTTATAGAAATACGATGAAAGATTCACATCCTGATAAATTCATCAATGACGAAGCCGGGAAACTGGAAGCAGAAGAAAAAAGCAAATCTGTGATCGAAGCTTACCATTTTTTGGTGAGTATCAACCCGGAAACACAGGAAAAATACAAAGAAGAATATACGGAAACGATTACAAAATCTATTATTCAGGATTTCTATTTTGAAAAGCAGATTTTAAAAGTTCAACATTTGAATGGCAAAATGTATGAATATATTGGGGTTCCAAGAAATACCTATATTAAAATGGTTAATGCTGATTCACCAAGCCGCTTTGCAAGAAGACACATCTATGGAAGTTTTATCTATAGAAAGTCTGGTGAAGTAATGGCAGATTAATCTTTTCTGTAAAAGATAATGAAGGCTTTCAGTTTGTTCTGGAAGCCTTTTTTGTTATGGAAAAAATGAGATCTTTAAGTTTTGGCTAAATTGTTTATGCTTATTGATAAGCGGGTTAAAACCTGCTCCTATTGATTGACTTTTTCTTTAGCAGATTGAGCAGATGACGCAGATTTTCATCTAGATTTCGACCCACTTTGTCATTCCGTAGGAATCTAAACTTATACCTCAAGTCATAAAACTATTCAATAAAGAATCCAAACAAAAAACCGTATCAAAAATTGATACGGTTTCTAGGTTAATTAAGGTTGTTATATTAATCTAAATGTTTCGGAGTGTATCCGTCTTCACTTAGTTCTTTATGTACATAATCAGCTTTCATTTCAGCATCGTAGTCAGTTTTCTTATGTTGACCCATTCTACGAAGAATTGAATCAAATAAAGAGTATACTACCGGTACGATAATCAAGGTAAGGAATAGAGACGATGTCAAACCACCGATAACTACCCACGCCAGACCTTTATTAAATTCAGCTCCTGCTCCACTAGCCAATGCAATTGGCAACATCCCGAAGATCATCGCGATTGTTGTCATAAGGATCGGACGAAGACGGGCATGGTTAGCCTGAACCAATGCATCGTGTGTATTTGATCCTGCTGCTTTTCTGGCATTCGTAAAGTCGACAATCAAGATCGCATTCTTTGCTACCAGACCAATCAACATGATCATCCCTAGCATCGTAAAGATGTTCAGTGAATTCGCAGTTAAGGCAAGGATTACCATTACCCCGATCATCGCCAATGGAATTGAGAACAATACCACAAACGGATAAACGAAACTGTCATACAATGAAACCATTACCAGGTAAACCAATACGATAGCCGCTAATAAAGCAATACCTAACGTACCGAAACCTTCCTGCTGGTTTTCCATATCACCACTCCAGATGTAATCTACCCCAATAGGTTTTTTATCGCTCTTCATGAATTGGTCTGCCCATTCATTGGCAACGTCACCCACTGGTCTACCTACTGCTTTTGCTCTTACTTTTACGGAAGGAGATTTATCTCTACGTTCAAGTAAGCTTGGTCCAGAACCCATTTTTACTTCTGCAAACTGGCTCAAACGAACCTGTTCTCCTTTAGGATTTGTAAACATTAGGTTTTTAACGTCATCGATAGACTGTCTGTTGGCATCTCCGAAACGGATATTAATATCATATTCATATTCTCCGGCTCTGAATTTCCCATCTGTATTTCCGTTAAATGCAGTCTGCATTGTTTGTCCTACACTTTGAAGATTCAAGCCTAAAGAAGCCATTTTATCTCTGTCGATGTTCACCTGAACTTCAGGGTTACCGGTATCTGTTGATAATTCAGCATCCACCGCTCCAGGAACTTTTTTCAAGAGTTCTAGAATTCTTGTAGCCTCTTTTACTGCTGTAGCATTATCCGGAGCTGTTACTACCATTTCGATCGGTGCATTTTCAGCTCCCAGGATACCAATTGGCGCAGTTTTAAACTCAACTCCTGTAAATTTCTCTTCTAAAGCTCTTTTTACTTTAGCCGCTTTGATGTTGGTACTTTCAGCACGCTCAGATTTATCGGTAAGGTTTACCTGAACTTCAGATTGGTAGGTTGTAGCCTGCGCTCCACCAAAACCTGTTGACTGCTGACCTACTGTTGTAATCAAATCAACAACATCTTTATCGTTTCTTAAATATTTCTCAACATCTAATGTTAACTGGTTGGTCTTTTCAACCGTTGCATCTTTTGACAATTCCATTTGAACCAAGAACTGACCACGGTCAATTGGAGGGAAGAATTCACCACCGATAAAACCAAATGCTACCAACATGAATGAAGAGATCAGAATAATAAAAGTGATCACCACTGTTGATATTCTTCTTAATGTTGATTTCAGACACCATTCAAGAATTCCAGTGATCCAGTGTGTGAATTTGTCAATCAACCCTTCAAACCAAAGAATGAATTTCTCGAACCAGTTTTTACCTGTTAAATGTTCCAGTTTACCAAATCTTGATGATAACCAAGGAATGATTGTAAATGAAGCCAACAATGATAATAAGGTGGCAATAACTACCGTGACGCAAAACTGCCCCAGGATATTTGCTACCAGACCTGAACTCATCGCAATCGGAAGGAATACCACCACAATTACCAATGTAATCGCCGCAACGGTAAATCCAATTTCCGAAGCTCCGTCATATGCAGCCCTGATCTTACTTTTACCCATCTCCATGTGACGGTAAATGTTTTCCAGTACCACGATCGCATCATCCACAAGGATACCCACCACAAGGGAAAGTCCAAGTAAACTCATCAAGTTCAAAGTATACCCCATCAGGTTCATTCCAATGAAAGCAGCAATTAATGAAGCCGGAATGGAAACCATTACAATGAAGGCATTTCTAATACTGTGAAGGAATAATAACATCACCACTGCCACAAGAATAATCGCTAAGAATAAGTCGAAAATTACGTGGTTGGCAGATTCAAGGGTAAAGTCTGTAGTATCATTTACTACTTTTACTTTTATTCCCTGAACTTTATAGGCTGCTTCTACTGTTGCAATCGTTTTCTGAACACTTTCAGATACGGCAACCGCATTGGCATCCGATTGTTTTTTAACCTGCATTAAGATCGTAGGAAACTGATTGAACCTTGCTACTTTTTCAACATCTTTCTGAGAGTCAAAAACCGTTGCAATATCAGATAAACGAACCTGAGCTCCATCTTTATTAGAAACCACAAGGTTGTTCATTTCCTGAGTTGACTTATATTTTCCTGATAATCTGATCGTAGATTTTGAAGTTCTCGTTTTCAAACTACCTGTAGGGAAATCTAAGTTTGATGAAAGAATAGCCTGTTGTACATCAGCAATGGAAAGTCCATAACCCTGCAATTTCTTCTCATCAAGGTTTACCTGAATTTCTCTTTCCTGTCCACCCACAAGATCAACTTGTGCCACACCATTTACCCGAGAGAAAATAGGTTCTATTTTTTTATCTAAAAGATCATAAAGCTCTTTATTGTTCAATTTATCAGATGAAATACTCATCGTGATAATTGGTAAATCATCCAAAGAGAATTTGTTCAGTGAAGGTGGATCTACATCATCCGGAAGATCTTTAAGAACTGCATTTACCTTACGCTGAGCATCATTCAAAGCATAATCTACATCCGCTCCATCGTTCAGCTGAACCATGATTACAGATAAACTTTCGTATGAAGAAGATTCTACTTTTTTTACGTTTTCCAAAGATCCAACGGCGTCCTCAATCTTCCGGGTAACGGAAGTTTCCACCTCTGCAGGAGAAGCTCCAGGATAGGTCGTAGAAATCGTTACCATATTGGTTTCGAACTTCGGAATCAATTCGTATCCCATGAGTGTATAACTCAGGATACCTCCCAATGTCAGAATTGTAAATAATACAATAACTAACGATGGTCTTTTAATCGATATTTCTGCTAACTTCATGGTCTACTACTTTACAATATTGATTTTTGACCCGTTATCCAAGTTGATCTGTCCACTGGTAATTACCTGTTGTCCATCAGTAAGACCAGATAAAACCTGTACTTTATCTCCGTATACTTTTCCAATCGTTACTTTGATCAGTTTGGCAGTTCCGTTTTGAACAACAAATAACTGACCTGAACTTACTCCATTTACGAATGCTTCTGAAGGAACAGTTAACATATTTTGAGTTTCAGCTCCGTGATTGGTTTTAAATATGGCTGTAGCATACATACCTGCTTTCAGTTGTCCGTTATTTTGAATCTCAATTTCAACCGGGAAATTTAAAGAAGCATCACTCTTAGGAGCAATAAATGTAATTCTTCCACTGAAAGAACCTTCTGGTAAAACGTTTACGTTAATTGGAACCTCCTGACCCAATTGAATTCTTCCAATCTGGCTTTCGTCCACTAATACAGAAAGTTTTAAGCTGTTGATATTAACAATTTCAAACATTGAATTTCCTATTGCAACAACACTTCCCGGTTCAACCATTTTTTTGTTAACGGTACCACTGATACCTGCACGGATGCTTGTATCATTTACTCTTACTCCCTGAGCTTTTACGGCAGCCTGCATATTTTTTAACTGTAATCTTGAGTTATCCAATTGTTGTTTAGTAACACCACCAGTCTTGTATGCATTTTCATAACGTTGGTTATCTATAATGGCATTTTGTAAGTTGTTCTGAGCCTGTGTTACATCAACTTCGATAGCATCTCTTTTAATAGTTGCTAAAGTCTGACCAGCAGAAACTCTTGAACCTTCTTTTACCAAAACACTCACGATACGTCCGGCAATTTCAGAAGCCTGATTCATTTCCTGCTTTGGTAAAAAAGTACCGTTAGCAGAATAATCTGTATCTATATTTTCTCTTTTTACAGTAACAACATTCACATTGATCTTGTCAACCTGTTTTGCAACTTCTTTAACTTCCTGCGTCTGTTTTTCCTTGTTTCCTGCAATCTTATATGCCGCTAAACCTATAAGTACGGCTGCTACGATGATATATATTAAAGTTTTTTTCATTTTAGTTATGGGTTTTGTAGTGTGTTTAATTCTCCTTTAGCTTTAATTAATTTGATCTCAGCCTGCTTATAGTCTAACAATGCATTTGAATAATTCTGTTTCGCTTCTGTTAAAGCATTTTCAGAATCCAAAACTTCTGTAAGCGTAGCCAAACCGTTCTGGTAATTGGATTGAGTATTTTTCTGTACTCTTTCTGCAAGGCCTACATTATCTTTCATGCTCTGGATATTAATGATTGAATTCTCCATATTGGAAATTGCATTTTTATAATCCAAACTTAAACTTAACTGGGTATTCTGAATATCCTGATCTAAATCCTGAATATCAATTTCCGCCTGTTGGATCTTAGCTTTTGTAGCACCACCTGTGAAGATCGGAACATTTATATTCAATCCTATTGCAGAATAATCACTCCAAAGTACACCATTACTCAGACCATTGGTAAGAGGAAATTTCTTTCCTGTTGCAGCCCACGCATAGTTTGCCTGAAGACTTACAGTAGGATAAAGATAAGCTTCCGTCGCTTTCTTATTAAACACGAGAAGCTCTCTGTTTTTGTTCTTTACTTTCAGCTCTAAACGATCGTCCAGATTCACATTGCTCATAATAAGCTCAGGTCTTGGTTCAATCGTTTTTTCTTCAAGTTCGATTTTGGTATCAATAGGAACTCCCATATAAAACTTTAAAGCATTTTTTGAAAGTTCTACGGAATTGATCAGCTGCTGTCTGTTTGATCCAATATTAGTCAGCTGTACATTTGTACGGTCGAGATCAATAGATTTGGCCAATCCATTATCCAATAAGCTTTTGATCACATTTCTTACCCTTTCGGTGTTTGAATAACTTACTTCTACCGTTTTAAGGTTTTCTTCCTGTACAAAAACCTGATAATAAGCCGTCGCTACATTTTCAATGATCTGTTCATTGGTCAATTGAGCATTCAGGATGTAAAACTCTCTTGTTGATTTTGCAGCTTTAAGACCAGTAAAAACTCTTTGATCAAATAGGGCCTGTTGAACATTTATTCCTGCATTGGTGCTCCAAGGCTGTCCCAACTGAGCTGTTATCCTTTGTCCACCAAATTCCAGCAACGACTGCTGAATAATAGGATTATAGGTTAAGGCAGCAGTACCAGTAACTTGAGGTAATGCCCCTGCTCTGGCTTCATCAATTTTGTATTCAGCTTTTTTGATCTGTAAAGCAGCTTTTTTGGCTTCTGCTTTATTTTGGAGCGCCTGCTTGATAGCTTCCTGTAGGGAAACCTGCTGTTGAGCAGACACTGATGAATAGCCGAAAATCATAAATGCTGCAGCTATCCCAATTTTTAGCTTGATTGCAGTTATACGTTTTCTTTTCATAATTTATTACTTCGTTTATTTTTTAATAGAATGTTGTTCTCAAAATACTTTATTCCTAAAGGACGTATCATATTTAAAAATACTTTAAGTTTTTAACTAATTTTTAAATAACATGTTAAGTATGATCTCTTTTCGCTCTGATATAATCTTATCAAATTCTTTATCACTTATCATTAGATTCTCCATTAAAAGAGGTCGTATGGCACTTGGAAAAACTAAAAGGGAAACCATATTTAATATAAACTGAATGGGTTTCATTCTTTCAATATTTCCCAATTCCATTTCCTTTTCAATATCTTCATACATCTTTTTCAAATCCTCCTCTTCAATATCTTTCTGGTGGCAGTTTCCTTTATTGATCTGCGAAACAATATACGTTTCCAGATAAGGATATTGTAAGCTTGTAGCCAAACTGCCTTCTATAAACTGGCTCATCTTTTCTTTAAATGGTAAAGAAGAGTTTTGAATAATCTTAGATTTCTCCTGTTCTACCTTCTGCGCTTCATTAAAAACGATCTGCATCAGATTATCTCTGGAACGGAAATAGTAATTAATAAGCGTTCTGTTTACCCCGGCTTCATCTGCAATCTCTTGCGTAGTAGCATCAAATTTCCCTTTCACAAAGAATAAATTCTTCGCGGTTTCTTTGATCAATTCTTGTGTTTGGTCTTTTTTTGCTTGGTTTGACATTTTTGTTAAACAAATTTGTGCAAATGTAAATCAAAAATTTTTTTTGACAAAATTGTTAAACAAAATAATTAAACAATTATTATGATTTACATCATGTTTTAAAACAAACAGTTAGAGATTAATGATTCTTAATCCCAATAAAGTGAGGCATTTTTATATATTTGCCGCAAATTAAAAATCGATGCGGAAAACTTTATTTTTGTTTATTTCATTATTATCAAATATTATTTATTCACAATGTAATAATTGTTCTAAAAACTTTGGAGATTGGGTTCATGATGAAATGGTTGGAATAAAAAAAACAAATAATGGTTTTTTATATGTTTATCACTATGATAATAGTACCTACTCCAAGATGATCAAATTTGATTTTAACTGCAATCAAATATGGACAAAGACAGAAAATATACAATCATTTACTATAGATGATCAAGGTAATATTTACACTTTAGGTACATCAGGGTATTATATGAATTATGTAAATAAACTTACTAAATATGATAGTAATGGATTATTAATTTGGGAAAAAGAATTTACAGGAGAGGTCAATAGGCTCGCAAAGAATATTTTTATCCATCAAAACACAGTAATAGTTACTGGAGTTTTTAGCTATACTTTAAATTTTTCAAATCAAGTACAGCTAATTAATAATAGTGGTAATACTCAGCCCTATCCCCGTGCATTTATAGCAAAATTTGACACTAATGGAAATTTTTATAATGCAATACAATTAGGTCAAAATATGGAATTCTTTAAAGATTCAGAAATGGATAATGATGGAAATATTTATATATCAAAATCTCACGCCAACTTTGAATATAGTAAGATCGAAAAGTTTGACATTAATTTACAATTAATACTCTCCAAGGAAATTTCAAACAACACCAGTTCTTATTGGGCATATTGCCCAACTAACTTACACTATAATAAAATAAACAATAAAATGTATGTTTATGGTAGTTTTGCAATTTCAACAAAAATAGATAGTATACCCTTTACTACAAACAGTACAAGCAATGGAGTAATACAAAGTATAATTACAGAATTTGATACTAATAATTTAAGTTTATTAAGATATTTAAAGTTTTACAACAACTCCTATTTAGAAATACCAAAAGAAAGTAATAGTAATACGAGAACATTAAACAAAGCGTATTTTGCAGAAACTAATAATTATTTATATGTATTTGGAAGCTTTGCTAATAGCTTAACACTTGGAAACACAACAATTACAGGTTCTAATCCAGGCACAAATAATGCCTATGAAGATCTTGTTTTATTCAAGATTAACTTAAGTAATTTTAATCCAGAATATTTAGTCAAATCAAATACAACTATTCCAACCTATCAATATGATACATTAAATGCAGCTAACGAAATTTTTGTCAATAATGACGATATTTATCTTTCTGCAAATTTTACTAGTAAACCAATAGTAATGAATGGAAGCACTATAAATAATAACAGTGGAAACGGACATGTTGATGTGCTTTTGTACAAATATAATTCAAATTCTCAAAATCCTAATCCACTTTCTTCAAATTCTCCTGTTTGCAATGGTTCAATCATCCAATTAAATGCAACCGGCGGAACAACGTACAACTGGACAGGACCAAATGGATTCACTTCTAATCAACAAAATCCTACAATTCCAAATGCTACAGTAGCCAATTCGGGAACGTACACCTGCCATATTTCTGGTTCACTAGGTTGCGATGGAACTTTTACTGTAAATGTAGTAGTTGGAGATAATATAGCACCAATTCCCAATATTGCAAACTTACCAGATATCACAGGAGATTGTCATACAACAATTTCTAATTTTCCTGCCGCAACAGATAATTGCGCTGGAGTTATCAATGCAACAACTACGGACCCGCTTTCTTATTCAATTCCTGGAACATATGTCGTTCATTGGACCTATAATGATGGTCATGGGAATACGGCAACACAAAATCAAAATGTAATTATCAGTTCCCCGGCTCTTCCTGTAACAACAAATCCAACACAAATATTTTGTTTAACGAATCAGCCCAAAGTTTCAGACCTTCAAATTACAGGTCAAAATATCAAATGGTATGATGCTAATGGAAATATTTTAACACCTGTAACAGCACTTGTAAACGGACAAACCTATTACGCTTCTCAAACCATTAATGGATGTGAAAGTAATAAAACAGCCATTCAGGTAACCGTAAATACGACTCCTAAACCAATAGCCAATACAGCTCAGGATTTTTGTGCCTCAATAAATCCAACATTAGCTAATCTGGTCGTTACAGGAACTTCCCTGGTATTTTATGATGGAGCAGGAAACATTCTACCACTTAGTACAACATTAATTCACGGACAAACTTATTTTGTAACACAAACTATAAATGGATGTGAATCTGAGAAACAAGCTATTGCAGTTACTTTATCGGTGAATAATGTTCCTGCTCAGGATCTCACAGCTGCGATATGCAATGACACAACAGGAGCTACAATGAGTATTAATCTTCATTCATATGAAGCCAATATCATTGCTAATCCAAACAATTATACTTTTGTTTATACGGACAGTACTGGAAATATTATTCCAAACCCATCCAGTTATATAATGAGCATCGGTTCCACCGTTATTCATGTAAAAGTATCTACCGCTGATGGATGTTTCACCGTGGTAAGATTGAGTTTAACATTAAATCCAAAACCGAAGATCAACTTTCCGGATCAGCTTGATTTTTGTCAGGGTAAGACTATAACTTTAGATGCAGGAGCCGGATTCACATCGTACCTTTGGAATACGGGAGCGACTACACAAACGATTGTGGTTTCAACTC
Source organism: Chryseobacterium sp. ISL-6 (assembly GCF_018613715.1). Taxonomy (GTDB): domain Bacteria; phylum Bacteroidota; class Bacteroidia; order Flavobacteriales; family Weeksellaceae; genus Chryseobacterium; species Chryseobacterium paludis. Next base: position 29,712 of record NZ_JAGGPT010000001.1, on the reverse strand, counting down.
CAGGAAATTATTCCGTGAAAGTGACTAATAGTTTCGGTTGTGAAAACATTGCCAGTACACAAGTCAGCTACTCTATTCTGGCAGAGATTGTTTCTGTAACCATTACCAATAATTCCGCAACAATACTTCTTTCAGCAACCGGAAACTATGAATATTCGTTAGATAATATCAACTGGCAGGATTCTAATGTATTTACCAATCTGAGTATGGGAGAATACATTGTTTATGTAAGAACGAAATCAGGATGTATCATTGGGCAAAAAAACTTTTCTATTTTTAATATTCCGAACATGATCACGCCTAATGGTGATGGCTTCAACGACAAATGGAGAATAAAAGGTCTGGAAAATTATACTGGAACTGAAATAGGAGTCTATGACAGAAAAGGCATCCCGGTATTTAAAGACATCATTAATAAAAAACCCTTTGAGTGGGATGGAAAATACAATTCAACTCCATTATCAACAGGAAATTATTGGTACCTAATAAAAGTATCAGACGGAAGGATATATAATGGATGGTTACTCATTAAAAACAGAGACTAAAATAAAAAACGAGCAGAAATTTCTGCTCGTTTTGTTTTTACAATAATCTAATTTTATCTTCTAAAATATCGATAATTTTATCTTTATAGAGTCCTCCAATCGCTTTCTTGAAGTTCTTTTTACTCATCTGGATCTCATCTTTGATCTCTTCAGGAGAGGACTTGTCTGATAAATGAAGAAGTCCATAATTTTCTTCAAGCTTGTTAAGTATCTTTTGTTTAAACTCATCAACGTTTTCAAATCCTTCAGGCTGTAAAGAAACATCTATCTTACCATCTTCACGGATTGTTTTGATATACCCTGTTTCTTCAGATAATGGATACAGTTTTTTGAAAACATCAGAAGCATAAATCAATCCGATATATTTTTTATTGATGATCACATTCCAGCCTATTTCGCTTTCATTCATCATGATCAAATCTACTTTATCGCCTTTTTGGAATGGCAGATTTTCATATTGAGGATTTCTTTTGAATTTTGTGGTCCCTGTAATCAGGTCCATATCTTCATCTACATAAAGATATACAAGATATCTCTTTGCTTCAATGATCTTGGATTTTTGCTGTTTGTAAGGAATAAATAAATCTTTAATAATTCCCCAATCCATAAAAGCTCCACTAGGAAGACTTTCTACACAGCTCATTACAGCAAACTCTCCCACTTCAGCCAATGGAATTTCGGTTGTTGCTTTTAATTTACCATCATCCTGATAAACAAAAACCTCAACCTCATCATCAATTTCTTTATCTTCCTGAGTGAACACCTTAGGCAAAAAAGCTTTTTCACCAGATTCATCACTTAAGATCCATCCTGAATTATTTTTTTCTGAAATTTTTAAAGTCTGAGTTCTTCCGAGTTGCATTAATGATTGAATTAGTCTGCAAAGGTACGGAAATATAAAATTAATCATTAATAAATAATCATTGAAGATAGATAAATCCATATTCTATAGAACCAAGAATAAGCCTATCACTCTTTAATTTCAAGCATCTCAATACAGGTTATGATTTAAAAATTGATAAAGAAAAAAAATTTTAAAGGAATTACTTTGGAGTACAGTTTAATATGGCTCCGGTAAAATCATCTAAATTTTATGAGAAAATGAAAGTGATACAATAAAAAAAGAAGCACTAAGCTTCCCTTCCTTTTATCATGATTTTGTTATAAATTCCATCAATTCCCGTTTGCTGCTATCGAAATCAAAGGCATCATAAACCAAAAAATACTTGTTTTTATCTGCACAATTACGATACATAGATTTAGCCAGCGCCAATTTATTTTTGTCAAAACTTAAAGACTTTACCAGGTCTCTTATTTGCCGAGAAGAAAACATTGAATTACGCATTTGCTGATTGATCATACGAATTTTTCCATCATCAAATTTCTCATTGTCTTGCAACATTTCAAAAAACTGACTAAAAGTACGATCATCCATCGCATTTCCTGACTGATTCCAATTTCCTGATTGATTCCCATAAGGATCATTCCATACATCATTCCAATCATTAAAACCATAAGACTGGCTCTTGACAGGATATGAATCCAATAGATACAAGCCTTCATTCGTAAAAAAATCCAATACCAATCTGTTATTATTCCGAAGCATTAAAGTGGTTTTATAAATTAGAAAACCATTATCATAAATGGATATTGGCATTCTACCAGACTGCAAATCAAAAAAACGATATTTACCCGAACCATTAGAAATTGCCTGATCTCCTAGTTCAACGGTAAAGTAACCCAATTCTGGAATTCTTAGAAAAACTTCGGCATAACCATAGTTTTGATTCCATTGATAATTTGGAGTCCTGAAACCATTATTTTGATTATTCTGATTCCTAAAACCTGAATTATTTTTGTTGCTGTTTTTATTATCGAAACCTTGTGTTCTTGCAGATTGCATTTCTGTCTTTGAAGCTTCATTTTTTAAGAGTTCACCTGCTTTTCCAGCTTCCTGAGCAAAAGAATAAATTCCGGCGAACAATACTAAACCAATAAATATTTTTTTCATTTATTTTACTTTATATGTGCATCTCTATTTCTATGCCAAAAAAAAGAGAAACCTAAAATAGGTTTCTCTTTTTTTATTTAAATTTTGAAATTTTTAATCTTTCAATAAAATATTAGATATGAATAGGTCTCTTACCTGTAGCATCCAATGCAGCTTCTTTGATCGCTTCTGCATACGTTGGGTGAGCATGAGAACTTCTTGCTACGTCTTCAGCACTTGCACGGAATTCCATTGCAATTACGCCTTCTGCAATTAAGTCAGCTGCTCTGGCTCCGATGATATGCATTCCTAAAATCTCGTCCGTTTTTTCATCAGCGATGATTTTAACCAATCCATCAACATCACCACTTGCACGGCTTCTTCCTAAAGCTCTCATTGGGAATGAACCAACTTTAATAGCAACACCTTCTTCTTTCAGTTGCTCTTCAGTTTTACCAACACCAGCAACTTCAGGCCATGTATAAACAACACCAGGAATTAAGTTATAGTTGATATGTGGCTTTTGACCTGCTAATATTTCAGCAACCAAAGTACCTTCCTCACTCGCTTTATGAGCAAGCATCGCTCCTTTGATCACATCTCCGATCGCGTAGATATTAGAAACGTTAGTTTGTAAGTGATCGTTTGTTTTTACTCTTCCTCTTTCATCAAGCTCAACACCTGCTTTTTCAAGCCCAAGACCTTCTGTATAAGGCTTTCTTCCTACAGAAACTAAACAATAATCTCCTTCTACAACTACTTCTTCTCCTTTTTTATCTTTAGCGGTAACTTTTACAGTATCTCCATTTCTCTCCACTGCAGAAACAGCCGTAGAAAGCATAAACTTCATTCCTTGTTTCTTAAGAACTTTAGTCAATTCTTTACTTAATGCACCGTCCATTCCAGGAATGATCTTGTCCATAAACTCAACTACTGTTACCTGAGCTCCTAATCTTAAATATACGGAACCTAATTCAAGACCGATTACACCCCCTCCGATTACTACTAAATGCTTAGGGATTTCTTTAAGGGCCAACGCTTCTGTAGAAGTGATCACTCTTTCTTTATCAAGCGTAATGAAAGGAAGTGAAGACGGCTTAGAACCTGTTGCAATGATTGTATATTTTGATTCAATCGTTTCAGAAGAACCATCGTTTTTAGTTACTTTGATCTGAGTAGCAGATTCAAAACTTCCCAATCCTTCAAAAACAGTGATTTTATTTTTGTCCATCAAAAACTGGATTCCCTTAGTTGTCTGATCTACAACTTCGTTTTTACGCTCTATCATTCTTGCAATATCTGCCTGCGGCTCATTGATAATGATTCCGTGGCTTGCAAAATTATGCTTTGCATTTTCGAAATGTTCAGAACTATCTAAAAGTGCTTTTGAAGGAATACATCCAACGTTAAGACAAGTTCCGCCTAAAGTTGAATATTTTTCAATAATTGCTGTTTTGAAGCCTAATTGTGCAGCACGAATAGCAGCAACATAACCACCAGGACCAGAACCTATTACGGTAACATCGAATTGACTCATGTTATTTTATGAATTTGTTATTATTATCTATCTTAAGTCTCACAAATTTAATGATAAATTACCAAGCACCAAAGTGAGATTTATCAATTTTAAAATACCACCCGTTATCCATTTTCTGAAAGTTATAAATCAACATATACTTTCCCTTTTCCTATTGCTCCTGTATGCGAAAAATAAGACCCACCATAAAGATACCATTCCATGTTTTCAATATAATCTATGGCATTTTCAGGAGTAATTTTTTCAATATTTTTATCATTAATAATTCCTCGGTACCATCTTCCTGATCTGGAAAAAGATTCATATTCAACAAAATATTTAACCCATTTTCTTTTACATCTTCTGCATATTTCAATCGTTACTTCACCATATCTTCCATTGGTATGGTCCGTTCCCAATTCATAACTATCATAATCTTTATAGCTAATGGGTGGACTTTCGCATGTACAGTTGATTTTTGAGATCGGATTCATAGATTTAATCTTAGACTGGGAAGCAATATAGTAATTTATTTAAAATCGACAGGAGATTTTTACAAATGCTGTCTCTTATTTTTCCGGTAAATCTGTATGATAAAAAGTACCATCACAAAAGTCATCAATACGGAAGGGAGTATCTGACTATAAGGTTTGTAATCTGATAAAACTGTACCTATAAAAGCTGATAATAATCCACTTAATGCACTGATCATCTTACAGGAATGTTCATACATCCAAAGGTTACCATATTTGAATTTAGGAATCGAGTATCTTACTACATCATAGAAAATAACCAGAAATAAATATCCTACTGTTGAATAAATAACAACAGGACTCCAATAAAAACCAATAGATTTTAAATAATATAAAAAAAATAATGTGATGATCATTGCCAGTATCATTACTAACACATCCTGTAGGTATAAAGTATTGGTCTTTATTTTCACAATTCTTACTCCCGAATACGTATTGTAACCCGCCAAAACTGTGATCACGAGTAAAAATAAATTACGCTTGAAAACTACAACTCCTAAAATACCTGTAATAATGATCAAAACCATAAAGAATACAAACAAAACACCTGCTTTTTTATGAAATAGTGTTCCTTTCTTTTTAAGCAGAATAAGAAAACCGATAGAAAGCGCAATAGTCCCGCTTATAACATGAATGATAATATTGGTTAAATGAAAATTTGCGTCCATATATTTTTGAATGCAAAAATCATTAAAACACCTATCTTATTCGTCTTATTCTATAGATCAGGACCTAATTCGTTTGGGAAAATCTCTTATATTCAGAAGGTGTCATACCTGTTTCTTCTTTAAATATTTTATTGAAAGTTGATTTTGAATTAAAACCACATTCATAAGCAATACCCAGAATAGAATATCGGTTATATTCACGATTCTTCAGCCTACATTTTACTTCTTCTACCCGATACGCATTGACAAACTTATAAAAATTAGTATCCAATGTCTGATTGATGATTTGTGAAAGCTGGTTTGTTGATAACCCCAATGAAGCGGATAAAACGGAAAGGCTGAGTTCTTCATTAAGATATGGTTTTTCATCAGCCATGTAGGCGAGTACATTTTGGGATAGTCCAACGAGTTTATCATCGGGCAAAGCTGTCTTTTCCTTATTCTCATTAGTGAAAGAAATATTCTGATTGATAACAATGCTTTGTCTTAAACTGAAAAACACAATACAGGATATATAGATTGCCTGTACTGCACCCACTATTTTAAAAATATGATTGATAGGAATTGCATTTAATTTTGTCCCAAATGATATAATCCCGATAACGATGAAAAAAAGAATAATAAGAGAAAGAATGATGTATTGCATCCAGTTTAAATTAATCTTCTCTAAAGTTGAATAATATTCAGGAAGGAGCTTTTGGTATTTTTTCAATGCTAAAAAACTGAAGATTATATATAGTATCGGAGCAACTGCCATCGGCAAAGTCAGTGCATTAATAAGCAGGTTGTTTCCCCGGGCACTAAAATAAGGGATGCCATCAATGAATACAATTTTTTCATAAAAGATGGAAACCATTATGAAAACAAAATTATAAACTATGAAAAACAGGGCATGTTTCAGAATGTATGTGAACCTAAATTGGATATTAAAAGTCATCGAAATCACATACAGATAGAGCATAGCTACACTGAGTACGGGCAGTGTAAACCCAAAACTCTGTAAACTTGCAGGAAGGAAATTGGAAAATGCATAATAACTCAGATTGGTTATGCAGACTAGTAACCATAAGATCAAATAATGATCATCATGCCTTTTCCGTTTTTTTGAAAGAAGAAGAAGTATACATAAAAGCGCTACTGCTATTCCTGAAAAAGAAACCCCTTCAATGATCATATCTATTAAATTACCTGTTCATAAGGTCTAACAGCACTTTCTCATATTTATCCAGGATAATATTCTTTGAAAATCTTGATTTAATAGAATTTTTAATAGCGTCTTTATCGTACGTTTTATGTAAAATACTCATGATCTTTTGAGAAAAATCTTCATGATTATCAATATCAGAAACTTCGCCATTAACCTGATGCTGGATGATCTCATTAATTCCTCCGGGACAATTATTAGCTAAAGCGTAAGTTCCACAGGCTCCGGCTTCCAACAGTACATTAGGAAAGCCTTCATATCTGGAAGAAAGTATGAAGAGATCTGCATATTTTAAATATTGATATGGATTTTCCTGCCTTCCATGAAAGAAAACATGTTTTAGTCCCAGAAAATCTTTCATCTGATGTAGGATTTCTCTGTCCTTACCATCACCTAAAATATGAAGTAAAATATTTTCATTCTTTAATCTTGAAAAAACCTTTAATAAATTATCAAATCCTTTTCTGGAAGATAAATTTCCTATGGCTACAACATTTTTGTAATTATATTTAAAACATTCCGGTTTTTTGGAAATGGATAGCTTCTGATCAATAAAATCAAAATCTACAGGGTTATTTATTTTTACGATCTTATGAGTCTGTATATTGAAATTCTTCGTAAGATCCTTCATCATATCATCACTTTGTGCAATGATCTGCTGATAGTTATTATAAAATTTATAGAAAAACCTGATTTCTTTACGGGTAACATGCTCACTCACCACATTGGTTTCCCTGGCGATAAATTTAGTCCTTGGAAAAAGCTTTATAAATAAAGATAAATAGGCATTAACTTCTCCAAATCCAGAAAATACAATATCCGGTTTTCTTCGATAGATTTCCGAAAGAATAGGTTTTAATGAATGTCTGATTCTTTTCGTATTGATATCAATGATTTCAACATCTTTTTTGAGGAATTCAAGGTATCCACCCTGTTTACGCAAAAGCAAAATCTTAGGTTCAAAACGATCCCTTGAAAGATGATTTGCAATAGTGGTAATAATCCTTTCTGCACCTCCGGTTTCCAAGTCAGGCAGAATAAAAATAACAGAAATCTTTTTCATTATAGTAAAAAAACCTTACCCATAATATCGGATAAGGTTCATATTTTTAAATTTAATTAGCGACGTCACTAATGAATTTTATCCTTAGCATTCTTACCTCTTCATCAGAAAGCTCATCTCCGAATTCATCCAAAAGTACTTTCATACTGTCACTCTCAGAGTCATTCATGAATTCCATGAAACCATCTACAATATCTTCATCAAAATTATCTTCAACATAATAATCGATATTCAGCTTTGTCCCTTGATAAACGATACTTTCCATTTCTTTTAACAATTCATTCATCGTTAAATTCTTGGCTCTTGCAATATCCTCAAGATCAATTTTTTTATCTGTACTCTGAATGATAAATACTTTATGGCTGGATTTATTGGCAACCTGCTTCAAAACCATATCCTGAGTACGCTCAATATTATTATCTTCGACGTAAGTTTTTATAAAATCTGCGAATTCCTTACCATATTTTTTTGCCTTTCCTTCACCTACTCCATAAATTTTAGCTATTTCTTCCAACGTGATCGGATATTGAATCGTCATGTCTTCCAAACTAGGATCCATGAATACCGTGTAAGGAGGAATTCCGTATTTTTTAGCTACCTTTTTTCTTAGTTCTTTTAGAAGTCCAAATAAATTCTTATCCATAGTACCTCCCGCTTCCATTTGAACCTGATCGCTCTCTGCTTTTGTTTGTGACAGATCAAATTCACGGTCTTCGGCGATTAAAAAGGCATGTTCTAATTTATTATCCAAAACCTGTAGCCCTTTTTCAGAAATCTTTAAAACACCATAAGTTTCAATATCCTTTTGTAAAAAGTTTTGAACAGTCGCCTGTCTTAGAATTGTTTTCCAGTAATTATCTTTTTCCTCCTTTCCGAAACCGAAATAAGAAGTTTGTTCTAATTTATAGGACTTTGTCACCGCATTTTCTTTTCCTACGATAACAGAGATCAGATCTTTAGATTTAAATTTTTCTCCGGTTTCTTTGATCAGCTCCAGAACCTTTTTCAAATCTTTCGTGGCATCTTTTAATTTTGGTGGATTCGATGCATTATCACACATTTTAGCTCCCTCACCGGTAACAGGATCGAAAATTTCCCCAAAATAATATAGAATATACTGTCTTCTGCTCATAGAAGTTTCAGCATAACCTACTACTTCATTTAAAAGCTGCAACCCGATCTCTCTTTCAGAAACAGGCTTCTGAGCCAGGAATTTCTCAAGCTTTTCAATATCCTTAGGATCATAAAAAGCTAAACAATATCCTTCTCCGCCATCTCTTCCGGCACGTCCTGTTTCCTGATAATAACTTTCCAAGGATTTTGGAAAATCATAGTGGATTACAAAACGGACATCCGGTTTATCAATCCCCATCCCAAATGCGATGGTAGCAACGATAACATCAGCATCTTCCATAAGGAATTTATCCTGATTAGCCACTCTTACCTTTTGATCCAAACCGGCATGATAAGGTAGTGCATTGATCCCATTCACCTGTAATAACTGGGCAAACTCTTCTACCTTTCTGCGGCTCAAACAGTATATAATTCCTGATTTACCTTTATGCTGATTAATAAATTTAACGATTTCCCGATCTACATTAACCTTCGGGCGAACCTCATAGAACAAATTGGCCCTGTTAAAACTTTCTTTAAATACCAATGCATTAATCATTCCCAAGGTTTTCTGGATGTCATCCTGAACTTTTGGGGTTGCCGTTGCGGTAAGTGCGATCACAGGAACATCTGCGATTTTATCAATAATTGTTTTTAAATTTCTGTATTCAGGCCTGAAATCATGCCCCCATTCTGAAATACAGTGTGCCTCATCAATAGCAAAGAAAGAAATTTTAACTTCCTTAAGGAAATCGAGATAATCTTCTTTAATTAATGATTCCGGAGCAACATAGAGTAATTTTGTTTTACCACTTTTAATATCATCAAAGACCTGTTTAGTCTGTGTTTTATTTAATGATGAATTTAAAACATGGGCTACTCCATCATCAGATGAAAGACCATTTACGGCATCTACCTGATTTTTCATTAAAGCTATTAAGGGAGAAACTACTATTGCCGTCCCTTCGGAAATAAGTGCCGGAAGTTGGTAACATAATGACTTACCTCCTCCTGTCGGCATTAAAACAAATATATCCTTCCCCTCTAACAGGTTTTCTATGATTTGTTCTTGTTGACCTTTAAAAGTAGAAAACCCGAAATACTTTTTCAATTCGCCTGATAAATTGGCTTTTTTTGCGCTCATCTAATTTTCTATTGCTAAATTTGCATCTAATCCAAAGTTATAAAATTTTTGCTTATAATAAAAGCGAACGAATTTATAAAAAATAAAATTTATATTAAATATTCTTTTTAAAGTATAAATTTATATCGGAAGAATTTTGTATACAAACTGTAAAGGTAAAAATGGAAAGAGATAATATCATTTCAATAGCAAAAAGTACATTAGAAATAGAAATTTCAGAACTTGAAAAATTAAAGAACAGAATAGATGATCAATTTGTAAAAGCAGTAGAGGTTATTCATTCTGCGAAAGGAAAATTAATCGTTGTAGGAATTGGAAAATCAGCTCACGTTGGAAATAAAATTGTGGCCACATTAAATTCTACAGGAACTCCTTCTCAGTTTTTACACGCCTCAGAAGCCATTCATGGAGACCTGGGAGTAATTCAAAAACAAGATGTTGTTTTATGTATCTCAAATTCTGGAAACTCTCCGGAAATTACCAATCTCGTTCCGTTTCTAAAAGATTATTCTTCTGCATTAATTGGAATGACCGGTAATAAAAAAAGTAAACTGGCAGAATTTTCTGATATTATTCTTGATACCCATGTTGATTTGGAAGCTTGTCCCAATAAACTCGCTCCCACAAGTTCCACTACCATTCAAATGGCTCTTGGAGATGCTTTGGCAATCTGCTTGATGGAACTTAATGATTTCAAAGAAAATGATTTTGCAAAATTCCATCCTGGTGGAAGCTTAGGGAAAAATTTAACCTCAAGAGTTGAACAGTTTCTTTCTTCACAAAAACCTCAGGTTACAGAAGATGCTCCTGTAAGAGATGTTATTATTTCAATCAGTGCATCAAGCCACGGAATCACTGTAGTCACCAACGACGAAGAAATTATCGGCGTGATCACAGATGGGGATTTAAGAAGAATGCTTCTGAAAGGTGAAGACGTTTCCAAGGTTTTGGCTAAAGATATCATGTCTGCTCATCCAAAAACAATCGAAAAAAATGTTTTAGCTAAAGAAGCTATGAAAGTTCTGAAAGAAAATAACATCGGACAACTTATCGTTACTGAGAATGGTAAGTATTTCGGAATTATAGATCTGCATAAACTGCTGGACGAAGGAATTAACTAAACTCAGATATTTGGAGTTTTATTTAAAGGCCAGACTTAAGCCCTGATAAATTAAAAACCAGATTCTATAAATATTTCATAAATTTGAAGCTTAAATACATATTCTGTGAGTGAAGGTAAAGAAATGTCCTTTCTGGGACATATTGGAGAATTAAGAGGTCATCTTGTCCGCTCAATTATTGCTATTATAATCGCCGCTTTTATTATTGGTTTTAATATCAATTGGATCATGGACCATATCTTTTTTGGACCTACAAGAAATGACTTCCCTACTTTTAGAATTGTCAATCATTTTTCAAGAATAATATTAGGAAGTGATAGTATTCATCTACCTAAAGAATTTCCTGTTCGTGTACAAAGACTTTACCAACAGTTCAATGTAATGATGGCTGTTTCTATTTTTGGCGGGATTGTTTTGGCATTTCCATATATTGTATGGGAATTATGGCGTTTTATAGGTCCTGCTTTACATCCTAATGAAAGGAAAAACTCAATTTTCATTATCAATGCAGTTTGGATTTTATTTATGTCAGGAGTTTTATCCGGATATTTTTTAATCCTTCCTTTTGCGGTTAACTTTGGGGTGATCTTTAAGATTTCAGATATCATTATCCCCCTTTACGATTTAAGTGATTATACCACTTTGTTTTTACAGGTAGTTCTGGGAATGGGGGTTGTTTTCCTTTTTCCAATTCTGATTTACTTCCTTACAAGCATAGGAATTTTAAATCCAAAATTCATGCGGACTTACCGCAGACATGCCATTGTTCTTATTATGGTAGTCGCTGCTATTATAACTCCTGCAGATGTTTTAAGCATGATCATGGCAGCATTACCGTTGCTTTTATTGTATGAATTCAGTATTGTAATGTGTTCTTACACCTACAAAAAAGTTCAGAAGCGTGACGGAAATCTTCCTGTCGTTCAGAAATAAATAATTAATTTATAATAAAAAGAGCCGGTTTTCATCATTGAGAATCGGCTCTTTTTCCTGTAAACATTAAATACTCAAATTATTTTTTTCTTTAAAACAACAGCATTAAAACAAATAATAAACAAATTATCATTATTATAAAAAAAACACTCATATAAACAAACAAAAATCATAAAATAAGCATAAAAACAAATATTCTTATAATTAAATGTTTATTTTTGCAACAAAAACATAAATTAAATCAATTTAATTATAAACACGATGAACAAGAAATTTATTTTCGCATTTGCGTTAGCTACCAGCCTAACGAGTTTACATGCACAGCGTTGGGAGCCTATTTCCCAAAAGATCACTCCAATAAGGAAAGAAGTAAAGGTAATCTATTCTTATAAAGTTGATCTCAATTCCCTGAGAGAGCTTTTGAAAAATGCACCAGAAGCTGGAAAAGGAGCTACTCCTGTAGTTATTTCTTTACCTACAACAAACGGCAGGATTGAAAGATTCTCTGTTTACAGTTCCCCTTCAGTTGAAAAATCAATGGCTGACAGATATGAGCTTGGAGCCTATTCAGGTGTTGGATTGGATAATCCCAGTAAGCAGATTAGATTCAGTACTGCTCCCAATGATTTCCAGTCGATGCTTTTTGATACCAAAACAGGGCAATATGAATTTATAGAACCCATCAATAAAGAAAAAGATGTATACGGAGTATTCTTTAAATCTAATAAAACATCGGACGGGAGTCCTTTTGAATGTAAAACATCCGAATCTGAGCAATCAAAAAAGCAGATGAAAAAGTTATTGCGATCAAAAAGAAATGGCAATAATATAGGAAATTTGGCTAAAAGTAATGACCAGAAATACAGAACGTACAGATTAGCGATCTCTGTAAATGGTGAATATACCCAACTCGCAGGAGGTGTTCCTGGTGCTGCAGCCCGCATCAATACAACCATGAACCGGGTAAATGGTGTTTTTGAAAAGGACTTTGGTGTCCATATGATTGTTCAGGATCTCCCACAGCTGATATTTACGGATCCTGCTACAGATCCTTATTCAGATGTTATATGGGATGTACAAAAGAGCAGGTGGAACTATCCTGAGGAATGGATTTTAGAGATCCAACAAACCCTTACCTCTACCATAGGTAACAACGCTTACGATATTGGACACTTCTTTGGACACAGAGGTGCCGGAGGACTTGCTGGTGATATCGGAAATGTATGTAGAAACCCTTTCAATAATGATGATAAAACTTCAAAAGGAGCAGGGATCACCTCACCTAGCACAGTTGATCAACCATACGGCGATACCTTTGATATAGACTTCGTTGCCCATGAATTAGGCCATCAGTTTGGTGCTGAACACACAATGTCTACTAAGCTACATGGCTCTCAAATGGAGCCCGGATCAGGGTCAACGATTATGGGATATGCAGGAATTACCACCGCTAATGTACAGATGAATTCAGATCCTTATTTTCACATCAGAAACATTGAACAGGTACAGGCATATACAAACTCTCAAAATTGCGGTATTGTAACCCCTATTACAAACACTCCACCGACAATACAAGCATTTACTAATAAAACAATTCCCAAAGGAACCGCCTTCGTATTGACAGCCTCTGCAATAGATACAGAAAATGACCCGATGACCTATACATGGGAGCAATATGATCTTGCATCAACTACGCTTGATCAGGTAAGTCCTACCCGAACTGATGGAGCCAATTTCAGATCATTACTTCCTACAGATTCCCCAACACGATATTTTCCAAAGTTTTCAAGTGTTCTTAATGGAACCCTTACCAACACTCAGGATTGGGAAACCGTATCCGATGTAACCAGAGAAATGAACTTTAAGGTAACTGTAAGAGACAATAATCCAGCTGTTACTCAACAGCAGACACAAAGTGCTCTAGCCAAAATAGTTGTTGGGAATGATGGGCCATTTAAAGTAACCTCATCTACAGTGTACAATGATATACCCGGAGCTATTACCTGGGATGTTGTAGATACTAATAACAGCATCTATAATGTATCAAACGTTAAAATAGACTATACTACAGATAATGGAAATACTTGGACAGTTATTACCCCATCGACCCCTAATGATGGAGCAGAGCCCTATTCATTCGCTTCGCTTGCCACAGGTTCAAGTTTAAAAATAAGGGTAAGTGCTGTCGATAATATATTTTATGCCATAGGCAATGCTACTGTCTCAGCCTCAGAAGCCTGTTCTTCAACAGCTCCAACAGGAGTTTCTATTTCCGGGATTACAAAATCTTCTGCCAGCATAAACTGGCCTGCCCTGCAAGGAGCTACCTATTCACTAATGTATAGAAAAACAGGAACTGCCACATGGACAACAACTCCTGTAGCAACAAACTCTTATTATGCTTCCGGATTAGATGAAGATACCCAATATGAAGTTCAGATAGCCAATATATGTGGATCCACTATCGGGAACTATTCTACATCTATTAACTTCACAACTCTTACAATTTCTCCTTGTACAGTTTCTTCATTTCCTAGATTTGAATTCATATCCAATGTTACAGTAACCCCTAATGGAATGTCTGCTATTTCAAATGACAGTGGTCCATCACCTTATACAGACTATACTACAGATCCTACAAAACTAATTACCCTTACAAAAGGATCTTCAGGTAATGAAATTAGCATAACAAAACAATGGCCGGAAGGTCAATTTAGCGATGGAGTAACCGCTTGGATAGATTTCAATAGAGATGGAATCTTTTCCGATTATGAAATAATTTTCACCAGTGCTCCTGATGAAACAACCCCTGTTTCCGGAACCTTCTCAGTACCTGCAAATGCCTATACAGGAAAAGATACTATAATGAGAGTGATGATGAGTGACGAGCAGCCACTAGATGCATGTATCAGTCCATCATACGGAGAGATTGAGGACTACCCAATCAGAATACAGGATAATACACTTAATACCAACAACATAACAAAGGACAATGATTCCATTCAGCTTTATCCTAATCCAACAAGCGACCTATTAAACGTAACTAAAGTTTCCGCAAAAGCCAAATATACCATCATTAATATGACTGGCCAGATTGTAATGACTGGCCAGATCACAGATAATAAAATCTCGGTATCAAAACTGACTGCAGGAGCTTATGTCATTTCAATAGAAGACAAAAACACAACTTCCAATTTGAAATTTATTAAAAAGTAAAAAATAAAATTCTTTAGGTTAAGCCCGGCAATGCAGCCGGGCTTTTTTATGCTTTTAATACGGACAATTTCTTTCCATTATTTATATTTTTGCTTTTTCACAATTTTGCTGTTAATTTAATTTTCTATTTTTGAAAAGATTATTAATAAAGTTTAAAAATGAAAAAACTATCATATACACTTTTATTTGCATCAGGCCTGGCTTTTGGTCAGTTCTTCGAGAAACCTGAAACCTTTACAAAACAAGATACTTTAAAAGGGTCTAACACTAAATTCAGAAACTTTTGGGATGTTAAGAAGTATGAGCTTTCGGTAGAACCCGATTTCGACCAGAAAAGCATCAAGGGAACAAATAAAATCAGTTTTGAGATCATCAAGGACGTAACTAACCCCATCTTTCAAATTGATCTCCAAAAACCTATGAAAGCTGATAAAATAGAAGGAAGTCTTCCTATTAGTGAATTCAAACAGGATGGTGATTTTATTTTTATTACGACCAATAAGAATTTTAAAAAAGGAGAAAAATATACCATCGATGTTACCTATTCCGGAAATCCTGTCATTGCTAAAAAGGCACCTTGGGATGGAGGCTGGGTTTTTACCAAAGATGAAAATGGAAATCCATGGATGAGTGTTGCTGATGAAGGAATCGGAGCTTCAATATGGCTTCCTACCAAAGATATCTGGAGTGATGAACCTGACAATGGAATGATCATGAAGATTATTACACCTAAAGATCTTGTAGGTGTGGGGAATGGAAAATTAATTGATAAAAAAACAGAAGGCGATAAAACCACATACACCTGGGAGGTTAAAAATCCTATTAATGCCTACTCTATCATTCCAAACATTGGAAAATATGTAAACTTTAAAGATACTTTTAATGGTGAAAAAGGAAAACTGGATCTGGATTATTGGGTATTGGATTACAATTTAGATAAAGCAAAAAAACAATTCCAACAGGTAAAGCCAATGCTTTCAGCCTTTGAGTATTGGTTTGGCCCATATCCTTTCTATGAAGATTCTTATAAACTGGTTGACTCCCCTTACCTGGGAATGGAACATCAAAGTAGTGTTGCTTACGGAAATAAATATATGAATGGGTATCTGGGAAAAGACTTATCCGGAACTGGGGTTGGACTGAAATGGGATTTTATTATTATTCATGAAAGCGGACATGAATGGTTTGCCAATAATATTACAGCAAAAGACCAGGCTGATATGTGGATCCATGAAAGCTTCACCAACTATTCTGAGGTTCTTTTCACCGAAAAATACCTGGATAAAAAATCTGCGGATATTTATGCAATCGGAATTCGAAATATTGTAAGTAACGATGTTCCGATTATTGGTAAATATGGAGTTCGCAATGAAGGCAGTGGAGATATGTATCCTAAAGGAGCGAATATGATCCACACCATCAGACAGATAATCAATAACGATGACAAATTCAGACAGATCTTAAGAGGTTTAAATAAAGAATTCTATCATCAGACTGTAACTACTCAACAAATTGAAAATTATATCAATTCTAAATCGGGTATTGATTTTTCAAGTATCTTTAATCAATACTTAAGAACAATTAAAATTCCTACACTTGAATATTCTCAGCAAGGAGAAACGTTAAAATTCAGATATACGAACGTCGTTAAGAATATTAAACTTCCTATCAGAATAGATGGAGATCAAACGATAACTCCAACCCAAGAATGGCAGACGGTAAAGTTGAAAAAAGGTACCCCAATAGAGTTTAATAAGAATTATTATATCAACTATAAGAAGGTGCAATAGAAGTAAAAATTCAAGATTATTAAATCATAAATTCAGTATTTTTATTTTTTAGTCACTTTATGTGAATAAAATTTAAGAAAAGTTTAATACGTTATTTGACTTCAATCTGTAACAAAATCATTTTTAGAGCAACTACTTAACTATAAATTCTAATCAATGAAAAAAATAGCACTTAGCTTAGGTATTCTAGCCGCAGTTCTGGCCAATGCCCAGTCTATTAAAACCAATATTGACTTAGTCAATGTGAAAGACGATAAAGTGGCCGTTACCATGGAGTTCCCTAAAATGAAATCCGGTAATGTAAAATTCCATTTTCCAAAAACAGTTCCCGGAACGTATTCTGTGGATGATTATGGCAGATTTATAGAAGGCATTAAATTCTTAGACAACAAAGGAAAAGAATTGGCTTTTACTAAAGTGGATGACAATTCGTATGCTCTTAAAAATGCACAGTTTTTAACGAAGATAACGTATCTGGTAAACGATAGTTTCGATGATGAAGGTAATACTGAAAAACATAAAGCAGTATTTTCTCCTTCAGGAACAGATATCGAGGAAGGAAAAATATACCTGATCAATACTCATGGATTCATTGGGTATATCGATGATATGCAGGATGTACCTTATCAGCTGGTGATTCAGAAACCAAATGATTTTTATGGAACCACAGCATTGGTAGATCAGGATAAATCAGAAGCTACAGATACTTTTACCCTGGCTAATTATGCTAAAGTAACAGATTCTCCATTAATGTATACAAAACCTGATTATATTACTTTCAATGCAGGAGGTATGGATTTGGTTTTAGGGGTATATTCACCAACAGGAAAATATAAAGCTGCAGATTTTAAAGAAAATCTTGAAAAGATGGTTGTTGCTCAGAAGAAGTTTTTGGGTGATATGAATACCAATAAAAAGTATGCAATTATGCTTTACCTTTCTGGTTCAGACGGACCACACATCAAAGGTTTCGGAGCACTGGAGCACCATGAGTCTACAAGTGTTGTATTACCTGAATTAATGCCGAAAGAAGCGATTGACCAAACGATTACAGATGTTGTTTCTCACGAGTTTTTTCACACAGTAAATCCACTGAAAACACATTCTGAAGAAATTCATTATTTTAATTATGCAGATCCTAAAATGTCTCAGCATCTTTGGATGTATGAAGGTGGAACAGAATATTTTGCTAATTTATTCCAGATTCAGGAAGGATTGATCAATAAAGATGAATTCCTGAAGAGAATGGGCGAGAAAATAAGCAATTCAAAAAGCTTCAATGATACGATGCCTTTTACAGTAATGAGTAAAAATGTACTTGTAGAACCATATAAAGATCAATACCGAAATGTGTATGAAAAAGGAGCATTGCTTGCAATGTGTATGGATATTGAATTGAGGAAGTTGTCGAATGGTGAAATGGGATATCGTGATATGATCAGAAAGCTATCTCAGAGATTTGGAGAAAACAAGCCATTTAAAGATGACAAACTGATCGATGAGTTAGTCACTGTTACCGGATATCCACAGATCAAAGATTTCTACAACAAATATATTGCCGGCAGCCAACCAACTCCTTATGCAGAATATTTAAGTCAGGTTGGTGTTGAAGTCACTAAACAGGAAACACCTCCTATTTTCTGGATGATCAAAGATCCAAATCAAACAGGATTTAATGAAAAAAATAATACTTTTATTTTTGATGAGAATTCTCCATTATCTCCTTTTGCAAAAAGTATAGGTTTTAAAATCACGGATGAAGTATTTGCAATAGACGGAAAAACGATTGATGTTAAAAACATACCTGCTTTCATCAGTTATACCAAAACAATTAAGGACGGACAAAATGTTACTGTAACTGTCTTAAGAAAAAATGGTGACAAGACTGATAAAATAGATCTTAAGGGAAAAGCAATTTTAGATAAACTGACAAAAGAATCACTTCAGTTTAAAGCTAGCCCAACACCAGCGGAACAAAAACTGCAGGATCAGTGGTTAACTGGCAAGAAATAACAAAATGACAATAACAAAAAAGCGGGGACTAATCCCCGCTTTTTTGTTTTATTCAAGTATAGTAAGACTAAATATAAATTAATTAAGCTTTCTTAATGGTTATCCTAAAAGTAGTTCCTTTTCCAACTTCTGTTTGTGAGATTTTGATATCTCCATTATGGTATTCCTGTACCACTCTTTTTGCCAGCGACAATCCCAATCCCCACCCCCGTTTCTTTGTAGAATAACCGGGTTTAAAAGCATTTCTCGCCTGATTTTTTGTCATTCCGCTTCCACTATCTTTTACTTCCACCAGAATATTTTTATTTCTTTCAAAAACAGACATCTGTAATGAACCTTCCCCTTTCATTGCATCTACCGCATTTTTAACTAAATTTTCAATCACCCAGCTCATCAGAATCTTATTGTGGGGAACCAAAATAACATATGTTGGCAACTGTAAGGTAAAACTGATCTTCTTAGAGATCCGTGATTTTAAATATTCATAATTTTCCTGAATCATCTGATTAAAATTCATATCATTCAGCTCCGGTACAGATCCAATTTTCGAAAATCTCTCGGAGATGGTTCTCAATCTTTCTATATCTTTTTCGATCTCATAAATCCCTTCAGATTCCGGACTTTCCAATTTCATGATTTCCATCCATCCAATCATGGATGAAAGAGGTGTTCCTATCTGGTGGGCTGTTTCCTTTGCTAATCCGGCCCAGACATATCCTTCGTCGGTCTTTTTAATCGTTCTTAGGAACCAGAATGAAAATAACAGATAAGAGAGTATGAATAAACCCAGAAAATAAGGATAGTACCTTAGGTTATTAAGCAGTGATGAGTTATCATAGAAAACAAACTGCTTATCACCATTGGCCACTTCAATTTCAAATGGTGCATAATTATTTTCCATTTTTGCGATCAGTTTTCTTAGTTCCTGTGGGTTTGCAAGAATTTCTTTCGCAATATTCCGTGAACTTCCTTCAAAAATAAAAGGTTCTTTATTTTCATCCGTTAAAATCGATGGGATCTGATCATTCTCAGTTAAGATCGCAAATAATAGTTCTTGTGTTTCTGAGCTTTTCTGCTTGTTATCCTGTAAAATTTTTATGGCAGTAGCGAAAACTTTTATCCTTTCTGCCTCTTTCTCTCTTAAGTTTTTAATGAGAATATTCGAAGAGACGATCAAGGCAATAACGATTACCGTAAGTAATGTAAATACAAACCAGTTATTGATCCTCGATAAAAACGGACGATTTTTCATTACTCCTTTATTTTAGAATATTCAGAATTTTTTGCAATTCTGCATTTCCACTTCCCTGATAGTTATTAATAATTATAGAAAATACGTATTTTTTTCCATCTTTAGCCGTTTGATACCCTGCAAAAGATTTTGTATCCCTCATGGTACCACTTTTCATTTTCATCCCATTCTCCTGAGTAGGAAAACCATCATAATAAGATTCAAACCAAGATTGTTTTTTAGCATATAATAAAGCCTGTACTTCTGCTTTTGCTGAAACATAATTCTGTGGAGAAAGGCCACTTCCGTCCGCAAAATTGATCATATTCGGATTGATACCATTCGATTTCCAAAATTCTTTAAGGTAAGCTACTCCACTTTTAAAACTTGAATTTCCTTTTTTCTCTTTTCCTAAAGTTTTAATTAACGTTTCACCATAAAGGTTAATACTTTTTCTTAAAAACCAATAAATAATTTTATCCAATGTTGGTGATTGATATGTAAGGATTATATTTTTCTTTGGAGTTTCAAGAGGTTGTTTTCCTTCCATTTCAAGTTGCGAATTGGTAATTACTTTTCCCGAAAAATCAATTCCTGATTCTTTAAGCCACTGTTTCACCTCCACCCCTAACTGTAATGGTGGATTAGGAGTAGCTCCTGATACCGTTACTGTTTTACCGCTTGGTAAGGTTCCATTAATCAGGGCCACATTAGAGCGTGGTGCAGTAAAAATAAGACTCTGGTCGGAACTTCCACCAGCATTCAGATCATTTAGCCATTGTACCCCTTCTAAAGGATAAGAAAAGCTTTTAAATTCAGTTCCGTTTATATTGATGTCAAATTGATTTTCTCGCCAATTCACTCCCCATACTCCAGCTCCATAATAGTTTCCAAGATCATCCCAGGGCCAGCCGCCGGGAATAGTCTGATGATCAAAATAAGAATCATCAATAATTAAATCTCCAGAAATCTTTGCTACCCCCAATGTTTTAATAGCTTCAATGAGTTTTTTCTTAAAACTTTCGGGCTTATAAGCTTCATACCTCCAGCTTCCCAAGGTCGGATCTCCATTGGAAGCAATAAAAAGATTTCCATTTAAGGTACTTCCTGAGATAGCACCTGAGTAGCTTGATGTCGTTTTGAAAGTATAATCTTTCCCTAACGTTTCCAATGCCGCTCCTGCTGTAAATATTTTCTGTGTAGATGCTGTAGAAAGTCCTTTATTACCTTGATATTCATAAATTAAATTTCCCTTTTCATCTGCTACATAAAAAGATAAACTGGATGCAATCCCTCCCGAAGAGTTCATCAAATCTTTCGTAGCATCATCTAATTTTTGAGTAATATCTTGAGCAAAAACTATTTGTGTAGAAAATATAAGAACAGCAAGTGTTTTTTTCATTGAATTTTAGTTTAATAAAATTGATCTATCCTTCATTTGCATAAATCTATTATACGATAAACAAATGTTAAGTATTCAATTCTTTATTCAAATATAAAAAAGATTGTTTGAATTAAATTAATGAACTTCCGGTCTCAATTTCATAAGGTTCTTTTCCTTTTTCGAAAATTCGGGTCAACTCACTTCCTTCAACAGTAATTTTCTCGCCTATTCTTCTGATCCAGTTTCCTTCACGAAGTCCAACTACTTTTAAGTCATTCTGGGTTAAAAATTCAAGAATTCTTGTCTCTCTTGTTTCTCCATTATGTTTTAATTCAGGGTTTGGATCTAAATAATGTGGATTTAAATTAAAAGGAACCAGTCCCATACAATCGAAACTTGGTGGATATACGATCGGCATATCATTCGTAGTTTTCATATTTTGTCCTCCTATGTTACTTCCGGCACTGCATCCTAAATAAGGTTTTCCACTTTCTACATTATTTTTTAAAACTTTCATCACATTTTCTTCATGTAAAGTTTTAACCAATAAAAATGTATTTCCGCCGCCTGTAAAATATCCTTTGGCGTTATTTAAAGCTTCAACTTTATCTTCAAATTCATGAAGACCCCTCACCTTTATATTGATTGTCTCAAAGAAAGAACGGGCTTTTGATGTATAATCGTTATGGGAAATCCCACCTGGTCTGGCAAAAGGAACAAAAATGATCTCGTCAATTCCTTTATATAACTGTATTAATTCTTCTCTTAAGTATTCTAAATATTCTCCGCCGAAAATTGTGGATGTTGAGGCTAATATGATATTCATAGAAGGAAATTATATGGTTTGTAAAAAAAATAGTTGAACTACAAAGATAAACTCAAACATCAACGAATCAAAAATTAAGCTAAAAAAAAACACTTATCCGTTAATATTTTCTAAAAAAACTTAAAGCTTCTAAAATTTGAGCCTTTGTGGAATTATTATTGAACTTTAGACTATAGAATTTTAAAATATAAGATTATGAAAATGATTAAAATTAATATCAAAAATCTATTTTTAGGTTTATTATTTGTAGGAAGTGCCAGTTTTTTAAATGCACAAACTACTAAAACGGACAGTACAAATAATACAGCTGATACAGCAGCTACTACTGCTGCAACTCAGTCAAGTCCGACTACTATAGATGCCCTTAAAAAACAAATCGAGGCCAATCCAAAGGATACAGAATCACTAGGAAAATTGGCTACAGCATATCAAGAAGCGTCAGACTGGACCAACGCAGTTGCTACCTGGAAAAAAATATCTGTATTATTACCAGACTGGGCTCCATCTTATTATAGTCAGGCTTATGCATATCAAGCCGCTAAAGATGATGCCAATGCAAAAATTGCTTATGAAAAGTATATCGCTACTGTAAAACCAGAGGAAGTGGAACAAAATAAGAAGAACTTAGCTTACGCCTATTTTTATCTGGCCTTTACAGAACAGAAAAGTGATCCTGCAAAAGCAAAAGAACATATCGCTAAATCGATACAGTATGATCCTAGCAATCAGGATGCTGTAAAACTTAGCAAAACTTTAAATTCATAGTTTAAAAAAATCCGGGAAAAATTTCCCGGATTTTTTTAATCTTTACTGTAATGGTTTATTTCTAATTAATTGTCTTTCCGAAAAAATCAGTTTCCCCTTTTAAATGCCTGATGATTTTTTCAATATTACGCTGAATACTTTCTTCAGTTTTCAGATTGTTGATGTACTTGATCAATTCTAACCTTCTTGAAGGAATTAAATTTTCAAAGTTACGGAGCGTAACAGGATCTTCTTTAATTGCCTGATCCAGTTTCGGATGAATGCTTATACTTCTGTCTGAACTATCATATTCTATTGAAACTTCCAACATTTCTCCAATTCTCTTTGGTGAATTTTTCAGCATAATAAGATTAATGTACAACCTCCATTCCCCTAAATACTTCATCAAATTCTGTTTGTACTCTACACCATTCACAGTTCCTTTAACCGGTATTGGACTTTTATTTCTTTCCGAAGCTTCAAAGATTATTTTTAAAACCTCTTCTGGAACAAAAATAAAAGGATTGATCCCGATAATTTCAAGCTGGGCTGTAAACAGATTATTTTTCATGGATAACAAATTTAAAAAAATTGTTTCTTATTTATATTCTTCATAAATGATAACTTTAATTTTCAACTTCTAACAAAACAGCAAGTATCTCCCCATTAATTTTCCACTCACAAAGTATTCATTATCTTTGCATAAATAAATCTATTTAACAAAATGAAATTTTTTATTGACACTGCTAATTTAGAGCAAATTAAAGAAGCAAAAGACCTTGGGATTTTAGATGGTGTAACCACAAATCCTTCGTTAATGGCAAAAGAAGGAATTCAGGGAGCTGAAGCTATCAGAAACCATTATAAAGCAATTTGCGAGATCGTAGATGGTGATATTTCTGCAGAAGTACTTTCTACTACTTATGAAGAAATGATAAAAGAAGGTGATGAATTGGCAGCAATCCACCCAAACATTGTGGTAAAAATCCCAATGATCAAAGATGGTATCAAGGCGTTAAAATATTTTTCAGATAAAGGAATCAGAACAAACTGTACTTTAATTTTCTCTGCAGGACAAGCTCTTTTGGCAGCGAAAGCAGGGGCTTCTTATGTTTCTCCTTTCTTAGGAAGATTAGATGATATTTCAACTGACGGATTAAATCTTATTCAGGAGATTCGTTTGATCTTTGATAACTATATGTATGAAACAGAAATTTTAGCAGCTTCTATCCGTCATTCAATGCACATCATCGACTGTGCTAAGATCGGTGCAGATGTTATTACTTCTCCACTGCCTCCAATCTTGAGCTTATTGAAACATCCTTTAACGGATAGCGGATTGGCTCAGTTCATCGCAGATTCTCAGAAATTAGCTTAATAGCTAACAACAATATGGTAAAAAAAATCCCGAAATTCAGTTTCGGGATTTTTTATTATTTGTATAAATCAGGTTCTATTCTGTTATTGTTTTTTTGCATATCTTCTTTTGCTTTCTTTTCAATGCTCTTGTACATCTCATTTGTGTCAATATCTTTCCCATCCTGATTTTTCATCCTTACTACAGCACCGGGAGGAAGCGTACTCATGGTTTGCTTCATGTCTTTTGTAGGATCCGTCTGGTAATCTTTCCAGGCTTTTTTAAATTGCTTTTTAGTTACCTCAATATCTTTACCACCTAAACCAATCATTGTAACACCCGGCAATTGCACGTCTTCTTCTGAACTTATAGTTGTTTTTTTATTCGCAACTAAAGTCATTATATGCGACCCCGTTTTATCCTCCAATTTTACAATTAAACCTGGTAGTCCATAAAACTTATATGGTCCGTCCTGAAAAGGAATATCCGTACTAAACCATGCGATCCATTCCCTGCCACCATACGTTGCTGTTGCCTTCTGAGTATTATATTCCCCTATTTTTTGTTTTTCAGAAAGAATTTTCCATTCAGGTTTTTGATCTTCCGATATTTTATAGGTTGTTGTTCCTATTCTTTCTGAAAGTGACACCTTATAGTCGGGATAGGTCTTTGTAACGCTTGTAAAGATCATTCCCGGCTTTATATTTTTCTTGATATTGATACTTCCCCCAAATCCGCCTTTCATCTGTTTTGCAATATCAGCCTTTGCTGTAGAATCAGATACAAATTTTTCCCGACTGTAATATTTTGAACCATTTTTATCGATATCCAAAAGCATTACATCACTTTTCACATCTGCTTTATTGGTGGAATCTGAAATATATTTGTAATCATAATAAAATCGATTTACCTGTCCATTAGCAAATAGGCTTAAAAGCAAAAAGAGTAGAATATTATTTTTCATAGTTTATTAATAAAAAAGGCTTTGTCAATATAAATTTCCTTAATATTAACAAAGCCAGTTGGAACTTTATTTTTTGGTTTCAATTCTTATTTCGCTGGAAGAATCTCCGTCCTTTGAACGTTTATTAATATTCATACTCTTTATGTTAGCTGGATTTAATGCCTCCATCTCTTTTTTAGTAACCTGCTTGCCATCTATAAAAATTTTGGCATCATCATTTCCATTAAATTTAAAATTCTTCACTCCATTCATCGTAATATTTCCATTTCCGTCTTTTTTTACAAAGTCTGCATGCATCAACATAGCCGGCTCTTTTAAATCACTGAAACTGGTACTGGAATTAAATATATACGCTCTTCTGTTATTACCATCTAAAGCTCTTCTTTCCGCTTCAAGCTTAGCTCTTTCAACATCCAGTTTAGCCCTTTTTTCATTAAGTTTTGCTCTTTTCCTGTCTATTTTAGCTCTTTTTGCTGCGTACTCCATAGCCCCTTTTGCATTTTCAGAAGCTTTAGTAAGTTCTGCAGCATCCCATTTCATGTCTTTAATATCCTTGAATTTCATTACTTTCACTCGAGGAGCATTAGGAGGTGATGGGGGTGACGGAACCTCAGAGAAATCAAAGTTAATTTCTGGAATTTCTGGAATTTCGATATCCATATTATTCTTAAGATCTTTTACTTTATTTTTCCATTCATCAGATTTGAAAAAATCATTGATCTTTTTCACTTCATTTGCATTGATCGTATAAGCCATTCTAAAATCATCAGAACTTGTAATTTTTCCCATTTCTGCAGAAAGTGTACTTAGTTCATCGACATTCTTTTGAAACTCCTTACTTTCAGGTTTAAGCTCTTTTAAGGCCAGGCTTTTTTCCTGAATTTTCTTTCCAAGGTCTTTTAGTTTCTCAGTTTCCCTTTTTCTTAATATTTTTTGCTGAGGCTCATCAATTTTGCTTAGTCTACCCGGTGTAATAGTGTCCTTTTTAATTTCGGTCATATTTTTCACCCGAGGTTCTTCCTTAATTTGAGCTACAGCCTCATGAATAGCTATATTCGATTCTTTAATTTCCTTATTCTTAGCATTTACCATATAGGCAAAAGCAACAGTAAATAAAACCGGTAATGCAAAAATTCTTCGCGCATATCCGAATTTGGTTTTGGGTTTTTGTAACATTTTTAATCGTTTTTTTAGATTTGAACTTAAAAACGGACTGGTTGCAGGTAACTGTGTTCCGGAAAAGTGACTTGCTAAAAGCATCTGCGCAAATGCTTTTGTGTCCGATTGTTTGACGGCCTTTTTATCAGCCAGATATTCGTGGATTAATGTAAGTTCTTTCTTGATGAGATAAAAGAACGGATTGAACCAGAAAACGGAAGTAACCACTTCGATAAAAATTTTATCAAATGAATGTTTCTGCTCAATATGTACCATTTCATGCTTTAAGATCTGTTTACCTATATCAGAGTTCAATACAATTGAATTTTTCCAGAATAGGTTCTTAAAGTAAGAAAAAGGTGCTTCAGTGAGATTGGTATGGTAAAAATTGATCCCATCAAAACTCTCTTTATGAAATTGATTTTTAAGCTGCTGGATCTTGATGATCCCGTAGATGAATCTTCCTATAAAATAGAGAGAAACCAATCCCAAAGCTGAAAAAATAATTCTAAAATAAATGTGGTCATTGCTTATGTTTTTATCTGAATTAAAATTCTGTACTTTATTTATTAACAGGTACACCTCATTATTCACTTCTATTGTAAAGTCATCTACCTTTATAAGGGGTAATAATAATGACAGTAATATGGCCGATAACAAATAAAATCTGTTATAATGATGAAATGTCTTGTCCTTTAAAGACAACTGATAATACAAAAACGTTACACCTGAGCATAAAATAACTTTTCCAAAGTATAGAAATAATGTTTCCATCAGTTTTTCTTTTTGAGTTCGCTTAATAACATTTCAAGATCTTCAACAGTCATTTCGTTTTTTTCTACAAGAAAGGAAACTGCACTTTTGTACGAACCTTTAAAGTAGTTTTTCACAAGGCTTTTCATGGTTTTCCCAGAATATTGTTCTTTAGTGATCAACGGAAAATATTCGTGCTGCCTTCCGTATACATTATAATCCACAAACTCTTTATCCTTTAATACTTTTAAAATAGTAGAAACCGTATTGGTATGTGGCTTAGGTTCTGGAAATAAATCAAGAATATCTTTTAGAAATCCTTTTTCAATTTTCCAAAGGTATTGCATCACTTGTTCTTCTGCTTTTGTTAAAGTCTGAATTATCATATCCTGTTCATTTATTCATTAATGATATTGTATGAATTTCTATATCACTATGAAATTAGTTATACAAATGTAGAAATAAATATCAATCAAACAACTATTTTTTTAGTGATAAACCTTAATAAATCATAACTAACTGATAATCAATTAAATATTTTTAATTAAAATATGTTAAATTTTTAATGCGTATTCATTATCAGCTGAATTATCAATACTAAATCATTGAATTATAATCTAAATTCTTAAAACTTGTTAAATTTTATTAAATAAAATTAAAATGAATATGTTTAAACTGAGAAAATATATTTATTTTAGTGCTTTAAAAATTTCTCATGAAAAGATATAATTTACTGATTGTACTATTACTACTTATTTTTAACGTGACAACTGCTCAAAAGAAGGGTTCTCCTGCTGCAGATTTCAGCGCTTTAAAAGAAGCAAAAACTAAAATTGAAAAAACGGTTCCAGCTGTTATCGGACACCTACAGGCGATAGCAACCAAAGAAGGGGACAATAATATTCTTACCAACGGAAAGATCGCATTAGGAAAGGAATATGGTATTTTAGAATCTGAATGGCGTTTATACAGAGGAAATATGAACAATTGCATTCTGAACAATTCTTCTAAAAAAGCAAAAAAATGTATGGAGTATCATACTCAGTATTTGAGAAATACTTTAATCAATTACAAAAACTACATTACGTATCTAACGAAGAAGAATGGATATCTGGGTGTTGAAGGAGATACTAAGATCGATTTCAATCCAGGAGAAATTACAACTAAGCTAAATGAAGCGTACTTTAACGGAAATAATGCAGCCAATAGAATGAAAGGGGGTCAAAAGACCGAGTTTCTGGGGCAGAATATGGCTGAAGACATCAACTTAACACCTTATAATCAACTCGCTCAATAATATATAATCCCGCTTCTAAAGCGGGATTTTTTTTCACCAAAAAGTAATACTATACCTGTTTCAACCTCACCCCAGATATTTATTTTTTATTTTTTTATTCTCACCAAACATTATGTTATTATATAGTTCCCAAAGAGTATACAAATATTGAAATGAATATTCATAACTTGAGTAATAGAAATAGGTCATCTGGAAATTTAAAGTAAGTCATAGCCGATACCAATTTCTTCATGAATAAAATTAGCACTTTACTTTACTAGACCCAATCAGAAACTTTAACTTTTAGTAAGAATATGTATTCAATTTTCACATATTTATAGACAAACTGATCTTTTCACAGTTTCAAAGCTCTATTTTTCATCCAATAATCTGTATGTTATTAAATCTATTTGAGTTATTTAGAAAGTAAACAGAACGAAATACAGAAAATTATAATACAAAAAACATCTTTTATATTCTTTCATTATACATAATAATGTAGCCAACTGCACAGGCGCTGGAACTGGAATGGTATAAAATTTTGCTATATTTACTATATACACTGATATGAGATATTTTACAATAGTTGTTTTGATAATTTTTGCAAGTTGCCATAAAAAAATAAGCCAACCAATAGTTGACTACAGTACAAACTACAGTGACAATGAGCGTATGCTTTCACTATCAGCAGGACTAAAAAAACAAAAGCAACAAACAATTGTACTCATTGATCAAAAAGAATCTGATTATGATACTTTCAGGAATCTTATTGCATAAAATTAAAAATCTTAAAATAATAAAAGATAGCTCAGAAATAAAACTATTGAATTATCCTTATGATAGAATTAAGACCATAATTAGTGCCACAAAAAAATAATAAAGAGGCTATTTTAAGCCTAAACTTGTTCTAAATCCTATTGAAAAAATTAAAGTAATCTCCTGCCGGTTCAGTGCAAATAATTTTCAAAACTGTATGTTTTTTTTATATAAAGATGAAAATAACTTCAAACAAAAAAGAGAACCACAATGTGATTCTCTTTTTGCTTTAGTAGCGGGAACCGGACTCGAACCGATGACCTTCGGGTTATGAGCCCGACGAGCTACCTACTGCTCCATCCCGCGGTGTATCTTTAGAGTGTTTACCGAAAACACTTTATTCTTAGTAGCGGG
>NZ_JAGGPT010000018.1 GCF_018613715.1 Chryseobacterium sp. ISL-6 | reverse complement strand
ACTTTGTATTAACGTAAAACCTATTGATCATTATCATTAATACTTTTTACTATTGTACATTTTACATGTTTTTTATCGATAAAAACGTTCACAAAGACAAAACCTTTATTGCGCAATTAAGTGCCTACCAATTAGGCTATAAATCTACGGGTAATTAGTACTACTCGGCTATGCTGTTACCAACTTTACACCTATAGCCTATCAACGTGGTCATCTCCCACGACCCTTAAAAGATGTCTCATCTTGAGGCGAGTTTCGCACTTATATGCTTTCAGTGCTTATCTCTTCCAAACGTAGCTACTCAGCGGTGCACCTGGCGGTACAACTGATACACCAGAGGTTTGTTCAATTCGGTCCTCTCGTACTAGAATCAAGCCCTCTCAAACATCTAACGCCCGCAATAGATAGAGACCGAACTGTCTCACGACGTTCTGAACCCAGCTCGCGTGCCACTTTAATGGGCGAACAGCCCAACCCTTGGGACCTTCTCCAGCCCCAGGATGTGACGAGCCGACATCGAGGTGCCGAACCTCCCCGTCGATGTGAGCTCTTGGGGGAGACTAGCCTGTTATCCCCGGAGTACCTTTTATCCTATGAGCGATGGCCCTTCCATGCGGAACCACCGGATCACTATGTCCTGCTTTCGCACCTGATCGACTTGTAGGTCTCACAGTCAAGCACCCTTATGCCATTACACTCTACGCACGGTTACCAAGCGTGCTGAGGGTACCTTTGAAAGCCTCCGTTACTCTTTTGGAGGCGACCACCCCAGTCAAACTACCCACCACGCAATGTCCTTCTAAAAGAAGTTAGGCTCCAAGTAAGTAAAGGGTGGTATTTCAACGTTGACTCCACAAACACTAGCGTGCCTGCTTCAAAGTCTCCCACCTATCCTACACATTACTTACTCAAAGTCAATACGAAGTTATAGTAAAGGTTCACAGGGTCTTTTCGTCCCATTGCGGGTAATCGGCATCTTCACCGATACTACAATTTCACAGAGCTCATGGTTGAGACAGTGCCCAGATCGTTACACCATTCGTGCAGGTCGGAACTTACCCGACAAGGAATTTCGCTACCTTAGGACCGTTATAGTTACGGCCGCCGTTTACTGGGGCTTCAGTCAAACGCTTCGGTTACCCTAACGCCCTTCCTTAACCTTCCAGCACCGGGCAGGTGTCAGACCCTATACAGCATCTTTCGATTTAGCAGAGTCCTGTGTTTTTGATAAACAGTCGCCTGGGCCTCTTCACTGCGGCCAGCATTGCTGCTGGCGTCTCTTCTTCCGAAGTTACGAGACTATTTTGCCTAGTTCCTTAACCATGATTCACTCTAGCACCTTAGGATTCTCTCCTCGACTACCTGTGTCGGTTTTGGTACGGGTTGCTTCACTTCGGCTTTTCTTGGAAGCACTTTCCCTGCAGCAGCTTCGCCCGAAGGCTAGGCCTTGACTATTCCGTCAGTCTCCAGCAAGTACGGCACTCCGTCCCCTTTTTAGTGTGAGCAAGTATGGGAATATTAACCCATTGTCCATCCACTACCCCTTTCGGGTTCGCGTTAGGTCCCGACTAACCCTCAGCTGATTAGCATGGCTGAGGAAACCTTAGTCTTTCGGTGAGGGGGTTTCTCGCCCCCTTTATCGTTACTTATGCCTACATTTTCTTTTCTGTACGCTCCACAATGGCTCGCGCCACTGCTTCTGTGCAAACAGAATGCTCCCCTACCAGATGTACATAAGTACAAATCCATAGCTTCGGTAATATGTTTATGCCCGATTATTATCCATGCCGGACCGCTCGACTAGTGAGCTGTTACGCACTCTTTAAATGAATGGCTGCTTCCAAGCCAACATCCTAGCTGTCAATGCAGTCCAACCGCGTTGCTTCAACTTAACATATATTTGGGGACCTTAGCTGTTGGTCTGGGTTCTTTCCCTCTCGGACATGGACCTTAGCACCCATGCCCTCACTGCCGTAGAACATTTATTAGCATTCGGAGTTTGTCAGGAATTGGTAGGCGATGAAACCCCCGCATCCAATCAGTAGCTCTACCTCTAATAAACTTATATACGACGCTGCACCTAAATGCATTTCGGGGAGTACGAGCTATCTCCCAGTTTGATTGGCCTTTCACCCCTACCCACAGGTCATCCGAAGACTTTTCAACGTCAACCGGTTCGGTCCTCCACTCTGTGTTACCAGAGCTTCAACCTGCCCATGGGTAGATCACAAGGTTTCGCGTCTAATCCTACTAACTATACGCCCTATTCAGACTCGCTTTCGCTCCGGCTCCGGACCTGAAGTCCTTAACCTCGCTAGTAAAATTAACTCGTAGGCTCATTATGCAAAAGGCACGCCGTCACCCAACATGTGGGCTCCGACCGCTTGTAGGCGTACGGTTTCAGGTTCTATTTCACCCTTCTATTCGAAGTGCTTTTCACCTTTCCTTCACAGTACTTGTTCACTATCGGTCTTTCAGGAGTATTTAGCCTTGGAGGATGGTCCCCCCATATTCAGACAGGATTTCACGTGTCCCGCCCTACTCATTTATCATCAAAATATACCTTTCAAATACGGGGCTATCACCCTCTATGGCTGTTCTTTCCAGAACATTCTTTTAAATATATAAAGACTTTTGGGCTAATCCGCGTTCGCTCGCCACTACTTACGGAATCTCTTCGATTTCTTTTCCTCCGGGTACTTAGATGTTTCAGTTCTCCGGGTTTGCTCCTCTTACGAGGTGACTGGTCTTCAACCAGCCGGGTTGCCCCATTCGGACATCTCGGGATCAATTCGTGTGTGCCAATCCCCCGAGCTTTTCGCAGCTTACCACGTCCTTCGTCGCCTCTGAAAGCCTAGGCATCCGCCATACGCCCTTAACGATTTCTTTCCTAATTATTAATTAGTTCAGTATTTTTTGCTCAGCATTGCTGCCAAGCTATTTTTTGTAAACTCAAACGCTTAATTGCGCTCGGTTTTCTCTTTGTGATATTTTTACCGTTAATGTCAATGATCTTAATGTCTTTCTGCTTGTCTGATGAATGAATATTTGTTTTGGCTCTATTCATTATACTTTTAAATCAGACTCACAAAACTGTGGAGAATAAGGGAGTCGAACCCTTGACCTCCTGCGTGCAAGGCAGGCGCTCTAGCCAGCTGAGCTAATTCCCCCTCTAGTCAGACTTCAGATTACAGATCCCAGATATCAGAATTAAATCTGATCCCTACCATCTATTATCTTCCCGTCTTTTTCAATTAGTAGTCTCGGGCAGGCTCGAACTGCCGACCTCTACATTATCAGTGTAGCGCTCTAACCAGCTGAGCTACGAGACTGTCTTGTTAGACTTTTAGATTAAAGACTCCAGATATCAGACCTCATTGTCTTTCTTCTTTTATCTTTCATCTTGCCTCTCTTCCCTATACTAATTTCTAGTGGGTTTTGTATTTTTATATATATAATCAACCAAATAAAAAACTAAAGCATACTTTAAGTAAGTACATGATACACTTAAGTATCTTTAATTTTGTTTATCGTCCCGAAAGACGCTCTAAAATGAGATGTTCCAGCCGCACCTTCCGGTACGGCTACCTTGTTACGACTTAGCCCTAGTTACCTGTTTTACCCTAGGCAGCTCCTTTTACGGTCACCGACTTCAGGTACCCCAGACTTCCATGGCTTGACGGGCGGTGTGTACAAGGCCCGGGAACGTATTCACCGCGCCATGGCTGATGCGCGATTACTAGCGATTCCAGCTTCATAGAGTCGAGTTGCAGACTCCAATCCGAACTGAGACCAGCTTTCGAGATTAGCATCCAGTCACCTGGTAGCAGCCCTCTGTACTGGCCATTGTATTACGTGTGTGGCCCAAGGCGTAAGGGCCGTGATGATTTGACGTCATCCCCACCTTCCTCTCTACTTGCGTAGGCAGTCTCACTAGAGTCCTCAACTTAATGCTAGCAACTAGTGACAGGGGTTGCGCTCGTTGCAGGACTTAACCTAACACCTCACGGCACGAGCTGACGACAACCATGCAGCACCTTGAAAATTGTCCGAAGAAAAGTCTATTTCTAAACCTGTCAATTCCCATTTAAGCCTTGGTAAGGTTCCTCGCGTATCATCGAATTAAACCACATAATCCACCGCTTGTGCGGGCCCCCGTCAATTCCTTTGAGTTTCAAACTTGCGTTCGTACTCCCCAGGTGGCTAACTTATCACTTTCGCTTAGTCTCTGAATCCGAAAACCCAAAAACGAGTTAGCATCGTTTACGGCGTGGACTACCAGGGTATCTAATCCTGTTCGCTCCCCACGCTTTCGTCCATCAGCGTCAGTTAAGACATGGTAACCTGCCTTCGCAATTGGTGTTCTAAGTAATATCTATGCATTTCACCGCTACACTACTTATTCCAGCTACCTCTACCTTACTCAAGACCCGCAGTATCAATGGCAGTTTCATAGTTAAGCTATGAGATTTCACCACTGACTTACGAGTCCGCCTACGGACCCTTTAAACCCAATAAATCCGGATAACGCTTGCACCCTCCGTATTACCGCGGCTGCTGGCACGGAGTTAGCCGGTGCTTATTCGTATAGTACCTTCAGCTTTCCACACGTGGAAAGGTTTATCCCTATACAAAAGAAGTTTACAACCCATAGGGCCGTCGTCCTTCACGCGGGATGGCTGGATCAGGCTCTCACCCATTGTCCAATATTCCTCACTGCTGCCTCCCGTAGGAGTCTGGTCCGTGTCTCAGTACCAGTGTGGGGGATCACCCTCTCAGGCCCCCTAAAGATCATGGACTTGGTGAGCCGTTACCTCACCAACTATCTAATCTTGCGCGTGCCCATCTCTATCCACCGGAGTTTTCAATATCTAATGATGCCATCAAATATATTATGGGGTATTAATCTTCCTTTCGAAAGGCTATCCCCCTGATAAAGGTAGGTTGCACACGTGTTCCGCACCCGTACGCCGCTCTCAAGATTCCGAAGAATCTCTACCGCTCGGCTTGCATGTGTTAGGCCTCCCGCTAGCGTTCATCCTGAGCCAGGATCAAACTCTCCATTGTATGTTTGTCTGACTCACTCAAAGTTATTTTACGCTTTAGTTTTTCCTTACTTGGTTGTTATATTATTTTTCAATGATCTCTCTTCTTCCGCTTTATACCGTAGCCTCATTTTCTGTCGTTTGGGCTACTGATTTGCGAGTGCAAAAGTAAATGTTTTTTTTGATGTGACCAAATTTTTCCGAAAGAAAATTTAAAGTTTTTTTTAGTAACCTTAATCC
>NZ_JAGGPT010000017.1 GCF_018613715.1 Chryseobacterium sp. ISL-6 | reverse complement strand
GATTGCATTTTGAATTGTAGGATTGCTATGTTCTACAACAGTTACTGAAACTTCGCACTGAACTCCAAGAGAGTTAGTAACGGTTACGGTATAGACTCCACCGGCAGTTATTGTATTAACGGGACCATTTACCCCATTTGACCAGCTAAAGGTATTACCAGTACCTTCTGCTGTAGCTGTTAACACTGTTGATGACCCTTTGCAAAAAGACAAATCACCTGTAATTTGTATCTCACAGAAACAGGGATTAATATCAGGATCCTGAGAGGATCCTAACCCCTGTCCCTGATCATTTCCAATATCTGCGCTACCACCAAGGTTAACAAGCAATGGAACTCCCTGTGCATCAATACAGCTATTGTTTTGACAGATATTTTTATTTGGGGCAGAAGATCCCGGACCTGAAGTCACTATCCCTCCTGCGTTGACTAGCTGGTTTGTAGACACATTTTCATCTCCTTCTACACTATCCAGACATCCATCATTATCTGAATCAAGATCCAGATGATCAAAAACCCCATCTCCATCTGTATCACAGGTAAAGGCTTTAACAGATATATCATCCAATAGCCAATCATCCGATTCTGTATGGGCTCGAAAAGTTAATACTGATGTATCAGGAATGTTGGAATTAGGAATGTTGATTGTAAAGTTTCGTATCGTAAAGCCTGAAATGGAAGCTGTTGAAAACGGTGTAAAATTAGAGGTGGCCCCATTGGCCAATGTCATAGTTATATTGTTTACAGAAGGATTGCGGGTAACACTGTTATTGATTGTGGCATATACCACATTATTTAAAAGAATTTGTAAACTTGCTGTTGAGCCTGCAGCCTGGCTCGCATCTTGAGCTCCTAATGTTAAGCTCAATGGGATAAAATTATTAGTTTTTCTTAGGTTAGTTAAAGATTGATTAACATCACTATCAAGAACATGATTTTCAACAATTTCAATAGCAGATCCAGTAGAGGTCCAGCCTTGACCAAGCGTCCAACCATTAGCATTATTTGTAAACTTTCCGTTAGCTACGATCTCATTCCCTGAGCATTCTATGCTATCCAGAATACCATCATTATCATCATCCAGATCATCTACATCAAGAAGACCATCCCCATCGGAATCAACACAATTTACTGTATTATTCGCGCCAAAAGTAAAGCTGGCATAGTTTTCAGATTGTGTATAATGAAAAGATATAGAGTCATGCACTCCTAGTACTTTTACTATCGCATTTCCCTCAGTGCCCGTAATCTGGTTAGGAGAATTAACCGTTACATTTTGCGACCAAATTACTTGAACCGGTTTATCGAATACAATAGGTACAGAAAGTCCTGGATTTCCAATTGATGAGAAAACCAGCAGAATTCCATCCATTGGTTCATCAAATATTAGGTTATTATTTGAGATTGTGGTATTACCAATACTAGGACTATTATTTGGAACCCCATAGGAAGCAGGAAAAGATGAAGAATGCTGTATACCATTTGTTTCGATCATAGCTTGATCGGATTTAAAAGTATATCCAACGGTACCAATAGTACCATGTGCTTTAGTATTTCCTGCTGAGAATGTAATGGGTCCGGTCCATGAAAACTGAACCGGGCATTCTGTATTTTTGCGTGATGGTCTAGTATGAATATTAAGGCGCAGCTCTGTTACCTTAAAACTGCTACCTAATTGTACCCTCACATATATTGTTGCATTTCCGGAAATATAAACCGATGGTTTTAATATTGTATTTCCATTTCCGGCAATAGCATCGGCTTGGCTTATATAATACTCAAAGTTTACTCCTGGGGTTGTTGATATTGCTTGTTCTGCTGATGTGAGATCAAAGGTTGCAGTAGATGACTTAGAATACATGTTGAGTACAGAGTTATGTATATCAGGAGTCAAACAAGGAGCTAAGTGACCAGCTACCAATAGAGGGGCAATTCCTGAAGCATCCACGCTAATATCCGAAGGGATAGTTATAATGGATGTATTTACTTTTACATCCCTACCCATAAATATTTGCTTTGTAGTTCCATCAAGTGGTGAACTTGAGAGTGTTAATGGTGCTATCTCATCAACAATATCCATATCATAATCATAGGACTTAATTGCACCTCCAATATAACCTACACTTATAGGGTTAAGAGATGCAAAATTTCCTGAACTGGCCGGGTTTCCATAGGCACACACAGAGGAACTGTTCCTGCCAAAGTTCAAATAACCAGCACAATATCTGTTCTCCGATCTCCCTGTAGCTCCTATAACAGTTTTTACTGTTCTGAATGTCGGGACTTTCATTACCGAAACAATCGAATTTCCTATTATTGCCTTAGGTATGATGTTATTATAATGAGTCGTGGTAATCGA
This sequence comes from Chryseobacterium sp. ISL-6, assembly GCF_018613715.1. Taxonomy (GTDB): domain Bacteria; phylum Bacteroidota; class Bacteroidia; order Flavobacteriales; family Weeksellaceae; genus Chryseobacterium; species Chryseobacterium paludis. The sequence goes on along the minus strand of NZ_JAGGPT010000017.1, from coordinate 25,466 downwards.
TTTGTATGAATTGCAAAATACCAACAAAAAGATAAAAAAAGAAAAAATTTTCTTCATTGTATGTGTTTTTTATAATTTATAATTAAGGAGATAGATATAATTCTACACATGTAGTTTTAGGGAAAGAACTAAATTATAAAACCTTAATTTTTAGTGATCAAATTAATCAACATGTTTTTGAAATTAACCTTTAGGGAACATGATTATATTTTCCAGAAACACATTGCTTATTTGAACAGGATTATATGATAAGTTATAGTAAGTGTGTAATTACCATGTCACAGTGAAAATACCGACAATTGCACTATACGTCAAAAAAAGTCTTTTAATTATTTTAAAGATGTAATAATGAAATCTTAGTAAAAGTGATTTTCGGTACAAATACTAAACCAAATAGTATTAAAAAACAATAATTTAACATTCATTTTATTGATTTAACAAAAATTAACTCCTATGTCTCTCATATTGTTTTTCACATACTAACATTAAAGATTTGCCTTATCTCTGAATGATTTCTTTTTTATGGTAATTCAATTATTTTTACTTTGAAAGAATCATTATTATATAATAAAGACAATAAATATCCAATGGTGTAAGTATTTATGAAAAGTAATGTATTGCTTGAATCAATAAACAAATGCAAAGGATGCTGATTATGGATGTTGTTAGTATTAAAAGCATAGATAGTTACCACATTTTTAATAGTTCTTTGATAATGCTCTTTCCCTTAAGTTTGCATGTGGTTGGACTTCCGAGAAGAAGAAATAAATTGGGACAAAAGATGAGGGACGGCCACAATACCACCGGTGCCTTTTTAGCACATGAAGGTAAAAAATTCATGAACGTGGTAGTGATTATATTACATTAATCTCTATGTAAAACTACTCTGGTTCTGAAATATTTATAAGGTAGAAGCTTTAAATTTACACTAGTAAGTAGGGGAACTATATTTTTCACCGCAAGCTTTGCTGCTTAACAATAACCATGGTAATACAGCACCATGGTTATTGTTGTAAGCCATAACAGAATAATATGCAGTACCATGAAAAAAATTTTCTTTATGTCAGGACTACTGATTCATTCAGTAATTGCATGCAAGCAGCCTGGAAAAGCAAAACTGTTTAAAGCTGAAAAAGGGCAGGTTCACTCTGACCACATTAGCAAAAACGTGTACCTCGATGATCAATTTGCGGAGGATGAAATGGAAGTGATTTTGAATACCATTGCCAATACGGTAACCATTATCTGGACGGCGAGACCTCTGAACTTCAAAAAAGTTTTGATATGCCTGATTACACCGCTGAAAATGCAGAGTATCGGTATATGGATATTAACGATGAAATTACTCTGTTAAGGAGGGATTATGATATGGTCGTCTTTCACCATAAAAGGGAACGTAAAATTAAAAAAGAGGTAAGAGCAGTTTCGGACCAATGATTTGAAATAACCATTAAGCAAACATGAAAACAAGTGAAAATAAAATCATGAAAATTTTAACCTGGGATTTTACGACGATCATTGTTATAGCCCCAGGTATTTTTATTTCTTTCCAGGTAAGCTCCTGGCCTGATACTCTATTAATCCGTCATGCCTTTAACAAGAATTGCAGGCGGGTTTCCGAGGCCATGGAACCTTTTCTTCCTTCAGGAATCAACAGATTGTATGATCTTCGATATATGGACAACGATAAGGATGCGCTGCTGGATGTCCATTTTCCTGATTCTATTTCAACTACTGATGATGTTCTTCCCACTATTGCCTGGATCCATGGCGGTAGTTGGATTTCCGGAAGTAAGGAGAATGTGGCTAATTATTGTAAAATGCTTGCTGGTAAAGGATTTACTGTTGTAGCAATTAATTATTCAGTGGCTTCGGAGTATACATATCCTACTCTTGTTATTCAAGCAAATGCAGCCTTGGACTACCTTAATAGAAACGGTACAGCTCTTCGTTCGATCAGTATCGCAAGAGATTTTGGGGGAGCGCAGGTTGCTGCGCAGCTGGCCAATATCATTTCACAACCTTCTTATACTTCAATGCCTAACATCAAATCTTTATTGAAAAGAGAGCAGCTTCGTGCCATATTATTGTTTTGTGGTGCCTATGATATCAATGACATTAAGGAGGTGGATCTTAACGGCCTATACAAAAGATTTCTCAAAACAGCATTATGGGCATATTCAGGAATGAAGAATTTCACTACAGATCCCGCATTTCCTCCTGCATTTATCAGCGTCGGGAATGCAGACCCTCTGGCCAGTCAGTCCTACGCCTTTGCCAGAAAACTTACCCGATTGAATATTAAGGTAGACACTTTATTTTTTACCACTAACTATACACCTTTACTTCCTTATGAATATCAGTTTGATTTTAGCTACCCAGCCAGAAAAATGGCATTGGAAGAAGCTATTGCTTTCCTGTCTTCAACGCTTAAAAAATAAAGTAGTAAAATAAAAAAAAAATTAACATGAAAAAGTTGTCTATATTGTTGCTGATGCTCACCGCATTCTTACATGCCCAAACTCTGGAGCAGGTAAATGGTAATTATACCTATACGAAAACCATTAATACTCCCAAGAAGAAGAAAGAGATTTATGCGATCCTGAAAAAATGGCTTACCGATAACTCTTTACAGTATGTTATCGGTACAGATGACTCGAATCAGGGTATACTTTCTTTTGATGAGCGTTTATCCCTGATGCATTATAATGATACACAATCGACTTTTCCTTCCTTTACCAGCACTGTTGAAATCAAAAACAGGAAGGTCATCTATAAGGCTGGTTATATTGTTTTACAGGATAATTACGGTGGAATGACCAATATCAAAAACGATTACAGCAGTCTTGTGAAGAGAATCACAACTTCAACTTCGCACATCAGTGAATTAAAAACCCAATTAAACGTGGGGAATGATGTCATGAAAAAAGCTGATATCAGAAAGGAGATTGAAACTGAAAACAAAAAGCTTAACCAGCTTGATACAGTCAACAGGCAGCTGACAGATTATTTTTTAGGAAACGTTGATCGTATTGCAAAAATGTTAGATGGTACGTATGTTCACTAAAAGTTATAGTTATTTTATGATAATATAATCGAGGTAAAACTACGGATATCAAGCTTTATTTATTAATGATAGAAAGTATTTTTGCCAATAATAAAAGTATTAATAATTATTAGGTATTTAAGTTACACCTTTTTTCATCATTTGTAATATTCAGTAGGTGTCAACATTGGAATGGACAAAATAAGAAAATTTTTTTCCTATTTATAATTTGTGGTTTTGTCGGAGAAGTCATTCCGCTCCGACTTTTGATAAAAGTAAAACAGAGTTAATATGTAATGGTATTCAAATGTATTCTGCCGAGTATATTGAGAATACCATCTTTACTTAATAAATTTCCTAAAATGTTACAATAAAGTAATAATTTTTTTCATGAAAAAATAACCTATACGGAATTCGTAAAAGATTATAATTTTTTATTATAAGTTTCCGGTCGCCTATTGGCGACCGTTTTTTATTGGATTATTCATTTGATTTTCAGTAGTGATTAAGTCCCAGCTTATTGTAAAGCTCAACCTGCGCTATGCCAATACATTCGGTCAACATTATCGAGGTCATTGCACAGTTATACGCATTAGGAGTAATCGTTATTTCTGTATTGATAAGATCTGAAGGATGGGGTACTGCCTGTATCCCCATCGTTTTCAACAGCAGTTCAGCTCTTTTACTCTGAAAACCGGAGGTGACCAGGTATATGGTTGATGGAGGAAGTTTTTTGATGATCCTGCTGGAATATTTGGCATTTTCATAAGTGTTCATGCTTTCACCTTCCTGAATAATATCTGATTCCGGAATTCCCATGCTGACAAAAGCCTGAGTATATAAAGATGCTTCAGAAGTGCATCTGCCTGATCCCTTTCCTGAAACCAAAATCGTGCAGGGCATTCTATTCTCTATGGCATTATGATAGAGCTTAGCTGTTGCAGTAAGCCTTGAATACGATATAATATTAGGCTGCTCAGCTTCCTTAAGCCCGACAATGCCTCCGCCCAAAACAACAATAACAGAGGGAGATGAAATACTGATATTGGATGCAGGTGCTTTTTGCAAAGAGCCGGCTAACTGTTTCCCTAAAAAACCATTGGCTGTTATAATAATCCATAGAAGAGGGACACTCGCAGCATACATGGCTAGCCGTCTGTTTTTTCTGCTCATAATGAGGATGATGCCCAGAAGCAGAAGAAATACAACCAATGGATCTGCCAGTATTTTAAGCAGGGTAAAAAATAGATTGAGTAATGTTTTCATATCATTGGGGAATTAAATTTGTTTTTGAAAAAAGAATTACAGCATCCACTTACAGATCGGATTATCGTCTGTTAAAAGAAAGGCAGAATGCTGTCAGCAGGTAAAAGTAAAGAAAACAAATTCAGGATGGCTTGTTTTCACTTGTTTTAGCGTTACATTCCATATAAAACTAAAGAATCTGCTTGTGTGTAGTGATTATCCTATGAATTAATCTATATAAAACTATAGATTATGCCTTTTGGCTGATGGGCTTTTCCGATTTGAATTAGCTCCTTAAAAGAATAGATTTGTATTTACCAGCCCCATTTCTTTTTTTTTATTTTCTAAAGTGTTTTTATCAACATTATCCATTAAACTGCCTTCTGTATTTTTTACAGGATCGTACCAATCGAGTTTTTTCAGCTCATTCAATCCATTCTTTGTTTGTGATATTATTGGATTTCATATATTCAAAATACTCTTTTAGAATCATAAATTATATCTTAAAATTTATGATTCTTAATGAACGAGAAACATTTTTGGGGGAAACAACAACATTAGGTAACCCTTTTGTTCATATTTATTTACATCACTTGAATCTATACCAGTTAAAAATTCGATATCATCTAGTGTTTGCTTATTATTATTCCTTGATTATAGGGATTCCATTTTCGGAATAATATCTCGTACTCTAGAGACTAAAAAAGTCAGTTTAATCTTTAAACAATCTTATTGTAGAATTTTTTTTGCTCTTTCATAGGAAAAACTCAGTATACAGTAGTTGTTATATGACATTTATTTCCATATAAATCTACATTGTTATAGAAACTTGGTAAAAATATTAGTATTAAATTTACAATAAACCAGAAGGGAATTGACTTTTTCATCGCAAGCTTGTAGTGTAGCCACAACTGGAATAACAGTGTTCAATGAATCTGTTATTGTTGTTGCCATTAATAAATAAATAATTAATAGACCGCCATGAAAAAATTTTTACCTTTTATTTTGGGATTAATAATTCCCCTAGTGATAGCTTGTAAACAACCTGGAAAATCAAAATTGGTTAAAATCGATAAAAACCATTCTGCACAAATTATTAGAAATGTATACATTGATGATGAATTTGCAGAAGATGAAATGGAAGTTACAATCAATACGATAACTAATGTAGTGACCATACATCTGAATGGAGAAACCTACGAGCTCAAAAAAAATATTGATTTACCTAATTATACTGCTGAAAATGCTGGATATAGATACTCTGATATTAAAGGTGAAATAACTTTTTTAAAAAGAGATGTAGATATGGTGATATTTCACCATAAACAAGAACCGATACCAAAAAAAGAAGTTAGAACGATATCATATAAATAATTTGTCCAACCATAGAGTTTTTACAACAGAGTCAGAACTTAAATTCCCTTAAATGGGTAGAAGTCATACAGCAAGAAAATCTCGCTGTAAAACTAGAATCAATGTATATTTTAGAAAGAGATAAAATATCATGTGATGTAATATTTATTGATGGTAGAGGAAATAAAAGAAAAATTGAAAGCATTACACAAGAAAAATTGAAAGAAGAATTTCCTTTAATTGAGTCATATAATCTAACCCCAGAGGATAAAATATATTGGCAGTCTTTTTTTGGAATTTTGGAATTAACACACAATTATATAATGACGATTTTGATTAAGTATGAGTATAGCCGACGATAAAATAAAGAGAATAGACATCGAAGATGAAGCAGATGTTAATTATAGAGAGACAACAACTTGGTATGATGGCAGTCCTATGACTGATGCCAAGAAAGATGGTTTTGTTTATATAAAAAAAGATAATATTTTTTATCGAAGAACTTTCGATTCTTTAGAAACTAAAAATTTAATCAAGGGAACACTACAGTCTGTTAAAGACCTTACACCTACTGAGGTATTATTACTTAAAATGGGAGTTTATGAAAGTGTACAACTTCAGGGATATCTTGCAAAAGGAGATCTTCCTAAACCTGTTGAATTTAAAATAGCTGATCCTTTAACAAATATTGAAGGATTTGAAATAGTTGACGTACATGATATCAAACTTGTTTCAGAATTTACAATAGAAAAACAGTCTACACTTCCTTTGGTGGATACAAGTTGGAGGGTTGTTTATGATGTTACATGCCCAGAAAGGGGAACTACAGATATTGATACTTCAACAATAGAATATAGAGACTATATTAATATTAAAGGAGTATTAAATATCCATGATTTACAACAACCAGTAACCGTTAGAGTAAATAGTGATAGACCGTCATTTGGTCAAAGACCATTAAAAAGTATAAAATTTAATTTTAGAGTAGTTGGATGGCGTGAATTTTATAAAATTGATGAGGCATACTTACACTTATCAGAACCTCCATTAGCTATTTTAAGTAACCTTGAAAGAGATTTAATTAGAGTTGTTAAAGTTGGAAGGCTTCGTTATCAATTACAAGTAAGACAAGATTATCAAAATTCTGTAGTAATTCCCAAAACAAAATATGAAAGAAAATCTGTAGGAAGTATAATTAATTATTTAAAAGATGAAGTAAATTCTATAGTCACTCCAAATATTATTAAAAATTCATATAATTATGATGAATGGATGGAGAATGTATCATGGAATAATATTTTTGATAAACCAGAAGGTAAAACAGTATTTCCATTAAAAAATGATGCTAAATTAAATTTAGCTTTTCAAGAAATTCCATTAACAACACCTCATATAACAAGAACAGGAGTTTATAGAGAAACTAATTATTCAACGCGAACTACATTTGGATGGGGAACTGCTACTACTGGTATGCGAGATGGAATAACTGCAGAGGTTATACTTAATAGTACACGACAATTTTTAAGATTCAAATTAAGACCAAATCAAGTAGATGTACCACAACGATCTGAGCTGAGTACAGTACAGCCAGCAACCCCTATTACTGGAGTTGAAAATGTTAGATGGTTCAGTGGCTTATTGAGGCTTCCAGAAAATTTGAAAGTAGCAAAGGGAAACACATTTATTATAATACAGTTTTTACCACAAGATACTCCTGTTGGTAGAGAACCATGTGTAGCATTATATGTTAAGGAAGGTAGATTAGTATTAGAAAATAGAAATAATCCAAGAGGTACTACAGGTGATTTATCTGGGGATGGTGGTATAAATGTCAGACCGACTATTAGATCAAGAAGTTGGGATCTTGGAGCTGCCAATCTAGGTAGCTGGGATAGTATAATAATTAAAGCTTCTTTTAGCTGGACTAATAGTGGTACACTTCAATTATGGAGAAATGGTGAACTATTGGTAGATTATGTAGGGCCAAATACATGGTACGATCCAAATAAAAATACACCATTTATTAAATTTGGTATATATAATTCTTTATGGGCTTCTGCAGCCGGTGAAAATTTAGATTCATCGTATGATATACAGGTTGATTGGTGTGATCCAATGTTAGGTGGATACCAAGCCACATATTTAAGTATGACACCTTATAATATAACTGATTATAGAGGGCTTAGAATCAATGTTGATGGTGATGTTGTTAATTCTAAATTATTTGAACAAAATTCAGTTAGAATAGCTACTTATCCTGCAATACCAACAATACAAACGTCAGATGTATCAACAATACTTTCTACAGGTAATTATGGTATAAGTTCTACATCTACTAATACTCCCGTTGCTGGTAGTGGTAACTTAGCTGTATTCAGAACCTCTAATGGAACAATACTTCATATCTATGCTCCAAATACTGGGGCACAAATTTATTTCAATGTTAGAAATGCTGGTGTATGGACAGGATGGAAAGGCTTAATACCATCAAATGCTACACCATCTATAAAAGGATTAGTTAATCAATCGGCTGGGATTACAGATGTGTCAGAAGTTAACAGTACAGCAATTTCTTTAGCAGATTTGACTCCTATATCCACAGATGATATATTACCAGTAAGTACGGATGATGCTAGTGATCCAGGAACTACTCAGATATTAGCAAATGCATTAAAAGTTGCCGTAAATCAAATTATACCATTTATAAATGAACAAAAAGCAAAAACTAATTCAATTATTCCTTTTGCTAATGATTTTAAAGCTAAATATAATGTTGCTTCTCCTTTAGTAAATGCAGTTAAAGCTAAATTGAATACATCATTTGCGAATGATAGAACATCAGGGCAACAAGCGCCTTAAAAAAAAAAATATTCATGACTAATAAAATTAAAACATTAGATTTATTGACATCTGGAGCGGTATTTGCTTCTGGTATAAATGAATTAATATCTTATATAAGGTGTAGGAATGAGATTAATACAGGAGAAGTTAAGGGTAGTGATTATTTAATTAATGGCTATCCAGAACATTCAACAAAGCTATTTCAGGACAAGACAGTAGGCTGAATTTTTGAAAACATTGATCCATCAATTAACTTTTCAAGTCTTGTTACCATTTCATCTTTTTCTTTCAACATTCGTTCATATAAAGTAACCTTTTCTTCATACAATTGAACTCATTTCTCAATTGGATTGAAATTTTCACCCGAATACCACATGCTTAAATTAAAAAAAGAAATCCAGTGTGCTGTGTTTTTAAATACTAAATTGGAGTTGTGCAAACAACTATAATTAAAATTCTTCTTTTTATTCCTCTTCTAATCCTTTTCTAATCCATTCTGTATTTTTTTGTTTCAGGAAATAATCAAACCAATCCTCCACCCGGATAAACAAATCCAATTGATTTTTCGTTTTACGAAGACCGTGACCTTCTTCAGGATAAAATAAAGCAATAGAGGGTTTTCCACTTCTTTTTAAACTCAAAAAATACTGCATTGTTTGTTCCCAGTTGATATTCTGATCTTTAGTTCCTGTCCATAGTAAAATGGGAGCACTTACACTATCTGCATGATAGATGGGGCTGTTATCAGTGTACAGGTTCTTATCTGAAAAAAAAGGCTGGTCCATCTCATATTGTCCATTTTCAAATTGAAAGTAGAAAGGACTATTAAAGTTATAGTTATAAGAAAAATATGACCTGACCAAATCACTGTTTCCAGCTCCCGCAACATAGGCCGCAAAACGTTTAGAACGTGTGGCAATAAAATTAGTCTCGTAACCTCCATGTGAAAAACCAATAAGTCCTACCCGATCAAAATCAATTTCATTAATCTTTTCAAGTGCATCCAGCCCGCTATGGACACAGTCCAATGCAGATTCACCCGTACCTTTCTTTCCAAAAACGATATCAGGTAAAAAGATAAAATACCCTTTCTGTACAAAATCTCTTACATTTAGCCCAGCTGAGGGTGCATCAAAGCCATCCTTAAGATACTTATTACTAAAATAGAGCTGCTTTTCATAAATACTTACTACCATAGGATACTTTTTGTCTTCTGTATAATTGAGTGGATAAATCAGAACACCTTTTAAGCTATCACCATTCTTATTTTGATAAGTCATGATTTCAGATCGCAGTCCTTTAAGTGTATTCCGGTCATGCTTATTTGTTTTGAATAGTTCCCTTTCCTTGTTACCAGTATTAAAAATAATTGTGGGTGGTGATCCCATTGTACTGCGACAATACATCAGATCCTTCATATCCCTACTGGTAACAATAACAGAGATACTCTCCTCTGTAGGTTTAATTATAATTCTGATCTTTTTTCCATCATAACTTACCAGTGCCGTTTTATTATTATTACGGTCATATAGTTTTATCAGCAATGGTTTTTCAGGTTTGTATGTATTTGTATAGAAATTAAATCCATTAATATAGGTATCCCTGTTTCCATTTAAGATTTCGGATTCATAACCTTCAATAAGCGGAACTGACCTTAAAACCCCATCTTTAATAATGTATTCTGACATCTTTCCAATCCCCTCAAAAACAATCCTCTCCCCATCATCTGAAAAATAAACCTTCAGAGGCTTATATTTACTGGATCTGGCCAATTGTAAAGGAATTTGCTTTTGTGATAATGTGGCAAGATCATAAAGCTGCCAATAATTATTTTTAACATTCAACAGAAACCTGCCTTTTGGATCAGAAATAATAGAACGTCCATCTATTTGGAGATTTTCTTCCCTATCTTTTTGTACATTATAAAGTTTAACCGAATACTTCGGTCCATTAGAACGGTAATCCTGATGCTGAAAAGGATTAAAACTCAGGAGGTGATCAGGATTCCCAAAAAAAGACATTTTATGATCATCCGTGGCCGTTAAAACTGTAACTTTTTTAACTAAAGGCTCCCATAATAAGGTATTTTCAACAGTATCATCATAAAATTTCGTTTGTAAAGTCTTATCATTGGAAAACCATATATCAACATCATCCTTTTCCCTTCTTTTTTTATTCAGTAATACTTTCAATAAATATTGTTTACCTTCTTTTAGAGAGACTGCTTCTGCAGTTTTTATACTCGCTTCCGAACCGTTATTAAAATGCAGAACTTTAGATTCTGATCCATCAACCCATTTGATCTCCTTTTTATCTCCTTTTTCTTCTATTAGAATAAGGCTGGAATGGTTATCACTTATAACGGAACTTATTTGATTTGGAGATGTATATATCTTTTTAAAGTTTCTACCGGAAATTCTAAACAATGATTCTTCATCGGAGCCCGATACAACAGCAAATCTACTTTCACCCTTACCTATTATTTTTTTCACACCCTGTAAAGCTCCCAACATCTGCCCCTCTTCACTCATCACTGTAAGCGTTTTGTCCCTTAGTAAAATGATCGTGTTTTCTTTCTTATCGTAAAAGCCCTCTTTCACATCATTCCATTTAACAGGCTTTAAAGAAGGCAACTTTAAGATTTCTACGTCCCCTCTGCCTCTGGAAAAAAGATAGCCATTGTTGGTGAATGTGGTATAGAAAGCAACAGCATCAGGTTTTTGGTAATAAATTCTATCAGGCTTTCTTACATCTACTATTACCATTGTATCGCTATTAGTTTCATAAGACTTCTGAAAGGAAAGCCATCTTTTATTATCTGAAATTTTTAGAAACTTTACATCATAAACTGTGTTGATAAACCTTTTAGGTAAGGGAGTTACTGCACCCTGTGAATGTATTCTAACCGAAAAGAGCACCAATAAGGTTATTATTATATTTTGTACTGTATTCATTTTTAATATCCGGGATTTTGAGGATTAAGATTAGGATTAAGCAGTATTTCAGATTGTGGGAGAGGCCAGACTTTTCTAAACCCGTTCCAGTTCGGTTTAAGAGCATTTAAATCCCCGAGCCTATTAAAGCGTTTAAGATCAAAAAAACGAATTCCACTTTCAGCAAAAAACTCTCTTCTCTTTTCAGATAGAATTTCATTTAAAAGTTGGTCTTTTGAAATACTTGGCACCAGTACAGAAAGACCCGCCCTTACCCGTACAGCATTAATATAAGGTAGCGCATCGGCTATCCTGTTCTGTCTTGTTAAGATTTCAGCCATCATACAGTATACTTCTTCAATCCTGAAAATGACCGAATATTCATTGATATTGGAAACCGTATTCTTATACTTATAGTTTCCATAATAGGTTGTAGGCCCGGAAACTACTTTCTTCATCCACAGTTCCTTACGTAGATCACTAGCATCAAAAATATCCACCAGGTTATTGGAAAGAGCATAGTTTTGGGGAGTTCCTGATATAAAATACAGCTGAGCCTCGGCGGTAGCATCACCCACTTTTAATGGCTTTAACTGCCATAATATATTCTTTCCTTCTTTCCTGAATGTCAGGTTAAGGTCTGTATTAATCTGGTATATGGGACTCGTTAGAATTTCCTCTGCATATTGTCTTGCCCTTTCCCAGTCCCCTTTTATCATAAATGCCTGACAAAGAAGTATTACAGCTACATACCGGTTAGGATATATTCGTTCCGTATTTCGATATTCATTTTTTAGATTGCCTTTAGATTCTTCAAGATCATCAATCACCTTATTCAAGAGCTCATTAGAAGATAACTTTGCTATACTTTGATTGATGGTATAATCTGTTGTTGTGACATAGGGAATATCACCAAAAAGCTGGCTCAGTCTCAAATGAATGAGTGATCTGATGAGCAAAGCTTCTCCCTTTATCCTTTTTTTATCCTCTTCTTTAATAGCAGATGACTTTGTAATACCCTCTATTAGGGCATTACTGATGTATATTTCTTTATATGCATTTGCCCATAGTGTTTTCAGAACCGCATTGGTGGGAAGTACTTGTGTATTGTAAATATCCAGGTAAGCAGTTTGTGATGGCAGGAAATAACTGTCGAGATCATCAGCATACGTGCCCAAAAGTGAACCAAGGCCACGACTTCCCCCTGAGATCACTGAATTATATTGCAGCTCTGCATAGAGACTGCTCAGTACAGCATCTGCCGTATTTACATTATTAAACACCTCGTTACTGCTTATCTGATTCGTAGGTTCATCCGGTTCAATCAGGTTGTCACATGACACGTAACTCATTAGGATCATGCACATACCTATGAATATTTTTATTCTAACCTTTATTTTATTTTTTGTTTCCATAATTTTCTTAAAAAGTAATTTGACAGCCTATCGAATAGGTCTTTAATGGTGGAAGATACCCGGCAGAAGTAAACTCAGGATCGAGTCCAAAATAATTGGTCCATGTTAACAGGTTTTGTCCCTGAAAATAAATAACCGCTTCTTTCGCCGTCTTTGAATGAATTGGAATCCTGTAATTGAGCTGGACATTTTTCAGCCTGATGTAGGAAGCATCTCCTATTGCTGCTGTACTGGCTGCAAAATTCGCATTCAAGGCATTCACCTGCGCATTATTCCCCACCGAGTATGGCATAATAATACCTGATGGATTCGAAGGTGACCACACATTGGTAAAAGCTGCCGGAAGATTATTCATATTACCCGGATAGGGCATTGTATTGAAGTAATTATAACTGATTTGTTTCACAAACTGAAACAGAAAGGATAAACTTATATTCTTATAATTAAAATCATTTTGCCATCCACCGAAGAACCGTGTCCCCAGGTTTTCAATTGCCTTGTTATCATCAGGGCTGGTAATCTTTCCATCCCCGTTAAAATCCTTAAAAACATATAGCCCCGTTCCCGGATCTATCCCTTCATACTGATATAATTTCACAATTGATGTAGGATAGCCTACCACGTACGTATTGGCATAGGTAGAACCTTCAAGCCCGGGAAACGACAATAACTTGTTTTTGGGAACCGTAATATTAAACGATGAATTCCAGCCCCATTCCTTAGTCTTAATAGGCTTTACTGAAAGCTCCAGTTCCCATCCGCTGTTCTCAACAGTGGCATCCAGATTGGCCTGTACCGAACTAAATCCTGTAGTTGCAGAAAGAGGGATACCAACCAACTGGTTGGATGACCGGTTTCTGTACCAGGCAGCCTGGAAATTCACACGATCTTTCCAAAACCCCAACTGTAGAGCCATCTCCAGTTTCTTAGTCTTCTCCCAACTGAACAAAGGATTGTACAGTCTTGAAGGATAATAACCTACCACATCATTATAAGACATTGTTGAAATACTATAGGTATCCAGGTACTGATAGTCCCCTATCGCATCACTTCCTGTAATCCCATAACTTCCCCGAAGCTTCCCTATACTCAGCCATTCAACTTCTTTTAAAAAACTTTCTTCCGAGAACAGCCAAGCCGCCCCCAAAGCTCCAAAACTCGCAAAGCGATTGTCTGTACCAAACCTGCTAGAGCCATCCCTTCTCGTCGTAAAATTCAGGATATACCGTCCGTTAAATTTATAATTCAACCTTCCATATAGCGAAGCATACCGGTAATCAGTATCTATTTCATCCCTAAATGTCTTGGTATTGGCAGCCGTTACATTATAAAGGAGTGCATTACTTGAAAAACCTGTCCCGGTAATCCCGGACTGTTTGTTTCTTATTTGCTGTAATGACCCACCCAGTAATGCTTCAAGCTGGTGCTTCCCTATTTTCTTATTCCATGCCAGTTGCGGCTCTGCAATAAATGAAAAGATCCTGTTATTTCCTTTCGATGAAGTAGAATACTGCGAGCTAGACCCTGAGGCAGATGTAGGATTGTACATCGTGTTGGGCTTAACCGAAAACTCTTCGAAATCCTGAAAATTAAGCCCTCCATTTACCTTAAAGGCAAAGCCGTACCCCAGCTTATACTCCAGGTTCATGCTCTGATTAAACTGTGTTGTTTTATTGGAGTACTTTCCTTCCAGAGCAGCTACCGGACTGGAAAACGTTCCATCCGCCCAGTTTAGTGATCCGTCCTGATTGTATAGTGCCGGAGCATTAGGACTTAAAAATAAAGAACGGTTGGTAAGATCAGCATTGACCACATTATTATCAGAGGTACTGAAATTAGCCGATGAACTTAAAGAGAGTTTCTTATCAGGTGACCTGTAGCTGTAACTGGACATGAGGGTATTAACCTTATATCTGAAATCCCCCGGAAAGACTGTCGTATTCTCCGTATGACCCCCACTGATTAAAAAAGTACTGTTCTCACTCCCTGCGTTAATGGACATTAATGTAGACTGCTGCTCAGCCCAATTACCGATCAGGACCTTCTGCCAATCCGTATACCTGGAACTATCCCACTTTCCATTTACGTCATATGCATTTGCAGGATAAACAGCTATCCCTGAATTCGCATAGGACTGCCTCCGCATATCCAGATACTCCTCAGTATTCATCATTTCCAAATGCCTGGCTACTTTAGTCAGTCCATAACTGGTATTCAACGAGACCTGTGTTTTACCTTTAACACCTCGCTTTGTGGTGACAAGTATAACTCCGTTAGCTCCCCTAGTCCCATATATAGCTGTAGCATCTGCATCTTTTAAGATCTCTATACTTTCGATATCATTCGGATTGATCCCATTCAAAGGACTGATGTTCCCTGAAGGCAGAATCCCGGCTGAGTTCTGAGCATTCACCCGCCCACCATAAGGCACTCCATCAATAATATAAAGCGCTTCATTTCCGGCACTGCGTAAACTGTTCCTTCCCCGGATCTGTATATCATATCCCCCTCCCGGAACTCCTGAATTTTGGGTGATATTAACTCCTGCCATTCTTCCCTGTACTGTTGATAAAACATTGGTGACAGGCTGGTTTTCTATATCTTTTGCTGAAACTTTGGCGATACTACCCGTACTTTCCCGCTCTTTCACCTTATAATATCCTGCATTCAGTACCACTTCTTCAATTCCTTTAACTTTCTCAGTAAAGGAAACATTGATGCGCGTCCTACTATTTACCTCTATCCTTTGCTCCGGATAATCAGGGTGCCTAAATATAAGAACGGGGTTTTCTCCCGTTATCTGTAACTGGTAGATTCCCTGGGTGTTAATAACAGCAGTTTGGTCACTTCCTTGTTGAGAAACACTGGCTCCTGAAAGAGGTCGGTTTCCCATAGTAACTTTTCCCGTTACGGTCTTAGTCTGAGCATTTATGTTGCCGCAAACAAAGCTCAACATAAAGACAAAGCCTATACTTCCTATAGTATTATAGGATTTTTTCATAGTTTTGTAATGTTTTTAATTAAACGATTCAATAATCATCAGCTCCTTCCAATTGTTTTAGTCGACTTATGGGAAGGGGCTTTTTTATCTCCTTGAATCTTGATTCTATTTCATTGTTTTTATATTATCACTCCAGAATTCATGTATTTGAAAACAAAACTTTCCAGGATGCCCTTTGGTTTGAAAAAGGACATGGTGAGGTCTTTGAACAGTGACCACAAGGGCAACCGGAAAGCATTAACTAATATGAATGAAAATTTGTCCCGTGAAAGCTGTAAAGCCGCAATGAGTTGTACATCCTCATTGTAAAGTGTCATTTCTAAATGAGAAAACATTTTCCTGAAATTTAAATACAGCTATAACCATCTGAATTATGCAGACCGTGCACTTTTTTTTGTCTTCAGTAATAAATTCCCTTGGCGCTGAAAATAATTTGGAAAATTAAAAGAAAGAGAGTACTTTTAAGGTGTGAGTTTAAAGCGTAGTCTGACTTTCCTTTTACTATTAAAGGAATCTCGGAATGTGGTATTGTCAATAAAACTATACTTCATTTGTGCTTTGTTGCAGACAATTTTGGTATAGAGCTGTAAGTTTTTTTCTGCAATGCTAACGGACTACTCCGGTGGGCAAATAAGCAGAATGGTTGAAAATGTCGTCCTCATAAATATAATTTAATATATAGAACGATGCTTTTAAGGTATGAGAAGAATTCCTGCAAAAAAGCAAGGAGCGGTCTCACACTTTCAATCCGAGGGTGTCCTACGACCCTAACAATAAAATATTGTTTGCAAATGAAAGTATACGTGAGAACCGCTCGCATGCCGTATGCAAAAGTAAGAAACTTTTCGACATGGAGCGATTTCACGATAATCTCGTCTGCTAATAGGACTTTACGGAACGAGAAACATCGTTAAGTGGTTAAATTTTAACCATCTATATTTTATAATCGCTTAAGCAAATATAACAATAATTATTCAATGTGGCAATAAAGCCACAATAATTTTTTAAATATGATTAACAACTTTGCTAAAACATATAAAGAGATAGGTAATTCTTTAAAGAAAAAAAGGAAAGAAAAGAATTTAACACAACAACAATTAGCCGAACTAACTGGCAAAATTGATCGTTCTAAAATCAGTGATATTGAAAATGGAAAGGAAGATTTTCTATTTTCAACATTATTAAAGTTGTGTGTAGCCTTAGATATAAGTATTGCTGATATCTTAACTAAGAAAGACTGATGTATTCACAACCAATAATATTGGTTAGCCTATGGTTCATCTTATTAACAAATGATCCTGTTAATAAACATTCCGAAGCAATAACTAAATACCCAGAGAATTTATAAAATTAGCATTATAAACATCCAAACGAATACAAGGGGAGTCAACGATCATATAATAAGCAACCATAGCCCATCTTTTTAATAAAGGGGCATTAGCAATCTTAAAACTCTTATACATCCTTCTTGTATGTATTTTCATTTCTTTAGGGACCAAATCTTCCTTATTAGCCCAATTGTGAAGTTCTTCCCATAAAAAGACTTTTGAACGATCACTGGTTTTTTCAGGAATCTTAAAGTCAATTCCATCATATTCATACACTCCCTGCATCGCTATGGGTTTATTTAATATTCCGGAATATAAATTCAGATAAAAAGACAGACGCAGTAAAAATTCCTTATCCCCATGAAATTGAATAGGTTTAAAAAAAACAGACATCTTTTCCAGTAAACGGTCTTTGCGGATCGTTACTGCATTAATACTAAAATCACCAAAAAGGCTTCCAAGTTTCATTTGTCCTGGAAAAACAAACTCAGGAGGACATTTCTCATGAATCGTTGTCAGGTATTCCCCGTAAATGGGATAATACTGCTCCTTTGCTTTTTCAGAGTAATAATGTATCCCCGTAGCGCCATAGACTCCATCTACTTCAGGATTTGAGAACAGTTTCTTTTCCGCATCAAAACGGCTAGGAAGATAATAGTCATCAGCATTAAGAAAAGCAATAAAATCCCCTAAAACGAATTCGATCCCCAGGTTCCTGCTTAAACCGGCACCATGATTCTTTCCATCCATATGCTGAAAAACGCTGACTTTTTCATATTTCTTTTCAAGTCTCCGACAAATCTCCAGGGAATTATCCCCAGACTCATCTTCAACGAGGATCACTTCATAAACCTCTTCAAATTGCAATGCAGACTCTACAGCATTTAAAATGCTTTTTTCTGCATTAAAAACAGGTATAATAACAGAAATATTCATAGCAATAACTTTTATTAGTTTGATTTCACACGCTAGCTGAAAAGTTGAATAAAGTCTTTCTGAAATTGATATTATAAAGACCCGATCTTATATTTTTATAATCCGTAAAGAGATATTTAATGATCATTCCCCACTTTCTAAGCCTTGGGGCTTTTGCTATTTCATAACTATAGTACATCCTTTTAATATGGGTTTTGACATCTTTAGGAATACGATCTTCGAGTTGTGACCAATGGTTAACTTCCCGCCATAATATTGTTTTTGATAGTGCCGGATTTATCGTCCCACCATCTACTTTCGTTATCCTATTGTTCTCATGTACGCCTCTCATGGCAATCGCTTTTTCAATAATTCCAGGATAAAGGTCAAGGTAGTACGACAAACGGAATAAAAATTCAGTATCTTCATGAAGCATTAAATGAGGCTTAAAATAGAAATCCATCTTTCTTATTAAAGGCTCTTTACGAATTGTCAAACAATCAATACTGAACAATCCAAAAACTCCCAGCATATAAATTTGTCCAGGAAAAACATCTTTTGGTTCATGCCTTTTATAGACAGTCCTAAGCCCATCGCCAAATAAAGGGTAATATTCTCTTTTTGCCTGCTCAGAATAATAATGCACTCCCAAGGCTCCATAAACCCCCTCCACCTTTGGGTCTTTAAAAAGCTCTTTTTCGGCATCGAACCTACTAGGAAGAAAATAGTCATCCGCATCCAGAAAGGCAATAAACTCACCGCTTGATTTCTCTATCCCCAGATTTCTGCTTGCCCCTGCTCCATGATTTCTTTTATCCGGATGCTGATAAAGTTTTACCCTTTCATATTTTTCACTCATCTTTTTACACACCTCCAGGGCATTATCCGGGGACTTATCTTCAATAAGGATTACTTCATGAACTTCTTCAAATTGTAATGCTGACTCTATGGCATTTGAAACATATTTTTCCGCATTATAAACAGGAATAATAACTGAAATTTTCATAGTATTCATAGGTTTGAGTTTTTTTTAATCGTGTTTATCATGGTCTTATCACTTCGTAGTCGAAAACAAGGACTCCTCCAGTAGGATCAAGATATGGACCTACAAAATTTTTAAAATCATCATGCATCGGATCAAAGGTCCCGGGATCAGTTTGAAAAGGTTTTCCTACATAATAATCCCGGTTTTTTAGCGACGAAAACCCCACCCTGAATGCCACTTCAAAACCACTGTCTTTTTTTATTTTGCTATCCTCATATCCATATTCTATAAAAGGAATATACGAAGTTTCCTTTTTCATAGAATTCTTAAGCGCCAAAAAACGGTCAATTACCATTTGTTTCTCTGGGAGGGTTATATCACTTCTGAATTTAAATAATACCCAGTGGTCTAATCTGTATCCTTTACCGGGAACATCTTGGTCTTCTCTTTTATTATTACTGGTAAAATCAAAGGTGAAAAGCCCATTATCAGTATCCAGATAAGGGGTGATGAAATGCTTAAAATCATCATACATGTGATCAAACTTTCCGTTATCTCCGGTATCAGTTACTCGTGGTTTTCCTTCAAAGTACTCCCCGTCTTCCACGGATTTAAAGTAAATCCTAAAGCCAATCTCAAATCCGGCATCCAGTCCTTCCTTACTGTTTTGAAAACCATATTCCGCTTTTAGGTACTGCTTGCCGTTTTTTAAAGACCGATTAAGGGCCATAAAACGGTTGACAATTTCCTGTTTTATTTTCTCAGAAGTATCTTTACGAAGTTTAATTAATATCAGGTGCTCAGCCCCTTGCCTTGCTATTACATCGTCTGAATACTGATCACACGAGATAACACATAATATCAAAACTGCCAGAAGCCCCGTATATCGCAAGCACAAGTCAAATTTCTTTCTATTTAATTTTATCATTAACTACAGCTCATTTTAAAGGTCAATAAAAGTTAGTCAGTAGGTCCCGGAACATATGCAAAACCCTATGTTTCATTATGTTATTTAGCTATGATTTGTTTTTATCTTTATTGAATGGCATTATTAAATATTGAGTGGCATTATCAAATCCTGTGCTTATGCTCAATCATTCATTTTTAGTATCTACAAGAAAGCAGAAATACTCTAAAAAATATACGTTAATAGACCATACCTATATAAAAGAGCGCCTTCACTCCCCATCATTTTAAACATCTCTTAATAGAAATAACCTCAGATCTTATCCATATTCGTAAGTATGAAACATCTCTAAGCAACATGTTATATATAAACATGTTACTAGAGCTGTCTTAAGGTCAAACATATCCCTTTGTTAAGATCTTTTATTTGCTCATAACTCGATCCACAAATATTTCCGGTAATATTGTATTTCCCTTTTTCAAGAACAATAAAATTCTCTCCTTTTGCCGGGATAGCCAACTTATAATCCTGCTTATTGGCAATTCGCAAAATCATATTGCAGCCACTTTCATTCTTTACGAGTAACACGCTATTTGGTGAATGCCTGCTATCATTAAATATTTCATTAAGAAGGTTAGTAGTCTTTTTTCTGTGCGTCTCATCATCTTCCTGCAAAAGCTTTTCAAACTCCGCATGATCAATTTCTGAAATGAGGCTCTGATCCATAGTCACTGGCCGGGATGCCATTGGTTTTGCATCTGCTGCTCCCTTAACCCATTCTTTATTTTTTAGCTCTATAATCCTTTTTTTTAATACGATAACCTTGGGATCATCCTCACGGGCATTATCCAAATAATTCTGAACCTCTCGAACATCAGTACTTCTAAGTATATTGTGTATATTCCTTTCTTCACCACATCCGATACACAGAAAACTAAAGGCAAGCAGAACGATCATTCCCCAATTTTGTTTTATCATATTGTTTTTATTTAATTTATTTACCTCTTCTTTTATTTAATTATTACCTCTTCATTTTGAGCCTTACGGTTATCTGGTATGCCTAATTTCATTTCTAATTTTAACACATCCTTTATGATTATACTAGGAATCAGTATTAGTTTCATTCTTACCGTATTTTTTACGCCATTTATTAATCGTAGTTCTTGGAATATTGTACTGCTTATTAATCTCTGATTCAGTTTTTTGCTTGGTTTGTAAAAGCTCCACTATAAAATCAATCATTTCCTTTGTATAAAGACTCTTTCTGAATACAGGCAATGAAGTGCTTTTTCTAGCACTGCCCAATATACCACTTTGAGGTGCATACAAAATAAGATGTTGCGAATACAGACGGAAAAAATCATACTCAAGGAGCTTACTCCACATCAGCATATATTTTGAGTCCATATCTTCTTCCCGGTACATACTACTAATCTCCTGGGAGGTTAGAGAAAAAAAAGCACAAATCCGCGATTCATCAATATTGAGCTCACTCACTCTTTTCTTTATTAACTCCCCTATATGTATTTCTTTAAACATAATATCATCTTATTTTACATTCTCTATATATTGCTAATCTCTCGTCATCTTGTATAACAATGATGTTTTATTTACTAAGCAGTTTTACTGAACAATTTTTTCCATTTTGTGATCGTATTTCTGCTCGTACCGAACTTAGTAGCCAGTTCCTGATTACTGCAATGGTTTTCTTTCTGATAATTAAGGATCTTCCTAATCGTCCAAACATCATAAGATTTGTGCTTGGCATTAAAAAGATCAGTCTCTTTATCACTCTTCCCTGTTATGATTCCGCTAAGCTGCATGACATCATAAGCCAGTAGTTTGTCTTTCTCTAAAAAATACTTGCACCTATCAAGCAAATCCGGGTATTTCAAAGTAATAAGATCCGTATATATCTTTTTATAGTCCGGTACATGGGATACCGATGATGTTACTTTTGTATGTTTCATATATTATTTTTTTTATTTTTCAGACACCCAAGGTCTGGGAGGCTTACGGATCTTTCTCCAGAGTTCTTTTGAAGGGCTTAAAAGATCATTCAGGATTGGAGACGTAGCACTTCCGCGCGTTAGAATATTTCCTTTCTCATCCATAGTAAATAAGGTAGGAGTGGCCTGGACTCCATAATTCACAAAATTAGATCCTTTCATTCCTTGTAGATCACAGGATACAATTCCTTTCCAATTTAGTTTGGCGAATGTTTTTTCAAACACCTTTTTGTCTGTATCCGCTGATATAGCGATCAAACGGATGTTATTTTTTATCAGATCATCCTGTTTAGTAGTAATATCATTCATCACCGTATCACAATGCCCACATCCTGATTGATAGAACACCAAAAGGGTCTTTTGATACTTCCCATCACTAGAATCCACCTTCCCGGATGATGCTGGTGAATTCTTAGTTGGGGTTATCATTAGATCTGGTGCTTTACTTCCAATAACCGCTTTTTGGTATACCGAAAGAACACCATCATAGGAGCCTATTTTTCCTGAGCTGCGGATAGCTGGAGCTAACTGCGCCATAACATCATCACGGCCAGCTTTGGTCAAATAGTACGTGACACGCTCTGCAAAAAAAGTATAAAGCATCTTATCTGAAATTCTTGCCCCAATATTTTTAAAATCTTTAGCAAAACTAATTCCACCATCTGTCTTATTCTCAAGTTCGGTAAACATACTGATCACCCCATCCCAGTTCCCGGAAGTATAGAGAGCATCCCAGCGGATATCTTCTGTCACTGTCCTTATGAGTTCTTTTTTGTTTTCGTCTTCTGTATCCTTAAGGGCAGAGCCCATACCATTTGTGATATTTACTAGTGGAATATAGCTGGAAGCATAATCTTGCTTTTTTTGTAACTCCCTCTGAAACTGAGCATACTTATCTTTTTGCACATTAAGCTCACCCTGATAGAGCCCGAAGTTTTTGTCCTCTTTTGTGTATGAATTTGTTACCATCTTCATCGCCATAAATTTGTCAATAATAGATTTCTGATGCTCGTAGAGTGAATCTAAAAGACCATTCTCATTATTGTTCTTATAGATAATATTCTTATTATCCGGAACAGCTGATACGCATTCTATGGAAAAATCATGACCGGGAATGATCATATCAAGCCCGCCACCTTCCTGGGTACCTGTAATCAGCCAGCGGGACATCCCTTTATAAGGGGAAAATTCTTTTGGAACT
The DNA here is from genome assembly GCF_018613715.1 of Chryseobacterium sp. ISL-6. GTDB lineage: Bacteria > Bacteroidota > Bacteroidia > Flavobacteriales > Weeksellaceae > Chryseobacterium > Chryseobacterium paludis. The sequence continues at coordinate 2,287 of NZ_JAGGPT010000017.1, read as the reverse complement.
TCTAATACAAACTTTCCATCAGGAGGAATAATCCCTTTCTGAACCTTGGTATCGTGTCCCTGAAAAAGGATAAAGTCATAGGTTTTTCCAGCGAACTTAGGAAAGTACATATTAACTGACTGTCCATAGTTTTTAATTGCTACTGCTAAAAACAGGAATATCAAAAAGATTTGCTTTTTATAATCCATAAATAATCTTTAAATATTGGAGTTAACTTTTAAAGTATCATCACTACTATTTTTCTATTCATTGACCTCTTGCAGCCATCAAAATCATTAAAAACTGATTTAAAAGTGCGGCAAAAATTCCTTTGCCGCACTGGTTCACTAGAATCTTATTATAGTTAATAATGCTTTTCAATTTAAACTCCTATAAAAAATCGCCTAAATAGACAAATAAATATAATCAATAGAATTTATTCTGAAATACAGCGCACTGGATATCCTTCCGTGCGGTAGTTGCCGTATGCGGGAAAGACGTTAGTACTAATTAAGTAGAGGAGGTAAGCGTTTGTAGTGTTTTCCGTACTGCTCCAATAGAAGCCGTAGGTGGCGTGACCGTTCAACTCGCCCGTAGTGTAGCTGCGTCTCCCTGAGACAGGGAAAGTTAAAGTGCTCCCGTTATTTACAAATTTCCTGGCAGCACTAAAATTGGTTGCACCATCTGAAGCCCATGTAGCCCATGTGCCTATAATACTTGTCGTACTTGCCGTGTTAAACCCTGTCCACTCATTTCGGGTAGGTACCCTGAAACCAGAAGGACAAGGATCATTAGAAGTTTTAACAGGGGCAGCTTCCGTACCACTATTCCAGGCTCCATTTGCAGCCCCACTTGTATTCCATCCTGAAATAGCATTGGCATTGGTATAAGCCGTTGCTACCGGATTTAATCGACCCCATTGGTAATAATTCCCAATAATCGCCTGATTAGGAACATTAGGATCCAGCGAGGTATCGGCACCCAAGTTATGAGTCATCATCTGACGTGTTTGCCCATTAATAATCACAGGAACCACGTCTGGAAAAGAGCCACCAGCTGCCACGGTACGGGTAAATCCACAAGTTTCGCCTGCAAAACTAATGGTGAAAACCGCAGTACCTGCGGCAGAAGGAGTACCTGTAATATTAAAGACCAACGTACCATTACCGTTATTGACTGTGCCGGATGGAATGCTAGCGGTAAGTCCCGTTACACCAGTAGAAGGAACACTGATCCCGGAATAAATACCACCATTACCTCCCGTATAGGGGATTGTAGTATTAATCCCTGCAGCAGGCTCTCCCGCTTCAAGCACTCCAATATCTGTAGAACCTGAGCAGCTCAGCTGGGTAATATCAGCTGTAACGGTACCACTATTGGATGTCATCTTGACCCATCTGTTACTGCCTGCACGAAATAGTAAAAACCAGGAGCATCCATCCCCTCTACCTGGCCAGTACGGTTAGCCGGATCTGGCGCCGCCGTAACATATGCCAGCGCAGCATCCTGATCCGCGCCATATACCGCTGCTGCCTCTGCTGCGTGCAAAGCGTTTCCTGTAACGCGCGGAAGGAGAAAGCCTTCCGAAGTACTTCCATCCGTTGTTTTACTTTGTACATCCAGGGTTATTTTAGGAGCAACGTTATTGATCCCCACCTGTCCATAAGACAAAGCACCTATCAAAACTATTGGTAATAAATACATTTTTCTCATCGTAATAATATTTAAAATTATTTGTTATTCTTATTTGTGTGATCAAAAGCTGATTTAAAGAAAATATAGGATATTAAGACAATATCCATAACTAAAGTTTTCCATCCCTACTTTTCTTTTCACCTTATTAATTAGTAAAAATCACATTATAAATGTAGAAATCAACTTGTTTATATTCGATTGATACTGAGTAATATTATCACTAATACAGTGTAGTTTTTTTAACTAATATAAGCTGAATAATAATTAAACCATCAAATAAAAAAAACACTGCTTCCCACCACTAAAGAAACAATGTTTTTAAATTCTATATTTTATCTATCTTCATTGAAATCACATTTACAATTACCTAATATGTTTTACTTATCTAATCTCAGATGCTCATATTATCTCATATTATTTCTTATTTCTTATTTCTTATTTCTTATTTCTTATTTCTTATAAATAATGATAGCTAAAAGATTGACCATATATTCATTTAAAAAGTAAATTTAACCATAAAGAGTATCAAAATTTAATGTCTAATCCATCTAAAAATGTAGCATAAAGAGTATATAAATTTTGTCTCAAAATAGTTGCAAGTTCAAATGTATAC
>NZ_JAGGPT010000016.1 GCF_018613715.1 Chryseobacterium sp. ISL-6 | reverse complement strand
TACGAGAAAGTTATAGGAATCTCTATGACACAATACACACCAGATTTCGCTGAATTAAAAACAAAAACGGCAGCCCTGGCAATTGGCAGTACCCATACATTGCAATTTTTTGGCGGTGAAAGTGTTGCTCAGCCTGCCCAAAACCGTAGCGTTATCATAGAGTTTATGGTGGAAGATGTGGATGCTGATTATGAAAGATTAGCTGAATACCTTCAGCCTTACCTTGTTCAGAAACCGACAACAATGCCTTGGGGAAATAAATCTCTCTTATTTCGAGATCCCGAAGGTAATTTAATCAACCTTTTCACACCCATAAAGTGAAAAGGAACTGGGCTCAATTGAATATTATAACCAAGAATTTGAGAAGCAAACTCGTTCATTCAATGGGTTGACAACCAGAGTGATACAGTGTGAATCGACCACACTGAAGGAATATTGTACTTTGACTATCTTAAACCATTAACTAAAAAACTAATGGATGGAAAACTCAAAAAAAGATAATAAAGGACAAATAAACCCTAAATATCCCATGAAATTTTTATAAAACTTTAGTTTATACCTCCTCAACATTGTTATTTCAAAATCTTTGATTTAAGCATTTTAAATGCAAATATACATAGGAAGGCAAACAAAAGAAAAAAACATCATCTGTTAAATTCATCTTCCAAATAATGAAGTTCATCAGAAAAAAGGAGAACTTTTCGGTAAATCTTACATGGAAACTTTACTTTTGAATAATGGTTCAGAAAAAAATGAATATAAAAATACTGATTATCTTTTTCTTTTCGTCTCTGGTCTATGCCTTGTGCCAAATGTTTTTTAGCATTATTGTGATGAAAGAAGATTTATGGAGAAACTTTCATATACAGCTTTCAGCGCATTATGTCGTTATCATTGCCATGTGTATGGCAGATTACGGATTGCTGCTGCTACTGAATAAGCATCTGCCATACTCCAGAAATATCTTTTTTCGTATTATTGCAGATATTGCAGGTATCACAGCTATATGCCTGATCTTACTATTGATATTTAATTTTTTGATATATCATGTGTTCCTTGTTCCTGAGCAGGGGTTACCACCTTTCATTGTCAAATTCGCATTTGCAATGACGACCAATGTTCCTATTCTGCTTGTGTTTGAGCTGATCCATTATTTCCAGTCCGAACAAAAAGCGATAGCCGATTCCGAAAAAGCCAAACGTGAGGTTCTATTATTCCAGCACGAAACATTACGGTCACAGATTAACCCACATTTCCTGTTTAATTCACTGAATGTACTTTCCTCACTGATCTACATCAATCAGGAAAATGCCAATAAATTTACAAAAGCCCTATCGAAGACCTATCGCTATGTGCTTTCCCTTACCCAGCAGCCAATGGTTTCTGTTGCAGATGAACTGGATGCTCTGAATTCATATATTTTCCTGATGCGGACGAGATTTGAAAACTCTTTTACTTTCACAGTGGATAAAATGGCTAACTGCGAACAGAACAAGATCATTCCCCTTACCCTGCAATTACTTATAGAGAATGCATTCAAGCACAACATCGCTACCGAAGAATCATTATTGAATATAAAAATCACTATTGATAATGCTTATATCACGGTCGAAAACAACATCCAGCCATCAAGAAGTGTAGATAAAGGCGGAATCGGTTTGAAATATATTGCCAAACAATATAAAGTATATGCTAAAGAGGTCATAGTAGCGCATACAGGCCATCTTTTTATTGTTAAAATCCCTTATATCCACCCATGAAGTACTTGATTGTAGAAGACGAGCGTTTCGCGTATGAAGAACTGAAACGCATGATGACTAAATTGCGCCCGGGCTATCAGCTGGAGAAGCAAACCAAAACGGTCATCGATACCATAGAATTTTTGAAAGAATCCGTTGTTGACCTAATTCTCATGGATATTCGTCTTGCGGATGGTAATTGTTTCGAGATATTTAATCACGTAGAGGTCAGCACGCCCGTCATATTTACAACTGCTTACGATGAACATGCCATCAAAGCCTTTAAGCTGAACAGCATCGATTACCTGTTAAAACCATTTAATGAGAGTGAATTAGAAGCAGCATTGACCAAGTTTGAGCACATATTCCATAGCTATACTTATAGAAGTACTCCAAAGAATTTTGAGCAGATACTATCGCTCAAGACCAAAAACCGTTTCCTGATATCCAAAGGCGAAAACTATCACTATATAGAGACCAAGGAAATTGCCCATTTTTATAGCGAAGGTGGGGTCGTTTTCCTCCATACATTCAGCGATAGGCGGTTTATCGTTAATTATACCTTAGACCAATTAGAACAACAGCTTGACAGTCGTCTGTTTTTCCGTGTGTCACGTAACTGCATTGGAAATGTAAAAGCAATTATAAATGTTGCCAAGTACTTTAACAGTCGTTTGAAACTTTTTTTTCTCCCCGAATGTCCACATGAAGTTTTGGTAAGCCGTGTACGTGTTCCTGACTTCCTGAAATGGATGGACGGAGTTGTGGAATAGTTTGTCCGGAGAAAATCCTATCTATTGACCACTATATTTCATTTCTAAAACCTGTCATGAACCGTTCTGACTATGGTATTATTGAATTCTATTTTGATAAGAACAGGCAAATAAATTCAAGTTGTCTGTTTTGACTCGCAAACTTGGATAATTTCAAGAGAGGGGTCGATGAAAAGCCTTGGTGCATCTATCGGGATAGCATATAAATTCTAAAAATTGCCAAGCCGTTCAAATAGATTGTGTACAGAAATTCAGGCTCATGCTAAAAGTCAGATGCCTAAATTTCCGTACGCAATGACTTCTTCACTTTTTATTAGCTTATTACATGACCAATGACCTGCCGCATTTGGTAATTCATTCCATCCAATTTAATCTAATATCCATCCGGCCGATTCTGAAGTTCAAAGTTTATTGGTTTCTACTTCGTTTAAATCGCTATTATTTTGTCCAATAAACAATTCAAAATCATATGAAATTCAAATCATTCATATTACCAACGTTGATAACATTGGTATATCTGCCAGGAAAAGCACAAGAAGTTTCTTTTAAGACGGAATACCTTGGAAAATCAGGATACTACTACCTGCCCCCTGGTGAGAAACCAAGAGAAAAAATCGGTGACGGCAAAGGCTCCGCAATGGTTTATCAGGCGGGGGTCAACATACCCTTGTCCAAGAAACTAAATGAAAACAATCGCCCGACTGTCTGGGGCATTGGTCTTGGCGGAGCATACGTTTCGTTGAAAAACAAAAATTTTGCAGATGACATGGTTTCGGAAATTATGAATTTACAATTGGGCATCTACCATCAACGTCCCCTGAACGACAGATGGTCTATGCGGGCAAACGTTGGAATGGGAATATTTGCTCCTAATACTGATTTTGGAAAAATCAGTTTCAGAAATGTACTGGTAAGCGGAGGAGTTGTTTTTATCCGCCACCTGAACCCTAATTTGGATATCGGTGGAGGTGTAGCCATAAATAGCTCTTTAGGTTATCCGATGATATTTCCCGCTGTTTACGTCAAATGGAAAACCAACGGCAAATTTGACGTAAATGTTGAACTGGTCGATGGCTTGGATGTATCCGCAGGTTATGAATTCGATAACAGGTTCAAGCTTTCCTATGCCCTTGAGATGAACGGGCAGGTAGCTTTGTTGAAGAAGGATGGCAAGGATGTGATATTCTCCCACCAGTATATCGTTACCGGTTTCAGGCCTGAAATAAAACTTGGTGAAAAGGGATTATCCGTGACGGGTATGGTCGGGGTAAACCTGTACCGCCCGGCATCGTACAACGAAAGGACTTTGAAAGGGATGTTTGCGGGTAATAATGATTATTATTTTTCTATTTCCCCCTATGCGTCAGTTGGTTTAAAAATGAAGTTTTAGTTCATGAAAATGAGACAAGCCTTACAAACCGTTGCCTTTAGAAGCATTTATATTATTGCCTATGCTCTGAGCCTGCTGCCGATGGCATTCCTGTATGCGATGGCTTCTTTTACTTTTTTCTTGGTTTATTATATGATTGGGTACAGGAAAGCGGTAGTTATTCAAAACATTGCACGTTCCTTTCCGGATAAGCGTTATGGAGAAATCCATGCTATTGTAAAAAAGTTCTATACCTGTTTTGTAAACTATTTTGCCGAAATCATTAAAAGTATTTCCGTTTCGGAAAAAATACTTGATAGAAGAATCGAATTTGAGAATTTGGAACTCATAGACGGGCATATAAACGCTGGGCGGAATGTCATTGCGTGCCTTGGACATTGTGGTAATTGGGAAATGCTCAATTTTATGCCATATAAAATACAGCACGATATGTATACCGTTTATAAACCTCTTAGGTCTGGCGTAATGAACAGGCTTATGGTTAAACTACGTTCACGTTTTAACATGAAATTAATTCCTGATAATGCAGTAACACGCCATTTGCTAACTAAAAAGCTAAATCCAGCAGTTTATCTTTTTCTTTCCGATCAATGCCCACGCACACAGGATGAAAAATACAGGTTCACTTTTTTGAACCAAGAAACTTACTTATTTTCAGGGATGGAAAAATTGGCTCGAAAAAGTCGAACAGCAGTTGTCTATCTGCATATAACACAGCTTTCAAGAGGAAGTTACAAGATCATTTGTGTTCCAATATGTTCTAAAGCAGAGTCCGTGAACGAAGGGGAAATAGCCCAGAAATACATTCACTTGCTAACAGAAAATATCAGGCAAGAACCATATGGGTGGCTATGGACTCATAAACGGTGGAAAAGATAAAATAGTGGTTTACATCCGCTCAATCCTGTTTATAAAATATTCCTATTTATTGGCGGTATAATTTAAATTTGTTTGTTAAAATATGGAAGATACCCCAGCCTGTGAGAACGCCTTATGCATTATTGTAAATATAATAAGCCGGTTATTAAAGGTTTCGTTTCTGTCATATCAAACATGCATTTGTGAAATTTAATCAAAAATAGACAATGAAACCAAACACCGCCACCACCATCTTACAACATTTGATAAGAGCGGGATAATCAATAATAAGGTTATGTGATAAGCAAATCATTCAGTAGGATTATTATACCAGCACGTCCACACCAACGTGTTTAATTTTTGTATTTTTACTATCGATAAACGTCTGAACAAATGACGAAACCACAATCGCAACATCTACCCATATTCAGCAGTTGATAAAATAGAACTAAGAAGTGCTTAAAAGTAATAAGAATATCCCGATAAATCCAATGGCAGAAAATTTCAGCCAAGGCATTTCTATTGATAAGCTCCATATTAAAAAATCTGATTTTAAAACGACTCCGCGAAGGGAGGAAGCAACGCAATCCCATCGGGACGAAGGACATACTTTTCATATACTTGAAAACGGAAGCGTTGTTATTGAAATAGATTTTCAAAAATATAAAATCACGGCACCGGCTGTTGTTTATATGCATCCAAACCAAGTGCATCGTATTGTGGATTTTACCAATATCACTGTCTGCTCTTTATCAATCAAAAACGAAAATCTAAATCAAGAATATCTTAAATTTTTAGAAGAAATTGCACCATCAACGCCTTCAACATTAACGAACGATATTTCTACAATTATCTTTGAAACATTTTCTCTTTGTTTGAAATTTTCAACTCAGAAAAGCAATAGACTGAACCATTTACTTTTAAAGGACAGTTGTAATACATTGGTAGGGTTACTTATTTCGGTATTTTTAAATCAAAATATGTGCTTAAACAGTCTCTCAAGGTTTGAGATAATTGCAAAATCTTTCAATCAATTATTAGAAAAAAATTACTGTGTTCTCAAACGGCCAGCAGCGTATGCTAAACAATTAAATATTTCTACCCATTATTTGAATGAAAGTATAAAAAACATCACCGGCTTATCCATTTCACAATGCATTCGCGAGAGAATCATTTTAGAAGCAAAGCGCTTACTTTATCATTCTGATAAATCAGTAAAAGAAATTGCTTTTGAACTGGGTTATGATGATTATCCATATTTTTCAAGGCTTTTTACCAAGACTGTCGGGATGTCAGCTTTGGCTTTTCGAAACAAAAGGCACGATTAATCCAATACTTGCTACGATTGGTTATTTCCCACTATTATTATCTTCACGAATTTTACGCTATAAATTTTAAAGAAGTAAAAAAAATGGAACAGAATAAAAAAGTGCTTGTATCCGGTGCAAGTTTTGCAGGGCTTACAACAGCTTATTGGATGAATAAAATGGGCTACAAAGTAACAGTTGTTGAAATTGGAAACCATCTTAAAATGGGTGGCACGCCAGTTGACATAAAAGGTAACACGGTTGACATTGTAAAGCGTATGGGGCTTTTTGAACAAATAAAAGCAAATAGAATCGGTCCCGAAAAATGGGAATTTAAGAATTCTGACGATGTTACCGGATATTCTGTTTTACTGGGTGAACTAACTGAAAATGAGTTTGAAATAGAAAGAGACTTGCTGCTCAATATGCTCTTTGACCTTATCAAAAATGATGTAGAATTTGTCTTCAATAACAGCATTGATGCACTAAATGAAACAAAAGACAATATAGAAGTTAGCTTTAAAGACGGTTCACGGCAGGTCTATGATTTAGTGTTTGGCTGTGACGGCATACACTCGGGTGTCAGAAAAATTTGGTTTGGGGACGAAACGAAATATGCTCATTTTTTAGGCCAGTACTTTGCCATTGCGATTGCAAATAAACTGTTAGTTGAAAAAGACACTTATCAGATGTTTGCCGAACCCAATAAAGGTGTTGCATTGTATGCTTATAATCATAGAACAGATATCATTTTTACTTTCAGGCCGGAAGCCGAAATTCCTTATGATTTCCGCAATCAGGAGCAACATAAAAAAATAATTTTAGAACAATTCGAAAATGTTGGTTGGCGAACCAAAGAACTATTAAAAGAGCTCATAAATTCTAAATCATTCTACTTCGACAAGTTTTGCCAGATAAAAATGCCATCCTGGACAAAAGGCAGAGTTGCATTGGTAGGCGATGCCGGTTACTGCGCTTCACCGGCAGCAGGTATGGGTGGTTCATTAGCGATAATAGGTGCAACGGCGCTTGCAGATTCTTTTGAAAAACATAAGGGAAATCATGCATTGGCTTTTGAAGCATATAATAAAGACCTGCGGCCTTTCATAAATGAAGTACAAACAAATGCAATAGATACATTAGATAAATTGCTGCCCGGAACCGAAGAAGAAGTAAGATTGAGAAACCAAAATGGTTTTGGCCATTTTTAATGTCAGCTATGACCTTTGTAGAAAATGTACAGACAGAAGCTGTAAAAGTTGGATTAGAATCTCTTTATTCCAAGAACTTAAGAAGCCATTCGTAGAAGAAACACAACAGGCTTTTAGAATTGCACATTTCAAAAACGCAAATTATTTCTAATTATTCCTGCTTTTAGAAACTGTTCATTTTGACTTCAGAAACAGTCGTTCTGGCTACATGTTTTTTTTTGAAAGCGTTGCATCTTTGTATCAACAAAAAAAAGAAAAATATGAATATCGTAATTACAGGCTCATTGGGCAACATCAGTAAACCACTTGTAAAAGCATTGATTACAAGTGGACATTCGGTAACCGTTATCAGTAGCAATCCCGAAAAACAAAAAGAAATTGAAACCATGGGAGCAAAAGCAGCAATAGGTTCAATAGAGGATATTAATTTTCTAACAGCAACATTTGCAGGGGCAAACGCTGTATATTGCATGATACCTTTCAATTTTATGGAAGAAGACCAAACGGCTTATTTTAAAAAAATTGAAACCAATTATGTGCAGGCAATCAAGCATAACGAAATTAAGAAAGTTGTATTTTTAACTGGTTGGGCAGCTAATGTGGAAGATTCTCCCCTGCTTAATCAGTTATCAGATAGAACAGTTATCGAACTGCGTCCCGGTTCTTTTTATACCAATTTTTACAATGATATTAAAACCATAAAAGAATACGGTGCGCTAATGGCAGGTTATGGTGAAAATGATAAAATCGCTTTTGTTTCGCCAAATGATATTGCAGATGCGGCTCTTGAAGAACTGACAAAAACGTTTCAAGGAAAAAAAATCCGTTATGTGGCAAGCGAAGAATTGACCTGTAATGAAGCGGCTAAAATTTTAGGCGAATCCATTGGCAAGCCTGATCTGAAATGGATAGCGTTACCAGAAGACCAATTACTAAACGGCTTAATTCAAGCAGGCTTTCCACAACAGCTCGCACATGATTTCGTAAGAATGCAGATGGAGACACACAGCGGAAAAACATTTGAAAATTATCTCAAAAACAGACCTGTCTTAGGTAAAACAAAATTAAAGGAATTTGCAAAGGAATTTGCAAAAACATACCATCAACAATAATTATCTTTGTATATGGCACATACAAAACTGCATAGAATAAAATCAATCAGTGAGTTTCATCGGCTAAGAGGTTTGCCTAAGCCAGCACATCCCTTGATTAGCGTAGTTACAACGGACGATTTCACCAAATTGCCAGACCAAATCGCTATGAATGTCGTATTTGATTTTTATTTTATTGCGTTAAAACGTATGAAAGGTGTAAAATATAAATACGGACAACTGCATTACGATTTTGAAGATGACGGCATATTGTTCTTTATGTCGCCCAATCAGTTGCTCGAACTAGAAATTGTTGAAGAAGAGAATCCCGGAAAACAATCGGGTTGGATGCTGCTCATTCACCCGGATTTTATTTGGAATACACCACTTGCAAAAACAATTAAGCAATATGATTTTTTTGATTATTCGGTAAATGAAGCGTTGATATTGTCAGAAAAAGAAGAAATAACACTAAACAGTATCATACAAACTATCAGGCAAGAGTATCATTCCAATATTGACAAGTTCAGCAAACAGATCATTATTTCGCACATTGAAACATTGTTTAGTTATTCGGAACGATTTTACAGCCGCCAGTTCATCACAAGGGAAAAAGCCAATCATCAAATTTTGGAACGTTTGGAAAAACTGTTGACAGATTACTTTAACAGTGACGATTTGGCAATAAGGGGTCTACCATCTGTTCAATATGTTTCGGAAGCGCTGAATGTTTCGCCGAGTTACTTAGGCAGTTTGCTGCGAGAGATATCCGGTCAAAACACACAGCAGCACATTCACGACAAACTGATAGAAAAAGCCAAGGAGAAATTATCTACTACAAACCTTTCAGTAAGCGAAATTGCCTACGAATTGGGATTTGAACATTCACAATCGTTCAGTAAACTTTTTAAGGCAAAAACTAATGCTTCGCCTTTGGAATTTAGGCAATCGTTTAATTGAAAAAGTGAGCTGGCAAAACTCTCAACATCCCAAATAATTGATGTTCTCTTTTGGCTACATCTGTATATCAACAATGACAGATCTTTGCTTTAAACAAAAACAGTAAAAAATGAAAGTATTTGTAACAGGGGCTTCTGGCTTCATCGGCTCTGCGGTAGTCAGAGAATTAATTAATGCAGGACACCAAGTAATTGGTTTGGTTCGCTCGGAACGATCTGCAAAAATCGTCCGTGATTTAGGCGCGGAAGTTTTAAACGATAATCTTGACGATCTGGAAATCTTAAAACAAGGTGTTCAACATGCTGACGGTGTAATTCACTGCGGATTTAACCATGATTTTATGAAAGGTGGACAATCTACATTTTTAGATTCAGCGGTGACGGACAAAAACGCCATCCATACCATGGGGGAAATGCTTACTGGCACAAACAAACCAATCGTAGTAACTTCGGGAATGTTGGGCTTGCCGCTCGTCAATGGATTTGTAACGGAAGAAAGCACTGCGCAACATTCGCCGAGAAACTCGGAAGCAACAGCATTATCACTGGCGGGAAAAGGCATTAATGCCTCTGTCATTCGTTTAGCACCGTCCGTTCACGATAAAGGAGACTATGGCTTTATTCCATTCATTATTTCACTTGCACGCAAAAATGGAATTTCCGCGTATCCTAACGAAGGTGAAAATCATTGGTGTGCAGTGCATCGTTTGGACGCCGCAAAAGCCTTCCGTCTAGCGATAGAAAAAGGTAACAAGGGTGCTTTGTATAATGTAGTTGGCGACCCAGGCATTAAACTGAAAACAATCGCGACGTTAATTGGCGAAACATTGAACTTGCCTGTAAAATCGGTATCAGAAGATGAATTAGCGAAACATTTTGAGTGGATGAGTAATTTCATCACGATGGAAAGTATGGCTGCAAATTCCAGAACACAAGAGCAATTAGGTTGGCAACCGACACACATCAGCTTATTGGATGATATGCAACAAAATTATTTTTAAATTTGTTTTATGGGACAACGGCAGGCACAAAGAATAAAACAATTAGCGAATTTCATCAATTAAGAGATTTGCCCAAGCCTGAACATCCACTCATCAGCATCGTAAATTGTGATCTTGTAAAGCGTCTTACAATAATCACATTCCAATAATAAACGCGACATTTATCTACTGAAGAACATTTTTAAAATTATGTGACCTTATTTTCCAATTATAGTTATTGGTAACTTAAAAAAAACAAAATAGCGTGTTCCCAAAACGATATAAATTTAGGAACACTCTATATTTTATAAATGTACTTTTCTATCTAAAATCTTGCTTGTTATTTTGTTAGCAACTGGCACTAGAAGCAGTACACAAGCGTAAACAATAGGCAATGAAAAAAGCCATGATTTAAAAAGATCACCGATCCAATTTTCAGATAAAACCCCATTAGTAAAACTTGGTAAAACCGACATTACAAAAGTGGTAGGCAGAACTACAAAAAAGGTACTAATTATTCTGTAGTGCCTGTCTTTATTAGAATTTCCCATTATCATTTTTTCGTTTTCCAGGTTCAGGTATCGTTTCAACAACGTCCCAATGTTCTATAATTTTATCTTCTTCAATTCTATATAGGTCATAGAAAGCAACGTGTTCTCTTTTAAAAGTACCTTCACTTAATACCAGTACAAAATTTCCCTCTCCAAGCACTTTATGTATTTTACTATAAATTTGAGGTTTCCCGTCTTCCTGCCATTGATTCAAGATATTTAGAAATTCATGTACTCCGTCACCCATATGTGGATTATGTTGAATCAATTCGTCTCCCCTGAAATAATTTGACACCAACTCGATTTGCCCATTAATAAGAACGTTTTGAACAAAGTCCTGAACAAGTGTTTTGTTAACCTCCGTTTTATGATGATCTTTTGCCTTGGTCTTTCCATCGGTCATTGTCCTTCCGCTTTTATTCAGTTTTTTTGGATTTTTTTGGAGATTATCCCAATGTTCAACACTTATCCCGTTTTCAAACCGGTGTATATCAAAAGCGACGGTCGGTTCAAAAAGGAAATAGTCTACGTGAACAAATCCATAATCTCCATCTTGAAACTTACGGACTACATTGGTGTAAACTTTATCCATCGGCATTTGATCATGCAAGCCTAAGATTGCTTGTAAGCCCGTTGCTACATTTGGATTGTGTTGTTTATAGGAAGTAGGACTGATCAAACCTATTTCTGCCAAAGTTTCAGTTTCAATGCTATTTTGTATAGTTTCAGCCTTGTCTCTAATTGATAATTCCATTTTTTAAATTTTAATGATTAATTATGAGCAAATGTACTGACCTTACATATGTGAAAAAATAAGTGAAAAAATATTGCTATAGGGATAATATTATCACTATGGTACTGAAAACGAAATATGTCGTAAATTTATTCTCTAAAACAGAACAGCAATGTACGAGAAGAAAATACCGAAAGATTTTAGTTGTGGCATCAGTATTACTTTTGAGATTATAGGAGGTAAATGGAAACCCTGCTTAATTGATTCAATCAACCAAGGAATACGAAGACCAAGTGAGCTCGTGAAGAAACATCCGCTTGCGAGCAAAAGAGTTTTGAACTTACAACTAAAAGAATTGGAGACGTATGGTGTTGTAAGAAAAGTAATTTATCCGGTACTCCCTCCTAAGGTTGAATATTTTTTAACTGAAGTAGGTGAATCTCTTTTACCACTCGTTGATATGATGGAAAACTGGGGGAGTGATTTTATGAACGATTTTCACGAGAGACAAGAAAATATACATTCTGAAACTATTCTTATAGGAACATGATTTGTGGACCTGATGAAAAAGGATTGCAAGAAATCGACTTTTTTCAGCATGGAAAGTTCGGAGTCTTGTATTTTTTATAAACTATTTCTCAAATGGATTTTCAAAATCTTTTATTCCTATCTTAAAAAATAATACACTTGAACTCTACGACGAGCTTATTGTAGAACATCCATATTTTATTCAGCGTATTAAGCCAGTAAAAATAATCGAATACTTATAATTCAAACTGAATTAAGACATTTGTAAGAATTTCGAAATGTTGAAATGTTATTAAAACTAAATATAGTGAACAAAGCAAAAAAAAATACCGAAAAGTGGAGTATGCTTAGTCATCTTTTTAAACAAATAGACATTCCTGCTAAAACTATTCTTCTTGAGGAAGGTGAAATTTCAAAAAAAATGTTTTTTGTAGAAAAAGGTTGTTTACGAACCTGGATTAATGATAATGGGAAAGATATCACAACTCAGTTTTTCTTTGAAGGTAGTGGCGTATCGTCTATTGAAAGTTTTATGACAAACAAACCTAGTCTATATAGTATAGAAACAATTGAACCCTGTGTTCTGCAAACTGTTACTAAGAAAGAATTTCAAGAAGCATTAATGAGTTTACCGGATATTAAAGATAATATAGTTGAACATTTATTTCAACGGCTTCTACAAAGTCAAAATCTTTTTTTTTCCTATTTAAAAAATTCACCTCAAAAAAGGTACGAAGAGCTTATGAAGCAACATCCATATATTATTCAGCGTATTCCGCAGCATTATATTGCATCCTATTTAGGTATAACTTCTGTTTCACTAAGCAGGATACGAAACAGACTATAAAAGTAAAATTCTCTTGTATGTTGATGAATCAGAGTCGTAATTTCAGTAACAATCTATTTTCTATAGCAAGGGAGTTTTTCATTTGATGGATTAAACCGATAGTTGAAAACTACGGTAATAGGTCCTTAAATGGTCTGTAACCAAAGGAAAAGTGAATATTGTTCGCTATTATGAACCACTAAAACAAGCAAACGTACAACTTAAAAAAACTGGAACAATTTTGAAAAACCATCTATGTATGCCGCTGATATAAACTCCTGAATTCAAGCGGAGTTTGGTGTGTAACCTTTTTGAATAGCTTGCTCAGTGATTGTGGTTGTTCAAATCCTAGGTAATAGGCGATTTCGCTTACGGTAAGTGTGGTGGTGGAGAGTTTGAGTTTGGCCACCTCTATAATTTTGAGCTGAATATGTTGGCTAGTATTGCTGCCCGTAGTATTTTTTAGCACACTACTAAGATAATCGGGGGTTTTGTTCAATTTTTCGCTGAAATACTGGACTGTTGGAAGCACTCGTTCCTTATCGTTTGTTTCGTTAAAATATTGCTCCAGTAATTCTTCAAATCCGATGAGTAATTCGTGATTACTACGCTCTCGCGTAATGAATTGCCTTTTGTAATAACGATCTGCATAATTCAACAAGAGTTCGATCTGGGAGATGATGATTTTTTTACTGAAATCATCAATATTTCTGCTGTATTCTTCGAGGACGCTGTCTAATAGGATGCTCATACTGTGCTCCTCTCTTTCGGAAAGAAAAAGCGCCTCATTAATGGCATATCCGAAATATTCGTATCCCTTTATCGTTTTGGCTAGCGTGGTATTCCATAAAAAATCGGGATGAATAAGCAGTATCCATCCCGATGGTTTCTGTTTGGGTAATTTGTCGTTGAATGTGATATTCAAGATCTGGCCTGGTGCAAAAAATGACATCAGACCCTCATCAAAATCATAAGGCAATTGTCCATAATTAAACTTTCCCAGTACGTTTTTCTTTAATGCAATGGAATAGAATGATTGTGACCAGCACTTAACCTTTACCCCATTATACATTTCCGCATAATCCACCAAGCTGATCAAAGGATGTAAAGGCTTAGGTAAATTATACAGACGGTGAAATTCGCTAATGGTTTTGACTTGAATGATTTCCTGCATGGGACAAATTTACCAAATAATTACAAGTTACTTCCACCTGACACTTCAATTCGTTGAGCATTGATCCAATACGCTTCTTCAGTACAGAGAAAAGCAACTATAGCACCGATATCTTCAGGCAGACCAACTCGTCCAAGGGCTGTTTCAGCTGCCAGCGCCGCATTCATATCTTTGTTGTCCCTCACGGCACCTCCTAAAATATCAGTCTCGATAGCGCCCGGAGCCACTGAATTTACACGTATTTTTCGTGGTCCCAATTCTTTAGCCTGATATCTGGTAAGTACTTCAAGTCCACCTTTCATGGAGGCATATGCCGCAAACCCCGGTGTGGTAAAACGTGTCAGTCCGGTTGAAATATTCACGATTCCTCCTCTGTCGTTCATGATATGCAAAGCATGCTGGGTGATAAAGAAGGGTGCCATCAGATGAATATGTATCATCTCCTTAAACTGATCGATGGTGGAATCTTCAAAAGTTGAAAAAGCAATAGCTCCTGCATTATTGACCAGGTAGTCCAATTGGGAGTTTTCGAAATTGGCATTTAACAGTGGCAATAACTTCTCCGAAAAAAAAGGGGCATAAGCTTCATAGGCAGCAACGTCCAATTGTAAAGCTGCTGCCTTATTACCATATAATTTTATTTGTTCCACAACCTCATTGGCTGCTTTTTCATTAGAAAGATAGGTGATGATGACATCTAAGCCCTTTTTTGCTAGATTAAGAGCTATATCCCGACCAATTCCACGGCTTCCGCCAGTTACCAAGGCAATTTTCTTTTTGTTCATTATAATTTTAATTTAATTACCCTGCAAAGGTCTTTAAAACCGGTGGCAACTAAAGTATCCTAATCCGGTGCAATTGTGGCTAAATCCCCAATTCAATCAGGAAGCACCATTAAATAAAATTTCGCGATGGAAATGTTTTTACTTCCGATAATATTGTTTTAAACTTGGTATATTATCAATAAATCCACAGCCATAATATTCCTAAAGCAGGTTTCAGGATCGCATTAGATGCTTTCAGTATTTATTTACACATCCTTTCTAGTCTATTTTAATATTCGTGAATCAAAGAATATTTTCTTTACAATTGTTATCGTTTTTGCTTATTAAGTTCATGTAATTTGTAAAAAAAATAATGCGTAAATTTTATAAAGCTTAATTCATAGTGTAACTGACCAAGCATTGCGTTACAAGCCATTCTCGAAAATGGAGAAATGGTAAAACATAAATTTTTTGCAGAACCTCAGGTTAAAAATGGTAAATTTAATGTGCTGAATTAAAAGCCATCTAGGATTACTAATATCAACAGATAATGAGAATAGAAAATAGTACCGAAAAAGATATATCTGAAATTTTCAGACTTTATAAATTAGCCACGGAATTTCAGAAAGAAAAGTTTCCCGAAAACCAATGGCCGGAATTTGATCAAACTTTGATAGAATATGAAATTGCTGGAAACAGACAATTCAAGTTAATGATTGATGACGAGATTGCCTGCGTTTGGGCAATTACATACAGTGATCCAGAAATTTGGAAAGATGATGATGGTGTATCTGCTCTTTATATTCATAGAATAGCAACAAACCCGAATTTCAGAGGGAACAATTATGTAAAGATAATCGTTGATTGGGCAAAAGCATTTGCGCAGGATAAAAAATATATCAGGATGGATACCTGTGGTGAAAACAAAAAATTGATCCAACACTACAAAAACGGTGGATTTGATTTCTTGGGTATTAAAAAACTGGGAAGTGTTTCTAACCTACCTTCTCATTATCAAAATGCAGATGTTTGTTATTTTGAGATAAAATTGTAATTATGCCAAGCAACCTTTTATAGCAAAAGTATAAACAGGAGCTAGATCTAAGGCAATACCTATCTTAAGACAGGTTGCGAAGAAATTTATAAAAAAGACACTATCATCATCCAAGAGGGGCATATTTCCATTCAATTATTTTAAAAAATAGGGCTTAGAGGCTGGACACGTAAGGATGAAAAAGAAATTACCTTTCAGATTCTCTTTGAAAATCATCTTTTTTGCGTGATCGAAAGTTTTTTCTACCAAACACCCTGTTTTTACAGTATATATACCGTCGAAAATTCAATCCTTTTGTCAATTGATCAAAAGGAAATGAATTATTGCAGAAAAACGAATGTTTTCTACTGCTGTTCAATAAATATTTAATCAATCTTTTGGCATTCCAACAGAATTTATTGATTTCGCATATCCAGAACAAACCCGAAGTCCATTATAAAATGTTATTTCAAGAAAAACCTTGAAAATATCCCTTACGCATTCCACAATATTATACTGCATCCTTTAGGTATTACCTCTGTATCTGTAGAAGACAAGCGGTAACTCTCACATGTTCACTAAACTCTCTGATTTTTTTTTTGTCTTCGTTACTTGCGTTTAGTTTTTTTTAACAATTGTTATCGTTCAGGCATCTGCTATTTCTCAACTTTGGAGTAGGTAATAAAGCAAAGTAAAAATGAATATAGTAATAGTATTTAATCATCCTTACGAGGGAAGTTTTGGAAACGCGATTTTAAATTCCGTGATCAAGGGACTTAAAGGTGCAAATCACGAGATTGACCTGATGCATCTTGACAATGATGGATTTAATCCCGTAATGTCAAAGGCAGATTTGAAAGCATTTGTGGATCACAAACCTGTGGATCCACAAGTAATAGACTATAATGAACGTCTGGAAAAAGCAGACCACCTGATTTTTATTTTTCCTATCTGGTGGGATTTGATGCCCGCAATGACCAAAGGATTTGTTGATAGGGTTCTTACTCCCGGAGTTGTTTACGACCACCATCCAAGGGGTTTTGGTTTAGTACCCCTTTTAAAAAACTTAAAAGGTGTGACAGTCATCACAACCATGAATAAACCTAAGATAATGTACTCCCTGCTTATTGGTAACTTAATTAAGAAAGCAATGATAAAAAGTGTTTTCAAAACTATGGGATACAAGAATCTTAAATGGATCAGCTTTAACATGGTAAAGTCAGTCAGTCAGGAAAAAAGGGTGAAATGGTTAAAGAATATTGAAGCCAGGTTTTCAAAGATTCAATAAGGGTAATTACATGTTTAAATATTCAAAAACACAGCTATATTAAAATATTGACATCATTTAGATAGAAAACTTACCTGAGAATTCCTTTAAATTCAGTTTTTGGCTAACCAATATACTTTAGCACAATAAAGTATATTGGTTGCTGATAATATTACAAGGCATTATCAGTCATACCTCCGTCTGCAATACTATTTTTATCTGTATTGATGGATTGCCAGTAAATTCCGTTTACAGAAAATAAGAACAGTAACAGACCTGCTATTTTTAATTTTATATTTTTCATTTTACGATCTCGCTAAATTTTTAATAAATGTTAATGTAACCATCGGTTCCGGACGGAAACGATAGTCCGGATCTACCAAAATATCCAAAATCTTTCCGTCTTGTCCTATTACAAATCTGGCAGAAATAGGAAGCTCCCAGGCAGAACTCTCGTTGATATCCTGAATATTGTTATTAAACCTTTCGGTATATAAATTCTTTAAATATTGAGGAAATTCGTACACCAATCCGAATGCCTTTCCTGTTTTGTTGTCATTGTCCACAAGCAGATTATACTTTAGGTGCAATTCGTTGGCTTGCTTTTCTGTTCGGGTAAAACTTTGTGGCGATAATACAACGAGATCGGCGCCGTTTTCCTGAATTTCAGGATAGAATAGGTCTAAAGCTTTTACTTCTTCTACACAATACGGACACCAGCTTCCTCTGTAGAAGCTAACTACTAAAGATCCATTTTTTAATAATTCAGATGATGAGATGATCTCTCCATTTTGATTTTTGAGATTAAATTCAGGTGCCTGATCTCCTCTCTTCAACACTTTGTCCAATGCTCCCGATTCACGGAGAAACTCAATATGTCTTTCCATCGTTTCATTTTCGGCAGACGTAAGTTTGGAACCCCAAAAATCTCTGTGTTTTTTCAAACGTGTTTCCAGCTGAAAGTTTTCTGTATTTTTCATTCTTTGATGATTAAATGTTAATTATAATTGATCAGCTAATGGAAAATCAATTTCAAGCTGGGTAAGGTTTTGGATATAGTTGCTGATGATCTTGTCGCCAACGACCATGATAACATCGATCAGATTGGCTTCAGTATAACCTGCCTCGAGGAATGCTTCAACGCTTTCCTGAGTAGCCTTACCACGATTTTCAACTGCGGAAGCCGTGAATTTTGCTAAAGCATCTAATTTCGTGTCAAAAGATGCTTTGCCACCACGGATTTCTAAAATATTGTCTTCTGAAAAGCCGTTCATTTTACCCAAAACTGTGTGGGCAGACTGACAGTAGCGGCAGCCGTTGATCTGGCTGGTAACAAGATTGATAACTTCTCTTTCTTTGGTTTTAAGGGTGCTTTTGCGATTTTGTAACTCAAGATAATCTCCGAGGGCGGTTTCATTTTTACCAAAATAGGCATATAGATTGGGTACGAAACCAAGACCTTTCTGAAGATTGTCGAAAATGTTTTGATTGTTTAAAGAAACTTCGTTGCGTGTTGGAACTGTAAATGTTCTGCTGTCTGTTGCGCTCATATACTTTGTATGTAAAAATTATTTGTCATTATTGACATTACAAAGGTGCGCCAATGTATGCTGCGAGTACAATCAACTAGATTAGGAAATAAACAGAAACTAATTGAACTAAAAAGATGAAACTAGATTAACTTTTTTTGGAAACCCTGATGTTTCGGAGCTTAGACATATATTGCGTGGTCATTCCCAGGAATGAAGCCAGCACATATTGGGGAACACGTTGAGCTATGGAAGGATATTTTTGTTCAAATTCCTGATAACGTTCTTCGGCAGTTTTCGTTAGATTGCTGATGAGCCTTCTCTGCATCGCAGCGACTGAGCTTTCTGCCATCTTTCTGAAAAAAGTTTCGTATTTATGGTAGGCAGACTTTAGATTTTTTTCACTTTCATAATCGATCTGCAGGATGATGCTATCTTCCAGAGCCATTACAAACATCGATGCTGGCTGTTGTGAAACATACGCATTGTAATCAGAAATCCACCAGTCTTCCACAGCAAACTGGATCGTATGTTCCTCGCCTTCATCAGCAACAACATAAGCTCTAAAGGCACCTTGTACCACATAATTTCTGTATTTTGGAATAAAATCGGGCTGAATAATAAATTGTCTCTTTTTGATTTTGGTCACTTTGAAATAGGAGATCAATCCCTTCATTTCATCCTCGGTAAGGGATATTTTTTTACTGATATGGCTGATTAGCGGTTGAAAAGGATCCATATTGATTTTTCCAAATTTATATTGCTAATTTAAGGTATTAAATTTTGTTGACAATATAATCACTAATTACCTTTGCAACAATTTTATTTTGCTGTTACAATTGTTACGATAGGAGGGGAGGGAGTATTCTTATAAATCCGGAGAATAAAAAGGCATTTCTGGTAAGAGTAATATATCTGTCTTATTATGCTAAAATACAACGGTAACATTAGAATAGATGCCTTTGTTATTAGATAATGAAAAATTTAAAATTAGAGATTAAATTAAGCTTATTTGAGTTTTCGTTAAATTCATTTGTACAGCATTCAGCGAAAATCATCAGGGTTGGTAACGGAGCCGGCTGTTGCAACACTACAAAATCAAACCGAAAAAAAGCTATGGATCCTTTTATAACAAATTGTAATTAACCAATATTAAAGATCAAACAAATAAAATTATTAAAATACATTGTGCCTATATTGTTATTCGTTCTAATATTAAATTCTTGTTCTAAGGATGACGAGGATTTTGTCAAACAGGAACATCACTCAACTTTTGTACTGGTACATGGAGCGTGGCAGGAATCTTTCGTATGGAATAAGGTAAAAGCATCTTTAGAAGCATAAGGAAATAAGGTTGTATTGGTTGAGTTAGCTGGTCATGGAAATGATCAAACACCAGTTTCAGAGATAACTTTTGATGGATATGTAAAACAGGTAACAGACGTTATTGAGGGTTTAAATACCCCTGTTGTTCTGGTATGACATAGCTTAGGTGGTGCTATAGTAACACAAGCCGCTACCAAGATGCCACAAAAAATAGAAAAATTAATCTATGTTGCCGGATTCATTCCTAAAAGTGGAAGTAGTGTATTTGATTATTCGGCAATGGATTCTGGAACGTTGATTCCTTCTGCATTAGAATTCTCAGCCGATGGAAGTACAGTTACTATCGCAAATGCAGAAACAAATATGCGCAAGATCTTTTGTAATGACGGTTCAAATGAAGATATTAATTTATTGGTAAACAAACTTCGTCCCGAACCGGTTGTCGCTGCTGGAACTCCATTAAATTATAGTAAAGATATTTACAATACTATAGCTAATAAATATTATATCTACACTACCGAAGACAAAGCGATTAGTTATCCTTTTCAGCAACAAATGGTATCTGAAGCAAACATTACAAATACGTACAAAATTGATACCGGACACAGTCCTTTTCTTTCCAAACCTAATAAATTGATGCAAATCATTAATACAATAATACAAAAGTAATAATGGCATCCTTTTATAAAAAAGTAGATAAAAATTAATCCTTAGCGTATATACACAAAAAAATTACTCTATTTATTGCATAATCCAAAGCTTCAGTTTTGAAAGGAGGGGGATTTCAAAGAAAAAATTAAGAGCACGGAATGGAATATGGCAAGAATAAATAATAACATAAGCCTGTTTAAATATAATTTAAACAGGCTATAAATGATTGAAAATGATTTTATTTTTTATTGGATAATCTTTGCAGTATCAACCTTTTAAAATTAAGAAAATAACGGTATTTTTGACCTTTTCTAAAAGGTATTATTCAGCTGCTATATTCTTTTTACCCCACTCTGCCAATAGCTGCATCACATCGTTGAGCGACATCCCTTTTTCAGTGAGTGTATATTCCACCTTTGGCGGGACTTCGGCATATACTTTCCGGTTGATAATACCGTCAGCCTCTAGTTCTTTTAAATGCCTGGATAACACCTTTAGTGCTATACCGTCAATTGATTTATGAAGCTCCCCAAATCGCTTGGAGCCTGATAATAACATCCAGATAATAACGGGCTTCCACTTGCCGCTTATGATACTGATCGGTCCTAATATGGAGCAATCACAATCCGGTTCAACTTTTTTTTCAATTATTTTTTTCGATAACATACTGATAATGAATATTAGTGTCTTAAATGTCAATACTTGACAAATGTGCCATTACTTGCCAGATGTAAAGCTATGAATTAATTTTGTCAAAAAATAAACGAAAATGAAAATTTTAATAGTAGGTGCCACAGGTACCATAGGCAAACACGTAACTGCCGCATTATACAAAGACCATGAAATAATTAAGGCAGGGTCAAAAAGTACTGATATACAAGTAGATGTTTCGTCAGTCGAGTCGATAAAAAACTTTTACAAACAAGTCGGAAAATTTGACGCCTTAATTTGCACTGCCGGGGACGCCCAATTCGGGCCTTTGGCATTTATGACGGAGGCTGATTTCAGGATTGGCATTAACAGTAAATTGATGGGCCAGGTTAACTTGGTGTTGATTGGGCAGCATTATATAAATCCGAAAGGGTCGTTTACTTTAACATCCGGCGCATTAGCTGATGACCCAATTTTAATGGGTACAAACATTAGTACGATGAATGGAGCAATCAATGGATTTGTGAAGGGTGCTGCAATAGAACTGGAGAACGGAGTGCGTATCAATGCAGTAGGTCCTGATATTGTTGAAGAATCTACTGCCTATTTTCCCTATTTCCCGGGACACGTTCCTGTCACCATGAGCAGGGTTGCGCAGGCTTATGTAAAAAGTGTGCTGGGCGGACAAACTGGTCAAATCTATAAAGTGTTGTAACAGAGACCCAAAAAATTAAAAAATTAAATAATGGTTTGCGTTCAATTAATTGAAACAACAAACGAAAAATAAAAATTATGAAAATACTCATTTTAGGAGCCACCGGTAGAACCGGTCGCCTTATCGTTGAAGAGGTACTTAAGCAAGGCTATGATTTAAATGTTTTGGTACGGGATAAAAATAAGTTGCCCTTTCATTCAAAATCAGTTAAGGTATATCAGGGCACGCCTACCCACCGGGAAGATTTGGCGGCTGCAATGCAAGGCTGCGATTTAATCATAAGTGCTTTGAGTATCGCCAGAGCCTCAGATGCACCCTGGTCTAAATTAATTACACCCAAAAATTTCATAACTGAAAGCATGAAAAATGTGATATCCGAAGCGGGTCAACAAAACCTAAAGCGGTTAATCACCATCTCTGCATGGGGTGTTGGCGAAACACAAAAGGAAATACCTTTTTGGTTAAGGTGGTTGATTAACTATACGAATATGCGACCAATTTATGCAGAGCATGAATCACAGGAAAAACTATTAAAATCTTCCAACTTAAGCTGGACTGCGGTAAGACCAGTAGCTCTTAATGACTCCAAAAAGATAAAGACTTTAAAGGTCAGTTTTAATAACTTACCAAAACCAAGCTTATCCATTTGCAGGCAAACGGTGGCTAAATTTATCGTTGATAGCGTAAAATCTAATAAGTACGAGATGAAAAGCCCAACTATTTCTGAAAATTAATCCGGTTACGGAGTGCAAATCCTGTATATCCTCCGAGAGAGGAATCTTTATTCTATGTTGTCACCATAATCGTTAACGTGAAGGAATTGAGTGGAAATTGTTATCCATTAAAAGACAATTGTCGAAATTTTCTTTCGCATGTTCAATTTAAATCAAGTTAATTTTTACCATTAAATTTTTTACCATGCAAACGCTATATCAAATCGCATTAATCACACACATTGTGGGGATAACCCTTATGGCTGGCACTACCCTGATAGAATATCTGCTTACGAAACATTTCTGGAAACTATTCGCGAACGACGGATCAAGAGCAATTACATCTAATGAAGACAAATTTAATTTTCACTTGTTAGTTAATATTGGAATTATATTCTTGATTCTGTCAGGGGTGACAATGTTGATGATTTTCCAAGCTGTTTTTGTCAAGCAAATCTGGTTTCAAATAAAAATTGGTTTAATCATTATAATAGCGATCAATGGATCGGTGGTCGGAAGAAGACAGGATAAGGAACTTAAACGGTTAATATCGCTGGAAAAATCGAACTTTTACAGGGATGATTTACTTGTGCAAGAAAATCTGAAAGCAGATTTCATGAGGGTAAAAAATCGCCTCGATCTTTTTTATATTTCTCAGCTATTAATGTTTCTTACCATTCTTACACTTAGTGTTTTCAAATTTAACTAGCCCTCAGCTCTGTTTTCATTTAAAATAGAAACGTAATTCCTTATCGGAAAAGCAGGATTATTATATTTCCTTTAAGCTGCACTTTCAGTGTGCATCGTAGAATGATTAAATGACCCAGAGGCGTTGTCATCTGGCTGAATTAAGTTGGGCTTCCAGCCTAGAATCAGAAAAAACATTCGCTAAAGTCGCTTTTTACCAAATGGTAAACAATTTCATATTCCCTTGATGTTACTTGCAGTATTAATTTTAAATATTTTTAAAAATGAAAAAGGCATTGATAACAGGAGCTAATAAAAGTATTGGTTTTGAAATCTCCAAACAATTACTGCAAAAAGGATACTATGTTTATCTCGGTAGCCGAAGTTTAGAAAACGGTTTAGAAGCCGTTGAAATTCTAAAAAAAGAAGGATTAATGAATGTTGAAGCCGTGGAACTAGACGTAACGAATGATGAATCGGTAAGAAATGCTAGAAAAATAATCGGCGAAAAAACAGGAGTATTAGATGTACTCATTAATAATGCGGGAATAAATGGTGGACAGCCACAATCGGCACTTTCTGCCAC
>NZ_JAGGPT010000015.1 GCF_018613715.1 Chryseobacterium sp. ISL-6 | reverse complement strand
TTTTATTTTGAAGACATACATCCAGATAATAGTCAAGAACAAAATACTATTTCCAGCACTAGTCAATTTTTCAAATATGGCTTCAAACCAAATCTCAGTTATCTCTGCAACAAACACTTATTACAAGTATGCTTTTTACAGGAATTCAAATAGATGAAAAACATTTATAACAAACATAAAATTATATCATTGAATACTCAAATGAAAAACTATCGTATTATCACTAACTACATGTAGTATTATCACTAACACCCGATAGATGAACTTGCAATTATTTTTGAGACAAAATTTATATACTCTTTATGCTACATTTTTAGATGGATTAGACATTAAATTTTGATACTCTCTTATGGTTAAATTTCCTAAAGCTGAAATCGAAGATTCGGCGAAGCCAATGCCTTCTCTGGGTGTTGTAAAATGTTTCTATATATTCAAACACAGAGTTTTTGGCATGGCCTCTAGTTTCATATTTATTTTGATAGACAAGTTCGGTTTTCAGGGTCTTGAAAAAACTCTCCGCTACAGCATTATCATAACAATTTCCTTTTCCGCTCATACTTCGGATAATGTTTTTTCCGACTATTGACGTAAATTCTGTGCAGGCATATTGCATCCCTCTGTCCGAATGGAAAATTAAACTATCATGATCCTGTAAAGGACGGTGAAGCCGTGCCATTTTCAAGGCAGCAATACTGGTGTCCTGAGCCTTCATCGTCTCACTTAATGACCATCCGATAACCTTTCTGTCAAACAAATCAATGACCGTTGTGAGATACAACCAGCCCTGACCTGTTCGGATATAGGTAATATCAGACACCCAGACCTCTTTACTGCTTTTAACCTGAAAATTCTGATTCAGATAATTCTCTACAACTAGGGTATCGATGAGAAGAGTTGGTGGTTTTCTTAAACTTCTTCTTTACAATACTTCTCAAGCCTCTTTCTCTCATCAGCTTTGCTACAAAAGGGCGAGAAGCTCTTATCCCTTTGATTCCAGTTCCCTGACAATCCCAGGGCTCCCATATCTGCCAGGGCTCCAATGATAGATACTGAAGATCTCCGCAGATAAAATGGCTCTTCTTTCTGATTGCTTACTCGGTTTTCTTTTCTTCCAATGATAAAAACTGCTCCTGCTTACCTTTAATACTTCGCACATCTTCCCGACAGGAAACACAACAGCGTGTTCTTTGATAAATTTATATCTTACCCGTCTCTCCCTAAGAAGATGCCTACCGCCTTTTTTAAGATATCACGTTCAAGCTTTGTTTCTTCACGTTCCTTTCGAAGTCTCAGTAGCTCTTCTCTTATAGGATCGGAGGAAATTTGTTTTTCCTTTGTAAGCTTACCTTCTTTGTGAAGCTTTCTCCAATTGACTAAACTTTCTTTGCAGATCCACAATTCTTGAGCTACCGAAGATATATTGCCCCGTTGTTCACTTAAAGATACTTCTTGGATCTTAAACTCTAGACTGTAATTTTTTCTGATCTTTTTCATACTCTTAAAGTTAAAGAGTATAAGAATTGTGTCCTAACAAAGTTAGCAACTCCAGATCTGAAGTAATAAAATAATAGTCACTTTATTTAAGGTCACCTTTATGTAAAATTAATTGCTAAAATTTATTCATTAATACAGCGTAGTGGATATGCGCGCGAGCGGAAGTTGGTTGCGGAAGGAGAAACACTGCCGACAGTGATGTAGAGGGCGCGAGAGGTTGTATTTGACTCCGTACTGCTCCAATAGTGAGTCTCGTTGGCGCGATATTCCAGCTTTCCATTATCTTTGTTACGGTTCCCTGCTGTAGGCAACATTAAAGTACTTCCATTATTCATAAATACCTTACCTGCACTAAAATTGTTTACTCCATTTGTTTCGTCAGCCCATGTCCCTATATTGCTATTAGTACTTGAAAGAATAAATTCTGACCATTCATTCCAGGTAGGAACCCGGAAACCAGCAGGACAAGGATCCTTAACCGTCTTTATAGGAACAGCCTCTGTACCGGAGTTCCAGGACTTATCAGCAGCAACAGCAGTACTCCATCCTGAGATAGCATTAGCATTCGTATAAGCCGTAGCCACCGGATTTAGTTTTCCCCATTGGTAATAATTTCCCATAATCGCCTGTACAGGAACATTAGGATCAAGCGAGGTATCAGCACCCAGGTTATGGGTCATCATTTGACGGGTTTGTCCATTAATGATGACTGGAACCACGTTAGGAAAGGATCCACTAGGTTCCACAGTACGGGTGAATCCACAAGTCTCTCCTGCCATGCTAATAGTGAAGACCGCAGTACCGGCAGCAGAAGGAGTTCCAACAATACTAAAATTAAGCGCACCACTACCATTATGAAGTGTACCAGATGACAGAACAGCGACAAGACCGGTTACACCAGTGGAGAGAATACTTTCTCCGGAATAAATACCACCGTTACCTCCCGTATATGGGATTACTGTATTTACCCCTGCAGCAGGTTTACCAGATTCCAGCACTCCAATATTAGTTGCACCTGAACAACTTAGCTGAGTTACCTCAGCCGTATTAGTACCGCTGGCTAACATCTTTACCCAACGGTTACTCCCTGCATTGAAGTAATAAAACCCCGGAGCATCCATTCCTTCCACCTGACCTGTACGGTTAGCAGGATCAGGTGCATCGGTCACATACGTCAATGTAGCATCCTGATCTGCGCCATATACTGTAGCAGCCTCCGCCGCATGCAGGGCATTTCCCGTTACACGCGGAAGAAGAAAGCCCTCCGAAGTACTTCCATCCGTTGTTTTACTTTGTATATCCATAGTGGATTTAGGATCAACGTTATTGATCCCCACCTGTCCATAGAATAAAGCACCAATCAAAACAATTGGTAATAAATACAATTTTTTCATGGTTAAAGTGTTTTAAATTATTTGTTATTTTTTAATTAATTTGTCATTTCTAATTAGACATCAAATGTATTATCCAACAAAGAATGACTAATAGAAACCCAAGGTATAAAATATCCATAAAGGGTATTCGGAATTAATTGACATCAACTATTTTCCATCCCTACTTTCTTTTCAAACTTGTTGTAAATAACTATTATTTCGTATTCATTCGCTTGATAAATAAATCTCTAATACAAATATAAAAATCAACTTTTTAACACCCCTTCGATAATCAGTCATATTATCACTAATTTATTGTAGTTTTTTAACTAGTTCATTAGGTACTATGTAAATTCCAGTATAAACCACACGCCCCAATAGATCATACTTTGTTACAAGCCATTTATTGATCTTGCGCAGCTCAGCATCTTGTGTCATAATAAGCCGATCCGCTTTGTCATAGACCATGTATTCCAACCCTTTTCCAGGTATTTTTTTCTCCACCAATCTCTTTTTACCATCATAGCGGTATTGGTAACAAAAATCGTTTAAAGTAGTATCGGCAATCTGTAATCCTACACCCAAACCTTTAATGGCAAAAGAAGCTTTTGGTGGAATTACAAAAGCCAATTCGTTATATTCATTGTAGATATAATAAGTATCGGCATTCTCGGTAGCACTAATTACTTTTCTAACTAAAACAATCTGACCTTGTCCATTTTTAAATTCTATCGTTTCATTACCATCTTCATCTTTTACAGAGTTTTTATAAAGCTGATTGGCTTTGTAAAATCCATTTAAAGAATTAGAATCATTAGATACATTTAACACAGAAGTAGTTATGCCTCCTATAGAAGTCGTGGTTGTAACATACTTTCTGACATCTGTTGAGGTATTTGTGCATATCCAAATTTTATAGGTTTGTCATTCCACGCTGTTCCAACCTGTCTTTGTTCCAATACCCTATCCAATGGTGAATTTTCAAGTGTCTTTTCAGCATAGATCTTCTCCTGACCATAAATGGCTGGTTGAGTAGCATTAGCCAGTGGTGTTGGAACAATAGTTCCGTTTAATGTCTGATCTTGTGGAATTGGTAAATAATCTTTTACCTGCCTTCCAAAACCATCATATTCGATAGGAGTTACTACATCTTTTCCTGTGGGAGAAGCTTTTATATTAACAACTTGTTTAGGTCTTCCCAGTCCATCAAAATACTGGACAGTTTCTTGTATGTCTTCAAAAGAAATCAATTAATTGACTGTCAAACATTATTTTGCAAATTTAGCTTTATTTATCTCTAATTTACTTACAATATCTTGTCTGTATAATTCATTAAAAACTTCATTATAAACATCTTTTAGTTTAGAGCCTTTATCATATTGCCTTAAGGCTTCTTTATAATTAGAGTCAGCAAAATCTTTTAATCCTAAATTTCTAAATAATTCAGCCTTATGAAAGTATGTTTCCGAAAACTTAAAATGTCCCTTTAATGAGTTATTATACTGCTGTAAGGCTTCTTGAGGAAAATTTAATTTTTCCAATAATATTCCATAATTCACATAAGTTATTGACTTTAAAAATAAAGTATTACTGTCAGAACTTTTAAAAAACTTTTCATAGTAGTCCTTAGATTTTTCGTACTTTCCTAAACCTTGATATGAAATAGCAAGAAGATAATATATGTTTTCACCTTGCACATCATCAATAATATTTGGTGTTAAAGCATCAAGCTTCTCTAAATCAATAATTGCCCCTTTATAATCTTTAAGTTTTTCTAATTTCATCCAACCCCTGTAACCTAAATGTCTTTTAGGATTTAATAAAACAGCTTTATCAAGTAATTTAAGCCCGTCATGATAAAGTCCTCTTTTATTATAAGCAACGGATTGCTCATGATACGCATCTGAAAAATCAGGATATTGTTTTATTAAAACTTTAAACATAAATTGCGAAAGTTGAGTTCCTTGTAAACCCTCTGCTAGTACGAATCTTTTCTCTTTACTAAGAAAAAAAATAATGAAAGTCAACAAAATAATAACTCCTGTAAATAAAACCAATAACAATGACTTTATTATGATTTTTACTTTAAAATATATCGATGACTTTTCCATTTTCAGCTTTAAACGTTATCTGATAATATGAATCAACTTTTTCTCCGTTAACTTTTCCAATTTTCCAATTGTGTAATGGACGAATAAGTTTTAATAGGTTTTCTTCTTCCTGACTGCTCAATTTAGCATCTCTGTATTTTTCATCAATGCAAAAAAATCTAAATCTATCTGTTAATCCTTGATGGTTAACAATAAATCTTATGACAATCCATCCTTTTTTTCTAGTTGCTAATTTGGGCACTTTATTTATAAGTGCCTCCCTAATTGTTTTTCTCTCACCCTTATATTTTGTACTTGCCTGATAATACTGATAAGTTATTATTCCTTTTGTTTGAAAATTGGGATTATCTGTCTTACTATTCATTGCAATATTCCCAACTTCATTTGTAAGACTAATATATAAGAGTATTATTATGGCCGAACAAATTAAAAAAGAAAAGAATAATGCTCTGTTGAGTATTTTCATAAAATATTTTTAATGCTATCAATGTACTCATTTTTTGTTAGTCCCATTAAGACGGTATCCACACCTGAATTAAGATAATTCTCTGCTAATATTAATGAAAAATCACGATTATCACTTTTACTCAATATTCCTTCAGTATAAAGTTTGTCTTTAAGATTATTTAGCCTGTCTTGATTGTTATTTTTAGAGAATACTATCCAATAATTTCTTAAATCATTCAATAATTTGACAGTTTTTTCATTTTTTAGTTCAACTGCATCCAAAAAAGGTACTAAATATGAGTATATTGCTTTGTTGATTGCCTCTTCGTTTCCTATATTTAGTCTATTTTCTATAAAAAAATTGATTGGATAATAGTTTTCAAGTGTAGCATCTGCCTGCATAGATAATAATCTTTCGGTAATAATTGATTTAAATAAATCAAATAATTCTTGCTCTTGATTTGAAATAAAATCCATATTTTCATTAGGGAAATCTATTAATCTTAAAACTTTATTTTCATATGTAGTATTTAGAGGTCTATTAGACAATATATATAGTCCTTTCTCTTTTAATTGTGAGATGGTTACAGTAGCTGCATTGTCTAACTGAAATAATAAGTTTCTTTCAACAATATTGTAAGGAAATTGTAAAAATTTAAAATGAGGAAACTGTCCTAAAGAATCTAAAATATCTTTTAGAGGTAATGAATTGAAGACATTTGAACTAATACCATAATATCTAATTTTTCCTTTTTTAACCTTTTGTTCCAATAATAAAAATGAATCGAATAACATATTTTTTAAATCTTCTCTTGAGATATTTTTTTCAAAATAATATTCAGGATTGTGAAGTAAATAACAATCTATATAATCAGTATTTAATCTTGTAAGGGAATTCTCCAACTGAAAAGAAATAAAATCAGGATCAATGGAAAAAAGAAAATTTTCATTAAGTTCAATATGTTTTAGATTATTATTTTTTACTTTTTCTATATCCTGCCCCTGTATATATCCCGCTTTTGAAACTATAAAAACAGCGTTTCTAATTTGTTTATCTATGGTATTACCAATTAAGATCTCCGATGTGCCAAAATTATAATTTGAAGCAGTATCAATCAGATTTATACCTGAGTCAATTGCGTATTGCAGAGTTTTATTGTTTTCTAAGTCGTTAGCGCTCATTCTATATGTGCCTATCCCTATTTTGGAAATGTCATCAATTTTCACCATGTTATTGTATATTTGTAGTAAAATTAATTTTTTTTAATGAATTTAAAAAAACACAAGTTCCCTTTTTATAAACAATTTGATAGAACTGACTGCGGGCCAACATGTTTAAGAATGTTGGCTAAATATTATGGTAAAGTATATTCTCCTGAATATTTAAGAGACCTGTCTAATATTACTACAGAAGGAGTTTCTGTCATGGGGATAACAGATGCAGCCGAGAAAATAGGATTTAAAACACTTGTTGCAAATATTAATTATGAAACTTTAGAGAAGCAAGCTCCGTTACCCTGCATAGTTCATTGGAGACAGAGACACTTTCTTATAGTTTATAAAATTGAAAAAGGAAAGATTTATGTTGCTGATCCAGATTATGGTCTTATTGTATATGAAAAGGAAAAGTTCATTGAGGGCTGGCAAAATACAAGATACCTTAATAATTCTGATGAAGGATTAGTTATTTTACTTGAACCTAGTTCTGAATTTCATGATATAGAAGAGGATAAAAAAGATAAAAAAGGTTTTTCATCTTTATTACCCTACATTAAACCATATAAAAAATATACTCTACAAATTATTGTTGGTTTAACTATTATTAGTATTATACAGTTAATCCTACCCTTTTTAACACAATCTATTGTAGATAAGGGTATTAATTACAGAGATATAAATTTCGTTATATTGGTTTTAATTGCACAATTAACATTATTTTTCTCTCAATCTTTTGTTAGTTTTGTTCAAAACTGGTTGCTTTTATATGTAGGTTCAAGGATTAATCTAACAATAGCCTCAGAATTTCTTATAAAGCTAATGAAACTTCCAATATCTTATTTTGATTCAAAAATCCCAGGAGACATTTTACAAAGGTTGCAGGATTCTGATAGGTTAGAGCGATTTTTAACAACATCACCGACAACATTATTTTCCATAGTAAATATGCTGATATTTATGGGCATATTAGCTTATTACAACGTTACCATTTTTGCTATATTCTTAGTAGGCGCAATTTTATATATTATTTGGATTTTATTTTTCATGAAAAAAAGAGCAGAACTAGATTACAAAAGATTTGATGAATCTTCAGGAAACTCTAGTAGTCTTTTACAAATAATTAGTGGAATCAGAGAAATCAAAATTAATGGCTCTGAAAAAAGAAGAAGATGGGGTTGGGAAGAAATGCGCATAAAATTGTATAAAATATCAATTCAGTCATTAAAATTGGCTCAAGTGCAGATGATTGGAGCTAATTCTATTAATGAAATCAAGAATATATTAATATCATTTACTGCTGCCTATTCGGTAATTAAAGGAGACATGACCTTAGGGATGATGTTAGCAGTACAATATATTATTGGTCAATTAAATAATCCCCTTATTTCTTTAGTACAATTTTTCAGAGATGCTCAAGATGCTAAAATTAGTCTTGCAAGAATGAATGAAGTAAAAGAGATACAAGATGAATATGAAGTTCAGGAGGTTAATCATGAACTTCCCCAAAATCATACTATTGATATTCAAAATTTATCTTTTCAATATGGTGGAAGAAATTCTAAAATAATTTTAGATAATATTAATCTAACAATTCCTCAGGGAAAAATCACTGCTATCGTTGGAGAAAGCGGAAGTGGTAAAACAACTTTACTTAAACTATTATTAAAATTATACAAGCAAACCGATGGAAGAATAAATATAGGTGGTTTAGAATTAGGAAATATAGACACCAGAGAATGGAGAGGTGCATGTGGTGTAGTTATGCAAGATGGATACATATTCACTGATACCATTGCAAGGAATATCACAGAATCTCAATCTGATTTGATGTTAGATAAGTCTAGGTTATTAAATGCTGTAAGAGTTGCTAATATTGAAGAAATGATTGAAAATTTTCCCACTGGTTACAATACAAGGATAGGACCAGCAGGAACGAGTGGAATAACTTTGAGCGGAGGTCAAATGCAGAGGACATTAATAGCCAGAGCTGTTTATAAAAATCCACAATATCTATTTTTTGATGAGGCAACAAGTGCTTTAGATGCCAATAACGAAAAGATAATTATGGAAAATCTAAATCAATTTTTTGCAGGTAAAACAGTTATTGTTATTGCTCATCGTTTAAGTACCGTAAAAAATGCTGATAATATAGTAGTTTTAAGCAAGGGTACAATTATTGAGCAAGGAACTCATACTGAACTTATAAAAATAAAGGGAGCTTATTTTGAGCTTGTTAAAAATCAACTAGAATTATCAAACTAAGATGAAAAGTAAAATTGATTTATTGGATGAGCAGAGCGATTTTTCTAAAGAAGTATTAGAAAAAACTCCAGCTTGGATCATAACATGGGGAAACTCCGTGTTTTTTGTCTTTATTACTATTTTATTTTTGCTAGCTTGGATGATAAAGTATCCAGATGTAGTTTCTACTCAGGTAGAAGTTACGTCTGAAAATCCTCCCGTTTATTTAGTTTCTAGAACAAGTGGAAAAATAAGTGAGCTTAATATCGTGGATGGAAATAATATAAAAAAAGACGCTTGGCTTGCAGTGATTGATAATCCTGCAAAAACAAAAGATGTGAAAAAAATAGATTCTATTGTTAATAATTATTCAGATGTAAAATCAATCTCAGCCTTACCAAATTTAAAGTTGGGGGAAATTCAATCATTTTATAATGAACTTATAAAGGCGCTAAGCCAATATAAATATTTCAACACTTTTAACCCTCAATTAGTAGGTATTAGTTCTAATCAAGACAGAATAAATAAGGTAAATAATTCCCAAGGAGAATATAATAGCCAAAGAGAAATTGCTCATAAAGAATACGAAGTAAAAAGGAAAGAATTTAATAGAAATAAAGAGCTTTTTGAACAAGGTGTTATTTCTAAAAATGAATTTGAGAGAAGCCAAATAGAATTACTTCAAACAGAAAATAGATTTAAGAGCTATAGTTCTAGTATCTCCAATTTGGAAAGTGATAAAAGTATTATAAAAAAAGAGAATGTTGATTTAAATCTTCAAAAAGAAAATCAGAAAATAGAACTTTCTACTAATGTAGAAAATGCCATTCAAGAATTAAAGGCACAAATTTTAGCTTGGAAGACTAAATATCTTATACAGGCTCCGATGAATGGGAAAATTAATTTTTTTGATATTTGGCAAAAAGATCAATACGTAAAGACAGAACAAACTTTATTTTCGATTATTCCAACTAATAATATAGGAAAATACTTTGCAAGAGCTAAAATGCCTATTGATAGAGCTGGAAAAGTAAAGGTAGGACAAAAAGTAAACATTAAGTTATTAAACTATCCATTTGAAGAATTTGGTGTTATAGAAGGGAAAGTTAGCAAAGTAACCAATGTAACCAATGAAAATGTCTATTATGTTAATGTAGAATTAAATAAAGGTTTAATTACGACCTATAATAAAAAAATAACACCTAATAATCTTACAGGGCAGGCAGAAATTATTACAGAAGATATTAACTTGCTTCAAAGATTTGTTTATACTTTAGTACGAAATTTTAAACAACGATAACGATGAATTTTTATAATGATTTTGATAGCTGCCAAGGAAGTGTTATTGATTCTTTAAAACTCCTTCTTTATAAAAGGCACGAAAATATTTTTGATAGGATTGATTTCCAAGATGATGCAATTTATGAAGAACCACTCCTTTATGCTTATGTTACACAACAAGATGATATTTGGTTAGATCCTATAATTTACGGGTTTGAGAAAAATCCCAAGGATAAAATTGTTGTGTTCTCAAATAAAAATGGAATAATTTATATTCCTAAAGTTGGATATTTCCATACTGAGAAGACTGCTGAGAAACTGTACTTAGAAAAAGACAATAATATATTTTCTATTAAGGATGAAAAAAATGTTGAAGTTTTTTTTAGATATGAGCCTTTACACTTTTTAGATGAAGGGATTGAATTAGTAAAAACACAACACCCTCTTTTTGAAAATTTATTCAAAAATAGTTCTGATATAGTTGTAGATGCAAATATTGACAAAACATATAGTAAGCATATTAGTCATTTTAATACAGCTCTAAAAGTAATCAAAGAAAATAATTATGATTACTTCAGTTTAATAAAGAAAGCTGTCAAAAAAGTGATGATATATGAGGGCGAACCTTATTCTTTTGCTGCAATACAAGCTCATAATATGATTTTTCTTAATGCTCATGATGAGAATGATGAAGTTTTTTTTCTTGACCACATATTGCATGAGGGAGCTCACGTGATCTTTAACACTCTAACATACGATTCAAAAATAGAATTATTTACAGTTCCATTTAAAACCAATTTATCAACAATAACCAAAGATGAAAACGATCATGGAGAACTATATGGTAGATTTCATGGCATGTTTACCCAATCAAATATTAATCAATGTATGGAAATATGTATTGATAGAAATGTTTTTAGTGGAAAGCAACATAGAGAGCTACTCGGAAGATTTTCAAGTAACATGAATAGATTTAAAGGTGGTGTAGAGAAATTTAATATTCCTACACTATATAAAGCTAAAGGTGAGGAATGGTACCACTTTTTTTCTAATAGATATAATGATTTATATAATAGAAAAAAAGAACTAGTTAATTATTTTGATGTATCAAATCAGCCTTATGTATTTTCTTATGAAATATTCGACCAAACTAATCCATGATACTTTTAAATATTTTGAAACATTTATCTGTAAAACAAGAACACTTACCTATAATATATTTACACTTATTAATTACAAATTGTTTTTCTTCAAATAACTTATTAGGTTTGTATACATTAACAATTAAAAGTAAAAAATCATGAGTAGATTAAGCCTAGACCAATTTAAGAAAGAGACTGACAAAACTGTAAAAACAGAAGAATTGGCAAAATTGACGGGAGGTATTTTGGGTGCCTGCCATACTGTAGTGGTTAAACCTAGTACTCCTGTGCTTCAGCCGACCCAAGGTCCCATGAGTACTAATCCACTTTTTCAATAATTTAAGAAGTGATTACTACATTAAGAAAGGTTGTTATATATTTGTATAGCAACCTTTTTGCGAAAAAGGTTATGTTGTTAGGATGTCACAATTTAACGTAATCAATTAGTTATATTTTGTATGAGTTTTATTATTGAACAGGCTATTAGGTTTTCTTGTTTTTTAATTGTTTTTATGATAAATGCCCAAAAAATGGAAAAATATCTGAATAATGTAGGAGATATACAATTTGATTCAAAAATTGATGATCCTAATTTCAAAATATGCAGCCCAAACCAATCATTTCAGTATTATAATTTCTCCAAAGGATTCCAGTATAAAGGTGAAAAATATGAAATGTTGAAAATTTGGAAAGAAAAATATACTACAAATCAAAATTATAAAGTTGAATCAGGCTATATAACAGTGAGATTTTTAGTAAACTGTGAAGGAAAAACAGGTTTGTTCAGAGTTCAACAAATGGATCAAAATTATACGGAATTTTCTTTTAATGAAGATTTCATAAACGTAATTTTAAAATTTGTCAAAGAATTGGACGGATGGATCATAAATGAATACAAAGGACAAAAAGTAGATTATTATCAGTATTTAACTTTTAAAGTAGAAAATGGAATTGTTAAAGAAATATTGCCATAAGTTATCTTTAGTAGTAATACTCACAAATATTATGTTGAAAGCACAAGTTAATTGTAAAGCATTTGACAATGAGAATTGTAAAAAAGCTTGTGAATTAGTAAATTTAGCTGAACCTTATCAAGGTTACAAACAATCTCAGATAACATTTGACAAAGCAATTGAGTTATGTCCTGATTTTGATTATGCATATAGAGAGAAATCAGTTCCATATTTGAAAAGAGGTGATTTTATTATGTGGAAAACTTTAATAGATAAAGCTGTAGAAATAAACCCAAAAGCCAATTTAGGATATAGGGGTTGGTGTTACTTTCAATTTCTTAGAAATTATGATTTAGCTATAAAAGATATTGAAAAATTTGAAAAATTGGTTGGCGAAGATAATGTTGGTTCATCTCAAAACGGAAATTATAATTTAGAAATTGTAAAAGCCTTATGTTATAAAGGAATTGGAGATAAAGCGAAAGCTATAAAAATTATAGAAAAGCAACTTGATAATAAAAATTATTCACCAATGTTATTTGACTATTATCATTTAGGTATTTTATATTGTGAAACAGGTAATTATAATAAAGCTAAAGAATGTTTTGAAAAACAAATTGAGAATAATGATTACTATGCGGAACCTTATTACTATTTAGCCCAAATCTGCAAAAGCCAAAATAACAAACACCAAGCAAAATCATTAATTAGTAAAGCATTAGACTATTACATCAAAGAAAAGTATATGAAGGATGCCTATACCCATATAATGGACAAAGTATATGAAAGAGAGATGAGAATTTTACAAAAAGATTTGGCAGATTAAAACTTTATTATATATTTGTAAGACAAATTTTTAAAATTATACAAATGAGTAAATTAATATTAGAGCAGTTTAAAACTGACAACAAAAACACAAATGAATCAAGATTGACTTTAGATCAATTTAAATCTCAATCTTCTAACAATGTGAACAATGAAGAATTAGAAAAATTAACAGGTGGTGTTTTAGGAGCATGCCATTCTTTGTTAGATCAAGCTATAAAGTGGGTTGGAGATGTTGTTGATACTTATAACAATAGCCCAGGAACAGGTCCAATTAGAAATTATTAATTTAATTCTTTTCAAAAAAAGTATAAAGTCAATCAATGTGATTGGCTTTTATTTTGTGATATAAAAACTTTCTAAATTGTTAAAAAAGTTATTCTACCAAACAGCAACTTATGGACTTAGTACTGTAGTTGTTAAGTTATTTCCATTCGTAATTTCACCTTTTATATCTCAAAGATTTGGTCCCAGTGCAATTGCTCCATTTGTAGATTTCTACTCTATAGCAGGTATAATTATTGTTTTATTGACACATGGAATGGAAACTTCTTTTTTCCGTTTTGCTCAAAAAGATATTAATCCTAAAAAATTAATTTCAACAGCCTCTTTGAGTGTTGTAGCTGTATCTTTTACTTTCATTATTGTATCGTTATTCTTTAGGCAAGGGTTAGCAGATGCTTTTAAGACACCCGATCAAGTTAATTTTCTTGTAATAATGCTGTTAATACTTGGAATTGATGGAGTCTGTGCAATGCCTTTTGTAATTCTTAGAAAAGAAGGGAAATCTAAGAAATATGCTTTGGTTAAAACAGTTAATGCTGTAGTGAATTTTTTATTTGTTATTTTGTTTTTAGTTATACTCCCAAAACTTCCTCATGGAATCCTTGGATTTGAATATAATCACAAATTTGGTATTGGATATGTCTTTGTGGCAAATCTAATAGCCAGTATTCTTTCTTTACTGTTATTGTCAAGCGAATTTAGAAAAGTTACCCTTTCTCAGTTTGATTTTAGTTTATGGAAAGAATTGCTATCCTATTCTTGGCCTATAATGCTTGCAGGTTTATCTGGAATTATAAACGAAACAATGGATAGACAGTTTCTAAAATATCTTTTACCAGATGGGGAAAATGTTGTTCAAATGTCTATATATGGTACTGTATGTAAGTTAGTAACTTTCATTACTTTATTTAGACAAGCCTATTTATTGGGTGTAGAGCCTTTTTTCTTTTCACATGCTAAAAATGAAAATTCTGGAAAAACATATTCCAAGTTAATGACAGGGTTTATCATTGTTAACTGTATTATATTTTTAGGCTTATGTGTAAATCTTAACTGGATTTCTGAACAATATATACGAAATGCAGACTATTATGTTGGATTACCTATAGTTCCGATTGTTTTGATAGCAGCGGTATTTTTAGGCATTTACCTAAATCTATCAATTTGGTATAAACTTTCTGACAAAACTAGATTTGGAGCATATATTTCAATCATAGGAGCAGTTGTTACAATAACTATAAATTACTTTTTTATACCTACCTACGGCTATTGGGCTAGTGCATGGGCTACATTTGCTTCATATTTTATAATGATGGTAATTTCCTATTTTTTAGGACAAAAATATTATCCAATACCATACGAGATTAAGACTTGTATTATTTATATTGGTATAGGAATAACTTTTGCATTCGTCTCTTACTATTTATTAAAAGGTAATATTATTTATGGTAATATCTTATTTTTAATATATTTATTATTCATGTTTTTTGAGCGTAAACTCTTTATAACTGCTAAACAATACTTAAAAAAATAGAACACAAATGAAAAATGCTAATTGGAAATTCTCTGGAGATATTGTTCAAGAATTTGACAAACATATCCTTTCCTCAGTTCCTTTATATGAGCAAGGGCATACACTAATCTCCAATCTTTCAGATTTTTTCTTATCAAATGATTCTGTATGTTATGAACTTGGTTGTAGTACAGGAACATTATTAAAAAACATTGCGGATCATAACCCTAATAAAAGAATAAAATTTGTTGGAGTTGAAGTTGAAAATGACATGGTCAATTATGCTAATAATAAGCTAAAAGACTATGAAAATATTGAAATAATTTGTGATGATATTCTAAATATAGAATTAGAAAAATCAGATTTGATTATTTCTTATTATACAATACAATTCATTAAGCCTAGAGTTAGGCAGCTAATTTTTGATAAAATATACGAATCTTTAAATTGGGGTGGAGCTTTTGTTTTGTTTGAAAAAGTTAGAGGAGCTGATGCTAGATTCCAAGATATTACTACTGCCTTGTACACAGATTTTAAAATTGAGCAAGGATTTACAAAAGAGGAAATTTTAGATAAGACTAGAAGCTTAAAAGGAGTTTTGGAACCGTTTTCAACACAAGGAAACCTTGATCTTTTACAAAGAGCTGGCTTCGTTGATGTAATGAGTATTATGAAATATGTTTGTTTTGAAGGTTTTTTAGCGATTAAATAAATTAGAACATAATGGTATATAATAAGGATTACTTCGAACTTGACGGAGTTAAAATTTATATAGAAAATTTAGAAAACTATATTGCAGAATCATATTTATTGCTATCGAATCATAATAGATATAATGAATTTAATCTACATAAGTATATTAATCAAGAAAAAAGAAAAGAATATTTTGATATTTTAGTGCAGGCATATTTGCATAATTACAACAATATAAGAGAATTACTTGCGAGTGTTAAACCTCATGTAGAAGTTGATAATATTTTAAATGTGAACACGAATAGAGATAATGTAGTTAATATGACATTAAAAGATTACGTGTATTTACAAAGAGATTGGTGTTATTATGAAGATGGAGAGAACCAAATTGTGAAAACTATCAAATCTATTCAAAATGTACTTCCTTCTGATATGGAAAATGCTTTATTTTTAGGATGTGGCGTAGGTAGATTAGCTGTAGAATTTTCAAATATATTTACAAAAATATATGCAACTGATAAATCATATTCAATGATTTGGCATATTAATAAATTATTATCAGAGGGTAATTTTGAATTTTATACTCCCCAAGAAAAAAATGTTTATTCATTAGAAAATGTAGCTCAAAAGCATACAGCTTCAATATCGGATAACCTTAAAACTAAGATTCAGGATAAAGTTGAATTCTTTGTTTCGGATGTTTTAGATCTTCCGATACAAAAAGAGTGTATGGATGCAGTATTTTCAATCTATTTCACAGATGTGATTGCATTGAAATTATGGTTCGAAAAGATAAATAATATTATTATAAAAGATGGTTATTTCATTCATTTTGGACCATTAGATTACTTTTTTTCTGCTGAATCTGAAATGCTTACAGCAAAAGAATTTAAAACTTTCTTTGAGGAAAATGGGTATGAAACAGTTACAGATGAAATTGTAGAAACATCACACTTAAATGACTCAAATTCATTCTCATACAAAGTGTATAGAAATTGGTTATTTATAGCAAAGAAAAACTATTAATATTTTTAAATCTAATACTTTTAATATTAACTATCATATTAAATTATGACTATCTCACATAAACTCTGCACTTAAATTTAACTTAAATGATAAGTGCAGATTAAAAATAATGAAAATAAAACTAACCTTGATAAATTATTCAAGGTTAGAATATGTATCTCGTTTATTCAACAAAAATTCATTTAAAAGGGCGGTCGTCATTTTGTCTAAAGGGGCATGTATCAAACAAACTGTCAATATTCCGTTTTGGAAGATTTAATAACCGACAGTATCTGACTTTTTAATAATTCTTCTAAAGGATTTTGAGGTTTGCTCGTGATGACAGTTTTTAAATCTTTTTCAGATAATTCGGCAAATTCAACTGTCTTTAATATAGAAAAGCAACGTCTTTTAACCCTAACTTTCGGAGTGCTATCCGAATTTCTTTATCGGTTGGAAACTGACTGTCGTTTTGTTTTAAATGGATTTTGTGGTTTTTCATAGTATATGATATATTTTGAATTTATTAATAATATTTGGGATGGTGTCTCTTACCTCTGCTTTCTGAAATTCTGTAAATCCCTACGACTGTCTTGACAGCTTCTCTAATGAGGCTTACCAATGAACTGAAAAAGGATGAAAATATGTTTTTCATAACCTATAGTTTTTTATATCCCTCAACAAAATCAACGTAATTATTTGAGGTATGGATTAAATGGAAATATCTTTGTATAAATCTGTTCTTATCTTTTATATAATCACCATAACTAATGATTTCATCTACTAAACCAGTAAGAGCTAAAATAAATAATATCGGAAAAGGAGGAATAAGCAATATACACCACCAATATTTCTTCAAAATTGCAGTAGATGGATTTTCAAGAAGTGGGGGTAATGATCTTTTTAATTGAAGATATTCACTTTCAGAAACTGGTTTATAAGGTTTTGTAAAGTAATATCTGTATTGTTTGACTTTATGAACTGCCATAATTACATTATTTTACTTAGAAGCTGTATCAAAAGGATTTTCTTTTGCGCCCATAAATACACTTCCCATACGCTTGTATTTCATTTCTTTACCTTTTACGCAAACAGAGTACATACCGTTACCCAACTGCTCTGAAATTCTAAGAAAAATAACATCTTTCTCATCACAATCATTTTCAACTGCAATGTGTTTTCTAAGATCTTCGATAGTAGCATTAACTCTTTTCAAACTTGATTGTAGTTTCTTTTCTGGTTTTGGTTCTTGGTAATTTGCAGGTAGATCACATTTGCCACTTTGTTGTGCATAAGAAAATGCAGATAGTGTAGTCTACGATTATGTGATTGTTGATGAGTCTTCACAAGTGGATATTGCAACGGGAGTGCTCGCATTATCCTGCGCAAAACAGGCCGTCATTGTAGGAGATTTAAAACAGCTTCCCAATGTAGTAGATTCTGAGACATCAGAATATACAGATCAGATCTGCATCATCCATTAAGAAATTTACTGGTAGATTTTTCCAAATTAACTGCTGAAGAAGAACGATACGCCAGGCATCACGCCACGCATCTTGATTTTCTGATCTACAATAAACTGGGGAAAAACCCTGTATTAGCGAATGAAGTGGATGGGTATGAGTATCATAAACTAGAAAGCAGACAAGCCGAAAGAGATCATATAAAGAATGAAATCTTGGAAAAGTATGGAATTCCGTTGGCAAGGTTTTCGACGACGGGAAGTGGGGAGAAAGAGAGGTTGGTTAATAAACTTAATGAAATAATAATTCTTGATATGATTACGGTTTTCCGTAAACTTTTCTGTCTATAGTAGTTTAGATTTGTGACTACAATCATCTTAAAAACTATATCATGGCTTGGTCATACAGAAAGAGAATCAAAATAATACCCGGTGTACATTTGAATTTCAGCAAAAGAGGAATTTCAACGAGTATTGGGGTTAAAGGTATGAGTGTAAATTTGAGTTCGTCAGGCACGAGACTTAATACCAATTTTTCGGGGTTTTCAAATTCATACAGGCTTTCAGGTTCTTCATCACCAAGGACTCCTTCGCAATCTTATCCTGATCC
This sequence comes from Chryseobacterium sp. ISL-6, assembly GCF_018613715.1. GTDB lineage: Bacteria > Bacteroidota > Bacteroidia > Flavobacteriales > Weeksellaceae > Chryseobacterium > Chryseobacterium paludis. The sequence continues at coordinate 1,570 of NZ_JAGGPT010000015.1, read as the reverse complement.
ACAACCTTTTTACACTGATTTATCAGATAACATTTTTAGTGCCGATATTCATGAGATCACATCTCAAAATATGGCAGGTATCAAAGAATCTATCCTCATGGCTCAACAGCAAAAAGCGGAATTGAAAACGGATCTGAAGAGGATAAAAAAAGCGTTAACCTTTACGAAGACCAAGAAAGTTGCAAGTTATATCTTTATATACGGATTGGTAAACAAAAATATTGTTCAACAGATAAATGAGGATATTAATGCACAAAAAGAAGCACTTAAAGAAACCCAGATTGTAATTGATAACTCGGCTGTTAATATTGACATACAGTTCGATGATCCTTCTAAGAGAAAGTATGAACAATTACAGCATTCTTTTAAAAATCTAACCACAGCCCATAAAGTATGGGATATTACCGGAGCTCACTTTCAGGATCGTGTGGCTGCCCGGTCCAGCGCCAGCACATTGGTCAACAGAAAGGATGCACGAATTGGTTTTAAATCACTTCTCATCATCACATCAAACTATGAAGCAATATATTTTCAAAATGTGAACGGAGCAGATTTATATTTTTACCCAACATTTGTACTGATGTATAAAAATGATCAGAGCTTTGCCATTATTGGGTTTGATGAACTTAATGTTACATTTTCTTCTGTAAGTTTTACCGAAACCAGCAGTGTTCCTCGTGATTCAAAAGTTATTAGAAAAACATGGGCGAAAGTCAATAAAAACGGAACTCCTGACAAAAGATTCAAGAGCAATTATCAGATACCTGTTGTTCAATACGCAAGGCTAAGGTTTTCTTCCAGCAATGGTGTTAATGAGGAATATCAAATAAGTAATTTTGAATTCGCTCAAGAGTTTGCAAATTCATTACAAGAGTACAAAAGTTTGTGCAAGGAATTAGCTTAAAGTTGATTGCAGAAAATGACAATATCCCATCCTTAATTATTTAGCAAAATTTAAAAATCAAATTTAATTTATCATCTAAAGCTAAATAAGCATCAAATTTTTTACCATTTTTACTTTTCATGTTTTTGATTAATGATGTTTTGTTTTGAGTTAATAGTAAAGTAAAATCTTTAATACTGAGTTGTACTACGCATATAATTCTGAAGAGAATCCAGTTGCACTGCTCATCTGTGCATTTGACAATTTTATCCTTGATAATAAGATTATGTTGTTGGCATTTGGGGCATTTTAGTTGGGGAGTATTTTCTTGGGGAATATGAAGTGATAAGAGTTCGTTGGTGATTTCAGTTGTATATTGTTGGATGTCGTTGATGAATTGAGTTTTATTGAGTTCACCTTTTTCAATTCTATCCAGTGCTATTTCCCACTCTGCGGTCATTTGGACATTAGCTATTTTTTTGTCTGTGAATACGTCAGCCCTTTGTAGACTAATTTAGTAGAAAACTAATATAGTGTTACGAATATGGAAAAGACAAAAGAAATAACAGATTATTTAAACTATCTAAAAAAAGTTCAAGTATTAAAATATGCAAAAGAACGGGGTAAAAATAAGGAAGCGTATGAATTTTTCGGTATAAAAAAGAACACCTTTTATAAGTGGAAAAA
>NZ_JAGGPT010000014.1 GCF_018613715.1 Chryseobacterium sp. ISL-6 | reverse complement strand
TTTTATTTTGAAGACATACAGCGAAAAGACCAAGTTATTTGAAAAGAAAATTATGAATATAAAAATTATTATTGATTTCATCACTTTTTGTACCTATTGTCTGTTTTTAAAATTACCGCTATTCCTACAAAAAGTATTTGTGTTGTTGGATCTATTGCAATAATATAGTTGTCTTTATTTTTAGCGTTAAATCCCTTTTCCTTAAATCCCTTTAATGTAAGATAATTACTATCATTAGTGATATTAACTTCATTTACACATATTTTCTCCATTGTGAATACGTCAGCCCTTTGTAGACTAATTTAGTAGAAAACTAATATAGTGTTACGAATATGGAAAAGACAAAAGAAATAACAGATTATTTAAACTATCTAAAAAAAGTTCAAGTATTAAAATATGCAAAAGAACGGAGTAAAAATAAGGAAGCGTATGAATTTTTCGGTATAAAAAAGAGCACCTTTTATAAGTCCCATCTAAAACTATAATTGTATTAACTTCAAACAATCTGCCCATCGTTCCGTTTACCCCTCCTAAATTCGTGCCCCAATCCCTTTGGTAGTTAAAGTTTGGGCAGTACAGAGTACTGCCGCAAACAAAAGCAAATATTTTACACTTTGCATGTATTCTATTTTACGAAAACCCAATAATCACCACCCATGGTGAAAGCCTCACCTTTAAAATCATAATTATTACCATTTAAAGTACCAGATCCCGTGACAACAGAGGCATTACTTGATACGCATGAAGATACAAAACCGACAGAACCAGTTAAAGGAGATGTTGCATTATAATTGCTTGAATCATTTAGTTCAAAGTCTATACGATCCCAAACTGTATCCACAACTTGAACATCATATTCATTTACTGGGGTATAAATCGAATTATTAGTAACATTTGTCCATCCATCAATGGTATTTGGGTACGGAAAATGTGAGTTATTAGTCATCATATCACTATACTTCACACAAACCACCTCATTTCCTTGTGCTATATGTGCTGCAGGAGCATTACTTTTGTAACTGTCACAATTATTAATATCTACAGTGTTCAGTGTATAATATAGATCTAATCCATACGAATGATAATTAACAATATGAAGATTTCCAGTCCTATTCTGCGCAAATAAAGAAGAGCCAAAAGCAAGCCCTAATATAAATAATGCTATCTTTTTCATAATTATTGGTTTTTAAGGTTATTATTGATATTGTTAATTTTTTGATTATATATTTTCACAGCCCAGACTAATATTTTGTCTCGGTCTCCCTGTGTTTCTTTTCTAATCTTACTCTCTGTTGCTCCTGTAGATTTTATAAGCCCCAAAGCAGATGGAATAAGGAGGTCTTTTCTCCTGTTGTTCAACTCAGAAGAATTTCCTCTTTGCATTTTTTCTTCTGGGGTTTCTTTGTTTTCAGAATTCCCAAGGCTCTTTATGGCCTTTTCGAAGTTTACCACATCTGGAGATTTTCCAGCTTCGTAAGAAACGATGGCAAGTTGCTCATTGTTGCAAGATGCCAAAAAAGCCAAAATTAGGCTTCCCATAATAAATGATTTTTTCATTGTTATTATTTTGGTGATTAATAATTCAATAAAAGTAGAAAATTAACTTTAAATACGCAATTTTTTTTAATTTTAACTTCTAAATGTGTGGTATATTTAGAATAAAATTATATAATGAATAATTAATATTTTTTAAATTTTCAAAAAAAATCAACAAGTCACGGTTCTCCAAGTAAGGAGTTCGATTCTAAAGATTTAGAATATGAAATTAGTTGGATGAAACATTCTATAACTGAGAAACAAAAAGCTTTAGCTGGCTTTTACGATGGCAAAGATTATATGCTGAAGCGGGAGTAGGTGTAATCAAAACATATGACAATTCCAATAAACCTTATTACAGATTAATCTTCAGTCGCAACCTCAGATATTGAGAATTTAAAATTGATCCAACTACAGGTGATATTAAAAAGATAGACTATAATTTGGCGTATGAGTAGATCGGAAAGCTGCATTTGACATTTACTACATCTAACTAATAGTTCGAGTAAATTTTTTTATACATTAGAGTCTCAAAAAACGATATTTAAAAAATAAGTTTCATTGGCAATCTGCTAAATATTTCTAAGGGTTATTTTAAGCTAGGAAATATAGTTTATTTTTAACTGTATGGATTCTAATCTTTTAAACAAAGGTTTGTCATTTCAAAGAAAAATTTAGATGAAAATGATGTGTAAGCACTTAATAATCAAATCATCAAAATATAATTTTATATTAGTATCACAGATAACTTTACGATTATCTAAATCAGATTGACGCAGTGCGTAAATTTGAAAGTTGTGCGTCAGCCTATAATCAATAGTATGAAACAATAAACCTACAAACAAAAAATGAAAAACCGCATATTAAAAACTGACAACTCAAAAACGACAATCATAATTCGATTAATGGTTGGAGCTGTATTTCTTTCGGAGGGAATTCAGAAATTTTTATTTGCCGACCAACTTGGAACAGGACGATTTGAAAAAATCGGCTTGCCTTCGCCAGAATTTTTAGGGAGTTTTGTTGGCGGTTTTGAAATTGTTTGTGGACTACTTATTCTTGTCGCACTTTTTACAAGATTGGCAAGTATTCCATTGATTATAATAATGTTGGTAGCCATTGCAACAACCAAATCAGAAGTTTTAACCGAAAAAGGTTTTTGGGAAACGATGCACGGAAGCAGAACCGATTGGGCAATGCTTTTGGGAAGTGTGTTTTTGTTAATTAAAGGCAGTGAATTTTGGTCGTCTGACAAAATTTTGAGAAAAGATGAAGCATAAAGCGAACTTAAAAGAAATAGCCAAACTTTTCCTGAAACTTGGGATTATTGGTTTTGGTGGACCTGCTGCACACATTGCTATGATGCAAGACGAAGTGGTTACCAAAAGAAAATGGCTGACCGAACAGCATTTTTTAGACTTGATAGGAGCGACCAATTTAATTCCTGGACCGAATAGCACCGAAATGGCCATTCATATCGGACACGAAAAGGGCGGTTGGAAGGGTTTGATTGTTGCAGGTCTGTGTTTCATTTTACCAGCCGTTTTTATAACAGGCGTTTTTGCTTATCTCTACAAACAATACGGACAAGTTCCAGAAGTACAACCATTTATCTATGGCATAAAGCCAGCCATCATTGCTATTATTTTAGGAGCTATTTTTCCATTGGCAAAAAAATCGTTAAAATCGACTAAACTCATCATTATCGGAATATTGGTTTTGTTGGGTTCATTGTTCAACATCAATGAAATTTATTTGATGTTTGGAGCAGGTTTATTTGCATTGTTTTTGGCATACTTAAGAAACAGAAAAAATAATAATCTCAACAGTTTTCTGCCATTAACATTACTGCAAATGACGAACACGACTATACTTTCTGCAAGCAACGCCAACTTGTTTTGGATTTTCCTAAAAATTGGTGCCATACTATATGGAAGCGGTTATGTTTTATTTGCATTTCTCGATACTGAGTTAGTTGCAACCGGACTTTTGACAAGACAACAATTAATTGATGCCATTGCAGTGGGGCAATTTACACCTGGACCCGTTTTTTCTTCAGTTACTTTTATTGGTTATCAAATCAACGGATTGGCAGGTGCAATCGTTTCGACAATCGCTATATTTCTGCCGTCGTTTGTTTTTGTTGCATTGCTCAACCCAATCGTAAAGAAAATGCGAAACTCTAAACTGTTTTCAGTATTTTTGGACGCTGTAAATGTTGCATCAGTCGCAATAATTGTAGCAGTTTGTTTTGAAATGGGAAAAGATATGGTCACTGACTGGCGGACAATTTTGATTGCTGTTTTAAGTATTGCTATTGCATTTGGATACAAGAAATTGAATAGTGCTTTTGTAGTTTTGGGAGGTTCATTAATCGGTTATCTATTAACACTAATATGACAACAAAAAAGACGGGCAAATACACAACAGCAGTTTAACAAAATGGCGGTTCAGTGCTAAATTCAACGGTAGTTCTTCGTTTGAACTTTTGTGTAAAACTGAACATTTGCACTTCTATTCCGCCACTTCGCCAAGCTGCAAACCGCTAAAATAAGGTCTCACAAGACGATTAATTACTTTGTAAAATTATTTGAATGAAAATAAAAATAACACTTATAGGATTGCTTTTATCAATCATTTCCTATGCTCAGGAACTGCCAACAACTGGAGTTCAAATATATCCCCAAAATACAAAAAAATCAAAAACTGATAACAACAAAGTTTACACTGAGGTAGAACAAGCGCCGGAGTTTCCAGGAGGAATTAACGCATTCAGGAAGAAGTTTATTGAGAATTTGGATTTTTCTAAAATCGAAGCTAAAGGGGTAGTATCAAGTGAGCTGAATTTTACTATTGAAAAAGATGGAACATTGACTGATCTAAAAGCTAAAGGAAAAAATACACAATTTAATTCTTCGCTCATAGCTGCAGTTAAATCGATTAAAATGAAATGGATTCCAGGTAAAATGGATGGTGATTACGTTCGTTCTACTTTTAGGATGCCATTGAGAATGGTTTTGGAGTGATGTAGTGATCAATTATTGAATTTGCAACTTGACGACAATATTTTATCTTAATTTTCATTCATCCAAATAATGTTTTTAATTAAAAAATTTCATTAGTAGGTATAGAGGTTAAATTTATTTCTACATCGAAAATAAATTACTTACTAACTTTTGCAATAGTTTAATTATGAAAAAATATATTCTTTTATAATTGTAAATGTTCTATTTAACTGTAGTGAGGAAAAAATTAAGCAAACTGAGAAATTACCAATTTCTAAATCAGTCAATACTGTTGTAAATTCCAGTGATATTGACCACCCATTTTCAAATCAAAGTGACCATGTAATTTCGGATTAAATTGACCACCTGTGGAAGCCTCCTGGAAGACCTGTATCTCTGAAGTGATCTTGAACTAATCGTAAGTATCTGCAACAAATTCTGATTATCAAGCAAGTACTCTCCATCGGTTTCTGTACCCGGTTTTAGTAAAAATCCATCCACAGAAAATACCATAACGAAATTAAACTGGGTAATATTTTCTATAACTGGATAGAATATATATTTGAAAGTAAAATTATTCTCTAAAAAATATAGAATCATCAAATAGTGAAACAAAAATACATCGGATAATTATTTAAAGCTATCTCTATAGTTATTACAAAAATTTAAGAATAAATTCTTTGAATTTAAATTAGATTATTCATAACAGATGCAAGAATGGTGATAGCTAACCACTAATACCTGTTAATATGAGCATACTTATTGAACAAAAAACCCACGTACAAAATTGTACGTGGGTTTGTATGTATTGCTGATTTTTTATAATAGTAAAAATCTCTTTTGATTTACTGTCTGGAAATTTCAATCTTTTAGAAACCTAAAGCTCCACAACCAGAAGCTAATGCTGCAGCAATGCCCCATCCTCCTAATATAACTGCATTAGCACCAGGCACTCCTAAACCTGCAGCTCCGGCAACACCAATTGCTGTAAAATATTGGGCGGAACCACTTACATCCCCGATTAATGCCCCTCTCCAACTCATTATTTGCATCGGCGGATCCTGTCCAAATGTACTATCAAAAAATCCATCACCTCCTAATGTAGTAGGGGCCCAAAGTTTTGCAGAGCTTTTAGCTACTTTTACCGTGCCTAAGACAACGTCTAAATCATCACAACTCAAATTTGCTTGAGCTTCCTGCTCTATTAAGCTTAACTTGTCATTAAAAGCATCTAAATTATTTATATTATCTGTTTCATTCAGAATCCTAACTATATACGGATATGATTCTTTTTGTGAGATAGGATTATTACTCCATTGTCTTAAATCATATTTATAAGTAGAAAGCTGTTCATTAACACTTAAAACTTTGCTTTTAAATTCGTCTTCCGACATATTGAATACAGATGTATCTATTCCCATATTCTGGAAATTATTCAAGATTTTGCTCCTTGCAACAATAGGATTAGAAAAATCAACACCATTATACAGGCTAATAACATATTGATTGTGTAATTCTCCAAGATCAGCAGCAGTAAAATCAACCGTCTTACAAGTTTTACCCGACATAGCACTTGGTTGCTGATTTTCCAATCCAGCATTACTATCGCTGTTAGTACAGCCTATTAAAGATGTGATGGCTAACGCCATGCTTGATACAATTGCAATAAGTTTTGTTTTCATTTTTTAATATTTTTTATTGGTTTAATAAAATTATATAATCACTTTTTTTGCCCATTGATCTTTTGAAAATAATTAATCCAACTTTTTTGAAACTTTAGTTAAATCATTTTTTTCAAAGATCATTTTTTTTAAAAAAAATCGTTATAATAAACTAGTAAGTGTTCACATTTCTTAGATAAGTGTGATTATTTTTAAAGTAAGTGTAATCCAAGAGTTTGGAAATTTATTTCAAAAACACAAAAGTATGTAATGGATTATACACCTGGAGAATGCCGCTCTTAACTAATTCATATGAAAAAGCGTTAAAATTTCCAATTTGCCTTGTGCTCAAAATAAATAACATGAAGAAAACAATATCAATACTACCCCCCAATAACAGATTCAGCATCCGGTATCTCGCTGCCATAAACCTATGCTGAAGGAGTAAGTAATGATTATTTTATCTGATTGGCAGAGAAATATTAGATTTAAGAGGATTTCTAATGACAAAATTCCATAGGATTCTTTATCTTTAAGGATGATTCCTGAAGAACTTTTAAAAAAATATAATGGCAAGATAGAACAATATGACAGTGGAGATTTTGTATATGAAGAAAATACAGTGTGTCAGAACTACTTTCAGATAATATCAGGAAAAATCAAGCTTAACAACTACAGTGAAGATGGCAAAGAGTTTATCCAGAATATCTTTGAAGCGCCCCAATGTTTTGGTGAGGTTTTGCTTTTTGTAAACGAACGATATCCTTCAAATGCTATTACTTTAACCAATACTGTGATTATAAAACTTTCCGTTCAAAAATTCTTTAAATTATTGAATGACCATCCGGAATATGCAGTAGAAATTAACAAAAATCTTTCAAAGAGGCTATATTATAAAATGATCATGTCCCAGCATCTATTTTCTAAAGACCCTAATATAAGACTCACAGTTTTAATGGATTATTTTAAGAACAGCAATCATATAAAAGAAAATTCGGAGGATGGATATCTGATTCCCTTAACACGTCAGCAAATGGCCAATCTTACCGGTTTAAGGGTAGAAACTGTTATTCGGACCATTAAATTAATGGAGAAGAACAATCTGCTTAAAATAAAAAAACGGCAAATCTACTATTAAATAAAACAATCGTTTGTGATCGAGATCATAATTGAAAAATTGGACTTCAGTGTAACTTTAAGAGAGATAAAAAAGCTGATCTCTTTAAAATTCATACGATGGACAAACTTCTCAATGAGCCTGGGTTACAAATCACAATTATTCTATTTTCATTACCTGTAATTTTTGCACTGATCCTTATTTTAATAAGGGTTAACAGGATGATTTCTGATACTTTAAAAAAGAATGAGCTTAAAAAAATCTACGAGAAGCTGAGCCACCTTCAACCTGGAGAAATTTCAGCATTGGAAGAACGAAAACAGGAACTTGAATTTCAACTTTCAGGAAATGAACTCTCGTCTAATAAGATTGTAAAAGATCCACGGGGATTAGTAGATCAGGCAAATGAAATACATGATATCCGTTTTCTCCAGACCAAAAGAGAAGAAGGAAGAAATATTGAAATTCCAGAAGCAGAAAAAAAATTAATATTATGGTTTTTAGGATGTAGTGTATTTTGGCTTTTTATGGGAACTACCGTTGGTGAATATCTGGGAATTAAATTCGTGGCCCCCGATGCTGACCATGTCAGTTGGCTGAGTTTTGGACGTCTGAGGCCAGTACATACCAATATGGTTTTCTGGGGCTGGGCATCGATGGCCATGATGGGATTTTCCTATTATGTTGTTCCCAGAGTTGGAAATACTAAAATCTTCAATCTCAAAATAGGATACCTTACCTTGATATTAATGAATTCCGCAGTATTTCTAGGTAGTCTCTGTTTAATGGCAGGGATCAATAACAGTGGTGGGGAATACAGAGAATACATTTGGCCGGTTATGATACTTTTTGCTGTAGGAATTATAATTAGTATTTACAATCATATTAGTACTATAGCATTCAGGAAAACGGAAGAAATTTATGTTTCTAACTGGTATGTCGTTTCTGCCATGATGTTTGTGGTTGTTATTTTAGTGGTCGCTTATCTTCCTTTCTGGCAGGATGGTCTAGGTGAAACAATTACCCAGGGATATTTTATGCATCAGGGAGTTGGGATGTGGTTTATGTTCTTCAACCTGGGGCTCATGTATTATTTCCTACCCCAAGAACTTAACAGTCCGGTGTATTCATACAGTCTGAGTATACTTGCGTTTTGGACGCAGATTTTATTTTATACGTTGATTGGGACTCATCATTTTATCTTCAGTGCTATTCCATGGTGGATGCAGACCATCGCTATTGTTGCCAGCGTCGGAATGGTAATTCCGGTTGCAGCAGGAAGCGTCAATTTTATGATGACCATCCGGGGCTCATGGCATCGCCTTAAACTTAGTTATGTACTTCCATTTTACGTGGTTTCCATCATTTTCTATTTTACAGGCTCCATGCAAGGAACAGCAGAGGCTTTTAGGGCAACCAATTTATTATGGCATTTTACCGATTTTACTGTAGCTCATTCACATTTGACAATGTATGGAATCATCACCTTTATGTTATGGTCTTTCACCTATACCTTAGTTCCGCGGCTTACCTCCTATGATCCCCCAAGCATTACCGTAGGATTACATTTCTGGATGGCTTTGATCGGAGTACTGGTCTATACGGTCTCTTTAATGATAGGCTCTACGGAAAAAGGAATGTTTTGGATGGAAAAAAAACCTTTTATTGAAGGAGTTATAAAGATGTTTCCTTTTTGGCTTTGGAGAGCAATTGGCGGAACAATGATGTGGATTTCACATATAGTCTATGCCTATAACTTTTACAGAATGATAAAACCGAGAAAGGAAATAAAACTTCCTCAATCACCTATAGAGCTTTTAGAAATCCTTCACACAAAACAAGCAAGATCATAATGGATTTTTTCAGCGACCATAAAAAATTGTTTTCATCGGCATTGGTGTTTTTCCTTTTCCTAACCTTGATTATCTGCATTTTACCAGCACTTAACAATCAGAAAGCATACCAACCATTGCCGGGAAGCAAAGCCCTTTCAGAAGAGGAAAGTCATGGAAAAGAAATCTATATCCGTGAAGGATGTGTGGCCTGCCATACACAACAGGTAAGAAATGTTGATATGGATCAGGTTTTTGGAAGCAGGCCAAGTTTGGCTATCGATTATGTACGAAATAAAAGGTTAAATCTTTTTCAGAATACCGCCACCTTAATGGGAACTGAAAGGACCGGACCCGATCTTACGAGTATTGGAACCAGGCAGCCAAGTAAAGAATGGCAATATTCACATCTGTTCAATCCAAGATCAGTTGTTCCTGAATCCATAATGCCCTCTTATAAATGGTTGTTTATGATAAAAGAAAGACTTGATACCGGAGACGTGGAAGTAAATGTTCTGGAGAAATTTAAAGCCGGAATTAAAGGGAAAATTATTCCTTCAAAAGATGCTCAGGATTTAGTTGCTTATTTATTGAGCTTAAAACAAACTGAACTTCCTAAAAGTCTTCCTGCAAGAGAATTTTTATATAAAATAGAGAAAAAAACGGAAGGTAAAGCCAGCGGAGATAACCTTCCTGACGGAAGTTCGTTGTTTACGGCAAATTGTGCAACCTGTCATCAGGCCAATGGAGAAGGTCTGCCTGGAGCTTTTCCACCTTTAAAGGGAAGTCCCGTTGTTTTAGGTGATAATTTGGAATTATACGTCACCATTATTATGAAGGGATACGATCCGCGTCCGGAATTTGCAACAATGCCTGCAGTTGGCGATAACGCGGGATTTTCTCCGGAAGACGTGGCTGCTCTAATCAATCACGAACGGACAAGCTGGGGAAATACCGGTAAGAAAGTAACGGCTGAGGAAGTAAAAGCAATCATGGATAAAATAAAATAATATGAAAAAGATAAAATTTGGAATACCTGTTTTTTTATTTTGGGCAGGATATGTTCGTGCCTGTGATGCCTGTAAACTTCAGCAACCCAAAATTACACAGGATTTTACTCATGGAACTGGTCCGGAGTCAAACTGGGACTGGTGTATTGTCGTAGGTATTACTGTAATAACACTTATTACTTTGCTTTATTCTTTCAGATTCCTTATTAAACCGGGGGAAAAGAACAGAAAACATATCAAAAATACAATATTGGATTTTTAAAACTTCGAAGAATGTCAAAACACAATGCCATTGTCTTTTTATTTATGGATGAGGAAGCGAATCCAATTGCCGAACTTCAGACTCCTGTCGTTTTTAACCTTGATACCACAAAATTAACAGATGGAGAACATACTCTAAAAATTGTAAGCAAATTTGATCAGAAAGAAGGATTAAAGATCATCCGTTTTACAGTTCGTAATGGTCCCATTATTCATATAGAAGGACTTTCCGATAATGAAACGGTGAATGGGACTTTACCATTAATGCTCAATGCCTATGATACAGGAAGAAACCAGAGCTTCATTATCAAAGGAAGTGAAAATCCCAGAACGATCCCAATTTGGGTTTGGGTAATCGCTTTGGTTTTTGTAGCCTGGGCAGCTTTTTATATAGTAACGAACTTTCGTCTTTGAATTAGTTTATTATTAGTTTATTTTTTTTAAAATCTTGTCAGGATAGCCTTCCTGACGAGGTTTTTGTAAGATATCTAGATTTATGAAGTATCCTACCCCCAGATAGCTGTCATATTCTGGAGGACCAGAACTTAAGAAAGAAATCACAGAAACAATTTTCTAGAATATCATAAAAATAAGGACACCATCGTGTTGATTTATGCTGCGAAAAATAAAAAGTATTGCTACCCCTTGATTAAAAAATATTTAGAAGATTTGACCTAGTCAGATAGAATATCATGTACTATTTTTTTGACTGCACTTCTCCAACACTTAATTTTGTAAAAATTGAATTCATACAGGTAATGAAAAGGAAAAAAATACAAAGACATCATTATTTCAGGTTAGTTTTAGTTTCAGTCTTAATAAGCATCTGCGCATCTTTTCTGGGATATTCGTTAAAATTCATAACTGAACGTTTTCAAAAACTCATATTCTATTTTGTAGAAAGAGAGAATTCTATATTATTTATTTTTCTTCCGACAATTGGAATTACAGCTATATATTTTTTAAGAAAATATCTTTTCCTAAACAGAAAAAATAAAGGAATCACCGAAATTTATAAAACCGTTGATCAAAGAAAAGACCATTTACCACTTTTTAAAATTCCATCACATTATTTTAATGGATTTCTGACAGTCATCTTTGGTGGTTCCACTGGAATTGAGGTCTCCACTGTCGTTGCAACGGCAACCCTTGGAAATGCAGTGTATGAAAAACAATTTTCCGCTAACATTTATAAACTAGAACTTATTTGCGCAGGAGTTGTAGCAGGAGTGGCCATCTTGTTTGGAAGCCCGATTGCAGGCTGGCTTTTTGCGATGGAAGTAATTGCAAGGAAATTTAATAAAACTCTTTTTATAAGTTGCACTGCATCAGCTGTAATTTCGGGAGTTTTTTTGCATTTTGTAAAGAGTGAACCATTACTTCCTTTCGAGATTACCGGATGGAAATGGAATGCCCTACCTTTTTTTATACTGTTAAGCTTGTTAGGAGGTATTTTATCTGTGTATTTTACATTTTTAGTGATTAAAATTAAAGACTTTTTTTCAGGTATTTCCAATAACTTTTACAGGGTAAATCTTGGAGCTCTAATCGTAGGAGGTATGATATTTTGTTTTCCTTTTTTATATGGAGACAGTTATCATTCGCTCTCGGAAATTCTTAATCATCCTCAAAGTTTCTCCTTTATTTTCCTTCTTTTTCTAATTCTCTTAAAACCCTTGGCTTCTTCATTAACCCTTGGCGCAGGGGGAGATGGTGGTGTCTTTGCACCAAGTATTGTTGCCGGTGCTTTTCTTGGGTTTACATTTGCACTTTTCTGTAATACCTTTTTGGGAACTTCTTTAATTTACCTCAATTTTGTTTTAGTCGGAGCTGCTGCTACTTTATCGGCATCCCTTTACAGCACTTTTTCTAGTCTGTAATCTTGCTCCCAATGGTTACATTTTGTTCTTTCCTATTTTAATAGGATGCCTAATATCAAAAAATTTCGCTAAAAGGATATTACCTTATAATGTGTATACTTATAATTTATAAAAATGTTTTTCCTTTATAGAAAGTCAGCCTTTAGTACCTCAACCATAACCATTAATTAGCAAGCAACTTCTTATTTTCCATTGGCATCACCTTTTTTCATTCTCTAACTGTTAATTCTTCAATTTGCAAAGGCCTCCAAATTCATGCACCATAACTGCTTTCATTTTATTTGGATCGTCATTTCAATAATTAATTGTTATAATGAGATGATCTTACTAAATGATCACATCGAGAGAAATTAACCTGCAAATTGAGATATTTTTTTATCCTCTACCCTTACTCCCATTCCATTCAAAGAAAAAAATACCAAAATAGTAGTCAAAAAAAGCCAATACCTTCCATCAAATACCTTCTGTAACGAAATTGTAACAAAGACTGCTAAATTCGATGTTAGATACATATTTAACATCATGAAAGAATTAGAAAACCCAGGGGATATAGATTTAATTCCCAACTCAAGAAAAAATAACAACTCTTTTATAAAAATTGACAAACAAGGGGATTTTTTTTCCAATTTCTTTTTCAATTTTTTCAGTCAACTTAAGGATCCTACGTCATTTATTATGTTCGATGTTTCTTCTAAAGATGCTAAGAGTTTTCACATACAAAATCTGGATAAACTTAACAGTACATTCAAAACAACCAATCAAAATATAAAAACGATGAGTGCAACTACCCCATCTTCAGAAAAGGAATACTTATATTCCACTGATCAGATTGACTGGAATACCATGTCAAAATTCGGTTTAAACCAGGAAAAATTAGAGAAACTAAATGCACTAGATCCCCTATTACGGGGATTTAAAACTAATGGTCTTGTCCCCATTACAATGAATTTGGGAACTGCTGTAAGCAAAATGGACGTCCGTCTTTCATTGCAGACCAATGACACCGGAGATGTTGTTATTAACCTTCATAGTATCAGAAAAGAACCTAGCTTCAATTATCCGTTTCTCGGACATGAGTTTACCCAAGAAGACAAGAAAAACCTTATGGAAACAGGAAACATGGGCAGGATTGTTGATCTTGTCAATCCTAAAACCGATGAGATCATCCCTTCTGTCATAAGCAGAGACCGGCTCACCAATGAGCTTATTGCCTACCGGGCTGAAAATATCAAAATTCCTGATGAGATAAAAGGAGTACCACTGGATGCAGTACAGAAACAAACGCTCATGGAGGGTAACCCCCTTTATATAGAGGGAATGCTTTCCAAAAAGGGCGAGCTATTCAATGCATCGGTCCAATTTAATGCTGATAAGAAATATGTAGAATTCTTATTTGACAGAGGGATGAGCAACCAACAATCTCATGGCAATCATGCAATCGCAGACCAATCTGCCGAAATCCCCAGAACATTCAGGGGAAAGGAACTGAATGACGAACAGTATGATCAATTCAAAGCCGGTCAAACTATTTACATTGATGGTCTGATTGATAAAAAAGATCAGAAATACCAAGGCTACATCACATTCAATAGAGACACAGGTAAGATTGATTTTTCTTTCAAAAACCCTAACAATCTCGGAGAACAGGCAAAACCTACTGAAGCCCATGCGACCCAGGTGGCCATCAACTCCGAGGGTAAAACCAATGAGGCCACTAAAAACATCAAGGAGCCCTTACAATCTGCTCAGCAGACACCTAAAGACAAAAAACAACAAGAGAAACAGCAAAAGCCTAAAACACCCGCTAAGCCAAGATCACGTAAAATATAAGCTATGAAAGTCATCATTGCAGAAAAGCCGAGTGCTGCACTGGAAATAGCCAGCGTATTGGGCCCGTTTCAAAAAAAAGAAGGCTATCTGGAAGGCAATACCTACTGTGTGACCTGGGCTTTTGAACATTGGATAGATCTGGGAATGCCACATGATGAAGATATTTCAGGATTTGAAACAAATTCTCTTCCTGTACTTCCGGAGCCATATTTACGGGCTACCGGCAAGATTAAGAAAGAGAACAGCCTTGCTCTGGGTATAGCCGCATTAAAACAACTGAGCATAATTCAGCAGCTTTTTAATCAGTGTGAGGGCATTATCGTGGCTACCCATGCAGACAGAAAGGGGGAACTTATTTTCAGGTCCGTCTACCAATACCTGAAATGTACAAAACCCTTTGAAAGGCTTTGGATCAGTTCCCTTACTGAAAAATCGATTAAACAGGGCTTTGAAAACCTGAAGCCCGGAAAAGATTTTCACGGATTATATAAAGCATCTCAATGCAATCACTACGCAGACCGGCTCATAGACATCAATTCCACGCAAGCATTACACACAGTCACACATAAAAATATTTATTTGCCGGGAAGAGTACAGACTCCCGTACTGGCTATGGTATGCAAGCGTTACTTTGAAAACAAGGGTTTCTCGGTACAGAAATACTGGCAGATAGAACTTCTGCACACCAAAGATTTCATTGAATTTAAAAGCCGTTCACAAACCACGCTGAATAATAAAAAACAGGCAGAAGACCTTTTGAGATCCATTGAGAGAAATGGCAATACCCTAAGTGTTGCATCCATTACTCATAAAAATATAACGGAACATCCCCCTTTATTATTTGACCTGACAGGTTTGCAAAAAGAAGCCAATCAAAAACTGAATCTTTCAGCTGAAGAGACCCTGAATATAGCACAAAATCTATATGAAAAGAAGTTCATCACATATCCTAAAACAAAGAACAAATATATTCCTGAAGATATGTGGACTGAGATCCCCAACCTCATCAGGCTATTAGAGAGTAAGGATCATTTCGGGCAGATTATCCGCACAATGAAATGGGGGCATTTTAATAAACATATTGTCCGTCATGCAATGTTTACTGATCATCCGGGACTTCTTATTACTGAAAAGATCCCTTCGGCATTATCTTCAGAGCAGAATGCTGTATATGAAATGATTGCCTTTCGATTATTAGAATCTGTTTCTGAGGCATGCATCAGGCAGATTACCGAAGTTTCATTACAGGCTTTGCATTACGATTTTATAGCCAAAGGCTGTAAGATCCTGAATACGGGCTGGCGCTTGATCAAAGGCCAGTTTTCCGACGAAACAAGGACAATAGAGGATCTTCCATCTTTAAAAGAAGGTGATGAACTTAAGATCAAGGTGACTGCTATCCTGGAGGAAAAAGCCAAGCCACCTGAACTTTACAC
This sequence comes from Chryseobacterium sp. ISL-6, assembly GCF_018613715.1. GTDB lineage: Bacteria > Bacteroidota > Bacteroidia > Flavobacteriales > Weeksellaceae > Chryseobacterium > Chryseobacterium paludis. The sequence continues at coordinate 96,924 of NZ_JAGGPT010000014.1, read as the reverse complement.
GGAAGCCACGCTTCTTTCCGCTATGGAAACAGCAGGAAAACGAGCCGAAGATGATGAAGAAAAGAAAATCTCACAGAATATTGGGATCGGCACTCCTGCAACAAGAGCTGGCATTATTGAAACATTATGTAACCTGGATTACATTAAACGGGAAAATAAGTCACTGATTCCCACTGAAAAAGGATTGCAGATCTATGAACTCGTTAAAGACAAAAAAATTGCAGATGCAGCAATGATGGCTAAATGGGAGCTGACCATGCAAAAAATAGAAAACAACGAAACAGATGCCATCAGTTTTCAAAAAGAAATTGAGGCTTACGCAGCATCTATTATCCAAGAATTGCTTCAAGTAAAGCTCAGGCAGATGAACTTACCACCGATAATCTGTCCTAAATGCCAATCCCATCCATTAACCATTCTGGACAAAATCATCCAATGTACGGGTGGCGCTTGCAGATGGCTGATGCTTCGCAATATTTGCGGAATTTCAATGGATCCAAATGATATTGAAAGCTTATTTGCAAAGGGAAAAACCTATTTGATAAAAGGAATGAAAAGCAAATCAGGAAAGAAATTTGATGCCCATCTGGTATTAAATGAAGATCATACGATTTCTTTTGAATTTGAGAACAATAAGAAATAATCCTGGCAAATATTCCGTATTTCAATAATCATTTAAAGGAATGAGGCGATCCATGATCAGCCTCATTCTTATTGTTACCGATTATTCATGCTGCAGTAAATACCGTAAATCCGGATCATTCTTTATACGCTCCATCTCAGTTTCAATAATCTGAACAATATCATTCTTAACCTGCATATAATTGCCCTGAATTTCCTGCGTCATCATATCCTCTCCCATTTCATTTTTAAAAGACATGATCTCAGGTATTTTCTGATAGTTTTTAGTTTCAGCAGTAACTTTTTCACTATCAACCACAATTTCAGCATGAAAAATCTTCTGTCCGATACGTTGATCAAAATTATCAGAAACAGCCCCTACAAACATCCCCTGAGTTAGTGCAGATATCTTGGAAGCCGGTATCAGACTATCCAGCTGAGTAGAAATCGAGGTCGATTTGTCATTTCTGTTAACAGTCATACTTTGTCTTTTCTGCAATACTTTACCAAATCTTTCCGATAGGCCTTTAGCAGTCTCTCCCACTACCTGGCCACTAAAGATATTACCCACCGTATTTTGGATCACCTTGCTTTCCTTATCTCCATAATCCCGGGTCAATTGTGAAAAATCCTGAAACCCTAAACATACTGCTACCTTATTACTCCTTGCCGTAGCAATAAGGTTATCCAATCCTCTGAAATAAATAGTGGGCAGCTCGTCTATGATCACAGAGCTTTTCAGCTGCCCTTTTTTATTGATCAGCTTTACAATACGGGAATTGTATAAGCCCAATGCCGCCGAATAGATATTCTGCCTGTCCGGATTGTTTCCTACACACAGTATTTTAGGTTCTTTGGGATTATTAATATCCAATGAAAAATCATCCCCCGTCATGACCCAGTATAAACTGGGAGAAATCATCCTTGACAAAGGGATCTTAGCAGATGCAATCTGTCCCTGGAGCTGATCCTGCGCTCCCCCCTGCCATGCATCCATGAAGGGGGAAAGATAATTTTCCAAATCAGGATAAGATGTCAGAATGGTGAAAACCTGGGAGTACTTTTTATTGAGCAATTCAATGGCATGGGGAAATGTACAGTACTTTCCATTCTCATAGATCTTCAAGAACCAAATGATGGCTGCTAAAAGAATAATGGGTGATTCTACAAAAAAGTCGCCCTGTTTTTGTATCCAGCTGCGGTTAAGGTTGAGCATGATGGTATAAGCAGCTTCATAGGCATCCGAAATGTCGGTCATAAAGTCCGGATTGAGAGGATTACATCGGTGGCTTTTTCTGGGATCATCAAAATTGATGACATAAAATTGTGGTTTTATCTTGTATTTATGCTGGTTCTTCAATAAATGGTTATAAGCTATGGTGGAGAGGTCATCGAATTTAAAATCATAGATATACATTGAAAAGCCTTTTTCAATTTGCTGCTTAATATAGTTGTTCACTATTGCGTATGATTTGCCTGATCCTGGTGTTCCCAGTACAATGGTCGCCCTGAACGGGTTTACAATATTGATCCAGCCTTTGTTCCATTTCCCTTTGTAATAAAACTTTGTAGAAAGATTGATGGAGTACTCGTTTTGCATCAGTTTGGTTTCCTGCATAAAACTTTCATTTTCATTATTGAAAACATCATCCATAAGGTTATTTTTCAATAAACGGCTCATCCATGTACCGGCCATCATCAAGCAAATGTATCCCAAAAAAAAGGCAAGTATATAAAGGTATTCTCCGATCAGAGTTGATAAGCCTAACAAAGCAGTATTTAGGAAAAACAGGATAAACCCGATTCCCAGTGCTACGTTGATTCTATACCAGGTGATCTTCTCCGTTTTCACCCCTTTGGTACCCAGGCAGCTCAATGCAAGCAACACGAGGACAAGTACTTTGGTATGCATCGGATGGTAAAATAATCCTGCGGTCCTATTGAAATTGCGCAGTATCTTATTGATTATTTCCAAAGTCCACCCCCTTTCCAGAAAAAATGCATAACAATACCAATATAGGTGCATAAGCACGATCAGAATACTTACAGCTCGCATCAATGCCATGATCTTAGCCAGGCCTCTTAAGTCATCTTCTCCTTGCATTTGATCATATTTTAATGTTCTGTCTTCAATTTAGATGCTGTCACAGGCATTTTTAAAAAGTGGCAGCTACCGGCTTTTTATGACTGTATTTGGCAGCGTATCCATCCTATATTTAATCACTGGCAATCCATAAGCTTCACTGAGAATGTTTAAATTTGTTTGTTTAAGAAAAGTACGATGACACCCATCCAATCAAAATACACCGAGCTCCTTGACAATATAGGATCAACTATCGAGATAGCCAGGCAAAATGCAGTCAGAGCAGTCAATACTGAACTTGTGAAAGCCAATTGGGAAATTGGCAGGCATATTGTCGAATTTGAGCAACATGGACAAGAAAGAGCTGAATACGGAAGTAATCTATTATCAACACTTTCCAAAGACCTTAAAAAGCGTTATGGCAAAGGATTTGGCAGGCGGAATATCCTTGATATGCGCCGGTTTTACCTTACGTATCAAAAATGGCAGGCAGTGCCTGCCAAATTAAGCTGGACCCATATGGTCACTTTACTCGGCGTTTCAGATGATACGGCAAGAAAGTTTTACGAAAAACAAACCGTATTGGAAAACTGGGGCTACAGGGAGCTTGACCGGCAGATTAATTCTTCCCTGTTTGAACGCCTTGCCTTGAGCAAAGATAAAAAAGGGGTATTACAGCTTGCAGAAAAAGGACATCTCATTACCCATTCCACAGAGGCTATAAAAGACCCTTACATTCTTGATTTCCTTCAATTACCTCAAAGCCATCAGGTAACAGAAAAGGCTTTGGAGCAGAAAATCATCGATAACCTGCAAATGTTCCTTCTGGAGCTGGGCAAAGGTTTTGCCTTTGTGGGAAGACAATATAAAATATCACTGAGAAATAGACATTTCTATATTGACCTTGTTTTTTACCATCGTATTCTAAAATGCTTTGTATTGATTGATTTAAAGATAAAGCAGGTGGAGCATAACGATATCGGTCAGATGAACCTTTACCTGAATTACTTCAAATCAGAGGAAAACGTCGAAGATGATAATGAACCCATCGGTATCATCCTCTCCGCAGAAAAAGACGAGGTACTTGTAGAATATGCTACCGGTGGAATTTCAAACAAGATCTTTGTTTCTAAATACCAGCTTTATTTACCCGATAAAAAAGAACTGCAAAACAAAGTAAAGGCCATACTGGACAAAGAAGGATAAAGGGGAACAGCTAAAATATCTATTGCCTTCTATCGCTTCCGTTTCCTTTTGTTTTTCATTCGATGGGCAAAGTCCTCTTCCTGATGGTCTTCTTCATTTTCGAAAGCCAATAGCCCTCCTATTCCTTCAAGCAGATGGTCATCATACGGATCAGGGATTTGTCCGGCACTTAAAAAGGCAAACAAAGAATTTGGGCCTTCTGGGGTTATAAAATCCTTATCCGTTAAAGAGTTCACCCATGATTTTAGTTTTTTATCAGGTTGGATTCGGTCTATCCATCGCTCATTAAAAGAGTTCGCAGAAAAATATTTCCCTAGGCCTGAGCCGTTCCAGACTATTCTTGAATGATGATCAATAAAAGTGATCCCGTATATGCGTCCTGTCTCATTCCTGCGAACTACAGTACTGATGCCTTGACTGGCTACAAGCTTTTTAAAATCCCTTTCATTATCCACAGACCTTACAGCATGATCAATAACCGTTTTGATATCCTCTATAGCCTTAGCATTTGTTGACAATTCTTTACATTTTATAAAATAAATCTCCAAAGTATCAAGACCTGCATTTTTACCCAGTAGAGATGCTTTAAAAGGATTCCCTACCCTTTCACCATGCTGATTCAGCGGAAAATATAATAGACCACGCTTTATCTCGCCATTCATTTCACCCTCTACTTTTTCAACCGTAATAAGAAACAGGGAAAGCAGCGCATTATATTCCCCCCATGTTTTAAATTGGTAATATTCCGGCAAACGTTTTACAACAGAGGCAATCTGTCTTTTAATATTTCCAGTCCGGTAATCCACAGGATTAAAAATCATTTCATTTTTCAGGGAATCCTTTTCTGTTGCAGATAACAAACCATATTTCTTTTCCAATTCCCTGCATATATTCATTGACCTTTTTTTTTCGAACCTATCTGAAATTTTTCTCCCATCTTCATCCACGCAAACTGATACGATATGAATATGGGTGCGATCAATATCAGTATGTTTAAATACAACAAAGGGCTGTTTTTCATAGTTCATTTCCCGCATATAGTCTTGAACCATCTCTATGAAGCATTCATCATCAACCTCATCTTTCGGATTAGGATTGAGGGATATGTGTAACGTATGCTTTTCGGTATTCCGGTTTGCAACAAGATAAGGCTCAAACGATTTGGTCAATTGCGAAACAGTATACCTGCCACTTGGCGTTTCAATTACCTTATTTGTCAACAGAATTTCTCCTTTACCCTTCTCAATTTTAGCCACATTATATGCCAAGGCTCCATATAAATTACTTCCCCTGCCAATTTTTGCTATCATTTCCTTCTTATTTTTTCAAATGATGTCGGTTAAATTCCTGGGTTATCTCAATTATTTTTTGACATAATAATGCCATTTCTGCGGTCTGCCTTTCCAACTTAAAAAGAAATGCCGCCGCTTTCTTCTCAGAAAAATGACTATACAACAATTTCACAATTTGATTATAATTCACTCCCACTGAACGGAATTGTGTATAAAGGGATGTTAACCGCATATAGAAATCTACAGAGCCTTTATCAATGCTGACCGTTTTTATTTCGTTAGAAAACAGCACCGAGACAATAAACTTTGCTTTATTGGTCATTCCCGACATTTCAAAAAGCGATATCAGCCTATCATTTTCTTGATCAGTAAGCCTGAAAACATGACGATGAATACTTGGATTCATTTTTGGCTTTCGACCACCTTTCTTCTTATAATTATTGTTTTTATTCTCCATGTCTGCCCCTATTTAATTATTCATAAAACTTCGACTTCGGAGCAAGTTTTAAGCTCCCTGCAAGGGCAAGTTGTTTTGAGGCACCCAAAACAGTTATGAGGTACTCAAAACACAACTTGCCGTGTTCTGATGAACACAAAAAATCATGCTGCCTTAATGATTTACTATTACTGTAAAAAATATATCTGGCCTGTAAAGTAAATTACCAGATGCTTCATCGTCATTTCTATTACATCAGGCACTTGTGATCTCTTGCAAAGTAAAGGCCTGTTGATGGTAAAACCCAATACGTAAGAGTCCCAAATACATCCTATTAAACGCCAATGTATTCCATCGTTATGTACTGCAAATAAGTAAGTACATTTCTTTGCACTTATAACAATATATAGGGATAAAGTTGGATATACATGTAATGAGATACCTATTCAGGGTATTAAGCAGAAAAATATAATTATCAATATATGTTTATAGAAATAGCTGCTTATCCATTTACCCACTACCGGGCACAGGTATATAAAAAAACACTCTTATATCTGGCTAAGTACAGAAGTCCACCTATAATTAGACTTCTATATCTCGTAGTGAATATGCAGCTAAATAGATACAGACAAACTGATACAATACAAGAAAGTACAATTACAAATATTTATAATATGGACTCAAAACACAAACCAGTATTTATCGCCTTTTCCTCTCAAAAAGGCGGTGTGGGTAAAAGCACATTTACCTCTTTGGTGGCAAGCATCATGCATTACCGTATGAGATATAATGTCGCTGTATTCGATGCGGATTTTCCTCAGCACAGCCTTATGAAAATGAAATCCCGTGATCTGGCAATGGTCATGGAAAATGAGAACCTGAAAAGAATGGCCTATAAACAATTTACTGCCATCGGCAAAAAAGCCTATCCTATCATGCAACACAAAGCGGAATATTTACTTGAAGCCGCCCACAAATGGATAAGCGAATCAAATATACCTATCGATGTATTATTTTTTGATCTCCCGGGAACTGTGAATACTCCGGGTATCCTCAGAACGTTGGCAGGGATGCATCACATTTTCACACCTATAACCGCAGACCGCATGGTCATGGAGAGCACCCTTATATTTACCCAACTCCTGCAAAATGTAATTATGGAAAAAGGAGAAACTTCAATAAAATCCGTTAACCTGTTCTGGAACCAGGTAGATGGCAGAGAGAATACAGCTCTGTACGAGGTTTACAATAAGCTTATCGGACAATTGGGATTAAATCTGATGAAAAGCCAGGTCAAGAAAAGCAGCAAATTCCGTAAAGAAAGTGAATTAGACAGCAAAAATGTCTTCCGTTCTACTTTACTCCCTCCAGATGAACGGCTAATGAGGGCGTGCCAACTGGATATTTTCATAGAGGAGTTTTTAGAAATCATTCAATTATAGCTGTATGGATAAAGATAAAACAAAAAAAGCCCAACCTGATATTGATGAAGAATTAATGATGAACCTTATGGTTGAGGGGGTGAAAATTGACAGACTACCAATTCCTTTGGAACCAATCCAAGACCATATGGATGATGCAGACCTTCCCAATCAAAAACCTAGCGGAAAAGAAAAGGATAAAACAAAAAAAATACCCGTACCCGATTATGAAACTCTCTTTTTCAAAAAGCCCGATACAAACGCCCGTGATGGTAAAACGGTTTATATCAGACCTGATTTTCATGAAAAACTATCCCGTATCGTACAGGTCATAGGTGAAGATAAGCTCACTATCTATGCGTACTTGGATAATTTGCTTGAATATCATTTTCATGAATTTGGGGACCAGATTACCATTAGTTTCAACAATAAATACAAACCTATTCTTTAAGTCGTGGAAATTATAATAATGATGTGCCTGATGGTTATTATCGTATTGCTCATACAGGACAAGATATACATCAATAAAAGGGTTACACAAAGAAATATGGAAAAAACAGTCCCACATCCCCCTGAAATTATGGGACAATCCAAGTCAACGAAAAAACGTTTGGTATCAAAAGGTACCGAAAATCCAAAGGAAGAACAGAAAAATATTTTAAGTATCCAACCTGATTTTGAGGAAGAGGAAGAAGAATGGAAAAAGCACAGGATAATCAGTGATGGTAACAGTCTTGCCCAAGGTGTCACTTTTGAAGAACTATGCAGCGTGGAGAGAGACCTCGATAGAGATAGCCTGGCACCGTCTCAAAAGGAAGCAACCTCTGCTATCCTTCAAAAGATACATGGAACCGCACTATTCAACCTACTGGAAAATTCAATGGAAGATACCGCTCATAAAATAGCAGAACTATTGGATAATAGTTTTACAGTTGAAGACAAAAGCAGTTTTTCCATTTTACGGAAAGAAGATTTTGAAAATTTCGATATTGAAGAGTTTATCTGATGATTAAATTTGAATAATGATATTCAAATTGCCCACCATAGAAAGAAGCCCTTCTTGATTGAAAGACTCCAAGAGCTGTAAAATCTACGATGCTTAAAAAAGTGTCTCAAATAAAAGCTTCCCAAAAAAGGGAAGCACTACGATGTAAAAATGATGAAAAATTATTAGTTAGGTTCTCAATTCAAATTTAAGTTTTTCATTTTAAGTTTTTTTATGACCAGAATCATAAAGGTTTATTTATAGGATTTTCAGTATCTTTAATTACAATGTAATTTTTCTTTACATTATTTGTGTTTTTTAAGCCCTTCTTCGGAGGGGCTTTTTATCTAACAGACACACAATTACCAATAGAATAAGATATATTTAAATTATTGATGCCGAAAATTATTTAAAGGATATTTAGATTATTACGAGGCGACATGTCTGGGTTATTTGGATAAAATACATCCGGAAAAATAGAAATTCCACTAATCTCCTATTTCAATTTGCCATATTAATCAATTGAAGAGTCTGATTAATCGCAAGGATCAGGCCTAATATCAAAAAGAGCCAGAACCGGACCGTCCGATAGTTTTTTTCCGTAAGGATGTACATTATCACACAGACAATCCAACCACCTACCGCAATGCTTTTAAAGGTCATGGAATATTTCATAAAGGTATTCCCGATAAGTAGAAGTATAATCCATAATAACTCAATGTATGGAGCATATTTTTGCCAAAATAGAATAAATCTTGACTTCATACAGAATAATCTTGTTCGTTTAATATAGAAATACAAAAACTATACCTACAGAACATACAAGCTGCCTGCCCATTTTTAGAAACTAATTTTGGGGGACTAGGCATCTGATCATTCAATTTTAAATAGGAACTGCGCCAACCTTAACTGAGTTGGCTGCTTTTCTTATACGCTATTCTTATAAAGACAATTACTGCCAAACCAATGTACGTACAGCCAATTCACCAATACTGATCGATTTTCACCACAATTTTGTCATGAAGCCAGCAATGAGCCGGCTCATTACAATCAATTAAACATATTTCAATTATGGAAAAACAAAGAAAAAAGATTTTACTGCTATCGGTAGCTGTGCTGATTAATGGGTTTTTGCAAGCCCAGGGAAATGGCAGCGCCGGCATCACGGAAGCTACCCAGATGGTCACTTCCTATTTTGACCCGGCGACCAAGCTTATCTATGCTATTGGAGCCGTGGTGGGACTTATCGGAGGTGTTAAGGTCTACAATAAGTTCAGCAGTGGTGACCCGGATACCTCAAAAACTGCCGCCAGCTGGTTTGGAGCTTGTATATTCCTTATTGTAGCAGCGACCATCCTGCGTTCATTCTTCCTTTAAGAATTTTGATTATGAATACTTATCTCATCAACAAAGGAATTGGAAGATCGGTCGAATTCAAAGGCCTGAAGGCACAGTACCTGTTTATTTTTGCAGGTGGATTGTTGGGAATACTGCTATTGGTGATGTTACTGTATATGACAGGCATTAATACTTATATCTGTTTATTTACAGGGAGCTCATGTAGTGGTATTCTGATCTGGAAGACTTTCTCTCTGAATAGAAAATACGGTGAGCACGGACTCATGAAACTGGGTGCAAAGAAAAAGCATCCCAGGTACATACTCAGCCGCAAACCCATACTCAGATATTTAAAAGCAACCCCTAAAAAACATTCATATGAGAAACAGCTCCAAAGCAGCGACCCTGGAGAGTAAATTCCCACTGCTTGCTGTAGAAGATAACTGCATTATATCTAAGGATGCCGATATCACAGTCTGCTTTAAGGTGAGGTTACCGGAACTCTTTACCATCGCATCACCAGAATATGAAGCCATTCATTCCACATGGTTTAAAGCGGTAAAGACCCTTCCCGATTATACGGTGGTTCATAAACAGGATTGGTATATTAAAGAAAATTACACGCCTGATTTATCATTGGAAGACCAAAGTTTTTTATCAAAATCTTTTGAACGTCATTTTAATGAAAGACCATTCCTGAATCATTACTGCTATCTATTTCTCACCAAAACCACTAAAGAGCGGATGAGAACTCAAAGCAACTTTTCATCGCTGTGCAAAGGCAAAATCATCCCGAAAGAAATCAGGGATAGTGAGGTTGTCGGTAGATTTATGGAAGCTGTTGATCAGTTCGAAAGGATTATGAATGACAGTGGTTACATTTATCTGAAGAAAATGTCGGCAGACGAGATTACAGGTACTGAAAATGAGTCCGGGCTCCTGGAACAATATCTTACCCTATCCCGAGAATCCAGCATACCCCTTCAGGATCTGCAGCTTGGAGCTGAAGAGGTTCGTATCGGTAACAACCGGATCAGTATTCATACCTTATCTGATACGGATGATCTGCCGGCAGCAGTGTCATCACATGCCCGGTATGAAAAGTTAAGTACGGACCGTAGTGACTGTTTATTATCGTTTGCCTCTCCGGTCGGACTTTTACTAAGCTGCAATCATATCTATAATCAGTATCTGTTCATTGACAACAGCGACTATAATCTGGGAAAATTCGAAAAGTCAGCCAGAAATATGCATTCACTGGCAAGATACAGCAGAGCCAATCAGATCAACAAGGAATGGATAGAAAAATATCTCAATGAAGCCCATTCTTTTGGACTGCGGTCGATCCGGGCACATTTCAATGTGATGGTGTGGTCTGATGATACCCGTGAACTCAAACAACTTAAAAACGATACAGGAAGTGCGTTAGCCTTAATGGAGTGTAAGCCGCGCCATAATACAACGGATGCGGCAACTCTATATTGGGCCGGAATTCCTGGAAACGCAGGTGATTTTCCAAGCGAAGAAAGCTTTTATACCTTCATTGAGCCGGCTCTTTGTTTTTTCACTCAGGAAACCAATTACCAAAATTCTCCCTCTCCTTTCGGAATCAAGATGGCTGACCGGCTTACCGGTAAACCCATCCATTTGGATATTTCTGATCTTCCCATGAAGCGGGGAATTATCACGAACCGAAATAAATTCATCCTGGGGCCTTCCGGAAGCGGAAAATCATTTTTCACCAACCATATGGTAAGGCAGTATTATGAACAGGGCGCTCATGTCCTGCTGGTTGATACCGGAAATTCTTACCAGGGTCTGAGTGAGTTGATTAAAAGTAAAACAAAAGGAGAAGACGGGGTATATTTTACGTATACGGAAGATCATCCCATTGCCTTTAATCCTTTTTATACCGATGACGGAATATTTGATATTGAAAAGAAAGAAAGCATCAAAACCCTGATCCTCACCTTATGGAAAAGAGATGATGAACCGCCTTCCCGTTCTGAAGAAGTTGCTTTATCCAATGCCGTAAGCGGTTATATCGATCAAATAAAAAACAGCAAGCAGATCCCCTCATTTAACGGCTTTTACAAGTATATAAAAGAAGATTACCAGAGCATCCTTGAACAGAAGAATGTCAGGGAAAAAGATTTTGATATTGCTAATTTCCTTAATGTTTTAGAGCCTTATTACCAGGGTGGCGAATACGATTACCTTCTCAATTCAGACAGGCAGCTTGACCTGTTATCCAAGCGCTTTATTGTCTTTGAGATTGATGCAATCAAAGACCATAAGATCCTTTTCCCTATTGTAACCATTATCATCATGGAGGTTTTCATCAATAAGATGCGAAGACTTAAAGGAATCAGAAAACTAATACTGATTGAAGAGGCATGGAAAGCTATTGCTAAGGAAGGCATGGCAGAATACATCAAATACCTATTCAAAACCGTAAGAAAATTCTTTGGAGAAGCCATTGTAGTCACTCAGGAAGTTGATGATATCATCCAATCCCCCATTGTTAAGGAAAGTATTATTAATAATTCCGATTGTAAGATCTTACTTGACCAGCGAAAATATATGAACAAGTTCGATGATATCCAGGCTATGCTCGGACTAACGGATAAAGAAAAAGCCCAGGTCCTTTCAATCAATATGAATAACGATCCTAAGAGGCTTTATAAAGAAGTCTGGATTGGATTGGGAGGAACTCATTCTGCCGTTTACGCAACTGAGGTTTCCACAGAAGAATACCTTGCTTACACTACGGAAGAATCTGAAAAAATGGAGGTCATGAACCTGGCATCCGAACTCGCCGGAAATATTGAACATGCTATTAAAAGAATATCCCTTAAAAGAATCAGAACAAATAAAGACAACCCAATCACTTAAAATGTACAACAATGAAAAATCCAATCATTACAACATTACTAGCAGCAGTAATTGCTGCAACAACATTCGTTAAAGCTCAATTTGTGGTTACAGATCCCACCAATCTTGCCTCCGGAATCCTGAATTCCGCCAATGAAATTGTACAGACTTCATCGACGGTCTCCAATGTAATCAAAAACTTTAATGAAGTTAAAAAAGTCTATGAACAGGGTAAAGAATATTATGACAAGCTAAAAGCAGTCAACAACCTGGTTAAGGATGCCCGCAAAGTCCAGCAAACGGTTTTGCTGGTAGGCGATGTATCGGAAATCTACGTCAATAATTTTGGCAAAATGCTTAATGACCCCAACTTTAACACCCAGGAACTGACCGCAATAGCCAATGGATATTCGGCACTGCTTACCGAAAGCACCGAACTGCTTAAAGAGCTCAGGCAAATCGTGTTCTCAACCGGTTTATCACTTAATGACAAGGAACGTATGGATGTCATTGACAGGGTATACAAAGAGGTTAAGGAGTATTATAATCTGGTAAGATACTATACGAATAAAAATATTTCGGTAAGCTATTTAAGAGCTAAGAAACACAACAATACACAAAGGGTTTTGAGCCTCTACGGAACATCCAATCAAAAATACTGGTAGTATGGAACCCAATAACTTACACGAAGTACTCCGATCTGTTTATGAAGAGATGATGCCCTTCTGTGCTGATATGGCAGCAGTGGCCAAGGGAGTTGCCGGGCTGGGAGCCTTATTTTACGTTTCACTTAAGGTCTGGCAGGCACTGAGCCGCGCCGAACCTATTGATCTGTTTCCCATGTTACGCCCTTTTGCCATCGGAATCTGTATTATGTTTTTTTCAACGATTGTCCTGGGAAGCATCAATGCTGTTTTAAGTCCTATCGTACAAGGCAGTCATTCCATGCTTGAAGGCCAGGTTCTTGATCTCAATGAAATGCAGCAAAAAAAAGACCTGCTGGAAAGAGAGTCCATGCTCAGAAATCCGGAAATGGCCTATCTGATCTCTGATGAAGAGTTTGACAAAAAACTGGAAGAGCTTGGCTGGTCCCCTTCAGATTTGGTTACCATGTCAGGTATGTACATCGAAAGGGAAATGTTTGCCATTAAAAAAGATATCAGGGACGGATTCCGTGAATTCCTGGAGATATTGTTTCAGGCAGCAGCATTGGTTATTGATACCATAAGGACATTTTTTCTCATTGTACTATCCATCCTGGGACCAATAGCCTTTTCGATTTCTGTGTGGGATGGTTTTCAGACTACCCTCACCCAGTGGCTGACCCGATATGTAAGCGTTTACCTCTGGCTTCCGGTTGCAGACATGTTCAGTACGATACTTGCCAAGATTCAATCCCTTATCCTGGAGCGGGATATTGAGATGCTCTCGGATCCTGATTTCATTCCTGATACGTCCAATACCGTATACATCATTTATATGATCATCGGAATCATCGGCTACTTTACGGTTCCAACCGTTACAGGCTGGGTCATCCAGGCAGGAGGCGCAGGCAACTTTATGCGCAATGTCAACCAGACTGCCCAGAAATCAGGAAATATTGCAGGCGCTGCTGCAGGATCAGCAACAGGCAATATATCGGGAAAATTACTTAAATAATAAAATCAAATTACAATGGAATTTAAGACCTTAAGAAATATTGAAAACAGCTTTAAGCAGATCAGGTTATTTACTTTTGTCTTTACGGTGTTTTGCCTGAGTGTTGCGCTATTTGCCATATACCGTTCTTATAGATTTGCTGAAGAGCAGAGAAAAAAAATCTACGTATTGGATAATGGAAAATCCTTAATGCTGGCCTTATCTCAGGATATGTCTATCAACCGGCCTGTAGAGGCAAGAGAGCATACAAGACGTTTCCATGAGCTATTCTTTACCATTGCACCTGACAAAAATGCCATTGAAAGCAATGTCAAAAGGGCTTTCAATCTGGCAGACCAATCCGCATTTAATTACTATAAAGACCTTTCTGAAAAAGGATACTACAATAGAATTATTTCAGGAAACATCCAACAAAGGATTGAGGTGGACAGCGTGATCGCTGATTTCAACACCTATCCGTATCCAGTGAAAACCTACGCCAGGCAGTTCATTATACGCTCAAGCAATCTGACCATAAGAAGTTTGATCACCAGCTGCTCACTTGTCAATTCAGTGAGATCAGATAATAACCCGCAGGGATTTACCATTGAGAAATTCAGTGTTATTGAGAATAAGGATATCGAAACTGTTGAACGGTAAATCAACGAATATGAAAGAATTCAGAAAAGCGATAGACTGCTATGCCAGGGAGATGGAACAACAGTGGAAGACGTTACCTGATTATAGGCACCGGCGAATAATAAAAATCATTTTTGCAATGTACCTATTGCTAAGTATTTTTTCCATACTGCATATCGGGTTGAACCTGGCAGGTCGCAATAGTACCATTCCAGTGGAACATATAAGAAGTCTCCAGACAGAAAACCACATTAAGAATCAAAAGACACCCATTCAAGAAAAAAATTCCCACCATGAAAGATTTAAGTAAAACCACTATCAGAATAACAGAAGGAAACTCACCAGATCCAGATGATCAAGAGGGCGTAACACAGCAATTTGAAAAATTAAAGAAGCCTCTTATCTATCTCTTAATGGGGATTGTCTGCGCCGGGTGTTTATATTTGATCTTTAAGCCCAATAAAAACCTGGCCATCACCGGGAATTCGGGTTTTAATACGGCGGTTCCTCAGGCGGCCAATGATCAACTTCAGCCTGACAAACAGAAAGCTTATGAACAGGATCTGTTGGAGCAAAAAAATGAAGAAAAAAGAAAAGCCTTAACCAGTTTATCTGATTATTGGAATGATCCGGATCATTCCACTGACTTGAAGAACCAAACCCTCCACCCCGATGTAGCTGAAAACTCCAAAATTAATATGGTTACAGGCCGTAATGCATTTAATAGCTACCAGACTGCACAGCAGACGTTAGGCTCTTTTTACAAGAGAGACAATCAGGAAATTGATCAACTTAAGCAAGAGATCAGCAGACTTAAGCATGGATCGATGCAAAAAGATCTGATTCCAGTCAGTTCAGGAATTAACGATCAGCTTGAACTAATGGAAAAATCTTATCAGATGGCAGCAAAATATCTGCCTTTACCCAAAAATGAAGATCCGGATAATAATGAGATTCAAAAAAAAGAAACAGATCATAATAAGGCTGAGATAGCTTCAATAAAGCCTATCTGTAATGATATTGTTTCCGGTTTATACCGCTACCCTTCTGACAGTATGCTTTTGGCCGGTCCTGATCATAACCGGTTTACAGGGATCCAAAATGTAAATCCACAAGGTTTTGAAAGGAAAAACAGCATCCGTGCAGTAATTCATGAAACCCAAGTAATGACACCTGAAAGTATATTATCCCTAAGACTTCTTGAGCCTATGATGATTGGAAATTCCAGAATTCCATCGGGAACATTATTAAAAGCTACGGGGAAATTCCAGGGTGCCAGACTAGAGTTAAAAATATCTGCTATAGAATATGACGGATCTATACAACCTGTTGATATCACCATTCATGATAATGATGGACAATCAGGATTATATATCCCTTATTCTCCTGAACAAAACGCGATTACCGATATGCTCGCTAATATGAGTCAATCATCAGGAACTAATATTATGATGACCCAGTCTGCAGGACAACAAATTGCCGCTGATCTTACAAAAGGACTGGTTCAGGGAGTGTCAGGATATTTCCGGAAAAGGGTAAAATCACCTAAGGTCACCGTAAAAGCCGGACATCAGGTATTCTTAATTTCAAAAAATAGTTAATTGAAAATATAAAGCAATGAAAACAATAATTGATAAATGGCTTTCAGCAGTGCTCATTTTGTTTTTTACATGTATAATAAAAGCCCAGGAAACTACTGAAACTCCTTCACTGTATAAAACAAGATTGGAGCCTTACAAAATGGAAGTTACCTATGATAAAACAACCCATTTGCTGTTTCCTTCGCCCATACGATATGTCGATTTAGGAAGTGAACATCTTATTGCCAATAAAGCTCAAGATATAGAAAATGTACTTAGAATAAAATCTGCCGTAAGGGACTTTGAAAAAGAAACAAACTTTTCCGTTATTACCCAGGATGGAAAATTCTACAACTTTGATGTGTCGTACAGTTCATATCCCTACATACTGAACTATGATCTCCTGAAACTGCAACAAACTGTAGAAAAAAAACATTCTACTCATGCACAATTTGAAGAACTTGGAGGAGAGAGGTCATCAGATACCGAACTTATTATGAAGATGCTCCACAAAAGCCCTAAACAAAACATTAAACATATCAAGGCAAAAAGTTCCGGAATTCAGCTTAGTTTAAAATCGTTGTATGTACATGAAGGAAAATTTTATTTTATCCTGTTGATTAAGAACCTCAGTAATATCAACTATAGCATTGATTTTATCAACTTTAAGATAACCGATAAAAAGAAACTGAAGCGTACGGTTATACAGGATAAACTATTGGTGCCACTCCGAACATTCCTGCCGGACAAAACAGTCAGATATCAGACAAAGGAACAAGCTGTCTATCTTCTCAATCAATTTACTTTATTGAAAGGTCAGGTGTTGGAAATCGAAGTCGTCGAAAAAGACGCCATCCGTCATCAGAAAATTCACGTTAAAAATACTGATTTGATTAATGCCGCAATTATCGAAAGCTTAAACTAAGATGAAGATAATAATCAGAAAATTACCATGATTAGATCAATTGCCTGAAGTCATTGATCAGTGAATTCATACTAAAAAAGGCAATTTAACTACTGCGAAAAGGCACTTCTGATTGTAAAGAAGAAGTGCTCTTTTCGCCCGATACATATAGACTAAGAACGGCAATTAAACATCGCCGTTCTTTTTATTATGTCTTACAAGTACCTATAGCATTCCTTCATCGGAAAACGATGTATACTCAGTAGAGGTTAAAATACAATGATCAAGCAATTGTATGTTTAGAAATTTTGAAGCTGCTTTTATATTCTGAGTTATTTTCACATCCTCAGCTGAAGGCTTTAGATTTCCGGAGGGATGGTTATGTGCGAGAATAATGGATGATGCATTACACAATAGAGCGGCCTGCATAATAAGCCTTACATCTACGATCGCCGAAGTGATCCCACACTCCGAAATTCTCTTAATGCCTAAGACTTTATTGGCCTGATTTAAATACAGTGTGTAAAATGACTCTCGATAGTCAATTTCATCACTATCAAAATGCTCCCGAAATACATCAACAGCATCCTTTGAGTTGGTGATTAGCCTTTCAGAATTTCCTTTTCTGTAATAACTTAATTTAATTTCATTGACAACATTAAATTTCATCTTTTTTGCTCTGAATACGGCAGAGACTTTCATTTCCCGCACTTACTTTTTTCGAATTTCAAATTAGATCTCTTCTCAATCTTCCGCCTCTGCTTTTATTAAAGCCTTTGTCAGGCTTCGTTAAGTATTTTCAAAAGAAAAACCGGAAAAAAGAAAGCAGATAATGTAAGCGGGCAATGCAGTAAGCCGAAAGGAAACGGAATAAATGGAAGGCACCTTTAGGGAGGAAACCGTTTATGCCGTAGTCTTTTGGCAGGAAAAAGAAAGGGATTGGCCGCTATATCTTGGCTGCCTTTTTACTGGTTGATTGTGAAAATTATTTATATGATAAAAAGAATCAATCCAACCCTCAATTATTAAATTTTCAATTAAAGTTTTTTTAATATTTTTATGGCAACTTGTAATTTATTTTTACAATTTGCGTTTTTTTAGAAAGCAATAGTTATTTTAAAATCATTGTAAATTCAACCGTCATAAGAAGACAATATGCAGTGGTGAGTCAATAAATGCCTAACTACGAAAGATGTTTCCTATCTACATAAGGTGTTTCATTTCTCCTCTAGATTTAGACCAAACCTGAAAAACGGAGTAAGGGGTAATCTAAGCAATAGAAAGAAATGGGAACTAATAAAAATGAATCAACGACTCCTGAGATAGATAAAAATATTAAAGAATTACAGACTAAGAGAGAACAGGAAAAAGAGGATGCATTCGAAAGATTGATTATAGAAATTATTGTATCATCAACTTTAAAGGAATATTATGAAACGTGCAATAAGATATTTAAGGTTCAGCCAAATGGGACAGAGTAATGGTTCCATAGAAAGGCAGGAACTCTATACTGATCAATGGCTGAAAAACAATAATGTTGAACTTGTTGATACTTTTATTGATCGGGGAAAAAGCGCCAAAACATTTGACCGCCCTGATTTTATTAAATTAAAGGAGTTCATAACCAAACACCATCGAACAGTAGATTATTTGCTTCTAGACCAACTTGATCGTTTTAGCCGTGATGCCGGAGAGGCCATGAGTATGGTCAAGCTTCTTCAACAAAAGTACAACATCCAGGTTGTAAGTGTTACTGAGGGAATTACGTTTGATTATGAAACTCCCGGAAGCTTCTTTAGAGCCGGTTTGCAATTATTGCTAGCCGAAGAAGATAATATCAATAGAAGCATTAAAGTAAAGGGTGGAATCTATACCGCTAAGGCCAAGGAAGGAAGATTTGTTTTTAAAAATGCTCCTTTTGGGTATAGAAAGCAAGGGGAGAGAAAAGACAGAAAATTGGTTATTGAAGAAACAGAAGCTAAGATTATTCAATTTATTTATGATTCTTACATCAGAAATACACCTCTGTATTTAATAAAAGAACAAGCTCAGCAACTCGGTTTTACTACAAAAGGAAGTATGGCTGTTGAGCGGGTCCTTAAAAACCCTATATATGCAGGACTGCTGAAAGTTACCGCGTTTAAAGAACATGAAGGTGGACTTTTTCAGGGCAACCATGAGCCTATTATTGATATATCCACATGGAAAATGGTTCAGGAAAAAATGAAAAGACCTGAAAAACTAAGAACAATCTTAGATGATGAAATTCCACTCCGCGGAATTTTAAAATGCCATTGTGGACATCCTTTATCTGGTGCCCCATCAAGAGGCAAATCTGGAAAATACTTCTACTATTACAAATGCAAACACTCCAAACATAATAATATCAGTGCGATAAAAGCCCACGATCAATTTCTGTCCGTTTGTGAGTTAATGAGCTTAAGCCCTTTAAGGGTAAAAAAAATCAAAACAGAAAGCAAACTGAATATTGATAAGGAAATGGAAATTAACCGTAAAAAGATCGGTGAAAAGAAAAAGGAGTTAGATGAAATCGAATCAAGATTATATACGGTTGAAGAAAAATGGATAAAGAATGAAATTAATAAAGATACTTATGATCGTTGGTATTCAACATACAATAAAGACATAATGAATCTAAGAAGGGCAATAGAAAGACTTGGCAAAGATCAAAGTCGTGCATTTAGTATTCTGGAAGATAAATTAGAGTTATTAACAGATCTGCGCTATATCTACTCACATGCCAATACCCTTCAAAAGCGGGAATTTGTTGACCTGGTGTTCGACAGCAACCTTTATTATGAAAAGGGCATCTATCGAACACCTACAATGTTAGGCACCCTATCATATAACCACCTGAAAATGAAAGAGAAAGGATTATTAATATACGAAAAAAAAAAGGATCTTCTTGTAGAAGACCCTCTTAGCGGAGAGAGAGGGATTCGAACCCCCGGACCTGTTACAGTCAATAGTTTTCAAGACTATCGCAATCGACCACTCTGCCATCTCTCCTTAAACTCCGATTACACCGTCGTTTTCAGTGGTGCAAATATAAAGAGTTTTTTTATTTCTGACAAAATAATTTTGTCAGTCTATGCATAAAAATAGTAAAATTAAATTTCCCGTTGTTGGATTGATTTCTTAATCAAGATCTTAGAAATTGAAAGATATTGATCCTCTCTGAAATTTTATTCTCTATTTTAAAATTTATATACAAATGCATTTACATTCATGCCAGCTCCCACAGATGCAAATAATACCACATCTCCATCGTTGATTTCATGAGCATCCAGCTCATCCTGTAAAATCATGGTTAATAGAGATGGAATTGTAGCTACACTACTATTTCCTAGTTTTTGAATAACCATAGGCATGATGTGTTCCGGCATTGGTGTGTCATATAACTGATAGAACCTTTTTACTATGGCTTCATCCATTTTTTCATTAGCCTGATGTATAATGATTTTGTCGAGTTGACTGACACTATAACCACTCTCATCTAAGCACTTTTTCATAGCAAGAGGTACATTGGAAAGAGCAAATTCGTAAATTTTCCGTCCCTCCATTTTGATATATTTTGTATCCGGACATTTTTCATTATTATATGATTTTCCGAAGTATAAATAATCCTTCTCGTTCAATGTAAAAGATGCTGAAACATGGGATTTTACACCCATATCATCATTGGTAACTTCCAGTATCGCAGCTCCTGCCCCATCAGCATATATCATGCTGTCTCTATCATGAATATCCACGACTCTTGAAAGTGTTTCTGCACCAATAACCAGGCATCTTTTAGCAATACCAGATTTTATAAATGCATTGGCCTGAATCACTCCTTCTATCCATCCGGGGCACCCAAACAATACATCGTATGCTACGCAAAAATTATTTTTTATTTTTAAAAGATGTTTTACCCTTGAGGCAAGACTCGGAACTGCATCTGATTGGACCGTTCCAAAACGTACATCACCAAAATTATGGGCAAATATGATATAATCTAATGTTTCAGGATCAATTCCGGAATTCTTAATGGCTGCCTGTGCAGCAATAAAACCTAAATCAGAAGTAACCTGATCATTACTTGCATATCTTCTCTCTTCAATACCTGTAATGTCTTTTAGCTTACTGGCAATAATGGCATTACTCTCTTTTAATGACTCGCCGCTTTTGTTTATAAAATTGTGTTTATCAAAGAATAAATTGGTAATGGTTTCTGGGGGAATGTAGTTTCCTACACCGATGATTTTACTAGTCATTTAAAAGTTATGATGCTTTAATTCATTTTTGATTTAAGAATTAATTCGTTAAATATAACGATTAAATGTAAAAAAAAGTATCTCGCGAAAAATATTCTCTCATTTTTCTCCTTAATCTGCTATGCATGTCATAGCCATTTTTACATTTAACTTTTAGAAATATTCCTTAATCCCTGATTAGCAGATAGCCAGGAATGCTAACGACCGATTTAAAGATCGATCATAAACTATACTTATCTTATACAGCTGCATCCACAAAAACTTCCTTCGCGTCGTATTTTGTCTCCCAGTCTTCCAGTAGATGTAAGATTGGTAGAAGAGCAAGCCCTTTTTTTGTCAGGGAATACTCAACTCTCGGAGGTAATTCTTTAAATTCTTGTCTAATTAATAACCCATCTTCTTCCATTTCTCTCAACTGATCCGTCAAAACTTTTCTTGAAATAACATGGATACGGGTAGCGATCTGTCCGAAACGCAATACACGGTCTTTAATGACCATCACAATGATCGGTTTCCATTTACTTCCCAATGCTGACATGGCTTTCCCTAGAGGGCAACTGCCTTGGGTCATTTTATTGTGTCTCATAAGTTACTAAGAAGTTACTATTGTTTGTTACGTCAAAGTTACCACAATTTTTTCTTATCCAGGCACAAAAACGAATTATTATTAGTTACTTTGTGTAACAAAAGAATTGACATCATAATAAAATTAATAAAAAATGAGTACAGACGCGTTATTTAGTCCATTTAATTATAAAAATCTACAACTGAAAAACAGAATTGTAATGGCTCCTATGACCAGAGCACAATCAGATAATGGAGTACCAACACAAAAAATAGCCGACTATTATGCACGAAGAGCTGCTTCAGAGGTAGGACTTATTCTTTCCGAAGGAACAGTAATTAACCGACCGGCTTCAAAAAATATGCAGAATATCCCTGACTTCTATGGAACCCAGGCATTAGAAGGCTGGAAAAACGTAATCGATCAGGTTCATCATAACGGGGGTAAAATGGGACCACAAATATGGCATGTTGGTGACACCAGAGCATCAGAAGAATACCCTGAAGTTCCAATGGAGAAAGCTTCCACCATGTCTTTAGAGGATATTCAGGACACTATAAAACAATTTGCAGCTTCTGCTAAGTCAGCAAAAGACCTTGGATTTGACTGTCTTGAAATACACGGAGCCCACGGTTACCTTATCGATCAGTTCTTTTGGGAGGTTACTAATACCAGAACTGATGAATACGGAGGTAAAACAGTAAAAGAAAGAACCCGTTTTGCAACAGATGTTATCAAAGCGATAAGAGCTGCCGTAGGGGAAGATTTTACGATCATCATTCGACTTTCCCAATGGAAACAACAGGATTATAAAAGTAGGTTGGCAACAACTCCTGCTGAGATGGAAGATTGGTTACTTCCTCTGAAAGAAGCAGGTGTAGATATTTTTCATTGTTCACAACGTCGTTTCTGGGAGCCTGAGTTCGAAGGTTCAGATCTTAATTTTGCAGGGTGGGCAAAGAAAATAACCGGACAACCGACCATCACTGTAGGTTCTGTGGGTCTTAAAGGAGATTTCATGTCTGCTTTTGCAGGTGAAAGTTCAGAAAAGTCTGATCTTACAGAATTGGTACGCAGATTAGAAAGAGAAGATTTCGATTTAGTTGCGGTAGGACGTGCCTTATTGAATGACCACCAATGGGTAAAAAAAATAAAAGAAGGAAAAATAGAAGAGCTTTCAGGCTTCGCAGCGGAAAGTATGGGCGTTTTATACTAAACTTCTAAAACTATTTTTCTGTTTTTATATCATAATAATTTTCTTCAATAACCGGAAGCCTGATCTCCTGGCTTCCATATGCAAAAGGATTCTTTAGTGTTTTTAGAAATTACTGGCATAAAAAACCTTCAAATCTTTGATTTGAAGGTTTTATTTCAAAATACTTTTTGAAATTATTTTACAGCAGTTGCTTCCAGTTCAACCGTTAATGTTTCAAATAATCCGGTCACTTCCAGCATGGTAACAGCCTGCTCAATCTTATGCCTGCCTATCCATTCCTGAAGAATAGGAAAATGGGGCCATAGTTCTTTAGTTGATGTAGTATATATATTTAACCTTACAATATTTCTACATTCGTATCCGGCAGTAGTGATTACTTCTTCCAGATTCGCAATGGCCTGCTGAAGCTGAGATTTCATATCCTTATTACTTGATGTTCCATCCGGATCAATAGCCGCCTGACCGGAACAGTATAATGTACTTTCAACATTTTTTACTTCTACAGCCTGCGAGTAGCTGCGTTCTTTTTGCCAATTCCAGGGATTGATTGTTCTTTTTTCCATTGTTTTAACTGTATAAAATTAATAGGACAAAATTGCAATTTATACCCAGGATCATCCCTTGACCTTCATCACGATTATAGAGTGAGGAAGATCACATTTTAAGAAGAAAAGCGACTTAATGTTTCTCTGGAAACACCCAGATAAGAAGCTAAAAGAGACTTTGGAACGCGCTGAACCAATGCTGGATATTTTTCAAGCAATTTATCATACCTTTCTTTAGTATTGGAAGTCATTGTAGAGATAATACGCTGCTGCGCTGCTATAAAACCGAAATAGGCTTTTTCAAGAAAGAAACGTTCCATCTTTGGAAGTTCATTACACAGTTTTCTGTAGTCATTCAGACTTAGGCATAAAACTTCAGTGTCTTCAACACACTCCAGAGACATTGTTGATTTAGTTTGTGTATAAAAAGCCTGAAAATCACTTTCCCACCAATCTTCCATTGCAAACCCAACAATATGACTTTTGTCGGTATCGTCGGTATAGACCAGTTTTAAAAGCCCTTTTAATACGAAATAATTATACATAACTTTCTCTCCCTCCTGTATTAAAAACTGATGTTTTTTATACTTTTTTCTTGTGAAATAAGAGGATACTAATGCAAACTCTTCATCACTAAGAGGAATAACTTTTTCAATATGTATTCTTAATGGATCCTGCATCGTTTATAGTTACAAAAATATAAAAGTACTACTTTTACTCTTTTTGATCATCTTTATTTATGGGATGTCACGTTTTCACTCTCTTTTGGGTCTTAAAAAGAAATAGCATGCAGGAAAATTACCGTCAACTTTTAACGTACGCTTATAATATTACAGGTTCTTACGAGGATGCTCAGGATCTTGTGCAAGATGTGCTGGAAAAATATATTTCACTGGATAAAACCGATATACGGAATGAAAAGAACTTTTTAATCAAAAGTACGATCAATCATGCCATTAACTTTAAAAACAGGCACACCAAAAAAATGGTGTATGGTGAATGGCTACCTGAACCTTTATCCCTTGAAAATGCAGAAACTAAACTTATAAAAGAACAAACAGCTCGTTATACGTTGCTCGTACTTTTAGAACGCCTGTCTGGAAAAGAGCGTGCCGTATATATTTTAAAGGAAGGTTTTGATTATTCGCATCAGGAGATTGCCGAAGTTCTTGATATTTCTGTAGAAAATTCAAGAAAAATACTGAGTAGAGCTGGTAAACAGCTTCAAAATGTACAGTATATACCGGATCACATCAACTCATCCATTCCTAATGAAACGCTTTCCCAATATCAAAGGGCATTAAGCGAAGGAAGTATTTCTATGCTTGAAGAGCTATTATTAAATGACATCAAGCTTTCTGCAGATGGTGGGCAGCGGGTTCGTGTTATAAAAGCTGTTGAAGTTGGAAAATCAGCCACTGCTACTCTACTTGCCTATGTACAACAGCAATTTCTTAATCAAAAACCCTATACTTTTCATATTTTCAATCATCAGCACGCTATTTGCTTTTGGCGGGAAAATCAGATCTACAATTGTCACATTTTAGATATTGACCATGAAGGCATGATTCGGGAAATCTACTCTATCGTTGATCCTGAAAAATTAAAAAAATTGGTATAATCGTCACGTTTTAGAAGAGCTGTTTGTCTTTAATAAAAAAGCAAACATGACTACACTTCTTCGTATTGACAGCAGCCTCCGGATGAACGATTCTTATTCCCGTTCAATGGGTGACTATTTTGTTCAGCAATGGAAAATAAAACACCCGAATGGAAAGATCATCGAAAGGGATGTGACCTTAGAACCTACGCCCCATTTAACACAGGAAACCATAAATGGATTTTTTGATGAAACCCTTTATTCTGAACATCTTAAACTATCGGATCAGTTGATTGAGGAATTATATATCAGTGATGAGATCCTTATCACCTGTCCTATGTATAATTATGGAATCCCTTCTTCATTAAAGGCTTATTTCGATCTGGTTGTCCGGACAAAAAAAACATTTACCTATGATAATAATGGTATAAAAGGATTACTCCTGAACAAAAGAGCATTTATTATTTCTACAATGGGTATCCTTCAACCCATCATACAGAAACAAAATCCTATTGAAATCCAACTAACCAGTATTTTTAATCAGCTTGGAATTATGGAGATCACCTATTTTCCAATGGATGGAATGATAAATCCAGATGATGCCGGAGTGAAAATTGAACAGCAGAGAAAACAAATAAACCAACATTTAAATTATTAAGAACATGAAAGATATACAACAAGCCATTGAAAGCTTTATCAAAGCTGGCGATAACAGTGATATCGTGCTTATGGAGGAAATCCTTCACAAAGACTATCAAAATATCCAGGATGGATTCTTTGATCAGAAAGGGATTTTTATTATTTCTAAAAAAGAATACATTGATCATATCAGAAACAAAACATTTGGGGGAAGACCGAGAACCATTTCTTTTGAATCTGTTGAACAAAAAGGAAATATTGCCATTGCTAAATTAACTTTGGAAAGTGATATTGTCAGATTTAAATCCACCATCGTTTGTGTACTGGAAAACGATAAATGGAAAGTAATCACCAATATTCCGGTTATAGAAAAAAGATAAGCGTAACAATAATTCAATTAAAATCAATATAGGAAGACTGATCATTCCTACATTGATTTTAATTATTAATCGGTTTTAGCAATTGAATCCATCGAAATAATGTGTTTTACAGATCTAAAAATTTTAAGGAGATTTGCAATAGAATAATTGAAGCCATTTAATTACTTCTTCAACTTAAAAATAAATAAGAATGTCAGCACAACCAGTTATTGCCCTTTTATTTCCCGGAGATATGGGAACTCAAATTGCGAAAGAATTGATCCGAAATAACTATAATGTGATTACTGCCGGAGAAGGCAGGTCACAGAAAACTTTACAAAACATAAAGGATTCCGGGATTATTGACAGAGGTTCATTGCAAAGTGTAGTTGAGCAGACAGATATTATTCTTTCTTTAAGCAGTCCTGAAGCAAGTCTGGAGCTTGCAAAAAATACGGTTTCCTGCTTAAAAAACACCAATAACCATCCGATTTACATAGACCTGAATTCCAATACTCCTGAAATTGCCTTATCCATTGAAAATTTGTTTTCTTCTATAAACATCAGATTTATAAACGGAGCGGTGATGGGAGCCTCAAAAGACATTCCTGATAATGCTACATTGATCGTAAGTGGCATGTACAGAAATTTATTTATTGATCAATTTTCGGAATTTTTTAAAGTAAAAGATGCAGGTGATAAAACGGAGGCAGCATCTGCCTACAAATTATTGTTTTCCATGGTGAATAAGGGAATGAATGCTTTATTCTTTGAAACAATGACTGCAGCAGCTCATTTTGGTATTCTTGATGAACTAAATGAGAGTCTAAAGGAGTTTCTTCCTGGTACCTATCAGGATCTTGTAAAAACAACGCCCACCTATCCACAACATATTTTCAGGAGAATTGATGAAATGAAAGGGCTTACTGAAATGTTAAAAAATGAAAACTTACCGAATATGGTAGCTTCTGGAATTGCAGGGACTTTTGAAAGGGTGTACGAATCTGGTATTTTTAAAGACGAAAAATTTGAAGGGGTTATCGATACCTTACAAAGCTTTAAAAAGTTGCATTAAAAAACGTCTACATTTTATAAGTACCAAACAATTTATCCCAAATAGAGGTATAGAAACCGAAATTTTTAGTTTCATCCAGATGATGCTGATTATGAAACTGGGTCGTTCCTACAAAATATGTATTGAATCTTGCAGGAAAAAATTCTTTATTTAAATGCCCGATGGTTCCCCAGATAAGGTTGATAAAAAGATAAAGAGTTATTGAAATCACAGAGAAATCATAGCCTATTAATAATGCCAATATCATTAATCCAAAACCTATAGTCTCTGCCGGATGCAATACGAAAAGACTTAAAAAATTAGTGTTCACATGTTCGTGGTGTTTACCATGAAGCCTCTTGTACACAAATGGTATGTGAGCTGCATAATGAAACAGATACATACAAAAATCCATGAGGAGGACTAAAGCTACAACTTGTAAAAAAATTGAAACTGCTGAAAAATTGTCATCGAGTTCGATCCAGTTATTTTTCCATAAGAAAACGCCTAACAGCATTACAAAGCTATTGCAAACAATTGTAAGAATGCTTAAATAAAAATCAGAACGTACTATGGGATGACTGAAATGCTGCAGTTTATTTTTACGACAGGTCTTTTCAATAAAGATATATAATCCTATTGAAAATAAGTAAAGAGCGATATTGACTGCCAAACTAAACCCAATCCACTCTGACAAGGAAAAATGTTCAAGTATTTTCAAATATTCTGTAAAACTCCAACGATTAAAATTCATCATCTATCAGACTCTTGTATACGTGTATAAAAGTATGAATTTCAAAGGTAATTTGCATCAGAAAAGTGAAAAATCAGGATAATAATATTTTAATTTTATCTGTCAATTTTAGACCTTTCAATAAAAAAATGAATCCAAAAACTATACTACAACTATATATTAATTATGAAAAAATTATATTAGTAAATCACATAATTTATTTTATCCACTCCGGTATTTCCAGTTTTCGGATCAAAAGCATAAACAAATATTTCATAATTCCCGGGTGAAGAGATTGATACGCTGCCTTCAAAAAGATTGGTAGAAATTAATGATAAACTGGTTTCACTAATTAGTTTTCCATCTTTATTAATAATAGCCTTTGTTTCAAATTTATCGGAGTCCCAGACTCCGCCTTTATCGATCACACAGCCACACATCATTACAATATTAGCCTGAATTTGAAATGGTTTTCCACTAATAGAATTTAAGGCAATATACTGATGGGTCCGGGGTTTTAAAATATCAATAATAAAGCCTGGTATTTCCAGAATAATTCCATCACCTAGAATATCTTTACCGGGAATTACCCAGATTTCTGTACTGACTTTAGCTTGTGCTTGCTTATGATTAAAAGGTGAAAATACTTCAATGCTCACAAACGTCGGTTCATCAATATGTAGAGTCGCCAGAAACTTGCCTGTAGTATCATCTGCAATAGAGCTTTCTCTATGTTTTGGAGCCTTCATGATCAAATCAGTATTCCCGGTGCTTCCACTTGTTTTTCCTTCAGCCAGAATCGTATTATTGATCTTATTTCTGATAATTACATAGGCTCCACCTAAAGAGCTTCCTATAAATTTTGCATCTTTTGCTTTTGCCCTAATTGTAATTTTTGTCTCTTTGGCGTAAGAAAATAGACAAAACATGGTAAGAAGGAGTATTAAATATTTTTTCATGAGGATTATTTTAAATGGTTTTTATATTCCTGTTTAAATCGATAATAAAACGAAGTTTCCTCCAGTGCTGATTCTATGTCATCCAAATAATTTAAAATGCTTAGATCTTCTTGCATTACATTTAAGATTGCTGCTTCGCAGCTGTTCCAAAGAATTTCAAACTCAGGCATTAACTGGATTGCTTTGGGAGAAAGTGATACGATCTGTTTTCGTTTGTCTGATTGATCTTTTTTTACAATCAGGTATCCATTGCTGTTCATTTTTTTTACGGTGATGACAATAGACGGATGTGAATAGCCCAGGCTTTCAGCAATATCAATAAGAGACAGTTCACCCTTATCTCTCAGTATCATAAAAACGAGATACCAGTTGGGCTCAATATCATAATCGAGGTCTTTATAAAGCTTTTTTACACTATAAGCCATCTTTTCACTTATCCTCTTAAAACGGGAATCAAGTGCTTTATAACCAAGCTCTTTTATAAAATCATTATTCATTAAAAATAAAATTTCTGATGATCAAATATATAAAAATATATACAACTATATAGTCAGCTATATTTATTTTTAATTATTTTTTTAATAAAGAATAAAAGAAAAAGGATCTTCATACTGAAGACCCTTTGTATATTAAATTTCAAAGTTACTTAATGATAACTTTAATCTTTCATGTATTTTGCTACTTTTTCTTCCAAATCATCCAAATTGAATGGTTTTGCAATATAATCATCTGCCTGAGCACTTTCGGCTAATGAATTAATATCATTATTGGCTGTAATATAGATCACAGGAATCTTTTTGAATTCTTCATGACTCTTAAGCAGTTTTGTTGCCTCTACTCCACCAATATTGGGAATCCAGTTATCCATTAAAATTACATCAGGTTGAAATTGTGAAACTTTGTCAATAATGTCATGTGATGTTTCAGAAATTCCAACTTCGTAACCACTTTCTTCAAAAATGATGGTAGCTACGTCTAAAATCGTTTTATCATCGTCAAAAATCAAAATTTTCTTCTTGTTCATATATGGTTAGTTTTAATTTTAAAGCTTATTTAAAGTATTCAATTGATTAATATGTGCTGCCAGATCCTGTGGAGTAATGATCAGATCATAGGCGACTCCATCTACAGCATGTTTTGGCATATAGTTCACCTCGGCTGTATCAGGATCCTGAATCCAGACTTCACCACCGTTTTTCTTGATGTATTGTAAGCCTTCTACACCATCCGCATTGGCACCTGAGAGCAGTATACCAACAAGACTTTTCCCATACATCTCTGCTGCAGATTTAAATGTCACATCTATCGACGGACGGGAATAGTTCATTTTCTCAGAACTGTCGAGTGACACCAATTGCTTATTTTCAAACAACAGATGGTAGTCGGCGGGAACAATATAAATATGGTTATTTAGTATTTCTTCTTTATCTTCTATTTCAGATACTTCAATGGAGGAAAACTGCTGTAACAAGGTTGGTAATATACTTGTGGATTGCACTTTACGATGAACAACCAATAGTATAGTAAAGCTGATCTTCTGGTCAAGCTTTTTGATCATATCTAAAATAACCTCCAAGCTTCCCGCAGAACCTCCTATGACAACCAATTCAATATTTACACTCATCTTTCTGTTTTAATTATAATCTACTTTCTTCCAGATCTTCTGATCATCCGCCTGATGATAAGACTTACCTAAATTAGAGAATCTCAATGTTTCCTTAGAACCTAAGGCCAGATAGCCCAGATTTTCCAAACTATCATCAAAAAGATGAAATACACGTTCCTGCAATTCTTTATCAAAGTAAATCAATACATTACGGCATATAATCAACTGAAAGCTATTAAAGGAACTGTCGGACACCAGATTATGGGTTGACAGAATTAATTTCTGCTGCAGACTCTTATCAAATCTTGCTCCATCATAATTCGCCGTGTAATAATCAGAAAAATCTTTTTTTCCTCCGGAGAGAATATAATTTTCAGAATATAATTTCATCTGTTGTAATGGAAAAACGCCTGCTCTTGCTGTTTCTAGTACGGAAGGATTAATATCTGTTGCGTAGATCAGTGATTTTTGATAGAGATTGGCCTCTTTAAGTAATATAGCCATGGAATATGCTTCCTCGCCTGTTGAACATCCAGCTACCCAAATTCTGATCAAAGGATAGGTTCCCAGTTGTGGCAGTATCTTTTCCCTTAATGCTTTAAAAAAATAGGGATCACGAAACATCTCTGTAACATTCACTGTAATTTCTTCAATAAAATGCTTGAGATAATCGGGATCATTGAGAACGGTATACCGAAGTTCTGCAAAACTGGTAAATTTATCGATCAGACAGATCCTATTCACTCTACGTTTGAAGGAAGCTCTACTGTATAGCGAAAAATCATATCCGTATAGCTCATAAACATCTTTTATAAGACATTCTACCTCTTCATCTTTTACAATACTCGGTTCTAGCATTTAGGATAGTTTTTCTATAGCTGTTAATAATAAATCTACATCAATAGGTTTTTTCACATAATCCTGTGCACCTACATCCAGACATTTCTGCCGATCTTCCTGCATAGCCTGCGCCGTAACTGCAATGATAGGTATCTTACTAATAGATGGTGTATTACGAATAATTTTAATGGCCTCATAACCATCCATCTCGGGCATCATCATATCCATCAACACCACAGAAATCTGATCATCCTTCTGTAAAAGCTGAATGGCTTCCTCCGCCATAGTACAGCTTTCCATCTGATAACCACGGGCTTTCAGTGTTAATTTAAGTGCAAATATATTTCGTGGATCATCATCCACAATCAAAATTTTCTTATTCATCAGAACTCTTGTGTTTAACTTTCATACAACCAAACGCGCAACAATGACAATAACTGATCAACATCTACAGGCTTTGATATATAATCTGAAGCCCCTGCGGTGATACATTTTTCACGATCTCCGATCATTGATTTTGCTGTTACTGCAATAATTGGCAATCTGGTAAACATCGGTTTTTTTCTTATTTCCTGTATCGTTTCGTAGCCATCCATTTCTGGCATCATCATATCCATTAAAATGGCATCAATATCGGGATGTACTTTAATCTGCTCCAATGCCTGCTTTCCATCCATCGCCAAAATTACTTCTACTTTGTATTTTTCCAAAGTTTTCGTTAATGAAAATATATTCCGGACATCATCATCGGTGATCAGAATTTTTTTACCACTTAAAACTTCGGTTAGTGATCCTAATGTCTTATTTCTAGGTGTTTCTTCCGAACTTTTCTTTTCTTCGACCAAATGTAAAAACAAACCTACTTCATCTAATATCCGTTGATAGGAATGTGCTGTTTTCACAACAATTGAATCTGCATATTGTCTGATTTTAAGCTCTTCTGATGAGGATAAATTATTTTCAGTAAAAATAATAATCGGCAAATGCTCTAATCCATCATAACTTTTGATCGATTCAATAATTTTATAGCCATTACCTCTGGTTGGTCCGATGTTTAAAATAACACAGTCCACCTGATCTTCAGTTAAGGCTTTTACACTGTCTTCTACATTATCTTTTATTGATAATGAAATATTAAAATTACTCAAGAAATAAGATAATGCACTGGCATGTTTGGCGCTTTCCTCAACAATCAGAACTTTTTGAGGTGACTTCCGGAGAGCTTCTTCAATTTTTCTGAAAACATCAGTCATCTGCTCTAAAGCAACTGGTTTATTGATGAAATCAATAGCTCCTTTCATCAGACTTTCCTGTTTTTTCACATGCAATGAAGACATCATGTGTACCGGAATAGGTTTTGTTTTAGGATTTGATTTTAGTTCATCCATTACCTGCCATCCATCTTTTACAGGCAACTGAATATCCAGTAAGATCGCTAACGGATGATATTGCAGTGCTGCAGATAATCCATGATCTCCTCTTACTACAACTACTCCTTTATAATTTTGCATATGGGCATATTTCAGTAATGCTTTAGCAAAATTGGTGTCATCTTCAATGATCAAAATTACTTTATCACCATCGGTAATGGTATCCCGATCGTCTGCTACATCTTCGGGTATTTCCAAAACGCTAACTGATGCTGCTATTTCAGACTCATGTTCATCATAACCGATAATATTTTTGATCTCCTCTACATCTTCCTGTATAATTTCTACTAATTCCAGATCAGAAGGCATCGGTAATATTTCTGAACCCGTGTTCATAGGAATGATTAAGCTGAACTCACTTCCTTCGTCCACTTTGCTTTTTAATGATAGTTCCCCACCAAATAACTTAGCAATTTCACGGCTTATAGATAAGCCCAGACCTGTTCCTCCAAACTTCCGCTGAGTAGATCCGTCAGCTTGTTGGAATGCTTCAAAAATAATTCTTTGCTTATCTTCAGGAATACCAATTCCAGTATCTTTAACGCTGAAAATAATGAAGTTCTTATTGGTAGGATCTTTTTTAATATGCAATGCTACATTACCTTCTGTGGTAAATTTAAATGCATTTGACAGCAAGTTTCGTAATACCTGATCTAATCTTAACCGGTCGGTTTCGATAGTTTTTTCAAGACCATCTTCTATATGGATATCAAATTGAACTCCTTTTTCAAGTACTACCGGATTGAAAAGATTTCGTAGATCTTTTACGACCTCATCTATGGCTACATCATCATATTCTAAGACCATCTTACCTGATTCAATTTTAGCAAGATCTAAAATTTCGTCTATTAGTGTCAATAGACTTCCTCCAGAACTCTGAATTACCTTTGCTGATTCTACCTGATCTTCATTCAGGTTTTCTTCAGGATTTTCCGCCATTAACCTGGAAAGAAGAAGGATAGAATTTAAAGGTGTACGCAGTTCGTGCGACATATTTGCCAGGAATTCAGATTTATATTGGGTACTTAAAGCCAGTTCCTCTGCTTTTTTCTGAATTTCGATATTACGCTCGGCAATCAGATGATTTTTTTCTTCCAGGAGTTTTGACCTTTCTTCCAGTTCAGCATTAGTTTGCATTAATTCTTCCTGCTGTACTTTTAATTCTTCTTCTGAAGCCTGTAGTTTTTGAGTTTGCGCTTCGAGTTCAGTATTCAGGTTTTCAAGTTCGGCATGTTGTACCTGTAATTCCTCTGACTGGGTCTGGGTTTCTTCTAATAATCGCTGTTCCATTTCGCGGCCTTTTGCCGCACTAATGGCAGTAGCAATATTCCGACAGCTATCTACAAAATAATTGATTTTATCCTGATCAAAATTAGTCGTTGAATTTATTTCCAGTACACCAATACTCTGTCTGTCCAATGTAATTGGTACAAGCACAATTCCATTAGTTTTTACTTTGCTGCTTGCAAAAGTTACAGCAAAATCATTTTCATTAAGATCTTTGTAAACCTTTGTTTTTTTCTGAAGAAAAACCTGTCCAATCATTCCCTCTCCCGGTTCGAAGGATTTTTTCATGTTTTCCTCTAAACCTACTGCTGTATTTAGTTGTAATTTTCCTTCATCAATTAAATATATAGCTCCATTTGTACCCTCTCCATATTCAATGAGATGGTTCAAAGAGTTGGTAGTAACTTCTTTAATTGATTTAATCCCTACTAGTGATTCGTTTAGTAGTGCTAAACCTTTTTGATGCCAATCACTTCTATTGATCTTTTCAAAAGACTTTTTCAGTGAATCAGTCATATTATTAAGTGAATCCACTAAATCACCAAGATCATCCTGTGCATTATCAACTGCCTTTTGGCTATAATCACCGTTTGCCACTCTATTTGCAATCTGTCGGATAGCACTTACCCGTTTGCTGATTTCAAGGTCTTTTGCTTTCAGTTCTTTTTCCAATATATCTCTGCGGGTCAGATCATTTCGCAATTTAACATAGAGATAAACCGTAACTACTATGGCTGCAATCGCCGAAAACAGGATAAAAATAACGGTTGTATTGGATGATCGATTAAGATCCTTATTTTTTATCTCGAGCTGGATTTCTTCATATCGTACAAAATCACGGACGATCTTCCGGCATTTGTCCATATAGGATTTACTCAAAATAAGCTGCTCCTGTGTCATTTCTACTCCATGACGTCTATTTTCAACATAAAGCCCCAGATTCTTAATGTTACTACTTGCATTTTCTTCTAAATCCTCTAAACGTTTGAGTTGTGCTTTATCTGTAACATCTAAAGATTTTGCATTGGCAATTGCTTTAGGATATTCGGCAATACTTCTATTATAAGGTTCTAAAAAATTTTGTTTCCCTGTTAACTGGTATCCCCTGTTTGCTGTTTCTGCATCTAAAAGAGCAATTAATACATCTTTTACTGCAGTTATAGATCGTCGGGTTTTGGATAAACTTTCACGATTATCCATCTGCTTTTGAATACTCCAATATGATGCTACTGAGCTTGCTATTAAAATCAGCAAAGACATTCCTACTCCAAATTGCAGATTTCTTATAATTTTTTTCGGCATAAAAAATTAGTTTAAAGGTAAAGTGAAATAAAATGTAGAACCTTCATTAATGATACTCGATAATCCGATAGTTCCATTATGTTGCTTGATAATTTCTGAACAGATATATAAACCTATTCCCATTCCCTGAAATTGTAATGATGATTCTTCAACACGATAAAATTTCTGAAATACAGCTTTCTGCTTAAAATCAGGAATACCGATACCAAAGTCTGTAACACTTACTTTTACTTCTTGTTCATCTACAAAAGTAGTTACAATAACCTGATTATTTTGAGGTGAATATTTAATGGCATTCGTCAGGAAATTGATCAGCACCTGTTCTATACGGATCTCATCAAAAGGAATGAGAATATCTGATATTTCTCCATGACGCTGAATTTTCACTTTATTTTCGTCATGCGTCTGAAGTATGGTTTCGATAGCACTATCAAGTACCTTTTCCAAATTAGAAGGTTTTCTATTGATCTTCAGTTTACCATTCTCTATTTTGGAAACGTCAAGAAGGTCACTGATGAGGCTGTTCAGCTTTTCGATCTGATCCTGTACTTTCATTACATAACCTGCCTCTGCACTATCTTTATCAAGCTTTAGCTTACGCTCCAATAGCTGCACATAAGCTTTAATACTGGTTAAGGGAGTTTTCAGCTCATGGCTGGCAATACTGAGAAATTCATCTTTCTCATTTTCTACCTTTTTCTGATCATCAATATCGGTGAATGTTCCTACCCAGTTTTTAACGGTATCTCCTTCATATACCGGCGATATTCTTAACAGGTGATACCTGTAATTTCCGGATTCAATATTTTTTATCCGGGTCTCCAATTCAAAAGATTTTCCTTTTTTTCTAGATTTTTCAAACTCTTCTTTAATATCTGTATCTTCAGGATATGTTTCCGGAAAGTCTTCATCAGAAGCAGAATACTGATACCATCTGCCATTCACAAAATCTACAATTCCTTCTTCATTTAAAGTAAAGGCAATTTGCGGTAAGCCTTCCAGCATCAGATGAAAATGATCAATTTTAGACTTCATGCTGACCTGAGATTCCCTTCTTCCTTTCACTTCCAGCTCTAAACTCTGCTGTGTTTTTTTCATTGCAAGATTCTGTTCCTGCAAGTTGTAAAATGTTTTAACCTTAAGTAAAAGAATTTCCGGATCTACCGGCTTGGTAACGTAATCCATTCCACCAGAAGCGTAACCGCGTGTAATGAATCTTTTTTCGGTATTTACGGCCGACAGAAATATAATAGGAATTTCTTTGGTCTTGCTGTATCCTGCAAATATTTCCGCAACTTCAAATCCATCCATCCCAGGCATCTGCACATCCAGAATAATCAGGGCATAATCATTTTTCAAAGCTTTTCCCAATGCTTCTTCCCCGGAATTAGCCGTGTCCACCTGAAAATCTTTGGACTCTAATAATTTCTTTAACGAGTAAATATTGTTTTCGTTATCATCGACAATTAAGATCATAAAACGTAAAATAATCTAATAAGAGTTCATACTTCCTTAAGTTTTCAAAAGTACTCACAAAATCCCAAAAAATAGTTTATTTTCTGAACAATATTCCGTAAATATAGGATACAACAAAAAAAATACTAAAAACATAATTTTTAGTATAAATATATATGGAATTGTGTTTTGCTTTATATGTCGATATTGATTTTATTTATTCATTTTTAAAATTACTAATCAGTAAAACTAAATGGCGGTAAAAATGTTTACCTATTTTGATTAACTGTCTCACGTCTCAGCTTCCTGATATTCTGGGTAAGCTGTTTTCGGATTTCAATATGTCTTAACCTGTACAGTTTAATACAAGTTTCCAATCTCTTTTTTATCGTAAGATATTCATCATACAGTGCTGATAGCTCTGTATTCATCATAAAAATCTCATCTGTATATGTTCTTTCCGGTTCAGGTGTTTGCTTTAGCAATTGTTCTAGATCATTAATTCTCTTGATCACTTCCTGATGTATTTTTGGCTCTATTCCCTGCATAGTGAATTCAATTTTAAAAAAAAATATAATATATGTTTGATTTGGTTTTTTCTTTTTCTTTTTTTTAATTCAATAGATCCTACTTAGGGTTTAACTATTGAAAAAGGCTTCTCACTTTCTGTAATTATTTTCACGTTATTATTTGAATTCTCGTGGTTAACAGATTTGGAATATATTTTATTTAGTACAGCATGAAGCAAAATCTCCTCTGACTCTCCAAGCTGAATCAGAGGAAGTGAGGTATATTCATTAATGGGAATCTGAGGGGAAATTCCACCACTGTATTCTCCTTCTCCATTTGCATTGTACACTTTGTAGATAACAGGATGGATCTGCCAAGTAATCTTCTGAGATTTACTGTCATCTGTTACTGCAAACCCCGCCATATCTTTGCCTAAAGTGGTATCTCCTACCTGTATTACCTGCACATAAGGCTTAAGATTATTGATCACTATCTCAGATGCTGACGCTGTATTTCTGGAGGTAAGAATAAATACTCTGCTTAACCCCAATGAATTAGTATGAAGTGCCGAAAAACTAAGTGCAGTAGGATCATAAGCTACCTGTTCTGCAAATGTTTTTTTCACTTCACCACCATTTTTATTCCCTTTATAGGTTATGAATGGTGAGTTAGCAGTTATTCCTGAAGGGATCATTGAGCATAATGCTGCAGCCGAAGCTACTGATCCACCATAGTTATATCTAAGATCTACAACAAGATCTTTTACTCCAGCAGCTTTGAATTCTGCAAATTTCTGATTAAGACTCTGAGACATTCCATCTGGAAAATCATATATATATAAGTATCCGGTTTTTTTGCCATTTTGATCAAAAATTCTTGATACAATGGGTTGATCAAGAGAAAAGCCATAGTATACTATAATATTTTTTTCATTGATCACATTTCCGGCTTCCCAGTCTCCTACTGTAAGATCGAGGGTTGTATTATCTGGAATAGAATTAAGAAGGCTTTCGGCATTGGATGCAGTGATCAGACTTCCGTTGATCTTTTTTATGATCATTCCACGTTGTAAACCAGCATTCTGAGCAGGAGAATCTTGCAACACAAGCTTTATTACAGCAGTTATTTGTCCATTGGCAAGCTGAATTACGGCATAATCAAAACCATACATGTTTCGGACTGTCCGTAAATAGGTTGAAGAATCCTCAGTATTTACAATGCTTGAAAAACGATCGTTTTGTGATAGAAGACTTGCAAAAAATTTCTTTACCGGAAGATGATAGTCCGGTTTTGAAGGCATCTGATCTGCCCAGTAATAATAACGTTTCATATTATCCTGTACCCAAACATTAACGGATTCCACACTTCCATCAGGAAAATCCGGGATAGCTTCTTCTTCAGATCTGCAGGAATTGACAGCTATTGTGCTTAAAAGCAATAACGTCAGCATATAAAACTTTAAAAATCTACCCATAATAGTTATCTAATGGAATTTTTTATAAATAGTCTACGATATCGATATCACCAACCACCACAACAACTCCATTTTCCAGCTTCTCCTGCAGTACGATCATATTGGCTCCGATATCTTGTTTTATTTTCACCTTAATCAGTTGTGATCCAAAATAAGGATCAGTTGTTCCTGGTTTATACAACTCTAAATAAACGGGAGCTGTAACACTGAAAAAGCTATACATCTTCAATGGTGAGAAATTATTTTTTTCAATATTTTCAAACTCTGCCAATACATCACCATTCTCTTTCTTTAATACTCCTTTTACTCCTTCTAATGAAGAGTGTGAATATTCTCCCAGATTATGAAAGAGCAGTTCAAAGCCTACTTTTCCAAGATTTACCTGAGGTTTCACAGCATAGGTCTGAAGATAAATTCCCGGAAGGTTAAAGAAATTTAAGT
Source organism: Chryseobacterium sp. ISL-6 (assembly GCF_018613715.1). Classification (GTDB taxonomy): domain Bacteria; phylum Bacteroidota; class Bacteroidia; order Flavobacteriales; family Weeksellaceae; genus Chryseobacterium; species Chryseobacterium paludis. The sequence goes on along the minus strand of NZ_JAGGPT010000014.1, from coordinate 57,615 downwards.
TCTTATATTGATCTGTATTATTAAAGTTGATATTATAGTTGGCTATGCGCTTTCCGTTTTCATTGTTATAGATTTCGATATGATCCGTTTCTCCTTCATCTACGACAAAGCTTAGCTTGGTTTCTATATTATTGGTATAAGATGTATTTCCATTAATGCTTATTGGCTTACCATTAAGCCTTAGCTGTATTACATCCGGTTTTGAAAATCCCTTGATATTAATTTCTGCAGGTCTCTGCGATTTATCATAAGGCTGCATCACCTCATCGGTGCATGATAACAAACCTGTAAGAATAGCAAGGGCGATTATTTTTTTCATTTTTAATGATATTATTATATAAAACTAAATTTAGAAATATTGCCCAAAGCCAGACTGAGGGCAATACTTATAAATTGTATATTAAGCAGGTTGTACTATAAATCCTATAATGATAGTTGCTGACATGGTTATTATTTTACATCTATAAAAAATTGAAACAAGGAGTACACCTGCATCTAAAAAACTATTTTTTGATAAACTTCACTTTCTCAGAAAGGATTCCATCTGATACTACAGCAATATAATTTCCTGAAGATAAACCTGCAACATTAATCTCTCTATTGTATTGAGTTGTAAGAACTGATTGTCCGGCCATATTGATGATATTTACCGTAATAGCATTTTCTTTTAATGCAGGATTAAGTTTTAACATCAACGATGTTGTTACAGGATTCTGCATAATTGAAGTTGTATTTTTTACTTTTTTTACATCCTGTGTATTTAGAAATGATGAATAGATTGCCATTTCGTTGATGTTGATATTTTGAACGTTAGTATCATCATCTGTCAATCTGTTTGACCATAATCCAATATAGATCTTTTTCCCGGCAAATGCTGAAAGGTCTACAAGACTTTCTACAAACTGAGTTAAATCAGCAGGAAAAGGATTACTTCCTCCTGCACTTATATAATAAGGACTTCCTAATTGATTTCCGCCAGCATCTACTGCCAATGCCTGAAAATCTGACAATTCTGGTACCGGTTTTTGAGCTGTACTTTCATAAATATACAGATATCTGCTAACCAAATCATGTGCGGTCTGCTGTCTACCAATATAAGCTGCTAAGGTAATAGTTCCTGAAGCTGCAGTAAGATCGATTGCAGGAGAAATAGCCCAGTCATTTTCTGTAGCAAATCCCGTTACAAATCCTGAAGGAACGTTACTTATTGAATAACGAAGAGAACCTGCTGAACCATAAGCTAACGATGTACCGTTATAATAAATGTTTGGTCCTTGGATCCATCCATTTCCATTTCCATTCAAATCGTGAAAAGACCAGCCTTGCATATCACTTGTGGAATTAAAAGAATTGGTCCACACCGGATATTGTGCTGACACTAATTTTGATAAAACCAAAACAGATAATAAAATTATTTTTTTCATATTACAAATTTTAAAGATGAAATAAAAAATGGGATGGCAGGTTCTGCCACCCCATATTGATCAATTATTGTACAATTGAAAAATTATATTTTGTCCATGTTCCTTTGAAATCTCCACAATTTCTAGGAGTAACATTCCATGCCGGAGCGTCGTTAAAGAATGGCTGAGTCATTCCCCAAGCGTTAGCAGGGTTAGTTGTAGAAGTAGTAACTCCAGGAATAGTAAGCGCTGCAGTAGTAGATCCTATTTTAGAAGCTGTAGCGAAAGTATATCCGTGTGCCTGTACTGATGTAAAGTTAAGATCTGCAAGATTCACAGCTGCTCCACCTACAGTTTCTAACAATACTCCTACAGGATAACCTGTAACCGCAACGTTATCTAAAGTTAATTTACCGTTTCTTCTTACGTGGATAGCATTTTCATACAATGCTCCATTTAAAGGACTCTTAGCACCTACGATAGTAAGATTTTTAACCGTTGGATTTGTAAAAGGAGAAGCTGAAGAACCTGTCCCGTCGTTATCCAATTCGATACCGTTTGTATCAGAAACACCACCACTTTGGCTATGTGTAGAGTTGTAATCAGCTAATGCTAATGCACAAGTAATAGTTCCTGAATATCCGAAATCGAAATCGAAGTTGTCATCATCCGGAGCAAAAGATACCAGGTTAGATGCATTTACTGTACCTCCGAAGAATTCGAATGAATCATCTTTACCATAAGAAACCTGGATGTGGTCTAATGTAGTACCATTACCAACTCCACCTAAAGTTAATCCGTTGATCTCATTTCCTGAGTTAGGAGCAAAAAGGTCAAATCCTCCAAATTCAATACGTACATATTTAAGAGTTCCTCCGTTATGACCTGCTGTTGTTCCACCATATTGGTAATCAACACCTGATAATCCTTCAATAACAGTAGTTGTTGGTTTATTGGTAGGGGCATCACCTAACATAATAACTCCACCGAAATCACCTGGAGAAGCTTTAGTTGCTTCTTTTCCATCCAAAAGTTTATAACTTGTAAAAATAATAGGCTGAGAAGCAGTTCCAGTAGCGTTTATCTTACCCGTTTTAGCAATAACCAAAACTCCTGTTGGTGTATTTGTAGTATTAGGTTTTGCTTTGATGAAAGTACCTGGCTGGATAGTCAAAGTTGCTCCATCTTTAACAGTTACAATACCATCGATTTCAACAACACCACTCCAAGTAGTATTAGTAGTAATCGCACCACTTACTGCCGTAACAGGAAGTGCAGAAGCTGTGATGTACTCTGCAGAAGCAGATTGCATTTCAAATTTAGAAGAATCTGACATAGAATCATTCTCACGACAAGCTGTTAGGGATAAAGCTGTTACAGCGATTAAAGTTAATTTTCTCATTGTTGTAAAATTTAGAAATATGGATCCGGTTATTATTTTTTTGGTCCGGATGATTCCTGTTTTACGGGATACTCACCTTTAAATATCTCCGCGATTTGGTTACACTTTGTTTTTAGAACCTTACATAACTGAGGTGCAGTTATATAAAGCTCCCCTTAGATTTAACTACTGTCCGGGGATACAGTAATTTCCCATTTTCGTCTGAATGTTTACTGAAGTGCGCATCATCAGTTTTTATTCGCTCAGATCTCAGGATACGGAAACCTGTAACATTTACCATTTATAAGATCTTATATTATAATGCTTTTGCCAAAAGCTAAATTTTCTATTTTCTCTTATCTAAAAGCTATAGCTTACAGATAACCCAAATGTTCTTCCATTGTAAGCCCTGAACAATATTCTATCAATATCTTTATCATATTTATCTGTAGCTCCGGGTAAAAGTCCCAATGATTCTCTTTGTGTATCAAAAGAGCTTCCACCACCCTTAGACACTGAATATGAATTGAAATTATTGTAGTATTCCCTTACTCTGTTGAATAGGTTTCTTACATTAAATTTGAGCTCCAGATTCTTATCCTTTAAAAGTTTATATGAAATCTGAGCATCCGCTACTGCATAAGGCCGTTGTATCTCTTCTCCAATATAAGCGTACCCTACAGTAATATACTGATCCCCTTTTGCATTGTATAAAAAGCTCAGTCCCAGACGATCTCCGTTGTATAATAATCCCAGGTTGTAAGCATAAGGAGTCTGCCCATACAGCGGACGGCTTACCTCATAGGTTGCATCTGTGTCCTGCGTTTTATATCTGTCTTTAAAAGCAACTACCTTAGTATCATTATATGTAAAGTTTCCACTGATAAAAAGGTCTTTCAGGAAAGTATTTTCTCTGATAAAGCCAAGGCTCTTTCTTACTTCCACCTCAAATCCTTTTAATTTGGCATTTTTAGAATTTCCATTATAAAGAAACAGGTTTCCTTCTGCAGAAATATATCCTTCCCGTTCTATTGGCCTGTCAATATCTTTATAATAAAGTCCCGCAGAAATAATCTCTCCTAATCCAGGGAACCATTCAAACTTGAAGTCATAATTATTGATTACCGATGATGTCATTTCTGTATTATAGATAAGACCGTTTGCAATCGGATCAAAATAAGGTAATCCTGTTCTTTCATTAAACTGGGGACGGATGACAGATCTGTTATAAGCCAGTCTTACATTCATGCTGTTTAAAGGGCTGTAGGTGAAGTTTCCTGATGGCATCCATTGCCATGCTTTTTCTTTAATAGGCTCTTTTATAACACTTTTAGGGTCGTTAGGATCCTGTTGCTGGGAAATAAGATCATATTTGAAATACTCAGCTCGCATTCCCCAAACCAGTCTCAGTTTATTCCAACGGTTATCGAACATAATGAAAGGTGCATGTTGCGTAACTTTCCCTTCATATTTATCATTTTTATAAAGTGCTTTCGTCTGCCATCCAATACCACCTGAATTATAATGTGAACCATCAAACCAACCAGCAAGAGATCCATACATGATCAGACTGTTTTTTTCACTGTTCGGAACATCACGGTTTTCATCTACTCTCAGGAAAAATTTTTGCTGCTGATTTGTATTATTCTTTATAGCTCCGGCATACCCTATTTTAACATCATTTTTAAAATTTTCAGAATCCATACTCCATTTTAATGCAGCACCATAATTGTAATCTGTTTCTTTATTGGCAATATAACCTCTTGCAAAATTATCCTGAGAATTGTAAATCTGATTGTAACTCAAAATCTCATTTCCTATGAAATTATAGTTTGTGCGATACTGGGTATAGTCTTTTGTATCGGAAGTCACACCAGTTCTTGCTGCAAACCAGCTGATTTCTTTATTTCCTATTTTATGATTACCTTCCAGCTTGTTCTGCAACAAAGTCTGATAAACTGGATAGTCAGTTGTTTCCGTAATTGGCTTATCCAGAAGTTTCGGATCTGTATTATTAGGATTTAAACCATAATAAAAATAGTTGTAAGAATCTGTTGCATCTCCATTTCCACCCACATATTCATTCCATCCTGTAATTCTTGTCAAGGTTTGATCATAAATATGGGTATAAGAGTTACGGAAGGAGATTCTGTTTTTTCCAAGCTGTAGACCGAAGTTCAGCATTCCTCCAATCGTAGAGTTATAAGTGTAAGAAGCTCCTTTATTTTTAAAATTTGCAAAACGTACCGGAGCAACTCCCAGCTCTTGCCAGTTGTTAACCGGAGTAGCATTATCCATCCACCCTCCTCTTCCAGTGTGATCAATATCCAGTTTATTCTGTTCGTTTCTTGTTGTAATGGCAGCAGCAAAACCCCATTTATTATTATTTTTCAGTTTAAAGTTTCTCCCTAAAGCAATCTGCATATTAGAGTTCAGATTAGCTTTGGTAGCGTAATTCGTAAAATTATCATTGGTAAACTGCTTGGATTGTTCAAAAAATAAAGGGTTATTCCAGTCAGTTGCTACTAAGCCTTTAGGAAAATCTCTTGTTCCGTCATCATAACCCCAGTAATCGTATTTCCCCCGTTTTTTGGAAATGAATTCTTTAAATGTCGTGACATCATTGTAAGAAGAACCTACATTCACCGTCGTAAAATTTTCATTCGGAATATCTTTCGTCCTTACTTCCACATATCCACCGGCAAAACTGGCATTCATATCCGGCGTTGCTGTTTTACTTACTACAACGCTTTCTACCATTGCAGTAGGGATAATATCAAAAGAAAAGTTCTGATTATAAGCTTCTGTACTTGGTAGATTAATCCCGTCCATTGCAGCGGTATTCCATCGCTCTCCCATTGATCGAACGACCACATATTTATTATCTATCGTGGTAATCCCAGTTACTCTTTTTAGGGTTCCCCCAACATCGCTATCCGGTGTTTTGGAAATTTGTTCAGCCGAAATTCCATCACTCATTTGGGCAGCCTTCTTTTGCTGTGCCAAAAGCCCTGCCTGGGTATCTGCTTTACGTGTTCCGGTAATCACGACTTCTTTAATACTGGTTTCTTTATCTGAAGAAATATGTTTCATGGCGAAAGAAACCATATTCGTTTCCTCATTACCTATCTTTAATTTCTCCACTCTTAAAGAGCTGTAACCAGATGCTTTAACGGTCAGTGTATAAATCCCTGAAGGAATACTGAAATTAAAATCTCCGTTGTTATCTGTTACTGTTGTTTTACCTGCTACATTTACCTCTGCATCTACAACTGGATTTCCCACCTCATCTACGATCTTTCCGGTAAGTTTTCCATTTCCTTGTACAGAAGACACAGACCTATTAGATCCCTGATATCGTATTGAGATCAGTTCTCCTCTTTGGCGCACCGCTACCGGAAGATTATCTGTAATATTCTTCAGACAGTCGGTTACAGGAATGTTATCACACTTTACCTCTCCCACTTTAAGATCTTTTATATCTGATTTTGAGTAGACCAAACGCATCCTTGCTTTATCTGCTAATTCTTCTAATGTGCTGATCAAAGGTCTTCCTGCCGGAGCAGAAAAAGACACTTTCATTGTTAGCTCCTGCGCGTCTATTGTTGTGGCAAAGAAGATCACCGCTACTGTAAGACTGCATTTCAAGTTTCTCATATTTTTAACACCACTTTTTATTACTGACTGACTCATAATTCTGTTCGTAAACTCCATCTAATAATCCTGTTACTATTTTTTTAATATATAAGTGGTATTATTTTCTTTATGCACCTCAAGCCCCGTTATAAATGCGAGTGCTTCTACATTTTCATCCCAGCTGCTTCCTGTAAGATCTGCTGTAATTTTCTTTTCAGCTATTTCTTCCGGGTATTTGATACTGATTCCATAGTTTTTATATAAAACCTCCATGATACTCCTGAACGTGACATCATTGAAGGTCAGCGTCAGTAATACTGAAGTCTTTTTTCCAGATTTTATATCAGTTTTCTCAGTAATTACCGCGGCCGTATGTGGAGCTCCAAAGTTTGTCCATCTCTGATTAGGGGTAAGGTAAGAAACAGCAGTTCCTGGTGAAGAAACAGCAACTTTACCTTCATACAATTCCACTGTTTTTTGTCCTCCTCTCTGCATTACCTTGAATACCGTACCCATTACTCTTGTACTGAAACCATCTGCACGAACTATAAATGGATGGATTTTGGATTTAGCTACTTTAAATATGGCATCCCCTTGTAAATCCACTATCCTTGTTTTAGCTGGAAAAGATTTTTCAACGGTAAGTTTTGCACCAGGCAAAAGCATTACTGTAGATCCGTCTTCCAGTTTTATAGTACGGTTAGCATCTACAGCGACATATACATCAGGTTTAATGAAAAATTGATAAGTAAAGAAACCCGTAAGACCAAATAGGATAAGAAATACAGCAGCGGCACTATAAAAATTCTTTCTCAGATAAAACACATTATTTCTCACCGGACTTGCAAAGTAGGATTCCAAACCTGAGAGTACTCTTATTTTGGATTCCTGAACATGTTTTTTATCCAGATCTTTTATAGTTTCATTCTTCCACAATTCCAAGACTTCTGATTCTTTCTCTGAGATCTTATCGCCGGATACTTCCCTGCCCCATAATTTAAAAACAAATGCCTCGGCCTTGCTGTAGTTCAATTTCTTCACTTTATAATTTTGTTGTATTAGTTTTTCTGTTGTATTAGTTTCGTAAATACCCTCACTTATAATACTGGGCAAAAAGAAAAACTTCCCAAACGCCATTTAATATATCATTAACATTGGCGTTATTTTTTCAACAAAAACAATACATTTATGAACAATCCTACACATTAAAGGTGGAAAACGTGATTTTTTTTCAGAAATATTTAACCTTACAGGCTGGATAATTCATAAAACATTAATATTAGTTTAGGTAAATTTGTACTAGAAATTATGAAACCTACAGACGATATTTTATTAAAGAAAATAAAATCAGGCGACCGCCCTGCTTTTGTAATATTGTATGAACGATATTGGGATAGTTTCTATACGATGATCTTTATGCGTACGAAGGATAGAGAAGCTACGGAAGAGCTATTGCAAAACCTATGGATCAGAATTCTTGAAAATCCTGAATTCGTACAGACCGATGAAGATGAAAGTGCTAAAGGTTATTTATTCCGTTTTATACACTACCGTATTCTTGATTATTACGCAAGTATTAAAAAAATACAGGAAGTATATGTGGATGAGTCAGAAGATTTTTTATCTGAAATAACCGATTCTGAGTATGCAGAGATACTTGAAGATAATGATATTGCCGAACTCTTTACAATGATAGACGAAGTAATTTCTCACCTTACCCCGACTGAGCAGAAGGTATACGACTTACGTATCCGAAAGAATATGTCTGTTGTTGAAACCGCAGAAGCACTTAATTTAAGTAATAAAACGGTCAGTAACAATTTAAGTAAGGCTTTAAATGAAATAAGGGAACAGCTAAATCCGAATTACGAATCCTCTAAAAAGCTAATTTCATTACTGGTTCTTATGGAAATGATGCCTAATTTTTATTCTTAGAGTTTCTTTAAAATTATTATTTAGAAATAGATTTAGATCTTTCTTCACTTAACTTCTTCAGAACATTTTTCCCATTTTCATTGTCAGGATTCATATCCATTGATCTTTGATACATTTTAACTGCCTGATCTTTATTCCCTAACTTTAGTAATACTTCTCCATAGCTGTCATAAGCATTCCAGCTTTTCGGAAATAGGTAGACATTTAACTTAAAAATTTCAGACGCATTTTTGAGCTCATTTCTTGACATCATTCTGTAGCCCCATTCATTAAGCTCAAATTCCTGTGGCTTAAAATCAGGATTTATTTTCTTTTCGGAATCAACTAATTCTATGGCTTTATCAAAACCAATCTTTTTTAAATTCATTCTGAGAAAAGTAACGGGATCGGCTTTTATAATGTCTGGATTATAAACGGCTGCAAGCTCTTCAAGAAAATCTTCAGGAGAACTTCCTCCCAGATTAGTAAGAACAATGACCGCTAAATGATCATCAGGATAAACCAGAAATGCAGACCTACTACCTCCTGACATCCCTACTGCTTTGTGTTTGGTCCGGAATTTCGCGATACCCCATCCTGGAGCCCAGGCTGTGGGGCTTCCATCATTCATTTTTATAGGTGACCACATTCTGTTTAATGCTTCACGGGTTTTCAGGAGTTTACCACTTTCCAAAGCAATAATCCATTTTGCCATATCTTCAGCGGTACTGTTGACTCCCGAACCTGTTCTGCTGAAATCCGGAAATATAAAGTAATCATTCACCCATTTTCCCTGGGTTTCGTTTAGGCTTCTATACCGGTAAGTGGGTGCAAAATGAGGAATAACATCTCTTGAATCTCCAAATAAAGTATTAGTCATACCAACCTGTTGAAACTGTCGATTTTTAAAAAACTGATCAAAAGGTTCTCCACTAAATTTTTCAATGATCTTCCCTAACAAATAATAATTCGTTTGGTTATAACTGAACTGGTCTCCGGTTTTAAAAATCATAGGAACCGTCTTTAGCTCCTCCCATATTTCTTTTTCAGTTTTCGATGCGTTACCTGTATTGGGATCAAACAGTCTTAGCAAATCGGGAAATCCCGAAATATGAGTCATCATTTGCTCAACTGTCACTTTTTTCCATGTTTCTGGAAGGTCATCCAGATATTTCGAAACAGGAGCTGATAAATCTACTTTCCCTTCCTCCATCAACTGCATGATAGCTGTAGCTGTAAACACTTTTGTACACGAGTTAATAGGAAAAATGGTTGTATCTGTAACAGGAATATGATCCTGTACATACGCTGTACCATACGATTTTTTTAAAATAATTTTTCCGTTTTGCACAACGGCGATCTGTAATCCCGGAATTTTTCGCTCAGTCATTTCTCTTTTAATAATAGCATCAACAGCTGCTGTCGTGCTCTGACCATAAAAGAAGGGTGAAAGCATAGAAATAATAAGCAAAAAGTAAGTTTTCATTCTGGGTAGTTTGTAATAAGACAATACTAACAACAAATGTATTACATATAAATACCAAATAAATAACCTGCAACATAATACTGCAGGTTATCGTAAATAAGCAAGGTCATCTAATAGCTACTTCATAGAATTAAAAACTATTATTTAGCATAATAATGTCTTTGCACACATAAAAAATAGTAGAATAGAGAATTACGGTTTATTCTTTAATAATCTTTTTAGAGATTGTTTCTTTATTTGTTTTTACTTCAATGATATAAATACCTTTTACACTTGAAGACAGATCTACACTTACTTCATCATTATTAATTATTCCACTTTGTATCTTCTTCCCGGAAAGATCATAAATATTGAACATTGAATTTCTCGGGGCTTTCAATACTTTAACGATATCTTTGGTAATCGTAGGTGCAATTACAATATTGCTTTCCTCTTTTCCTTTCTCACTGGTTGCAAGAACTTCCTGACTAAAACCGGTGGCTATAATAGAATAATCCTGAGGAGCACCAGCGCCGGCATTATTAACTAAATTGCCTTTATTGGTAATTTCCACTCTGTAATTTCTGCCTGCAACCGGAGCATCAATCACTACTTGCTCTACATTATCTACTGTATTATCTCCTTTAGTAGCCGGAGTCATTGGACTGTTTGCATTAAGTTTCCAGGGAGTGTATACCGTATTGGTAGTGGTATCTATAATTCTTAAATCCAGATCATTGACCAATCTGGAGCTTCTATTATTGTAGACCTGTCCCCAGGTTAAGTTAGCTGGAACGTTATATGCGGGATCGATCCATGAGATAGTCACTTTAAGAGGTTCCGATCCTGATGCTTTAATAATTTTAGTATTGGCAACACCATTATTTAATGTTTCATTATTAAAAATAACAGTGTTATTAGCTTTTCCGACCAATAATTCAGCTCCTTTTCTGGCATTGATATAACCCCATCCAAACCATGGATCAGGGCCAACGTTTCCTGCTTCAGAAGCCGAATGAACCATTAATGTTTTGGCACTGGCAGCATTTAACAATTGATTAGAAAAAAGATCTTTATAAATCTGTGTCCACAAACCAATAACTCCCGTTACAACCGGTGCTGAATATGAGGTTCCACTGCCATAATCATACTTTACACTACCTGTTGTATTCTCTGCAGTAGAAGCGGAAAACACATTAGTCCCGGTAGTTGCAATATCTGGTTTTATCCCACCATCATCCCTTGGTCCGGCACTGCTGTAATCAGAATGTACAACATCAGCTGCTGCTGAATATTTGAAATTATTAGTTGAGATCACATCTGTGGCACCCACAACAATTATATTTTTCGCTAATGAGCCCTGCCCTATACAATCAAAACCCTGAGCACAATTTGTTGCTGGCAGAGTATCTGTAGAAGCAAATTGAACTAAATTTCCATTATTATCTTCATAATATCTGGGAAACGTAGTTGTTCCCGGGCGATCAGGACCGTCTCCGAAATAGTTTCCTGCAGATTTTATAATAATGTAGGAAGGATTATTATATACAATCTGATCATAATTCTGATCATTTGATAAGTAAGTTCCCTGTGTATCATAAGAAGTACCCGGACTGTCAAAAGCACCATTCCATAACCAGAAATAACTGCCGTCATCTGCAGTTTTTATATCCCAGCCTGCATTGATCCCATATGAATGATTAGAAATTTTTGGCTGTGCTAATAAAATCTTCTGAAATACATTACTTGCTGTGGTATTTCCCGGTAAGATCGTTTGGGCAAACCGATAAGAATCTATCGTTGAATTCACAGCAACTCCCTGAATATTACCTGTAACCGGTACGCCATTTAAATTTCCTGAAATGTTTAATGCCCTACTTCCTATAAAACCTGCCACTCCCGTTGAGTGTTCACTATAAATTTGAGTCGCTGCTTCTTTATTGGAAATTCTGCCAACTGCATTATCAAATGCAGGATGTCCGGCATATACTCTTCCGCCATCAAAAATAGTGAACTTAATATTTTCTCCTTTATAAGCATTGGTCAATCCAGTTACGCCGCCCACCGTATTTAAAGCATCAGCATTGGAATTCTGTACTTGTCTTATATCCTGATTCTTATAGAAATAAGGCTTACCATTCGGTAGGAAACCCGCTAAGTTGCTTCTTTGCTCTTCAATTTCTTTTTGAACCTCAGGTGCCTTAGCCGAGCCGTAGTGTTTTGCAGCATAAGAATCAAACTTCTCGTTGTTCTGTATGTTTTGTTTTTCAAATGCTCTTTTTAGATCATCATTGGCTTGGGCACTGACCAAAACAGCGAACAGAACGCCAATTACTAGTAATTGTTTTTTCATAATTGATAAAATGTTAAGTATGTTTTTTAAATTAAAGGCTATCTGAAAATACAAACACAATCCTACAACTTTATTTGTTTAGTATTCTGCATTTCTTACTAATCAATGATTTATTTCTTCATTTCAGTAAGATCAATTTAAATTAATGCAATTCAATTGCAATAATAATAAAAAAAACACAAACCGCAACAATGTTGCAATTAAAATTTTAAAAAAAATTATTTATAATTAAATAGTGCAACCGCCAGCTGCGCAAAAAAAATTAGTTAAATGATCATTTTAATATATTCCAGATCGCTTACAAGAGTTGTTAGCCTTAACAGAAAGTATATTTTCTTATATTCACAAAAAGTTTTCGGCTCAATTATAATTTCTTTTCGTGTGCTATAAAACAAAAATTAATACAATGGAAATAAGATCCGCACAATCATTTATTGATTATTATGAAAAAGTTAGGGCAAGAACCAATCGATTAATTGAGGTTATCAGACCTGAACATCTGGATTTCTCATATAAACCCGGAAAGTTTACCGTCGGTGATCAGATCAGGCATATTGCGGCTATTGAAAGGTCTATGTATGGGGAAACTATTTTGGGAAGAAAAAGTGCTTATCAGGGTTGCGGAAAAGAATTGGCAGATGGCTATGACAATATTATCAGCTACTTTAATGAAATGCACAGACAAACCATCGAAATTATTAGCAGCCTTTCTGATGAGGATCTCAACCGAAAATGTTTAACTCCGGCAAATAATGAGATCACCATATGGAAATGGCTTCGTGCCATGATAGAACATGAGATCCATCATAGAGGAGAACTTTATATTTATCTTAATTTACTTGATGTAAAAACACCTCAGATCTATGGCTTTTCTGCAGAAGAAGTTCAGGAAATGAGTAGTAAAATCTGACAATAAATAAATATCTGCTAATATTCCGAGAAATCAAGCTCATCAAAATCTTTAATTTCTGAAAGATTAAAATTCTTTAATGACTGAAGTTTTGACCAGGTATTTTCAAATTTTTCTTCACCACTTTCAGCGCCTTCATTTACATTGACCTTAATAAGTTTTTTTCCCGTTAAAAAATTAATACTGGTTTCACTGTTAATCACAGGACCTGTATTTGAGCTTTCATCGTAGCCTATTAATTCAAAATCTGGATTTTTATATCTGAATGTATAGCTCCAATATCCGTATCGTCCATGGGCATAATGAATATATAGATTTCCTTTTTCAGCAGAGACAGATAGTTCAGGAGCATAATACACTCCGCCATCTTCATTTTCCGATGAAAAACAATCATAATTTTTTGAAGCCAATTCATAGCCTTCATTTTTCTTAAAGAGAATAATAATACCCCTACGGTTGCGATCCAGTTTTCCGCGGTATTCATCTGTAATAATTTTACTTTGATCCGTCTTTTTGATGATGAGAATACAATCATCTACTCCGTCTTTATTTAAATCACCATAGGATTTTTCAAAGATCACGTACCCATTTGGTAAAAAATCAGCAGGTTCTTTTTTAATATCAATTATGGGATTCTCTTTTTGAGGCTTTAAAGTAGGATTTAAATTTCTTTTACTTTCATTTAAAGTTTGCTTTTTAGGCGTTTTAGAGCACCCATAATTTACAATAAGCGAAATGATAAAAACCCATTTAAAGTACGGAAGGCTTAAAATATTTTTATTCATATGAATTTTACATGAGTATGGTTGATGCAATTTACATATTTAGAAAGTTTCACTTATACAATTCCTATTTCAAATTCCGGAAAGAGATTAAAAGTATATATTATCCACTGATCTTATATACACAACGCTGCGCACCTGAAAGAATATGTTTTATCCGTTCTACTTTATATTGGGAACCTATTAAATTCTGGAAATTAGACAATTCTGCACGACAGAATCCCTGGCACTCGCTAGCAGCAGCACAGATAGGACAATGATTTTCAATCAAAAAATAGTCATGCCCTTCCTTTTTCCACTCAGCCATATATCCTTCATCATTACGGATCTTTGCCAGAATATCCAGACGTTGTTCTAGTGATGAAGCTTTAATCAATGCTTTTTCATAACGCTGATATGTATTCTTTTCCCGATCATTGATCAACAAATCCAAAGCATTCTCACCCAAAAGATTTTTTACAGATCGAAGAAGCTGTACCGTAACATCTGCGTGTGTATCAGGAAATTGTGCTAATCCTTTTTCAGTAAGCACATAATATGTAGAAGGACGACCTACCCCTTCGCTTTTGGCAACGGATTTAATCAATCCTTCCTGGGCAAGGTTTAATAAATGCTTTCTCGCTCCTTCCTTTGTTATAGACAATTCTTTAGAGATAAGAAGTGAAGTTGCTTCGCCTCTCATCTTTAAAAACATCAGGATACGATCTGTTGCTGGCTTATTCATTTGACAATATATAAGTTGTTTTATTTCCTACAACAAATATAGTCATTTTCTATAATTAACTATAATATCACTTAATATTATAATTATCAGTGTATTGAGAGTTATTTCATTTAAGCAATTAACCAACTTTTTGGTTGTTTAATTAAAATATATTATTACCTTTGAAACACGTTAATCAAAAAATCAAAATAATGAACTCATTTACATTACCAGAGCTTTCTTATGCTTACGATGCATTGGAACCATTTATAGATAAAGAAACGATGACCATTCATCATCAGAAGCATCATAAAGCATATGTTGATAATCTTAATGCTGCCCTTGAACAGGCTGGGGAAACAGATTCTGATTTGGATTCTCTATTACAAAGAATAAGTGAATACAGCCCTGCCATCAGAAATAATGGTGGTGGACATTACAATCACTCTTTATTTTGGGAAACCTTATCCCCACAACCGAAATTAAATCCAGAAGGAAAATTAGGTGAAGCTATTACCACGGCTTTTGGCAATCTGGAAAATCTTAAAGCAGAAATGAAAAAATCCGGGCTTGGTCAGTTTGGATCCGGATGGGTTTGGATGTATGTTAAATTCAGTGGCTCACTTGCTATTAGTTCAACTCCTAATCAGGATAACCCTATGATGGATCTTCAATCGGCGAACAGAGGCTTCCCTATTCTTGGAATAGATGTCTGGGAACATGCATACTATTTGGCTTATCAAAACAAAAGAGCAGACTATCTGGATTCTTTCTGGTCAGTTCTGGACTGGTCATCGGTAGAAAAAAAATATGAAGAAGCTCTTTCAAAAATCAAATAGCTATTAAAAAGTTTTGACATTTAATTATGGATCAGAAAATTTTAATCAATAAGGCAGAAACCTCAGGAATTATATCATTTGACCTTTGGGATTACAAACCTTCAGTAGATATTGCTGAACTCGATCTCAAAGAACATCTTTTCATGGGAATGATTGTCAAAGAGAAAGAATTTAAAGAATCAATATCCGCAATAGATTACTCTGTATATGCCGGAAAAGCCGTAGCTTTAATCTGTTCTACGGAGGCTATCATTCCACCATGGGCTTTTATGTTAATAATGGATAAACTATATCCCAATACTATTTATACTGATCTAAATAGCGTGGAAAAAGTTCTTTTAGATCTTTGGAAAGATAAACTTATCAATGCTGATCTCAGACAATATAAGGATCAAAAAGTAGTTATTAAGGCAAGATCAGATACCGATCCCGCACTTTATTTATTAGCAACCCGACTACTGAAACCTTTTGTTAAAAGCCTCATGTATGGTGAAATAGGCCTGCCAAAAGTTATATTTAAAAATTAAAACAAAATGAAAGCAATTATATTTAACGGTGCCCTGGAAAGAAGGCCAAAATCAACTTCCGGGCTCATTTCAAAATACTTTACTGAGAAACTTGATCTACTGGGTGTTACCCATGAAACTTTTGCTCTTGCAGATTCTGGTATTCCTCTTTATGATATCACACTTACCAAAACACCGTTAGCAGTAGAACGCATGACTCAATTATTTCTTGATGCTGATATCCATTTCTGGTTGGCACCTCTTTATCACGGAAGTATTCCGGGAGTTATGAAAAACTGTCTGGACTGGCTTGAAGTAACTGCTGACAGGGATCAGCCATACCTTACAGATAAAACGGTTGGTTTAGTTTGTTGGGCCGATGGGCTACAGGCTATGCAGGGGATCAATACAATGGATGCTATTGCAAAATCATTACGGGCGTGGCCATTACCTTTTAGTGTTCCAATGATCAGAACCTCTTTATTTGATCAGGACAATAAAATTTCTTCCATGTATGCAGATAAGCTCGATAGGCTGATTCATATCGCTACCACCAACAGGATAGAAAAGATAATATATAATAATGCAGATTAAGACGGATAAAATTAATCATCGGCACGAATCATGCTAGATTATTTACTGATCATAGAATCTAAAGTATTGATGAAATGGCAATAACAATAACAGACGCATGCATTAACTGCGGAGCTTGCGAACCTGAATGTCCTAATTCCGCTATTTATGAGGGTGCCATTGACTGGCGATGGCAGGATAAAACAAAACTTTCCGGAAAAACCGTTTTTCCTGATGGTACAGAAGTAGATGCCAGTGCCTTTAATGAAGCTGTTTCTGACGACGTTTATTACATCGTTGCCGGAAAATGTACAGAATGCAAAGGGTTTCACGATGAGCCACAATGTAAGGCGGTATGTCCTGTAGACTGTTGTGTAGATGATCCCGATCATCGGGAAACGGAGGAAGTATTACTTAATAGGCAGAGATTTCTGCATACATGACAAATGAAATGACTTTAAGTTAAAGCATAAGAAAAGAATCTAATTTTTAGATTCTTTTCTGCTTTATCTGCATTTTTTCATACTTGATAAATTAATTTTATTTCACGCAAAGAACGGTTGGAAAAGAATCTCACCCGTATCAGTCAACAAAATGAAATTTACACTTGCACGACCAAAAGAATCTGATTAGTTTTATTCTGGAAAAAATGGAAAAAGTGACCCAATCAATCCATTATCAATACTTTAATAACAAGTTTATAAAATATGCAGTCTTTTTATTATCGATCGCTGCTGTTAAAACTATCTGCGCACAAAAACAAACAAGTGCTGAGCTATTCAGTGCTAAGCTAGATTCTATTCGTATACAGTTAAAGATCCCAGGAATGGCTGCAGCAGTACAACAGGGAAATGCCATTCTACTGGAACGAGGTTATGGATATGCAGATATTGAACGAAATATTCCTGCTACTCCTCAAACTTCTTTCCGTGTAGCATCAGTTACCAAAACGTTCACTTCTACATTACTTATGGAATTAGTGGAACAGCATAAACTAAACCTTGACGATCCTGTCACTCAATATGGTATCGATTTAGGTAATTCCAAAATTACTGTAAGACATCTATTAACACATACTTCCGAGGGTATTCCGGGAACCTATTTTCAATATAACGGCTATCGCTACGGACTTTTGGGAAAGGTCATTGAAAAAGCATCTGGTAAACCATTTTACAGTCTGCTCATGGAAAGGATCATCATCCCTTTAAAAATGACATCTTCAGCTCCTGCAATAGCCTTAGATCAATTTTATGACTACAGCAAACTAAATCCCAGTGTATTGCCTTTCTTTGACACAACATTCAACCGCCTGGCTAAGCCTTACGAAGTGGATAATTCGGGCCATGCTATCCACAGTGAATATCTAAATGAATTCGGTGCCTTTGGTGGTTTAGCTACCAGTGTAAGTGATATTTTAAAGTATTCAGATGCGATTGATCACAACCAATTTATCTCAGCTGCTTCACAAAAGGAAGTTTATACAGCCCATAAAACCAATAACGGAATTGCTACTCCTTATGGACTGGGATGGTTTGTACAATCCTATAAAGGCGTAGACTATTACTGGCATTACGGACAATCAACAGGAGAATCTGCACTTTTTGTAAAGATACCTTCAATACATCTGACCTTAATCGTTATGTGTAATATGGATCAGCTTAGTCAGCCTTTTCCACTGGGCGACGGTGATCTGCTAATGTCTCCTGTAGGTCAGTTGCTTTATCTCTGTTTTATTAATAACAATGAAAAGGCGGAAAATGATCTGGAAAACAAAGAATTAATTACTAATGCTACAATGGCATTGAAAAAAGGAGATACTTTAAAAGCACAACAACTTTATAATGTTTATCAAAAAAAATATGATGCCAAGGAAAATCATATCCCCAATGGTAAGATTATCGCCGATATTAGAAATGTTGGAATTAATAAGGATATAAACCGCACTTTCAAACTCTTACATGCTACTTCTATAAAAGTGTACGCTGTAGGTGAAAATTGTTCAGGAGACGGCAGTTCCTGGTGCGATTATGGATGGATAGATAACAATGCCGGTCAAACTGTCTGGCGCATGCAGGGAAAACCTTCCACATCAGCAGGCGGTGCATTTAAAAATCAAAAGGTCTGCGAGGAAATTATTTTACCCCGTGGACAATATACGCTTCATTACAAATCAGATTCCGGACACGCCTACAATTATTGGGATTCATTGCCACCAGATCATTTTTTCTGGGGTATTCTGCTGCTAAAAGACTCTAAATAAGAGTAACACACTAAAGTTTCACTGAAATCATCAAACGTATTTTTATAAAAATATCCCCTACTAATCCAGTAAGGGATACTTTAATCTTCAATAATGGGTTTGAAATTTTGTTGATTTCCTGTTATATTTCGAACTCAACTTATTTTGGCTCCCACAACTCAATCTTATTTCCTTCCACATCGATAATGTGAACAAATTTTCCATAGTCATAGGTTGCTACTTCATCTACAATCGTTACTCCTTCTTTCTTAAGCTCTTCAACGAGAGCTTCAAGATCTGCCACTCTGTAATTGATCATAAATTCTTTTGTGGAGGGTTCAAAATATTTTGTATTCTCAGCAAAAGGACTCCATTGTGTAGCTCCTTCTTTGCTAGGATCCTCAGCCTCTCGCCATTCAAAAGTCGCACCATAGTCATTTGTGTCTAAGCCAAGATGGGTTTTATACCACTCTTGCATTTGTTTAGGATCTTTGCATTTGAAAAATATGCCACCAATACCTGTTACTTTTTTCATGTTTATTGTTTTAGTGTTTAAAAATTAGCACAGGTGTTAAAATTATTATTTTTTTTGATCATTGATCAAATATTTTTATGATTTCTCAGTTATAGACCTTGATAACCAACTATTAAATCTCTGCAACAAGATGAAGCGAATTTCGTAAATGACCTCTCATTAGGCTACAGCCAAAGGGGAAAAATCACATTTGTTTGAAAAATAATATACCTGAGTGCATTTTAAAAACTAAAATATCTATTTTCGCATTGCAGATTTTCAAAGAAACTATTTTAACCTAAAAACCATTCACTAAAACCTGTAAAATTGTAATCAATTTTTTCTTTATACTGGTTTCTCAGTAGATCTTCATACTGGTTTCTCGGTAAAATTGAACTTCTCTTCTTTCCCCATGTAACAAACACCAAATAAATCCTACTACTATTTAAAAAACTCTACTACTTTAAAAAATAAACTGAATGCAAACATCTTTTTTTAAAATTGCTGCTGCCTCTGCTGCGCTCTGTTTCAGCACTGTGGCTATAGCGCAACAAAAATTTTCCGTTAGTGGGACTATAAAAGACCAGAAAAACGGGGAACTCATGATCGGAGTTGCTGTAAAAGTAGCTGAAGACCCTTCGATTAATGTTGTAGCCAATGAATATGGCTTCTATTCTTTATCCCTGCCAGAAGGAAATTATACCATGATTATTTCTTATCCCGGCTACAAAGATTTTGAACAAACTATAAAAGTTGATCAGAATATCAAGCTGGACCTCCCTCTCAGTCAGGAGGAAGAGGTAGAAAGAACAGCAAAGATTGATGAAGTTATTATTACAGGTGTAAAAAAAGATAAGAATCTTTCAACTGCCCAGATGGGTACTGAAACATTAAGTATTAAAAATATCGAAAAACTGCCGGTTTTATTTGGAGAAAAAGATGTAATGAAGACCATTCAGTTATTGCCGGGTATTAAAAGCAATGGTGAAGGAAGCAGTGGATTCAGTGTAAGAGGTGGAGCAACCGATCAGAATCTGATCTTATTGGATGAGGCACCGGTTTATAATGCCTCACACTTACTTGGTTTTTTTAGTACATTCAATAGTGATGCTTTAAAAGATGCAAGTATTATTAAGGGAAACAGTCCGGCGCAATATGGTGGCCGTCTTTCTTCAGTAATGGATGTGAAGATGAAGGATGGGAATAATAAGGATTATAATGTCAACGGCGGAATAGGATTAATCAGCAGCAGGCTGAGTGTAGAAGGACCTATTCAAAAAGAAAAATCTTCATTTATTGTTTCAGGAAGAAGAACCTATGCTGACTTATTTCTTAAGGGAAGTGATGATTATAAAGACAGTAAATTGTATTTCTATGATCTTAATTTAAAAGCGAATTATCAGATCAACGAAAGTAACCGTCTTTATCTATCCGGATATTTTGGAAGAGATGTACTGGGAGTAGGTAAAACCTTCGCAACAGACTGGGGAAATACAACAGCGACATTGCGTTGGAATAGCATTATCAGCAGTAAGTTATTCTCCAACACATCCTTTATTTACAGCGATTATAACTATAAAATCAGTCTGGAAAGTAATGATAATAAATTTGGTTTAAATTCTGAGATCCAGGACTGGAATCTTAAACAGGATTTTACGTGGTTTGCAGGAAATAAACATTCTGTTCGTTTTGGTCTCCAATCGATTTATCATACGCTTACCCCGAGCAGCGCTTCAGGTACCAGTGTAAGCAGTTTTCCAAGAAATCCAAGATACTCATGGGAAAATGCGGTATATATCAATGATGATTTTAAAGCAACAGAAAAACTAACCGTTAATTATGGTTTGAGACTTTCCGGATTCAGTGTTTTAGGAGGTGATACTTTTAATTCATACGAAAATGGAGTTCTTACAGACAGTCGATTTCTGGAAAAAGGGAAATTTGGAAAGACCTATGTCAACCTTGAACCACGTATTACTGCCAATTACCGTATCAATGAAGTCAGTAGTGTAAAGGGAGGATATTCCCGCAATACCCAAAACCTGCACCTTTTAAGCAACAGCAGCAGTGGAAACCCTACTGATCAGTGGATTGGAAGCAGCTATACAGTAAAACCTGAAATTGCAGATCAGGTGAGCGTAGGATACAGCAGAAATTTCAATAATAACAATTACGAATTGAATGCTGAGATCTATTACAAATCAATGCAAAATCAGATCGACTTTAAAAATGGTGCACAAATCACCTTTGATACTGCAGCTGATGTAGAAAGTGAATTACTGTTTGGAAAAGGAAGAGCTTATGGTTTAGAATTGATCGCAAAAAAGAAAAGCGGAAAACTAACAGGTTGGATCTCCTATACTTTATCTAAAACTGAAAGAAAAATAAATGGAATCAATGATAATGAGTGGTATAATGCGAGAATGGATAAAACCCATGATTTATCTATCGTTGCCACCTATCAACTGAATCCAAAATGGTCTTTCTCAGGATTATTTGTTTATAGTACAGGAAATGCTGTTACTTTCCCTACAGGAAAATATGAGCTGAACGGAGAAACTGTTTTTCAATACAGCAGTAGAAATGCGGATAGAATGCCGGCTTATCACAGAATGGATTTAAGTGCTACATATGAGCCAAGTTCTAACTCTAACAAACGTTTCCGTGGTTCATGGTCCTTTGGTATTTATAATATTTATGGTCGTGAGAATGCTTACACCATTACTTTTGAAGATAATCCAAATAATCCGGGAACAACCCGTGCCATGCAGACCTCATTATTCCGTTGGGTACCAAACATCACTTATAATTTCAAATTTTAAATCATGAAGAATACATTTTTTATCATATTATCCCTGTTTTTACTAAACTCTTGTGAAAAAGAGATCGACCTTGATCTTGCTGACAAAAGTGGAAACATTGTCATTGAAGGAAATATTACTGATCAACCTGGACCTTATATTGTGAGAATAACAAAATCCGTTAGTTTCACACAAAATAATCAATATCCCGCAGTGACCAATGCTGAGGTTATTGTAAGTGATAATACAGGCCAAACAGAAACCTTACAGTATATAGGTGACGGAAAATACCAGACGAACGCTTTTACCGGGGTAAGCGGTAGAACCTATAGTCTGAAAATACAGGCCGAAGGAAAACAATATACTGCTCAGAGTACCATGCCTGCAGCCGTAGATTTTGAAGGTCTGAAACAAGATTCTTTTGTTTTCGGAGGTACAACGACTTTTACCCTTTTACCTATTTTTACGGATCCTATAGCGTTAGGAAACCGCTATCTTTTTACTTTTACGGTCAACAACAAACCAAAGAAGACCTTTAATGTATTTTCAGATAATGTAAATAACGGATTACCCAACCAAAGGCCATTATTCCTGCCTAATGATGACGGCGATGATCCTGATGATGTTCTCGTAGTAGTTGGAGATACCATTCATGTTGAAATGCAATCCATAGACAATAATGTATTTACTTATTATAGTGCTTTGCTTCAAATTATGGATGACGGTGGTGCTGGTGTTACCCCTGCCAATCCACCAAGCAATATTAATAATGGTGCTTTAGGATATTTTTCAGCGCATACGCTTAGCAAAAGAGATTTTGTTATCCAGCAACCCAATTAATAATATCAGATAAAAAAGGCTATTTCGGAAATTCCGAAATAGCCTCTTCAATATAATGAATGTTAAATAGGGTTATTTTTTTTAATACTGAAATTCGTTTTTCAAATCTATAAACCGGATTCCAATACTTTTAACAGCTCAGTTTGTTGGATAACATCATTCTTGCTGCTTATCAGATTATAATTGGCCTGAAGCCATCCATTCCGCACCACGAAAAAGGTATAGGCATCCATTAATCCTTCCTTATATTTTTCTTCAGACTTCTGGAAAGACAGTTTTTGATTTTCAAAATTTAGATCCAGAAGATGATATTTCTCCTGGGCATTCAGAAACTGAGCCTTAATAGAGTTAATACTCTGTGTAAGATTATTGACAACCAATTCCTTGTCGTAATTGGAATTGATCACATTCAGTTTGGCTATTTCCACATTGTTCTTCACCTGTAATTTATTGAAAATCGGGATATTGAGTCCAAAAGATAAAGACTGATTTTTGTTTTGTGCAAACTGATCTGAGAATCCTATTGCAGAAGCATCATCTTTTCCTAAAACTTTATTATAAAAGCTGGACCAGCTGTATCTGCCATTGATCGTAGGTAAATAATCTGCTCTTGCAACGTCTGCTCTCTTTTTCTGAGCATCGATCTCTGCCATTACCGATTGATAGGCAGGATTTTTCTCCAATAACTTTTTTGTAAAATCCGGATCCTGAAATTCGGCTTCAGAAAAGACCCCATCATCATTCATCACAAAATCGATTGAATCCTTAGTAACAGCCATCGCATTGAGAAGATTAATTTTGGACAGATCACGTTGGTTTTTTGCAGACACCCATTGTTCTTGAAGAGTTCCTAAATTGGCTTTGATGTCATATACATCACTTTTAGGCCTGTTCCCTATCTCTACTTCCTTTTCAGTACGCTTGATCTGATCTTCAATTCCTGAGATCTGAGTTTCCAAAACTTCAAGCCAGCTTCTGCTGTTCTGATAAGCAAAAAACATCTGAATAACATTAAGCTTTACGTCGTTCTGAGCTTGTTTAAGCTTGTAGTTACTGGTTTCTTTATTAAGCCTGGACAGAGAAATAGTAAGAAAATTTTTCCAATTAAAAAGTTCCCAATCCGCTTTTACATTAAACTCATCATATTGAGTATTTAGCTTTCCTCTTTGATTGCTCGATTGGTTAATTGAAGAACCAAAGCTGTATGTATGATTAACGCCTGCTCCTATAGAAGGAAGCAACATCCCTTGTGATGCGCTGATCAGTCTTTCGTTTTTCTTAACCGCAACAGTCGCCTGCTTGATCAATGGATGATTTGCAGAGGCATAGTCCAGGCATTGTTGCAGATTCCAGGACTGCTGTCCGGGATAAAGACTGATAAAAAATATGAAAATGAAATTTTTCATGAGTACGTTCTGATTTAAATATATTTTAAAAGCAATTTTTAATGAGGAACTTAATTATTCATATTTCAGATATTTCACTAAATTCACTTTTGTTGCTTTATAAGCTTTGATACTTACAACAGCAAACGTTAATGCCAACAGGACACAGAAACTCACAATAAATGGCCAGACCGGCATATCAATCCTGTAAGCAAAATCTTTCAACCATTCATTCATCAGGTAATAGCAGATCGGAATACTCATAAATACCGCTATGACTGCGATCCAAAGGAATTGTTTCGTTAATCCAAAAACCAAAATACGGTCTGATGCTCCCAATGTTTTTCTGATCGCTACTTCTTTCAGTTTTTGCTCAATCATTAAGGAAGAAAGTGCGAAAAGTCCTAATAAAGCAACCATCAATACCATCGCATTAAGAATAGAAAATGTGGTTTTCTGTTTCTCGTATTGCACAAAAGTTCTGGCAAAACGCTGGCTGACAAAATAATACTCAAAAGGATACCCCGGCTCTACAGAATTTTCCCAGTATTTTTTAATCCCATTAACTGTCCCTTCGATATCATCAGGTTTAATTTTCACCTGAATATTATACACATCAAATCTTTTGCGATCGGTTTCTTTATAATGGAAAAACGCGATCGGCTCTACTTTAAGTTTTAGATTTCTGAAATTAAAATCTTTGACAATTCCTACAACTCTGTATTTTTTACTGTCATCAAATCCCGGAGTGAAGCTACCCTGAAGTATCTGATCGTCCTTCCAGCCAAATTTTCTTACGAACGCTTCATTTACAATCATATTGTTGATCGTATCGGAGGCAAGTTCAGGATTCAGCCACCGTCCCTTCAATAGTTTTATACCCATAAATTCGAGATAATTATAATCCATTGAACTGTAATCTGAATTAATCGTCTGGTTCATACAATCCATATTTGAACTGCTTCTCCGATTGCTTCCTGCAACAGCTTCACCATAAGAAACTGCTTCTACTCCATTTATCTTTGAAAGTTGAGTTTTAAGACGTTCATATTTTAACCATGGTTTAGGATTATTTTCGTTGAAGGTAATGAGCATGATCTGTTTTCCATTAAAACCTAAATCTTTATTCATCATATGTTTTACCTGGCTGTTTACAATCAGGCCACCGATAATAAAAAATGAAGAAATCATTAATTGGAGGGTAAGAATTCCATTTCTCAACCAGATCCCATGTTTGCTTCGTGAAAAGTTTCCTTTAAGGGTTTCAATGGCTTTGAAGCTTGAAAGATAGAAGGCAGGAATGAGTCCGGATATTAAAGTGACTACAAGTACCATTCCCAATGAATAGATGAAGATATGCCAATCATTCAGTTTTACTTCTTTATCAAAGAACTTATTGAAATTGGGAAGTAAAAGTTCCGTTAGTGCCAACGAAAGAAAATACGACAGTATACATATCATAAAGGTCTCTAAAAGGAACTGCATCATCAGAGAAAACCTTGTCCCTCCGATCGCCTTTCTTACGCCTACTTCTTTTCCTCTCTGTGAAGCTTCTGCCGTTTTTAAATTAATAAAATTGATGGCAGATAAAACCACGATCATCACTGATAGGAAAAATAGAATGAGTATCGTTTTGAAATCTCCAACTCCAAACCATGATGCTTTTGCATGGAGTCTAATTTCATCTAAAGGAGTCAGAAAACCATTGTTTGGGCCATACTTCTCCAAAAACTCCTGTACACTTATACCAGAAGCCTTAGCTTCAATAGCCGCCCTCATTTCAATAATATCTCTATTGAATTTCTGCTCAAAAACAGCAGGATCTGTTCCTTTTTTTAGCATAAAGAAAGATCCGTACTTGAAGTCACTCCAATGCTCCCTGTCATTTCTCAACTGCTCTACGGGATTGATAATAAATTCCGGTTTTACCTGGCTGTTTCCTTCTGGAATTTCATAAACCGCCGTAACGATGTACTCCTTATTTTCAATTTTTATTGATTCTCCGGTAACATTGGTCCTTCCAAATAATTTTATTGCCGTTTGCTTAGAAATAGCAATAGATGTTTCTGTTTTTAAAGCATCTTTAGGTTCTCCTGAAATTATTTTAAACGGGAAGAAATTAAAGAAGCTTTCTGATGATAAAAGTCCGTCTTGCTGATAAGCTGTCCGGTATTTTGTCTTCATCTTATAGCCTGTTGGGCTGCTGAAAAGCAAATAATCCTGAACTTCTGGGATTTTTTTTGAAGCACTAAATGCCATTGGATAAGATATAGTACTTCCATAAGCATTATCTTTTTTGGTATAAAGCTGAAAAGCATAAACCTGATCTTTTTTAGGATTCCATTTTTCATAAGATTCCTCATCATTCCAATGCATCAGGATCATCATAAATCCTGTAAGACCTACGGTGAGTCCAAATATATTGATGATCGTGGATAATGCGTTTTTTTTATAATTGACCAAAGCAATTTTGAGCCAGTTCTTAAGCATAATTGTATGTTATTAATAATGAATGTTATTGATCATTTTGGTATGATCTGAGTAATACAAGCCGGAAAATCTCCTGATTTATTCAAATTCTGCAGCATCTGCTTTTGCAAATACATCTTTTCTCTGGGAAGCATGTTCCTCATTAAAAATTTCTCCGTCTTTCATATTGATAATTCTGGAAGCATACCCCGCGTCATATGAAGAGTGCGTTACCATCACAATTGTAGAACCTTCTCTGTGAAGTTCTGCCAGAAGGTTCATCACTTCATTTCCATTTGAACTATCCAGGTTTCCTGTTGGCTCATCAGCAAGGATCAGTTTAGGTTTTGTTACCAAAGCTCTTGCTACAGCTGCTCTTTGCTGCTGACCTCCCGAAAGCTGCTGTGGATAATGTTTTGCACGGTGGCTGATGTTAATTTTCTCCATAATTTCTTCTACCCTCCTCTTTCTTTCTGAAGGTGAAATTCCGTTATAGATCAAAGGAAGTTCGATATTTTCATAGACCGTTAATTCATCTATCAGATTAAAATTCTGGAAAATAAAACCTATATTTCTTTTACGAACATCTGATTTTCTTTTTTCATTAAGTCCTACCATTTCCACTTCTGAAAATTGGTAAGAACCTGCTGAAGCAGAATCCAAAAGCCCAAGGATATTTAGAAATGTTGATTTACCACAACCTGAAGGTCCCATTATAGCTAAAAATTCTCCTTCCTTAATGCTAAGACTCACTTTATTTAATGCATGAGTTTGTACATCTTCTGATTGATAAATTTTTGAAAGATTATGAATATTGATCATTTTAATTATTTTTTTAATTTTAGTATTTATGATACTGACTACGCGCTGTTTAAGGCTCATCAGTGAAATTTTATTATGTTAAAGGAATACTTTTATTAATCATACACTTCTATGAAATTAAAAGTATTCATATTTTTAATTTTTAATGTTGAGGATCTCATATTTTTTAAGATCAGAATAATCGGATACAATAACTGTTTCCCCAGCCTTCAGTCCCGATTTCACCTCATAATATAATGGATTCTCTCTTCCCAGACTGATATTTCTTTTTTCAGCTTTATTTCCTTTTACAACAAATACCCATTTTCCGTTCGTGTCTTTGGAAAAATTTCCCTTAGGAATCATGGTACTTTGCGTATCTGCCGAAAGTTTTAGTTTTACTCCAAAAGTCATCCCTATTTTCAGATTTGCAGGCTTCTTATTGGTAAAATTAAGCTCAGCAGAAAATTGTCCGTCTTTTACTTCTGGAAGAATTTTTGTGATCACTACTTCATAAGGCTGGCTGTCATTATCAAGGATTCCTTTGATCCCATTCTGGAGTTTATTGATGTAATACTCATCTACCTTCGCGACCAGCTTATAACCGTCCATCTGGTCAATCTTTCCGATACTCTGACCGCTGGTCAGGTTCTCTCCCTCTGTAATCGTAAAGGACGAGAGCCTTCCGGAAGCTGGAGCCATAATCAGGAAATTATTCTTGTTAGAGCGCAAGATCTGGAGACTTTTATCCATTTGCCCGATCGAAGTGTTAATCGCTGACATCTGAGAGCTTCGGGACTTTTTCTCACTGGAAGATCCGTTTTCTACAATTGATTTTCGTTGTTTCTGGTAATTAAGATTCTGCATACTGATGTCATAATCTGTTTTTTTTCCAATCTCAGCATCATAAAGACGCTTCTGAAGATTAAAATTTTGAAGTGCCGTATTGTAGTCATTCTGTGCCTGCAGTACTTCTTTATCCTGAGCCAGTTCCTGATTTTTCAGTTCCAGGAGCGTTGTCCTCATCTGACTGATCTGCTGCATAACCCCAGTTTCCTGATTCATATAGTTGAATTCCGTATTGGGATTATACACCCTTGCAATAGGCTGCCCTTTCGTAAGCATCTGCCCATCTTCAGCAAAAATTTCTTTAACAGCACCTCCTTCCAGAACATTTACCAGAGAGGAATTAAGAGACTGTGTCTGTGCGGTAACCATCAGCATATCTTCAAACTTACCCTGGGTAACCTTATCCGTCTGAATATCTTCTGAAGCCACATTATAGGTTTTTTTCTGTTGGTTAAAATACATTCCCGACAACGATAATATAACTACTGCTCCCAATCCACCTAAAACAAATTTTAATTTCGATTTCTTTTTTACTATTTTCGTATCCATAATAAAGATAACTCTTTTTATTACAATAGATTACACAACAGAAGTGCCAGAAAAATATAAACCTATAAGTCCCTGAAAATCTGAAATAATACTTTTGATAACAGGGCATTAACTGTTCATTATCGGACACTTCTTGTGCGAAAATGAACACTTAACCGAAGATTTTTAATAATAAAGAACTAGCTTTAATACATTCAATAAAAAATAACATGCGTAAAAAAGAAGCTCATATTTTAATTGTAGATGATGATGAAGATATTCTGTTCTCTGCAAGGGTCTGGCTTAAAAAGTTTTTTTCAGAAGTAAGCTGTCTCAGTAAGCCTGCTCAGATCATGAAATTCATTATCGAAAATCAGATCGATGCTGTTGTATTGGATATGAACTTCAGAAAAGGTTTTGAGAATGGACAAGATGGCCTATATTGGATGAACGAAATCAAAACACTTGAACCTCATCTTCCTATTATTTTGATGACTGCATATGGCGAAGTAGAACTGGCTGTAGAAGCTTTAAAAAATGGAGCTTCGGATTTCATTCTAAAACCCTGGAATAATGAGAAGTTATACGCTTCTGTTAATCTTGCTGTAGATATTTCCAGAAAAAATAAAAAGCTTAGCCAATGGGAAAATGTGAGTCAAAAAAACAACCAGTATCAACTGGAAAGTCATTCCCTGAAAATGCAGGAAGTTCTTGAGCAGATCAGAAAAGTAGCTCCTACAGATGCTAACATCCTTCTTTTGGGAGAAAACGGAACCGGAAAATATGTACTGGCAGAATCCATACATGAGCAGTCTGATAGAAAAAATCAACCATTTGTTCATATTGATTTAGGGAGTATTTCGGAAAGTCTTTTTGAATCAGAATTATTTGGTTATAAAAAAGGTGCATTTACAGATGCCTATCAGGATTACGCGGGAAAAATCGAGAATGCTCAAAATGGAACCGTTTTTCTTGATGAGATTGGAAATCTTCCCCTCCAACTTCAAACGAAGCTACTAAGTCTGATACAGAATAGAAAATTATCGAGATTAGGAGAATCTAAAGAACGTTTGTTGGATGTGCGTTTTATTTTTGCAACCAATGAAAATTTGAAAAAAGCAGTTGCTGAAAACCGTTTTCGTCAGGATCTGTATTATAGAATCAATACGGTAGAAATTCAGATTCCGGCTTTAAGGGAAAGACAGGAAGATATTGCCCTTTTGGCAGAGTATTTTCTGGATCGTTATAAGCAGAAATATCATAAACCTAATCTGGAACTTAATGATGATTTACTGCTTATCCTAAAAAATTATCCATGGCCGGGAAATATCCGGGAATTGGATCATTCCATTGAGAGAAGTGTTATTCTTTCAACAGATATCAATCTTCAGCTATTAATGCCTCAGCCCGAAGAAAATGAAAATACAATCACCAATCTCAATATTGAAGAAATGGAAGAGATCCTGATTAAAAAAGCTTTAAAAAAGCATACCGGAAATATTTCTTTAGCCGCAGAAGATCTGGGACTCTCCCGGGCTGCTCTTTACAGGAGAATGGAGAAATTTGGAATATGATAGAAGCGGATACCAGATATCAGATGTCGGGCCTTAATCGTGAAATAAAAAAAGGCAAGTACAAAATTGTTATTTTTTATTATTAAAATATTGGTAAATTATGAGTAAATACAATTACCTATGGTTAATTTATAACTTCCTTGCTATACTAAGTGGAATCGTATGTTATCATTTCTTTTTGGAAGAGAAATGGTTTAGCGCTATTTTTTTTGGTGGCATAATGATCGTTTTCGTAGTTTTAATTAATTCCTCATTAACAACACAGATTTCAAAAACCGAAAAAATCATCTCATCGATCAGAAGAAAAGATTTTTCACTATTTCCCAAAGAAGACGGAACAGAACTTCTGGACAGCAGCATACGATTATATTACCAAAGCAAAGAGGAGCAATTTTCTTTATCCTCCTACAAACTCCTCTATGAAAGTATTCTGGATCAGATGGAAACGGGTCTTATGATCCTTTCAGAAAATAGTAAAGATTGGGATGTCTTTTATGTAAATGACGCTTTTCTTGATATTCTACAAATCCCTAAATATAACAGCTGGAATTTCTATGCCTCAAAAGTTCCGGAGTTCTATAAAATTATTGAAGATACCGGATATAACAGTTCTCAGGAATTTTTTGATATTTCTATTCGGGGAAATTCGAAACAGTCCTTTTCTCTCAGAACCAAACAGGTAAGAAATACGCAACATCGATTTTATGTTATTACTCTGGAATCTGTTCAAAAAATCATTGAACAAAAAGAAAAGATGGCCTGGAATAATCTGATGAAGGTTATTTCTCATGAACTTCTGAATACCCTGACTCCTGTTAACAGCCTGATCCAGAATCTGGAATATATCAGCAATCAGGAGACTGTAGATCAAGAAGATCAGCAGGAAATGAGAGAAAGCCTGATGATCATTAATTCTAAATCAAGACAACTTTTAAGCTTTGTAGATAATTACCGACAGGTTGCAGAATTACCTAAACCTGTCCTGGCCCGTGTTTCTTTGAAAAAAGTGATTGAGTCTGCCGTTAGTTTTCTGAAACGTGAATTTGAAAAACAACATATTCTGCCTGTTTTGGAAATAGAAGATTTTATCGTTTCAGCAGATGAGAAAATGATAGAACGAAGTCTTATTAACCTTTACCTTAACGCTATTTTTGCTGTTTCTGACAAAGAACATAAAATAATCAAAACAACCGTTCGATCTCATAACAATCGTATTATAGTGAGTGTAACCGACAATGGTTTAGGGGTTACGACCGAGATCAAAGACAAGATCTTCCTTCCATTCTTCACTACAAGAGATAACGGTTCAGGAATTGGGCTTACCCTTACTAAAAGTATTATGGAAGCGCATGGCGGATACCTCAATTATCAGGCACTGGAGGAAGGAAGCAGCTTTGAACTGTGGTTTTTAGGGTGATGTATTAAGCCTGATTTTATTCTATTGAACTTATCGTTTCAAAGATTTCATTTTTAGATTTTTCAAATATCTCACCACCAAATTCTTCGTTATCCAACGAAAAGATGGTCATATCTTCTATTCCCATAATACCGAAAATAAATTTCAAATAGGTAGTCTGAAAATTCATGTGCCCATTTTTCTCATTTTCGCAATAACCGGTATCGCCTCTGCTTGACAATATAAACATCTTTTTGTTTTCAAGTAGACCTACATAATCACCATCAGGAACTCCGGATCTGAATTTCCAGGTTTTATTGAATCTCATAATCTGATCTATATATGCCTTCAACCCACTTGGTATCGACCAATTATACATGGGTGTAGCAATAACATAGATATCATGTTCTTTCAATTCATTCACCAGCTCATTACTTAGACTTAATGCTCTTTCACTGGCTTCACTTCTATCTGCGGGCTTTATAAATGCTCCCGCAATCCAGGACTCATCAATCCCCGGAATTATATCAGTTCCCACTTCCCGGTAACTAAATATATCCAGTGGATATTTCGATTTCCAGTTATCAACAAAAAGTTGTGAAAGTTTTCGGCTGTAGGACCTTTCATTTCTAACGCTTGCGTTAATGATCAATACTTTTTTCATTGCTTCGTAATTATTATGAAGCAAAATTCCCAATTATAAAATGTAGAAAAATTGATCTAGTTCAAGATGATTTATTTTTTTTTCGCAGTCTGCTGATAAATTCTGCAGAGATCCCTAAATAGGAAGCAATTAAATATTGAGGTACTTTTGAAGCGATATTCGGATAGGTTTCTAGAAAATCAAAATACCTGTGTTCGGCATCATATATATTATTGTAAATAATTCTTTTTTGCAATGCCACAAGATATCCTTCCAATATAAGCCGAAAATACCGCTCCAACTGTGGTATTTTTACTAAAAGCTTTTGAAAAGAGTGATGATTGATCTGTAAAAGAATGGTTTTCTCAAGTGCCTGTATATTGTAAATAGAAGCCTTTTGTCTGGAAAAACTGTCCAGATCGGTAGCCCACCAGTCATCGATTGAGAAATAGAGAATTTCCTCGTTCCCGTTTTCAGAATTGATATAAAATGCTTTTAATAATCCTGAAACCACGTAATTATCATATCGGCAAACATCTCCGTTTCTCAAAAGATAGTCTCCTTTTTCCAAAGTCTTTTCAGTCCAGAAACTTTTAAAAATTAAAATCTCTTCCGGTGTCAGGGTTACATATTTGGAAATATTTTTTATTAAAGCATCCTCTTTCATAACATGGTCACTTAATAATTAGTTTATTATCAACTCTTTTGACTTAACTCAAATTCGATTTCATTATCATCCAGATCCGCAATTTTCTTAAATCCCAGTCTTTCCAGAAGCTGTATTGCTTTTGTGTTTTGTTGACTTGTGGCAGCCCAGATACGTTTGAGCCCGATCTGATGAAGACCAAAATCAATGGCCAATAACATGGCATCCGTCATATACCCTTTCCCTTTATATTGGGGTAATAAAACACAGCCTAATTCTCCTTCTCCTTTATTAAAACCCCTGTAATAGCCGCAGGTTCCAACAATCTTATCGGTCGCATGATCTACGATAGCCCAATGAATTGAGTTTCCATTGATATAATCTGTGTTAATTTTAGACTGCATTTCTGCTGCTTGCTCAACAGTCTCTGCCTGAATAGCATCATAGAAAGATATTTCAACAAGCTCAGGAATATCTTTGTCTAAAATCTGTCTTAGTGATATTCTATCCCCATTGATATTGGGGAAATTATCATACTGAAAAAGTTTTGTACTGATCATTATATCTGTATTTCATGGTTTTACTAATGAAACCTTTTACCCAGGCAGTACCATTAGATTGCGAATGTATAAAAATACATCTAATTTTAAGATTGAAAATTCAGCGAATGAATATCGAAATATTTCTATTTAATCTTTAGTAAGAAAAGGAAAGACTATTGCTTTGTTTTGATTGTAAAATAATCTTCCATGTTCTTACCATAGCTGTCTTTAAACTGTCGTAATGTGGATCGATTATAAAAGGTAGTATCAATCATATTGATCACATTGCCTGGCATTTCTACTTTTTCTGCCAAACCACTTCCTTGGAGATTGAAGTCATTTTTCTCAGGCGTTCCTTCATGAAATGAGATAACACCATCCGGAGTGATATCAAAGAAATAAGGTTTACCATTTTTCTCTCCTTCAAAATACTGTATAAGGTCTTTATTTTGGGTATATGCAACGCCTATAAGATTTATATCAAAGTAAATATTGGGAAGTTTACGTAATTTTTCTTGTATCTGAGGCCATTCTTTAGAAAAAAAACCGGCATAGGCAGTAAAGCTTTTCACGTCATGCTCTTTGGGATCTATATAGAGCATGGTTGTTTTTATGTCATTATTTCCGGTTCTGTTTTTGTAGGTAATGGTATCTGGTTCAATCATAAAATAAGGAATATCCTTAAAAATAGAATAGCTGTAAGGCCTGCCATAAAGATCTATTGTATGGGCATTAATAGTTACCGGCTCTAAGTCACCAAGTTGAACATAATAATCAACTGTATTTGAGCTGAAGTTTGGGGTTGACTTCATATTCACTGTAACCGGCTGATTTTGATATTGTCCCTTATATATCGTTTCCTTTTTGCCACAACTCAGTAACAGTAAAAGGATGAAACTACAGAAGATATATTTTGTCTTCATAAGCTATGTATTTTACTCATGTTTAATTAATTGACAATGTACAAAATATCATCTACCTGAGAATCAGCCTTTCTAAAAAGTTGAAGAATTCTCTAAATCCAATACTTTATTAAGAAACTTGTCTTTAAACATTTTATTTAGATAAAAGCTTTTATAAAAAAGTCCAAACCTCCTGACACGCTGGTGTCATAACCCTGCCTTACTTTTGTTTAAATATTTAAAACATTATGAAGTTAACCTCATTAAGAATTATTACAAAAGACATCAAACAATCTGTTCAATTTTATGAAATGGCAATCGGATTAACGGCTCAATGGTTTACAGAAGATTTTGCTGAACTCTCAACAGATTCAATTACTCTGGCTATCGGAAGCACCCGCACTATGAAGATGTTTAGTGAAAATATGACAGAATCAACTGGTAGTAAAAGCAGCATTATAGAATTTCTTGTTGCCAATGTTGATGACGAATATGAAAGGATTAAAAATATGACAGATAACATTATTCAGACTCCGACTACCATGCCCTGGGGTAACCGGTCGCTCCTATTCTGTGATCCTGATGGAAATTTAATCAACTTTTTCACTCCAGTAACACCGGAAGCCATTAAAAAATTCAGCTAAGTATTCTCCTGAAGGCAAAATGATTTGAGCCTTCCCATTTAAATCTGTCACAACTCATTATTTTAATATTCTTTTAGACCTGGGAGCCTTCCCGGGTCTTTTTTATTTCTAAATAAAACGATTTACTAAGCGAAATAGATTCTCTTTTCAAAAATATGTAACAGAAGGTTAATCATTTATTGACATTAGAATAATATAGACATTCTACTTTTACAGAAATGAAAAAAGATCTGTTGCTATTAATGCTGGCTCTATCTGTTATCTCTGCAGCGCAAAACAACAATACTCCATTAAATTACAATCTACACGATCGTAAAACCAGGGAGTATCTACAAATTCAATTTCAAAACACACAATTTCCTGAGATTATCCTTCCTTCTGATTCAGATAATCGTTTCACAAATTTTAAAAATATTACCAATGATCTTAAAGATGATGCTCTTAGAGCTCGATTGCGATACCGCTGATAGTTGGTGTAGTGCATAGTATATCTATTAAAAGTTCTGACGACCTATCCCAAACGATCAACTTAACTCAATTTAAACAAGAAAACGCACATTATGCTTTTAAATAAACTCATCCCTTTCTTAGGGGAATCAGATTTAACTACAGGTCTTGTCATCGTTTTTGCACTTTGTATGCTTGCCGTGGTAGCATTTGAGTTCGTAAATGGATTCCATGATACAGCCAATGCAGTAGCCACCGTTATTTATACGAAAGCACTTAAACCTGTTATTGCCATTCCATGGTCGGGATTATGGAATTTCTTAGGTGTTTTTACAGGTGGAATTGCTGTAGCCATGGGAATATTGAAACTGGTCCCAATGGATACCTTAATGACCTTGCCAACAGCTGTTGGAGCAAGTCTTGTACTTGCCGTGTTGCTAGCGGCTATCATTTGGAACTTAGGAACCTGGTATTTAGGTATTCCTTGTTCAAGTTCACATACTCTTATTGGTGCTTTGATCGGTGCCGGCTTAGGCTTTACATGGTATTATGGGGGTAATGGCGTAAACTGGCATAAAGCTGAAGAAATCGGTTTATCACTTATTCTTTCCCCTATTGTTGGATTTGGTTTAGCCATTTTACTGATGCTGTTTTTAAAACATGTAGTCAGATACAAAGCTCTTTTTCATATCCCTGAGGGCGAAAATGACAGACCTCCTTTATTAATCAGAGCCATTCTGATAACCACCTGTACTTTGGTGAGCTTTTTTCATGGCAGTAACGACGGTCAAAAGGGCGTTGGTCTGTTTATGCTGATACTGATTGCTTTTCTACCCGCCAAATTTGCAATCGACCACAGTATTCCTAACGATAAAATTATCACTACGCTAAACCAAACGGAAAGGATTTTGCAAACAATTGCTGCAGACAATACGAAAAATAGTACAGAATTCACCAAGCTCAATACTGATATTAATGCTGTAAAAACACATCTTAAATTTAAAAGTGAAAAAGATAAGGAAGGGACTTATAAATTCAGAAAACAAGTAGAAGCACTGGTAGAATCAATTAAAGCACTTAATGAAAATAAAGTCCTCGTCATTAATGAAAGTAATAGAACAGCCCTTAACCATCAGGCATCTGAACTTAAAAAACTAACCGAATTCGCTCCCATCTGGGTTATTATTGCAATTTCTGTTTCATTGGGATTAGGTACAATGATAGGCTGGAAAAGGATTGCAGTAACCATCGGAGAAAAAATAGGAAATGAACATTTAAATTATGCCCAGGGCGCTTCAAGTGAAATTGTGGCAGCATCCACTATTGGTATGAGCACACTTTTGGGGTTACCGGTAAGTACGACCCATGTATTATCAAGTGGTATAGCAGGTTCCATGGTTGCATCAGGCGGTAAAAGCAACCTGAATGCAGGTACATTAAAAAGTATCGGTCTTGCCTGGGTACTTACCTTACCTGTTTCTATTTTATTATCTTTATTGTTATTTCTATTCTTCCATCTGTTTATATAAGATCACAAATTTTGATTAATTCACTTTATTAAAACCGAAAAAAAATGAAACAAATACTTGTTGCCTCAGATTTTTCAAACAGTGCCAGCAATGCGATGGTATACGCATTGTCTCTTGCTAAAATCCTGCAGATGGAAATTGCGGTTATTCATGCTATACATCCAACAGAAGGCATCAATAACAGCACATACAATGCTATTTTCATTGAAGATTATTACGCTAAAAAAAGATCTGCCTTAAAAGAATGGGCCGAAACGTTCAAACAAAATGAAGACTATAAAGATGTGCAGGTTAAAACCATATGTGATGTAGGCTTTTTGCGTAAGGTCATCACCAAATATGTCGAATATAATTCTGTATCATTCCTGGTAATGGGAGTTACAGGAGCTACTGGTATTAAAGGAATTGTGGGTAGCAATGCCAGCATGGCGGTTACAAAAATGCGTATTCCAACATTAATTGTGCCTTTAGAAAGTACTTTACCATCTGTTCCGGTGGTCACCCTG
Source organism: Chryseobacterium sp. ISL-6 (assembly GCF_018613715.1). GTDB lineage: Bacteria > Bacteroidota > Bacteroidia > Flavobacteriales > Weeksellaceae > Chryseobacterium > Chryseobacterium paludis. The sequence goes on along the minus strand of NZ_JAGGPT010000014.1, from coordinate 19,895 downwards.
GCTACGGATTATAAAACAACCAGATTATCAGTAAGGGATGTTAAAGCACTCAACCAGATACTGAAGGCAACCAAGCCAAAGAAGCTGGAGATCCTTCATATTTCCGAAAAGGATATGGATCCTAAATCCATAAAAAATGGTGAAAAAAAATTAAAAGAACAGCTTCCTTCGGTAGAAATTAACTTTAACTATGTTGAGGATGACGGTAAAACATCAAGCGGAATTATAGATTTTATAGAGCAAAATGAAACCGATATCCTCTGCCTGGTAAAACGAAATCATAATATCATTTACCGCTTATTTGCAAGCAGTACTGTAAATGAGGTATTAAATAAATCCATCAAAGCCATATTGATACTTCATGAATAAAATGAAACTGATCTCTTTATATGCCACGATAAAAAACTCCTGCCTCATTGAGACAGGAGTTTTATTTGTGATCAGTTTTAATTAAGCTTTAAACTTTAAAGAAGTTCTGTTTGAAATCAAATTTTTATAATCTTACTATTTCAAAAGTAAATACTTCTCGATACGATTTTTTCAAAATCTACTCGAAGTGACGTTGTTCATTTTCTCCTCACAATACAAACATTCTTCTACCGTCAGATCGAGTGTTTTTCGTAATGAAATGGAGGAAAATGTATCGAGATCTATTTAAATAAAACATTAAGTTTATTTATCTTTTATTTAATCAGCCACATGGTTTCATTAATATCATCACCACCCGGATATTGCTTGGTAATGGCACTGTTAAGATTTGCATTGTTCGTGCTATTTTCTGATGCAGGGTACATCCATCTTTTAGGAATTTTTCCATTATTCAAAATACCCGGTCCATCTGTATTGAACTTAGGAAATCCCGTCCTTCTCTGATCATAAAATATTCTCCAGCCCGTATTAAAGAACAATGCCGTATGCTTTTGATCCATGATTTGTTCGATCTCTGTTCCAGGCTGCAGATTGATGGAGGGTTGTGCTAAATAGGCACTAACATCAGTTGGACTTACTTTATAAAAGCTCATAGAAGCATTGATTGCTTTCAGATAATAGGTATTTGCATTTCCGCTGATCCATCCACGTACAACCGCTTCGGCTAAAACAAACTGCAGTTCTGAATACCCCATTAGTAATGTAGGTTCGTTGATTGGATCATCAAAATATCTTGGATTAATCCTTGATGCCAACCCATTAGAAGCTTTTATAGAATTTTGCCCTAAATCTCCACTGCCGTACAATCCATCATAGAAACTAAAAGGATCTGTCGGTGTGGTTCCTACCGTGCTCGTTTTCTTTTCAGCCATTTTAAATAACCTTGGATCTTTAGAAGTTTTAAGCTTATCTACAAAACTCTGTTCCATATAATAAGCTGTTTTCAAATCATTACTGTTAAAAAATGGATACCGGTTATTGACAAGATTATAGAAGGATAATTGCCCACTTTCTTCACTCGTTTCCATAATTGGATTTTGTGCAGGATTATTTACAATATCAGCAAATGTCTGTTTCACATTCAGATCTGTATCATTTGTCTTTTTGGACAAATCCATTAAAATTCTCAATCGGTAGGAATTGATCAGTTTTCTCCACTTAAACAAATCTCCATTATAGATAATATCGCCTCTTATCACTGTACTCATATTAGCAAGCTCCGTATTAGCCAAAGCCAGTTCAGCAAGAACATTTTTATAAATGCTTTTCTGATCATCATATTTTGGATAAAAATTATCCATTTTTATTGCTTCATTATAAGGAATATCACCAAAAGTTTCAGATAATGAGATAAAATAATAAGCCTTGAAAAAACGAGCCAATGCTACATACTCCTTCCCCCCTTTTTTATTCGCTTGCTCTATCATCTTTTCCACCTGCTTAATATTGTCATAAGCATCAAAAGATCCTCTCTGCCAGTTGTAATACTGTTGAGCATTCACTCCATTGATGTAGGTGAGCTGTCTGGATGCCAGGGCAGCTTCAGCCTTAATATTACTAAAGGTACTTACTTCAATTCCGGGAAGGATATTTTCTGCATCCACACTTGTTTGACGATTGGGATCATCCTGAAAATCTTCAGTCTTGCTGCAACTTATTACGCTTGCTGCTGATATTAATAGGAATATGTATATTCTAGCTGCTTTCATTTCTTTTGTTTTTATAATTAGAATTTTACATTAAGATTTACCCCAAAACTTCTGGTCGCCGGAGTCTGAAGTTGGTCTACCCCGGAATCGGGATCCACATTTTTAATCTTTGAAGCCAACCAGAGGTTTCTTCCGATCAGAGAAATACTCGCTGAAGAGACATTCAGTTTTTCTGCAAAAGATTTTTCGAAATTGTAGGTAAGGGTAACCTCTCTTAATTTAATAAAAGTTTGTTTGTAATAATGGTAATTGCTTTCAAAAGCGTTGCTCGTACTTTGCATATAAGCATTGTAATTCACTGCAACATCATTTTGAGCGAAAACACGGGTATCAGATTTTATATTCCCATTCTGATCGTATGTAATAGAGCCGCTAACCACTCTTACTCCTGGTGCAATATAGGTATTATTTCCTGCATTAGCATCATCCCTGTACTGATTCACTGTTCCCGGATCAATACCACCCCACCACATTTTCTGGTTGGTTGTAGAATACATTGTTCCACCAATTCTTCCATCAAACAGTAATGAGAGTGAGAAATTTTTATACCCAAAGTTATGAGAGAATCCATAGGTCCAATCCGGATCAGAATACCCCATATTGGATTCGAAAGGCGCTGTAGAATTCACAGGATATCCGTTTTTCAGAACCAGTTGCCCATCAGGTGAGGTTTCATAAGGTACTGCAGTTAATTGATCCGCCCTCTGACCTTCTCTGATGAAATTCTCCCTGCCATTAGCAGGATTATAAATCGTCGTATATCCATTTCCTCCATAGGCTTCTTTTAGATATCTACGGTAATGACTCAAATTCAGCTGAGTACTCCATCTAAAATCTGATTTCTTAACAATATCCGCATTTACGGTAATCTCCACTCCTTTTCTTTGGAAAACATTTCCATTTGTTTTAAAATAATCATAACCTGCACTTTCTGACAAAGGAATATTGGTCAGATTATTATAATCGCGGGTTTGATAGTAAGCCACATCTAAATTGATCCTATTTTTCAACACCGCGATATTAGTCCCTATCTCCCATGAGTTTGAGGTTTCAGGTTTTATATTCGCGTTGATGAGGGTATTTCCAAAAGAAAATGTTGACTGCCCATTCCAACTGATATCATTTTTTGTAAATGCAGAAATATAGCCATAGGTATCATCGGATATTTTACCGTTGGAAACCTGTGCTAAAGATCCTCTCAGTTTAGCAAAACTTACCCATTCAGGAAGAGTGACCAGCTGATTCAGCATTACTGATCCGGAAACAGATGGATAGAAATAGGCATTATTTCCATCCGGAAGCGTGGATACTTTGTCATAACGTGCAGTCATATTCAGGAAGAACGCTTTGTAAATCTCCATATCTACATAACCATACACACTATTGATCAGTTCATATTCTTTTCTGTTTCCCTCCTTTGGAGCAAATAAAGGCCCTACACTGTTAAAAAGGTTATACCAGCCTGGATTTACCAAACCATCGGTACGTATTTCACTTTTCTTAAGCTCTCTGTAATAATTGGATACATAGCCCTCTCCTGTCAGCATAAAGTTTTCAGAAAACCTATTCTGGTATTTAAGACCTAGCTCGGAGGTGATATCAAGATAATTCCCATTTATCTGGGTATAGTTTCCTAATGATTTATTACCATATCCAATATAACTTTTAGGCTCCTTATACTCACGGTTCAAAGCATATACATTGGTTCCGACACGGGCTTTGGCAGATAATTTCGGAATAATCTGATATTCCATGTTTACATTCCCCATTACATTGTCCTTATAATAAGGTCTTTGGTATTCATAAGCCTGAAAGTAGGGGTTATTATAATAAGACACATTGTAATGTCTTTGCTGATAACCTTCTTTTCCTGCTACCCAATAATTTCTTAAATCTCTTACATCTACATCAGCACCCGTCCATAATACCAGATTATAAAGATAGTTGGTCGGCCCATAGCCTACTTCCGGGAAATTGGAAGTATATTCTCTATTGTAGGTTAAGGAAGAATTGATCGTAAGGCCTTCAATAGGGTTTACAGAACCTGCCAAACTTATCGATGTTGTTTTCAGATCTGTATTCGGAACAATACCTTTCTGGTAAATATTGGAAAGGGAAAGCCTGAAAGTTGCTTTGTCATTTCCCCAGTCCACACTGATGTTATTGGACTGAATAATTCCGGTATCGAAGAAATTTTTAATATTATTCTTTCCGCGGGAGATCCATGGTAGTGGTATTGGTTTTCCGGTTGTCGGATCAATCGGACTGTTGTATTGTGGGGTTTCATAATATCCGCTGGGTGTGGAAGGATCCTTCTGATCTAATTTTGGCCCCCAGATCCATCCACCTCCTTCGCTTCCAGAGCCGCTTCCATCTATGTAAGCATATTTCCCGTTATTTCCGCCACCGTAAACGGTCTGAACCTTTGGAATACGGATAAAAGAGCTTTGAAACATCGTAGAGTTATTAAAGGAGATACTCATTCTTCCTTTTTTCCCCTTCTTGGTCGTAATCATAATCGCTCCATCTTTACCCACAGATCCATATAATGCGGAAGCAGTAGGTCCTTTCAACACACTGATATTATCAATGTCATCGGCATTGATTCTCCATACGTCAGCCGTCCTGTCTGGGATTCCATCGATAACGATAAGTGGTTTAGACCCTCTTAAATTAATTCCCGGATCCTGAAAAAGATCGGTACTGTTCTTAATCGTTAGTCCTGCAACACGTCCTGAGAGTGAGTTGACAAAGTTCGATTCTTTTGCTTTTTCGAAAACTTCGCCTTTCACCTCCTGTACTGCATACCCTAATGTTTTCTTTTCTTTCTTGATTCCTAAAGCTGTAATAACAACTTCATCGATCTTTTTTTCGTGGGTCGCTATCGTATCAGCAGCATCTATCTTCTGTACATTTTGACCATAAACTTCTAAGCCTGTGACTAAACCCAGGCCGATTAAAAGGTGTAATTTCATAAGTAGATTCCTTATTTATTTGGTTGTGATCCAGGTATTCAGAAAACCTTCTTTGGTTTTCAGAACGATCTTATAGATATTGGAAGTATTAATTTTTAATTGAGAAGTAAACTTGCCACTGCCTAGGTTAACCTGCCCCAATAACTGGTAGAGATCCTTCCCTCCGGTTTTTACCTTATTGGCATCGGTAATATATACTTCGGCAAGTTCTTTAGAAGGGCCTGTTGTTTTCCAGGTAAGTTCCAGGGTTTTATCAGGTGATAAAGAAGCTTTTAACTGATAGGCCGTTCTGTTTTTAATCAGATCAATCCCATCAATTTCCTGCTGAACATTTTCAGGTACCTTTATGCTGAGAAAATCAGTCATGGTAGGAAGGATATCTGTAATGGCAACACGGTTATTTTTAGCATAGGCATTGATACCCGGTTTATTGATCGCTATCCATGTGTTACGTTCTCTATCACTTTGTCCACCATGTCCTTTTCCGTTATTTGCTGATCTTCCATGATCGGTAGTCACAACAAATAACCAATCTTCTCCGTATTTTGCTTCACGCTCTTTTACGGCATCATATATTTTTCCGATCAAACGGTCTTCATAAGAAATCGCTTTATATAAAATATCACCATCACCATGACGATGTCCCATATCATCTGTAAATTCTAAATAAACCCATGATAGATCCGGTGCATTTTCTTTGATATAACTGGCTGCTTTTCCGGCTACCAGACTATCGATCTTACGGATGTATCCACTTTGCTTATCATGTGGAAAATGCAGGGTGTCCTTTTCCATTCCATCGTAGGAAAAATCCATTTTTATTTTCCTTGTAGCATCAAGGTTTTCACCAATCAGCTTTGTACGGTTGTCTTCCCAAGTTGAAAATACAGCCGTCTTTTTATTGGGAAACTGATCCTTGAAAAGTCTGAAAATCGTTGGGTAACTGTAATTAGGATCTTTAATATCGTTATCAAACACATTATGCTTGTTTACCCATGTTCCTGTCAGCAAGCTGTTATATCCTACTGCAGAAATGGTTGGCGTTTCGCTATAGCTCCCTTTTTCTCCACCTACATAAGCTTTCAGTAATGCACCATCTTTTTTAATCCTGTTAAGATTGGGAATATCAGCTTTGTTCAGCATATCTTCAGCGATACCATCTACAATGATAAAAACTACTTTTTTCTGGGGTGTATTCTTTTGAGCAAAAGCATTGCAGCTAAGAAGAGAAATAAGAATAATTACGGGATTTTTCAGGAACTTCATTTTATCTTTTTTTATCCTGGCAAAATTCCACAAAAAACACGCACTACCTTTTAACAAAACATTAACAAGTTTAAATAATATATTAACTTTCATTAAACCCTTTGGCATACGTTAAAATACAGATATAAGCCTTTATTGATCAGCGTTAATAAATTATATCACAATATCCAGATTAAACTTTAAATTTTACTATTTTTACATTTATTATATTAAAAAACAATATATTAACTCAAGTATAACTGACCTTTAATTTTAAGAAATGTATAAACTCATCTTCCTTTTCTTATTTGTTTCATCAATTATTAACGCTCAAAATAAACGTTTTGTGTATGAATATTTTTTAGCAAAGGATTCAACCCATCTGGAAATTAAAGAAAAAGAATTTTTAAATCTGGATATAGGGCAACAAGGATCTAAGTTTTATGCTGCTGAAGTTTTAAAACTGGATTCTTTAATAAAAAATAAAGAAACCCCAATGGGTGATTTCCCTTATCAGAACATCAATTTTTTGGATGTCGTTATAAAAAATTATCCTGGCTTTGACATCAATTTCTACACAAACTGCCTTATTGATTATAAAGTAAGTTTACAAAAGAAATTGGACTGGAAGATTTTTCATGAGAAAAAGAATATTTTGGGATACTCTGCTCAAAAAGCAACCACTACCTTATACAAAAGAAAATGGACGGTATGGTTTACCACTGATATTCCGGTGCAGGATGGCCCTTACCTGCTTCAGGGTTTGCCTGGTCTGATCATAAAAGCGGAAGATGAAAACAAAGGTATTTCATTTAGTCTGATTGAAATAAAATCATTGCCTCAATTCAACATCAATGAAATACCCTATTATTTCCAGTCAGATCTATTATCGATTAATGAAAATGATTTAAAAAAAGCTATTAAAAATTTTTATGAGAAACCTTCTGTACAAATGAATGATGAAGCTCATCAGGATAATGGTAAAAAGATGACTTTTTATATGGAAGGTAAAGAAGTATCAAGCTCAGAATTTTATAGGATTATGGAGCAGAATAACAAAAATGCCCTAAAAAAGACGAATAATCTTTTGAGATATGATATTATAAAATAGAGTGATTTTTTTAAATCCCAAAGCGTAAGTTATCTATTGTTTTACCTCCAGTTTCTTCAAAATTCTATGCTGGTGATGATGCTTTCTCGGTTTTTTCTTTTTCGCTTTTCTTTTGTTCCACCACATGATAAAACCGGTGACAGGTAAAGATGCTCCGATCAATGATGCCAAAAGCCATAAGACCTTTCCTATAATTCCGAAAAATTTTCCTGTATGAAGATCGTAATTAGCCGCTTCCACCGTATCTGCTGCATTATTGTTTTTGTATAGCTTGCCACGTAAGAGTTCTCCTGTTTTCTGGTTAAAAAAGAAAGTATTTTGTTTACGGGCCGACCATTGGTAAGGATAGATCATCCGCACACGCATTTCATCTTTTTTCCTAATTGAATAAGTCATTGAAATAGCACCCGGGTAAGTTTCAGTAAGTGTTTTATAGATCGCATTATATCTTACTGCTAAATTAGCTTTCGGATCAATAGTCATCTTCATTGAATGATCTCCCTTACTTAATTTGGAGTTGGATACAAACTCTACAGCCGTTTTAACCCCTGAAAAAGCAAAATAAGTTCCTGTAAGCGCGATAATGATCAGAAAGATCGAGGCATAGAATCCCAATACATTATGCAGATCATAAATTTTCCGTTTTACAGAAGCTTCCCATTTGATCGTTAAACTTTGTTTCGCCTGTTTTACTTTTGCAGGATACCAAAGGATTAAGCCGGTTACCAGCATGCATAAAAAGATCACGACGCTCCAGCCCTGAATCATTTTACCCGTTTCGCCCAGCATCAGGGAAGTATGCAGATCATAAACCACATTGAGCCAATCACTGCCTTGTTTGCCAACCAAATCTCCGGTATATGGATTAAAATAAAAGACCTGTTTCTTTTTGTTCAGGATCTGAACAGTTGCACCAGGTTCATTTTCGCTTATTCTGATCGAATTGATCTTCTCTTTCGGGGCGATCTCCTGGAAATTCAGGATGATCTTTTCAAGCCCTATAAAAGGTTTTGATTCGGGTTCGACATGCAGAAATTCTTTACCCATTGAATCCCGTATCTCCTCTTCAAAAACATACAGGGATCCGGTGATACAAATCACAAAGACGATAATCCCGGTCACTAAACCCAGCCACAAATGAATCTGTCGTATTGCTTTTTTAAATTTCTTGTTCGCCACCGGATCCCTGATTATTAAAATTTAAATGTAAAACTTCCTGTCACTCTGGTCGGATTCTGAGCTGCCAGACGGTACGACCAATATTTTTCGTTGGTTAAGTTATCGATTTTAAAACCGATTCTGAATTTAGGTCTGTCATAAAAAACTGAAGCATCCAATACCGTGTATTCCGGAATACTGAAGGTAAAGGTATGGGTATTCGTCTGATAATATTTGCTTCCGTAAATTCCACCGATCCCAACACCTAAACCGCTCAACGGTCCATTGATAAAACGGTAACTCGCCCAAAGGTTCGCCATCGTTGGAGAACTTGCTGTGGAAGGTCTTAAACCATCTACATCTGCACTTGCTTTCGCATATTTACTATCGTTATAGCTGAATCCGGCCACAATATTTAATCCTGGAACCGGATTGGCGATCAATTCAGCTTCGAAACCTTTGCTGATCTGTGTTCCATCCTGAATCAGGAAACTGCCTTCCGTATGATCCAGGTCAGGACGGGTCATATTCGTTACTCGGATGTTGTAGTAACTCACGGTGGCACTGATCTTATTAAGATCCAGTTTCACCCCACCTTCCCATTGGTTGGCCTGGCTTGGTTTAAAAGGATTTCCATTAAAATCAGAACCTCCTACGTTGTTGAAGCCGTTCATATAATTGGTAAACAGCGATAATTTCTTGTCAATTAACTGGTACAACAAACCGAATCTCGGAGAAAATGCCGTCTGATTATAATCCCCAACCGTCAGATCTTTCTCCGGGTAATATGACCCTTTATTGAAATACCGGTCTAGCCTTACTCCTGCCATTGCGATGAATTTATCCGTCACATTAAAAACATCAGACACATACGCGCTGTACGTCTGTTCGTTGTTCGATGTAAAGTTATTGAAGGTTACATTATCAAATAATGGCTCTATCTTTGAGATCGTAAAATTATTGTAAGCCGCTCCCGGGTTTCTGTAATCGATAGGCGGCATATTTACTGTTGCATCATTACGATAGGCTTTCAGGCTGTAAAAATCCACACCTGCAACCACTCTGTTTCTATGCTCTCCAATTTTAAAATCTCCAATAAAATTCTGTTGAATATCCGTTCCGTAATAAGGGTAATCCTGCTTCGTTACCGACTGTCTTAGAGTCGTGTCTGATAAAGCCGATAATGATACCACATATCCTTCAGAAGAAGATCTGGTACGGGAAACGATCGTTTGTGAGTTCCAGGTATCCGATATTTTATACTTCATCTGCGCAAAAATATTATATTGCTGTCCGTTATAGTTTACCGTATTATTGGCAAAAGAACGGCTATAAGGAATATTCATATCCTCTATGCTTGTTGCCAGTGCCGGTTTCGTTGGATCTTTGCTGATGTAAGGGGCTAATCTTGTTGGGGAAGTTCCTTTCAATACACCGAATTCTACATCCAATAAGAAAGTCAGTCTGTCATTAACAGCATAAGAAAAACTTGGTGCTAATAAAAAGCTTCTGTTGAATCCTGCATCCTGGAAACTGTTTTCGCTATGAAAAGCCGTATTGAATCTCAATAACATTGTTTTTTCCGGGTTCAGCGGGGTATTGATATCTGCTGTAAAACGGTTCAAATCCCAGCTTCCTGCTGAATAAGAGATCTCCCCTTTAAAAGTATCGAAAGGTTTTTTCGTTACTCTGTTGAACAAACCTCCAAATGAAGAAATCGTACTTCCAAATAAAGTCGCTGAAGGTCCTTTGATCACTTCGATACGCTCCAGGTTCGCCGGATCGATCGTGTTATAGGTAAAACTGCCTACTCCATTTCTCACCAACTGTGGCGTTGGAAATCCGCGGGACATATTGGTTGTTCTTCCCTGGTTTCTTACTTCCGCAATACCTGCTCCGGGAATATTTTTGAAAGCACTGTTATAATCTGTAATATTCTGCTCTTTCATCAGCTCCTTGCTTACAATGGAATACACCTGTGGATTTTCCATGTTTTTTAAAGGCATTTTGGAAACGTCATCACTTTCTTTTTTAGCAAAACGGTTTCCTCCGGAACTTACGATCACCTCTTCCAGTTTTTGGGAAGAATAATCCAGCTTTATATTTAAAAGTACATTTTCGTTTTCGGGAGTGATCTCTATTTCCTGGGAATATCCATCAGATTTTCCTTTGGCAACCTGTATGGTGTATTTTCCCGGTGGAAGATTTTTCAATTCAAAACTTCCGTCTGCTCCTGCAGTAGTGGTTATATTCAGTTCCTTTACTTTTACGTCAACGCCTTGTCCAGTGTTTCCGTCAGCTGTTGTTACAGTACCTGTAACAGAGCCATTGTTTCCCGCTTTCTCCTGTGCCATCGCCATTGAAGAAATGAAGGCAAACAAAATAAGTAATTTCAATTTCATTATTATTATTTAGTCTTATTATTAATAGCGTGCAAATTACTGGAATTAAACTTATTAAAACAAGACAAAATTTGAGTTTAAGGAAATTATAATAAAATTAAATATATCCCTGATTGGTGGGTGGTTAGAGGTTATGCGATACAGCGGTTTATTGGAAATAACTCTAAAAAAACGATCCTGCTTTATTCAAGCAGGATCGGGCGTGTTTTGTTTGTTGTTTTTTTGAACAGGGAGAGATTTATTTATCGGATTTTGGTCTTTTCATTTTAAAATTTTAACTCCTACTGATTATATAATGTAAGTGTAAATTATAAGCCGAGCACTTGCTGTAATAAATCGCAATACTCCGTTCGTAAATACTTATAAGTTTGCATCTTAAATTTTAATCTTCTTATTTGCTTTTTGTCATAGAATGCGCCAGCTGGGGCTGTATTATTAATTGCCAGCCACTTTGCTACTACACGACAAAATACTCATAACAATGTGCTTATTAAGAATTATTGTTTACTAATGATTAATATTTGATAAATAATCCATAAACATAAAGCTTAGTACCAAAAACAAGATAATTGCCACTATTGTTAAAAGGCTTATCCATTTCCATTTCTCCTTCCAATCCTTTGGCTTATTATCAAACTCTTTAAAATAGGTCAAATATTTATCTTTATGGAATATATAATAATAAGTAAAGGCTGCGAAAGGTAGAATACATACTATCAAAATTATGATTTCATTTAATACTATTTGATAATAGTTAGATATTCCGATTAAAATAATATAAATTCCACATCCAATAATTGCAGCTAAACCAAATATAAAATTCCCTGCCATCATACTGCTAAAACCATAACGCGGATTTTTAAATACTTTTTCAAACAATTCTTTTTCTAAATCCCTTTGTTTTTGTACTTCCGGATTAGATGTAGGTTTGCTGTAAGTACTTCCTCCTCTGAGTAAAGTTTGAACTTTTAATTCAAATCTGTAATCGAAATAATGGATAATATTCCAAAAAATTTCTAGTTTTTTCATATTTATGCCATATAATAAGCATCTACACTTCCTTGTCCAACAGTCGCCCCAAACTCAGCACCCATAAGGCCACCTGCCTCTGCACCACTAAAGAATAATTTACTTGTAGGGACTTCCATTACAATACCAGTCATGCATAATAATAGCATTTTTTTTATGAATATAAAGTGCTAATTCTCCTTTTTTCTTTACAATTGTATCTCCTCTTTCTACCTCATTAGAATTTACAATCCAATTATTGTGCACCATAATACTCTCTTTTTCATTTGTTACAGGAGCAGAACCTTCAATTTTTATCCATACTTCATCAATATTTATTTCTTTAGCTATTAAATAATATTCATCAGGATAAAATGCTGGTTTATAGCTGTTACAATCTGATTTTTCACAAGAGAACATTATAGATATAATTATAATGTATAGAAATGTCTTCATAATTTTAATTTAATTGAGGTAGTTCTTCCCTCCGCTGGCACAAGCGTTAGCGGAGGGTATTATTATCAGCTTGCAGAAACAGACCTTCCTTTCCGTCTAATCCCTGCTGGTGAAGAAATCTTCTTTCATAACCTCAGAGAGAGTGTCTAAATAATCTGTAAAAACACTAATACTGGTAATATCATCATACATAACACAAGCATTATCGTACAATTTACATTCAGTATCATAAAAATCAATATCAATTGAATCATCATATACGTTTATAACTTTACCTATATAAACAACATCCTCTTTACTAAGGGATAATTCACACAGTAAATCCATAGACTGAATAACTGTAAATAATTTTTGAAAATTGTCACAATCTCTAAATGCTGTTTTGCTTAAGTCATCAAAGTAATTTTTAGATTTAAATTTTATGACCTTAACCTTAAATTCTTTTTTTTCACCTGTTACATTTTCAATTCTATCAGAATTAATAAACTTCATTCCATCGATCACATAATCAACAGGTATGTATATAATATTAGTTATTTTGTCATTCTTCTGGAAACAGATACCATGAATACTTTGCTTCCTGTTTTTTAAAAAAAATTCTTCCATTACAATTCTATTTATATATTTTTCTTCTTAAGGCTCCCATTTCATCATCTCTGTTGGTGCTAGCCTCACACTCGTTTCCCAGTATACATTACAAATTTAACCGAAAATATAATGAAAGATCCGGGAAACTTCAATTTCCCGGATCTATTTATAAGTTGCTACCCTACTTTGTTTGGACACGAGCAAGATGCTTGTACGAGCATGGAGCAGTTAGACCTCCTTCAATTATATCTTCCAAGTTGACAGTATATTTTATTTACTGATATCTATTGCATGATCATAAGATATTTCAATTTTAGTAGATTTATGTACATTAATACCATAATTTTCATCACTTATTTCTTCATCAATCAGGAAAAACAGATTATCTTTTATAAGTATCCATTGATAGGGATCGCCTCCGTTAAAACCTACGATAACTTCCTCATCCAAATATTCCGAAACTTCAATACCAAATAAAAAAATATTAGCGGAAATTATAATTTCATCTTTAGTATAAACATTCAACTCAGTACAAAATTCAGAAGTATTATCTAATATCCTGTTTTCAAATCGTATTTTAAAATCTCCGTCATCTAATAAATCTCCTACAAATTCTTCATTTAATTTAAAAATATTGCTTAACATTCTAGTTATGCTGATATCTTCTTTTTTGCCTATTAAATAACAAATAAAAGTATGCATCCTTAATATCTTTTTATAAATTCACTTGCAAAATTAACATCCGTGTCAGAGATTCTAGCCTCTTTTTACTACTTCATTTAATTTCTGTGATGAACTTTTTCATTAAATGAATAGCTTTAATTTTACCTTGTATCACATCAATAAATTCGGAAGTCCACCACTTCTTGGAAATAATATAGCCCTCACACTCATTTCCCAGTATACATTACAAATTTAAATGAAAATACAATGAAAGATCCGAGAAAATAAAATTTCTCGGATCTATTTATAACTTGTTAGCCTACTTTATTTGAACACAATCAAAATTCTTACGCCAACAGGGATGTAAACTCCTAATTCAAATAATTCTTCAGCCAAACCCCTTTCTGATACATAATCGCGGCCATATAAACATTGTTATTGTTATTATGGGCATTGCAAATCGGCATGATGTAAACAGAGTTAGAGCCTTTGGGCTCTGCTTTTGCGGTTTTTCCCAGGATTACATGACCTCCAACCAAGTTTGTGTTACAGGTAACCGGACTGTAATTAAGGGAAGTACAATTCGTAGGATTTCCGTACTGATCGCTCCACAATCTGAGCCATGTTTTACTGGCGATCTTAGGATCGTTGGTACTGCCGATGACATTGGCAAAATTCTCATTTTTGTTGAAGGTTACTTCCCCACCCCAGACGGAATAAATAGATCTTTTTACGAATTCATTTCCATAATGCTCTTCAGGGTTATAAAAGCCGGCAAACAAGCCATTCTTATAGAGCAATTGAAGATCATCATTCTCTTCGGGACTGAGTGCGGGTGGCGGCGTCTTCACCTGAACCGTAAGATCTTCCTTCAGAAAAGCATCGATCAAAGCCTGATTGGCCTCTTTCACGGTATTCGCGAAAAGCTGATCCAAGTTAGGGGTCATGGGTGTATTGTAATTCCAGTTGGGATTATACAGTGCTTTTTGAGTACTGATTTTTGTTTCTGATCCTCTTTGGTAAGCATATTCCATGGTTCCTTCCGGGTAGGTGGTTAGGCAGACAGAATCTTCTGCCACATATTCCGGGCCGCTGATGGTGATTACTTGGTTTTCTTCCTCGTAGTTGTAGGTAAAAGAAAGCTGCGCCATCAGGTTGGTATTGTTAAGATATAAAAGTTTTCCAACTGGTATTGGATGCGTATCTACGGTATGCGTTCCGTTTTGTATCTCAAAGGATATGGTATATCCGGTTTTCTGAAGATCTGCGGACTCATTGTGATAATCCGGAGATAAAGGTAATGTGAGGGTAATGGTTTTCATGGTAAATGTTTTAGTTTTTAACTTTAATCATAAGGCTTTCAGTTCTGCGAACAGCTCAAAATAACGAAGAAAAAGCCGGAGATGCTATAGTATAAATAACCAAATGGTGAGTTACGTAGAAACACGTAAAAAAATCAAAAAAGCAACATTTTATCACAAAAAAATACTACCCCGTTAGAAGCAGTATAGTATATTGATGATCTGTTTTTTTTGAACAGATTTATTTCCCTGATTTTAATCTTTTATTTTCTTCTTTTAAAGCTTCGATCTGTTCTTTCAGAAGGTTGATGTAATCTTGTTGGTTTTCCAGTATATAATCTGGAATATTACAGTAAGTATAATTTGTGGATTGAAAGTTACCTGCATGGTCATTAAAAGTAGCACTATTGTTATCATTATTTTGAATTAATGCTCCCCTTTCTTCCTTAATTTCTTCAACTGGAACATCCAAAGCCTTAGCCAACTTCTCCCACTCGTCCTCAAATATTTTGACATCCCCATTCTCCTTTCGGCAATAATTGGAAACATCCGTTGATAAGATGTTTGACATGTATTCCTGAGTGTACCCTCGCTGCTTTCTTAGACTTCTTAGCTTTTCCATAGTGGTTTGTTGTGCTTTGTACAAATATAGAGAAAATTTGGTTTTTGGAAGCTTTTACTAGGAAGTAAATATCTCTAATAGATAATTAAAATTTAACAATATTTACCTCGTTCTTTATTGAAAGTGTATGTATTTCTAATTCTTTTGGTAAGATTATTTTAAACTTCTGTGAAGTATCTTCATTCAGAAAAGTTTGAATTAAGCTGGGTCTTTGGTTTATAACAGACTGTACAACTAATAAAAATGGAGATAAATTTTTTTGATATACACCCCTTTTTAATTTATTTTCTTCTTTCAAGATTTCTCTCAAATGAACAACGTTAATATTAAGCGCTCCTATAAACTCATTAGTATTTTTACATAACCGAACGATATCTTTAGGAAGATCATCTAAATCAAAATATTCTTTGTAAAACTTTAATATCTTTTTTTGTTGCGTTGTTTCATAGTTGTCTTTTAAAACTTCTGGAACATTAATTAAACCGTTCACCCCACTTATTGTCACTTCTGCTTGCTCTAACATAGCTTTTATTTGATATGCAATTCTTTCTTTTGGCCAATTAATTTCATCAGATTTGTAAATTAAGTCATGAGTCGCTAAAGACCATGCGTGCTGCAAAAATGTCTTTACCTGTATTTCAAATGTAATCTTAGCAATCGGTTCTTCAGGGAGAAACTCTTCTTGAGTAAGCGAGACATAGATTCGAAGATCATCAAATTGAAATGATGAAGATTCCTTATGTGTTAGTTTAGAACTTTGGGGTCGCTTAGAGATTACATTAAAGTTTCGCTGAATTAACGAAGTAACTCTCTTAATCTGATCTAGATTTTCAACAACTATGGTACAGGCAAAAAAATCTTCTAATTTTTGTGGATCATTAAACCGCCCAGTTTCTAATTTAAGAGCAAAACTCTCCAATTGTTTTAGTCTACTAAAGTAATGCCATGAACTTTCTTTTATCCTGGTAAAAATATCATCTACACGATTTTTAAGCAATTGGTTTAAAATTTTTTGCTCTTCGTAGATAGCTTCTATAGATTGTACTATTTTCATTAAACAATAGATTCTAAGGATACTAAACGAGCTTTCCTCTGCGGAAGATCAGTTGTAGCTCCTTTTGAATTAATATAATATGTGTAATGATTCGTATTGTAATTTTCAGTTTTAGAAGAAACTTCTTCATTAACTTGTGTATTAATCATTACCTGAACACCATCCATAAATTCTTTATATGCATTTGCAAATTTTGTTACATCAGTAATCTTTTCAATATTTAAAACAATTAATGCCCACAAACTATATAAATTGTATGCTGTCTTTCCATAAATATCTATGCAATCATTAACTGTATTCATTTCTAGAATAATACTTTTTATTTTAGCTTTATTAATCATATAAGCATCAATATCAGATTTTTCAAATGTCTCTTCTATAGAATCATACTTCGCATACATTTCATCGAGGTAATCTTGACTAAATCCAACTATCCCGTTTTGTAATAAAACTAATAATAGCTCTGAGATAAACTGAACATTTCTCATCCTTTTATCTTTTGCTTTAGTACTAACTTTGATATTCCACCAAAAAACATCATCGCTTTCGCTTTCTGATTCATTAATAAACCAACCATCAAATCTTGCATGCCTTAATTCTTGTGGTTGTAAATTTTTTGAATTTCTATTTACTCTATCAAATACCTCATCAATATTAGTTCCTTCAATATTTTCTATATAATCAACAACCAAAACATAATCCCAAAACTTTCTTTTGTAATCTATAGAGAGATCTTTAAATTTTTTACCATTCAGGTTTGCATCACCAAAATCTGAACTTATTGATATTTTGTTTTCTGCAAAAGCTAATATCGTTTCAAGACGTTGTTTGCCATCAACAATATTAAATGTTGTAAACCCTTTTTCATCAATTTCTCGATGAACAAAAATCGGAGGTGCTGGATAGTTTCTAAAGATTGTATCAAGGAAAAATTTTCTATCTTTTAATGTCCAAACACTTTTTCTTTGATATGGAGGATTTAGTTCAAGTTGGTTATTTCTATATATATCTAAAAACCAAGTTAGATGCTGCGGTGTTGGCTGACGTTTCATACTTTATTAAATTAATTTTGGTAATACTTTATTTACAATTTCTTCACTAAATGCTTTTAGGCTGCAATTATATGACAAAAAATTTCCCTTTCGAAGTTGCTTAGCCTTTGAAAATGGTTTGCTTAACGCTAGGTAATTATCGTAATTAGAAGTAGATTTTATTCCTCTCTTTCGTAAGAGTCTACTTAATTTCTCTTTGGGGGAGGCTGAAGAACAAGATTTATTAGCATCGTAAATTGTCATTACCCAAGCATCTATTTCCTCAACTGCTATTGCATGAAGTATTTGATTATGTAATTGTTCATCATTGAACCACTCACCAATCTTATTAATGATGAGTTCTCTTAGTTGCATGCAATATATGTCTGATTTTTTTATACTTGGCCTATTTATTCCATATTCGGATGCTTCCGCAGAATCAATGTGAATTGCTACGAAAGATTGATCTTCGAAAGCTAAAAACCCCTCAATCAACTCTTTAGACTCACATTCTTCTTTTATTATTGACCAACTACTAAAGTTTTCTGGCTGCAGAGCTGCTTTGTCTGTTTCATCGTAATTGTAAATAGGTCGTAAAGCTATTATATCACTTGCTTCTATGTCTGTTAAGCCCATCAATATATTTGAAATGACTGCTCTATCTGCATGTCCTTCTGATATTACTCCTATTCTCATTCTAAAAATTTTTAGGAACAGCTCCAAGTAGGCCTTTTAGCCACATTTCTGATAATTTGAATTTTTTATCACTCAAATCTTGTTTGAACTTTATTCTTCTCGTTTTTGTTTTACCTTCGCCATCTCGATAAACCTCAAACAATCTTTGATTATCATCAAACAAATTAAGCCCATCTAAAATTGCTGGATTGTGTGTAGTTATAAGAACTTGTTTTCCATTATTCTCTGATAATTTAGTTAATTCAGAAATTAACACTTGACATAATCTTGGGTTTAAAGCCGTTTCAATATTATCAATAGCAAATAGCTTCGGAGTTCTATTACTAATAAATAATGCCAAATAAAATAAAACATGGAGAATTCCTTCATTTGAATTTTCCGCCGAAAACATATTATTTTTTCCTTGCATATACTTATCTTTAAAGTATAATGTCGACAAACTTCTCCCGGGTTTAAGTCCAAGCAATTTGTATTTATCTTCTTTATCAGTAATAATTTCTTTTAACCAATCGAAGAATGTAAAGCATTTTTTTAATTGTTCAAGTTCAGATTTACTAAAATTAGCTATTAGTAAATCAAGTCCCTCTCCATTAATTCCTACTGGCGTTTTTTTACTCTCAGATTGAGTTATTCCTCTTAAAGATTTTGTGTTTAAATCAAAAATAGCAAAATCTGAAAGTAAATTATCAAAATTATAGCTTTTACGTAATCCATTTTTTTCGATAATTTCATTTGCTTTGTTGAGTAATTCATCACCAGAAATACCAGGATAATCTTTTGTAATTCTAGTGAAATAGTTAAGCATCACTTCTGGATAAAGTTCTTCTTCAGCCAAGTTTATCCATTTGGTATAAATATCATTTAGATTTGTTGGAGATAGAGAACATCTATACTCATCGTGAATGCCATTACTTTCAAAAGATAAATTAACATCAATACTACTTTTTTGCTTGCTATCAAAAAATGAGCTAAGAATTAAATCAGGCCTAGCAATACGTACTCCTCTACTATAAAGTCCATCAAAATTTAGATCACTACCACGTTCTGCTCCTACCGTCGCTAATGCTTCTAAAATATTCGTTTTTCCACAACCATTAATACCAATAAAAACATTGAACCTACCTAACTCAATTGTGTCATTAACAATTGATTTATAGCTATTAATTTGAAGAGTTTTAATTAAGATAGAAGGAGATTCTTTTATTTTACTATAACTATCATTATAACGAATAAAGTTCTCTAGTGCGACACTCCATTCTGCTGTTTTATATTTTTTGATTGTGTTCAATGTAAGGTAGGAAATAGCATAATGAGTAGCTGGACTATTTTTAGATAAATACGGATTATCTGGATTTTTTTCAATTATCCCATATTCAACAAAAGGATTTATTGCCTCTCTTCTAAATGATTCCCTTGATCCAGCTTTATTGTATGTCTTCAAAATAAA
>NZ_JAGGPT010000013.1 GCF_018613715.1 Chryseobacterium sp. ISL-6 | reverse complement strand
TTTTTGCTGACGATTTACAATCGAGTATATATAATTTAGATGAAGATTTTACTACATCACATGATCATAAGATTGCTATGATAGAAGCCAATAAATTGCTCGAAGATTATCTTATAAAATGTATTCAAAACATTGGTCAAAATACAAAACATGATACGAATGTAATGTCGAAGTTATCATGGACGTCCTCAAAAGTTTCATTAATCGAGCTGGTGTATGCATTACACAAGACGAAATGTTTTAATGGTGGAAATATCGACTTTAGTGAAGTTGTAAGATTTACAGAAGAGGTATTGAATATTAATTTAGGGAATTTCTATAAGACCATTGGTGAAATTAAGAATAGAAAATATAGCTCTACTAAATTTTTGCAACTGCTTACGGAAAACCTTAATGATGCTTTAATGGAAAGAGGCGATTAATGGATGAAAGTTGTTTTGTATAAATATTTTATATATAGGATTTATAATGTAGTAATTTAAAAATAAATAATTAAAAACCGTTCGGTAGTACCGGTGAGATACCGAAAAAGTTTCATGCTATTTGTTAAACTTTGTATTGATAATAAAAACGAAATATTATGAATATTGACAAAATGGAATTTGTTTCATGGATGGGGAGAATCATGACAAGATTTGACATTATGAGCGAAAAAATAAAAGAAAACCAGAATGATTTAAATAGTATTGATGGTGAGCAGTTGTTGGATAATCAAGATGTATTACAGTTGCTTAAAATTAGCCCAAGATCCTTACAGCGTTATCGATCAAATAAAAAAATACCATACTATACAATAAGTGGCAAACTATATTATAAACTTTCTGATGTGCATCAACTGATTAGAGATAGTTTTAGTAAATCTGTACGTGGTTGTAGTTGAAATATATGACAATCATATTTTATTTAAGAGATTATTATTTTGCATATTGACTAATTGTAAGTAATTTATTTATCAAATTATACCAATAAAAAAGCCCCTCCGAAGAGGGGCGTAAAAAACATAAATAATGTAAAAAAAATACGATGAGCTTAAAGGTAATAAAAAATATCTGGGGTCTTTCAATCTCGAAAAAATACTTTTGTCTTTTCCATATTCGTAACACTATATTAGTTTTCTACTAAATTAGTCTACGAAGGGCTGATGTATTCACAGACTCATATTAAAATTTATCAAGTTTGTACAGATTATAATGGAGAACTACTTGAAGTAGTAAATTTTGTTGGAATGGGGATAACAAATGGTATATAAACAGCCATCTGTTGTGGTAAGCTTATTTTCAGATGATGAAGGTTTTTTGGTAAAATATGTCCGAAATGTCAATCTTATTTTAGGACGACTCAAATCATCAAATAGACCAATTCTTATTTTATTTCTATAATGACTAGTCAAGAACGGATCTATTTTAAGCATTATAGATGAAAAATCAATAGATAGAAGAGACTCGGTCATTTCTATAAAAAAGAATTGACCATCTTTCGGTAGTCCCTGTCATTTATATCCGATACCTTGATCTTAATTCTAAAAGGCATTTCTTTTTCCTTCAAATCAACATCGATTACAATTATATCAGCAAATACCGATCTTTCGATTTTAAGCGAGCGTAATTTGTTCACAGGATATTCAACTAAAGGAAATACAATCCCTTTTTTTGATGGATGATAGTATTTGATTGAAAATATGAAACCACTATTTTCAAACTGAAATACTTTAAGATTGGTTATTTTTTTAATGATTAATATACTTATTACAAGAAATATCCCGAGTAACGGCCATCTTAATTCCATCGGTATAAGAGATTTTAAGACAAATCCACATACTGCCAAACAGCAATTGAATACAAGAAGAAATTGCCAAACCCTCATTTTTGATATTACTTTATCTTTATTCGTTACGACCATAAAATGTATTAATAATTTTTACTATAATATTTTAGTTGAATTTATATGGCAAATAGCTTTTTCCATCGAGCTACCGTATTTCTACTTAATTTGTAATGGTTAGCTAATTGTGAATTACTTAATTTGTTTTTTTTTTGGTATTGAAGTATTTCCATAATGGTATCCTGATTATAAGAACGATGCCTTTTATTAAACTTCCAACTTTCTGCAGTGACGGCCCCAAATATGATCGTGTTAAGGTCTATCACATCTAGATGTGATAATATTTGTTTATTCAATAAGCTTTCGCAGTCTTTCTTTTTATGTGGAAACCTGGTGTCCAGAATATCAGTATAAATTCTTTTGTAATCGGGCATATTTTCCATCAGATACATTTACTTATTTTTACCGGATCTTATATTTAACCATCCATCTGCGTAATGTCGATTTAGGGATCTTGTAATCATTGATCACTTCAAGATGCGTTTTTTCATTGCTTTCAATTATTTCGAGTATGTAAAATATCACTTCCTTCGTATAAAGGTTTTTCCTGAACTGCGGTAATACAGAATCAGTCGGCCTGTTATAATTCGCTCCCATGGGAGAGGTAAATAATATGAGGTGCTGCGAAAAAAAACGGAAAAAATCGTATTCTAGAAGCTTACACCATTTCAACAAGACTTTTGTCTCTAATGTATCCTGCTGATACATATTATTAATTTCCTCTTCCTTAAGCTTCATATTGCTACATATTCTATTCATATCTATACCCATTTCCATTACACGAGTTTGTATAAGGGAACCTATATGAATATCTTTAAAATCAATGTTCATTGTTATTATGCGTTTCTAATTATTTCTCGTAAAGCCCTCTCTATCTCCCTTACTTCATCGGTGCTTAACCCATGGAGGCGAAGAGAGATGGCTTCTGTATCGCCATTACTTTTTTTTATGACCATAGTCAGATTAGAATTTTCAATTGCGCAGCTTTGTAGCATTACTAATGGGAACTCCTTTAATATTCCATGATGATATCTTTTAAAAGGATGGCAATACCTGATCTTTATTTGTGCGTATGAGCTCTCAAATTCAACAACACGTATGCAGAAAGCGCAAAAGAAAAAAATAGTAAAAGAAAGGCTCCGATAATTACCGGAATATTGCTATACTTAAATCGCGTAAACCAACAACTTGCCATTATTAAGATAACAGGAAGTAAAATCAAAAAATATAACCATAAATAATCCTATATACTTTTTAGCTATTTTGAATTCTTAAAATAAAATCAAACTTTATATAAACCGCCACGTTCATAACCTCATAATTGAGATTTGCGATATCTTCAGTTTTCTTTTAAGAATAATGATCAGGAAACTTATTGGGACAATTTCTTTATTCATGGCGTTATATTTTGGTTATTTTTCTAAGAGTTTTCAAACTACACTTAAGAGTTTTATTAAAACATAATCCAACCTAGACTACATTTTATCGCAAATATAAATAATTATCTCAATTAACAGAAAAATATTAAGCCGTGGCAAATTAAAAGGTTGAAATTAAATTTTTAATAACTTATTTGGTATCATATTTTCAGTAATATGTTGGTTTTTTTTTCTTTTTTTTTAACACCCTATTGATCAATGAATTAACTTAAAATCGATATAGATAGGACTACTTTTTTTTTCTGTAAATTTGCTGACAATTTACATAGAACCGATGGCAACCAAAGTATCCCAATCCGGTGCAATTGTGGCTAAATCCCCAATTCAATTAGGAAGCACCATTAAATAGAAGGTTTAGTGATGAAAGCGTTTTCACTTCCGATAATATGGTTTTAAACTCTCGGATTATTTTTTTTCCTCGTTACTTGCATTTCGATTTTTTAACAATTGTTATCGTTCAGACATTTGCTACTTCTCAACTTTGGAGTAGGTAATAAAGCAAAGTAAAAATGAATGTAGTAATAGTATTTAATCATCCTTACGAGGGAAGTTTTGGAAACGCAATTTTGAATTCTGTGACCAGGGGACTTAACGGTGCAAATCACGAGATAGACCTGATGCATCTTGACAATGATGGATTTAATCCCGTAATGTCAAAGGCAGATTTGAAAGCATTTGTGGATCACAAACCTGTGGATCCACAAGTAATAGACTATAATGAACGTCTGGAAAAAGCAGACCACCTGTTTTTTATTTTTCCTATCTGGTGGGATTTGATGCCCGCAATGACCAAAGGATTTGTTGATAGGGTTCTTACTCCCGGAGTTGTTTACGACCACCATCCAAGGGGATTTGGTTTGGTACCCCTTTTAAAAAACTTAAAAGGTGTGACAGTCATCACAACCATGAATAAACCTAAGATAATGTACTCCCTGCTTATTGGTAACTTAATTAAGAAAGCAATGATAAAAAGTGTTTTCAAAACTATGGGATACAAGAATCTTAAATGGATCAGCTTTAACATGGTAAAGTCAGTCAGTCAGGAAAAAAGGGTGAAATGGTTAAAGAATATTGAAGCCAGATTTTCAAAGATTCAATAAGGGTAATTACATGTTTAAATATTCAAAACACAATTATATTAAAATATTGACATCGTTTAAATAGAAGACTTACCTGAAAATTCCTTTAAATTCAGTTTTGGCTAGCCGATATACTTAGTACAATAAAATATATTGTTTGCTGATAATATTATAAGGCATTTGTCGTACTTCATGGCTTCGTAGACTTAAAGATAATTATTTTAGTTTAGCTTTTAATATTTCATAAGGCGTTTTTCCTTTAAAAGATCCATGTGGCCTATTGAAATTATAAAAATTTTCCCATTGCTGTAATTTTTGATTCAAATCTACGTCGTCAGTATAACTTAAAAGTTGATAAAATTCTTTTTTATCTGTTAAGTGCGAGCGTTCAACTTTACCATTTAATTGAGGTGTTCCGACTTTTATAAATCGATGTTTTATACCTAAATCCTGTACATGCCAATGAAACTTAGATTGAAATTCATGCCCATTATCTGTTTGTATGGTGTTAATTCTGAAAGGAAATTTTTCGATAACACAGTTTATAAAATCAATGGAACTTTCTTGTGTATGTTTATCGTATATTTTTAAAGTCCTGATGCGCGTTGCATCATCGATTGCTGTGTATTGATACCTTTTTATCTTTATTCCACCTTCATTTGTGAAAATTAGAAACTTAACATCTACTTGAACATGGTGTCCAGGGGTCTATTTTCTGTACAACACAAATTCCCTTTAAGTTAATTTGCTTTTATTAGGATAACAATTGATGGTTGATTTGAAATTACCTGCTGCCCTTATTGGTTTTGTTAAGCAGTAGATGCGAATCCTAAAGTAAATGAATAGATAGTTTAATAGTTTGAATTATTTAGATTGGTTGCGAGATCTTTGACTAAAATTTGGTAATGATGTGAAGGATCTACTACCCGTATCAATCCAAAATTTTTTACGAATTTTCTACTGTTTTCATTGCAGTTTTCAAATGCTAATAACAAAAATCCACACTTCATAGCAAGTTGAGTTAAAAATTTTAAAAAATCAGTTCCATGTCCCTTTCTAGTTTGATCATAAAATAGTCGAGCAACAACTAAGGTTTCTTTACCTTTATAATGTTTATCATCATCAAAGAGTCTAAGATGGATGTCGAACTTACGACTACAAGCAGTTATCGTTCCAGAACTAAAAGAAAAATGTGCGAATTCTTTTTTATATTGAAAGCGCTTACATAAATACCCGTTAAGTTCTTTTAAAATATATTCATGTTTGATCGTTCTTGTTGAAGTGATTCTATAGTTTTTCATAGAATTGGCAATGGTTTCTTTTTGCTATTACAATATAAGGAATAATTAAATCTTATAATCTTGTTTGGTGCCATCCCATGATTTCGTAAATTTTAAGAGAAGAGGGGAGAAATTAAATAATTTCTATTGTCTATTTTTCACATTCCCTGAAAGTAAGGATGGCGAATAATTTTGTTGCTTTTCAACTCTGCATAATTTACTTCGCACAGTAATCCGGGCTTAAGCCAAGTAATATTTCGAATGTGAAGGGTTGGGTCTAAATCGGGATGGCTTATTCACATCTGGTTCTTCTGAAAAGGTTTTTTGTAGCTAATGGTTTGAGAAGGTCCATCGTCTCCTGCTGATCTTATCATTAAGTCCTGTTCCGACCTTCTTGTATAATAAGTTTTTTTGCTGGTAAGCTATTGTGAAACAGTTGTTTACATGGTTGGTTTTAAAGTGTTAATCATTTCCTTTTGCTGATCAACCTCCCATTTTACTTTAGCTGACTGAAAGCTAATTAAAATCATTAAGTTCTATATTATTAACAACAATAATTCAATGAAGTCAAACTATTTTCTTTCTATGTTTTCTTTTTTATCTTTGATTTCTAATTGTTCCTAAATATATTGGTATTATTCCTCTTGTCGATTTAATTATTTCTGGCGGAACTTTCCAATTTTTAATTTTATTGACATAAGATTTAAAATCACAATCATTACTAGAATTGTGATAGTTTAAAAACTACATCTAGTTAGTGATAATATGACTTATTATCATGTAGTGTAAAAAAAGCATAATTCTACATTTGTAATATATTTTTAGTGAAAATTATAAGTTCAAGATGACAGTTATCTTATCTTAAAATCAAGTTAAATTAAAAACAAATGAAAGTATCTGTTGCGCTATGTACATATAATGGCGAGAAATATTTATCCCAGCAGCTAGAATCCATACTGAAGCAAAGTCAGTTTGCAAATGAAATTATAATTTGTGATGATAATTCCACTGATAGTACAATAGAAATCCTATCTAATTATAAGAATCAGTATCCTAGTATTATCAAAATATTTAGAAATGAAGTTAATGTAGGATACATAAAGAACTTTGAAAAGGCTATTAATTTATGTTCTTATGATTTAATCTTTTTATCTGATCAGGATGATATTTGGAGTAATAATAAAATTCAAAAAGTAAGAGATTTTGCAGAGAACAATCCTGATTATAATATATTCAGCCATAAAGTAAAATTATTGAAAGAAAATGTAGAAATTATTGAAAGTCCATTTTGGAAAGGCAGTAATTTTAATGAAGATTTTAATAATACAGAAGTATTGCAATATCTTCTTTTTGAAAGAAATGTTTTTCCAGGAATGACATTGATTATTACTCAAGATGCTAAAAAAAATTATCTTCCTTTCAAAAATGTACATCCTGTAATTATTCATGATTATGAATTAGTACTAAAATCATGCAGAGACGAAAAATTTGCTATAATCCCAGAGGCGCTTTCTTTATACAGAATTCATGAGAATCAAAGTATAGGATTGAACAGTCAGGGAGAACACAAAAGCGAAAAGGAAATTATTTACAACAAAATAAAAAGAATTTATTTTGTTGTAAATGCTGTTCATCAATTGAACTTAAATCCAAAATTAATAACAGAATATAAAGAAAAATGCAGACATGATTATAAAAAGTTCATTAAAAATATTAAATTCCCAAAAAATTTGATAATGTCCTTGAAGTTTAAATATTATTATAAAATTTTGGACGATATTATTTAATATAAAAAACGAAAAATCTCGATTAAATTAGTCCGATATAGATTTATTCTTCTGATTTAACTTGAGCCTGTTAGACGACTTTCATTATTCTTTTTATCTGCTATTCCTTTGCATTAAATACATTATAGAAACACTTTTAAAATCAAATGACTGGTCCTGAAAAATCGATACAGATTATTAATGACAAAATAGTAATTAAACTAGAGCAAAAAGACACTATCCAACGAGGATGTAAGTTAAAAAGCTAGGCTTTGATTTTACAATCTGAGCCTTTTTTCAAAAATAATAACAACACAAATTTGGGTTTGAGATTCAGGAAAGACAGAACGGATAGTTTGGGTAAATCCGTTCAAATTATTGATGGTGGTGATTACAATACCCTCCACACCACAGGCTTTTAAATCAGTGAGAACATCCATCCAGAAAGCTGATCTTTCATTTTTTCCAAGGCACATCCCCAATACTTCTTTTCTTCCGTGATATTTTTTTTCTTCACAAGCAAAAATATTTGGATTGAATAGTAGATGAGAATTCTTGCCTTTATGCGCATTTACTTCTTTTCTCAGGCTATCAGTTTTATTTTTAAGTTTATTAATCTGTTGTGTTTTTCAAAAGCGGGCTGTTTATAAACCCTTAAAAATCCTTTTGTAATTCTCAATAGGCTTATCGTTTTGATATGCTATGTTGAAATTCAAAAAAATCTGATTCCTTTACAATTAAATCCTCAAATTTTTGAGAACCAATTTCAGTTTTTAATTCTTCAATTTTTTCTTTCAGGGCTTTATATTCTTTCCTTTTCTGAATTTTAAACTCAATGGCCTTGATCCTGAAATACCCCTTTCCATTTCCAGGCATTCTGTCGTGATATCCTGCATTTTAGAATAATAATGATGGTAGTATCCTTCGTCCTTATGAATGGCAATCTGAAATATCCTTTCTTAACTCTAAGATTTAACATTATATAAAATCAACAATTCACACTTATAGCCGCACTGTTGTTTTTTTTGAACTTAATAATATATTTTTCCATTTGACAGCTGGACAATATTCATCTTCTCCATCTTCTTTACCGTTCTGGTGACGGCTTCAACGCAAAGCCCTGTTAGATTAGCAATCTGCTGGCGGCTAAAAGGAACGTAAAATCCATATCTCTTTGTCTCTGAGTTGAACTTCTTAAAGTAGTCAAGGACTGCCTTAATCTTAATAACAGAATTGGTCGTAGAATTATTAAACAACATAATGTACTTATAATAAAGCCGGTCTGAAAGACATCTGAATAAATCCATCATACAATTCTGGTCTGTCATTAAAAGATCAATAAAATTAGATTTAACTAGTTTCAATATCCTGCATGGTGTCTTGGTAACTGCATCCATTGGATATTATGATCACTGAAAAGAAGAGATTTCCCAACGCTTTGACCGTCAGAAAGAATGTTTAATGTAAATTCCTTACCATCTTCATGGTAATTGTTCAATTCGACTGTTCCAGGCACTATTTGAAAAAAAAAGCGGGGCAATCATCTTTCCTGAATAGAACCTCTCCGGGTCCGTACTCCTGATATTCTGCTCCATTTTGCAGTAATAGATCTTCATTGATTATCATATTATTAGTGTTTAAATTGTAGAAAAAAATAAAAACTATTAATGAACAATTGTGATGATCTTATTAGAAAAATAAGACAACTTTTTGATCATAATAAATTACAGATATGCATTGTTATTCTCTTTGTAAAATCGTTCAGTTAACCATAAAAGTTAATTATAAAGGGGGATGATTAATCTTCCGTATGGAGTTTGATGTGGATCGAATCCGGAACTGTAGAAGCAGTTAAATCAGGTAACGTTTTGACCGTTTCGGATCTTTTATCATTCATAGTTGATTTTTTGTTGTCATTATTGATATATTGCATTTCAGATTTGGTGCAGCATATCAAAAGAAACAAAATAGAGACCAATAGATATTCTATATTCTTGAATTTGGTTTTTAAGTTTAAAAAAGATCTTTTACAGTTGAATAACTCGCTACCGTAAAAAACGGAGTAGATTAACAATACACACACACAGCACCGGCAACTGGGTTGCAATAGTTCTGAATCCCCAAGATTATCAGACTCAATGACTAACCAGAAGATGTTATATACATGTTAATAAAAATGAAACTTAGATTTTTTTTCCGATACCTATCAGAAAAAAACAATTTTGTGCAGAGATTTAATCTGTTACCGGATAGCACTTACAAGTAAATGTGCTATGGTAAAAATGATTCATCAGAATAACTGAATATATTTAAATAGGATTTTAGAGTTATATCTCAAATAAAATATCAATATATAGGGTAGTTCTATAGAAAGTCCTGTAAGGGAAGCCAGTTGTTGTCTAGCATGTGGAATCTCTAATGAAAATTTATCCTTATTTTCGTTTTTTTCAATGTTAATAATTATTAGTAATAGTTCTTTTTTAGTAATCTGTTTCTATAAATTTAATGAAAAAACAGATGCTAATAAGAAAAGGGTACAATATAATATTTTTCTCAAAACAGTAATAAATCATATGGAAAATAAAATAAAGTAGGACTGCTATATAAATTTATATGGTAATCGATTTATTTATATTATATTTACAGCATGGCTTTTTAAAAATGTTCCCTATTTGTTCCCTGAGAGTCGGGAATATCTATTAACAAGTGATTTCTAAGTTTTGTATCGGAAAGTAGAAATTATGTAAATTCTATTCTAATAGGATTCAAAGGCTTTTATAAAAATAGAGGCGAGCTATTAGCTCGCCTCTACAGTATTCATATTAGCTTAAATTTCGATGCTAAAAATAAAGCAATGGGTGTGCTATATATCCGGAGTTATTCTGAAAGTTTAAAAACAAACTCATTTCTCGGATCTTTTTTATAGGCATCTTTTTGAGTAACCGGTGAAATACCAAAAAGAGGGGAGTAGGTTTTTACTTTTACGGTTTTATTATCAGGATAGAACTCAATAATTCTGAGCCAGCCATCACCTCCGTTACCATCACGATGACCACCGCCTTCACTTTGCATATCAAAAAGCATTTGATTCACGTTTTTCCCGTAACTATTGCGATCTACACGGAAGCCCTCACCGGAGATATGACCACTTAGCACGAGCTCGAGGTTTTGAGACGGCTGTATGAGCTTTTGCCATATCTGTTCGCCGTTATTGGACTCTGGAAGAATGATGGTTTTGGATTTTTGAGGGACATTGTTTATTAAAAAAGGCTTATACATGAACCATGAATTATCTTTATCCGTTCTCTTGTCTTTCTCATTAAGAAAGGCGTGGGTTATTAAAATCGATTTATGATTTTTGTATTGAGGCATATCCAACACTTTTTTAGCCCATTCCAACGTTTTATTTCTCGGTGCAAATTCAAGGCTAAGAAATAAATAATCGATACCATTTAATCCTTTAAGTTCCAAAACAGAGTTTTCCATGCTTGGAGCACCGGCATCATTAAAAAAGTTTTGTGCTAAATATTTCTGATTTAAACGATTAAAATTAGAAGGAAAAAACTTATAGCGGGAAAACCTTCTGCCTTCATCATTAATACTAAAGTCATGGTTTCCTGTTGCAGCTACGTAGGGTACTTTTCCATTGAGTCTTCCCAGGATTGACTGCACGGATTTCCATTGGTCATCTGCACTTTGGTCTCCGTCATATCCCTGATTAAGAATATTATTATGTTCCACCAAATCCCCAACCTGGCAAACCATTTTAATATTAAGTGGAGAGATATTGTCCTCAATCCATCTTACCATCAGATCTAAAATAGGCTGATTTTTATTCCATTTCACATAGTTTTGCGTATCTGGGATCAGAACGATACTCCATGATTTTTCATTGTCTAATTTTGGAGCTTGAAATTTTTCTTGCGCAAAAAGCACAGCAGATAGCAGTAACAAAAATAGCGATATATTCTTTTTCATATATTCTCTTTTTTATAATTAATATCCAGGATTTTGTTTTAGAGAAGGATTTGCATCCATTTCCGATTGTGGTATTGGCCAGTACTCATCTTTATTTATTCTGTAAACCACTTCCTGTGTTGAAAAATATACTGAAGCTTGTGAATGATTATAAATAGGATTTGCACTTTCATCAAAGCCTGTTACTACTGATTTAGTCCAATTGTTTGCATTACGGTTTAGGTATAAATAGCCGTTCATCACATTATTGGCGATATTCCAACGTCTGATGTCATACCATCTTAATCCGTCATTTGCTAATTCTACTTTTCGTTCATATCGGAGTGCTTTTCTCAATTGAGCTTGTGACATTCCGGTATTTAAAGCGGGCATTTTTGCGCGGGCTCTGATTTGGTTAATCACGTCATAAACGGAATTATCCAAGTCATTCGACTCAATTTTTGCTTCTGCATAAATCAACATTAATTCCGGTAACCTGAAAATTCCAACATTTAAATCTGAATTTCCACTTACAGAGGTCGAATTAAAGTCAGCAATATCAACCACTTTTCTCCATAGATAGCCACTGAAAGATCGATACGCATTCGTAGCGTCGGCATTGGTAACCTGTGTTGGTGCGCCAACTGACCAGTAGTTGTTTACTTTTGCGAAAGAGGTATTCGGTTCAAATTGGTATCCGAGATATCTTGAGTGTGGTCGTGCGGTATACATGTCAAGACGCGGATCCCTGTTTTTAAAAGGGTTTGCTTCATCATACAGCGGAGACTCAATTATTGAGAGACCATCTGTCATCTCATAAGAATCTATAAGGTTTTGAGTAGGTCCCCAGTAGCAAACTCCTTTACCCAAACGGGATGCTGCATAATATTGCTGATTATGCAGGTATCCTGGTACATTCATATTGTATTCTGCCACCCAAATCCATTCTTTACTATTAGCAAAGCCACTATGCCCAAATATATTACTGGGATCCGGCTCTCCTACGGTATGATCTTTACCGGCATAATTCACAGAAGAATTGAATGGTGTTAAACTATAAACACCTGCTCCTAAGTCTAAGGCCTGTTTTGAAGTGATCGCCGCCGCCGCGTATTGTTTAGAATAAAGTTCAACCCTGGCTTTTAACATTAAGGCGGCTATACGGGATGCGCGCACATTTCCGAACTGCGATTGTGATATCGGAAGTTGTGGTGCAACCGCTCCAAGTTCGTTAATAATAAATTGTTGAATTTCAGCAACAGGTGTTCTGGGAACATTAGCATTTTCAAGCGTAACAGCTGCTTTTATTAATGGAACATCTCCGTAAAGCTCGATAAGCTGAGAATAGCAATAAGCACGAATAAATCTCAATTCCGAACCAAGCTCCGCCTTTTGCCCTTCGGTAAGTCCTGAAATTCCATCCAATTTATCGAGTACAGCATGACATCTTGCAATGGTCTGATAATGAACTTCCCATGGTTTTATAGCCAATGCATTGGTTGTAGTAAGAGAACTTGTGATAGGTGATGTATAATTGGTTCCAGGTCTTGCATACCCAATGTCTGTAATATTATCCATTACGTGCCACATCGGAGTACTGGCAGCATCCAAGGTACTTAAGTTTCTATAAGCTGCAAAAAGACCCATTTTTCCTTCTTCATAAGATGCGGGAAAAGTCCCGGATGTTGGTCCGTTAAGCGGTTCTAAATCCATATCGGCGCTTGTGCACGAGGTGATTATGGCTAATAAAAATATTTTTAAAAAGTTTTTCATTTTTTTTAAATTAAAATTTAACATCGATACCGAATGAGAATGTTTTTACCTGTGGATAATAGTTTCCGCCTCCCAAAGCAACACCGTCAGAACTACCCAGATTGTAATTGATTTCCGGGTCATAGCCCTCATAGAATTTTGTGAAAGTGAAGAGGTTTTGTCCATTGAGGTAGATATAAACACTCTGCAGGAATGTTTTGTCTATAAAAGATTTAGGTAATTCATAGCCTATCTGTACATTTTTAAGACGCATATAAGCGGCGCTTTTCATCCACTTTGTCGAGTTTTGTGTATTGTTTGTTGAAGTTAGGGAAACACGGGGAAATTGAGCATCGGTATTTTCCGGGGTCCAATAATCGAGTTGCCAAGGT
Source organism: Chryseobacterium sp. ISL-6 (assembly GCF_018613715.1). GTDB lineage: Bacteria > Bacteroidota > Bacteroidia > Flavobacteriales > Weeksellaceae > Chryseobacterium > Chryseobacterium paludis. The sequence goes on along the minus strand of NZ_JAGGPT010000013.1, from coordinate 150,818 downwards.
TTCACAGCACTTGAGTTTACGGCAGGAATTACGTAGTGTGAATCCAAATACCCATCAACTTTTCCAACACCCTGTATTAGTGCTGATAACCTGAAGCCTTTATAAGAAAGATCCATATTAAAACCGTATGTATATCGGGGAATTGTACTTCCGATAATGGTTCTGTCAGCATCAGTAATTTTTCCGTCACCGATTGGGTTACCATTAGCATCAAAAGCTCCGGCAATATCCTTGTATCGGATATCTCCCGGTTTTAAAGTTCCAAATTGTGTTGGACCGGCATCAATTTCTGCCTGACTTTGGTATAAGCCATCAGCGATAAAGCCGTAAATGGAGTTCACGGAAGAACCAACCTGCTGGCGAAGAAGTGTTCCGGAAGACTGGCCTTTCATATCAATAATTTTATTATTGACGTCAGAAAGATTAAAGCCGATATTCATTTTAAAATCACCCCATTTTTCATTATACTGTGCACCTATTTCCCAACCTTTGTTGCTTACTGTTGCCGCGTTTTGAACGGGTGCCTGTAAACCTGTAAGCTGAGATGTGTTTAATCTTAAAAGAATACCATCGGTTTTTTTATCATAAATATCAAAAGAAAGGTCTAATTTTTTCCATAAGGATAAATCAACACCAACACCTGACATGGTGGTTTCTTCCCACTTCAAATTGGGATTGGACATAATTAATTGCTGTATGGTCTGATATACTTGTCCGTTCATAGAAGTACTTCCCAATGATAATGGTTCTGAAAACGGATAATAAGAAGAACTGATATTCTGATTTCCTAATTTACCCCAGGATCCTCTCAGTTTTAATTGGCTGATTGTTCCTCTTAAGCTTTCGAAAAAGCTTTCTCTCGAAACCACCCAACCGGCAGAAAATGATGGAAAGACTGCCCAACGGTTTTTACCAATAAACCTTGAAGTGCCATCGTATCTTACGTTAGCTTCAAATAAATATTTTTGATCGTAATTATAATTTAATCTACCAAAAGCAGAAACCAATAGCCATTCGTATTCCGAACCTGCATTATCCTTGGTTTCATTATCTGCACCGGCATCCAGCTGTTCGTAATTATCATATAGAAAGTCCCTTCTGTATCCGGATAATATTTTTTCATTATAAGTTTCTCTTGAAGTTCCGGCAAGAAGCTCAAAACTATGCTTACCAAATTCTTTTTTTGCATCGGCCTGGAATTGATATGTTCCATAAAACTGACGTCTTGCAGATTCTGTAAGCTCTGTAAAAGTGTTGGCAGAACCCGCTTCAGTTCCGTCTTCATAATAGGTGGGTACACTTTTTCTGAAAAGATGGATATTGGTAGTATGATATCGTGGAGCAACAAGACCTTTTAAGGTCAGCCAATCTGTAGGTTTGTAAGAAATATTCATATTTCCTATAAACTCTAAGTCGTTTTGGGTGCGATTTCCACCATTTTCGATAAAACCAACCGGATTGATTTTTACCCATCCGTCAGAATAGTTATTGCCATAATAAATTGGAATATTTGTAGGCATTCTTCCAAGATAATTCCAGATGGTGCCTTCATCAGCAATCTGTTTTCTGTCTTTGTTTACCACTGACATATCCAGTCTGATATTCCATTGGTCGTTAGGGGTAATATCCATATTATTACGGAAAGTAAATCTCGTAAAGTCGGTATTTTTAATAATACCTTCCTGTTTTGAATACCCGAACGATGGTGATACACTGATAATTCCGGATTTTGCGGATAACGAAAAATAATGGTCCTGCAAGAATCCACTTCCCTGAAGGATCGCTTTTTGCCAGTCATAGTTGCTGGGGTTTTTGTTGTATGCTTCTGTAAAAGCACTTATAGCCTCATCACTGTAGATCTTTGTGCCATTGTCATTCATACTGGCATCATTAAATACTTTCATGTAGGTAAGACCATCAGTAACTTTTGGTATTGCCGTTGCCATTTGCCAGCCTGTATACACTCTATATTGGGCAGATAATTTATTCCCCTTAGCTCGTTTTGTGGTTACAAGAATAACCCCACCAGCTGCTCTGGAACCATATATTGCAGCAGAAGCAGCATCTTTAAGGACGGAAATAGACTCAATCATGTTGACATCAACATCATTGATGTTTCCTGCAACACCGTCAATAATAACAAGTGGATTGCTGTCGGAGCCTCCAAAACTGTTGATCCCTCTGATTCTGATATTCCCGGCATCACCGCCAGGTGCCCCAGTTTGTGTGGTCACCGTAACACCGGGTGCAAGACCCTGTAAAGCATTTCCAGCCGAAAGTATTGGTTGTCCGTTTGCTGATGAGCCTTTCACAACAGATACGGATCCTGTTATAATGGATTTCTTTTGTGTACCATATCCAACCACCACTACTTCTTCTATTTTTTTCTCCTGTTGGTTTATAGTATCGTTTTGGGGTTTTATTTCATTTTCAGTAAAAGAATTATTAGAAGTTAATTTTCTAAGGATGACCGTGTTGTTCTGAATTTGATAATCCAAAGGAACATTCTTTTTCAGGTATCCTAAACTTTGCTGTAATGATGAATAGTTGATTTTGCTTTCATCTACCCAAATATTTTTAAAATCTGAAGCAGAATAAAAGAACTTAGTATGGGTAGATTTCTCTAATTTTTTAAGTATTTTGACTAATAGTACCTGTTTTTGATTGTTGGTGACAGGCATGTTAGCTTGGGTTTGTGCATAATTTAGCACAGGCAGTCCCATAGCTACGAGTAAAGCAATAGAAATTGCAGTTTTTTTCATAAATTTGAAGAGTTAATTTATTATTCTTTTGCGAGTTTTGAGTTAATTACAAGCACTGATAACGCCACATTATTGGTGCTGTTTTATTTTAATACAGAGTTATTTCATTTTCATTTTTAAAAACAGTTTTTAGGTTAAAGGGATAATTTATAATGGAAAGAATTTCTTTCAGATTTCCTGAGAATGAACCTGATACTTGGTTTTTAGCAATGTTTTTTGGATACGTAATATGGACTCCATACGTATTTTCTATTTCAGTTATGGCATCCTCGAAAGTTGTGTTTTCAAAAGTGAAAGGCCTTACCATACTCATTGCATAATAATGAAAATCTATTTTTGTAGAAGAAGTACTCCAGTTTTCATTAGGTAAAAGATATATTAGTTTGCCATTGTGTTTTATTTTTACTTTCCCTTCAATCAGTTTTACCTTTTTTTCTTCCGACTTCTGATCAACTGAAAATTTTGTTCCTAAAACTTCAACACTGAAGCCACCTGCATCTACTATGAAAGGTCTTGATTTATCTTTTTCAATCGAGAAAAAACCTTTCCCCTGAAATTTTACATTTCTATATTTTTTGCCAAAATCTTTATTTATAGATAATTTACTGTAAGGCTCTAAGGTTATAACACTATGATCTGATAGTCTGAAAGTTTTAGAAAATTCATTGGTTTGTAATACGATTGCTGACAAGTCATTTTTTGTTTCTTTTGGTGCAAAATCTTTATAAAAAAGCAGTATTCCGAATAAAGGAACCAAAATAGCTGCCGCAGCCGCCCAGTAATATTTTCGCTTATTATTTTGCTTAATTCTCCTGTCTATTCCTTTCCAGATTCTGGAATCGGTTGTAGAATCCATTTCCTGTTTTTCTTCGGAGACTGTTTTCCAAATTTTTTCAAAATGTTTTTGAGAATCTTTCATACAATTATAATTACGCGGTTAAATAAAAATATCCACCCCGGAGAGATGGATTTAATAATTTGTTTATATTGATTAATATTTAGTTAAAATAGATTTAAGTTCGCCTTTATGTATCGGACGACTTTATTGACTTGTTTTTCTACAGCTGTTTTGGAGAGATTATTTTCTTTTGCGATCTGAGAATAACTTATTTTTTCTAATTTGTTTTTATAAAAAAAAGTTTTACTTCTTTCAGGAAGTTCTTCGAGAAGGTTTTGTATTTTTCGTAATTGTTCTTCTTTAAATTCAGTATCCGTTTTTTCTGAATCGGCTTCATCTATTATAAAACTTTCATCGGAAAAAGAGAAAAGCATTTTATTTTTTCTATAAAAATTAGAAACTTCCTGTTGGGCTGTTTTGAAGATAATGGATTCTAAAGTCTGTGGATTTTTAAGAGATGAAGAATGTTTCCAGAGATGTACAAAAATCTCCTGCACAACGTCTTCCACATCTTCAATATTTGAAATAAACTTTTTGACAAAAAAGTATACCTGATGTTTGTAATCTAAATATATTTTTTTAAAATACTCCATTATAAAGCACCAAACGGTTTCAATGCATGGCAAAAGTAATCAATTCGTGTCGGGCTAATATAAAGTATATATTAAATTTAACGTAGATTATTTAATCTGCATTTACTTTAACAAATAATATTTAAACTTCTTGCTTAAGTTTATAATAAAAAATTAAGATGGAATTATTTTTCCAGTGTTACCACCTCTGTCTCGATCTCAGATTTGCCTTTTTTTAGTTTACGTTCTGTTTTTGTTAAAATCAAGCGCTTACCATTGGTTGTTATTATATAAGGCTCTTTGTTTTTTTCAGGCTTACCTATGAACAACTTATTAGCTTGAACCCGAAGTGGCAATTTCTCAGTGTGTTTACCAAAACCCTGAGTAATTCTAACATTTGTTGAAGTAAATGTGTAGGTTTTTTCTCCGGCTTTGTAAATTTCTTTATCCTCCTCCGTTACGATGCCCTGTTTTGTTTCTGTCTCAATTTTTGAAACAGCTTTCCATGTTCCGTTCAGGGAAGGGATAACCTTTTGGGAAAAAGCTGTTGAGGAAAGTATGAGTGCAATGCAGAATAGTAGATTTTTCATATCTGTCTGATTTGTATTATAAATATACTCATTTTGAAGGTTCTAAATTCTGTATTGGGAAGTAATTACCTATAATACTACAAACAAAAATATATGGTTTATTGAAAATTAGACATTTATAAACGCAAAATGCCTTATAATGCTATCCAGTTTTTCTTATTGATTTTATTGTTGTAGTTCATGTATTTCTACAATATTAATTTATTTGGCAAGGTTCTTAGCCTACTTACTTTCAATTAAGTATTTCTACCTAGAGCTATAATTGGTCAATTGTACGCTACCACAGATTCTAACATCTTTGTTACTTTGAGATAGAAATCAAAGCTTCAGAGCAGATCCTAAAATGATGTATTCTGAAAAGCTATCGTGAACAGAAACTAATCAACCAAAAATACATTCAATATGGAAACAGCAAATGTAAACGTAAACTCTTCCGGCCAACTTCAATTGGGTGGTGGAGCTCAATTCTGGGTTTATCTTTCACCTCAGAACAATACAGCCAAAATGATTTCAACATGGCGTGTCACATTCTCGCAAGGCAGCTGGAGCGACTCTATTTCCAGTGAAGACCCAACGAAACAAATTCAGACACCTAATCTATCAGGTATCTTTGAAATTAAAGTAGAATTGCTAAGCGGATCAACGGGTACATGGCGACAGATTCCACCTCAACATGGAAGTTATAATGAAATAGGCTGTAATTCCAACTGTGCCTCAATGGTAGGCATTGTTGCAGACAGTACGAATCCTCCTCCAGGTGCTATTAATGCGCACTTTTGGACAACATGGGATGCCATGTGTAAAAGATAACGGAGTATAAAAAAATTTTAAGTAAGGCGAGCCCATACTATTCAATTGCCGGTTTTATTTTTTACAAGTTTAATTACATGATTTTAAAGTTCGTGTATTGACGTCCAGTGAAAAAATAAAACCGGTAATTGCTTTATAATTATATGGGAAAAATAAACATTTACGATTTTGCTTCCAAAATAATCCAGCCGACAGATGCACCGTCATCCGTTGGGGTTATTTGTATCCAAACATTTTTATCTGCATTACGTATGAGGTAGGTATATGTAGTTGCATAACCAATGAATCCATATCCGCTCACATATTTTACCTTGTTTGCTTCATCAGTCGCTGAAATATCTGATGTCACCTTAGATTCGTTTATCTTTTTCCCACCCAGAGAAATAATTTTCTCCTGTATTCCCTTTAATAATTCGGTTTCAGAATAGGTCTTTCCATCCTTGGCCTTTATCCTGCTGAAAAAGATTTTACCAACAGGTTGTTCAAAATGATCTCCAACCCAAAAATAAGCTTTATCGCTATCAGATATTGGATTATCGCTTACATTATCATATCCTTCAGGAAGAGAAATGTATGGAAAATCACCCAATTTCTTGTCAGAAACGGGTATGCTGTTTATGTCGAATCCTACATTTTTTAAAGGTTTAGTGCCCGTTGTGGTTTCTTTTTTCTGTGGTTTAGATTCTTGTGAATTTTTCTTGCTCTGACTGCAGGCGGTGATCGCTAAGACGGTCATTGCTGAAATAAGGATTTTTGCTTTCATGATTTGATTACTATTTTTATTTGGATTAATAATCTATACGTTTTTACCCATAAAAATATAAAAATATTTGGTTCAAAGATGAGTCATGAAAATAAATTATTTGATAAGAAATGCTTTCGGCATAAAACTGATTATCAGACGTTATGGAATCTTCTAACTACTTTATGTTACCCTGATTTTTTGTCTTTTTTAGCAAAAATATAAACAGGTGGCATCAGTGAAGTAACCCAACGAATTTGCAAATCTTGTGTCAATAAAAAAATAAGTAAACTTATTTGCTAAAATCTGTACTTCTAAAAAAAATTTATACACATTAAAAAATATCCATCATTATATTTTGGAAATAAAACATAATGATGGAAATTGTTTTTTTCTATCATCAGGAAAAAGCCTTTGATCTCCTTAATTTGTAATTTTGCCCTTCTCAAAAAGAAATAATGAAGCGGGTTTTTATTTTATTCCAATTTTTACTTTTCAATTTTATTTTTTCCCAAAAAGCTGATAGTTTGGTCATTACTAACCAGTCAATAACAGATACTTTAATCATTTCTAAGAAAAATAGTATTGGTAGGCAGCTGGTAGTTGACGGTAAACAGATATTCAATAATATGGCACACAGCTATTTGAGTCCATTTTCATGGAAAAAAGATAATTGGATTGATGTGGGCGGAGTTGCATTGGGAACAGTATTATTGTATTCTGTAGACAATAATACCAGTCAGTATTTTATAGATCAAAGTGGAAAAGTGCCCAGTGTTATCAAAAAATTCGGATACTATTTTGGGAGTCCACAGAATAATTATGGCATTACAAGTGTAGTTTATCTGACAGGACTTTTTACAAAAAATGATAAAATCAGAGATACAGGAGTTCTTATGATTTCTTCTGCAACAACAGCCGGATTGATCCAGACATTATCTAAAACATTAGTGGGAAGGGCGAGACCGGGAACAGGTGAAGGAAAATCTTACTTTAAACCCTTTAGTGGACAAGCTGAATATCGATCATTCCCATCAGGACATACCGTGTTGGTTTCCACTACTATGTTTGCATTGGCCAAACAGTTTTCAAATCCATGGGTGAAAGCCGGGATCTATAGCGTAGGTTTTATAACGCCTTTATCAAGAATGTGGGAAGGTGCTCATTTTTTTTCAGATATATTTCTGAGCACTGCGATTAGCTATTTCATTGTAGATGGCACCTATCGTTATATGCAGAAGAATGAGTACCGTAAGGAAAAAAAGATTTCATGGAAGGTAAATATGTCACCTAATATGCTTGGTTTAAATGGGACCTTTTAATAATTATTCAGTAAATGATATGCTGGGTTTTTCAGATCGATGGAATTGAGCCAGATTTTGAATACGGAAATGGTGAAAAAAATAAACCCCCAGTTTAAATTAGCTGGGGGTTTGGTACATATTTTTAATCATTTATTTTTTTGGTTTCAAAGAAAAATTATCCACATATACTGCCTGATGTATTCCATTCAGCAAAACTTTCAGTCCTAAATTTGAATCTTTTTTTAAAGAAATAGTAAAGACTTTTTTATCTCCCGTTATTTTTGAAGATTTAGCTATTGAGACATAAGATTTGGCATCGGCTGTATTGTTTATTGAGAACAGTTCCAAAGTAGTTTCTCCACCGTTGTCAGAAATATCAAGGCTAAGGGTATATGTTCCTGCTTTAATTTTTGGAGTAATCAAATACATATTTTCTCCGGGATTGGTCATCGAATAAAATACGATTCTTTTTTCATTATTGTAAAGCATTGCTTTTCCTGACTGAGCAGTCCAACATTTGTTAATATCTTTCCAGGTATCAAAATTTTCTACAAGTGTGGATACAGTTTTGCACTGTGCATTTGCTGTTAGAAGTCCTCCTAAAGCCACTATTCCTGTAAATACGATTTTTCTCATGTATGATTTATATATTATCAGATAAAATTAGTTAAAAAAGGTTGTACCAGAAAGCCATTGTTTAATAATCTAAGTTAATTTATTGGTTGGTTGTTTCCTTATTTGTATTAAATAAATTAAATTTATTAGACCAACTAAAAAAGTGTATTAACTCATTTTTGTTTAGTTGCTCAAAATGAAAAATTTTATGAGGGAATGGAATAGCATTCGAATACACTCCGTTATTTGAAAAGACAAAAATTGTTTTTTTGTTCTGGCAATTTTCTAATTCAAAAAATCTAATAAACCCTTTTAGGTCTCTTTCAGAGTGAAGTTCTGAAGAAGAATTTTGAATCAGCAAAACAATATAGTTGCAATATTTTATAATGTTTTGAAAATCAATCGCTGTATTATTTCTGATAAATACCTCATTTCCTCTATTCCATAAGAAATCTGCGATGTCATCATGTAATTCATCATCATGCTGTTCTTTATTTTCTATAATTATATATTTCATTATCAAAAATGCTTAGTTTGTGTTTTAGTCTTGTTGTTAAAGACTATAACTCTAATTATAAAATCGTGTTCAAAAATAGAATTTCATCTAAATTGAGAGAAATTATTTACTCTTCATGAAGAACTTTAATAAAGATATACAGAAAGAGGAAACAGCTGATAAAACAGCTAATAAGTATCAATCCTATGATCACGATGATTGAAAGTAGGTAAATCATTATTTTATGTTTTCCACCGTTTATGTGTCCATAGCCAACCGTATGGTTCTTCGTTGATATTTTCTGTCAATAAATCAACATACCTTTGCGTTATTTCTCTCTTATTTAGGATTTCCGCCTGAGAGCATATGGGAACGCAGGTTATTTTGTAATTTCCTTTTGATACTTGAACAATATGCAGGTAAACAACTGCTGATCCAGTAGTAAGCGCCAATTTTTCCATCCCTGAAAATACATAGGTATCTTGATTTAGTAGTTTGAATCTGTATCCGTTTTCTTTTATCCGGGGATATTGGTCAGCTAGAAAAAGATAAATGGCTGGAGATTGCTTTTTGGTTAAAATGTGTCGTACGGCTGATTGGTCGGGTATCAGCTTCATACCAAAACGTGACCTGAGCTTAATCATTAGCATGTTTATTATTGCCGACTTTAATGGTTTATAAACCGCATACATATCGTGTTGAATTTTATATGGCATAAAATTCAACACTTCCCAATTGCCGCAATGCCCCATACAAGAAATAACATTTCGGCCTGAGTTTACATATTGGTCTATTAATTCTAAATTTTCAAATATGATTTTCTTGTCCATTATTTCTGTCCGAACAGATACGCTTTTTATGATTTCAGCAAAATAAGCCGCAAAACAAGTATAAAACTTTTTTGCAATACGATGGAGTTCTCCATATTGCCTGTCAGGAAAAGAGCGTGCAATATTTTGAAATACAACCTCTTTTCTATAACCAATAATGTAATAAGAAAGGAAAAAAGCAAAAGAAGCCATTGCATATAGAAATGTCATAGGTAGTAAACTTAAAGTATAGACAATCATATAAAGACTCCTATATGCAAGAATTTGTACGGCTTGGTTTATTTTCATAAATTAAAATTTCATTTTTAAACCAACCGATACATATGATGAAACGGAAAAATAATAATCATTATCCGATGCAAACACTCCTTTTAAAGTTCTGTCACTGTAGGAAGCCGGTCGATACAAATTAAGCCCAGCCATACCAGTCACAGAGAATCCGGTTGTGCCAAACTTTAGTTCAGGACGAAACCCCGTAACTATATATTGATGAGAGAAGATCACATTTTTACCGTCCTTTTCTAACAAAGCCACTTGTCCGTTCATTTCTATCGCATAGGATAGTTTGAATTTCTCATTAAAATCATAACCAGCTGATATTTCCAGACCTTCAACAAGTTCAACGTTGATGTCAAATTTCCCGTCGAGTTTCCATTTAACGTAAACAGCAGGAAATACCATTGGATAGCCTAAAGAACTATTTATAGCGATACCTCCGCCGAGGTCAAGATTGGGATTAAGGTGTCGGATAAAAACAATACCTCCACTTCCGAGAATATTTTTAAAGTTGATCTTAGAAAAATCGGTAGAGGGAGTAAATATTCCTATCCCAACGCTTGCCCTCAGAGACCATTTGTCATTCAATGGACGAAGATGATAAATACCCAATTGCAAATTCATGATTTCAGATACCATGTTTTCTTTGAAGTTTTTGTTATTCAACGCAACATATGCCCCGCCAAAACCAATACCCCAGGTAGTAGAACGATTGTTTTTATTTGATTTCATAGATAATGGGATGTTGACCGCTCCCTGGTAGACCATTGCAGACCCTTTGCCATCACCAATTTTTTCCTTGGGTTTCTCGTTTGGGGGTAGATAGTAGTAACCTGAATTTCCGATGTACTCTGTTTTGAAGGATACTTCCTGCGCCTTTCCTTTTAAACATAGCAGCGTTGCTGATGCCGTTAGGAATAATGCTGTTAACTTCATGTGATTTTAAATTTGTATTTGTAATATTTTGTACAAAATAACAATCAATGAAGTGGAGTAGAAAGTGGTAAGTTGCAGGCTTCAGAATCTACAGAATGAAATTTAGAATGAGTGGAATAAAATGAATTCTTTTATTTTAAAACTAAAGAAATAGAAATGAGATGATAGACAAACTATAAGCTAGACATTAGAATTTTGTATTGGATAAAAGAACAGAGAATAAAGAGTGGAATATGGAATGTATGGTAGCTCATGTTATTCAATTATACCGTCCATCCATTTCAGGAAATCCGATACACGTACCCGGCTCACCAGAACTTCATGTGGGCATTCAGGTGAAAAGGAAAGTTTCAGACGGCTGTTAAAATACTTAATAACATTTTCAATAGCTTTTACATTACCAATGCAATTACGCGACACACGGAAGAATAAGCGGTTATCCAACTGTTGCTCCAATTGGTCTAATGTATAATTAATAATATGTCTTTTACCCTGAAACGTGTGCAGGAATACCACTCCTTCTTCACTATAGAAATGGGCAATATCTGTTGTTTCTATGTAATGATAGTTTTCTCCTTTCGATATGAGGAATCGGTTTTTGGTTTTTAGAGAGCTTGTTTGTTCTAAATTTTTGAGATCGGTTTTAAATGGGGAGCTATGGAAAATATTTTCAAATTTGATTAATGCAGTTTCTAATTCCTCTTCATCAAATGGTTTTAAAAGATAGTCGATGCTGTTAAGCTTAAATGCCTTGATGGCATGCTCATCATAAGCCGTAGTAAATATAACAGGAGTGGAAACCTCCACATGATTGAATATCTCAAAACAGTTACCATCAGCAAGTCGTATATCCATAAGAATCAAATCAACTTTGGATACTTTCAGAAATCCAATGGTTTCTATGGCTGTTTTAGTATGTTTTTCCAAGGAGTAACCAGGACGTAATTTCGTCATCATACGTTTCAGCTCTTCGTATGCAAACCTTTCATCTTCTACGATCAGGAATTTCATAATTGAATATATGGGATTTTAACAATAAATGTTTGCTTAGTATGTTCAACGATAACTTCTTTCTCATACAATAAATATTGCTTTGTAAGATATTTCAGTCCGATTCCACCTTTTTCTATATCAGTTGATGGCTGAATATTATTTGCTACGATGATGTAGTCAGTATTCATTGTGATTTTTATATTTAATGGCATTTCTTCTGTTGCAGTATTGTGCTTAAATACATTTTCTATAAGTAATTGTAAGGTAAGAGGAATAATGCTATTTTTTTCAAGATCAGATCTTTTATCTACTGTACAAGCAAAAGAGTTTTCAAATCTCATTTTCATTAGAAAGATATATGAGTCCAATACGTCCAGTTCTTCTGCAACAGAAATTAAAGGATGGTGATTAAGGGAAAGTACATATCGGTAAGTTTTGGAAAGAGCCTTTGTGAATTTATTGGCATTGTCGGGATTGATATATATTAATGAAGACAGAACATTTAAAGAATTAAACAAAAAATGTGGGTTTATCTGTGCTCTCAGTGTTTCGTGCTGAAATAAAAGGGCTTTACGTTTGGCTTTTTCAGAATCAGCAATCGCTTTTTGTTCAGATTGAAAATAATAGATCAGTTCAAATACTAATAGGATCGGAATATTTGCTGCCATTCCGAATGCGAACTTTATTAGGAAAGAAGGCATACCATTTTTAGAAACATGAAATACATCGTATATCAGATAATTAAATATCCCTAACAACATCATACATATTACAGTAAGTCCAGTAAGTCCAGCCAGTATACGGAGTAATATACTCTTTGAGTAGGGTAGATATTTGTTCAATAAAAGTAATAAACCATAATCAGCGATACACATGGTAAAGATTACAATATAATGGGCTGATAACTGGATGTGAAAATTATTCCATAGATCTTCCTTCATTAAAATAATGCTAAAAAGCATCTGACATAATGCATAGATCAATGTGGAAGCAAAAAAAATGAATAACCTTTTTATATCTATTTTTTTTAGTTGAATCATCCTTCAAAAATAAAATTTCCACAGGAAATTAAGTATAAATCTAGTACTTTTCTGATGAACTTCATTTTTTGAAGGATGAATTTCAAGATAGGAATATCTTAGATCTAAAAATAAAAAGACAGGTTATAATGTTGAATAATTATTCCAAAAGGATAACATTTGATAATACCTTCATAGTCTTTGATAAATCTTAGAATACCAACAATATACTCTAAAATTTTTGATGGGCTAATTAGTTATATCATAAATTAAAAAGCTTAAAGAAGTATCAATTATACCAGCAGACTCCCTCCATCAACGACTATGATCTGGCCCGTGCTGAAGGTGGCCCGCATCAGATACAGATAAGCTTCGGCAATTTCATTCGCATTACCTACCTTTCCTGTCAATAATTTACTTCCAATCTGACTATAGAAAGCCTCTCTATTTGCTTCAGGTACGTTTGTCAAGAGATTGGTTCTTACTGTTCCTACGCAAACTGCATTAACTCTTATAGGGGCAAGCTCAAAAGCAAGTGCACGGGTAAGTCCTTCAATAGCGCTTGCCATTCCTGAAATTATTGCTGTTCCTTTCCTTGGCTTTCTTCCGAGTGCACCCGTTGTCAAAGTGATCGATCCTCCTTTTTTTATCAACGGAGTAGCATGCTTTACAGCCATTATTGCTCCCCAAAAGCGAAGATTAATAGACTGTTTTGCTTCTTGAATGTTCAGGTCAGTTAATTCGTTAAACTTTAGGGTGTCGCCTGCTGTAAAAATAAGGTGGTCAAATTCACCTATTTTTTTAAAAAGTAACTCGATCTGCTTTTCGTTTCCTAGATCAGCAACAAAACCTGTACTTTCCTTCGGTAATAAATGTAATGCTTCGTCTACCTTTTGTTGTGTACTTGAAACAACAATTACTATTGCACCATCCGCAGCTGTAGCCAGTGATGAAGCTAAACCGATACCGGATGTTCCGCCTAATACAACAACTTTTTTACCAGCCAGACTGTTTTCACTTTTATTTTCCATAATCTTTAGTAAATTTTATGTTTATAATAGCAAAACTATCAATCATTCATAATAATTTTACTATTCATTACCTTTAGGATAGTTACTATAATTATGGGAAAAACAAAATGTAATTCAGAACCCGACATTAACAGAAAATTAGCGCTGAATGACGCTTTGGAATTATTAAGTGGTAAATGGAAAATAGTTCTTTTGAGAAGTTTATATCTTTATGGAATTATGCGCTTTAAAGATTTACAGGAAACCATAGAGGGCATATCACCAAAAATATTGTCAAAGGAACTACAACAGTTAGAAGAAAATTTACTGATCACCCGGACAGTAAACAATACAAAACCGATAACGGTGTCTTATGAACTTACCGATCATGCTAAAGAGACTCTTCCTGTTATCAATGCTTTAATTGAATTTGGCCTGAAACATCGTGAGAAAATCAAGAATAAGTGATGATTTCATCATATCTACTACAAATGCTAATTAGGCTATAACTATATTAACTCTATTGTTTACTTTGATTAAAACTCTGGGAGCACTTTTCACAGTTGAAAAGTGCTCCCAGAGCAATTCCAGAGAATATGTATATATTTTAGAAAATTAACTTAATGAAAAAGCTGTGATTTCACCAGAAATAGGGACCTATCTATTATATTCAGATCATATACGGATTTCAAATAATTTTCTATTACAAAAAACATTTTTACAATGAAAGTACAATTTTACCTAATAAAGGCCGATCCCGTTTTGTATCCTCTATTCTTTGATGGGCTTTTTTCACCTCTTCAATGGGGTATATACTATCTATAATTGGTTTTACATGTCCAGATTCAATTAGTTGGGTAATATGATGAAGCTCATCTCTGTTTTGTCGCGTAAAAACAAAATGATAGGTAGCATTTTTTTCCCATGCGTTGATCAGGTTTTGTGGCTGGGGAATATCAACAAGCGTTACAATTTTACCATAGTTCGCTAAGGCTAGGGGACTGTCGGAAAGTGTGCTTCCTCCTACAGTATCAATAATTACATCTACACCTTTTCCCTCAGTATAGGCCAGTATTTCTTCAATATAGTTTTTTTGATGATGGTCAATGACTATATCTGCTCCAAGATTCTGAAGTTTTTCATGTAAAATACTTTGTCCTGTTGTATAAACAAAAGCACCCAATGATTTAGCGACCTGAATTGCCAATGTTCCAACACCACCTGCTCCTCCGAGGATGAGAATGGTATCTCCTTTTTTTAGTTGAGTCCGTACCACAAGCATTTCCCAAACCGTTCCTCCAATAAGCGGAACAGCAGCAGCTTCCTCGTAGCTAAGATTATCAGGCATTCTGGATAATGAGGCTTCGTCTGTCAGGTGATATTCAGCATAACTGCCGGAGCCACCAAAACGCGGTGAATAATAAACTTTATCACCAGGCCGCCAATTTTTTACTGCTTCACCTACTGCTACAACATCACCTGAGATATCGTGACCAGTTACAATTGGTAAATCAAACACTGACGTATAATCTCCCCGCCTTACCTGATAATCAAGGGGATTTACTGAGGTAGCTCTTACCTTCACTAATACCTGAGAAGGATCTGTTATGGAAGGAGTCGTCACTTCCGCTAACTGGAGAACTTCCGGTCCTCCATAATTTTTAATTACAATTGCTTTCATAATTAGATATTTCGCTTATTTTCGAAATGTTTAGTTAAAAAAATTCACAATGATTTTTGAATTAATTTGTTAAGCGTCTCAATCGCTCCTTCATTACGTTTGTAGTAGGTCCACTGACCCATCCTTGTAGCTTCGATAAGCCCACATTTTTGTAGTAAACTCAGATAGTCTGAGGTGGTAGATGGAGATAAACCAGCTTTTTTTGTAATGTCACTTACACAAACACCAAGATTGGAATCATAGTCCTTCAATTCATCAGCAGGAAAGTGGAGGTGAGGCTGCTTAAGCCAGACAAGTATGTTGATTCTAGTTTGGTTACTGAGCGCTTTAAAAACTGTAATTAATTCCATGGAACAAATATATCGATATTTTCCGAAATGCCGAAATTAAAATTTGAAGATTATATTGCCGTATTAGCACCTGTGCATTTAAAGGGATTTACCTTGCACAAACCTATTTATGCTTGGACAACACAAAAAGAATTTCCTTCAGGATCAAGCAAAACTACATAATCAGCATCCTGTTCATAATCCCAATTTTGCATTTTTACAGCACCTATACTAAGTAACCGTTTTACTTCTTCTTTTTGGTTCTCAGTGATCAGGTCAATATGGTGTCTTCTTGGCTCCTCGGAGCTGGTGAGTTTCAACGATAACTGCATTCCCTGACCATTTTGGGGAATCAAAATGGCAAAATCCAGATCTGGATTCCGTTTCAATTTATAATTCAATGCCTTACACCAAAAGTTTATTGCTCTGTCAAGATCCTGTACTCCCCATACAAT
Source organism: Chryseobacterium sp. ISL-6 (assembly GCF_018613715.1). Taxonomy (GTDB): domain Bacteria; phylum Bacteroidota; class Bacteroidia; order Flavobacteriales; family Weeksellaceae; genus Chryseobacterium; species Chryseobacterium paludis. The sequence continues at coordinate 134,500 of NZ_JAGGPT010000013.1, read as the reverse complement.
TGAAAGTATTTTTAAGTCCATATAATGTAGTTAGGATTATTAATGCTAAATTTAGCAATTGTTCGATACGTTTACCCATTCTAATGCTCAAATGTATTTTTAAAAAGCGGATCTTTCTTTTTCATTTTGACAATCTCATTAAACGTTTCTTTAGAAATTACAGGAAGTCCATGATGGCCAATAATTTTTGTAAAAGTTATTTTTTTCTGACGTAAAAAATCGCTGAATTCTTTTGTTACAGCTATTGCGGGGGTGGTGTATGAATCCGCAGGCAATGATAACAGATCTCCCTGATAGATCATTTTCTCCTGAGGCAGGTATAAAAATGACATTCCTTTTGCGTGACTATTAGGTATTTCAATGAACTCCAGCTTTTTATGATCATTTTCTAATACCTTTTTATTATTAAATACTTCAAAATTTACTTTTCCATTTTTATAAAGACTGCTATCGCTGTTTTGCAGCATGCTGATAACCGGCTGCTTCATGTTTTCTGCACAAATAATAGTAGCCCCTTCTTTCACAACTTCAGCAATACCGGCTATATGATCGTTATGGAAGTGAGAAAGATGAACATATTTGATAGGAATATCAGGGAGTGTGGTATGAATAACATCCAGTATAGATTTTGTCGTTGCTGATGATATGGGTGCTTCTGTAAGTACAATATAATTTCCCATATTAATAAACATGATATTACGGTCTCCATCTACATTTTCAATCAGGTAAACATCTTTAGCGATCATTTTTGCAGAAAGTACGGGAGTGCTTTCACTAGTTGATTTATACCCTGGAGGAAAATCAAAAACGAGACTGGCGAAATTCTGATTGTATTTAAATAAGCTTAATGAATCTGAATAAATAATATTTCCATTGCGCTCCAGGCTGCTTTTCTTCGCAATCATTAATCCATCAGTCGGTGTGTAATCTTCGAAACGCTGTACTATGGTGTCTTGTCCCTGTATTCTGGTGATTTTCTTCAAAAGAAAAGTGATTGTATCAAATCTGTATTCTTCAGTTCCATTTGGATTCTTTTTTAAGACAATCAAATCCTTTCCCTCTGTAAGCACGGACTCGTTTTTAATTTCCTGAAGTAATTGTTTAAGTATAAAATAAGGGAAATTGTTCAACAGGCTATTCTTCCTTTTATCGAAAGAGGATGAACCCAGATTCAGTAGATCTTTTCCCGTTCTACTGCCAATACCATCATATACATAATAGGTTGAGTCCCGTCCCAATCTGTAGGTGTCAAACACATAACCTCCAGGATAATGATTCTGCGTATGGTGTAAAAAACGGCTGTCTTTTAAGTCAACAAAAAGATGGAATGAATCTTTTTCCGGTAGAGCATGGTCGAAATCATATCCTTGCCATTTATCTATATTTATCCTGTTAGTCGCATATTCAAAATCATTCACTGTTTCCCAGTTTCCCAATGCTGATATACTTTTTTGAAGTACATTGGTAGTTGTTTGTGCAGAAATAGTAAAGCTCAGGCACCATCCAATGATGAATAAAAATTTTCTTTCCATAGATCAATTTGTTTGATTTTTTTCACATGTATGTGATGAAACAAATGTAATCAATTTACATGGTAAATAATTCTATGATAAAGTATTAACAAATAACATTGCAAAGTTAGTGTGGATTATTCGTAGTAATAACAAACATGATTAAAGGTTCGTCTCCAGTGTTTTCTATAGAATGATAGCCTATGGAGCTGATGGCCGTAATATCTCCTTTTTGAAGCGTTTTTTTACGTTCTGGTCCCTGCGTTCCGGTTCTTTCACGATATTCTCCGGTTCCATGCACGACAACATACAATTCTTCCTCGTTTCTTTCATTATGGGTGTGAAATCCCGATTCATCGCCTCTATTTAATAAGACCATATAAGCTCCCAGACGATTATTGGTTAATTCATTCTGGTCGAACATTTGTAACATGTATACTGTTCCTTTTCCACCATACATTTTTTCACGTTTATCGATTCGTGTAATGGTTCGTTCATTCTTTTCAAAGGCCATTACATACAGGTGGATATATTTTGAAACCTCTTGTATAACATGATCAAATTCTGCTCCTTCAGATAATATAACGGTATCAGCCATGTGAGTTAAATATTAATTGATAATAATAAAGATCAATGTACCAAAAATTACATTGTAACACAAGCAAAATTGCCTTCATTGAAGAGTTCTTTTTATTGTGAACAAATAGCAGCCTGGAATACCAAATAGACTCCTTAACAAATCAGAAGCAGTCGGTATTCACTATCGTTTTCAATAGGAGCTCTATGAACACAGGGTAAAACTTGTTGCTCCGGATGATCTACCGCCAGGCGCCAAAGATGTCCAACTTTTAAACTGATAGGTTCAGCATCTGGTTTGGGCTGATAATGCAGATCGAAAAAATAGTCTTTCAGGAAGTCTTCAAATTCCTCTTCCGGACCATTGTGTAATTTTTTAAGCTTTTCCCGGATTTCAGGGATCAGAATTTTTTGTTCAACCTGATCATTGGGTAAGATTTCACTTGCAGTACCATGATAGGTACACAAAAAAGTATCCGTTAAAATCGGTGATCGATCGACATGATACGAATATACATCTGTTGAAATGAAATCGAACTCCTCATCCCGTTCGTAATTTTTGAGCAGATTGAGAGAAGGTAATGCTCCAAAATCAGTTAATAACTGTATATCACTTAAGATGATTTCCCTTGCCTCATTACCTTTTTCTGATAGTTGTAGAGCTAAAAGGTCTTCAATGGAAACTTCTGTGACGTTCTCTTTTAAATGAAGCTTAGATACGATCTCGTTAAAATCTCCAACTAAATTTCTGTGCCAGCAAATAGCATTCATAGCTCCCTGAAAATGGGTGTCTACAAGTTCAGAAAAAGTAGAAACTATTCCAATTTGTTCATTGTCAGAAAATGTATTGTCCATATTTTAGGATAGATAATTTAGTTGCTTAATTCTTTACAAAAATAAGGAATAGGTTAGAAGAACATGCTAACATTGATTTTGTTTTTGTAAGTCATAACTGATTTATTGTAAAAAGTAAAAGCGAGTTTAATAACTCGCTTTTTATATGGTATATTTTAATTTTACAACGACTTAATCTTCCAAAGTAGGGGCATTCTCAATAAGCGTTTTTATGGCCTCGGGAAGAAATGGCCTTCCACCTGTAGATGGCACACATGTACCTGTAAAAGTAGCTTTTGTCGTTACCTTACCATTCAGAATAATGGATTGCTTAAAATGTATTTTAGGAGCATCACTTTTGTCGCGAAATAATTCACAGGTTACAGTGAAGGTATCTCCTTGTTTTAAAGATCTGAGAAAACTGATCGTGTACCCGGATAAAACCATATTAACGCCATTTTTTGCTTCGTTTTCCAGATTGAAGCCCAAAATTTCATCAATATACTGATGTCTGCATTCTTCCATGTAAAAAGGATAGTATAAACCATCCATAATTCCCTGTACGTCAATGTGCTCATCTTGAGTCACATATTCTTTTGAATATTTCATAATGACCATTCTATATTTAGTAGATAAATCTAATTATAAATTTTTCTAAATCAAAATTGAATCGATCTATCTTGAGTGGGGTAGTATATATAAAATGTAGTCCATTTGATATCATGAAATAACAAAAACCACTGCGATTGCGGTGGTTTTTAATTATTCAATATTCAATATTCAATTCAATTTTTGCTTTTATGTGATAACTATTATAAATGTTCTTTACTTACAATACTTATTTTTTAATCGTATTAAAGGTTTGTTTAGATCCGTCTTTCATATAAACAACCACTACATAGGTGCCCGACTTTAATTCTTTTAGCTGAAGAACTGAAGATGGTTTATCAATCGTTTTCAACAATCTCCCTGAAATATCCACTATAGAAACAGATTTTACATTCTTAATATCAGAAATATTTAATAGATCTATAAAAGGATTGGGATAAATATCGATGGTATTTTTGGCTTGTAAAGCTTCAGAAATACCAAGAGAAGGACCTTTGGTAATGTTGATGGTAAATATTCCGGGTAGAGCAGTACTCGACTGAACCCCACCTACGTTTATATAATAAACAGTACCAGCATTAGTCTGTATTGTGAGTATTTCAGTTTGACCTCCAGATCCGCTATTCACAGTACCTAAACATGTAAAATTTGAACAGACGCCACCATAAACACCAATTGCAGGGTCAAAAGTACTTCCAGATGGTGTTGTAACAGTAATGGTGTACAAACTACCATCGGCTATAAACCTAAACCAGGTACCATCCCTTATAAAAACAGGAGTTCCTGATGAAGAGCAGAAAGGATTACTTGTTGTTGCCTCACTTACTGCCGGACCATCCACCTGAGTATAAGAATAGGGAAAAGAGGAAGCGATCAAGGCTCCCTGACAATCATCATTAACAGGCAGGTTACGTACGCAGATATTGAAATTTACATTGTATCCGGGAATAGAAGAAGATTCATATACCCTAACATAATAAGTTTGTCCAACGATTAAACCTGATAGAATACCCTTCATTGGACAGATAGGTGGTCCGGGATCTGGGCCAGTACCAACACAAATCCCAGATACATGACAGAACAGACTTGTCATACTGCTGCCACAACTTCCGGAGAATACTTGAAAATTCATAGGCGTTGCTATCGGAACAGTATTCGATACTTCAACGAGATGTGTAGTTGCTGTTGCAACAAATTTAAACCAAACATCGTCAGTGGCTAATCCATTTCCGCCGCAGGTTGCAGGCATAGACTGAGTGGCTCCAACAGTGCTTCCAACCGTAACAGAAGTACAGGATAACGGAGGATTTATTGGTAGCAATACCGCACCTGAACATTCATCATTGGCAGGTGGTGGAACAATCCCAGCAGAATGAACATTGGCTGATTGACCAATCGTTGGTGCTGTCGGGAACCGAATAGTTTCTAAATCTAAAAAGGTTCGGCTATTTGCCAGAGTGACTATTAATATAAATAGACACGTAAGTAGATTTTTTCTCATATTATTTTTTAAATAAAAGATAAATTACCCTGAACTGCTTTAGTTCACATACAATAATCTATCATAACAATAACCTATATAAATGGGTGTATTCATTACTTTAATTTCATGTAAAACGACCCCAAAAAATTAATAGCTCTAACTAAGAAAAATAATACTTCTGAAAAATAATCCGCATCGAAAACGATATCGGAAATAACTGCTGAATTACCGAAATGTAGTAAGACAGAAATAAAAGATCTTGCCAGATCGGAAAATATGAAGATCCAAAAAAGATTGGAATTGTTCCAAACTTAAACCTCAGATTCTTCCTGAATTTTAAACTTATACCCTATAATAAATGGTAACTATACTATAAATGATCAAATGTTTTCCATTTTATGGGATATATTTTCATTTTCCAATACACTCAAAGATAGTTAATTTATAATATATTATGCATTAAATAATATAATATCATTTTAAATTTTAATCTTATTTGGATTTTTTATTTACTTCATAATAACTTATTAAAATATAAATTAATATTTTACATTCTCAATGTTTTGTATTTTTGCAATATTAATAAAAATATATCCCTATTTATTGAAATATAATACTTTTATTCATACATTTGCTGCTTATTACTAGATGATTATAAGAATTTATAAGTCATTCTATTCAGATTGTATCCACTTGTTTCGAAGAATATATGATAAATTATTGCGGCAATTTGCACTATACTTTAACCTACATTGTAAGCAAAGTGAAAAAGTGAAATAGAGCCCGATAATTAAGATAGTAGTAACCAGTAAAAACAGACCAATTTTAAAATAAAATAAAAACATGAAAAAAGTAATTTTTATCATTTTGGCTTTGGGTACAATAGCTTGTGCTCCTGAAAATTCCGAAGATTCACTGTCTAAATCAGCTTACAGCTCCAAAAGTTCTGAACTGGCTATTGCTTCTAAAAGTTCGCGACCTCAAAACTGGGCTCAGAAAGTTACAGGATCACCTTTTGATAATCTGTACAAAGTCAATAATGATGTTTATAGAAGTGAACAGCCCGATAGTGATGGCTATAACTACCTTGAACAAAAGAATGTAGCCTCAATTCTTAATCTGAGGTCAGGTCATATAGACAACGTTTCAGGAACCAACTATACAGGCACTTTATACAATGTTCCTATGGTGGCTTCAGATGTTTCGGATGTAGAAATTATCCAGGCTTTAAAAATTATAAGAACAGCTCCCAAACCAATAGACATACATTGTGCACATGGGAGTGACAGGACTGGAGTTACTATGGCAATGTACCGTATTGTTTTCCAGAATTGGAGCAAGCAAGATGCTACGAAAGAGATGAAGGAGGGAGGTTATAATTTCCATTCACAATATACCAATCTGGTTAATTATATTAGGGATGTGGATGTTAATTATATTAAGACACAAGTATTTAATTAACTTGATTTTAAGGAATATGCAAAAGTCCAATATCAGAGATGTTGGGCTTTTTATTTTAATCGTAAACCAATAATGGAATAGAAACTCTCAGTTAAAATTCCGATTTGGAATCTGAATGTTCAGAATGGTGAAGAACATAAGTAAGCATCCCTTCAATATTTTCGTGGGTATGTTGGAAGGTATCATGCACCATTTTAAAATTTAGTTTTTCTAATATATTAACTGATGACGGGTTATGAGCAGAAGGAAAGGCTGTAATTGTTTCAGCGCCCATATTTTCGAATCCAAAATTGATGATTGCTCTTAAGCCTTCTCCCATGATCCCCATTTTTTGAAATTCAGGAAGCAGTTCATATCCTATTTCGACAGACTTGTTGCTCAAGTCAAAATTCCAAAAACATAAGGCACCTATTAAAGCAGATTGATCTTTATAGGAAATTGCCCAAAATATACACGAATTCTCATTGAACAGATTTTCAATTTTTTGGATATAAGCTGTTGCATCACTGATGCTGTTGGCAGGTTCCCTCCCTGTTAATTTGGCTACTTCATGATCTGATCGTAGTTCATAAATTGCCTGAGCATCTTCCAGGGACAATCTTCTTAAGTTAAGACGCTCAGTTTCTAATGCTGGAAATATTGAAAAATTAACGTTCATCAGTTATCTAAAATATAATTGTTTATTTCAATGCTAATCATGCTGATGAGAACACTCAAAAAAAATTAACAAGTTGATCAGGAATTATTTTTAACCACATTGATCATATGATCAATATCAAATGGTTTTTCGATATAGTCATCAGCTTTGCAATCTTTTGCTTTTTGTGGTAAATCATGTGATGTAGAAGTGAGGACAGCAGAAACTTCTTCTGTTTGAGGATCATTCTTTAATTCTTCAATCACTTTTGCTCCTTTCTTATCTCCTTTGATGTTATCGTCTACAATGACGACATCGGGGTCAATCTCGTCAATTTTTTCAATTGGTTCGGTTGTTAATGATGAAGTGACATCAAATCCTTCATCCTGTAATACCTCATCCATGATCTCCAGGATTTCTTCATTATCCTGAATAAGGACAACCTTCTTTTTCATATATTCTTAATAAGTTATATAAATATAAGAAAACTTTATGAAGGACTAACAGTTTAGTAAAACAAAAATAGTGTCATCAGAGAACTTGTGAAAATGAGGTTTGATACCAGGTTTTTTCATAAAAAAACAGACAGCTCCATTCTAATTTCTATATTTGCACGGGTCAGCCTTAAATAACTAATTTCCTAAAAAGCAATAAACAAAAAGAATATAGAATGGATAAAATGAATTTATTAATTATTGTAACAGTAATCTCCTTATTCATTTCATTGTTTCTTGCATTCTTTCTACTCACCGTTAAAACAAAACACAAGACCAGCAATATTCTTTTTGCGGTTTTTCTTATAATCACGGCAATTGATACAAGTGATCCAATATTAGGCCTGTTAACTGACCGTCCTTCGAATCTGGGAATGCTGAAAACGACTCTGGCTTTTCTACAAATTCCTGTTTTTTACCTCTATATACTGTCGGTTTGTTATTCAGATTTTAAGTTTAAGCCCAAATATCTCATACATCTGCTTCCATTTTTAATAGCGAATATAATTTTGTTACCTCGTTTTTACACAGTAGATATCGCTTCTAAAATTGATTTTATTATCAATCGTCAAACCAGGATAGAACTGCAGTTAACCCATATTCTATTCCATATTCAGGTACTTATCTATTTTGTAGCTATTTTTATACTGTTGAGAAAAGCAAAAAAACTATATCTTGAAAACAACGCTGGTACAAGCATTAATTCTTATAACTGGCTGTTTCAGTTTACACTTGTACTCACTATTTTATATATGATCGTCATTTTCAAAAACATTTTCAAATTTTCAGATTATCCCTACATTTCTGAATGGATAAAAATCGGAATCCTGGTACTTCAGCTGTTTATAGTGTGTTGGTATTTGTTTAAGGCGCTCAACAATCCCGGATTATTCAGAAATATTGATTCAAAATTAAAACTCGTTTCGGATATTATTTTAGAAGAAAAGAAGAACGAGCCGGAAACGGTAAATGAAAAAGAATACAACGAAGAATTAGTGAAATTAAAGAAATACATGGTAGAAGAAAAACCATTTCTTAATCCTTCTTTAACCATTCAGGATATTTCAAATGAGATTAAAATTCCTGTTCGTGATCTGTCCCTTTTAATTAATCATCAGCTGGGTCAACATTTCTTTGACTTTATCAATACCTATCGTATAGAAAATGCAAAGACCATTTTAAAAGATCCGACAAAAAATAAAGTAACGGTTCTTGAGATCCTGTATGAAGTGGGTTTTAATTCAAAATCATCTTTTAATACGGCTTTTAAAAAACATACAGGTTTTACACCTACTGTATATCGTAAACAGTTGTAATATAGTTATTTGTAAAAAGTCGTACTTCTGTAATATATAAATCATACGTATTTTTTTGATGAAATAGGGCCGACTTTTTTTAGTCGGTCGCACAAGGCTGATCGTTATCCCAAATTTGTATCGAAATAATTTTTTAACCCAAAAAACGATACAATGAAAAGTTCTGTTTATTTATTAATTTTAATGATCATAATGTCTAGTTGTCATACGAGCAACAAAGCATTAACCCAAAGAAAAGACTATACCTTTCTTACCGACAGTTTACATATTGAGCAACAATTAGAAAAATACAAACTTGCCGGATTTAGTATGGTGGTTTTTGAAAACTATGAGATCGTTTATTCAAAACAATTTGGTGTAAAATCCATAAACTCAGGACAGAAAATAGATCAAAACACAGCTTTTTCTACAGCATCTATTTCAAAACCGATTACTGCACTTCTTTGTCATATCCTTGAGGAGAAAGGACTGATTAATTTAGATGATCCTATAGACAATTATCTAAAACGCTGGCATTTGCCAAAAAGTAAGTTTACGGAAAACAACAGTCCAAACTGGAGACAATTTCTTAATCATACGGCGGGCACAAGTCAGAGTGGATTTGAAGACTATTATCAAGGTGAAACAATTCCAACCATACAACAAAGTCTTTTAGGCCAAATTCCAAGATATGACAAAGAAATTGAATTCTTATTTACGCCTGGAACTGACTGGCAGTACAGCGGTGGCGGTTACGTAATTGTTCAAATGGCATTAGAAGATACTTTAAATAAATCTATTGCAGAGCTTGCCAACGAGTATATTTTTTCACCTCTTGGTATGAAAAATACGACAATGATTCAGCCTGATGAAGATGGATTTCCGACCAATGTTGCTCTTGTCCACGATAAAGATAAAAAAGTAATTAAAACAGGTTTACCAATTACTCCGCAGGTTGGAGCATCAGGCATGTGGTCGACACCAAGTGATCTGGCTAAGCTCTCTATTGAGATACAAAATGCCCTGCGTAACAAAAATAACAAAGTGATTTCTCATCGTATTGCAAAAAAAGTAACAGCAGTCTCTGCTTTAAAAAATGCAGTTGGTGGATGGGGTTATGGATGGCAGAAGTCTTTTGGCTATAATAACTACAGTTGGTTTTCATGTAATGGCTCTAACACTGGAGTGGGTGGGAGTACTTTCGCAACAATGACAGATGGTAATGGCTTTGTTTTTCTTGCTAATGGTGAAAAGCCAAACCGTATTCCTGTGATAACTCAGGCTCAAAGAAAGATTTTGCAACTGATGAACTGGAACAAAAAAGGAACTGATGAAGATATTCAGGAAATGCCTTTAGCCTTAAAAGAGAAACTGATCGGAACATATGACGATTTCCTTTATTCGCAAGGAGTGGAAACTAAAATAGTAGAAAAGAACAATCGCCTGTATGTTGAGTCTCCATTGTTGGAATTTTTTAAAGGAAAAAATGACAATGAGTTGGTGTATCTGAAAAATGGATTGTTTAAAATAATTGATTATCCTAATGTATTAAAATTCGATTTCAGCAATGGAAAACCAAGTTCTGTAACCTTAATAAGAGATCATCTGAATACTAAAATCCAGCTCACTAACAAAAAATAAATAATGATTATAATGGGATTAAGTATACTGTAATACAGTTGTTTGTAAAAAGTCGTACTTCCGTTTGTAATCTATCAAACCTATTCTTCTAAATAAATGCGTTCGACTTTTTTCAGTCGGTCGCGGGAAGATCATTTCTTTCACACATTTGCATCAATATAAATTTAACCTAAATAAAAAACTATGAAAAACGCATTAAAAATGGTAGCCGTATTATTAATAAGCAACTTTACTTTTGGGCAGGACTATTCTAAAAAGATCGATTCCATTATTCAAAGTAACTATAAAAATAATCCGGATGTAGGGATTAGTGTTGGTTACATCAATAATAATAAAGAACATTATATCGCATATGGTAAACTGAGTAAGGAAAATCAAATGGATATTGATAAAAACTCCCTGTTTGAAATTGCTTCAATTACTAAAATTTTAACTTCAAATTTAATTGCACAGGCAGCTATTGAAAATAAAGTAAAATTAGATGATTATATAGACAACTACCTTCCTAAAGAATATGTATTACAGAAGGATCTTAAAAATAACATAAGAATATCGGATTTAGCTTCCCATCAATCTGGCTTGCCTGATGTCGATTTTGCAAAACTTGTAGAGCTTGATTCGCAACAACCTATCAATAGTGTAAATGAAAAAACATTAACTGATATTGTCAATAATTGCACTGAATTAACTGATTATGGAAAATACCGTTATTCAACCCTTGGTTACACTTTATTGGGGCAAATCTTAGAAAAGGTATATGAAAAGACTTATGATGAGATCATTCGTGAGAAAATACTGAAGCCATTAAAAATGAATCATACCCTAACAAAAGATTTTAATGTAAAAAATAAAACAACAGGCTACAATCCTAATGGTGGTGTTCAGGAATTTCTTAAATGGAATGTTACGGCACCTGCAGGATTAATAAAGTCCAATACTTCTGATATGATCACCTATTTGAAAGCGGTTTTGACTAAAGGAAATAAAATATCTCAGGCAGCAATGCTGACCGAAAAGATCTTCTATAAAGATAATAATAGAGAATTGGGATTGGGGACAAACATTATAGCGGATGATAAAAATACCGTGTATGTAAAAACAGGTGATTCTATGGGACAATCTTCGATCATATTTTATAACAGGGTTAAAAATTGGGGCGTTATCGTACTTCTAAGTCAAAGAAACTCAAAGATGAGACAGAACTTATTTAATGAAATTTCTCAAAAAATATTGAAATAAATCTGTTCTTTACGTAAAGTATTAACTGATCCAGGAAAATAGAATTCCTGGATTTTTTATCTTCATTAAATATCTCCTATTATTTTTCCAACAAAAGTGTATTATTGTTGGCAAATCTATTAAATTTGGTTCGCCCGCTTATCTGATTCCTTCAAGGGAATCTGTTTGTATAAGTGTTATCAATTTTAATACACAGGCCATTCATGAAAAGAAGAGACTTTTTGAAACATTGTTCAGTTGCAGCATCCGGTTTAGTTTTAGTGAATGTATTGCCGTCATATGCACATGCAATGCTGAAAGAAGGAAATTTACCCCTTAATAAGTCACTATTTGAAATATTCAGTAACCCGGAAAATCATTACCGGCCATTTGTCCGTTGGTGGTGGAACGGCGATAAAATAGAAAAATCAGAACTTGCCCGTGAACTCAGGATTTTAAAAGATGCAGGAATAGGGGGTGTAGAGATCAATCCCATATCATTTCCCTCACGAACTGATGATATGAATAAACCCAGTGTAGACTGGATGAGTGATGAGTGGATTGAATTATTGAAATTCACCCTTGAAGAAGCTAAATCATTAGGGATGACCTGCGATTTGCTTGTCGGTACCGGATTCCCTATGGGTGGTGATTTCCTGAAAAAGGAAGAATGTTCACAGATCGTGGTGATCGCTGTAAAAAAATTGAAAGGTCCCCTTACCACAGAGTTCTCTCTTTTTGATCTTTACAAAGAGGCTGATCCGGCCATTACAAGTCCGTATAGCGGAAGAACAATGGAAATGATGGAAGTAAAGCTTGTTCCCGATCCTTTAAACAGTATGGATGAAGTAATGAACCTGTCGGATCAGATTAAAAATGGGATGATCAAAGTTTCTATACCTAAAGGTGATTATGCCATTTACGGACTGGTAAAAATACAGCGCTTTATGAGTGTGATCCAGGGTGCTCCGGGTGGTATGGGACCTGTACTGAATCATTACGATACTGCGGCAGTAAAGAAATACTTCAACAGGATGAGTGACAGCATTCATCAAAAAATAGGACCGCTTGCTCCAAATGTCAGATCTTTCTTCGTCGACAGTCTGGAGACGGAAGGAACGAACTGGAGCAATGATATGATGAGCGAGTTTAAACGGAGAAGGGGATATGACCTGTATCCTTATCTGCCTTTTGTTTTATTTAAAATTGGTGGAATGGGAAATACGACCGGTCAGAATATCCTTTATCCCGTAAAATCAGGTCCGGAATTTAAAAAGATGATCGACCGGATGCGGTACGATTTTGAACTGACAAAAGCTGAAATATTTGAGGAAAGATTTGTACATACCTTTGTACAGTGGTGTAAAGACAATAAGATAAAATCAAGAGCACAAGCTTATGGACGCGGTTATTTTCCACTGGAAGGAAGTTTTGATATCGATATCCCTGAATGTGAGACCTGGCTGAAATATGGAATAGGAGAAGATATCAGTGAGGAAAAATTCACGCAATATCCCTGGCATCTGGGTAGGGGAAATACGATGATCAATAAATTGGTTTCCTCCGCAGCACATTTAAAGGATAAAAAGCTGATCAGCTCAGAAGAGCTTACCAATACGGATATGGTCTTTAATGAATCGCTGGAAATTTTTAAAATAGCCGGAGATCAGAGTACGATATCCGGAGTTACCCATCCTATTTTTCATGGATTTAATTATTCGCCACCAGAAGCAGCTTTTCCCGGCTGGATAACCTATGGTGGATATTTCAATGAGAAGAATACGATGTGGCCTTATTTTAAACATTATACAGATTACCGGGCAAGATTATCAGCCGTATTACAGCAGGCAAGTATGTTTGCTGATATTGCACTTTTGGCACCTTTTACGGATCAGTGGTCGGAATATGGGGCGCAGATGGAACCTTTCCCTGTTATGGTATCGCCAGCTTATCAGGCACTGATCTGGGAATCTATTCATCAGAATGGTAATGCCTGTGATTATGTCTCTGAACGCGTCATCAACGACTCGGAAGTCAAGAAAGGTTTCCTTACTTATGGAAAGAGAAAATACCATACTTTATTTTTGATCGAAGTACATAGTTTAGATACAGCTACCGCCAGTAAACTCCATGATTTTGTTAGCAGTGGCGGAAGAATCTTTTGTATTGAAGCCACACCAGACCGGTCTACAGGCTGGAATAATTATGAGAAAAGAGATCGGGAAGTAAGAGACTGGGTCACGAAAATGCAGGCTTATCCTGACCGCTTTATTTTCTTAAAAAAGCCAGCGTCTGATTTCCTGGGTTGGTATAAAACTGTTCAGGAAAAGTATAATATTAAGCCTTATGTGAAGATTCAGTCCCCAAAGACGTTTGTCACCCAGGTGCGTTATCAGACAGATAAAGCGGACCTTTTCCTGTTTAATAATTCCAGCAGTAAACACAATGCGCCGTTGGATATTACATTTGAAAAAGAGGTGATCAGACACAAACGGGCCTGGTTATGGGATGCTGCAACAGGTAAACGTTTCAGACTGGAGCTGCCGGAAGGACGCCTTCATATCGATTTAGGCCCTGCCGATTCTAAGCTGATTGTTTTTGATCATGATAGAAAAGGAATAGTCTGGAAAGACAGTCCTTTAACTGGAAATAACTCAACAGAACTTAACAATACCTGGGATGTTGAATTCAGACACTATGATGGAACCATTAAAAAAGAAGAACTCAATAAACTGGCTGATCTTAAAGAACTTCCTGCATATGTAAATTTTGCCGGAACGGTAGTATACCGGAATAGGTTTCAATCAGGAGATAAGTCAACAATAAATTATCTGAATCTGGGAATTGTATATGGAATCTGTGAGGTTCGTATCAATGGAGTAGAAGCGGGAACACAGTGGTTTGGTAGAAGAATTTATCCTTTGGAAGGTTTAATCAGGGAAGGAATGAATGATATCGAAATTAAGGTGGTTACCGTCATGGTGAACTATATGAAAACCCTTAAAGATAATGTTGTTGCACAATACTGGACGAATCAAAAAAAGAAGGACCAGCCACTTCAATCCATGGGTTTGGCAGGTCCGGTCACTATTTATTAGAAGAATTTAAAAATAAAACAACAGCTTCAGAGAAATCTGAAGCTGTTGTTTGCATATACTTTCTGTTGTTTGTATAGTTTAGTTTCGGAAAAACTGACCTACATCTGCTGAATCAAAAGTGAAAGCAGTCTGGTTTTCAGATTTATCCAGTTTTTTACTAATGGTTAAAGCCCATAAAACCAATTCTTTGCAAAAATTCTGATCTTCAGGGCTGAGTCCTGAAGTATTTTCTTCAACCACTGCTACCAGAGGGGTTATGCTGTTTAGTTTAGCATAGAATTCCTCATCTGAATCTGCATAATTGAGTTCAAGGTGGTTTTTGTTAAACCATTTGATCAAGTCAGTATATGGTGTTTTAATACTCTCTTTTTCCAGCTTGGATATACGTGGGAACAGCATTTCAAACTGTACCATAACCGCTTTGTCGATTAATATTTTCGCTACATAATCTGCACCTTCCTGCTCGCCTTCATACACAAGTTCTATTTTTCCTGTAATTGATGGAATGATCGACATAAAATCGAGCAAACGAATTGTCGTTTTTTCGGCACCAGACTCGATCAGACGTAATTTTGCAGCCGCCATTAAATTTTCCATAGCACTGATGGTAAGTCGCGCACTTACACCACTTTTTGCATCCACATATTCACTGTCACGTGCTGCAAAAGCAACTTCTTCCAAAAGATCTTTTGCCAGACCTGGAATTTGTATTTTTGATCGGTCTTCGGTTGAAACCCTGGCTTCCTGTTCTGTAATCTGTCTGGCAAGCGCAATCGTCTGAGGATAATGGGTAAAAATTTGCGATCCGATTCTATCTTTTAAAGGAGTTACAATACTTCCACGGTTGGTATAATCTTCAGGGTTTGCTGTAAAGACAAACTGGATATCAAGTGGCATTCTCAACTGAAATCCACGAATCTGAATATCACCTTCCTGCAAAATATTAAATAAAGAAACCTGAATCCGTGCCTGTAGATCCGGAAGTTCATTTAATACAAATATCGAACGGTTGGCACGAGGAATCATTCCATAGTGTAAAACACGCTCATCGGAATAGGGGAGTTTTAAAGTAGCCGCTTTAATAGGATCTATATCCCCAATTAAGTCAGCAACATTCACATCCGGTGTTGCCAGTTTCTCAAAGAAACGGTTGGAGCGGTGTACCCATGAAATAGGTGTTTCATCACCATGTTCAGCAATAAGATCCCGGGCAAATTTTGAGATAGGCTGAAACGGACTGTCATTGATCTCGGATCCTTTTACAATAGGCATGTATTCATCAAGAAGATTGACCATACTTCTTGCAATCCTCGTTTTTGCCTGGCCACGTAAACCCAATAGATTAATATGATGACCGGCAAGAATAGCTTTTTTCAATTGCGGAACTACCGTATCTTCATAACCTAAAAGACCTTCAAATACAGGTTCTTTAGCTTTAATTCTTGCAATTAAGTTTGCCTGAATTTCTTCATTGATCGTTTTATCAGTATAACCGGATTTTTTTAATTCTTTAAATGTAATATCGTTTTTCATTTTCTTGTAAGTAATAACAATTATTTAATGATACTTTTATCTTAATTATAGGTCTGACATCTAATGTCTAACATCTGACATCTTATATCTAAATTCTTTTAATTCTGTTTTTTTCATAATCTTCAAAAATCATTTGCCCTAAACCTGAAAGACCCGTTAAAAAGGCTTTCCCTTTATTTTGTGCTGTAAAGGCTTCCACAAACTGACGCAGATAAGGATCCTGAGCAATCATAAAAGTAGTGATTGGAATTTTCAGTTTTCTGGCTTGTGCTGCTCTGTTGAGGCATTGGGAAACAATCATTTCGTCCAGGCCATTGCTGTTCATATAAAACTCACCTGTAGGCAGTTGAATACAACTTGGTTTTCCATCAGTGATCATAAAGATCTGCTTATTGGTATTTCTTTTTCTGCGAAGAATATCCATTGCTAACTCTAAACCGGCGACTGTATTGGTATGATAAGGGCCGACCTTTAAGTAAGGCAGATCCTTAACTTTAATAGGCCAGGCTTCATTTCCAAAAACAATAATATCAATGGAATCCTTTGGATATTTTCGGTTAATTAATTCTACCAGCGCCATGGCCACTTTTTTAGCAGGCGTGATACGGTCTTCACCATATAAGATCATGGAGTGGCTGATGTCAATCATCAATACGGTACTCATCTGCGCTTTATGTTTGGTTTCCTCTACGATGAGGTCGTCTTCCGTGAGGCGCAGGTCAGAAATTCCGTTATTGATCTGTGCGTTTTTTAGACTTTCAGTCATATTCACCAACGACAGATCATCTCCATATTGATAGGTGCGATTTTCACCATCTCTTTCATCACCAACACCCGTTTTCGATGTACGATGGTTTCCGACGCCGCTTTTTTTCAGCTTTCCAAAAATCTGATCCAAAGCATATTCCCGTAAAGCAGCCTCCAGTTTGGCAGTCAGTATATTTTTACCTTTTCCTGATCCGGAATTCCCATCTTCAGGATCATCTTCTTTTTTGATGTATCCGCGTTTTCTTAAATCCTCTTCAAAATCCTCAATGGTATATCCATCGTCGAAAATGTCATATTCTTTATTCAGCATATCGAGCCATTCAAAGGCTTCTTCGATATCTCCGGAAGTATGGGTAAGCAAATCTTTGAAAACATCAAAGACCCGGTCAAAATTTGATACTTCTTCCGGAATATGTTTGCTGAATGTAAATCCTTTGTGAAAATTAAAATCTTTATTAGTCATGAGACGTTGCTGTTTTTCTACTAATTGCTTTTAAATATTTGTTGTATTTGTCTGGAATTAAATGGATTAAAGATTGTTATTGTCTTTAAATTTAAGCAAATTTATTTGTAGATTTTTTGTATTTCTTCCTTAAGTTAAAATAGACAAGTTATGAAAATATACAATCGGGAAAAATAGAAAATACTAATGACAGTGATAAGAAATGAAAATATAATATACATGACAAGGGGTAGTAAATGATTGTTTAATTCGCTTATATGTAAAGTTTATAAAACTAAAATGATTTTAGTTAATAATCCGTGATGTGTTAATTTTAGTACATTTTTCCTTTAGTAGAACAATATTTAGTAAAAATTTTATATTTATATAATAGTTTGTTGAACGGGATTTTCCTTGATAGAATTAGCAATTGTATGTATATAATAACGGAGCAGTTAAAGGATAGTGGATTTAGTATCAATCGATTAGATCTTATTATAAAAAGAAATAACAATAATAGAGAATTTAGCACACTGGATTACTTTTGTATCTATATCATTTTAGAAGATATCAAACTAACCGTTGAGAATGTATCTTATGACATTCAGGCAGGTAATATTGCATTCGTAGGCCCTCAAAAGAAAGTGCTTTTCGGTAAAGTGAAAAGATATGAAATTTTTGTTATTGCCTTTTCAGCAAGTTTCTATGAACGATCAACAAAAGACAGTTTGTTCATCAATTCCCAGCTTTTCTTCAATTATGATTCAGATGTATTTATTGCGCCCTTCACTAATATTGAACAAATGAAAGTAGTTTTTATGGAGCGGATGGAGAGTTTTCAGCGTAAAGATAAGAGCCTGTATATTTCTGCAGCTCACAATGCAATAGAAAGGCTTATCCTGGATGCATTTTTACATATACCTACCGAAGAGATAAAGAAAGATTTTAAATTCGACTATATGTACTATGTCAATAGGTTTAAAGTCATTTTACAAAGAGATTATAAAAGGGCAAAGAAGGTCTCCTATTATGCTAATGAACTGAATATTTCTGCCAGAAAATTAACAGAAATGACTGAATATGTTCTGGGAAAAACTGCCAAGCATATTATTATTGAAAAGTTGGTGAATGAATGTAAAAAAGCACTTGTTTTTTCTAACTGTACAATCTCTGAAGTCTCTTATGAACTGGGTTTCAGTAATGAAGGGAATTTTACGAACTTCATTAAAAAGCACACCGGAAAAAATCCCTCAGAATTGAGATAATTCTAGAACTTCTTGTATGAAGTTATAGAATTTATTGTATATTTACCTAAGTAACCGATTGGTGAAAAATCTAGGCTATATGCTTTTTACAAGGTTTTTATTAATTGTTTTATTTTTTGCAAGTGCAAAATATTTTGCTCAGATGTCTGATGCTTTGAGGCTAAATGTCCGATTATATCCGGTGCAAGTCCTTTCAATTAATTCTGATGTATCTGATAAAAAAAGATCCCGGTCACCTGAATTCCAATCTGTGACGGTATCGAGTCCCTCAGGTTTTGAGGTTAAAGCGCACCAGGAAACTAATAACAATATAAAAGAAAACCTTGAAAACAGTTGTTATAAAGAATATAATCTGATAGATCACCAGAAAGGAGTTATTCAGAAAGTGTATAAAATAAATGAGAATATAGAAAAAGTGATAAAAAAATTAGGTTGCGAAGTTGATTTTCAATCTGATCATTTAGTGCTAACACTAATTTCTCAATAAAAAATATACAAAGCTTTATGGAAATTATCATGTATAGATTAAAATTTTCCATAATGTCTTTTTTACCGATAAACGTATAAAAGTGAATTATTTAATAATAATATAATATATCTTTTAATTTTTAACGGTATTTTTTTGTTGATATTCGATGCTTTTTATGATTTTTTCATAAAAGGCTCTTTCTGTGTGTAAATAATTCACTACATAAAATCACAAATTTTAAGTATTTTTTCACAAAAGCATAAGCTATCTTTCTATCTACATTTGCGGCAAATTCTAAAAATTAATAATTATTAATACAAGAAAACCGTTTTAAATTATGAAGAAATGTATCTTAGCTTCTTTTGCTCTATTAGGATTTGCAGCATTACAAGCTCAACAAAATGTAACACTCAATGTGAGATTGAAACCTATTCAAACTCTTGTGGTGAACAATGCTCAGAAAATCGTTAACCTTGACTATGTGACCAAGGATGACTATGTAAATGGAGTTTCTTCTGTGAATGCAGACCATTTAAGTATCTACAGTACCGGAGGATTTCAGGTAAAAGTAAAAAGTGCCAATGCAGCTTTACAAAATGGAGCTAAAAATATTCAGGCCAATACCGTACAGATCAAAGCAAGTGCAGGATCTGAAGCTGTAAATGGAGCGCAATATGCACAGAATATACAATTATCTGCCACTGAAACTACCTTGGTTACTTCTCCCAACGGAGGTGTAGATAAAAAAATCAGTATTGAGTATAAAGGTGCTGGAGCTAATGCTTACCTGGATAATTATATTGCTGGTCAGGCTCCTACAGTCTATACTACTGAATTAACGTATACTATTATTTCCCAATAAAATATTAAAATACTGTTAAAAAGATAAGGTGTTACAGGCTTTTGTTGCACTTTATCTTTTTCTGTCATATGAAGTATTTGTAATGAAAAAACTGTTTTTTCTCTCTTTATCCCTAACCTGTTGTTTACTTTCCCAAGGATATGCACAGACAGGAATTTCTGTTTCTCCACCCAGGCTGTATTTTGAATCAGATTTAGGCAATAGTAATACTCAAAAAATAACGGTTACCAATGTAAGTGCAAAAAATGCTCTGGATCTTGCTATAAGTTTAGGTGATTGGGAGTACGATGATAAAGGGGAAAATATGATGTACGGGGCAAACACACGTCCAATATCCTGTGCCGGCTGGGCATCTGTAAAAAAAGAAGATACTTACTTTACACTGGCTCCCGGAGAGAAAAAAGATATTGATGTTACCCTTACGGCTCCAACTACCCTGGTGGACAAGTTATCTGCTCATTCATCTGTTTTGTTTGTAAGTCAAATGAATCCCGTGGATGATGTAGACAATAAAGGAGCTAATATAAAAGTGAGTATACGCTCAGGAATCAAGCTTTTTCACAAATTACCTTTAGCAAAAAGTAAGAAAATTGAAATTCAGAATCTGGTGTATGAAAAATCTAAAAATATACTCGGTCTGTTTTTTGAAAATCAGGGAGATATTTGGGTAGATGGAAAGGTATATACAGATCTTGTCAATGTACAAAACGGAAAAAAAATCTCTGTTGATCCGATTGTCTTTTACACAATGCCCGGAAATAAAAGAGAAATGACTATTCAACTTCCGTCAGCACTTGAAAAAGGGAAGTATACTGCTTCTGTAATGATAGATTATGGAGATACTAACAATCTTGAATTAGGAGAATTAAGCTTCACCTATGAATAATAAAAAATTCCATTATCTGTTATTATTGATTTCCCTGAATTGTTTTTCGCAGGTTACGTACAGTTCCTGGGTCAATAGTTATTTACAGATCAATTCTTACAGTGGCAATACCAATCCTGATGCTTATACTTTTACTCTGGCAGGTAATGGTAAAATCAATATTCCCCATTGGAGATTATCTATGAGGTTGAAGCAGCCTATCACTTCCAATGATGGTAAGTATATGATGCCCGCTAACAAAATTTCTTTTCAGCCGGTCAACTCTTCGGGACAAGCTTATCCTGATCCGGTACCTACAATTCCTCAGATAGGAATGCCCCTTAATGTATTTCTTCAGGAAGGGCAAGAAGTCTTTTTGATTCCACAGTCGAATGCCTCATTAAACAATCAGCCTGCCCAGCCTAACGGTTATTATAACCTTCAGATAAAATACAGCTTGAATGTTATGGGTGGAGCTTATTTAGGTAACTATCCTTCATGGATCACTTTTATTGCACCTGTTCAATTTACGGCATACGATCAGTATAACAATATCATTGGCAAAATGGATCATAATTTCCAGTTTCAGATCGGTACCCTTTCCGGGAGTCCCACTGAAGTTCCGGAACTTTCTTTAAAGTTTTCCGCCAATGCAGTCAATGGTTCACTGGAATTTAAAAGTATAGAAGACTATATAAAAGGGGTTAGTGTTACGTATTCTAATGCCTTAATTGTAAGCAGTAATACCAATTATCAGATTAAACTAAAATCTCTTCAGGGTCAGTTTAATTCTCCAAAAGGAAATAGCATTCCTTTGGAAACCGTAAAAATGACCTTGTCTCCGGTATCAGATAATAAAGGAAATGTGTATCCTGTTTTATTAAGTGCTTCTCCACAACTTATTGCTACCGGAAGCTCTACTAAAGGCTCCAATGTTTATTACGATATCAAATATTCCACAAATGCGGGTGATGAAAGGTTTATTAATGCCAGAACGGAAGAATATTCGACTACACTTCAATACGAGATAATTCCTCAATAACCTATGCTGTACGATCTCTTCAAAAAAGTACTTTTTATTTTTTTGATATCTGCTTTTGTTTTTATCCCCGCGCAAAACAGCGCAGGGATCAGTTTGGATATCCGCAACGAATCCAGAGCAGATAAAGGAAATATTGTAGATCTTACTTTAGTTTTGAAAAATGAAGGGAACCATTCTTTTAAGGGAAAAATTGAAATTAATACACCATCCGGTTTCAGAAGTATTTCAGGAAACAAAATTGAAGTGGCTATGAATTCCGGTGACAATCTGTTTTTACCTGTAAAAATATTGGTGAATAACAATGCCGGTGCTGGAGAATCTCAAATTATTTTTAAGCTTACGGACTCACAAAATACGATCGTTGTACAAAAACAGATAGCTTATACGATCGCTGAAAACAATGCGATGCGGATATCCGCAGAAGTTCCTGTGGTTTACATGAACAACACTAACGATTCTATTGAAGTAAGAGCGAGAGTTTCCAATCTGGGGAATAAAAAACAGAATGTTAGTGTCGTTTTTAAAATTCCGGAAATTTCTCAGGGAAGTGTTTTCATAGAAAAAACGGGAAATATAGGGGTTCAAAAAGACTCTGTGTTTGTATTTCGCTTTTTGCCTTCTAAAATATTGATGCGGAGTTCCCAGTTTACAGTTAATATTGCAGGCTTCAGGGAACCGGATAAAGAAATATTCGGAAATGCATCGGTTTCAGTTCAGAATATATCTTCGACCCAGCGTTACCAGAATATACAATCTGATATGTTTTCAAATTTCACTACGAACAGCATCACCGCAAGTTACAGACATGTCGGTGAAAATCTTGATATGTACCAGTTAATGGGATCAGGGGGATTTAACCTTCCATCAGGATACATTTTTATCAGAGGGAATATCTACACGATGAATAACCAAAGTGATCCTATTATCAATAATACCTACATTTCTTATCACCAGGAAAATAATGAATTTACCTTGGGAAATATAAGTAAATTACTGGAACTTTCCCTATTTGGAAGGGGAGCAGAATATGCTTTTACGTCCTCAGATAAAAACAAGAAAATTGAAGTTGGTTTTATTGACCAAAGTTTTAGCCTGATAGAAAGAAATTCATTTTTAAAAAATGGTTATGGCTTTTATGCTAAAGGAATCCTTGGTGCACAGAACGCATCCCATAGTATTTCGGGAACCTATATTTTTAGGAATGATCCTTATGATAAAGCGAAGCATAATTTGTTGGGAACCGATATACAGTATGCCTTTGGTAAGGACTGGAAAATGAATTCCAAAATATACAGTGGGCTCAGCGTTTACGAAGGGATCAATGTGACAAAACCTTCATTAGCTTTGGAATCTCAATATTCAGGAATGATAAAAAAAGTAAATCTGAATGGGAATTATTTTTACAGTACAGATTATTATCCTGGAAACCGGAGGGGTATGCTCCAGATTCAACAAAACTTTTCCACGAATATTTTTAAAGATCACTATGTTTATGCTAATATAACCATAGCCAACTTTTCCCCTAAATTCTATTTTTACAATAATACTTTGAAGTCTGATAACATAAGATTGGATACCGGGATCAACTTTCCTAAAAAAGGTGATTTTGGGTTAGGTATCGGATATCAATATCAGGAAGAAAGTTCCAATACCTATAACAATTTTTTTAATGTACCCGGAAACCAAGAGTCAAAACAGCTGAAAGCACAAAGGCTTACAGAGTATATCACATGGTCTAGCCCCAATAAAAAGCATTCTTCTGTCATAGGAATAGAAACAGGGCTTGTTAATTACCCTAATATTATTCATCCTGAATATCAGATGAAAATCAGTGGGAATTATAATTATAAATGGCTGAATTTAAGTTGCATTTATCAGTATGGAAGTTATTTTCTTTCTGAATATGCTTTTTCAAAAATGGTAAATACAAATAATTCTTATGAAAAACTTTCCCTTTCTGCTTTCGTCAATAAGAGTTTTTTTAGTGAAAAAGTAAATTTAACTTCAGGAATCTCGTATACCAACGATGTCTTATACGGAAAATCACCTTCCGGTTTTATAAACCTTAAATATTCGAAAGAACGTTACGGCATCTATCTTAATTCTTCATGGTTTAATTATTCTTCAAACAGTTTCAATAATAATCTTCTGACAGTTGAAGTTGGTGTTAGTTTAAATTTTCAGACTACTGCGCTTGATCCAGGTAAAAAAGGGGAGATAAAAGCTTTTGTATATTATGATCATAACAATAACAACCTCTATGATGAAGGAGATAAAGAGGCAAAAGATTATTTGATTATGCTTAATAATACTTCCTTCAGGACGAATAAGGAAGGAAATATTGTTTACAAATCGATTCCATTTGGAAAATATACCTTAAAACAGATTATCCAACAAGGCTGGTATTATGATGAAGCAGAATTTGAAGTCAGTAAACACCATCACTTTTTAGAAATTCCGCTTCATCAAAACGGAACTTCCAGAGGAAAAGTAATCTACGAGTTTGACACAAAAACAGCAATGGAATTCAATCCTAAAATTGGAGGGATCATTTTTAATATTTACCGTAATGATCAGTTCTTACAGCGTGTTATTACCGATGACAATGGGGAATTTGTATCCTTTTTAGAATCGGGTAATTACAAAATGGAGCTTAATGTGAATTCATTACCTGTGAATACTTACTGTGAGCGTATAAGCTCGGATTTTAAAGTGGAAGTAGGAAAAATAATCAATCTTGAACCGTTTATTATTAAAGTAAAAGAGAAAAACATTCGCGTTAAGAAGTTGGTAACTAAATGTCTGTCAGAAAAGTGATTATTGCTCGAGAAAGTAATTGAGCTACAATATCAGCAGAAATTTTAAAATAATCTTTTACAAAATATTATCTTTGTCCATAGTAAACAGTTAAAATGATGAAAAAAATAATATTTCTGGTTTCTGCGGTTCTTATATTAAACTCTTGCGTGGTATCTACTGCGGCCAAAGTAGTAAAAGGAGCTGTAAATGTAAGCTATAAAGCAGTAAAGGGAACTGTAAATGGAATTAGCTGGGCAGTAAGCAAAGCAAAAGGGAAAATTGATGAAGACCGTATAGATGGTACCTGGAAGGTGGTAGGAGCTTACCGTGGTTCTTTTGAAGATTTTACAAAAGATCAGAATCCTGAAAGTTCATTTACTTCAGACTGTGTCGACAGTTTCGATCAGATTATTTTTAAAGCTAAAAGATCAAAATTTAAACCGGTACATTGCAGTTCTGATAAGGATGAGGATTGGGTAAAATATTCAATGGAGTTTGGAAAAAACCCTATAACAAAAGAAAAGGAAAACTATATAGAATATAATTCCAATAATTATCTTTCGGTTATTGATGTTAATAATAAAACAATGGTTCTGGAGGGAAATCTGATGCCTAAACTGGCATTTTCAGGGGCTAAATTATATCTTTTAGAAAAAGTAAAATAGAGCTCTGTCTGATATGAAAAATAGTGGTTTGTTATCTGCAAAAGGAATTTTTATTGCAGCTTTTCTTTCTTTAAATACAGTATTTTACGCTCAGAAAACAGAAGATATTTCAACGATTTCCGAAAAAACATTAACCAGTATTCTTGATAAAAACAGGGCGTACTATTCTCAGGGTAAAGTAGCTGATTATATTCCTGAATTGGGAAAAATGGATGCCAAAGCAATTGCGTTCTCAGTGGTTGATAAAAATGGTAAAGTACTTAATAGTGGTGATGTAAGCAAGAAATTTACCATGCAGAGTATTTCAAAGATCATTGCCTTAATGATTGCTGTGAATGAAAGAGGAGAAGCGAATGTTTTTGATAAAATAGGATACTTCGGATCTGAACAGCCTTTTAATCATTTTTCAAACCTTGAAACAACAGGTAAACCACTTAATCCAATGATGAATGCGGGAGCCATTCGGACGACTTCTTTAATTTCAGGAGAAGGCGAAAAGCCATTTCTTAAAGTGTTGGATTTGGTAAGATATATAACCAAAAATCAGGCAATTGATTACAGCAGATCTGTTTTTGAATCCGAAAAGTCTACTGGAAATCGTAACCGAGGTATGTTTTATCTGATGAAAAATAACGGATTGATTTCTGGAAATGAAGATCAGCTGGATAATTACTTCAAGCAGTGTTCCATTGAACTGACAGCTGAAGATCTTGCTAAAATAGGCTACTTCTTTGCTAATGAATGTACCAGGTTTGATGGAGATTCTAAATATAAAAATAAAGAAACCGCAAGATTGATAGAATCACAAATGCTTACTGCCGGAATGTATGAATTCAGCGGTGAATATTCCCGAACTGTGGGTCTCCCGAGTAAGTCTGGTGTTGGAGGTGGCATTACAGTAAGTGTTCCCGGTAAAATGGGGATTGGTGTTTTTAGTCCGGCTTTAGATCAACACGGAAATTCATTAGCGGGCTATCACATGATCCTAGACTTTGTGAAAGCATATGATTTAAGTATATTTTAAAAATATTTTAGCCAATAGGTGCTAGTTATGGGTTGTACCGATTTTATTTTTAATGCAAAGAAGAAGTTTGGTAACGCTTATTTAAGATCGCAAAGATTTTAAACACTAAGCTATTTTAAGCACCAGAATGCCGCATAAAAGATCACATCAGTTTATCAAAAATCTTTGAATTTTTATATCTACAAGCTTAATAAGCGAAGCCATCTTTGCTAGCTTAAATAAAACAGTAGAATCACAAAAACTTTGTGTTTAAAAAAGTCCTTTCTTTTAAAATATTGTTTTTCATTAGCCCGGGATTTTGATGTAAATCCAATTTACCTGTTTTCTATTTCAAGAATCTTTTTTCCGTCTTCTCCCAAGTAATGAATAATTAGTTTCTCATATATTTTTTGTCCTTCATCTACATTAGTAAATATGAGAATTCCCTTTCCGGAATTGGGCAGTAAAAAAGCAATGCATCGTGTACCGGGATCAGATCCGCTGTGCGATAAGGCATAGTTACCATTTCCTAAATCATACATTGCAAAGCCTAATCCGAAATAAAGATCGCCCTTTACTTTTACCTGTTTTTTGACCATTTCCTGAAAAATTTCAGGTTTCAGGCTTTTACCTTTCATCACACTAATCAGGAAATTTCCATAGTCTTCTACAGTAGTATGAAGGTCATCTGCAGCATTAGCTGTTTCCCTTTTTTCTGTTGGATAAGGCTGTCCTTCTTTATTATAGCCAATGGCGAATCTTGACTCATTGATATTTTGATCCCAAATGTAATTGGTGTCATTCATTTTGAGAGGTTGGAAAATCAATTCCTGAGCGAGTTGATCCAAAGATTTTTGAAATTTTTTTTCAAGTGCTTTTCTTAGGTATTCAAAGCCTTCTCCCGAATATTGACATTTTGTACCGGGATCAAACTGAAAATTCAGTTTTTTATCAGTGTTCATCCATCTCCAGTTTGGGAAACCTGTCTGGTGGCTCAGAATTATTCGGGTGGTCAGTTTTTTATGTCTTGGATCATTTGCAAGATCTGGATCTACCCAGTACTGATCAAGGGGTTCGTCCAGTTTCCATTTTCCCAGGCTTATCAGACGTAATGCAACCATTGCTGTTACTGGTTTGGTGAGTGAAGCTACATTAAAATAGGTGTTATTGGGTGCTGAAATACCTTTTTTTATCTCACCAAAGACCTTTACCTCTTTTAGTTTGCCGTCCTCAATAATACCTAATCCCAGAGTTGGAATTTTATTTTCTTTTAGCCAATTTTCGATGGACGGGTCATTACTAAAGATCATTTCATCATTATTTGTAGTTTTTTTCTCTGATTGTGCATAGATATTATTGATGGAAACAACTAATAATAAAAAGATGTATTGGATATACTTTGTCATTGCTAAATTTTTGACAAAGATTATATTTTTATATATTTTCGCTTTAAAAATGAGCCCGACAAAAACCCGACAAAGTCCTGACAGGAATTATATCATATTGAATTTCAGTTTATAGTAAAGTTTTTTATATCTGTCAATTTCTGCAGCATTTCTAAGAATAATAAATACATTGGAAAGAACTATTGCGATCATAATGATCAATGTAAACTGTCTCCCCAATTTTAAAAAGATTCCCAACATAAATACAATCGGAGCGAATACGGTCCATAGAATCTGAACAGAAATGATTTGTTTGGCGATACTGTTTCTTTGCTTCATGGTGAACATGAGTATCAGTGGAACCAATACATTAATTGGTGGTACTACAATAAACAGAAGTGATGAAAGGTTGATTATTTTTATCAGGGAATAATTGATGTCAGGTTGTTCTTCTTTTAATTCTGTATTTACATCATCTTTTTCAATGATGACCTCTGTATCCTGTAATAAATCTTCCCGTATCTCTAATGCTTTTGCCAGTGCTCTTAGTGTGTGTCCTTTTGGTTCGGTTCCGGACTCTATTCGCTGAATAGTACGTACAGAAATTCTTGATTTTTCTGATAACTCTTCCTGTGTCAGATTTTTATTTTCTCTAAGGGCCTTTAATTTAGACATAGCGCTGGTTATTCTACTGAGGTATTTTTTAGTTGATTTTCGAGGGCTAATTTACATTTTTTTCAATAGTAAAAACAGAATCAGCAGCACGGGAAAAATATAAATATAAAAATTGATTCACATGAATAAAATAAATGTAATTTTATTCAAATGATTCATATCAAACTTTTATTAATTATTTAATTATCATTTTTTTATGAATCTACACCAATCAATATTTTTATGGAAAGTACTTCAATCTCTAAACCCGAGACCAGAAAGAATGTTGCTCTTTATCTGGGCTTAACTTTACTTTTTTGTCTGCCTGTTTATTATATGTGCATCCGTACCGGAAAACTCGGCGGTGGAGCCGTATCTTATGCTACAATAGTTATGTGGTGTCCTGCTATAGCAGCATTGCTTACCTGTCGTTTAAGAGGAATTCCTATTTCCTCATTGGGTTGGAAGTGGGGACTTACGAAATATCAGCTCTTAGCTTATTGTATTCCCCTTTTATATGCTCTTGTTCCTTACCTGGTTATCTGGATCAGTGGAGCCGGTGGTTTTTATAATCATGAATTTGTAGCAGAAATAGGTAAAGGAATGGGATGGGACCTACCGGATGGGATGGTCATTGTCCTTTATGTTTTACTGATGAGCAGCTTTGGGATGGTTCGCTCTGTAGGTTCTGCTTTAGGTGAGGAAATTGGATGGCGTGGTTTTCTGACACCACAATTGGCTAAGATCAATTCATATACCGGTACCTCATTGTGGATGGGAGTGGTATGGTCTCTTTACCATTATCCACTTCTTCTTTTTTCAAACTACAATACAGGTGGTCCTAAATGGTTGGCCCTTACCAGTTTTACAGTAATGATCTTTGCCTGTTGTTTCATCTTTACATGGTTCCGGTTAAAGTCCGGAAGCCTCTGGACTGCAGCGATCCTTCATGCCAGTCATAATCTCTTTATACAGTCAATATTTACACCACTTACAGTAGATAAAGGGCATACGAATTATTATATGGATGAATTTGGTATAGCGGTACCTATTGCAACGGTCATCGTTGCCTATTATTTCTGGCGAAGAAGAAAAGAGTTGCCGGAACAAAGGAATGAAACCCCTGTATCACAAACCACCATTACGACTTAAGACCATCAAGGATTTTATCGGATTTTTCCTTAATCCATAATAAAAATAAACAGCGCTCTGTGATGGAGCGCTGTTTCTCATAGAAGGGTAAAAAGCATTATCTTCCTAGCAATCTATATATTGGTCCTCCTATTTTTCTTGCAAAATAGGTAAGTGATCCTCTTGTGCGTGTTGCTCCCATAATAGCATTTTGAAGGGCTAATTCAAACTCTTCATCAGTTATGGAATCTCTTCCAGCAGCTATGGTTGCTATATTTTTTGCAATAAGTTCATCAATGTCCGAATGTCCCTCCCTTAAAAATTGTGAATAGAATAATCCAAAAGGAGAAAGATGGGCCCGGGCATCATCTTGTCTCTGATTCCTTAGACCATTAATTTGTCTGAATGTGTCAAGATGCTGTTCGATATTGTTGCCTGCATTATTGTCCATACCGTGAATTCCACCTCCTGTCAAAAAAGCAGCACTGTTATCTGCAAGAAGAACATAACGCTTATACCGTTGGTAAAAATCATAAATGGTAGAGGGAATGATAGTTGCCGCTGCAGTACCACCAATGGTGGCAATCCATCCCCATAAGGATGTTGGCAAATAAGCAGTGGCTGTTTCTAAAAGTTGTTTGTAATTTGGCATATGGTTATATTTTTTAATAATGATCTGTAGTATAGGATCTAACTTTTTAAATGATAGACTTGTATCACAAATTTCAAATTAAAATTTTTGGTATTACACAGGGTAAACATCCATTTTTGGAAATTGGGGGTTTACCCTTATTTTAAAAATGAAAAAGAATATGAATCATTTTTTTGAAAGAAATTTAAACAAAAAAAGTGAGCCTATTGGCTCACCTTCAAAGTATAAATGATATAATTGAAAAGGATTTTTAATTCTAAAAGCTAAGACCTGGCCACTTGCTGAGAATAGCATCGGAAGGAGAGACAAAGGCCTGATCTCCGGAAACTGTTGACCCACCAAGTATGCCTACCAATAGAGAACCATTTGTTGTAAAGACAGCTGATCCGGAATCTCCTGAATTGGAAAAACGTCCTGATCTCCCTCTTACCATGGTCAGATTGGTGGCAATTACCTCTGTT
Source organism: Chryseobacterium sp. ISL-6 (assembly GCF_018613715.1). Lineage (GTDB taxonomy): Bacteria > Bacteroidota > Bacteroidia > Flavobacteriales > Weeksellaceae > Chryseobacterium > Chryseobacterium paludis. The sequence continues at coordinate 103,647 of NZ_JAGGPT010000013.1, read as the reverse complement.
CCATCAAAATTGTCAAGTCTTAGTGACGTTGTGATGCTTGTAATATCTCCTGTGGTAACTTCTGTAGTAATCCCACTTTTATAAACTTCTTCACCGATGATAGATGCGTTGATTACTGCAAACCCTCCAATCACATTTCCTATGCCATACACTTTTCCTATAGTAGCATTTCTAAACCATCCTTTTCTTGCAATGGCACAGTCTAGCCATGCGCTGATGGTTGATGAGCCTCTTTGAAAAGAAACATTTTCGTGATAATAGCTCTTTAAAGCAGCACAATCATGGCAGTAGTCTAAAGTGGTTTCCCATTTTGACTGTTGACATACATCGGCATCCAATTTTGTGGTAGTACCTACCAGTACATGGGCACAGGTCATCATATAAGGATTGTCATCATTCTTTTTATTGACCATTACCCCTAAAGTTCCATTACCTCTTATTTCTCTTCCACCATGCATGAGTGCACCATTGGCTGAAATGCTGATTCCTCCGATCAATGGATCGGTCTTCTCATTACGGGTAGCTTCGATGACGGGATTAGGTTCAGCTAAAGTATTAGGTTGAACATCAAGCTCAATAACATCTGTCGGATATCCTGAAATGGTGGCCGGAATCGGGTTCGATACTTTTGTTAGCGGAAGTTTCTTTTTTACACCAAAAGTATAGCTCAATTGATGGGTAAGTTCATCATTAACGGTTTTCAGGGAAACGCCAACAGAAGTTATTTCAGGTCTTTTGAAGTATTCCTCAATAAGGTCAGGTAGTTTTGCAGCCATTACATCATGTAATGCCAGCTCTTCGTTACTTAGTTTCATGATTTTGGTTTTTAATTGGGTTGGTTGATGGGATGATATGACCAGTATCAAAATTCGGAACAGCTTTTTTGATGCTGTCCCGAATTTTAATGATCTTCACTAAAAGTGAGTGTTAGTTCAGTTTGATCGTTCCTGATGAAGGAGCCCCACCACCTGATGGAGGCGGACCACCGGCTGAAGCCTGATCAGCTAACATACGGTATTGTGATGTTCCTTTTTCAGTGCTGATAGATCCTGAAACGGTATATAAATAAAGGTCTCCAGAAACAGAATAATCATTCGCAGAATTATTAACATAGAAGTCAATTTTTACTGATGACATGTTTTTTGCCTTTTCAAGGAATGCATTCATTAAAGTAGTGATCTGCGCTTCAGTAAGGCCTTTAGATTTCATTGAATCCTTTGTTTTTTCATAAGAAGCAGAAGCACCACCACCGCCAAAGAACCAGGTCCAAACGGATAGGTTGGCACTGGCCGATGTTTTCTCATATTCTTTAACTTCTTCTTGGTAAGATGCTTCCAGCATACCCAGTGCCAGGTTATTAAGATCTTTTACATCCTGACTTGATAAAGCAGATATCTGAAGCGTTGCTGTGATTCTTCCTTCAGTGTGTGCAGGAATGGTATAGGAAAGTCCTGTAAGCTGTCCCTGTCCTGATACTTCGATTGAATACGATTCTTTTGCTTCTCCTTTTAGATCTGAAACAATAGGTTCAAAAGGGTCGCTGAAACCCACTCCGGTTTTGATAATTTCAATAGTGTCCATGGTTTTGTTTTTTTGGTTAATTGTTATTCTTTTATGAAAAGGCTTTTTTGACTTGGCCTGTGTTTTACTCTGATTGAACAATTCAAAGTAACAAACAAAAAGAAGTGAATTTTAGAGTAGAAATAACCAAATAAGATGGTCCGTAGAAATACTTATGAATTATAATTATCTGAATATTAATTATTTGAATTTAATATTATGCTGCCGGGAATTTCCTTTTTGAATTCCAGTTCTGCTGCATACTGAAGGGTGATTTTTATAGACAGCATACCTCTGGAGACTGTTTTTCTATAGTTATATTATACTTGTAGTATAGGCATTTTTCAGAATTATATGATAAAAGGAAAGACGTAAAGTTGTAAAATTAATTTAAGGATTAATTTTTGTAGGTAAGGTCATTGATGAGCTTCTGAACTCCGAAGCATTGGTTCCGGAATACATTTTAAAAAACCGACTAAAATGAGCCGAGCTTTCAAATCCAAGTTCATAGGCAATTTCTTTTACCGATTTATCCGAATAATGGAGATAACGTTTCGCCTCTAAAATAATTCTGCTTTGTATTAATTTTGATGGAGCAGGTTGTTTTAGAATAGCAAAAATATTACTCAGTGTTTTTGGAGATTTATTGAGTGCAGCTGCATAGAAATTAACACCATGTTCATTCTTAAAGTTTCCCTCAAGAACCAACATGAATTTTCTTACAATATCCATTTTTTCATCAGGAAACTGCTGATAGCTCTCACATTGCTGTTTCGCGATACGTGTTGTTTTAATGATAAGCTGTTTAAGTAGTGTTCGCAGCATTTCTCCCTGAAAATTATCACTTGACTTCCATTCATCATGAAATAATTTTTCAAGCTGGATCATTGCCTTTTTCTCTACTGTACCCAGTTTAATAAACATTGGGTGCTGTATTCCATAAAATAGAAAACCAACGCATCCAACTTCCGTATCATGGTCTACAATGCAATAAAATTCGCGATTAAACTGCCATGCGATAAGTTGATCCGGATGTTCAAAAACAAAATGAAGACTGGCAACTAATGGTAATATAGAAGCTTCGGGCATGGTATACTCGATTTCATCTATGGTTACCGTTTTCGCTTCACCTTTATTGTACACAAAAGTATTTATCGGAACCGGTATGCCATTCCGTAATCCAATCCCTTTTAGATCCTCATTGTTTATATGCATGATAAAACGGGCGAGGGTTGATTTTTCTTCGTATTTCCGGATCATTTTTTTCCTTTGGTAAATTATTTAAACTGTCATACCGATGACTTAAAATTAACTATTTTTTTGCGATCGCCTGTTGTCCCAGTTCAATCAGATTTTTACCGTCTACATATCCTATCTGCTTTAATGCCATCTTACCATCTGGTTTAAAGAAAATCAAGGAAGGGTAGGAGTTGATCATCCATTCTTTAGCAAGCGGAATGCCTTCTCCTTTTTCCATATCTACGGTATAATTAATGAAGTTCTTATTAAAATATGCTGCAGCGGTTTTATCTTTAAAGGTTGTTGACTTTAATAATTTACAGGGACCACACCAACTCGTGTAGGCATCGACAAAGATATATTTGCCACTTTTCATTGCCTCAGCAGTTACTTCCTTCCAGCTGCTGTTTTTGAAACTGATTTCCTCTTTTTGTATCATGTTTTTAGCTGCTTTTTGTTGTGCCTGAACATGCAATGAAGTGAGCATCAGAAAGAATAATGAAGCAACTATGCCGGTTGTTTTTATTTGTCGTATTGGATTTTTCATCTGAATTAAATTTTTACAATTTATTAGGAGAAAATTGGACACTTTTTGAATGTCCAATTGTTAGGTATCTTTTATTAATAATCAGTTTCGTTTACTGAAGATTTACCTTTATTATATTTGAAATAGCAGGCAATGTGGTAAATGCATTTGGGTTTGGAACCTCTTGTATAGGTTTACTTTCCGTTAATGGCGTACCTGCTAAATTAAATTGAGTGATTCCGGCACCGGGAAACTGATTAAGTGCTGTTCCGTTATCGTATAGAGCGATTGAAGATGAAATATCTCCTTTCTGAGTTGCATCTATACCACTTCCTTTTGTTGCAAAAAACCAGTCATTGGAGAAACCATACATGGTGGCAATGGCAATTTTATCACCAGGTGTTACATTAAGCTGTTGGGAAACTTTACCTCCGGACTGGCCTGCAATTTTTGGTAGTAATACCGTAGAACCTGCTGCCGGAAGAACATAAACCTGTTTAACTCCCTGAACTTTCTTTAAATATTCCGCTAATATACTGGCATCTCCTTTTTGAGCCAGTTCTTTTAATCCCTGTCCTTTGTCATTTTCTCCGGTTTTATAAATCGGGTTATCGATTCCATTGTAAACGACCACTAATATTGGAGAAAGTGGAGTGAAAATTCCTGTTTGTCCTTTGATATAATTTCCCAGATCCATAGGGTCACCGGCTTCAGCAATTTTGGTTAAACCGTTAACAGAAGGACTTCCTTTTTTATAAAGAGGCGCTGGATTAAGAAGATTTCCACCTGCAATATATGAAATAGCCCATACTCCCGGACTGAAGGGGGTTGGATTGGAGGTATTACCCGATGTATTGGTAATGGTTATTGTAGGGATCGATTCTTAAAGACTTGAAAGAGTAATTGTTGTTGCCAATAATATAATCTGTTTTATTATCGATGCTGTTACTTTTTAAATGATCTAAGTTCTGACTGTCTTTATGGAGGATAAATTCGAGAAATGCTTTCTCAGCATTTTGTTTAAGTTTTATGGTATTGGCTTCTGTCTTAGGTGTTGAATTTATTTTACCAAGATCATAATTGATTAAAAAATCAACCTCTTTTCTGAATTTTTCCAGTTCCTTAACCTGGCCGAATGAATAGGAGCTCAGCAATAGCGCTCCAAGAAATAAAGACTTAAGTTTCATGTTTTAGTTTTTCAATAAGGTTCTAAATATATTAAAATTATGGAACTATTACTTTAAATAAAAAAGAAACCCGAAGGCTTCTCTTTATATTTTAATTGCTTAAAACAGGAATCAAATGTTCCCAATTCAGCTGTCTTGCATAGTCGAGTGCTGTTTTTCCGTTCTTGGCTTTTGCATTCTTATCAGCACCGGCTTCCAGTAAGATTTTTATTGAAGTTAAATTTCCAGCAATTGTTTCTCTGTGAAGAAGTGTAAATCCATTTTCGTCTGCATAATTCATCTCATCAGGATAATCTTTTAAAAACTGGACAAAATTTTCCTTGGAGTTTCTACTCATTGGATGTTCGATGAGGTTTTCGGGTTGTTCTTTCTGCCCATGAACGATTTCAATGTCGTTATAATCTCCAAAATCCAGTCCCCATGCTTTGTCATGTTCTTTTCTTTCTGAAACTGACATATCAGAACGCATCTTCTGAATGGTAAAACCACCATAAGCTTTTGGTAAAGGTTCTGCTGAAGATGAGAAAAGTTTGGAGAGACCTTTGGGTTTTGGGGTCATTGGGGTCATGGCAAAAAGCCAGTCACTGATTTCATTTAAAGGGACATCCACATAATCACCGACTTCTATATTGGTAAGGTCATTGGGTTGGTTGATCAAGATTCCTTTTACACGATCACCATCGAAATCAATTTCATTAAGCCACATATGTTCTACGATTGGCTCATCAGAATCTGGGTTTTCCTGAGAAAAAGCAGCTTTTACACAAGAAACATTAAGTCCCGGAATAATTCTGTTATACTCCCAGGATTGTTCTCTCCAGAAGTATTTAAAAGTTTCCTGAGCCTTTTTATAGGCTTCAATCATTTTCGGATCGCTTCCGTCTGCAAAAAAAACGGTACTGTTTTCCATTGTATCTAAAATATTTTGTGATTAAGGTTAAAAGAAAGAATCGGAATAAGTTGCTGAAAAGCATTACAAACACTTATAAAGCCGAACTATTTAATGGACTAAAATACGAAAAATAGTACTTGATGGTTTGGGATTTATGATAAAATTTTCTTAAAAAACGAGACTAGATGTAGTTTTATATTGAGCAATGTTAATAAATATTTGGCAAAGCTGGTGTAAGAAATTTTTAAAATACCTAAAATTGCACATTGAAATCTGAAGGTTAAATAAAAGGAGAAAAGTTAAATGGGAATAGTAAAGAAGTTGTTTTTTTTAATGTTGATTGGTGCTTCAAGTTTAATCTTATCACAGACTAAAGCGAAAGTAATAGGTGTCAAAGATGGAGACACTATTTTGGTTCTTGACCAAAATAATAATCAAACCACATTACGCCTTGCAGAAGTAGATTGTCCCGAGAAAGGACAGCCATTTGGAAAAAATGCCAAGCAGTTCACGAGTGATCTTGTTTATGGTAAACAAATCCAATATTACAAAACCAATTCTGACCGATATGGTAGAATAATAGCTAAAGTGTATTTTAATAATGACCAGTATCTCTCTGAAAAAATTATAAAAGAAGGTTTTGGATGGTGGTATTATCAATATTCTGATAACCAGAATTTAGGGGTATTAGAATCTAAAGCAAGATCTCTTAAATTAGGACTTTGGTCGGGTAGTGGAACTGTTTCACCTTGGGAATGGAGAAAAGCAAAAAGAGCAGCTTATCAAGAGAGAAAAGCAAAAGCTAAACTATCATCAATCTCGTTAAAGGAAATTTCAAAGTAAATTGACTGATTTCAATTTTAAGTTGTCTTACTAAAGAATGTTTTTTGAAGGTTAAACATCCTTTATAAAGTCTTCATACTCATAATAAAATCTTTCGAAACCATCCATTTTTTCAACAAAAAATTCGAAAATATCACTCCAGGTGTTTTTATTAAAGATGGAAACGTTATGTTTTTCGATCCAGATTTTACTGATCACTTTTCCGTTATCTAAAGTGAAATATTCATCTTTATTGAACTCGCCTACATAATCTTTAAGAATGTCCTCCAAAGACCATATCTTCTCATAATACGCGTTCCTAAAGATTTCATCCTTCATTTCAATATCCAGAGAAACTTCAGCTTTTTTATTATCTGCATTAAATTTAAATGCAAAGTCTTTCACTTTTGTATCATATAACATCCATTTTCTTGGAAACGACTTACCAAAAGCCGTCCAAAACTCCTTCTTTAGCTGCTGTGCTTCTTGTTTACTGAACATAAAACAAACTTAATGAATTATAAGGAAAAGTGCAAAAGTATAGATATTGAAATCGCAGGATAAGTAATTTAATCCATTTACCTAAATCGGGGGAGATAGTGTATAAATGATTAGAATTATGGGAGTAGAAGTCTTTATTAATGTAACTTAGTACAAGATACATAGTGTCGCTTGTGGTTAAGTAGAGCTTATTACACAATTGAAACTATTTTCTTAAATTTGCTGTAATGTTGTCAAAAAAATCTCAATATGCTTTTAAGGCACTTTCATATCTTGTAGAAAAAAGAAATGAAGGGCCTACGCTTATTTCCGAAATCGCAGAACATAAGAAAATTCCGCTGAAATTTTTGGAAAATATTCTGCTTGAACTAAAAAAATCAAGCATCCTTGATAGTAAGAAAGGAAAGGGTGGTGGATATTTCTTTAAAGAAAACCCTGCCAATGTGACGCTTGCTAAAATTATCCGTTTAGTGAACGGACCTATTGCTATGCTTCCCTGTGTAAGTTTAAATTTCTATGAAAAATGTGATGACTGCAATGAAGATCACTGTGGTCTACACGATGTACTTATCGAAGTTCGGGATGCCTCACTTAGGATCCTTGAAGAAAAAACATTAATGGATTTGATCGACTGATCTGATCCTTTTTTTTGAATTATTAGTCTACATTTTTGGTAGGATAATTATTTTGTTTGATATTTGCAAGACGCCAAATGAACAGACTATGATTCCAAAAAATGATGCAGATGCATTAAAAAAGCTTTCAGGAGAGGATAGTATAAAGATTGTCTCTAAATTGCCATATAGATTTATCTTTTCAGAATCCATGGACGGAAATTGGAACCTTATAAAATTAATGATTGTATAAGATGGTAATTTCAAGAAAAGTCCAGGTAAGGCTGAATGTGCTGCTGATTACTATTGCAGTATTGTTTATTGTAATTTTCTCAATGTATAATTTAGGATATCTAGACGAACTCCTGAATATCTTAGCCAAAGACAATTATATTTTTTACTGGATGCTTTTAGTAGGTGTTTTTGCAGAAATTGTAGCTGGATCTATGGGAATGGGTTATGGCGTAATATGTACAACAACACTGCTATTTCTGAATATTCCGCCCCATATTGTAAGTGCAAGTATTCATTCTGCGGAAAGCTTTACGACGGCTGCAGGAAGTATAAGTCATATCAAACTGAAAAATGTAAGTAAAAGTTTAGTTAAGAAATTAGCCATTCCTGCGGTAATAGGAGCGGTTATCGGTGCTTTGTCTCTGACTTATCTGGGCGAGTATTATTCTAAGATTACCAAAACCATCATTGCTTTTTATACTTTGTATCTTGGTATTCAAATTCTTTCCAATGCTTTTAAGCCCAAACAGAATAGAGCTTTAAAAAGGAAAACAAATCTTACGAGATTAGGCCTGATCGGAGGTTTTATTGATTCTTTTGCTGGTGGAGGATGGGGACCGCTAGTAACGGGGACTCTAATTAAAAATGCTTTTACACCAAGGTTTGCAGTAGGAAGTTCAACGGTTGCCAAATTCATTTTAACTATTACCGCAGCAGTTACCTTCTTTTTTACACTGGGAATTCAACACTGGAATATTATTCTGGGACTTTTAATGGGTGGGATTGTAACGGCTCCTTTTTCAGCGATGCTTACAGCGAAGCTGCCTGTAAAAAAGATGTTTTTGTTTATCGGAAGTTTAGTCATTGTGATGAGTTTAATTACTATTTATAAATCCATTTTCAAATAAACATCTGATTGTTGTGGAAAAATAAAGGCCTTAAAAATACATTCGGTTTTGAAAATATTTTACTTTTACACGATAATAAATAGAGTATGAATTTACATATCGTTGCGCTTTTTAAGTTTCATGAAAACTACTTAATGGAAGCGGTGGAATTATTTCAGAATTTAGTAAGGGAAACAAGAAAAGAAGAGGGCTGCCTGCAGTATGATCTTATTGAAGATAAGGATAATAAAGGAACCTTTTTTATGATTGAATTATGGGAAACGGTAGAACACCATAATAATCATGTAGGTCAGGATCACCTTCTAAATTTTCGTACCGATACTTCCAGGATGATGGAAAGTTCAACTGAGGTATATAAAGGATTTAAGATCTACTAAGAAACTTAATTTTAAAAGGCTGCTTACAGTGGTAGGCAGCCTTTTATTAGAAAAAATAGAAAGTATTAGAATTTAAAAGTTTTATTTTACAATTAACTTTTTGGTTTCGGTGTTTCCACCATAAGTTATTTTTACCAGATAAGTTCCGGAAGTAAGTGTTGATAAATTCAGGTCTTGCTTATAGAAACCGGTTTGATTGGTTAATTCAGCTTTGTAAACTTGCTTCCCTGAAAGATCATATACTTCAACATTTCCTTTGTTGTTTGCTTTTTCTTTTACATCAAACAAAATTGTTACTTTTTTATCAGATGCTGTAGGATTCGGATAAATTCCAAAAGAAGCTTTTGTGCCTACTTCTTTAATTCCTAAAGTAGAGGTAATGTTTTTGTATTTGAAGTACATATTACCTGAAGTGGCACCACCATTAGATGTAAAGTACATTCTGTAATAATCAGCCCCTTGTTTTACATAGTAGACAACATCATTATAAATTCCTGAGGTAGGTTTCCATGAATGACCAATTGCAGTAATATTACTGGAAAAAGCATTGGATGCAGGAATAGTAGATGTGGCAGTTGCCTGTGTTTCTGGTTTTACCTTTGCTACGGAAATTGTTGGACTTTGAATAGCTCCTGACATTCTGTACTTCATTGTTTGTGGGTTTCCCTGTGGGTCAACATAAGGATAATCAGTCCAATATCTTGTAAACATCAGATCCCAATTAGCCTTTGATGGTTCAAGGTTGGCTACTTTATCTCCTGTAGCGAAAGAAAAGTAATTAAAATAAGCATCATCCGTTCCATTGGCTATAGTTTTTGTTTGGGTAGCATCCCAAGATGTTCCATTCCATTTTGAATATTTAAAAGTATATCCACCAAAATAATCAGTAATCATGAATTTCACATACGTATTTGTGGTCACATATTTTAAAACGAAAACCACTTTTCCATCAATATGATGTGTTCCGCCATTATAATCACCCCATCCATACATTGCAGTTCCCTGTTCAAATGCCCCTTCCTGAAGAGAAGTAGTTTGGTCAGGATTATACAAAGGAGCCCCCCAGGAAGCAATATTGATAATATTGATATTATCCCAATCTGCAGGTACGGCAGAAGCCTGATATACTTCTACGTTTTGAGCATCATTGATTCTGGTTCCAAAACTCATGCTTGAATTTCTGAAAAAAGCAACATCCCAGGTGTCTGCTGGTTGTGATACAATATTATTGGCACTAAAATCAAAAAACACACGATTTTGGTAATTTGCTCCTGTTGTTAAATTAACCGTAGTATATCCATTTGCATCTGTTTGTGCCAATACTGTCTGTTGAACACCGAATGCAAACATTGAAGCCAAAAGTAGTTTTGTTCTCATCTCCTTAATTATTATTTAGAATTATTCTACAAAAGTATGCTTTTATTTTTAATGAGTCTAAATAAAAACATGATTTTTTTCTTGTTTGACCAATTAATCACACAATTTTATCTGTGTTGATCGATATTTAGAGATGCTTTTAAATGAAAAAAGGGCGGCTTTATAAAAGCCGCCCTTAATAAAAACGTAAGGTAATATCTAATAAATCTTACTTTTTAATAAATTTTGATTTCGTTACTGAACCTTCAGCGGTTTCAATAGCGATATAGTAAATACCAGTTTGAAGTTTACTGATATCAAATCTTTGGTTATTTAGTTTTCCTTCAGCTAATTTTTGTCCAGTCGCAGAATAAATCTGAATATTCTTCGGATCTTTTTTAGATACAAATTGTAAAGCGGTGTTTTCTGAGTTTACAGCAAACTTGATAGTGTTTGTTGATTTTACATTATTAGAAGTGCCAAGTGATCCTGCAGCAGTTAATACAACATTATCTAAACGTAATGCCTGGTGTACCATACTTGCAGAAAATTTAAATGCTATATACTGATAAGTTGAAGTAGGAACATTTACAGTTGTAGTTGTTGCTGTAGAGCTGCTTAATGCTATGGCATTTCCAATAGGAGTAAATGTTGACATATCTGTTGGACTTGCCACTAATCCAATTTGAAGAGTTCCAGTTCCTCCTGGTACACCTCCAATTCTTAACGTACTTACTGATAAAGTCTGACCAACGGTTGGTGCTACAATTTGTGGTGAAATTAAGTAAAACGGTACGTTTGGAGAAAATAGTGAATATGCCTGAATATATTTATCAGCTGTCCCTTCAACAGTTAAAATAGGGTCTGAAGCAGGATCCACAACATTAATTTTTGTAGTCCAGTTGTTTTGTGGTAATGACCCTGTACCTACAGTAGCAAACGAATCAAAGTTTTCATTGATAGATGCTAATTGAGCATTAGCTGTAATAGCGGAAAACATAAAAGCTCCAAAAAGTAGTTTTAGTTTCATAACATTATTTTTATTTAGAATTATTCGACAAAAGTAATAAATTATTTTTAACTGTTCTAAATAAAGCATTATATTTGTCGAAAATTTTGCGTCTATGAAGAAGAAGGTGCTTTCTATACTCTCATTATCCACTGTCTTGTGGATGAATGCACAGGAAAAAGATTCTCTAAATCAAAAACAGATAGAAGAAGTTGTCGTTACGGGACAATATAGACAACAATCAATTAATAAATCCATTTATAAAGTTGAAGTGATCAATGAACAACAGATTAAAAATATGGCGGCTACCAATGTTGCCGATGTTTTAAATCAAAGTTTGAACGTTCTGATTGTTTCTGATCGTAATTCAGGAAACTCAACAGCGAGTCTTATGGGACTTGGCGGAGAATATACTAAAGTTCTTATAGATAATATTCCTGTTGTGGGAGATATTGGTCTTGGGAATAATATAGATCTTACGAAATTGAACATTAATAATGTTGAACGTATTGAGATTGTAAGAGGATCAATGGGCGTAGACTATGGAAGTAATGCTGTTGCAGGCGTAATTAATATTATTACCAAGAAGAACAGTCAGAAAAAGTTGACTTTAAATGCTTCGGTACAGGAAGAAACTGTTGGTAAAGAGTATGACTGGTATAAAAAAGGAGAAGGAAGACATATCCAAACTTTAAATGTAGGATATAATATTGATGAGCATTGGTATGTTGGCGCTAATATAAATCGTAATGATTTTCAGGGATTCAAAGGGAGTCAGGAGGGGTATAAATACTTTGAACAAGATAAAAAAAGAGGCTATTTGTGGCAGCCAAAAGATGTTTTAAATGTTGATGGAATATTGAGATATAGTAAAAATAAGACTTCAATTTTCTACAAATTTGGTTTTTTAAATGAAAAATTAAATTACTATAATCCTACTGTTCAGGAATATTTTTATGATGTAGAAAATATGACATATGCCGGAGTAGATAGAGACTATAAAACGACACGATATCTAAATCAGCTTAATGTACAGACTAAATTGGGAAGCATAAATTATACAGGTGATTTCTCTTATCAAACACAGGATAGAAAATACAGAGATTACACTTATGATATTCCTAACAGAAAGCTGGCTAAAAGTAAAGACGAGTATCAATCTTATAATAAGTCAGATGTTTTTTATTCCAGAGGTGTATTTAGTAATTTTTTAGATAGTAAAAAAATTGATTTCCAATTAGGATATGAATTAGATCATACCTCAGGTTATGCTGGTAATATCGCAGGAGATTTTGGTGGTACGGATAACATCAAAAGAAAAATATTTAATTATGCTAATTTCATGTCTGTTGAATGGAATGCAACAGATTGGTTATCACTTCGTCCGGGCTATCGTTTAGCCTTAAGTGATAAGTTTAATACTTTACATAATTACTCTTTAACTGCAAGAGCAAAAATCACTGAAAATGACAATATTAGATTGGTGGTTGGTAGTGCAAACAGATTTCCAAATTTTGATGAACTATATACTTTTAGAGTAGATAGTAATCATGATATTCGTGGAAATGAAGATCTAATTCCGGAAGAAGGTATAACGGCCTCTTTAAATGCAGGAAAAAGAATAAAAACATCTTCTGGTTGGGATCTTAACTTGGGAGCAAGTGCAACTTATATGAAAGTAAAAGACAGAATAGAACTTGCTTTAATCAATCCACAACCACTAAAATATAAATACATCAATATAAACAATTTCCGTTCTTATATTTTTGAAGCTAATTTCCGGGCTCAAAAAGGACCGTTCTCGTTTGCTGCAAATGGAACTTATTATGGAATTTCAAAAGAATTAAGTGAAGGTGGTGTTACCTCACCAGATGATTTTTTTGGAACTTTTGAAGCTAATGTAGCTGCAAACTATACTGTACCAAAGTTTAATACGACTTTGTCCTTATTCTATAAATATACTGGAAAATCACAAATGTTTGTTTTAGTATCTCCAGATCTAAAAACATCTCATTACGAAATTGGAGAACGTGGAGATTTCAACATGATGAACTTTATTGTTACCCAACCTTTCTTTAAAAATCATTTTGAAGTGAGCTTAGGGGTTAAAAATATTTTTGATGTATCCTCTGTAAGAGATACCACTATACCTGGAAATGCTCATGAGTCAGCAGACCCAAATTCGAATCTTTTTTATGGCAGAAGTTACTTTGCAAGAGTAGGCTATAATTTTTAAAATTAAAAAAATGAAAAAATTACTATTGTATCTTTTAATAGGTGGATCGTTTATTTCACAATCTTGTATTAATGACAATGAAGATCCGGTACCATATACTGCTTCGCAAGGAGTAACCGTTGATGCACGTGTTGGTGGCCCAACGGAACCCAATCAAGTGTGGATCGATTTAAGTAATGTAGATCTTCAGGGCCAACCCAGCCAAGTACTTACGACCAGAACCGACTGGGATCTTGCATTTTATTCTGGATCTGAATTTAAAGTTGTATTAAATTCTTCAATTATTATGGCTGCTTCAAAAATTCCTAATGCCACAGATATTAATGCTGTTAATTCATTAAGTGTAGCGTCATTACAAGGCCTAGTACAAGTTGCAAATTTCAAACCGGAGAATACGATATATATTGATGATGTAAAAGGAGATTTTCCAAATGGTTATACTGCAATTGGAGAAGTAAAAGCAACTGAATCTGAAAACGGAATTTACCTTATTAATATGGGTAAAGAGGTTTATCAAGGAAGTGTTGCCGTAGGATCAGTAGCGAATGGTGGAGATGATAGAGGCTGGATGAAGTTCCAAGTGATAAGAGAAGGTGCTGCTTATAGAATAAAATATGGTGATCTAAATGCAACAGGTTCTCAGATTAAAACGGCAATAATCAATAAGAACGCTGCTTACAATTATAATTTTTTCAGTTTAAAGAATAATCAGGAAGTTTCAATTCAACCTGAGAAAAATAAATGGGATCTTTGTTTTACTGTATTTACGAATATAATTGAAGGAGCTGGAAGTTATGTATATGCAGATTTTGTAACAACAAATAATATGGGGAATGTTGGAGCTTATGAAGTGCATGTCTCTTCAGGATCTACAATTGAAGCATTTAATAACTTTGATATTTCAAAAGTGGATAATACAAAATTTGTTCATAATGATCAACGGGTAATCGGGTCAAATTGGAGAGAAGTAGGACCTTCAGGATATCAGGTAAAGGGTGATGTATTCTATGTAATTAAGGATGCCGCCGGAACTTATTATAAGTTAAGATTTACTAGACTTACGAGTGCAGAAGGTGTACGAGGAAATCCTAAATTCCAATACAAAGTTTTATAATAAATCAAATAATAGTATATCATGAAAAAAATAATTTTAGTGGCATCCGTACTTTTAGCGGTGTACTCTTGTAAAAAAGAAGGGGCTAAACAAGAAAACGGAACAGAAACGGTTTCATCCGAAACACCAAAAAGTAATAATAAAATTGTAACCTTAAACGGTGGAATTACAGAAATTGTAAGTGCTTTAGGGCATGAAAAAGAAATCGTAGGAACTGACGTTACAAGTACTTATCCGGAAACTTTGAAAGCGACAGCTAAAGATCTGGGACACGTAAGATCAATGACTATTGAGCCTATTATGGCTGTAAACCCGACATTGATATTAGCTTCTGATAAAGATATTAACCCTGAATTACTGGGGAAAATCAAATCTTCAGGAATAAAAGCTGAGGTTTTCAAACAGGAATATTCAGTTGAAGGAACTAAAAAATTAATCGAACAGGTTGCAAAAGCAATTGGAAATACAGATTATCAGAAATTAAATGATAAAATAGATGCTGATCTGAAGCAGGTACAGCCGATTGCTAAAAAACCTAAAGTATTGTTCATCTATGCGAGAGGAAATATGTTGATGGTTTCAGGTACAAAAACGCCAATGGATGCGTTGATCAATCTTGCTGGCGGACAAAATGCAGTAAGTGAATTTGAAGATTTCAAACCATTGACTCCGGAAGCAGTTGTAAAGGCTAACCCGGATGTACTGTTCTTCTTCTCATCAGGCTTACAAGGAGCAGGAGGAAATGAAGGTGCTCTTAAAATGCCGGGTGTTTCTCAGACGAATGCGGGTAAAAATAAGAAGATCATCGCTATGGATGGAGGCTTGGTATCAGGTTTCGGACCAAGATTAGGAGAGGCTGCAGTTGGATTAAACAAACTATTAATTGAAAGCACAAAGTAAATTATACTTTTATTTAACTTTAAGTACCATACTGCTTGTTATTATAGCAGTATGGTCACTTAATACTGGGGTTTATGATTTTAGCGGGGCTTCTCCGTATAAAATTTTATGGCAGGTAATAAAAGGAGATGAGGGTTTATCATTAAGTGATAAATATGTAGTATGGGATGTTCGTGCTGCAAGAATTATTATGGCCATTTTAATTGGCAGTATGCTGGCTGTTTCAGGAACGGGATTGCAGGGACTTTTTAAAAATCCATTGGCAACAGGGGATTTAATTGGATTGACTTCAGGGGCAACACTACTTGCTGCAATTGCTATTGTTTTAGGTGGATATTTCAAACAGTATCTTCCTGAAGTTGTACAATTTTCCTTAGTAGGTATTTCTGCTTTTATAGGAGCTTTTCTATCTATGATGTTGGTATACAGGATTTCTTCAAGCGGTGGAAAAACGAATGTGGTCATGATGCTGCTTACAGGGGTTGCTATCACTGCGATTGGTTTTTCAATCACTGGTTTTTTGATCTATATTTCAAAAGATGAACAGTTGAGAGATTTAACGTTCTGGAATTTAGGGAGTTTAGCTGCAGCAACCTGGACGAAAAATATTGTTTTAGTGACTGTTTTGATTATTTCTTATGTCATTTTGATACCGAAAGGAAAAGCGCTAAATGCGATGATGTTAGGTGAGAAAGATGCTCAGCATTTAGGAATTAATGTTGAAAAATTAAAAAAGCAGATCATTATCATTGTAGCATTGATGGTTGGAACCTCAGTGGCATTTTCAGGAACGATAGGTTTTGTGGGTCTTATTGTACCTTACATTTTAAGGCTTTTATTCAAATCGAATTACGCTTTTATCCTTCCTTTGTCTGCAGTTTGTGGAAGTATTCTGCTATTAACGGCTGATACTTTCAGCAGAAGCATTGTGCAGCCTTCAGAATTACCGATTGGTATTCTCACGGCACTAATGGGCGGACCTATTTTTATAGCTATTTTAATTAAATTTAAAAAATCACTGTAATGATAAAAGCACATCAAATCAGCTATAAACATAAAGAATTTCATATTCTGGATGGAGTAGATGTATCATTGGGATATGGTGAGTTTTTAGCTATTGTAGGACCAAATGGAGCTGGGAAATCAAGTTTACTTAGTGTTCTTGCAAATGAAGTAAAGTCTGGAAAACAAAAGGTTTTATTTAAAGATAAATCGATCAGTGAATGGAATGTAGGAGAATTATCCAAACATAAGGCTAAATTTTCTCAACATAACAGCAATGATATTCCTTTGGATGTAAAAGATGTTGTCATGATGGGAAGGTATCCTTATTTTGATGCACAGCCGAGAAAAGAAGATCTTGAAGCGATGAATAATATGATGTATGAAACGGATGTATATCATTTAAAAGACAGAGAATATAATACACTATCGGGAGGAGAAAAACAACGGGTACATCTTTCACGGGTATTGGCACAATTACAAAATGAGATCGCTCATAAATTACTGTTTTTGGATGAACCTCTGAATAACCTCGATGTTAAACATCAATATAAAGCGTTAGAAATTATAAAGAAATTCACTACAAAAGCAAACAGTGCCATCGTAGTTTTACATGATTTGAACTTAGCGGCTCAATATGCCGATAAAATATTATTAATGAAATCAGGACGTGTTTCAGCTTATGGGACGCCGGAAGAAGTTTTTACTGCTGAGAATATCAGCAATGCATATAACTTCCCATGTACCATTTGTGATCACCCCTTAACGAATAACCCAATGATCATTTTTGGATAACCATGGAAAAAGATGAACTAAAAATCCTCGCTCAAAATCTTGCCAACCCACAGGGAGAAAAAGGGATCGAGATTGGTGAAATGATGAATGCTACGAACATTAGCATGACTTCGGAAAGCATCAGAACATTACTGATAGAAGATGACGAATGCATTCTGGAAATTGGACACGGGAATGCGGGACACCTGAAAACTATATTGGATAAAGCAAAAAATATCCGCTATACAGGGATCGATATTTCTGAAACAATGCATAATGAAGCCAAAAAAATAAATAAGGAATTTGAAATACAGGCTGATTTTGTATTATATGAAGGAAAGAAACTTCCCTTTCAAGATAAAACATTTGACAAGATATTTACAGTCAATACCGTTTATTTTTGGGAAGAGCCTGTTGCATTTTTAAATGAAATTTACAGAGTCTTGAAAAGTAACGGAACATTTGTACTGACTTTTGGACAACGTGATTTCATGGAAAAGTTACCATTTACACAGTACAATTTTAACCTGTACAGTAACGAAGAAATGGAAGAGGTGGTTTCTAAAAGTCATTTTAAGAGAATGAAGATTTCGGAAAAAGAGGAAGAGATAGCAAGTAAAACAGGAAACGAAAAAATAACAAGAATTTATACAGTTTTAACCATAAAAAAATAAAATAAATAAAAATGAGCACATTAGTTAACGAACTGAAAGAAAAGTGGGACGCTCTAAAAGCAGAAAATCCACATTTAAGAATAAGAAATGCTGCTTTACAATTAGGTGTAAGCGAAGCTGATTTATTAGTAACTAATATCGGTGATGGGGTAACCATTCTAAAACCAGAATTTCAAAATATTTTAACTGAGGTTGAACAATTAGGTAAGGTAATGGCTCTTACCCGTAATGACGAGTGTGTTCATGAGAGAAAAGGGATTTACCTTAATGGAGACTTCAGCAGCCCTCATGCACAGCTTTTTGTAGGTGAAGATATCGATCTTAGAATCTTCCTTAACTCTTGGAAATTTGCTTTTGCAGTAGTAGAAGGAGATAAAAAAAGTCTTCAGTTCTTCGGAAAAGACGGATTGGCTCTTCATAAGATCTACCTTACAAAAGACAGTAATGCAGAAGCATTCGATACCATTGTTGAAAAGAATAAAGCTGAAGATCAGAATGAAGTTTTCACTTTCGAAGCAATTGCACCAAAACCAGCTGAAAAACCTGATTCTGAAATTGATGCTGAAGGTTTCAAAAAAGCATGGACTGAGCTAAAAGATACCCATGAGTTCTTCATGATGACAAGAAAATTTGGTGTTAGCAGAACGCAGGCTCTAAGATTAGCTCCCGAAGGATTTGCTAAAAAAATCGATAATGCTAAAGTAGTCAACATTCTTGAAGATGCTTCTGAAAAGAATGTTCCAATCATGGTTTTTGTAGGAAATAGAGGTATTATCCAAATCCATACTGGAAACATTAAAAAAACACTTTGGCACCAACAATGGTTCAATGTAATGGATCCTGATTTCAATTTACATTTGGACGTAACTAAAATTGATGAAGCATGGATCGTTAAAAAACCAACCGAAGACGGAGAAGTAACAGCTATTGAAGTTTTCAATAAAGAAGGAGACTTCATCGTTCAGTTCTTTGGAAAAAGAAAACCTGGAATTCCTGAACTACAAGAGTGGAAAGACCTTGTAGCAGAATTGGAAAAATAATAGTTAGATGATTTGATTTAGACCGTTTTGTTTTTTGTAATTCAAAGCGGTCTTTTTATTTTTACATGATAATAGGATAAATGCAAATTAGCCATTCACTGTTTCACAGTTTTACAAAAAACGGGAGCAATGGTGAAAATTAATCAGTGTTTAAAAATTTAAAAGAATAACAATGAAGAATATATTCATCGCAATATTAATGATGGGTTTTGGTTTTACAAATGCCCAAAATTTTAAAGCTTATCAATTTTATGATCAAAAAGGAAAGGAAATAGACACAGATAAATTAGTAAAAGAATTGGCTAATTACGATGTTATTTTCTTTGGTGAAAATCATAATAGCTCTATCAACCATTGGCTTCAATTGAAATTGACAGAAGCTTTGTATGAAAAGAAAAACGGAAAGATTACTTTAGGAGCTGAAATGTTTGAAAGAGATAATCAAGAGCAGTTGAATAATTATTTAAGCGGAAAATTCGATACCAAAACATTGAAGGATTCTGCCCGTTTATGGAATAATTATGCAACGGACTATAAACCGTTAGTTGATTTTGCAAAAGATAAAAAACTGAATTTCATTGGTACAAATATTCCTCGAAGATATGCTTCTCAAACTGCAAAAGAGGGGTTGGAGTCTTTAAATAAGCTTACGGCAAAAGAGAAAACTTATATTGCTCAATTGCCCATTAAAGTAACCCTGGATACACCTGGATATCCTGAAATGAAAAAAATGATGGGTGATCATGCGGAAGGAACAAAAGTAATGAACTTTATTTCAGCCCAGGCAACCAAGGATGCGACAATGGCGGAATCTATCCTGAAAAATATTCAGTCGGGAAAGACTTTTATTCATTACAACGGAAATTATCACAGTAAAGAATTTGGTGGAACGTATTGGTATATCAAACAAAAGAATCCCAATCTTAAAATGGCAGTGATCTCTGTTTTTGAATCTGAGAACCCAGAATTGAAAGTTCCGGAAAAAGAATATATCCCAACAGACTTTAATCTGATCATCCCAGCTGATATGACAAAGACTTTTTAATTCAATATCTGAGATATCTTGGTTATAATACAAGTATTTGACTATTTTAGGGAATCTGTAAAATGTAAAAAGTATTCATGTAAAATGATGTTGAAAGTCAACGTAGAAATTGTATACTTTTTGATAAAAAATAATATATTAGGATAATCTTGAATACATTTTACGTTAATACATCAATACAATTAAAAATGATAAAACTATCTTTTCTGTTACTTTGTTTCATGAGTTGGGCCCATGCTCAAAAATTGACATCGAATGAACTTTCAATTATCAACCAGGGTGATATTAGTTCGGCATTACCAATTTATCAGACTACAGATTCTAATCAGCATAAAATATTACTAAGTCTTTCTGCAGAAATTGACCCTGTTGATCCGAATACGGCTATATTAGTTAGTAGGATGAAGAAGTCTCTTTTGGCCACAGATGGAGGAGTAGGAATTGCAGCACCACAGGTTGGCATCAACAGGAAAATAATCTGGGTTGAACGTTTTGATAAGAAAGACAATCCATTGGAATATTTTATTAATCCCGTGATCCTTTGGAGATCTGATCTTCAGAATCTTGGACCTGAAGGGGATTTGTCTATTCCTGAATTCAGAGATCAGTTTTATAGAAGCAAGGTGATTCAGTTAGAATATGTCGACCTGAAAGGGCAGAAGTATTCAGAGATTGTGGAAGGTTTTACAGCAGTTATTTTCCAGCATGAAATAGACCACCTTTTTGGAATCTTAATTTCTGATAAAAAGGAAAAAGAAAAGAATAATTCTTATTTGAAAGTGGATGCTTTTCAAAAAGAGAAATAAACAAAAACGGTTATCCAAATTGGATAACCGTTTTTTTATTTTTCAATTTTACTTAAAATCTTGTTGATCGAATTTTTAAGTTCCAATAGATCTTCGGGCTGGACATTTATTTTTTTCAGGATCTTATCGGGAACGCCACACGCATTCTCCTTCAGTATTTTCCCTTTTTCCGTTAAAAATACCTGTACCACTCTTTCATCTTCTTTTTTACGGTTTCTGGAAATAAATCCTTTCGTTTCCAATCTTTTAAGTAGCGGTGTCAACGTACCACTATCAAGAAGCAACTTTTCACCAATATGGGTAACAGGAAGACCATCTTGCTCCCAAAGCACCATCATCACCAGATATTGAGGATAGGTAATGTCCAGTTCATCAAGAAATGGACGGTATAATCCGGTAATCTCCTTTGCAATAGCATATAGAGGAAAGCAAATCTGATTTTCGAGTTTTAGGTTTTCTGAATTTTCCATGATCTTTTAAATAAGCGTGAAAAGTTAGGATATATTATTTTTTAATGATGAATTCTTCCATCGGAACACGAACTTTCTTCATGGAAGATAACCAGTCTTTTTCTTCATCCCTGTATCCCAGGTATAAAAGGCTTACACTTTTTAAACCTAATTCTTTAAGTCCAAGGATCTCATCTACTACTTCATTACTGAAACCTTCTGCCGGTGTACTGTCTATTTTTAATTCTGCAGCCTGTGCTAAAGCCATACCTAAAGAAATATAGGTCTGACGGGCAGTATGAAGAAAATGTTGTTCCGGAGTTTGAGCCCCATAGATCTCTTTTAATTTATCCGTATAACTGTTGAAACGGCCTTTTGGTAAATCTCTTACTTCGGTATGGTAATCATAAACCTGATCTATTTTTTCGTTGGAATAATTATCCCATGCAGCAAATACCAGGACATGCGAAGAATCTCTCATCACCTCTGGATTTAATGCTCCCTTTACCATCTTCTCTTTTAATTCCTGATTTTCTACCACAACAATGCGGAAAGGCTGTAATCCTGATGAAGTGGGAGCCAATCTGGCTGCTTCTAAAATTGTATTTAAATCTTTTTCTGATACTTTTCTTGACGGATCATATGCTTTTACTGCATGTCTCCAGTTTAGATCTTCTATTAACGACATTTTTCTATTTTTTCTTTAATTAAAATATTTAATAGCTAATTTATGGTATTAAATAACGGGACAAAGTTACAAATAAATTGAATTGCACACAATATAATTTTAAGTAATGTATTTTAGATAAAATCAATAATTATGAAACTCCACAAGTTTCGGATTTCAAAAGACAGTCTGTATTCTAATCTTTGCTGTAGAATTTTAAACAAAATATCATGCAAAGATTTAAAGACAAATTCGCCTTAGTAACAGGCGGAACAAATGGAATGGGCTATGCAGTGGCTCAACAGTTTATTGACGAAGGTGGAAGAGCCATCATTACAGGAAGAAGTTTAGAAACAGTAGAGAAAGCGATAAACCAATTAGGTGAGAAAGCTTTTGGAATTGTTTCAGATGCCGGAGATATGAAAGATTTATTGAACCTGCAGGCTAATGTGAGAAAATACACCAATACCATTGATCTGCTTTTTGCCAATGCAGGTTATGGAAAATTTATGCCTATTGAAAATGTTAGTGAAAGTGATTTCGATGAGCTTTTCAATATGCTCGTAAAAGGACCTTTTTTCACGGTTCAACAAATACTGCCACTAATGAAAAATGGAAGTTCTGTTATTTTTAATACTTCTGTAGCTACTGAGATTTCAATGCCTAATTTCTCTATATATTCAGCTGCTAAATCTGCTGTACAGTCTTTCATTAAAACTTTTGCGACAGAATTAACGGAAAGAAGAATCCGAGTGAATGGAGTTAGCCCAGGGCATATTAAAACCAATATCTTCAATAACACAGGACTGAATAAAGAGCAGATTGAAGAAGCAGTCCAGAATATTATTCCAACTATACCCTTTAAAAGACAAGGTGAGCCATCAGAAATTGCAAATACCGTACTTTTCCTTGCTTCAGAAGAAGCTTCCTATATTCATGGAGCGGAAATAAAAGTAGATGCTGGGATTTCAGTGGTAGGATAAGTAACAAATAAAGGTTTTAGAAATTATTTAACATCATTAATCTGTTTAATAATGTTGGTTTTGTTTTCAATACCGATGCTAAATGGCTTTCCTTTCTTTAGACTTTGATTTAATTTATCCAAAAGAGATTTATAGGTAGATTCTTTTTTTGATAGATAAAAAACCTGTGGACTGATTCCAATAGATATACAAAGAAAATCTTCCGGTTTATCCGGATCTTCAGAAATTTGACTTATGGTAGCATTTTTATACCATGTTAAGTTTTGGGAACCTGAACTACCAGAGCAAGATGTTATCATAAATAAAAATAATATTAAGATCCATGTTTTCATAAAAGTGTGTTATTAAATAAAACTGCTCCTGCCAATTTATGCATAATAAAGACAGGAGCAGTTTAAATTGTTAGTATTAATTAGAATCCACAAGATGATACATCTGGAGCCGGTGAAGGAGAACATCCGGAAAGTGATGTAAATTTAGTCAGTACACAATTGGTATTGATTAAGTTGTTATCATACAGATAAGAATTACTTGGGCTTCTGTAATATACATTTCCAGCAGTATTAACGTAAGAAGAAACTGATGCCGATCCACAAGAAGTATTAATACATGCATTTCTCCATGCAGTATCTGTTACAGGTCCGCTTGAAAATAATGAAGGGTCAATAATTCTCTTTTCAGTTACTCCGGAAGCATTTTTATAGCTTACCAATATAGCTACGTGATAGCTCCATCCAACGCAACAAGTACCTGTAGAAGCTTTTAAGTTTCCATATACAAACTGCTTTTCACAGTCGTATCCATTGTTGATCAGAATTTGTCTCATTTTGTGAGCTCTTGCATAGCAACCATCAACAGGATATCTGAAAGTAATGCAAGGTGATGAAGCAGTAGAAGTACCACAAGACTGATTTTTAATCTGAGTAAATAAACTGTTTAATGTTGCCATATTTGGAATTACACTAGCTAATTTACTTTCTTGTCCTTTTGCTTCTTTTGTTAAAATAGATTTAAAATACCTTGTGTCTTCCAGGCTTACCGATTCTACTTTTGCTATTTCATTAGAATTAGGTTTAAGGAAAACATGTATTGGAGATTCATTTTTTATGGCCTGTCTGATCATACCAATATACTGTTCATTCTCTTTACTAGGCTTAATCTCGTAGAATTGTGCGGTAACAATAAATGAAACTTTTAGCATTCCATTTTCCTCGTCTATCCCTACCGGAACAGTCTTTCCGAAATCCTTCAGAAAAGCATTGTTTATACTCGATTTTTCTTGTGCGCTTGCTTCTTGATTACCATTGGAATCGGCACAGGCATTAAATGTCAGGATGGTCACAAAGGCCATCATTGATAAAAAAAAGTTTTTCATAGTAATTGTAATTTGGTTTTTAATAATGAGTTCTGATTTGTTTTTTGACTATTAATTTTTATTGTGATATACTTCACGTTTTGGTGAAAATAAAAGTAATAAAAAATTGAATACAAACAAGTTATTTTTATAAAAAATCAAGTTATTTACAATTTTTGCATTATTTTATGCATTAAAAACCAGTGTTTTGTCAAGTGGTAATAATGGCTTTACATTTTTTATTGACAGGGTAAAATATTTATGGAAAAGTTTTGATGTTCAATAAAATAATAAATTACACTAATGAAATGGGGTTGTTGTTTTGCGTTATCTCTTAACCAAATTACTTTGTAGTACAATATCTCTGATTAAAGTTTCAAAATAATAAAAGAGATCATTTTTTTCACTCATTTGGTTTTCCAATATAATGACACTTACATCAGAATCAGGAATGTAAACATTTAAAGATGCAAAACCATCTCCCAAACCGGTGTGTCCAAAATAATTGATTCCATGAGCTTTTACAATTCGGATGGCATAACCATAACCCATTTTACCCTTTCCAAATACATCGTGCTCCGACATCACCGATGTAGTGGTCATTGATTTATAAGATTTTGGGTTTAAAATTTTACCTTTATGAAGGAGGTTATTCCACAGTGCTAAGTCTTTGGCTGTTGTAACAACTCCATCTGCGGGTAAGTTTTCATCATTAATGAAAGAATTCTCAACAACTTTAAAATCAGTATCATTGCTCATATGCCCGGATACAAGCTTCCGTAGATTGGTCTTCGTATAACAAAATGTATCCTTCATTTTGAGCTCTGTGAACAGGTCATTAGCCAATTCAGCATATTTTTTATGGCTCATATTTTCAATGATTTTCCCTAAAAGAATATACGATAAGTTGCCATATTTGAAGTCACTGCCCGGTTTAAAAACCAAAGGTTTTTCAATATCTACAATTCCGTGGGTATGATTCAATAATTGGTGTACGGTAACAGAATCTGCCCAGGATTGAGTTAGAGAAGGAAGATATTTTTTTATAGGAGCCTGTAGATCTACTTTTCCCTTTTCAACTTCTTTCAATAATAAAACGGCAGTTACTTGTTTTGTATTTGACATGATTTCAAACTGGTCATCCATTTTTAAAGGAGTTCCCGTATTAATATTGGCAACACCAAATGCTTTGAAATATTTAATCTTATCATTTTTGGTGATCAAAACAACACCATTGAACTTTCTGGGACTTTTAATCTCAATTAAACTGTCAATCTTTTTTGTGTAATTATCTTTTTGTGCATACAAATAGGGATGGACAAAGAATAATAGCAGATAACAAAAGAGCTTAACTATTGATTTCATTTGGTGTTAAGTTTAGATTAAAAGTTGTGTAAGATCGATTGCAAAATAGTAAATCCAAAGCAAAACTTCTAGATTTTTTTAATCAAATAAAACCAAGCTTTTTTTAAATATAGTTTTTAAAATATTTGTCCACAGCTTCCTGATTGTATTGGTCTTCACCACGCCAGTATTCTACAAAAACCCAATCATTTTTTCCTCTGCTAGGTCTATCATATGAATTTGGTTTTAGTATTTCTATACAAGCCAGTATTTCAATTAATACTTTTCTTTCAGGTTTTGTTGATTTCAGGACATCTGCCAAATTCTTTTCTAACGCACTTGGATAGTCACCAGGTTGCGAATTTTCAATTGTATTTAAGATGGTTTTAAAAATAGAAACATCCTCATCGGTTGGTTGGGGAATTTGGGCCTGTTGTAATTGTTGTAAATCAAATAGGGTGTAGATTAAATCTCCATGTCGAACACCGCCCCATTTTATTCTTTCAAAATTCAGGACATTCAGGTCTTCATTTTTATATTCCTTATCACCAATAATACCATACTTTAGATCCCTACAAATACCACAAGTGTAACTTCTATGACTTACTTCTCCATTTTCATCATAGCTTTCTCCACTTACTACTTTAGTATATGAATGTGGAATTAATTGTTTGGCAATAAAATATGAAGCCAAGCCCGAACGCCAGTCCAAACGTCTGGTTGAAAGACTGCTTAAAAAAGCTTTTGAAATTTTATCAAATGAAATGGTTGGGAGAATTTTAAATATATCTTCTAAACATTTATCATGTGTTGTGGTTATTGGATCAAACATTAATCCCATTGATTTCGCATACTCAAAATCTGTGGAACTTATTTGCCTTTCTCCGTCTTCGATCCAGCCATTTTTCCAATATGTTTTAAACAATATATTTTTTGCTTTTTTATCCATTATCCATAGTTAAAGTCCTATCTAATATAAAAATATTTTGAATATTATTAGAATTATCTTAAACAGGAATCCAACGAAATTAATTGTAAAATAATAAATATATAATTAAAACATGGGACTTTGTTATTCCGTAGGAATCTAGACTTTAATATACAATTCTAAATTTAGATTCCTACGGAATGACAAAAATGAAATCAATTAATCATTCTTTAGAAACCAACACTTTCCCGATGTCTCTCAAATAAATTATTTTTAATTATTTTTCCATTTCTGAAAATATACTCAATGGAATCTCCTTTACTTTTTGAAATGGAATCACCAATTTTATACTCAAACTCTAAAATCTTTTTTCTTCCATTAGAATACTTTACGTATAAAAAATTATGTTCTTCTCTGTTATTGTAAATATCAACAACAGTTGAATGATTTTCTATAAGCAGAAGCTGTTTTTTTACATTTTCTTCACCATAGAAATATTCATATATAGCGATGAAACCTATAATAAGTCCAAAGAAAACGGCAAAAGAAATTTTAATTTTACTTTCTATTCCAGGTTCTAATTCAATATGATTATTTTCCACAGGTGTAGAAAAGGACTATCTATTTGTAAGCTGAGCTCCAAAAACATCCGCAAAATGCTTTGTGATCTTAGTTTTGATATCCTTCATTTCTTCAGGAGAAAGCTCTCTTTCAAGTTCTCTTTTTAAGGAAGTAACCTGTTTATCTTTTATGCCGCAAGGTATAATATACTCAAAATATCGCATATCGGTATTCACATTTAAAGCAAAGCCATGTAAGGTCACCCAACGAGAAGCTTTTACGCCCATTGCACAGATCTTTCTGGCATAAGGTTTCCCTGGATCCAGCCAAACGCCTGTTTCTCCTTGGGAACGCTCTCCTTTGAGACCATATTCTCCAATAGTTCTGATAATTACTTCTTCCAGATTCCTCATATACAAATGGATATCCGTAAAGAAGTTTTCAAGATCTAAAATAGGATAACCCACAACCTGTCCATATCCATGATAGGTAATATCTCCACCACGATTGACCTTTACAAAAGTAGCATCGATCTCCTTCAATTGATCAATACCGGCTAACATGTTTTCTTCATGTCCGCTTTTTCCCAAAGTATAAACATGAGGATGCTCTACTAAAAGTAAATGATTGGGAGTGATCATATGCTGTTCAGCAGGTAGGTCACGATTTTTTATTTTGGTGTCAATAATATCCTTCATCAGTTTTTCCTGATAATCCCATGAGGACTGATAATCCTTGATGCCTAAATCTTCAAAGTCTACTACTTTATTTTGATTTGTATTCATATGTTGATATCATACCATTTTTCGATATACAAATTTAGTGATTTTTAATTCTTTATTGAATTTATAAAATCTATGGCATTGATCTTCCAATCTTTATTTTGCAGTAATATATTCACGAAAGCAGTTCCTATAATTCCACCATCCGCTTTTTCGGTTACGTTTTCAAAATCTTCTTTAGATTTTATTCCAAAGCCAATCATCACCGGATTTTTAAGCGGAAGAGAGGCTATCCTGGAAAGATAGTCTTCATTTTTCAAAACAGCATTTTTATTTCCTGTTGTAGATGAGGAACTTACAGCATATAAAAATCCTGAACTTAGAGAATCTAAATATAAAATCCTTTCATCCGAAGTTTCAGGGGTGATTAAAAATGTAAAATTGAGATCATACTTCTTAAGGATTTGCTGATAGTTTTTCTCGAATTCAATAGGAGGAAGGTCGGGAATAATTAAGCCTGAAACTCCACTTTCCGAACATTCTTTGCAGAAATTTTCGAAACCAAAACTTAAAACAGGATTAATGTAACCCATTAAAATAATCGGAATTTTGATCTCATTTTTAATGGATTTCAGTTGTGAAAGTAGTTTTTCAATCGTCATGCCATTTTCCAGTGCCAGTTCATGGGCTTTCTGAATAACTGGCCCATCAGCGACAGGATCAGAATAAGGCATTCCGATTTCCATCATATCCGCTCCGGAATCCTGTATTAATTTTATAATATCAGCAGTATCTTCCAGTTGTGGAATCCCCGCCGTGAAGTATATGTTGAGTTTTTTCATAGAGTTAAATTGTATTGATGTATTCATGTATAATATATTGATGATATCTCCAGTGAATTATCATCTTAAATTAAAGAAGCATGATTTTCTTTGGCAACTTTCAAAATCATTTTACATAAATACTTTTTACAGATTAAAGATTAGCTAAGTACGTTTCCATATCCTTGTCACCACGTCCGCTTAAACAGATGACAACAATATCATTTTCATTGAATTTCTTTTTATCTAAAACTGCCAGAGCGTGAGAGCTTTCCAATGCAGGAATGATACCCTCTAGTTTGGTCAGTTCAAAAGCACATTTTAAGGCTTCATCATCATTGATGCTGAAAAATTCAGCACGCTTTTCTTTAAATAAATGAGCATGAAACGGTCCGATTCCCGGATAATCTAAACCTGCAGAAATAGAGTGGGGCTCAATTACCTGCCCGTCATTCGTCTGCATAACAAGACTTTTACTGCCGTGTAAAACACCTAAAGTTCCAAGAAAAGTAGTAGCAGCTGATTTCCCTGATTCTACGCCGAAACCACCTGCTTCTGCGGCAATAATTTTTACACTTTCTTCTTCTACAAAATGATAGAAAGTTCCTGCGGCATTGCTTCCACCACCCACACAGGCGATGACATAATCAGGGTTCTCTCTTCCGATCTGTTCCTTAAGCTGTTCCCTGATCTCTTTTGAAATAATACTTTGAAATCTGGCAACAAGATCAGGAAAAGGATGCGGTCCTACCACACTTCCAATCACATAGTGGGTGGTTACCGGGTGGTTGATCCAATCCCTTAAGGCTTCATTAACGGCATCTTTTAATGTCTTTGATCCTGAAGTTGCAGGAATCACTTCTGCACCCAACATTTTCATTCTTGCTACATTGGGAGCCTGTCTTTGAATATCTACTTCACCCATATAAACGATGCATTCCAACCCAAGCAAAGCACAGGCTGTAGCTGTGGCAACACCATGTTGTCCAGCACCGGTTTCAGCAATGATCCTGGTTTTTCCAAGACGTTTTGCCAATAGTACCTGACCAAGTGCATTGTTGATTTTGTGTGCTCCTGTGTGATTGAGATCTTCTCTTTTTAAATAAATGTTCGTATTGTATTTATTACTTAAATTCTTCGCAAAATAAAGTGGAGTAGCTCGTCCTACATAGTTTTTTAGTAAATCCTGATATTCTTTCTGAAATTCTTCAGATTCGATGATTTCAAGATAGTTTTTTTGGAGCTCTTCTACATTGGGGTAAAGCATTTCAGGAATGAAAGCCCCTCCGAATTCTCCATAATATCCATTCTTATCCGGGTTTTTATAATTCATTTTCTTTATTGTTATTGTATTAAATAATCGGGATCCGTTGAATCAAGCTGTTTGAGCAGGTTTTTATTTTCTTCAGATAAGTGAATAATTGAGATATCATTTTCTTTTCCCAAAGCTCTATGGGTCTTTTTATTTTAAAGTCTGCCAGCTATTCTGTCTTTTTAATATTATAAATCATTGTTTACATTATTGATAAATGACAGATTATGATCAAACTGTTGTCTGGTGATCTGCTTGTTCATATATAAAAATTTTATTTTACTCGCTATACTGATTAAAGTTTCCATATCAAGTTTTGAGTGATACATTTTAAATATCAGTTCCAGATTGTCCAGTAAATAATAAGAGTCTAATTTTTCATATGATAGGAAGATCTTAAAGTATATTTTCCCCAAATCATAGTTAACATTGGTTCTAACCGTGTTTTCCATAAGTTTGTCTGCGATCATCACCAGATGATATCCATCCCATAAATGAATGGTTTTAAAAAAATATTGAATGTCCAGTTCATCAAAATCTTTAATGATATCAATAAATTGGGATAATAAACCTCCCATTTCCCAGAAGTCCGTTGTACTATCATTTTCGGATATAAATTGATAAAGTTTTTTTACATTTTTATTATCAAACCTTGGTGGAAACAATACCTGATAAAACTGTTTTTTTAATGATTTTATATTCATAGGTTTGAGTTTAATAGGTTAGACTTAAATAAACGTACTTTTTCCAAATCCTTAATTCCTGGTGTGATCTCAAATTTTGAATTGATATCCAGAGCAAAAGGCCTTTGATTCAGGATTTTTACGTTATCAATATTTTCTTCTGAGATCCCTCCACTTAAGAAATAGGGGATTTTTATTTCCAATTCATTCAATAATGACCAGTCAAATTGCTTTCCTGTTCCTCCAAATGACTGACTGTCTGTATCAAACAAAATGTAGTCCACATCGAATTGTAAATGTTTAATTGTAGACTTCAGCTCTTCTATTGTGTTGGCTATTCTAAATACTTTTATAATCTTAGTAGCAGGGTTTAGCTTTTTTCTTAATTCCGAAATATAATGCAGGCTTTCGTCACCATGAAGCTGAATGAAATTCAGATCAGCCTGTTTCGCAATTTCTAATATAATATCTGGTTCCGCATTTACAAAAACACCTACTTTTCCCTCATGAATAATTTTCGAAATATCTTTTAAACTTAAACGATTAAGTGCATATCTGGGTGATTTTTTATAGAATATAAATCCAAGGAAGTCAATATTCATAGAAATTAATTCGTGAATTTGATCGAGTTCTGATAAACCGCAAACTTTTATATGTAAGTTGTTGTCTGTCATTATACAGCTACATTATCGATAAATTCCTCAAATGCCTTCGCAGGATTTTCATTCTTCATAAAATATTCACCCATCAAAAATCCATCAAAACCCTTTTCTTTCAAATAATGAAAATCTTCAATATGATAAATTCCACTTTCTGCAACAGATAAGACTTCCTTTGGTAGCTGATTTTTCAATTTAACAGAATGTTGTAGGTCAACTTTAAAATCTTTTAAATTCCTGTTATTTACTCCCACCAAATCAATGGCAGAGTGGTAGTGCTTCAGTTCTTCTTCAGTATGGATTTCCAGTAGAACCTCCAATCCGAGCTTATGAGATAAATCTGTGAATTCCAAAACCTGCGCAGGAGAAAGACAAGCAGCAATTAATAGGATTACATCAGCACCCATATTTTTCGCTTCATAGAACTGGTATTCGTCGATCATAAAGTCTTTTCTAAGAATAGGAACTGCAATATGATCCCGAACACTAAGGATATCTTCAAAACTCCCCCCAAAAAAATCGCTATCTGTCAGAATAGAAATTCCGCTTGCTCCAAAATTTTCATACGCAGAAACAACCTCTAAAGGAGAAACCTTGTTGTTGATAATTCCTTTTGATGGTGACTGTCTTTTAAATTCGGCAATAATTCCGCTTTTTTCTTTTAGCGACGTTTTTAAAGATTTGGTTTGTCTTCCAAAAAAAACAGAATCTTTTAATTCTTCAATGGAAATACTTGCCTTTGAAAAAGCAACCTCTTCCTTTTTTTTCGATATAATTTTATCTAATATGGTCATTTAATGTGTGTTTTTTTATGCTTTTATTTCAATCAAATCTTATCCATTGTTATTATTCCAGTAATAGTTCCATACTTCTCAAAGCTCTACCACTTTGTAAACTTTCCTGAGCCAATAAAAGGCAATCATCATAACTCCCGAATTTTTCGGTATGATAAAGCGCAATGGAAGCATTTGCCAAAACCACAGAGTTTTGTGATTCTGTTCCCTTACCTTCTAAAATGTTTCTGAAAATAGTTGCCGCTTCCTGAATTGTTTTACCTGCCTGTATGCTTTCTGGAGTTACCGGATCAAATCCAAGATCTTCCGCTGAATAAATATTCTCACCTTTTTTGGTAATAATTTTACTGTCATGGGTTAAGCTTATTTCATCATAACCATCCAGACCATGAACAAGAATAAACTCCTGGGAATCTTTTTGTAATAGATATTGATAAATCCTTGCAATCTCCAGATTATAAACTCCGATCACGGAAAATTTTGGTTTAGCAGGATTTACCAACGGACCTAATAAATTAAAAAATGTTCTTAACCCTAGCGATTTTCGTAATGCACCAACAGATTGAAGGGCAGGATGAAAGTAGGGAGCATGTAAAAAGCAGATATTGGCTTTTTCAAGATCACGGCTTAGCTTTTCAGAGTCATTATTCATTTGATAACCGAGCTCTTCTAAAACATTGGAAGAACCTGTAACTGCTGAAGCTCCATAATTTCCATGTTTAGTTACTTTTTGCCCGGCTCCGGCAATAACAAAACTTGCCAATGTTGAAATATTAATAGTGTTTTTCCCATCACCTCCGGTTCCAACAATATCTATAGCATCACTGGCATCTATATTTACAGGAACAGCCATTTGTAACAATGCTTCTCTAAAGCCTTCCAATTCTCTCAACGTAATATTACGCATAAGGAAAACACTAATAAAGGCAGTGACCTCCGTTGTGTTAAACTTATTTTGAGCAATTTCAATCATGATAGCCTTAGCTTCAGATTTTGATAAGGTATGATGATTAAACAAATATTGCAAAATTTCTTTCATTTGTGGTGTTTTTATGGTTGAGGCGCTTTCTAATGTTTTCAATGTAAAAGGAAGTTTTTAATGATTACTTCTCCATCAGGAGTTAAAATACTTTCAGGATGAAACTGTACACCATGTACATCATAGGTTTTATGCTGCAAGGCCATAATCATTCCATCTTTATCAACAGCTGTTATTTCCAGTTCTTCAGGAAATTGATCGGGATCTACAGCCCAACTGTGATATCTTCCTACCTCAAGTCCTGAAGATAAATTTTGAAAGAGTTTTGTTTTATCTTTTGTCAGTTCAGCTGTCGTGGCTACGCCATGAAAAATTTCAGAAAGATTAATTAGCTTTCCACCAAAAGCCTCGGCAATAGCTTGCTGCCCAAGGCAAACTCCCAGAATACTTTTTGTGGAGGCATATTTTCTGATTAAATCCAATAAAATCCCTGATTCTTCAGGAATTCCCGGACCGGGTGATAGAATGATTTTATCATATTTGTCAATATCTTCTAAACTGATTTCATCGTTTCTGAAGACATCTACTTTCTGATTTAGAATTTTTTCAATAATCTGTACAAGATTATAGGTAAAACTATCATAATTATCAAAAACTAAAACTTTAGCTGTTGATTGACCTTCTATATTTTTATTCATCTCTTTATTTATCATTATTGGTTAGCATTTATTGTACAAAATTTTAATATTAAAGTACAAACAACTAATAATTTAGTTTGTCAGCTTTTTCTACTGCCTTTTTTAATGCATTTAGTTTATTATTAACTTCCTGTAATTCACTTTCAGGGTTTGATTTGGCTACTAATCCTGCTCCTGCCTGATAAAATAACGTATTGTTTTTACTTAGAAAAGTTCTGATCATGATTGCCTGATTACAGGTTCCATTAAGTCCCACCATTCCAATGCAACCTCCGTAATAGCCACGGGAATCTTTTTCATATTTATTGATCAGCTGAAGAGCTTTGTGCTTGGGTGCACCACTTAGAGTTCCTTGTGGAAAGGTGGATGAAACAACCTCAAAAGGATTCGTATCTCTTGGTAATTCCGCCGTAACTTCACTTACCATATGGATAACGTGAGAAAAAAGCTGAATTTCTTTCAATTTGGTAACGGTAATATTTTTCCCCATTTTCCCAAGATCATTTCTTGCCAGATCCACCAACATGGTATGTTCTGCGTTTTCTTTAGGATCATTTTTTAATTCCTCAATAGACTGCAGATCGATATCAAAGTTTCCGGTTCTTTTGAATGTTCCGGCAATAGGGTGGATGATCGCTTTATGATCTTTAATAATTAACTGGCTTTCGGGACTGGATCCAAATAATTTATAGTCTCCATAATCGAAAAAGAATAAATAAGGAGAAGGATTGATATTTCTTAAAGCTCGATACACATTGAACTCATCACCCAGGAATTTTTGCTCAAACCTTCTGCTTAGTACCAATTGGAAAACGTCTCCTCGCATACAGTGTCTCTGAGCTGTTTTTACCAATTCAAGATATTCTTCATCAGTAATGTTTGAAGTTTCCGCCCCCGTTTTTTCGAAAGGATAGACTACTGAGCTTTTGTTCTTTATTAAATTTTCCAACGTATAAAGTTCAGATTTAACACCTTCAATTTGATTTTCAATAAAATGCATCTCATCATTGTAATGATTAATAGCAATGACATATTGGTATAGTCTGTATCTGACTAAAGGAATTTCAACCTCTTCACTTTGTGCTTTAAAATTGACATTCTCAAAAAACTGAACTGCTTCAAAACTGGTATATCCAAAAAGATTTTGTGCAGTTTCTTCAATAGGATCTGCTGTTTTCTCACAGTCGAAAACTGAAGAAAAATCATGCAGAATATCTGCTATCTTATGATCGATGATGAATTGTTTTACAGGTTCTGAATTGGGAAGCTTTATTTCAAACTCTTTTAGATTCTTTACCTCAATTCCAGCAATGGCATTTACTGCAATAAAAGAAAAATTATTATCGATATTTTTAGAATCTGAACTCTCCAAAAGAATGGTATCTCTAAATTTATCTCTGATTTGTAGATAGATATTCATTGGAGTCTGGAGATCCCCCAATGTTTTTTTCGAAACTGTTTTTACTTTTATTTTTTTGTTAAACATTTGCTGTTTTATTTTGTTGAGATTAAATAATAAAAAAAAGACTTCAACGGAATCCGTCAAAGTCTTTGTATTTTGTTTTATCTTATTTTCTGTAAGCGTAGCTTAACAGTTAGCAACATGATAACAACTTCAGACCCGACGAAGAGTTTGAATGCCACCACCAAAAATTATTGCTCGTATTAAACATGGCACAAATGTAGATAATTTTTTATTATCAAAAACTAAAAAAAATGAAAATTAAAAAAACTTAAGATAAAATTAACTATTTCAATTGTTTTAAATTATTCTTCAATTCTTCTAATTTTATGCTGTAATTTTCATCGTTATATACCTGTAAATAAGCCTCTAAAGTGGAAATGTATTCTTGTATAAATTCCTTATTGGTCGGATCTGCTTCATATTTAATTTTTGCAGTATTAATGGGAGCCTGCATTTCATATTGACGTAAGTTTTTACCTTCCTCAGATTCATTGTAAAGAATGACTATATTTTTCTCATAACCCGGAATGTATTTTACAGGAAAAGTCTTGTTTACTTGTGGGATACGAATGGCATTTTCAATAGGGTATATGGATGCTGAGGTGGTTGAAAAATTCGTAGTCACATATTTTCCATCCTGTTTCTTTACAATGGCTTCATAATCATGGATATACTGATCATTTAAAGTAGAATTTGTTTCAACATCTGAAGTGATTATTGCTGTGCTTTCAATGCCGTATTTATTTAAAAACCATGCATTTAAAAACTGTCCTGCGAACCCATTTGCAATTGATAAAGGAATAATAGGAAGCAGCATCCACCATTTTTTAGTAATAAATGACAGAAAACAGAAAAAAATAATAAGAAGTATCACAGTATAAAAACCATGATGGCTTGTGAAAAACAGAATTTTAGAAATAAAGATCATGGTTTAAAATTAAAATTTTTATTTAAATATGCGACCATTTAATGATTATATTCCAGATAAATTATTATTAAAAGGGATATTTATCATCAGTTTAAAAATTTATTTTTTATACTTTTGCTTAAATTTTATAGAAAAAATAATGAAAAAAGTATTAGCACTTGCATTTATCGGAGGTTTATTAGTTGTAAACTGCAAAAAAGCCCCAGATCATTCATTACAAGACAGCAACACAATGCTTGAAGAACCTGAAGCAACGACTGTTGTAGATTCTACAAAAGCTAAACCTGCTACCGCTGCTGCACCTGTTGCTGCAACACCAGCACCAGCTGCTAAAACAGACTCTACTGCGAAAAAATAATGAAGAAATTATTTTTGACAGGATGCATTGGATTTTTAATTCTTTCCTGTTCCAAAAAAGAAAATACACCTGTTGACGCTTCCTCTTCAGAAACATCTGTTGTTTCGGAACCTGCAAAAACTAATCTTTCGGGAAGTCAGATTATTGAAACATTAGATTGTACAGGGTGTCATACGGTAAATGAAAGAATGATAGGACCTTCTTATCAGGAAATAGCAGATAAGTATTCTGAAAAAGATATTGAAATGCTGGCTTCCAAAATTATAGAAGGCGGAAGTGGAGCTTGGGGAAGTGTACCCATGCAGCCCCATCCTCAGGTATCTAAAGAAGATGCTAAAAAAATGGTAGAATATATTTTAAGTCAGAAAAAATAAAATATGACTACTGAAAAATCCAGTCTGCACACAAGAAATTTACATCGCAATCCCTATGATTTTGATCAACTTATTTCTTGTGTGCCAGAACTGAAACAGTATGTTTTCATTAATGCTTATCAAACGGTAACCATTAATTTCAGCCTTCCAAAGGCGGTTAAACTGCTTAATAAAGCTTTATTGCTGCACTTTTATAATATTAAGAATTGGGACATTCCTGAGGTTAATCTATGTCCACCCATTCCAGGACGAGCTGATTATGTACATTATATTGCAGATTTATTATCCGAACAGCAAAGTGAAATTCCAAGCGGAATTTCGATATCTGGTTTAGATGTGGGAGTGGGGGCAAACTTAGTTTATCCCTTAATTGCCCATAGATCTTATGGATGGAAAATGTTGGGTACAGATATCAATAAAGATTCTTTGGAAAATGCCCAACGTATTTTAGACCATAATCCCGATTTGTCATTTGCTATTCAATTAAAACAACAGTTGAAACCCAATAATATATTCAAGAACATTATTGGTGTTGGAGATCGGTTTACATTTTCGATGTGTAATCCTCCTTTTCATGATTCAGAAGAATCTGCACTAAAAGGAAATGTCAGGAAAACTAAAAATCTTAACAGGTCAAAAGTGCAGAAACCCTTGCTTAATTTTGGTGGACAACAATCAGAATTGTGGTGCGAAGGTGGTGAACTGGCTTTCATTACAAATATGATCAATGAAAGTGCATTATACGGGTCTCAAATCCTCTGGTTTACCTGTTTAGTTTCTAAAAAGGATAATTTACATAAGCTAACCAGACTCTTAAAAAAAGTCAAAGTAGCAGATTTTAAAACCGTTGATATGGCTCAGGGACAAAAGATAAGTAGAATACTGGCTTGGACGTTTATTCCTCAACAGGACCGAAAAGATTGGTTCTTGTAAAATAGCTTTCTCTTTAACTGCATTTTTACAGAAATAAATTATATTTCTGGTAAAAGTCATTGACAGTCAACTCAAAAATGCCTAAATTTGTAGGCTTTTAGAAAAATAAGAAATGCAATTATCAGAACAAGAAATCATTAGAAGAGAAAAGCTTAATAAGCTTGTTGAAATGGGAATCAATGCGTTCCCTGCAGAAGAATACAAAATTACAGATACAACAGAATCTATAAAACAGGATTTTTCTGAAAGTAAACAGGTGAAGATTGCTGGCAGATTGATGTCCCGAAGAATTCAAGGGAAGGCTTCTTTTGCTGAATTGCAGGATTCTACAGGTAAAATTCAGGTGTATTTCAACAGAGATGAAATTTGTACGGGAGAAGATAAAACCTTATATAATGAAGTTTATAAGCATCTTTTAGATATCGGAGATATTATCGGTATTGAAGGTGATCTTTTTACCACGCAGGTAGGAGAGAAGACGGTATTGGTAAAGAACTTTACGCTTCTTACTAAATCTCTACGTCCTCTTCCACAAGCGAAGACGGATGAGAATGGCGTAATACATGATGCGTTTAACGACCCTGAATTAAGATACAGACAACGTTATGTAGATTTAACAGTAAATCCTCATATTAAAGAGATCTTTGTAAAGAGAACAAAACTGTTCAATGCCATGAGGACTTTCTTTAATGATGCTGGATACTTTGAAGTGGAAACACCTATTCTTCAGTCGATTCCGGGAGGAGCTGCTGCAAAGCCTTTTATTACGCATCACAATGCCTTAGATATTCCTTTATATTTAAGAATTGCCAACGAACTATATCTTAAAAGATTGATCGTGGGTGGATTTGATGGGGTATATGAGTTTTCTAAAAACTTCAGAAATGAAGGGATGGACAGAACACATAATCCAGAGTTTACAGCGATGGAAATCTATGTAGCCTACAAAGATTATAACTGGATGATGGATTTCACAGAGAAATTATTGGAATTCTGTGCTGGTCAGGTGAACGGAAATGCAGAATCTACTTTTGGAGAACATACCATTAATTGGAAAGCTCCTTATCCAAGAGTTTCTATGACCGAAGCGATCCAAAAATATACAGGTTTTGATATTACAGGAAAGACTGAGCAGGAATTGTTTGTTTTTGCTAAATCTATCGGAATCGATGTAAATGAAACAATGGGTAAAGGAAAATTAATTGATGAGATCTTTGGTGAGAAGTGTGAAGGAAACTTTATTCAGCCAACTTTCATTACAGATTATCCTATTGAAATGTCTCCATTAACGAAGAAACACAGAAGCAAGGAAGGCTTAACGGAGCGTTTTGAACTAATGGTTTGTGGAAAAGAAATTGCGAACGCATATTCTGAGTTAAATGACCCAATCGATCAGAGAGAACGTTTCGAAGCACAAATGACTTTATCAGAAAGAGGTGACGATGAAGCGATGTTTATCGACCAGGACTTCTTAAGAGCTTTGGAATACGGTATGCCGCCAACTTCAGGATTAGGAATTGGGATGGACAGATTGATCATGTTCTTAACGGATAATGCATCAATTCAGGAAGTATTATTCTTCCCTCAGATGAGACCGGAAAAAACAGTTCCTCAAATTGAATTAGGTGAAGATGAAAAGGTGATCCTTGAGATCTTAAACTCTCAGGAGGAACCATTCTCTTTAGCTGAAGTTAAAGAAAGAAGCCAGCTATCTGGAAAAAAATGGGATAAAGCATCTAAGACTTTAACCAAAAATAATTTAGTAAAAGTAGAGAAGATTGAGGATCAGGTTCTGATGAAACTGGTTTAAAAACTTTACAATAATATATTAAATCCTGAACAATGCTTCAGGATTTTTTTTGTGCTATAAACTATAAGTTGATATTTCACGTTATTTAGAAAACTCAATTTCGATGAAACTCTTTGTTTTATTTTTTTTGTTTTTATGTGTTGAAATTCATTCCCAAATGATCCAATCTATATATTTTGCTCACGGTTCGTATGAGCTTGATAAACAATCTGAAAAGAAATTAGATAGTTTGGCTCAGCTAAAGAATAATTTAAAATTCAGGATTTTTGGAAACTGTGATTCTGTAGGAAGTATCAATTATAATAGGATATTATCTGAAAATCGAGCCAATACAGTTAGTAAATATCTAAAAACGAAAATTACGGATAACATAAAATTGGAAAATATTGTCGGTCTGGGTGAAGAAAAACAGATTAATGATAACAGTTCAGAAGAGTTGCGTGGAAAGAATAGAAGAGTAGATATTTTTATTGATAGAGAATTTGCTGAAGGAGAAAAGATTTCAGGCAAAACTTTCCCAAGTTTTTTGGGCTTGAAAGTTTCTGAAATGAAGGTTCAGAATACTTATTCGCTTCCCAATGTCAATTTTATAGGAGGCAGACATATCTGGCTTTCCTCAGGTAACGAAACACTTTTCCAATTATTTAAGATATTGAGGGATAATCCAGCAATGGAGGTTGAATTGCAAGGACATATTTGTTGTGACTATGATAATTTTGATGGTGAAGATCTTGATTTGAATACTTTTAATCTTTCGTATACAAGAGCCAGCGCTATAAAAGAATTTCTTCAAAAGCAAGGAATAGAATCCAGTCGGATAAAAGCAAGTGGACAAGGGCATCTTGATCCAGTCGTTTATCCCGAGCAAACGGAAGTTGACAGAACCAAGAATAGGAGAGTTGTAATCGTTTTGCTTAAAAAATAATTTTCTATTTTCTCAGTTTACTAAATGAGAACATCAGATAAAACAAAAACGGCAGAATAAATAATGAACCGAGCATTAATGCCCAGGCTAGTGCTGAGATTGTTTTTGGTGCGGCTACATGTTCTAATAAAGAAAGATGTTGTCCATTGCCTAATAAAATAATATCAGGATTATGCTGATAGGTTGCTGCAATTAAAATCATAATTACCTGAAATCCAGCTAAAGCACGTACAGGAAGTAGTTTGCGTCGTTTCATAGCACGGAATATCAATCCTAAAGCAACAGTAGCAAAAGCAATAGACATAATTCCCAGAGGTTTTGAGAAGACCCACTTTACTAAAGGAATTCCAGAAAGATAAGCGGAAAGAAATACCAATGCTCCTGTAATAACCACAAATAGCATTGTTTGTTTAGATTTTCTGATCATCAAACTTAATTCTAATCTGTCTGTTGTTTCTCTTAACGAAAATATAGACGCCAGATAGGCGCAAAGTGATACTGTAAACAAACCTACAGCAACGCCAAACCAATTAAGCCAACTGAAAATATATAAGTCTAAAAAGGTGGTCGCATCAGGATTTATAGACTGAGAAACGGTAGCAGCAGCAATTAATCCCAAGAAAAAAGGAGTTAAAAGGCTTGCGTAATAAAAGATCTGTGTATATAAAAACTGCCAGTCATCCTTTACTGCATCATAATGTCTGAAAGTAAAAGCTGTACCTCTTGCAATAATTCCTACCAGCATAAGAACCAAAGGAATATGCAAATAGGTGGACATGGTTGTATAAATTTCAGGAAAGCCTACAAATAAGATAACAATTGCGATGATCAGCCACATATGATTAGCCTCCCATACAGGAGCAATAGATTCATACATGATTTCCTTAGTTTTATGGCGTGATTTTTTATTGGTAAACAATTCTACAATTCCAGCGCCGAAATCTGCTCCTCCTAAGATTACATAAAGGCAAATTGAAAGCCAGAGAAAGCCAATAACAACATAGATCATGATTTCGTATTTTTAGAATTAAACTGAGTATCTGTAGGGTCGTAAAGTTTCGGTACCATTTGGATCTGTCTTTTTAAAAGAAAAATTAAGATCAATGATAAGGAAACGAAAATTGCTGTGAAAAAATAGAATGAATACTGGATTCCCGGCATTGGAGTTACAGCATCAACGGTTCGCATGATCCCATAGATGATCCAGGGTTGCCTACCGACTTCAGTAACTGTCCATCCTGCTTCTAAAGCAATATAACCGAAAGGAGTAGCAATGAGAAAAGTCTTAAGAAACCAATTTTTACTCAGCCATTCTTTTTTGAAAAATAGGGAATAAACATAAAGGATACCAATACATATCATAACAACACCAAAAAAGATCATGATCTGAAAAGAATAATGTACAACAGCAACTGGTGGCCACTCATCTCTAGGAAAATCATTTAATCCTTTTACTTCAGCATTGAAATCATTGCTTACCAGAAAACTTAATACTTTTGGGATCTTTAAAGCATATTTTATTTCGCCCTTCTTTTCATCAGGGATACCACCAATTACAAATGCAGCTCCTTTTTCTGTCTCAAAATGTGCTTCCATTGCAGCCAATTTAAT
Source organism: Chryseobacterium sp. ISL-6 (assembly GCF_018613715.1). Taxonomy (GTDB): domain Bacteria; phylum Bacteroidota; class Bacteroidia; order Flavobacteriales; family Weeksellaceae; genus Chryseobacterium; species Chryseobacterium paludis. Next base: position 61,473 of record NZ_JAGGPT010000013.1, on the reverse strand, counting down.
AGGTTGTCTTTTCGCTACAGATTTAGCGGCAATATCACCACTTAAAGGAGCGCCAAAAGCACCGATCAAGGCGAAACCGGCAGCAATTTTAAATGCTTTGGTATGGAACTCTACATTTCTCTTTCTCATGATTAAAAAAGCATGTACACCCGCAACGGCGAATCCGGTAGCACAAAAAGCAGCAACTGTCATATGAAGTGCCTGCGGAAACCAGGCTTCGTTGAACATGGCTTTTATAGGGTCTATATTTAAATATTGTCCGTTGATATAATCAAAACCTGCCGGAGAGTTCATCCATGCGTTAGCGGCCACAACTAAAATTCCAGAAGCCAAACCACTTAAACCTACTAAAAAGCCACAAAACCAATGAAACCATTTATTGAATTTATCCCATCCATATAGAAAAAATCCAATAGCTATTGCTTCAATAAAAAATGCCGTTCCTTCGAGGGAAAAAGGCATTCCGAAAATGGGTCCTGCATGTTTCATAAATTGTGGCCACAGAAGTCCTAACTCAAAAGAAAGCATAGTTCCGGAAACAGCACCAGTCGCAAATAAAATAGCTACCCCTTTACTCCAGGCTTTAGTGAGACCTTTGTAGACTTCATTTTTGGTCTTAAGGTATTTCCAGTGGGCAAAAGCCATTAAAAAAGGCATCACCATACCCACGCATGAGAAAATAATGTGGAAGCCAAGGGACATGGCCATTTGGGCACGAGCGGCAATGAAATCGTCCATAATATCAATTTTTGAGTAAATAAATTTAAGCATTAATTATAGAAGAGCATATGATTTAAAACAGTTGATATTGTTGAAATACGTGATAACTTTGTTATTTTTAAGAAAAAAAGAGCCTTCTTTACCATTGAAAGCTCTGTCTTTTTTGACATATTTTAACTTTCATATTTCGAAAAAAATCACGATATTTGTAGGTCATTGCGCTTAGCAAGATTTAATAATTTTATATGAGTCAGAAACAATATACAGCTAGTAGTATTCAGGCATTGGAAGGAATGGAACACGTTCGTATGCGTCCTTCAATGTACATTGGTGATGTAGGAGTAAGAGGTCTTCATCATTTGGTTTATGAAGTAGTAGATAACTCTATTGACGAGGCGTTGGCAGGATACTGTGACACCATCTTGGTTACCATCCACAAAGGAGAGAGTATTTCTGTAAAAGATAATGGTAGAGGTATTCCCATAGATTTACATGAAAAAGAACAAAAATCCGCTTTAGAGGTTGTAATGACCAAAATTGGGGCAGGAGGGAAATTTGATAAAGATTCTTATAAAGTATCCGGAGGACTTCACGGAGTAGGTGTTTCTTGTGTAAATGCGCTTTCAACTTTGTTAGTAGCTACGGTAAGCCTTAACGGTAAAATATACCAACAAAAATATTCAGAAGGAAAGGCACTTGCCGATGTTGCTGAAATTGGAGTTACGACAGAAAGAGGAACAGAAGTTTTCTTTCAGCCGGATAGTACAATTTTCCAGGAACTTGTTTATAATTATGATACCCTTGCTACAAGATTAAGAGAACTTTCTTTTCTTAATAGAGGAATTACAATAACTCTTATAGATGAAAGGAACCCTAATGAAGATGGTTCATTTCCTGCAGAAGTTTTCCATTCTGAAGGAGGATTGAGAGAATTTGTTGAATTTATCGATGGAAGCCGTGAGGCTATCATGGAGCACGTAATTTTCATGGAAGGAGAGCGAGACAGTATCCCTGTGGAAGTGGCAATGCGTTATAATACATCATTTAATGAGAATTTACATTCTTATGTTAATAATATCAATACCCATGAAGGAGGGACTCACTTAGCAGGTTTCAGACGTGCTTTGACGAGAACTTTGAAGAAATATGCTGATGATCTGGGTATTCCTCAAAAAGAAAAAGTTGAAATTACTGGTGATGACTTCCGTGAAGGTTTAACGGCTATTATTTCAGTAAAAGTAATGGAGCCTCAGTTTGAAGGACAGACAAAAACTAAATTAGGGAATTCTGAAGTTTCTGGAGCTGTTGATAAGATTGTAGGGGAAATGTTGACCAACTTTTTGGAAGAAAATCCTAATGAGGCGAAAATTATTGTTCAGAAAGTAGTTTTAGCTGCAAAAGCTAGACAGGCAGCCAAAAAAGCTCGTGAAATGGTTCAGAGAAAATCACCTATGGGTGGATCTGGACTTCCAGGTAAACTATCTGACTGTTCATCAAAAAGTCCCGAAGAATCTGAACTTTTCTTAGTAGAGGGAGATTCCGCAGGTGGAACTGCAAAACAGGGTAGAGACAGACATTTCCAGGCTATTTTACCATTGAGAGGTAAAATCCTTAACGTGGAGAAGTCCATGCTCCATAAGGTATATGATAATGAGGAGATTAAAAATATTTATACGGCCCTTGGAGTTTCTGTAGGAACAGAAGAAGATAGTAAGGCGTTAAATATGGCTAAATTAAGATATCATAAAGTAGTTATTATGACCGATGCCGATATCGATGGTTCTCACATTTCTACTTTAATTCTGACCTTCTTTTTCCGTTTTATGAAGGAGCTTATTGAGAATGGGTATGTATATATTGCGCAACCTCCTTTGTATCTACTAAAGAAAGGAAACAAAAAAGTATATGCTTATAACGAAAAAGAGCGTGAAGAATTTACTTTAGATATGTCTCCGGATGGAAAAGGTGTTGAGGTACAACGTTACAAGGGTCTTGGGGAAATGAATCCTGAACAGCTTTGGGAAACAACTCTAAACCCTGAACACAGAATTCTTAAGCAGGTAACGATTGATAATGCAGTGGAAGCTGACAGTGTTTTCTCAATGTTGATGGGAGATGAGGTTCCACCAAGAAGAGAATTTATCGAGAAAAATGCGAAATATGCTAAGATTGATGTATAATTAATTTTTAAAATATAAGAACAAAAAAAAGACTTCAGAAATGAGGTCTTTTTTTTGTGCATGAAATTTAATTTTAACATTTGTTAAGATTTCGTTACTTTTGCTAAATTTTTGTAACCAATGATGAAAATCCTGACCGTAGGAGCTGTGTGTATAGCTTCATTGTATAATTCACAGAACTATCCAGTAAATACAATTCCTGAAAATTTAAAAAAGAACGCAAGTGTCGTCATAAGAAAAGAAAGTACAGTTGTTGAGATTAATAAAATAGATGATATTGTTTATAAAAAATCATCGACGATTACCGTCTTAAACAAAGATGCTATTAATTATTCTATACCTAAAATTATGTATGAAAAGGGGGATAGTGTATCTGATGTAAAGGTTATTTTATATGATGAAAAAGGAAATAAAATAAAAAATTATTCAAAAAGTGACTTTGTAGATATAGCAGCAAATCCCCAAGGAACTTTTTATTCAGACAGTCGAATGTTGATTCTTCCACTTACCTCTCCACAATTTCCATATACCGTGGAATTTAGTTATCAGCTAAGAGATGAAAATACAGTTTTTATTCCGGACTATATACCGTTTTACGAGTATAATGTATCTCTGGAAGAAAGTGACTATAGTATTATAAATAAATCAGGAATTAATCTTCGTTCAAAAATTTATGAATCATTATTTAATTATGCTTCCGTAAATGTAAAGGCTGAAGGCACTAATAATAAAGACTATACCTACCGGAATATTCCAGCTATGAACAATGAGGAGTCAGTGCCAAATCCACAACGTATACTACCTAAAGTAAGTTTTTCACTGGACAAATTTAACCTAGAGGGAAAACAGGGAAGTATCTCATCTTGGAAAGATTTCGGGATATGGTATTATCAGAATTTACTTACTCCTGTATCAGTTTCCACTCCGCAGATTAAGACCGAGATAGCTTCCTTGAATTTATCTGGAACTACAGAAGAGAAGGTGAAAAAAGTATATCAATACATGCAAAATAAGACCAGATATATTTTTGTTGCTTTAGGAATTGGTGGTTGGCAGCCAATGCTTCCTGATGAGGTTCAAAGAAAAGGATATGGAGATTGTAAAGGTCTTACCAATTATATGAAAACACTTTTAGATGAAGCTGGAATTAAATCATATTATTCTATAATTAATTCAAATTCCTCACCAATTAGCTTTGATAAAGATTTTCCAAAAATGGCAGGGAATCATGTCATTTTAGTTATTCCGACTGAAAAAGGGAATATCTGGTTAGAAAATACGTCACAGCAAATGGCTTTTAATCATTTGAGTTTTAGTACAACTGATAGAAATGCACTTACTGTAAAACCGGATGGAATTGAAATTATGCAAACTCCTAGCTATCCTGCGGAAGAGAATAAGGAAAAGCAGATTTTAAATATCCAATTGAATACAGACAAAACAATTACAGGAACAGGAAAGTTTTCTTATAAAGGAACTCAATATGATTTTAATTTAATATACATGTTACTTTCTGAGAAAGAGAAAATAGAGGCAATGAAGAAAAGATTTTCCACATTGGATTTTGAAAATGTAGAGATGAAAGATTATCATAATGACAGAAGTTTGGCTATGATAGATTTTGATATGAACTTTAAAGCTACAAATTACCTAAAACCTGTTGGAAATAGTTATATTTTCAGAGCTGTACCTATCTTTAAAGATGGTTATTTTTATGAAGATCTTGATAGACAATTACCATTTGAAAATAAATTTTCTTATCAAGATGAGTATGAAATTATATATGAACTGCCATTAAATTTTCATATTGAAGAGATACCACAAAATGGTAGTGTAACATCTGAATTCGGCAGTTACAAAATTTCTTTTGAAAAACAAGATAATAAGTTAGTTGTAAAAAGATTTATCCAAATAAATAAGGGAATTTATTCTAAACAAAAATATAGTGATTATATAAGCTTTAGAAAGAAAATACTTAATGCTGATAATTCAAAAATCTTAATGTCTAAAAAATCTTAAGCTTAACAACTATTCAATTTAAAATTATGAAATCGATTAATAAACTAAGTTTACTTCTTGTTTTTTTTGTAAATATATATTTTTCACAGAATCATGCATTTCTCTCATATCCTAAATTTGATGAATCTGATTTAAAGAAATCAAATTCATCAATAGAGAAAAATGCTCCAGCTGAAATACTTTATAATAGCATTAGTTATAAAATATCAGATAATCTTAAAATTGAAAAGAGGTATTTTTCTAAAATAAAAATTTATGATAAAAAGAATTCAGAAGAATGGCTAAACATTGAAATTCCAATAACAAAGGAGGAAGATCTTTCTGATTTTGAAGTGAATATTTACAACTATTCAAATAATAAAGTTGAAAAAACAACAATAAACAAAAAAGATCAATTAAAAGAAAATCTTGTTAAAGGGCTAAAAATTTACAAATTAGCTATTCCCAATGTTCTTGATGGATCTGTTATCGAATATCACTATAAATTACAAACAAATAATGGAACTAATTTAACATATTATCTGCAATATAATATTCCTGTAGTTTATGAAGAATATAATCTTGAATATCCAGATTCTATGACGTATTTATTTAATAATACAGGTATTTATATAAAACCTGTTCACGAAGTTTCTGTCATGGAAGATCATCTTGGAGTAGCATATAAAGTTTATAGGTATGGATATAAAGAGATGAAATCAACCCAAAGTGAACTTTTTCTAAAGGATAGTGGAAGATATAGAGCTAAGATTAAACCTGAATTAAAAAAATATTCAACAAAATATTTTACATATGATTCTGCTGAAAATTGGGATAAGGTAGCAAATAGGCTTTATAATAATGATGATTTTGGGGGATTTTTAAAAGGTAATAGCAAGGATATCATACCTGAAAATATTAAAACATTTTACGACCCACTTGAAAGAGCTAATAAAATTTTTGAATTTGTTAAGACTAATTATAAGTGGAATAAAGAATATGGATTTATTGCAAGTCAAAATTTAAGACAGGTTGTAAAAACTAAATCTGGAAACGCAGCAGATATTAATTTATTATTAATTGCACTTTTTAGAAATGCTGGATTAGATGCCAACCCCTTATTAATTTCTACAATTGATAACGGAATTTTAAACATTCTTTCCCCAAACCTTAATGATATAAATTTTGTATTAGCATCAGTTAAAATAAATGAACAAACTTATTTTTATGATGCTACATCATTCAATTCAAAGGTTAATATTTTACCCGAAAGAGATTGGAATGATTTCGGAGTACTATTGGAGAGAGATAAAGGAACTCATTTATCATTTTCTAATACAAATATTAGTAAAAAGAATTTAATAATTAAAGCTAATATAGATACAGAACATTCTGAAATTAATGGAACTTTTTCAAAAAAAGAAAGTGGCTTATATGCTATAAAATCTTATGATGAGTATGACATTAATAAAGATAAATATAATCAATCTTTTAAAACCGAGCTTGGGATGAGTTTAAGAGATGTAGAATCAAAATTATATGATAATGGTGATTTTGAATCTCAAATGAAGTTTACAAGCAACTCTTCAATGGATATTGTTGGAAATAAAATTATATTAAATCCTCTTTTATTTCTTAACACAGGAAATGAATTATTTGATCAAAAAGAGGAAAGGAAAAATCAGATAGACTTTATTTCAGCCTTTACTAGAGAAAAGAGAGTAGAAATAAATATCCCGGATGGATATAAAGTTTCTGATATCCCAAAACCACGAAAAATTACAACAGATGATAAAGAAATCTCTTACTTGTATAACATGGAGGTGCTTAATAATAAACTTATAGTAACATCTAAAGTTGATGTTTTAAGTCAAAATTATCCCAAAGAATATTATCCGTTTTTTAAACAAGTGTGGAAAATTATTTCTGAAAGTGAAAGTCAGGTAATAAGTCTAATTAAAAATTGATAACATAAAAGACTTCAGAAATGAAGTCTTTTTTTGTGCGTGAAATTTAATTTTAACATTTATTAAGATTTCGTTACTTTTGCTAAATTTTTGTAACCAATGATGAAAATCCTGACCGTAGGAGCTGTGTGTATAGCTTCTGTTTACTACTCTCAGAATTACCCTGTGTCGGCAATTCCTGAAAATCTGAAGAAAGATGCTAATGTTGTTATTCGAAAAGATTATACAACTGTTCAAATTGAGAAAATTGATGAGATCAAATATCAGATCAATACTGTGACTACTGTTTTAAATAAAGATGGTGATTCTAAAGCACAAGCTTATATTCCTTATGAAAAAGGAGATCACATTTCAGATGTTAAAGTAATCGTTTATGATGAGTCGGGTAAAAAAGTAAAAACATATTCAAAATCAGATTTTGGAGATTTTGCAAATAATTCCCAGGGAGTATTTTATTCTGATAGTCGATATTTAGCATTACCCTATACTCCAACACAATATCCGTATACTATTGAATTTTCTTATCAGATAACGAATGAAAATACCATTTTCATTCCTGACTTCGTTCCATTTACCAATACCAATACTTCAGTAGAAGACAGTCAGTTTAAAATAATAAATAATTCAGGTATTGAACTTCGTACAAAAACATATCCATCTCCATATAATTATGCATCTGTTACAGAGAGTGGGAGTGGAACAGGGAAAATGTATTCTTATATGAATGTTCCCGCTATCGATGATGCTTTTATGCTTCCCAAACCAATCAAAATATTACCTAAAGTGAGCTTTTCATTAGCAAAATTCAATCTTGAGGGAAAACAAGGGAGTCTAAGTAACTGGAAAGATTTTGGTATATGGTATTATCAGAATTTAATAACTCCTGTTTCAGTTTCCACACCACAAATTAAAGCTGAAATTGCATCATTAAATTTATCAGGAACCACAGAAGAAAAAGTAAAAAAGATATATCAGTATATGCAGAGTAAGACTAGATATATTTTTGTGGGACTAGGAATTGGAGGATGGCTGCCTATGATGCCAGATGAGGTGCAGAGAAAAGGATATGGTGATTGCAAGGGGCTTACAAATTATATGAAAACGCTTTTGGATGTAGCCGGAATACCTTCCTATTATTCAGTAATTAACTCAAGTTCTTCACAAGTATCTTTTGACCCTGATTTTCCTACCATGGGAGGAAATCATGCTATTCTTATGGTTCCAACGGATAAAGGGAATATTTGGTTAGAGAATACTTCTCAACAGATGGCTTTTAATCATTTAAGTTATAATACAACAGATCGTAATGTGCTTTCCATTAAAAAAGAGGGAATAGAACTTATAAATACTCCTGTTTATTCAGCTGAAAAAAATAAGGAAAAGCAAACGTTAAAGATTATACTTAACGAAGATAATAGTATTACCGGATTAGGGCAGTTTGCCTTTACGGGTAATCAATACGATTATGCTTTGAGGTACGGTTCATTGTCTCCAAAAGAAAAAAATGAGGCTATAAAAAACCAATTGGGTCTTTTACATTTTGAAAAACTTGAAATGAAAGATTTTATTAACGATAGGGAAAATGCAGTGGCACAATACAGTCTTGATTTTAAAGCAAATAATTATTCTAAAAATGCTGGAAATAGTATGGTTTTCAGGGCTGTTCCTATTTTTTCAGACAATAATTATAAAGCTGATGAAAAGAGGGAATTGCCTTTCGAAATAATGCAGTCTTTTGAAGATGATTACCAGATCAGTTTTGAAATTCCTAAAAATTATAAAATAGAAGAAGTTCCAGCCGATATAAAATTACCCTCCGAGTTTGGAACGTATCAACTAAACTTTGTAAAAAACGGAGAAGCACTAACGGTAACAAGAACCATTAGAGTAAACAAAGGAATGTATCCAAAGGAGAAATATAATGACTATATCAAATTCAGAAAAAAAACAGTAAACATGGATAATTCTAAAATTTTAATTACTAAGATATAAACATGAAAAAAATATTATTAATCGCTTTTACATCAATAAATATTATTTTTATTGATGCTCAAAAACAGGAGTTTCTTAATGCACCCAAATTCAACGATGCGGATTTATCGAAACAAAAATCATTACTTGATGAAAATGCACCTGCAGAGATCTTATATAAGTCTTTACACTTTTATATTGATTCGAATAATGGAACTCTTCAGAAAAAAGCTTTTTACAGAGTAAAGATTTATGATAAAGACAAAGCTGAAGATTGGCTAAGTCTTGAAATTCCTCTTTATCAGAATGGTAGTGACCGGGAAACGGTGTCTAAGATTAAAGCTTTTACTTACAATTTAGAGAATGGGAAAGCTTTGGCTATGAAAGTTGATAAGAGCTCAAAATATAAGAGTAAAGAGAATAAATATACAGAGGTAACTAAATTTGCATTTCCCAATGTTAAGAATGGTTCGGTTATAGAATATGAATATGAGGTTACATCTCCATTTACATATGCAATTCCACAAATATTAATTGAATCGGATACTCCTTCATTATACACAGAATATGTATTGGATAGTCCTGCTAATGTATCCTATAATGTAAATTACACAGGTTCTCTAAATCCTAAATACAGACAGGTTGAAGAAAAGATGTTGTACGGTACAAATTACAGAACCTATAGATTTGGATATGAAAATCTTAAAGGTTTTAAGACGGAAAAGTTTATAAAAAACGATAGAAATTACAGAACTAAAATTAGTGCAGAGTTACATTCTACGAATTTTAGAGAGCTGAAACTATACTCTTCATCGTGGGATAAGATCAAAGACAGATTGTATGAAAATGAAGATTTTGGAGATGAACTAAAAAGAACAAAACTGGCCAAAGAAAATATGCCTGCCGGAATTCTAGATTTACATTCAGAGAGTGAAAAAGCTGATGCCATTTTTAAGTATGTTCAAAAGACATTTACGTGGAACAAATATTCTGGGGTAAGAACAGAAGATGGGATAAAAAAATTATTGGAAACAAAAACAGGAAATGCAGCTGAAATTAACCTTTTTTTAGTAATGATGCTTAGAGAGGCTGGATTAAAAGCTGATCCACTATTGATTTCTACAGTAGGTAATGGAATGATCAATCTTGCATCTCCCAATGTTTCGAATTTAAATTTTGTTATTGCAACCGTTAAATTGGGGGATAATTTTCATTTATATGATGCTACTTCAAAGCAGTCTTCTATTGATATGTTGCCTCCAAGAGATTGGAATGGTCTTGGAATTTTACTTTCTAAAGATAAGGTACAGCAAATATCCATGACTAATGCAAAGCCTAGTTTTTCTTATCTTACTGCTGTTGCGAAAATGAATGAAGATGGAGGTATTAGTGGAACCTATTCTGATAAAGATACAGGAAGTTATGCAATGTCTGCAAAAGAAAGTTATGATGATAATATGGAGAAGTATAAAAAGCAGTATAAAGACAACTTTTCCATAGATTTTACCAATATAGACTCTAAAGTGCTTGAAAATGGAGATTTTGAAAGTACAATGAACTTTACATCTGAAAACTTAATTGATAGGATAGGTAAGAAAATGATCATGAATCCAATGCTATTCCTAAATAAAAATTCTAATGAGTTTGATCAGACAGAAGAAAGAAAATATCCGATAGATTTTATTTCAGGATATACAAAAGCTAAGAAAGTGATTTTTGAAATTCCTGAAGGTTATGTGATTGAAGAAATGCCGAAAAATAAAAAAATTGTAACAGATGACAAAGAAATTGAGTATAGTTATATGGCTGAGCAAAAAGGGAATAAGTTAGAAGTAACGTCAACGACAAAGGTTCTTAGTCCGGATTATCCCAAAGAATATTATCCTGCATTTAAACAAATATGGGGGGTTGCTTCAAAAAGCGAGAACCAGGTTATAAGTTTAATTAAAAAATAACTAAAAAGCTTCTAGTATATAGAAGCTTTTTTCTATATTTGACCAAACCAATAAAAAATAATAATATGTTAACTCTTTTACAAACAGATCCTTATGATGGGATGGATTCTGCTGCTGCGGCCGGAATTGGAATCGGAATGATGATTTTCTATTTAATCATATATCTTTTTTATGGATATTGTATGTATAAAATATTCCAGAAAGCAGGACGTGAGGACGCTTGGGCTGCTTTTATTCCGATTTATAATATAATTGTTCTTCTTGGTATTGTTAAAAAACCAACTTGGTGGATTATCTTATTTTTTATACCATTTGTTAACCTATTTGCCTCTTGGATGGTTAATGATGGGCTTGCAAAAGGATTTAGCAAAGAAACACCATTGTATACTATTCTTTTATTCTTCTTAGGTTTTATCTTTATTCCGGTATTGGCTTTTAATGATGATAAATTTGATAGCCAGAAAGTACCAGCTAGTTAAGAAAAAAAATGAAAATAATTATAAAACCATTCATCTTTTGAATGGTTTTTGTATTCATATGAAAAATTTAAAATATGAAAAACATTATTGCTGCTTTAGCGCTATCTTCTTTCTTTGTTTTTTCAGCATGTAAAAAGACAGATCCAAAAGATGCCGGGCAAACCCAAACGGAGACACAAGAGCCTCAAAAATTTATTGTAGACTCTGTGAAAGTAAATGATTCCACGAAGATCAGTGATTCTCTCTCTGTTCAATATTCTTCTAAATTCCTTGTTTTTCCAACAATTAAGGATAAAAAGCTTTTAGACAGTATTTATTTTGGTAACAAAGGCATTAATGATTTTTCAAAAGAGGGGCTTCAGAACCTTTTGCAAAAAGAAAAAAATGAATATTTTGCTTCTATAAAAAAGGATAGTAAAGATTTAGCATCTCTACCTTTCAACCAGGATTGGAATTCAGATTTTACGATGACTTTGAAATCCAACAATAATGATTTTATGCATATCGAATATTTGTCGAGCTCTTATGAAGGTGGGGCACATGGTAATTATAATTATGCTGAAAGAGTTTTTGACCTAAAGAATAATAAAAAAGTTGAGCTTAAGGATATTACCTCAATGCCTAAAAATAAAATGGAAGGTATTTTAATGAAGAATATCAATAAACTTAACAGTGGAACTACAGACGCTGATGGAGAAGTGAAAAATTCAGATATGCTTTTAGTTGAAGTGATCCCGGCATCTGATAACTTCTATTTTGATGATAAAAATTTATATTTCCACTACAGCCCATATGAAATTGCAGCTTATGCAGCGGGAGATATCGTTATTCCTGTCTCATGGGAGGATTTAAAAGGAACTTTAAATCCAATATTTAAAGAAAGAATGAAAATTAAATAAGAATAATGCTTCCAAATCAGGAAGCATTTTTTATTTTTGCTCCAATGGAAAAAGTAGCTTTTATCATCAACCCGTTTTCTGCAAAAAAAAATTATCAGCCATTTCTTAATGAACTGAAGAAAAAGGTTGAAAATCCTCTTTATTATATCTCTGAATCCATTCAGGGGACTGATGATTTTATTCAGCAATATTTCAATGAAATAGATATTTTTGTTGCGATAGGAGGTGATGGAACTATTTCTACTGTAGCTAGGCAGCTAATCAATACAGATAAAATTTTGGCAATTTTCCCTGCAGGTTCAGGGAATGGTTTTTCCAACGAAACCCAGTTTAGCAAGAATTTGGATGAGCTGTTGGAAAAGATAAAAACCAAGAAATCTAGGAAAATTGATACTTTCACAGTAAATGATAAACTTTCCATTAATGTATCAGGGACAGGGTTTGATGGAAAAGTGGTGAAAGAATTTGAAAAAACAGATCGTGGTTTCAAAAATTATATTAAGGTTTCACTTAAAACATTCTTTAATTATAAACCGATTAAAGTGAAGTTTACGGATGAAAAATATCAAGAGTATAATGGCAGATATTTAATGTTGAATATTGCAAATACCCGACAGTTTGGTAATAACGCATATATTGCTCCGAATGCGAGTAAAAGTGATGGGTTAGTTGATATGGTTTTGGTTAAAAAGTTTCCATTAACTTATTCCGCATTATTTGCTTACAGGATGTTTACCAAAAAATTGAAAGATGATGATTATGTGACTTATCTTCCGGTTTCAGAAATTGAATTTAAGGTCAATACCAAAAACTGGCATTTGGATGGTGAATTCAACAAGATAAAGTCTCCCATTCATGTTAAAGTTCTTCCTGCCAGCCTCACCATTCTGATTTAAAATCCCCCAATTCAAATAAGAAAAAATTCTTTTGATAACTTTGAATGCTTTATACTAAACTTCTAGTTTTTTTTCCATCTCTTGTGGATGATTTAAAGAATATTTCAGCTGATCTTTGTCTAATTGCTTTTCCCAGTTGGCTACGACTACGGTAGCAACTGAATTACCAATAACATTGGTTAGAGCTCTACATTCGCTCATAAATTTATCAATTCCAAGGATCAGGGTCATTCCTGCGATCGGAATTTCAGGAACAACAGCTAATGTTGCAGCCAAAGTAACAAAACCTGCTCCAGTAACTCCAGCAGCACCTTTAGAGCTTAACATAGCAACAAGTAATAGCATTAATTGTTTCTCAAGGGGTAAATGAATATTGAGTGCCTGTGCGATAAATAATGAAGCCAGGGTCATATAGATATTTGTGCCATCAAGGTTGAAAGAATAGCCTGTAGGTACTACCAATCCTACAATTGCTTTTGAGCAACCTGCCTTCTCGAGTTTTTCCATAATTCCCGGAAGGGCAGATTCTGAAGAGCTGGTCCCTAATACCAAAAGGAGCTCTTCTTTAAGATAATACATTAGTTTAAAAATGCTAAAACCATTGTACCACGCCACTGCACCCAATACCAGGACAACAAATAAAATTGAAGTGATATAGAATGTACCCACTAAAAATATGAGATTTAAAACAGAGTGAAGTCCGTATTTTCCAATCGTAAAAGCCATTGCCCCAAAAGCTCCGATAGGGGCTAGCTTCATAAGCATATGAACTATTTTGAAAATAGGAGTTGAAAGATCTTGTAGGAAATTTGTTATTTTCTGGCTTTTCTCTTTTGTAAGAACAAGAGCTACTCCCATTAAAATGGCAACAAGCAGAACCTGAAGAATATTCTCACCAACCAATGGACTGAACAATGTTTCAGGAATAATATTCATCATAAACCCGGTAAGTGTAGTGTCGTGGGCTTTCTGCTGATATTGTGAAACATCTCCCGAAAGAGTGGCGGGGTCGATATTTAAACCAGAACCAGGTTGTAAAATGTTTCCAACGATAAGACCGATGATCAAGGCTAAAGTTGAAAATGTAAAAAAATAGATCATTGCTTTTACAGCAATTCTACCAACTTTTTTAAGATCAGTCATATGAGCAATTCCCAATGTCAGAGTAATAAAGATCACTGGGGCAATAATCATTTTTACAAGTTTAATAAAACCATCACCTAATGGTTTCATTTTTTCTCCTAATTCAGGATAAAACCTGCCTAAAAGTATACCTGCAATGATGGCTATAATTACTTGGAAATAAAGCTGCTGATAAAATTGTTTTGCTTTCAATGGAGATGTATTACATTATTAAAGGATGAAAAATAAGAAAAAAATGTTACGATTTGTGATAGATATCATAAAAAATACTCTTTTTTCCTTAATCCATCCTTTTGTATTTTTGTTGAAGGTGCTTATTAATAAATAGAAAAATTATTCTGTGGCAACAGAATCGTCTCCACGTCCATCTGCAACAGCGTGAATATTTCCATTGTTATCAATGACGATCATTTCTGTCTTTCCTATCTGTTTTATTTTTTCGATAACATAGTTTTTTGCTTTCAAATCATTAATGGTAGACTCTGGAAAATCATTTTCTACCGTTACGGTCTCTGGAAGCCACTGATGGTGAAATTTAGGAGCATTTACAGAGATATTAGCATTTAATTTAAAATCCACCACATCCACAATAGACTGATAAACTGATGTAGCGATCGTTGTTCCACCAGGTGTTCCAACTACCATAAAAGGTTTTCCGTTTTTTAATAAAATGGTTGGTGTCATTGAAGAAAGCATTCTTTTATTTGGCTGAATAGAATTCGCTTCACCACCTACAGCTCCAAACATATTTGGAACACCAGGTTTAATTGAGAAATCATCCATCTCGTTATTTAGAAAGAATCCTGCACCAGAAACAAAAACCTTACTTCCATAATATCCATTAAGGGTTGTAGTAACGGATGCTGCATTTCCATCTTTGTCAATGACTGAAATATGAGTGGTTTCTGTAGATTCTTTAGGTTGTTTAATGATCTTTCCTACTTCAGAACTTGGAGTTGCCTTTGAGAAACTAAAGCTTTTCCACCTGTTTCTTAGGTAGCCATCAGAAATCAGATAGTTTGTTTTATCAGCTATAAAATCAGGATCACCCATATATTCTGCTCTGTCTGCATAAGCCCGTCTTTCAGCTTCCACCATGATCTGTACCGCAGGCGTAGAGTTAAGCTGATATTTTTCCAGATTTTCATAACTGGCCATTCTAAGCATTTGAGCTAGAAGAATCCCCCCACTTGATGGCAGCGGCATAGAAACGACATTGTTTCCCTTATAGTCGAACTCCAAGGCTTTTCTTTCTGCTACTTTATAATTTTTTAAATCTTCAGAAGTAATTATACCATTTCCTTTTTTCATCTCGGAAACAATTAGGTCAGCTGTTTTTCCTTCATAAAAACCTTTGGCTCCCAATTTTTGGATGAGTTTTAAAGTTTCTGCAAGCTCTTTCTGAACCAGTAAATCCCCAGCTTTCCATGGGGTGTTTTTTACAAAAATAAAGGTTGATTTATTATTTTTTTTAAAACTTTCTTGATGAGTGTTCAGCATATCTGCTTCTTTTTCTGTAATAGCAAATCCTTTTTCTGCTAGATCAATAGCTGGCTGGATAATTTTATCCATAGGAAGTTTACAGTATTTTAAAGTAGCAAAAAATCCTGCAATGCTTCCGGGAATACCTACTGCTAATCTGCCGTTTTGAGAAAGATCTGTATTCGCCTTTCCTGTTTTGTCGATATACATGTCCTTTGATGCATTTTTAGGAGCTGTTTCACGATAATCTATAGTGAATTTTTCACCATTATTTTTTACACCTACTAAAAAACCACCACCACCGATATTTCCGGCTTGAGGGTATACAACGGCTAGCGCATATTGTGTGGCGACAATAGCATCATAAGCATTTCCACCCAGCTTCATCACTTTTGCGCCCGCTTCACTGGCTAAAGGATGTGCAGAAACCACAACTCCCTTATTTTTTACTTTAACTTCTTTTACGATGTTGAAATCGGTAAACTGACTCCAATAAAAATTTGTACTTAGAATTATTGCTGCGAATAATAACTTCTTCATATCATTTTGTTTTTCCTTGAAGCAAAATTATATATTTTTTAACAAAACTTTCCTTTTCTAACCCATAACTATTAAGTGAAAATAGGGATTTAGTTAAATTTGTTTCATTTGTACAGAAATATGGATAATGTTATATTTTGTTTATTATTTGTTAGGTTTAAATAATTATAATTTAATAAAATTGACTTTTAATTGTGTTTAAATTGTTTTTTAAAGATAATTCATTACTTTTGGAAAAAAAGCAATATGATTAAAAATTACCAAAAAGCTATTTCCTTAGGCTCATTATTTTTAGTTTCCATGTATGCGCAGGCGCAAACAGATTCTACAAAAACAAAAAATATAGAAGAGATCAAAATTACATTAGGATCCCGGAATAAAGCGAGGGTAGCGACAGATACTCCTGTGCCTGTTGATGTTATCAATATTGGCTCACAATCTGTTATGACTCCGCAGATGGATCTTAATCAAATTCTTAATTACGCCGCTCCTTCATTTACATCAAATTCCACGACAGTTGCCGATGGAACTGACCATATAGATCCCGCACAATTAAGAGGGTTAGGACCAGATCAAGTACTGGTTCTATTGAACGGCAAAAGAAGACATACTTCATCTTTAGTTAATGTAAATGGTTCGCCCGGTAGAGGTTCTGTGGGAACAGATCTAAATGCATTACCAGCTTTTGCAATAGAACGTTTGGAAGTATTAAGAGATGGTGCTTCAGCTCAATATGGTTCTGATGCTATTGCGGGTGTTATTAATGTGATCATGAAAAAAAACACCAATGCATTAAGTGCTGCGATTACGGCTGGAGGTTTTAATAGTAATGGCTCAAATGATCATACTGGAGGTTGGGATGGAGGTAAATATCAGGTAGACCTTAATTATGGTACTGGACTAGGGAAAAATGGATTCATCAACTTCACGGCAAGTTTAATGAAAAGAGACGAGACGAGAAGAGCTAATACGGCAACAGGTAATATTTTTAATGCATATAATGCTATTGAACGAAGAGCATCAGAAAATGGAGTTAATATTTCTTCTCTTTTTGGTAATATAGGAAATACACCTAATCAGCAACAAATCGTTGATTACATTCATCAATACGCCCAGGCGTGAGCTATTTTAATCCTTCTTTTCAGTCACAGATTCAAAACACAAATGATATTGCTGGGTTGCAGGATCTTTTGCGTACAGACTTTACAGAAAATGAATTGACCTACAGAGGGCTGACAAGAAATGATTTTAATATGAGGGTTGGACAGTCCAGGTTGACATCGGGACAATTTTTCATGAACTCTCAATTTGATTTATCTTCCTCTATACAGGGCTACGCTTTTGGTGGAATTTCTTACAGAAGTGGTAACGCTGGTGGATTTTTCCGTAGACCGAATGAGGGCAGGGCTTCTACTTCCATTTATCCCAATGGTTTCTTGCCTGAAATTGCTTCTGATGTAATTGATCTTTCTTTCGCTGCTGGTTTTAAAGGAAAAATAGGAAATATAAATTATGATATAAGCAATACTTTTGGACGTAATACATTTGATTACACCATAAAAAATACAGCTAATGCTTCGATGCCTTATCCAAGTAAAACAGAATTTAATGCCGGAGGCTTAAATTTTTCACAGAATACCATTAATGCAGACTTTGATACAAAAGTTGACTGGCTTCAAGGATTTAATATTGCTTTTGGTGGTGAGGCTAGGTTTGAAAGGTATAAAATTACAAGCGGAGAGCAGGATTCGTGGGCATTATATGATATTAACGGCAATGTTCAAAATGCTTCAACTCCTGACAATTTAAAACCAACTGATTTTTTGGGAGCAGTACGACCAGGAGGAGCACAGGTTTTTCCGGGATTCAGGCCTGCAAATAGTTTAAACAAGGGAAGAAGTTCCATTGCCGGATATCTGGATACTGAACTTGATATTACGGATAAATGGCTTGTGAGTGGTGCAGTAAGGTTTGAAAATTATTCAGATTTTGGGTCTACATTTAATTATAAAATAGCTACACGATATAAGCTTACTGATCAGATTAATGTTAGGGCTGCGCATTCCACTGGATTTCGTGCTCCATCTTTGCAGCAGATTTATTATAATGCAACATCTACACAGTTTGTAGGTGGGACGGCTTTTGAAGTAGGAACCTTTTCTAATGATTCTCAAATAGCAAAGAATCTGGGGATTCCTCAATTAAAACAGGAAGAATCTGTAAGCTATTCTGCAGGTTTTACAGCTAAAATACCTACGGCTAACCTTACGCTTACGGTAGATGGATATTATATTAAAATTAAAAACAGGGTGGTTCTTACCGATCAGTTTTTGAGACCCAATGGAACTTATCCAGGTGGAAGTTTTCTATATGATCTTCAGGTTGAATTTGATAAAGCCAATGCCAATGCAGCAACATTCTTTGCCAATGCTATTGACACCCAAACAAAAGGCTTGGAGGGTGTAGTTTCACATAGAGCTAAATTCTCTCCAAAAGTTTCATTGAACTCTGACTTGGCAGTAACTGTTTCTAAAACAAATAGGGTAGGGAATATTCACGGTTCAGATCTTTTAATCAATGCAGGACAGATCAATCGTTATTATTCTGAAACAAGTCGTATATATATTGAAGAAGCGGTTCCAAGATTTAAGGCTTCACTTAATAATGCCTTGGAAATCAATAGATTTAGCGTTTTTCTAAGAAATGTTTATTTCGGAAAAGTGACTGATCCAAATACGATGGACGTTAATGGGGATGGTAAAATTGGTTATGAAATGATCAATGGGAGTGTTGTTGAGACAGAGCATCCGGTGTGGGGTGCAAAAATAATAACTGATCTTTCAGTAGGATATAAGTTCAATAAAAGTTTTATTTTGACGATTGGTGCAAATAACCTGTTTGATATCTATCCGGATAAAAATTATGGGCCAACAGCTGTTCAAAGGGCTTCTATGAATACTTCGGGAAATATAGAATATAAGCCAGCTACTATTGATCTCTCTAATCAGAATCAGTTTGTGTATTCAAGAAATGTATCACAGTTCGGGATGAACGGCAGGTTTCTTTTTACAAGGCTTAATTTAAATTTTTAAGAAATCTTATAAATGTTCTAAAGGTGTGTTTTTACACACCTTTTTTTACTATGGTAAGCATGATTTTTTTACTTTTGTAAAGTTCAAAATCTAAAAGATATAAAAATGGAATCCTATACGGAAAAAATACTGATTACAGGTGCTTTAGGTCAGATCGGCACCGAACTTACCAACAGACTTGTTGAAATCCACGGAGCTGAAAATGTTGTAGCATCTGGATTAGACAGATGGCAGAAAGGAATTACTTCTGCCGGATACTATGAGAGAATGGATGTTACCAATACTCAATTGGTAAGACAGGTTATCAAGGATTATGACATTACTACAGTTTATCACTTGGCGTCTTTACTATCCGGAACCTCAGAAAAACAACCGGTTTTTGCATGGAAACTGAATCTTGAGCCTCTACTTCATTTTTGTGAAATGGCAAAAGAAGGATTGCTTAAAAAGATCTTCTGGCCAAGTTCAATTGCTGTTTTTGGTAAAGGAATTCCTAAAGAAAATGTAGAGCAGGATGTTGTTTTGAATCCAACTACTGTATATGGTATTTCTAAAATGGCGGGTGAAAAATGGTGTGAATATTATTTCGATAAGTATGGGGTAGATGTAAGAAGTATTCGTTATCCTGGATTAATTTCATGGAAGACCCCAGCTGGAGGTGGAACCACTGATTATGCAGTGGAGATTTTTTATGAAGCGATCGAGCAAGGAAAATATACAAGTTTCATTTCCGAAAATACAGGAATGCCTATGTTGTATATGGATGATGCCATCAATGCAACTTTGAAACTAATGGATGCTCCAAAAGAAAGTTTAACAGTTCGTTCTTCTTATAATTTAGGAGGGATGTCTTTTACTCCAAAAGAATTGGCAGAAGAAATCAAGAAAGAAATTCCAGAATTTACAATCGATTACAAGCCAGATTTCAGACAACAAATTGCAGACTCTTGGCCAGCTTCAATTGATGATTCAATTGCAAAAAAGGACTGGGGACTTACTTATGATTTTGGAATTTCTGAGATGACAAAAGATATGATCAAGAATCTTAAAGTGAAATTAGATAAAAATTAATTACTTTAAGTTTAGCTTTAATTAAAAGTGTTTTTAACGTCTCATTTTTAATTGTTTATAAATTTTATATAAAATTAACTTTAAATGATATTATTGACTTTTAACATCGTAGATATTGAAGCAGAAGCCAAAAATGGAGTTCAGATTTCCAATGATGACAGGTTAAAAATAACAAATGACAATACAAAAGCTATTCTTAGAATTTTAGATATTCACGATACCAAAGCAACATTTTTTGTTGAAATTTCTATCATTGAAAAACTTCAAAATCTTATAAAAGCAATTTCAGGCCGCGGGCATGAAATTGCTTTTTATAATAAAAACTCTACCCTTCACGAAATTGAAAAATTGAAGAAATATATCCAGGAATGTTTTGGAAAACAGATCCGGGGAATTCGTCAAAAAGAGGTGAAGCTCCCCCAGGAGAATTTGAAATTATTGGAGTTCAATTATGTTTCAAATATTGATAATGCAAATATTCTTTTTCCTTTAAAACGATTAAAAAGAGACACTGAAATTTCAGAAGAAGACGGATTAAGTATTATTCCTGAAAGTATATCTCCGTACAGTCAATTGCCATACAATGATTTTGTATTTCAAATATTGCCAATGAAGTATTATCAGAATATGGTCTTTGAAACCTTGAAGAATGATGACTTTGTTCTGATCTATTTAAATTCGTGGCAGTTCACCGATTTTAAAACCTATCCTTTTGAGATTCCATTTTACAGGAAATTCTTTTCAGGAAAAAAAATGGAGGACAAATTAAATGCCCTCCTTACCTGGATTAATGAGAAGGAGCTTGCTACTTCCCGTATGAAAGATTATATTTTTTAATCCTATTCTTCATTTTTACAGATTACTAATAAATCTGTAGAGTATTGCATATCTTTTTTAAAGAGAATATCTTTAAAGGAATATTCTGATAAAAAATAGTTTTTAGCAGTACTTGGTACAGAGTTTTTCTGATTGTTGGATTTTGATTTTTTTATAAAATCGAATAATTTTTTTTGAAGTTTTAAAAGGAAAACTCTTAAGAAATAAGGATAAAAAAACAGAGTTGACGGCAACGTGATTGTTCTTTGTTTTTTTGTTCGTTTAATCTCCTCCAAAACCAAGTCCGACTCAGAACCTATTTTTAAAATTTCTACTTTTTTAAAATGTTTTAAAAGCATTTTTTGCAAACTTTCAGGAGTGTATTCTTTGAGATGGAAGATATTCCAGGGCTGTTGTATATATCTAAAAAGTCTGTGCTTTTTATCCGGAGTTGAAATAATCAGAATGCCACCAGGATTCAACATCTTTTTTAAATGGGCAGTATATTCACGATCGTTGGGAACGTGCTCTATAACTTGAAAAGATGTTATGACATCAAATTTTTCATTTTCCAATTCAGAAATTGTCATAAAGCGTAAATTAGAAGCGCTATATTCTTTTTTTGCATACTCAATAGCTTCATCACTTATATCAGCGCCAATAATGCTTTCTGTGTTCTCTGATAGCATATGAGTACCATAACCTGAACCACATCCGTAGTCCAAAACCTTTTTGTTTTTTACAAAGTTTCTGGCATATTCATAAGTAGCAATATGCATCAAATGAAGATATAATTCAGATTTGTTGTTGAAATTTTCATTTAAAATATGCCTTTCTCCAGTGTCTTTCATACTTATAATATTTTGATTTCTACTAAAATATACAATTTAAGACAACTCAAAAAGAGTGATCTCCGGTAATACACCCACTCTTCCAGGGTATCCTAAAACTCCGAATCCTCTGTTTACATAAAGAAACTTACCTTCACTTTCATAAATATCAGCCCATTTCGGATAACGATACTGAACAGGTGACCATTTTATGTTTTTTAAGTCCAATCCGAACTGCATACCATGAGTATGTCCTGATAAAGTCAGTTGGACGTTTCCGGGGTGTTGTTTTACGACGTAATCAAAATGAGTAGGGTCATGGCTCATTAATATTTTTGCTGCTGATTCAGGGACGCTTTCGAGTGCTTTGTCCAAATCTCCAAATTGTGGAAATGGTTTTAATCCCCAGTTATCAACTCCTAAAATATAGAGTTTTTCACCATTCTTTTCGATGACTCTATGTTCATTTCTCAACATATCGAACCCTGCTTGTTTTTCGTAATCGATAAGTGTGTCAAGATTCTTTTTCTTGGCATCCAAAGAAGACCATGTTACATAATCTCCGTAATCGTGATTTCCAAGTACTGCCAATTTACCATCTTTAGACTTGATTTTTGAAAACAAAGGAATGAAAGGCAGGAATTCTTCCGAAACATTATTTACCATATCTCCGGTAAACAAAACCAGATCTGGGTTCTGTTCATTGATCAGTTCGATGGCGTGTTCCAGTTTACTTGGGTCGGCAAAACTTCCACTATGAACATCTGAAATCTGTATAATTTTGTACCCTTTAAAGCTATTCGGAAGATTGGTGAGTTTTACTTTTACCTTTCTTACTTTATGGCGATATTTTCCAAAAGTAATTCCATCAATAAAAAGTGCGGATAGTACTCCGCCTAACCCCAGTCCCATTAAACTTAGAAACTTCCTTCTTTCAGGAAAAAAATTCTCCGCCGGATTTCTAAAACCTAAAATATAGGTTCCTGTTCTGAAAATATCATCGATCAATAAAAACATGACAATGAAAATTTTTGGGAGAATGAAAATCAGAAAAAGAGACATCATCCATTGGATTCTAATAGAACTTCGATCTGATTTCTGAAAATGAGTGATCTCATAAGCGAAAATTCCATAAATAGCTAGTGATAACACGCAGTAGCCGATTTTTACCCAGGAATTGTCTGTTAATGTTCTTATTGCCTGGTAAATATATACTTCCAGGAATAGAAAAATAGCGGCAATAATTAAAAAATTTTTTTGCATAATCAGATTTAAAAAAAGCACAAAAGAAAAATTCCCTTTGTGCTTTTTAATATTTTAAATTATTTATTCTTAAGGAAATTTATAAACGATCGCATTGATGTTCATTCCGGCACCTACCGAAGTCATAACAATGTTCCCTTTATCTTTAAACGATTGACCATCCATTTTTCCTTTAATTATTAAATTAAACATGGTAGGAATAGTTGCTACAGAAGAATTTCCAAATTCCTGAATCGTCATAGGAGATATAGAATGATCATAATCTTTAACGTCATAAAGCTTATGGAGTCTTTCTATCATTGCATAATCCATTTTTGCATTAGCCTGGTGGATAAGTATTTTATCAATGTCCTCAATAGAAAGTCCTGCGTCATCAATAGTCTCTTTAATTGCTGCAGGTACATTTTTTAAAGCGTATTCATAGATCTTTCTTCCCTGCATTCTTACAAAAAGACGTTTTTGGTCTGCGTCTTTATTGATAGATGGGCCATTTTCCAGGTAACATAATTCAGGACCATTATCACAGATCGTATTGTGTGCTATAATTCCTACATTCTCTTCATCTGTTGCTTTTACAACTACTGCACCAGCACCATCAGCAAAGATCATTCTGTTTCTATCATGCGGATCAGTAACACGGCTTAAAGTCTCAGCTCCAATAACAAGAATCGTTTTGGCAGATTGAGCTTTGATCAGATTATTAGCGAGGATCATTGCTTCAACCCACCCCGGACAACCAAAAATCATGTCATAAGTAATACACTTTCTATTTTGTATTCCCAATTTATTTTTTACTCTTGCAGCCATATTAGGCATGAAGTTTACATAGCCATCCACTGTAACTTCCCCGAAATTACTTGCGTAAATAATATAATCTAAATCTTCAGCATCTATTTTTGCATCCTCAATAGCAGCTTTAGCTGCTTCATATCCAATTTTTGAGTTGGACAGATCCTCTTCAATAAACCTTCGGTTTTCTATTTCAGTAATTTCTACAAACTTTGCAATAACTTCTTCAGCAGGCTTTTCTATCTTCTCACCTTCATCTGTATAGAACTCAGAATTCATGAAAAAGTCTCTACCTATAATTCTATTAGGAATATAAGATCCAGAACCTATAATGATCGTATTCGGCATTCGCTTAAATGATTTTTTAAAAACGCAAAGTTAATAATTAATCTTAATAAGAAAGAATTAAAAATATTATTAAATTTGCAAAAATTGTACTTTACAGTCTATGAAAAATAATCCATCCTTAAAAGGCTTAGCTATTGCCGTTGTGGCGTTTATAATTGCCTTTGGGATTTATTTCCTTTTTTTAGCTAAGAAAAATTATTACTTAGTGGATAACCCAACTCCTAATACTTATTACTATAGAATTAATAATGGTTCTGAAGGTATTATTTCAGCAGGGCAGTCGGTACCCGTCGATTTAAATCAAGGAAAAAATTCTATTAAAGTTTTCGACCAAAACAAAAAAATACTTTACGATTCTGCTTTCCAGGTAAATAAGATTCGTGGGCTTTTAAACATCGCTCATCAGGATTATTATATTAACCGACAATATTATGGATACAATCTTAAAAAAGATTCATTACTTTTGGAGCTTAATAAAACCGTAATAGACGGAAAAGAATATTTTGGCGGAGCTAAACATTTCAATAAGCTTTTTACAGATGACTTTTATTATAATGTAGATGAGGATTATGATAAATTAATCAAGAATATTGATAAAGTGGAATCCCGTTCAAAAATCTTCAGAAAACAAGATTACCTTAATTACTATAAAGAATATTACAAGTTTTGACAAAAGATATCAACCAAGTAACCCCCTACAATTCTGAGGCTACAAAAAAAAGCCAGGTAGAGGATATGTTCGACAATATTGCACCCAAATATGACCTTTTAAATCGTGTTTTATCAATGAAAATTGATATCATATGGAGAAATAAATTGGTAAAATGGATGAAAAGTGATAACCCCCAAGAAGTGCTGGATGTGGCTACAGGAACGGGAGATCTGGCAATCACAATTGAAAAAGGAACCAGTGCAAAAGTAATTGGTTTAGATTTATCGCAACAAATGTTAAATGTTGGCGTTATTAAAATAAAAAAACTTAATTTAGACGGCAAAATTTCCATGCAGAAAGGGGATGCAGAAAATTTACCTTTCGAGGACAATAGATTTGATTCTGTTTCCGTTGCATTTGGAGTAAGGAATTTTGAAAATCTTACAAAAGGTTTATCAGAGTTGAGAAGAGTAGTTAAAGATAACAAGAGTGTTTTTATACTTGAGTTTTCAAAGGTTGAGGGGTTTTTGGGACCATTTTATATGTTTTATTTTAAAAATATATTACCTGCAATAGGCAAGTTGGTTTCTAAAGATAATAGGGCATATACATACCTTCCGGATTCTGTAAATGCTTTTCCTTTCGGGGAAAAGATGAGACAAATTCTTTTAGATACAGGATTTAAAAAAGTTGAATATAAAAAACTAAGTTTAGGTATAGCCACAATTTATAAAGCAACAAAGTAACCTATGAATAAATTTTTATTAAAAGTACTGGTTTTAGCCTCAGTAAATATTGCAATCTTTGCAGATGCGCAATTTAGAACTCGAAACAGAATGGATAAGTTGGAAGAGTTTGATCAACAAATCTTTAGTTGGGGTTTTTATCTGAATGGTAATTTACTAGACTACCGTATAGTACTTAACCCAAGATACGGTATGAATGGGAATCATAATCTTGTTTCATCTAAAAGTAGCACAAGCTTCGGAGCCGGACTGATCGGAAAATGGAGATTGAATGACTATTTGGATCTAAGAGTTGAACCAGGCTTACAATTTGCTCAAAGGGAACTAACTTTTAATACACAATCGAATGATCAGTATGCAGCTGGTACATTAACAAATCCTCCTTTTACTCCGATTCTTTTACACGAAAAGGATAGAGTAAGAGAAGTGAAATCAACTTTAGTGGATATTCCGGTAATGTTGGAACTTCATGGGCAGAGATGGTATAATTCAAGACCATATGTTGCTGCAGGGGTAAACTATATCGTTAACCTGCAGTCCAATTCTGACTCTACTGATGACAATTTGCAACAGGTCTTCAGATCCACAACGCATAACTTTGCATGGTCTGCGGAAATGGGAATTCAGTTTTATTTCAATAAATTTAAGCTGACTCCAGCGATCAGAGGAACATTCATTATGAATAACGAAATAGTTTCGGATAATGCGAATACGCCTCCTTATTGGTCTGCTGCAGTATCTACTTTACAAACCAGAGCAATCATGTTTGTACTGAAATTTGAATAGAAAATTTACTCTAAATAGATATAGGAGATGCAAAAGCATCTCCTTTTTTGTGCATGATATCAAAATATAGAGACATTTATTTTTGTTAATGTCATTATTTTTATATTTTTGCTAACAGTTAGAATATATAAAACCTGAAATGCTTCAAGATTTAGAAAATAATTTTTCAGAGCTGGAAAAAAAGATTTTGAATTTACATAAAAACTATCAGAATCTCAGTGAGAAATTTACGGAATTGAATACAGAGCATGATGAATTGAAGAAGAGATATGATGAGGAAAGAAAGAAAAGTCAGGTATTAGCAGAAGAACAAAAAAAGATAAAACTTTATTCAGCAATATCAGGAAATCCTGAACACAATAGATTAATGAAAAACCATATCAACCGATTGGTAAAAGAAATTGACTTTTGTATTGCTCAGCTTCAAAACAGTGGATTATAATGGAGGTAAGAAGAATAACCATAAACATTGCGGGAAGAGTATATCCGCTGAACGTACCAGCCGCCGAGGAAGAAACTTTGCGTAAAGTAGGGAAGCAGATTGAAAGTATGATTAAAGATTTTGAACAAAACTTCGATGTTAGAGATAAACAGGATGCTTTGGCAATGTGTGCCCTGAAATTGGGAACTAATGCAGAGGTTGTATCTCTTAACTACGAAAAGAATATAAATTCAACCAACGAAAGATTAGCGAAAATTAATCTGACGCTGAATGAAATTGGGAAATAGATTTTTTTTCCTGAAACAACTGCCTACAATAATTCTAACACATTAAAGGTAAACTCAACGCTAAACAATTACCGAACAAATGTCCATCGAATGGCGTGCCGGTTCTCCGGATTACAGACAGTGGAAATCAGTTCAAATCGTGTTGATTAGGAGTTTACTCTATATCACTGGATTATTGTAGGCTTTTTTATTTTAAATATTAAAGACAATTAAAACTCAATATATATGACAACAGCCATTATAGTCGGCGTTATTTGCTTGGTGATTGGTGCAGTAATAGGGATTCTTTTCTCTAAAAGCTCACTCAATGCTAAGGGAAAATTTATTATAGATGATGCAAAGAAAAATGCTGAAAACCTTATAGAAAAAGCTAACGTACAAGCCGAATCCATAAAAAAAGAAAAGAACCTTCAAGCTAAAGAAAAATTCCTTGAATTGAAATCTCAACATGATGCTGATATTCAGGTTCGTGAAAAGAAGATCCAAGAGGTTGAAAAGAGAACAAAAGATAAAGAAAATAAGCTGAATGATGAGCTTAGTAAGACTGGAAAGCTTGAAAAGGATCTGGATAAACAGATTGCAGATTATGCTAAGAAAATTGAGATCTTAGATAAGAAACAACAAGAGTTAGATTCTGTAACTTCTAAAAAAGTTGAGATTCTTGAAAAGATATCAAATTATACTGCTGAGGAAGCTAAAGCTGAATTGGTAGAATCAATGAAAGCAGAAGCTAAGACCAGAGCTCAGGCGCATGTTCAGAGTATCATGGAAGAGGCTCAGTTAAATGCTAAAGGAGAGGCGAGAAAGATCGTTATTCAGACGATCCAGAGAATTGGAACAGAACAGGCCATTGAAAACTCTGTATCTGTATTCAATATTGAATCTGACGAAGTAAAAGGCAGAATTATCGGTAGAGAGGGTAGAAATATCCGTGCATTGGAAGCGGTAACAGGAGTGGAAATTATTGTAGATGATACCCCGGAAGCTATTCTACTTTCATGTTTCGATCCTGTAAGAAGAGAGATCGCAAGATTATCTCTTCACAGATTAGTTACGGACGGAAGAATTCACCCTGCGAGAATTGAAGAAGTTGTAGAAAAGACAAGAAAACAGATTGAAGAGGAAATTATTGAAGTTGGAAAAAGAACAATTATAGACCTAGGAATTCATGGATTACACCCTGAATTGATTAAAATCGTAGGTAGAATGAAATACCGTTCTTCTTATGGACAGAACCTATTACAGCACTCCAGAGAAGTAGCAAACATAGCTGCAACAATGGCCGCTGAATTAGGATTAAATGTAAAATTAGCTAAGAGAGCAGGTCTTTTACACGATATTGGTAAAGTTCCTGAACAGGAATCTGAACTTCCACATGCTTTATTAGGAATGCAGTGGGCTGAGAAATACGGTGAAAACCCAGAAGTAATCAATGCGATTGGAGCTCACCACGACGAAGTTGAAATGACCTCTTTATTATCACCGATTATTCAGGTCGCCGATGCTATCTCAGGAGCAAGACCAGGAGCGAGACGTCAGGTATTGGAATCTTATATTCAAAGACTGAAAGATCTTGAATCTGCAGCATTAAGTTTTGAAGGTGTATCCAGTGCTTATGCTATTCAGGCAGGGAGAGAGCTAAGAGTAATGGTTGAAAGTGGAAAAGTAAATGATGAGATCGCTTCTCAGTTATCTTACGACATTTCTGAAAAGATCCAGAACGAATTAACATATCCCGGACAGGTAAAAGTAACAGTAATCAGAGAGACGAGAGCTGTGAATATTGCCAGATAATAATTTAATAAAGATATTCTATAAAAACCTTTCAAGAAATTGAAAGGTTTTTTATTTTTATCAAAATTTAAAAATGCAAGAACTATCCATGTCTTCAAAACTGAAGTACATTTTCTCTATTCCGGTAATTATTTCTGCCTTAGGCTATTTTGTAGATATTTATGACCTCCTTTTATTTGGTATTGTAAGAATTCCCAGTTTAAAAGCTTTGGGTCTAAATCCCGATGTTGATGGTACCTTTATTCTAAATTGTCAGATGATAGGTTTGCTGATTGGTGGTGTTTTCTGGGGTATTTTTGGAGATAAAAAAGGAAGACTTTCCGTATTATTCGGTTCTATTCTTGTTTATTCTTTGGCGAATATAGCCTGCGGGTTCTTGCCATACTTTCCAAAAGAACATTTGGTATATCAATATGCAGGATTAAGATTCATTGCAGGTATTGGACTGGCTGGAGAGCTGGGAGCTGGAATTACACTGGTTTCTGAGAGCCTTCCTAAAAGCCTGAGAGCAATTGGAACATCTGTTGTTGCTGGCTTCGGATTAATGGGAGCTGTAGTTGCACAACTAACTGTGGAGCTGGCAGGAAGCTGGAATATTTCTTATATCATTGGTGGTGTTTTAGGTATTATGCTCTTATTTTTAAGGATAAGTGTCTCCGAATCTGGTATTTATAAAAACATTGAACATAAAACGACCGTTTCAAAGGGAAACTTTCTTTCTTTTTTTACCAATAAAGATCGTTTTATACGTTATATTAAGTGTATTGCTGTTGGTCTTCCAACATGGTATTGCATTGGTATTCTTGCTGTTTTAGCCAATCAGTTTGCACCTGAGATGGGGATAAAAGAAATAAACCCAGGAAAAGCAATTATGTGGGGTTATGTTGGGATCTCAATAGGCGATCTGATGAGTGGATTTATTTCACACCTCTTGAAATCAAGAAAAATGGCCATTTTTTATATGCTTGCTTTCACTTTAGTTGGGGTGGTAATAATGCTTTTTGGAAATACAAATACAGAAACCAAGTATTACATTTTCTGTGTATGGCTGGGATTGGGAACAGGATATTGGGCTATGTTTGTAACCCTGGCTGCAGAACAGTTCGGAACCAATATCCGAAATACAGCGACCACTACGGTTCCTAATATGGTAAGAGGATTGGTACCTGTAATGATCTTAGCATTTGATCTCCTTAAACATAATTTCACAGTGATCATAAGTGCTGCCATTGTAGGACTGGTCGTTTTTGGGCTTGCATTTTATTCTGCGATCACTATTTCCGAAACACATAATAAAGACCTTGAATTTACCGAATAATATGAGGTGTTTAATATTTTATTGCATTGATTTTTATATAGTTAATTTAATAACTATTAGAATATAAATTAATTATGAATTTTTTCATAAAACTATGCCTTGAATATTAATTATTTGTTTAAATTTGAAATCACTAAACTATATTGTTCAATCTCAAAATCAAATCACATGTCAAACAACATTTTTAAAAACGCTAAGAAATTAAACAAAGGAGAGCTTAAAAACATCGTAGGTGGTATAGGTAATCCAGATCTTTCTTTATGTGGATGCAGCTGCTCAGGATCTGTAACCGGTCCAAAATACTGCATTCAGTATATTGCTTGTCCACAAGTATATACTTGTGATCAATCAGCGATCTAAGAACTATTTCAATAAGAAATAAACATTTCCACATTTAATATGCAAAAGCCCTTTGGTTATCCAGAGAGCTTTTGTTCTTTTTAATGAATAATATATAATAAGCTTCCAATACTTATTGTAATCCATAACAGTATAGCTACAGCTAGTGGTTTTAAACCTATTGTTTTTAATGTCTGTAGTGAAAGGGTAGAGCCAATTAGGAATAGTGTTAAATTTAGTCCGGATTTTGAAATGGATGTTATTATCGAGCTGAAGTTTTCAAAAAATGGAATGTAAGTATTTAATAATATTGCCAGAATAAAGTACGCGATAAACCATGGAATCTTAATTTTTGATTCTTTATTTTTAAAAATAAACATAGTGATTATAGAAACAGGAATAATCCACAAGGCACGAGCCAGTTTTACAGTCGTTGCTATTTTTAATGCCTCATTTCCGAATTTACTGGCTGCTCCTACTACAGAACTGGTATCATGAATGCCTATTGCGCACCACAATCCAAATTGTTCCTGAGATAGGTGTAAAGTGTTTCCAATAGCAGGATAAACAAATAAAGCGATTGAATTTAAAGTGAAAACGATGGCCAATGCTAAGGAGATTTGCTTAGTACTAGGTT
This sequence comes from Chryseobacterium sp. ISL-6, assembly GCF_018613715.1. Classification (GTDB taxonomy): domain Bacteria; phylum Bacteroidota; class Bacteroidia; order Flavobacteriales; family Weeksellaceae; genus Chryseobacterium; species Chryseobacterium paludis. The sequence goes on along the minus strand of NZ_JAGGPT010000013.1, from coordinate 30,033 downwards.
TAATAATAGGAGAGGTAGCTGCTATAGCACTTCCCCCACAAATTGCAGTTCCCACTGAAAGTAAATAGGTTAATTGCTTTTCAAGTTTAAAGACTCTTCCTAAAAAGTATCCTAAAATCATTACCGTTGAAATACTGATAACAGTTAATATCAATCCTGTTTTTCCAGCTTGTAATGCTTCATTAAGTTTCAATCCAAAGCCTAAACCTACAATTGATATCTGAAGCAGCAAATGGATATATTGATGAAGATACTTTTCAAACGGATTGCCTAAAAACACCGCCAGTATAAACCCTAATGCTAAAGCAATTGGTGATGAAACCCATGGAATGAGGGTAGCAATTGCTAATCCAATAAAAATTATTTTTTTTGTGCTCTCATTTTGAATGAAACCGATCGTGTTGTAAAGTTTTGAATTCATGCTTCAAAATTCTACAATTTATAATTACAAAGTAAATCGTATTTTGTTATATTGGATAACTTTTAGTTATAACTGATGAATTTTAAAAAGAGTTTTATGAGTTCAGATTGATCTCCTTTTGGAAGGATGTAATGAAAATTTCTTTCGATACTGAAATTTTTAATATCAATGATGCTTAACGTATTGTTTTTCAATTCATTCAAAACAGTACTGATGGATAAAAAAGCCATGCAGTCTGAATGTAATAAATAGTTTTTAATACTTTCACTATTTCCTAATTGCATGATTACATTAAGATTTTCAATATCAATTCCTTTTTCCTTTATGCGGTTTTGAATAAACTCCTGTGTTCCTGAACCCTGTTCCCGGAAAATTAAATCTATAGTATATAGATTCTTTAGATTCAAAGTTTTGTTTACCAGTGGATGATTGGCTTTTGCCACAAGTACAATCTCATCTGCTTTAAAGATTTCATAATTAAAATAAGCAGATTGAGATTCCCCTTCTATGATACCCAGATCTATTTTGCCGTCTTTTAAAAGTGTTGATATAACTTCTGTATTATAAATTAACAGTTCAATTTTTATATCCCGATAATAAGAATGAAATTTGGCGAGGATCTCAGGAAGAATATATTGGGCAACTGTTGTGCTCGCCCCGATTATTAATTTTCCTTTATGTTCTGAGTTCAGTTGATGAATTTCAAACTCGAGATCTCTGTAAATATTCCGAATTTTTTCTGCATATTCATAAAGTACGATTCCACTGCGCGTTAGTTGAATAGAAGTACCTTTTCTGTCAAATAATTTAGTATTAAGTTGATTTTCTATTTCTTTAATATGTTTTGTGACTGCTGGTTGTGAGATATTCAACTCCTCAGACGCTCTTGTAAAGCTCAGCCTTGAAGCAACTGTATAGAAAACCTTGAGTCTGTAATCAAACATTGTAAAGTGCAAATTTAGAATACACAAACTTACTTAAATTGATCATAAGAATTTTAATTAAAGATCAGAAAAGCTTTTGTCCTGATCACTCTCATATCTGCTATTCTTAGATTGTCCAATTCTTTGTTTGAGGTAGATACTATTTCGCCCGGATAATAAATAAGAAACGATACATGAAATTGCGATATAGATTCCGGACTCAGCTCCAAACAATTCTATACCCATAAGCATACAGGCTAAAGGAGTATTCGTGGCGCCAGCAAAGACGGCTACAAACCCCATTCCCGCTAAAAGACCTACAGGAAGCGGTATAAATAATGATAAAGCACTTCCCAGAGTAGCGCCAATAAAGAATAAAGGTGTTACTTCACCACCTTTAAACCCGGCGGCTAGAGTGATGATGGTAAAAATCATTTTTAAAGCAAAATCATAAACCGGAAGTTGAGTATTAAATGATTCAACTATGGTAGGAATCCCTAAACCGATATATTTTGTGGTTCCAATTGCAAATACGGCAATAGCAACAATACTGCCACCTACGATAGGACGAAATGGAGGATATTTAATGTTTGATTTAAAAATAGTTCCGATCCAATGAATCATTTTACTAAACGTTGCAGCACAAATTCCAAAAGCGATTCCCGCCAGAATACTATAGAGAATAGGCGAAAGTTCAAGTTTGGGAATAAGGTCAATATGATAGTGCGTATGTTTAGCCTGCCAGAGATTTGTGACCCAGTCTGCAAAAATAGCAGAAGTAAAAGCCGGAAAGATGGCATTATAGCGTATTCTTCCTATTAAAAAAACTTCCAAACCAAATAATGCTCCGGCTAAAGGAGTTCCAAAAACAGAACCGAAACCAGCAGCAATGGCAGAAATAATTAAGATCCTTCTTTCAGTTTTATCTAATCTAAAAGGTTTGCTGAGCTGATCTGCGATTGCCCCGGCCATTTGTATTGCCGTTCCTTCCCGACCAGCTGAACCTCCGAAAAAATGAGTGACTATTGTTCCAAGGTATACAAAAGGAGCCATTTTGAAAGGAATGGTTTCTTTGGGATCATGAATAGTGTCAATCAGTAAATTATTACCTGCTTCAACATTCTGTCCAAAGTAATGATATAGTAAGCCTATTAAAAATCCTGCAACAGGCAGAAAAGCAATGATCCAAATATGATTTTCCCGAAAATCTGTAGCCCATTCCAACGACTTTAGAAAACCTGCAGATGCACTTCCCGCAGCAGCTCCGATAATAATACTGATGCAAAGCCATTTTAATATATAAAGAATTGCAGGAAATTTCCTAAAGAAAAACCTTGAGTGAAATCGTACTTTTCTGTTTACTGTTCGTGAATTTTTAGACATAATAATCCTGATTAATTACGGTTGATAATCTATTAATCAGGCGTCATCAGCTTTTGTAAAGCGGTTGGGTAAGGAAGAACACCATTTCCTTTTCGGTTACAAAGATAGAATTTAATATTAATTTTTGTAGTGCATCGCCTTATTAATCTCAATCGGATTATTGTATTTTTTTATGACCTCCTGCATACTTTTGGTCTGCGTGTTGAGCTCATCTACGGTGTGAATTTCTTTTCCATTGATGTTGATATTCAGATTAGTATTGGTTTTACTGAAATTCGTTCTTTCAAATGCAAAAGGGTCATTGTAAAACTCCAACATTAGTTTCTGTTTTTGCTTCTCATTAATAGGGATCGCTTTGTTTCCGAAATTGGATTCCAGAAAATCTTCGGTTGGGAATATTCCGGTAAGTTTCTCGCTCTTTACAAGGTGATAGATAAAATTTTTATTTGAATCTGATAATTCAAAAATTAAGCCCGGCAATCCACGAAATTTGAAAGGTCCCTCATTAAACGGAATATCTTTGCAAAACCATGCGATCCAGTTTCTTCCTCCAAAATTTGTGGTCGCTTTCTGTAAAGTATAATTCTCAACCTTTTTGATTTCATCAGATATATTCCAGTTAATCTTGTCGGTAGTTTTAAATGAGTAGTAGCCAGCTTTTATATTAATGAAGTTTTCATTATCAAAAGAATTAGTTTTTCTCTTGACAACCTGTCCGGACATATCAGTATGACTGGAATTCATTCCAAATTTTTTATTTAAGGAATCTGTAGTCATCAGGTTTTGCCCATAAAATTTAACTTCTTTGGGGGTAATATCCAGAATCATATTTAGCTTTTCATAGCCCGTTTCCGTAGAATCCATTTTATACTGGAGTTCATAAATAAAGCGATGAGTCTGAGACTGCAAGAAAACGATAACAAGTACCGCAAATAATGTTAGAATATTTTTCATGATAGGGGCAGGATGTTTTATTATATATAATTATTACATATCGTTTTTCATGTATCTTATCATCACATTCTCAACTTCATTCATATGAATCGCATACCTCGGAGCTTGAATTTTGTTACAAAAAAGGTTTCATCTCATCTTCAATCTGAGTTCTAAGATCCATTAATCGTTTAGCATACTGCTCTTGTTGCTTTTCAGTTTCAGTTTCAGGAATCCATTTTCTGACAGGCAATTTTTTACCATTTTCATCAACAGCAACAAAAACAATAATACAATGTGTTTTTTTATCAAAAGTTGGCTGTTTAAGATTTCTTGAAAATACATTAATAGAAATATGCATACTCGAAGAACCCGTATAAATTACCTGGGCCTCTACTTTTACAATTTCTCCGATCTTAATAGGTTCATAAAAACGAATTCCACCCACATAAACAGTTACCGAATAATTTCCACTCCATGTTGTAGCACAAGCATAGCCTGCCTGATCGATCCATTTCATCACGCTTCCTCCGTGAACATTTCCTCCATAATTAACATCTGACGGTTCCGAGATAAATTGAAACGTAATAGGCTTGTTCTCCATTTTTATAAAATTTGAATAAAGATATTTAATAATTTTCAAAGTCCTGGATTAAATCATAATTTTGAAGAATCAAAGCTTACAAGAAGCTTTTTAGGACAATTAAAAATCATAGTAAAAGATGAAAAAAGTATTCCATCTAAATACCTGCGATACCTGCAGAAAAATATTAGCACAGTTTGATCTCTCAGGTTGGGAGCTTAGAGAAATTAAAAAAGAACCAATTACGGAAGTAGAATTGGCTGAGATGTATAAAAAGACAAAATCTTATGAAGCGTTGTTCAGCAAAAAATCTACTCAAATAAAATTAAGGGAATTAGATGTAAAATCTTTACAGGAAAATGACTTCAAAAATTTATTATTGGATCATTACACATTTCTAAAACGTCCAGTTTTTATTACTGATACAGAAATTTTTGTAGGGAATGATAAGACCAATGTTGAGAATCTTAAAGAGTTTTTTAAGGCTAACTGATTGAAATCATTTGACTTATAAAATTAAAATTGTATTCACGAATTTTAATAAAAACTTAAAATTACAGTTGATTGCAAATTTAATTTCTGATTTTAAATATTTTAGACTATAAATAAATATAAACTAAATAATATCCAGTAAGATCTACTGGATATTTGCTTTTCTATAGAAATTTAATCAAAATTTCGAATTTTATTTTTTTTGTATGTTCGCAATGATGAAAAAATAATTCCCTTCTTAATTCTTTTAAGGCTATAAAGTCTGTATTAAGTATTTTTTTTCATCAATAATTATAAAAACACAAATAAAAATAAAGTTATGATGGAAAAAGAATTTAATCCTGTAATTAAAGCTGTACAAAGCTTAAGAAAGCTTAGTGTAGATATTAGATTGAGCAACCAGGAAATAAAGGACAGTAATGATGAAGCAACAAAGCAGATTTCTGAAGCCGGAAAATTAATAGTTGCTAGTAATGATAGTATTGTCATTAATTTATGGATCAATGAAAAAGCGAAATTGTTAGAAAACACTTCTATACTGCTGGGTATCCTTCAAAGTCTCGAAGATAAATTTAAAAATAAAGATTGCTCGAATCTGTTGGAAATCTGGCAGACTCATGATCATTATAGGGAAATTGTAATCAATACTTTAGAAGAATTACAAAAGATTGGGAATGTAATTTTTATCAAAGAAAATCTTCAAAAATGGGAAGATATATGGCAGATTATTTCAGCTAACGTTGGGCGTATTTTGTCAATAGCAGAGACTTATAAGCTGAAGCTTGCGATGATGGAAGCTTTAAAACCTGAAGAAATTGATATGTTGACGAATGATATTCTCAAGCATATTCCTTGGAATTATTCTGATGATGAGGCTTACAAATATGAGAAAGAATACTTAGAAGCTTATAATGAACTGAAAGAATCTCAATCGAAGAAAAAGAGTTTATGGGATAAAGTACTTGATGTTTTAGCAGGTGGAGTAGAAGAAACTCCAGCGCACAGGGTACAGATGAGAAGATGGATGGAAGGTGCTCCCGCATAATTAATTCTTTGAACTTTCGAAATAAACGATTTTGTTTTATAAGCCTTTATTTCAGTTATTTAGCATTAATATTTTTGTAGTGAATATAAATGGTATAGGTGAAAACTCTATATTTGTTAATACCAAAAAAATATTATCATGATTACAAATGTTCAAAAAATCAAAAGCTTAAGCAGAGCAGACTTGAGACAAATTAGTGGTGGTGTAAGACCTCCGGTCCCAAATTGTGACTTCTTATGTGGCGGTGGAGGCGGAGTGGTCTCTAACACACCTGGAGTTGGGGATGTATGTACTCCAGATAGAAGACTCTGCTGTATATGTAGATAATTTAGAAAGAGATTATATTGTTTACAGTCTCTTTTCTTTTTAATTCTAGCTAATAGAAAAGTAAACCTTTTTAGCAAAATTTGTTCACTGATCTGCGGTACAGTGGAAGCAGCCTGTATTACTTTGTAATGCTGAGCAGGGATATAATGATCCAACATTAAAAATAAAACACCGTAGAAACAATTCTACGGTGTTTTTATTTAAAATATTATTTTAATTATACAAAAGGAGCTTTCACCACTTTTGCAGGAATATTCTTGTTTCTAACCTGAATAAAGATCTCGGAACCTAATTTAAAGTGTGGTTTAGCAACATAAGCTAATCCCAACCCAATTTTTTTCATTGGAGATTGTGTTCCGGATGTTACTTTTCCAATAACATTTCCTTCGGCATCTACCACAGGGTAATCATGTCTTGGTACCCCTTTGTCCTGAAGTTCAAAGGCTACTAATTTTCTGGTAACCCCATCCTCTTTTTGTTTTGCAAAAGTATCTTTAGAAATAAAATCCTTATCAAACTTTGTGATCCATCCTAAGCCAGCTTCAATAGGAGAAGTAGTATCATCGATATCATTTCCATACAGACAGAATCCTTTTTCAAGTCTTAAAGTATCTCTGGCAGCTAATCCACAAGGGATGATTCCTTCTGCTTCTCCAGCTTTGATTATTGCATCCCAAAGTGTTACAGCATTTTCATTTTTGAAATAAATTTCAAATCCTCCGCTTCCAGTGTAACCTGTATTCGAAATAATAACGTCATTTATTCCTGCTATAGATCCTACAGTGAAATTGTAATAAGGAATCTCAGATAGGTTTACATCAGTTAACTTTTGAAGAATTGCTGTAGCATTAGGACCTTGGATTGCTAAAAGAGACATATCATCAGAAGCATTGGTCATTTTAGCACCAAAAGTGTTGTATTTTGAAATATGATTCCAGTCTTTATCTATGTTTGAAGCGTTTACAACCACGAAATATTTTTCATCGTCCATTTGATAAACGATAAGATCATCTACAATTCCACCATCTTCATTAGGAAGACAAGAATATTGAGCTTTTCCTTTTTCCAAAGCATCTACATTGTTTGTCGTAACGAATTGTAAAAGCTCTTTAGAACCAGGTCCTTCAATAAAAAATTGTCCCATGTGAGAAACATCGAATATTCCCGCTTTTTCTCTTACTGCAAAATGTTCTTCCGTAACTCCGGAATATTGTACAGGCATTTCGAAGCCTGCGAAAGGTACTATTTTCGCTCCTAAAGAAACGTGTTTGTCGTACAAGGCTGTTTTCTTCATATTTATTTCTATTACTTTATTTTAAAACTATTGAAAGTCTCGTTGAAAAGGTTCATATAATTACCGTTCCAATATTTTTGTCCACAATTTATGGATATAAGAAACAGGTTTTTGTCCTTTTGAAAAACTTTGGTGATCCAGAACAATTTATCATGTTCATCAAAATACTCATAAAGGTATTCAGTATATCCTTTCTTACCTTTGCTGGCTTTTATTTTACTTTCTTCGTCCTTGGATTTATAAAGAGCAAGGATGAATTTTTTTGTTTCTTCCTTTGGAATATTAAGATCGTGATACTCTGAAATAGTGATGGCTCCGATCTCATTGGTTGGAAAAACATTTACAATGCCCTCGTCATTGGTTGATTTCCATCCTTCGGGAACATTAATTGAATAGTTGGCACTTTCATAAGTGTTTGCTTTCTGAGCAAATGAAAGGCATCCAAGCATACATGTAATTACTACTATCAGGTTCTTTTTCATCTAAAAATGATGTTTATATTCTTCCAGAATGATCTTAAACCATTCTGTGAAATTTGTTGGATTTTCGAGGATCTCCTTGTCCAGGTCATTCATGGAAATATACCTTACCTCGTCAACTTCTTCTTTATTTAAATTAAAATCAGCACCATAATTTCCTACAAATACATGATCTAATTCATGCTCCCATAGCCCACCACCAACATCAGCTTTATAAATAAAGTTGAATTTTTCTGAAAGCTCAGTTTCTATTCCTAATTCTTCTTTTACTCTACGTTTTGCACCTTCCAAATAGCTTTCACCATTTCTTGGATGTGAGCATACGGCATTGGTCCATTGGTTAGGAGAATGATATTTTTTAGAAGCTCTTTTTTGCAAAAGCATCTCTCCTTTATCATTAAATAAAAATACTGAAAAAGCACGGTGTAGCAAGCCGTTAACGTGAGCCTGCTGTTTTTCCATCAAACCTAAAACATCGTCGTCGTGATTTACTAAGACTACCAATTCTTCCATTCCTACAAATGTAAGTTTAATAAATGTATTTTGGAAATTTTTGGTAAAACATCATATAAGAGTGAACTACAAAGAGAAATAGTGAAATTTAAGAACTCATTGAACGTACTGCTACTTTTCCTCTTTTCTTAATGCAGATGAAGAGAGTCCAAAATGCTTTTTTAAAGTTTTATTTAAATGGCTCCCATCTGTAAAACCTAAACTCCAAGCAATCTCCTGCAAAGGATTTTGGGTGTATTTTATCCTGTTAACTGCTATCTGCAGCCTTGTTTTCTGAATATATTCCTTTAGTGATTCATCAGATTTCCTTCGAAAATACTCACTGAAATATTTATTGGAAATATTAAATTTTTCAGAAAGATAGGCAATGGATAATTGATCTTCATTGATGATATTTTGATTGATATGTTGAATGATCTCTGAAAATTTATGATCACCTTTTTCTTTTTCGCTGATTAATTTTGAACTTATTATTGTTAGTATGGATGAAAGTGAATTGGCTACCAGTGTTTCTGAATATTCTGAAGCCTGATCCTTTTCATTAGCAATTATTTCAAACAATCTTTTTACCTGATCTCTTTCTTTGATATTGTTAAAAGGAAGTCCCAGACTGAAGTTATAAAATCCGATAATATAGTTTAGTTTGCTATACCACAGGGAATAATTGATCTTCGTGTTTTTAAGATTTTTAAAATAATGTTCTGTAAACCGAATAAATAAAAACTTTGTGGGTTCAATAATCTCATATGCGTGACACTCTGAATAGGGTAGAAGAAAAAAATCATTCGGCTTGTAATCCTGGGTTTTATATTCAATACTTTGTATTCCTTTTCCATCAAGTATAAATACCAATTCAAAGAAACTATTTTTACGAAAACGATCTTTCCATTCTGATAATTCTATTATTTCTATCTCAATAAGCTCTCGTATATGGTCCATCTCAACATTGATTAGATCGTACAAAAGTAAATCTTTTATTTGTACTCAATGTTCTCTTTTTTATACCCTTTCAAAGGCAGGAATCTCTATAATTTTGTAAAAAAAAGATGGATTATAAAAGTATTGCAAAGCAAACGGTAGGGCATTTATATAAGGCTCATTCAAGTATTAGAAATTCTGAAATTGATAATCAGCTTATTGCATTGGCTGAACTAAGAATATCTCAATTAAATGGATGTGCTTATTGTTGTAGTTTCCATTCTGCTGAATTGAGAGAAATGGGAATTGAACAATCTTTAATTGATAAAATACCAGGATATAAACATTCCATATCATTCAATGATAAACAACTCTTAGTCTTAAGATGGGCAGATGCCGTAACGGGTTTAACAGAAGACATTGATCCCTTACTAAGAGAATTAAAGTCAAAATTTTCTGAGAAAGAAATTGTAGAACTTACCTCCAGTATTTCTTTGATGAACGCTTTGAACCGTTTAAGAATTAGTTTAGGAGAAAAATTCTAGATGATATTAATTGTTTGCATAATTCCCGGAAATAACTTTAAAATTGAGGTTATTTCCGGGAATTGAATTGAGCCATAACAGAAAAATTTCAATCAAAATTATGAAATCAGTAGTAATATTGTTTATTTTATTCATTGAATAGCGATTATAATGGTTTAAATTCAATATAAATCAAGTTTAACAATAGTCTTCACCGTAAAAATTGTAACTTTGTAATTCAAATTTTTATGATGGAGCTAGAATATATCGAACACATAAGTCCAATACTTAAGGACGGAGTAAAAAACTATTTAATAGATATTGATGGAACAATTACAGACGATGTTCCTAACGAAGAACCTGAAAGAATGGTTACTTGTGAGCCTTATCCAGATGCTTTGGAAACGGTAAACAAGTGGTATGATGAAGGACATCAGATCTGTTTCTTTACTTCACGTACTGAAAATTTAAAACAAATTACAATAGATTGGCTGGATAAACACGGATTTAAATATCATAGTGTTTTATGTGGAAAGCCGAGAGGTGGCAATTATCACTGGATCGATAACCACTTGGTGCGAGCTACAAGATATAAAGGGAAGTTTACAGATTTGGTAGAAAAGCAAGTGACCATTGAAGTTTTCAAAGAAGATTAAAAAATATAATTCAAAGATTTAAAGATTAAACGAAAAAGTAATACACTTGATTTTTTAATTTTTAAATCTTTTCACTTTAAATATAAACTGTATTTATGAAAGTTTTAGCAAATGACGGTCTGGATCAATCTGGAATTGATGCATTAACTGAAAAGGGGTTTGAAGTAATCACAGCGAAAGTTCCACAGGAGTTTTTGGTAGATTATATTAATGAACATAAGATCCGCACTTTACTGGTTCGTAGTGCAACTCAGGTAAGGAAAGATATTATCGATAACTGCCCATCTATTGAAATTATTGGTAGAGGAGGTGTTGGTATGGATAATATTGATGTAGATTATGCAAGAGAGAAAGGGATTCATGTGATTAATACACCTTCTGCTTCATCAGAATCAGTTGCTGAATTAGTATTTGCACATTTGTTTTCTGGAGCAAGATTTTTACAGGATTCCAACAGAAAAATGCCTTTAGTAGGTGATACCGAATTTGCAGGCCTTAAGAAAGCATATGCGGAGGGAATTGAACTAAGAGGAAAAACGATTGGAATCGTTGGTATGGGACGAATCGGACAGGAAGTTGCAAGAATTGCTTTAGGTCTTGGGATGAGGGTAATTGCGGCTGATAATAACGTGGGACGCGCCAGTATTAAAGTAAAATTCTATAATAACCAGTTCATCAATGTAGATATTGAAACTGAACCTTTGCAAGAGGTTTTAAAGCACTCAGATTTTATTACATTACACGTTCCTGCTCAAAAAGAAGGGTATATGATAGGAAAGAATGAGTTTGAAATCATGAAAGATGGAGTAGCGATTGTTAACTGTTCCAGAGGTGGAGTAATTGATGAAGCAGCTTTAATCGAAGCATTGAATTCAGGAAAAGTGAAATTTGCCGGATTAGACGTTTTCATTAATGAACCGACGCCTTCTAAAGAAATCCTTAACCATGCAAAAATCTCTTTAACTCCACACACGGGAGCATCAACATTAGAAGCTCAGGATAGAATTGGTCTTTCCTTAGCAGAACAAATTTCAAGTATACTACAGATTCACTAATTTATTTAGGAATTATTAAAATAAAAAGAAACACCTCAATTGAGGTGTTTTTCTATTATATGTTATTTTTATTTTTTAGCAAATCTCTGATTTCCATTAATAATTTTTGATCATCAGTGGGTCCCGCAGGAGCAGGTTCTTCCTTTGGTTTTGATATTTTGTTAATTCCTTTAATCATCATAAATAAAACCAAGGCAATACATAAAAAGTTAATGACTGCAGCTAAAAAGTTACCATAAGTAACACCATTCCAGGCCAATGTTTTGATATTGTCAGCACCTGCAGCTTTCATAGCTGGATTAAGTAAAAGAGGTGTAATTACATCTTCTACAAATGATGAAACAATTTTTCCAAAAGCTGCACCAATAATCACCCCTACTGCAAGATCAATGACATTGCCTTTGACTGCAAATTCTTTAAATTCTTTTACAAATCCCATAATTTATTTTTTTAAAGTTGTGTATAACACAAATATAAATAAAATTGTTATTTTTTTCGCTTTTGTGGGATATTTATTTATATTCTTTTTAAATAAAATGAATGTAGGATAATGACCTTTACATTATTAAAAAATATTATAAATTAGTCGCATACTAATATGAAATGAAAATATTTACGAAGGAGCAAATAAGGGAGTGTGACCAATTTACAATACTGAATGATCACATTTCATCTATAAAATTAATGGAGCGTGCCGCCCAATCATGTGCACACTGGATATCAGAACACTGTAAAAGTCATAAAAAGTTTGTGATCTTCTGTGGAAACGGAAATAATGGTGGAGATGGGTTTGCTATAGCAAGATTACTGCATACTGAAGGCTTTGATGTAGATGTGTTTGTGAGCAATCCAAAATCAAAATTTTCTGATGATGCCCAGGTTAATTTTGAAAGATTAGAAGGGGTGTCAGGAATTTCAGTTAAGAAATTTGACGAAGTTGATCAATACAGTTTCGATCATGAAACTCTTATCATTGATGCTCTTTTTGGAACCGGTTTATCTAGAGTTCTCGACAGTGAATTTAAAGATCTTATTGATTATTTAAATACAATTAATACCGTTAAAATCTCTATTGATGTCCCTTCCGGATTATTTGCTGATGGAATTTCTGATGATAACTCTTCTGTTTTTAAGGCGGATTACACATTGAGCTTTCAATTCTGGAAGAAGAGTTTTCTACATCCCGAAAGTGGAAAGTTTACAGGAAAAGTTGAAGTTTTAAATATTGACTTAAATAAAGATTATATCACGACCGCAGAAACTTCTGATTTTGTCATTGATGATGACCTAATCAAAGGGGTCTTTAAACCTAGGCTTGAGTTCTCTCATAAAGGGACCTACGGAAAAGTAACTATTGTTGCCGGAAGTTATGGAAAAATGGGAGCCGCAGTACTTTCAACAACAGCTGCTTTGAAAACAGGTGCTGGACTTACTTTTAGTCTTGCTCCGGACTGTGGATACAATATTTTGCAGACTTCATGCCCCGAAGCAATGTTTATAAAAGGAGGGGATCAATATATTGATAATTTTGAGATTGATGAAAATTCATTTTGTGGTATAGGTCCTGGTATAGGTACAGGTGAAGAAACTCAAAAAAGCTTTTTACAATTTCTAAAAGAACATTCTAAGCCGTTGGTTTTAGACGCAGATGCCTTGAATATTATTTCAGAAAATAAAAAGAACTTAAAGCTTATTCCGCAAAATACAATTATCACACCTCATCCGAAAGAATTTGAAAGACTATTTGGAGCTACTGAAAATTCTTTTGAAAGGTTGGAATTGGCTCGCAAGAAAGCGAATGAATTTCACATTTATATTGTTTTGAAAGATCATAACGCCCAAATAATTACTCCGGAAGGAAATGTATATTACAATATTACCGGAAATGCAGGTTTAGCTAAGGGCGGAAGTGGTGATGTTCTGACAGGAGTTCTAACGTCCTTATTGGCACAAGGATATTCTGAGGAAGAAGCTGCTATTTTTGGGGTATGGTTACATGGAAAGGCTGCCGATTATGCGGCTGAAAAATATTCTAAAGAATCAATGCTTCCAACTGACCTTATCAATGAATTTGGTAATGTGTTTGAGAGGATTAATAAGAAAATTGCTCGTAAATTATAGGTTATAGTATTCTATTGATTTGAGTTGATCTACAAAAAAAGCCACAATTTAATTGTGGCTTTATATATTATTGGAAAATAATTTTATTCTGGTTTAGCATTTTGCTCCGGAGTAATTTTAAATTTCTTAGAGATGATCATGATCACAACTCCTGCAATCATAAATGGAATAGAAAGTACCTGTCCCGTATTTAAACCTCCAATCTGGATAAATTCGTCTCCCTGAGGCTCTTTTAAAAATTCTACAAAGAATCTGACAGCCCAAAGAATGATAAAGAACAATCCGAATAACCATCCTTGTTGGTATTTTTTATCTGTTTTCTTATACAGAACCCATAATAAGATGAACAGGCAAACGTAACCAAATGCTTCAAATAGCTGTGTAGGATAACGCGGAACTGTAATACCATATTCACTGCTTTGTTGTGGGAAAAGTAAAGCAAATGGTGAGTTAGGATCAACAGGCTTGCCTACGATCTCTGAATTGAAAAAGTTACCCATTCTTACAAAGGCACCCCCTAAAGCAACCACAATACCTATTCTGTCATATACCCAAAATGGATTCTTTTTGATAATTTTAAATGAATAATAAAGTGTAGTAAAGATCAATGCAATAGTTGCACCATGACTTGCCAATCCTGAAAAACCCGTGAATTTCAAGCCATTTTTAGTGCTAATTGGTAAAAATACACTCCAGAAATCTTCTTTAAATAATTCCGGCTGATAGAAAATAACGTGCCCTAATCTTGCACCCAGAATAGTTCCTATTAAAGTCCATGTAAAAAGAGGTTCTAAATATTTTATATTAACATTATCAATTTTGAAGATTCTTGCCATTATAATATAGCCAAGTCCAAAAGCAAAAATGAACATCAGACTATAGAAATGAAGTGTAATCGGACCTAACTGAATTCCATTTGAAGGATCCCATATTTTAAAAGGAGTTTTCAGCTCAACTTGATCAGCAGCTGTAATTGGTTTGCTTGATTTTACAGCATATTTTAAAGTTTCTATATTTTCCTTAGTGATAGCAGTATTTATCAGCTTGAAGTGTTTATCAAAAAATTGATAATTAGCATTCTTATATTTGATCAGAATTAGAGAGCTGGAATCATAATAAGCAGGCTCAAAGTTTGATTTATTCAGAATTACCAGAACATTATTGCTAATCGGCTGATCAACAAAAGAGCTTAAATTCACTACTTCAGTTGTTGAATAGATTTTTACGGGAATTTCGGTAGAATTCACTTTTAAAGTTCCGTCTGATAGACCTCCCGGGTATTCCTGTGCAAAAAGACATTGGGTAATGAATGCAAATGCGACAAGGTAAATTCTGAAAAAAATATTACTCATTTCTATTTTTTTGATAGTTTATATTGAATTTTTTATTTCTTTGGGGGAACAGGATCATATCCACTTCCTCCCCAAGGATGACATTTTGAAATTCTTTTTATACCTAACCAGAAACCTTTAAAAATACCATGAACCTGCAATGATTCCACCATATAATGTGAGCATGTGGGTTCATAACGGCAGTTTTTAGGAAGTAAGGGCGAGATAAACCATTGGTAAAATTTAATTAAAATTACCAAAGGAAAAGTAATGATTTTATTGATTGTTAATTTCAAAACAATGCAAAAATAGGGTAAAAAAATGAAAATTAGTTTAAATTTGTTAGAAGTTTCAGGCTTTTAAAACTGAAACATTCAAACAAAAATTGTAAAGTATCTTGAATCAAAATATTCCATTAGCTGAAAAATTAAGACCTAAAACTTTAAATGAAGTTCTAGGGCAGGAGCATCTTACCGGAGATAAGGGAACGATAAAAAAAATGATCGAGAATGATGCTTTGAATTCTCTTATTTTGTGGGGACCGCCGGGAACAGGAAAAACAACATTAGCTGAGATAATTTCTGAAAAATCAGGTCGGAAATTTTATAAACTTTCCGCTGTTTCATCAGGTGTAAAGGATGTTAGGGATGTGATAGATGAAGCTAAAAAACAGAATCTGTTTTCTGGAAAATCTCCTATTTTATTTATTGATGAAATTCACCGATTTAATAAATCGCAACAGGATTCTTTGTTGCATGCTGTAGAAAAAGGATGGATTGTATTAATTGGTGCTACTACAGAAAACCCCAGTTTCGAAGTAGTTTCTGCTTTACTTTCAAGAAGTCAGGTCTATATTTTAAAGGCTCTGAGTTATGAAAAATTGGAAGAGCTTGTTGATATTGCATCAGAAAGATACAATGAGGAAGAGAAAACCGAATTTAAGATATTAGAAAAAGAAGCATTTATCCAGTATTCCGGAGGTGATGCAAGAAAGCTTATAAATTCTGTAGAACTGGTTTTAGGTCAGTATAAAAACTCTGAAACGAAAGAAATTCTGAATGAAGATGTTCTTGCTGTTCTGCAGGAGACTATGGCTCTGTATGATAAAAATGGAGAGCAGCATTATGATATTATTTCTGCTTTTATAAAATCTATGCGTGGTGGAGATCCTAATGGAGCAGTATATTGGTTAGCAAGAATGATTGCGGGGGGTGAGGATATTAAATTTATTGCCAGAAGAATGTTAATTCTTGCTGCTGAAGATATTGGTCTGGCCAATCCGAATGCATTGGTGATTGCCAATAATTGTTTTCAGGCAGTAAATGTAATTGGTAATCCGGAATCGAGGATTATTTTGAGTGAGACAGCGGTATATCTAGCCGTTTCGCCTAAAAGTAATTCCACTTATATGGCTATTAATGAAGCGCTAGCTTTGGTTAAAAAAACAGGAAACCTTCCTGTGCCTCTACATCTTAGAAATGCACCTACGAAACTTATGAAAGATCTCGATTATGGTAAAGATTATAAATATGCCCATTCTTATGAAGGAAGCTTTGTAGAGCAGGATTTTCTTCCGGAAGAAATCAAAGACATGAAGTTATATGAACCCGGAAATAACGCCACAGAAAAAAAGATTCATGAAGAGCTTAAGAAAAAATGGAATGATAAATACTAAAAATAAAAGGATACTTGGGTGAGTATCCTTTTTAATTATATTTTAAAATCAGTTCTTATTTTTTAGTAGTTGTAACGAACAATGATTTTTTACCATTATAGTCCTTTACTTCAACTTTTGCTAAAATATCACCAAAGACACGTGTATCCATATTAGTGAATTCATACCCTTCAATCATTACAGGAGTTTCTTTTGGTAGATTGTTTAAAGTGTTAAGCTCTCCAAGCGTTAATCTATCCAGATTTTCATAACCTTTTTTAATCTTAACTTCTGCTAATCCATTTTCTGCGATATAGCCGAATTTTTTAAGATTCTGTGGTAAGTTAGCTGGAGTTTTGTAAAGATTCATACTTTGAACGAAATCTTTTTTAGTATTGAACATATCTACTGTTCCAACAATATCATTTGCCACAGCAAATTTAGTAGCAGGGTTCTTCTGACCAAATAGACAAGCCGAAGAGAATAGTAAGAAAGAATAGAGAATTTTTTTCATAATCTATAGAATAAGGTAACTATTAAAAACTTGTTAAATATAAGTATTTTTAATAAAATCTGAAAAGGAAATTGGTGTAAATTAAAAATTATGTATAAATAATGAATTTTATTACGATTCTAAATTTTCACTTTCATCGGTTTCTTCCTTTTTATCAACAAGATTTTTAATCATATTTTTTAATCTCTGGAACATAAATGAACTTAGTAATAAAATGACTCCTAATAAGATAAATGCAATGATCCTGGAGATATTGTCCATCTGCCATACGTCATATGCATAGAGTTTTACTACCATGATACCTATCAGAACAAACCCAATTCTACTAAATTCGGAATTGTCTTTTTTTAGTCCAACATAAATAAAGATACTTGCGAGAATAGCCCAGATGATCGGTAAATATAAAATACTAAAGTGTTTTTGAAGTTCATAAAGTTTTGAAAAATCTACCGCATTTCCTAAGATATATAGGTGATAAAGTTCACAACTGATAACGATAACCAAAGCACATGCCGCCAACCAATATGCAATTTTTGTTCTTAAAAAATCTAAAGTTGGGAAGCGTTTCCAATACAGATAAATAAAAGGAATCAGATATAAGAGGTAAATGCCATAAAAGGTAATTGACGACTCTTTTAATAGAATGGAGATAATCAGTTCTGAACCACATGATGAAACATGAATAACGGTAAGTACTAAGAAAATATATATTAACCCTGTATCAAACAGCTTGTTTATTTCCAGCTTCTTACTTAATAATAATAGAATAATGATGTAATACAGACTTAATAATAATCCTAAACTGGCTATTATTACAAAAGGTCTTTCAGATACTTGATAAATCAGCTCAAATAGCAATGCAAAGTAAATAATAGCATAGCTTAATAATTTGAATACATTTTCGAAGAAGTTGTTTTCAGACGAATCTTTTCCTGGTAATTTTTTTAGTAAAACTAAATTAGCAAGTGTTGTGATAATGGTAATAAAGCTTGTAAGAAAAACAGGGTTGAAAAATAAAGTAAGATTTTTTAAAGTGAAATATTGTGACCATGTAATGATCTGAGCGATTATAACCAATGGAAAAAGGATATAAAAGAATATTTTGAAAATATTGAGTTTTATTTTTTTCCATACGAAAAGAAGTAGTGTAGCCTCAATTGCCCAAATACTGGTAATTAAATGAGTTTTAAATTGTAAAGCGACGGCAATTGTGATAAGACTTACTGTGATTCCGGCAAAAACTGAATAATGACTTCCAAAGTTATTCTTTGTGTATTCTTTAAATAATAAGAAACCATTAATAACAGCAAAAATAAGAGGGAAAATTATTACAGGTTCATATCCGAGCTTATTAAAAATATAGATCAGACTTAATGTACTAAAGAAATTTACCAGTACCAGCAATACAATATCAAGAGAAGAAAGAATATTTTTCTTTATATAATTCAGTAATGCAAATGCATAGAAGATCACATAACTGATAAGGTAGAAATAAACGCTAAGTATTTCAGGCTTTTCTACAATCCAGTATAATAAATAAAGATGAGTGAAAAAGAAAGCGATTCCGCCAACACTTTTCCAGTGTTTTAAGAATGTAATGATCAGCATTCCAATATTTAAAACAGAGATGTACGTGAATAAAAACAAATAGTTGCTCTGACCCGTACTTATCATTAATGGAGCTAAAAACCCTCCGAATAATGAGAAAATAATAAGGACTTCACTTTTATAATAATAAGAAAGAATAATGGAGAGTAAGGTAATACAGCATGTGATTATAAAAGCTGTATTTTGAGCAAACAAATGATACTCCCGGAATGCTATGGTAGTCGTAAAATATAAGATCGCAATGCCACCACCTAGAATAATGGATGAAAAGATGGTGTAGTTTTTTCTTAAAAAATGACCAGTAATAATGATGACAGAACCTATAGAAAATCCAATACCAGCTCTTGCAATTTCGCCGATCCAGTTTTTATCAATTGCATATTTTACAAAATAACCTATTCCGAGAACAAGAGTGAAAATTCCTATAATAGCTAAGATATTTTGTTTGAAAAAAATGAAAATAGGTTCAAGCCAGTCTTTTTGGTTATCTGTTGGAAAAACTTCGGATTGAACAGTTTTTTCTTCGTTTGAAAGTAATTGCGGTTCCTGTTGGATTTCCGAAGATGCAGCTATTTGTGGAGAAAGTTGTTGTTCTTCTTTTGTATAAGTTTTTGTTTCAGTATTGCTATTCTTCTCCAGATCTGAAATCCTGTCTTCAAGTTTCCGTATTTTATTATTCAGTTGGTTGTAAATAACTATAACCAATACAATACACATAATAATTAGGAAATTTTCTGCCATACTTTCATTTGTTTAATCAAATATAGATAAATGTTTGGTATGATTGGTTATAAACAATTAATCCATCATATCTGCATATGATGGATTAAAGGTGTATAGTGATTAAATTAAATAAAAGTCTTAATTAGACACTTTGTAAATGTAGAATGAAGCAACACTTGATCCTAATAAACCTACGTCAAGAACTGATGATCCAACAAGTCCGAATGAAATTTTATCTCCGGTTTGTAAAGAATACAGTGAGTTCAAGCTAGATTCTGAAATTGTTAAGCTTAATAAAATTAAGTTGGCACCACTGAACGCACGGCTATCTATTGTTGTAGCTACACCTGCTCTTGTTCTTACGATCCCTACTCCAGGAGAGTTTGCTAATATCGAAGCCTGTAATCCGGTACCGTAACGGAATGTAAACCCAATTGCATAAACCCCATCTGATGGAATTGTATACGTGTTGTCAGTATCCGAGAATAATGCAGCACTACCAACTGTTCTCTCAGCGGTAAGGAAATTTACAGCTCTGAATCCACTAGGAAATAATCCTAAGCTTAATAAACTGATCCCAGCTGTTTTCTTTGCTGCATAAAGAGTTGTGTTAGTACTAGAAGCAGCTGCTATTAGTGCAGGATTTGCCTGGGTAACTTCAGAAGTTGCCGTATTGTACACTAATACGTCAAACCCGGTCATAGTCGTAGTTGTCGGAACCGTTCTTACTTTCACGTCTCCGTTTACGTCTAGGGTAGCTGCTGGTGTTGTTGTGTTGATTCCTACCTGTGAAAATGCCTGAACTGCTATCAAAGATAGAATTAGAGTGGAAATTTTAGTTTTCATGTTATAAAAGTTTAAATTGTTATGGTTGACTCTAGTTAGTTTTGTTGTTATACAGCAAAAATTATGCCTGCGTGTTATATATTATATAATATTAATCTATCGTTTGTCAAAAATTTTTAACAATTTATAAATTATATTTAAGATATTATTACGTATTTATACTATGAGTGTTTATACTTAAATTATTTTTGGATTAAAGATAATGAAATAATTCTAATAAATCCCTTTTAGTTGAATAATTTTTTGTTAACATAAAAAAAAAGCTGTCACATTTTGTGACAACTTTTGCTTAAAATAGTGACATTAATGCATCATAATGCCATTATTACATGATTTTATTAAAGTGTGAAATTAGCTTTCCAAAAGAAACTCCTTGTAATTGCCTAAAAAGTCAACTGTTGCTTGTATGGATTCCAGCTCTAGTATTGCATTTTCATGCAAAATTGGTTGCCATTCTCCTGCTACATTGATGTAGAAAAAATAATTTCCAAGTCCGGTTTTTAAAGTTCTTGATTCAATTTTACTGAGGTTCATTTTTCGCCATGCAAATACAGAGAGTACCTGATGTAAACCTCCTGCATGATCTTCCGGAAGGGTAACTAAGAGTCCGGACTTTTCTCCCAGAATCTCAAGGTTTTCATTTTTATAAAAATGTCCTTCTTTAGAAATAACAATGAAGCGGGTATGATTCTGTTCGAAATCCTGGATATTTCGGTTGATGATCTTTAAACCATAAAGATTAGCCGCAAACTGATTGGCAACAGCCGCAATCTTATTTTCTGGATTTTCGGAAACATATTTAGCCGCCGCCGCAGTGGAAGAAAAGTCTTGCCTTGGGACGTTTTTATAATGAGTATCTAAAAAGTGAAAACTTTGTGCTAAAGCCTGTGGATGAGAATAAATCCTCTCAATATCTTCAATATTGTTATCAGGATGAATCATTAAATGGTGGGCTATAGGCATTACAGCCTCAGCTTCAATTTTTATAGACGGAGTTTTATATAAATAATCCAATGTCATAGAAACTGTACCTTCTATGGAGTTTTCCAAAGGAACTACAGCTTTATCAACATCTCCGTTTTCTACTGCAGTAAAACAGTCTAAAATATTAGCCTGTGGTAAAAGATCTTCGTTTGGAAAAAGCTGTGTAGTTGCAAGCTGAGTAAAGCTCGCGTGTGGACCTAGAAATGCAATCTTCATGTATCTATTTGATTAAAATCTAAAATTAATGTTTAGCAAAGGAAAGAAATTATTTATTTTAATAAAGAATCTCATGCCTAATTATGCAACATATTATCATTCTGTTTTCCAGTTTTCTTCAATAAGCTTTAGAAGATAATCTGGGCATTTGATGATTTTATTGGTCTTTGAATCTAAAAAAAACAGAGTAGTGGAGGCTTCCGTGATTTTTATACCCTCTTCATTATAGATTTCATAATCAAATTCTATTCTTACTCCAGGTATTTTTTTTATATATGTATGAATTTCTAATTTTTGATCATACAAAGCTGGTTTTAAATACTTAATTTTATAATCAGAAACTGGTAACCAAATTCCTTGATTTTCAATTTCATCATATGATATTCCTATGGCTCGAAATAGCTCAACTCGGCCAATTTCGAAATACGCTGCATAGTTGCCGTAGTATACATATTTCATTGGGTCTGTTTCGGCGTAACGTACTCGTATTGAGTGTTTTGTATGTATCATTTTGGGTCTCAAATTATACATACAAATATATTTTTAAATAATCAATACCTGCAATATTTTTTTTTGAAAATAAAAAATTAGACCTTTGTCTTCCTTCTAAACACAGTACTAACTAAAGAATTAATCGGGGCATAAATATGGATGAAAATTTAATGATGATATGGCAGAAGTGCCTTCAGTTTATGCGTGACAATCTTAACGCAGCTGAAGATAATTCTGATTTGAAAAAACTTGAAAAGTCTTTCGACTTACTGTTTGATAAAGTGCAGCCAATCTCTTTGGTTGACAACAATCTTACATTAATGGTGCCGAGTGATTTTTACAAGGAATATATAGAAGATAATTACCTATCTTTACTTTCTGCTGCCCTGAAGAAAAATATAGGAAAAGGAGTTAAATTATGGTATTCAGTAATGGAAAATAAGCCTAATGGTTTAGAAAAACCCGTTACAATGAACATGAAAGGAAAGAGTGTTCCTACTCCGAAAATGCAGGAAACAATGCCGCAGGGTTTTTCATCCAATATTGTTAATCCTTTTGTAGTACCCGGAATTAAAAAAGTAAATATAGATTCTAATCTGAAATCAGATTTTTCTTTTGATAATTACGTAGAAGGAGAGAGTAATAAATTTGCAGCTACAGTAGCAAGATCTATTGCAAAAAGACCTGGAGCAACAGCTTTTAATCCATTATTTTTATATGGTGGATATGGGGTAGGGAAAACCCACTTAGGACAAGCAGTAGGTTTGGAAGTTAAAAGCCAGTTTCCGGATAAAGTAGTACTTTATCTGTCTTCTGAAAAATTTATTCAGCAGTTTATATCGGCAGCTAAAGCTCATAAACAAACTGAATTTGCAAACTTTTACCAAATGGTAGATGTTTTAATTATCGATGATATTCAGTTTCTTTCTGGGAAATCAGCTACTCAAGATAGTTTCTTCCATATTTTTGATTATTTACATCAAAATGGAAAGCAGATCATTCTGACTTCTGATAAGGCACCTGTAGATATTATGGATATTCAGGATAGAATTGTTTCCCGCTTTAAATGGGGACTTTCAGCAGAGATCAAATCTCCGGATCTTGATACCAGAAGAAAAATTATTGTTGATAAATTAAGCAGAGACGGAATTGTTCTTACAGAAGATATGCTTGATTTCTTAGCTGCAGAAGCTAAAACCAATGTAAGAGAACTTATTGGAGTAATCAACTCAGTAATTGCCTATTCCACAATATATAAATCTGATCTAAGTCTAGAATTATTAAAAGATACGATCAACAAGATTGCTGCTAATCAGAAAAAAATCATCAATATTCCTTATATTCAGGAGATTGTATGCGATTATTTTGGTATTAAAAGAGAGCAGCTACTTTCTAAGACAAGAAAAAGAGAAATTGCTCTTCCAAGACAGTTAGCTATGTATTTTGCTAAAGAATTTACGAATGCCACATTTACTAAAATTGGTGAAGAGATGGGAGGCAAAGATCATTCAACTGTAATGTATGCGTGCGAAACAATAAAAGATGTTTCAAAGATCGATAAAGAAGTGAAAAAATACGTAAAGGAACTTACTGAAAGAATAAAGCATTAAATAATTTAATTTGATATAAAGAAAAATGAAGGATAGAATTATTCTTCATTTTTTGTTTAATTTTGTTTCTTACGTTACTACTCATAAACAGATACATTTATTCACATGAAAATATTGATGGTATGCTTAGGGAATATATGCAGAAGCCCTTTGGCAGAAGGAATTATGAAGACAAAACTTCCGGACAGCTTTTTTGTAGATTCCGTTGGGACTATTTCAATGCATGAAGGGGAGCACCCGGATAAGCGGGCAATAAAAACAGCTTCGAATCACGGAATTGATATTTCAAAACAAAGGTCGAGACCCATTTCAAATGCTGATTTTGAAAAATTTGATAAAATCTATTGCATGGATATTGATATTTATGGAGATGTTATTTCTAAAGCTAAAAATGAGGAGCAGAGACAGAAAATATTTTTATTTTTAGAAGCGGCTGGAAATCATAAAGATGCAGAAGTGCCCGATCCATATTGGGGTGATATGAATGATTTTGAAGATGTATACCAGCTTTTGGATCAAGCCTGTAATATGATAAGTAAGCAAATTTTAAGTTAATATGAAATATATTTTTCTACTATTTATTTTAAGTTCCAGTATATTCTTTGCTCAAACTAAAGATGAGGTTGCCATTCGAAAAGTGATGAATGATTTTATGGAATGCATCAAAAACAGAAATGAAGAAAAGTTTCTTTCCCTATTTCAGGAACCAGTACTTTGGACTGGAATATATACGGACAGAACTCAAGCAAAACGTCTGGAGAAAAATCCTCAGGCTGAAGCTTATTTCTCTGATAATTATAAGACTTTTATTGCTGGATTTAAAGATGATAAATCAGAAGAGAAATTTGATCATATTAAAATTATTGAAGATGGATCAATCGCTTCGGCAAACTTTGACTATAGTTTCTGGTATGATGGAAAAATGAGCAATTGGGGAAAAGAGATCTGGACACTGATGAAGATCAAAGGTATCTGGAAAATTACTTCAGTTTCATTTTCCATGGACTTAACAAAATATTACCCACAACCTTCACTAAAAGAAAGAACCCAAAAATAATATAATGCTTTTTTTACTTCCTGCCTATTTATCAGAAAATACACCGCTTAGTCATTTTTCACCTGTGATGAATGATTATATCATGCAGACCGATTACTTTTTTGTGGAAAATGAAAAGACTGCCCGAAAAGTTATTAAGTTTTTCGCTCCCGATAAAAAGCAGTCAGATCTGAAACTGTTTTTACTGGATAAATATACTCAGAATGCAGATATAAAAGATGCTCAGGAATTGATGCTTAAAGGTCAGGATTTTGGACTGCTTTCCGAAGCTGGACTCCCTTGTATCGCTGACCCTGGAAACCTTGTTGTAAAATGGTGTCATGAGAAAAATATTAGGGTATTACCTATTTCTGGACCATCTTCTATTATTTTGGCTTTAATTTCCAGTGGGTTTAACGGTCAGGAGTTTTCCTTTAATGGATATCTTCCAATTGAAAAAGGAGAAAAAAAGAAACAGATCCTGCATTTAGAAAGTCTTGTACAGAAAACAGGTTACTCTCAAATTTTTATGGAAACACCATATCGGAATAATCCTCTTTTTGAAGATCTGTGCAAATTTTTATCTCCTCATACAAAACTCTGTATTGCAGCTAATATTAATGATCCGGAGCATGAGTTCATTCTGACAAAAACGATCAAGGAATGGCAAAAATTAAAACCGGAACTTCATAAAATTCCCGCTGTATTTGTTTTAGGAAAATAGTTGTCATTGCGAGCCGAAAGGCGAATAAATCTCATGAGAAACTTTACGGTTGTTCTTCTGTTAAATAGACAAGAGAATTATTTAACATGCATTAACGCACCCTTTGCATTATTGTTGTTTGACCTAGCATAACTTTAAAAAATTAAATTATGTCAGACAAGAAATTAGCAGGAATCTGGATAGATACTGAAAAAGCCATCGTAGTGAAAAACCATGATGCACAAAATGCCTTTAAATTTTTTCTTTGTAATCCCGTAAAAGCTGAGAAACAGCATGGGAACTCCAGTGAGAATGCTGGTAATAATGCTGAAAAAACCAATAGAGTAAAGTTTTTCAAAGAAGTTGAGCATTTATTGACCAATTCTCAGGAGGTCTATATTACAGGACCTGGAATTGTTCAGGAGGAGCTAAAACATTATCTGCATGATACGGCTCAATTCAGAGATCTGAAAATTACCTTAGATACCTCACAACAGATGTCAGATGAAAAAGTATTGGAAACTGTAAAAGATTATTTCAATGCCTAGACCTTTTAATCAATAAAAATCCGAATATGAATTTCATATTCGGATTTTGTTTATTTTTTTCTCCTTCCTTTCCATTTTCTCCACAAGAATATAATTAAAGGGATCGTTAAAAAGAATGGCCAAAATGAGATTAGACCTAATATGAAACTTATAAAACTATTCCATCCTTGAGTAATAGAATCTCCAAAACGACTTCCAAATCCTATTTGTGATGTAGTTGAGCTTCTTACCTTCTCTTTATACAGACTTAAGTTTAATGTGCTGTAATTTACCCGGTCATCGATAAAACGAAGTTTTCCTTCTGCAACATCTATTTCATCCTCTAAACCACGAATTTTTTCCTGAATCTCAAGCATATCTTTTGTAGTAGATGCACCCTTAAGCAGATCACGGTATTTTTCAAGATAAATTTTCTTATTTGCTAATTTTATGGAAACATCTGTATACTCTTCAGTGACATCTTCCGATGAAATATTTTTTGATAATACTGAACCCATACCACTCGAAAGAGAATTGATGAGGGCATCAAAACTTTTATGTGGAAGACGTATGGTAAGGTCTAAATTCTCGTCTACGTCTGAGTTTCTAAAGTTTTCAGTCTGAATATAGGCTTTGTTTTTCTTTAAGATTTCATTCACCTGACCCTGAGATTTTTTAATGTCTCCAACCTGAATGCGCATATCTCCATTTTTAATAATTTTCTTAGAAATAGTATCTGATCTTTTGGAAGAGTTTTCTCTTTTTTGTTCTTGAGAGGGTGGAGGTGGAGGTTCATTTTCAGAAGGAATGTTTTTATCTTCCTGTAAGACTTCCATCAGGTCAGCTTTGGCCTCATGTTGGACAACACCATCAGATTTACTGCAATGTATAAGTAGTAGGCAAAATAAAGGAAGGATAAGGTTTTTCATTAGTAAGTTTTTATGTATCCTATCAAAAACTATGCTTGAAAATTACAGATTGACTTAATTTTTTAAATAAAAATTTGGATTAAAGATTAATGCTTATAAAATTGATATTTGAACTGGTCAGGGTTATTAAGATTCAAATTATTTCTTATTTTTATTCAATGAAAAAAAGTCTTTTAGTATTTATATGTGCTCCATTTTTCTTGTATGCCCAAGAGATTCCAAAGTTAACGGATGATATCGCATTAAAACTCGCGGATAAACCGCTTCACTGTATCAATCAGGAATATCCCAATAAAACAGCACACATCATTAACAATGAAACGGAGGTACCTTTAAGTCCAAAAAATCTACATCCAAGTTTTTATGGCTGTTTCGATTGGCATAGCTCTGTTCATGGGCATTGGATGTTGGTAAGGTTACTAAAGACAAAACCCAATCTATCGAACGCAAAAGAAATCGAAAAGATCCTTGATGGTTCTTTTCAAAAAGAAAATTTACAGTCTGAAGCTGATTACTTTACAAAATATCAATTGACAACTACTTTTGAAAGAACATATGGTTGGGGGTGGTTACTGAAATTAGATGAAGAGTTGATGACCTGGAATCACCCAAAAGCTAAGATCTGGCACGAAAATCTAAAACCTTTAACTGATCAGATCCTAAAATCCTGGAAAACCTTTCTGCCAAAACAAACCTATCCTAACCGTACTGGTGTTCATCCAAACACTGCCTTTGCAATGGCTTTTGCCATAGATTGGGCAAGAGCAAGTAAAGATAAAGATTTTGAAAATCAACTTTTAGAAAAAGCCAGATATTTCTATTTAGCTGATGAGAAGACACCTGCCTATCTGGAGCCTGATGGCTCGGATTTCTTTTCTCCAAGTCTTGAAATTGCTGATCTGATGAGACGTGTTCTGCCACAAAAGGAATTTGTAAAATGGTTAAATAATTTCTACGAAAAAAGAAGCCTTGAGAATGTTGAAAAGATTCCTGTTGTCAGTGATTTAACCGATTATCAAACGATTCATTTAGTGGGGTTATCTTTTTCAAAAGCATGGTGTATGAAAGGAATAGCAAAAGCACTTCCCGATGGTAATCCTTTAAAAAAGGACTTTGCTAAAACAGCGGATAAATTCTTAGCCAATGGATTGCCTTTGTTATTTCAGGGGAATTATGGTGGCGATCACTGGCTTGCAAGCTTTGCAGTATATGCACTAGAAGATTAATATTTTATTCCTGTTTTTTTTAAAATAAACGTCAAAAGCCAGATAGGACCCATTAAAAGGAATTGAAGATCTTTTACGAATGAAGGTTTTTTGCCTTCTATTTTATGTCCTAAAAAACGTAAAATCCATGTGATGATAAATATTGAAAGATAAATGATCCATGAGCTTTTCCAAAAATGAATATTGACAGTGTATACCAAATGTTCCATCAGTATCATTATAATAAGCATAATAAAGCTGATCAGTAAAGATAATCTCAGGTAAAATACAGTAACCAGAACTACAGCAATGATGCTTATAATACTGATACAGCCAAAGTAAGGAGAGCACATATGTGGTGATGGAATAAGAGAAACAAAACCTAATATAGTCCAGAAAATTAAAGGAACACACATCCAATGGATCAATTTATTGGTTTTGTTTTTATGGCTCTTACAATATTCTGCGAAGAAAAGATCTATCTTTCTCATGATGTGGATTTGGATCATACTAAATTAATAAAATTTTGCAACCGTCCAAGAGATTGAATAAATTTGCTATATGTCTGCATTAGAAAAATTTGGTGTTGAAATTTTTACACAACATAATATTTTTGAAAGAATTTCTGCCGAAAAGCCTTTTCGTCCGGATAATCCTGCATTTATTTTTATAAAAAGTGGAACAATAAAACTTCGCCAGCATTTTAGTGATTTAGAGCTTACTCCGAATATGTTCATGGTGACAGATCCACAAACTGTTTATGAAATGGTATCAGTAAGTGAAAATTTTCAATCCAGAATGGTTTCCTACAAAAGAGAATTCATTTCTGCTCTGTCATTAAAGTTTAATCGCTTAATTGCCTATCGCTACTTTAGACAACAAATGAACAAAGGGGTTCCTTTTTAGGAAGATGAAATGGAAATGGTATGGAAAAGCGTAAACTTCCTTAAATATATACTCGATTCTGATACTGAAATGATGTACAAAAAGGAAATTGTAGAGCATCTGTTCTCTGTTTTTTGCTATCAGATGGCGGGAATTATTTCTAAGGAGGACAGCAATTCTATGGGGCAAATGTCAAGACAGGAAGAGATTGTTTTTGTTTTTTTAAATGATCTTGCAGAAAATCATCAACAAGATAGAAGTGTGGAGTTTTATGCCGAACGACAGTCGATTACAACCAGACATCTTTCATCAGTCGTGAAGTCGATTACCGGAAAGTCTGCAAGTCAGATAATCGCACTGATAGTACTTAATGAAGCTAAAGTTCTTTTGAATTCCTCTAAAAGGCCGGTTTCAGAGATTTCAAGTATTCTTGGATTTAGTGATCAATACTCATTTTCCCATTTTTTTAAAAAACATTTAGAAGTAAGTCCCAGCCAATACAGGAATCAGTTTGAAAGCTAAATCCTACATTTGAACATCTTTTTCCAAAAATCAAGCATTTGTTTGATTTACTTACCACCGTAACTTTGCCTTTGTAAAACAAGGTAAAATGATAAATAATGTAAAAACAGCACTATCAATTCTGATAGCGATATTTCCTACGCTGTTTTTTTCACAGCAGGTGAAACAGATGACAGCAAATGAAGTTGCTGAACTGGCACTTCAGAATCATCAGCAATTAAAAGTTTCGGCTCACAATATAAATATTGCGAAGCAGCAGACTGATATTACAAAACTTCAAAAGCTACCTAATATTACAGCTTCTACAAGTCAGTTTTATTTAGGTGATGCGGTTGCAATTGATAAAGATTTTTCCAACTCAACCAATATTCCGATGCCTCATTACGGTAGCTCATACGCTGTACAGGCTACTCAATTGATATTTAAAGGCGGTTTGGTGAATAAGTCTATAGAGTTGGCCGGACTTCGTGAGCAACTTTCTGAATTAGATTTAGAGAAAAATAAGCAGGATGTTAAACTTTTAGTGATATCCAATTATCTCGATGTTTATAAGATCCGTAATTGTAAATCGTCAGCAAAAA
>NZ_JAGGPT010000012.1 GCF_018613715.1 Chryseobacterium sp. ISL-6 | reverse complement strand
TATGAGACTTTTTTTTGTTACTACATCATGTAAAAAGAATCCAGTATCAATGATGAATGATGAATAATGAACCTCCTCCTCCTCCTCCTCCTACTACTACTACTACTACTACTACTACTACTACTACTACTACTGCACTTTTTAAATAATAACTTGATCAATAGAGGTGGGCTAAAGCCCACCTTCCATATAAATCAAAGTCCACTCGGCTTTAGCCAAAACTTAAAACTTTGCTGATAAACTTTCCATTTTACATTTTTAAGTACCATCCATTACTGATATTTGTCAAATGAGTTATTTACAATTTCTTTTGCATTTTTTTCAACATTCTGATAAGAGTAAAAGCCATAAATGGTATCAAAGTTTATTTCTTCAAAGCGTTTTTCAATTCTTTTAATTTCATTTAGCGGAAGTGGGATTCTGTTTGGATAGCTTCTCATCGTTGCAAAATGTTTCATTGATGGAGATAAATACATAGTATCTCCAATTAAAAGAGTTCCGTTTTCGCTCATCCAAGGTATTTCTATGACAGAACTTCCTTCAAAGTGACCACCAATATTATGGAGCCTGAGTTCGTCCCATAGCTTGATATTATTGCCATTCCACAATTCTATGAAACTTCCACCATTCACTATCCATTCTTTATCTTTTTCATGAATATAGATTTTGCAACCAAAAGCTTTTGCCCACATTTTCATATTTGAATAGTAATGTGGATGAGAGAATGCAATAACTTTTAGGCCACCATTAATTTTAATGAATTCTATAACCCCTTCATCAAGCAGAGGGATACAGTCCCAAAGTATATTACCACTTTCCGAGATTACAAATAGAGCTCGCTGTCCGATAGAGAATCTAGGTGTAATTAAGAATTCGTATAGCCTGTCGTTGAGCTTTTTTATTTCTACACTATGATTTTCTAATAGCTTTTCGTGATTTGTCCAGGACTGCCCACTTTGAGGCACTGCTTGTCTTTCGTCTTCACAAATGATGCATATATTATTTGTAAGGTCTTCGGAATATTGTGTGCCACATTCTGTACACATTTTAAGATGATTATCATTCATAAAAGAGTTTTTATTAAAGTTACAAACTGGTTTGATCTCATTAGATTAATTTTCTATAGATTTTACCTATGTGTAACAGTTATCCTTAGATTCCAATAGAATGATTTGCAAGTTTATATAAAAACAAAAAAACCTATTTAAGTGATTAAATAGGTTTTAAAATTTATAGTTGTAGAAACAATTATTTTATAATTTTCATCTCATCGATCAGCCATTTGGAATCGGCAAATTTATCAATAATGAATAGAATATATTTAGTGTCAACCATGATATTTCTGCTGAAACGAGGATCATAATTAATGTCACTCATTGTTCCCTCCCATTGTCTGTCAAAATTCAATCCTACCAAATTTCCATAAGCATCTAGAGCAGGGCTTCCGGAATTTCCTCCTGTTGTATGATTGGTAGCTGTAAATCCTACAGGGACATCACCACCTTTATCTTTGTAATTTCCAAAATCTTTTTTGTTATAAAGATCAATTAGTTTTTTTGGAACATCAAATTCATAATCTCCAGGAACATATTTTTCTATAACCCCAGCTAGGTGTGTCTGATAACCATAAGAAACAGCATCTCTGGGACTAGAACCTTTCACTTTACCATACGTTACACGAAGTGTAGAGTTCGCATCAGGAAAGAACTTTCTGTCTTTATCTGTTGTGATCTGCTGCGCCATGAATTTTTTCTGTAAAGCATCAATTTTTGTCTGAATTCCTGTAAACTGAGGATCAGCGGTTTTAGTATAAGTATCTTTTATATTTGAAAATAATTGATAAACAGGGTCTTTTTTAAGCGTTTTGATCAACTTATCCTGATTAGAAAATGCTTTGTCGATATCAGAACTTAGAGAAGCTCCATTTACAGTTGTTCTACCTGTGATAACAGAATTTTTAGAAATTTCTTCTATATTCTGGATATTCTGGATTTCATTTTTGAACTTATCAAACCCGGAAGGTAGAAATTGTGGTGCTGTTTTGTTTGCATACAATGCTAGCAATTTAGCAGTTACTTTTGCATCAAGTTCAGGACTGTAATCCTTGTAAAATGAAGTTAATTTATTTTTTAAAGCAGTAATTGCCTTTTCATCCATTCTTCCTGCTTCTACAGAAGCAATATAATTAGAATACAAGTTAGCTAATGCTAAAGTTTCTGCATTTCTGATCACCTCAGAGTAATATGCATTGTTTAAAGCATAAGGAGCTTGTTCTGTGTACAGTTTATTTAATTGATCTAAAGTTGTTTTAATTTCAGGATTTTTAGCAACCAAAGAACCTTCATACATTACTTTTTTCTCAACTGCATTGGACTTTTTAAGACCCTCAGCCTCACCGATCCATTTTTTCCAGTAGTTGGCTACAGATGCATATTTTGATGCATATTTTATGCGTGTTCCGCTATCAGTACGCATTTTCTCGTCTAAGGTTTTTAAAGCAACATCACGAACCGCTATTTTCGCAGGATCAATTTCATTCATGATCTTTTCAACTGCAATAGCTGGAAGATATTCCGTTGTCTTTCCTGGGAAACCGAATACAAATGTGAAATCATTTTCATTTTTATCCTTGATAGAAACCGGAAGATAGTGTTTCGGTACATAAGGAACATTGTCTGTTGAATATTCTGCGGGCTTGTTATTCTTATCGGCGTAAATTCTGAACATAGAGAAATCCCCTGTATGTCTAGGCCAAACCCAGTTATCTGTGTCACTTCCGAATTTTCCGATACTTTGTGGTGGTGCACCCACCAAACGAATATCTTTATAGGTCTCTATTGTATAAGCGTAATATTTATTACCGTAATACATAGATTTTACAGAAATAGATTGGTAGTTTTCTATTTTTTGAGCGTTTTTATAAATCTCAATATTGGTGTTGATTTTCTTTGAAAGTTCAGGCTCTGTAAGGTTATCTGTTCCTTCTAAAATCTGATCAGTTGCTTCTTTGATATCTACGATAAAATCTACTGTTACTCCCGGGTTAGGAAGTTCTGTACTCATGTTTTTTGCCCAGAAACCATTAGATAAAAGATCATTTTGTACGGTAGAATGAGCCTGAATCTGCCCGTAACCACAATGATGATTCGTCAGTAGTAGCCCTTTTGGTGAAATGATCTCAGCAGTACAACCACCGTTGAATTGTACAACAGCATCTTTAATACTTGCTTTTTGAGGGTTGAAGATGTCTTTTGCAGAGATTTTCATTCCCAGGTCCTTCATTTCCTTTTCATTCAGCTCCGTGGGGATCCACATTCCTCCGTATTGCTGAGCAAAAGCCATCGCAGCAGGCAAAAGAAATGCAGATAAAAGTATCTTTTTTATCATAATCAAAAATTTTGCTCAATTTACGAAGAAAATTAAAATTATAGGTTACAAAATGTGCTGAAAACACGCGCAGATATAAATAAAAGGGTACTTAATACCTTCTGGTGAAAAATATATTTGTATTGTTATAAAGGTATTTTTGATTGAGATATAGTATAAAGTATTATTACTTTAAAAATGATAAGATATAATTTTGGGGTCATTCATCATTTGCTTGATTAAGAATTCATGATGTTTGGTATTTCCTGTAAGCCTCCAAGTTGTCGTTAAACTTCCCTGAGAATATTGCTGTCTCATAATGAGGAATTTTAAATGATTGTTTCTAAACAATTCTTCACAGTGACTGATATGATCTGAAGCTGAAATAGCTATTTTATATTCTCTGATTTTATGGTTGTTATCAATAAAGTTTTGAAGGTAGCTAAGTGAACTAAGAACCAATAGCACTAAAGCAGTTCCTAATAAAGAAAAGTAAACATATCCAGAACCGATGGCCATTCCAATTGAAGCTGTTGCCCATATCGTTGTGGCTGTAGTAATTCCGTCTATTTTGTTATCACCTTTAAAAATAACTCCGGCTCCTAAAAAACCAATACCTGTAATAATATTTGCAGCAATACGGTCGGGATTTTGAACTCCTATTTTTATTGATAAAATAGTGAATAGACAAGATCCAAAACATACCAGGATAAAAGTACGGAGTCCCGCTGATTTATTTCGGTATTCTCTTTCTGCCCCTATAAAAAGCCCAAGCATTACTGAGATGAATATCAATAACAACTCATTTTGTATAGAATAGTGATCTTGTAGAAAATCCATTTGTCTAAAATTAAAACCTTGAATAAAAGTACAATAAATTCTTAAGTGATAACGAAAGCAGATAAAAAAAGACTGTCTATTAAGACAGTCTTAGATTTTTATAATAAGTTTTAATTAATTCTTGATAAACTTCTGCATAATAGATTTATCTTTTGTGAATAATTTAATGATATAATTTCCTTTTGTAAGTTCAGAAGTATTGATCGAATTATCGGTTACACTTACAGAACTCAAAATTCTTCCTGCAACATCATAGATTTCTGCTTTTATAATGTTCTCTTTTGATTTAATGAATAAAACATCTTTTACAGGA
Source organism: Chryseobacterium sp. ISL-6 (assembly GCF_018613715.1). GTDB lineage: Bacteria > Bacteroidota > Bacteroidia > Flavobacteriales > Weeksellaceae > Chryseobacterium > Chryseobacterium paludis. The sequence goes on along the minus strand of NZ_JAGGPT010000012.1, from coordinate 24,157 downwards.
TTTGGATAGATGCTGAATTGTATTTTATCATTATTAGTTTCCGATGTTCCTAAAGTATTCAGAACAGAAGTTGTAGAAGTATTTGTAATGATAGGTGCATTATAATCAAAATAAATTTTAGCTGTATTGCTGAAACTATCCCCAATAATCAAATTAGCTTTTGTTTTGATCTTAAATGAAATATATCCATCATTATTGGCGTCATCAAATGGAAGCTGAATATTTTCAAATATAAATTCTACAACATTGGAATTCACTCTTGTTACAAAATTATGACTTCCATGAAGAGAGACTAAGCTTGAAATATCAAATTTCGTAGCATCAATTTCATCTTTTACCACAATATTATGCGCGTTAGCTGTACCCGTATTTTCAAATCTGATAAGATAATGAACGTAATCTCCAACTTTAGCCTGAGTAATAGAAGTTCCTTCAAGACACGTTTTATCATTCGGATCGAGAGAATTAACTACAGTTTGGTTTAAAGTGAATGTATTATCTACCGGTGTATCATCTGTGGCTGCATTAACCTGTGCAGTGTAATGCAATATATCCCCACCATTTAAAGCAGGTATTTGTGTTGGTGTATTTAATTTAAAAGTTACTATAATTTCTTTGGTCTCGAAAGGCAAAAGATTGGTGAAATTCCATGATAGAATTCCCGTTGATTGTGAATTGGGAGCAATCGTAGAATTTAGATAGTTCATCAGATCGTCATTGAAATTATAAATCAAAGTTCCTGATTGTGTTGTAGTACCTTTATTTTTATAAATGATTTTATATTTTGTATCAAAACCGGGTGCTGCAGCAGTAACAGGGATTATAACTACTTCAAGGTCATTATGAGTCCCATTAGCTGTCATGCAAAAGTTTTGAGTTAATGGACTTGCTTGAGCTGGAAAGTTAGCTGTGACGCTTATAGGTGAAATATTAAAATAGGTTGGATTTTCAAGAACAGGTGTTATTGTATGGGAACCTGCTTGTACAGGAATCGAATAATTTCCAGAGTTGTTTGCTATCACACTACCTGAAGTAGTTCCATTAGTAATGTTGAATTTTTGAAAAGCTTTGCTTATATCATTAATATCACATCCGTTATTATTGCCATCATACTTTGTTTTCCCTAAGATTGTGTAAAATGTTCCCCCTGGAGTATAGGAACAATATGAGTTTACAACACATGAACTTGTAGATGGTAATAGAGCAACTACATTGGAAATTTCATAGTCATCTGCACAAATATAAACAAGATTTGGAGTACTGGAGAAAGTTGAATTATAGTTTTGTGTAAAGTTATTGATTCCATTCTTAATAAATAAAGATTAAAGATTAGGATTCATGTCGCAGGCAAAAGATTGTAGACTTGCATTTTGAGATAGATCAATAGTTGTAAAATGATTGTATGTGCAATTTAAAGATTGAAGATTTGGGAAAGCATTAAAATTAAGTGTTGTAAATTGATTACCTGCAATAACTAAAAATTTTAAATTGGGTGTTTGATTTAAAGGCAATGTTTGAAGATGATTTGATGTTAACGATAGGCTGTTGAGATTAATATTATTGTTAAAATATATATTAGAAAGCTGACATTGCGTCATGCTCACTTCGTACAAGTTTGTTAATCCGGACAGATCAATAGAAGGTATATTACTAAAAAAAATGTCAAGATCATATAATTGAGTACAACCTTGAATGTTTACTGATGATAGTACATAACATCTGCTAATATCTAATTTGTGCAATAAAGGACTATTACCTAGATCAATGGTTTGCAATAACGGAAAGTTATCTATAGAAAGGTTTGTAAGATTAGTGAAGCTTTTTATTCCTACTGTTGAAACAATATTATTAAAAAGGCTTGAATAGCTTGGCATTTGATCTATATCTAAATCTAATTTACTGATATTAGCAGCCTCGGACAGCTGAATTTCTCCATCATGATTTGTGTCGATGATTGTATTGTTATCATAAAGGTCTTTGGCCATATATGGATAATCAGAGACCAGTAAGCTTTTAAAATTTGCATCAGGAATATTTACAATCTGTGCTTGAAACACAGTAAACATAATCATACCAATGATTAAGTAGATTTTTTTCATGGATTATTATTAGTTTGTTATTTTTTAGTTTATTAGTAGATGAGCAAAAGTAAGCCATTAAGACTATATCTCAATGGCTTATTTGTTAATTATTAGTGAAAACTATAAAATTTTTATTGTTTTTCTATCAAATCCAAAAACTGCTGTTCATCAAGTATTTCAATTGTTCCGATATCCTGAGCTTTTTTTAATTTGCTTCCTGCCTTTTCACCTACAACAAGGAAATTAAGATTTTTAGAAACAGCAGAAATATTTTTTCCACCATGCTTTTCTACCATATCTTCAGCAGATTCTCTTGTGAATAAAGATAGTTTTCCGGTAAAGAGAAATGTTTTTCCATCAAGGACGTTCGATAAAACTTCATTTGTGTTTTCTCCTTTTTCCAGCTGAACTCCATAAGATTTTAGGCGCTCCAACATTAAGAGATTTTCAGAATTATTGAAAAAGGCTTCAATACTATAGGCTATTTTTGATCCTATATCTTCAACCTGACAAAGTTCTTCAGCAGTAGCAGCTTTTAAATCATCTATGGTTGCAAAATTTTTAACCAGTTTCTTTGCAACCGTTTCACCAACATGTTTGATACCAATTCCATAAAGAACTTTTTCAAAAGGAATTTCTTTTGATTTCTCAATTCCTGAGATAATATTCTGAGCTGACTTTTCTGCCATTCTTTCCAGGGGTAGAAGCTGTTCCTTCGTTAAAGTATAAAAATCTGCAGGGTTTTCGATCAGTTTTTCTCTATATAATTGTTCAATCGTTTCGCTTCCTAAATTTTCTATATTTAAAGCTTTTCTGGAAACATAATGGATCATTCTTCCAACCACCTGTGGTGGACAATGCAGCTCATTCGGGCAGAAATGGATGGCTTGATCCTCCACTTTTATAAGTTCTGTTCCACATTCAGGACAATGTTTGATGTATTCAATTTCTTTGCTTGCCTTGTTTCTTTTGTCTTTGTTGATCCCAACAATTTTCGGAATAATTTCGCCACCCTTTTCTACATAAACAAAGTCATGTTCATGAAGCTCAAGTTTTTTAATGATATCTTCATTATGAAGGGAGGCTCTCTTGACAATCGTTCCGGCTAGTAAAACAGGTTTTAAATTCGCAACCGGAGTAATAGCACCCGTTCTTCCTACCTGATAAGAAACACTTTGTAACTCTGTTTCTACCTTTTCAGCTTTAAATTTATAAGCCATGGCCCAACGAGGTGATTTTGCGGTATATCCAAGCTGTCTTTGCTGTTGTAAAGAATTAACTTTTAATACAATTCCGTCAATTTCAAATGGTAAGTTATGTCGCTCTGTGTCCCAGAAAGTGATAAAATCTTTTACCTCATCTAACGTTTTACAAAGCTTTGCCTGTTGAGATGTTTTAAAACCCCAGGTCTGGGCTTTTTGAAGCAATTCCCAATGCGTTTCTGCCGGGACTTCTTCAGAAATATATTGATATAATACAGATGAAAGTCCACGCTTTCTAACTTCAGCACTGTCCTGCATCTTTAGACTTCCGCTTGCAGTATTTCTTGGATTCATGAAAGGATCCAGACCTTCTTCCTCACGGAGTTTATTGATTTTGTCGAAATTTTTTCTGGTCAGATATATCTCACCACGCATAAAAAAACGATAAGGAAAATCACCTTTCAAGGTTAATGGAATATCTGAAATGGTACGTACGTTAGCTGTGATTTCATCTCCCTGAAATCCATCCCCACGGGTAACCCCTTGTATCAACTTCCCATTTTCATAAAGGATAGAAATGGAAGCTCCATCATATTTTAGTTCAGCAACAAACTCTACCGGATCATCAATGGTTTTAATAATACGCTTTTCCCAATCTTCAAGATCATCAAAGTCATAAGAATTATCTAGAGAATACATTCTGAATTGATGCAGAATGGTTGGGAAATTTTTGGTTATCCCACCACCAACACGCATACTGGGAGAATTCACATCGTGAAATTCAGGATGTTTTGCCTCAAGATCCTGAAGCTCCTTTAGTAACAGATCAAATTCTAAATCTGAAATGGTAGGTTCATCCAGTAAATAGTAATTTTCATTATGCTGATGAAGCTCTTTACGAAGCTGCTCTATCTTTTGTTGAATGTTTTCGGACATTGCGATTCTTTCTTTTGAGCAAAAATAACTAAAACAAATTTCATTTAGAAAATAAGGTAATTAAATAATCACAGAAAATTAAAATTTTGTAATGTGGTATAAGTGGTTGATAATGTAATTGATAAATGTTTTATTAGTAATTATTTAACATATGGTTATAATTTAATTAAAAAAATGTTAAAGCTTTCGTAAACGCTTAGCCACATCAGACCTAATACCTTTGCCCCAGCTAATTTGAAAAGATGAGAAAAGTAAAGATTGTATTAGGATTGTTGTTTTTAAGCTTTGGAACACTGGCTTATGCACAGACAACGCAGGCCTCTATTATCGGAAAAATCACCGGAACTAACACCCAGGAAAAGGTGAAAGTAACCATTGTGAATGAGTCAACGGGTTTTAGAACAGAAACGGAGACGAATTCAAAAGGGGAGTATATCTTCAAGGAGATTCCCCTTGGTGGACCTTATACGGTTATTGTAAATGATGAAAAAAGAGAAGGTTACAATGTCAATTTTGGAGATCAGGTTACTGTAGATGTCAATCTTGGAAGTAATGAAAAGGTGATTGAAACAGTAGTTGTAACAGGAAATCTGAAAAATAAAATTGGAAACCTTGGGGCAGCTACAGCTATTTCTGCTAAAAACATCGGAATTCTACCAGTAAATGGAAGAAACTTCACCAGTCTTAGTGATTTATCTCCTTTAAGTGGTAAAAACGGAAGTATTTCAGGTCAGTTAGGATCTTCTACTAACTTTACTATTGACGGAATGACAGCAAAAAATCCAACTTCTGCAGGTTCTACGACAAGTCGAAGTGGTGCTCCGTTTTCTATTTCAATAGAGGCGGTTCGTGAATTTAAAATCACAACCAATCAATATGATGTTACCTTAGGAAGAAGTGGGGGTGGAACAGTAAGTGCTGTAACAAAGTCCGGAACCAATAAATTTTCAGGAAGTGCCTGGGAATATTTAAGAACAAATTGGCTTTCCAGTAAGTATGATATCAGAGGGAACAAGATTAATAATGATTTCTCGACTTCTCAGTTTGGTTTCTCATTGGGAGGCCCAATTATCAAAAATAAATTACACTTTTTTGTGGCTTGGGATCATCAGTTAGATTCAAGACCTTTGCAGATTGCAGATATTAAATCGCATGATGATGAATTGAGATTAAATACAACAACGGCTACTTTAAATAAATTCTTAGATATTGCAAGAGCTAAATACGGAGTTGGAAATAACCCTCAGTTTGGAAGTTTTGACAAAGTAAGAAATTCTGATGCAGCATTTTTACGTTTAGACTGGCAGATCAATCCTAATAACTTATTAACATTAAGAAACAACTTTACGTACGATTTAAATAAAAACGGATTAGGAGACAATACGTCAATTAATGCATTTGAATCTTATGGAAATGATAAGAACTTAGATAACAGTTTATTATTGACTTTAAGATCCAACTTAAAGCCTAATATGACGAACGAATTAAAAGCCCAGTATTTATTCACATCACAAGATAGTTATCAGAATGACGAATTGGGACACGCTGTTCCCAGAGCGATCGTTGAGAACGTTGTTTCAAGTATAGACGGAAAAGATAAAGCGACAAATATCCAGATTGGAGGTCACCGTTTTGGACAGGAAAGTTTTAGAAATAATGTTTTCCAGATTGTTGATAATTTATATTACAATACAGATAAAATTAAATATACTTTCGGAGCAGATTTAATGTATACAATGGCAAAATCTATATACGGAAGTGAGGTGAACGGAAGATTCCATTTCAGGGAAAATCCTACAGTGAATGGGGGAGATAATCTATATAATTTCAACAATCTTATTGCGTACAGATATTACAGAGAAGTTCCTTTGATGGATGATCCTTCTGTGAAATCGAATATTTACAATTTAGGTGTATACGGTCAGATTCAAACTAAGATCGCTAAAGGTCTTGATTTAATGGCTGGTTTAAGACTAGATTACGGAGGTTATCCAAAGGCAGAATTGAATCAAAAATTATTTGATGAGATGGGTATCAGAACCGATAATCAAATCAAGTCATTTATTATTCAACCAAGATTTCAGTTTGATTGGAATATTAATGAAGGAAATAAAGATTTCGTGAAATTCGGAGCTGGTATTTTCTCTTCAGATATCAACAATTATATGATTATCAATAATTTGGTATTCGATGGAAGACACTTAGCAACAGTAGATGTTAATCCTTCACAAATTGGTTTGACTCCTGATTTTAATAGTTACAGAAATGATTATGGAACGGTTCCTTCGTTGCCTCAAAATCAGCTTCCAACAATTAACTATACAGGAGAAGACGCAAAAATTCCTATCGTTTACAAGGCAAATATCTCTTATACCCACTTCTTTAATGAAAGGTTTAGAGCTGGAATTGCAGGATATATGGCTTTGGGAAGAAATAATTATTTCTATTATGACCGAAATATGGTTTCTAATCCTTTTTTCACATTGAATAATGAAGGCGGGAGAGGAGTATATGTTCCGGCAGCTACAATCGGCGCAAACGGCGCAATGAACTGGAAAGAAGGAACAATTAACAAAAAATTTGGAAGAGTGCTTGAGCTTGTAAGTGATGGAAAGGTTAATCAGTTCTCTTTCGTAGCAGATACAAGTTACCGCTATTGGAAAGATGGAGAAATTACAGCGAGTTATACTTGGGCAGATATTAAAGACAACACTTCTTACAACGGAAACGTAGCAAACTCTGCGACTTTATCTACTTTGGTTTCAGGTGATCCAAGAAATTTAAGAATGTCATATTCTGATAATCAATTTAGAAATAAAGTAGTAATTTATGGTAACTCACCTACGATTGCTGGCTTTACTTTGGGGATCCGATATGTGGGAATGGGAGGTACACGTTTCTCAGTAACTGCTGGAGGAAATGTAAATGGGGATTTCGTTGATAGCAATGATTTAGCGTATATTTTCCCAAATCTTACACAGACGTTGATTGAGAGTCCTGAAGTTGGAAAAGCGCTAAAAGATTATATCACAGATTACAATAATAAAATTGCTGAAAGAAATGGTGGAAAGAACGGATTCTACGGAGTTTGGGATGTTCGTGTAGCAAAAAAGATCAAGTTTGAAAAAATAGGAGCCTTCGAACTTTCTGTTGATATCTTTAACGTAGCAAACTTACTTAACAAAGAATGGGGAATTAATAAATCCTATGGTAACATGTCTCTTTACAGAATTACAGGATTCGATCAGGCTACGAAGCAGCTTACGTATAGTTTAAATACCAGTGGTTTAGAGCCTTTATCAGGGAATCCTTACCAAATTCAGATTGGAGCAAAATATAGTTTCTAAAAATTTAATATTACCTTTATGTCAAAGTCTTAAACTTTGACATTTTTAATTATCTGATTATATTATGAAAAAAATTATCTTAGGGTTAGCAGTTTTAAGTACAGTTGTAATGAATGCACAAACCCAGATTATCGCACACAGAGGCTATTGGCAATCACAACCGCCAACAACGGAAAATTCATTGAAGTCATTGGAAAATGCTCAGAAGTTAAAAATTTACGGAGCTGAGTTCGATGTAAGGATGACTAAAGATGGTATTCTCGTGGTTAATCACGATGAACATCATGCAAAAATGGAAATTTCTGATACGGATTTCAAGGAATTGGAGAAGGAGAAACTATCAAATGGTGAGAATTTTCCTACATTGAAAGATTATCTAAAGCAGGGAAAGAAAGATAAATCACTTAAATTGATCGTTGAGATCAAACCTGATAAGACCAAGGAAAAAGAAGATGAATTGGTTCAAAAGACTGTTAAGATGATCAAGGACATGAAGTTGGAATCTCAGAGTGAATTTATTTCTTTCAGTTTAAATATCTGTAAAGAGATTAAGAAAGCTGAACCAAAATTCAAAGTTCAATATCTGAATGGAGAGTTATCACCTGAGCAGATCAAAAATGAAGGATTAGACGGGATAGATTATCATTACAGTGTTTTTGATAAAAATCCAACCTGGATATCTGAAGCAAAAGCATTGGGATTAATTACGAACTCCTGGACAGTAAATGATGTTGCTGTATATGACAAATTAAAAGGCCAGGGAATTGGGTTTATTACAACAAACATTCCTGATCAACTGAAAAATAAATAATGATCTGAAGGTTTATTTTAAACTTAAAAATCTTAGGCTTGCCTCTTTTAAAGGGTAAGCCTTTTTTATATACCCGTATTAATTATCTGAAATTCAATATTTTAATGGTATAATTTTATTTTATCAGAAAAAGACAATAAAGATAGGGATATGAGTTATGCTATCCATATTAAAAATACGTAATTAAGTTATTGTGTTGGTAACCAACGTTGTGTGACTTTCTGTTGATAATTAGTTCATATTTGGTTTAATATTTTTTTAATAAATGTTAAAACCTTGTTAAGGTCTTGCTGGTAATGTCGCTTTAATTTTGCGCAAACAAAAAAGGATATGCGTAAAGAGACACAGAAACTATTGGTTTTATCGTTGTTGGGATTAGTTAGCGTCAACCTAACAGCTCAGCAGAAAGCTAAAAAGGATACCATAAAAAATATTGATGAAGTTGTGGTAACTGCTTTAGGTATAAAAAGACAGGATAAATCTTTAGGTTATGTTGCCGAAACCATTAAATCTGAGGAGATTTTAAGAACTCAGAATAATAACTGGGCTCAGTCTTTAGAAGGTAAAGTAGCGGGTTTAAAAATACAAACAGCAGGAGCAGGACCTTTAGGAAGTTCATTGATCAAATTACGAGGAGATATCTCCATGAATATGGATCAGAACAATGCTCTTATTGTAGTGGATGGTGTTCCTTTAAACGGATCAACAACAGGAACCGGGTTTTCTGCTTATGGAGCAGGTGCTAAAGCCGATCTACCAATCGATTATGGAAATGGGGTCAACAGTATTAATCCCGATGATATTGAAACAGTAACAATTCTGAAAGGCTCTACCGCCGCTGCTTTATATGGTTCAAGAGGAGCAGGTGGAGCAGTTATGATTACCACAAAATCCGGGAAAACTAAAAAAGGAAAAATACAGATTACGTTAAATTCGTATTCCAGCTATGATAGTGTATTAAAATGGCCGGATTATCAATACGAATATGGACAGGGTACCATGCAGAAGGATACCAACGGGAATTATTTCTATTCTTATGGAGCTTCACCGGACGGAGTAAGTACAGGAGGTACAAGTAGTGCTTTTGGGCCAAAATTCGATGGCCAGTCCTATTTTCAATATGATCCCACTGTAGAAGGTCAAAGCTTAACAAGACAATTGTGGAGGCCTTATAAAGATAATATCAAAGGCTTCTGGGAGACCGGGACAACATTTTCAAATAACATTGCCCTGGAAACCTCCAACGAAAATACTTCTTTCAGAACTTCATTAACGTATCTGAAAAATGAATGGATGATGCCTAATACTGGTTTTGACAGGTTCAATGCAGCACTATCCTTTGATCATAAATTAAATGAAAAATTAAAAGTTGGGGTTAAGTTTACTTTTAATAAAACAAAAAGTGATAATCTACCCGCCACAGGATATAGCAACCAGTCCATTTCTTATTTCATGATCTTCCAGAATCCTAATGTGGACCTGGCTTGGTATCAACCGATCTGGAAAAAGGATAAATACCAGGTGGATCAGATCCATCCTTTTAGTTCATATATCGATAACCCTTATATGATCGCTTATGAAATGCTAAATGGTGTTGATAAGAATTTTATCACCGGAAATGTCAATCTGAATTATAAGATTACCAAGAATTTCGAAGTAATGTTAAGATCTGGTCTTGAACTAACCAATGAGGAACGTACTCAGAAGAGACCATGGAGCTCCGCCAACTATTTACAGGGGATGTATAGAGAGCAGCATATTAAACAAACAGATTTAAATAACGATTTATTATTTACTTATAAAACTACTTTTAACGATTTTGATATTACTGCATCGGCAGGGGGAAGCATTAGATATTCAGAATACACGATGTATGATTATCTGGCTGATGGCTTACTAAAGCCGGGGATTTATACTCTTGCAAATGGGATAGCGCCATCATTTAAATTTGCTACACCAAGTGATAAGCAGGTTAACAGTACCTATGGATTGATTACTTTAGGATATCAAAATAAAATGTTCCTGGATCTTACCGCAAGAAATGACTGGAGCAGTACTCTTCCAAAAGAAAACCGTTCTTATTTTTATCCTTCTGCGGGAGTCTCATTTATTCTTTCCGATATTTTTAAGCTGACATCTAATCAATTCAATTATTGGAAGCTCAGAACATCATGGTCCAGAGTAGGAAACGATACCAACCCGTATTTATTAGTGAAATACTACAATAACAGCATTTTTGCCGGATCAGTAGAATCACCATCGCTTTTTCAGAATCCAAATTTAAGACCTGAAATGCTTACAAATATTGAGGCCGGAATGGATTTTAGTATTCTTAAAAACAGGATCAGCTATTCTATTACTGCATATCAAAACAATTCTAAAGATCAGATCGTAAAGATTCCGGCATTATGGGAAACAGGATATAGCCTCAGAGTTATTAATGCAGGTGAAATAAGAAACCGAGGTCTTGAAATGACCTTAAATACTTTTCCAGTTAAGAATAAGAATTTCTCATGGAGTGTAAATGCCAATTGGTCCATGAACAGAAATAAAATACTATCTCTTCCATCTGAATTTCAAGGGGAACCTTACACTATGGGAAGCGTAGGTGGAGTGGTGTATTATAATGCAGTTGTGGGCGGTTCTTTGGGTGACATGTATGGATATGGATTAATGTACTCTCCGGATGGGCAGGTGGTTTATGGAGCTGATGGCCTAACTGCAAAACCAACTCAGATGAAGAAAATTGGTAATGCATATCCTAAATGGAGAGCAGGGCTCCAAAATGAATTCAGATATAAAAATTTCACCGTAAGTTTTTCATTTGACGGACAGTATAAAGGTATAGCTTATTCACAGTCTCATCATAAAATGACAGAGCAAGGAAAATTGGAACACACTTTAATAGGAAGAGATAACCCGAATGGATTAATTGTTGGCGAAGGTGTTGTACAAAATCCAGATGGTTCTTATTCCCCTAATACCAAAGGGGTAGCTGTTTCCTCTTATTACGCGGATTATTATAGAAGAGCTAATGTTGAAACCAACTCATTTGATACCTCCTTTATAAAGCTTAGAGATGCCCGGATCTCCTATTCTTTTCCAAAAAGCGTTACAGAGAAGTTAAAATTAACAGATCTGACCTTAGCATTATTTGGTAGGAATCTTTGGATGTGGACAAAATTCCCTCTGTTTGATCCTGAAGCAGCAACGCTTAATGACAATCAGATTACTTCAGGTGTGGAAATGGGACAATTGCCTACAGCGAGAACAGTTGGAATTCAACTTAATGTTAAATTTTAAAATTTGAAATCATGAAAAAATTACTATTAAATATCATATTAATCTCAAGTTTAGGCCTTACTGCTATTTCTTGTGACAGAAGTTTGGATGAGGTAAATATTGATGACAGCAGAATTACTGATCCCGTTGCCTCAAAACTATTGATTCCAATCCAATATAATATGGCCTCGGTCAATTATATGAGAGCAAACGATTTTACATTTGACATCATGCAGGTTTCTCTTGATTTTCCTAATGAAGGAAATTCTCTCAGTCGGTATTATTTAACGGAAAATACAGGAGCTGGATTTTGGAATAATTCTTATAAATGGCTGAAACAGGTTTCAGATATGAAACTGGCTGCTATAAAAGATGGCGATAAAAATTATCAGGCGATTGCCATGGTAATGAACGCATGGATTTATTCTAATCTTACAGATACTTACGGAGATATCCCATTTACAGAAGCTTCAAGATTGGACGACGGTATTTCTCAACCGAAATTTGACAGACAAAAAGATATCTACGTTCAGCTGCTGAATGACTTAAAAGAAGCAAATTCACTTTTTATTACAAACAAAGTTCTTATAGGAAGCGACCTTTTCTATAAAGCTGAGACTGATCCTAATGGAATTCTAAACTGGAAAAAGTTTTGTAATTCGCTTTCTTTACGTTTATTGACGAGAATTTTAAAGAAAAATGGGGAGGTAAATGTTCATGAGAGAATTCAGGAAATCGTTAATGATCCTACCACTTTTCCTCTTTTCCAAAATAATAATGAAACAGCTAAGCTTGATATTACGGGAGTGTCACCCATGTTGCCTCCCATTGCAAGACCTCAGGATTTTACAACAGGAAGAGCGGCTTCAGAGTTTTTTGTTGAAGTTTTAAAAGCAAATAACGATCCTCGTTTGGCATTGTTTTTTTCTCAGGCTAAAGATCTAGCAACTAGTCAGAATATTGGATATAAAGGAGCTCCTTCAGGATATGCCTTTGGAACTTCATTTAATTATCAGCCATCGAACATGAACCAAAACCTGGCAAAAGCACCTTTAAAGATTCTTATTTATCCATATGCTGAGTTGCAGTTTACGCTTTGTGAGCTTGCAAACAGAGGGATAATTCAAGGAAATGCCCAGGCTTATTATGAAAATGGAGTGAAGGCAGCAATAGAACAATGGGGTGCTGTAATGCCTGCTAATTATTTTGCAAATCCGAATGTAGCATACAGTGGGAATATTGACCAGATTATGCTTCAGAAATATATAGCTCTTTTCTTTGTAGATCAGCAACAATGGTTTGAAAAAAGAAGAACAGGATTTCCGGTACTTCCAAATAATGGTGGACTCTTAAACAATGGGAATCTTCCACAAAGATTGATGTATCCACCAAATCCAAAGGTTTTAAATACAACCAACTATCAGAATGCAGTTCAGCAGATGGGTGGAGATGATATCAACATCAAAACATGGTGGAATAAATAAGAACAACTTATCATATAAAATAAATCATACTATGAATATAAAACTCTTAATGCCTTGTCTGTTAATTTCAGCAATGGCATTCTCACAAACGTCAGTATCCGGTTATGTATACGAGGACGGAAATAAAAACCAGAAAAAAGAAAGTCGCGAAAAAGGAATTGAGGGAGTTGCAGTTTCCAATGGTGCTCAGGTCATTTTGACTGACAAAAATGGAAGATACAGTTTGCCTGTTGTTGAAAATCAAACAATATTTGTAATCAAACCTTCAGGGTATATGACGCCAATAAATGGGAATAATTTACCTCAGTACTATTACCAGTATAAACCAAAAGGTTCACCGGCAGATTTTAAATATAAGGGAACAGCACCTACAGGGGAACTTCCAAAAGAGCTGAATTTCCCACTGAACAAGCAGTCAGAAAATAAAAATTTTGACATTTTAGTTTTTGGAGATCCTCAGCCTTATACAGAGAAAGAACTGGATTATTTTAAAAGAGGAATTGTAAATGAGGTTAAGAATACCAAAAAAAATGCTGTTCTAGGAATAAGCTTAGGAGATTTGGTGGGGGATAATTTGAGCCTTCAAAAACCTTACGCTGATGTCATGAAAGAAGTTGGATTGCCTTGGTACAATGTGATGGGGAATCATGATATGAATTATGATGCTAAAGAAGATCAGTTTTCAGATGAAACGTTTGAGTCCAATTTCGGACCCGCTAATTATTCTTTCAATTATGGAAATGTACACTTTATAATTTTAGATGATATTTTATATCCTGATCCCAGAGATGGCAAAGGCTATTGGGGAGGTTTTCGTAATGATCAGTTACAATTTATTGAAAATGACCTGAAAGTAGTTGATAAAAATAAACTCATTGTTATTTCTTTCCATATTCCTTTAGAGCACAATAACGAAGATAACTTCAGAAATGCAGATCGTCAGAAATTGTTTGATTTTTTAAATCCTTTTCCAAATGCTCTTCTTTTATCGGCACATACACACATCCAACAGCAAATTTTTTATGGAAAAAAAGCGGGCTGGAATGGAGAAAAGGACCTGCATGAATATAATGTAGGAACAACTTGTGGTGACTGGTATTCGGGAACCCCTGATGAAGCAGGATTGCCAACTTCTACCATGAGAGACGGAACTGCAAAGGGATATTCATTTATCAGTTTTACAGATAACCAATATAAAGTTAAATACAAGACCGCCGGAAAACCTGATGATTACCAAATCAAATTGTATGTTCCGAAAGTAATTCCATATCCATCAAAAACTTCTGCTAAAATTCTTGCCAACTTCTTCATGGGAAGTAAAAAAGATAAAGTAGAATATAGAATTGATAATAGTGAGTGGAAAGATATGGAGTACGATGAAACAATTGATCCTAATTTTGCCCTATCCGTTTTCAAATGGGATACTACGGATAAACTTTTCCCTGGAAGAAGACCTTCAAACCCTGAAATGGCAAAACACATTTGGATTTGTGGATTTACAAATAAATTAACGCAAGGAAAACACAAGGTTGAAGTGAAAGCAACAGATATGTATGGAAATCAGTTTTCCGCTTCAGAAGAATTCGAGGTTACAGAACCTACTCTTATTCCTTAGTTTTTTCATTTTACTATACTTTCAAAAAACCGGCTTTATCAAAGTCGGTTTTACTTTTTAATCAATTCAAAAATGAGATTGAGGGATTTTTACAGCTTACGAATCAATATTTTTCAGAAGAACAGTGTCATTGCTGAAAAAACATTTGTGTTGATCATTGTCTAAACAAAATTTGCTTTCGTAAATTTGCTTTACGAAAAAGTACTAGTATGAATATAAAAGGAAAAAGTGCCATTGTAACGGGTGGTGGAAGAGGTTTAGGTAAAGCAGTTGCTTTAGCGTTGGCTAATGAAGGTGTGAATGTTGCAATTACCGGAAGAAATGAAACAAATCTGAAAGCTACTGTTGAAGAGATTAAAAATATTGGGGTAAATGCCGCTTATGCTATTTTTAGCGTTGATGATGAATCAGCAGTGAAGGAAGGAATTGAATCTTTAGTAAAAGAACTTGGTGGTGTAGATATCCTGATCAATAATGCTGGAATCGGAAACTTTGGAACGATTGAAGAAATGCCTTCAGAAACCTGGGAACAGGTTATTAAAACCAATCTTTTCGGAGTGTATTATGCTGCAAAAGCGGTGTATCCATTTTTAAAAGAAAAAGGAGAAGGCGATATTGTAAACGTTGCCTCTACAGCAGGTTTAAAAGGTGGCGGAAATATGTCTGCTTATGCAGCTTCTAAGGCTGCCGTGATCTCTTTATCACAATCGATGATGGCGGAATGGAGAAAACAAAATATTCGTGTAATTACTTTAACACCAAGCACCATTGCTTCGGATATGAGTATTCAGGGAGGATTAACAGATGGAAACCCTGAAACTGTACTTCAGCCAGAGGATTTTGCAGAATGGGTAAGGGATATTTTGAAAATGAACAGAAGGGCATTAATTGCGAATGGTTCTATATTTTCAACAAATCCTTAAGACGGGGAACAGGTATCAGATATATTTTAAATGATTTATTTTATATCAATAGAAGCGGGTTTTAGCCCGCTTTTCTTTATTTTTGTACCAAATTGATCACATGCAAAATTATTTAGAATTCAACTTCAAAATTTCTCCGCTTCAACCTTGGAATGAAATATTAATGGCAGAGCTTATAGAAATAGGTTTCGACAGTTTCACAGAAGAATTGGAGGGGATTTTAGGATATATCCAGAAAGATTTATTTAATGAAGATGAACTTAAAGCATTACCGCTTTTCGAAAATGAAAATGTAAAAATAGAATATACTTTCCAGGAAATGCCGAACATCAACTGGAATGAGGAATGGGAAAAGAATTTCTCTCCGATCAACATTGATGATAAAGTTTTGATCAGAGCGGAGTTTCATGATTCTGTAGCAGGAATGCATGAGATTATCATTCAGCCTAAAATGTCTTTCGGAACAGGACATCACCCAACTACCCATTTAATGATCCAACAGATGATGGATATTGATTTTAATGGTAAAAAAGTTTTAGACATGGGATGTGGAACTTCCGTATTAGCTATTTATGCAAAACAACAAGGAGCTGGAGAAGTGAAAGCAATCGATATTGATGAGTGGTCAGTTGAAAATTCTAAAGAAAATTCTGAAAGAAATGGGGTAGTTCTTGATATTGAACAGGGAACTGCAGAGAACTTAGGAAAAGAGAATTTCGATATTATTTTAGCCAATATCAACCGTAATATTCTTATTTCAGATATTCCTACGTATGTTTCTGTTTTAAATGATGGCGGAAATTTATTGTTGTCAGGACTGTGTTTCTTTGATGTAGATGATATTCTGGAAGTATGCAAGGAAAATAACCTTGAATTGAAAAAACAGTTACAAAGAGAGGAATGGGTAAGCTTATTGCTTGAAAAATAAGAATACAAAATAACTATATGAAATCCTTATTTACTGTTTTCTTTTTGTTTGTACTTCAGCTTTTTTCTGCTCAGGAAGATGTTTATGCAAATGGTGTTTTTGGATTTGAAGAAAATAAAGGACAAAAGATATTTTCGAACTGGACAAGAGTCAGACAGGAACCTAAAGTGGATGCTCAAATCGTAGATTCTTTACAGACGAATCAGCAGATTCTTATTCTTCAAAAAGATGAAAATATTTTGAAATTAGGAGAGAGACGTTCCAATTGGTACAAGATCTCCTATCAGAAAGGAGAGCAAACTGCAGAAGGTTATATCTGGGGTGGAAATCTTTGTGTGGGATACAGAAATAAAAACGGGTATGATTTTCTCTTTGGACTTTCAAAAACTGAAACCAAAAAAGATAAAGCATCCGGAGAAAATTTTAAACAAAATATAGCAAGTATAAAAGTGCTTGAAGGCAATGCCCTGATCGATGAGGTTTTTTTTGAAACCGGACAAGGTGAAGAGTTAAGCTATGGAACATTTACTATAGAAAGCAACCATAAATTACAAAATGTAGAACTGACTTTAAAAGCAATGGTTTCAGGAGAAGCTTGTGGAATTGCCAGTTATGATCAATATGTATTATTTAAAGATAAAAAACTCATTACCTTACCGAAATTAACAAATGTAGGTGATGCCGATGTTTATTATCACAGTGAAAGTTTTGTATTTCCAAATGATAAAGGTGGAATTCCCAATGCTTTTATTTTTAAAATGGAAGAAATGGAAAAAGATGAAAAGGACAGGGAAAAGAAAAAACATTCTTCTAAAACATATCTTTGGGATGGCAACTCTTATAAGCTTAAATAAATTTTAAATAACAAATATAAAAACCACCATGAATATTGGTGGTTTTATTTTGAAAGAGTTAATTAGTCTGGGTTTTTCAGTATTGAAGCAAATGCTCTGACTGGAAATGTACCCATCCCCTTGAACTTTGGAGGAACAGCACTGAAAGTAAAACCTTCTTGAGGAAGTAAATGCAAATTGCATAAATGCTCCACGATTATAATTTCGGCGCTGAGAAGGGTGGTGTGAACAGGCCTGGCTTTACCTGATGTATTGTCGATATTAACGGAATCAATACCAACTAATTTGACGTCACAGTCTCTCAGATATTCAGCTGCCTTTTGGGTTAAATAAGGATGTTTTTCAAAATAGGTATCAGTTCTCCAGTAAATGTCCCAACCCGTGTGTATTAAAACTGCCTTGTTTCTGATTTCATAATTTTTTAAATGATCTTCAGTAATTTCTAAGGTTTCGGAAAATGGAATCCTGATGACTACAGCATCCAGTTCAGCGAATTTTTCTAATTCCATTCCTGACAGATCTTTTCCATTCTCAAATCTATGGAAAGGACAGTCGATGTAGGTTCCGGTATTGGTCACCATTTCAATTTTGCCAATTTGAAACTCTGTTCCCTCTTCGTAATACTGCTTAGAGTCTTCCCTGCTTAAATAATCACAGATAATAGGTGCTGGTAAGCCCTTGTAGGTGATAAGTCCGTCCTCTATGATATGGCTTAGGTCAATAAGTAGATTCAATGATTTTGCGGGGTTAATGGGTTTTCGTTTATGTGGTTCATTAAAGATTTGCTTATTGATAATATTTGTTTTTCTGACCATTAGAAGTCTTAAATCTTTAACAATATAATCTGCAAGTTCTTTGTCTGTAATATCAACTCCTGCAATATCAAGCCTGAAGTCTTCCCCTTTTATGTTTCCTCCGTTGGTAAAATAAATTTCAAAATCAAATTTCACTCGTTTATCCATAACTGTTATGTTTTGAACAAAGGTGAAAAAACTTAAATGTTATCTACTTGACTTATATCAATTGAGTCTACTTTTCTACTTCTGATCCTGCTTAATGTCTCCGGACTTATTCCAAGATAGGAGGCGATGTGAAAAAGAGGGATTCTTGTTTCTGATTTTGGAAAGAGGGATAGAAAGTAAAAGTAACGCTCAGCGGAGTCGTGAAGTAAAAATGAACTTTCCCTTCTGCACTTTTTAATAAATTCGTTTTCTAATATTGTATGGGTTAATCTATACCATTTGTTATCCTCACTTAAAAGTTGATCGATTAAATTTTTTGGTATTACAATGATTTCGCAATCTTCAATGCAATGAAAATTCAGTTTTGTTTTTTCGCCAGTCAGAAAGCTTGTCAATGCTGTGAGAAAATTATTTTCAAAGAAAAACTCGGTGTTTATTTCTTTGTAATCTTTAAAGTAAAAGCTTCTTACCAATCCTTTCTGAAGGAAAAACAAATCATTTGCTGTTGTATTTTCTTTTATGATAGAATCTCCACTTTTCAGATTTAAAGCTTTAATGCCGGATATTAATGTTTGTTTTTCACTATCTGATAAAGGAAATAGTGATTGTAAAATATCAACAAATTGGGCTACATTATATTCGGTCACAGTTCGGTTGGGTTAATAAGAGAAAGAAATTAGATAAAGCTAATGTACAAAATATTAGGGCACATTATTATAAATGAATAAATAGAATTGTGAGTTTTAAAGTGAACATAAGGGGTTGTCATTGAGCTTTTTAGTAAATGAAGGCGAGGTGTTTTCTAATGTTCTGTCCGTCTTTTTAGGTAATATTTATTACAAAGGGATACAATTAATTCGAGTAACGACACAACCTTATAGATGTGCGTTTTATGAAACTATAATAAATTAACAATTAATACGTTATACATATATACAATCTGGTAATGTACCGGAAAACTCAATACCCTCCTTATTCAAACACCCGATTTTAGCACATCTGTTTGTTCGCGTCAGGTAGATCAAACAAGATATCTTATGTCACAAAAAGTAAAATTCTCATCAACTTCTGGCTCTCTTTTTTATGCAACCCTAAGGAGTAGAGTAGATCAATTTTTTAGTCAGCATCAATTAAGTCAACATGCTAATGTCCACATGTGGGGTAAAACTGCGTTTTTCCTTGCTGGGTTCACAGGAGTTTACCTTTTAATCATTTTGGCTCCATTACCTATCTGGATGTTCTTACCACTTGCTGCAGTTCTGGGTATGTTTAGTGCCTTTGTAGGCTTCAATGTGTGTCACGACGCTATACATGGTGCCCTCTCTGGTAATAAAAAAGTGAATAAACTGTTTGGGATTATTTTTAACCTGATCGGCGCCAATCCATATGTTTGGAGTATCACCCACAATGTGGTTCATCACACCTATACAAATATACCTGGCCACGACGAGGATATTGAGGTAGCACCGGGATTGATCCGGATTGCTGAAGAAGATGAAGTGAATCGCATTCAGCGATACCAGCATTGGTACGCCTTTCCGCTTTACAGTCTGGCCTCCCTGTCATGGGTATTCCGTAAGGATTTTGTGAAGTTTTTCCAGAAAAAGATCGGTGCACATCAAAGCAAACATCCGAAGCTGGAGTATTTCAATTTATTTTTCTATAAAGCGCTTTATTACTTCCTTTTTATTGTATTGCCCCTATTGGTAATGGATGTAAGCTGGTGGCAGTTTCTGATCGGCTTTTTGTTTCTGCATATTGCCGAAGGCTTAACGATGGGACTGGTGTTTCAGCTGGCTCATGTTGTTGAAGGCACTAATTTCCCTGTGCCTAACGAATCCGGACAGATGGAAGAAGCCTGGGCAGAACATCAGATGCGTACAACTGCGAATTTTGCAACACACAATAAGCTCGCAGCATTTTTCCTTGGTGGACTGAACAGGCAGATCGAACATCACCTGTTTCCTAAAGTATGCCACATACACTATGGAGAGATCTCCGTCATTGTAAAAAAGACAGCGATGGAGTTCAATTTGCCTTACAATGAAAATAAGAGCTTTTTATCCGCGCTGCGTTCGCATTTTATAACGCTGAAAAAATTTGGTAAAGAGGCGAGTACCAATTAGCTAAAGTATACCTATCTCCTTAAGTGAGCGCGAAAGGATTCGAACCTTTGACCGTCCCGACTAAAAATCGGATGCTCTATCTTATCTGAATTGCTACATGAAATTATAAAACAAAAAAACTCACAATAAAGATTGTGAGTTTTAAGTGAGCGCGAAAGGATTCGAACCTTTGACCGTCCCGATTAAAAATCGGGATGCTCTATCTTATCTGATGGTTTAATAAGGTTTTGTATTTTATACTTACTTTTCCAAGCTTTTACTTCTCTTTCTCTTTTGTATGCTTCGGATTTGGTATTGAAAGGTTCAAAATAAATAATAGTCCAGTCTTTGGTTTTTGCTGTAAAACCTTTATGGTTTGAAAGATGTTTTCTTAACCTTTCTTGTAGACTTTCACAAGAATGACCAATATAATATTTGTCTAAAGATTTAGAATAAAGTATGTAGAAATAACACATGAAACTAATGTAAACAAAAAAACTCACAATAAAGATTGTGAGTTTTAAGTGAGCGCGAAAGGATTCGAACCTTTGACTGTCCCGATTACAATCGGGATGCTCTATTTTGTGTGAATTAATACATGAATTATGTAAACAAAAAAACTCACAATAAAGATTGTGAGTTTTAAGTGAGCGCGAAAGGATTCGAACCTTTGACCGTCTGCTTAGAAGGCAGATGCTCTATCCAGCTGAGCTACGCACCCTAAATAGGTTTTTATTTTAAAAAAGTCGGGGCGGCAGGATTCGAACCTGCGACCTCCTGGTCCCAAACCAGGCGCGATGACCGGACTACGCTACGCCCCGATTAAAGGTCATCTAAAAACGAGTTTTACCTCTTTTTTTGTGGGTGCAAATATATGATAGTTTTTTGAATTAAAAAAATAAAAATTGATAAAATATTACTGAATTAAAAATGATTGTCGCTATAAGGTTATTAATCATTATGTTAAATCTATGTAGAGATGGTCTGTTAATTAAGCGTAAAATAAACTTAATAATAATATGGCAGAAATAATAGAGTAATGGGAATGATCAATTTTTCTTAGATTTACCATTCGGAGAAACGATGATAGAGCAGCAGACTGGAGTATATAATAATCCATAGAAGTTTAATGCAAAAGAATTGGAAAATTTTGAAATATTACCTAAAAAAGGTAAAAATGTTAATATTGATTATAGAACTTATGATTTAAATGAGTCACCTACATCGGAGCAGAGAGAAAATTGTGCAACCAGAGATAAAGCAAGAATAGTAACTGGTAGTGATGGTAGTGCTTATATTACAAATCTACATTATAAAAAAGGGTCATTTAAAAAAGTTAGATAATGAGAAAAGAGGAACTATACGATTTAAAATATACTTTATCCGAAAGTATTTATCCAATGCTAAAAGCTTTTAAAGATAAAGTAGATAAAAAGGAGATGCCAACTTTACCTGATTTCAAAAATGAAATCTTTTTTGAAGATAAAAAGATGACTGTTGATTTAATGTTTAGGTTTTGGAGTGATAGGCTCGGGGAAATGATTTTCCCATTTGAATATTATTGTTATCCAAAAAAATTTGAGAATATTTCAATAGATGAAAGGGAGGAAAAAATCCAAAAAGGATTAGATGTTTTTGCAAAATATTTCAATGATTTGTGGATCTAAAAGTCATATTCTCCTGTGCTAATGCTAGCGTCTCGCTCGTATCCAACAAAGAAAAAATTATAAAAAAAGACCGGAAAATATATTTTCCGGTCTTTTGTATTTTAGAATGCTTAACAAGCAATTATGTCTCTGCAATTCCACCAACTTTTTCTATCTGCCCACCTACAAGCTTAAATTCAATTCCATGTTCGGTATCCACCTGATAACGAATACTGATTTTAATAGTGTGGTTTTCTAAAACCCGTAAATACATTAGTTCTTTAATATACTCATTGTGGCTTTCTACACTATCAATACCCAATGCTGCTTCGCCGGATTTTTCTGGGTTTTCAAAATAATGAGCATAATGCTTTTGATAATAAGTGAAGGCTTGATCTTGAATAATACCCAAGTTTGCATCTATGTTATCTAGAAAATCCTGATAAGTGATAGCAAACGCTGCCAGCTGATTTTCAGTGGGTGGTTCTTCAATTTCTTCTCCATCATCATCAAACTCTTCTCCAAGAAATATAGTAATATTCTGTTCTGTGAAAAACGGATGAGAGAATGAGATATGAGATGAAAAACCTGCCCAATCTTGATCTACGGAGCCCCAATATTGATGTGTTGTCATATTTTTTTAATTATAAACATAATGTGAAAATAGAAATAAATATCGTTAGATAGATGATTCTTTTGCGTAAAAAATTTTTACATTTTCTTACATTTACCTTGTCGGAAAATTATAAGGTGGACCTATTTTAAATAATAAAAGAAATGATAGATATCATAGAATTTAAAGAGAATTTGGGGCTAAGCGAAATCCCAACGGAGCTGGAAAAATTGATCTATTTTCAGAACAATATTTCTTCTTTCGAAAATTATGTAGATGGTTTTGGAGTTTTAATAGATGATAAATCTGGATTGATGAGTTGGAGCGAGGATGAGAGTTTTTTGAATCGTTTATTTCCTTTTGCTCAGGCAAATGGTTCGGGTTCAATTTATGCAGTTTGGAATGATGGATCCAATCAGCCCTTAAATCAAATGCCTATTGTGGTTTTTGGAGATGAAGGTGGTGTTCATATTGTTGCAGTCAATATCTTGCAACTTTTTTACTTGCTCACCTATGATACTGAAATTGGAGTGGATTTTGATGAAGCTTATTTTTACAGAGACGAAGAGAGTTATGGAGAGAGTGAAGATTTGAGGGAATATTTAAAGTGGATGAAAGGAGACTACAATTTTGATCAAATTGAAGATCCTAATTTGCTGATTAAAGTTGCTCAGGAAAAGTACAAAGAGATTTTTGATCAATGGTTTGAACAGTATTTTCAAGATTAATCAATCAAGGCATTCTCACAATTGTATAGGTATAATTGTGGGTAAGTAATAAAAGTAACTCTACGAATACTAATATAAAAACAGATATTATAAAATTGAAAGAAACAGATTTTTATAAAATGTACCTACCAGCATTAGAACAGGTACTAAAGAATGATTCTTTAATTGAATAAAACTTGTCAGAATTGATCAATATGCACTACCAAAATTATAATTATACAAGCAAATCCGAAGTAATAAAAATTCTTGATAGCAATACAAATATTATAGAGGTAATTATTGGAGCAATCAATGGAATAAATGATCCCGAATGGTTGGAAGGATTATGCATAAGGTATATTCTTAATGAAGATTTTGGGATAGCAAGGGCTGCAAAATGCGGAATTAGTGACATAGTAAGAATGTATGGCAAATTATCCAATAGGAAAGTAGTAGAAATGCAGTTTACTCAAATTAATGACCAAGAGCTGGAATATGCAATTAAGGAGGTAAAAGATGATCTTAGAATATTTTTAAAAGATGGCTGAAAACAAAAAAACTCACAATATGAATTGTGAGTTTTAAAGTGAGCGCGAAAGGATTCGAACCTTTGACCGTCCCGATTAAGTAAATCGGGATGCTCTATCCTATATTATTTCTT
>NZ_JAGGPT010000011.1 GCF_018613715.1 Chryseobacterium sp. ISL-6 | reverse complement strand
TTTATTTTGAAGACATACAATCCGTAATCAGGAATCCGTTTTCCAAAATAATAAAAAGTTGGCTCAGGAACGTTTAAAGAATATTCAAAAATTCTACCAACAGGGTATGGTAACTAGAAATGAGGTGATCCGTAGTGAGTTGGCAATAAAAAATTTAGATCAGGGGATTTTAACATTGCTCAACAATAGAAAGATCCTTAACTATAATTTAAATATTGCCCTAGGTTTAACCGCTGATACTGAAATTATTCCCATTGAGAGTTTAGCGAGTAAAGAAGTAGGAATTGGAATGGATTATTTTGTAGACCTGGCCCATAATAGCAATCCACAGCTAAAATCTGCAAAAACCAATATTGATATGGCCAGTAAAAACATTGAAATTATAAAAACAGATCAGCTTCCTACATTATCTGGTTTTGGAGGTTATACGCTACAAAGGCCGATTACTACAAGAAATCCTGTTTTGGATATGTATTCCGGAGGTTGGCAGGCAGGTGTTTCTTTAAGTTATAATATTGATAATCTTTATAAAACTAAAGAGAAAATTAAGCTTGGAGAAATACAAAAAAACCAGGCAGATGACAGCATGACTTTAGCTCAGCAGAATATAGATATGGGGGTAAATGCTGCCTACGTAAAATATCAGGAATCGATTCAGCAGGCAGATATCCTTAATGATGCTAAACAATTAGCAGAAGAAAACTATAAAATAACTGAAGCTAAATACTTAAACCAGCTTGCGGTACAGGCGGAAATGATCGATGCTCAAAATCAAAAGTTACAGTCAGAATTGGATTTTGCGAATGCTGAGATCAATGTTTTATATCAATACTATAATCTTTTGAAATCGACAGGAACACTTTAATTTTTAAAACTGAAAATCAAGATAATGGAAAACATGGAACAACAAAATACACAACCGGCTTCTACAGCATCAAGTGTAGTAGCTAAGAAAAAAGAATCGAGAAAAAATAAAATAAGAGCAATTATCTCTAACATCATTGTATTCCTGGTAATAGGTTTTGGATTATTCTGGCTGGTTAGGGAATATTTTCACATTGGAGATAAGAGTTATACAGAAGCAGCTCAGGTGGAAGAATTTATCAATCCTATTAATACCAGAGTTTCAGCATATATTAAAGAAATAAAATTCATTGAACACCAACAGGTAAAAAAGGGCGATACCTTAGTTATTTTAGATAAGAATGAAATCATAACACAGTTAGGACAGGCGGAAGCTGCCTATCAGAATGCTTTGGCACAACGTTCAGCGACAAGTTCATCAGTTAATACGGTTTCCAATAACGTAAATGTAATGCAGTCTAATATTGCAGGAGCGAAAGCCAGATTGTGGAATGCTGAACAGAATTTAAACAGATATAAAAACCTTTTAGCTTCTGAAGCGGTAACAAGACAACAGTTTGATCAGGTAAAAACGGAGTATAATGCCCAAAAAGCAGCTTATGAAACGTTAGTTAATCAAAAACAATCAGCTAACCTTTCTACAACCGAGGTTAAAAGTAAATTAGGAATTAATGATGCTGAAATAAAAAGAACAAAATCTGCCTTAGATATGGCGAGAATAAATCTTTCTTACACTGTAATTACGGCTCCTTATGATGGGGTAATGGGAAGAAGGACAATCTCCGAGGGTCAATTAATTCAGCCGGGACAACAGGTAGCGACCATCGTATTAAATGGTCAAAAATGGGTAACGGCTAACTTTCTGGAAAGTCAGATGCCCCATATTAAGATCGGAGAAAAGATGATGATGACTGCTGATGCATTAGGCGGACAAAAATTTGAAGGAATAGTCACAGCAGTTTCAGCAGCTACGGGATCGCGATATTCAAATGTTCCTACAGATAATTCTACAGGTAATTTTATTAAAGTTCAGCAGAGAATTCCGGTTAGAATAGAATTTACAGCCTCTAATAAAAAAGAAGACATCAGTAAGCTCAGCGCCGGAATGAATATGAATGTGAATATTGATGTGAAAGATTAAAAAATTGAAGGATGAGAATTAAAATTGTAAAGAGTTTTTTTCAACATTCCACCATCAATTTTCAACTTTAAAAATATAAATATGTACAACAAAGGTTTATATCATGACTGGGTTCCAAAACCGGTTCAGCTTCTGCTTATTGTGCTGCTATTAGCTGTGGTAATGCCATTGGGTGGAGTGTACACTGGTAATATCAGTTATCTCGTTGGTGGTACCGGAGCCCTTTCAGAATATTTTATTTGGGCGAACTATGCCACAACGATAGGAATGGGGGCTTGTATGCCGGTAGTTCTTAGAATGAAGATGAGATTCAAGGTCCGTGACAAGATTGTTTTAATCCTTGTTCTCTTGGGATTATTGAGCTATGTGAATGCAACAACCTTACAACCAATGGTAATGGTAATCACTGCTTTGATCATTGGATTTTTAAAAATGATGGTGACCATTGAACTGTTCTTGCCATTAATGGCAATGATAGGAAACCGCGGTGTATTTTATGGAGCCTTTTATACCTTCGTTTTGATGATGAATCAGATTGCAAGCTATTATGCAGTAGAGGTTTCTATATTGTATAACTGGCAACATTTCTACATTATTGTAGCAGTCTTATGTTTTATATTAGCGTTGATACACTGGATTTTTATGCACGATAAATATTTTGCTCTTAAAGTTCCATTGCATTATATTGATTGGTTGAGTATTTTACTTTTTGTTTCCACATTCATGTTTTCAGCTTATGTGTATTCATTTGGAAAACAACAGGACTGGTGGAATTCCTCCAAAATAATGAATGCCAGTATTGGTGCTTTTGTAAGTTTTGCATTATTGGCAATCCGTCAGTTAACGTTAAAAAGACCTTATTTGTCATTCACCATATTCAAAAGAAATAATGTGCAAAATGGATTGTTTATGTTGTTTTGGCTTGGGATGTTTTTAGGTACAACGACCTTACAAAATACCTTTGCAGTAGGTGTTTTAGGATATGATCAGTTAACCAATGCCAGGCTTAATATTCTGATGATTCCGGGAATTATATTGGCTGGACTCATTGCTATTTTTTGGTTTAAAAAAGAAAAACCACTCAAAATGTTTATTTTCTCTGGGTTTTCTGCTATGGTAGGATATGCAATGATCATGTACTTTTCCATGGTGCTGGAGTTTAGTTATGAAAGATGGTATCTTCCTATGTTTTTAAAAGGCTATGGAATGTGTTCGTTATTCATTTCTGTTTGGTTTTATACTTTGGATAAATTAGAACTTGATGATATGCTCGCGGCCATAGGTCTTGTATTGGTTTGGAGAACTTTCCTCGCTGTTGGTCTTTTCTCTGCAATCTATTCTTGGTTTCAATATCATTTTCAAGTTGTGGCAATTGGGGATCTGGCTGTTTACATCGATGGCATGACAATAAGTCCGCAAACTCTGGCCGGAAATATGAAAACAGTCCAACTCAATGCGATCATTATTGCAGGCAAAAAAATATTCGGCTGTATTGTTTTGATTGGTTTTGGGGTATTAGCCTATGTCCTGACACACCATTTTGGAAAAGAACGTTTTCAGTATTTGAGATTTATCAGAATGCTTAGTGGAAAATCAGTTATTGCAAGAAGAAGATTGAGAGAACGTAAACAATTATTAGAAGAAATAAAAGATGCGGCAGGTCCTGCCATCTGAAGATACCTTGTTTTTCACTAGTAAAACCCCGGACTTTTTTAAGCTGGGGTTTTACGTTTTCCTAGTGTATCATAAAAAACAACGAATTAGCTGTGATGAATAATTTTATATAATATTATTTTTATTTAGACGTAATAAAAATAATATTTAAGTACATTTGCATTGCTCAAAGCAAAGGGTTAATGAAGACAATTATAATTATTCATTTTCATTTATTAAAGGGCTTCATGTATTTATTGAAGCTACATCTAATTTTAAAATTTCAGTTATGACTAAAATTCAAACCGGGCAGATTGTTGCAGAAGTCACTAAAAAAGAGTACATAACACCACATTTTATCAGGGTATATCTCCATTCGGAAGATGTTTTACAATTTAAAGATACCACCATCGGGGATAACAATAAAATTGCCATTCCTCCAGAGGAATTGAATGAAATTTACTTTCCAGATTGGGACGGTCATCAGTGGATCCATCCTTCGAAAGAGGTAGCACCATCCATCCGAACGTATACCCATCGTGGGATTAATTTTAAGACCAATGAGCTATTTATTGATTTTGTGGATCATGGTGACGGTGGCCCCGCTTCAAAATGGGCGAGAGATGCAGAGAAAGGTTCAAAATTAGGAATAATGATGCGCACAGAGAGGAAAGAATTGTATCCCCAGGTCGATTGGTATTTTCTGATTGGTGATGGTACGGCTATCCCGGTTTTAAGTGCTATTTTAGAAACCCTTGCGGAAACGGCAAAAGGAGTTTGCGTGATTGAGGTTCATGGAAAAGAAGACGAGCAAAAAATAGAAACTAAAGCTGATATTGAGTTTATATGGGTTCATAATCCTGATTCTCATTTAGGAAATAACCTGACTGAAACGGTGAGAAATGTAGTGATTCCCGAAACCTCAAAATTTGGATATCTCGCTTGTGAACTGTCAACAGTAAAAGAAATTCGTTCTTATTTCAGAAAAGAAAAAAATTGGAAACAATCGGAGCTGTATGCATATTCCTATTGGAAGGCTGGTGTGGCTCAGGATGAATCACAAACTGAACGCCGAAAAGAAATGAATTCAGATCAATAAATAGAGCCTAGACATTACATTCGGGTTTTTTAATGACAGACATTTTTTCTTTATAGATCATAATAAGGAGCTTTTTCCCGCTATCCACTTATACTCCTCGCTCCAAACCATTCCCATCCTTTGCTGCGGGGTAACCGTTACTATCGGGGCTATAAAGTTATTGCGGATATAAGCTTCTGCCAATATCTGTAATAATATATCCTGTATTTATTTTTCAAGTCAAACCCGTATCTTTGCCCCATTAAAAATAGCTATGAAAGATTTAATGGGTAAGGCGATCTGGGACTATTATCACAATGACAATCCTGAAGATTTGCAAACTGAAACCTCGATTTCTGAACTCGATGAACTTCCGGTAGAATATCTTTTCAGAGATTTTGAAGAGATGAACGATCTCGAACAGAAAGCTCTGGAATTAGCTCATGGAAAAATTTTGGATATTGGAGCAGGAGCAGGTTCACATACTTTGTATCTTCAGAACGAAAGAAATCTGGATGTTGTAGCATTAGATATTTCGCCAAAATCTGTTGAGGTTTGTAAACTCAGAGGAATTAAAAATGCTGTTTGTAAAAATATGCTTGACTTTGCTGAAGGAACTTTTGACACGGTTTTACTGTTAATGAATGGAACCGGAATATTTGGGAGCCTGGCCGAAATCGATACCTACCTTCAAAAATTACGATCTTTGCTTAACGATAACGGACAAATCTTAATTGATAGTACAGATATTCTATATATGTTCGATAGAGATGAGGATGGTGGAATATACATTCCTGCAGAAGGGTATTATGGAGAATTAGATTATGTGGTTCATTACAAAGAAGAATCAGAGGAGCCTATAAAATGGTTGTATCTTGATTTTCAAACGCTAAAAAACGCTGCAGAGAATAATGGATTTGCCATTGAAAAAGTAATGCAGGACGAGGATGCCTATTTAGCTAGATTAACAAAAAAGTAAAACGTTTTGACATTGCAAACAAAGCGAAGCAACCTCAAATTGAAAAATAAATAATTTAGATTTGATGATGAGATTGCTTCGTTCCTCGCAATAGGGAAGAAAATAAAAAAGACGCATGGAACTCCATGCGTCTTTTTATTATAAATAGAGCTGATTATCCTATTTCGATACCATTTTCAACATTGCTGTCGTCTGGAGTAACGAAAGATAATTTACCGTCTGGTTTTGTCGTTAATAATAACATTCCCTGAGATTCAATTCCACGGATCTTTCTTGGTGCAAGATTTAATAGGATCATTACCTGCTTTCCAATCAGTTCTTCCGGACTAAAGCTTTCTGCAATCCCTGAAACTACTGTTCTTACATCAACCCCTGTGTCAACGGTAAGCTTTAATAATTTATCTGCTTTCTCTACTTTTTCAGCTTCAGTGATCGTAGCTGTTCTAAGATCCATTTTTGTAAAGTCGTCAAAAGTAATTTCCTCTTTCATTGGTTTTGCGTTAGGGTTTGTCTTCTTATTATTTTGTTTCGTATTTTCAAGTTTCTGAATTTGAGCCTCAATAACATCATCTTCTATTTTTGAGAAAAGAAGTGATGATTCATTAATTGTATGTCCGGTTTCAATTAAAACAGATTTTGTTTCAACATCATTCCAGCTCAATTTTTGAACATTAAACATATTCAATAACTTTTCAGAACTGAAAGGCATAAACGGTTCACATAACTGAGCTAAAGCTACAGCAATCTGAGCACCAACAAATAATGAATGTGCTGCTTTTTCAGGATTATCCTTAATGGTTTTCCAAGGTTCTTCAGTCTGAAGATATTGGTTTCCAAAACGAGCCAAATTCATTAATGCTGTCAAAGAATTTCTGAATTCATAGTTTTCCAGAAAAGCTGAAATTTCCTTAGCAGATTTATTTATTTCCTTTAATTCAGAAGTATTTACATCTCCCTGTGGAACAACTCCATTATAATATTTATGGATAAGAACAGCAACTCTGTTAATGAAGTTACCAAAAATTCCAACCAGTTCAGAATTGTTTTTCGTCTGGAAATCTTTCCAGGTAAAGTTATTATCTTTGGTTTCAGGAGCTGAAGAAAGCAATGCGTATCTTAAAACATCCTGTTGCCCCGGAAATTCTTCAACATATTCATGAGCCCAAACTGCCCAGTTTCTTGACGTTGAAATCTTATCATTTTCAAGATTCAGGAATTCAAATGCCGGAACGTTTTTCGGCATAATATAATTTCCATGAGCTTTCATCATCGCCGGAAAAATAATACAATGGAAAACAATATTATCTTTTCCAATGAAGTGTACCAGATCACTGTTCTCACTTTGCCAGTAATCTTTCCAGTCTTTTCCATTTTTCTCAGCCCATTCTTTGGTAAAAGAAATATATCCGATCGGTGCATCAAACCATACATATAATACTTTTCCTTCAGCATTCGGAAGTGGAACCGGAACACCCCAGTTTAAATCTCTGGTCATTGCACGAGGTTTTAAACCATCATTCAGCCATGATTTTACCTGTCCGTATACATTGGGTTTCCAGTCATCTTTGTGACCTTCAATGATCCATTCATTCAAGAAATCTTCATATTCATTTAAAGGAAGATACCAGTTTTTGGTTTCTTTAAGAATTGGTACATTTCCACTTAACATTGATTTTGGATTGATCAGTTCTGAAGGAGAAAGGGTAGAACCACATCTCTCACACTGGTCTCCATACGCATTTTCATTCCCACAATTCGGGCATGTTCCAACGATATATCGGTCAGCTAAAAATTCATTAGCCTGTTCATCAAAATATTGTTCTGAAACCTCCTCAGTAAATTTCCCCTTCTCATAAAGAGTCTTAAAAAAATCCTGACTGGTCTCATAATGTTTTTTGGAAGTCGTTCTGGAATATTCATCAAATGAAATTCCCAGATCTGAAAAAGACTTTTTAATGATCTCATGGTACTTATCCACAATATCCTGAGGACTAACTCCTTCTTTCTTAGCTCTTATAGTAATAGGAATTCCGTGTTCATCTGAACCACAGATAAACGCTACATCTTTTCCTGATCTTCTTTGAAATCTTGCGTAAACATCCGCAGGAATATAAACACCTGCCAAATGCCCTATATGAACCGGTCCGTTTGCATAAGGCAAAGCTGCCGTAATCATCTTTCTGTTTGACATTTATAGTAATAATTTAACTACAAATATACGGAATATCTCTCGAAAATTTGTGATAGTCTGCAAACATTACCTTCAATAAGGCCTTAAATACAAAACAAATATTACAATTTGTTAAACGGTTGTTTAACTTTATATTAAATGTAGAATATTATTATGCATGACATATGACTGTGTAAGTAAATGGAAAGCAGATATCTAATCTTTGGAGGTCGTTCAATTTACATAAAATTATCTGAATTTTTATTAAATTTATGATAATTATATTTTTTTTATAAATTGCAAAGCTGGCTTTCTACCAGTATTACTACAGAAACGAAACTAAAAAAAACAATATTTTGAGAAATTTTACAACAGTATTAAAAATTGCGCCTGCCTTTTTACTAGCTGGTACAATGGTTTATGCACAAGACTCTGTTACTAAAGAAAAGAAAATAGAGGAAGTTGTATTGATTGGATATGGAAAGCAGAAGAAATCAGATCTTACAGGCTCCATAACTTCAGTATCTTCAAAAGATTTCAACGGAGGTGCTACATCCGCAGGCCAGCTGATACAAGGGAAGACTCCAGGTGTACAAATTACGAATAATAGTGGTGCTCCCGGATCTGGAACAGCGATAAGAATTAGGGGAACGGCTTCTTTAAATGGTAATAACTCACCACTCATCGTTATTGATGGTGTTCCACAGGACTTTGTAGGAGTTAATGGTGCAGCTGATCCTTTATCATTGATCAACCCAAATGATATTGAAACATTTGATATTTTAAAAGATGCATCCGCAACAGCTATTTATGGTAACCGTGCAACTAATGGTGTTATCTTAATAACCACAAAGAAAGGAACTGCAGGTAGATTCAGAGTTAATTTCTCTACGGTTGCTTCGGTTTCTACAAAAATGGGGAATGTAGATGTTTTAGATGCTAACCAGTTCAGGGATTTTGTAAATACCTATGCTCCTGCAGGGTATAAAACGAAACTAGGGAATGCAAATACGAACTGGCAAGATCAAATTTATCAGGCAGCATGGGGCACAGATAATAACATTGCATTATCGGGTGGAATCAAAGGCTTGCCATACCGTTTATCACTTGGTTATAATGAGCAGAATGGTATTGTAAAAACCAATTCGTTTAGAAGGACATCGGTAGGCTTGAATTTAAACCCCAAGTTTTTTGATAATCACTTATCCGTAAATGTAAGTACAAAAGGAACTTTTACTGATAACCGATTCGTAGATGGTGGTGTGATTAAAACAGCAACTTATTTCGATCCCACACAACCTGTGTATTCAGGGAATTCTAATTTTGGAGGGTATTATGAATGGCTTGATGCCGGATCTGTAAATGGTACGAATGTAAATGCTAACTCAAATCCATTAGGAATGATTAATGGAATTCATGATGTTTCATCAGTTTTAAGAGGATTAGGAAATATCCAGTTAGATTATAAGTTTCATTTTCTGCCAGACTTACATTTTAATGTAAATGCTGGTTATGATTATACCAGAAGTGACGGACAGAAAAAAGTAAGTGCACTGTACAGACCCGGAGTGAACGATATGGGAAGTTCTACCATCTTTAGAATGGAGAAAAAGAATAAGCTATTGGAAACTTATTTTAATTACGTTAAAAATATTTCTTCAATTAATACGGGAGTTGATGTTACTGCAGGTTATTCATACCAGGATTTTCGAACTATTATTCCCGGATCTATCAATTACAAAGGAAATGCCCCAACCAAAATTAATAATGATTTTGAAACCCAAAATACATTAATATCTTTTTATGGAAGAGCAATATTTACTATAGCAAACAAATATATTGTTTCAGGATCTATAAGAAGAGATGGATCTTCGCGTTTTTTTAATGGAACAAGAGATAATTTATGGGGTAACTTCCCAGGAGTATCGGTAGCTTGGAAGTTAAATGAAGAGAGCTTTATCAAAAGTGTTTCTTCAATAAGTACCTTGAAACTAAGAGCAGGTTGGGGGAAAACAGGACAGCAGGAGTTACCTGGGTTAGATGGCAATAAACCATTCAATTATCCGGCTTATGCAGCATATAATCCAAGTAATGATGGTGCTTACTATCAATTTGGTAATCAATACTATTATATGTTTAGACCTAATATTTATAATCCTAATCTTACTTGGGAAACAACAACAACTAAGAATTTAGGAATAGATTATGGATTTTTAAATAATAGAATCTTTGGTTCCATAGATTTGTTCCAGAAGGATACTGAAAAGTTACTGGTTCTTTCTCCAATTGCTGCAGGAGACTTAAGTAATCAAAACCTACTTAATGTAGGAAATATGAAAAATAAAGGAATTGAAGGGAGTATTACTGTAATTCCTATTAAAAATCAGAATACCACTTGGGAGGTCAATTTTAATGCAACTCATTATAAACCGGAGGTCACTAATCTTCTGGAAAGAGCTGATGCAAGTTTTAATATTCCTGTCGGAGGAATCGAGGGTGGATCAGGAAATACCATTCAGGCTCATGCTGTAGGGTATGCACCAAATGCTTTCTGGGTTTATCAACAGGTTTACGACAACAACGGAAAGCCTTTGAATGGAGCATATGTTGATAGAAATGGTGATGGAATAATAAATACTTCAGATAAGTATTATTATAAATCTACAACACCCGATGCAATTTTAGGATTCTCTACCAAAGTTTCTTATAAAGATTGGGATTTTGGATTAAGCGCAAGAGCAGTATTAGGTAATTATGTTTATAATAATGCAGCTTCAAACAGTTCATTGCAGTCGGCATCTACAAATGAATATTTACAAAATGTGTATTCAACAGCACCTGCTTATCAATTTTCACTACCCCAATATTTTTCAGATATATATGTGGAAAATGCTTCATTCTTAAGATTAGACAATATTAATGTCGGATATAATTTTGGAGAAGTATTCTCTAAAGGAAGTAGTTTAAGAGTGTATGGTATGGCACAGAATGTTTTTGTGATTACAAAATATTCTGGTATTGATCCCGAGGTTTTCA
Organism: Chryseobacterium sp. ISL-6; assembly: GCF_018613715.1. Lineage (GTDB taxonomy): Bacteria > Bacteroidota > Bacteroidia > Flavobacteriales > Weeksellaceae > Chryseobacterium > Chryseobacterium paludis. Next base: position 134,673 of record NZ_JAGGPT010000011.1, on the reverse strand, counting down.
ACGGGATAGACAATGGTTATTATCAAATGCCTAGAATTTATTCATTGGGTCTTAATTTTCAATTTTAATTAGTAGTAAGATGAAATCAAATAGAAATTTTAAAAATATATTTTTAACAGCGTCCGTTATCGGATTGTTATCTGTGACGTCATGTGTTAATGATCTTGAAAGAGAGCCTATTACAGATGCTACTTCTGCAAATGTTTATAAGGATTTTGGAAATTATCCTAATATTCTGGCAAAATTGTATGGTGGACTTGCTATGGGTGGTCAGGTAAGTGGAGATGGAGCAAACTATCCTGATACTGATATCAATGGTATTAATGGTGGTTTTTCTCAGTATACGAGATTGATGTATACCATGAATGTTATATCTACCGATGAAGCCGTAATCGCATGGAATGATGGTAACCTGCATACCATCCATAAGATGACCTGGGATTCTTCAAATGAGTTTATCGCAGCATTATATTATAGAATTTTTACAGAAATTGCTTTTTGTAACGAATTCTTGAGAAATGTAACAGATGAAAAATTAGCGGAGAATAATATTACGGGGGATAATTTAGCTCAGGCAAAATATATGCGTACTGAAGCAAGATTTTTAAGAGCACAATCTTATTATCACGCATTAGATATGTTTGGAAATGTACCTTTCGTAAAAGAAGATTACCTTCCAGGATCTACAAACCCACCTCAAAGAATTGAAAGGGCGGCTTTGTTTAATTTTGTTGAACAGGAATTATTGGCTTGTAGCAATGATTTGAAAGATCCAAAGGCAAATGCTTATGGAAGAGCAGACAAAGCAGCAGCCTGGTCATTATTGGCAAGATTGTATCTTAATGCGTCTGTATACACAGGAACACAAAGAAATAATGACTGTATCACATATTGTAATAAAGTGATAGCTGCTGGTTATTCTTTAAAACCTAAATACGGAGATTTATTTCTTGCAGACAATAATGTAAATAATCCTGAAGCTATTTTTACGGTTAACTTTGATGGTGTTAATACACAAACCAATGGTGGAACTACCTATTTGGTTCATGCTGCTATCGGAGGGTCAATGCAGGCTGTAAATTATGGTGTTAATGGCGGCTGGGGTGGTCTTAGAACTACAAAAGCATTTGTTGCTAAATTTCCGGCGAATGGTGCTGATAAGAGAGGTAATTTCTTTACCACAGATCAAAATCTTGAAATTAATGATTTAGGTTCATTTAATGATGGTTATGCTTTTGTCAAGTTTAAAAATATTAAAAGTAATGGTGTTGCCGGAGCAGACAAAACATGGGTTGAGGCTGATATTCCATTATACCGTTTAGCAGATATTTATTTAATGTATGCTGAAGCTACCCTTAGAGGGGGAAGTGGAAATATTGCTACAGCAGTTGGTTATATTAACCAATTAAGAGAGAGAGCTTACGAAAATACCAGTGGAAATGTTACTTCTATTAATTTAGATTTTATTTTGGATGAAAGATCCAGAGAATTATCGTGGGAGATGACCAGAAGAACTGATCTTATTCGTTTCGGAAGATATACTACAGGAGATTATTTATGGCCTTGGAAAGGAAATATAAAAGATGGAAAAGCAGTTGAAAGCTTTAGAAATCTTTTCCCAATTCCCGCAAAAGATCTTGTAGCTAATCCAAACCTGATTCAAAACCCTGGTTATTAATTTAAAACAGAATCTAAAATGAAACATTTTTTAAAAATAATAGCCGTAGCTTTTGTTGCTCTGTTGATTATTTCCTGTGAAAAAGATGAAGATCAGGCTATAATAAATGAAGTAAATCAAGCTAAGATTTCTTCCGATAAAACTACTGTTGTACTAAATGAAGTTACTTCAGGAGATGCAGTGATTAATTTTACCTGGACAAAGCCGACATTTAATATAGCTGTTGTAACGCAACAGCAAATAGAATTTGGAGTTAAAGGAAAAGGTTTTAAAGACAGTTCTACTTTTGATGTCAGTAATGATTTAATAAAGTCTCCTATGACCCATGCTCAAATGAATGCAGCAATGTATAGTTGTGGGGCAATTCCAGATGTTTCGAATCAGATAGAAATTAGATTAAAGACAATTGTAGGATCCGGATTTTTTTACTCAAATGTAATTAATGTAACGGTAACACCTTATACTCCAAACCCAGATTTAGTTTATCCTAAAATAAATGTACCGGGAGCATATGCCGGAGCAGCAGGATATGCAGATTGGACTCCTGGAAATTCTCCCAATTTGTTTTCACCTGAAAAAGATGGGAAATACAGAGGTTTCATTTATGTTACTACTTTAGCAAGTGATAAGGGCAAATATAAATTTGCAATCAATCAAGATTGGCCTGGTAATAAAGGAGATGATGGCACGAATACAGGTAAATTAAAAGTGGACGGTTCGGATATAACTGCAAGTGCTGTTGGAACTCATTATCTAAAAGTAGATTGGAGTGCAAATACCTATTCTGCTGTAGCAGCTAATTTTGGAATTATCGGAGATGCTACGCCTACTGGCTGGAATTCAGATACTGATTTTGTTTATAATCCTGCTACTAAAAAATATGAAATAGCTTCAATTCAATTGTCAAGCACGGGTTTGTTTAAATTCAGAGCTAATGACGATTGGGCTATAAAGTTTCAACCTGCAAATGCTGATCAGACTTTAGTGTCGGGGACTGCAGTTCAGACCTACCTAAATATTGAAGATACTGTAACTGGTGATTCAGGATATAAAGTGACAGTTGCAGGTAATTATAAAATAGAATTAGATCTGCATAATTCTGCTGATTACAAATTAAAGATTACAAAATTATAAAAACAGGCTGAATTGCCTGATAAAGTGTTGCTTTTTAGCAGCACTTTATTTATTTTTAAAACTTATAAATAGTCATTATGAAGAAAATTACAGTTGGAGCTTTATTGTTCTCAATGATGTTTGCGGGCGTTAATGCACAAACTTTAAAATCACCCGACGGAAAGTTCGAAATGGACTTTCAGTTAAAGCAGGGAGTACCTTATTATAATTTAAAATATAATGGGGCTATAGTTGTTGAAGATTCTAAATTAGGATTGAGATTATTTAAAGACTCAGCTATCAAGTTTGCCTCAGAAATTGCTAAGGCGGAAGATGCAAAATTTGACCTTAATAACGGTTTTACAAAAACAGATGAGAAAAGGGATTCTAAAAATGAAACCTGGCAGCCGATACTTGGTGAAAAGAAAAATTACATCAATAACTATAATGAATTAGCGGTTACCCTTAACCAGGCTTCTTCAGACAGAAGTATCGTTGTGAAATTCAGATTGTTTAATGATGGACTAGGATTCAGATACGAATTTCCACAGCAAAAAAATCTTAATTATTTTGTGATCAGAGAGGAAGATTCTGAAATCGATTTTCCTACTGATATGAAAGCTTGGTGGATTGTGGCCGATTATGATTCTCAGGAATATCAGTATCAGGAAACAAAGATTTCTGAAATTCCAGGCAGATGGGATAAGGCTTTTGATGCAAATGCTTCTCAGTCATTGGTTAAAAATGCAGTTCAGTCCCCATTAATGCTTAAAAAAGAAGGAAAAAATCCTTTATATGTTAATGTTGCAGAAGCAGCTGTTTTAGATTATCCAGCTTCACATTTAGAAGTGGATGCTCAGAATTTCAAATTCAAAACACACCTTACTGCAGACAGACAGGGAGCAAAAGGATATATTCAGACTCCTTCAGTTACACCATGGAGAACCATCATTGTTTCTCCAAAAGCAGAAGAGGTAATGGATTCAAAGATGATCTTTAATCTTAATGAACCGACAAAATATAAAGATACTTCATACATTCATCCTACAAAATACATGGGTGTATGGTGGGAAATGATCATCGGAAAATCTCAATGGGCTTATTCTACTGCAGAAAATGTTCATTTAGACAAAACTGATTTTACAAAGCTGACTCCAAATGGAAAACACGCTGCGAACAATACAAAAGTTAAAGAATACATTGATTTTGCTGCAGAAAATGGATTTAAGGGACTTTTAATTGAAGGTTGGAACATCGGCTGGGAAGACTGGTTCGGACATTCAAAAGAATTTGTCTTTGATTTCATCACTCCTTATCCGGATTTTGACATCAAGATGCTAAATGAATATGCTCATTCCAAAGGAATTAAACTGATCATGCACCACGAAACCTCAGGTTCTGCAACGAATTATGAAAGATGGTCCGACAAAGCATTCCAATTAATGAATAAATATGGATATGATGCTGTAAAAACGGGTTATGTTGGTGATATTATTCCAAGAGGGGAACACCATTATTCCCAGTGGACGATCAATCATTTCTACAGGATTGCTGAGAAAGCGAATGAATATAAGATCATGGTCAATTCTCACGAATCTGTACGTCCAACAGGAGAAAGCCGTACGTATCCAAACTATATTTCTGCAGAAGCAGCTCGTGGAACTGAATATGAAGCATTTGGAGGAAATAATGCAGATCATCAGACTATTTTACCATTTACAAGATGGATGGGAGGTTCAATGGATTATACTCCGGGAATTTTCCAAACCAAATTAGATTATTATTTCCCTGGTGATAAACGTTTTGTAAAAACGACTTTAGTAAAGCAATTGGCATTGTATGTAACGATGTATATGCCACTTCAGATGGCTGCTGATTTACCCGAGAATTATAAGAAGCATATGGATGCATTCCAATTCATTAAAGATGTAGCTGCTGACTGGGACGATACTAAGATCTTAGCTGCTGAACCTGGAGATTATGTAATCACAGCAAGAAAGGCTAAAGGAACTGAAAATTGGTTCGTAGGAGGAATCACCGATGAAAATAAACGTGAATACATGGTAGATTTTTCCTTCTTAGATAAAGGTCAGAAATATGAAGCGACAGTATATGAAGATGGAAAAGATGCTGATTATATAGACAACCCACAAAGCTATAACATCTACAAAAAGCAGATCACAAGCAAGTCTAAGATCAATTTCAAAATGGTAAGAAGCGGAGGTTTTGCAATCTCTATCAAGCCCATAAAATAAATTTTAAGATTAAACTTAAAACTTAAACCTTACAGGTGGATTATTCCTGTAAGGTTTTTTTAAACCAATCCATTATGAAAAAACTATATGTAATATTGGCTCTTTCAGCGGTTTCTTTTGCGTTCTCACAATTAAAAACATTAGAAAGGGTGGAACCAGCCTTTTGGTGGAAAGGAATGAAAAATCCTGAACTTCAGATATTAGTGTATGGGAAAAATATTGCTGAGAATGAAATTGAGCTGTCAGATGGAATTCAAATAAAAGATATTCAGAAAGTTGAGAATCCAAATTATGTTTTTCTTACGGTCAATACAAACGAAATTAAAGTTCCTAATTTTAAGATCAACGTGAAAAAGGATAGGAAAAATATAGCATCTTATTCTTATGAACTCAAACAAAGAGAACCAAATTCGGCAAATCGGGAATCTTTTACCTCCAAAGATGTGATGTACCTTATCATGCCTGACCGTTTTGCTAATGGAGATGAAAAGAATGATTCACGACCTGATCTCACCGAAAAAGTCAATAGAAACCTTCCCAATGGAAGACATGGCGGAGATCTTCGGGGAATTATCAATAATCTTGATTACATTCAAAATTTAGGAGCAACATCAATATGGCTAACTCCGGTTACTGAAGATAACGAAAAAGTGTATTCTTACCACGGATATGCACAGACAGATCTTTATAAAATTGACGGTCGTTATGGTACCAATGAAGAATACCGTGAACTATCCCGTGAGTTGAACAAAAGAAAAATGAAATTGGTTTTAGATTATGTGACAAATCATTGGGGAATTTCACACTGGATGATCAAGGATCTACCTACGAAAGACTGGATCCATTGGTTTGATGAAGGAGAAAAAGGTTTCTATCGCTCTAATTATAAAACAACAACTCAGTTTGATACAAACGCTTCTGAAATTGATAAAAAATATGCTTTAGACGGGTGGTTTGATAAAACAATGCCGGATATCAATCAAAAAAATCCCCTGGTTCTTAAATATTTAATCCAGAATGCAATCTGGTGGATCGAGTATGCTGAATTAGGAGGCTTTCGTGTGGATACCTATCCTTATAATGACAAAGAAGCAATGGCGAAATGGGCGAAAGCAATTACTGATGAATATCCGAAATTTAATATCGTTGGAGAAACCTGGCTCTACACGGCTGGTCAGATTTCAGCATGGCAAAAAGGCTCAAAAACTGGAGAGGCGGCTCACTATAATTCTAATTTACCCTCTGTAATGGATTTCATGTTGTATGGTGATTTACCCAAAGCATTTAATGAAAAAGAAAGCTGGGATAGTGGATTGATTAAATTGTATAATGTATTCACCAGTGACTTCCTTTATCCGGATATCAATAATGTGATGGTCTTCTTTGAAAACCATGATACCGAAAGATGGAACGAAATTTTTAATGCCAATCCGGAAGCTTATAAAATGGGATTAACTGTAATTTCTACAGTGCGTGGAATTCCACAGATCTACTATGGGTCGGAGATAGGGATGAGAGGGAATAAAGAGAAAGGTGGTGATGCAGATATCAGAAGAGACTTTCCGGGAGGTTGGAGATCGGATCAACAAAATGCTTTCAATCCTTCAGCCCAAACTGAAAAGCAGAAAGAATTCTATGAATTTACCCAAAAGTTATTGAACTGGAGAAAAGGAAAAGAAGTCATTCACACCGGAAAAACTAAAAATTATATTCCTCAAAACAATGTTTTCGTATATTTCAGATATAATGAAAAAGAAAGTGTGATGGTCGTTTTGAACAACAACGAAAAAGAACAGATATTAGATTTAAAACGTTTTGCTGAATCTTTGAATCATGTCCAAAAAGGAAAGGATATCATCTCGGGAAAAGAATTTTCATTACAAAGTACCATGAGCATACCCGCAAAAACTTCATTAATTATTGAATTACAAAAATAGTTACATAAATTTATTTAATTTAGAATATGAAAAAAATTACAATCATTTATACACTGATATTTTTAGTGTTAAATTTTAGCCATTTCTCGGCACAATCTAAAGACGCCAAATTTGAAAAAGATAAAACCGATATCAGTACTATGCTTGATGGTTTCAATGTAGCAGCTGCGAAAGCAGATTTTAATGCTTATTTCAATTACTTTGCTGATGAATCTACGTTCATAGGAACCGATGCAAGCGAAGTTTGGGATAAAAAAGCATTTATGATTTGGGCTAAACCGTATTTTGACAAAAAGAAAACATGGAATTTTACTTCTCTTAAAAGGAATGTCTATTTCAGTAAGGACGGTAAACTGGCATGGTTTGATGAATTATTAGATACTCAGATGAAAATCTGTCGTGGTTCGGGTGTTGTAGAAAAAATAAACGGAAGTTGGAAAGTGAAGCAATATGTTCTTTCTATAACGGTTCCGAATGATGTAGTAGATAAAGTGGTTGCTGAAAAAGCACCTATTGAAGATGTGCTTTTACAGCAATTAAAAACCAAATAATACCTCCTATAGATAATGGGTAAAAAAGTAAAACCAAACCTCTCCATGACTCAGATCATCAACATGAGTATGGGTTTTTTAGGAATTCAGATGGCTTTTGGCTTACAAAATGGAAATGCAAGTAGAATTCTTGCCAATTTCGGGGCAGATGTTCATGAGCTATCCTGGTTTTGGTTGGTGGCACCTGTTACCGGATTAATTGTTCAGCCAATTATCGGACATATGGGAGATAATACCTGGAGTCCTTTGGGAAGAAGGAAACCCTATTTCCTAATTGGTGCTGTTTTATGTGCTATTGGTCTGGTTTTACTTCCTAATGCAGCTTCTGCTACCCAAATGATGGCTGCTAATGTATTGTTATTAGCCGTTATATTTTTGGCAATGATGGATGCTTCCATTAACGTTGCGATGGAGCCTTTCCGAGCTTTAGTAGGCGATATGCTTCCCAAGCATCAGGGAACAATTGGATTTTCTGTTCAAACAATACTAATTGGTATTGGAGCTGTGATCGGTTCTTATTTACCTGATTGGTTGACACAATTAGGAATTTCCAATGTAGCAAAAGCAGGTTTTGTAGCTGATAATGTTATTTATGCATTTTATATCGGAGCGGGTGTTTTATTATTAAGTATCCTGTACACCATTGTGAGTACCAAAGAATATTCACCACAGGAATTTGCGGAATTTGAAAATGGGAAAGAGATGGTTGAAGAACCATCCAAATTCTCTGATATTTTTAAAGATTTTGCTAAAATACCTTTATTAATGAAGAAGCTTGGAGCAGTACAGTTCTTCTCATGGTTTGCATTGTTTACCATGTGGGTATTTACAACAAGTGCTTTAGCCACCCATCATTTTGGACTTTCACCACAAGATACTCATTCTGTTGAATTTAATAAAGCAGGAGATCTTACAGGAAAATTATTTGGATACTATAATTTATGGGCGATTCCGTTTGCATTTTTATTAACTCCGATTGCTAAAGTAATTGGCAAAAAACAAACGCATGCATTAGCTCTTTTTTGTGGTGGATTAGGATTGATCTCTATGTATTTTATTAAAGATATCAGTTATCTCAAAATTTCTATGATAGGATTGGGATTTGCATGGGCAAGCATCTTAGCAATGCCCTATGCGATGTTAATTGATGCCATTCCACAAAAGAAGATGGGAGTATACATGGGAATTTTCAACTTCTTCATTGTCATTCCACAAATTATCAATGGCCTTTTTGGCGGACCTATAGTAAGTGGGTTCTTCGGAAACTATGCTATTGGTTACGTTGTAGTAGGTGGGGTCTGTATGTTGCTTGGAGCTATTCTTACGATGATTCTTGTTAAATCAGAAGATGAAACGCCTAAAGAAATTGAGGAAGAAATTAAGCAGGTACATTTTTGATTGAAGCAAGTACTAGAAGTTAGAAGTTAGAAGTTAGAAGTGCGACGAGATTATGTACTTTAAAAACAAATATCAATAGGAGTGGGCTTTAGCCCACTTTTTTATTATAAATATATTCAAATGGCTTTAGTCAAAACATAAGTTTAAGTCTCGCAGATTTTGCAGATTTTATTTTTATGATGAGGTGAAATCTACATAATCTATAAAGTTCGCGAGACTATTTTGATATACCATATCCACATAGAATCATGGTTCTTTATTTATATAATCAATTGGAATTTAATTTTTTATTAAGCTAACCCCGGTTTTAAATCTTTAATTTAGATAGATTAAAATTTTAAAGGATGTATGATATCATAATCATTGGTAGTGGAGCAGGAGGTGCAACAATGGCTTATAGATTAGCTGACAGTGGAAAGAAAATACTGGTTATTGAAAGAGGGGATTATGTACCTGTTGAAAAAGAAAACTGGGGTTCTATAGAAGTTTTTGAGAAGAACAGATATACAACAACAGATCTATGGTTAGATAAACATGGAAAGCCATTTCGCCCCGGAATGCATTATAATGTAGGTGGAAATACCAAATTTTATGGAGCTGCTTTATTTCGTTTGAGGGAAGAAGACTTTAAAGAAATACAACATTATGGAGGAACTTCACCAGCCTGGCCTATTCAATATGAAGATTTAAAGGCTTATTATCTGGAAGCTGAAAAGCTTTTTCATGTTCACGGTAAAAGAGGATCAGATCCAACAGAACCATTCGATTCTGAACCTTACCCTAATCCACCATTACCCCACGAACCGAGAATTCAAGAGATTGTTGATGAATTAACCAATTATGGACTGCATCCTTTTGAATTGCCTATCGGGGTGAATTTAGAACCTCATAATACAGCAAATGCCCCTTACATATTAGATCGTTTTGATGGTTTTCCAGATGCTTCCGAAAGAAAAGGTGATGCCCATCTATGTTCATTATCCAAAGCATTGGAGTATCCCAATGTAGAATTGATGACCAATGCAAAAGTGCTAAAATTGAACACTGACAGCACAGGAAAGAGAATTTCTGAGGTTTTAATAGAACGGAATGGAGAAACAAAAACATTGACTTCAGATCTGGTGATTCTTTCTGCAGGCGCTATTAATTCTGCAGCTATATTATTGGAAAGTAAAAACGAACAGTTTCCTGATGGTCTTGCCAATACATCAGATCAGATAGGAAGAAATTATATGTTTCATCAGAATACAGCATTGGTGGCTTTATATACGGAGCCGAACCCTACAAAATTTGGAAAAACATTTGGTATCAATGATTTCTACCATGCAAACAGAGGTTATGAATTTCCTTTAGGACATATCCAGATGTTGGGAAAGTCCGATGAACATCAGATTAAAGCAGATAGTCCAATTCCTGCACCAGGTTTTACTTTTGAACTCATGGCTAAGCATGCAGTCGATTTTTGGCTGACATCTGAAGATCTGCCAGATCCTGAAAATAGGGTGACCGTAGAAAATGGACAGATTAAAATAACCTACTCTGAGAACAATCAAAAAGGACATGAACTTTTAAAAGCTGAATTGATTAAAGCTTTAAAAGCATCCGGAAAATTTGAAAGCTTTTTATTCAAAGGGTTTTATTTCAGTAAAGGAATGGATATCGCTTCACCAGCACATCAGAATGGAACGACAAAAATGGGTGTAGATCCTAAAACTTCAGTGGTTGATACGAACTGTAAAGCACATGATTTAGAAAACCTATATATTGTAGATGGTGGATTCTTTGTCTCCAGTGGAGCGGTAAATCCGGCACTTACCATTATTGCTATGGCATTAAGAGTGGGAGATTATCTGAAAACCCATGTTTTAACATCATGAATTCTAAAACAGTAACCATCATTGTCGTCTATTTACTGGCTTTTCTGACAGGAGTTAATTTTGTTGTATTTCCGGCTTTGGGAACTGCTTTTATAGATCATTCTTTATTTGAGTTAAGTCCGTCAAAGTTTGGAAATCTCTTCATCCCACAAGTAATTTGCATTATTGTTTCCTGTTTAGGAGCTCCTTTTCTTGTTAATAAAATAGGGCCTAAAATAGTTTTGAGCTGCGGACTCTTATTGATGATTATATCGACGGGAACCTTATGGATACTTCACTATTTTATGGACGAAAAGTTCTTATTGTTTCCTGTATTAATGATTTTGGTAGCATTTACAGGAACAGGATTTGGACTTTCTATAACGACATTAAATCCATTAGCCGCGAGCTTGTTTGATAATAAAAGATCTTCTGCTATTTTGATCTTACAGTTTTTAGTGGGATTGGGAACCTTTACTTCCCCATTAATGATGAATCTGATAGGTGATGTCAAAAACTGGATGTATGTTCCCGGCAGTATATTTATTGTCGTGACTATCGCTTTTATCGCTTTTTTATTTTTAAAATTAGAAAAAGGAACATTTTTCGAACTTCCCAGGCATTTTAAAATTCCCGGAAAACTATGGATTTTCTTTGTTACCATTATTTTATTTGGATGCATAGAAGGCACCTTTGGAAGTTTTGGTGGAATTATACTTAAAAATCAAGGCCTGGATAATAACAAAGCCAGTCTCGGGCTTTCCTTATTTTGGGGTGGTATTGCTCTTAATCGATTGTTGTTTGGAATTTTTTCAGAAAGATTTAATTTATCCTATGTTTATTTAACTTCTCCTTTATGGGTAGCTGGGTTGGTCTTTCTAATGTTGGTCGATCCTAATGTAAATATTCTTTTATTCCTGATGTTCTTCATTGGCTTTTTTATGGGAAGTATTTTCCCCGGATCTATTGGTTGGGGAACCATAGAATTTCCAACGCTTTCTGTATTGGTTTCCGGATTTTTAATGGCTGCTAATCAAATTGGGACCGGCGCTGTAACAAATATCTTAGGTCATTTTTCCAATTATACTTCTATGATTTTAGAATTTCTTATCGTCTTTATGATACTTATTTGCGGTCTTCTTTTCTATCTTAAAAGAGATTCTAAAATTAAAGAGGCTTTTTAATACAATTTTGAAACTTTGAAGATCTGCTCTATCTGCTTGATTTACGAAATTATCTTGTTTTATGACTAAAGGTGGACAAAAGCCCACCTTAAAAATAAGAATATAAAAAACGGTTATTAACCAAAACTTAGAAACTATACGCTTCGATTTCTGAAACAGTTTTAGATAAATTTTCCTCTTTTAAATGAGGCATCATCGTTCCCTGAGATTTGAAAACTTCAACATCTGTAATGCCAATAAAACCTAATAAAGTTTTTAAATACGTTTCAACATTCTCAATAAGTCCATTTTCATATACACCACCGGCTGCAAAATTCAGATATACTTTTTTGTTCTCCAGAAGACCTTTTGGTGCTCCATCAGCATAAGAAAATGTTTTTCCTGCAACAGAAATACTGTCAATCCAGGATTTTAAAGTTGATGGAAAACTGAAATTATAAAAAGGAACTCCAATCACGATAATATCTGCATTCTGAACTTCTCTCAATGCTTCGTCAGAATATTTCGAAGCTTCTTTTTGTTCGTCATTCTTTTCTTCATCGGGAATTCTTGATGCACTGAAATGATGAATTTCTAAATGGGGAATCGGGTTTGTTGCCAAATCACGGACAACAACTTTGCTTTCAGGATTTTTTTCTAACAATTGATTAATAACAGTCTGAGAGAGTTGACTGCTTATAGAGTTTTCTCCTACAATACTTGTTTTGATATTTAAAATGTTTGCCATTTTGTTTTTTGTTTTTATTGATGACAAAATTATTGTAAATTTACTTTCAAAAGTATAGTAGTTACCTAAAGGAAAGTGAAATAATGGAAAAACAACATAATCATAAAGATTGTATGCAGGCTTTAAAACCTGTTCAGGATACATTAGATGTAATCAATGGCAAATGGAAATTACAAATCATCATTTCTTTAAACCATGGAAATAAGCGGTTTACAGAAATCGAAAGAAGCATCCCTAAATTAACCTCAAAAGTTTTAGCCAAAGAATTAAAAGAACTGGAGCAAAATGGGTTAGTTGAAAGAATAGTGAGAGATAGCTATCCCGTTTCTATTGAATACCTGCCAACTGAATATACAAAAACCCTGCATCCCGTAGTGGAATCATTAAAGAATTGGGGTACAAATCATCGCCAGCATATTTTTGGTACAGGTGTCGAAGAAATAAAAGATAGCGAGAGTTAAAAGAAGGAAGGCAAAATCGCTGAATCGCAAAACTGCGAAATCACATCATTATAAAATAGGAAAAAGCTTAGATACAAACGCTGTTTTGTCATTCCGCAGGAATCTCACTAAAAAATATTCAGAATCCATAATCCATAATTCAAAATTTATAATACATAATTTAATCTAAACATCCTTTCTTACCTTACATCAACATCTACGAATCTCACACGCCGTATATTTGTACCATAATTAATCACAATATGAAAACAGTATATCATAAATCAGATTCAAGAGGCCATGCTAATCATGGTTGGTTAAATAGTTACCATACTTTCAGTTTTGCAAATTATCAGAATCCTGAAAGAAGCAATTTTGGAGTTTTAAGAGTGTTGAATGATGACACGGTTTCTCAGGGAATGGGATTTGGAACACACCCTCACAGAGATATGGAAATTATTTCTATTCCTTTGGAAGGTGATTTGGAACATAAAGACTCAATAGGAACAACAGCTGTTATTAAAAAGGGAGAAATTCAGGTGATGAGTGCAGGAACTGGTGTACAACACAGTGAGTACAATAAAAATAAAGATGAAGAAGTAAAATTCTTACAGATCTGGGTTTTCCCAAGAGAATTGAATGTAGAACCCCGATATGATCAGAAAAGCATTAAGGAAGGAGAAAAGATCAATGGGTTTCAGCAGATTCTTTCACCAAATAAAGATGATGATGGAGTTTGGATTCATCAGGATGCATGGTTTAATTTAGCCAATTTTACCAAAGGAAATGGGAAGAACTATGTTTTTAATAAAAAAGGAAATGGTGTTTATGCTTTTGTATTGAAAGGAAGTGCAAAAGTAGGAGACAGAGTATTAAATGAAAGAGACGGATTGGGAATTTGGGATACTCAGAGTTTTAACATCGAAGCTGTTGAAGACACCGAAATATTATTGATGGAAGTTCCAATGGATTTACCATCTTATTTGAAATAAAAATTAAATTTGTAGACTTAAAAAAAATTAAATAGAATGAAAGTTTTAGCAATAGCAGGAAGTAATTCCGATGCATCAATGAATAAGCATTTAGTATCTTATGCTGCATCTATGTTTGGAGAAAATGCAGAAGTAGAAGTAATAGATTTGAATCCTTTTGAAATGCCTATTTATAAGCATGAAAGAGAACTGGCAGGAGGTGTACCTCAGGAAGCAAAGGATTTTGCTGCAAAAATTGATGCTGCGAATTTACTTTTGGTTTCTTTACCAGAACATAATGGTACATATTCAACGGCTTTTAAAAATGTGTTCGACTGGGTTTCCAGAATCAAAGACAGAACAGTCTGGAATGAAGTACCAATGCTTTTAATGTCTACATCACCTGGTGGAAGAGGCGGAGCTGGAGTTTTGGAAGCTGCGGGTAAACGTTTTCCTTTCCATGGCGGAAATGTGGTAGAAACATTTTCACTTCCTTTCTTCAATGATAACTTTGATAAAGGAGCTGGAAAAATATCTAACGAGGAAAAAGACAGCGAATTAAGAGAAAAAATTATTAAGATTTCTGCTATTGAAACAATCTTGGAAAAATAGAATTTGAATATTAATTTAAAATTACTATTTTTGCAAAAAGAAAAGAGATGAAAATTCAGTCCACTTTCAAAGAATGTTTTTCCATAAAAGGGAAAACTGTGGGCTCTAAAATTCTCAGATAAAATACTGGCCGATAATCTACTAAGATTGTCGGCTTTTTTATTTTCTAAATTTTGAATAAATTAATATAAAAGATAGAGTACATCAGATGTAAGATATTAGATTTACAATAGTTTGTAATCCGAAATCTAGCCTCTAAAATCTAAATACAACATGAGCAACACTTACAAATCTGCAGGAGTAGACAAAGAAGAAGGATACAAAACCGTTGATAAGATCAAAAAAGCGGTTGGTGAAACCCACAATTCCAATGTATTGAATCATCTGGGAAGTTTTGGTGCTTTCTATGAGATCGGTGGTTATAAAAATCCCGTATTGGTTTCAGGAACAGATGGAGTTGGAACTAAACTTAAGGTAGCTTTAGATTCCAAAAAATATGACTCTATAGGAGTCGATTGTTTTGCAATGTGTGCTAATGATATTCTTTGTCACGGTGCAAAACCATTATTCTTTTTAGATTATTTGGCTTGTGGAAAATTAGATTCTGAAATTGCTGCAGAAATCGTTTTAGGAATGGTCGCAGCTTGTAAAGATAACAACTGTGCATTAATAGGTGGTGAAACTGCTGAAATGCCAGGAATGTATCAACCTGGAGATTATGATGTTGCAGGATTCTGTGTAGGAATTGTTGAAAAAGATCAGATCATCGATGGTTCTAAAATAAAAACTGGTGATAAAATTATTGCATTACCAAGTTCAGGATTCCATTCAAATGGATTTTCATTGGTAAGAAAAGTATTCCCGAATTTTGAAGAAGAATTCGAAGGAAAACCACTTTACGAAACACTATTAGTTCCTACAAGATTATATTATAAAGACATTCATAAAGTAATTGAAGAGGTAAAAGTTTCAGGAATTGCTCACATTACAGGAGGTGGTTTATACGAAAATATTCCAAGAATTATTGGTGAAGGTTTATGTGCTTCGATTGATGCTTCAAAAATTCAGATTCCAAGTATCATGCTTGAACTGGAAAAAAGAGGGGGTGTAGCCCGTGAAGAAATGTTCGGAACTTTCAATATGGGAGTAGGAATGATCGTTGTAGTAGATCCAACACATGCTGAAAAAGTATTGCACCTATTGGATGATGCATATGAAATCGGAGAAATCACTGAAGGAAGCGAGAAAATTAATTTAGCAATATAACAATCGATCAATGTACCAGTGTACCAATTGAATTCATTGTTACATTGTTAAACTGATACATTGTTACATTAATAACATGAAAAACATCGTTGTACTCGTTTCAGGTTCCGGAACTAATCTTCAAAGAATTTTAGATACCATTGATAATGGAGAGATCCAGAATGCAAAAGTATCTCTTGTTGTTGCTGATAGAGAATGTTATGGACTGGAAAGAGCAAAAAATCATAACATAGAAAACATACTGATTCCAAGGGGCAAGAACTTCAGCAGTGAATTGAGTAAGGTGATTCCTGAAAATACAGACCTAATTGTATTGGCTGGATTTTTATCTATTCTAAAACCTGAATTTTGTGAAAACTGGAACGGGAAAATAATTAATATTCACCCTGCATTATTACCAAAATACGGTGGAAAAGGAATGTGGGGAATGAATGTTCACAATGCTGTTATTGAAGCTAAAGAAAAGGAAAGTGGGGCAACAGTACATTTTGTAACCCCTGGAATTGATGAAGGACAAGCGATTCTGCAGAAATCATTTGAAGTTACTGAAAATGATACACCTGAGACGCTAGCTGAAAAAGTGCATAAGGTTGAATATGAGATTTTCCCAATAGCAATTAATAAAGTATTAGGGAATTAGCTATAAATAAAAACCAACAAAAATGACAACCAGAATCGTTATTTCTTTTTTGACAATTTTTATCATTTTTTCGTGTAATAAGGTTGCAACGAAAGATCAGGAAATAACCACCAAAAACTATTTTAGTTATGGGGATTCGATTCAGTCAGGGGGAGTGAAGATGATTCCAATCACAACACCCGTTGGAAATTTTAGGGTATGGACAAAACGTTTCGGGAATAATCCAAAGATCAAAGTTTTGCTTCTGCATGGAGGTCCGGGGATGACCCACGAATATATGGAATGCTTTGAAACTTTCTTCCAGAAAGAAGGTTTTGAGTTTTATGAATATGATCAGTTGGGATCTTATTACAGTGATCAGCCGGTAGATGATAGACTTTGGACAACAGATCGTTTTGTAGATGAAGTTGAGCAGGTGCGAAAAGCGATTGGTGCAGATAAATCTAATTTTTATGTTTTAGGTAATTCCTGGGGTGGAATTTTAGCGATGGAATATGCCCTGAAATATCAGAAAAATTTAAAAGGATTAATGGTTGCCAATATGGTGGCAAGCGCACCGGAATATGGTAAATATGCAGATGAAGTTTTAGCAAAGCAGATGAAGCCGGAAGTTTTAAAAGAAATAAGAGCAATCGAGGCAAAAAAAGATTTTGCTAATCCACGTTATATGGAGTTGCTTATTCCCAACTTTTATAATCAGCATATCTGTCGTTTAAAAGAATGGCCGGATGGAGTAAATCGAGCATTAAAGCATTCTAATGAAAATGTTTACACATTGATGCAGGGGCCGAGTGAATTTGGAATTAGTGGACGTTTGGGTGATTGGGATATTAAAGGCCGATTGCCTGAAATCAATATTCCTACATTAATGATTGGTGCAAAATATGACACGATGGATCCAAAAGCGATGGAGGAACAAAGTAAACTGGTGAAAAAAGGAAGATACCTTTACTGCCCAAACGGAAGTCATCTTGCCATGTGGGACGATCAAAAGGTTTTCATGAATGGAGTTATTAATTTTATAAATGATGTCGATTCCCGAAAATTTTAAGAATTATCCTCTTATTTCAGAATTTGTGTATAAAAAATCTAAGTAAAATAAAAGTAAATCCGGAGGTGAAAGACCGGGAATACAGTTTGAAATGGCTGTGAAAAGTAAAAAATTGAAAGTAAAATGAGTAAAAAGAGAGTTTTAATCAGTGTTTCTGACAAGAACGGATTAATAGAATTCGCTCAGTTTTTGGAAGCCCAGAACTACGAATTGATTTCTACTGGCGGAACATTCAAGCATTTGAAAGAAGCAGGTTTAAATCCGATTCAGATCGATGAGGTAACCAACTTCCCTGAGATGCTGGATGGTAGAGTAAAAACCTTACATCCAAAAGTTCATGGCGGACTATTAGCTGTTCGTTCCAATGAAGAACACATGAAGACGGTTCAGGAACACGGAATTGGTTTGATTGATATGGTGATCGTAAATCTTTACCCTTTCTTTGAAAATGTAAATAAAGACATTTCTTTACACGAGAAGGTAGAATTTATCGACATCGGAGGTCCTTCCATGCTTCGTTCAGCAGCCAAGAATTTTGACTCTGTTACTGTAATTACTGATGTTGAAGATTATACAGCAGTAAAAATTGAAATGGAGCAGAACGGCGATACTTACATCGAGACCCGTAAAAAACTAGCTGGTAAAGTATTTAACCTTACTTCCGCTTATGATGCTGCAATTTCAAGAATGCTTTTAGAGGAGGAATATCCTGCTTATTTAAGTGCTTCTTACAAAAAAGCAGCTGACTTAAGATACGGTGAAAACCCTCATCAGACAGCCGCTTACTATGTTTCTACTTTTGAAAATGGAGCAATGAAAGATTTCGAACAGCTTGGTGGAAAAGAACTTTCTTTCAACAACCTTCGCGATATGGATCTTTGCTGGAAAGTAGTGAATGAGTTCAAAGAAGAAATGGCTTGTTGTGCTGTGAAACATTCAACACCTTGTGGCGTTGCTATAGGAACTTCAGCATTGGAAACATATCAGAAAACTTTTGAATGTGATCCAATTTCCATCTTTGGCGGAATTGTTGCAATGAATTATAAGATCGACGCGGCAACAGCTGAAGAATTAAATAAAACCTTCCTTGAAATTGTAATGGCTCCTGATTTTGATGAGGAAGCTTTAGAGGTTTTAAGAAAAAAGAAAAATTTAAGAATTATAAAAATCGTTAATCCTGTTTCTGACAAGCAGACATGGGTGAAAATTGATGGTGGTATATTAGTTCAGGACAATGATACTTATTTTTCTGAAGATATCAAAGTAGTTACCGATGTACAGCCTACAGAAGAGCAGAAAAAAGCATTGCTTTTCTCTCAGAGAGTAGTAAAATATGTAAAATCAAATGCGATTGTTGTTTCCAATGGAATTCAGGCCTTTGGAATAGGTGGTGGACAGGTTAACAGAATCTGGGCTACTCAACAGGCAATCGAAAGAGCTAAGGAGAAATTCTCCGGAAATTTAGTACTGGCTTCAGATGCATTTTTCCCTTTCCGTGATGTAGTAGATTTCTGCGCTGAGCAAGGTATAAAAGCAATCATTCAGCCAGGAGGTAGTGTAAAAGATCAGGACAGTATCGAAGCCGCAAACGAACACGGAATTCCGATGATGTTTACTGGAGTTAGACATTTTTTACACTAATTAAAATAGAATTAAAAAGTAGTTTTGAGATGGTATTTATAGCATTCAAAATTATATATTTGTATAATATAGACTAGATAATTAAATAAAAGTATGAGAATCTTAATCATAGGTGAAGGTGGAAGAGAGTCTGCATTAGCGGCAAAACTTCATAAAGACTCCAGAGTGACTAAAATGTTTTTTGCTAATGGAAATGCATCTACGGATGTTATGGGAAAAAATGTTCATTTATCAGAAATTAAAGAACTTAGAGATTTCGCTATTAAGGAAAAAGTAGATTTAACGATCGTAGGTCCTGAAGCTCCTCTTGTAGCAGGTTTGAAGGATGAATTTAAGAAACATGATCTTAAAGTTTTTGGTCCGAATCAAAAAGTAGCAAGTCTGGAAGGAAGTAAAGCTTTCTCTAAGAAATTTATGCAGACCTATGATATTAAAACAGCTAAAGCTGTAGTATTTGATTCATATAACGAAGCTAAAGAATATGTAAAAACTCAGGAATATCCTTTAGTGATCAAAGCGAGTGGTTTAGCAGGAGGAAAAGGTGTTGTGATCTGTGATACTTTAGAAGAAGCTGAAGCCACTATTCACGATTTCATGATTCGCAGAATCTATGGAGATGCTGGTATCCGTTTAGTTATCGAAGAATTTTTACAAGGTTTTGAAGCATCTATCATTGCATTCTCAAACGGAGAAAAATTGTTCCCTTGTATAGCTGCTAAAGATTATAAAAAAGCTGGAAACGGCGATACGGGTCCTAATACAGGTGGTATGGGTTCAGTGGCACCAAGCCCGGAATTTACTGCAGAACATCAGGCGGATTTTGAGAAAAATATTTTAGAACCAACTGTTCATGGTCTTAAAGAAGAAGGATTTAGTTTTAAAGGGATCATTTTCTTTGGATTAATGGTAACTAAAAACGGAACATACCTTCTTGAATATAATATGAGATTCGGAGATCCTGAAACTCAGGTATTGATGGCTCTTATGGAAAACAATCTGCTGGATGTTATCAATGACTGTATGAACGGTAAAGATATCGAGCTTAAGTTTAAGGACGAAAAAGCAGTATGTCTGGTGATGTGTTCAGGAGGATATCCAAGAAACATTGAAACAGGCTTCGAGATCAAAGGAGAGGATAAAGTACAACACAGCCAGTTATTGCATGCCGGAGCTATTAGAAAAGGAGATAAAGTGGTTTCTAATGGTGGTAGAGTACTTAACCTGGTTGCTACAGGAGCTACTTATGACGAAGCTCGCAAGAAAGTATACGAAGATGCAATTCCGGTTCACTTCGATTATAGTTTCTACAGAGAAGA
Source organism: Chryseobacterium sp. ISL-6 (assembly GCF_018613715.1). GTDB lineage: Bacteria > Bacteroidota > Bacteroidia > Flavobacteriales > Weeksellaceae > Chryseobacterium > Chryseobacterium paludis. The sequence continues at coordinate 114,037 of NZ_JAGGPT010000011.1, read as the reverse complement.
CATCGGAAAGTTTTAATAAAATCATAAAAAAAGATTTGGAACGTTTCCAAGTCTTTTTTTGTAAAACAGTTAATATTAGAAATAAGATTTCAGATACTAGATTCCAGGCTTCAGGCCCAAAAATCTGATATCTGATATCTTTAAAAAAATCAATTATAAAAATGAATAACGGTATTATCATATTAGATTTCGGATCACAGTATAACCAGCTTATCGGAAGAAGAATCCGGGAGATGGGTGTATATTCTGAAATCTTACCTTACAATACACCATTACAAGATATTTTAGACAAACAGCCAAGAGGAATTATCCTTTCCGGTGGTCCAAGTTCTGTGAATGCAGAAAATGCTCATCTTGTTGAAAAAGAATTATATGAGCAAGGAATTCCTGTATTGGGAATCTGTTACGGAATGCAGCTTACGGCACATCTTTTAGGTGGAAAAGTAAACAAAGGGGAAAAAGGAGAGTATGGAAAAGCTCATTTAGATATTATTAAAGAAAACGCTTTATTGAAAGGAGTAACTCAAAATTCTATCGTTTGGATGAGTCATTTTGACGAAGTCGGAGATTTACCAACTGGTTTTGAATTAAATGCAAAATCTGGTGTTATTGCTTCTATTTCTAATCCTGAAAGAAAAATTTACTGTGTACAGTTCCACCCTGAAGTTTCTCATACGGAAGAAGGAGGAAAAATACTTGAGAACTTTGTGTTCTCGATCTGTAATGCAGAGAAAAACTGGAAGCTGACCAACTATATTGAAAAGACCGTTGCAGAGATCAAAGAAAGAGTAGGAGACAATAAAGTGATCCTTGGACTTTCCGGAGGAGTAGACTCTTCTGTAGCAGCTGTTTTAATTCACAAGGCAATTGGAGATCAATTGACTTGTATCTTTGTTGATACCGGTCTTTTGAGAAAGAATGAAGATGTGAAAGTAATGGAGAATTATGGAGAGCATTTCAACATGAACATTAAGTTGGTTGATGCTTCCGAAAGATTCTTATCAAAGTTAGCTGGTGTAGATGATCCTGAACAAAAAAGAAAGATCATCGGAAACGAGTTTATTCATGTTTTTGATGAAGAATCCCATAAAATTGAAGGCGCTAAGTTCTTGGCACAGGGAACGATTTATCCCGACGTAATCGAAAGTCAGTCCGTAAACGGACCTTCTGCCGTAATTAAATCTCACCACAATGTGGGCGGGCTTCCGGAAGAAATGGATTTTGAATTGCTGGAGCCTCTAAGAGAGCTTTTCAAAGACGAAGTAAGAAAGGTAGGAGAAGAACTAGGTATTCCTCACCATCTGGTACACAGACACCCTTTCCCGGGTCCTGGTTTAGGAATTAGAATCTTAGGAGCTGTAGATGCTGAAAAAGTGAAAATCCTTCAGGAAGCTGACGATATTTTTATTGAAGAATTATATAAAAATGACCTTTACGAGAAAGTTTCTCAGGCTTTCGTCGTATTACTTCCTGTGAAATCAGTTGGAGTAATGGGTGACGAAAGAACATACGAGTACACGGCTGTAGTTCGTTCTGCAAATACCATAGATTTTATGACGGCAACGTGGAGCAGACTTCCTTACGAGTTTTTGGATACTGTTTCCAGTAGAATCATCAATGAAGTAAGAGGAATTAACAGAGTAGCTTATGATATTTCAAGCAAACCACCTGCAACAATTGAGTGGGAGTAATCCTGCTTTAAAATAGATAAAATACAGAATCCTACTTTTTTAGTAGGATTTTGCTTTTTATGATTATGCTCATGAGTTATTAGATTTTTAGGACTTATCTTTGTATAAGAATTAAGTGACTTATATTAATAAATATAATAATTTTTTTTTCATCATTTGTGTTTTTGACCTCCCTTAGGGGAGGTTTTGTTTTTTAAACTTTATATTGTTATTTAAACTCCCGAAAAGAATATTTATATTCCTTTCCATTCTTCTTTTTTAGAGTTAAGATTTTTTGAAATGGTTTTTTATAAATACTGTCACCTATTTCTGTAGTTGCATTGAAAATACTGTTATCATTTAAATCTGAAGTACGGGGATAAAAAACATATTGATTATATTTAAAAATAATTTTCACTCCCCTTGCATAATAGTCAGTGCCTAAGAGTTTATCGTTTAAATTGCTTTTATTAAAATTGATGTAATTATTTTTTGCTTCTTTTCCACCATAGCAATAATGTATTATAACTGCTATCAAGGCAATAATGAAAGGCAGATATTTTTTGAAATTCATTTTTTACTTGCTTTTTTATAAAATATTCTAACAAAGGCAGAATTGGTTTTTATGATTAAAATTTAAAAAAGGTGTATTTAAAAACCAAACCATTCTTTTTCTGTAATATTAAAGTATCTTGGAATTGTTTTTTTATAACCTTATCTCCAACTTTTGCAGTAAAAATAAAAATATTATTATCATTTAATTGACTGGTTTGGGGATAAAAAACAACAATTTTACTCTCTAAGTGCAATTTAATTCCTCGAGCAAATTCTTCTAAGCCAGTGATAGAACCGTTCAGATTACTTTTATTAAAATCATCATAATTCTTTCTGTCTCTTTTCTCCATTGAATTTGCTGTATAACAATAGATGGCTAATAATATAGCAATAGCTATCGAAAAAAATATCTTCTTATTCATTATTATCTATTTGTAGAACATCCTTTCCTTTGCTGGAACGAACATCTCACTTGCTCCTAATATTATATTGCAAATTTAAATCTATTTCCACAGTGTAAATGAAGGAGACGAGTATTTTTTCCTGAAAATAAATATATCTACAAAATTATTATACATTTAGAATTATAAATCTAATACCTCAATTAAGCATTCTAGAAATGAAAATACAACGACTTTTTATCATTATTTTACTTACCTCAATATTATCAGGGTGTTCGACCTCTAATAAAGGCATTACTCACACAGACAATTATTCATGGTTTCCGTTTTCGTGGTATTCTGCAAAAATATCAGGAAAGACATTTGATAAAGTAGCGATGCTTGTTCCCGTTAAGGTAAATGATTTGAATGCCAACTTCACAGTGCAGTTTGATTTAGGAAGTGATGCAACACTTATTTATGGAAATACCATAAGCAGTTATTACAAGGAAAATGAAATGAAAAATTTCATTTTACAAGATTCTAAATCTACTGATGATGGAGGAAAAATAGGATATGCTACGAAAGGACTTGTCTATCATTTTGGGAGATTATCCAGGGATAAATTAATATATAAAGATAATTATGGGGATAAAATTCCCCGGGACTCATTATTTACTAAAAACCCTAAACACATAGGGAGTTTGGGTGCTCATATTTTTTATAATAAAGTATTGATTATAGATTATCCGAATAAAAAAATGTGCCTTCTGGATTCGTTGGATAACCACTGGAAAAACATCACAACCTTTGTCGATGTTAGATCTAAAAATGGAAGACTTCATATTCCATTGACTATTGATAAAAAAACATACTGGTTTTTGTTTGATACAGGAGCAAGCTTATTTCCTATCAACATCAGCAAAGACTTGTGGAATTCATTAGTTGATAAATCAGCGAAAACAGATACTATTCTCGCCAACTCCTGGGGAGAAAAAGTTAAATTCTACGGATGCCCCATTAAAGAAAAAGTTTATTTGGGGAAAAAGAAGTTAGAGAGCAATTATGCCTGGTATAATGAAAATAAAAGACTTCAGGAATTTAATAAAACTGAGCAAATAAATGGTTTAACTGGAAATGCTTTTTTGTTAATGATATTGTAGTCTTAGACTTTAAAAATAACAAATTTGGAGTGGTTAATTAGGGCAATAGAAGTTATCATATAGCCAAGCAGCCTTTAGCAATGATCTTTTAAAATATAGCAATCTTTGTTTTTTAGCTAGGCGTTATGTATTATAATTCTGTTCATTAAAAAAATACTATTTCCCTTGTATCAGAATTAATTGATTTATATTAAATTTGACTGGTAAGAACCATTTTTATCTTCTATTCATATTTACTATGCTTTTAAAAAAACTTTTTCCACTTATCCTGATGGGAAGCCTTGTTCCTAATCTAATTATAGCGCAACATATTTATCCTCCCCAAGTTCAGAAATGGAATGCGGACGAATTGGGAGATCAGCGTGCAGTTTTGCGTTGGGATGCATCGACGAAACAAGCTAAAGCCACTGTTCCATGGAGGAATATCAATATAAAACCGGATCAGAAGCTGATCATTATTGATAGTCTTACTCAAAAACAGTATGAGCCAGACGCTTATCTGAATATCAATGAGGAGGAAGGATCATTCATTTTTACACCAGTGTCAGGAAAGGGAATCTATTATGTTTATTTTCTTCCTTACCAATTGGATAAACGAACCAATTACCCTACGGCAACTTACTTGAAAAGAACAGATAAATCTGTGTCTAAAGACGTCGGGGCTTCATTAGCGAGCGTATTAAGAATTGAATCAGTAGACGACTTCAACAGCAATGAACCAATGGAAATGATCGCTACCCAAAAAGAGATCGATCAGTACAAGAAGAAGCACGAGAATAAAATTTATCTTGTTTTTCCAGAGGTTAGAGATAGACCAATTAAGACGAATAGAATTCCTCGACATTGGATAGACGATAAAAAAAACGTGTCAGTTTTTCAGGGTCAGGCAGAAAGAGGAGAGTTTTACGCTTTTCAAATCGGTGTTTTACCAGTAAAAACAGACCTTAAAAATGTGAAGATTACAGCATCTTCACTGAAAAACCTTTTTGGAGCGACAATAGAATCCAAATATTTCAATTGTATCAATACAGATGGTATAGACTATAAGGGAGAGAAACTTGAGCTAACTGTAAATGTTAAACAAGATAATTTACAAGCCTTTTGGTGCGGTTTTGATATTCCAGAAAATACTTCTCCGGGAACCTACAAAGGAACGGTAACGATCCAACCCGAAAATGCAGAAGCTCAGATTGTAAAATTTATTTTGAGCGTAGGAGGAAATCCTGTTAACAAAGGCTTTGATGAGCCCTGGAAGATGACCCGTTTGCCATGGCTTAATTCAACATTGGCACAGGCAAATACAGTAATAAAACCATATACACCTTTACAACTCAAAGGGCAGGAAATTTCATTGTTGGGAAGAAAAGTAATACTGGATGCATCTGGATTTCCAAAACAGATTCAAACCTTTTTCACTCCTGAGATGACTTCGATCGGTAAAAATGCCAATTCCATATTGAATGAACCTATACATTTTGTAGTGACAGGTCCGAAAGCAAATTCAGAAAAGTGGAAGACGTCTGGAATTCAGTTTACCGGAAAAGAAGAAGGAAAGATTTCCTGGACAAGCATAAACACCTCAGAAAATTTGAAAATGCAGGTTGAAGGTTCCATTGAATTTGACGGATTTATGGACTATAGCGTGAAGATCACGGCATTGAACGATATACAGCTTCAGGATATTGCCATGGAGATTCCTTTTGCAAAAGATAAGGCCACCTATATGATGGGCTTAGGCCAAAAAGGAGGATACAGACCAGAAAGTTTAGATTGGAAATGGGACGTGGCCAAGAAAAACCAGGATGGAGCATGGATAGGAAATGTAAACGCTGGGATACAATTTTCTCTACGTGATCAAAATTATTCAAGACCACTTAATACCAATTTTTACCTGCAAAAGCCTTTGATTCTTCCTTCTTCATGGGGTAATGACAATAAAGGCGGAGTAAACATCAGGGAAGAGAGAGGTGAGATTTTAGTTAATAACTTTAGTGGTGCCCGCAGTATGAAAAAAGGAGATGAACTGTACTATAATTTTCATTTGCTTATTACACCATTTCATCCGATCAATACTGAAGAACAGTGGAATAACCGTTTCTACCATGCCTATAAGCCTGTTGACACAGTAAAGGCAAGTGGTGCTAATGTGATCAATATACATCATGGTAATGAGATCAATCCTTACATTAATTATCCTTTTGTGGCAACTAAAGAAATGAAAGATTATATTACCAAAGCCCATGAAAAAGGACTGAAGGTAAAGATCTATAATACCATTCGTGAGGTATCTAACAGAATGTATGAGCTGTATCCAGTGAAAAGTCTGGGCCAGGAAGTTTTTTCTACTGGAAAAGGTGGTGGCTATTCGTGGTTGCAGGAGCATTTGCACGACAATTATATAGCAGCCTGGTATGTACCGGAATTTAAAGATGCTGCGATTATCAATAGTGGAATGAATCGTTGGCACAATTACTATGTAGAGGGAATGAACTGGCTGATCAATAATTTGGGAATTGATGGGATCTACCTTGATGATGTGGCTTTTGATAGAGTAACAATGAAAAGGATAAAAAGAGTAATGACGCAGGAAGGACATCCAGGTATAATAGACCTGCATTCTGCAAACCAATACAATGAAAAAGATGGTTTTAATAATAGTGCAAACCTCTATCTGGAACATTTTCCCTACATCAATCGTTTATGGTTTGGTGAATACTTTGATTATAACAGCAACAGTCCGGAATTTTTACTGACGGAAGTAAGTGGTATTCCTTATGGATTAATGGGAGAAATGTTACAGGATGATGGAAACCCTTGGCGAGGAATGTTGTATGGTATGACAAGTCGTCTGGGATGGTCAGAGAAGAGTAATCCAACCCATCTTTGGAAAGCCTGGGATGATTTTGGAATCAAAGGCTCGAGAATGATTGGCTATTGGGTCAATGATAACCCGGTTAAAACAAACAATCCTGCAGTACTGGCAACAGTTTACCAACAGGATAAGAAAGTCATGATCTCTTTAGCCAGTTGGGCTCCAGAGGATACCCGGGTAAATTGAAGATCGACTGGAAAAAACTGGGGCTTGATCCCAAAAACTTAAAAATGGGTACCCCTTCAATCAAAGATTTCCAGGAAGCAAAAGCTTTTGACTTAGATGAAGAAATCAGTATTGCTAAGAATAAAGGATGTTTATTAATTATTCAATAGGATAAATCAACTGTAGGAATAGAGGTAATCCGGTTTAGGAATTGATTTATTTTACCTAAATTTAGTAAAATTTATAAAAATGCAAGTAGATACAAGGACCTTAAATGTTCAGGATTATGATGGATTGGTGGAAACCATGAGACGGGCTTATCCTCAAATGTCGGAATATGTATGGTCCAAAAAGAGCATAGAAAAATTAACCAAAATATTTCCAAAGGGCCAGATCTGTATCACTGTAGATGGCAAACTCGCAGCAGTTGCACTTTCTATTATCGTTAATTATGATGAATTTGGAGATGATCATACTTACAGTGATATCACAGGAAATTATACTTTTAATACCCATTCATCTACTGGAAATGTACTTTATGGAATAGAAGTTTTTGTAGATCCTGAATACCGTGAATTACGATTAGGGAGAAGACTGTATGATGCCAGAAAAGAATTATGTGAACAACTGAATCTGAAATCTATTGTATTGGGTGGAAGAATACCCAACTATCATAGATACAGTGATAAGCTTTCAACAAGAGATTATATAAGAATGGTAAGGGATAAAGAGATCTATGATCCTGTTTTGTCATTTCAGCTTTCCAATAATTTCTTACCTATTAAAGTATTGAAGAAGTATCTTCCTGAAGATGAATCTTCAAAAGAAAATGCAGTTTTGCTGCAATGGAATAATATCTATTACAGCAAAAGTCCTAATACGATGCAGGACAGTATCATCCGATTGGGTCTTGTACAATGGCAAATGAGGCATTTTAAAAATATAGATGCCTTCTACGAACAGGTAGAATTTTTTGTAAATGTGATGGGAGATTACAAATCTGATTTTGTTCTTTTTCCAGAACTTTTCAATACCCCTTTATTGGCGCCATTCAATAAGCTATCTGAGAGAGATAGTATGATCGAATTAGCCAAACTGACCGATCAGATCAAGCAAAAAATTTCAGAACTAGCGATCAGTTATAATGTCAATATTATTTCGGGAAGTATGCCGGTTTTTGATCATGATCATAATGATCTCTATAATGTAAGTTATCTGATGCACCGTGATGGACGTATCGATGAATACCGTAAAATACATATCACGCCTAACGAAAGGAAGTACTATGGAATGAAAGGCGGAAATGAGATCAGAGTATTTGATACCGATTGTGGAAAAATAGGTCTTGTCATCTGTTATGATGTAGAGTTTCCGGAGCTTCCGCGAATTCTGGCTGATCAGGGAATGAAAATCCTGTTTGTGCCTTATCTGACAGATACTCAAAATGCCTATATGAGAGTCCGCCACTGTGCGGCTGCGAGAGCAATAGAAAATGAATGTTATGTAGCTATTGCAGGGTGTGTGGGAAATTTACCGGGAGTAAATAATATGGATATTCAGTTTGGGCAGGCTGCCGTATTTACACCTTCGGATTTTGCCTTTCCATCCAATGCCGTAAAAGGAGAAGCAACGCCTAATACGGAAATGACCTTAATTGTTGATGTGGATCTGAATTTATTAAAAGATCTCCACTATAACGGTTCCGTTCAGATTCTTAAAGACAGACGAAACGATCTCTATGAGACTTATCTTAAATAATAAAAAAGAAAAACAGAATGCCTAGCATTCTGTTTTTTTATAAAATGGTTTTTTTCCTATTTATATCTTATACTAACTGCGGGCAAACCACAGCAGGGCAGATCAATCTTGGACATCTTGGTCTTCCATCGGTAGGGCAGCACTGGTTTGAACAACCAACAATGATTCCACCTCCTGAAACATTTCTTAATTCTTCTCTGGATAATTTTTTACTTGGTAAATTTTTCATTTTGTAATCTTTTATGGGTTAGTATTAATTTGATTTGTACTCCATAAAGATAAAAAAAACTAGCAAATAACAAGAAAGGTGAAAAGTTTTTCTTAGATCGTTATTTTAAATTCTACATAGGAATAGTTTTTGGAGTAATTTGCGTTCACTATCCATACAATATGTTTGATAAACAACAACGAAAACTGAAAAGATCTGCCCGACTGATTTCTGTATTGAGTAAATACGGTTTTAAGGATATGCTGGCAAGAATGAATGGGAATAAGCAAGAGGAAGATGCTGGAAATTCTGATGAAATCATATCAAAAGGAACGGTTTACGAACGGATCAGATTGGTTTTGGAAGAATTGGGACCCACGTTTGTTAAATTAGGTCAGACATTCAGCAATAGAGAAGATTTACTTCCACCGGAACTGATTCAGGAATTACAGAGATTACAGGATAAGGTAGATACTGTAGACATGAATGTGAATGAAATCCTTGAAAATGAATTTAATATTTTAGTTAAAGATCACTTTCAGGAAGTTCAGGTTCAACCTTTGGCCACAGCTTCTATTGCTCAAGTGTACAAAGCTACGTTGTTAAATGGTTCTGAAGTGATCCTGAAAATTAAAAAAGCTGACGTACAGACCGTTATTGAAGATGATTTGCTTTTAATAAAAGACCTGGAAAAAATTGTTTCTTCATATTCAGAAATAGGAGAGAAACTTAACTTAAAACAAGCTATTTCCACTTTTGAAAAATCCTTACTGGAAGAAGTTTCGCTGATCAATGAGAAGGATAATATCCTACAGTTTGGCAGGAATTTTAAAAATAATAAAGAAACCTACGTTCCGAAAGTTTATGAAGAATTCTCCAACAATAATGTACTTTGTATGGAATTCATTGATGGAATCAAGGTGACGGATAAAGCTGAACTCTTAGCCCATAATATTGATCCTGTAAAAATTTCTGAAGTAGGGCTAAGGTTGTTTGTTGCACAGATTTTAGACTATGGCTTTTTTCATGCTGACCCACATGCCGGAAATATTTTAGTAAAAAAAGACGGTAAGGTTGTTTTTATAGATTTTGGAGCTGTTGGTCAAATTCAACCTAATGATAAAGAGATTCTTGAAGATCTTATTGTAAGTTTTGTGGCTAAAAATTCTCATAAAATTGTTCGATATCTAAAAAAAATGGCGATAAGCTATGAAATTCCTGATGAAAGAAGATTTGAAAATGATGTAAATGATATTCTCAATTTTGTTCACAGCTCATCCCTGCAGGAGATCAATGTTCAGATAATGATCAATAAGATGAAAGATATTCTTAAAGATAACCGACTGCATATGCCGGATTATTTTTATCTCTTGTTTAAAGGAATAAGCTTGATAGAAGGAGTGGGGCGAACTATTAATCCTGATCTGGATATTGTAAAAAGCCTTCATCCCTATACAAAGAAAATATTCTCAAAAAAAATCAGTCCAAAGAATATTCTAAAAGTGGGGATGGATAAAATGATGAATTTCACAGATAATGTTGACGAAATTCCCAAAGAGCTCCGTTCTGTTTTACAAAAATTGGATGAAAATAAATTTACCATTTCCAGTGAAATAAAAAATATTGATAAGACTAACCAGATTATTAAATCAAGTGCGGTTAATATGATTTTAGCACTGATCTTAGGAGCTAATATGATTGCAACAGCGATCGTTTTTGTTTCTGAAGCTCCACCCCGGATTGGGGAAATGTCACTGATAGCGATATTAGGTTTTATTTTTTCTGTTATATTAGTTTTAATAATTTTGCTTAGAATAACCAGAAAATAATCTAATGGTTTTTGAAATTTATTTAAGCTTAAAACAACAAAAAATAACCAGATGAAACTAATGATCTTAACCGCTTTTACTTTTTGGAGTTCTCTTTTATGGGCTCAAAAAGCAGAAGAAAAAGGAATGCAGGATGACTATGATGGAAATGGGACAAAAGAATATGCCTTCGTAAAAGTAAACGACTGCAGTGAAGAATGTGATGGAAAATGTGAAACAACGATCTTTTTTAGTGATAAAAAGATAAAACCTTTCACGATCTCACCAGCTAATGGAGTCACTTTATATAATCTTGGTGACTTAAATGATGATGGAAAAGATGATCTTGGGGCTTACCCGGATTGGTGCACAAGTTGTTGGCATCCTTTTTATGTATATACCTATGGGAAAACAGATTGGAAGCCTTTAGTAAAGCCTATTTCTACACATTGTTCACAATGGGAAGAAGATAAATTTCCCATTAAAAAAGATCCTAAAAAGAAAGGAAATGTGATCATTACTTCCAGCGAATGGAAGGATGACGATATTAAAATAATAAGTGAAAGTGTAAAAATTAATTAAATACCTATCTTTGCAAAATGGAAAAACTCACTTTTGCAGATTTTGACCTTCCGGTTAAAATTCTTGATGTTTTAGCAGATTTAGAATTATTCGAACCTACACCTATTCAGGAAAAGAGCTTGAGCCCAATACTTTCAGGAAGAGATGTTATGGGAATTGCTCAAACCGGAACCGGAAAAACATTAGCTTATCTTTTACCAGTCCTTAAGACTTGGAAATATAATAAAACAGGAAATCCAACAGTTTTGGTGTTGGTTCCTACAAGAGAATTGGTAGTTCAGGTAACGGAAATTGTTGAAAAGTTAACGGAAAACATTACTGCAAGAGTTATAGGGATTTATGGTGGCAAGAATATCAATACACAGAAACTTTTATTCAATAACGGATGTGACATTTTAATAGGTACACCTGGTAGAGTAATGGATCTGGCGATTGATAATGCTATATCTCTTAGAGAGGTTCAAAAGCTTATTATTGATGAATTTGATGAAATGCTTAACTTAGGTTTCAGACCTCAGTTAACACATATTTTCGAAATGATGAAGGCGAAGAGACAAAATATTCTATTCTCTGCTACCATGACGGAGGCTGTAGATGAAATGTTGGATCAATATTTCGCACATCCAATTGAAATTTCATTGGCAAAATCAGGAACTCCACTTGAAAAAATAGAACAGACGGGTTATAAAGTTGAAAACTTTAATACCAAGATCAATTTACTGGAACATTTACTGAAAAGTAATGCAGATATGTCCAAAGTGTTGATCTTCAATAACAATAAAAAGAATGCCGATTTATTGTTTGCTAAAATTAGTGAGCTTTTCCCTGAACAGTTTGATGTAATCCACTCCAACAAATCTCAGAATTACAGATTGAAAGCGATGAAACGTTTCGAGAATGAAGAGATTAGAGGACTGATCACCACCGATGTAATGGCGAGAGGATTAGATATTTCGAATATTACCCACGTTATCAATTTCGAAACACCTGAAGTACAGGAACAGTATATTCACAGAATTGGTAGAACAGGTAGAGCAGATAAGGATGGTAAAGCAATAACGTTCGTTACTAAGAAAGAAGAATCTTTAGTATTAGATATTGAGCTCTTGATGGATAAGGAATTGAAATTTATTGATTTCCCTGAAGAGGTAAAAATAAATCCTAAAAAGATTGCTTCTGAAGAGGAACAGATTGTAATGAAAAATCCAGCACAGGTAAAATTACATGAAGGTGGTGGAGCATTTCACGAGAAAAAAGATAAAAACAAAAAAGAAAACTGGGGTGGACCTTCTAAAAGAAAAGCACCAAAGAAATTTGGAGCCAACAGAGCCCAACAGAAAGCGATCTCAAAATCGAAAAAAAAGAAATAATAAAAGAGGCTCCCAATTTGGGAGCCTCTTTTATTTGTATGGTTTCTCGTTCCACTAACGTAAGAGGTTCTTCTTTATCATCGTTATTACATGAAACATTACTAAGTGAAAATTAATAAATTAAAAGTTGGCAATTTGAAAACTTCTTTAATCAAAACTGCATATTATTTTTTTTCAAGATTTCTTTAAATTTTTCAGTTTTGTTATTTTCTTTCATGTTTTTGTAAATAGATTGCATTACAGCTTCAGCATCTGTTCGATAGGGAGATTTTTGATTGCTATAAATCCTATAAGCTTTACAGATATAATCTAATGCTTTTTCATCATCTTTAATACCTGAAAAATACACCTGACCAATTCCGTAATAGACTTCAGGGTCTCCAGGGTATAATTTGTCTAAGGCTAAATAAGCATCAATTGCTTTTTGAAAATCTTTCTTGTATATATAAACCAGAGGAATATTTTGTAAAGGCATTTTTCCTTTAGGGTCTATTTCAAGAGATTTTTTATAGGCTTCAAGAGCTTTATCATATTCGTTAATTCGTCTGTAATTTATACCTAAATTATCCCAGGCATAAATGAATTTTGGATCTTTTTTTACAGCTTCTTCATTATTTCTAATAGCTTCTTTCCAATCTTCTTTTTTTGAAGCCTCTAATGCTTTAGAGTAGAATTCCAAGGCGATTGGATCTTTTGAAAGTCCTTCAGTTTTGGTTTCTGATACAGCGGTTGCCATTTTTACACTTTCACAATTTTGCATCAGATAACGTTCAAGTTCATTATAGCTTTCTGTATATTGTTGAGAGTTTTTACTTGTATCAAAGTTTAAATTTATTTGTTTTTTACCATTTACTTCTGGTGCTTTTTTTTCTAAAGTTTCTACGCTTCCTAATAGCAATCCTATTTGTAATGCTCCGGCATGTTTATCAATACAATCATGTACATCTTTTAAAATGTCTTTTTTACTGCGATTAAACAAACTAATTGAGTCAGTACATTTACATGCATTATCAGAAAGCTCTTGAATAAGTTTTTGTTTATCAAAACTTTTATCTTTTTGTCCAAAAATTACTGAAAAACTAAAAATAAGAATTAAAATGGTTATTTGTTTTTTTATCATTTTTTTAATTATTTCATATAAGGTCTAATCACATCTGCCCAGATTTTGTTTCCTTCGGGGGTCAAATGAAGCATATCTTCCAGGAAGAGATCTCTTCTGACATTTCCGTTTGCATCTTCCATTGCTTTTGTGATATCAATATATTCGGCGTTTTTTTCTTTTTTCATGAATGCAGCAATCTTTTTATTGGTTTCTTTCATTTGCGGCCAGAGGATCTTTCTGCTTGGTGAAAATTTTATTGAAATATAATCAATTTCTATATCCGGAAACCTTTCACGAACTTTCTTATAAAAAGTTTTATATCGCTCAACAACTACTTTTGCTTTGAGTTGATGATTGTCTGCAAAATCATTATCACCACAGTAAATGATGATTTGTTTTGGTTGATAAGGATCCAGAAGGTCAGTGGCAAAATCATTGAGATCTGTTAATCTTGAGCCACCAAATCCACGGTTGATGAGTGTTTTATCAGGAAAATAACTGGCAATATCTGTCCATCTGGTAAAAGATGAACTTCCAATTAGAAGAATAGCATCTTTGGGAGGTGGAGTTTCCTGATCTAATTTTTTGAAATTTTGTATGTCCTGCCAGAACACTGACTTTTCTTTCTGCGAAAAGAAAAGGGCAAATGACAGCAATAAGAATGCTGATAGAATCTTCTTCATTTTTTTAATAATTTTTAGTTAATTAAAAAACCTTCTCAAAAAAAACTCCCGAACTTTCGGGAGTGTGGTTTTTATCTTTTGTAAGTGGTGTAGCTTATATCTACCACCTGATCTCCATTTACATCAACATTGCCAAACAGCTGTTGTATTTTTAGCTCTGTACTGTTGAGTATAACAATTCTATACTTTCTTTCAGTATCGTTCTTATATGTTATATTTAAATCCTTACTTTCAGTATCATACGTAAAAGTTCCCTCACTTACTCCATTTTGCTGACAGTCAGCACCAACTCCTGCATAAGAGGTATACGATGTAAAATAGTCAGTTCTGAAAACTGTTACATTTTTAGTACTACACCCTGTTGGAACGTCGGAAGCAAGTACAGTTTTATTGTCTTTTCCGGAGATAATTTCTGTTTTACTCGTCTTCCATTCTCCCTTCATCATATCCAATTCGTAGGCTTGATTATTATCATCTTCACAAGAGGTAAGCGCTAACGCTGAAAAGGCAAATAAAAGTAGTTGTTTTTTCATTTTCACAAATTTAAGAATATGCTAAAATATAAATAAATTTGAAATATTTGTAATGAAATTAAGGTTTTTTAAACGAATGTTTATAAATAAAATAATTTTATATGATAAGCTGGAAGCAACAAGTGTTTAGAATTTAAAGATTTGAAAATTCAAATGCTTTAAGAACCCAAAAATAAAACAACTTGTAACTTCCAGCCCTAAGCTTTATTAATAGCTCATTTCTACGATTTTATACGCATCCTGAGGAGTCAGTTTTTTATACTCTCCCAGACCAAGCCAGTTTCTTTCGGTGAATGCTTTTTCTACTCTTTCAGCAGTTCCTTTATATTCTTCGGTGTATTCTGAAAGTTTAGTCTGGATATCCAAACTATGGAAAAATTCTTCCATTTTTTTTATTCCAGCTTCAGCCTTTTCTTCTGTGCTTCCTTCCTTAATTCCCCAAACTCTCTCGGCGTATTGTGCCAGTTTTCCTTTTTTTGAATCAAAATTATAGCGATAATGAGAAGGGGCAATGATAGCAAGTGTTCTAGCATGATCAATTCCGTAATAAGCCGTTAATTCGTGCCCCATTGCATGAACTGCCCAGTCTGTAATAACACCTTTTTGGATCAATCCGTTAAGAGCCATAGTACAACACCACATAAAGTTTCCGGCTGCATCATAATCAAAATTATCAGCCATTACTTTTGGAGCGGTTTCCTGTAAACTGATCAGGATGCTTTCTGCAATTCTTTCCTGTAAATCTGCAGAAGATGGAGCAGTCATATATTGCTCTAAAACGTGAGTATAAGCATCTGTAATTCCGTTTACGATCTGTCTTTTAGGAATAGACCGTACGACTTCAGGGTCTAAAACTGAAAATTGAGGAAAAAGTCCGGGACCACCGGAAGATAATTTTTCATTTGTTTCTCTTCTCGAAATTACATATCCTGAATTCATTTCCGAACCGGTCGCCGGAAGCGTTAAAATGCTTCCGAAAGGCATTCCTTCTCCTTCAAATGTTCTTACAGGTTTTTTTAGAATTTCCCAAGGTTCACCATTGTAATTTGCAGCTGCAGAAAGAAATTTAGCTCCATCAATTACAGAACCTCCGCCGACAGCTAATAGAAATGTTATTTTGTTTTCTTTAATAACATCTAGTGCATTAATTAAAACTTCATACTCCGGATTGGCAGGAATTCCACCGAACTCATAAACCTGATGATCTTTCAAGACTTCTTTTACCTGGTCGTAAACACCATTGCTTTTGATGCTTCCACCACCATAGAGCATTAATATTTTAGCATCTGCGGGAATTTCTTTTGAAATTTTAGTTATTTCACCCTTCCCGAAAAGTATTTTTGTTGGATTTTTAAACTCGAAATTTAGCATTATTGTAAATTTATTTTAATTCAAATTTACGGAATGCAATATGAAAATTGAGTTAACGAAGTTTTAAAATTAATATGATTATTTTTTATGAAAACTATTGACTTTTGTGGTGAATAAATTATTTTCCCTTAAGATAAATTTTAGCTGTTTCTATAAACTTTTCTTTATCTCTCTTTATATTCTCAAGCATTTTAAGCTTATCAGGCGGAGTAGATAAATATTTATCTCCCCAAAGGTTAATCTCAACAATGATAGGAACCAGATCAATCCCTTTTTCTGTAAGATAATATAGACCCTTTAATTTACTATCCGGATGATCTTTCTTGTCAATAATGCCATTCTCTGATAGATGCTGTAGTTTCGATGCCAATATATTGGTTGCAATTTTTTCATCCGCTTTAAGAAACTCTCCATAGGTACATTCCTTGTTTAGCATAAGGTCACGGATGATTAGCAATGACCATTTGTCACCCCATATTTCCAAGGATGAACTGATAGGACAATCTGATCTTTTTTTACTCATAGCTTTTAATTAGAAAAACACTTGCAAAATGAAAGTTTTTATGTAATTTTACTTTTGTTTTGCAAGCAAATTTAATCATAAATAAATTAATCAATCAATGGAAAATTATGACGTTGCCGTAATAGGCTCAGGTCCTGGAGGGTATGTAGCAGCAATCAGAAGTGCACAATTGGGTTATAAGACAGCTATTATAGAAAAGTATGATACTTTAGGCGGAACATGCACCAATGTGGGTTGCATTCCGACGAAAGCCTTATTGGACAGCACCCATCATTATGCAGATGCGCAACATAAGTTTGCTACTCATGGAATCGGACTGGGTGAAATTGATCTTGACTTTTCTCAAATGTATAAAAGGAAATCAGAGGTTGTCGCTAAAAATACATCCGGACTTGAATTTTTAATGAGTAAAAATAAAATTACTCATATTAAGGGTGTAGCACAATTTATAAATAATTCTACAATACAAGTTACCGGAAAAGAAGGAAACCAAACTATAGTTGCGAAAAACTACATCATTGCAACGGGTTCTAAGCCGTCTGCAATACCTGGAATAGAAATAGATAAACAAAGAATTATTACTTCTACAGAAGCTCTTTCACTTCAAGAAAAACCTAAAACTATGGTGATCATAGGTGGTGGAGTGATAGGAGTGGAAATGGCATCCATTTTCAGTCGTATTGGTACAAAAGTAACCGTTGTTGAATATGCTGATCATCTTATTTCTACTATGGATCACGAATTGGGAAAAAGCCTTCAGAAGATCTTAAAAAAGGAAGGGATTGATATTCTTCTTAATCAGTCTGTTTATAAAACGGAGAATCTGGGAGCATCTGCAAAAGTATTTTTTCGGGATCAAAGTGGTAAAGAAAGTGAATTGGAAGCTGATTATGTTCTTGTTGCAGTAGGACGAAAACCTTTTACAGAAGGACTGGGACTGGAAAAAACAGAGGTACAGGTTAATAGCCGGGGTTTTATCAAGGTAGACGGTACATGTAAAACATCAGTATCCAATATTTATGCAATTGGAGATGTTATTGGTGGTGCTATGCTGGCTCATAAAGCGGAAGAAGAGGGCGTTTTGGTTGTGGAAACGATTAACGGGCAAAATCGACCTATTCATTATAACCGTATCCCCTCTGTGGTATACACATGGCCGGAAGTAGCTTCTGTTGGGTATACAGAAGAGTATCTGAAAAATAATCAGATTGAATACAAATTCGGAAAATTTCCATTTTCAGCCAGTGCGAGAGCGAGAGCTTCAATGGATACAGAAGGATTTGCAAAAGTTTTGATAGATCCGAAGTATGGAGAAGTTTTAGGAGTTCATATTATTGGTGCAAGAGCTGCAGATTTAATAGCTCAGGCGGTTATTGCTCAAGAGTTTGAAGTGACTGCAGAAGATATGTTCCGTATTTCGTATGCACATCCCACCTATTCAGAAACTTTGAAGGAAGCTTATTTGATTGCATCCGGACAGGGTGCTGTCAATATTTAATATTTTTAGATTTTATGAAGAAACTGCTCTTAAATGGGTAGTTTCTTTATTGGTTTATACACTCATCACTTTTGTAGTAAACACCATTACTTTTTGCGTCGAGTTTTCCATTTTTCCGATTAATTTTTATTAGAAAAGATTCTTTCGTAGCCGGACAGTCTTTTGATTTTAAACCATATATGGAAATGTATTTGTCTTCTATTTTATATGAACCTGTGAATCGGTTCTTGGTGTCGATCCAGAAACCATTGATCCTTGCTATAAGAAGAGCCTCAGGAAGATTATCCACGGATCCGATAAAATCTTTAAGTTGCTGTTCATTGGAAAAATAGACTGACCTATCTTTTTTACAGGCAAGGATGTATGAAAAGCATCCTTCTCCAATACATTTTTGGAAAAAACCTTTTTCAGGAACAGGTTCATTGATGGTCATCGGATCAGGCATCTGGCTTTCATAGATCACAGCCTTGTCGGGATCGGTGACGTTGCTGAGTACTCTCCAATAAGCATATTCCTTACTCGGGACGATGAATGGGTATAAATAATCAACCGTATCCAGGATATCAGGAATTTTCTTATAATCATTAGGAACTGTAATCTGAGTATAAAACAGATTGGATACAATGAGGGAGAGCGCAACAATTATTTTCATAGATGATTGTGATCCTGTAAATTTACGAAATGATATTTTTATATCAATATGGTGATCTTCCATTCTACACTAAGGCAAATTTCGCTTCAGGATATTATTCTATTTATTTTTTAAATAATCAGCAGCATTTGTATTTCCAGGATTTAACAAAAGGGATTTCTTATAATTAATAATAGCTTCTTTCCTATTTCCCATGGTTTCTAAAATCTCGCCATAACTGTCAAAAACATTTGAGCTTTGAGGAAATAACAGTGTGTTTAATTTAAATACATTTAATGCTTCATCCTTTTTATGTAAACCTGACAATTGGTAACCCCAGGCATTTACTTCATCTTCTGTTAAGGCGAAGTTTTTATGATCTTTTTTTAATGTTTTATATGCTTTTTCAATATTGCTGAATCCATCTTTTATAGCTTGCTGGCGTAATAATTTCATATTGGAACTCAAGCCAAAACCATTTTCAACTTTCATATCAGAAATATAGTAACTGGCAATTTCATCAATAAACCATTCCGGATTGGAGCCCTGAAGATTTGTTAAAACCACGATCGATAAGTCGTCTTTAGGATAAACAAATAAAGCAGAACGCATTCCACCAACTGGAGCTGCCGCGGGATGATCTTCTCTTACCACGGTTGGCCAGCCAAGTGCATAACCGTTCGTTAATTTATTAAAACCATCAATATGTCCATCATTCAATTTTGTTGTTGTGAAAAGTTGTGTAATACTGTTCTTATCTTTTAATAACTGACCATTTTGTAAGGCGATAAGCCATTTACTAAGGTCTTCAGCGGATGAAATAATTCCTGTAGCTGTTCTGAAAAACACGGGAAAAGTTGCAAAAGCATTATGTTGTTTTCCGTCATTAATCCATTTTCCATCTGTATTAATGATCGTAGAATAGGCTCCGGCACTATTAGGAATAATATCATTAGAATCACCAAATTGTGTAACCGTCATTTGTGATGGCTTAAATTGATTTTCTTCAATGAATTGGGTGAAATGTTTGCCACTTAATTTTGTAATTATTTTTCCTAAAATATAATATCCGGTCTGATTATAACTGAACTTTTCTCCAGGTTGAAATTCCATAGGTAATTTTCTCACCAGTTCCCAGTTTTTTTCCTCTGAGCCATCTCCTAATAGCTGTTCCTTGTTATCAATATTATTTGGAAGCCCTGAAACATTACTCATCATCTGTCTGATGGTTATGGATTTCCATTCATTGGGAATATCTGTGATGTAAAGAGAAATAATATCATCTACTTTTAATTTCCTCTGCTCTTGTAATTGTAAAATAGCAACACCTACAAAAGCTTTGGTTATAGAATTGATTGAGAATACAGTCTTCGTTTTTGTTGAAACCTGATGTTCCAGATTGGAATAACCGTAGTTGCTCAGTTTCTCTATCTTCCCATTTCTGATAACAGCTAACTGAAGTCCCGGTATTTTGAGCTGTTCCATCTTATTCTTAAGAAAAATGTCAATACTATCTGGAGCTTTTTGAGCTGACAATAAATATGAAAATGGGAGGAACGCAACTATTAATAATTTTTTTATGGATAGCAATAGGTATTTCATAGAGTAGATTTATACATAGAACAGTTTAAAGAGTAATTTAGTTACATAGGTAGGCAAAATAATGATGAAAAGGACAAATTAAATTTTGGTTAATTAAACTAGAATATGAGGAGTGTATTTTGTTAATATTTTATATTTTTTTAATTAAAATAGACACTATTTAAAAACAAAATCTACTACATTTGTTATATGATACATGACCAACGCGCAGAAAAATTCAGGCAGATTGTAGAAAATAAGTTTCAGATCTACAATTCATTATTTATGAGTCTGCCTTATGATAAAATGACTAATATCGGGATGTTGCTCCCGTTTTTATATGAAGAAAGTAAAAATGGCTACGAAGTCGGAAAGACACCCGAAGAAATTGTAGAAGAGTTTTTTAAAAGCCATACTGATTTACAGACTGAAGAGCAGAAATTAGAATTGCTTTTTAAGATTATACAATATATCGAAAGGCAGGTAGTATTATTTGATAGTATTGAAGATGCTGCTTTTCCTAATTTACATTCTGAAAGCGATAATGGAACGGTAACCAATCTTTTTGAACGTTCACAACAGGATCATAAGCTTGAAAAAGTTCGTGAGAAATTAAGAGATTTTACGGTGAAAGTAGTCTTTACAGCACACCCAACCCAGTTTTATCCGAGTTCTGTACAAAGAATCATTCAGGATCTAAGATCTGCTATTACGACAGATTCTATAACCAATATTGATATGCTGCTTCAGCAGTTGGGGAAAACACCATTCGTTAATAAAGAAAAGCCAACGCCTATTGATGAGGCCTTGAGTATTATTTCTTATTTACGATATGTTTACTATGATACAATTGGAGAATTGTTTACCAAGATCAGAAAAACTTTTGGAAATGGGCATTTTCATTTACACGAAGATATTATTCAGCTTGGTTTTTGGCCTGGAGGAGACAGGGATGGAAATCCTTTCGTAACAGCAGAGGTTACCAGAAGAGTAGCTGAAGAACTTCGGTCAGCGATTTTAAAATCCTACTACAGTCACTTGAAATTTATCAGAAGACGCTTAAGTTTCAGAGGGGTATCGGAAGTTTTACAACAGCTGAATGACGAATTGTATAGTGCTATTTTTAATAATCATAAGATCACTACCGAAGATATTCTCGCAAGGGCAGATGAGGCAGAGCGTATTCTTGTTAATGAGCATAATTCTTTGTTTTTAGATCTTTTAATGAATTTCAAGGATCGTGTTAAAATTTTCGGGACCCATTTTGCTACGTTGGATATTCGTCAGGACAGCAGAATCCATCAGCAGGTTATTGATGAGGTTTTTACAAAAGTCTATGGAAATGTTGAAGCTGATCACAATGAAAAATTCAATAAATTAATTCAAATTACAGATGAGGTCAATGCAGATGATTTTGAAGGTATTATAAAAGATACCTTGCTTACGGTTTCGGAGGTTGAGGGAATCCAGCAGCTAAATGGATTACGGGGAATGAACCGATATATTATTTCCAATTCTGATGCAGTGAAGGATGTGATGAATGTGTATGCATTTTTCAAGATCTGCGGATATAAGGATGAAGATATCAATATGGACATTGTTCCATTGTTTGAAACTATGGAAGGGCTCAATAATGCTGAAAATGTAATGCGGGAACTTTATCAAAATCCTGTCTATAAAAAACATCTTGAAAAAAGAGGAAATCAACAGACGATCATGCTTGGTTTCTCGGATGGTACAAAGGACGGGGGGTATTTAAAAGCAAACTGGGAGATCTATAAAGCTAAAGAAGTTTTGACTCAGCTTTCTGAACAGACAGGAATTAAGGTTGTTTTTTTTGATGGTAGAGGAGGGCCACCTGCAAGAGGAGGCGGAAAAACCCATGATTTTTATGCTTCACAGGGAAATACAATTGCCAATAATAAAATTGAACTAACGATTCAGGGGCAAACCATAACCAGTATTTTTGGAAATAAGGAACAGGCAAAATATAACTTTGAGCAACTTCTTACCGCAGGAGTGGAAAATGATGTATTCAAAAACTCTAAGAAGGATCTGACAGAAAAAGAAAGAAAATTAATCACAGAGCTAGCTGAGATTAGCTATAAAAAATATTCAGACTTAAAAGCCCATCCTATGTTTGTGCCTTATCTTCAGGAGATGAGTACATTGGAATATTACGGTAAAACGAATATTGGAAGTCGTCCGTCGAAAAGAGGAAATGGAAATGAACTAAGGTTTGAAGATTTGAGGGCTATTCCTTTTGTGGGTTCATGGTCACAGTTGAAACAGAATGTTCCTGGATTCTTTGGTTTTGGATTTGCGATGGAAGAAATGAAGAAGCAGGGAAGGTTTGAAGAAGTAAGAGATTTGTATAAAGGATCAGACTTCTTTAAAACTTTAGTTTTAAACTCAATGATGAGTATGAACAAGTCTTATTTCCCGCTTACATACTACATTAAGAACAATGCGAAATTTGGAGCATTCTGGAATGTGCTGTTTGAAGAGTACAGTCTTTCAAAAGATATTATGCTTGAATTAACAGGATTTACCATGCTTCAGGAAGAAGACCCACTATCCAGAAAGTCGGTGAAGATTCGTGAGAAAATAGTATTACCATTGTTAAGCATCCAGCAATATGCTTTAATGAAGATTCAAAAAGGAGAAGGTAATAAAGAAGCCTACGAAAAGCTGGTAACAAGATCTCTTTTTGGAAATATTAATGCGAGTAGAAACTCGGCTTAAATAATTTGCCAAGTATTTGAGACTGATTCTATATAAAGCTTATCAGGTGGTGATGGACATTAAGATTGTCATTCAGAATGAAACACAGTGGAGTGAAGAATCTCACATAAATTACAATAAGATTTCTCACTATGTTCGAAATGACAACAGGAATAGTATGAATACCTTTATATGAAATACATAAAAAAGCCTATCAACTCGATAGGCTTTTCAATTATTCTTTTATAAATTTCTCGTAATAGGCTTTATCTTTGGTCTGGATTTTCAGATAGTAAGTTCCTTTTTGAAAATCTTCAACTCGTAGCGATTTTTGTTGAGTATTCTTAATAACCAATCTTCCGAGATTATCATAAACTTCCAATGATAAAACCTCGCTTTCAGAAGCGACATTCAAAATGCTCTTAACAGGATTAGGAAATACGGCAACCTTTTCTTTTTTTACCGTTTCAGAAGTACTTAACGTAGTATTATAAAAACTGCCAAAATTTAGAATTCCATATCCCATTTGGTTTGTATGATTAGGATATAATGATGCTGTTTGTCTTAATCTGTTTTTCATCAGATCTCTATTCATATTTGAAAAAGCCTGAATTAAGCAGGCGACTCCTCCTGCTGCGATGGGTGTTGCAATAGAAGTTCCAGTGGCAACAGTTGTGCCATTATCGAAAACAGTAGCAGCTGCGGATCCTCTGGTGCTGCCGTCTGGCTTTATTACACCTAAAGCATTAGGTCCGAAAGATGAGAATCCAGATGAATTACCACTGGAATCTACGGATCCGATTGTAAATACTTTGGCATTATCAGCTGGTGTTAGAATATAATGCCAAGGCTGTTGTCCTGAATTCCCGGCAGCGATTAAGACAAAAATACCTTTATTCGATGCAATTTCTGCAGCTCTCGCAATAAATGAAGTGTTTCCGTTCATATCCGCATATTCATAATTATATCGCGGATCATCAAATGTGGAATACCCTAAAGAAGTAGTGATAAGATCAACTCCTTTTCTATCAGCTTCCTCTGCGGCTTCGATCCAGTATAGCTCTTCTTCAGGAATCTCTACCGTTGAATTTTCACTGCGATAAAGATAAAAATCTGCATCTGGAGCAGAGCCAGCAAATGTATCCTGGATATAACCTCCTATAGCTCCTAAAACTATGGAGCCATGAACATTGAGTGTGGGATTATAAATGTCATTAGACTTCGTGACAAAATCGTAGCTTGCTTTAATCTTATTGTTTGTCCACAACCTTGCAAAGGCAGATCCTGTATTTACAGTAGGAAAACCAGTATCTATTACGGCGATTGAAACACCTGTTCCCGTAAATCCAGCAAGATGAAGTGGTCTTAGATTAATCTGATCGATCTGTTCAGAGCCAGAACCATAATCAAAAGTGGTTAGATTTTTATTAGTATTATTAAAGTTTTCCCATTTATTACGATTCATATTCTTTGTTCCTGTTGAAGAATTTCTCGCAAAACTTTCCACGGATTGCACAAAGGATTGTGACTGGAGTGTTGTTATTTGTGCTTGTGTAGCATTTACAGCAACCCCATTCAGCCACTTTGAATAATCTGTTACCGTAAAGCCTAGATTTTGGATATTCTGTATGTAAGATTGTTCAATGGGAGCATCCTGATCGTTTAATGAGATTCCCAATGCGATTCTTCTGTTTAACGACTTCTGGCTAAGCTCAGACAGTGGATTAGCATAGAAAGCAGATTTATTTGGCTTGTCATTAAAAAACACAAAAACAAGCTGTGTTTGGGCAAATGTAAGTGAATAACATATTAAAAGACAAATAAGTAGAATTTTTCTCATGAAGTTATTTTGTATAAAGATAAAACAAAATCAATAAAATTTTTGAATGGATTTTAAATTCCTTATTTTTACGGAAATATTTATTTATGAAAAAAATTCAGATGGTTGACTTGCAAAGTCAGTATTACAAAATAAAGAATGATGTAGATAATGCAGTATTAAATGTAATGGATTCAGCGGCTTTTATCAATGGCCCAGAAGTGAAGTCCTTCCAGAATGAATTGGAATCTTATTTAGAAGTAAAGCACGTTATCCCTTGTGCAAACGGAACCGATGCTTTGCAGATTGCTTTGATGGCCTTAGACCTTAAAGAAGGAGATGAGGTAATCACTGCCGATTTTACTTTTGCAGCTACGGTAGAAGTTATTCATTTATTGAAACTTAAATCTGTTTTAGTAGATGTAGATTACGATACATTCACGATTTCAACAGAAGAGATAAAGAAAGCAATTACACCAAGAACGAAAGCGATCATTCCAGTACATATATTTGGACAATGTGCTAATATGGAAGAAATTCTTAAGATCGCAGAAGAAAATAATTTATTTGTTATTGAAGATAATGCACAGGCAATCGGTTCGGATTATACATTCTCGGATGGGACTGTAAAGCAGGCAGGAACAATGTCTACTGTAGGAACCACTTCATTTTTTCCATCTAAAAATCTAGGTTGCTATGGAGATGGTGGAGCTATTTTTACTAATAACGACGAATTGGCTCATCGTTTAAGAGGAATCGTTAATCATGGAATGTATGAAAGATACTATCATGATGAAGTAGGGGTAAACTCTCGTTTAGACAGTATTCAGGCTGCTATTCTGAGAAAAAAGCTTCCTAATCTTGATTCTTATAACGAAGCGAGAAGAAAGGCTGCTGATTATTATGATGAGGCATTTGCTGGTAATCCAAATATATTAACCCCAAAAAGAGCAGAAAATACAACGCACGTATTTCATCAGTACACACTAAGAATCCTAAATGGAAAACGCAATGAGTTGCAGAAATTCTTAACAGAAAAAGAAATTCCTGCAATGATTTATTATCCTGTTGCATTAAGAAAGCAAAAGGCATATTTTCAGGAAAGTAATGATGCTGATTTCGTGAATACAGATAAGTTATTGGATCAGGTTATTTCTCTTCCAATGCATACAGAATTGGACGAAGAGCAGCTGAAGTATATTACTGATGCTGTGGTGGAATTTATGGGGTAGAAAGATGAAAAAGATACTTTTTTTTGCTGTTTTTTTTAGTCAATTTATTTTTGGACAAAATAATAAATTTTTTGTTATTAATGATTTTTTGATCACTTTTCCAAAACCAGTTGAATTGAAGAACCTTAATAAAGAGTCAGGTCAATATCTTTTTAAGGATGGAAAAAATGGTATTATACAAGTGTCTGTTAGAAATGCATCCAAAATGGAATTTTATAAACCAGATCTTAATAAGACTCAAATATTGGAAGCATATTACAAGTGGGAGTTTGATTATTGGAAAAGCAACTCAGTTGAAGTAGATATTAAAGAAATTTCTAAAAAATTAGCTGAAGATTATATTCTTTGGGAAGTTACACTAAAAGAAAGAAATACTATTTTTTTATTTGGGGCTATAGAAGATAAGATTGTTTCATTATCTATAAACAACAATCTCTCAAAGGATCAAAAAGTTGATTTTCTAATTAATCTTTATAAAAAAATTTCAAAATATAAAATATAAATGGCAATACTCGTAACGGGAGGTCTTGGATATATTGGTTCTCATACGGTTGTAGAACTTTTAAATAATAACTTTGAGGTTGTTATTGTAGATGATTTATCCAATTCAGAAAGGTTTATTTTACAAAATATAGAGGAAATTACGGGGAAGAAGCCTGTTTTTTATCCTTTCGATTTAAAAAGAAAGGAGCTTCTTACGCAGGTTTTTGATGCTCACCAGATTGATGGATGTATTAATTTTGCAGCTTCTAAAGCAGTCGGAGAAAGTCAGATTATCCCTGTGGATTATTATGAAAATAATTTATTTTCATTGATTAACATTCTTCAGGAGTTTAAGAAGAGAGAGATTTCAAATTTCATTTTTAGCTCTTCGTGCACTGTTTACGGTCAGGCTGATGTAATGCCGATTGATGAGGAAACACCATTGAAAATGCCAGAGAGTGTTTATGGTAAGACAAAACAAATGGGTGAAGAAATTCTTAAGGATTTTGCTAATGCCTATAAGAGAAAGGTGTCTTTGTTGAGGTATTTTAATCCCATTGGAGCGCATCCGTCAGCGAAATTAGGAGAGTTGCCAATTGGTGTTCCTAATAATCTGGTTCCATATGTAATGCAGACCGCAGCGGGAATTCGTGAAAAGCTAAATATTTGGGGTAATGATTATGAAACAGAAGATGGAACTCCTATTCGTGATTATATTTATGTAGTAGATCTTGCTAAAGCACATGTAGCAGCTTTAAAAAAATTAATGACAGATAAGGACAACAAAACTGTGATTGATATTTATAATTTAGGGACTGGAAAAGGTTCATCCGTATTAGAAGTTGTTAAGGCTTTTGAGATCGCTAATGATGTAAAAGTAGCTTATCAGATTTGTGACAGAAGAGAAGGGGATATTACGATAGCTTATGCTAAAGTTGATAAAGCTCAACGTGAATTGGGCTGGAAATCAGAAACAACCTTAGAAGAAGCATTAAAAACAGTTTGGGAATGGCAGAAATATCTGGATTCCAGAAACTTTAATAGTTAAATTAATTACAAAATATTTTTCTGAGTGATAGATTTTTTATGATTAAAGGACTTATTGCTTCAGTGAATTTTTAAATATATAAATATGAAAACAGAAAGAATAGGGATTACATTCTCTTCATTTGATTTACTTCATGCCGGTCATATAAAAATGTTGGAAGAAGCAAAAACAGTTTGTGATTATCTAATTGTGGGCTTACAAATTGATCCTTCTCATGATCGTCCTAATAAGAACAAACCTACTCAGACGATTGTAGAGAGATACATTCAGCTTAAAGCTGTAAATGCAGTTGATGAGATCATTCCTTACTACACGGAAGAAGATTTAGAAGATATTTTAAAATCATTCGTGATCGATGTAAGGATTATCGGAGATGATTATATGGACAGAGATTTCACGGGAAAAAAATACTGTGAACAAAAAGGAATTGAGATCTATTATAATAAGAGAGATCATAGATTTTCTTCCAGTGATTTAAGAAAGAGAATTTTTGAAGCCGAACAGAACAAAGTAGCTGTAAAATAAAAAAAATCCCGAAAATATTTTCGGGATTTTTTTTATACTATTTTGTTTTTAAAACAAGTCGGTTTACATTGGGCCACCTTGATCGTCTCCGCCATTATCATTAGCGTTGATGTCCTTTTTCTTTTTAGGTTGTTCTACCTTCTCTCCCTGCTTAAATCTATAGGTTAATGATAGGGCAAACTGTCTTGGCTGCCATTGCATGTAAGAATCCCTTGTAAAATCAGTACCATAAGTAGTGGATCTCATCGCTCTTGTATTAAAGATATCCTGAATATTGAAACCAATGGTTCCGTTGCCGTTCCAAATTGTTTTAGAAGCTCCAAAGCTTATTGCATACATATCTTTTCTATCTTGGCTTTGTGTTTTCTGAGCTCCTCTGTAAAAACCTTGAAGCTGGAAATTAAATGTTTTATCTACTTTGAAAGTAGAAGTAAGTCTTGCTCTTGTAGAGAAACCACTTCCATCAAAAGACATTGGCTTGTCCATTGTTTTAGAATCAAAGTAAGTACCGGTTGTTTTATATCCAAATAAATCGACATTACCCATGAACTTCAGCCATTTTGTAGCATCCCAGTTAAAATTCAAATCTAAACCGTAACGATCATCATTGCCAAGATTAATTGGTTTTGTATGGAAGGTAGTAATGTCATTGGTATCAACGGTTTTAAATACTAACATTTTAACATCATCACTAGAATGTCTGTAGTATAGAGTTGGGTTAATTGTAAAATTCTTTTTTGAAATGCTATATCCAAATTCATATGAATCTACATACGAAGGATTTAGGTCAATATTTCCATCGAAAATATTCTGATTATCATTATAGCTTGGATTCGGAATCATAAAAAATGAACGTGGGCGGTCAATTCTTCTTGAGTAGTTCACCAAAAATTGATTGTCCTTTGCAATCTCATAACTTAAGAATACACTTGGAAAAAGGTTGTTGTAATTTTTAGTCGTTTTTTGAGCGCCACCAGCAAGATTTAAATAATCAATATCTACCTTAGAAATTTCATCTCTTAATCCCAGTTGATATCCCAGTTTTCCAATCTTGCTTTTAAATTGAAGGTAAAATGCATTAAACATCTCTTTATAAACAGCATTATAGGAGTAATCTTCAAGATATGAAAACAGAGGATGTGTTGCTGTGCTTTCCATAACCATATTATTATAGTTATTTCTGTTAACATCTATTCTATAACCCGCTTCTATTTTGGAGTTTTCTCCAATAGGCAACTCATAATCTGCTTTCCCTATAAAAGATTTGTTGAGTGTTTTTTGTGCCACTAAATCTTGTAATTGAAAGATTCCATTATTGGTGTCAGATATATCTGTATCATTGTTGGATCGGTTTCTCTGTAAGCTTGCTGATAAGGAAAGGTTTTGACCTTTGTCATCAAATTTATGATCTAATCCAAAATCTCCCTGAAAAGCAAGATTATTACCATTTGCAGTGTTTAATCTTTGTCTGAAACCCGTTGTATTATTACTAAAATAGTCATAATAAGTAACATTTCCATTGCTTTGGTTATCAAAAGTTCTTACCGTTCCAGAAGCATTTATAGAGGTCTTATCGTTGATGTCATATGTTACACCAGCAGAAGCATTATAATTATCATTCTTACTTTTTGTGATGGATTCGTTATCAATCTGTTGTGTTGTACCACTATTGAAGAATGAATTATTTCGATTTGTATTTTTGGATTCACGATATCCACCACCGCCATTTAGAAACCAATTGAATTTTCCTTTTCTCCAACTTAAATTGGTATTAAGATTGGTTTGTGGAAGGTATCCCAAAGTCCCAACTACGCTACCATTAAAACCGGTTTTCTTACTTTTCTTTAAAATAATATTTAAAATACCTGCTGTACCACTAGCTTCAAATTTAGAAGAAGGATTGGTGATCACTTCAATTCTATCAATCTGATCGGCCGGGATACTTTGTAATGCGTTAGCGCCATCGTCGATACCTAACAATGCTGAAGGCTTCCCATTAATTAAAAATTTTACATTTGAACTCCCTCTCATAGAAACAGTACCATCAGTTTCTACAGATACGGAAGGAACATTAGATAGTACATCTTGAAGGTTTCCTCCTTTACTTACAATATCTTGAGAAGGGTCGTAAGTTCTTTTGTCTAATTCTACTTTATATGGTTTAGCCTGGACCGTAATGGTTACTCCCTGTATATCCTGAGTTTTCAGGTTGGTTGCACTTTTTTCTGGTTCAATAGCTAAAGCTCCGATGTTTCCTGCAGCTGTAATTTGTTTGTTGATTACATTTTTTTTGTAATCAATAGCTTCAACAGTGATATCGTAATTCCCTGGAGTAAGATCAAGCTTATATTGGCCCTTCTCATCAGTAAGAGCGGCGTCACTGAATAATTTATTTTGTTTATTGCTAAATGTAACTGAAGCATAAGGGACAGCTTGATTATTTTTGTTGACAATAGTTCCTGAAATACCTACCTTTTCCTGGCCAAAAGCGAATGCTGCTGCCGAAAGTACAAAAGTAAGCCCTAAGGTTTTTTTTGTGAAAATGTTAAAAATTTCCGTCTGATTCATAAGGTATTTTTTGTGTAAAATCGTGAAAGGATGACTCCTAATATTGCGAAATTATTAATGAATTAAATTTCAGAATATTACGATTGATTTATTATTTATAATGAATATGTCGATTTTAAGAGCTAAATGTTAATTGTGAGATTGTTAAAATAAAGTTAAACTTTGGTTTTATTTTATATTTTTTGAATTTAGCCAGTTCTGATAAGCCTTTGCATTGATAGCATGCTCTTCTGCGCTTGCTGTAAATTTGTGATAACCAAATCTGGCAGGATCGGCACACATGAATATATAGTTGTTGTTTTCTGCATTAAGTACTGCATCCACCGAGTTTTTATCGACAACACATATTGGTCCTGGAGGGATGCCTGCATTCGCATATGTATTATAAGGTGATGGAGTAGAAAGATATTTATAGAAAACCCTTTTAATAGGATCTTTAAAATTCGTTTGTTTATTGATAGCATAAATCACTGTAGGATCAGATTGTAATTTCATTCCCTTTCTATATCGGTTTAAGTATAATCCTGCAATAGTTTTCATTTCATCTTTTTTTCCTCCGGATTCTTTATATACAATTGAAGCTAAGGCGTAGATCTGATCTCTTGTTAATCCAGATTGTTGTTCTTTACCTTTTCTTTCGCTCGTCCAAAAAGCATTATATTGATCTTCGAATCTTGTAAAAAAGTCTTTTGGGCTCACCGTCCAGAAAAAATTATAGGAATCAATAAAGAAATACTTTTTAAGATCTTCAGCATCTTTATATCCTTTTTCTGTCGCAATTGTATTAAGCTCTTTCACAAACGTCAATGAATCCAATTCGGTTTTTTTCGTAACCTTACCAATCATTTGGTACATATCTCCAAAATCTCCTATCCTGAATGTATTCTCCGTCTGATTTCCTGCTTTAATCATATTAATAATATTCGTATTGCCGGTTCCTTTTTGGATGTGATAACGCCCAGGTTTAAAACGTTGGGCAAGATCCTTATCTTTTGCCACGGTTTCAAATGATTCTTTATTCTGTATATATGGAGCAATAGAATCTAAGACCTGTTTAAAACTTGCCCCATGGGGAATTAAAACATAACCTTCCTTTTCTACGTTATTGCCGTAATATGTATTATAAAATCTTAACCCAAAAAATCCCGCAACTACTACAATAAGTAGGACGATAATGAGAATAGTTTTTTTCATTATTAAATAATTGATTAAAAGTTTTCTGTTTTTAAACTAGGTCAACCTTTCCTCTAAAAACTTGCTTTGCGGGCCCTTCCAGCCAAATGTTTTGGAAAGAATTTCCCTCTTTTTCAGCATAAACCTTTAGATTTCCACCCAAAGTTTTAACTTTTACAGAGATTAGATTGTTTTTTTGTAGAAAAGTTAAAGCCGATGCTGTAACTCCTGTTCCGCAGCTGAAAGTTTCATCCTCAACGCCTCGTTCATAGGTTCTTACGAAAATTTCATCATCAGTGATCTTTTCAACAAAATTCACATTGATTCCTTTTTCTTTATAATTTTTTGAATTCCTGATGCCATTTCCTTCTGCAAAAACGTTGTAGGTAACAAGATCTTCAACATACTTTACATAATGTGGTGACCCCGTGTTCATTACTGTAGCTTCTCCATCATTGGAAATAGTATTCACATCGATCATTTTTAATTTGACAATTCCATTATGAATTTCAGCATCATGTTCTCCATCTATAGCGATAAATTTGCATTTGTTTTCAAAGATATCCAGGAAAAAAGCAAAGGCAACCAGGCATCTTCCCCCGTTTCCACACATGGTACTTTCTCCACCATCGGAATTATAATATACCATTTTGAAATCATACTTTTCATCATTCTCTAATAGAATAAGGCCATCTGCACCAATTCCAAAGCGTCTGTCACAAAGCTTTTCAATGATCTGCTTATCCTTTGGAAACTGTAAATCACGGTTATCTACCATTACAAAATCGTTTCCTGTACCCTGATATTTATAAAATTCCATACTTTCTTTCTCTAAAAATAAACATGCAAAATTACTATATTAAAATAAAAAACGAGCAGTGTTTGCTGCTCGTTTTTGTTATTTAGAATAATTATCTTCTGAATCCACTTCCACTGGATCTGTTGGAATTATCTTGTGGCTGAGGATTAGTTTGTGTATTAGTTGGTGTAGTGTTTCTAAATCCACTGCCACTGTTTGTATTGGTGTTGCTGGAATTATTGTTTCTGAACCCACTGTTGTTATTTTGAGGGCGTTGTGTATTTTGCTGTGGAGCATTTCTGTAGCCACTTCCCTGGTTATTTTTATTGCTGTTTGAATTTGAGTTTCTAAAACCGCTATTGCTGTTATTATTATTGTATCTATTGTTATTATTGTAATTACTATTGCTGTAATTGCTATTATTAGTAGATGTATTTTGCAGACCATAATTAGGTCTTTGTGAAGTAACTGTTCTTCTTTCTACATATACTTTTCTTCTGTTATTATTATTTCCATAGTAATAATAAGGAGCACCGTTATCATAATAATAGTTTACATCATTTCTATAGTAATACCCGTCATTGCCGTAGTATCCACCACTTCCATAATACCCGGACGGAGCATAGTAATTTCCGTTGTTATAATATGGATCTCCATAACCACTATTAGCATATCCATCAGAATAGGCTAAACAAGATGTTAAACTAACGATAGTGAAAAAACTAAATGTTATTTTTAATAAATTTTTCATGACTTTATTTTACTTTTTTCTTTAAAACTTTTTTTCCAATTGACGTATCCTATGATCGCCATTATAGTAAATACCAAATATTGAACCGAAGTGATTCCTAGACCCTTAAAAATCATCATTGGCATGCAAATAAAATCTCCGATAATCCAGAAGATCCAGTTCTCAATGCGTTGTTTGGCCATAAACCACATTCCAACTAAAAATATAGATGTGGTTAAAACATCAAGCCAATTTGCCCAATCCAAATGATATAATCCCAAATTTGCCCCTTTCATAGAAAAATGATTATCTATATAAGGTTTATAATAATATATGATGGTAACTAATAACAAACTAACAATAAAAAGTATGCTGGCAAATATCCACTCTTTTTTTGTAGCCCATGAAACCTGTACATGAATGTTATCATCAGAATTTTTAGCCCATAGTATCCATCCGTATACACTCATTGCAGTATAATATACATTAATCATACAATCGCCCAGCAATCCGAAGTTGAAAAGTATATAAACATAAATTAAGGTAGAAATAATACCTGTTGGATATACCCAAATGTTTTTTTTGATCGAGAAATAAACGCTGAGAATACCAAAGAATGTGCCCATGGCTTCAAGCATAATTTGTAAAGCAGTATAGTATTCATACGGTTTTACAAAAAGATCATATAGATTCATGTGTTCAAAAATAAGGAAAAATTCATTATAATCGAAAAATGAGTTGAATGGTATGCTAATCAGTTTTTTATGTTCTTAAATATAAATTTAATAATGAAAGTTTATCAATAATTGTTAGTATTTGTAAATTTTTTATACTTTCGTAAATCTTAAATAAACAATAAAATATGTCTAAAATTTGGGTTAAAAAACCAATGAGCGCTTATGAAGCTGATATTAAAAAAAGCGAGCTGAAACGCGTTTTGGGAAAATGGAGCCTTACTGCTATTGGAATTGGAGCAATTATCGGAGGTGGGATTTTTGTACTTACAGGAACCGGAGCGTATTATAATGCAGGACCTGCATTAGCTCTTTCTTTTGTAATTGCGGGGATTGCGTGTGTGTTTGCTGCTCTATGTTATGCAGAATTTGCTTCCATACTCCCTGTAGAAGGTTCGGCTTATGCTTATGCTTACGGAACAGTAGGTGAGATCTTCGCCTGGATAATAGGGTGGGGACTAATTCTGGAATATGCGATGGGATCTATGACGGTCGCCGTATCCTGGTCAGGATATTTCGGAAAACTACTCAAAATGTTCGGATTGCATTTACCAGCTTGGCTTACCACGGATCCACAAACATATTGGGCTGCCGGAAATTCAGGCTTTTCAATGAATTTACCCGCATTTTTGATCGTATTATTTGTTATATCAATTTTAGTTAGAGGAACAAAAGGAGCTGCTAAGGCAAATAACTTTATTGTAATCCTTAAAGTTTCGGCTATTATTTTTGTAATTATTGCCGGAGTTTTCTTTATTAATACAGCAAACTGGACACCTTTTATTCCTGAAGCAACAACGATCACAGAAAATGGAGTTTCCCATTCTGCCTATGGTTTTGGTGGGGTCGTAGCCGGAGCTTCAGCTATTTTCTTTGCATATGTAGGATTCGATGCCGTTTCTACACAGGCAGGGGAGGCGATTAATCCTAAAAAGGATGTACCTTTTGCTATTATTACTTCATTAATAATTTGTACGCTTTTATATATATTGGTGTCATTGGTATTAACAGGAATGATGCATTATACAGATTTTAACCCTCTTGGGAAATATCCTGATGCAATTAAAGCTCCTGTAGCTTATGCTTTTGATATTGCAGGACAAGCTTGGGCTGGTTATATCATTACAATTGCAGCAACGATAGGTTTAATTTCCGTATTAATGGTAATGATCATGGGGCAATCAAGAATCTTTTTAGGAATGTCTAAAGATGGATTGATCCCTGCTACATTTTCAAAGGTAAATCCTAAAACAGGAGTTCCTACGAAAAATCTACTTATTTTGGGTGTTGTAATTTCTGTTATTGCTTCTTTAACACCTATTAATGATTTAGCACACATGACAAGTTTCGGAACTTTGTTCGCATTTACAATGGTTTGTGTTGCAGTTTGGGTATTAAGAGTTAAAGAACCAAATTTACAGAGAAACTTTAAAGTTCCTGCTTTACCTTTAATTGCTTGCTTAGGTATTTTAATTAATGTGTATTTGATTTTCAATTTAAGTAGAGAAGCTAAAATGTATTCTTTTGCCTGGTTGATTATTGGTTTCATTATTTATTTCTTGTACAGTAAAAGAAATTCTAAGCTCCAAAATGGAGGTTATGGTGAAACTTTTAAAGCTGAACAGGAGCCTTTGGAAAAACCAAATACAGATTTATAAAAAAAATAAAAGTTAAAAAATCCACAGGAAGCTGTGGATTTTTTATTTTTGTCTACTATGAAAAAGATTTTACCATTTTTACTTTTCTTTTTAGGAATATTTTCATTCTCTCAGGAAGTTAGCTTTGAGACTGTTTTTAATGACAAAATTAGCATTAGAGCCATTGAAATATGGGACAATAAAGTCTGGTATAGTGGAACAGATTCTAAATTTGGTTTTGTAGATCTAAAGAATCCTCAAGATCAAAAACAAATTAAATTGTCTGAAGGAAGATTGCAGTTCCGTACACTGGGACAAAATAAAAATCATTTTTATGCCATCAATATCGAAAGTCCGGCTCTCTTTTTTGAAATTGATAAAAAAGACCTGAAATCGAAAACGGTATTTAAAGACACGGTGAAAACAGCATTTTATGATGCTCTGCATTTTGTTAATGATAACTTAGCCTACAGCTTCAGTGATTCTGATGCTAATGATAACTTAAAATTAGCAATTCTAAAAAATGGAGAATGGAGCTCATTTAAAAATGATGTCATTTTAAATAAAGGAGAAGCGGCCTTTGCTGCCAGTAATACTAATATCGCTTCTAATAAAAAATATCTATGGATTGCTACAGGAGGAAAGGCTTCCAGGATTATCAGATTAAATTTTAAGACAGAAAAATTTGAAATTTTTAATACTCCTTTTATTCAGGGAGAATCTTCACAAGGAATGTATTCTATAGACTTTTATGATGATCAGTTTGGAATTGCAGTAGGTGGAGATTATACCAAGCAGGCTGATAACATCAATAATATTGCTACTACAGGTGACGGTGGGAAAACATGGCAGATTCAAGCTTCCGGAGCTAATGCAGGTTATACAACATGTGTCAAAATAAGACCAGGTTCAAAAGGGAAAGAAATAATAGCAGTAGGTGATCAACATATCAGTTATTCTTCGGATTTTGGAAAAACTTGGAAGAAAATTTCTGATGAAAAAAATCTATATGTCTGTGAATGGATCGATTCTAATTCTATAGTTTTTGCTGGAAAAGACAGGATTGCGGTACTGAAATTAAAATTTTAAATTTTTAGTATAGACTATATCTCTGTTAATACTACCATTTATCTTATTCTTCACTCTACCTTTGAATAAAATTTGCATGAGAAACCTTAAAATATTTGTTCTTCTCATTTTTCCAGCTTTATTATTCAGTCAAAAGATAAGAGTTTTTATTTTAGCAGGTCAATCCAATATGAATGGATTTGGCTATAATAAAGATCTTCCTGATGATTTAAAAAGTTTTAAAGAGGTATACATTTTTCAGGGAAACTCAGTGCCGGACGGAGATTTGAATGGTGGAATAGGAAAATGGGAAGTTTTAAAGCCAGGAAATGGAACAGGATTTAAGACAGATGGAAGAATAAATATACTTTCAGATAGATTTGGTTTAGAACTTTCTCTGGCAAAAAGGCTAAAAGAGCTTTTTCCGAATGATAAAATTGCTTTAATAAAGTATGCAAGAGAGGGAACATCCATTGATAGTCTTGCTAAAGGAGATTTTGGATGTTGGGATTCTGATTTTCATGGGAAGAACGGAATTAATCAGTATGATAATTTTCTGAAAACAGTTAAAAATGCTTTTTCGGAAACTGATATTGATGGAAATGGTAAGAAAGATGAAATTGTTCCTTCAGGTATTCTATGGATGCAGGGAGAAGGAGATGCAGGTTATAGTGAGGAAATAGCTGATCATTATTATGATCATTTAAAAATATTAATGAATCAAATAAGAGCCACATTACGGACCGACGATCTACCCGTTGTCATTGGAAAAATTTCTGATTCAGGAAAAGATAAAACAGGAAAAGTATGGCCTACAGGCGAATTGGTACAATATGCCCAGGAGAAGTTTGTGAAAAATAATAAGAATTCAGCGATTGTGCGGTCTACTGGAAAATATAATTATGGAAATGATCCATGGCATTACGATAGTGCAGGATATATTGATCTGGGGAAAAGCTTTGCTGAAGAGGTATTTAGACTCATTATAAATTTCGAAAATAAACCCTAATATAATTCATGATTTATAATTCATAAGTTATAGCTAATTTTGCAGAATGAAATTCTTTTGTATTTCATTCGATTTATAAAATTTAAAATTTTTAAATGAATTCTTTAATTGATAAATATAATATTCCGGGACCACGTTATACCTCTTATCCTACTGTTCCATATTGGGATGAGAGTACATTTTCTCCTGAGAAATGGAAAGAAAGTGTGGTAAGATCTTTTCATGAGAGTAACTCTGATGAAGGAATTTCTATTTATATTCATTTGCCATTTTGTGAAGCCTTATGTACTTTTTGTGCTTGCCATAAACGTATTACAAAACAACATAGCGTTGAAACACCTTATCTTGAAAGTGTTTTAAAAGAATGGAAGCTTTATCTTGAGCTTTTTGAAGAAAAACCGAAATTAAAAGAACTTCATTTAGGTGGTGGAACGCCAACTTTTTTCTCTCCTAAAAATTTAAAAACATTATTAGAAGGGATTTTTGATACTGTTGAGATCGCGGAACATCCTGAATTTTCTTTTGAAGGACATCCCAATAACACAACAAGAGAGCATCTTCAGACTTTGTATGATTTAGGTTTTAGAAGAGTAAGTTTTGGAGTGCAGGATTACGATCCAAAAGTTCAGAAAGCCATCAACAGAATTCAACCTTTCGAAAAAGTAAAAGAGGTAACTGAGCTGGCTAGAGAAATTGGTTACGGAGGAATAAGTCATGATCTTGTTTTTGGACTTCCACACCAGCACTGGGATGCGATGGAGCATACGATTCGTAAAACATTAGAACTAAAACCTGACAGATTAGCTTTTTATTCATATGCTCATGTTCCATGGATCAAAGGGGTAGGGCAGAGAGGTTTTGATGAAAATGACCTACCAAGTGGAGAGGAAAAAAGACGTCTATATGAGGATGGTAAGAGCCTTTTGGAGGAATTAGGTTATATTGAGGTTGGGATGGATCATTTCGCTTTAGAACATGATGATCTGTATCAGTCTTTGATTCAGAAGAAGCTGCATAGGAATTTTATGGGGTATACTTCAAGCAAAACGCAATTAATGGTTGGGCTCGGTATGTCATCAATTTCAGATTCATGGTATGCATTTGCTCAGAATGTAAAAACAGTTGAAGAGTATCAGAAAATAGTTGAAGAAGGAGAAATTCCTGTAGTAAAAGGACATATTTTAAATCATGAAGATTTAATAGTAAGAAGGCATATTTTAAATTTAATGTGTCAGCTTGAAACAACATGGGATATTCAGAATTCTTTTCCTGAATTGGAAAATGCTTTGGAAATGCTGAAGGAAATGGAAAGAGATGATCTGGTTGAAATTCATGATAATCAAATAAAAATTACAGAAAAAGGAAGGGCTTTTACAAGAAATGTAGCGATGGTCTTTGATCTTAGGATGATGCGGAATAAACCTGAAACCAGGATTTTTTCTATGACAATCTAAAAAATGAGGAGGAAGCTTCTTTTTGTAATCATTTATTTATATGCACTTGTATTTAGTGTTTTAAAAACGATTAGATTGCCAAATAATTGGTCCGAAGCACATTGGGTGATGGATTATAAATTTGGTTTTATTAAAAGAGGGCTTGCAGGAGAGCTTTTTAGTTTCTTTTTAGAAAAAACTGAACAAAATATACTATTCATCTCTGTTTTTATATTGATAATTCTGTATGCGTCACTATTATTTATTGCATACAGAGAGACTGTTAGAAGTAAAGAGGGTATTGAGACTGTATTGTTTTATGTAATTTTCTTTTTGTCTCAATATATCATATTTACAGCACATCTTATCGGGTACCTTGATCATTTAATCTTTTTGCTGACAATACTTGTTATCTGGCTTCTCAAATCGAGAAAAGTTTTACTCCCATCAGTACTTGTTTCAATAAGTATCCTGATACATGAAATTTCATTTTTCTTAATGGTTCCTATCTGTTGTTTCGCATTGATTATTAGTGAGATTGATGAGAATGGATTTTCAATAAAAGATATTCTGGCCAGGGGAATGGTAAAGAAAATTTTAATATTTTTAATATTACCTTTAATCACCACGTTTGGGGTGTCTATATATCAGGAAATTCTTGGAACAACTGATCATAGTCAAATATTTAATTATTTGGAGCACTTTCAGTTTATGGATAAAAAAGCTGCTGATTCGGTTGCATCTGCTTATACTGTAAAGTTCACAGAGTATTTCAGTGAAGAAAGTCCACACTTTTTTCAGAGAATATTTGTTTCAAAGGGTTCAGTTTTCTTTGGTATTCCCATTCTTTTTATGATGTACCTTGTTTACAGGCGATTCAAAAGAATAAATATCTACCTCCTGTTATTATTGGCCGTCATTGTTCTGTTTCCTTTATGTCTTCATGCTATCGCCTGGGATACCTATAGAATATGGTCTTTTCCCTTTATGATTTTGTTTTTAGGTTTTTGGATATTAAATTCTAAAATAACTTCAAGATCTGATGCCAGTGAAAAAATGTTTTTAATAGAAATAATTTTTGCCGTTATTTCAATTCTATTCGTATCATTAGTTCCAAATAACCTGCTTGACAATGAGGTTGAAAGATTTTCATTGTTAGAAAGGCTTGTTATTCTTTTACCACTACTGATTATATGGTTTTATTATTATAAAAAAGCCCCAATAAAAATATATTGAGGCTCTCATTTACTTTTATTGAATGATCAGCTTTTGACTATAAGATTTTAATTCTCCTGATTTAAGGTTGATATAATATACTCCTGCTGGAATACCTGAAATATCAATACTGTTATCTTTATTAATTTTTATTTGATCTAGAACCTTTCTTCCTTCTGAACTTATAATTTCTACAAATACTTTTGTGTCTTTTAATCCTTCAATAAATACTCTTTTAGAAGCTGGATTTGGATACACTTTAATCTCACTTATATTATTGTTTTCCTGTGTAGAAAGAGTTGTGCTGGTAATTTTATAAATTTTCCCACTGTTAATAGCAGCCACATATAATCCCTTCTGGCTATCTTGTCCGAAACTTGCGAATCCACTACCAGAATATGGAGTTGTCCAAGTAATAGAGTTATCTGAACTTAGTATACCAATCTGATCAGAACAGTAATCCGCAAAAAAATATTTGCCTACCAAAGTAGGATAAAGGCTTCCTCTGTAAACATAGCCTCCGGTTATGGAACATTTTCCGCCAGAATGATCATAAACTGCGATAGGGAATGTCATTGTGGAAGCACTTGCACAACCGTTGGCGTTATAGGCTGTATTTCCTTCGTAGCATCTCCATCCGTAATTGATCCCTGCCTGAGAAATAGGATTTCTGTTGATTTCTTCGATCTGACCTTGGCCGACATCAGCGATCATGGCATTTCCTGTTGTAAGATCAAAAGAAAATTTCCACGCATTTCGAAGACCGTAAGACCATATTTCGTCTGCTCCATCAACACCTACAAAAGGATTGCCTGCTGGAATATTATAAGCATTGGTGGAATTTACATCAATACGCAGCATTTTTCCAAGAAGAGAGTTTTTATTTTGTGCATTGTTATTGGGATCCCCTGCGCTACCGCCATCTCCGGTTACAATCCATAAATTTCCGTCAGGAGCAAAATGAATGCTTCCGCCATTATGATTAGAAAAGGGCTTTGGAATACTTAATAATATTTTCTCTGAATTGGGATCAGCAACATTAGGATCCGTGCTGCTTACAGTATATCGTGCTACAGTAATGTTACCTGTTGTAATATTGTTATAGTACACAAAGAAATACCCATTTGTAGAGTATTGAGGATGGAAAGCTAATCCTAAAAGTCCTCTTTCTCCACCATAAAGAACCTTAGTACTTATGTTTAAAAAATTAATCGTATTGATAGATCCTGTAGGCTGGATAATTTTTATGATCCCATTCTGTTGTACGACAAATAACCGGGTGTCATTGGCATTTGTGATTTCGACAGGACTGGTAAGTCCCGTTGCAAATTCTTCCAGATTAATAGATTGTGAATTAAGGAATAAGGAAGAAAAAATAGTTACAGTAAAAAGTAAATTTTTCATAATATTTTGATATTTAGTGTCTTGTGAAGTTAATGAAAAACAGCTATTAATCAAAATTTGAAAATTTAATAATTTATTGCCGCAAAATTGATGAATCTTAAATAGAAGTCGCGTTGTCGATATATCTGAAAATAAACCATTTCTGTTGTTGAAAGTTCATAAAATATAAAGAAAATCATTATATTTGCCGACTTAATTTAACGTAGTTATAACAAAATGCAAGGAAAAGGACTTATTACAATTGTTGCTATTGTACTGGGGTTGATTTGCTTAAATGAGCTTATACCA
This sequence comes from Chryseobacterium sp. ISL-6, assembly GCF_018613715.1. Taxonomy (GTDB): domain Bacteria; phylum Bacteroidota; class Bacteroidia; order Flavobacteriales; family Weeksellaceae; genus Chryseobacterium; species Chryseobacterium paludis. The sequence continues at coordinate 71,695 of NZ_JAGGPT010000011.1, read as the reverse complement.
ACCTGGTACGCCAGCAAAATTGAATCGCAGATTGAAGCTGCGAACGGAAACGAGAAAGAGATCAAGCGATTAAAAGAAGATACTCTAAATCTTGGTTATACAAAGCTTTACTATTCTAAAGCAAAAGACAAAGAAATGAAACTTGGTCTTGACTTGAAAGGAGGGATCAACGTTCTTCTGGAGATCAACCAAAGAGATTTAGTGAATGATTTAACAAATTATTCTTCTAATCCTGTTCTTATCGAAGCTTTAAACAAAACTGACGAAGTTCAGAAGAATTCTACAAAGGCTTATGTTGACAACTTCTTCGATCAATTTGAAGCATTAAACAAAGCAAAAGGGACGAATCTTAAACTTGCAGATCCGGAATTATTCGGAAACACTAATCTTACTGAGATTAAGTACAATACTACTGATGAGCAGGTAAAAAGTATTATCAAAAGAAGAATTGATGCTTCTGTAGGTACTGCTTTTGAGGTAATCAGAACGAGAATTGACAAAATGGGGGCTGTGCAGCCAAATGTTCAGAGAGTACCTGGAACAGCAAGAATTTCTGTTGAAATGCCAGGTATGAAGGATATCGACAAGGTAAAGAAAATGCTTCAGACTTCAGCAAAACTTCAGTTCTGGGAAGTTCAGCAGGTTCCTGAAATCGGACCTTATTTCCAGACTTTAACTACGATGATACCTATTAAAGGGGATTCTATGGGAGTTGCGAAGAACGTAAATTTCATGAATCTTTTACATTTAGATAAGCTGAGAACAAATGGTGTTGCTAGCATAAAGTTATCTGATACTGCTGTAGTTAACAAGATTTTAAATAGCAAAGTAGGACAGTCTTTACGTCCTTCTAATATTAAATATACCCAATTCATGTGGGGTTACAAACCTGAAGCTACTGATCCTGAAAGTTTAGTATTATATGCGATCAGAGGTAACATCAACCAAAAAGCACCAGTAGACGGTGCTGTTGAAACAGCTAGCATCAGCTATGATGAGCTGGGAAGAGTAGTGGTTGATATGCAGATGGATTCTAAAGGAGCTAAAGAATGGAAAACATTAACAGAGAAGAACGTTAACAAACCAGTTGCCGTAACTCTTGATAACAGAGTGTATACTGCACCAAATGTAGTAAACGCTATTCCTAACGGTAGAACTCAAATCTCTGGTAACTTCTCTCAGGATGAGGCTAAAGAATTGGTTGACGTTCTAGGAGCAGGTAAATTACCGGCTGGAGCTAAAGTAGTTCAGGCTACACAGGTAGGACCTTCATTAGGACAAGAATCTATTGATGCAGGGATGATCTCTTTTGCTATCGCATTTTTAGTGATTATCGTTTATATCATTTTCTATTATGGTGGTGCAGGGGTGTACGCTGTAATTGCAATGATCATCAACTTATTCTACATTTTCGGAATTATGGATTCCGTTGATGCTACCCTTACACTTCCTGGTATTGCAGGTATTGTTCTTACAATGGCCATGGCCGTGGATACGAACGTAATTATCTATGAAAGAACCAAGGAAGAATTATTTGCCGGCAAAAATATTTTAGAAGCATATAAAGATGGTTTCAAGCACGCTTTAAGCGCTATTGTTGATGGTCACTTAACGACGTTATTAACAGCAGGAGTACTTTTCCTTTTCGGAACAGGACCTATTAAAGGATTTGCTTTAACGCTGGGTATTGGTATACTAATGACTTTCTTTACTTCGGTATTGATTTCAAGAACAATGATCTTTGCTAGATTGAATAAAGGAAAACAACTTTCTGTTTGGACTCCTCCTACGAAGAACTTATTCAGAAATACCTGGATCGACTTTATTGGAAAAAGAAAATATGCTTATATTATCTCTTTAGTATTAACAGTAATCAGTATCGGATCTATTTTTATCCACGGATTTAAATATGGAATTGACTTTACCGGTGGTAGAAACTACGTTGTAAGATTTGATAAGGATGTAAATGCAGAAGATATTGAACAGAATTTAGTAAAAATATTCAAAACTGAAGATGGTAAAAATTCATCTGTTGAAGCTAAAACTTTTGGAAATGCTAATCAATTAAAGATTTCTACGGATTATCTTATTGACGATGAATCTCTGAAAGCTGACCAAACTGTTGAACAGAAGCTATATGAAGGTTTAAAAACAAGTCTGCCAGCTAATATTTCATTACATGATTTCAAATCTGCAGATAAAGAACATGCGGGAATTATCTCTTCTGAGAAAGTAGGACCTACTGTTGCTGATGATATCAAAACTCACGGTATTCTTGCAGTTGTAGCTGCTTTAGGAGGTATCTTCCTTTACATCTTGGTGAGATTTAGAAAATGGCAATTCTCTCTTGGTGCTGTTGCAGCGTTATTCCATGATGCAGTTATTATTTTAGGAACCTATTCGTTGCTTCACAAATACATGCCTTTCAACATGGAGATCAACCAGGATTTCATTGCTGCGATCTTAACAGTACTTGGATACTCTATCAATGATACCGTTATTATCTTTGACAGAATTAGAGAGTATTTAAGAGAGAAGAAATCTTTAACATTGGCGGGATTATTTGATGATTCAATTTCTAGTACGCTAGGTAGAACATTCAACACTTCATTTACAACAATCCTTGTTATTTTGGCGATCTTTATTTTCGGTGGAGATAACCTTAGAGGATTTATGTTTGCGATGTTAATTGGTATTGGTTTCGGTACATATTCATCCATATTCATTGCTTCGGCTATTGCATATGATTTCCTGAAATCAGGAAAAGAAGAAGAGGTACACGGAAAAACTACTTCGAGCAAAGAAGTACTTGCTTCAAAATAATTATACTACAATAAATAAAAAAGAGCCTTTCAAACGAAAGGCTCTTTTTTATTTATAAGCTTCGGGTTTCAAGTTCAATGGTAGGAAAATAAATGAAAATAGTGTTTCTGGGAAGAAGAAGTAGTTGATACAATATTCCGAAAAACTTGAAACCCGGAATCCGGAACTGAATAGTAGACAATTCACTATCCATATTAATTATTCATAATTTAGAATCATTAGTTCTCTATATTTCGTTATTTTTGCAGAATTATGGAAAATTCAAGGAAAAAAGCTGCCATGAGCTTTATTTTTATAACGCTATTAATTGATATCACTGGATGGGGTATCATTATCCCTGTTGTTCCTAAATTAATTGAAGAACTTATTCATGCAGATATTAGTGAGGCAGCGAAATATGGTGGGTGGCTTGGTTTTGCTTATGCATTCACCCAGTTCATATTTTCACCGGTTGTTGGAAACCTCAGTGATAAATATGGACGAAGACCTATTATTCTGATTTCACTTTTTGGATTTTCAATAGATTACATTTTCCTCGCATTAGCTCCAAGTATATGGTGGCTTTTTTTAGGAAGAATTATTGCCGGAGTTACAGGAGCCAGTATTACCACTGCCAGTGCCTATATTGCTGATATTTCTACAGATAGCGACAGAGCTAAAAACTTTGGATTGATAGGAGCTGCTTTTGGCTTGGGATTCATTATAGGTCCGGTTTTAGGTGGAGTCTTAGGTCATTATGGTGCAAGAGTCCCATTCTATGCTGCGGCTGGTTTATGTTTATTAAACTTTCTTTATGGATATTTTATTTTACCTGAAAGTTTGGATAAAGACAAGCGTCGTGAATTTAGTTGGAAACGTGCTAACCCTGTAGGATCATTTAAATTTTTGGGAAAGCATCCAGAAATTTCAGGATTAATAGTGGCACTTATTTTAATCTATATTGCCGGTCATGCTGTGCAGAGTAACTGGAGTTTTTATACGATGTATAAGTTTAACTGGACAGAAAGAATGGTAGGGTTGTCCCTTGGTGCCGTAGGTCTTTTAGTAGGACTAGTACAAGGTGGTCTGATACGTTGGACAACACCGAGGTTGGGTGAGCAGAAGAGTATTTATTATGGATTGGCTTTATATGCAATTGGGATGTTGCTGTTTGCTTTTGCTACAGAAGGATGGATGATGTTTGCTTTTCTGATTCCTTATTGTTTAGGTGGAATTTGTGGGCCTGCACTTCAATCGGTCATTACAAAAAGTGTTCCTTCCAATGAACAGGGAGAACTTCAGGGAGCATTGACGAGTTTAATGAGCGCAACAGCGATTATTGGACCTCCTATGATGACGAATTTATTCTATTATTTTACACACGATGAAGCGCCATTTAAATTTTCAGGAGCTCCTTTCTTCTTGGCTTTTATCTTAATGGCAGTGAGTGTTGTTATTACATATTATGGATCTCAAAAAAGTAAAGACATAAAAAAATAATACATTTTGAAATATAAAAAAGCGGGGAATCAAATGTGATTCCCCGCTTTCAGTTGAATATAATATAGTTAAAATAATGTATTATGGATAAAGTGATTTAGTACCATTACTTACAATATTGCTTCCCAATCCTGAGAATGATACTGAAAAGTTGCTTGAATTAAAGCTTAAAGAACCTGTCGGAGTACACAGACCAAGTGCATATCTGCATTGTCCGTAAGCACCTGTCCTCTTAATTACTTTACTTTCACTTTTGGCTTTCCCTAAGCTGATATTACCCCAATCGCTCACATCAGTGTTTGAAACCGTAGAACCGTTATAATAAATAGTTATTTTATATCCGGCTTCACCTCTCTTTGATCCCCACAACCATTTTGCAGTCCACCATTCTTTAAACCATTTAGAAACGACCTTGGCCTGAGTATCAGTAGAAGTCTCAACATTACTGCCTCTATCCATCATTACCAATCCACCAAGAACATTATCCCAGATAATTCCATCTTTATTATAAAAACATAACGAGGTAAACTGTTCTCCTTTATGATTCCATGTGATTTCAAGAACATCAGTGTTCATTTTTACTTCTTGTGCAATGACATCGGTAAGCCCTTTTTGAGCTGCAGATAATTCTTCACCAGAATTAAAACTTCCTATTTTTCCCACTTTTACTGAGTTAGGATCAGTGATGTTGCCAAATGCAACATAGGTGTCTTTACTCGAAATTAAATTCTGGGAAATTGCAATGCCTCTTTCAGTAGAAAGTGTCCCCAGAACATTAATACCTGTCATTTGAAGATCATTTTTCAAATATTGCTCAAGATTCTTTTTAGATTCTTCCAATTGTATTTGAACATTGTTGGAAAGTGTTTGGGCAGGGCTCAGTTCCTTTTTTAAATCAGAAATGGATTCCTTTTTTGTTGCATTGTCCTGAAGTACCTCAGTGCTTTCATTTTGACAGCTGGTTAAAGATAATACCATTGCCAGCGCAAAAAGTTTAAAAGTAGTTACTAATTTTTTCATAGTTTAATATTTGTAGTTGTGTGGAATAAATCTAATAAAAAAAACCATATAATTCTTTATATAGAGAATTAATTATTAATTAATTTTAAATGTATTTAATGTTAAACTATTGTTATCCTCAAATAAAATATTATAAAGCCCTGAAATAAATATTCTTAAAATTTGTTTAAAATTTTGGATTCTACATTATATATGTATAATCTTTTGTAATTTTACACCATGGAATTAAGCATTGGAGAAATGGCATTGATTGCAGTTGCAATCGTTGTATTATTCGGACCGGATAAACTTCCTCAAATAGCGCGTGATTTAGGAGCAGGCGTAAGAAAGATGCGTGGGGCGGTGGAAGACATTAAAACTGAGATCATGAAAGAAACAGATAACCCTGTTTCTGAAATCAAGCGTGAGATCGAAAAAGTAAAAGATGCTGCAAAAGATTTCAATCCGATGAAGAATATCGAAAAAGATATTCTTACGGAACCTTCTTCTTCTGAACCTGAAAAGCCAAAGCCTTCTGAAGATGAAACTTATGAAGGACCTGTAAGCAGATAATCGATGGAAGAAATTATTCAAGAGGATAAGAAGGTCTTTTTGTTTCTCAATAATTTGGGCGACTCTTCTTTTGATCAGTTTTGGATGCTGATTTCCAGTACCTGGATATGGGTTCCGCTTTATATTATATTTCTTTATTTTCTATATAAAAACTACAAACTAAAATCTTTAGTTTATATTCTTTTATTTGTACTGATAGGAACTACGGTTTCTGATCAGGTTGCAAGTATATTCAAACACGGAGTAGAGCGATTAAGGCCATGCCATGATCCTAGCTTGGAGCATTATATGAGGATTGTAAAATGTGGTGGACAGTTTGGATTCTATTCTGCCCATGCTTCAAATACTTTCTTTTTGGCAACTTATTTAAGTGTTTTATTAAAAAAGAAACTCAATTGGTTTCCTTATGCTATATTTGTATGGGCTGCAGTAGTTTCTTACAGCCGTATATATTTAGGAGTGCATTTTCCGATAGATATTTTGGTGGGGGCGTTTGTTGGACTTTTATTGGGAGTGATATTTGGTGCACTCGCAAAAAAAGTGATCAATAAACAAACTATAACCACATGAAAAAATTTTTATTCCTTCTAACATTAGCGATAACATCTGCTAATCTTTATTCCCAGGACTCAAAAACAGCTGAAGAATGCTTTAAAAAAGCGGATTATAAATGTGCTGAAGAGCAATATTCTAAACTGGCTGAAAAAGAACAGATTCAGAAATATCGATCTGAGTACTATAACAATTTAGGGACGGCACAAAGAAGACTAGGTAAAACGCCTCAAGCCTTTAAATCCTACGAATCTGCCTTAAGAGCAAATCCACTGTATGCATCAGTATATGCTAATTTAGCTTCATTAAACAGCCAGAAAGGAACCAAAGAAAAAGCTTTGGACTATATTGACAAAGGATTGCAGATTGATCCTGAAAATGTAGATATGTACCTAACGAGATCTAAAATTTATGATAGCCAAGGAAAAAAAGACTTAGCTATTAAAGATTTAAATCAGATCCTTGCCTTCGCACCAGAGAATATCTTTGCAAGAACAGGTTTAGCCAATCTGAAAAAGAATAATGGTGATCTTGAGGGTGCCTTGAAAGATTATAATCAGCTTATCTCTGAAAAACCTGAGTCGTTACTTTACAATGGGCGTGCAGATCTGTATTTAAAAATGAAAAAACCAAAAGAAGCTTTGGCAGATATTAATAAAGCCATTTCTATTGATCCTAAATTTGCTCAGTCATACGTAACAAAAGCTTTAATCCTATTCGATACTCAAAAACCTAAGGAAGCATGCACTAATCTGGAGAAAGCTGTAGCTGTGGGTTATGAAAAGGCTCTTCTAGCTCCACATTTTGCTAAATGTGTTATAAAACAGAATTAATCATTGTGATAAGGTTTTCCCTGTAAGATCTGATCAGCACGATACAGCTGTTCCACAATAAATAAACGGATCATCTGATGAGTAAATGTCATTTTAGATAATGACATTTTTTCATTGGCTCTATTATATATTTCTTCAGAAAAACCATAGGCACCGCCAATCAGAATATTAATTTTCTTGACTGATGAATTCATCCATACATCTATTTTTTGAGCAAACTCTCTACTTGTAAATTGTTTTCCTTTCTCATCTAAAATTACGACCAGATCATTTTTATCGATTTGATTCATAAAAAGTTTGGCTTCTTCTTTTTTTAAAAGATCCGAAGAAAGGTTTTTTGCATTTTTAATATCAGGGATTTCTACTATTTCAAAATTCCAATGCTTAGGAAGGCGGGTGAGGTAATAGCTGATCAAAGAAGTAATTTCTTTATCATCTGTTTTTCCAATACAGAGTAAGTTGATTCGCATGGGATGTAATCAATTTTAATGAGGGCAAAGATATTCATAATTTAAGGAATTATTTCTTATTTTTTTAATGCTTTTTGTTCATTATGATCCAAAAGCAACGTACCTAAATGTATTCTAAGTTTAAAAAAAACTGTATTTTTACGTAACCAACAGCACGTGATGACATTGAGATTAATCTCCTGTATATTTTTATATTTCCCCTTAACTTCTTTTAGCCAGGAGGTTACAGGTGATGATGAAAAAAAAATTGATGAGGATAAAAATAAAATTTCAATAGTCGCAGGGGTAAGTTATGTTAATAATTCTTTTGGGGTTCGTTTTCAAAAGGAAACCTTCAGGCTGAAGCCTAACGATTCTTTTTATACCGAATTTTTTGTAAGATACAGATGGCTGGATACGAGTATTTCTTTTACACCTAAATTAATTAAAATAAATAATGACGATGATATTAAGGGGAAGACCAAATATTTCAGCGTAGGTTTTGCCTTTTTCCTGACCCCAAAGCTTAGACAAATGGTAGGATATAACCAGATCAAAGGATTATATTTTGAGGACACAAAAAGATATATGACCATGCTAATGGAGGGGCTGAATTTAAATATAAGTGACGCATATTTTCAATTTCCCGATGCAAAATACCGCTCTTTTAAAGGAGAAACAAGTTACCTATGGCTTGGAAATAAGGAAAACTACAGAAGTTATACAAATATGACGTATCAGCCTTTGAAAAATGATTTTGTTATTATTACAGGTTTGTTTTATCAGTATAATATATTGAGTGATTCGGATAGAGCGATATATCTGGGGGAAGTTTTAGATGGTGGAGAGGGAAGTTCTGCTACTAAAGACCTTAGGTTAGCATTAAGGACGGGAGCAGGTATCCAAAGGGTAATTAATAATAACTGGTACGCTGTGGTTGAATTTTATCCTCAACTTTATTATTCAAAATTACTCGATGAAGCTTTTCATGAATTCAATATAGGAGTCAATTCTAATGTCAGAGTTGGCTATGATAATGGAAAATGGTTTATAGGAGCAGGTACCCAGTTAAACTGGGTAAATAGTTCAAATGAGAATTTCTATTCTTCTACCCAGTGGCAGTTTAGGGCTGGAATAGGATTAAGGTTTAATTCTCCAAAATTTGTCAATAGAAATTTTGATAAAATAGATAATATTCTAAAATAATTATGGGTATAAAAGTTCCTAATTTTATCTTGAAAATTCAAGAATTCTTAGACGATATACATATTCCTGTACTGGGAATATCACTTTGGCAGATGTTTCAAATTTATATTTCAGGTATATTTAAAGATAAAATAGGAAGAAAGGCCGCAGCTATTTCATGGAGCTTTACAATAAGTCTGTTCCCGTTTCTCCTCTTTTTGTTATCTGTTTTACCTTATATGCCTCATTATGATAAACTGCATTTTTATATTTTTGAAGTTTTAATCCACAATGTTTTTCCATCAAATATGGAAACGGATGTGCGGGGATATATTGAAAAAAGTATTATTCCCAATATGAGGGGGATCAGTAATTTAACGATCGTTCTGGCATTGGTTTTTGCAACAAATGGAACTTTCTCGCTGATCAATGGATTTAATGAAAATTCAGATGAAAAACTCACTGATGTAAAAGAATTTATACTTTCTTTTTTTATTACAATTGGTTTTATAACCATCGTATTCTTAGCTCTTTTTGGAGTCTATTATGTAGAAGTCGTGCTTAAATTATTTACACCTACACATAACGTTTCATGGTTAGTGAAAAACCTTTCGAAAATTATAGGATTTGTATCTTTTCCTCTTTTTTACTTTATTTTACTTGCTATGTTTTACTGGTTGGGAACTGTGAAAATCGCCAGATTCAGACAAGCGGTTCCAGGGGCTATTTTAACGACAGTTCTTTTTGTTCTTACTACCTATATTTTTGCTATTTATGTAAAAGATATTGCGAGATACAACGTTTTGTACGGCTCTATTGGAAGTATGATCCTTTTAATGGTTTGGGTAAATGTAAATGTCTATCTTCTTTTATTTGGCAATGAGCTTAATATGGCTATCAGAAAGCTTAGAATAGAAAAATTACTGTCAGATGAACTTCACAAAGATATGCTAACAGGCTATCCTACAAAGGATGAGAATAATAAAAAAGATTTTGATTAAATTCATAAGCATCTCATAATATTTAACGTTAATTATTCAAAAACTGTTGAATAATTTTTTTTGTTAATAGAATTGTATTAATTTAGTTATCAATAGGGAATCTGATATTCTCATATAAACTAAATCTATTTATTATGAAAAACATTAAAAAATTAACGAGAGATGAGCTGAAAATCGTAAAAGGAGGAATAGCTTGCAGAACAGACGATGGTGGTTGTCCAGGAACCAATACGTATTGTTGTAACGGACTTTGTAGACTGATAACTTATGTTTGTCCATAAAAACAAAAAGAGAGCCCAATAGCTCTCTTTTATATTTCAATATTATTCTTCATTATCTTCGTTAATGAATCTGTTTCTTTTAGAACTCATACTTAGTATGGTAACTCCTAAAACGGCAGATAAGAATGATGCGATTAGAATAGCAAATTTTGCCTCATCCTGAATCTCAATTTCATTTTTGAATGAAAGCAGAGCTATGAAAATAGACATCGTGAAACCAATTCCTGCCAGTAAGCCAACCCCCAGCATATGTGCCCATGAACTGTTATGTGGGAGTGAACTTAATTTAAGTTTGATAGCAATAAATGAGAATAAATTAATACCAATTAATTTTCCTATAACCAAACCACCTATAATTCCCAGTCCTAATGTACTTACCAGACCTTCAACCATTCCATTGTGAAATGTAATATTGGTATTGGTTAAAGCAAATATAGGCATGATAATAAAACTTACAGGGAGATGTAATGTATGCTCTAGTTTTTCTAAAGGAGATATTTTAACATTGGACGCATTCGTAGGAATTGATAATGCTAATAATACCCCGGCAATGGTAGCATGGATTCCGGAATGATGTAAAAAATACCATAAAAATAAACCGGGAACGATGTAGAAAACAAGTTTTGTAACCTTTAAAAAGTTTAAAAGAAAAAGCAGAGCGACAATTCCGAAGGATAAAATTAAATATATCCAATGGATCTGGTCTGTATAAAAAATGGCAATCACCAAAATAGCGCCCAGGTCATCAACAATAGCAAGGGCAGCAAGAAAGATCTTGATAGAGTTAGGGATCTTACTCCCCAGCATAGAAATAAGTGCTAAGGAAAATGCAATATCCGTTGCCATTGGAATTCCCCATCCGTTGCTGTATTCTGTACCTGAATTGAAAAGAGTATAAATTGTTGCCGGAACCAGCATTCCGCCTATAGCTGCAAAAATAGGGAGCGATGCATTTTTGAAAGATGAAAGCTCTCCCTCTACCAATTCTCTTTTTATTTCCAGACCAACCAAAAGAAAGAAAATAGCCATAAGGCCATCATTGATCCATATGTGGATTGGATATTTTAAATGAAAAAGATCGATGCCTGTCTCCTTATCCAATAAGTTTTGAAAACTGCCTGCTAATGTTGAATTGGCAATCAGTAAAGACACGACAACACAAAAAATAAGGATTATTCCTGACGATTGACTGTTATTGAAAAATTTTTTAAAATAAATTGATAAATTCATGTTTAAGATTGTAATCGTCTCACTCTCGAAACTCCGTTAATATTTTTAAGCTTTTTAAAGGTTTCCTCAAGTTGTCCCTTATTCTTTACTTCCAGGGTAATATTTCCCATAAAAACTCCATTATTGGATTCGATAGACATACTTTTCATATCCATTCCCATTGTTCCGCTGATGACAGCAGTAATATCATTGATCATTCCCATTCTGTCCAGACCTTCAATATCAATTTTCACTCTGTTTTTAAAGCTTTCTGCATTTACCCATTTGGCTGGAATAACCCGGTAATCATATTGGGCTCTAAGGTTAATCGCATTGGGGCAATTATCACTGTGTACTTTTATCCCATCTGAGATCGTAATGAATCCGAAAATTTTATCACCAGGAATTACAGTACAGCATTTTGCATATGTATAGTTTAGTTTTTCTTCATCTTTACCAAAGACGATCATATCAAGGTTTTGTTCCTTCGGCTCTTCGTAATGAACATTTTTCGGCGGCGATTTTCTAAATCTTGACAGCAAGTTATTGAAAACGTTTTTGCTCTCTATATATTTTCTTAAACTGCTAACATCTAATTCATTACTCTGGAATTTTAAAAATAACTCCTGAGATGTTTTTAAATTAAAAAACTTTTGAAGTTTGTTGATCTCCTCATCATTAAAATTGATCTTGGCATGACGAAGTTTTCTTTGTAAAATTTCTTTTCCTTCTTCTACCAATTGGTTCTTTTGCGAATTAAGATAACTTTTGATCTTAGATTTCGCTTTTGATGTTACTACAAATTCCAGCCAGTCGGATTTTGGTTTTTGATTTTGAGAAGATAAAATATCAACCTGATCACCATTTTGAAGAACATAAGAAATAGGAACCAGCTTACCATTGATTTTTGCCCCTAAACATTTCATTCCTAAATCGGAGTGTACAGAAAAGGCAAAATCCAGTGCTGTTGCATTTGTTGGTAGAATTTTAATTTCACCTTTTGGGGTAAATACAAAAACCTCTTTCGAATATAAATTAAGTTTAATATTATCTAAAAGTTCAGAAGTGGAGAGATTCTGTTGCTGTTCCAGTACATCCCGGATCTCTGTTACCCATCTTTCAAAATTTCTGTCATCCGTACTTTGTTTATAGCCTTCCTTATATTTGTAGTGGGCAGCCACACCTTTTTCTGCAATCTCATCCATTCTTTCAGAACGGATTTGTACCTCGATCCACTTTTTGTCCGGACCAAGGACCGTAAGGTGTAAACTTTCATACCCTGTAGAACGGGGCTGAGTAATCCAGTCACGCATTCTCGATGGATTACTGTGGTATACATCCGTTACAATAGAGTAGATCTTCCAGGCTAGAAATTTCTCATTTTTAGCATCAGATCTATAAATGATTCTGATGGCATAATTATCAAAGACCTCTTCGAAAGAAACACCTTGTTTAAGCATTTTTCGGTAAATAGAAGAGACTGCTTTTGCCCGACCCTTTATACTGAAATTCAATCCTTCTTCCTGTAATCTTTCCGAAACTTCTTTTTTGAATTCCTCAATGTATTTTTCACGATTTTCTTTAGCTAATTCTAATTTTTCCGTGATCTCATTGAAAACTTCTGGATTGTTGTACTTTAAAGAAAGATCCTCAAGCTCCGATTTGATGTTATATAACCCGAGACGATGTGCCAGTGGTGCATAAATATAAACGGTTTCTGAAGCAATTTTCTTTTGTTTATCAGGAGCCATACTCTCCAGGGTACGCATATTGTGAAGACGGTCTGCAATTTTGATCAGAATAACCCTGAAATCCTCAGATAACGTTAGTAAAAGCTTTCTGTAGTTTTCAGACTGCACAGAAATATTCTGATGATTCATAATGGATATCTTGGTTAATCCATTAACGATATTAGCTATTTTTTCGCCAAAAATCTTCTTTATATCTTCAAAAGTATAATCAGAATCCTCAATAACATCGTGTAGTAATGCACATGCAATAGAAGTGGCTCCCAAACCGATCTCTGTTGCTACAATTTTAGCCACAGCAATAGGATGGTAAATGTATGGTTCACCAGATTTTCTTCTTTGATCTTTATGTGCATCTAGTGCAATATCAAATGCCTTTCGGATGAGCTTGTTGTTTTCCTCATCAAGAGTCCTGTAGGTATTAGAAATCAGATCTTTATATCTTGCGAGTATCTCTTTATTCTCCTGTTCTAAGTCGTAACTCATTTGTGTAAATGCCTATATTTAAACGAAAATACGAAAATTTTCCCAGTTTTCAAATTACAAAAAATCCGCAGAAAGCTCTACGGATTTTCGGTTATTAGAATTTAGTTTTATTAGAATTTTACCTCGGAGTCAATGCCATGGCTTGAACCTTTGATCTTGACATCAGGGCTATTGTGGATTTCGGCTTTATTTCGAGCGTCAATGTATTTTTTTAAGTTATGGTAATCAGCCTGTTCGATACCCATATTTTCAAATAAATATGTTTTCAGAACAGAGTTTTGACTGAATATATTCCGTGCATTGTCGGTCTGATCAAGATCATTTACGGCGACACTTGCTAAATATTGAGAGCCGTGAGGATGGTCTTCGAGATATACAATGTAATCTGAGTTTCCAAAACCAGAGCTTTCCAGGTCTGTTTCAAGTTTTTTATAATCACTGTGAGATTGAAATAATCCGGCTAATATTTTTGTCATGATCGTGTGTTTTAAATTTCTACTTAAAGGTAATAATTAAATTTCAATTTTTTTGAATAAAATGTAATAAAATTAACTATATAGTAGTTTATCTATAATTTTATGTTAAAATGTTTGATGATCTCTATCAATCGAATGTTTGAATTTTTTGAGACATTAGCACTTGATCAGTTGCTGTATTAATTGTTTTCAGGACTATTGTGTACTTGTCTTAAAAAGCTCAAATTAGCGGTAAAAATAAATAACTATGAAGAGAATTTTACTTGCTTTTTCTCTGTTGTCTTCGTTCTTAGATGCGCAGCAATATAATTGGACCGCTTTTTCTAATCCACCGCCTGCTAGTGGGGTTGGAAGATATGATGACGTCTTTTTTCTTGATGAAAATGTAGGTTGGGCTGCACGTGGAGGAAGTGCTGCTGTTTTTAAAACGATCAATGCCGGTAGCACCTGGACTCAACAGGTTGTAAGTTCCACTCCAAATGAGTATTATAGAAATATTGAGTTTTTAAATGAAAATATTGGCTTTTTAGGAACTTTGAACAATAATTTCTATAAAACTACAGATGGAGGAAGTTCGTGGCAAAGAGTCAATAATATATCACCCTATCCTCAGGGGATCTGTGGTTTGGATTGTGTAGGAACTTCTACTGTTTATGGATGTGGAGCTTGGTTTTATCCCGCTTATATTATAAAATCAACGGATAGTGGGAATACGTGGCAATATATTGACATGTCTGCATATGCTACGGCCTTAGTAGAAATTACTTTTATCGATGAAAATATTGGTTTTGCAGCTGGAAGTGATGATGATGGAGCAGTAGTTCTTAAAACTACTAATGGAGGGGTAAGTTGGACGAAAATTTATAACAGTAACATTCCGTTTGAATACGTTTGGAAAATGCAGCTTCTGGATAATAATAAAATATTTTGTTCCATTGAAGCAGAGTCCCCGAATATTGGTAGATTGTTAAAATCATTGGATGGGGGACTTACCTGGGAAACTAAGGATTTTCCAGATACTTATGTGCAAGCTGTTGGTTTTACTTCTGCAACACACGGTTGGATGGGTGGACATAACACAGGCTTCTATGAAACTTTTGATGGAGGTACTACCTGGAACAATACGGGTGTAGGAGGATCTTTGAACAGGATTTTTTTTGTTAATAACAGTCTCGCTTACGCAGCTGGAAAAAGTATTTATAAAATGACCACCGGAAATCTTGGAATACATGAAAGTACAGATGACCATTCGGAAGGAAAACTTCAGATTGATGTTGCTCCAAATCCTGTTAAAGACAAACTGAATTTAAATATTCATTTTGAACACTCGGACCATGTTATTATTGGTTTATATGATGGGTCTGGAAAGTTTATCACAAATATTCTGAAAGATAACATCAGTGAAAAAGGAATGAAAAAATATTCTTTGGATTTTAATTATCCTAAAGGAAATTACTTACTCAATGTGCATTCTAATCTCGGAAGACAAGCTATTAAAATCATAAAAGAGTAAATTGATAAAAGAAGGCGTAGAAATTTTCTACGCCTTTTTATTATACCTGTCTGTTTAGATTAATCTAGTCTTTCGTTTTTAATTTCCTCGACAATTTCAGGATTCAATAAAGTTGAGATATCTCCGAAGTTGCTAAAATCTCCTTCAGCAATTTTTCTAAGAATTCTACGCATAATTTTTCCTGAACGTGTTTTAGGAAGTCCTGAAACAAACTGGATCTTATCAAGTTTCGCAATAGGTCCGATCTGATCGGCAATAAGCTGATTGATTTCCTTTTTAAGGTTTTCTCTTTGACGGCCCTCTCCTGTTTCTTTTAAAACGACATAGCCGTATAAAGCATTCCCTTTGATATCATGGGGGTAGCCTACAATAGCAGATTCTGCGACTGCAGGATGCTGATTGATGCTGTCTTCAATAGGAGCAGTTCCTAAATTATGTCCGGAAACAATGATCACATCATCAACACGTCCTGTGATTCTGTAATATCCAACTTCATCTCTCAAAGCACCATCACCGGTAAAGTATTTCCCGGGAAAAGCGGTGAAATAAGTTTCCTTATATCTTTGATGATCGCCCCAGATCGTTCTGGCAATACCAGGCCATGGAAAACGGATACAAAGATTTCCTGTAACCTGATTTCCGGTAATCTCATTACGCTTGTCATCCATTAAAACAGGTTGCACACCTGGAAGTGGCAGCGTAGCGTAGGTGGGTTTGGTAGGGGTTATAAACGGAAGCGGTGAAATCATAATTCCTCCTGTTTCTGTTTGCCACCAGGTATCTACAATAGGACATTTTTTTCTTCCTACATGATCGTTAAACCAATGCCAGGCTTCATCATTAATAGGTTCTCCAACAGAGCCAATTACTTTCAGGGTACTTAAATCATGTTTATCCACCCATTCTGCGCTTTCTTTTGCTAAAGAACGAATGGCAGTAGGTGCAGTATAAAATTGAGTGATTTTATGTTTTTCAATGACCTCCCAAAATCTGTCAGGCTCCGGATAAGTAGGAATACCTTCAAAAATAACGGTGGTCGCTCCATTCAGTAATGGACCATAAAGAATATAAGAATGTCCTGTGATCCAGCCAATATCTGCGGTACACCAGTAAATGTCATTTTCCTGATAATTGAAAATATTCTTAAAAGTATATGCGGTGTACACCATATATCCTGCACAGGTGTGAAGCATTCCTTTAGGCTTTCCTGTAGATCCGGAAGTATAAAGGATAAATAACGGATCTTCTGCATCCATAATTACAGTGACGAAATCGGCAGAAGCTGTTTCATAGAGTTCAGAAAGCCAATGGTCTCGGCCTTCTTTCATTTTGATTTCATTATCTGTCCTTTTTACCACCAATACATTTTCGATGGTTGGAGTCTTTTCAAGAGCTTCGTCTACGATGCTTTTTAGGTCTAAAACTTTATTTCCCCTGTAGCTTCCATCGGAAGTGATCACCAATTTTGCTCCACAATCATTTATTCTTGAAGCAACAGCATTAGCTGAAAAGCCTGCGAAAATAACAGAATGTACAGCTCCTAATTTTGCACACGCTAACATGGTAATTGCTAGTTCAGGGATCATCGGAAGATAGATACAGACACGATCTCCTTTCTCAATACCCATTTCCCTTAGGATATTAGCTGTTTTATTGACACGGGTATATAATTCGTTATAAGATATGTGCTGTGCTTTTTCTTTTGGATCGTTAGGTTCCCAGATAATCGCAGTTTTATCTCCTCTTTCGTTCAAGTGCCTGTCGATACAGTTTTTTGTAATATTTAATTTAGCATTCTTAAACCAAGTGATCTTTGCCTCATTCATATCATACTTAACCACTTTGCTCCATCTTTGGTACCAGACAAAATTTTGATCAGCTATTTTATCCCAGAATTTTTTAGGATTTTTAATAGACTTTTTATATTCCTCAAAATAATGTGGTAAATCTTCTATTAAGTAATTTCTCATATCCCTTTTGTTTTTGAAATTTGAATTTTATTGATATTTAAATTTATGTTTAATTTGTGAATTTAGTCCTGTAATCCACGATTTTTTCTTGTATTTCTTCTATGATCTGATCGTCATCTATAGTAGATGGTATCTGAAATTCTTTACCATCTAAAAGTGTTCTGATGAGTTTCCGTAAAATTTTTCCTGAGCGGGTTTTAGGTAAGCGTTTCACAACCATAGCATTCTTTAAAAAAGCGACAGCTCCTATTTTCTCACGAACCATTTTAATAATTTCTTTTTCTAAATCTTCCTCGGAGATTGTAGACCCATTTTTTAAAACAACAGTAGCAAAAGGTACCTGTCCCTTTAATTCATTATCAATTCCTACCACAGCACATTCTGCAACCTGTGGATGTGAAGAAAGAATTTCTTCCATTTCTGAGGTAGAAAGCCTGTGTCCTGCGACATTGATTACATCATCCACTCTTCCCGTGATAAAGAAGTATCCATCTTCATCCTGTATAGCACCATCTCCTGAAAAATAATAACCTTTATATTGAGATAAATAACTACTTTGAAAGCGTTCATAATCTTTCCAGATTCCTAAAAGAGCACCTGGAGGAAGAGGAAGTTTGATAACCAGATAACCTTCCTGGTGTGGATCAAGTTCAAAACCATTTTCGTCAAAGATTTTAATATCATATCCGGGGATCGGTTTTCCGGCTGAAGCTCTTTTAATCTTATAATGATCATCAAAAGTCAGTAATCCAAGCATTGGCCAACCTGATTCTGTTTGCCACCAATGATCGATGGCGGGAACTCCAATATGCTCATTGAACCAATCTAAGGTAGCAACATCGCAGCGTTCACCAGCAAGAAACTGTTTTTTGAGATTTGAGAGGTCGTATTTTTTAACCAATTCACCATTAGGATCTTCTTTTTTTATGGCTCTGATAGCAGTTGGGGCAGTAAACATTGCAGAAACTTTATATTCTGAGATGATACGCCAGAAAGTTCCTGCATCTGGAGTCATAATAGGTTTCCCTTCAAAAACAATGGTGGTATTACGGTTCAATAAAGGTCCATAAACAGAGAAGCTGTGTCCTACAGCCCATCCAAAATCAGATGCAGCCCAATAAGTTTCTCCAGGTTCGATTCCATAAATATATTTCATGGAAAATTTCAAAGCGGTAGCATAGCCTCCCGTGTCACGGACAATTCCTTTAGGCTTTCCTGTAGTTCCTGAGGTGTATAATAAATAGAGTGGGTGTGTAGATGCTACAGGAACGCAGGCTACGGAAGAAGATTGCTGAATAAGTCCCTCATAATCTATTAATCCATCAAACATTTCGTCCTGGTTATCGATTAGTTTCCGGTTGTAAACGATGATGTGATCTACTTTATCCTGGGCTAATTCAATTGCTTTTTCTACCAATGGTAAATAAGGGATTCTTTTAGCAATCTCAACTCCTGCAGTAGCTGTGATCAAAGCTTTTGGTTTGCAATCATCTATTCTTACCACAAGTTCGTGAGGCGCAAAACCACCGAAAACAACATTGTGGATGACTCCGATTCTTGCACATGCTAACATGGCAAAAAGGGTTTGCGGAATCATCGGCATGTAAATTACCGCTGTATCTCCTTTTTCTAATCCCAGAGAAACCAAACCACCTGCAAATTTTGAAATCTCTTCTTGTGCCTGGTTAAAAGTGTATGTTATCTTCTGATCAGTAACCGGAGAATCATAAATAATGGCAATTTGATCACCATAGCCATCTTCAACGTGCTTATCTATGCATAAATAACAAATATTAAGTTTTCCATCGGAATACCATTCAGTGTAATTGTTTTCATTTTGTGAAAGAATCTGACCAGGAAACTCAAACCAACTGATTTCCTGAGCTTGTTCTTTCCAGAAATTTTCTTTGTCTTCTATACTTCTTTTAAATAAATCGTTTGCATTCATATCAATAATTGTGTTTCGTATTTTGCTGGTTCTGTCACTGCAGGCAACGGGGAGCTGTCTTTTAGGAGACTCTGGTTAACTATATTTTAAGTTTAGATTCCTTATTCCCCTTGCTGCATTCTGAATGACAGGATATATGTTTTGATTATGTAAAATAATAACGCTTCATTTTCAACTTTTATCCTGACTCTTATACCTCAAACAATTCCTCTATCTGCTGCATCAGCTTCTTGATTGAATATGGTTTGGTAACATATGCGTCAGCACCCATTTTCAGTCCTCTTTCAATATCTTTTGGATTGTTTTTGGCACTCAGGAAGATTACTTTTGTGTTCTTTAGCCTTTCCTGTTCTTTGATTATTTCAAGTGTACTATATCCGTCTAGATTGGGCATCATGATATCTAGTAAAATAACATCAGGAACCATGTCTTTTAAAAATTCTAATACTTCCGTTCCATCCCTGGCAATGAAAACATCATAACCGTTTTTCTTAAAACTGTACTCCAGGGACATTAATATTTTGTGCTCATCGTCTGCTATGATTATCTTTTTCATAATGTGTTTGTATGGTTATTCAACTTCATTTTGATTTTCTTTTATATCTTCAGGAAAGCTTATCGTAAAGGTGACACCCAAGCCATTATTTTCAGCAAGTATTGAGCCTTGATGGGCTTCAACGATTTGTTTTGAGATGGCAAGCCCAAGTCCGCTTCCTGTAGGTTTTAAAATATTCTGATTTTTAGATTGATAAAATTTGTTGAAAATCATTTCCAGATCTTCTTCCGGGATCTTTTTTCCGGTATTAAAAATGGTTATGACCAAATGATCTTCTTTTTTAGAAAACTTCGTTTGTATCGTTCCCTGATCATCTGCAAATTTTAAAGCATTTCCAAGAATATTTTGAAATAACTGAATGAATCTTGCTTCATCATATTCAAACAAATGGTCGCTGAGAAGGTCCACTTCACTGATGTGGATATCTTTCTGTTGTATCAAATGAAGTAGTGGATTGAGCGCTTTTTTATAGGTGTCAAGGATGTTATTCTGTTTAATATTTAAAGCAATTTCACCATGTTCTAATTTATCAAGATAGAGGATGTCGTTGATGATCTCACTTAACCGGTCAGATTCTGTAATGATATTGTTTAAAAATTCCCTTTTAATATCTAAAGGAATATCGTCATCATCAGCCAGGATTTCCCCGGCGGAACGAATTGCTGTAATGGGTGTTCTCAGCTCATGCGCAACAGAATCCAGGAAGTCATCCTTTTGGCGATCTTTAATAATTAAACTTTCGTTAGCTACAGTTAACTCCTCTGAAAGTTGCTTTAATTCCTCAGATTTTTCTGTTAGCTTTTTGTTTAAAGTAATATTCTCTTTAGATTCTTCCAGTATATCTAAAACTTCTTTTAAAGATATTTTATCCTCCTTTGTGACACCTTCAATTAGGATTTTAGCAGAGGCGGTTCCTATTCTTCCTGCTAAAAGGTTTTCAGAAAATTTAATAAATCTTGAATCTGCAGTTTCAGTTTGGGAATCAATATTGTATTTTAAATTAAATATTCTCAATGCCTGTTCTGTTTTCTTTTTACCTAAAAATCGTTCCAGAATATTTTTGATATCTGAAACATAAGCAGTACCGCGCCAGATGAAAGCATTCTCATGGTTTTGAATATATTTATCAACATCCACATAAAGTTCAGCGAAATTTCTTTCCCTGTAGTTTCCTTTAACGCTAACAGAAATAATAGTAAATAATCCCGTATTAATTAAAATAGACCAGAAGAAAATTTCCGGAATCCTGCTTAAATAAGGAATGCTAAAGACATCAAAAATGTTATAAATATCTCTCAAAACTCCTTTGAGCTCTTGATTGTAAGAGAAGTAATATTGAGGAATAATTAGGCCGAAGTAACAAATTACCAATCCGGCAAGAAGTCCTGCAACAGCACCCTTATAAGTTCCTCTACGCCAAAATAAAGCGCCAAAAAATGCAGGTGCCAGCTGACCAATTACTACAAATGAGATTAGTCCTACAGAATCTAATGAGGTTTTAAGGATGAAATACTTGTAGAAGGCGAAAGCCATAATAATCAAAGCAAAAATGCTTATTTTCCTAATATTGGTAATGTTTCGGGTGTTCTGAGTCTCATTCTCAGATTTAAATTTCCCAAGCAGTCCATAGGGAATGATGAGGTTGTTGGAAAGCATGATCGATAAAGTAATAGCCGATATGATGATCATAGAGATACATGAACTTAAGCCACCAAGAAAAACCAAAACGGTAATTAATGTATTGTCAAAATATTGTGGAATTAATATAGAGTAAAACTCAGGATTTACATTTTGTCCATCAAAAATAATCCTTCCACCCCAGGCAATAGGAAAAATAAAAATGGTAAAAATTAAAAGATAAAGCGGAAAAAACCAGATCGCTGTTTTTATATGTTTTTCCTGTCTGTTTTCTACAATAGCTGTATGGAACTGTCTGGGAAGAATACAGATCGCCGTTCCCGAGATCATGCACAAGATCATCCAGTTCATGGCTCCTTCAATTCCATTAAAAGTATTTTTCTGTTTAAAGTCCTCAAATTTGCTCGCTTTTTCATAAATATCTGAAAAACCGTCAAAGGCAAAATAGATAACAAATAATCCGAGAATGATAATGAAAAATAATTTTAAAAAACTTTCTAAGGCAATAGCAGAGATGATTCCAAGGCGTTTTTCTGAAGCGTCTACATACCGGGTTCCATAATATGATGAAAACAAAGCAATTAAAACAACAACAAATGTCGCGTTGTCCGTAAGTATATTTTGAGATGTCGGAGTCTTTGTTACCAGGTGAAAAGTTTCAGAGATCGCTTTGATCTGTAATCCGATATACGGAATAATGGCTAGAAGGCAAACAATAGTAATAATAGCGCTAAAGTTTCTGCTGTTACCATATCTCAAAGAGATGAAATCTGCCAGGCTGCTTATTTTATTGATCCTGGAAATCCGCACAATTCTGGTATTAATGAAAATCCATGCGGGAATAACAATGATAGGGCCAACATAAATAGGTAAATAATTTAATCCACTTGTTGCCGCAACGCCTATACTTCCATAATAAGTCCATGCTGTACAGTAAACGGCTAATGATAATGCGTAGATATAGGGATTGTTGATCCAGAGCTTACTTTTTTTCTTTTCTGCCAAATAGGCAACCAGGAATAGGAGAGCCAGATAAAGGAGAACAACAGCAAATAGGGCAAAACTACTCATCATACTTTTTTACAATTATAAAAGATATGATGATAGAAAGCATCCAGACAGCGAATATATAGATCAGAATTATTGGATAGCCAAAAGTATCTTTTTCACTGTTAAATAACAATGAAATGGGAATACTGAAAGCGATCATTAATCCAATGCTTAAGATGATCAGTTTTTGTTCGTGTCTCTTCTTCATAAATGATGATTGATAAAAGATAATTGATGAACAGATTCTTTAATATAGATCATTCATCAATTATCATATATCATTTATAATTAAATTTTGTCGTCAGAATATTCTCCTGTTAGAGCATAATAACCAAAAATGGCTAGTCCACCTGAAATAATTGGCATCAATACAAAAAGGATAATAATACCAAATACCAGATCCTCCTGCTTTCCTGAGGTTATTTTTGGAATACCTAATACGGTTATCCCAAAATAGCCCACAACTAAAGCAATTAAAATCCATAGAATGCCTAATATTTTTTTTAGTCCGTTCATTTTAGTAGTTTTAAAATTAATAAAAATTTAAGTGATTCCGTTCCTAATCGTGAATATTATTGTTTTTCCTTTTAAGATAAAATAATCCGATCAACAAACAGACGCCTGCAACTCCTATAGGATACCAAAGCCCCTGAAGATACCAGGTAGGATGGCCGGCATCTTTTCCTGCTGTTACCAGATAAGTAGCCACTGCCGGAAGAAGTCCTCCAAATACCCCATTACCAATATGGTAAGGTAATGACATTGAGGTGTAGCGGATTCGTACCGGGAACATTTCTACAAGGAATGCTGCTATGGGTCCATAAACCATGGTTACAAATATCACCTGAATAAACACCATAAAGACCAGATACCATTTCGTGTCGTCATTAAGTTTCAACGATTGAGAAACTTTTGGTTCTTCCGCTTTACCGTCTTTTATTACCGGACCACTTGCTGACCAATGAACGATGCTGTCTTTTTTAATTAAAGTACCATCTGTAAACAGCGTTTCCTTATGGAAGGTGACCAGGCTGTCGCTTGCGATATCTTTATGGATTTTAGCAGTTCTCTTTTCTGTAATTCCGTTTGTGGCAATGGTTTTACTTTCGATATTAACACTTTTATACATGCTGTCATAAATAGGACGGTAGGCTAAAATAGCAACCAGCATTCCGGTCATCATAATGGCTTTTCGACCAACCTTATCAGAAAGCCACCCAAAGAATACAAAGAATGGAGTTCCTAAAAGTAAGGCCGTAGCCATTAGTGAATCTACCTGTGCAGATTCAACATTCATTACCTTTTGCAGGAAGCTCATTGCATAAAACTGTCCCGTATACCAGATGACTCCTTGTCCCATCGCAGCTCCGAATAAGGCCAGTAAAACAAATTTGAAATTGTATTTATTTCCAAAACTTTCTTTTAAAGGATTTTTAGAGGTTTTACCTTCACTTTTAGCTTTTGCAAAAAGAGGAGATTCTTTCATGTTTTTTCTGATGACATAAGAAACGCCAACCATTAGAATAGAGATCCAGAATGGAACTCTCCAACCCCAGCCATCAAATTCTTCTGCTGAAAGGGTATTTTTAGTGATTAGAATAACAATCAATGAAATAAATAACCCTGCCGTTGCGGTAGTCTGGATCCATGAGGTCCAATATCCTCTTCGATGTGGTTGTGCATATTCAGCAACATAAGTGGCAGCACCCCCGTATTCGCCTCCTAATGCTAATCCCTGTAATAATCTTAAAATTAAAACCAGAACAGGAGCCATGAATCCAATGGTTTCATAACTTGGAATACATCCGATTAAGAAAGTGGAAAACCCCATGATTAATAGTGTGACAAGAAAAGTATATTTCCTTCCGATAATATCTCCCAATCTTCCAAAGAATAAAGCTCCAAATGGTCTCACTACAAATCCCGCTGCGAAAGTCGCTAAAGTAGATAAAAATGCAGCTGTAGGATTGTCTGATGGAAAGAATTTGGTAGCCAATACAACGGCTAAACTTCCGAAAATATAGAAATCATACCATTCTATCAATGTTCCGAGAGATGATGCAGTAATAACACTCCAGATGGTTCTGTTTTTCTGCTTTTCAGTCATATTCTCGTAATTTTCATGATGAGTATCGCTCATATCACTTGATTTTTGATGTTAATTAAATTTTTTTTAAAAAGTATATTCGATCATCCTTTTTATAGATAAATCTGAAACTGCACAATAAATTCTCCTTTTGATTTTGGTTTTTCAGTAGGATTATAGTAAACAGGTCTCGTTGAATACTGTGTGGTAATCTTTGCGTGATGACCATCGATGAACCAATTGGCTCCGACATCAAATTGAGAAGAGGATTTATCAAAAGCTTCAAAATTCTTATGGGTGTAGGCTGCGAAAGGTTGAATTCTGATCTTCGGTTTTTCTGCCTGACTTGGTAATAGTAAACCGGCCTGTGCGTAGATAATATTACCTGTTCCGATCGTAGGCTGTAAATTTCCGGGACCGGCAATTGCTTTTTGTCCAACAAAATTTGGATCGGTAGCAGCAATATTCATGGTGCCTAGATTTCGTACATAATTAGGACCGAACTGATAATTATAATACCCGGCATAAGCTGAAACAGCCATTTTATTTTTAGCATTTCCTAATGGAATATCTGCAAAAGCATCAACAGCTAAAAGGGTAATATCATGTTTTTCAATATTGGAATTCACTGAAGTTCTTGTACCGTCTGCCTGGTGGTAAAAACCTGCACCAACATTGAATACTCTTTTAGTTCCGAGATAAGATCCAACTTTGAAAGGAAGCGTGTTAGATTCCTCATCTAGAAACTGATATTCTAAATATCCTGCTTTCGAAAAACTAGGGTTTCCGTTATTGTCTACGGCAATAGCTCTTGAAGGATCCGTAACATTTACGGGAACCAGATCAGTAGCGAAGGGCTTATTTAAGCTTAACCGGTATTCAAGTTTTCCATATTTTCCTTTAGCAAACATTCCCAGCTGTCTTGCAAACTGATCGGAACTATCAATTAAAGGCCATGAAAAAACAGGAGAATCAAGGGTAAGGAAATTGAGGGTTGAGGCCATTGTCATTCTGGATAATCCCATGTAGTAATGGAGACCGGCTCCTAAGGTTAGGCTGAATTTACCTGCTTCTCCAGGCATAATTACGGCATATTCGTTCCATGCATCATGGAAAAAAAGCTGTGGCTTTTTCCCATTTCCGTAACCACCTGTTCCTGTTGTTCCTGTTGCTCCGCCATTAATAAAGGTTTGGTTGTTAATTCCGAAATGAAGCAAGATCATATATCTTTTGGTGACCTGTGCATAGGCTAAGGCCCGAAGTCTTCGGTTTCCTACGCTCCAGGTATTGTCTGTGGGTTCGCCTCCAACCATACTTCCGGGATTCATTTGGGAATTTCTTAGCCAGAACTGGTCCCATAAAATGAATCTGACAAATTTATCTCCCTCTGGATTTAGATTTATTTTTAACCCATTTCCATAATCTGGTGATCCTTGGGAGTATAGAGAATTACTGATTAGAGCTAATCCAATAAAAGTGAGTATTTTCTTCATAAATTATCAATTTTTTGGCGTTAATTTTGTGAAAGCCAAATTGTAATTAATAATTTAGTTATAAAAATTTAATATATATTATTGGTAATTATATAGTTATTACCTGTATCGCAGGTTACTTGTTGAGAGTTAAAAGTTTCGCGATCTAGGATTCGAGTTAGGTGGTGGCTTGTTTAAAACAGTTTTCGCAAATAAGTAATTTTACAATTTTAGTCTTTATTTTTTAAATCGTTCCCATTTGATCAACATGTATTTATCTGCAAATTGGGTAATAATTAATCCGGAGTTTTTAATATTCTCTTCATTGGACATATATTCAATAAGTTCATTTTGTTTTAAAATTTTATATACGGGATGGAACTCAGAATGAGGCGGTCTGGTGATGTTGTACTTTTTGATCCACGAGCTGATCGTGACATGAGAAACCCCGATAATTCTTTCTATTTCACGAAAACTTAGCCCCTCAAGGTATAGTTGGAGAGCTTTGGTTACGTAATAATCATCAATTTGTTTTCCTATTTTTTTTACAGTAAAATAATACTTACAGTCTTTGCAATGGAATCTTTGTTTCTCATTAATAACCCCGCTTTTTACGAAATTAGTGCTATTGCATTTGGGACATTTATTTTCCATATATAGTATTTTAGCAAATATATAATAATTTAGCAAAATTATATATTTCAAATAAGATATATTATCTTGTAAAATTGATTTAAACAAAAATAATATCTTTTTAATTTGGTTTTTAAAGTTATTATGCTTTAAATTTGCTAAAAAATTCAGATAAATAAATGGAAATAGAAATTTCCTCATGCGAGCATTTAATGTATGTGAGTGAAATACAGCAGGAAATGTATGATTCTGCACAACGGAGAGGGACGGGGATCGCAAAACGTTCCATAGAATATTTAAGTAAAAAGATTTCAGAAGGTAATGCCGTGGTTGCTACTGAAAATGGAGAATGGGTGGGATTCTGTTATATAGAAACCTGGTCACATGGTCAGTTTGTGGCAAATTCAGGACTTATTGTATCTCCAAAATATAGGAACGGAGGTGTTGCCACTTTGATAAAGAATAAGGTTTTTCAATTATCAAGAGACAAATATCCGACCGCTAAAGTATTTGGATTAACGACAGGGCTTGCGGTGATGAAAATCAATAGTGACTTAGGATATAAACCGGTTATTTATTCTGAATTGACGCAGGATGAAGAGTTTTGGAATGGGTGTAAGAACTGTGTGAATTATGAAATTTTAATGAAGAAGGAACGTAAGAACTGTTTATGTACAGCGATGCTTTTCGTTCCGCAAAATAATGTAATTAACGGGGTTGGAAATGAACATCCCCAAAAAGAATATAACAAGGAAATGATTCAGGAAAGTTTTTTGTCCTCAGAACAAATCACGGCTGATGAATTAGATCTTGTAAATAACAATACGAAAAAGAAGACAGATGAAAAAGAAAGTAATCTTAGCGTTTAGTGGTGGTTTAGATACCTCTTACTGTGCTAAATATCTTAGTGAAACACTTGGATATGAGGTGTATGCAGTAACTGTAAATACAGGGGGCTTTTCTAAAGAAGAAGAAAAGGAACTGGAAAAGAAAGCCCTGAATCTTGGGGTGAAAAACTACAGGTGTATTGACGCTCAGGAAGATTACTACAATTCTTGTGTAAAGTATCTGATCTTCGGGAATGTATTGAAAAATAATACCTATCCGCTTTCCGTAAGTGCTGAACGCACCATTCAGGCTCAGGAGATTGCAAAATGTGCTTTGGAAATTGGGGCTGATGCTATTGCTCATGGAAGTACAGGAGCAGGCAATGATCAGGTGCGTTTTGATTTGATCTTTCAGGTGATGGCTCCAAATGTGGAAATCATTACGCCGATTCGTGATATGGCATTGTCAAGAGAAGAAGAAATTGAATTCCTGAAAAGTCATGGTTATAATATGGAATTTCATAAAGCTCAATATTCGGTTAATAAGGGACTTTGGGGAACTTCTGTAGGTGGAAAAGAAACATTGACTTCAAGAAATTATCTGCCTGAAGAAGCCTTTCCTTCACAAATTAAAGAGAGCCAACCTTCTGAACTGGAAATAGAATTTAAGAATGGAGAAGTGGTAGCAGTGAATGGCGAATACTTTAGCCATTCTGTCTATGCGATTCAGAAGATTGAAGAACTGGCTTCCGCTTACGGTATTGGTCGTGATATTCATGTAGGAGATACGATCGTTGGAA
This sequence comes from Chryseobacterium sp. ISL-6, assembly GCF_018613715.1. Lineage (GTDB taxonomy): Bacteria > Bacteroidota > Bacteroidia > Flavobacteriales > Weeksellaceae > Chryseobacterium > Chryseobacterium paludis. The sequence goes on along the minus strand of NZ_JAGGPT010000011.1, from coordinate 43,108 downwards.
TTAAAGGACGAGTAGGATTTGAAGCTGCTGCTGCATCAGTCATTATCAAAGCGCATCATTTATTAGAGAAGCATACTTTATCTAAATATCAGCAAATGATGAAATCGCAGTTGTCCGATTGGTATGGCAACTGGCTTCATGAAGCATTGTTTCTAGATCCGGTAATGAGAAATATAGAATCTTTCTTATCTGACTCTCAGGGAATGGTAACAGGGAAAGTTTTTGTAACACTTTATCTATACCGATTTGTTCTGAACGGAATCGAATCTGAACATGATCTGATGTCTGATAAATTTGGAAGCTATGGAGAAGCTAATCGAGCATGGAGTGGTGAAGATGTGAAAGGTTATACTAAAATCGTGAGCAATTCCCTAAATATTTATCATCAGATTAACGGAGTGAAAGCATGATAAAGACGGTAGGAATTGTTGGGGCTAACGGATATACTGGTAGTGAATTGATTCGTTTATTAGCTTTTCATCCTAATATTAAATTGAGTTTTTTATATAGTCGTTCTAATTCGGGTACTAAGATTTCAGATCTGTATCCGGATTTAACGACGGTTTGTGATATGGTTTTAGCAAATAAGCCTTCACAAGTTGATATTCTTTTTCTTTGCTTACCACATAAGGAAAGTCAGAATTGGTTAAGTCAAAATGTTGTTAGTGATGATACACTGGTTGTTGATCTGGGAAATGATTTCCGTTTAGATGGGAAATTTGCAGATAGAAATTTTATCTATGGATTACCGGAAATCAATAAAAAAAATCTTTTAGGAGTTAAAAGTATTGCGAATCCTGGTTGTTTTGCGACAGCAATTCAGTTGGCTTTATTGCCATTAGCTGAAAAAGGATTGCTCAATGAAATATTTACTACCGGAATTACAGGTTCTACAGGTGCTGGGCAGTCTTTACAGTCAACAACGCATTTTACCTGGCGCAACGATAATATTTCTGCTTATAAAACATTGACACATCAGCATGTGGATGAAGTTTTACAGCAATTGAATTCTTTTAATGATAAAGAGGTTAGCTTAAATTTTGTTCCATGGCGTGGAGATTTTACGAGAGGGATTTTTACCAGCTCAACGGTTAAATCAGATTTGAAGCTTTCAGATTTGGAGCGATTATATAGGGAATTTTATGAAGAAGCAGTTTTTGTAAAGGTTAGTGAGAGGGCAATTGATTTAAAACAGGTTGTCAATACGAATCGCTGTGTGATTCATATAGAAAAGAATGAAAATGTGGTCGTTATTCATTCAGCGATCGACAATTTATTAAAAGGAGCTTCCGGACAGGCGGTTCAAAATATGAATCTTGCAATGGGCTGGGAAGAGAGGACAGGATTGAACTTAAAGCCAATAGGTTTTTAAAAATAATGAAGAGGTAGCAGATAGCAGATAATAAATAAGATCGTTGATCAAATCAATCTCAATCTCGGATGCTGGAATTCGTAAACCAAACTTTAAACTTTCAATTATCAACTTTCAATTTAAAAAAACATGAACTTATTCAACGTATATCCATTATTTAATATAAATCCTGTAAAGGCTCAGGGATCATTTCTTTGGGACGATAAGGGAGAAAAATATCTTGATTTTTATGGTGGTCATGCTGTGATCTCTATTGGTCATAATCATCCGCATTATCAAACGAAACTTAAAGATCAATTAGATAAAATTTCTTTTTATTCTAATTCTGTTCAAAATGAGCTGCAAACGGAACTTGCTGAGAAATTAGGGAAGTTATCAGGTTATGAAGATTATAATCTTTTCCTGTGTAACTCAGGAGCAGAAGCCAATGAGAATGCTTTAAAACTGGCTTCTTTCCATAATGGAAAAAGCAAAGTTCTTTATTTTTCAGGGTCTTTCCATGGAAGAACTTCTGCAGCAGTTTCTGTGACAGATAATCCAAAGATTGTGGCTCCCGTTAATTATTCTGAACGATTCATCAAATCGGAATGGAATAATGTAGAGCAGCTGGAAAAGGTTTTTGAAACTCATGGGGATGATATTTCTTCTGTAATTATTGAAGGAATCCAGGGAGTAGGTGGGATTATGATTCCAACAGCAGAGTTTTTATCTAAAATTAAAGAACTGTGCGAGCAGTATAATACTGTTTTGATTTTGGATGAAGTACAATCCGGATATGGAAGATCGGGTTATTTCTTTGCACATCAGGAGTTTGGTGTTCAGCCGGATATAATTACAACAGCTAAAGGAATGGGAAATGGTTTTCCGATTGGTGGTGTTTTGATCCATCCGAAATTTGAAGCCAGCAATGGATTACTGGGAACTACTTTTGGTGGAAATCATTTAGCTTGTGCTGCAGCGATTGCCGTTCTGGATGTGATGAAAGATGAAAATCTTATGGATAATGCTGAAAGCATGGGAAATTATATTGAAAATGAAATTAAAGATTTTCCACATGTTCAATCTATTCGAAGGAAAGGATTGATGATCGGGATAGAGCTTGACAGAGATTGCGCTGAGGTGAGGAAAAGCCTGCTTTATGATCATCATATTTTTACAGGAAATTCTAATGATAAAGCTGTGCTGAGAATTCTTCCGGCTCTTACCATTAAAAAAGAAGAGACTGATCTTTTCATTAATGCTTTGAAAGAGATCCTTCATCAAATAGATTAAATATTCAAACTTCAAAAGTTTGATTCAGACTTTCAAATTTTAATAAAATGAAAAATTTTACCGCTGTAAGTGATATTGAAAACTTACAGGAAATCATAAAAAAAGCTTTATATATAAAAGAAAACCCCCATTCAGAAACTGAAAAAGGAAAGGGGAAAACTATAGGATTGGTATTCTTAAATTCAAGTTTAAGAACCCGTTTAAGCAGTCAGATTGCAGCCCAAAACTTGGGATTAAATGTCTTAACACTAAATGCAGCCCAGGAAGCATGGAATCTTGAATTTGCTGATGGAGCGGTGATGAATGGCGATACTGTAGAGCATATCAAAGATGCTATCGAGGTGTTGAATCAATACTGTGATATTATTGCGGTTCGTTGTTTTGCGGGAATGAAAAACAAGGAAGATGATGTAAATGAAAGTATTTTAAGTCAGTTCCTGAAACATGCAAAAGTTCCGGTAATTTCTTTGGAATCGGCAACCCGTCATCCTTTGCAAAGTTTAGCAGACTGTATCACCATCACTGAAAACTGGAAAGAAGAGCGTAAGCCAAAGGTTGTATTGACCTGGGCTCCACACATTAAGCCAATTGCTCAGGCTGTAGGAAATTCTTTTGCTGAGTGGATGCAGGAAATGGATGTGGATTTTGTCATTGCGAATCCTAAAGGGTATGATCTGGATCAAAATTTTACAAAAGATACCAAGGTTATTCATAATCAGGAAGAAGCTTTGAAAGATGCGGATTTTATCTATGTTAAAAACTGGTCGTCTTTTGATGAATATGCTGCCATACCTGAAGTAAAAGAAAATTGGATGCTGACTGCTGAAAAGCTGGCAGAAACGAATAATGGAAAGGTCATGCACTGTCTTCCGGTTCGTCGGAATGTAGAACTAAGTGATGAAGTAATGGATGGTGAAAATTCGATTATTTATCAGCAGGCTAAAAACCGTATTTTCTCTGCACAGGCTGTGTTTAGTGAGATTTTAGATGAAATCAAATCCAGTAAATAATCTATTATGAAAGAGAAACTTTTTGTTGTAAAAATAGGAGGTGCCTTGATTGATGATGAGGTAATGCTAAATCAGTTTCTGGAAGAATTTTCCAATATTAAGGAAAAGAAAATTCTGATTCATGGTGGTGGAAAACTGGCAACGATACTGGCGGCTAAATTGGGAGTAACTCAGCAGTTGGTCAATGGAAGAAGAATTACGGATAAATCGACATTAGATATTGTGACAATGGTGTATGCGGGAAATATTAATAAAAATATCGTTTCGAAACTACAGTACAGAAATTGTAATGCTTTAGGGCTTTCAGGTGCTGATGCTAATGTAATTCAGGCAAAAAAGAGAAATCACTCTGAAATTAATTTTGGATTTGTTGGTGATATTGATGAGGAAAGCGTCAACAAAAAAATGCTTTCTTATTTTCTTTATCTTGATCTGGTTCCTGTTTTTTCTGCCATCACACATGATAAGAAAGGAAATCTCTTAAATACCAATGCAGATACCATTGCTTCGGTAATTGCTCAGTCTTTATCAGAAATATATGATGTTGAATTGTTGTACTGTTTTGATAAAGAAGGGGTATTGGAAGATGTTGATGACCCTGATTCTGTTATTAAAAGTGTATCTCAGGAAGATTTTTCAACTTTAAAAGAAGCAGGAAAATTGCATAAAGGGATCTTGCCGAAACTTGAAAATGCACTTGGAGCCATTAAAAATAATGTAAATAAGGTTTTCTTAATTAAAGAAACCCAATTGAAGAACCATATAGAAAATCATCATGCAGGAACTGAAATCTGTTTATAATCAAGAAGAGTTATTCAATAATGCAATTGAATTGCTTAAAAAACTGATTGAAATGCCTTCATTCAGCAAGGATGAATATAATACTTCTGTAGAAATAGAAAGTTTTTTTCAAAAACACGGAATTCCTGCGAAGCGTTTTAAAAATAACATCTGGGCGGTCAATAAACATTTTGATGAGGCTAAACCTTCTGTATTGCTGAATACACACCATGATACGGTAAAACCTAATAAGGCCTATACTTTAGATCCGTTTGTAGCAATTGAAAAAGAGGGAAAATTATATGGATTGGGTAGTAATGATGCCGGGGCTTCCCTGGTTTCTTTAGCACAGACGTTTTTATATTTTTATGAAAGAGGAGATTTAAAATATAATTTAGTTATTGCTTTAACGGCAGAGGAGGAGATTTCAGGTTTTGATGGGATTGAAGCCTTATTTCCACGACTGCCCAATGTGGAATTGGCTATTGTAGGAGAACCTACGCAGATGAACCTTGCGATTGCTGAGAAAGGACTTTTGGTAATTGATGGTGAAATGAAGGGTACAGCTTCTCATGCTGCTCATCCTAATAATGATAATGCTATTATAAAATGTATGCGGGATTTGCAGCATATTACAAATTTTAAGTTTCCAAAGGTTTCAGATTATCTGGGAGAAGTTAAAATTACGCTATCTGCCATTCATGCCGGAGTTCAGCATAATGTAGTTCCTGAAGCATGTCAATTTACTTTGGATGTAAGAGTGACGGATGAATATAGCAATGAGGAAGTTTTTGAAATTATTCAATCACAAATGAAATCAAACCTTACGGCAAGATCCTTCAGGTTAAATTCTTCGAAAATAGAATTGGATCACCCTTTTGTGCAGGCTGGTTTGGCAATTGGAAGGACAACGTACGGATCTCCAACCTCTTCAGATCAGGCAATCATACCTTGTACCTCTGTTAAAATGGGTCCCGGAGACAGTAGGCGCTCTCATACGGCGGATGAATATATAGAACTCAGTGAAATAAAAGAAGGAATTGAAATTTATATCCGGATTTTAGAAAAGGTGTTATAAAAGACGTAAGATCTCAGACATCAGTTATCAGACATTTAAATGGATTAAATAAGTCTAGCATCTGATATCTAGTATCTGAAATCTGAAAAAAAAATATTGGTTTTAGTTAGTTTTTAAATGTTTTGACTCAGCATGATTATAATGAAGAAAGCAGTTTTTAATAAGATTTATGCAAGAAGACCATTAAAAATGAAAGACTTTATTGAATGTGGAAGATGTTAAAGTTTTTAGCAGTAAGAAATATCATGCTGAGCACAAAACAGCTCTAAAACCGAATTATAGTAATATTTTAAATAGACAATTATGAAAAAGATATGGCAGAAAGATAATCTTGCCACCAATATATTAGTCAACCAGTTTACAGTAGGAAAAGACCTTGATTTCGATGAGCGATTAGCAAAATATGATGTTAAGGGTTCTATGGCTCACTGTAAGATGCTTGCAGAAGTTGGAATTATTTCCAATGAAGAATCAGAACAGATGACCTCTGTTTTGGAAATTATATTAAAAGATATTGAAAACGGAAGTTTCGAACTCGACAAAGAGGCAGAAGATATCCATTCTCAGATTGAAGCGATCTTAATTGAAAAATTAGGAGATGTAGGGAAAAAGATTCATACGGCAAGATCCCGAAATGATCAGGTTTTATTGGATATCAAGCTTTATTTACTGGATGAGATTCGTGAAATAACAAGCCTTACTGACGAGTTTTTTCAGCTATTGATAGGATTGGCAGAAGAGCATAAAGAGGTTTTGCTTCCAGGATATACACATTTGCAGATTGCAATGCCTTCGTCTTTTGGATTATGGTTCGGAGCGTATGCAGAGGCTTTATTAGATGATGTTGAAATGCTGTTCTCGGTAAAGAATATCATTAATAAAAACCCATTAGGTTCTGCAGCTGGTTATGGTTCTTCCTTTCCGATCGATCGAGAAAGTACAACCTACAACCTTGGGTTTCAAACGATGAATTATAATGCTGTATATGCTCAGATGACCCGTGGGAAATCTGAAAAGTTACTGGCAATGGCCATGGCAACAATAGCAGGAACCCTTGGGAAATTTGCCTATGACGTATGTTTGTATTTAAGTCAGAACTTTAATTTTATAAGCTTTCCTAAAGAATTTACAACGGGAAGCAGTATTATGCCTCATAAAAAGAACCCGGATATTTTCGAGTTGGTGAGAGCGAGATGTAATAGAATTCAATCTTTACCGAATGAGCTTATACTGTTGACGAATAATCTTCCTTCAGGATATCACAGAGATGTACAGCTGACAAAAGAAATTCTTTTTCCAGCTATTGATTCCTTAAAAGAATGTCTGGAGATCTTAAATTATACTTTGCCCAACATAAAAGTGAGAGAGGGTATTCTGGAGGATGAAAAATACAAATATCTTTTCAGTGTAGAGAAAATTAATGAAGAGGTTAAAAATGGCAGTTCCTTCCGGGATGCTTATGTAAAAGTAGGCCAGGAAATAGAGAATAATGAATTTGATTTTAAAATTGCGAATCTTAGCCATACCCATCAGGGAAGTATAGGAAATCTATGTCTGGATAAAATAAGTTATCAGTTTAATAAACTGAAAAATAAAATACTGGGTTAGGCGAGATCAATTTTAAATTTAGTGGATTTTTTCACTTCATGTAAAACGATGGAACTGTGGTATTGTCCGATATTAGGAATATTTGAGATCACACTTACAGCAAAATCATTATAAGAGTTGATATCCTTGGCAATGATCTTCAGCATATAATCATATTCGCCAGAGAGGCTGATGATTTCCTGAACTTCGTCATATTTTCCAATGTTCTTCTCAAAAGTCTCCAATACCTTTTTGGACTGCTCTTTAAGACGGACATTACAATAAACAACAATATTGAGTCCCAGTTTTTCACGGTTCAGAAGGCCAACATATTTCTCAATAACCCCTTGTTTCTCTAATTGTTTGATACGCTCATAAGTTGGAGTGAAGGTAAGACCAATCTTCTCGGAGATTTCTTTTACAGATAGAGTAGAGTCTTCCTGAATAATACTGAGAATCATTTTGTCTTTAGCGTCCATAGTGTAGATTTGAGATTTAACAAAAATATTAAGAAAAAATGAGAATAATGGGTGATTGAAGTTTTTTAATTTATTTGGGATTTTGATTTTGTAGTATCGCTGAAATGTTATATCTTTGCACCTAATGAATAAAAGAGTATTTATATCATTAGATTTACCGGGCGACAGCGCCCTTTACGATATTTATTGTTATTAAGCGAAGATTTTGTCTTCGCTTTTTTTATGTAAAAAATTAAGATATTATGTTTACGATTACAGAACTAAGTACCGAGAAAATCAACAGTATACTGGCAGAAGCACTGGCTTTTGCTAATGGAAAAACTGCTAAAATAGAGGGCGAAGTTTTTTGCTCAAATCTATTCTTTGAGGATAGTACAAGAACAAAGACAAGCTTCGATTTAGCTGAAAGAAAATTAGGATTGCAGGTCGTTCCATTTGATGCTTCACACAGCTCAGTAAATAAGGGCGAAAGTTTATATGATACAGTGAAGACGATTGAGAGTATAGGGGTAGACTTAGTTGTAATAAGAGATAAAAAAGACGGATTCTTTGAAGAATTAAAAAATATTAATATTCCGGTGATCAACGGTGGCGATGGAAAGGGAAACCACCCATCGCAGTGTATGCTGGATCTTATGACGATCCATCAGGAATTTGGAAAATTTGAAGGTCTGAAAGTTGGAATTGTAGGGGATGTAAAGCACAGCAGAGTCGCTAACTCCAATGCAGAAGCATTAAGAAGACTAGGTGCTAAAGTATATTTCTCAGGACCAGAGGATTGGTTTGATGAAGGTGCTTTGATTAACGGAACTTACCAGTCGGTAGACCAGCTGATCAATGAAGTGGATGTTTTAATGTTATTAAGAATTCAGCATGAAAGACACGACGCTAAAATGAGTTTTTCGGCTTCAGATTATCATAGAAAATATGGTTTGACGAAAGAAAGGGAAAAAGCGATGAAAAAAGAAGCAATCATCATGCATCCAGCTCCTATCAACAGAGGAGTGGAAATCGATACCGATTTAGTAGAATGTGAGCGTTCAAGGATTTTTAAGCAAATGCAGAATGGAGTTTTTGCAAGAATGGCGATACTTAAAAATACGCTCGAAGAAAAAGGATTTAAGTTTAAATAATTGTAAAAAGTATTAATGTAAAAGGTATTCATGAAAATCGTCTATAGGTTTATATATGAATACATGGTACAACAAAAATAAAAATGAAAAAGAAATTAATATTAGAATCCGGAGAGGTTTTTAACGGAGAAGGTTTCGGAGCAGAATTGGAAACAGCAGGAGAAGTGGTTTTCAATACCGGAATGACGGGATATCAAGAATTGATTTCCGACCCATCTTATTGTGGTCAGATTGTATGTATGACTTATCCGTTGATCGGAAATTATGGGATCAACCGCGATGATTATGAAAGTATTGAACCAGCTATTAAAGGTCTTATTGTAAAGGAAATTTGTGATCTACCATCCAATTTCCGTACTCAGATCACCTTGGATGAATTGTTCAAAAAGAAAAACCTTTCAGGAATTTCAGGAATAGATACAAGAAGACTGACAAGAATTCTTCGTAACTCAGGTGTGGTAAAAGGAAAAATTGTAAATGCAGATGCTGATGAAAACGCAATTGTAGAAGAGTTAAAATTAACAACTTTCCCTACCAACCAGGTAGAAACTGTTTCTACTAAAACACCTTACGCAAATCCGGGAAGAGGTTTCAAAGTAGTATTGGTAGATTTCGGTTCTAAATTAGGAATCATCAGAGAGCTTTCTCAAAGAAACTGCGACATTATCGTTGTATCACATGATACAACAGCTGAAGAGATCTTACTAATGGATCCGGATGGTATTATGCTTTCAAATGGTCCTGGTGATCCTGAAGATAACCAACAGGCCTTAGAAATGATCCGCGGTCTTTTAGGAAAAGTTCCGATCTTTGGAATTTGCTTAGGACACCAGTTAATAGGGTTAGCTTGTGGAGCGAAAACATTCAAACTGAAATTCGGACACAGAGGAGGAAATCACCCGGTTTTAGATTTAGTGAAGAATAAAGTTTCGATCACTTCCCAAAACCACGGTTATGCAGTAGATCAGGAAAGTCTTAAAGGAACAGACCTTATCGAAACCCACATCGCTCTAAACGACAGAACAAATGAAGGATTGAAACACAAAATCCACCCTTGTTTCTCAGTTCAGTATCACCCGGAAGCAAGTCCAGGCCCGGAAGATGCGAATTATTTGTTTGATGAGTTTATTGATTTAATGGAAGACTTTAAGAAGCTATAATACAGACATCAGATAGCAGACACTAGACATCAGACTTTTGAAAATTAAAGTAATTATGCACAATTTTGAGAAATTAATTTTAACAAAAGAGTTAGAACTACTTAATGTGGAAAAAGTTGATAGTCTAATATCAAATCTGAATGAAATTCAAAGAATGATTTATACATTCAAATCTAATTTAAAAAAGTAAAAACAGAATGTTGGAAGTCTGAAATCTGGCATCTGACATCTTGTATCTAAAAAAAGAAAATGGCAAAACGTACAGATATAAAAACAATTTTAGTAATCGGTTCTGGTCCTATCATCATTGGGCAGGCGGCAGAATTCGATTATGCAGGAACGCAGGCTTGTTTATCCTTAAGAGAAGAAGGTTACAAGGTAATTTTGATCAACTCAAATCCTGCAACGATTATGACGGATGTGGAGATCGCTGATAAAGTATATATCGAGCCGATATCCCTTCAGTTTGTAAGTCATATCATCAGAAAGGAACGTCCGGATGCGTTGCTTCCTACTTTAGGGGGGCAGACTGGATTGAATATGGCAGTAGAATTGGAGAAATCAGGGATCCTTGAAGAATGTAAAGTTGAGGTATTGGGAACTACACTTTCAGCGATCAACAGAGCGGAGGACAGAGATCTGTTCCGTGAATTAATGAGAGAGCTGAACGAGCCGGTTCCGGAATCTGATATTGTAACTACAGTAGAAGGAGCTCTTCATTTCGCTGAAGAAATCGGATATCCTGTTATTGTTCGTCCTGCCTTTACCATGGGAGGGACTGGAGGTGGAATCGCTTCCAATGAGGCTGAATTAAAAGAGATCGCAGAACTGGGATTGAAATACAGTCCGGTAACGCAGTGTCTTATTGAAAAATCAATCGCAGGTTTCAAAGAAATCGAATACGAAGTAATGCGTGATGCGAACGACAATGCAATTGTGGTTTGTAACATGGAAAATATAGACCCGGTGGGAGTTCATACGGGAGACTCAATTGTGGTAGCGCCTTCACAGACGCTTTCAGACAGAGAATACCAAATGTTGAGAAATGCTTCCCTAAAAATCATCAGAGCACTGGGGATTGAAGGGGGATGTAACGTACAGCTGGCTTTGGATCCACATTCATTTGAATACTATATCATTGAAGTAAACCCGAGGGTTTCAAGATCATCAGCTTTAGCAAGTAAAGCGACGGGATATCCGATCGCTAAAATTGCAGCTAAGATTGCAGTTGGGTTAACCCTTGATGAGATCATGAATCCGGTTACAGGAAAAACTTACGCATGTTTCGAACCAGCTTTGGACTATGTGGTAACTAAATTCCCAAGATTTCCTTTCGATAAATTTGAAACTGCGGACAGAAGACTTTCAACACAGATGAAAGCGACCGGAGAAGTAATGGCTATCGGAAGAAACTTTGAAGAATCTTTACAAAAAGCGGTACGTTCCCTGGAAACAGGTTTAAGACACTTAGGATTAAAAACAAAACAAGCTGCAGCTTTAACAGACGAAGACATCGAAAGAAGAATCAGAGTTTGTGATGACGAAAGATTATTCATCATTTGTGATGCTTTAAGAAGAGGTTACGATTGGGAACAGATTGTAGAATGGAGTAAGATTGACAAGTTCTTTATCTATAAATTAAAGAAACTGGTTGACTTCGAAAAAACAATTGCTGAACATAAATTTGATAAAGAGATTTTAATTAAAGCTAAAAAATTAGGTTTCTCAGATCAGAATATCGCTCACTTATGGGAATCTACTCAAAGAGAGGTTTACAATTTCAGAAAAGAAAATGGAGTGATACCGGTTTACAAAATGGTAGACACCTGTGCGGCAGAATTTGAAAGTGAAACACCCTATTTCTACGGAACTTATGAAGAGGAAAATGAAAGTGTGGTTTCAGATAAACAAAAAGTGGTCGTTTTAGGCTCAGGGCCAATCAGAATAGGACAGGGAGTAGAATTTGACTATGCTACAGTACATTCAGTTTGGGCGATCAAAGAAATGGGCTACGAAGCGATTATCATCAACAATAACCCTGAAACAGTTTCTACAGACTTCTCAATCTCAGATAAATTATACTTCGAACCTTTAACGGAAGAAGATGTAATGAGTATCATCGACCTTGAGAAACCAATGGGAGTAGTTGTTCAGTTTGGAGGACAAACGGCGATTAACTTAGCAGATAAACTGGCAAGCTATGGAGTAAAGATCTTAGGAACTTCATTAGAAGACCTTGACAGAGCTGAAAACAGAGATAAATTTGAAAAAGCGCTGCAGGAAATGGGAATTCCTCAGCCTTTAGGAAAAACCTCGACATCAAAAGAAGAAGCGATAAAAATTGCTAATGAGATTGGTTATCCGGTTTTAGTTCGTCCAAGTTATGTACTGGGAGGGCGAGCCATGGAAATCGTGTATACAGAATCAGAATTGGCTCATTATATGGAATTTGCGGTAGATGCAAGCCCGGAACACCCGGTATTGGTAGACCGTTACATTACCGGAAAAGAAGTTGAGGTAGATGCGATCTGTGACGGAGAAACGGTAATCATTCCTGGAATTATGGAACATATCGAAAGAGCGGGAGTTCACTCCGGAGACTCTATAGCGGTATATCCACCACAAAATGTTTCTCAAGCTGAAATTGACACCTTAGTAGATTACACCCAAAGACTGGCAAAAGGCTTGAATGTTATTGGATTAATGAATATCCAATATGTTCTGTTTGATGGAAATGTATTCGTGATCGAAGTGAACCCACGTTCATCAAGAACAGTTCCTTTCCTTTCAAAAATTACAGATGTACCGATGGCTAACTTAGCGACAAAAGCTATCTTAGGTCAGAAGCTGAAAGATCTGGGATATAAAAACGGATTGGTTCCGAAAAAAGAAGGTGTGTTTGTAAAAGTTCCGGTGTTCTCATTCTCAAAATTAACGAAAGTTGATATCTCTTTAGGACCAGAAATGAAGTCTACAGGAGAAGTGATGGGGAAAGACACCACTTTAGAAAAAGCTCTTTATAAAGGACTTATTGCAGCAGGAAGAAAAGTTCCGATGCACGGATCAATATTATTCACAGTAGCTGATAAACACAAGCAGGAAGCTGCTGATCTGGCTGCAAGATTCCATGAAGTTGGATTCAGAATCTGGGCAACAGAAGGAACGGCTAAATTCTTTGAAGAAAAAGGAATCCCTTGTAAAATAGGATACAAAATCGGAGAAGAAAGTGTAAACCTTATCGACCTGATCCAAAAAGGAAAAGTACAATATGTAGTCAACACCATGACCAAAGGAAAGCAGGTTGAAAGAGATGGTTTCCAGATCCGAAGAATGAGTGTTGAAAATGGAGTACCATGTTTAACATCAATGGATACGGTAGAGGCTATTTTAAAAGTGATCGAAAGTATGACTTTTAAAATGAATGCGATGTAATCTTTGAAAAGCAAATATATTTTAAAACCCCGTAAGAAAACTTACGGGGTTTTTTTATAAAAATTAAATTATTTGTATAATTTAGATAGTATTAATATTATATAGAAATTCAAATAAACTCAAAGATTTTTTATAAACAATGAAAACTAAAATAACAATTCTAGGAGTCCTAATATTAGGTTTTTTAGCCGCTTTCTTTTATGTGTTGTTAGCGAATCCATATAAGACTGAAAAAATAAAAATACTTGATTGTGAATCTACTTACAGGGACTATTATTTTGATGATTGGAGTTTAAGAGATTACTACATAAAGCCTAGGGCAACAACGTCATTCGGAAAACAATTTGCTGAAAAAGAAGTTGGAATATGTTTGTATGATAATTATTTTAAGTCACTCAACTCTAAATATAAAGCTGAACTTTTAAAATTATTCAAAAACAATAAAGAGATTATTATTACAGAGAAAAATTTTGAAATTGAGGAAGATTTTAAAAATAGGACAGGAATAAATAAACCTAAAAATCCTATTGAATTTGATCAATATTATCTTGAATAGGGAGTATTTAAAAAGTAATCGAAAGAATGTGATTTATCAAAACCTAACTAATTAATAGGATTTATGATTAAAACTTACAGAGAAGGTGCCGTTGGTGCATTGCTCGACGAATATGAAAGGGCAATTAACGACTTGCAACAGGTAATTACTGACATTTCAGATGATGAACTAATTACAATTATTGATGCTGAAACAAGTGACTCTAACTGCAAATCGATTCAGACAATACTGGCACATGTGGTTAGTGCAGGATTTGCTTATGCTATCGATATCCGATTAATGGGGCAAAATGTAAAATATCCAGACATTGTACTTCGTTGGACAATAGATGATTATCGTAAAGACTTTGACCGCTTATTCGTCTTTACCGTAGAAACTTTCAGAAATATTCATGATGATCAGCTTGAAGAATTTGACAACACCAAAAAAATAAATACTTTGTGGGGACAAGTTTATGACATAGAACAGTTAACGGAACATGCAATTGTTCATGTTTTACGTCATAGACGACAAATTGAAAAATTCAAAATTATATTGCATGGGCAAAAATAAAAATAGTTGAACATGTTATTGTTGAATGGGTAAATTGATGTAATTAAAAATTAATTTTGCAGAGTTTTGTGAGATCAGTTTAAAAATAAATAATATTTGCTGATTTATTTATAAATTAGAGCGTTAAAATTCAGGCTGTTAATACTATTTAAAAACCAATAGAAATTCCACCAAATTAAAAAATAACCATGGCAGAATATCAAGCAAAATCAAGCAATTCTTTATTTTTTGAAGTAACAAAAGAGAGCAGGTTAATTGGAAAACTTATTTATAATAGTTGGTTTAAGTTTAATGCTGTAATAGAAATTGTAGATGGTTTGGAGTATCATATTGAACCGAAGGGGTTTTGGGGAACAACCATTGAGTTAAAGGACAATGAAAAGATCCTTTTAAAATTCAGACTGAACTGGAATGGGGAAATTGTTATACAAACCTACTTTGACGACTTGAAGAGAAGCTATGCTTTTAAGCACAGAGGTATTTTTAAAGAATCATTTGTACTAACAGATCAGGAAGGACTTGAACTTTTGGTAATGAAGCCGGATCTCAAATGGAGCACCATGAATTATGAATACCAAATAACAACATCAGAAGCTTTTGAGATTCTACCCAGTAAAGAAATACTATTGATCAATTCTCTACATTGTGCCAATTATTATATGTCTATGATGATGTCATCAATGCTTACATAGATTATGAAAAAATAACATAGATATCAAAAGGATGCAGCGATGCATTCTTTTCTATTTTAAGAGGAAACAGCTTCAAAATTTATATCTTTAGAAAGTAAAAATAATATTTAAACACCAAATGACGAAACATCAGCAAAGAGTAGCGGACGTGTATCATTTCTTTGATAATAAAGACACTATTCTCGGATTCAGAAAATTGCTTGACTGTGCTATGGATACTCAGAATATGGGTATTTACAACGAAGCAATTTCTTTAACGGACTGGAAGGAACAATACCCAGATAAAACCGAAGAATTTATTGATAAATCAAAAGATCTGCTTCAGAAAATTGAAGCAATTAAAGTTCCTGAATATCCTTTAGAAAAATCAGTGCTTCACGCAGAGCATATTTCTAAATCATATGGTAGTAATCGGTTTTCTTTAGGACCTGTTTCCATTTCAATTAATAAAGGTCAGGTTTATGGATTAGTTGGTGAAAATGGTAATGGGAAAACCACCCTTTTAAGAATTTTAGCAAAAGAAATTTCTTATAATCAAGGTCAGTTGCAATATTCATTTAACCAGGAACCAAAGAATGATTATGATCTTCGTACAAAATTGGTTTACATTCCGCAACGAACTGCCAAATGGTATGGAAGTCTTAAAGACAACCTTAAATTTGTCCTTGCCAATTACGGGGTGAATACAGAAGAAAATGAAACCCGAACGCTAATGATGATCGCCCGTCTCGGATTGTGGAATTATAAACATTTAAAATGGAGCGAACTATCCTCAGGATATAAAATGCGCTTTGAACTGGCACGCACTCTTTTGAGAAAACCTGAAATTCTGTTGTTGGATGAGCCTTTAGCTAATCTTGATGTGGTGGCCCAACAGGTGATTCTGGAAGACTTGAAAGCGATTGCTAATTCAGTAAATAATCCCATTGCTTTGATCTTAAGTTCTCAGCAATTGTATGAAGTGGAAAAGGTTTCGGATAAAGTTATTTTCCTGAAAAACGGACAATACAAGGATAATTCTGATCTTAAGAACAATGAAGAAAACCATTTGATCATTGAAATTGATACTCCCAGTTCCAGAGATGAACTTTTAGAAGTTTTTAAAGCTTTAAAACTGGAAAAACTCAATTATAATGGTGGAGTATATGTTGCCTATTTTTCTGTAGAAACAGAATTTTATGATGTAATGTCTTCATTGGGAAATGCTAAAACCAACATTGTTTATATCCGTAATATTTCATCTTCCACAAGAAGATTTTTCGTTAGTTAATCTTCTTTAATTCGATCAAAATGCAAAAAATAAATCAACTCAATCAATATTTACTGGAGCGATACCCAACCATCTGGAACACAAAAATCGTGTGGATGCTTTTGGTAAGTGCACTTATTCATATCTTGTTTTTCGCAATAGGATATTGGTCTCATATGGATCCGCGCTCCCTTCAGACCTATAGTGTAAAAGATGATTATTTTAAAAATGGTGTTATATTCATTCATCTCATCATCTCTATTTTAATGATTGTAGGTTGGCTCATAATGATGTTCAAAAACAATGCGTTCAAGAATTTTTATCCTGTTTCAAAATGGAAATTATTCTCACAGTTTGTTCAGTATTTTATCATCCTTTTTACCAGTACTACCTTCTTTTTCTCTTATATGATAGGTTTCAGGATGTTTATTAATCATCAGTACCCTGATCAACAAGTAGAGAAAAATATAGATATTATTAATAGAACCTCACCCTTTCTTTCACAGGAACTTGAAGCCTATACCTTGGATAACAGAAAGTTTCCAAAACCTTTTGCAGATCTTTTCTGTGAAACGGATATTAATAAAATAAACACGGCTAAAAAATATTTTATTTATTATAACAGGGTATATCAATACTATTCTGTGTATTCCAAGACGTCTGCTAAAAAAGATAGATATGGAAATTTTGCAATTCCTGAACCGGAAAGAACTAATAAAACGGCTGTCGCTTATTCTGAACTGAAAGAAAATTCTGGTACATTCTATTTCAAAAAAGAGGTTGTGGATCTTTCATCATATATTCAGACAACAGGTTTAAGCTATTATAATTTTTCTAAAATTTTCTATGATGAGACTTCTAAGGATGTTCATTATGTAAAAGAGCAAAATTATAATGATATGAATACGGAAGGTTATACAAGCAGTGACTACAAAAAATTAGCTTTTGAAATTAATAAAAAGACTACTGATCTTTTAAATAAAAACAATCCTGCAGAATTAGAAAGCTTACTTTCTGATTTTTTGAAAATATCAAAAGAATATAAAATACAGACTAATCTGGAAGCTAAAGAATGGGCGAAAATGATCTATTCCACACAGAATAATAATTTTGAACCCAAATATTTTATACGAAAGGTTAGAAACTACAATGAAGCTGATGATCCATCAACCTCCAGAGAATATGAAGCTGATTATGCTGTTACAGATACCGAAGCGGCTATTGCGGATAATGGAACGATCGTAAGGGATTCTTTAGCTATAGTAGCTCTTAACCCTGATATTCATCAACAGGTTTCTCCTGAAAAGTATTTTAAAAATAATCTTACAGACTATTACTTTTACACAGATTCTTTGAAAGATGTTCTGAACAATGTTAATACAATAAAAAATATGGATTTCTTCTCGGAGAATATTCATATCTACTTATGGATCTCTTTTTTCCTGGCAGCTTTTATTTTTAGTTTTAGAATTGTAGGATTGAAATCACTATTATTCAGTGTCATCAGTGCCGGAGTATTGATTTTAGCCGTCACGTTACTTACCGTTTTATATTCTGTGTTAGTCCGGGGAAAGGAAGAGTTTTTTGCTTCTTATTTTACTCTTTTTATCTCTTTGATCATTCTTTTAGTTCCCTTATTGATGATGCGAAAAGTTGGAAAGCTGGTATCTTCGATTTTTATTACTATTTCAATGAGTGGATTTGTGCTTTTCTTATTTCTTATCTTCGGAATTATCACTATCCATCAGAAAGCGACGTGTATAAGTACGAGTACTGTACATTCGTATGCCGAATGTCCAACAATTATTGATTCTATGGGCCTTAATCTGAGCTTTATTATATTTGTATGTGGTTTTATATTTATGTATTTCTATACTTCCATTCTTCAAAAATGGAAAGCAATGCCACAATAATTTAAACAACATAAGAAAATCCTCATCACATATTAAGATGAGGATTTTTATTTTTAATTAATTTTATAATAAGGTACTGAAAAATATTTGCTTGGCTTTATATATGCTGTTTTTCTGTCAGCATCAAAGATCCAGATAAACCTTCGTATCATATCGGCTGCAAAATAGCTTACTTTTTGTGTTTTAAGATCTCCCGCAAAGAACCCGGCAGATACATTTTCCATCATTATATTTCCTATTTTGAATTTGGGCAAAATACCTTGCTTTGTGATGACACTTTTACCACTGGAGTTTTTTAATGTTTTTTCTCCTGTTACTTCCAGTTTTTTGTCTAATCCGTTGTCTTCGGCAAATTGATTATTGTAAAGCAATCCTCCGGAATATCCTGATTGTAGAAGAAAATGACCTTCAACTGATTTTCCATCAATGATATTCTCTGCATTAATGAATAGCTGATCTCTTTCAGGATACAGTTTAATAGCCTGATAACCTTTTAAATCTGGCAGCTGATCGTAGATAACGAACTTATTATTATCATAATCGATCTTGAAAGCTTTTCCCGAAAAAATACCTGTTCCAAATTTCCCGTCGGCTTCATGTCCTGTCAGCTCATTATCGAAAAACCGAACATTTTTTGTTACTATTTTTCCTAATTGTATGGTATTATTTTCACTGATCTCATCCTTGAAAATAATATGATCTGCTTTTCTAGTACGTTCAGGGGAAATGGAGGCATCTGCCATAGCAATTTGAAACATCAGATCCAGAGAGTCCTTATCATTTATCAAAGCTTTGACAATGATATTATTGTACTGAGTAAGTCGAAAAGGAATTGTTTCCTGTGCCTGAACTACAATAAAATATGAAAGAAAAAGAAATAGAATGTTAAGTTTTGTAAACATCAGTAAAATGGTTATTGGTTGAAACTTTAAGTTTAGAAAATTACCTTTTATTTTTGAAATGCGAAAGAACATAAAAATACTTGTCTGTTTTTCGGTTGCAGTGCGGATTTTCTGTATTTAAATTTGTAAGAAAAAATATGAACAATTTTAAATTTGAAGCACTGAATGATGTAGATTTTGCTTACTTGAGTCGCTTATCAGATGCTGAACTTTCAGAAAAAAATATTAAAAAGTTAGTGGTAGATAAATTTCCTGGTTTTCCATGCCGGGTTACTTTGGAAGATGCAAAGGTAGACGAGCAGGTTTTCCTTCTTAATTATGATTTTCACAATGTAAATTCCCCATATAAAGCCAGCGGGCCTATTTTTGTAAGAACAAACCACTCAACAAAAATGTATGAAATTAATGAGGTTCCAATAATGTTTAACCATAGACTTCTTTCTGCTCGCGGCTATACCAAAGATGGGATGATGTTTTTTGCAGACGTTTTTGAGGGAAAACTTTTGAAAGAAAAGATTCAGGAGATTTTTGAAAATCAGGAAATCGAATATGTACACATTCACAATGCAAAACCAGGATGTTTTAATGGTGTTGTAAGAAGAGCATAAAAATACTTGTCCATTTTTCGGTTGCAAAATAAGCCATACTCTTATTAACTTTATAAAAAAATAACAATGACAAATATTCAAATTTTTAAAGATCTGCATATAAATGATGACCTTTTATTAGTAGGAAATGTCTGGAATGTACAAAGTGCTAAAGTATATGAAAAGTTAGGATATAAAGCATTAGCCACTTCTAGCTCTGCGGTAGCTCATAGTTTAGGATACGAGGATGGAGAGGAGATGAGTTTCGATGAATATTTCTATATTGCTGAAAGAATATTAAAATCAGCGAATATTCCTTTATCTGTAGATTTAGAAGGTGGATACGGAAATACAAGCGATCAGATTGTTTCAAATATTTCAAGGTTAGCAGCCATTGGTGCAGTTGGTATTAATATAGAGGACAGTGTTGTGGTTGATGGAGCCAGAAAGTTATTAACGAAAGAAGAGCTCCATGAAAAATTTAAACCGGTTATTTCAAAATTGAAAGCGGACAATATTGATATTTTCATCAATTTCAGGACTGATCCTTTTTTGTTAGGAATTGAAAATCCTGTAGATGAAACACTGCAAAGAATAAGGATTTTTGAAGAATTAGGAGTAGATGGAATTTTCGTTCCTTGTATTACGGATGAAAACGATATCAAAACCATTGTAAATTCTACAGAAACTCCAATTAATGTAATGTGTATGCCCGATTTGCCCGATTTTGAGACCCTTAAAAATTTAGGAGTTAAAAGAATTTCTTCAGGAAATTTTTTAAATGGGTATATTTATAATCATTTGGAAGATGCAGGCCGTGAGGTACTCGTAAAACAAAGTTTTTCACCCATTTTTATGTAATGATGAGACTTACAGAAGATAGAATGTATCAGGCCTCTTTGGAAAAAGATTCCACATTCGAAGGAACTTACTGGATGGCGGTAAAAACGACAGGGATATTCTGTCGGCCCACCTGTACTGCCCGAAAACCCAAAAGAGAAAATGTAGAATTCTTTTTAGATACAAAAGAAGCTATAGAAAGTGGATATCGAGCCTGCAAAGTTTGTAAGCCTCTTGAAAAACTAAACGAAACACCACTTTATATTCAGGAATTGCTGAATGAACTAATGCGCGATGAATCTTTAAAAATCAAAGACGCCGATTTAATGACCAGACATATTGAACCGGTAACGGTTCGTCGGTGGTTCCTGAAAAATCATGGAATTACTTTTCAGGCCTATCAAAGAAAATTGCGCATGAATAAAGCTTTCAAAAAGATAAAAAATGGTGAGAGTATTATAGCAGCTGCGATCGATTCAGGATATGAGAGCTTAAGTGGATTTAATGAACGTTTTAAAAATATAGTAGGTGTCTCACCTAAAAATACCAAAATGCAAGGAATAATAGATCTTAAAAGAATTGAAACTCCACTGGGACCGATGTTTGCCTGTGCAGTAGATGAAGGGATTTGTTTGCTGGAGTTTACAGATCGGAAAAATATGGATAAACAGTTTGCATCACTGTCAAAATCTTTAAATGCAGAGATCGTTCAGGGTGAGAATAAACACTTTCAGCAATTAGAAAAGGAGCTACAGGAGTATTTTGAAGGAAAGCGAAAAACTTTTGATGTTCCGTTATATATCACCGGAACTGAATTTCAGGAAAAAGTATGGCATCTCTTATGTGAAATTCCAATGGGAGAGACCAGAACTTATAAACAGCAATCAGAGTTTTTAGGAAATCCAAAAGCAATACGTGCAGTCGGAACAGCAAATGGAATCAATAAAATAGCTATTTTAGTTCCCTGTCATCGGGTCATCGGCTCTAATGGTGATCTCGTAGGATATGCAGGAGGAATCTGGAGGAAACAAAAGTTATTGGAGTTAGAGAAGGCAATATTATTCTGATTTTATTTAAATTTATAGACCCTGATATTAAGGTCATTTTGAATCTATGAGTTCTGTAAATATAATCCAAACACTGATTGATGCTGATCTGTTTAAAACTGAAAAAAACATTCAACGTTACCAGTTTCTAAAAATAAAAGACGAGATAGACACGAATGTTTATTTTGTGGAAGAGGGAAGTGTCCGTATTTTTATCATGGATGAAGATGAAGAACGGATCATTAGGTTTGGTTATAAGGATAATATCATTGTTTCCCTGGATTCATTTTTATCAGATAAGCCATCGGATTTCTATATTCAGGCGATTAAAAAGACAAAGGTAAAAGTAGCAACAAAAAAGGATTTTTACGAATTTATTCAATCGAGTGATGAGCATTTAAAATTATGGACTTTTATTTTAGAAGATCTTGTTTTACAACAGATTGAAAGAGAAAAAGATCTTTTGATCAACTCACCTCTTGAACGTTACGAAAGGGTTTTAAAAAGAAGTCCGAAGCTATTTCAGGAAATCCCCAATAAATATATTGCCAATTACCTTAGAATGAGTCCCGAAACATTATCGAGATTAAAAAAATCTTGAGTTCAGTCAATATTTAGAAATGTAGGAATACAGAAATTTGCATAAAAAGGATCAATGAAAATTTCTTCTTCGCAATTAATATCAGAATTAACGACGATTACCCAACAACACATCCAATATGTAGAAACACTTTTGCAGAAAACAGATCAAGAGCTGAATCACAAAACATCCGAAAATAGCTGGAGTGTTCTGGAGTGTATTGAACATCTTAATCTTTACGGAGATTTTTATATTCCGGAGATTACACACAGGATATCTTCTTCTCATTCTACTACAAAGACTACATTTTCACCGGGAATCCTTGGTAATTATTTTGCAAAGTCGATGTTGCCAAAAGAAAAGCTAAATACAATGAAAACATTTAAAACAATGAATCCTATCCGCGCTAAGCTGGATAAAGGAGTATTGAAAAAATTCATTTGGCAAGAGCAACAACTATTAGTTCTGTTGGAAAAATCCAGAAACATTAATCTGGAGAAGACAAAAACAAGTATAAGTATTTCAAAACTGATCAAACTGAAACTAGGTGATACGTTACGTTTTGTTATTTATCATAATGTTAGGCATATTGAACAGACAAAAAAGGTTTTACTGGCTGTTTGAAATTTTTGAAAAAATAGAAAAGTTAATAATGTGGATATTATAAAAATTATTGAAATTGGAGCAGACTATTTTGTTTTGATTTCGTACTTTTAAACAAAAATTTACACGTGAAAAAATTAGTATTCGCACTTTGCCTATCGGCTTCAGCTTTAAGTTTTGCACAAGACTATTCAGTACCGGCTGCAAGTCCGCGTCAGAAGGTGGAACAGCAGTTCTCTATGTCTAAAATCAGTATCGATTATGGAAGACCTGGTGTAAAAGGTCGTAAAATCTTTGGAGAATTAGTTCCTTATGGACAGGTTTGGAGAGCAGGGGCCAACTCATCTACAAAAATTACATTCGGACAGGCTGTTAACTTCGGTGGTAAAATGGTGCCTGCAGGAACATATGGATTATTTATCGTTCCAACGGATAAAGAATGGAAAGTGATCTTAAATAAGGATTTTCAACAATGGGGTGCTTATACCTACGATCCGAAACAGGATGTGGTAGATGTTACTGTCCCTGTTAATAAATTAGCTGACAAGCAAGAATGGTTTGAAATTACATTAAATCCTACGGATGAAAATTCTGGGAATTTAGTGATCAAATGGGATATGGCTCAGGCAGAAGTTGCCTTAAAACCTGCAAAATTAGATGCCGTAATCAAAATTTCAGATAAACTGAAAGAAATCAAAAAAATAGAAACTGACGCTGCTAAAACAAAAAGCTAAGACAATGAATTTTTCTATTCAATCTATTTTAGAAGATAATGAATTTCAATTAATCCCCTTAATACAAGGGGATTTTGAATCTGTATATGAAGTAGCTTCTGATCCCAGAGTCTGGGAACAGCATCCTAATAAAGACCGATACAAAAGAGAGGTTTTTGAGAGTTTTTTTAAAGGTGCGATTGAAAGTAAAGGTGCTTTTAAAATTATAGATAAAGCTTCCGGGAATATATTGGGAAGCAGCCGATACTATGATTTTGATGAAAAGGACAATCATATTTTTATTGGATATACTTTTTATGGCACAAAATCCTGGGGAAAAGGGGTAAATCCAAGAGTTAAAAAACTGATGCTGGATTATATTTTTCAATTTGTAAATAAAGTTCATTTCCATATTGGGAAAGAGAACTTCCGTTCCCAAATTGCCTTGGAAAGATTGGGTGGAGAAAAAATAGGGGAAGAAGAAGTAGCCTATTTTGCAGAACCCACAAGAACCAATTTTGTATATGAAATAAAAAAGGAAAATTGGCTGAAATGAAAAAATATAAAATTCAGAAATCACCATTTGTAGTTCCTACAACAGACGGGAAATTGATCGAGGAGCATTGGGGAAATTCTACGCAAAATCCTAATGTATCCATCGCTCATATGGTAGCACCACCTGATTGGAGTGAACCCCATCAGACGCCTCAATTTGATGAATTTACAATTATTATTTCAGGAAAAAAGCAGTTTGAAATAGATGGTGAAATAGTCACCCTTGAAAAAGGACAGAGTATTATGGTGGAAAAAGGAGCAAGAGTCCGCTACAGCAACCCTTTTACCGAGCCTTGTGAGTACATTGCAATCTGCCTTCCTGCTTTTTCGATGGATTTGGTGAATAGAGAAGGATAATTTTTTTAATGTAACAATTTACCAATAAATTAATGCTGCAAAATTGAATCAAGTGACCATATCATTGCTACATTATTAAACTGGTAAATTGTTAGATTGAAGCTTTCACTTCAAAATTTCTTTCAGGAACATCAACGTATGATTCCAGGCTCTTTTTGCCATTACTTCATTATAATCAGGAGATTTTGGATCCGTGAAAGTGTGCTTAGAGTGTGCATAGGTGATAATTTGCCAGTCAGCATTTCCTTCATTCATTTCTTTGATCAGATTGTCGTAATCCTGTTGGGTTACTCCTTTGTCTTCTGCTGGATTTTCAATTAACATCTTAGGACCTATTGCTCCATTTTTTCTAGTTTGGTCCTTACCAATACTTCCATGAATGGAAACAATGCCGGCTACGGGCATATTAGATCTGGCAACTTCTAATGCTCCAGTTCCACCAAAACAGTATCCGATAACTGCTAATTTATTAGCAACAGCACCACTTTTTTTAAGTTGATCCAGTGCCAATGAAATACGCTTCTGATATTCTGCATAATTTTGTTTATAATGTCCTGAGGTTTTTCCCGCTGCATCATTATCCGCAGGGATATTTCCTTCTCCATAAATATCTGCTATAAAAGCAATATAACCTTGCTTCTCAAGTTCTATGGCTGCATTTTTAGCTTCATCATCAATTCCTTTCCATGCGGGTAATACCAATACTCCCGGAAGTTTTTTTCCGGCGTTTGAAGTTACTAGGCCATTCAGTTTTTGTGAGCCGTCCTGGTAGGAAACTGTTTTAAGGTTTTGGCTGAATAGAGCTCCAGATGTCATAAAGAGAGTTGTTAATAAGATTGAACGTATCATATTTTGTAATTTTTTAAATAAGATTTGATCCTGTCATTTCAATTGGCAATGACCTATCATATCAATAGAAATCTACATCTAAATTAATAAAAATAACTTATAATAATGATTGTCAAAATATTATTATAAGTTATTAGAACTTTAGCCCTATATCAATCAGTTCCTGTTCTAGATTAGTATCTGCATACACCTGAACAGTATGAAAGCCCAGGGTTTTTGCCATTTCTATATTTTTGGGATTATCATCAATAAAAAGGGATTCGTTAGCTTGAATGTTATAACGCTCCAATAAAAGATGCCAGATTTTAGGGTCAGGTTTTATTAATTTTTCAGTTCCTGAAACGACGATCTTACCATCGAAAAGCTGAAAAAAGTCATAGTTTTCCAAAGCATAAGGAAAGGTTTCTTCGGACCAGTTGGTCAATCCATACAAATGATAATCTGTTTTGCTTAGTTTTCTAAGAACTTCTACATTTTGTGGGATCTCGCTTTTCAACATGACATGCCAATTGTCATAATAAGCCCTGAGTTCTCTCTCCCAATCAGGAAATTTCTGAACCTGTATATTGGTTCCTTCCATGAGACTTCTTCCCCGGTCCTGTTCTTCATTCCATTCCGATTGAGCAATGTGGGTAAGGAAATATTCCATTCTGTTATCGTCATTAAAATAATCTTTAAAAAAATATCTTGGATTCCAATCCATTAAAACGCCCCCGAAATCGAATATTATGTTTTTGATGTTCATATCAATCATTTAAATTTTATTTAACCATATTTTATCTGACCACAAAAGGAACAAAAGTTTTTTTTGGGTATTTAAAATTTGAAGTTTTTTGTTTTGAAAAATAAGGAGATCACCTAAGACGAGAATCAAAAGATTTCCAAAATGCTTATGTGTCCTTTTATTGTGACTTTAATTAAAGCACTTTAAATTTATAAAAATTTAAAGTCATATTAACTATCATATGTATTTAAAAATTGTGAACTTTAGTTAACAACAGAGCCAAAGAAGATTCTTTTTAAAATTTAGTATTTTCAAAAACTCAAATGCAGTCTTTGGGGTACATTAAAACTTTTATGACTTTTTTGGTTTATATCTATGAATAGGCAAGACTGAGATTCCAGACGCCAATTCGCTTAGATCTGAATGACAAACTTTGCGCAGGATTTTCCCTAGATAAATATATAAACTGATTAATTATCTGCTTTATAAAATTGATACTGGTCATTCTCAAAATAAGCATTAATATGCTGCAAGCCGTTGGTTAAAATGATCTCTTTAGCGCCAATAATTGAATTGTATCTTGCGGTTTGCTCAAAAGTTTTTTCAGTCAGTTTGATCTGTGGAGCCTTACATTCGATTAAAATTTTTGGCTGTGCTTTTTCTGTAATAAGCAGGTCAATTCTTTTAGTAAGACCATTTAAAACGATCTTTTTTTCTGTAATCAATGCAGATACAGAATAGGATTTTACTGTGAGATAATAATGTATCCAATGTTGTCTTACCCACTCTTCAGGGGTAAGCAAAAGGTAAGTTTTACGAACTAAATCATAAATAAAAAACTTATCTTTGTCTTTCTTGAATTTAAAATCAAAAGTTTCCTGAAAATTCAGTTTTGGAAGTTCCATTAAAAGATGAAAGAATTAGATTTAATCCTCAAAAATATTAAAAATAAAGAAGTTTTACCGATTTATTTTTTCCACGGAGATGAACCTTATTTTATTGACGTTGCTGTAAAAGCTCTTGAACACGACTTTTTGGAAGAAGATGAAAAAGCTTTCAACCAGACCGTGACTTATGGAAAAGATACTTCTTATCAGGAAGTTCTTTCTTTGGCAAGGCAGTTTCCTATGATGGGAGATAAACAGGTGATTATTGTAAAAGAAGCTCAGGATCTAAAACTTAATGAAGAAGAAAATAGAATTCTGGAGGCGTATGTTGAAAATCCGATTCCATCAACAGTTCTGGTTTTTGCCCACAAACATAAAAAGCTGGATAGCAGGAAAAAGGTGACAAAAGCTTTAGATAAGGCCAAAGCACTTTTCCTCAGTGAATCGATCAGAGAGAATAATCTTCCAAAATGGATTGCTGATGAATGTTCTAAATTAAGCATAAAAACAGCCCCAAATATTTCTCACCTTTTAGCAGAATATCTTGGAAATGATCTTTCAAGGATCGCCAATGAACTGGGTAAATTAAAAATAATCCTTAAAGAAGGAGAGCTTTTGGATGGCACGATTATCGAAAACCATATCGGAATCAGTAAGGAATATAATGTTTTCGAACTCCAAAAGGCTCTAGGAACGAAAAATGCAAATGCAGCATTTAAAATTGCCCATTTTATGGGAAAGAATCCTAAGAATAATCCTTTTGTAATGATGTTGGCGAGTTTGTATAACTATTTCTCAAATGTTATTATTTATCAGACAATGCCGGGACAGTCGCCACAGGCTATTGCTTCCCAAATGGGGATTAATCCTTACTTCATCAAAGATTACGCAGAAAGTGCAAGGTTATATCCTTTAAAACACGCTACGAGAGTGGTTTCTATTTTAAGGGAATTTGATATGAAAGGAAAGGGTCTGGGAGCGGTAAATATGAGTGAAGCGGAGTTGATCAAGGAATTGGTATATAAGATTATTAATGTCGATAAATTTAAGATGAAAGTTTAGGTTATTGTAGAGTTGGGAGGTCCGGGATGCGAGTCACGGGGAAGGAAGTTAAATGTTGTTAGTTGCAAGTTGTTTAAAAGCCGTTTCGCGATTTCGAAAATGAGCCCCAATAACGGTCAGCAACGTATAAAACAATCATTGACAGTCGACATATTGATTATTGACAAGTATCATTAAAATTCCTTTAATAAAACATTAAAAATTACGAAATTAGCAGACTTTAATTTTAATCTTTTTGAAAAGTAAATTATGGAGCAAAACATTTTAGATTGTGTAATAGTTGGATCAGGGCCTTCTGGCTTTACAGCGGCAATTTATGCTGCAAGAGCAGATCTGAAGCCTGAATTATATACAGGCTTAGAGCCAGGCGGACAATTAACAACGACAACGGAGGTTGATAACTTTCCCGGATATCCTGCTGGTATTACAGGTCCTGAAATGATGATGGATTTGCAAAAACAAGCGGAAAGATTTGATACCAAAGTTCATTATGAAATGATCACGAAAGTGGAACTTTCTAAAGAAAAGGGTGGTGTTCACAAATTATTTGCCGGAAATAAAGAGATCCTTGCTAAAACCGTGATTATTTCTACAGGAGCTACAGCTAAGTATTTAGGTCTTGATGACGAAAAAAAATATAATGGAGGTGGAGTTTCTGCATGTGCTACTTGTGATGGATTTTTCTACAGAGGAAAAGATGTAGTAGTAGTAGGAGCCGGTGATACTGCGGCGGAAGAAGCAACTTACCTTGCAAAATTGGTTAATAACGTGACGATGTTGGTGAGAAAGGATGTTTTCAGAGCTTCAAAAGCGATGATCCACAGAGTAGAAAATACACCAAACATTGAAGTGAAATTCAACCACGAATTAATAGGAATAGAAGGGGAGAATAATCTTGTTGAAAGAGCGGTTGTTATTGATAACCAAACTCAGGAAAAATCTACGGTTGATGTTCACGGAATTTTTATCGCTATTGGTCACAAACCGAATACTGATATTTTTGTAGGACAAATTGACTTGGATGAAAACGGATATATCTTAACAGAAAAGGGATCTACAAGAACAAACTTACCTGGAGTTTTTGCTGCTGGTGATGTTCAGGATCATATTTACAGACAAGCAATTACAGCTGCTGGAAGTGGATGTATGGCGGCAATGGATGCTGAAAAGTATCTTGCTGAGTTACATTAATACTTATTTTGATATAATATACAATAAACGCATCATTGATTTGATGCGTTTATTTTTTATCTGATTTTCTCAAATTTTGTTGATCAGTAAGTAGATTACAGAAAATAATTAAGTTGATTTTTAGTGGATTATTTCAATTTGCTAAAATTTATCTAATAATTATTTTGTCAGAATTAAAAAACATTCTATATTTGCACCACTGAAAACGACAGTATAACTGGAGTTTAAGGAGAGATGGCAGAGTGGTCGATTGCGATAGTCTTGAAAACTATTGACTGTAACAGGTCCGGGGGTTCGAATCCCTCTCTCTCCGCAAAAGTCCCTGTAGATTACTATCTACAGGGACTTATCATTTCTAGGTGCTAAAATAGGTGCTAAATATTTTGATAGGTAATTATATATTGTTTATCCAATTACATTACAAATTCAGATTTTTACTGTCCCTAAGTTTTTCGATTTTATCTTCTATTGTATCCAAAAGTTCAAAAAGTTCTTTACAAGCAAATAAAATATCATCAAGATTTACAGGACTTCCACTGCCTAAAGAATAAACAAACTCTAAAAATACAGAAAAAAGATTTTTTTTGAGTTTTTTTGGAGGATGATATTCTATAAACCGAATCAAAGCTTGGCGTAAGGATTCACCCAACTGATTTATCTTGTTCTTTATTAGAAATTATTCCATCTTGTATAACTAATCTATTAAGTTTATTCAACAGTTTTTTTACAATGACCTTCATTTGATTTATTTCACCTTTCCCGAGATGAGTAATTTGATGCTGAAGAACCATATGATAATCGAGATAAGGAAAGAAATTAGTCTAGAACAGATCCAATTAATGATTGTATTTTCTCATTTCAGGATTTGCACACATCATTCACAGAGTTTTTATACAGCTGATTAGCTTTGTAAAACCCACTCGCTGTATTAACATCATTGGGAGAGACCTTTAGTATAGAGTTGGCTATTCCTTCCAGAGGAGTAGTGGTGGTCACATACTTTCCGACATCCGTAGCGGTATTGGATAAATATTCCAGCAAAATAGGTTTTGTAACCCATGCTGTACTCACTTGTTTCTGGTTCAACATCCTATCCAAAGGAGAATTCTCCAGTGTTTTCTCAGAAAAAGATTTTTCACCCCGTATACATTGCAGAAGGATCACCATCATATAAATAGGGGTTACCACATCTTTTCCCTGGGGTGATGCTTTTACATTCCAAGAGGGTTCATCAAAGTATTGACCATTATTGTATCTGTAGGCTCGTATTTGAAGAATAAGGTTGCATCGGATCGATTCTCATCTAAATCAGATATAAACTCACTAAGATTAATCAACGAATCTTTTATCTTATCATATTCTATTTGAACACCTAAAGTTATTCTTGGGATTTCTTCTATTAATTTTTTTTCGATTTCTTCTTTTTGTTCATCATCAACGATTTCCAATAATTCTTCGCTGTATTTTATATAACAATCATTAAAAGCTTCGTGGCTATTTAGGGAGAAATCGTGAAATGAAATTCGATTTTTATCATTAAAAAATAAATTTATGATCTCAAATAGAGAGGTCTTACCTGAATTGTTCTTACCAACAATTAATGTTATATAGTCTTCGATATTGATTTCTATATCATCTAAAAGTCTAAAATTGGTATTACTGAGTTTTGAAATTTTCATAGTATAAGTCTTCGGCGGTTTTTTAATATTAGTTTTATAATGGTACTTTACTTCAGGAACAAACTCGCTCTATATTTGTTGCTAAGTCTTCAATTTTTAAATTAGCAATAATAGAATTGATTAACTGGACATAAATAACCAATACAATTTTAGAAGTAAACTCTGTCTAATTTAAAATATATTATAATTAAGTTTCATCATTTATATTTTTTAGACCTTCCTATTTTTGAGATTTTTATATATAAATAAAAAAACCACCGCAAAAGCAGTGGTTTATTTTTATTAATCAAAGTCGCAGAATTTGCGCAACAAGAATAGTCTTTTAAAATCCAGAAGTCCATAAAAGATCATTTATTTCTATTTCACTAATATCAAAATCGTTAGGATATTTTCTAAACCCTTGTTGTTTTTTCAAATCTTCTATTGCTATCTCTGCTTTTGCCGCTGTTGAATATACTCCAATAAATCTTTCATCATCTAAATATCTATCAATAGTGTAGCTATGACTTACACTAAAAATAGTTTCTAGACTTAACTCTTTTACAGATGCATAATTCTCATCAAAAACATCACTTGCTAAAAGATAATCTCTTCCAATTTCTCCAACAACATCTTCAAATCCATTCTCCCAGTGTGTCTTATCTAATATATATTTATTAATTACAAAACTATCAGGATACGCCTTAAATCCTGATAGTTTTAGTGCTTCTTTTTTTATTTTCTCAAGACCATCTATATCATTGCAAAATCCCAAAAGCTTAGTACAAGTATTTAATTCATCTGTATAGGTATGATCAATTGCATATATAAAATATTTCATTTTTAATTATTTTTTTGGTTTTACTTCAAATCCTCTATCTCCCCACTTTTTTATCTTATTATAATCTGATGTTGGACCTGTATCTTTTTTACTGTTATTCCATTTGCCTTTACCATGGTGTTCATCTAAAACTCGTTTAGCAAATGTTTTTCCATCCTCATCCACATATGGTGCTTCTCCTTTTTCTTTAACCCATGATGGAACTTCTTTAGAAGCTTCTTTATCACTTTTACCACTCACTGGAACTTTTTTCTCTTTTGGAACATCTTGACCATTTGTATCTTTATCCTCATCTCCAGCAGTATCTTCCGTCTTCATGGTTGAAGGAGTGGTCATCATTGGATCTATGGGTGTATACCATTGTAAAGGAGGTCTTGTAGCCTCACGGTATATCTCATATCCAATCAATCCAACCAATGCAATCCATCCAATAGGATTCTCAATATTAATAGTTCCAACAGTCAGAGCCGTTGCATATCCACCATCATTACTGCTTTTGGATTTCCCTAGCATAGAAACTTGTGTGATTACAGCACTTTTATCTTTGAAATCTATCCATGTTTTTTTGTTTGCATCCCAATAAAACATTCCATCAGAATCATTCCAAACTTCTCCATCTTTTTTTCCATCATTAATTGGAAATCCTATTTCCCCCTGCATTCCAGTAGGATCATTAAATGAAATAGGATTGTTCCAAACATAACTATAAGCTTCATGAGTATATTGGCTTCTAGGATCTATCACGCCCCATCTTCCAATATCAGGCATATAGAATCTCGTACCATAGTCATACATCCCAGTCTCTTGCAGCTCCTTTCCGTTGTACTTGTAATTCTACAATCCTGCTCAACTCTCTGCAAAATCCCTACTTCAGTTTTTTTGCGCGGAACTTTACATTGTGATCGTCTGCTCTTACCCCGCTTTTTCAAAGATAATTTTTTTCTTTCAGTTGAAAAAAAATTATTTATCAACATGTTTTCCCCTTTATTAATAAGGGTTTAAAGGCTTTATGGAATAAACCTTAAATTTCTAATTTAATTTTTCCTTTTTTGTCCATTATCTTTACTACAGTATCAAATAGACCATAGATAAAATCGTATACAAAAAGTATAAGTAACTTTTAAATTTAAATATGATGTAATAAAAGCGGCTTTAAAAAAAAAATATCGCTTACTCGATATAGATTGTTGAATACTATTCTGTTTTCTTCTTTTCTGTATGTTATCTTTGCTTATAACATTATTAAAGAGAGACGATAGATTTAATTTTGACAAAAAAACTGTAAGTAACTCGTGTAAAAATAAATTTATTTACAAATTGACATTACTGTAATTTGTAATATAAAGAAATGCGGACAAGATTTTCGAACACTTTTTTAGCAAACCAATAATTTATATAACTCTATATTATATTTGTATTATGAACGAAGGAATAACACTTTTCGCCCTGCTTTTTCTAATTATTGTAGCGATGACCACTTTGGTTATTGTTTCCAGTAATGCTAGAAAAACAAAAAGTGACCGCGAACAATAGTAGCGCAATCACTTAACGATTTCATTTTTGATAGTCCGCCGTGCCAGGCGGGCTATTATTTTACAAATATATACTTTTTTTGATAGGTTTTGTTGTTCTGATTGTTTCGTTATTTATGCTGTTGTTATAAATGTGGACTAAGTCACAATGGTAAAAGATTCCATATAAAAATTACTAGATTACTTTATTATTGTTTCGTAGAGGAATTTGATCTCAATGACAAAACACTTGTTATGGTAAATGAAAACGAGCCATTGTGGGATATGGATATCTCAAAACTCTCATTACGTTCTTCTCATTCTGTGTTTAAAAGAAAAGGTAAAAATTAAAACAGTTAATTGTATAAAATTATAATTTAATATCAAACTGGTTTAAAAAGATAGCCATTTCAATCAACCTTACATCAGTAACTTCGTATTCCAGTTGCTCTCTCGGATTATCAAAATCATTAGGTAAGCCAAGTTTTATAGTTTCGCTTATTGCTTCTACATATTTTAGATAATTTGGAATACTTTGAATTTGATAATGAAAGCTACTTGAAAAAAAGTATTTACAAATCTTACTGTCCCAAATAGAGTAAACATTTGGATTGATAAATGAAGAAGTTTAGATAATCCAACCAAAGACTTATTTGTAAAAGGTTTTAAACTTTCAATCTCAATTTGAGTTAGTTTTATTTGAAACGAAAAAAAAATTCAACGGATATTTTAAATGTTTTTTTATGCGAAGACTTTGAATTAGCTATAATAAAAACACCTTTACCGAATTTGATAAAGGTGTTTTATTTTTAATATTGAATAATTATTTTAATAAATATGCTAGTCTTTATCTTCTAGATTATCAATAAACTTAGTAAATGATTTAACTATCAAATATATACTTGAATAATTACTATCATCTGATTTAGAATAGTCAAGCTCTTGTTTGTATTCCTAAAAGTCATAATTATAGTAGTTTATTAATTCC
The DNA here is from genome assembly GCF_018613715.1 of Chryseobacterium sp. ISL-6. GTDB lineage: Bacteria > Bacteroidota > Bacteroidia > Flavobacteriales > Weeksellaceae > Chryseobacterium > Chryseobacterium paludis. The sequence continues at coordinate 8,949 of NZ_JAGGPT010000011.1, read as the reverse complement.
CATTTTTATTCTAAAACCAACATATGAGGATAGTTAAAATATTCTATATATAATTTATTTTCTTTTTCATAATAGCAAACACCAATGTAATCATATCCATCTTTCTGATTAATGAAAAATTTTCTTCCATCTGATAACTTAATTTTTATATCTCCAAATTTTTTCTCAAATGTTGCAAATCGTTGGCCATAATGGTTTTTATTTGAAATCTTAGGAAACTTTGTTTCATATCCATTATTTAATTTCAGACTTTTGTCAAAAAAACAATTATATTGGAACATCAAAACTATCTCAGATTCCTTTTTAGATATTAATTTTTTAGCATCTGTTAAATATTCATCTATTTCAGCTTTCTTTTCCAAATTCAAATTCTCATACTTTTCATAAGAAATTATTTTTTTAGTCTGACATGAAACAAGAGCCAATATAAAAAAGCTCACTATCAAAGATATTTTTTTATTAATTTCCATTTTGGGTTTGATTTGGTTTTTGTTGTTCTTTTTCTTTTTCTTTCCTTTCTCTATTCTCATTGATAATCTTAATATGGCTCTGCATATCAGTTGACTGAGAAGAAGTTAAATCGGTTCCTGAGCTATTACGTAGTTCTACTTTATCATTTTCTCCTGAATTCATAAGATTATTTTGATTTGCTTTTGTATTATCATCCTTACTTTCTTTATCAAAAATATGCGGTAATCCTGCTTTATGTCCTAATTCGTGGGCTAACGTTCTAGGCTTATTTTTTGACACTACCTTTCCATCATAAGTATTACCATCAGGTACGGTATACCCGTTTGTTGTTATAGGGTCTCTTGTAATAGGGTCTTCGGTAACTTTCGCAGGAGCTAATTCTATAGTAAACAAAGCTTTAGGGTCTTCAATGATTTTATAAGTCACCCCATTTTGACTTAGTATACCTGCAGCATCCTGTAAAAGAGTTTTACTGTAATCATGTCCATACTTATTATCAATTTTAACTCTCCATTCAATCGTATTATCATTTATTGGTTTAGCCTCAAGCCCTTCCAATTCTCTTGCATTTACAACTCTATTCTCTGAAAAATTATAATGAGATTGATAAGCATACTTTTCACTTAAAGGATCTATATTAAAAAATCTGCCCATCGCTGCATCATAATTTCTCCATTTAAAAGAAGTCCATCCGCTCTCCTGTTGCTGTTCTTGTTCCTGAAAACCATAAGTATAGTCCAGAGATAAACTTCCAGATGTACTCAGGGAATTGCTTCCTCCAAATTCTAACCCGAAAGGATAAAAGTCAGTCGTTCTGTCTATTGCTACATTACCTGTATCATTTTTATAGAATGCCAGTCTAATATTTCCTATCTGATCTTTATATTGATAAATATACTTATTTTTCACAAAATCAAAATAGCCCTCCGATGTAGGTGTGAATTGTAAACCTTGCCCGGTTAAAGGCACTCCTTCTATATTAACATCATAGTTGTATTGGAATCCGTCAAAGTATTCAGTTGTTTTTGATGCATCCGATTGTGCACGGCCCGAAAAATAATTATGTACTTTTTTCAGCTTTACCCCATTTGCACGATAAAGGTAACTGGTATTTTTATATTTAGTTGCTAATCCTGAGCCAAATGGATCATTCCTTTGTACAAATTGATCAAATTTAATATAATTTGGAAGGTTGAGATGGTTATATTTAATTTCTAGTATACCCTTGTCAACATGATCAGTCATATTTCCATTATTATCATAACTCATAACATTACCAGATGAATCTGGATACCCAAAATAGTTAGAAGAAGAATCTGTTACTGTATTAGGTCTGTTCCCTATATAAACATATGTTAGATTATCCATTAATTGAACCCCTATATTTTGTGCATTTCTATTTCTTTGCAATGATATAATATTTCCGTTCAAATCATAACTTAAAATTTCATTATAGTAGTTGTTTTCAGGAATTGAGGTATTAGGTTCTGAATAAATCCCACTTTTCAATCTATTCAGTCCGTCATATTTGTAAGAATATCTTTTCAATACTCCATCATTAGAGGCCTTCCAGTCAACTTCTGCAATATTTCCATTAAATTTCCCTATAGAAGAACCAGTATTAACAGGGTTTGTATATTTCATTTCATATCCAAACAAATCTGTTCCTAAAGTAGATGGATCATTGATCTTTGTCATCCAACCTCTGATATTGTATTTGTAATCTATTTGCTGAAGTGGAGTTGTTGCACTAGCACCGCCCACTTTCTTGCTTTCTAATTGAGAAAGCTCGTTGTATTTATTCTGTGTTAAGATTTCAACAGGATTACTATCAACTTGGTGGGTATTTGTAAGAAGTCTATTCTGAGGATCATAGGTGAATAATTCAGTAATAGTTCTTGGAGTATCACTACTTAATCTTTGATGCTTCGTAATGGTTTTTTGAGGTATTCCTGCAAAATCCAATTGCCTTTCTACATTAGTATATCCTCCCAAGTGGTTAAGAGCGAATTCCCTTATACCTCTTCCTTTAAGATCGTAATACAGATAGGTTTTTGTCCAGTTATCATCTTCAATATTTTTTACGTAATTGGAGACAGGCAGGCCTTTTGTACTACGTCCATATTGTTGTACATCCGAAGGAAGTACAGTCTGGTCGAATACCAAAGTAGGAAAAGGATCACCTATGAGATAGGAATCATAGTAATTAATAGACAATATCGTTTCAAAATAAGGAAAATGATCATTAGAATATTGAATTTGCATTCCATTCCTTGTAAAACCTGTTGTATTTCGATTCTCTACAATTATATTACCTGAAATCATATCTTGCATTGCAACTCTACTTGCTCCAGGAACAATTCCTGTCATAATGATTCTTCCAAACTGATCATATTTGGTAAAAAGCCATTTTGCAGTAGGAGCCATTACTGCATCTTGCGTGAAAATAAGTCTGTCAGCTTTATCATACACCATATATTCCCAACCTTTACCCGGAAGTTTCTTTTCCACTAACCTGTTTTTACCATCGTAGCGGTATTGGTAACAAAGATCAGTTAAAATAGGATCAGTTTCGAGAATCTGTGTTCCTGTAGCCAGGCCTTTAATGGCAAAAGAAGCCTTTGGGGGAATTACAAAAGCCAATTGATTATATTCATTGTAAATATAATAGGTATCTGCATTATCAGTCGCACTGATGACTTTTCTCACTAGGACAGTTTGTCCTCGTCCATTTTTAAACTCTATCGTTTCATTAGCATCCTCATCTTTTACAGAGTTTTTATAGAGTTGATTGGTTTTATAATACCCGCTGGCAGAATTAGCATCGTTAGGAGATACCTTCAGTTTAGAATTGGTTCTCCCTTCTACAGGGTCAGTGGTAGTAATATATTTTCGAACATCTGTAGCAGTATTGGCTAAGTATCCAAACAAAACAGGTTTTGTAGTCCATACTATTCCTACCTGCCTCTGTTCCAATATTCTGTATAAAGGAGATTTTTCCAATTCCTTTTCAGCATAAACTTTTTCTCCAGCAGGGTAAGCACCTGTTGGATCGGATATTGGTAATGGAACTAATCCTGGATTCTGTCCGTATATAGCTCCATTGGTCGTTGACTGTTGAGGAACAGGGAGATAATCCCTTGTTTGCTTTCCAAATCCATCATACACAATAGGGGTCACAACATCTCTTCCTAAAGGGGATGCTTTTATATTGACTACTTGTTTAGGTCTTCCTAATCCATCGAAATACTGAACCGTTTCTGAGGTTCTAACATTAGGAAGTGTAGGGTCTGACAAATAGGTTTTTGAATAAACATAGTTTTCTGTAGAAGAAAGCTGGGCATGAGCTAAACTAGCTATAAGCAAAGCACCAACATATATTATTTGATTTATTTTCTTCATCGTGTTTTAGTTTTTATAGTTGTATTTGAACTCTTTTACTACTTTATATACCAAATTTCCTGAACTGTCTTTTTCCTGCTGACGGATTTCTTTTAATCTATTGGCAGTATCATAGAGATACACTTCTCTGATTCCTGAAGGAGGAGTAATACTAGTCACTCCAATTAAAGGATCATAGGTATAAGTAGAAACCTGATAAGCTGATAACCCAGAGTTCTTTCTGAAATTATCTAATGCCGTAATTAAGGCAGGTTCATTAACTGGATTTGCTGCATCCAAATCTGAGGCATCAACGATGGCTGTTATAATTCCTAAGCTTACCAATTGAGCATAAGTTGCACCCTGTACTTTTGCAATAGGCTGGGTGTTATTATACCCCACAACAATTGCTGTTGGGACTCCATCTTTTGAAGTATATTGTTGTAGATTACCGTTAGCATCATATTTATTATAGGTAATTTCAGTGGATGGAGTATTATCTAGAACATTGTAAGATAACACAGAAGTTGGAAACAGGTTAGCAGGATCATCATACTTTATTTCAGATCTTGAAATTGTTTTTCCAGCATCGTCAGCGTTTTGTTTCTCAACCACAGTTGTTTCTAATGGGATTCCAATCATATTGGCAGCAATCAGCTTTTGATTCCCTTTTTCGTGGGCATATTGGTAATTAGTCTCTGTGACTTTTCCATCAGTACTTGTATTCTTAACCTTGGACAAATCCACTCCGTTGGCCGATTGATAGAAATATTCTGATTTAGATGATAATAAATTATTGTTTAAGTACTTTTTAGTGACATTAGAACTCATGAAGTTATTGTAATAATAATTCCTTAAAGGATTCATCCATGCATTTGATATGTTCATTGAAATATGATACTTATCCAGTCTTGACGGGTCTTCATTATATAAATAGACTTGTTCTTCCAAAAGTTTTCCTGATTCATCTTTAATAAGTCTTCTAGAAAGCTTATCCCTTTCAATACTCCTGCTTGCTGGCATGAATAAAAGATTCTTGACCGCTGGCATTGGGCTGTAATCCCCTGCTGTAAGTTGTAATGAATTATCAAAATGCACGTCTGGCCTATCTATATAAGTTGTAAAATAATCAGTAGTGCTTCCATTACCAGATAACTTTTCAGTTACCTTTGAATAACTTATAACAGCCCCTTCCGTTAAACTTCTTGAATAACCTGAGGCAGTCTGAATATATTTTGTACCATCAATTGACCATGGAATACAGAATAACCAACCACTACCTCCTGAACAGAATTTACCACTTATCTGTGCATTGTAGGAGAAAAAATATCTTGGCCACTCGGTAAGGATACCAGAGGACTGGTCAAGATCATTTGTGTATATAAATTCCCTAGTATTTTGATTTGCATTAAGATCATAATCATAAATTTTCTGTAACCTTGTTCCTCCCACAATCCCATTTACTGAGTAAAGCTTAGGGAGAAAACTATTATCAGATCTTCGTTCTAATCTAAAATTGTAACTATGTGGTTCATAATCAAAGAAAGAGCTTCCTTTTGTGGGGTATTTAACACTCTGCAGGGCATACATCTTTGAATAAGAAAAATTAGGTTCCCTTACATCTGAAGTATACTGATAATCCCCATTGCTTGAGTAATTTACCGAAGGGAAAATAGCTAAAGGAGCATCGTTAGAGGTCTTTCCATTATAATACCCCCAGTAATCTACAGCAAAAGTGATAGGGCTTGGTGTATTAGCCGCACTGCTGGTGTCATACGAAAATTCGTAGGGCTCTTTTCCCATTTCTTTTACCGTTTTAAGAAATATTCTTGGGTATTGGGTATTGTATACTTCATACCCAAAATCAATCGTATTAGTCAGGTTGGTTTGATTATATAACTGTATTTTTTCCAGTTTCTTTTGAGGCACTTTTCCAAACTGGCTACCACTAATGGCTACATTTTTATAAAGGTTATCCTGATCAGAGTAGGAGAAAACAATTTTGTAATCCTTATACTCAATATTTGATAGATAAGCTTTTTTTACCAGGTTAAAAACTTGTTTCCAATTGCTATCTCCCATAGAATGAAGATCCAAAAACTTTTTCAGATCACTGTACTGTGGAAGTGGCTTCCAGAAATTATTTTGATCTATAATACAAAAACTGCTATAAACATTATTGGGAGCAATATTATCTGCTTGATAATTATATTTTAAAACATCCCCATTCTGATATTCTGTTTTATATTGATACCAGCTGCTGATCACAGGAGTTTGAGCATTAATACCTGTTGCAATTCCTCCTAAAAAAACATTATACTCTAAATTTTTACTCTCTTTCCCAAAGTAATATTTATTCCCTACTTCATCTGTTATGATGATTTCTGATTCACTTAACGGACTGCAAACACTGGTGTAAGGCTGGGAATTCATTCCCGAAAGGTCTACTTTAAGTTTATGAGGTTCACTGGTAACCACCTCTACTTTCCCATCAGGGGCTATGAAGAAACTTCCAGAAATACCATTAAAATTAAATGAATATTTATCAGACGTTGTTTCATATTTTGTAGAATTAGTATTAGGATAGCCATTTAATCGTACCTCAAAAAAGTCGTCATTCAAATTGTCTACTGCACCAGATAATTTATTAGGATTGATCGTTGATAAGTCATTATCTGTTGGAAGCTCAGAGGTATTAGTACCGAACTGCTTTATTCCTACCAGATATCCATGCTCATAATGACCATTAATACCATTACCCGTTTGTGGGGATCCTGCTTGGTCATCAGCTTCACCCACAACACTTCGTGTAATAACTCCTCCTGACATCAGATTCCAGTTAAACCCTACAATACCAGACTTCTTGTCAGGTATAAAACCAGATGCATTATAATTGAGATCCAAACTTACTTTATCCCCATTTTGTGTAGGAATTGATAATAAAGGGATGCTTAAATCAAGTTCTCCTATGTTCTTTTTGATAGGGATATTACCATATCTTATAAAGTCCGTAGCTTGTGGGCTTTTTGTATTTTTACTAAATGAGCCGGTTAAGTCTTTAGCAGATTGAGCATTGCCCAAGATACCAGACAATGTAATTGCCAATAATGTGATCTTCTTCATTATTTCTTGATTAATTTAGCATTAGCAGTTTTATTAGTATCCGTTTTTATTACTATTAAATAAGCTCCCTGTATTAAAGATTGCGTATTGATTTTAGTCACTTCATTCTTTGTTTTCAAATTCTGTAATTGTCTTCCTCCCATGTCATACAGAGTAATATCAGCTTCTTTAAAATCAAAACCTATTTCTACATAAGCATAATCTGATACAGGATTCGGATAGATCTTAATATCTTGTTTTACTATGAGCTGATCGATCTGCTTATCTCCCAGTTTTATAATCTTCCAGTTTTCTTTTCCGAGTTCCTCAGCACTGGTTCCTGCAAGTATAATTGAGCCATCTCTATTTAGTTTAATATCAGATAATCTTTCTTCTCTTTTTCTGGAAACCCCTTCTACATGTTTCCTCCACTGTTCATTTCCGTTTTGATCCAGATACAGCATCCAGAACTTCTCATCATTTGCTTCTATCCTTCCTTCTGCCTGAGTGTAACCACCTAAAAGAAGCCCTTTAGTTTTATCATCTGCTGAATGAATCACACTCATTCCCATTAAGATATCTCTGTTTTTAAAATTGTAAGATTTCTGCCACTCTTCATCTCCTCTTTCATCGAGTGAGATTAACCATAAATCGGTTCCTTCTTCAATACCAATGGTCTTATTTCCTGAGCGCTCAGAACGACTTTCACCTCCAATAATATATCCGTTTGAAGTTAAAGCGAGGGTTCTTAAATGATCATCACCTTTTCCTCCAAAATTCTTTTCCCATTCTACTTTTCCTGATTTGTCCAATTTGACAATCCAATAGTCTCCTTCTCCAAAGTTTTCAGTTTGTTTTGAACCTCCAGCACTGCTTCTGGAATAGATTCCTAACAAAGCTCCACCGTCACGGGTTGGAATCATCTTTTCAACTTCATCATTTCCCCTTCCGCCAAACAAAGATTGTGAAAGTTCTTTTCCGTTTTTATCGAGTTTTATAATTAAGACATCTTTTGAACCATAACCTTTAGCTGAGTTTTGAACATTCCCAGCTACAAAGAATCCTAAATCAGTAGTCTGAACAACAGCTCTTGCTTCCTCCTTGGCACTTGTTCCTAGAGTTTTTTGCCATAATTCATCGCCAAATTCATTGATTCTAACCAGCCAAATATCAGATCCACCTTTAGAATCATCTTTTTTGTCCAGACTTTTTGAGGAATATGAGGTGCCTGAAATTATGAAACCTCCTTCCTGAGTTGCAACTGTAGCGGATAAATAGTCATGATTTTGTCCTGAGAAGTATTTTTCCCAAACCTGATCACCTCGCTGGTTCAGTTTTACTAAATGAAAATCGTACCCGTTATTTTGTTTACCTTCAATTTTAGATGCCTGAATAGCACTCCCAGTAATTAAATACTGTCCATCGATCGTTGTAGTGACTTGACTAAGAAAATCCTGCGTACTGGATTTAATATCTTTTTGCCAAAGTATTTCCTGAGATCTTACAAATAAAAATGTGCAGATAGTCAATGCACCTATGTAGATTTTTTTCACCTATTTTGTGTATTATAATTAATATTAGTTTTCATTATATAAATTTTACAAATTTAACCCTTTTTAGCATTCATTAATTTCATATTAAGAAGAATTAACATGAATTACATCATGTTTTTAACTTTATCCTACGTTCTCATTTTAAGTTGTTATGGTTATTAATTTTTACAATGCAAAGATACTCCTGCTATACGACAGAACTTGTCGTATTATAAATACTCAAAAGTTTTTTAATTTGTATTTTAAAAATATTAGTATTAAAAATAGTTTCATTATGGGTTACCATAAAGCAAGATAGGATCATAATATTCGTTCCCTGGATAAAAATAGCTTATAATAGACTTTAAAGCTGAACCTGCGTAATTTTTACGCAGGTTTTCACCTAACCAGAGTAAATTTCACCTACCTAATTGTAACATCTTGTCTTGTCCTAAAATAGGTT
>NZ_JAGGPT010000010.1 GCF_018613715.1 Chryseobacterium sp. ISL-6 | reverse complement strand
TACTTACTTACTTACTTACTTTTGCTTCTCTTTTTAAATAATAACTTGATCAATAGAGGTGGGCTAAAGCCCACCTTCCATATAAATCAAAGTCCACTCGGCTTTAGCCAAAACTTAAAACTCTGCTGGTAAACTTTCAACCCTCAATTTTCAACTATTAACCTTCCATTCTTTCAATAATCAGTACTTTTTAAAACTGGTTTATTCTTCTTAATTTTGATTGACAACTCAACCTATCAAAAGGTATGGGGAGTTTTTGCTGACATAAAAGGAGGGAATAAAAAATGCCTTACTTCTAAAGTAAGGCATTTTTTATAATATTTTATTTTTATCAAACCTGTATTACTCCTAAGTTGAATTTTTCTGTAATAGGAGAATGATTAGCTGCTTCAATACCCATGGAGATCCATTTTCTTGTATCAATAGGATTAATAATAGCATCTGTCCATAATCTGGCAGCAGCATAGGTAGATTCTGTTTGTTTTTGATACCTTTTAGAAATAGTATCTAAAATTTCATTATGCTCTTCTTCAGTAATTTCTTTACCTTGTTTTTTCAATGTAGATTCCTGGATCTGAGCCAGAACTTTAGCAGCCTGGGATCCTCCCATTACGGCAAGATCTGCCCATGGCCATGCCACAATTAATCTTGGGTCATATGCTTTACCACACATTGCGTAGTTTCCTGCGCCATAAGAGTTTCCTGTAATGATTGTAAATTTTGGTACTACAGAATTTGCAACTGCATTTACCATTTTGGCCCCATCTTTAATAATTCCCCCATGTTCAGATTTTGAGCCTACCATGAATCCTGTTACATCCTGTAAGAAGATCAAAGGAATCTTTCTTTGATTACAATTCGCAATAAATCTTGTCGCTTTATCCGCTGAATCAGAATAAATAACTCCTCCAAATTGCATTTCTCCTTTGCCACTTTTTACCAATTTTCTCTGGTTAGCAACAATTCCTACAGACCAGCCATCTACCCGCGCAGTTGCGCAAATAATGGTTTTTCCATAATCAGGTTTATATTCTTCGTACTCAGAATTATCAACCATACATTTTATGATATCTAATGTGTCATATTGTTCAGTTCTGGAAGATGGCATAATACCAAAAATGTTCTCTGGATTTTCTTTTGGAGGGAAACTTTCAATCCTATCAAAACCTGCTTTTTCAGTACTTCCGATAGATTTCATTATATTTTTTATTCTATCTAAAGCGTCTTTATCATCTTTAGCTTTATAATCAGTAACACCCGAAATAGAACAGTGTGTAGTAGCTCCTCCAAGAGTTTCATTATCTATACTTTCACCAATAGCAGCTTTTACAAGATAACTGCCAGCTAAGAAAATTGAACCTGTTTTATCAACAATCATGGCTTCATCACTCATGATAGGCAGGTAAGCACCACCAGCAACACAACTGCCCATTACTGCAGAAATCTGAATGATTCCCATGGAGCTCATTTTAGCATTATTCCTAAAAATTCTTCCAAAGTGTTCTTTATCAGGAAATATTTCGTCCTGCATAGGTAAATAAACACCAGCAGAATCTACCAGATAAATAATAGGAAGTTTGTTTTCCATTGCAATTTCCTGAGCTCTGAGATTTTTCTTTCCAGTAATTGGAAACCAGGCACCAGCTTTTACTGAAGCGTCGTTAGCGACAATAAGACATTGTCTTCCAGAAACATAACCTATAACTACAACAACTCCACCAGAAGGACATCCACCATGCTCGGTATACATTTCATAACCAGCGAAAGCTCCTACTTCTATGGAATCTGAATTCTTATCAAGGAGATATTCAATTCTTTCTCTTGCAGTCATTTTTCCTTCGTCACGTAACTTTTGAAGCTTTTTCTCTCCACCTCCTTTTTTTATTTCAGCAAGTAAACGATTTATTTCGGATAATTTTAATCTATTTTGATCTTCTCGTTTGTTGAATTCGATGTCCATAAAATTTTTAATTTTTTACGCCTAAAGATACTATTTTTAAAGAGAATATTATTTTTGGTAAAACAAGTGTTTAATAGGTTGGTTTACAGAAAATTGTGAAATATTTAACAGAAAATTATTTTTGATTAATTGATATTTTTGCTAACTTTACGTAAGAGTATTGAGGGGTATTATTCCCTTCGCAAAATACTCTGTTCCTAGTTTATTTTTTTAATAGTTTATTATTTGAAAGCCCCGAAAGTTGAATAAATTTTCGGGGTTTTTTTATTCATTTTATTTCGTTTTCCAAGTCTGTCAATTTATTGAAATTAAGTACTTATAAAATTCTGAAAAAGTCGAATAAAATTTAATTGCTTTTTCTTCAAATCTATTTTTATTTATCAAAGAATTGTAAAACCTATTCGTAAATTTGCATCTTAAAAATTCAAAAGATAGGTTATGCATAAATTAGCACTTTTCAGATTGCATTTAATTATATTTTTATGGGGGTTCACTGCAATCTTGGGAAAATTAATTCATGCCAATGCACAAGTTCTTGTATTTTACAGAATGCTATTTGCAGCCATTTGCCTATACGCCTATATAAGAATCTATAAAAAGGAAAGTATAAAGGTTTCAAGGAAAATATTTTTTCAATTGGCGGCCATAGGAACTGCAATGGCTATCCATTGGTTTTGTTTCTTCTATTCCATTAAAGTCTCGAATGTTTCTATAGCTTTAAGCTGTTTATCGTTATCAACTCTTTTTGCTTCGATATTAGAACCTATTATCTTTAAACGAAAGATCGATGTTTCAGAAGTTATCATGGGAATAGTCATAGTGGCTTGTATTCTTTTAATTTTTAAAACAGAGTTTCAATATAAAGAGGGAATTCTCTACGGGGTATTATGTGCAATTTTCGGGACTGTCTTTTCAGTCTTTAATGGTAAAATGTTTGGAAAAACAAGTTCAGGAAATATCATTTTTTATGAAATTTTCTGTGGTTGGGCAGTTTTGTTGATATTTTATTTGTTTTCGGGACAAATTTTTCAAATGGATGAAATAAACTATAGGGATATTGCGTTAATATGCTTGTTAGCAAGTGTTTTTACGGCTTTTCCAATGTTGGAATCGGTTAATTTAATGAAGTATATTTCTCCGTTTACACTAATTTTAACAGTTAATTTAGAACCAGTTTACGGAATTATACTAGCTTTTTTTATCTTTGGCGAATCAGAACATATGAGCCCTATATTTTATATAGCATCATTTGTTATGATATTGGCAATTATAGCCAATGGATTGATAAAAGCCAGAAAACAAAAAAAAACTAATTAAGCATCAAATTTATATGATGAAAAAATATCTATTATTTTTATTTTCACTGTTATTCGGGATGTCTCAATCCCAAATTATCAGGAAATATTCCAATGAATTTCTAAATATTGGAGCAGGAGCAAGAGGACTGGCTATGGGAGGTGCTGTGATTTCAAACCAGGATGATGTCTACTCTCCAATGTGGAATCCCGCAGGTTTAATGTCAATCGAAAGAGACTGGCAGGGTGCTGCAATGCATGCTGAATATTTCGAATCCATTGCTAAATATGATTATCTGGCTTATGCAAAAGTATTGGAAGAAGGAGTTTTTGGAGTTTCAGTTGTTAGACTTGGTGTTGATAATATCTTGAATACAACTCAAATGATCGATGCTGAAGGTAATATTGATTATGATAAAATCACGAAATTCTCACAATCTGATTATGCTGCAATACTTTCTTATGCTTTTCATCCAGCGGGAAATACAAAATTAGATGTAGGAGTAAATGCGAAAATAGTATATAGAAATGTTGGGAAATTTGCCAGCGGATACGGATTTGGTTTCGATGTTGGAGCCATTTATAAGGCAGATAATGGCTGGAAGTTTGGCGGGATGCTTCGCGATGCTACAACAACAGTTAACTTCTGGAGTATTAATCAAAAAGAATTATCTACAGTTGTTAATGGTGAGGAATTTAACCCGGCACCCAAAGATAAGATGGAACTTACGATGCCCAAGCTTAATGTAGGAGCTAGTAAGATATTTGAAATTAACAGCAGCATATACGTTTTACCGGAAGCTGGAATAAATGTAGATTTTGCTAAAACTGCGGCTCTGGTTTCAACAGATTTTGCAAGTATTACACCTTATGCCGGAGCTGAACTAGGTTATCAGAAAATGATCTTTGTAAGACTAGGGGTAAATCGTTTCCAGTCTATTACGGATATTGAAGATTTAAAAAGAAAAGTTTCTTTTCAACCGAGTGCTGGTTTAGGTATTAGATACAGGGGACTTACTTTAGATTATGCGATTACAAACTCGGGAATTGGAGGATCTAACTTCTATTCTAATTTCTTTTCCCTAAAGTTAGATATGGGAACATTTAGAAATGATTAAAAATTAAAAAAATGAAAAAAGCATCACTATTTATATTGACCGTTTGTTCAATGTTAACTTTCGGACAAAAAGTATCAGACTATAAATATATTTCTATTCCGGAGAAGTTTACAACTTTTAAAGAAAATTTTGAGTTAGATATGGTACTATCGAAATCGCTTAAAAGCAAGAAATATGTTGTTCTTCAGGGAAATAAAGATCAGTGGCCTGCAGAAGCAAGAGATAATTCTTGTAATGTTCTAAATGCAGATGTTGTGGACGACAGTGGTTTTTTAAGAAATAAGGTTGTTTTACAGTTTAAAGACTGTCATGATAAAATTGTATTGGCGAGCAAAGGAGCTTCAAACATTAAAGATTATAAAGAAGGATTTCAGGATGCATTAAAGCAAACCTTTGTGGCATTGCCTGTTTCTTACCCTACTGTAATGGCCGTTCAGACTGAAACTAAAAGTATTGAACAGGTTAAAGAGACTCCAACAACTGAAGTTGTTGCTTCCTCTACTTCTTCTGGAAGTACTGCTAGCAAATATAGTAATGGTAAATTAAATCTACAGAAAGTACAGATCGACAACAGTCAGTTTATTCTTGTAAGACCTGATAGCTCTATTCCTTATGCTACTTTTAAGGAAACAACAAAAAGAGATGTTTTCAGAGTGAAGTTTGAAAATGGAGATACTACGATTGGTTATTATGAAAATGGAAATATTGTAATAGAAGTTCCTGCTGCAAATGGTGGATATTCTAAAGATATATTTTTAGGTAAATAAGATATTATTATCGATTAGGATATAAAAGAATCCCTTGTCTAAACAGACAAGGGATTTTTATTAAACCATTTAAAAATTAAAAACTATGGCATTAAAACAGTGTCTATGACATGAATTACTCCATTGGATTGATTGACGTCTGCGATAGTAACTTTTGCACTGTTACCCTTTGCATCTTTAATATAAAGATCTTTACCTTTCGTCCAGAATGTGACATCTTCACCTTCTACAGTCTTCATCATACTTTTCCCATTTCCAGCTTTTACAGCGGCCCAAATTTCTTTAGCACTGTACTTTCCAGCGAGTACATGATAGGTTAAAATCTTAGTGAGCATTTCTTTATTCTCAGGCTTCACCAGATTTTCTACCGTTCCTTTTGGAAGTTTAGCAAATGCAGCATCAGTAGGAGCCAGGACAGTAAAAGGTCCACTTCCTTGTAAAGTTTCTACCAATCCAGCGGCTTTCACTGCAGCTACTAATGTTTTATGATCTTTAGAGTTTACAGCATTTTCAATGATATTTTTTGAGGGATACATAGCAGCCCCACCTACCATTACTGTTTTTTCTTTCATTGTTTGTGCTGTTACCTTCCCACTTAATACGAATGATAAAGTGACCATTCCGAATACGGCGATTTTTGATCTTGTGTTCATTTTTTGATTTTTTAATTAAATAATATTTGATTCTTATCTTATTCTTATCATCATTTACGACATTAATGTCATTTCAGATTTAAAAAGATTTTGTTTTTAAATTTTTAAGCTCTGTTTAAATATGTAATGGATACACCAGGGTACTATGGGTTTAATTTTTTAGTTTTTGGTTGAATAACATATTTTCTGCAAGTCAGTATTAAAAAGAATAAAGAAATTGTCTTTAAAAAGGTATTTTCCATATTCTTACTTTTTTTACTTAAAATCATATACGAAATAAAAGAACTTTTGGTTTTTACTTGTTATATGTTTTATTTTGTTACATTTGGAATGAAAAATATTCGCTATTAAAACAATCTATTCGGAGGACGAACTTGTCGTTTTATTGAAAGAAAAAAACGAAGCTGGTTTTCATTACTTGTATGACCACTATTCTGGTGCGCTCTATGGTGTAGTACTCCGAATTGTACAATCAAAAGAATATACTGAAGAAATTATTCAGGACGTTTTCGTAAAAATCTGGAATTCCATTCATCAATATGATATCAGTAAAGGGAGATTCTATACCTGGATGATTAATATTGCCAGAAACACAGCGATCGATTATTTAAAATCAAAAAGTTTTCAAAACGAACTAAAAAACCAATCAATTCCGGATTTCGTATATAACAGTGCAGAACTTTCTACCACGAATGACGCATCTGATTTCATTGGTTTTAATAATGTACTTGAAAGTTTGGAATCTGATAAGCAGGAACTTATAGATCTGGCTTATTATCAGGGATATACACAGAATGAAATATCTGATAAATTGAAAATACCTTTGGGTACGGTAAAAACGAAAATGCGAAATGCATTAATAAAATTAAAGGATTTGTTAAAAGATTATCAATAAATTGAACACTAAGGAATACATATCATCCGGAATCATAGAATCTTATATTCTAGGTCTTGCTTCTCCAGAGGAGGCAGGTATTTTGGAGTGTGTGATGAAAAATAATGCTGAAGTAAAGGCGGCTTTTGAGGAAGCACAAAAAACATTGGAAGATCTTGCGACAGCACAGGCTGTAGCTCCACCTGTAGAATTAAAGTCTAAGATTTGGGCTAAGATTCAAAAGGAGCAAACTATTGACGAAATAAAACCGGTAGTTTTACAAAATGAATCCAATGTACATTCTGAAAAGGAGACAAAAGAAATTGTGGTTCAGAAAAATAATACTTGGAAGACATATGCTATTGCGGCTTCGGTGTTATTTTTAGTAAGTATAGCAGGGAATCTATTTTGGATGAATAATCAATCCAAAAACAAGGCAGATATAGCGAAATTAGAAACTGAAAAACAGTCTAAAGATCTGGCTTTGCAAAAGATGAATGAAAAATGGAATATGATGTCCAGCCCCGATATGCAAATGGTCAAGTTAAAAGGAGTGGAGAAACATGCAGATTCCAAAGCTATGGTTTTTTGGAACAAGAATACCAAAGAGGTCTATCTAAATGCTGAAGACTTGCCGAAAGCTCCGGCAGGAATGCAGTATCAGCTTTGGGCCATAGCGGATGGAAAGCCGGTAAATGCAGGAATGTATACAAAAGAAAAAGACAGTAAAATTGCTCTTGCCAACATATCTAAAGCCCAGGCTTTTGCCATAACTCTTGAAAAAGAAGGCGGAAGTGAGGTGCCTACAATGGAAAATATGTATGTAATGGGAGGTGTATAAAAATATGATTTACCATCTAAATAAAAAAACGCTCGGAAGAGCGTTTTTTTATTTATTTAATCATTGAAATATTCCCAGATAACTTTAGCCTTACTTTTACCCAGTATTTCTTCTAAAGTTTCCAAATTAGATTCTTTAATTCTTTTAACGGATTTTAATTTTGATAATAATAATTCTATTGTTTTTTCACCAACGCCTGGAATCTCTTCTAACTCAGATTTTATCGTAGAGTTTTTTCTTCTTGTCCTGTGATGCTTTACACCAAAACGGTGGGCTTCATCACGAACCCGTTGTAAGATCTTAAGTGTTTCAGATTTTTTATCAAGATACAATGGAATGGAATCTTCAGGAAAGAAAATTTCTTCCAACCTTTTAGCAATTCCAACAATAGTAATTTTTCCATACAGTCCTAATAATTTTAAACTTTTTATAGCTGAAGATAGTTGCCCTTTTCCTCCATCGATAAGAATAAGTTGAGGAAGTGGTTCGGCCTCATCCAACATTCTTTTATAACGGCGGTAAATAACTTCTTCCATAGTTGCAAAATCGTTAGCTCCTTCTACGGTCTTTGGATGAAAAATCCTATAATCTGCTTTACTTGGCTTTCCATCTTTAAAAACAACACAAGCAGAAACGGGATTGGTTCCTTGAATATTGGAATTGTCAAAACCTTCAATATGTCTTGGCTCCACAGGCATTCTTAGCAGTTTCTGCATCTCAGCCATAATTCTGTTGGTATGTCTTTCAGGATCTACGATCTGCACCTGTTTTAATTTCTCTAAGCGATACTCTTTTGCATTCTTTTCAGAAAGTTCTACGATACGTTTTTTATCACCCACTTTGGGAACGATCAACTTTACATTAGGAATTTCTACAGATAAATGGAAAGGGAGCAGTACTTCTTTGGAATCGGAGCCGAATTTCTGACGAATCTCGATCAAAGCCTCTTCCATAATATCCTCATCAGTTTCTTCAAGGATCTTTTTAATTTCCGTAGTGAAACTCTGAATGATATTTCCATTTCTGATTTTGAAGAAATTGACATATGCTGCGGTTTCATCACTGGTCATTCCAAAAACATCTACATCATCAATATTTGGATTTACCACTGTATTTTTAGCCTGATAATCTTCCAGGATATCCAGTCTTTCTTTAATAATTTGAGCATCTTCAAATTGTAAATTAGAAGCATGTTTCATCATCTGGTTAATCAGATAATCTTTGGCTTTTCGGAAATCTCCTTTTACTATTCCCCGGATGGAATCGATCTTTTCATCATATTCCGCTCTACTTTCCAGCCCTTCACAAGGCCCTTCACAGTTTTTAATATGGTATTCAAGACAAACTTTATATTTGCCATCTTCAATTTTATTCTGTGCCAGATTTAAATTACAAGTTCTCAGCTTATAAATATGCTTTATCGTATCCAGTAATATTTTTGCCGGACGAACCTTTGCGTACGGCCCATAATATTCTGAACCATCTTTAATAATATTTCTTGTCAGAAAAATTCTAGGAAAAGCTTCATTTTTAATACAAATCCAAGGATATGTTTTATCATCCTTGAGCATTACATTGTAAAAAGGTCTGTGTTCTTTAATCAGGTTATTTTCTAATAAAAGAGCATCATATTCACTATTTACAATAGTAGTTTCTAATCGTTGGATCTTTCCAACCATTATTTTAATCCTATAACCCGGTAGGTTTTTATTGAAGTAGGATAGAACCCTTTTCTTTAAGTTTTTTGCCTTCCCAACATACAATAGATGATCGTTTTTATCGTAGTAACGATAAACACCAGGTTCAGATGGTAAAGTTTTGAGCTGTAATTCTAAAGAAGGATTCATATAACAAAATTACGGAATCCATCCGGTATTTAAAAGAACAAAAAAACTGCAGAATTTTCTGCAGTTTTATCATATATGTTAAAATTAAATTTTATCCGTTGCTCATTTCAGTGTATGCATTCACTAAAAAGCTGAAATAATCCCATTCAGTAGTTTTTTTTGGATATTTTTTCATGAATTCAGGATTGTCCCCAAATAAGAAGTCATAATTATCTTCGAAATCATCTTTATGAAGCCACATGATTTTATCTCCCTTTTTTACATAGTAAGATTTGATAACGCCACCACCAAGTTGAGGAGAGCCTCCGATTGAAAATCCACCTGTTTCTTTAGCTCTTGGATCATGATAAACGGAAATTATTTCACTGAAATCAGGATTGATCAATTGCATTAAGAATTCTTTTTCGTCTTTTTTGTTTTTTAATGAAACAGTTTGATTAACAAAATGTATACGCTCACCTGTTGTATTTTTGGTCAGTTTTTTAGTTCCAAAGTTTCTGATGTTTCCCATGTACTTTGCAACCTTAGCTATTTTTTCTGCATTACTTGGATACAAATACATTTCACTAATCTGATCAGCATTAAAAGTTTCATTTTTTTTAGAAATACTGTCTTTGATTGAAACTTCGTAGATCTGTCCTTTTTTTGCTTCAATTTTTCCACAAAAACCTTTGTGAGAGCTTCCGTCTTTTAAAACAATGGTAGATGTTTTTTTAGGGGATGGAAGGTTGAATCCTTCATTGAAGAGATAAGTTTCCATTTTCTTGATCTCTTCTTTTGAGTATTTTACCTTGTCTTGTGCAAAAGAAGCTGTACTTACAAAGCACAATGCAAGCAGTAGAGTTTTAAATTTCATAGATTATTGTTTTTTATCGGCGTAAAAATAACAATTTAAACCACTTATTGTTAAAATAAATTATGGTCATATTTAGTTTTTACAATTATTGCTAAATGTGTAATTTTAAAGAAATTTTTAGAAATGATATACGGAGTAGATATTTTCAGTTTCCATGATGTATTGGAAATCTGTAAAAAACCAAATAAAGCTAAACTTAATAAAGCAGCAAAAGAGCAGATTTTAAAATCTCAAAAGAATGTTCAGGAAATTGTGGCATCGGATCGATGTGTTTATGGTATAAATACCGGTTTTGGTCCTCTTTGTGATACTAAAATTTCTGCCGATGAAACAGCGCAGTTACAATACAATTTAATTATCTCTCATGCCGTAGGAGTTGGAAAGCCAATTCACAAAGATTTTTCTAAGATCATGATGATCGCTAAAGTTCATGCATTGTCAAAGGGATATTCAGGAGTTTCTATGGAGGTTATTGAGAGACTTATTCTAATGCTTGAAAAAGATATCATTCCTGTAGTTCCTGAGCAAGGGTCTGTAGGGGCTTCAGGAGATTTAGCTCCATTAGCTCATTTAGTACTTCCTTTATTAGGTTTAGGACAGGTTTGGGAAGGCGAAAATATTTATGAAACGGCTGAAATTTTAGAAAAACATAATCTGGAACCTTTGACATTAGGACCAAAAGAAGGATTAGGATTAATTAATGGAACTCAATTTATCCTGGCTCACGCTATTAAAGGATTAGAGAAATTTGAATATTTATTAGATCTGGCAGATATGACTGCTGCAATGAGTCTCGAAGCTTACAGAGGTTCTGAGAGTCCATTTAAAAAGGAACTTCATGATATCAGGCCATTTGAAGGAAGTAAAAAAGTGGCAGCAAGAATGCTGAAATTCCTTAAGAATTCTGAGAATATGAAAGCACATGAAGACTGCGAAAGAGTACAGGATCCTTATTCAATGCGATGTGTTCCTCAGGTACACGGAGCTAGCAGAAATGCTTATGAGCATCTGAAACAGATGGCTGAAACAGAATTGAATTCCGTAACAGATAATCCAATTATATTAAGTGCTGAAGAATCTATTTCAGGAGGGAATTTCCACGGACAGCTAATGGCTATGCCATTAGATTATGCAACATTGGCAGCAGCTGAATTAGGAAATATTTCTGACAGAAGAAGTTATTTACTCCTGGAAGGAAAATATGGACTTCCAAGACTATTAACGGAAAGCTCAGGTTTGAATTCTGGATTCATGATTCCTCAATATACTTCAGCAGCATTGGTTACAGAAAATAAAACCTTATGTTTCCCGGCTTCTGCAGATTCTATTCCTACAAGTTTAGGACAGGAAGATCACGTTTCTATGGGAAGTATCTCAGGAAGAAAATTCAACCAGGTTTTAGGGAATTTGGTGAATATTTTATCTGTGGAATTGATGTTTGCAGCCCAGGGACTGGAATTCAGAAGACCTGCTAAGTGCTCAAAGATTATCGAAGAGAATTTTGCTATTCTTCGTACTAAAGTAGCAAAGCTTGAGGATGACAGATTAATAGGAAAGGATATGCTGGCTATCGCAGAATTAATTAATGATAGAAAGTTTATTGTGAATTAATAACGAGAATGAAGAAGATAGTTGTTGTAAGTGCTTTATTTTTGGGAATAAGTACTTTTGCTCAAACAAAACAAGATAAAATAAAAGAGCTAATTTCTTTAAATGGAACTTTTACCATCTCAAAAGAAGTAAAAAAGGATTTTATTTCAGAATATAAGAAAAGGTATAGCCATGTTCCAGATTTAGCTTGGAAACCTATCGAAGAGAAGATTAATATTGATGAACTTGTGGATAAAGTGGTTGATATGTATGGGAATAAATTTAATGAAAAAGAAATTGATCAATTACTCATTTTTTATAAATCAGATGTAGGAAAAAAAGTTATTCAAAATGCACCAACTATGATAGCTGAAATCCAAGATGTTACTCGTAATTGGGCAATGAAAATTAATCAAACAATTAATGATGATTTAGAGAAAATGGGATATTTACAGTCACCACCTCCTCCAATGCCTTCTTCAAAATAAATAAAAAAGCTTCCCATCAGGAAGCTTTTTATTTTGTAAATCTTTCAATTTTTAAATAACATTCAATCTTTAAATCCCCTATCCCTTATATTTGTCAAAAAAAATAATGATAATAAAAAGAGTAGACTCCTCTAATACCGACTTTCAGAATCTTGTACAACTCCTTGATGCTGATCTGGCTATTCGTGATGGTGATGATCACGCATTTTACCATCAGTTCAATGGGATAGATATGCTAAAAAACTGTATTGTAGTATCTATCGATGATATAGCTGTTGCCTGTGGTGCTTTCAAACCTTTTTCTGATGGTACAGTGGAAATTAAAAGAATGTATACCAACCCTCAGTATAGAGGTAAAGGTTTAGCCTCAATGACGCTAAATGAACTTGAAGTCTGGGCCAGAGAATGCGGCTATGAAAGATGTATTTTGGAAACAGGAATTAAACAACCTGAGGCCATTGCTTTGTATGAGAAAAGAGGCTATAAAAAAACAGCTAATTATGGACAATATATAGGAGTTGAGAACAGTGTTTGTTTTGAAAAACTGGTATAACTTAAGTTTATAGTTCTTAAATCATTTTGGAAAAATTAATATTCGGGAAATACTAAATTAATTTTTAAAGAATTGTAATTCAAAAGAAAGTGATATCTTTTGTTTACCAATCAAAATTAATTATATGAAAAAAAATGTATTTTACCTTTTAATCTTATTCTTCTTTGTAGCCTCGTGTAACAGGGAAGGTGTACAAAATGAGACAGCTGACGTCGAAGTTTTTCAAAAAGATCCTTTAACAGCGAAACAGATCAACGCTGAGATCAATCAATCTATTAAAGACAAAGGCTCTTTCAATTGGAGTCAGTCTTCCAATCACGTTCTGTGGAGTGCAATTTTCCGTGGAAACAGAATGGTATCCATCGGATTTGGTTCTTCTAAAGAAGATTTCGACAGAAGCAAATCCCCGAACACTAATGAAATGGAGAAGGAAATCCTGTCTGTTATCAAAAAATATGAAGGAAAAGATGAGAGAGCGTTTCTTCTTCTTTCTGACCGATATCTGAATCAGATGGATGTTGTGATTGAAAAAGAAGAAACTATTTCTGCTCTCCGGCAAATGAAAATAATCCGATATCTGGAGCCGGCAGATTACCATTATTTTGAATTTGAAGCTCAATATAATGCAACAGCAAAATCTTCAGGGAGTGGCTCCTCGGGATGTGGCTTTTCATCAACTACTATAAATGCAGCAGATTATACCGCTACTACTCCAAGTGCAAAAATTCCATGGGCTTTTACAAAACACAGTATTCCTGATGCCTGGAGTTACAGTACAGGGGCAGGTGTTACCATTGGTCTCATTGATACTGGAATCTCTCCGGACCAGACCTTATTAGGAAGCAATTTTAACAATGGTGCTTCATCAGGAAGAACAATCAATAAATTTGGAGTATATAATTCTGATGGCTCAGGAGATCAATGTGGACACGGAACAAAAATGGCTTCCGTAATGACAGCTCCAAGAAATAATTCGGGATTACCAGTAGGTGTCGCTTATAATGCCAATTTAATAGCTTACAGAGCTGCAGAAAATGTTGTACTGGAAACTTCCAGTGAGCAGACTGGTGTTAAAACAGCTTTTACCGAACTGGCAAATAATACCAATGTAAAGATTATCTCTATGTCGATGGGACATATATTCTCTGTCGGAAAAATTGAAGATGGCGTAAAATATGCCTATTCTAAAGGAAAACTGATCTTCTGTGCGGGTGGAACATCTACCAGTTTTACCAACTTTGTGGGGGTGATATTCCCGGCATCAATGTCGGAAACACAGGCGATTACAGGGGTTAAAGAAAACACTTCCAATCAGAAATGTGATGTTTGCCATTCTGGAAGCCAGATCGATTTTACATTCCAGATGGAAAGAGCTTCAGGAAATACCGTTCCTGTTCTAAGTTACTATAATGAACAGGCCGATTATGTAGGTGGTTCTTCTGTAGCAACAGCGGCTACTGCCGGAATTGCAGCTTTAGTATGGTCAAAAAATCCATCATGGACAAGAGAACAGGTGCTTAATAAAATGAGACAGTCAGCAACATATTATCCGAATCCGAATTCCAGTTACGGATATGGAAATATTAATGTGCTAAACGCGGTACAATAAAATAATACATAAAAAAGGAAATATCTCAACTAAGATATTTCCTTTTTTATTTTTCAGAGAGAATGTAAACAATATTACAAAATGTATAAATATAAAAACATCCCTTACTTCTAACCGATCCTCACACTCGTCATACTCAAAGAACCACCTATTAATTCATCATTGAATAAACGAAGTTCTTCCGACTGATGTTTTAATCCTAAACTATAAAGCAAAGGTAAATAATGATCCGGTGTAGGAACTGCATACTGTAGAAAAGCACCCTGTTTTTGGTAGTCAATTATATTTTGAAAGTTGCCGTCAAGAAGCCAATTGTTAGTTTTTTCTCTGGCTTCAATAGCCCAATCCCATCCAGCTCCAACTGTATTAATATTTCTCCAGTCTATTAATCGTAAATTATGAACGATATTTCCACTTCCAATAATTAAAATACCTTTTTCACGAAGCTTATTTAATCTCTGAGATAAATCAAAATGATATTGCGGAGGTTTTGTATAATCAATACTCAACTGAATTACGGGAATATCCGCATTAGGATACATATGTTTAATGACAGACCATGCACCATGATCTAATCCCCAATTATGATCTTCTTCAACCAAAACAGGAGCTAAAAGCTCAGCCGTTTCTTTTGCCAATTCAGGATTTCCGGGAGCAGGATATTCTACATCAAATAAAGCTTTAGGGAAACCTCCAAAATCATGAATTGTTCTTGGCATATCCATCGCAGTTACAAAAGTTCCCGGTGTATACCAATGTGCAGAAATACACAAAATAGCATTGGGTTTGGGAATCTCTGTTGCCGCTTTTCGAAATCCCTGTACAAACTGATTTTCTTCAATAGCATTCATTGGCGAACCATGTCCAAGAAATAGAACCGGCATTCTTTGAGTGCTTTGAAAATTATCACTGATGTTTTGTAGATCGTTGAGGTTCATAAGAATTGTATTAAAAATAAAAAAGGTTCAAGGTTTTTAGAAATCCCCGAACCTTTTAAATATATGAATGAAAATTATGCTTGTTTTACAAACTGTAATTCACCGCCTAATTTTACTTCTTCACTTACCATTACACCTCCCGCTTCAAGAGCTGCATTCCAGTTTAATCCGAAGTCTTTTCTGTTGATTTTACCTTCAAAAGAGAAACCTGCTTTAGTATTTCCCCATGGATCAACATTAATTCCATTGAAGTCTACATCAAGCTTTACAGGTTTTGTAATTCCGTTGATCGTAAGATTTCCAGTTACATCTCCGTTCAATGCCTGAGATTCGAATGTAATTGTAGGGTTCTGTTCAGCATTAAAAAACTCCTCACCTTTTAAGTGATTATCTCTGTCTTCATTATGGGTTGCTATAGAATTAGTCTGAATAGTAGCCGTTGTTTTTGCGTTAGCAAAAGTGTCATCGTCAGCTTCGATTTCTGCATTAAAATTGGTGAAATTTCCTTTAATGTTAGAGATCATCATGTGTTTTACTTTAAAAGTAATTTCACTATGTGCTGGGTCTAAATTCCATTTTGTTGCCATTGTATTGTATTTTTTTATTGTTATTTATAATGCAAATCTACACCAAGAACCGGGTTCAAAACATTGATATAGGATAAGAAATGAGGATTAATGATTTATTAATATTAGAGTATCAGAATTTGGAGCTATTTCCCGCTATTCACTTTTACTCCTCGCTCCATCGCTTTCCAAGCTCTTGCTGTGGGGTAACCGTTACTATCGGGGCTAAGATATCTGTCATTGTGAGCAAAGCGCAGATTCCGCACTCCACTTTGTTCTCCTCTGAATGACAACTCAGTAGGAACCAATTAAAAAACGGTCAAGAAAACACGACAATAAGTTAAGGAATTATTTAATTAACATAATAATATCATTTTATGAATGTTTTTAATTTAACATTTCTTAACGGATGACTTTTATTTCTTATTTTTGGTGGATTCAATTTTAAATAATGAAATTACATAAGTTTACTTTATTGATGGTGGTTTTGGGTGGATCAGCTTTTGCCCAGACCCAAAAATTTACGATGGCGGAGGCTGTAAATGGCTTAAGAACTAATCTGGCAGTGAAAAATATCTCTCAATTTTCATGGACTGAAGATGGTAAATCTTACATTCAGGCTGTAAAAGGAGGGTATTTAATTACCGATCTGAAGACAAGCAAGCAAGATACTTTATTGTCTTTAAACCAGCTGAATAAACAGTTTACAACAAATAAACTGAATGCATTGCCTCCAGTTAAATTTCTAAACAATTCCAATGGTTATTTTAATTCTGATGGCCAGATGTTTTGGGTGGAAAAATCAGGAAACGATTGGAAAGTAAAAAGTACTTTATCACTGAATGAAAATGCAGCAAATGTAAAGATCTTTGGAGATAATCAGACATTAGCTTACACAGTAAAAAATAATTTGTACGTCAATAGAAATGGAAAATCTATAGCAGTAACAAATGATACTGATGAAAATATCATCAGCGGACAGGCAGTACATAGAAATGAATTTGGAATTGATACAGGAATTTTTCCAGCTCCAAATTCCGAGTCTGTAGCTTTCTATAGAATGGATCAGAGTATGGTTGCAGATTATCCTGTTATCGATTGGTCTGTAACACCTGCTGTAAATCACAATATGAAATATCCAATGGCTGGGCAGGCATCACATCAGGTGACATTGGGTGTTTACAATATTAAAAATCAATCAACTACTTTCTTAAAGGTAGAAGGAGAGAAAGATCAGTATCTGACTGCTATTACCTGGAGTCCTGATTCAAAATATATTTTTGTTGGTGTTTTAAACAGAGGACAAAACCATATGAAAATGAATCAGTATGATGCTATAACAGGAGAGCTTGTTAAAACCCTCTTTGAAGAGTCAAGTGATAAATATGTAGAACCTCAGCATCCACTTGTGTTTTTTCCAAAATCTAATACCGATTTTATCTGGCAGAGTCAAAGAACTGGATATAATCATTTATTTCATTACAGTTTAGAAAAAGGATTGGTTTCTCAGATTACCAAAGGAGATTGGTTGGTTACTGATATTTTAGGATTTAATGAA
Organism: Chryseobacterium sp. ISL-6; assembly: GCF_018613715.1. Classification (GTDB taxonomy): domain Bacteria; phylum Bacteroidota; class Bacteroidia; order Flavobacteriales; family Weeksellaceae; genus Chryseobacterium; species Chryseobacterium paludis. The sequence goes on along the minus strand of NZ_JAGGPT010000010.1, from coordinate 600,254 downwards.
AAGAAAAAAGAAATCTTTTTCGTTTCTACAAAAGAAACTCCTCTTGAAAGACATCTATATAAAATCAACTGGACGAATTTTAAAATGCAAAAACTGGATGATGCGGAAGGAATGCATACAGGGCTTTTGAGCAGTGATGGAAATTATTTATATGATGTATACAGTAATGCCAATACACCAAGAGTCACCAATATTATTAACACCAATACTTTAAAGTATAACAATATCCTTACTGCTGAAAACACATTAAAAAATTATCAGCGACCGGAAATTAAAAATATAAATCTAAAAGCAGATGATGGAACTCCATTGTTTGGAAAGATCATTCTTCCAACCAATTTTGATCCTAATAAAAAATATCCGGTTATTGTTTATTTATACAATGGACCCCATCTTCAATTGATCACCAATACATTTCCGGCATCAGGAAATCTTTGGTATGAATATATGGCTCAAAATGGATACATCATTTTTACAATGGACGGAAGAGGTTCTTCAAACCGTGGACTGAAATTTGAGCAGGCAGTATTCAGAAATCTGGGAACTACGGAAATGAATGATCAGATGAAAGGAGTGGAATATTTAAAGTCTCTTCCGTACGTGGACTCTGAGAAAATGGGAATTCATGGATGGAGCTTCGGTGGATTTATGACCACAAGTTTTATGCTTCGTCAGCCTGATGTTTTCAAAGTAGGTGTAGCCGGAGGGCCTGTTATCGATTGGAAGATGTACGAGATTATGTATGGTGAAAGATATATGGATACTCCACAGGAGAACCCTGAAGGATATGCAAAGGCAAACCTATTGGATAAAGTTCAGAATCTAAAAGGTAAACTATTGATGATCCATGGAGCACAGGATGATGTAGTCGTTTGGCAGCATTCTATTAAATTTATCAAATCTGCTGTAGACAACGGAGTTCAATTGGATTACTTTGTGTATCCGGGACATCCTCACAATGTAATAGGAAAAGACAGAGTGCATCTGATGCAAAAGATCACAGACTATTTTGATCAGAACTTGAAAAAATAATTAGAATCCAACCGATGAGGTTGGATTTTTTTATTTGAATATTCTTGATATAATATTTTTCAAAAGGATAAAACAGATCACTGTTTTTTTACTTATTTAGAAATTCTTCTCTTTATCTCAGATCTTCTGTTTAATTTAATGACTGACTTGTCTTTTGAGAAAAGCATTTTCATATATCCAAAAAAAGCAGGAATTAAAATGGTAACAAAAAGACTGCATATTCCCAATGCCCAAATTGGCATGTCATCTCTTTTTCCTTGAAAATACTCCCATATCACCCAGGACATTACCCCTATAAAAAAAAGCATTGCAAGTGGAAAGACGATATATACCACAAATCCTAAAGCAATACGGAGAACGATTGAGTAATCTTTACCCACAGCATGTAAGAATATTGCTGATACAGCTAAACCCAGGACGAAAAAGAAAAGAAGAACTGCGCCAACAACAAGCTTTTGCGTTCCAAAACTTAGATTTGTCACGGTTTTATCTCCGTTTTCGTATCCTATTGTAATCATTTTTCCAATTTCGACAGGATCACTTCCACCATAGTTCAGAGGTTTTTTGATCAGTAGGTTATTACTGTCCTTAAATTCCACCACTGCACGATATGTATCTTCAGAACTTGAGGCTTCATGCTCTACAACCCGGGCTTCATACTTAGTTTTGAATAAAAGGGAGCCGATGGTAGAAGAACACATTGCAACAAGTCCAAAGAACAGGGCAGATAATGCATAAACAACTACACCTTGAAAAACAACGGTGAGCAAAGAGATTTTTTCATCTTTCGACTTCTTTTTTCGGTAATTCATAAAAAGAATAAAAGCTGTAAAAGCCAACGGTATGTATAACATGAAATTTCCCATCAATTAAAATTTTCGATTTTGTTTATCTTTTAATTTTGATGCCTCTTTTATAAAGTTTACAGTTTCTTCGGTATTAAATAGTGTGTAGACCGTTACACAAAGTAAGATAGATAAATAAATGAGACTAAGTTTCAACTTATCAAAACCAACAAAAGCCGAGAAAAAAACAAAAGGAATAAGTATGATAATAGATAATCCGAAGGTGAGAATAATAAACTTCAGGATCTTTTTTATAAAAAAAACATTTTTAAAAATACCGTATAAACCAAACAATCCAAAGGTGAAAACCGGAAATCCAATAGCCAGACTTCCAAAAAATTTTTGAGAATTGATAAAACTGCCAATAATACCTAGATCTATTTCCATGATAATGTTTCTTTGCTGTTATGTATTTCTGACTCAGAGAATTTCAACATTTCCTTTTTTTGATAGTTCATCATTTTGGCGAAAATAAAATCAGGAAAGACTTCGATACCCGTATTATATAAATTTACAGATTCGTTGAAATATTCTCTTCGGTCTGCAATGATGTCTTCCAGCTCACTTAATCTTTTCTGAAGCTCAAGAAAAGACTGAGTTGCTTTTATCTCTGGATAGTTTTCTACGGTAATCATAAATGACTTAAGCTTGCTATCGATATGTTCTGCAATTTTCATCTTTTCGTTGTCTTTATTGGAATTAAAATACTGAGAACGGAGTGAAACCAAGTCTTTAAGGGTGGTATTCTCATAAAGAGCAGTTGCTTTCACTGTTTTTACCAGATTAGGAACCTCATCCGCACGTTGTTTTAAAACCACATCAATGTTGGCAAAAGATTTTTGCATGTTATTTTTTAATAATACCAATCGGTTGTAGGTGTTGATTAGAAATGTAACCAGTCCAACGCTAACGATAATTAAAATTAAAAGTGAAATCATATTTAGTTATTTCTTTATGAACCAGTCAAAAGGATTGGACTGAAAGGTTTCTTTCCAGTTTTTTTGTTCTATAATAATTTTATTTCCTACCATCCTGATTGGTGTAAAAAGAATGAATGCTGAGAAAATAGCTATAAAAGATAAAGTAGTTAATGCTCTTAATTTTAAAGGTCTCCATTTATTCGAGAAATTAACAATATCTAATGGTGCAATGCCGAAGACATTCTTGTTTTCATCAAAACGGAAAACCGATTTTGAACCTTCATAAAAAGCCTGACCTATTAAAAGGAAATCCGTTTTTTCGTCAATGATAAATTCCCGGTATCGACGTCCCAGATCTTCTCTGGAATTTGTAGCTGAAAAATTAAGCCATTGCAACTTATCCGGGATAATTTCTATTTTCCCTGTCTCGTCTTCGATGTGGAAGTTTTTAATTTCAGTTTTCCTGGAAATTTCGTGGTATGAAGTTGAGGTTCTGCCATCATCATCTCTGGAAGTACTTATTTCATCAACAGTGTAAATGTATCCTACACATGGAGTATCTGTATCGGGAGAAATAACCGTTTCTATAGCCTTAGCCCTCCCTGAAATTTCAGCAAGACCCATAGCAATACTTTTTATAGTTGAGGTCGGCAAAGTCCTCTGGTAAAAATAAAACCTGTTTTTATTATTGGGAAGTAAAGAGCTTAAGATGATCAGAAAAAAAATAATAAAGAAAGAATAGATTCCCAGATAGAAGAAAGCTAAGTAAGCAAAAAGAGCTAAAAATGCACCGCCAATAATTTTCCATACAGGAGTCTTATTTTTTCGTTGTTCCCTGAAAGATTCTATGGTCGATTCTATTCCGTTTTTAATAAAACCAATGATGGCCATTATAAAAACGGATACAAATAATCCGATAAAAATAATTCCTGATTCTTTTGGGACAAATAAATAAGCAAGGATTAAAATAACCGGATCTATAATGAACATCAACCAGCTTGGCTTTAAATTCACATTAAATATTCCGGATAAAATTAAAGTATGGAATAAGGCAATCCCTAAACTGAATAGGACTAAGAAAGGAAGAATTTCAGGAGAGATCTCAAACATTTATTAGGTTTTGAACAAATGTAAGAATATTCGGTAAAGAATTAAATATCAATTACAAATTGACAAAAACCTTACAGCTAAATAAAATTAAAGCGAGATGAATCTATGTACTCTTACCAGAAAAGGAAATACAGTATAATAAAAAAGCGGTACAGATCATCTGTACCGCTTTGATTGTATTATTTCTCAAGCTGCTTATAACTTCTTTGAATGAAGTCTGTAAGATCTTTCCCTTTTAGTAAATTTTGAGAAAGCTTAGCGAGGTCTAATGCATATTTTATAAGATTTTCTTTTTCTTCAGGGCTCTCTGTTTTCAGGATCTGACCAGCAAATTCACTATTTGAATTCACAACAAGATTGTACATCTCAGGGAAACCTCCCATTCCGAACATTCCGCCTCCACCGGTTGCCTGCATTTCTTTCATTCTTCTCATGAATTCTGGTTGCGTAATAGTAAAAGGTGCATCCGTACTATCAAGGTCTTCCAGCTGAACAGTGAACTTTTTATCACTAATTGTTTCCTCAACATTCTTTTTCAATGATTCCTTTTCAGTATCATTCAATTTAGAAATAACAGGCTCATCCTTCTTGATCAGATTATTAACGTGATCTGCATCCACTCTTACAAATGAAATTTTCTCTTTTGAACCTTCAAGCTTTTGAATAACGTGAGGTGCGATTGGAGAATCTAACAGAAGAACCTCATAGCCTTTGTCTTTTGCAGACTGAATATAGCTGTGTTGTTCATCAGCATTGGATGCATAAAGAATGATCAGATTGCCGTCTTTGTCAGTTTGTATCGGTTTTACTTTTTCTGTAAGCTCATTCCATAAGAAGTAAGTTCCATCAACAGTAGGGTATAAAGTAAACTTATCAGCTTTTTCATAGAATTTCTCTTCAGAGATCATTCCGTATTCAATTACGATCTTGATATCATTCCACTTTTTCTCGTAGTCTTCACGGCTTTCATTGATAAGAGAAGCCATTTTATCAGCTACTTTTTTAGTAATGTAAGAAGAGATCTTTTTTACTGCGCCATCAGCTTGTAAGTATGAACGGGAAACATTCAACGGGATATCCGGAGAATCAATTACTCCACGAAGAAGCATTAGGAAATCAGGTACAATTCCTTTTACCTCATCAGTAACGAATACCTGATTCTGGTATAACTGGATTTTATCCTTTTCAATATTCAGGTTGTTAGCCAGTTTAGGGAAAAACAATACTCCTGTAAGGTTAAATGGATAGTCAACATTCAGGTGGATATTGAATAATGGTTCTTCAAACTGCATAGGATATAGCTCGTGATAGAACGCTACATAATCCTCTTTCGTTAGATCACTTGGAGCGATCGTCCATGCTGGATTTGGATTATTGATAATATTGTCCACTTCTTCCGTTTCAGCTACAGCATCTTCTGCCGCGTCTTCAGGTAGTGGAAGTGTATGCGTTTTAGTACCGAATTTAATCGGAACAGGCATGAACTTATTGTACTTTAATAGTAATTCACGAATTTTTGATTCCTCAAGAAATTCTGTAGAGTCTTCTGCAATATGAAGAATAATTTCAGTTCCTCTTTCAGTTTTATCTGCAGTTTCCTCAAGAGTAAATTCAGGACTTCCATCACATATCCAACGAACAGCAGGTTCATCACGATATGACTTTGTAAGAATTTCTACTTTTTCAGCAACCATAAATGCAGAATAAAAACCAAGACCAAAATGTCCGATAATTCCTGAATCTTTTGCGCTGTCTTTATATTTTTCTAAAAATTCTTCAGCTCCGGAAAAAGCAACCTGATTGATGTACTTTTCAACCTCCTCTGCAGTCATCCCGATTCCCTGATCAATAATACGAAGTGTTTTTTCTTCCTTATTGATTTTTACTTCAAGCTTAGGATTTCCATATTCTACTTTAGCTTCACCAATGCTTGTTAAGTGTTTTAACTTTAAAGTAGCATCAGTGGCATTGGAAATTAATTCTCTTAAAAATATTTCGTGATCACTGTAAAGAAATTTTTTGATAAGTGGAAAGATATTTTCCACAGAAACATTAATATTTCCTTTAGTCATAATTTTTGGGTTTTAAATTTCCTATAATTTCTCAAAAAAAATACCATACCAAGGAAAGTGACAGATTGACAGGCTTACCTTAATTTAAAAATTTAAAAATTAAAATAGATAAGAATTAAAACGCGTTTATATATGAATATGATGATTAATCAGAAATAAGTAAACTTTATTATAACAAAAAAGACAGCACGATGGCTGTCTTTAATTATAGTGTTTTGAAAAACTATTTTACTTTGGTTTTCAATTCTGCCTTGATCTTGTTTTCAAGTTCCTCGGAAAGTTCAGGATTGTCTTTCAGAACATCTTTTACGGCATCACGCCCTTGTCCTAATTTTGTTTCTTCGTAGCTGAACCAAGAACCGCTTTTCTTAACAATTCCTAATTCAACAGCCTGGTCAAGAATTTCTCCTGTTTTAGAAACCCCTTCTCCATACATGATATCAAATTCAGCCTGTTTGAAAGGTGGAGCTACTTTATTTTTAACAATCTTCACTTTCACACGGCTTCCAACTGCTTCATCGCCATTTTTAATCGGTGCACTTGCTTTTCTGATATCTACTCTTACAGATGCATAGAATTTCAAAGCATTACCCCCTGTTGTCGTTTCAGGATTTCCAAACATGACACCTATCTTTTCTCTCAACTGGTTGATGAAAATTACGGTACACTTTGTTCTTGAAATAGTAGCCGTTAATTTTCTTAATGCCTGAGACATCAATCTTGCATGAAGACCCATTTTTGAATCTCCCATTTCGCCTTCGATCTCCGCTTTTGGAGTAAGAGCCGCAACAGAGTCAATAACAACAATGTCAATAGCTCCTGAACGGATAAGATTGTCAGCAATTTCCAAAGCTTGCTCACCGTTATCTGGCTGCGATATAATTAAGTTTTCTAGATCAATACCTAATTTTGAAGCATAGCTTCTGTCAAAAGCATGCTCAGCATCAATAAATGCTGCAATTCCACCTGCTTTTTGAGCTTCCGCAATAGCGTGAAGAGTTAAAGTTGTTTTACCAGAAGATTCAGGACCATAAATTTCAATGATTCTTCCCCTTGGGTATCCGCCTACTCCTAGTGCAATATCTAATCCCAAAGATCCAGAAGGGATAACTTCTATTGTGTTATCAACAGAATTATCTCCCAATGTCATTACAGTTCCTTTTCCGTATGTTTTATCTAGTTTATCAAGCACTAATGCCAATGCTTTTTTCTTATCTTCAATGTTACTCATTTCTATAAAATAATTTCTCAAAAGTACATAATTTTGGAATCAAAAACTAATATTTTTCTATTTCAAAATCTCTTTTTAACGTTAAAAATCCAATAAATCCGATTGGCTAAATAAGTGCTATCTTATTCTGAATGAAATGATAGGATACCTAAATTATAGTTTAAGACAATTTGGTTTAATGAAAGTTGGAAGCTGCTGTAATTCTTAGGTAATCCTCCAGAACCTTGAGATGTTTTTTATTGCCGGCTTCAATTCGTGTATTACGGCTTATCAAGGTATTGTAAACTTTGTTGATCATTTTTTTTACTACTGGAAATGCATTCTTATTGGAAACATCGGGTATGCTTAACCGTTTGCACACTTCATCATCCAAAAGATACCAGGTGCAGCAGATATGGAGATATCTCAGATTTTTTCTTTGAAACTTAAACTTTAATATGGGATTCTCTAAAGATTCATTCAGGAGAGAGTGGGCGAGAAGTGCCGAATCTTTATCCGAAGGTGGCTGAATAGCTGTCCATAAATAAAAATATTCTGTAGCCTGCTTTTTATTATCAGGTAAAAGACTCTCCGGTATACCCAATAAATATCCAACATATTTCCAAAGATGGAAAATACCCAACTCTTCTTCCTTAGAAAAAGTGTTTCCCAATTTTTGTAAACTGTGTAGAAAAACCAGGCTAAAACCAATATAGGTTGCCATCATATCCCATGAATTAATGGGTTCACCCCAGTTCTCAGTATCCCAGTTTTGATAATGTTTTTTAATAGAAAGTCTGGCGTAGGAGTGAATAAGGCGAGTTTTGATGGCGAATTCATAACCTTTAGAATGGATTTCTAACGCATTATAGCGAGTAGCATTAACCCAAAAATCAAGGGTTTCAGAAAGACGTTTTACAGCTCCTTTTTTTAAAGCTTCAGTTACAATAAGAGGTTTGTTGAGGTAAGCATAATCGTAACCGCCGATTAAACAATAATCCCGCAAAGAAATTAAGGCATCCAATCCGCTTCTCATACAAAGTTCAGCACCACTTTTCAGTAAGTCATCATTCAGCCATTCCGGTTTTCTTTGAGTTTCTATGAAAAGTTTTTTTACACTTTCTGGTACATTGTCATCTTGTAAAACTCCATTACGAATATAGTGTTCAATCTCTCGTGATGCTTCATGAAACTTTTTAGTCAGATAAACATCTTTTACAACCTGGTCACCAATTTCATCTACGTGATAGAAATACGCTGCAAATTTTCCAAAATCTTTGAAACTTATTTCTGCTCCGGAAAACTCAATAAGCTGTTTTCCATTTCCTTTTTCCCAGAAGTCTTTGAAATGAGGTGAATTTTTAAAACGTGGTTGTAAAATAGGTCTTTCCATCTCTTATAAAAGTACAAGTTTTACACCGAAATGTATGAGTGAGATTTATCAGTTGGAGAAATGTTTTTTTATATATACATTAAATAATACCCCATTCGAAAGCTTTTTTTAAAAGTTCTTTGCCGTTCCTTGAATTGGTTTTAGTTAAAATGTTTTTGCGATGAGAGCGAACTGTATGTTGTGATAAAATAAGTATTTCCGAGATCTCTGTACCCGAATAACCTTTTGCAATGAGAGATAGTACCTCCACTTCCCGTTTAGTTAAGCTTTCCAAACATTGATGGGTAGCTAGAAAAGGATCTTCTATTTTAATCTGGTGGAAATCATTTCTTGGGCCTATTCCTGACACCAGCACGGTATACGGATTTTGTTTGGTAATGTGATTAATGTTGGTATGTATATTAATTGCCTGAATAAGATTACCATTCTCATCTTCCAGTGTAGGCATCGCCTGATGATGGAACAGTTCATAATTTCCTTTTGCTGTTTTCATTCTGAAACAGTAGCTGGATTTAAGATAAAGATGGTGTTCTACACCTATTTCCAACATTTTTGTAATAACAGCCTGCTCTGCTTTTATAACAAAAGGAATATCTTCTGGATGGGTAAGATCAATGACTTCTTTTAAATTTTCCGGAAACTTCTTTAAACCATGCAATTTTAAAATATTTTCATGGTGATGAGAAAGGGTACTGTTGGTAAGATTCATTACATAATAGTAAAACTCCCCGATGGCAAACATTTCACCTATGATACGCTCGATAGGAGGCTTTTTCAATATTTCCTTCTTCTCTTTCCTGGTACCTGGATAAGTATTCCAAACCTCGATTAATGGATGTTTTTTTTCAGAATCTTCCATGAATATTGCTTTGTTTTAAAAATAGTTAAAATTTTCTTAAAAAATCCCCCCAAAGGGGGATTTTTTTGCTTTGAAAAAAATGCAAAATTTGTTGTAAACTAATAACCCTGAAAACTTAATTTCCAAAACTGTTTTAGAAATTTTATTTTAATTGTCATTTTAGGTAATTTAATTACAATTCGGAAATATATTAATTTATTAAATTAAAGTAATTATAAAGTAGTATATTATTTCGTAATATTTATTTTTTAATGAATATTTAAACATATATCCTTTTGAGTGTATGTGCAGTATGGAAAAAAGTCTTCAGGAAAATAATAGTTTATACTTTCTTTATTAGTTGTTTGGAAATGATAAACTAAAAACCCCGCTCAAATTCTGAGCGGGGTTTATATATTTAATTGCTTAGTTAATTACTATAAAGAAGCAGCGTGAACAAGCATATCAACTAATTTGTTAGAATAACCCATTTCGTTGTCATACCAAGAAACAAGCTTTACAAAGTTAGGTGAAAGCATGATACCTGCATCTTTGTCGAAGATTGAAGTTCTCTTATCTCCTACAAAATCCTGAGAAACTACTGCATCTTCAGTGTATCCAAGAATACCTTTTAATTCTCCTTCAGAAGCTGCTTTAATGGTAGCACAGATTTCATCGTAAGAAGTCGCTTTTTCAATTCTTACTGTAAGGTCTACTACAGAAACATCTACTGTTGGTACTCTGAAAGACATACCTGTTAGTTTTCCGTTCAATGAAGGGATTACTTTTCCTACTGCTTTAGCAGCACCTGTAGAAGAAGGAATAATATTGTTAAGAGCAGCTCTACCACCTCTCCAGTCTTTTACTGAAGGACCATCTACTGTTTTTTGAGTAGCTGTTGTAGCGTGTACTGTTGTCATTAGACCTTCAACAATTCCAAAGTTATCGTGGATAACTTTAGCTAAAGGAGCTAAACAGTTTGTAGTACATGAAGCATTAGATAAGATTTTGATATCATCTGTAAGCTCTTTGTGGTTTACACCCATTACAAACATTGGTGTATCATCTTTAGAAGGAGCAGAAAGGATTACTTTTTTTGCACCCGCATTAATGTGAGCCTGAGCAGTATCTTTAGATAAGAAAAGACCTGTAGATTCTACAATATAGTCAGCTCCTATTTCATTCCACTTTAGGTTGTTCGGGTCTCTTTCTGCAGTTACTCTGATTTTTTTCCCGTTTACCACAAGATCGTTACCTTCTACAGATACCTCACCTGGGAAGATTCCGTGTACAGAATCGTATTTTAACATGTAAGCCATGTATTCTGCATTGATAAGGTCATTGATTCCTACTACCTCAATGTTGTCTCTTTCAGTCATTGCTCTGAAAACAAGACGTCCAATTCTACCAAACCCGTTGATACCTACTTTAATTGTTGACATAATATTTTGATTTTTACAATTATAAAAATTAGATTGCTAATATTTCTGAGATCAATAAAAGATCTTTATTAATTTCGTTATGTTTTTTAATGGCTTCTTCAATCGGTGTATAAACCATATCATTAGATCGCATTCCAGCCATTACATTCGTTTTTCCTTCCATTAATCCGACTACAGCTCCATAACCTAATCTACTTGCCAGTACTCTGTCTGCACAACTTGGAGAACCACCTCTCTGGATATGTCCCAAAATAGCAACTCGAATATCGTAATCAGGAAACTCCTGCTTGGTTTTCTCTGCAAGTTCGTAAATATTTGCTAGTCTTTCGCCTTCTGCCACCACAACGATGCTGGAAGCTTTACCCGTTTTTTCAGCATTTCTGAACGTTGCAAAAAGCTCGTCTATGCTGTCTTTTTTCTCGGGAATCAGAATATCTAAAGCACCGGTTGCTAATCCGCTGTTCAAAGCGATAAAACCAGCGTCACGACCCATTACCTCAACAAAGAAAACTCTATTGTGAGAAGTTGCCGTATCACGGATCTTATCAATGGCTTCCATAGCAGTATTTAAAGCCGTATCGTAGCCAATAGTATTGTCGGTACCGAAAATATCATTGTCAATAGTTCCCGGAACTCCAATTACTCTGATGCCAAATTCTTCATTGAAGATCTTTGCTCCGGTAAAAGTTCCGTCCCCACCAATACAAACGATGGCCTCAACACCGTGTTTAACACAATTATTGTAGGCTTTTTTACGCCCTTCTTCAGTTCTAAATTCTACGGATCTGGCGGACTTTAGAATGGTTCCACCCTGGTTGATTATATTTTTTACGGAACGTGGTCCCATTTTTAAGAAATCATCGTTGATAAGGCCATTGTAACCTTCTCTTACTCCGTAACATTCGATATCATAGTAATTTGCCGTTCTTACCACCGCTCTTAATGCGGCATTCATACCCGGAGCGTCTCCTCCGGAAGTAAGAACTGCAATTTTTTTTACAGCACTTTCTTTCATCTAGTAAAAAATTTCGAACACAAATTTACAAAAACAAGTTCAGATTATAGTAGTAACTTGACAATAGTTTGGATATAAATTTTTAAAAACTTCTAAAATTTGTTGGTTTAAAAACATATCTCGCAGTTTTCGTCTCTGGAGCATTTACATCCAAATCGTACCATGGCGAAATATTTTTATCAAAAGGATTGGAAAGAAGGTGGATAGATTGGGCTAGTGTGAAGCCTTCGCTTAACAAAAATAGGCTTTTACCTTCTTTATTTCTGCATATTCCGGTTATCAATACAACATGTCCTGGACTACCGGCTGTTATTAAAATATCCCCGGTTTTTAAGTCTGTATTTTTTGTAATTGGTGTAGTTTCTTTGTTTAAAGAAATGGTTCCTGCATAATTAAAGATCAATTCTAGATAATTCCTGAAATTTTGATAAGAATCGTCGAAACTAGCTGTTTTCCTAAAGCTTACAGAATTACCATTTATATAGGCTCTTATTCCATTTTTATAATCATTCCAACTAACCAGATCTCCGTTGGTAAAATGGAATTTTATGTCATCAAATTTTTTTATTTTGAATAAATACTCAGCCCTTAGTCGAATGACTGCATCAGCACATTGTTGTAAATCTTTATTTCCGGTATCTATATCAAACACAGCTTCATGAAGATGCTGCGTGGAAATAGGAGTTCCGTCATATTTAAGGATTGGACTTTCATAAGGTTTTAGTTTAAAGTTTTCGAGAAAATATCCAAATGTTTCTGGCTTTTCATTGATCCATTCATAACCATCAGGAGTAGAAAATCTATTCTTGATGGTATTTTTATCTTTATTGATTGTAACTAAAGTTTTTGGAGCTGAATTTTCTTTTGTGCCACTTTTGATACCTGAGGTTTTATCATTGTTACAACTTAGAATTGTTGTTAAAGTGATTGTTAATAGTATTTTTATCATCATAGTTCATTTGCCTAAGCATGTTATCAAATAGTTGGATTTAAAATCTGCATTTTATCTGCAGGAGGACCTATTTTGAAATTAACTCTTCTCTGTCAGATACTTCCAATACCTTCTTGGAACATGCTGAATATGAAGTTTTAAATTCTTTCTTTCTACAATGTTTGTTTTAGTGAAATAACGCTGCCAGAGTTTTTGATACTGTGCTTCTTCTTCATGGAATTTCTGTTGATACTGATCTAGGTTTAATTTTTCATCGGGATAGAAGAAATCACAGTTTTCAAGATCATATAGGATCCCATAATTTCTTCTGAGATCATAAATCATCCATTTCTGATCCTGATATCGGTCTTTAAAATGTTTTCTGATCAGCGGGATCACATTGAAATCCGGGTCTATTTTTGCAAAGAAAACACCATCCTGCATTTTTTCAAACCTTACAAAAGCGGTCATCCGATGTCGTTCTCTATCTACAGATTTACAGATCTTTGAGATTTTTAAAATATCATTATCAGCATAATTTTGAAGGATATTTTCTACGGGATGTTGAATGGATTGTTTTATGGCAGATAAAATGATTTGTTCTGACTCTGGGTCTTCTGATAAAAAGACTTTTAATAATTGATTGATTCCGGATTTACCTATATTTTGTTCCAGTTTACTTAAAACCCTTTCTGCTTTATCATTTTGGGTGATTACCTCGTGTATTTCTGCAAAAATATTTTCCTGATGAAACCTTTCTCTATTGAAAATTTCCACATCTTTATAACGGTATTCGAATACTTCAAATACCGCAGTTAAAAGTCCGTCAAAACTGCCGTCATAGAGTAGGGTGATCATTATTTAATATAGCAATGTAAAAGTTTCGTGTTCATTTCTGAAAAAAAATAGTGTCTAAAACAAAGTAAGTTGCTGCGAAAACTGATTTTGAAATTTGGAAGAGCTTCCGCCAATAAGTAGCCTTCTGAAATTCTTATCGGTAAGATATCTTAGGTACATATTTCCAGCATCAAAGTCAATGAAATATTTTGCCCTGTTTACAGCGGCTCCCAGTTTTTTAAGATGATCGATGTTTAAGACCTGAAAACGTCGGGCATGAACGATTTTTTTTGCGGTCTTTACACCAATCCCAGGAATTCTAAGAATCATTCGATAATCTGCTGTTTGCAGGTTTATGGGAAATTGGTTCAGATTTCTGAGTGCCCAACTTAATTTAGGGTCAATCTCAAGATCTAAAAACGGAATATTGGGATCTAAAATTTCTTCTGCCTTAAAACCATAAAATCTCATTAACCAGTCCGATTGGTATAATCTGTTTTCCCTTAACATCGGAACTTCTGTCGTTAAGGAGGGTAATCTTTTATCCTCTAAAACCGGAACATATCCTGAATAATAAACTCTTTTAAGGTTGAAATTTTTATAAAAATGATCTGCAACTTTTATGATCTGCAGGTCATTTTCATTAGTAGCTCCAACAATCATTTGAGTAGATTGGCCAGCTGGAGCAAATTTTGGAACGTTTCGGAAGATTTTCTTTTCGTCATTATACAGCGAAATTCCATTTTGGATATATCGCATTGGACTGATCATATCTGCTCTGTTCTTTTCCGGAGCAAGTAATTTTAATCCACTTTCAGTTGGAATTTCAAGATTTATAGATAGCCGATCTGCATATAAGGCGGCTTCCTGCATCAGTTCATCACTCGCCCCAGGAATAGATTTTAAATGAATATATCCATTAAAGTTTTCTTCCAGACGCAACTTTTTAGCTACTCTTACCAAACGCTCCATGGTAGTATCAGCATTTTTGAAAATACCTGAGCTTAGGAAAAGTCCTTCAATATAATTTCTTCGGTAAAAATTTATAGTTAAATCAACCACCTCTTCCACCGTGAAGGCTGCTCTTTTGATATCATTGGAGCTTCTTGAAACACAATAAGCACAATCATAAATACAATGATTGGTTAAAAGAACTTTGAGAAGTGAAACACATCGTCCGTCTTCTGTATAGGTATGACAAATTCCGCTTATGGAACTGTCTCCTAAAGCCCCTTTTTTGTTCTTTCGGGTACCTCCGCTTGAGGAACAGGAAACGTCGTATTTCGCTGCGTCAGCAAGGATTTCAAGTTTTTCTTTTAGACGGTCAAAGTTCATTTGTTATAATGTAACGTCGGTTTAACGTCATGAATTTAAGATCAAATGTAATTCCAAAATTGAGAAATGTCAGGCTTTTTAACATAAAGTTATCAACAGAATAACGCATCAAAATCATTATATTTACGGTTCTTTAAAGTTAAACTATGAATCATCAACCGATTGAAGGTTTTTCCAAGTTGACGAAACAAGGGAAAATGGACTGGCTCGTTAATGAGTATCTTGACGGAAACCAGGAATATCAAAATATATTGCAACAATACTGGAACGAAAATACTGATCTTCAGAAACTTCATGATGAATTTTCCGAAAATACAATTTCCAATTTTTATATGCCTTACGGAATTGCCCCGAACTTTTTAATAGACGGTAAGTTAATAGCTTTGCCAATGGCTGTGGAAGAAAGTTCGGTAGTAGCAGCAGCATCTAAAGCGGCTAAATTCTGGATCGATAAAGGAGGTTTTAAAACAACGATCATTAATACAGAGAAACTGGGACATACCCATTTTATATTTAATGTAGAGGCTCACAAATTGTTACACTTCTTTAATTTTAAATTGAAGAAAAAGTTATTTGAAGCTACGGAAGCAATAACAGCCAACATGAGAAACCGTGGTGGTGGAATTTTAGATATCAAACTGGTAGATAAGACCACTGAGATGGCTAATTACTACCAGTTAAAGGCAAGTTTTGATACCGTAGATTCAATGGGAGCTAATTTCATTAATTCTTGTCTTGAGCAATTTGGAAAGACATTGAAAGAAGAAGTAGCAAAAGAAGAAGATTTTAACCAGGAGGAAAAAGATTCTTTACAGATCGTTATGAATATCCTTTCCAATTTTACGCCTGATTGTATAGTAAGAGCTGAGGTTTCCTGTAAGATTGACGATCTGAAAGATGATAGTGGAATTTCTAACGAAGAATTTGCCAGAAAATTTAAGCAGGCGGTAACCATTGCTGAAATAGAACCGTTTCGTGCGACAACCCATAATAAAGGAGTCATGAATGGGGTAGATGCTGTAGTAATTGCTACAGGTAATGATTTCAGAGCAACGGAAGCTTGTGCTCATGCATATGCTGCGCGAGATGGGCAGTACAGGTCACTGACTCATTGTACTACGGATAATGGGATATTCAGATTCTGGATTGATCTTCCTATTTCTGTTGGAGTTGTAGGAGGGTTAACAAATCTTCATCCTTTGGTAAAATTCTCCTTAGCACTCCTTGGTAAACCATCGGCTCAGGAATTAATGAGTATTCTTGCAGTATCAGGATTGGCACAGAATTTTGGAGCACTCCGTTCCTTAGTGACAACAGGAATTCAAAAAGGACATATGAAAATGCACTTACTGAATATTTTGAATCAGATGGGTGCTACAGAAGATGAAAAACAACACTTTGTCACTTACTTTAAAGATAAAACGGTAACTCATCATGAGGTTATCAATGAATTTAACAGATTAAGGGCCCAATAACATGTTTGGAATTGTATTGTCAGCTTTTATGTTGTTGTTCGGGATCTTTCTAAGCATTACTAAAAATCCGGGTTTTGCAAAGAATAAAAAATTAGCCTGGGTTTTTATTGCCATTGGAGCTTTAGCATTGATATTCAAAATTGTAAACTATAAATAGAAAACAGATTTTCAATTGATCTGTTTTCATAAATTGATAAAATGAAAACAATTACTTTAGTATTTGGTGCCGTTTATGGCATGCTGTCGGTAATTTTAGGTGCATTCGGCGCGCACGCTTTAAAGAAAATTTTATCCGTTGAAAGACTGGAAAGTTTTGAAACTGGTGTAAGGTACCAAATGTATGCTGCTTTCTTTCTATTGATTGTAGGGTATATTTTGAAATTTGAAACCTCATCAGAAAAATGGGTTTCCATATTAATGATTGCCGGCACCATGTTATTTTCATTCAGTATTTATTTTCTGAGCCTTCAGGATTATTTAGGTGCTAATCTTAAATTTTTAGGACCAATTACACCACTTGGAGGATTACTAATGATCCTTAGCTGGGGGATGCTTATTCTTTATTTTGCTAAAAATAAGATATAGTTGCAATGAAGATCAACAGAAGAAGGAGGTTAATAAAAACGTTCAATCTTTTAGATCAGCCTATAAAGTTTAATCCTTTTGTATTCAGCCGGACTTTTTTCATGTGGGCACTTACTGGATTGGTGGGTGGTGTGATCGCAGGATTATATTGGATCGTTCTTGAACATTTTACGGAATTTTTAGCACAGTACCAGGGATGGATGGTGATACCAACCATGGCAATCTGCGGATTGTTGGCAGGCCTTGTGATTCATTTTATTGGTGATCCCGGAGAAATCCATTTGATCGTTAATAATATCAGATTTAATAAAGGAAAGCTTGATCCTAAAAATAATCCTTCAATGATTTTGTCATCACTTTTTTGTGTGGCTTCTGGAGGGAGTTTAGGTCCAGAGGCACCATTGGTTCAGGTTACGGGATCTACAGGAACCTGGCTGGGGAAGATTTTCAGATTGAAAGGTGAAGAACTGCGTTCTCTAAGTATTGCAGGAATGGCTTCCGGTTTTACAGCTTTGTTTGGTGCTCCACTTGGAGGGAGTCTTTTTTCACTCGAAATATTGCATCACAAACATGCGGTAGAATATTACAGAGCGATAATACCGGCATTGGTTGCTAGCTGCTTTAGCTATGTCATGTTTGCATTGATCATTCACTTGGGTATTGGAGCAACATGGGATCTGAAGGCTTACCATTATTCAGGGGTCTACGATTTTGCCTTCGCTTGTCTGTTTGCGGTTGTAGCTACTTTCGTTGGATGGATCTTTATTTTTGTAGTTAAATTTTTCAAGAAAGTTTTTGAATACAGAAACTTTCCGATCTATATTAAGACATTAGTTGGCGGAATTATTTTAGGAATTATCGCCTATTATTTTCCAATTACAAGATACTTTGGACATCATGAAGTCAATGAACTTATCGGGGGGAATTTTGGATTAAACTTTTTAATTTCGGTTTTGATCTTTAAAATTTTAGCCATAGCCATTACCGTAACTTCTGGTTGGAGGGGAGGTTTTATCATTCCATTATTCTTTGTGGGAACTACTTTAGGTTTAATCATTCATCATCTTTTTCCTTCTGTAGATACCACGTTGGCAATAGTAAGCTGTATGGCGGCAATCAACGCCTGTGTCACAAGAACTCCTATGAGTACGACTATTATTTTGGGGACCTTAACTGGGTTTACTTATTTTGTTCCTATACTTTTTGCGAGCTTAACAGGATATTTCCTGGCGCCTAAAATTCCTTTTATAGGTTCACAGTCTGAAAAATTAACTGAAGAATAAAGAAAATTTCTAAGACCTGTTAAAAATCAAGATGCTTAACCTTTAATTTTTGGACTTAGAATCTTGAACTTCCATGTCTTTTTAGTAAATTTGTCAACCTTTAAAATTTAAAATAAAATAATAAAAATAATATGAATCTTCACGAGTATCAATCAAAAGAGATTTTATCAAAGTACGGAGTAGCAATACAACGTGGTTTCGTAGCTAATAATGTAGACGAAGCTGTTGCAGCTGCTGAAAAATTGACTGCTGAAACCGGAGCACAAGCTTGGGTTGTAAAAGCGCAAATTCACGCAGGTGGTCGTGGTAAAGGTGGTGGTGTAAAGTTCTCTCCAAATATGGATAAACTTAAAGAAAATGCACAGAACATCATCGGAATGCAGTTGGTAACTCCACAAACTTCTGCTGAAGGTAAAAAAGTAAACTCTGTTTTGGTTGCAGAAGACGTTTATTATCCTGGAGAATCTGAAACTAAAGAATTTTATGTTTCTATTCTTTTAGATAGAGCTGAAGGTAAAAATACAATTGTATATTCTACTGAAGGTGGGATGGATATTGAGCACGTTGCAGAAGTAACCCCTCATTTGATTCACAACGAACTTATTGATCCTGCTTTAGGTCTTCAAGGTTTCCAGGCTAGAAAAATTGCTTTCAACCTAGGTCTTGAAGGAAATGCTTTCAAAGAATTTACAAAGTTCATTACTTCTTTATATAACGCTTACGTAGGAATTGATGCTTCTCTTTTTGAGATCAACCCTGTATTGAAAACTTCTGATAACAAAATTATCGCTGTAGATGCTAAAGTAACTTTGGATGGTAACTCATTGTTCCGTCACAAAGATCTTGAAGCTTTAAGAGATACAAGAGAAGAAGATCCTATGGATGTTGAAGCTGGTGAAGCTGGTCTTAACTTCGTAAAACTAGATGGTAACGTTGCTTGTATGGTAAATGGAGCTGGTCTTGCAATGGCAACAATGGATATCATCAAATTATCTGGTGGTAGCCCTGCAAACTTCCTTGACGTTGGTGGTACTGCTGATGCTCAGAGAGTACAAACTGCTTTCGGAATTATCTTGAGAGATCCAAATGTAAAAGCAATCTTGATCAACATCTTCGGAGGTATTGTAAGATGTGACAGAGTTGCCCAGGGTGTTGTAGATGCTTACAAAGCTATGGGAAGCTTACCTGTTCCGTTGATCGTAAGATTACAAGGGACTAACGCTGTAGAAGCTAAAAAATTAATTGATGAGTCTGGTCTTCCAGTACACTCTGCAATTACTTTAGAAGAAGCTGCAAACAAAGTAAAAGAAGTTTTAGCATAAGCCTGAAATTTTTAAATAAATAAAAAAACCGTTTCAAAACTGAAACGGTTTTTTTTATTTTTCTATTGATTTCCTGCCAGATTACTGTCTCCACTTGTAATACTGATACTTGTTGGGGTAACAAGTAAGATATTATCGGAATCGAGGCGTTGTTTGATCTGTAAATAAGCATCACTCTTAACACGGGTGATATTAGCACCTACAGTCATCCAGAATTTAGCCTGAAGATTAAATACTCCCTGTTTAAGATCTGTAAATACAACTTCAGCGGTATCCAGTTTATCGACATATTCTAAGCCTTTTATGACTTCTAAGATTCCTTTTTGAGCTTTGTTGATATCTTCATCTGCAGGAATTTCAAAATTCAATATGATTCTTCTCTGTGGTGAAGCGGTAATATTTGAAAACGGAGAATTGAAAATGACCTGATTAGGAATATATACTTTTTTTCCGTCATCTGTAATTATTTTTGTAGTAAGAAATCCAATCTCCTGTACGGTTCCGGAGTTGGTTCCGATAGATACATAATCACCCACCTTAAAAGCTTTATCAATTCCTATCAGCATCCCAGAAAATATACTGGATACAAGATCTTTTAATGCAACCCCGGCAATCACCCCGGCAACTCCTAAGCTTCCGATGAATTTCCAGAGAAAGCCACTGAATCCCATTATTTCTAAAGCTATAAAACTTCCCATCATCATAATGATGAATCGAAAAACAGCTAGTAAAGTGACCAGAGAACTTTCTTTTTGGCTTTTGGGAAATAATTTATGGAAGACCTTAACCGCAATCTTACTCAGATATTTACTTGTAAATAAGAAAAAAGAAAAAACCAGTACTCCAACAATCAATTTAGGGGTAAGTTCTGCAAATTTCAGATACCAGCTTTGCAAGACTTTATAGACCACATCAACATAACTTAAACCAATTTTCTCCATGTATTAATTTTTTTTTAATCTAATATATAATTTTTCATCAAAAAATTTGCCAGTTTGAAAAAGTCTACTAAATTTGTAGACTATAAAAAGAGAATATTATGTCAATTAAACTAGGAGATTCCGCGCCAAACTTTCAGGCAGAAACAACTGCCGGTGATCTTGATTTTTATAATTATCTGGGAGATTCCTGGGGGATTCTATTCTCACACCCTGCAGATTATACTCCTGTTTGCACTACCGAGCTCGGTTTTACTTCTAAACTGAAGTCAGAATTTGAAGCAAGAGATACAAAAGTAATTGCGTTGAGCGTAGATGGAGTGGAAGATCATCAAAGTTGGATCAAAGATATTAATGAGACACAGAATACAGAAGTTCAGTTCCCGATTATCGCAGATAAAGACAGGAAAATTTCAGAGTTGTATGATTTTATCCATCCAAATGCTTCAGCGACTGCTACAGTTCGTTCTTTATTGATTATTGATCCGGCAAAAAAAGTCCGTTTAATTATTACTTATCCGGCATCCACTGGACGGAATTTTAATGAAATTATCCGAGTTCTCGATTCTCTTCAGTTAACAGATTCTCATAAAGTAGCTACCCCTGTAAACTGGAAAAATGGAGAAGATGTTATTATACCACCATCCATATCAACAGAAGATGCTCGTAAAATATTCCCTAAAGGAGTTACTGAAATAAAGCCGTATTTAAGATATACGCCTCAACCCAATACGTGATTTATTTGATTTT
The DNA here is from genome assembly GCF_018613715.1 of Chryseobacterium sp. ISL-6. Taxonomy (GTDB): domain Bacteria; phylum Bacteroidota; class Bacteroidia; order Flavobacteriales; family Weeksellaceae; genus Chryseobacterium; species Chryseobacterium paludis. The sequence goes on along the minus strand of NZ_JAGGPT010000010.1, from coordinate 578,921 downwards.
TTATAGTTTAGTTTTAATTTGTACGAAAAGTGCCTCGAAATTCTTCGAGGCACTTTTATGTTTTGTAAAAGCTAATCTTTTTACAGATTAATTTTTTACGTCGTTCATAATTTCTTTTCCTTTAGATGTAGGTAAATAAATACTAAATCCAATATTGAAAGTTAATGTAGATGTTAAACCTTCATTACCAAATCCTGCAACACCATTGTATTTAACCAGACCTTCAACACCGATGTTAGGTGTAATGAAATAAGAATATCCAGGACCAGCACCAAAATCTAAACCTGTTGTAGAATTACTACCTTCAGTAGATGTTCCTCCGATACCAACGTTACCTTCAAAGAACCAACGTCCGTGGTGTAAAAGATTATTTATACCTTGTTCTCCTGGCGATACATAATAACGTCCTAAAGCACCAACTTTATATACAAAATTTGTAGGTGTTCCCTTTGTAACTTTATTAAAACCTAAATCAACATAACCACCGACAGCGATATTATCTTCAATAAAATAAGCTGCTTTCGGTTGTAAAGAAATGTTGTATCCGCCACCTGTATTAAGACCAAAATTACTAGCTACAATACTACTACCAACCATCCAGTTACCTTTTTGAATCTGAGCATTCATTGTTGTAGCTAAACCAGCCACTGCTAGTATTCCTGTTAAGATTAGTTTTTTCATAATTTATAATTTTTAATAATTAATGTTTATTATTCTATAGATGGTGAAAATCAATAAATGTGCCATAGTACTCATTTTTAGCTAATTTTACCAAATTAATGTTAAATTAAGAAAAATGAAAATCCAATTTTAAAGGGCGTTTCATTAAGTATTTTATAATTTCTAAATAAAGACCAATATAATAGAAATGATAAGTCCCGCAACAGTAAAAATCATTCCCCGTTTGAAGGCTTTTGTTTTTGGATTGAACATCCAGAAGCTGGAAATAACAAAGAAAAATAAAGCGACTCCGAAAAAAGTATTGAGTGGTGATAGGGTGTCTTTAGACTGTGCTTTGTGAAGTTTTGTCATTTTATCCAGAATAAAGGGCAATTCTTTTTTTACATATTTTGCTTCACCGGTTGTCATATTGTAAGCTCCCTGCTTAAAATATGCGATATTGCCAACCTTACTTTCTATTTCAAAATTTTTAATCTTTAGCTCTTTACCTAATGCTTTTTCAGAAAGATCTTTACCGACAATTGTACTGTAATTTTTTTCTTTTTTTAAGAGGTCCGTATCCCTGTAAACGAGGAGAACACCACTTACTCCGTAAACGGCCATAATTCCTGCCAGAAAATAACCCAAATATCGATGGGTAATCCTCATAAAACTTCTTGTATCCTTTATTTTATCCATATCTATTGTTTGTTATTTAAAAAAGTGAAAGCTGCAAAAATGCAACTTCCACTTTAAATGAAAAAATAATTTATGTTATTATTTTTAAAGTTTGTAAGTCAATGTAAAGTAATAGTTTCTTGGAGTTATTGGATTTACAGAGTAGTTTTCATGAACGTTGTAGTTAACAACATCAAATAGATTACCTACTTTTCCTTGGATACTGAATTTATCCCATGCATAGCCTAGAGATAATGCAACAGTGGTGTAATCTTTTAATTCAAATACTCTACTAATTCCTTTTCGGGCTTGCAGACTATTTGCTCCAGTTTTAGTGTCATTCCATCCTGCCAGCCTATCTCCTATATAGTATGCACTTAATCCTACTTTTAGTCCTTTTGCAAAATTTTGTAGGGTATAGAATACTGAACCATTAGCTGTAGTTGCCGGAGTCCTTACTAATCTTTGTTTTTCTATATAACCGGATATTTCAGGAGTATCTAAATAAACAGAATTATTATAAGAGAAGCCTCCAATGATTGAAAGACCATCAATTGGATTTCCTGTAATGTCCAGTTCTACACCACGACTTCTCATTTTACCTGCAAATTCTTTATAGAATGAATCAGAGTTTGCATTTCCATTTGCTAAAAAAGGTGCAGTCTGATAATAATTGTTATATACAATTTGATAAGCAGTTAAATTAACCGCAAGCGCATTGTTCCAAAAATTCTTTTTAATACCCATTTCATATTGATCAATGGTTGTGGGCTTTAGAGTTTGCTGATAAATGTCCTGCCCTGTATTCTGTGCAAAAGAATTGGTATAGGTTGCGAAAACAGATAGGTTGTCATTAGGCATATAAACAAGCCCTACCTTCGGAGAGAATGCGTTATCTGCTGTAGCTGTGTTAATTTTATCGGATTCAGTATTCTTGACAAAATCCCTAAAAGAATTAGATACTGTTTCTAAATATGACCATCTTAATCCTGCTATAACCTTAAACTGCTTTGTTAAGCTAATATAATCCTGTAAGTAGATGCCAAATCTTTGAGTTGGGATTTTTGTTCTATCCTTTAATGAAGCATCAGGTATTGACCCGCTTGCCCAAGTACTTGGATCATCCATATAAATAATACCATTTAAAGTATTTCCATTGGTTCCATATTTTGTAGGATTGGTGTAAGTGTAATTATTTATTACACCATAATCTCCATCGGCACCAACTAATATCTTATGATTAATTTTTCCTGTATTAAATTCACCATTCACATTAACTTGTAATGAAGTGTAGTTTTGTTCATTAAAAGTTTTGTTTAATGGACGATCCCATTTCAAACGATTGTCCGCATCATAGGTCCATTGAACCCTTTCAGTTGAATAATAATCTTTAGTATAGCTTTGATAAGAGGCAATTGCATTTAAAGACCATTTTTCAGTAAACTGATGATTAAAAGTTATATTTGTGGAAGCCTGTTGCACGTTTTGATATTGCCAGTCTGTTCCTAAGAAAGCATTTCGAGGAAGTAAACTATTCAATTCATAGGTAAGCCCATCCTGTTTGGTAATTGATCCAATTCCAAAATCCGGAGTTAAGTCGTTTTTAAGATAATCAGCTTCAACAATTAACTGAGAATTTGCTCCTAAGTTAAATAAGAATGAAGGATTGAAATAATATTTTGTTGACTGAACAACATCCCTGAAGCTTTCTGCATATTCATATGCCCCATTTATTCTGAAAGCTATATTTTTTGATAATGGACCATAAATATCCACTGTAGGTTTATATGAATTCCAGCTTCCTGCATTTAAACCAACACTTCCTCCAAAATTGAACTTTGGTTTCTTGGTAATCATATTAATGATTCCTCCTGCTGCTGTGTTTCCATAAAGCATAGCATTTGCTCCTTTTAATACTTCCACTCTTTCTAAACCACTTACTTCAGGAAATACTCCACTGTTAACTCTTGCTCCATTTTTGAAAATATTATCATTCCCAAAAGTAAAACCACGAGCACCAAAACTATCTTGAGAGCCTCCTCTTGCAGAAGTAAGGTATACTCCATTTATGTTTTGTAAGACATCACTTAATTGCTTGGCCTGCTGTTGTTCAATTACTTCATGAGTAACTATGGCAATGGGCTGCGGGTTCTCCATTACCGTAAGGTTTGACTTTGTAGATAATGATTTAGCTTTATTTGGATTACCTGTTTTATGGAGATTTACGTCTTCAATAGTTTGAATTCTGATAGTGTCGGTTTCAGATTTATGTCCCATTTGTGCACTTAGCGAAAGGGATATTATCATAAAACCTAAAGTAGTAATTTGTCTTTTCATTTTGTTTTATTTAGAGTGGGTTTAAATAACGCGCAAAAGTAAGTATTTAGCATATCATTATTTAGAATCAATAAAAATGATTGCAGTGATATTTATCATGTTTTAATAAATGATGAATTATTACTATATCAATTATAGTAGTCACAGAGAAAATTTTTCTCAATATCTTTGTTAAAAAATAAAGTATGCAATTGGTAAAAGTGGGTCTTTGTGCCTTTGGAATGAGCGGAAAGGTTTTCCATGCACCTTTTTTGAAAGAACATCCTGGTTTTTTCATGTCTGCTGTAGTAGAAAGAAGTAAAGAAGAATCAAAAGAAAAATATCCTGATGCTACGATTTATCGTTCAGTAGAAGAGATGTTGAATAACTCAGATGTGGAAGTAGTAGTAGTTAACACTCCTGTTCAGACACATTTTGAATATGTAAAAATGGCTCTTGAAGCGGGTAAGAATGTTATTGTAGAAAAACCCTTTACAGTAGATGTTTCAGAAGCTGAGCAATTGGTGAAACTGGCTGAAGAAAAAGGTTTGTTTTTGAGCGTCTACCAAAACAGAAGATTCGATCGTGATTTTCTTCAGGTAAAAAAAATTATTAATAGCAAAAATCTTGGAGACATCAAAGAGGTTGAAATACGATTCGATAGATTTCGCACTGAACCGAGTGGAAAGCAGCATAAGGAAAACCCACAAGAAACAGGTTCAGGATCGCTTCACGATTTAGGGGCTCATTTAGTGGATCAGGCGGTTCAGCTTTTTGGATTTCCAGAAAAGCTTTTCGCCGATGTTTTTTCAATGAAAGGGGCAGAATATGCGAATGATTATTTTGAGATCCTATTATATTATAAAAATAACATGAGGATCAGATTAAAATCATCTGTTTTTAGCAAAGAGGCACATTATGCTTATATGGTTCATGGTAGTAAAGGGAGCTTTTTACAGGAAAGGACAGACAATCAGGAGGCAGAACTGGTAGCAGGAACTTTACCAACGTATGGTGAAAGCTGGATGCTTCCTTTGAAAGATTTTGATGGGATTTTAAATTATATCAGTGACCACTCTGAAACAGAAAGAATTCTAACAACCAGTGAACCTGGAAACTATATGAACTATTACCAGGAGATTTATGAACATATTGTTTTTGGATATGACTTGCCTTCCCCGGGAAAACAAGTCATTCAGAATATGAAACTTATTGATGCTTCTATAAAAAGCTCGAACGAAGAAAAAGTTCTTAACCTGACATAAAAAATTCGGCTTCACTTAATGTGAAGCCGAATTTTTTTATATTTTAATTGATCATCTTAAGCTTCACCCAGGATTTCCTGAAACTCCAGCCATTTCATTTCATGGTCTTCCAGCTTTCCTGAGATGGTTTCCAATTCCGCAGAAAGTTTTGAAATCTTTTCATAATCTTTCTCATTGTTAAGTTGCTCAAGGATCTTCTCACGCTGTTCTTCCAATTGAGGCATTTCCTTTTCAATAGTTTCCAGCTCTCTTTGTTCTTTAAAAGAAAGTTTTCGCTTTTTGGAATTTGTTGGTGGAGCTATAACAGGAACTGGTGCTGTTTCTTTAACTTCCGTTTTTTGAGGTGCATTTTTTTCTAAAGCATCCTCACGGCTTTTTGCTTCTCTGTATTCTGAGAAAGTTCCAATAAAATCTTTTATTTTTCCTTCACCCTCAAAAGCTAAAATATGATCAACAATTCGATCCATAAAATATCTATCGTGAGAAACAATAATTAATGAGCCTTGAAACTGCTGTAAAAAGTTCTCAAGAACCGTTAATGTAGGAAGATCGAGATCATTGGTAGGCTCATCAAAAATCAGGAAGTTTGGATTCTGATAAAGAATATACATCAAATGCAGTCTTCTTTTTTCACCTCCGGAAAGTTTTGAAATAGGAGAGTATTGTGTTTGATCATCGAATAAAAAGAGTCTTAAAAACTGAGATGCTGAAAGGCTTTTTCCATTCGCTAACGGATAGAATTCTGCAATTTCTTTAATAAAATCAATGACCCTTTCATCCTCTTTATAAGTTAGCCCCTTTTGTGAAAAATAACCGAAAGAAATGGTTTCTCCTGTTTCAATTTCTCCGCTATCGGCCTTTTCAAATCCTTGAATAATATTTAAAAGAGTAGATTTTCCCGCACCATTCTTACCTACAATTCCTACTTTCTCTCCACGTTGGAATGAATAGCTGAAATCTTTTAATAATAATTTATCACCAAAACTCTTGTCAATATTTTTAAGTTCCAGGATTTTATTACCAAGACGTTTCATTTCAAAATCAAGTTCAAGACCCTGTTTTGAAGTGTCTGTTTTAGCCACTTTTTCAGTTTCATAAAAAGCGTCAATTCTACTTTTTGATTTTGTGGTTCTCGCTTTAGGCTGTCTTCGCATCCATTCCAATTCCTTTCTGTAAAGGTTATTTGCCTTATCAATGGTAGAATTGAGATTGTCTTCTCTTATCATTTTATTCTCAAGATAAGTAGCATAAGAACCATTATGGAAATAAAGATTATTGTCTTCCATTTCCCAGATAATATTACATACACCATCCAAAAAGTAACGGTCGTGGGTGACCAGTAGTAGAGTAATTTTAGCTTTATTTAAATAATTTTCAAGCCATTCTACCATTTCCACATCCAGATGGTTGGTTGGCTCATCCATTATTAAAAGAGTATGACGATGCTCCGCTCTGGTTTCTGTTAGTAATTTTGCCAAAGCAACACGTTTGATCTGTCCACCCGAAAGTGTTCCCATCTTAGCTTCCAGATCTGTAATTTTAAGCTGCGAAAGGATCTGTTTCATTTCATTCTCAAGATCCCAGGCTTTATGAACTTCCATATCAGCCAATGCCTTTTCAATAAAATCAAGATCTGTTGAATGTAGGGATTTATGATAATTTTTAAGAGCTGCAATAGGTGCAGAATCAAGAGTCATCATAAATTCATCGATCGTAAGATTGGGATCATAGTCAATCTCCTGATCAAATAAAACAACCTGTATATCTTTATTGATGATTACATTCCCACTGTCAGTAATTTCCTTTCCCATCAATATTTTCAACAGAGTGGACTTTCCACTTCCGTTTTTAGCAACAATAGCTATTTTGTCCCCTTCATTGATATTGAAAGAAATATTTTTAAATAAAACTTTTACCCCATACGATTTAGTAAGGTTCTCAGCCGCAACGTAATTCATTCTATAAAGATTTCGTAGCGCGAAAATACGAAATATTGAAGGTTTTACAGGATAAAATATTTTTAACGATATTTTTGATCCTTAACGTCTATTTAATGCTGCAGTACAGTGATATTTACAACCCTTTTTTCCTTCTATCCAATACGCTTGTGATCTGATATTTGCAGAACGCACTCCTTTTTCTTTGAGGTATCTTCGTAAAAAAGACATTGTTTTACCATTACCGGTAAGGTAAAATGTAACTTCGTCATTTTCTACAGCTTTCTTTTCCTCTCTTAAAAATTCATTGATTTGATTTAAAATAGACATCCAATTATTTTTGGAAGTGTAATAACCGTAAAGACCAAGATTTTCCAGAACGAAAGGGTCTTCCACCTCATGGAGGCATACAAATGAAGCATTAGATTCTTCAGCGGTTTCCTGAATTGAAATTGAACTTCCTAAAGAAGTTTCGTCACCTATTGAGAAGTGGATCTTTGCGTCGGGATCGAAAAATCTTTTTCCTCTGGGGATGATCATTTTAAGAGATTCACCTACAGACAAACGATTGATGAAATTACAACCTACAGCATCTGTATCATGAATATGGAAAAGAACATCAAAGCTTCCTTTTTCTTTGTTAAAATGAAAGGGTGAATAATTACGAAAATCCCGGTCATTAATTCTAAATCCTACAGCATAGGCAGGCTCAAAATATATATCGGAAAGATCAGTCACGAAAGTTATCTGTTTAAGATAATTTGTGATATAGTTTGTTTCTGTAATGGTACAATCTTTAAATTTGGACGGCAATAGATTCTCGACGGCATCATTGATCCATTTTGGTAAACTTGACATAATAATATTTTATTGCAAAGGAAGCTGCAAACTGAAAAAATACCAATAGTCATTTCATGGAATTGATTGGACTATTCATGGTGAGGGAATTTGTTTTCTGCTCTTTCCTCTAAAAGACAATGGTGTAATTCCTTCCAATTTAGAAAATAAACGGGAAAAGTAGGTGTGATCATTGTATCCCAACTGATAGGCAATTTCTTTAACGGTGCAATTGGTGAAAAATAGTAAGCGCTTTGCTTCTACTAAGATTTCCTGCTGAATCCAATATAACGTTGATTTTCCTGTTGTCTTGCTTACGGCTTCATTTAGATAACCTGGTGAAATGTTTAAAAGTTCTGCATATAAAGATGGACTTTTTAGGGTGATAAATTCTTTTCGTACCAAAATTCTAAATTGTCGGGTAAGTTGCCAGGCACGACTTTCTTTTAATCTTTCAGGCTTATTTTCATTTAAAAAAAAAGAGGCAAACATTCCTGTGTAAGCATTAAGTAAAGACTTAGTAATAAAAAAGCCTTCCTTGGTAGACAGCATTTCTTCTGTGTACGAATTGTAAAGTAATTGAGCAAAATCATGAAACTTTCCAGCGCATATACTGTTCAATGGTAAAGGGTTGAAATCCATTATAGATTCTTCAAAAACAGAACGGATAAAATCAGGAACCAGATCTACATTTACTGCAACAAACCATCCGCAAACTTTGTCCATCAGAAGACCCTGATGTACCTGCCCTGGCAAGAGACAGTAGATGTTAGTATTTTCAGCCTCTATAACTTTAAAGTCTACCATCATTTTTGCATATCCGGTTTGCAGGAACATAAAGATATAATGACTGTCTCTGTGAATTCCTTTATCCATAAGGTTGTCATCGGGGCTGCTAATGCGATCTGTAATTTTTTCCACAATGAAACCATGTTTGGAAATAGAATTTAAGCTAAAGGTAGGAATCGTCTGTTTCATCTACTGGAATCAATATGGTAAAGGTAATAATATCCTTAGACCTTCAAAAATTTAGTTTTTAGGTGAGAAGTTGTTTGGAATAATTTAACTAAAAAGTGATAAATTTTAATAACGTGTTGTGATTTTTTAATCAGATAAAAGTAGATTTTTGTGTCAAACTTTTATCATGAAAAAAATCAATTCTTTATTCCTTTTGTTTTTTGCATTCTATCTTAATGCCCAGTTGATTTCCGGAACCATATTTTCTAAAGAAGAGAATCTTCCAATTCCTTATGTGAAAATAGGTGTGGAAAAAGAAAATATAGGGGTTATCTCTGATGAAAAGGGAAATTTCTCAATTGATCTTTCTAAGGCTAATATGGGTGGGAATATCAGGATTGAAGTAGCTGGATATGAAAGTTATACCGAAACGATTCAAAGCTTTGTAAAGTATAATTCTCAAAAAATACTTTTAAAGGAAAAAGTTAAGAATATTCAAGAGGTGAAACTAACGCCTAAAAAATTAGTCGATAAAAATTGGGGGGTGAATACAAAAACGAAAAGTATTATGTATTCAGTAAATCCGGAATTTAATCAAAAGAACTTTCTTGGAGAAACGGCATTGGAGTTTAATGCAAATAAAAGATCGAAGATCAAAAATATTAATCTGAATATAGCAAGTTATGTTTCTGATCAGCCTGTATTGATGCGTTATACTATTTACAGTGAGAAAAATGGCTTTCCTGATAAGAATATATTAAATGAAGAGATTACAGTTGAGCTTACTGAAGACATGATAAAATCAGGGGCATTTACATTAAATGTAAATGACTATAATATTTGGGTCCAGGGGAAATTCTTTATTGGGATTCAGTTTTTGAAGAAATTCAATGGTAAAATAAATATCAGTGCAGCCCTTTTCAGAACTGGATTTTTAAGAGAATTTTATGGAGACTGGCAAAAAGTAACATTAGCCGCACCTGCCATTAATATTGATGTTAAAGTAGATAAGAGTGGAAATAACATAAAGGATGAATCCGAAAATCAGGATGAAAGTCTTGAAGATCTGATTCCTGACCTCAGTCAGTACCAAAAAGCATCTGAAAACTCTATATATGGGAAAAACACCTCTGTGGGGAAATTTCTGAAAGTGAAGAATGCCGATTTATATTATGAAGTTTATGGGGAAGGAGAACCCATAGTATTGCTCCATGGAAATAGCGGAAGTATTAAAGATTTCTATCAACAAATTCCCGTATTATCCAAAAAATATAAAGTGATTGCTTTAGACACAAGGGGACAGGGGAGAAGTACAGATACTTCTAAAAATAATTTAACCTATTCCATTTTTGCAGATGATCTTAAAGTATTGACCGATGAATTAGGGTTTAAAAAGATCAATATTGTAGGTTGGAGTGATGGTGGAAATACAGGACTTGAATTTGTTTTAAAATATCCGGAAAATGTAAGTAAGCTGGTAACAATAGGGGCTAATGTTCAACCTGATGGAGTAGATGAGCGTCTTTTGAATCATATGAAAACGGAGCTTCAGGTTTTAGAGCTTGAAAATAAACCTGAAAAATTTAATCAGACCAGAATTTTGAAAATCATGATTAAAGAACCCAATATCAGTAAAGGTTCTTTACAAAAAATTCAAAGTCCGGTATTGGTGATAGCAGGAGAAAATGATGTGATAAAAAAAGTGCATACAGAATTTATTGCTAAACAAATTCCCAATGCTAAGCTTAAGATTTATGCAAAGGCGACTCACTTTATCCCATTCGAAAATGCGGATCAACTTAATGCGGATCTTTTAGAATTCTTAGGGAAATAACTAATCTAAAGTCAGTCTTTTCAAAGACCAGGAGCTGCCATTGTATATATCCAGATCTACTTTGGTATTGATGCCATGAACAATCCCGCTTTCTGTGAATTGCCAGAAATCCCATTCATCATCAGGAGAAGGGATAGGGACCTCATTATAATTAGCTAACCAAAGTGGGTAGCCATCAAACTCACCTTTTAGAAAATCTTTATAGTAATGATAATACGTATAGATAATGGGTTTTTTACCGTAGGTTTCTTCAATGATTTTACACCAGACTTTTAAATCCTCGATCAGCTTTTTATTAGTTTTACGTTTGGGGATTTTTTCAATGTCTAAAATTGGAGGCAGATCTCCACTTTCCAATTTTACATTGGCTAAAAAATTATTGGCCTGAATAATTGGGTCTTCGTCGGCTCTGTAGAAATGATAAGCTCCCCGAATAAGCTCATGCTTTTTAGCTTGCGTCCAGAATTCATCAAAATGTTTATCCGCATTTTTATTTCCCATTGTCGCTCTCATAACAACAAATTCTAAAGGAATCGTTTTGTTTCCAATGCTTAAGCTGTCCCATTTAATGTCTTCTCTGTTTTGATAATGAGAGACATCAAAACCATAGGTTTTATCGAGATTATCAGAAAGGATTTTTTGAATTCTTAAAGTTTCTTTTTCGCTGTTGTGAAGCTTTTTATGAGTGAATTTATTAAAGTATAAGGCGTAATAATAGCTGATGGATTGCTTTAGATAAAACCCTGTCCCAATAAGAGCTATGATCAGGATAGCCAATACCACCTTGCGACGAAAAAAATAATTCTTCCGTCTTTTCTTATGAACGTTTTTGGCAGTTTTTTTGGTATACTTTTTTCTCGTCATAAAGTTTTGCAAAACTAACTTTTTAACAAGTAAAATGCTAAATAAAATCAGTAAATTTGTATATTATGGAAACACGCGAAAAAATCATCATTATCGGAGGAGGTTTTGCGGGATTGCAGCTTGCGAAAACGTTGAACAATAAAAATAAAAAAGTAATTGTTCTGGATAGGGTAAACCATCATATGTTTCAGCCTTTATTCTATCAAGTAGCGTGTGGGAGGATAGAACCTTCCAATATTTCTTTTCCGTTCAGGAAAATTTTTCAACAATCCAGAAATACTCAATTTCGTTTAACAGAGGTAAAAGAGATCGATCCTTCACAAAATAAGGTGATCACAGATGAGGCTGAATTTCGTTATGATAAGTTAATTATTGCCACCGGTTGTAAGACGAATTTTTTTGGAAATAAGGATCTTGAAGGCAGAGCTTTCGGAATGAAAAATACCCAGGAAGCAATAGGAATCAGAAATCATGTTTTGATGACCTTTGAGAAACTCATTCTGGAAAAGAGCCGAAGTGATGATGGAAACTGGAATATTGTAATTGTAGGTAGCGGTCCAACCGGAGTAGAGCTGGCAGGAGCTTTTGCAGAAATGAAAAAAGATATCCTTCCTAGAGATTATCCTTACATGAGTTTTGATAATCTTAAAATTATTTTAGTGAGTTCTACAGAGAAGCCCCTTGCTGTAATGAGTAGCGAAGCGCAGGAGAAGTCTGAAAAATATCTTAAAGACCTTGGTGTAACGTTCTTAAGTGGAGAAATAGTTACAGATTATGATGGTGATAAAGTGATCATGAAAAGCGGCAAAGAAATTCCGTCCAATAACGTGATCTGGGCAGCTGGAGTAACCGGAAATACAGTAGAAGGATTTCCTGAAGAAAAATTAATTAGAAACAGATATATAGTAGATCGATATAATAAAATAAAAGGTTACGATAATATTTTTGCCATTGGAGATATTGCCTATATGGAAACTCCAAAATATCCACAAGGCCACCCTCAGGTGGCAAATGTAGCAATCAATCAGGCGAAAAATTTAGGTAAGAATCTTTTAAAGAATAATAATGAGTGGACAGAATTTGAATATCATGATAAAGGATCTTTAGCAACTATTGGAAAGCACAGAGCAGTTGTAGATTTGCCATTTATAAAGTTTCAGGGCTTTTTAGCATGGTATTTCTGGATGTTTTTACATTTGATGCTGATTTTAAGTGTTAGAAATAAGCTTGCCGTATTTTTCAATTGGATGTGGAGCTATTTCAATAAAGACTCATCATTACGATTAATTATTTCGCCTACTAAGAAAAATGGAACATTACAATGAGAATTGATATTATAAGCGTACTTCCGGAACTGATGGAAAGTCCATTCAAAACTTCTATTTTGAAAAGGGCAATGGATAAAGGATTAGCAGAAGTACATTTTCACCACTTGAGAGAGTGGGCAATAAATAAGCACAGACAGATAGATGATGAGCCCTATGGTGGTGGAGCAGGAATGGTGATGATGGTTGAACCCTTGGATAAATGTATTTCTAACCTTAAATCCCAAAGGTTGTATGATGAGGTTATTTACCTTACACCCGATGGAGTTACATTGAATCAGAAAATAGCTAATTCTCTTTCCATAAAAGGTAATTTAATTTTTATATGTGGACATTATAAGGGGATTGATCAAAGAGTGAGAGATCTGCATGTTACTAAGGAAATTTCGATTGGAGATTATGTTCTTACAGGTGGAGAGCTCGCGGCATGTGTTTTAGCAGATTCCATCATAAGATTAATTCCAGGTGTTTTAAATGACGAGCAAAGCGCTCTTACAGATAGCTTCCAGGATGATCTTCTTTCGCCACCGATTTATACGAGACCTGAAAATTATAAAGGCCTGGAGGTTCCTAAAATTTTACTGAGTGGAAATTTTAAACAAATCGAAGAATGGCGTCATGATGAAGCTGTAAGAATAACTAAAGAGAAACGACCTGATCTAATGTAATTTGTTGAGAGATTTCTTTGTTTACTAAATTGTTTTTTTCTTTTTTTGCAAAATTTGTATAAAATGGAATAATAATTGTAATAGAAAGCAAAATAATAAAGTAAAAACTATTATGGATTTATAGTCGTTTTTAATAAATTATTATTATTTTGCTATTTTGATTTTGTTTCTTACGATTTAAGATCGAATTTGTTAAGGGTTTTCACAGATTGTATTTATTAAAATGTCCTTAAAATTTTTTTTTAGTACAAAATCAAAAACAATATTTTGTAATTTGACCTACCAAAAATTAACAACCTCAAAATCAAGATTATTTAAAAATAGAAATATGCGTTAATGGAGCTTTTCACTTTTTACAATGTAGAAAATTTATTTTTGCCGGATGTAAAACCTGTTCATAAATATGATCCGACAAAATCAGGTTTGAGGAACTGGGATGAAAGAAAGTACTCCAATAAGCTTTTCAAAATTGCGCATGTTTTTCAATTGATAAAAGAAGAAAATGGTGTATTGCCATTTATAATTGGTTTATCTGAAGTTTCCGGAAGGAAAGTTTTAGAAGAGCTTGTGGAGATGGATCCTTTTAATTCTCAATATGGAATTGTACATTACAATTCTATGGATGAAAGAAAGGTTGATGTTGCCATGTTATATGATAAAAGCAAAGTAGAAGTGATAGATTCAGAAGCTATTACATTCTTTTTTGAAATTACAAATAAAAACACTGAATATTACGACACAACTAGAGATGTACTTTATTCAAAATTAAAATATAAAGGAGAGATTATTAATGTCTTTATCGCTCACCTTCCCTCTAAGAGAGAGAAAGACGTTAATAAACCAAAAAGAGACTTTATAATGGAAGAAATTCGTAACAGAATTTTGAATATAGTGAGCAGTAGTAGTGAGCATATAATTTTGTGTGGAGATTTTAATGAAAACCCAGATGATGAAAACCTCACTAACATTCTTTATGATAATAATCATGAAAAAATGTTAGAAAACCCCTTTAGTGAACTGTTTTTTACTGGAAATTATTCTACTTTTCATTATAAATCTGGTCTATTGTTTGACCAGATTATATTGTCAAAGTCATTTTTTAATGATCAGAATAATGAAGGTGTGTCATTTGAAAGTGCCGGAATATTTAAGTCTGAAAAGATTAGCAGCCGAAATAAGCAATTTGCAGGCAGGCCTTTCAGAACATATGCTGGTACAAGATATTTAGGAGGTTACAGTGATCATTTTCCGGTTTTTGTGAAATTTAAATAATAAAAAAAACATAAATAAAAAAAAATTACAAGATGAAAAATTCAACAAATGCAAGCTATCATTTAGATTCAATTGACAAAGAAATTATCTACATGCTAATGGATAATGCTAAAACTTCTTTGGCTCACATCTCGAAACATGTAGGGATTTCAACAACTGCAGTACACCAAAGAATTAAAAAACTGGAACATGCTGGGGTTATTGAAAATTCAATTTCTTTTCTGAATCCTAAAAAAATCGGGTATAAAGTAATTTCTTATATCGGTATCTTTTTGGATCAGCCAAGTCATTATCCAGATGTTGTAAAATCTTTAAAAGAGGTAAACGAAGTGGTAGAAGCTCATTATACCACAGGAAACTATACAATTTTCCTTAAGGTTCTTTGCAAAGACAATGATCATTTGATGCAGATTCTTAATAAACTTCAAAAATTAAAAGGAGTAACAAGAACAGAAACTTTCATATCTTTGGAACAAGGTATAAGCAGACAATTGAAAGTATAATTAACTATGGATATTGCCAGATATTTGGACTCAACATATTTGAAAACTCCTCAACAGTCGGGGATTTCAGAAAATGAAACTTTACAGAAAGATAAAGATCTTACACAGGAAGCCATTGATAATGGTATTTTTGCGGTTATGATCCGTCCGGATTATGTATCAGAGATCAAAAAATATATTCAGGAAAGGAATTCAAATGTTGTAGTAGGTACTGTAATAGGTTTTCATGAAGGAACTTATTCTATTGAAGACAAAATTACAGAAGCTTCTAAGGCAATTGAAGACGGAGCTGATGAATTGGATTTTGTAATTAATTATAAGGCTTACCTTGAAGGAAATCTTCAATTAGTAAAAGATGAATTTGTAAGATGTACCTCATTATGTGTACAAAATCATAAGGCTGTAAAATGGATCATTGAAATTGCAGCTTTAAATGATTCTCAAATTGCCGATCTTACTAAAAATATTTCCGAATGGGCAGAGGAGAATTTTCTTGAAAAGGATTTACATTCTATTTTTGTGAAATCTTCAACAGGATTTTATGTAACCACTGATGGGAAACCTAATGGAGCAACATTTGAAGGCATTAAAATTATGCTGGATAATGCCGGAAAACTTTCCGTGAAAGCTGCAGGTGGTGTAAGGACTCCTGAAGATGCTGAGAAAATGATCAGTATGGGGGTAAAGAGAATTGGAACTTCCTCGGCATTATCTTTAATTAGAAATGAATCTGCTTCAGAAGGTTATTAATTATTAAATTTAATTAATCATAAAAAAGCCATCAATATTTTGATGGCTTTTTATTTTTATACTTGTTCCTGATACTCTTCGTAGAAATGTTGTGTTTCTTTTATCAGGGTATCCATTTCTGCTAATGTAAAAACCTCAAGAAACTTTTTTCTGAATTCTTTAAAATGAGGGACACCACGGAAATAATTACTGTAATGTTGTCTCATCTCTATTAAACCCAGTTTTTCACCTTTCCATTCTGCACTCCATTCTGCATGTTGGCGTACGGCCAATAGTCTGTCTGAAATAGTAGGTTCCGGAAGATGTTCGCCCGTTTTAAAGAAGTGTTTTATTTCATTAAAGATCCAAGGGTATCCAATGGCTGCACGGCCTATCATAATTCCGTCACAGGCATATTTCTGTTTATATTCTAATGCTTTTTCAGGAGAATCGATATCTCCATTTCCAAAAATCGGAATTTCTATATTGGGATTTTGTTTAATTCTTGAAATATGTTCCCAGTCAGCTTCCCCTTTGTACATCTGACCTCTGGTTCTTGCATGTATAGTTAAGGCTTTAATCCCTGTTTCCTGCAAACGTTCCGCCACTTCATCAATATTGATAGATGTACTGTCCCATCCTAAACGTGTCTTTACTGTTACAGGTAGATGAGTCGAACTAACAACAGCTTTTGTAAGACGTACCATAAGGTCAATGTCTTTCAGCACTCCAGCTCCAGCACCTTTGCAGACTACTTTCTTTACTGGGCAACCAAAATTAATATCAACTAAATCTGGGTTTACGGTTTCCACAATCCTTGCAGACATCGCCATAGCTTCTTCATCACCTCCAAAAATCTGAATTCCAACAGGTCTTTCATAATCGAAGATGTCCAGCTTTTTTCTGCTTTTCATAGCATCACGAATTAAGCCCTCAGAAGAAATGAATTCTGAGTACATCATATCTGCACCATGCATTTTGCACAAACGTCTGAATGGAGGGTCACTTACATCTTCCATTGGTGCCAGTAAAAGCG
The DNA here is from genome assembly GCF_018613715.1 of Chryseobacterium sp. ISL-6. Lineage (GTDB taxonomy): Bacteria > Bacteroidota > Bacteroidia > Flavobacteriales > Weeksellaceae > Chryseobacterium > Chryseobacterium paludis. The sequence goes on along the minus strand of NZ_JAGGPT010000010.1, from coordinate 562,040 downwards.
GAAATTCCGGCAGTTCTATATTGCCTATTTTTATCATGGTGCAAATTTACGAAATTCTAAACTTTCATAGAGACAGATATTATCTATGGAAATTATCAGTAGAGAAATGACAGATTATTACTGTTTAATTATTGATTAGAAGCTTGCTTTCACCTGCATACTTCCGATATGTATGGTTCGGTCACCTGAATTCCTACCTTCATAGTTTAGGTTTAACTGTAAGAACGAGTTGATCGCTTGCTGAATAAAGACACTCCACACCTGGTTTTTTCCAGGTTTTAACCCGTCAAGCATTTGATTTCCTACTATACTGAAGTTATTTCCGGTGAAATTATTATTGATAAATGAGAAGTTTCCTCTAATGGATGTTTTTTTACGATCCCATTGTATAGTTCCGGTAACATCAAAAGCTTTTAACGATTCTTCACCATCTACTCTCTGTTTTTGGCGGAAAGCAGAAGAAAGCTCAGCTTGTATGGCGTCTGTAAATTTGTAAGTGGCTTTGGGTTTGGTTTCGAAATTATTTAATCTGTAATCTCTCGTTGTAAATAACTGTGATGAATTTTTAATATCGTGAACAGAATTCTCCCAATCTACTCTGAATTCTTTGTTGAACCAATACCCTAAATTTAAGAAATGGGAAGTCTGCTCCCGCTCTTCATTGCTGAAATTGGCATTGATGAGGTTGTCATTTGATATATATCTGTAATTTCCATTCCAACCTGATTTTTCAGTAGGATTAAACTGTACTGAGGCTAAGATATTTTGATTTTTTAAGATCTGATCGCTGTTTTTTTCGAATGGATTTATAACAAGGACCTTGTCTTTTTTATAGAAAGAGTTTTGAGAATTTAGTGAGATATTGAAATTCCAACGTTTTAAAAATGCATTTTCGGAATTAAAAACGATGGCCGGATTGACAAATAAAGCCAACTGTATCTTATTCTTATTGGAAGGAATATATCGTACAGAGTTGGTATATACCCTGATATATTTGGCTAAGTCGGAATATTCTGCAATTTCGAACTCATCAAGCTGTTGAATACCATCGCCATTATAATCGGTCCATTTGTAGATTCCCTGGCCGTCTGTCACTTTAATATATTGGAATTCCCTTTGAGCCTCCTGTCCATTTCCAAGCTCATAGAAAGCCTGTAAGCGCATACCATTTCTGAAGAGCTGTTGGTTGTAAAGAATGTTTCCAACTACAAAATCATTATTTCTGCTTACCTCCATATCCTGCTGATTCTGATAGAAGAATTTTCTATAATGGATTAAAACATTTAAAGTAGTCTTTTCTGTTTTTATAAGCTGACTTTCTGCCATGATCCCCAAAATATTGTTCATATTTTGAAGCCTGTTATCACGAACCGAGTCATTATCTCTCATGTATACTTTAGCCAACAACTTCGTTCTTGTACTGTCACCGATCTTCTTTTGAACAAATAGTTCTTTCCAGCTGAAACTCGTAACATCCATTAATTGGGTGTCATTGTATTTCTTTTCATTATGCTCCATGCTTCCTCCAAAAGCCCAACTTCCTTTTTTACCTGTATATTCTGTAGAAGCACTCCCTCGGATAAACTTTGTATCCTGTTGGATGGCATTCGTATTCAGATACGATAAAGTTCCTTTGGTGAAAAATTTCCCTTTGATCCAGCCGAAATCTAAATCATTTTTAAAGCCTTTATAAGTATCCTGCTCATCTAAATAATTAAGACGATAGTTTAATGTTGATTTATTATTCCATTTGTTCAGGAAACTAAAAATAAATCTATTCTGAGTTCGCTGGCTGAATTCTTGAGTTAGGTTGAAATCTCTGGAAAATTCTACATCATTAATTCTGTCAAGGATATGAAATTGTTTATCAATATGCTGATATTCGAAACTCGGTGTTCCTTTCCAGTTGTCTTTTGTGAACGTTTTATTACCATAAATACGACCTGCATATCCTATATTCTGATCAGAGTCTTTAGAGGAAAACAAGTTAAGGTCGTAGTTGCTTAAGGCGATATCTGCGCCAATTTTACCGTCTTTCAATAAGAATTCAGAATTTGCTGAAAACACCTGCGATTTTTGTGGTGAAGGAAGTTTTCTTACAGCTCTGTAATCTCCGGAATTAGGACCCACATATTCAAAAACCCGACCATTATTAGTCGTTTGGGATAATTTATAATCCCCAAGATTAGGTCCGAAATAAGTGAAAGAGACCTGATAAAGTGTTTCAGTGGGGGCCGTGGAAAATTCATAATGACTACTTCCTCCGGAATTTTGAACTAAACGATATAGGATTTTATTAACATCATATTCGGTAATTACTCCAGACGGGGCGTACATCAAATTAGGATCATTCCCGGCATTGGCCAAAATCTGTTCATCCTCTTTAGATAAATTTAATGCCAGTGGAGCATTTTTATTATCATTTTCCATGAACCAGCTTAAACCTACTTTCATCTTTTCTCTTCTATGTTCAACCTTACCGGTGAATAGATATCTGGAATAGTTTCTGTTGGTATAGTTATAAGAAATGGTGATGAAATTCTGTTGGAAAATAGGTCTGAAACTGGTAAAAGTAACTTCTCCTGTATTATAATTAATAGTATAATCCTGGTTCTCTCCACGTTTCATTAAAATACCATCAATAAATACCTGTTCAGATCCGGAGATCAGAGTAATAAATTGCTCTCCATTTTTACCTGTTAAACGATAAGGCCCCTGGTTACCTTCAACTCCCTGAAAACGGACTCTGTGAAACTCACTTCGTGCAACTCCCATAGAAACATCAACAAACGTTTTGTTATCTTGTCCAAATTCGGTTTGGAACTGAAGTCCCATGCTTCGCCTTTGATATTTTGAAAAATAGTTTTTAGCTTCAACCAAATCCAAATGACCAGCTCTAAGAATTGATTTATCCTTTATATTAAGCTGCATATAGATTTTATCAAATTCCTCCAGGGTCTGCGTATATCCATCTGCCTGAATGGGAAGATTGTGATCTGAGATACTGGCTAATATGGTTACATCTTTAGAAAGCCTTCCTGAGATCTGAAGATCCATTGAACTCTGTACCGACTGCCCCTGATTATTACCAAAAGTAATCCCACGAATAATAGAACCTTTTGAATTTAATTCCCCTAGAAATCTCTTTTTATCATTTTTAGCAAGAACCGCTTCATCTACAATGATCCTGTTTCTTGTTCGTACAAAGTCCAATGTGTCTTTGGCAAAAATATCCTGTTCAAGCTTTGCAGCTAAAATACTATCCTTTTTTATGGTGTCTTCTGGAAGATTGGGATTTTTCCATGAGAAAATTTGAGCATTTGTTGTCAATGTGCCCATAATTAGAAACAAGAATACTAGAATAAAATTCCGCAAATTTTCCAAAATAATTGGTAAAAATACTTAAAAAATGTTAAAGGTGGATGGTTTAGCTTTATTAACAGAAAATTGCTCTAATTATTGTTTTTCGTCAAAAAATACCCTTAAGTTTGATATGAAAATTATTAAGAACACAAAGATGAAAAAAATCTATTCTCTATTTGTTGCTTTGGCAACTACTACAAGTGTGTATTCACAAACCGTAATTACCCAATGGAATTTTGATGGAAGTACAAATGCTGCGACAACAGGTTCTGGAGCTGCCACCATAGTAGTGGCAAGTGGCATACCATCGTTTCCTTCCGGGAATCCTGGTTCGGGTAAGTCATGGAGTGTTTCAGGCTTTCCGGCTCAGGGTTCCGGGTCTGGTACAGCAGGATTTAAATTTGCTGCCAGTACAGTAGGATACACTGGAATTTCTGTGTCACTTAGCATAGTGGGCTCTAATACGAGTTCTAAGTATTTCCAAATGCAATACACCATCAATGGTACAGATTGGGATAACGTAGGTATTGCAACGGAGGTTGGTTCAACTTCAGGTTCTAATTGGACGAGTATGAGCAATGCTATTCCTCCTACAGCCAACAATAATATCGATTTTGCGGTTAGAATTGTATCTGTATTCAATCCTTCTAATAACAATGTATACACACCGATTAGATCATCTTCGAATTATGCAACAGCAGGAGCAATAAGAGTGGATAATGTAACAATATCAGGAACAGGAAATACTTTAGCCGTTTCTAATATTAACAATTTGAAATATAATTTTATTAAAAACACATTCATTAAGGATGGTGGAATTACTTTCGGAACTCCAGTTAAAGATGTGAAAGTATATAATATATATGGTCAGATTGTGAAAACAGCTTCCATAAAAGAAAATGCAACTTTAAATGTTTCAGAATTACAAAAAGGAAACTATTTCGTTACAGGTATTGTGAATGGGCAACCGATCTCTCAAAAAGTCCTAATAGACTAATTTTTACTTTTCATAGATATTTAAAACAGTCACTTTTATAGTGGCTGTTTTTTCATGAATTATATAGCAAGATTTATGATGTTATAATCGATTGAATGTGAATTTTTTAGTACAGGATTATTAATGGAAACTTAATCTATTTACCGTTTTATCGTTTTAAAATACAAGTAATTTTGCCATACTAATTGTTAAAAAACAATAATTATGAAAAAAGTCTTTACAATTTTAAGCGTTACTGCATCATTGGTTTTTGCTACAGCGCAAAATTTAGTACAAAATCCAGGTTTTGAAACTGGAACCTTAGCACCATGGGCTGCTGGTTGGAACACATCCTATACTGCACCTGGTATTATAGCAGATGCTCACACTGGTTCTTTTGGAGCGAATTATGCAGCAACTGCAACAACTGGATTTTATCAAAATGTGAACGTTACTGCAGGACAACAGTACACCTTAAGCTTTTGGTTTAAGATAGGTGGGACAGGTAATGGAGGAAGAATCTGGAGTAACTTTTTAGATGCTGCAGATAATCCGATTAATTTAGTGTCAAATGCAGACAATGATCCATTAAGAACTAATAATCAGTATTTGCCTAAAAGTGCAGCATGGCAACAAAAGACAATTATATTTACTGTGCCTGCTAATGCTACAAGATTACAGTTACACCTTCGTGCATATAATAACTCGAGCGTAAGTTTTGATGATTTTTCGCTAACAACAGGAACATTAGCTATCGGAGAAGTTACAGCATCTAAGTACAGACTTGTTAAAAATACTTTGGTTAAAGATGATGGAATTACTTTCGGAGCTCAGGTTAAAAATGTAAAAGTATATAACATGTTCGGACAGGTTGTAAAAACTGCTTCTGTAAGAGAAAATGAAACTTTAAATGTTGCTGAATTACAGAAAGGAAATTATATCGTTACAGGTATGGTTAACAATGAACCGGTTTCTCAGAAAATCTTAATAGATTAATTTTACTTTTTTAGATTAAAAAACAGCCACTTTATAATGGCTGTTTTTATTTTATCATCGAATAAATTTTAAATGTAAATTAATACCAACCTCTTCTTGCGGCATTAATAATAGAACCCAGATTAAGAATTAAAGTATATCTGATTCGTCTTCCATAATCTTTAAATGCCGGTTCAAAACCTAAAGAGGATTGGATAGGGAAGTAGACTTCAAGAAAATCAGGAACGATCTTTATCTTGATGCCGCTGTCCCAGATAAACTGTGTAGGATTGTTTTTATTTTTATAAAGCCCACCATCTGCATAAATATGGAATATTTTCCAAACACTGGTATCTACATTAACAGAAGTGATCCATTGGTTGACAGTTCCCGGGATAAAAGATTTAAAACCACCATCAGCTAAAATAAACTGTTGAGATAAAAGCCCGCTATTTGCACTTTCCCCTAAGAGATTATAGGAAAAAGAATAATTTGAGACCCTGGAAATTCCATAATTAAATGTATTATTTCGTGTTTCGTTCCTTGCAAAATATCCTGCAAATACTCTGATACTTAGTTTTTGCCTTGGAGCAAATTCCCATCTATAAAATCCTTCTGCCGTTATTTTATTAAAATCTTCCATTCCCTGAGTACTAATGCTGAAACTCTTTTCATGGATCATTTGACTATCTGTGTATCCATATCCTACACTCCACAAGTTATATTTATCATAATCTCTATTGGCGATCCTTAAAGGACTTAGATCTCTTTCAAAATAGTTGTAAGATGCACTTACTCCTCTGCTTACCGTACTTCTAGGGTTTTTCCTAAAATTAATATTCGAAAAAATAGAACCCTTTCTGTAGGCAAGATCGTAGTCGTAGTGAAAATAAGATGCTGAAACACCAAAAGTCAGGCTTCGAATAATACTTTCTGCAGGAAGGAAAGAATAAGATACTGCTCCTGAACCTGTTAGTTTTCCTGTACCTGTACTGTATGTAGGAGTAAAGGAATAGAGGAATTTTTGATCGAAAAAAGATTGATTTTTTATATTAAATCCTAAAAGGAATTTATCATAGGTATTATTGAAACGGATTCTGGGACTGATATAAATTTCATTAAACTCAGGATTCGGGATATCTTTTATAAGTTTTAGTTTAATTTTTTTTGCATTTGAAAATAAACCTTTGGAGTAAAGAAAATTATCCCGGTATTTTGATTCTGGGAAAATATAATCATTATTCAGTGTGATCTTGTAAATATCCAATGCCGGAATTGAAACTGTTTTTGTCATTTCATCCCCATCTGTTTCTACCCAGTATTCTTTCTTTTCGTCCTCTGTGGTTCTGGTTTCTAGTTTAACAGGAATAGGAGATAAGGTGTTTTTATTGATCTTAATATGCAAAGAGTCGTCCTGTTTTTTGAATTTCTGTAATTTAAAGTTGACCCTGTTTTTTTGTTTTAAAAAATCAGTTAGATAGCTCGTTCTACTATCTTTTTCTGAAAGCTCTTTTAAGAAATCTTTGGGATCGATTTGCTTGTCAGTGTTTTTAGCGATATAATTTTTTAGTAAATTGTTGAAATTCTCGTATCCCATTTTATCTGCAGAATAGTTGAATAAAGTTCCAGTTTCAAAACTACTTATAGCCATCACATTGAAGTTACTTAAGACGGCGAATTTCTCTCCGATTTTTTGATCGAGATTCTGAGACATGATATACTGATAGGTGAGGCCATAACGATCGATCAGCTTTACACTGGAAGCATGGAATAATTTCAAAGGCTTCATTCCAAAAATGGTAGCTTCTGGTAGTTTGCCTAAAAGCTTTGTTTCACCATAGAATTTTTTAAGGTATTGAATTTCTATATATGATTTCAATCCATTTTTAAACCAGTGGTTATCCTGTTTATCTGTAATAATACTTTCATCAAGAATTTTTTTGGCAATAATTCCCAAATAATCAAGATCTACCTTTTCTGCATCACTAAACAATTGAAACTTGAATTTCCAAAAGCTGATGTCATTATTTCCAAAAAAATCTTCATCTCTTCTGAATTTCTCAGAAATAAATAATCTGCCAGGTATATAACCGATTTTTTCCTTGATGAATTTTAAATGCAATGGAAGATAAAATTCTAAATTTTCCTTTTCCTGGGGCTTCAGGGCATACCCAAATTGTACTTCCGTATCAATATCTCCGGTATTTATTTTTATGGAAGGATACTTATTTTGAGAGATCACAAACTCTGGATCTGAGTCTAAATATCCTTTAAAGTAATTGTGCTGAATTTCCGGTAAATTACTCTCAATAAAAGAATTGGTAGGGAGGTCAAATTTAACTATCCAATGGGTGTTAAAACTGATAGACTCTTCAATATCATGGTAATTTCTTTCAGAAATATTGTCCGGATCAAAATGATCCGGAACAATAAAGAAATATTTTAAGGCTATATCTTTGTCAGATGTACCATATCCTGTGAATGTTTTATCAGGAAGCTGCATGGTATATTGCAACTGTAACCTGATGCTTTTACCAGATAGTAATGGCTCATTCAGAGAGACAAAAAGATTTTCTTCGGATGTACTCTTGCTGATTGAAACAGTTTGGTCGTCAGAATCTTTGATATTTATCTCTAATAGCTTACCTACCTGTTCAGGCTTTGCGAAATGCAGATCATTATTTCGGTCTTCCAGTTTTCTGTAAACTAATGAGGTTCCTCTTTTCTGGTAAGCAGATACCCAATTTAATAGCTTTATGCTTTTTAAATCTTTTTCAGAATTGTTATAATAAACCAGTTCCTGCTTTATTTCCAGTGTTTTATTATCCGAAGATAATTTAGCTTCAATGTATATGCTGTCTTTTTTTTGTGCAGAAGCCTGTACAATTCCTAAAAATAAAATAAGACAAATAATAATCTTTCTCAATGTGGTGATAAAGGATCAAATATAACTTATTTTAAACAGATTTTGTAAATTTACTATTAAGCTTTTTTTAAGGAATTTACATAGGCATTCCAACCTTCATTTTTATAAGTTACAGCGGCTGATTCAGGATTTTCAGATTTGTAGATCCCTCTTCCTACAATAATAAAATCGGTGTGAAGATTTTTGAAGACGTGTTCCGGTGTATTATATTGCTGTCCTTTTCCATCCCCAGAATCTGCTAAATTTACCCCTGGAGTAAATAACAGTAGTTCTTCAGGGATCTGGTTCTGAGAAACCCCTCCGATAACATTAGGATGAGACAAAGATACTTTAAGAGCTTCCTCACGGTAGCTGTTTGTCGTTAATGTTCCTTTAGAAGACATTCCTATAATAGCAACAACGCCTACATTTTTGAAACAGTCTAAGGATTCAAAACCTCCGATTACCTGCGATGTTACAAAATCTGCCCAATCGGTGATTTTGAAAACACCACTTGTAAATTGTAATTCTTGAGTGTTTCCGATGTCTGCGAATTTTCTGTCTTCCATTAATAAAAACTGATGTTTTGCAGCTAATTCTTTTAATGGAGTGATTGTTTTTTCATACTCAAAATCAGAAATGATATCGATATGTGTTTTTAATGCAATAACGTGTGGACCTACTTTTTCAGCAAGCTCTAACAATTCCCTTGTTGTCGTTACATCTGCAGAAGCGATAAGGTTGGATTGTTTTGTAATAGCTAATTCTAATAATTTTTTAGAAACAGAATGTTGAGATGATTGTAATTTTTGCTCATAAGTGCTTCTTACTTTTTCTTCGAACTGAATGTGATTGCCTAAAAGAAAATCCTGAATTCTTTTTACCTCTTCATCGGAAAGTTCTCCGTTTTCCTGAAGAATAGTACAGACTTCTGAAATATTAAAAAGAGTGTGAACTCTGAAACCTTTACTTTCTAAAAGCTGTTTTCCACCTTGCTCTCTGTCAAGAACAACTACGATATCAGATACTTTAAGATCTTCTTGCTCAACTTCAGCGATGGTTTCTAACAAAGATTTTCCGGAAGTAATTACATCTTCTACCAAAAGACAGTTCTGGCCTTTCTGGTAAATCCCTTCAATCATTTTCTTGGTGCCATAATCTTTCGCTTCTTTTCTTTTAATAATAAGAGGAATATAGCTTTCCAATGACATTGCTGTAGCCATCGGAAGAGCAGCATAAGGAACTCCACATATTAAATCAAAATTATCCAAAGGAAGCATTTCCAATAAATAATTAGCTAGATTTTTTAAAATTTTAGGATCTGAAGCTAAAGGTCTTAGATCTACATAAAACGGACTTTCAATACCGCTTTTTAAAGTGAATCTCCCAAATTTAATGATTCCTAGCTTGTAGCACTCCAAAAAGAATTCTTTTTTACTTTCCATTATTTTTTATTAGATAGTGCAAATTTAAGGATTTGTAATAAGGCTTAAAAATTTATAGGTAAATTATAAATAAAAAGCCATTCCAAGAATATCGGAATGGCCTTAAATAATTGTTGTTTATAAATTATTCTACGATTTGAGCGTTGATTACTTTTGTACTTCCTGCATTTAATTTCTGTTCAGCTTCCCAAAGCAAAAATTTATCTACTTCTTTAATCAGTTTAGGAATAACCAGGTATAAAACCGCCAGATCATCCAACACCCCAAGAACAGGAACAGCTACTTCTGGAATTAAATCAATCGGAGAAATAATATATAAAATTCCTAACATAGGTAGAATGATATCAATGGACCTCATAGGGTAGATTCCTCTTTTCCAATATTTGACCATTCTGAAAATGTCGGGTATTTTTTTTACAAAACCTTTATGGTTGATGGCCTCTTTAGCCAGATTTAATTTAGAATATTTCATTTTGTGTTTGGTTTAAATAAATTCTTGACGTAACAAAATTCGCAAATTCTATACCAAATAATTATAAAAATTCGTTAAAAGATTTATTTAATGATATTATCGATAAACTGATGGACTGATTCCGTATTCCAATCTCTGTAAGCATCTTCTTTTATAAGGATTCTCCCGGTTTTATCTAATAAGAATGTAGTAGGGAATGCTTTTGGTAATAACTTTTCTGAAATTGGGCTCTGAGCAATGTATACGGGAACAGTATAATTATTTTCTTTAAGAAATTTTCTTACCGCTGATTCTTCATCTTTCATCGCGATCAACACAAAATCTACATTCCCTTTTCTTGTATCATACAATTTTTGAATCGTTGGCCATTCTTTCCTGCAGGGAGGACACCAGGTTCCCCAAAAATTTAAAAAAACAGGTTTATCTTTAAAGTTCTTAAGATTTGTACTGGGAACATTGATTCCCTGAAGGTCAATATCGTAATCATCTTTATTTATGGTAACTGCATTTTCAATGGCAGCAATAGGAAAAAACTGATCTTTCAGAAAATTTCTTACCCCCGGAATAAAAGCAATAATTCCAATAATAACAATAAGTACAAGGTAGATTATATTTTTTTTCATAATAATTCTAAAATTTCCTGAACTGCATCTTTACCTCTGTTTTTAGCATAATAAATCTGCAGATCATTATAGAACTGATCTTTGGGATAGCCTTCAGGATCAGCTTTATATTTTAACAATAATTCTTTGCCATATTTTGGACGTGGGCCCCAAGAGTTTTTTACCGTAAAATCATTATTTAAAATAATAACTTTTGGAATCGATTCTGTTCCGTTGGTAAGAAACTGGTTGATTAAAGTTTTATCACTGTCTCTTAGGAAGATTCTAACTTCGTTATGACCTTCAAAAAATTTCACAAAAGCAGGAACGGTTGCACTGGCATCTCCACACCATACTTCAGAAATAATTAAAATTTTGCCATCAAAGTTTTTAGATTGTAATATATTGAGCTGTTCCTCGTCTGGAATATACTTTTTTAAGGTTCTATCCATTCTCTGAAGACCCAGTTCATAATATTGCTTATAATCTATGTCGTTCTGATTGTCAGGGCTCTCAAGTCTTTGTCTTCCAATATGTACATATTCCTCAAAATTGATCCCTTTATCCCAATAATCTTTCATGACTGATATTATTTGTGTTTAAAAATTATTTAAATTTCTTGTCTTGTTAATTAAAAACAGATCAGCCAATACAAATGCAGCCAAACTTTCTACAACAGGGACAGCTCTTGGAACTACACATGGATCGTGTCTTCCTTTTCCTTCAACAATCACAGCGTTTCCATCTCTGTCGACACTGTCCTGAGGTCTTAAAATAGTGGCTACAGGTTTGAAGGCCACACGAAAATAAATATCCATTCCATTTGAAATCCCACCCTGGATCCCACCTGAAAGATTAGATTTTGTAGTGAAGTCCTGGTTGAAAGCATCATTATGTTCTTTACCAGTCATTTTAGCACCGCAGAATCCGCTTCCATATTCAAAACCCTTACAGGCATTAATATTAAGCATAGCTTTAGCCAGTTCAGCTTGAAGTTTTGAGAAAATAGGCTCACCAATTCCTACAGGAACATTTTTAATGACGCAGGTAATGGTGCCTCCAATAGTATTTCCTTCTTTTTTTATCTCTTTAATTCTGGAGATCATCTTTTCAGCAGTCTCTGCATCCGGACAACGTACATCATTGCTTTCTGTTTTTGAGAAATCTAAATCCTGGTAAGGTTTTTCACAGAAAATATCGCCAACAGAAGACACATATGCGTTAATTTCTATATCAGATAACATTTGTTTTGCAAGTGCCCCAGCTACCACCCAATTGATAGTCTCTCTTGCCGAAGATTTTCCACCACCACGATAATCCCTTATTCCAAATTTTTGATCATACGTAAAGTCTGCATGACTTGGACGATATGCATTGGCAATATGATCATAATCTTTTGATTTTTGATTTTCATTTTCGATGGTAAAACCAATAGGAGTACCTGTGGTTTTTCCTTCAAATATTCCGGAAAGAAATTTTACGGTGTCACTTTCTTTTCGCTGAGTAACAATTGCTGACTGCCCAGGTTTACGGCGATCCAGTTCATATTGAATTTTATCAAAATCAACTGTTAATCCTGCCGGAAAGTTATTAATTATTCCACCATAAGCCACACCGTGACTTTCTCCAAATGTTGTAAGACTGAGAAGATTACCTAAAGTATTGAACATAGCACAAATTTACGGCTTTTTCTTAATATAATAATGCCTTTGTATTTGTTCTATTTATGGAAAGTAATGATAATATTCATAATAAGTTCCATACTCTCTTTTGAATGGTTGAAATTAATTGTGAATTACAGCTTTTCCAGAATTTTAAATTCAAAAACTTCAAATGAAAATAAATATTAACGGCCGTCCTATTAATTAGGTCGAGTGGTATTGTTAATGATATGGTTTACTTCTTTTTTCTCCTGGGTATTTATATTCTTCCAGATAAAACCCTGCTTGATTTTGTCTTTATTAATAAGCTGTGGGAAGATATGAGCTTTCGTATTATCAATAATTTGATAAGGAGTAATAGCGGGAAGGGGAGTGCCGAAATTATAAGGGTAGTTTTTAGAAACATTGAATTTGAGATTTCCAACCTTAAAAGAGTTAAAAGCTGTATACTTATATCTTGAGGGTTCGTAAATTTGCTTCTTTTCAAAATTTCCCATGAATTGAGCCATTTTGTAACTTGGAATATGGATGCCGATAAATAAAGGGAATGACAAAAAAGAAATAACAGATATGCTAACGATATAAAATGTAATTATTGATTTTTGTCGGGAGAAATAATGTGAAAACAGGATAAAGAAAACAACAAAAAATACATCTATAAAAAATCGGTACTGAGCAGAAAATAAAAGTACAAGTATAGTTTTTATAACGAGCGAAATAGCAATTAAATAAACGACAGTATTCTTTTTTCTTATTGAAAATAAGATAAACGTAATGAGGCTTAGGATAAATAAAATATTGATCTTGGATTTAATTCCATTCAGGAAAAGCCAGTTTTTAGCATAATCCAGTGCTGAGAACTTTTGAATTTCTTCAAAAGAGTATTGCATATCATACGTTTTTTGAACGGCGAATTGAGAAGATATTTTTAAAAATTGCGGATTAGGCTTCCAATATACTCCAAGATCGCCAATAGGAACCGGAAAAACAGGATAACCAAATGTCCAGATGTTTTTAATAAAAAATAAAATAAGAACTAAACATCCCAGTATTAGATTTTTAAAATTTGACTTTACGATAACAATCGAATAAAGTAAACTGAATATCGGAAGCCATATCATTGTTGGCTTTATGGTAAAAACAAAAATAGAAAATGCAAACAAAAGACTAGTCTTATTATTACCTGTAAGTACTTCATTTAATATAATCAATGAAAAAATGATCACGGGAAGATCAGGACTTGGAGACTGGGAAAACAAAAGCATGATGGGAACAAATACCAATTGGATCCACGATTTTTTTTCAACGATATAAAGCACATAAACGATTAGAATAATAACATTAATTCTTAAAAATTGATCACTGAAATTAGAAAATCCTGCCTGAAATATATGCCAAACCGACATTTGTCCCAGAGTCAGATCCAGATTTGATATGCCTTTAATCAGACCATATTCAGAAAGCCATTTTATAGATGGAACATAATATCCAAAATGATCTAATATATAAGGATAATAGGAGCCTGAAAAAAGTATGATCAACGATGTGGCTATGATTAACAGTGTATCTTTTTTAGTGAATTGGTAGAACTCGAGGTAGAGCCTGTCTTTAAAAAAGAAAAAAAGTCCAATTGTAATGGTGGATATCTCTACATATATATTAAGCGGAATAAAAAAGGCAAGAATAGTCCATATGATAGATATTGCGAAAATCCCGGATATGATTTTACCTGATATTCCCTGAAATAATGTTCCTGAAATTAACTCCACAATTCTTCCTAAACCTAATAAGGTCGAAATTATAATAATAGAAGAAAACAGAGTTAATATCATAAAAAAAGATTGCCTAAAAATAAGCAATCTTTTATTCTTTTATAAATAATTATTAATTTCGTGGTTGTACTCTACCATCTTTTCTATCTCCTGATCTTCCGATCGCATAACCAGTAGCTCCACCTACAACACCTCCAATTACAGCTCCCAATCCTCTGTTGTTCTTGCTAATAATAGCACCTGCTGCTGCACCACCAACTGTACCAATAATGGTTCCTTTGGCAGCTTTACTCATTCCTTTTTTCTTAGGTGCTTCCTGAGTGGTTCCTTGTGAAGAGTTACTTTCGTTGTTGGCATAAGACCCATTACTTGAATTTGATTCTCTATCTCTGTATACAGTTCTGGTTCTTGTAATTACTTTTGGCTCCGAATTTCTTGCAGCTGACTTGGCTTTATTGGATTCCACAATACTGTCCGCTTTTTTCTGAGATTCATAGGCTATCTTTTCTTTTTCGATAGCTAATTTTTGTTTTTCTATTTCAAGTTGTTTTGCCTGAAATTCAATTTTCTGCTGTTCCAGAGACTTTTCAGCCACCTGATCATCTTTTTTACAGGCTGTCATTAAAAATACTGATAAGAGACCTGTTAATACTATATTTTTCATAAATCAAATTTTTACAAGGTTGCCAAATCAAAAACGACTTTAGCTGTATAGTTATTTCCAATTTTGAAGCCAAGTTTTAGTTAAGTAATGTTAAAAAATCAAAAAGAAATCAAAAAATATGATTTAATGCTTTAAAAATTTCCGATAATAGGTCATTAACTCTGGTATAACCCTCTGTTCTTGGTAGATATGTTTTTTACTATTTATAATTAAATCATAAGAAAGTTAATTTCTGGCAGAAGTTGTTAATTTTTAATATATCAGGCATGAAAATTGCGGCGGTATAATCAGCTTTTAATGATTAAAAAGTTTATAGTCTTCTAAAATATTATTCATCAACGATCCTCAGTTGTATTACTGAGGATTTTTTTGTTAATAATGTAACCTTCATTTAATTATTAGTTTTAATTATATTCATATAAAATCTCTATTTTTGATTAGCAGATAACAGTAATATGAAAAAGATGTTTTTCAAAGTTTATATTTCATAGAATTATTTTACTTGTAGCATCCTGCTCATGCAGTAATAATATAGTGATAGAAGTACCATCAATATTAAAATTCTATGGCTGCCGGATATATATTCCTGTAAATGGAAAGAATAGGTAATTTGTAAAAATATTTTATAAAATTAGTTCTATTATAGGATTTTATACAGTTTTTATTCACTAGTTTTAGAAATAAATGCTATTTTTAGATTTTGAAAAACTATAATTATGGAACTTTATGATTACTCATTTGTTTTAGGATCAAGCATTTTATTTCTTTCATCAATGCTTATTATCATAACATTTTACCTGATCCTTAGAAAAAAAAGCTATAAGTCGGGATTTTGGTGCTATAGTATTGATTTCCCACAGTCAAAGAAATATTGGAAAAGATGATATTCTAATTTTAAGATATTCTATTTCGATTCTAGAAATAGATTTTTTTTCATCATTTGTGTTTTTTGCGGCCTCTCTGGAGGCCGTTTGTGGTGATAATGGTGTCCTCATTTTAAGTATGTTTTAGATTAATCAGTCTATGTGAGCTTTCTGATATCTATAGAAATCCAGATTATATTGGCAGTTAAATTAGAGTTATAATTTGATGCTTTCTTGTATTTTAATTCCTGAATTCTGTTATACACCGATGAATTCTCATTTTTTTTAATCAACTGTTCTTTTATTTTTATAAAATTCCCACAAAAAATATTAGATTATATACTAAATCTTATGAAAAAACGATTTAGATTTGTAGGATTAATATTAATAATGATAACTTATGAAGAGATTTTCTATTTTTTTAATACTTCTTCTGTGTTTGATCAATGTGGGCCTGTATGCACAGGCACCCGCAACATTGCCGTATGTTCAGGATTTTTCTACGGCAAATGATTTCACACTGTTAAATGGAAGTCAACCAAATAAATGGGAATACGGCTCAGCAACAGGTAATGCGGCCAATTCCATTTATATTTCAAATAATGGTGGTACGGCGAATGCTTATGACGTCAGTAATGAGAGTACAGTTCAGGCTTATAGAGATATTGCTATTCCAGCAGGATCAACCATTGCTACATTTGCATTTGACTGGAAGGCAGCTGGAGAAAGCACTTGGGATTATTTAAGAGTTTGGCTTGTTCCTGCTACTTTTACTCCTACAGTCGGAAATCAAATTGCTGCTGGAGCTGGTAGGATTCAGGTGGGTCAGTTTAATCAACAGTCTACCTGGCAATCATATCTTAATACGACTCTGAATGTTAGCAGCTTTGCAGGTAATACAATGCGTTTGGTATTTGAATGGAGAAATGACACCAGTGCAGGAACACAACCTCCAGTAGCAATTGATAATATCAATTTATCAATTCCTACATGTCTTGTACCTACTGCATCGCCTGTATCTGTGGTAACTTCCAATTCAGCTACATTAGCATGGACGGCTCCAACACCAGTACCAGCTAACGGATACGCGTATTACATTAGTACAACAAATACTCCTCCTGTTGCAGGGACAACGCCTACAGGAACTACAACTGCAACATCTGTGAATATAACTACGCTTGCACCAAATACGACTTATTACTGGTGGGTGAAATCTGTATGTAGTCCAACGGATAGTAGTTTATGGGTTACGGGTGCAAATTTTACAACAACACAAATACCGGCAACACTTCCATATAGCCAGAACTTTTCTACAGGTAATGATTTAGGATTTACCAGTGGAACTCAGCCTAATAAATGGGCTTATGGTCCTGCTACCGGAAATCCCGCAAATTCAATTTATATATCGAATGATAACGGGGTTACCAATGGATATAATACAGGTTCAAATAGTTATGTTCATGCTTATAGAGATATTATTATTCCAGCTGGGACTACAGCTACTACTTTCTCATTCGACTGGAAAGGTGATGGAGAAAGTACTTGGGATTTCTTAAGAGTATGGTTGGTGCCATCATCTTTTATGCCTGTTGCAGGAACTCAGATTACTGCTGGCGCAGGAAGAATTCAGGTAGGAGCTAATTACAATCAGCAAACAAGCTGGCAGACTTATTTTAATACGAATTTAAATTTAAGCAGTTTTGCAGGCACAACAATGCGTTTGGTGTTCGAATGGACAAATGACGGAAGTGGGGGAACTCAACCTCCTGCAGCTGTAGATAATATCAACTTATCCATTCCTACATGTATTGTTCCATCAGCGATGGTGGTAAATGGAGTAACGGCGACAGCAGCTACATTAAGCTGGACAGCACCGACTCCAGCACCAGCTAACGGATATGCATATTATCTTACAACAACGAATACTCCTCCTGTAGCAGGTACACCACCAACAGGAACGAGTGCTACAACATCAGTAAACTTAACTACTTTAACACCAAATACGACTTATTACTGGTGGGTGAAATCTGTTTGTAGCTCAAGTGACAGTAGTTTCTGGATCCCTGGTCCAAGTTTTAGCACAACACAGATACCAGCAACAATTCCATATAATCAAAATTTCTCTACAAATAATGACTTTGGATTTGTAAATGGAACTCAGGTAAACAAATGGTTTTATGGAGCTGCGACAGGAAACACTGCCAATTCCATTTATATTTCAAATACCAATGGAACTACGAATGCCTATGCAACGGGTTCAACAAGTATAGTTCAGGCATATAGAGATATATTAGTTCCAGCAGGAGCTTCCATTGCTACTTTATCTTTTGATTGGAAAGCAGATGGTGAAAGTACTTTTGATTTTTTACGAGTTTGGCTGGTACCAACATCTTTCATGCCTACAGCAGGAACTCTTATCGCTGCAGGTCCGGGAAGAATTCAGTTAGGAAACAACTATAACCAACAAGCTACCTGGCAGTCGTATCTTAACTCGACTTTAAACATCAGTAGCTTTGCAGGAACAACGATGCGTTTGGTGTTCGAATGGAAAAATGATGGCAGTGGAGGTAATCAGCCTCCGGCAGCCGTGGATAACATAAAATTATTAATTTGTAGTACTACAACACCGGTGGTGGCAGTAAGTGGAATTACTCATAATACGGCAACGGTAACATGGCCACAAGATACTGGTGGAGCTTCGTATCTTGTAAGATACAGACCTGTTGGTTCAGGTGGTGCCTGGACATCTGTAGCTGTGCCAGCAGTTGCAACGCCAGCAACAAACAATTCATATAACTTGCAAGGTTTATTACCTGCAACTTTGTATGAGGTAGAAGTGGCTGCAGTTTGTAACAGCATTCCTGGTACTTATTCACATAATGAGTTTACAACAAAATGTGATCCTACACCTCCGAATGTTACAGTAAGTAATATTACTACAACTTCAGCATTGATTACATGGGGACCACTTGCTGTTAGCTCATCTTATAAAATGAGATACAGAATAGTGGGTAGTGGTAACACAGGATGGAGTGCTGATATTATTCTGCCATTAGCACCAACTAACACCTATCCACTAACGGGTTTAAGTGTTTATACCACTTACGAAGTTCAGATCGCTAATAAATGCGATAATGAAACTACTTACAATGCCTGGTCATCTCCAGCAGTATTTACTACAGAGAGAACGTGTGATCTACCTCCTCCGGGATTAACGATAACTAACTTAACTCCTACAAGTGCTGTTGTGATCTGGGACTCTTTCCCAGGTAGTACTTATACTTTAAGATATAGAAAAGTAGGTATTCCGAGTTGGACATATGTATCTGCACCAACTAATACATACACGATTACAGGATTATTGGAATTAACAAAGTATGAAATGGAGGTTGCTAATATTTGTGGAAGCGCACCTGGAAGCTATACACTTCCTTACTATTTCACTACTCCTACCGTGATCTATTGTCAAATGCAGTCAGGAAGTTCAGCATCTGAATTTATTTCAAAGGTTACCGTGAAACCAAATGGTAAACCTACCATGGAGAATTCTTCCAATGCTACAGTATATTCAGATTTTACTGCGACTCCTGCTACATTTATAGAATTGATTCAGGGTTCTACAGGAAATGAGATCTCTATTGAGAAATCATGGCTTGGAAATACATATAATGAAGGGATTGCAGTATGGATTGACTTCAATAGAAACGGAACTTTTGATATAGACGAAAGAATCCTTGTTTCTTCACCCAATACAACAACGCCTATTAAAGGAACATTCAGTGTACCAACCGATGCATTTATCAGTATGACAGATTATAAATATGTTGTCATGAGAGTAGCAATGCAAAGAGATGGTATTCCTGTAAACTGTACAGGTTTTGATAATGGAGAAGTTGAAGATTACACAGTAAGAATTTCTAAAAATCCAGTGGCTAATGCAACTAATCAAACGGAAATTCTTATTTTCCCTAACCCGGTTAGCTCTATACTGAATGTGAAAAATATTAGCAAAAGAGCTAATTATAAAATATACAGTGCGGCGGGTCAGCTTATCACCAGCGGAATTATTTTAAATAATAAAGTTGATGTAAGCAGATTGATAAATGGAGTATATGTAATAGACATCGAAGATGTTCAGGGCAGTGCTCAAAAGAAATTTATCAAAGAATAATATTGATATAATTATTAAATAGAATAAGCTCTCAGAAATGAGAGCTTATTTTTTTTTTTTTTGAGTTTAAATTAGCAGTGAAATAGAATCAAAAATGATCATGACAAAAGTGCCAGAGTATTGTATGATTTATGAGATGTTTACTATAGTAGCAAAATAAAAACTCTCCGGAATTGGAGAGTTTGGGAAATTGACGAACCATGGAATGATTTTATTTTTTAATTAATTTGATACTTTCAGAGCCACCATCTTTATATTGAATGCTTAGAATGTAAACTCCTTTGGTAAGAATTGAGAAATCAATTTTTCCATTCATTATATTAAGATCAGGAAATGTCCGGATTTTTCTTCCGTCCATACTATATACCGTAATTTCCTTAATAGGTTTTGTTGTTTTTATAAATGCTGTATTTTCGACAGGATTTGGGTACAATTCGAATTTTGAGGTTTTATTTTCGGTGACCGATAATAAATTAGTATCAACTTGTTTTGATATGGTTTCGGAACACAAATTTTTATTAACGGTAAGTGTAATTGTATAAATTCCCGGGGATGAATAATGATGAGTAGGGTTCGTGGCTGTAGAAACTGTTCCATCACCAAAATTCCAGTTCACACTACTGTAATTGGTTGATTGATTCTGGAGATCTATATTTTGACCTGAACCTGTGACTAAAAAATTAGCATTCAGATGAAAGATATTGGTATTCCATTGTGCAGGATTATTTAAAAATGTATTACCTGCAATTTGTTGATAGTACTCTGCTTTATCCTGGGCAAGGCCTCCATAAAAAGTAGATGGAAAAACAGAGGTTTGGAAGATTGTGGCATATATTGTTGATGCCACGAGATAGCTTCCCTGCAATCCTGGATGTATATCATTATAAGAACCATGTAATGCGAGATCTTGTGTTACTGTATAGTGAGCTCTTGCTGCTTCTCCGGCTGGGATCATTTCCACCTGCATAAGATTGGACATCTTAGTGATAGAATCCTTAATGATCTTTTGATAAGCGAAATAAGTGGCATAATCATTTTGAGCTGGAACTCCATACGGTATTTCATACAGGAAAATTTTAGAACATGGACTGTATTTTTTGATGGAATCCCGTATTATTCTACCACGTTCTGCGGTTAAAATTACGGGATTGCTTACCCCTGCAGACTCACCTGTTCCTGGTTGCATAACTACATATTTATAGTTTTTAGATCTTATTTTTTGAAATAGTGCTGCATCGTTCACATGATTTAGGAATCCGGCTCCTCCAACAGTGTGAGAAGTAACGTCAACGTTTTTTCCTTTTGAAATGGAGATGCTTTTAAAGAGTTCCGGCATATCATTAAAATAGGTAATACTATTACCAATAAAAAGAACATTATCTGTTTGGGAAAAGAGTGATGTTGAAATATTCAGCAGTAATATAATGAAGATATTATGTATAGTTTTTTTCATTCTGGTCTTATTTTATTGATTAAAAAAAGATAATACCTGCAAATAATAAAGCACTCACAGGTATTAAAAAATAAACTAATTGTACGAAATTATTTTTTGATTAGTTTTGTGTTATAAGTTTTGTTCTCACTCGTAATAGAAATGATATACATTCCTTTTATTAATGAAGCAACATTAATTCTCTGACCATCCAGTTTACCACTTTGTACCAGTCTTCCTTCAGCACTGTAAATCTTGTAATCAGCTTTTCCTTTCAGGTTTTTAACCTCTACAAAAGTATCAGCCGGATTTGGATAAATTTCGATTTCAGAGTTTGTTCCTTTTACTTCATTTACAGCAAGAGCATCGGTAATTTTCACAGGGAAATCTCTGAAAGAACCTGCTGAAATAAACTCATTTGGACCCGTTGGAACAGATGGACTGCCACAAGCATCATCTACACCATTAAAGAAAGTACTAGCCACCCTCATTCTTAAAGTTTTATCTCCGGAATATGCCGTTGCAGGTACCGTAAATACTACTGTTCCTGTGTGTCTTCTGTTTGCTCCAGGAATAGCATTTTTAGCGCCAACTTTTTCTGAAGCTTCAAAAACACCATTTCTGTTATAATCGATCCAAACCTGGAACCAGTCATTATATTGACCACCTGCTCTGTTTGCATAATCTGAGTACGACAAAGTGTATTGGGTTCCTTTGATTAAGTTGATCAGTTTAGTAGGATCCTCACTGTAATCTCTATAAGTATTTGATATTGAAGATACGGTTTGTCCTTCGGAATGTACCAAGTTAGAAAGTGACAATGAAAGAAGTGCGCTGTAGGCGATGCTAAGCGTACTATTACCTCCAGTAGTCATTAAGCAGTAGTCAACTCCAGTCTTCAGTCCTTTCGTTTTGAAAGCATAGTTACTGGAGAATGTCCCCGGAACAGAATTCACTACAGCAGCAACCTGTACTTCGTAATTCGTTTCATCTTCAAGGTTATTAAGAACTACTGAATTGACAGGACTTGTTGCATTTGACCAGTTTGTAGTCCCTGCTTTTCTGTAATTGACTGAATAAGTAGCACCAGGCACACTGTTCCAATCTACTCTTGCTGTTGTTTTGAAAACTTCCGTATCAATAGTTGCAACTCCTGTTGGAGCATTCGTTGTTGATGTTGGAGCTGTTCCTATAGTAACCTGAGGAGATACTGCATAGAAGATGTTTCCAACTGCAGATATCCTGAATTTAACAGTACCTGTCAAGCTACTTGGCATTTGCGCAGAATAACTACCTGTATTAGGAGCAGAAGCGACCAAGTCCGTCCATGTCGTTCCGTTGTTTGTTGTATAGTCTATTTTGACATTCGTAACATTATATGGAGCTGCGTTTGTATTGGCTACTTCCCACTGAATTGTATTTGTTGCATTATTATACAATACTGAAGAAGCGGTAAGGCCATTGAATTTAAATGGTCCGTCATTTCCAACAGTCACAGTAGTTTCAGAAGAAGATAACATTGGTCTTAGATTATTTTGATCTCTTACTGTTACCGCATAATGTAATGTTCTTGGAATGTATGAAACCGTTTCCCAACCTGCTTTACCTGTTAAGCTTCCACTCATCACTGTCGGCATGCTTGGGAAGTACCTTCTTCCACTTGCCGTTCCTGGCCAAGATCTGGACAAAGCACCCTGGGTGTTATATCCCCATCCACTGTCTCCAGAAATTGAAGCAAAGCTATCAACACTGTCATACTGTTCCCAGGTATAATTTAAAGGATCATTTTGTGCGTCGATAGCATTTGCCTCCAGATAATAAGCTGTTCCTTTAGGAATGCTATATGCTATAAGAGGAGCTATTACCGGAGCATTATTTATTATAATGTCTTGAGCTATTCCACAAGCGGGTTTACCCTCAAGGTTGGTTAGGATCTGATCAATAGAAGCATAATGGAAATAAGCATCAGAATTCATTTGTACATTATCTTGTGTAATTCCTGCATATCCCATAATGGTTGTTCCCCCACCGGGTTCTACATTCACTCCTGAATTCTCAGTGCTTTTTGAAAAGGTATGATTACCTCCTATCTGATGCCCTATTTCATGAGCTACATAATCGATGTCAAAAGAATCGCCACTGGGAACTGCATTGGAAGGTGAAGTGTATCCGGATCCTTTTCCTTCAGGATCTGCAGCTGTAGGATCTACACAGATACATCCAACGCATCCAGCATTTCCTCCACCTCCTGAAGCTCCAAACAAATGCCCAATATCATAAGCAGCATTACCAACATTGGCAGTCAAGGTATTCTGTAACTCTAAATTCCAATTATCCATATCATCAGCAATAGAATAAGGGTCCATTACTGCATCTGCATAAATAATTCCCGGTAAGTCCTGAACTATTAATTTAACTCCAAAATCTTTTTCAAATACTCCGTTTACACGAGTCATTGTTGTATTGATCTGTGCTACTGCTCCCGGAACTCCATTAAAAAATGCAGTATATTCTCCTGTAACAGATAATGCTAATCTATAGGTTCTGTATTTTGTACTTGATGGTCTGCTCGTAATTCCTACACTAGAAAGATTTTTTTTTCCGTTTTTTTCTAAAGCTTTGATAGCACCGAAATTTTTTTCATCCGTAGAGCAGCTGAAGCCATGTTCTCCACCAGTTCTTTTGGTTTTATAGAAAACACCATAAGTCTGCTTATCAGCAGTTACCGGTTCTATAAACTGATATTGCCCGTCTTTAATGATCATAGACTGCATCTCGGTGGGAGAAGTACTGAATCTAAGATATTTTGAAGGATCATCAATTCCTATCCCAACATAAGATCCCAACTGGTATCTGTCTGCCATAGACTTTTCCATAACAGGATTACTGTAAACCGCAAATTTTTCAATCTTACCATCTACGGTTGGTAAAGAAATAACTACAGGTTTCGCACCATTCCCCGTTTCTACGGCATCTTTTAAAAGGTTCCTAAGTGACGCTAAATCTACTCTGTAAGCATATTTAACATCTACCTCTTTTCTCGTTGGGGAAACCTTTGAAGCAGGTTCCCATCTCTGTGCATAAGCACCAGTAAAACCAGCAGCCAATACACAAATGAGTAAAATTTTCTTTTTCATAAAATAATACATTTAATATTTATGGGTTTTTATAAATGAATCCCTAAGTAAGCTAAAACGGACTTACAACAATCAATACTTATTAATTGTTAAAATTTGATGGGATTTGTTTTTTTTATTTTTTCCAAAACTACTTATTATCTTATTTGTAAATGAGTTTTAATGTATTGATAAACAGATAGTAGTATGTAATACGTATGTTTTTATATGGAATGGTAAAAAATAAGTACATTAGTTTTGCAGTTGAAAAAGAAACTACTTTAAAAACTATGGTTAAAAAATTATTATTGCTTGTATTTGCTTTCTGCTTGTCTGGATTTTCGTTTTCTCAAGTTTTAGGAGAAAAGCACTATAAAGATATGATCTATGGTATCGATTTTTCAACAGCAGGTGATGGGGAAATAAAAAAGATCAAAAATATTATAGAGCAATGTGGGGGAGCAGATTATAAAGATTGTGTTGCTTTAGGTAATCTAAAGATTGCTAATATTTATAATAAAAATAATGATATAGAGAAGTCATTTAATTATGGAGATAAAGTTGAAAAATTAATTACTCCCGATACTGATCCTGAAATTGTCTTCTATTTGCGTGCACTGCAATTTGGTTTATTCATGAAAATAGGGAAAAGAATGGATGCGTTAGGTAAATTAGATGAAATACCTCCAAGAGTAAGAGAAAATCCTTATTTTGATTATTTACTGAATTGGTATTATGGTGAATTCTATAATGATACTGGTGAAAAAGAAAAAGCATTATATGCCTATAAAAAAGCATACAAACGGGCTAAAATATTTAGAAGCAATACTAGTAAGTATCTTTCAAATCCAAGTAAAGATAAGATCAGTAATAGTTATAAACCAACATCTTCTATTGCATGGATGTATCTTGATTTAGGTAAGACGGATTCAGCAAAGGTATACATTGAAGAAGCTATCAGTGATGCGAAGAAAATAAATAACATGGAAAGTACCTATTATTCCTCTTTGTATGCGGCCAGATATTATAAGGCCATTAAAGACTACAAAAAAGCTCAGCAATATTTGTGGACCAGCAAATATATCGCGGGCAAATTCTATAAGAGTGAGGGTTATGTAAAAGCGGTTAATACAGCTTTGTTAATTTTATATAGAGACATGAAGGTGACCGATAGTGTTAATTACTATTCGATGCGGCTTCTTGCTGAAGAAAATATCAACGATAAACAGAATAAAAATCTCAATGATATTATTGACAAGAAAAAAAATATTGACGAAACGGAGCATCAAGAACAGGCTGATAGATTAAAATATATTTTAATTGCCAGTTTTTTAATATGTATTCTATTGGTGTATTTTATTTTCTTTTTTTATAAAAAATATAAAAGTAAAAGCTTAGACAAAATCGATAAGCAAGTAGAGCAACCCGTTTTGCATGATAATGGTCTGTTTAATGAAGTAATCCTCTTGGCTAAACAAAATAGCCCTGAATTCCTCACAAGGTTTAATGATTATAATCCTCATTTTACGGAAAAGCTATTAAAAATAAGCAATCTTAAAAGTTCAGAAATAAGGTTTTGTGCCTACCTGTATTTAAATTTTTCAACAAAAGATATTGCAGAATATACCCACACCTCTGTCAGAACCGTTCAGACCAAAAAATATAACCTGCGGAAAAAACTTAGTATTCCCAGTGATGTAGATATATATCTGTGGTTTAGTGATTTATAAAAATGATGGAGTGGTGCTGTTGTCTTTAAACAAGAAATACCCAAACTCTAAGGATAAAGATTTGTATGTAATGGCTCTGTATATTATTGAAACAGGTTGGATTTCTTTTATACAGGAACCTTTGGTTTGCCCAGAATGATATTGCAGGAATTAAAATTATATGTTAAATAATAAAGTCTCCTCTATTGTTTTGTAATGTTCTATAATATAGTTAGTTGTTGTTAAAAAGAAAATATTTTAACTGATTCTTATTGATTTTTTTTTTCTTAAAATAATGCTAAAATGGAAATAGATAGCCTTTTTGGCACAATATTTCAATGTAAAATGTAACTCATGTTTAATTTGAGTTTTCATGGTTATTAGTTTTTATCCCCAACTTCGGTTGGGGATTTTTTTATTTAAAAAGGAGTCCTTCATTAAAGAAGAACTCCAAAGGGCAAATGAATGCTATTTTAAAAAGTGTTTTCAGATAAATGCTCCTCAAAAGAAGAGAAGCATTGCAATAGTAAACGATGAAAATTATTATTAGATTGGATTTCTAGTTCAAAACTAGTGATAGATCTTTAAATTTATTTATGATCGCAATCATAAAGAGCTGAATTAAAGTGTTTTTGTTACTTTACTACAAAAATTATTGTTAATGTATGTGAGTATATGGTATAACAGAGAAAAAAACACTTTGTTTTTCTGTAGTAACAGGACAAAATAAAAACACCTTTCAATAATCAACTGATTTACAGTCTCTTAAAGAAAGGCGATGAGGTACCTAGCGGATTCGAACCGCTGTAGATGGTGTTGCAGACCACTGCCTAGCCGCTCGGCCAAAGTACCATTTTTGAGGTGTGCAAATATAAAAATTTTTCTGAATGAAACAAAGTTTTTTAGATATTTTCTTTTGTTCCAAGGGTGTTTATATCGCTTTTCAACTGTAACTCAGCTTCATAATCTTTCTTTATAATAACACAGGTCTGGCTCCATTTGTCATGAAGTCCACTTTTATCAGCTAAGTATGATAGCGGATCTACAAAAGGGATTCCTCGGATAATATTTCTTAGCAAGTAATTACCGACATTAGGTGAGGTTCCATCTGTCATAATTACCTTAGTTCCGGTAATCAATTTACCTAGGCTTCTACCTTGAGTAATTAGCTCGGTTAAAAACATAACAAAAAGATAGGCAGATAAAGTGATCAGCCGATCCAGCATCGGATTCATATTTTCCATCCTGTATCCTATTTCTTCTACAGTACTGCCTGTGATCAATGCATAAGCAACGCCCAGTAATCCGAACAGGATCAGGATCAATATATAGCTGAAAATAAAATCGATTATATAATTAGCCAGTCTAAGGCCTTGTGAAGCCCTATGTCTGTCAACAATTTGTAAATATTTTCTCATGGTGTATAGTTTAGTTTTTAGTTTTACTTAGATTCCATTGATGATTAGTTTTAATGAGGCATTTGTGTCGATGACAGCGGTAATTCCAGAAGTACCTAAAAGGATTTGACTTGGTCTCAGATTGAAGACTCTTCCATTCATTTTTAAACCCTTATAATATTCTTTATTAAAAGCTTCTTCAATACTTTTTTTAGAAGTATCAACCAGTTCCTGTGTAGGAATTCCGTATTCTTCCTCGATCATTTTTACAATTTTCCCCTGAAACAATAGACTGGCTGTTTTTTGCAGGATATTCATTGTTTTCAGCTTGAACTTAGTGTTCGACAGCACAATTTTTTTCTTGATATCATCATACACAGGAATTCCCGAAATAAGTGCTGTTCCTTTTATATATCCTTCAGTCTGGGCTTCGATCATAATTCTGTTTTCAACACCATATACCCTGATATCTGTAATTTTCACTTTAGAATCCCGGACATCATATTCCTTACCCAGGAACATTTTTCGGGCGATATTCGATGCTTCTGTGAAAGGAACATTTGCTGTCGTCTGCAATGAAAACTGATCTCCAAGGGTTGGCGTAAAGTTAAAATTACCTGCCGTTTTTACGGGTAATGAAGATGCCGGTTTACTTCCTGTAAACGTTTCAGAATAAATATCTATACCAATATTGGCATCGATCTGATTACCATAGAATTTAAGTGGTGTGATATTTACATTCACTGGCGTTACTTTTAGCCACGTATTATATTCTTCAGAGATATTAAAAGGTTGTGAGAAAACATTCCAAGCCATTACAGCATATTGCTGAAAATTAAGCTGAGTTCCCATTTGCTGATCGATCGTTTTGCAGAATTTTAGCTGCTGCTCTTTCAGGCTTTTTTCAACCAGGGAAGTAATGGGGATCTGCACTTTTCCATAATCTAAAACAGGCTTCGTTACCCATTTGAATCCCATCGGCTGTGTGTTTGTAATAATGGTCCAGTTATTTTTAAAATTTAAGGTTGTATTAAAATACATTACCGTTTCAAAAGTAGTATTCTGATATGAATAAATTCCAAGGGTACCAATCCCTTTCTCTGCCCATATTTTCAAAGGAACTTCGATTAAAAGGTTTTGATTGGTTCCGCCAACAAGTCTTATAGGACGTGTTTTCCAGACTTTCACCTTAAACTGGTCATTATTGTTATCCGTGTACGAATCATCCTGATAGATCAGCTCCTTCACTGAAGAATTGATCATATTGCCAATTTCAGAAAGTGGTATTGTTACCGGCATCGTAATGCTGGATTTTATCTTTGGAAAATTATAATCTGCCAGTTGATTATTAATATTGGTCTGGCCAAAAATACTAACAAATAACAGCGAAAATAATAGGGTCGTGAATTTCAAGTTCATAGGTTGGAAAGTGAAAATAATGTTATTAATTATTAGGGTTGAAACTTTTTTCAAGCTCAATGCTTGCACCTGTCATTTCTCCTTGCATTGGTGGAGCCGTTTTGGTAATTTTTAATTTAATATAAGAAATTTCAGGAAAACTTTCATAAATTTTTGAAATGATCCTTCCTGCAACATGTTCTAAAAGTTTGGATTTAATTTTCATTTCACCATGAATAATATCATTGATGTCGGCATAGCTGATTGTATCATTCAGATCATCA
Source organism: Chryseobacterium sp. ISL-6 (assembly GCF_018613715.1). Taxonomy (GTDB): domain Bacteria; phylum Bacteroidota; class Bacteroidia; order Flavobacteriales; family Weeksellaceae; genus Chryseobacterium; species Chryseobacterium paludis. Next base: position 532,835 of record NZ_JAGGPT010000010.1, on the reverse strand, counting down.
GATTCAGATGCTTTCCAAAGGTCGGTGTGAATTTCTAAATTGAGTAAGTAGTACGTGCCAATGGTGTTTTCTTCAGGTAAAACACCATGGTACGCATATATTTTAACATCCTCTAGAAAGATTTTGCTCATAAAATTCAATTTTTATTTAGCAAAAATCGTTTTAATTCTTCAAAGTCTGAATTAATTTCTACTGTTTTTTTATCCTTGTTCATTAATTCCTTTAATGACGCGGGAATTTTGATTTTTTCTCCAATTGCTTTCTCTACAGAATCAGGAAATTTTACAGGATGAGCCGTTTCCAGAATGAATCCCTTTTTATCAGGATGTTCTTCTAAATAATTTTCCAGGGCTGAATAGGCAACAGCTCCATGAGGTTCAAGAATATAGGTATACTGTTCATAAACTTTCCTTATCGTCTCTAAAGTATCTTCATCATTTACAGAATATCCTGAAATACTGTTTTTTAGATTTTCAAACTGATCCTGAAACAATTCTAAAATACGCACAAAATTACTTGGATTACCAACATCCATTGCATTGGAAAGGGTAGCCACTGTTTCTTTAGGTTCTAAAATTTTTGTTTTTAAATAATAAGGAACAACATCATTAGCATTACAGGCCGCAATAAAATGATCGACTTTCATTCCTCTAAAATGAGCTAGAATTCCGGCGCAGATGTTTCCAAAATTTCCGCTTGGTACACAGATAACAGGATCTCCTTTTTCAGCTTTTTGCCATTTTTTTAAAGCCAGTAAATAATAGATCTGCTGAGGTAGCCATCTTGCAATATTAATAGAATTCGCAGAAGTTAGAAAAATCCTGGAATTAATTTCCTCATCTGAAAAAGCCTGTTTTACAAGATTCTGACAATCATCAAAACTGCCATCCACTTCCAATGCTGTGATATTTTCTCCCAAAGCCGTTAATTGCTTTTCCTGAACAATGCTTACCCTTCCTTTAGGATAAAGAATAATGACATCGATCCCGGGAACCTTATAAAAGCCACCGGCAACAGCACCTCCGGTATCTCCGGAAGTAGCTACTAAAACCGTAACTTTCTTATCATCATCTTTTAAAAAGTAAGATAGACACAGGCTCATAAACCTTGCGCCAATATCTTTAAAGGCAAGGGTAGGACCATGAAACAATTCAAGTACAGAAATTTTATCATTGATCTTCTTAAGTGGGATCTCAAATGAGATGGTTTCCGAGATCATTTTTCGTAATTCCATTTCAGGAATCTCTTCATCCACAAAATCTTTCATACAGCGAAAGGCAATTTCTTCATCTGAAAACCGGTTGAGATCCCGTATGAAATCTTCATCAAACTGAGGAATCGTTTCAGGAAAGAATAGTCCTTTATTTTTCCCCTGACCTTTAGTAGAAGCTGTTTTAAAATTGACCTGCTCTTCTTTATCTTTTAAATTATAATAATTCATCTTTTATAGTTTTGATTAATGATTATGCTCTATAATGGTAATTCCTGTAGGATTAATATCAGAAACATATCCAAAACTTTCCACTTCAATTTTGTCATAGACGGATTTCATCATCCGGACGATTTCATCTGCCGTTTCTTTCTTTTCCGTAATCATAAAAATAGAAGGGCCGGATCCCGAAATGCCGCCACCTAATGCGCCAAGCTCCAAACTCTTTCTTTTAATGGTATCAAATTCCGGAATCAAAATACTTCGGACAGGTTCTACAATAACATCATTTAGACTTCTTCCGATCAGCGATAGATCATTTTTCTCAATACCGGCAATTAACCCGGCAATATTTCCCCATTGCGTTACGGCATCTTTCATCATTATATTTTTCTTCAGTATTTGTCTGGCATCAGACGTTTTCACCTCTACCTGAGGATGAACTGCAGCAACAAACAGATCAGGAGTGTTCAAAGGTATAATATCAATGGGGTTTGAAGATTTTACCAAAGCTATACCTCCATATATGCATGGTGCAATATTATCTGCATGCCTGACTCCGGAAGCTAATTCTTCTCCAAACATGGCAAAATGAATGACCTCGTCTCTGGATAAAATATTTCCTAATAAAACATTCGCTGCAAAAGCTGCTCCCGCGGCACTTGCTGCACTGGAACCAAGACCACTGCCCGGTTTTATGTTTTTATGAATAATCACTTCAAATCCATTTTTCAGATTCAGATGCTCCAATATTTTTTTTAATACAACACCTGCTACATTTTTTGAAGCTTCTTCCGGAAGACCAAAATGATCGGTATGCCGGATGATAATATCAGGTATTTGTGTTATTCTTAATTCCATTTCGTCGTATGGCTCATTAATGGCCATTCCTAAAATGTCAAAACCACAAACCAGATTGGCAATTGTTGCCGGAATTTTAATTTTTATACTTTTCATATTTTATGTTTTAAACTGAACGGACGATATCTGCAAAAACCCCACTCGCAGTAACCTCAGCACCTGCACCAGCTCCTTTTACCACCAATGGCTGTTCGGAGTATCTTAGAGTTTTGAAAATTACAATATTGTCTTTGCCGTATAGATGATACAAATCGCTGTTGGGACTGATATGCTGTAATCCTACTTTTGCTTTTCCATTGTTCAATTCGGCTACATATTTTAAGATTTTACCTTCTTTTTTAGCCTGATCAAATAAGTTTTTAAAATGATCTTCATATTTCACGAGCATTTTATAAAAATAATCTACATCGCCATTCATACATTCCTCAGGAAGGAAACTGACGTTTTCAATTTCATCAAACTGCAACGGGAAACCAGCTTCACGAGCCAGAATTAAAATTTTCCGTGCGACATCTGTTCCTGCAAGGTCCAGTCTTGGATCAGGTTCGGTAAAACCTTCTTTCTGTGCCTGAGCGACTACTTCAGAAAATGGCTGAGTACCATCATAATGATTGAAAACGAAATTTAAAGTGCCACTTAGCACTGCCAGTATTGAAGTAATAATATCTCCACTTCTAACCAGATCATTTATTGTTCCTATAATAGGTAATCCAGCTCCTACATTGGTTTCAAAGAAAAAGTTACAATTGTGATTTTTTGCAAGATTTTTGAGTTTCTTGTAATTTTCAAAATCTGAAGCCGCAGCAATTTTATTACAAGCCACAATGTTGATACTTTTCTTTAGAAGGTCTTCATAAATTTCGGGAATCTCAGGATTAGCGGTAAGGTCAACAAAAACAGAGTTTCGTAAATTTCGGGTTCTGATTTCCTGACTAAACTGATGGGCAGAAGCAGCCTCTCCATTCTCAAGAAAATGTAGATAATCAGTTTCTGGAATTCCATGGTCTGAAAAGACCATTTTCCGGCTATTTGATAAACCTGCAATTCTAAGATTGATCGACAGATTTTCTATCAGGTATTTGTTCTGTGCATAAACCTGTTGTATTAACTTAGTTCCTACATTTCCTGTTCCACATATATAAAGATGGACCTGTTTTATTTCGGACTCAAAAAATTCTTCGTGCAGAATATTGACTGCTTTTTTAGTATCAATTTCAGAAATAACAATACTGATGTTTTTTTCCGAAGAGCCTTGCGCAATTGCCCTGATATTAATCCCATTGTTTCCCAAGCAACTGAACATTTTTGCACTAACACCGCTTCTGCTTTTCATATTTTCTCCAACTAATGCCACAATAGAAAGCCTGTCTTCAATTTTTACAGGTTCTATTCTTTTCAGCTTAAAATCATCTTCAAATGCTGAATTGATTGCATTTTCAGCGTGGAAAACTTCTTGTTTATTAATAGCAATGGTAATAGAATGTTCCGATGAGCTTTGGGTAATAAGGATGACATTTATTTTTTCATGACTTAAACACTGAAATAATTTAGCTGAGATACCCGGAACACCTACCATCCCGCTTCCTTCCAAAGTAAGAAGGGCGATATGATTCATATTGGAAATACCAACTGCTATTTGTTCTTGCTCCTTATCAGAAGATTTTGAATGTTGTGTAACCAAAGTTCCGGGTGCCTCTGCATCAAAAGTGTTTTTGATCCTAAGATCAATATTTTTTACCATAACCGGCTGAATCGTTGGTGGATAAAGTACTTTTGCTCCAAAATGGGAAAGTTCCATGGCTTCCTGGTAAGATATTTCAGGAATGACTTTAGCTTGGGAAACGAGTCGCGGGTCAGCGGTCATCATTCCACTTACATCGGTCCAGATCTGAAGTTCCCCGGCATCAATTGCGGAAGCAATAATGGAAGCAGAATAATCTGATCCACCTCTTCCTAATGTTGTTCTGTTTCCATTTTCATCACTCGCAATAAATCCGGGAGCTACAAAGATCTGATTGTGGTTATGTTTAAAATAATGTTTCAGGTTTTTTTCGGTAACATCAAAATCCACTTTTGCGTGAGTATAGTTGTTATTGGTTCTGATATGATCAGGTGAACTCAGCCATACAGCATCAAATCCTGCAGATTCTAATCTTGCAGTTATGATATTTGATGACAGAAACTCGCCATAAGATGTTATTTTATCTTTAATTCTTGCCGTAAATTCACCCAAAATGAAAATACCATTACATAGATCTTCAATATCATTGAAATGCTTTTTTACAAAACTTAACCAAGAACTTTGCGCTGAAATAGGGAAGATTTCTTTTACGATTGCTAAATGTTTTTCTTCAAGATTTTTAAGATATTGCAGATAGTTTTCATCAGCAATAGATGCAAGTTCTGCTGCTTTAATCAATAGGTCTGTAACTCCGTGTAAGGCTGAAACGACAACAATAATTTTATGGTCAGAAGATTCTTTTTTTATAATATTTTCGACTTGTAGAATGGCCTGTGCATCAGCTACAGAAGTTCCACCAAATTTTAAGACTTTCATCATTTATTTTTTAAGGTTATGAAAAATTGAGAAGGATACCCTTTAAAAAAAGAGTACAGGTACCTGAAATAATATGTGAAAATCTACCCCGCTATGGGGTTGTAGTTGTAGAAGTAATTGTAATAATAAGGGATGCAGTCGGAATAGAAAATTCCGAGTAAGTAGTTACAGATATGTTTTGTACTAATTGCATCTTTGAAGAGACAAATGTAGAAGTTATTTTGGGAAATAAAAATATTTCAGAGACTTAAATGAAAAATATTTCAAAACAACATGAAAATAAACGGCTTGTATCTTGTTGGTAATCACGGTTTCATTTGATTTCAAAATTTATTTATTTCTCTTGAGAATTGAAAGAAAATAGTAAACATTATTTTCAAAATAATTACTCAAAAGTTTACAAATATTCAGTATTTGCTTTTTTGGAGATGATTGAAGTTAATGTATAATTAACAAATTTCTTGTTATTTTTTACAATAACAACAATAATAGACTTTTTCATTATTTATGAACATTGTCAAATATCCCATTTGCAAATGTTTTTTTTATTTTTTATTTGATTTGTAGTGTATGGTTTTTATTAAAGGATACTTAATCTATTACATTAATTTGTTAAGTATAACTTAATATTAAAAATTTACATATATTAAAATTTTTAACTTTTTTTACATGAAAATTTAGCATTTGTAAAAATGAAAGCACGATTAAAGAAATTACATCTCTTATTTTTCATTGTTTCACTGACTGGAGCCAAGCTTAAAAAAGATATGTTGCAGAAATTATCTCAGGTAAGAACTAATCTTTTCCCCGAGCTTACGTAAAAATAAAAAGTTCATGTGAAAATATAATTACGGACATTAATTATTGTTCCCCAAATCCATGTTGTATTTTTTGATTTTTATAATTTAGCGCTTTAAACTCAGGATAAATGATCGAGTTCAAATACAAAACTATTTCGACAAGAATTGGAATAGTTTTTTTTGTATCTAATATTGATCGTTGATAACTCTTATTTTTCTTTTTTCCAATGATCTGAAGAGAAATACAAAAATCATGGAAATCTTCACACTTACTTAATTATTCTATACAGATATTAAGTCTCACTTTGTTTTTTTATTTTTAATTCTCACTTTCGAGTGAAACAAATATTGAATGATATTCTAAACCTTAAAACAATTAAATCATTTTATTATGAAAAATATTAAAAAACTCTCAAGAGAAGAACAAAAAAAAGTAAATGGCGGATTTACCCAGTTTCAGATAGATACCTGTGGTGGCGCAGCCCTTGTATGTTTCCGACCAGGGGGATGGGGGTGCTGGCGAACTCCGGGAGGAACCTGTTATGCTCCTATGGTATAATTTTTAACATAAAAAAAACTATTTAACAAAATGTCTTTATCATGAAAAAATTATCAAGAACACAGTTAAAAACAATTAATGGTTCAGGCTGTCCGGGAGGCTGTCCGGCAGGAAATACGTATGGCCCACCAGGATCAGGTGCAGCTCATTCATGTGCGGCATATCAATCATTATCACAATGTTGTAAGAATGAAGCATTTCTCAGTCCAGCGTGTGTTGGACCGGTAATATCTTAGGATATAATAAAGGCTGTTCATTTGAACAGCCTTTATTGTGCTCTTTTCACATCTGTAATAATTATCTTAATTTTCATTGTAATCTAATATATTTATTTATATTTATAATTCAAACAAAATTGAATTATATGAAAAATTTAAAGAAATTAAACAGAGGAAATTTAAAATCAATTAATGGAGGAGCTGTTTGTATAGGAAATTGTCCTCCGGGACCTTACGGTCCGGGTTTTCCATCATCTTGTGAAGCTTTTCATGCATTGCCGCAATGTTGCAAATCTAAGGTATTGGTAAGCTCAGAATGTTTTGATCAGACCGTTAATTAGACAGAATTTCTAAAGCTTATTTTTTTAATTTAATCTTTTATTCATGTTTCAAATTCAAACTAATATGAAAAATTTAAAAAAATTAGACAGAGAAAATTTAAAATCGATCAACGGAGGAACGGCATGTAATGAGAATTGTCCTGTAGGACCTTACGGACCGGGTTTTCCAAGATCCTGTGCTGACTTTAATGCATTGCCAAAATGCTGTGAGACCTATGTAAAGGTAAGTATGGATTGCTTTCCTCAATAAAGAAATCAAAGCACTGTTGAGACGGTGCTTTTTTGTCATTTCTTGTTCAAAAATAAAAATATTGGACCTCATCAGAAACTAAATAAATATAAATACTATGAAAAATTCTAAAAAGCTAAGCAGAGAAAATTTGAAATCATTCAATGGAGGTGGAACTTGTAACTATGTTTGTCCTCCAGGGCCATATGGACCAGGTTATCCAAGATCATGTGCTGATTATGATGCCTTACCTGCATGTTGTAAGCCTAAAGTTTTATTGAGTTTCGAATGTGCTCCTGATTAATTTTTATGCTAAACTATAGAACAAATTTAATACGATGAAAAAACTATCAAGATCAAAATTGAAAAATATCAAAGGAGCAATGAACTGTGTTGGATGTCCGGTGAATAATAATTATGGTAACGGTCCAGAGTATTCTAATACTTGTGAGCAGTATCATGCTTTATCGGAGAATTGCAAAAATTGTGTTGATGTAGCTTTCGACTGTTAGTTTAAAATAAACTTAATTTATTATGAAAAAACTATCCAGATTAAAACTGAAAAACATTAAAGGTGCCTCGAACTGTTCTGGCTGCCCTGTAAATAATACGTATGGGCCAGGGCCGGAGTATACTAATTCCTGTGACGATTATTTTAATCTATCAGGAAGTTGCAGAGCGTGTGTAGACGTGGCAGCCTATTGTTTCGAATAACAATACATAAAAAAAGCACTGTGAAAACAGTGCTTTGAATTTATTTTATACTTTTTGAAAGATCCAGCATCGCTTCGATTGGCTTTAAAGCTCTCAAACGAAGTTCTTCATCGATAAGGATTTCTGGAAGTTCATATTTCATACACAAATACAATTTTTCCATTGTATTACGTTTCATATAGAAACACTCAGAACAGTTACAGCTTTCATCAAAAACCAAAGCTGGAATCAATTCTTTATGTGGAGCACGTTTTCTCATTTCATGAAGAATACCTTCTTCAGTTGCAATAATGAATTTCTGACACTCGTCTTTTTCTACATAGTTTAACAATGCAGAAGTTGAACCTATAAAATGAGCAAGCTTTAAAACAGCTTCTTCACTCTCAGGGTGTGCAATCAGTTTTGCATCCGGATTGTCTGCCAATTGCTGAGCAATTCTTTCCATTGAGAAAGCTTCATGAACGATGCAACTTCCATCCCAAAGGATCATATCACGACCTGTTTTTTTAGAAAGGTATCTTCCCAAGTTTTTATCAGGTGCAAAAATGATAGGTCTGTCTTTCGGTAAAGCTTCAATTACCGTTTCAGCATTGGAACTTGTTACAATAATATCACTTTCAGCTTTAGTTTCAGCATTACAGTTGATGTATGTTGCAATTAAAGCATTTGGATGCTGCTCTCGCATTTTTCTCAATCCTTCACCGCTACAGCCATCAGCTAAAGAACATCCTGCCATTGTATCTGGAAGAACTACTTTTTTGGTAGGGTTTAAGATTTTTGCCGCTTCTGCCATAAAGTGAACACCACAGAAAACGATCATATCAGCGTTCGTATCTTTTGCCTGTCTTGCCAACTGTAAAGAATCTCCAAGGAAATCAGCAATATCCTGAATTTCTCCAGGTTGGTAATAATGCGCTAAAATAACCGCATTTTTTTCTTCTTTAAGTTTAAGAATAGCTTTTACTAATTCTTCTCCTTGAGGAATCGCTATATCTTTTATATCTAAAAATCCCCTAACAGGAATAGCAGATTTAGCTCTTTCTAATGTTTCGGTACTCATATCAACCTCAATGTTTTTGTTTTTAAAAGTAGAAATTTTTAACTGCTTTTTAATGACTACTGATAAAATTTTTTATTAAACTTTCTATTTCTATTTTTGCTTCACCCAAATCCGTATTGATCACGATTTTATCAAATTCGCTGGCATAGGTCATTTCTTCTTCTGCCTTTTCTACACGGGTTTTAATGGTTTCTGCATCATCTGTATTTCTTGAAATCAATCTTCGTTCCAATTCTTCAATAGAAGGGGGTTCAATGAAGATAGATAAGGCTTTTTTACCAAAATATTTTTTTAAAGAAATTCCTCCCTTCACATCAACATCAAAAATAACTACTTTGCCTTGATTCCAGATTTTCTCTACCTCAGATTTTAAAGTACCGTAATATTTATCGGTATATACTTCTTCATATTCTACAAAAGCACCCTCAGTGATCTTTTGTCTGAATTCATCCGGAGTTAAAAAATGATAATCCACAGCATGTACTTCAGTTCCCCTCGGCTGTCTCGTAGTACAGGAGATCGAGAATTTAAGTTCCGGAAATATATCTAAAGAATGTTTTACTAATGTTGTTTTTCCGCTCCCGGATGGCGCTGAAAATATGATAACTTTTTCCATGGTTGATGGGTTTCAAGTTTCGGATTCCGGATTTTGGGTTTTATCTTCTGATTGAAATTCAGATATTACCCTGCATCTCGGACCACGTAACTATCTATAATACATTTAACGTTTGTTCTTTAATTTTTTCCAGGTCATCCTTCATCATTACTACTAATTTCTGAATTTCAGCATGATTGGCTTTTGAACCTAATGTATTGATTTCTCTTCCGATCTCCTGAGAAATAAAACCTAATTTCTTTCCATTAAAATCTTCATTATCCATTACTTCTTTATAGTATTTCAAATGCTGGGAAAGTCTGACTTTCTCTTCAGAAATATCTAATTTTTCCGTAAAATATGCCATTTCCTGATAGAAACGGGTTTCATCTACATTTTCAAATTCTTTTAAAGATTTTTGATAACGCTCTTTTACACTATTAATTCTTACCTCTTCATAAGGAATAACTTCAGATAAATATTTATCGATATTCTGAATATTTTTCTCCAGTTCCAAATGCAGGGTCTTGCCTTCAGTTTTTCTGAATTCTTCGAATCTATCAACAGAATTGTTTACGATTCTTGCCAGGTTTTCCCATTCTCCATCTGTAAGTTCATCAGGTCTTGATGTAATAGCATCAGGAAGCCTTACTGCCATTTTTAGATATTCAAAGTCAGGTCCGTCAGAGGCTATATTACGGAGTTCACTCATGTATGAATCGATGAGGTTTCTATTGATTTTTACATCATTGCTTTCCTCAAGATTCTCCACTGAAATGTAGCAATCCACTTTTCCACGAATAATTCTGTCGTTAAGAATTTTTCTGATTTCGAATTCTTTTTCTTTATAGCGTAACGGTATTTTAATATTTAAATCAAAGCTCTTGCTGTTCAGTGATTTAATATCTACGCATATTTTTTTACCTTCAAAAACATCTTCAGCTCTACCGAAGCCAGTCATTGATAAAATCATAGTTTTTTATTGTCTTACAAAGATAAACATTTAAATTAGCACTGTGAAAAACATATTCACTGATCAAGATTTAGATTTCATATGACCATTAAAAAAGATAATTAGCCTACCGATGAAAAATTTGATTTCTATAGTAGGACCCACAGGAATTGGAAAAACAAGATTGGCAATTGATCTGGCCAAACATTTCAATACGGAAATTGTTTCCTGTGATTCGCGTCAGTTTTTTAAAGAGATGAAAATAGGCACTGCTTCACCGTCTGTAGAAGAACTGGCTGAAGCACCCCACCACTTTATTGGAAATCTTTCTGTTAAAGAATATTATTCTATTGGGCAGTATGAGGAAGATGCTTTACAAAAACTTAACGAACTTTTTAAAAAATATGATACCGTTATCCTTGTGGGTGGAAGTATGATGTATGAAAAAGCAGTCATTGAAGGATTGAACGATCTCCCTGAGGCTAATATTGAAAATCAAAAGAAACTACAAGAGATTCTGGATTCAGAAGGAGTTGAGAAATTACAGGATATCTTGAAAGAACTAGATCCTGAATACTATGCAGTGGTAGATTTTCATAATCATAGAAGACTTTTGAGGGCAATCGATATCATTTGGCAAACCAATAAAAAATATTCAGACTTAATTGCGGTTTCTCAGGATTCCAGAGATTTTAATGTAATCAGGGTTGGAATTGAAGCTCCAAGAGAAGAGTTGTATGATAGAATCAACAGGAGAGTGGATATTATGATGGAAAAAGGTTTGTTGGAAGAGGCAAGAGGTCTTGAAGAATTTAAAGGACTTACAGCTTTGAATACAGTTGGCTATGCGGAATTGTTTAAATATTTCGAAGGAATCTGGGATCTGGACTTTGCTGTTGGGGAAATCAAAAAGAACAGTCGCAGATATGCAAAAAGACAATTGACCTGGTATCGTAAAGCGGATGACATTCATTATTTACCATTAGGATACACACCACAAGATTTTGATGATTTAATTGAGTGGCTTTCTCAACAACAATAAAAAATGCGACCCGCTAAGGCCGCATTCAACAATATAAATTAAATTTACTACTACTTCCAACCGCCACCTAAAGCTCTGTATAGATCAACAATACTGCTTAATCTCTGTCTTTTTACGGATGCCAGATTCAATTCTGCCTGAAGAGAGTTGGCTTGCGCCGTGATCACTTCAAGGTAGTTTGCCAAGCCTCCTTTATATAACATTTGAGCGCTCTTAATTCCATCTTTCAATGTAGTTACCTGTTCTGTTGCTTTTTGCTCCTGAACTTTTAAATTTTCATTAGAAACCAATGCGTCAGAAACTTCTCCCATTGCATTTAAAACAGATTGACGAAACGCCAATACATTTTTCTCTCTTTGAATTTTAGCAACTGCCAAATCGGTCTTCAACTGTCTCTTTTGGAAGATAGGCTGAGTAATTCCACCTAAAACAGATCCGAATAAAGATGCCGGGATCTGAAACCAGTTATCAAATTTAAAAGAGTTTACTCCTCCATTAGCTGTAATTTTTAATGAAGGATACATATTTGCCTGAGCAATTCCTACTAGTGAATTTGATTCTAGTAAAACCAACTCCTGCTGACGAACATCAGGACGACGGCTTACCATTTTTGCCGGAAGTCCTGTAGACAGATCCTGAGACAAAGAAGTGTCGGACATTTCAATACCTCTGCTTACTTTATTCGGAGCCTCACCAACCAGAATACTCAATGCATTTTCCTGAATAGCAATATTCTGCTGTAACTGGGAAATTAAAAGTTCTGTAGACTGCTTTTGTGCAGTTGCCTGCTGAACTCCTAATGAAGTAGTATCTCCACTTTCCCACATTTTTTCAGTAATAGATAATGTATTGGAGCTTAGTTCCAAATTAGACTGCGCAATTGTTAATTGCTTATCCAGCATTAATAAATTGTAATATCCTTGAGCAATAGCGGCAACAACCTGGGTCTGAATAGCTTTGGTTGCTTCATAAGTTTGCAGATACTGCATTCTTGAAACTTCCTGTTGATTTTTTATCTTACCCCAGATATCTGCCTCCCATGAAAGATTGAATGCTGCATTATAATCTTCTACATGATTTTTTCCTATAAATAGATTAAGGCTTTGTCCATTCATACTATTTTTCGAAGGTCTTGAAATCTGTCCTGTAACACCAAAACCGATGTCCGGATATTGAAGATATTTCGCTTGAAGTAATCTTTCCTGTGAAGAAGCAACTTGTTTTAAAGCAATCTGCAGATCAAGGTTATGAGCGATTCCTTTTTCAATCAATCCCTGCAAAGCGGGATCTTTGAAAAATTCTTTCCATTCCAAATTCGCAACGCTAGCCGTATCGGCTGTAGCTGTAAAGCGGAATTCTTCCGGAAGCTGTAAGTCCGGTTCCGTGTAGGCGACTTTTGTCTTACACGAAACCGCAGTTACAACCAATATAAAAATTAGAAAAATATTCTTTATTATTTTCATTGTTTTTCTTTTAAATAGACTTTAGTGACCGGTTGTTAAAGCCTGTTCATGATTTTGTTTTTGAAGTCTGCGTTTTTTTCTGCTTGGCATTTTTTCATGCAGATATTGGAAAATCACATACATTACAGGGATAATGAAGATCCCGAATACAACTCCTGTCAACATTCCACCTACAGTACTGATCCCGATAGAATGGTTACCTTTTGCTGAAGCTCCCTGTGTCCAAACCAAAGGAAGCATACCGATGATAAAAGCAAATGAGGTCATCAAAATTGGTCTCAAACGTAATCTTGAAGCCTGAAGAGCAGATTCTATCAATGTTTTGCCTGCTTTTCTTCTTTGAACGGCAAACTCTACAATCAAAATCGCATTTTTCGCCAGCAATCCGACAAGCATGATCAATCCAACCTGTACATAAATGTTATTATCAATGCCAGCTAATCCTGTGAAAGCAAATACTCCAAATATCCCTGTTGGAACAGTAAGAATAATAGCAAAAGGCAGAATGTAACTTTCATACTGGGCTGCCAATAAGAAATACACGAACAAAATACTTAGCATAAAGATGAAAGCAGTCTGTCCACCTGTTTTAATTTCCTCACGGGTAATACCAGTCCATTCATAACCATATCCGCGTGGAAGTGATTGTTTTGCCACCTCTTCAACAGCCTTAATTGCATCTCCCGTACTGTATCCAGGTTTAGGAGTTCCATTGATCGTTACGGCGTTGAATAAGTTATTTCTTGTTACTGTTTCAGGTCCGAAAGTTCTTTTTAAAGTCACCAGCGTTTTGGTTGGAACCATCTCTCCCTGTTTGTTTTTAACATAAATTCCTTCAAGAGAATTGATGTCTGTACGGTAAGGAATATCAGCCTGAGCCATTACTCTGTAATATTTACCAAATCTGTTGAAATCTGAAACGAAGCTACTACCAAAATAGATCTGCATCGTCTGCATAAGATCAGTAACAGATACTCCAAGCTGATTGGCTTTATCCGCATCTACTTCAATAGTATATTGTGGATTTCCTGCTGCATACGTAGTAAAGGCAAATGCAATTTCTTTACGTTTCATCAGTTCCCCAATAAAGGCTTGGGTATTAGCTCCCAATTGTTCAAAAGATCCATTGGTTTTATCCTGTAGCATAAACTCAAATCCACTTACGTTACCAAAACCTTGGATCGTAGGGAAGTTAAAGAAGAATGCGTTGGCGTCTTTTACCTGACTTACTTTTCCTGTTAAACCTGCCGCAATCTGATCAGGATCTTTAATATCACCTCGTTTATCAATATCTTTTAATTTGATAAACCCGGCAGAGTAAGGAGAAGCATTAGCATTACTGATGAAGTTTACCCCATCTGCTACCCATAAGTGGTTAGTTGCTTTTTCAGCGTTTACTATTTTATCGATTTGTTTCGTTGCACGTTGTGTTCTATCCAATGAACTTCCTGGAGGAGTATTTACCGCATATAAAACGAAACCCTGGTCTTCAGTTGGAATAAATCCTGAAGGTGCTTTTTTAATTAAGATAACACTTGCTGCAATTAATAGGGCTAAACCTCCTACAGCCACCCATTTATTTTTAATTAAAAATTTAAGGCTATAGATATACTTCTGTGTCATATTATTGAAGCTGGAATTGAATGCGTTGAAAAACTTCGCTCCAAATCCTTTCTTTAGATGACCATGTTCTCCATCTTGAGGATCTTTTAGGAAAAGGGCACATAAAGCAGGGCTTAATGTTAATGCATTCACAGCCGAAATTAAGATCGCAATAACCAATGTGAAAGCGAACTGTCTGTAAAAGACTCCGGCAGGTCCCTGCATGAAACCAACAGGAATAAACACGGCACACATTACCAAAGTAATCGAAATAATCGCTCCTGAGATTTCACTCATAGAGTTTACTGTTGCCTGCTCTACAGGCATTCCTGTATGTTCCATCTTAGAATGGACTGCTTCTACTACCACAATGGCGTCATCCACCACAATACCAATAGCCAGAATTAAGGCAAACAAGGTAAGCATGTTGATACTGAAACCAAATAGCTGCAGGAAGAAGAAGGTACCAATAATTGCTACCGGAACAGCAATGGCTGGAATTAGAGTAGATCTAAAATCCTGAAGGAAGATATATACTACAATAAATACCAGAATAAATGCAATGATCAATGTTTCTACTACCTGGTCAATAGAAGCATCCAGGAAGTCTTTAGAGTTATACATGATGATTGGATTTACTCCTTTTGGCAGAGTCGTTTTAAGCTCATCTACCTGCTTTTCAATTTGTGTCAGAATCTCATTAGCATTCGAACCTGCAGTCTGTAAAATCGCAAAACCTGCTACTGGTTTTCCATCAACTCTGTTTGTTGCAGTATAGGTATAAGAACCGAATTCTACTCTTGCAACATCTTTTAATCTTAGGAATGAACCGTCATTATTGGCTTTAATAGCGATATTTTCATAGTCTGCATTCTTGCTTAGCTTCCCTTTATATTTAAGGATATATTCATAAGTTTCCTTACTTCCCTGACCAAGACGTCCGGGAGCTGCTTCAAGGTTATGATCTTTGATAGCTGCCATTACTTCCTGTGGAGAAAGATTATTAGCTGCTAAACGATCTGGTTTTAACCAAATACGCATTGAATAATCTTGAGTACCGAATACCTGAGCCTGTGCAACACCGGGAATACGTTGTATCTGTGGAATTACGTTGATCTTAAGGTAGTTCTGTAAAAACAGTTCATCATATTGTTTTGGATCATCACTTGATAATCCCATAAACATGATCATACTGTTCTGTACTTTTTGAGTTGATATTCCGGCTTGAACAACCTCCTGTGGAAGCTGGCTCATTGCCTTTGATACTCTGTTTTGAACGTTTACGGCTGCATTATCAGGATCTGAACCCTGTTTGAAGTAAACGCTCAAAGTCATCGAACCGTCATTACTTGAATTAGAGGTCATATACGTCATGTTCTCAACACCGTTCACTGCTTCCTCAATAGGGACAGCTACTGAACGAGCGACTACTTCCGCATTAGCTCCTGGATAAAATGCCGTTACCTGAACGGTTGGAGGCGCAATATCCGGAAATAATGTAATCGGAAGATTGAAAACCGATAGTATTCCCAGCAATAGTAATATTATGGAGATAACCGTAGAGAGTACTGGTCTTTCTATAAATTGTTTTAACATAAGAAGTTTATTTTTTTAAGTCTTCTGTATCGGATAAGTATGTTTACAAAGGTTTTGATTTGAACAAGCTGTCAGAAGATACTGCTTTCGGTTGTATTGAAGCACCATCTTTTAAGCTTCCAAGACCTTGATATACAATTTTATCACCTACAGAAATTCCATTGGAAACGAAGTAATAGCTTTCTGTTTTTCCAGAAATAGTTATTGGTTTGCTGGTTACTTTTTTATCCTTTCCAACGACATATACATATGTTTTATCTTGAATCTCAAAAGTGGATTCTTGAGGGATAACTAAAATATTGGTAAGAAGCTGAGGCATACGTACTCTTCCTGTATTTCCTGTTCTCAGTGCTCCTTGAGCATTTGGAAATACCGCACGTACACTGATTGCTCCTGTGCTTTTGTCAAACTGACCATCTACAATGCTCATTCTTCCTTTTTCAGAATAGATACTGTTGTCAGCAATTACCAATTCTACCATTGGCATATTTTTTAGTTTCTCCTCTAAAGTAGCTCCAGGATATTTCTTTTGAAAAGCAATGAAATCCAGTTCACTTAAAGAAAAGTAAGCATATATTTCACTGATGTCAGACAATAGAGTTAAAGGGCTTGGATCTGTTCTTGAAATTAAACTTCCTTTTTTATAAGGAATTCTTCCAATATAACCGCTTACGGGAGCTGTAATGGTTGTAAATCCTACATTAATTCTTGCACTTCCAATAGAAGCCTGTGCTTGTGATGCTGCTGCAACTGCTGCTGCATAATTAGCTTTAGCGGTTTTCAGCTGTACATCGGAAACTACTTTTGCAGCTACCAATGGCTGAAGACGGTCGACTTCCACTTTGGCTTTCTGAATATTTGCATTAGCTACTTGTAAGTTAGCCTGTGCCATATTCATTTGCTCACCATAAGCTCTAGAGTCGATTTTGAATAAAGGTTGTCCCGCTCTTACGAAAGCTCCTTCTTCTACATATATCTTATCCAGGTAACCATCTACCTGAGATCTTATTTCTACGTTGTTCTTTCCTTCCAATGCGGTAGGAAATTCCTGATATGTTGTAGCTGGAGAAGTCGTTACAGTATAAACCGGCAATTCTGGAGCAGGAGGCGCTTGGTTCGAATTTTCCGCGGCCTTACTGCAATTCTGTAAAAGGATAATACTTGTTATAAGTAATAAGATCCTCATTGTTCCAGGTATTTTCATTAAAATTTAATTTGTTTTGTTGATTGTTTTGAAATTAATAAGGTTTTTAATAATTCCCGTTATTTTTTCTAACGGTGTTAATGTTTAATTCAAAAAAAATTACAGAATTATTAATAGTAAGTTAGATCGTCATTTCCATAATTAGAGATTTTTTAATGTTGTTTTATGTATATAAAAGTGAGGTGTGTTGCGTTAATTTTACTAACAGTGTTAATAGTTAAGATTGATGTTACTATTTTAATATGATAAAACTTAAATTTTTTGTTGATTTAGTTTAAAAATTTAATCTTTCTCTTGATATTTTTCCTAACGGTGTTAATGTTTGATTCAAAAAAAATTTACAATGATTTAACAAAAGCAGAAACAGTTTCGTCTAAAGTGGTTTTGTTCATTGTTGCAGGAATATCAGAGTTTCGCATCATCATAATAGATATTAAACCATGTACTGCAGAAAATAAGGCATGTGACATATGGCATGCATTGTCCGGATTGGATCCATTTTTTATAATAATATTATAAGTACAATCGTAGATCATATCCTGAAATGACGAAAACTCTTCTTTCATTTGTCCTTTACCACTACATTGCATTCCCAAACCAAACATTAATTGGTAATATTCTTTATTTTTAAAAGCAAATTTCCAATAAGTATCTACAATAGCAGTAAGTTGTTCCTCTGGACTATCATATTTTTTTTGAGCCTTTACCAATTCTTTGTGTAAAAGATTGAATCCATTGATAGAGATTTCAAATAAAATAGCTTCTTTATTTTCAAAGTAATCATAAACTACTGGTGCACTGTATTCAATCGCATCGGCTATCTTTCTTATTGAAAGTGAAGCCCAGCCCTCTGTTTTAGCCAAAGTAAAAGCTTCCTGCAAAATATTTGCACGGATAGATTCCTTTTCTCTTTGACGACGTTCATGTAATCCCATGATATTTTTTTACTAACAGCGTTAGCAAAACTACGAAGATTAACTAATATCTTCCAAATAATTCTAAATATTATTTAAACTTTAACATTTAACTGAACTTTATAAAAACCGGAATTGGCAAATCATAAAAGAAACTTTATCTTTGTAATCAAAGAAAATAAAGGATATGAATACTCCCTCAAATATGCTGGCATTAGGAACAAGAGCTCCGTTTTTCGAGCTTCCTAACCCGTCAAAAAGTAACGAAATTCAGTCATTAAATGATCTGAAAGGAGAAAAAGGAACATTGGTGATCTTCATGTGCAACCATTGTCCGTTTGTTCTTCATGTGATCGATAAGCTTAATGAATTATACGAAGATTATCAGGAAAAGGGAATTGAATTTATCGCTATTAACGCGAATGATGTAGAAAAATATCCAGCTGATTCTCCAGAAAAGATGATCGAATTTCAGATTGAAAGAAATTTTGACTTTCCTTATTTATATGATGAGAGTCAAAGTATAGCCAAAGCATACGAGGCGGCATGTACTCCTGATTTCTATTTCTTTGATGATAAATTGGATCTTATTTACAGGGGACAAATGGATGATTCAAGACCAGGAAACAATAAAGATGTAACCGGTGAAGATTTAATCATAGCTTTTGAAAACCTTTTACTGGGAGAACCTCAGGAGGAAATTCAGAGACCAAGTATGGGTTGCAATATTAAGTGGAAATAAGTATTGAATTGAAAATGGAGAATTGAAAGTTAAAAATGACTTTTGATTGTCTTTCTTTTTCAATGTGTAATAATAAGATATAAAGCTGTTCTTTTGTGGAACGGCTTTTTTTTGTGTTAAATCTTGCAGATTAAGCTGATAACCTATATTTTATAATATTAGCTTTATACTCAATAAAACTACTAAAACGACTTCTGAACTATTTTGATATTTGAATCCGCACTTTCAATCTTATCATGTGAAGAATTCTTAATAAATTCCGAAGGCGTCTTCTCTGTATATTTTTTAAACATCCTGTTAAAGTAAGTCACATTATTAAAGCCACAGCTGTAACAGCATTCTGAAATACTTTTATCCTGAACCATTAATAGACAAGCCTTGTTAATTCGATACCGGTTTACAAACTCTGTAAAAGTAATCTGAGTAGCCTTTTTAAAGAAATTACAAAACGCAGGCAAAGTTAGATTCGCAAGTTTTGCGACATCTTCAATATTGATGTCCTTATCATAATGATGTTCCACGTAGGTGAATATATTTTCCAGCCGGGTCTTATTTTTTGAAATAATCGTATAAGGCATGATTTCCTTGTTGAGGAGATCATAGTCTTTACATGTGGAAAGTTCAAAAAGGATATCCAATAACAGCAGATATCTCTTATAACCCTCAGATTCAAGCATTTTTTTTAATTTGGGAAGCATAGCTTTTTTTGTAGCGGGACTGAAATGAATTCCATATTTGGATAATTCCAAAAGGTTTTTAATAGACCTTGCCTCGACTTCTTCCTGAGGGAACTGTAAGATCTCTTCCCGGAATTGTAATACAATTTCCTCATGTGGATCTATAGAATTAAGTCCAAAGCCGGAATGGGGAATATTAGAGCCTATCAAAACCAGATCTCCATTAGAATAATTGCTTTTATGGTAACCTACATGGCGGGTTCCGCTTCCTGAAATAACACATACCAATTCAATTTCCGGATGGTAATGATATTCCCATTTGAATTCAGAAATAGGAGAATTGTTATGTAGTGTGCGAAAAGAACTCTTCTCACTAGGGATAACTCTTTCAAAACTGACTTTCATTAAATTAATGCTATTTGTGCTATAAAAATAATAATTATATTAATATAGTTCAAATATTTGTTTACTATGTTAAATTAACGTTAAGGCAAATGCTTCTATCTTAGCCACCAAGAAATTAATTTAATGCGAAATTTCAATATAAAAGCCATTTTATTTTTAAACTATTTCGTTTTTGCGATTCTATTGAATTCCGTGGGAACAGTGATTCTACAGGTTCAGCAGAATTTTGGAATTTCGAAATCTTCAGCGAGTGTCCTGGAAGGATTTAAAGATCTTCCCATTGCTATTTGCTCGTTCATTCTGGCTTCTTTTTTACCAAAGATCGGAATTAAAAATTCCATGTTGATCGCACTCTTTCTGGTAAGCTGTATGTGTTTTGTAATGCCTTTTTCAAATGATTTCTGGTTCTTCAAGTTGTTATTTTCTATTGTTGGAATTTCTTTCGCATTAATGAAAATTTCGGTTTTTACATCCATAGGTCTGGTGACGAATACGGATAAAGAACACTCCAGCTTTATGGGGTTTTTAGAGGGCTTTTTTATGATCGGTGTATTGGCAGGAAATGTTCTTTTCAGCTTATTTATAGATGACCATAATCCAAAATCTACCCATTGGCTGAATGTATATTGGGTATTGGGAGCTTTGTCGGCTTTATCATTTTTGTTTTTATTCTTTTCTAAATTAGATGAAAACGAAGCGAAAAATGAAAAAACAGATTTAATAGGAGATATTAAGAACAGTATAAGCTTATTTAGTTATAAAAAAGTATTGTTTTTTTTAGTGTGCGCCTTTCTTTTTGTTTTAGTGGAACAGAGTTTTCAGACCTGGACCCCTACTTTTTATAAAGAAATATTAAAATTACCAACTTCCATGAGTATACAGGCGGGAGCTGTTTTAGCAGGAGCTTTTGCATTGGGAAGATTTTTATCAGGATTCTTTTCTAAGAAATTCAGTTGGATCTATGTGGTTTCTTTTTGTGTGATCGGTTTTGCTTTAAGCCTGTTATTTGTTTTACCACTCACTCATAATACGACTATAAGCGCAAATACGACATGGCTGAATGCTCCGGTTGTAGTTTATCTTTTCCCCTTGATGGGAGGCTTATTAGCACCCATTTATCCAAGTATCAATTCTGTTATTTTGGCTTCAATACCTAAATATTTACACAGTGCTATGTCGGGGCTTATCGTAGTTTTCTCTGCAATTGGAGGAACAATAGGTTCTATAATTACAGGTTTTGTATTTCAGGAATTCAGTGGGCAGAGGGCGTTCTATCTTTCCCTGATACCGCTTTCATTACTGATTATATCGGCTATTATCATGAATAAATTAAAAATAAATCCTAAAAAATAAAATGAATACACAGCTTTACATTAAAGATATCCAAACTCTGTTTGACGATGTTCAGAGATCACAAATTTTTGAAGATCAAAAAATGATGACGGATGCGGTGCCTTTATTTTCTGTATCGGAGATCAATGAAAAATATGAAAAGGAGAAGCTCGTGTCTGGTTTCGATCTTAAAGTGTTTGTGCTTTCAAATTTTGACTTTTTAGGAGCAAAGGTTTCTATTCGGCAAGATGATCATTTACCTATAAAACAACATATAGAAAAGCTGTGGGATGAGCTTACCAGAAATTCTTATGAAGAAAGAGGGACATTGTTAAAACTTCCAAAACCTTACATAGTTCCTGGCGGACGCTTTAATGAATTTTTCTATTGGGACAGTTATTTCATTATGCTTGGTTTACAGGTTTCAGGAAGAATTGATATGATGAAAAATATCATTGAGAATTGTTCCTATCTTATTCAAAATGTGGGTTTTATTCCGAATGCAAGCAGAACGCATTTCTTAAGTCGTTCACAGCCACCTTATTTTTCATTGATGCTAAATCTGCTGGTGGAGAGCACAAGTGACGAAAAACTTTACATTCAATATTACAATACATTAGAAAAGGAATACAATTTCTGGATGAATGGAGAGGGTAAATTAGAAAATAATATGCAATCTGAAAGGGTCTTAAAAACGAATAATGGAGATATTCTGAATAGATATTACGATGCAGAAAATACCCCGCGTCCTGAAAGTTATTTAATAGATATTGAAGATCACGAAAATGCTTCCGGAGAAGAGTTTTACAGAAATATAAGAAGCGGCTGCGAGTCAGGATGGGATTTTTCCAGCAGATGGTTTTCAGACGAAGAAACAATACAGACTATAGAAACACTGAATATTGCTCAGGTCGACGTGAATTGCCTTTTATGGCATTTGGAAAAGACATTGGCTAAAACTTCAGGACTTCAGAATTTTAAAGAAAAAGAAAATTATTTTAATGAAAGAGCAGCAAAAAGGAGACAACTGATTGATGTATATTTTTGGGATGAAAATGCCAAAACATAT
The DNA here is from genome assembly GCF_018613715.1 of Chryseobacterium sp. ISL-6. GTDB lineage: Bacteria > Bacteroidota > Bacteroidia > Flavobacteriales > Weeksellaceae > Chryseobacterium > Chryseobacterium paludis. The sequence continues at coordinate 510,474 of NZ_JAGGPT010000010.1, read as the reverse complement.
AAGGATTATCACATAAAAAAACACAAAAACACAACCTCCGAACATATTGCTGCTCTTTATCCTTTATTCTTGGGTCTTGCCAGCGAGGAACAAGCAAAAGCAGTTTCAGAAATTATTACTGAAAAGTTTCTTTATAAAGGCGGCCTTGTTACCACAACGAAACAAACCGGTCAACAATGGGATCTACCGAATGCCTGGGCGCCATACCAATGGCTAGGATTTGTTTCTATGAAAAACTATGGTTTTACACAATTAGCGGATGAAATAAAAAACAATTGGTGCTCTAATGTCGAAAGGGTTTATAATAATACGGGCAAACTAATGGAAAAATACAATGCATTAGATAATGAAACGATTGCCGGAGGAGGAGAGTACCCTAATCAGGATGGATTTGGTTGGACAAACGGAGTCTATTTAAAATTAAAACAATAATTAAATCTATAAGGGTATGAAAAACAAATCAATCTTTTTACTTGCTGGAGTAGCCACGCTTTACTTTAATAATGCGTATGCACAGGAAACAGTTCAGGATTCCACGAGAACAGCATCTATCGATCAGGTAGTTATTACGGGTAATGCAAATCCGAAAAAGAAAATAGAATCCAGTACGGCAATATCTACGTTTAGTGCAAAAGAAATTCAAAAACAGAATCCTATCAGTGCTGCGGCTTTATTACAAAGGGTTCCTGGTTTTGCTGTAGAAACATCAGGAGGTGAAGTTGGAAATAACCTTTTTGCGAGAGGGATCCCTTCGGCGGGTGCTTATGAATTTGTACAGGTACAGGAAGATGGTTTACCGGTATTTGAAGATGGTGCTTTACAGTTTGCCAATGCAGATAATTTCTTCCGTGTTGATAATTCTGTGAACAGATTAGAGGCATTAAGAGGAGGTTCAGGATCTATCTATGCAAATAACTCTCCAGGTGGTCTTATTAACTTTATTACTAAAGAAGGAGGTAATGATTTCAGAGGAACCGCTAAATTGGAAACAAGTACATATGGATTAATGCGTACGGATGTGAATGTGGGTGGAGCTTTGGTTCAGGATAAATTGTTCTTTAATGTCGGTGGTTTTTACAGAACCGATAGTGGAATCAGAAAAACCGGCTTTAAAGCTAATGAAGGTGGACAGATCAGAATGAATTTAAAATATGTATTTGATAAAGGATATGCTAAGGTTTATTATAAAAAACTAGATGACAGGAATACATTTTATCTGCCTATTCCTTTGGTTCAGAATGGAAATGACCTGAAAGAATTTCCTGGTTTTGATGCGAATTATGGAACGTACAGTTACAGATCAATTGGGCAGCTTAATATTCCACAACCAGGTGGTGGATTTTTCAAAAGAAATTTGGAGGATGGAATTCACCCGAAAGTTGATGTTGTAGGTGCAGAATTTAAATATGATCTTGGAAATAACTTTACAGTTTTAAATAAAACCAGGTATACCAATATCAACATGAATTATACGGGTATATTTCCGGCAGGTGGACCTCAGCAAGCTGGGGCTTTTGCAAATAGCAATGGAATCACAGGAAATAATTATCAGTATTCTTTAGTTAGTAGTGGGGCTGTTGTAAATCCCCAGTACGTACAGAAGTTAGGATTCTGGGCTATTGATAAGCAGATGAATAATTTTGTTAATGATTTACAATTCAATTATAAATTTGACAAAGGGAATGTAACGGCAGGATTTTATAAATCCAACTGGAAATCCCAGCAGAACTGGAACTGGAGTAATATTTTGACAACAGCTACGGATAGGCCTCAATTGCTTAATCTGGTAGATAAATCTCTTAGTCCTACAGATGTTGGATATTCCAAAACCTATAATGGGGTGACAGATATGTCATTCCTGGTTAGAGATTCTCAAATCCAGGGAAGTTTAAATGATATTTATTTAAATCTGGATTACAATATTACAGATAACTTAAGTTTCAATGGGGGAATTCGCTATAGCCGCGATTATTATAAAGGATATGGAGTGAATACAACTACTGCCAATCTTAATAATTCCGGATTAACAACAGACGGTACCCATAGTTTTGCTACTACGACTGCGGATGATAATATGTCGGTTTTAGGAAATAAATATACCTACTGGAATTATGATGTCGATAAAGTATCATTCACAGTAGCATCAAACTATAAGATCAATAACGAAAATGCGGTATATGCACGTTTTTCAAATGGATTCAGATCACCTAATGAAGAGTCGTATTACAATAATATGGCAGATTTAAGCAAGATCAAACCAGTACAGACTAACCAGCTGGAGATAGGGTATAAATATTACTCACGTACTTTCGATATTGGTGTAATTCCTTTTTATTCAACTTTAAAGAATCTTTCATTTACTGATGTATATTCTGATGGAACATCAGAAAATAAATTCGCGAACACGACCAATATGGGAGTAGAGTTAGAAGGGTATGCCAGATTGTTTAATAATCTACTTGAATTGACATTTAATGGGACTTTCCAAAATCCAAAATATAAAGACTTTACAGGAACAAATGCAGACGGAACTAGGTTTGATTATGATGGTAATCAGGTAAGAAGAATACCGAAATTCTATTTCAATATCTCACCTGCTGTTAATATTACTAAGCAGTGGAGAGCTTATGTAAGTTATAATTATTATGGAAAGCGTTTCCAGGATGAAGCGAATAGTGATAAAAATATTTTACCATCATTTAGTGAATTTGGTGCCGGTACTTCCTACCAGCTTGGTAAAATACGTTTTGCTATTGACGGAACAAATATCTTCAATACCATCGGTATTACTGAGGGGGATCCAAGATCCCCGCTAACAGGAGCCGGAGATATAAGAATGGCGAGACCGATTATGGGAGCTGCTGTACGAGGTTCAGTATCATTTGATTTCTAAATTCTATTTCTTATAAAAGTAGAAACCGTCAGATTTTTCTGACGGTTTTTTTATTAAGCGTTAAAATAATTAAGTCTTTTAAAGTGAATAGTGAACATAATATTAATGTCATTCAGAGTGGAGCGAAGAATCTCAAGGATTAGATGGGATTTGTCCTGTCGTAGAAATGACAAAAAAGTAGTCATTGGTACTTTGCTGTTAATTAGCCTAGATCCGACTAACCTGTAACCCGGATCAAAAACAATCTATCTCAAAAAAGGATTGTACTGCTTCTCAAAACCAATACTTGTCGGATTTCCATGTCCTGAAAATACTTGTGTTTCATCATCCAGTACAAGTAGTTTTGTTCTGATACCATTAATTAACTGGTCATAATTTCCTTTGTAAAGATCAGTTCTTCCAATGCTTCCTTCAAATAAAACATCTCCGGAAATCATAAATTTCTGATTTTCATTATGATAAACTATGCTGCCTGGAGAATGTCCGGGAACATGGTATATTTTGAATTTTTCACCATCAAAATCCAACTGATCTCCTTCATTGATGTATTCGACGTCAACCTTCACAGGATCGATCTTCATCCCAAATCTCATTCCGCTCATTTGAAGCATATCGAGAATTTCCTGATCTTCTTGATGCATAATTATAGGAAGGTTAAAGGTATCATAAGCCCATTGTAATCCAAAAACATGATCAATATGAGCATGGGTAAGAAGTATTTTTTGAATTTTTAGTTCATTGTCTTTGATGAAATTACTGATCAGATTAGTTTCTTGTTCATTCATATTGCCAGGATCGATTAACCAGGCGTTTTTATTTTCGTTATAAAGGATATAAGTATTTTCGCTCGCAAAGTTGAATACAAAAGCTTGGATATTAAGCATATTCTGTTTTATTTTTTTTGTCAAAAATACGATATTCTTAAGTAATTGGTGATTTTTCGTTATCTTCGTCATAATGAAAACTTTGCGAATACTTTTACTTTCTTTAGGGGGATTGGTTTTTGGACAGAACATCCAAAGCATTCAGTTATTCAATCCTCAGACGAATGATGAAACCCCTGTGATCAACTTTAACCAGACATTGGTTCTTAGTTTTGATGACCTTACGAATGCCAGCGAAATCTACCGATATACCATAAAGCATTACGACCGGAACTGGAATGATGATAATCTTTTTTTTACGGAAATTGCTAATGGAAGCTTAAACGGATTGCTTGATAAATTCCAGTATTCATTTAATACATTACAGGCCTATACTCATTATACACTTACTTTTCCGAATGAAAAAATACAGCCGAAAATTTCAGGGAATTTTGAGCTGATTGTGTACAAAGATTCTGCAGAAAAACCGCTTTTTAAAAAGAGATTCTACTTAGTAGAAGATAATGTTTCTTTGGCATTAAATGTATCCAGGATAGCAGATGCTAAAAATCCGAATATCAACCAAAGGGTAGAAGTACAGGCTGTTGCCAAGGGAAATGATTTGTCATCCAACGTCAATTCAATGAGCCTGAATGTGATGCAGAATAACAACCTTAATGTTGCTGTTAATAATTTAAAACCAAGTTCGACACTTGGAAATAAATTACTTTTCCAACAGATGAACCTTACGTTTCCAGGGAATAATGAATTTTATTATTTTGATAATAAAAACATGAATATGGCAGCGGATATGGTTCGTGCTACAGAAATAAAAGAAGGGGTAAATCAGACCTATTTACATCCTGTTTGGGCATTTCCTCTTAATTATCAATATCAGCCCGACGTGAACGGAGCTTTTTATTATCGAAGAAATGATTTGGGACTTGAAAGAAATGCCGAAAGAGAGGCCGACTACTCTTGGGTGTATTTCTCTTTAGATTCAGATCCTGTAGATAAAGAAATATATGTACTGGGAGGATTTAACAATTTTATGCCGAGTAAAGAAAATCAGATGCAGTATGATGCAGCTAATAAAAAGTATGTTGCTAAAATATTTCTAAAACAGGGTTTCTACAACTACATTCTGGCTACAAAAGAAGGTAATGGGGCATTGAACTTTGGCGAGATCAACGGGAACTTCTGGCAAACAGAAAACCTGTATCAGGCATTTTTATACTATACTCCTTTCGGAAGGAATTATGATGGTTTGATGGGATATGGTGAATTCAGAACTCCTATTGGAAAGTAAAAATAAATGATTTTCATATAAATCAATAAAAGTTTGAATTTACATCAAAATAAAAAAGCTAAAGCTGTCTCCAAAGAGATGGCTTATTTTTTTTATAAAACTCCCGTTAACCAAAAGGTTTTTACGCGTTTCGGGATGATTTTATGAGATAATATATAGCGTATTGCATAGTAAATAAAAATAATTCACGTATAGATGATTTTTGATTTAATTTATTCATTAAAATATACATATGTGGTTAAATAATACTTAGTTTATTTTCTTTTTTTTGAATATGTTATTGTGTTTTATTTATCTATTTGTGTTATTGATTGAATTTTATTTATATTTTTTATTATTTTATTGTGAAAAGTTTATAAATTCGTTTTACCATTTAATAAATATTTTTATGAAAACAAAATTTATTCTAGTAGCAAGTGTTGCTGCTTGCTCTTTCGTTTTTGGGCAAAACAAGCCATCAAAATTAATTCCCGGTAAAAACGGATTACACGCAGAATTTTTAAGATTTGATAAAAGCGGGCCTGCTTTTCAGGGAAGTCCTGTTTTATTTGATGAAACCTCTCAGAGCTATGTTGCGGGACAAGCGCGTAAATTAGGAGTTGAAAAAGATCAATTGGGTTTTGAAACCCACAGATTTCAACAAACAGTCAATAATATTCCTGTAGAATATGGAATGATGGCTGTACAAACTAAAGGAGGAAAAGTTATTGGAGAAACAGGAACCTGGATTCTTAAAGTTCCGGAAGGGATTGAAAAAAAAGCCAATATTTCTGAAAGTATAGCATTGCAAAATGCCTTATCATTTGTAGGAGCAGATTCATATAAATGGCAAAATAGGGAAGAAGAAGATTTCATTAAAAAAGAACTCAATGATGCTAATGCAAGCTTTGCCCCAAAAGGAGAACTGGTCTATTATTCAGATCCTACTGATGAAAAGCTGCGTGATTTAAAACTGGCGTATAAGTTTGATATTTATTCTGAAAAACCATTAAGCAGACAATATGTTTTTGTAGATGCTAAAGGTGGAAAAATCTTAGGAACAGATGCTATAATTCATGATGTAAATGCTCCGGGAACGGCTACAACAGGTTATAGCGGCAGCCGGAATATTACTACAGATTCTTATAACGGAAGTTACAGATTAAGAGAATCGGGAAGAAATGCGGGAACAGGAACAGGAACAAATGTAGAAACATATAATCTAAAAAAAGGAACCAATTATTCATCCGCCGTAGACTTTACAGATGCCGATAATGCCTGGAATAATGTAAACACCAATAAAGATCAATATGCTACCGATGCACATTGGGGGGCAGAAATGACTGTAGATTATTACTATACAAAATTTAACAGAAAAAGTATTGACAACAATAACTTTGCTATAAAATCCTATGTTCATTACTCTACTAATTATTTCAATGCGTTTTGGGATGGATCCAGAATGACTTATGGTGATGGCAGCTCGAGTACAAACGGAGGGTTACCATTAACTGCTATTGATGTTTGCGGACATGAAATTACTCATGGGATGACTTCTAAAACTGCGAATCTGGCTTATCAAAGAGAGCCTGGAGCTTTGAATGAAGGTTTTTCCGATATTTTTGGAAATTCAATAGAACTTTGGGCAAGACCTAATCAGGCAAGCTGGAAGTTGGGCGAAGATTTCAATTATGTGATCAGAGATATGTCAAACCCGAATGCGTATCGCCAACCTGATACTTATAAAGGAACGTATTGGAAAGATGCTACAACTACGGGTTGTGCGGTGCCTGGACAAACAACAAATGACTATTGCGGAGTCCACACTAATTCGGGAGTTCTCAACTTTTGGTATTATTTATTAGTAACCGGAGGTACGGGAACTAACGATAATGGTTTTGCTTATAGTGTCTCTGGAATAGGGTTAGATAAAGCAGGAGCAATTGCTTACAGAACATTAACTTCTTATCTTACTTCTTCTTCTACCTATGCCAATGCAAGAACTTCTTCTATACAGGCTGCGAAAGATTTGTATGGGGTGAGCAGTAATGAGGTGACACAAGTAACTAACGCTTGGAATGCAGTGGGAGTTGGTGGAGGCACCTCTTCTGCAGGACGTGTTGCTGGTGCACCAGATGCTTCTCTTTATACCATTAGTCCAAATCCGGCAACAGACAGATTTACTGTGACATTTGATGGAAAGGCAGGAAAAGGAATCGTAGAATTGATAAGTTTAACAGGTAAGAAAGAAATTTCTGAAAAAGTTGAGCTTACAGATGGTGTAAATAAACTGAATCTACAGCTTCCGTCTAATATGCTTCCTGGAGTTTATGTAGTAATAGTGAATGGTCAAAAAGCAGGAAACTTAATTAAAAAATAAATTTTTAATATATCTCTATTGAAAAAGGACACAAGTATTTCTTGTGTCCTTTCTCTATTTTTGTCATTAAGATGATTTATACAAGATAAAATTCATTCAATTTTTCTTCACATAAAGTTTTTACCACATCAATCCATCGGTCCTCATCATTTAAACATGGAATATAATGGAAGTTTTCTCCACCTCCATGTAAAAACTGCTCTTTACCTTCTACGGAAATTTCTTCTAAAGTTTCAAGGCAATCAGAAACGAATGCAGGACAAACCACAGCTAAGTTTTTTACCCCTTTTTTAGGAATAGTTTCCAGTGTTTCATCAGTATAAGGCTCAATCCATTTATCTTTTCCTAATCTGGACTGAAATGAAACAATAGTTTTTTCTTTAGGTAATCCCATTTTTGCTATTACGGATTCAGTGGTTTTATAACACTGATGTCTGTAGCAACGGGCATTATGAGCTTCAATTTTACTGTTGATACAGTTTGCATCATCTATCTTACATGTATTGGAAGGGTCTGTTTTATAAATATGCCTTTCAGGAACTCCATGGTAAGAAAACTGTAAAGCATCGAAATTTTCAGGAAGTTTTTCCTTAATACTTTCGGCTAAACAATTGATGTAAATTTCCCTGTCGTAAAAAGGTTGTATATAGTTAATCTTTACGGTCGGAAATTTTTTCTTTCTTACTTCCTCGGCCTTTTCAATAACCGTCTCCGTCGTACTCATGGCATATTGAGGATACAATGGGAAAAGTACGATCTCAGAAACTCCCTGATCAACTAATTTTTGAATACCCGCTTCAATACTTGGCTGTGCATAACGCATTCCAATTTCCACAGGAACATCAACCAGTTTTTGCAGCTTTTTCTGAATTTTTTCAGTAATCACCACCAATGGAGAACCTTCATCTGTCCAAACTGTTTTATAGGCTTCAGCAGATTTTGCGGGTCTAGTATTAAGAATGATACCACGAACCAAAAGGGCCCTGAAAATCCAACGATAATCAATTACCTTTTCATCCATTAAAAATTCATCAAGATACTCCTTTACATCTTTTACGCTCGTAGATCTTGGTGAACCAAGATTCACTAATAGAATTCCCTTCATTATTTATTTAAATTTTCCAATTGACCATCAATAGTTGGACCGTATTTTTTCTTTAAGTGAAAAATATATACTTCTCTGGAAAGCATTTCTTCTTCTTGGCTGATGCCGAAAGATTTTAAATATTTGTCACCTTTTTCAGACATTATTTCGGCAAATAATTTATAGTATTCCTCGGGATTTTCATTCAGAAAATTCTCTCCTTTTGATTTCTTTATTTCATCCTGGGTTTCTTTATCAAACTTATAGAAATAAGTAATATAGAAATCCAAAAATGGGGTGTTCCTTTTATCTAGCTTACTCAAGAATACATCCATTTTTTGAAGGCTGTCTTTTGCTAACCCCGATTGTACAAGATCTTCATGAAGCCCAACATTGATATTTGTTTTTGAATTCGTAGTTTCTTTCTTACATGAAAGAATGCTGATGCTGAAACAAATTAAAAGAAATACTATTCTCATATATAAAATTATCCGTTTACCGCTTCCACTCTTTCGACTAGTTCGGGAACGAATTGTTTTAAAATACTCTCGATTCCATTTTTTAATGTTGCCGTAGAACTTGGACAACCTGAGCAAGCTCCTTGTAAAAGCATTTTTGCAGTTTTATTGGCTTCATCATATTCCATCAAAGAAATTTTTCCACCATCATTTTCTACTGCAGGAGCAACGTATTCATTTAATATATCAGAAATCTTTTGCTCATCATCTGTATAATCTCTGTTGATGATTTTTTCAACCGGATTTTCGTGTGTCTGAGGGGCAAGATTTGAGATTGCACCTCCATTTTGAAGATATTCAGCAATAAGACCACGCACAGCCATCATTACCTGATGCCATTCTACAGAATGATCTCTGGTTACCGCAACGAAATTATCTGAGATAAAAACTTCCTTAGCAAAATCAAATTCTTTAAAAATAGCCTCTGCTAAAGGAACACCCTCTGCTTCAGTTCGAGATTTTACTTCTACAAACCCTTCCAATAATAATTTACTGGAAACGAATTTCATCACATTTGGGTTTGGAGTCATTTCAGCATAGATCTGATACATCTCTTTTTTCTTCTGAAGGTAAATTCTCGGGTTGGCAAGCAATTCATCTTCAATTACATTTTTCAGACTTTCAGTAACATGTTCCCATTCCATAGTATCCTGCTTTGCAATAGCTACAAAATTAGCTGTAATGAAAATTTTTTCTACAAAGGGATAATTAAAAAGTTCCTGAGCTAAAGGAATTTCTGAAATATCTGAACTTCTGTCCAACTCAAGAGACCCTGGAATCAAGTTGTAGTCAGCGACAAATTTCATCACTTTTGGGTTTTCTGTTGGCTCTATAAGTATCTTACGCATTTTTTCTTTAAATTTGAGTTACAAAAATACGCAATTAGAAGTTAGGAGTTAGGAAGAAGAAGTTAGATTTTTGCTATCACTGTAATTTAAAAATAGTGATTGTACCCATTTAATTTTCAAATTAGCTCATTTTCAAAATATCAAATTAAAAATATGGCACTTATAAAAGAACTTTTGGGCAAAGCACCACAAATCGGAGAAAATACTTTTCTGGCAGAAACTGCAACTATTATTGGAGATGTTACCATGGGAAAAGAATGTAGTGTTTGGTATAATGCAGTAATAAGAGGGGATGTTAATTACATTAAAATGGGGGATAAAGTAAATGTTCAGGATAATGTAATGTTGCACTGTACTTATGAGAAGTTTCCTTTAGTGATTGGAAATAATGTTTCAATAGGACATAATGCAATTGTACATGGATGTACTGTTCAGGATAATGTCTTGATAGGAATGGGAGCAATCGTTATGGACGACTGCCTGGTGGAGGAAAATTCCATTATTGGTGCCGGTTCTGTAGTTACTCAGGGAACTCATATTAAATCTGGAGAAGTTTGGGGTGGTGTTCCAGCCAGAAAAATTAAAGATATTTCATCGCAGTTACTTGAAGGAGAAGTAAACAGGATCGCAGATAATTATGTGAAATACTCTTCATGGTATAAAGATTAAAATTTAGTTATATAACTAAAAGCTCTGTCAATTGACAGAGCTTTTTATGATCGGGTTTATATAATATATTTTTTATTGTCCAGCATATATCAGTTCTGCTTTTCCATTATTACATTTTATTCCCTGTGGTTCCGCTACCATTGCACAATCTGAAGTGATGCCATATTTTATGTTGAAGTCAGCCTCTTTTTTATTATAAGCTTCAATTTTAGATAAGATTTCAGTCTCCATTGTTTTAGGATAAGCAATATAAGATTTTGGTCCGCCACAAGCTTTAGAACCTATTGGAGCTGATTTCCAATCATCGGCATTTGTGCATTTTTCTTTGGCAATTTCTGATTCTATAGCTGTTTTTGTTTTTTCCAATTGAACTTCATCGTACTTCTTGCTATTTTCATCTGCCGGTCTCTCTGAAATATCTTTTGGTAAATTATCCGTAACATTTTTTGTTCCGCAAGAAACTAAAGCCAGTGTTATGCATAGTATTATCACAGAAATTCGAGCGTGTACTTTTCCCATATTAGTTTTTTATTTGAAAAACGAACTCAAAAGTTATGCCATAAGAAGGATTTCAAATTCATTTTCCGTAATTTTGGCAACGATGAACAATCATTTTTTTGACATAATAGAACATACCAACAGAAGTGTTTTCCTTACAGGAAAAGCAGGAACCGGTAAGACAACTTTTCTTAATGACTTTGTAAAAAGAACAAAGAAAAAACACATTGTAATAGCTCCTACAGGAATAGCCGCTATTAATGCGGGTGGTGTTACCATTCATTCTATGTTTGGGTTGCCGTTAAGGACTTTTTTACCCACTACGGAAAGAATAGATAGCAGTTTGGCAAATAATATTGCTGATCTGATGCATCATTTTAAGTATCGAAAAGATAAACTTAAGCTTTTAAGAGAAGTTGAGATCATCATTATTGATGAGGTTTCTATGTTGCGGGCTGATGTTCTGGATATGATGGATTTTTCATTAAGATTTGTAAGAAGGAACAACCAAAGATTTGGAGGTGTTCAGATGTTGTTCATTGGTGATCTTTATCAGCTTCCGCCAGTAGTAAGAGATGAGCATGTTTTGAAACTTTATTATCAATCTCCTTTCTTTTTTGATAGTCATGCGATCAAAGAAATTCCTTTGATTACCATTGAATTGACAAAGGTTTACCGACAGTCTGATCAGGAATTTCTTGAAATTTTAAATGCCATCCGAGACGGTGATGTTGCCAATATCGATTTTGACCATTTAAACGAAAGATATGATCCTGATTTTCAAACAGGGCAGGATTCCTATGTGTACCTGTGTTCCCATAACAGAATGGCAGATGAGATCAACCAACAGAAATTAACAGAAATAAAAGTTGATCCGAGCACTTATGAAGCTAAACTTTTTGGTGAATTTAAAGAAAATCAGTTTCCTAACGAGCAGTTTCTGGAATTGAAGATCGGAGCTCAGGTCATGTTTATAAGAAATGATATTTCTCCGGAGAAAAAATATTTTAACGGAAAACTTGGGGAGATTATTGGTCTTGATGAAAATGAAATTAGGGTTGTTTTAGAAGGAAGTGAAAGAGAAATTGTGGTAAAGAGAGAAGTCTGGGAACAGAAGAAATATTTTCTTGATACCGATAAAAATATTAAAGAAGAGGTTTTAGGAAGTTTTGAACAGTTTCCTATCAAATTGGCTTGGGCTGTAACCATTCATAAAAGTCAGGGTTTGACATTTGATAAAGTGATTATTGACGCTGGAAAAAGTTTTACAGCCGGACAGGTGTATGTTGCTTTATCACGTTGCAGAACGCTGGAGGGGATTATTCTAAAATCTAAAATCACTCCCGAAGTGATATTTAAAGATACACGTATACTACAATTTCAGGGAGATACATTTGCTAATGATCAGGTTGAAACTATTTTAAATAAAGAGAAATACGATTACAGTATTAAAAAAGTGCTTCGTACACTGGATAGTCTTTGGTTTCTTAAAGAGATTGAAGAGTGGAATAACTTATCCATTACCACCAAAAGTATTGACCATGTAAAAACCAATCAGCTTTATCTTCAATTAAAGCATGAGATCGTACAACTTGGAAAGATCTTCGGAAAATTAGAACGTGTCTTAAATCAGAAAATAGATCTTTTTGTCAGTAAGGAAGAGGAGTGGTCTGAGATCGAAAGCAAAGCGAAAGGGGCGGTTAATTTCTTTTTCACTGAAATACGAGACAAGATTTTTAATCCTTTGAAGGAATTTTATGCTGAAATAAAAGGAGCAAAAGGATTAAAACAATATAATGAAGATTTCAGAAACTGGTTGGAAGATATTGAAGAATATTTAAATAGTTTAAAAGAGGTTCATTTATTGGAGACAAAGCTTTTAGATGAAAAAAATGATAAAGAAATTAATTTAAAAATTGCAAAAGTTCCTTCCCAGGTTTTGACGTTTCAATTGTTTGAACAGGGAAAAACCATTGGTGAAATTTCTTTAGAAAGAGGGCTGGTTAAGGAAACGGTAATCGGGCATCTGGCAAAGTTTGCAGAGCAGGGGTTATTGGATATTTCCAGAGTGATTACTTCAGATAAGATCAAAGCTTTTGAAAAAGAATTTTATAAAAAACCACATGAGACACTTACAGAATGGAAAGGTGCTTTACCGAATGATTTTGAGTTTAATGAAATAAGAATTTTGATCAATCATTATAATTACAAAAAGGAAAAGAATTCATAAAAATTCTTTTCCCCAATTATATGATAAACCTTTGGCTGAAAACTAAGGATACATGGTATCGATCGTATTGATATCACCAGTTGTAAATCCGGTTCTATTATATGTAAAGTATGTGTTATTCGCCCTTTTAATGGTAGGTTGTCCGTTTTTAGAATACGAGTCTGGCCAGTACATCATCACAGAATTAATATTGAATGGACCTATTTCTGTTCCTGAATCATAGATGTCGAAATTATAGGCCTGCCCATTTTGAATATTGTTCCATTGGATACCTACATACTGATCTCTGTCTTTGCGACAATGTTCATGATAAAGTCCTACAGTATGCCCCATTTCATGAATTACTGATCCTAAAGAAATATTTTGATCCAGAGAAATATTTTGCTTTCCGCCTCTGTATCCAATATGTGCCCATCCATCATATCCTGATGAACTTCCGAAAATAAATTCGACATAGTTGGTCTGATTGGTACGGGGAATCCATTGAGTATTTGTTTTATTATTATACTCATTAACTGCATTAGTGATTTTATTTGCATTTATGGAACCCATATTACTGGCAACGGTATAATAAATTTTGCCCCCTGGCCATCTTGAAAGGCTGGCGCCTCCTTTATTAACTGAATTATCTTCCGTTAACTGCCGGTCCGAAAGAACAATATCTCCCTGGAAAAAATTCATTCCATTCCTTCTCTCATAAGTAATGGCCTGGCCACCCAATTGTCCTCTTTTAATGTTCTCCGTATTGAAGGAAGTTGCTGGGTTTCCATCCATAATTTCTTCATTGTTCTTATTGCAAGAAGCTAAAGTAAGGGCAATGATAAAACTTACCATGACCGCTTTTCTTGTCAATACTTTCTGAAATAAGTCATTTAAATTTTTGTTCATAATAATACTTTTTAAGTGGTGTTAAAATTTGATCTATTTGAATCTTAAATACAAATTTAATATTTTACTTCTCTAATTGATGAATTATTAGCACTAATAATATGTGGTTTTTAATAATGATTAGCCGATTGTAATAGTTTAAAATGAAAGTGTAAAATAAGATGTGTGTTGAAGATCTTTCCAAAACAAAATAGCTATATACCGGCAAAATTTTTTACATACCCAGCTTTCTAAAATTCATTTACGAAAGATGTACTTAATATTTAAAAATTTTCAATAGTTTTTGCCTGAACTAGGCAATCAGACTTATCAATTACAAAAAGTAACTAATGTGATTTTTATGTTTTAAATTTGTTCGGTTTTTTAAACCTCAAGTTTATATTTATGAAATTGACAAAGGAGATTCTATATCACCTTTAAAAAAATTAACATCTCGATATGAAAAATTTTGAAATATCTGTTTTGGACCTTGCACCAGTAAAACAGGGGAAAAGTATTCATGATAGTTTTCAGGACAGTTTATCTTTAGCAAACTTTACTGAAAATCTTGATTATAAAAGATTCTGGCTTGCCGAACATCATAATATGGAAAGCATTGCCAGTTCCGCTACTTCAGTTCTTATTGGTTTTATTGCCAATGGTACAAAAAAAATAAGAGTAGGTTCCGGGGGAATTATGCTTCCAAATCATAGCTCTCTTGTCATTGCTGAACAATTCGGAACATTGGAATCTCTTTTTCCTGAAAGAATTGATCTTGGTCTTGGGAGAGCACCAGGAACTGATGGTTTGACGGCTCAGGCTTTAGGAAGAAATCCTGCTATTATTAATGAACAATTTCCAAGACAAATTTTAGAACTGCAAAAATACTTTTCTAAAGAAAATTCAAATGCCTTGGTTCGTGCCATTCCGGGAGAAGGTTTAGATATACCTCTTTATATTTTGGGATCTAGTACAGATAGTGCATGGCTGGCTGCAGAACTTGGACTTCCTTATGCTTTTGCGGGACATTTTGCCCCAGAGCAAATGGAAATGGCCTTCAATATTTATAGAGAACATTTCGAACCCTCAAAACAGTTAGATAAACCATATATTTTAGCTTGTGTCAATGGAACTGCCGCTGAAACTTCGGAAGAAGCTCACCAACTATCTACTACATTATTTCAGGCATTCCTTAATATAATAAGAAATGATAGAAAACCTTTTGCTCCGCCCGTCGCTGATATGGATGATGTTTGGTCTCCTATGGAAAAATCGGCTGTATTGCAGAAATTGAGATATAGCTTTATTGGAGATCAGTCAGAAATTGAAGAAAAGTTAAAAAGCTTTCAGGAAAAATTTAATGTAGATGAGCTGATCATCAATTCTCATATTTACGATCATCAAAAAAGACTTGATTCTTATGACATTTTCAGAAAAGCTAAAGACTCTTTAATCAAAGCCTAACAAACCATTTATATTAATTGGGAGATGCTTATTTTTATAAGTATCTTTGCACAAATTTAAAGTAAAAATGTCTGATATTAAATTAAATACTATTCCTGAGGCTATTGATGACCTTAAAAATGGTAAGATAATCATAGTAGTAGATGATGAGAACAGAGAAAATGAAGGTGATTTTCTATGTGCTGCCGAACTTACGACTCCTGAATTGATCAATTTTATGGCGGTTCATGGTAGAGGTCTTATCTGTATGCCGCTTCCTGAAAAAAGATGTGATGAGCTTGGCTTAGATATTATGGTAAGCAGAAGCAGTGATCCAAAAGAAACAGCTTTTACAGTATCTGTTGACCTTTTAGGAAATGGTACTTCTACCGGGATTTCTGCTGGAGACAGAGCGAAGACAATCCTGGCTTTGATGGATGAAAATTCCAAGCCAACTGATTTCATGAGACCAGGGCACATTTTTCCGCTTCGTGCAAAGAAAGGAGGGGTATTAAAAAGAGCCGGACATACAGAAGCTGCAATTGATCTTACTCATTTAGCAGGATTAAAAGAGGGTGGAGTTATTTGTGAAATTATGAATGAAGACGGTACCATGTCTCGTCTTCCTGATTTGTATGCATTCGCTCAAAAGCATGATATGAAAATTGTTTCTATTGAAGATCTAATTCATTATCAGCTTAAAAAAGGAAATCTTGTTGACAGAATTGAAGAGAGAAAGGTAAAAACTCATTACGGGGAATTTGATTTTTTCGCTTTCAGAGAAACATCTAACGAGCAGATTCATTTTGTATTGACAAAAGGAGCTTGGACAGTAGATGAACCTGTATTGGTAAGAGTTCAGTCTTCTGATTCTTATTTTGATGTATTAACGAGATTGAATAATGGGGAAACTCCTTTACTGGAAAAAGTAACCAAAATGATCAATGAAGAAGGAAAAGGAGTTATTATTTTTATAAATAACGTCTCCAATTCTGAAAATACGTTAAAGAAATTACAACAGTTTCTGGATTATCAGGATGGTCAGCAACAACATCCAACATTAGCCTATAATTATAGGGACTATGGTATTGGAACGCAGATTTTGAAAAACCTAGGAATCAATAAATTCAAAGTATTAACTCAGAATCCAGATATAAAACCTCAGGTTGGAGGATACGATGTAGAAGTTACAGAAATGGTTCAATTGTAGAATATTTAATCTACTTTAATAATATAGAAAATGGCTTGAGTAATCAAGCCATTTTTATTTCGTCAAAATTTCTGAAACCATTCAGGAAATCTTTAATAGTCATTCTTTTCTTACCCTCTAACTGAAGCTCTAAAGGTTCATAGATTCCATCTTGGGTATAAATTTTAAAAGTATTTTTAGAAATTTCTAATGTTCCTGGCATCTTATCATGACCTGAAACTTCGAACTTACCCCCAAATATTTTCAATCCTTTATCCTCCTCACCAATTTTTAAGACTGTAAAAGCAGCTGGATAAGGAGACATTCCCAGGATAAACTGATGGACAGTTTTTGAAGGTGTATTCCAATTGATTTTGGTATCTTCTTTAAAAATTTTAAAAGCATTTTTTGGATGCTCAACGTGAGGCTGTGGTCTTTCCTCAATAGAGTTTTCAGCAAGTCCATTCAGTGTAGTAACAACGAGTTCTGAACCTACTATCATTAGTCGGTCATGAAGACTTCCCGCACTTTCATCTTGAAGTATTTCTAATTCTCTCTGAAGCAAAATATTTCCTTCATCTATTTTCTCATTAATAAAGAATGTGGTTACTCCTGTTTTTTCTTCACCATTGATCACTGCGTAATTAATAGGTGCAGCTCCTCTATAATCAGGAAGGAGAGATGCATGAAGATTGAAAGTTCCGATTTTAGGCATTTCAAAAAGAACTTTGGGCATCATCCTAAAGGCAACCACCACAAAAACATCAGCATCAAGGTCTTTTATTTCCTTTAAAAATTCGGGATTCCTTAATTTTTCAGGTTGAAAAACAGTTAAATTATTTTCCTCTGCAAATATTTTTACAGGTGACTGATGAATCTTCTGGCCACGTCCGCTTGCTTTGTCAGCCACGGTTACAACGCCTACGACTTTATGATGTGATTGATGAATGGCTTCTAATGCATTTTTTGCAAACTCTGGAGTGCCTAAAAAAACGACTTTCAATGATTTCATATGACAAAGATAAGGGGTCTTTTAGTAATTGAAAAATTTAATGATTTAAAAATTCGAAATGGAGGTTTAGATTCTATTGAGGATTGGAAATTAAATTATTAGTATATCTTATTTGCGCTTTTTACGAAATTTATGCGAGCGAATAGGTTCTAAAGTTCAACATTTTTACTTTTCCCAAATCTAAAAGATAGATGAGGTTCTCTAAAATATTCTCTTTTGAATGATAACTTAGTTGGATGGAAAGCTCTTCTATAGTTGATGGTTTTTTAGCTAGTAATGAAATAAGGTGAGTAGAAATATTCTTTCCGAAAATGGTTTGTTTATTTTTTTCACAAACAGAACACTGTCCACATGTCTTAGAATTCTTTTCCCCAAAATAAGACAAAATAAGCTTCATTTTACAATAGTCATTATTTTCGACATAGAATTTCATCTCCTCCCATTTCTGGATTTTATTTCTTTGAATATGTTCAAATAACTTCCAATATGCACCATTAATAGTTCTTTCATCTCTTGGTTTTAGAAATTTAATGCTTGATAAAGCTCCGTCTACATATTCAAGATAGTTCTTCTGTTGAAGTTCTTTAAGGCGTTCTTTTATTAATGGAATTCCTACTCCAATCTTATTGCTTACGTTTTGCTCACTGAACATTACCTTATGTGTTGTGATTCCAGAAACAGTACGAAGCATTAGCTCAATAAAATAAGCATCTTTTTTGGGAAGTTGCTCTATTTCATCTGCCTGCATAAGGAGTTCCAAAGAAGAGAGGCTTTTATTATCATTAAAATAGATGATTTCCTGGTTATGCAGAAAGTTCAGAACATTTTTGATCTTTGCTATCGATAATTTGGTGAAATTTTGAATTCCGTTGATATTTAATTGAAACACTTTTTCAGGAAGCTCATATTCTGCAACCTGGAAAATAGAGTAGACATACGTGATGATCCTGAGGAACTCTGATTTATTAGGAATCTGATTTTTTAAGATCTGTTCAAAATTGGCGATCTCCTGCTTGTTCCAGAGTAAAAAAGCAAAACTATCCTGTCCATCTCTTCCGGCTCTACCTATTTCCTGATAATAATTTTCCAGTGATGGCGAGGGAGAGTAGTGGACAACAAAACGTACATTATCTTTATCTATACCCATACCAAAAGCATTGGTTGAAATCAGAACATAATTATTACTGGTATTCCATAGATTCTGTTTTGCATTTTTTTCCTTCGTAGTTAATCCAGCATGAAAGTAATCAACATTTTTCAGTTGATTTTTATGTAAAAATTCAGTTAGTAATTCCGCTTCTTTTCTTGTACGGACATATATAATTCCCGAGCTATTATTGTATTTCAAAATATCAAAGACACGCTGATATTTATCGGAAACCTCTTCGGTGAAGATTCTGATATTCTCTCTCTTAAAACTCTTTTGAAAAACTACAGGATTTTTGAGTTCAAGTTTAGTTTTTATTTCTTCCAGAACTTTTGGAGTAGCCGTAGCGGTTAGAGCTAAGCACGGAATGTCTGGATTATTTTTTCTAAATTCTTTTATGTTTTGATAGGATGGACGAAAATCCTGACCCCATTCGGAAATACAATGTGCTTCATCCACGGCAATAAAGGACAGCTGTATCTCTTCCATATTTTGGAGGAACTGGCGGTTAGTTAATCTTTCAGGAGATATATAAAGTAATTTGGTCAAACTGTCTTTGCACCGGTTAAAAATGACTTCAGCATCATAATCATCGAGCTCCGATGAAAGATATTCTGCTTCGATTCCTCTAAACTTAAGTTGATTGACCTGATCTTTCATTAATGCGAGCAATGGCGAAATCACCAGGCATACTCCTTCTCTGAATAAAGCGGGAAGCTGATAGCACAGTGATTTTCCTGCTCCTGTAGGAAGCAGTACCAATGTGTCCTTTTCGTTGATAATGGAATTAATAATTTCTTCCTGAGAATCTCTGAAACTATCATAACCCCAAAAGTATTTCAGGGTTTTATATTTTAACTGGTCAAAATCGTTGGAAGAAATCATGGTATAAAAATAAGGAAAGTATTATAACAAAAAAAGTCACGCGAAGCGTGACTTTTATATAATTGAATAAATAGTTTATTATTTAGCCTCAAAGTAAACTCTTCTGTTTGCTCTGTTTTTCCATTCAGGACATTTAGTAGCAGGTTCACATTCAGGATATTTAAGATCTTTCTCTCCTTTACCTATAGCGTTTAATTTACCTGTCTGAACACCATTTTTGATTAAGTAATTCTTAACGTTATTAGCTCTTCTTTCAGATAATTTTTGGTTATAAGCATCAGTTCCTCTTGTATCTGTTGCTCCAACTACGCTGTAAGAACCAGTTGAAGAATTGATATAAGTAACTGCATTGTTAAGGATAGGAGTATTTGAAGGTAAAATTCTATCAGAATTTAAATCAAATTCAATTCCTTCTAAAGTTCTTTCTTCTTCTTTTACAGGCCCTGTCGTTGCTGTAGGACAACCATTGTTTTCAACAGGTCCAGGAACAGTAACACATTTGTCGTAAAGATCAATTACACCGTCCAAGTCAGTGTCAAGGGCAACACCTGCACCGTCAACTCTTGCACCAGCAGGAGTATCAAGTTGTCTGTCCCAATCGTCACAAACTCCATCGTTATCAGCATCTCCTTTTTTACAAACTTCGATATCTTGGTTTTTGTTAGCTAAAACATCCAGTTTATAATAGATCTCCTGCAATGGGTCATGCCACATTAAGTGAGATTCGTGTTTTCCTAATTTTAAAGAAACCCCTAAAGTAGCATTGAAGAAGTTATCAGATGTGTTTTCCTCACGTTGGTTAATTGCACTGTATTGTGCACCACCACCGTCGAATGTATCATCACCGGTAACCACATACATTACTCTACCTTCGATATCAAGACGTCTATTCACTTTGAATTTAAGACCTGCACCTGCCTGACCGAATAAAGAATTAAATTTGAAAGGTTTGATTTCAGTCATTAATCTTTGATTATTCGAAGCATCTTTTAGATATGCTCTGTAGGCTAAAGTACCAATACCTGCATAACCGTGAAGTGCCCATCTATAAGTTGAATGATTATCTACTCTTCTTAATAAATTAGAGAAGTTAACATCTCCTAAGATAGAGATCGCATCATATTGAGTTCTCGCTCCAAGTCTGTCTCTTACAGCTAAATCTGTAGGAGCAGAGTTTTTTGAGTTGAAGAATCCCTGTCTGGTTTCCCCTCTGTCATATTGTAAGTTAATACCAAAAGCATGGGTAATTGCTTTATCAATACTCACATATGCAGAATATCCAAAAAGATTTTTACCATTACCATTTTTGATAGATGTTAAATCCGCTGATTGCATCAATGGTACACCGGCACCAAACGAAATTGCCCAATCATTAAATCTTTTAGATTTTTGCGTAAAAGGCGAAACATTAGCAGAACCGGAAGAAAATGTATTAGGATATTCTCCATTTGAAACTGCCGTAGAGTCTTGTGCAAAAGAAGCTGTTGGTACAGCCAGTGCTAATGCTACAATTGCTAAACTTAATTTCATAGTGTATTTTTTTATTTAGTTAATTAAATGATTTATTTTTTTCAGAATGATTACTTTCCTGTTGGGCAACCGTTATTTTCAGCTGGTCCCGGAACTGTAACACATTTGTCATACAAGTCAATAACTCCATCAAGGTCCATGTCTAATGCAACACCAGCTCCATCTACTCTTGCACCAGCAGGAGTATTAAGTTCTCTGTCCCAATCATCACAAACTCCGTCGTTATCGTTGTCTCCTTTTTCACAAACTACAAGATCAGTTGTAGCTTTTTCAAGTTCACCTGTTCTATAATAAGCCTCTTGTAAAGGATCATGCCATGCTAAATGAGACATATGCTTTCCTAATTTGAAAGATACCCCTAAGTTTACAGTCCACATATTATCAGATCTTGATTTGTTGATCATATTATACTTAGACACTGTAGAAGCAGGATCGTAATCAGCAGGACCTGCATTACCACCACCATCAAATTCATCATCACCGCTTAAGATATACATTGTTCTTGCTTCAATATCAATAAGTTTCGAAACATTATACTTTAAACCAAATCCAAATTGGTAGAAAATAGAATTAATATCGAAATCCTGTTTGATAAATAAAGGAACTCTTCTAGGAGCATTACTCCATCTGAACTCATTGTTGTCGTGTAAGGATGTATTATATCCCATAACACCAATTCCTCCATACCCATGGAATGCCCATCTGTATGGAGAGTGATTATCAACTCTTCTTAATAGATTCGAAAAATTTACATCACCTAATAAAGCTACCTGGTCGTATCTTGTGTTGGCTACACCTACACCAGCGGCTGCACCTGCAGCACCATCTAATTTAGCTTTTTGATTAGTTTCTCCTCTTTGGTAAATTAAACTAACACCGAAAACGTGAGAGATCTGTTTATCCAAACTGATATATGCATTATATCCCCAATTGATCTTTCCATCATAAAATGAAGTAAGATCAGCATGTGACATAAATGCAGCACCACCACCGATTGAAATAGACCAATCGTTAAATCTTCTTGCCTTATTGTCAAAAGGCTGAACATTAGCGGAACCCGAAGAGAATGTATTAGGGTATTTGTCCGACGAATTTACTGTAGTACTGTCCTGAGCATAAGTAGCAATAGGCAGCGCGGCCAATAATAATAAACCTAATTTCATACAATATGTTTTATGTTTTATTTAAATAAAATCTTTTAATAATATTCTGGAAAAATCCCTTTCAAAAAGATGTTTTAAATGTGGGATTTCCAATCTTTCTGATATAAATTTTAACTCATCATACTTAACGATATCAATGTCAATAATACGGTCATTGTAACCTCCTAATGCTTTTGAATCGTTAACTCTTCCCATTTCAAATTCAATACTTTTAACAAAATCAAGTAGTTGAATAGGCGAAAGATGTGTGCATATTATTGTTGCAATATTACAAAAAATATTAGAACTAACAAACTCTACGGGCTCAGATGTTAAAAAAACGCTAATATTTAACATTTCAATTCCACCCGATTTTAACATTTCAAGAGCCTGTTCTATATTTTTTTTTCCATCCCCAAGGTTACTCCCTAGTAACAAAACGACCTTATGTTGCGACATATTAAAAAATGATTGATATATGAAAAGTTTTTTTAAAAATGTTTTAGCAAATATAGTGGCTATTGTCATACTATGTGCTGTATTTTTCTTCTTTTTTATCATAATGCTGGTGTTTAGTTCTATGAGTAGTGACAAATCGGTAGTGGTAAAAAAGAACTCTGTTTTAACTATAAATTTAAAGACCATTATAATTGATAGTCCTACAGAAGAGCAAACCGGAATATTTAATATCAGCAATCAGAACAAAAGCATTTTAATATATGAGGCGTTAGAAGCAATTGAAAAAGCTAAAACGGATGATAATATTAAAGGAATAAGCATTGAAGCTGATGATCTTAATGCAGGTATCACTCAGATTGATGATTTAAGAAATGCAATTCAGGATTTTAAGAAAAGTGGAAAGTTTGTATATGCATACGGAAATGCAGCTTCACAAATTTCTTATTATCTGGGGTCTGTTGCTGACAAATATTTCCTTAATCCATCTGGAATGATAGAGTTGAAGGGATTAGCTACAGAGGTTACTTTCTTCAAAGATTTTGCTGATAAATATGGAATTGGAATTGAGGTAATTCGTCATGGTAAGTTTAAATCAGCAGTAGAACCTTTTTTACGAAATGATATTTCGCCTGAAAATAAGGAGCAGCTGAGTACTCTTTTAAATGATATCTGGAAGAACACATCAACAAAAATTGCAACTTCCAGAAAAATTGATTCTACACAGTTCAGAACTATTGTGGACAGTTTGTATGGGATGATTCCTGAACAAAGTTTAAAATATAGACTTGCAGATAAGTTGATTCAGAAAACAGAATATGATGAGCTTATTAAATCTAAATTAAGCCTGACAGAAAAGGATAAACTGAATAAAATTTCACTTGGTAAGTATATCAATTCTTATTCTGATGAAGATAAATCAGGTGATAAGATTGCTGTATTGTATGCATCAGGATCCATTAATAATGGGGATGGGTATAATGAAATTTATTCTGAGAAATATATTAAGTATATCAGAGATCTTCAGGAAAATGATAAAGTAAAAGCTGTTGTATTCAGAATTAATTCTCCCGGAGGAAGCGCTAATGCTTCAGATGAGATTTTGTTTGAACTTCAGCAATTAAAAAAGAAAAAACCTCTTATTGTTTCTTTTGGTGATTATGCTGCATCAGGTGGTTATTATATTGCTATGGCTGCAGATAAAATTTATTCAGAACCTAATACATTAACTGGATCCATAGGTGTTTTTGGTGTAATACCTTATTATAAAGATATTGCCAATAAAAATGGAATCCGTTCAGATATTGTTGCTACGAATGCCAACTCCCAATATTATTCGGGGTTAAATGGGGTAACACCTTACGGCGTGAGTATGATCACAAGAAGTGTTGAAGGAACGTATAAGAGATTCGTACATTTTATTACACAAAATAGAAAACAGACTTTTGAACAGATTGATAGTGTAGGTGGAGGTAGAGTATGGAGTGGTACACGAGCTAAACAAATTGGTTTGGTAGATGAACTTGGAACATTAAATGATGCCGTGAAATTTGCAGCACAAAAAGCAGGATTGAAATCTTATAATGTAGCTTCATATCCAAAGAAAATGTCTCCATTTGAACAAATCTTCAAGGATTTAAATGAAGATGATATTTCTGCCAGAGTTATTAAAAGTAAAATAGGAAAGGCTAATTACGAAATCTTACAACAGATCACCGATGAGAAATTAAGATCTGAGGTAAAAATGGAAATGCCTTATCAAATAAAGATCAACTAAATTATATATATTGTTTTAAAAAAAGACCGGCTTGAATTTCAAGTCGGTCTTTTTAATTTTGATAAATATTTTTTTAGCTTTTCTTCGAGGCCATTCCAAATATCCAAAGGACAATAAGGGCACCACCTACCGCTAATAGCATGCTTCTAAAGTCGAAATTTTCAACTGTTCCCCAGCCGATTAAACTTCCAACAAATCCTCCTACGAAAGCTCCAACGATTCCTAATATGATAGTCATTAACCAACCACCACCTTGTGTTCCAGGCATAAT
Organism: Chryseobacterium sp. ISL-6; assembly: GCF_018613715.1. Taxonomy (GTDB): domain Bacteria; phylum Bacteroidota; class Bacteroidia; order Flavobacteriales; family Weeksellaceae; genus Chryseobacterium; species Chryseobacterium paludis. Next base: position 485,484 of record NZ_JAGGPT010000010.1, on the reverse strand, counting down.
AAGTTTTGCAATTGCACCTGCGATAAGACCGAAAATGATCCAAGTTAAAATTCCCATAGTTCTAAATTTTTAATTGTTAATATACATGAATTGTGTTTGTAAACTCAAGGAGAATATGATATAAATCATCTCTTCTTGAAGAATGAGTCAACAAATTCCGTACCATTAAACAATTGCAAATCCTGCATTTTCTCTCCAACCCCTATGTATTTGACAGGAATTTGAAACTGATCAGAGATGCCAATTACCACACCTCCTTTGGCAGTTCCATCTAGTTTCGTAACTGCTAAAGCATTTACTTCTGTAGCTGCTGTGAACTGTTTTGCCTGTTCGAAAGCATTCTGTCCTGTAGAACCGTCTAGAACCAATAAGATCTCATGAGGAGCGTCTGGGATAACCTTTTGCATCACTCTTTTGATCTTTGAAAGTTCATTCATTAAATTTATTTTATTATGAAGCCTTCCTGCTGTATCAATGATTACAACATCAGCTCCTTGGGCAACTGCACTCTGAACAGTGTCGAAAGCAACAGATGCAGGATCTGAACCCATTTCTTGTTTAACAATGGGTACACCAACTCTTTCACTCCAGATTGTTAATTGATCTACAGCTGCAGCTCTAAAGGTATCTCCAGCACCAAGTACTACTTTTCTACCTTCGGATTTAAATTGGTGGGCTAATTTTCCTATAGTTGTTGTTTTTCCTACTCCGTTTACACCAACCACCATTATTACATAAGGCTTTTTGGTAGAATCTATATTACCGGTTCCTGCATGAGGGTTTTCTAATAATAATTTGGAAATTTCTTCACGGAGGATATTATCGAGTTCACTTACATTGACGTATTTATCTTTCGCAACACGCTCTTCAATCCTTTCGATAATTTTGATAGTAGTAGACGCACCTACATCCGATGCAATAAGTATTTCTTCAAGATCATCAAGCACTTCATCATCTACCGTGCTTTTACCGACTACGGCTTTTGTTATTTTTTCGAAAAAACCCTGACTGGATTTTTCCAATCCTTTGTCTAAAGTTTCTTTTTCTTCTTTTTTGAAAATATTTTTAAACCAACTCATAGTTCCGTTCTTATTTATTTTTTTTAATCACTGCAGTGGCTTCTACTTCAATAAGCACGTCATCTCGGAAGAGTTTACTTACTTCTATAAGACTGCTCACAGGAGGATTCTGGAGATTGATATACCGATCTCTGATTTTTCTAAAATCTGGTGTTTTGGAAATATCGGTAACAAAAATCCCAAGCTTTACAATATCTTTTCCTGTCCCGCCATATTCTTTTAAAATAATCTCAATATTTTTAAAGATCTGCTCTGTTTGCTTTTCTACGTTATCAGTCCCTACTAAATTACCTTTAGCATCTAAAGGAATCTGTCCTGATAAAAGGATCATATTAGAACTTCCACAATCTATGCTTACAGATTGCGAGAGACCTTTTATAGTGAAAACTTTTTCTGTGTTTTTATATTCTATACTATTCATTGTGCTTTGGCCAAATGAAAACAGAAACATTGACGTAAAAACCAGAACAGCAATCTTTTTCATATTAAATTGATTAAAGCATCTGGTGAGCAAAGATAACAAAAAAACTACCCAAAATATGAGTAGTTTTTATATTGTAAATAAAGTATGAGATTATTTTTTCAAATAAACATCAACTTCGTCTGCATTCATTACTTTTTCTTCGAAAACGTAAGCACCTGATTTAGATGACTTCACCATTTTCACAACTTTAGTCATTTTTTTTGACTGACCGCTTTGTAGGGTTGCTACTACTTTTTTTGCCATGGTAAATTATATTTTATAAATTACTTGATTTCTTTATGAAGAGTATATTTCTTAAGAACCGGATTGAACTTTTTAAGCTCTAATCTTTCTGTTGTGTTCTTTTTATTTTTAGTAGAAATGTATCTAGACATTCCTGCCATACCGCTTTCTTTGTGCTCTGTACATTCAAGAATTACTTGAACTCTATTTCCTTTTTTTGCCATGATTCAATTACTTTTTAATCAATCCGTTTCTTACAGCTCTTTCTAGAGCTTCTTCGATTCCAATCTTGTTAATCACTCTCAATCCATGAGCTGATACTTTCAGTGTTACGTGCTTATCTTGCTCCGGAAGGTAAAACTTCTTCTCCAATAAGTTAATTTCAAAACGACGCTTCGTTTTGTTATTAGCGTGAGAAACGTTGTTACCAACCATTGCACGCTTTCCTGTTATTTGGCAAATTCTTGACATATCTCGATGTTCTTATTTGTATAATATTTGAGGTTGCAAAATAACGAAGAATTTTTTAGATAGGCAAATCTTTTATAAAATATTTGCAAATAACCTCTTGATTAATAATATTGAAGATTGTCCATATAATACTGTATTACTGGTGTGGAGCGAGAACTGATAAATTTCATGTAAAGATAATTAAGAGCGATAAATTAATCTTATATCTTTGTTTTTAATTAATCTAAATAAAAATAATATGAAGAAGGTCTATGTTTTATTGTCTATGTTACCAATTGGTATAATGGCGCAAAATTTTTCTGAAGTTCAGACGGATATGAAAAATTTCTATTATTCTGCAAGTGATGTAGGTCATGTTGATAACAATGGATTTCAGGATATAGTCATTAATGGAGCTGTAGATACAGATGGTGATGGGAGCGCAGATACATCATTCAATGAAGTCTATAAAAATAATGGAAGCACGCTGACTCTGTATGCAGATTTGGGTATGGATGCTACACATTTGGGGGATATTAAATTTATCGATTATAATAATGATGGTCTTGCTGATATTATTTCTACAGGATTGAGTTATATAGATATTGTTAATTATAAGCATTACCGGTTTAGAAATACAGGTTCAGGATTTGTAAAAGAAGCTGAGCTGCCGGGGAAGATTTATGGTTCCATGGAGGTTTTTGATTTTAATCATGATGGATTGCAGGATTATGCAATTAATGGAACCCAGTATATTGATGGAACAGGTTTCGTTAATAAACTAGACTATTATCAGAATTCAGCTGTAGGATTTCAACTATTTCAAGGATGGATGGAAGGGACTCAAAACAGTAGTTTTAAAATGGTAGATCTGAACAATGATCATCTTCTGGATATGGTTATTTTAGGGTACGATGTCAATACCAATCCGATTTTTAGAGTTTATTTAAATAATTCCGGGACGCTTACATTATCGCAAACGCTTCTTCCTCTTGCAAATGGAAAAATTGAGTTTGCTGATTTTAATGCGGATGGCTATCAAGATATCGTTGTGGCGGCTCAGGATGAAAATTTTGCTGGGTATCTGGGGGTATTTATGAATGATGGAACCGGTCATCTTAATATTCAGCAGGTGAATGTTCCTGAAATATCAGAACCCGCTCTTGCTGTAGGGGATATGAATAATGATGGATATTACGATTTTATAGTGTCTGGAAATGATGATAATAATGATGCGCTTGTTAAGGTGTTTTTATTTAATTCGGCTAATCAGACATTTACTGAAAATACAACTACAGGTTTGCATAGTTTAGGAGGCCCTGGTTTTGTGCATTTACTTGACTATAACAATGATCATCATCTCGATGTTTTATTGTCCGGATTTGATTGGGCAGATCCGGGAATGCCTTCATTAACTAAAATCTTCAAAAATGTTTCTACAGAAACAAATTTAAAGCCTGCGCCTCCTACAAACCTTAGTCTTACAAAAAACGGAAACCGATTTAATTTCTCATGGACTGGTGCTACTGACGATAAAACACCGGTCACTGCTTTGAGCTATGAAATTACGGTAGGAAAGACCCCTGGAGCTTATGATATTGCTAAATATATTGTGACAACACCTTCCTGGTTTTTAGATCTTGATTCTTCGGTGCAGAATGTATATTGGAGTGTAAGATCAATAGATGCTTCTAAAGCATATTCTGATCGTTCTACTGAAGCTACTTTGGGAACTCAGAACATCATTAAGGAACGTGATTTTATGATATATCCGAATCCTGCTTCTGAGAAAGTATTTATAAAAGGAGAGGAAGTAACTGATGTTGAAATGTATTCAATAGATGGTAAAAAACTAAGTATTGATATGAGTGCTGATCACTCTCTCAATGTGTCTCATCTAATTAAAGGAGTTTATCTTCTGAAAGTAAAAATAAAAGACCAATGGACCACCAGAAAACTCATCATTAAATAATTGAACGTTTATCAATGAGAAAAACCAGATGTCCAGCTGGTTTTTCTCTTTTATTGTTTGTATTTTTTTGTGTCGGATCTTCTTGTAATAAACGAAACGACGTACATGGGGAGACTTTTCAAAGTCTCCTTTTTTTAATTAGGAATCACCCTTTATTTTTTTTAAGTCTGTTTTGAAATCTTTTAATTAAAAAGTAAAACAATAAGAAACCTAAAGCAAAAATTGAAAATCTGGATAAAAGATCACCAGCTCTTGTATAAAAAGTCTGTTGATCATAAAGATTTACCCTGGCAAATAATGTCGTCTGATCCCCATAAAAAGTATCCTCCAGAACTTCACCCTTCGCATTGATATGTGCTGAAATTCCACTGTTGGCAGCACGGACGATTTCTCTTCGTGTTTCAATAGCTCTTAATTTAGCATAAGATAGCAATTGTTTATGGCCCTCTGTAACTCCCCACCATGAATCGTTGGTCATAATGGCCAGGAAATTAGCTCCTTTTTTTACATAATCGGTTACGAATTCTCCATAAATACTTTCATAACAAATGATCGGTGCAATTTTTCCTTTATTGTACGGGTTTGAAAAAGCAACTCTTTCTTTATCTGTTCCTAATGAAACAACTGATCCGCCTAAATTAAGCATTGCATCGCCTAAAAGGGGTTTTAAAACACTCATATAGGGGAAGATCTCAACACCTGGCACCAGTTTTCCTTTATGATATACTTCCACTTTTTGATTAGGGACAACTTGTATTGCTGAATTATAACTGGCAACCCAAAGCCCTGGATTAATTTGATAGGCTTCTTTAGGGAGGTCTTTTTCATTTAAAAAGAAATGATGTGATGAAATTCCTGTAGCAAAGACAGAACCGGGATGCTTTGAAAGGAATCCTTTAATGTTATTTAAAAGTAAACTTTTTTCAAATGCGGTCTCAGAAATAGAGCCTCTTCCGGGAATTGCTGTCTCCGGAGCGATATAATAATCGATCTTTCCTTTTGAGTTTTTCTCTGCAAGATTTAATAGATCATTTTCAATCGTTAAGCTGTCTTTTGAATATTTTTCGGCATAAGGATCAAGATCAGGCTGAAGCATTAAAACATTAACCTGTCCGATCGGTTTTTCATTAAAGTTACTATACTTGATTACTGAAATGATCATTGGTATGATAATTAAAGCAGCAGTAATTGATGTATTTCGGATAAGATCTTTCTTTTTACGTCCTGCTTCCCAGGTTCTTATGGTATAGAAGATAAATAGATTAATAACTAGGATCCAAAAACTTCCTCCTGTTGCTCCTAAGGTATCATACCATTGAATTAATTTTGGATAATCAGCAAACACATTTCCCAGATTAAGCCATGGCCAGGTTAATTCCCAGCTCATATGAAATTTTTCAAATCCCATCCATATCGCTATAAGAAAGGCAAACCCCCAATAAGTTCCCTGTGCATTTTTATACCAATGATAACATTGAAAAACCAAGGAATACAAGAAAGAATTAACCAGAACAGGAAATACTACAGCCATTAGTGAATGGCTTCCGTCCGGGTTTTTTGATCCATACAGCCATCCGGTTGTTACAATATTCCAAATCACAAAACACAGGTAGGAAAGTCCAAAGACTACCCAGCTCTTTCTTTTGAAACCTGAAAATTTGGAAACTCCATGTTCCATCATCAGAAGTGGAACAAGGGCAAAAAAGATAAAGAACGGAATCCCGTAAGTTGGCCATGATATGGACAATAGCATCGCTGAAATGAGCGTAAGTAAAACGTATTTCATTAAATTAGATTAACACACAAATTTAATGTTTTTGAAATGAATAAATTTGCAATTGATGTTAAAGAAAATTTACAAATTTGTTATTGGCCCTTACAGCCTGATTTTGCTCTACCTTATGTTTTTAGGAATGGGTCGGGTTCAGTATGAGGATAATGTGGTAAGGATGGAACCTGTTTTATCAACCATCTGGTATATAAAAGAAACAATTCTCTGGAAAGATATCATTATGATTGTATTGGGAAATGTTATTATGTTTATTCCTTTTGGCTTTTTAGGATGGATTTTCCCGGGTCTTAATAACCTTAAAAGTCTTTTGTTTAGTTTTTTGTCCGCGATTACAATAGTAGAAGCATTTCAATATTTTACAAGAATGGGAATTTTTGAAGTGGATGATATTATATTAAACACTTTCGGAGTCTATCTTGGTTGGTTAATGCGTAAATTGCTGGAGGATAAATTTAACCATTTAACTCTTTAGCACGTTTCTCAGCATTCAGAATGCCTTTCTTTAAGATTTCTTTGAAATTGTTTTCTTCAAAGGTTTTTAAAGCAGCTTCAGTTGTACCACCTTTTGATGCAACATCTTTTATCAGTTCTTCAATATTTTTTTCAGAATTGTTCATGAGATGATAAGCTCCGAGCATGGTTTGCTTAACAAAAAGTTTGGAAAGGTTTTCATCAATTCCCATTTCAACTCCAGCTTTTATCATTGCATCAACAATATAATAGAAGTAAGCTGGTCCACTTCCTGATAGAGCAGTTACGCCGTCCAATAGTTCTTCATTTTCCAGATAAACAGATCTTCCAGTACTGTTCAGTAGCCTTTCAACATTGATGAGCTGGTTGAAAGAAATACCTTCAGCGGAAGTATAACCTGTAATTCCCATTCCAAGGAGAGTAGGGGAATTAGGCATAGCCCTTACCACCATTGGATGGTTTAACAATTTTTGTATTTTCTCGATTTTAATTCCAGCCATAATGGACAGAACCATTTGGTTATCTTTTAAAGAGAACTGAATATTGTCAACAACATTTTGAAAGTCCTGAGGTTTTACAGCAATGATAATAAGATCAGCATCGAGTTCCTTAACCTCGTTAAAAGTTGAAATTTTAGAATGAGGAAATTCTTCAGAAATTTTAGCGAACTTAGATTCGTTTCTTGTGATCAGGTGAAGGTCTTCAGCCTTTATTAATTCATACTTCAAAAAAGATTTTGAAAATGACAAACCCATATTTCCGGCTCCCAGAATAGCTATTTTCATATTGTGTTTTTATAATTTTTAACTAAAATAGTGCTTTTTATTTTAAAAACGAGCTAGAAACTTAAACAAAAAAACAGCCATAAATAAGGCTGTCTGTATTTAAAAATAATCGTCTTCTTTATTTTTAGATAATATTTACCTCTCTTTCCAGTTCAATACTGAATTTTTCTTTTACAGAATTGATGATCTCTGTAGAAAAATCAAAAATTTCCTTGCCTGTTGCATTTCCGGTAGCATTGATAATAACCAGAGATTGTAATTGATGCGATGCAACATTGCCAATTTGTTTTCCTTTCCAGCCACACTGTTCAATAAGCCATCCTGCGGGGACTTTTACCTGATCTCCGGCTGGGTAACCTTGAATATTTTCGAACTTTTCTTTTAGAGCTTCAAATTGAGGTTGAGGAATTGTGGGATTTTTAAAAAAGCTGCCTGCATTTCCAATAATTTTAGGGTCTGGAAGTTTACTTTGCCTGATATTGATCACTGCTTTAGAAACATCCTGAATGGTAGGGTTTTCAATGTTTAATTTTTCGAGTTCACCCTTTATCGCTCCATATTCGGTTTTAATAGAATGATCTTTTCTGGTTAATCTGAATGTCACATCCAGGATCACATATTTACCTTTTCCTTCCTGCTTGAAAATAGAATCTCTATATCCGAATCTGCATTTTTCTAAATCAAATGTTTCAATATCCAACGTTTCTAAATTCAAAACTGTACAACTTACGAACACATCTTTTATTTCTGTTCCGTAGGCGCCAATATTCTGCATGGGAGAGGTTCCTACATTTCCAGGGATTAAAGAAAGGTTTTCCAGTCCGCCATAATTTTTATCGAGGCAATACATCACAAATTCATGCCAGTTTTCGCCTGATCTTGCTGTTACCAAAATATTGTTTTCGTCTACATTCTCTTCAGAAATTCCTTTTAGATTAATCTGAATAGCTACACCTTCAAAATCTTTAGTCAATAACACATTACTGCCACCTCCTAAAAACAGAATGGATAATGAATAAGAAGTAGAAAATCGAATTGCTTCTTTTAGGTCTTCGATTGTACTGACTTCTGTGAAATATTTTGCTGTAGCTTCAACACCAAAAGTATTATAGGCTTTTAGAGAAAAATTATCTTGCATAAGGTAGTTGGTATTCTTTGGGCAGAATCTCTTCTATTCTGCTTTTAAGCATTTGAAGTTGTTTATAGTGGACCGTATCATGAAATGAATTAACATAAACATGGGCGTTTTTCGGTGTTCTGATCTGAAAAGTTTCGTCTATACCATCTACTGACTGAGCGCTTGGCGAGCTCTTAATTTTGTTCAATGTCTTTACGTTAATGGTCGAGATCAGATATTGCCAGTTTTTCAGATTGTTTGAAGATCCCCAGTATTTGTGTGTTTTCTTGGCCGTGCTGCCCATCTCTAAAGAGATCGAATCTTTAGTTGCTTTAATGATCCTGTAATCTCCCAGGTCACCACCAATATTCGATACACTGATGAAGGTGATCTCATTAGGGTTTTTGGGAGCGGCTTTTTTTTCTTCTTTCTTATTACAGAAAAAAAATGTCAGCAATAAAAGCATTGAAAATATAATTTTCAAAACAGATTTTCCTATTGCTGACATCTTTATAATTTAGAGATTAAATTCTAATTTGTATTGTTTCAGTGCTTCCTTTAGGATTTCAACACTTCTTCTTAAATCTTGCTCTTTTAGTACGTAAGCAATTCTTACCTGTTTTTTTCCTAGTTCAGGATTGCTGTAGAAGCCACCCGCTGGTGCTACCATAATGGTTTCATTATTAAGAGAATATTTTTCCAGCAACCATTGAGCAAATTTTTCAGTATCATCAACAGGAAGTTGAGCTACGCAGTAGAAAGCCCCTTTTGGTTTTGGGCAAATAACACCCGGAATAGCATTTAATAAATCTACTAATACGTTTCTTCTGTGTGTATATTCTTCTCTTACCGCACGGATATAAGCTCCATCATTTTGGTGTGCTGCAGTAGCTGCAATCTGTCCTAAAAGAACAGGGCTTAATCTTGCCTGAGCAAAAAGCATCGCTGCATCATGAATTTTCTTAGAACGTGTAATCATACATCCAATTCTTACGCCACACATAGAATAACGCTTAGATTCCGAATCAATGATTATACAGTTTTCACTTAGTTCAGGAAAAGCCAGCATTGAAACCTGTTGCTTGCCATCATAAACATATTCTCTGTATACTTCATCTGAAATAACTACGATGTCGTATTTTAAAGCAATCTCTGCTAATTTTTGAAGTTCTTCACGGGTATAAAGATATCCTGTTGGATTTCCCGGGTTGCAGATGACGATAGCTCTTGTTCTGTCTGTTATTTTTTTCTCAAATTCTTCAATTGGAGGAAGTGCAAAACCTGTTTCAATCGTTGATGGAACTGCTACAACATTTACATTAAATGTACTTGTAAAACCATTGTAATTAGCATAGTAAGGTTCAGGAATGATTACTTCATCACCATCGTCACATAAAGTTGAAATGGCAAAGTTCAATGCTTCAGAGCCACCATTGGTAACAATGAAATTATCAGGAGTTAAATCAGTAAAATCTAAAGAATGATAGTACTCCGTCAGCGCTTTTCTATATTCAATATTTCCTTCAGAAAGAGCGTACTCCAATACTTTTAAATCAATGTTTTTTAAAGCATTTAGAGCGGTTTCAGGAGTTTCAATGTCCGGTTGTCCGATATTAAGGTGATATACTTTTATTCCCTTTTGTTTAGCTAGCAAGGAAAAAGGAACCAGTTTTCTTACCGGCGATGGCGGCATATGTTGTGCTCTGTTTGAAATATTCGGCATTGTTTAAAAAATTTGTATGGCAAAAATAACATTTAATTTTTCAATATTAAAATTATAAAGGATACTATAAGCTTAGAATTACAGATTTAATTTTTTTTCTGATAAAAATTTTATAACAGACTGATTGTGTAATAAATATTAATGCTTTTTTTAATAACTTATTATTGTTTTTAATTTTTTAGGGGTGTTTTATCGAATATATACATTGTAATCTTAAATTGTTGTATTTTATTTAAACAAAATTGTTTTGTGTTGATTTTTTTATAAATTTACAGCACTAATATTAAATTACTATGAATATAAATCGATTTTTTGGTGCATTCAGTGTATGCACTCTTTTTTTCGCGTCAAATGTAGCGGCGCAAAATTTTCAAACAATGCCGGTTGTATCCGGATATACAGCGGATGTTATAGCCAATGGAATAGGTTCATCTATGACTTCTACAACAATAGATGTAGATGGAGTTTCGTTTGCTTTTGTAGCAAAAGACTTCCAGCTAACAGCAGCTAGTACACCTATAACTTATGGTATTCCGGTAAATGGTACAATCAATTCAGTTGTAGCAAGTACACCAGGGTTGAGTTTTCAGTTAGGAGATCTAAGTGCAAATAATTCGCTTAGGCTTGCTACTACTGGAGAAACAGGAACACTGGTTTTTGCTCTTCCAAAAGCCGCTTTTAAACTGTATTTGCTTTCTACCAGTGGAAGTGGTACATCTACTGTAAGTGCAACGGTAACGTTTGCAGATAATACCACTCAGGTATTTTCAGGAATAGCACTATCAGATTGGTATAATGGATCTAATTTTGCAATCCAGGGAATTGGAAGAATTAACCGGACCAATGATGTCTTGGAAGCGAGTGCGAGCAATCCAAGATTGTATCAGTCTGTATTAAATATTGATGCAGCTAACGTAACAAAACCTATACAAAGCATTACTATAGCTAAAAGTGGTGGAACGGGAATCTCTAATATTTTTGCAATCTCAGCAGATGCTTTTACAGATTGTTCTGCCCCAACTTTGCAGCCAGTGGGTACACTTTCTTCTAATTCTGCACAGGTTTCGTGGACTATTCCACCAACAACGACAGCGGCAAGTTATGATTTGTATTACAGCACAACCAATACGCCACCTACAAGTACAACGACCCCAAATATGACTGGGATTACAGGAACATCAACAACGATTGGTAGCTTATCATCATCAACCACTTATTATTACTGGGTAAGAACAAATTGTACCACTGCAACAAGTCAAAGTGGATGGTCAGTTGGTGGTACTTTTACTACTTTATGTGGCGCAATGGTACCTCCTTATACTAATGATTTTACTGCTTTCCCAGGAAATTGCTGGGCTAATGTTTCAGGGGGAACTCCTGCAACAGGATCAACCGGCACCAGTCAATACTGGATAGCAGATGGATTCTTAAATGTTACGGGGACAGGTTCTGCAAGAATTAATCTTTATAGTGTCAATCGCGCAGGATGGTTGAAAACAGTTCCATTTGATCTTTCTGCTGGCGGATACAGGGTGAAATTTGACTATGGAGTGACAGAGTATTCAACTACTGCTGCTTCTCCAATGGGATCTGATGATATAGTACAGTTCCTGGTTTCTAATGATGGCGGAAGTACATGGACCGTATTGCAGACATGGGATGTAAATAATACTCCTTCCAATACATCTACTACCTATTCATATGATTTAACAAGCAATACAAGTCCTAATACAGTATTTGCTGTTTACGGAAATGATGGAGCAGTAAATGATGCACCAGATTATAATTTCTACGTTGATAACTTTATTGTAGAATCTGCACAATTAAGTACTTCTGAAGTTAATGGGAATAAAAAAGCAGTTAGCATTCATCCAAATCCATTCAAAGATGTATTGTATATTTCAGATACAAGAGATCTGAAATCAGTAAGTGTTACCGATGTGTCAGGAAGATTGGTAAAAACTATTGATAATCCAACAAAAGAAATCAATCTGAGTACTTTGAATTCCGGATTGTACCTGATTAATATCCAATTTAAAGATGGTTCAAGAAGTACAGTAAAAGCTATTAAACAATAGATTTTATTGAGAAGATAAAAAAAGGCAGCTATAACATTTATAGCTGCCTCTTTTATTTTAAGTATAATAATATAAAGTTGTTTTTAATTTTTGTTAATTTGAAAACTAATAAAACTAAATTAAAATGCAAATCCATGCGGCTTCTGTAGAAGATTATATTTCACAAATTCCTGAGGACCGGAAAGAGGTGTTTAGAAAGCTTTTTGACACTGTAAATGATAATTTACCGAAAGGATTTATCAATAATCCAAGTTATGGAATGGTGGGCTGGGCGGTACCTTTAGAAACTTATCCTGCAGGATATCATTGTGCTCCTGGTTCACCATTGCCATTTATAAGCTTAGCTTCCCAAAAGAACTTTATAGCATTATACCATATGGGAATATATGCAAAACCTGAACTTCTAGAATGGTTTGTTGCTGAGTTTCCAAAACATTCTGCAAGAAAACTGGATATGGGTAAATCTTGTATCCGTTTCAAGAAGATGGAAGATATTCCATTCGAATTAATCGCCGAAGTAAGTAAAAAAATGACTGTTGAAGACTGGATAGAATGTTATGAATCGAATTTTAAAAGATAGGCGTATACACCATATAATAGTTGTCATTCTTTTATTTCTATTATCAGGATGTAAAAGTTGGCAGAGGTCTGACCTTAAAGATGGTGATCTACTTTTTGTAACTGCCAAAGAAACTGGACTTTCAGGAGCCATTAATAACGTTACACAAAAGCAAAAAAATACTTCTTTTGATCATATTGGAATTTTAAAGAAAGAAGGGAATTCATTTTTTGTATTGCATGCTGCACCCAAAGGAGGATCTCAGAAACAATCTCTCAAGGATTTTATAAGAGATGAGACTGAAGATAAACAGAGAATTGTAGTATATCGGCTAAAAGCAGAATTTCAAAATTCAATTCCTTCTGCACTTGAAAAAGCTGGATCAATGCTGGGGAAACCATATAATTTTAATTATATTTTAGATAATAATTCCTATTACTGTTCAGATTTCATTGAAAGAGCATTTAGAGAGGATCATATTTTTAAATTAGAGCCTATGACATTTATTGATCCAAAAACAGGAAAAGTAAACATATTCTGGGAAGAGTTTTATAAGAAAAAGAACCTGAAAGTCCCAGAAGGAGAGCTTGGTTGTAATCCCAATGGTCTGGCTGGTTCAGATAAATTGGAAAGAATAAAAGAACTATAAAAAACAGAGAGAAGTGAGTGACTTCTCTTTTTTTATGTTAAAATTAAAAAATATTAGTCTACTAATTTGGTGTACTAATATTTTTTTATATTTTTGTGACAGATTTAACGCAATAAGAAAATGTAAAATCAAGAATAGTCTAACCAAAAAAATGTTTAGTGATGATTACACCAAGTCCGAACCTGCAGGTTCTCCAAAATAAGATCAACCTGCCAAAAAAAGAAATGATACTTGAAATAGAATTAAACGGTAAAATGAAGTTTGAGAATATTTTAAATGCAATGTGCAACCAGTTCGGGATCTATCACAGGGTGTTATCTGCTAATGTAGAGTATATTGAAGGACGTAGTTTTGGTTCTGTTCAGTTATATATAAATGCAAATTCAGATGATTGCAAGCAGCTTGAGCTTTATCTGAATAAAAATAAACTTTTAAATACCAGTGTAGAGTATATCTGCAGGAAGTATTTTTAGGGGAGATTCATATAGTTTTAATTACGAAAGTGTTCAGTTTACTGAACGCTTTTTTTTATGATCAGTGGTAACTGAAAAAATAGTACTTTTAGCATATATAAAACCAATAATTTATGATCGCAATTATTATCATTGTCGCTGTAGTTGTTTTGTTTCTTTTCTATGGAGTTTCTATTTATAACCGTTTGGTAAAATTTAGAAACCTTGTTCAGGAAGCCTGGAGTAGTATTGATGTAATGTTGAAAAAACGTCATGATCTTATTCCAAATCTTGTAGAAACGGTAAAAGGATATGCCAGTCATGAACGTGAAACCTTGGACAGCGTTACAAGAGCAAGAAATCAGGCTGTTGGTGCCAATTCTGTTGAGGGTAAAGAGGCAGCTGAGAAAAACCTGAATCAGGCAATGATGAATCTATTTGCTGTAGCTGAACAGTATCCGGATCTTAAGGCAAATGCCAATTTCCAGCAATTACAGTCAGAACTTACCTCTATAGAAAATGATATTGAGAAATCAAGAAGATACTATAACGGAACCGTTCGTGAAAACAATACCCTAGTAGAGTCTTTTCCAAGCAATATCATTGCGAATATGTACAAATTTGAAAAATCGCCATTCTTTGAATTGGAAAATATAGCCGAAAGGGAAGTTCCATCTGTGAAATTTTAGGTGATGAAAAAGTTTCTATTGCTTTTCAACCTTCTGTTTTTTATAGTTGGTTTTGCTCAGGATGAACCTCGACGTGTGGATCAAATGACGATCGTGGAAAGTCCTGAAAAAATTTCTTCCTTTCATTCTGATATTGATGTTGATAAGAATTCCGGGATCACTGTTACGGAAAATATTAAAGTTCACAGTTTGGGGGATCATATTAAAAGAGGGATTTATCGCGCTTTACCGCTTTCAAGAAACCTTAATAATAAGACCAGGAAAGTAAAGTATACAATCATTTCCATTAAAAAAAATGGAGTTGAGGAAAATTACCACGATCAGATAGAAGATGGCTTTCTTAAAATATATGTAGGAAACAAAGATATTATATTAAGTCCTGGCGATTATGAGTATGAGATCAAATATACGGCAGATCATCAAATAGGATTCTTTGATAAATATGATGAGTTGTATTGGAATGTAAATGGAACATATTGGGATTTTGATATAGATTCTATTTCCGCGAAAATTAATCTTCCCGAAGGAGCCCGGATAATTCAAAATTCTTGTTACACCGGAGCTTATGGCAGTAATTCACAAAACTGTAATGCTAAAGTTTTATCAGATCATTCCATAGAATGGACAGCTGCGGATCTTAAGGCAAATGAAGGCCTTACCATAGCTGTAGGGTTTAATAAAGGAGTAATGATACCACCGCCACCACCCACTTTTCTTGAGAAATTTGGAATTTTAATCGGTGGGTTTATTATTTTCTTAGGATTAATTTTTTACTACTATTCAACATGGAGTAAGTATGGTGTTGATCCTGAAAAACCTGTTGTTTATCCGCAGTTCAATGTTCCCGAAGATCTTTCTCCTGCTTCTTTAGGTTATTTAAAAAGTGAGAATTTTAAAAATAAATATTTAACAGCAGCTATAGTTAATCTTGCTGTAAAAGGATATGTTCAGATCATCGAAGGTGAAGATTCTGGTATTCTAGGACTTTTTAGTTCTAAAACATTTACCATTAAAAAACTGAAAGAAGCAGATCAGTCACTTCCGAAAGAAGAAATTAATTTATTAAATACTCTTTTTTCAAACTCTTCTGATTCCGTAAAGTTTGATGGGAAATATGATTCAAAGATTGAAAGAGTAGTTACCAATTTCAAGGAAACTCTGAAATTCCAGCACGATAAATTTTTAAACGAGGGGAATAACAGTGGCAAACTGGTGTTGCCAACTTTATTGATTATGATAGTTTATGCTCTCGGATTATTTCTTAGTTATACGATATATCCTGAGGCTGAAAAAGTGGCTATTGGAATTGCATTATTTGTGGTTCTTTTTGTAGCCTTTATTTTAGTTGGCTTTTTATTTAAGAATCTTTCATGGAAATTCTTAATACCGATCCCTTTTGTCATATTCTTTGGTATAGGAGGTTTAATAACAAATGGTCATGAAATAACTGAGGATAATAACTTTAATATTTGTTACATCTTTATTGCTCTGGCATTTACCTCACTGATGATCTATCAATATCTAATTAGAAGGCCATCAGAAGAAAAGCTGAAGAAAAAATCCTTGATTGAAGGTTTCAAAATGTATATGGGTGCCGCTGAAAATGAACAGTTGAAATTCCATAATCCCCCTCAGCTGACACCACAGGTTTTTGAAAAACTCCTTCCATTTGCAATGGTATTGGGAGTTGATGAAATTTGGGGTAAAAAATTTGATGACTTATTAAAAAGTATGGCAACCGGAACAGAATATGTTCACGCCTGGTATATAGGAAGTTCTATCAATCACTTAAGTTTTGCAAACAGTTTAAACTCAAGCCTTACGAATTCCATAAAGTCTGCAGCTACACAGCCTTCCAGTTCCGGCAGTGGATCTGGTGGCGGAGGTTTCTCTGGCGGCGGAGGTGGCGGCGGTGGCGGCGGAGGCTGGTAAACCGAAGTAGTCATAAAAATAAAAAGCGTTCAGTTTAACTTGAACGCTTTTTTATATTTTGAATAAATTATATATTAAATTCTTTCGATGTCTGCTCCAATTGCTTTTAGTCTTCCATCGATATTTTCGTAGCCTCTGTCAATCTGTTCGATATTGTGGATAATCGATTTTCCTTCTGCAGAAAGTGCTGCTATAAGAAGAGCGTTACCTGCTCTGATATCTGGAGAAACCATAGTCGTTCCACGAAGTGGAGCTTCTTGATTAAGACCAATAACTGTAGCTCTGTGTGGGTCACATAAAATGATCTGCGCACCCATGTCGATTAATTTATCAACAAAGAATAATCTCGATTCAAACATTTTCTGATGAACCAGAATGCTGCCTTTTGCCTGAGTGGCAACTACCAAAATGATGGATAGTAAATCAGGTGTGAAACCTGGCCACGGTGCATCGGAAATCGTAAGAATAGATCCATCAATAAATTTCTGGATTTTATAATTTTCCTGAGCCGGAATATAAATGTCATCATTGCTTTGTTCAAGCTGGATTCCAAGTTTTCTGAAAGTATTAGGAATAACTCCCAATTGATTCCAGTTTACATTTTTTATGGTAAGCTCAGATTTTGTCATCGCAGCAAGACCGATCCATGAACCTATTTCAACCATATCAGGAAGCATGGTGTGCTCTGTTCCATGTAAGTGAGTAACTCCTTCAATCGTTAATAGGTTTGAACCTATTCCCGAAATATTAGCACCCATTCTGTTTAGCATCTTGCAAAGTTGCTGTAGATAAGGTTCGCAAGCTGCATTATAAATTCTGGTTTTACCTTTTGCTAAAGCTGCAGCCATTACGATATTAGCAGTACCGGTTACTGAAGCCTCCTCCAATAAAATGAATTTTCCGTTAAGCTCTTTAGCTTTTAATGAATAGAAGTATTCCTCCTCATCATAATGGAACTCAGCTCCTAATTCTACCAATCCTTGAAAATGGGTATCTAATCTTCTTCTTCCTATTTTGTCTCCACCAGGTGTTGGCATATAAGCCTCGCCATATCTTGCCAGCATAGGACCCATAAGCATGATCGAACCGCGTAATTTTGCACCGTCCTTTTTGAATTCATTTGATCTTACATAATCAAAATTGACACGATCAGCTTTAAAAGTATAATCTCCTTGTCCGTTTTTTGTGATTTTTACTCCAAAGTCACCCAGAATTTCAATGAGTCTATTGACATCGTGAATGTCGGGAATGTTTTTAATTGTTACCTCTTCATCAGTTAGTAAAACTGCACATAAAATTTGTAAAGCTTCATTCTTTGCCCCTTGTGGAGTAATTTCACCTTGCAGTCTCTTTCCTCCTCTTATTTGAAACGTTCCACTCATTTACTTTCTGTTTTTATGATTGTTGTTATTGTTGTGCCTTCTTTTGTTGGTTTGGTTTTTATTATTGCTGTTGCGATTGTTGTTGTTATTGTTGTTGCTTCGGTTGTTGGTCGTGTAATAGATCTTACTTTTCTCCAAAGATTCAATTCCAGTCAGATCCAATCTGTTTTCCGATAGCTCTTTCAAATGACGGAAAATCACATCATCAGTAACATGTTCTTTATTATATACATTATAAGACTTCTTCATGTTGTTGGCAATAACCTCGATAAGAGCTTCTTTTTCATCTCCTGGTTCAAGTTCTATAGCTTTTTCAATTAATTGAAGAATACTTTTCCCGTAAAATTTAAAGTCACCCTGAAGTTTTGGATATTCCATTCTTTTAGGTTTTTCTTCAAGTTGCTCTTTCGTAGGAAAAGGATAAGGAGAATCTACATCCAATTCATGATTGGCTAAAATATATAGGTGATCCCAAAGTTTATGTTTATAATTGTCTTCATCACGAAGTTGTGGGTTTCTTTGTCCCATAAAATCGATGATTGCCATTGCCATTTCGTTTCTCTCCTCTTTAGAAGGAAGCTCTTTGCAACGCTCAACCAACTGTTGTATAATTCTGCCATATTCCGGCATATTAAGTTGCGTTTTTTGGGTGTTATATTCCATAATATGCAAATATATGGATTAAAAGAAAAATTGTCTTGATAATCTTTAAAGTTTATGATTTTTTAATGAAAATTTATGATAGTGTTTTTAGAAATATTTTTAATGACAAGCAAATTTATTCACGTTCCTTGGAATTTATTTTAATAAAATTGTACTTTAGTTGTTATATTAATAATTAAAATACGAACTATGAAAAAAAAACATTTCCTTCTTTCATTAGTAGTTTTAGGTATTATGAATTCCTGTGCTACGAATGATGAGGTGATAGATAAAAGCTCTAATGAATTAGAGGTTCATTCCAAAATAGTGCAGGTTACAAATCATGATGGGAGGCCTTTCAGTACAGGAAAAGAATCGGCTAATGGTAAATTTACTGCAGGTCCTGGCGGTGGAGTTCTGATGCAGGGGTTTTATTGGGATGTTCCCGAAGGTGGAAACTGGTGGAATACCGTTAAAGATAAATTGACCGACTGGTCCAATGCCGGAATAAGTGCAGTTTGGTTGCCGCCAGCATCAAAGGCGCAGAATGGTCCTTATTCAATGGGGTATGATCCTACGGATTATTATGATTTTGGAAATTTTAATCAAAATGGAAGTATAGAGACGCGATTTGGTTCAAGAGCAGAATTAGAAGCATTGATCACTAAAGCTCATGCTGAAAATATGCAGGTTTATGCTGATATCGTTATCAATCATAACAGTGGCGGGCAATCTGAAGCCAATCCTTATACGGGAACCAATACCTGGACTAATTTTTCAGGAATAGCTTCCGGGAAGTTTCCAAGAAGCTACAATGATTTTTATAAGAATGCTTATGGAAATAATGATGAGGGTGCTTTTGGTGGTTTTCCGGATTTATGCCATGCACGTCCTTATGTGCAGGACTGGCTTTGGGGAAGAGATGATTCTGTGGGGAAATACTATAAAAATGTAATGAAGTTTGACGGTTGGAGATTCGATTATGTAAAAGGTTTTGGAGCTTGGGTGGTGAATAGCTGGAATTCTAATGTGGGTGGTTTTTCTGTAGGAGAATTGTGGGATTCCGATGTAAATACATTAAACTCATGGGCAAATAATGCCAACAGTTCGGTGTTCGATTTTGCAGCCTACTATAAAATGGATGAAGCTTTTGATAATGGAAATCTTAATCTTTTGAATGATGATATGATGTGGAAAAGAAATCCTTATAAGGCGGTTACTTTTGTGGCGAATCATGACACCGATATTATCTATAATAAGATGCCTGCTTATGCTTATATTTTAACTCATGAAGGGTATCCCACTATATTTTACAGAGATTATGAAGAATGGTTGAATAAGGAAAGGTTAAATAATCTGATTTGGATTCATAATAATAAAGCGACAGGAACAACTTCTATTCTGTACACGGATAATGATGAATACATTGCGAGACGAAATGGTTATAATGGTAACCCAGGATTGGTTGTGTATATCAATACTTCTTCAAGCTGGCAGGAACGATGGGTTGATACGAACTGGACTAATCAACAGATCAAAGATTTTACCGGGGCATCCACCTGGTATCCGACGACACAGGCTGATAAAAGAGTTAAAATTCAATGTCCGCCAAATAGTTATTCTGTATGGTCACTTAATCAATAAAAAGAAGGCTGTTTCAATTTGGAACAGCCTTCTTTTTTATGATATTTTTTAATTTAAACTTCTATAAATTTTCTTTTCTGATTCTGATCAGGAAGAAAACATTTCTGAGCAGCCAATTTCATTCTGTTTCTTGAGATCAGATCATAAACCTGATCACTTAAAAATGTTGGAATGATTTTTCCAGCAGCAATCAGTTGATAAATACCACCTAATAAACTGGCAATTTGAAGAACTGCCCGGGATTTTACCAGGTAATATTGATTAGGTTTCCAAAGATACATCGTGTTGAATACCGTTGTTTCCAGCCCCCTTTCGGATAAAAATTTCTGACCGAAATCAGATTGTAAGGACGCGAATAAAAATTTGTTTTTTGTATCACGTTCCAGGATCCACTGTACCCAGAAATTACAGACTCCGCATTCTCCATCAAAGAAGACAATATATTTATCCTGCCAATTTTCCTGCATAATCCATTTGTTTTTAAAATACCATCGATCTTTCAGTTTCTTCTTTTACTTTTTTAAAGTATTTTATTAATTCCTTTCTTTGTTCAGGAGTTAATTTTGCACCCTGATGACCAATGAAATATGATTCAAGAGGCATTTCCTCTTTTTCGATCATTTCTGTACATTCCTTCAATTTGTGTGCCTGTCTTTTAGGTTCGTACATTGCAAAGGTAGAGAAATTTAGATGTTTTCTTCCTTCATCAATATGTTTTTTTAAAAACCATGAGGAGGGAGCAATACTGGAATACCATGGATACTTTGTTTCATTAGAATGACAGTCATAACAGGAAGTGTTGATGATCCTGGCGATCTCCGGTGGTGTATTTTTTATTTTTAAAAAATCCATGCCTGGATTTAAAGGTGGATTTGTTTTATCAATTGGAAAAAACTGAATGATAATAAAAGCAACTAAGAGAACGATCAATACTTTTTTCATACTGCTGTTTTTGAGTGTTTGTATGGATAAATGTAGGCATTTTTTTTCTTATCGTAAAAGGTAGAATCATTCTAAATAGAGTGGTTTTACGAGTTTTTTATCTTGATTTGAATGAAATATTGCTAACTTCTTGCATTTAATGAGGCAAAATTGCGAGATCTAAATTATAGTTTTTAACTATTGTAAAAATAATATCAATAGATCAAATTTATTGATCAGGTTGTTGTAAGTTTGTCTTATTCATAGCAAGTAAACTATATCTATCAATATTAAAATTTAAGCAACAATGGAAAAAGATTCAAATGACATCAGTAAGTGCCCGTTTCATAATGGAACGATGAAGCAAAGTGTCGCTGGTGGTGGAACTCAAAATCAGGAATGGTGGCCTAACCAGTTAAGAGTTGATATTTTACGTCAGCATTCATCTTTGTCGGATCCTATGGATAAGGATTTTGATTATGCTGAAGCTTTTAAGAATTTAGACCTTGAAGCGGTAAAAAGAGATCTTCATGCATTAATGACTGATTCACAGGAATGGTGGCCTGCAGATTTCGGACACTATGGTCCTTTGTTTATCCGTATGGCTTGGCATAGTGCCGGTACTTATCGTGTAGGTGATGGTAGAGGAGGTGCCGGAGCAGGGCAACAACGTTTTGCCCCATTAAATAGCTGGCCGGATAACGTAAGTCTTGATAAAGCCAGAAGATTGCTTTGGCCTATTAAACAAAAATATGGTAAAAATATATCATGGGCAGATCTTTTGATTCTTACCGGTAATATTGCTTTGGAATCCATGGGCTTTAAAACATTTGGATATGCCGGAGGACGTGAAGATGTTTGGGAGCCGGATATGGATATATATTGGGGATCTGAAACAACATGGTTAGGAGGAGACCTGCGTTATGCACACGGTTCTGAAGGGGTAGTTGAAAATCATGGCGTCCTTCCTACAGATGATAATGCAGATGGGGATGTTCATTCACGTAATTTGGAAAAACCTTTAGCAGCAGTACAGATGGGTCTTATTTATGTAAACCCTGAGGGACCTGATGGGAATCCGGATCCTATTCTTGCGGCTAAAGATATTCGTGATACTTTCGGACGTATGGCGATGAATGATGAAGAAACTGTAGCATTAATTGCTGGTGGACACAGCTTTGGAAAAACGCACGGTGCAGGACCGGCGGATCATGTAGGAAAAGAGCCTGAAGCAGCCGGAATTGAGCAACAGGGATTAGGATGGAATAGCAGCTATCGCAGTGGAAGTGGGGCTGATGCCATCAGTAGTGGGCTGGAAGTTACCTGGACCAAAACACCTACTCAGTGGAGTAATAATTTCTTTGAAAACCTATTTGAAAATGAATGGGAACTTACCAAAAGTCCAGCGGGGGCTCATCAATGGGTCGCTAAAAATGCAGATAATACAATACCTGATGCGTTTGATTCTACAAAAAAACATAGACCTACAATGCTGACAACCGATCTTTCATTAAGATTGGATCCGGCATATGAAAAAATATCAAGACATTTTTATGAAAACCCTGATGCATTGGCGGATGCTTTCTCCCGAGCATGGTTTAAACTTACACATAGAGATATGGGACCAAGAGTCCGTTACCTGGGGCCTGATGTTCCCGCTGAAGTATTGATCTGGCAAGATCCTATTCCTACAGTAGATCATGCGTTAATCGATGCTGGTGATATTGAATCATTAAAAGTGAAAATATTAAATTCAGGACTAAGCTCTTCAGAATTGATAACTACAGCATGGGCTTCAGCATCAACTTTCAGAGGAAGTGATAAGCGTGGTGGAGCAAATGGTGCCAGGATTCGATTAGCTCCTCAAAAAAACTGGCAGGTAAATAATCCTGTTCAATTGCAGAAAGTACTAAATGGATTGGAAAATATCCAGACAGAATTTAATGCACAATCTTCAGGTAAGAAAGTTTCATTAGCAGATTTAATTGTATTGGCAGGAACTGTAGCAGTAGAGAAAGCAGCAAAAGATGCCGGCTATGATATTTCTGTTTCTTTCACACCGGGTCGTATGGATGCTTCACAAGAACAAACTGATGTTGAATCTATGGGATATCTTGAACCTGCAGCAGACGGTTTCCGTAATTACTTAAAAAGAAAATATACAGTTTCCACAGAAGCGTTATTAATAGATAAAGCACAGCTTTTAACACTTACGGCTCCTGAACTAACGGTATTAATCGGCGGAATGAGAGCGCTGGATACTAACTTTGACGGTTCTAAAAATGGGGTATTTACACACCGTCCAGGAGTTCTTACTAATGATTTCTTTGTGAACCTTCTGGATATGAGAACACAATGGAAAGCAACTTCCGCGGATAACGAATTGTATCTGGGAACAGATCGCTCAAGTGGACAGCCAAAATGGACGGCTACCCGTGCTGATTTGGTATTCGGTTCCAATTCAGAATTGAGAGCTATTGCTGAAGTATATGCCAGTGCTGATGCGCAAGGTAAATTTGTTAAAGATTTTGCTGCTGCATGGACTAAAGTAATGAATTTAGATAGATTTGATTTAGTTTAAATCTTAATATCATATAACTTAAAACCATCCTGAGAAGGGTGGTTTTTTGATTTGAACAATTTCAAATTATGAAATAATATATTTGATGTATGGCTATTGTCTGATATACAAAGTCTTAATAATGCCTAGGGTTGTTTTTGAAATCTCGTTTTTTTTATTTCTAAATAATAAAGCCTTATCTTTGCAAAAAATTGAGCTCCAAAAGTTGGAGTAACTCATTAATAACTTGTCCCGAGCGAGTCGAGGGATTATTAAACATTTTTTATGTCAAACATTGTTGCTATCGTTGGGCGTCCCAACGTAGGAAAATCCACATTATTTAACCGATTTCTGGAGAGAAGAGAAGCTATTGTAGACTCTACTGCCGGAGTTACAAGAGACCGTCATTACGGAAAATCAGATTGGAATGGAGTAGACTTTACTGTAATTGATACAGGAGGATATGATGTAGGAACAGAAGATATTTTCGAAGAAGAGATCCGTAAGCAAGTACAGTTAGCAGTAGATGAAGCAACATCTATTATCTTTATGCTGAATGTAGAAGAAGGACTTACCGATACTGATTATGAGATCCATGAACTTTTAAGAAGATCCAATAAGCCTGTATATATTGTTATTAATAAAGTAGATTCTGCTAAGGAAGAATTAGCGGCTACAGAATTTTATCAGTTAGGAATTGAAAAGTATTTTACACTTTCTTCAGCAACAGGTTCTGGAACCGGAGAATTACTGGACGATATTGTTAGGGATTTCCCAACTACCGATTATCAGGATCCTTTTGAAGGTTTGCCTAAAATTACTATTGCAGGTCGTCCAAATGTAGGAAAATCAACTTTAACGAATGCCTTACTTGATGTTGAAAGAAACATTGTAACCGATGTTGCAGGAACAACGAGAGATAGTATTCAGACCCTTTACAATAAATTCGGACACGAGTTTGTGTTGGTAGATACTGCAGGAATGCGTCGTAAGGCTAAAGTTTCTGAAGATCTGGAATTTTATTCTGTAATGAGATCAATCCGTTCTATTGAATATTCTGATGTCGTGATCATTATGGTAGATGCAACTCAGGGTTGGGAATCTCAGGATATGAATATCTTCGGATTAGCCCAGAAGAACAGAAAAGGAATTGTGATCGTGGTTAACAAATGGGATCTGATTGAAGATAAAAAAACAAATACCATTCGTGATTTCGAAAAAGTAATTAAAGATAAGATCGGACAGTTTCAGGATATTCCAATTTTGTTTATATCTGCTTTAACGAAACAAAGAATTCTAAAAGCTGTAGAAGTGGCAATGGAAGTTTACGAAGACCGTAAGAAGAAAATAAAAACTTCAAAATTAAATGAGGTGATGCTTCCTATTTTTGAACAGACTCCACCTCCTGCAAACAAAGGAAAATATATTAAAATTAAATATTGTGTTCAGCTTCCTACACCATCGCCGCAGTTTGTATTTTTCTGTAACCTGCCGCAATATGTAAAAGAACCATACAAGAGATTTACTGAAAACCAATTGAGAAAAGAATTCGGATTTACCGGAGTTCCTATTGAAGTATATTTCAGACAAAAATAATAAGAATTTAGTTTCTTGGAACTTTCAAAATATCAAAAAAAGAAAGTTGAAATGAGAAATTATTAATCATAAAATCTGGTAAGAATAACGTTCTTACCAGATTTTTTTTGAGCCGATATAAGGGAATATTGATTTCTTTTTCCTGATCTATTTATTTGGCCTCAGGGATTTCAATATCCCGATTCATTTTTTAATTGTAATTTTGCAGGAATTAAAGCCGATCAACTCTAATTAAAATTTAAAATTCATGCTTACTATTTTATCAGAAAACTTTTCTCTTGTTAATGAATGGATTAATGAACTTCGTAATGTAGAAGTTCAACAGGATCGATTGAGGTTCCGTAGAAATATGGAGCGTATCGGAGAGATAGCAGCTTTTGAGATCAGTAAGGACTTAGAACAAAAAGAGGTTGAAATTCAGACTCCTCTGGATACGATAAAAGTAAAGGAAATTGCAGTCCAGCCTGTTGTTACCACAATTTTAAGAGCAGGAGTTCCTTTATTTCAGGGGATTTTAAATTATTTAGATAAAGCAGATTGTGGCTTTGTAGCTGCTTACAGAAAACATGATGCGAATGATTATTTTTCTATTAAACAGGATTATTTAACTTGCCCAAGTATTGAAGGCAGACCTTTGATTGTTGGAGACCCAATGTTGGCAACAGGAGCTTCTTTAATTGAGGCTATCAAAGATCTTTTAACACATGGAACACCTACGCAATTGCATATAGTGGCAGCAATCGCTTCACGCCGGGGAGTAGAAACTATTGAAAAAGCATATCCCGAAGCAAAAATCTGGGTAGGAGCCATTGATGAACAGTTGACCACTAAAGGATATATCACTCCGGGGCTAGGTGATGCCGGAGATTTAAGTTACGGCGAAAAATTGCAGCGATAATTTAGACTAAATTCCAGAAATCTTTCATGATATCAAATACTAATGTTGAACGTACTTTGTCCATCGGATGCTTCGTGTCTGGAAGTACAGCCAGCCTTGCATTTGGAATGCTATGATAGACCCGGATACTTTCTTCCAATGTTACCATGTTGTCTTTATCTCCAACCATGATCTGAACGGGTGTTGTGATAGCAATTAAACTGCTCTGATCTAATGGTGGATTTTTGCCTAGAGAAATCATCATTTTAGCAATTGCGGGAAGAAGTTGTTTCCATTTACTACCATGTTGAGCTTCCAGTTGTTCTGCATATTTTGGAATTTTTGAAAGGATTGTCTCAGGATCCAGCATTTTACTTTCCCTTACAGCCTGTTCTTCCGTCCAATCGAATTTTGTTCCTAAAGTCAGAATGGAACTTACGTTATCAGGCTTCCGCAAAGCATAACAAAGACCAACATAACCACCCATGCTGTGTCCGAAAATATAAACGTCTTTTAAATTTTCCTCTTCACAATAATTTTCCAGCTCCTTGGTGTATTTTTCAATGCTAATGTCTTCTTCTGAAATGTCAGTATTTCCATGTCCTGAAAATAGAGGAGTATGTATATTGAAGTGTTTCGATAGTTCCTGTTGATAAGGTTTAAAAATATCGCTATGCCCTAAAGCCCCATGTAGTAAAAGCAGATTTTTCATAATTATTAGTTTGATCGGAAAATTATAAAAAAGATTTGAATTGGAAGAGGTGACAGATTAAATATTCAGGACATAGATCTATTTAGTTATAAAACCTATGTTTCATGATCACCTAATCTATCGCCATTACCAGAATGCTCACTTTGTTATTTCCGGTTTTTAAAATCTCCCAGGCAATAGTAGATACCGTATTTCCGGTGGTGAACACATCGTCAATTAATAAAATGTGTTTTTCTGAAATATTTCGGGTTATTGAAAATGTGTTTTCATTTTTTAGGCGGTGTTTTTTATCTTTCAAAGCCTGGGCTTTCGAGTAATGATTTCTTTTAATTAAATGATGGTCAAATGGAATGTCATAAAAGCTGGCTAATATTTCGGTAAAAAGGTGTAGTTGATTGTAGCCTCTTTCTTTTTCCTTCTTAGGATGAAGAGGGACACTTACCAGAAGGTCAGGCTTTTTGCTTTTAAAATCTAACCTTTCTGTAATCCAATAGGCAAGGATTTTTCCGGTTTTCTCCCGGCTTCTGTACTTTAGTTCGTGAATGATCTTGCGGCTAAGGTTTTTTTCTTCAAACTGCATAAGAGCATAGGTATTTTCAACAGGAAATAAAAGTTTGCATTTTTCTTTAATGATATTTTCATCAAAATAATCATAATGAGTAAAATGGATATGCTTAAAACAAAGATCACATACCAATATATCGGCATCGATGACCCGGTTGCAATGGATGCAACGGTTAGGGAAAAGTAGATTTAGAATCATTTGTGTGTTTGTTAAGCTAATATAAGATTATTGGCTTAAACAGGAAAGTCTGAAATTAGTTTTTACTTTGCGGTTCTGATTCTATTTCCTTTCGTATTTTTTCAATAGAACTTTTCATACTCAGATTGAAATATTCCTTCTCCAGTCTAACAGGTGGAGCTTGTCTTACTTCGCAATCGGCAATACTGCAGGATTCACAGGTTACACCTACATTGATCGTAGGTAAAGTGTGTGATTTGATAAAGTTTATTTTCTTTATCGTTTGGGAATTCAGTAAAATTCCGAGACAATAGCTTCTGTTGCTGCCATCTGAAAATGGATTTTTCTGAGAAGTGGAAATTACCAGATAACTTATACCCTGATCTTTGTAATGGGAAATTTGGGCATCCGTCACAGTTTCATTTTCTTTTAAATGCTGAAGGTTTTTAACGGCTATCCATCTTCTGCAGTAATGTTCATTTGTGGCATTGGCATGAGGAGCCTGTTGATGATTAAGATGTAGCTCTTTTAAGATCTGTATTCTATCTGAACCTTTCTTTTTAACCAGACATAAGTAAAACAGATCTTTAATTCCTAATTCCGATGACAGGATATTGGTCAGTCTGTAATAAAATGTTTCAGGAGAATTGGTGAAGCTTTCAATGAGATCGGTAAAGTTTTTTGGCTTCCATGTATTTTGTAAAAAAAAGTCGGAGGTATTTTCAATGATCTGCTCCTTTGAGATGAGTAATGCACCGGCAAAATAAGAGGCGTAAAAATTATTCAGAATTTCTTCAAAACTTCCAAAGTCCAGCCACGAATAGGTGTTAGGGCGATTTTTTAATTCCAGAACGTTAAAGCCTATCTCTTTAGCCAGGATAAAAGTCTTCTGATCCTTCTCCAGCTTAATATTAAGAAGTAAGAGTTTTTTTTCGGGAATAAATAATGATCGCAGATGAGTTGAAGTTCCATAAGGTTCAAAATCTCTTGATTGGATGGTATAATTAAACTTCTCAATAAGAATACTTTGTAAAACATCAGGATTCATATTTTTATTGAATTCCAATTGATGTTCCTTTGCAAATAGCAATACTTTTTCTTCAATGTCAGGGAAATAATTGTCATAAAGCTCCTGAAAAGAACGCAATACAGCAAAATAAAAACGTTCTTTCCCTAAATTATAATTCTGAGATATTTCAATCAAAGCATTGATAAAAGCTGTTACTTTTTTAGGAGCATCACTGATAATACTGATCAGGTTATTTTTATTGATCCCGAAAAGATCTAATGGAACTTCTTTAAAGAAATCTGATTGTAAAATTTCATTGAATGGAGCGAGGCTCTTATCAAGTTTGGTAGACACCAGATCATCAAAAGTACAATTCAAAGATTCTGACAGTTGAATTATTTTATCATGTTTCGGATATTTTTTTCCATTCTCAATTTCGTTCAGATAAGATTTTGATAGACCTGTCTTTACAGCAAGATCCTGCAGAGACCAATTTTTCTTTTGTCTCTGCTGTTTCAGCTTCAGTCCGAATACCGTTTTAATAAAGTCACTTTCTGTATTCATTACTCAAATATAAATATTTGATTGCGATTATTCGCATAATAAATTTTAAAAATAATTAGCGAACGTTCGCTAATTGTGAAAATTTTTATTTATGTTTGTAATATCAAATCACAAAATCAATGAGTTATGGAAACCACAACCCAATTAAAAATAAAGGCTCAAAGCCAGTTTAAAGAAATTTTTAATCCTGAGTTAGTAGAATTTCTGGTTGAACTTCATCAGAATTTCAATACCAAGAGACTGGATCTTTTAGAAGAAAGAAAAGAAACTCAACTGGATTTTGACCGGAAACATCTTCCCAGGTTTTTACCACAAACGGAAGAAATAAGAAATGGAAATTGGGTGTGTTCGCCACTTCCTAAAGATCTGCTTGATCGCAGGATTGAAATTACAGGACCTGTGGACCGGAAGATGATCATTAATGCACTCAATTCTGGCGCTTCTACTTTTATGGCGGATTTTGAGGATAGTAATTCTCCAACCTGGAAAAACTGTATGGAAGGTCAGATTAACCTTTCTGATGCTATTAACAGAAACATCGATTTTACGAACGAGCAAGGGAAATCCTATACGCTTAATAGTAAAACAGCTGTTTTACTGATTCGTCCCAGGGGTTTGCATCTTTCTGAAAAACATATTGAGATCAATGGCGAAGAAACTTCAGGTTCGTTGGTGGATTTTGGAATTTATTTTTTTAGAAATGCCCATCAATTGCTGGAGAATGGAAGTGGTCCCTACTTTTACCTTCCAAAATTAGAACATTATAAAGAAGCCCGTTGGTGGAATGAAATTTTTGATTTTGCTCAGAATTACCTTCAGATCCCAAAAGGAACTATTAAAGCAACGGTTTTAATAGAGACGATCACGGCATCATTTCAGATCGATGAGATTTTATACGAATTAAAAGAACATAGTTCAGGATTAAACTGTGGCCGATGGGATTATATTTTCTCATTTATTAAAAAATTCAGAAACCTTCCGGAATTTATTATTCCTGACCGGGATCAGGTAACGATGACCTCTCCATTTATGGCCGCTTATTCAAAAAGAGTCATTGAGATCTGTCATAAGAGAAATGTCCATGCGATTGGTGGAATGGCAGCACAGATTCCTATAAAAAATGATGATCAGGCGAATGATGCAGCTTTTGAAAAGGTAAAAGCTGATAAAGAACGTGAAGTAAAAAATGGGCATGATGGAACCTGGGTTGCACATCCCGCTTTGGTTTCAGTGGCAAAAAATATTTTTGACCAGTACATGCCTTATCCCAACCAGATTGATAAAAAAGTGGATTATCAGATCAAAGAAAGTGACCTGTTAGAAATTCCAAAAGGCGAGATTAGTGAAAAAGGAGTCCGTAAGAATATTAATGTCGGAATCCTGTATCTCGAAAGCTGGTTGATGGGAGTGGGTGCTGCAGCGATTTATAACCTGATGGAAGATGCGGCCACTGCAGAGATTTCACGAACACAGATCTGGCAATGGCTAAACAATGAAGCGGTATTAATTGATGACAGAGTATTAACCAGAGAAATGGTTCTTCAATGGGAAAAAGAAGAAATGGAGACTATTGAAAAATATGTTGGTGAAGAACGATTTAAGAACGGAAAATTCAACCTCGCGAAAGAACTTTTTAATGAACTGATCTTCTCAGAGAAGTTTGAGGAATTCCTGACGTTGAAAGCGTACCCTTTTATCTAAGCAGAAAGTGCATGAGTTTTGGGTGTTATGATGGAGGGATTTAAAATAAAACCGTAACATACAAAATGATTTTATGGAAAACCGTTTCACTCGAATCCTATAAATCGCAATTGAAAATATTAACTAAATACAAATCAAAATATTATGAAAACGAAACAAGAAAAAATTCAGGCTTTAGAGCAGGATTGGTTGAACAATCCTCGTTGGAATGGCGTACAAAGGCCTTATACTGCTGAGGAAGTATTAAAACTCAGAGGTACTTATACCATTGATTATACGATTGCTACTGAAATGTCTAAAAAGTTCTGGGAGAAACTAACGACTCAGGATTTTGTAGCCGGATTAGGAGCATTAACCGGAAATCAGGCGGTACAGGAAGTAGATGCCGGTCTGGAGGCAATTTACCTTTCAGGATGGCAGGTGGCTGCTGATGCTAATTTATCAGGGGAAATGTATCCTGACCAGTCTTTATATCCTGCGAATTCAGTGCCTTCTGTAGTGAAGAAAATTAATAATGCTTTATTGAGAGCTGACCAGATCCAATCCGTAAGTGGAAATGGAGACAGAGAATATCTGGTTCCTATTATTGCAGATGCAGAAGCCGGTTTTGGAGGTAATCTAAATGCTTTTGAACTCATGAAGCAAATGATAGAAGCCGGTGCTGCGGGAGTGCATTTTGAAGATCAGTTGTCATCAGCAAAAAAATGTGGTCACCTGGGTGGTAAAGTATTGGTTCCAACTCAGGAGGCTATCAATAAATTAGTTGCAGCCCGTTTGGCATCAGATGTAACAGGGGTTCCAAGTGTGATTATCGCAAGAACAGATGCTGATGCTGCAGACTTACTGACTTCAGATATCGATGATCGAGATAAAAAATTTGTAACCGGAGAAAGAACATCAGAAGGTTTTTATGTGGTGAAAAATGGAGTAGAGCAGGGAATAGACCGTGGTTTATCTTATGCTCCGTATGCAGATCTGATCTGGATGGAAACTTCTAATCCTGATCTGGAACAGGCAAGAAGATTTGCAGAAGGAATTCACGCCAAATTCCCAGGAAAAATGCTGGCTTACAATTGTTCACCATCTTTCAATTGGGCAGCAAAATTAAGTGTTGAAGAAATGACTACCTTCCGTGAGGAATTGGCAAAAATGGGTTATAAATTCCAGTTTATCACATTGGCAGGTTTCCATGCGTTGAATACTGCGATGTTTGAATTGGCTTTGGCATATAAAGAAAAAGGAATGGCTGGATATTCCGAATTACAGGAACGTGAGTTTGCTTTACAGCAAAAAGGTTTCAGAGCAGTAAAACACCAGTCTTTTGTAGGAACAGGATATTTTGATGAGGTTCAGAATGTGGTGACTGGTGGTTCTTCAGCTACGGTAGCAATGAAAGACTCTACTGAAATGGCACAATTTCATTAAGATTCATTTTTCGCATTATACATATTGTTTGAAAGCCTCCTCAATTTTGGGGAGGTTTTATTTTTAAGTATTATTTTTGAATAAATTTTTCAAAAGGATGAGTTTAGTATATCAAAAAGAAATAAAAGTAACAGAAGAAAATATAGATCAGAATAAGCATGTCAATAATGTGCAATATGTAAGCTGGGTGGAAGAAATAGCCACAGAACATTGGGATTTTGTAAAGCATAGGACTGAGTATCCCGAAGATATCTGGATGCTTCTGGATCATCATATTCAATACAAAAAACAGGTGTATCTGAATGATGTAATAACTGTAAAAACCTACCCCAAAGATCCGGAAGGCATCAAACAGCCCAGAAAAGTTGAGTTCTATTGTAATGGTCAGCTTGTGGTAGATTCCCTGACGCTGTGGGTTTTAATTGATTCTAAAACACAAAAAATTCAAAGATTGAAAAGTGATTGGCTGGAAAAGCTTTAAATATATTATATTTGGAAACTAAAAAAAACTACAAAAGTTTTAAAATAATTATAAAAAAATGAAGTTAATTAAAGTGTTTTTTATTGCAGCAGGATTGACGCTGACTGCTAATGTCGCAAATGCTCAACAAAAGATAGGGAATGTAAATTCTGATGATATTTTTGCAAGTATGTCTGAAGTGAAAACAGCAAATGCAACCGTCGATAACCTTACTAAAGCAAAGCAAACTGAAATTGAAAAATTAATCAGTGATTACCAGGCTAAACTGAAAGTAGCACAGGATAAAGAAAAGACAATGAATGAGGCTAATAAAGAAGCCGTAACTAAAGAACTGATAGCAGCACAAACAGAATTACAAGGTTTGGGTAAGAAAATAGAAGAAGCGAGAACAACCGCAGCTAAAGATATTTCAGCTAAACAAAATGAGCTGTTTACTCCTTTACAGCAAAAAATACAAACTGCTATTTCTGCTGTAGCTAAAGAAAGAAGTCTGAATTATGTATTTGATACTTCATCAGCACAAGGTGCTAACAATCTTGTGTACACAGATGGAAGCGAAGATATCACAGCTGCTGTGAAAACTAAATTAGGAGCAACAGCAACAACAACTAAACCAGCTGCAAAATCTAAATAATAGTTTCTGTAAATTAAAATATTCTAAACGGAATCGGATCAAAAGTCTGGTTCCGTTTTTTTTATACATATAGCTTCTGGAAAATATAATAATACTATTGTATATTGTTTCCTTGACTGTCAAAAATGAAAGAATTTATTTAAGTCCTTATTTTTGAAAAAATTGGATAAATAACAGAGGAAATTAACTTTTGAACTATTAGAAGAGTCTTGCAATGATTACAAATATTTTGTCGGATCATTGATGGAATTTTTATCAGAAATAGATCCCTATTATTTTTTTATTATCATATCATACTGCTCAGCAGATGTCCCAAACTCACCCCAAATTCCTTATCTTTGCACCATGATACGTATTACAAAAATTTTTACATTCGAAACAGCGCATGTGCTGTATAATTACGATGGAAAATGTAAAAATATGCATGGACATTCCTATAAGCTGTTTGTAACAGTGAAGGGAAAACCTGTAAATGATTTGGAAAACCCTAAAAATGGGATGGTAGTGGATTTTGGTGATATCAAAAGTATTGTAAAATCTGAAATTGTAGATGTTTGGGATCACGCGGTCTTAATTAACGGATTGTCTCCACATAAAGAATTGGGAGAAGATCTTGAGGGAAGAGGTCATAAAGTGATCTATTGTAATTTTCAACCGACTTGCGAAAATATGCTGTATGCTATTGCAGCTAAAATAAAATCTAAGCTTCCGGCTGAGGTTTCTCTGGCTTATCTTAAACTTCATGAAACTGAAAACTCTTACGGAGAATGGTTTGCTGAAGATAATTCTTAAATTTACCCAACAAAAAACTCAAATAGGTGTTAAAGACAACCATCAATTTAGAACCTGGAAAAAAAGTGTATTTTGCTTCCGATCAGCATTTTGGAGCTCCTGACCCAAAGGAAAGCAAAGTGCGTGAAGAAAAGTTCATCCGCTGGATGGACGAGATAAAAGAAGATGCTCAGGTTTTATTTTTAATGGGTGACCTTTTTGATTTCTGGCATGAATGGAAATATGTGATTCCGAAAGGATACGTCCGTGTATTGGGAAAGATTGCAGAATTAAAGGATAGAGGTATTCATGTTTACTTCTTTGTAGGCAATCACGATCTATGGATGAAAGATTATCTCGAGGAGGAAATCGGCTGTACTGTATTTTATAAGAAACAATATTTTGAAATGGGTGGTAAACAGTTTTTACTCGCTCATGGAGACGGTTTAGGGCCTGGTGATAAAGGCTATAAAAGGATGAAAAAGTTATTCACAAATCCTATTGCACAATGGGCTTTTAAATGGCTTCATCCGGATATTGCAATGAAGATCGCATTGTATCTTTCACAGAAAAATAAAATGATTTCTGGTGAAGAAGATAAAGCATTTTTAGGGGAAGATAAAGAGTTTTTGATCATCTACTCGAAAGAGAAACTGAAGACTGAGAAGATCGATTATTTTATTTATGGACACCGTCATCTTCCGATGGTTTTAGATCTGGAACAAAATGCCAAATATATCAATCTTGGAGATTGGATTTCCTATTTTACCTACGGTGTTTTTCAAGAAGATTTTGAATTAAAGACCTTTGAGGAAAAGACAAAAAAAAATTACCCCTAAAAGAGGTAATCTTCGAATGAATAAATTCACTCTGTTTTTAATCCATATTCCGCATACATCATTGCAATAACTTGACCAAAAATTTCAATTTATATTAAAAAAATATTAAAAAGGGTTGATGTTGGGTTAATCGATTAGAAATGAGACGATAAGAATATTAAAAATTTAGAAATTGGAAAATATATTCAACATACAGACTGAGCAGGATTTTTTAAATGCTTCATTGAAAACATTTCGTTATCAATACGAGAATGTTGAGATATACAGGAAGTTTGTAGATTATCTTAAGGTGAATCCTGAAACAGTTAGTGAACTGTCAAAAATTCCATTTCTACCAATAGAAATGTTTAAGAATCATCAGATCCTGGACAAAAAAGCATCTGCAGATCTGTATTTTCAAAGTTCGGGAACCACGCAGATGAACTTATCTAAGCATTTCATTGCGAATGAAACCCTGTACCGTGAAAGTATTTATAAAAGCTTTGAGCAGTTTATCGGAAAGCCTGAGGGCTTTATTTTCCTTGGATTGTTACCAAGTTATCTGGAAAAACAGAATTCATCATTAATTTATATGGTAGATTATTTGATGAGCACTTCCACAAAACCTGAAAACGGATATTTTTTATACAACCACTCCGATTTATTTGACCTTTTAAATACATTGAAAGATAAAAAAGTGATACTATTCGGTGTTTCTTTTGCGCTTTTGGATTTTCTGGATTATTGTCATTCCGAACGAAATGGAGAATCATTAAATTTTATGGAAAACTTAGTGGTGATCGAAACCGGTGGAATGAAAGGCAGAAAGGAAGAAATGACAAAAGATGAATTGCTGGTAATTCTTCAGGAAGGTTTTGAAACAGATAAGATCTATTCAGAATATTCAATGACAGAATTGTTATCTCAGGCATATTCCCTTGGAAATAATGAATATAAGTGTCCAAATTGGATGCGTATTTTAGTGAGAAATGTAGAGGATCCATTGACGTATGAGAAAGAGGGTAGAACCGGGGCTGTTAATATTATAGACCTGGCGAATATTCATTCCTGCTCTTTTATTGCAACACAGGATTTAGGAAAAACACTTGCTGATGGGAAGTTTCAGATTCTCGGAAGAATAGATCATTCTGATATTCGTGGATGCAGCTTACTGGTTTCTTAAATCAGAAGTCAGGTTGAGCAGGAAAATGCGATCATCTAAAACATTGTAAAAGATTAAAAATATGGATGTGATTAAAAAATTGTTCTTATACTCTCTTTTGATTGGATTATCCAATTTGGTGTCTGCTCAAAAAGATGTGAAATCTGATATTTGGTCTGGAATTTATGTTGTACGTTCGGTAAATAAAGAAAGTTCAGAAATTGTTGATACTTTAATAATTAATAGAACAAAAGATGCCGATCCGAAAAAAGTTGCTGCCCGCTATGAATCGGATTTAGCCCGATGGACAATTTTTTCTAAAAAAGATGGTGATAAAGGAAAAGCTGTTATTAAGAGATTTTTATTTGATATAAAAAATAAAGAAGACGGATATAAAGAATTTGGTTGGACGGATTTACATGAGAAAGGGAAGATGAACTGTATTGATGGTGGACATTTTTTTATTTGTCAGACAGAACCGGATACTAAGGTTTCCTTTAGTAAAGATGAAGCCTATCCTACTAAAACAGGTATTTTTGGGATATGGTTAGATTACGGAATAGCCGAACTGGAGAAGATCGAAAATTGAAGTGAGAAACAATAATGACGATCTTTGTTTTTATAAGTCGTGAATTTTAATATAATACGAATTCCCCCAATCCCCGAAGCTCCCCCACCTAAAGACCTCTTAAATAAGAAAACATGCTTAAAATAGAAGAACTTGTTCACGCATATATCCATTCTCATTGTGATTTTGAGAAAGAAATTGTTTTAACCAATCATTTTCATTCTGATTGGGAAGCTGATATATTGATCATAAATACTTTGGGGCTGAGTCATGAAATTGAAATTAAGCTGTCTAAAAGTGATTTTAAAAATGATTTCAAAAAATCCTATATCAATACTGCTACAGGAGAGAAATTTTTAAAACACGATAAAATTTCCTGTGGAGATTATGTGTGTAATGCATTTAGTTTTCTCCTTCCTATGGGTATGATTGATCATAATGTGATTCCTGAACATTGTGGGATCATCGAATTTTATCATAATGTGGATACGTGGGAAACTGAATTTTATCTCATAAGAAAGCCTATTCAGGTACATCAGGATTCCTATTGGAAACTAAAAGATAAAGATCTTTTTATCCGAAAAATAGCACTTAATTTACTACAGCGAAAAATGGAGATCAAAGGAAAACACGAAGAACTTATCTTTAAAAATCCTTTTGATATCAAAAAAAGAAAATAAAAAATCCTGCCAATTTAGACAGGATTTTTTTTAGATATATATTTTTTTATTAAGCAGCTACCTCGGTATCTGTTCGTTGAAGTAAGAATTTGTAGATCAATCCGCCAGCAATTCCACCAAGAATAGGAGCTACCCAGAACAACCAAAGTTGAGACATCGCAGCACCACCTACAAAAAGAGCCTGGGAAAGGGATCTTGCAGGATTTACGGATGTATTGGTAATAGGAATTGATATTAAATGTATCAATGTTAAAGCAAGGCCAATGGCAATTCCAGCGAATTTTCCGTTAGCCCATTTATCCGTTGCTCCCATAATAATGATCAGGAAGAAAGCAGTTAACAAAAACTCGGCTAAGAACGCTGCCCCCATCGAATAGCTTCTGTTATGATAGCCGGGCATATCATAGAAGTTGGTGGCAAAAGCTCCTGGTCCTTCTGTAGTAAATGCTCCAGCACCGTTGAGGATAAAATAAAGGCAGGCAGCTGCTGCGATTGCACCCAGACACTGGGCGGCAACATAAGAGATCAGGTCTTTGAAAGGAAATCTTCCTCCGGCTAAAAGACCAAAAGTCACAGCAGGGTTAAAGTGTCCTCCTGAAATATGACCCACAGCATAAGCCATGGTGAGAACCGTAAGACCAAATGCTAAAGCAACACCTAAAAGTCCAATTCCAATGTCGGGAACTCCGGCAGCGAAAACTGCACTTCCGCAACCACCGAAAACAAGCCAAAATGTGCCGAAAAATTCAGCAAAAAGTTTTTTTATCATAATGTTTATTTTTATATTGAAACCAAATTTATAGTTTAAATTTCAAATTTTCAAATTAATTTTTAAAAAGAATGAAATTAAATCGAATAACAGGTGTGGATATGGCAATGTTATTCAGTATTTAATGAAGAATATATTTTATGAATACTTCTCTTATAGTTGAATTGTATCACATAAATGTTTATTTTTCGTTTTTTAATTAAAAAGCTTGCGAATGAAAAAGTTTCTGTGTGTAATTTTTGGATGTTTTATTTCTCATTTTCATTATGCCCAATCCTCTAAAAATACAGGATCCTGTTATGACCTTAATGAAGTTTTAAAAGTGGAACCAACACCTCTTTATAAACCTCACCTGGATGCTTCAAAAAGTTTTGGGGTAAAATTACTGAAGGATACTAAAACCATTCAGAAATATATCAACAGCGGAAAGTTTCATAAAATTAAAAAAACGGGGAAAGGATACCGGGTTCAGAAATTGAATTATAGCAGAGCTTATATGGTTTCTAAAGCTAAAACAACCCTTGAAAAAATGGGCGCCAGATTTAGTAAAGAGACAAAAGGACATACTTTTACGGTTTCATCAATTACAAGGACGCTTGAAGACCAGTGCCGATTAAGAAGAGTGAATTCCAATGCGTCCTTAGGAATAAGCTCTCATAATTACGGAAACTCTTTCGATATTTCTTACGTACGGTTTAATGATGTTTTAAAATATAATCCTAAAATGGAAATTGCTTTAGAAAAAGTATTGAAATATTACGCTAATGCCGGCCGGATTTATTACATAAAAGAAAGACAACAGAGCTGTTATCATATTACCGTGAGGAATTATTGATCATTGTAATAATTTGATGATTTGAAAAGAAATAAAAAGGATATTGTTTTATCTTTAATGAAGATTAATAAATCCTCAATTATAAGTGAGATATTTGCATAAGTAGTTTAGTTTATATAATTTTATACGACTAAAAAACCATGAAAATATGACAATTCTTAACAAAGATGAATATACCGCCGCAATTGCCGCGTGGGATACCAGTTCCAAAGATTATTCAACAATCCAAAAGTTAATCCCCTCCAACTTTGTTTTTACCCTTTCGCTGGATCAAATTGACTGGCTGAAAAGAAATAATAAATGTGAAGATTTCTGTACTGAAATAGGAGTGTATAAAAATCAACTTGTATTGATCCTTTGTGCACTTGATGCAAACGGACAAAAAATTGCAGTTAATGAATACCCTTATAGCATTCTTGCAGAGTTAACAACAAACCTTACTTTGGTAGAAACAAAAGAGTATACCTTAGTGAAAAATGCTGTTCTTTCTAAAGAATTACAGCAAGTAGATCGTACTGCGGATATGTATTTACCCGTAGCTAATATGCCGATAATGGAACAGGATAAAGCTGTTGCTGCCATAGAACTTTGGAGAGATGAAGGATCAACATGGTTCTATAGAGAGTGTGAGGAATTTAAGGGAGCAAGGATTTTTAAAAGATTCTATGTTCCTGTAGAAGACCTGAATCCACCGAAAGAGGGACTTAGCTATATCGTATGCTCATTTGGAATCAAATTTTCTGAAATCTATCAGAGACCTTTGGTAACATTGATCTTTATCTCTTTCTTTCAGGATTTACAAAATACAGGAAGTGTAGAGGTAATTTCCAATACATACGATTGGTCAAGACCATGTCCTCCGATTTGTCAATTATAGAAATATATGCATAGCTATTTTATCACTACGTGGGGTATCACAAATATTCTGCTTCTCATTTCTTTTATTTTCGGAATTGCAAAATATTCTGTTTTAAGAAAAGAAGAAAAACAATATGTGTTCTATATTGGATTTCTTTTATTTATAGAAGCCGCAACTAATTTTTTAACAGTTGTTCTTCATTATAAAGACACCTCATTTTTGTATCCGATTTATATAGCTGGCGAATTTTTCCTGTTAACAAGTTTATTCATTAGAAAACTGGGCGTACTAAAATATGGGCTGATCCCAATATTGATCCTTACGGTAGGTTTTTTAATTGTAAATAAATTTTTTGACACCTATTTTAATGATGATGTTGTAAAAGTGACTTCCAACATCATCATTGTATGTTTTGCAGGGTATACTTTATTACAGCAAATTAAGAATAACAAAAGTGTTAATCGCTTTACATTAGTGGATGCCTGTATTTTTTTCTATTATTCTGTCTCCGTTTTTATTTTTATCATCCAGCATCAGATAGCCACTTTGTCAGAGGATAATTATTATGCAATTTTAGGAACCAATAATATTCTGTCAAGTATTTTATATGGTTCTTTTATATATACATTTATCAAATTAAAGAAATAACCCTACATATTGATTTTTTAATATTGATAATTGTGATCCTGGCAGTTATCGTATTATTTATTCTACTGGCTTATAAAACTTTTGTAGATAGGATTATTAAAGAAAAGAATGCGCAACATGAGGCTGAAGTTCTTCATCAGAAAAAATTGGTATTAGAAAATATTAAGGCTCAGGAAGAAGAACGGAAACGAATTGCCGTCATGATTCATGATGATATGGGGAACAGGCTCAATATATTGTCTTTGTGGCTTAATAATCTCGATACCAAGGGAGATGAATTAATTAAGAAAAACATTTATGGACAGATGTCTGCTTTAATTGATTCTGCGAGAACGATATCCCATTCTTTGTATCCGGTAAACCTGGAATCGGTGGGTCTTGTTTTGTATATTGAAGAATTAATTGCAAATCTATCTCATAAAATTAATATCTCATTACAGGTAGCTCCAGGTTATGAACAAAAAGATGTTTTTATAGAAGTTCAGCTGTACAGGATTATACAAGAGTTTACTACGAATGTTATTAAACATTCAGAAGCTACAAAAATCTGGATCTATATAAAAGACTATTCACAGTATACAGCCGTAGTTATTTCAGATAACGGACAGGGTTTTGATTATGATCTGGTGAAAAAAGGAATGGGTATTAAAAATATTGAATCCAGGATCAAATCTATAAATGCTGTTCATAAATGGAAAAATGTACCCAATAAAAGAAGTCGTTTAATCATTAAAATTCCTCGTAATAATGAATTCCAAGATCAAAATAGCGCTAATAGATGATGAACAGTTAATTCTGGAGGGTGTCAAATTATTATTATCAAATGAGCAGAATATATCCGTAAACCTTACAGCGGATAACGGACCAGATTTTATAAAAAGTTTAGAAGACCTACCTGAGAAAGATTTTCCGGATATTGCTTTAGTGGATGTACAGATGCAGCCAATGAACGGTTTTGAACTGGTTGAAATTCTTAAAGAAAAATACCCTAATCTGAAAATTATTATTCTTTCTTCCCATTATAAAAGCTCCATTCTGGGTTATATGGTTAAACTGGGAGTTTCTGCTTTTCTGCCTAAGAACTCAAATAAGAAAACATTTATAGACGCTATTACAATGGTTTTTAAAAATGGTGTTTTCTTTACAGCTGAAGATCATCAGATGTTGTTTACCTACATGAACAGTTCCAGTAAGAAGAAATCTTTGTTTGAAATGGAAGATGAACTTTCAGAACGTGAAAAGGATGTGGTAAAACTGATATGTCAGGAATATACCAATAATGAAATAGCTGAAAAGCTTTTTATAAGCCCGAGGACGGTGGAAAGTCACCGACAGCGCGTTCTTGAAAAGATAGGTGCTAAAAATACAGTCGGTATTGTAATCTATGCGATTATTAACAATATCTATTCTCTTGAAAAAATATAATTCCGTAGAAATACGGAATTTTTAATTTAGTATCTTTTACTCTATTATTCTCTCCCTTTTCATGGTTACTTTGAAATGATTATCTAACGGAGCTATAATATAAAAAAAGCGACGGTAGATTATTGATCACTTAAAAATTGTTACCATGGGAAATGATATAGTATCTGTCGGAATTTTTTTTGATGGAACAGGAAATAACGGATTCAATGCAACTTCAGATAAAAAGCCACTGATTAACCATGAAAGCTATCATGCAGCACCCACAAATGTTTTTAAGCTCTTCGAATTGTTCAATGGAGATGAAAAAATATATGTTGAGGGAATAGGAACGATAACCGGAGCCGAAGACAGTGATTTTGCGAAAGCAACCTGTAAAAATCCGATAGGATGTTCTGGGTATTCTTCCGATGATAAGCTTCGGAAAGCATACTCTTTTATTGAACAGAAAATGCAGGATAAGACCAAAGAATATCAGTTTTATGTATATGGATTCAGTAGGGGATCTATGCTGGCTAGAAATTTTTGTTATGAACTATTAAGTCCGGGTTCTGTATTATCAGGAAATATTAAAGTAAAGTTCTTAGGCGTTTTTGATACCGTAGAATCAGCTCCTTTTAACGATTATAATGTGAGTTTATCAGCAGGCGTAGAAAATGCACTTCAATTATGTGCGGTGAATGAATGCAGATATTTTTTTCCATTGACCGGATTTTTTGAAAATTCAAAAAGTATGGAAGATTCAGAGCTTTCTACCGGAAATTCTGTATGGAAAGAGATCTTTGTTCCGGGTGTTCATGCTGATGTAGGTGGAGGTTATCTGGAAACCTCACAATCGGTGTATGTTTCTTCAAATCACCTGCAGGTTTCAGAGATAAATTCCTACGTTTCAAATATAAGAGATGTAGCGAAAGATCCTGAGGGAAATAGAATCTGGAATCCTATTTTACAGAATTATCACATAGATGAAGGTGAAATTCTCTCTCAGGCATATGTAGAAAGAGAAATAGTTTACAATGACCTTTCAAAAGTTTACGGAAAATTAATGTTGATGCAAACTAATGCTATAATTTCAGTTTTTAAGACAGATTTTAATGAATCTGATTTCAAAATTGGTCAGGAACATTTGTTTTTAGAATCATTTTATACCGAACTCGAAAGCTATGCCAACAACCTTACCCCGAGTATGAAACCCTCGTATAATTATGAAAAACTTGCAGATTATACCCATATTTCAGCCAATTTTGGTTTATATAAAAAGGGGCAGCTTAAAAGATCTCCAGAATTAATAGATGCAGAAATAATAAATAATGGATTAAATGTTCCCAGCAGATCGTTAGCTAATAATCTTCATCCCGTTCTTCAGGCTGAAATGCATATCCTGGAGGATACAGTGGTTACAGATTTCGCATATGGAGCGAATGTTCCTAATAATGATAACTGGATGCGCTCTATATTAATTTAAAATAAAACTTACATTATTAAATGTTCGTATTTTTCAGTTTTAGCTTAGGTAATGGAGCTCCTCAAATGGGGAGCTTTTTTTATTTATCGTCTATTCATTTCTTTTTCCGTATTTTTGCACCCGAAAAATATTCAGTATTAATTCTTAAATTATATCATTAAATGCTTTCGGTTCAAGGTCTAGGATTACATCATTCGGGAAACTATTTGTTTCAAAATGTGAATTTCACTATTAAAAAGGATGATAAAATTGGTTTAGTAGGAAAAAATGGAGCGGGAAAATCCACTTTATTGAAGATGCTTTCCGGAGAAATTACATTCTACGAAGGAAGTGTTGTACCTGATGGAAATATTACTATTGGTTTCCTGAAGCAGGATTTGGACTTTGTAAAAGGAAGAACGGTTTGGGATGAAACGATGCAGGCTTTTGAGCAGATCAATGCCTGGAAGAATGAACTTGAAGAAGTGAATCACCAAATGACTGTAAGAACTGATTACGAAAGTGATGCTTACACGGATTTGATCAAT
This sequence comes from Chryseobacterium sp. ISL-6, assembly GCF_018613715.1. GTDB lineage: Bacteria > Bacteroidota > Bacteroidia > Flavobacteriales > Weeksellaceae > Chryseobacterium > Chryseobacterium paludis. The sequence goes on along the minus strand of NZ_JAGGPT010000010.1, from coordinate 441,616 downwards.
AGAATGACTGAATTAAATGACCTTTTAATGCACCATGATGCCTACAATTTGGAAGGTGACATGGAAAAGGTATTATTCGGATTAGGATTTAAAGCTGATGATTTCCAGAAAATTACTGACGAGTTCTCCGGAGGTTGGAGAATGAGAATTGAACTGGCAAAACTGCTTCTTCAAAAGAATGACGTAATGCTTCTCGATGAGCCTACCAACCATCTTGATATGGAATCCATCATCTGGCTGGAAAGTTTCCTTAAAGATTATCCTGGAGCTATTGTATTGGTAAGTCACGATAAACAATTCATGACAGCCGTTTGTAACAGGACTTTTGATGTTAACAATAAGAAAGTTGATGATTATAAAGCGGATTACACCAAATATCTTGAACTTAGAAAAGATAGAAAAGAAAAACTGATCCAAGCTAAAAAGAATCAGGATGCAGAGATAAAACATACTGAAGAGTTAATTAATAAGTTCCGGGCAAGTGCTTCTAAAGCCGCGTTTGCACAATCTTTAATCAAAAAACTTGAAAAAGTTGAACGTATTGAAGTAGAAAATGATGACGTTTCAAAGTTTAATATTCGATTCGTTCAGTCTGTTGTTCCCGGAAAAGTTAATTTTGAAGCTGAAAAACTGGGTAAAGCATATGGAAAGAAGCAGATCTTTGATGATGTAGATTTTATTGTTCAGCGTGGAGATAGAATTGCCCTGTTAGGACAGAATGGACAGGGGAAAACAACTCTTGCGAAAATATTGGCTGGTGAAATTAAAGACTACAGTGGAACCTGGAATCTTGGTCATAACGTGAATATCGGATATTTTGCTCAAAATCAGGAAGAAGTATTAACACCAAATAAAACGGTTTTAGAAGAGGCGGAAGATGCTGCAACAGAAGAAACCAGACCAAGAGTAAGAGATTTATTAGGATCTTTCTTATTTCAGGGTGAGGCTGTTACAAAGAAAACCAAAGTATTATCGGGAGGAGAAAGAAACCGTCTTGCGCTTTGTAAATTATTATTACGTCCTTTCAATACATTGATTATGGATGAGCCTACCAATCACCTCGATATTCAGTCTAAGGAGATTATCAAATTGGCATTACAGAAATTTGAAGGTACACTGATCGTGATCTCTCACGACAGGGAGTTCCTGCAAGGGCTTTGTGATAAGATTTTTGAATTCCGTGATGGTAAAATGAAAGAGTTCCTTGGAGATATCAATGAGTACCTTGAATACAGGCAGAAAGAAACGATCAGAGAGATCTCAGCTGAAAAGGCAAAGCTTCATGATGAGGTCAAAGTAGAGGTTAAACCTAAGGTTGAGGTTGTGGAGAAAGCAGAACCTATTGTTCAGCCAAAGTCAGGTTTTGTAAGTAAGGAGCAAAAAAATATTCAGAATAAAATAAAAAAAGTGGAAGAGAGAATTTCAGAATTGGAAACAAAATCTGAAGAAATGGAAGTCTCTTTTGCAAAAGAAAATCCTTCTGATGGAATGTTAGAAGAATATAATAAAGTAAAATCTGATTTGGAACTCGCTTTACAAGAGTGGGAGCATTTGGCTTCTCAACTTGAGTAAAAATTTATTCGTTAGCAGATGTTTTAATTTCGATTATTATTTTTATTTAGTAATTACAAATTATTATTGTTATTTTTGATGCATGATTTTTAGGGAAAGTAGACAATTTAAGAATTTTATCTCAAGACTTTTGTTTGGGATTTATTTTCTTGCGCTGTTTTCTCAAAGTTTTCACCATCATGATCCTATAGATGGCTTCAGAAATTTTAATCTTAAAAAATCTGAAAATACAATTACAAAAAATGTAGCTAAGGAAAAAGCTGGCGATTGTTTGGCGTGTCACTTCTTAGCTACCGGCCATACCTTGGTGCCTGAAGAATTTAATTTTTCTTTTGAGGGCTATACTCAGGAAATAAAACAGATTATTGCCGTTCAGGAGATTATCTGGTCTCAGACTAAATTTACTTTTCAGCTTCGGGGTCCCCCCACAATTTCATAATTCACATATTTTACCGGATTTGTCTTAGATCTTTATTGTTTAAAGGTTGCTTAATATTGGAAAATTAGTCCATTAAGTCGTCATTAATTTATTAAGATGGTTAAGATTAAATGTATTTGTAGAGATGTAATTTACATTCAATAGACTATACATTTTACTTTGTACACCTTAAACCGTACAAAAAATCCAAAAAAACAAATTTTTTGAAAATGTACTTTTTAAAGTACTCAATCTATCTATTTACAATGAAATTGATATATAGTTTATTGCTGATCTTTTGTGGATTAGTACTAACAAACGCACAAAAAACTTATACCGTTGAAGGTACCGTTCAGGATTTTCATGATAAAAGCACATTGCAAAATGCTATAGTACAAATTGGAAACTTTACGACTAAAACTGATAAAAAAGGTAAGTTTTTATTTAACAAAATTCCTGCGGGAGCTTATAATCTCATTGCAAAGCATCCTGATTGTCATGATTATACTGAAAATATAGGAGTTAATCAGGATCTTCACTTAACCATTATCCTTGAACACCATGTTCAGGATATTGAAACAGTGACTATACATGGGAGCCATAAAAATAATGGTTCTTTGATTGTTAAGACAATTGATAAATCGGAAATAGAGAAAAACTCTACTGATAACTTAGGTAATTTATTGTCTAAGATTTCTGGTGTTACTGCTTTAAAAACTGGAAATAATATTTCAAAGCCAATTATTCATGGACTATATGGAAGCCGAATTGCCATTATGAATAATGGAGTTAAGCTGGCGGAGCAAGAATGGGGAGTGGAACATGCTCCAAACGTAGATATTAATAATTTCCAGCATATAGATGTCATTAAAGGAGCTTCTGCTTTGAAATATGGGAGTGATGCAATTGGTGGAGTTATAGTTTTGGAACCGGAAATTTTCCCTAAAAAAGATACGGTAAGAGGTTCTGTAAGTCTTTCAGGTATTTCTAATGGAAAAGGTCTGGGATTAGATGTAAATGTTGCCAAAACATGGAAAAATGGATGGGCTGTAAAATCGGGGGGATCAATTAAAAAACTAGGTGATCAGCATACTCCAGATTATAATTTGATGAATACAGGAATGGATTTTTCATCTTTTAATTTTACAGTTCAGAAGAATTCATATGAACAGGGGATTTCCTTCGATTATTATCTTACCAATCAGAATATTGGAATTTACAGAGGTTCACACGTAGGAAATAATAATGACTTTTATAATGCTATGACGTTGAATATTCCTGTTTACACTGGAACTTTCAGTTATGATATTGATAACCCAAGGCAGGTAATAGAACATCATATTGCTAAAATTTCGGCTTTTAAAAGATTCGAAAATATTGGTAAAGTTTCTGCAACCTATAGTTTTCAATATAACCATAGACAAGAATATGATATTAGAAGAGGAGAATTAAAAGATATCCCCTCTTTGGATTTAGCATTAATGACTCATCAGTTTAATCTGAACAATTTATTAGAAAGAGAAAAATGGTCATTGGAAACAGGTATTGATGCTAGTTTTCAAAATAATTACTCAGATCCAGCTACAAAAGCCAGGCGTCTGATCCCTAATTATGACAAATACTCAGCTGGCGTTTATTCTATTTTTAAATATAAAATTTCTAGTGAATTGAACGCTGAGGCAGGGATAAGATATGATTTTAATCGTTATGACGTAACAAAGTGGTATGATAAGAGTGACTGGGATAAATTATATAAGGCAACTTATCCGCAATTTTATGTAAAAACAGATCAAAACAGAATACTAACCCGTCCGAAGCTTAATTATGGAAATGTTTCTTTCAATGCTGGGCTGGAATATCATCCAAGTCTAAGTTTTAATTTGAAATTTAACTATGCCAAGGTAGGCCGTACACCCAATATTGCTGAATTGTTTTCAGACGGATTACATCATTCAGCTGCTGTAATAGAAATTGGTGATATGGGTTTAAAAAATGAACAGGGACATCAGTTTAACTTAGTTGCGGATGCGAAATTCAATGTTCTTAAGGGATTGAATGTTTCTGTGAACCCTTATTTTTTTATTACCAAAAACTATATCAACGAAATTCCGACTGGTGTGCAAAATACAATTAGAGGAGTATTTCCGGTATGGGCATATCAACAGATCGACGCAAGAATGTATGGGGTAGATCTAGATATCAATTTAAAGATTACAAACAATCTTACCTATATTGCAAAGGGAAGCTATGTAAACGGCCAGGATGATACCCACAACGAACCATTAATCTTAATGATGCCTCCCAATTTTTCTAATGCTTTGCAATTCAAAAAAGAAAATTGGAATCAATTCTATTTCAGTCTTGAGAATCAAACATTTTTAAAACAGAATAGATTTCCTATTCATAATGCTCCAGTGACTATTTTTGAAAATGGTGCTGAAGTAGATAAAATAGTAGATTTCAGCACTCCACCAAACGGATACTCACTTTGGAATATCCAGACAGGTATCAATATCAGTAAAAACCTTTCTGCAGTACTTATTGTCAATAACCTGTTTAATGTTTCATATAGAGATTATCTTAATCGTATGAGATTTTTTGCAGATGAGGCAGGAAGAAATTTCATTCTGAATGTTAGATATCGTTTCTAATATTCAACAATTACAAATCAAGATTTTAAAATTTAAATTAAAAAAAATGAACAAATTATTTAGTACTAAAAATATTATCAGACTATTAGCCATTTTATTCATCACTTTTTCTATTGTTTCTTGTCAGAGAGACAATTCGGCAGAAGAAGATGATCTTCCTCAGGAAGATCTTACCAATATTATCTTATTGGTAAAAGATGTTGCCACACAGGTAACAGTGCCTTATAATTATAGTGTTGGTGCTGGAGGGGCGCAAACTATTAAATTAGTGGATGGAAAAACATATGAGGTAGAAGTGCAGTTTAAAAATGGTAATGAGGATGCAACCCAAGAAATTAAAGACGCGAAAGATGAACACTTTTTAGTTTATAATTTCCCTAATTCTGATCTTACTTTAACCCGTACCGATGATGCAGCTTCTACTAGAGCAGATGGTAAACATGTAGGACTTAAAACAAAATGGGTGGTGAGTAAAGCTGTAAAAAATACATCTACAGAAAGTCAACTTATTCTTACTTTGTATCATGAGCCTGCAACGGTTTCTGAAGTTTCTGCTGTGAGTGGAAATGGAGTTGTATATGGAGCTCAAACCGGAGGTGAAACAGATGCACAAGCTACGTACAAGATCAGTAACTAAGAAGATTACAAGATAAATAAAACCACTGAAAATTTCAGTGGTTTTTTAATTATAAATATTTGATGCCTAAGAATTTATCTTTAGTAGTTTATTTTGATAAAATTTTCATATTTTTGCAACCTAAAATTTTAATCAATAATGAAGGTTACCGCACAAAACCATGATGACGTAAGTGCATTACTTACTGTAACATTGGAAAAATCTGACTACAAAGACAAAGTAGAAAAGCAGTTGATTAATTATGCTAAAAATGCGCAAGTTCCTGGATTCAGAAAAGGAAAAGTGCCTTTAAGTATGGTTAGAAAACAATATGAAGCAGGTATTGCATTCGAGGAGATCAACAAGCAAGTTTCTGATGCTTTAAATAGCTATGTAAATGATAACAAGTTAAGATTAGTTGGCCAGCCTGTTCCTCAGCCTGTAAATGATTTCAATCATAATGCTGAACAACTTGAAGTTGCTTTTGAAGTAGGGTATGAGCCTGAATTCACAATAGATTTAGCTAAATATGAAGCTCCACATTATAAAGTAGAAGCTTCTGATAAAGAAATCACAAAGAGCATTGAAAACATGCAAAAGCGTTTCGCTGAGCAGGTTCCTCAGGATAAGATCACTAAAGATTCTTATATTGCTTTAGAAATTTCTCAGGTAGTGGAAGAAGATGCTGAAGGAGAGCACCACCACCATCCAAAGAATGCTACGATTACAGCTGAAAACAAAGAAGCTTTCAAATTAGTTAAAGCTTTAAAAATGGATGGATCTGTAAAAGTTTCTAAAGAAACTCTTGCTGGTGATGAAGAATTAGCTAAAGAATTAGGTTTCTCTAAAGAAGAAGTTGAGCATTTACACCACGCTGAAGTTGAAGTTAAAGTAAAAGATTTCTATAGCTTAAACTTAGCTGAACTTAATCAGGATTTATTTGATAAAGTATATGGAGAAGGAAATATCAAGTCTGAAGAAGAGCTTAAAGAAAAAGTAAAAACTGAATTAGACGAATATTTCCAACAAAATGCTGATGTTCACTTCGTAAATAAAGTATTGGAACAAATTACAGAGAAAGAAGAAGTAAAACTTCCGGAATCTTTCTTAGTAAAATGGTTATTATTTTCTAATCAGAACATCCAATCTGAAGAGCAGGCAAAAGAAATCTTAGAAGCTGAGAAAAAACAATTGGGCTATCAGATCATCGAAGGTAAATTGATGAGTGATAACAATATTCAACTGGATTATGCTGATGTTCTGGCACAAGCTGAGCAATTAGTAAGAAACCAATTGGCAATCTATGGAATTCACCATTTAGGAGATGAAGAGGTTCAAAAATATGCTGTTGAGATGTTGAAAGATCAGGAGCAGGTAAAACAAATTTCTTCTGAAGTTGCTATGACTAAATTAAAAGATGTAATTCTTGAAAAAGCGAGCAAAAAAGAAACTGAAATTTCGCATGACGAATTTTTAGAAGAGCTTAAAAAATAATCTTTTCTAAGATAAATATTTTAAAACCACCATTTTTATGGTGGTTTTTTGTTGTAAGATTCTTAGATTTTATATCGATCAATATTGCTATATTTACGCAATAAATTAAAATATATGAAAAAGATAATCATTCCATTTTTCTGTGCAGTGCTTTTTTCCACTTCAGTAGCAGCACAGCAAAAAACGGCTGCTGTAAAAACAGAAGCAACCAAATCGAAACTGACATCTAAAGAAGTAATTGATAATTATCTTAAAGCTTTGGGAGGAAAAGACAAATTAGAAGCTATAAAAACCGTTATAACTGATAACACACTTAGCGTACAGGGAATGGAGATTTCTATGAGTACCAAAAAGATGGGAAATAAGTTCAAATCTGTTCAAAGTGTAATGGGACAGGAAATGACTCAAATGTTTGATGGTGAAAAAGGAACTTTTGATCAGATGGGAAAGAAAATGGATATTCCTGCTGATAAAATTGCTGATCTTAAAAAAGGAAAAACGGTTGATGCATTAGGATATGACCCTACTACTTTCCAAACAGTGACTGTAGAGAAAATAGATGGTAAAGACTTTAATGTACTAACTTCAGATAAAGGAAAATACTTTTTCGATGCAGCAACTGGTTTATTATATAAAACAGAGTCAAAAGAAGGAACAGCTATTGTAAATAGCTATATGACTGTAGATGGATTAAAGTTTCCTGGTGAAATAAATGCTGAAGGAAACGGACAAAAAGTAGTTATTAAAACAACTAAAATTGTACTTAATTCTGGCGTAACAGATGCAGATTTTAAATAATCTGTCAATAACATAATCTAAAAACAAAAAGGTTGAGCTAGCTCAACCTTTTTGTTTTTAGGTATTTAACTCAACTTTAACTTAATTACAGGTTGATAAATTTCCATAGTTTGTGAATAATTTCTACTTTAGGAGCTAAGAAATTATGACCTTATGAAAACAATTTTATCATCATTTGCAGTAGTCTTTTGTCTGACTGCAAATGTATTTGCACAGAATATTCCAATGGATCCTTCCGTAAAAACCGGGACTCTTCCAAATGGAATGAAGTATTATATCAAGAAAAATACTCTTCCCGAAAAGAAAGTGGATTTTCGGTTAGCAATTAACGCCGGATCCATTCTTGAAGATGAAAACCAAAGAGGACTTGCCCATTTCATGGAACACATGAACTTCAATGGGACTAAAAATTTCCCGGATAACAAATTGGTAGACTTCTTACAATCTATAGGAGTGAAATTCGGACAACACCTGAACGCATATACAAGTTTTGATGAAACGGTATATATGTTACCCGTTCCCTTAGATAAACCCGGAAACTTAGATGCTGGTCTTAAAGTGATGGAAGATTGGGCTTTTAATGCCACACTATCTGATGAGCAGATCAACAAAGAGAGGGGTGTGGTTCTTGAGGAACTGAGATTAGGATTAGGACCGGACAAAAGGATGATGGATAAATATCTGCCTAAATTATTGTATAATTCTCAATATGCAAACAGACTACCAATTGGTAAAAAAGAAGTGCTTCAAAATTTCAGTCCGGATGTCATCAGAAAATTTCATCAGGATTGGTACAGACCGGATCTGATGGCGATTGTAGTAGTGGGAGATATTAACGTGGATGAAGTTGAAAAGAAGATAAAAGATAACTTTAGTTCTTATAAAAATCCAACTAAGCCAAGAGAAAGGAAAACCTTTGACTTACCAAACCATAAAGAAACTTTAGTTGCTGTTGAAACAGATCCGGATGCAACAAATTCGATGGTGCAGTTTATCATGAAAGATTCAGAAGCGTATCAACCAGATGTTACAGTTGAACAGTATAATCAAAGTGTTTTAGAGAATGTTACCACTACAATGCTTAATAACAGGCTTAGAGAATTGATCAATTCTAACAATCCTCCTTTTACATTCGGTTCAGTTTATCATGGTGGCACGTACGCCAGAAGTAAAGAAGCTTTTCAGGGGTTTGCTATGGTAAAAGAAGGAAATCAACTGAATGCACTAAAAATTCTATTAGAAGAGGTTGAAAGAGCTAAAAGATTTGGATTTACACAAACCGAATTAGACAGAGCAAAATCACAAGTTATATCGGACATTGAAAGAACATACAACAACCGGGATAAAACGGAAAGCCGTATGTTGGTAGATGAATATGTAAGAAACTTTCTGGAGCAGGAGCCCATGCCTGGAATTGCTTGGGAATATGAAGATACCAAGAAATTTTTACCTACAGTAACACTGGCTCAAACGAATGATGTTATTAAGAAGTTTGTAAAAGATGACAGCAGAGTAGTAATTCTTACAGGACCTAAAAAAGACAATGTCACAATGCCTACAGAGGCAATGGTTCTTACTACTTTTGAAGGAGTAAAAATGGCTGATCTAAAACCATATCAGGAAAAAGCAACAATTAAAGGTTTGGTAAAACCCTTCAAATCTGAAGGGAAAATTGCAAAGACTGAAACAGATGCCAAGTTAGGAACAACAACCTGGACGTTAAGCAATGGCGCGAAAGTTATTTTTAAGAAAACAGATTTCAAAGATGATGAAATCGTGTTTTCGGCAAAAAGCTTAGGTGGAAGTTCTTTAATTCCTGATGCAGAGTTTAATAAAACTCAGTTTGCTTACGCAGCATTAAGCGAAGCCGGAGTGGGTGGATATTCAAAGTCTGATCTTACAAATTATCTTGCAGGAAAACAAGTAAGTGTGAATCCTTCAATAGGGCTAATGACTGAAGGTATTTCAGGAAGAACAACCCGAAAAGATCTGGGAACGGCAATGGAGTTGATTTATGCTTATTTTACCAGTTTAAATTACAACCCGGATGCTTTCAATGCCTATAAAGAAAAACAATCCGCCATGTTGAATAACCTGAATTCTAATCCGCAGTTTTATTTTTCAAATGAGCATGCTAAATTTATCAATCAGAAAAATCCAAGATTTATAGGATTTATTCCAATGGAAAAAGATTGGGCAAATACAGATTATAAGAAAGCTTATGATATCTATAAAGAGAAATTTACCAATGCAGGGAATTTTCAGTTTTATTTTGTAGGAAACATTGACGAAGCTCAATTTAAAAATGAGGTCTTACAATATATTGCAAGTCTTCCTTCAACAGGAAAATCAACTATGTTTAAAGATACAGGATACAGACCTATGACTGGAGACTATACCAAAATTTATAAAAAAGGTAAAGACCCTAAGAGTATGGTAACCATTGCCTATAGTGGTGAAGCCTCGTATAATGAAAAAGAAGCATTAGCTTTAGAAGCATTGGGACAGGTAGTGACCATTAAAGTTATTGAAAAGCTAAGAGAAGATGAAAGTGGAATTTATGGAGGTGGTGCCAGAGGAGGCATGTCTAAAGTACCTTATGGAACTTATAATTTCAGTATCAGTTTTCCATGTGGACCGGAAAATGCTGAAAAGCTTACGAAAAGTGCTTTAGTTGAACTCCAGAAACTAATTGATAAAGGACCTGAGCAAAAAGATCTGGATAAGTATAAAGAAGGGGAATACAACGATAATAAAACCAATATGAGGGATAATGGCTATTGGATGAATTCATTAACGAAAAATCAGTTGGATGGAAGTGATAAATACGAAATCCTGAACTATCAGGAGAAAGTAAAGGCTCTGACAGTGAAAGATGTACAGGATGTTGCTAAAAAATACCTGTCAAAAGGTAGAATTGTGGCGACGCTAATGCCTGAAGACGGTTGGGAAAATGCTAAAAAAGAAGAAACTAAACCAGTAGCTGTTGGAGCTGGGAATTAAATAATAACATCTATAAAAAATAAAACCGCAGAGCAATCTGCGGTTTTATTTTTTAATTTCCATATTCTTTTTTCCATTCATCAGCAGCGTCACTTAAAACCGCATAGAACTCTTCACCATACTTTCGTATTAAAGGTGTTTTTAAGAATTTGTATACTGGGACATGCAGTTCTTTTCCAAGAGCACATGCATCATCACATACCGACCATTCATGGTAGTTTAAAGCTGTAAAAGAAGAATACTCAGTAACACGAATCGGATACAGGTGACAAGAAATTGGTTTTTGCCAATCAACAGCACCATCTTCATAAGCCTTTTCAATTCCACATTTTGTAATTCCTTTTTCGTCAAAAGTAACATAGGCACATTCACGATCTTCAACCATAGGTGTTACATACATACCATCAGAAGGATCTGTTGTCCATGTTCCCTGTTCTTCAAGGGCTTTTATCCCATCTTTTGTAAGGTAGGGCTTTATCTTGTCAAAAATGCCATCTAGAATTTCAAGCTCATTTTTATCTAACGGAGCACCTACATCTCCTTCTACACAACATGCACCCTTACATTTTGTAAGGTTACAAACGAAATCTTCGGAAAATATTTCCTCAGAAATTAATTTATCGTCTATCTGAATCATAATCTTTTTTAAAATAAATTAAAATAAGTACCTATTTTAAAGGTAACCAAACTAATAATAATCAGCCATAAGCCGACTTCCTGCATCCAGTATTTGGGTAAAAAACGCATCATCCTGCTCAGTATGATACTGGAAGGAAATGCCAGGAGCAGTAAATACTCGTAGCTCTTATTCATATACAGAATAATGGTAACCAATTGAGCTAAAGAAAAGACAAGCAGGAACGTATATTTATATCTGCTTATCGGACTTTTTTTGTTATAATTTTTAAAATGGTCATATACTGCATATACAAGCATCAGGGCAACCGGAAGTAAAGGAATTATACCTTTGTAATCAGTTATAATTTTCATTTTTCCAAATGGAAAATAATCCAGGTTCCAGGTAGTAAAATCTAAGAAAAACATTACTGAAAAATAACTGAAAACAATAAGAACGATTCCAAGCAGAAATCTGAAGATATTTAAACTTATTCTTTCAGAAGTTGCAATAACATGAATAACCACGAAAACAGCCATTGGCCAGGTGGTCGGTAAAAAAATAAAATTTAATGCAACAATAGCTCCGACCAGAACATATGATTTTTTTCTGACATCTTCATTTGCACTTGTAAGAAGAAGTAAAAGAAAAGAATTTGTAAGAAGTGAAACCGCAATTCCAATATCCAGATCTCCCGGATAAAGACCAAAAATGAAAAATGAGTATAAGAATAATGGGAGATGAGTCTGATAATTCAGTGCAATACTATGAAAACAGAAATATCCTAAGGCAATTCCTAAGAATGTAATTCCGGCAACAATTGCTTCATAAGTGTTGAAATTCAGTATGTTAAATATTATTACTATTAAAAGAAGAAAACCAATATAAACAGGAATTGAAAAAATATTGCTTTCTTTTGAAAGTAATTTAAACATTTTTTATAAATTTGTACAAAGTTAATTTAAAAAAGGAAAATAATGACGTCTTTCTTTCTATTCTTAAGCAAAGTTTTCAAATGGTCTTTCGGCTTTTTTGATACCTTTGGAAATGTTTTAAACTGGATTCTATTTGTAGTTTGCTGTGTACTGTTCACTTATTGGTGTTATGTACTTGTGGTTACACTTGGAAGTAATAAAGATAAAGACTATTATTCTCCTACGGAGGGTAAACATCCTTACTATGATCCTAGTATCTATAAAAAAGAAGGTTAATTAATTGGTTATATAGTAAAAAGCCGATCAAATTTAATATTTGATCGGCTTTTTTATAACGATTAAAATTTAATTTCTCTTATTCATGTATTGGAAGTACCAAAACAGGGATCGTTGAGTTCTTTGTTAATCCTTTCGTAAGGCTTCCAACAAAGACATCATAAATTCCGCTTCTTCCATGTGAGCCCATTACAATATAGCTGGCATTTTTTGTTTTGGCATATTCAAGGATGATATCCTTGGCAATACCTTGTTTTAAAAGATGTTCACATTCTACGTCATGGGAGAGAATTCTTTGTTCAAGCTTGTTAAGCTGTACCAATTCCTCTCTGATTTCATTTTCTTCAACTTCAGGAAAATATTGGAATCCCATATCGCCAATGGCAAAGCCAATGTCTGTAGGTGCAACATGGATAAGATTGATTTTGCCATTTACTTCTTTAGCAAACTTTATAGCACCATCTACAAGTTGTTCCGTTTTGTCCCCAAAATCTACGGGCAATACAATGTTTATCATAACCTTTAATTTTGTTATCTAAAGATAAGAAAAAAATGATAAAATGTTCTGTTAAATACTTATAATATTCGGATATCCATAATTTTTTCATCCTCAAGGAATGCTTCCAAAATGTCATTTTCTTCAACTTTTCCAACCCCTTTTGGAGTTCCAGTGAAGATAAGGTCACCTACGCGTAGTGTGAAATATTGTGAAGCAAATGCTATAATATCATCAAAGCTGAATATCATATCTTTGGTGTTGCCATTCTGAACTTCCTCTTTATTTTGTAATAATGAAAACTGTAAATTTTCCAGGTTATAATTTTCTTTTTTAAAGAAATTTCCCACTACAGCGGAGCCATCAAAGCCTTTAGCCAGCTCCCAGGGTAAACCTTTAGATTTAAGTTCTGTTTGGAGATCCCTGGCCGTAAAATCTATTCCCAAACCGATCTCATCATAATGTTTATGTGCTGACTCTTTCTGGATGTACTTTCCACCTTTTGAAATTTTCAATACAACCTCAAGTTCATAATGCACATCTTTAGAGAATTCCGGAAGGTAAAAGTCATTACCTTTTAAAACGGCAGTGTCTGGTTTGATGAAAATAACTGGTTTCTCAGGGATTTCATTTCCCAATTCCTTAGCATGTTCACTGTAGTTTCTTCCGATGCAGATGATTTTCATATTCTTCTTATTTTGTCATTGCGAGGTACAAAGTAATCTTTAATTATTGATACCTCCTTTAAATGAAATTATTTTTAATGTGTAAATCTATTCTCACAATAATAACAAACAAATTTATGGCTTGTTAAAATTGAAATTCCAAAAAAGCTGGTCGCACTGTCATCCCTGTAAATATGATTGGAACCACACTTTGGACATACAAAGTCAAACTCAGAATCTTTAATTGTATGTTCCACTTCAAGAGCATATTTTTCATTCTCTTTATAATCTTCCAAAGTCTGTTTTGCTTTTTCTATATCTTCTTCAAAGACCTGTAGCTGAATTCCACCCACAGCCTGAGAGAGTAACCAATCCGATTGAATAAGCTGCTCGTTGGCAATGAAGCTCTGGATGCCTTTTTCGGCAAGGATCTGTTTGTCCCTGTTAGCTTCAAGAGCGGTTTCGTAAAATTTGAATCGAATTAGATCAGACATTTTTTAAAATTTACTGGATAACTGAATTTTTGTGAATACCTTCTTCGTGTACAATGGGAAATCAGCATTTTGCAACCAACCGTAGTAACCAAGGTCTTTTTGGAAAACAGCTTTTACCCCCTGTCCTTTATATTTTCCGAAGTTGAAAACTTCTTCTGTTTTTTCATTAAAACCTATAAAACCAGCTAGATCTGCATGTTTGTTATGGAATGTAAACTCACTTAAAGCAGCAATCTCATTAGGAACATCTTCATATTTTCCAACCTGAGCATCCAATACCTCAAAAGTAGCCATCACATCTGCCTCTGCTGAATGTGCGTTTTCCAAAGTTTTTCCACAGTAGAACTGATAAGCGGCCCCAAGGTTTCTTGGTTCTTTTTTATGGAAAACGGTTTGCGCATCCACAAGTTTGAATTTACTAAGATCAAAATCGATTTCTGCACGTAAAAGTTCTTCCGCCAAAAGAGGGACATCAAACCTATTGGAATTAAACCCACCCAGATCTGCACCGGAAATCATCTCCATAACTTTAGAAGCAATTGATTTAAAAGTAGGTGCATCCTTGATATCAGCATCATATATACCATGGATTAAACTTGACTCCAATGGAATAGGCATTTCAGGATTGATACGCCATGTTTTACTTTCTCTTGATGCATCAGGATTTACTTTTAAAATACAGATTTCCACAATTCTGTCTTTTCCGATATTAGTTCCTGTGGTCTCCAGGTCAAAAACACAAAGTGGTTTATATAATTTTAAATTCATTGATTTATTATTTGATAATGGAATGGTAATTTGTTAGATACAAATCTAGTTTCTATTTAAGTTGTTTCTGAAATAAGAGTGAAATTAAAATATAGTAAATAATAACCATTGGAATTCCAACAGTTTTAAATATAATTAAAATAACAACCGCTCCGATCAATAAAGCCAGTTTTGGGTAATTATCTTCCAGTTTCATCGATTTGAATTTCATTGCGATCATTTTAACAGGACTCACTAAAAGCAATGAGAGAACCACTGTTAAAGCAATCATTAAATAGGTATTATGAAATAAAAATTCAAAGCCTTGGGTTTCCCTGAAAGCATAATACAGTCCGAAGATTAAAATAGTATTGGAAGGGGTATTCAGTCCTTTAAAATAATACTGCTGATCTTCATCCAGATTAAAAATTGCTAATCTCAGACACGAAAAAGCAGTGATCAAAAAGCCTAAATAACAATACCATGGAATATCTGTATAAGCGTTATTTGTAAGAGCTACAAACATTGTTAGACCCGGAACAAAGCCAAAACTTACCATGTCAGCAAGTGAATCCAGTTGAACTCCAAGATTTGAATTAGCCTTTAAAGCTCTGGCGATAAACCCATCAAAAAAGTCTAAAACCAGCGAGAGAATAAGGCAGATAGCAGTTGTTTGATAATCACCCAGGATCAGATGAACCGCACCGACGCATCCCGAAAACAGATTTCCTAAGGTAAATGCGTTGGCAAGATTGTTTTTAATAAAATTCATAATCACAAAATTACATTTTTTAAAAATTCTATATGAAAATATTACCGACTAAAAAATACAGTAATATGAATTTGATGTAAATTTGCCGAATGAAATTTTTTAAAGAATTTAGAAAACAGGAAGTTCTGGTATTGTTATACAGGATTTTTTTGGCATATGTTTTTTATCAGATCGCCAGATTTTTATTCTGGTATTTTAACAAAGATCTCATAAAGGTGGATTCCATTTCAGACTATTTCAGTCTGTCATATCATGGGATAGCCTTTGATACAACGGCAATTTTGTACGTTAATTCTTTATTTATTTTATTAAGTCTTATTCCTATTATTATTAATACGAAAAAAGTCTATCAAAAGGTGTTGTTTTGGCTTTACTTTATTACAAACGGAATCGCTTATGCCATGAACTTTGGTGATTTTGTATATTTCAAGTTTGCACAAACAAGATTAACTTCCGCAGCATTGCAGGTTGCAAAACATGAGACCAATATTGCTAAAGTATTTGCCGCATCCATTGTACAGAATCCTTTTATTCTTATTGGGTTTGTGGTTCTAATGGCATTATGGGTTTTTCTATATAAAAAGGTGAAAATTACGGAACGTAAGCCTGTGAAACTGATTCCTTATTTTATTCTATCTATTCTTTGTCTTTGTGGTATTACAGTATTGGTTATAGGTGGTATCCGTGGTGATTTCAGACACAGTACCAGGCCGATTAATCTTGTAGATGCCAATCGTTTTGTAAAAGTTCCGTCTCAGGGAAATCTGGTTTTGAACAGTACATTTTCTTTTTTCAGAACACTGGGTACTAATAGCTTTAAAGAAGTTCATTTTGTAGATCAGAAATTTATAAATGATAATATTCAGCCTTATAAAATTTATGACAGGAAAATAACAAATCGCCCTAATGTTGTGATTTTTATTGTTGAATCTTTCAGCAGGGAATACTCAGGTGCTTTTAATAAAGATACACATATAAAGGATTATGTTTCTTATACTCCGTTTATTGACAGTCTGGCGAATGAAAGTTTAATTTTTCCAAATACTTTTGCCAATGGAAGACAGTCCATTCATGGGATGAGCAGCGTACTTGCTGGAATTCCAAGTCTTACAGATGCATTTACAAGTTCTCCTTATTCCAATCAAAAGATACAGTCTATTGTTTCTGTTTGTAATGAATTAGGTTATGATACTTCATTCTATCACGGCGCACCTAATGGATCAATGGGATTTTTAGGTTTCGGTAATATTCTGGGCTTCAAACATTATTTTGGAAAGACAGAATATAATAACGATGCTGATTTTGACGGCATGTGGGCTATCTGGGATGAACCTTTTTTACAGTATTTTGCTAAAAATGTAGGAAAAACACAACCTTTTATGGCTACTGTTTTTACAGCCTCCTCACACCATCCGTTTAAAATTCCTGAAAAGTATCAGGGGAAATTTAAAAAAGGAAAAAATCAGATGCATGAGCCTATACAGTACACGGACTATTCTATAAAGAAGTATTTTGAAACAGCAAAAAAACAACCCTGGTACAACAATACCATTTTTGTTTTCACAGGTGATCATACCAATGAGATCTATTATCCTGAATATCAAAAAAGTATGAACCGGTTTTCTGTTCCTATTATTTTATATTCGCCAAATCCTGAATACCAACTAAAAGGAGTGAATAATGAAGAAGCTCAGCAAATTGATATCTATCCTACATTAGCAGATTTAATAGGTTATAATAAAAAGATCAGGAGCTGGGGAAGAAGCTTAGTGAGTGATAAAAAGTATCCTGCTATTATTGCAAATTCAGATGGTGGAGCTGAGCAGTTTATCATTGGTAATTATATTTATCGTTTTGACGGAAAAAATATAGTTGGGATTTATGATAAAACAGATCTTGGTTTAGAAAAGAATCTTGTTGATCATTTAAAAACTCCGGAAACTGAAAAAGGAAAAGAAATCGCAAAAGCTTGGTATCAGGATTATATGGATCGTGTTATCAACCGAAAACTGAACTAATGTTTAAGAAGTGTTTAAATATTACATTTGGTATGCGTATTGTTATATATGCCTAGGATAATAAATGTTTTTGTTTGTTTAAAATTAATTTATATTTTTAGCAATGAAATAGACAACAGAAATATTTTATTAGAATTAAAACAACAAGAATATGAGAAAATTATTATTTACCCTGGTTCTTTCTTTAGTAGGTGTAATGTCGTTTGCACAAATAGAAGGCAAATGGAAGACAATAGATGACGAAACAAAACAGGCAAAATCTATCGTAGAGATCTACAAGAAAACAGATGGGTCGTATTACGGAAAAGTATCACAGTTACTTATAAAACCTGCTGATCCTAATTGTACGAACTGTAAAGACGAAAGAAAAGGAAAGCCTATTTTAGGAATGGAGATCATCAAAGGATTGAAGAAAGATGGTGATGAATTTACAGGAGGAACGATTACAGATCCTAAAACAGGGAAAACTTATAAATGTACCATTACAAGAACCGGAGATCAGTTAAATGTAAGAGGATATGTAGGTTTATCTTTATTAGGAAGAACGCAAACCTGGCAGAAAGTAAACTAATAAGGTTTAAATAAAAAATTAATTAACGGCATTTCATTTAAATGAGATGTCGTTTTTATTATGTGTATAATAAAAAAACACTATTTTTGTACTCTAAATTTTTCAAAGAAATTATGGCAGAATATACTTTTCGTGAGGTAATTGCACAGGCAATGAGTGAGGAAATGCGTAAAGACGAATCCATTTATTTAATGGGGGAGGAAGTTGCAGAATACAACGGTGCTTATAAGGCTTCAAAAGGAATGCTGGATGAATTTGGTCCTAAAAGAATAATCGATACACCAATCGCTGAACTTGGTTTTACAGGGATCTCAGTAGGTGCAGCAATGAATGGGAACAGACCTATTGTAGAGTTTATGACATTCAATTTCTCTTTAGTAGGAATTGATCAGATTATAAATAATGCGGCAAAAATCCGTCAGATGAGTGGGGGACAATGGAACTGTCCAATTGTTTTCCGTGGTCCTACAGCTTCTGCTGGTCAATTAGGAGCTACACACTCTCAGGCTTTTGAAAACTGGTTTGCTAACTGTCCGGGACTTAAAGTTGTTGTACCTTCAAATCCTTATGATGCAAAAGGGTTATTGAAAACAGCTATCCAGGATAATGATCCTGTAATCTTTATGGAATCTGAGCAGATGTATGGTGATAAAATGGAAATTCCTGAAGAAGAGTACTATTTGCCTATCGGAAAAGCAGATATCAAAAAAGAAGGTAAGGATGTAACTTTAGTTTCTTTTGGTAAAATTATGAAAGTAGCAATTCAGGCTGCAGAAGATTTAGCTAAAGAAGGTATTTCTGTAGAAGTAATAGACCTTAGAACAGTTCGTCCATTAGATTACGATACTGTTTTAAACTCTGTTAGAAAAACAAACAGACTGGTTATTTTAGAAGAAGCTTGGCCATTTGCGTCTATTTCTTCTGAAATTGCATATATGGTACAACAAAAAGCGTTTGATTATTTAGATGCACCTATCAAGAGAATTACTACTCCTGATGCTCCTGCACCATATTCAGCCGCTTTGTTTGCAGAATGGTTCCCTAAACTTGAAAAAGTGAAAGAGGAAATTAAAAATGCAATGTATATTAAATCATAGAGAAAAACTTCCGAAAGGAAGTTTTTTCATTTATTCTATGCATGAAGAAAAGTTCTTGAGGTCATAAATTTAGTGTAGATTTGCGCTTTTAAAATTAGCTGATATGGCAGAAGTTACAGAGGGGGGTCATCATTTTGACCTAAAGAAGCTTTCATTTGTAGGGGTTATCGTCTCTCTCGGAATTGTTTTCGGAGATATTGGAACGTCCCCATTGTACGTAATGAAAGCAATCGTGAATGCCCGAAAGGATGGTGCTACGATGCCATTTGATGAATATATTGAAGGTGCGCTTTCATGTATCATCTGGACATTGACACTCCAAACCACGATAAAGTATGTAATTATCGCCCTAAGAGCAGATAATAAAGGTGAAGGTGGGATTTTAGCTCTTTATTCGCTCGTAAAAAAACTTAAGAAAAAGTGGCTCTATGTCGTCGCGATTATTGGAGCATCAACACTTGTTGCGGATAGTGTCATTACTCCTTCATTAACTGTTATGTCAGCTATTGAAGGATTGAAAATATATAATCCGGAAACCCCCGTAGTTATTATTACCCTGGTAATTCTGTTTGTTGTATTTGTTGTACAACAATTTGGAACCGCTTCCATAGGTAAATTTTTCGGACCTGTTATGGTGACATGGTTTCTTGCTTTAGGGGCTTTCGGATCGGTTCATATTTTTGATCATATCGAGATTGTAAGAGCATTCAATCCAATATATGCATATAATCTTATTACCCATTCATCAAGTGCTATTGTGATCATGGGAGCTGTTTTCCTTTGTACAACGGGTGCTGAAGCTTTATATTCAGATCTTGGACACTGTGGTGCTAAAAACATCAGAATAAGCTGGGTTTTTGTTAAATTAATGCTTATTCTTAATTATCTGGGACAAGGTGCATGGTTATTAGATAACTACCATCAGGTATTTAACGGAGTTAATCCTTTCTTTGGAATTATGCCTCAATGGGCGGTTCTTCCTGGAGTGATCTTAGCAACAGCTGCTGCTATTATTGCAAGTCAGGCTGTAATTACAGGATCATTTACCATGTTCTCAGAAGCAATGTCTATTTCATTCTGGCCAAATCAACATATCGAATATCCTTCAGGGATAAAAGGACAGATGTATATTCCGGGAGTAAACTGGGGATTAATGGCATTCTGTTTTGTAGTGGTTATATTCTTCCAGAAATCCGAACGAATGGAGGCGGCCTATGGTTTAACGATTACCATAACCATGTTAATGACTACTATTCTATTGCTGTATTGGCTAAGTAGAACCAGAGTCAGTAAGGTTTTTATAATAGGTTTTGCTGTCGTTTATATTTTCCTTGAATCAGGTTTTTTCTATGCGAATGTGATTAAATTTGTTGATGGCGGATGGTTAACAATGGTATTGGGTGGATTTATAGCGGTTTGTATGTATGCCTGGTATAACGGACGATTAATAAAAGCCAATTTTATTCAGTACGTTAAAATTGATAAATATGTATCCATCATCAAAGACATGAAACTGGATGAAACTATTCCTAAATATGCCACAAACCTTGCTTACCTGAGCAGAGCAAAAAGGAATGATGAGGTAGAATCAAAAATTATTTATTCTATCATTAAAAAACAGCCGAAAAGAGCTGATCACTATTTTATTTTGAGCATTGTTAATCAGGAAGATCCATATACTTTTAAATATACTGTAGATGAGATTTTACCAGGTACGGTTTTTAAGGTTAATTTCCTTTTAGGTTTTAAAGTCGACCGTAGAATCAATGATTATTTTAATATGGTTTTGAAAGATCTTATGGCAGATGGTACTATACCTTCCAGAAGCAGTCATCCGTCTCTAAGAGCTCATAATATACCTCCGGACCTCAAATATGTAATTATAGATAATACATATATCAACGATATACTTTTGACGGTAAAACAGAAAATCACACTTAATATTTATAACTTCGTGAAATACATCGGAAGTGATGACTTTAAGGCTTGGGGGGTTACTTCACACAATGTTGTTGTGGAATCTGCACCGATCACTGAAGAGACCTTATATGATAAAAAAATAGAACAGGCTGGATTTTTGCGTCATAACTTCTAAGCTTCAAGTAATAAGCATACTATCTATTTAAATAAAAATTAATAAATTTGTAGATAATTATTTTAATGGATACTATACAAAAAGAAAAAAATATAGCTCTTATCAAAGATGTTTTGAGAAACTACTTATTGGAAAAGGGTTTCCGAAATACTCCTGAGAGATACACCATATTGGAAGAGATCTATAATATGGATCACCACTTCAATGTGGATGATCTGTATCTTCTGATGATGCAGAAGAAATATCATGTTTCCAAAGCAACAATTTATAACACAATTGAGATTTTTCTTGATGCAGGATTAATCCGTAAACATCAATTTGGAGAAAAAACACTAACGTCTTCATCTTATGAAAAGTCTTATTTTGATAAGCAACATGATCATTTAGTAATCTACAAAAAAGATTCAGACAAAGAGATAGAGGAAATTATTGAATTTTGTGATCCTAGAATTCAAGGGATCAAAGAAGCAATTGAAGACGCTTTTGGCGTAAAAATTGATTCTCATTCGCTATATTTTTATGGCATTAAGAATGACTAATCAATGAGACTGATCCTTTTTCTGTTATTTTTTGTTTCTACTTTTACTTTTGCGCAAGATCAACAAAAACCTGCGCAAAGGGATCCTTATTTAAAAGCTCCGGTAACAAATGCACCTCAGCAAACAAAACCTGAAGATAAAATAAAAATAATCCACGCAGATTTTGTAAAAAAAGATCCTGCAAAATATGATGGTAACCAATATCTTCAGGGAAATGTAAAAATTGAAAATCAAGGTTCTATTCTTACTGCTGATGAAGTGATATTGTATAGTGAAGAAAACTTCGTAAAGGCCATAGGAAATACTAAACTTCAAAATACTGATGGCTCCGTTATTACAGCTGGGGAAATGGAATATGATGGCAATACACAAAAAGGAGTTGCCAGGAAAAATGTAGTTCTTACAGATCCCAAACAAACGATAAGAACAGAGATCTTATACTATGATAAGCTTTCGAATCTGGCTTATTTTAATACCGGTGGTACTATATCTGACGGACAGAACGTAATGTATACAAAGTCAGCTACCTATTTTCTGGATACCAAATTGATTGATTTTGTGGGTAATGTAAAAATTGATACACCTGATTATATCATTGAAGGACCTAATATCAACCAAAATCAGAATACCAAAGTTGCTGAATTCTTTGGTCCGACTACCATAACAAATCGTGTTAATCCCAAGAATTATATATATACCGAAAGAGGTACTTATAAAATGAATTCTAAAGAGGCTTACCTTAATAAGAATTCAAGGATACATTACAATGATAAGATATTGACCGGAGACGATCTGTATTTCAATCAGCTTACAGGTTTTGGAACAGGAACAGGAAATGTAACTCTGGATGACCCTAAAGAAAAAAGATATGTAAAAGGGGGGTATGGAGAAATTTTTCAAAAGAAAGATTCTTCAATGATTACTAAAAGCCCATATGCAGTAAAAATTCTGGAGAAAGATTCTATCTATTTTGCAGCGGAAAAGATTATTTCTTATCAAAAGCCCGATGAAACAGATGTAACAAAGAAAAAAAGTTTTTTAAGAGCTTTCAGGAAAGGAAGATTTTATAAATCCAATGCTCAGGGACGTGCAGATTCAATTGCGTTCAATGAAACGGATGGAATCATGCATATGTATACCGCGCCAATTTTATGGAGTGGAGAAAAGCAGGTGACCGGAGATAAAATAGAAGCCTACTTTAATAGTACAACAGAGGATCTGGATTCATTGAAGGTCATAGGAAACGCTTTTGCAATAAGTAAAGTGGATTCTCTTAATCTTAAAGATGAATTTAACCAGGTGAAAGGCAAGCTGATGACGGTTTATTACGAAAAGAGCGAAGTAAAAGAAACAAAAGTTATAGGAAATGCTCAATCAATCAGTTATGCGGATGATTTTAATGAAAAGACAAAAGAGAATGAAAGAATTGGGATAACCCTTACTTCATGTGGGATTATCGATGCTATGTTCGAAAACAGAGTCCTTCAAATCGTTTCCTGTAATATTGGTGCCAATTCAGACACCTATCCAATGAGTAAAATTGAGCCTTCAAAACGTAAGTTTGCAGACTTTAATTGGAATACAAAAGACAGGATCAGGAAATGGCAGGATATACTCGTTGATACTCCTGGTTATGAAGAGATAAAATATGAGGCTGATAATAAGCTCTATGATAGTGCCAAAGAAGCAATTGACAAAGAAAAAGCAAAAGAAGAAGCTAAAAAGCCTAAAAGGGTTAGGAAGTAACTTCTAAAATATAAGATAAAGACCAACTTGAAAAGTTGGTCTTTTTTATGCTTTGATAATTTCGGCGTTTAGCGAATGTTTTTTAGCTTTGCTAAAATTTTTATTGAAATGGAATTGCAGAAAGGTTTCTTTACTTATCAGGCACAGACTACTCAATTTGCGGCAGGTTTTGAAGTTGAAAAAGCAGAAGGTAGTTATATTTTTGGTACAGATGGTAAAAAGTATCTCGATTTTGTAGCAGGAGTTTCTGCCAATACATTGGGGCATTCTCATCCCAAAATAGTTAATGCGATCAAAGAGCAGGCAGATAAGTATCTTCATGTCATGGTATATGGAGAATATGCACAGGATAAACCTGTAGCCTTATGTAAACTACTTGCAGAAGCTACTCCAGATCCCCTTGAAATTACTTATTTAGTAAACAGTGGGGCTGAGGCTATAGATGGAAGCTTAAAGCTGGCAAAAAGATATACAGGAAGGGAAGAAATAGTTTCTTTTAAAAATTCTTATCATGGGAATACCCATGGGGCATTAAGTGTTTCTGGAAATGAATACCATAAAAGAGAGTTTCGCCCCCTTTTACCCATGGTGTCCTTTATAGAATTCAATAATGAAAATGACTTAAATAAGATCACCGGGAAAACAGCTTGTGTCATATTAGAAACCATACAGGGAGCAGCGGGATTCTTGGTTCCGGAAAATGATTATTTAAAGAAGTTAAAGAAACGATGTGAAGAAGTTGGGGCTCTTCTTATCTTAGATGAAATTCAACCGGGATTCGGAAGAACAGGTAAATTGTTTTCTTTTGAACATTATGGAATTGTTCCTGATATTCTGGTGATGGGAAAAGGAATGGGAGGAGGTGTTCCGGTAGGTGCTTTTATGAGCTCTAAAGAAATCATGGACAGCCTGTCTCATTCTCCAAAATTAGGGCACATTACCACTTTTGGAGGTAATCCACTTATTGCTGCTGCCAGTCATGCAACATTAAAAGAAGTTTTAGAAAGTGGCTTAATGAATCAGGTTGATGAAAAAGAAAAGCTTTTCAGACAGCTGCTTGTACATCCTAAGATTAAAAATGTAAATGGACGCGGATTAATGCTGGCTGTGAACTTAGGAGCACCTGAATATACTTTAAAAGTAGCTCAGAAATGTATGGAGAAAGGATTGGTTGTATTCTGGCAATTGTACAGAAATGAATACCTGAGAATTTCCCCACCATTAACGATATCCCTTGATGAAATAAGAGAAGGGTGCCAAATTATTCTTGATGTATTGAACGAAAATTAAATATTGATCTCTTCTGAAAAAGAAGAGATTTTTTATGCTTTGCATCGGATCTTTTGCTTTTAAAGCTTTGTATGATTTGGATTTAACAGCCGTGACAAATATCATACATATTGTATAAAAAAGTAAATACATTTTTGTGTAATAAAAAAATTAATTTATATATTGCGGGACGATAAAACAAAGATTATATGGCGAAACTTAAAGTCCATTACGAATTTCCAATGCATTGTCTTTCAGAGATTTTATATGAGTATCTGGCGACTGCAGAAGGATTATCTGAATGGTTTGCAGATGAGGTAGTAGAGAAAGGGGATGACTTCTTTTTCAGCTGGGGCGGAGGCCCTGCTGAAAAGGCCACTTTGATTAGATATAAGCCAGAAGGTTTCGTACGTTTCAGATGGGAGGAAGATGAAGGGACAAAGAATTTCTTTGAAATGACAATCACAATTGATGATATTACTGAAGATTTAGCTTTAAATATTACAGACTTTTGTGAAGAAGGTAATGAAGAGGAAAATGCAATGTATTGGGAGAATCTTATAGAAAATCTAAGAATAAAATTAGGTGCAGCTTAATGGCAAGCTGTACAAAATGATAAAACTGATGAACGATTTATCGTTCATTATTTTTTTATAAACAAATCAGACATTGGAAAATCAATATTTTACTTCAGAAGAATTGAATGTGAAGAATAGAGCATTCCTTTTGGGAGATGCTGTAAAGGTTTCTTTTTTCGTAAGAGAAGCGAAACTTATCATGGATGAAGAGTGCTACTTCTTCTTAATGGCATCCATGAGAAAGATGAGAATGAATATTCCTCTGACCTATACCCTTGAGTTTTTTCAATCCCTTTTTCAAAAGGATGTTATCGATGGGAAAGGTATTGAAAACGGGATTATTAATTTTCAGGTTTTTAGAAATACAGATGGACTGACATTGGCAAAATCATCCATTTCTTACTTTTATGAAGTTGAAGAAATGAATGATATACTTCATGTTCATCAAAGACCTTTGGAGTTGGATCTGATCAAAGAGATCAACGTAAATAATAATCTGCTAAGCAATATCAGGGTTCATTGTCCTGAAAATATCTATGGACGAATTTACGCCCAGGAGAATGATCTGGATGATGTTATTTTGCTTAATCCCAATAAAAGGATTGCAAGGTCTACTTCAGGGAATCTTTTGTTTTTAGAAGGTGATGTAATTAAAGTTCCAAAGCAATCTGAGGGAGCTTATATTTCGCCTTTAATGGAGAATTTTGTTACTTTTTTACATAAGAATAATCTTGCCGATATTCAGGAACACGAGATTATCGCATTTGAATCTCAAAAAGCCGAAGAGATCTTAATGATTTCTGATGAAAAAGGTATTTTTTCTATAGGAAAAATAAGAAATAAAACTTTTGAAAATTTCCGTTTTTTAGAATTGGTAGAAAGCTGGAAAAAAAGTTTTTAAAATTGACAAACCCGGTAAACAACAAAAGTTCCAAAGTCCTTTACCGGGTTTTATTCTGAATAAATCAGAAATTGTATTTTTTTCTAAAATTGACGAGATGAGACCCGCTCATTTTATCGTATTAATTACTTGTTAGATCGTCTTACCTTTATAGGTTTCAGAGTTAAAAATACTTCCGGAAAGAAAAATAAAATAATTTGCTTTAGGATTTTCATTTCAATGACTTTTTAGTTATTCAAAGAACGTGAATTCTTTCTTAAAAATTGGTTAACATAAGCTTAAAATTTGTTAATTTTTCACTTGCAACATTTTGAATAGTACCGAATTAGTTCAACGAGATGTCTTCAGGGGAATTTGCCCAGAGTAAATACTCGCCGCCGAGATTTTGCATAATAGATTTCCATAAGGTTTGGTCATTCGGTAAGGTATAATCCAAATTATAAATGTCCACTACTGTCCACATTTTTTTCTGAACCTCACTATCTAATTGATTTGCCGCCCAGCCAGAATATCCGGAAAAGATCTTAACATCACCAATATTAAGCTCACCACTAAGTACAGCACTGATGATGTTCTCAATGTCTTCTGTAAGATAAAACCCATCAGCAATATCAGTGTAGATCTCAGTTACTTTTTTCCCTTTTACGATAAAAAATACCTTGTCATTTTCTACAGGTCCGCCATCATATACCTCGATTTTAAAATCGAAAAAGTTTTTGAACTTAGTACTCATCTGGCTGTTCTTTTTGTTTAATATTAAGCCGAATGCGCCACTTTCGTTATGTTCTACAATTAGGACTACTGATCTGGAAAAAATATCGCCGGAAATATCGGGTGTGGAAATTAATATTTTACCTTTGTATGAGTAATTCATACTCAAATTTAATAAAAAATATTTATGGAAAACCTTCACGATAAGAGAAAAGTGTATGAGAAATCCCAACTTATTGAAAGTGAGATAAAACAAAATCCTATTGAACAATTTAGAGACTGGTTTCTTGAGGCATCTGAGAATGCGGGTACTTCTGAAGTGAATGCTATGGCAATTTCTACAGTGGAAGATGATGGTTGCCCGAGAACAAGAATGGTTTTGCTAAAGGCATATACTTATGAGGGTTTTATTTTTTATACAAACTATGACAGCAGAAAAGGAAAAGCAATAGAAAAAAATCATAAAGCATGCCTCCATTTTTTCTGGCCAATGTTGGAAAGACAGGTTATTATAAAAGCTGATTTAGAGAAAATTGCAGATAATCTGAGTGACGGATATTTTCACTCTCGTCCAAAAGGAAGTCAGTTGGGTGCTGTAGTATCACCACAAAGCCAGGTTATTCCCAATAGAGAGTTTTTAGAAGTTAAATTGAAAGAACTGGAAAAAGAATTTGAAAAGAATGAAATTCCAAGACCTGCAAACTGGGGTGGCTATATAGCAAAACCTTATGAAATAGAATTCTGGCAGGGACGGCCAAACAGGCTGCATGACAGAATTATTTATCAACTTGAAGATATCGACTGGAAGATATCACGGTTGGCACCTTAAGAAGTTTAATAAAAAATGTATTTACATAAAAAAACCTCATCGAAAGATGAGGTTTGAATTTTGTAATCTGAATGATTATTTTTTCTTAGCTCCAGAAACTGCAGTAGATAGATCTGCTCCAGCTTTGAATTTAGCAACTTTTTTAGCAGCAATTTTGATTGGTTTTTTAGTTGCAGGGTTGATACCTTGTCTAGCAGCTCTCTCAGCTACTGAGAAAGTACCGAATCCTACTAAAGAAACTTTTCCATCTTTTTTCTTTAAAGTAGTAGTTACATTAGAAATGAAAGATTCAAGAGCAGACTTAGCTGCAACTTTTGTAATTCCTGCATCTTTTGCGATTGCGTCGATTAATTCAGACTTGTTCATAATTTTTAATATTAAAGTTGGTTCGTAATTATAGCAAATATAATACTATTTTCTAATTGTGCAATTTTTTTATTAAATATTGCGTTATTTTTTTGATTTTGGTTAAAAAACATCAAAATATGATAATTTGCTTTTTTACCAAAAATCTACGTTACCCGTTACTAAAATCATGCCAAATGCTTATGTGTATTGACTTTAGCAAAAAACTAATATTATTTTCTGTATTTATTAAATCCTAAATTTGTATTAAGTATTAATGTATTTGGCGATATGATTGTAGATTTAGTAAGTAAAATCCAAAAATTTTGTTTTAAAAAAAATTAAATACCTGTGTATCTGATGCTTTTAAAATGCTTTTAAACGTCAATTTATAAATTTTTATTAATAAATTTGCACCATGTTAATAGAAGTTTTCAAGTCAAAGATCCATAGGGTAAGAGTTACGGCATCAGACCTTAACTATATTGGAAGTATAACAATTGATGAAGATCTTATTGAAGCTGCCGGATTGGTAGTAGGAGAAAGAGTTTACATCGTTAACGTGAACAACGGAGAACGTTTTGACACGTATATTATAAAAGGTAAGAGAAAGTCTGGAGAAGTTTGCTTAAATGGGCCTGCTGCAAGAAAAGTTCAGCGAGACGATATTATCATTATTATCGCTTATGCACAGATGACTCCTGAAGAAGCAAAGAATTTTCAGCCGAAGATCGTTTTCCCAGACGAAAAAACAAACCTTCTTACCTAATTCATGGATAAAAAAACAACCAATCCTTTAAAATCAGTAATTACAATTGTAATTTCGCTTGCATTTGCAGGGTTTTTTTTATGGCTTGCATTAAAAGGACTTGATTTTGAAGTAATACAGAAATCTTTAGCAAAGGCGAATTACTTATGGGTACTGTTTGCTTCTGTTTTTGGACTTTTAGCCTATTGGTTCCGCGCAGTCCGATGGAATCTTTTATTAGAACCTATGGGATACCAGATTTCTAATTCCAATTCCTTATGGTCCATTTCTTTTGGATATCTCATGAATCTTACCATTCCAAGAAGTGGTGAGGTTGCAAGAGCAACTGCATTATACGGAGTCGAGAAAGTTCCTGTCGATAAATCTTTTGGAACGATCATTTTAGAAAGGGTAGTGGATCTGATTTGTATGATGGGATTTTTAGGATTGACTCTGATTTTTAAGTACAAGGCAATTCTGTCTTTTTATGAAAATTCGGGAGTACCTGTCAACCCTAATAAAATTTTAATAATTCTGTCAATCCTTATTATAGGGACTGTTTTATTCTTTGTGCTTAAAAAGAGGTTGGCAACAATTCCTGTTTTAGGAAAGATCATTGGTTTTATTGATGGGATCTTCCAGGGATTAACCTCAATTTTTAAACTGAAACAAAAAGGAAAATTTATTCTATATACATTAGGGATCTGGATATCATATTATTTTGCAGCGTATCTTGTGTGTTTTGCATTGCCTGAAACTTCAGATTTTACCATTGCAGATGGGTTCTTTATTATTGTAGTTGGAACACTAGGGATGATTATTCCTGCCAGTGGAGGTATTGGGGCGTTTAATCTGGCGATGAAATTTGGTTTTATGGCCTTGTTTATCTCTATGGGGAAAAGTGCGGAATTAGGCGGTGAAATGGGGCTTACTTATTCTTTTATTTCATTACCGCTACAGATTGTTATTATGCTTGTAATGGGATTAATCTCTATTCCAATGCTTGCAAAAGCCAGAAATAACCGGGTTATTCTCGATCATATTAAAAATTAGAATTTATATATATGCCCGGTCTATTTGATCGGGCTTTTTTTATTAAAAACATTTGGATAATTCGGAAATCGAATTTATCTTAGATTAAATAAGAAATTATTATGGCAATTAACCTACAGAAAGGACAAAGAATAGATTTAGGACTTACAAAAATGACCATTGGTCTGGGTTGGGATCCTAATGACGGGAAGGGATATGATTTTGATCTTGATGCTTCCGCAATTATGATTGATTCTGAGAGAAAACTGGTAAGTGAAGATTATTTTGTTTTTTATAATAATCTGAATTCTCCTGATGGTGCTTTAACGCATACTGGTGATGATCCTAGTGGTAAGAATAGCGATGGGGACGATGATGAATCTATTGTTATTGATCTGGAAAAAGTAGATGAAAGAGTAGAAGAAATACTTTTTGTTGTAACCATTGAGGATTTTGAAAGAAGGAAACAGAATTTCGGACAGGTAAGAAACTCATATATAAGAATTATTGATAATTTTGGTAATCAGGAAATTGCTAAATATGAATTAGACGAAGATTTTTCAATTGAAACAGGAATTGAGTTTGGCAGATTGTATAAACGTAATGGAAGCTGGAAATTTGAAGCTTCAGGAATTGGTTACAGGGCTGATCTGTCTTTCTTTTTGGAAAAATACTACAAAGGACAAATCATTAAATAGCGATGGCGATTAATTTACAAAAAGGTCAGACGATCGATCTACGGAAAAATGATCGTGGAGAAAGTGTTTACGATCTTTCACAGGTAACTATAGGATTAGGCTGGGATGTTCGTAAGCAAGGAGGTTTTTTTGGAAGATTGTTTAGTAATGAACCTGAATATGATCTGGACGCTGTCGCTTTTCTTTTGGATAAAAATGGTAAAGTTGCCAATATGGGAAGGACACTTCAGGGGCATATTGGAAAACAGGTAGTCCTTTATGAAGGTGATGTGATCTATTTTAATTCTATGAGGCATCCTTCCGGTCATATCTGGTTAACAGGAGATAACAGAACCGGTGAAGGAGACGGTGATGATGAGCAGATCATTGTAAAGCTAGATCAATTGGATCAGCGATATGAAAAAATTGTTTTTGTCGTGTCTATATATCAGGGAAGAGCGAACAGGCAACATTTTGGAATGATTGAAAATGCATTCATCAGAGCAGTTGATGCCAGAGGAAAGGAAATCACAAAGTATAGTCTTTCTGGTGATTCCAGTATGAATGGAATGTGTTCAATGGTCTTTGCTGAAGCTTATCGACATCATGGAGATTGGAAATTCCGTGCAATTGGAGATCCTCATACCACGGATAATTTTATTGATGTTCTGGTACCTTATACCTATAAATAAAAAGTATGTTCTTCAGCATACTTTTTTTATCTAGAAAACTTCATCATATAAGAATGTTCATCCTCATTGATTACTTTAAAACCTAAATTGGCATACAGTTTTTGTGCTTTATTGGTTTTTAAAACACTTAATGAAACAGGTTTCCTGGCTTCTATAGCTTCCTGAATGATATCTTCTAAAATAGATCTTCCAATTCCCTTTCCTTGTTGTGCCGGATCGATCTGGATTTGCATAACCTCTATATGATCGCTATTTCTGTCTATTTTTAATAAACCAATAGGCTCATCATTTAAAATAATAATATTAGCTTTTTCAAATTCATAAAGAATCCTTTTTACTGCAGATTCTTTTGTTATCGGTAGGTTTGAGCTAGTAAGATGTTCGGTCATTGTTTTCATTCTTAGATCGAGTAAGAAATCCATATCACTTTCCTGTGCTTTTCTATATTCTAATTTTAAATTCATTGTATTTAAAGCCTTTTTCAATTAAGCTAATGTACCCATAATAAATGTTTATAATAGCTCGAAGAAAGCTCTTTTCCCAATTTTAATTTTTGTTTCTTTGGCCACTTCAACCTCCGCATTAGTATTAATCATTTTTACACTGTTGATTTGAACTCCACCATTTTCGATCAATCTTCGTATCGAGGATTTACTTTGATCATTCTTTAACAGATGGCATAAATCAATCAACATCATTTGAGTTTCATTTGATTTTAAAGTATTGATGAAAATTGGTTCAAATATCTTTTCTTCAAAGTTCTTATTCTGAAACTGATTGCTGAAAAATTCTTCTGCAAGTTCTGCTTCTGCTATATTGTGGTATTGGGTAATGATATTTTTTGCAATCTGTTTTTTTATACTCATGGGGTTTTGTCCATTTTCGATTCCTGATTTCAGATCATTTTTTTCAGCAATTGAAAAATCGGTTGTAAGGTCAATAAATTCATTGATCAAAGTGTCAGGAATAGACATTGTTTTTCCAAACATCTCGTTAGGCCCGTCTGTCAATCCGATAAAATTATTCAAAGATTTACTCATTTTTTCCTTTCCATCAAGTCCCTTTAAAAGAGGCATACACATAACGATCTGTGGTGGCAGCTGATGTGTTTCCTGTAACTGTCTTCCCATAGTACAATTGAAGAGCTGATCTGTGCCACCAATTTCAATATCGCATTCAATTTTTACAGAATCAAAACCCTGTAAGATCGGGTATACCAGTTCATGCATGGCAATCGGGTTATTTTCTGTAAACCGTTTATTAAAGTCATTTCGGTGCATCAATTGTGCTATGGTTACTTTTGATAATAATTGGATGATTTCTGAGAAATTTAAAGTATCTAACCAATCAGAATTGAATACAATTTTAGTCTTTTCAATATTAATGATCTTTGAAAGCTGATTGATATAAGTCTGCGAATTATGAGTAACATCGTCGATACTCAAGGGCTTTCGAGCTTTATTCTTTCCTGTTGGGTCACCAATCCTTGCCGTAAAACTTCCAACCACAATGATGATCTGATGACCGAGATCCTGAAATTGTTTTAATTTTTTAAGCACTACAGCGTGTCCCAAATGTAAATCCGGAGCTGTGGGATCAAAACCCAGCTTGATACTGAGTTTTATTTTTTCTTCTTCGGCCTGTTCTAACTTCCGTTCCAAACCGTTTTGAGGTAGAATGATTTCTACATTTTCTTTTAATAAGTTGATCATTTTGTTGAATTTTTTGCATGAAAAAGCCCGAACAATTCTATTCGGGCTCTATATATTTAAGAATAATTTTTTATTGAATTACAGATATAGAAGATCTTCCCGAACTATTAATCGGGTAATAATATGTACTAAAGAAAGGAAGGCGTAATATGTTATTTAAATGCTTCATCTGAGTAACAAAGATAAAATTTTTTTTAATATTTTCTTTGTTAGGCTTCTTAATAGTTGTAAAATATGCCTTTAATATGATATCTTCTGATCAGGATGGCTGGATCATTCCAAGTTCCTGATGGCTAATGCTCTCGGTTCCGTTATGAATTTCTAAGTAAGTATTTCTGATCTGCTCTTTCCAGATTTCGAGCTCTTCAGGAGCTACTTTATCAGCTTTGTCGAAAAAGAAATGTTGATTGATCTCAAAACCACAGTAAGTGAAGATCCCCTTATCAGAAGTAAGAGAAAGTGCTTTATCCATTCCGATACGCTCATACTCTTCATGGGATTTACCATGGGTATTAATGATTATGGTTTGCTTACCAGCCAATAGACCTTTTTGAACTCCCTGATCATATCTGTAAGCATAGCCATAGCTAAAAACCCTGTCGATATAGCCTTTCATAATAGCCGGCATTCCTGTCCACCAGATTGGATAAATAAAGGTAACATGTTCTGCCCATGTAATAAATTCCTGTTCGTGTTTTATATCATCAGCTAGGTTTCCCTTTCTTTGTTCCTGGATGTCTTTTAGAGAAAAAACCGGATCAAAGTTGATTGCATATAAGTCTCTTACTACTATTTCATGATTTTGAGAGGTCAGACTTTCAATAACGGTTTGTAAAAGATGATGGTTTAAACTGTTTTCGTTATGATGTGCGTAAATAATTAGATGTCTCATTTTTTCTACTTTTTTTAATTGTTACATGACAAAGGTAGATGAGAAGATAAAGTGAAAATTGTAAGAAAACGAAATGTCTATTTATTCTGATTTCGGATTGCAGATATCCTGTTGGAATTTCAGATATTGTGAAGGCGAGAGGTGAATAAAATGTTTGAAATCATGAATCAGCTGGCTTTGATCATAATAATTGCATTCATCGACAATGGTAAACCATTCTACTTTATTTTGATTGGCTATTTCTTTTTCAATAAGCTGGATGGCTTTTGAAAAGCGATTGTAACGATTGATCTCTTTGGATGAATATCCAAACTGTTCTTTTTGTTTTAGTTGAATATTCCGCTCACTTTGATTGGTTTTCTCGGCAATGGTTTTGATAGGATTCAAATTTTTATTAGTAAAGTTGCTTAAAAGCTGACTTGTACTATCTCGGTCTTGCAGATAGGGTTTACAAAACTCAAGAATATGATCCACCTGTTGCTGCGTAGAGGTGATTTTTGAAATCTGATGCCATAAATTGGTAAAACAGTTTTCTGAAAGAAGATCATCAGGATTCATTGCAGTATGATATGAGATACATGCTTTTCCAAAAAAACGGTAAAAAGCATCATCTTTAAAATTAGCGACTAAAATAGAAGTTTTAGATGGTAGGGTATAATCAAAAGAATGTCTGATAGGACCAAAGACAATACATTGATCAACGGTTATCTTTGTTTTCTCCTTAGTGATCATTGAAGCACTCTCTCCAAAGCAAAATAGCATTATGGTCTGATAGGTAGGTAATAGTGTTTTGGTAACAGCCCTTTCAGAAGTGTTTTCTGCGAAATAAAAGTGTGAGAATATGGTCTCAAATTCTAAAGGAACTGAGATCCTGTATCCGTTATATTCTGATTGCGTATCTGACATAGAAATTAGGAGTTTTTTTTGATCATTATTCTATATGGGAAAATTATTCCTTTTCTAATTATCATTGACTATTTATTTATGTAATTTAATTTGTATAATTCCTGCTGTTCCGGATTCAGTAGCGGATAAAATAAATTCATCTGTATAAGGCTATAGTGCTTTATTGCTTCGTCTTTTGGTAGCTTTAAAGTGATGCTATTATGGGTAACCCAATTATCGGCGATAATAAATATCTGTGTACTAAGGTTTTCTATAATAAAATCAGGAAGGTTCTCCTGAAAAATTTTGTTTTTCTGGAAGTCCGAAAAAATAGTCTGAAATTCATTTTTTCTGCCCATTGTGATCTTTTCATATTGAGCTTCTATTTGGGGGATCTTTTTTAAAATATCAACAAAATTGAGAAAAATAAAACGGTAAGAGTAGAATATTTCATACGTATGAAAGGTGAAATCAAAAAGACTTTCTAAGGTTTTAACTTCAGCTTCATTCAGGTTATTCATCATTTTATCCATCTCAATTATTAGTTCCGAAAAAATAACTTTTATAATATCTTCAGAATGTTTAAAATGATAATGCAGATTTCCAGGACTAATATTTAGTTCAGCAGCAATATGTCTTGTAGTTATGTTGTTATAACCCTTTTCATTAAAAAGACGAAGCGCCGTTGATATGATCTTTTCCTTGGTTTTCATGATTCAAATATAAGGGAGATTTTCTTATTATTCTTAGAATTAGAACATTTGTTCTAATTTTTATATATTTGCATCATAGAAATCAAAATATAATGGAAGGGAAACAAAAATTTGATTACGAAGCAGCTGATGTTGAAAAGAAAGATGAAAAAGATATTCAGGAGATTGTAGTTAAAGTTCTGCAGGTTATTTTAGGAATTCTTATGGCGATCTTACATGCTTAAGGAATATAAGGTTTCAAATTGTTTTTTACTGGGTTTGTTATTCTGGCTAACCATTATTATTTTGCGAAGAAATGGTATTATTATTCCCTGGATAAATGATTATTTTACTGATCTAATGACCATGCCGATGTATTGCTATCTGATCCAGTATATCATGAATAAAATAATGGGCTTCCAATGGAAACCCAATTTAAAATTTATCATTACATCGACTTTATATTTATCGGTTCTATTTGAAGTAGTTTGTCCTTTAATTTCTAACAGGTTTACTGGAGATGTTTTTGATGTATTGGCTTATTTTGTGGGTGGAGTGGGATATTCTTTTTTAAATAGAAAAGAAAAAAAATATAAACTATTACCTCCGAAATTTTATTAATTACCACCATTTCCACCTGCTCTGCTTGATTCTTCAAAATTTACCTGTTTCGTAGCTCCTTTTACATCATTATTTCCAAATTTATAGGTTACAGAAAGGTAGACATTCCGGGTAATTCCTTTTGAATAATACTCTACATTATAATTAGGATAATATTCTATTCCTCTGTCACGATTGGTATTTAATAGGTCGTTTACATACAAATTGATCATAAGATTTTTCTGCATAAGATTTAATTTTACTCCGGTGTAAATAGAAGAATTCCCATAGTAATCGGTATTTCCATCTCTGTTGGGTAGATAGCTCCATAACCCAAGCATCAATGTGACTGTTTTCTCTTTGTTTAAGAAGAAGTTATTGTCCAGATTTAGATTTCCTCCAAATCCTCCTGCTGCAGCTACGGCTTCAGGAAGGTAAGATTTCGATTTAGCATAAAAACCGTTTACAAAAACATTGGATTCCAGCCATTTTAATTTGTTATAGTTATAACTGATATTAATTCCTGCCTGATCTTCATTATAAAAGTTCTTTACGATATTATATTTAAGATTGTCCTGGACTACCTGAATTCTGTCCCAATTGTCTTTATTATAGTTATAATATAATGTAACGTTGAAATTATTTTTCAGAACATATCCGAATTCGAAGTTATCTGAAAATGAAGGAAGGAGATAAGGATTTCCGGTCTTATACTCAAATTCAGAAGTATAATATTTGAAAGGATTTAAATTTCCAAAATAAGGACGGGTAATTCTTCTTGAATAATTTAAAGAGAAAGTATTATTTTCATTGGCTTTATAGCTTAGATAAGCTGTAGGAAAAAACTTTCCGTATTTGATCTTTGCCGAAGAATTATCATTTAATGATACACCTTCCAAAGTGGTGTATTCGTAGCGAAGTCCTGCTTTGGCATCCCATTTATCATTAATTTTAAAACTTGTGGAAACATAAGCAGCATAATTCTGCTCATTATAATTGAATGTATTTGTTCTTTCTTTATTGATTATAAACTGACCGTCTTCGATATTAAAGAAATTAAAATCGGAATTGTTTCTAATAGTAATATACTTTAAACCGGATTCTGTTTTTATTTTTGAGAAGCTTTTTTCTAAATCAGCCTGTCCGGAGTAAATTCGGTATTTGCTTATAGGATTTGTAAAAGTTGAAACTGTATTGTCGGTAACTGTATTATAGAAATTTTTTGCATCCGAGTTATTAATCAGTAGATTGGCTGATAAACTAAGTTTACTCCCCGAAGTATCGAGCTTTATATCATAAAAAGCATTGGTATTGTGAACGTTTCTATGGTTTTTATTTTTACTGTCTGAGAAAAGGTTTAGTTTTCCTGTTTCATTGAAAATAGAAGTGTAATTTTCAGCTTGTTCTAAAGGATTACTAAAGGAATAATTATA
This sequence comes from Chryseobacterium sp. ISL-6, assembly GCF_018613715.1. Classification (GTDB taxonomy): domain Bacteria; phylum Bacteroidota; class Bacteroidia; order Flavobacteriales; family Weeksellaceae; genus Chryseobacterium; species Chryseobacterium paludis. The sequence goes on along the minus strand of NZ_JAGGPT010000010.1, from coordinate 404,001 downwards.
ATTGAACCCAACAAGGTTTTTATCATTGATCTTATATTCACCTTTAAGGTTTCCACCCTTGTATTTGTAATTATTTGAGTTTTTTGTATCGGTGTTCCAGTAGTTTGAATTGGTAGTTCCTGTAAGATAATTGTAAGCTTTATTCTCCCAATAATTATCTCCTGCAGATAAATTGGCTGTCAGTGATAATTTATTTCCCTGATAATTAAAACTGGCTCCACTTCTTGTACTCACTGTGGGCCGTCCATAATAGTAGCTTCCAGAGGTTTGTAAAGAACCATTCCAGCCTAAATTTGTATTTTTCTTTAAAACAATATTAATCAATCCGCTTTTGCCTTCTGCTTCATACTTTGCTGGAGGTGTAGTGATCACTTCAATTTTAGCAACATCATCAGAGCGTAATGTTTTTAGATAATTAATAAGCTCCTGTCCGGATAAATTTAAAAGACGGTCGTTGACCATAATGGCAACATTACTTTTTCCTGCGATAGTAATGGCATCATCCGTAGCACGGACCATTGGAGTCTTGGATAGTGCTTCCACAACATCGATACCCTGGGATGCCACGGAACTTTCAACATTAAAAACCAACCGATCGACTTTTCTTTCGAATAGTTTTTTCTTTACCGTAACGGTTACTCCTTCTATCTTCTGTTCTGTAGGTGGCGCTCCTTTTAATTGAATGTCTTTTTTCAGATTCCCTGTAATGCTTATTTTTTCACTTTCAGTTTTTATACCATCTTGTATTATTTCCAGTAAGTAATTTCCATTCTTTTTAAGAGCAATTTTAAACGCACCTTTTTCATCCGTAATTGCAGAAAATTTTTCATTATCTTTTGTAACAAGTATCTCTGTTTCTGCTGCTGGTTTATTTTCCTTGTCGGTAATAATCCCTTCAATGCTTTGTGCAAAAATAAAAGAAGAAGATAGAATACATAAGAAAACAATTATCTTTCGGGTCATGTGCGATAGTTTATTCTTAAGACAATTGAATTAAGAGAGGTATTACATACGGATTCAAAAAAAAGTATTGGATATCTACTTAGTCGATTAATTTATTTTATGGTAGAAGTTTCTACATTTAAATTAAATTTGTTTTATAAATGATACTTGTAAAATTGGATATGCACAAAAAGCTTTTAAAATACATAGAATCAGCTTACCATTTCAGTTCATATGAAAAGGCAATGATTGAGGAATATTTTGAACCTGTTATTTATTCTAAAAATACAATCATTGAAGAAGAAGATAAGATTCCGCAGTATTTATATTATATTGTTTCAGGTTACTTAAGGCTATTTCATTTTAACCAAGATGGTAATGAAGTTACCACTCATATCAACTGTCCACCAGGTTTTTTTACCTCTTACTTTCATTTTATCAACCAAACCCGATCAGAAGAAAATATTGAATGCATCACTGCATGTAAACTTTTACGGATTACAAAGGAAAACCTTGACCGGCTAACAGATAAAAGCAGTGGAATGAAGGATTTTAGTATTTCTGTATTTCAAAAATCTATCGCTTACAATGAAAATCGTTCGCGAGAATTGTCTGCATTAAGTGCTGAGCAACGCTATCTAAAGCTTATTGAAGACTATCCTGAGATCGTTCAAAATGTCCCTGTTCAATATATTGCGTCTTTTTTAGGGATGAAACCGGAAAGCCTAAGTCGAATCCGCAGGAAATTAATTAACTAACAAAAGTCAAGTGAATAGGGAATCAGGAGGCTGAACTTTGTGTCATTAAAAAATCAAGAAGAATGATACAAGAACATCTAAGCTTAGTCTCAGGAGCTAACGGACATTTAGGCAACAATTTAGTAAGATTTTTGCTGAAAAATGGAATTCCAGTAAGGGCGACAGTAAGAAATAGTAAGAATAAAAAGCCCTTTGAAGGATTAGATTGCGAAGTGATCGAAGCAGATATTACCGATAAGGTTTCATTTATAGAAGCACTTCAGGGAGTGGAGACCTTTTATGCCGTAGGCGCAGCTTTTAAATTATGGGCAAAAGATCCTAAAAAAGAAATCTATGATGTTAATATGTTGGGGACCCAGAATACTATTGAAGCTGCTGCTGAAGCGGGTGTTAAAAGAATTGTTTATGTAAGTTCTATTGCAGCTCTGGATTATACAAAATTACCCACCCGGGAAGATTACGGATATAATCCTGATCGGAGAAATATGTATTACAATTCTAAGAATGATGGTGAAAAGCTTGCATTTGAATTGGCTAAAAAACTAGGGATAGAATTGGTTTCTGTTATGCCTTCTGCAATGATAGGAAGTGAATCTTTTTTGCCTTTGAATGTTTCCTACGGAGTTCTAAAACTAATATTAAATAAAGAAATTCCGGTTGATACAAAGATAACACTGAATTGGATTGATGTAAAAGATGTAGCAGAAGGCTGTTACCTTGCAGCTCAAAAAGGACGCAATGGAGAACGGTATATTCTGGCGAATGAAAAATGCATGACCATAACCGATACAACGATTCTGGCAGATCGGCTTTTTCCCCAACTCAAACTCAAAGTGCCTTCTTCTGTTCCTAAATTTTTATTGTACGCGATCACTGGGATAATGGAGCTTTTTGCTAAATTAAATGACAAAACTCCTGTTTTGACAAGGAAAGATATAGCTATGTTTTCAGGCTTACAACAAAATTTTGATATTTCTAAAGCCAGAAACGAACTGGGATTTAATCCTAAAGACCCTGAAAGTGCGGTTAAAGAAGCCCTACAATATTTAATGGAACATCACAAAATGCGATGAAGGGAGAGAATTGCATCTCCCTAAGAGTTTTGGAGTTTGATGATACATCCTTTATAAAACCTGGTTAGATCATACAATTCATTGAAATAATTATATAATATATCCCGATAGGGAATTGATTTTTTTTCTGCATCCTGAAGAGTTGCTTTAAATTCATCTTCAGCAAAGGAATACAATGTTTTATAATCAGGTTTTAAATAATCCATTAATTGAATATTTTCACTTTCTTTATTATGCAACTGATTCATAAGTCCTGTGAAAAAAATTCCATAGATTAAAAATTGACTAAAATTATCTGCATTGAATTTATAGTGTAAAGTATTTTTAGAATGCCTTTGATAGTCGGAAATGATTTGGTTGAAACTCCTTACATCTTCTGTAGGGATTTCATAAAACTGATCTATCCCATGAATGAATAGTTGATTTATCACTTCCTCTTCACCATTACTATCTCCTGGATTTTCATCTTTATATTCACTTTGAAACCAACGAAAGATACTACAGAATTCTGTTGGAGTAAGATCTTCAATGTTTTCTTTTACTTTGGTTTTAATGATCTCTAAACTGGTCTTTCGATCTTCATCCAGATAGCCGAGAACGATGTTTTCTTCGCCACAAAGTTTTTTATATAAATTAATCTTGGCAATAGTTGGATTGGTTTTTATGAAATAAATTTCTCCTGCCATAATTTTGTATAAAAATATTAATGATAATTAACTACCGTAACTAAAGGTACAAATATGTCATGATATATTATGAATATATTTAAGGGATTTATATGCGATGCTATATTCTCTGTACTTCTCATATTCTTTTTGGCTATAAATTTAATATTTAAAAATAGATAGACTTTTCTATTTTTTATGTAGATTTGTGAAAATTATTAGAATGCAAAAGGAGAAAGTAAGAGACCGTATTATCAGAGTTGCGTCAGATCTCTTTTATAAGCAGGGTTTTAACTCAACCGGAATTAATCAGATCATCGCTGAAGCAGATATCGCAATTGGTTCATTATACAACCACTTTTCATCTAAAAATGAACTTTTAAAAGCTTATTTAATTAAAGAAGAACTAAAGTGGTTCAATGGATTTGAAGAACATTCTTTAAAAATTGTTTCATCGAAAGATAAAATATTTGCTTTAATAGACTATCGTAAAAAGCTTCAGACCTCTTCAAAATTTGCCGGATGTCATTTTATTAAGATCAATGCTGAGATAGGGGATAGCAATCCTGTGATTTCTGATTTTGTTATGCAGCATAAAGAAAAACAGCAGGCAATGATCAAGGAATTGGTCATTCAGTATAATGCGGAGGGTGGATCTGTAAATACAGATGAGATAACGGCTAATATACGTCTGCTTTTAGAAGGAGCTGTTGTGATTTCTACAATTCATAAAAATACAAATGCATTTGATCAGACAAAAAAAATAATTCAAGGCTTATTGCCTTAATTTTTTTATAATTAAAAAAATAGATATATCTATCTAAAATGAAAAATAATACTTTTAAATTAATAGTGATCCTTTTTGCCCAATTGCTCACTATTATGGATATTTTTATCATTAATGTTTCCATTCCTTCCATTCAGAATGATATTAATGCGACTAATGGAGAAATGCAGCTGATCATTGCTTCATACCTCATTGGTTTTGCTTCGTTTCTGATTACTGGTGGGAGATTGGGAGATCTGTATGGAAAAAAGAAGATATTTATAATTGGATTGTTCTTTTTTATGATAAGCTCTATAGCATGTGGACTATCTTCCCATTCAGTATTGCTTATGATCTCCAGATTTGTACAAGGGGTTAGTGCTGCATTGATGTCTCCTCAGGTCTTATCCATGATACAGATTTTTTTCCCAGATCATGAAAATCGAACCAAAGCAATGGGATGGTATGGCATTACCATAGGTCTTGGGACATTATCCGGGCAGTTTTTAGGAGGATATTTTTCATCACTCACTTTCATGGAAGAATCATGGCGGCTTATTTTTCTGATCAATATTCCGATTTGTCTCTTAGCCATCTTTTTAGGGTGGAAAGTTCTGGACGAATCTAAGAATAGTTCAGAAAGCAGTTTCGACTTTATGGGTATTTTCTTGTTAGCAACCGGACTTTTTTGCTTTACCTATTCGCTTACAATGATGGAACATGATAATGAGAGAATGAAAAATATTTTTTTACTCGCTGTATCTACTGTTATTTTGTTCTTTTTCATTAAAAATCAAAAAGCGAGAATGGAGCAGACAAAATCCTATTTAATAGATCTTAAACTTTTTGAATTTAGAAATTTTAATATAGGAATTATTGCTGTTTCGTTTTTCTTCATCATGCTAGATTCTTACTTTTATATTCTGTCCCTTTTCTTTCAGGATGGATTAAAGATCAGTCCCCTGCACTCAGGAGAAATTATTGTTTTTCAGGGCCTGGGATTTATTTTGGCATCTATTGTCTCACCAACACTGATATTTAGGTATGGAAAGAGATTTCTGATTTTTGGATTGATAATAATTATTTCAGTTTTGATAGCGCAGGGTTATCTGTTCTCTAAACACTCTTCCTTTTTGTTACTCTACATACTGCTTTTTATTCATGGATTGGGAGTGGGTTCTATTATTCCTTCGCTGGCTAATATTGCATTGTCAGGGATTCCTGGAAAATTAGCAGGAAATGCTTCTGGGGTATATGTTACGTTTCAGCAATCTGCTGCCATCTTAGGGATAATTCTGATAGGAAGTATATTCTATTATTTTCTTGGCACAAAACCTTTATTTATAGATTATCAGAAGGCTTTTATTGCTGCCTTATTTACCAATATTCTGTGTCTGATCGTTGTGATCATTTGTATTTGGAGAACACCAGAGGGGCTTTTGCTTAAAAAAAAATGACAGCTTTAGAGCTGCCATTTTTATTATTGAATATACTTTTCTATTTCTGTTGTAATTTGATCCAGCTCTCCAAATTTTCTGGCTATGATCTTTCCATTTTGATCCACGAGGATTTGTAATGGATAGCCTGTAGCATGAAGCTTTGTGATAAATTCTTTATTAAGATCAAAATAGTTTTTCCAGGTTACTTTATTTTCACTTAGAATTTTATTTGCCCGATCCATTCTTTCTTTTACAGTATCATCTGCAACACTTATAAATTGAATTCCCTTTCCTTTATAGGTTTCATATAAATTGACCAATTTTGGCAGGTCTTTAATACAGGGTTTGCAGGTGGTTGCCCAATAATCAATTAATGTAAGTTTATAATCAGAGAAATCGGAAGTGTTTATTTTATCAGAAGAATTAAGCTTTAGGTCAGGAAAGTTTCCTCCTACACCCGTAGAATTTTCTAATTTTAATACTTTATCAAATTCTTTATAGCTGAATATTCCTTTTATCTTTTTAGAGAATAATGGCATATTCTCTATATAACTTCTGTTAAATCCATACTTTGAAAAATCACTTACAATTTCCCAAAATGCTACATACGAATTGGGATTTTTAATTATATAGTTTCTTAGTAATTTCTGTTTATATTCAATATCTCCAGCATCATTATCCTCAAATGGTTTTAATTTTTTATCAGCTAATTCAAGCTGTTTTTTTAATTTTTTATATTCTGCATTTGTTGGTGTTTCTGAGCCAGAAGTAAAATCCAGGTTTTTATCATTTATTTTAATGGTATAGTCTCCTTTTTCAATAAAGAAAACATCAGATCCATAGGCTCCATTTTCAATAGCATTGAAATAACTGAAAAGTATGGGTTGTGGATATTCTATATATCCTGTTATTGTATTTTGATCATGAATCTTAATAAAAGCAGCACTAAAGCTTTTCATAAATCTCACATTCTCATCAGGATGTATGGTAAGATTATAAAGCATATGGATATCTCCCATACCCATTAAAGGTGCAATTGAAATTGAATCCTTCTCAAACATGGGAGCACTGATATCCATTTTGAAATTAGTTTGAGAATAAGCTATACTGAAAGACAAAAGAAGTAAAAATTGTGAGATCCTTTTCATATATACATTTTAATTTAGTACCTTAAATATAATATTATTATGGATAATATTTCCCGTTTTTTTGAATAAAAAAAGAGACTTATAAGTCTCTTGATTGTATATTTTATTTTGAAATGGAGTTTAGAAATCCATCACAGTATCCAGACCTCTACGAAGACCTTTAAATGTTCCTATTTTTTCAATAGCCAGTAAACCTCCTTTTACATATGGTTCTGCACTTGTCCCGGAATCATGTCTTATTGTTAATCTTTCGTCTTTTAATCCGAAAATAGTTTCCACAGCAATTACATACCCAGGAAGTCGCACAGAATGAACATGAACTCCCTCCATATCTGCACCTCTTGTTTCTTTTTCACCAATTAATTGATCAGTAGGAATGTGAACGGTTGGCTTCTGAACCTGTGCAAGACGATGTGCCAATTCTCTTACTGTTCCACTTGGAGTATCAATTTTAAGCTCATGGGCATAATCAATGATTTCGTAATTCGGGATGTATTTAGCGGCAATTTCTGCAAATTTTTGTAAAAGAACGACCGTAATAGCAAAGTTTCCTACAGCCAAAACGGAAGTGTTGTTTTCAAGAGCTGTTTTTTCTATTTCTGCGTAATCTTCACTGGTTAGTCCGGAAGTTCCCACGATTACTTTTTTACCTCTTTTTAAAACTGCCAGAATATTAGCCTTGGCAATATCGGGTTTTGTATAATCAAACAGAACATCGAAATCCACAGTATCAAGTGCTTTTTCAATACTGTCAAATACAGGAATCTCCTCATTTCCTAAATCAAGGATCTCAGCCAGATTTTTCCCGTTATTGGATCGGGATAAGCCACCAACTAATTTCATTCCTTCCTGCTTAAAGATACCTTTGCTTAGCTCAGAGCCTGCCCATCCGGTAGCTCCTGCAACGAATACTTTGATCATGATTTTTTTGTTTAAGTTAATTAATATTTTCTATTCTACTTCGAAGATAGCCTGAATTTCTACAGAAGAGTTGACAGGAATTGAAGATGCTCCAAAAGTGGCTCTGGCATGTTTTCCTTTGTCCCCAAAGACGTCTACAGCTAAATTGGAAGCCACATTCATCAGATCAGCATGTTTTGTGTAATCATCTTTTGTATTAAAAATTCCGGTTAATTGTACACATCGTTTTACACGATTGAGATCCCCACCTACAGCTTCATTCAGAACAGACAGGACATTCAGCATTGTTACTTTTGTGGCCTCTTTTACCTGTTCTTCAGTAAGTGCCAGGCCCAGTTTTCCCGGATTTATAATTTTGCCATCTTTTAAAGCTACCTGATTGATAAAAATAAGATTTCCCGAACGTACATAAGGCTGATAATTTCCTGCAGGCTTGGGTACTAGAGGAAGAATGATTTGCTTTTGTTTCAGAACAGTGTTAATATCTGCTGATTTTTCAACAGCAGGATTGATGACAGCTGTCTTGTTCGAAAAAGTACCTTTCAGAGCCAACGTCACTTTTGCAAAGTTTTCACCCTGTAACCGTGCTATATAACGTTCACTTTCACTCGGACGCTCAACATTTTTTACGGAAGCAAGGCTTGTTACTCCAAGAACAGTGTTTCCTTGTGGTGTGTTTTTATCAACATTTTCAACACCACGGATTCCATTAGAAACCAAAACCATTCCGTGAACGGCTAGGCTGTTCCAAAAAGACTGAATAGCTAGTTCTTTTCCAGCTCCACTTCCTGCAGACATAAATACAGTAGCAGGCATCCCTTCTAAAGAATGGCTGGTCCATAGGCCAACAGTTTTTGACAAAAACTCACTCATTCCTGTACTGATATTTCCAAAGTAAATAGGAGATCCGAATGCAATCCCATCATAGGATGTAAGTTCTTCAACAGACGCAACAGGAATGTCTTTAAGTTTAGGATTGGTAGAGGCTTTTACCTGCTTGATGACAGCCTGTGCGTTTCCTTTGCTTTCAATTCCTTTTGATATTTCTTTTGCCAATTCGTAAGTTCCGCCATTATCTGAATAGAAGAGAACTAATACCTTAGCTTTATGTTCTTGTGCAGTCATAGATTGGGTCATTATAAGCAGTAAAAAGATAGAGATGATCTTGCTTAATTTTTTCATAATTTTTTAAGTCTAATATTCAAATACAAAATTAATAATGTCGTTTTTATTAAATTTGCCAAAAACAATATGCAAAACGCCAAATTGAAATGTGGACTGATAGAAGAGAATAGAGGTTTCTATAATGATGCCATCTCAAAAGATGCGTATGTATGGTATGAGAAGAGCTGGCAACATGATGACTATGAACACATACATGAAAGAGCTCAATTGACCTATGTGGAAGAAGGCTATCAATATTTGCATATTGAACAGAAGATCTATCTTGTTCCTAAAAATCATGTGATCTGGATTCCATCAGGAATAAAGCATCGAACAACATCTGAAGCAAAAACTGTAAACCTGATGGTCATTCTTTTTAAATCAATATTAAAAGCCGATTTTTTTAAAGAAGTACATGTTTTTGCGGCACCTCCGGTTTTAAAGGAAATGCTTTTATATGCTTCAAAATGGAATAAATTAGATTCAGAAGATGAAGAGCAGGCCCTATTCTTGAAAGCCTTATTAAATAGCCTACCTAATTTTTGTAATGAAAGCCGCTTTTTAGAGATTCCTGTTCCAGAGGATCATCGTTTAATTCCGGTCTGTGATTATATTAATACTCATTATCAGGAAAGTCTGAATATTGATGATATGGCAGATCTTGCAAAAATGTCTGTGCGAAGTCTACAAAGGATATTCAAAGAAGAAACGGGAATTACGCTTCAAAAATATGGACAGCTTATAAGAATTTTAAAAAGTGTGGAACTGATCGATACAAAACAATATACACTCAGTGAAATTGCTTTTAAAGTGGGATACAAAAGCCTGTCAGCATTTACTTCATCCTATGCTTCTATTATGAAAGAAGGACCAAGGGTGAAAAAAGAGAGTAATTTTTAATCTCCGTAAGCTATTAATCCACTGTGATACTTATCGGCAAGATCCAATAGTAGTACTATTTTTTTAACATCAGTATCCGATTCCAGTTTATTATCTGAGATTGTTTGGCGGATTAATTGTATAACAGAACGGCTCAATCTGAAATCAGAGTAATAATCCAATTTTCTGTCTATAATTCCTTTGTTCTGCAAATTACCAAAGGTTATGTCATCCAGATCGCCAACAAATTTTAAATCTAGCTTTTCAGGATAACTTGGTGTCGGTTGGTCATCTTTAATAGAATAAAAATCTAACATAATAATGGTGTTATGGTACTATGGCAATCATGGTTGCCGTCATTTTAGCAATTAATCTTTCTTCTGTTTGATCATACATGTAGCCTTCACAAATGGTGAGCTTTTTTCCTGACTGTAGAACTTTGCCTACTGCAATAAGTTTATCAGTGTTTGCAGGTTTTAGTAAATTGATTTTAAACTCTACACTCAGTACTTCAGCATTTTCAGGCATCAGCGTTAAAGCAGCATATCCACAGGCGCTATCAGCAATACTGGGTTGTTACTCCGACATGAAAAAATCCATGTTGCTGGCTAAGCTCTTCAGAGAATGGACAAACTATTTTTACGAGTCCTTTTTCTACTGTTAGAAGTTGAGCTCCTAATGTTTTCATTAGTCCCTGCTTCTCAAAACTTTCCTGTATTTTTTCGTACATGATGATATCTATTTTTTGGTTACCTCTAATTCCATCTGAATATTGCAACGTTTATAAGGAGACGTTTGTCCAAAGATCTTTTCAAAGCCTAACTTATAATAAAGATTAATAGCTGGTTCCAGAATAGTGTTACTTTCTAAAAATATTTTTGAAGCACCAAGATCTTTCGCTGCATTAATGATAGCCTGACCAAGAAGTGAACCTATACTTTTTCCCTGAGCTTTGGGAGAAACGGCCATTTTAGCCATTTCATAATCATATTCGGGATGATCCATTTTAATTAATGCACAAACACCAATAGGTTCATTTTTGTATAGTGCTACAAATATCTTTCCTCCCTTATCCAGAATATATTCTTTAGGATGATCCAAAGCTTTATAGTCGGCTTCCTCCATTTCAAAATAAGTTGAAATCCATTCTTCATTCAACGCTTTAAAAGCAGCCTGATGTTCAGGTGCATATTCTACAATTTCTACATCCTTACTTTCTCTTTGTTTTTTTTGCTCCTGTACTCTTTTTAATAAGGACTTTTTTTCTAATAAAAGTTCCCATTCTTCGATGGCTTCCCAAAGATTATGTGTTGCTTCATCCAGTAATTTTTCAACGGCTGCATCAATATCCTGACATTGCACTTTAATCTTTTTTGAAAGTTGTGTTCCTTTATCCGTCAATCCCACAACATTTCTGCGCTTATCTTCTGATGCCAGGTTCTGAACCAAACCGGCCTTTACCATTTCCTTCACGATTTTTGTAATAGAAGGTTGGGAGTGTCCGATCTCATCTGCCATTTCTGTAATTGTTTTTTCACCTTCTTCTGCAAGAATAAAAAAAACAGGAAACCATTTTGGTGAAAACTCTACACCATACAACTCATAGATCTTGGCCGCGTCTTCAGTCATTTTAGCCGTTAAAACTCTTAATCTGCTTCCTAAGGCCATTTTGCCTGTTTTATTGAATACATTCATTATTATAAAATTAATTATATAACTGGTTATACAAATGTATTGATTTGAATTTATTCAGCAAAATTTTATTGATAAAAAATATGAATAAAGCAAAACACATCTTATTTAGCCTTTGAGAAAGACTGAGTAAGATGTGTTTTGATGAGATGTATAATTTAAAATTGAATATTAAAATTCACTTTATTGAGGATCATTACCTTTGATTTTGTCTAACTGCCCGAATCAGTTTTTCATTTCGTTTATCTGCTCTTTCATTGTTCAAAGATAAAGCAGCCCAAATTGCTGCAGGAATCCAGCCGATCAAAGTGATCTGTAAGATAAGGCATAAAATTCCGGTTAATACTTTTCCACGAACGATGAAAGATAAAAAGGGAAGTAAAATAGCTAGTAACATGACGATAAGATTTTTAAATGTTGATATTTAGTGTTTTTAATAAATTTTTATTTTTTTGTATTTTCAAGAACTAATTTAGCAATATTTCTTGTAGCCTCTGTAGGAGAATGGCAATCACAATTGCTGAATCCAGTTACGTAGATATCCTCAGATGGAATATGCACACCCATTGATTTGAATCCAAAAATACTGCCTCCATGTTCTCTGATACCGATTCCGTTGATATCCTTAAGATGCCAACCATAACCGTAAGTAAATTCTTCACCATTATTCAAATGGTATTTTTGAAACGCTTTTTTGGTTTCCTGGGAATTGAGTAAAATGTTTTTATTTAAAGCATTTTGCCATTTCACCATATCATCTGCCGTAGACATTAACGAACCTGAAGAAAAAGGAACACTAAAACTGATAATGGTTTTGTTAACATAGCCAGATTCTTTTTTATGATATCCGTAAGCCCTTTTCGGAATTACTATTCTATCTGAAGCATAATAAGAATGACTCATTCCAGCTTTATCAAATATGTTTTTTTGAATAAAATCTTCATATGTATTTCCTGAAATTAATTCTATCAGATATCCTAACACTACATATCCGGAATTGTTATATTCAAATTTTTCTCCCGGAGCAAAATCAACAGGCTCATTCTTAAAAAAATCAACCATCATCTCGGGCTTCATTTCTTTTTGAGCAATGCCTGATAAGGATTTCATTTTAGTAAAATCTTTGATTCCCGAAGTATGGGTCAGTAAGTGATGTAGGGTGATCTTGTCTCCAGATGGATAATCTTTGATGTACTTAGAAACAGGATCGTTTACATTAAGTTTCCCTTCTTGCTCCAGGATCAGAATGGCTATTGCCGTAAACTGTTTGGTCATAGAACCAATCTGAAATACATTATCCGGGTTTAAATTGACATCAAGTTCCAGATTTGCTTTACCAAAAGCTTTTTGATACACTTTCTTACCTTTTTGAGTGACCGTGAATACACCACCAGGACCTTTAGGGTCATTAAATTCTTTTAGAATTAAACTATCGATCCTATTTTCCAAACCTTGTCCAAAAACAATACAAGAGAAGAATAAAAGGAGTAGGGTAAGCCATAAAAAAGTTTTGTTTGAGTTCATAGTTATATATTGTGTTATGCAAAGATATAATTTATTTATATTACTATGCAATACAATGTAGTTAATTTTATTTTTTCTCAAATTGATTAATAAAAAATGGAGACTTTATCACTGTAGAGTCTTCATTAAGATATTTTGATTGAAGTACGATCTATTTTTTTATTGTTGACAGTAATTCATCTGGTTTTCAAAAGTTACAATCATTCCCTGTTCCATTCCCATTTCCATAACGGTTTCAAGAAGGTTAGATTTAATTAATGCTTTTTGTATTATCTTCAGGACTATAATCCATAAAAATTCCACCGTCAAGTGTGATGGATTTTATTTTTTTTACCGAGTCAAGATTTACTTTCGTTTGTCTTTGGTTTTTTTCCCAAGCTGCCGGTGAAAAATGAGTTCTTGTGTTGGTACCATCCTCATTTAAGATAATGACATCAAAAGGAATAGCGAATCCACCCTCGTTCTCAATAATCACAGTAACTTTCTTACCAGATTTTTTCGCAGTAGTGATTTTCAAATCGATATAATGGTTGCTGAAAAACCAATTGTTCCAGAACCAGTTCAGATTTTTTCCAGAACCAGTGTTCATAGAATAAAAATAATCCCATGGAGTAGGGTGTTTTCCATTCCAATCATTGATGTAGTGATGAAGCGCTTTTTTAAACAGAGTGTCACCAAGATAGTCCTTCAGAGCCAAATACGAAAGTGAGGCTTTTCCATAGGTGTTATTTCAATAAGCGTTTCCACTCAATTGTGTACTCATGGAGATAATTGGTTGGTCTTCCTCAGCCGAAGGATCATTGATCCAATTTTTTACATTGTACTTCTGATAAATCTTTTTTGACGTTTCTTCACCATTTTCACTTATTCCGATCAAATATTCAAAAGTGGAAGCCCAGCCTTCATCCATAAAAGCATAACGGGTTTCATTAATTCCCATATAGAACGGAAAGTAGGTGTGAGCTACCTCATGGTCCAATGTCAAACGGGAATCTATAAGGTTATCGGGAACACTACTATCATTGACCATCATTGGGTATTCCATATCTGCAAAACCTTGAAAAGCGGTCATTACAGGGTAAGGATATTCAATACCCGGCCAGTTTTTATAAAACCAGTCCATGTCATATTTCATCCAGTCTGTATATTGCTCAAAATCTTTGGCTCCGGTTTTATAGGCGGTTTGTACACTTACCCGTTTCGTTTTTAAAGGAACACTGGAGGCATCCCATACATAGTGATTGCTAAGAGCAAAACAAAAATCTGTAATGTGATCAGCTTTGAATTTCCAGGTATTCCAGTCTTTCTGTTGGGTAACACTTCCTGATTGCATTTCTTTGGAATCAGCGACGTGCAAAACTTGATCACTTGTCATGGATTGTTTGAATCTCTTTAATATTTCAGGTTGTAAAACTTCTTCCGGATTGAGAAGGTTTCCCGTTGCCCATACCACATAATTTTTAGGAGCAGTAATAGAAAAAGTATAATCATTAAAATCATTATAAAACTCCTGTCGGTTAATATGTGGGAGAATATCCCAGCCATTATAATCATCATATACAGACACACGTGGGTAAGAATAAGCGCAATACAAAGTATTGGAATCAATTTGCCCCTCCCTTCCACTCTCTACAGACAGGGGATATTGCCATTCTATCTGAAGGGAAGCCTGAGATTTGGGAAGCAATGGAGTTTTAAGTTTAAGGTCTTTAACGGTTCCCCATTCTTCGTTATTGACTTCGTATTTTATTCCATCGATGAGGATTGATTTAATCTCCAGTCCTGATGTTAGAAAATCTTTTGAGACCAGTCCGGAACGGGGAGCTTCCGGTTTATGCAGATTGTTGACAAATCGGATGGCGATAACTTTTAAAGTATCCGGGCTGTTATTGGAATATTGAATCGTTTCGTTACCAGAGACTACTTTGCTTATGACATCCACTTTCGTCTGGATGTTATAAATTCCTTTATTCTGCCAATAATGTGAACCCGGAGCTCCTGAAAGCGAGCGGGTCTCTTTTTTATAGGCTTTTCTGATATTTCTTGGAGTATATAGATCTTGTGCAAATAGCGTGTAGGAAAAACACATAAGAAGGAAAGGGACAATGTATTTTTTCATGAATTCTGAATTATTTATTAAAACAAGTAGCTTCTTTAATTTCAGAGTTAAAATTAGCTTTTTTATTGGTCAAAAAGTATCTCCATAAATTCAATATTTTTAGACATCCGTATTTATTCCTTCAGGCTGGTATTTAATGGGATTGAGGATCAAAATAAGCTTTAAAAGTAAGTGGATGCTCTATTTTGTCTTCTGCTTCTTCAAGATATTCAAGATATTCTTCTTGATGTTTTTCCATATAGATCATAACAATGGCAAGATTGACAAACAGGTTTTTGTCTTCGGAACCTAAGTCTAATGCAGTCTTTAAATACCGTATTGCTGTTTCATTTTCTCCCATATCAGAATAGATAGCACCTATATTGATCAGAGCAGAAGTGTTTTGAGGCTCAATGAGTAAAATTTCATCCAATTCTTTGATTAAAAGTTCATTGATGGCATCCCAATGATCTTCATTTTCCCACCTTTTTGCCTGAAGTTTTTTTACGTTCTCTAGTCTTAGTGTTATCGTATTCATTATTTAAAATTATTGAAGGCTTTATTTCATCAAAGTTCGGAATAAAAGTGGGATTATTTTGATATAGTTTTAAGAAGTACGTAATATCCATTGTATTAGATTTTCACGTTCTACAATATTCCAGGAATGTGGATGTTTTTGTCCATTGGCTCTTATCCCACGGCCTTTTGTTTTTATTAATTCTACTTGATGGTTTCCCAGGTTAAGTAAAGAATGATAAACCCTTTCTAATTTAAAAGCATTTAGATCTTCGTACTTCCGGGCTTTATTTTTCATTTGCCATTCAAGATCTGGTTCACAATACAATCTGACTTTTATATTTTTTAAATAGCCAATATTATCTGTAGAATTTGATGAAACATGATAGGGTGAAAAGCTTTTATATTTTTCAATATTTTCCTGCGGTGTGCCTATTTCTTTTTCCAGTAGATCGATTAAAAATTTACCTTCTGCAACAGCATCAGCATCTTTATTTTTTTTAATATCATTTTTAGCCGATTTATATAATTCTTCAAGGTCTATAGGAGAATCAACTACGATAAGACCTTTAGGCTGTATTGGATTTTTTGTTTTTATCATATAGCTGGATAATAGAATCGCTACATTGCCACCGCTGGAAAATCCACCAATGAAAATATTCTCTTCTTTAATGCTGTTTTCTTTAAAAATCTTATTTAATACATCCACGTATTCTTTCTTCTCAGCTTCTGTCAAATAAAGTTTTTGGTTGTAATCTAAGAGTAAAGTACTAATACCTTCTTTTTCAATATCCTTTAAAAAAGCGGCCTCTGTTTGAGTATGTTCGATGTTACAGGGATAACATGGAAATAGAATAAGTATTGCTTTTTGTTGAGGAGCTATTTTCAATTCAAAATGGTTACCTTTTGTTGTTTTTACTTCCTGACTTTTTACATTATTAAATACTAAAAGAAAGAATAAAAGTGTAATAAGAGTATTTTTGAACATGATCGTTTTTGTGATTTAGAAAATTCTAAAAATAAAAAATGCTTTTAATTATATCTTTAAAATAATAATATTATTTCTCTACTGAAATTAGCAACATCATAGGTCGGCGGAGTTCATCTTTCATTTCTGAAAATTGTTTGAGCATCTCTTCGCTAGGCTCTGCTTCGATAACTTCTTTAATTTTAAAGCCCTTTTTTAATAGCGCATTCAAATAAGTAGTTAATGTTCTATGGTATTTTATAACGTTTTCGCCTAAAAATGTGGTGTTTCTTATTCCTTCAATAAAATAATTGTCTACCGGCCAATGTTGTTTCTCTCCATGTGTTCCATAAGCCCAATCCTGTGTTCCTTCAGCTGTAAAAACCGGGTGTTCAACAGAAAATACAAATTGACCTTTGGGTTTAAGCCATTGGTAGATGTTTTGTGTAAGCCTATCAAATGATTCTACATAATGGAAAGTTAAAGAACTTAATATTACATCAAACTTCTCAGCCGGATATTCAACATCTTCGAGGGCTTTTCTTACATATTCAATACCCTCCATATTATTGATCTCTCGGGCTTTTTCAAGCATCTTTTCCGAAAGGTCAATTCCAACGACAGATTGTGCTCCATTTTCCATCGCGTACCGACAATGCCAGCCGAAACCACAACCGAGATCGAGTACATTTTTACCCGTAAAATCAGGCAGCATATTCTTTAAAACATACCATTCACCGGCACCCTCCAGTCCTTGCTGAGAGCGTAGCATTTTTTTATATTGCTCAAAAAAAGATGAGTTGTCATATTTGTTTTCTTTCATAATCAGAAACGGATATCATTTATACATTGCTTTTCTACCCTTCACTGAACAAAATTACAAAAAAGAGCAATAGCTAAAATTGGTGAAAAAGTTACAATCCATAGTCAAAAATCCTGCTGATGATATTCAAAGTCTAAATAACTAATAGATATTATTTCTCATTGACAATAATGTTGGGATTGTATTCCATTGCTTTTTCTATAAGATGTTTTTGTTGCAGAAAACTATTACTGATACTAAAGAAATAGCTTCCACCCTGTATTTTTTTTAATATGACAAGATGATTTTGACCCCCTCTGTTATAAAATGTTCGAATAGAGATTTTACTAAGATCTTTAAAATAAAAATCAGGTTGCTTGAATAATTTAAATACTCTGATCTTTCCTGAATAAATAATAAACGAAGGAAGATATTTTTCTATCCAGGAACGGGATTGATTCATTGTTTCAAGTTGAGCAAGGTCTTCATCATTTATGATTTTAATAACCTCCGCATAGCTCTTAAAAAAAGAAATGGAAAATGTGCTTAAGGCTACTAAAATGATTAGCGGGAACAATATGATGTAGATAAAAGTATAATTTCCATTCATCATATAGTTATAGTAATACAGAATAGCTATGCTTACTAATATAAGCACCATATAGAAAGTCATTAAGATAAAAAATATCCTCTTTATCAGATTGATTTTTTTCAGAATCTTTTCACGATAATTTTTCTCTTTCAATGGATTTGATTTTTCTATTTCTGGCGGCTTTTTCCTGAAAAGATAAGAATAATTGATAGAAGTCCTAAAATAGTAAGTATTATTGCAGCCATACTTGTTGCCATATTATAAAGTAGTGATCCCTGAAAGTAAATGATATCGGTAGATAAAAATAATCGGCTTTTATCATGGTGGTTGGGGCTCTTGAAAATGATATAATCCTTATTTTTAATTTTTTCTGAAACTGATTTTGAAAACTCAATGATCAAATCATCGGTCTTGCTTGTGTTCCAAATAGGATAATATTTTTTTAAGGCTTCAGGTTCTGAATTTTTATAACGTTTTCCATCAGCCTGATACTCATAATAGATGGTAGCATAAGAATTTCCTCTTCTTTTGTATCCAGTATCCCAGAAGGAAGATGATTTAATTGTTTTTGCCTCTACAGGCTTCCATGTAAAATGTGATATTTTAAATTCCTGAATGGTCAGAAAAGGGGAAACGGATAAGACGGTAATTAAAGATAAATAGATAATACTTATTGTCAAGAGAAAATTTCCGCCAACTTTTTTAAAGTCAATTCTTAAGTATCGAAAGTTTTTAAAATGTATGAATGTTGTTATAGATAAAGCATAGAAAAAATACCTCACTGGATTTTCTATAAAAACAAGAAATACGACCAATGCAGCCATCCCTATGTATCCCAAAAAAATAAAAAAGATATTTGCAATTTTTTCGATTTTATCAATCATAAATAGGATTGTTTTATTATTGTGATCCGGCAACATTTTTAATCCATGTCAGGGAGGCATTTTTCATTTAAATTATCGTGATAAAAATACCCAATTCATAAGCTTGTTAATAAGCCATTTATAAACTATAATAAAAGAAAAAAGTCCCCGAGATTTGAAATCAGGGGACTGCAGTTTATTTTATCCAAAAGCTCTCTTAAGCAAGCTTTCTACCTTTGGCTCACTACCTCTGAAACTCTTATACAGTTCCATTGGATCTTTTGTTCCCCCTGAAGAAAGGAGTATTTTATATTTTGCAGCAATCTCTGGATTGAAAATTCCGTTTTCTTTAAAATATTGAAAAGCATCTGCATCCAGAACCTCTGCCCATTTGTAAGAGTAATATCCTGCAGAATATCCACCCTGGAAAATGTGAGAGAAACTTGGGCTCATAGCGGTTTCATTATTAGATGGGTAAAGCTGAGTTGCTTTTGTATATTCATCTTCAAAGGCTTTTACACTTTCACTCTCTAATTCTCCAACATTGGTATGGTACATCATATCCAGAATTCCGAAACCTAATTGTCTCATTGTCTGGTATCCTTCCATAAAGTTTTTAGACTGTTCGATTTTTTCAATTTTTTCGTCAGGAAGAACTTCACCGGTTTTATAATGTTTTGCAAAAGTTTTTAAGAATTCAGGCTCATAACAGAAGTTTTCTAAAAATTGAGATGGTAATTCTACGAAATCCCATTTCACGGAAGTTCCTGATAGACCTGGATATTGAGTGTTGGCTAACATCCCGTGTAGAGCGTGGCCAAATTCATGGAATAATGTTGTTACCTCTTGGAATGTTAATAGACTTGGAGTATCCTTTGTGGGTTTGCTGAAATTACAAACAATGGAAATATGCGGGCGTGAATTCTCCCCATCTTTCTTATATTGGTTTTTGTAGCTTGTCATCCAGGCCCCGGCTCTTTTACCTTTTCTTGGGAAATAATCTACATACAGCAATGATTTGTATTCACCATTTTCCTTTACTTCATAAGTTTTTACATCTTCATGATATTTCGGAATATCATTTCTTTCTTCAAAAGTTAACCCAAATAATTGTTTGGCTAATCCAAATACGGCATCCTGAACCTGGTTCAATGGAAAGTAAGGTTTTAATTCCTCATCATTAAGATCAAACTTTTCTTTACGGAGTTTCTCTGCATAGAAAGAATGATCATAGGCCTGCATTTCCTCAATACCATCAGCTTTTGCTAAAGCTTTTAATTCTTCAATTTCCTTATTTGCAAAAGGTTTTGCTTTTGTTAAAAGCTCATTTAAGAAATCAAGGACTTTAGTGGGAGACTTCGCCATCCTTTCTTCCAGAACGAAGTCAGCATAATTTTTATAGCCAATCAGTTCTGCTTTTTGCTGTTTTAATTTGAGGATTTCTTTAATGAGGTTTTGATTATCAAACTCACCACCATCAAAAGACTTTTTACCATTTGCTAAAGCCAGCTCTTTTCTTAATTCACGGTTTTCAGCGTAAGTCATAAATGGCACATAACTCGGATATTGTAATGTCAGTACCCAGCCTTCTAAATTTCTTTCCTTAGCCTCTTCAGCGTACTGTTCCATAATAGCATCAGGAATTCCAGCCAGATCTTCTTTATAAGTGATATGTTTAAAATAAGCATTAGTGGAAGCCAATACATTTTGTCCGAATTTCAAGGATTTCAAAGATAAATCCATGTTGATATTCTTTAATTTTTCTTTGTCTTCGTCGTTCAGTAAAGCGCCACTTCTTACAAAGCCTTTATAAGTTTCCTCTAAAAGCATTTCTTGCTCTTCGTTGAGGTTGTATTTTGCCTTCTCTTCGTATACCTTTTTGATCTTATTAAATAAAGGTTCGTTTTGAGAGATTTTTGAAGAATATTCACTTAGGATAGGAGAAACCTCTTCAGCGATTTGTTGCAATGCATCACTTGTTTCTGCAGAATTTACATTAAAAAAAATATTGGAAAGGATATCTAATTTTTCACCTGAATAGGCCAAAGCTTCAATAACGTTCTGAAATGTAGGTGCTTCAGAATTGTCAACGATCGTATTAATTTCTTCTTCAGAGCGCTGAATTAATTCTTTAAAAGCAGGAAGATAATCTTCATTTTTAATGCGGTCAAATGGTGCGGTATGATAAGGTGTATTGAAATTTTCTGTTAAAATATTCATTTTTCTATTTTTTATTGATGTAAATTTAATTTCTATGAAAATTTGTAAAACTTGAATTCCTCAAAAATAATGCCTTAATGATCGGTTGTGACAAAAAATAGCTTATTATAATAATCTTGTCATAGGAAAAGAAGTGTTGCTGTTGGAATATGTAATTTTGACTTAACATTAAAATATAAAAACTATGAAAACAATTTTGAAAATTTTAGGGATACTTATTGTACTTGTTATTTTGTACGCAGTATTTGCTATGCTGGCTTTCAGTAAAGATTATCACTTTGAAAGATCTGTTGTTATTAATGCGCCGAAAGAAAAAGTTTGGCAATTTGCAGGATCTACAAAAGCTTTCAACTCATGGAATCCTTTTATAAAGCCGGATAAAAACATTACGATCACCTACTCCGGAACAAGTGGTGAAGTAGGAGACTCTTACAGCTGGAAAGGAAATAAAGATGTGGGTGAAGGCCAGCAAACTGTTACAGCAGTAGTACC
This sequence comes from Chryseobacterium sp. ISL-6, assembly GCF_018613715.1. Taxonomy (GTDB): domain Bacteria; phylum Bacteroidota; class Bacteroidia; order Flavobacteriales; family Weeksellaceae; genus Chryseobacterium; species Chryseobacterium paludis. Next base: position 382,480 of record NZ_JAGGPT010000010.1, on the reverse strand, counting down.
GAATGAAAAAATAACCAGTAAGCTTCATTTTATAAAACCTTTTGAAGGTGAGGCAACAGCTAATTTTATCCTAACTCCGGAAGGTAATGGAACAAAAGTAACCTGGACTATGGATAATGAGCTCAATACCATGATGAAGATAATGAAACCAATGATGGAGAGCCAGATGGGAAAAACCTTTGATCAGGGATTGGGAGACCTTAAAAAACTAGCGGAGCAATAATACAAAGCTCATTTCCTTGCATCTTGTCTTCCCTTGAAATAAAAATTAATTTTTAAATGAGGTTTTAAATTTTTTGAATGACAAATATATTGTTTAAAAAAAATATTATCTTTATGTAAAGATTAGATTTATGGAGAAGATCGTATTTGAGAAAAGTGACATAAGAAATTATGTTAAAAACGTGATCGCCGAAAAGATTGAGAAATTAAAGAACTTTATAGAATTTACTTTAGACGCGAGTCGCGATATTAAAAAGACACCAAAATATGACAGCATGAGGGAGGAAATGCAGGAGGAAATTTATCAGATGCAAAAACAGCTTGCCGCACTTAATGATTTGCAGAGAAATATGTCAAAGGTGTTGAATAATACTACTGAAAGAGTGCAGCTAGGTTCTTTAGTGATTACCAATAAGGCAAGATTTTATATTTCTGTTTCATTAGGTGAATTCTTCTTTGAAGGTGACAGGTTTTATGCCATTTCACCCGAAAGTCCAATGGCAAAGAAGATGATGGGTATGAAATCTGGTGATGCCTTTACGTTAAATAATATTCATCAGGAAGTTGTTGAGGTTTTATAATTTTTATGATTTAGAATTATATTTCAACTTTTTTCAATTCAAAATACAGCAAAACTCCAAATTATTTTTGGAGTTTTATTTTTTTAAACCCAGGTATAAATAAATTACATGTTGTAATTTTGTACCTATGAATAAGACAGAAATTCTAAAAGAAATAATAGAGCAAAGAAGAAGTGTTTTCCCTAAAGATTACACAGAAACAGAGATCTCTCAGGAAATTATTGATGAGATTTTAAACTCAGCTACATTTGCACCGAACCATAAACGTACAAAACCTTGGCGTTTTAAAATCTTTAAAGGTGATGAAAAAGCTCAACTGGCTTCAGAAATGCAGAATATTTATAAAGCAACACAGTCTGAGCAAACATTCTTACAAAAGAAATATGATGATATAGGTTTTAAAATAAATAAAGCCAATGCAGTCGTTTCCATTGTCGTAAACTTTAGTGGAATGCTTCCGGAATGGGAAGAGATTGCTGCAGTTTCAATGGCGGTACAAAATATGTACCTTACCAGCACAGCCAATGGAGTAGGCTGCTACTGGAGCTCCCCGGCAATTGTTAACCACCTGAAAGATTCTTTAACCATCGCAGAGAACCAGAAATGTCTTGGGCTTTTCTATATGGGAAGACTTGATTAACATGAAAATTTTTATTGATACCTAAGAAATTTTATTTATCTTTGCACACTTAAATATTTAACTGGGACGAGTTCCCTTAAAATTCAAACATTATGTCAGTAAAAATCAGATTACAAAGACACGGTAAAAAAGGAAAACCTTTTTTCCACATCGTGGTTGCAGATGCTAGAGCTAGAAGAGACGGTAGATTCATCGAAAAACTAGGTACTTACAACCCAATTACTAACCCTGCTACTATCGATTTGAACGTTGATGCTGCTGTAAAGTGGTTAAACAACGGTGCTCAACCAACTGATACAGCAAGAGCTATCCTTTCTTATAAAGGGGCACTTTACAAAAAACACTTACAAGGTGGTGTTGCTAAAGGAGCTTTTGATGAGGCTGAAGCTGAAAAAAGATTTGCTGCTTGGGTAGATTCTAAAGAACAAAAAGTACAAGGAAAAGTAGAAGGTTTATCTAAAGCTCAGGCTGATGCTAAAAAAGCTGCTTTAGAAGCTGAAGCTAAAGTAAATGAAGCTAGAGTAGCTGCTGCTGCAAAAGCTGAAGCTGATGCTAAAGCTGCTGAAGAAGCTGCTAACGCACCAGTTGCTGAAGAAGTTGCTGCTGAAGAAACAACAGAAGGAGAAGCTCCTGCTGCTGAAACTGAAGAAAACACTGAAGCTTAAGAAACAACCTGTATGCGTAAAGAAGATTGCTACTTTTTAGGTAAAATCACACGCAGACATGGCCTTGCGGGTAATGTTATCCTTAAATTGGATACCGATCAACCCGAACTTTACAATAAACTGGAATCAATATTCGTTGAAATCAACGGATTATTGGTTCCTTTTTTTATTGAAAAATCATCATGGAGTAAATTAGATGCTCTGAATATTGCATTTAAAAACTCTTCAGAGGCATTAGTAGACCAATCATTGGGAAAAAGTGTGTATTTGCCGCTTGCTACTTTGCCGAAACTCTCCGGAAAACAATTTTATTACCACGAGGTAGTAGGATTTAATATTCTTGATGCAAATGATAATGACTGCGGCGTTATAAGATCTATAAATGATCAGACTGCTCAGAATTATTTTGTAACCAATCTCGATGGAAAAGAAGTGGTAATTCCTATCATCAAAGACTGGATCTTTGAAGTGAATAGAGAAGAAAGATTCATTAAAATGCAACTTCCCGAAGGTCTTATCGATGTCTTTTTGGTTCCTTCCAAAAAAGACGAGTAATAAAAGAGTTACTATTTTATTACAATTACTTATTTTAACAAATTCTTATACTTTAAAGGAGTAATTCCGATGTTCTCTCTGAAACACCGAATGAAATGGCTCTGATCAGAAAAGCCACAATCCAGGGCAATATCAGTTAGAGATTCTTGGCTGTTATGAAGCAGACTTAACGACTTATTCACTTTCAATTTTCTGATGTAATCTCCTAGGTTACAGTGGAAATATTTATGGAAATCTCTGCTGAGATGCATAGGATGAATATCTAAAATTTGTGCAAGTTGTGTGAGATTCAGTTTTTCTGTAAAACTTTCACGTAGTAATTCATCGATTTTACGTGTCCACAGGGGATTCTTTTCCTGGCTTTTAGTCTCTTGTTTTAATTGACTGAAAATATTTAACAATAACTGATGAACAGACAATTCGATATTCAGATCGTTTAATTTTGTTTCTTTAAATATTTGATAGGTCAGAATCTGTATAGCAGGGTTTTTAATATTAAAACTTCCCTCAAGGCTATCTCTTGAAATCTGGTGGTTTTCAAACCAATCTTTAGCAATTTCAATGTGAAAACCTCTCGTAAATACCTCTGGTTTTATATTGTAGTGTGTATCTTCCCAACAATGGTATAAAAGTGTTCCGGCAGAGCAATCGTAAACTTCTTTTTTATTTCCTTCGGTAACATGTCCCTCAAGAAGAAATGTGAAATAGGCATTCTCATGGTAATGCCAATCAACATATGGATGGGTGTATTCTGTATCCGTAAAGGTAAGGCCATTACAATCCAGTATTTCATTGGTTTGTCCGAAAAATTCGCCATTACGTAATGTATTCATTATAATTTTTCTTTTAAATTTTCAATCTGCTGATACATTGTATTAAAGAACATTTTTCTGTCACGATTCCCCGAAGTATTCAATGATCTGGAATTTTTAATCTGATGCTCAAAATAACTTAGAGAATCCTTACAGGTCATCTCATCATTAGTCATCATATAACCGAACATACTGAACGGAATAAAAAAAGAACACTGTTGATCATTCTTAAATAAAATACTATTGTTTAAAATTACTAAATCATTTGCAAATATTTGAAAATTAGATTTTTGAAGGGTTTTGTTTTCTAGATCTTCGAGTAGCTTTTTTAAATCCTCCAGGATTAAAACAGCGTCTGCCTTTTGCAATAATCCGATTTCAAAATAAAAAGATATTTGCCGCAATGCGCTCATTATTGTAGTATCATTCCAGATCTCGGTGACATTTTGTTTATTGTACAACTCAATAAGCATTTCATTTTTTGGCGAATGATATTGCATCCTGAATTCATTAAATGGACTTAGAAACTGATCCTGATTTAATAAATTCATCCATACATAAAATTTGAAACGGGATAATATGGAGTCTGAGATCGTATAGAAAAAAGGGATATCCTTTGCTGAATAAAAAACCTGCGAATGGGTAATATTATGAAAAACATCCAGAATCTTAAGTGAGTTTTCAAAGTAGTTTAATAAATCTTCTGTGGTTCTTACAGGTTGTGTTCTTTTTACAACCAGCTGGTTCTCGGAACCTAAATACTGATCCAAAGAGATCTGATAATACTTTGCAAGCTCTAAAGCTTCTTCAAAACTGAATTTTGCTTTTAAAGAAGTACGTCTATGCGCTGCATCATAGCTTATATTGAGAATATTAGCAATCTCATCATTCAATGACCGATCTCCAATTTTTCTTCGAATTTCTTTCAATAATGCTTCCTGATGCATGTTTTGTGATTTTCACAAATGTAGTATTTTTTTTAATTCCTTTTCACATTGAGAATAGCGTTTTCCGAGGATAATTTTGAACTGTAATTTTAAAATAATGAATTATGAAAACAATGATTTTTTTAATAATAAGTGCTTTTACAAGTACTGTATTGTATGCTCAGGATAGCCTTGCTGTCTTGGGAAATAAAACGAAATTAATAGCATTTACTCCTCTGAAAAAAAACATAAAAAAAGTTGATGGTATTGCTGTCGGAATGGGGGACGCTTTTGATGACTATAAAGGGAATATGAGACGAATCAATGGTATTAATCTCGAGCCAAACCCTGTTGGCCTGGTGATCTGGATGTTTTTTGATCCTTCAAGAACCGCAAATACAGAGCCTCATCTCGTGGTAAACGGACTTAATATTTCCGGAGCAGGATATGGGAGGAGTATCAGCCACAACGGAGTTTCTGTTTCGCTGTATAATTATGGGGATACCATGCAAGGGCTTTCGATCGGAGGCTTAACGACTGATATTGATAAAGGGAGTGGAGTTGTCATTTCTGGTTTGGGTATAAGTAGTAAAGAACTGAATGGAATAAGCATATCCATTTTTAATGATGCTGATGAGCTAAAAGGAATGCAGATAGGTGTTCATAATAGAGTTGATAATATGAAGGGGATACAAATGGGCCTAATCAATAAATCTAATAAGATGAAAGGACTTCAAATTGGTTTCTGGAATAAAAATGGTAAGCGAAGTCTGCCTTTTATCAACTTTTAAAACCTTCGAAATGAAAATACTAATTCTTTGTGTTCTGATGGTTGTAAACCTTCATGCACAAGTACTTATAGAAACTAGGAAAAGTGATAAGCGATCAATGATTGAAGCAGGAAGCTTTCTGAGTTTTTCATCTTATAAAGAAAGACAAATACCTGGTGTTTATTTAGGCTATTGGTATCGATATCCTATTGATGAAAATAAAGCGCATCTTGAATTCGGGTTAAATTTTTACCATAGCGGAAGCCGGTACAATTTTGAATATGAAAAAAAAGGACTGTTTTACAATATCCGTTCTAAAGAATTCCTTTTCAATGTAGGAATAAGAATGGTAAAAGAGTATCTCGTTGGAAATAACAATATAGAATGGGTAAGTGAATTGAGTCTCCATAATCTTTTCTTTAATGATAAAAATATTTCTGATAACAGAAAAGATGACCTTAGTGAAAACACGGTATACATTGATACAAATATAGAAGGTGTCTCTTCAATCAGGATTGGACAGGGAGTAAGGTTTTGGAAAAATAATTTTGGGTTGGGGATTCAGGTTTCCTATATGCCATATCGGCTTTGGGCAAAGCATGCAGTCCCTTCTGGTTTTAATTCCTTTTCAGTAGAGACGAGTGTAAATTTTAGATTTTAAAAATACAGCATTATGAAAAAGTTACCCTATTTACTTATTGCAATAAGATTTTTTATTGCTCCTGTTGTTATTCTCTTAAGTTATTTTAAAGGTGGGGATTCAAGGTCTTCGATATTAATATTAATGTACATTGGATTACTGACCGATATTTTTGATGGAATTATTGCCCGAAAGACTGGGGTTTCATCAGAAAAATTAAGAAGATTGGATAGTCAGACGGATCTTATTTTCTGGCTTTCTTTAGGTGTTTCATCTTACATCCTTTACCCGGAAATGATAAAAAATGAATGGGAAGGTATACTTCTGATTTTTATTATGGAAGCCCTTTGTTATATGGTAAGCCTCTGGAAATTTGGAAAAGAAACCTGTACTCATGCTTTTTTAGCAAAAATGTGGGGATTGAGTTTACTGATTGCATTTACTTATCTGATAGGATTTCAGGAAATTGGCTGGGCATTTTACATAGCGATTGGTTTAGGATTAATCTCCCATATCGATGTGATCTTAATTATTTTACTGCTTCCAAAATGGCAGTATGATGTTCCAAGCTCCTATCATGCCTGGAAAATCAGAAATGGTAAACGGCGAAAGAAGACTATCTTCTTTAATTAAATAAACAGAAACAAGTGGACTTTAGATTAAATAATTGATTATTGATTTTTTAAAAGACAGTGCAATCATCAACTTGCGCTGTTTTTTTGTAACTTTGCGGACATTAATTTTTATACGAAAATTTATAATCAACAAATGAAAAAGCAGACGATTAAAGAAATCCTACAGGATTACAAAAAAGTATTACATCATGACATTACGGTATACGGCTGGGTGAAAGCTTTCCGTGCAAATCGCTTTATAGCACTTAATGATGGATCTACAATTAATAATTTGCAAATAGTTGTTGATTTTGAAAATTTTGATAAAGAAATTATCAATAAAATTAGTACAGCTTCTTCTCTTAAAATAGTTGGAGAAGTAGTAGAAAGCCAGGGTGCCGGACAAACGGTGGAAATTATTGCTAAAAAGATCATTATTTTAGGTGACAACTTTACAGAAGAATTGCAAACTACAATTCTTCAGCCTAAAAAACATAGCTTAGAAAAGCTTCGTGAGCAGGCGCACTTAAGATTCAGAACCAATTTGTTTGGAGCTGTTTTCAGAGTACGTCATGCAGTAACCTTTGCTATTCATTCATTCTTTAACCAGAACCAGTTCTTCAACATCCATACACCAATAGTTACCGGTGCAGATGCTGAAGGTGCAGGAGAAATGTTTGGAGTAACAAACTTTGATTTAAACAATATTCCAAGAACTGAAGACGGAGAGATTGATTACAGCCAGGATTTCTTTGGTAAGAAAACAAACCTAACGGTTTCTGGACAGTTGGAGGGGGAAACTGCTGCAATGGGATTAGGAAGAATTTATACATTCGGACCTACTTTCCGTGCAGAAAATTCTAATACAACACGCCACCTTGCAGAATTCTGGATGGTAGAGCCTGAAGTTGCATTTAACAACCTTGAAGACAATATTGATCTTGCTGAAGATTTCTTAAAATATGTAATTCAGTATGTACTGGATAACTGTAAGGATGATTTGGAGTTCCTGGATAACAGATTTGTTGAAGAACAAAAATCTAAACCGGAAAAAGAAAGAGCAAAAGAAGGGCTTATTGAGAAATTACAAAATGTAGTAGCAAAGCGTTTTATGCGTGTAAGCTATACAGAAGCTATTGATATATTATTAAACTCTAAAGAAAATAAAAAAGGTAAATTCCAATTCCCGATCGAGAGTTGGGGAGCTGATCTTCAATCTGAACATGAAAGATTCCTTGTAGAGAAGCATTTTGAAAGTCCTGTAGTTTTATTTGATTATCCAAAAGACATCAAAGCATTCTATATGCGTTTGAATGATGATAATAAAACGGTAAGAGCAATGGACGTTCTTTTCCCTGGAATTGGAGAAATTATTGGCGGTTCTGAAAGAGAAGAAAGAATTGAAGTTTTAAGAGCTAAAATGAAAGAGATGCATGTGGAAGAAGAAGAACTTTGGTGGTATATGGATACGAGAAAATTTGGTTCTGTACCACATGCAGGATTTGGATTGGGTCTTGAAAGACTTGTCCTTTTCGTAACAGGAATGACCAACATCAGAGACGTGATTCCTTTCCCAAGGACACCGAAAAGCGCTGAGTTTTAGATATAAAAAAAGCCTTAAATTAAATTTTAAGGCTTTTTTTACTTTATAATAGTTTATTATGTTAAATATTATAATGCAAAAATCATGCTAAATATGAAATTTTTGAAAAAAATTCATTAAATTCGTGGAATATGTTATGTTAAAACACAAAGAGTAATATGCTGAAACAACACTTACAACTCAAGTTAGGACAAAAGCTGGCTCCGCAACAGATCCAACTAATGAAGCTGATTCAACTTCATACTTTGGAATTTGAAGAAGAATTGGAAAGAGAGTTAGAAGAAAATCCTGCCTTGGAAATTGCTAAAGAGGAATCTAAAGAAGATGATTATGCAGCTCTTGAAGATACCTATGAAAATGAAGGAAATGAAAGCATTGAAACGGATTTTGATGTGAATGAATATATCTATGATGATGAACCTAGTTATAAAACAGCTTCCAGTAACTATTCTGCAGATGATGAGGAATTTGATAATGAAAGTTTATTAACAGAAGGTCAGTCTTTATATGATTACTTGCTGGAGCAGATTCACCTGGCAAATATTAACCCTGAAGATATAAAGATCGCAGAATATATTATTGGAAACTTAGATACTGATGGTTATTTAAGAAGAGAAATTAAATCTATTGTTGACGACTTAGCCTTTTCTCAGGGAATTTATACGACTACTGAAAAAGCAGAAGATATTTTAGAAAACTATGTTCAAAAGCTGGATCCGTCTGGAGTTGGAGCAAGAGGTTTGCAAGAATGTCTTCTATTACAAATAGAAAAGAAAGTAAGCTCTGATAAAGCAGTTTCTTTAGCTGCCAATATCCTCAGACATCAATTTGATGCACTTACCAATAAGCATTATAATAAGATCATTCAGAAGTATGATATTGAAGAAGAGGATCTGAAAGATGCTTTGGAGGAGATTTCCAAATTATCTCCAAAAGTTGGCGGAAACTTTGATACCCAGACTATTACGATTAATCAGGAGATTATTCCGGATTTTGTGATTCAGGTAAAAGACGGATTGGTTATTCCAATGCTTAACAGTAAAAATGCACCGACTCTAAGAGTCTCTGAGGAATATAAAGATATTCTAACGACCTATTCCCACGATAAAAATTCTTCTGAACATAAGCAGGCCGCATTATTTATCAAGCAAAAGCTAGATGCAGCAAAATGGTATATTGATGCGATCAATCAGCGTCAAAATACCTTATTGCAGACTATTACGGCTATTGTAAAATTCCAGAAAGAATATTTTATTACCGGAGATGAAAAATCTTTAAAACCAATGATCCTAAAAGATATTGCAGATATCACTGGTTTTGATATATCAACGATCTCAAGAGTAGTAAAGAGTAAATATGCCGATACTCCAAACGGTATTATATATCTTAAAGACCTGTTTTCTGATAGTTTAACGAACGATGATGGAGAGGAGGTTTCTACAAAAGAGATCAAAACCCATCTTATGGAAGTTATCAGTAAAGAAAATAAAAGAAAACCACTTACAGATGATGCGTTGGTTGTCATTTTAAAAGAACAGGGGTATAATATAGCCCGAAGAACAATCGCAAAATACAGAGAACAACTTAACATTCCTGTTGCAAGATTAAGAAAAGAACTTTAATATAAGTTTAATAATAATAGAAGTGCCCGGATCTCCGGGCATTTTTATATTTAAAGAATCTATTTGTTCTTTATTTGATCTAGTTTTAGCTCTTTAACAGAAATCTCACGCATTTCTACTTTCCTGATTTTTCCAGAGATCGTCATTGGAAACTCATCGACAAATTTCCAGTATTTAGGGATTTTATAATGGGCAATTTTTGTCCTGCAATAATCAAGAAGTTCTTCTTCGGATACTTTAAACCCATTTCTCACCTTAACCCAGGCCATAACTTCTTCCCCAAATTTTTCGCTTGGAACTCCTATTATCTGAACATCCAAAATGTTAGGATAAGTGTATAAAAAGTCTTCAATTTCTTTTGGTGAAATATTCTCGCCACCGCGAATGATCAGATCTTTTATCCTTCCGGAGATCGTGATATACCCCTCAGAATCCATTACCGCAAGATCTCCAGTATGCATCCATCTCGCATCATCCAGAACCTTTCGCGTATTTTCCGGATCGTTCCAGTATTTTAGCATTACCGAATATCCTCTGGTACACAATTCTCCATGTTCTCCACGTTCAACAACCTTACCAGTTTCATCAATAATTTTTATTTCAAGATGATCCTGAATGGTACCTACTGTACTGACCTGCTTCTCCAAAGGAGTTCCAATCAATGTTTGAGTAGAAACGGGAGAAGTTTCTGTCATTCCATAACAGATGCTCATTTCTTTGATATTCATAAGGTTTTCTACCTTCTTCATAATTTCAGGTGGGCATACAGACCCAGCCATAACACCGGTTCTTAGATTCGAAAAATCATAGGTGTCAAAATCTTTTACAGCCAACTCGGCAATAAACATGGTAGGCACTCCATACAAGGAAGTACATTTTTCATCAGAAACCACTTTTAGCGTAATATCGGGATCAAAGCTTTCATTAGGAATCACAATACAGGCGCCGTGAGCAGCACAGCAAATATTACCGATCACCATTCCAAAGCAATGATAAAATGGAACCGGAATACAAACGCGATCTCTTTCTGTGTATCGCAACCGTATTCCAATGAAGTATCCATTGTTTAAAATATTATGATGGGAAAGAGTAACGCCTTTTGGAAATCCTGTTGTTCCAGATGTATATTGAATGTTTACAGGATCATCAAATTCTATACTTTCTTCAAAACTTAGCAATATTTCATCAGAAACTGATTCTCCGTTTTTTAAAAACTGATCCCAACTTTCATTAAAGAAAATGGCCTCATCTAATGTAGGACATACTTCCTGGGCATATTCCACCATTTCTTTGTAATTGCTGGTTTTAAATGATAGAGAAGAAAAAATAAAACGAACTTCTGACTGATTCAGAACATAGGTAAGCTCATGCGTTCTGTATGCAGGGTTGATATTAACCAAAATAGTCCCTATTCGGGCAGTGGCATATTGAAGCAATACCCATTCATATCTGTTGGCAGACCAGATTCCGATTCGATCTCCTGATTTTACACCTAAAGAGATCAACGCTTTGGCAACAGTTGTCGTTTGATCATAAAACTCTTTATAGCTTGCACGGTAATTCTGTTGAACAGAAACTAACGCCTCATGATCATGAAATTTTTCGACTGTTTTTTTTAAGTTACTACCGATTGTCTCTCCCAGTAATGGAATATTCGAAGCTCCGGATACATAAGATAAAGCCATATCAAAAGATTTGTTTATCTAAAATAACAAATAAATCTTAAAATAACTTAAGAGAATTAATTTTCCTGAGAATCAATATCTTTTAGTTGTGCCAGGTTTTTGTCCAGTTTTCTCATGATAATTCCATAAACCAATCTATAGTATAACCAAATCAGCAATACACAAAGCCCTGTGCTTAAAATAGTCCCGATAATAAAAATAATAACTGCCGAATTAGCAGGTTCGATATTTTGAGAATTTAAGGCATAAAATATGAAAACAGTAAAAATTGAAGTGAAGGCTACTAATAAGACAATGCTTATTAAAATGAAAGCATTCACTGTTTTTTTAAATTTAATAATTCTGGTGATAAGACCTTTAAGGTTTTCTTCAATTCTTATTCTACGATAGTTTTGGTAGAATTTATAAACAAAATAAGCCGTGACCAGTAGACTTGAGATCTTAAGTATAAGATAAATAGTATCAAAGCTATTTTCCACTTCTGGCGTTTTTTGGGCTCCCAGTTTTTCTAAAACATTTAGGAAACCATTGGTCTCTTCTCCTTTGAAGAAGTAAAATAATCCCATAACGGAAAAAAGTAAGAATTCAAAAACACTGATCCAGAAAATATATTTCACGTAGTTACGTGACTTTCTGTTTAACATTTTAAGAATTTCACTATTATCGTATTTTTGCTGAACAGGCTGTTCCTGCCATGTTTTCTTAAAGCTGTCTAAATCAAAATCAGGCATATTTTTCCATCTGTTCTTTAAGGGTTTTCTTTAATCTGTTCATCTTCACACGTGCATTTACCTCAGTTATCCCGAGGTTTTCTGCGATATCCTTATAAGGCAAATCATCCAAATACATCATTACTATAGCTCTCTCTACATTAGGCAGTGTTTTAATTACTGTATATAAAAGAGAGATCTGTTGCTGTTTTTCATCATCATCTTCTATAAAATCTTTATGATTGATGTCAAGCTCGTTCGTAGGTAAACTTTTGCTTTTTTTTCTGAAAAGAGTAATGGCTGTATTAAGGGCTACACGATACATCCATGTAGAAATTTTCGAGTTTCCTTTAAAGGAATCGTAGCTTCTCCAAAGCTGTAATACAATTTCCTGAAATAGATCCTCTTCATCTTCCAGCGAGTTGGTATAAAGACGCGAAACTTTAATAATCAATCCTTGATTATCTTTTATAAGTTGGGCAAATTCTTTTTCTCTGGAAATCAAAATAGATGTATAATCGCACGAAGATAGTAATAATGTGTTAATTTGAGAATTCAAATAGAAAATGTTTATAATTATTTATGTGTTTTGGATTAAAACTAAATATTAGCCTTACAGTCATCATATTGAACACATTCCCGTAGTATAAAAATTACTTATTTTCAAATTACCACATTTTCAAATTAACACCTATCTTTGCACCCACGAGAAAGTCGGCTTGTTGATCTTTGTTTCGACAGAGGTAGGAAAGTCCGGACACCATAGAGCAGCAAAGCGGATAACATCCGTCACCCGTGAGGGTAGGACAAGTGCAACAGAAAGCAAGTACAGTTCGGCTGTAGTGAAACCAGGTAAACTCTTTGCGGTGCAATGATAAGTATATCGGTTCTTTTCAGAAATGAGAATAGGAGTTGCTCGCTCTGAAAGCCGAGGGGTAATCAGCAAAAGTTTTGCAGCAATGTAAGACGCAGATAAATAACAGGCACTTCTTTGAAGTACAAAATCCGGCTTATAGATTTTCTCGTGATTTTTTTTGTTTAGATTTTAAAATTACATTGCCACCATCCACTCCTAACTTTCATTACGATATTTTTTATTCCTTTTCTAAAATCTTTTTAGATTCTTCTAAAGCTTTTACATCTTTTTCAGAGGGTTGAGGATATTTGAGATCCATTTTTTCTAAGGTATCAATGATAATCTGAATAGCGGCTACTCTTGCAAACCACTTGTTATCTGCCGGAAGTACATACCATGGTGCATACTCTTTTGAAGTTTCATTAATAGCTGTTTCATAAGCAGTCATATATTGATCAAATAATGCTCTTTCAGGAAGATCGGCAGATGAGAACTTCCAGTTTTTTTCGGGTTCATTAATTCTGTCTAACAGTCTTTGTTTTTGTTCCTTTTTTGAAACATTCAGGAATATTTTGATAACTGTTGTTCCATTTTGAGAAAGATGCTTTTCAAAATTCCTTATACTTTCATATCTGTTTTCCCAGAATTTATTATCAAATTCTTTTACAGAATTCCATGTCTTTTCGCTAAGATTATATTCGGGGTGTACTTTACAAACTAAAACACTTTCATAATGAGAGCGGTTGAAAATACCAATCATTCCTTTTTGAGGTAAAGCCAAGTATTGGCGCCACAAAAAATCATGTGAGTATTCCTTTGAGCTGGGAGTTTTAAAGCTCGTCACATTGCATCCTTGTGGGTTTACTCCTCCAAAAACATGTTCAATTAAACTGTCTTTTCCTGCTGCATCCATTGCCTGCAGGATGACAAGAAGAGATTTACTCCCATCCGCATATAATTTTTCCTGAAGATTACGAAGTTTTTCTTTTTCTATAGATAATAATGCCTGCCCCTCTTGTTTAGTAAGTGGTCCTTGATATTCTGTTGATGTTTTTTTGATAGAAAATTTTCCTTTTATTTCAAAGTCATCCGAGAAATTGGTGTCCATAATTTGTTTATTTGAAATAAATGTAATAAAAAAACCGTCTACATGTAGACGGTTTTTATTTTTTCTGAGTAAAGCTTATTTTGCGATTGTTACTTTTTTAGCTTCCTTAGCAGCTTTTTTAGCAGCTTTAGCGTCAGCCGGAGTTTCTACTTTTGCCGGAGCAGCAGCAGTAACCTGAGGAGCGGTTCCTTGTACATCACCTTTAATGTAAATTACTGTTCTGCTGTTTGCAGGGTCATTAGAAAATACCTCGATCATTTTGTTGAATGGCGAAATAATAGTGGTGTTATATCCAACCTTGATTTTAGCAGATTTTCCCGGCATAATAGGATCTGTACTGAATTCTGGAGTTGTACATCCACAAGAAGGTTTTACATTAGAAATAACCAAAGGCTTATCACCAGTGTTAGTTACTGTAAAAAATCTTGTACCATCAGAACCTGGCTTAATAACACCATAGTCAAAAGTAGTTTTATCAAAAGTGATAGTCTGCGCAGATGCAATAGCAAATGTTCCAAATAGTGCAATTCCTGCAATTAATTTTTTCATATTCTTGAATGTTAATACGTTTGTTAGATAAATTTTGAGAAACAAAGTTAAAAATTATTTTAATTCATACTGAAAATATTTTTTCTTTAAGCTATTTTTGCAAATTGTAAGCTAAAGAAATAGAATTTATGCAGATTTCAGAAAAGTATAATCCACAGGAAACAGAACAAAAATGGTACAACTTCTGGTTGGAAAATAAATTTTTCCATTCAGAACCTAATGATAAGCCACCATATACTATTGTAATTCCTCCGCCAAACGTTACGGGGATCTTACACATGGGTCATATGTTGAATAATACCATTCAGGATGTTCTGGTCCGCCGTGCAAGAATGCAGGGCTTTAATGCCTGCTGGGTCCCTGGAACAGATCATGCTTCGATTGCTACTGAAGCTAAAGTTGTTGCTAAATTGAAATCTGAAGGAATTAATAAATCAGATATTACCCGCGAGGAGTTTTTAACACATGCATGGGAATGGACCAACAAATATGGTGGGACTATTCTTGAGCAGTTAAAAAAATTAGGTTGTTCTTGTGATTGGGACAGAACCAGATTTACCATGGAGGACAAGCTTTCTGCACAGGTTATCAAAAGCTTTGTTGATCTTTATAATAAAGGTTTGATCTACAGAGGATACAGAATGGTTAACTGGGATCCGGAGGCGAAAACGAATATTTCTGATGAAGAAGTAATATTCAAAGAACAAAACGGAAAATTATATTTCCTTAAATATAAAATTGAAGGCTCAGAAGAATTTCTTTCTGTAGCAACAACACGTCCTGAAACTATTTTTGGGGATACTGCCGTTTGTATCAATCCGAATGATGAAAGATACGCTCATCTGAAAGGTAAGAATGTAATTGTACCAATCGTTAACAGAGTAGTTCCAATTATTGAAGATGAGTATGTAGATATCGAATTTGGTACAGGTGCATTGAAAATTACGCCGGCTCATGATACCAATGACTACGAAATCGGACAAAAACATCAGTTAAAAATGATTGATGCTTTGGATGATGATGGAAATCTTAACGAGCATGGATTACATTATGCAGGGAAGAACAGATTTGAAGTTAGAAAACAAATCGCAAAAGAATTACAGGAAAATGACCTTTTGCTAAAAGCAGAAGATTACGTAAATAAAGTGGGAACTTCCGAAAGAACAGGTGCTGTGATTGAACCTAAAATTTCTGTTCAGTGGTTCTTGAAAATGTCTGAACTTGCTCAGCCAGCATTGGATGTGGTAATGGATGATGAGATCAAATTCTATCCTGAGAAGTTTAAAAATACTTATAAGCACTGGATGGAAAACATCCGTGATTGGAATATTTCCCGTCAGCTGTGGTGGGGACAACAAATTCCCGCTTATTATTATGGCACTGGAGACGAGGATTTCGTAGTTGCTGAAACAAAAGAAGAAGCTTTAGAGCTAGCAAAACAAAAAACAGGGAATCAAGAGCTGACAGCTGACAGCTTAACACAGGATCAGGATGCTTTAGATACATGGTTCTCTTCTTGGCTATGGCCTATGTCTGTGTTTGATGGGCTATTGGATCCTGAAAATAAGGATATTCAATATTATTATCCTACCTCAGATCTGGTTACCGGTCCGGATATTATTTTCTTCTGGGTAGCCAGAATGATTATGGCAGGATTGGAATACAAAAAGACAGTTCCTTTCAAAAATGTTTATTTTACGGGTATTGTAAGGGATAAGCAAAGAAGAAAAATGTCAAAATCTCTTGGGAACTCACCGGATCCTTTAGAATTAATTGAAAAATATGGTGCTGATGGTGTTCGTGTAGGAGTATTATTAAGTTCTGCTGCAGGGAATGATCTTCTTTTTGATGAAGATTTAATGCTTCAGGGAAGAAATTTCATGACGAAAATATGGAGCGCCTTCCGATTGATCAATATGTGGGATCATGAAGACAAACCAGCTAATGAAGCCGAAACTAAGACTATAGAATGGTTTGAAAACAAGTTGAACAAAGTTATTGTTGAAATTAATGATCAGTTTGAAAAGTTCAGAATCTCTGATGCTTTACATTTAATTTATAAATTAATTTGGGACGATTTCTGTGGTTGGTATCTGGAAGCGATAAAACCGAATTATGGGGAAGGTATTTCTAAAGAAGTTTATCTGAAAACAGTTGCTTTCTTTGAAGAACTAATGAAGCTTTTACATCCATTTATGCCGTTTCAATCAGAAGAAATATGGCAATTAATTTCTGAAAGAAGTATAGATGAAGCTTTGGTGGTTGCCCAACAAAAAAACGCAGGAGAATTTAATGAAACCATCATTAAAAACTTTGAAACAGCTCAGGAATTAATTTCGGGAGTTAGAAACTATCGTCAGACAAAAGGGATCTCTCCTAAAGAAACGGCTGAAGTTTATACCAATGCAACTCATTTTGACAATGAAGCAGTAATTAAAAAACTGGCTAATATCTCAGAAATTCATTTTGGAGAAAAAACGGAGAAACCAAGCTTTACTTTCCTTGTTGGATCAACAGAGATTTCCATTCCATTAAGTGAAAACCTTGATCTTGGTGAAGAGAAAACGAAAACTGAAGAAGAAGTAAAATACTTAAAAGGGTTTTTAATTTCTGTTGAAAAGAAACTTTCGAATGAAAAGTTCGTAGCCAATGCTAAAGCTGAAGTGGTAGAAGCAGAACGCAAGAAGCAGAAAGATGCCCAGGATAAAATTGCAATTTTAGAAGAGAAGCTAAAGAGCTTATAGATCTTTAGGTACTATTATTGTTTTATTTACTCTTTTCGGCTGAGTATAAATTTATACTCAACCGAAAAGAGTAAACAATTATAAAAGAAATGACACACATAGAAAATATAAAAAAACTATTCTCAAGGGATTTTGTAGAAAGTCCTGTGCTGGAAAGTTTTGAAGTTGGAAAGATCTATCTTTCCAGTGGGAAATTAGTGGCTTGTGATCCTTTGATCACAAATGATATGCAACCTTTTTCTACAGAATTTCCAAAAGGAGATTTTTCTGTCTTATTACACAAAGAAAGAGAAAGCAATTGTGTGGCATATGCTGAAATCATTTTCAGTAATTCCGAAATCACGGAATGGAAATTAGCCACTACTGCCGGTCAAAATATAAAAGATCTTGCTGAAGAGGAAATTTTTGGTTATCCTGTGGAAAGTGGGATGGGGTGTTTTATGGATGTAGATACCCAGGAGAAACTTAATGATCTTGAAAAAAGATTATACCATAGTAAAGGGGTTGATTTTATGGGGATCTATGAAGAGTTTTTTCATGAATATTTCTTTGATGAAAACGGAGCGATTGACCAATATGCCTTCTTAAAACCTGCTGAAGAACATCCGGGAACTATTTTTGCTTTTGAGACAGGATATGGAGAAGGTTTCTATGCCAGCTATATCGCATATGATAAAAATAATGCTCCAGTAAAGGTAGTTACAGAATTTATTGAAATAAGTTAATTATTCTTATATTAGTATTCCTATTTTTATATTTTTGTATAAATCAATTTAAGCACAATGAACTTCTCTTCAGTACAACCCAAAATTATAGTTGTTGGCAGCTCTTCTATCGACTTAGTCTTAGAAACTGAAAAGCTTCCAGCTCCTAACGATACTGTTTTAGCCATTAATTCAGATAGTTATTTTGGAGGAAAAGGGGCAAATCAGGCGGTGGGAACTGCACGATTGGGGGCAAGTGTTTATTTTATAGGATGCGTAGGAATGGATCCTCTGGGACAGCAGATCATGCGAAATCTTGTAAACGAGAATGTAAATGTTGGATTTGTTGCAGAAACGGATAGAGAAGCAACAGGAACTGCTTATGTAACGACATCTGAAGGTAATGCTGCAATCGTAGTGGTACCAGCTGCCAATAAACTTTTAAGTACAAAACATGTTGAGGATGCTGATCGATATTTTCAGACAGTTGATCTTATTCTAGTACAGCTTGAGGTTTCCTTAGAAGTGGTGGAGTATACCATAAAAAAAGCTAAGAAATACGGAAAAAAAGTTGGTCTTTACGCGTCACCAGCAATGAAGGTAAGCGAAGAGATCTTGGAAAATGTAGACTTTGTAGTTGCAAAAAGCAGTGAATTGTATATCGTTTTTGGTGAAGAACAAAAGGAGCAGGTTCTTGAAAAATACTTAAATAAAGTTTTTGTAAGAGACGATACCAATTCCACCATTTATTTTGATGGTACAGAAATGAAATACTTTAGAAATCATAACGACAACAAAACGGCACACAAAATGGGAATGGGAGATGCATTTACCTCTGGATTTGCCATTGCTTTATGTCATAACAATTCCATAGAGGAATGTGTAAAGTTCGGTAATGAAGTTTCTTTAAGAGTTTCTACTATGCAAGGATCACAGACGGGATTACCAAGAATGTCAGATTACTTTGCTTAAAGCTATTTACTACATATCGAAAGTATATCAATTAACATATAGATGAACAGTAAAATTTCCACTTTTGAGTGGATTTTTTTCTTTTAAAATATGGAAAAGCTAGTTCTTACAACAACAGATCATATCTCTATTGTAGCACACCTTTTTATGCCAGAGAATAGTAATGAAAAATTGTTATTGATCAATTCTGCGACGGGTGTGAAACAACATGTTTACTTTTCTTTTGCAAAATATTTTTCTGAAAAAGGCTTTACGGTAATCACATATGATTACCGTGGAATCGGACTTTCAAAACCTGATCATATGAAAGGGTTCAACGCATCCATGCGTATCTGGGGAACTGAAGATTATAAAACAGTAACGACGTATATCAGAACACGCTTTGCAAAATATGAGAAATTTTGTCTTGGACATTCTGTAGGTGCATTGATCCTTGGAATGAATAAAGATTCTGAAATTTTTAAAGAACTGTTTTTTGTCGGGACTCAAAATGCTTTCGTCGGTAACTTAAAATTTAAAACCAAAATAGAAGCTTATCTGGGCTTTGGGATCGCACAGCCACTGGCTACACAGCTGTTGGGTTATTTTCCAGCACATTGGTTTGGTTTAGGAGAAAGTCTCCCTAAAAATTGTGCTTATGACTGGAGAACCTTAATTTTGAATAAAAAATCAACCAACGGTTTGTTGGAAAAAATTGATGATTATTCTAAGAAATTAACGCAGAAAGTTTTTGTGATCTGGGCAGAGGATGATGTTTGGCTTACGGATAAAGGAGTAAAGAGTTTATTGAACGATACTTATCCTAACCTCAGTCCAACATATAGGCTTGTACGGGCATCCGAATCAGAAAAAGGAGAAATAGGCCACGTTAATTTTTTTAGAAACTATAACAAGAAGCTTTGGAATATTATTTTAAATGAATTAATAAAGAATGAGTAATACAATTGAAAACACAATAGTGTTTGTAAAAGAAAAGTTAGAAGGTGCAGAAGCCGGACACGATTGGTTTCATATTGAAAGGGTGTGGAAGCTTTCAAAAAAGATCGCAGAAAGTGAAAATTGTAATGATGAGGTTGTAGAATTGGCAGCATTACTTCATGATATTGCTGATCCTAAATTTCATAATGGTGATGAGACTATTGCTTTAAAAGTTTCACGCGAATTTTTAGAAAGTGAGAATGTTTCAGAAGATATCATAGGGCAGGTTTTATTTATTATTAAAAATATTTCGTTTAAAAATAGAGGTGAAGCACCAAAGGATCTTCCGATTGAGCTGAAAATTGTTCAGGATGCAGATCGACTGGATGCTATTGGAGCGATAGGCATTGCAAGAACATTTAATTTCGGAGGCTTTAAGAATAATTTAATGTACCATCCCGATATCGAGCCGAAACTGAATATGTCCAAAGAAGAATACAAAAAATCCAACGGAACAACGATCAATCATTTTTATGAGAAATTATTGCTTTTAAAAGATCTCATGAATACTGAAAAAGGAAAAGAACTTGCTCAGGAAAGGCATGATGTCATGCTGAAATTTCTGGATCAATTCTATAAAGAATGGAATGTTGATTAACATTCCTTCTGAAAATTCTTAAAACAGTATATTTGCAATATGGGATTAATCATCTTTGTTATCTTTCTCTGCTCTATTATTTCTCTTATTTTATCTAAAGTAAAATCGGGAAAAGGTGCTGAATGGGCAAAATTATTTCGTATTGCTACACTTATTTTTTCAATATCAGTTTTTAGCTATTGGTTTATAAAAAAAAGTGCTGTAGGTGTTGTGAACAACTCTGTAGGTTTGCAGGTTGTCAATAAACTTCCACAGACATTAGATTTTTATGTCATTAATGTGAATAATCCGGAAAAAAATGTGAAGCACGAAGCCAAACATATCGGAAAAATCCGCCCGGAATATTACAGAATTGAATACCTTAAAATGGATAAGTCCGATGAATATTGGATTATCGGATATTTAGGAAAAAAGAATCTGGTTTATTTTTCTCAGCACTCAGTTCCTAACAAGAATATTGATCAGATTGTGGAAGTAAAGAACTATATCAACCAAAGCGCAAAGTTATCTGAAGTAGCTAAAAAACAAATTGATGCTTATAATTATGAAAATGTAAAGCTTGGAATTTGGGTAACTCTTGATTTTCTATTGCTATTTCTCAATTTGGTACTACTCCTTAGAATAAAGAAATAAGAAAAGTATCTTTCGAAACATACAATAAAAAAAAATGATCTGCTTATTGAGCAGGTCATTTTTTTATGAATTATTATTTTTAAAATCTTAGCAAATCATGGATAATTTAAGATCAGCATGATTTTTTCTTTAAGTTCTTCAGGACAGTTTTTAACAAGTTTGTCTTTACTTTGGCTACTTATCTGATCATTCGTCAGCCACTCTGTAATATCTAAATGTTTATTGTTGCTGTCGTAAATTCTTTTAATGGTTTGATTTTCATAGAAAGTGTAATTATCACCAAGCGAATTGTTTGCGATACTTATCGTACATATTTCTTTTTCCATAGTTTTAATTTTTTACAATTTAATATAACGGGTTGTGTTCTACAATATATCATTTATTAGTGAAAAAATTAGCTTTTGTAAATAAACTTTTTTTTCACACTAAACAGTGAAATAAATTTTGTAAAAAATTAAAAATTTCTATAAAATCTCAAAAAAATGATCAAATAACTGGTGATTTTTTTGGTGTTAAAATAAAGTTCCATTATTTTCAGTAGCCATTTTTGGAACTTGCAGATCAGTTTTCCAGTCGTCGTTCATATTTTTTATCAAATAGGCAGATAATAATGGTGATGCTTTTTCAATATTCTGGTGAACGAAAAAATACAGATTCTGAAGACCTTCTTTTTTCCATTCGGTGGCGCGCTTTAACCAATCGTCTAATCTTTCGTAGTCACTTTCTGCATTAGCTCCTACATAACGGATGAAAGCATTTGGAGTGGTGAGCCTCATATGAAGCATATCTCTTCTTCCTGCCGTGTCTACAATAATATTGGTAATATGATGGGCCTCAAAAAGATCGCAGGTGGTATTAAAGATCTCTTCGTCCGTAAACCATTCAGTGTTTCTGAGTTCTATGGCTAAAGGAACCTCTTTTGGCCACTCTTTAACGAATTTCTCCAGCCTGTCATAATCTTTAGGTTTAAAGTTATCATGTAACTGTAGAAACACCATTCCGAGTTTCTCATTGAAGTTAAGAACTGAAGTTGCAAATTGAGTAACCGGTTCAGTGACATCAATTAATCTTCTGAAATGCGAAACCGTATTGGTAATTTTCGGAAAGAATTTAAAACCTGCCGGTGTTTTCTCTTTCCATGTCAATACCTGATCCGGCGTAGGCATTCCATAGAATGTTGCGTTGAGTTCGATAGAATTAAATTGAGTAGCATAGTAGGTCAATTCATCCTTTGTTCCTTTGGGATAAAATCCTTTAAGATCAGTTTTATTCCATTTAGCACATCCAATAGAGATATTTTCCAATCCCTTTTTATTTTTCTTAAGAATTTCTTTAGTTCTGCTGTGATCTTTTGGTAATGTAAAATCTATTTTTGAAGGATCTTCTACTTGTCCGAATTTCATATTTGAAAGTTTTTATGATTGATACTATTATAACAAATATAAAACAAAAAGCAGACAAATATTTTATGATTTCAGATGAAAATGATGAGTTTAAAAAGTGACTAATCTTTCAGTATCTTTTTTGAGATTTCTGTTTTTTCTGTTTTTATTTTTACGATATAAATTCCCTTCGTGTAATTTGAAATATCAATTTTGAAGACTTTTTTATTGAAGTTCCGATCCAGTAATAATCTTCCCAGGCCATCAACTATTTTTACATTCTTAACCAGATCTGATGATTTTATTTGAAATGTATCTTTTACAGGATTGGGAAAAATATTGGTATTCGTGATCATGTTATCCAGTTTGGAACTCTGTGTCTTTATTGTATTGGGACAATTGGTAGTAAAGCTAATGTCAGGATATTCAGCTTCCAGATTAGTAAGTTGATCAGGATCAACGCATATTGTTAAATTGCTGCCATAACCGAAGAATTCGCATCCTTCCAAAGAACTGTTTTTAATATTTACATGAGTTAGTCCCGACATATTATAAAAACCTACACCTTCTAAAATACTACTGTTTGAAAAATCTAAGTTGGTAACAAGGGGGCAACTTCGAAGTGTCACATACTTTAACATGCTGTTTTGTGAGGTGTTTATACTTGCCAATGAAGAATTATACTCAAAATCTATAGATTCAAGTTGTGGACATTGGGAGAGCTCTAGATTAGGAACTTTTGTATAGGTAAGACCTAAATCTCTTAGTGCTGTACATTGATTTATGTTCAAAGTATTTAATTCTGAGAAATTGTCAAAAGGTGAATTTCCAGGTAAGTTAGAACCGAGATTCAAAGTCTGTATGCTGGAACAGTTTTGAAGATTTAAGCTTTTTAGATCTCTGTTTCCATTTATGCTAAGGTTGGTTAAAGCAGTACAGTTTTGTGCCATGATCTGCTGTAGGTCAAAATGAGTGTTTGATGAATTTAAATCATTGGGAATATCTGCCTTCAGAGTGTTTAGATTTGATAAATTGCTTACATTCAGAATAGCCATATAGCCAGAGGAGTTTGTAATATCTATGTTTTCTAATGCAGTTGCATCACTGAAGTTAACCGTATTTGTGATCGGCTGATTGAATACTTTTAATAGTTTAAGATGGGGAAGACCTGAGAGGTTTAATGATGTCACATTTCCGAAATAAACTCCTGACGTTGTATTATACCCATATCTGTTGTAGAATGATGCATCGAGTTCTTCAAGATTGATTAATCCAGTATTTGAAAAATCAATAGTGGGTACATTAAGGCCTTTGATTTTTTTTAATGAAGAACAGCCATTTAGATTTACTGATGTAAAATAAGCTCCCGTTGTATCATAATGATCAGTATCTGCTATGATTTCCTGTAAATTTGTACAATTATTAGCAACAAGATTTATGTCCTGATTTGTATTGGTAAGGGTTATTCCATTTGAACCTAAAACGGATATTTTTGTTAATGAATTTATATTAGGTACGATTATTTTATCTAAACGATTACATGAGGTAAAAGTTAGTGTTTTGATATTACAGCTTTCAATATGGAGCTCTTTAATATTTTTATTATTTAAAATAATATCATCTTTAATCTGAGGACAGTTTTTAAATCTCAGGATTGTAGCTGGATCATAGGGAGCCAAATTAATGTTGGCTACAAAATCATTAACGTCCTTTACTGAGGAGCAATTATTAAATGAAAAGTCAATCGGAACAATATGACTCATTCCCGAATTGTCTATAAATCCTCCTGATCCTTCATAAAGTACTTTTTTAATCACATTATTATTGGTAAAGTTGATCACAGCAGATTTAGAATCCCTAATGTATAATTCCTCTAAATTTTGAAAAAGAAGCGCATCTGCTACAGAACCTGGAAGATTATTAAATGCAGGAATTCCTATTGATTTTATATTTAAAATTTTTACCTGCTGTGCCTCGGATATTTGTATTTCTCCATCACCATTTGAATCTACAGCCATAGGATTTCCATTTAGGTCCTTAGCTATCTCGTTGGAAGGTGTAGAATTTACTATTAAAGCTTTAAACTTTGAATCAGTAAAATTAAGATTTTGTGACTGAGCTATAAAAGAAAAGCTTACACAAAGAGTGAATAAGATTTTGTACATATTGTGTTTTTTAAAACGGTTTTAATTCTTATCAGATTTATTGAGGGAATAATAAATTCTGACATCACAAAAGTAATATTTTTTTACAACCAGTAACTTAGAATTAGTACTATAGTAATTATACTATATTTTTTAACCGTAGTAATACTTAACGACTCATTTCAAATGTTCTCCTATTTTTTAAATGGACATTAATTTAATAAAACTGAAGTCGTTCATATTTGGTTCATTTACAATAAAATATTATTAATTGAATAAAGTGCTTATTTTCAGGAGAATTAACAAAGGACGATATAGTGAATTATGAGAAAGTAATTAAGTTTTTTTTAAGGAAATATTAAACATTATGTGATGTAATGTTAATTGTATGTTACCGCAGTTCCTGTTTGTTGCTTCTAATTTTGCCATACAATTTAGAAGTATAAAAAATATGAAGCGAAAAATAATCTGTGCTTTTGCTCTTCTGTCATTTGGCTTGGCATTTTCACAGGAAACCAGCTCTAAAATTTTCGGAAGATTAAAAGGAATTAATTCTGAAGTTACTGTAAAAGTAATTCATGTTCCTACCAACAGTACCTTTGAAACAAAAAGTAATAACAAAGGACAATTCAGTTTGGATAATCTACAGCCCGGAGGACCTTATACAATAGAAATTTCCGATGGTTCACAAGTTATCTATTCGAATACAAATGTGCAACTTTCACTGGGAAGTAATGACTTACCGGTTGTAGAGATTAAAGACAGAGAAAAAGTAATAGATGAGGTAAAGCTCACTTCTAAAAGAACAACTGTAAAAAATGGTGTTGGAATTACCCAGGCACAAATTTCCGGACTTCCAAATATAAACCGAGGAATTCAGGACGTTACCAAGCTTGTTCCACAAAGTGCCAATAACTCTTTTAACGGAACTAACTTCCGTTATAACAACGTTACGATAGATGGATCAATTAATAATGATGCCATTGGTTTCAGTCCATCATTAGGAGGGCAAACCGGAACATCGGGGATGCCGGGAAGTAGTACCCGTTCCAATTCAATAAGTTTGGATGCCATTCAGGACGTACAGGTATATATTGCTCCTTATGATGTTAAATTAGGAAACTTTCTTGGAGGAAGTATTAATGCTGTTACCCGCAGTGGTAGTAATAATGTAGAGGGATCTTTTTATGTGTATGGGCGTAACGCATCTATCACAGGAAGAAACAGAGCAGGTGATAATTCAAAAATGCCAAGTTCTTTTGAAGATTTTATTTATGGGGGTAGAGTAGGTTTGCCTATCGTAAAAGATAAAGTATTTTTATTCACCAATCTTGAATATACCAAAAGAACAGACCCTGTTTTCTATAATGCAAATGATCCCAACGGACTGGTTAATGACGCGGTTGCCCAGCAAATTTCTGATTTTGTACGTACCAAATATGGCTTTAATACAGGAAGCTTTAACCAGTATAATAACTTTTCAGAAAGTGCTAAGCTTTTTAATAAAATCGATTGGAAGATCAATGATAAACACACGTTATCAATTAAGAATAATACGGTGTTTTCACAAGCTTCAAACCTTGAAAGAGATGGTGCTAATTTCAGATTTTCAAGCATGGACTTTATTCAGAAAAACAATGCTTCTACCACTACTTTGGAGCTGAAGAGCCGTTTTAATGATAAATGGAATAATAATTTGGTGCTAGGATACTCTTCTATAAATGATTACAGAGACCCTACTTCTTCCAATGCGATGTTCCCACAGGTGGAAATAGGATATAATGGCGGAACTATTTTATTAGGAAACGACAGAGAGGCTACGGTTTTCAATATGAAACAAAAAACGTTTGAAATTACCGATAACCTAACTTATAAAACAGGTAATCATACTTTCTTATTAGGAACACACAATGAATTATATAATATCGATTATGGTTTTGTAAATGCTCTTAATGGCAGGATTTCTTATAAGAGCCTTGCAGATTTCTACAATTCAAATCCTGCAAGAATAAGAGGAACCT
The DNA here is from genome assembly GCF_018613715.1 of Chryseobacterium sp. ISL-6. Lineage (GTDB taxonomy): Bacteria > Bacteroidota > Bacteroidia > Flavobacteriales > Weeksellaceae > Chryseobacterium > Chryseobacterium paludis. Next base: position 355,746 of record NZ_JAGGPT010000010.1, on the reverse strand, counting down.
ATCCATTTAATGGAGACAGCAGAGAAACGATTTTCAATAACCCATACGCTTCATATAAAGTTAATCTTCTTTCATTATACTTTCAGGATGAGATCAACTGGGGAAGATTACGTTTGTCTCCTGGTGTAAGAGTAGATTATACTGATCTTCCAAATAAACCACTTTTAAGTACAAAGGTTAATAATTCTCCACAGGATCCTAATATGGGAAATACCTATAATTATACACCTTTAAGCCAGCTTACAAATAAATATCTTAATAAACCGACATTGTCTCCAAGATTAGGATTTACGTATGATCTTACAGAAGATAGATCTGTAGTATTAAGAGGAGGTTCTGGTATTTTTGTGGGAAGAATTCCCTTTGCATGGTTAGGATATGCTTATTATAATGATGGGGTAGGTTTTGGAAGCTATGATTATAATGCACCAACTACAGCACAGCTTGCAGCTAATGGTGATCCATTGGTAAGTGGTAATTTTGCTAATTGGCAAAACTCTTCAAAAGTTCAGGTAGACCTTATTGATAATAATTTTAAAATGCCAAAAGTTTGGAGAAGCTCATTGGGCGTAGATTATACTGTTGGAGGATATAAACTGACATTAGAAGGTATCTATACTAAAGTACTTTATGATCTGAAATTCCAGCAGGTTAATAAAACAGATAATGTAACGTATTATAGCTATGATGTGAATCATCAGATGCCAATCTATACCACAAATATCAATAGTAATTTTTCTAATGCCTATCTTTTATCCAATACCAAGGAAGGGTATCGATATAACGTAACAGCACAGATTTCCAAGTCTTATAATTTTGGGTTTAACTTCTTTGCAGCATATACGTATGGAGATGCAAAAGATATTACAAATGGTATCAGAAACTCTATGGAAAGTAATTGGCAGATGAATCAGTCTCTGACTCCTAATGATCCTCAGTTAACGACCTCTAATTTTGCCATTAAAAATAGAATTGTAGCAAATCTTGGCTATGGTTTAAATCTTTCTCAATCCAATAAATTATCAGCTAATGTATATTTCAATGCTCAATCGGGGAATCCTTTCTCTTGGGGCTTTGTGAACAGTACCATTGCTAATACAGGACAGGCTGCGGGATTGGCATATATCTTCAAAGATGCTACTGAAGCAGCTAAGTATATAGTTCCTATAAAAGATGCAGGAGGAACTGTTTTAGTAACGGCTCAACAGCAGATTGCTGATTATGAGAATTTTGTTAATAGTAATAAATATCTAAGCAGTAGAAGAGGAACATTTACTCAAAGAAATGGAGACGTTACACCATGGAACATACAGGCTGATATCAGAATTATGGATGAGATCAGATTGAGTGAAAAGTCTAAAAATACCTTACAGATTTCTTTAAGCATTATCAACTTTACAAATCTTTTAAATAAAGATTGGGGTAAAGTGTATTTTGTACCTAACACCTTCAACTCAACAGCCAGTGTGGGTCTTACGAAAGTTGGAAATGTAGCGACAGGGCAACCTGGGGCTGGAGATCCTACTTACAATTTTAAATCTCCGGGTTTACCTTATACCATTGATCAGTTTGCATCAAGGTTCCAGGCACAAGTGGGGGTTCGATATAATTTTTAATTTTTACTTTATATATTCTTTCAAGAGTCCAGATTTTCTTTCTGGGCTTTTTTATTTTATATAACCCTGTATTAAAGAATTTAATAAAAATAAAAAAAGCACGCTTTTAAACGTGCTTCATATATAAATGTTTATTATTTGTGGTCTAAGCTTCGCAGCTTGAACATGATACAAAGTTTACCATCATTTCTTTAGATACAGATGAGCTTCTTTGATAATATAATGTTTTTACTCCTTTTTTCCATGCTTCGATATATAGATAGTTTACATCTTTTACAGGCATTGTGGATGGAATTTGTAAATTCAATGATTGAGCCTGATCGATATACTGCTGTCTTTGAGCAGCCTGAGAAATAATCTCCATTGGAGAGATCTCCTTGAATGTTTTAAATACCGCTTTTTCTTCCTCTGTTAATTCAGTTAAATGCTGAACAGAACCATGATTCAACATGATCGTTCTCCATGTTTCTTCATTATCTAATCCTTTTTCTTCTAATAATTTTGCTAGATACTTGTTCTTACGCATAAAGTTTCCTTTAGCCAAACCAGCTTTATAATAATTAGACGCAAAAGGCTCAATTCCAGGAGAAGTTTGACCTAAAATAGCAGAACTTGAAGTCGTAGGAGCAATAGCCATTGTGGTTGTATTCCTCAATCCGTAACCTTTCAACAATTCAGGTTCTCCATAGATATTAGCTAATTCTCTTGAAGCTTGTTCTGATTGTTCTTTAATATGTTTGAAAGCTCTTGCATTGAATTGAGTTGCCTCAAAGCTTTCAAAAGGGATCATATTTTTTTGTAAATAAGAATGATATCCTAAAACTCCTAATCCAAGAGCTCTGTGGCGCATTGCAAAGTTTCTTGCTCCCTGTAGGTAATAGTTTCCTTCTGTTTTGTCAATAAATTCAGTTAAAACAGCATCCAGGAAATAAACAGCAAGTTTTACAGCATCAGTATCTTTCCATTCGTCATATAATTCCAGGTTCATGGAAGATAAACAACAAATGAATGATTCTTCTCTTGTAGAAGGAAGCATGATTTCAGAACAAAGGTTGCTTGCATTTACTGTTAATCCTAAATCCTTATAAACCTGTGGCTTGTTTCTGTTAACGTTATCTGTAAAGAAAATATAAGGAAGCCCTTTTTGTTGACGGCTTTCTAAAACTCTCGCCCATATTTTACGCTTATCCATATCACCATCGATCATATCCTGCATCCAGTAGTCAGGAACGCAGATTCCCGTAAATAAATTCTGGATAGGACTTCCGATGTCTTTAATAGATAAAAATTCTTCAATGTCACCGTGGTCAATATCCAGGTAAGCTGCAAAAGCACCCCTTCTCACACCTCCTTGAGATACTACATCCATTGCTGTATCAAACAATTTCATGAAAGAAACAGCTCCCGAAGATTTTCCATTGTCAGTTACGGCAGTTCCTCTGTTACGAAGTTCTCCGAAATATCCTGAAGTTCCACCTCCAATTTTCGTCTGCATGATCACCTCACCCATTTTATGAGTAATTCCTTCAATACTATCTGGAATATGAACGTTGAAGCAAGAAATAGGAAGGCCTCTCTGAGTTCCCATATTTGCCCAAACCGGAGAAGAGAAACTGATCCAACCCTTAGTGATCATTTCTTTAAAAGCCGGTTGTAATTCTGGTTTATATAATTTTTTGGCAGCCGCAGTGGTAATTCTGTCGATAGCCCCGTCTACAGTTTCCCCTTTTAACAGATATCCTCTGTTTAGCATTTGCTCAGACTCCTCGTTGAGCCACCATATATTGGTACTTTGTTCCTCCATAGTTGTTATATTTTCGAATTCCAGGATGCCTATATCGTATATCCAGAAATTTTGTGTTATTAAATTGTTTGTAAGAATTCTACTTTGTGGGAATCATTCAGCCCACTCTCATCTCTTCGTTTTTGGAACTCTTTAAAAGATGGTGTATTCAAAACCTCATGTTGTACTTCTTCATTGATGTAATTGGAATAATGCAAAAATGTTACACCATCCTCTTTTACATATACTTTGTATTCAAATGTTGACTGATCCAATTGCTTGAAATCATCCAGAAACTTTTGAACATTCACTTTATTTTCTGAAACAAATTCAGGTTTTACAGTATAAGATACAATTACGTTGATCATCGTTTGTGCTTTGGTTATTATTACTCGGAATAACAGATTTGCTAATAAAGTTTTTGTAAGGAACCTGTTTTCAATTAAAACAAATCGTTTGCTGTAATACTCTTATCGTGTTTTGTGTAATCTACGGGTCTTTTAGCAAAGAAATCATCCATAGAGTTAGCGAAAACTTCTTCTTCAAACCATTTCATTGGTCGATACTGTTCAGGAGAAATGTTGTAACGAGTGTCCATATTGATTTTCTTTAAGCTGTCATCAACACGGTATTTCATGAAGTTTAACAAATCTTCTTTTGAGAAGACAGTTAATTCCCCTAATTCGAAGATCCAGTCTACAATTTCCCCTTCTAATTCTACAGATTGATCTACCAATGTATAGATATCTTCAATATCAGAATCCGTTAATAATTCAGGTTGTTCCTCACGGATTTTATTGATTAAATAAATTCCTGCATTAGCATGAATTTGTTCATCTATTGAAGTCCAAGCGATGATATTCGAAACATTTTTCATATACCCTTTAAATCTTGTGAAAGAAAGGATGATCGCAAATTGCGAGAAAAGAGATACGTTTTCGATCAGTATACTGAACAATAAAAGTGAAGAAACATATTCTTTCGGTGTTGAAGAATTAGCATGCTTAAGAACGTTTGACAAGAAGTCAATTCTCTTCTTCACAGCAGGAACTTCTATTACATTTGTGAATTCTTCATTATATCCTAGTACCTCTACTAGACGGGAATAAGCTTCAGAATGGCGAAATTCGCATTCTGCAAAAGTAGCTCCAAGACCGTTCAATTCAGGCTTTGGTAAGTGGTTGTATAGGTTTCCCCAGAATGTCTTTACAGACACCTCTATCTGTGCAATTGCTAAAAGTGCATTTTTCACAGCATTTTTTTCGTGCGGTTCTAACTGCGAATGAAAATCCTGAACATCTGCAGTAAAATCCACTTCCGAATGCACCCAAAACGATTTATTAATCGCTTCTACAAATTGAAGAACCTCAGGGTATTCAAATGGCTTGTAACTTACTCTCTTATCAAAAATTCCCATATTAAAATGTCTTTAAATTAAAATAATTAGATCACTGTGGATAAAAATCAAAGAATAAATAACGGCTTGATTTGTTGGAACTTATATTTAAAAGTTTTTCACAAGAAAAGTGTTTTTATTATTTGCTAGTGCGAAGCACAAAGTTCGAAAAAAAGAACTGATTTTGAAAGGGGTAAATACTAATTGGCTGACTTTTAACCGTAAAAGTTTTCCACATTTACATGAAACAAGCACTGATATTGGTTTACATAGAATAATACACCTGAAATAAATATTTTTGATAAGTTACAGTTAAACGCATGTTCTTAAACATCTATTAATAAAGCTTAAATATATTAAACAGTAAAATATTATAATAAATTTTTATTCTTGTAACAAAATCAAAATATCTTCTACTTATTGAGTATAAAACATAGATCACTTAATGTTAGTAATTCAGGATTTAAATAAATCATACGATACAGGCAAAAGTAAACTGCACGTTCTCAAGGGTATTAATCTTAATATCGCTGAAGGTGAGTTTGTTTCCATCATGGGAAGTTCAGGTTCCGGAAAGTCCACACTCCTTAATATTATAGGTATTCTGGATGAAAAGGATTCTGGTACTTATGAGCTGGATGGAGTTCCAATCGAACATTTATCTGAAATAAAGGCTGCTGAATACAGAAGTAAATTCCTGGGATTTATTTTTCAGTCTTTTAACTTGATCGGATATAAAACAGCTTTAGATAATGTTGCCCTTCCTTTATATTACCAAAATGTACCAAGGAAAGAGCGTAACCAGAAAGCAATGGAATATTTGGAAAAAGTAGGTCTTGCTCAATGGGCGACCCACCTTCCAAACGAACTTTCAGGAGGACAGAAACAAAGAGTAGCTATTGCAAGAGCTTTGATTACCAATCCTAAAATTGTATTGGCAGATGAGCCTACGGGTGCTTTGGATTCAAAGACCACACATGATATTATGAAGCTGCTTCAGGATATTAATGATGAGGGAAAAACCATCATTGTGGTTACTCACGAACCAGACGTTGCGGCACAAACCAAAAGAAACGTTATTTTAAAAGATGGAATCATTGAAAGTGATGAGTTTATAAAGCAGGTTGTTTTGTAAATAGTGAATACTAAGGAGACTTTAAAAAAGTAAAAAAAGTAAAATTATGTTTGACCTGGATCGGTGGCAGGAAATATTCAGTTCTATTCGCAGTAATGTATTGCGAACGGTACTTTCTGGATTTACGGTAGCGTTGGGGTTATTTATCTTTATCGTTCTTTTTGGAATTGGTAAAGGTTTGCAAAATGCTTTTACAGAGGGTTTTGCACGAGATGCTCAAAACCTGATTTCCATTTTTACAGGAAAAACCACAGTTGCTTATAAAGGACTACAGTCTGATCGTACCGTTACGATGAATAATGATGACTATGATTTCCTGGTTAATGAGGATAAAGAAAAAGTAGGCTATTCTACTCCGAGATATCAGACTAGTTTATTAGTGAAGTATGGTAAGGAAAGTGGCAACTACCAGGTTAATGGAGGAGATCCTGAAGAAAAATTTATAGAGAACAGAAAGATTCTTGAAGGTCGTTACCTTAATCCTTCAGATCTTGACAGGAAACAAAATGTCGCTGTAATAGGGAGAATGGTGCAACGTGACTTGATCAAAAATGGAAGTCCTATAGGAAAAGACTTGAATATTAATGGAACCATGTTCAAGGTAGTTGGTGTATTTTCTGATGATGGTGGAGACTGGGATGAAAGACATATTTCGGTACCTATTACAACTTTACAACAAATGAAGAAAGGGTCGGATACCGTAAGTACTGTGTATATTGCCTATAATGAGAAACTAAATCCTCAGGAAGCCATAAAATATGGTAATGAGCTTAAAGATAGATTAAAAGCCAGAAAAAGTGTTTCGCCAGATGATGAAAACGGAGTCCGGGTATGGAATAATGCCGAGAATATGAATGATACATTCATGTTTATGGCTGTACTTACAGGGATTGTAGGTTTTATTGGAATGGGAACCCTGATTGCCGGAATTATCGGAATCAGTAATATTATGGTTTACATTGTTAAAGAAAGAACCAAAGAAATTGGCGTGAGAAAAGCTATTGGTGCAAAACCCAGAAGTATTGTTGCTTTAATTGTTCAGGAAAGTGTAGTGATTACAGTAATTTCAGGACTTGTTGGAGTTGGCTTAGGAATATTGGCACTCAGCTTAATGGGAGACCGACTTGAGGAATATTTTATAAAAAACCCAAGTGTAGGAGGGACTGAGATCTTCATGGCATTTTTAGCTTTGGTATTTTCAGGGCTTATAGCAGGCTTTGTTCCCGCCTATAGAGCATCGAAAATTAAACCTATAGAAGCATTGCGATCAGAATAAAATCTGACAACTTATTTGATAATAATATAAAACGTATAATTCAAACTCATAACTAGCATCAATGAACATCTTATTTAAAAAGGATACCTGGCAGGAAATTTATTATTCATTGAGAAATAATAAACTTCGGACATTCCTTACCATGATCGGTGTGGGTTGGGGTATGTTTTTATATGTAAGTCTGCTTGGAGCAGCAAAAGGAATGGAGAATGGTTTTGATAAATTATTCTCAGGCTTTGCTACAAATTCTATTTTTCTATGGGCTCAGAAAACTTCCATTCCTTATGAAGGTTTTCCAAAAGGAAGAGAGATGAAACTACATCTGCCTGATATGGAAATGTTGAAGAGAAAAGTTCCTGAAATAGATTATATATCGCCACAAAATGCAAGAGGAAGTTTTACAGGAACACCTGGAGAAGCGATGTCAAAAAATGGTAAGAGTGCTACCTATTCACTTACTGGAGATTATCCTGTAGGAAATAAAATTTCTGAGAAAAAACTTATTTTCGGACGCTATATTAACGATGCCGATTTATCAGGAAATAAAAATGTAGCTGTAATTGGTGAGGAAGTGTATAAAAACTTTTTTGACTCTAAAAAGAAAGAAAATCCGATCGGAAAATCAATAAATATCAAAGGACTCTTTTTTAATATCATTGGTGTTTTCAGAGTGAAAAAGGGAGGCGGTTTTGAAAATGACCGTACCGTGTTTATTCCACTTTCTACCTACACGAAAATGTATAATGCCGGAGATAATATAGATATGTTTGCGATTGTAGGAAGGTCGGAAGCAGATCTAAAAGTGGTAGAGGAAAAAGTAAAACAAGTTTTAAAGCTTAAAAATAAAGTTTCACCAGAAGATACTAATGCTTTCGGAAGTTTCAATCTCGGAAAAGAATTTGGGAAATTAACCGGATTTTTAACAGGTATGCAGCTTTTGACGATTATTGTAGGAACATTAACGATTCTTGCAGGCGTTATTGCGATTTCAAATATCCTATTGATCACGGTAAAAGAAAGAACTAAGGAGATAGGAATCAGGAGAGCTTTAGGAGCAAAGCCTTCTGAGGTAAGAAATCAGATTTTGCTGGAAAGTGTTGTTATAACACTGTCTTCGGGATTACTCGGGTTTATGTCTGGAATATTTGTGCTTATGATTCTGAATATGATAACGCAGAATCAGGATGCCTTTCCATTTTATAATCCCACGGTAAATTATGGGAATGTATTTGCCGCGATGGCGGTGATGGTGATTTTGGGACTTATTATTGGAATGATCCCTGCCCAGAGAGCTGTAAAAATAAGACCTATCGAGGCATTAAGATCTGAATAATTTGAAATTAATAATTGCAAGATTATCTTAAAATTTTAAACCATTTAAATAAAAAATAAACTAGATATATGAAAAAGAAATTCACTTGGAAAAAAGCCATTTATATACTGTTGGGGCTTTTATTTGCAGTGGCATTATTCTCAGGAATTGGTTATCTTATAAAATCTAATTCTAAAGAGAGTGAGGCTTTCCTTACGCGGAAACCAACGATCCAGAATATGGATGATAAAGTAATGGCGACAGGAAAAATTATCCCAAAAGAAGAAATTGAAATCAAACCGAACATTGCAGGTATCATTGATAAGATTTTAGTAGATGAAGGAGATAAAGTGGTCGCTGGACAATTGGTTGCTACAGTAAGGATTATTCCAAATATTGCTGATGTAAATAATGCGCAACAAGAAGTTGAAAACTCTCAGCTTCAGATCAATAATGCTAAGATGAATGTAGAAAATATGCAGAAGCAATTTGATATGCAGCAGAAATTATATAGTCAGGGAGTGATCTCAAAACAGGATTTTTTAAACTCTCAGCAGCAATTATATTCTCAGCAACAATCTCTTAAAAATGCAAATCAGCAATTTCAGACAGCACAAAAAAGATTGCAGATCGTGAAAACAGGTGCTACACCGGAATTGCAAGGTTTTGCGACAACTCAGATCCGTTCTAAAGCAGCAGGAACTGTTCTTGAGGTTCCTGTAAAAGTAGGAAGTCAGGTAATTGAGGCTAACTCTTTCAATGCCGGAACTACGATTTGTTCTATTGCAGATCTTAATTTGTTAATCTTCCAAGGGGAAATTGATGAAGCTCAGGCAGGAAAACTAAAGCAGGGAATGAATATGAATATCGTTATCGGTGCTCTGCAAAATAAAACATTCCCAGGGAAATTAACGATGATCGCTCCTAAAGGAAAAGACAATCTGGGTACCATAAAATTCCCGGTTGAAGGTGATGTATTTAATCCAAATAATGAGTATATCAGAGCAGGTTTTTCAGCCAATGGAGAGATCGTATTGAATTCTCAGAAAAATGCTTTACTATTGGATGAGTCACTTGTTCAATATGAAAAGAGTAATGGTAAGGACAAATCTTTTGTTGAAGTAAAACAGGCAGATGGAAAATTCAAAAAAGTATATGTGAAATTAGGTGCTAGCGATGGTATCAATGTACAGGTGCTTTCAGGAATCGATAAAAATTCTGAAGTCAAAGTTTGGAACCCTTCTGATAAAGACAAAGAAGAGCTTAAAGAAAAGAAAAAATAATAAACTAATCAGATAAATTTTATCTTGTCCCGGGAATTCTTTTCCGGGATTTTTTATGAGAAGTATTCCAGGGAGTATTCTTAAAATAATTATCTTAGATTTTAAAGGTTTTAGTAATGAAATTGAATTTTGAAATGTTTTACAAGAAAGGATTTTATAAATTTGAATTATTCATAATAACATAATTATGTGTAGATACGCAGGAAAAACATATAAATCTAATTACGCCTGTTTTAAATGTAGAAAATCCTTTAAACAAGTGAATCCTAATGATATTCTATTGAGAATAAAGAAGGATAAAGTCTTTCATGAGCTTAATGGAAAATCGATAAGGAAGGTCGGGCAAATTTTCACAAAAGCAGAAAGAAGTAAATTATTAGAATTGATTAATGAAATAGAGTCAAGACCAATAAAATGTCCCCAATGTGGAAGTCTTATGGCGGATTTAGGGAAGGATTTTAGAGTGCCTAGAAAAGCGGCAATTAAAGAATGGGAAATTGTAGAAGGGCTTTTTAGAACAGGTAGGTACTTTTATAGTTGTGGTTGTAATGGAATTGGATATATCCCACAAAATTTAAATGATTATAAGGATTATTTAAAAAAAGCATTGAATAAATATCAGGGTTGTATTATATATTATGAAGGTAAAACTGAGATTGAATATCCAGATAAAATGGAAAGGATAGATTATTGGAATCAGAAAATACACAATGTTAAAGATGAAATGATAAAACAGAAATTTGATATGAATTAATTTAGTGAATGATGAAAAAAAATATCCTCATTCTTTTTCTTTTTGTTGTGATTAAGTTTGTTCTTCAATATTCTTTGATAGGACCAGAATATGAACTTCATCGCGATGAATATTTGCATCTTGATCAGGCCAACCATTTGGCTTGGGGTTATTTATCAGTGCCGCCTCTCAATTCATGGTTAGCTTGGCTGGTTCAGCTTTTTGGAAATTCTGTTTTCTGGGTTAAATTTTTTCCCGCTCTGTTTGGTGCTTTAACGATTGTTGTGGTTTGGCAGATTATAGAAGAGTTGAAGGGTAGTTTATACGCTCAGATTTTAGCTGCAACAGGGATTTTACTCTCCGTACTTCTTCGGTTAAATATGCTTTTTCAACCTACTTCTTTAGAAGTATTACTGTGGATATTAATGTATTATGTTCTTATTAGATATTTTAATACTGAAAAAGTGAAATGGCTTTATATTGGGGCTGTTATTTTTGGTCTGGGCTTTCTAAATAAATATAATATTGCATTCCTGCTCCTTGGTATTATTCCTGCTTTACTGATAAGTAAGCAAAGGAAGATATTTCTGAATCCTCACCTTTATTCAGCCAGTTTCCTTGCATTGCTTGTTATTTTGCCTAATCTATTATGGCAGTATCATAATGATTTTCCTGTGATTCATCACATGAAGGAGCTTTCAGAGAGGCAGCTGGCCCATGTTGATCGGTTTGATTTTCTAAAGTCTCAAATTTTATTTTTTGTAGGTTCTGTTTTTATCATTTTTGCGGGATTCTACGCATTGCTTTTTTATAAACCTTTTGAAAGATTCAGGTTTTTCTTTTGGAATTATGTATTTGTAATTGCATTATTCCTGTTTTTTAAAGCTAAAGACTATTATGCAATTGGTTTGTATCCTATTTATATTGCTTTTGGCTCTGTATATTTAGGCTATCTTTTTGAAAAAGGCCGGACAAGAATTTTGCGGGCGATAGCGATAATGTTGCCAATACTGTTGTTCCTACCATTATATCAGGTGGCTTTTCCAAACAAAAGTCCTCGATATATTCTTGACCATCAGGAAAAGTATAAAAGATTTGGACTGCTACGTTGGGAGGATGGGAAAGATCATTCATTGCCACAAGATTTTGCAGATATGCAGGGGTGGAAAGAATTAGCTCAAAAAGTAGATAAAGAATATTCCAAATTATCAAAGACAGGAAAAACGCTAGTTCTATGCGACAATTATGGCCAGGCTGGATCTATTAATTACTATTCAAAGATGGGAATAAAAGCTGTCTCGTTTAATGCCGATTATATCAACTGGTTTAATCTGGACCAAAAATATTCTAACCTGATAAGAATAAAAGACAATGATCATAATGATGAATTAAAAGAGACTGGTCCATATTTTGAAATTTCAAAAAAGGTCGATTCGATTACCAATCCTTTTGCCAGAGAAAAAGGTACTCTTATTTTTAGTTTCAAAGGAGCGAAAATAGATATCAGGATGAAAATAAAAAAAGAAATTGATGATACTAAAAGTGAGTATTAAAAGTTTTATTTTTACTGAAAAGAAGTAAAAATGAAAGCATTTTTTAAAGTCCTGTGTTTATTCGTAATAACTGTTTTAAGTTGTAGTTTTCAGAAAGCCGGATCAATAGACCCTAAAGTTGTTTATGAATCTGAAAATCTGGTTGTCAGACAGTTATCTAAGAATGTTTATCAACATATTTCATATCTTAATACTGAAACATATGGGAAAGTTCCTTGTAACGGGATGGTTGTGAAAGATGGAAATGAAGCTGTTATTTTCGATACTCCGTCCGATGATACAAGTTCTGCAGAATTGATCAAATGGATTAAAGGTAGTCTGAATGCTAAAATTAATGCTGTCATAGCAACTCATTTTCATAATGACTGTGTAGGAGGTTTAAAAGAGTTTAGGAAGAATAATATCCCTTCTTATGCCAGTAATAAGACTATAGCATTGGCAAAAAAGAATAAATTTAACGTTCCTGATCGTGGATTTGATAATACTTTAACTTTACATGTTGGCAAGCAAAAAGTATATGCAACATTTTTTGGTGAAGGACACACCAGAGATAATGTGGTGGGATATTTTCCTAATGAGAATGTGATGTTTGGTGGGTGTTTAGTTAAAGAAGTTGATGCGACTAAAGGATATCTTGAAGATTCTAATGTAAAAGCATGGTCTGAAACTGTTGAAAAAGTAAAAAAAGCATATCCGGATGCAAAAATAGTAATTCCGGGGCACGGAGAAGTTGGAGGGCAGGAATTACTGGATTATACCATCAAGTTGTTTAAAGTAGAGTAGTTCTGCTAATCGGGATATGAGAAGTTTACGATTTTAACTGATTGAATGCAATCGGTTTTTTTTGATTATTTTATTATTGCAATTTAGTTGCATTATTTAAAATTTATTCTATCTTTGTCATTGTAATTTTATTTAAAAACATGGAAAACGACAACTTTGATGTTATTATAATTGGAGGAAGTTATGCTGGGCTTTCTGCGGGAATGGCTCTGGGAAGATCCCTAAGAAATGTTTTAATTATTGATAGTGGAAAACCGTGTAATGAGCAAACGCCACATTCTCATAACTTTCTGACTCAGGATGGTAAAACACCACAAGAGATTAGTAAGGAAGCAAGAAGACAGGTTGAAAAATATAATTCAGTACAATTTGACGATGATATCGTGGTAAGCGCAAAAAAAGCCACAAAAGGTTTTGAAGTGAAGACATTGTCAGGAAAAAGATTTAAATCTAAGAAGCTAGTTATTGCTACGGGAATTAGAGACGTAAAACCCGATATTCCAGGTTTTAATGAATGTTGGGGGATTTCTGTTCTGCATTGTCCGTATTGCCATGGATTTGAAGTTAAAAATGAAACCACAGGAATTATAGCCAATGGAGATTTTGCTTTTGAGTTTTCAAAAATGATCATTCACTGGACTAAGGATCTCAGTTTATTCACTAATGGAAAATCAGAGCTTACAGAAGATCAAATAAGACAATTGACCAGGAAAAATATTCAGATCAATGAAAATAAAATTGATCAATTAGAACATACGAATGGGAAAATTAAAAATATACTTTTTAAGGATGGAAGTAAACACCCATTAAAAGCTATTTATGCGAAAGTTCCTTTTGAACAAAACCTAAACGTTTCAGACGATTTAGGAGTTGAACTCACTGAATTTGGCCATATCAAAACAGATCCATTTTATAAAACAAATGTTTTCGGAGTGTATGCTTGTGGTGACAACTCATCCATGATGCGTTCCGTAGCTAATGCTGTGGGATCAGGAAATACAGTGGGTGCTATGGTAAATAAGGAACTAATTGAAGAAGAATTTTAATTAAATTTTAAGTGTTTTAGTAATTCCCTGTTGGACTAATACAACAGGGAGTTTTTTTGAAAAAAATGCATAAAATGATATTGAAATTAAAGATATTTTATGAAATTTTATTCCAAAAATCATATTTAACCGTACTAAATTCTTGGGGGAAATTCCGTACATTTGGGGTGAAAAATCTCAAAAACTTAAAGTAAAATGGATATTATTTTCGACCTGATTGAAAAAGAAAGACAAAGACAAACCCATGGATTGGAGCTGATAGCATCGGAAAATTTTGTTTCTGATGATGTAATGAAGGCAATGGGTAGCGTATTGACTAACAAATATGCAGAGGGATACCCTGGTAAAAGGTACTACGGTGGATGTGAAGTAGTAGATGAGGTCGAAACTTTAGCAATAAACAGAGCAAAAGAACTTTTTGGAGTTGATTATGTAAATGTTCAGCCTCATTCCGGTTCACAAGCTAATGCTGCAATTTATCTTGCAGTTTTAAAACCTGGAGATAAAATTATGGGGATGGATCTTTCTATGGGTGGACACTTAACTCATGGATCAGCCGTTAATTTTTCAGGAATTCAATATAATGTTGTTTCTTATGGTGTACAACAGGAAACTGGTTTGATTGATTATGATCAAATGAGAGAAGTTGCTTTAAGAGAAAGACCAAAAATGCTTATCGCTGGTTTTTCAGCGTATTCCAGAGATTTAGATTATGCAAAATTTAGAGAAGTTGCCGATGAGATCGGAGCTACTCTTTGGGCCGATATTGCACATCCTGCAGGTTTAGTTGCAAAAGGATTGCTGAATTCTCCTTTTGAACATTGTCATGTTGTAACAACAACTACTCATAAAACACTAAGAGGTCCTAGAGGTGGAATGATCATGATGGGGAAAGATTTCGAAAATACCTATGGACACAAGACTCCAAAAGGGGAGACCAAAATGATGAGCCAGGTTTTAGATGGTGCTGTTTTCCCTGGAATTCAAGGGGGACCGCTTGAGCATGTTATTGCAGGTAAAGCTATTGCTTTTGGAGAAGCTCTAGATGTGAAGTTTGAAATATACGCTAAACAGGTTCAGTCGAATGCTCAGGCTTTAGCAAAAGCCATGATCAGTAGAGGTTTTGATATTGTAAGTGGTGGGACTGATAATCATTTAATGCTAGTAGATCTTAGAAACAAGGGAGTAAATGGGAAAGAGACAGAAAAAGCGTTAGTACTGGCTGACATTACCTGTAATAAGAATATGGTTCCTTTTGATGATAAATCACCGTTTACTACATCTGGTATTAGATTAGGTACTGCTGCTATCACGACAAGAGGACTGAAAGAACAAGATATGGAGACTATTTCAGAATTGATTTCTGAAGTTGTTGATAATATTAAAAATGAAGAAGTTCTTACATCTGTAAGAAAGAAAGTAAATGAATTAATGGAAGGAAAAGCTTTGTTTAATTACTAATTCTTATCTGAACCAAATATAAAGAATGAGCGGTTGCTCATTCTTTTTTTGTAAATATATGGAGAAGAAGTCTTATACTTTTGAGGAGATTAAACAGAAACTGGTAAACTATTGTGTTTATCAGGATCGCTGTCATGCCGAAGTGGAGCAGAAGATGAGGGAATTTTTATTGATTCCTGAAGCTAAGGAAGAAATTTTTTTATATCTGCTAAAAGAAAATTACTTAAATGAGGAAAGGTTTACCAGAAGTTATATCAGAGGGAAGTTTTATATAAAACATTGGGGGCGAAATAAGATCAAGATCAACTTAAAACAAAAACAGATCTCTGAAAAATTGATCAGTTCATGTTTTGATGAGATAGATGAGGCAGATTATCATAAAGCTCTTAAGAAGGCCTTTGAAGATTACTACTCTAAACAGAAAGGCTTAAAAGAATATCAAAAAAAATCTAAGACCATAAAATATCTGATGAGTAAAGGTTTTGAATATGAAATTATTCTTGAAATATTAGAAAATTAATAAATAAATAATTTACTAAAAGATTGTTTTTAGTTTAAAAAAAAATAGTTTTGCTAGAATTTTAAATATACTATTTATATAATAAAGATGACTATATTACTTACTGCGTTTTTAGATTAAATAATTGGGGTTGAAATTATAAGCCTTTTATATGTAATATCTTACATGATTTTATTAAAAAAAAATTAAATTTTTAAAGAGAAGATACCATAAGTGGCACGAAAAATGCATGTGGTTTGCAATATTTGTATTTTGGGATTTGTATCTGGAAAAGAATAAAAATAAAATACAAATTAGACTAAAAAAATGTGGATTATATATAATATTACTATTATATGTAATAATATTAGAAAGAAGATGTTTTAATAGGAATAGATGATGAAAAAAAAAGAATTTAATTATTGTGTTTAGAATTATGAATATTATCTATTACCTTTGCCAAGCTAATAAAATCACTTAATGTTGAATGAAAAAGTTGCATGACGCTTTTAATGCTCTTTACAATGGCGATAACATTGTGAAAATCACCAAATTGAGATATATACCGAGGTGGTTGGTTATTCTTATTGATATCCTGATTGTTTTGATTTCCATACTGCTTTCACGCCTTTTCTTAAGAAATTTGGATGTGAAGGTTAATTTTCCGGAATATACAGTTCAAAAAAGGTTTTTACTGATCGGAACGAATATTTTATTTATGTATGTTTTTAAAACGTACGCTGGGATTATCAGGCACTCCACTTTTTTCGATTTCTTTAAAATTATTTTATCTTCAGGAAGTACACTGGTTTCTCTTTTAGTGATTAACTATTTGTGGCAATTAGGAGTGGGGAGATCATTATTTTTATATCCTAATCTGTTTTTGTATTTCCTTATCTCGGTTTCTATAATGTTCTTTTTTAGAATGGTAACAAAACAGTTCTTTAATATTCTTATTGATATTAAGGGGGCATCTTCTAAAGTTAGAATAGCTGTTGTTGGTGTTGGTGAAGCTTCTGTAGCTTTAGCACGAGCAATTATGCATAATCCAAATTATCCATATCGACTACAAGGATTTCTTACGGGAAGATCTGATTCCAATCGAGCCTTGTTATTAGGATATAAGATATATAATAAAAGTCAGTTCTTTACTAGTGAAAAGCTTATAAAACAATTTGATGCTGTCTTACTGATTAAAGAGATCATGACAAAGCAGGAGATTGAAGAATGGATGACACTGGCTTTAGATAATGGACTTAAAGTACTAAAAGCACCTACGCTTAGCAAAATGCGAGATAGTGACTTAGTGGGTGGTATTAGTCAACTTCAGATTGAAGATTTACTAAATCGTAAACCTATTAAAATAGAAAGTGAGGATGTTACAAAAAGACATTTTGAAAAAAATGTATTGGTAACTGGAGGAGCGGGTTCTATTGGTAGCGAAATCGTAAGACAGGTAGCACAGTTTAATCCTTCATTGATTGTTGTGCTGGATCAAGCTGAATCACCCTTATATGAACTGGAATTGGAACTTTTGGAAAAATTCCCAGATCAAAGGTTTAAGTTTGTATTGGCTGATATATCTAATAGTTACAGATTAGAAAAAGTATTTGAAGATTATCAGTTTTCTATGGTTTATCATGCAGCGGCATATAAACATGTGCCACTAATAGAAGAAAATCCTCATGAAGCTATTTTTGTGAATATTCTAGGAACTAAGAACCTATCCTTACTATCCAAAAAATATAAAGTAAATCGTTTTGTAATGGTTTCTACAGATAAGGCGGTAAACCCAACTAATGTAATGGGTGCTTCAAAAAGAGCTGCGGAATTATTTGTGCAATCTCTACAAAACTCACCTGGAAATACTACAAAATTTATTACAACTCGTTTTGGAAATGTATTGGGATCCAATGGTTCAGTAATTCCACACTTTAGAAAGCAAATTGAAAAAGGAGGTCCTGTAACTATTACACATCCTGATATCATTCGATATTTTATGACAATTCCAGAAGCTTGCGAGTTAGTACTTCAAGCTGGAACAATGGGGAATGGTGGAGAAATCTATGTATTCGATATGGGTGAACCCGTTAAGATCTTAGATTTAGCAAAAAGAATGATAAGATTATCAGGCTATACTCCTGATGTAGATATTAAAATTACGTTTATTGGATTGAGACCTGGTGAAAAACTATATGAAGAGCTTTTAAGCAATAATACAGTTACAATTCCTACCCACCACGAGAAAATTTTAATTTCAAGAGATCCTTTAATGGAATTTGATGAAGTAGATGTCTTAAGTAAACAGATTATTCTGGCTGCTGTAAAAAGAGATAAGTTACAGGTGGTTAGGATACTTAAAACGATTGTTCCTGAATTTATAAGTAATAATTCGGAATTTGAGATTTTGGATAAAGAACCTGAGGTTAACAGCTCAATATAATATATTATTTGTAATAAGAAATCATAGCAAATTTTGCTTAAAAATTAATTATCCTATTTTTGTGGAAAAATTATAAAGAATGAGTTTGAAATATTTTATTTATGGAGCTGTGAGTTTGGTGATATTTTCTTGTGCAGCTAAACAAGACATTAATTATATGAAAGATATTGATGGTATTGTGCTGGAAAATTCAATAAAAAATAGCAGGGTTGATTTCCAACCTGGAGACCAGTTGATTATAACTGTTACCGCAAAGGATCTGGATGTTGTAAAACCTTTTAATCAAAATTATTCTTCAGGGACTACGGTTTCACAATATTCAATACCAAGTTCTAATAATCTTGCACAGCAAGTTCCTGTATCAGGACCAACTTATACTATAGATACTAATGGGGATATTATTTTTCCTCAAATCGGACAGGTAAGTACTAAAAATGAAAATATCGAAACATTAAGGATGAAATTAAGTAATCTTATTAAAGATTATGTGAAAAATCCTATAGTTGATATTAGACTTATTAATTTTAAAGTTTCTGTTTTGGGAGAAGTTACAAAACCGGGAACTTATGTGATACCTGATGGAAATACTACATTGTTAAGTGCATTAGGTCTGGCAGGAGATCTTACACCTTATGGAGTTAGAAACAATATTTTAATTGTTCGGAATAATGATGGACAAATTAACAAGGAAAGAGTAGATCTTACAAGCGCTAATTTCATCAATTCTCCTTATTACTATCTTAAGCAAAATGATGTTGTTTATGTTCAGCCGAATTCAAATAGAGAGAAGGCTGCAAGAGTGGATCCAAATACAGGACTTTATATTTCAGTAGCCTCTGTAATCGCTTCAATTACTGTGGGAATATTGGCTTTAATTAAAAACTAGAAATTATTTTAGATAAATAAAAACATCACCATTTTGGTGGATACTATATCACAGTTTAATAGAAAAAGTAGTTTATTCAATCATAATATTTTTATAACATATTGAGAACCTACTTACAGTAGACTTAAATAACATTATGAATAAAAAAATTATTACATACCTTGTAATACTGTTGGTGGTTTTGGCATCGTGCAAACCAAAACAGAATATGGTATATATGTCGCAGCAGAATATGGAGGAGGAAATTGCCAAGGCTAAATTTGAGGGGTTACATATCCAACAAGGGGATGTTCTCTTAATACTGGTTTCTGCACTTGATGAGACGGCTGTAAAACCCTTTAACCTTAATACTGCAAATCGTGTGGGAAGTGAAGCTCCTAATGGAGTTAACCAATTTGTACAACCAAGTGAATATATGGTGAACGAAGATGGGAATATTAACTTTCCTGTATTGGGGAATGTATATACTAAAGGTATGACACAAGTACAATTAAAAAATGATCTTGAATCCCGATTAAAGAGATATCTTACAGATCCTTTGGTTACTATTACTTTAAAGAATTTTAATGTAAGTGTTTTAGGAGAAGTTAAAGCTCCAGGTCAAAAGGAAAGCAGTACGCAGAAGCTCAATATTTTTCAAGCACTTAGTCTTGCTGGGGATATGACCGATTTTGGGGATCGTACAAAAGTAAAACTGATTCGTACCGGAGATGATGGTATTGATCAGGTTGTAAACTTAGATATGTCGAGGTCAGATATCGTTAATTCACCTTATTATTACATGAAACAAAATGATGTTTTATATATACAACCTGACAAAAATAAGCAGGTACAAGCTAATTCTAATCCGAACAGAGCCCTTACTTTTCAGATTCTCGCTTCAGCGTTGGGGGTAGCAACTCTTATCATTTCTTTAACACGATAAATCACAGTATGCAGCAGACAGAATTTCAGGAAAAGGAAGAAATATTAGATTTGAGAAAAATTATTGGGAAGTATTTGCATAAATGGCCATGGTTTGTCATATCTATCCTAATCTTTTTAATTGGAGGCTTTATGTATTTAAGATATGCAGTACCTCAATATCAATCCATTACAACTCTTAAATTTGATAAAAAACAAACGGATATTACTGGTGCACTGGCAGATTTAGATAACCTCGGTTTAGGCCTGGGTAATGCTGATGAATTGAAAAGTGAAGCTGCAGTTGTTAATTCAAGACCGATTCTTATGAAGGTCGTGAAGAATCTAAATCTTAATGTACAATATTTTAGTAAAGGAGAAATTAAAGATTCAGAACTTTTCACAAATGTACCTATCATAGCTAAAGTCATAAGTTCTGATTATGATAAGAATTTTATTTCCTCTGAATATTTGGTGACAAAAATTGATGGAATTCAATTCACTTTATGGGAAGAGAAAAAAGGTGAAGTAAAAGGAGTATTTAATAAACCTCTAAAGCTTGATTTTGGAACAGTGATTCTACAAAAGAATGCTCAGTTACCTTCGAATACCAAATATAAAATCGTTTTTTGGAATCCGTTGGAAAGATTGAAAAAACTTGAAAAGAATATAACAGTAGACTTGCCCGACGAAAAAGCATTACTGATGGATATAAGTATTATTGGTGCTGTTCCGGAGAAGTCAGAAGCTATTCTTAATGAAGTTACAAGGCAGTATAATCTGGATGGGCTAAGAGATAAGAACTTACAAGCCCAAAATACCCAGGAGTTCATCGATAAAAGACTTGAGGTAATAACCCGTGATCTTTCCGGTGTAGAAAGCCAAAAAGAAGATTTTCAGAACCGCAATCGTATCGTTGATTTGGAAGCACAGGCTCAGCTGGCACTTCAAAATACGAGTGAAAATACAAAATCTCTCCTTCTACAACAGACCCAATTGGATTTATTAAATTCTTTGGCTGAAGAAGCTTCAAAAGGAGGAAACCAACTTATGCCTTCCAATTTAGGCCTTAATCCATCATTGGAGCAAACTATTTCTCAATATAATACTTTGCTTATCAGTAGAAATAAAACATTAAAACAGGCCACAAATGAAAACCCAGCAGTGGTAGAAATGAATAAGGAGATTTTGGCATTGAAAGAAATTGTTCGTGATAATATTCGTCAACAAAAAGAAACAGTACAAGCTTCTATTAATCAATTGAATGGACAAATTTCAGTAAATAACGGACTCATTGAGAAAGTACCTGGCCAATCAAAAGTGTATCGTGGTATAGAGAGACAACAAACACTTAAAGAGCAGCTTTTTCTCTTTTTGCTACAGAAAAGAGAGGAAAATGCAATTAATTTATCAATTAATTTACCAAAAGCTAAAATAGTTAATCCTGCTTTTACTCAGGATATTGCTGTATCACCTAAAAAAATTATAATTCTTTTAGGAGCAATTTTATTAGGTGGATTACTCCCGTTTGGATTATTATATGTATTCTTTTTATGGGATGATAAAATATATAGCAGAGCTGACATTACAGAACGTTCTTCTCTAGGTGTTCTGGCGGAGATACCATCATTGAAAGATAATGAGATCCACCTGGTGCAGAAAAATGATTTTTCAGAGTTAGCAGAAGCATTTAGGGTATTGATATCTAATCTTAAATTTGTATTGCCTGTTAAGGATTCAGCAAGGATTATTATGGTTACATCTTCGATAAAAGGAGAAGGAAAAACATTAACTTCGGTTAACCTGGCTCTTACTCTTGCAAATAAAAATGGTCGCTCACTTTTAGTTGGTTCAGATATTCGAAATCCTCAGATTCAGCGTTATGATAGTGAACCAATTAAAAGAAAAGGTCTTACAGAGTATTTATATGATGAAACGGTAAATGTTGATGAACTAATACATACTTCAGACACAAATCCATTTTGTGATGTTATCTATGCAGGAAGTATCCCTCCAAATCCTCAGGAGCTTCTTTCTAATGGAAGATATCAAAAGCTTATAAAGGATCTGGCTTCACAGTATGCTTATATTGTAATTGACTCTGCACCACTTATGTTGGTTTCAGATACCCTTAATTTCACAGATATTGCAGATGCTACTTTATATGTTGTGAGATCTGGAGTATCAAAAAATATTTTGATTGATTTTGCTAATAATTTGGTTAATGATTCAAAGTTGAAGAATGTATCTTTTGTTATTAATGATGTTGCTAAAAATGTAGGTGGCTATGGTTATGGATATAATTATGGATATGGATATGGCTACAACAGTGATAAAAAAGAAGTTTGGTGGCGAAGGATATTTAGGAAATAATTTATTAGATAAATAAATTTAAAGGAATCAATAATCATTAAGGAGATAAAATATACTACAATGAATAAACACACTAAGATCGGTATAATAGGACTAGGTTACGTAGGTTTACCTTTAGCGCGCTTATTTGCTACAAAATATCCGGTGTTAGGTTTTGATATCAATAAGGAAAGAATTGTAGAATTAAATCAAGGTGTTGATCATACATTGGAGGTTGATAATGATATTTTGAAATCTGTTTTAGCTGAAACTAATCTTTTTAGACAAGTTGATTACTCAGAAAATTTACGGACTGGATTGTATTGCTCTTCAGATTTAGATGATCTTAAAGATGCTAATGTATATATTATTACAGTGCCTACACCAGTGAATAAGCATAATCATCCTGATCTGACACCATTATATAAGGCTTCAGAAATGGTTGGGAAAGTACTTAATAGGGGAGATATAGTAATTTATGAATCCACAGTATATCCAGGTGTAACTGAAGAAGAATGTGTACCGGTCTTGGAGAAAGTATCAGGCTTAAAGTTTAATGAAGATTTTTTTGCCGGATATTCTCCAGAAAGAATTAACCCAGGAGATAAAGAACATACAGTTGATAAAATCTTAAAAGTAACCTCGGGTTCTACTCCTGAAATAGGAAAAGTGGTAGATGATTTATACAAATCGATCATTACGGCAGGAACACATCTGGCACCTACCATTAAAGTGGCGGAAGCATCTAAAGTGATTGAAAATTCACAACGTGATGTGAATATCGCATTCGTGAATGAATTGGCAAAGATTTTTTCATTAATGAATATTGATACACATGATGTATTGGAAGCTGCTGGGACAAAATGGAACTTTCTTCCTTTTAAACCAGGATTGGTAGGTGGACATTGTATTGGAGTAGATCCTTTTTATTTGGCTCAGAAAGCACAGGAAATTGGATATTATTCTGAATTAATTCTAAGTGCAAGAAGGCTGAATGATTCTATGGGGGCTTTTGTAGCTTCTCAAGTAATTAAACTCATGATCCAGAAGAATATTATGGTTAAAGGAGCTAAAGTATTGAATCTGGGAATTACATTCAAAGAAAATTGTCCAGATATAAGGAACTCTAAAGCTATTGATGTAATTACAAATTTGGAGGAGTATGGAGTGGAGGTTACCACTTACGATCCATGGGCAAATCCTGAAGAAGTGATGAAAGAGTACGGAATTGTATGTTATTCTGGACTTAATCCAGGCATTGTGACCAGAATAGAAACCCCTATTGGCAACAATATATCTGATAATGGTAAGCATGAAGCTAATAGTGTAATTGCTGCTCTTAGAGACAAGTTTGATGCTATCATCTTAACTGTAGCTCATACAGAATTTCTTAATCTCAATCTTACCCTTAACCTTAAAGAAAATGGAGTGGTATATGATGTAAAAGGTATTTTGTCTAAAACCTTTGCCGATAAAAGATTATAACAAATATTTTTTGAACAATAATAGTTTGAATTAAACAAGTAAATACAAAAAGAAATTAATGAAAATTACGGTAGTAGGAACAGGATATGTAGGTTTATCAAATGCAATATTATTGGCTCAGCATAATGAAGTACTTGCTTTGGATATTATGCCTGAAAAAATTGAAATATTAAATAATAGAAAATCTCCGATTGAAGATAAAGAAATTATTGATTTTTTAACAAATAAGGATCTTGATTTTAAAGCGACTTTAGATAAAAAAGAAGCTTATCAGGATGCAGATTATGTTATTGTATCCACTCCTACGGATTATGATCCTAAAACTAATTATTTTAATACGAGTAGTGTAGAGACAGTGATACTCGATGTGAAAGAATACAGCCCCAATGCTGTTGTTATCATAAAATCGACGGTACCTGTAGGGTTTACAGAAGATTTAAAAAATAAATTGGAATTCCAGAATATTATATTTTCTCCAGAATTTTTAAGGGAGGGTAAAGCTTTATATGACAATTTATATCCATCCCGTATTATCATTGGTGAACAAAGTGAAAGAGCAAAAGTATTTGCAGACCTTCTAAAAGAAGGAGCAATAAAGAAAGAAATTCCTACTTTATTTACAGACTCTACTGAAGCAGAGGCAATAAAGTTATTTTCCAACACATATCTTGCTTTGCGTGTGGCATACTTTAATGAATTGGACAGTTATGCTCAGATGTATCACCTGGACAGTCGTCAGATTATAGAAGGAATAGGTCTTGACCCCCGAATAGGTTCACACTATAACAATCCTTCGTTTGGATATGGAGGATATTGTCTTCCTAAAGATACTAAACAGCTTTTGGCTAACTACGATGCTGTTCCAAATAATATTATTCAGGCAATCGTAGATGCTAATAGAACACGAAAAGATTTTATTGCCGATTCTATTATAGCTAAAAAACCTACTAAAGTTGGTGTGTATCGTTTAATTATGAAGTCTGGTTCAGATAATTTCAGAGCATCTGCCATACAAGGAGTGATGAAACGAATTAAAGCAAAAGGAATTGAAGTAGAAGTATATGAACCAGTTTTGAAAGAAGATCATTTTTTTGGATCTAAAGTAGTAAGTGATTTAGAGCAGTTTAAAAAAGAATGTGATATCATTATTTCTAATCGTAACGCTCCTGAATTATCTGATGTTAAAGATAAAGTATACACAAGAGATCTATTTGGAAATGATTAACAGAACAAACCAACATGTAAAATACAGCTCATGGGTAAAGATACTAGGGCTAAGGGATACTTAATTTGTTTATAGAAGAATTCAAGTAAATTCAGAAACAAAATATTACCTAAGGTGAAGCTATCATAGATGATTGGAATTTTTTATAGATCTGAATTACTACTGCAATAACAAATATTGTGGAGACAAAAATGGGTTGAAAAATCTTAATGTTACCTTAATTTTTTGGTAAAAGAAACAATTATATTACATATTGAATTGTAAATTATTAAGAATTTTAACGCATAACATACATTTTTAAAGAAGTGAACTGAACAAGTTGAAATATTATTTTGGAAAAAAACAAGAACAGTAGCCTTGCCTACCTAACGATTATTTATATGATTGGGAACTTCAGTTCAAAAGTTCTATCATTTGTATTAGTTTTTTTTATGACATATTTTCTAACTAAAGAAGAAGTTGGAGAGTATGATTTGATTTTAACGTCCATTTCATTTTTGGTACCCTGTATAAGTTTGCAAATTGACTCCTCTTTACTAAGATGGCTGCTAGATAAGAACCAGTCTGAAAAGAAAGACGAAATCTTTGAAAATGTCTTTGGCTTACTTTTTAGAAATATAGCCATTTATACTGTTCTTTATTGGATTTTAAGCTTTTTTATAGATTGGAATCATCAACTGTATCTCTATATATTTTCAGTACTAATGATGATTTTTCCAACACTTCAACAAGGAACTAGAGGTATTGGGAAAAACAGATTATATGCTTCTACTAGTGTTGTATATTCATTGTTTTTTGTCTTCAATACAGGAATTGCCTTATATTTTTTTAAGAGCTCAGTAGATGGTGTATTGCTAGCAAATATAATTGCCCTTAGTGGGGTAATTATCTGGCTGTTTATCAAAAATGATTGGTGGAAATATCTGAGAGCAAAGAAAATTGATTCCAAATTAATCAAGGAATTATGTGAATATTCATTGCCTTTGTTACCAAATACATTGAGCTGGTGGCTGATTTCGGCTTCTACAAGATATGTAATTTTAGGATATCTAGGTAAAGAATATAATGGGTTGTTTGCAATCTCATATAAAATCCCAACTATAGTTTTAGTTATCACAAACGTATTTACATTGGCTTGGCAGGAAAAAGTAATAAAAACCTCAAACCAAGAAGAAGCGGAAACTCAATTTACAAATATTCTTTCTGGATATGTGAACTTAGTTATGGGAGTCATCATCATTCTGGTAAGTTGTTCAAAATTTATGATGCAATTTATAGGTAAAGGATATTATGAATCGTGGAAATATATTCCGATTTTATTATTTGCTGTTTTTCTACAAGCTATTTCTGCTTTTTATGGAGCCGCTTATTTAAGAGCTAAGCAAACCAAAGGGATTTTATATTCTTCAATTTTAGGTGGAGTTATTACAATTTCGACCTCATTCTTTTTTGTTCAGTATATGGGATTGTATGGGATTAGTTTATCCATTATGCTTGGTTATCTTGTCCTTTTAATTTTCAGAGGAATTCATGTACAACATTTTTTAAAAATTAAATTCCCAATTATAAACACTATAATTTTAACTATAATTTTTATAGTACTTACAAGTTTACTGTATGTGGAAAACAAATGGATTTTCCCTTTATCAGTGTTAATATCATTAATAGTATTTACCATATTTAATTACAAATATATTATATCATTAAAATCAAAAGTTATTTCAAAATGGAAGAAATCAAAAAGTATGGCTTAATGGGTTGTTCAAGGAAACAAACAAATGTTGGAGACTATGTACAAGCACTTGCCGCAAAGCAATATTTACCCCAGGTAGATATTTACAGAGATAGAGAAGAATTAAATACTTATGAGGGTGATGATATCAAAATGATCATGAACGGTTGGTATATGCACAATCCTAAAAATTGGCCCCCTTCTGAGAAAATAAATCCGTTATTTGTTTCAATGCATATCAATTCTTCAGTTTATGAAGGAATGACGGAAGAAAAAAGTATTAATTATTTTAAAAAACATCAACCAATTGGTTGTAGAGATAAAGCTACCGCTAAATTGTTAAGCGATCATGGTGTAGATGCTTATTATTCGGGTTGTTTGACACTTACTTTAGGCAGAACCTATATAAGAAAACCAGAAGAAATTTCAGATGAAATTTTATTCATTGATCCTCTTTTTCATTACTTTTCTCTTAAAGAAATGCTAAACTCAAGAATTAAATTATTGAGTAGAATTAAAAGAAGAAGGTTTTTTGAATTTATGCTAAAAAAGAAAGTGTTTAAAACTCAATTTTCTGATGACATATTAAAAAAAGCAAAATTCATTACACAAGTCATTCCTGAAACTACAATAGAAAATAACTTCAAGATTGCCGATGAGTATCTAAAGAGATTAAGTAAGGCAAAGTTAGTAGTCACTTCAAGAATTCATTGTGCACTTCCATGTTTAGCAATGGGGACTCCCGTTGTATTTTTAAATGGAGGTTTTGAAGGATTTGGAAATAGATTCAATAGCCGTTTTGATGGATTAATAGACTTCTTCAATAGAGTAGATATCTCACTTGATGGTAAAATCACAAGGAATTTTGATTTTGATGGTAAAATTGGGTTTAATAATCTTCCTGTTAATAAGTCCCTTCATATTCCTTTTGCCAATGATTTGATGGCTAAATGTGAGGGTTTTATCGCTAAAAACTAATTCAGGTATGAAGGCTAGAAAAGTAATTTTATTTACCCGAAGGTTTCCTTATTTTAAAACTGAAGCATTTTTAGAGGCAGAAATCAATATTCTGGCTGAAGCATTTGATGAAGTGGTGATTTTTCCAACTGAAATTAGTGATGAGATTAGACAGGTTCCTGCAAACGTAAAAATTGAAAAAGATTTTTCTAAGCACTTTCAGAATAAAAATAAGAGAATTCTACAAACTGCTGTCAGTTCTTTTTTTTGGAATGCTTTATGGAAATATAAATCGAAAATCAATTCAGTAGGTTCACTTAAACATATATTTCAATTTTCCTCTAGTGTAATTGCTTACAAATCGTATTTCAAAAATTATAAATTTTCTGATTCAGATTTATTATATACTTATTGGTTTACAGAAGCAACTAAAGCATTTATAGATCTTAAAAAGACAAAGAAATTTAAACTAATTTCCAGGGCACATAGATATGATATTTATGAAGGAATTCCCTCGACTCCGGCATTTTGGCCTTTTAGAAAAGATGTTTTAGAGAAAATAGATAGATTGTATTCGATTTCAGAAAATGGTAAAGACTACTTAGAAGGGAAATATAAAGTTAACAACAAAATAAAAGTTTCAAAACTCGGTGTTTTCGATAAGGGGAAAATAGCACCCCAAAACTTAGAAAATGAAGTAAGTATCGTTTCTGTTTCCAGGATTGATCCTATGAAAAGAGTTCAATTAATTGCCGATTCTATTATAGAGTTTGCAAAATTAAACCCTGAAAAAAAGATTACCTGGACTCATTTTGGAGATGGTAAAGAAAGAGTAAATATAAAAAATAGTATTCCAGAATTATCCAATCTAAAAGTTCAATTGAACGGAGGTGTTCCGAATACCCAAATTTATAAGTATTACGAAGAAAATCCAGTTTCCATCTTCATCAACCTAAGTAGTTCTGAAGGCATTCCAGTTTCTATTATGGAAGCACAATCTTTTGGTATACCGGTAATTGCTACCAATGTTGGGGGAAGTGGAGAAATTGTTCAGAAAGAAACAGGAAAGCTATTAAATGCGGATCCACTCATTTCAGATGTAAATTTGGCAATAAATCAGATATTGGGCGAAAATTTAAGTAGAGAAGAAGTAAAAAAATTCTGGAGTTTGAATTTTAATGCCCAAGTCAATTATGAAAATTTTGTAAATGATTTAAAATCTGAATTTTTTTAAATGAAAAATAAAATAGTATACATAGTTGCTACACAATATGATAATGTAGGTGATTTACTGATTAATAAGTGCTTGATTGATCAGATTTCCAGATTTGGACAGGTTTACCTAGATACCAGAAATGTGCCGGAACGATTTAAAAAAGAGCTTTTAAAAGATACCCAAAACGTAAAAGAATTATCAGAAATTACCAATAAAAGTTTTAAAGGAAAGAGTGTAGTTCCGTTATATTTTTCAAATTTGGGGATTACACATATTTTTAAAAGCCCTGGTCCTTTTGGAAGTGCAGGGAACAAGAAAGTGTTTCTGAAGAATATGCTGATCGGAGTAATTTTTAAGATATTTAAATCTAAAGGTGTAAAATCTTACTTGGTAGGCAATGACGTTCATTACAAAAATGAACTAGACAAAAGGTCGGTGAACTTTTTTTCTAAAAATACCGAAAAAATACTTTGTAGAAGTTATACTAATGTAAATGCATTAAAAGGACTAGGATTCAAAAATATTGATTATATCCCAGATATGTGTTTTGGATATTCTCCAAAAGATATTGTTGAATCTGAATCTAATGAAATTGGTGTTTCTTTTCGAAGATTAAATGATGAAAATTATCATCGGAAAATAGTAGATGCAATCCAAAATATTTTAGATAATACGGATAAAAAAGTAACCTTCTTTTATCAAGTTAATCACGATTTTGAATACAATAATGAATTATTTACCCATTTCAAAAATAATCAAAATGTAAGTTTTCACAAGGATTGTTTACAATGGGACAGTTTGTCTTTCTACAATAAATTCTCTTTTACACTTAGTAACAGGTTACATGTTTTGCTATTAGGAATGGTATATAATGTAATTCCAATTGGGCTATTGAATAATGATTTAAAAACTCAGAAGATAATTGATATTTTTGATGGAGTGGATTTAAATGATTTCTTAGTCAGTGAACTAACTAAAGAGGCAATAGAAGCATTGATTTTAAAAGAACAAGAATTAAAACAATTAATAAAAGAAGTCACCTTAGAGCAAAAAACATTGATTGAAAATAAAATTTTTGAATTAATAGAAAAGTAAATGGAAATTTATTTAATGATTATACTAATTGTATTATTTTTTCTTGGTTTAAGGATTAAGAATACAATTATTGTTGTATTTTTTTTAATAATAATTGCGACATTTAGGGCATATACTGTCGGAATTGATACCAATAATTATTTATTAAACTACAAGTATGAAATCGATTTACATAAAATTCCTCAATTAATAAAAAAAATTGAAATAGGCTGGCTTTACTTAAATGTATTTGTAAAAGAATATTTTCAAGAATTTAGAATTATATTATTTGTATCAAGTGTTTTAACTCTTCTTCCTCTAAATTATGTTTTTAGAAAAGAAACTAAGTCACCTTTATTAACATTTTTGTTTTATATTTTTCTTTTTTATTATTTCTTTTCATTCAGTATTGTTAGACAAGCTATTGCAGTATCGTTATTTATGTTATCCATTCACTTTTTAGTGAAAGGGAAACAGCTTAAGTTCTTTTTTTATATTGGTTTAGGTGCATTGTTTCATTATTCAATTCTAGCTTTGATTCCCATTATATTTGTTTTAAAAAGAATTAACCTTTCTTATTTCTGGTATTCTGCGATCTTAGTTATAACATTTTTTATTGGATTTTCAGGAGTTTTAGATTTGGCAAAATCTTATTTAGCATTATTGCCATTTGAAAAATATGCCAATTATGAAGATTATAATGCTGGTAGTGCTTTTAATAGAATTGCAAACTATATCTTCATCGTGCCTAAAACGCTTTTGTTTATGTATATTTATTTTTATACAAAAAAATACAACCTGTATAACAATGTGATCCAGATGAAACTTTTTTGGGTAGGAATTATTGTATTGAACTTGTTTTTAGCCGTTCCACAGGTTTCTAGATTTACTTATTATTTAACTATTTTTGAAGTGATAATTATGTCAAACTTCATATTTAATATTCCAAAGAGAAAAAAATTAGAAGTATTAATAGTTTGTTTTTCATATTGTTTGGTTTATTTTATTTACTATTCAATTACCAATCGTTTTGGTGTAATTCCTTATAAAATATGATTGATCAAAGAAAAAAAATTTGCTTGATTTATAACTATGCTCAGCACTATAGATTGGGTGTATTTAAATTAATGGATAAGCATTTAGATTGTGACTTTTATTTTGGAGACAAAATGGGGGATGTAAAAAAATTAGATTATAATGAATTACATGGATTTAAAGGAGAATTAAAAAATGTTCCGTTATTTTCTAATTTTTACTGGCAATCAGGCGCTATTTCTTTATTTTTTAAGAATTACAGCAATTATATTATTTTAGGTGAGTACTATTGCCTATCAACATGGCTCATCTTATTTCTTTCTATATTTTCATCTAAAAAGGTGTATTTATGGACTCATGGCTGGTATGGAAAAGAATCATTTATAATTAAAATTATTAAAAAAATATTCTTTTCAATGGGAACCGGAATTTTTCTATATGGAGAATATGCCAAAAAATTGATGATAAAAGAAGGCTTTAGTTCATCTAAATTACATGTTATTTATAATTCTTTAAATTATGAAGAGCAAATTGTCATTAGGAAGAAATTGATAAAGTCAGATGTATATTTGAATCATTTTGGAAATAAAGCACCTATACTTATTTTCATTGGCAGGCTTACTAAAGTAAAAAAACTACATTACATCTTAGAAGCTCAAAAGAAATTAAAAGACCAGAATATTCCATTAAATTTAGTTATAATCGGAGATGGTGAGGAACGAGAATTTCTAAATTCTAAAGTTTCAGAGTATGATCTTAAAGATTGTGTTTGGTTCGTAGGGCAGTTGTATGATGAAAATGCAATTGCAAATTATATTTTTAACGCTGATCTTTGTGTATCCCCTGGCAATGTTGGACTTACGGCAATGCATACTTTAATGTATGGAACTCCAGTAATAACACACAATAATTTTGCATTACAAATGCCTGAATTTGAAGCTTTAGAAATTGGTAAGACAGGTGATTTTTTCGAACATGAAAACGTTAATTCATTGACGGATAAAATTTATCAGTGGTTTCAAAAAGACGTATCGAGAGAGGAGATTCGAAAAAATTGCTATCAAGTAATTGATGAAAAATTTAATCCTGAATTTCAGGTTTCTAAAATAAAAAGTGTGGTTTATGAAAATTAAACAAAGAATTAGAAAGGTTTTCAGAGAGATGAAAACGTTTGTTTATAGAAATTTTTTGGGATATAAAAATTTAGATTCAACATTTTATTTTGGTGGTAAATCAAATGTGTCAAAAGATTTACAAGCTGGGAAATGGTCATACATTGGCCCAAATTGTATAATTTATCCAAAAGTAACAATTGGTGATTATACCATGATTGCCCATGATGTTTCAATTCTAGGAGGTGATCATAAATATAATATGCCTGGAGTTCCCTGTATTTTTACTGGACGTGATTTTTTAGGTGAAACCAAAATTGGAAAAGATGTTTGGATTGGTGCATATTCCAAAATCATTGCAGGTGTCACAATCGGAGATGGAGCCATTATCGCATTAGGCTCAATTGTAACAAAGGATGTAGAGCCATATTCAATTTATGCAGGAATTCCTGCTAAAAAAATAAAAAATAGGTTTCAAAATTCCCAAGATATAGAGAAACATGAAAAAATGCTTAACTCGAAGGTTTCTGTATTTGGATTTGAAGATCTTTGTAAATAATCTATAGTTTTGTTAATATAGAATAAGTGATTTAAGTCCCTAAGAATTATAAAGAAAGATAATTTTATTATAAGATAGGAACATTCGAACGCGAACTTTAAGTCCATAGTAGTTCAGTTTTTTAATTTATTTGGCATGCAAATTGTGAGAACTTTTAATTAATTCATAAGAAACTATATTTATTACTAAATAAAGTTATGTTTCTGTTTTAAAGTTCCTTTTTTACACGAATAATATGAATTAAAAACAATTAATTAGTTCTGAATGTTGATAATATAAAGTTTTGAGATAGGGGTGATTATACGTATTCTGTTCTCAACTTAGGGATTATTTATTCCTTTAACAATAATAATTTAAGATATTCTGGTTATCACCAAATTATAGTATTTACCAGAACCTCTCTAGTTTAGTTAAAAATAGAAGATTGAATTATATTAATGAATAAAAATTTGAATTATGCGTTTTTTATGTATGTTTTTATTGATCTTTAATTTATTATTTAGTGTTTTTTTACCTAATCAGAAAAATAACCTAGATGTTAAACAAGCGAAAAATTTAGATTTGTTATTCTTGGTCGAGCCGGATTCAGATAGTCAATTGAAATTTTCTAAGGATAATAATTTAAAAACCTATATGATTTTTTATCAGCAATTTTTTGTCAAAGATGAAAAATTTAATGAGGAAATGCTTAGAAACCAAATCGAGACTAAATTTCCTGATGTAAATTCAACAGGGTTTGCCGTTTTAGATTGGGAAGGAAAAGCTCTAAAATCATTTCAACAGCAGAAGGATCCAGGAATGGTTGATTATTACAAAGGAGAATTTCTGAAAGCCATAAGATTTGCTAAAAAGCTTAGGCCAAATGTAAAGTGGGGATTTTATCACTTGAATTATTTAAATTATTCAGGAACCATTCAAACATTTAAATCACAAAATGATAATTTAATTCCTCTTATTAAAGAAGTAGATTTTCTGGCACCATCACTTTATGTTTACAATCCAGGTTTATTACATAATAGAGGGAATCAAAATTATATAAAGAATAAATTGATTCAAGCTTTACAATATGGAGATCAATATAATAAGCCAGTTTATCCTTTTATTTGGAATAGAACAACATCAAAAGATGAAGGCGCAAATTTCAGTTTGATTCCAGTAGAATATTTCGCACAAGTAGTAGAGCTTATAAGCGAAACATCATATAAAAATCAAAAAGCTAAAGGTGTTTTTTGGTGGCATTCTGAAGGTTATTCTTATAGAAATATAAACAAACTAAAAGCAGTAAAAATGGAATATTCAAAAGTAAATAATACTAAGGATTACCAGTATCAAATGTTCAATGAATATTTTCAAAGTATAAAGAAATATGTAAAATAATACTGAGTATCTGTATTATAATATCGTTTCAATTTTGGATTAGTTTTTGAACAATGGCCCGATTCAAATCTTTTTTAGACCAATTGGATTTTCCCCAAAATTACTATCAACAGAAAGTTAACGGTATATTATGCAAATTTAAAACAAAAGTTTAATGAGAATATTTTACTAATAAAAATATCTTTTGAGACCGCTCAATTATTTTCGATATAATGATATTCACCTGGAAACCTTATAACTATGTTGTTTTTATGATCATTGCTCTAAAGTAATTTTGTAAGAATAATAAATTTTAAATGACCTCACTCACTTAAATAACTTTAAAAACAAAAACCTATTTTAATTGGCATAATATAAAAGTTATTAACTTTGGGCCTGCCAATTTTATTTTAGAAATTTTAATATGCAAATAAAAGATAAAACACTCCTAATAACAGGAGGCACTGGTTCATTCGGAACAGCTGTACTAAACAGATTTTTACAAACCGACCACTTTAAAGAAATACGCATTTTTTCTCGTGATGAGAAAAAACAGGATGATATGCGTAACCTGTATAAAAATGAAAAAATTAAATACTATATAGGCGACGTAAGAGATTATAATTCGGTTGAACCAGCGACAAGAGGGGTAGATTATATTTTCCATGCAGCTGCCCTAAAACAGGTTCCTTCGTGCGAATTTTTTCCTATGCAGGCTGTAAAAACAAATGTGGAAGGGACACAAAATGTCATTCTTGCTGCTGCAGCAAATAAAGTTTTAAAGGTAATTTGTTTATCAACAGATAAAGCTGCTTATCCTATCAATGCTATGGGGATTTCCAAAGCAATGATGGAAAAGGTAGCAGTAGCAGAAGCCCGTAATTTAAAAGACACAACAGTTTGTTTGACCCGTTATGGAAATGTAATGGCTTCCAGAGGATCTGTTATCCCGCTATTTTTAAATCAGATTCAAAAAGGAGAACCTATTACGATTACGGATCCTAATATGTCTCGCTTTTTTATGTCTTTAGAAGATGCAGTAGACTTAGTTCTGTTTGCTTTTGAAAACGGAAATCCTGGAGACTTATTTGTAAATAAAGCTCCTGCAGGAAGCATTGGAGATTTAGCTCAAGCTTTAATTGAATTGACTGGTAAAAAGGTCCCTGTTAAGATTATCGGAACTCGTCATGGCGAAAAATTATATGAAACACTTTGTACGCGCGAGGAAATGATAAAAGCAGAAGATATGGGTGATTTTTATCGTATCCCTGCTGATAACCGTGATTTGAACTACGCTAAATACTTTTCTGAAGGAGAAGAAGATATCTCAAAAATAGAAGATTATCATTCACATAATACGGAACAACAAGGTGTAGAAGGTCTAAAGCAGTTAATATCAACTCTGCCACTAATACGAAAAGAGGTGTTTGGTGAGGATGTAATGCAATATTCTTAGTAATATCTGATAAGGAAATTGTTCTTAGATAATTATTCAAACTATAAACTGGTGATATTAAAAGGAAACAGGCATGAAGACTTAAGGGGTGTTATAACTTATAATAATGAGTTTGATGCTTCTATAATTAAACGTATTTACACAATAGAGAATCACTCAACTGAATTTATAAGAGGTTGGCAGGGACATAAAATAGAAACACGTTGGTTTGCATGTATCAATGGAAGCTTTGAAATAGACGTCATAGAAGTGGATAATTTTAAGAACCCTTCAAAAGATTTAACGATAAATAAATATATACTTTCTTCAGAAACTTTAACTTACCTCCATGTAAGAGGTGGTTGCCTAACCGCGATAAAAAGTCTTGAAGAAGGAAGTAAATTACTTGTTTTAGCTGATTATGGACTGGGAGAAATAGATGATGAATATCGGTTTGAGTTAAATTATTTTACGCAAAAAAATGATTTGTAACCACTCTTTAAAGTATAATCAAATATTTGTTTTAAAAACAATTAAATGAAAAAAATAGGAATAACCGGCCAAAATGGATTTGTTGGCCGTCATTTATATAATACACTGGGCTTATTTCCAGAAGAATTTGAACATGTTGAATTTAAGAAAGAGTTTTTCGACAATCAACAGCAATTAGATGAATTTGTTTCAAAATGTGATGTTATTGTCCATTTGGCAGCCATGAATCGTCATGAGAGCGAGCAGTTTATTTATGAAACTAATGTAGCTTTAGCTCAGAATTTAGTTGAGTCTTTAAAACGCACAGTCTCCAAAGCGCACGTCATGATTTCATCTTCAACCCAGGAAGAAAGGGATAATTTATATGGAAGGTCAAAACGTGAGGGGCGTGAAATAATAGTTAAGTGGGCCAGTGAAAATGGTGGGAAAGTTACGGGTTTAATTATTCCGAATGTTTTTGGAGCGTTTGGTAAGCCTTTCTATAATTCTTTTGTCGCTACATTTTGTTATCAGTTAACGCATGGCGAAACTCCAAGTATTGCCAATGATGGTGAAGTAAAGCTAATTTATGTGCAAGAATTGGTAGATCGAATTATTAGTGAGATTCGTTCGGAAGAAAGTAAGAATGAGTTATTTGTTGAGCCTACAGCCTGTAAGAAAGTTTCTGAAGTTTTGTCATTATTAAACCAATTCAAAACCAAATATTTTGATAATGGTGAGATCCCGGCTATTAACGATTCTTTTGAACATAATTTATTTAATACCTACCGTTCTTATATAGATCATAAGAATCATTATCCCGTTAAATTTACTCAACATACAGATCCACGGGGTGCTTTCGTTGAAATCATCCGTTTAGGTATTGGTGGACAATGTTCATTTTCAACTACAGTTCCGAACATAACAAGAGGGAATCATTTTCATACAAGAAAAATAGAACGTTTCGCTGTTATTAAAGGAAAAGCATTAATCCAACTGAGAAAAATTGATTCTGATGAAGTTCTTGATTTTTATCTGGACGGGACAGAACCTTCTTATGTAGATATGCCGATCTGGTATACTCATAATATTAAGAATATAGGAGAGGAAGAATTATATACTATTTTTTGGATTAATGAAGCATATAATCCTGAAGATGCAGATACTTATTTTGTAGAAGTTTAAAATATTAATTAATGAAAAAGTTAAAAGTAATGACGGTTGTCGGAACACGACCGGAGATTATTAGATTGTCAAGAGTATTATCCGCTTTGGATGCATCTGAAGCCATAGAACATATCATTGTTCATACAGGTCAAAACTATGACTATGAACTTAATCAGATCTTTTTTGATGATCTGGGACTTAGAAAGCCTGATTATTTTCTGGAGGCAGCTGGAAAAACTGCTACAGAGACGATAGGAAATATCTTAATAAAAATAGATCCGCTATTGGAAGAATTAAATCCAGAGGCATTTTTGGTTCTTGGAGATACCAATTCTTGTTTATGTGCAATTCCTGCAAAAAAGAGACATATTCCTATTTTCCATATGGAAGCAGGTAACCGATGTTTTGATCAAAGAGTACCGGAAGAAACCAACCGTAAAATTGTAGATCATACTGCAGATGTAAATCTTACGTATTCGGATATCGCAAGAGAATATTTACTTCGTGAAGGATTACCCGCTGACAGAATTATCAAAACAGGTTCGCCGATGTTTGAGGTTCTGAACCATTACTTACCAGAAATTAATGCATCTGATGTACTCAAGAAACTAAACTTAGAAGAAGGGAAGTTTTTCGTAGTATCTTCTCATCGAGAAGAAAATATTAATTCAGAAAAAAACTTTAGAGGTTTAATAGATTCTCTAAATGCTATAGCAGAGAAATATCAATATCCTATTATTGTTTCCACGCATCCAAGAACAAGAAATATGATCGATAAAATGAGAGTGGAGGTACGTCCTGAAATCCAATTTCTTAAACCTTTAGGATTCCATGATTATAATGCGCTTCAGAAACGCTCTTATGCAGTATTATCAGATTCAGGAACTATTTCTGAAGAATCCTCTATACTTAACTTTAGAGCTCTTAATATACGCCAGGCTCATGAGAGACCAGAGGCAATGGAAGAATCTAGTGTAATGATGGTAGGTTTATCACCGGAACGTATTCTACAAGGATTGGTGCAGGTTCAGCGACAGAAGATTGGAGATGAACGGAACTTCAGACAGGTTGCAGATTATTCTATGCCAAACGTATCCGAAAAAGTCGTAAGAATCATCATTTCTTATACCGATTATATTAAAAGAGTGGTCTGGAGCGAACAATAGATATATGAATGTTCTTGTAATAACACAGTATTTTTATCCGGAAAATTTCAAAAGTAATGATCTTGCTTTTGAACTACAGAAGAGGGGTTATGATGTGACAGTACTGACAGGTCTTCCTAATTATCCCGAAGGCAAAATTTATGATGGATATAGTATTTTCAAAAATAGAAAGCAGGTTGTAAATGGGGTAAAAGTAATAAGGTCGTTGCTTCTTCCAAGGGGTAAAGGAGGAGGTATACGTTTATTTATAAATTATTATAGCTTTGCATTCTTTGCATCCATTAAAGCTTTTTTTATGGGCTTTAATACTAAATTTGATGCTGTCATCGTACATGAACCTTCCCCAATAACGCAATATTATCCAGCTCTCTTAATGAATAAAATATGGAAAACACCAGTTTATTTTTGGGTAATGGATTTATGGCCCGAAAGTTTATCTATTGCAGGAGGTGTGAAAAATAAATGGATTCTGGGATATTATGAAAGGGTTATAAAAAAGTTCTATACAAATTCAGAAAAAATTTTGATTACTTCTAAAGGGTTTAGAAAATCAATCAATCAAAAAGGAAATTTTGATGATAAGATTGTTTATTTTCCAAACTGGGCGGAAGATACCATATCTGAAGGAAATAAAGATTTTTCTATTCCAAAACTACCTGAAGGATTCAAAGTGATGTTTGCCGGGAATATTGGTGAAGCTCAGGATTTAGAGAATATAATGCAGGCTGCTTTGGAGCTTAAAGAAAACAAAGGAATCAAATTTATTTTAGTTGGAGATGGCAGGAAGATGCCGTATGTTAAAGAATTTATCGAAGAACATCAGTTGCAGGAAACCGTATTTACTATGGGAAGATATCCTGTGGAAGCAATGTCCAGTTTTTTTGATAAGGCTGATGTTATGCTTGTAACTTTAAAAGATGATCCTATTTTTAATCTTACCGTACCTGCAAAGCTACAAGCTTATATGAGTGCTTCAAAACCAATCATTGCAATGCTGAACGGAGAAGGAGCAGATAATGTTTTAGAGGCAGATTGTGGTTTTACAGTTTCTGCGGGTGATTATAAGTCACTGGCAAATACAATCCTTAAAGCTTCAGACCTATCTACAGATGTGCTTAATCAGCTAGGAGAGAATAGCAGAAAATATTATGAAAATAATTTTAGAATGTCTACCTGTATTTCAAATTTAGAAAATATTATTAAAAGGAAGTTATAGCCTGTTTTTTCAGATTTAAAATTTAATTTATGAATGTAATTATCACCGGAGCATCTGGATTTGTAGGTAAAAATCTTACAGAATATTTAAGACAGAAAGACAATCAAATTATTTCCTTATCTCTTAGAAATGAAGATTGGAAGAGTGATTTTCCAGCAAATGCTGATGCAGTTATCCATTTGGCAGGTAAAGCACACGACACATCCAACACTTCTGATGATAATGAATATTATAAAATAAATAGAGACCTCACGATTGAGTTATTTAATGAATTCTTAAACTCAGAAATTAATCAGTTTTTTTATTTTAGCTCAGTAAAAGCTGCTGCAGATAGAGTAGAGCATATTCTGACAGAAGAAGTGGATGCTGATCCTTATACACCTTATGGTAAGTCCAAGAGAGAAGCTGAAGAATATATTCTTAATCAATCATTGCCTGCAAACAAAAAAGTATATGTGATTCGTCCATGCATGATTCATGGTCCGGGAAATAAGGGGAATTTAAATTTACTTTATAAGATTGTTAAAAAAGGATTACCCTGGCCATTAACTGCTTTTGAAAATAAAAGATCATTTCTAAGCATTGATAATTTAAATTTCCTGATAGGTCAGATGTTAATTAATGAAAATTTATCCTCAGGTATTTATAATTTTGCAGATGATAGTGCTATATCAACGAATGAGCTCATTAAAACAATTAATCATGCAGTCGGTAAAAAAGCGAAACTTTGGAACATATCAAAGACTATGATCGAGAAGGTTGCAAAGTTAGGTGATAAATTACATTTACCACTAAACTCGGAGAGATTAAAGAAACTGACTGAATCTTATATAGTTTCAAATCAGAAAATAAAAAATGAATTAAAAATAGAATCTTTACCTGTATCAGTACAGGAAGGATTAATTAAAACTGTACAAAGTTTTAACATCTAAAATATAACCTCAAACTACTAAACATTTCATAATGATACGTATACTCGATTTCTTATTCTCTTTTTTTGGAATTCTTTTTTTATGGCCAATAGGAATAATATTGTACATAATTGGTCTATTTGATACCGGATCACCTATTTTCTTTCAGGAAAGAGTGGGAAAACAAAAAAAGCCATTTAAGTTGATGAAATTTCGAACGATGCATGTCAATACAAAGTCAGTAGCCACGCATCTTTCAAGTAATTCTTCTGTGACGAAATTTGGAGGATTTTTACGTAAGTCAAAATTAGACGAGCTTCCTCAGCTTATTAATGTTTTAATTGGAGATATGAGTCTGGTTGGTCCAAGACCGAATCTTTTTAATCAAACTGATCTAATAGAAGAAAGAGATAAAAGAGGAGTTTACAATTTTCTTCCTGGGATTACTGGTTTAGC
Organism: Chryseobacterium sp. ISL-6; assembly: GCF_018613715.1. Taxonomy (GTDB): domain Bacteria; phylum Bacteroidota; class Bacteroidia; order Flavobacteriales; family Weeksellaceae; genus Chryseobacterium; species Chryseobacterium paludis. Next base: position 314,713 of record NZ_JAGGPT010000010.1, on the reverse strand, counting down.
TCAAATTAATGAAATTGATATGTCAACACCTGTTGAATTAGCTGAAAAAGATGCAGAAATGCTGCGGAACTTAACAGTATCTGATTACCTAAAATATATTTTTGCTACAGTAGGTGGAAAAGGCCAGGGTGATAGAATCAAAAAATAATTGGACTTTGTTTTGGTGATCCAAATTACTCCTAATCCCTGTCATAAATTTAAAAACTAAGATCTAAATTCAATAGGAAAAGTTATATTTGCTTCTCAATAACACACGATGCAAGATAAAATTTGGCTTTCTCCTCCTCATCTCTCAGGAAATGAAATACAATTCATTGAAGATGCCTTTCAGAAAAACTGGGTAACCTCTATTGGAAACAATATTGATGAATTTGAATTTGATTTAAAGAAATTTCTTGAGGATGACGTCGAAGTTTGTGCCCTGAATTCTGCTACATCAGCGATACATTTAGCACTGATATTATTAGGAATTACTAAAGGGGATGAAGTACTCACATCCACTTTTTCATTTATTGCCTCAGCCAATCCCATTGTATATTGTGGCGCTCAGCCAGTTTTTATAGATAGTGAATCTGAAACTTGGAATATGTGTCCTATTGTTTTAGAGGAAGCAATCATAAATAGATTAAGAAAAGGTAAGAGACCCAAAGCTATTATCGTTGTAAATCTTTATGGGATGCCTGCTAAAATGGATGAAATTTTGTCAGTTGCTTCAAAATATGAAATACCCCTTATAGAAGATGCAGCAGAATCACTGGGCGCAAGATATAAAGGTAAAGCATGTGGAACTTTTGGGGATTTCGGCATTTTATCTTTTAATGGAAATAAAATTATTACAACTTCAGGAGGTGGAGCTCTGATATGTCATTCGCAAGAGACTAAAAATAATGCGATCTTCTTATCTACACAAGCCAGAGATGAAGCACCACATTATCAACATTCCAATATCGGATATAATTACCGAATGAGTAATATTATCGCGGGAATAGGTCGTGGACAAATGGAAGTTTTGAATGATCGGGTAGAAGCTCGTAGAAAAATGCATGATTTTTATTTGGAGTTATGCAAAGACATTGAAGGAGTGGATGTTTTTTCAGAACCGAGTGACGATTTTTATTCCAACCACTGGTTATCAGCCATTACAATTGATACATCAAAAACAGGAAAAACCAGTACGGATCTACGATTGGCATTTTTACAGGATAACATAGAGTCCAGACCACTTTGGAAGCCTTTGCACATGCAGCCCATTTTTTCAAATAGTCCTTATTATGGATCAAAAATTGCTGAAAATCTTTTTGAAAAAGGGTTGTGCTTACCTTCTGGATCTAATCTTACAGAAAAAGATAAAAAACGAATAGCAGAGGTATTGAAAATTTTTTTCTCAAAATAGAAAAGTAATTTAATATTTTAATAATAGAATATATTTAATAGTTCAAAATCCGATATAGACACCTTAAGTTCCTTACTTGCTGAAGATTTCTTTATTCTTACAAACATATTTTATATATTTGTAAGGAATACGAATATTGTGAAAAAATACCCTTTTTGGAAAATGATGATGGATTATAGTATAGCAATTTCTACTGTAATAATATTATTGCCCTTACTTATTCTGTTAGTATTGTTGGCCTCTTTGGATACTGGTTTCCCTGGGATTTTCACTCAAAAAAGGATAGGGCGGAATGCAAAACTTTTTACTATCTACAAATTCAGAACCTTAAGTCCGAAAACATTTGAAAAATCAACCATTGGTAATTTGATGAGAAGAACTAAACTGGACGAGCTTCCTCAGTTATTTAATATTTTGAAGGGAGATATGTCTTTAGTTGGTCCTCGTCCTGATATCCCTGGGTATTATGATAAGCTAGAAGGAAAAAATCGCCTTATTCTTTTTCTTAAACCAGGAATTACCAGTGAAGCCGGAATTAAGTACCGTAATGAAGAGCAAATCTTGTCTGAACAGAAAAATCCTTTACAATATAATGAAGGAGTATTGTTTCCCGATAAAGTAAGAATGAATCTGGATTATTATCATAATCTTTCTTTTAAAAACGACATTGTTATACTCCTGAAAACCCTTTTAACGCTGAGAACATAGTTATTAATAAGATAAATGTTATATACCAATGAAATTCCTGATTAAAAATTTATGTTTTACAGCAAGCTTGTTTCTTGCATCTACATTGAATGCTCAAACAGAGGTAAAAGTTAACACCCTTTTTGCCCCAATAGGCATATATAATATAGCTGTTGAAAAGCCAGTCAGTAATAAAATTTCTTTACAGGCAGAAGCATTTGTCTCACCCTGGAAATCTTTTAGTGGAAGGAATTTGCAGATCTATATGGGAACCTTGGAAGGAAGATATTATTTTGGAGAGAGAATGAAGAAATGGTATGTTGGGACCTATGTTTCAATGGCAGCCTTCAATCTTCAAAAATGGAATTATTGGAATGACAAACCAGTACGGGATGAATTGGGACAAGCTGAAATATTACCTGACGGAAGCGTCCGTGTGACGGGGAAATATCAAAAAGGCCTTGCATTTATTTTTGGAATAAGCGGTGGATATCACTTTACCATTAATGAAAATTGGGGACTGGATTTATATGCAGGAATAGGAACGACACAATCATTTTATAAAGGATATTTTAAAGATAATAACACAAGATATGAACATGCCACAAAATTCAATAAAAGTGGAGAATTAATACCTACAAGAGGAGGTCTCATGTTGACCTATAAAATAAAAAAATAAAAAAATATCTTTGTTTTGAACATTATGGATAAAGGAGATGTATATATATAATATCTTTAGTGAAAATAGGATACTATAAAAACAATTCCCCTGCAATCTTTTTAATAATTATTAAAAAGATTATCTAAAATAATAGATATATTTGCACACGTTTTAAATAAAGTGTTGTAATAGAATTTTTCAATTGATAATTTAATCCTTAAAAATGGATAAACTGAACTCTAAAGAAGTCGATGTAAAAGAACTTATAAGTCCATATTTAAAAAATTGGAAATATTTTTTCGGAATGATTTTCCTGATGTTGATATTGGCAATTTATTTTATAAAATCGACTGCTCCTGTTTATAAAGCTCAAACATCTGTACTTATAAAAGATGCTAAAAAAATGTCTGTAGCATCCGGAGATATTGGGGTGTTACAAAGTATTGGCGGTCTTAGTGGTATGGGTACCAATAGCATTGAAAATGAAGTTGGTGTTTTTGAATCCAAAACAATTGTAGAAGATGTCTTGAAAGAAAATAACTTTCAAACTCCTATATATGCTAAGCAAACATTTAATAGTGTAGAACTGTATGGGAATACAAATCCTTACATAATCAATATTATTCAGGAAAAAAAAGATTCCGAATTACCTAAGAAACCAATTTCTATTAAAACTAAAGGTAATGAAATCATATTGTCTTCTAAAGAATGGAAGAATGATATAAAAACTTCTTTTAATAAAACGACGAGCTTACCTTTTGCGGTAGTAATGATCAGTAAGAATCCTGATTTTAAAGCACCTAAAAAAGTTGACCTTTCAGATGTTTATTTCAACTATAGTAATTTTGAAAGTACAGTTAATGATTATCAGGAGGCTGTAAAAGTTGATTTGTTGGATAAAGATGGAACTATTATAAATCTTTCTGTAGATTTTGAAAATAAAGATAAGGCAAAAGATTTTCTTAATGGTTTAGTAAGACAGTATAATGTCTACGCCATTAGTGATAAAAATATTGAATCTAAGAGAACGAAGGATTTTATTGATAAAAGAATTCTGCTTATTTCACAAGAATTGGGTGATGTAGAAACTCAAAAGGAAGGATATAAATCAGATAATAATATTGTCGATTTGCCGACAGAAGCTAAAATTAATCTTCAATTGAAAGAACAGAGTAAAGCTCAGATTCTGGAAATAGGAACTCAGTTGGAACTTAATCAAATGCTTCAAAATTCTCTAAATAAAAAGGGGACAGGAGATGTTTTACCGCTTAATATAGGATTGGACAGTGAAACTGCTGGGAAAGCAATCCAGGAATATAACACACTTGTACTTCAAAGAAATAAATACTTGGAGGAAGCCACACCAGATAACCCGCTTGTAAAAAGTGCAAACAAACAAATTGAAGAAATGAAATCTTCTTTGACACAATCTTTGCAAAAAAATCAGGCGACATTGGAATTGGCAAAAAGAAAAGTAGAAAGCCAGTTAGGGGGTTCTGAGCAGATGATTGGCAAAATTCCAAGGCAAGAAAAATTATTTAGAAGTATTGAAAGACAGCAGCAAATAAAAGAAAATCTTTATTTATTACTTTTAGAAAAAAGGGAAGAAGCTGCGATCAGTATGGAGATAACTGCTGAAAAGGCAAGAGTAATAGATAAAGCATTTATATTTAAAAAACCTGTTGCACCTAGGAAATTAGTTATATTGGGAATATTTGCTGCCTTAGGTTTACTGATACCATTTGCAATCATTTATTTAAAAGGCCTTCTGCAAAGTACTATTGTTAGAAGAGCAGATCTTACTAAACTTACTGATTTACCGGTGATTGCTGAAATTCCAAAGCTGAAAAACAAAGAAAATGCACTCGTTACTTTTAATGATGTTTCGCCTATGGCTGAGGCCTTCAGGATATTTGTAACCAATTTGAATTTTTTATTACCTCGAAGAGATGTACCACATGTTATAATGGTCACCTCATCGGTAAAAGGAGAAGGAAAGACATTTGTGTCAACCAATTTATCAATCATATTAGCCTCTTCACGTAATAAAGTCTTGGTAATTGGGGCAGATGTTAGAAATCCACAATTACAACGCTACAATCCTTCAATGAAGACGGCAAAAGGTTTGTCAGAATTCTTAAGCGGAGAGGAAATCTCTATTAACGAAATTATTCATCCAAGTAGTTATAACGAGAACTGTGACTTTATTTATTCGGGTTCTATTCCTCCAAATCCGACAGATCTTTTACAGAATGGCAAGTTAGAAGAACTTTTAGACATTGCTAAAGCGCTAAACAAATACAAATATATTGTTTTGGATACGGCTCCTCTTTTATTAGTTACGGATTCTTTCCTTATATCAGATATGAGTGATGCTATCGTATATGTAACGAGGTCTGAGGTCACAGAAAAAAGCTATATAGAGTTTTTAAATAATTCGATAGGGGACAAAAAGCTCAAAAATGTAGGAATTGTATTAAATGAGGTGAAAGAATCTAACTTTGGCTATGGGAACAAGTTTGGATACGGATATCAGGCAGAGGAGAAAAAGTGGTGGAAGAAATATTTTTAGTATCGTCTTATAAAGTAAAGCATAGTAGGAAATGAAAAAAGATATTTTACACAAAATACAATCGAATGTATAAATAATTGACCTTAATGAATTTTTCTTCAAAAAAACTTACAATTAATGCTTTATCGGCAGTTATACAGGTTGTCTTTACAGCGTTGTTGTACTTTTTTTTGTATAAGTATTTATTAGCAGCGGTTGGTGTAAAGCAATTGGGAGTATGGTCTCTTATATTGTCATTTTCTTCTATTGCTAATTTGGCTAATTTGGGTCTGACTTCTGGATTGGTGAAGTTTGTTGCAGAATATCTTTTGGAGGATGACGAAACTAAACTGGGTAAACTAATATTTACTTCAATTTTGTCAATGTTGATCTTGTTTGGCACTCTAAGTTTACTAATTTTATCTTCTGCAAAATTTTTCTTGGGATTCGTAATTGATAAAAGTTTTTTAGATGTCGCATTAGAAATACTTCCTTATTCATTAGCTTCCCTTTGTATTAATGCCGTTGGAGGAGTATTTACATCCGTTTTAGAAGGGCACCAAAAAAATTACATCCGAAATTTTATTTACATCGCATCCGGGATTATTATGTTTGTTGGCACTATATTATTAACGCCTATTTATCACCTTAAAGGTGTTGCAATTGTACAGCTTTTACAATCTGTTTTTATTTTTGTAGTTGCCTTAATATGTACAGTTAGAATAAATCCTAATAATAAAATCCGTTATTGGAAGTGGAGTTTGAAATCATTCAAAGAACTTTTTAATTATGGATACAAATTTCAACTTGTATCCATAAGCCAGCTTTTATATGAGCCTGCTACCAAACTTTTATTGAGTAAATATGGTGGTCTTGCACTTCTTGGGCATTATGAGATGGCAACTAAAGCAGTGAATCAATTTAGAGCTTTATTGACGAATGCCAATCAGGTTGTAGTTCCTGTTGTTGCTGAAAAAGCAAAGGTTGGCGGATCTTCTTTTTTACAAGATTTCTATATTAAGATGAATCGTATTTTACTTTTATTCAATTTGCCATTATCCACGATCTTAATATTAGCAACTCCTTTCATATCTTTAGCATGGCTTGGTGATTTTAATAATGATTTCATTTTTTCTATGCTGGTCTTAACTGCTTCTTCATTTATTAATATTATGTGTGGGCCTGCTTATTTTAGCTCAATGGGAGAAGGACGGTTAAATATATTAGTTATCGTTCACATTGGTATGGCTGTTATTAATATTGTTTTAGGGATGATACTCGGTACATATTTAGGCGGATATGGAATTATTATAGCCTGGGGAATTGCCCTTTCAGTAGGATCTGTTTTGGTTATTATCAATTACAATAGCTCTCTAAAGATTGGTTTTTGGAAGGTATTTCAAAAAGAAGAAATCAAATTGTTCTTTTTGAGTATATTAATTATAGTTATTAATGTTTCGTGTAATCAATTAATTTCTGCTGAAAAAAATATTTTAAAGATAATTATAGGTATACTTTCACTTTTTTTATATTTACCTGTTGTTTTGAAAAATGAAAACGTAAGGCAATTAATTTCATTAGTAAAAAAGTAAAAAGGTATGTTGGATAAATCTTATTTGCAAAATCCCTTTTCTGAGTATTTGAAATGGCTGATTACAAAAATAAAATACCAATCTAGATATCAGTATCTTAGAGTAGGGTATATGTCTAAATTATTCAATGTTGTTTTCGGTAAATACAACTGGCTTGGAAACAATGTGATTATTATAAACTCGTCAATTGATGATTTTTCTTATATTTCCGATGGTTCGGTGATTAGTGAAACCACAATGGGTAAATTTTGCTCTGTAGGACCAAATGTTAGGATAGCGCCAGGTAAGCATCCAACACATACTTTCGTAAGTACTCATCCTGCAATATATTCAAATCCTGAGTATTGTTTGAAAAACTTTCAGAAGAAAGATCATCATAATCCTATGAGAAACGTTTCCGTTGGCAATGATGTCTGGATTTGTGCTAATGTTATTATTGCTGATGGTGTAAACGTGGGTGATGGTGCAATAATTGGTTCCAATTCTGTAGTGACTTCTGACGTTGAGCCTTATACCATTGTTGGTGGTATTCCCGCAAGATTTATCCGAAAAAGATTTAAGGATGAGCAAATTGATGTTTTAAATGAATCTAAATGGTGGGATAAAGATGTTGATTGGATTGAAAAAAATTCTGATATTTTTCTAAATATTGATGATTTTTATAAAAACTTTAAATCATAGATAATGTCTCCAGTACTTAAATCAGTTAGAATAATAAACCTTAAATGGCATAGATTTAAAACTATTTTTTTGTATAGTTTTTTCTTTGAAAAGATAGGTAAGCATTGTGTTTTAATCAATCCTTTTTTGATTACGCCAGAATCGATCATATTAGGAGATAATGTTTTTATCGGTTGGAGGGCTAGAGTAGAAGGAGTGAGGCAATACCAATCTAAAAAATTTACACCTAGAATTATTCTCAATGATGGAGTTTCTATTCAACAGAATTTACATCTTACTTGTGCAGAATCTATAGAAATTGGAAAAAATACAGCAATTGCAGCTAATGTATCAATAACGGATATACATCATCCATATGAAGATATAAATTTACCAATAGAACATCAAGATATAAAAACTCATCCGGTTTTCATAGGGGATGATTGTAAAATTTATAATAATTCCGTTATACTCCCAGGAACAAAAATCGGAAAACATTGTACTATTGGAGCTAATAGTGTTGTATCTGGAAAATTTGATGATTACTGTGTTATTGTTGGATCACCAGCTAAGGTTATAAAACGTTATTCATTTGAAACACAAGCTTGGTTGAAGACTGATGCTAAAGGGAATTTTACATAAATATGAAAAAAAATATATTAATTACTGGAGGTGCCGGTTTTATAGGCTCTAACATTGCTCTCAAACTTTTGGATAGAGGATTAAACGTAACGGTTTTAGATAATCTGTCACCTCAGATCCATGGTGATAATCCTGACCTTACTTCACCACTTTACAGAAGTATCAATAATAAAGTCAACTTTATTAAGGGGTCAGTGACGTCAAAAGAGGATTGGATTAATGCGATCAAAGGACAAGATGCAATTATCCACCTGGCAGCAGAAACAGGAACAGGGCAATCAATGTATGAAATTCAAAAATATATTGAGGTTAATATCGGAGGTACAGCAATTATGCTTGATCTACTTGCGAATAGCCCTCATAAAGTAAAGAAAGTTGTTGTTGCTGCCTCACGTGCTATTTATGGAGAAGGAAAATATGAATGCAAAAACCACGGAACTGTATATCCAATAGAAAGATTAGACGAAGATATGTCTAGAGGGGATTTTTTGTGTAAATGTCCTATATGTCATGAAGCAGTTGAGATACTTCCAACTACAGAAGACAGCAAAATACATCCTACGTCTGTGTATGGTATCACCAAGCAGAATCAGGAACAGATGGTTTTAACGGTTTGTAAATCTTTGGGAATTGCCGCAGTAGGATACAGGTACCAAAATGTATATGGTCCCGGACAATCTTTATCAAATCCTTATACTGGAATATTGTCTATTTTTTCTACCCGCATTAAAAATGGGAATGCGATCAATATTTTTGAAGATGGTAAAGAGACACGTGATTTTGTATTTATAGATGATGTTGTAGATGCAACTATATTAGGGCTTGAAAAAGAAGAGGCAAATGGTCAGGTTTACAATGTTGGAACTGGTGTTGCGACAGATGTGATAACAGTAGCTGATACACTGTCAAAATTCTACAAACGTGAGATACCAATAAAAATCTCTGGAAACTATAGATTGGGAGATATAAGACATAATTTTGCAGATATATCCAAAATAAAATCTGAATTGGGATTTGAACCCCAATGGACTTTCGACAAAGGAATTGAAGCTTTTACAAGTTGGGTTAATGATCAGGAAATCCCAGAAGATAAATATGAATTATCTATTGAGGAGATGAAAAATAAAGGCTTGTACAAATGAGTAGAAAAATAGGTATAGTAACCGTTTTATATAATAGCGAATCTGTTCTTGAAGAGTTTTTTGAGACTTTAGGTAAGCAAACATATAAAAATTTTGTATTATATGTGGTCGATAACCTGTCTCCAGATGGTTCTTTAGTATTAAGTAAAAAATTAGCTGATCAATATCAATACGACACAGTAATTATTGAGAATTCTGAAAATTTTGGTGTTGCCAAAGGAAATAATATTGGAATTAACAGAGCTATTGCGGATGGATGTGATTTAGTGTTGCTTTCTAACAATGACATTGCTCTGGAAAGTGAATCCATTGAGAAATTACTATTTGGTCTTGATACGCATGATGCAGATATGGTTGTTCCTAAAATATATTTTTATGGAACTAATAAAATTTGGGCTGCAGGTGGAGGTTTTAATAAACGGAATGGTATTACAGTGCAATATGGGCAGGAAGAAGATGATAGGGGACAATTCAACACAGACAAGAAGGTAATTTATGCACCTACCTGTTTTATGTTGATAAAAAAAGAAGTGTTCAGCAGTGTAGGAATGATGGATGAGAATTATTTCGTTTATTATGATGATACTGATTTTGTTTATAGAGCACTTAATAAGAATAAAAAAACATTATGGTATATTTCGAATTCTGTGATCTATCATAATGAATCTACCTCAACAGGCAAAATGAGTGATTTTTCAATAAGGTTTTTATGGAGAAATTTAGTTTATTTTTCATTAAAAAACTATAACTCTTTTTACGCATCATATATCGTCATATATAATTTTTTGTATGTTCTTATTATGTTATATTTTAGGTATCCCAAAAATCAATGGCTAATAGCATTGAAAGCATATAAAGAGGGGTTCAATTTATATTTAAATAAAAGGACTGTGAGATAAGTGATTAATTATAAAAAGAAAGAGACAGCAGCTGTTTTTACTTATCATAGCTATTGTAAATTAATATTTAAAATACAGAGTTTTATATATTTAGTTATAATTGCAGTTAAAAAATTCAAAAAGTAAAGTATAGTATCTTATGGAACCAACCTTTAGCTATATATATTCAATACCATATATTATTCTTTTTTTGATTTACTTTGCTCTTTTTTTGTGGGAAAATAAATTAAGAAAAGACGGAAGTGATATTAAAATTATCAGATACTTAGGTATGTTGATCTTTTTTGTTTTCTTTGGGTTCAGGGGATATCTTGATACCGATTTTGCCGTATATTATCCTTTGTATGAAACCGCGCCAACACTTTCTGATACTCGGGGAGTAACACAGTTTTTTTCAAGTGTCAACGAAGATTATCTTCTGAAAGTAGAACCTGGTTTCAAAGTAATTTTGATTCTTCTCAAAAGCATCTCGTCTGATTATTTTTTACTTCAGATAGTTTCTTCCCTGATAGATGTTCTACTTCTTAATTATTTTTTCAGGAAATATTCCCCTCAATATATATTGGGGTTTATTATGTTTTTTATTTTCTCAGGATTGGTTATAGAGATTAATCTATTAAGGAATTCAAAAGCAATATTTCTTTTTATTTATTCCCTGAAGTATATTAAAGAAAGAAATGCGGCTAAATATTTTATATGTAATGGAATTGGACTTCTTTTTCATTCATCTGCAATTTTTTACTTTCCTCTTTATTTTTTTCTGCACAAGAAATTTTTACCTGCCTTTGTTTGGGGGGCTTTTATACTAGGAAATATTTTGTATCTGGGGCAAATAAAATTTATTACGCCTATCGTTTTAGCTCTAGGAAAGTTATTTGGTGGATTCTATTCTATAATGGCAGAAGCTTATTCAAAAAGTAGTTTATATAGTAGCGGATATGGTATTACAATAGGATACTTGGAAAAAGTTTTGACTTTCATTATATTTTATACCTCCTACGATAAAATAGGAAATTATATAAAAGATGAGAAGTTGCTTAATATTTTTTTCAACCTTCTTTTTCTCTTTACAATGACCTACCTGTTTTTGTCGGAATACTCTGTGTTGATTGATAGAATGACTACCCTTTTTGCAGTCTCTTATTGGATATTGTATCCTTATTTCTATGCCACCTTGAGTCGTGTGTTTAAAATGACATTTACGTTTGTACTGTTATTATTTGGGGTTCTGAAAATGTATAAATCCAACAACTTCATTATCAGAAACTATGAAAATATATTGTGGGATAAACCTTCTATCAGTAGAGCATATTATATATTTAATAAACATATGGATAAAATTCTTAATCCGAAAAAATAACATTTAAAAAAACTTATTTCTACCATGAAAGTCGCTTTCTTATCCACATTTGCCCTAGATGCCAACGTTTCTTTGATCAATGCGCTTAAGAAAAAATGTGATGTTTACTTCTTCACAGAGGCTCTGTATGAGATTTATAATTTTTTAGATAAAGAAAAATTAACAAAAACGATTTCTAAAGGTACAGAGGTAGAAGAATTACTAAGATTTGGAGAACTCATTTCATTAGATAAAACATATGTTGTAAAAGGAACTCGTAATGTCAATATTTTCAAGAAACTTTATATTTCATATACAATCAATCGATACATAAAGAAGATAAATCCGGACGTAATTGTTATTGATAATTATATGCTTACGTATTTTTTTTCTACACTATTGTATCGAAAAAAGATGTTGCTCATTGTACATGATCCGTTTTTACATTCCGGAGAAAACTTTATGATTGATAAGTTTTTGAGAAAGCTTCAGTTCAAACTCATTAATAATAAGATATTATTAAACGAAAATCAAAAAGATGATTTTGTAAAACACTATCAACAGCAACCGGAGAATATTCATACTGCTTTTTTAAGCGTATATGATTATCTGAGATATTATCAAACAGATAAGACGGAATCTTCATCTCAATTTAATATATTGTTTTTCGGTAGAATATCACCATATAAAGGAATTAAATTCTTATTAGATGCTTTTGTAGAGATTATCTCCACTCAAAAATATCCTGACATAACTCTTACAGTTGCAGGCGGAGGTAATTTTGATTTCGATATTGAAATTTATAAGCAATATTCCGAAATAAATATTCTTAATGAGTATATTTATCCTGAAAATTTGGCTAATCTTATTTCCAAATCTTCCGCAGTAGTTTGTCCATATACAGATGCCACACAGAGTGGTGTTATTATGTCCGCTTATGCATTTAAGAAACCTGTTATTGCAACTAATGTAGGCGGTTTGCCGGAAATGGTTAAACATGGAAAAACAGGACTTATAATTGAACCAAAGAGTTCCAAGGCAATTGGTGATGCTATATTGGAACTATATTATAATAGGGATCTATTAGAACAGATGTCTCACAATATCGAGGAAATGTATTTTTCGGGAGAAAAAGGATGGGAAAGTTCGGCAAATAAGTTTGTGAATGCATTTGAAAAAATAAAAAAACAATGAAAGTAAGTATATGTTTGGCTACTTATAATGGCGAAAAATTTATATTCGAACAAATTGATTCGGTTTTGAAACAAATCGGACAAAATGATGAAGTAATTGTTTCTGATGATGGATCTACTGATAATACATTAGAGATCATTAGAAATATAAATGATAGCAGAATAAAAATATTGATCAATAAGGGAGAACGCGGTTACACCCCAAATTTTCAAAATGCACTAAAGGAATCAACGGGAGATATTATTTTCATATCTGATCAGGACGATGTTTGGCTGCCCGGTAAATATACTACGCTGGTAGAAAATCTGAAAACTAACGATTTGGTGGTTACAAATTCCATGGTGACCGATGAATCTTTAAATGTTACTAATCATTCATTTTTTACAATATATAATTCAGGAACAGGTCTATTAAAAAATATAATCTGTAGCACGTATTATGGTTGCTGTATGGCTTTTAACAGAAGAGTTTTAAATTATTCTATGCCGTTTCCTAAAAATAAAGAAGTGGCTATAGATCTTTGGATAGGATTGGTTGCAGAAGTTGTGGGTAAAGTAAAGTTCATAGATAAACCTTTTCTTCTTTACAGAAGATCAGATAATACAGTTACCCAGTTAGGAAGTTTATTATCCAGAAGTGATAGACCTTTTCATATGAAAATTTATAAAAGAATGGTTACCCTATTTGCAGTGTCGAAGTTGGCAGTTGAATATAAACTGTCAAAGAAAAAAGTAAATTAGTATTGTTAATCATTCACAATAAAATATATGAAAATAATTTATGCTTATAAAATAAAGATAATTTCTATAATCATCCTTTTTATTTCTTTAATTCTTGTCAAATGTCAGAGAACTAAGGATTCTGTAATTGTGGAAGTTGATTTCAGTAAAAAAATCAGCAATGTAAAATCAATGTCTGGTTTTCTTCATTATGATAATATTAAAGCACTTCAAAATGATATTATTGCTTTGCAACCTAAGTACTGGAGAATAGGGTGGTCTTATAAATCGGTTGATGATATTGATTATTTAAGAAGTTTTGGGGTTACACCAATTTTAGTAATATCTGATATGTATGGCTATCCCGGTAAAAAAAATAATAAAGAATGGTCACATCCTTTATATACAGGTCGGTTAAAAACAGTAATAAATACGGAGTATCAAAAATTCAATAATAAAGTAATTTATGATATATGGAATGAGCCTTTTCATCAGGGTGGATTTGGAGATTTTGATACGGAGGAATATTATAAAATATTTAAAAAAGCACATGATATTATCAGGTCTTCACCTGGAGGGGATAAAGCTTTGATCACAGGACCTTCTTTTGACCGATACAATGAAAAAGAAATGGAAGGATTCTTGAAATTTTGTAATACGAATAATGTAAGGGTTGATATACTTAGCTGGCACGAGTTAAGGGACGGAGAATATTATAAGGATTTCAATAAGGATATGAAAAGGCTGAGAACTGAGATACTTCCTAGATATCCAAAAGTTGGTGTAAAGAAAATTATTCTAAATGAAATAATCAACCAATACTCACAATTTTCTCCTTCAGAAGTATTACAAGTGTTTAAATATTTGGAAGATAATAATATAGATGGTGCTTGTAAAGCATGTTGGGCAGAAAGCAATGGCGTTTTCAATTGTAATAATTCAATTAATGGATTATTAGATAAAAAAGGTAAACCTAGATCGGTATGGTGGGCTTACAAAATTTATAATCAAAGCACGAAAGGCACTAGAGTAAAAGATATAACCAATTATGATCAAACATCTGTATTTGCCTCTTATGATGATAAGGGAGAATATATTATTTTAAACAATAACAGTGGAAATAGAATTGTAAATGCAAAGGTGAAGTTGAAAAATTTGTTTAGTCTTTATAAGAAAGATAAAAATCTTGACTTAGTAGTATATGAGATTCCTAATACGCTTGAGCTGCCACTGGAAAATATGATATTTAATCAAAAGCAAAAGATTATAGTTAATAAAAATACCACAACAATTAACATCCCAAGTATGAACCCTAAAACGGTATATTATTTATCCATCTCTAAGTAATTAAAAGAATTGAGATGTAAATTATTAAACTACATCTCATCATGTATTAAATCAAAATTATTAGTTTGGAAAAGAAAATTAAGATTGTTCAGTTTGTAGAAGCTTTTGGAGGTGGGGTTTATACCTACGTAAAAGATTTAAGCAATTTTCTGGCAACACATCAGTCTGATATTAATTGTGATATTCATTTAATTTATAGTCCAAATCGTATTGAACTGGATAAGGAATTATTTCATAAGGAAATTCATCCGGATATTTATCTTTACGAACTGGATATGCAGCGTCCCATAAATTTGAAAAAAGATCATCAGGTAATTACAGAGTCGCGAAAAATATTGAAAAAAATAAAACCTGATATAATTCATCTCCATTCTGCAAAAGCAGGTGTTATAGGAAGATTGGCTTGTTTGGGATTAGTATCTAAAAAGAATATTTATTATTCACCCCACGGATTTTCCTTTGTCCAGCAAAATATTTCGAAAACTAAGATTTTCCTTTTTAAAGTTATAGAATATGTAATGCCCTTTTTATTTGGTGGAACTACAATTGCTTCTGGAAATACGGAATATGAAATGGCAAAAAAAATTGGCAAAACGAGCCTTATTAGAAACGGAGTTGATTTTGAATTGCCAGAAAAACTGTACTTTCCTGTAACGAATGAACGTTTTACTGTTGGAACGGTTGGAAGATTGACAGCACAAAAGAATCCAAAGGCTTTTAATGAGATAGCATCGAAGCTGCCAAATGTTAATTTTGTATGGATAGGAAACGGGGAGCTTATCGATGACATTACTTCTGAAAATATTACTGTTACAGGTTGGATAAGAACAAGAGAAGAATTATTGCAAAAATTAAATACACTTGATTTATATTTACAAGTGTCTTTATGGGAAGGACTTCCAATTGCGATTCTCGAAGCAATGGCGATCCGGAAACCTCTTTTAGTGAGCAATGTGATGGGAAATAAAGATACCGTTGACAATGATTATAATGGGTATGTTTATAATACAACAGACGAAGCAATAGAAAAAGTTAAACTTTTTTTTGACGAAAAAAAGAAAACTCAAATGGGAAACAATTCATTTGAAAAAGCTTTTAAAGAATATAATAAAAATAATAATTTTTTGAATTTGATAAATCTTTATAAAAGGGTAATTAAATAAAAACTATTTTTATGTGGCATTAATTTTTATATTTGTGCCTTTTCAATCGGATAGTTATAAAACAAAATGATTAAGCTTTGTAAATAAAGCTAACACAACTTATGAAAATAAAAGAAACACCACTTAGGGACTGCTATATTATAGAGCCAACTGTTTTTGAAGATGAAAGAGGATATTTTTACGAAAAATTCAATGAGAAAAAGTTTGAAGAATTAACAGGTATGAACGGACATTTCGTTCAGGATAATATCTCCAAATCAACTTATGGAGTTCTTAGAGGCTTACATTTGCAGAAAGGAGAAAAAGCTCAGGCGAAACTGGTGTCATGTTTGGATGGAAAGGTTCTCGATGTAGCTGTTGATCTAAGAGAAGATTCACCCACATTTGGAAAGTGGTTTTCAATTGAACTTACAGGCGAAAATAAATTGCAACTATATGTCCCAAGAGGTTTCGGACATGGATTTTCTGTTCTAAGCGAGACTGCTATATTTTCATACAAATGCGATAATCTCTATGACAAAGAATCAGAAGGTGGTGTTCTTTGGAATGATACCGAACTTAATATTGATTGGCAACTCCCCTTAGATGACATTTTACTTTCAGAAAAAGACAAAGTTTTACCGGAATTTTCTTTAAAATTTTTTTAATTCATTTTAAACTTTATGAGAACTAATGACTTAAGTTTCTGAGTTACATAGATATTATAAAGTAAATTTGAAAAATTGAATAACCATTGTCGAATTTATGTTAGTTTATTTTTTTAGATATTTACCCGGAATTTTTCTGATAGGAGATTATATTATTATCAATGTTCTTTTTATTTTAGGAAAACTATATTTTTTTGAATTTGATGAAAGAAGTTTTGCTCAGAATTTTAAAGTTCAATTTATTCTCCTTAATATATCTTGGTTTGTCATTACAATTATAACTAAGCCTTACAAAAGCTTAAAAATTATGGAGTCATCACTGCATTTTAATGCATTGACAAAATCTTTTGTCTTATTGGTAGGCGCTTCATTAATTTACTTAAATCTAATTTTTTCTGTAAAAATTGACTATAGAAATATAATACTTTATTTTCTATTGACTGGTTTCTTTATGACCCTCACAAGGTTTCTTTTGTTCTTATACCGAAAGAAAAACAGAGTGAAATTAGGAAGGAAATTGTACTCTTTTAATACAGTTCTTGTTGGAGAAAATAAATTATCAACATCATTATTATCAAATAAGGATCTGAGGAGATTTATGGGATTGAGAGGTGTTTATGCACCTATTGAGACAGAAACGAAAAATAGATATCTAGGTAGCATTGATAAGTTATTCGATGATCTGGAAAATACAGGTATAAACAGTATTATATTTTGTGATGACAAAATTGAAGTTGATTTATATAAAAAAATTGTAGAAGTTGCAGAGCATAAAATGATAAGGATTTATATGGTACCCGATTTCAAATATGTTAATCTCGGACCTTATTATTTTGATGTAATTCACGAGATTCCTTTTCTGAAATTAATTAGAGAACCATTATCGAATCCCAAAAAACAAATTTTAAAAAGAACATTTGATATTGGGTTTTCATTTTTTATAATTGTCTTTTTATTATCTTGGTTAATACCTATTGTTGCATTAATTATTAAATTAGAAAGCAATGATTCGGCATTTTTTTTGCAAAAAAGATCAGGACTCAATAATATACCATTCAATTGTATCAAATTTAGGAGCATGACTATCAATACAAATGCTGACCTTCAAATTGCTAAAAGAAATGATCCGAGAGTTACAAAATTTGGTGCATTTATGCGTAAAACAAGTATAGACGAATTGCCCCAGTTTATTAATGTTTTTCTTGGCCAAATGTCAATAGTTGGTCCGAGACCGCATATGATGTCCCAAACAGACATGTACTCCAAGATTACAAAAAAATATATGACAAGACATATTGTAAAACCCGGAATTACTGGATGGGCACAAGTAATGGGTTCAAGAGGGGAGATATTTTCTCATAGAGATATGGAAAAACGGATAGAAAAAGATATTTGGTATATTCAGAATTGGTCCTTTTTTTTAGATATTAAAATTATCTTTCTTACTTTGTACAATATTTTGAAAGGAGACGAACAAGCTTATTGATGATCCTAATGTGAAAAAGATCAAAACGTACCAAGTTTTAAAGAAAAAAACTTTTAAATAGTATATTGAAAACCACTTTATTAAAGTGGTTTTCTTTTTTTTGATTTAAACTTTTTATTATTTCGTATCTTTGCAAACTCAAAATCAAAAAGATGCGCACAAAATCTGTAGGTAAAAAGAAAATCAATATCGTAACCCTTGGTTGCTCTAAAAATGTATACGACTCAGAAGTTTTAATGAGCCAGCTTAAGGCAAACGGAAAAGAAGTTGTACATGAAGACAGAGGAGATATTGTTGTAATCAATACCTGTGGTTTTATTGACAATGCAAAAGAGGAATCTATTAACACAATCCTTGACTATGTTGATGCCAAGAATAGAGGAGAAGTGGAAAAGGTTTTTGTTACTGGATGTCTTTCTGAAAGATATAAACCGGATCTTATCAAAGAAATTCCAGATGTAGACCAATATTTTGGAACAAGAGATTTACCTATACTGTTAAAGCACTTAGGCGCAGATTACAAGCATGAATTAGTAGGTGAAAGATTAACGACTACTCCAAAACATTACGCATATCTGAAGATATCTGAAGGCTGTGACAGGCCATGCTCTTTTTGTGCAATTCCACTAATGAGAGGAGGTCATGTTTCTACACCTATTGAAAAACTGGTTCGTGAAGCAGAAAAGCTCGCAAAAGTAGGAACGAAAGAATTAATTTTGATTGCTCAGGACCTAACGTATTACGGATTGGATATCTATAAAAGACGTGCACTTGGAGATCTTTTAAAAGAACTTGTGAAAGTGGAAGGGATAGAATGGATTCGTCTTCACTACGCATTCCCTAGTGGGTTTCCGGAAGATGTATTAGATATCATTAGAGAAGAACCTAAAGTTTGTAACTATATCGATATTCCTCTTCAGCATATCAACTCCGATTTATTAAAATCGATGAAAAGAGGAACAACTCATGAAAAAACCGATGCCCTTTTAGCGAAATTTAGAGAAAAGGTTCCTGATATGGCAATCAGAACTACTTTAATTGTTGGTTATCCAGGGGAGACCGAAGAAAGATTTCAGGAATTGAAAGATTGGGTTAAAGAACAGAGATTTGATCGATTAGGTTGTTTTACGTATTCTCACGAAGAAAATACAACTGCCCATGTTTTAGAGGATGATGTCCCTCAGGAGGTGAAAGAAGCTCGTGTAGAAGCTATCATGGAACTTCAGTCTCAAATCTCATGGGAGAAAAATCAGCAAAGGATTGGTGAGGTCTATAAATGTGTATTCGACAGGAAAGAAGGAAACTATTTCGTAGGACGAACAGAATATGATTCTCCTGACGTTGATAATACAGTTTTAGTTTCTGCAGATAACACCTATATTTCAATTGGAGAATTTGCTATGGTAAAAATTACCTCTGCGGAGGAATTTGACCTGTATGGAGATTTAATTTGATAAAAAATAAATAAAAATATTATTTTTTAGATAATGATGTTAAGTGTGTATATTTTCCATCGTATTTTTTACTGATTAGTATTTAATTAATTTTTTATTGTTAGATTATCTGTTTCACTGTTTTTTGGTTTAAATTTTTCATTCTATTCATAATCAGCTTTTTAGCTGTATTTATATGACGCCTGATTTTCCATTTTGAATGGTGGGTTTTGGATTTTTAATTATTTAGTACTAGCTTTGCCATAGCAATAATTTTTTATCAACATAGTATTTCTAATCCTAGAATATGTATATAAATAAAGATAATCCCGAATCTTTATTTTATATCATAATTGAACAGTTTGGGATTTGAAAATATATATTGTATAAAAATTATTAATGAAAAAAAATAATTAAAAATCTTAAACACTTATGAGAAAAAATTTATGGACAGCAATAATGCTTATTTCGTTTGCTATGCTGTCAAAAGCTCAGAACAAAGGGGTAGGTATTAATACAATTACTCCGGCCGCTACTTTGGATGTGGTTGCTAGTACTACGGATAAGACTATGCCCGATGCCGTTTTAGTTCCAAGAATGACAGCCCAGGAATTAGCAGCTAAAGATGCTGTATACATTGCCGCTCAAAATGGGGCATTGGTTTTTGTAACTTCAGGTGTAGGTACTACTGATAAAACAGGAAACATAACGGGTGCAGGATTTTATTATTATGATAATACCTCTTCTACCTGGAAAACGCTTGGAGGTGGTGGAACAACACCCACAGCATTTAGGTTAAATTTAGGTCAGGCAGCTTCTACTGCTTATGATTGGACAAATTCTAATTTTGATTTTTGGGAATTTACTTCAGGAACTCAATTGACGTTACCAACTCCAGCTTCTTTTAAGGATAAAACTATCTATATAAGAAACCAAGCGGGGGGATTACTTCAGTTTTCAGGAAATGATGGAATTGGTACTCCAAAGGGTTTAGCCTCTATTACCGCACAATCGGCGGTTCAAATATTTAGTAATGGTACAACTTGGTATCTGGTTGCAGGTAGAAATTAATAATTAAAAAACA
Organism: Chryseobacterium sp. ISL-6; assembly: GCF_018613715.1. GTDB lineage: Bacteria > Bacteroidota > Bacteroidia > Flavobacteriales > Weeksellaceae > Chryseobacterium > Chryseobacterium paludis. The sequence goes on along the minus strand of NZ_JAGGPT010000010.1, from coordinate 294,074 downwards.
CAAATCAAGATGAAAAATGTTTTAGTGAATATAACGGGATGCTTCCTTTTATTTCTAAGTGCTAATAGTAACGCTCAGCTCCTTAGTAATGGAAATGTTACTGCAGGATTAAGTGGGACAAATTATTTTATGGACGCCAGTAATTTTGAAGGTTTAGCAAACAAAAGCTTTGGTAGAGGAATGGGGTTTCCAAGAACAGATCTAACGGATTTTAGATTCAATACATCAACAGCGGATAACGAAGTCGTTCTTTCTGATTTTGATGGGATGGTGGTCTTTAATAGTACTACAGGAGATACTGTGACGGGACAAGGGGTTAAAACAAAAGTAGCTCCTGGATTCTATTACTTCTCAAACCCTGGAAATCCCGGAAATATTACAAACGGTAAATGGGTGGCGATAGGAGCTAATTCAGATCGTACTAATATTCTTACCACAGAAACTGCTACAAATACTTTAATAAATAACGAACAAGTTTATGCCATTAAAGGAACATTTACAGCTACAGGTTCTTCAACTGCTGTAAGTATCCCTTCGCCAACAGGGATGACCGGTATGTATGGAATTACCATATATAAATCTGGAACTAATACAATATATGCCAGAGAATTATATTCATATGCACTAGGAACTACAGCAGGAAATGCAGTTACAGGGTCTCCTCACATGTCGGTAGTTTATCCGGCTGGAACGTATGATTATGTGCTGGAGTATTTAAAATAAAAGCATACTTATCTTTTATAAAAACCAATGAAATTTTCATTGGTTTTTTTTAGATATTTAACTAAAAAAATGGCAAATATGTAATTTACTGATTTACAGTGTGTTTTAGAGCTGATTCTAAATGAATTTCTAGTAGTTAGTTAATTATGTTAACTTTTAGGCCTTATTTTTAACGTTTTTTAACAGTGGTCCTTAAAACGCCTGTCAATAGAGGGTTACAGACTTGGTTAACATATAATTGGGTTTTCGTTAACAGTTTTTAACATTTCGGCTATGGACTTAATGAGATTCATAATACATTTGCCCAGTCAAAACCAATAAAATTCAACATGATGAAAAGATTCATTCTCGTAATCATAATGATGATTTCAGCCTTTGGTGTTTATTCTTTCAAGAATAATGCCACAGATGCGAAAAAAACAAGTTATGCATCGTTCTACCACGATAAGTTTAATGGTAGAAAAACCGCAAACGGAGAAATTTTTGATAATTCAAAATTCACCGCTGCAAATAGAACGCTTCCTTTTGGAACTAAAATTAGAGTTACCAATTTGAGCAATGGAAAAGAGGTTACAGTGAGGATAAATGATAGAGGACCTTTCCATTCATCAAGAGCACTAGATATTTCTAGAGCCGCGTTCGATGAAATCGGAAATACCAATCTTGGTACAATTCCGGTGGAATATGAAATTGTCGATTAAACTTATGATTTATTAAATTTTAAAAGCCAACTGATTCAGTTGGCTTTTTCTTTTTATTATACATTCAATTCCAGCAATGCCGGGCAATGATCTGAATGTACAGCCTCTTTTAAAATTACAGCTCTTGAAAGCTTATCTTTTAAGGCATATGACGTAAAATTATAATCTAATCTCCAGCCCTTATTTTTAGCCCTGGAATTCTGCCTGTAACTCCACCAAGTATAATTATCTGGCTCATTATTAAAAAACCTGAAACTATCTATTAATTCACACTCTTCAATAAAGCTGGTCATCCACTCCCTTTCCATAGGTAAGAATCCTGAAACATTTTTTAAACGAACAGGATCATGGATGTCAATGGCCTGATGACAAATATTAAAGTCTCCTGAAATAATAAGATTTGGAATTTCTTTTTTTAAATTTTTGATATAATTCAGAAAATCATGACAAAACTGCATTTTAAAACCCAGTCTTTCCATATTAGAAGCTGAAGGGACATATACAGAAATTACTGAATAATCATCAAAGTCAGCACGAATAATTCTTCCTTCGTTATCATAACTTTCAATTCCACATCCATACTCAACATGATTAGGTTTTATTTTTGAGGCTATTCCAACCCCACTATAGCCTTTTCTGACTGCCGAATGCCAGTAGCTATGATACCCTTGCTTTTGAAGGCTTTCGATATCTATCTGGTCGTTTCCAGCCTTGCTCTCTTGAATGCATATGATATCCGGATCAGCGGTTTTTAACCAACCTAGAAAATCCTTGGTAAAAGCAGCTCTGATTCCATTTACATTATATGTGATTAATTTCATAAATAAAAGTAAATTTTTGGTCAAATGTAGGGAAATTAAAAGAGCGGACTTTGAAATTTCAAAATCAAATGCAAACAAAAAGGCGGAAAAAATCAATTGATTTTTTCCGCCCCTGAACCCAGAATTAATAAACTATGAAAAAAATTACTTGGGTTCTAAAATGCTAATTGGAATAATACATTCTTCTAATGATATTCCACCGTGTTGGTAAGTTTCTTTATAATAATTTACAAAGTGATTATAATTTTTTGGATAGGCCAGGAAAGTATTGTTTTTTGCAAAAATATACTTTGAACTTAAATTTCCTTTTGGTAAAAATAGTTTCTCAGGATTTGTAATAGCCCAAACATCTCTATCGTCATACGTTAAGCTCTTACCAGTTTTATAACGGATGTTTGTAGATGTTTCTCTATCTCCAACCACTTTACTTGGCTTTTTAACGTAAACTGTTCCATGATCTGTTGTGATCACTAGTTTATAACCGCTTTCGGCAGCTAATTTTATAATTTTTAGAATTGAAGAATTCTCAAACCAGTTATAAGTCAGGGATCTGAAAGTTTTATCATCACGAATTAACTGATCCACAATATGGTTGTCAGTTTTTGCGTGAGATAAGATATCAATAAAGTTATAAACGATCACCAACAAGTCGTTGTTTTTGTGTTGATTGAAATCATCATAGATCTTCTTTTCAAAATCAGCATTCAAAACCTTTAGATATTTCATTGATTTTGAACCTAAGCCAATTCTTTTCATTTGATCTTCAAGAAAGTCACGCTCAAACTCATTTTTATTTCCATCTTCATTATCATTAAACCATTTATCAGGAAAACGTTTTTCTATCTCAGAAGGTAATAGACCTGCAAAGAAAGAGTTTCTTGCATATTGAGTTGCTGTTGGAAGAATACTGTAATAATAATCTTCAGATACTTTATTGTAGTATTTCGTAAATAATGGTTCAACTACTTTCCATTGATCATATCTAAGGTTATCTACCATAAGTAAAAGAACCTTGCTTTTTTCAACCTCAGGCTTTATCTTATCTTTGAAAAGGGTATGGCTCATAGCTGGTTTGTCACTTCCATTTAGCCATTCTTCATAATTATTTTCAATAAATTTCGCAAACTGAATATTAGCTTCTTCTTTTTGAGACTGTAGAAGATCTGCAAATTCATTGTCTGTTACTTTATCGAATTTAATTTCCCAATTTAAAATTTTCTTATAATATTCAGCCCATTCCTGATAAGACTTGAGATAAGAAAGTTCCATAGATAGGCTTCTGAACTCTTGCTGATATTGCAAAATAGTTTTTTGCTCAACCAAATTGTCTTCCTGAAGATTTTTCTTTAATGATAAAAGAATCTGATTGGGGTTTACCGGTTTTAGAATATAATCAGCAATTTGAGAACCAATTGCCTCTTCCATAATGTGTTCTTCTTCACTTTTGGTAACCATTACTATTTTTAAAGAATTATCTTTTTCTTTAATCATAGGAATTGCTTCCAGCCCAGAAATACCAGGCATATTTTCATCAATTAATGTTAATGCAAATTTCTCGGAATCTATCAACTCTAGCGCTTCATTTACATTATTAACAGGAGTTACATGATAACCCTTTTTTTCTAAAAATACAATATGAGGTTTGAGCAAATCTATTTCATCATCTATCCATAATATTTTTTCCGACATAATATTTATTTTTTACATGGTTATAGTATCAAAAGTGTGACCAATTCATTATAAAATCTGTCAAAATGAACAGATAAAAAGTTAAATTATAGTTAAATGAAAATCCATTATTTTTTTTTATGTGGATATTTCATCTAACGGCCGGTCTTTATGTATTCTAGGGCTCTTTCCAAAACTTCATCTTTTCCTTCTTTTATTCCTTTTAAAGTAGGCTTAATGATAATGTCCGGGATAATTCCAATCCTTTGGGTTTCTCTTTGATCCGGGTAGTATGCACCAAGACCTGTGAAGCTGGTTTCTAAGCCTGCAATTTTAAACCTAATGACATCTCCGTTGGCTCCGGAAGTGTAACTTCCGATCGTTTTTGCTTTAGGATGCTGTTTAAACATCATCGTTGTGGTCTCCGCCTGGCTCTGAGTATTCTCATCTATCAAAACTACTACATTTCCTTTATAATAATCATCATTTTTTCTTCCAATACTATTTTTTCTACTATAAAACATACCCGGATAAGTGGTTTCAGGGAAATTAAACTGATAATATATGATTGTCTCCGGAAGAAACAGTAAACTTAATGGTCTGATTGTTTGCCTAGGATAATTTCTTAAGTCGAAAATAATTGATCCGGTTGTCTTTAGATTTTGATACATTTCATTTAAATCTTCTCTTTCAATAATACCCATATCAACATAACCTATTTTTTTATCCTGATCGTAAAATCTCCATTTTTCAGGTGCTGCTTTTTTTTCATAAATTATATCTTTTAAAAGATATGTTTTTACCTTGAGAGCAATATTTTGTCCGTTCCTTTCCAGTTTAACTTCTATACTATCATTGTTGGAGAAAAGAAAGAGATTCTTTACCTTTTTTATTTTCCCCCATGAGTTTGAAGCTGGAATATATTTTGAAAATCCATTGACTATTTGTGGAATGGTTTTACCATTAATGTCATAAATTATGTCTCCGGGTTCTAATAAAGATCTTTCTTTCTTATATATAGTAGAATTAATTTTGGTGACGATCAGTTTCCCTTCTGCATAAGAATATTCTACAGGTACTTTCCTTCTTCCGTATTGATTTAAACTAATTAATGGTGAAAATAAAAAAGCATGAGAATCATCAGTTTTTGTGACCAATTCTGCTAATGTTAAATGGTAATTTACATCATTATCTATACTGATAAATTTAGGAATCATTTCTTTTAAAACATCATTCCAATTTTGATCTGTTTCGTATTTATAGGGAAAGAAATATTCTACAAAATTCCAATATCTGAATAACTCCAAAAGAGCAATTTTCCTGGAGATAAATTTTGAGCCCAGTGAGTCATCATTTCTGAAAAATATTTTTCTTCCTCCTTTTCCAAAATAATAGGGCTCTCCGATATATCTGTTTTTTTCGATAAATTGAAGTTTGTCAATCACTTCCGGACTGAATATATCTTCATTTTTCGTCCAGTCTAAATTAAAGTTCTTCACAAAATATACCTTGTTGTTATCAAATTTACAGGATGTACAACTGTCAACCTGTCCAAGATTGTCAAGCCATTGAGAAAAAAACACATTCAGTTGATTTTTATCATGAATTGTTTCAAGTTCTTCTATTTTATCAATCAATTGTTTGTCCCAGTCGAATGTACCCTTAGCAACATGAGGGTGATAATATTTTAAAAATCCCCATACTTTACAAAGGGATTCCAGCTTTTGGGTTTCGGAAACGATTTGAGCAGAAAAAATATTTATACTTAAAAATAATAAAAGTAATGCAGAGAGTATCCTCATTCAATGGGTTCGTTTATTAAAGACTCAAAGATAAAAATCTCTACCTAATGATCTATGGTTTACAAAATTAAAGCCTAAGATTAAATTTCCCTAACTTTGTTTACTAATACTTCAGTTATCAAATGCAGAATAAGCTAAAAATTATCAACGATCCCGTTCATGGATTTATCAAAATTCCCCACGAAATTTTATTTGATATTATCGAACATCCCTATTTTCAAAGATTAAGAAGGATTTCTCAGACTGGTCTTCTCAATTTGATTTTTCCAGGAGCTACGCATACGAGGTTTCACCATGCTATCGGTGCCATGCATTTGATGTTCACTGCACTGGAAACATTAAAGCAAAAAGGAGTTAAAATATCTGACGAAGAAGAAAAAGGAGCCATGTTAGCGATCTTAATGCATGATATTGGTCATGGGCCATTTTCTCACGCTTTGGAAAGCATGCTGATGGATGATTGGCATCATGAAAATCTTTCATTATTATTAATGAATAGGTTGAATGAAATGTTTGATGGTCAGCTTTCCATAGCTATTGAAATGTTTCAGGGGCAATACCATAGAAAATTTTTCAATCAACTAATATCTTCTCAACTGGATGTTGACCGTTTGGATTATTTAAAAAGAGACAGCTTTTTTACAGGAGTTTCTGAAGGAAATATTAATACCCAACGAATCATCTCTATGATGAATGTTTGTGAAGAGGGCGAATTAGTAATAGATGCGAAAGGGATTTACTCCATTGAAAACTTTTTGACGGCAAGAATGTTTATGTATTGGCAGGTATATTACCATAAAACATCTGCTTTAGCTGAATTTATTCTGGTTAAAATTTTAGAAAGAGCAAAATATTTGGTTTCAAAAGGCATAGATTTACCGGCTACTGAAAATTTGAAATACTTTTTATATAGAGAAAAGAGTGCAGCAACAGATGAAGATGTTGAAAGATTTACACAATTGGATGATAATGATGTGATTCAAGCCATGAAATTATGGCAGAATTCTGATGATTTTATTTTGTCATATTGGTGTAAGTGCGTGATTAAGAGAGATCTTCCTAAAACAATTATTTCATCGCATTCATTTGATAAAACACTTGTTGAAGAAAAAATAAAAAACACCAATGAGTTTTTTAATATTGATAATGGTGCTGAATTAGTTCATGAGATTAAGAGAAAACTTTTGCCTTACAACACCAAAATGCAACCGATCTACTTACTACAGAAAAATGGTACGAAAATAAGGCTGGATGAGTCTGAAGATCAGCTTTTATCAGGCTTAATAGTAAATAAGACCAAAAGATATATTTTAACATTTCCAAGAGATTTATCCAAAGTAAATTCTTAAAGAATATTAAAATTAACGATCGTAAAACTAAAAAATGTTTACGAATAATAGAATTTCTTATCTTTGCAGAATATGGAATTTACAGCTTCGCAAATTGCAAGTTTTATTGACGGAAAAATAATAGGTGATGAAAATGCACTTATTAGTGGCGTTTCACCAATTGAAAATGGGGAATCGGGGCATCTTTCTTTTATAGCTCAAGATCGATTTTCTCACTATTTGGATACTTCAAAGTGCTCAGTAATTATTGCTTCTGAAAAACTTATTGTAAAGGATTCTTACAATGCTACCATAATTGCCGTAAAAGATGCTTATTTGTCTTTTCAGGTTCTGATGAATTTATATCAGGAAATGCAAGGTAAAAAAGAGGGTGTTGAAGATGGCGCATCTATTCATGATACTGCCGTTATTGCTGATAAGGTATATATTGGAGCTTTTACTTATGTTTCAGAAAAAGCCAAAATTGGTGAAGGAACACAAATTTATCCGCAAGTATACATTGGCAAGGGAGTAAAAATAGGTAAAAACTGTAAAATTGATAGCGGAGCAAGAATCTACGATTATTGTATTATAGGAGATAACTGCGTGATTCATTCTAATACTGTAGTAGGTGGTGATGGATTTGGTTTCCAACCAACACCGGAAGGATTTAAGAAAATTCCTCAACTCGGAAATGTTATCATTGAAGATGACGTAGAAATTGGTTCAAACTGTAGTATAGACAGAGCCACTATTGGTTCTACTATCATTGGGAAAGGAACTAAAATAGATAACTTAATTCAAATAGCACACAACGTAAAGATTGGTCAGAACAATGTGATTGCAGCTCAGGCAGGAATTGCAGGGTCTACAACTATTGGTGACTGGAACCAGATTGGTGGGCAAGTAGGCGTGGTTGGTCATATTAAAATAGGCAATCAGGTCAAAATTCAGGCACAAAGTGGGGTGAATTCCAGCGTTAATGACAAAGAAACATTATATGGTTCACCAGCAATAAGCTATAATGACTACCTTAGAAATTATGTTCATTTCAGAAACTTTACTGAAATTGTAGGACGAATAAATAATCTTGAGAATACCTCAAAAGATAATACTAATGAGTGATATGCAAAAAACACTTCAGCAAGAGGTTACTCTTTCTGGAATTGGCCTTCATACTGGTAAAGAAGTAAAACTTACCATTAAACCTGCTAAAGAAAATACAGGTTTTGTTTTTGTAAGAACCGATTTAGAGGGACATCCCCAAGTCGAAGCTGATGTTAATTATGTTGTAGCAACTGAAAGAGGGACAACCTTAGAAAAATTAGGTGTAAAAATCAATACTTGTGAACATCTTCTTGCAGCTTTAGTTGGTTGTGATATAGATAACGCAATATTGGAAATGGATGCTTCTGAGCCGCCTATCATGGATGGTTCTTCAAAGTTTTTTGTTGAAGCTATCGAAAGTGTAGGTGTTGTAGAGCAAGCGGTTGTTCGAGAATATCTTGTCGTTAAAGAAGTTCTTAGTTATACAGACCCTGCAACAGGTTCTGAGATCACGATTATTCCATCAGATAATTACGAAATTACAACAATGGTAGATTTTGGAACCAAAGTATTGGGTACTCAAAATGCTACACTTAAAAATATTTCAGAATTTAAGGAGGAAATTTCATCAGCACGAACATTCAGCTTTTTGCATGAATTAGAAATGCTTTTAGATCATGGCTTAATTAAAGGAGGGGATATTTCTAATGCAATTGTATATGTTGATAAAGATTTAACCCCAGATACAACTGAAAAGTTAAAGAAGGCATTTGGGAAAGACAATGTTTCTATCAGACCAAATGGCATTCTTGATAATCTTACTTTAAATTATCCTAACGAAGCGGCAAGACATAAATTACTTGATGTGATTGGTGATTTAGCTTTAGCTGGAGTTAAAATAAAAGGTAAAGTAATTGCTAATAAGCCCGGACATTTTGTAAATACTCAATTTGCAAAAAAACTCAATCGTCAGTGGAAATTGCAAAAAAAGAAAAATGTGCCTGATTTTGATTTAACAAAAGAACCGGTTTTTGATATCAACGGAATTATGAAGTTGATGCCTCACAGACCACCATTCTTATTAATAGATAAAATTCTTGAACTTTCTGACTCTCATGTGGTAGGATTGAAGAATGTTACAATGAATGAACCTTTCTTTGTTGGACATTTTCCTAAAGAACCGGTAATGCCAGGTGTTTTACAGGTGGAAGCTTTAGCACAAACAGGTGGGATTTTAGTTTTGGCTAGTGTTCCGGATCCTGAAAATTATTCTACTTATTTCATTAAAATGGATAAAGTAAAATTTAAAAGAAAAGTAGTTCCTGGAGATACTATGATTTTCAAAATTGAGTTGATAGAGCCCATCAGACGAGGTATCGTTCATATGCAGGGATATGGATATGTAGGAGATACAGTGGCTGTCGAGGCCGAATTAATGGCTCAAGTTGCAAAAAATAAAGTTGATTAAATGGTTCATCAATTAGCAGCCGTAGATAAACGCGCAAAAATCAGCAAAAATGTAATCGTAGAACCTTTTACTACTATTGCAGGGGACGTGGAAATTGGAGAAGGAACTTGGATTGGTCCCAATGTTACCATCATGGATGGAGCAAGAATAGGCAAAAATTGTAGAATTTTTCCCGGAACGGTAATTTCTGCAATTCCGCAGGATTTAAAGTTTGATGGAGAAGATACTCAGGTAATTATCGGAGATGAAACTACAATAAGAGAGTGCGTAACAGTGAACAGGGGTACAAAAGCCCTTGGATTTACCAAAATTGGTAAAAACTGTCTCATCATGGCAACTTCTCACATTGCACACGATTGCGTTATCGGAGATCATGTTATCATCGTAAACGGTTGTGGTATTGCTGGTCATGTAGAAATAGGTGATTATACAGTAATGGGTGGCCTTAGTGCAGTTCATCAGTTTGGTAAAATTGGAAAACATGTTATGATTTCTGGTGGAACACTGGTAAGAAAGGATATTCCGCCCTATGTAAAAGTAGCAAGAGAGCCAATGGCTTATGCCGGAATTAATTCAGTGGGTCTGAGAAGAAGAGGATTTACAAACGAGAAAATTTTTGAGATCCAAAAGATATATAGAGCTATTTTCCAAATGAAAATGAATGTCTCTCAGGCAATCACTCATATTGAGAAAGAAATGCTACCAACCGCTGAAAGAGATGAAATTCTCCAGTTTATTCAAAACTCTCCTAGAGGTATTGTAAAAGGATATGGTACCGGAAAGGAGTAATTAAATAAAAATAAAAAAGATAATATAAAAATTAATGGCAACAAGTAACGATATAAGAAAAGGACTTTGCATTGAATTTAGCAATGATATTTTCAAAGTAATTGAATTTCTTCACGTAAAACCAGGTAAAGGACCGGCTTTCGTTAGAACAAAATTGAAGTCAGTGACGAATGGAAAAGTACTTGATAACACTTTTTCTGCAGGTCATAAAATTGATGAAGTAAAAGTAATTACGAGAAAATTCCAATATCTTTATGACGATGAGAATGGATTCCATTTCATGAATAATGATGATTTCTCTCAATTATACATCGATAAAGAAATGATTGAAAATTCTCAGTTTATGAAAGCTGGTGAAGAAGTAACGATCATTTTAAAAGAATCTGATGAAACTCCACTTTCTGCTGAACTTCCACAGTCTGTATTTTTAGATGTTATCGAAGCAGATCCAGGAGTGAAAGGAAATACAGCTACTAATGCTCTTAAAAATGCAATCGTTGAAACAGGAGCAAGAGTGATGGTACCACTGTTCATAGAACCAGGAGACAGAATCAAAGTAAGTACTGAAGATGGTTCTTACTTGGAAAGAGTAAAATAATAATACAATTTATATAAATTCGGTCTGCATTTGCAGTCCGAATTTTGTTTTACAAGAAAAATATTTTTTATGAGATTTCATTCTCCACAAAAACTTAAAACAATTGCTGATTTAATTTCAGCGAAATTTGTTGGTTCTGATGATTTTGAAGTGCTGGGAACTAATGAAATTCACATGGTAAAACCGGGGGAGATCGTTTTTGTTAATCATCCGAAATACTATGATAAAGCATTAAATTCTGCAGCAACAATTATTCTTATCGATAAAGAAGTAGATTGCCCGGAAGGGAAAGCTCTATTAGTTTCAGATGATCCTTTCAGGGATTTTAATCTTATCAATACCCATTTTACAAGAATATATAATTTCACCGAAGAACTTCATGATATAGAGATCGGTGAGGGGACTAAGGTTCATTCTACCGCAGTTATAGGTAACAACGTGAGAATTGGAAAGAATAGTCTTATTTTTCCAAATGTAGTTATTGGTGACAGAACGATTATTGGGGATAATGTAGTCATTCAATCAGGGACGGTTTTAGGTGGTGATGCATTCTATTACCGTAAGCTTAATGGTAATTTTGACCGCTTAATATCTGTTGGTAACGTTATCATAGAAAACAACGTTGAAATAGGAAATAACTGTACAATCGACAGAGGAGTTACAGATTCTACGATTATAGGTGAAGGTTCTGTTTTAGATAATCAAATTCAGATTGGACACGATACCATAATTGGAAAAAAATGTCTGATCGCTTCTCAGGTGGGAATTGCCGGCTGTTGTATAATTGGAGATGAGGTAACATTATGGGGACAGGTTGGAATTGCTTCTGGAAATAAGATCGAAGGTGGATCTGTGCTTTTAGGAAAGACTGGTGTAAATAGAGATCTTGAAAAAGGGACCTACATTGGTATGTTTGCAGAAGATTTCAAAACCTATTTGAAAAAAGAAGTAAAACTGAGAAATCTCAAATAAACAATTCACAAGGTTTTATTTAAAATCAAAGAAAAATAAGTAAATTTGTGAGCATTAATAAAATAGTAAATAAATTAAAAACAACAATAAAATGTCAATTTTAGTAAACAAAGATTCTAAAGTAATTGTACAAGGATTTACAGGGAACGAAGGTACTTTCCATGCTGGCCAGATGATTGAATACGGAACCAATGTAGTAGGTGGAGTTACTCCAGGAAAAGGAGGAAGCGAGCACTTAGGGAAGCCTGTATTTAATACGGTTGCTGATGCTGTTTCAAAAGCAGGAGCTAACGTAAGTATTATTTTCGTACCACCTGCATTTGCTGCTGATGCTATTATGGAAGCTGCTGAGGCTGGAATTAAAGTTATCGTATGTATTACTGAGGGAATTCCTGTAGCAGATATGGTAAAAGTAAAATCTTACATCGCTGATAGAGATTGTAGATTAATCGGACCAAACTGCCCTGGAATCATTACTTCAGAAGAAGCTAAAATTGGTATTATGCCAGGTTTCGTTTTCAAAAAAGGTAAAGTAGGTATCGTTTCTAAATCTGGAACTCTTACTTATGAAGCTGCAGATCAGGTTGTAAGAGCTGGTTTCGGTATTTCTACAGCTATTGGTATCGGTGGAGACCCAATTATTGGGACTACTACAAGAGAAGCTTTGGAATTGTTCATCAATGATCCTGAAACAGAAGCGGTAGTAATGATCGGTGAAATTGGTGGTGGACTAGAGGCTGAAGCTGCAAGATGGTATAAAGCAAGTGGTTCTACTAAACCTGTAGTTGGTTTTATTGCAGGACAAACTGCACCTAAAGGAAGAACAATGGGACATGCAGGAGCTATTGTAGGAGGTGATGAAGATACAGCGCAGGCAAAAATGGAAATCATGAGAGAAAACGGAATCAACGTTGTAGATTCTCCGGCTGATATTGGTGTTACTGTTGCAAAAGTATTAGCATAATCATAAACAAAAACAATATGAAAAAATTTTTATTAGCCTCTACTTTGGCTTTTTCTACCTTATCTTTAGCACAAGTTAACCTTAAAGCGACAAGATTTGGTATTACAGCTGGAGGCAACTATTCCCGAGTACAAAATGCACATAACCCCTCCGGAGCAAGATTTGCTGTTCAGGCGGGAGCCTTAGCCCTTATTCCAGTAGGAAAAGGTAATCAGTTTTATATCCAACCCGAAGTACTATATTATGGTGCCGGAGAAACGGGGAAGGATAAGGATGCTAAAGGTAGAGATGGTTATAACGCTGTATATGCAAATAATTACCTTAGTGTACCTGTTTATTTCAAAGGATACTTTTCAGAGGCAGAATCTGAATTTTTTGGAATGATAGGTCCAAGATTTAACTTTTTGCTAAACCAGAACGTTAAAAATGCTCCTGCAAGCAGAGCTTATTATGATCCGGATGTAAATGATCCAAAACATCCTGGGGTTAGTGGAAAAGCTAACAGTTTTAATTTTGGATTAGGTATAGGCGTAGGATATAGCTATAAGAGACAATTGGAATTAGCTTTAAAGTATGATTATGGATTTTCCAATACATATCCTGATCTTGCAAAAGAACCTGATGGAACTAGTAAGGGTAAATCAGAACAAGTTCTTAGTTTAAGTCTTAGTTATATCTTTCAATAAGAATAATTCATTCAAATAAAAAAATCCCGAGATTATTCTCGGGATTTTTTGTGATGTCTAATATTTTATACTAATTTCTAATCCATCTCCAAAGCTCTTTTAAGGTAGCTTTATTACCGTACATTAAAATACCTACGCGGTAAATTTTTCCAGCTAAGAATATCATAAAAATAGTGGTCAGTACCAAAAGTGTGATGGATAACGCAATCTGCCATGCCGGAACTCCAAAAGGAATTCTTGCAATCATTGCTACTGGAGAGGTAAAAGGAATCATCGATAACCAAAATCCTAAAGGTCCATCCGGATTGTTCATTAGCGAAAAGCTCCCATACATCCCTAAAGTTAAAGGTAGTATTGCAAATAGTGTAAACTGTTGGGTTTCTGTTTCATTATCAACAGCAGATCCAATAGCCGCATAAACAGAGCTGTAAAAAATGTATCCAAGAAGAAAGAACACAATAAATACAAAAATGATCAACGGGAAATTAAGCTCCAGCAGACTATGAGAAACCTGAGTAGCAATTTGTGCTATATCCAGTTTACTAGCCATTCCTTCACTTCCTCCGGGGATATTTTTTTGAATTGATGAAAACCCTGTATTGAGAACTAATGCTCCGATTACTGACATTGTAATCCATATGATAAACTGGGTTAAAGCAACCATTGTTACGCCCAATATTTTACCCATCATAAGCTCGAATGGCTTTACTGAAGAGATAATAATTTCAACCACTCGGTTATTCTTTTCTTCTAGAACGCTTCTCATTACCCTAACTCCATAAATTATAATAAACATGAAAGTAACATACATCAGAACCATACTAAGTCCTGTTTTTACTCCGAAAGTCATATCAGAATCTTCCTTATTGTCTTCTGAAACATTAATCGTTTTTAAAGTGAAGCCTTTATCAAGATTGTCCAATTGAGTTTCAGCAATACCCAATTGCTTGATCTTTTCTTTCTTAATAACATTTGTAATATCTGAAACGATTCGCTGCTTGGTATCAAAACCAATTTTACTATTGATAACCAGTCTTGTGTTTTTTTCCAGATCATCAAAGTTATTAGCATTCAGTTCAGGTAAAATAAGGATGCCATCTAAGGTTTCATTTCCTTTTAATTTGTTAACCTTTGATTTCTCCTCAGCAGAAGGAATAAAAGTATAATTGAGTTTGGAATCCGATAGTAATTTATCTTTAAATAAACCACTCTTATCAACAACTTCAATAACACTATGTGATTCATTAGCCTTAAACATTAGCCCTATAACCGCACCAAATGCAATGATCATGACAGGAGCCAGCAACGTTAATATAATGAAGGACTTCTTCTTAACCTGTGTAAGGAATTCCCTTTTTGTAATTAAAAAAATATTGTTCATAAAATTAAGAATGATTACCTACAGCGTTAATAAAAACTTCATTCATGCTGGGGATTCGTTCATCAAATGACCTGACTTTTCCAACATGTACTAAATCTAAAAGAATATTATTTTGATCACTCTCGTTTTTCAAATCAAAAGAAATCAGTTCATTCTCATTAGAAAAATTGAAAACCTCATATTTGTTTTTGAAATTTTCAAAATTAGAATCACTGACTTCAGAAAGGGTGATTCCAAAAATATTTTTCTTAAATTTTTCCCTTACATCGAAAACCCTACCATCAAGAATTTTTTTAGAATTGTCAATAAGGGCTACATAATCACACATCTCCTCTACGCTTTCCATTCTGTGAGTAGAAAGTATGATAGTGGTTCCGTTATTTTTGAGATCGATAATCTGATCTTTGATAAGATTCGCATTTACGGGGTCAAATCCTGAAAAAGGTTCATCAAGAATTAAGAGATGAGGTCTATGAAGAACAGTAACTACAAATTGGATCTTCTGAGCCATTCCTTTTGAAAGCTCAGAGAGTTTTTTCTTCCACCACTGATCGATATTAAGTTTTTCAAACCATTTTTTAGCCTCACCCAATGCGTCGTTTTTACTCATTCCCTTCAATTCACCGAAGTAGAGGATCTGATCCCCAACACTCATATTTTTATACAGTCCCCTTTCTTCAGGCATGTAACCGATGTTTTTAATATGACTGGGATTTAGCTTTTCTCCGTTGATAAATATATCCCCGGAATCAGCTTGAGTAATTTGATTGATGATACGGATAAATGAAGTCTTTCCCGCTCCGTTAGGTCCTAGAAGACCATAAATACTCCCTTTTGGGACATGTATGCTAAAATCATCCAATGCTGTCTTTTTTCCTGCATTGTAGGTTTTAGTAATATGTTCAGCTTTTAGCATTAAATTGTTTTTTACAATTAGTATGAAAATCTCCCGAAAGTTACGGAATAATTAAGGGAGAACTAACGTAAAAGAAAAAATCCTGATGATTATCAGGATTTAATTTTATTGTTTTACTATTTGGGTAACCTTTTGTGTGTTGTCACTTAAAATGTAACGAATTAAATATTTGCCGGGTTTCAATTTTTCAATATTTATTTCTCCCGAATTCATATTAACGGTATAAGTTGCAACCTGTGTACCCAATATAGAGTAGAATGTAACACTTTTGACTCTTAAAGAAGAATCTTTTGCCTTTACGATGAGAAAATCCTTCGCGGGATTTGGATAGGCAATAAAAACTCCATCATCAGATTTTTGTGAGATGGAACCAGGCTCTCTAAGTTGAGCTTTAACATTGCTGGAAAATCCAACAAAAGTGCCTACGAAAAGAATTAAAAGTAAAAGTTTTTTCATCAAATTATAATTTCTCAAGTATTTAAAAACAAAAATATAAAAAATCTACCACTCCTCAATATATTTTTTCATATAACTTGTAGTAAATTTGCATAAACTTATTCAAAAAGTATTCCAAAATGATACATTCAAGAAATAGAAGGCTAAGAGTTAATGAATCAATGAGAAGTTTAGTAAGAGAAAATATACTTACAACTAATGATTTCGTAATGCCAATCTTCGTAATGGAGGGTGAAAACAAGGAAGAACCAATTGCATCAATGCCGGGAATTTTCAGGCGGAGTATAGATTTAACCGTGAAGGAATGTAAAGAATTATTTTCCCTTGGTGTAAAATCGGTCAATTTGTACATGAAGGTGTCTGATCATTTGAAAGATAATACAGGAAAAGAAGCATGGAATAAAGATGGCTTAATGCAAAATACCATCAAAGCGATCAAAGATGCGCTTCCTGAAATGATTGTAATGCCTGATGTTGCCTTAGATCCGTATTCAATTTATGGACATGACGGTATTATTGAAAATGGAAAGATTGTAAATGATGCCACCGTTGATGCGTTAGCCAGAATGTCTGTATCTCATGCAGAAGCAGGAGCTGACATTGTTGCCCCTAGTGATATGATGGATGGCAGAGTATTGGGTATTCGTGAAGCTTTAGAGGACAATGGGTTTACAGATGTGGGGATTTTAAGTTATTCTGCAAAATATGCAAGTTCTTTCTATGGACCTTTTAGAAGTGCTTTGGATAGTGCTCCAAAAGATAATATGGAAATACCAAAGGATAAGAAAACATATCAAATGGATTTCCATAATTCCCGTGAAGCTTTAAATGAAGTATTCAAAGATATTGATGAGGGAGCGGATATTATTATGATCAAACCGGGACTTCCTTATCTGGACATTGTTTCTAAAGTTCGTGAAGCTATAGATCTTCCGATCGCCGTCTATAATGTAAGTGGAGAGTATGCAATGGTAAAAGCAGCTGCTCAAAATGGCTGGCTGGATAATGATAAAACAATTATAGAAAGCTTAACCTGCTTTAAAAGAGCTGGAGCAGATATGATCTTTACTTATTTTGCGAAGGAAGCAGCCATACTTCTAAATAAATAGTATTAATTACTTTATATAAATAAAAAAAACACTTCAAATCGAAGTGTTTTTTGTTTATCCAAAACATGCATTGTAATGGGGCTTACCCGGAACAATAGGGTCTCTGCCTCCATCATCAAAAACGCAAATGTTTGAAGGGCATAAATACCAACCTGGCTGACAGTTACCATTAGCGTCAGGAAATCTGATGTTTCCACCATTGATATTTTTTAAGTCCTTTTTTGTTAATTTTTTCATGATAATATTTATTTAGATAATCTAATATAATAAAAATTTATCACATGATGTTGAAATCTTTTCCTTTGGTAAATTTTGCGGCAAAAGGAGCTTGATTACCTGAATATTTTAGAACAAAATGTTTCTTGGTATCTGTATCTAATTTTGCATCAACCTCTACGTCCTGAGTCTGAAAGCTTACATCTAAAGCAACTGAAGATTCTTTTTCCAGATAAATTTCTACACTCTCAGCATAAAATAAAGAAGTACTCAAATAATTAAACTTAATATTTTTTCTATACGTTTTGGTTTTATCCTGCGTGAAAGCAGAGTAATTTTTTAAAATCTCAATTCCTGGGGAATCAATGTTAGTGATTCTAGATTTTGTTACCCCATTTACTCTTACAGAAAAGCTCTTGGCATTTTTGATCTCTCCATTCACTCCAATATTAAATAAGGATGGCAAAGAAAGCCCATATTCAATCATACTCTCTTTTGTAAATTCGAAGTCGGGAATTAAAGCCGGATGTTTAGGGGTATTAATCAATTGATTTTTGACCGTATTTAAGCTCTCACCAGAAAATAAATATCCAATAAGATTATTACCAGTCGTTCTCCAATTTCTACCATTCCATTCGAAAATTTCACAAAGCAAAGTATCGGTGGACGAATGGGGAAGCAGATCCATATCCTGCCATTTGAAAACTTCTTTAGCATAGGGTCTTCGGTCAACAAGATTGATTCCTAAATCTAGTGCAAGCAGTTCTGTTAGTTCTTTATTATTTTCCATAAAAAATTAATTGTTGATTGGTCCTATAAATTTATCAAATAAAATCGAAAGCTATCGAGTTTATAAGCATGTTATAACCAACCTTTTTTACCATAAACATAAGTGTCATCAAATTGTTTATCACTCATAAACAAATATAAAATACCTTCAATGAAAGGAATAATAGAAGCTGCACCTAAAGTGACAATATTTAAAACAATTTGGATAATTCCTTCTTTGGTATAACCCAGGTAAAATTTATTTAAGGCCAACCATCCAACAAGTATCCCTAACAATGCTGCAGGAATTTTCTTTTCTGAACGATACGTTGCAGTCGCTTGTTGATTTTGCTCATTTTCTGTTTTTGTATAACCGTAATTTTCCATTTTAATAATTTTTATGATAAAGTGAATTGTTTTTAACATAAGTCGAGGAAAAATATGAGTAGTTACAAAATCATAACTTAAAACAAATTTATATCTTTGCGACTATGATTTTACGAGGAGAAAACTTAATCAAGGAATACGGTCCTAAAAAAGTTGTAAAAGGAGTTTCTGTACAAGTTCAACAGGGAGAAATTGTTGGCTTACTAGGTCCCAATGGGGCAGGTAAGACCACTTCATTTTATATGATCGTAGGATTGGTTAAGCCTACTTCCGGAAGGATTTTTCTCGATAAACAGGAGATAACCACTGACGCGATGTATCGTAGAGCTCAAAAAGGAATTGGGTATCTTGCTCAGGAAGCATCTGTTTTCAGGAAGCTTTCAGTAGAAGAAAACATTATGGGAGTTTTGCAGCTGACTAAACTTTCGAAACGTGAGCAGCAAATAAAATGTGATGAACTGGTTGAAGAATTTTCATTGCAGCATGTTCGTAAAAACAGAGGGGATCTTCTTTCCGGAGGTGAAAGACGTAGAACAGAAATTGCAAGATGCTTAGCAACAAGTCCTAATTTCATTCTTCTTGATGAACCTTTTGCGGGTGTTGACCCTATTGCTGTAGAAGATATACAAAAGATTGTAAGAAGTCTTGTTGATAAAAATATCGGAATTTTGATTACCGATCATAACGTTCAACAGACACTTGCCATTACAAACAAAACCTATATTATGTTTGAAGGGAGAATCTTAAAAGAAGGCCTTCCTGAAGATTTAGCTAATGATCCACAGGTAAGAGAAGCTTATCTTGGAGAGAATTTTGTTTATCAGAGTATTTTGGACAAACCTAAAAAGAAAAAATACGCATACAATATCTGGGCTGGAAATTTTGATTCAAAAACTCAGTTTCAAAGTTTTGTAGATAATAAATTCTCTCAATTTGATGATTTGAGATTAATGTATGGTTTTGAAGATATAAGTTTTGCATCATTAGCAAATTCTGAGATTGAACATATCTTTAATGATGTAGTTGATAAAAATGCTAATAACTCTTTTGTGTTCCAAAGAAAAGAAATTACATCTCAGTATTCTTTAGAAGATGCAGGTGCTGAAGCAAAAGAAGCAAGCAAATCAGAACTTCATTATCTTACAACATATCTTTTCGAGGGATAAAAGCAGATTTTATTTTGACTCTATAAATACAGTGGACTTTTTAGTTGCTGTCGAAGTACGTTCAATATTTAGCAGATAAAAGCCTGGATTTTATTTTGCCATGCAAATTTGTTTATTTTAATATATATTATTTCGCATTGTTTTGAGTAATTGCGAAATATTTTCAATACAAAATTTTATTATCATTTATGTTTTTCTTATTTTCATTAAAAGTGATATTTTGATGAACTAAAGGTCTGGTTATTGTATTTAATTATGTGAAATTGATAAAACAGATTGTCTGACTTTATTAATAATTAAAAACGCATATATGTCATTACAAGAAAAATTACAAAAACTCGCCAATGAAAGAAATAAACCATGTGTAAGCATTTTATTAAGCACACACAGAACATTTCCTGAAAACCAACAAGATGAGATCATTTTAAAAAATTTGGTAAAAGAAGCGGAAAATCGGGTTATTGATGAATATGGAAAAAGACCTGCTGCAGGAGTTTTAGAAAAACTGGAAAAGATTGCAGATAAAGTTGATCACCAATATAATCTTGATAGTTTACATATCTTCTTATCCAAGGATACGGAAGAAATTATAAAATCTACATGGACATCAAGAGGCAATGTTGCTGAGATAGATGAGAAATTTGCAGTGAGACCCCTTATTAAGGCAGCAGTACGAGCCCAGGAATACCTCATCTTATTATTAACACAGAATGGAACAAAATTATATGAAGCGTTAAATGACTCTATTATAAACGAAATTCGTGAAGAAGGATTTCCATTTCCACAGAACCCTTTTTATATCACCCATTCAGATGTAAGAAGTGACTCAAAACAGGTCGATAATCAGATAAAAGAATATTTTAACAGGGTTGATAAATCAATTGTTGAAATTAGCAAAAAATCAAATCTGAATGTTATTGTAGTCAGTACAGCGGATAATTATAGTAAACTTCTTGAAGTTGCAGATATCCCCAAGATATACATAGGCCACGATAATAAAAGTTATGTTTCTGCGGAAGAGCATCATATTGTCGAACAAGCTTATGAAATTATTAAAGCTCGACAAAAGGAAAGTCGTACACTAGCAATAGAAGAAATTAAAGAAGCTGTTCCACAGGGAACTGTTCTTACAGATCTACAGGAAATTTATCAGGCTGCATTAGATGGGAGGGGAGATTTACTGATCGTTCATCAGGATTATGAACAACCAGTAAAAATGGTAGATGATCGGACATTTGAATATGTAGATGATTCTAAAGAGCAGGGTGCAGTTGATGATATTGTATCCATAATTGCATGGGAAGTATTTTCTAAAAAAGGAAGAGTGCACTTCACCCAACAGGATGGGCTTTTGGATCTTGGAAAGATTGTATTAAAAACGAGATACTAAAAATAAATTTTCGTTAAGAAAGAAGATGAGCTGGCATAATACCAGCTTTTTTTATGTATTATTTTAAAAAAGCTTTAATTTTACTAAAGATCTTTATATCAATGGCAAAACCTTTTAATAGAACAATTACTTTATTCGGAATATATAAACAACTCATTCCGTTTATCAGACCTTATCGTTTGATGATCTATGGAACACTGTTTCTTACTTTTTTAGGAGCATTAGCTGCACAAGTCAATCCTTTGGTATTAAAATATACAGTGGATGAGGTAACCACTCTTACACATCTTCAACATCCTATGTCTGAAGGTATTCATGTTCTGGTAGTGATCTCCATCATTTTACTGGGAAAAGAATTATTAAATATCTTTATCAACTTCGGCCAGAAATTTTACGGTGAGAAAATTAGAATTAATGTAAGCTCTGTCCTGGCACAATCAGCAATTGATAAAATATTGACATACAGAGTTGCTTATTTTAATGATGAAAACCATGAATCAGGGAAACTTCAAATAAGAATAGATCGGGGAATAGAAAGTTTAACAAAGCTTGTTCAGAATTTTTTTATTGACATTTTACCTCTATTCTCGAATGCTATTATTGCACTGATTATTATCTATATGCAAAATGTTTATGTAGGAATGGTTTCCACCATTATTGTTCCTATCTACTTTTACATCAGTTCTCTTCAAGCCGGTAAATTAGGAGGAGTTCGTCGTCAATTGAGAAATCAGCGGGAGCAGAAAACTTCAGGACTTTTAAATCTGATCAATTCGATTATGGTGATTAAGAGTTTTGTACGTGAAAAGTTTGAAGGTAAAAAGCAATATGACCTGCAGATGCAATTAATGGAAAGTCAGATGTTCACAAGGAAAACCAATTTTATTTATGATGGATTGAAGACCTTTATAGAGCAGTTTGGAGTTGTTCTTATTATTTTATTGACCGTTTATCTTGTATTGGATCAGCAGATGACCATTGGTGCTATCATGCTTCATATTATGCTTTTCAATAATGTCTCGTCCCCCATTCGCCAGCTTCATCGTATTTATGATGATATGAATGATGCGATGATCTATGCTGAAGGCTATTTTGATATTCTGAATGCGGATGACGAAAAAGAACAAAACGGAACATTTGTGGAAAAAGAAATTAAAGGAACATTCGAACTTAAAAATGTAGATTTTGCCTATCCTAATGGAACTAAAGCTTTACACGATGTTTCCATGAAAATTGAAAATGGTAAAACAACAGCTTTAGTAGGATTGAGTGGTGCCGGGAAATCCACAATAATTAATCTTTTATGTAAGTTTTATCCACCCAGTTCTGGAGAAATTTTATTGGATGGTGTTAATTTGAATGATTTTGATAATACTTTTTTAAGAAATGATATAGGTTTGGTACTTCAGAGAAACCATATTTTTCAGGGAAGTATTGAAGACAATATCCGTTATGGAAATATGAATGCCGGTTTTGATGATATTCAGGCGGCTGCAAAAAAAGCTTATCTGCATGACCAGATCCTTGATCTACCGGAACAATACCGTCATGATGCAACTCAGCTTTCAGGAGGACAACAGCAAAGAATTGCTATTGCAAGATTATTTTTAAAAAACCCACCTATTATATTTCTCGACGAGCCTACGGCAAGTTTAGATGCTATTGCAACAGAGCAAATAAAAAATTCTTTGGATGCTATTAAAGAGGGAAGAACAGTAATTATTATTTCGCATTCTTTATCTCAGATCTTAGATTCAGATAAGATTTATGTGATGAAAAAAGGAAGGGTAGTTGAAAGTGGAACTCATAGTGAGCTGGTGCAAATGAACGGTACTTATCGGGAGATCTTTGATGCTTCTGCGAGAAGCTTAAATCTTGATAAACTAATAAATACTTTTAAAGAAAACTAGATTGATCTAGGAAAAAAACGAGCTCAATGAAAAAGAAATCATTGAGCTTGTTTTTGATGATAGAATTTGATTTATTTTTTTTCCGGAACCTGATACGTACCAACTTCCGCTCCAAAAGCTATATTTACTCTGTTATAACTGTTAATTGCAATAATAGCCATGGTAAGATCCACCATTTCGGTTTCTGAAAAATGTTGACTTACTTCTGAATATATTTCATTAGATATCTCTTTCCCATTTAGAATAGTAAGGCTTTCTGCCCATAGTAATGCTGCTTTTTCTTTTTCAGTGTAGAAAGAACATTCTCTCCATGCACTTACCAAGAAAATTCTTTGTTCGGTTTCTCCTTTTGCTCTGAGTTGTTTCGAGTGCATATCCAGGCAAAAAGCACAGCCGTTCATCTGTGAAACACGGAAGTATAAAAGCTCGAGAAAAGCATTATCAATTGATGAGTTTTCTACATGGTATCCCATCGTGTGAAGTGCATTTACAGCTTTGTTTCCCATAGCGAATGCGTTGATTCTTTGTGACATAATTTTAATTTTTATTGATTAATTATGTGACAAATGTAGATCGGTTTTATTTCAGATTTTTTTACAAATGATAAAAAATCATTTTTGCGCCCGGATTCTGCTTAACGATACCTGAGTGATTCCAATATAATCTGCAAGATCTCCCAGACTGATCCTTTGGATAAGTTCCGGCTTTTGTTTTAAAAAATTGTGATAACGCTTTTTACCATCATCTTCCAACATTTCACTTATCCTTCCCATCATATTAACAGGAGCCTTTGAATACAGTTTGCTGAAAAGTGTTTCAGCAGAATGATACTTTTTACATAGATCATCCACCACATTTTTTCGAATAGAATATACCTCAACAGGTTCCAGAGCAACAAACATATATTTTGAAGGTTTGCCTGTAAGAAATCCACTGAGTTCTGTGAAAAAAGAATTTTCAGAAAAGAATGTCATTATAAAGTCTTTATCCCCATTATCAAAGAATAATTTTACCAGTCCTTTTTCTAAAAAATAAAAATGTTTGCAGGTTTCATCAGATTTTAATAAAAAATCACCTTTTCTGTAATTTTTTAATTCTAAATTTGAAATCAGTTCATCAATGACAGCCCGTTCGGGATTAGAAATTTTTTCAATAGTCTGGATGAAATTAGTGTAACTCATTATTATTAAAGTGTGGTTCTTGAATATCTAAATATAAATAAAATTCTTGTTTTATGGTATTTAAAATTCCCGCACAAAAGTTTAGATTGATCAGATAAAATGAATGACCATTATCTCAAAAAGCTCGATAGAGTAACAGCAATTCTTACCCAATTACAATCCAAGCCCTTGGTAAGAGCTCAAGATTTAGCGGAAAAATTTGAGGTAAGCATAAGGACGATTTATAGAGATGTTAAAACGCTTGAAAATGCTGGAATTCCAATTTTAGGAGAGGCAGGAAGTGGATATTCTTTAATGGATGGCTACAAACTTCCACCCGTGATGTTTACTAAGGAAGAGGTTTTAAGTTTTATTACCGCCGAAAAACTAATGCAAAAATATTCACATCAGAGTTTGGGCTCGCACTATCAGACGGCCATGGAAAAGGTACGTTCGGTTTTGAAGAATTCAGATAAAAACTTAATTAAAAATATTGAAAAGCAGATTGATATTTTTAATTACCACGCTCCAACTATAGAAACGATCAAAAATATAATTCCTACTATTCTTGAAAGTATTGCAGAAAAAACTCAACTATCAATAGAATACAAAAGTATTGATTCAAAGGTTTCTAATAGAGTTATAGAGGCGGTTGGTGTATTTCTGGAATTTAATTACTGGTACATTATGGCTTTTTGTACTTTAAGAAAAGATTTTAGGCAATTTAGAGTTGATCGTATTCTGCAGGTTGCTAAAACCAGTAATCCTTTTTCACAAGAATATGGAGGTATAAATGATTACCGAAGAAATTCGAAAAACGAGGTAACTGTAGTGAAATTACTGGTAGAGAAGAAAATAATGAATCATCTTGCCAATTCTAAAAAATATTATGGATTAACAGAAGAGGTAGAAACTGAGGAAGGGATGTTATTGACTTTTGAAACCGAATGGATCAATGATGGTTTTCCACGCTGGCTAATTACATTTGCAGATTACGCTGTAATTTTAGAGCCTGAAATGCTCAAAGTGAGGCTTAAAAATTTGATTACAGATATTTCTGAAAAATATAAATAACTTTAAACTAAAGATTATGAAATTTTTATTTTCACGCTGCTTGCTTCTGTTGGCAGTTACATATTATACTCTGGCTTCGGCCTGTTCAGCATTTTTATTAAAAGGAAACGACTATTGTGTAGTAGGATTCAATGAAAATTGGAAAACAATGCCAGGAATGATCGTTGTAAACAAACGAGGTGTTACGAAAAGGAATATAAGTTGGGAAAACCTTACAACGAATCATTTGACCGGATCTAAAGAATGGAATTCCCAATATGGTTCTGTTACCTTTAATCTCCTTGGATATGATTTTCCTTGTTATGGCGTAAATGAAAAGGGACTTTTTTTAGTTGAGCTTTCTTTGGAGGAAACAACAAAGGTATTTAATCCGACACAACCCAACATGTTTTGGGCACAGTGGATACAATATCAACTGGATAATTATAAATCTGTCCAGGAAGTTGTAGATCATTTAAATAGTGGCCCCAATATAGACTGGTGGCCTAGTGCAGGAGGTAGCCATTTTTTTCTTAGTGATGCTAAAGGAAATACAGCAACAATCGCATTGCTGAATGGGAAATACAAAGTAATTGCAGGTAAAGATATGCCTATGCCACTTTTATGCAATAACCAGTATAAAAAAGATTTTGATAATATTCAAAGGTCTGATTTCTTAGGTGGAAAGGAAAAGTTCGACATTAATCAACAGAGCAAATGGGAAGATCGCTATAACAAAGCCTACTATATGCTGAATAATTATAAGTATGATAAAAAGCCTGTAGATTATGCCTGGAATATTCTCAATTCCGTATATGCGGGAGAATGGCAAACTGTAATTGATGTGAAAAATATGAATCTTTATTTCCGGTCAGATCTGAAAAAGGAAATTAAAACTATTGATATCACAAAGCTTGATTTCTCAAAACAGGCTTCAGTTAAATTTTTGGATATTCATACA
This sequence comes from Chryseobacterium sp. ISL-6, assembly GCF_018613715.1. Classification (GTDB taxonomy): domain Bacteria; phylum Bacteroidota; class Bacteroidia; order Flavobacteriales; family Weeksellaceae; genus Chryseobacterium; species Chryseobacterium paludis. The sequence goes on along the minus strand of NZ_JAGGPT010000010.1, from coordinate 267,634 downwards.
GATAAACTTGGGAAAGTAAATGACGATTTCCAGACACTTACTTTGCAGAAAAATAATGAATATGTAGAAAAAGGTTTTCCAATTGGTTATGACAATAAAGAGTTTGGAACTTCCGACACCTTTACTAAGCTTAAAGAAAATATTGTAAGTTTCTTTAAAAATATCCTACCTGGTTAAACAAAATTACAAAAGCTTTCAGAAATATTCTGAAAGCTTTTGCGTTGGCTTAATTTAATAATTTGATGAGAAGTTTTATAAAAAGAATTAAAATCTCTCCCAGAAGAAAGGAGGTTCAATTCCTAAAGATCTTAAATAAACATATCCTTGTCCACGGTGGTGAATTTCATTATCTATGAAATAAAGAATATTTTGAAAAACCGGAAATTCATACTGACCGAATAGATTGAAAGTCTCTTGAAAACGTTGTTCAGAAATTTGATTGAAATAATGATTGATCACTTCAGTTTCTTCGTCCCATTTTTTTAGTATTTCCTCTTTAGTCTTAGGATTAAAGCCTTCTTCATTATAAGCTTCCATATTTTTTTCGTTGATTCCCTTTAAAGCTGGTCCTGCGATGCTTATTAGCTCTACTGCTAGTTTTGCAAAAGGTCTCATTCCTGCAACAGAAAATTCAAATAATTCTTTTTCAGGAAAAGCTTCGATCACTCTTCTTGTCAGATTTCTATGCCCTTGCCAATGTTCTAATAACTGTTCAGTAGTCATGAACTGTTTTGTAGCTGTAGCTGTGGTAGTTGCTGTAGTTGTCATAATATTTTTGTTTTAGTTTGTTATTGTTGATACAAAGATAAGAGCAGGTTATGACAACAGTTTGTCAGTAGGATTTTATAGATTAAAAAAAATATTTATTTTTAATTTCAAAATATCATTCAGATTTTTCCGTTTAGAAAAAAGAAGTATTGCTAAAGCGGATAATTATTTATAATTTCAAAGAAATGAAGAAGTTAATTTTAGCTGTTACAAGTGCTTTGTCGCTATTAGCTTGTAATAAAATCAGCGAAAAAATAGATCAGACTGTTCAGGAAACCACTGAAACAGTAAAACAGAAAACCCAGGCCGCTGTAGAAGAAAGAGTAAAAAAAACGGTGAACGAATCTATAAAATCGCTTACCAATTCCGAAGATGTTCAGTTTAATCAGGTCTTTCCTCATTCAGGAAAAGGATTTATATCTGCAGAAAGTGGAAAGAAGTTTGTATTTCCAAATGGAACAAAAGGCTACATTTTTAAGTATAAGGCAGATAAGGCAGACTTAATTCCGTTTTTGGAAAGTCAACCCTCTACTGATGAATCGCGTTCTGATAAAAAAGCCCGAAAAGTAGATGGGCAGAATATTGTAGATAAAATAAGTTTTATAGAAAAATTCCTTCCTGAGAATACGATTGATAAAGGCATTTTAGATGATATAAAGAATGATGAAGGTATTGAATATTATAAATTAAAACGATTTCCTAATAGCAGTACAATCATTTATAATTCTAAAAATAAGACAGTGTTGCAATATGTAGAGGTAGATAAATAATTTGAAGATGACTGGTTTTAACCAGTCATTTTTTTTATAATAATACTGGAAAGTAATAATATCCATAAAAACAGGACTTGAAAGTATTGTAGAGATAATTTTAAAAAAGTAATTTAGTACTATGAAAATTTACACGAAAACAGGAGATAAAGGACAGACTGCTCTTTATGGTGGAACGAGAGTTTCTAAAGCCAGTGCTAGAGTAGAAAGTTATGGAAATATAGATGAGCTGAACTCTTTTATTGGCATTGCAAAAAGCCATATTGAAGATGCTGAAGTTTTACAACAATTAAAAAAAATTCAGTTTGATCTGTTTACTGTAGGTTCTGAAGCAGCAACACCTACTGATAAATTGATGCTTGCTAATGGGAAATCCCGTCTTCCACTAATTATTTCGGAATCTGAAATTGAAGAATTGGAACAATGGATGGATAATTTTGAAACGAAGCTTGAACCTCTTCAATATTTTATATTACCAGGTGGAGGTAAGTCAGCTACATTTTTACATGCTGCAAGAACTATTTGCAGGAGAGCAGAACGATCTCTGGTTTTCTTAAATGAAGCAGAAGAAGTCCGTCCTGAACTTATTAAATACCTTAACCGACTTTCAGATTACCTTTTTGTTTTGGCACGTTACGTTTCGAAATTAAATAACGAACCGGAAGAATACTGGAATCCTAATGAAAGATAAAGCACTACTTTTTATTAACGGAGAACCTCCAAAATCTTTTCCAACTTTAAATGATTACGATTTAATTGCTTGTACCGATGGCGCTTTTCATTATCTGAAACAAGGAAATTTTCCTTTGGATCAATTGGATTTTATTTCTGGTGATTTTGATTCGCACACGGGATCTGATGAAAATGTGTATCAGGAAAAATTCATTCTTACTTTAGATCAGGATAAAACGGATTTTCATAAAGCTTTAGAAATTATCCTAGAAAGGGGATTTCATTCTGTAGATGTTTTAGGGGCTAGTGGTGGTGAACAGGATCATTTCTTAGGAAATCTAACGGTAGCATATGCATTTAAAGATCAATTGAATATCAAATTTTATGATGAATTCTCAGTGTATTATTTTATTTCTAAAAATTTTAAATTGAATGGAGTGAAAAATAAAATGATCTCACTTTATCCATTCCCTTCAGTAGAAAATATAACAACAAAAGGATTAAATTGGCCTTTAACAAACGGAAGCTTAAGTATTACCTCAAGAATTGGAACCCGGAATTTTGCAATTGAAGATGAAGTTTCAGTTGAATATGAATTAGGAGATCTTCTGTTTTTTGTAGGGCGTGATGGAATAAAATACCCTGAGATCTATTAAAATAATTTTTACCATCATATCCCAAAAACTTTATAAAATATAACTGTATTCAGCAGTCTCTAAAAACTTTTGTACCTTTTGTGGTCAAATCATGTTTCTAAGATCTAAATTTTGAAAAAATTATTTAAAATATCGCTTCTAATTATTATTCTACACTGTGTTTTTTCCTGTAAAACACAAAATTTTACTTCACCTGAATATGGTAAAAATGAAGGAGCAGAAAACATCGAAATAAAAAAAGTATACAATTTCAGAACACTGGAAAATATTAAAAATTCTGAAGGAAAAACGTTAAAGGAAGGTCGGTTTTATAGAAGTGGTCATCTTAATAAGCTTAAGAAAAAATCCTTTGATAGTCTTAGAATGTTAGGAATCAAGGAAGTTATTGATCTTAGAAATGAAAAAGAAATCACGTCGAAACCTGATCGGCTTCCTGAAAATCTTATTTATAAAAAATATTCTGCCTTTGAAGATCAGGGAGATCAGCTATCGCAAGCTAGAAAATTAGTTTTAAAGGGAAAAGTAAGTGCTGAAGATGCTGATAAAAGGATGATCGATTTTTATTGTGAGTACGTAACTGAAAATCCTGAGGTCATAAAAAAGATCATTACAGAAATTTTAGATGGAGATCAACCTGTTTTGTATCACTGTACGGCTGGAAAAGATAGAACGGGAATTATTACGGCTTTAATTCTTACGATATTAAAGTTTGACAAAGCAACCATTTATAACGATTATCTATTATCTAATAATTTCAGGAAGGAGATGATCATAAAGAGACTTCGACTTGCAAACAATCTGCACTTTTTATATCCAAAAATGGATTTAAAAGTATTGGAAAAATTGAGCTGGGTCGAAAAAGATTATCTGGATGCAGCATTTAATGAAATTGATAATAAATATGGCTCAATAGATGTTTATATTCATAAGGTGTTGGGTATTTCTGAGGATAAAAGAGAATCTTATCTTAAGAAGTTTACGTATTAATAAATCTTAAAAATGTAATTATTGTTTTAGATGCAGGTCTTTAGGGGAACTGACGAAAATTATAATAATTTTAACACCAAAAAATCAAACTTTTTTAGCAATTTTGCATTCTTAATTCACTTGTTAAAAAATGAAAATAAAATACTCGGAACTTATTGATCAGACATTATATTTTCCAACGGAAGAATTTAATGTTTCTGAGAACAATTTGTTGTTTCACGATATTCCTTTAATGGAAGTTGTTGAAAAGTTTGGAACACCTTTAAAGGTTAGTTACCTCCCGAAGATTTCTCAAAATATTCAAAAAGCAAAAGGCTGGTTCAAAGAGGCTTTTGAGAAAATCGAATATAAGAAAAATTACCGATACTGTTATTGTACGAAATCCAGTCATTTTAATTTTGTTATTGAAGAAGCGCTGAAGAATGATATTTCAATTGAAACGTCTTCGGCTTATGATATGGACATTGTAAGATCTCTTTACAAAAAAGGAAAAGTAGATAAGAGTATCGAAGTGATCTGTAACGGATTCAAAACAGATGATTATCTGGCGAAGATCTCCGATATGATCAACAGTGGTTTTGAAAATATTACACCTATTCTTGATAATTACAGAGAGCTTGATAAGCTTACAGAAAGTATTGACAGTACTTTTGATATTGGAATCAGAATAGCCTCGGAAGAAGAACCTAAATTCGAATTTTATACCTCAAGATTAGGTATTGGATATAAAGATATTATTCCATATTACAGTCAGAAAATTGCTGAACATCCAAATGCTAGATTGAAGATGCTTCACTTCTTCATTAATACGGGGATTAAAGACACTGCTTATTATTGGAACGAATTATATAAATGTCTTCGCGTTTATGCACGTTTGAAAAAAATTGCTCCAGAAGTTGATTCATTGAACATTGGTGGTGGTTTTCCAATTAAAACTTCTTTAAACTTCGATTATGACTATCAGTATATGGTTGAAGAAATCGTTTCGCAGATCAAAAAATTCTGTGAAGAAGAAGGAGTAGAGGAACCGAATATCTATACTGAATTTGGAAGTTTCACAGTTGGAGAAAGTGGTGCTAACCTGTATAAGATTATTTCTCAAAAACGTCAGAATGACAGAGAGAAGTGGAATATGATCGATTCATCATTTATGACCACACTTCCTGATACGTGGGCGATTTCAAGACACTTCATTATGCTTCCGTTAAATCGTTGGGAAGATACTTATGAAAGAGTTTTCCTAGGTGGTCTAACATGTGATTCAGATGATTATTATAATTCTGAACAGCATACCAATGCAATCTATTTGCCTGTTTTTAGTGATACAAAACCACTGTATATCGGTTTCTTCCATACAGGAGCTTATCAGGAAACAATTGGTGGCTATGGTGGGGTACATCACTGTTTAATGCCTCAGCCAAGACATATCCTGGTCCAGAAAGACGAAAACGGGGAGTTTCAATATGAGATATTCCGTGAAAGACAGGAACCTGAAGATGTTCTTAAACTTCTGGGTTACTAGCATAAAAAATAATTAGTCCATTTTTTTAATGACTAACCAATATAAAAAAGGGTTCTCAGCTGAGAACCCTTTTTTACTCAAAATAATTTGAAATCTTATCTAATTCCAATTCAGTATAATCTGAAACGATAATATTAGCTAAAGTATAATCTTGATTAAGGGAATGTTCGCTTTTATAGGCTGCGCAAAAAATATTGGCATTGTGGGCTGCTAAAATTCCATTTGTAGAATCTTCAATTACCATACAGTTTTCAATAGGTTCACTGGCCATTTCTGCTGCCAGAAGAAAAACTTCAGGATGAGGTTTTGATTCTTTTAATTCAGCACCACTTATTTTTCCATTGAAATATTTTTCAAGTTCAAATTTATCAAAAACCATATTTATAGTGATCATACTTGCAGATGATGCAACGATTAATTTGATTCCGTTTTCATAATAATGCTCAATTAATTTTCGTACTCCAGAGATCAAATCGAAATCTGCATCATTGTAGAAATAATCTTTAAAATAATCCCTTTTGATGTTGCTAAGTTCTTGATAGGTATAATTAAGTCCATAAGTTTGAATTAATATTTCACAAACTTTTTTGGTAGAATATCCGGTAAATGAAGTGTATAGGTCTTCTGATACTTCAATTTTCAGATCGTTAAACATTTTGAAATAAGCTTTTCTGTGCAATGGTTCTGTGTCTACTATAACCCCATCCATATCGAAAAGCACAGCTTTTAAGGACATATTTTGTTTTTTGCAAAAATAAGGTTTAATATTTAAATAATGAAGGAAGGAGGAAGTTAGGAGTTAGATTTAAGTTTTAGCTCTTGTCTATTTGTATCTTAATCTTCTTTCAAAAAATTCAGGGACCTTGCTTCCGACTTCCAACTTCTTTGTATCTTTGTTGCTCAGTATTTCAAATTTTAAATCATTTAATTTTTAAATAAAAACATGAAAACATACGCGGGAATTCCTGAAGAAAATGCATCATTAGAAAACTCAAAAGTAATGTTGGTAACAGTTCCTTATGATGGAACCTCAACGTGGGGAAAGGGAGCAGATAAAGGTCCTGAATTATTCCTTGACGCTTCTGAAAATATGGAGCTTTATGACATTGAGACAGGAACTGAACCTTATTTGGAAGGTGTTTATCTAGGTGGAGAAATTTCTGAAAATTCTACACCGGAGGCGATGACAGAAGCTGTTTATCAAAAAACAAAAGAACTGTTACAGAACGATGGTAAATTGTTTACACTTTTTGGTGGTGAGCATTCTGTTTCTATTGGTTCTATCCGTGCTGTAGGTGAAAAATATGAGAACTTAACAGTCTTACAATTAGATGCCCATACAGATTTACGCCCTGAGTTCCATGGTTCTACCTCCAATCATGCTTGTGCCGTTTTTGAAGCCAATCAGAAGCACAATCTGGTTCAGGTGGGAATCCGTTCAATGGATGTTGAAGAGTACCAATATTTGCCTGAAGGAAGAGTGTTTTTTGCTCATGAGATTGCAGTAAATGAAAACTGGATCAATGATGTATTGGAGAAGGTTTCTGGTAATGTTTATATTACGATAGATTTAGACGCTTTTGATCCTTCCATTTGTCCTTCTACGGGAACTCCGGAGCCTGGCGGTTTACAATGGTATCCGACATTAGAATTATTAAGAATGGTATTTGAAAAATGTAATGTAGTTGCTTTTGATATTGTAGAATTAATGGATTCTCCAATGGCTAAGCCTAGTGCTTTCCTGGCAGCTAAATTATACTATAAAATGTTAGCTTATTATCACATTAGCAAAGGCTAAAATTCCACAAGAATCGGATTTTTTCTGCGGAATTTTCTTTGGAAATTTGTGAGATAAAATACAAAGATATGTCTACACAAAGTCAAATAGATTATAACCGAATTGCGAAAGCGATAGCGTATATCCAAAGTAATTTTAAACTTCAGCCAAGCTTGGATGAGGTAGCAGAAAAGATACATCTGAGCCCCACTCATTTTCAGAAAATATTTACTGATTGGGCTGGGACAAGTCCGAAGAAATTCTTACAATTCATTAGTCTGGAACATGCAAAAAGTCTATTGAAAGAAGAAAAACTCAGCATATTTGATGCAGCTTATGAAACGGGATTTTCCAGTACCAGCAGGCTTCATGACCTGTTTGTAAACATAGAAGGAATGTCTCCTGCAGAATATAAAAATGGTGGAAAAAACCTTGTGATCAACTATAGCTTTTCCGAAAGTCCTTTTGGAAATGTTATCGTAGCTTCCACTGAAAAGGGAATCTGCCATTTGGCTTTTGAAAACGATAAAGAAACGGCATTAGGAAACTTGAAAACTCAGTTTCCTAATGCTTCTTTTTTTGAAAAACATGATGAGCTTCAAAAAAATGCTCTTTCAATTTTTGATAAAGATTGGAACAGATTAAACACTATAAAACTGCATCTTAAAGGCACCGACTTTCAGCTTAAGGTCTGGGAAGGGCTTCTCTCTATTCCAATGGGTAAATTATCAACGTATGGTAATCTGGCCGAAAAGATAGGGAATGCTAAAGCTTCGAGAGCAGTAGGTACGGCAATAGGAAGTAATCCCGTTGCTTTTCTTATTCCTTGTCACCGTGTGATCCAATCTTCAGGAAATATGGGAGGCTACCGTTGGGGAAGTGATCGAAAACAGATGATTATCGGTTGGGAAGGTTCACATACTTCGAATATGGCTAATTCAATCTAGAAAGCATAATATAAAATAAAAGCATGATTAAAAATAAGATCATATCTGCTTATGAAGGGATCGCTGAGAAATACAATGAGCTGATTGATCATAAGCCGCATAATGCATATTATGACAGGCCTAATACACTGGAGTTAATTCAGGATGCCAAAGGGAAGATTATCCTTGATGCAGCCTGTGGTCCGGGAAAATATGCTGAAATATTATTGTCTGAAGGTGCTATAGTAAAAGGTTTTGATATCAGTTTAAAAATGGTGGAACTTGCACAAATAAGAAATAATAACAAAGAAGATTTTTTTGTTCATGATTTGTCTTCACCCTTCGAAATGTTTAATGATGAAAGCTTTGATACTGTTATTTGTACATTAGCCCTTCATTATGTAGAAGATTGGAACCTTACGATTAAAGAATTCTACAGGGTATTGAAACCTGGCGGAAGTCTTGTTATATCGATTGAGCATCCTTTTTTTGAATACAATTACTTCAAATCAGAGAAGTATTTTGAAATTGAGCATGTGAATTGTACATGGAACGGATTTGGCGATCCCATTGAAATCAACAGTTTCAGACGACCGCTTAGCGAATGTATAACTCCTTTAACTGATAATGGATTCTATATTGATAAACTAATCGAACCTAAACCAACAAAAGAGTTTGAAAAACTTGATCCAAAACATTATAAGGAGCTTAATGAGTTTCCTGCCTTTATGTGTATCCGTGCAATAAAAAAATAAAATGATGAGTTTATTTGAAGAAATATCAGATTTTCCAATTAATATCCTTCCCAATGATGGAGTAGTCAATTATTATGGCACCGTTTTCTCTAAAGAAAAGTCGGATTTTTACTATGATTATTTATTTAATCAGATTCCATGGGAAAATGATCAGGCAGTGATATTCGGTAAGTTGATTTTAACTAAAAGAAAGGTTGCATGGTTCGGGGAAAGGGCTTTTGAATATACGTATTCCAACAGAACGAAATATGCAATACCATGGACTCCTGAATTATTAGAATTAAAGCTAAGATGCGAGGAAGTTTCAGGGGAAACCTATAATTCCTGTCTGCTGAATTTGTACCATGATGGAAGTGAGGGAATGGCTTATCACAGTGATGGTGAAAAAGATTTGAAAAAACATGGTGCAATTGCTTCTGTAACATTTGGAGCAGAAAGAAAATTTTTATTTAAACATAAGGAAACCAAAGAGAAAGTAGAAATCTTCTTAGAAAATGGCAGCTTATTGGTGATGAAAGGAGCGACACAGGACAACTGGCTCCACAGACTTCCGCCTACTACGAAGGTGAAAACTCCCAGGGTTAATTTAACGTTTAGAACGATTGAAGAATGAAAAAGGTGGCTGAGATTCTCGAAGCCACCTTTTTTTATTTATTTTATAACCTCAGCTTCAATAGCGCTGTCATTGTAAATTTTAATAAAAGCCTTTGTATAATCTTCCTTAGTCGCCATATTCGGATTATCCATAAATTTCTGTGGATTTACAGAAAAGAGCGGGAACCAAGTGCTGCTGATCTGGATCTGGATCTTATGTCCTTTTTTAAAGGTATGAACAACATCCTGTAACCTAAAGTTAACGGCTGTTTTCTGATTTGGTACCAAAGCCTCTGCTTTTTCTCTTGAATTTCTAAACCTTGCAGGCATAATCTCACTTCTTACCATTTGATGATAATTACCGTAAATAACACCATCTTTCTTCTCTGTTGGCTTAAAATCTTCCGGGTATATATCAATTACTTTTACAGCAAAGTCAGCATCTGTAGAAGTGGATGCAATGTTTAATTTAGCCATAATTTCACCGGCAAATGTCATATCTTCTGATAAAGCATCTGTTGTAAAGGTAATAACATCTGGTCTTCCTTCTGCAAACCTTTGATCTTCCGACATATAATTTCTGGGAGTAAAGCCATTAAAATCTTTCAGACTTGAAGAACTTAATACCGGGTTATTTGGATCACTGTAATATTCTGAAAATCCTTGATCTGAAACATTTTTCAGAGTTCCGTTAGTAAGATAAAAATTAATCTTTTTAGCCTCTTTTGGAGGATAGGTTGCAAACTCTTTCCATTGCTTTGCTCCGGTATCATACATCATTGCTTCTGGAAGACCTGCATCCTGTTTTGTATTTCCTTTTAGATAATGATTAAAAAACTTGGTTTCAATATTTTTCTGATAATAGGTTGCAATACTGTCTCCAAAATAGATCTCATTGTGGAAGTGTTTACCCATTTCCTGAGACCATCCACCATGAGAGAAAGGTCCCATCACAATAGTATTTTTTGCTTTTGGGCTTGTTTTTTCAATCGTTTTGTAAATGTTAAGCGGTCCGGATAAGTCTTCCGCATCAAACCATCCACCAACGGTCATTACAGCATGGTTTACATTTTTAAGATGAGGAAGTAGGCTTCTTTTCTGCCAGTATTCATCATAGTTAGGATGATTCATTATTTCGGTCATAAAGAAGTTGTCTTTGTAATACTTATCGTAACCGTCTTTTAAAGTTCCCATATCTCTGTAGAATTTTAAACCGTCTTCAGAAGTAGGCTTGATAAAAGTATCCATGTACCAGGCCTGCTTTTCAGCTTTGGTCTTCTGAACTCCAAAAACCGGGAATGTTCTGAAATAACCCAGCATAAATCTTCCGTTGTGAAGGAAATCATCATTCCAGAAATCTGAAATTGGTGCCTGAGGAGATGAAGCTACCAAGGCAGGGTGATCAGCCAGAATTCCTACAGCCGTATAAAAACCAGGATAAGAAGTTCCGAATTGTCCTACCTTTCCATTATTATTTTTTACATTTTTCAATAACCATTCTATAGTATCATAGGTATCTGTACTTTCATCTACATCTTTTTTAGTTTTTCTTTCTACCTGAGGGGTCATATTGGTAAAAGTACCTTCACTCATGTATCTTCCACGCACATCCTGATATACAAAGATATATTTGTCCTGCATCAGATATTGATTAGGACCCACTTTGGCCTTGTATTCATTCTCTCCATAAGGAGCAATACTATAGCAGGTTCTCTGCATTAAGAATGGATATTTATTTTTGTTTGTGATATCTTTTGGGGTATATACTGCTGTGAAAAGCTTAATACCATCACGCATAGGGATATAAAATTCCTGTTTTGTAAAATTGTCTTTTACAAAATTGTCCTTTTGGTTGGTATTTTGTGCGTTTCCAAGGATGAAAAAGAAAATAAATAAAATGGAAATATGGATTTTCATAAATAAAATTTGTCGCTAATTTAAAAATAAAAACGCTTTGACCATGATAAATATTGCTTTATCACTGTTAAATCACAAGAAATGATCAGAGTTACACAGGCTATTTTAGATTTGTAAACAAAAAAAATCCCCGAAATAAATTTCAGGGATTCAGTATTTATTATAATGAATTAAGCTTTCAAGTATCTTGAATAAGCATATCCTTCCTGTCCATCAGCAGTTTTTACTTTCCACCAATCATCAGAAGTTTGTTCAATTAAAGTTACCGAAGAACCTTTTGATGCTTTTCCTACAACAGCAGCTTCAGTAGAAGGCTCCTGTCTGATGTTAAGGTTTGAATCCTCAGTAGCAACTGTAAGTGCTGCTCCAGAAGCAAGACCTGCAACCTGTACGTCAACATTGATGTCTGAAGCAGAATAAGTAGAATCAATAGTTCCTAAAGCATTCCATACTGCATCTTTTGCTGCTGTATTAGAAGCTGCTCCTGAAATATATAAAATTCCATCCTGTTCCTGAACCTGAAGATTTGAAATTCCTGCAGACTGAGCTGCTGAAATAACCCCTGAATATTTATCTTGTAATGTACTCATTTTAATTATTTTACAGTGTAATTATAGTTTACTTTTCCAGCCTTTAAAGCATCTACAGACTGCTTGATTTTTCTAGCTTGCTCTTTAGAAACATTTCCTGTAAGTGTTAATTCACCATTTACCACTTCTACTTTTACAGAAGGGAAATCTTTAACAGCATCCTGAACTTTTTTCTGAACAGCCGGATCTACAGCTGAAGTTGTTGCTATAGGAGCAGCAGTAGCTTCAGGAGCAATAGTAGACATATCCATAACATCTTTTACTCCATTTACTGCTTTAAGTTGTTTGATCATAGCATCTTTAGAAGCCTGATCCGGGAACGTTCCGCTTAAGTGTGCTACACCTTCTTTTACTTCAACAGAAGCGCTAGGGTTCGACGTTACAATTGTTGTAGCTTGTGTCTGAAGATCTGCATCAGAAACTTTCTTTTTACAAGAAATAGCTCCGAAAGATACTGCCAGAGCAAGGGCAGCCATTGCGATTGTTTTTTTCATAGTTGTATATTTAAATGTAATGTATTGATACTATAAATGTAATAATAAAATTTATACCAAATGATTAAAAATTAGCTAAATGTTTCTTAATTTTTTTACAATGTTTTTAAAATCAGCGTTTTAATTTTGCCTATGTTCCAATTTAATAAGTAGTACTGAACAATTTAAAAACTATTATATTTGCGAAAGTTGAACTATTTATATGAAAGGACAAAATAAGCTGTTTATAGCAATTATTATTGCACTTATCTTGGGTGTAGGAATTGGAGGGGTTATTCATGTGCAGTACCCGGAGAGTGCAGAACCTTTTTCTAAAAATATCAAATTATTAGGAACTATTTTTATCAGACTTGTTCAGATGATTATTGCTCCGTTGGTATTTACAACGCTAGTGGTTGGTATTGCTAAAATGAGCGATATCAAAATGATCGGAAGAGTAGGAACAAAGGCTATGCTATGGTTTATTTCCGCATCTCTGATGTCTCTTTTTATTGGATTGATACTTGTAAACTGGCTAGAACCCGGACATGTGACCAAGCTGCCTATTCAGGATGCGGCTTCAGCCGAAGAACTCTTGAAAAGCAGTAAAGGATTTTCTCTTGAGGATTTTGTAAAACATGTTATTCCAAAAAGTATATTTGAAGCTTTTGCAACCAATGAGGTTCTTCAGATCGTTGTATTTTCAATTATGTTTGGGGTTGCATTAGCTAACTTGGGTGAAGAGTATGCACAGCCGGTTATTAAGTTATTTGATATTGTTGCTCATGCTATTCTTAAAATGGTAGGGTACATCATGTGGTTTGCTCCGTTTGGAGTACTCGGCGCAATTGCTGCAGTAGTCGCTATGAATGGCTTTGAGATATTTAAAGTATATGCAGTCTACCTGAGAGACTTTTTCTTTGCACTAGCAGTTCTTTGGCTGGTTCTTTTATTGGCTGGTTACCTTATTTTAGGAAACCGTCTTTTTGAATTACTGAGAAGAATTAAAGCACCTTTACTAATCGCTTTTTCTACTACAAGTTCCGAAGCTGTATTCCCAAAATTAGTTGAAGAGTTGGAAAGATTTGGATGCAACAGCAGAGTGGTATCTTTTATTTTACCTCTAGGATATTCATTCAATCTTGATGGAAGTATGATGTATATGACATTTGCTTCGATCTTTATTGCTCAGATTTATGGGATAGAAATGACATTGGGACAACAGATCACAATGCTTTTGGTTCTTATGCTTACATCAAAAGGAATTGCCGGGGTACCTAGGGCTTCGTTGGTCATTATTGTAGCTACCTGTTCTATGTTCGGAATTCCACCGGAAGGAATTGCCTTGATTTTACCTATCGATCACTTCTGTGATATGGGAAGAAGTATGACTAATGTTTTAGGAAATGCTTTGGCGACATCTGCAGTATCAAAATGGGAAGGGCAGCTGGAAAATCCCGGCGTAGAGTCGTAATAAGCGTAGGCTTTAATGAGAGGATATGATTTGAAGGCTTCTAAGAGTGAGGTTGTAGAAAATGGCTTTGCTGTTATCAATAACATTTTTTCTGATAAAGAAATTGAAGGTATAGTTAATGTTATTCAGGATACGGATACGTCAAAAAATACGTTCAGAAAATCTAAAGACCTGTTTGCTATAAGACAGTTCTTAAAAGAAATTCCTGAAGTTACAAAACTTGTTTTCACGGATCGGCTTAAAGACATAATAAAAGAAGTTTTCGGAGATAAATATTTTGCAGTAAAAAGTATTTATTTTGATAAACCGGAGAAATCCAATTGGTATGTGGCTTATCATCAGGATCTGACTATTTCAGTGGATAAAAAACTCAATTTACCTAACTTTGGACCCTGGACGACTAAGTAAAATCAGTTTGCTGTTCAGCCACCCTTGGATATACTTGAAAATATATATACCATAAGAATTCATTTGGACGATACAGATGAGCATAATGGTGCTTTAAAAGTTGTTCCGAAATCCCACGCCAAAGGAATTTACAGACCAGAAACAATAAATTGGGGAATAGAGACTGAAGAGAATTGTAAAGTGAAAAAAGGTGGTATAATGATTATGAAACCTTTGCTTCTTCACGGCTCAAACAGAACAACCAATTCTAAAAAAAGAAGAGTAATTCATATTGAGTTCTCGGATAAGGAACTGCCGGAAGAACTTCAATGGTCAGAAAGAATATAGTTATAGCCATTGATTCTATCTGAGCTTCGGCCTCAGAATAAAGCGTAAAGACAATGAAGAATCTCTATAGTAACTACTAAACATAATACAACACATTAGGAGATTTCTCCTGTGCTCAAAATGACATAAAAACCCGCCTTTGATTTGAAGGCGGGTTTTATTTAATTAAAATGTGGAAGAATTATTTTATAGAAATTTCATCCACAAATAGATAAGAGTCACCACCCGCGCCCTGATGCCATTCCGGAAGTTTTCCAAAATGATGGGCTTTTACTTTTATATAACGGGCTTCAGTGGGTAAAATATCTGCTGTAAAATCTTTGACCTGAACTTTTTCATCTTTAGGATCAATAGTATTATCAATGGTTTTAAGGAGAATAAAATCTTTACCATTCATAGAAGCATAATACTCAACCTTTTTAGGCATTAAGATCCAGGCTCTGCTATCCTGAAGATAGGTCGAAGATAAATTTTTGATCTTTTGTGGAGATTTAAAATCAAGGATGGCTTCAAAAGTCTGTCCCTGATAGCCTTGCCATTCACCTTTTCTCCAGTTTTCAACACCATTAATACCATCGATAAGGGCAAGTTTCCCACCTGCTGTATATTGAGGATTTACAGTCGAGTTTACGATAATATCCCAATGGTTAGGCCTTCTATTGTAATTCGCTGAGGTGATAGAACTTTTTTCACCATCCCTTTCGGTATAGGCAGAAACTTGAGTGGTTTTGTTAATGGTAAATGGACCTTTATAGGTCGTAAAAGTTTTTCTTACATTCTTATCATTTTCATCCATCGTCATATAGTATACCTTATCCTTTTCATTCAATGGGGTAATTTCCACTTTAGTAGAAAATTCAAAAAGCCTATCTGCTGTGATAACAGGTGATGCCGTTTGTTCCGTGTATTTAAAATCTTTTACAGGTTTTATATTTTCGAATCCCAGTCTTTTCAGCTCCTCTTTGCTTGTATTCTTGGTAATGGTTTTTGTGGTTCCATCTTCCAGATGAATTTTAATTTCATCAAAATAAGGAGTTACAGTTTCCCATTCCGGTTTCCCTGGAGTCACGGAATAAATACCTATGGAACTTAAGATATACCATGCACTCATTTGCCCGCAGTCTTCATTTCCAATCAATCCATCTGGAGTATTTTTATAGAAATTATCAAGGATATATTTGATCTTTTCTTCTGTTTTTTGCGGCTTGTCAACAAAGTTATACAGATAAGCGATATGATGGCTTGGTTCATTGCCCTGTGCATACTGTCCTATAAGTCCGGTAATGTCCACCTGTTCTCTTCCAGTTGTCGTATTAGGTGCAGCGAAAATAGCATCAATAAACTGTTCAAACTTTTCCTTCCCACCATGAGCCTGAATTAACCCCGGAATATCCTGTGGAACAAAATAAGAGTAATGCCATGAATTTCCTTCTGTATAATTGTTATTAACTTCTCTAGGCTCAAAAGGCTCATACCAGTTTCCGTTTTTTCGGGCCTGCATAAAGCCGTTTTTCGGATTGTAAAGATTCTTCCAATTCTGAGAACGTTTCATGAAATATTGATAGTCTTCTTTTTTATTTAAATTTTTTGCCATTTGAGCAATACACCAGTCATCATAAGCATATTCCAATGTTTTAGAAACACTTTCATGTTCATCGTCAATGCTGGTGTAGTTATTTTGTTTGTAGGCATTTAATCCAAAAATATCCAGCATAGCCGAATTTTTAGACGCTTCGAATGCTTTTTCATAATTAAAACCGGTAATTCCCTTCGCCATCGCATCTGCAATTACAGAAACAGAATGATATCCGATCATACATTCAGTTTCATTGGAAGCCAGTTCCCAGACAGGAAGTTTTCCACCCTGTTCATATTGTCTGATAAAAGTATTAATGAAATCAGAAGTTCTTTTTCTATCAATTAAGGTCATTAAAGGATGTGCTCCTCTGAAGGTATCCCAAAGTGAAAAGACAGAGTAGTAATCAAAGTTTTTAGTTGTATAAAATTTATTATCCCGCCCTCTGTATTTTCCATCAACATCCATATTGATGTTTGGCTGCGTAAAAACATGATACATTGCAGTATAGAAAATACTTAGTTTGTTTTTATCTTCCGACTTCACTTCAATTTTCGAAAGTTCCTTATCCCAATCCCTTTTTGCCTGTTCCTTTATCGTCTCAAAGTCATTGGATTTTCCCTCAGCCAACATGTTTTTTGCAGCACCTTCATAACCCGTCGGGGAAAGGGATACTTTTACATAGATCTTTTCTCCTTTTTTAACAGCTGTTGAAAATGCCAAAGCTAACTTTGTTCCTGTATAAAGATTATTTTCCTGCTTTCCATTCGTTTCTATTTTTGAAATTTTCATCGGTTTTGAAAACTCAATTCTGGCATATATATATTGATTGGTAGCCCAGGCTTCACTCCTTCTGAAAACTTCAATGGTTTTGTCATCAATGACTCTTACTTCACCTTCAAGAAGTTTATCCCTATGATTTAGGTCTAAGATAATGTTGGCATTTCCAACATTATTAAAGATATATTCGTGATATCCGACTCTTTTAGTAGTGGTTAAACGGACATCAATATTATTTTTATCCAGTTTTACGGCATAAAATCCTGCCGTAGCTTTTTCATTTTTATGAGAGAATTTTGAAGAATAGTCTTTGTTATTAAGACTTGGATTTCCCATAGTAGGCATCAGCATAATATCACCATAATCTGAAACTCCGGTACCATTAAGATGGGTATGAGAAAAACCATAGATTACTGAATCAGAATAATGATAACCACTACATCCATCCCAACTGCCATCTACTCTTGTGTCAGGTGAAAGCTGTACCATTCCAAAAGGAACAATAGCTCCGGGAAAGGTATGACCATGACCTCCGGTTCCTATAAATGGATTAACATGTTGAGAATAATTCTGGGAATAAATAATCTGAGCAATAAATAAAGAAAGAATAATGAAACTTTTTCTCATAAAATAATTTTATGCTAGCGAATATATTGAAAAATACACGAACTAAAATGTAATAAAGGGAAGATAAGACTTGTCCTAATAGAAACGATAACAATGAAAATATTTTTAGTTTCAGGATTGATATTATTTCCAATTTTTGCGATATCTCAAACTATAACAGGGAAAATCCATCAGGATAGAAATGAAGCATCATATATTGAAGTTATTGCTGTTAAAGATAAGTACAGACAAACAGCTATTTCAGATGAAAACGGAAATTATACATTAAAATTACCTGAAAACGGAGATTATAATATTAAACTTATTCAGGATGGAGCTGAGGTTTTGACTACCAGTATTGTTGTAACCATGGATACAAGAAGGGATTTTACAATTGAGAAAAGACAGGAGAAGCAGATTGAGAAAGTTAGTCTTACTGCCAGAAAAAAGCTTATTGAAAGAAAAGCAGATCGGTTGATTTATAATATATCTGCCTCTGTAGCTTCACAGGGAATGGATGGGATAGAAGCTCTTGGAAATACACCGTTGATCAAAGTGGATGAGAATTCAGGTATTTCTATGGCAGGAAAAAGCGGATTAGCAGTAATGATCAATGAAAGAATCTTAAATCTTTCCGGAAGTGAGCTTATCAATTATTTAAAAAGTTTAAGATCAGAAAATATTGAAAAGATAGAAATAATTACAGCGCCTCCGGCAAAATATGAAGCGCAGGGAAATAGTGGCTTGATTAATATTGTTCTAAAGAAAAATCAAAAACTTGGATGGAACGGAAGTTTAACTACCAGTTTAGTCCAGACAACTTATAAAGGTGTTTCTAATGCAGCCACGATTAATTATCAAAATGAAAGACTGCGTTCTTCACTTAAATTAAGGCAATATGATAATGAGAAAAGATCATATGAAAATTATAAAATTATTGGAGAGGATGGATTGGTAAGTTCAGATAAGAGAAGAGACTTTAGTGATGGGATAGGTGCCAATCTTAGTGTAGATTACCAAATTAATACGAAATCAAATACCGGATTTATTTATGATATTGGTTATGGTCATTCGAATATGGATATTTATAATACCTCAGATTATTTCCAAAATGGAAACTATACGAATACATTATTAACCTATGCAAAACACCGCTCAAAAAGTAACCAACAGACAATAAGTGCCTATTATGACCTTAAATTTGGAAAACAAGATAATAAGTTGAGCATTACAGGTAATTACTTTTCTAATATTCCAGAAAGTAATATCAATTTTACAACTACTGAGAACTCAGGAAGCAATTCCGTAGTGAGAACACCCTCTACTGTGGATTATAAAATCTATTCTGGACAAGCAGATCTCTCATTGCCTTATAAGTTTGCAAAAATAGAGAGCGGGGTGAAGTTTACCAATTTCGACAATAATTCTGATGTAGCCTATCAAAACCTGATCAATGGAAACTATATTACAGATCCTGGCAAAAGCAATATCTTTGAATATAACGAGAAAAATTATGCAGCTTATTTGAGCATGGAAAAAGAATTTAATGAAAAGTGGACAGCGAAAGCAGGTCTTCGATATGAATATTCTACTGTAAATGGGAATTCTGTAAATTCCAGTCAGACAACCAGCAATTCTTATGGTCAATTATTTCCGACCGCCTATGCTACCTATAAAAGCAATGAGAATAATACCTTTAGCATTAATTATTCAAAGAGGATCAACAGACCTGGGTTTAGAGCAATTAATCCCTATCGCTGGTACATTAATGTAAACTCATATTTTACAGGGAATCCTGTACTGAAGCCTTCGATCAACCATAATTTTGAATTGTCTTACATTTATAAAGGAAAATTATCAGCTACTGCCTATTTTCAAAGAATTTTAGGTGCATTTGGCCAATTGGTAAATCTGGAGGGAGAAAGCAGAATAAGTACTTTTGATAACTATTACAATCAAAACAGTGCAGGAATAACATTGAGTTATTCAGATACTTTTTTAAAATTATGGGAGGTTAATTATTCGGCAGATGTATCCTATATGAAAACACATGTTTTTGCAACAGACGCAGCATCTTCAAAGGGAAATGCTTATACAATGGATTTCCAGAATAACCTATCATTGAATAAAGCTAAAACCATACAGCTAATCCTAAACTACTGGTTACGTTTGCCTTCTAGTTTTGGAAATACCTACTCTTATTTTGTAGGAAACTTTACCTCAGGAATTAAACTCAATCTGATGGATAAGAATCTTCAAATGAACCTGGTAGTTTCAGACATTTTCAGGCAAGCAAAAAGCAATGGTGAGATATATTATACCAACTCAACCCATTTTTATGATAACTACTATGATGGAAGAAGACTTAATCTTTCATTAACTTATAATTTTGGAAACAAAAAAATAAAGGGAACAGATCGTAATATAAAGTTTGATGAAAAGAACAGAGTAAATTAAATCAGCATACTAATTTAAACCTCACCTTCAAACAGATGATCTAAATATTGCTGTTTGCTGTTTTCTTCTCTATCTGTCCCTAAGAGTTTTTTCCATGCCTGTGACTCATGATATACAATTCCCATTTCCCAGACACAATAAGTAGGTATATGATTGCTTTTTCTTTCCCAGATTTCAAACTTTCCTGAGCCATCATAATACACACTTTCCCATAATTCGTTTTCATTTCTCCAGGTGCAAACTAAGAGGAGGTAGTTTTCACCACATCTATGAAGAATAATAAACCCTAAATCATTTATATTCTGAAATTTTTCATCAGAATTTTCTATACATGCTTTGGCATTCATAATATCCTGAGTAGATATATTTTCAATATTCTCTGCCAGATTATACCATTTGAATCTTGTTTTTCCAACTTTAAAAGTATCTTGATGAGAGGCAGTTTTGGAAGGATATGAAGTTATTTTTGTGTCCGTTTTTCTGTGATTTAGGGATTGTTTTTTTTAGGTGGGTCTTTAAAAAAATTAATTAGGTATTTTTTGTGATGCGATTTATCACCTTGAGTTATAGATTTTATTCATTCTAAATTATAGAAAAATTACGTAAATTTGTAAACAATTTATAGCAATTTTATGTTGACGAAAGAAAAGGTTCAAGATTTCCTTAAAGAAATAGAAGTAGATGATTTAGTAAATAATATTCAGATTGTAGGGAATGATGTTTATATAGATATGACAGCTCATTCACCGGCAATGCATGAAAAGAAAAAATTAGAAGCTGCCATGAAGCAGGCTTTTGCAAGTGAGTTTGGAGAAGAGATTCATTTAAAGCTTAAAATTGTTTCTCCTGAACCTAGCGAAATTCAACAAAGCCAGATCAAAGGAAAACAAATTTCAGGAATTCAAAATATTATTGCGATTGCCTCAGGAAAAGGAGGAGTTGGTAAATCTACCGTTGCCGCAAATATGGCCGTTACTTTAGCTAAAATGGGCTTTAAAGTAGGTTTATTAGATGCTGATATTTATGGACCATCTGTTCCTACGATGTTTGATACTGAAGGGCAGAAGCCTATTTCTGTGGAGGTTAATGGAAAGAATCTAATGAAGCCTGTAGAAAACTATGGAGTGAAAATGCTTTCAATAGGTTATTTTTCCGGAGCTAATCAGGCAGTAGTCTGGAGAGGTCCTATGGCTTCTAAGGCATTAAATCAAATGATAAGAGATGCTGATTGGGGTGAACTGGACTTTTTATTAATTGATTTACCTCCGGGAACTGGTGATATCCACTTGTCAATTATTCAGGAAGTACCTGTAACGGGTGCCGTAATTGTAAGCACACCTCAACATGTTGCTCTGGCAGATGTAAGAAAAGGGATTGCCATGTTCCAGATGGAAAGCATAAATATTCCGGTTCTTGGATTAATCGAAAATATGGCGTATTTTACACCAGAAGAATTACCTGATAATAAATATTACATCTTTGGAAACCAGGGAGCACAATATTTAGCTGATGATTTGGGAATTCCGGTACTGGGAGAGATTCCGTTGATCCAAAGCATCAGGGAGGCAGGTGATGTTGGAAGACCAGCAGCATTACAGGAAAACTCTAAAATTGCAGAGATTTATACTGACACAGCACGTAAAATGGTAGAGAGTCTTGTTGAAAGAAATAAAAGTCTTCCACCTACTGAAGCTGTAAAAATTACAACAATGGCCGGATGCTCACCAAAGGCAAAAAAATAATATTTCAAATTAATTTTTGAAAAAACCGAATTGAACTGAAAAATATGGAAACAAACGTAGCACACGAAGATACTGTAACAAGAGTAATGGAGGCTTTAGAAAGTATTCGTCCGTTTTTAAATAAAGACGGCGGGGATATTGAGCTTATTGATGTGAAAGATAGCTCAGTTTATGTAAAACTTTTAGGAAACTGTTCCGGGTGTTCTTTGAACTTTTCAACCCTGAAGCTGGGCGTTGAAAATACAATTAAACAACACGCTCCGGAAATCGAAAAGGTAATAAGCGTAGAGTAAAAGAAAGTTTATAGATATTAAGAGACAGGTTTTTTAAGCCTGTCTTTTTTTATTGCTCTCCTTTTCGGAATTATAAGGTAGTTTTTGTTATATTTGTGAAAAGCACATACTTATGTTTGGATTTTTAGAAAATTTAGAACCTCTTAATCAAGGCTTTTGGTATATTGCTTTGGCTGCCAGTTTAATATTTTTATTTCAAACGATCCTTACTTTTATAGGTGGTCATTCTGATGGTCTTCATACAGATTTTACAGGTGATGCTGGTCATGGTGATACCCCTTTTCAGTTATTCTCTTTCAGAAATTTAATTAATTTTCTCCTGGGATTCGGATGGGGTGGTGTAGCATTCTACAATTCAATAGGTAGTAAGGCATTGTTATTTGTGGTAGCGATCCTTATTGGAACAGGGTTTTTATTTATATTTTTTATTCTTATTCTTCAAATTTTAAAATTAACAGAAGACAATACTTTTAAGATGGAAAATCTTATTGGAAAAACCGGTGAGGTCTATCTTACTATTCCAGCCAATATGAGTGGCAAAGGAAAGATTTTGATTTCTGTAAATGGAGCCAATCATGAACTTCAGGCTATGACAGAAGCAGAGGAAAGTATCCCTTCAAGTCATTCGGTAAGGGTGATATATATCTACGATAAAATTCTTGTCGTTTCGAAAGTCTAATTAATTATCAATATTTTACAAACTATATATGGAAATTCCCGGAACTCTTATTCTCACAGTTGTAATAGTCGTTGTGCTATTCGTTACATTCCTAGCACTTATTTCGCGATACAAAAGATGTCCTTCAGATAAAATCTTAGTAATTTATGGTAAAACAGGTGGAAGTTCTGCAAAATGTATTCATGGCGGAGGTGCTTTTGTTTGGCCGGTAATTCAGGATTTTGCTTATTTGGATCTGAAGCCAATTTCTATTGAAGCTAATCTTACCAATGCACTTTCACGTCAGAACATCAGGGTGGATGTGCCATGTCGTTTTACGATTGCTATTTCTACGGAACCTGATTCCATGGGAAATGCAGCAGAACGTTTATTAGGTCTTTCCCCGGAGCAAATTCAGGAGCTTTCTAAAGATATACTGTTCGGTCAGTTACGTTTGGTTATTGCAACAATGACCATTGAAGAAATTAACTCAGACAGAGATAAATTCTTAGATAATATTTCGAAAAACGTTGATACCGAATTAAAGAAGATTGGTTTAAAATTAATCAACGTAAACGTTACGGATATCAGGGATGAATCCGGATATATTGAAGCTTTAGGTAAAGAAGCTGCTGCTAAAGCGATCAATGAGGCGATTATTAGTGTTGCAGAGCAGACTAAAATCGGAGAAACAGGAAAAGCGATTGCTGATCGTGAAAAAGACACTCAGATTGCCGAAACGCAGAGAGATCGTGATGTGAAAATTGCCATCACCCAAAAAGACAGAGAAGTAAGTATTGCAGCAGCAGGAAAGGATGAAGCAATCGGAAAGGCAGAAGCAGCAAAAGAAGCACGTATTGCAACTTCCTTAGCCAACTCTATCGCTGTAAAAGGAGAAAACGAAGCAAAAATTACCATTGCAAACTCTGATGCCGAAAGAAGAGAAAAAGAAGCTGAAGCGCTGAGAATTGCTACTGCAGCCGAGAAAGTTCAGGCCGCAAGATCATTGGAGGAATCTTATCTTGCCGAACAGAAAGCCGAAACAGCCAGGGCTGAAAGAGAACGTTCTACCCAACAGGCGAATATTGTCGTTCATGCAGAAATTGCAAAGCAAAAGGCAATCATTGATGCACAGGCAGAAGCTGAGAAAATAAGAGTTCAGGCAAAAGGTGAGGCAGACGCTATTTTTGCTAAAATGGAAGCTGAAGCAAAAGGTCTCTACGAGATTCTGACAAAGCAAGCTGAAGGTTACGACAAAATAATACAGGCAGCTGGTGGTGATACGAACAGTGCATTCCAGTTATTGTTAATTGAAAAACTTCCTGAATTGGTTAAAACCCAGGTGGAAGCTGTTAAGAATATTAAGATCGATAAGATTACAGTATGGGATAGCGGAAATGATAAAGATGGAAATACTTCCACAGCTAACTTTGTTTCAGGAATGATGAAATCAGTTCCCCCATTGAATGATTTATTTAATATGGCGGGATTAAATTTACCGGATTATCTAAAAGGAAAACCGGAAGAGGTTCAAAAGGAGATTGTTAAGATCATTGAGAAGAAAGAAAAGAAGAATTTTGATGATATGACTTTGGGAAATGAAGCTCCAAAAGATGATTCTTCAAAGGGTTAAAAATGAAGTCCATATATCTATATATTTAAATATTTATATTCAATTTCCAATTTTATTAATTTATTCAATTATAATAATATAATATGTTTAAAGACAGGTTTTTAGAACCTGTCTTTTTTTTGTGATCTTTACTCAAGAATATGTGATTAATAATTAGAATTAATATTAAATTCATATAGAAATAATTCTATGTTTTTGTGAGTTTTATTAATGTTACTTTTGTAAAAAATTTATTTACAACACTATATGAGGCTTTTCTTACTCCGGCTATGCTTTTTATTTTCCTATTTTGATGTGCAGTACTTTTCAATTTGGTCTCAATCAACCAATGAAACGATATATAAGAGACAAAAAAGTATTACAGGAAATAATTATGGCTTAATATGGCTTGTGAATATAAATGCAATTTCCATGACTACGATTGTATATTAATTGAGACTAAACCAAAATTGATCGTTACTAGGATTATAAATGCGAGACAACTGGGAGTCATTAAAATTGACAATTCAGGATATAGGTTTCTTCGAAACAAATAGATGGTAGTAAAAATTATATGTAAAACCTTATTATAAAGAAATTTCTTTGAAAAAAGATAGTATCGGCCTACATGTTGTATTGCATTTCGTGCTAAAAATCGGAAGAGGAAATGCTTTCCAAAAGAATAAGAAAAATTCCTTTTGGAAGTTATGATCAAAAACTTAGAACTATGAAAAAAATACTCATTGCGGATGACCATTATATTGTGAGAACGGGTACTGCGCTGCTTTTAGAATCAAAACTTCAATATCCCTGTGTAATAGATTTTGCCGAAAATTATACAGAAACCAAAGAAAAAGTTTCTAAAAAAAAATATGATCTGGTAATCCTTGATACTGATATGCCTGATAGCATTTATAAGGCAATGGTAAAAGAGCTTAAAAAGAAAAAGGATGATCTTAAAATCATGATATTTTCCATCTATGATGAAAGTGTAGGTATTCAGTATATTGAAGAAGGAGCAGAAGGGTTCCTTAATAAAGGGGCTTCAGAATCTGAAATACTGAGAGGGATTACCGCTATATTTGAAGAAGGGTATTATTATCCTTCAAAAATGGTGAATAAGCTTTTAAACCACTCCAAAGATAGTCGTACTGTAGAAAAGCTTTCTAAAAGAGAGTTTCAGATATTTAAACTTTTAGCAGAAGGAAACGGAAATATAGAAATAGCTAATATTCTGGATCTTAAAATGTCTACGATCAGTACCTACAAAAAGAAAATTTTTGATAAACTAAAGGTTAAAAATGTTGTTGATCTCGTTCGTATTTACGATGATATGCATTAAATAATTTAAGCCTATAACAAAAGAGCTTCAGACATTGTCCGAAGCTCTTTGCTCAACTAAATAATATATTCTACTTTACAATTAATCTCTTAATTGTACCATCTGAAGTTTTAACCAGATATACTCCTGTAGAAAGTCTGGAAGTATCAATTGTTAAAGCATTTTTTTCTTTTCCAATTAGCTTTCCTGACATATCATACAATTCATAATCCTGGGCTCTGTTAAAATACAAAGTATTTCCTTTTGCAACTGGATTAGGGAAAATATTGAAAGTTGCTTTTTCAGCCTTTATTTCCCCTGTTCCTAATGTCGGCGACTGTGCCACTTCATACATTGATAGGGTACCACTGATCTCATTGGCGATCACTACATATCCTTTTCCTGTTGTTGTATTTTGAGGAGCTATATAAATAATGCCTTCCGGACCATTATCACCTCCATAAGCGGATGTAGAACGAGAGTTCTTGTAGTCAGTAAATGTTACGTTATTAGGATCCGTAATATTGTAAACCATGACACCTCCTGTTCTTTCCAAAGTGATGAAAGCAAAAGTCTGCCCGTTGATAGTTCCTAAAGCGACGCCCTCGGGTTCAGGACCCTTTGCGCGGCTCCTGTTTTTAGCACCGTTTGCTTCATTATCAGCATTGAAAATTAATGGATGATTGGCAGCAATATACCTTTCAAATCGGTCACCACTATCATAGGCAATCTGTTTTGTGTCGGCATTAAAGATAGAGAATGAACGAGCTCCCATTGCATTGATTTCCTCATATTCAGCATCTCCGTCTGTATTTCCATTTACCGATGTTACTCTGAATCTACCTAAGTTATGGGAAGCTTTTAATACAGATGAATTAGGGAAAACTGCCGCATCCAAAGCATAGCCATTAGCTCCTACTGTAGTTCTTTCACTAAACCCAGAAAGGTCTTTTTCATCACCTTCATTAGCCGTTACAATGTAATTGGTACCACCCACTTTGTAGTTTTGTACTGCATCCGGAGTATAGAACGTTTTTACCGGCCAGTTGGCAATTAATACTTCACCATTATTATCTGAAGCATCGAATCCGTTGCCAGGTAAGCTCATATCTTTTTTACCCAGACCCCAAATGCTTGTTATGGTTTTTGTCGCAAGATTTATCTCAGCGATAGCATTATTCTCCTGAAGAGTAACCCATGCTTTTTGACTGTCTGAGCTTACAGTAACATATTCAGGCTCTAAATCCTGAGCTAGTGTACTCGTAGATTTTACTTTTCTAAGACCTGTTGCTATAAGAGCAGCTTCTTGAGAATTAAAATTGGTGAAATTAAGCGTAGTAACATTCGTTTGGGTAACATTATTAACTCCGCCAGAAATATCAATAATACTTATAGAACCTTCCGGATCTACAGTATAAGCATCATTAGGTTCTCCTTCATTTGCTGTGATTACTTTTGTACCATCCGGAGTGAACGTGATCATATCAGGCAAGGCACCTACGGTTACCTGCTTAAGGAAGTTTCCATTGATATCAAAGAAAATTACAGAACCGTTTTGTTGTGGATTAGCATTAGGAGAGGAAACAGCTAAAATCCCATTTTTTACAGCGATACTTGTAATTCCTCCGTAAGGAGCCATATTTACTGTTTTAATAACTACTGGTGTGATTGGATTAGTAAAATCAATGATATCAAAAACATCTGTTAAGGAACTGATCGTAAATAATCTCTGCGTGGCAGGATCATGAACAACAATTTCTGTAGAACTATTGTTATTACCTGAAGGATCAAAACTTCCGATATAGTTCAGCTGAATCTGATTAGAAGGAACCGGAGCAGCTTTGTCATTGTCTACAATATATATTGTTGCCGAATTATCTCCCGTTATGGTTGCCCCTACAGGGTTCTCAAGACTTACGACAAAGTATTCAGCCTGTTGCTCTTCCAGTGTATCATCAATAATTGGAATATTCACCGTATAACTGGTTGTTGACGGTGTGATATTGATGGTCTGATTGCTTAATGTAAAATCATTGCTTCCCGCTGTACTGAAAGGAGCTGGTTTTACCACAAGATTTACAGTAGAATTTGAAGGATTGTTGATGTTGATCTTAAAGCTTAAGCTACCCGCATTCTCATTGACTTTTACAAAGTTTTTATCTAAAGAAATACTTGTACCTGCAGTGGTGAAAACGGTTGAAGTGGATGTAGTCACTGCATTATCACTTAAGTCTTCAACAGTATTAGGTTTTAATGCTAAATAATAAGTCTGATTTGGAAGTAAACCTGCAGTTGGGATCACCGTGATCTTATTATTACTGAACGTTGTTGTAAAAGGAACTTGTGTTCCTGAAGCACTTCCCAGACGGAATTCAACAAGATTTTGTGCATTAATATCGTTGACTGTAGAATTATCGATCAATCTTATATTTTCATTAAAAGAGATACTTGGGTTAACAGTTGTGGAAGCATTATTGGTATCGTTTGCCGGAAGATATGCTACAGAGGGTGGAGTAGTGTCTGCACCACCTGCAGCCGTTGCATCAACAGTGAAGTTATCAAAACGGTTGTTACCTACATTTCCTCCCGCTCCTGTTGAAAATTCAACTTTTAATTTGAAATTTGGATTATTGGCAACTCCAGCGATACTTGAAAAATCAAAACTAATCAGCTGTGGATTTCCATCTTGTGGATTCACTGTTTGATAGGGTGTAAAAGTAGTCCCGTCAAGTGAATAGAACCAGGATTGTGCCCCTGCTCCTGAACCTGATCTTCTCGTTGTAAATTTTACAACCACGTTATTGTATCCTGTTGTTGGTAAAGAAAATTGAAGTCCACCACCAATTGGATTATTAAATCTTAAATGGGTTCCGGCAGGATCATTATTTCGGGTATTTAAATTATCGACATTGAAATTTTGTCCGGTTCCACTCGCAAAATCAATAATACTTGTTCCACCTGCAATGGCAACGAGGGAAGAACCATTTATTAAAGAAGAAGTGGGAGCGGTAATGGAAGTTTCTGAAGTATTGTTATTGAAATTCCAATAATGGATCAATGATTGTCCAAAAATACTGCCTTGAAATAAAACAGCGATAGGAAGGAAACCTCTTAAAAGGTAGTTATTTGTCATTTTTACTTTAAATTTTGATTAATGCAAAAATGGACTTTATCCTTTGTAAATATTTTAATGGAATCTTAAGAAATGATTAATAATGTGTAATAATATAAATTTTGTTCATACTTAATCAGATTCTAAAGCTATTTTTGGTTCTTTCCTTTTTGTATCCAATGTTTTTCTGCTGATACTTTTTCTAATGGATGTTTCTGAGTATATAAAAACCCTGAAATTGCAGTTAAAACAAGTAATATAAAAATAACAAGGATTATTCTTTTTAGCATTTCTCTCATATTGCAAGTTTTTTAATGTCTCTGATTTCTATAACTGATGTCGGATATCCCTTCTTAACAACATTGATCATAGCTTTTCCTACCTCATGCAATGTTAAAGATTTCGAAGGTAATAGAATAGGAAAGAGCCAGATAAAAGGTTTAAAAAACCACTTTACGTTCACTTGCCCATCTACAGGTTTCATAAAGCCTGGACGGAAATTATAAGATCCTTTGAAACCTAATTTTTTCAAAGAGTTTTCAGTTCTCCCTTTTACTCTTGCCCACATAGTCTTTCCACTTTCCGTACTATCAGTGTGTGAACCGGAAACATAATTAAAAACCATATCTGGATTTTGATCCAATACAGCCTTGGCAAAATGAAGGGTCGTTTCGTAAGTTATTTTAGTGTAATCTTCTTCGTTCATTCCTATACTGCTGATCCCAGCGCAGAAAAAACAGGCATCATAACCTTTCAGGTTTTCATCATTTGAATTGATGCTCAAAAAATCAGAAATAATATACTCTTTTAATTTAGCATGTTTTTTTCCTGAAGGTTTTCTACTGACACTTAAAACTTCTGAAACAGAAGGGTTTTCAAGGCATTCCATTAGAACACCTTCTCCTACCATTCCTGTAGCTCCTGTGATGATTATTTTGATTGGATTTGAACTCATGTTATTTCGATTATACTTTTATAACGATTGGGCACTTAAATTTACTTTAAAAAAAATTAAATTCTTAAAATATTTTTAAACACTTTCGTTTGTTTTAGCTGTGCCTAAAAGGTAAGTGTCTTGTATACCTATAATTTAAGCAGTTTTTATTGAAAGCGAATATTTTAAACATATTGTCATTTTAAGTAAATTTTAATAAAAAAGCATGGAAAAAACGTGGTAATAAAGTTTGCTTGAGGTCTATTTGTTTTCTACGGTATAACCAAATAACTATGCTAAGAATAAAAATTTATGAAAATGAGTTAAGAAAATAAAAAAACCAGTTGCAATGACAACTGGTTTTACGATATGCTTACAAATTAAATGTAATTATTTTTTCTCATGTAACTGACTGTAAATATTGTGAATAAGACCATCAGCAACAGAGATTTTTGGAACAAAGATCCTGTTGATATCAGACCACAACATTACATTATTGAAAATCTTTAAAGCATGAACTAAAACGTCCGCTCTATCCTCCCTCAAATTATGTTTTGTCATTCTTTCATCCACACTCAATTCATCAAACTCTTTATGCACCTTCTTCAAATGCGATAAAGTCATGGGTTTTCCGTCCTTTGTTTTGCTCATAGAGAAAACCTTATTAATGTTTCCTCCTGATCCAATTGCAACGATTGGTTTTTTGCTTATAATATTTTTCTTTACCTCCTGCTTCATTTCATACCAATTGTCGGCAGTTACGAAATTATTCAGAAGACGTATTGTTCCGATATTGAAAGATTTTTCATAAACCATTTTATCATTCTCATAAAAGGTAAGCTCTGTAGAACCTCCGCCAACATCAATATATAAATATGCAAAATCTTTATCTAAACCTTCTGCAACATGATTTTCATAAATTAATGTAGCTTCCTCATCTCCAGAAATAATTTCAATATTAATTCCAGAAGTTTCCTTTACCTGCTGAATGATTTCCTGTCCGTTTTTAGCATCACGCATAGCACTGGTAGCACAAGCTCTATAATGATCTACCTTATAGATCTTCATCAAATCACTGAAAATTCTCATTGAGTCAATGACCATTTTCTCCCTTTCCTTACCAATTTCTCCATGAGTAAACACATCCATTCCTAATCTCAGAGGAATTCTCAGAAGATTAAGCTTTATAAATTCGGGGTGTTTATTGGTGATTTTTACTTCATTAATTAAAAGTCTCGCTGCATTACTTCCTATATCTATCGCTGCAATCTTCATTTGATATTTGTTTTAGCTTTTAAATATTTATATGTTTCAATTTGAGAACGACATTCCTGTTTGTCATTTCTCACATATTCGTTGCCTAGCCTTTTATCTAAAATTCTAGCTTTTACATTATCTCTTAGCTGTATATCAAGAATGTCTTTCAGCTCCTTTTTCAGATCTTTGTCTGTGATTTTAGCTGCAGCCTCAATCCTGTAATCGAGATTTCTTGTCATCCAGTCTGCGGAAGAAATATACATATCTTCAACGCCTTTATTATAAAAGTACATCACTCTTGCGTGTTCCAGGTATTCATCAACAATACTTATACCCTTTATTTTTTCTTTAAATTCTTTTTGGTTAACAACGCAGTAGATCCCTCTTACAATTGTTTTTACCGTAACCCCCGCCAATGCAGCATCATAGAGTTTTGTAATTAAAGCACGATCACTTACTGAATTTGCCTTAATGATAATTTCAGCTTTTCTTCCGGCTCGGGCTTCATCGATTTCCTTGTCGATATGATGTACAATCTTTTCACGCATGAACTGTGGACAAACCACAAGATTTTTGCACGTTTTCAAAACAGAGATATAATCTTCCTTAGGCTTTTTAAGAACATTAAAGACTTTATTGATATCTGCCATAACGCCTCTGTCTGCCGTCATCAAGAGATGGTCACCATAAATTCTTGCTGTTTTTTCATTAAAATTACCGGTACTTATAAAGCCATATTGAATGGTTTTATTATGAGCCCTCTTTTTAATGACACAAAGCTTTGCATGAACTTTTTTATCAGGAATTCCTACCAAAACATTTATGCCTTCAGGTTCCAGCATTTCTTTCCATTCAAGATTCGATTCTTCATCAAACCTTGCCTGAAGTTCAAGCATGACTGTTACTTCTTTGCCATTTCTTGCTGCGTAGATAAGTGCATTGATTATTTTCGAACTGCTGGCTAAACGATAGGCAGTGATCTGTATTGATTTTACATCAGGATCCATTGCCGCTTCACGAAGAAGATCGATAACTGGATTATATTTATGATAAGGGAAACTGAGAAGTACATCTTTTTTTAATATAACATCCGTTACTCTTTCGCCATGTTCAAAAGCCTGGTGTGTAAAAGAAGTTCTTTCCAAAGGTCTTGTGTAAGTTGCAAAAACATCAGGGAAATCCATGAAATGTTTGAAATTATGAATTTTTCCTCCGGGAATGATACTGTCTTTTTTTGTCAGGTTAAGTTTGCGGATAAGCAATTCCAATAATGCCTTATCCATATCTTTATCAAAAACGAATCTTGTAGGTTTTCCTTTTCTACGGTTTTTTAGACCTTTTTCTATTTTTTCAGCGAAGTTGGTTTTGATATCATTATCCAAATCCATTTCTGCATCTTTTGTTACTTTAAAGGCATTGGCAGCGAATTCATCATAACCGAAGTATGAAAAAATATGTGGTAAATTAAAGGTAATTACATCTTCTAGAAGCATTACATTTTTTTCCTCAGGATCTTCTGTTGGCAGAAGAACAAATCTTCCCACAAAACGGGAAGGGATTTCTATAATGGCATAATTACTCTGATACTGCCAGTCTTTTTTTCTCATGGCAACCCCAAGATAGAGACTTTTATCTCTTAAGTAAGGCATTGATGTATTTTCGTGAAGAAGGATAGGAATTACATTGGATTCTACCACTTCATCAAAGTATTTTCTGACAAACTCTTTTTGTAAAACAGTTAGGTTTCTTGCGTTTTTAATCGAAACCTTATGATCAGCCATTTCACCCTGGATCTTTTTCCAGGTTTTATCGAAATTCTGCTGTTGACTTATTACAATTTCATTGATTCGCTGTAAGATCTTGGAAGGTGGCTGATAGAAAGATTCAGCGATTACCTTTTCTTTAAAATCCATGGCGCGCTTTAATCCGGCAACACGTACTCTGAAAAATTCATCTAAATTATTGGAGAAAATTCCCAGAAAACGTATTCTTAAATGCAATGGTACATTCTCGTCCATTGCTTCCTGTAAAACCCTTTCGTTAAAAGCCAGCCAGGTAATATCTCTCGGATTAAAGTGTATTGACATATTTATATAAAAAATTTATCAAAAATAAGGATTAAAACATATTTAATGTTGATAAACAAGATTAAACTTTGATTAATAATTTTGAATGGGAACATCTACATGACCTTCACTAATAAGAGATCGAATTATTTTGTTCCAGTATGAGTCACCTACCCATAATCAGTGTGCAAGGACAATACTGACTTTCTTCACTAAGATATGTTTTTTTAAGATTCGGTCATCTATTTATTATTGATTTTTCAAGTTAAATTTACTTGTTGCCTTTAACCCTAACTATACAAATTACACATCGACTAATTCGATATGATATTTTATACCATGTAAAGATGTATTATTTTATTTTTCTCAGATCTGTTTATGAAAATCTTCATTCTTAGTTTTTAGTGAATGGTAAATTAAACATGAAGGTTTGTCATAAAGAATGATAAAAAGATTCAAAGATGAATTATTTTATAATCCACTGAAAAATAATGAAATATTTTGAATTGATGGCTTCATGAAACCTTGGGTAAATCAAGTCTTTTTACTTATTATGTCAATTTGTCATATAAATTTGAATGGTACGAATATTGAGAAATGTAGAGTGTAAATCAAATTAAAAATTAGAAAAAATAAAAATATTATGAGTAAAATAATTGGAATTGACTTAGGAACGACCAACTCTTGTGTTGCTGTAATGGAGGGTAAAGACCCTGTTGTTATTCCTAATGCAGAAGGTAAAAGAACGACTCCTTCTATTGTAGCATTTACAGAAGATGGTGAAAGAAAAGTAGGAGATCCTGCAAAAAGACAGGCTGTAACGAATCCAAAAAAGACAGTATATTCTATCAAAAGATTTATTGGAACTCATTTTAAAGATGATGCAAGTGAAATTTCAAGAGTACCTTATGAAGTTGTAAAAGGTCCGAATGACACTGTAAAAGTTAAAATTGACGATAGAGAATATACACCACAGGAAATTTCTGCAATGACACTTCAGAAAATGAAGAAGACTGCTGAAGATTATCTTGGACAAGAAGTAACAAGAGCAGTAATTACTGTACCTGCTTATTTTAATGATGCACAAAGACAAGCTACTAAAGAAGCTGGAGAAATCGCAGGTCTTAAAGTAGAAAGAATTATCAACGAACCTACGGCTGCAGCGTTAGCGTATGGTATGGATAAAAATCACAAAGATCAGAAAATTGCTGTTTATGACCTTGGTGGTGGTACTTTCGACGTTTCTATCCTTGATTTAGGAGACGGTGTATTTGAAGTATTATCTACTAATGGAGATACACACCTAGGTGGTGATGACTTTGATGATGTTATTATCAATTGGATGGCAGATGAATTTAAAGCTGAAGAAGGAGTAGATTTAAAATCTGATGCTATTGCATTACAAAGATTGAAAGAAGCTGCTGAAAAAGCTAAGATTGAATTATCTTCTTCTCCACAAACTGAAATCAACTTACCCTATATTACGGCTACAGCTACAGGTCCTAAACACTTAGTGAAGACTTTAACAAAAGCTAAATTTGAGCAGTTATCTGCTGACTTGGTAAGAAGATCTATGGAGCCTTGTAAAAAAGCATTAGCTGATGCAGGTTTATCTATTTCTGAAATCGACGAAGTGATCTTGGTTGGTGGTTCTACAAGAATCCCTATTATCCAGGAAGAAGTTGAGAAATTCTTCGGTAAAAAACCATCTAAAGGAGTTAACCCGGATGAGGTTGTAGCGATCGGTGCAGCAATCCAAGGGGGAGTTTTAACAGGAGATGTAAAAGATGTATTACTTCTTGATGTTACACCACTTTCTTTAGGTATTGAAACAATGGGTTCTGTATTTACTAAATTAATTGAAGCGAATACAACAATCCCAACTAAAAAGTCTGAAACATTCTCTACTGCTTCTGATAATCAACCAGCAGTAAGCATTAGAGTAGGACAAGGGGAAAGACCTATGTTCAACGATAACAAAGAGATCGGTAGATTCGACTTGGCAGACATTCCACCAGCACCAAGAGGAGTTCCTCAAATTGAAGTAACTTTCGATATTGATGCGAATGGTATTCTTAGCGTTTCTGCTAAAGATAAAGGAACTGGTAAAGAACAAACGATCAAAATTCAGGCATCTTCAGGTCTTTCTGATGAAGAAATCGAAAGAATGAAAAAAGAAGCTCAGGAAAACTCTGCAGCAGATGCTAAGAAAAAAGAAGAAGTTGAAATCTTCAATAAAGCAGACGGATTAATCTTCCAGACTGAAAAACAATTGAAAGAGTTTGGTGATAAATTATCTGCTGATAAAAGAGCAGCTGTAGAATCTGCAGCAGCTGAATTGAAAACAGCATTCGAATCTAAAAATTCTGATGATACAAAAGCTAAAACAGAAGCTTTAGATGCAGCTTGGATGGCAGCTTCAGAAGAAATGTATGCAGCAGGACAGCAAGCTCAAGGAGCTGATGCAGGTGCTCAAAATCCTGGTGGAAACGCAGGAAGTGAAGATGTGCAGGATGCAGACTTCGAAGAAGTCAAGTAAGTAACAATTATCATCGATTAATATCGATTGAAATAAATTAGCAAATCGCTGTAAACGTAATGTTTACAGCGATTTTTTTATTTTTACATTTTTCAATAATAGTTGATTTTTAATCGATTTTTATTGTAATTTTGTATCTTACTTGTACCGAGCGCTATTTAAATAGTATGTGCGTCTTATGCGCCTTGATAGTAAAAAAAAGTCAAAAAACAGAGAATGTTCAGGATGTTATTTCAGAATGGGATTTAGTAAATTGAAAATACCCAGGGTGTGTGAGCAGTGTTCTAAACCCTTTGAAGCAAAAACGGTTATGACTCGTTTTTGCTCTATATCTTGTAATAATAAAGCATTAAAAGAAAGGAAAAAACTTGAAAAAGAAAAAGTAGAAAAAGACACTCTTTTACAAAAATATAAGAATAAGATTGCAGAAGTTCAGAATAGAGAATTTATTTCAGTTGCTGAAGCTACTGTTATGTTTGGACTTTCAAAAGATACAGTGCACAGATATATAAAACGAGGGATTATTACTGGAGTTAATCTAGGCTCAAGATTAACTCGCGTGAAACGATCAGATTTGGAAGATTTATTTTCAGCAATTGAAATGCCGGAAGAAAAAGAAATAATAATTGAGAAACCCAATTTTGAAGTTGGTAATTGTTATACAATTTCCGAGATAAGTGCAAAATACCGTGCGGATCCGGGAACCGTAAACAATGTAATTAGAAGAAACAAAATTCCGACAAAACAAGTTGGAAGTTTCGTGTATGTTCCTAAAAATTTAATTGATAAAATTTTTGACGGAAAATGAAAGAGTTATTAAAAACCAAAGTTACCGTACGATTGCGAAAAGCCGAATTCCGAAAAGAATGGTTTATCTATTTGGAAAGTTATCCTGTGATGATTCCAGGTAAAGATAAAGTTCAAAGAATCAGGGAGTATTTGAATCGAAGTGTTACCACCGTAGATTTTGACAAGAAACGACCTGCGAGGACAACCCAAGAATCTGTTTCATTTAAACCTAAGAGAGATGACAACGGAATTATCGTTTGCAAAAGCGAAAATGATCGGGAAACAATGTTCTATGCAGATTCTATTCGTAAATTACGTCAGAGAGAATATGATAATATTGAACTTTACAGCGAACTTGACAAAATTCAAGTAGAACAAAAGGAAAAATCTCAAGAGAATTTTGTGAGATATTTTGATTTGCTGGTTAACAAAAGGCATAAAAACAATTCCGAATCTATTCAAGTAAATTGGTATCGGTCAATAGAATTTCTCAAAGATTTCGGAGGTGAAAAAATTATGTTTTCTCAGATCAACACAAAATTCTGTGAAAACTTTAAATCATATTTGTTGACTGCGAAAAGTGGTAGCAATAAGGAAGAGATTATTTCTCAAAATACGGCTTCAACTTATTTTTCTGTTTTCAAAGCTGCATTAAAACAAGCTTTTATTGATGGATATTTTACGACTGACATTTCTGCTAAAATAAAAGCTATTCCGCACGAGGAATCAAGACGAGAATATTTAACACTTGATGAACTTAATACTTTAGTTGAAACGCCGTGCGAACTTGAAGTTCTTAAACGAGCAGCACTTTTTTCTGCTTTAACAGGTCTACGACATTCCGATATTCAGAAACTAACGTGGAACGAAATAAGTATTGAAAACGATCAGGCAAAAATAAATTTTACTCAAAAAAAGACAAAAGGTGTAGAATATATGCCGATGTCTAAACAAGCATTACAACTTTGTGGTGAAGTAGGTCTTCCAAATGATTTGATTTTTAAAAATTTGACTAATCCGGCTTGGATTTCCCGACCACTCAAGAAGTGGATTGAAAGTGCTGGAATTACTAAAAAAATAACCTTTCATAATTTTAGACACACTTTTGCAACGCTTCAACTTTCGAGTGGAACTGATATTTACACAGTAAGTAAAATGCTTGGTCATACGAACGTAAAAACTACGCAGGTTTATGCAAAGGTTGTTG
This sequence comes from Chryseobacterium sp. ISL-6, assembly GCF_018613715.1. GTDB lineage: Bacteria > Bacteroidota > Bacteroidia > Flavobacteriales > Weeksellaceae > Chryseobacterium > Chryseobacterium paludis. Next base: position 230,069 of record NZ_JAGGPT010000010.1, on the reverse strand, counting down.
ATGAAAAGAAAAATAAAGCTTCTACAGCTATTCAATTAAAAAACTTATAAAATGCACTTGAAATATTTCGAATATATTGTTATCTACCTTTCCGTTCTATTAGTATGTGTAATAGGGGGAGCGTTAGCAAGAATTTCTTTTCTTGGAAAAGGTGGTGACGAATATACCGCAAATATTGTATTTTGGTCAATCACAGCATTAAGTATATTATTTTATGCACTTATAATTTTATTTCTCGATGGGATAATTGTTTTATTCAGAAAGATTTTCCCTAAAAAGGGCAGTTCCGAGAATTCAACTGTAGATATTATGCCATCTGAAAATCTTGAGAATATAAGAGAAGAACAACAAAAAATAATTAATGAAAATATACCAACGTATTTGGTCGAAAATTCAGAGGAAAATATTGTGAATCAAACTACTGAATCCGTAAATCTAGAATCTATAAGAAAAACTCAACTCCAGAAAAAGCAACAGAGTGAAAGTGAAAAACTACAAATCGCTTTGGATTATACTCGGAATCAATTTGCATTATATGTGACAGATGAAGGTCTTGATGCACTTTGTAATGCCGTAAGTTTATATTCGAAAAAAGAAGAGATTCCTAACGATATTTCCGTCCACACCAAAGAATTAACTAATCTAGACCTTTATCATTTCGGTTGGAATATTTGGAATTATTTTAGACCAATAAAACAGGAAGAAATTTCAAAATTATTAAAAACTGTATTTGTTTCGCTTGATGATATTGATTTAGATAGTATCAAGTCACATTTGAAAGATGAACCTCAAAAAGGTAATATCAAAATTCAAGAAGACTTGACAGAGTACCAAAAAACATAAAAAATCACAAAATGAAGTGTATGTTTAGTGATTCCTCTGTGATTGCGTGTTTATAGCGATCACAGAGGAATCACTTTTTTTCTTTGCACCATAACAATCAAAAACAATAGTTATGGATAGCAATGATATTTCATTTGAAAATCTGCCAAGAGCAGTTGCGCATCTGGTTAGCGAAATAGCCGAAATTAAATTTCTGGTAGAAAGGAAAGAGCCTCCGATAATTCCCGTAAAAAGAATTCCGATTGATATTGCAGAAGCTTGCCAAATTATAGGTAAGGCAAAACCTACTGTTTATACTCTAGTGCGGAAAAGATTGATTCCTTGTTACAAAAATGGCAAGAAACTATACTTTTTTGAAGATGAATTATTGGATTGGATTTCTAAAGGAAAGAAGAAAACCTTACAAGAAATCCAATCTGAAGCGGAAGCCAATTTTAGAAAAAATTCAAGAAAGGCAAATGTAGATTCTAACCAAAATCTTCAAAGATGAGCCAAAAAAATCCCTATATCCGAGTTGGTATAACTTACTATAAAGTAATAGAAAAGCCATTAATTTCGGGCGATAAAACTTCTGTTTTGGTTCGCTGGAATCGAGAAACAATTGTGAACGATCACGGAAAAATGTATGTTTCAAGTGTGCCAAAATTTGACGGTTTCTGTTGCATTCCGGAGCATTTAAATTATCAACAAATCGTTCAGGGTTTCTATAATATTTACAATGAAATCCCATTTCATCCTTCATCTGAAACGGAAGATTTGAAATCTAAAATTCCATTTTCCTTAAATTTTGTAGCGCACATTTTCGGAGAACAACTGGAAATGGGTTTGGATTATCTCAAAATTCTCCTGCAATTTCCAACACAAATTCTACCTATTCTATGTTTGGTATCCAAAGAACGAGCTACCGGAAAATCAACATTTATCAAATGGTTGAGGGAGATTTTCGGATTGAATATGACTTATATTAAAGGAGATTCATTCGGAAGTCAATTCAACAGCGATTGGGCAGCAATGTTGTTGGTGGCAATCGATGAAGTTTTTTTCGATAAGAAAGAAATCACTGAAAGATTGAAATATCTATCAACAACTAATAAAGATAAACTCGAAGCCAAAGGTAAAGACAGAGAAGAAATCGATTTTTTCGCCAAGTTTATTCTTTGTTCCAATAACGAAGAGAATTTTATTCAAATCGATGAAAACGAAATCCGATTTTGGATTCTGAAAATCAATCCGATCAAAACCGAAAACACTGAGTTTTTGAATAATCTCATTTCCGAAATCCCCTATTTTCTTCGGTTTTTAATTGAAAGACCATTTTCAACGGAAAAGAAAACAAGAATGTGGTTTTCTGCCGATGAGATCAGAACAAAAGCACTTCGAAAATTAGTTTTTAAGAACAACAATAAACTCGAGTCTAAGATTATAGAATTGCTTTATGAGTTTTTTGAAAGCAACAATGATGAAGAAATTAATGTCGTTCCGCAAGACTTGCTGAATATGATGAATAGGATGTTTCGCCCAACTTACTGGACAAGAAATGATATCCGAAATCTTTTAAAGGAAACTTGGAAATTAAATCCACAAAATAATGGTTTGACTTACATCAGATACGACCTTGATTTTGCAGGAATATTTTACCAAAACAATTCAGTTGGTCGCTATTTCACCATAAAAAAGGATTTTATTCTTAATAAACGTGTTGAAATGTTGAATTGATTGATAATGAATAGAAAATCAAGCACTTTAAACTCAACAAAATCCTCAACAAACTTTTAAACTTCACTTTTTGTTGAATGTTTGTTGAGGGTCAAACCTCTAGTTTGTTGAATTGTTGAGCATTTGTTTAGGTGTTAAAGATGATTAAATCAATAAGTTACCAGATTCTCTCAACAATTCAACAAAAAATATCTCACTCAAAACACGGAAAATTTACAGCTATGAATTGCAAACAATTTAATACAATCCGGTTGGAAGAAGTCCTCCTTTCTCTCGGACACCTTCCAACGAAACAAAATGAAAAAGAAGCTTGGTATCTCAACCCTTTTGCCAACGAATCCCAAGCCTCTTTTAAAATCAATAAAAGTCTTAACAATTGGTACTTATTTTCAGAAGGAATCGGTGGAAACAATACTGACTTTATGAAAAAATATATAAACGCTTCGGTCAATGAAGTTTTGGTTTGGGCAGAAAATCAGAATTTTTCTTCTTTTCAAAATCAAAAAATTCCTGATCAGAAGTTAGAAAACCTGAGCAAAAATTATGAGATACTTGACGTGAAAAAAATCCAGCATCCTGCACTTTTGGAATATTTAAGAGAAAGAAAAGTTGAAAATCAAACTCAGTTCTTACACGAAATCCATTACCGGATGAAAGATAAAAACTATTTCGGAATTGGTTTCAAGAACGATTCTAGCGGTTATGAAATTCGTAATAAATACTCCAAAATTTGCTTGGGTAAAAAAGACATTTCGACAATTAAAAACGATTCAAATTCATTAAGAGTTTTTGAGGGTTTTTTCGATTTTCTTTCCTTTAAAAATGTAGAGAATTTTTTAGAAAAAGAACCTCTCGATTATCTCATTTTGAATTCCGTTTCGATGATTCACAATATTAAAAGTTCACTAGGAAATTATGAAAATATTGAGCTTTATTTTGACAATGACGAAGCCGGAAACAGAGCTATTGAAATGATTAAAAACGAAAATGAAATAGCAGAAGATTGTCGGGTTTTGTACTCAGATTTCAAAGACTTGAATGATTGGTTGATCCATAAAAATCCATCAAATGATAGACAAATGAAACAAAGGCGAAGGTGAGTAAAATAAATACAGGTAAAATATGGTGGGGTGTTAGTGCAAAAAGTACCCAAAGTTTACAATAAGCGTATCCGCTGATTGTAAAATTGGGATTTTTGATTTCTTCCTATCGTCAGAAATGTTTTTAAATACACACAAATTAATACAATGGGAAAAGACTTTTTACAAGAATTTATAAACCAAGCCACCAAAGAAAATGAAGCTAAAATTGCTCAGAAAATGAGAAAAAAATATTTTCAGGAACTAGGTCGTAAAGGAGGTTTGAAGACCAAGGAGAATAAAAAACTGGACAAGGTTATTTCAATACGAATGACCAATTCCGAATATGAAACTCTCATTCAAAAACAAGAAAAATATCCGCTAAAATTGTCTACTTACATTCGGAATATTTTGTTCGAAAAAGAACTCAAGATTAATGAATTTCAAACTGATGAGGTCTTACTTGAATACGGAACGCATTTCAAAAAAATCACCAACCTTTTGCGAAATCGAGAATGGAATGTTTTTGAAAATAAAAAAGAAATTTTATTGAGAATTGAAAATCTGATCGAATTGATTCATCAATATTTGTATTCAAAAAAACAAAGAAATGAATAATTCCGCAACCACGAGAACCATTACAAAAATTGCTTTGGAATACAATGGCAATGATAAAGGAACAGCAGAAATGGTGGCTTCGAATTATCTTCTAAGCGATACTTCTGAAGATCAGTTTAACGAAATGAAAACAGTAGCTGTGCGAAATCCTAAAGTGAAAAAATGGGCATTGACAGGCTACATTTCTCAACCGGACGAAATTGGCAGAAAATTGAAAGATGAAGAACTCGCGGAAATTGCCACCAAAGCTTTAGGAAAAATTGGAGTTACAAACAAAAATCAGTACCGATTGGATATTCACAACAGTACAAAACATAAGCATATTCATTTTGTTGTCAATAGGATTGATATTTCGGGAAAGTGCACTGTGAAAGCACACGATATCGGAAAGAGATTTGGGGAAGCTGTCAGAGAAGTTTGCAAAGAGAAAGGATTATTGACCGATGTTGAAATTGGAATTCAGAAAAAAGCTGAGATGCTGAAAAACTTGACCGAGGCTATTAGGTCAGAAGATAATTTTGATGACTTGATGTTAGAAATGAAGAAAAAAGGTTTTGAAGTTCAATTGTCTTCAAATGTCAAGGACGGAATTTCGGGAATGCGGATTGTGATGGAAAAGGACAAAAATCATCAAACAGAAAAACTTTATAAAGCGGGTTACAAATTATCTGAGGTCTCAAATCAGTTGAGAATCTCTGAAATAAAATCTCTGTTTGAAGTTAAAACTGCGGTTAAGGAAGCACAAAAAAACGCTGACAACTTAAAGGAGTTTAGGGAAAATCTCCAACAAAAGGGATTTTCTGTAAAGATTCAATATATCGAAGAATTTAAAGCCAATCGAAAAAATGATATTCAGGATATATGGATCGATAAAGATGATAGCAATCGACATAAAAACGGATTGTTCTTCCGGAAAAATATAGGGTTCTCTCTGTCAACAATAGATTCTGATCTTGGTGATGCGCTAAAATCATTGAATCAAAATAGTGTAGTAAGTGATGCAAGTAATCATCTAAAATCAGAAACAAATGAAAGCTTAATAGAAATTGCAGGCGGATTATTAGGTGACTTCCTTAATCCAACCTATGTTTCTAAGGACGAAGATGAACTCTGGAAAAAGAAGCGAAAATTAAAACGATAATAAAAATTTAAAAAATAAATATGGAAAATAAAAATAAAGAATCTAAAAGTAACGGAATGGAGCTTTTAGAAAATGTGATCAAATCAAACAATGAAAATATTGAACAAAATATCAAACTTCAGTTTGCCATTGAAGACCATACGACCCTGTTGAACGAGGTACAGATCAGTTTGGAAGAAGGACAGTCGTTCAATAATGAAACGGTAGCCTTTTTTAAATTAGAGCAAACCTATAGAGCTGAATTCCTTGCCAGTATTCCTAATCAGATAGAGATGGTTCTTTCAAAAGAAGCTAAAGATTATTTGGAAGGTTTTGGAAAGGATATAAAATGGAAGAAGAAATTTATTTGGAGCGGAATTGGAGTTTTTGTCTTTGCGATTTTAGTTTTCATCGCCTCCATCAATTTCGCTACCAAATGGTACAAAGAAAGCATCAAAGCAAAAAGTGAACTACGCCAAGATATTTTAAATGAAATTGCTGGTGAAGGAAAAAAAATCTATGACGAAAATGAGGTGAAAATGTTACAGGAAAACACTAAAGTAATGCAACTTTGGATTAAAAATAATCCTAAGAAAGCAGGAGATTTTTTGAGGTTTAAGGATGGGTTTGAGGCGAGTAAGCAAAATAAATAAGGAAACTAAACTAAGCCAATTATTAGAACAGATCAAACTCTCCAGAAAGCAAAGAAAACTACCTACTGTTCAGATTGCAGAAAGAATAAGAATTTTACGTTCAATATTATATTTAGGTGAGAAAGAGATTCTTGCGTTTCATCAAAATTTTCAAGTGATTTTTCTGAATTATCGATTTTGTAGCCACTGGCTACAAAATTGGAAAGTTAATTATATTCTCAATATTAATGGAAAATTACTCAGGATAGTATAAATTTTAAATTCCGACCATTTCAAAAAATTTAGATAATGTAATATTTTTTGCTTCGCAGATTCTCATAATAGTTATTAGACTTATGTGATAATTTTCATCATCTTTTATTCTGCGAACCGTCTTTTCATCAATATTATATTCGGTAGCAAAGAGGCTGTTGTTGTTGATAGGAATAACCCAGTTATCCCTTATATATTCAACAATCTTCCTATTTGCAACTTTCATATTCACAAATAAAAGAGATAGCCTCTAAATTAATTCGGACTCAAATCCGAATTAATGAATTTTTTATTATATTTGGAAAAAAAGCCTTTATGGTTTTCCTTTTTATATTGTAGTTGATTTTCCTTAATTTAGCGAAACCACAGATATTCATATGAAATTAATACTCTTTATTCTTTTTACAACTATAAATTTTACGTTTGGGCAATTACCAAATTTCCCAACCATACAACAAACTAATAGTCCAAGTTCCCTGGGTGATTATTCGAGTCAAACCTTTACCAGTACAAAATCAAATATTCCAAGTGTTCCTCAAAACTATATCAATGGTAGTTTATCCAAACAAGATGAACGAAATAGAAGAATGGTTATGGAAGATTTCAAACGTGCAGAAGCCGAAGAAAAGGAAAGAAATCGTCAACAAGCAGAATTGAACAAGGATGCAGAAGAAATGAAATTCCGTGAATGGGTTACGAATGGACGAAATATGTCTTACGATCTGCCTACATTATCCGGAAAAGCGGGAACACAATCCTATTACGATGCTTTTGATAAACTTTCCGGAATGGATGCTGAAAATTATTCTTTGACCGATGCTAATTTTACTGTTGAGAACGCTTTTTATGGTAATAAGCAGAATTCATCACAATTGAAATCCAGCGTAGAGAAAACTGCAAAACAATTGTTGCAGAAAATGAGAGAACGGAAACAGGATACCGAAAGTAATGTTTCTAAAAATCTGATGATTTTTGAGTATTTCTCTAAGGATATGAAATTAGGTGGAACAACTCACAAAGCTTTTGAATACGATTTTAAAGACTACTTAGGAGAAAAGGACTGGAGCAAAATGTTTGTTTCCAAACTTTTGAAAACGGGATCAGGGCAGTGCCATTCTATGCCACAATATTATTTGATGCTTGCGGAAGCTATGGGAACTGAAGCTTATTTAGCATTAGCTCCTAACCATTCCTACATCCGATTTATAGATGATGAAGGAAAGTTGCGGAATATAGAGTTGACCAACGGAATGTTTTCTACCAATACGTTTCTATTAGAATCAGGCTATATTAAGTCCGAAGCTCTGCAAAATAAAATCTATATGGAAAACCTGACAAAAAAAGAATTGCTAGGAATGGCATATTTTGATTTGGCAAGAGGATATGTTCACAAATTCGGATATGATGAATTTGTAAATAAAGTTATAGACAAAGCATTAGAACTTTATCCTAATGGTATAGCTCCTAATATGGAAAAGTCAAATGTCAGTAGGACAAGATTGTTGTCTGCATTAAGAAGATTAGGAATTAACCCTGAAGATAAAAGAGATGTGGAAAGAGCGGGTTATTTTCCCAAAGCTGTAGATCAGTTCAAGCAACTGCAAGAACAGTTTACCAAAATTAATAATTTAGGATATGCTGAAATGCCTTCATCTGCTTACGAAGCGTGGCTTGGTAGCCTGAAAACCGAAACCAATAAGATGGAAAGTGAAGCACTAGCGCAAAGAATACACCTGTATCAGCTACAAAAACAACAGCAGGAAGCAATCAAAAAAGCTGAGGACAAGAAAAAGCAGGATAAAAAACCGAAATATATTCCGATAGATTCAAGTAAACTATAACAAAAAATAAATAACTTTAACCATCATAAAGGCAGATGACTATGAAAAAAATATTATTGATTGCTTTTGCAGTAATAACAGGCTTTACACAGGCACAGGTCAAAAAAAAGACCCCAAATACACAGAAGCCGAAAACTGAAAAGAAATGGGTGAATCCTGTACAATTGACCAAAGAAGAGCGAAACCGTCCATATATGGACGAGGTTCTAAAGACCAGAGATTCTATTACTCCAGAGGAAGCAGAACGCAGACGTAAGAATATAGCGATTGGAAATCCATTTGCCAAATATGGATATTATCCCAAGATTGCTACTTTGAGCAAAGGCAAGTATTTGGAGTTTCACGATACGGATAGTATTGTGGTTATTGGCTCTATAAGATACAACACAAAAAGCGGCAATATAGTTGAAGTAAGAGAAATTGATTTATCTGATCCTGATGCACAGCCGATTGGCGACACTCACGGACGTTGGATTTCACCCGATCCATTAAGTGAGGAATTTTCTGATTGGTCACCATATAATTATGCTTTTAATAACCCGTTAAAGTTTACAGATCCTACAGGAATGGCTCCTGAGACAGATTTTATTGATATTTTTTCGGGCAAAAAAACTCATATAGAAGATGGTAAAGATCAAACAATAGCAGCGACTACACACGAAATTAATACAGCCAAAAAAGATTTTAAAAATGACAAAGATGCTTATTTTGACAAATTAGAAAAAAAAGAAAATTCAGGTGCTAATTTGAATTTAACATCAAGTCAGTTTAATCTGTTAGCTCAGACGTTATATGCAGAAAGCTCAGGAGGTTTTCTTGAATCTTGGGGGATTGTTGATGTTCTTAAAAATAGAGCAGCTAATCAAGGAAATGGTTTAATGGATCAGCTTTCAGATGACTCTCCTTATGGGGTTTACGGAGTAAGAAAAACTGATGGGGGTTCGCAAAGCGGTTACAAATACTCTTATTCTAATGAAACAGGTTCTGATGCTGACGCAAAGCGTAGTAACATTCACAAAGCTATTGCTTACGCAATGGTAAGCAAAACTGACATTACAGGAGGTGGAACTCATTGGGATGGAGTTGATTTTAAATCAGGTGGAGGAAACAGGGCTAGATATCAACAAGGATACTTATTCACGAGTCCATCACACGATTTGTTTGGACAAGGCAATAATAGAGTTAATGGAGGTTATAAATTTCAATCAACGGGTGCTATTGGTAGTACAACTTTTTCACGATATACAAAACCTGGAGCAAAATGGTACATTTCAAAATAATATTTCAATGTCTATTACTATCAGCTATATTGCTTAGCTGTAATAATAAGAATCTTTTAGAAGAACTAAATCTTAATTCAAAAAATTCTCTCAAATTTGAAAACTTTGAAAAGCAATTTTGTTTTGATAAAGTTTACAAATTAGCAAATAAAACTATTTCTAAAGAATCAGAATATTACCCATTAGACACAACGCAGGTGTATAAGCTTTTAGAGAAAAATAATATGCCAATAGCGAAAAAGTTTGAGGATTTTGTTTCGTACTCAACGGATGTAAAATTTTATCTGCTACAAAATCAGAATCAACATATTATAATAGCTATTGGTAAAGCATCTGGAGCATCTGGTATTGGAGCTGATTATTGGAATTATTTATGTTATTCTGTTTCAGAAAGAAAAGAATTGAAATTCGGCTCTTTAATTAATAGCCCTTATTCTGTATTTGCGGCAGACAATAATAGTATTAATTATGTTGAAATAGTTGATAATATTCCACGCCCTGCTAGCGGAGAGGTTATAAAATTAGAATATACACCTTTAATAATTACCGTATATAACTCAGAAAGTAAGCAATTGTCACATTTTGAAATGAATTGTTATTGATATTGGGTTAAATATATATTACTTCTTCTTCTATAATATTTCTTGGTAGTCCACAGTTATATGCAACTGAGTAAAAAAGTTAAACGAATTATTATAATAATTTCTATTATACTAGTAGCTTTTATAGCATATTGGGGATTTATTTATTGGAATTTCTATTTATTCAAAGAAAGAAATGAAATAAATACGTGGAATAGAAGAGTTGAAGAATATAATAATCAACACAAGTCTGACACCGTTAAAGTAAAAGATTCTATAAATCAAAACAATAAAAAATAATGAAAAGATTTTTTTTCATTTTAACAGTTACTATTTTCGGATTTGCGAAAAGTCAGAATAATCATTTTTATTCTGATGCATTTCAGACAATAGATAATATGTTGAATGATAGGCAAAAATACAGTTTCAAAGAAGCGGTATTTAATGTGGAAAACGCATATTATCAAGGAAATTTGGATACATTATCTTTAAACAGAAAAGTCAAATTTTTAGGAAAGTTCTGCAAACAAATTGTTGATAGTCGGGACTTAAATTATACTGATAGAGACAAAGAAAAAGTAAGTAAATACGCTGCCATTTTCACAGTCTTATGTCAAACAACTCCTGTAATTGTAAGGAATGACACTGTCAAATATAAGCCCTTCACTTATGATTTTGAAGATGTTTTCGGGAATAAAGAATTATCAAATCTCTTTGTTTCAAAATTGTTAGACACCCAAAAAGGAAACTGTAACTCAATGCCATATCTCTATAAGATTTTAGCAGAAGAATTAGGTGTTGATGCAAATTTGGCGCTTGCTCCAAACCACGTATATATCAAACATAATATAAAATCTTTGGGTTGGTATAATACCGAACTTACAAGTGGCATATTTCCGCAAGACAGTTGGCTAATGGCTTCAGGATTTATCCATTTAGAAGCTGTCCAAAATGGTGTATATCTAAAAGCTCTTACGAATAAAGAAAGTCTTGCACTTCTTTTGGTCGATTTAGGAAACGCTTATAATAGAAGTTTTCCTGACAATGATGGGAGTTTTCCAATAAAATGTGCAGAAAGAGCAATCCAGATTTATCCATACTTAGCTAATGCTTTGCTATTACAAGCGGAAACCCATACAAAGCAGTTCCAAAAACTGATGAAAGAGCATAATACAACAGATATTCAGGCTACATTAAGCGATCCGAAAGCTAAAGAATTATTTGATCTTATGAATAAGGAATATGCGCACATCCATAAGATAGGTTACCGTAGTATGCCACAACAAATGTATCTTGACTGGCTGGTATCTTTGAAAACTGAAAGAGTAAAATATGAAGATACAAGGTTACAGAAATAATATTCATTCGGTGACGGCAAGCATTCAAAAAACTTTACTTTTATATGGTAAGTAAGCGGTTCTCACGTTAGCTTTAGATTGAAATCTTTTTAAAGATTTATTTTGATTTCAAATAACTTGCTTCTTCCAATTTTTCCAACCTCAACCAAATCTTCAAAACCTTTTCGGGTGATAGTATCTGCTATTCTAGACGTAGTAATTACCTCTTGTAGATTTTGAGGAAGTAAACTTTTGATATCCTTTGTTGTAAATTGTTTAGGAAGTTGTTTTGAATCTAATATTAATCTAATTTTTTCTGGAAGGTTCAGATTGATATTTGAAATAGGGATTTGCTTGTTCTTATTCTTCAATACGACCTTTTTCGTTGCTGATGGCAAGAGTTCAATTTGTGGGATTTTTTGTTTGGGATTAATAAAATCCAATAATGAAAGTCCATAAATTTTGGCAATGATGGCGGTTCTATCAAAGTCAATATTACCTGTCCCACTTTCAATAGAAGTATATAGTGCTTCTTGTAACTTTGTTAAATGTGCAATTTCCTTGCGTGAACATTTATAATGCTCACGATATTTCCTAATTAAATCTCTAATTCTTTGGTTTTCTGATTCCAAATTTTCACTCGTTATTAAAATCGTATTATAATATTTTGTTTTTACGATTATTATTTATACCTTTGTTCCAGTTAGTTATAACATTTTATAATTAACAAATGAGTTCCGTCAAACAAAACGACCAATTTTTAAGACACGGAGTCCGAGGGAGTTAATTTCCCCGCTAATTTGTATATTTGCACAAATGCGGGGGATAGTCCCTTGCTGGAAGCTGTGTCTAGGGTGCTTGGTCGTACCTGTTTGGCAGTGGAAGGTGAGGGATTATCCTCCGCTATTTTTTTATAGTAATCTTTCCAGAACTCATAATACAATTCATAAAACAAGATATTATGAGGACGACATTTTCAACCATTCTGCTTATCTGCCCACCGGAGTAGTCCGCAAGCATAACAAAAGAAATTACAGCTTTATGCTCGATTTGCCCGCAAAATGCGGGATTGGCATAACTTACTTATTATCGACACACTCCGAAATTCCTTTAACAGTAAAAGGAAAGCCAGACTACGCTTTAAACTCACACCTTAAAAGTACTCGCTTTCTTTTAATTTTCCAAATTATTTTTCAGTACGAAGGGAATTTATTACTGAAGACAAAAAGTGGACGGTCTGCTTAATTCAGATGGTTACGGCTGTTTTTAGATTTCAATAAAATGTTTTCTCATTTAGAAATGACAATTACAATGGGTGCATAGCCTATTGCGGCTTCACAGCTTTCACGGGACACAAATTTCATTCATATTCAAATTTTGACCTGTATGGGTGGGGAGTTTTCTGTACTGGTAAAACTTCCTCCCGAAAGGTCTATAAACAATTAAAGTACAAAACAGACAGTAGAAATTAATCAACCACAAAGACCAATAAAAAGCCCTCCCTGCACCATAGTATCTTGGAATTTACGGGATGCAAGGAAGAGCCAAGTTTAACGAATTAAACCTATTCAAAAGTATGAAAAATATTTTTTGCAAGGGAATCCTGTCCCTTGTTTTTACTCTTGTGGCATCCACCACATCCTTTGCCCAAAACAAATCTCTTAAAGTCGGAGAAACTCTTCCCGAAAACTTCTGGACAACGCCTTTGCAGGTGGTCAACCACCCACAGAAAACCATCAGCTTTAACTCAGATAAAAACAAACTGATTCTCCTAGATTTTTGGGCAACCTGGTGCAGTGCCTGCCTGAAAAAATTTCCGGAAATGGAAGAGCTTAAAAAGAAATTCAGTGATAAGATCAACATTATAGCAGTAACCGACCAGAATCGGGCAACCATAGAAAAATTTTTCTCCTCGACCAATGGACAACGTTACAAAAGTGTTTTATCGGTTGTGGACGACAAAATACTTCATACAATGTTCCCTCATACTGCAGTCCCTTTTATTGTCTGGATAAAAGACGGAAAGATCATTAATACCACCGATGGTGGACAGGTCAATGAACAAACCATTGCAGAGGTATTGAAAAATGAAACATCTTCTTTGCAGACGGTCATTCAGATCGATAGAAAACGTCCGCTGATGCTTTCTGAGAATTTTGAGCTGGAAAAGCTGAGCAGCATTGTAGGCTATAGCCTTTTTGCGAAAGGAAGGATACGGGCAATTCCATTTGGTTCAGGTTTTCATAGAGATGGAGAAAGCGTTTACGGAAGGCAGTTTACCAACTTTTCCCTGATGAATATCTACAGAGGTATTTCGTACGAATTATTCCGTCAGTCCGGGGATAAATTTTCGGACAAACGTCTGATGAATCTGACAAAAAATCCCGAAGCTATTGATTTCAATACTACGACTGGTGGAAATTTTGAGAAGCTGTACAGCATCGAATACATTGTTCCAAAAGATGAGGCAATTAATCTATACACCAGAATGCTAAGGTATGTCAATGAAAATTCCAATTACGTTGCCAGCATCGAAAAAAAACCTGTTAAATGCCTTGTTCTAAGGAAAACTTCTAATGTAGACAAGATGGCATCGAAAGGAGGTGAACCTATCGGAAATATATTGAAATCTCCTTTTATACTCCGAAATGTCACTCTTGATTTTTTACTATCCGCTCTGGAAGCAACCAACGACATTACAACATTACCTGTAATAGATGAAACACATTATCTGGGAAAAGTCGATCTGAAATTCTCAAGTTTTCAAGATCTAAAAAGTATTCAAAAGGAACTTTCTGCATATGACCTTGAGCTTGTGGAAGTCGTGAAGGAACTGCCTATGCTGGTGGTTAAGGATAAATCATATTAATCATTAAATCATTATGAAAAACTATATACTATTTCCCATTATATGTTGCAGTTCCCTGATGGTCGCACAACAGCATACGATTACAGGAAAAATAACAGAAAATACTACTGGAAAACCTTTATCAGGAGTTGCCGTAATCATCCAGAACATCAATGCGGTTACCAATACGGACAAAAACGGAATATTCAGTCTGACCACTGGTGAATCCCGATTATCCTTACTCATCAGCAAGGCAGGTTACGAAAGTCAGTCGCTAGATATTCAATTGCCATTGCAAAAGGAGCTGAAAATATCTATATCTACAAAGATTACAGAAATAGAAGAAGTTACGTTATCAACAGGTTATCAGAAAATTCCCAAAGAAAGGTCTACAGGTTCTTTTTCATCAGTGGACAACAAATTATTGCAGCAACAGGTTACCACCAATATTATGGACAGGTTACCTGCCATAGGCAATGGTCTGACGGTCAGTAAAGGACTGACCGAAGATGGTCAACTAATGATAAGAGGCTTAAGTACTATGCAGGGACCTAAGAATCCATTGATTGTTGTAGATAATTTTCCATACGAAGGGAGTATCAGCAATATTAATGCAAACATTATTGAGAGTGTTACTATCCTGAAAGACGCAGCAGCATCCAGCATTTGGGGAGCGAGAGCTGCGAATGGCGTTATTGTGATCACAACCAAAGCCGCCAAAAATAATCAGGCAACGTCTGTAGAATTTACAGCCAATACGACACTAAGCGCAAAGCCAGACCTAAGTTACAGCAGGCAGATTTCCAGCAGTGATTTTATCGATGTGGAAATGCAGCTTTTTAACAAAGGATATTATGACAGCGATCTTAACTCTTCCAGCCATCCTGCTTTAACCCCGGTTGTTACACTCTTAAATAAGGAAAAACAGGGGCTTCTATCTCATAATGATGCGATGACTGAAATAAATCGACTAAGAAATATCGATGTGAGAGACCAGTATAAAAAGTATATGTACCAACCTATGGAAAATAGACAATATGCGCTTAATATTTTTGGAAGTACGCCTAAATTGTCTTGGACATCATTTATAGGGTATGATGATAATACAGGGAATTTAAATGAAAAATACCAACGGTTGAACGCCCGTTTTCAAAATACCTGGAAACCAACTGAAAAGCTGACCATAACTACGGGGATGTACTACACTAGTACCACAACAAAAAGTGGTAAAAGTGCCTACAATAGTATTACGATGCGTGATAATTGGAAAGTTCCCTATATGCAGTTTGCAGATGATGCCGGAAGCCCTCTGGTGATGAACTATATGTTGGATCAGGATTATAAAAACAGCCTGCAAGGCAAGGGGCTTTTGGATTGGAATTACTATCCATTGACCGACTGGATGCACAATATAACTCAAAACAAAACAAGCGAACTCATCCTCAACGCAGGATTGAATTATAAAATTATAAAAGGTTTGGATTTTGATATTAAGTACCAATACCAATATAATAATGGAGAAAGCAGCACACTATATGATGAACAGAGCTATTACGCAAGAAACTATGTGAATAATTTTGCAAAACAGAACAGTGATGGCAGTATCAGTTTCATCGTTCCCAAAGGAGGAATTTTTGATAAAGGTCTTTCTGAAACTACAGTCAACAATTTGAGAGGACAGCTCAATTACAATAGAAATTTTGGTAAACATTCCATTAATGCTATTGCAGGAGGAGAAATAAGAGAGACCATTACCCAATATGACAACAACAGGTATTACGGTTACAATACGAATACTTTATCTACTGCGGGTATTGACTATACGAAACAATATCCCAACTTTGTGACGGGAAGTTTGGACTTTATTGAAAGAGGAACGTCTCTTAGAGAAACCAATATCCGTTTCGTATCCCTGTATGCCAATGCTGCATATACTTACGATAAACGCTATACATTATCTGGAAGCGTAAGGCAGGATGCGAGTAATCTATTTGGATTAAAGACCAATCAACAATGGAATCCCTTCTGGTCTGCAGGTTTATCTTGGAACGTTTCGAATGAAGCTTTTTACAATTCCAGTTTTCTACCTTACCTGAAATTAAGAGGCTCTTACGGTTTTAATGGAAATATCGATCCTTCAATGGTCGCCGTAACAACCATATTATTTGATACGGACCTTTCAGTGTACACGGGAGGTAATACCGCCAGAATAGATAAATTTTATAATCCTAACCTGCGTTGGGAGACGATCAGAATAATGAATATGGGATTGGATTTTGGGTTAAAAAACAATCTCATTACGGGTTCGGTTGAATATTTTACGAAAGAGGGCAGTAATCTTTTTGGTACAGCACCATTGGATTATACCACTGGTGTTAAAAGTATGCTATGGAATGTCGCAGGAATGAAAGGACAAGGTTTGGATATCGAGCTGAAAACAAAAAATATTGATAGAACCATAAAATGGAACAGCATTCTTAACTTCAGTATCTATAATGACAAAGTCACCAACTATTATTTACCTACCACCTTTGCCAATAATTTCGTGGTCTCTTCAGGTTCCACAGCTCCCATAAGTGGTATTGTCGGACTTCCCGTTTATGGTGTATTTGCCTACAAATGGGCAGCTCTCGACCCACAAACAGGAGATCCTCAAGGGTATTTGGATGGAGAAGTCAGTAAGGATTACACTAAAATATTGAATTCCGCTCGAGGAATTGAAGACTTAGAATACTTTGGATCAGCGATTCCTACAAAGTATGGTTCATTCATCAACACGATTGCCTACCAACAGTTTTCTTTGGATGTTGGAATTACTTATAAGTTCGGGTATTGGTTTAGAAGAAGTTCTATTAACTATACTGACCTTATTGCAAGTCGTGATGGGCATAGTGACTATTCCAAAAGATGGCAGAAGCCGGGCGATGAGCAATGGACGAATGTTCCTTCCAACCCATACACAACGAACTCTGCGAGGGATGCATTTTACAACGGCTCCAGTGTTTTAGTGGAAAGAGGTGACCATATTCGTTTGCAATATCTTAACCTGAACTACAGTTTCAGGAAAGAGAATTTAGGGAGTTTGCCTATTCAGAGTTTACAACTCTTTGCATCCGTAAATAATTTAGGAATACTTTGGAAAGCCAATAAGGTAGGTATCGACCCTGATTATAATTGGGGAACTTATTCTTTAAAACCTGTAAAGACTTACTCTATAGGACTTAGAACACAATTTTAAAATCAACTTTATGAAAAATATACTTTTAAACTTATTCGCCCTATGGGTTTTGTGCAGCATTACAGGATGCTCGGATTTTTTGGAGGAAAAATCAGATTCCAGATTGGCTACACCTGTCACGTTAGAAGATAATCAGGCTCTGATGGACAGAACTTTCAATACGGTACTTTCAAACAGTATCAGCGGGCAAATATCGGCTGACGAAATTTATGTTACAGATGCAGATTATGGTAATTTAATTTATGAATTTGAAAAAAGACTATATACCTGGCAACCCGGTGAAGTGTCCAGCAGTGATGAAAATGATTGGGGAAGCTGCTACCGGAGAATCAATGTATGCAATACGGTTTTGTATAATATCGAACATTATCAAATTGCAGGAGCAGAAAATCTAAAAGGGCAGGCTTTGGCTCTTAGAGCTGCAATTTATCTGGAAGCTGCCCAAATTTATTGCCTGGTGTATAATGAGAACACAGCAAATACAGATTTGGGATTACCACTGAGATTAGATCCGGATATGAATATTCCTTCTAAAAGATCATCGTTAAAGGAAACCTATAATCAGATCATCAGTGATTTGAAAGAGGCGGCTACGTTATTACCTGCCAAGCAAATTGCCCAGATACGCCCATCGAAAGCTACCGCATTAGGTTATCTTTCGAGAACCTATTTGTTTATGGGGAATTATCAAAATGCTTTAGAATATGGAAAACAGACTCTTTTCATCAATGATAAATTAATGGACTTTAATACTTTGAATCCTTCCGATTCTTATCCTATAAAATCAATGAATATTGAAGTACTCCTTCATTCCTCTATGGTGTATTCACAGTTTTTATCAGGTTCTATGGCTAAAATTCCGCAATTAATGTACAATACTTATGACAATAATGATTTGAGAAAGAGTGTTTATTTTAGATTTAATACAGCACAACAGATACTGTTTAAAGGAAACTATTCAGGAGGTGCTACGAGAATGACTTGTTTAGCAACAGATGAAATCTATCTGAATATAGCTGAAAGCTATGCCCGGCTTAATGACATACCGATGGCAATGCAAACCTTAAATCAATTATTAAAAACACGCTGGAAAACAGGAACGTATATTCCGATGGTTGCCAATTCACAAGGTGTAGCCGTAGATATTATTTTGAAAGAGAGGAGAAAAGAATTATTATTTCGTGGTTTGCGATGGTCAGATCTAAAAAGGTATAACCGTGACGGCGCTGGAATTTCTTTAGAAAGAACGATAAATGGAAAAACCTATACTTTACCACCGAATGATCTTCGTTATGCCATCGCCATTCCTGAAGATATTATAAAAATGACGGGAATGCCTCAGAATCCGAGGTAAGTCAATAACAAAAAATGGGGTGGAAAAATTTCCACCCCAAATTATTAGCTAAATCATACTATTAAGGCTCTGGTCTGTAACCTTCTGATATTGCTAAAACTTCACTGTTGGTTTTAGAACCTAAAACAGCACTCAGTGAGCTGCCATCCGGAACTGTTACCTTACAAGGTCTTACAGGTTCTTCAGGTGAACAATCTGTCGGAATCGTTGAAGTGCTCCAGTGCGAAACATCCCT
Organism: Chryseobacterium sp. ISL-6; assembly: GCF_018613715.1. Classification (GTDB taxonomy): domain Bacteria; phylum Bacteroidota; class Bacteroidia; order Flavobacteriales; family Weeksellaceae; genus Chryseobacterium; species Chryseobacterium paludis. Next base: position 211,074 of record NZ_JAGGPT010000010.1, on the reverse strand, counting down.
GAATGCATTGGCTGTCATATCGTTGCTGATATAGTAAAAAGTCTGTGCTACAGCTTTTTCTTTCTTCTCAGCTAATTTAAATGACATAGTGATGCCTACCGTTAAAAGTGCGATAGCCAACATAAAGTTGGTTTGTAAAAACTTTAGTGTTTTCATACTATTGGTCTTTTTTTGATAAAAAAGATTCCCTTAAAAACTCAAGAATTGTTAAATTAAGGTATTCTGTCTTTTAGGACAGACTTTCTGATGTACTACTTCTGTATCCGTCGATCCTTCGGCTTACATTTGGTCAACATCAATTGTTTGTTGACCGCACTTTTAGAATGTTGCAACATTCTTTTGAAAAGGGCGCACTCTTTTATTTATTATTTTTGATCTCGCTTTTTTGCACTATAATGCCAGTTAGGGCGATAGTCATTAATCCAATATTTAAAATAAAATTTCCATTCCAACTTATTTTTTCGAATAAGCCTATGCAGGTGCAAGGCAGATTTTTACTATGGATGAGTATGAAAGCAACATACCCTGCAAAGACAGACAATATTCCGAAAGTGATCCATAAACCCAAAAATCTTGAGGTACGGAAGCAAAGCAGAATAACTGCAATCATCTGAAGAGAGATAATGCCGTACGCTACAACTATTTCGTATCCTACTAGTCCGGGTGACTGCCCCAGTTGACTTTGGAAATTTCGAAAATCTAAAATCTTGCTGATACTTGCATAGCAGAAGAGAATAACAAAGAAAATACTTACCGCAAATGGTATTGTTTTTTTTAAATATTTCACGACATTAGGTTTGTTGTTGACAGTATTTCTGTGTAAGGTATATGTCTATTTTTCTTACAATTACTGATCAAATGTAAAACAGAAATCCAACAAAAAAAATGATTTACGATGCTTGTTTCCTATGTCTGGTGCCAGTTTATAAACTGATTCTCTGTATCAAAATCCCAGAGCGGTATATGGTTAGGCTGTAGTTTTTTCATAAAAGTGATTATAAGTTGGAATTGGAGATTGTGCTCAAAAAGACAAATGATGCTTATTCATCACATCAAATGTGCTTTTACATAAATAAGAACCGTTATGGATGGCATTTTGGTGATGTAGTTTACAAAACAGTTGGATATTCCATAAAAAATAACGTAATTTTATAAAAGGTTTTAATAAAATGAAGGTAACGTGCAGATGTTCAGGTTGTTTATATTGCTTTTGGTTTCCTCTGCGGAATTATGGGTTGCGCAGAGCACAGACAATGTGGCCTATCATCAGATCAGAAAAAAGTATGATCACCAGAAGGTTAATGATACTACAGCACTTCCTTACGTTGACCTTTTAATTACCCTCGCAAAAAAAGAAAAAAATTATTCTGAATTAACATATGCTTATCAAGATGCCCTAAATTTTGAGCCATCAGAATACCGCAAAATGCTGTATGCAGATAGTGCAATAACTTCCGCTCAGCATAGTTGTAATAACGATCTTATTGCCTCTGCTTATCTTGGAAGGGGAATTGTGTCTTACTTTAATTTTAAAGACTACCAACCTGCATTGGATGATTATATTAAAGCGTTATTCTACGCAAGATGTAGCACTAGCCCATACGTGAAGTATAAAATATTATATCATCTGGGTGTAATGAAGAGTTATCTGGGATCCTATGATGAGGCGGTTAGTCATTTTGAGACCTGTTCTGCTTTCTTTCGACAGGAGATTGGTAAAAAACCTTCGCCAGATAATACCCTCTACAATATGCGCAAAGACTATTACAACAGTCTGCATCAGCTTATCAACTGCTACCAGCAAATAGGAGATAATGATACCGCCGACCACTTAATTGACATAGGCGAGAGAGAGATACCCAAAAATTTAGATTTCATCCAGTTAAGGAGCTATTTTTTTAAATCTAAAGGCATCTCTGAATTCCGTAAAGGAAATTATGAGCAAAGTATTGCTGATCTAAGTCTCGCACTTCCAGAACTGATAAGGGTAAACGACTTTGCCTGGGTATCGGTGATCTACTTTTATCTGGGAAAGAATAAGTTGGCTCAGCACCAGCAACAAGAATCCTTTAGTTTTTTTAAAAAAGTAGATTCCATCTATCAGAAACATTATTTTTTCTTTCCTGAGCTTACGGAAAACTATCAGATTTTACTGGAGAATGCCCGTAAAAAATCAAATATAGAGGAAATGCTATCTTTTACCAATACCCTCCACGAAATTGAAAAAATAAATATGGAAGACAGACATCATCTTTCCACGAGGTTTGAGATGGAACGGATAAATATTGAATATGCCAGTATTGCACAACGTAACAGGAATATCCTCGTTGGCGTTGTAGTTGTCTCTATGCTCTTACTTATGTTCACGGTCAACACTTATCTGGAAAAGAAACCTGAGAAAGCGTACGGTGTGGTCTTGGCAGGTGTGGGCATTGATGAACTAGAACCCGATGTCTCACTACCAAAATGGACATTGAGTGCGGAGATTTGCAACAGAATTCGGAAGAATCTGCAAAGATTTGAAGACGAAAAGGAGTTTTTGGAATCGAACCTGACCCTTAAAAAAATTGCAATAAGGGTAGGGACAAATGCCAATTATCTATCTGCCTACATTAACACAGAGAAAGGAATGCATTTTAACCGTTACCTAAGTGAGTTGCGCATCAGCTATATCGCCGAACTGCTCGCAGAAGATCCTATAGCAGCTCATCAGAAAACAGAAGTTCTTGCAAAGTTATGCGGAATTGCTTCCCGCTCCAACTTTCTAAAACTGTTTTCAGAGATCTATGGTATGCCGCTACAAGAATATCAGCATCAGTGCAGGGAGAAGTTCGCTGCGAATGACAGATCTTAATTAAGTTGTGTTTTGGGTGCGATGATTCAGAAAAACTCCTTGACATCTACAAAATTAACCAATGAAATATTATTTTATTTAAAAAATATAAAAAATAGAGGTAAATTTACCTTTATAATGTTGTTTATAATAAATAGTTTAGTATTTTTGAGGTAAATTTACCTTTAATTAAAATGATAGATAACTTGTTACATAAGAGTCTTCGATATGATGGATCTTCGATTGAAGATTTATTTGCCATCAAGTTGGAGGAATCGGGCTTGACAAAAACCCAATTTGAAAAGCTATCCGGAATGGAAAGAAGAAGTTTGGATGCTATTTTAGATAAGACTTCTAAGCAAACTGATATTATTAAATTATTGAAACTTACCGAGTTTTTGGAAATTGATTTAAGTGAGTTGCTGATTATTTATTTCAAAGATAGACCTGTTGAAGAAATCAGAGAGTTACAGTCATCAATGGATATCACATTCATTAATAAATATTTTGATTTAAAAACATTGGCAGTATTAGGATTTATTCAAAAGAATGATTCCTTAGAAACTCTGAAAGACCGTATTTGTAGTTTTTTTGACTTAGGTTCTATTTACGATTATGATAGAGAGCTAAACGATGCTCTTTATAGTAGGACGAAAAAATCATTCAGTGATAAAATGAAAGACTTTTGGATAAAATCCAGCTATAAATATTTCGAGCTTATTGATAATCCAAATGAATATAGCAGAAAGAGTTTAGTAGAACTGATTCCTAAAATAAAACCTTATACTCAAAATATAGAAAATGGACTGGTAACTGTTTTTCAAGCATTATATAATATTGGCATTACAGTAGTTTTTCAGCCATTATTACCTAAAACACAGATAAGAGGTGCAACTTTTTTCATAAATAATAAACCGTGTATTGTTATCACTGATTTCAATAAGAATTATGCTACCATCTGGTTTGCATTAATACACGAATTACATCACGTATTATTTGATTTAGAAACAATCCAGAAAACAAGTTACCATTTATCGGGAGAACCAGATTTATTTCTGATTCAGGAAGATAAAGCAAATGAATTTGCCTCTGAATATTTATTGTCCTCAGAGAAAATGAGATACATCGAAAAAATGATTCACAATAAATTTATGGTAGCAAAATTTGCTAAGGAATGTCAAATACATCCTTGTATTATTTATTCTCAATATCAATGGAGGCAATCTGAATTAGGAAATGATTACTGGGCTGCATTTAAAGATGCTTTTCCAAACATAAAAAATATAACCAAAAAATTGAATGTTGCTAATTGGGATGTAGAATCAATTAGAGATGCATCATTGAAAATAAGAGAACTATTAACTGTATAAATCCATCAAAATGAGTGATAATAATTTAAACAAAAAGCAATTAGAACGTAATCTCTCGAAAGAAGATTTGGAAAGGTTAGAAATTTTACAAAAGTCAGAAGAAGTAAAAGGAGAACAACTTTTTATGAATTTTGATTCAGAAGTAGTAATTGAAAACGAAGCTGAGCAGCTACTGGGACAAAAAATTGATGATCCTGTTCAAAAATTTCAATTGTACTATCACGGTCTAACTAAGCTATTGAAGGATAATTTACCAAAAGGTAAAGAGTTTGAAGATGTAAGAAGAATTGTTTATGACGAAAAAAATGTACTAATAAATAGAGGTGCAAAAAAAGATGAAAAGGGAATTAGAGGTAGCGATGGCAGAATGGCATATACCGAAGATTTAGAAGAAGCAATAAAAATTGTTGCAGAATGGACAAGTAGAAAAGGAACTCCAGCAGAACTTTTTATGTCTTTTTGGGACAAAAATGAAGAACTTGGGTATGGGCATCAAGATTAGATATAGAAATGACAGTTGAAATTTAGAATAAAATATGATATTAAAAAAATACAAAGTAGAAAATTTCCGATCAATTCTTGATAGTGGTTGGATTGATTGTGATAATGTAACAACATTGGTGGGAATTAATGAGGCTGGAAAGTCAAACTTACTTTTAGCTTTGTGGAAACTAAATCCGGCAAGAGAAGGAAAGATTGATATTTTACACGATATGCCAGTTTCTAAACTGAGCACTTATCGAAAAACTCCAGGAGATATAAAATTCATTACAGCGGAGTTTGAACTTGATGATGAAGCCATAAAGAATATTGAAACTGAGGTTGAATGTAGCTTGCAAGGAGATAAATCAGTAACTGTTGCACGCTTATATGACGGGAGTTACATATTCGAGTTTCCAAGTGGTAATCCAGTATCTAGGAAGATAGAAAAAGTAACAAAGGAAGTTGAAGAAGATGAAGAGTCAATTGAAGAAGATATTATTGTACCATATAAAGCTGCCGATTTAGAAAAGGCAGTTCTTGCTGAATTACCATCATTTGTTTATTATTCAAACTACGGAAATCTATCTTCCAAAATTTATCTCCCAAATGTTATCAAATGGTTAAAGGGGCAAACTGTAGATGGGATTGATATCAATGAAGAGCAAGTACGGACATTAAGAGTGCTCTTTGAGTTCGTGAAATTAGACCCTAAAGAGATTTTGGAATTGGGAAAAGATCCCAAAGAAATGGCAATGCTTAGGAACGGCAGAAACGGAGAAAATCAACCTACTGCCGAAGAAATTAGGAAGGCGGAAAATGATAAGGAAGAACGTAGTATCCTTTTACAGTCAGCTTCAGGTGATTTGACAAAAAGATTTAAAGAATGGTGGAAGCAAGGTGAGTATAAATTTAGATTTGAAGCAGATGGCGACTATTTCAGGATATGGGTATCTGACAGTGTGAGAACTGACGAAGTGGCATTAGAACTTCGTAGTACTGGACTTCAATGGTTTATCAGCTTTTACTTGATTTTCCTTGTTGAAAGCCAGGAACGACATAAGGGTGCAATTTTATTGCTTGACGAAGCTGGACTTACTTTACATCCTTTAGCACAAAAAGATTTAGCAATATTTTTTGACAATTTATCACAAGGCAATCAAATAATCAATACAACGCATTCTCCATTTATTGTTGACACTTCTAACATAGATAAATGCAGGGTTGTGTATATGGATAAAGATGGATATACAGTAGCTTCAAGTAATTTAAGACAAGGAAGTGATGCTTTAAATGAAAAATCTATTTACGCAGTTCACGCTGCTTTAGGACTAAGTGTTTCAGATGTTTTATTACAAGGTTGCCAAGCTATTGTAGTAGAGGGACCATCTGACCAGTTTTATCTTAATGCTATTAAGGGATTTTTAATTAGAGAAAAGCTTATTGCTCCGGAACAAGAAATTGTATTTGTACCATCGGGAGGAGTTAAAGGAGTTCCGGGGGTTGTTAGTATGATTTCGAGCAAAGTAGATGATATACCTTATCTAATTATCGATTCGGATAAGAGTGGTGAAGATGCAAAGAAAAGATTATTATCAGGTTTGTATAAAGGATTTGAGGAAAGGATACTTGATGTTAAAGATTATACCGAAATTGAAAAATCAGAAGTGGAAGATTTGATTCCTTTTGCTTTGATAAAGAAAGGCATTGACAGACTTTTTAATTCCTTGGATGAGATAGATTTTGAAGATAATTACAATAAAGATACTCCGGTAGTAGCTCAAATTGAAGCGTTTGCTGAGGCTAATGGAATTGAATTAGAAAAGGGATGGAAAGTTGGTATATCTATGGCTGCAAAAGCCCAATTGAAAAATAAAAAAGCTGATTCTTTACCGCAAGACTATATCGAAAAATGGACAAAAATTTTCAACGCATTTTTATAGGCATAACTACAACGCTTTTAAAATTAGTATTATCTGCGAAACAAAAATAAAAATGGAGTTTACTAAAGCAAATCAATAAGAGCAAGAATTATCCAATTCCTACATCAGAGTAATCTTGTTTATGTTTTTATGTTAAAAAAATGTAATTTCTATAGACTTGTGGTGGATGGAAAATCAAAGAACAATGCTGTGAAAATATTGCAAATTGAAGTGAAAAAGAATTTCTAACTTAAGCTCATCTGAGGTCATACCTTTTTATCACAGTTAATTTGTTAGTTGGCTATTGAACCATTCATTTAGAAATTTGTAGGCTACATCTTTTACATTGTCAAGTTTACCGATAACATCTTCGACATATTCTATTTCAATTGGAATAAGTCCGTGAGCAATATTATTTCTAATATTGCTCATTTCATTAATCCATCGATCATTATTATTTATTCCTTCCCAGTTTGATATGTCAGAAGACCACAAAGTTTCGAAACAATTCCAAATCTGGTTAATTGAGCCATTTGATGTTCTTGCGTTTGGAGTATGATATTTTGAAGCTACAATACTAACAGAATTCCAAAAAGCTAAAAATTTGTCAAATGGGTCATCTGAATAAAGTCCTTTCCTGTACCAATTAAGACCTCTAAGAAATGTTGTATGATTTAAATTTAAATTTCTAGAAATTTCAAATGCTTCTCTAAATTCATTTTTTTCTATTATCGCTCTCACATTTCCACGCAAACTCTTATTTATTATTTCATTATCTGAAATATTTAATGGTTTATTCAACTTGAAAGAAAGAACATCTAACATCTTACCAATAAATAGCAATGCAATTTTTTTAGCTTTATCCTCGGAATTAGTCCTAACAGTCGTAGAAATCTTTAGACCTTGCTGATTATTATTTATTTTAACGGAACTATTAAATATTGCCCCAATTTCAAGTTCTTTTTCGGTAGAAAAGTTAATTGGAGATTGTAAGGAGATTGTTCCCGATAAATTTAGTTCGACTTCATATATTCTCATAAGTGTATTGCTTGTTTAATTGTTAATAACTGACTGCGAATTTGTAGTAGCGGAGGTTTAGAAGGGAAAATATACAATTTTATTCGCTATTACTAATGCGAAAAAGTCATCTTCATATCTAGAATTTACCAATTATCGAATACTATCTTAACATTTTCATATTCTGATTTAAGTATTAACCTGTCTTTTGTGAGAGTGATGACTTTAGCTTTTTTCTTAAAGTCGGTCAAATGATCATTCTCCATTGCACATAATAAAATTTGTGTCTTATTAGATGTTTTATCACTAATTAACTTTACGATTTTCTCATAGTTTGAGTCAGACTGTTCTTGTTGGTTCGGGGTATCAATTACTAATGCAGAATTAACTTCGTTGCCATATTTTTCAACCATTGTAAAAATACTTAGATAATACGCTAGGATTGCTCTAGAACCTTCGGCTGCTCCACCTTCTTTTATAACTTTATTATAATCAAGTGGAGAATCTATTGCGGAAATATTAACTGCTTCTGCATCTAATATTTCTATATAATCAGAAAAAATTGAGCTGAAAGAACTATTAATTTTTTCTATATCATCAAGAGTAATTAAATTTTTTTGTTCTTTTCCAATTTCCTTAATGTCTTTTGTGAGAGTGGCAACAGAATTAGTTTTTTGAATTTTGTCCTTTAATACATTTTGTTTGATAGAATTACCCGCGATGTTTTCTATTATTTGGTTGAAATTAATATTTCTAGTTTCATTTTCAACTAAACCAGAAGAATCTTGAGAATCAGTAAATTCTTCATTAATTACATATTTCTCATTTATTTGATTAATTCTTTCTCGTGCTTTATGTAGGTTTAAATTAGCATCTTCTAGTTTTTTATTGATTTTATGTAGCTCATTTACAATTGATCCAAGCTGGTTTTCTGCTTGATTCTTGTCCGTCATTATTGACGTTCTATTTATTATTGAATTTTCGTGAACAATACCACATAGTGGACATTCTATCTCGTTTTCATCTATATTTTCAATTGTAAATTGATAATCTTTATCTAGTTCTGAAATGATTTTTTCGGTAATTATTTGTTGTTGCTCAAGATATACTCTATCAGCATTCAATATAGTTAGCTGACTAAAAATTTTTTCTTGTTGTTCGAGTAGATTTTTTAAATCAACTTTTATTTCTTCGGTTAATATGTCAAATTCTTTTGCTTCTGTTGTCGCATTAGATATATACGGAATATATTGCTCAACTACTTCTAAAGTTGTTACAATTCTTTCAATTTGAGACTGTACAATTTTTTTTGTATCCTTCTTTTCAGCTTTGTCACTCTCAAGCTCAAAATGTTTGGCGGTTAGTAAACCTACGTGATATTTTATGATTGTACTTCGCCAACTAGAAAATTGTTCTAATTTCTCAAAGTTATCCCAAGCTTTTGACCAACTTTTTTTTTGGTCAATATAAAATGGTAAAAAATAAAATGCAGGTGGCGGTGTTTCCATTAGTCCTGTAGTGCGATTTGGAAGAAGAGCCTTAAATTCCAAAATCTCAGCTAATTTTTCAGAATAGTCTCCTGTGATTTTTTCATAATCCAAAATATAACTATCTATTTTAGAGAAACTTGATTTTTATATCGTTTAACACTATAATTTTTATCGTCAATACTAAATTCTACAATAGTTTTGCTATCAGTTGTACTCCAATTTGTATCTAAAGCTGGTTCACAACCAACCCCCCAAAACAATAGTTTTACCAAAGTTGATTTTCCTACACTGTTATCAATCGCCGTTATTAGATTCAAAGTTTCGCTGAATTCGAATTGATTTGCTGATTTTGTTGAATTTGATAGAATCAGCAGACGTTTGAATTTTAAGTTTGGCATTTTTAGCAGTTCTTAGGTTTCTAATTAATATTTTAAAATTTTCTTTACTCATTATGACATCATTATATATTCACAAATTATCGCACTTTTTATATCTATATCTTCATTAAATTGTCTTATTATATTTTTAGGCATTTTAATTTTCACACTTTCTATTAATTGTTCTAGATTATCAACTCCCTTATCAACGTTAATCTGAATTTGATCCACTATGAAATTAGTCGTATCCATTTGAACCGTGCTACTATTGCTTATTCTTTTAGTTCTGTATCTATCAAATGAACGTTTTAATAGTTTTGAATTAATAGAATTTATTTTTAATTCTGAACATATTGCATAAAATTCAGTTTCAACTTTTGCTTCTTCTTTAATATTAGTAAATGAATTAATAACTTCTGTAACGGTTAGTGAGGTAAGAGCCTTATTAGTTAACAATTCGTCCCATTTTGTAAAGTCATAGGTCAGTTTACCTTTTCGGTTAATCTCATCTATTAACAATCGATATATCTCCAAGGGACTACAATGAGAACTAGGAAATAGTACAGAAACTAGTTTTGCAATCGAAGCAATTACATCATTTTGAAAATTCTTTTCAGATAGTTCTGGTACGATAAATTGAATGTTTGGTGGCAGTGATGGGATACCCAATTCATTTTTTATAGCATCCTCTAATTCCTTGAATTGAGCATCAGATAGATCATCTAATGTTATTTTATTTAGACTCAAACCTTCAATTTTTAGAGTCAGTGAAAAGTCATTGAGTGCAATTAAGTTTAATTCTGTTATTTTATCTTTAAAAGGCTTTCCGTAACCGCTACTAATCAATTTGCCTAACACACATTTTTTATTCTTTTTTTGGTGGACTAGTTTATGTGCGGTAAAACGTCCTTTAGTTGTTTTAACTTGATTGAATTCAAATCTTGCTTTGGACGAATCTAGAGAGTCACTAATAACAACATCTTCGTGAAGTTCTACGAAAACAGCATACTCCTTGGTCTTGATGTGGTCGTTTAAAATCCGATATAAAGCCCAATGATATTGATAAGAATATTTTTCAAACGTTTCAGAACCTGCCTTTTCTCGCTGAGTTGCTAGCAGTGGATTTTGATTAGTGATATGATTCATTGTTCTGATGGATTGTTTTGTGACTGCTTCTGATTGGTTTTCCGACGTTGTGCCTTTATATTATAATTATTAACTTATAAATAATAAACCATATTAATATGCCTAAAATTGAATGACTTTATGTGAAATTTAATACTTTATTTCAGTGCTAAAGTACTGAAATTCTTCTACAAATCATCAAAGAGACTTTTGCTTTTTGGAATTATCCTACCTAAGTACTTGTATAAATATGTGCTATTTACTGTTATAATGTTTAAGCTACTTTTGTGCAGATTATATTTGTCGCAAAGTTTATCAAGAGCAACTAAGATCAGCGTTTGCTATAGTATTAAAATATTGTAAATCAATAATTTGAAAGGTTTTATGGCTGCGTCGGTTAAGAATTTAGTAAAATATACTTATAAATTATTAATCGTTAGCTGTGAGAAAAAAGTAAAAATAATTCCTGAAAAAATTGTAGATTTATTTTAATTACCTAAAAAAACAGATAACGGAAATGTTTAGAGAAAAAAATGAAAGTACTTATTCAATCCTATCGACAATTTTAAAAATAAAATTTGGTATACAGCTTAAGGATAGTGGGATTGAATTTCATAATATTTATAAGATGATTAATCTTGCAACTGGAAAAGAAAACTATCTTATATTTATTAATGATACGGAAATAAAATTTGTTACTCCTAGAGATTTCGTTAGTCATTTTATAAGATTTTTGTCTTCTAACTTGGACAAATTGAGTAAAAGGTATCAATATTTAATCAACTTACAAATTGATGAATTCACTGATGAAATCAGTATTGAAAGAGAATATAAAGAAATCGATTATTATATACATAAGCAAACTGACTTGTTACAATTGATGAATGATTATAAGGAGAAATTATTATAAAAATTCTTTAAAGACTAAAATCCAACAGTAAATAATAACTTCGAACATTATCCTTTTAAAATAGAATTCATATAAAATGCCCGATATCAAATTAGATTTAAACTCAATAAAAATTTTCAAGAGGAATACGGATGCCATTTTCACTAACAGGGGTTTTTATTATCAATATTTATCTGTTTTAAAAAGATGGGTAAAAAATTTTGTAAATCGTAATGATAGCTTAATCTATACTGAAGTTGAAAACGATATTAAGGAGGTTGGAGAGAATTATGTTTTCACTCAATTGAAATGCTACACCTCGGACTTTAGTCTAAATTCTAAAGAGATCAAACATTCAATTTTCGATTTTTTTATTACCTACCTCAATTATAGACAGGATAACATCTTTCCTATTTTTTCATTTGTAACCAACTCCAGCATAAAGAAGAATGAAAAGCTATTGGGTAAATGGTGTAGTAGGGAGATCTTTAATAACGGTGAGGATTTAGAGCTTTTAAAGAAAAAGAACAAAGAAATACTCAGAAGCGAATCGAATAAAATAAGACAATCAAAACTCAATCTTCAAAATCTTTCGGTGCATAAAAAACAAGAAATTAATGCTAATTATCAAGCGCTCTGTTACATTGTCGATGACAATTTACTTATAGAAGATTTTTGTAAAGCGATTCATTGGGAATTTGGTGATCAAACAACCGAAGAAGCTGTTGATAAAATTAAAAGTGAAATCTTTATCATTCTAAAAAACGAATTATTTAATAACAGACAAGTCGATGTCATATTTAGAGTTTTGCTTTCTGAGATTAACCGTTGCTCTCAGGAGAGTGAAAAGTCTAAAAGATGCGTTAACAATTCTGATCTACAAAAGCTTTTAGAATTATCGGACTCTGATATTCAAAATAAGATAGATCCAAAATTCATCCATTTGATCGGTGTTGAAATAGAAGAACTAAAAGATAGAGTTAAAAATATTGAAGCTGTACAGGAAAAACACACTTCGGAAATAAAGAAACTAAAACCCCATATTTTAGAAAATACTGATCTAACTTTAATTCCTTACATCTATAATGTTCAAGATATTATAGGATGGGACAATGAGGTTGAAGAAATCTACAATATAGTCAATCAGAAAAATGTTACTGCAATAAACAATTTCGGAGGTATAGGAAAAACAACTTTTGCAAAAAAGTTTTTAGCTAAATATCGAAATTATTTTAATAATGTGATTTGGCTGAATATTGAAGAATCCATTCATAGCGCATTTATTTTAAATGAACTTTTGATCTCCAATCTGAATATTGATTTAAACAAAGGACTAACCATTGAACAGCAATTTAATGTAATTCTCAATGACTTGGATAAATATGGAAGTAATAATCTCATTGTATTAGACATTCAGAAAAATGTAGAAAATATCACTGATCTAAATAAAATTATTAGTTTAAGAAATTGGAAAAAAATAATCCTTGCTCGCAATCAATATAAATCATATAATCCATACCAGCTCCCTTATTTGAATTTTGAAGATGCAAAAAAACTCTTTCAATTACATAGTTCGCACAATATTAATGATGTTGTTTTTAGAGAGTTTCTGGAATATATTGATTGCAATAATCTGATTATAGAGTTAGTTGCCAAAACTATCGAAAATAGCTTCGACTTGACACTAGAATATATTTTCGATTCTTTAAAAAACCAAGACCTAGATGATGAATCATTAAAAATAGAGATTGAACTTCCAGAAGAAGAGAGTAAAGTTATTAGGATTTTTGATTTTATACTTCAAAAGTTTTCGCTCGAAGGTATTAACAATAGCGAAAAATATTTTTTAGAATATCTTTCTTTACTTCCTTCCTCCAACATTATAATTGAAGATTTAATACTAATTTGTGGCAAAGATTTTTATGATGGTAACAAAACCAACTATATCAATTTGACTAATTCTTTAGAAAAAAAGGGGTTTATACAGTATGAGAATGATAAAAAAAGTATCCGTATTCACAAAATATTACAGGATGCCATTTTATACTCGATAAGAGATCAAAAAAGTGCATTCTTTAGTTCATTCCATTATATAGCGTGGTTGACAGGCAGGTTGTCAGATGGCTATAATTCTCCTAAGGACTCCTTCCGTTTTTTAAAATATGCGGAATCCATTCTTAATACTATTAAAGAGGAATATCGTGAAAGCGTTTACCAGCCACTTCTAATGCTCGAGAATGAGTATTTGCATTTATCAGCTTTTTTCTTTATCAGGCAAGATATCGCTGAATTGTGGAAGGATTTGATTAAAAGAAGCGAGAATTATTTGGGTAGAGAGGATGTTTCTTTGGCAGCTATGTACAATAATTTGGCCTTAAGCTTAAAGCCGGAGAAATCACTAGATGAAATTATTAATTATTTGAGCAGTGCCGTTAATGTATACTATAAAAATGCTGATAATTATAAAGATGGAGACTTATTAATGTTCATAACGGCACTAAATAATTTATCTCAAGCATATCTTTTCAAAAATGATATTGATAATGCAATTAAATACTTCCAAAAAGTATCCGCTCTCAGAAAAAAATATTATTTTTATGAAGATGCGCAAATTGGAGTTGGTTACACTATATTATCCGAACTTTATAAAAAGACGAAAGATTTTGATAAATCTGAAAGTCTTATCAAAGACGCTATAAGATATCATAATCTAATTCCTATTGAAAAAAGAAATGATTTCTTACTTTCCAGTTATTATAACAAACTGTCCGAATATTCTTTAATTAAAAATAACCTTCAGTCTGCTATAATGTACCAACAAAAATGCACTGAGATTTTGGAGTCACAAGAGATAAAAATGCTCATATTATATTAATGTTTCAGTTTTTGATAGATTTATGCAGAGTACAAAATGATTTTGAAGCTGCAAAAATCTATGAGGATAAATTGAGAATTTTAAAATAACATATGGAATTCTTTTTATTTTGTATCTTTTTTGTACCATAAAATTATATAGTATTGATAATCAGTCGTTGTTATTTTTGAAGAAGTAAAATAATTATTGATTAATATTAATCAATAAAACATATAAAACCGCTATTGACCTTTGTCCATAGCGGTTTTTATTTTTTTAATAACTATTGTTTATGTGTTTTATATTTCGTTTTTAATTATTTGTACCAGAACTTAAGTTGTGATAAAGTGAAACTTAAGTAAATTTTTATTATAATAGGATTAAAAAAAGTGTCCCATTTATGATGCACAGTTTATACCTAAAACTGTCACCTCGGTTTATTGTACCGAACAATGCGGTAAGTTCTTAAGCGTTAATTTCAAGCTTATATCCTTTTCCGCGTATAACAACAATTTTGATATTCGGATCAAATTCCAGTTTTTTTCTAAGTTTTGAAATAAACATATCCAGACTACGCCCCACAATAACACCTTCATCTTCCCATATCTCTTTTTGCAACCTGCTTCTCTCTATAGTTTCGTTAGGAGATAATGCGAAAATAAGTAACAGACGTGCTTCAGTTCCGGTCAATTCTATTGTATTTCCATTTATTATAAGCTTACGGTTCTTCGCATCGAACAACACTGAGCCCAAAGTGAACATATCTGTATGCTGATTTTCAGGTAAAGTTTTCCGGGGCTGAGCATATCTGAAAATAATAAAACCAACAAATGCTAAAAATGACAGGCCACCCAGAAGATACCCATTTTTCACTATGTTTATTCCTGTGGGTTTGAATTTAATTTTGATCATATAGCAGGCAACGGGTTGCTTTCTTCCTCTACACGGTACAACATCATCTCGTTTATTTTTAGATATAGCATATCCATAGGCTACGCTGGAGTTGTCACAGTTAAGTACATTTACAATATAATCACTTGTGAGCGGGTCTTTGGCTAACAAACGTTGAGTCGTATTAACTAAGGAGTCCGGTTGAAAAGTAATTTTATTCTCAAAGCTGATCAGATATTCATTTTTCGCAATTTTTTTCACAGGGAGTACTCTTGATATACTATCACCCGACTGTAGAAGTATTTCATGTCCGATTCTGCGGAGCAAAACTTCCCTTCTGGCAAAGTCAAAGTCGTCACTATTCTCACTGCTGAAATCCGCATATGCATAGATTACACAAATAAATGAGAGAAGTATTAATCCGAACAGGTATTTGCGTTTTCCTGAAAGGAGATTTCTGCTATTAAACATAGTGTCAAGTTTTTTTTACAAAGTTTACATTTTTATTTACAATTTTAAGTTCACAGGCAGAAAAACATTAAAGTAATTTTATCGCATAAACTTTAAAAGAAGATAAAGCGATGTTATTAATTAAACCTACAAAAAACATGAAAAAAATGATTTATGTGCTGAGCTTGCTGCTGATTGTGGTAAGTGGATTGGTATTTGCTAATCGTGAAATTAAAAATGAAACTTCTAAAAAATCAATCCCAAAGACTCTCTCTTCTGCTGAAAGGAAAGCTGCATTGAAACAGTGGGAGGCTACTCCTGCTGGTATAATGTATAAAAAATGGGAAGTGTCTCCCGCAGGTAAAAAAGTACGGGACGCTGAAGCTAAAATATGGAAGAACATTAAAGATTATACCAATATGGATGGAGTTGTAACCTCACTTTCTCTTCCGCCAGGTTCAAGATTAGGTTTTGGGGTGATGGTCAGAATTAATGGTGACGATTACATTGTAAAATTTGAGCCGGAAAAGTCTCAACTAAAACAATTGCATAGTCTGAAAGTTAACGACAAAATAATTGTAAGAAGCCATAACATATTGCATGCACCCAAGTATTCATACCCAATAGTATCTGGCGAATATGTAGAACGGGATAGTAAGATAATTTTTCAACGTATCCCCCGCAAAGGAGGCTGTTAAGTAAAATAAATTATGATATACATCTGCATGAGAAGCAAGAAAAAACAACGAACCAATATTGTTCTATAATGATGCTTAGAAAAAGGTTTTGTGTGTAATAATATATAGGTAATTCTTTACACTTGATTATACAACCGGAGTAAAACATTGTTTTACCCCGGTTTTTTTATTGAAATAAATACTTTAAAGAATCTCTACTTCTTCTGGTATCATGAAAAAAAGTATACAACCATTCTCTGATTTCACGGAATGTTTAAAATTTGATGGAGTATATAAATAATCCCCTTTTTCCAAATGTGCTCCTGCAATAACAGCATCTCCTTCCATTACAAATAATTCTTCTCCAGCTGGATGATTATGATAGGGATAACTCGCACCTGGCTCAAATTTTAAAAGTATGGTTGTAGACCGGTTTTTTTCAGGATCAAATTTTAAAGACTTTACAAATATGCCTTCGTAGTGAATTCCTTTTTCAATTAATGGCTGCCACTCTGTTTGTTCTGTTTTTACGATGTAATCGTGGATGTTTGTGTTCATGATATTAAAATTTAAATTATTTTATTGTGTTTAAAAACTCTTCTAAGGTCCATTTGTAACGTGAGAAAGTACTTAGCAAAAATGCTCCCGCACTGAATGCAAAAACTGAATAATCCAAAGGCTCTTTACAACCAAAAGAAATAGACATGGCTAATGCAAATAATAAAGTGAGAATAGAAGCGGATAAAGCAGTTTTACTGATTTGATAGCCAACAAGAAGAAAAATACCAATCGATAATTCAGCAATAGTTGACAATAAAGCAATACATGGTGCAAATGTCTGTGGTAAAAAGGAATTGGTTTCAGCGGTATAACTGACGAAATTTTTCCAACCCGAAGAATAGCTACCCCAAAAACCAAGCCTGCTTGCAACAGCTGATAAAAAACCTGTCGCTAATGTTATTCTTAACAGGAAAACGGCTATATCTTGTTTAGTCTTCATACTTAAAAATCTTAGTTGATTAATTACAAGTACAAAGTTCGGTGATAGCCGTAGCCTAAAGAATAGACAATTCTGGGAAAAGCATATAATATTTAGTTTTTTACCGACTTCTGATAATCTTTTGGAGATAGGGAAGTGTGTTTTTTAAAGAAGTTGGAAAAGTAAAAGGGATCATTGAACCCAAGCTGGTAGGCGATTTCTTTTACAGTTAACTTTTCGTAAAGTAATAATCTTTTAGCCTCAGAAATGATAAGGCTGTAAATAACATTCTGTGCTGTTTTGTTAGTATGCAGTTTTGAAACTTCATTCAATTTAGCTTCTGTAGTTCCTAGGAGATCTGCAAAATGAGATACCTGATAGTTTTCTGCAAAATGATTACGTACGCTTTCCAGAAATTTTAAAAATAAAGCGTCAGGCTTCCAGATCTCATCACCATTTGCTATTTTACTGCGGTTGATCTCAATAAGTAATAATTCAACCAGTGAATGTGTTGAAATTAAATACTGATAGGGCTTCTCACTGATTTCATTCTCAATTAGATTCAATGTTTCAGTGAAAAATACGGGTTGACGGACACTTATCTTTTCATTCATTCCAAAATGACAGAATAAACCGTTGTGAAAAATGAGTTCAATATCGCTGTCATTTTTACTAAAGAAATCAAGAGTAAACTCAAGTGCTGTCACTTCTCCTTCAACAGCTCTCAATTGATGAAATTGCCCTGAAGTGATGGTTACTGTTTCTCCAGCCGTAAGATTAAAGATATTTTCATCAATCAAGATTTCAGCAGATCCACTCTTGCACCAGAATAAGGTGTATCTGATCACCCGTCTTGGTTCAGAATGGTTTATTTGATTTGAATATTTTTTTATTTCAATCATGTTTGATGAGCATTAGAATTGAGTTTATGTTCAACCAGAAATGAATCTATGTTCTTATGAATCGTTGTATTCTTTTGAATCTAAATTACAAAAAAAGTGAATGTAAAAACAGGGTCGAAAGATTAGGTTTCTATTTAACTGATATTCCATTGAAAGGGTAGTTAGCGGTATCCAAATGACTTTCATATCCAGGCTAATGGTATTTAATTCTGGAAAATCACCAAAATATTATGAAAATTTATTACCAAAATAAAATATTTACTTTTTATTTATATATTTGTTTTTATTTATTCTAAATAAAATATAATTAATTTTAGGATGAGAAAAGTATTGGAGAACCCAGCAAAATAAGGAATTAGAGAAAGGTTGATTATTCTGCTAAAAAAATAATAGTAACGAGATAACAGAAATTTAATACAAAAAGGACTTTCGCTAGCTTCAAATAGTTCATGTATGATAGAATTTGAAGCTTTTTAAAAACTAAAAAATTATGAAACAAAATAAAAGAATTCTGGCACTGGATTTAATAAAGGGAATGAGTGTTATAGGAATGGTCATTATTCACACCTTACTCATATTTGCGAATGTGAAATCGCAATCAGAAACAGCTATCGGTAGTTTTATTGTCTTTCTGGGCAGAGGTACTTCTATTTTTCTGATTTGTATGGGGGTAACATTTATGACGTCCAGTCATCAAAGTCTTAAAAGTTCAATAAAGCGGGGTGGTTTACTTTTACTGGCAGCTCTTTTCATGAATTTCATGAAATTTATGATTCCTGTAATTTTTGGTTTTGCACCGGATAATTTTATTCAAAAGTATGGATGGCATGCCCCAATAGAGCAGCAATATGTGTATTTGGTCTTGCTAGGTGATATTTTACAATTAGCGGGAATGTCTTTACTATTTGTTGGCTTTATAAGAAAATATGTTAAAAATAAATTTGGCATTCTGGCTATAGGATTGTTAGTAGCGTTGGTATCCAGAGAAGTTAGTGGAATTAATATTGACGTTCCGGGAATTAATTATGTTTTAGATCTTCTTTTTAATAATGACTTTCCTGCTTATGTCTATTTCCCTGTTTTTCCGTGGATGTCCTTTATTATCATTGGGATGTTTTTTGGTAAATGGTTTCAGGAGTTAAACTATGACAGTAAGAAATTATTTAAAAACATGCTGTATGTGGGACTTGTGTTTGCAGCATTTGGAGCACCATTAGTTTTTGTGTATGGAGACTATAATTACAATGGCTTTTATCATATGGGGCCTGGAGGTGTTATTTATTTTGCAGGATGGACTTTGATCTTTCTTTGGGTTATTTTTAGGATGACTTCCAATGCTAAAGAAAATGCATTCATGAGAATTTTAAAATATTGTAGTAAAAATCTGACATCAATGTATATGATACAATGGATACTAATTTCTTGGGGTAAAGGTATTTTCGGATATAGACAACATGGAATTGGATTCGTATTACTCCTTATACTATTTTATTTGATTCTTACATTTTCAGTTCAGATCCTGTTAGATATCTTAAGGAAGAAAGAACCGTTAATTATTTTTCGACGAATCGCAACAGAGGAAACTGTCCTGAAGTAGTTATTACGATTTGATTAATCTTCGTAAAAGATATTTTTGTCAATCAGAATTTTCAAAAGAAAAATTAAGTACATTCGTTTAGTTAAATTTTTTAAAAGACAAAAATGAAGTATTCTAAAATTATTTTGGTTCTTACCTTATTGTTATTTCAGATAGGTTTTGCACAGGAAAAAGCAGATGTAGTATTAAATAAAGCGCTTAGTGAAGCAAAAAAAGAAAATAAAAATGTCCTTTTAGTGTTTCATGCTTCATGGTGCCAATGGTGTAAGCTAATGGAGAAAAATATGAACCTGCCGGAAACAAAACCACTATTTGATAAAAACTATGTTACCACTTATCTTGATGTTCAGGAAAGAGGAGAAAAGAAAGCACTTGAAAATCCGGGTGGGGAGGAAATGATGAGCAGGTATAAAGGAAAAGATGCAGGACTTCCTTTTTGGCTGATCTTAAATCCTAAAGGCGAGGTTCTGGCAGATTCTTTTAATGATAAAGGCGAAAATCTAGGATCTCCGGCAACACCAGAAGAGGTTGACGTTTTTTTAGCTAAACTGGAAAAAACAACAAAGCTCAATAAAGAGGAACTTGCTACTATTCAAAAGGTTTTTGTGAAGAAAAAAGCTCAATAGGAAAAAGAGATTAAGATAAAAAATACCCCCGAATCTATTGATTCGGGGGTATTTTTATTTAAAATTATTTTTTACCAAAAAATATTTGATCTTTTTTTTGTTGATCCAGATAGATCTCCTGGAAATTGACAGGCATGTACTGGAAAATGGCATTCCAATGCTGTATCTTAGTATGTTTCTTAAAACTTTCAAAAGATCTTACGAAAAGATTTTCGATAATATCTTTTACATATGAATCTGCACTTCTATAGATCCCTTCCATCAGTTTGATGTGATGGCCGATAATATTGATTTTGGACTCTCGTAAAAGGTTTTTTAAGTAGTTTACAGTTGATTGGATAATACCTGCAAAATTATTTTGCACCGATAACTGTGTAATTTCACCTCTAAGAGTGGGATAGAAAAATTTTAAATACTCTACAGCGGTCTCTTCATTAATAGTTTGCATTGGCTCGTTCATCATAAATAATATTTTATTTTTCAAACACTTTTACTGCCGCTAAAAGTGTACCAAACTTATAAGCAGGCAGCAAAAATAAATACTCCGATGATCAGTGCAATGTGAGTAGCTAGGATTTCAATATTGTGTCTGGAATTCGACTCTTTCCATTGTTTCCAGTCAAATTGTTTTCTGATTTTTGTCTTCATAATCGTAATAATTTTGTAATGAAATCGTTGAAAAATGTAATAAAAAAAAGTAGTGTCAGTTTTTTGAGGAATCTATTTTTAGAAAAATCTCTGTAATGTGACAAAATGATTATTTCTTCTTACAATTACTGCCATTATATACCATGTGTATAAATCTGTTTGGAATAAATTCTCTGAAGATCCTTGGACATATGACTAAAGATAGCTTTTCGGTATTCTTCACTGCAGAAAGTTGTTACATTGTCCAATGAATAGATAAAAGTGCATTCTATGGCATTTTTAAGTACTGCATCTCCGTTTTTATAGATCGTACCCATCTTTTTTAGACTTTTAAATAAAAGAGGTCTTTCATTTTGACGAATCATTCTTTTGATGTGATCTGTAAAAGTATTCATCATACTATAAGAACTCTGTGTTTTAGTTTCATCCAATTCATACTGTATGCTAGGAATTACTTCTGTAATTTCCTGAACGGCTTGTAAATAATTCATATTAATAATGATTTTGTTCTAAAAATTTTATAAATCCTCCAAAAATAAAAATCACTAAGAATGCTATAAGCAACAGATGATAGGGCTTCATCCATTTTGGAGTTTTTGGCCCTGTGCTTTTTAATCTTCGTAGCTTGTCGATTTTGTTTAAAGTTTTTAAGTCCATTTTTGTATGTTTTGATAATGATGATGCCAATTGCATTCCTTTAAAGATTGGTTTATTTTAATTAGTTGTAATTCAATGTGTTGATTATTTTTGTTGAATTTTATAATGCAAAAAAGCTATCCAAAATGATAAGGTTATTATCAAAACGAAATGCTGCTCGATATTTGAGATTATTAATATCTTTGCAGTCCATAAAAATCAAAAATGTTTTCAAAAATTATAGTACACAGAGTCGGTAATAAGATCAATGGTGAGTCTTTAACACTTTCTCAGGAAGAATTGCAGTTGGAAGAAGGGATGGCAGAAATGCTTGAAGATTATTTTTTAGGTTCTTTTAAAACAGAAGAAACCTATCAGTTTTATAGTGATACTTATTTAGTAAATAATCCTGTTTACAGTTCTGTAACAGAAATTTTTGAGGATAAGGCTAAATTCCTATGGGAGTCTGAAAACATTGCTAAGCATCTTTTTGAAGCTGCTGAAAACCCTAGAGTTCAGGGGGGTGAGTTATTTATTGTATTCTTTGAAGATGAGAGAGAAGGGGATGAGAAAGTAGATAAGATCGGGATTTTTAAAACTGAAAAAAGAGAATCTTTCTTAAAGATATTCCCTCAGGAAGAAACTTTTGCATTGGAAAAAGATCAGGGTATCGGATTATCAAAAATTGATAAAGCAGCTTTGATCTATAATAATCATAAAGAGAATGGATACGTATTGTCTGTAGTTGATAACAACAAAAACGGAGATATGTATTATTGGTTTGAAGATTTCCTGAAAGTGAAACAGCGTGATGATGAGTATTTCCACACTCAGGAAGCGTTAATGGTTTATAAAGATTATATTACAAAACAGCTTCCTCAGGAGTTTGAAGTTTCAAAAGCAGATCAGGCTGACTTTTTAAATAAATCGATTAATTTCTTCAAAGAAAAAGAGGAATTTAAACTTGATGATTTTGCAACTGAAGTATTAGGTGACCAGCATGTGATAGAAAGTTTCGTTAATTTTAAAACAGATTATGAACAGGATATGCAGATCAATATTGCTGAAGAATTCCCAATCAGTGAAGCTGCGGTGAAAAAGACGCAGCGACATTTTAAGAGTATTATCAAATTAGATAAGAATTTCCATATTTACATCCATGGTGATCGAAAAATGCTGGAGCAGGGACAAGATGAAAAAGGAAAATTCTATATGCTGTATTTCGATAAGGAAGTTTAAAACAAAGGATAAAAGCAGTAAAGCGATGAATTGCTAAAGTCTCAGAAAAGAATAGATGAGTAAGAAGGGTAAAAGTAATTTTACCCTTTTGCTTTTTACAGTTTAGGACTATCACTATTCAACTACTTCTTCCCGAAAAATAAAGCTCTGCTATACTCATAATTCATTCTGGCGATATTGAGAACTGAAATACCTTGCGGGCATTCTACTTCACAGGCTTCAGTGTTGGAACAATGTCCAAATAACTCGCTATCCATTTGCTTTACCATATCTATAACGCGCTTACTTCTTTCTTCCTTACCCTGAGGAAGAAGAACCATATGTGTAATTTTGGCAGATGTAAATAAAGCGGCACTTGCATTTTTACAGGTTGCCACACATGCCCCACATCCTATACAGGCAGCGGAGTCAAAAGCTTCTTCGGCAGTTTGATGCGTAACAGCTATGGCTGTTGCATCAGGAGCCTGTCCCGTATTTATGGAAACGAAACCTCCTGAGGAGATTATTCTGTCGAAAGCTGAACGATCTACTTTTAAATCTCTTTTTATAGGAAATGCTTCTGCCCGGAAGGGTTCTATAACAATAGTTTCTCCATCTTTGAAAGAACGTAAATGCAACTGACATGTCGTGGTATTTTTTAAAGGACCGTGAGCTAAACCGTTGATCATCATTCCACATTGTCCACAGATTCCTTCACGACAATCGTGATCGAACTCTACGGGTTCTTCGCCTTCAGTGATCAGTTTTTCATTTAAAGTGTCCAGCATTTCAAGAAAAGACATATGAGAATTCAATTCTTTTAAATCATAATTTACCAGCTTTCCTTCGGTCTTTCCGTCCTTCTGTCTCCATATTTTCAAATGTAAATCCATAATTTTTGTTTTTATTTATAACTTCTCACCGTTGGTTGTACCTCTTCAAATACAAGCGGTTCTTTAATTAATTCAGGCTCTTTGTTTTCATCCGTCCATGCCCATGCTGAAATGAACTGGAATTCATTGTCATTTCTCAAAGCTTCACCGTCTGGAGTTTGATATTCTTCGCGAAAATGAGCACCACAGGATTCATTTCGGGTCAAGGCATCATAGCACATCAATTCTCCGATTTCGAAATAGTCAGCAACGCGTCCCGCTTTTTCCAGTTCCGTATTCATGCTGTTTCCCTGTCCGGATACTTTTACATTTCTATAGAACTCTGCTTTTAGCTTTTGTATTTCCTGAATAGCGTATTTTAGACCTTTTTCATTTCTAGCCAGGCCACAATAATCATAAAGCAACTTTCCTAAGGTTTTGTGGTAATGATCTACGGTTTTTGTTCCATTGATGTTGATCAGATTTTTTACCTGTTGTTTAACTGCATTTTCAGCTTTTTCAAATGCCGGATCTTCTGTAGATATTTTTCCAGTATGGATTTCATTAGAAAGATAGTTGGCAATTGTATAAGGAGCGATGAAATAACCATCAACGGAAGCCTGAAGAAGAGAATTTGCTCCAAGTCTGTTAGCTCCATGGTCTGCAAAATTAGCTTCCCCTAAAGCAAATAATCCTGGAATAGTAGTCATCAGCTCGTAGTCTACCCATAAACCACCCATAGAAAAGTGAGCCGAAGGAGATATCATCATAGGCTCCTGATAGGCATCATATCCTGTGATCTTAAGATACATATCAAACAAGTTTCCATATTTTTCCTGAATCTTCTCTTTTCCCTGTTCTTTAATTGCTTTTGAAAAATCGAGATATACAGCATTTTTTAAAGGTCCGATTCCGAACCCGGCATCAATTCTTTCTTTTGCAGCTCGGGATGAGATATCTCTCGGAGCAAGATTTCCAAAAGCCGGATATCTTCTTTCGAGATAATAATCCCTTTCATTTTCAGGAATATCATTAGCAGCTCTGGTTTCATTTTCTTTTGAAGGAACCCATATTCTCCCATCATTACGAAGTGATTCCGACATTAAGGTTAATTTCGACTGATAATCTCCAGATTGTGGGAGCGAAGTAGGATGTACCTGAATCCAGCTGGGAGAAGCCATTAAAGCTCCTTTTTTATGAGCCCTCCAAATGGCAGAGCCATTACACCCCATTGCTAATGTAGAAAGGTAGTATATCTTGCCATATCCTCCGGTAGCCAATACAACAGCATGAGCAGCATGCCTTTCAATTTCTCCGGTATCTAAATTTCTTACGATAACCCCTCTTGCTTTTCCATCTATAACCACCAGATCCAGCATTTCATGTCTTGAAAATAATTCAATTGTTTTTTTGCCAACCTGTCTCATCAAAGCCTGATAAGCTCCTAAAAGTAATTGCTGTCCGGTTTGTCCTCTTGCATAAAAAGTCCGGCTAACCTGAACTCCACCAAAAGAACGGTTATTGAGATAACCACCATATTCTCTCCCAAATGGAACTCCTTGGGCTACAGCCTGATCGATGAGGTTTAAAGAACACTCTGCCATGCGGTATACATTAGCTTCCCGTGCTCTGAAATCGCCACCTTTTAAAGTGTCTACAAACATTCTGTAGACGCTGTCACCATCATTTTTATAATTTTTAGCAGCATTCACTCCGCCCTGAGCTGCTACAGAATGTGCTCTTCGCGGGCTGTCCTGAAAACAAAATGATTTTACATTGTATCCCATTTCGCCTAAAGATGCAGCAATAGAACTCCCTGCTAAACCTGTTCCTACAACAATTACATCTAATTTTTTACGGTTGGCTGGATTAACGAGCTTTGCTGTTTTTTTATAATTGGTCCATTTTTGTTCTAATGGTCCTTGAGGTATTTTAGAATCTAGCATCATCATTTTATTTTAATTAGAAGTAAAGAATATATAGATGGGCATCAGTGCAAAGCCGATACTTATAATTACTGAATAAGCAATTCCTATGGTTTTAACCCATTTTACAAATTTAGGATGATATAATCCTAATGTTCTTATAGCACTGTATATCCCGTGAATAAGATGGTAGCACAAAGCGGCCATTGATATAATATAAATGATCACATACCACCATTCTTTAAAAACTGCAACCACAAGAATATATAAATCTTTATTTCCGTTTTCATCCAGAGGGGGAGTTCCGAATTTATACACATACCAAAAGTTTTGAAAATGGATAACCAGAAAAATTAATAGTAATGTTCCTAATATTCCCATATTGCGGGAATACCATTTGCTGGCTCTTCCACGTCTGTCAGCCTGATAATGGGCGCTGGATTTCTTATTCTTCAAAGTGATTATTAAACCATCAATTGCATGAAGAATTATGCTTGCATACAGAACGTAAGAAACTATTTTAATCACAATATTTCCTGACAGAAAATGTGAATACGCATTAAACTGTAAATGAGCCTGATCCTGGGGAAGAAATAGCTGAAGATTTCCAAGGAAATGAATCAACAAAAAGAAGCTCAGGAAAAGTCCGGTAAGACACATCAGCATTTTTCTTGACAAAGTAGACAGCATAATTTTTTGTTTTATTAATTTAATAATATCCTAATACTTTCATCCAGAGACCTCCTACTACCATATAAATAATAAGTAATACAATTCCTATTTCGAGACCTCGAAGCCACCATGCTTTTAATTCTACATATCCACTTCCGAAAAATACGGGAGCAGGACCATGACCGTAATGGGTAAGAACCCCATAAATAGATCCTAAGAAACCAAGCATCATCGCTAATAACATGGGTGGAATTCCAACAGCAACTCCTACACCTAATAATGCAGCATACATCGCAGCAACGTGAGCTGTAGCACTTGCAAAAATATAGTGACTGAAAAAATAAACTACAATAATTACAGGAAAGGCTATCTGCCAGCTCAATCCACCGATCTTAACCTTGATAAGGTCACTGAACCATCCAATAAATCCAAGTTCATTAAGCGAACTGGCCATCATGACCAATACTGCAAACCATACAATAGTATCCCAGGCACCTTTCTCAGCTTTTACATCTTCCCATGTCAGTACAGAAGTTAACAATAACAGGGTTAAACCTATGAAGGCTGTTGTAGTGGCATCAATTGAAAGGGATCCTCCAAATATCCAGAGAGCTAATAAGATAAAGAATGCCAATAACATGAGCCATTCATTTTTGGAGATCGGACCCATTTCTTTCAGCTTTTGAGCGGCCATTTTAGGAGCATCACCCGTTTTTTTCAATTCTGGTGGATACAATTTATACAATACAAGAGGAACAACAAAAAATGCTACCAGACCAGGTAGGAAACCTGCAGCTGCCCATGACATCCATGTGATATTGATGCCAAGGTTGGCTGCAAACTTCTGACACATCGGGTTGCTGGCTGTTCCTGTTAAGAACATTGAAGAAGCAATCAGATTCATATAGTAGCTGTTCAGTGTTAAAAATGAACCCAGTTTTCTGTGGGTTTCAGGTTTTTCAGGAACAGAATCAAAACTGATGGCCATGGATTTCATAATAGGGTAGATGATTCCACCACCTCTTGCGGTATTACTTGGAATAGCCGGGGCAAGGCAAACGTCTGCCAGTCCTAAACCATAGGCTAATCCAAGGGAACTTTTCCCAAATATTCTGATAAATAAAAAAGCAATACGGTTTCCTAATCCGGTTTTAATAAATCCACGGGCAATAAAAAATGAGATCCCAATCAACCAGATCACTTTATCTCCAAAACCTGAAAGTGCTTTGGTAATTGATTTTCCAGCATCTCCGGGAGCGATCACTTGTGTAAGCGCTGTAAACGCAATGGCCATCATACACATAGTTCCCATGGGAGCAGCTTTAAGGATAATTCCTAAAATTGTTGCGGCGAAAATAGCGAACAGATGCCATGCATCTGCAGTAACACCATCGGGTTCAGGGATAAACCAGATGATAAGAGCAACAGCAAAAGTTATTGCCGTATTCTTGATATTAATTTCTTTCATAATAGTATTGATATTAATGATTAAAATCTACTTTGTACCTGAACAATGAATAGATTATTATTGTATTGTGAGGTGTTTGCGATCTGTTTTTTATATCTGTCGAATTGTACACCCAACTGAATTCTGGCACCATAGTTTTTGAGGAATTCCAATCCGAACATTGGGGTAACCGTCTGTCTGGGATTAGAGCTTACTCTGAAATTAGTATCCAGATATTCATAACGGCACGACAGCTCAAAGGCGCTAAGATTTCTATGGTTAATTTCATACCTCAGATTAGGAAGGAAATAAACTCCGCGAATAAGATAATCATCGGGATTAGAAAGTCTTTGTTCTGGGGTTATGGAGTTGTACAAAACATGGTTGGTTGCCTGTTTACCTTCTAGTTGCATATCAAGACTCCATTTGGAATCGAAATTGATCAATGAGCTGAAGTCAACCCCCAATGCATATACTTTCTTGCCCAGGACTTCACCAATACCACCATTTAAGCCAACATTAAAATTATATTTTTTGGACAGTCCGAATACCAATCGTGTTGAATACTGCTTTCCATTATCGTTATCATTAACCTGATTTTTCCCATTTCCATTAACTACAGAAACGGCATATTGAAAAGGTATTTCTCCCAATTCCAGCTGACCTGTTGCCGCCATTCCAATTTGGAAACTCGTCCAGCCTAATTTTCCAAACTCGGTGTACTGATTAGACCAATCCAAAGACTTGATGATATCAATAGGATAAGTTTCTTCGATACCAAATAATGGACGGAATTGACCTACAGTAATGGCCAGTTTAGGGTTAAAAGTGTATTTTAAATAGGCATTTTCAAGAACCCTGCTTTTGGGGTCATTCTTAAAGTCGGCGAGATTGGCCAAAACAACAACTTCTGTTCGTTTGCTGATCTGTGCCCGAACCTGTACCCGCATATATTTCAGCATAAAATTATTGTCTGTTCCTGATCCATCCTCGTGATGAAGGCCGTTAACGTCTACATTTTTGGTCATACCTAAAAGGTATCGAGCCTGGAAAAGACCTTTGATCTGTAGTATGGGATATTTTACATTTTCTTCCTCTGTTTTATTTTGAACAGAATCTTTTACCTGTCCACTCATTGATAAAGAGAAGACTAAGAAGCAAAATAATTGCGTTCTTTTTTTTATTGAAAAAAAAGTCATAGTGCTTTGTATTGGTTAATGATTGGGTGAATGCTAAAATCCTCGGAATTTAGAAAACCAGATCTTCGCGAAATTTTGTGTGCTCATGATAAATTTTTGATATTATCAGAATTGATCACTATTATTTTTTCCTTGGAATTGATATGACTTAATAATCCAGATAGAAGAAAAGAATGAAGCATAATGGATGGGAATTTTTTCATACTGATGTATTTGATTGTTAGAGAAGTAAATAATGAATTTTTTATAATAATATTCAATTATTTATCCGTATTTTCATGTTTTGGTGATATAAATCTACTAAATTTTACTTAATTAAGAGAATAATTTTATTTTAATACTGTTTTAATGTTAATAATCATTTCTCATTAATTTCTATGAAAAAATTGTGATTTTGTTAACAGAATTGTGTATATTAAAGACAATTGGTATGTATGTAAAGTATTTAAATTCAGTTAGTTATTGCTATTCGTAAATTAGATACCACACTATAATATATCAGCAAAAAATTCGTTATATTTGATTGATTTTAGAATATTATGAATTTTGTAGAGTGTCATGAAGAACCCATCCATATTCCAGGGTATATACAAAGTTTTGGATACCTGATTGGCATTGACGCAGAATCTTATCTCATTACTTTTTTCAGTGAAAATATCCGGGATATATTTACTATCGAAAATAAGGAATCACTTTTCGATAAAAAAATTACTGATCTTCCTGAAAGCTTTCAAAGCATTATAGAATCTGATATTTACAAGTCATTGGACACATTTACAAGACGTGAAAATGAAACCTATTTTGATAAAATTTTTATTAAAGGAACTGAATATCATTTTTCTGTTTTCCGTAATGGAGGCCAAATCTTTTTAGAGTTTGAAACCGTACTGGAAAATCCTGATAAACGTATTTCGAACAAATATGATAATTTCTATGTGATTGATAACGCACAGGATATTTGGGATCAGCTTCTAAGTACACTTTCTAAAATTGTAAACTATGACCGGATGATGATCTATAAATTCATGACAGACGGTTCTGGGAAGGTAATTGCTGAAAAGAGAGATGATAATATGCAAAGTTACCTTGGCCTGCATTATCCTGAAACGGATATTCCCAAACAGGCAAGAGCGCTGTATATGAAGAAGAGAAAAAGAATCTTCAGTAATGTATATTCTGAAACAGTTCCGATTTTAAGCAAAACAAAACAAAATATTGATCTTACGTTTACGGCTTCACGAGGAATGTCACCGATTCATGGTCAGTATATAAAAAATTCCGGAGCTTCTTCCAGTTTCAGTATTTCTATTATCATTGATGATAAACTTTGGGGGTTGGTTACATGTCAGAATTCAGAATCTAAACATATTGATCTTGAGGACAGGGTACAGGCCGGAATTTTTACCGCTTTAGCATCCAACGCTTATTCATCTTTTAAGACCAAGAAAGAGCTGGAGTATCGTATGGATCTTAATGAAAAATCAGCCTATCTGAAAACAGAATTTCTGAAACAAAATTCTTTATTTGATTCTTTAGTTCAAAACAGAATAGAAATTAAAGATCTTGCTGAAGCTGATGGACTCGCTATTATTTCTGATGAAAATATTGTAAGAACGGGAGCAACTCCTCCACATGCGATTATTGAAAAAATAGTAAAATGGGCATATGAAAATACGAATAAAAGTATTTATGTAAACCGCAGTTTCCTGAAGGAATATGGTGAGAATTTAGGATTGGACAAAGATTCAGCAGGTATTATTATATATTTTATCGATCGGACTAAAAATGAGATGCTGATCTGGTTTCGTAAGGAATTTGATGAGCATATTCAATGGGCCGGAAATCCTGAAAAGAAAACTGATGTTTTCTTTCACAATGGTGAAGAAAAAAAAATGGTATCTCCAAGAACATCTTTTGAAGTTTTTAAAGAAAATATTAAAGGGAATTCCAAAAGATGGAGCTCAAGAAATACAAGTGGTGTACAGGCAATCAGAGATGTGATCTTGGAAACTTCACATAAACAGTACAATACGATAAAGCAGCTTAATGATCAGCTTAAAAAGGTAAATGAAGAACTTGATAGTTTTTCCTATACCATTTCCCATGATCTTGGAACCCCGCTTACCGTAATGAAACTAAATGCTCAAATGCTGCTCGCTAATTTTGATAAATCTGAGAAAGAGAAAAATAAGCTAAAGTCTATTATTGAGGAAATTGATAATATGGCAGAGATGATGCATGATGTTTTGCAGCTAAGCCGGGCAAAACACAGTGAAATAGAACTTGAAAGCCTGCCCACAGTTCATACGATAAGAAAAATCTCTGAAAATGCTAAAATGACTTTTGAAAGTCCAAAAAGCGAGATCATTATTAAAAACTGTCCGGAAGTATTGGCCGATAAAACAATGCTCCATCAGGTATTTCTAAATGTCATCAATAATGCTGTAAAATATTCGTCAGATCAGGATCATCCAAGAGTAGAAATTGAAGGGATAGAAAATAACGAAACCATTGTTTACCGAATTTCAGATAACGGAATAGGAATTCCTGAAGAAGAGAAACATAAGATGTTTAAAATTTTTAACAGGATGGATAATGCAAAGAAATTTAAAGGCAATGGAATAGGCCTGTCAATTGTTCATCGAATTATGAAAAGAATAGGCGGAAATGTGGATTATGAAAGTAATAAAGATGGTACTTCTTTCCTTTTAACGTTTAAAAAGCCTTAAATTTGGAGGACTTATAAACTCTAATTATGGTTTCAGAATATCTTAAACAAAATACAGCAGAATATCACGATGCTGCTGAGAAACTTTTTAACTCTGAAAAGATTTTTAACAAGACTTTCAGTTTAGAAGATTACAAAAAAATCATCAATACCAATTATTTAATGCTTTTGCATTCTGAAGACAAAATTTTTAATAGCCTTAATGGAAAATTCGCTGAGAAACTTCAATTGAATCAAAGAAAAAAGCTTCCATTGATTGAAAAAGATCTTGTAAGCCTTGCTTTGAAAAATCAAGTTGTTTCTCATGCTCTTGAAATTAATAATGAAAATGAAGCGTTAGGAATGATGTATGTGATCGAAGGGTCTACTTTAGGTGGAAACGTGATTGCAAAACAACTTTCTAAAACAGAAGGTTTCGATGATATAACGTTCAATTTCTTTGGGTGTTATCAGGAAAATACAGGGCCAATGTGGAAGAATTTTAAAGAAGTTCTGGATACAGAAGTTGCTGAAGAGAACTATAACGAAGTATTATCAGGAGCTAAAAAATTATATACGTTCTTATTAAACGTTAATTAATTTTCAAATTAAAATCTAAATCTATCCTTTGCAGATAATTAACTTCCTGAAAGATTGCTCAATTTTTCAGGAATTGTTAAATTTGGGAGTCAAATTTTTAGACTGAACTAAAAATAAATAATTTTAAAAAGTATACATTATGAAAGTAACTGTAGTAGGTGCAGGCGCTGTAGGAGCAAGCTGTGCAGAATACATCGCTATGAAAAACTTCTGTTCAGAGGTAGTTTT
Organism: Chryseobacterium sp. ISL-6; assembly: GCF_018613715.1. Taxonomy (GTDB): domain Bacteria; phylum Bacteroidota; class Bacteroidia; order Flavobacteriales; family Weeksellaceae; genus Chryseobacterium; species Chryseobacterium paludis. Next base: position 178,443 of record NZ_JAGGPT010000010.1, on the reverse strand, counting down.
AGTAGACATTAAAGAAGGTTTTGCTGAAGGTAAGGCAATGGATTTGATGCAGACAGCGTCGCTTAACGGTTTTGATACCAAAATTACCGGGACAACAGGAGATTACAGCAAAACTGCAGGTTCTCATGTAGCAGTGATCACTTCAGGGATTCCAAGAAAACCTGGAATGACAAGAGAAGAATTAATAGGTATTAACGCAGGGATTGTAAAAGATGTTACTGCAAACTTAGTAAAACATTCTCCAGAGGTTATTATCATCGTAGTTTCTAATCCAATGGATACAATGGCTTATTTGGTACACAAAACTTCTGGTCTTCCGAAACACAAAATTATCGGAATGGGAGGTGCACTGGATTCTGCTAGATTTAAATACAGATTGGCTGAAGCATTAGAAAGCCCAATTTCTGACGTTGACGGAATGGTAATCGCTGCTCACAGTGATACTGGAATGCTTCCATTATTAAGCAAAGCGACAAGAAACGGAGTTCCTGTAACTGACTTCCTTGATGATGAGCAACAAAAATATGTAATTGAAGAAACTAAAGTTGGTGGAGCTACATTAACTAAATTATTAGGAACTTCTGCTTGGTATGCACCAGGTGCTGCTGTTTCTGTAATGGTTCAGGCAATTGCATGTGATCAAAAGAAAATGATTCCTTGTTCTTTAATGCTGGAAGGTGAATACAATCAAAGTGATATCTGTTTAGGTGTTCCTGCTATTATCGGTAAAAACGGTGTAGAAAAAATCGTAAACATTACCCTTACAGTAGAAGAACAATTGAAGTTTGCTGAAGCTGCTAAAGCGGTAAGAGAAGTAAATGGAGATTTGAAGTTTTAATTATTTTAAACTTTATATAAAGAGAAAACGCGCCCGAAGGGCGCGTTTTCTCTTTATATTCTCTATTCTGTTCCCTTCTTAATTTCCTTCAATTCTCTCAATAAGCATTTTTCTTCCCCCTGCGTCAATTTCCTGCTTCAATACCTGATTGGATTTTGTATCGATATAAAAAGTCATCTTTACAGCATTACTTGAAATATCATCCGTTACGCTAACGATCCAGACTTCCTTATTTTGGAAACTTCCTTTTTGAGTGTTTGTAATATGGGCTTTCATTAATCCTGAGCCTGATTTTGGATTATAATCAAAAATGGCAATATCAGTTTTGTAATTATCCTTTAATGGCAGCCAACGAATAATTTGAGGGTATAGATTACTGTCAAAAAAACTTCCGTCCACTTTTTCATTGATTTCAGTTTTGGCATTTGTCACTTTGTCTGTGTAATATCCGGTTACTGTTTTCCCGAAATTTAAAGACATATCCCTTTGGGTATTAAAGGAGGTATGTTTTATCGGTTTTAATTGAGGAAGTTCAGCCGTAGTTTCATCTACCCAATCAGGTTTTCCTGACATTTTTACAGTGGTTTTTACATTGATGGTTTTACCGTTGCGACTGATATCGGTGTATATTTTTGCAATTTCAATTTTAGTGGTATCCTTTAATGCATACCAGATCATTGTTTCTTTTCCGTTCTTTATTAGATTCGGAACAATTTCATTCTTTTCAGGAGTCTGATCTTTAATCTGTGCATTTGTAAGAGAGAAAAAAGATAAGATTACAAAAACAGAACTCAAAAAGTGGATTGATTTCATATTATATTATTTTGTTGATTTTATTATTAAGTCTTTGGAAATGAACAAATGTTACAGCACACACGCTAAAGAATGGTAATTTTTTTATTTGATTATCGGTAACGAATAAAAAATCCAAACAAAAAAACGCACCTGATAGTACGTTTTATATTCTTTAATAAAATAGTAATGATAAATTATTTTTCGGCATGTAGACCAATCCTGTTACCTTCTGTATCCGTGATAACAGCAATATAACCTGCGTTCATTTGAATGGGTGGAGTTACTATTTTCCCACCAGCAGACTCCACCTTATCTAAAACTTTTTGAATTTCAGGATAAGCATTGATATAGACCAGCGTTCCCTTATCTGAAGGGTGGCTGTCTTTTGATTTTGATAAAACGCCTGTAATTCTGCCGGAGGTTGCCTGAACTACATTCGGGTTGTAAGGAAAAAAAGTAAGTTCCTCATTGGTTTCGGGAATAGAACGGGTAATCATTTTAATGTCTAAAATTGTCTCATAAAATGTTTTTGCCCTGCTGGTATCAGTAACAGGGATTTCAAACCAGGTAATAACATTGGTATTCTCGTCGATTTTTTTTAGTGGTTGCATAACTTAATATTTTTTTGGTGTAAGGTTGAGGTATCCAATACAATACCAACAGTGACAATCACTATCTAATTTATTTTTCCTTCTTTACAAAGGTCCATACGGTATTAATGAATTCTGGGTTTTTCTCATAATACAAAAGATGCCCACCATCAATTGAAACCACTTGTTTATTAACGAATTTGAATGATTGATAATGTTTTGTACCTACCGCTTTGTCTTTTTTTCCTGTAATGATTAAAGTTGGAACCTTAATGTCTTTTGTTGATTGCGCATAATCAGCATAATATTCCGGATATTCTTTAGGTTTTGAGATCACAGCCATTCCAAAATCAATAATTCTCGGATTTAATGAATCTATTTTGTCCATTTCTTTGATCGTCTCAATGTCATCAGTAAGGAATCTGTATCCCATTCGTTTTGATCTTAACGATTTGCTTAATTTGGAAAGCTCGGAAGAAAGACTATCGTTTTCTATTTTTCTGTTTTTTAGATGGAGAAGTTCATTGGCATAATCAATTTGTTCCTTAACTGATTCATTATTTAAGAAATGTAAGGTTACGTTGGCTAAAATAAGACCTTTTACATTTTGAGGGTATTTCTTGGCATAGCTTACCGCGATAATTCCACCAAAAGAGTGAGCCATGAGGAAAACCTTATTTAATTTCAAGTGTTGTCTTAATTCCTCAATATCCTGTACCATTTTATCTAAATGATAATCATCCGACTGAGCAGATTTTCCGGATCCTCTCTGATCCATATAGATCATCTTTAGGTTTTTCTCAAGATGATTTCCTCCCATTAGTTCAAATGAAGGATAGCCCTGTCCCGGTCCCCCTGGAATATAAATGCAGGCTTCTCCGGTTCCCGAAACTTTATAATGGATCTGCACATGATCACTGGTCTGAAAAAAGTCTTCAGATTTGGATTGACCTTGAGCAGGCAGGTAGTTGAAAAATAACAACAGGGTAAAGAAAAGAGCTTTCATATGCTTTGTACATTTTATATTAGTAGAACAGATTAGTAAATGTATTTATTACATGCTGGATTTTATTTGTCTTATTTAATAGCTTTTAAAATATGTTCAAATTCCAGATCACGATTTTGAATAATATCATCATCGGTATATTTTATCAACTCGTTAATTCTTATACCTACTTTTTGAGTTTGTGTGTTATCATAATAGAATATGCCATTCCCTGTAAACACCAGTGAATAGCCTGCTGGTAATTGTATTTCTACTGTATCTCCATCAGCACCAGCTGTTTGCTGTCCTATTGTAATGGCTTGAGGAAAAATATTTTGCAGATTCATAGTGTTCCATTCACTCATACTTAAGGTTTCAGGATTGACGATTATAAAAACTTTTCCTTTATATGGGTTTACTGTTTTGTTCTCAATCTTAGGGTAATAGTGGCCATACACCTTATAACTGATAGGAATGTAAGTACCCATATTTTTTAAATTAGGCTCATAATATTTTCCAAAATAATTTTCTCTGGGTGAGAAGTATTTGTAAATATAATGAAAAACAAATCCACCCCAGTTCGGATATCCTCTCATATCAAAGACAATTGCTTTTTTAGAAGAAGCTTCTTTAAAAATAGTATCCATGTGACTGTCAAACTTATCATCTGCAATATTATCAGTCAGAGAAAATACATCATTGATTTTAAAATATGCAATATCATTGTGAACCAATTTGTGTTGCTGTTTTAGACTGATTTTCTCAGTTAAATAAGCTGAGATGACAGACGTTTGTTGCTGATCTGTAGGATTAATAAAGGTGATTTTTGTATGTTCAGCTTTATTGTTTTGGGTATGTAGTATTTTGAAATCTTTTTGTTGTACATCATCTGGCCATATCATATTTCTTTGATAATCTGAAAGGTGATATAATAGATTCTCAAGATTTGAAACGGAAAGCAGTTCTCTTTTTTCATTGATGATCTGTTTAATACTTTTACCATTGATTTCGGTTATTCTATCTCCAACCACTATTTGCGCATTAGAGCAGATCTCAGGAAAAATAAGATGAGTAATTAAGAGATGATCATTAAAAACTTGGTAATCAAAAGGAGCATAATAAAATCTGTGCAGGATTTCATTTTTATAGTTTAATTGATCATAGAACTTAAAAGCATGACTGTCTTCCATTTTAGAAATTGCTTTTGCAAGAATAATTTCAAAATCTTTTCTTGAAGGTGAAGATATTGCTTGTCCCACCAGATCTGTAAAGAAGACTTCGAAGTTCTTATCCATAAGGTATTTATGCGGAAATAAATAATCTATGGAGCCTTGTATCTTAGCAAGTATGAGCAGCCTGAAGGGCAGTGGTAATTGTTCTTTTTTGGAAAGCTCATATTGTTTTTCTTTTAGAACTTTTCCTATATACCGGTGTTCAAATATAGTGCTCAAAATCGTTTTACCTTCCGCAGTGAGCATTTTATTCTTTTTATACCAATCAAAATTCTGATTTACCGTTAAAGCTTCTTTAGCTTCATCAATCACAAGTGAATGGGAAATAGGATTACTCAGTTTTCCTGATAGTTGCTTAATAATAGAGTTAGCATCCGATTTCTCATCTACCTTCTCAATATTAGCTAAAAATAGACTATCAGCATCCACTTTTCCACTTGCTAGATCCGGATGATAATATTTTAGAAAATTCCAGGTTTTCATAAAAAAAGCATACTGCTCTTTTTGAGCATAAATGACCTGTTGAATGAGAAACAAGAAGAAAAGAATAATGATTTTTTTCATGGAAATGGAAGTTTATCAGATTAGTTTTTATTGCATAAAGATATCTTAAATGATTATATATTTAAATAATTAAAAAGCTTGATCAATAAAAATAAAAAAACGCATCTAATGATGCGTTTTTATCAGTTGAAACTATTTGTTCTTATTTGTAAAAAATATATTTTAAGTAATCAAATGTGCCATCTCCGTTATAATCGTAATTATCGGGGACATAAATCACTAATTTGTTTGAAGTGAGTTCCAGGACCTTTGCTTCTACAGAGTTATTTATGATGATTTTCTGTTCGGATGGTTTGTAAACATAATCGCGGGTATCGGTCTTTTTTATACAAGAGTTACCAATATTATTGTAATCATTAGATATATATATTCCGTCATTTCTGTACTCATAAGTGCTTTGTTTTTTACAGTCATCAGGAAGATATTCGTGTAAAACAGTTGTATTATCTTTCCCGGATATGACAATGTTTGTTTGCATTTTCCAAACTCCCAGAAGGTTTGCATTCTCATTTGTATTTTGATTTTCATCAGCATCGCTGCCACAGGATAATAAACTCAAAGCCAAAGCTCCTGCTAAAATTTTTTTCATAGAATAATTTTCCGCGAACTTAACGAAGATTTCAAAAATAAACTATTTCAATTAAAAGACTGCCTGAATTCCAGTGGTGAAAGATTGGTTTTATTTTTAAATAATTTACTGAAAGACTGTGGATGTTCAAATCCCAATTCATAGGCAATTTCACTTACGGATAATTGAGTAGTAGATAATTTTTCCTTTGCCTTTTCAATTAATTTTTCGTGAATATGCTGTTGAGTGCTCTGCCCGGTAAGAACTTTTAATAATCCGGTTAAATAACTAGGTGATATATTTAGAGTGTCAGCAATATACTGAACGGTAGGAAGCCCTTTACTGATGAGGTCCTCCTCATTAAAATATTCAGTAAGTAAGGTTTCCAGAGAATCAAGAGTTTTATGATTGGTTATTTTTCTGGTAATGAACTGTCGCTGGTAATAACGTTCAGAATAATTTAATAAGGTTTCAATTTGTGAAATAATAATATCCTGACTGAACTTGTCAATATTGGAATGGTATTCCTGCTCAATATTTTGAATGATATTGCCAAGCACAGTTTCTTCTTTGTCTGAAAGAAATAAAGCTTCATGCACAGAATAATCAAAATATTCATATTGTTTGATCTTTTTGGCAAGAGACGTGTTCCACAGAAAATCAGGATGGATTAATAGCATCCATCCTGTATGTTGTATTGTTGAATTAGGATCTACACTAACGCTGAACACCTGACCTGGTGCCATAAAAAACATCACCCCTTCATCAAAATCATAATCCTGTTGGCCATATTTCATTTTAGCATTGGAGGTGCGTTTAATGGAAATAGAATAAAAATCCAATATCCAGTTTGTCACAGGTTGATCTGGAGAATGTATGATGATATCACTGTAATTTATGACGCTGATCAATGGATGCTCAGGTTTGGTTAAGCCCCTCACCTGATGGAACTCAGTGATGGATTTTATTCTTTGAGGTTGTTTGTTCACGATACAAATGTAGAAATTATTGATGATATGCTATGGCAAATTCCCTGGCGAACTCTTTCACTTTTACTTTGCCCAAAACAGGTTGATGAGCATAATAATCTTCATACAGTATTCCGTTACGTCTTGATGCATTCATTTCTACAAAACCTTTAGCTGTTTGAGGATTCATTCCTGCATTAATTAGATTGTTTAGCAGTTTTTCATCCTCAATAGTTTCCCATTTCAGTTCCCTGTTTCCAATGGCATCTCCTAAGGTTTCAGCTATTTCATTGGGTGAGATTTCTTCACTGGCAATATATCTGATTTCTCTGCCATTAAAAGGTTTTTCAATTTGTTCTGCAATGACTTCTGCAATATCCAATGGAGAAACCCAAGGTTCTTTGTCGTCTCCACCATAATTCTGAATAATAGCTCCTTGCGTTTTTATACTTGGAATAAAAGCAAACATATTGTAATAGAATCCAACCGGACGCATAAATTTTATGGATACATCTTTAGGTAATTTATTCAATATGTTTTCCACATTATAATGAAATGCTAGAATACCGTTTCCCTTATTCGTATGTGCTCCGATACTACTAAGATGGACGATACGTTTTACACCTGATCTTTCAAATGCCTCTTTGTAATTTTTACCGATCTGAGTACTGGCTGCAATAAAATCTACGTTGTGATCAAAAAAGCTTCCCGCATTCAATGCTTCCATAGCGTAAACAATATCTGCGTCTTTGAAAATCTCAGAAAGGAAGTCTACATCTTCCATTGTTCCGATGGCGGCTTGAGCACCTAAAGCTTCAATTTCTGCTTTCCTGTTTGAACTTGTACTGATGACAGTAACACGGTGTCCTTTTTCTACTAAGTGTTTTGTCAGTGGCTTGCTGATATTTCCTAAAGAGCCTGTTACGATTATTTTCATTGTATTGATTTATAGGAACAAAATTCAGAAATGTCCGATCAGCAGATGTATCCGGATCTACTTTTTTTGTAGTCAGAAAAAGAGTGTTAAGATGATAAAATAAAAACAGCCTCATGATTTGAGGCTGCCTGCTGTTTACTTATTGACAATTACCATTAATTGGATTTACAAAATAATCTTTATCCTGAGGTGGCTTTACAAAATAGGATGTTCCATAGGTGTTTCCAGGTTTAAAAAAATCGGTGGAAACGACCTGAGCGCCGCTGCTGAATGCTTCTTTAGCACGGGTGAGGTCATTTACTTTTGCTTCATAAGTTTCAATATCTGCCCTGGTTCGAACAATAAATCCTTGTTTTACCATCTCCTGAATTTCTTTTTGACGGACAATAGCATTATCTCTCAAAATAAAAGCGGCAAAACTATCTTCAGGTTCACTTTCCATAAACATCAGTCTCTTTTCCAAGGAGCCATCTATTAAATATGGATTGTCTTTAGTGGATTTTGTTCCTGCACTTCCCGGTAATAACATCAGGATAAATTTACCTCTGCTGTTCTCTGCTTTAGGCCAATTATTATGAACTACTGCTTCACGCAATGTTTTAAATTTACCCTGTATCTCTTTAGGAGTAATCAATTTATCTTTGCCTAAATATTGTGAGATTTCCTGATCCAGATCATCGTATGCTTTTTTAGTAAAAGGCAGAACCTGAGTGCTGTTAGGGAAAATTGGAAACCCTGAATCTTTAGCTTCAACCATAATAAAAATCGTGGAATGCTGGGGATGTTTGTCAGACCATTCACGCAGTTCCAATAAAGCGTCTTTTAATGTAGGGTAGTGGGATCTGAAATCAATGTCTGCCATATGCAGGACTTTAAACCCGGGTTTATCCAATCCTTTAGTATTGTGAGGAGCAAGATCATTTACTCCTTTTTCCTTCAGCACGCGATAAGATGCAGGATTATTAAAACGATTACCATCCGGATCATAATAAACATCCAGCTCCAATCCACGCAGGTTAGCGTTTAATTGTTGTGTAAAATCAGGATGATCGTAGTTAAGGGCTTCATTAAAATCCATACCGTTAGGATGATATTCCTGAAATTTAGCTTTTTGTTCGGCAGACATTCCAGAGTCATATTTTTTCATTAAGTTTTTAATAATAGGCGCTGCAAGATCCAGCACTTTTGGATCAACGGGTTCCGCATAAGAGTTGTGAGTTCCTACTACCTGTAGTTGATTGATTTTAATATTCCGGCACTTTTCCTGCGCGTTTATTAATGCAACTGCAGCCATTGCTGCGGAGCAAATATATTTTTTCATAAAGTTGAAGTTTATTGTGTGATTAAAAATTAAAGTTTATACCAAGTTGACCTCTGATCCCTGAATAAGAAATGTTTTCAACTCTGGATTTTATTCCCATATAATAGCGATTGGGTTCGTTGAAAATATTATTCAATTCTACAAACAGTCTGATATTTTTATTGATACTATATGAGGTAGAAGCATCAACAGTGAAATTTTTGTCAAAGTGCTGATAATGATCCGGACCTGCAGCCGTTCTTATTTCACTTACATAATCACCTTTATAATTTCCTGCTAATCGAAGCATGAACTTACTGGTTTCATAGAATAGTATCGTATTAAAGATATGCTTCGCCTGGTTTGGAATTGTGGTTTTCATCGTTCCGGTTTGTTTGCCATTTTCATATACGGGCATTTTCATTTCCGACGCGATATAGGTATAGTTTCCTTCGAAACCAATATTCTTCAGAAATCCGGGTAAATTTTCTAAACGTTTAGAAATTCCTACTTCAAAACCATATAGCTTTGCACCTTCTAAATTCTTAGGAGTTGTGAATGTATAAGGAAGTCCATTCACACTTACAATAGACTGATCCTTGTAGATCAAATCAGTAATATCTTTATAGAAAGCTCCGGCCGTGATCAGATCCAGCTTTCCAAAATAATTTTCGAACATCAGATCAAAATTATTAGAGAACGTAGGATTTAGCTGAGTGTTTCCCTGGGTTACTGTATTGGCAAGGTCATTAACGATAGTTCCAGGGTTCAGATCATTGAAATCAGGTCTTGCAAAAGATCTTGTATATGCAGCTCTTACGATTTGATTCTTAGTAAGATTCCATTTCATATTAACCATAGGAAGAAATACATTGTATTTTTTACCATCTTTAATATCTTCTACTTTAGATCCTTTGTTATCTGAAATTACCTTTTTACCGAAGAAAGAGATATTATTATATTCATTTCTTACTCCACCCAGGAACTGTAAATTTTCATTTATTTTCCAGGTTCCCATCAGATAGGCTGCCCAAACATTTTCCTGTCCCCGATAAGAGCTTGTTACATTAGAATTACTGTTTTTTCCGCTTACCTGTGAGAGACCCAGATTATTTTGAGTATCACTGTTGTAGAACTGATCAATTTGCCCGTTGGTGATCTGATTAATAATAACAGAATTATATGGATTACCAATAGGATTCATAAAACCTCCATTAAATGGAAAAGCTATTTGCTCAAATTGATTCATATAACTTACCAGAGCTCCTGGAACTCCCAATGCTGATTTGGGCATCCATACCAATACAGCAGCATCTACAACCTTTTCCTTATTATCGAATTTGGTTCCGAATTGGAGCTTGAAATTTTCTGCTACATTATATTTCAGGTCGACTTGCCCACGAAGGTCGGTTTCACTGTTCCTGTTTTGACTGAGAATAACCTGATTGAGCTTCAGCTGATTTCCCGATATAGGATTTTGATTATAGGGTAAGGTGTAGCCGTTTGGATCACCAACACCATTTGGGGCATCCATGGCAAAATATTTCCTGCCATCAGAAGCCAGATTTCCATAAGTCATTGGTTGTAAAAAGTTGACGATAGGATAGCCTCTCTCATGTTCTTCCAATTGCTTGGGAGAGTTAAATTTAAAAGCCGATCTTGCTTTGGATAAAGACCAGTCTATTTCTAAACGTTGACCGACCTGATGGTTTCCACCAAACTGCATAGAATATAAATCGGTAAGATAATCAGCATGTCTGGCTTGTAAAGTCACATTTTTATTATCAAAATTAAAATAAGTTTCTCTTACAGATTGTCCATCTTTATACTGACTATACAAGCCCTTGAAGTATAATTTGTTTTTACTGTTGATGTCATAATCCATCGCATAGTTGAAACCTAATGTTCTTCTGTTTGCAACGTAATCACGTAACTGCAGTTGATTGATAGAATAAGAGGATACAGGATCTGTAAGTCCATAGTTAAAAATATTACGCATTTGATCTATGGCTCCGGATCGTTCCCATATAACGGCAGAGGAAATAAATTTCAGTTTATCTGTAATTTTGTTTCCATAGACAATAGAGGAGTTAAAAGTAGGGGATTTGGACATATTGACGTACCCGGTAGATGTACTGATAGCCAATGTTTCTTTATTTGGGGATGTTTTTGTAATAAAATCTACATTTCCACCTATGGCATCCCCATCAAGATCGGGAGTTAAGGCTTTTGATAAACGTACATTCTGTATCAATTCTGAGGGGAAAATATCCATCTGAACCCCTCTGTTGGCATTGTCACCACTCGCGCTGGGCATTCTGTTTCCATTTAATGTAGAAGCTGTCCATTGTACAGGAGTTCCACGAACGGCAACAAAACGTCCTTCTCCCATATCTCTCTCAATTGAAACACCCTGCATTCGTTGTACCGCATCAGCGGCATTACGGTCTGGAAGTTTACCAATAGCGTCTGCACTTAAAACCTCCGTAATGGTATTGGAATTCCTCTTCATCGTAATAGCTCTTGCCTGGGATGCTTTGTATACACTGGCTACCACGACCTCCTGAATACTATTTTCCTTTATTTTCTTTTCACCTATTTTGATAGGCCCGAAATCTATCGGTTTTTTATCTGCTATTGTAAAATCCAGATAGGCATTTTCATAACCGGTATATTCCACTACAAGTCTATAACTTCCATCAGGAATATTACTTAAAGTAAATGATCCATCTGTATTGGAAGTTATTTTCTCAGCTTTATTTTCCAGATAGATTAAAGCATTAGGCAGATTTCCCTGATTATCTACAACCACACCATGTACCGATGTTTGGGCAATGGCAAAACCTCCCAGTAAAAAGCATGCTGCAGTTGTTAAAAAAAATCTTCTTCGTAACATTTTATAAATTTTTTGCAAAGATGATTTCTCGTGAAAAAAGCGGAGTTCATTTAAATTTAAGCAAACCTGTACAGAAGAACTTGTATTTTATGTGTTTGATTATTAGTTGTTTGTGAATATTAAGTTATAGTAACATTAGCTTTTACTAGAACGCATACTCGGTTGGAAGGCAGTTGAATTCCTTTTTGAAATATTTGTAAAAAGTAGATTTAGACTTGAAGCCACACTGGTAAGCGAGATCTGTAACATTGGCATCAGGTTCTTCTTCCAACATACGTTTGAACCGTAATACCCTGTTTCGATTGGTGTATTCATGGAAATTGGAAGTCAGATACTGGTTAAAAGTAATGGTAAGATCCGTTCTGGAAACAGATAAATGCCGGGCAAGATGATCTAATGTAAAGGTATCTTCCAGATATTCCTGACTTTCGCTATAAAATTCTTCTATACGGATTTTTATTTTTTCAAAATCTATTTTAGATAAGTCTTTATACTGGTATTTTTCCTTAATGACAACCTCTACAACAGGTTGCTGCATATTTTTTTTGAGCTGCTCCTGGTGCGTTAAAACATAAACGTACAAAATCCAGGCAAACTGAACCAGGAATAAAAGGGTATATATTTTTTGAAACAAGAGAATGTCAAAACCAAATTTAAAACTGCACCAAAATGCTAACATGCTTGCTAAGATAAAAGACAGAAATAAACGAAATTGTTTAAATAAAGGATTTTGAATCTTATTCTGATATTTATACAATAGGAAAATACAAATGATAAGACTACATGCCCAATAATGAATGTAATAGTTAACGAAATAGGTTTTGTAGAAATGAATAATAGCATCCGCCTCTTGGTACCCAAACAACTTAGCCGATAAAGCAAAAGTATGAAGCAGAACGATCATAGAGAAAGGGTACAGTAAATACTTTAACTTATCACGCCATTTGAATTCTATAAAATTAAAAGTAATATATAAAAATATTAAGCCTTTAAAGATCCTTAAGCTTCCAGGGATTTCATAAAGAATAGATTCATAACCAAACCTATTTATAATGAAGTACTCATAACCCATATCCAATATGACAGTTACAATATATAGCAGTAGCATATTGAGGAAAGATTTTCTGTTTTGAGCCAGAAAAAGTAAAACGGCAAGCGTAATAATTGCCTGCAGAATGACAACCATTATAATGTACAACATAAACAATTAGATCTGGTCAAAAGTATTAATAAAGAAGAAGTCTATTTTTAACACATCATTAAATTATTAATAAACCTTTATTTTTTTTAATTACTATAAAATTTTAATACCTGATCCTAAGAAACGGTAAGAGAAAATCTTTGATTGAAAAATAATCTCCATTTTGGATGATTTCCTTAAAATATGATTAAATATTTCCCTACTTACTTATTTCATTTGTAATAAAAATTAACTTTGAAATGTCTAATAGATAGACAACCTGCTTATCTGAAATGAAAATATTTGCATTTTTTGATTTTAAATAATACGGATATCCCAATAAATCTTTAGGCTTGGTCTTGTACTGGTATTTTTGGAAGAATGAAATTTATTAAGGGCAACTAAGAATATCGAAGTCGAATTAAAAGTAAGATTAAACTAAAACTCAAAATGAAAAGAACAACTTTATTAATATTCTCTATTGTGACCGTATATTTTTGTTCAACAAACCAAAAATTAAATCCCGAAAATTCTTTTGAAAGAGATCTTAATAAAGTGGCTGACAGTATCAAGGTGAATGATATAGTGGTTAAAAATATTTTCAAGTATCAGATACTGGCGCATCGTAATGATTCTTTTGATGAAAGGATGATCGTTGACAAAGTATACAAATCCCATCAAAAACTTTGGGATAGTTGCTATGCTGTGATTTTTGGTGAAAAAAATGCTGGCTTATATAATAATCCTGAAGGTATGATACAATGGAATAAAACGTTGTATCCAAAACATAAAGCTGAATTTGATAGTAAGACACAGAAACTTTTAAAACTGAATCTCAACCGGATATTAACAACAAATCTAAAAAAGTTCAGCCAGATGGTACCATATCAACCTAAAGCTACCATAAGTATACTTTTTACACCATTTACAGGAATCGGTTTCGGTGGCTGTAAGGCTGATCAGTTTGCACTTGAACTGAATAATGACAGTACAGATCCTGAATTTACATTGGAAAAAGGTTTACCACATGAGCTCAACCATCTTGTTTATGAAAAGTTCAGGAACCACGACATTAACAAAAATTCTGCATTAAGCCAAACAATTGATGAAGGTTTTGCATGTTATTTTACCTGGATATTTTTTGAAGGTAAAATGGAAAGATATCATGCTGTAGAAAATATGTCACAGGAAAATTGGTCCTGGTATCTTAAAAATGAAAAAAAGATCTTTATGAGCGTGAAACCCTATTTTTCAGATACTTCAGGAGATAATCCATTATTGCAGAATGATAAGAAAAAACTTTTCCCACAAGCTCCAAAGACCTTGAATTATTGGTTAGGATTCAGAATCGTAGAAAAATATGTAGAGAAACACGGAACGAATTCCTGGAAAGATATTTATAAGCTTACCCCAAAAGAGGTATTAGATAAAAGTGGTTATGAAAATTATATTAATTCTTTATAAAATATATTGATTGTTAGAATAATGTAAAAACGCATCCAAAAGATGCGTTTTACTGTTACTGATTTTTTTTCAACTATTAAAAATAAATACATCCGCATCCGGTTTCCCATTCTTGGCAAAAACGTTTTGGTTCATGACATCCTCCTCCAGGTCCACCACCTACTTTAGGACTTTTGTAACATACATCTCCACTACAATAGGTGTTATAACCAGGACCCGCTGGAGGGCAAACCCCATCAAGGCAAAATGCATAAGCAGTATCTCCACCACTGATTAATACTAAATCTCTTCTCGTTAGTTTCTTTAAATTTTTCATATTACTAAGTTTTAATTTATTGATTACTAATGTAATAAAAATTATTTAATACACGTTGTTGTGATTAAATAAGCGCATATTAAACTAATTTGAAGATTACAAAACTGTTTTATGACTCAAATGTGCTGGAGAGAAGCCATACTGTTTTTTGAAAACATAAGAGAAGTGGGAGAGATCTTCGAAACCGAGATCGATATAAATTTCTGTAGGTTTTTTATGTTCTTTATCCAGCAAAAAATAAGCTTCCTGCAAACGTTTATTCATTAACCATTTACCCGGAGGCATATTGAAGATGGTTTTAAATTCACGTTTAAAAGTAGATAAACTCCGTCCCGTCATAAAAGCAAAACGTTCCAGACTGATGTTGAATTTAAAATTATGGTTCATAAAAGATTCCAGATCGATTTTATAAGGAACATTAAAATTGAAAAAGATATTTTTCAATTCAGGATTGTTTTTTAATAAGATCATTAATAGTTCCTCTCTTTTAATATCAACAAAAATACTGTCCAACTGCTCAGTCCCGTTATAATATGGTTCTAATGAGTGGATAAAATTTTTAATCAGTTTATCTTCATTAATGAACAGGAAAGAGTCATTGTTTTCTGTTGGTTCTACAGAGTAGGGGTGACGTTCCAGAAATTTTCTTAAAAATGTTTCGTCAAAAGATATAATTACTTTCTCAAAGACTCCATCTTCCTTATGCTTTGTATACCGTACCAGATGATTTTTCCTTGCAATACAATAGTCTCCCGGTTTCATAGTGTAGTGTTTATAACCGTCATATGAAATCATGGAGCCCTTCAGTAAAAATAGAAAGAAATGCTCCGGGATGAATTGTTCCGGTGATATCTCAGGACCGAGGTAGCAGGATTGTATGTTGTTAAATTTCAATGTACTATTTCTTTTGATATAACAAATTTATGCTTTTACCTTTAAACTGTCTGCACTCGCTAATAGTGCCTCTTCTCTGCTTTTGGGAATCCAGTGTAATATTGTTTTTGCCTTTTCATTAGAAATTTCTTTATAAAAATCCCTTCCGATAGGACTCAGATCCTGAATTCTTGAAGAATACTCTGGTCTTTTTGCTTTAATAAGTTGTGCCACATCATAAAATGCCATTACTCCTTCAGAAGTAGCAATGAACCTTTCTCCTGCAGCATTCGGATGGAGCATTGCTTTGATATGAATATCTGCAACATCTCTGACATCAACTACTCCCATCGTAAAGTTTGGATTGTAATTGGTTGTCCCATCAATAATTCCTGCAACGGCAATATCCAATGACGCGGAAGAAATTCCCCCTACAATTGGACCAAAAATCCCGACAGGATTAATAACGGTTAACTCCATACCATTACCTTCTTTTTCAATAAATTCCCAGGCGGTTTTTTCAGCTACGGTCTTTGATTTGATATACGGTGGAAGATCTGCATCTACATCTGTCCAGTCCTTTTCCGTGAAAATATGTCCTTTCGTGTCATTACTGTAGCCCACTGCCGCAAAAGATGAGGTAAGTACTACTCTTTTTACGCCTGCACCACGGGAAGCTTTTAATACACGTAAAGCGCCATCTCTGGCGGGAATGATCAGTTCATTTTCGTCTTTCGGATCCTGAGCAGGGAAGGGAGATGCCACATGAAGCACATAATCACAACCTTTTACAGCTTCATCCCAATTACGATCACTTGTAAGATCTGTTTCATAAAATGAAAGGAGCGTGAAATCTGTAATTCCACCTTCTTCTAATGCTTTCAATACAACATCTTTTTTAGCAAGCGAACGGATTGTTGTTTTTACTTTATATCCCTGCTGTAATAATTGGAGGATGGTATGTATTCCTACGAATCCTGTCCCACCTGTTACTAATACTGTTTTTCTTGACTCTAAATTTTCCATAATTCTTTTAAATTTTATAAGACAAAGTTCCTTATAAATTAAACTGAAGATTTTGTTGTGGAGTTCAATTTTTGTTTGTTGTAGAGTTCAATTTAGAAGATAGAAAAGAAAAAAGCAATCAAAGCTTAATTGCCTTAATTGCTTTTGATGTATTAACCATTTAATTTACATTCGAGTTAAGTCAATTGTATAAAAGATTTCTTAGCTTCGCCCGAAATAACAGAGATTGTTTAATTATTGAATGTACTGAAAGCAGCTTCTGAACTTGCAAAGAAATTGTTATACAATAATTCAGTATTTCCAACACGTACTTCGTAAACATCATTCTGAAATGCTTTTATCAGATCTCCGGCTACTTCAGAAGCTGGGATGCCATTTTCACGACCACCAATTTCTACTGAAAATTCAGTGTTTACTAAAGGCGGCATTAATTCAAAAACTTTTACACTCGTGTCTTTTGCCAATTCATATCGTAGTAATCTTGTGTAAGAACGTAGAGCAGCTTTAGAATCTGAGTAAGTCGGTACATGAGATCCAGGAACAAATGCTACAATAGAAGAGACATTTACGATTGCAGCTTCATTCTGTTGTTTTAATAAAGGAAGCAATTTTTCTGTTAAGCGGATAGGTGCGAAGTAATTGGTTGTAAATTCCGCTAAAGCTTTGGTGTAGGTATCCGAAGAATCAGAAAGTGTATATGCATAAGCATTAGCTGCATTATTAATCAGGATATTTAATTCCCCAAAATTAGTTTTGATTTCCTCTACCAATCTGTTAACATCATTTTCATCTGTAATATCAGCCTGAATGGTGAAAACATTGTCTAAATCTTTAGCCGCAGCATCCAGCTTTTCCTTGTTTCTTCCTACAATGATAACTTTGTTTGATGGGTTCAATGCTTTTGCAATTTCTAAACCGATTCCTGATCCTCCTCCTGTAATAAGGATAGTGTTGTTTGTAATGTTCATAACTTTTGTTTTAAATATATTAAATTTTATTATTGTACTATTTGGTACAAAATTGTTTAAAAAAAATTTATTCGAGTATTTTTAAATTCATTTCAATAAGGGAGCGAAATATTTTGGGTGAATCTTCCATGCGTCTGGTCACATGAAGTCCATTCCACAAATTAGTAAGATGCCAGGCTAAAATTTCGGCCTCTTCATTATTTTTTATTTGCCCGGTGGATTGTGCTTTTCTAATTGCTTCTGCAAATACCTGCTGTAAATTTTTAAGAAAACCAACAGAGATCCGTTTTACCTCATTGTCTTTTTCAGAGAGTTGTACCAAAGCATTTCCAAGGTAACATCCACGTTCTTCATCGCAATTGTGTGCTTCAGCTAATTTCAAAAAGAATTGCTTGATGAATTCAATTTGATTATCTGATTTGGAAAGTTGTTCTAGAAAACTGTTATTAAAACCTTCCGCAAACTGTTCAATAGAACGAATATACAATTCACGTTTTCCACCTTTAAAAGCAAGATAGAAACTTCCTTTTCCTATACCCATCGCATTCAGTAGCTCATCCGCAGAAGCAGTATCATAGCCTTTATCTTTGAAAACATGAATCGCTTTCTCAATAGCCTGATGTTCGTCGAATATTTTAGGTCTCCCTGCCATGGTTTCTCTATTTTGATGAAACAAAGGTATGTAATTGTACCATTCGGTACAAAATAAAATTTACAATATCTTTAATTGATTTTGTCGATTGAATTTAATTTTCCCAGTTGTTTATTTTTACCCCATACAATATAAATGGAGATGAGAAGAAAGAATATATTGATTCCGATCTGTGAGATTTCTCCACGGGAAATGTGAAAAATTGAAGCTGAAATCATTAACAGAATTACTCCATAAGCCGCATATATTGTGAATCTAGTCTTTGGATTGATTAGATTTGGAAAAACAAGTCCGATCGCTGCTGTTGCATCAAAAATGCCGGTTATGATTACTAATCCTCTGTTTGCAGCAGTCCATGGCCACATTTTAGATAGTTCATCGATAGGTTGAAAGAGTTTCATTGAAGATGCCCAAATTAGAGATGTAGACAGGAAAATTTGTACGGTCCAGAGTGAGATATTTAAAATTTTTGATGCTTTCATTTTATAGTAATTCTTTAAAATTGATGAATCAAAATTACTTACTTTTGTTATCCGAAAATGCTTGCTTTCCAGGTGGATAGCGCTTTCTGATCGGAAAGTAATATAAAAATCAAAGACTTATGTTATCAAAAGGGGGATGTCCTAAAACCATGCTTTCTATCAAGGATGCTTTGGATGCTGTAGAAGGGAAATGGAAATTGCTTATTTTATTTTCTTTATCTGAAAAACCTAAAAGATTTAAAGAACTTTCAAAAGAAGTTATTGGAATAACAGATAAAATGCTATCCAAAGAACTGAAGCTTTTGGAAACGAATAAACTTATCGAAAGGGAAGCTTTTGATACAGTTCCACCAAAAGTGCAATATTCTATTACCGAACACGGTTTGTCCCTTGAAAAGGTGCTGGATGAATTACATTTTTGGGGACTGTCTCATCGGTCAAGAATTCTAAGCGAATGGTAGATGTTTTAAACTGCAGATTATTCGACATCAAAACTCATATATAAAGCCGTTTCTGTAGAATTATTATACAGCTTGGTATTGATTCCTGTTAAGGCAAATCCTGCCCGCTGATAGAATTTTATAGCAGGGTAGTTGGTGTTTTGAGTTTCCAGTTCCACTATTCTGCACTTTAAATTTCTGGCTTCTCTGTTTGCCTTTTTTAGAAGTTGCTTTCCGATATCCTGCCCTCTGAATTTTTCATCGATCAGAATATTTTCTATGTAATAGCTGTTATTCCATTCCCTGAATTCAGCGATCAGCCACCCTACTAATTCATCTTCTTCATAGGCTCCAAAAGAATGTCCCTGTTCTATTATTTCATTGAGTTCAGTAATATCATCAAGACTTGTTTCCCATATCTTTTTATACTGTTGTTTTTTCTCTCTCAACGAAAACTCAAAAGTATTATTCATTTCAATGGCGGAAACTACAAATATGGTATCTGTTTCATATCCATTAAATCCCCAATTGATCGTTGGATTAGATGGGAGTTTTTCCAGTTTTTTAATTTCTATCATGAAAGATTAATGTGAGATTTATTGGTTGGCAATATTATTTTCATAGAAATCAATAAATCTTTCAAGGAGATCATCAGGATTATTTCTATCAAATTGACCAAACCCTAAAGTCATTATATGTCCTGAGACAAATTGAGAAAATACAGAATTGAAATTTTCAATATAGGTTTCAGCATGCCCCTGCAACTCTATCTCAGCCTCGATCATTTTTGTCCAGTGAGGAGGGTTTTCCTCATTCTTCGAATAAGTAAGATAAGGAAATATAAAAGGAACAAATTTTTGATATTGTTGATGTTTATTGGGATCCAGACTATCATTTGGCCAGACCATGAATTGGTCTAAGCCTAAATTTTGTGATTCTACAACCATAGCAGTTTCATTATTGGCAATTTCTGCGATCGCCTTTTTTTCTTTAAGATAAATGGAAAACCAAGCGAGGTCCCATGCCGTTGCCCCTTTTTGATTGACAAGGTAATAGGGATGGAAAATAGAATCTATTGCAATGAAACCTTGATTGCCAACTGTATTTCTTATAATTTCGGACACCGCTTCTTTATCTGAAATTTGTTGCAGTGGATTACCATTGATAAATCCATAAATGTAATGAGAGTTCCAGTGAGAAGGATCGAATGAAGGTTCATTATCCTCCTCGTGATTAAGTTCTTGTGATAGCATTTTTGTGGTGTTAAATTATTATTAATATCTTATTTATCTAGACTTAAAATCTAATAAGAACATAGTTAACTGCTTTTTAAGTAAATTAAATTTTACTGTAAATTTTTACGTTTAAGCCCTAAAAATTCTAATAAATTAAATTTAGGATGGTAATATTCTTCATTATCATTAAAAACTGCAATTTCAACTTTATCCCTATCAGCTACTACAACTCCAGTATGATCTTTAAAATTTGAAGTAATTTTTTCAAATAAGTCAAGATTCAACATAACTTCAATGATTCTTTGTCCATCGGCAAAATCTTCATATATATTTACAGGTAAAGGATAGTATTTTGTAGAAGACTTTATAAATTGTATAAAAAAATAAGGATCTAAATCTCCAAATTCCATCCCAAACATAAAAGGAACTTCAATCTCTTGTTTTGTGTTAATATTTCCAAAATGACAATGAAAACCGTGAATGAAGTACTTCCAATCTCCTACTTTTCCCTTTTGTTCTTTTCCTTTAAAATGATTAAACATTATAGATGGAAATTTGTGATTAAATCTTATTTTTTTCTTGTGAGCGAACATGAAAACCAATTCTTCACCGAGCTTTCGGTAGTCCTTTGCACAGTTTTCAAAAAACACTTGATTTGCAATAATCTCTTCATCAGTAATCAACTTGACAATGTTGATTTCAGGTTCAATAGTATGAATAGCAATTTGAAAACCTGAAAGTTGCTTTCTTAAATCCTTTCCAACATTCTCTCTTAAACCCTGAATAGATTTGTCAAATAATATTTTAAGTTTTTTGTTTCGAGGAATATTTTTGATATAATCAATCGGTGGAAGCTTGTCAATTGATTGAACTTTGATTTCCTCTATTGTTCTTTCCAATAATTCTAAATATTTAATCTATCTCAAATTTAATCAAAATTTCACACTGCAAAACTTTCAAAACCCTTAAATTTGCTTTCAATAAAAATTTACTAGATGCTTAGGAAAATTTCAATTGCGGCACTTACCATGTTGTCCGTAGTTACAATTGATGCTCAGAAGAACAAAAATTCTCAATTAGAAAGACCCAAATTAGTTGTAGGTTTAGTAGTAGACCAGATGCGATGGGATTATCTGTACCGTTTTTACAGTAAATATGGAAATGACGGTTTCAAAAGATTATTAAATACCGGATATGCATTAAACAATGTTCATATTCCTTATGTTCCAACAATAACAGCTTTAGGACATACTTGTATTTATACAGGATCAGTTCCCGCGATTCATGGGATTGCAGGAAATGACTGGACCGATAAAGAAACAGGAAAAAATGTTTACTGTACAACAGATGAAAGTGTACAACCGGTTGGAACGACCAGTACCAGAATAGGAAGTCATTCCCCAAAAAATCTGTGGTCAACTACAGTTACTGACGAATTAAAACTGGCAACAAATTTCCAGGCAAAAGTAATCGGAGTGTCTTTAAAAGACCGTGCTTCTATTCTTCCCGCAGGACACACCCCAAACGGAGCTTTTTGGTTTGATGATTCTACCGGGAATTTTATTACCAGCAGCTGGTATATGAATGATCTGCCACAATGGTTAAAATCTTTCAATTCTCAGAATTTACCTGAAAAGTTAGTTTCTAATGGATGGAATACTTTATTACCTATCAATCAATATACAGAAAGTTCACCTGATAATTCTGCTTGGGAAGGTCTTTTAGGAAGTTCAAAAACACCTACTTTCCCTTACAGTAATTTAGCAAAAGATTATAAAGAGAAAAAAGATAATATCCGATATACACCTTTTGGAAATACCTTGACATTAAAGTTGGCAGAAGCTTCTGTAGATGGTGAAAAACTGGGAAGTGATAATGTCACAGATTTCCTGGCGATCAATCTTGCTTCTACGGACTATGCGGGACATAAATTCGGACCTAACTCTATTGAAGTGGAAGATGTCTATTTAAGATTGGATCAGGATCTTGCAGAATTCTTTAGCTACCTTGATTCTAAAGTAGGAAAAGGAGAATATACCGTTTTCTTATCTGCAGACCATGGTGGAGCTCATTCTGTAGGTTTTTTAGAAGAGCATAAAATTCCAACAGGTTTCTTTGGTGAAAACAGTCAGAAAGATATCAATCAGAAACTGAAAGAAAAATTCGGTGTAGATAAACTGATCAATGCTGTAGACAATTACCAGATTTATTTCGATAGAAAGCTGTTAAAAGAAAACAAGATCGAATTGGATGATGTAAGAGATTTTACCATCAAGGAATTGGAAAATGATCCAACGGTTTTATATGCTGTTTCTGTAGTTGAAGTTCAGGAAGCAACAATTCCGGAACCTATCAAGCAGAGAATTATCAACGGGATCAACAGACAGAGAAGTGGTGATATTCAACTGATATCTCATGATTCTATGCTTCCTTCTTATGCAAAAACTGGAACATCACACAGTGTATGGAACTCTTATGATTCTCATATTCCTTTATTATTTATGGGATGGGGTATTCAGCACGGAGAAAGCAATAAGCCGTACAACATGACAGATATTGCACCTACTGTTTCTTCTTTATTGAAAATCCAATTCCCAAGTGGAAATGTTGGAAATCCTATTACAGAAGTGATAGGTAAATAATCCTTCAGAAAATATAAATTGTAAAAGCACTCTAAATGGAGTGCTTTTTTTATAAAATCAAGATCTGATCAAGGACTGGATCTCTTTATGGTATTTGCTGTTCTGTTTCCTGATCTTTATGATTAAATAAATAATGATGCCTATAACAGCAGTTCCTAACAGGATAATTCCAATTGTAAGATACTTATATCTGTCTTTTAGTTCCTGGGTTTTCTTTAAAGTTTCTTTATTGTGATTGTCAATTGAATGATTAATAGAACTTAACTCACTTTGTTCTCTTTTAAAACGCATCTCAAAATACTTTCTGTTATAGGTCTGATAGAGATCGGGTTTTCCCATAGCCAGATAGTTTTCCGACATTTCTTTGTAGATTCCCTCATTAAGAATAAGGTCTCCCGTATTTTTACAAAGATTTTCAGCCTGAACCAAAAGGTCCAAAGCTTTTTCATTTTCGCGATTTTGCTTAAACATCTCTGCCATACCTTTTAGAGCAAAGGCTTTAAGACTTTTTGCATTTAGCTTTTCAGCATAGTTTACAGATTGTACAAATGCTGCATGAGCTTCTTCTCTTTGATTCAAATTAAGATAGCAGTATCCAATATTATAATAAACAACACTCATATTCGCATAGGTTGATTTTTTGCTTCTTACTTTTTCAAAATTTTGAATAGATATCAGTAATTTTTCCAGAGCAATTTCGGAATTGGACTGACTTTTATAGATCATTCCCCGGATTGCATAACTTCTAGCCGTTTCAATATATTTTTCAGGAGTGTCTTCTTGAAGCTGCGCTAAATAATGATCAGCTTCATCAAGTGTTTCAAGACTTTTACTGAAAAGTTCCATTTGTTGATACTGTATTCCTACAGACACGAGTACACTGATTTGTGTTTTTAAATCATTTGTTTTTTGAGCCAGATCCTTTGCTTTAAGAATGTATTGTAAAGATTCGTCGAAGTTTCTTTTGGCAATATTAGCCGTTGATAATAATAGATAAATGGTAATGGACTGATTAATATCCTTTTCTTCTTTTAGTAGATTTTTTCCTATCACAATTGCATTGTCAGGATTGTCATAAATCTCAAGACGTGCTTTTTTGATCAGGGAATCATCAGAAATTTTCTGTCCATATAAAAAAAATGGCGGGATCAGTAATAAAAGGATGATTATAGTGAGCTTCATGACATTTTGTTTTTAGTGATTTCCTGAATGTAAGAATTGGGAGACATTCCCGTAACCGACTTAAATACTGTGGTAAAAGCACTGTGTGACGAAAATCCCGAAAATTCAGCCAGATAACTTACTTTATAATGAAGAAAGGCAGGATCTGTTTTTAATAGATGAGCAATATGATTGATTCTTAATTCGTTAATATATCCATTGAAATTTTTCCCTTTGCTATTGTTAATCACTTCAGAAAGGTATTTTGTATTCACACCCATTTGCGCTGATAGGGTAGAAAGTGACATGCTTTTATTAAGGTAACGATCAGATTGTTCCCAATCATTCAGCTTTTGTAAAATTTCAATTTCTTTCTCTTTTGAAATCTTATTGGAATCTTTTTCTGCAGTTCTATCAATGATAATTTTTTCCTGTTTCTCTTTGTGATAAGTTGCTATTGGAATTGGACGTTCTCTTTTTTTCTGTTTTTCAAAGAAATATACCTGTTTCTTTAAGTCTTTATTTCTTCTTTTTTCTATCAGAAAGTAAATGATCAAGCTTGTTATTGATGATATGAGAACAACAATTAATAGCCATAATTTTTTAGATTGATTTTGTCTCTGAAATTCAAGATTATTGTTCTGATAGGTTTCCACCAATTTTACAATGTAACGTATGCCTTCTTTTTGATTAGAGTCTAATTTGGATTTTATCTCGAGATAAAGCTTATTATATTCGTGGTATTTAGTATCATTATGTAATGCAAAATAAGTTTTTGCTAAAGACTCATAAATTTTCGATTTTAAATTATTGTAAGGTAGATTTTCAATTTCCAAAAGTCCCTTTTCCAGTTTATCAATGGCCGTTTTATAATTTTCAGTGAGAAAATAATAACGGGATAGATTTTCATAAGCCAATGCAGATAAAAATGGCTGATGAGATTCTTTTTCTAAATTAATGATCACCTGATCAAGGAGAATTTTAGCATCATTATATTTATTTTGTCGCATTAAATAAGAAGCGCGAAAAATTTTATTTTCAAAACCTATCATTCGGTTTTCCTCATTATGAAAATCGATATATTGATCACTTTTATTTAAGTTATCAAAAGCTGTACTATAATTTCTTATAATAGCTGAATTAATGGCTTGTAGCTGGTAAAGTTTAGCAATCGTTATTTTTGATTTTGGACTTTCATTTTTCAGTAATTTAGTATCAGATAAAAGGCTTGAAATGATTTTTTGAGATTGATTATAAAGATCAAGATTCTGATACTGATCGGCCAGGTTATACTCTCCAAATAGCTGCATAAAATAAGAAATATCCCGATCTTTTTCAGTATCATCTTTCTGTGCAGAAGCATTAACAGATTGTACATAATCTCCTTTCATGGCATAAGCCTGTGAAATAATATTCTGTAAAATGATTTTGTGTTCAGTATTTTGGTCACTTATCAATAAGCTTTGAGAATAGCTGATGCAGTCATCAGGGTTTTGATAGAGTTTCTGAAAAGCTTTATCCGCTAAAATGGTAAAGTCAGGACCAGACTGTCCATTGATAAAAATGCAACACGCAAATATAGCCAGTATGAGTATTCTGCTTTTAGCGTTTTTAGTTGAAAATAATTCGTTTTTCTTATGGTTTTCGTCAATCGTCTTAAAATCTGTCTTCAAAGTTGAATTTTTGTAATTTATTGATTTTTAATTGTTTAAATTTTTAATTCTTTTAAATTTCACGAATTATGTAAGTCAAATTCTTTTAAAAAGGTAAATATAATATTAATATTGTTTCCACCAATTCAAAATATTAACACCAAAGAAATATGAGAAAATTTTACAAAATTTCAATGAAAGCTTTATACGCTTGTTTTTTGTGTAACCTGTCCTTTGTGGCAAATGCGCAATTAACGGTAATGGCAACCGGAAATTATACGGTAGGAGCGATCTCCGGTAATGGAGTAGTAAGTATGCATACCAGTGGCGGCGGAATTTTTAAATGGGATGCCGCAAACGGATTATCGCAAATAGGAACGATTTCTAATGGTTATCCAGCTGCAGGAAGAACGATGGTTAATAGTGATGGCTCAAGAATAGCATCCTCTGTAACCAACACAATCACTGGATTTAATGAAGTATCCATCTACAATACAACAAACTCTACATGGACTAATCTTGGTGGGCTTGTGCCTACCGGTTGGGATGGCTCCGTAAGTTCAACCTGGGGAATGAGTACTGATGGAAATACTATTGTAGGACTAGGCTGGATAAGTGCAGCTAACGCACATGCCATAAAATGGAATTCTCAAAATGGAATGGTTGATCTTGGTAGTATGGTTTCCGGAAGAAGTTCAAGAGCAAACGCAGTCAATGAAAATGGAACAGTAATCGTCGGTTGGCAAGATGAAGACGATGGCACAAGAAGTGGTGCAAAATGGGTAAATGGAGTTGAAAGTTATATTACCGACGGTAGTGGAAATAATGTAGGGGAGGCTGGAGACGTTTCTGCTGATGGAAATACAATAATAGGAGCGAGTATGCCCAATCCGTATGTATGGAACAATACTACGGGTCTCACCTATATAACACATCCTAATTCCTCAGCCTTCTTCAGAGGTGGAGCAACCGGAATTTCCGCTGATGGCGGAACGGTAATAGGCTTTTTCAGGCCATTTGCAGCACCACCAATGTCTGGAGAAGGCTTTATATGGACAGCTGGAGGAGGGAGAATTAATTTAAATGATTATGCCACAAGTTTGGGTATTGCTACCCAAGGTGTAATCATGTCACTGCCTTTGGCTATTTCCAAGGATGGTAAAAAAATAGCAGGAATAGGGACAAATTCTTCTAATCAGATTGTTGCATTTTATCTGGATCTTTCGGAATTCCTATCAACTCATGAAGTGACAAAACAAGTTTCAGGACTATCTATTTATCCTAATCCGGTTAAAGACATCATCTATTTTAAAGGAGTTGAAAAAATTGAAAAAGCTGAAATTTATAATATGGTCGGTCAGAAAATAATGACCTCTGATGCTGAGGGACATCAAATTGATGTATCATCGTTATCAACGGGGAATTATATACTGCAAATTTTTGTGAGGGGGGAAATCTCACAGAATCTAAAATTCATTAAACAGTAAAGATAAAAATTGGACACTTTTACATGACTTAGGCCAAAAAACTCGCAGAACAATCTGCGAGTTTTATTTTATTATGTTCTTTAATTATTCTTGGTCTTCGGATGCGTCCTCATCCTCATATTGCTCAAGATAGTAACTGAAAGTGAAGTCTTCCATTTGTTCCTCTGCATCTTCAAGAGTCGTCAGTAAATCTTCAAAAATTTCCAACTGATCCACGGTTAAATTCACAAATTCCAGATGGAGAGGCATTTCCAGTTCACCAGTAATAACATCATAGAGTGCATCAAGGTTATCTCCAAAATATTCCGGTAAACTGATCTTTTCTTTTAGCTGAGTATAAAAATCCTCATAATCTCCTATATCCGTAAAATCTATATATACTGTTTTCATATTTTTTCTTTTTTGTCATTGCGAGAAACAAAGTGACGAAGCAATCTCAATAGTCGGTAAAGATATCTTTTATTTCATCTGTTAAATCTTTCCATTCTGGATTCATGGAAAGAATTAAATCAATTTTCTTTTGTCTCGAACCTGCTTTTATTTGTTTTTCTCTATAAATGGCATCTCCGATTTCCTGGAAAGATTCCCAATACACTAATTTATGAAGATTATATTTAGCTGTAAAACTAAGTTGATAAAGCTTTTCTTTATGTTTTAGAATTCGGCTATACAAATCCGATGTTACTCCCGTATAAAGAGTTGTATCATTTTTATTTGTCATTATGTATATAAAACCTGCTTTCATTTACTAAAGATTGCTTTGTCGCTACGCTTCTCGCAATGACCAGTTATTTATTGCTTTTCAAAACTTTTGTAATGGTTTTTAGTCAGGTAAACATCGCCGTTTTTTGTAAAGATAATTCGATCTGCATTTCTGTTTCCACAGCTGTAGTTAACATCTGCTTCAAAATACTGATCACCCTTCGGAAGACCACCTTCTCTGTTACCAAAGTGGTCACCACCAATTGCTCTTCCTGGTAAAACTTCACAAAGATTTCCCTTAGAAGGATTCCAGCCTTGGTTTCGGGCTTCATTTTTTGTCATGTAATAATCTGGAAGTTTATGGTTTTGTTTTACATAAGTAATCACGGTTTTCTCAGCCGTCAACTGATCGATAGTCTGTTGATCCGCTGAATTGGCTGAAGTACTGCTATATTCTACTTTTGGACCCTGAACATCTTTTTTGGGATCCGAAAATTTATTAAATACATACATCACGGACATTCCGAATAAAAGTCCAAGACAGGCAAAAAATAAAGGTCTCATTTTACTATTCATAATTTACAAATTAAGATCGCCATTCTTCAGGAACATCACAAACAGGAATAGGATTTATCTTATGTTGTGCTGCTTTATGCATTCTGTCGAAAATTAAAAATACTTCCTTATCACGTCCTTCATAATCTTCTACAGTCTTGGTTCCATATTCTTTTTGAATTTTTTCAAGCTCAGGATATGTGGCGCCAATTTGTTGTTCGTCCGTTCTTTCGGCATCCCAAAGCCCATCCGTAGGAATAGCCTCCTGAATATTTTTAACCAGATTTAAAGCGGTTGCCAATTTGTAAACCTCGGTTTTATAGAGATCAGCAATAGGAGATACATCGACACCACCGTCACCATATTTCGTATAAAATCCGATTCCAAAATCTTCTACTTTATTTCCTGTTCCACAAACCAGTAATCCATTGATCTGCCCATAATAATATAAAGTAAGCATTCTTAAACGAGCCCTTGTATTAGCGAAAGCCAATTTTTCATTGGGATAAAGATCATCTTTTACATCAAAGGTTTTATACAGTTCTTCAAAAGCGGGAGTTAAATTAACAGACATTACTTCTACATTGGGAAATCTCGATTTCAAGTCATTCATATGTTCCCAAGCACGGTTTACCTGATCTTCTTTCTGACGGATCGGCATTTCAATTAATAAGGTTTTCAGCCCTGTCATTGCCGCCAGTGTAGAAACTACCCCAGAATCTACCCCTCCTGAAACTCCAATTACATATCCATTTACTTTTGACTTTTCAGCATACTCTTTTAGCCAGCTTACAATATGATCAATTATTTTTTGTGTCTGCATTATTTATATTTTTAATCTATTCCAAATTCTTTGCGGTATTTTACTACCCCTTTTACATTTTTTAAACCATCTTGTATTAGTTCTATAGCCATTCCATTTTCTTCCGGAATCTCAAAAGGAAAAGTGATTCCAAAATTAGTTGTTTTTTTATATCCAAACTTTGGATAATAATTTTCGTGACCTATTAAAATTACAGATTCATAACCTAATTCTTTTGCGATCTTATGTCCATATTCTATCAGCTTGCTTCCTATTCCTTTACTTTGATATTCAGGTTTTACTGAAACGGGTGCTAATGATAAGGAGCTAAAGATTTCCGAATCACTTCGAATAAAAAGCTTTGTGAAAAGGATATGGCCAACAATTTCGTTGTTTATTTCTGCAACAATAGATAATTCAGGAATGAAAGCATCAGACTTTCTAAGCTTTTCTACTAAAAAATGTTCCTGATGATCACTGTAGTCAGCATCTTTAAATGCCTCTTCTACAAGATTGAAAACCTGAGAATAATCTTTTTCCTGTTCCTGCCTTAAGATCATTAGTTTGAACTGTATTTTTCACGCTTTAATTCATACCAAAAACAAAGTCCATCGGGTTCTTCAAATTCTTCGGTTTTTTCAAATCCTAATTTTTTTAAAACATGAATAGAACCGTCATTTTCACAATGAGCGCATGCATAAATTATCTCTTTATCAAGATCATTAAAACCAAAATCTAAAGACGCCTTTGCAGATTCTACGGCATAACCTTTGCCCCAAAATTCTGGAATAAAACGATAACCTAATTCATAAATATTATTGTAACCATTTATCTCTTTGGTAATAAATTTTAACCCGCTCCATCCAATAAGTAAGTTACTTTCTTTTTCGATCACAGCAAGTCTTCCAACACCAGTATCTTTATATTGCTGCTGGATCATTTTAATTATATTTTCAGATTCTTTAATATCCGTTACAGGAGGTGTACCTACATACTTCACCACTTCCGGGTTGGAGTCGAGAAGAAAAAGGCGCTCAGCATCATGATCTTCGAGCCTTCTTAAAATGAGTCTTTCAGTTTCTAGTTGCATTAGTTTGTTTTTTTTTAAAATTCAATATAAGAAAAGACTTTAAGCAATAGAAAAATGAAAATTTATAATGAAACAAGGTGTTTATTTTATTTTTCATGATGACATTGTGTTTAAATCCGTATTTTCGTACACTTAAATTTCATGTAAAAATAATGAAGATTTTTAGAACTATTACGCTTTCTTCGATTTTAGTTTTGGCACTTTATTCTTGTAAAAAAGAATCTCAGAACCAATGGAAAGTCGAATTGAAAGATCCTGTTGAAAAAGTAGAACTGACCGATATTTCCAAACAATTCTATGACCAGAATATTCCATTGGAAAAATTTAAGGCTGAGTTTCCCTGGTTTCAGGGAACGGTTTCTGATGAAGATTTTAGAAAGAGAAGAACAGATGTTGAAGAGATAAAGATCTATAAAGAGGCTGCTTCTAAAATAGATCAGGTGAAACTTCAGAAGGAACTTCAGGAATTGTTTTCACATATAAAATATTATTTTCCAAGATTCAAAAGCCCGAAAGTATATCTTTTTTCATCTGCATTACAGATGATTCAGGATCCTATTTTTTATGACGAAAAAGGAAACCTTTTATTTATAGATATTTCCGGATTTATGGGCGATAAAAATCCTAATTACAAAGGATTAGAAATGTATTTCCAAAAATCCATGAATCCCAATAATATGGTTCCTAAAGTATCCAGAATGTTTGCGGAAAATATTGTTCCTTTTTCTACGGATCATCAGAAATTTATCGATCAGTTAATGTTTAATGGAAAGATAATGATCCTTCAGGATGCGTTTTTACCTGATACTCCGGATTATTTGAAAATGAATTATACCAAACAGCAATATGACTGGGCAGTGGGTAATGAAGGCAATATCTGGAATTATTTTGTGGAAAGTAATTTATTGTTTGGAGATGATCACAGATTAGAAGAACGGTTTATTTCACCGGGGCCTTTTTCCAAGTTTTATACAGATATCGATAATGAATCTTCTCCTCAGATCGGAATTTTTACAGGATGGCAGATATCTAAAAAATACCTACAAGAAAAGCCTGAAACAAAGCTTACAGATTTTCTTAAAATGGATGGCACTGAAATATTTAACCAGTCTGGTTATAAACCAAGTGTAACAAAATAGATCACTTCTAACACCTATATAAGACCTTTTGCGAAACGCAGGGGGTCTTTTTTATTTTTTAACACCTATCAATACAATATGCATGGAAAATTTAATTAAAATCCAAAACTTAAGTTATGGATTCTCTCAAAATAAACTCATTCTTAAAAATGTAAGTTTATCAGTCCCTAGAGGAAGTATTTTTGGCTTTCTTGGAGCCAATGGCGCCGGAAAATCAACTACCATGAAGTTAATGTTGGGAAGTCTTCCTGATGAAAGCAATACGATTGATATTTTTAACCAAAAGTTATCTCAGCTTTATCCTGAAGGGTTTCAAAAAATTGGAAGCTTAATTGACAGTCCTGCTTTTTACGACCACTTATCCGGATGGGATAATCTTGTTATTCTCTCTAAGCTGAGAGGTCTTCCTGATTCAGAATGCGAAAGGGTTTTGAATTTGGTAGATCTTTGGGATAGCAGAAAAATGAAGATGAAAAAATATTCACTCGGAATGAAGCAAAGGTTGGCAATTGCCATGGCGCTTCTTGGAAAACCAGAGCTCTTAATTCTGGATGAACCTGTTAATGGTCTTGACCCCAACGGAATGCTGGAAATTAGGGAGCTGCTTCTAAAGCTTAATAAAGAGCAGGGAATTACGATATTTATTTCAAGTCATTTATTACAGGAAGTTGAAAAAATGGTTACTCATTTGGCTATTATCTCGAATGGTACCATTAAGTTTTCAGGAAGTGTAGAAGAATTAAATAGCCATTACCGCCATAATCATTTACGGATAGGGTTGAATAATGCTGCCAATTTTGTCCAAAGTATTCCTGAGTATTATTCAGCAAAAATAATTGATGCAAACACAATAGAAATAACCGTTCAGTCCAGAGAAGATATTATCAGGCTTAATAAAATGCTGGTGATGAACGAGGCTGAGATTTTTGAGATCAAAAATAGTGCAGGATTGGAAGATTGGTTCATGGAAATAACAAAAAATTAAAAATCAACACAAAATGAAAAAATTATTCATATTGGTCAATACTGAATGGCTAAAGATAAAAGGACTTGGATTGGTTTATTTAGGATTGATCCTAGGTGCTTTAATTCCTCTTATCGGTTTTTTGAATCAAACTTTTAATCCAGGATTTATTACTGCAGAAGATCTTCCAGCCTCCGTTTTTGAAAGCACTATAACCGATACTTTCAAAGCTTTTTCTCTTTTCTTTCTGCTGCTTTACATTATTATTACAGCAAATAGAATTGCTCAGGTGGATCATAAGAATAATGGTTGGCAACTTATGGAAACACAGCCGATCAGTAAATTTCAGCTGTATCTTTCTAAATATATTGTTCTCTTGATCTTAGGCTTTTTGTGTATAGCTTCTTACTTTATATTTAGTATTCTTTTTTCTTTATTGGATTTCTATATTCATCCCAGTGAAACAAAACTGCTTACTTTCGATTTGCTCTGGGTTGTGAAAACATTTACTAGGTTATGTTTCGCGATATTAGGTGTTGCAGCGGTTCAGCTATGTGTTTCTGTAGCTTTTCCCGGCTTTATTTGGGCTTTTTTAGTGGGGATTCTTGGACTTATTGTTAATATGTATTCTCTGGTTGAAAGAGTAAGTCTTCCATATATTCCATACAATTCCATGTATATTTTAAGTAAATCTCCTAACATAAGAAGTCTTAATCATTTTGTTACATACAGCGAATATTTAAGCTTGTTTTGGGCGATTGTATTTTTTATAATAGGATATTTCTGGTATCGAGGAAAAAGTTTCAAAACTGCTTTTCTAAAAAGTAAAAAACAAATTATCCTTTCATCCATTTTTGTAATTGTGGTATCTGGGGCATTCTTTATTTTAGAAAAACCAAAAGCTTACTATAGTGAAGGTTCGGGAATTGTGATCAAAGGAAAATTGAGTACAGATCTGAAAATAGACTCCATAAAGATTTTCTCTAAAGATTTTCATAAAAAGATCGGAAGTGCTGCTGTAAGGGATGGGATCTTTTTATGGGAAACAAAACAAGATATACCATTTGATGAATATAGTCTTGAATTTGGAACTAAAAGAATTGATTTTATGATGGGAAGTGGGGATCGATTTGACTTTAATATTCGATGTAACACCATGCATATTCTTTATTATCTTAATTCTAACCGATCTGCAGAACAAGAGTACAAAAACGAGGAAGATGGCTTTGGATCTGAATTTTCTTATGCTGTGGATGGGCAGAAATATAATGATGATCCCATCCAATTTTATAAGCTGGCTCAATCTGACTGGAAAAAGAATATGAAAAGGCTTGAGTATTATACAGATTCCGAGAATCATGCACTTTCTGATGAATATAAAGCATACCGAAAGCAGTTGCTTGCTATTCAATATTTGAATGAGATTAATAATTATAGAAAAATGACTTCCTATGATGATCCTAAATTTGCTCCTCCAGCTTCCTTTCTTACAGAATTAAATACAGGAATTAAAAACCCAACTCTATTATTAAGCAAAAATGATGATTATATTCAATATAAACTTGATCAAATGCTTACTGATAAGGATAGATTATCAAATGCTGACAGTATTCTTTTTATAAAATTAAATACTCTGCCAAATGGAATTAATAAAGATCGTCTTTTAACAAAACATCTTGTTAAAAGTATGGAATTAGAATCTGATAGTCTTTCAAGAAATCAGCTCTTTGCAAAAGAGATTAAAGAATTAAAAGATATTGATTATCAGAAATTGGTTGAATCCAAGTTCGAGCAGCTTAATATCTCTCAAAAAGGTGCTCCATTTTTAGATTTAAAACTCCTTGATAATAAAGGAAAAGCTCATCAACTATCTCAATACAGAGGAAAGTATGTGGTCATAGATCTGTGGGCGACATGGTGTGGACCATGTAAACAGATTCGTCCGATATTTGATACCCGAAGTAATCAGTATCGCTATTACAGCAATATTCAGTTTATTTCGATCAGTTTGGATCAGGATAAAACCAAGTGGGTGAATTATTTGAAAACAAAACCGTCGAAAGTGCCACAATATTGGTTATCAGACGCACGAGAGTTTATGAACAAGTATAAAATCCAGACAATTCCAAGATTTATTATCATAGATCCTGATGGAAAAGTTTTCAACCTAAATAGTCCATTTCCTGATGAAGATAATTTCGTAGAAATTTTAGATAAGCTCAAGAAGTATTAACTTTGTGAAAAATTTAAAATTGATATGAGAAAGACTCAGATAACGATAGACGTTGAATTGGATGAAAACCATATTCCTGAATTAATAACCTGGAATGCGCAGGATGGAGGAATTGAAAAGGAAGAGACTAAAGCAACAATGATTTCTGTTTGGGATGAAAAAACAATGGAAGCTTTAAGAATTGACCTTTGGACCAAGGAAATGCCTGTTGATCAGATGAAGATGTTCATCCACCAGATTTTAGTTTCTTTAGGAAATACCTACCAGAGAGCAACCGGAGAAGAAGATGTAGCACAATGGATTGAACAGATTGCAGAAGAGTTTGCCATAAAGTCCGCAATAAAAATGTAAATAAAATTTACCAATATATCAATGTACCAATGTATTTTAAATTGTTAAATTGTTACACTGGTAGATTGTTACATTATAAAAGAAAAATATTATGAATTTCAATACAAAAGTTATACACGGCGGACAACACCATGAGTCTGCAACAGGTTCTGTAAATGTTCCGGTATTTTTAACTTCTACTTTTGCACAAAAAAGTCCTGGAGTGCACTCTGGTTATGAATATTCAAGAGCAGCTAATCCAACAAGACAGGCTTTAGAGGATTCTTTAGCAAGTATCGAAAACGGAGCAAGAGGTCTTGCTTTCGGCTCTGGTCTTGCAGCCATCGACTGTGTTTTAAAATTATTAAATCCCGGTGATGAGGTAATTGCTGTAGATGATTTATATGGTGGAACTTATAGAATGTTCACAAGACTTTTTGAAAAATACCAATTGAAGTTTACTTTCGTAAATTTTGATGATGTTTCTAAAATTGCTGACGTTATCACAGATAATACAAAGCTGATCTGGGTGGAAACACCTACGAATCCTTTGATGAAATTGGTGGATATCAAAGCTGTTGTTGAAATTGCTAAAGGAAAAGATATTCTAGTAGCGGTTGATAATACTTTTGCAACTCCTTATATCCAAAGGCCAATCGACTTGGGTGCTGATATCGTAATGCATTCAGCTACAAAATACTTAGGCGGACATTCTGATGTTATTGCTGGGGCTCTTATCGCTAAAGATGCTGAATTGGGAGAAAAGTTACATTTCATCCAGTTTGCAAGTGGTGGTATATTAGGACCTCATGATTCTTATTTGGTATTAAGAGGAATTAAAACATTGGCATTAAGAATGCAAAGACATTCTGATAATGGGCTTGAAGTAGCAAAATATCTTGAAACTCATCCTGCTGTAGATAGAGTAATTTATCCGGGATTAGAGTCTCACCCACAATATGAATTGGCAAAATCTCAGATGAAAGAAGCTGGCGGAATGGTGTCTTTCACTTTCAAATCTGGAAAAAAAGAAGACGCAATCAAATTCTTAGAAAGAGTAAAAGTTTTCACATTAGCTGAATCTTTAGGTGGAGTAGAGTCTTTAGCCAATCACCCGGCATTAATGACGCATGCATCTATTCCTGCAGAAAAAAGAGCTGAATTAGGTATCACAGACGATTTGGTTCGTTTAAGTGTTGGTATCGAAGATAAAGAAGATCTTATTGCAGATTTAGAAAGAGCTTTTTCTTAAATTAAAAACAATAAATATCCGGTTTTGATCAATGCTTTTTATATTTTGCTTAAAATAGTATGATCAAAAACGGATGTTTTTTTATAAACCAAATCTTAATATGAAAAACACAAGAAAAGCAACCACTGAGGATTTACCTCAGTTATCAGAATTGTTTGATCAATACAGGGTTTTTTATCACAAAGAATCTGATATTCCAAGTGCGGAAAAATTTTTAAAAGAAAGAATTGAATATAAAGAATCTGAACTCTTTGTTGCTGAAACAGAAGGTAAGTTGGTAGGATTTGTTCAGCTATATCCTTTATTTTCCTCTACAAGAATGAAACGCTATTGGATATTGAATGATTTATATGTGAATGATTCTTACAGAGGAAAAGGTTATTCTAAGGAATTAATCGAAGAAGCTAAAGAACTATGTAAATCTTCAGGTGCCAGCGGAGTATTGTTGGAAACAGGAAAAAGCAATGATATCGGGAATCAGCTATATCCATCTTGTGGATTTGAATTATATGACTCTGTTAATTTTTATGAATGGAGTAACCCGGATCAATAAAGAATTACTAATTACTTATAACTAATAGAAGTCATATGACCGATTTTCAAAAATACATTCAAAGATATTTAGATCAGATTCCATCCGAAGACTGGATGGGAGAATTAAACAAATCAGGGGAGAAGACTACCGAAATTTATTCTACTCTTACTGAAGAGCAATCTCACTTTGCTTATGGAGAAGGGAAGTGGACATTGAAGGAGTTGCTTCTACATTTATCAGATACAGAAAGAGTGTTTCAGTATAGAATTCTTGCTTTTGCGAGAGGTGAGGAGGCCGCATTGCCAGGATTTGATGAAAATGATTATGCCGCCCGTTCTTTCGCCAATGAAAGAAGTTTAAGTTCCCTTTTAGAAGAATACAAATTGGTAAGAAAATCTTCTCAAATATTACTAGAAACACTTAATCCAAGTGCTTTAGCCAATAAAGGGATTGCCAGCGGAAATGAGATAACGGTTGAAACAATCGGAAGGCTTATTGTTGGACACAATTATCATCATTTGCATATTATTGAGGAAAGGTATTTGCCGAATTTGCTGTAAAACTAAAAGAAAGATTGGTTATAATTAAATTTCAATGATATTCCGGAAAATTTTTTTACTAATACCTCTATTTATTTTTTTTATCTCCCTTTTTTTCAATGCTTTTAAAGTTGTTGATTTGGGTAAGATGACAGATTACAAATCTGGATTGATTCTTCTTTTTGGGGCAATTAGCTTTCTGGGTGGCGGAATATTAGAGTTTTTTATTTGGACTGCTAATTTATGGTTTTTATTGGCTATTTTGTTTCTGTATAAAAAAGAATATTTTATAGCTATTTTATTTGGATTATTAGCTTCAGCTATATCTTTATCATTTATTTCTTGGAAAGAAATTTTAGTTTCTGAGAATGGCAGAATGGGAGAGATATACAGTTTAGAAATAGGTTATTTTTTATGGCTGTTTTCCATTTTGTTTACGACGATTTCTTCTATTTATTTAAAAATTACGGTTAAAAATAATTGATTTTTCTTTAATTCCCCCCAGGGGGCTTTAGCCAAAACATAATGAAAATTCTTATTTTTGACAAAACAAAAAAGATTTCTACTCTTTTATCTTTACTCTTTCTTCTAAAAAATTAAAATGGAAAACATTATCAATATATTAAAATCCGGTGGAACGATTCTTTACCCCACAGATACTATCTGGGGGATTGGTTGTGACGCGACCAATGTCGAAGCGATCAATAAAATCTTTGATATCAAAAAGCGTGAGAAAAATAAATCCATGATTATTTTAGTGGAGTCTGAAAAAAGACTGCAGGACCTGGTAGATGTTCCAGAGATGGCTTGGGAGATCATTGACTTAAGTGAAAAACCGGTAACAATCGTCTATGAGAATCCAAAAGGCTTACCCAAGGAATTACTAGCAGAAGATGGAAGTATAGGAATCCGTTTAGTGAAAAATGATTTCTGTAAAAAACTGATTACAAAACTGAACAAACCTTTAGTGTCAACATCAGCCAATTTTAGTGGCGATAAAAGCCCATTAAAGTTTTCTGACATTTCCTCAGAAATAATCAATTTGGTTGATTATGCCGTGGAAGAAGATCGAGAAAAGGTTTCTAAGTTTTCAGGATCTTCGGTTATAAAAATATGGAGTGATA
This sequence comes from Chryseobacterium sp. ISL-6, assembly GCF_018613715.1. Taxonomy (GTDB): domain Bacteria; phylum Bacteroidota; class Bacteroidia; order Flavobacteriales; family Weeksellaceae; genus Chryseobacterium; species Chryseobacterium paludis. The sequence continues at coordinate 139,927 of NZ_JAGGPT010000010.1, read as the reverse complement.
ATAGAATAAAAGTTCTTCGGGAATAGAAAACAAGATTTTAATTATCTTTGCAGATCATTTAACCATTAGGAAATTAAGAAAGATGGAGTTTGTTTAAAATACATCAGTTTTTAAACATTGATCTACAACTGGATTTCTTAGTGGTTTTACATTAAATAATAAATATGTTCATCAATCTTACTCAAAATAAAAATCTAAAGCTTTTTAAAATAATCTCGGAAGTAGCGGCCAGAAATAATCAGTCAGTATATATTGTTGGTGGGTATGTTCGGGATTTATTGATGAAAAGAAAAGCATCTACAGATATTGATTTTGTTACTGAGCAGAGTGGAATTGAACTTGCCCAAAGTGTAGCTGAAGAAATTGATCCTAAGTTAAAAGTTTCTGTTTTTAAGACCTATGGAACAGCGATGATCAAATATAGAGATCTTGAATTAGAATTTGTAGGAGCAAGAAAGGAAAGCTATACTGAAAATAGTCGTAAACCTGAAGTAGAAGGAGGCACACTGGAAGACGATCAGAAAAGAAGGGATTTTACCATTAATGCAATGGCTATCTCTTTGAACAAAGATAATTTTGGAGAACTTATTGATCCTTTTAATGGGATAGAAGATCTTGAAAAGAAAATTTTAAGAACACCTTTAGAGCCTGTCCAGACTTATTCTGACGATCCACTGAGAATGATGAGGGCAATTCGTTTTGCTTCTACCTTACAGTTTACAATAGAAGAAAATTCATTATTGGCGATCAGTCAGGAAGTAGAAAGAATTAAAATAGTTTCTATGGAAAGGATCATGGTGGAATTTAATAAAATTATGATGTCTGAAAAGCCATCTATCGGATTAAGTTTATTAGGACAGACAGGGCTTTTAAAATACATTATCCCAGAGTTAATAGAGCTGAAAGGAGTAGAAGAGGTAGAAGGACAAACCCATAAAGACAATTTTTATCATACTTTGGAAGTGGTAGATAATATCTCGTTAAATACAGATAAACTCTGGCTACGTTGGGCAGCATTGCTTCATGATATTGGAAAAGCTCCCACAAAGAAATTTGTTGAGGGAACGGGCTGGACATTTCATGGACACGAGTTTTTAGGTTCAAAAATGGCAAAAACGCTTTTTCAAAGACTTAAATTACCTTTAGGTCCAGATTTAAAGTATGTCCAGAAAATGGTAAAACTTTCATCCCGTCCAATTGCTTTGATTACAGATGATGCATCCGATTCTGCATTAAGAAGGCTATTGTTTGATGCCGGTGAAGATATGGAAGATCTGTTTACACTTTGTAAGGCAGATATAACGACGAAAAATTCTAAAAAACAGGATAAGTTCAAACGTAATTTTGAATATGTTGCTGTCAAAATAAAAGAGGTTGAAGAAAAAGACCAGGTAAGAAACTTTCAGCCCCCAATTTCAGGAGAAGAAATTATGGTGATGTTTGATCTTAAACCGGGACGCGAGATTGGGATTTTAAAAGAAAAAGTAAAAGAAGCTATTTTAGAAGGTGAAATTTTAAATGACCACGATGAGGCGAAAAGATTTGTAATTATTGAAGCTGAAAAATTAGGACTAGAAGCTAAAATTTAAAATAAAACTTCAAATAATAAAAAAGATCTGAAAAACTATTTCAGATCTTTTTTATTTAAATCTTTTATAAAAGAAATCCGGGCTGCCCTAAGGCAGCCCGGAAAAAACACAAATGATGAAAAAAAATAAAATTTATTTGTATATCGAAGTATAAATTTCTTAATTCAGATATACACCATTAGAACCTTTACCCGTTGTAAAGGACTTAATTTTTGATCCTGAAGTTGTATATACTGTAATTTCACTGTCTTCAGTAAAGTTTTTAACGTCTGATGTGAAGATTTTTCCATCTACAACGCTAAATCCATATAAAGTATAATATTGTCCACCGTCTACAGCTGTAATAATAGGAGTTGTAGGAGTGATATTAGATGTCATATTCATTGAATATACTTTGTTGGCAGAAGAGAAGAAATACTTCCCGCCATCTATCTGAAGATTGGTGGCATTAGCAATACCTGTTAAAGTAGTTGTTTTGGTAATGTTTCCAGTATTAGAGATCTGATAAATATAGGAATCTGTAGCTTCTGAAGCAATAACATAAACATTTCCATTATAAGAAATAGTTCTGTTGATATTTCCGTTTGGTAATGTGATTACAGATTGTATTTCATTATTTGAAGTATTGATGTAGGTAATTTTGTTTCCAAAACCAAAACTTGCATTTTGAACAAAAATGTTTCCTCCAGCTTCGACAATTCTTTCTACAGCATCATTGAACGTAATTTTTTTAACGAAAGATAAATCTGAGCTTTTATAAATGCTTACATATTTTGCACCGTTATACTTATCGTTAGTTACATATACGTTATTAGTAGTAACGGCAACGTAACGAGGCTGATCAATTTGATCAGTAATTGTACCTGTACTTTTAAAAGTATAACGGTTAACCACTTGAATTTTATTGGAATTGTTCAACAGAAGATATGCTTTGTCACCATTGAATGCTACAGATTGTAAAACATCTCCCAGTTGAGTTCCATTGTTTTTAGAAAAAATACTGTTCTGGCTAAAAGTCAGATCTCTTGAAACAAAAGTTACTTCTGCATTAGGCTTTCCAAAATTCCCTTCATTAGCGATTAAGAAACCATTTTCATAAGTAATTACTGGTAATGTATCATCATCATTGTTACTACACGAAATATTGAATAGCAATATGGTAGCAAATAAAAGTTGTAAGAGTTTAGTTATTTTCATGTTATTTTTAATTAAAAATTTATTGTTGCTGAAATACTGTAGTTTCGTTTTGGCATAGGATAATAGGATACCGTTTCATAAACAGTATTGGTTAAATTATTTACTTTAAACCCTATGATGTATTTTTTTAGGATGGTTGCCGAAATTCCAGTGTTTAAAACAAAATAAGGATCCAGGGCGTCTTCTCTTTTTTCATCGGTTGTGGTATATGTAAGACCGTTAAATAAACCTTGAACATAAAATTTTAAGAAATCGTACTGATAATCAAAATTTCCAAAAACTTTATGAAGTGGGACATATACCATCTGGTTCTTAGTTTCTTTGTTAATTGATTTGGCAAAGGTATATCCAACATTGAATCTGAAATGGTGTTCATTGAATTTTTTATCAAATGTAATCTGAGATTCTAAACCATAAGATTCCACCTTGTTGATATTTACAGGAGACCAATAACCGTATTCTGTAGGAAGCCAAACAATATTGTCTGAAATATTAAGATAATATGGGCTTAATGTAAGTTTAAACGCACCAAATTTGAAATCATGATCCATATCTATCTGGAATGATGTTTCTGGTTTTAAATCAAGGTTTCCCCCGGGATTCCAATACAGCTCATTGAAAGTAGGAAATCTGAAGTTTTTGGATATATTCAAACCTACGCTGTACCATTGTAGAGGATCCCATTTTCCGGAAAATGAATAAAGCAGAGGTGCATTTATATTTTCAACAAAATCTTTTTTTACTCCAGCCTCAAAACGCAGATCTTTCGTTGGGAAATAGCGTAATAATCCAGCCACAGATCCCACATTTCTACTTACACTTCCAATTCCCTCTGTTTTTATACCTGGGATGACGGGCTGATATCCTTCTCCTTTATTCACCTGAAATTCAGTAATTACATTAAAATTCAGTTTTGGAACAATGAAATAGTTAAAATCATTTTTAAAAATGTAATTCTTTCCTGTAGATCCACTTGTTTTTGGAGCGTTATAATTGCCGAAATATTGAAAGTTTTCTTCTGTATAAGCTGCTTTTAGGCTATTCGAAAATTTACTTTTATTGATGTCCCAAGAAAGTAAGCTTCTGGTACTTTGTGTCTCATATCTTGTTCTGTTCCCATTTTCGACAAAAATGGGATAGTTTTGAGCGGAATCAAAAAACTGACTTTGCCACGAAAGGGTTTGATGATTGGCAATTTTGTATGATATACCAACATTAAATGTTGTATTGTAATATTTCCCGTTTCTGTTTATGTAATTTTTCTCTTCAACTTCATAATCATTCTGACTGATCGAGTGATTTCCCGAAACTTTAAAACTGAACTTATCATTGCTATAGGCAGCTTGAGCAAAATTATTAAAGGTGTTAAAAGAACCTGCCTCAGAATATAAAGATGCTTTGAAGCCATCATTAAAGCGTAAATTGTTATTGAGGTGAATGCTTCCTCCAATAGCACCACTTCCATAAATGACACTTCCACCACCTGCTTTTATTCCGATCTGATCATATCCGAATAAAGGGATATTATTAATGTCTCCTTGTCCAAGAAATATGGAGTTAATATTAATCCCATTCCATACAAAAGCAGTCTGTTGTGCAGTTGTTCCCCTAAATGAAGGCGAAGATACAGCACCAAGGCCATTTTCTTTAATGTAAACGCTGGACTGGAAACGTAGAAGCTCTGAAAGATTGGTGGAGTTTTTTTCCACATCTTGTGGAGTAATCGTATTTACCTTATGAAAAAGCTTTACTTTATTCATTTGGTTGTCAAAAATATACACGGTGTCAATTGCTTTCTCCTGTCCCAGACAAAAAAAATAGGCAGATGACGATAAAAGTAGTACTAAAGTTTTTTTCATACTATTTTACTTTTCCTCCGAAAGCAATATATTTTTGATATTATCATTTTGGCAGGTCTCCTGACTTTCGCTTTTCTATACCTTCCCGTTTACACAGTGGTTTGTTATAGAATATGATAGTTGCGATTTACAGTTGCGGGGACAGTTTGGGTTTTCCACCCAATTCCCTATTATTTTCAATAGCTTGAAAACCAAAATTTTTGCAAAGATAAGTTTTTAAAAAGAAACGCCAATTTTATCTATTAAAATGTGTTTTTTTAAATCAGAAATCACGAAATATTCTGTTATTAAATGATATTGATAAGCAAATTTAAACTTTCATGATTTTACTCTTAGTGATTATAAAAACGTAGCATCAAAATAGAAAGGTAGTAGATCTTTAATGGAATGAACTTTTACAATCTCATCATTCATGCTTGAGAAATAAAGATCAATATTTTCATTTTGCTTTGTTTCGTACTCCATTAAACTTTGTCTGCACGCTCCACATGGAGGGATAGGAGGATTCTTTTCAGAAAATTCTTTAGGTCCGCCCACGATAAAGATCTTTTTGATTTTTTGATCCGGAAAGTTAGCACCAACCCAGAATAAAGTTGTTCTCTCAGCACAAAGTCCTGAAGGAAAGGCTGCATTTTCCTGATTGTTTCCTGAGAAAATTTCACCGTTTTCCAGCAAAATGGAACAGCCAACAAAAAACTCAGAATAAGGGGCATAAGCATTTTCACGAGCTAGTTTCGCTCTTTCGAAAAGTTTTTTTTCTATATCGTTCAGTTCGCTACTATTTTTAAAGTATTCATAGCCGATCTGTATGTCTTTTTTCATATATTGGAGCCTAAAAAGGGGGGATAAAATTAGTTCTTTTTCAGCACGTAGGCAAACCAATTTTATTCCGTCATTTAATATTAAAATCCAAAATAGATAAAGATGTTATATACTCCAATACAGTTTAGAAATGTTGAACTGAAAAACCGTTGGGTAATGTCTCCCATGTGTATGTATTCGTGTGAAAACGGATTAGCAAATGACTTTCATTTTGTCCACTATGGAAGTAGATCCCAAGGAGGAACAGGATTAGTAATGGTTGAAGCATCGGGTGTTGAACCTCGTGGAAGAATTACCAATAAATGTATGGGTATCTGGAATGACGAACAGGCGGCAAAGCTTCAGAAAATTGTAGAATTCATTCATTCAAATTCTGAAAGTAAGATTGGAATCCAGCTGGCGCATGCTGGAAGAAAAGGATCTACCTGGAATAATATTCAGATTCCCATGGAGGAGGGATGGGAAACTCTTGCTCCAAGTCCAATTCCTTATCATCCGACTGAAAGAATTCCACATGTTTTAACTGTTGAAGAAATTAAAGAACAGGTTCAAAATTTTAAGACTGCTGCAAGAAGAGCTGTTAAAGCTGGTTTTGACATCATAGAAATTCATGGGGCACATGGTTATTTGATCCATCAATTTTTATCTCCACTTTCTAATATCAGAACAGATGAATATGGGGGAAGTTTTGAGAACAGAATAAGATTTCTATTAGAAATTGTAGACGCAGTTAATGATGAGTTGAACGAAAATGTAGCACTATTTGTTAGAATCTCAGGAACTGAATATGCTGAAAATGGATGGAGTGTTGATAACAGTGTAGAATTGGCAAGAGTTTTAAAGGATCATAATGTAGATTTAGTAGATGTTTCCAGTGGTGGAAATATCCATGGAGCAAAAATATCTGTTTTTGATGGTTATCAGGTACCTTTCTCTTCACGGGTAAGAAATGAAGCTGTAGTAAAGACAGGAGCAGTAGGTTTGATAACTAAAGTGGAACAAGCCGAAAATATTTTACAAAAAGGAGACGCAGATCTGATCTTTATTGCCAGAGAGATTTTGAGGAATCCATATATTGCCATTCAGGGCTCATTTGAAATGCAGGAAGAATGTTTTTTTCCGCATCAATATCTCAGAGCTAAAATTTCTTCTTAATTTTAGATAATAATAGTAAAAATACCAAAAATGAAAATCGAAGATTTTATGCTGCCTTGTCCAAGTAAGAAATTCTTAGGAATAGAATGCTTTGGTTGTGGTACACAAAGAGCAATAGTTTTGGTTTTTGAGGGAAAATTTTCGGAAGCCTTTCATATGTTTCCTGCAGTATATACCTTACTGCTTTTTTTATGTACTGTGGGGTTGAATTTTATTGACAAAAAAAGAAATTACGGTAATGCATTAGTTTTTTTAGCAATTATTAATTCAATTATCATGGTAGTTTCCTATTTTTACAGACATCCTTTACCAATAAATTAAAATTATTAAAATAAAAAACTATGAATCAAAAATTACCAAACGCAACAACAGTATTAGTATTAGGAATCGTTGCGATCTTAGGAAGTTGCTGCTGTAACGGAATTGTTGGAGTAATCTGCGGATTAATCGGAATGAACCTTTATAATAAGGATAATGCTTTATATCAACAAAATCCAAGTTTATATTCAGATTTTGATAATTTGAAAGTAGGAAGAATATTATGTATTATCGGTCTTATTATAGGAATTTTAAGTTTAATATACATGATCTTTGTTCTTTCAACAGTGGGTTGGAGCGGTTATATGGATCAAATTAATCAATTAAAAAACATGGGTAAATAAATATCCAGTTAATGATAACTAAAAAGACTGCAATGAAAATTGTAGTCTTTTTTATTTAAAAAATAATCTCTTGAATGATTGTATAATAAAAGGTAATAAGCACAGCTAAAGAGAATTAAAATAATATTTAATAGTAAAATGGCTTCTCTTTAATTAAAGAGAAGCCATTAAATTTATAATTAAGTTAAATTTTTATTTAACGATAAACTTCAAACTAGAGTTATCTAATTTTAGAATGTAAATTCCCTGTTCAAGACTTTTAATTTTAATTGAGTTTCTGCTGTTTTTAAAAGGGCTGTTAATAGTCTGCATTACTTTCCCTTGTAAATTATAGATCTCCGCTACTTTAATATTTTGAGTCTCACCTTTAACGAAGATTTCCTGATTTGAAATTGGGTTAGGGTAGATTTGTAAATCTCTGGATTCTATCTGTAAGTCGGAAGCAGTGCTCTTGCTTTGCTTTCCTGCTCCAGAGTAACAAGTCCAGTTTAGGTTGTCAAGAGCCACCCTGTTACTTGTTGAGTTATTTTCTAATGTCACAATCACATTACCGGAAACATTGATATTGTTAATAGTGGTAGTTGCAGTTGTTGCGCTATAAGGAATTGTTCCTACCTGCGTTCCATTGACAAGAACATTGAATGTTCCGTTACTTCCACTGAATTTTAATTGAGTTGTCACTGTTAATGATCCAATACCGTTAGTTGAGCTGCTTGATTTTAAAGAACCATCTCTCACAGTAATTGCTTTGTTAGAAATTGTCTGGTCAGTTCTGGAATCTGTTGCTGTCCAAGTAATTCCACTGTTAGTCCACGTTCTTGTTGAATAACTTGATGAGCTGCCTGTAGGAATTGTTTCAAAAGTTTCATTTACACAATCAGTTGGCGGATTAGTGGTTCCGGATTCTGTTGTTGCAGAAACGGTTGAACTGTTTGAAGAAGTATTTCCAGCTGCATCTTTAGCCACTACATAGAAATTATAGGTGGTAGAAGAACTTAATCCTGAAATATTAGCAGAAGTGGAGCTAACATTGGTTTTTAAGCTTCCATTCATATAAACGTCATAAGAAGAAACTCCTACATTATCTGTTGATGCACTCCATGAAAGAGAAACACTACTGGATGTTTTTCCTGAAACGGTAAGACCTGTAACTGTAGTGGGTGCCTGTGTATCATTTGAAGGCTGCTGAGATCCCCAAATTTGATCTACATAAGCCGGATTATCAATAAAAGGATTTCTATTTCCCTGGTAAGTATAAGTAGCATTGTTTCTGACGATTTCTGTCTGAGAAACAGGATCCTGATTATGCCAGGCTAATAAAACATTAAGCTCCCAGGTTTGTAATCCAGGGAAAGTTGTATTTCCAAGCATGTTACCTGAAGAGAAAGTAGAAAGTTTGCTTTGATAACGTGTTACAAAATAAAAGATCATACGGGCAACATCACCTTTGAATTCATCGATAGGCTCGAAAACTGTTCCACCATATCCTGAAGAAACAGAATTTCCTAGTTTTGAACCGTTTTTAGAGGTGAATGTAGCTGTTCCAACTTTTCCGAAAGGATAATTAGATCTCATTCCATTTACCTTTCCATCAGTTGCTCTGATAAAATTCACATCGGAAACCATTGGTGAAGCTTCATTAAATAAACTTTGTGGAACAATATGCTCACGGTTGTAGCAATTTCCTTCTACTGAATAAGTACCACATTGGTTAGTAACTACCGTATAGTTATAAGGATCCGCAGCAGTAGGCTTTTCAGAATAGATATCCATAATAGAACCATCATTTTCGTAGGTTTTATCAATATCAGTTGTTTTATAAGCCGTCCATAATCCGCCATATCCTTTGTCCTGATGTCCATTTGTTATGATGGTGCTTAGTGCCGTTTTTAAAGAAGCACCGGTAAGTCCATTTGCAGAAGAATAATAACCCGACGGAGCCTGGGCATTAGCAACACCTGCAAAAGCAAGAAATAAGATAATTTTTTTCATATTAATAAAATTTAGGGTGTAAGATTACTACAATTTTACGAAAAGATAAATTACATTATTGTTAATTTTGAATGCTATGCATTAGATGCTATATTTAGCTGTATTCGTGAGATTTCCTGAATCTTTTCCACGTTTTTGAGCACAAAAAAGCCAATACAGGGCTGTATTGGCTTTATATATAATTTTGATCTAAATAAATTTTATTTTCTCTGTGGAGGATAATTTTTCATTATTTCCGCCATGATTTCTGGAATTTGTCTTTGTTTTGATTTTGGAGAATCTACAGAAATTCCGCTACCGATTCCCTGCCAAACAAGTTTATTGGTTTTTGTGTCAATAAGATCAACAATTAGAGCCCCCTCGTTGTAGTTGCTCGTCCATGTTCTGCTCATTCCAATTCCCCAACCGAAAGAACCACCCCATCCCCACATTCCGTAAGGAGAAGTACTGTTAATATCTGTTATTTTTTTGTGATTGGCTTTTACATTGACAATTAAATCTGGATTTTCTCCTGATGAAAGACCTTTAGTTTGTAATTGTCTCGATAGTTCATTCAGAACTCTATCTTTATCAATATCATTCAATTTCAAGTCATCAATTCTTATTTTATAAGTTTTGTAAGATGTGAAATTTGCTGTTTCGGCGTAGTCAGAACGTACCTGAAATGGGCTACAAGAAGTTAATCCTAAAGTAGCCGCGGCTAACAAAATAAAAATATATTTTTTCATTTTATTTATTTTTTTTATCGTTTTTAATGAATGTATCGGTCTTTTTATCGTATCCGTAAGGACAGTGTCTACAGCCACTCTTACAACAATATCCTCGTTTCAGATGAAACTTTTCTGTAAAAACTTTGTACCCTTGTTCATTGTAGTAAAAGTCTTCATGTTCTTTGATGTCAAAATGAGCCATAAGTTAAATCTTGATCAAAAACTTTTATATTTGTTACTATGATAATTGTGTGCCAAAAACCATTAAAAAAATTAAAAATTAATGGCATTGCTCTCTTTCCCTTTATCTTCGTAAAGAAACCCGAAGATAAGGAAAATAATGTATTGATCAATCACGAGAAAATTCATTTAAGACAACAATTAGAACTACTGATATTTTTCTTCTATATTTTCTATGTTATAGAATATTATTATCACCTTTTCAAGCTTAAAGATCCTTATCTGGCTTATAAGAATATTTCGTTTGAAAGAGAAGCCTATGCGATGGAAAGTGATCTCAACTATCTGAAAAAAAGAAAATTATGGAGCTTTTGGAAATACTTATAATAAGGGGTCTGAGTTTGGTTTAAGTCAAAACCATCAGAACACTTGTTAATGCTAAAAACACTAATTTTGTTAAAACAGTATCATTTAAATTAAAATGCTATTAAAAGTCCCAACCGAAAAAATTCCCATTCAGGAAATTTTCATCGATAAAAAGGTTAAACTTTTCATTAAAAGAGAAGATCTTGTTCATCCTTTGATCTCGGGAAATAAGTACTGGAAACTTTTTCATAATGTTAATAATTATTTAGGAATCCATATTGAAGATCCATTGATCATCACTTTTGGTGGCGCTTTTTCTAATCATATTTCTGCTGTTTCTGCAGTAGGAAAATTATTGGGAGTTCGTACAATTGGAATTATAAGAGGTGAGGAACTTAAAGATAAATGGCGGGATAACCCTACATTGGTTTTTGCTTTTAGAAACGGGATGAACCTAAAATTTGTTTCCCGTGAAGAATATCGCAATAAAGAAAAATTATCAGAATTTTTACAACAGGAATTTCCCGGAGCTTTAATTGTTCCGGAAGGGGGAACCAATGAGGATGCTGTTCAAGGTGTAAAAATGATGCTTAATAATGAAACAAAAGAATTTGATTATCTTTGCACGGCAGTTGGGACGGGAGGAACAATTGCTGGTATTTCGAAATTTTGTGAAGGGAATCAGAAAGTTATAGGTTTTAAAGTAGTTGATGATTCTTCATTACAGGAAACGATCTATCAATTAACCTTAAAGAAAAATTTTAATCTAATAGATTCTAGTTTTGGAGGTTATGGTAAAATAAAGGATGAAAACATTCGTTTTATGAATGATTTTAAAGAGAAATATGATATTCCTCTTGAACCGATTTATACAGGAAAAATGATGCAAAAAGTTTTTGAACTGATTGATGAAGGTTATTTTCCTGAAGATAGCAAGATTTTATGCTTTCATACCGGAGGTTTACAAGGGATTGAAGGTGCTAATTTGCTTTTAGAAAAACAGAATAGAAAATTAATTATATAAAGTAAAAATTGAAAAACATGAAAAGACTTTTCTTGCTAATAAGCCTTTTAGTTTTGTCAAAATTCTCAGCTCAGACTTGGGCTACTGAAGACCAATATATTCAAAAATTTGCTCAATATGCAGTAGAAGAAATGGAGAAATATAAAATTCCCGCTTCTATTACTCTTGCTCAGGGACTTTTGGAGACAGGAGGGGGGCAAAGCAGGTTGGCTCAGGAAGGGAAAAATCACTTTGGGATAAAATGTAAAGAAGACTGGACCGGTAAAACGATGAAACATACTGACGATGCACCTAATGAGTGCTTCCGTGTATATGATGATCCCAGACAGTCCTACGAAGATCATTCGATATTTTTATCAACAAGAAAGTATTACACCAATTTGTTCAATCTGGATATGAAAGATTACAAAGCTTGGGCGTATGGTTTAAAAAAGGCTGGATATGCCACTAACCCTCGTTATGCTTCTATTCTGATTGGTAAAATTGAAAGATATAAACTTTATGAGTTTGATAATACCAATTCTAGAGAGGTTCTTTATGCCGTATTAAGCATGTATCCGGATCTAAAAGATGACAGAGCTTTTATGGCAAAGCTGGAGCCTTCAAAAGTTACAAAAAAAGACCCTGTTACAGTGAGTGTACCATATAAGCAGACTTCTTATGCACAGCAACAGAAAAGGGTAGAAAGAATTAAAACAAAAGCTGAAATTCTCAATTCTATTTTAATAAAAAGTCATCCGAATGATGGTTTAAAATACATTGTTATTCCTGAAGATACCGACGTGAAATACATTGCCAATAAATTCAAAGTAAGCGAAGGCAGGTTGATCAAATGGAATGAATTGGAAGGTACCACTCTTAAGAAAAACGAAATTGTATTTCTTGAATCAAAAAATTCAGCTGGAAATACAGCAATTTACAAAGCTGAATCAGGTGAAGATATGCATGATATTGCACAGAAATTCGGAATTAAGCTACATAAACTATACGCAAAAAACAGAATGGATGAAGGTCAGCAACCTTCTGCAGGCCAGTTAATTTACCTGATAGATAAGAAGCCTAGAAATTAATACCCAGTCAAACCATGAAAATGCTCAATATGGATATTAAATATCTATGGATATTTTTATTATTCATATCCTGTACTATGTTTTCGCAGGAACTGGACTATATTCCATACCGAAGAGGAAAAGTCTGGGGATTATGTGATGCAAATAGACGCGTAATGGTTCAGCCACAATATTACAGTATTAGTTTTTATGATCATTCTGTTGGTGGATTTCACGCTGAACAAAATGGTAAATTTGGTATTATTGATAAAAACTCTATCCAGATAATGCGTTTTATTTCAGAAGGCATGCCTATAAGTATAAGTGGTGATACATATATTGTTTTTGATGGATTTGACTTATACAGGTATTCTATTAAATCTAAAATGAGACTGGATAGATTTGTTACTGTTTCAAATACTGTATTGAATGACTCGGGATGGTCTTCTTCTAAGACCTACGAGGGGAAAATGATAAGAGAGAGTTTAGATGAGGAAGATTGGAAGATGCTCAAGCCTTTCGATAATGATCAATACAGTTTTAATTTTAGAATAAATTATCTTGAAATAGTTTCAAATAATAGATCTATAGGGATTTATATTCCTAAACTCAAGAAAATATTTTTAGATACTCCTAATATTACACATGTTGGAGTACAAATTTATAATGGAAAATTTTATGTTGTAACAACAGATTCGAATGGCTGGTTATTTGGTTTGATGGATGAGAACTCTAATGAACTTTATCCAATCAAGTACTTGTCAATTGCTTTAATAGATGGTAGTGGCATTATTATTCTTTCTGAGCCTGATCCAAACAATCAGAATAATCGAATTTTTAAAACAATTCTTCCAGATAATCGAATTTTAGATGGAGAATTTTATCCAGATAGTAAGATTCTAAAAAATGGCTACCCATTTCAGCTATACTTTAAAATGGTTGATGGACAAAAAAATTATGCAGGAGAAGATGGAACCCTTTATTTCGAGGGTTAAATAATAAAAAATAAAAAAATGAAGTATCAAAGAAGTTCGGCTTTATTTGAAGAAGCCTATAAATACATTCCGGGAGGGGTGAATTCCCCTGTTCGGGCATTCAAATCAGTGGGGGGAGTTCCTGTGTTCATGAAATCGGCAAAAGGAGCTTACCTTACGGATGCGGATGATCATACCTACATTGATTATATTAATTCTTGGGGTCCTGCAATTTTGGGACATACTCACCCTGAAGTTTTGGAAGAATTAAAAATTCAGGCGGAAAAAGGGTTCTCTTTTGGTGCTCCTACAGAGCTGGAAACTGAAATTGCAAAATTTATTGTAGAGAACGTTCCAAATATTGATCAGATCAGAATGGTTTCTTCGGGTACTGAAGCTTGTATGAGTGCTGTAAGATTGGCGAGAGGTTTTACAGGAAGAGATAAGATTGTGAAGTTTGAAGGATGTTATCATGGTCATTCAGATTCATTTTTGATCAAAGCAGGAAGTGGCGCCGCTACTTTTGGAAATCCAAATTCTCCGGGTGTAACAGCTGGAACTGCAAAAGATACTTTATTAGCAAGATATAATGATTTTGAACAGGTAGAAGACTTATTCCGTCATAATCAGGGAGAAATTGCCGCTGTAATTATTGAGCCGGTTGCCGGAAATATGGGATGTGTTCTCCCGGAAAATAATTTCTTACAAAACTTAAGAAAGATCTGTGATGAGAATGGAGCTTTATTAATTTTTGATGAGGTCATGACAGGATTCAGATTAGCTTTTGGAGGTGCTCAGGAACTTTTCAATGTGAAAGCAGATTTAGTAACGTACGGAAAAGTGATCGGTGGAGGTCTTCCGGTAGGAGCTTTTGCTGGAAGAAGCGAAATCATGGATCATCTGGCTCCGAAAGGGGGAGTATATCAGGCTGGAACATTAAGTGGAAATCCTTTGGCTATGAGAGCGGGTTTAAAAACACTTCAGTTGATTAAAAATGATCAGAATTTCTTCGAAGGACTTAATAAAACAACGGAAACCTTAGATTTTGAAATTGGAAAAATTTTAAATGAAAAAGGGATCGCGCATAAGATTAATAGAAAAGGTTCTATGATGTCGGTTTTCTTTCATATCAATAGGGTATCGAATTTTGATGAAGCGCAGGAAGCGAATCATTCCTTGTTCAATAATTTTTTCCATCAAATGCTAACCAATGGAATATATCTTCCACCAAGTGGTTATGAGACATACTTTATCAGTGATGCCATTAAAGATAAAGAAATTGATATGACATTGGAAGCAGTAAGAAAATTTGAATATTCCAATAAATAAATCAAAAAATAAGACCGGATTGTAAACCCGGTCTTATTTTTTGATTTAAACACTGTGTATTTTCTTTTTAAACTTTGCTTAACCTAAATTCACGTTAATTCAAAAAAAATATTCCTGGTCAGATTATATTGAAAAGCCTTATTATGAAGGGATTTTTATTGTTTGATTTTTTGCATGAGCAAGACAGGGCAATCCAAGATTTGGAGAAGTGGGTGAAATCTGGGAGTATAATCGTTCAAGAAGATATTATTGATGGTTTGAAAAGCTTCCGGAAGCTTTGGTCGGTGTATTGAATGGAGAAAACGTTGGTAAAAGGATAGTGAAGGTTGCAAATCGTAATGGGTAAAAACTTAAACTTATTAATTCTGATTAATAGAATCTGGAATCTGAAATTTCTTTAATTGTTACTAATGGTAATAAGAGAAAAATAGATAGGAATATCAAAACCGTTTGTTTTAAATATAGATTTTGATATTTGAACTTTAAAGAAAATTTTTAATGTTGCTTAATTAATGACTATTGTTTTTTTCCTTAGAAGTTAGCAAATCGAAAATTTGAAGAAACAGTTTAGTACACGATTAAACCAATTAATATTCTAAAGCATAAATCATACAGAAACTGTTATAAACTATACTCGTTCTTTAGATGCGGTGTTCTTAACTTTGTAATAAATCGACTCGGAATGAACATTTCAAATAATATATCCCGCAAAGACTTTATTAAAAGTTCTGCTCTGGCAATGGCAGGATTAACTTTAATTTCAGGTACTATGAGTGCTACAAATTTATTTTCAGAAAACATCTCTCCTTTAGCAAAAGGGAAGCTTAGCCTTAAAAATGTACGTTTGGAAACCGGTTTTGAATATGAAGAAGGGGAGGTGATCTCAACGAAAACTGATTTGTTCTGCGTTGAAATAGAAAACGGAAAGATAATAGCAATAGCTCCGAATCAACCTAATAGTAAAGCAATTGATGCCAAAGGCTTTTTGATGCTTCCTGCATTTAAGGATATGCATATTCACTTGGATAAGACTTTTTATGGTGACCAATGGCAGGCGGTAAGAAAAAGAACAGGTGGTGTAAAGGGGATGATCGCGTTGGAGCAGAAAATACTTCCGGAAATGTTGAAAAATTCAACTTTTAAAGCTGAAAAAATGATAGAATTGCTGCAATCTAAGGGTGCTTCCTTTGCACGAAGCCATGTTAACGTTGAGCCGACTTCAAAACTGGATTCATTAAAAAATCTTGAAAAGGCTTTAGTAAATAAAAAGAGAACTTTTGGAGCAGAATTAGTTGCCTTTCCTCAACATGGAGTTTTTTATACCGATTCAGTACCTTATCTTAAAGAGGCGGCTTCTATGGATATCGACTACATCGGTGGCCTAGATCCATATACGATTGATGGGGCGATTGAAAAAACAATTGATTTTACAGTCCAGTTGGCATTGGACCATAAAAAAGGAATTGACATTCATTTGCATGAATCAGGAGAATCAGGATTAAAAACCGTAGAGTATTTAATTGATAAAGTCAATGAAAATTCCAGTCTTAAGGGGAAAACCTACTTAAGTCATTGTTTTGTATTGGGAAAATTGGATAAACCAAAACAAGAGGAAGTTGCTGAAAAATTGGCGAATGCTCAAATAGGAATTGTTTCTACTATTCCTTTCGGAAGTCTTATTATGCCAATTCCCACTCTGTATAAGCATAATGTAACGGTTTTAACAGGTAATGACAGTATTGTTGATCATTGGAATACTTTCGGAACTGGAAGTGTTTTGCAGAAAGCGAATCTGATGGCGCAATTGTATGGATATTCAACAGAGTTTTTATTATCAAGAAGTTTGAAACTGGCGACGGGAAATATTCTTCCTTTAGATGATAAAGGAAATCAGCAATGGCCTAAAAAAGGGGATGATGCTAATTTGGTATTTCTTAACGCCAGCTGTTCCGCAGAGGCTGTTTCAAGGATTTCACATGTAGAATCTCTAATTCATCAGGGAAATGTAGTCTTTTAGTAAAGTCTGTTATTCACTCTCATAAAATTTACTTATTTTAGAAAGTAAATTAAGAGTAGAATGAGTCACGGATCAGATTATTTTCCTGTTTTAGGTATTCATGAATTTAGTGAAGATCAGTCGAAGGGTTGTAATCTGGTGTTTAATGAGCTTCATGGGGAAAGATCAATTGATAAACCTCATAAGCATGATTTTTTTATCATTAATCTTTTTGAACAGGGCAGAGGCTTTCATACGATTGATTTTAAAGAATATAAAGTTGAAAACAATCAGGTTCACCTGGTTTTTCCAGGCCAGGTTCATCATTGGATCATAGAGAAAGAAACAATAGGATATCAGTTAATGATAAGTCGTGAATGGTTTGAAAGTTTCTTACCTGCCTTAAGGTTTTCTGCTTCTTACTACCACAATCATCCTGTTATTACTATTTCAAAGGAAATATATCAATTGCTTTTGTATGAGTTTAAAGGCATTCAGAGTATTTTAAATGAAAAAGTGGCATTCTGGGAATTGATACAAAAAAGAAGTGAAGTGATCGGATTGCTCATAAGTAAATCCGTTGAAGGGACTTTTAATGATTTTGAAATCTTTAATTCAAATCCCATTATCTCCAAATTTTTACATTTAATCGATAAACATTTTAAAGAAGAGCGTTCTGTTTCTTTTTATGCTGAAAAGTTGAGTATTTCGGCAAATTATTTAAATATTGTCTGCAAGAAAAACTTGAATGCTTCAGCTTCTTCTCTTATCCAGGATCGGATCTTACTTGAAGCAAAAAGGCTACTGAAGGTTTCAGAAATGTCGGTAAAAGATATTGTCTATGATCTTGGTTTCTATGATCACGCCAGTTTTTCCAAATTTTTTAAAGCCCAGACAGGAATGACTCCCTCTCAATTTAAAGAATAATAATTGATACAAATATTGATATAATTGGTACACCTGGTTTAGATATGACGGATGTAACTTTGTGGTGTAAAATCATGAGTATGAAGTCAGAATATCACTCTATCGGTACAGGAAGTTATACATTAAAAAATGTACGTCTGGAAACAGGCTTTGAATATGATGATAAAGAGGTTGTCAGAACAAAAACAGCTCTCTTTTGTATTGAAATTGAAGCCGGAAGAATAAAGGCTGTCAGACCTAATGATGTACATTCAAAGGGGATTGATGCAAAAGAGTTTTTGATGCTTCCTGCATTCAAAGACATGCACGTGCATTTAGATAAGACTTTATATGGACTGCCCTGGCAAGCGCTTTCACCGAAAAGAAAAACGGTAAAAGACATGATTACTTATGAGCAGGAGATTATCCCTGAACTTTTAAAGACCTCTGTTGAACGTGCAGAACAATTGATTTCTTTGCTACAAGGTTATGGGACAAGTTTTGCAAGAACCCATTTCAATATTGATCCTACTTCTGGATTAAAGTCTTTAGAAAATTTAGAAAAAGCTTTAGAGCATAAAAAAGATTTCTTCAAAGCTGAATTGGTTGCTTTTCCACAACATGGATTGTATTATACGGATTCGGCTCCTCTGATGAAAGAAGCCGCAGCATTAAAAACTGTTGATTTTATTGGAGGCTTAGACCCATATAGTATCGATGGAAGTATTGAAAAGGTGATTGATTTTACCGTTCAATTGGCTTTGGATAATCAAAAAGGAATTGATATTCATTT
Organism: Chryseobacterium sp. ISL-6; assembly: GCF_018613715.1. Classification (GTDB taxonomy): domain Bacteria; phylum Bacteroidota; class Bacteroidia; order Flavobacteriales; family Weeksellaceae; genus Chryseobacterium; species Chryseobacterium paludis. The sequence goes on along the minus strand of NZ_JAGGPT010000010.1, from coordinate 121,324 downwards.
ACACGAAGTTGGCGAGCCAGGAATGAAAACAATCAATTATCTCATTGATAAGGTGATTGAGAATCCACAACTTAAAAGAAAGACTTTTGTCAGCCATGCTTTTGCTCTAGGGCATCTTTCATTAAAGGAAACAGAACACATTGCAGAAAGATTGGCAATGGCTGAAGTTGGAATAGCTTCTTCCGTTCCATTCAGGGGAACAATTATGCCAATTCCAACATTGAAAAAATATGGAGTCAATGTTTTAATAGGTAATGACAACGTACAGGATTACTGGAGTACTTTTGGATCAGGGAATATGCTGCAGAAAGCCAATTTAATTGCTGAGCTCTATGGTTATGAAACAGAATTAGAGCTTTCACGTACTTTAGAGTTTGCTACCCAAAATATTCTCCCATTAGATGAAAAAGGAACTCAACAGTGGCCTAAAGGAGATGATGAAGCTAACGTTGTCTTCGTAGATGCAAGCTGCTCTGCAGAAGCTGTTGCGAGAATATCTGAAGTAAAAGGATTTATGGCTCAGGGAAATTTACTCTGGAAAGAGGATTAATATATTTTTTAATACTTGTTTTTGTAATCAAGCACCTTTGGGAATTAATTTCTGAAGGTGTTTTCTATTTTATGTTGAATGAAATTTGGTTAATATAATTTTAATATTAATTTTACGTAATAAAATGCGTTTATTATTTAAGAATAAAATAAATTCGTACAGTTATTTCAGAGCAGTGATGCTGTGGAAAATATTAAACACTATCGCACAAAAATTTTTTATGAAAAACTATTGTTTCACCTTCCAAAATTTTGGAGAGGCTAATAAATAATTATATATCATGAACTATTTAGAAGTAGATTACAAACAAATTCTTTTCTTTTATGCTTTTTTGAGACAGGTGGATTTGTCACTGGATAGAAGCAGATGGACCTCTTTAAAAGAACTTCAGGATTACTATCAGGATAGAATATCCCCTGAACAGATGATTAGCTATCTAAAGATAAAGCTTAATGTTCCTGATGGGAATTTTAATCATTCAACTGCACAGGCTGAGAACAGTAAAAGTAAGTTTAAATTATTTTCCAAAAAAGCGCTTCTTTCTGAGGAAGAGATGGTTAACCTTTATCAGCTGCTGTCATTATTTGATGAATGCCTTAAATCTGGTCAAGAACAGTATACCATAGAAACAGAGGGTCTAAGAGTGGATATAGCAAGATTCTACTCATTACTATTAGAACCAAAAATTGCTAAAAGCGACTTAAAGAAAGTAATTACCATAGAACATTACGGACAAAACAGATTGCTAAAAGCAAAGGAATTAAAAAATGTGATTCCTAAGGATTTTCTTACGACTTAATTTATACGATAAAATATGACGAAACTATATTAATAAAAAAGCAAAGATCATCCAAAATAGAAAGGTATTGAATATTATTCAATACCTTTTGTGTGATAAAAATATACGAGATTATTCTGGTGGAAGAAAAAATAATTTACTTACCCAAACTACAATACAACTGTTGTTTTCTTGGTGATAGCTGGAAGGTTGTTTATAAAGAAAAGGTACAGAATATTAGTGTTAATTCATTTTATGGCTATCCATTCTATATAGTATTTGAAAATATAGAAGCGGTAAGTGAGCAATTGAGAATACTAACTAAGAAATATGATGTTTTACTTTCAGATATTTTTCCTATAGAATTAATATTAAAAGATATGGTGGAGAATAAGCAAAGTTATTGGTTAAATCTATGTGTTGATTTTATTCTTGAAATGAATTATTTAAATGAAAATATTGCGAAAATTTTAACTGAAACTAAGAATAACAGAAACTTTACTCAAGCACTTATACATAAAATAAGGAGAATCATACTTCTTAATAAGTATGAATATTAATAAAAGAAAAAGCCATCAGAAAATTATTTTCTGATGGCTTCTTTCAATTTGATATGAGAAACTAATTACTTAATTATTGTAATCCAGCTAGAAGGTTAACACCATCCACAGTAGCCCAAGCTCCTGCAACTAAAGATACTTTTGTAACCGTTGTTGCATTAGTGAAAGTCTTACCACCGTTTGGAGTATATGCATATCCCCAAACTCCAGCATTATCAGAGTTTAAGTAAGTAAGAGGATTAACTACTATTTTACCTGTATTTACCTGACTAGTTTCAGTAGCAGCATCTTGGATAAGAACTGAATATCCTTTTTGATTTCCGATGTTTTTATAACCACTGATATAAACATTAGAGAAAATACCTGTTCCTTGTTTTTTAAATTGAATAGCTGAAATTTCTGGTGAATTAGCTGTTTCCGGATTTGTGTTATTAGCTCTAATAAGTGTGATATTCGAAATCTTTGGTGCTGTATTGTCTACATTTCCAGATGATTCGATTTCCATCCCAAAATTACCAACACCTGTCTGGAAGGCATACCAATTTGTATTGTTTTGTCCACTCCAAGCATCCTGCCAGTCAAATGAGTCATCATAGTTACCATATGATACAATATTTTTAGCGCTCACGGTTCCTCCGAAAAATTCATATCCATCATCAGTCCCTTTGTAAGTAACTAGATTTTCTAGTGTAGTACCTGCTCCAACTGCATAGAATGTCATGGAATTCGTTTCAGATGTTCCATCACCAATTTTTTTACCAGCATACTCTACTCTTACAAACTTCAAAGTTCCAGAGTTTGAATTAGCATCATTTCCACCATAATACACTGCATTCCCATCTTCTGAAAGTGCACTTGATGTACCATTTATAGCTTTAATAGGTGCTGTTCCATACAAGGTAATTCCTCCCCAGTCTCCTGGTGTTTTTGTAGTAGTAGTAAATACAATTGGTTCAGCAGCAGTTCCTACAGCGTTAATTTTACCATCTTGAAGAACAACTAAACTGCTGTTCGTAGATGTGTCAACCGTGAAGTTAGCTCCTGCTTCAATAGTCAAAGTTGCTCCACCTGTCACTTTTACAATACCTTTTAAAGTATAATTTCCTTTTTTAAATACAGTATCTTTATTGATTGTACCTGTAAGTACTGTTGTATCAGGGTTAGGAGTAACTATTTCGTCTCCTAATCCGTCATTTACATCGATAGTACATGAGTTTAGGGCCGCTGCTAATATAAATGTTAGCGATAATAATGATAAAAATCTTCTTTTCATTTTATATATGATTTATTATTTATTAAAAATTTGTTAGAAAGTATAACCTACAGTAAGGTTAAAGTTTACTCCTCGGAAGTAGTCTGTATAAGTATTAATACCATTTGTATCTACATTATAATAACTTTTATCTCCTAAGAGTATTCTGTATCTGTTATTGAATATATTTTGAACTCCAGCTTTCACATTCCAGTTCTTTGTGATTTGCTCCTGATAAATAAAATCTAACTGATGAAATGGCTTTTCGTAAAAGTTGTCTGAGCCGGAAGTTCCAACTGCATATATTTTAGAACCTGAAACATTGTATACCAGTGAGAATGTTCTGCTAAGATTGTTCTTAGTTTTCATTTCATATTTCAAATCTGCATTAATCGTGTAAGGTGAAGCACCTTGAAGACCTCTTTTTCTTAGACCTCCTTTATAAAATTCTGGATTGGGTTGCTCAAGTTTTAATTGATCTTCGCTTCTTTCAACATCAGTGTACATAAATGTTGCATTGGCGCCCAAAGTAAATTTATCTAATGATTCAGAGATTCTTCCCAGGCTAATGATTCCCTCTAGCTCAACTCCTGCAAGGTCTGCTTTTTTAGCATTATAAAAAGTAACGGTTACACCATTTGCATCTCCTGAAGAAACAAATGATCTTTCAATAGCATTGTTAATTCTTTTTGCAAATAAATTAACGGCAAACATTTCCTTCGTAGTTGGGAAATATTCCCATTTCAAATCAAAATTGTAATTATTGCTGTTTTCGATATTTGGATTACCTCTAATGGTTTCATTATCTGGGTTGATATAATCAATATCCATTGTTTCAATAAGAACAGGTCTCGTGACTGTTTTACTGAAAGCGAATCTTAAGTTATTTTTATTATTAAGTGCTTTTTTGATGGAAATTGAAGGAAGGAATAAGTCTCTTATTTTTTCCTTATTTTCTTTATTAGGTGCACCTTGTTGTGAAAAACGTATTAAGGTCATATCATTTTCATAACGAGCCCCTAGTAAGAAATCCCACGTTTCGGATGGTTTATAATTAAAATTAATATATCCTGCATTTACAAATTGATACATGCTCGTAAAGAACTTAGATCCATCAGATTCTTCTTGGAAATAAAATAAATTATTAGCTAAGTCTTGATTGAATTTGTCTTGAGGTTTGTTTTTATCAATTAAAAAAGTTTGTCCAGCAGTTCCATTAGGTTTTCCGAAAAGGAAGCGATATGACGTTTTTCTTAAATCAGCGAAACCATTATATCCAATGGATAATTGCATCGGATAATCTTTTTTATCTCCTTTCTCTCCTAAGAAAACTGAATACTCTCCATATGCTGAACCATAGAACCTTGAATTTACATCAAGATACTGACGAATAATATTATTTCCACCATAAGCCAAAAGTAATTGGTCATCTGATAAATTATTTCCGTTTGCGTCTTGACGGCTTCCTTCTAATATTTTTCTGTCTGGCTGTTGGTAGTTGTTGATTACATAACTTCCTCCAGCTTTAAATTGATGTCTGTCCCCTAATTTTTGAGAGGCTGTTAATTGAATATTTAGAAATCTTGATAAATCCTGTTGGTTAGTACGGAAAAATCCAACATCTCTATTTTGAACTTGATTGTTTTTGTATCCATAGTAATCTTCAATAATATTATTTACGTTTTGAAGATACATAGCGTTTAAATTGATCGCTGTTCCTTTATTTTTATATCCAAAACCTAAGAGAGCAGAAGATTCTAATTCATAATTGTACTGCTTTCTTTGAAGGTCATTATTAAGATTGATTATTCCTCCAAAATCTTTAAACTGATTTTTTGCACCTTCTTTATAAGAATATTCGGAACTTTGATTTAATGAGAATAATATACCTAAGCTCCCCGTTTCACCAGCCTTCATTTTTTGTACTGTTGTAAAACCAATACTCGTATTTGGTAGAGATTTTACATTATCCACATTCCAATTATCTTTAAACTGGGATAATGATTCAGCTGCTGAAAATCTGTAGTTGTTTGGACGAGCATTTCTAATTGCTGAAGGTAATTTTTTGTCGTTCGAGTTAAGTCCTAAATAACCGTCGAAACCATCTGCTCCTTCTGAAATTTTGAAACCATCCTTGAATGTACTTAATGTATTTACACCAACACTAAATTCAATTTTTGAAAATGACTTATCAATCGTTAAGGTTTCAATATCAAAAGTGGCTCCGGCGAAATCACCATAAAGGTTAGAGTTGAATGTTTTATAGATATTTAATTTACCTACAACATCGGTTGGGAATTGCTTTAATGCAATGATTTTTTGGAAAGGGTTGTTAGAAGGAGATCCCAGTCCGTTTATTAATAGATAGTTGTATCTTTCTTCAAGACCTCTTACGAAAAGTCCTCTTCCTTCAACTGTAGTGATTCCGGTTACTTTCGTAAGACCTTGTTCTACGTTAGAGATTCCTTTTCTGGAAATTTCCTCGGCGCTTACCGCTTGCTTCTGGATAATTGCCTTTTTCTGTTCTCCTAATACAGCAGTTTCAGTTTTTTTATTGCTACTACCCTGGATGACAACACCTTCGATCTTTTTCTCTTTCTTGATGGTATCTTGCCTGGTATCTTGAGCATAAAATGCAGTCGATGAGGCGGTTAAAAATATAACCGCTGTACTAACTTTCTTAAAATTCATTTTATTTTACTATATTCTTTCGCTGCAAAGAAATAAAAGTTAATCGGTCTTAATGGTTTAGTTTAATTTAATTTTTTCTTAACTAAACATTAACAAAACGATATAATTGTTAACTTTATATGAACGATAGATGATTTGTTCATCTGTGGTATAAAAATTATTAACTTTGACTCGTAAAAATTGAAAATGAACCAAAAGAAAATACTCTTAATAGACGATGAACTGGATATTTTAGAGATTCTGTCTTATAACCTGGAAAAGGAAGGCTACGATATTTATACCGCTACCAATGGTAACGAAGGAATAGAAAAAGCTAAAGAAATTATTCCGGACCTTATATTACTGGATGTGATGATGCCAGAAAAAGATGGTATCGAAACTTGCCAGGAACTTCGCAAAGTTAAAGAACTTCAAAAATCATTAATTGTTTTTCTTTCTGCAAGAAGTGAAGAATTTTCTCAATTAGCCGGTTTTCAGGCAGGAGCAAATGATTACATCGTAAAACTGATCAAACCAAAAATTCTTATTTCTAAAGTAAACGCCCTATTACAATTAACATCTCAGGTTTCTGACAATGCTAAATTAATTGAAATCGGAGACTTAATTATTGATAAAGATAATTTCAGAGTTTCTAAAGCCGGGCAGCAGTTTTTACTTCCTAAAAAAGAATTTGATCTGCTTTATCTTTTAGCATCTAACACTGAAAAAGTTTTCAAAAGAGAAGAAATTCTAGAGAAAGTTTGGGGTAATGATGTTATCGTTGGTGAAAGAACGATCGATGTTCATATCAGAAGATTGAGAGAGAAATTAGGAATTAATACCATTCAGACTCTAAAAGGAATAGGATATAAGTTGATCGTTTAATAACGAAATATCCTACCTTTACCCTACTAACCCATAAAAATTGTAAAATTGAAATTTTACAGGCTTACTCTTGTCGCATCATGTTTAATAACATTGGTGATGTTCTTATTGGTGATCATTTTTGATTCACTGAAAGATATTTATTATAAAACTCCTTTTTTCAAAATAGGACTTATCCTTTGTCTCGTTATTATCTTTATTGTTAATTATTTAGTCCTTGAATTGCTGTTTAATTACTACGGTAAAAAGCAGGTTCGTGGGCTTTCACAGCTTTTACCACAGGAGATTGTAAATAACAATGATGAAAATATTACCATTAAAGAATTAGGAGAAAGGTTTTCTGATCTTAATCAGCAGAAAGTTTCTGAGATCGATATGATGAAGGAAATGGAAAGCTATCGTAAAGAATATATTGGAAATGTTTCTCATGAGCTCAAAACGCCATTGTTTTCCATTCAGGGATATGTGGAAACCCTAAGAGATGGTGGGGTAGATAATTTAACCATCCGGGATAAGTATCTGGAAAGAATAGATATTTCTGTTGAAAGACTGATTGCTATTGTCACCGATCTGGATATGATTAACAGACTTGAAGCAGGAGAAATTAATCTTACAGTTTCAAGATTTGATGTGAATCTTTTGATAAAAGAAATTTTTGACCTTCTGGATCTTGAAGCTGAAAAACATAATACAACATTACAGATTCAAACCCTGCATCCACAGATTTTTGTAGAAGCAGATAAGCAAAAGATGTCTCAGGTTTTTATCAATCTGGTTTCCAATGCTATTCATTATGCTAACAGACAGGAGGCAAAGGTTGTTGTAAAAACAAGTGTCCTGAAGAACAAAGTCTTAATCGAGGTTATTGATAATGGGATGGGGATAAAATCGGAAATCTTACCAAGAATTTTCGAGAGATTTTATCGCGTAGAGACAAGTAGAAGCCGAAGAGAAGGTGGCTCTGGCTTAGGTTTGGCCATTGTAAAGCATATTCTTGAAGCCCATAAAGAAAATATTACAGTTGAAAGTGTGTACCTTGAAGGGACAAAATTCAGTTTTATGCTTGAAAAAAGCAAATAATCCTGGCAAAATGTAAGGAAAAAAAATATTTTAAAAAATCTTGAAATATTTTTTTGTGACATGTCATTTATTATATATTTGCAACAGAAATTTATCATAATAAATAAAGGCAAAAAGTAATTTAAAGACTGATATGGTTTACAAAATCCGCGTAATATTAGATGCGAAAGAAGATATTTTCCGTGATATCGAAGTAAAGGGAAAACAGACACTATGGAATTTACATCTAGGAATTAAGAGTGCGTTCAGCTTGCAAGGAGATGAGCTTTCAACTTTTAATTTACTGGAAGAAGATGGTACGATAGTAAAAAGTGTTCCACTAGAGGATATGAGTGATGATGGTGATGGCGAAATTATGTCAGATGTATATATTGATGAGGCTTTTGCAAAAGAAGGGGATAAAGCTCAATTCCAATATGGACTTCTGGATCTTTGGGAATTCTTCTGTGAGCTTGTTGAAGTAATTGAAGAAACAAAAGGAGTTAATTATCCAATTACAGTATACCGATTTGGAAATGTTCCTTTAAAAGCACCAAGTAAAAGTGGAAATGGGGGTGCATCTAAAAAGAAATCGGCTATGCCTCTGATGGACGACGAATTCAATTTTGACGATGATTTTGGAAGCGGTGATAGCTTTGCTGATGAAGATGACAACTTTGATGATGAGGAAGAAGAAGACTATAACGATGATGTCTTCGATGAGGAAGATGATAATGAAGAAGTATAAGATTTATACACTATTAAAAATATACAGTCCTGGATTTATATCCGGGACTTTTTTATGCTTGAACCTAAACAAAAGATAGAACAATAAATTTGCTTTTCTGCTTTTTATATTAATCATCCGAACAATTCCTATTTTTGTTAAAACGGGATTAATGAAAAAAATAATTTTATTAGCAATTATTGGCTTAGGAATTGTTTCCTGTGCTATACAAAATACAAATAAGACAATGGATTTACCCAGAGATTGGAAGCATTCTACTAATATTTATGAAGTCAATATAAGACAATACACTAAGGAAGGAACTTTTAAAGCATTTGAAAAAGAAATGCCGCGCCTAAAATCAATGGGAGTGAAGGTACTCTGGTTTATGCCTATTACTCCAATTGCCCAGCAAAATAAAAAAGGAAGCTTAGGAAGTCCTTATGCAGCTGCAGATTACACTTCTATTAATTCGGAGTTCGGTACAATCAATGATTTCAAGCATATGGTGAATGAGGCACATCGATTAGGGTTTAAGGTGATCATTGATTGGGTTGCCAATCATACAGGGTGGGACCATATCTGGACAAAAACACATCCTGAATTTTATTTAAAAGATCCTGATGGAAAGTTTCACATTGCTTCAGGAATGGATGATATCATTGAACTTGACTATAAAAATCAAGAGATGCGAAAAGCAATGATTGATGCAATGAAATTTTGGGTTAAAGAAACAAATATCGACGGTTTCAGATGTGATCTTGCTTCGTGGGTTGAAGTTGATTTCTGGGTGCAGGCACGTCCTGAAGTGGAGACCATCAAACCGCTTTTCTGGTTAGGCGAGTTTGATGAATTGGAAAGTCCCGAATATGGAAAGGTTTTCGATGCGAGTTATTCATGGAAATGGATGCACACATCTGAAGACTATTATAAGAAGGATCTTCCATTACAGGATTTAAAAGACTTGCTGATTAAATATTCTAATATTGGGGACTCTTCAATGCGGGCATGGTTTACCAGCAACCATGATGAGAATTCATGGAATGGAACAGAGTATGAAAAGTATGGAGTCATCACCAAACCAATGGCTGTTTTCTCAGCAACATGGAATGGTATTCCTTTATTGTATTCCGGACAGGAGCTGCCTAATATGAAACGATTGGAGTTTTTCGAAAAGGATGCTATAGAATGGACAAACAATTATCAGGTTGCAGATTTTTACAGGACATTATTGGAGTTGAAATCTTCAAATTCGGCCTTAAGAGGTGGGGATGCAAACGTTATAACCTATCTTCTGAATACAACGGCTAATGATAAAATTTTAGCCTATATCAGGAAGAATGATAAAGATGAGGTTTTAGTTATTTTAAACATGTCAAAAGAAGATGTAAATTTCAGTATTCAGGATGAAAACCTGTCAGGAACATTTAGAAATGTATTTGATGGAACAAAAATGGACTTTAATACAGGTAAAGATTTTAATTTTAAAGTTTCTGATTACAAAGTGTTTGAAAAATGAAATTTTAAGCTATTGAAATTCTGGCTTAAAATATAAAAAAGATTGATTATATTTAAGTTTATAATACCAATAGAAGTGGGCTCCGGCCTGCTTTTTACATCAAGTAAATACAGGATCTAGTTAATTGTAAAATGAATAAGAAAGAAATATTAAATATTATAAAAACAAAACTCTCAGAGAGAATTCAAAAGTTTGAAACCCTAATTGCTGAAACCCGGGCTTCAAATAATGAAACCAAGAGTTCAATGGGGGACAAGTATGAAACCAGTCGTGAAATGGTTCAGCAGGAAATCAATAATCTTCAAAGACAGCTTAATGAATCTTTAAATCAGCAGACTATTCTTCAGAAAATAAGTTCAGATGAATCTTCCAAAGTACAGAACGGAGCATTAGTGAAGACCGATAAAGGATTGTTTTATATTTCCGTACCTGTTGGAGAAATTGTATCTGAAAATCAGAAAATAATGACCGTTTCTGTAGAATCTCCGCTGGTAAAAGCAATGTTTGGCAAGAAAATAGCAGAGAAGTTTGATATTAATAATATTGATCAAACTATTGAAAATATCTGGTAAGCTATGAAATTGAAATACATTGTATGTGGTCTTTTACTTATAATTGCAAACTCCCTTGCATTGGCTCAGGTGAGGGCTCATGTTTCAGGTAAATCATATGATTTAAATCTGTTGATATTACTACGGGAGGTGTCATCATTACAATTGATGACGAAGGATCAGTTGCAGGGTTTAATTCAATTTCCAATGGGAATGTTGATTATTATGATGATCAGTATTTCGACCGTGAAAATATAGGCAAAATCAAGAAAATAGGGAATATTGGGATCATTTTGATAATGAAAAAGAGGGTAAAGTAAAAAGCATAGGGAATATCGTTATAGATTATTGGGATCGTTTTGACAAGGAAAAAACCGGTAAAGTAAAAAAGATTGGCAGCATATCTATAGATTATTGGGATCATGATATTATAGACAACAGTAAATTTGGGAAATTGAAATCAATCGGAAACATGGCGATTGATTATGGCGGAAAAGAAATTATAGATCAGAGTAAGTATAAAAAACTGATAAAATTCGGACCCGTCACTTTAGATTATTGGAATGATACCATAATGAATAAAAATAAATTTGGAAAAGTGAAATCAGTAGAAGGGAATTCTCAGGAAGTTGCGGTTGTTATACGGTAATTTATCTAGAAAATCTTCAGAAATTAATGATTGATTTCTAAGGAGTCCTATAGGTTTAAACATATAAAAGAATAACATTAAACCATTGTGAAATTATTTTTCACAACGGTTTTTTTATTAACTTTGAAGTCTCTTATAATTTATCAAAAACACATAAATTAAAATTTTCAAAATGCAAAATTACTTAGACCTTTTACAGCATATCCTGGATAATGGAACAGACAAAACAGATCGAACAGGAACCGGAACAAGAAGTGTTTTCGGATATCAGCTGAGATATGATTTATCAAAAGGTTTTCCTTTGGTAACAACCAAGAAGGTGCATTTGAAATCTATAATTTATGAATTACTATGGTTCTTAAAAGGAGATACTAATGTTCAATATTTAAATGATCATGGGGTAAGCATCTGGGATGAATGGGCCAATGAAAATGGAGATTTAGGTCCCGTTTACGGAGCACAATGGAGAAGCTGGAGTGGAGCAGATAATAAGATAGTGGACCAGATTTCAGAGGTAATTGATCAGATCAAAAAAAATCCGGATTCCAGAAGGCTGATCGTTTCTGCATGGAATGTAGCAGAAATTCCAAATATGGCTTTAGCACCTTGTCATGCATTATTTCAGTTTTATGTAGCAGACGGAAAGTTATCTTTACAACTTTATCAAAGAAGCGCTGATGTTTTCCTTGGAGTTCCTTTTAATATTGCTAGCTATGCTTTATTATTGATGATGGTAGCGCAGGTTTGTGATCTCGAAGTGGGGGATTATGTTCACAGTTTTGGTGATGTTCATATTTACAATAACCATTTTGAACAGGTAAACAGACAACTTTCAAGAGATCCAAAACCACTTCCTACAATGAAATTGAATCCAGAAATTAAGAATATATTCGATTTTAATTTTGAAGATTTTACGTTGGAAAATTACGACCCACATCCGGGAATTAAAGCGCCTGTTGCGATTTAATGACTTTCTCTAAAATTTCCATTATCCTAATTTCTGTGATTTTTCTTTTTAGTTGTAAAAAAGAGAAAGATCCGGTTTATTCTGAACTTTTAATAGAAAATTGGGATAATTCTAAAGATGCTGTTTTTGATACATTGCGAGTGCCCCAGCATTTGAGAGATATCGTTAAACATATTTCAATAATCAATACCTATCAAACTGGGGACATAGGGAAAGGAACAGAAAAACCTGCCAATGCTGAAAATTTTAAAAAATTAGTTGAGCTGGCTTCGGAAGACGAACTATTATCACTAATTAATAATAAAAACATAACTGTAGCTGTGTATGCCTCAGTAGGACTTTTAGAAAGAAAACCAGAGCTTATTGACAAAGTGTTTTCGAACTTCTTAAATCTAAAAACTAAAGTTCATACAAAATATGGTTGTATAATTGGGGATCAGAATCCTGCAGAACCTTTATATCGCAAATATCTTTACGCTATACCCGGGAAGAACGGGCAATCTGATCAGTTGTTGAAAAAGCTTGATAGCATCATTATTTTTAATCCAAATTCGCCGAGAAGCCTTTTACTAGAGGTATTTAGATATAAAAATTATCCTAAAAATTACCGAAAAAGAATTGAGACTTTAGCTTTTAAAAATCATGAAATTTTTGCGGCTATTTACCTAAGTCATTGGCATAAAGGGGACTATATTGATGCCTTGCAAAAGGAATTCATCTCAATCATTAAAAATGATACTTTAGTTGGTGTTTCAAAGGATATATATCTAAAAGAACTGCTGTCTTTCAGAAATCCCTTAAACAAAGAATTTATTCTTAATTACATTAAAAAAGATACCCTTTTCAGTGATGAAATTGAAATCAGAAGAGAATTAGAAGCAAATGATATTTTTCCTGATGAATATCCGACCAGATAAAGGTTTAGATATGTAACAAGTCCCTTTCTTTCACTACTTATTAATGAAATGTCATTAGTATGTTGAAAAAAATACTTTTTTGTGTTTCTATTGGAGTTTTCAGTTTAAATTTCGGTCAAAATATTAACAAAGAAAAACTTGATAGCTACTTTAAAACTTTAGATAAAGAGCATAGAGTAATGGGTAGTTTTGCCATTGCAGACCATGGAAAAGTAATCTACACCAATACGATTGGATTTTCCGATGTTGAAAGTAATAAAAAAGCTGATATCAATACCATTTACAGAATAGGCTCTATAACGAAAACTTTCACAGCAGTTTTGATTATGAAAGCAGTAGAAAGTAAAAAACTCACTCTCGACACCAGACTAAGTCAGTTTTTTCCTCAAATAAAGAATGCCGAAAAGATCAAAATAGAATATCTTTTAGATCACAGAAGTGGAATTCATAACTTCACTGATGATGGTCTGTATATGACCTACTATCTGCAGCCCATTTCACAGGAAAAACTCATCGATATTATTCAGAAAGCAGGTTCGGATTTTGAACCGGGCAGTAAATTTAGTTACAGTAATTCAAATTATTCTTTACTCGGCTTTATTTTAGAGAAAGTTTATAAAAAATCTTACACTCAGTTAATTGAAGAATACATCACCGCACCCTTGCAATTAAAATATACTAAAGTAGGTGGCAAAATAGAGCCTTCGAAAAATATGGCTAATTCATATACTTATCAAAATAATAATTACGTGAAAAGTCCTGAAACAGATATGTCTGTCCCTCTTGGTGCAGGAAACTTAGTTTCTACACCCTCCGAGCTAATCACCTTCATGGATGGTTTAGTTTCAGGGAAGCTTATTTCAAAAGAAAGTCTGGGAAAAATGCGTAATTTTAAAGAACATTACGGTTTTGGATTGACTGAAGTTCCTTTTGAAGGGAAAATGGGTTTTGGACATAATGGAGGAATCGATCATTTTAGTTCGGTAATATCATATTTTCCGGATGGTGAGAAGTCTTTTGCAATGATTAGTAATCAAAGTAATTTTGGAAATGAAAATATTTCTACAGCAGCTTTGAGTGCTGCCTATGGAAAAGATTTTGAAATTCCGAGTTTCACAGTGATTAGTGTTCCTGAAAATGAACTGCAGCAATTTATTGGAACTTATGCCACGAAAGAGATGCCTATGAAAATTAATATTTTTGTTAAAGATAAAGTATTAATGGCTCAGGCAACAGGGCAAGGAGCTTTTCCTTTAGAAGCAACTTCCAAAACAAGTTTTAAATTTGATACAGCTGGAATTGTCATTGATTTTAATCCAGCCAAAAAGGAATTTATACTCTCGCAGGGTGGTAATAAAATTATATTTGTAAAAGAATAACACAATGAAATATTTAAAAATAAATACAGATCAAAAAATAGACCTCGAACTATTACAAAATGCCATCCTTCAATTGAAGGGCGTAGATTCAGTAGAGATCATTGATGAAGAAAACCCAGAAAGTGAACTTAAAAAAGCTTTTGCTAAAACTAAAGAACAGCTTAAAAAAGGGGATTACGAAACATTAGTCAATGATATTTTCGAGATAATAACTAAAAATAATTCTAAAAAATAATGAAAAAGGCCATTTTATCGATTGCTTTATTAGGAATTTTCTTTTCTGCTCATGTATCAGCACAAACTGAAATGTCAGGAAGAGAAAAAGTATACAGAGCAACACACACTAAAGTAACGGAACTAAAACATACCAAACTTAAAGTAAATTTTGATTATCAGAAAGAACAGATGGGTGGTGAAGAGTGGCTTACTGCTTCACCTTATTTTTATCCCACAAATCAATTGGTTCTGGAAGCTAAGAGTATGCTGATTCATGAAGTGGCTTTAGATAACAACGGTAAAAGATCTCCTTTAAAATATGAATATAAAGAT
This sequence comes from Chryseobacterium sp. ISL-6, assembly GCF_018613715.1. GTDB lineage: Bacteria > Bacteroidota > Bacteroidia > Flavobacteriales > Weeksellaceae > Chryseobacterium > Chryseobacterium paludis. Next base: position 106,312 of record NZ_JAGGPT010000010.1, on the reverse strand, counting down.
GATGTTTTAACTATTAATTTAGATAAAACATACCAGAAGGATCAGGATTATACGGTTTATATTAAATATACATCGCGCCCAAATGAAGTAAAACAAGAGGGTAGTGCAGCAATTAATGATGCAAAAGGGTTGTATTTTATTAATGCCCAGGGAAAAGATCCTGATAAACCAATTCAGATCTGGACTCAGGGTGAAACCGAGTCTTCTTCAGCTTGGTTCCCAACAATTGATAAACCCAATCAGAAAACCACTCAGGAAATTTATATGACCGTTCCTGATAAATATGTTACCCTTTCCAATGGAATTTTAAAAGACTCACAGAAAGAATCAAATGGACAGAGAACGGATCACTGGGTTATGGATAAAAGACATTCTACTTATCTGTTTTTTATGGGAGTTGGAGATTATGCTATCGTAAAAGACAAATGGAAAAATATTCCGGTGGATTATTACATAGAAAAGGAATATGAACCTTATGCAAAACAGATCTACGGAAATACTCCGGAGATGATCGAGTTTTTCTCTAAGAAAATGGGTTATGATTACCCTTGGGCAAAATATGCGCAGATTTCCGGGAGGGATTATGTAAGTGGAGCTATGGAAAATACTACGGCAACACTTCATGGAAGTGATATCTTACAAAAACCGGGACAGCTGATTGATGAGAATAAATGGGAAGATACTATTGCTCACGAATTATTCCACCATTGGTTTGGAGATCTTGTGACAGCAGAAAGCTGGAGTAATCTTACAGTAAACGAATCTTTCGCCAACTATTCAGAGTACTTATGGAACGAATATAAATATGGTAAAGATCAGGCAGATTATCATCAGATGAGCGATGTGAATATGTATATTCATAATCCTACTGATTTTAAGAAAAATCTTGTTCGATTTAATTATGATTCCCGTGAAGATGTTTTTGACCTTGTAACCTATCAGAAAGGTGGTGGAATCCTTCACATGTTGAGAAATTATTTAGGGGATGATGCATTCTTTGCCGGAATGAATGATTACCTGAAGACCAATGAATATAAAAATGGGGAAGCACATCAGCTAAGACTTTCTTTTGAGAAAGTTTCGGGAAAAGATTTGAACTGGTTTTTTAATCAGTGGTATTTTGGTAGCGGAAATCCAAAGTTGAACTATTCTTATACATTTGAACCTGTTAAAAAGCAGGTTACTTTGGTGATCAACCAAACCCAGGATCAACTATTTGAATTCCCATTGGCTCTTGATGTATATGATAACGGAAAACCTAAAAGATATAATGTCTGGGTAAATGCTGAAGGTAAGAATACATTTAATTTTGATGTTTCAAAAACTCCTGATTTGATCAATATCAATGCTGATGGAGTATTGGTGTCTGAGATTACAGAGACAAAAACTCCTGAACAGAATTTAATGCAATTCACAAACTCTAAAGAATTTAAGAGCAGATATAGTGCATTGAAAGCAATTAAGGATCAGGTTGGTAAAAATCCGGCTGCAACAAGGTTATTGTCTGCTGCTTTAAAAGATCCTTACTTCAGGGTACGAATGAAAGCATTGGAATTAATGGATCTATCCAATCCTGAGCAATCAAAAGCTTTAGCTGCGGATGTGGAAAAATTGGCAACCAATGATCCAAAAACTTTAGTGCAGGGTGCTGCTGTTGCTGCTTTAGCAAAAACAAAGGATAAGAAATATATTCCGATTTTTGAAAAAGGAGTGAATGCTGTTTCTAACTCAGTAAAAGGAAACTCTCTATCAGCATTAGTTACTGTTGATCCTTCTAAAGTTAATACATTAGCAGATAAGATTGATTTAAAAGGAGCTTCCGATGATTTATTGGCACAGTTGCTACCTATTGTGGTCAAAAATAAAGTAACTTCTCAAATGGCTAATATTGCTCCTATTGCAGCTTTTTATCCATTTATTAAATTCCAGAACCCGGAATTAGGAAAGTCTGCAGAAGACGGCTTCAACTGGATCATGACTTCAAATGATCTTAAAGCTACAGAAAGCATTACCAAATTGTTGGGGCAGGCAAAAGGTCAGGTTGCTCAAAATCCTCAAGCTAAGATGATGATCTCTCAAATGTTGAAAGATGGTCTTAGTAAAAAAATGGAATTATTGAAGCAAAACCCACAAAATGCAGCAAGCATTAATAAGCAAATAGATGCCATAAACAAAAGCATCGAAGATTATAAATAAACTTGTAATTCCAGCTAATAGAAAAGCACTTCCATTGTGAAGTGTTTTTTTTGTTTTCGGAAATATTGTGGTTGATTTTTAAAAACAAGATAATATAAGAGTAATAAAACGGGTGCTTTTTTTTAAATTCGTATAAAATTTGAATACTATGAGTTTTGGAATAGAAGCGGCGAGTTACTATGCACCTTCTTTATATTTGGAAATAAAAGATTTAGCTGAAGTAAGAGGAATTGAACCTGCAAAATTAGAAAAAGGTTTAGGATTAAATAAAATGGGCTTTCCTGATGTTCATGAAGATGCAGCTACTTTTGCCGCCGAGGCGTTATTGAAATTAATAAGAGATTACCATCTTGACCCTAAAAATATAGCTAGAATTTATCTGGGAACTGAAAGTGCATTAGATGCTGCGAAGCCAACAGCATCTTACGCAATGCAGATGGTTGAAAAAGTGCTGGAAAAAGATTATGGTGAAAGGTGTTTTAACAACTGCGATGTGGTTGATATGACATTTGCTTGTGTTGGCGCTGTAGATGCACTACATAATTCTCTGGATTTTGTAAGAGTAAACCCTGATAAAAAAGCAATTGTTATTGCCAGTGATTATGCAAAATATGAATTGGCTTCTTCTGGTGAATATACGCAAGGTGGAGGAGCGGTAGCTTTATTAGTTTCTTCCCAACCGGATCTGTTAGAAATTGAAAATCTATGGGGAGTAGCCACAGAAAGTGTTTTCGATTTTTTCAAACCCAGACGTCACTATAAAAAAGAAAATCTGAAAGATGCCCCGGAATCCTTTTCTGATAAGATAGAAATATTCATGGATGAACCTGTTTTTGATGGACAGTATTCTAATCAGTGTTATCAGGATCGGATCAGAGAAGCTTATCATCATTATAAAGAAATTAGTGGCAAGGATAAACCTTATACAGACTGGAGGTATTTGATCTTCCATCTTCCCTATGCATTTCATGGTAAAAGGGTGTTTACAGAAATTTACAGTTTAGAAAATGGCCTGAGCTACGAAACTCAGGAAGACCAAAAGGCAGTAGCCAAATCTGAAAGTTATCTACAATTCATCAATGAGAAAATTGAAAAGACACAACGTGCATCTTCCGAAATAGGAAATATGTATACAGCATCCATCTTTATGGCATTACTCTCTGCTTTACAAACTTCTTATAATGAAGATGAAGATCTGACAGGAAAAGAAATAGGATTTCTAGGCTATGGAAGTGGATCAAAATCTAAAGTATTTACAGGAAAGGTTTCTGCAAACTGGACAAAAGTTGTTTCCAAATGGAATTTATTTGAAAGCTTGAAAAATAGAACTCCAATTAATTTCGAAATCTATGAAAAACTACATAGAAAACAATTGGACCAATCCATTAATCAAAATTATAAAGGGTTTGGATTAGACTCAGTTGAACTTGAAAATCCATTATCGAAAGGAGCGAGATATTATACCTATCAGAGCTAAGTTATTATTTAAAGTACTCATTAAAAACATCTCTATTCAGAGGTGTTGTTTATGCAGAATACAATTGTGCCTGTAAAAAGAGGATTAAGTTAGTGCGGGACGTTTCAAAGGATGGCTAAAATTTATGTATTATCTGTAAATGTTGAAATAGACGCTGTTCCCGATATAGATGTTAATTTTAACAGAACAATGTCAGCTGATAGATTTATTAAATTAAAGTCAATATTACAAAAATAAGATTATGAATTATTATTATGCAATCATTGTAGTTGTTTTATGCATTCTACTCACTTTTAGTTGTACAGATAAAAAGGATAAAAGCCTCCGTGATTTTAATGATTATTCTTTTGATACTCTATTGAGTGGAGAAGGATTGTATAATATTGGATATGAATTCAATATAGATGGGAAATATTATGTAGACAAAAAGTATAATTTTATTTATCAGACTCAAGATTTAAATAATAAAAATATTTTAATTCCAAATACTTTTTCAAATAATCAATTTCCTATTTATTGGAGAGAAACTAATCTTCCTTTTAGAATTATAAAAAAAGCTAATAGTGACACTTTGATTATTATAAAGGATAATAAAAAGTTCATTTTTAAAAGGAAAAAAAATGTTAATTAAAAGTTTAAAACCAGTGCTTTGTACTGGTTTTTTAATAATTCTTTAAAACACTTGAAATAAAGTATTATTTCCCAACTTCAGTCCAACTCCTAAAAAGCCCCGACCACGCCGCCACCTCACTCCCTTTCTTCCCCATTCCCCAACCATGCCCACCATTCTGAAACAAATGCATTTCAACAGATACATTTCCTTTCTTTAAGGCATTATTCATTAGTGTACTATTCTCCACAGGAGAAATAGGGTCATCAATTGCCTGAGCTAAAAATGTAGGTGGAGTCTGAGCATTCACTTGTCTTTCCACTGAGAATGCAACTTCTTCAGAAATAGAAGGATTAGTTCCAAGAATACTTTTAAAAGCGTGGGTTTTATTATTGGGTGGAAGCATTGAAATAACCGGATAGATCAATCCTACAAAATCTGGTCTTGCGGATAGAGAATCTATAGCATCGATGGGTGTATAAAATTTTTTATTAGGCTGTGTTGCGATCATTCCAGCCAGATGTCCTCCTGCTGAAAACCCTAGAATTCCTATTTTGTGAGGATCAATTTCATAGTTTTTAGCCGAGCTTCTGATCAGTCGCATGGCTCTTTGAGCATCCTCAAAAGGAACATTAGTAGTCTTCCAACCTTCTTGTGGTAGCCTATAAATAAGTTCAAAAGCTGTAATTCCTTCTGACTGCAACCATTTCGATGTTGGAGTACTTTCTTTTCCTAATTCAATATGAGCATACCCGCCGCCACTGATGACCAATATAGCTGTGCCGTTTGGGCTTTCAGGACGATGGACAATTAATCTTGGTGTAGATATATTGGTAAGTGATCCTTTATAGGTTATTATTTCTGCTCCTCTTGTACCGGATTGATCGGGTATTCTATTTTTTGGCCATAAAGAGATCTGCTGTAAATCAGAGGAGATCTGAAACTTTCTTCCGGAAGTTTGAGAATTGTACATATTGCTTAAAAAAAGTAATAGGCTGACAGTAATATTTAAAAGTTTCATACAGCGTATTTCTAAAAGATAAAGAAGAAGTGATAGTAGTGCTATTAATTTAATCAAAAAAAATAATCTTATTCTGATAGCTCTTAGGTGTCACACCCACCAATTGTTTAAATACCCTTGTAAAATAATTGGTATCCGAAAAACCAGTTTGATAAGCGGTCTCTTTAATACTGTTTTGACCAGCCAGTAACTCTTTTGCTCTGTTGATTCGTTCCTGAAGAATGAAATCATTGGGCGAAGTCCCTAATTCATCTTTAAACATTTTAAAAAAGTTCGATTTGCTGACATAAGCCAGTTTTGCAATACTGTCAATGGATAATTTCTGATGAAGATTTTTTTTGATATAATCTACAGCAAAACCTATCCTCGATTTATTTTTAGCAATATTTTTCTCCACCATACTTCTGGCTTGAGTTTGCATGAGTCGTATCAAAAGTTCTTTTAAAGCAAAGTCCGCCATAATATCTTTTTGAGAATTATCATCCATGGCGATTCTCATAATGTTGTTGGTAGCAGACGCAAGAGATTTATTGTTAAAAAGAAAATATTCGTCCAATTGAATATTCCATTGGGAAGTTTCATCTACTTTAGGCAGAGTATAATTTAAATGATTGAGCGAATCTTCTATAAAATCAGGATTTAAACTTAAAGAAATACATTGTGAGGGCGTTTCATCCGCTTCAGGAAAATCAATAACCATTGTTTCTCCCGGAGCAACTAATATACTTTCCCCTGGAAAATAATCAAAATAGCCTGTTTTGTTTTCCAGCTTCATGTGTTTTTTTCCTCTCAACATAGCCGTAAAAGCAATGGTGTCAAAATGAAGTTTTACATCAAAGGCTGCTTTATGGGTTTCATAGATGCTAAATTCACAGTTGTTTAGATTGAATTTCGTTTGATTTTCAACTAGGCTCATCAGCTGATTTTCTTTTTTCAGTTCAGGAGTATTTAATAAAAATTTATTATTGTTCATTTCTAAACATGTTTAAGGCCCATTCTATCAAATATAAGAAAATATAAAATGAGGGTATTGTTAAAAAAGTATAAAATTCGGGTCGTGCACTATTTTGAAGTTTTTTTATAGGATTGTGCTATTGGTTGTTGGTTCGGAAGTGTAATTTGGCTTTACAGAAAAATTAAAATAAATACTAATATGAGCACAATAACAGAACAAAAATCAGAAACTACTTTACAGTGGCCTGAGTTCAAAAGTAAATATGATAATTATATCAACGGTCAGTTTACAGCTCCGGTTAACGGACAATATTTTGATGTGGTATCACCGGTTAATGGAAAAAACTTCACACAGGCAGCCCATTCCTCCAAAGAAGATTTGGAGCTTGCTGTAGACGCTGCTCATAAAGCATTTCAAACGTGGAAAAATACCTCGTCTACTGAGAGAAGTATTATGCTGAATAAAATTGCAGATAGAATAGAGCAGAATCTTGAATATCTTGCCATAGTAGAAACAATTGACAATGGGAAAGCGGTAAGAGAAACTCTTGCAGCAGATTTACCTCTTGCAGTAGATCATTTCCGCTATTTTGCGTCTGTCGTTCGTGCTGAAGAAGGTTCACACAATGAACTGGATAAAGATACCGTTTCTCTTATCGTTCATGAACCTTTGGGAGTAATCGCACAGATCATTCCATGGAACTTTCCTTTATTGATGGCTATTTGGAAATTGGCTCCGGCATTAGCTGCTGGAAACTGTGTGGTTTTAAAACCTGCAGAAAGCACCCCGATTTCTATTATGGTTTTAATGGAAATTATTGGCGATCTATTACCTGCGGGTGTTGTAAACATTGTAAACGGTTTTGGTGCAGAACTAGGAAGAGCTTTAGTGACAAATCCTAAAGTTTCAAAAGCGGCCTTTACAGGTTCTACAGCTACGGGTCGTTTGGTAATGCAGTATGCTACAGAAAATATTATTCCTGTTACATTGGAACTTGGTGGGAAATCTCCGAATGTCTTTTTCAGTTCTGTAATGGCTGCTGATGATGAATTCCTGGATAAAGCAATAGAAGGGGCGGTTCTTTTTGCACTTAATCAGGGTGAAATATGTACATGTCCTTCAAGATTATTGGTTCAGGAAGATATTGCAGATGCATTTATTGAAAAAGTAATTGAAAGAGTAAAAGCTATTAAAGTTGGGAATCCTTTGGATAAAACAGTAATGATGGGAGCTCAGGCTTCCCAGATTCAAAAAGATAAGATCTTATCCTATATTAAATTAGGAAAAGAAGAAGGTGCAGAAATTCTTGTGGGTGGGGATGTAAATAATGTTGGCGAAGGTTTAGAAAGTGGATATTATATCCAACCCACAATTTTCAAAGGAAACAACAGGATGAGAATCTTTCAGGAAGAAATCTTTGGACCTGTTTTGGCTTTCACCACTTTCAAGGATGAAGAAGAAGCTGTAAAAATTGCGAATGATACTATTTATGGCCTTGGAGCGGGAGTTTGGACGCGAGATGCCCATCAATTGTATAACATTCCACGTCAGATTCAGGCAGGAAGAGTTTGGGTAAATCAATATCATTCTTATCCGGCAGGAGCGCCATTTGGAGGATATAAACAATCGGGAATTGGTAGAGAAAATCATAAAATGATGTTGGATCACTATCGCCAGACAAAAAATATGCTGATCTCTTACAACAAAAATAAATTAGGTTTCTTTTAATTTTTTAAATATTAGGGCGTGCCCGTTTGTCCCGCTTTAACAGCGGGACAAAACGGTCGGGCTATGCAGGGCTTCACTTCGTTTCGGTGCTTCATTTCATTTCGCACCGGCTCGTTCCTCGCCGCCCTTACTATCCCTCACGCAAAATTGTAATGTTAATGCTTTTTCAGTATTATTTTAGAATCATATAAATTGGTGAACCCAATTAATATTTTAAGTTAATATAGCCTGACAGGACTTGTTTTGTCAGGTTTATTTAACTTTATAAGAGATAGCTATACTAATGGGAAGTGCGTCTTAAAAACAGAAAAATACACCTTGCAATTAATTCAAAACTAAAAAAATGGAAACAAAAATATCCAGATTGTCTGCTACAGAAAAAGCACTTGAAGTCATTTGGGAATTAGAAAAGAAATATGGTGATCTCATGTTCTATCAAGCTGGTGGATGTTGTGAAGGAACCCAGCCCCAATGTTTTGAAAAAGGCGGTTTCTATCCACGGATGAATGATGCAATGATTGGAACCATCAACGGCCATGAATTTTGGATCGATCGCGATCTGTTCGAATACTGGAAGTACTCCCACTTTACATTAGATGTTACAGATGGTTTTGGTCCGGGAGGTTTTTCTTTGGAAACACCATTAGGTAAAACCTTTAAAGTAGAATATAAACTTTTCACTCCTGAAGAATATGAAAACCTGGAACCAGTGAAGCGCAGTGAATAAGATCTTAACAACAGAAATAAAATCTGCTCGATCTGCAAAATCTGCTCGAGTTTAATATAAATCCTCTTAGAAATATTTTAACAGAAATCTTTCAGCTATCGACCTTCACAAACCGATTTACAAACATAGCTGCGACGACATTACCGACAGCGTTTAAAACTGTAGCCAAGGGATCTACCAATGTTCCAATAATCATTACCGCAGGAATTGCTTCATGTGGCAATTTGTAAACAGAAATCATCAGCAGCTCACCAATATAGCCACCATTAGGAATTCCACCTTCTACAATACTTACAAAAACAGTAATCCCCAGTGCTAAAATCAGATTTGAGGGTTCGAAAAAGTCCTTTCCAATGATTAAAAATGCTACATAGATCTTAATAATTGAAGATATAGAAGAACCATTTTTATGTAAAGTAGTGCCGATCGGAATAACAAGATTGGCTATTGAGGTTGGAATACCAATTTTTGAAGCAGCCTGTAAATTCGCAGGCATTGTTGCAAAACTACTGCAGGTACTTAATGCAGTCAGTGTAGGATAGGGAGCGTTCTTCCAGAAACTCTTAACTCCATTTCGTCCATTGGCCATGAAAGTATACAACGTGAAAAATATAAAGAAATAAATAGTCCCTACAATATAATAGATTCCCAGGGGTTTGCCATAAAATCCGAAAAGCTGAGGTCCGACAGTAGCTACCTGATAAGCAAAATAAGCTCCCAGACCTATTGGTGCTAGTTTCATAACAAGCATAAGCAATTCTTTCATCACTTCATATCCTGAAGCTATAAATGCTCTGAATGGTTTTCCGCTTTCACCGGTTTTTCTGGCCGCAAAACCAGTAAGAAAAGCAAATATCAACAAGGCAAGCATGTTTTTTCTGGAAAACAACTCTGTAAACTCACCCACGGTAAAGAAGCTGACAATCCTGTTACCCCAGGTCTCATTATCCGTTCCTTCAGATATGATCTGTGAACTTCCTGAAATAGGAGACATAGGAAAAAGATAAACAGCGCCAATGGTAAAAATAGCCGCAGTAAGTATAAAGAACAGAAAAGTAAATGACATCACAGCGATGATTTTTCCAAACTTTGACTGTTGTTCTAAAGAAGCTATTGAATTAGATACAGCAAAAAATACCAATGGAACAACACTCACAAAAAGTAAATTAAGGAAGATATCCCCAAGAGGTTTAATGTATCCAACAAATCCGGGTGCAGTAATGCCGATGATGCTTCCAACTATGATTCCTAATAGTAAAAGTAAAATTCCTGAGTAGTTTTTAAATACCTCTTTCATGCGCTGCTTTTTATCAAAGATAGGTTTATTTTTAACATATTATTATATAATTTTCAGGCTTAATTTTTCTAAATTTGAGTAAATAAACGTTTCTATGGCTTATATAGATTACTATAAAATTCTGGGCGTAGATAAAAAAGCCACGCAGGATGATATCAAAAAAGCATATCGGAAGCTGGCAAGAAAACTACATCCCGATCTTAATCCCGATGATAAAGAGGCTGAGCGAAAATTCAAAGAGCTGAACGAAGCTAATGAAGTTCTGAGTAATCCTGAGAACCGCAGCAAATATGATAAATATGGTGAAAACTGGAAACATGGTGAAGAATATGAGAAAGCTCAACAACAGCAAAGACAATATCAAAATCAAGGTCAAAGTTATGGGGGTGGATATTCAGGGGCTGATTTTGGAGAAGGTGAAGATTTTTCAGACTTTTTTCAAAGCATGTTTGGACAAGGTGGAGGCTTTGGGAGAAGCTCTCGTGGAAGCGCTTCCGGGAAATTCAAAGGACAGGATGTTCAGGCTGAGCTCAATTTACAGCTAAAAGATGCTGCTAAAACACACCCACAGACTTTTGAGATCAATGGTAAAAAGGTAAGAATAACAATTCCTGCCGGAGTATATGATGGACAGCAGATTAAATTAAAAGGCCATGGAAATCCAGGCATTAACGGTGGTCCATCAGGCGATTTATATATTACATTCAGTATTCCACCAGATCCTGATTTTGAAAGAGCAGGGAATGATCTTAAGACAAAAGTGTCAGTTGATTTGTATACCGCTGTTTTAGGAGGAGATGTAAAAGTAAATACATTGGATGGTCTTGTCAATCTAAAAGTAAAACCTGAAACTCAGAGTGGATTAACAGTAAGATTAAAAGGAAAAGGATTTCCGGTGTATAAAAAAGAGGGGCATTTTGGTGATTTGTTTGTAACCTATGAAGTGAAATTACCAACAAATCTTACTGATAAGCAAAAAGAACTTTTTGAACAACTTAAAAATTCTTAAACCATGGACGAGAAGATATCACGAGAGGAACTCGTAAAAATATACAATATAGAGATTACTTTTTTTGATGAACTGGTAGAATATGGCCTGCTTCGGGTGCAGACAGAAGATGATGTACGATATTTATTGTATGAAGATCTGCCAGCTTTTGAAAGGTTTACCAATTGGCATTATGATCTTGAAATTAATCTGCCTGGTTTAGAGGTTATTCACGACATGCTTCAGAAAATGGCGGATCTTAAACAAAAGAATAAAGATCTCTTAACTAAACTTTCTGCAATAAATGCTCATTATGAAGATATTTAATTTAGTTTTGCAATCTTCAAACAAATTAAATACTTTCACGAAATGAGTGACGAAAAAGTGATCAGGCTAAATGTAAACAGAAAGGATTTCGAAGAGATTTACTTTAAAGGAAATCAGGGAAGTTTATTTTTTTCACCTACAACCAAAAGCAAAACAATTATCACGATTATTGTTGCCCTTATTTTCTTTATAACATTTTGTCTAAAAGGAAATTTAAGTCAGGAAAGCTTTGGGGTTCTATATTTCATAAGCTTTGTTTTCCTTCTTTGTGCTGTGTATCTTTCAGTAGCCATCAACAAGGTATCGAGATGGAAAAAAGAGGTGAACAGATATTTAAAATCACTTGAAAAAGCAGGCATTTATGAAATAAGATTTAACAGTGAAACTTTTAATGTTAATCTTAATGATCAGCATGAACTCAGTACATGGAAAGAATTCACAACAGCTGATATCAATGAGGATTATATTTCTTTGGAAGGTAAATATAATTATATGTTTCCTCAGAAGTCAATGACTAAGCAGGATTATAACATATTAATACAGGCTGTAAAGAAAAATATAAAATAAAAAAATCAGAGCAAACAGCTCTGATTTTTTTATTTATCGTTTAATCTAACCAACCCATTTCTTTCATCCATTCATCATTATAGATCTTTCCTACATATCTTGAACCGTGATCATGAAGTAAAACAACGATCACGTCATCTTTAGTAAACTGCTCTTTCATTTGTACTAACGCAGCCATCGCACTTCCTGCCGAATAACCACAGAAGATCCCTTCTTCTTTAGCCAGCTTTCTTGCGTAAATAGCACCATCTTTATCTGTTACTTTTTCGAAATGATCGATAACAGACATATCATAGTTTTCAGGAATAATATCTTCCCCAATTCCTTCTGTAATATAGGTATAAGCATGATCATAATGAAGTTCACCTGTTTCATGGAATTCCTTTAGTATAGAACCGTAAGTATCAATGCCAATTACTTTAATGTCTGAATTTCTTTCTTTAAAGAATTTTCCACATCCGGTAATGGTACCTCCTGTTCCGGCGCCGACTACAAAATGAGTAAGTTTTCCTTCTGTCTGTTCCCAGATTTCAGGAGCCGTTGATTCATAATGAGCTGCTCTGTTGGATAAGTTGTCATATTGATTAACATACCATCCGTTTTCAGTCTCTTTAGCCAGTCTCTTGGAAACTGAATAATAAGAACGAGGATCTGTAGGTTTTACATCCGTTGGGCAAACAATAACTTCTGCTCCCACCGCACGGAGAATATCACATTTTTCCTTTGATTGCTTGGAATTGGTTACAAAAATACATTTGTAGCCTTTGATGATGGCTGCAAGAGCTAATCCCATTCCTGTATTTCCAGAAGTACCTTCAATAATGGTTCCTCCGGGTTTTAATCTGCCGTCTTTTTCGGCATCTTCAATCATTTTAAGAGCCATTCTGTCTTTTACAGAATTTCCAGGATTGAAAGTTTCAACTTTGGCTAAAACTAATGCGGGAAAGTCTTCACCCAAAACCTTATTAAGTTTTACTAGTGGCGTGTTTCCTATAGTTTCAAGAATATTTTTTGCGTATTTCATACTTGTTTTATAAGCCTTGCAAAGATACAGCTTTAAAATTATTTATAAAGTTTGCCTCAAAGTAAAATGAACCAATTATAATATAGTTTGGACTTCCTATATAATTCGTTTACTCTGTTTTTAAGAATAAGAAATGATTTAAGCTTAATTGTATTTAATGGCTTTAACTGGTGAAATCTTACTGATCAGATAACTTGGAACAATCAATGCTAATGCAGAGATAATCAATATTCCTACAGAAATTGAAATGATGGCAATAGGGTTGAGGTCAACAGGAACTGTACTTACATAGTAATTCTCAGGATTCAACTTTATAATTCCAAAAAACTTCTGTAACAATAATAAGCCCAGCCCTATAATATTTCCATATAAAAGCCCAGGAACCATGATGATCAAGGTATAATTAATGAACGTAGCTCTTATCTGGGAATTACTTGCTCCCAAAGTTTTTAATAAACCAATAGAATTTGTTCTTTCAATGATAAGGATTAAGAGAACCATGATGATATTAATGATCACGACGATGAGCATAATAATGATGATCAAAGCGATATTAGTATCAAAAATGCTTATCCAATCAGTAATTTGGGGAAACTTTTCAGTTGCTTTTTCAGCGTAGTTCTTATAACCGATTAATTTTTCAATTTCTGGAAAGTCACTATCAATATCATTAACGTTTTTAAAGAAAATATCCAGTCCCCCTATATCATCAGGTTTCATATCCTGAATCTTTCTTACATGATTAATTCCGCCAATTACAAACTGTTCATCAATCATCTTAATGTCAGTCCTGTAAATTCCAACGACTTCGAATTTTCTATAAATAGGTTTCTGATCAGCTTTCGAAAATATAGTAACAATGCTGTCCTTAACTTTTAAATGCAGATCATTGGCAATCTTTTGAGAAATAGTAACCCCATGGTTATAACCTTCTTCTGTTACTTTTGGAGTCCTGCCTGCTATTAAAAATTTTTTAAAGCGGGCACTGTCAAAATCTTTACCTATTCCTTTAAATATAATCCCGGCGAAATTATGCTCATTACGCATAATACCAGTAACCATAGCATATTTTTGAACGCTTTCAACATCAGGAAGCGCTTTTATTTTTTGAATATTTAGGCCCTGTTTATCAAGAACAGAAGTATTGTATGATGAATTTGATCGTGTGGATTTTACAGTAATATGCCCACTAAAATCTGCAAGTCTTTCTTTGATCGCTTTTTTTGAACCGAAACCTGTTGATACGGTAATTAATGAAACAATGATTCCTAGAGCCACAGAAAGCCTGCCTATGAAGATGATAACCCTTGAAAGATTATTTTTGTTATCTTTGGAAAACGCTATTTTTCTAGAGAAATATAAAGGAAAGTTCAAGCTTATGAATTTAGATCTCAAAATTAAAAATTTACTTCTTATTTGCCTAATTTTTTTAGGAGTATTCAACCAATATTATTCTCAGAATCAAACTAAAGATGATTTTAAGACTGGTGCAGACCAGCCAGAGCTTTATTTACCATTATTAAAAGGAAAAACAATTGGTATTGTCACCAATCAAACAGGCTTGATGAAAGATCGTAGTCATTTGGTAGATTTCCTAGTAAAAAGTAACATTAAAATAAAAGCCATTTTTGCCCCTGAACATGGTTTCAGAGGAAATGCCGATGCCGGAGAAACGGTGAAAAATGGAGTAGATGCTAAAACAGGAGTGCCTATTGTTTCTCTATATGGAAATAATAAAAAGCCAAAACCTGATCAGTTGAAAGGAATTGATATTGTAGTTTTTGATATTCAGGATGTTGGTGTCCGATTCTATACTTATATTTCAACACTAACTTATCTTATGGAAGCTGCTGCAGAGAATAATGTTGAGGTAATGGTGTTAGACCGTCCAAATCCACATGATGGTTATACAGATGGTCCCGTTTTAAGAAAAAAATGGACAAGCTTTGTAGGAATGCATGAGGTTCCTGTAGTATATGGTTTAACAATTGGCGAATATGGAAAAATGGTAAATGGTGAAAAGTGGATGAAAAATGGAATACAGGCAAAATATACGTTGATTCCAATGTTGAATTATCATAAAAAACACCGATATTCAGTTTCCGATAAGCCATCTCCTAACTTACCTAATGATAAAGCGATAAATTTATATCCTAGCTTATGTTTTTTTGAAGGAACCCAAGTTTCTGTAGGAAGAGGAACGGATAACCCTTTTCAGGTATATGGTTCACCATGGACGAAGAATCTGCCTTATCAATTTACTCCAAAGCCTAATTATGGAGCTAAAGATCCTTTTCTTAATGGACAGCTATGTTATGGTGAAAACTTATCCAACTACACAACAGATTTAAGAGAATTGAATTTGGAATGGGTGATCAAAGCATATAAAAACTATAAAAATCCACAACAGGATTTTTTCCTTAAAAATTTATGGTTCGATACTTTATCAGGAACTGATGAATTCAGAAAACAGATAATCGCAGGCAAATCAATTGCAGAAATCAAAGCTTCCTGGAAATCAGACCTGGAAAAATTCGAAAAAGTAAGAGCTAAATATATTGTCTACGAAAACTAATCAAAATCCTGCGGCGGATTCTTATCATTTTTACCTTTATTAAGGATAAAAAGCCCAATAGATAAACCAACTACTCCGGCAAAGGCCGTCATAATAGCCCTTTGTAATTTATCAGGTGCATCATTTCCGATGTAATTCATCAAGAAAAGAATGACAAAGGTGATCACCAAAATGATGATATGATTTTTTCCGAATAGCTTCATTGCATTATTTTATTTTGTACGAAATCATAATACCACCTCTGTAAGGAAGTACCTCACCACTTTTATTATATTCACGCGCTATATCATAACGTTTTCCTGTAGTGCGGTCATAGCCTTTGTAGTAATCCTGTGATGTTCCTACCGTGGCATAAACATCCAGGTTCCAGTTTTCAGAAAGTTGGAACTGATAACCGGCAGTGACACCAACTATTACAGAAAGGCCTTTTTGATAGAGATTGGATTTCTTAAATTTTTCATTTCTGTCATTAGTGTATGTGCCGTTTCCCCAATAATTCCATTTTTGTAATACAAAAGAAGCAGCAGAAAGATTAGCTCCTAAATACCAATGTTTAAAGGCTTCATCAAAATAATATCTGCCTTCTAAAGAAATTGAATAGTATTGGAATTCATGGCCTGCAAAAGATTTCCATGGAGAAATAAAAACATCACCCTGTAAAGTGTATTTTTTGCCAAGTTGATATTCTAGTCCTGCATTCAGTATTCCTACTGGAAGTAAAAGAGCATTGCCTTTTACATACAAACTTTTTCCATTTTCCTGTATAGGTTCTAAATTCTTTTCTGTTTCCTGTGCATATAGATTTCCTATAGAAAGTAGACTAAGAAAACCTGCTAAAATTTTGTACTTCATGAAATTTATTTGATTTGTTTAAGTAATCTTTCAGCCAAAGTAGCATCTTTATTGGCTTGTGTTGCCATATTTTTTGACATTTCAGCATACGTTTTTGCCATATCATTATTTCCTGTTAAGAAATAAAGCTTCGCCAAAATAAAAGTGTTTTCAGATGTTTCTCCTCTCATGACGGATTTTTCTGCCCATTCAACAGCCTTTTTTAATGATGAAGTATTTTTAATATGTTCAGAGAAGATCCAAGCGGCTTTCAATAATTGATTGGGCTCAAATGAATCCGAATTCTTGTAATATTCTAAGGCAGCTTTTTCATACTCAGGATAATTAGCATTTTGCTCGTAGTAGCTTAGCTTAGTTTGATTAAGTTTTACTTCAGCATCATATTTTCCAACCAAAGGTTCTGCTGTTTTTAAAAAATAATCTTCGTTGATTCTTTTATTTTTTTCATCAATAGATTGAACAACTATTTTTGATAATATAAGCTGATGGTCAAATTCCTTATAAGTTTCTTCGGGAAGATATTTAATGATATCAGCCTTTCTAGAAGTGAAAATTTTATAATTTGGATCTTCAACAGATTTTAGAAAGAATAATAAGAATCCTATATCATCTTTAGAGAGCTCCTCTGTTTTTTTCTTATTTTCAAAATATCTTTCAGAAGCTTTTTTTGCAAAATCAAAATCTGATGTGGAATTTAATTTCATAATATTAATTAAAAATTCCGGGTCTTTTTCACCATTTGCAAAGCGATCTTTTAAAGATCCTTTTTTATTGTTTGGGGAGTTAATATCCTGTGCCATTGTTAAGAAAATACTTTCTTCCATATAGCCAAGATTCTGAGAGACCAATTCTCCATCACCATTAAGAAACAGGTAAGTAGGATAGGAACGAACGCCATATTTAGCGGCAATTTCCCTTCCTTCTCCTTTTTCCATGTCGAACCTGGCGTTCACAAAATTGGCATTGTAATAATCTCCTACTGATTTTTTAGTGAAAACATTTTTTTCCATCAGCTTGCATGGTCCACACCAAGAGGCATAAGCATCTATAAAAATTATCTTGTTTTCCTTCTTAGCCTTAGCAACAAGATCTTTAAATGGCAGATCCTGAAATTGGATAGATTCCTGTGCAAAAAGAATGACAGTGAGAAAAACAAAAAATCCGGAGATAAGCTTCTTCATTCGATTAAAATTTGTAGGCGAAGATAGGTATTTTTCGAGATATAGATTCCGAATTTAGTCTTCGGATATCTTACATTAACTAATTTTAAGAACCGAAGCTAAATTTCACATTGATAAGATTAAGCAAACCTTTCTTTTTTTTGTCATCATTACATGGAAGTTATTCTTTATTTTTGTGAATTAGACGATTAAAATTTATTAGCGCTATAACAAATAATAAAAGCTCTTTATGCTTTATCTTTCCGGGATATTTATTGCTTTCTTTTTGACATTTCTTTTGCTTACAAAGAAAGGTAAAAGTTCTGCAGATTTTATTTTAAGTGGGTGGCTTCTGGTAATTGGAATAAACTTACTAGCACATTATTTATTTCTTACCGGTCAATATGCAAAATACCCTTCTTTTGTCTTTCTGGGATTTACGCTTCCACTTGTCTACGGTCCGTTTTTATATCTGTATGTAAAAAAACAAACATCTCCGAATCCTTTTTCATTAAAACAGTTACTGCATTTTCTACCCTTTGTAATTTGCAATCTATTATTTGTATCATTTTATACTGCTTCTTTTAACGAAAGATTGAATATTTTTAAACATGAAGGAAGAGGATTTAATGTTGAAATGCTTTTAAGATTGTATGGTATCTATATTTCAGGTATTGTTTATGTAGCTATTTCCTTTCTTATTTTATATAAATTTCGGAAAAATATGGTTCAGCAGTTTTCAAATACTGAAAGAATAAACTTCAATTGGCTGCTGTATCTTATCATCTGGATTGGTATGATCTGGGGATTGGTTCTCTTTAACGAGAATGCCAATATCATTTATGGTGCAGTAGTGATTTTTATTATGTGGTTAGGTTATTTTGGCATAAAACAAGTACAGGTTTTCAATCAGTCCAATTCTTTTTTTAGTGCCGAAAAAGTTGTAGAGGAAGAGGTAATTGTAAATGTTACAGATTCTCAGGATAAGAAATATCAAAAATCTGGACTGACAAAGGAAAGTATTGAAGATATACATACAAGATTACTCATCGTCTTAAACGAAGAAAAGCCATTTATTAATCCTAATCTTACTTTAAATGAACTGGCGGAATTGCTTAAAGTTCACCCCAACTATCTTTCACAAGTAATCAACTCCAAAGAAAATAAAAACTTCTATGAGCTTATTAATGAAAAAAGGATAGAAGAATTCATGCATAAGATCATACAGCCGGATAGTAAGCAATATACTTTTCTGGCCATTGCTTTTGAATGCGGTTTTAATTCTAAAACATCCTTCAACAGAAATTTCAAAAAATATACTGGAGTTACCCCTACAGAATATCAAAAAACTTTTTAATTCTTATTTTTTACGGTTCAATTTTCAGGGAAGAGTTTCATGTTTCATAAGTTGTTGTTATATAGTTATTTGTGTTCTCTTTTTTTTGTGAACCAACTTTCCTAATGGAGCGTGTAAGTTTCGGGTTTGATGAATCTTTGCATCAAACATTTTAAACCGATACTATGCCAACATTAAGAAAAAAGAATGCCCTGGTGGTTTCTTTTACAATTTTCACACTGTTATTTTCCTGTACAGATGGGCGGCTTATAGATGAGCCGGGGAACCTCGTACCTAAAACGGTGGACCAGGATTCTTCCTTACCATCAATTAATGCTAATGGTACACTACTTCATTCTGAAGCTTTCGGACCTGAAAACGGGACTCTTATTATTGCTCTTCATGGTGGGCCAGGAGGAGATTATAGATATCTTCTGAATTGTAAAGATCTTGCAGCCCAGGGATATCGGGTTGTATTTTATGATCAGCGAGGTTCTGGATTATCACAACGTTTTTCCAAACAGTCTTACACATCGTTGGGAGCAGAAGCACCTGATCTTATGTATGAGGAATTGAAATCTGTAATTGCCTACTATCAGAAAACTCCAAATCAAAAAGTAATTTTATTAGGACATTCCTGGGGTGCTATGTTAGCTTCAGGATATGCCGGGAAATATCCAAATGCTGTTCAAGGTCTTATTTTATGTGAACCTGGCGGGTTAAAGTGGGATGATATTAAAGATTATGTAAAAGAATCAAGGTCATTTAAGTTATGGAGTGAAATCCTTAACGATGCAACCTATTTAGATCAGTTTATTTCCGGGAAAGATGACCAACATGAAGTACTAGATTATAAAATGTCCATGTTGAGCTCAAAGAACAATATTACCGGAGAAGGAGATTTTGATCCAAGTATGAGTTGGAGGAGTGGAGCAGTGGTTATGGATGCTTTATTTGAGGTTGGAGATCAATACAAATCTGATTTTTCTAAAGGTTTACAGGATTACAATGCTCCTGTACTTTTCTTTTACAGTGAAAGAAATAAAGCATATCCGGATTCCTGGGCGCAAAAAGTAACTTCAGCTTATAATCATATAGAACGGGTAAAAATTTCAGGAGTAGGACATGACGGTATTATTACCAATCAAAATGCATGGAACTCTCAGACAAAACCAAAAATGATCAACTTTATCAACAGTCTTTAAAAATGAGAAATAATAAATTATATATCAACATAGCTTTTTTTAGCCTGATGTTTAGTGTAGTAAAGTCACAGACTGTGAATTGGGGGGCACTTATTGATCGTGAAAGGCATATTCTTAATGCTAATATCGGTGCAGAGTACGGAGCTGTGGTTGGACTTGGATATGGGTATAAATTTAATAGTAAATTGTTTCCTACTATTGCTAATGTGGAAATCTCAGTACCGGCAGGTGATCGGTTGTTTGATGATTTTAAAGTAAAGGCAGGAGCGAATGTAAGATGGCTGAAAATTCAAAATTTACAGTTCTCGACTAAAGCTCAAGGGATTTTTCGAAAATATGAAAATGAAAATATACAGCTTATGAATTTTGGATTGGATATGTCCGGTACTATAGGATATTACCGCCCCAAATGGTTTGCAGGTGTGGAAGTTGGTTTTGATAAAGCCATTGTCACTCATTTTAAACATTCCGATCATTACAGACAGATTTATCCCGAAGTAAAAGATGGATGGTACGAACCATCAACAGGAGGAAACTTCTATGCCTCAGTTCAAGGCGGGTATTCATTTAGTAATCAGGAAATTTATTTGAAAGTTGGGAGTATAGTGTCTCAGGATCTTAAAACGAAACCTCAGTTACCTTACCTTCTTCAAATAGGATATAATTATAAATTACCCTTCTGATCATAATAAAAAGCCGAATCTTAAGATTCGGCTTTTTGTTTTTTTTAATATAAAATATTAGGCTCCCAGTTCGAGTTGATTTTTGACTAGATTAAAATAATCTGATTTTCTTTCAACCAAAGACTGATGATTTCCTTGTTCAATGATTTTTCCTTGTTTTAATACAATGATCTGATCTGCATTTTTAACAGTCGAAAGACGATGGGCTATAATTACAACCGTTTTCCCCTTGAAGAATTCTTGTAGGTTATCATGAATTACTTTTTCATTTTCTGCATCCAGCGCAGAGGTTGCTTCATCAAAGAAAATAAAGTGGGGTTCTTTGTAAACCGCTCTTGCAATAAGGATCCTTTGCTTTTGTCCTCCCGAAATGCCATTTCCTGAAGCTCCGATTTTAGTTTTTAAACCAAGTGGTAAGTCGTCTACAAATGATTGGATGTTTGCAATCTGTAAAGCTC
This sequence comes from Chryseobacterium sp. ISL-6, assembly GCF_018613715.1. Taxonomy (GTDB): domain Bacteria; phylum Bacteroidota; class Bacteroidia; order Flavobacteriales; family Weeksellaceae; genus Chryseobacterium; species Chryseobacterium paludis. The sequence continues at coordinate 85,126 of NZ_JAGGPT010000010.1, read as the reverse complement.
TTTTTAATTTATCTTCATTAATGACTTCATCACTTGTTGCTATATTTCTTTCAATGGAATCTGAGAAGATATGACCATCTTGCATTACGACACCACAGTTTCTTCGTAAATCACGTGGTGATATTTCTTTTAGATTGGCATGATTAAAATAGATTTCCCCTTCAACAGGTTCATAGAATTTCAACAATATTTTCATCAATGTAGTCTTTCCGCTTCCACTTGCACCAACAATAGCTGTAACTTTTCCTTCAGGAATAAAAAGATTAATGTCTTTTAATATATATGGAGATTGTGGTCCTTCGTATTGAAATGACATGTTTTTCAGATATATACCTCGTTCTATTCCATTTTTCTTAGCATATTTTTCATGATCAAGACCTATAAGTTGTTCGGATTCTTCTTCAGGGTGGTTTTGAACTTCATGGAGTCGGGATAAGCTTAATTTAGCTTCCTGTAAAGAACGAAAGAAGGTTATTAACTGACTTACCAAGGGGTTCATTTGTCCTATAATGTAGGAAACACTTAATAATGCACCTAATGTCATATGCCCTTTTACTACAAAAGAAGCCGATAAGAACATCACAATAATATTTTTCAGCTGGTTAATAAATTCAAATCCTGAAAGCTGAATTTGATCAATCTTTAAAATTCTAAGATTAACGGTAAATAACTTTTTCTGAATTTGTTCCCATTCATTACGCTTATAATCTTCAAATTCATTAAGTTTCATTTCGGATATTCCATTAATGATCTCATAAATGGACTCCTGATTTTCACTTTTCTCCTGAAAGCGATAATAATCTAAAACTTTTAATTTTTTCAGCCAGTATAATGACCATACTATAGAAAGTACAGTAAGAATAAAATACGTGGCTAGAATGCGGAAATCATAAGTCCATAAGACTACAAAAAATACCGAAAATGTGATCATCGAAAAAATGGTAACCAGACTGTTGGAAGTCAAAAACAGCTCTATCTTTTCATGATCCTGTATTCTCTGATTAAAGTCACCCATGAATTTTGTTTCAAAGAATTTGATAGGTAAACTCATCAACTTCTTTAGAAAATCAGAAATAATTTTGATATTGAGCTTACTACCAACATATAGCATGATCCAGTTCCGGAATATTCCTAATGTTATATTGCCTGCAAAAAAGGCAAGTTGAGCAACAAGGATGTAAGTGATAATTCCTAAATTCTTCTTGCTTACTCCCTCATCAATTAGTTTTTGAGTTAAAATAGGAAAGGCCAGAGTTGTTAAAGTTCCCATCAAAAGAATGAAAAATAACCAGGCAAACTGTTTCTTATGAGGACCTAGATAACTGGATAGGTACTGCAAAGATATTTTTTTGTCAGGTACATTTTTTCTTTGGAAGAATGCCTCGGTGGGTTCCAGTAAAAGAGCGATTCCTTTATCTGTGTTTTTTAACCATGACTTTTTAAACTCTTCTTCTTTAAGTTTCAGGATTCCATGTGCAGGATCGGCAATGGTATATGTTTTCTCTCTACTGAACAAAGATCTTGATATTCTTAGAAGAATAACAAAGTGATTTTGATTCCAATGTAAAATGCAGGGTAAAAATTCGTCTTTTATATCCTCAATAGATAATTGTGTTGCTATTGTTTTAAAACCGATTTTTTCGGCAGCATTATTGATCCCCAGGATAGAAACACCTTCCCTGGAAATAAAGCAGGTATCACGTAAGTACTGAAGCCCATATGCTTTGCCATAATAAGAAGTTATCATAGCTAGGCACGATGGGCCACAGTCCATTTTATCATGTTGAGGGATAAATTTCATTATTTTTCTTCTAGTAGTATATCCTCAGTTTGTTTCACAGTTTGAGTTTCTCCTATTATTTCAATTCCTTTTTTATCATAGATCATTGAAAGGAAGTATAATCCTGCTTCCACAGGCCATTCTTTTTCTAGATCTTTTAGTAAATCACTTACTTTCCAGCTTTCATGGCTGTTAAGGTGATCAACGATATTTATTAACTCGGGATGATATCTCATTTCTATTTTTGACCCTCTTACAAATAGATAGAACATATCTTTAGCTTCATCTATTTTGTAGATCATTTTAAAAGGATTATTGGTGTAAATTTCCTTTTCAAGAAGGAATTCGTAATCATCAATATTATAGCTGTCTTCTTTTTCCCGCGATTGAGGTGGTGCCTGCCAACCAGCATTACTTAGTAATCCATGCTTAAACTCATCGTAGAAATATTTGAAGAATGATCTTGTGGATCCGTTAAGTATCTCTTCGTCGATTTTCAAAATAGACAAAAATTCATCGAATGTCTCATTGTTTTCCAGGAAATTGTGTTGTGGTTCAATTATGTCCTTATTAATATCAATGTAATCTCTGTAGAAGGTATTAAGTATTCTATCAAAGAATTTTACTTTTGATGGATTGTTGAACCAAAAAGTTACCCCTACAGAAAGATCATCACTTTTACCTATATGAAACTTGTTCCAAGGCATGAAAAATAAATCTCCTGCTCCAAAATCATATTTTTCAGCATGTTCCAATAAAGGCTCTATTTCAAAATTATTATGTTTTGTACCTGTAAGGTCTTTGTACTTTTCCTGATCCCAGATATACATTGTTTTATCACCAGGGCCTAAATGGAAATGTAAAACATTTTCCCCTTTATGATCCTGATGAATTCCAAGAGGTGTCCATCCGTAATTTCCTATAAATACAGTTACATCTACTCCTGTTGCAGGAATGCCAATGATTTCAAGCAAAGGCTCAGTGATTAATCGTAATTCTTTGGATATGAAATTAGAATGTCTCTCCAGAAAATTGATGATCAATCCAAATTTTTCTTTGAAAACTCTGTTACAGTATTCAATGATTTCTTCATTTTCAAGAGGTGGATTTTTATATAATTCATCAATGAAGTCAGCATTTTCTTTACCTTTCCCTTGAGAAGGAAAATAAAGTCTGAAACCATCAAGGTCTTTTGTTTTAAATCTATTAACAAGGCCGTCCACCACTGCGTCTTTTAATTTTTTAATTAAATCTTCCGGAATGACGTCTTTGATTACACAGGTTTGGGTGAAGTTTTTATTGGTAGCAATAAAGTTTTCCCAAAACTCTTTATTAAACTCTTTATTATTCATATTAAAATGTATTAATGGTGGAAAAAAGTAATAGAGAAAATAAATTTCTCTATTACATTATTCATTTTACAAGCCGATAACTCGTTGTACTTGTTGTACTACACGTACTACACGTACTACTACTACGTTGTCAGCTGCGTCAGCTGCTTCACCGAATCCTCCTCTTAATTGATTTTGCTCAAGTGGAGAAAGAGTTTTTACCTTTAAGAACTCTTTTGCGTTAAATTTTGCTTTTTTCATGATAATAAATTTTTAAAATGATTTTTATGGTTCAAAGTTTATAGACATTAGCCCCTTCGTCGGTCTCTTCTTGCAAGAAAATATTTTTAACATCTATCTCATTTTATTTTTCTTTAGTAAAAATGAAAGAGAAGACTGGTGTGTATTTTAAAAAGATTGCTAGATTATTTTCATTGTATAAAAAAGAATAGTATTTTTCATTTTATACTGTTTTATACGTATAATACTCTTCATAGTGAAATGTATTTATTTTCGGACTATAAGAACATACAATATTGTCAGTAGTTACAGTCAATTTTAATTTCAAATAATTGTGAATTGATTTATGTAAAGATGTCTTGCTCATGGGAATTATTTTTCATAAATTTATATGGATTGATTTAACTGAATGCTACACTTTAGTGTAGAATTATCATTTAAATTAAATTAATCATGAAAAAACTATAACCAAACTTAAATTTATGAGTGAAATTTTTAATGACTTTTTTTTCTCTGAAACTAAAGTCAAGGGGGTCTTGCGTGAAGAAACTTCACAATCGAGTAATTATCTGGAAGTGACAGATGCATTTTCCAGGGCAATTTATATGAGTGTATATATTATTGACTATCAAAAAAGGAATTTTGAATATGTTTCCGAAAATCCATTATTCCTTTGTGGGAATACTGCCGAAGAAGTCAAGAATATGGGATATGATTTTTATTTTAAGTATGTACAGAAAAGTGATGCAGATTTATTATCAAAAGTTAACCAGATAGGATTTGAGTTCTATGAAAAGATTCCGGCTGATGAGAGAAAATACTATACGCTTTCTTATGATATTCACTTGTTGAATAATAATAAGGCTTTTTTAGTAAATCAGAAATTGACTCCACTTTTTCTTACAGAAGAAGGGAAGATATGGAAAGCGATGGGTGTAGTTTCCCTTTCCACAAATACCAATTCCGGAAATATTACCATTTCTAAACAAGGTACGAATGACTATTGGAGATATGATACTAAGGAGGGGGTATGGAGAAACGAGAAAAAAATAAAATTAACGGAAAGGGAACTGGATGTTTTACGATATCACGCACAAGGTTACACCATTAATAAAATAGCAGAGAAAATTTTTGTTTCTCCTGATACCATAAAATTTCATCGCAGGAAATTATTTGAAAAAATGCAGGTAACTAATATCTCAGAAGCATTGGCATTTGTAACCAATAATAAATTGCTATAGAGAGATGAATGATATTTAAGAATTCAGTAGTGTATCTTAAACTAACTGTTCAATTAAAATAAAAACAAAAAACCACCTAATTAGGTGGTTTTGTGGTTTCTCCAGGAATCGAACCAGGGACACATGGATTTTCAATCCATTGCTCTACCAACTGAGCTAAGAAACCAATATGTTTGTTTGGCTTACTTCGTTGTTTAAAGTGGGTGCAAAAATAGTAATTTTTACTATATCATGCAATAAAAATTAAAAAAATGTATAAAAATAAAAGCCTGCTATTATTTTTCCCAAATGGTAATAGCAGGTTATATCTCTTATATGAATGTTTTATGGAAGATTTGAAAAATCTATATTGGGAGCTTGTGTTGGTGCTGTAACCGAAAACTGAGTTCCTGGGTTTACAACAGTATTAAAGAATCCTCCATTTTGTAAAAAGAATGCGTTACCATTTATTCCACCCATAGCATCTATCCTTTGCTCTGCATTATAAGTATTATCCACACTGAATCTCGCTCCTGAAATTGCCATCCAGTTTCCAGAAGAGGTTCTTACCCACTGATTTTTAAATTCTACCTTTCTTCCCTGATATCCATTCTCAGGTTCAAAATTTTCTACGAAACTGTAGAATCCTTTAAGATAAGTGCTGGTTTGTGGCCTCTTCCAGCTGGCAATGAGTTTCCAGGAAGTGGTTTCTGGAGAGAGGAACCATGCTGTATAATCCGTTTTTCCATTTCCATCAGGTTCACCTTTTAATAAGAATTTATAGGTCTGTCCAGCTGTCCAATTATATTTATAATAACTCTGTCCTCCTGAGCCTTCATTACCAAACTCTCCAATACTAACTCCACTACCTGCTCTGTTTAACACAATCTTGTGATCGGGTGGGATATTATTGGGATCGTCTGTTTCAAATGGGCTCCATACAGAGAATAAAATCCTTCTTTCAGTGGCAGAATTAACCTGCATCCCAAAGTAGCCCTCTTTGAAGCCGTTTGCCATAAAATAAGAGCCGATCTTATCTTCACCAATGGGAATTGTCACTTCGTTATAATAATAACTTACATTGGTATTTGTTGGGATCGTGTAATTCAAGTGACAGGAAGGCCCTCTACGAGCCCAGTAATAATATGAGGGATCATTACTGAAAATATGAGTTCCTGTGGCTGCGGATCCACTAACTAAAATATCGGTGAGGTCCGCAAAGTAACCTCCTGTTTTAGATACCCCTTGAAGATCAACTTTTACATAACCTGGGTTAGAAATGGTAAAATCTCCCACAGTATAATTGGTATAAGCCAATCCTGTTAATGTAATGTTCTTAGATTCATTACCAATCGTTACTTTAACTATGCTACTACCGGAAGGGACTGAAGCCTTTAATCCGATATTTAACGTTCCAGTATTGCTTAGTCTGAAATAAGTACTAATAACCGTATTGGGATTGGTCCAGTTGGCTAATTTGGCAGATGTGATTACCTCATTGGCTCCGGAAGGCTTTACGGTCAGAAATGAATTTCCAGCTACCGGAACACTGAATGGTGGATTGTTTATTAAAGAAGATGCTTTATTTTGTTTAGAAATGGTGTCTTCCGTGGCTATGCTATTATTTTCTGCACACGACTGAAAAACAAGAAAAGCAATACCTAAAAAGATCTCTGTCAATAGTTTTAGTCTCATAATTTATTTGTGATTGGATTTACAGCACTAATTTAATTTTTTATCTATAGAATAAAAAATTAATTCTCACATTGTTGATTAAATTATAAGTAAATTCATATTGTTTCAATAAAAAAAAGAGGGGTGGAGTATAAGATGGTGGGTTGTATATAAAACAAAAACCACCTTAAAAAGGTGGTTTGTGGTTTCTCCAGGAATCGAACCAGGGACACATGGATTTTCAATCCATTGCTCTACCAACTGAGCTAAGAAACCATTATATTTTTGTTTGTCTTACTTCGTTGTTTTAAAGTGATGCAAAAGTAGTAAGTTTTGGTATATGAAGCAAGTATTAATGGAATTTTTTTATAGTTTAAATAAAAACCTACTGATTCTCAGCTGGATTATTTTCCTGTTCCTTTCTGATTTGCTCACTCATTTCTTCTAATACAGGCTTAATCGTACTTTCCGGAAGATCACTGATTCGGATATACATAAGTCCATCTATTGCATCATTAAAATTAGGATCTACATTAAATGCAATTACTTTTGCATTTTGCTTGATGTATTTTTTGATCAAAACAGGCAGTCTTAACTCCGGTTCAAGATCATCAATGATTTTATCCAGCTTATTAAGATCAGATTCCATTTCCTCAAAAAAGATATTTTTGTCACGATCTCTAAGCTTCACTTTATATTCATTTCTGGGCGTAATATATTGGGCAACTGCACCATCATAATAATTTGAACGCATGAATTCGATCATCAAAGATTTTGAAAACTCTGAAAACTTATTCGAAATACTTACTCCACCCATAAGGAACTTATGATCAGGGTTTCTCAAGCACACATGAACGATTCCACGCCATAATAAAAAGAGTGGAAGCGGTTTTTGCTGATATTCCTGACAGATGTACGCTCTTCCCATTTCAATCACTTTTTTGAAGAAAGGATGGATATCCTGTTCGAATTCAAAAAGTGAACTGGTATAAAATCCTTTAATGCCATATTTTTTCATAACATCTTTACCTAAGGCCATACGATAGGCTCCAACCAGCATTTCTGCAGTACTGTCCCAAAGGAAAAGATGGTGGTAATGCTTATCATATTCGTCGAGATCAAAAGGTAAATTACTCCCTTCTCCCACGGCGCGGAAAGTAAGCTCTCTCTGTCTGCCTATTTCCCTCATTACAGAAGGGATCTCCTCATATGTAGTGAAATAGATTTCATAATTGCCGTTACTGAAAAGCATCTTATCAGTACCTCTCAGCTTACTAATATCATTTAGAATATTTTCTTTAGGCGTTTCATCAATGATATTTTGTACAATATTTTCCTCCTTAAGTAAAGGGAATTTTAAAGATAGATTTTGAAGATTTATAACCTGGGCAAGTGATTTTCTTTTTTCATAGTAAGATTTCATCATATACACCTTACGTTTTAAAAATTCACCTAGCTCCTCAATATTTTCCATCTCATCCATGGCTTTTACAGCAATGGGTTTACCTATTCTTACACGGATGGGTTTTTCTCTGTCATTCATCATTTCAGATGGTAACATTAATGTTTGCAAACTCGCATGCAGTTTTGCCACCTGATAAAATAATGTGCTGTTTTTGGCATGGAAGTACATCGGAACAACCGGTACTTTTGCCATTTTAATCAATTTTAAAGCTGGTTTTTCCCATTCCCTGTCTAAGATCTCACTATAAGCATTGTTTTTGTTTGAAACTTCCCCTGCTGGGAAAATACCAACACAACCTCCATTTTCAATGTGTTTTAAAGTCTCACGCATTCCTGAAGAACTGCTGTAAGCTCCCTTTCTGTTTTCAAAAGGATTTACAGAAATTACATAAGGTTCCATAGGTTTTATTTTCTCTAATAGAAAATTACCCATTACTTTAAAATCAGGACGTACTTCTAATAATATTTTACACATTAAGATTCCATCAATTGCCCCAAGCGGATGATTGGAAACCAGGATAAATGGTCCTGTCTTTGGGATCTTAGCTAAATCTTCTTCAAATGCGATATAGCTTAAGTTTCTCTCCCTTACAAATGAATCGAAAAAGTCTTTACCTTCCCTGTCTTTTAGTTTATCATATAATCTGTTGACTTCATTTATTTTAGCAACGCTCATGATAGCAGATGCTACAGGATTCTTTAGAAATCCTATTTTACTTAAGCCGGAAGCTTGGATTAAATCATTTTTCGAAATTAAGCTCATATGTGTTTAGTCGCAATTATATTTATAGTGTTACCATTTGAAGAGTACTCTTGGAAATTTGTTCCAATAATACACTTTTTTCCTGGTAAAATTTATCAATGTTATCCATCTTCGCATTTCTTACGGTGAATAGAGATACATTCTTAACTACCTCAGTTTTAAAACCTTTTTGTAATTCTTCGTTCAGCTCATCAATAGTATTGAATTTATCTTCCAAACATAAAGCTAGTGAAATTGCAGAATTCTGCATCAATGAAACTTTAATTTTATGTCTTGATAAAAGACTAAAAATTTCACTCATATGATCTTCAGCAATAAATGAAAAATTTCTTGTAGATATTTTTAAAAGATTCTGGTTCTCTTTTAAAATATAAGATTCTTCATGTTGATTTTTTTCTGAAGCTCCTACTTTCGTTCCTCCCTTTGTAGGGTCTACAAAAGATTTTACATAAAAAGGAATGCTTTTTTGTTGTAAAGGCTGTAAGGTTTTCGGGTGAATAACACTTGCTCCATAATAAGCCATTTCAATAGCTTCCTCATAAGAGATATTAGAAAGAAGGGTAACATCCTTGAATTTTCTGGGATCCCCCGTCATTACCCCGGGAACATCTTTCCATATCGTCATTGCTTCCGCATTGGTGCAGTAAGCGAAAATGGCAGCAGAGTAATCAGAACCCTCTCTTCCTAAAGTAACTGTAAAATTATTATCGTCAGAGCCGATAAAACCTTGTGTTACATAACAGATCTCAGAATTTAAAGTAGAGATAAACTCTTCTGTTTTTTTCCAGTCTACATTACCATCTCTATAAGAATTATCAGTTTTTATATAATCTCTTGCATCCAGCCATTGATTAGTAAACTGTATCTCATTAAGATATTCACTCAAAATTTTTGTAGAAATCATTTCTCCACAACTTACTACCTGATCGTAAACAAAATTATAATTTGGAGATTTATTTCTTCTTAAAAAAGAATCAAGATCATCAAAAAACAAATTAATTTCCGAAAATACTGGGTGGTTTTCTTGGAAAAGACCCTGAGCGATTTCGATATGCTTCTGTTTAATAATCTTAATTTCAGTTTGATAGTTTTCCTTCTTGAAATAAAGTTCTACAACCTTTTCCAACTCATTAGTCGTTTTGCCCATTGCTGAAATTACCAGCAAGCATTTGGCAAATCCTTGGCTTTTTAAAACCATTGACACATTTTTTACACTTTCAGCATCTTTTACAGATGCTCCACCAAACTTGAAAATTTTCATTAAATTATTAAAAATAAAATTGTTAGATAAATAATAGTTGAGTTTTTTACGGACGTCAAAATTATAAATTTACAATGAGATATGAAATACCTGAATGGTAGGATGAGATAAAGATTTTTATGATAAATGGATGATTTTATTGGGTTTTCTTTAATATCAACCTCTATTATGTAGTTTTATTTCTATGTAATCGAGTTATATGACTAAAAATGATGATAATTGATGAAATTTCTTTGCAATGAAAAACGGGAACAGATTATTGAGAAGATAGAGAAGGATAATGATGAAATAACACTATATGACATTGATATACAGTGTTTAAGATCTTTTAAAAGAATTTTTTTTAGATTGCGATAAATTTTACGAAATTTGGAGAAATCGTAAATAGTAAAATATGTCAGATCAATCGTTGCAGACTTTAGGAGAATTTATTATAGATAAACAAGAAGATTTTCAATATTCTACGGGGGAACTTTCCCGACTTCTAAGTGCTATAAGATTGGCTTCAAAAGTGGTAAACAGAGAAGTAAATAAAGCTGGAATTGCAGATATTATCGGAAAAGCCGGTAATGAGAATATTCAGGGTGAAGAGCAGCAGAAATTAGATGTGCTTGCCAATGAAATATTTATCACTGCATTATCGCAAAGAGAGGTAGTTTGTGGAATTGCTTCGGAAGAGAACGATGATTTTATAGATATTAAATGTGTTGGAAACGGGCATCTTAGTAAATATGTAGTTTTAATTGATCCTCTTGATGGTTCATCAAATATTGATGTTAATGTTTCGGTAGGAACTATTTTCTCAATTTACAGAAGGGTATCAGAACCTGGAACTCCGGTTCAGTTAGAAGACTTCTTACAGAAAGGAGTAAATCAGATCGCAGCAGGATATGTGATCTATGGTTCTTCCACCATGATTGTTTATACCACAGGAAATGGAGTGAACGGCTTCACCTTAGATCCTTCTTTAGGCACCTATTATCTTTCGCATCCAAATATGAAATTTCCGGCAACCGGAAAGATTTATTCCATTAATGAAGGGAACTATATTAAATTCCCTCAAGGAGTTAAAAATTATCTGAAATATTGCCAGATGGAAGAAGGCGATCGTCCTTATACATCCCGATATATTGGTTCTCTCGTGGCTGATTTTCATAGGAATATGCTAAAAGGTGGAATTTATATTTATCCATCCTACTCTCAATCACCTAATGGTAAGCTGAGATTATTGTACGAATGTAATCCTATGGCATTCCTTGCAGAACAGGCAGGAGGAAAAGCGACAGACGGATTCAGAAGAATTTTGGAAGTTGAACCTACTGAACTTCACCAAAGAATTCCATTTTTCTGTGGAAGCGTAGATATGGTAGAGAAGGCCGAGGAATTTATGCGAATAGATAGTGTAAAATAAATGATAGCTAAATATTCTAGATATTTATTAGAATTCAAACGCCCGAGTGGAACATCTCGTGGCGTTTTGCATGAAAAAGAGACCTTTATTCTTGAAGTTTCAGAAGGTGAGCAAAAGGGAGTAGGAGAGTGTGCTGTTTTCAGAGGATTAAGCTTTGACGATAGACCTGATTATGAAGAAAAATTGAAGTGGCTTTGTGAAAATATCGATCAGGATCCCCAGTTTTTAAAAGAACAGTTAAAAGAATTTCCATCCATTTGGATTGGATACGAACAGGCCATTCTCAATTTGCATAATGGTGATCACCTTTATTTTCCAAGTGAATTTACAAGAGGACAGATTCCCATTATTATCAATGGATTGATCTGGATGGGAGATGTTAATTATATGGAAGAACAGATTCATGAGAAACTTGAAAATGGCTTTCATTGTATTAAGTTAAAAATTGGTGTTGATTGGAAATCTGAACATACAGTTCTTCAAAAGTTAAGAGAAAAATTTCCGAAAGATGCATTAGAGTTGCGTGTTGATGCTAATGGTGGATTTAATACAGAAGAAGCAAGAATGGTCTTAAAGCAGCTTTCCGATTTGCATATTCATTCTATAGAACAGCCTATTAAAGCCGGAAACTGGACCGATATGGCTGCATTATGTGCGGAAACTCCAACACCCATTGCTTTGGACGAAGAATTAATTGGGGTAACTGAAAATGATGAAAAGAAAAAACTCTTAGAAGCCATCAGGCCACAATACATTATTTTAAAACCCTCATTAATCGGAGGTTTTTCAGGATCTGATGAGTGGATTAAGCTCGCAGAAGAACAAAAAATAGGATGGTGGATAACTTCAGCTTTGGAAAGTAATATCGGGTTAAATGCGATTGCGCAGTATACATTTACAAAACATAGTAAATTGCCTCAAGGCCTTGGCACTGGAGGCTTATTTACTAATAATTTTGTCAACCATATGAAACTAACTGGGGAACGCTTGCTTTTTAAAGCATGATCTAAACATGGAAATGTGTTAAGGTTTCCTGTTTGAAGGCATCTAACTAAATCTCATCATTTATGAAAATCGTTTTTTTAATGTTTTCTAATAAAATAGAAAACTTTTCTTTAAACTTTTTCATTGCCGGAAATTTTAATTAATTCTCTAGTCTAAGAAATATGCAATCTTCATGCCATTTCGGGCTTTTTACAAATATTAACACATTATTTTATTGTTAACTCTAAATTAATTAATCATTTTGAGACAATGATGAAGGTGTTTTCATTATTGCTTATTCTATTGGTAATGAGGTTGCTGTCGGTTCCATTTAAAGTTTGGAAAATATCATTTTGAACCTGCGAGCTGGATAGGTATCCCCAATGATTACCAAGTTCAAATTTCAGACCACTCTTCAAATCATTTTCAATAAATGTACAGTCGATGATAGAAACAATATCCTTAAATTTCTGAATATCACTTGGACCATGTTTTCCCAGCCTTGGCGTAAGAATATTTTTTGTGAATTGTGAAATACCGAGGACTGCGTCTTTTCGGTTTAAATAAATTGAAATCCGGTTGGCAAGTAAGGGAAGTTTATTAAAAGAATCTTCAGAGTCTTCGAAAACTTTGTAAGTTACATCGGCGTTTAGCAATAATACCTGATCAATAACTCTTAGAATATTTTCACTTTTTAAGCTATAGAGCATACTTTGGAGTACTCTGTTTCCCAGAGAATGTGCCATCAGATGTATTCTCTGATTACAGGGAGCAAGATCCCGGTTGGAAAAAATATCTTTTAAGAACTGGGTATAGAAATAGAACAGCCTCATTAAAGAGGTTCCTGAATTGATACTTGAAGCCTTATCATCAAAATATGTTAGAGGAACAATACTGCTTGAAGCCGGCCAGCTAACGAATAGAATATGCTCAACAGGAGATTCAGGGCTATCAATAAATAGCTTTTTCAGATCGATGATGGCTTCTAATTCATCATCAAAATCATAGGCATAGCCATGAATAAATATTAACACATCACTTCTGGACTTTGTAGAGGACATGTTTTTATATAATTCATAAAACAACCTTTGCGTTCCCCCAAGGTTGTTGGCAGTGAGCTTTGATTTTTTTATCTTTTTCTCACTTAATAATACTTCAAGAACATCTTCGTATCCTTGCTTTTCCGGTTCCGAGAAAAGCTGATAATTTAAAATATTCCTGTTGGTATAATCTTTTTTCTTTTTTGCCTGAGCAGTAGGTTCTGTATAATTATCGAAATCACATTTTGCAATTCTGAAATTAGGGATAGAGTACTCGTCATTGGAAAATGAATCAATGGTTTCGTTTTTATGACGAATGATCTTCCGATTACTTAATATATAAACGGCCATAATGAATGATTTTGTGAGTGGTTTTTAACTTTATAAATTTCGGAAAAATTATTGGATAATAGTTCATTGTAGTTTTCATTCATTACTTTCATAAACCCTAAATTTTCGCTAAATTTGCACAAAGTCCACGAGCTTTATAAAGTTAATTTAATGGAAGAAGAAAAAAAATCACTCAATTTTATTGAGCAAATTATAGAAGATGATTTGGTAAACGGTTTGAATAGAGATCAAATCCGTTTCCGTTTTCCCCCTGAACCTAATGGGTATCTGCATGTAGGGCACACAAAAGCGATCTGCATCAACTTTGGGTTGGGTGAAAAATACAATGCTCCCGTAAACCTTCGTTTCGATGATACAAATCCTGAAAAAGAAGAGCAGGAATTTGTGGATTCCATCAAAAAAGATGTAGAATGGCTAGGTTTCAAATGGGATAAAGAATTGTATGCATCCGACTACTTCCAGCAGCTTTATGATTGGGCTGTTAGACTTATTAAAGAAGGGAAAGCTTATGTAGATGAGCAACCATCAGAAGTAATTACAGAACAGAGAAAAAACCCTGCAGAGCCAGGAGTTGAATCTCCATTCAGAAATCGTCCTGTAGAAGAATCTATTGATTTATTCGAAAGAATGAAAAATGGAGAATTTGAAGAAGGTACGATGTCTCTTCGTGCTAAGATTGATATGATCTCGCCAAATATGAATATGCGTGATCCTGTGATGTACAGAATATTGAAAAGACCCCACCACAGAACAGGGACACAATGGAAAATCTATCCAATGTATGACTGGGCGCATGGAGAATCGGATTATTTGGAGCAGGTATCTCACTCATTGTGTTCTTTGGAATTTGAAAACCACAGACCACTTTACAACTGGTATTTAGATCAGGTATATGAAGAGCCTAAAGTAGCGCCAAAACAGAGAGAATTTGCAAGGATGAATGTTACGTACATGATTACTTCTAAAAGAAAACTGCAAAGGTTAGTTGCTGAGAAGGTGGTAACAGGCTGGGATGATCCTAGGATGCCTACTATTTCAGGAATGCGTAGAAAAGGATTTACACCAGCTTCTATCAGAAACTTTATTGATAAAGTTGGGGTAGCAAAAAGAGAAAATCTGATTGAAATTCAGTTATTGGATTTCTGTGTTCGTGAAGACCTGAATAAAGTAGCTAAACGTGTGATGGCTGTGGTAGATCCTGTAAAATTAGTGATCGAAAACTACCCTGAAGGACAGGAAGAATGGTTGGAAACTGAAAATAATCCTGAACAGGAAAATGCAGGAACAAGAGAAGTCCCTTTTTCAAGAGAATTATATATTGAACGTGAAGATTTTAAGGAAGAGGCAAACAATAAGTTCTTCAGATTAAAGTTAGGAGGTGAAGTTCGTTTAAAATCCGCGTATATTATCAAAGCTGAAAGAGTGGAGAAAGATGAGAACGGAGAGATCACAACTATTTACGCTACTTACGATGAGAAGAGTAAGTCTGGAAGTGGAACAGAAGAGAGCTTAAGAAAAGTAAAAGGTACGCTGCACTGGGTATCAGCAAAACATGCAATTCCTGTAGAAGTAAAAATTTATGATCAGTTATTTACTGTAGAACAGCCTGATGCTGAGAAAGATGTTGATTTCTTAAACTTCATCAATCCTGAATCTGTGTCAACAATTCAAGGATTTGCTGAACCAAGTCTGAAAGATGTAGCAGTAGGTGAACCACTTCAGTTCCAAAGAATTGGATACTTCACGAAAGATCAGGATTCTACAGAATCTAATTTGGTATTTAACCGTACGGTAACATTGAAAGATTCTTACAAACCAGAGTAGGATCATTCCAATATAAAATAAAACAGGATCTATTTTTTAGGTCCTGTTTTTATTTTTACATGTTTCATTTAGGCTTAGAAAATAAATGACATTACTTCAGGAAATTTTTCTTTTCAAATGCCGGATCAGGGTAAGCATAAAACCCCTTTCCAGAAACAATACCTAATTTCCCTTTATCCACGTACTCCTTCTTTAATTTCTTTGAAATTTTAATTTTAATAGAAGATTTTGTGGAATCTGCTGCTATTTTATTGATGTTATAAACTGTAGTAATACCAACTACATCCATTATTCCAAAAGGACCCATTGGTGCTCCAGTTGCTACCATCCATGTTTTATCAATGGTTTTAATATCTGATATCTTGTTCACCCACAACTCTAATGCAGAACTTAGTAAAGGCATTAATAACGAATTGACGATATATCCAGGCTGTTCTTTATGGATAGGAAGTGCAACCATTCCAATTGCTTTGGCAAAGTCAATGACAGCATTAAAAACCTCTGCTGATGTTTCAGGATGTTTCATTACCTCTCCGGTATTATGTTTCCAGATTTCATTGGCGAAATGTAATGCAATAAACTTTTCTGGTCTTCCTGTTTTTTTTGCAAGCTTACTGGGAAGTAATGATGAAGAGTTCGTTGCAAATACCGTTTTTTCAGGAGCGACTTTTGATACCTTTTGGTAAAAATCAATTTTGATCTTAAGGTTTTCAGGAACAGCTTCTATCAATAGATCAGCGTTTTTTAATGCTGCCGAAAGATCAGAAGTATAATTTAGGTTTTTAAATGCCACGTTCAGTTGCTTCTGAGTGGCATTTAAACCTTTTTTAAAAGCTTCACTAAGTATATTGAATTTTGTCTTTGCCTTTTCTAAGATTTCGTCACTGATATCATAAACTGTGACATTGAAGCCATAAAAAGCTGCTTGAAAAGCTATTTGATATCCCAATACACCGCTACCGGCAACAGTTACATTTTTAAAATTCATAAAATTTAAATTTAATAAACCATATTAGTAAGAATTAAAAACCGAACAATGGTACGTCCGGTTTTCATAAAATTTATTTTAACTTTTTATACCTTTAATCCAGTCCTGGAATTTATTGATTTGCTCCATAAAAAAGGATTCATGCTCTTCTTTTTCTACCGGATTATTGACCAGGATATGTTCAAAATAAGTTCCTTTTAATATTCTTCTTAGAATTCCCTCACCAAGGAACGGTTGATAGTCATTTAAGGCTTGGGTTGCTTTTAGAAGATGACGGATGTCATACTGCAAAGGATTTATATCCGGAACCTGTTTATTCAGGTTGAGTAAATTATAGACCGCTAATCTTCCAGTCCTTATAGAGCTCTCCATAGTAAATACCACATCATTATTGGTTTCTACAAATTGTCCCACCAAAGCTAAATTTTTACAGCCTTCTGGAACGACTCTTGGACGGTCACCTTTTGCTCTCGGCATAAACATCGAAGTGATATAAGGCATAAATGAAGATCGAACGATTGTGTTTTCAATGACATTGTCCAGCTGATCAATAATTCCAAGATGATAACATAGTTCAGCTAAAATTTCATCCCCTGTACATTCAGGCATCGTTTTCTTTACATAATTACCCTGTTTATCCATTAGTAATGAATATACCCAAAGAACAAGGACATCGTCAGGTTGGGTTGGAAAATGGGGCTGTCTGTTGCAGGTAAAACTCATCACCCAGTTAGAATCTGTAATGGTAATGATGCCTCCCGTAACTGTTCTTCCTGAATAGGGATCATTAACGGATAGTTCTTTTAATTTATCAACAAAAGCCGAAGGTTTACAGGTAAGCGTTGCAGATTCCCAGGCAGATTTTTCAATATTACTACAGAATTTTTCAGGTTTTCCAAATACTTCTGATTTTGCAGCGAGGTTTTTCCATAGCATCCATCCGGCACTTTGTCCGCTTGTACTATTATCGATATTGATAATTGGAGCTTTTTTGTTATCTCCATAGAAAGTGCTTTCGGTCATAGATCCTGTTGTTACGATCACATAATCATCTTTACCCACAGGGATTTCTACTTCCTTACCATCCTGCTCTGTAAGAATACCTTCAACTACTTTTCCTTCGGTATTAATGTGGATATCCAAATCTTTAACCAGTGTATTTAATTGGATTTGTACCCCTTTTTCAGTGAGGAATTTTCTTAATGGAGTTACGAAAGTATCATACTGATTATACTTCGGAAACACTAAACATGAGAAGTCTTTCATACCATCTATGGCATGTAGAAATTTGTGCATATAAAGTTTTAATTCCAATAAACTGTGCCAATTTTCAAAAGCAAACATAGACCGCCAGAAAAACCAGAAATTGCTGTTTAAAAACGATTCACTGAAATAATCCTCAATTGATAGATCATCAAGCTCTTCTTTTTTCTTTAATAAAAGCTTTATAATAGCAAGCTGATCTTTTTTTTCCAATCCGAATTTACTGAAATCCTGTACCTGTCCCTGATTATGAATTAATCTTGCTTTGGAATAATTAGGATCATTATCATTTACAAGACGGTATTCATCTAAAACAGTATAAGGAGCGGGTAGTTCTACAGCAGGAATATCCTGGAAAAGATCCCAAAGATTTTCGTAAGTCATATCCATCTCACGACCACCACGAATAATATATCCATCCTCTGGATTTCCCGCACCATCCAATGAACCTCCATCTATATGCAATTGATCTAAGAAAATTATATTTTTTCCGGGAACATGTCCGTCACGGATAAAGTAATAGGCTGTAGCCATTCCTGCAATACCACTTCCTACAATATAGATTTTACTGTTTTCGTAGGATTGGGTAGGAATACCTTTATTACGTTGATAGTTTCCAATCTGATCGGAAAAAGGCATTGTCTTTCCGGGGGTGTTAATTTGAACTTCCTTGCTTGAATCTGGTTCGTGATTTACTTTTCCATACTCATTTGAAGCTTTTAAAACTTTGTCGAATTTAGAATTGATCGTACTCATTTTATATTGTTTTTTTATTAACAGAATAAAGGTACATCTATTCTAGAGGGGCAATATGTCCCTAATGTCAGAATTAATATCCCCTAATTCTTAAGGCTGAATTTTTTTTTTCCGATATTCAGAAGGGGAAAGAGAAGTCTGTTTTTTGAAAAAACGGCCAAAGGCTGACGAAGAATTGAACTGAAGCTGAAAGGATATCTCTGATATCGTTATCTCAGGAGTTCCAAGTAAAACATATGCTTCCTTTAATAATGCTTCATCTATCACTTCATGAGGTGTTTTTCCGGTTGCCTTTTTTACGATCTCTATAAGATATTTACTTGAAACAAAAAGATGATCAGCATAAAGCTGCACTGTTCTGTAGTGGTGGATGTTTTCACGGACTAATTTGCAAAACCTAAGATATAGATCGATCTTTCCTTCTTCTTTTTCTTCAAGGTTATCGTCCGCATTGTTGAGTATTTCGGCAACTTCCAATAGCAGATTAAAAATGGTAGTTCTGATAATTTCTTCAGAATATTTTCCTTTTTGCTCTGCTTTTTTTTCCATATATCCCATTAAGTCTATTAGTATAGATGCATTTTTATTGTTTGTTTTTAAAAGACTATAAGAATTGTTGTGAAATAAATTCATTTTCTCAATGATAAAAGGATCTGAGATGTTTTTGAGTAAAAAATTCTTATCAAAAAATAACAACTTCATGGTGAAGTCCTTATGGGTATTCATAAACCTGACAATAGTAGAAGGCGCTGAAATAAGACAGCTGTTAATTCCCAGATGATATTGATTACTGTCTATTTCAAGATCTATTTCACCACCAGTGCAAATGCAGATGGCATAATAATCCATCCTGAAAGGAGCGTCGGGAAACTCAAAAATTGTTTTTCCGGAAGAAATATAATAGGATTTATGACAATCTATACTATAAAATGATAAGGTATCCTGTAAATTTTCGTAAGTTATCATTCTAATATTGAGTTGATTTTAATTTAGTTAGATCCTAAAGATTTGTATAATGAATCTTGCTTTAACTGCAATTTACGAATTTTATAAAATTGAAATAAGGCAATGAGTTAAAATAATACTTGTTTTTTTATCATTTTCACTTTGTTTTTTATTTCTTCATAAAAATTAGGATTTTACGTTTATGCTCTGGCTTAATTTACCTAATTTTGTGTCTTCTAATTTTTCCCCAAACAAAATCCGTGAAATTATTAAGTATCTATACAAGCTCCTTTAAAGGGCTTTCTAAAGAAAGCTGGATGTTGGCATTGGTAATGCTTATCAACCGTGCCGGCTCTATGGTACTTCCTTTTTTGGGAGTATATATGACTGCTCATTTGAATTTCAGTATTGAAAATTCAGGAATAGTCCTGAGCTTTTTTGGAATTGGTTCTGTAATAGGTTCATGGCTTGGAGGGATGATTACCGATAAGATCGGTGAGTATAAAGTTCAGAGTTTAAGCTTGCTACTCAGTGTTCCTTTATTTTGTATGATTCCTCTCTTTACAACAGAAGTAGGGTTAGCGGGAATTATTTTGGCACAGAGTATTGTAAGTGAGACTTTCCGTCCTGCCAACTCAGTAGCGATCACTAAATATGCGAGACCTGAAAATATCACCAGGGCCTTTTCGTTGAATAGAATGGCCGTGAATTTAGGATTTTCAATAGGTCCGGCTTTAGGAGGTATTTTATCTGCTATTTCTTATGAGTTTCTATTTTATAGCAATGCTTTGGGAGCACTTATAGCAGGAATAACCTATGTTGTATTTTTTAGAAAACGAGATAAATTAGCAACTAGGAAAGCTAAAAAAGTAAAAGAAACTATTGCTATTGCCAAAGAAGGGTCACCTTATCGGGATGGAAAATTCTTGATATACTGTTTCTTTTGTATGCTGTTTGCCATATGTTTTTTTCAGTTATTCAGTACACTGACTATTTTCTATAAAGACACGGCACATCTTAGCCAGGAGCATATCGGTTATTTATTAGGATACAGCGGTTTTCTGATTGTATTGCTGGAAATGTCCTTTGTACAAATTGCTGAAAAGTATTTTAAATTAGGTGTTACGATGCTTTTAGGAACTTTCTTATGTGGTTTTTCATATGCAATGATGGCGTTTGATTATAGTATCATAACATTGCTTATTTCAATGACCATCTTATGTATTGGCGAGATATGGACACTTCCTTTTATGTCTACTATTACTGCCTTAAGATCAGGAGCCAATAATAAAGGAGCTTATATGGGATTAAATGGAATGTCTTTTTCCATTGCGTTTATTGTAACTCCTTACGTAGGAACTTTAATTGCTGAGAAATTTGGATTTACAGTATTATGGATAGGTACCGGAGCTCTTGCAACTCTAATTGCCATTGCTTTTTATTTTATTGTTCCATGGATGTTAGCTGAAAAAAACTCAAAAGAGGAAACAGTTTAAAGAATCATTTACTAGTTTTGTAGGATGGTGAGGATCTGCTTCTTACTCTTTATCATTGCTTGCCCATTTTTCTCTTCACAAAAAAGAGATTCTGCTGAACTGATCTCAGAAGTGAAAATTGATGCATATAAAAAGCCAACTACTTATATAACCTCTACAAAATCTGTTTCTGTAATTTCAGAAGCGCTTCTCCGTCAGAACACACCAGAGAGAATGCTTGAATCCATTAATCAGATCGCTGGAGCAAGAATAGAAGAACGTTCTCCTGGAAGTTACAGGATTTCGGTGCGTGGAAGCACGCTAAGATCACCTTTTGGGGTAAGAAATATTAAAGTATACCTGGATGACTTTATCCTGTCTGATGCTTCGGGAAATACCTATTTTAATCTCATCTCCCCTGAATTGATCGATAGGATAGAAATATATAAGGGGCCAGAAGGAGGTGATTATGGGGCTGCAACTGGTGGGACACTTCTTCTTCAGACAAGATCTTCAGAAAATTTATCTGCTCATCTTTCTGTCGGTAGTTATGGGGCATTTAACCAAAGCTTTGACCTTTCAAAGCAATTGGGAAAGCATTTTTTTGAAATTTTTCAGAATTATTACAGAACGGATTCTTATCGAAAACAATCTGCTGTAGAGAGGAAACAGATTTTTTTTAAAGACAGATTTCAATATACTAAAAAAGCATCATTGAATACCATGCTTTTATTTTCTGATCTTGATTATCAAACACCTGGTGGCCTTACATTAGAACAAATGCAGGTGGATAGGAAACAGTCAAGACCAGCGACCACTACAATCCCTGGTGCCAGTGAGCAAAATGCGGGAATAAGAAATAAAATGATTCTTGCAGGAATTTCTCATCAACTGGAACTTAGTCCGAAACTTTCACATTTCATGATGTTGCAAGGTTCATATGTTGATTTTGAAAATCCTTTTATTACCAATTTTGAAAATAGATTTGAACAAAATTTTGCATTGCGAACCCATCTTAATTATACAGAACACTGGGATAAAGTTGAAATGGCATGGCGATTTGGATTTGAAGGTGGGATTAATTCCATTCTGGTTAAAAATTATGATAACAATATGGGATCAGAAGGAAGTTCTCAAAATTTTGACAAACTAAGGAACAGATCCGGATTTTATTTCCTTTCACAAAAATTTAGTTTTAATGAAAAATTATTTACAGATATTTCAGTATGCCTGAATTCAAATTCATACCAATGGGATAGGGTATATCCAAGTAATGAAAGTGGAGAGATAAATTTTAAAAAACAATGGCTTCCAAACATTGGGTTGACCTATCTTATAACAAAAGGATTTTCTGTAAGAGTGAAAGCCGGAAAGGGAAATTCGGCTCCGACAAATGAAGAGATCCGATCTTCTGATCAGCAGTTCAATCTGAATCTTGCTCCTGAATATGGTTGGAATAAGGAGATTGGAATCCGAAAACAATTTGGCGATATTTTGTTCGTAGAAGGAAGCTATTTTGATTTCAGAATGAAGAATGCTATTGTGAGAAGACAAAATGAAAAGGGACAGGAATTTTTTATTAACCAGGGAAGTACTGTTCAAAGAGGATTTGAAACCTTAATAGAATCAAAGAATTTCAACTTTCGCAGTGAAGTGTTGAATCATTTCAAATTCAGACTTTCCGGTAGTTTTTATAGATTTAGATTTGAAGATTATAAACAGGATAACAAGGATTTTTCTGGAAATAGCTTAACAGGGGTTCCTGCAACGACAATAAATAGTTTGCTCAATTTCATGGTTTTAAAAATCATTTCTATTGATTATTCTCATTTCTATACTTCAAAAATTCCTTTGAACGACGCCAATTCAGTATGGTCTACATCAACACTCATTGGTAATTTACAATTCAGGGTTCCTGTTCAATTTCAAAAAACAAAACTCGATGTATATCTTCAGATTCAAAACCTGTATAATACAGATTATGTTTTAGGATTTGATACCAATGCATTTGGCAACCGCTTTTACAATCCGGCTGCAAAACGGAATTTTATTTTTGGTGTAAAAGCCGATTTTTAGTATTTTAATGTTGGGACCTTAGTGTATTTTTCTTGTTTTTACTTGAAATGGGTTGGATTTTCATCTTCCGTTTCCCTTGGAATCATGATTGAGATTGCTTCGCTTCGCTACCAATGACGGCCAAATCTTAAAAACTCAGAATTGGAGAAAAGTTGTGTCTTTGTGATCAACCAAGAGATGAAAGAGTCGCCAATATGTTCTTTATAATCATGCTGGCATGAATTCTGGAGTTTTCAATAAACCACAGATGGGTATCTTTTCCTCCACAAACAACTCCCGCCAGATATAGATTTTTAATGTTTGTTTCCATTGTTTCAGGATGGTGTACAGGCTTAAGACAATCTCCCTGTAATTCAATTCCAGAATTTTTTAGAAAATCAAAATCAGGTAGGTAACCAGTCATGGCAAGGACAAAATCATTTTCAATCTCATTCATCTGACCTTTTTCATCCTTAAACACAACGCTATGCTCTTTTATCTCAATAATTTCAGAATTAAAGTGGGCATGGATGCTGCCTTCTGCAATTCGGTTGTCGATATCCGGTTTTACCCAATATTTTACACTTTTTGATATTTCAGAATGTCGGACGATCATCGTTACTTCAGCTCCTTTTCTGTACGTTTCCAAAGCTGCATCTACGGCTGAATTACTTGAGCCTATAATTGCGATCTTTTGTTTAGTATAAGGGTAGGGTTCAGAATAATAATGTTTTACTTTTGGTAAGTCTTCACCGGGAATATTCATCAGATTTGGAATATCGTAGAAGCCTGTGGAAATGATCACATTCTTTGAGTAATACTTGGCTTTGGAGGATTCAACTTCAAATATACCATCTGTTTTAGAGACTTTAATAACCCTTTCATAAAGGTGAATGTTAAGGTCTTTCTGTCTGGTAATTCCCTGGTAATATTCTAATGCTTCTTGTCTGCCTGGTTTTGGTGCTGTGGATATAAAAGGGATTTCTGCAATTTCTAATTTTTCAGCCGTAGAAAAGAAACGCATATATAAAGGATAATTATACAATGAATTAACAATTGTTCCTTTTTCGATAATTAAATATGAGAGATTGTTTTTCTGAGCTTCGAGTGCACAATTTAACCCAATAGGTCCTCCTCCGATAATGAGAATATCTAAAACTTCCATTCAACAAATTTACTTATTTTTCTGGCATTAGTTTTGGTGATTTTCTATAATTAACATTAAAAAAAGATGAAGAAACTATTCATTTCAATATTGATATTAAGCGTTATAGCTTGTAAAAAAAATCCGGAGAAGCCTGCAACAAACTCTATCGATTCTATTGCTCAGACAAAAACGGATAGTACAACTGTTCCGAAAATGAGTGAAGCTGAAAAAAAAGAAATTTTAAAGAAAACCAATGATGAGGTTTTGCAGACTCTAAAAAGTAAAGATTATCAGAAATTTTCAGAATTTATTCACCCACAAAAAGGGATTCGTTTTTCCATGTATGCTTTTATAGACATTAAAGAGGATAAGCACTTTTCGAAGACTGATTTTGAAAAATATGTTCAGACACAAACGCAATTTACCTGGGGTTCACATGACGGTTCAGGAGACTTGTACAAAGAGACGATCAAAAACTATCTTGGGAAATGGGTCTTTTCAAAAGATTTTACAATATCTTCCTATTCTCTTAATGAGTTTCAGGGAGGTGGAAATTCATTGAATAATTTAAAAGAGATCTATCCAAAGCATGATTTCACAGAAAATTATATTAAAGGAACAGAGAAATATGGAGAGATGGATTGGAAGACTCTTCGTTTTGTGTATGAGGAATTCCAGGGAAAATATTATTTAATAGCTGTTATTAATGATCAGTGGACAATTTAAGCTAATACTTCAGCTAACTTTTTAGTGAGATTTCTTCTTGAGAACTGTTCAATATTCTGAGCATTTTCAAGAAGATTTCCATTTTTCCAAAGATCAAATTTTTCTAATATAAAAGCTTTTATTGCATCATCATCTTGATAACTGAAATGCTTGCCGGATTGAGTTTCTTCAAGTATTTTGGAAACGTCAGCTTTATCAGGACCAAATGAAATGATTTGTTTTCCTGTGGCTAAATATTCAAATATTTTTCCGGGAATAATGCCTTTTGAAGATTCATTTGGAAAATTAGTGATCAACAGCATATCAGAAGATTGCATTTCTACAATTGCTTTATCATGGGAAAGATATCCCAAATCTAAAATGTAATTTTTTAAACTTGAATTTTTTAGAGATTCTAAAATCTTATCATCCACTCTTCCTGCAAATTTCAACATAAAATACTTAGCAAAATCCGAATTTGTCTGTACAAGATCATTAAGTATTTTCCAAAGGTTTTCAGGATTACGAAGCTGTTCTAAAACACCAATATAACTCAATATAAAATGAGTGTTTGGGTTTGAGGATTCAAGAGATTGTATATTATTTTTGATTTCACTATTATTTTGCCCGCTCGTTTTTTCATCGGTTAAGTTGAGCGAAACATCTTCATCAAATCCATTGGTAATACAAATCGCATTGGCACCATTTTTACGGAAGTTTTCAGCATCTGTATAGCTTGTTGCCAGAGTTATATCTGCGTTTTTAAAAACTTCACTTTCTAGCTGTCGGTGCTTTTTATCTGAACTTTTGGTTAGCCTTAAATGCCTATAATAAGAAATCTCTGTCCATGGATCACGAAAATCTGCAATCCATTTTAGTGTTGGAAGTTTCTTTTTAAGTTGCAAACCAATGAGGTGTAAGGAATGAGGTGGCCCCGAAGTAAGCACAACATCAATTTTATTTTGTTTTAAATAATGTTCTAAAAATTTCACAGAAGGCTTTACCCAGAAAATCCTGGCGTCAGGAATGAAGAAATTTCCTCTTACCCAAATAGAAAGCTTTGATTTCCAGCTTTGATTTTTACCAACATCAAACTGTCCTGCTTTAAACTTTTTATTACTTTTATTAAGTTTTTCGGCAAGCTGATAAGGTTCCCAAATAGGCGTCTTTATAATTTCTAGATCTTGAGGAACATCTTTTATTAAACTCGCATCCAATAAAGGGTAGCTGGGGTTTTCAGGTGTATAAATAATAGGATTCCATCCAAAATCAGGTAGGTATTTTGCAAATTTCAACCACCTTTGAACACCCGGACCTCCTGCAGGAGGCCAGTAATAAGTGATGATAAGAATTTTCTTCTTTTCCATGGAATGTCAAACCTCGAACTTAAACTTTAAGCAGTTTTTTTAACTAGGTCTCCCTTCTTTTTGTTCACCCAGAAAATACCAAAACCACTTAGAGCAATGAATAATCCGAAAGAAAGCAAAGATATCCATTTCCCTTTTTCAATAACCTCGGGTTCGAAAACCATTCTGATGTGGTGATTTCCAGCAGGAACATGAACAGCACGAAGTAAATAGTCTGCTTTAATATAAGGTACCTCTTTTTCATCCACAAACATCTTCCATCCATGAGGATAGTAGATCTCAGAAAATACGGCCAATTGTGGAGTCTTAGATTTAGATTTAAACTCTAACTCGTTAGGCTGGTATTTTGTTAAATTAATAAATGCTGTAGAATCAGCCTGAACTGGTTTATTGGTAAAATATGATTTATCTTCAGAAGCAACAACTGCCGTTCTTTTGCTATTGATAACACCAATTGATTTTATTTCTTCATTCGGTGTATTGGCAAATTGGATATCACTTACAAACCAAGCATTGCCGTTGGCTTTTGTATTTGGCATTGTCTGTGGTTTTTCCGGACCTCCAAGAACCCAATATTTTGCATTCAATAGACTAAGAACATTCGGAACTTTTACAGAATCCATTACCTGGAAATACTCGTTGATCACATCATCATATCTTCTTAGTTTTACAGCATGATAACCTCCAATAGAAGATTTGAAATAAGAAGTATTCGTTTCACTGAAAGTTCCTAAAATATTATTGAAAATTCTATAGTGTGTTTTATCTTTTTCAGCAATTGTTTCTAATGTTTTATTGACATTCACGTTAGCTAAAATAGATCCAAGAGCCGGATTAGCCTGTACTTTTTCTGCCAGAAGATCTGAGCTTTCAGTCTGAAATGGATTTTCAGCAAATACTTTATCTACATAGTTTTCGTCATTCAGATATCGCTTGTTTACGGTCCATAGGTCAAATAAACTTACCACACCAATTATAACTAAAGCAATATTCTGATTTAACCTTTTCTTCATAGTAAGGAATAGAACTACAGCCGCTATTGCTACGTAAAGAAATGCTTTGATTGCATCTATTTTGAATAATTTAAATCTCTCATCCACCAGATAATCCAGTAGGAAAGGAGGGAAATATAGCTTCTCGTTGTCTGTGGCAAAACCTAACAAACCTTTACCAAAGATTAAAAGAATTAATATGAATCCTAACGTTCCACCTCCTACATAAAAAAGTATTTTCTTTTTATATTCTTCGGTTAATTTTTCATCGGTAAAGAATCTATACAATCCAATAATAGCAATTAATGGAAATAAGAGTTCAACAACAACTAAAATAGAAGATGGGGCTCTGAACTTGCTATAAAATGGTATGAAATCTATAAAGAAGTCCGATAATGGCATAAAGTTACTTCCCCAGGCCAATAATATGGTAAGAATGGAAGCACCTAAAATCCAATAACGGTATTTTTTCCATGCGAAAAAGAAGCCTAAAAGAGCCAGGAAACATACAATAGCTCCCTGATAAGCAGGTCCTGATGTTCCGGGCTGATCTCCCCAATAGGTCATTCCAGCAAAGCCTTTAGAAATTCTGTCCATTTCTTCCTGGCTGGAAACATTTTCCTGAACCATTTCCTGAACTTTATTCATCATTTCTTTGGCCTCAGGCTCCTGGCTTCCACCACCCATTAACCTTGGAATAAATAAGTTCAGTGTTTCCAGTTTTCCGTAACTCCACAACAGAATACTTTCTTTATCCATTCCGGATTTTCCTGCAGTATGGCTATCGGTATTTAAAATTTGTTTTCCACGAACAGTTTCCTTGATATATTCCGAATTGGCCATGATTCTCTGTGAATTCATTCCAACACCGATTACACAGGAAGCTGCAATAATAGCTGAAGAAATAAGGAAATGCTTCATCAGAGTCTTTTTCTGAATAACTCTGATCAATTCTGAGATAAATAAGAATCCTAAGGCAAGAAATAAATAATAGGTCATCTGCGGATGGTTTGCCGCAATTTGTAATCCCATAAATAGCGTCGTGACAATAAATCCGACGATATATTTCTTACGGATATAAACCAGTAAAATACCGGCTAAAAGCGGTGCGAAATATTCAATAGTATTAACTTTACCGTTATGTCCCGCTGCAATTATAATGTAAAAATAGGTTGAAAGACCAAAGAAAGTGGCTCCTAATAAAGCGTATTTCCAGTTTCTGACCACAACCATTCCTAAGAGGAAAAATCCAGCAAAAAGTAAAAACAGATAATTAACAGGTCTTGGAAGAAAGTTCAGGTTACTGTCGATTTTTTTTATGATATCACCTTTAAACTGGCTACCCATTTGATACGTTGGCATTCCTCCGAACATAGAATCACTCCAATAGGTTTCCTTTTCATAATTAGCTCTATAATCGAGAAGTTCTTTTGCACCCCCTCGATACTGAACGATATCATGTTGGAAAAGCTGTTTCCCTGTAAAAACAGGAGTGGAATATAAAAATGCTAAAACTATAAATACAACTAATGAAATTGCAATATAAATTAAGTTTTTATTTTTCGCCATGCTGGTTATTATCTTTTATTTTCTTGGAATTTATCTTTTATCCTTAGTCTCTTTTACTTCTTCATAATCAACAGTTTCTGCGTCCCAGTTGATTTTCTTATTAATATCCTTATTTGAGTTTTGTATATCCTGCTTTTTATTATTCTGGTTATTGAATCTATAGCTATAGAAGGTCTTAAAGAAAAGTCTTCTAAGAATATTCCAGACAAAGAACATAATAATAGCGGTAAGTACTAGCTCAAGAATCCACTTCATATCTTTTAAATTTTATAAACCTAAACTATTTAGCAGATGGATTTACCATGACCGAAGAATTAGAAACACTTTTCATGGACTGAGATTGTTTTCCGTCTGAAATAGTTTCTACCTGAGTTGTTTTTACCGTGATATTTTGGTTGGTAATCCATCCCGTATTCTCGTCAAACTTAATAGTACCATTTTGTTCCAGTTCACTGCTGATGCTGTGAGTCATAGGTCCTTGTGCCTGTTTGTCTGTTTTTTTTGGAATTCCACCTGTTACAGCAATTTCAGCAACACCGTTACCTACACTTTTTAACTGATAGTTTGAGGTAACTTTAATTTTACCATTTGGATCAGCATTTTCTGTATTAGTCCATTTTTCTCCAACTTTTACCCCTTTTTTAGGCATAATAGTAAGGTTTTTACTGAACTGATCTTTCAATACTTTTTCATTAAAGCTTTCCTTAAGACTAGCTACAACACTTGCTTTTTGATTGGCATCTTTTACCAAAGTACCTACTGCATTGGAAACTTTAGTATAAACAGGCTCAAAACCTGTAATGGAAATTACATTTCCTTTAGTATCCATTTTCATGCTCAGCTTGTTGCTTGTAAGAGCTCTGTTGATATTCCAGATCATTTTAAGATCATCCTCTTTAGGAATAGGTTGTTTGGTGTCTACCACAATTGTTTTTCCTTCTGCAGTCTGAGAATTTCTCTTGGCAATAAGATTCAGCGTAATATCATAAACATTATTCTTAACATCATTTACAGTAAAACTCATCTCATCAGTAGATTCACTTGTTCCGTTCAATGTTTTTCCCTGTGGGTCAGTCATTGTCTTTACATCTCTCTGATACGTTGTTAAAGGATATGTTTTTCCTATTTCAAGCTTGAAAGTTTGTTTATAAACGCCTGCCGAATCTTTAATGGCAGCATTCTCTGCAACCTTTGCAATTGAATCAGCCGGAACTTCCACTGTAATGGTTTTTCCTGTTTTTGGATCTACTTTTGTAATTTTTGCTGTTTCTTTTTTACAAGAAACTAATGCTATTGATATTAGCGCTATCGCTGCTATATTTTTCATTTAATATTTTTTAAATTTTACTACTATTTTTGTTGTCTATGGATTGGGAATCACAGACATTTTCTGTCTTACTGCTTCATATAAAATCGCTCCACATGCTACGGAGACATTTAAAGATTGAGTTTTCCCTTCAATTGGTAATTTTATTTTTTCATCCGAATGGTGTAAAACTTCTTTGGATATTCCTGTTTCCTCATTACCCATAACAATAGCACAAGGTCCAGCAAAATTAACGTCATAGATCAACTTCTGTGCTTTTTCAGTAGCCGAATAGACTGCAATTCCACTTTGTTGAAGGAAATCCACAGTGTGTGCTAGATTCGCTTCTTTACATATTTTTACATTGTAAATAGCTCCTGCTGAAGTTTTTATGGCATCTGAATTAATTGGAGAAGCTCCTTTTTCAGGTATAATTACGGCATCAATTCCCACACATTCAGCTGTTCTGCAAATGGCACCAAAATTTCTTACATCAGTCAATCGATCAAGAATTAATAAAAAAGGAGTTTTTCCTTCTTCAAATAGTTGTGGAACAATGTCTTCTATTTTATGAAACGGAACATCCGAAATAAAGGCAACAACCCCCTGGTGGTTTTTTCTTGTAAAACGGTTCAGCTTTTCAATTGGAACGTAGTTTGGACGTATTTTATTTTGTGCTAAAACTGTTTTCAGTTCAGCATAAATAGGACCTTGAAGTGCATTTTGCAAAAAGATCTTGTCAATAGTTTTTCCCGCCTCAATAGCTTCTATTACGGGACGTAGCCCGAAAATAAAATCGTCTTTCTTATCTGTCATTTTAATATTTTTCTCCTAAAATTGCTCTTTTCTGTGACATGATATAGCCATAATGAAGGCTTTCATGCATATTGTTAAAGATGATAGCATCCTGAATACTCTTCAGATCCATACCAAAACTTGTGGTATAGGGTGTATAATCTGCAAAGAAATCACTGTCATAATCTTTCATTAAAATTTTTGAAGTTTCGGTTAATAAAAACTCCAGATCTTCAACCTCAGACTTTTGAACATTTAAGTTCGGTAAGGTTCCTTTTTTGTAAGTTTCAATCCAATATTTATCAATTCGGAAGGGGTTACCACTTAGGTAATAGTGCAGAAGCTGTTGTGTTGCAACCGTATGTGCAATATTCCAGTACATGTTATTGTTGAAGCCATCCGGGATGAGCAAAAGATCTTCATGGGAGGTATTTTGCAATATTTCCAAAAGGTTTCTTCTTACCTGTCTGTGAGCTTGAAAATGATAATTCATTTTACAAAAATTTTAATCACCAAAAATAGTTTAATAAACTGAAAATGACAATTTTTTGGCTGGAGTATTAAAGTAAAAGTTTGTAAATCCTAATAAATGCGGTCTTTATTATTTTCTTTTTTGCAAAAAAATCCCACCAGTGAAAAAAATTCAAAGGTGGGTTTTATTGTTGTTCAAATCATGTGATTTGGAGATATGAGTTAAAGTAATTGTACTTTAGTAGGTTGTTACACCGCATTGGTAACTCTTCTCATGTTTATTTTTTGATGATCTTATGTTTAAAAGTGGTTCCATCTTTTAGCACAATATTCAAAAAATAAATTCCGGTACTATAAACTGAAAGATCTATCCTATTTTCATTGTAATTTTCAGATAGTTTTTTTCCATCTATACTGAAAAGACTGATCGAAGCTACATCTGCTTTTGATTTTATATTAACGAAATCGGAGGTAGGATTAGGGTATATGTTGACGTCTATTGTTTTAACATCACTTACATTTAAAACAGCATTGCTTTTACCTTGCATATAGACTGATAAATAAACATCTCCTTGCTGCTGATTGAAAACAGCTGTTGGTATTGTATGTTTCAGGGTGTGATTGCCGGCAGTCATTGTAGGTAATGTAAAGCCTCTGATCGGAACAGAATTACCAGGACACCAGTTGTTCCATGAGGTCCAGTCTGCGAATGTTTTTGGAGTAGCTCCATAAATTCCGTTACCTTGCGTATTATAGACTCTATAAGGTTCGCAAGAGATTCCTCCTGGTGTATAAGTCAGTACCTGGACATCATCCATATATGTGTAGTTTTGTCTTCTTACATATTCCTCGCCACCACTATTGGCACCATGAGGGGTTGATATTACAAAAAAGCGGGCATTGCTAACAGCAGTTGGAAGGTTAAAATTTACTATTCTAACGGTTTCACCGGTCACGTCAGTACTATTATAATTATTAAGCCTGCTGTAAGTAAGTATAGGAACCAAACTATTATGATCTGTTGATGTTGCTCCTGTATTTGTTGAAAAAAAAGTTAGTGTTCCGGAAAAAACATCAATCCTACCAGAACATCCTGCGACCTGAGTCTGCGCCGCATATGGAACGCCAAAAACATCGAGTTCCATATATAGATCTGATGTGCTGCGTAAACCGGTATCATGAAATACGTTGTACAAATTACTCAGGTCATAAGTATAAGGAACCTCTAGAGGAGAGCGGTTTTTATTCATAAATGGAGTAATGTATCTCCCAATTTCAATTCTTTTTACATTAGCATCGTTGATGGTGTATGTGGGTTGGTTTTTAGGAACCATTGCCAAAAAGACGCTCCCCAGACGGTCATAATTGTCGCATAGAGCACCTATAGTCACTCTCATTGCGATCTTTGCTTTAAAAGAATCGAGTTCAGCATCTGTAAGTTTTCTTGCATATCTTGTATTCGATAGTCGGATTAATCCAGGAGGTACCGGAGTTGATACAGTAGCTGCATAGCCATCATAATAAGTTGCCTGTGAAATCACATTCGTCATTGTTGTGGTCTGTGATTTGAAAAGGCCAATAAAAAGAAGACTTAAAAAAAATAGCTTTTTGTGCATATTATTGGTGTTTGATACAAATATATTAAGATGTATGGTTAATTAATCATTTTTATTATAAAAATTAAAACTTTAATGCTAAATTAGCATGCCATACCTTATTAATTCTATCATATATGAAAAAAATATTACTTTTGTCTTTGTTATCAGCAGTATTGATGCTTAATGCTCAAATAAACTTAAATATTGGAAGTACAAATGTCGGAACAGCACCAATAAGTAGTTTTTTTTCCTATTCGTACGTTCAGCAGATATATCCTAAACAGGAAATAAATACCAATGCCGCAGGAAATATTACAGGACTTGCATTTTATTTGGATTCCTCCGCAAGTATTAATGATTCTTCAAATTGGACGGTCTATCTTGGGCATACAACAAAAACATCCTTCACATCCGGAACAGACTGGATACCTTTTTCACAACTTACTCAGGTTTTTGCAGGAACAATAACCAATAATAATGGTAAGGTAGAAATTTCTTTTACAACACCATTTGCTTATAATAATACAGATAATTTAGTTGTAGCTGCAAAAGAAAACGCTCCAAGTATTGATATTAATAATTTTGACGAAGTTTTCCGGGTTTATGATCATATTCCATATTCTACTCTTTATTATAAAGGAGATAATGCAGTTGTTGATCCGGCATCTCCACCAGGAGGAATAAGAGCTGATTATAAATCATCGATTACAATTTTAGGATTAACACCAAGAACTACTCCTGCTTGTCCTTTTGTTGTTTATCCTGTAAATAATGCCCCATCAGTTCCTTTATCCCCCAATATTAAATGGTTTCCAGTTTCAGGAGCAGATTCTTATAAAGTTTCAATAGGAACCACTCCGGGAGGAACAAATGTTATTAACCAGCAAGTAGTTACTGCTACTAATTTTTCTCCATCAACGGCACTTAATCCCGGAGTTAATTATTATTTAAAAGTTACTTCTGTTTCTGGTGGTGTTGAATCGTCTGGTTGTGCAGATGTTATTTTTAAAACAGTTCCTCCAGTACCGACAAATGATGCTTGTTCGGGAGCTCTGTTAGCGTCTGTTTTCCCTTATACCTATACACAAAGTGATGCTATATCCACTACTAATAACGCTGGGAATATCAGTGTGTGTGCTGATGCGATGAATGATGGGACCTGGTTTAAATTTGTTGGCGATGGTAGTCAATATACCATTAAAGTAACAATGCCTTCAGGTAGTGCTTTTGACCCTCAAATAGGGATATATAGTGGTACTTGTACCAATTTAGTATGCGTAAATACGGTGGATAATGGAGGTGGTGCTGCTGCTGAAACGATAACTATTACCACAACAGCAGGAACTGAATATTACATAAACGTAGGGTCGTATGAAGAAACAACAGATGTCGCGGAAGATACTTTTACTATTACAGTGACTAAACTTTAATATTCCAAATAAACATATATTATTTCATCATGTTTGTCGATTTTTATAGTCAATTATAGGCATGAAGAATTGTTGTGATAGATGGTGTTGAAGTAATAGAACAGCACTGGATTCTTCTTTAAACACAGGAATATTTAACAAACTTTAACTCAAAAATGGCATTTATTGTGTTGATTAATGCGAGTATTTATTAGAAATTTACCAATTATTTTAAATTAAGCTATGTCAGATACATACCAAGCAGAAGATATTCGTCAGTTAACAGAGAAGGTAAAAGAAAAGAATTACTTGTTTTCTCTTCTAAGACAGGAAATCAACAAAGTTATTATTGGACAGGAATATATGATAGACCGCCTTTTGGTAGGTCTTTTGGGGAATGGACATGTTCTTTTGGAAGGTGTACCCGGTTTAGCCAAGACTTTAGCTATAAAAACTTTGGCAGAAGCTGTTCATGGTGATTTCTCCAGAATCCAGTTTACTCCTGATTTACTTCCTGCTGATGTTGTAGGAACGATGATATTCAATATTAAAGACAATGATTTCTCCATAAAGAAAGGTCCTGTATTTGCTAATTTTGTACTTGCAGATGAGATCAACCGTGCACCGGCAAAGGTACAGTCAGCACTGTTGGAAGTGATGCAGGAGAAACAGGTTACGATTGGAGATGAAACCATGAAGCTTCCTAAGCCATTTTTGGTATTGGCCACTCAAAACCCGATTGATCAGGAAGGAACCTATTTATTACCTGAAGCTCAAAGTGACCGTTTTATGCTGAAGTGTAAAATAGATTATCCTGAATTTGAAGATGAAAGAAAGGTAATGAGAATGGTCTCTACCTCTCACCAGCCTACCGTTCAGCCAGTAATAGGTCTTCAGGATATTGTAGATGCAAAAGAGCTTATCAATCAGATCTATCTGGATGAAAAGATCGAGAAATATATTCTGGATATGGTTTTTGCAACCCGTTATCCTGAGAATTATGGACTTTCAGATCTTAAAAATTATATCAGTTTCGGAGCTTCACCAAGAGCTTCCATCAACTTAGCAATAGCTTCAAGAGCCTATGCATTTCTAAGAGGAAGAGCATTTGTAATTCCTGAAGATGTAAAAGAATTGGCTAAAGATGTTTTAAGACATAGAATAGGTTTAACATTCGAAGCTGAAGCAGAAGAAATTTCATCAGAAGAAATCGTTAATAGAATTTTGGCTAAAATTCAAGCTCCTTAATATTATTTTATGAATGATGTTGTTATAAGAAAAGCTTTTCAGGAAGACTGCGTTCCAATGTTGGAGCTTATTAAAGAACTTGCTGAATATGAAAAGGCTTTGCATGAAGTTACTGTTACTTTAGAGGAATTTATAGATGCCGGATTCGGGAGTTCTCCTGTCTGGGGAGCTTTTGTAGCGGAAGTTGATGATGAAATAGTGGGGATATCTTTATATTATAACAGATATTCAACATGGAAAGGAAGGAGATTGTATTTAGAAGATCTGGTAGTGACTGAGAGAATGAGAGGAAAACAGATTGGGAAGAAATTATTCGATGCTACCGTGGAATTCGGAAAATCAAATAATTATAGTGGAATGATGTTTCAGGTATTAAACTGGAATGAGTCAGCTATCAATTTTTATAAAAAGTACAACCCTAAATTTGATGATGAGTGGCTTAATGTATCCATTGAATTTAAAGACTAAAGCAAGAAGTTGAAAATTTAAGGTTGAAAGAGTTGAAAATTTTTGGTTTAGCACAAATAATTTATAGTTTATCACTTTCTCCATTTTCAACTTTCAATTACCAATTAATCTATGCAGATAAAAGATATTGTAAAAAAAGTAAAACAGATAGAAATCCGTACCCGCAAGAAAACGGAGGCTACTTTAATGGGACAATATCATAGTGCTTTTAAAGGGCAGGGCATGACTTTTTCTGAAGTTCGTCCTTATCAGTTTGGAGATGAGATCCGTAGGATAGATTGGAATAAAACAGCTCGTTTCCGGGAACCTTTCGTAAAAGTAATGGAAGAGGAAAGGGAACTAACAATGATGATTCTGGTCGATATATCGGCATCGATGGACTATGGAACAAAAAAACAGCTCAAAAGAGAATATGTAGCAGAGATTGCTGCGAGCCTTGGATTTTCAGCTGCAGGAAATAATGATAAAGTAGGATTGATCTTATTTGCCGATAAAGTATATAAAGTAATTCCACCTCAAAAAGGGAGAAAACATATCCTTTCCATTATCAGTAATATTTTAACTGCAGATTATGTACCTGCGGTTTCAAAGGTTGATAAAGCTTTAGAGTACATGATGGGAATTTTCAAAAGAAAATCACTCGTTTTTCTCTTTTCGGATTTTGATGATGAATATGATTCTAAAATGTTGAGGGTCACTTCAAAGAAGCATCAGCTATTGGGAATGAGGATTTATGACGAAAAGGATAATGAGATTCCGGATGTAGGATATGCATTATTTTATGATGCGGAAACAGGAAAGCAGGTTTGGGCAAATACATCAAGTGCCAGATGGAGGTATACCTTTGCGGAGGCACAAAAGCAAAAAGTACGGGCATTAGAAGAAGATTTTGCTAACAGCTCTGCTAGTTTTATGAATGTAGCTGCAGGTGAAGATTATTCAAAATTATTATATAATTATTTTCAAAAAAAGTAATTGTATCAACAGGTGTGATTTTAAGAACGCACAATAATAAAAAACAGGTAGGGCTTTTCAGCCAAAATTGAATTGAAATTGAAAAAAATACTATTTATAATATGTTCTCTGGTCTGTGTAAATACTTTTTCACAGATCCTTTCTTCCCATCTTGAAAAACAGACTCTTGCTTTAGGAGAAGTGAATCATTTTGTTATTAAAATTGATAACCTGAACAATCAGCAGGTGGGTGCAGCAGCTAAAAATGAACTGCTGCCTTTCCATTTTGAAGAGGTGAAAGACAGCATTGGTACTAAGCCAGATTTATATGAGAGAAAGATCGAATTTGCTGTTTATGAAGAAGGGAAATTTACCATTCCTGAACTCGAATTTAAAGTAGGAGATAAAATATTAAAAACCATTCCTTATGAAATAGACGTCATTAATACGGCCCAAAAAGGGGATCAGATTAATGATATCATGAAGAATAAAGAAGTAAAACTGGGAACTAAAGATTATTGGGAGCTTTATAAATGGTATATTTTGGCTGCCTTATCGGTTATTGCCCTTATCATTGCAATCATTATGTATCTGAAGTGGGGAAGGAAATCAAAAAGCTCTCCTGTCGTAGCTACCAATCAGACACTGAAGGAACTGGACTCGCTTAAAAAGAAAAAATATATAGAAGAAGGAAATTATCGTTCTTTTTATGTTGAATTAATTGAAATTTCAAGAAAATTTATCACTAAACAATATCATTTACCTGCGGATGTATTGCTTACAGATGATCTTGTACATTTAATGAAAGAGAATAATACAATATCATTGGAGAATGAAAAGGTAGTTGAAGAGGTCTTTCTAAGGGGAGATTTAGTGAAGTTTGCCAAAACTTTCCCTGATCAGAAGACCATGGAAAATGACTTTGCAGATATCAGAGAGTTTGTAAAAAGATCATCAAAAGATCTGGAATTTGAAAACTTAAGAAAGGATGTTTAATTTCGAATTTTATAGCCCCTGGTTTTTTCTGCTTTTTCTGTTGTTTATTCCTCTTTTGTTTAGAGACATAAGTAAGCAGAAGAAAAAAGGTATAAAAGTACCTACAGTAAAAAGTATGGATAGCAGCAATGGAATTGTAGCAGTATTGTTTTTACTTAAAATGTCAAAGTATATTATACTTTCTGCACTTATTATTGCGATGGCAAGACCAAGAACCTTTACGATCTCTCAAGACAGAGATGATACAAAAGGAATTGATATTATGCTTTCTGTGGACGTATCTTTAAGTATGCTTGCTAAAGATTTAACACCCGACCGATTAACGGCTCTTAAAGATATTGCAATAAAATTTGTTGAAAAAAGACCTAATGACAGATTAGGTTTGGTGACCTACTCAGGGGAGGCATTTACAAAGGTTCCTGTGACATCCGATCATCAGGTGGTGATAGATGAATTAAAGAATCTTAATCCACTGGAACTTCAGCCGGGAACAGCTATTGGCGAGGGACTTTCTGTAGCGGTAAACCATTTAAAGAATAGTAAAGCAAAAAGTAAAATTATTATCCTTATGACAGATGGTGTAAATACCATTGAAAATGCGATGCCTACTCAGGTGGGTGCAGAGCTGGCAAAGAATAATAACATCAAAGTATATTCTATTGGGATTGGAACAAATGGATACGCTCTAATGCCAACCCAAACCGATATTTTCGGAGATCTTGTCTTTACGGAAACAGAAGTTAAAATTGATGAGCCTATTTTAAGAGAAATTGCTCAGACAACGGGAGGTAAATATTTCAGGGCTACCTCAAACAGCAGTCTGGAAGAAGTATATGACGAAATAAACCAATTGGAAAAGTCTGATGTGAAAGTTTCCAAACTGTATAATTATCAGGAATATTTTAAAATTTTCCTGTGGATCGCTTTAGGGATGCTCGTTATTGATGCATTGCTAAGATGGTTTTTTTATAAATTTTTGAGTTGATGGATTGGTATTTAGGGAATTATTGGTATTTGTTGTTGCTGTTGCTTTTGCCGCTGCTCGGTTTTTTATTGGTTCGTTACCTGAAATGGAAGGATAAAAGAAAAGTGATTTTTGCGGATAATCAGTTTCATGAAGATCTTTTTGAAAAAAAATCAGGATTTACCAAAGTATTTCCCGCCTTATATCTTTTGGGAACCCTCTTTTTAATTTTTGCAATTATTGATCTATTAAATGGTTCTGAAGAAATTAAAACCAATCAAAAATTAAATAATGTCATTTTTATGCTTGATGTTTCCAATTCGATGAATGCGGAGGATATTAATCCAAATCGGTTGAATGAGGCAAAAAATCTAATGATCAATACGATGCAGAAGATGAAAAGTGATAAAATAGGAATTGTGATTTTTGCAGGTGAAGCTACTTCTATAATGCCTTTGACAACGGATTATACTTCCGCTGAAACGTATATCAACGCAATTGAAACGAATTCTATGCAAATCCAGGGAACCGATTTTCTTAAAGCCATGCAGGCAGCGGTCAGTAAGTTTAAAAATGTAAGCAAAGGAGCCCGGAAGGTTGTCTTATTAAGTGATGGAGAAGATAATGAAGGGAATGATAATGCAGCAATAAAACTTGCTAATAAGGAAGGTATTATGGTTACTTCTGTAGGAATAGGTTCGGATGAAGGAGCGCCAGTCCCGGAATATGTATTTGGCCAGTTAATGGGATATAAAACCGATAGAGCGGGAGAAACTGTTATTTCAAAAAGACAGACCGGAGCACTAAAAAAAATAGCAGAATCTACAGGTGGATCATACGTTGATGGTAATAATATCAATGAAACACCAGACCGAATTATTGATGCCTTAAATAAAAAGATGTCTACCTCAGAAACACTGGTAAAATCTCAAAACGCAAATCATTATTATCAATACTTTTTAGCAGTGTCCTTATTGTTTTTTTTGCTAATTTACATTTTCAATCCAAAAAGAGATTTTAATGTGTGATTTTTCTAGTTTTTTTCCTATTTTTTCACCAGATACTTTAACCCAATTTTAACAAATAAAAGCCTGTTTATTAACATATAAAGGAATAATTTTGCATATAATGAATACTAAAATCATTTTTTTATCGTTTATAATTGCTTTTCTAGTGTCAGGGACGTTGTTTGCTCAGGAAAACTACAAGACTTTGGTGTATGAAGGCAATCAAAAATTCAATGGTAAAAACTATGATGGCGCATCTTCTAAATATATGGAAGCTATAAAATCCAATGAAAAAGATTTTACAGCACATTACAATTTAGGAAATGCATTGTATAAAAATAAAAAATATGAAGAGGCCAGGACTGAATTTGAAAAAGCACAAAAGCTATCTCAGACCTTGCCGGATAAAGCAGCGGCTCTTTATAATTTAGGGAATACTTATATGCAGATGAATCAACCTGATAAAGCTGCATATTTTTATAAGCAATCCTTAAAACAGGATCCCTATAACGAAGCTACGAGAAAGAATTATGAAATTGCTAAGTTGAAGGAAAAAGAAAGCCAGCAAAAGAAAAACCAACAGAGTAAATCTGGAAAAGGTGGCGGTGGTAAAGACCAACAACAAAATGATGATCAAAAAGGCAATCCAAAAGATCAAAAACAAGATCAGGGCAAAGGCCAGCAAAATCAAGGTGAAAGTCAGCAGAACAATAATCCTGACCAAAACCAGAATAATGAAGGTAAAATGCCAAAAGATCTTGAAAATGCAATATTGAATAAAGTAAGCGAAAAAGAAAAAGAGACCGCCAAAAGAATTTTAAATAAAGATTCTTACTCAATGCCTGAAAGCAATGAGAAAGATTGGTGATGCAATATAAACTGTTTTACATACTGGTTATCCTTACTTCCGTAATTTCTTACGGACAGGTAAATATTTCCGTAACCCCAGATAAAACAGATTACAGCAGCAAGGACATTGTAAACCTTACCATTATTCTTGAATTGAATGGGAGCGAATACAATCAGCAAACACCACTTCGTTTACCCGATCTATCAAAATTTAATATGGTGGGTAGTGGATCTGTAAGCAGTGGCTATATGGATCCTGAAACCAATACTGTGATTACCCAATATGTAACCAGAGTAGCCCTTGAACCTAAACAGAAAGGAAAAGTAAAAATCGGGTCTGTACTTGTTACCATAAATAATAAAATTTATAAAACCGAACCTTTCGACATCTTTGTGAAAGATGTTGAAAAAAAATCTGTTGCTAATGCTTCAAACGATGTCTATCTTAATATGGAGATTGAAGACAGAGAGGTTTATCAGGATCAACCAACTATTGCCGTTTTAAAAGTTTATTCTAAAAATATAGACAACTTCAGAAAGGTGAAAAATATTCATCTTCCGGATCAGGATAATATCAATGTTCATCCTATTAATTTCAACAGATCAGAAATTGA
The DNA here is from genome assembly GCF_018613715.1 of Chryseobacterium sp. ISL-6. Taxonomy (GTDB): domain Bacteria; phylum Bacteroidota; class Bacteroidia; order Flavobacteriales; family Weeksellaceae; genus Chryseobacterium; species Chryseobacterium paludis. The sequence goes on along the minus strand of NZ_JAGGPT010000010.1, from coordinate 43,842 downwards.
TCCTTCAGGTTACGGAAATATGGCTTCGCAGGTTTTAGCTATGTTCATGGTTTTTCCAAATGAAGCAGGATATGTCGAAGTTCCCTCTGTTTCAGCTTCTGTAAGTACATATGCGAACAAGAATAAAATTTTGTCAAATAAGGTTAAGCTTAATGTAAAAAAACTACCCGAAGGTTCACCAGAGTATTTTAAAAATGCAGTAGGAAATTTCAATGTGAGCGTTTACAATACTTCCAACGAAAAAGTAGAGGTTAAGAAACCATTGAATATCATTGTAAAGGTTTCCGGTGTAGGAAATTTAACAGATATGATTTTGCCAAAAATTGTTGAATCTCCGGATTATGATTTATTTGCACCTAAGATCACTTCGAAAGTAGTTCCTGATATGACTGGAATAAAAGGAGAGGTTTTAGCAAACTATGTTGTGATTCCCAAGAAAGCAGGTCCTATATCAATTAAAACTGAACAGTTTGCATTCTTTAATCCTAATAGTAAGGAATATATAGATCTGGGTCAGGAAACATTAGCCGTAAACGCTTTTTCACATGATCAGATTATGGAAGCCCGCTCTACGGTTGAAAGAGTAAATGAATATACCAATACTCTCCTGGAAACGGTAGATACTCCGGTATTAAAGACTACAACATTTAAAGTTAAAGAGAAAAACAAGTTCCATTGGAGTATCCTTTTAACGAATATTGGAATTCTTTTAGGCTTATTTATTGCATATATTCTATTTAAGACTTGGCAAAAAAAACGCAAATTAATTAAAGAAACTGTACCGATGAAACCTCTTGGATCAGTTGCTGAAACAGAAAATGAAATAAGACAAAGACTGAAAACTGATGTCAATGATTATTTCAGTTATTTAGAGAATCTTAAAGATAGTGAAGATTATCAAAAGTTCTTTCAGACGGTTGATGAATTAGATGAAGAAGTTAGAAAAGAGTATTTTCAGGGCTCTACAAAAGATTTTGGAAAATTTTTAGAAAGTTATAAAGGGATTGCTATTGCTGAAGAGTATAGAACGCTTTCACAAAAGATTCAGATTGAAAAGTTCTCACCTGTGAAATCTTCAGAGGGAATTGATGAACTTTTAGTTGCTATTGTTAATTTGTATTCTAAGATTAGCAAATAGTCAATTTTTTTTCATATTTTTGCGAAATTTTTAATTACAAAAGATGGAAGTTTTTGATCATTTTTCTTTAAAAGAAGTTCTAACCTGTTTTATGGTTCTTTTTGCTGTAATCGATATTATAGGCTCTGTTCCCATTGTTGTTAGTTTGCAACAGAAATTCGGGCAAATAGAGGCTGGAAGGGCATCGATAACGGCAGGAGTAATTATGATGGTCTTTTTATTTGTGGGAAATAAAATTTTGAAATTCATCGGAGTGGATGTTAATTCTTTTGCTATTGCCGGTGCTTTTGTAATTTTTATTATTGCTTTGGAAATGATCTTAGGAATTGAAATTAATAAAACAACAGAGGCTAAATCGGCGTCTATTGTTCCTATTGCTTTTCCTCTTGTTGCCGGAGCAGGAACGCTAACTACCACATTATCGTTGAGAGCTGAATTTCATGATATTAATATTATTTGTGGAATTATTCTCAATACAATTTTCGTATATTTGGTGCTGAAATCAGCTAAATGGCTGGAAAGAAAAATGGGCGAGGCCACATTGGCAATTTTGCAGAAAGTTTTCGGAATCATCCTTTTAGCAATTTCAATTAAATTATTTACCGCTAACTTTGCCCAATTGGTGCAGAACTATATTAATTTTTAAGAATCATGCAGAAGTTTTATAAAGTATTTTTAGTACTATTTATCGTTTTCATCGCAATTAATCTTTATGCGTTAGACTGGCAGTCAGAAGTTTTATCAGAAGATAATCTGAAGTTTGTTTTTTCAATTGCTTCAGCGGTTATCGGATTGATCTTGCTTTTTGTATTGAATACCTGGAGTAAAATTGGAATAAAGAAGTAATCTTAATATTACAATCAATTATAAAACCTCTTTAAATTTTTTTGAAGAGGCTTTTTATTTTAAGATAATGAAAAATAAGACAGTAGAAATAAATAATTTTCTATTGAAAATTAAAGAAGAGTGATTACAAGATTTTGAAATTGTTGATCTTTGTGAAGCAGATACCACTGCCATAGGATTGACGAAAAACAAAAATTAGTATATATATTTACTTTTCATTATAATATCAAGATAAAGTACAACATAGTTGTAGAAGAATATAAGCCAGGCAAGTTATTAAAGGGTGAAAAAGAATGCTCCTATCAAGGATTAATTGACACTCTTAATAATTTGTAATATATTCTATATTCTATATTATTAAATTTGATTATGAAAATTTTTTTGGATATTGATGGAGTGATGGTTCATGCTAATCCTTATAAAAAAGTTGATATAGAGAAAGATGGATTTTATAAGTTTAATGACGCTGCTATTACAATAATAAATTCTCTTTATGATTTTAATATAGAGATTATTTTATCAACTTCTCACAGATTTAGATTTACTATTTCTGAATGGAAAAATATTTTCCTTAGGAGAAATATTAAATTTAAAGAAATCTCTATTGTAGATATACCGTTGAATATTAAAATATCAAGAAGAGAAGAAATAGAGAAATGGATCAATGATAATGAAATGGATCCCGATGATTTAATTATTATCGATGATGATAAATCATTACACGAATTACCTGAGCGTTTAAAATGGAGATGGTTACAAACTGATTCTTACATCGGTTTAATTAATTCAAGAGAGTTAATTAATATCTTAGAAAAGGACAGGAAATAATATTAATAGTTGTAAAAGATGATAATAACAGAAATAGAACAACAGACCCTAGATATAGATTGGTTTCTAACAGATGGTAAATACATCGGATTCATGGCATCCGGAGGAGGGAAATTACCAGATTCAGTGGCTAAGTCTGCAGAAAATCATAAAAAAATGGTTTCTTATTTTAGGAACCTGCCTGAAATATCAGATTTTGTAATTAATCCTGAATTAGATGCACTATTGATCAATAGATCTGGAACTGGCGCCGATGAAAGGTATTTAACAGATTATGTTTCGATGACCAAAAAAGGATTATATTCATTTGATAAAAGTAATTTTAACAATTTTCTTGATGGTCAATATCATTTAGTTGCAAGTCCTGTAAAACCTATGACGGTTGGTGATTTACCAAATGAAATATTAGAGATTTTCATGGAAACTCAATGTTTAGATAATATGCGAAATATTATAGATATTAATACAATAGAATAATATCCCGATTATATTCTTACTTCACCAAATCCCGTGGTGCATTTCCAAAATGTTTTTTAAAGGCAAAGGAAAAATGAGAAACGGCTCATCAAAACAATAATTACTTTTTCAAATTAGTCCTTATCTTTTCTTTGTTATATCGAGCCAGACGGTTCTTGCGAGCAGTACAAAATTCTCTGGGGTTCATGGTGTAATTTTGCTGTCCATCATAACCATTAATTTTTCCTTTAATTAAAAACAAAAAGAAACGTTCAGGAATAAACTGTTCCGGAGATATCTCAGGACCTATCTAACACGATTTTATTTCTGTCAATTTCTAAGATATACTAATTTAGATCATTCAAAGGAAAATAAGTAGATTAACGGACATTTTTCCACCATTCCTTAAATGGTTGTTGAGGATTATCTAATTCTACCAACTCACCGATCATAGGGGTTGCTAAACGATAGGGTTGATTTTTAGACAGGGCAGAGATTTTTTCCAAAGGTTCTTTCCAGGGATGATTTGCCAGAGTGAATTTAGAATTATGTACAGGTAATAGGTTTTGTGCTTTAAGCTCTTTTGTAGCCAGAGCAACTTCTTCAGGGAGTTCATGTACCGACTGCCAGGCTTTGTTATATTGGCCACATTCCATAATTGCCCAATCTATTTTTCCATATTTTGAACCGATTGTTTTAAAGCGGTTATCACGTCCGCCATCACCGCTGTAATAAATATTCGTTGAGGGTGTCTGAATGAAATACGATAGCCACAAAGCCTGTCCGCTTGTAAAACCGCGACCGGAATCATGGTGGGTAGATTCTATCAGTATTTTAAATCCGGGTTTTACATCAACGGATTCATACCAGTCTTTCTCAATGATCTGCTTTGGTGTATAGCCCCAACGCTCAAAATGAGCCCCATTTCCAAGTCCGCAAACGACGAATTTTACTTTGTTTTGTAGTGCTTTTATAGTTTCAAAATCCAGATGATCATAGTGATCATGGGATAAAAGTAAATAATCGATGTCTGGTAAATCATTCACTGTGTAAATGTCACTTCCTTTATAGGCTTTTACACCGCCCGGTAAAGGGGAAGCTTTTCCACTGAATACAGGATCTGCAAGAATCTTTATGCCATCCAGTTGAAGGAAAAACGAAGAGTGTCCAAACCATACTAACACATTTTTTTGAGGATCAATTGTTTTTAAATCCGTTTTCACAGAAGGAAGGGAATCAATAGGATATCTATTGGGGAATTCTGTAAACAGTGTTTTATACAATACGCCCATCATGTTGTATCCTTTAGTAATTGTAGGTCTCTCCACCAGATTCCTGAATCGGCCATTTTTATAATGGGGTGAAGATTTCACGAGCTCCAAACGTTTTCCTTCAGGTAAAGATCCAAATTCCGCTCGCCTCATATAGAAAAAGATGGTTACACTAAGAACCACCAGGATAACTACTAATACAACAAATATTCTCTTAAATATTTTAATCACTTTCTTCATTTTAATAAAGTGTTAATATTTTTTATTTCAGAAATGTTCTCAACCATGGGATCTTTATTGCCTTTGATGGCTTTGTTATTCTGTGGACATTCTGGCAAAAGATCTTTGTTTACCATGCTTTTTGCTCTGGCAATAATGCTATTCATATGGGTGTTTTTATAATTTCCAAGTTACAATATTCAATCAAGAAATGAAAGATCTTGGTCAAGTTGTTGTAGTGAATTGTATTGAACTAAGCTTTTTACAGTGGCCAGAATAGCATCTTCATTACCAACCCAAATCCGTTTTAGTTTTTGCATTACTGGTCTTTCTATTGACTCCCGGTAAAGGAACAATTGCTTTAGCTTTCTGATACAAATTTCTGCCAAAATCTTAATATTCTATTTTGTTGAAAGGTTCAGACTAACTTTGTTGAAAAATCCTTTTCCTAATCTAAGAGATCGCATATATACATAAAAAAGCCCCAAAAATGGGGCTTATGAGTGATTTGATATTATCTTATTGAAATATCTGGAAAACTATGCAAGTTTTACGTTTACTGCGTTTAATCCTTTTTCACCTTTTTGTACTTCAAAAGTCACTTTATCATTCTCACGAATGATTCTAGTGCTTAATCCTGAAGCGTGTACAAAAATATCCTCTCCTCCGTTTGATGGAGAAATAAATCCGAAACCTTTTGTTTCGTTAAAAAATTTTACTGTGCCTTCTTGCATTGTAATTGTATTAAAATTGTTGTTGTTATTATTATTTATTTGACCAATTGAATATCAATAGCAGAAAATCCTTTCGGAGATCTCTCTTTTTCAAATGATACTTTATTTCCTTTCTTTACTAGTTCCGTGCAGTTGTTGGTGTGGAAAAATACATTTTCCTTACTTTTATCTTCAGTAATAAAACCATAACCCTTATCACTGAAAAAAGTGATAATTCCTGTCTTACGGATTTCTTCTTCGGGAATAGGTGCAGCTCCTAACTGGATATCATCAAGATTGATTTCATGTGTTTCTTCAGGTGGAGTAGAGGTAAGTCTTCCATATGAGTCAACATATGTTAACATCTCATCAAGTCCTTTTCCCTTATTGTTATTAGTTTTACGGTCTTCACGACGTAAAGCCTTTTCTTTTTGTTTTTGAATTTTTTTCTTGAAATTTTCTTTTTTAGAGAAAGAATCTGCCATAAATTAATTTTATTATTTAGTTATTGTATTGAAATATTTTTTCGGACTGCAGGCATTATATAGCCTATCCGTTTTTTCTTTTTTTTCAACAAGAAATACTGATTGATCAACAATTTTCGCTGTAGAAGAAATAGGACTTGCCTTAATTTCTATAGGATTGTTTAAGAGCATGTCAGCAAATTTCCGAATATTTTCTGATATTGTTGAAGAAAAAAGTAAGGTCTGTCTTTTTTGAGGAATAAGTTTAAGAACTTTTTTCACATCATTTATAAAACCCATATCAAGCATTCTGTCAGCTTCATCCAAAACCAAAATTTCGATCTTGGAAAGATTAATATGTCTTTGGTTAATTAGATCGAGTAGTGCAGCAGGTGTTGTTATAAGAACGTCCACTCTTATCCTTAAAGCGGCAAGTTGATTTCCTTGTGAAGTTCCATCATGAATAGTAAGTTGGGACAATGGAAGGTATTTGCTGTACACTCTGAAGTTTTCTTCAATCTGAATACCCAGTTCCTGAGTAGGTGTTAATATAAGAGTTCGTACTTCTTTATGTTCAGGAGAACTTTTTTTCAGTAATTGAATAACCGGCATTGCAAATGCAGCCGTTTTTCCCGTTCCCTTCGGAGCATAACCAAGAATATCTCTACCAATCAGAATTTGTGGAATAGCACCACTCTGTATTTCTGTAGGTTTTGAATATCCTGCTTCTGTTGCAGCGCGGATAATGGGATTTATTAAATTTAAATTCTTGAAATTCATCTATAAGGGTTGCCGAATCTTCGACCTTTTATCAATTCTTTATCAGAAATTGAAATATTTATTTTACTATTGGTATATGGTTAAAATAAAGAATTAATTCTTCGTCTTTCCATTATTTTATTTTGCTTTGTTCACCAATAATCTGAATATATAAAGATCGTTGCTGAGTTTGCAATAGCGTGTCATGCCTCGTGTTAGTTGAGCACTTCTATACGCCCGTAAACCCTTGAGCCTGCGGAATGGTCTTCTTTTGTAATTTCTACTGAGAGTAAATCTCCTAAAGGAGTAAAAGGATGTTCAAATTGTTTTTCTATTGTTTGAGTTTTAAAGTTGCCGATATAAATATTCATTCATGAAATAAATAAGGGTTAATTTTTGGCAGCTGAAAAAGCAAAAACTGAAAGAAAAAAATAAGTATTCTAAACTGTAACAGAAAGCAAAGGCAGAGGCCTGTTTATTTATTATATGCAAATATACAAAAAAATATGGAATAAACTATGTTTTAAATGATTGATTTTCAAAAAATTGTTTGTAACTTTATATGTAATCTAAGTTGTTTGCAGGTGCAGATGATTTTAATCTTCTAACCATGCGACCATATCCCATCAACCAGCCCCAAGAACAATCTTTCAGAAGTCTTTCTCCGGAATCAGTGAAGATTGCTTACTTTATTATGGTTCATGATAAACCGGAAAGATTTGTTAACTTGTTTCACCAGGCTGAGCTGGATGCAATGGAGTTTTTGTTGAATGTAAGTAAGGATTGGGATTATTTCATTAATTTAAGTGGTGAAGATTATCCTTTAAAATCACAACATATCATTCGTCAGTTTCTCAGTATCCGTAAAGGTAAAAACTATTTATTCTATTATGATCAAAAATTTTACAGACCGGATACCCTGCAGAGGATACAAAATCATTTCACAGAACTGGCGCACAAGATATCTTCTTTAATCTATAAAAGAGAATTTATGAAAGGAGTTGTTCCTTATATTGGGGGCAAGTGGGTCATTCTTACCAGAGACACTTGCGCTTTTTTAAGTAATAATAAGAAAGTAATGGATTTTGAAGATTATTATCTAAACACTCTTTTACCAGGAGATTCTTTTTTTCAAACTGTTCTAATGAATACTTCTTTTCATGATATTATCGTAAATGATGATAAGAGGGCTGTAATTGGAAAGAAATTTTGTACAACCGAAAGTCCGGAAGAATTTATTGAGTATTTAAAATCAAACAATCAACTTTTTATAAGGAAAATAGATGACGCCACGGATGAGAGTATTATCCAGTACATTCATGAAAGTTATCATATTCCATTACCTGATGTTAATGAGATCGAAAGGGAACTCAGAGCTGGTGGTTGGCAAAATAACTGAATCTAATGCATTAACAAAGCATCAAATACTCTGGATCCCTGCACATTATTTACAGGGATTATTAAATTATCGTAAAAACATATTATGAAAAAGCCATCCAACTGCTTTTTTCATGGATATCATCCAATGCGTTAAGGTTTTTATGGTGGTGCATGGAAGCGAGAATACTTACAATTTCATGTCTTATCATCTGAATGGTATGATCTGTAAGGTCTTGATTAAATCCTGAATTATTTAATTCTAATAAATCATTTACAGTAATAATTCGCGCAATTACTTTTCCTAAATCGATCATTTTTCTCTGTGATATTACTGCATCGATCTTGAAATTCAACTCTTTGCTGTATAATTTAGAAGCATTTTGTGTTAACTCATTTACAGCCAGATAATCTCCGAAATGTTCCGTTTTCTTTTTCTTCATGTCTTTCAGAATTCCTTCTGATATCTGAGTGTATAGCATTTCATTGGAACCCTCAAAGATCTGAAAAGGACGACTGTCCATAATTCCTCGACCTCCAATATGGGAAGTTCTGTATCCTTTTGCTCCGGAAAGCTGAACATATATTTGAGCGGATTCCTGCATCATATCAGTGACCAGAGCTTTCATACTGTTGGCATGAATACCACTTCCGGAAACATCATTATCAATGCCACTTATTTTACAGCTTTTTGCACACATTGCAGAGCAAAGGGTAAAAAATGACTGCATTTTTGACAGCTGATACTGAACCTGATCCAGACAAAAAAGGTTAGAAGTTCCTACAATCCTATCTTTGCAGTGTTGGGTAGCCTCATCCAGCATTCTTTTCAGAAAACCCATTCCCATTCCTGGAAACTGAAACCGACTGCGGTGCAAAGTATCTAACATTATTTTTAAGCCCGTAGATTCCGGAATAAGCTTATAATGTTCCGGGACTTTAATATCAATCTTATTAAGGCCATAAGGAATCATGTATAATCCAGCATTGTCATAATATTCAAGAACCTGAATATTCTGATCTTTTTGATGAGTGTCTGCAATAAAGAAATCAACATCTCTTGACAATTTTCCTTCAGCATTTAAATTTCGTGAAGTAATCAGCCAGTAATCCGCCATTCCTGTTAATCCCTGCCAATGTTTTGTTCCTTTTACATGATAATAATCTCCTATCAGCTCATTCTGTGTCCTCATATTGAGTGCATCACTTCCATAATCAGGCTCTGTGATCATTAATCCTCCCATCGCCTTATGATTTAAAAAATCGTTGAAAACAGGGCCTTTTGCGGATTCACTGCCATATTTTGCCAGAGGCTCAAGAAAAAGGGCGATGTTGATTCCAAATGTTAAGGACAGAGAGAGTGATTCATAAGATGCAGCCGATAGGACTCCCAGACATTCTTTTACGTGTAATCCCCGTCCTCCAAATTCTTCCGGAATTGCAACAGAGAGTGGTTTTAAATTCATGATCTCCTTCCATACATTAGGAGGTAGACCCCGCGAAAGGCTAAGCTGATCTATATTTTCTTCCTGAAAAAGTGTATTTAATGAAGTTTTGAAATGGTCAAGAAATTCCGGGTATGTTTTTTGGGGTTTATCAAAAGCGAATCCATTCATAGTAGTATTGAAGTTTAAATGCTGCACGCCATCTATACAACAATATCATAAAGCGAAGCGAATGGCAACAGAACTTAAAAATCAAAATATCGGCAGCTCCACGTATATTTATGTAAGGTACAATTAATTAAATGGTTCTATTTAAACTGGGTGTGAATTATTCTTTTTTTAACGAAGTTCATCACACTGCCCTGAGACTGCTTTAAGTTTTCTTTATATCCAATTCGTAAATATGGCCAGGAAGGGAAAATGCTTTTAAAATGATATTTTCTTTAAAAATAAATCCATGATCCTTTAAAAATGAAATAATAGGGCTATTTTCAGCAATACTGATCCATATACTATCGGTAAATGTAATAGCTGATCTGCTTTTGCTCCACAATGACTGTCTTACCTCGGGTTGATCATATTCCGGAAGTATGGCAAAATCTATAATCTCCGTCATTCTTTTTCCTTCAGAAGAGCCGGAATAAGTGGAGCCACTTTTAAAAAGGCAGTAGCCAACGGGTTCATTGTCCGCAAATACCATGATAAGCTGAGTTGACAGATCGTTTAAAATATTGATCATTTTTCTATACTCAACATGTTCGCTAAGGTATTCTTCTATTTTTTCCGGTGAAATATTTTCGTGATAGGCATTTCTGATATAAGGTCTCATAACGGCAAAGAGATTGTCGATCCCCTGATCTGATCCTACTGTGAATTTTGAAATGATCTCCATTTAGATTCTTTTTTTATTCAAAGCTACAGGATTATTAAACTAAAATGTGGGTACAGTTCGCGACAATTGAGTCGGTACAGTTTATTATTTTATGCCAGTACATTTGTACATTTGTCCTGAAAAAGATGAATCCTTATGCAGACGTACAGATATGAGATTTTTACTTCTATCATTGAAAACAAAATAAAAAAAGGAATATTAAAACCGGGAACCCGATTACCTTCGGTCAGGGAAATTAAGGCGGACTATCATTTAAGTATAAGCTCCATTCAAAGCGGTTATGATCTTCTGGTTATTAAAGGATTGGTTAAAAACGTTCCTCGTTCCGGGTATTATGTCGCTTCGGATGTGCATCAAAGCATTTCTGAGCCTTTATTAGAACCATATGCTGTCGCGAAAAATGGGGCTTTCAATAAAAATATTGCGTTGACCTCTGTCAGAAATAAACCTTCTGAATATAGCTCTTTTAATGCAGCAACCCCAACCGATCTGTTGATACCACAAAAGCTTATTTTAAGAAAGATGCAGGAAGTCATTCGTGAAAAAGGAGCTTCTCTTCTTCGCTATTATCCATCCAATGGTCTACCAGAATTGAGGAGCCAGATAGCTGACAGAGCCTTACAATATGGATGTAGATTCAATCCTGAAGAATTGATCATCACAGATGGTGCATTGCAGGCACTGTATATTGCTTTGGCAAGTGTTACCAATGCGGGTGATCTTATTGCTGTTGAAAGCCCATGTGTTTTTTCTGTTCTGGAGGTGATCACTAATCTTAAGCTTAAAGTCCTGGAAATCCCTATTCATGGTGAAGACGGATTTGACACAGAACATTTGAAAAAGGTTTCTGCTGCCAATGATATCAAAGCACTTGTTGTTACCCCAAATTTCCATAATCCAACAGGGAGGTTAATGACTGATAATACCAAAAAGGAGCTGTTATCCATTGCCATGGATCATCAGTTTCCGATCATTGAAAATGATCTGTATGGAGATCTTTATTTTGGTGATGAACGTCCTTCCAGCATACGCAATTTTGATGAATATGGCTGGGTGATGACCTTTTCTTCTTTTTCTAAAACATTGGCACCGGGTATTCGTCTCGGTTGGTTACATTCAGGGAGGTACCATGCAAAGGCAGAGAGGCTGAGGTTTTCTCTGGGAAGATCGGTAGCTCCAATATATCAGGAGTTATTGCTTAAATTACTTGAAGATCACAGCTATAGTAAGCATTTACGTTCGTTTCGTAAACAATTGTATGATCAGGCTAGAGATGTTTTAGAGGCGTTACGTACTTCTTTTCCAGAGGGTTCATATTTTGAGGATCCGCAAGGGGGATACAGCATTTGGGGAAGCTTATCAAAAGCAGTTGATATGAAGATGTTTTACAGGTATTGCGATGACCAGAGGATTTTATTTACCCCAGGAGAAATCTTTAGTTTGACAGATCAGTTTAGTCATCATTTTCGGATTGTTTTTGCTGACCGTATTACTTCTCACAGTTTAATATCTTTGAAAAATGCAGGCGAGAAAGTTAAAGAGCTTTTATAGCTGTTTTTTGCAATATAGTATACTTTTAACCTGACTTTTTTCAAAATGAAACAGGAAGAGGTGATTATGAATTTTAGTTTTCTCTCAATTCACATGAGATCTTTTTTGATATTTATAGCATATGTTTTTTCTAAAAAACGTCCTTAGCATTCCTTTTCGACAATTTATTTTTATATGATTTTTGTCATTTAGTTATTTTTTTAAAATTTTGAATTACTTTTAATTGTCATATTTACAGGCTGTTGTAAAATCCTAACGCTTGTTCGTGAATTAATATATTAGCGTTTCAATAAAATAGTTATATTTACCACCAAGGAGTTCATTTAAACTTCTTTATCAACCGAAACTGGTTACACTTAGCTGTGAATTAAAAGGGAATCGTGTGTAAATCACGAACTGTCGCGCAACTGTAAGTAACACTCAAAAGGTTTTTATCAATCAAGGTCCACTGTTTGCTCTTGTGAATGGGAAGGACGATAAAAATCGTTACAAGTCAGGAGACCTGCCTATTTCGAATTGACGATGCTTTCGCGATCTGAAGCTTATAGTCAGGTATGATACGTTTTGATAATCGTGCACAACTTTTTCCGGGTACATTATCATAATTTAAAGATAGTTTGTAGTATTAGCTTTTAAAGTTATGCTGTACCTATAACTCTGGCGTATCACCCCTTTCCATAATTTTCTCTCTTACAAAGTATTGTGAAGTTTATCACCCTCTTTTTATAATGATTTATAAACATTAAAAAGATGATTGTATACCCATTCAGCCGTTCGCTAAGGTTTATAGGTCGTTTGATTAATTTAACAGAATTTAAAAAAGATAATTTTTTAAATTGTTGATGGTATGTGAGTTAAATACATTAAAACGAACAATAATATTAAAGATGAGTAAACATGTTAGTTTAGAGTCTGCCGGATTACGGTTTCGGGAGGCGATACAAAAAGAAAGTCCTCTTCAGATTGTAGGAGCGATCAATGCTAATCACGCATTGTTGGCACAGCAGGCAGGTTTCAATGCCATTTATCTTTCAGGAGGAGGGGTTGCTGCAGGTTCTTTGGGAGTTCCCGATCTGGGAATAACAACCCTTGAAGATGTATTAATCGATATTCAACGGATAACCAATGTATGTGATCTGCCATTATTGGTGGACGTGGATACGGGCTTTGGTCCTTCAGCATTTAATGTGGCAAGAACTGTAAAATCCTTAATTAAAGCTGGAGCTGGAGCTTTACATATTGAAGATCAGGTAGGGGCAAAACGTTGTGGACACCGTCCAGGTAAAGAAGTAGTGAGTAAAGATGAAATGGTAGACCGCTTAAAAGCTGCGGTTGATGCAAGGACAGATGAAAATTTCGTTATCGGAGCAAGAACAGATGCTTTTGCGAATGAAGGATTAGAAAGAACATTGGAAAGAGCAGTCGCTTACAAAGAAGCCGGGGCAGATTTTATATTTGCGGAAGCTGTTCCTGATTTAAGCTATTACCAAAAATTTGTCGATGCAACAGGTATTCCCGTATTAGCCAATATCACCGAATTTGGAATGATCAGAATGTACACTGTTGATGAACTTAAAAGTGCTGGAGTAGGTTTGATTTTATATCCACTTTCGGCCTTCCGTGCAGCGAATAAAGCTGCTCAGAATGTTTATGAACATATCCGAAAGGATGGCACTCAGGTTAATGTACTTGATACTATGCAAACCCGCGACGAGCTTTACAAAAGTATCGGCTATCACGACTATGAACAAAAATTAAATAACCTATTTCAAAAGAACAAAAATATCAATGAATAATGAACCTATTTTTAAGCCCAAAAAAAGCGTAGCGCTTTCGGGTGTAACAGCTGGTAATACTGCTCTCTGCAGTGTTGGTAAAAGCGGAAATGATCTCCATTACAGAGGTTATGATATTTTGGATCTTGCGGAAAAAGCACAATTTGAAGAGGTAGCTTACCTTCTTATTTATGGACAATTACCAACAGCAGCTCAATTAAAAAACTATAAAGCCAAATTAAAATCATTGAGAGGACTGCCTCACTCTGTAAGAAATATCTTAAAAAGTATTCCGGCAGCTGCACACCCGATGGATGTCATGCGTTCAATGGTTTCAGCGATTGGAAGCATTCAGCCTGAAAAAGATGATCATAATGTAGCAGGAGCAAGAGATATTGCTGACAAATTATTGGCATCATTCAGTTCCGGGCTTTTATATTGGTATCACTATACTCATAATGGGAAAGAGATTGATGTAGAAACTGATGATGATACTATTGGTGGACATTTCCTGCACTTGTTGCATGGTAAAAAGGCTCCTGATTCCTGGGTAAAAGCAATGGAAATATCCCTTAATCTCTATGCCGAGCATGAATTTAATGCTTCTACTTTTACTGCTCGTGTTATTGCTGGTACATCTTCGGATTTCTATTCCTGTATAACAGGAGCAATCGGAGCATTAAGAGGCCCTAAGCATGGCGGTGCTAATGAAGTTGCTTTTGAGATCCAAAGCCGTTATAATTCTCCTGATGAAGCGGAAGAAGATATTAAAAAACGGATTGCCAACAAGGAAGTAATTATTGGATTCGGACATCCGGTATACACCATATCAGATCCAAGAAATGTAGTGATAAAAAAAGTAGCTAAAGAACTTTCCGAAGAAGCTGGAGATATGTTGCTTTATAATATTGCAGAAAGATTGGAAAAAATCATGTGGGACGAAAAGAAAATGTTCCCTAATCTGGATTGGTTTTCAGCGGTATCTTACCATTTAATGGGAGTTCCCACCTTAATGTTCACTCCATTATTTGTCGTTTCGAGGGTAACAGGATGGAGTGCTCATATCATCGAGCAGAGACAGGATGGAAAAATTATTCGTCCAAGTGCCAATTATACAGGGCCTGAAAACAAAGATTTCGTTCCTATTGGAAGCAGATAATAAATTCAATTCAAATAAATAATAATTAAAATCAAAATAATAAAGATGTCATCACACATTTCAAATGAAAGACCACAACCGGATCGTGTATTAACCGATATTGCAGATTACGTATTGAACTACGAAATTAAAAATGATTTAGCCTGGAAAACGGCTCATTACTGCCTTTTAGATACTATTGGATGTGGGCTGGAAGCTTTAACCTATCCTGCCTGTACCAAATTGTTGGGACCAATCGTAAAAGGAACTGTTGTTCCGAATGGCGCTAAGGTGCCGGGAACTCAATTTCAGTTAGATCCGGTTCAGGCTGCTTTTAATATTGGGGCCATTATTCGTTGGCTGGATTTTAATGATACCTGGTTAGCCGCAGAATGGGGGCATCCTTCAGATAACTTAGGCGGTATTTTAGCAACTGCAGACTGGTTATCAAGGACCAATATTGCGGAAGGAAAAGCACCTTTGAAAATGAAACAAGTGTTAGAGGCAATGATTATGGCTCATGAAATTCAGGGTGTTATAGCTCTTGAAAATTCATTTAACAGAGTAGGTCTTGATCATGTACTATTAGTAAAGCTTGCGTCTACTGCCGTTGTAGGGAAATTAATTGGACTAAGCCGTGATGAGTTGATCAATGCTATCTCTCTTGCCTTTGTAGATGGACAGTCTCTAAGAACCTACCGTCATGCTCCAAATACCGGAAGCCGTAAATCATGGGCTGCAGGAGATGCTACTTCAAGAGCGGTACGTTTAGCATTAATTGCTAAAACAGGAGAAATGGGATATCCTTCAGTGCTTACTGCTAAAACATGGGGATTCTATGATGTTTCATTTAAAGGAAATGAATTTAAATTTCAGCGTGAATACAGTTCTTATGTGATGGAAAACGTATTATTCAAGATTTCTTTTCCAGCAGAATTCCATTCACAGACTGCAGTAGAGGCCGCTATGACCTTGCATCATAAATTAAAAAATTTGGGTAAAACTACAGACGATATCAAAAAAATTACCATTCGTACGCATGAAGCTGCGATCCGGATTATTGATAAAAAAGGACCATTAAACAATCCTGCAGACCGTGATCATGCGATTCAGTATATGGTAGCAGTGCCACTTATTTATGGAAGGCTGACTGCAGCAGATTATGAAGATAACATTGCTTCAGACCCTAGAATTGATATACTCCGTGATAAAATAGAATGTGTTGAAGAAGTTCAATTTACTCAGGATTATCATGATCCTGAAAAACGTTCTATTGCTAATGCATTAACAGTTGAATTAAATGACGGAACTGTTTTGGATGAAATAGTGGTAGAATATCCTATCGGACATAAAAGAAGGAGAGATGAGGGTATTCCTGAGTTGATTAAAAAATATAAAGTTAATCTGGCTCGTATTTTCCCTGAGAAACAACAAAGACAAGTGTTAGAAAACTCTTTAGAATACGATAAACTAATCAGTCTCAATGTTAATGAGTTTGTAGATCTATTGGTTATTTAATTAATGCAAAGTTGAAAATTGAAAGTTGAAAAATGGAATCCAGTTCTCAACTTTCAATTTCTACCTCTCAATTCACTAAAATAGTATATCAGAAAAGTGAAAATATTAATCGATGGAGCTTTTATAGAAAGTAAAGCTATCGAACACTTACCTGTTGAAAATCTAACTACACGAGAAGTACTGCTGAAGTACCTTTAACATGCTTATCAGAAATTGATGAAGCGATAGAGGCTGTAACATAGGTGTTTAAGACTCCAGCCAGGTTTGTCTTTTTGTGTAATTCTTTTTTTTGTTGCGGGAATAACACAGCTAATTGAAGAAGAAAAAGCAGGAAAGCCGCCAAGTGTAAAATCAGAATACTATTGAATAAAATCATGATATTAAAATTTTATGGTTTTTTAAATAATAGAATCCACAGGACAGACAAATGATAACGGCGATTAGATGTGAAATTAAATGGCCTGTTTTAAAGTCGGGATGAGATAATACCACACAAAAATCCATTGCAGGAATTATTGTTCCCAAAATGAGAATTAAGCCAAGGGCAAATAATTGTTTCTTCCATAAAAGAATGATAATAATTAATCCAAAGAAAAAATCCCGCACACCTTTAATATACTGAAAAGAAAAATCTCCATTGGTTACGGTATGAATGCCATAATCGATTTCTGCACCTATCGGGTTAATAAAAAAACGGATGCCGATGTAAAGAAGGCCAATCCCTGAAAGAAGGCTAAGCCAAAATGCTGTTTGTTGTTGTAAACGTTTCATAAGAATTTTGTTTTTGTTGATACAAAATTCTTCAACTCTTGATAAATATTAATGCACCTGGGTTAATAAATCAAAAAAGGGATATTCTTTTTCTGATCCGGCTTAGAGATTGTGGCTTTACACCTACATAAGAAGCAATGTAATATTGAGATAACCGTTGTTGCAAATCAGAGTGTTCTTTAAGAAACTTCTCATAACGGGATTTTGGAGAATCAGTATAGAATGAGTTTCTATCTTTTAATGTTTGAATGAAAACCTGCTCAATAACAATCCTTCCAAATCTTTCCCCGAGCTCTATTTCTTCATAAAATTTCTGCAGATTTTCATAAGAAATTGTCCAGATTTCAGTATCTTCTAAAGCCTGAATAATCTGATTTGATGGGGTTTGTGGGACAAAACTTTCATAATTACAGGTAAACTCATTTTCTTTTGAAAAGCCATAGGTTTTTTCCTCTCCATCATCATTGATGTAATAACGTACAATACCATTTTTGATAAAGCCCACATACTTACAAACTTCGCCTTCTTTAAGAAAGAAATCTCCTTTTTTATATTCTTTTAATTTGAATAAGTCTTGAATTATTTCTTCTTCATCCGAACTTATTTTTATTGTACTTTGTATGGCTAGAAGTAGTGTGTTATTCATTTTAAAAGCAAGTTAATTACAGCTTCTAAGGTACTGCTTTTACTAAAAAAGGAAGGAGATTACTCCTTTTGTATTTTACCTTTTCACTTTTTACTTTTTAGAGTGCCTTGTAATCATATTCAATATTACTCCATAAAACTTCATCACCTGGTTCGGTCATTTCAGATGGTGTAGTAAATGAACTATTTCCGAATATGGTGGTGTAATGAGAAATTCCAAAAGTACTATTACGAGAAACAAATAAAGGAGTAGAATTATTCCTGGGAACTTTTTTTACATATTGAAAAGTTCTTTTTAGAGTAAAAGATGACTCTTTTTTATTGAAAGTTCCTATATAATTCAGTTCATTATTGTTAATGATAAACAAAGAATCTTTTGAAACTTTAATCGGATACGATACATCTGCAGATGTCCCGGAAAGCAATTTTATCAAATTGCTTTTTGTATCTACACTGATCTTTTTCCAAATCGGCTCCTTATAAGAATTCCAGTAATTGTTTAGATATGACTCCCCGGGATCAGATTCATGAGCGATGGGTCCTTTGTAAAGGACAATATTTTTCAAATGATAATTTTTATACTCGAAATTGTGTACATTCTTTTCTGCTGGCTGTGGATTTTCGGAAGTGTCATCATTTCCGCTGCATGAGACTGCTAATACAGAGGCTAAAAGGATCGTGAAAATAGTCTTCATTGTGCTGTTTAGATTTCTCAATCTGAGATTGGTTTTGTTTATAAATAATTCACTATAAAGGTACATATTATTGTTTAAAATCAGTGCTAATATAATGTAGAAAGGCGATTGGAAATATATTTATTGATGCAATGAGCTTGATTTTAGCTATTTAAAATTTATTTATTTTTATTAAATTTTGTTAATGAGGTTATGTTATTGAATGTTGAGTTGTTCTATTAATGAACGCTTAAGTTAGCACTACGATATACTATTAAACTATTTCCAAAAGAACATTTTATGAGAAGAACAGTCTCTACTTACATTTTTTGCTTGGTACCATTATTTATATTTTCTTTTATCTCTGGTCAAAGAAAGGATGTTGTCACATTTTTTAAAGAATTACACGCTGACCAACAGTTTAATGGCAATGTATTAATTGCTGATAAAAACGGTATTGTTTATCGGCAGTCGCTGGGTTTTGCTAACTTAACAACGCAACTACCTCTTTCATCAGATTCTAAATTTCCAATAGCTTCTATTTCTAAAACCTTTACATCAACGGCTATATTGCAGCTTAAACAAAAAGGAAAGCTTAAACTTAGTGATCCTGTCCAGAAATATCTTGCCGATTTTCCATATAAAGAGGTTACTATAAAGCATCTGCTCAGTAATACTTCAGGTTTGGTAGATTATTATCACCTCTTTGATTCTGTAATGGAACAGAATCCTGATAAGATTATAACCAATAGTGATATTATTCCGACATTGATTCAGTATAAAGTTCCACTTAGCTTTGCTCCCGGAGAAAAATGGGAATATAACAACGTGAATTTCTGCATTGCGGCACTGATTGTTGAGAAAGTTTCAGGAATACCATATTCCAAATATTTACAGGAAAATATCTTTAAACCAGCTGGGATGAAAAACAGTATACAGCCCTTTGATAGAGGTGTTTTACAGGAAGGAGAGGTTGAGCGTTATAGTTTTAGAAATCTTTATACAACAAAGCTTGAGAATGTTCACAGCATGCAGGAAAATTTCAAAATAAGTGAGCATAGCAATTTTTATGGGAATGGAGGAATAGTAAGCACAGCGGAAGATCTTTATCTTTTTGACCAGAGTCTTTACAGTGGTGTGTTGCTGGGACAAGAGGAACTCAATGAAGCATTTACCCGGGTAAAACTTAATGATGGAAAAACAGCAGTATATAAACTTGATGAAAAAGAAGTAGGATATGGATTGGGATGGGAGATATATTTGGATGAAAGTAATGGAAAAATTGTTTTTCATGATGGGTCTATAACGGGTCTTACAAGTATATTAGTGAGAAATATTTCTCAAAAACAGTCCGTTATTCTACTGGAAAATAATGGAAGCAATGCTGTTTTTTCTGCATCAAATGCCATGATAGCATTATTGAATCAGAAACAATATGATCCGGTTCGACAGGCTTTTTCAAGGATATACGGAAGTACACTTGTAGATAAAGGAGTAAAAGAAGCCAATCAACTGTTGAACAAATACAATAAAAACCCTCAAAAATATAGGGTCACCGAAAGAGAATTGATTCGAATGGGTTATGAACTTGCCCGACAGAAAAAATTAGCTTCAGCACTTCATGTTTTTAAAACCACGACTCAAATATTCCCGGAAAGTTGGAATGCATTTGATAGTTATGGAGAAACTTTATTACTAAATAACGAAAAGGATGAGGCGATAAAAATGTACAAAAAATCAATAGAACTCAATCCTAAAAATGAAAATGGGAAAAAAGTTTTGAAGGGATTGGGTGAAATTTGATAGTGTAAAGAATAATATCTTAAAACGATACGAAAGTGTTTTTAAAAATGGTGAAAAAATAAAACCTTTGAATTTTTCAGAGGTTTTTTTGGGAGATTATACTAAGTAATGACTTAATCGAAAAAAGGTAATGACAGTATTTTTTAACAAATGGTAATTGTCAACTCAATGACAACCAGTAACTTTACAATTGTAAAACGGAGTACCTGTTCTCGAAATAGAACTTTTGTTATAATAATTTTAAAAAATAACAGTACGGAAATTTTATATACACGAAACTGGGAAACAAATGATTTAAAAATTATTTTGTATTCAATTAAAATATCAAAAAAGAGATTGCTATTTTACTCTTTTTTGAAATTATTATTACTGTATTTCTAATGATAATGATTAGAGTTTTTCATTAAAACATTAAACATTAAAAAAAAGATCATGAACAATAAAAGAGTTTTATTAACAGGGGTGTCTGGCTTTTTAGGTCTACACACAGCAATCCAGCTTTTGGAAAAAGGATATACAGTTATCGGGACATTACGAAACCTCGAGAGGGCAGGTGCCATTAAAGCAATCATTGAAAAACATACCTCAAATGCTCAAAATATTTCTTTTGTTGAAGCAGATTTGAAATCGACAGATGTTTGGTTTCAATTGACAGAAAATATTGATTTTATTCAACATATTGCATCACCATTTCCTCGTGTTTTACCTAAAAAAGAAGAAGAACTCATAGAACCTGCAAAATCAGGTACTTTAAATATACTAAAAGCGGCATCAGCAAATGGTGTAAAGCGTGTGGTGATAACTTCGTCCCTAGCATCAGTAATGTATGGCAAAACAAAAAATGAACTTGCTTCAACATTAAATGAAAACAACTGGACCGATGAAAATAATAAAAAAGATACAACACCTTATATCAGAAGTAAGACAATTGCAGAAAAGTCAGCATGGAAATTTATTCAAAAAGATAGATCTGGTTTAGAATTAACTACTGTTTTACCAGGAGCTATATTAGGACCTGTATTAGAAGATGATTTCGGTACTTCTGCAAATATAGTGATCAAATTAATGGATGGAAGCACACCAGCATTACCTAAAATAGGATTTGATATCGTTGATGTTCGTTCTGTTGCAGACTTATTAATAAGGGCTATGGAATTGCCACAGGCAAAGAATCAGAGATATATAGCTTCATCAGGATATTTAACTTTTAAAGATATTGCAGCAATACTAAAATTACATAATCCAGACAGGAAAATACCATCTAAAGAGCTTCCAGATATATTTGTAAAATTACTTTCTAATTTTGATACCGCTTTAAAGCCAATTTTAATAGATTTGAGAATAAAAAGGAAAATAGATACTTCAAAAGCAATAAATGAACTACAGTGGAAACCATTATCTTTAGAAGAAGCTGTTTTATCCTGTGCAAAAAGTATCAGTGAATTGGGAATTATAAAATAAAAATGGAAAAGTTAAGATCATCTTTAAGTTTTGGAGGTATTTTATCACAAGAGAGCATAGATCATGTCTCATTGTTATTCAAAAAAAATGAACTCAAAGCTAATGAGCATTTTCAACAGATTGATGGAGTTTCAAATAAAATTGGGTTTGTAGAAAATGGTATAATAAGGGGTTATTCTATTGATAAAAATGATACAGAGGTTACAAAATACTTTGTTCGTGAGAGTCAATTCTTTGTTGATCTGGAGAGTTATTATGCATCATTACCAAGCAAGGATGCTTTTCAGGCGGTTACAGACTCAACAATTTATTCGATCCAAAAATCGGTTATTGAAAAACTGAGTGAAGATCTTCCCAACTTTTATATTTACCTGAAAAGTATAACCGAAGCGCAACTTTTAAACAAATTAAAAGATAATGATTTTTTAAATTATGGTGATGCTAAAACGAAATATCTTGAATTTATCAGCCGTTATCCAATTTTAGCATTACAAGTACCACAACAATATATTGCTTCTTATTTAAAAATAACACCACAGTCTTTAAGTAGGATTAGAAATATAATTTCGAAAAAAAGCAAGTGACTTATTATATGTATAGCTTGTTATCATTTTCGGCTACTGCCTTTTTGCAATTGTGATTTCCTCATAGGTATCACCCATTACTGTATTGAATTGTGAAACGGTTAATTCATCTCCTTTAATTGAAGCATTATAAATAACCCCATTGAATATCATACTTCCATTACCAAATGTTCCTTTTTGTGTAGTGTAATGATCACAGGTAGAGTAGGATACAAAAGTGGCATCACTAGGCTGAGTGATTTCATAATATGACTTTGCAGTGCAGGTGCCTTCATGTATCACAGTAAATGTTACGATATTATTTTTTCTGGTTAGTGATTTGTATACAAAATATTTTATAGATTTTTTGATTTCAGGAGGAGGAGCATCATAATCACCCAGGCATGAATTTAATAGGAGAATTGAAGATAAAATAAATACTAATAATTTCATTTTAAAACACTGATAATTGTCTTACGTTAGTTCGCTGATTTCTTTTTTTCCAGCCGTAAGTCTTTTAAGAAAAGCCCATTGTTTTAGAGTAGTGCGTGCTTCGGCAGCAGGATAACCAAGATAGGTTTTACCAGCAGGTACATCGCCTACAACACCAGACCCCGCACCTATAGTGGCGCCATCGCCAATAGTAGTATGGTCTTTAATAGAGGCGCTTCCACCAATAATAACACCATTACCCAGAGTAACACTCCCTGCAAGTCCACTGTTACCAGCCATAATACAAAACTTACCCAGTATACTGTTGTGACCGATTTGCACAAGATTATCGATCTTACATCCATCGCCAATAATGGTAGAGCTAAATTTACCACGGTCAACACACGTACCGGCACCAATTTCTACCCAATCCCCAATGATAACATTACCAATTTGTGGGACTTTTGCCAATCCCCTTTCAGGGCATGGTCTAAACCCAAAACCATCTGCACCAATAGTTGCATTGGGATGAATTATTGTGTTTTTACCAATATGACAGTTTTCTCTAATAACAACACCGCTCCATATAGTACTGTTTTTACCAATAGTGCTTTTATCTAAAATCGTAGCATTTGGGTAAATGGTTACATTGTCACCCAATTCTACATTAGGGCCAATATATGTACCTGCACCAATACGTACACCTACACCAATAATAGCAGAAGGGTGTACCGAAGCTGTAGTATGAATATCTGTATCGAATTGTGGATGAAGGGGTGCAAACAATTCCAGTATCTGCGACATGGCAAGGTCAGCATTATTAACCTTTATAAATGCTCTGTTTTCACCGGGCTCAATAGATATATCATTATTTACAACAGCTACCGATGCTTTACTGCATGCCCAAAGTTTTTCGTATTTTTTACTACCTATAAAAGTAATTTGATGATTTCCGGCGAGTTCTATTTGCTCAGGAGAGGAAACAGAATGCGACGTACCGCCTACTATGTAACCTTTTAATAACGTATTAATTTCTAATGCTGAAAATGATTTCATAAGTAGTTGTTTTTGCTGTTTTTGCAGTAATCAAATGTTAGTGAGGGGATTACCATAAACTAAAAAGGAAAGTAATGACATTTAATTGTTGGTTTATGGGCATATATTAGTAAAACGCAAAAAAAAGAAAATTATTTTAATAAATAAGTATTTTTATTGTTAAGTTTTTAATAACCAGTCGTCAATATAAATTATTTTGATAAAATTTATGATGAATTTTTCATTTTTTGTTAATTGGAGATGATGGGAATCTTCCCTTCTGTACTGGTGTGAGAGTCACTTTAGGGATAAAAAATAATCCTGAAAAACTGATTGATAGGTTTTTACGGCTGTATTTTGTGAACTGATATACTATGGAAAAGAATTATGAAAATCTTATACATTCCCGAATAAACTAAGAGAGCTCACTTAAAGCAAATATCTCAAAAATTGAAGTTGAAAAAAGTAATAAAAAGCACTTATCAATTATTACAAGTTCAGTATTGCAAGTCATCATATTGACAGTTTGATAATTGGGTCATTTTTCCGAAGGAAATACAAGTTGTAAAACTATTTATATTATTGCAGTATAATTTTATAGTATCCTTTTTCTTCTTTAACATCAAAACCTACTCCCGTAAATGTCAGTTTGTTTATTTGGAACCCATCACAGCCTCCTTTGAATTCGGACGACTGTATTGAAAAATTAAAAGTTTTGACTGAAGAATAGAATGTGTAATTTTTTGTGCCATTATATTCACCTACATTCTCTAAAATAATCTTGTCATCATCTGTTTTGGAAGCCTGTATCACAACTTGATTTTCGTCTTTGACTGAAAAGTTATTAAGAGTTCCGTTGGTAATCAGGTTTACATTATCAACATCAACGAATTCAAAAATGATAGGCAGAGGAGCATTATAACAATCGTTTCCACAGGCTGTCAAAACAAAAGTCATTAAAAGAAATAGTATTATTTTTTTCATGTGAGAGATTAATTCGGTGAAATGTGAAGTTAATCATTAAACGAATGTGGTCAAAATTATAAAGAATATTCTTTACATCTCGGATCTGCAAAAATTGAGTGGTATAACGAATCACCAGAAGCAATGTTTTTCGGACGTATATTCTCTAAATTAACAATCGGTTACTAAAAAATAAAGCCGGAAAAGCATCGCTTTTCCGGTTGAGTACCATAACCGAAAATGTAGTTTGAAAAAAAACACTGTTAATCAATGATAAGTCTTATTAACTTTCATTTTTGGAGTTGCGATTTTAAAAACCATACATACCACCCGAAACGGAAATTTGCTCACCCGTAATCCAGGCTGCATCATCTGAAGCCAGGAATACCGCAGCTTTTGCAATATCTGCGGGCTGTCCTCTGCGGCCAAGTGGTGTTTTTTCGATAAACATTTTTTCATACTCACTGCCGGCGGTAACGCCTGCACTGGTTGCACCTTCTGTTTCCGTAGCGCCGGGCAAAATAGAATTGATACGGATATTTTTTCCACCCAGTTCTTTAGATAATGCAATGGTGAACGCATCTATTGCGGCCTTGGTTGAAGAGTATAATGATGCATTTGGAAGTGGGTATTTACTTGCACCCGAACTAATATTGATGATGTTTCCGCCTTTATCTCCAAAAAGTTTCAGAGCTGCCTGGATAGTCAATACAGTTCCTAACACATTGACGTTGAAACTTTGGTGGAAATCCTTTACCGAAATTTCTTCAATAGGTGCATATCCCTGAGATACCGCATTATTGACTAAAATATCCAGGGTGCCGAAAGCATTCTCGGTTTCTTTAAACAACCTGATCACATCTGCTTCGTTCGATACATCTGCTTGTACTGCAATGGCTATTCCACCATTATTTGTTATTGCTTTAACGACTTTGTCTGCTCCTTCTTTGCTGGAGGCATAATTTACAACAACCTTTGCACCTGCTGCTGCAAAATGTTTGGCAATAGCTGCACCAATTCCTTTGGAAGCACCGGTAACTATCGCTACCTTGTTTTCTAATTTACTCATGATTTCTATTATTAATTGCATTGAAATTCTTCAGGTTTTTTTCCTTCTGAAGTATATGCAAAGTTGCTGCATCATAACGAGCTGCACGTTGAGATGGATCATTGATTACAAGTGACAAATATCAATTCAAAGTGATGATTTAAATCAAATAGATATGTTAAAAGGTTGTAAAAAAGCGACTTATGGAAAATGTGAAAATGAAAAAAAGAGAATGCTAAAGGATCACAAAGGCATAAATTGCATCATTAAGTACTTTTTCATTGGGGGAAGGGACAAAATTGCATAATCCAAATTGGGGTATCTGGCGGAGGTAATTTACAAATTATACAAATCCGGGCATTGATTTATAGGATGTTTATGTCAGGTGGGTAGAAGATCCTTAGGTGATTCAATCTAACAGGCGTAAAATGATAGCGAATCCTAAGATAGTTAAAGGATCTATTTTAAAGCGTTTTTCTTTATCCTGCTCAGAGTTTCAGATGTTAATCCAAGATAAGAAGCGATCATGTTTTGCGGAAACCGCTGAAGAAAATAAGGATAATTTTTGACGAATTCCTCATAGCGCTCTTCAGCTGAATAGTTAATAGCCAGCATTCTTTTCTGAGCTGCAATAGTATTGTTTTGGCTAATCACGTTCGACATCGCAGAAAAAGCAGGGATATGCTTGAGAAATTCTTCAATTTCCGCGTTTGTTGATTGTAGGATCTCAAGTTCCTCCAACGCTTCAATATTAAAGCGGCTTGGTGTTAGAAGGTAAAAGCTTTCAAAATCTGTCAGCCACCAATTTTCTATAGACAATTTTAGTATATTTTCATGTCCTTTCTCATCTACTGTAAAGGTTCTGGCGGAGCCCTTTACAATAAATCCAATATATTTGCAAACGTCTCCTTCCTGTAAAAAATATTGTCGTTTTCGAAGTTTTTTGGGTTTGAAATGTACTGTCAATAATTGCTTATCATCTTCTGATAGCAATTTTCCTGATATTTCTTGAATGTAATCAAAAAACGTTTCAAAATTGGACATTATAAAAGTATCTTAATGGTTTGCAATTTACTCAATTTAAAACATATCTCTATAATGCAGAAAACATATATTAGGGTACTGCCTTTTGTAATTTGTTTGATTATCAAAGTGTGTTAAATAAAATGGCACTAACTGTTTTTAGTTAGTGCCATTTTTCTTTTGTACCCATAACCGAAGAAATATCGAAATTTTTAATTGAAGATTTAGAAAGAATTGCTACAATTTCACAAATAAATAATCCTGTTTAGAGATTTTTAATTCTAAAGCTCGGATATTTAAGAAATGATTTTGTTTTAAATAGACGTCTTAGTATATTGCAAACTAATAGCTACTTGTAAATGTCCAATTTCGAAGCTTTTTATGACTACATTAAAAAAATGTCTGGAGAAATACTTTCTGAGGGTGAAAAATTAGTGATCGAAGCTCATATGAAACCACGAAGGTTCTGGAAAAAACAATATTTTCTGCAGGAAGGAGATGTCTGCAAATATACAGGATTTATCGTAAAAGGATCTGCCAGAACATTTTCTGTGGATGAAGAAGGAAATGAAAATATTCTTAAACTAAGTGTCGAAAACTGGTGGCTGGCTGATTTTGAAAGTTTTTATCATCTGACGCCAAGTCAGTACAACATACAGGCAATAGAGGATTTAGAAGTGTTGCAGGTGACCAATGCGCAGGTTGAAGAATTTTTTAAACCTATCCCGGCATTTTCGGCAATGATGGAGGTCATCAAGCAGAACAATGCAATTGCGAATCAAAACAGGATGCAAGCTGTTATCCGTTATACAGCAGAAGAACGTTTTTCTGATTTTGTCAATTATTATCCTCATTTTTTACAACGGTTTCCTCAAAATATGATTGCGTCCTATTTAGGTTTGTCTCCTGAAACACTGAGCAGATTACGAAAAAAAATAAATTCAAAATAGAAATTTATACAAATATTTTCTCTCTTTTATTTTCCTGCTTCTAATTTCAAAAAAATACTTCCAGAAACTTCAAATCTATGACTTGATTTAGATCAAGTGTATTTAATGATTCAGGTCAAGAATGCATTTGTGCTGCGGAAATATCTTTGTACTTATAATTCAGAACAAAATATCTGAATTTATAAAATGTACAATTATGAGTAAATTAAAAAACAAAGTTGCAGTTATTACCGGTGGTAACAGCGGTATCGGTCTTGGTATTGCAGAAGCATTAAAAAATGAAGGCGCAACAGGCGCAATTGTTGGTAGAAATCAGGAAACTTTAGACAAAGCTTTAGCGCTTCTCGGGAATGGTTTTATAGCAATCAATGCCGATGTAACAAAAGCTGAAGATCTTGAAAGAGCGTTTAAAACAACAGCAGATAAATTTGGCAAGATTGATATTTTGGTCGCCAATGCTGGTGCCGGAAGCGTAGGAACGGTTGCAACTACAACTGAAGAAGATTATGACAGATTAATGAATTTGAACCTGAAAGCAGTTTATTTCACAGTTCAAAAAGCTTTACCTCATCTTAATGATGGTAGTTCTGTTATTCTTATCGGATCCAATGCTGCACACCGCGCTTATGCTTCTTTCACACTTTATGGCGCTGCAAAATCTGCTGTAATTTATTTGGCGAAAGGATTTTCTATGGATCTTTTAGACAGAAAAATAAGAGCGAATGTGATAACACCTGGTACAACGGATACTCCGGCATTTGAAAAGTTTATTCCTGCCGAAAAGATCAATGCCGTGAAACAACAGTTTGCTGAAGCCGTTCCGGCGGGCAGGATAGGGCAACCTTCTGATATCGGAAGTGCTGCAGTATTTTTGGCATCCGACGATTCTTCTTTTATGCTTGGTACTGAACTGCTTGTTGATGGAGGAATGGCTTATCTGGTAAAATAATTTGTCTTAATCCTTATTACAAGATTATGATTGAAACTAAGTAATCTTCTAATATCAAAAATGCCGAATAACGATGAAATTATTTGGCATTTTTTAGATAAAATTAAATCTTTTTCAAAAATCAAAAAGCACAAATGATTTAATATCTGTGCTTTTTACATTTATTGAATGTTCCTGATTAAAAGTATGTTTTAAAAACCATACATCCCGCCTGAAACAGAAATCTGCTCACCCGTAATCCGGGACATATTTTAGAATTACTGATTGTAGTTTTGATTTTGGTCTCGTATTTTCTTCACGCCAAAAAACAGGGAAGCAACCGATCTCGTTTTATCGAGAATTTCTTTCCTTTAGCCTTTTCCTATCGTTAATGAAACTTTAACTCGTATTCCGTCGGGTATACTTTGGCAAATGGTCCGAAAGACCCATTAATCGCTAAAACACTTGTGGTTATTTTTGTGCTGTTTATCGTTGGTTCTGTTTTACAGTTCAGAACGCAAAAGAGAAGTAATAAAAAAATATAAACCAAAGTATAGAAAAATGCTGAGCAGATTAATTTGTATATTTGTTACTAACTATAAATACTTATTATCCTATGTCAATAACAAGAGAAGATGAATTGATAGGAATGAAAAAGGTAAGTGAAGCTGTTGCTATTGCTTTAAAAGAAATGCGAAACTATGCTCAGCCTGGAATGACAACGAAACAATTAGACGAGTATGGGGCGAAGATACTCTCTGATTTCGGAGCTAAATCAGCACCGTACCTCACCTACGGTTTTCCGGGTTGGACTTGTATCAGCGTTAGTAATGAATTTTGTCACGGTATTCCTTCGGAAAAACGAATATTAAATGAAGGAGATTTAATAAACATAGATGTATCAGCAGAACTTAATGGATTTTGGGCAGATAATGGAGCTTCATTTGTTCTTGGAAAAGACATTTGTCAATATCAAAAATTAGTTGATGCATCAAAAGAAATTTTGCGGAAAGCTATTATTAATATTAAAGGTGGCGTTAAGATTGCAGATATTGGACATATAATGGAAACTGAAGCAAAAAACAGAGGTTTTAAGGTTATTAAAAATCTTGGTGGACACGGCATTGGTAGAAGTTTACATGAACAGCCCGACGAATTAATGAATTATAAAAATCGACTTGATCAAAGACGATTTAAGAAAAACTCGGTTGTAGCTATTGAAACATTTATTTCCACTACTTCAACGTATGCAACAGAACTTAATGATGGTTGGACAATGATAGGTAATAAAGGTGGTTATATGGCACAACACGAACATACCATTGTTGTAACTGATGGAAATCCAATAATCCTCACGGAAATGAATGAGATATGGAATTAATATTTAATAAAGCATTGAGTAGAGGTTGGAAAGTTTTTGTTGGAGCATAAAAAAATAAAATAAGCCCTCTGAAATTTTAAAGCGGGTAATTTTCGTGAAAAATTTTAAGCATCCTACCTCCTATAATATCCACTCATGAAAAGGTAAGCCATTTTTTGATTAGATTTCTGAATAATATTCGAAAATGGTAAAGTTCGCCATGGTTAATAATCAATAATTGGTCGTGAGTATTGGAAATAATCTTAATGATTGGTTATTGGTTAACGTACCAGTGTACATCCAGCAGAAAATGATAAACAGCTTGTAAGATTAATTTTTGTATCGTCAGTGATAAGCTATAATCCTCACTTCGGCTACAAACTCTCTCAATTTGGAAACATTTAAAGCCAATATTTGTCTGAACTTTGTTTATCATATTAAAATATATATTTATGGAACAAGTTCATCAAAACACAATTCTTTCGATTAGTCCTATTACTCTTAAAGTTACAGGCAGACTGGTCGATCTGGAAATCAAAATAACTGTACCTTTGCAAGGCGGTGGTTTTCCTGTTATTTTATTTTCTCATGGAGGTGGTAACAGCAATTTCTTAACTTCCTATAAAGGTGGTGGTCCTTTAGTTGACTATTGGGCTTCACAAGGGTTTGCAGTTATTCAACCTACTCATTTAAGTTCTAAAACACTAGACTTACCTCCAACTACCACTGGTTTTCCTATTTATGCCAAATCAAGAGTGGAAGATTTTACAGAGATATTGAACCAGTTACACAAAATCGAAAGTGAATATCCTATCCTCATAGGGAAATTTGACAAGGAAAGAATAGCAGTGGCAGGTCATTCAGGAGGTGGATTAACAGCCGCAATGTTGATAGGAGCTTACTATACAGATGATAACGGTACGGAAATGTATATGCCCGATAACCGAATAAAAACTGGAATATTAATGGCAACAAGTGGCGAAGGTGATGACCATATGCCAGCGCCCTGGGGAAAACTAGATATAGTGAGGACATTTAGGTATGATAAGATGCTAACACCCGCTTTGGTTGTAGCTGGAGATAAGGATGTGTCACCAATTAGTTCGAAAGGCGAGAAATATCATATGGATGCCTATTATCAAAGTCCTGGTAAAAAGGATTTACTTATACTCATTGATGGAAAACACATGTTAGGAGGGGTTACTGGTTATGACGCAGCAGAAACTACAGATGAAAACCCTGAAAGAGTGGCTATTATTCAAAAAATGACTACCGCATACTTACGTTCATTTTTTTCTCCACAAGATAACAGTTGGAAAAATGAATCGAAAAAATTGAATGAAATTCAAAACAGACAAGCAACAATTATATCAAAATAGTTAGTCTCATTTTAGAGTTATGAAAGAAAATAGCAAACCCTATATATTCAATTCTTTGTCCGAACTGCACAAGGTACTTGGTTTGCCAAATCCTGTACATCCATTAATTAGTATAGTTAACAATAGTCATAGCTATATTTCAGAAGTTAACTTCCCGAGATCTTTTGTTTTGAACTTTTTCAAAATAGCTTATAAACCAAATCTCAAATCCGGATTCAAATATGGAGAAAGTTATCATGATTTTGAAGAAGGCGGATTGTGTTTTAGTTCGCCCCTTCTACCAAAATCGATAGAAGAAATTGAAGATAGCGATAACGCTGGTTTTGCATTATTCATACACCCCGACTTTTTATTAGGAAGCCCTTTAGCTTCAAAAATTAAACAATACAATTTTTTTTCCTATTCTGTAAATGAAGCATTGCATCTTTCAGAAAAAGAAAAACGCTCCATTCTTTCGGTTATCGAAATTATAGGAGATGAATTGGATGGGAGGATTGATGAATTTTGTCAGGATATTGTAATTGCCCAAATTGATTTATTACTAAACTATTGCAATCGATTTTACAAGCGACAGTTCATCACCCGAAAAACAGGTAGCAACGATATATTAAAAAAGTTAGACAATTTATTGGAAGATTATTTTACCACTGAGAAGACAATTGAATTTGGAGTTCCCACTGTTCACTATTTGGCAGAACAAATTCATATAACGTCAGGATACTTGAGTGATATGCTTCGTCTGCTCATCGGTCAAAATGCGCAGCAATATATTCATCAAAATATCATCGAAAGGGCAAAGGAAAAATTAGTAGATAGAACGTTATCTGTTTCAGAAATCGCCTATGAGTTGGGATTCGAACATTCACAATCTTTCAATAAACTATTCAAAAGTAAAACCAACATGACGCCTTTGGGATTTAGGCAATCATTCAACTGATTAAAAACGCTAGACCTGTTTCAAATTCTTCCCAAATTGCGATCAATTCGCATTCTACCACGTTCGAAATTATTCAGGTCTTCCGTGTTATCCGATAAAGAATTTTAATGAGTACTTCTTTGGACCAAATTGCCAAATAATCGAACTGATTCACAAAACCCTTCTCTTTTTTCTATCGCAATTTTGTATTGTCAATATTGACAAGCAATTTAAAGAATAAAATAGATGAAAGTACTCACAAAAGTATTCGCTACTGTAATCCTTCCTACAGTAATGTCAGCAGGAGCATTCGCTCAAAGTAAAATAATCGCTGTAGTGAAAAGTGCTAATTGGTGCAGCGTCTGCAAAGCCAATGAAGAAAGAGCAATGGCTGCTCTTACAGAAAACAACAAAGACGGGGCTTACCAGTTTGTAATCAACGATATCACAGGTCCTGAAACTGCAAAAAAAATCGGCACCAGAAATCGAAAAACCTGGGCTTACAAAATTCATGGAGCCGGATATCAGCTCCACTAAACCAAACCCAAAAAAAGCTGTGGATGCTATTAATCAAAATTAAAGATCAAACAAAATGAAATTATTAAAATATATTGTACCTATATTGGTATTCGTTCTCATGTTAAATTCTTGTTCTAAGGATAACGACGATTTTGTTAAACCGGAACATCACTCAACATTTGTACTGGTTCATGGGGCTTGGTAGGCATCATTCGTATGGGATAAGGTAAAAGCATCTTTAGAAGCAGGAGGAAATACGGTTGTACTTGTCGAGTTAGCTGGTCATGGAAATGATCAAACACCTGTTTCAGAAATAACTTTTGATGGATATGTAAAACAAGTAACAGATGTTATTGATCGTTTAAATACACCGGTTGTTCTGGTAGGACATAGCTTAGGTGGTGCTATAGTGACACAAGCTGCTACCAAGATTCCGCAAAAAATAGAAAAATTAATTTATGTTGCCGGATTCATTCCTAAAAGTGGAAGTAGTGTATTTGATTATTCGGCAATGGATTCTGGAACGTTGATTCCTTCTGCATTAGAATTCTCAGCGGATGGAAGTACAGTTACTATCGCAAACGCAGAAATAAATATGCGCAAGATCTTTTGTAATGACGGTTCAAATGAAGACATAAATTTATTGGTAAACAAACTTCGTCCTGAACCGGTTGTAGCTGCGGGAACTCCATTAAATTACAGTAAAGATATCTATAATACTATAGCTAATAAATACTACATCTATACTACCGAAGACAAAGCGATTAGTTATTCTTTTCAGCAACAAATGGTATCTGAAGCGAACATTATAAATACCTACAAAATTGAAGCTGGACACAGTCCTTTTCTTTCCAAACCTAAGGAATTGGTGCAAATCATTAATACAATAGTAAAAAAACAATAAATAATACAAAACCACTTTCTGTCATAATATAAGTCTTTACTTTTTGGCTACAACAAAGTGAATTTCGGTTACATCTGTTTTCCAAATTCTGCGGAATTTTGCATTATCAAAATTATTAAACTTCTTTTTTCAATTTTAGTAGCAATGATTATGTCGTCAAATACTTTTAGGCAAACCAATACCAACGATGAAGCAGAAATAAAACAAGTACTTGCTGACTTCACAACAACGTGGAACAAACATGATGCAAAAGCATTCTCCAATATTTTTACGAATGATGCAGATTTAACGAATGTTCATGGACAATCCTTTCACGGAAAAAGTGAAATAGAAACACACCACGAACTCATTTTTGCAATACGGTTTAAAGACAGTTTTCTGAAAATAGGCAAAACAAAATATCGATTTATAACCTGATGTTGCCGTTCTTGATGCTTTATGGGAATAAAAATGCAGACGGTAATGAAATTGCAGAAAAAGGTTTAATGAGTTTCGTTTTAACAAAGAATAACGATAAATGGCTGATATTGGTTTCTCATAATATGGCTTAACATAATTAATAACAAAAATAACAACTTAAAATGAATCTTGTTTCAACAAGAATTATCACAATGACGTAAAAAGATTAGGCGATTTTTATGCCCGGATAACAGGATTGCCGTTTATTTAATCTACACCAAGTTTTGGCGAGTTTAAAACCGAAATAGTTGTTACACCTGAAGCCATTGGAAGATTTAATCAAGTTATATAATAGATGAGTTTACAAAATGGTTGAATAGCGGAAAATAAATATAAACAAGTAAAAACAAAAAGTAAAAAAATATGAGTACAAAAACAAAAATCGCATTGGTTACAGGTGGTAGCCGTGGACTTGGAAAGAATATCGCATTGACCCTTGCAAAAAAAGGTATCGATGTAATTTTGACTTATCATTCTAATAAGTCAGAAGCAGATAAAGTAGTTTCGGAAATTCAATCTTATGGTAGAAATGGCCTGGCCATGCAACTGGATACGCGTAAGGTAGATACCTTCGATACTTTTATTCAACAGGTTTCAAAATACCTGGAAGAAAAAAATGGTAGTTCAAAATTCGACTTCTTGATAAATAACGCAGGTACCGGTTTAATTTTACCTGCTAGCCAGACTGTTGAAAAACAATTAGACGAGCTTTTAGATATACATTACAAGGGCGTGTTTTTCTTAATCCAAAAATCACTTCCGGCGATGAACGATGGTGGCAGTATTATCAACCTTTCTTCTGGGCTGACAAGGACGACAATGACTCCTGCTCCTGTTTATGCCTCCATGAAAGGTGCCATAGAAGTTTTAACACGTTATTTGGCAAAAGAACTAGGTCCAAGAAAAATTCGAGTTAATGCAATCGCTCCGGGTGCCATTGAAACCGACTTTGACGGCGGTATGGTTCGTGATAATGGGGTAACCAACGAAAGAATAGCCAGTGCAACAGCTTTAGGCCGTGTTGGGTTACCGGATGACATAGGAAAAGTAGCAGCTTTCCTTTGTTCAGAGGACTCAGATTGGGTGACAGGAGAAAGGATAGAAGTTTCTGGTGGTCAGGGACTTTAAGATAATTAGTATGTTTGTCATATGGAAGAAAAACAAATAAATAGGATAAAAACTATTAGTGAGTTTCATCAGTCGCGAAATCTCCTGGCACCTGAACACCCGTTGATTAGTATCATAGATTTTGGGGAGCTGGTTCATCTGTCAACTATTGGTGATAGTAAATGGATTTTCGATTTTTATCAGATATCCTTGAAAAGAGGAATTGGTTTAAAAATGAAGTATGGTCAGCAGGAATACGATTTTGATAAAGGAGTCATGTCATTCATGGCTCCTAATCAAATCTTTAAGATCGAAATAGACCTAAATACAATCGGAGAACCATCTGGATGGGTTTTACTAATTCATCCGGATCTATTTTGGAACACTTCGCTTGCCAAGGAACTGCATAGATATGGTTTTTTTGATTATTCCGTTAATGAGGCATTGTTTCTTTCGCAGAAAGAAGAAACGACGATGAGCGGAATCATCGATAACATAAGACAGGAATACCAATTGAATATTGACAAATTTAGTAAGCATATCATCGTATCGCATATTGAAGTATTATTAAATTATTCCGAAAGATTTTACAACCGGCAGTTCATCACGAGAGAAAAAAGTAACTACAAAGTTTTGGAAGGCCTGGAAAAGCTACTAGCCGATTATTTTGAAGGTGATCAGTTAGTTGCAAAAGGGCTGCCAACTGTACCATATATTGCCGATGCTTTAAACCTGTCACCTAAATATTTAACTGGATTGCTTAAAGTTTTGACTGGCCAAAGTACGCAGCAACATATCCACGACAAGCTCATTGAAAAAGCCAAGGAGCGATTATCAACCACTAATTTATCAGTCAGCGAAATTGCTTACGAACTTGGTTTTGAGCACTCGCAATCATTCAGTAAGCTATTTAAAAGCAAAACCAGTCTTTCTCCTATAGAGTTTAGGCAATCGTTTAATTAGATAACCCATATAACTTGAATGAATAAATTTTACAACGAAGCATTACATAAATTTTAATATAAATCAAAGTTATGAACGAAAACAAAAATTCGGTAACGGTATTAATTTCCCTTAACATACAAGAAGGTAAGATGGCTTTAGCTAAAAAAGCATTAACGACTGTTTCAAAAACGGTATTGGAAAAAGAAAAGGGTTGTTTGGCTATAAGAATTCATGAAAACCCACACAGATTATTAATCGTAGAACATTGGGATAGTAAAGATACTTTCCTTGGATCTCATATGCAAACAGCGTATGGTGCCGCATTCAGGCAAAAATCCACCACTTTCATCGATGGTAAACCCTCTTTCGAATTTTGGGAAGAGATTAAGTTTTGATCACTTCAGAAAAATAGAGGATTAATTTAGCCGGCTTCATGATCCTGAATAACGAAGCAGGGCAATAGATTCAGGTGCTTAGATCTATAAACATGAATAGTATCAACATTGCTGAATGTTGATACTATTCAAAAGTGGAGATCATATATATATACTTTATTAACTTTGGCGCCAATACATTATCAGCAGGAGAAAAAAATCAGATGCTGCATCCAATGTTCGATTAACGGAAATACAGAAACGAATTATTGAGAAATATCAAGGCACTACCCGCAATGATTTTATATTTTCGGCTCCGTTTATAATAACAAACGAAATGACGATGTTATGTTTAGCAATAGAAATTTTTCTTTTCAATGCAAACTACATTTCTCAAGTAAGACAACGCTCGAATTTCAAGCAGTAGATTTGGTGAATGATCTTGAAAACTGATAGAAAATAAACAGGAAGTCTTGTAAAAACAATCTGGGAAATCTTATCTTCCTGCGCATGAAAAATCTGAAATAGGATTTCCGCTTATGGGTAGGTCTGCGGAGTATAATATGCTCACCAGTATGATAAAAGAAGGAAAAGTAACTGCTGCGCTTATAATAGATATTCCAGAAATCAATCCCAGCGCAGGCGGTCTCATTGGAACAATTACTGTGAAATTTACCGACCTGGGGAGGATCACTGGGTAACCAATGGAAGCGTAGTGATCTGTCAAAGACAGGAGGTGCAGCGAGCGTACTTTATGACTCACAACATCCGGAAAATGATTCTACCATCTGGGTAGGACCTTCAGGCTCAACTACAATAAAAGATTTTATCGCTACAGAGTATTATAAAAAAGTAATCGTTTTAAATCTGGTTATATAGTTGATAAATGTTTTAGAATTAATCCGGTTATTAAATGAAATACATTCATCCTGTTCTAATAAATGCTGATAAGTATTTCTACAACTGGCATAATCTGAAATACGATAGATTTTTTCGCTATGCTTCCATACAACTATTCCAAACCCAGAATTATAGGAGGTAGTAAAAGCTTTTAAAGGGTGATTTAGGATCTGAAGGTTATAGGTATGTACCGGAAATTTGTATATCTGATGGTTTGAACGATCTGTGCCAAAGGCAGTAAATACCTTAAAGGGTTAGAAGATAAACTTGTAACCGGCTCCTCTTATACTCATGAGTTGTATACTGGGGTCGTCCTTAAGCATTTTTCGCAGATGCGACATAAATACATCCATACTCCGCGCATTGTAATAGCTATCGTCGCCCCATATCTTATTTAAAGGTACGTGCCTTTCCAGCAGGGTATTCCGATGAGAAAGAAGCAATTCTAACAACGCTGTTTCCTTATAGGATAGCGAATAGGTATCAATGGGTGTTTTTAGCTGCTGGGTTAAGGTATCGAGCTCGCATGCGCCGAAACGCTTGCGGCTTGATATTGGTAGGTTGTCTTCTTTCAGCGTGCCGAAACGCGTGAGCAGTCCTTCCATTCTGACCAGTAATTTGCCCATATTAAATGGTTTTCTTAAATAATCATTTCCGCCACTTTTAAAGCCCTTAATTACATCCTCAGGTAATGACTTGGCACTAAGAAAAATAATTGGGATGTTACTTTCCTTCTCACGGATATCTTGAGCAAGAGAATATCCATCTTTTATTGGCATCATAATATCGAGTATACAAATATCAGGAATATTGGAATTAAAGACTTCCAATGCCTGCTGCCCATCTGCTGCCACAACGACTTCATATCCACTGCTGCGTAGTCCTTCGCTGATGATCTGTGCCAGGGTAGGTTCGTCTTCTACATATAAAACTTTATAATTCATGGTAAGCTGGTAATTCTATAACAAAGTTACTACCTTTTCCCGGTTCACTGAGCAGGTATATCCTCCCGCCGTGTTGCTCAATAATCCGTTTTACGTAATCGAGCCCGAGTCCCGAACCTTTAACATTATGGATATTAGGATTGTCGGATATACGGAAATAGCGTTCAAAAATACGCTTTTGATATATATTGTTAATACCTGGTCCATTGTCATTAAAACTGATTATAACTTTGTCGCCAGTATTTTTTAGGGTTATTTTGATAGTCGCCTCTGCGCCGGAGTATTTTAGAGCGTTATCCGTCAGATTGTAAAATACGTTGATTAGATGTATGGGATCACCGTCAACAAAACATGGTTCATCCACAGGAATATATACAATTTTTGCTCCCTGCTCATTACGAAACCGCATGGAGGAAACTACACCTTCGAGTCCCTGTTGTACATCGTACAGCTCCTTTCTCAGTTTGATCTCACCATGGTCCAATTGATCGAGTTGGAGTACTTTGTCGATCATGAGCGTTAAGCGGTGAAGCTCGGATTTGCTGATAGCAAGGTAATTTTCCAGTTTTTCTGGCTCCCGGTAAAGCTGATAACGGCTAACCGCATCAAGTGCAGCCTCTATAACCGACACCGGTGTTTTTAATTCATGGGTCATATTTCCTGTGAAGGCAATTCTCGCTTGGGTATACATCCTTTGGGTATGTATCATGCGGAAAAGAAAAATAAATGCCAGCCCAGTAAGTATCAACATTGAGAAGGATGATAGCAGATAGTAGCGCATTCGGTAATAAACTACCGATTTGATTGAGGGCACCACCAATTGATAAGTATGTAGGAAAAAATTAAGATTATAGCCGTAAAGTTGGTTTTGATAGTCAGCTTTCTTTGTTTTTTCCCAGTCAGCTTTTGATTCCGGCTTGCCGCTGTCATAATTATATAAAATGTGGTAGGTTTCCATATTCAGCTGTGCTTTTAAACATTCTGTCTTGACCAGGCTGTCCATCCGTTTGAGGTCTCTTTTGTCTGCAGTCATTATGGATTCCAAAGTCTCGCCCTGGTCATAAATATGCTTTATACGTCGGTTTTTATGTCCGGCTTTGTTATTTGCAATATTGAAGCCAATAGAAAGGAAAGTGCTGTCGGGAGTAATCTGTGAGCTAAAACTCCCGCCTACATGACGCTCGCGCAGCCGCGTAAAGGACTGCTTGATCTGTAGCCATTCCGGTGAAAGAAAAAAGTTACGGAAGTTTTCACTTTTTTCATGACCTTGCGCTACACTCATATAGTCGCTCACACATGCAGCGTTACTCACTGCCTGATCGAGATCACGCTTTACCTGTACCTGTTGGGCACCGAACAACTGAATGAGCCAGACTATCTGCAATGTTATGCAGAAAAGCATCGCCAAGATTGCCAGTAAGTAAGCATATTTGTTTGTAAACCATTTCATAAAGCTAATTTAAGTCAAATACATACTTCTTTATTTAATCCTGCATACGATTTAACCTTGGTTAACCTTGGTTAACCGGTCATAACATTGGGTTAAAGTAAGTTTGCACCATGAAAAAATATATTCTATTTCTTATCCTGGTTATTCCATTATTTATTCACGCTCAGTTTAAAGTGATAGGTAACATCAAAGATACAAATGGGCTTCCGCTTGAGGCTGCAACTATTTTCTTAAAGCAAAATGACAAAGAAATTTCTTCAGTTTTGGCAGAACGTGGTAAATTCATACTTAACTATAGCGAACCTGGTATCTATAGTATTTATGCCACACTTATAGGCTATAAACTAACACAAATTACGGTCCAACTGCCAAAAGACAGTATTGCCTTAATTATGGTGCCAGACAGTAAAGAGTTACAGGAGGTGGTGGTAACTTTCCATAGGCCACTCATTGAACGTAAGATTGACAGGGTTGTTTTTAATGTTGAAAACAGTATCGTCGCATCTGGCGGAAGTGCCTGGGAAGCACTTGCCAAAGCCCCAGGTGTCCAGGTTAGCTCTGGCAACGACCTTACTGCCAACCGCAAAAATGCACAGGTTTATCTGGATGGTAAAGCCCTTAAACTCTTTGGAGAAGATCTTTCTGCCTACCTTCAGGGACTGCCCTCAGACCTTGTGGCACAAGTGGAGGTTTATACAAATCCGCCTGCGAAATTCGAAGCGGAAGGTGCTTCAGTAATTAATATCGTAACAAAAAAAGCAAAGAGACAGGGGTTCAATGTTACATTGAACAATGGCTTCACCCAAGGCACCTATAGTACTTATAATGGTAGTGGAAATTTCAACTACAGGAAGGATAATCTCAACATTTACGGGAGTTATGGATTTGCCCATAGGCATAATTTTCAGGATCATAACAATGATATTGATTATGGGGATTCATTCTGGAACGCTCCGAACCGCATCATAACCCGATCTGATAATCATAATTATAGGCTGGGTGTCGACTATCAGCTGGCAAATAACCAGGTCTTGGGACTATTGATAACAGGGAGCAACCGAAACGGGAGTAGTAACGCCCATTCAATAACACAGGTAACCGGAAAACCTATGGTGCTTGATTCTACTTTAATAACAGATAATTCTATCAGAAATTCGGGGAATCAATATGCATACAATCTTAATTATAATATCAAGCTCGATTCTGGTAAGAAAAGTATCAACCTTGATTTTGATTACTCACCTTATCAAAGCCAAAATGGTGGTTGGACAGATAATAGCTCTTTTTTACCAGATGGTTCACAAACGTCTAATCAATTTCACATCTATACACCCAGTTCGCAGAAAATTGATATTTATTCGGGAAAAGCCGATATGAACTATCGCTTGTTTGGAAAGTGGGAATCGGGCTCAGGCTTAAAATACAACAGTACACGGAGCTACAGTACTTTTGATTATTTCAACCGCAATGGATCATTGTTTGAAGGCGTTACCGAGAATTCCAACTATTTTATTTACAAAGAAAAAACAGTTGCTGCTTACACAAGTACGTCCGGTATATTTGGAAAATGGACCTTGCAGGCCGGTCTCCGCGGTGAATATACCAGAACGAGCGGGTATTCGATTACCCTGGATGCTTTTAATACACGAAGTTATTTTAAGCTTTTTCCAACGCTGTTCATTCAATATCACCCAGGTAACGACAACCAATTGCAGCTTAACTACGCCTACCGGATTGAGCGGCCTGAATATAACCGTTTGAACCCTGCAAGACGCTTCAATTCTCCCTACAATATTTATGTAGGTAATCCGGGCCTGCAGCCATCTTTTACGCATAGCTTAGAACTGAGCTATACCTATAAACAACACTATGTCATTACCGGATATTTCAGTAATACCAGCGACATTTTCTCGAACATCAATATACAGGATAATGCAAATAAGATTTATTACGGAACCCATGCGAACTTAGGTTTAAGCAGGAGTGCCGGAGTCCGTTTATCTGCATCGATCCGGGCAGCTGATTGGTGGAATATGGATTTACTCGCCGAAGGTTACAGGCAACAGGATAAGTCAGCCTATCTTTCCAGTAATTATAATTATCATATATATTCATATAATGCTACACTTAAGCAGTCGTTTACCATCGATAAAAAGTCAGCAATGAAAGCAGAAATCAGTGGTGCACTCATTGGTCCTGCAATTCAGGGCATTTACCGGGTAAATTACAACTCAGAAGTGGATGCAGGTATAAAAACCAACATCCTGAATGGCAACGGCACTTTGCGCCTGGCGGTAAACGATATTTTCAATACTAACTATTATCTCATCGGTATCAATTATCTTGACCAGCATAGTACTTCTCTGCATCATGTTGAAAGCCGTAACTTTTCATTAAGTCTCTCTTATCGTTTTGGTAAAGATGTGGCAGCGTCCCGGAAACGGATAACAGGAAGTGAGGAAGAAAAAAAGCGTACACAGTAAGGAACGCTAACATTCTTGCTTAATGTCTGTATATTCAAGGGAATAATTCACTAGACTGTAATCAATCATTTTGGCAATAAATTGAAGTGGAAACATCAAAACGAAAATCTATCAGAAGATCTCCCAAATCTTATCCTTTTGCAGATGAAAACGGGAAAAATAAAATAAAACATGAGACTGAAAATAATGGGCTTCAGATTTACTCTGATATACTGAATATTGTTAAAAGCGAAATAGAGTGAATTAAGAACGATCCAGATTTACAGCATTTAGTGCAGGAAAGGTAAAAAGGTTTGTTTTATTGGCTGTATAATTAAAATTACGCTACTGATTTCTGTAGTGGCGATATTTTTTAAGTGAAATATAAAAACATTGAAACTGAATTTTGACTATGTTCATAATCTATTCGAATAATATTTTATCAATTTACCAAATGGTAAATTGATAAAATATTATTTTTTATACCTTTCTGCAATGGAAGAATTAATTAAATATATTTTAAAATTCGGGAATTTGAATAAACATCAAATTGACTTGATTACTAGTAAAGCTACCGAATTACAAATCAAAAAAGACGAGTATTTTGTTGAGGCGGGTAAAATATTTAATCAGGTTGTTTTTATTCTGAAAGGGATTTTGCGTATCTGTTACTACAACAACAAAGGGGAAGAAATCACAAAATATTTTATTGATGAAAACCACCTGCTCTCCAATCCACTCAAAGGTGAACCAATGACCGAATATATTCAAGCTGTTACAGATTGTAAACTCATCATCTTTTTTCCACAAGACTGGAATGAACTTTCTAATACAATCGTCGGTTGGGAAATCATTGCGAATAAGATATTTCAAAAAGGATTAATGGAAAAGTTGGACAGAAGAAGTTCCTTGGTTGCGGAAGATGCTACAACCCGTTACCTGACATTTTTGGAAAAATTCCCAACGCTTGCGAATCGTGTTCCACTTTCTTATATCGCTTCATATCTCGGAATTACGCAACAATCGTTAAGCAGAATCAGAAAAAACATTCGCTAAAGTCGCTTTTTACCAAATGGTAAACAATTTCATATTCCCTTGATGTTACTTGCAGTATTAATTTTAAATAATTTTAAAAATGAAAAAAGCATTGATAACAGGAGCTAATAAAAGTATTGGTTTTGAAATCTCCAAACAATTACTGCAAAAAGGATACTATGTTTATCTCGGTAGCCGAAGTTTAGAAAACGGTTTAGAAGCCGTTGGAATTCTAAAAAAAGAAGGATTAATGAATGTTGAAGCCGTGGAACTAGACGTAACTAATGATGAATCGGTAAGAAATGCTAGAAAAATAATCGGCGAAAAAACAGGAGTATTAGATGTACTCATTAATAATGCGGGAATAAATGGTGGACAGCTACAATCGGCACTTTCTGCCAC
>NZ_JAGGPT010000009.1 GCF_018613715.1 Chryseobacterium sp. ISL-6 | reverse complement strand
GGTTTTACGTTAATACAAAGTACATTCTACGTTATATACCTTCTTTAGGGTGGTTTTAGCGGTGGGGCTCACCTGTTCCCATTCCGAACACAGAAGTTAAGCCCACCAGCGCCGATGGTACTGCGAAAGCGGGAGAGTAGGTCGCCGCCAGTTTTTATTTAAAAGTCTCATACATTAGTTTGTATGAGACTTTTTTTTGTTACCTACATCATGTAAAAAGAATCCAGTATCAATGATGAAT
The DNA here is from genome assembly GCF_018613715.1 of Chryseobacterium sp. ISL-6. Taxonomy (GTDB): domain Bacteria; phylum Bacteroidota; class Bacteroidia; order Flavobacteriales; family Weeksellaceae; genus Chryseobacterium; species Chryseobacterium paludis. Next base: position 78,099 of record NZ_JAGGPT010000009.1, on the reverse strand, counting down.
GATGAATAATGAACCTCCTCCTCCTCCTCCTACTACTACTACTACTACTACTACTACTACTACTTTTTAAATAATAGCTTTATCAATAGAGGTGGGCTAAAGCCCACCTTCCATATAAATCAAAATCCACTCGGCTTTAGCCAAAACTTAAAACTCTGCTGGTAAACTTTCAACCCTCAATTTTCAACTATTAACCTTCCATTCTTTCAATAATCAGTACTTTTTAAAACTGGTTTATTCTTCTTAATTTTGATTGACAACTCAACCTATCAAAAGGTATGGGGAGTTTTTGTTTATTAATTTATATGAATATTTATATTTTGAGCCCTATATTATTTCATATTCAAATTGGTTTTTTTATTGTTATTCTATTCTTTTTATTTGATTATCAGCATCTATTCTTTTAGTTTTTAATATTATTTTGTTAAATAGTATTAAAATATTATGTTTGTGCTACATCACATTTATATAATATGAATAAAACACTATTTAAGATTGGATTACTCCAATCTGTATTCTTTTGTTTCAATGAACTTTGCGCTCAAACTACTGATTCAATTAAAACAACAAAAATTGATGAAGTGGTTGTAACTGCGTATGGAGTAAAGAAAGAGAAAAAGTCTTTAGGATATTCTTTTCAGGATGTTAAAGGGCAAACTTTAGTAGATGCTAAAGAAGCAAATGTAACAAATGCATTAGCAGGTAAAGTTGCAGGGCTTCAGGTTGTGAAAGGAGGATTTGGACCTGCTTCATCATCTAGAATCAATATCAGAGGATTCAATTCTTTTGAAGGAGATAGCCAACCATTAATAGTTGTAGATGGCATTCCCATTAATAATTCTGCTGGAGTAAAAGGGCGGAGTCAGGATGGGGCAAAGAATAACGACTTATGGAATCCTGATACAGATATGGGAAATGGATTGAGTGATATCAATCCTGACGATATTGAAACTATCTCTGTTTTAAAAGGAGGAGCTGCATCTGCTTTATATGGAGCAAGGGCAGGAAATGGAGTTATTTTGATAACAACTAAATCAGGAAAGAAGAAGGGGGGTGTTGGTATTACATATTCTACTAGTTTAGGTTTTGAAAAAATATTTATGAAGCCCGACTTACAGAGTAGTTTTGCCCGTGGAAGTAATGGACTTCCAAATCTCCCAAGTAACCTTGATAATACGGATAGCTGGGGCCCTTCAATAGAAGGAACTGATATGAAGGTTTATGATAACCTCAAAGGTTTTTTTAAGACTGGAACAAATACGCAGCACACTATTAGTTTTCAGGAAAACCTGGGAGAAGGCACAAGTCTATATACGTCTGGAAACTATTTATATGATAATAGCCAGATACCAAACTCAAAATATGAAAGGTGGAATTTCATGGCCAAAATGAACTCCAATTTTGGAGCCCAGAAAAGATGGACTACTGATGTAAAAATTCAGTATATAAGTACCAAAGCGAATAATCGTCCTGGAGGTGGCTTGGATGGGAATAGTTATGGGAACGTTCTATTAATGCCAAGAAACATTGATATAAGAGATTATAAAGAAGGAATGATGCAAAATAATGTTACTCAAAGATGGATAACAAATAATGGAATTAATCCTTATTGGGCGGCTTATAACAAGCTTAATGAGGATAAGAAAGATAGATTTTTGCTAAGTGGATACCTAAAATATCAATTTAATGATTGGCTTAGTGCTGATGTGAGGCTAGGAACAGATTATTATTCTTTAGCAGCCAATGCAAAAACATGGACTGGATCAAGACTAAATAATTCTTACAATACAAGCCAGGAAAGGTTTTATGAAAATAACTACATTACGAGTTTGAATGCAAAAAGAGATAATATTGTTGGTAAATGGGGCGGATCTCTTTCTGTATATGGTCAAATGATGGAGACAAGAACAAATGCTATTTATCTTTCTGCTCCTAATTTAACTTCACCCAATTTTTTTAATATCAATAATTCTGTAGGAAATCCCGATATAAGGGAGGTTATCTTAAATAAAAAAATTAACTCAGTTTTTGCAGCGGCAGAGATTAATTATGATGGATATTGGTTTATTAACGCAACGGCAAGAAATGATTGGTCATCTACTCTCAGCATAGAAAACAGATCCTATTTTTACCCATCTATAAGCACATCATTAGTCGTTACAGATATGCTTACAAAATTGAATGGAACAAAATCTAATATTTTATCTTTTGCCAAAATAAGAGCTTCTTATGCTGTTACAGGAAATTCTCTGGAAGCCTATGAGCTATATAATACTTTCGAAATAAAAAAAGACCCGAATGGAAATGTTACAGCAGATCGAAAGAAGATCCTTTATGATCCAAACTTGAGAAATGAAAAGCTTAAGACCTTTGAGGTTGGTTTAGATCTGCGTTTATTTAATCGTATTTCGTTGGATGTAAGTTACTACAATACAAAAGCAACTGATCAGCTAATCAACTTACCTATGAATCCTCTTTCAGGGTATGAGAAAAAAAAGATCAATGCAGGAGGTTTGCAAAATCAAGGAATTGAAATAGTATTTAATACAGACGTTATCAAGAATCAGAATTTTATTTGGAATACGAGTGTAAACTTTTCACAAATGACCAGTAGAATTAATAAAATTGATGGTGAAGTCATGAAATATTCGCTTGGTGGATTTGATGATATAAGCATATTTGCCGAAGTAGGCAGAAGATATGGAGCAATATATGGTTCAAAATTTAAACGTGTAGAAGATGCCAATAGCCCCTATTATGGTAAATTAATAGTAGATGGGAATGGCGCTCCTCAAAAAGAGACTGGCTTATTCTATTTGGGAAATCAATCTCCTAAAGCTCTATTTGGTTTTACCAATAGTTTTATTTATAAAAACTTTGGGCTTTCATTCCAGATAGACGGGAGGATTGGTGGCGATTTTTTTTCTGGAACACAAGCAGCATTACAAAGGAGCGGTCTAGCTGAAAATACGGCGCCAGGAGGGAAACGTGATAATTTTATAGTAGACGGAGTGGTTGTAGATACGAACGGTAACTACATGTCCAATAATAAGGAGATTACACAACAGAATTACTGGGCAGCTGTTACTACTGGAAATTTGGGAATAACGGAACAGAATATTTATGATGCTACTAATATCCGGCTTAGAAATATTCAACTTTCTTATAACTTTCCAAAAGCTTTGTTTGAGAAATTTGTAATTAAAAGTGCTAAAGTAGCTTTCACAGCAAATAATGTTTGGATGATTTACAGTAAGTCAAAGGGCATAGATCCGGAATCAGTATTTGCTATAAGTTCCAATGCAGTTGGCTTTGAAAACTTTGCATTTCCAACCATGAGATCATATTTATTTACCATTACATTAGGATTTTAATAAACATAAAAAAATGAAAAAATATATAATTCCTGCTCTAGCATCGATTTTTCTTACATTCTGCGGATGTAAAGATTTTGAAGAAATTAATACAGATCCACTATCTGCAAATATTGATCAGGTGCAACCTGAGTACTTTCTGAACAGCTCTATTCTTGGTGCGCAGCAAGATCCTAATATTGCAGAGAGACTTTTTGTATTGTATTGGAAAACTGCGGCGAGACAGCATCTAAGTACTGGTATAGCCGGAGGAACTGATAATGATTCTTGGACAGTAGAATACTGGAAGTATATTTCTCAATGGCTTAATAATGCTAATGCAACAATTCAAATTGCTAATGAGAAAAAAGCGACAGGACAGGGGCTACCCCATTATGACAATCTAATCCAGGTTGCCCGTATTTGGAGAGCCTACTTAATGAGCGAATTTTCAGATAATTTTGGTCCACAGCCTATTCTGGCTTTCCAGGGAACTAATCCCAACTTTAATTCTGAAAAAGAAGTGTATTATTTTATTTTAGATGAATTAAAAGATGCTGTCGCAAAAATGGATCTTAATCAACCCATTCCAGCTGATAATATTTCGAAGTATGATATGGCATATAAACTAAAATGGAACCAATGGGTAAAATATGCCAATTCCTTGCGTATGAGAGTTGCCATGAGAATATCTGAAGTAGAACCCACTAAAGCAAAGTCAGAATTTGAAGCTGCGATTGCATCCAATAATTTTATAAGTGTAAGTTCCGATAATTTTACGATTGCTGAAAAACCTGGATGGGATGGTTTAACAGGGGTAATGTCTAGAGAGTGGAATTCACAATTGTTATCAAGCACGCTCAATAATTTATATATTGGGTTAGGAGGGATTAATTCGATGGATCAGCTAAGTCAAGATAAACACAGTGCCATAAAAGATGCAGATTATATTGGAATAAAATATGATGAGCAATTTACTAAACTTACCAATGATCCTTCTGCTGGCTATTGGCTGGATGGAATTCCAAATAAGATTGATCCAAGAGCGTTTAAAACATTTTATATTCCAGGAGACTTTACAAATCCTATTTATTCTCTTTATCCTACCTATACAAATGATGCTAAAACAAACTATGGGGATCTTCAATTTACGAATAATACAACCATCACTATAAACGCTGTAAATACCTGGAATGCATTTGCAATAGGAAACTGGGCTGAGAAAGGCCAAAGAAATGGATTAAGAGGATTAATTGGTCGTGCACCTGCTTTGGGAAAGCAATATAGAGAGAGCACCAACTCAAGAATATTTTTTGCAAGCTGGGAATCTTATTTCTTAATTGCTGAAGCCGCCTTAAAAGGATGGGCTACACCAATGAATGATGAAGCAGCTTATAATAAAGGGATACAAGATAGCTTTATCTATAATAGTGTTTCTCAGTTCTACGGACAATATATTGCTTCTACTGATTACAACAGAGATGGAACTTCCGTTGCTTATGGGCATATTACAGAACCGGGATCAACTCATACGATGAAATATAGAGACCCTGCCAGCAATAATCTTGTTTCAGTTACCATTAATTACCCGGTTAATACTATTTACAAAAACGGAGCTTTTAAAAATGATAAATTAACTAAAATCATTACTCAAAAGTATTTAGCTAATATGCCATGGCTTCCTTTGGAATCATGGAATGACCATAGAAGATTGGGATTGCCATTTTTTGAAAATCCAGCTATTGAAACTCCATTGGTTAATTTACCGGCCATTACAACAGGCAATTTTATGACCAATTCTCTTAAGAATTTCCCACAAAGACTTAGATATCCTAGTAGTTTTAGAAATTCGGATCCAGAAGGTTATCAAAAAGCAGTGCAACTGTTGGGAGCAGAAGATGCTGTACTTACTCCACTCTGGTGGGCAAAACATTAAAAATATAAAATATGCAAAACCTCATTCGATAAGATTGAGGTTTTCATTTTAAGATTAAAGAGAACCTATAGTAAAAACCACCCTACTGCCATAAGCCGCCGCAGGTACTGTTACTGATACACCTGTTAGCTGTAATTGTATAGGAATATTACTATAAGATGCGAGTGCTAGTACTGCTGCAATTCTAAATAATTCTACATCAGTAATTGTTAGAGCCTGATAAGTAGTTCCTCCAGTTATAGTACATAATAAACAAACGGTTGTACCATTTCCTGTTCTTTTAATATTTAGTCCTAAGGAACTGTTCCATGTTGGATTTGCTATATAATGTACAGATACCTTTGCACTGCCCAGCAGCAAAGGAACACTTGCTGCCAATAGAATTTGATTGGCTGCACTTTCATAACTACCTGCATAATTGCTTCCTGCTTCGGTTATAGATGGAATACTTACTGTCCAGTTACTTCCTCCTACAGTTAATGATTGTCCTTTACAAAAGCCACCTGCCAGTATCAAGAAGAAAATAGATATATTATTTATAAAAGAAATCTTTTTTTTCAAAAAATCATTATTATATTTCATTTCATTCATTTTATTCGGTGATCGTATAGGTGATAACGACTGGTGTATTGGTACGAGCTGATAGGTTGGCATATGTATTAGTCACTAAGGTAATGGTAAGCCTATGACCATTATTAGCTCCATTTCCTGTAAATGCTCCACCAATTCCACTGATTATAGTAATCGGTGTCGTTGTAAGTGTAACCTGAGCCGAAGGAGTTCCCAAAGTGCCGCCGCCTGCACCTGAGGCTGCAGCAGCCTGTAATCTGATATTGATACCAGGAATGACCTGATTAACTGACGCAGTAACTCTTCTTGTAGCGCCTCCTGATGCTATCGCAGAAGTATAATTAATCCATTTGGTTGTATTGACCGCAGGATTTACTATAGATAATCCTGCCTGGGTGGGAGCAACGAAGCTTAAAACAATATTGCCTGTAGGTTCTATATCCAATAAAGTGACAATGGGTAATGTAGTCGCAACATTAATTTGTGAAAACAGTTTACCGGATAGTATACAGAAAATTATGGATAATATGTGGGGAACAACTGATCTCATTTTTGTTTTTTTATTTCATTATAGCCTACTTTAATACTTTCCTGCTGATATTTTACTTCAGTTTGTTGTTTCATAACATTAATGGTTAACTTTTTAGTTTCAGAAGCTTTTAAGGCAAAACGAAAAGTGTCCATTGAAATTTTAAAACGTCTATCCAATCCATTACGATATATCTTTACAGTCCAGTCTCCCGGTCGTAAATAAGTAAAATCGAAATTCTCACCTATAAATCCTATTTTACGATAAGTCTGTTCTCCATTTGATGCTTCTATTATAATGCTTTCCCGCTTCTTTTTTTCCTTTTTAGGTTGAAAATTAGCAAAACTGAATTGATTGCTTTCCTGTTTTTCTGTCAATTCTATATGTCCCTGAATGTTTGCGGCAGTCGTCAATCCGAAGTTAAAAATATTCTCTTTATTGTTCAGCAATACCGATGCAGGAATACTAATATCAGCAATGTCGTTTATCCCTGTTGTTGATCGATCTATTTCTATTATGTAATCTCCTGGGGTTACATTTTTAAATATATAATTGCCATTTTTATCAGTCATAGAAAGATAGTTCCCCATCATAAGTCTTATGCCCTCTGTTTTTTTTACACCAAGATTACCTATGTTTCCTGATAAAGTAGTGTATTCAGCTGTTTTTTGAACTGGAACATTCAGACGCCAAGTATAGCGAACTGAGAATATAAAATCTTTGTTTCCTAGCTCTCCCCGTTGTAAAGCGTACCGTCCAGAGGCATCTAATTCATGTCCGGGAAAGATCCGTTGATGAACAAGAACTTCAAAAAGATTTCGATCGGTAAAATATTCTTCTGGAATATAATTGTTCTGGTAAAAAATGCTAAGATCAGTTTTTGAAGAAAACCGGCTGATAATACGGGCCCCATAATAAAATTGATCTTGATTTTGTAGCTGATAACGAGAAGTTACAGCATAGCTTCCAAATACATTAAAGGAAGTTTTAAATTTTTCAAAACCTAAATTAAAAGTATAAAAACTGGAATTTCCGCTAAATTCACTAAGATAATTTTCTGTTTTTCCGAATTGCCCCTGAAGGTTTACCTGAAAAATACCAATTTGTTGGTCGATGCTTACCCTGAAAAATCTCTCATAATAATCAAATTGCCTTGGTTCCAAACGATCCTGATATCTTTGATATCCATTATAAAGCATTATAGTACCAGTCTTCATGTATTTGTAGTTGATACCATACTGAAAGAATTTCCTGTAAGGCGCGGCTAAAAATAGAGTATCTCTTTGAAAATTTCTGGCATCCTGTACATAGTTTCCAAATACACCGAGCCTTCTTGATACCTTATACTGCAAATTCCCGTTGAAAGTACTTGTATTTGTGAAATATCCGGAAAATTGAGGACTCGCTCTCATATACATGATATTTCCGTTAAACTTTTCATAGCTAGCCAAAACCTGCACCATGTAAGCAGTACCGTCTGTATTATCTGTTTTGCTGTAGGCCAGTTCTCCGGATACATCCAGATGCTTATCAAGTTTGAATTTCCCTGTTACATAAGGAAGATGAGCATTAGAATCTAATCTGACATCATTTAAACTTAATTTGACGTCTCCGGTTCTTGGTATTTTATATAAATATCCTGCTGTAATTTCTGATTCTTTATTGATTTTAAATTTTGAATAAACATTAAATTCATCTTTAATATCACGGAAGAATCTTGGATGGTTATAAAAGCCACCAATACTTATTTTTTTGAAATTATACTGTAATTCTGCACCACGGCCATATCTGGCAAACTCTGTAAGATAAGATGAAGAATAAGTTTTATCTCCCAAATGAGCAAAGAGATTATCACGTCTGTAATTAATAAAATATTCTTCATATTGGGTAAAAGAGTTAAATTCAACAGGATTCGAAGATACTGCATGGAATTCTAGTATTCCTTTATTTTCTTTATCTAGGGTACCTTTACCATATAATTCTCCTTGAAAACCATCATGATAAATCCCTCTGTTTTTCATTCCTATAAAAGCTAAAGAAGCTGAAACAGGTAACCGGTGATATATATCGTCTTCAGTAGGTTTAACAGAAATAATTTTGGTACTGCTATAAGCGGTTTGATTTTCCTTGGGATTGTCTATTGAATATACAGAAAGATTGAGATTTTGATATTCATTTTTTCCCAGATCAGGATTTGTATTTTTAGTGATGTTAATTATTTTAGTTTCACCGGGTGGTAAAAGTAAGGAAGCTTCATGATCCACAACAGCATTTTTACTTTCAAGTATGAGCTTCTCGGCTACATTTCCACTATTTTTTAATAAAAAAGAAGAGGTAATGGTTTCACCTGCTTTTACAAACTCTGGAGAATTTATTGCGGTAAGGGAAAGTTTTCTATTTCCAACAACTTCTATTTCCAGTGTTTTGATGAATTGTTCACCATCACTTTTTTCTGTTCCATATAATCTTACATTATATACTCCTTTTGGAGTTTCAGTTGCAATTCTTAAAGGAACAATGTACACCGTATTTTCTTCCGCAGGGATTGTCAATTCATTTCTATTTAAAATAGGTCTGATATATGGATTGGAAGTTTCAATACGAATATCATAAGTCTTGTTTATTAAAGTTTTATTTTCTAAAGTAAACGAAACAGAAGTAGCCGTTCCCGGAAGTAGACTATCTTTTTTGCTGACAAATTCTTTAGGTTGTTTTTGAGAAAAAGTAAGTACTGGGAGGAGTATGAAGAGATATAAAGCCCAAATTTTAATCATTTTTTACTTCTAGTTCCACATTGAGGGCGAAAGCATTTTCGTCTTCATCTGTTGCGATGACGACGGCATTATATTTATCAGGTGGAACTTTACTGATATCAATGTAAAAGGATTTCGATGTGCTTGGTAATAATCCCATCGCCTGGCTTGAGAAATTGCCTATTTTTTGTCCATTTTTTCTATTGTATATCTCAATAGATGCTGTTGGTTTGCAATAAATTTTCCCTTTATTAGCAATTGCAATTTTTAATAATTGTTTACCTTCTTCCTTATCAATTTTCACTGTTTCGAATTTAAGGTCAGGTCTTAACTTCTCAGAATCATAATCGGTAATCACCTGAATGGCATATCGAACAATAGACGTTATATTGACTCCTGCACTATTATTACTTGGTTTTATATCATCTACTGGTTCTACGATGATGACACTCCAGTAGCTGCCAGCCTCGGAAATTTTGTCAGGTACAGTAATCTCATAATATACCTCTGTTTTTTCTTTGGCTTTTAGACTAAGGTAATTCGTATTAAGTTTGATCCAATCCGAATTGGTCTTCTCATTCGTATGGGGTGCAGTATAACTTATAGTTCCATTTGCCTGATAGGTAAAATCCTGTAAGAATATTTTTATGTTCTGAGGTTTATTATCTGTATTTTCTATTGCAATTTTTCCTTTATAAACCTGCCCGTTTTCTACTTTATAGTTATGAGTAAGACCATTAAGAATTACAATACTCGCGTGTAAAAATACAAGTGGTAAAAGAAGATATGTAAAAATGAAAATACGCTTTATCATAATTATGTAAAGTTTTGATATTAAAACACGGCAACAAAATAGTAAGAAGAAATAATCTGTATGATCTCTTCTTACTAATTATATAAGATTTTTAGCTTCTAATTATCCGAAATGGTATAGGTCACTGTAGCGACAGCAGTAGCTGTTGCTTGAAGATCAGCATAATTTGCAACTCCACCAGGACCACTTCCTGCTGCTAAAGCATAGGTGAGATTATGTCCGTTGTTAGCTCCATCTCCTGTATACGCACTGCCAATGCCTGAAATAATTGTTTGATCTGCTGCACTCAAAGTTAATTGTGCTGATGGTGTCCCTAATGTTCCGGCACCTGCTCCTGCAGCAGCCGCAGCTGTAACATGGATGTCTATTCCTGGAATTACGGCATTTAATTTTACAGAAACATTACGGGTAGCATCTGCAACTGATTTAATTGAGGAATAGTTTAACCAAAGTGTATTGTTTGAAGTGGCCGGAATGATTGGTAACCCTGCTTCTGTTGGAGCCGTAAAACCTAAAGTAATGTTTTTTGTAGCTGCAGGCTCAATATCTACTAGCGCAACTTCGGGAATCGTAACCGAGATGGTGTGATTGTCAGTGTTAGTGTCTTGTGCACTTAAATTAGCCGAAATTGCAAGGGCAATTAAAGCAAGTGATAATGTAAACTTAAATTTTTTCATGATAGTTAGTTATAGTTAATTTTAAGTGAAGTTAGTGAAATTAAGATAAACAATGAAAATTTTAATTTTTTAATAATTATAGCAATTTACTTTCCAGTATGCGTTGCATAGTATATATTTACTCACATAGCTTGGATTTAATATTTTAATGGCATCAAGAATAATGCCTAAATTTTTATTATTTGATCTATGTAGGAACGAAAATTATTTGGTAGCCCACAAAAAAGCCTTACACAAATAAGGTAAGGCTTAAGTTTTATTTAAATGTATATTATTACATCCAATGAGGATCAGAGATCGATGTTTTTCCCGTTTCTATTCTGCCCGAAAATTGCCAGATATGATCATTTTCGGTTATTTTCAAGTCATACCAGCCTTTATTTTTATTAAGATTTATGATGATCGTTTCCTGAGCTTTATTTAAAATAATTTTTCTTTGATTCTTCTCGTACATATCATTTATTATAACAGAAATACTTTCTTTTATATGTTTTTTGAAAAGTAACTGAACTTCATTATTCCTCGTATCATTTAATAAATGTATTTCAAATCCAGGTTGTTGATCTCCTTTAAAATTTCTATAAAAACCATTTGGACCAAAAACTTCGTAATTATAGTGATCCAGATTTAAAGAATGTGATAATTCCTGTTTTGAATAAAGAGCATATGAAAAGTAATAGCTTTCACTATCTAGTTTTGATCTGTCATAGATCAATAAAGGAATTCCGGTTTCCCTCAAGTTCTGCATTTTAATTTGATCACCATCTAGATTAACAATAAAGTTGTACGGTAATGCATTGGAAGGTCTTGTTCCTCTTTCCTGAATTTCCAATAAACTGCTGTTAAGCTCATTTTCTGAATGCCACTTCAAATTTGGAACAGGTTTGTTTTTGGCCGCATTGATGGTTTTTGCATATTCTTTTTGATTTAAATAATCCATCTGTGGTGCTTTAATATTTGAAGAATTAAAAGCTGAAGTTAAATCTCCACAAATTGCCCGCCTCCAATCACTAATGTTTTCTACTGTGGCATTTTTATTTAATTTTTTATTAATAAATTTTTCCAGAAACTGTAAGACAGAAGTATGGTCTGAAACTTCTGAGTTTACAAATCCCCCTTTCGTCCATGGAGATGCAATGATCATAGGAACTCTATAACCCAGACCAACTGTTCCTTCAATACGCTCATGGTCTTTTAATTTACGGTCAGCCATGTAGTCTTGATTTTTATTGACATAATCTACCCCTTCTTTTCCATTCATATCGACAGGTTGACTTGGATTTAATGGTGGAGCAAAAGGTAAAACATGATCAAAATATCCATCATTTTCGTCATAATTGATAATAAAAATGGTTTTCTTCCACGTTTCAGGATCCTTGGTAAGAATATTTAAAACTTCTGAAATATACCACGCTCCATACCATGGTGATCCGGGATGATCGGAAAAATGTTCTGGAGCTACAAGCCATGAAACCAGTGGCAGTTTTTTCTCCTCAACATCTTTGCGGAACTGAAATAGTACATCTCCTTTTGGTACTACCAATCTTTCACCATGTTCATCATTTCCAATTTCTAAATTCCAAAAATTTGGATCTCCGGAATTGGTTGTAAATGCTTTTTCATGGAGGTTTTTTTCTTTTTGAGATAATTTTGAATAATTATCCGGATGATATTTAACCAGATCTTCCTGAAGCTCTGTGATCAGATCTTCTAATCTTTCTTTATGGCTGGGATTCTTTTCAATTTCCTGCTTCAGATAATTAATAACATTTGGAATATTTTTATAATATCCTTCGGAAAACTTTACATTAAATACTGAAAACCATTCTATAGGATTATCTGTAAAATTACTCAGCCATGCTTCCTGTTCTCCGGACATTCCTTTTGGCAGACTGATTTCATTCTGATATATTTTCCATGAGACATTTTGTTCTTCTAATATTTCCGGAAAACTTTTCCATCTTGCCTGATGGTTTTTATCATAATCTATATTTTCATTATAAACATTAGCTTTTACTTTACCATTTTGCTGCTCTCTAAGAGTTCCCGACCAATGAAAAAGTCTGTTCGGAGTAGTACCCGTAAGGGAAGAACAGAAATATTGATCAAATATCGTAAACGCATCTGCCAACTGATAATAAAACGGGAGATCCTCACGATTATAATATCCTAAAGTAAGTGGGATATTTTTATAATCTTTATTTCCTGAAGCTTTTGATTGTAACCATTGGTCATATTTTCCTTTATTAAAAGCCTTTTGTTGATCCGACCACGAATGTGGTAGTGAGCTCATCCATGTAGATTTTGTGTTTCTTAGATCCAAACGGGCAGGGGAAGCATATTTTCCATCATTACCCTTCTGAAAGAAAACAGAATGTCCATCCTGTTTTACGAAAGCTTTTTTATCAAGAAATCCCCTTACACCCTTTAATGAACCAAAAGCATGGTCAAATGAACGATTTTCCTGCATCAAAATAACGACATGTTCGGCATCATAAAATGTAGATAAAGCAGCAGGTTCAATAGCTAATGCTTTTAAAATTGAAGGATGTAAAACACTTGAAGTTCCAAGACCTGCTAATAAAAGCCCTGACTTTGCTAAAAATTCTTTTCTGTTCATGTTGAATTATAATAAGAAAGAAACCGCAAGATAATATTTCCTGCGATTTCTTTTATGTAGATTAAAATGTTAAATTGTTATTGTAACCACCAAGGTTTAGAATTGATATTATCAGTTCCTCCATATTGTGCGGCCAGTGCAGCTTTCAGATTTACACTGTTGTAATTGTACTCTGTCTGTGGGTATCTGAATCGTAAAGGCGCAGAAACTCCGGTTTGTAAAGGATAATTAGGAAAACCAGTTCTCAGATAATCATAATAAGATGTCCATTGTGACTGATGAAACATCGTCATGTATTTCTGAGTCATAATTTTTTCCAGTTGACTGGCTAACGAAGCTGAATTATCATAAGAAACTAAAGAAGTCGTTAAATAATTATTTACATTAAAACCTGCAAAATAAAGATTCGGATTCTTTACATAGGTTTGGTAGAAACTAAAACTACCTTTGATAGCATTTTCATAGTGAGTTTTTGCAGATCCTGAAATCCATCCTCTTGCTGTAGCTTCTGCTAAAATGAATTCTAATTCAGGATAGCTTAATACCGAAGAAGGTTCGTTTGTTGGATCTTTATAGAAACGGTCATTGATCTTAGAAATATTTTTCGCAGCAACCAATGCGGCATTATCAGAATAAGGTGAGGTAGGATTTCCACCATTGTATCCTGTAAAATCGGTAACCGGTTTTCCTGCTTCCTTAGCTGACGTAGTTTGAGCTGCGAAAGTGAACAAACGGGGATCTTGTCTGGTTTTAAAAAGATTAATAAAATAATCTGCCATATACAAACTTGAACCATAACCACTGTTATTGAACATGGTATATCTGCTGTCAGCAACGTCTGCAAACTTTAACTCCCCATTATCAGCAATGGAAGACATTAATGGCTGGCTTCCTGCAATCGAGGCGAATTCTGTTGCAATCGTATAGTTTCCAACGCTTGTCTTTTTTGAAAGTGTAATTAAAATTTTCAATCGGAAAGAATTGATTAATTTCTTCCATTTCATTGCATCACCGTTATAAATAATATCACCTTCAATCTTATCAGTGGTATTAATAAGATCATTCGCTTCTTTCAACTCTGTTAAAATCCCTGACATTACAGATTCCTGACTGTCATATTTAGGCTGGGTAATTCCTGATTCTCCTTTTACTGCCTCAGAATAAGGAATACTTCCGGATTTTAAGCTTAGATTAAAAAAATAATAGGCTCTTAAAAACTTACCTATAGCGATATAATTTTTATTATTGATCCTTTCCGCTTCCTGCATCATTTTTACGGTATTCAGAAGACCACCCGTATAGGCTTCGAAAGAAGAATCATTCCATTTCATATATTGATATGAATTTTCACCATCGATTCCGATCAACATTCTTGATGCATACATATTATCTCCGTTTACCTGAAAAGCCGATTTTGAAACATAGGTTAAAAGAGATTTAGGATCAATAGTAGCCTGATCGTTTGGGTTTTCGTTGATCTTATCAAGATTTGATTCACACGAAGTAAGTGCGAAGGCTCCTATAACAACTAGTGATTTTATAATATTTTTCATTTTGACTGAAATGTTATTTAATTAAAATTTAAGATTGAATCCAATTCCAAACCATCTGCTTGAAGGATCCTGAATGTCATTTCCTGTTTTTACCTGGAAGTCCGGATCAGAGTAGAGGTTTTTTGATTTTTTCCACATGGCAAGATTATAGGCTGATACATTTACAGTAAAATTCCTTACAAATCCTTTTGGATTTAACAAAGAAGAGAAATCATATTCCAGAACTACTGATCTTAATTTTATAAAAGTCCTGTCAAAAACATTGGCAAATTCTTCACTTTCATCTTCTGTTACCCTTGCCTGATAAGGGTAGTTTTGTGCCCAGTCCTGGAAACTGATAGGTTTTGTATGCGGAGTGTAAGTACCGGTAGCAGCATTATAATTTACGCCATCCGGTACAAAATAATAAGTACCCGGATTAGCATATTCCTCATCTCTGTATGCCACAGAATTAGGATGTTTTCCTCCCCACCACATTTTTTCCACAACCTGAGATCTCATTACTCCCCCAATATTTCCATCGATGCCAATGTTTAAGCTCAACTTTTTGTATTTGAATGTATTATTAAATCCAAAAGTCCAGTCTGGGTTGAAATGTCCAAGATTAGTAGGAGTGTTCGCTTTTGTTGGCATTCCGGTTTCTGCATTCAGAATTACTTTTCCATCCGGCGATTTTTGCCACGTATAATCATAATAACTATCCATTCTTTCGCCTAGCTTAATGTTGTTGTAATTAGGCATGTTTTCATAGATAGATGTTAGTTTCTGTTCGTACTTACTCCAGTTGATCAGTGATTTCCACATAAAATCTTTCGTCTTTACTGGAACCAGCCCTAAGGAAATCTCAACACCCTTTGTGGTATATTCGTTACCATTTACATATTGAGATTTAAAGCCTGAAGACTCCGCACTTGGAAACTGAAGGATATTATTATAATCCAACGTTCTGAAATAAGTAGCATCTAATGTCACTCTGTTCTTAAACAAACCTGCACTTAAACCCAATTCATAAGATTTGGTCTGTTCCGGCTTCAGAGAGTTTTCATAATTTAAGGTTGTTGGATAATAATTGGTAGGATTTCCATTGAAAGTAATACCATCATTATTTAAATAATAATTTCTGATCGAGTAAGGCTGAAAGTCATAAGCCACTTTCGCCCATGAAGCAGATAGCTTCAACAGGTTAATAGATTCAGGCATTTTAACGAGATTCGATATAACGGCACTTAATGAAGCTGAAGGATAGAAATAAGACCTGTTAGCTTTTGGCAATGTAGAAGACCAGTCGTTACGTCCGGACACATTAATGAAGAATGCATTGTATAAGCCAATATCTATGGTACTGTACGCACTGTAAATTAGCTTTTCCTTAAGATAGTCATAGTATTTTACCGCTCCCACAGAATTGTCTAGTGTGTATTGTTCAGGAATTTTTAATCCATCTGTTGAAGCATTATCTACATCGTTCTTATAGTAAAATGTTGAAGCTCCGGCATTAATTGTAAAGTCAAAGTTCTCAGAGATCTTTTTCTTATAAGTGGCTAAAACATCAGAATTTAGATTCCATGTCTTTGTGTCATTCAAAAGATATCCTCCACTTCTTGGTGCACTGTAATTGAAATATGAATAAGGACTTAAGATCTCTTGCGTATTGTGATTTTCAACAATAGATATTTTACCTTTAATAGAGAAATCCTGAGTTGCTTTATATTCTAAACCTGTTTGTGCGTTGATCACATCGGTTCTATTCTTATTTTTGTAATAATTTGCTCCAAACCATGGGTTATTGTACCATGCGTAGTTCCAGTTAGCCTGTGTTCGTCCCTCCTGACCAGTAACCCACATGTGGTTTTTTAAATCTTTTCCGTTTACATCACCTCCCATCCAGATAAGAATGGTATACATATGCCCACTTGGATTGTAATCGTAATTAGGAATGTTTGGGGTAAAAGTTTGATTAAAATTAAACTTCGTATCAAAGATTAGCTTGTCAGTTATATGATTTTCAGAAGAGAAATTTATTCCATAACGCTGTAAATAAGCTTCCGGAATTCTGTCATCATAATTCATGAAATTACCGGAAAGTCTGTAGGTGTCTTTATTATTTTTATAACTAATAGAAAAACTGTTGTTATTGATAACCGCAGGCTTCAGAAAGGTATTTAAGTTATCATGATATTCCCAATCGATAGGAACCCTTTCATATCTTGATTTATCATTGTACTGGCTTCCTGCTACAGTTCCATACCATGGAATAACCTGCCCTGTTGTTTTATCTCTAATTGGACTGTTCCATTGTGCTATTTGTAATCCTGGAACAAATTTAGGTCCCCAGATCATATCACCATCATTTACACCTCCGTCTGCACCATCCCAGAATTCATATTTTCCATGAGAACCGTTTCCGTATTGAGTCTGAGTCTTTGGAAGGTTGGTGAAACCAGCTGTAATCATAGTATTTTGTGAAAACTCTACTGTAAAACCTTTCTTTTTCGCACTCTTTGTCGTGATCAAAACAGCACCATATCTTCCTCGTGATCCATATAATGCGGCAGCTGTTGCACCTTTCAATACGTTGATGTTATCGATATTGTTTGGATCAAGATTTTGGAAAACTTCTTTTTCTACGATAACACCATCGATGACAAATACCAGATTAGAATTACCTCTCAAAGTGAATTCAGGAGCCTGCTGCATTCCGGTAGGGTTTGAAACATTTAATCCGGCAACCTGTCCGGAAAATAAGTTTCCTATACTTGGTGTTGTAATAGATTCAAATTGTTTTGTTCCTATTTCCTGAGTAGAATACCCGATTTTTTCTTTCTTTTTCGCAATACCTAAAGCTGTAATAACAACACCTTCAATCTGTTTTTCATTTACTTTTTTTAGAACAATCGAATATTGTCTTCTGGAAGATACCTCTATACTATAAGAAGAGTATTCCGGAGAGAAGAACTCAAGGATATCTTTAGGATTTGCAGTAATTGTAAAATTACCATTTTCATCAGTTATAGCTGATTTTCCAGTGTTTTTGTCAGTAATATTTACACCTGAAACACTAGTGCCGTTTTCGGATTTTACATTTCCGGAAATATTAATTTCCTGGGCAGTTAAATAAAGGGGGAGTAAAAAAATCGCAAAAGTAGCTAAAGTCTTCTTCATTTTTTTGAGGACAAATTTAGCCGTGTAGTGTTACCAGGGTTTTAATGATATATTAAGATAAAAATACGATTTCACCTTTTCGGATAAAATAAATTAATATAATTATAAAGCTTAAAAAGCTGTTTATATCACTTTTTTTACTTTATTTTAAAAGACAGATATGGGTAGGAATAAAAGGAGTTTCTCTCTAAAATCTACTTAAGATCCCCCAGTGAATTTTAATGTCATTAAACTTGAATGGATTTCCAAATTCATTCCCGTTCGAAATCTGGAAGCTCATTAAGCCAATTGGAATAAAGAAGTTAAATCCGAGCCCGACACTGTAGAGCTTGGGTTTTACACTTAGAGATTTATTGTTGAGCTGCCCATACTGTCCAAAGAAATCAAAAAATGCCTGATTTCCTATCAGATATCGGTATTCTAAACCAGCATAATAATAAAAGTCGGCGGCGAGGGATTTTTCATTAAATCCCCGCATTGAGTTCCAGCCTCCAAAACGATATAATTCATTGGCAGAAAATTCAATCTTCGAATCCATCATGGCTCCTTCTGCCTTTATATTGAGGAAGTGGTTACCTGAAATATGGTAATTATGCTCTCCAAAGAAATAGAACTGGTTTTGATTGGCCTTGATGTTATCTTTCGTATATGTAGTGGTAAGAAAGTCATACCCGGCATTTATTTTTGTTTTATAAAGAAAAAGGTCAATATCAGTTGGTTCTGTCATATCAAGCCAGACTCCAATCCCTTTTTTGTTGTAATCTTTACCCTGAACATATAAAGTATCGATGATACTTGACGTTTCAAAAGTTCCTCTCAGACCTACTTTATATCGGTTATTAATATGGTAATAAAGTGCAGGAAGTAGTTTTACATTAGCGAATGTAGAATCTTGTCTGAAGATATTCACTTTCATGTTTAAACCCACATTTGATTTAAAAAGATAAGGGACGTCGGTCTGTAGATCAAAAGTTTGTCCTTTATCAGGATTTCGCTGCCAATATAAATTGATCGCCTCAAAACCATTGAACATATTCCTGAAACTTACATTCAATGTTCCGTTTAAAGTAAATTTGTCTGTCTTATCATTTCCAAAACCAATAACTCCATCAAAAGTATTGGTTTTTTTCTTTTCCATAAAAAGATAAATCTGTGTGGAATCTTTTGTAAAAAGGGTCTGAGGAGGTCGTTCTAACGTGACAAAAGGATGGCTTTGAAAGTTTTTGTTGATGGCTATCAGATTCTTATCGTCATAAGTTTTTCCTTTGAAGTCCTTTTCAAGATTTTTTATAAATCTTTTTGGAACCCTTTCATAGCCTTTTACCACAAAACCATTTATGGTTCTTTTATCATTTTTATTGATCTCCAGCTCTACAATAGGGTAGCCATCCTTCTGGCCTTTGTATTTGGACTTGATCCTACTAAATGAATAGCCATCATCAATATATCTTTTGTTAATGTTTTTCTTTGTTGAATCTAAATTCTTAGTGAAGAATTCTTTTTTAATTTTCAATTTTCCAACAATAGAATCAGAGAGATTAACGTAGGTCTCATTAAAGTTTTTGCCTTTATCATAAAAGATCTCTGTGCTGTCGCCTTTTATTTTGACATCTTTTAATTGGGTGAAGAAATAATTGCTTTGTGCCAGCGAATCAAGAAACTTTGCTGCAGAAGCAGAATCTTTTACTTTTTTCGTTTGTTTAGTTTGTACATCAGTAAGCCAATACATCTTCTTTTGCGCCTGAACAAGAACGCAAAACAGCACGAAAAATATTTTAAGTAAAAGCTTCAAACTCTTTTAAAAACTGAAACTAATCCAGTTTATTGTATTTTTTCATTAGATTTTCATAAGTTCCCTGTGGAAGTATCCATTTCAAAGGAACTCCTATCTTTTGTCCGAATTTACCAAAATAATAATGAGCTTTCCATTTATTTTTACTTAAAAGATTTTCAATATATTCTGCAACTTCCAGAGGCTCCGTTCCATCACCTACATGAGAATTCATTAAAGCATATACTTTGTCAAAGACATTTTTATAGGGTTCAGAAACTTTGGTTCTCACTCTATTTTCTGCAATATTTGTTTTAATATCTCCTAAATGAAGTGAACAAACATCAATATTCCATGGGTATACTTCGTAACGCATTGCTTCAGTTACTTTGTCCAATGCTGATTTTGAAGCCGAATAAAATCCACGGAATGGTAAGCCCATTTCACTTCCGATACTGGAAATGTTGATGATCTTTCCGAATCTTTGTTCACGCATGTTAGGCATGACAGCGCTCATCATCTGAACAGAGCCTACCAGATTCAGATTGAATAATTTCAAAATATCTTCCTTGGATGAATCTTCAACAGAACCTACCATTCCCATTCCTGCATTATTGATCAGGACATCAATTTTTGTTTCTGTTTTTAAAACTTCTCCAATAGCATTTTGAACGGCATCATTATCAGTGATATCTGTAGGAATAGATTTGAAATGTTGACTTTCCGTATGTTTTCTGCTTAAACCATATACCTTGTGACCTTTCTTTCCGAAATATTCAGCAAGAACGAAACCTATTCCCGATGAGGTTCCTGTGATGATTATAGTTTTATGTTGTGACATTATTAGTTTTTAATTAAAATAGTATTTAGATCTTCCCAAAACTTAGGATATGATTTTTCGACAACATCTTCCTCTTCGATATTCAATTCTTTAATCAGGCAGAATGGAGCAAAACTCATCGCCATTCTATGATCCTGATAGGTTTTAATGGAAATATTTTCTTCCGGTTCTCCAAAACTGATAGACTTAATCGTTAAATCGGTGATCTCTGTGTCAGTTCCTAATTTTTTAAGTTCATTATATAAAGCCTGAAGTCTATCCGTTTCTTTTACTCTTAACGTTCCAAGTCCTGAAATATCAAAAGGAATTTTTAGTGCCGCTGCTGTTACACAAAGAGTTTGTGCAATATCGGGGCAGTTGTTCATATCCAATTCAATTTTTTCTGGAAATATAAAATTAGGATCAGGCTGTAAGGTGATCTTATGGTCATCTTCTGAGAAAATCGTTTTAATACCAAAAAACTCGTCATAAATTTTTGCAATGGCTGAATCTCCTTGAGTAGATTGTTTGTAGAAACTCTTCAGATGTATTGTTTCTCTTCCCAGTGCACAAATGGAGTAAAAGTATGACGCTGAAC
Source organism: Chryseobacterium sp. ISL-6 (assembly GCF_018613715.1). Lineage (GTDB taxonomy): Bacteria > Bacteroidota > Bacteroidia > Flavobacteriales > Weeksellaceae > Chryseobacterium > Chryseobacterium paludis. The sequence continues at coordinate 56,943 of NZ_JAGGPT010000009.1, read as the reverse complement.
TCCAGTCACTTTCCACCTCATAACAGATCACAGAAGATGGATTGGTGAAAGGTTCTACTTTTATGATATTTCCGGTAAAGCTTGCTTTAATTCCGAATTTTGTCAGAATATCCAGAGTCATTTCAATATAAGACCTTGAAGTAATTTCACCGACAAGGTTGATCTCTAATCCATTCTCCAATTTTCCTGCAATAAGCAATAAGGAAGTAATGAACTGGCTTGAAATATTAGCAGGAACATTGACTTTGGATTGAGTAATTTTCTTTCCAGTGATTTTTAATGGTGGAAAGCCCTCATTTTCCATATATTCAATCTCAGCTCCCAGATCTTTTAAGGCGCTTACTAAATTTTTGATCGGTCTTTCCTTCATTCTTCCGGAACCGGTAAGAATGGTGTTCTTACCTTCAAAAATTGAAAAGTAAGAAGTAAGGAAACGCATTGCAGTTCCTGCATGGTGAATATCTACTAATTCAGAATTCCCGGATAGTGCCTTACTAAGCATATCCGTATCCTGAGAATTTGAGAGATTTCCGATTTTTATATTATTAAACAAACTTTCCAAAATCAACAAACGATTCGAAATACTTTTCGAACCGCTGATCTGTATTGTTTGGTTTCCTATTAGGTTGGATTTTTCTAACTTCATTGTTTCTTAAGATTTCAGATTTCAGACATCAGAGGCCAGACAGGTACTTCAAACTTTCAAGAGTCTGATATCTGGGATCTAGTATCTGAAATCTTTATTTCAGTTTTTCATTATTCTGATGCCGTTCTTTATCACGGTCAGTTTTTATCTTCATTTTTTTATCAAAAGCTTCCTGTAAATTGACTCCGGTTTGGTTGGCTAAACATAATGTTACAAATAAAACATCGGCCAATTCCTCGCCTAGATCTTTGCTTTTATCGCTTTCTTTTTCACTTTGTTCACCATATCTTCTGGCGATAATTCTGGCAACTTCTCCTACTTCCTCCGTTAGCATAGCCATATTGGTCAGCTCATTAAAGTAGCGGATCCCAATTGTTTTGATCCATTCGTCGACCTGCTGCTGTAAATTGGTAATCTCCATTATTGATAAGCTCCAAGAGTTGGGTTAGCCGTTCTTGATACATTAGCAATATCTGTTGGAACCGTTGCTGCCACCGTAACATCTCCTTTATTTTTTGCAGGTGAGGTGGTTTTTACCCTTAGATTCTGATGAGCCGTAAAGTAGTTAACAAATTGAGGATCTTCGTTCTTTAAACTCTGAATCACATTTGGATTGCTGTCAAAATTAAATCCGGCCTCTGAGGTTCCGGAATATTTCAACAGACAATTTTGAAATTGAAAATTAAATTGCTGACCTGGAGTTTGTTCAAAATTAACTGAATTATCCCTGTCAGAGTATACAATACTGTTTTTTACATTCAATTGTAAGGCGCCTTGCTCTGCTTGTCCTGCATCATTTTTCCATTCGTTAGTGGCAAAAATGCCATTTCTATTGGATGAATTCATGGTTCTTGAGTAATTCGCTATTGTAGAGTGAACATAACTATGATTACCTCCTTTAAAAATACCTACTGCGGATTCACCACAATTGTTCATGACAAGGTTCTTTGCATTTACCGTAGCATTTATAGCATAGATCCCATATTCCTGGAAAGTGTGGATAAATGAATTGGTGATGGTTGCATTGGTCTGTTTCATTTCTAAGCCTCTTGTCCCTCCGAAAAGCCTTCCGTAATTCATATGAAGAGTAGATCCTACATCCATTCTTATAGAATTCCAGTTCTTAGGAATGGTGTCGTAATAAGGATCGTTACGGTCTCCACGGAGAACAACCTCATTATTCAATGTTCCATTGATATTTAAAGTAGCACCTGTAGCTACTTTCATTCCGCTGTTTTTATGGAAATAAACTTTAGTACCCTGTTCAATATCCAGTGTAATATTAGGATTTATAGTAAGGTCACCATAAATGATTTTGGCTTTAGTATTATTCCAGGTGGTATGGTTGCTGATCACATTTGGATTGGTTGGAGTCTGAATAAAGAATTCAGCATCCTGAACTACAGAAAATAAAGTTACATGTTGCTGTCCTGCCGGGCTTGTAAAGACGACACGGTCTTCAGCGATTGCTTCTGGCCCTGTTGCTTGAGGTGCAATTTCAACGAAAATATATAAACTGTCTTTTTTTCTTAAAGGAACATCCTTAAAATCAAAACCTGATTTTCCATCTACATTGATCTTATATAAAGAAGCAGATCCCTTTTCCAGATTAATTCTCGGAATAGAAATATCTTTGTCTTCATTATTATATACTTTCACAACATAAGTTTCAGAACGGACCTGGTGATATACTGTATCACAAAATACCGTGTCTCTGGAGAATCTTAATTGTTGGGAAGGAGCGTCAAAACTAATATCATCTTTATTACATGATACCATCATGAGAAGCATCCAAAAAGAAAAAGCCAGTAATAATTTGAATTTCATCGAAATTAAAGTTTAATATAGATTTCAAATTTAACGAAAATACTTTAAATTTCTTATCAATTAAAAAATATTGGATTAGCTATTTGGATATTTAAAAAAATATTGTATTTTTGCAGCCTAAAATTAGCAGAGAAATATCCATTACTATTTCGAAAGCAGAACTTTAATTTTTTAAAAAATTGTATTATGAAAAACGGAATTCACCCAGAAAATTATAGACTTGTTGTTTTCAAAGATATGAGTAACGACGAGGTGTTTCTTTGCAAATCAACTGCAGAGACAAAAGATACTATCGAGTATGAAGGACAGGAGTATCCTTTAATCAAAATGGAAATCTCTTCTACTTCTCATCCTTTCTACACTGGTAAAGTGAAGTTGGTAGATACTGCAGGTAGAGTAGATAAATTCATGAACAAATACAAAAAATTCGCTAAGTAATTTTTTGAAAATAAAAGATATTAAAGTCTTCCAAATATTTTGGAAGACTTTTTTATTGTTTTTTAAATAGAAATTCGAGATCAGAAGTAAAAAGTTAGTCTTACTATTTGTATTTTTGTTTTAGATAGAAATTAGAACTTAAAATCTGAAAATTTATTATATCAATGGTATATCATGACTTTCAGCTTCGAACTTCTAGCTTCGGATCTTTAACCTCTAACTTCTTAAAAAATGCAATTAGTATTCTCAGATGCACAATATTGGGAAGATTTTCTTCCGCTTACTTTTACACGTCCTATTGCAGAAATGCGTTGTGGGATTCTTACCTTCTCTGAAAGATGGCAGAAATTATTAGAAAATTCTGAAGTTTCTTATTTCACAGAAAATTACTTACAAAAGAAATTTAAAAATCCCGATGAAAAAGAGAGTCTGTTTCTTGTGACTAATTTTCTTCCAACTGAAAGTGTATTACAGCAAATAAAAGATCTGAAACAAGGAGAAGCTTTAGTATATGAAGATGAACTGATTGCTGCTAAGATCAATATGAAAGGTTTTTCATTAAGTCAGATTGAAAAAATGACGGATATTAAAGAAGAGCTTGTTTTCTTTAAGAAACCAAAAGATCTGTTTACTTATAATCATAAAGCTATTGATTTCGATTTTAACTTATTAACGGAAGGAAAAGTATCACAGGAACTTTCTTCAACCAATGGTTTTTTAGGTGATAAAAAGGATTTATTCATAGAAGAAGGAGCAGAAATTGAGTTTTCTACATTAAATACAAAAACCGGTAAAATTTACATCGGAAAAAATACAGAAGTAATGGAAGGCTGCCACCTTCGTGGACCTATTGCACTTTGTGATCATTCTAAATTTAATCTTGGAGCAAAGATCTACGGAGCAACCACAATTGGTCCTCATTGTAAAATTGGTGGTGAGGTTAATAATATTATTGTATTTGGATATTCCAGTAAAGGCCATGAGGGTTTTGTAGGAAATTCTGTTATTGGAGAATGGTGTAATTTCGGAGCAGATACGAATTCTTCAAATATGAAGAATAATTATGGACATGTAAAATTCTGGAGCTACAGAACCAAGGCTTTTGAAGATACAGGATTACAGTTTGCCGGATTAATTATGGGAGACCATTCTAAAACGGCTATTAATACACAACTTAATACCGGAACGGTAATCGGTGTAGCATCTAATATTTTTAAAGAAGGATTTCCTCCGAACCTTATAGAAAATTTTTCGTGGGGTGGATTTAAAGGAGATGAAAGATTTAAATTAGATAAAGCTTACGAAGTTGCAGAGAGAGCAATGGCAAGAAGAAAAGTCCCTTTAACAGAAGATGACAAGGGGATTTTAAAACATATTTTTGATACTTATCAGACCTGATTATAAAAAGGACTTCAATTATTTTGAAGTTTTTTTGTTTAATGATGTAATAAAATCAATTTTTTAATTGTCTTACTAATAGAAGCAAAACTTATGACCCAGGAAACCTTTAAAAATTCGGTGTTTATTCTCAAAAATGAGATGTATCGTTTTGCGAAAAGGTTTGTCATGAGCAGTGATGAAGCAGAAGATGTCGTGCAGGATCTAATGGTCAAGTTTTGGCAGAAAAGAGATGAGCTGGAGCAGTTTGGAAATTTAAAATCCTATGCACTGAAATCAGTAAAGAATGAATGTCTGAACAGACTGAAGCACCATGATGTAAAGATTGGTTTTGCAGATATGCAGCTTCATCGGTCAGAGCTCTATAGTATGGAAGTTAATAACCTCAAGGATCATATTATTGGATTTATTAATCAGCTTCCTGAGAAACAAAAAATGGTTATCCATTTAAAAGATGTAGAAGAGTATGAAGTGTCTGAAATTTCTGAAATGCTGGAAATGGAAGAAAATGCGGTAAGAGTAAATCTTATGCGGGCAAGACAAAAAGTAAAAGAACAAATCTCACAACTGATGAATTATGAACAACGATCAATTTCAAGATAAGTACGAAAAAATCTTCCAGGAAATAAAGGAAGAGAAAATGGATTGGGATTTTGAAGATTTTCTTCAAAAAGCAGAAGGCGTAAATAATGATGATACTAAGATCATCCCCCTTGAAAGTAAAAAGCCTTCTTTTCCAAAATGGTTTTGGATGGCCGCCAGTGTAGTGGTTCTTTTAAGTGCTGGATTTATTGTTAATTACAATCTGGGAAATTCTGATGTAGATGATCAATCTAAATTGGTAGAAAATCAGGTGCTACAACAAAAAAAGGATTTTATTGAAGAAAATCACGAGCCTGAACAACAGGTAGCCGTAAATAATACAGATACCATTGAGGGTGCGAAAAAAGATTCCCTGATTCAGGAGAATACAATTGCGGAGAAAGACGTGATGGATGAAATTCTTCCAAAAAGAGGAAGATTGAAAAAAGAAGTAAGACCAAAATTTACATACAATTCTTCTTATAAAAAATATAATGCCGCTAAAAAAGATTCTACGGGATACAATAACAATTATGTGATTGTAAACGGAAAAAGAATCGACAATGTAGAAGAGGCTATTAATGTGACTAAATATTCATTTCAAATATTTGCAAATAACGTTAGTGAAAAGTTAGCACAACCTAAAGTGATGGACGATGACTATTAACTAAAAAAAAGAGATTACTCCCTGATCAGGCATTAATTATCAGATTAAAATTAAAAATTGACTCATGAAAAAAATATTGATAATATTCGCGCTTGCTTTTTCCCATTTTTTTACTGCATATGGGCAGGAAGACAAGTTCGATAGACTTTTTGAAAAATATCAACAAGTAGAAGGTGTAACTTCTATTAAGATTGCAAAACCAATGTTTGGAATGCTTAGCAGTCTGAATATCGATGACTCTCAGTTGGATCAGATCAAGCCATTACTCTCCAAGATCAATGGATTGAGAATTCTGATCACAGAAAATCCCGAAAATGCGGACAGCAGCGTAGGGAGGAAGGTGCAAAATAGTTTGTCCCAGATCAATAAAGATATCTCCTCTTACCTTAGCCACCTGAATTACAATGAGATTATGACCGTAAACAGTAGTGGAAACAAAATAAAGTTTCTTTCGTCAGAAGCTAAAGACGGTATACTGGATGATGTACTCTTAAGTATAGACAGTGGAGATGGAGGTAATGTCTTGGTAATGCTGGATGGAAAGCTCTCCATGGATGATCTTAATAAAATTATTAAGTCCAGTGAAACGAAAACAAGCTCGATCACCAATACCAGGACAAGCAGCGTTACTTCGAGTAACAGCACTTCATACCTGAATGGCGAGACCAGAAATGTGGGTGAGTTCTCAGGAATTCAGGTAAGCACAGGTGTAAATGTGGTTTACAAACAGGAAAGCCCGATCAGTGTAAAAGTAATTGCTGATGCTGATAAACTTCAGTATGTTATTACCAAAGTGGAAAATGGTATTCTGAAGGTGTATGTTGATAATAAAGGGGTAAAAAATTTAAGATTTAAAAACTTAAATGTTAACGTTTCTTCTCCAAGAATGAATAATATAAAAACATCTTCAGGAGCAAACTTTGTAACAGTAAATACAGTGAAAGAAGATAATATGGATATCGAAGCTTCATCGGGAGCCGTTATCAATGGAAAGTTTAATATTTCTAATGTTACTAATGTCAGTTCAACTTCAGGTGCTAATATCAAAGCAACAATCAGTACTTCCTCTATCGTTGTTAAAGCATCAAGCGGATCAGATACTAAGCTTGAAGGGCAAGCTAATTCTGGAGTAATGGATATAAGCAGTGGGGCGGTATGTAAAGCTGAAAACTTAAGAATAAACGAAGTTGAGGCGGAATCTACATCAGGAGCAAGTCTTAGCATCAATGTGGATCGTAAACTTAAAGTAAGGGCTTCATCAGGTGGATTGGTGAAATATAAAGGAAACCCGGAAATTGATTCTAAAATCAGTAAAATGTCAGGTGGAACTTTAAAGCCCATCGACTAAAACCAATCGCCATGAAAAACTTAAAAACCATTTTACTTATTAGTTGTACGCTACTTCTGCTTCAGTCTTGTGTAGTTTCACATCGGCCTAATATGGATTTCTTTTCAGACTCCGGATATGATTTTAAAGGCGCAAAGTTTGAAAGTATCAATGTACCCATGTTCTTAGCCAAGCCTTTTATAAAAAAAGCGCTGAGAGAAGATGGAGATAATGAAGAAGTTGTTGATCTTATCAAGAAGATATCGAAAGTCAAAGTGTTGACTGTAGAGAATGGAGACCCAGAGATGCTGGCAGATTATGCGAAATATCTTAACAATAACAATTATGAAGATTGGGCAACGATAAAGCATGATGGAGATAATGTAAATGTCCGGGTAAAACAATCCGGTGAAAACATCAAAAATATGCTGATCACGGTAAACTCAGATAAAGAATTGGTGTTTGTAGATGTGAGAGGGAACTTTACTCCGGATGATATTTCAAAATTCATTAATTCAGCTTCAGATAAATAATTTATTTTTATAAAATAAAATTATTTATTCATGGAAAAACTAATCAGAGAAGTGCGTATGCTTAAGATATATGCAGCTTCACTTACTATCGCATTCGTTTTACTTTTTTTACTGGCTTTTAAATCCAGTAATGAACATCAAAGGTTTGAGGAAATTGATGTGGAACGAATTAATATCGTTGAGAAGGACGGAACATTGAAAATGACGATCAGTAATAAAAAACGTCAGCATCCCGGAATGTTCAATAATAAAGATTTAAAGCCTAGAGAAAGAGAGGCTGGATTGATTTTCTTTAATGAACTGGGTGATGAATGCGGAGGCCTGGTATATGGTGCCGATGAAAGAGAATCCGGAATGGTCTATTCCTTTGATCAGAGAAATACGGATCAGATCATGCAGCTTCAATATCTGGAAGATGCAGGCGATAAAAAATCCAGAACGTATGGATTGAAACTTTGGGACAGACCGGATAATTTTCCAATGGAAGAGATTATGAAATTTGAAGACTCTTTAAAACGTCTTAATGATCCGGTAGCCTCTAAAAAAGCATATGCTAAACTAAGACAGGAAGGAAAATTAACCAGTGAACGCTTTTTTGCAGGAAAAACCTCAAACGGAGATGTTGGACTTTTTATCCGCGATGACAAAGGACGATTACGTTTAAAGATCTATGTGGATAAAAACAATCAGACCCACATTGAAAATATTGATGAAAAGGGACAACCAGCAGCTCATTAAAAGATAATTTCATATTCATATTCATATAACTCATTTTATTTTGTCGAAAACCGCTTTTAATTAAGAGCGGTTTTTCGATTTAACTTATTGATTATTAATTTTTATTTAAACTATTGAAAAGGATTTTCATATCTCACTAAAATAGCCTAATTTTGCAAAGAAAGTAAAGATGTCTATTCATAACAAAATTGTAGAGACAGCCATCACTTTCGATGACGTTCTTCTAGTCCCTTCTTATTCAGAAGTTTTACCTAACCAGGTATCATTAAAATCAAGACTTACCGATAAAATCACACTGAATGTTCCGATAGTATCTGCTGCAATGGACACAGTTACTGAAGGCGATCTTGCGATTGCATTAGCAAGAGTAGGTGGTTTAGGTTTCATTCATAAAAACATGACGATCGTAGAACAGGCTGCACAGGTAAACCGTGTAAAGCGTTCTGAAAATGGTATGATCTCTGATCCTGTTACTCTTTCAAAAGATCACACTTTAGCTCAGGCTAAAGAAATGATGGCTAAATATAAAATTTCAGGTTTACCGGTTGTAGATCCAAATAATGTATTGATAGGAATCATTACCAACAGAGATGTAAAATATCAGGAGAATCTTGATGCAAGAGTGGAAGAGATCATGACTAAAGAAAATCTGATCACTTCTGATAAAAATACCAATCTTGAAAAGGCAAAAGAAATTCTTCTTAAAAGCCGTGTTGAAAAGCTTCCTATCGTAGATCAGGACAATAAACTGGTTGGATTAATTACGATTAAAGATATCGATAATCAATTAGAGTATCCAAATTCAAATAAAGATCAGAAAGGCCGTCTTATTGTAGGTGCAGGAGTTGGAGTGGGTGAAGATACTATGGACAGAATTGCAGCATTGGTACAAGCTGGTGTTGATATTGTTGCTATTGATTCTGCTCACGGACATTCTAAAGGAGTTTTAGATAAAATTTCAGAAATCAGAAAAGCATATCCGGATCTGGATATCGTTGGTGGAAATATTGTAACAGCTGACGCTGCGAAAGATTTGATCAAAGCAGGAGCAAATGTTCTTAAAGTAGGTGTTGGACCTGGTTCTATCTGTACGACAAGAGTAGTGGCAGGAGTTGGAGTTCCTCAGTTATCAGCGATCTATAACGTTTACGAATACGCTAAATCTAAAAATGTGGCCGTAATTGCAGATGGTGGAATCAAACTTTCCGGAGATATTGTAAAAGCAATTGCAAGTGGAGCAGGAGCAGTAATGCTTGGTTCTCTTTTAGCAGGAACTGACGAGGCACCAGGTGAAGAAATTATCTTCCAGGGAAGAAAATTCAAATCTTACCAGGGAATGGGAAGCCTTTCAGCAATGAAGAGAGGAGGTAAAGAAAGATATTTCCAAAGTGAAGCTAAAAAATTCGTTCCGGAAGGAATTGAAGGTAGAGTTCCACACAAAGGAAAATTGGAAGATGTGATTTTCCAGTTGACAGGTGGATTGAGAGCTGGAATGGGTTACTGTGGAGCGAAAGATATTGAAGCTTTACAGAAAGACACCAAAATGGTAATGATCACAGGAAGCGGATTAAAAGAGTCCCACCCACATGATGTGATCATCACACAGGAAGCTCCGAATTATTCTTTGTAATAATAAATTAAATATAAAAATAAGGCTACCTCATTGTTGAGGTAGCCTTATTTATTATAAGTAAGAATGACCATCGTCAGATCGAGTGTTTTTCGAAATACAGGATGTAATCCTGCGAACGTAGTTCAGAAGAAAAATGTATCGAGATCTGATCATACAAAGATTTCTCAATACGGTTTTTATCCAAAACATACCCGAAATGACATCACTAATTTTTTAGAATATAGCTTCAACTAAGAAAGTAGGTCAATGAAAGAATCATACGTTCCATCATAGTCTTCCCATTTTTCTCCATTAACAAAAAACGATGGAGTGCCATTTACCCCACTGCGCACACCACCTTCAAAATCGGCTTCAATTTTACCCTGAAGTTCTGCGGTATTGATCTCATTTTCGATTTTATTGACATCCAGTTTCAAAACTTTTACACACTCCTTGAGCAAAGCTTCATTCAATAAATTCTGATTATCGTAGATGAGGTCGTGCATTTCCCAGAATTTCCCCTGCTTTCCTGCGGCCTCGGCTACTGTTGCCGCTGCCATAGCATATTCATGAGCATCGGTTAAAGGAAAATTTCTAAATACAAATGCGACATCATCTATATTTTCTTCCACAAATTTTCTTACCAAAGGAAAAGCGTGTCCGCAATAAGGACATTGATAATCGCCATATTCGACTAAAACTATTTTTGCAGTATCCGGATTTCCCTGAACATGATCATGAGGACCAATAGGAATTCTTAAAGTAGACATAAATATTATTTTTGTTTTAAATTTTCTAATGCATCAATGATTCCGTCAGCACCGGGATTAATTCCATCTGGTGACAGATAGCTCCACTGGATTGTTCCTTCCGAATCAATAACAAACAACGCTCTTTTTGAAGTCCCGTTTTCTTCATTATACACACCATAAGCTTTTGAAATTTCACCTTTTGGATTGAAATCTGCGAGTAAAGGGAAATGCAGTTTTCTGTTTTCCATAAAAGCATCATGACACCAGGCACTGTCAACAGAAATACCTAGAATATCGGCATTGTATTTATGAAAAATAGAAAGCATTTCATTATATAAACTCACCTGATCTCCACAAACCGGGCTCCAGTCTGCAGGATAAAAAACGAGTATTAGGTTCTTTCCTAAGAAATCAGAACGTTTTAATTTCTGATCTGGAGTAGCGTGAAGTTCAAAATCCGGGGCTGAGGTTCCTTGTTCTAATATCATATTTTTGGATTTGGTTAAATAAAGAATTCGAATTAAAAATTAAAATTAGGAATAAGAAATCAATTGATACTGCATGATGACTTAAATTAATGTTAAAATAATCCTATTGATATTATTTTATTCTTACATATTTAAATTTCTTCTTAATAACCTTATTGAGAAATGTTCCTTTAGATTGAAAGGCTTTGAATTGATCAACGATGCGTTTGGAAACCTTCAGATAATCATAAACTGCTCCCGACTGATATACGATTCGTAATATTTCAGTTTCTGGAAAATATTCATAACTATGTACAACTGAGGAGGGCATATTTTAACTGCTGCAAAAAATATTCCTATTGATATACCATGGAAAGAATATAGAATTGAGGAGGTTAGTTTGTAAAAAATTAGGAGATAAACTGTTCTGAGTTCGGTGTTAATATAGTATAGTCAATTGTTATACGAGCGACTATATATGACTAATTAAATCAGAGTATGCATTATAATCAGGGAAAATTTCGTGAATTTTACCAATCTCCGAACATGCAGATTCAAGGTATCTGTCACTAATCATTTTAGATACACTACTTTTTATTGTTTCTTTCATAAGATTTTTAACAATAATCATGTCTGTAGCCCAGAAATATAAATCATTATCTCTAATCATCAGATTGTTAATATTCAAAATTGTAAGAAAAGTCGAAAAGAAAACTTGGCCACTAGGTATGATAATATTTAAATCAATATTATCATCGTTATAATCATTAACATTGTATCCCTCTGGAAAGACTATTTTAAAATCTGTCATAAATTATTTTTTTGATTTCTGTTGACCATACTAATAAAAGATCTACGAAATTGTAGATATCAGGAGTAGGCTCTTTCTGTTATTGTAGATTGTAAATCCTCCCATTTTTTTAATACAATATGACTCACAATTTTTGATATTAGAAATGTTGTTAAAAGTGATTCTATTCTTCTTTTCTCATATAAACCCAGGAAACCAAATTGTCTAGTTTTGAAAATGGCTCATTTGTATATATACAAAATTCTTCTACTGTAGAAAAGTTAATATCTGAACAGACCTCACTAGTTACTTCTGCTATATTTTCATAATCTTCTTCTTCAGGTTCTTTATCTAAATAATAAATAACTGTAAGCTTTTCTGTGTTTTCAAATCCTACAGCAATTGCCCTAATTGAGGGATATATCATTCCCCATAATGCTCTTTGAATTGAAATTAACACGTCTCTTCTCAGTTCTATATATCTTTCATTTTCCATAATTAATGTTTCTTGGATTAGCTAAGACAATATATAATCCTCTCTACGACATTTTTATTATTTGTTATTAATTTTTGCTTGCTTCTTTGAATCATCGAGGTCCTTATCAATGTCGGGTGTAGAAATAACCCTTGAAAGAAATTTAACGGTCCCGCCTTTTTTCCATGAACGATTGGCTAAAATAATCCCCGATATAAAACCTACTAAACCAATTGAAACTCCTATAATGATACCTAAAGTATTTTGAATAAAGTAGTAAGCAATGTAGCCTATAACACATCCTACAATTAGTGGGGATATAAAAATCTGAATCCAACCTACTATTTCTGTAATGTATTCAAATAGTTTAAAAAAAGATTTATTTTTCATTGTAGTTTTGTAGTATTCTAAATTCCCCCTCACGTGCAAACTCTATAATAAAAGCCAATTTCTTTTGCTATTTTGAACTCAAAGTAGATCGTTTTTTTGAAGAGTTAGTGTTTTCCGGACTTGAATTTCTCTAATTCCTGTTTCAATGAGTCAACTTGTTCTCTCAATATTTTAATGTATTCCTGTTGATTCTCTAAGATGTAATCTGGGATATTATAATAATGGTAGTTATTAGATTGATAGTTGCCAGAATTATCATTAAAAGTTGCTGTATCATTATGCAGCACAACTGACACTCTTTCTTCTTTAATATCTTCAACCGGAACCTCTAAAGCTTTAGCCAGTTTCTCCCATTCATCATCATATATTCTGACATCTCCATTCTCCTTTCTGCAATAATTGGAAACATCCGTTGAAAGGATATTCGACATATATTCCTGAGTATATCCTCTTTGCTTTCTTAGACTTTTTAGCTTTTCCATAATGGTTGTGTATGTGCTTTCCACAAATATAAAGAAAATTGTTGTTTTTAGTTTTATTAAGGAGGATTTCTTGTGAGGGGATTGTAGAAATATTCGAAAGATGTTTTAAAATAGAGCTCCGAGAAAGAATGGTTTCTCGGAGCTGGTTATATTATTAACTGCCAGCCACTTTGCTACTACACAGCAAAATACTCATAACAATGTGCTTATTAAGAATTATTGTTTACTAATGATTAATATTTGATAAATAATCCATAAACATAAAGCTTAGTATCAAAAACAAGATAATTGCCATTATTGTAAAGAAGCTAATCCATTTCCATCTTTTTCTCCAATCTTTTGGCTTTTTATCAAATTCCTTAAAATAGGTTAAATATTTATCTTTATGAAATACATAATAATAAGTGAGTCCAACGAACGGTAAAGCACTTACTATTATTAAGAATGCAAATTTATCTATCTGTATTTTATAATAATTTAAGATACCCATTAATATAAAAAATATTCCAGAGCCAATAAGTCCAGCCATTAAATATATAAAATTACCAGCCATCATACTGCTGAATCCATAACCTGGGTTTTTAAATACTTTTTCAAAGATTTCTTTTTCTATGTCCCTTTGCTTCTGTATTTCAGGGTTGGATGTAGGCTGACTGTAGGTACCATCTCCTCTGAGAATATTTTGAATTTTTAATTCGAATCTGTAATCGAAATAATGAATTGTATTCCAAAAAATTTCTAATTTTTTCATAATTATATTATAATATTTATGGCATGTAATAAGCATCTACACTTCCTTCTGCAACAGCTCCTCCAAAAGCACTTCCACCAAAGGCACCAATGATACCTCCTACAATTCCCCCTCGCTGGCTCGAGCGTCACGCTCGTTGCCCATTCTTGCATTGCAAATTTAAAATCTATTTCCTAAAGTAACTAATAGCTATTGTATTTATCATACTTTTCCAAAATACAAAGTTTATAAATAGTGGAAACAAAAATCCAGAAAAAGATTTCCTGGATTTTTGTATTTTATCTTAGTTTGGACACGAGCGTGACGCTCGCGCCAGCAGGGGGATTTTAGAAACTAAAAGAGAGCAACAGACAACACGTCTTCGCTCCCCTTGATGCTTTTCTTAAACAAACTAAATTGCAATCAATTATGTAAAACAAAAGCCACTCAATAAGTGGCTTTTGTTATTAATCTTTCTCTTACTAGTTGGGTGATTAGAAAAGTTATGATGGCAATAATATATAAAACTCTTTGCTCTTCATATATAGTAGCCCAATAAACAAACGGCGCACTTATTACAATCCATTCTATTAACAATTTCAACTTCAAATTACTTTGATTGGGAATTATCAAGATCAAATCTAAAACTATAAGTGCTAAAATAGAACCTATCCAAAACATTAAGCCATATGAGAGCACCAAAAGTATTGCAGCAAATATTGACTGAAAAAAATTTGTCGTAACATCATCTTCAACAGTGAGATTATAAATAATGGAATAAAACAAGACGCTTATAAAAACACCCAATATATTTATCCAATTTGTATTTAATATTTTCATTGTATTTAATTATTATTCTCTATGACCTCTGTCCATCATATCATTTAGCTTTTTCTGTTCATTTGGATCTGTTTGCTTTACTGCCGGAGTAGATTGCATTGTTTTATTCCAATCGCTTACAGAGTATGTTTTATCACCTTGTTGCACGCCTGTAAATACTCCATTCTTATCCATAGTAACAGTAAAATTATTGCTCATCATTGCCCTGCTTCCATCCCCCTCGCTGGCGCGAGCGTGACGCTCGTTGCCTCTTCACATATTACAAATTTAAATCTATTTCCTAAAGTAACTAATAGCTATTGTATTTATCATACTTTTCCAGCATACAAAGTTTATAAATATTGGAAGCAAAAAATCCAGGAAAATATTTCCTGAATTTTTGTATTTTATCTTATTCGGACACGAGAGTGACGCTCGCGCCAGCAGGGTCTATAAAGTTAATTGGATTACTGAAGGCATAATTATAAGGACTATGTCTTGTCATCTTTTCTGCTAAAGGATCTACACTCCCCATCTTCCAAAATCCGGCATATACATCCTCGCGCCATAATCATACATTTCTGACTCCTGAAGTTCCTTTCCGTTGTACTTGTAGTTTATTAAAGAGACTGCACTTTTGCAGTCTCTTCTTTATTACTTTATATAATACAGACCTTTGAGATTTTCTGTAGTGTATAAACCATTTTCTTCTTCACAAACTTTAGTTCCATCAAACATATAACAATGGAGCACATTTAAAAAGGTACTTGTATTTGTCAAAGGATTATTATCCTTATTATTAGGATGATATAATGTTAACGCAAAATTATAGGAATTTCCTATCTTAATTTTTTTATATTTATTGATTGTCTTATCATTTTGTTCTTTTGAAACGATTTTATATTTCTCGCCGTCTTTTTCACAATAAACAATATAGTAAGAATGAAGGTTTTCAATTTTATAAATCTTATATCCCTCTTGTTTTTGATTATTTAACGATTTGCAAGAAGTAAATAAAATAACCGATAGTATTAAAATTATATATCTCATAAATTATCTCTGTTTTGGTACTGTATGGAATGGTTGATTATTACCTGTTGTATATATTAACTTTACTGCACCTGAGACACTGCCATTGGGTAGTCTTTCTATTTCTCCCCCTTGTGCATCGTAAAAACGTTCATTAATAATGCCTCCTTGATCTACTACACTTCTATGAGCTCTATAATAAACACCTTTTTTATCTTTTGCATCATCTCCATTTGCAGGACGAACACCTGTATTACCATCAGATTGCGTTATCCTAGCTCCCCTCGCTGGCGCGAGCGTCACGCTCGTTGCCCATTGTTACAATACGGATTTAAACGAAAATATAATGAAAGATCCGAGAAACTAAAGTTTCTCGGATCAGTTTATAACCTGTTAGCGCTTTTACTTTTTTGTCATAGAATTAGAATAATACAGTAAATTATTCGCTATAATGCTCTTTTCCATTAACTATTATGGTGATAATTTTACCGTTCTTTCCTTTTTCCCATACCTGTAAACCCATTTTTTCAAATTCGTAAACAAATTGAGAAATATTATCTTCTTCAAAGTCAAGTTCTTCAACGCATGTATAAGTTTCATCTGTAAACAATAAAAACTCATTTACAGTTATTCCTATAAGATTTTTACCTTTATACAATACTTCTTCATAACAGGCAATACTATCAATGATATTATTCTCTGTAAATACTGTTGTCTCTGGATTATAAATAGTATAGTTAATAGATGGAGTACTTGAAGAGTTAAAATCTTTTATTAAAAATTCAAAATCTTTTTTATAATGGTCTATAGGACGCCCTATTACAAATTCTCCTACACCAGTAAATGGTGTTAAATATGGTATCATAATTTTATCTTTTATTTGCTCCTGAATGTTCAATCCACTTGCTGGTACGAGTGTCACTCTCGTAGCCTATCATTGCGATACAAATTTAAACGAAAATATAATGAAAGATCCGAGAATGTATAGGTTCTCGGATCAATTTACAAATTGTTATCCTACCGTATTTAGACATGATCGAGACGATCACGCCAATTTGGGCAGCGAAGAGCGGTATTTTATAGATTAGTAGTTTTAATTACATGGCAATGATATGATTCATCTTCATATGAAAAAGAAAAATACCAAATATTTTTTAACTCATCCAAAGGTAATACACCAATCTCTTCTACCCAAAAATTAAATTCATCTAAAAGATCTTCTTTAAAATCTATAAGTTCTTTATTTTCGATATTTTCTTTCATAGCATATAATAATGCTTTTTTTTCATCTGTTGAGGAATTCTGCGAGCAATATGTACCACCCATAAATTCAAAAATAACTGTGTATAAATTCATAATTTATCTATTTCCTTTTGCATTTCTACTATGGTTTTCGCCTGTTTCCTGAGCTTTTGCTTTCCAATGTTTTACTTGCTTTTCTAATTGGACTTTTAATTTATTATCTTCTTTTGTTTTATTAGGTTTTCTTGATATGGAATCCAGCTTGCTTTTAGCTTCTTCATATTTTTCTCCTGCACTTTGCTTGGCTTTAAGATTTGCATGCTGTCCATTCTTTCCTCCTCCTTTTCTTGCATCAGGAACATCTACACCATTTACATCGGTACTATCTGTTTCTACACTTGATTCTGATCCTGCATTAGATTCTGCATTATCAGTATGTTTGTACATCATAGGATCAATTCGAGTTGGCTGATAAGTTGGATTAGTATCTACAAAATCGCTGATAACATACCATGAAGCCACTGCTAAAAAAGCAAACAACCCAAAACGAGCATTTTGTGAAAGAACAATACCTGCAGCGGCTGGAGAAACTCCACTTACAGCAACTTCATTTATATCTGTAAAGGTTTTTCCTCCTTCTAGAAGCTGTACAGTTGCTCCTTCTATCTTATATGAACCTGTTTTTCCTACATAATCCCAACCAGCTGGTGTATTTCCTGGGCCTGTAACATTTGGATCCCATCTATATTTACCTGTTTTGGGATTATGAATCCAATCAGAAATTTCTCCAGTCATCCCTGTAGGATCTGCAAAAATTATCGGATTATTCCAAACATAATTATATGCCTCATGAGTATACTGACTTTTTGGATCTATAACACCCCATCTTCCAATATCAGGCATATAGAATCTCGCTCCATAATCATACATCCCGGTTTCCTGTAACTCCTTTCCATTATATTTATACTGATAGGCATTTTGACTTGTTGTAGTGTAACTATGTAACATTCCAAAAGGATAATAGTTGTTTATGTCTATAATCTCTCCTGGCTTCCAAGGGTTTATACATCCGCCTCCGCCCCCGCCTTTGGAGAAACTGTTGCATTCATAAGCACGGGGCTGTATAATACCATCTTTATTGG
Organism: Chryseobacterium sp. ISL-6; assembly: GCF_018613715.1. Classification (GTDB taxonomy): domain Bacteria; phylum Bacteroidota; class Bacteroidia; order Flavobacteriales; family Weeksellaceae; genus Chryseobacterium; species Chryseobacterium paludis. The sequence goes on along the minus strand of NZ_JAGGPT010000009.1, from coordinate 38,857 downwards.
TGTCAGTATAACTTAATCTTACATTTCCTAAATGATCTGTAAAGTTGTAGACATATCCTTCTTTTAGAGCATCATAGTATCCTTCAGCTGTCGGAATGATTCTTAGCTTCAAAATCGGAATTTCATTCGGATCAGGATGGTAGGTTCCTTCACCGTCCCATGACTCGATGGAAAAGGTTGATTTATACTGAAATCCATCTAAATAGTTAGTCTCTAAATTTTTAAAGAGCTTCTTCACTTTTACTCCATCTGCTCTATAAATATAATTGGTTACATCTGCATTCTGAGTAATCTGCTTTGGTAAATTTAAATAATTATATTGGATTGAAGAAAGGCCTTTATCCTTATGATTAATCATATTCCCGTTTAAGTCATATCCAATAGCATTAGGAGCTGCCAAATATGGATATCCTTTACTGTTCAGAATTTGTTCTTCAGTAACCGTTGTTAGTCTATTGCCTGAGTAATCATATTTAAGATTATCAATCATTTCAGCAGTTGTATTTCCTGCCAAAATCCCTTCGGATCTTTTCAATCTTGTGATATTTCCATTCAGATCATATTCTAATTTTTCAAAATATTCTCTTCCAGATTCAGTTCCTGCTTTCTGATAGAAACCGGCTGTAAGTCGGTTCAAGGGATCATACACATATCCATATCTTTTTAATGGTTCGTTTTCCTCAAATAAAGTCTTCCAAGATACTTCAGCAATATTTCCATTATACTTTGGTTTTACCTTCAATCCAGTGTCGAAAGCATCAGGAGTTTCCAGTCCTTCAACTTGATTATAATTGATTTTATATCCAAACAAGTCACTTCCTAAAGTGGTAGGATCATTGATCTGAGTCATCCAGCCTCTAATGTTGTATTTATAATCTATCTGTTGAAGTGGAGAAGTAGCACTTATTCCACCCACTTTCTTGCTTTCTAATTGAGAAAGTTCATTGTATTTATTCTGTGTTAGGATTTCAACAGGATTGCTATCAACTTGGTGAGTATGTGTAAGAAGTCTATTCTGAGGATCATAGGTGAATAGTTCAGTAATAGTTCTTGGAGTATCACTACTTAATCTTTGATGCTTCGTAATGGTTTTTTGAGGTATTCCTGCAAAATCCAATTGCCTTTCTACATTGGTATATCCTCCCAAATGGTTAAGAGCGAATTCCCTTATACCTCTTCCTTTAAGATCGTAATACAGATAGGTTTTTGTCCAGTTATCATCTTCAATATTTTTTACGTAATTGGAGACAGGCAGGCCTTTTGTACTACGTCCATATTGTTGTACATCCGAAGGGAGTACGCTTTGGTCGAGTACCAAAGTAGGAAAAGGGTCACCTATGAGATAGGAATCATAATAATTAACTGATAATGCAGTTTCTATATCCAAAAAATTGTTGCTATAATAAATCTGCATCCCATTCTTGGTAAACCCCTGAGCATTTCTATATTCGGTAATTACATAATTGTTAAGTAAATTTTGCAGACTTGGCCTGCCTTCTAAGGAAGCGAAAATTCCCGTATAAAGTACACGTCCAAATTGATCATATTTTGTAACGAGCCATTTAAATTTCTTACGCAGTTCGGCATCTTGGGTCATAATAAGCTGATCCGCTTTGTCATAAACCATATATTCCGCTCCTTTTCCAGGAACTTTCTTCTCTACCAATCTATTTTTACCATCATATCGGTATTGATAACAAAGATCAGTTAAAATAGGATCAGTTTCGACAATCTGTGTTCCTGCAGCCAGGCCTTTAATGGCAAAAGAAGCCTTTGGGGGAATTACAAAAGCCAATTGATTATATTCATTATAGATATAATAGGTATCTGCATTATCAGTCGCACTGATGACTTTTCTCACTAGGACAGTTTGTCCCTGTCCATTTTTAAACTCTATCGTTTCATTACCATCCTCATCTTTTACAGAGTTTTTATAGAGTTGATTGGCTTTATAATACCCGCTGGCAGAATTAGCATCGTTAGGAGAGACCTTCAGTTTAGAATTGGTTCTCCCTTCTACAGGATCAGTGGTAGTAATATATTTTCGAACATCTGTAGCTGTATTTGCTAAGTATCCAAACAAAATAGGTTTTGTAGTCCACGCTGTTCCTACCTGCCTCTGTTCCAATATTCTATCCAAAGGAGACTTTTCTAACTCTTTCTCAGTGTAAACTTTTTCTCCAGCAGGGTAAACACCTGTTGGATCTGATATTGGTAATGGAACTAATCCTGAATTCTGTCCGTATATCGCTCCATTGGTCGTTGACTGTTGAGGAACAGGGAGATAATCCCTTGTTTGCTTTCCAAATCCATCATACACAATAGGTGTAACAACATCTCTTCCTAAAGGGGATGCTTTTATATTGACTACTTGTTTAGGTCTTCCTAATCCATCGAAATACTGAACCGTTTCTGAGGTCCTAACATTAGGAAGTGTAGGGTCTGACAAATAGGTTTTTGAATAAACGTAATTTTCTGTAGGAGAAAGCTGGGCATGAGCTAAACTAGCTATAAGCAAAGCACCAACATATATTATTTGATTTATTTTCTTCATCGTGTCTTAGTTTTTATAGTTGTATTTGAACTCTTTAACCACTTTATATACCATATTTCCAGAACTGTCCTTCTCCTGCTGACGGATTTCTTTTAATCTATTGGCAGTATCATAGATATACACTTCGTTGATTCCTGAAGGAGGAGTAATACTAGTCACTCCAATTAAAGGGTCATAAGTATAAGTAGAAACCTGATAAGCAGATAACCCAGAGTTCTTTCTAAAAGTATCTAGTGCTGTAATCAGTGCAGGTTCATTAGCCGGATTAGCTGCATCCTGATCTGAAGCAGTAACTATCGCTGTAATAAGACCTAAACTCACCAACTGATCATAAGTAGCACCTTGTACTTTGGCAATAGGCTGAGTACTGTTATATCCCCAAACAATCGCTGTTGGGACCCCATCTTTTGAAGTATATTGTTGTAGATTACCATTAGCATCATATTTATTATAGGTAATTTCAGTGGATGGAGTATTATCTAGAACATTGTAAGATAATACAGAAGATGGAAACAGGTTAGCAGGATCATCATACTTCGTTTCTGATCTTGAATTCATTTTTCCAGCAGCAGTTTCATTTGATTTTTCAACCACAGTTGTTTCTAATGGGATGCCAATCATATTGGCAGCAATCAGCTTTTGATTGTTTTTCTCGTGAGCATATTGGTAACTGGTCTCTGTGACTTTTCCATCAGTACTTGTGTTCTTAACCTTAGACAAACTCACTCCGTTGGCCGATTGATAGAAATATTCTGATTTAGATGATAATAAATTATTGTTTAAATACTGTTTAGTGACATTAGAACTCATGAAGTTATTGTAATAATAATTCCTTAAAGGATTCATCCATGCATTTGATATGTTCATTGAAATATGATACTTATCCAGTCTTGACGGGTCTTCATTATACAAATAGACTTGTTCCTCCAAAAGGTTTCCTGATTCATCTTTAATAAGTCTTTTAGAAAGCTTATCCCTTTCAATACTTCTACTTGCTGGCATAAATAAAAGATTCTTGACGGCTGGCATTGGGCTGTAATCCCCTGCTGTAAGTTGTAATGAATTATCAAAATGCACGTCTGGTTTATCTATATAAGTTGTAAAATAATCAGTAGTGCTTCCATTACCAGAGAACTTTTCAGTTACCTTTGAATAACTTATAACAGCTCCTTCCGTTAAACTTCTTGAATAACCTGAGGCAGTCTGAATAAGTTTTTGGCCATCATATGACCATGGAATGCAGAATAACCATCCACTACCTCCTGAACAGAATTTGCCACTTATCTGTGCATTATAGGAGAAAAAATATCTTGGCCATTCGGTAAGGATACCAGAGGACTGGTCAAGGTCATTTGTATATATAAATTCCCTAGTATTTTGATTTGCATTAAGATCATAATCATAAATTTTCTGTAACCTTGTTCCTCCTACAATCCCATTTACTGAGTAAAGCTTAGGGAGAAAACTATTATCAGATCTTCGTTCTAATCTAAAACTATAACTATGTGGTTCATAATTAAAGAAAGAGCTTCCTTTTGTGGGGTATTTAACACTTTGCAGGGCATACATCTTTGAATAAGTAAAATCAGACTCCCTTACATCTGAAGTATACTGATAATCCCCATTGCTTAAGTAATTTACCGAAGGGAAAATAATAGGTGTAGCAAAAGGAGCATCGTTAGAGGTCTTTCCATTATAATACCCCCAGTAATCTACAGCAAAAGTGATAGGACTTGGTGTATTAGCCGCACTGCTGGTGTCATACGAAAATTCGTAGGGCTCTTTTCCCATTTCTTTTACCGTTTTAAGGAATATTCTTGGGTATTGGGCATTGTATACTTCATATCCAAAATCAATCGTATTAGTCAAGTTGGTTTGATTATATAATTGTATTTTGTCCAGTTTTTTTTGAGGCACTTTTCCAAACTGGCTTCCACTAATGGCTACATTTTTATAAAGATTATCCTGATCAGAGTAGGAGAAAACGATTTTGTAATCCTTATACTCAATATTTGACAGATAAGCTTTTTTTACCAGATTAAAAACTTGTCTCGAATTGCTATCTCCCATAGAATGAAGATCCAAAAACTTTTTCAGATCACTGTACTGTGGAAGTGGCTTCCAGAAGTTATTTTGATTTATAATACAAAAACTGCTATAAACATTATTGGGAGCAATATTATCTGCCTGGTAATTATATTTTAAAACATCCCCATTCTGATATTCTGTTTTATATTGATACCAGCCGCTGATTACAGGAGTTTGAGCATTAATACCTGTTGCAACTGCTCCTAAAAAAACATTATACTCTAAATTTTTACTCTCTTTCCCAAAGTAATATTTATTCCCTACTTCATCTGTTATGATGATTTCTGATTCACTTAACGGACTGCAAACACTGGTATAAGGCTGGGAATTCATTCCCGAAAGGTCTACTTTAAGTTTATGAGGTTCACTGGTAACCACCTCTACTTTACCATCAGGGGCTATGAAGAAACTTCCAGAAATACCATTAAAATTAAATGAATATTTATCAGACGTTGTTTCATATCGTGTAGAATTAGTATTAGGATAGCCATTTAATCGTACCTCAAAAAATTCGTCATTCAAATTGTCTACTGCGCCAAATAATTTATTAGGATTGATCGTTGATAAGTCATTATCTGTTGGAAGCTCAGAGGTATTAGTACCGAACTGCTTTATTCCTACCAGATATCCATGCTCATAATGACCATTAATACCATTACCCGTTTGTGGGGATCCTGCTTGGTCATCAGCTTCACCAACAACAGTTCGTGTAATAACCCCTCCTGACATCAGATTCCAGTTAAATCCTACAATACCAGACTTCTTGTCAGGTATAAAACCAGATGCATTATAATTAAGATCCAAACTTACTTTACCCCCATTTTGTGTAGGAATTGATAATAAAGGGATGTTTAAATCAAGTTCTCCTATGTTCTTTTTGATAGGGATATTACCATATCTTATAAAGTCTGTAGCTTGTGGGCTTTTTGTATTTTTACTAAATGAGCCGGTTAAGTCTTTAGCAGATTGAGCATTGCCCAAGATACCAGACAATGTAATTGCCAATAATGTGATCTTCTTCATTATTTCTTGATTAATTTAGCGTTAGCTGTCTTATTATTATCCGTTTTGATTACTACAAGATAAGCTCCTTGAATGAGTGCTTGGGTATTAATCTTCGTCACTTTATTTTTTGTTTTCAAATTTTGGAGTTGTCTTCCTCCCATGTCATACAGACTAATATCAGCTTCTTTGAAATCAAAGCCTATTTCCACATAAGCATAATCAGAAACAGGATTAGGGTAGATCTTAATATCCTGTTTTACAATTAACTGATCAATCTGCTTATCTCCCAGTTTTATAATCTTCCAGTTTTCTTTTCCTAGTTCCTCAGCACTGGTTCCTGCAAGTATAATTGAGCCATCTCTATTGAGTTTAATATCAGATAATCTTTCTTCTCTCTTTTTGGATTCCCCTTTTACATGTTTTCTCCACTGTTCATCACCCTTATCATTCAGATATAACATCCAAAATGTTTCATCATCCGTTTCTATTCTTCCTTCGGCCTGCGTATAACCACCTAATAGAATTCCTTTTGTTTTATCATCTGCGGAATGAATTGTGCTTATCCCCATAAGGATATCTCTGTTTTTGAAGTTGTAAGATTTTTGCCACTCTTCATCGCCTCTTTCATTTAAAGAAATTAACCAAACATCAGTTCCTTCTTCAATTCCAACTGTTTTGTTTCCTGATCTTTCAGATCTTGATTCTCCTCCAATGATATAGCCTGAAGATGTTAGTGCTAATGTTCTTAAATGATCATCACCCTTACCTCCATAGTTTTTTTCCCATTCCACTTTTCCATCTTTCGAAAGTTTTACAATCCAGTAATCACCTTCGCCTTCATTGTTGGTGTTTTTAGGATAGCGAGATACAAGATTCGAGTTTCCTGATGTTGAGCTTTTACTTTCAGAACCCGTAACCCGAAACTCGGAACTCCTCGAATAAATACCTAATAAAGCCCCACCATCTTTCGTTGGAATCATTTTCTCTACTTCATCTAAACCAGCTCCTCCTAAAACCAGTTGCGAGATTTCTTTTCCATTTTTATCAAGCTTTATGATCAATACATCTTTTGAACCATAACCTTGCATTCCCTGACTATTTTGAGTAGATGCCCCTTGAGGTTTTTGTGTTCCCTGAGATCCTGCTATCGGTGTTCCCTGAGGATTTGATGTGGGTGTTCCCTGAGGCTCTCGAAGGGAACCCTGCACATTACCCGCAACAAAAAACCCTAAATCTGTAGTCTGAATAACAGCTCTCGCTTCTTCATCAGAAGAAGTCCCTAAAGTTTTCTGCCATAACTCATCCCCAAATTCATTGATTCTGATGAGCCAGATATCCGATCCACCTTTAGAATCTTCTTTTTTATCCAAAGATTTTCCAGAAAAAGTCGTCCCTGAGATCAAAAATCCTCCTTCCTGCGTTGCAACGGTTGCAGATAAATAATCATGATTATTTCCTGCGAAATATTTTTCCCAAACCTGATCACCTTGTTGATTCAATTTCACCAAATGAAAATCGTAACCGTTATTTTGTTTATTCGTAGCCTGAGCACTTCCAACCGATGAACCCTGAACGTTTCGAAGTGATGTAGCCTGAGGCTCTCGAAGACTACCTCCCTGAATCACACTCCCAGTAATCAAATACTGTTGATCTATTGTCGTCGTAACCTGACTAAGAAAATCCTGTGTGTTGGATTTGAGATCTTTCTGCCAAACCACTTCCTGTGAATAGAACATGGTGGTAGTGCATAAGGTTAATGCACTCATGTAGAGTTTATGCATGTTTATTATTATATTTTTATTTTAGTTTGTAATTGATTTTTAAAATCCTGCAAATTTAACGTTTTTTAAGATTGATTAATTTCACGTTAAAAAGAATTAATATGAATTGCATCATGTTTTATGTTCAATGCAAAGCTATTCCAACAAAGCGACAAAAGATGACGTATTATCTGTAAAAAAGAATACCTTTCACAATTGTGAAAGGTATTTGTTATCTATTTATTTGAGTATTACTTATTCAAATTCTCTTTAAAATCATCAATCCTATAATCCGTCAATGCATTTCCTTTTTCAATTTTCTCTTTTGAATACAGACGGAAGTCATTTTCTGTTTTTTCCAGTAGATGGTCATAGGGTCCAATATGCGAAATTAACTTAACCAATACAGGAGAGATTTCCAGACAAATAAAAAGTCCCATGATGAAGGCCGCAGCTAAACCAATGATCGCTGAATTTTTTCCTAATTCATCTAATGCCTGTAATCGTGCGGCGAATCCATTGAATTTATCTTCAAATGTTTCTGATGATTTTCTCTCTGTTTCAAGGTTGGTGTATACTTTTGAAATTTCTTTATCTAGATACTCGAGTCTAGGCCCTACTTGTTTTTGGTAGTTTTCTAAATCTTGTCTTCTCTGTTCTTTAAGTTCTTGCTTCCGTTTAGCATTGGATCCGAAACCTACTTTTCCACTGGTTAAACCAGACTGTTTTCCTAAGATTTCTTTTTCCAGTTCTACTGAAGCGGAGTCATATGATTTTTGATACTGAGCAGTCTTTTCTGAAATTTGTTTTTTCTCCGTTTCAAAAGGTCCGCTTTGCTGAAGGATCCTGCCACTCATCTCACCCTGAAGTTGTTTTTTATTTCGCTGAATAATGGTATTCAATTGCTTATTAACTTCTTTCTCAAAAATTTTAAGTTCCAAAGGTTTTGAAATAATGATTCCTAAAAAAGTAGCCAATATCAAACGGGGAATAGCCATCAAAATTTGGTTCCACCATGTTCCCGTTTTTTTAATAGAAGAAACAATATAACGATCCAGATTAAATATCATTAATCCCCATAAAATTCCGAATCCTACGGAAGTCCATATATTATCGAATACAGTATACATAGCATAGCCTGCTGAAAGGGTAGCAAAAACAGCCGTAAATAGAACAATTCCCCCGATACCCGCAAACTTGTTCCATTCGCTAGGGGTCTTCCTTAAGATATGAATGTTTCCTCCGGAGCATACCATGAGAAACTTCTGAAACCAATTTATTTTATGATTCGTCTGATTTATAGTTTGTTGTTGATTTTTCATTATTGAAAATTTATACAAAAGTAATACTAAAAATCATACCAATGTTAAAGACAGTAATATGTTTTACCAAGTATGGTCGCTTGTTTTCGTTATGATTCTGTTTATCAGTGAGTTATTGTTTATTTAGATTAACATAATATAATTCTCAAAGTTAATGGATTGTAAATTGCTGATTTTTTAAAATAAATAATAGTTTTGCATCGAATAAATTAAAAAATGAGTTTAATATGAGGAAAATTATCTTATGTTTTGCGTTAATGTTTTCTGTTAATGCATTTTCTCAAAACATACAAAATATTTGTGGTTTTGATCAAATCATGAAAAAAATGGATGCAAGACATCCGGAATTAAAAAAGGATAGAGAGGCTGTGGAAGCAAAATTAGTTGCTATGAACAAACAGGCTTATCTTAATAAAGTAGGAGCTACAACTTCCTGGAATAACCTTTATACTGGTCAGGTATATGAAATCCCTGTTGTTGTGCATGTTATCGAATCTCAAGCAACGGCTAATGCAAATTTACATGTCACTGATCAGGAGATCATTGATTGGATCGACAGAGCAAATAAAATGTATGCTACAACTTTTGGGAATGGTTTTTATGCAGAAGGTCCTGGAGCAGATGGAGGAAATGTAATTCCCTTTAAACTAGTATTGGCTAAAAGGTCTCCAAGCTGTACTCCAACTACAGGTATTGTAAGATATAATGGAAGTACTCTTCCCTCTTATGACACTAGGGGAGTAAAGGTAATGGGTACAAGTGGGGTGAATGATTATCAAATTAAAAATGAATTAGCACACCACTGGCCAGAAAATTCTTATTTTAATATTTATGTTGTAATCGGTTTTGATGGTCAACAACAGCAAAGTGGAGGATTAATGGGATATGCCAATTTCCCAAACTCTTATGCATATGAGTACGAAAGCTTTATGAAAGTTGCTACCATAAAAAGCCAGAACAATGTAACATTAACTCATGAATTAGGACATGCATTCGGTTTATACCATACTTTCGGAGATGCCAATTATACAATTCACAGTGGTGATCCAGACTATTGTCCTGTAACTACTGGTGATTGTACAGTAGATGATGATAGGGTGTGTGATACGGAAAGAGCGGGAGCTGCTTATTATCAATTTCCGGCACCTTCGAACTCTCAGATCAACCCTTGTACTACCCAAAATTATCAGGGAGTACAGTATAATATTATGAATTATAGTAATACCAATCGAAAGTTTACTCAGGGACAAAGAGACCGAGCTGTTTTACTAATGATGGAGTATAGAAAAGATTTACTTAATTCAACAGCAGGTAAGGACTTATCAGTTGTAATTCCGTCGCCTGTTTCTATAGTTGCAGCACAGTGTAATCCGCCAAGTACTGCACATCCAACGAATAATAATTTTGCGATCGGAGCTACACGTGTGAAGTTCGGTACCATAAGCAGTGTGACTAATGGATATGATTCTGATGAAGCATCTCCTTCATTTTACGATGATTTCGCTTCTGCAAACTGTATTAGACCTGCATACTATACAGATATTTCTGCTACTACAAGTACAGAATTAAACGTATCCTATTCATATACTTTTAACAATCAACCTGATAAGTTTAGAACAAAGGTTTGGATAGATTATAATAACAACGGATCTTTTGAAGATTCTGAACTTGTTGTTAATCATTTGTCGGGTAACTTGTCAGGGACGGGAATGGAGATCATTACTCCTATTACACCTCCTGCCAGTGCAATAAAAAATACTTATTTAAGAATGAGAATTGCAGTAGATGCAGCCACTTTCAATTCAGTAAACCTTCCTGATCTTACACCATGTTCTCAGCTACAATATGGACAAATGGAAGACTATGCAGTAAGAATTGTAAGTACATTAGGAACATCTGAAGTTAAAGAAAGTTCAGAGACTAAGATCGTTTACACAAAATCTGATAATAAACTTCAACTTGTAGGTGGAAAGAATGCTACATTTGGGGATTACCAGATCTATGATATGAGTGGTAAAGTATTACAGAAAGGTACTTCTAGAACAAATGAGGTTCAAATTGATCAGCCCTTACTAAAAGGAGTTTATATTATCAATTATTCTGATAAAAAAGAATCAAAGAAATTTACAAATAACTAATAGAGTAGAAAGCCCTTTTTTAAAGGGCTTTTTTTATGCTAAAAAATGTTGAAACAATGAAGAGATTATTTTTTTTACTATGCTGTAGTTTTATATTAAACTGCCAATCGCAGTCTCAAACGGTAAAAGCTATAGATGCAGAGAATGGAAAAGATTATTTTGTTGAGAAGTGGAAGTTTATTGGAGAAACTTATAAAGATGGAGAAGTCGATAAAGTATATCCACTCCATGAATGCACGAAGCAAAATACTCTGTTATTTGAAAAAGAAAGGGAGGATATATTTTTCACTAAAAACTTTGCAAGTGGCAAAAATTGTGAAGTAAAAAGCTCATCAGCCCGCAACCTGATTACGATTAAAGGAAGCTCTTTTTCCTATATGGATGCCGATTTAAAAGAGAACAAACAGTTTAAGATTATTTCAAAAAACAAATTTTCAATTCTCTATAGTGATATTATATATGGAAAAGTTACCGATATAGAAGATACTTATGAAAGGCAATAATTTGTAGGCTATTTTAACCGATCCGGATTTTGCTTTAAAAAACTTTCCCAACCGGAAAATGATTTTGTGTTTGCAATTGTTCCGGAATTAAAATGATGACAAACAGCTACGGCTAGACCATCAGATGCATCAAGATATTTCGTGGGGAATTCTTTTAGCTTTAAAAGATTTTGAAGCATTCCCGCAACCTGTTCTTTACTGGCATTTCCATTTCCTGTGATCGCCATTTTTATTTTTTTCGGAGAATACTCCGTAATAGGAATATTTCTATGCAGGCTTGCTGCCATAGCTACGCCCTGTGCACGCCCCAGCTTTAGCATACTCTGAACGTTCTTACCAAAGAATGGTGCTTCAAGCGCTACTTCATCCGGATGATACTCATCGATTAATGCCAAAGTCTTATCAAAGATATATTTCAGTTTCGTTTCGTGGTTAGGATATTTTTTGAGAATAAGCTCATGGATGGAAATCATTTCCATCTGACCTTTTTTAACGGAAATAATCCCAAAACCCATTATGGCAGTGCCCGGGTCAATTCCTAAAATTATCTTTTCTGCAATCATTGGGTCAAAGATAGGACTTTCTGAATTTTTATAGTCATTAAAAAAAATAATAAAATCAAATCTTAAATTGGTGAAATATTCTTAACTTCATCAAAAATTGATTATGAAAAACTTACTAAACTTTTTTATCCTTCCAACTTTTATTTTTTGTAGTTTTCTGCAAATGAATGATTTAAATATTGGAGGATCGCTTAAAGACGAAAATTTTTCGCGGGACAAAAACCAGATTGGCTATCTGTTTTTTAAAGTTGAAAAAACGAAATCCGGACCTGAAAAAATTACTTTGGAATCAAAGAAATTAGCAGAGGGAAAACTTAAATCAACCCCTTCTTTTGATAGAAATTCAGCAGGGATAGGTGATTTTATTATTTCTCTGACTGATGCCAATGGAAAAGAATTTGTGAAACAAATTGTAGAAGATCCATTGAACCAAAACATGGAAAGTTTTGAAAAGGAAGGGATCAGCAGACATAAAGTTTCTACAGAAACTGCTGAATTTAGTATTCGCTATTCTCACTCTGCGGAAATCCAGGTGGTAAAAGTAGAGAAGATCACCAATGCCGGTAACCAATTATTATTTAACCAAAAACTATAGCCATGAAAAAAACTTTATTTCTATTACTTGTCAGTACGTTCTGTTTTTCACAGACATTTCAGACTGTATCGCTTCTTAATAACGGATCTAATGCCAATCGTATTAATATTGCGGTTTTAGGTGATGGTTTTACCTCTGCACAGCAAACTAATTTTGTGTCGTCCGCACAATCTACGGTCAATTATCTTTTTACAAAGAGTCCTTACACAGAATACAAGAATTATTTTAATGCTTATGCAGTGAAAGTTGTTTCTACACAAAGTGGAGTAAAACATCCTGGAACAGCAACAGATGTTACAGAGCCTGTAATTCCTGTATCTAACCCTACCAACTATTTGGGATCTTCCTTTGATTTCGGTGTTCACCGATGTATTTACAGTAATTCGACGAACACGGTAGCGCAGGTTTTAGCGGCTAACGTACCGGATTATGATATTACGTACGTTCTTGGAAATTCTACAGAATATGGGGGTTGTGGCGGAACATATGCATTCGCTTCATTAAACAGTGCTGCCAATGAAATTGTGGTCCATGAGCTTGGGCATTCTTTTGGAAAACTGGCTGATGAGTATTGGTTTTCAGGATCTGGAGAATCTCCTAATAAAACTCAAAACTCCAATACCGCTACCATCAAATGGAAAAACTGGTTAGGGTTGAATAGTGTAGGAGTGTATCCTTATACGGAAAGCCCTTCATGGTATCGTCCACATCAGAATTGCGAGATGAGATATCTTGACAGACAATTCTGTTCGGTATGTAAAGAAGCTATTATTGAAAGAATACACTCGCTGGTTTCTCCGATAGATTCTTATACGCCGGCAAATAGCAGCAATTTAAATGGTAATGCAGCAGTAACCTTTACTGTGAATGAAGTTTTACCAATACCAAATACATTAGTAAATTCATGGAAACTGAATGGAACTGCTCTTTCTTCAACGAGTAACTCATTAACAGTTTCTCCATCACAGCTAGTTACGGGTCTTAACACTCTGATTTTTTCAGTAACTGATAATACGTCTTTAATAAAAGTTACAGGTCATAGCGCTGTTCATTTTGCTACAGTGACCTGGAAATTGAATAAAACATCAACATTGAAAATTTCCGACGTTAATGCAGAAGAAAGAAGATTCGGAATATATCCTAATCCGGCTGAGAATGAATTTTATATTAAAGGCAAACAGGATTTTTCAAAAAATGCTAAAGTGGTATTGTATGATGGATCGGGTAGGCTGATCCCTGTAAAATTTGAGATGAACAATGCATCAACGATTCGTGTTAATATCACTGCGATTCCAACCGGAACTTATACCTTAAGTGTAACAGATGATGGCGGCTTGGTTATTTCTCAGAAAATCATAAAAGAATAATCTACATATTTGTACCTATTTAAAAAATCGGCTGTAAGGCCGATTTTTTTATGTGAGTTTTTTTTCTGCTATTGGAACCCATTTTCCATCATAACGAAGTACTAGAATTTTATCAACTATGAATCTAGTTTTGTAAGGTTTGTCTTTATAGACTTCCCACGCTTTTAAGTAATTTTCATAGCTTAAATCTCTGTAACCAATGGTCATATGGGGAGTAAAAGAGTATTTGCCAAAATTAAATTGCCGTTTTACTCTGTGATACAAATCGGTCAAATTTGCGTTTTGCTCAGGTTGAACAAAGAGCACCGGGTTTTTAGGGTTGGGGAAACTTCCAAATCCATTCAGCTTAATTTCAAACGGAGCTAAATTTGTATCAATTCTTTCAAATGCAGCAATGATATCATTTTCCAGTTTAAGTTCTCTTGAAAAAGGTGGAAAAAGAGTAATGTGAGCGTCATTTTTAATCGCTTTTAAATTATTGTAATTGTTGGCTAAATCTTGTTTAAAGACTTTCACCTCATCAATAATCTGCTGTGGTGGATAAATAGCTATAAAGTACAACTTTTTCATCAGAGTTCATTTTGCTTATCGGGTTTGATCATTTGCTTTCTCAGATCAGTAACTGTATTTTCAATGGCATCTGTAATTTTCTTTACCTCAAGATGAGGTCTGAAAATATAGCCTTTACCTTTTGCTTCATCGGCAATATTAGATAGGATAATGACCGAAGTTTTAGAGTCAGGATAATAGATGTTTAAAGAAGGAGAACCTTTAATATATCCACTATGAAAATAAGTGGTTGGTTTTCCTATATTCAGCATGATTCCATATCCATAACCCATCTTTCCTAAAATAGCGTGGTGCCTTTCTGAACTTTTTAAGACGAACTTTTTAAGAGTTTCCGGGTTTAAGATCTTTCCACCGTATAATGCATTATTCCAGCGATGTAAATCGTCAGTAGTAGATAAAATACCTCCCGCAGGAATCCCAATTTCTTTTCCACTTAGTCTTTTCGGCATATTGGGTATCTTTTCGGCATTCTTCTTATTTCCAAGGTAAGCACTTGCGAAATTTTTGCCTTTGAATGTGTTTCCTGTTGAAGAATTTTTCATTCCCACTTTTGAAAGTAGCTCCTGAACATTTTCATCATAAGATTTTCCTGAAACCTTTTCAATGACCTTCCCTAAAGTATTAAAGCCATCATTCGAGTAGAAAAAATCTGAACCACTTTTAAACAATAGTTTTCCACCTAAAGTATTTAAGCCGGAAGTATGATTTAAAAGTTGATGGATACTTATGTTTTCATATTCTTTAGTCTGAAATTCTTTTAGATATTTTGAAACTTTATCCTCAATATTGAGCTTTCCATGTTCCATTTGAAGTAAAACAAGAACAGATGTAAATTGCTTACTTACAGAACCAATAGCGAAAATTGTACTGTCATTTATTTTTGCTTTATTTTCGAAATTTGAAAACCCATTTTCTTTTCGATATAGCTCTGTTGAATCTTTAAAAATGGCGATACTTCCATTAAAATCATATTTTGTGAAAACAGAATCGATCTGCTTCTCTAATAGTTTTTTCTTGAAGGATGTTATCGTGGAATCTATAATTGCATTTCTATCAACTGTTTTTGTAGTATACTCAGGTGCATTTTTGCAGGCAGTTAAAGAGAGGGTGACTAATAAGGGGAACAATAAATGGGAAATTTTCAGCATTTGTTTTTAATTTAATGCTATATCATCAAAAAGGATGCAAACAGGGCATTTTTAGGACTAAAAATAATGAGCCGGGAATTCTAAGTTTACTTTTTAACAGGTAAAATATTGACTAATAGTTTCTTCTGAAAATTTTGATAACCCACAAATTATGTAAGCAAAATTGTTACGGAAATTAATACTTTTGAATAGATTATTAATTCAAATATGAAAACATTCCTGGAAGATGATTGGTCAGAAATTGATCACTTATTAGAAACAATAAAAACACAAGGAGTATCTTATTTAAAAACTTTATCCGACAGAAAGACATCTGTTGATCATAAAATTTCATCTCAAGAAGAATCAGTACCTGAATCCGGATATGGAACAGAAAAAGTATTGGAAATTTTTAATGAAAGATTTGAACCTGTTATTGTTGGATCATCAGGTCCCAGATATTGGGGATTTGTTACAGGAGGAGCTACTCCTGCCTCTATTGCCGGAGACTGGCTAGCTTCTGTATATGATCAGAATACCCAATCGACGAAAGGGCAGGGGGATGTTTCTGCGGTCATAGAAATGGAGACGATCAAATTGATACTTGATCTCTTAGGGCTTCCGGAAAGCTTTTTAGGAGGTTTCGTAACCGGCGCAACGATGTCCAATTTTACCTGTTTGGCAGTAGCAAGACAATGGATTGGGAAAGAAAATGGAAAGGATATTGCAAAAGACGGTATTTCGGTACCTTTCAAGATACTTACCGCCACACCACATTCTTCAAGTTTGAAATCGTTATCTCTCTTGGGAATCGGAAGTGGAAATGTTGTAAAAATTAAAACAATGGAAGGGAATCGGGAAGCGATGTGTATGGATGATCTGGAAAGTAAGATTATAGAATTACATGGTGAACCTTTTATCCTGATTTCAAGCGGTGGAACTGTAAATACAGTAGATTTTGATGATTTTAAAGCGATCAAAGAGCTTAAAAATAAGTATAACTTCTGGTGGCATATAGATGCTGCTTTTGGAGGATTTGCAGCTTGTTCTGATGAAACTAAACATCTCGTGGAAGGCTGGGAGGCTGCAGACAGTATTACAATAGACTGTCATAAATGGTTGAATGTTCCTTATGAAAGTGCTGTTTTTTTCGTAAAAGAACAACACAAAATACTGCAGGTTGAAACTTTTCAGAATTCTAATGCCCCTTATCTGGGTGATCCTCTGGAGAATTTCAGCTATTTAAATTTCTTACCTGAGAATTCAAGAAGATTAAAAGCTTTACCAGCATGGTTTTCAATAATGGCTTATGGCAAAAATGGATATCAGGAAATTGTTGAAAGCAATGTGTCTTTGTCCCAACAATTCGGTAATCTAATTGAGAACAGCACTGACTTTAAGCTTTTAGCTCCGGTAAGACTCAATACGGTTTGTTTTAGTTTGAAAGATAGTGCAGATCAAGATAAGGTTAATGAATTTCTTGAAAGACTTAATAATACCGGAAAGGTATTTATGACTCCCACTTTCTATAATCAGCACAAAGGAATAAGAGCTGCATTTGTTAATTGGAAAACCAGTGAAAAAGATGTGAAGCTGGTATTTGATCTAATGAATGAAATCATGACAACATTTAGATAAAAGATATAATAGCCCCGCAAAATTTCAAAAACAGCGGGGTTTATTTTGAGATCAGATCACAAAACCAGAAAACATAATCACCGTTACTCTCATTATTATTGGTTTTTGGCATTGGATACGTTTTCTTCACAATCTCTCCATCCTCAAATTTAATAGGATTTTTGAATAATGGGCCATCAAAAGTAAACGTATGAAATTCGCCATTTTCTCCACAAGGATCAACATTCTGTGGTAAGTCGGCAATAAACTGTTCATCAATAATTCTTCCGGCAAAGCTTTTATCTAAATAGGTTTCATTCACACAGGTAACAATTGTTTTAAAACCCAGATCTAAAAATTCGTGGATGAGGTTCGTAGTATCTTTTTTCCAAAGTGGAAAGACTACTTCCATGTCAATAGCTTTAAGTTGGTCTTCACGGTATTTTCTTAAATCTTCCAGAAAGATATCTCCAAAAATGGAATACGTTATGCCTTGGGACTTTAGTTCAGACATTGTTTTATTCATAATATCCCGATACTGTTCCATAGAAGGTTCTTTGGGAATTTCCATTTTAATTAAAGGAAACCCGATGCTGGATGCTTGCTGTTCTAAAAGAGAAACATGAACACCATGCATAGAGATCCGCTGATATTCTTCATTGATGCTGGTAAGTAAATAAGCTATATCAAACTTGTTTTCTTTTAAAGTTTTATACAATGCAAGTGCGGAATCTTTTCCACTGCTCCAGTTAAATAGGGCTTTTGGTTTTTTCATTAAATAGTGATATTTTTATGGATTTCTGTAACATTTTGTAAGGCATAGTTGTCTTATAATTAGTGACCAGAAAACTTTTTAAATTTAAACGAAATTAAATAAAAACTAGATGAAAAACTTAGTATTTGGGGCGGCAGTCCTATTTTTTACAGGAAGTATCAGTCCTGTTTTTTCTCAAAATGCTGATGCTCCGAAATTTATCGGTAATACGGAAGGAGTTAAAGAATATACCATTAATAACGGAATGAAGATTCTTTTAATTCCTGATCCTTCGCAAAGCAATATGGTTGTGAATATTGTGTACAATGTAGGATCGAAAGATGAGGGCTATGGTGAAAAAGGGATGGCACATTTACTTGAGCATATGTTGTTCAAGAGTACCAAGAACCTTGGAGATATTAAAAAGCAGCTTTCCGATAAAGGAGGCCAGGCTAACGGGACCACTTGGTATGACAGGACCAATTATTACGAAATTTTCCCTTCCAGTGAGGAAAACCTGAAATGGTCATTACAAATGGAAGCGGATAGAATGATCAATGCTACCATCTTACAAACTGATTTGGATAAAGAATTTTCAGTAGTAAGAAATGAATTTGAAATTGGAGAGAATAATCCTACAAGAGTTATGATACAGAATGTATTTTCCAATGGATATGTTTGGCATAACTATGGAAACAGCACAATAGGAAGTAAGGAAGATATTGAACGTGTAAAAGCGCCTACTTTGCGAAAGTTCTATGAAAAATATTATCAGCCGGATAATGCAACCCTTATTGTTGCCGGAAAGTTTGATGAGAAAAATGCATTAAAATACATTTCAGATTATTTTTCTATTATCAAAAAGCCTACTCGTGAACTGGGCGGAACGTATACAGTAGAGCCTGCTCAAAATGGAGAGAAATACTTTGAGATAAAAAGAAATAATGATCAGCAAATCATAGCTGCAGGTTATCATACATCAGCGTATGCGGATAAAGATTTTGCAGCCTTATCAGCACTTTGTGAAATTCTGACTTCCGATCCTTCAGGATATTTATACAAGAATTTGGTAGAAGCTAAGAAGGTTTCTTCTATCTGGACATTCAGGCCTTCCTTAAGAGATCCCGGAATGATCTATTTTAATTTTGATGTTCCAAAAGATAAAAATCTTGATGAAACCACGAAACTTGTAAGAACGGAATTAGATAGAATTTCATTGATCCAGTTTACGGAAGATGATCTTAAAAGAGCCAAATCAAAATTGGTTAAAGAAATAGAAGATCAGAAAAATAACACCATCAATTTTGCGATCAATCTTACGGAAATTATCGGAGCCGGAAATTACAAATTGAACTTCCTTTACCGGGATAATGTTGAGAACCTAAAACTGGAAGATATCAATAAGGTAGCTAAAAAGTATTTTATAAATAATAACCGTACAATGGGTGTTTTCCGCCCTTCTCCAAATGAAGAAAGAGTTTTCCCAACAGAATTTAGGGATAATCAGATTGCGGATCTGGTAAAAGATTATAAAGGAAGAGCTTTAGAAAAAGAGCCTGCACCTTTTGAAGCTTCAATTGCCAATGTTAAAAAGAATCTTACCGAAGGAAAGCTTTCCAATGGGATGAAATATGGACTTATCAACAAAGAGCTCAAGGGAGATAAAGTTCAGGGGAATTTCCGTTTCAGAATTGGAAATGAAAAAGACCTTCAAGGTAAAGAAGCTATTGCAGGCATTACTGCTGCTTTATTGAAATCCGGAACTAAAACCAGAACAAAAGAGCAGATACAGGATGACTTAGATCAAATGAAATCTTCTGTTTATGCGTATGTTTATGGACAAAATTTAATTATTGGCATCAATACTTATAAACAATATTATCCGAAGGTAATGGCCATTGTACAGGATATATTGACGAATTCAACTTTCCCTGAAAATGAGCTTGGTAAAACCATCACTGAAATCAATACACAGCTGGAAGGACAGCTAAAAGATCCACAGGCTATAGCAAGTAATGAGCTACAAAGACTGGCATCTCCATATCCGAAGACAAGTATTTTTTATGTTGCTTCCTTACAGGAACAAATTGATGAAAATAAAAAAGTGACCAAGGCTCAGGTGACAGATTTCTATCAGAATATGATGGGCGCATCAGATGGCGTTGGAACTTTGATAGGTGCTATTGATCCAAAGCTAGCTTCATCAGAACTAGAAAAGACATTTGGAAAGTTTACCGCCAAATCAAAATTTGTTGAGGTAAAACCTACATTCTTTGAAACAAAAAAACAGGACAAAAACATCATAACCCCAGACAAAGAAAATGCAGTTGCCCTGGGAACTTCAAGTTTCAAAATGACACAGGAACATCCAGATTATCCAGCTTTAGTAATGGCTAACGAGATTTTAGGAAGTGGAGGATTCCTTTCTGCCAGATTACCGATGAGGCTACGGGAAAAAGAAGGGATTTCTTATGGTGTAGGTTCCTATCTCAGTGTTCCTGTTTCGAATGATGTAGCTTCGTGGAATTACTATGCCTATTTGAACCCAACGAAAAGAAATGCTGTAGAAGCGGCTATAAAAGAAGAGGTAAGTAAGGCACTTGCTTCTGGATTTACACAGGCAGAATTAGATTCTAACAAGAAAAGTTATGCCAATGAAAGAACAACAAGTTTAGGATCAGATGGCACTCTTGTTAATCTTGAGAATACAAAACTTCTTTTTGGTGTTCCATTGGAAAGATTTGATGAACAGAATTTAAAAATTCAGAATCTAAAATTATCTGAAGTAAATGCTGCTTTGAAAAAGTATCTTTCTGAAAATAATATTATCTCTATTTTCGCTGGAGATTTTAATAAGAAATAATTCTTTAAATAGACTAAAAAAAGTAAAGCCGTAGATTAATCTGCGGCTTTATTTAATTTATAATTGTCTGTTCAACAGAGATTACATATTTCTTCTGTATTTACCACCCACTTCAAATAAAGCATTGGTGATTTGCCCAAGAGAACAGTATTTCACAGCATCCATCATGACATGGAATAAGTTTTGTTGGTTGATAGCTGCGTACTGTAATGTTTTTAAGGCTGCTTCAGATTTATCTTCATTAGATTTTTGGAAATTGTGAAGGGTTTCAATCTGAACCTGCTTTTCTTCTTCAGTAGAGCGGATAACTTCTCCAGGACGTACTGTTGGCGAACCATCTTTTCCAAGGAAAGTATTAACTCCAATAATAGGATATTCTCCTGTATGTTTCAGCCATTCGTAATGCATAGATTCTTCCTGGATTTTTGAACGTTGATACATGGTTTCCATTGCACCAAGAACACCACCTCTTTCTGTAATTCTGTCAAATTCTGCATAAACAGCTTCTTCAACAAGATCCGTTAATTCCTCAATAATGAACGAACCTTGAAGAGGGTTTTCATTTTTAGCTAAACCTAATTCTTTGTTAATGATCAGCTGAATGGCCATCGCTCTTCTTACAGACTGCTCCGTTGGAGTTGTAATAGCCTCGTCATAAGCATTCGTGTGAAGTGAATTACAGTTGTCATAAATCGCATACAATGCCTGTAGCGTAGTTCTGATATCGTTGAAATCAATCTCCTGAGCGTGAAGAGAACGTCCTGAAGTCTGAATGTGGTATTTCAGCATCTGACTTCTTTCATCAGCACCATATTTTATTTTCATAGCTTTTGCCCAGATTCTTCTTGCTACTCGTCCGATCACTGAATATTCAGGGTCGATACCATTGGAGAAGAAGAAAGATAAGTTAGGAGCAAAATCATTGATGTCCATTCCACGGCTTAAATAATATTCTACATACGTAAAACCATTAGCCAATGTAAATGCCAATTGAGAAACAGGATTAGCTCCAGCTTCAGCAATGTGATATCCTGAAATAGAAACTGAATAAAAGTTTCTTACTTTTTCTGTGATAAAATATTCCTGAACATCACCCATTAACCTTAAGGCGAATTCAGTAGAGAAAATACAAGTATTTTGTGCCTGGTCTTCTTTTAAAATATCAGCCTGAACCGTGCCACGAACTGTAGCAATAGTTTTAGCTTTGATTTCTGCATAAGCTTCAGCCGGAATAACTTCATCTCCTGTGATTCCTAATAGTTTTAAACCTAAACCATTATTAGAAGGTGGAAGTTCTCCATTATATTTTGGTCTTTCTAAACCTTTATCATCAAATTTTGCCTTTAAAACAGCCTCAACCTTCGCTTCAAGTTTATGCTCGGCAATATATTTTTCAACATTCTGATCAATAGCAGCATTCATGAAAAATGCCAACAGCATTGGAGCAGGCCCATTGATGGTCATTGAAACAGAGGTCATAACATTCACTAAATCAAAACCGGAATATAATTTCTTTGCATCATCTAAAGTGGCAATCGAAACCCCTGCATTTCCAATTTTACCATAAATATCTGGTGGTAATGCCGGATCTTGTCCATATAATGTTACAGAGTCGAAAGCTGTTGATAGACGTTTTGCATCCATTTCTGCAGAAACGTAATGGAATCTTCTATTTGTTCTTTCAGGACCTCCTTCTCCCGCAAACATCCTTGT
The DNA here is from genome assembly GCF_018613715.1 of Chryseobacterium sp. ISL-6. GTDB lineage: Bacteria > Bacteroidota > Bacteroidia > Flavobacteriales > Weeksellaceae > Chryseobacterium > Chryseobacterium paludis. Next base: position 16,318 of record NZ_JAGGPT010000009.1, on the reverse strand, counting down.
AGGATCTTCTCCAGTTCTTTTAAACGGATAAATTCCTGCTGTATATGGAAAGCTTCCGGGAAGGTTTTCCTGTCCCTTCCATAAAATAAGATCTCCCCAATCCGTATATTTTGGTAAAGCGATTTTAGGAATTTTTAGATGAGATAAAGATTCAGTTGAGGTTTCTACTTTGATTTCCTTTCCACGAACGAAATAAGAAAAGAATTCCTCATGGAAAGCTTTTTTAGTGTCTTCCCAGTTTTTAAGAAAATCGATATTTTCCTGTTGAAGGTCTTTTTCAGCTTTTTGGTATTCGGTGTCTAAAATTTCATTAGTAAGAATATTTTTAACCCCTTCTATATGATACATTTTTCTGGCCAGCTCAGCTTGCTTTATAACATTTGCATCATAATGTTTATTGTTTTCAACAATTTCAGACAGATAGCGAACCCTCTTTGGAGGAATGATCGTTACTTCTTCTGTAATTTCCTGCTCAACGAACCCATTCAGTTTTAGTTCTGAAAACTTGTCATTAACTTTAGAAATTAATCTGTTGTATAGTTCTGTTGTTCCGTGATCATTAAACTGAGATGCCTTCGTTGCATATACCGGCATATCATCTAATGGACTTTCCCATAACAGGTGATTTCTTTGGAACTGTTTTCTTACAGCCTGTAAAGCATCAAGTGCCCCTCGTTTATCAGATTTGTTTAAGGCTACGAGATCCGCATAATCTAACATGTCAATTTTTTCCAACTGTGTTGATGCTCCATATTCAGGAGTCATTACATACATTGAAACATCAGCAAAATCAGATACCTCGGAACCTGACTGCCCAATACCTGAAGTTTCCAGAATAATAACATCAGGATGTGCCAGTTTTAATACATTCAGTGCTGAATGGATAAATGGAGAAACTGAAACGTTATTTTCTCTTGTCGCCATTGAGCGCATATAAACTCTAGGATCATTGATGGCATTCATACGGATTCTATCCCCAAGTAATGCCCCTCCGGTTTTCTTTTTCGAAGGGTCAATAGATATGATCGCTATTTTTTTATCTGTATTGGAACGTAGGAAACGTCTTACTAGTTCATCGGTCAATGAAGATTTCCCGGCACCACCAGTACCTGTAATACCAATAATAGGAATATTAAGATCTTTCGCTTTTTCATCAATAGCTTTTACTAATTCTGGCTTTTCATCAGAAAAGTTTTCAACAGCAGAGATAATTTTAGCAATGCTTGTTGAGTTTTCGAAATTAATTGATTCTAAGTCTTCAACCGTGATGTCTTTTCCGGTTGCAAAATCTGATCTGTTCACAAGATCATCAATCATTCCCTGAAGTCCAAGCTCTCTTCCATCATCCGGAGAGTAGATTCTGTCGATTCCATAAGACATGATGTCTTCAATTTCTTCAGGCAGAATTACACCGCCACCACCACCGAAGATCTTAATCTGTGGAGAGTTTTTTTCTCTTAAAAGATCATAGATATATTTAAAATATTCATTATGACCTCCCTGATAAGAGGTTAAAGCGATAGCATTAGCATCTTCCTGGATAGCTGTATTTACAACTTCCTCTGCTGATTTATCGTGACCAAGGTGGATGACTTCGCAACCAGTTCCCTGAATAACACGACGCATAATATTAATTGCGGCATCATGTCCGTCAAATAATGACGCTGCTGTTACAATTCTTACTTTGTTTTTAGGAGTATATTTTTGGGTTTCCATAAAAAATCTAGAAAATTTCTGAATTCCCAAATATAATAATAATATAGAACATAAGATTTAACTTTATGCTTCTTTAACTCAGGTCATTAGGTGTTTTGATTGAATTAAGCAATCGCTATTTTACGAATATGCTCCTTAGAAATAATAAGTAATTTATTTACTTTTGCATTATATATTATTATATGCAGAAAGCTTTGATTTATTTTGGACTGGGAACTGTGATCAGTTTTCTAATTAATTATTTTTTTTTAAGCAGCGAAAACCTGGGGCTTGATTTCTACTATGCAGCTGCTTTTGGTTTTGCATGGGGATTGGCTTATTATCTGGATACCCCTAATTTTACATTGCCACAAAAATTAGGATTATCTTTTGCAGCAATGGGCGTTTTAGTGCTTATAGGTTTTCTTATTTTTAATTTGCAATTAGCAATTCCTTCTATCCTAAAATTTTCAACTGTTTTTGTAGCCTATTATTTAATAGCCAGTTTTAGAGGAAGTAAGTCTTTGCGTAATTAATGCATCATTATAAAACTGATATAGGTTAATATCATAAGCATTAAAAGTAAACCTATAAAGTTGACGATAAACAGGATCGATCCTTTTAAGATGCTTATTCTCTTGCTATTCTCATAAACCCTGTGATGCGCTATAAAGAAGTAGGCTGAGGTATAAAAGAATAAGGCAGTATAACATAATCCGAAGATAAGTGTTAACACCTTGTAGCTCGGCAATACGGATACCAAATGGCTACCAAGAATAAATATTAACGAACTTAGCAGTAGGAATGAGAAGTAATGAAGTGTGAAAATACCATGGTCGAAATACCACCATTTTTTCTTACTGTGAAATATCCATAGAAAAAAAGCAAAAATAGGTAAGTAAACAAAAAGCGCTTTCGGAACTGAGTGTATAAAAGTTTCCACAAAACGGTTAGTTATTTCTTTCTTGTTAAAGCCTCTGTCCTGCAAAGAAAATATTTTTTCAGCAAAAGGTCTTAAAGAAACATATATTTTGCCTCCATGTATGCTCAGAGAATCATATTGCTTCTTTGTTGTTGCACCTAGAATGGAGAATTTATCTTTAGAACTGCTAAAAACTTTTTTGGTAGAGAGCAAATCTTCAATTTTGTTAACTTTATCAAGTTTGGATATGCTATTATTAATTATAATACTGTCCTCTCCACCTTCTGCGATCATTTCCCGTTTTATGCTGTCTGCTATTTTAGCTACCTGATTTTTTTTCTCTTCTAGATTTTTTTGTGCTGAGTGTTTTTCTGTTTTTTCATGTTCAGTGTCTTCTGATTTTGGGAAAAGAGTAGGAACAAAGAATGTTAAAAAGCTTATGAAGATGTATAGTTTTACAGGCGGCACAAACAATTGTCTTTTACCTGCAAGATATTCTTTGGTTAGCCTTCCTGGGCGTCCTATCAAATATTGTATCGTTTTCCAGAATTGCCCGTCATAATGAGTGAAGTCCTCAATAAAATGGGTGAAAAGAAAATAGAAGGGTTGGCGTGGCTGCGTATTTTCCTGTCCGCAATGTGGGCAGAATCTTTCTTCTACGGTATGTCCGCAATTGAGACAGTTTTTTTCTTCTCTTATTTTTCCGTGACTCATGGTAAGTAAGGCTTTGCGGCAAATATAATTATTTCGAGAATGAAAAATAATTTTTTACATGAAATTAATGTAAATTGTAATTTAATGAATGGTTAAATGATAATAGGATACGGAAATTTTTACGGAAAAGTTAATAAAGTAAGAGTTTAGTAACTAAACTCTTTACTTTATCACCTGTGTTTTTAGAATCTTCTAAAACTTTTTTTTCATCGTATATGATTTTGCAATATCTGTGCCAAGAATATTTTCTATAGATAGAATCTGTCGAATCGTTTAACCTAAACACGTAACCAACATATTAAATTAAATATGTTTTTCCATTACAAATTTAATTTGTATCTTTGCACACCCTTATGGGGAAAATTATGTTTAATCTTTAACTAAAACGTGTGAATACATTAAGTTACAAAACTGTTTCAGCGAACAAAGCTACTGCTAATAAAGAATGGGTTGTGGTAGACGCTGAAGGACAACCTTTAGGAAGACTAGCTTCTAAGGTTGCAAAGATTTTGAGAGGTAAGCACAAAACAAACTTTACACCTCACGTAGATTGTGGTGATAACGTTATTGTTTTGAATGCTGGGAAAATTACGCTTTCCGGAAACAAGTGGGCAGATAAAACTTATATCTGGCATACTGGTTACCCTGGAGGTCAAAAATCTATGACTGCGGCTGAACTTCAAAAGAAAGATTCTTTGAAAGTATTAGAAAAGTCTGTAAAAGGTATGTTACCTAAAAACAGATTAGGTTCTGCTTTATTCAAAAACCTTTATTTATATGAAGGAACTGAACACAAGCACGAAGCTCAACAGCCTAAAACAATTAATATTAACGAATTTAAATAATTAATATGTCTACAGTTCATAAAATTGGTAGAAGAAAAACTTCTGTAGCAAGAGTTTACGTAAAGCCAGGTACTGGTAATATTACAGTAAACGGTAAAGATGCTAAAGAATATTTCTCTACAGACGTAATGGTTTATAAATTAAATCAACCATTTATCCTTTCTGAAACTGTTGGTCAGTATGATGTTACCGTAAATGTTTTCGGTGGTGGAAATACAGGACAAGCAGAAGCTATCAGATTAGGTATTTCAAGAGCTTTATGCGAGATCAACGCTGAGTTCAGATTAGCATTAAAGCCAGCTGGTTTACTTACAAGAGATGCAAGAATGGTGGAAAGAAAGAAGCCAGGTCAGAAAAAAGCAAGAAAGAGATTCCAATTCTCAAAACGTTAATTTTCAGACTTCAGATTCAAGATTTTGGATTTCAGAATTTTTTCAATCTATTATCTTTTATCTAAAATCTATTTATCTAAACAAAAAAATTGCCCGTTACGTTTAGCATCCAAACGCTTCTCCCATCTAAAGAAGTTGTTGATTGTTTAAAAGACGGAAAGTAAACTAACAAAAACAGAAAACATGGCAAAAGCAAATGTAAAAGACCTCCTAGAGGCTGGGGTACACTTCGGTCACATGACTAGAAAGTGGAATCCAAATATGGCTCCGTACATTTTTATGGAGAAAAATGGTATTCACATTGTAGACTTACATAAAACAGCAGTAAAGTTAGATGAGGCTTGTAGCGCTTTAGAAAAACTTACTTCTGCAGGTAAAAAAGTTCTTTTTGTTGCGACTAAGAAGCAAGCAAAAGAAGTTGTTGCTAAGCACGCTTCAGAACTTAATATGCCTTATATTACAGAAAGATGGCCAGGAGGTATGTTAACAAACTTTGTTACTATCAGAAAGGCTGTTAAGAAAATGAACTCTATCGATAAAATGAAAAAAGATGGAACGTTCGAAACTTTATCTAAAAAAGAAAGACTTCAGGTAGACAGACAAAGAGCTAACCTTGAGAAGAACTTAGGTTCTATCTCTGACATGGTTCGTCTTCCTTCTGCTATCTTCGTTGTTGATATCTTAAGAGAACACATCGCTGTAACTGAAGCTAAGAAATTAGGTATTCCAGTTTTCGGTATCGTAGATACTAACTCTGACCCTAGAAAAGTAGATTTCGTTATTCCAGGAAATGATGATGCTTCTAAGTCTATCGATATGATTTTGAACGTTGTTTCTGATTCTATCAGAGATGGTCAATCTCAAAGAAAAGCTGACAAAGAAAAATCTAAAGAAGAAGGAGAAAAAGTATCTGCTGATACAGATGCTGATTTCGATGCAGAATAATTAAAGATTTTCTTTAAAATAAAAAAACCGCTAATTTATTAGCGGTTTTTTTTTAATTCTACTATTCTAATTTGTTAATTAGATAAGGTTATAGAATATGAGCTCGAGATGTATTTTGTGGATTGATATACGGAATTGCATACCATTCCGGATAATTTGTAACTCTGGTTTTTTGGAAGCATTACGGATCCTATTTTATTTGCACCAATAGGTATTTTCTTATAGTAATTATTTCCGCTAATGGTAAGAACCATATTACAGCGGGATTTATTTTCTACAGAGAAGGATGTTTTTGAACTGTCTGAAGAGCCATTTAAGAGATCATTTAGTACATCAGCAGTTTCAGATTTATAAGTCTTTAAAAGCTCATTATACTCCCTTTCTGTATTAACAGATGAAGAAGATGTATTTGAGGTTGGGGGATAGGTCTTTCTAACAGGATAATTATTATAATTAACACTGCAGCTTACTAAGACCAGGGATATTGTTATAGCTGAAAAAATTAATTTCTTTTTCATAAAAAAAAATTTGAATTGTAAATGTAAGAGTTTACTTTTATTTATAAAATTTCTATTTCCCTAGCTAGTCACTATTATTTATAGTTAGAATAATATTTCTTTTGATCTCTTTTTGGGAATTATATTCTACATTACAGACATTGCTTTCAAGTGCATAATTTCCTTTTTCAATTACAATAAAATCTTCGTTATGTGCTGGAATTGCCATATGATAAGAGTTTTCACCCTTAATCTTTAGCACAAGGTTACAGTCAGAGTTGTTTCTGAATAACAGGATCGATTCTTTCCTGGTGGTATCCTCATTAAACATGGTATTCAGGAGCTTAACAGTTTTATCTTTGTGATTTTTGGAACTTTCAAAAATTAATCGTTTAAATTCTTCTGGATCATGGGGATGTCTAGAAGGGATTTCGTTAATAACAGGTCTGGCTTCCATAGGTTTTGCGTCTTTCCTTCCAAGTGTCCATTGCTGATTTTTCAAGACAATTAGCTTGGTTTTTAAAACGTTTCTTTTAGGATCTTCAGGATGTGTGTTTTTAAGATACTCTTCAATTTCTATGATATTTGTGCTTTTTAGAATCTCTCTTTTGTTCTTTTGAGCATTAATGAGAGTGGGAGTTAGAAAAGAGAAGAGTAAGATTGTCAAAATTTTTTTTTTCATCAAATGTTTTTAAAATGGGGTCAGCTTATCCGGAACTTTATATAAGTAATAGTCTTTCCTTTTGCTGAAAAAAGTTCTTCGTAATATGTTTTTATATCTCTTAAGTGTTTTGTGTCTGGATCATATTCTGGAGCTCCATAAATATCGTGGTGAGCAGTAATAATTTCATAACCGGCACCCTGTAAAAACCCTAAAGTATAACCATGCAAAAATTCAGAGTCTGTTTTTAGATGAATAATCCCACCAGGTTTTAAGAATTTTTTATAACGATCCAGAAAATCGGGATGAGTAAGTCTGTGTTTTGTACGCCTGTATTTGATTTGTGGATCAGGGAAGGTGATCCATATTTCGTCTACTTCGTTTTCGGCAAAGAAGTTATCAACTAATTCTATTTGAGACCTAAGGAATGCGACATTGGACATATTGTTTTCAACAGCTTCTTTAGCTCCGAACCAAAATCTTGCACCCTTGATATCTATCCCTATGAAATTCTTTTCAGGGAAAGCTTTAGCAAGACCTACAGAGTATTCTCCTTTTCCACATCCTAGCTCAAGAACAATAGGATTGTCATTCTTGAAGAAATTTGTTCTCCACTTTCCTTTGAGTTCAAAACTAGTTAAAGCTTCTTCCCTTGTCGGTTGAATAACATTAGGTAATATCTTGTTTTCTTCGAATCTTGCTATTTTATTTTTGCCCATGAGTATAAATGAAAATCTGGCAAAAATAACAAAATTAAAGTAAAATATAGTGCTTTTAGATATAAAAGAGACACCGCTATTTTGTTTATTTAGGGTCAGAAGAGCCTAAGGCAACAAGTAAGGGCTTTTGAATTGTTTTTTGAGAAGCGTATTGAGCTCCACAAACAATACTGGTAAAGAGATAGTCGCCTTTGTCTATGACAATTGAACTTTCGTTATGAGCAGGAACAGCAAGTCTGTATTTAGTAATACCAACTCCTTCCATTCTTACGATAATGTTACAATCAGATTTGTTCTCGATAAGAACAATACAGTCCTTGCTCATGGGATCGTTGTCAAAAAGAGAGTTCAATATTTTCACTGTCTTATTTTTATGCTCAACAGGAGAGACACTCATCAACATATTGAATTCTTCAGCTTCAGCATCGGGAATAGCAACTGTATTTGATGATGCATTTACAACAATAGCGTTTTGGGCATTACTTGGGGTATATATTACTGTAGATTGTTTGGCTGCTAGTTCTGCTTTATATTTTGCTATTTGTTTTTGCTTAATGATGGCATTCATTTCATCAAAAGTGATCTTGGTAGAGGGTCTCCTTTTTAGCAAGGCAAGCATTTCCTGCATTTCTTTAACCTTTTGATCTGCAGGATGGGCGTTTTTTATATATTCCGCCATCATATCCATTACTTTTGGCTTTAGTACTGATCTACGTGGATCGTCTGGGTGAGCATCTCTTAGAAAAGCATTTATTTCATAAATGTTTTTACTTTTTATGATATTAGTATAGTCTTTTCCTTTTTTTTGGGCAGAGAGACTAAAGCACATAATTGTACAAAAAGATAAAAGCAACTTTTTCATTCAACAAATATTAAGTTAAAAATTTGGTGTTTCTCCTTAATTTGTGTTCGGGCCAGTTAGTTTTAAATATGATAACGAACTAAAAATGTTTTTATTTTAAACACAAGTTCGTGAGATAAATTTAAGAATATATATTCAAGCAAACAATAATTTTAAGCAATCTCTAAAAAATATGCCTTTTATTTTATAATATCCTGAAGATGAGAGTTTCTCAGTCTTCTCTGATAGATAGGTAAATACTTTTCAATTGGAATTTTTACAGCTTCAAAATTTCCAGCCTGTATATATGGCTGTATATTTTCAGAAGAATAAACGAATTGCAAGAAGTTATCAATTAGATTTTCCGGGATTTTAAATTTCACAAAATAATCCTTACCTAAATAATTTTTTATCTGAGTAACTGAATTATTCATGTTTTCATAAGCTACATAACGTTGTTGCTTTTTTCTTTCACCAGATAAGATATCATAAATACTTTCCAGACTGAAAGTCAATCCGCCATCGCGTAGCCCTGCCACAGGAAGTTGAGGGGGATTTCCATCTCCTTTGGGCTCTGGTAGACCAATTACTTTTTTCAGTTCGAGGGCTTTGTCTTTTTTAGCTATTGCATTTACATCATATCTTAAATTCCCAGTTGGTTTAAATCTGCTGATAACAACTTCCTGAATATCATGATAAGCAATTTTTAATTCAATTAAGCTTTTAGGACCAAACATTTGAGGGGTAAGCTGAATATCTTTTCTTTCTGTAACAATAGAAGTGAAACGGATGATATCACCAGGGTTAGCCTGGATATTAAAATCTCCATTGTAATCTGTAAGAACGGTTCTCTGTGTATTAAGATTTGTTACATAAACCTGATTAAGATATAGTATTGAATTATCTCTGAGAAATACTTCCCCGGAATAGACTTGAGCGTTGATTTTTGCCAGAAAAACCAGCAGCAATAGAGTAATAAGTTTCTTCATATATTGGGGCAAAATTACACAGAATTACATCAATTTATACCTATATAGATAGTGAAAACAGGTTAAAGTTATATTAAACTTTGGTTCATAATTGTTAATGAATGTTATAACATTATTGTTTTAGCATTTTTTATAAGGATGAGATTCTTGATTATCTATTTTTAACCAATAGCCAGCTTGAATATTTTACGGTAGTACTGGCTCCGAATTCAGTCCAGCTGATCGTATACCAGTAGGTTGCTGTATTCACTGGCCTGCCACCTAATTTTCCATCCCAAGTGTAACGATTTGATGAATTGCCACGGAAAATTTCTGCACCATATCTGTCATATATTCTAAACTCAATATTTTCCTTAGTCATTAATGCAGAGTAATCTATTCCATCATTATGGCCATCATCGTTTGGAGTAATCGTGTTGATAAGGTTTATGATGGTAAAAGGTCTTTGAACATCTTCACACCTTTTAGAATCTCTTACATAGGCAATATAGCTGCCTCTAGGTAAGTTTTGAAAAACATTTGAAGTTTGCCATGTAGTTCCATCTAATGAATACTCATACGGTGGTGTTCCCCCGCTTGCTCCAATAGTTACAGTACTACCATTAATATCTATTGAAATAATGGCTGGAGATTGGGATTCAACAACATTTACAAATTGTCTGTATGTACAGCCATTATATTTTAGGTCAACCCAATAGCTGCCGGCAGGAATGTTGGAAATCGATTGAGTAGTGGCTCCTGTACTCCAAAGATAACTTTCAAAACCTGGACCTGCATCCAATATAGTTCTTGTTTTAGGGCAGATAATTTGATCAGTCAGGAGATCAGATTTTCTCGGAGTTTTAATGGTGATGATAATCTTTCCTATTTGGGCACAAACTCCGGATTTTTCAAATCTTACATATATCGTTTGGGTACCCGTTATGGTTGCTGGGTTAGTAATTGGGCTGATATCATTCTGAGCATCCGAAAGACTTCCATGAAAACTTACTGTTACTAGTGGATCAGCAGTAAACTGACTGATATATTGGGATAGGTTAACCTGTTTAATTCCATCTAGATCATCATCGCAATAGTTTTCTGTTACGGTGTCTTTTATCAGCGGGATCCTGGCACCAATTACGAAATTCAGAGGCTGAATAACTTTTGCACATCCATCAGGGGAATCTACTCTTATAAATATGGTTGTTGAGGCACTAAAACTCCATGTATTGGGTAGTGTACTTGTGTTTCCAGCGTCGGCATCAGCAAAATTAGCATAATATCGGACGTTTGGGAAGTAGGTGCTGTTAGTTAAAACCAACGGTGTAATGTTGGGTAGGATAACCGTTACAATGCCATCAAAATTATCATCACAAAAAGTACCTGTATAATTTTGTAGGACAATTGCCACAGGATATAAATTGAGTGTTATTTTAGCAATACTCTTACATCCCAAATTATTTTTTACAACAGCATATACAATAGTACCATTTGGTGCCGAATAGGTGTTGGGGGTTGTTATCAGTGCTGCCGCATTTTCTGTTTGTGCATCGATAAGAGTAGGATAGTATGTGATTGTTACCGGGGTATTTGTGGTAACATTTGCTAATGTAAGATTAAATGTTCCCAGCCCATTAATATTGCAGACAGATAAACTTGTATCCGTTACAGTAATAACTTTGATATTTATTGTTACAGTTACGGTTTCACAATCTGGAAAATCTGGATCATTACCGCAAAATGTATATGTAAAAGTGTCAGTTCCGGCAGTTCCTGGGTTGGTAACATTGTAAGTGATAACACCAGTGGTAGGATTTATAGTTGCTGTTCCTGAAGTAGGGGGTGTTGTAATAGCTATTGTGGATACAACCGGAGCTTGTGGTGAATTGGTAAAAGCCGGAGTTATCACATGACTTGTACAAACATCATAAGTAGCAGTAGTTTGATTGGTACAATTTAAAACTTTATATGGCAGGGTAATTAGAGGGGCACAACTTCCCATAGTAACTGCACAAGTGTAATTTCCTGATTGTGTTGGAATATACGTTATTCCTGTAGCTCCCGGAATAATGGCTCCATTTCTGTACCACTGATAGGCATTGTAAATTGTTGGATCTACCGTAAGGACAATTCCGGGAACACAATCTCCTCCTGATTTTAAAATAACCGGCTGAGTTGGGAAACCCGCAAAAAAGCCTCCGTATCCTACTGCGTCGCTTCCAGCATTAATACCGGCAGTAATAGCCTTATCAGAAACGACCGTAATCGTTCCGGTAACATTAGGAATTCCATAAGTGACCCAATTGTTTGTACCTGTCATATTAAATGGACCAGTTGTAGTTGGAGGAGTAATACCATTTACCGTTACATTTGCTCCTCTTTCTGTAATTAGATTTAGCTTTGTTGGAATGTTGAGAATCCCATTCGGATTAATATTGGAGTGAACAAAATTTTCATCAATAAAACCGAGCTCATTAATTTGTTTTGGTAAGTAACAATTTAAGGCTGGAATGAAATTAAAACCACCTGTTGCAACTTCATCACCTGCAACAGAAGTTCCTGCTAACATCTGATATATATAAGCGTTTTTTGAGGTTCTGATGTATAAGTTATAATGATTATTTCCCTGCAATTGATATTTACTATCCGGGATCACAAAATATTGTCCTGTATTTAGGGTTGTAATAGGAATTAATTCATTATTAACAAGAACCTGAGTGTTATCTTCGGTTGCAATTACAAGTACCTCTTCCATATTTGCACCGAGATTTCCATTTCCTTTTACAAGGGCAAATTCATTACCAAGCCTTTCAACGGGGACGGACTGGTCCATTAAAATATCAGAACTTGTAAGAAAGTTTCCGGCATATTGGCCATTAAAATTACCATTGGTAATGTTGACTGGTTTATTAGCAACTATTTTAGCTCCTATAAAACCATCGGAGTTTCCTGTAATATCTCCTATACCATCAATAATGTATGATTTACCTTTATTAAGAGTGAAAGTCATGACCGGATTACTTGCCCCTGTTGTTCCATTTGAGAATTGTACAACTGGTTTATATCCTGATATGGTAACTGTAGTATTATCTTCTGTTGCCAGAATACTTGTCATGAAATTTAGGATGGGATTATTGACGCTAAGTGGTGCATTTGCAGCATAGAAGACTTTTCCAGTGGATGGAATACCTTTCGAAGTAATAATCTCGGCATGATTAAATACAGAGAATCTTAAATTAGCATAAAACGGAAATTCAGCTTTTAAGTAAAGTCCTTTTGACGTAGGAGTAAAGAGATCCGTTTGTTGGGTAGTGATAATGTAATCTCTTAGTACATCAAATTTCTGAGGGTTATTCTTGCTTATATTTACTGTGCCAATCAAAACATTATTGTTATAAATACTAACCGGAAACGATGTTATTCGATTGGTAGATAAATACAAATTTTGATACGGATTGGGATTACCTGTTCTATCTACCATTGGAGCAAACCAGTGTTCCCTGTCTAATTGTGCAAAAGCAGACGTGAAAATATAAAATATTAATAGAAAAGATAGAGTTTTCTTCATTTAGCGCTAGCTTTTAACGCAAATTTAATAATAAAAAGCATTAATATGTTGAAAAAACAATAAAAAAACCACGATTTCAAATCGTGGTTTTTTTATAGATATTTTAAAACTGTTATTCCCTGTTTTTTACCAAGATCCAGCCTGAATATTTTATAGGTGTTTGCCTTTTATTTGGTTCACTCCAGCTTATATCAAACCAGTAGTTTCCAGTAGATACTCTTTTGCTTCCATTTGTTGTACCATTCCATTTATATCCATTAAGTTTATTTCCCTCATGGATTTTAGCACCATACCTGTCATAAATATTGAATGTTAAATTAGGCTTGTATGATAATGATGAATAGTCAATAAAATCGTTCACTCCATCATCATTCGGAGTAATTACATTCACTAAATTAGGAACAGTGATACTTACATTAATGGGATCGCAGTCATAAGCGTCCTTAACATAAACAGTAGCATCACCCCGCGGAATATTATTGAATATATTAGAGTCCTGCCAGTTGATATTGTCTATAGAATATTTATATGGAGATGTTCCACCTAAAGCATACACTGTAACTGTATTGCTTGTAATATCAATATTTGAAATAACAGGTTGCTCTGATGCATAGACGTTTACTGTTTGTAATGTTGTACATTCTCCTGTTTTTAATTTTACCCAATAAGTTCCCACTCCAACGTTGGTTATGGATTGTGTATTTGCTCCGGTACTCCACTCATAAGTGTTGAATCCAGGACCAGCATCAAGAGTTGTCTTATCTTCCATACAGATAATTTTGTCAACCAACACTGCAGATTTTATAGGAGCCATAACAGTAAGCGTTACTTCGGCAACTTTATAACATCCATTAGCATTAATTACCTTAATATATACTACACCGGTTGGAGCAATATATGTAATCGGGTTTGTAATTTCATTTGTGCCGTTAATAGCATCAGTTGGAGATGGATAATATTTTTTCGTAATTCCAGTTTGTGAAGTTACTCCTGCTGTTGTAAGGTTAAACAGACCCGTCGCAGGGTTTTGTTCAAGAAAACAAGTTCTTAGAGCAGCATTATTAACAACTGGTGTAGCAGACACGGTTAAACTCAATGTTATCTGCTCACAATCGATAAATTCAGGAGCATTTCCACAGAACTTATAGACAAGAGTATCCGGACCGAAATAACCGAAATTAGGAACGTAAGTAATGACTCCAGTTACAGGATCAATAGTTGCAGCTCCATTAGTAGGCGGGGTAACAATCGTTACTGTTCCGGGAACATATGTTTGGGTTGAATTTGTAAATTCTGGAACAATTGCCTGATAGCCTTCGCAAAGTGTTATTGCTTTAGTAGATTGTTCAAGACAAGAGAATACTTTATAAACAGGAGTTGTTGCCGGTGGACAACTTCCTACAGTAATTCTTACAGAGTAATTCCCTGATTGAGTTGGAGTATATGAATTGCTTGTAGCGCCAGGAATCGGATTTCCGTTCAATGACCATTGATAAGTTTCAAAACTATCATCAACTTCTAGTACAATTCCAGGAATACAGTCCCCTGTTTGTTTGGCAATTACCGGAATAGATGAGAATCCTGCGAAATATCCGCCATAACCTGCTGTATTATACCCACCGTTGATTCCAGCAGTTACTGCCTTAGTAGATGTAATTGTCACATTGCCTGTGATACCTTGTATCCCGTAAGTTACCCATTGTGTATTTCCTGTAAGAGGAAATGGGCCCTGCGCTGCAGTAGGTGTTGTACCATTTACTGTTACAGCTGCACCGGCCTCGGTTAGAATATTGAGTTTTAAAGTAACATTACCAGTATAGGTTGGCATTTCCTGAATTTTACCAATCTCATCAATTTTTCGGGGTAAGAAACAATTTAAAGGTGGAATGTAATTGTATCCTCCCGTATTGTTGGCATTTCCAGAACCTATTAATTGATATAAGTATACATTTTTAGTAGTTCGGATGTAGATGTTTGAGTGTCCTCCAGTTTGAGTAACATAAGCATTTGCTAAAATTCTATAATAGTCTCCTTCGTTAATTGTTGCTACAGGTGTTGTCCCGGCATTAAGGTAAATTTCCGTATTGTTTTGTGTTGCGATGATAATTCCACCTTCCATATTATCACTACTGGTAGAGATACTTTTAACCATGGCAAATTCATTTCCAAGACGATTAGTAGGCACTGATTGATCCATAATCAGGTCTGAGCCGTCAGGAAAATCTCCTGCAGCAATAGTGGCGTAGAATCCATTAGAATTACCATTAGTGACAGATACTGGTTTGCTAGCAACTATTTTGGCTCCTATGAAGCCACTTTGGTTTGCTGCTGAATCTCCAAGTCCTGCCAGAATATAAGACTGTCCTTTATTTAAATTAACAGTCATAGAAAGTGGAGGAGTTGTATTGTTAATAAATTGTATGTTCGGATCATATCCTGAAACGGTTACAGTTGTATTATCTTCTGTTGCCATTATTCCAGTAGTGAAATTATTAGATGTTGAATTTACTGTCATTGGAGTGGCAGCAGCGTAGAATTCAGTTCCAATGCCGGCTTTTCCTTTTGAAGTGACAATCTCTCCGTGAGAGCTATTGTAAATTCTTAGTGAAGTAAAATAAGGTTTATCACCTTTGGTGTAAACACCGAGATTAGTTGGAACAGCTGCGCTTGAAGAACTTGTTGTTCTGATATACTGTGCTCCTAGTGCAAAAGACTGAGGATTATTTTTACTAATAGTAACAGTTCCTATAACAACATTGTTACTGTAAATTTTCACATCAAAAGGAGTAGTGGAATCTGTAGAAAAATACAGGCCATGTGTATAGTTAGTTGCTGATGTGGAGGAGTTATCAAAATAAGGAGCAAACCAATGGTCTGTATCTCTTTGTGCAAAAAGCGTGTTAAGTGTAATTAAAAATAAAAATAAACTGAGTAGATATTTTTTCATTGATATGGGAATTATGATTGTTTGCAAAAGTAGTAGATTATTTGATAAATCATAATATGTTTTTATAAAATTGCACGCAATAATAGAAAAAAACAAGGGTATAGGTTCACTGTTTAAAAGCTTTGTAATTCGGGATTAATTTCTGTTTTTAACTAAAATCCAACCTGTATATTTTATTGGAGTTTTTTCTTTGTTGGGTTCATTCCAATTAATATGATACCAATAGGTTCCAGTCACAACTTTTTTATCAGAATGTTTACCATCCCATTTATAATTATTGAATTTATCACCAGTGAATATTTTATTACCATACCGGTCATAAATAACGAAGCTTAAATTTCCTTTGTAAGCAAGTGCGCTGTAATCGATATAGTCGTTGATATTATCATCATTAGGAGTTATGGCGTTGATCAGGTTAAGTACAGTAATTTCAGCAGAAATCGGTGCGCAGTTATTGACATCTTTAACAAAGAAAGTATGCTGTCCTCTTGTAAGGTTTGTAAATACATTAGAATCCTGCCAATTTGAAGTTCCGTCTACTGCATATTTGTAAGGAGCAGTTCCTCCATTTACAATGACTGTTGCTGTAGTATTTGAGATC